>CAVPBQ010000001.1:0-88368 GCA_963701925.1 uncultured Acidobacteriota bacterium
TTCTGTCGCTCGCAGCGACAATGGCACAGGAAGAGCAGAAAAGGCCGGAGCCCTCGAAGGCGGTGGATTTTACCTGGGGCGTGAAGGTCCCCATGCGCGACGGCGTGAAGTTGAATGCGACCTTGTACCGGCCAAAGGACCAGAAAGATCCGCTGCCGGTGATTTTCGAATTGACGCCCTACATCAGCGACAGCTATCACAACCGCGCCTATTACTTTGCGCAGCACGGTTACGCGTTTGCCATTGTCGACGTACGCGGCCGCGGAAATTCAGAAGGCCACTTTGATCCTTTCATGCAGGAACCGCAAGACGGCCATGATGTGGTCGAGTGGCTGGCGAAGCAGCCGTGGTCAAACGGCAAAGTCACGATGTGGGGCGGTTCCTACGCAGGGTTCGACCAGTGGCTGACGCTGCGCGAATTTCCTGCGCATCTGGCCACGATCGTACCCGCCGCCGCGGCCCATGCGGGCGTCGATTTTCCTATGTTCAAGAACATCTGGGCGTCGTACGAGATGCAATGGTTGACCTTCACTAGCGGGGTGACGCCGCAGCAGAATTTGTTTGGAGAATCGGCATTCTGGATCGAGAAATTCCGCGAACTATATTTGAACCATCGGCCTTATCGAGATCTGGACAAGATCGTAGGCAACGACAGCACAGTGTTCCAGCAATGGGTTGCCCACCCCATAGTCGATGCCTACTGGCAAAAACTGGATATCACACCGGAGCAATACAAGAAGATCGATATCCCGATATTGACCATTACCGGCGACTACGATGGCGATCAACCCGGAGCGATGAGCTATTACCGCGATCACATGAAATACGGAACCGAAGAGGCCAAGGCCAAGCATTATCTGATCATCGGCCCCTGGGATCACGCGGGCACGCGAACGCCCAACAAAGAAGTAGGCGGCCTGACTTTTGGCGACGCCAGCGTCCTCGACATGAACAAGTTGCATGTGGACTGGTATGACTGGACGATGAAGGGAGGCAAGCCGCCGGAGTTTCTGAAGAAGCGGGTTGCGTATTATGTCGTCGGTGCTGAGCGATGGAAGTATGCCGACAGCTTGGAAACAATCTCGAATGCAAAAGAGATTCTGTATTTAAATTCCAGCAATGGGGAGGCGAACGACGTTTTTCACTCGGGCGCCCTGACTGAAAGCAAATCGGGCGCGATGAAGCCAGATCAATACATTTACGATCCGCTCGATGTGCGGCCCGCGGAACTGGAAAAAGAAGAGATCAAGAATTCCATTACCGACGAACGCTACGCGCTGAATTTATTTGGCAACGGCCTCGTCTATCACAGCCAGCCCTTTGCGGAGGATACCGAAATCAGCGGCTTCGTAAAGCTGGTGGCGTGGATCTCGATGGATGTACCCGACACTGATTTCGGCGTGACCCTGTACGAGATTATGCCGGATGGCAAGAGTATTGAGCTCACCTCTGATGCTCTGCGGGCACGCTATCGAGACTCTGCTACGACAGAAAAATTGGCGAAATCGGGAGAGATCAATCGTTATGAGTTCAGCGGGTTCACATTTTTCTCGCGACGCATCGCGAAAGGCAGCCGGCTGCGGCTTGTTTTGAATTCGCCCAATAGCATTTACCAGCAGAAAAACTACAACGGCGGGGGTGTTGTGGCCGAAGAGTCCGGGAAAGATGCGCGCACAGCGCATATCACGCTTTATCACGATAGCGATCATCCAAGCATGCTGGAACTTCCGCTTGTGAAATGAATTCCGAGAGCGAATGAGGAAGCGCTACAGAGATCGTTTCGGCGCGAATTTGAAACAGTAGGCGAGGCCGAACACCAGCAATATCGCACCCCACCACAGGTTGGCGTGCAAGGAGAACAGTGCGACGCTCGGATTCACGGGCGGATCAATGAGCTGGTAGATTCCTGCGGCCAGGATCAACCCGCCATTCACGGCCATTGAAATGCCGATAAAAAACCAGATGGACATCATTCTTGCCTGCCCTCGCTTACCGAAATTTTCTTACCAGAAGACAATCTGCAACAGCAAGAAAATAGCGAACACCAGCGCTGCCCAAAACAACGGCTTCTTATATAAAGGTACATCGCCCACCGACGGCACTTCCGTCAACCCGTACACCAGGCCAGTCAATTGGCTGGCGGGGATGGGCTTGGTCGCAAGACTCACGACCACAGTGACGGTGACGCACACAATAAACGACCAGAGCGCCTGATACATATCTTGAGCCAAACCTTTGGCCTGCGCCGACATCGCCACATAGCGCAGCGCCGACGGATCGATTTTCACCCATGTCCACATTGCGATCGAGGAAAGAGTTCCGCACAGCAATCCCCAAAATCCGCCTGGGCCGGTCGCTCGCTTCCACAGCATGCCGAGCACGACCGTGCCAAACAGCGGAGCGATGAAGAAACTGAACAACGCCTGCACGTAATCCATGATGCTCGCGAACTGCATCACCAGATACGCCGTGCCCACACTAATAAGGACGCCAACGATCGTGGTCCAGCGCCCCATGTTCACATAATGATGATCGCTGCCCTTGCGATTGATAAACGGCCGGTAGATGTCGTATGTCCAGACAGTAGTGAATGCGCTTACATTGCCCGCCATGCCCGACATGAATCCCGCGATCAGCGCCGTTACTCCGAGTCCGAGTAGGCCGGGTCCGCAATAGCGGGCGAGCATCAGCGGCAAAACATCGTTGTAGCTGTGCCCTCCAGTGACGGCGGCAACAGATTCTGGAAGCAGTTTTTCCGGCAGCACCGCCAACCCGAGCAAGCCCGGGAGGACCACGATGAAGGGCACCATCATCTTGAAGCCGGCGCCGATGATGGGCGCCATCTCCGCGCTGCGGATATCTTTTGCCGCGAGAATGCGTTGCACCACGAGAAAGTCTGTGGTCCAGTATCCCATCGAAATAATCGCGCCCAGTCCGAACAGGATGCCGACCCAATCGATTCCCATCGGATTATTGCTGAACGAGCCGAGGCCGGCCCACAGGTGGACATACTGATCGGAGGCGCGCTGTGCGATCAGCACTTTGAGGTGAGACCAGCCTCCTGCCTCGTATAGCCCGAGAATCGGAATCAGCAATGCGCCAGCCCAGATCAGAAAGAACTGCAGCACCTCATTGAAGATGGCCGATCGCAGGCCCCCTAGCGCTACGTAAATCGCAACCGTCAGTGACGACGCCCAGATGCTGAAGTTGATATCCCAGCCGAGCACGATCTGCATCACCTTGGCCATGGCGAACATATTCACGCCACTCATGAGCACGGTCATGAATGCAAACGATATCGCGGACACCGCGCGGCAGGGCTCGCCGAAACGCAGTTGCAAATATCCCGGCACCGAATGAGTTTTCGAAATGTAGTAGAACGGCATCATCACCAGCGCCAGAAAGAGCATCGCCGGGATCGCGCCGATCCAATACCAGTGCGCCGCCAGGATGCCGTACTGGTAGGAAGAGCCTGCCCAGCCCATCAGTTCGAGCGCGCCCAGGTTCGCCGAAAGAAAGCTGAGGCCTGCGACCCATGCCGTCATCTCTCGGCCCGCCATGAAAAAGTCTTCGCCCGTGTTGGCGCGACCTTTTAAATACCAGCCGATGGAGAGCACCAGGGCAAAGTAAAAGACCACGATGACCATATCGATGGGAGAGAGGTGGACCAATCGGTTGGGCACGGCGGCTGCGAGCAATGAAGTCATTGAAGTTTTTCCTTCATCTCACTCCCAGCAGCAGATCGACGGTCAGTTGATCGAGACGTTCATAGGGCAAACGCTTGCGCAGAATCTGTTCTTTGTCGAAGATGCGAGAAAGTAACTGCGGCGCACTTTGTTTAGAGTAGCGGCCGGGCACGCTAACCTTGCTCGAAATTTCGCCCAGGATCGCCTGAATTTCTTTGTCGGCGTTCCAGCGCCGGGCCTTCTCCTTCAGGATTAAATAAGTCCGCATGCAGCCGCGGGCGAAGTCCTTCACGCCTTCATAATCCTCGGTACGATACGCATGCGCATCGAAATGGCGCGGCCCATCATAGCCGACGTCTTCCAGAAACTTCACCAACCAGAATGCCGACTTCAGGTTGGCTGAACCAAAACGCAGATCCTGGTCAAAACGGTTCGGCACCTGATCATTGAGATCGATGTGAAATAGTTTCCCAGCCTCCCACGCCTGCGCGACTGCATGCATAAAATTGAGTCCGGCCATGTGCTCATGCGCGACTTCCGGATTCACGCCCACCATTTCAGGATGATCCAGCGTAGGGATGAAGCCCAAATACTGGCCAGTAGTCGCCATGTAGATGTCGGCGCGCGGCTCGTTAGGCTTGGCTTCCAGCGCGAACTTCATGCCATAGCCGCGATCGATATTGTATTCGCAGAGATAATTCACCGCGTCGCGCAGCCGCTTAATTGCCTCGTCAGCGCGGCGGCAGGCGTCAGTCTCGACGCCCTCGCGTCCGCCCCACAACACAAAAATCTTCGCGCCCAGCTCCGCTCCAAGATCCATGGCCTGCATAGTTTTCTGCAGGGCATAGGCACGCACTTCGGAATCGTTAGAGGTGAAGGCCCCATCGCGAAAAATCGGGTGATAGAAGAGCGAAACGGTGGTCATCGGAACAACAATGCCATTCTGCTTGCACGCTTTCTTGAACGAGTTCACGATGCGGTCGCGTTCCGCGGCAGTGGCATCGATCGGAACCAGATCGTTGTCGTGCAGGTTCACTCCCCACGCTCCTACTTCCGCCAGCATAGAGACAATATCGTTCGGCGAAATCGGCGGCCTCACCGCGTCGCCAAAGGCATCGCGCCCGCGGTTGCCCACCGTCCATAGGCCAAAGGAAAATTTGTGTTCCGCGCGCGGCTGGTAGTCGTTCGCGTTGGTCATAATCCTTTCTCCATGCTGTGGCAGCTTACCAATTGCAGCGCTCAATTTACGATGGATTTGATCGCCGGATAAATGCGCCGGTAAGTGGCATAGGATTTTTTCATGGCGAGCGAGTCTTCAGGTTCGTGCTTTATCCTGGCCGCAACTCGAACCACAGCTTGGCAGGCTGCGTCCACCGAAGGCCAAGCCTTCACGCCCACCCCCGCCAGAATTGCCGCGCCGTAGGCTGCGCCTTCTTCCGCTTCCACCGTCTCGACCGATTGCCCATAGACGTCGGCTTGAATTTGTCGCCACAACGCCGATCTCGCGCCGCCACCGCCCAGGCGAATCGCTTTCACCGGGACCCCGATCTCTTCGAAAATCGTGAACGCATCCCGCAAGCTGAAGGCGACCCCTTCCAGGATCGCTCGAATCACGTGCGCTCGCGTGTGCGATGCCGTCAATCCAATTAGCGCGCCGCGCGCCTTGGGGTCAAGATGAGGCGTGCGCTCACCCATCAAATAGGGTGCCCACATCAGCCCGTCGCATCCTGCAGGCGCTTGCGCGGCCTCGTCCACCAGGTTGTCGTAGGACTCAAGCCCATCGCCTACCCGCGCACCAAACTGGTCTCTAAACCAGCGCAGAGAAAGTCCGGCGGCTTGAGTCACGCCCATCACGAACCAGCGCCCGGGGACCGCGTGGCAAAACGTATGCAATCGTCCTTGCGGATCAAGCGAGGGGGAATCCGTTGCGGCGAAAACTACTCCCGAGGTTCCAATGGTCGCGCTGACTGTTCCCGGCGAAACCACTCCGATGCCAATCGCGCCCGCCGCCTGATCTCCCGCGCCCGCCACGAGGGGTGTTCCTCTCGGCAAGCCGGTAGCGGCTGCGCCCGCAGCCGAAATCCGTCCGCAGATTTCCTGCGATTCAAACAACGGTGGCAAGATCGATTCTTCCATTTCTACCGCCGCCAACATTTCTTTCGACCAGCGGCGGTGAGCCACGTCGAGCAGTAGAGTGCCGGAGGCGTCCGCGACATCGGTGGCGCGTTCGCCCGTCAGCTGAAATCGCACGTAGTCTTTGGGCAGCATCAGCGAGCGCACTTTTTTCCAGTTGGGCGGTTCGTTCTCTCGAACCCATAGACACTTGGTGAGCGTGAAGTTGGCCAGAGCCGGATTGCAGGTGAGCGCGATTAAACGCTCCGAGCCGATTTTTTCAGTCAGGTCGCGGCACTGTTCCCCGGTTCTGACATCGCACCAGATTAGTGCAGGCCGCACCACACGGTCCGACTCATCCAGCAGAACCGCGCCGTGCATTTGTCCGGACAAGCCAACGCACCCAATCTGATCACCGCACAGATCGTTCCCGGCTAGTGCTTTGCGGACGGCCAGACCACACGCCCGCCGCCAGTCCGCCGGATCCTGCTCCGCCCAACCCATTTTTGGCGACGTAAACGCCTGGTGCTCTTCCATCGCAGAGGAAATGACACGGCCTCTCTCATCGATGATGAGAACGCGCGTGCCCCCAGTCCCTACATCGATCCCGAGAAAATACATGACACCGGTCGCTTTGCCGGCCGCCGATCTGCTGCGGCCTTTCGTTGGAGAGCGCCTAGAGAGTCGGGTCTTACGTTAACGAGAGGTGCATCTTAACACAGTGGATTTGGAGCGACGACGGTTCCAGTCAGTCGAAGCTTGTGGGATGTCGCGGGAAATCTAGAATTCGAAGATGGTAGGCAGTCCCGTCTCAACTCGTCGGCGGAAGGAAACAGCTCAGCGGCAGTTTCCTTCCGCGACAATCTGGCTCACAGTGCGGCAGATTTTATTTCGGCTGGGAATCCGGCGTAGCGCCCATTCCCTCGTGGTGCTCTCCCCACTTCCCATGCCGGGCCTGCATCTCGTCGAATTTCTTCTGCTGGTTGGGGTCGAGAAGAGCGCGAATCTGGTCGTCCGATGCTTTGTGGATGTCCATCATCTTCGCGCGGCGATCATCCTGAGACAGCGACGAGTCCGAGCGCAGGCTTTCCATCTGCGACTGCTGAGTTTTCAATATCTCCAACACCTTCGACTGCTGATCCGATGTTAGCTTCAGGTGCTTGGTCAACATCTCAGTACGCTGCTGCGGATCGAAATGTCGATGCCCATGCTCGGATGCGGCCGGGGCAGTCTGCTGATTATTCGTGCTCCCGTTATCCTGCGCCATCGCAGACAACGACATCGTGCCGGCAAAGGTCGCCAGCACCAGCGCGAGTAAGCTACGTTTCAACATGTTTCCTCCTAAGTAAACTCTTCGTTGGACCTGATCGTATGAACCAAATTATGGACCCTTAGTTGTGGGAACAGGCTGCCTTTTACGAATTTTTACGTAGGCCCGCGCCAAAACGGAGAATTACTAGACAAATCTCTACGATCCATCCGAATCCGCCGGGCTATCATAAATTCTTGGCATCGGGGCTCTGTTTTGCACAGGAGTATGGATGATCGTTACGGCTCGGCTGGGATGGAGGTGCCTGCTTGTAGGCCTCGCTCTGATTTCGCCCGGCCGTCTTCTTCGCGCCCAGAATGAGCCGGTTGCGATTCCGTCGGCGCCCACTTCGACCGCTTCAACTGCGGGCGGAACGATGGTTGGCACAATTCAGGGAACGGTGAAGTCAGGCAACATGCCGATCCCGGGCGCGGCCGTTTCCATCTCGCTCACAACCTCTGCCCCGAAAGAAGCTGCTAAAAAAATCGTCGTCTGGACTGACGTGAACGGGAACTACTCCACCAGCGTTCCGGCCTATGGTTCCTATACCGTTGTCGTGCAGATGGTCGCGTTTGCCAATAGCACGCAAAAAGTGACCCTCGATGCCTCTCGCCAGAATGCAGCCGCGAATTTTGACTTGACTCTGCTTTCGCGTGTGCATCAGGAAACTCCTCAGCCTAATCGAACCGCGACCCAGGTGAACGGTCGCAGATTTCAGACGCTCTCCACTCTCGAAAACATGACCGGCCAGGACCAGGGAGGCGCTGCACTCAACGACGTCGTGCCTTCCGGCATGCCCGTTCCCGGCATCGATCCCAACAGCGCAACCGAGTCGGTTGCAATTTCGGGCAATACTTCGAACCAGTTGAACGCAATGAGTGGAGACGAATTGCAGCAACGCATCAACGATGCGCGCGCCCAGGGAGGTGGGTTCGGTGGCGGTGGCGGATTTGGCGGGCCCGGCAGCTTCGGCGGCGGTGGAGGTCCGGGCAGAGGAATGACGATTGGGCGTCGCGGCTTCGACATCAATCATCCCCATGGATCGATTTACTACGGGATTGGCGATTCGGCCCTGAATGCGGAGCCCTACTCGCTGGTCGGCGGGCCCATCACCAATCCGTCGTATCAACAGAACAGTTTCGGCGGCTCGATTGGCGGTCCGCTCAACATTCCGAAGATCTATCACGGCGGGGCCAAGACATTTTTCTTCGTTAACTACAACGGCCGGCGTGGGGAGAATCCATTCGAGCAGTTTTCTACTGTGCCCACCCTGCTGGAGCGGCAAGGGAATTTTTCTGGGGCGACTTCAGGTCCGTTGAAAATGCCGGTGCAAATTGTAGATCCTGCAACCAATACTTCATTTCCGGCCGACACGCTTCCTGAGATCAATCCAGTCGCAAGTGCGTTGCTGCAATACATTCCGATGCCGAATCTCCCGGGGAATTTTCAGAATTTTCAGTTCGTGACCTCAACCAACAACAGCAGCGACGATTTGAACGTGCGCATAAACCACACATTCGGCACGGCCCCGGCGGCCGGACCTCGTCGTAGCGGGGGCGGAGGAGGGCGCAATAATCGTGCGCGCAACAATTTGACGCTGGGTCTCCACTATCATGGAGCGAACTCGAATATTACGAATCCTTTTCCCACCGTTGGCGGCAGCACCAGCGTCGGCAGTTGGGATGTGCCCATCGGCTACATACGCAGCTTCGGCAAGTTCACCAACAGTCTTCGCTTCGACTTCAACCGCAGCCGCACCCACACGCAAAATCTCTATGCTTTCAAGGAAAACGTCGCCACCACAGTCGGTATCAACGGAGTATCGACCAATCCATTCGACTGGGGAGTGCCGAGTCTCTCGTTCGCTGACTTCACCAGCCTCCAGGATTCGAATCCGCAACTCGTGCGCAATCAGACTTACACTCTTTCGGATTACGTTGTCTGGGTTCATGGCAAGCACAACGTGCGGTGGGGCGGCGACTTTCGGCGCGTCGAACTCAATACCGAAGCCAGCAGCAATGCTCGTGGTTCGTTCACCTTCACGGGCACGAATACAGGTTTTGATTTCGCCGATTTTCTGTACGAAGGAACGCTGGGCGGGCAGCTCGCATTCGGTCTACCTCAGTCGACGTCAGTTCAGTTTGGCCAGGACAATTATCATTTTCGCGGGAACTACTGGGATCTGTACGCGCAGGACGAGTGGAAGTTGCGCGGCAATCTCACGCTGAACTTCGGCGTCCGGTACGAATATGTATCGCCGTTCACTGAATTGAATAATCAGATTGCAAACCTTGATCTCTCGCCCGGAGTGCTGAGTCTGGCGGCCGGAGCGCCATCTGTTGCGGTGATTGTGCCGGGACAGCCGGGCCCCTTTGCCGGCAGTTTGCCCAGCACCCTGGTGCGGCCGGACCGCAACAACTTCGCGCCGCGACTGGGATTTGGGTGGAAACCATTTTCGAAAACCGTGGTGCGCGGTGGATACGGAATCAACTACAACACAGGCTCCTATCAGACGATTGCGCAGCAGTTGGCATTTCAACCGCCATTTTCAATTGCGCAGATAAATATCCAGAATGTGCCTGGGGAGTTGACACTGCAGAACGGTTTCCCAACGCCCTCCGGTCGCGAAATTACGAACAGTTTTGCGGTGAATCCGAATTACCGGTTGGGGTATGTGCAGATACGAAATCTCGACATCCAGGAACAGATTCGCCCGACATTGTTGTTGAATGTCGACTACACGGGAACCAAGGGAACCGCCCTCGATATCCTCGAAGCTCCCAACCGGACCATCACGTCATCGCCCCCCTACATTCAAACTCGGATTGCGGGAGTCCAGCCCTTCACCTACGAGAATTCAATCGGCGACTCCGAGGCCAACGCTGGATCCGTGCGCCTGCGCAAGCGACTGTCGAACGGATTCTCGATCGGCGGGATTTATACCTTCTCTAAATCGATCGACGACGCATCATCGATCGGGGCCGGAGCGACTTCCGCTGCCGGCTCGCCCGGACTGGGCGCGGGCGGTACCGGTGCGGCTGGCGGTGGCGCCGGCGGTGCAACGGCCTCGGCGGGCAGCGGGGCGAACAGCGTCGCCCAGAATCCCTTCAACATTTCCGCCGAAAGAGGGCTTTCCAGCTTCAACCAGACCCATCGATTCACCGCGGATTATTTATGGGAGCTGCCTTTCGGGCACGACAAGCGCTGGCTCAATGCGAACACGGCGCTGCGCGCGGTCTTCGGCGACTGGCTTTGGAGCGGGAATTGGACGATCGCTTCGGGCTTGCCATTCACGCCGCGATTTGTCGGCAGCTCGTGCGAGGTGAGCGGTGGCACTAACGGAACGTTGCGGCCCGATCTCGTCCCCGGAGAGTCAATCCAACTATCGAATCCCTCAATCGGAGAGTGGTTCAACACGAATGCATTTGCTGCCGCGCCGAATTGTCAATATGGAAATGCGCGGCGCAACAGCATCACTGGGCCTCCGACGCATATTTTCGACATGGCGTTGACGAAGGTCATCCCGTTGAAGGAGTCGCGAACACTTGAGGTTCGCGCCCAATCCACCAACGTATTCAACATTCCCAATTACACGTCGATCGATACCTCCATCATTTCGCCGACGTTCGGCAGGGTGAGCGCAATCGGCGCGATGCGGCAGATTACGATGACAGCGCGCTTCCGTTTTTGAGGAATAGCAGATGAAATCGCATCGAAATGGATTGACAACTCAGAAGCTCGCAATATTGCTTGCGAGTATTCTGCTGCGTTCGTCCCTGCCCGCCCAGCAGCAGGAACCGAAATACACCTTCCGTGTGTCCAGCGAGATGGTTCTTGTGAATGTCACGGTGCGAGACAAGCAGGGAAATTTCGTGCGCGACCTCAAGCCCACGGACTTCACAATTCTGGAGGACAATAAACCGCAGAAAGTTGTTTCGTTCGATATTGAAAATGTCGATGCTGTCGCCAATCAGAATGTGGCTCAAACTCATCCCTTACCTGAGGTGAGCTCTCAGCCAGCTTCGTCGAGTCCCGCCACTTCCGCGCAGGACGCCGTAAATCAGTTCAAGGATCGCCGCCTCATCGTTTTGTTTTTTGATTTGTCGGCGATGGAGCCCGACGAAATCGATCACGCAATCACTGCAGCCGAACACTACGTAGACACGCAGATGGCGCTCGCCGACCTGGTTTCCATTGTGTCTCTCGGAAGCTCGTTGCTGGTGAATCAGGATTTCACGGCCGACCGCGATCTGCTGAAAAAGCAACTGCAGGCATTTGGCGCGGGAAGTGGCCAGGGTTTTGATGAGGGAACGACGGGCACGACCGAAGGCACTCCCGACACGGGCCAGCCCTTTACCGCCGACGACACCGAATACAACATCTTCAACACCGACCGGCGGCTGGAGGCGTTGCGTTCGGTTGCGGAAAAACTCGCTCGCCTGCAACAGAAAAAATCGCTGATTTATTTCTCCAGCGGCATGGACAGAACCGGCATCGAGAATCAATCCGAGCTGCGCGCAGCCACCAATGCCGCTGTACGCGCGAACATGGCAATCTACACCATGGACCTGCGCGGACTGCAGGCCATTGTGGCCGGTGGCGAGGCGCAGAACGCCAGCCTGCGCGGCACTTCGGCCTATTCTGGCCAGTCCACAATCAGCGCCTTGAATTCCAACTTCACCACGCAGGAGACGCTGGTTACCCTGGCCAGCGACACGGGCGGCAAAGCTTATCTCGACTCCAACGATTTCAGCCAGGTATTCAAAGGCGTGCAACAGGATACGTCGACTTACTACTTGCTCGGCTATCGCAGCACGAATCCGGCGCGGGACGGGCGTTACCGGCGCATCACGGTGAAAATGAACGTGCCCGGCGTCAAGATCGATTACCGCAAAGGCTACTACGCTCCCGCCGATTATCAGCACGCCACCAAAGAAGACAAGGAACTTCAACTCCAGGAGGAACTCGCCTCGGAATTGCCGAGCACAGATCTACCTCTTTACTTGAGCGCCGCTTACTTCCGATTGGAAGCCAACAAGTTTTTCATTCCCATCTCGCTCGTGGTTCCGGGATCGGAGATCCCCTTTGTGCACAGCAGCGATCGCGACAAGGCTACTCTCGACGTGATCGGGGTCGTACTCGACAGCGAGCATCATCCCGTCACCTCGATTCGCGACACGGTGAAGCTTGCGATCGACACCGCCTCGGAGGTGCGAAAAAAGAACGTGCAATACGACACTTCTGTGAGCCTGCCGCCGGGCAAGTTTCACTTCAAATTTGTCGTTAGAGAAAATCAGACCGGACGCATGGGATCATTCGAGACCGATCTGGAGGTTCCGGATTTGAAGACGCACCCGCTGAAAATGAGTTCCATCGTGCTGGCCAGCCAGCTACAGGACGCGAAGAAGAGCACAGGTCCGAATCCGCTCATCCGCGATGGCAAAGAGATCATTCCGAATGTGACGCACGTCTTCTCGGCCGGCCAGCATCTCCTGCTTTATTACGAGGTTTACGAACCGGGTCGATCGCCCGCGGCAGAAGCTTCTGCTGGCAAACCAGCTCAGGGCGGCGTCCACCTGTTGACCAATGTCGCGTTCTTTCGAGGAAAGACGCAGGTCTTCCAGAGCTCGCCGGTGGAACTGAATGAACTCAATGCCCGCGACCGCAAAGCCGGCATTTTTCAGTTGGACTTGCCGCTGAGTGGTCTCAAATCCGGCTTCTACACCTGCCAGGTCAACGTGATTGACGACGCTGCCGGACATTTCCTTTTCCCCAGAGTCGCGCTCCTCATTCGTCCCGATACGGCCGTGAATTCGCGCTGAAGAAGCGATAGAAGCCCTGCGCGCAGCCGGTAATTCCTACCCTTTTCTGAACGCAAGTTTTGGATTCGATGCATCGAAAATCTGAGTTGTACTTGTCCCGTTCAAACGCGGTATCAACGAATGCGTACATAGCGGAGACCCTGTCGTCGTCGCACAAGCACGCGGGTCGTTCTGTCTTCCATGAAGGTGGCTACGCAACATAGTGATCGCAACTCGCGGAACGAAATCAGTGTCAGCCGGCTTGCCTCCGGCTCAAGGTCTCTACGATCCTCGGCATGAGCACGATGCCTGCGGCATCGGATTCGTCGCCAATGTGCGCGGCCAGAGAAGCCACGACATCGTCCAAAAAGGAATTGAGGTCCTGGTCAACTTAACGCACCGGGGCGCCTGCGGATGCGACCCTGAAACTGGTGATGGCGCCGGCGTCCTGATCCAAATCCCACATGACTTCTTTACCCGCGAATGCGCCACGTTAGGATTCACTCTGCCCGCTGCCGGCGCCTACGGTGTCGGCATGACGTTCCTGCCCGTTGAGAAGCACCAGCGCCTGCAGTGCGAGGGAATTCTGGAGCGCATTCTTCGGGAAGAAGGCCTGGCGCTCCTCGGCTGGCGCGATACGCCCGTTCGCGCCTCCGCCATCGGCCGAGTGGCGCGCGGATCGCAACCTTATATACAGCAGATATTCGTTGGCCGTCCGGTAGGAATGGACGAAGATGCCTTCGAACGGAAGCTCTATGTAGTCCGCAAGCGCGCTGAATCCGAGATTGCGAACTCTGAAATTGAAGACCGGGAGACGTTTTACATTCCCTCGCTGTCCGCGCGAACCATCGTTTACAAAGGCTTGTTACTGGCTCCCCAGATCGCGAATTTTTACCAAGAGCTTTCTGATCCCGCGGTGAAGAGTGCGCTCTGTCTGGTGCACCAGCGCTTTTCGACCAACACGTTTCCCAGTTGGAAGCTGGCCCATCCTTATCGGTATATCTCTCACAACGGCGAGATCAATACACTGCGCGGCAACGTGAACTGGATGCACGCGCGACAGTCGTTGCTCCATTCAGAACGATTTGGCGACGACATCAACAAGCTGTTTCCTATCGTCGAGCCCGGAGGAAGCGATTCCGCGAGTTTCGACAACGCCGTGGAATTGCTCTTGCAGGCCGGCCGCACGCTGCCTCACGCCATGGCCATGCTCATTCCTGAAGCGTGGGCGGGCAATCCGCACATGAGCGCCGAGAAGCGGGCTTTCTACGAATACCACGCGTCCCTCATGGAGCCATGGGATGGACCGGCGGTGATTGCTTTCACTGATGGCCGCGTGATCGGTGCCACGCTGGACCGCAATGGACTCCGGCCCGGCCGTTACACCGTCACCCATGACGGCCTGGTCGTGCTCGCGTCGGAAGCGGGTGTGCTCGAATTCGAGCCTGAAAATGTGAAGCTCAAAGGCCGGCTGCAGCCGGGCAAGATGTTTCTCGTCGACACGGTCGAGGGGCGCATCGTTTCTGACCGGGAGATCAAGCAGCGCCTGGCATTTCAGCAGCCCTACGCTTCTTGGTTGAGCGAGAACCAGATCAAAATCGAGCAATTGCCCGAGCCAACGCGTTTCCACGGGGTGAGCCACGAGACAATTCTCTCCCGCGAGCGATGCTTCGGCTATACCGACGAGGATTTGAAAATGATCCTCGAACCGATGGCGTGTAAAGGCGAAGAGCCCATCGGCTCGATGGGAACCGACACGCCGCTGGCGTGCCTCTCAGACCGTCCGCAATCGCTGTTCAATTACTTTCGGCAGCTCTTTGCCCAGGTGACCAATCCGCCCATCGATCCCATCCGTGAAGAGATGGTGATGTCGCTGATCAGCTACATCGGAACCGAACGCAACATTCTGGAGGAGACGCCCAGAAATTGCCACACGCTGAAGTTACCGCATCCGATTTTGACGAACCGCGAGTTGGAAAAGTTGCGCCGCGTCTCCAGCGGAGATCTGCTGGCTATCACCTTGCCCGCATTATTCAGAGTCGAGGACGGCGAAGCGGGCTTGGAACGCGCGCTCGATCAGCTCTGCCGGAGCGCCTCACTGTGCGTTCATTCCGGCTACACGCTGTTAATTCTCTCCGATCGCGGAGTCGACAAAAATTATGCGCCGATTCCGAGCCTGCTGGCGCTGGCCGCAGTTCACAATTTGCTGGTGCGCGAAGAGACTCGCACATCCGTAGCTTTGATCGTGGAGTCCGGCGAGCCGCGCGAGGTGATGCACTTCGCTCTCCTCATCGGATACGGCGCCAGTGCGGTCAACCCTTATGTTGCGTTCGAAGCTTTGGAGGACATGGCGACCCGCGGCTATCTGCGGCAGGATCTGACTGCACAAGCCGCGAGTAAGAACTTCATTAAGGCCATCAATAAAGGTCTGCTGAAGACATTCTCCAAGATGGGGATATCGACGCTGCAAAGTTACCGCGGAGCTCAGGTCTTCGAAGCGATCGGCCTGAATAAAGAGATGGTCGATAAGTATTTCGCGGGGACCACATCGCAGATTGAAGGCGTCGGGATCGAGGTGCTCGCGCGCGAAGCGCTGCTGAAGCATGAGCACGCATTTCGCCCGGTCAGCGATTCGGAATCCGAACTGCCGGTCGGAGGCAATTATCATTTCCGTGCCAACGGCGAATTTCACCTGCTCAATCCACTCACCATCTCGAAGCTGCAGCATGCGGTGCAGCAGGGAAATTTTGCAACCTTTCAGGAATATACCGATTTCATCGACCAGCAGAACTACAACCTCGCCACCCTGCGCAGTCTGATGAAAATCAAGAAGTCGGCGACGCACATTCCGATCGAAGAAGTGGAGCCAGCGAAAGAAATTGTAAAGCGCTTCACCACCGGGGCGATGTCTTTTGGCTCCATCAGCAAAGAAGCACATGAGACGCTGGCCATCGCCATGAATCGTATCGGCGGAAAATCGAATACCGGTGAGGGCGGCGAGGACGAAGGGCGGTTCGTCCCCGCGTCCAATGGCGATTCCCGGCGATCTGCGATCAAGCAGGTGGCTTCGGCGCGATTCGGGGTCACGACGAATTACCTGGTGAATGCCGACGAGCTGCAAATCAAAATGGCGCAAGGCGCCAAACCCGGCGAGGGCGGCCAGCTTCCGGGCCACAAAGTCGATGATGTGATTGCGCGCCTGCGGCATTCGACTGCGGGCGTAGGCCTGATCTCTCCGCCGCCTCATCATGACATCTACTCGATTGAAGATCTGGCGCAACTTATCTACGACCTGAAAAACGTCAACCCGCAAGCGCGAGTTTCCGTGAAGCTCGTCGCAGAAGTCGGGGTGGGTACGGTCGCTGCTGGAGTAGCCAAAGCCCACGCCGATGTCGTGTTGATCAGCGGTGACAGCGGCGGAACTGGCGCTGCGCCTCTAAGTTCCATCAAACACGCCGGTACGCCCTGGGAACTGGGTCTGGCGGAAGCCCAGCAAGTCTTGCTGCTCAACGATCTCCGCGGACGCGTTCGTTTGCAGACGGATGGAAAATTACAGACCGGGCGTGACGTGGTAATTGCAGCGCTTCTCGGCGCCGAAGAATTTGGCTTTGCCACCACGCCGCTCATTGCCATGGGCTGCATCATGCTGCGCAAGTGCCATTTGAATACCTGTTCGGTCGGTATTGCCACCCAGGATCCTGAGCTCCGCAAGAAATTCACTGGCCAGCCTGAGCACGTGATCAATTTCTTTTTCTTCCTCGCAGAGCAAGTGCGTGGGTATATGGCGGAGATGGGTTTCCGTACGGTGGATGAAATGATAGGCCGGGTCGACATGCTCGACGTGCAGCCTCCGGTCGATCACTGGAAAGCTCGCGGCATCGATCTATCGAGCATTTTGTACAGCCCGCCCGTTCCTGAACGTGTGGCTCGCCGTCGCGTGCAAGCACAAGATCACGGCTTGGAGCAGGCGCTCGATCACCAACTGCTGGAAAAGGCTCGCCCGGCTCTGGAAGAACTAATACCGGTTGAGATGTCACTCCCGGTCCGCAACACGAATCGCTCAGTGGGCACAATGCTCAGCGGAGAGATCGCGCGCCGCTATGGTTCGCGAGGCTTGCCCGACGACACCATTCGAGTTCGCCTGGAAGGAGCCGCGGGACAGAGTCTTGGCGCGTTTCTCGCCAACGGCGTGACCCTCACGCTGGAGGGTGAAGCCAACGATTATGTCGGCAAGGGCCTTTCTGGCGGCCGCCTGGTCGTGTTCCCGCAACGCAAGGCGACTTTTCCTGCGCAGGAAAATATTCTGATCGGCAACGTTGCCCTCTATGGCGCCACCAGCGGAGAGGCATTCTTCAACGGAATGGCCGGAGAACGTTTTGCGGTGCGCAACTCCGGAGCCACTGCGGTAGTTGAAGGCGTGGGCGATCACGGCTGCGAATACATGACGCGCGGCACAGTGATCGTGTTAGGCCCGTGCGGCCGGAATTTTGCAGCGGGCATGAGCGGCGGCATGGCTTACGTCTTCGACGAGCGCATGGATTTCGCGGCGAAACGCTGCAATCTGGCATGCGTCGATCTCGAGCCGCTGATCGAACCCGCGGACGTGGATCTTGTGCGCGAGCTCATTACTCGCCACGCTGAACTGACCGGCAGCCACCGCGCCCGTACTCTTCTAGATCATTGGTCCGACACCGTGCACCGCTTCATCAAAATCTTCCCGCATGAGCTAAAGCATGCGTTGGGTATCGAAGGCCTCCAGGGTGTGCCTGCAACGTCCACAGTCGAACTAGTGGCGCAGGTGCAGCATGGGTAAGGCTACCGGATTTCTAGAGAGCGCGCGTGAGCCGGCGCAACGCCGTCCAGTCACGCAGCGCGTGAATGACTGGTTCGAGATCTATCACAATGTTCCCGAGCAGAAATCGCGCGAGCAAGGCGCGCGTTGCATGGATTGCGGCGTACCCTTCTGCCAGACTGGATGTCCGCTCAACAACATCATCCCCGATTGGAATGATTTGGTGTATCGCGGCCGGTGGAAAGACGCCATCCGCCAGTTGCACGCCACCAACAATTTTCCCGAATTTACCGGTCGCATCTGTCCAGCACCATGCGAGGCCTCGTGCGTGCTGGGAATTAACAGCCAGCCGGTTACGATTCGCCAGATCGAAAAAGATATCGTCGAGCGCGGGTTCGAAGAAGGCTGGATTCGTCCGCAGCCTCCGCATGTGAACAGCGGGAAGCGAGTATCCATCGTCGGATCAGGCCCAGCAGGATTGGCTGCGGCACAGCAGTTGCGCCGCGCTGGGCACACGGTCACCGTCTTCGAGAAGGCTGATCGTATGGGTGGGTTGCTGCGCTACGGTATTCCGAATTTCAAACTTGAGAAGCATATTCTCGACCGGCGGCTGGAACAGATCTCCGCCGAAGGCGTGAAGTTCGTAACTAATGCTCACGTCGGCGAAGAGATTTCCATCAGGCAATTGCAACGCGATTCCGATGCGATTGTGCTGGCTGGCGGCTCCGAACAGCCTCGCGATTTGAACGTGCCCGGGCGAGAACTGAAAGGCATTCATTTCGCAATGGAGTACCTCCCGCAGCAAAACCGGCGCTGCATGGACGACACACTCGAATCTAGCTCAGAGATTGTTGCTACCGGCAAGCGCGTGGTTATCATCGGAGGCGGCGACACGGGCGCAGATTGCCTAGGCACGGCTCACCGGCAGAAAGCGCTCTCGGTCCACCAATTCGAAATTATGCCGATGCCCCCGCAACATCGTTCTCCGCAGACCCCGTGGCCTCTATGGCCACTTCAATTGCGCACCGAAGGTGCGCACGAAGAAGGCGGCCTGCGGGACTGGAGCATCGCCACGACAAAGTTTTCCGGAGATGAACACGGCAACGTGAGGCGATTACACGCCGTGCGCGTCGGGCCCGCGCCCAAGTTCGAGCCGATCGCTGGAACGCAATTCACCATTGAGGCCGACCTGGTCTTGCTAGCCATGGGCTTCACCGGACCGGTGCGGAAAGGAATGTTAGAGCACTTGGACGTTGCGCTCGATGCGCGCGGCAATGTGGCGACCAATGCCGAGCACATGACCTCCATCCCCGGAGTTTTTGCCGCCGGCGACATGCGGCGCGGCCAATCGCTGGTGGTATGGGCGATTGCTGAAGGCCGCAAAACTGCCGTCGGTGTCGATGCCTATCTGAAGGCGAATAAGAGCAGCGCGTTATACCATTGAGATGTGCATCTTCCTGTAAATCCCCCGCTGTTGCCGATGCTCGCCAAGCGCGTCGATGAGTTGCCCTCCGGAGAAGATTGGATTTTCGAGCCGAAGTGGGATGGCTTTCGTACGCTGATCTTCCGCTATGGCGATGAAATATTCATTCAAAGCCGCGACGAGAAGCCGCTGAATCGGTACTTCCCTGAGCTCTTGCAGCCGTTGAGTACGGTGTTACCGGCGCGCTGCGTTCTGGATGGTGAAATCGTCATCGTTAAGAATGATGAGCTCGATTTCGACGCTCTGCAGTTACGGCTTCATCCCGCCGCGTCGCGCGTGAAGCTTCTGTCGCAACAAACGCCAGCCTCAGTTGTGTTCTTTGACCTGCTCTGCGAGGGCGATCAAGACCTTCGCGGCGAAGAGTTTCAAAAGCGGCGACATAAATTGGAATCATTATTGCGCTCCGCGAAACCACCGATCCACCTGACTCCCGCAACTCGTGACCGCAGCATTGCCTCCGACTGGTTTCGCCGCTTTGAAGGCGCGGGTCTTGATGGCGTCGTCGCCAAGAACATTGCAGGCACCTACGAGTCCGACAAACGCGTCATGCTCAAGATCAAGCACGAGCGTGACTGCGACTGTGTGGTTGCGGGATTTCGTTGGCATAAGAAAGGTGAGCGCACGCTCGTCGGCTCATTATTGCTGGGCCTCTTTGATGAAGGCGGCACTTTGCAGCACGTAGGAGTCTGCGCCAGCTTCACAGCTGCCAAACGCAAGGAGTTGGTTGAGTTCCTTGCACCCTATCGCAATGATGCGCTCCCCACTCATCCCTGGAAGCATTGGGCCGATCACGCGAGCGAAGTCTCTCGCATGCCGGGCGGACAGAGTCGCTGGAGTCAGGGCAAAGATTTATCCTGGGAACCATTGCGGCCGGAGTTGGTCGTGGAAGTCGCATACGACCACATGCAGGGTGGCCGGTTCCGCCACACCGCACAATTTCGCAGATGGCGTCAGGACAAGAATCCGAGCGATTGCACCTATGAGCAACTGGAAGTCGTCCCTCCGCAGGAGCTGGCAGAAATTTTTGCGGCCGGACGTTAGTTCGTCTTTTCTTTCTTAGAACTGTTTTTTTTTCGCTCCCGCCATTCCCGCGTCGGATCCTCATCTGGGTGGGGGGTTTCTTGCGGCGGTCGCAGCGCTTCTGGAACGTGACGCAGATTCACTCGAATGCGAGTCCACGTTGACGATCTTCCCCGCATCGAATCGACCAGCACGTCATCGATGGCAAGCATGCCCGCGATGGCAGCGTGTTTGCTCTTCCATCGTTCAAGACCTGCCAGTGCTGCGGCTTTGTCGGGAGAATTGGCGACCACGATGAGCGGCATCTTCACCCGCGGCCTTTTGGCGGCTGACTTGGCGCGCGATGGAGCGACTCGCGGACCCTCCGAATCCGTCTTCCGAAAATGCGGCGGCCACGGAGCGTCCCCCAAACCCGCGGCTTCGTCCCTATAAGCGAGCCCCAGCAATTTTTCGAGCGAGCCGACCGCCGCGTCCATTTCCGCGTGCGGATTCCCCCTCTCCGCAAAGCGCACCGGCACGGTGAATAAAGTGAAATCGGCGGGATTCGAATCTGCCACCTCGGACCAATCGAGCGGAGTCGACACACGGGCATCCGGGAGCGGACGCACCGAATAGGCCGAGCACGTAGTTCGATCCTTGGCGTTCTGGTTATAGTCGAGAAAAACACCATGGCGCTCTTCTTTCCACCATTTCGAAGTGGCCAGACTGGGCGCGCGACGTTCGACCGCACGTGACAACGCGACTGCAGCGCGCCGAACCTCAGAAAATGTCCAGCGCGGTTCGATGCGCACGTTGACGTGCATGCCGCGTGAACCGCTGGTCTTGGGCCAGCCGCAAAGCCCAACATCTTCCAGCAGGCTTTTCACTTCGAGAGCTACGCGGCACACATCCGCCCACTCGATTCCGGGGCCGGGATCGAGATCAATTCGCAATTCGTCGGGATGCTCGAGATCGCCAGAGCGCACAGGATGCGGATGTAGTTCGATGCATCCCAGATTAACGATCCAGGCGAGACCGGCGGCGTCATCGACCACGATCTCTTCTGCGGTGCGGCCGGAAGGGAATGACAGCGTCACGGTCCGAAGCCAAGAGGGACGTTGCTGGGGCGCACGCTTTTGATAAAACGCTTCTCCCTCGGCGCCATTGACAAAGCGTTTCAGAACGATTGGGCGATCTTGAATACCCGCCAGTGCTCCCGGTGCGACCGCGAGATAGTAGCGTACCAAGTCGAGTTTCGAGATCTCCGCCTGCGAGAAATACAGCTTCTCGGGATGCGTAATCCGCACATCCCGACCCTCGATCGATATGATCTCGCTGGCTTCTTCTCGTGCCACAAAAACAGGTTATCAACCGATTCAGTCAAATGGTAGCTCGAGCGTGGAGAGGCAATGTTGCAGGCGAGTTTTCTCCATGCCTGTCTAGTCGGCGGCCATGCCCTGAATCTCCGGTTGCACATTCTCTGAATACAGTGGCAGATCGGTACCGGGTTTTTCTGCGCGCAACTGCGCTTCCAGTGCCGCGAGTTGTGCTTCGATATCCTGCTCGGCTTTGCGCTTTCGAATTACCTCTTCGCGGTAGCGGCGCAGGAAGTAGTCGATGGTTTCGACACGGATTCTGATCGATCCGGTTGGTTTGTTTTCGTCAAGATCCTTAAAGCAGAAATACGGCGTGCCCGATTGCTCGATGATGCCTTCAATGACGCCGTAAATCGGAGCATCATGCCCGCACTTGAAGCTCGACATTTCCAGCGCCACGAGGTTGGGATGGCGCGCCGTGAATTTCGCTGCCCACACCTTGTGATTGGTGCTGCATGAGTACGAATTCTTCCATGCATCGGTGATGTCAAGCGGGCTGCTGATCAGGCCGCAGCGAACTTCATCGCCAAAAAGCCGTTCCAGCAAATCTTCATCAACAGGCAGCGTGTTCTGCGAGAAGATCGGATAGCCAAGCTTCTGGAACTCCTCCAGAATTTCGTGATTCAGGCCGGGGTCGTGATGATAAGGCCGGCCCAGCATGACGATTCCAATGCGATCTTCACGCTCCAATTGATCCAAGACCTGTCGAGCTCGTCGCCGAATATTCGCTTCGTAATCTTTAAGCGCCGTGAATCCGGACTCAACCGCGCGATCGTTCTCCTCGAGTGACAATCCAAGAATGGGCTGCCACGCCTGCAGCATCTGATGGGCAAATAGTTTTCGATCTGAAAAGTTGAGCACCGGATCGATGTATTGCACGTTGTGCTCGGCGAATACGTCGTTCTCCTTCGTGAACGCAGCTTTCACCGTCTCAGGCGTCGCGGTCACGGTCGGGCAGGCATTCGCCCCAACAATGTTCACCAATGAAGAATGCAGCACGTCATACATAGGAAAGAAAATCGCATCCAGTGCTTTCTTGCGATGCTTCTCCTGGATCAGGTTGTAGACGTGCGAGATTCCGATCTTCGCGGGGAAGCAGGGATCAATAGCTCCCCGGCTCGCTCCGGCACGATAGAGTTCGGAAGTCGTGTAGTCGGAATAAACCACGTTCTCGGGCTGCACGCCGAGACTTTCGAAGTACGCATTGAACAGGGGCGCGTAAGTATAGATGTTCAGTACGCGCGGAATGCCGATGCGTACCTTGCCTCGCTTTTCCATCAGAGCGCGCCGTTCCTTGTCGCCTTTTTTCCAACCCGCCCAACCGCGCACGGGAAGCGGGTCGGCGACGCTCTTGGCATTGGTCGGCCGAAAGACCTCTTTCGAGGCGTAGTCAACGAAGTTCGGATGCTGCGCCCGGATTGAGTCGAGCCCAGCCTTGATATCCTTCATATCGTTGACATCTTCAACTGTGCCCTTTTCGCAGGTAGCGATAATCAGCCGCTGCTCGCCATGCATCAGCGGAACTTTTGTAACTTTCTGAATGGGCACGAAGCTGAGGTCGGTCTTGGGCTGCGTGCGAATGTCGATGAAGGTGCGCAAGCAATCGTTCTTGCAGAAGTGGCAACGTGTATCTTCATTGCGCGTGGTGCGGTATTCAATCTTCCGCACGGCATCGAGACCGACGAATGTCGTTTGCTGACCGTTGCGCCAAAGCCGCAACGATTCCTGGGCCGCGCCGATCGCTCCGGATTCGCCGCAATGTTCGTGGACGATAATTTCCGGCTGCTTCCCTGTCGCGCGGAAGCTGTTGCGGATGAAATCGACTTCAGCCTTCACGACTGCGAGATTGTTCTGTGTTCCGCCCTGCAGAACAAAGCGCGAGCCCAGCGCGGCAAGATTCGGAATGCTGGCCACGTAAAGGAAAACGTTCTTCGGCAAAACAGCAGCCAGGCCGGCGAGAATTTCTTCAGCCCGCCATCCCTGCCGCTGGAAGTTCACAATGTCCGACTGCATGAACACAGCGCAGCCATAGCCGAACACAGGCATGGCCTGCGCCGAGAAGGCGAGGTCAGCGTATTGGTTTACGCTCAGACCGAAACCTTCCGCAGTCGATTGCAGGAAGTATCCATTGCCCGCGGAACATTGGGTATTCAGCTTGAAGTCTTTCACCCGGCCGTTGTGCAGGATGATGATTTTGATATCCTGCCCGCCCACATCGACGATCACATGAGGATCTTCGTAGAACTTCAGCGCCGACTCCGTGTGAGCGACAGTTTCCACCAGCGCGACATCGGCGTGCAGAACATCTTTCAAAATATCCTTCGCGTAGCCAGTTGTGGCCACGCCGAGCACTTCAAGCTTGGCATTCTGCGCCTCGACTTGACCGCGCAAATTTTCGAACATCTCAATCGTGTCCTGAATCGGATTGCCGTTCGAGAGTTGGTACGACTTACACAGGATCGTCCCGTTCTCGTCTAACAGGACCGCCTTTGTAGAAGTCGATCCGCCGTCGATCCCAATAAATCCTCCAACCGTGCTGCCCTTCTGAAACGCCGCTGGAGTAAATTTCGGACGGCGGTAGGCTTGTTTGAAAACATCGAGGTCGTCGGGTTTCTCAACCAGTCCCTTGCCGCCGGACTTTGCCTTCTCTTCCTGGCGTCCGTAATCGATGTAATGAATCAGTTTGTCGTAGCCGCAATAGCATCCAATGCAGTCGTCTTCGCTGCGGCCAAACTCAACCGCGCCGAGCGCCGCAAAGTATTGCGCATTCTGCGGAACCTTGATCAGGTCTTCGGGCTTCGCGCCGTCGGGGACCGTGACCTTGCGCTCCTGCCACATGCGCGGAATATTTGCCTGCCACGCTTCGCGCATTCCGCGGATGAAGCTGTTGGGACCGCCGAGCAATAGCACGTGCGGCCGCAACGTATGTCCGCGCGTAAGCACGCTCAGGTTCTGCAGCACGATCGCCTCAAAAAGCGACGCCATCAATTCGTCCGGCGGCGTCCCCACCTTTTGCAGGCCGTTGATATCAGTTTCCGCGAAGACCCCGCATTTGCCGGCGACTTTGTGCAGCTTGATCCCGCGATATTTCTGCTCGGCTAAAAGCTCGGTGGGAATTTTCAGCTTGGCATTGATCTTGTCGATGACTGCGCCCGTGCCTCCGGCGCATTTATCGTTCATCGACGGAATTTTCTTTTTGCGTCCGGTCTCGTCGTCGTCCTTGAATACGATGATCTTCGCGTCCTGCCCGCCTAGCTCGATCACCGAATACACTTCCGGATGAAGCTTTTCGACCGCGAGCGAAACCGCAGTGACTTCCTGCACGAACTTCGCGCCGATCTGATCCGCGATTCCGTTCCCGCCGGAGCCCGTCATGAACATGCGCGTGTTATGGCGGTTGATGCCGACCTCGGCTTCCATCCGCTTCAGGAATTCCAGCGTCTTTTCTGGTTGCTTGGTTTCGTGGCGCTGATAGTCCTGCCACAGAACCTTGTCGCTTGCGGCATCAACTACGACCGCCTTCACAGTGGTTGAGCCGACATCGAGGCCCACGAGAAATTTGGTGTTGTGATCGTGCGGCTTGTTCGCTTTGGCTGCGTGCTCGCGCCGCGGCGTGCAGGTTGCGGGAAGCCCTTCAATCCCAGCGATCTGAACTAGCGGGCCTTTGTGATCGTGATCGTGCATGAATCCTCACTTGGTTTGAAAGGGCACGCCTTTGAGGCATGCCGTTACTCGTCGAACTAATTCGGCAACGGCGCGGCGGAAGCGGCCGCCCCTCTCAGATCAGTCGCCGGACATTGCGGGAACCGCTTCTACCCGCACTTTTGATCGTTTGCGGAATTGCCTGTCTTTGTTGATCCGGTCGCTCACATGCAGAATGAATTGGGCTGCAGTGCCGGCGACGCCTTCGCGATGTGGCACGTGATAGAACGGCCGCTTCAACTCCGAATGCTCTTCGATGTACTCGCGAATTTCGTTCATGCTCTTGCCCGTTGACTTCAGGCACTCTTCGAACTCAGTCTTGGCTTTCACTTTGGCCTCGCCCAGCGCCATCTGTACACGGCTGTGAGCGTTGACTTCACCTTCGCCGGAAGTTTCGATCGGCAGGAAGATCATGTCCTTAAATTTGTTGATGACCGCTGATTGCACACCGTCCGATTGCGATGACGGCATACAGCCAAACGGCTTCAGTGCCAGCACCATGTGGCAAAGCTTGTGCACCGTGTAGTAAACGTTCTTCCCCACTTCGAGGTGACCTTCCCCGCCGCGAGCAAACTGGTTGTAAAAGGGATGCGCCAGTTCAGCGAGCTCCGTCTGCGGCGCGAGATGGTGTGTGATCCCGCCCATGTGCTTGGCGGTCCGGTGGTAGAAGAAATTCCACATCTTCTCGCCAGCGCCGATGCCCCACAGCTTCTTACGCAGGCCAATATAGTTGGCGAAATTCTTCTTCGCCTCATACCACTTCGGATCGCGATGCGGGCGATTCACCGGCCACTTCGCAATCGCATGTGCCTTCGCCTGGTACATCAGATAAGCGACCCAGGTCGCGATCGGCTCCACCAGCACCTGTGAGCCTTCGCGCTCCAGGAAGTCGAACATGTGGAAGTTGCCGTCGCCCTCCGTAAGTTGGGCCCAGAATTCACCGGTGATCTTCACTAGCGGCTTCACGCGCGTGCGATCAACTTCAATCGCGTTCATTCTTTGGCGCGCCGTCTCCAGCGCGTTCAGATAGTCCTTGCCCCACATGTGCTCGTGCCATTTTCCGAAAACGTTGAAGGTGTTGCGGAGGATTTTGTTGCTCTTGAACTTCGGTTTGGCCCACTCCGGCGCGCTCTTTTCGATCTCAAAAGCCTTGCGATTCTTCAAGTCTTCGCACAGGCCGTCGACCATCTCGCGGAAGACGCGGTCGGTCTCGCCCTTGTTCACCTCGTAGGGACGAATCTGGTAGATCAAATCGTTGATCACGTCGCCGAGATGCATGGCGTTGAGCATTCCGAAGCCGAAGTCAATCGAGAACTTCAGGCCAGGCTCTCCCGATGCGGCCTTGATGCCGTCACTGTCTTTGAACAGCAAAACGCGGAACCCGTCGAAGCCCGCATTCTTCAGCGCGAAACGGTATTCCGCTTCGTACATGCCGAAACGGCAGGGGCCGCACGAACCGGCGGTGAAAAAAACGTAGTTATTGAGGATCTCGTCGCGCGAGAGGCCCTCTTTCTCCAGGAACTGGAGATACTGCACCAGATTGCCGACCGTGAAATAGGTCGGATTACACTGGCCGTTATTTCCGAACTCTTTACCAGTCTGGAAGGCAGGCACGTCGGGAACGGGCAACTTCTCGCAGCGATAACCGCAACCCTGGAACACGGCGCGGATCAAGTCCTCATGTTTCCAGGTGAATCCTCCAAACAAAATGGTCGTATGGCTGCGCTGCTCCGCTGTGAAAGCGCGCTCCACCGGGCGGTGGAAGTGCTCCGGCGCGTCGAGTCCGGCAATCTTCCGCAAGCGCGCGCGTTCGGCCTCAAGTCGTTGTTTGATTTCAGAATCATTTTCGATTTGAACGAGATTGGTCGCCATTTGCTTCCTCCGGCGCTGAGATGTGAGTTGGGGAACTGCTGAAAAGTAAAATGACCTGGCTGACGGGTACACACGAACTCGCGTTACTGAGCGGGGTTCCGGAAGCGCAGAAGATAGCGGTGCTTCCGGCTGCAATCGATCTGCTACTGAACCGCATCCGAACTCCAAAAAATATGGATCAAGGCCGGCGCCTGAACACTTTCAAGGCGCCGACTCTGCAGAATTCGTATGCCCGTTTCTAGTACGGACAGCTAGGGAGGCTGATGCCTCGGGTTTCTTTCCCCAAGCGGATTATGCGGACGACGTGGGCCTATTTAGAAATCTTGTAACAGAAATATCTATATCGGTTCAAGGTGGTAACAACATAAACATGCGCCAAATAACGCCGTGGACGAATCGACAAAATGAATCGACCGGCTTAACTGTGTTCCGGTAAAGATGCCAGTCAGCGGAAAAGGTTGCGCAGTTTCGGGCTGCCTGGGCTTCTTTTATTGACGGGCGAGAGAAACAACAGACAGCCGTGGCGCCTTTGCAGAACGCCCCAAGCCCCGCCATACTTGCGGGACTTGGGATTTCCGCTATTTACTGGATCAGCGTGCCCCCATTGCCATTCGGTTCGGCTTCGGGCGCGATCACCACGGCCGCGGCGACGCGGTCTCCCGGTTCGAGTTGCAGCAGGCGTACACCCTGTGCGTTGCGGCCCGACTCGCGGATCGTGGTCGAATCCATGCGAATGATTTTTCCGTAGTGGCTGATCAGCATCACTTCTGAAGTGTCGTCGACCTGCGCGATGGCAACCACTTTGCCGACGCGCTCGGTCGTTTTCACGTTGATCACGCCTTTGCCGCCACGGTTTGTCAGGCGGTATTCGTCGGCGGCGGTGCGCTTGCCGAATCCGTTTTCAGTGACCGAGAGAATCAGGTCGCCCTTTACGGTTGCGTCGACGACCTCCGGCTCGCCTTCGACTTTCTCCTTGGCGGGTGCCGGAGCGCCCGGCTTAGTCGTGGTGGCCATGCCGACCACGTAGTCCTTCTCTTCGAGGTCGATGCCCCAGACGCCAAACGCGGCGCGGCCCATGGCGCGCACGTGACTCTCGTCGAAGCGGACCGCCATGCCTTCGTGTGACGCGAGGAAGACAATCTGGTTGCCGTCGGTGATGCGCGCCGCCACCAGTTCGTCGCCTTCTTCGATGCCGATGGCGTTGATCCCGATCGACCGCACGTGCATGAACTCACGCAACTCCGATTTCTTGACCAGTCCGTGGCGCGTCGCGAAGAAGATGTATTTATTTTCTTCTTCAAGATTGCGGACAGCCAGCATCGTCTTGACGGTTTCACCGGGCTGCAGGCCAACCAGGTTGCCGATGTGCTTGCCCTTTCCGGCAGCGCTGACGTCAGGTATTTCGTAGACTTTCAGCCAGTAAACGCGGCCTTTATTCGTGAAAATCAGAATGTAGGCGTGCGTCGAGGCGAGGAACAGATGCTCGACGAAATCCTCGTCGCGCGTCTTCATCCCGGTGCGGCCCGTGCCTCCGCGGCGTTGCATGCGGTAGGTGGAGATCGGCGTGCGCTTCATGTAGCCGGAGTGGCTGACCGTGACCGCGACCTGCTCGTCAGCGATCAGGTCTTCCAGGACGATCTCAGCGGCTTCGTCTTCGATGCGCGTGCGGCGCTCGTCGCCATAGAGCTTCTTCACTTCTTCCAGCTCTTTGATGATGACCGTGCGCAGCTTTTTCTCGGAGCCGAGGATGGATTCGTATTCCGCGATGTTGTCGCGAACTTGCTTCAGTTCATTCGAGATCTCATCGATCGAAAGCTTGGTCAAGCGATGCAATTGCAGTTCGAGAATCGCATCGGCCTGCTTCGCCGTGAACGGCTTCTCCGCGTCAATCTTGGGAGCGCGGCCGGTCGTGTTGATGTCGATTTTCTTGCCGCCGAAGTACGCTACCAAATTTTCGCGGGCGTCGGCGCGATTCGCGCTGCCGCGAATGATGACGATCACGTTGTCGAGGTGGTCGAGCGCGTTGAGGTAGCCTTCGAGAATGTGCTCGCGGTCTTTCGCCTTCTGCAACAGGTAGGCAGTGCGCCGCCGCACCACGTCGACGCGATGCTCGATGAAGTACTTGATGGTCTGGATGATGCCCATTTCACGAGGCTGTCCGTTGACCACCGCCAGCAGGATCATCGAAAAACTTTCCTGCATCTGCGTGTGCTTGAAGAGCTGATTCAGAACGATCTGCGGTTCAGCCCCGCGCTTGAGTTCGATGACGATGCGCATGCCGTCGCGGTCGCTTTCGTCGCGTACGTCAGAAATGTCTTCGATATCCTTGTCGTTGACCAGTTGCGCGATGCGCTTGATCAGAACCGACTTGTTCACCTGGTAGGGAATTTCAGTGACGATGATCGCTTCGCGATCTTTGCTGAAGGTCTCGATGGCGGCATTCGCGCGCATGATGAAGCGGCCGCGGCCAGTGCGATAGGCCTCAAAAATTCCAGCGCGGCCGTGAATGATGCCGGCAGTCGGAAAATCGGGGCCCTGGACGTCTTTTAGAATTTCGGGCAGCTGCGCGTTCGGATTGTTGATCAGCGTGATGGTCGCATTGATGATTTCGGTCAGGTTGTGCGGCGGAATTTTCGTCGCCATGCCGACGGCGATACCGTCGGAACCGTTGACCAGAAGATTGGGAATGCGCGCGGGCAGAACGTCGGGCTCGACTTCGCTGCCATCATAGTTGGGATGGAAGTCGACCGTCTCTTTATCGAGGTCTTCGAGCAGCGCGGTCGAAACCGGGGCGAGTTTGGCTTCGGTGTAACGATCGGCGGCTGGTGGGTCTCCGTCGACCGAGCCGAAATTTCCCTGACCAAAAATCAGCGGATAACGCAGGCTCCAAGTTTGAGCGAGGCGGACGAGGGCGTCATACACCGCGAGGTTGCCGTGCGGATGATACTTGCCCATCACTTCGCCGACGATACGAGCGCATTTGCGTGTAGCGCGATTGGGCTGCAGCCCCATCTGCTGCATCGTGTAGAGGATTCGCCGGTGAACCGGCTTCAATCCGTCGCGCACATCAGGCAGCGCGCGGCCAATGATCACCGACATTGAATAGTCGAGATACGACCGCCGCATCTCCTCTTCAATGTTGACCGGTTGAATATTCGCCGCGCCGGGGCCAGTACCATCGCCGCCCGGCGGAGGAGTCAAAGGTAGTTCTGGATTCTGTTCGTCAGCCATGTGTTTTTTGTTTTTCTAGACGCTGATCTATTGGTCGATCGCCAGGGCTCGAGGGCGAGTTGTTGTTCGACTCGCACAATCACGCAACCGGTTGCATTTAATGATGTTATGTGGCCCTGAGACTAGGTTTATTTTACCACGGATCAGGGACTTCGAGGGCGTCGGGAGCGCGTTTCGAGCGATCCGGTTCCGAGTTGGGAACCCCCGAAAATTTCCTTGCGATTGTGGGTTATCCGTCACTGAGAATATTCCTCCGCGGCTGCTAGTCTGCGCCAATGAACCGGATTCCTTCGCTCGATGGGCTGCGCGCGACCTCCATCGTGCTGGTCGTGGTCGGGCATTGGGCGGAGCTGCGATATCACTCCGATGTCGCTGGAGCGTTCGCCAATCTGGGAGTCAGAATCTTTTTCATCATTAGCGGATACCTGATCACCACGCTCCTGCTGAAAGAGCACGGCAAGACCTCGACCATCAGTCTGGCGCAATTTTATGTGCGACGGGCATACCGCATCTTTCCAGCTGCGATCGCGTTTATGCTGCCCGTCTTCTTTCTGTTCCGGCACGAGCTGCGCTGGTATCACATGGCAGCGGCCGCGCTTTACCTGGCGAATTTCGATTTCAGCCATCCCTGGTTTCTCGGCCACCTTTGGTCGCTCAGCGTGGAGGAGCAGTTTTATTTCTTATGGCCGGGCGTGCTGAAAAAATGGCACCGCCATCGGGTGGCTATCTTATTGGGAGTTGTTGCCTTCGCTCCGCTGTATCGCGTCGCCTGTCATTTACTGAACTTGCACGGCCGCGCCGATGAAACTTTTCCCGCGGTTGCCGACGTGCTTGCCATTGGCTGCCTGCTGGGGATCTTCGCGCCTCGACTGCCAAGGATCAAGGCCGCGTGGGCCGTCCTGTTGCTGCTGCCAATCGCATTCGTTCCAGTGGATTTGGGGCGGTCACGATTTCATCTCTCGCTAGTGCTGCTGGTTGTCCTGTGGCCTTTGATGCACGCGTCCATTGCCGGACTGCTCCTGCACGTGGTCCAAACGCCTTATTGGATATTGAATGTGCGGCCCGTGGTGTGGCTGGGAAAAATCAGTTACAGCCTTTATCTGTGGCAGCAGGTCTTTGTGTTCGGCCTGCATCCGCGGCCGTGGTACTCCATCCTGTTCGCTCTCGCGCTGGCTAGTGCTTCCTACTATCTGGTCGAGTTGCCCATGTTGCGAAGTCGAGAAAGAAGATCGGAGCAGCGCAAGCTACAAGCGGCGTTCGCTCGTGCGGCGTAAAGAAAAAAGTCGGAGAGATAGGGGCGGGGTTACGGGCCGACGATCACTTCGTTGGGAGCGGTTGGAAGCAGGAATCGGATTCCCCGGGACTGGTTGGCTTTAACAGTTTCCGGAAGATTCAGTGCGGAAAGCTCGATCTTTTTGGTCCACGCCCCGTCGGCGTAGAAATTTCCCGGGGCATATAACATTCCGTCCGCAATCGTGTAGTCGTTCACCTCTTGCTGGTGGCCATCGCGATACACAAGAATCGCGGCAGGCAGTTCGTTGCGAGCCGTCACTCCGGAGCCAGAAGCTGAGTCCGCCTGCACTGCATTGCCATTGATGATCTCTGCTCGTGAATCGTCGTCGCCGCTGATTCGAACATAGCGCCCGCCTTGCAGTTCGATCATGAGCGGCTGCATCGGAGTGGAAACTGGCTGGGGCGAGAGTTCCTGCGCGGGCGGATACGGCATCATAATCAACGGTGGCTGAGATGCGACCGGGTATCCCGAGTCGAGCAGCGCGTCATCGTAGTACGCTGGAAAAAATCCGGCAGGATAAGCGAAGGAACGCCGGCCGGCGAAGCTATCGGCATTGCCAGAGTGTCCCGGCGCAAAGTGTCGACCGGACGAAATCCTTTGGGCATGCAAGGCGATCGGCAAAACGGCGGCCAGCAACGAAATGGCAAAGGCTCTCAGCATTGATTAACTTCCCTGCGCTGACGCCGGAAGTTGAAAGACCACGCCGCGATCATCATTCTGCTGGCGCGTTGCGTCGAGATCGAGAGAAGCGAGCGCGATCCGGCGCGGATGTCCGGGAGTCAGATCGAAGAGTGTGTCGCCGAGAATGGCATAGTTTCCCAACTCTATCTTGTGCCCATCTTTAAAGACGAGAACCGTAGGCAGCTGCGGCGTTTCGCTCGCCAGCGCATCCTGCGTGCGGCCTTGCCCAGAATGCGGCGCCAGATCGTTTTCCACCGGAGGAACGTAGGAGTCTTCTCCGGATCCGCGACGGTCGAATACAGTCGGTCCCCCCTGGTAGTCGGAGTCGTAGTCCGATTCGGGAGCGTCGGCCGCACTCTCGTCGTCCGGCGCATATGGAATAGCAACCGCGTAAGGCACGAAACCGTACGCGCCATTATGATCCGGGTGATGACGGTGATCTCTATCTCTATCGCGGTCCTTGTCTGTGCCCGTGCGGGAACCTGAGAAGGGATTTCGAGAGCCGGGAATCGATGAGCCGATGCCCATGCCGGCTCGACCAGGCGTGACGCTGGTCGGCGGTCTTACGGTGCCAGTCGTGGGTTGGACCGCGCCGGTGAACGGCCGCACTGCACCCGTAGGACTGGGCGCGGAGCCCGGAACTTGAGCCTGGAGGGGAGACACAAAAACTAAGCTCACAGCGAGTAAGCCAGAAAGCGCGACGGAAGCCGGGATCCAGTGCCGCACAGCTTGATGATACTCCAGTTTGACCATGGCGCACCTCGCAGAAAGAACGCCCTGCTTCTATTACATTGCGGCGGAAAGTTAGCGGATGTATTAGAAAACGGGGTAAGTCTTGCCACTGGTTGTATGTTATTGACATAGCAGTTCTCTCTCACCTACGAAAGGATGAATGGCGATTCCGCTGAAGTCGGCTTTTCGATTCGTGCTCTTGAGCCTGGTGCTGTTGTTGGTCGCCATGGTTTCGGGGCTGACGGCTATGCGCTTTGCCATTCACGGGCGCGAGGTAGCCGTGCCTGCGCTGGTCGGGCTGACTCCGGTGGAAGCGGAAAGGGCGGCCAGCGGATTGGGGCTGCAGGTCGAGATTGAGCGGCAATACTACAGCCCGCAAATTCCCGAGGGAAAAATCATGTCGCAATTGCCGCTGCCGGGAACCAAGGTGCGGCGCGGCTGGCAGGTCCGCGTAGCCCAGAGTCTGGGGCCGACACGGGTTGCTATTCCGGATGTGACCGGGCAAAGCGAACATGCAGCGGAGTTGAACATACGCCGTCGTGGGCTGGACGTGGCTTCGGTCGCATCGGTCGGGCTGCTGCCGATTCCGGCGGATCAGGTGCTGGCGCAGAGTCCCACCGCGAACGCGACCCAGGTTCTGGCGCCGAAGATCAGCCTTTTGGTGACCGACCAGGCCGATCCTCCGGCCTACGTGATGCCCAGCTTTGTGGGTCAGCCGCTCGGGGCGGCAAGTCGAACCTTGCAGGATGCGGGATTCAAGCTGGGCACGGTCGGAGTTGTGCCTCCGCCTTCGATTGAAGAGATTAGTCCATCCGCTCCAGCGCCAAGTCCCACAGCGCAGGCGTCGCCCGCGAGCATTGTTGCGGTTCAGAATCCGGCGGCGGGACAGAAAGTGCTGGCCGGCGCGACCGTTAGTTTTGAAGTGCGCTAGAAACCTTTCCTACTGCTTCTGCACAATTGCGGCAAAAAATCCTTCGCAGGGATGGATTCCTGGAATCGTGCGCAGATAGGGACCGCGCGTGAGCGAAGCTGTTTCGGGCCACACTAGCTCGCCCGCTGTTTTGAGACGGTCGAGTTCGGGGCCGCAATCGACGAGTTGAAAGAGCGGGTCTGATTTTAGCGCGTACTCAACGACGTCTTCGTTTTCTTCCCGTTCCAATGAACAGGTCGAATAAATGAGCCGTCCGCCCGAAGCGACCTGGGTCATGGCTGCCTGCAGGATGGCACGTTGCCGCTGCTGGAGATCCGCAATATCGTCTCGCTTCAATCGCCATTTTATTTCAGGATTGCGCGCCAGTGTGCCCGTGCCGGAGCACGGAGCGTCGACGAGAACGCGATCGCACTGCCGTGAGAACGGAAGACTGCGGGCATCGGCAACGATGACTTTTATTTGCGTTGCGGTTCGAGGCGCGAGCAGGGTTTGAAGAAGACGGGCGCGGTGAGGATGAAGGTCAACCGCGAGAATTGTTGACTCCGGATTGCGATCGGATATCGCCAGCGTTTTCCCACCGGGGGCGGCGCAGCAGTCGAGAATGTTCTCCCCTTCCCCGACGAGGGTTGCGACCAGCTGCGAGGCCTCGTCTTGAATGACGATTCCGCGGCTGCGAAACTGCGGGGTTTTTGTAATGTCCCCCACTTGCACGAGGCGCGCCGATCGCAGGAGCTTGCCGGGAGCGAGAATAATTCCGGTCTCCGCGAGTTGCTCCTCGGCGATTGCCGTGCGAAGACGCGCGGCAACTTCCGGAATCGACTGATTGCGCTTGCAGATCTCGGTGGCTGCGGCTAATCCGTACTCGCAGGCCCAGCGCTCCACCAGCCAAAGCGGATGCGCGAGCGCCTGGGCGATGGATTCCACTGAATCGAAAACATCGGGCGAATTTCGCGGCAGTGGCGATGAGGTGGAAAGTTTTCGCAACACGGCATTGACGAAAGCTGCCGCCGAACGTTTGCGCGCTCGTTTTACCAGTTCAACGCTCTCGTGCAGTGCGGCGCGCGGCGGAATGCGATCGAGGTGGCGGAACTGGTAGAGAGCCAAACGAAGGGCGATGAGGATTTCCAGATCAAGTCTCGCCAGAGGCTGCGCGGACGCGGATGCAATCTCATTGTCCAGACTGGGACGCCAGCGCAGCACGCCCATCACCAGCTCGGTGGCCAGGGAATGATCCGGAGTCGACAGCCGATCGTAGGCTGAGGAATGCAGCAGCTCAGATGCGAATGACGACTCGCGTTCGACGCGGACCAGGATGTCGAACGCGGCGGCGCGGGCTGGAGATACTGGCATCGTTTGAGATTGTAGGCTTTGCTGCAAAACCAAGAACCTTCACCACAGAGGTCACGGAGTCACGAGGCGGTCAGCTTCTCTCCCGGCGTTGGGCGGTATCCATGCACGAAATCGGTGGCGGAGCTGCGCTTCTTCCCTTCCAATTGAATCTCGAGGATCTCAAGAGATGTGTTTTGGGCGCAACCGACGAGCAGCTTATTTCCTTTGATGCTCAATTCTGCGGCAGGCAAATAATCCCGCGCGACTACGATCTGTGCTTTCAGGATCTGCACATTCTTTCCGCGGAATTTCGCGAACGCACCGGGCCAGGGCTGAAATCCGCGCATTCGATTAAGAATTTCTTGAGCAGGCAGCGTGAAATCAATCAGACCGTCTTCCTTCTTCAGGATAGGTGCGAGCGTGGCCTGTGAGTTGTCTTGCGGACGGGCAGATATTGTTCCCGCTCGCAGACCGGCTAGCGTCTCGATCATGAGTTCCGCGCCGACGGACGCTAAGCGCGGTGAGAGGGTCAGCGAAGTATCATCGGGAGCGATGGGGAGTTCTCGCTGCAGGAGAATATCGCCGGTGTCGAGGCCGGCATCAATGCGCATCGCGGTTACGCCCGTCACCGTTTCGCCCTGCGCGATGGCCCACTGGATGGGCGCTGCGCCTCTGTATTTCGGCAGCAGCGACGCGTGTAGATTGAGATTGCCGAGCGGCGGGAGATCGAGCATCCATTGTGGAATGATGCGTCCGTAACCGACAACAATGATCGCCTCGGGCTGGAGCGCTGTGATTTGTGAGCGGAATTCTTCGTTGTTCTTGATGCGCTCGGGCTGAGTCACGGGAAGGTTCAACTTCACCGCAGATTGTTTGACGGGAGATGCGATCACCTCCAGGCCGCGACCTTTAGGGCGATCGGGCTGGGTCACAACCAGGCAGATGCGGAATCCAGCCGCAGCCAGCGCTTCGAGCGTTGGAACGGCGAATTGCGGCGTGCCGCAGAAGACGAGATCGAGCGATTGAGTCATCCCCTCATTAGAATCATTAAGCGATTGAGTCATTAAGCGATTACGTCGACACGGTAGCAGGAGGGCGAGGACTTTCCTTGACTCAATTCTCCGATCACTCAATTACTCAATCTCTACCATTCGCCGGCTTTGATCAACTTCTTGATTTTGCGTTTTATCAGGTCGCGCTTGAGCGCACTGAGATGGCGAATATAAAGCTTGCCGTTCAGGTGATCGGTTTCATGCATCAAAGCGCGGGCCAGCAATTCCTCTCCCGTCTTCTCAAAAACTTTTCCGTGAACATCTTGCGCGCGCACCGTCACCTTGTTCGGGCGGGTGACGTTTTCGCGGAAATCGGGAATGCTCAGGCATCCCTCACTTTGCGAGTGTTTTCCTTCCGTGTGGATAATCTCAGGATTAATCAGAACGAGCTTCGCTTTTGGATCTTCCATGAAAGTGACGTCGATGACGGCAATGCGGCGTCCAATACCGATCTGCGGCGCAGCCAGGCCGACGCCGTGCGCAGCGTACATGGACTCGAACATGTCGTCGATGAGTGTCTTCAATTCTTCGTCGAAGATTGTGACCGTCTCCGAGGGCGTCTCGAGGACGGGGTTTCCGTACTTTACGATGGGATAGATCATCAGTAGTTTTTCAATTGCTGGCAGTAGCCAGAAAAATTTCTCAGTGTCTCCAGCACGGAGTCGCCGCCGAATTTTTCCAGGGCGCAGCGTGCAAGCGTCAACGCTACCATGGACTCTGCGGCAACTCCGGCGGCTGGAACGACGCACACATCGGAGCGCTCGTAGGCAGCTTCGACCGGCTGGCGCGTCGAGAAGTCGACCGACTGCAACGGCCGGCGCAGCGTCGAAATCGGCTTCAAGTAGCCGCGCACGCGAATTTCCTGACCATTGGAGATGCCGCCTTCAATGCCTCCCGCATTATTGTGCGTGCGGGAGAAAGCGGTGAATGCGGACTCGGCGTTGTAGCCGATCTCATCGTGCACCGTCGATCCCGGCGAATATGCTGACGCGACCCCGCTCCCGATTTCCACGGCCTTCACTGCTTGTAACGACATGACCGCAGCCGCGAGCATAGCGTCGAGACGCTCGTCCCACTGCGCGTACGTTCCCAGTCCCGGGGGAACGCCGTGCGCCACCACCTCAAAAACTCCGCCGACCGAGTCTCCGGTTCGCAGCACCTTGTCCACTTCGGCCTTCATCTGTTGCTCAGCTTCTGGGTCGGCGCAGTTGAGCAGCACTTCTTCGCGATAGTAGAGCGCGCGAATCTCCATCCACGGGATTTCCTTCTTGAGCGCCACGCCGCCCGTGGCTACCACATGGCTGAGAACTTCGATACCGAGTTCCTTCAGGAAGAGTTTGGCGATTGCGCCCACGGCCACACGCGCGGCTGATTCGCGAGCCGAGGCCCGCTCCAGCACATACCGCGCTTCCGGAAAGTTGTATTTCAGCGCTCCCGCCAAGTCGGCATGGCCGGGCCGGGGAGAATTCACCTTCTTATGTTTGTCCGGGTCGCCATCGCCCACCGGCAAGGATTCCTGCCAGTTTTTCCAGTCTTTATTCTGCAACTGAATCGAGATCGGGGAGGCGATGGTGGTTCCGTGACGAACGCCGGAAAGAATATGCGCAGTGTCGCGCTCAATCTTCATGCGGCCGCCGCGACCATATCCCTGCTGCCGCCGCCAGAGCTCGCGGTCGAGGAAACTCTGGTCGATCCGCAGTCCCGCCGGAATTCCCGATAGAAAGGCGATCAAAGCTTCGCCATGAGACTCTCCGGCAGTGAAGTAACGCAACATAAATTTTTGATTGTACCTGAATAGGGGCGAAGAGAAGGCGGCCGCAAGCGGGCATGCCTGAAAATGCGCGAGGAGCGCGGATTTTGGCGAACAAATACGCTTTCGGAGTGTACAATGTAGCCTTAAACCAGTATTCCATCAAGGGGTTCGAGCCGTTCCGCGCTGCTCCGTAATTCTTCTGGCCTGAAGGGAAATTCGTGCTCTATTCCAAAGAGCGGTGCGAAGTAGTGCCCACAGTTGGCAGGATTCGTTGCGTGCTGGTGCTTGAGCATGTGCTCTTGCGCCAGGGACTGCGGCGTCTGCTGGAAGACGAGGCTGAGCTGGAAGTTATTGCCGAAGCAGGATCTCCCGCCGAGGCACTCCAACTGGTGTTCGAATTTCGGCCGGATGTGGTCATCACAGACAAGGCGCTCATCGAGGCGCATCTGATCACCCAGATATCGGCTCAGAGCCAGGTTGTATTTCTCACCCTGGATTCCAGCATGCCAGAACCGGATGTGGATGGAATGCCCTGCGCTCTACGCCAGACTTCGGTGGAAGAGTTGGTGCGCATGGTACGGGAGGTTCATCACGGCAAGTCGACAGGCGAGCCGGCGGCGCGCGATTTTTTCCAGGAATCGTCGCCTAAGAAAACAGGCTTGAGCGCCCGCGGACTCACTACTCGGGAACGGGAAGTGCTGCGCTTGCTGGCAGAAGGTAAGACGGTTCGTTCCGTGGCCGACAATCTGGGACTCAGCATTAAAACGGTCGACGCGCACAAATTTAATCTCATGCGCAAGCTGGGAATTCACAACAAGGCCGAGTTGGTGATGCGGGCCATTCAGGAACGCGTTTTGAAACTGCCGGCTAACTTTTAAGAACGTCCGCGTTACTCCTTCGCCGCCACTGAAGCTAATTCTGCCAGGCTCGAAACCGTCAGATCGGGTCGGGCCTCGGCAGCCTTCACCGCTCCAACGCCGGGTCGTTTCGATGGCCGGTTGACCCACACCGTGGCCAGTCCGAGAGCCTGCGCCGGAATCACGTCGTGATAAATACTCTGCCCGACATGCAGGATGCGGTGCGCCGGAGCGTGAATACGGCTAAGTGCAAGCTCGAATATTTTCAGTGACGGTTTGTAGGCCTGCGCCTGCTGCGCCGTGATCACTTCGTCGAAGACGACTCCGAGTTGGGGACGCGTGCCGGCAAATAAATCGTCATCGACGTTGGAGATCACGGCCAAGCGAAAGCGCGACTGCAGTCGTGAAAGGACTCCCACGGTGTCGGGCCATGGCTTCCAGGAAGGCAGCGAGTCGGGCAGCGAGAGGACTTGCTGTTCCGTCGGCTCGAACGAGAACTCTTTGCCGAACTGGCGGACCACGGACTGCAACACTTCGCGATATGACTGAAACGGACCACTCTCAGCCCGCTGTTCGAAATCTCCATAGAGTTTCAGCACGGTCGCATCGTCTACGGGCTTGTCGTGAGCCCCAAGGATGCGGTGGAGCGCGGAGAGAATGCCGGTCTCCCAGTCGATGAGCGTGCCGTAACAGTCGAATGTGAGAACTTCGAAACGCCCGAAATCGAAGGATGGATGACTCATTGCATAGGGCCCTAACGCTGGCCGGCATCAAACATCGACCGCGTCGCGTTTCACTTTAACGCTGCGGTTCAAGGCCGGGCAACGTCGGAACGGGTTCGGCAGATTCGGCTTCACTTTCAGCGGCGGGCTCAGGCGTATGTTCCGGCGCTGGGGTTTTCTTGGGATTAAGAAACCTTTCAGTATTGAGCAGAGGCCGGCCGAGCGAAGCATTGTAACTGGACCATGGACCGTCGAGCATCGACTCGCGCTCGAACTGCGCCCGCATCGCTTCCATCTTCGAGTCGAGGTCGTCGAGATAGTGCAACACCAGGGCCTCGGGAAACATGGGCAGCTTGGGCGATCCAAATTCGTATTGGCCGTGATGGCTGATGATCAGGTGCTCGACCAGGGTCTTGAGTTCATCGGGAAACCCGGGCAGGCGCGCCAGTTTCTCCTGCAACATTTCCAGTTCAATGATCATGTGTCCGAGCAGCTGGCCCTTGGTCGTGTACGAGAAGGACCGGTTATACGTCAGTTCGTGAATCTTGCCGATGTCGTGGAAGAAGGCGCCCGTCAGGAGCAGATCGCGATTGATCTGGGGATAATTTCGGCACATCAGATCGCAGGAGCGAAACAGGGAGACGACGTGATCGAGAAGGCCGCCGATGTAGGCGTGATGCAGCGTCTTCGCTGCCGGCGCATTTCGATAGGCGGACGCGATTGCCGAATCGGCCATGAACGCTTCCACAAGCGATTTCAAGTGCTGGTTCTGGAAGGTCGCAATGAAATCCTGCAGGGTTCGCCAAAGCGCATCAATGTCTTTCGTCGTCTTCGGCAGGTAGTCTTCGAACTCGACTTCGGTCTCGCCCAGTTTGCGCAGCTTGTGAATGGTTAGCTGGAAACGCTGTTTGTATTTGTTAATCAGTCCTTTGATTTTGATGTAGTCATCTTGCTCGAAGCCCTCGAGAACCTCCTCGACGTTGTCCCACATCTTGGCTTCGATCTGGCCGCTGCGGTCGCCGAGCGTCAGGGCGAGGTAAGGCTCGCCACTCTTCTTAGGCTTGATCTGTTTTACAACCACGACGAAGTTCGAGGTGATGATCTTGTTTTCGTGGCGCGCACAATCGCAGATGTAGAAGTCCTTCATGGGTTGTGCGTCTGAGTATAAAGCAGAAGTGATCTAATGATGCCCGCCATCAGCGCTCCGACCGCCTCACAGGACGCCCAGCTTCTTCTTTTTCTTCTTGGCTAGCTTCTTGGCGTCGGCTTCCTTGGCGGTCGCAGTTTCCACCGGCTTGGTCTCGTTCGGACTGGCGCCGCTGTCGACGTACCCGGTTTGGATATCGATATACGCGTCTTCGCGTAGCTTCGTGAGATACGTGCGCAGCGCAGGCTGCAGCTTCTGGTAGTAGAGCGCGTCCTGAATTTTGGGCAGGATGTCTTTCATGGGCGGAATGCCGGCCATCTGGTGCTCGTCCACCCGCAAGATCACGTAGCCCTGCTTGGTGCGGATCACATCCGTGACCTCTCCGGCCTTCATGGCGAAGGTTTTGTCTTCGAGTTCCTTGGCCAATTGCCCGCGCTTGAATACGCCGAGCGCGCCGCCGTCCGCAGCCGAGGGACCGTCGGAATTTTTCTTCGCCATTTCGTCAAAGCTGGCGCCGCTGCGAATCTGCTTGAGTAAGTCGTTCGCCTTGGCCTCGGCGGCTTTCAGGGCCTCGTCTTCAGCAGCTTGTTTCGCGGCGTCGTCAGGTTTGTCTGAAGTTGGCGCGCCAGAGGCTGCGGCGGCAGCTTTCGCAGGATCGTTGCCCGGCACCTTCGGTGCGACCAGAATTTCGCTCAAGCGAATCGCTTCCGGCTGCTCCAATTCACTTTTGTGCTCATCGTAAAATTTCTGCTCTTCGTCGTGAGTCAGCGAGAGGTGACCGCTGACCTGATCGCTAATCACTTTCTGCGTGATGATCTGGTTTCGCATGTTCTGCTGAAAATCTTCCCAGGAAATGCCCTGTTTCTGGGCCTCTTTCTCGAGATCCTCGATGGAATCCAGCTTCATGTCTTTGCGCATCTGATCTTCGCGCTTGATCAGGTCGGTATCGCCGGTGATGCCGAGATCTTTGCCTTTTTCGAGGAGGAGTTGCTGGTCGATCAGATCGCGCAGCACATCTTTTTCACGGTCGGTGTAGGCCTTATCGGCGTTAGCCACGTCCTGCTGCTTGACCTCGTCTTTCAGTTGATCTTTGCTGCGCAGGAATTCCGAGCGCGTGATGATCTGATTGTTGACGCGGGCAATAATTTCTTCGACAACTTGCCCGGCCGCGAGCGCGGGCAGGCAGGTCAGCACAATGAGGGTGAGGGCAACTTTTTTCATAGGATGCACAGGCCCATCGCTCCCTGGGATGGCAGGGCGAAGAGGCGGGCCAATTTCAATATTTTACTACTGATAATGCTGAATCCTCTCGCTTAGACGGCCATTTGCCGCGAAAAGTTGGATGTCCTCAGGCCGCCCGAACCAGCACCAACGCCGTGCGGTCATCGCTGAGAGGTGTTTTGCAGGCGAACTCATCCGCGGCATTCAGGATCGAGGTGCACAGAGCCTGTGCCTTTTGCATCTTGTCTTCGGCAAAAAGTTGCTTGACCCGATCCATTCCAAACTCTGAGTTGGCCCCTTGGCGGGCGCTGCATTCCAGCACTCCCCGCGAAACCAGCAGAAGAGCTGCATTCTTCTCGAGAGCGACCGTTGGAGCGTCAAGAGTCGCGTGTGAAAACAGACCCAGCGGCAGACCGGTGGGCCGAAGCTCGCTGACGCTGGAGTCGTCGCGCAGCAGGCCCGGAGTGTGCCCGGCATTGGTGTAGCAGAGCGTTCCGAATTTTTCGTGATAGCACCCGATAAACGCCGGGCAGGAATGAACTCCGTTGGAAGATTCGATCAGCCCGCGATTAAGAAGGATGCTGAGCTCAGTCATGGTCTCGGATTCATTGATATCAGGGCGGGAGAAAAGTTCTGTCCCTGAATTGCGGAAGATTTCCTGCGCTTTGCGAAGCAGGTCGCGATTGTCGCCGCGCCGTCCCGCGACATCGAGCAAACCGAACAGAACGCGCTCGGGGCTGACCCGGATGGAATCGTAGAAATCTCCGGCAATCCGGTTGCCAGTGAAAACTGCGGCAATATCCGCCCCCTCGATCTTAGGAAAGATCGTCGGAACGGGCTCGACCACGGCCGGTTCGGGGGTGCGAGAGCGGAAAAGGGAGCGCATGAATGATCAAGCGAAACTAGCATAGGAAGCGGTATCGGGCAAACCGCCGATTCGCACAAGAGTCACAGGGCAGGGGGCGATTGGCCCGGCGGGTGAGAATGTTCGGGGAAAGACTATTCGCCGTATTTGTCGGCCAAATATTTGCCCAGGTCGGATTCCAGCTGGCCGTAGTCGGAATGGATGGTGGCTCGCAGCGCGGCTTCGGTGGAATCGCCCTGGCTAAGTCGCTGCAAAATCCGCTGGATGTCCCCGATCCCGTACGAATCGTTGATGTAAGTCACTGCCGCCAAAGACTCGGCATAGGCCAGATAAGCCTGACCGCCGGAGAAGCTCATGAAGCTTCCCTCCAGCGCGTTCAACGGAATGTTCTGCTGCGATTTGAAGAGCACCGCGAGCTGGCGGCCATCGCCGTTGAGACTCTTCGGTTCGAGCATCTGAGCGATGCCTTCATGCAGCCAGGGTGGGCAACGTCCGCCGGAGAGCTGCGTAATGAATGAATGCGCCAGTTCGTGCTTCAGCACATGCGCGAGCTCCGGGGTCATCGAACTCAACCCGCTGACTGGGATGCGCAATTTGCCATCGTTCATCGCCCCCGACCAGCTGGGCGCATGCGTCACGTCAAAGAATGCCTGCTCGGTGTAGAGCGTGACGAGAATGCTGTCGCGCGGCGGATTGCCCAGATCGCGGGCAAGGTCGTCGTAGTCCGATTCCAACGCCTGCACAATTTGCGAGCGAAAGGCCTCCGAGGTCTGCTTCCCTTCGTAGTGCAGCACGAAATGACTGCTCTCATGCTGGGTGAAGTCGGACTCGACATTCTGCTCACGCTGCGCCTTGGCCAGCAACTGCTGGACGGCCGCATCGGGGCGAAGCTCCAAGGCGCGCTTCCAGGATGAAACGGCTTCCTTGGTGCGGTCGGAGGCGAACTGCGAGTAGCCGAGCATGGTGTAGGCGTCGGCCGAATCGGGCGCGGACCGGGTCGCGCGCTGAGCGTACGGGACGGCTTGCGCGGCATTTCCGGTGCGCACGAGCAACGCGGCGTAATAAGTGAGAATCGTAGAATTGTCGGGCTGGAAACGCAGGGCGCTCTCGAAGTACTGCCGCGATTGCGCGACATTGCCGTGATCGAATTCAAACTTGCCGGCAATGAAGTTCGCGGTTGCGCTCAATTCGGCATTGCCTTTGTGTTCCAGGCGGGTGAGCACATCCGGATCGACTTTGCCTTCTTTCACAATCTCGACGAAAACCGAGCTCTCATTCGCGAGACTGTCGACCGGGGTAAAGGACTGAAGATCCGCGATCTTCGCCGAGCCGGATGCGGCGTGAGCGGGCGAAACGCCGGCATCTACGTGATCGACGAGAGATTTGGGAATGGCGTATGAGTCGTCGCCGAGGTCGTATTCGTAATGGCTGCCAATTTCCCGCACATGGTCAGCGACGATGGTGCGTCCATTCTTGAGATGAATGGTGTCAGCGGAAGCCGATGCGAGGGCCGCGAAAATCAAGGCGAGCGTGACAGAAAACCTCATTCAGGCGCATTCTAACAACGTGAGAGAGCACCCCGAGGTGACCAAGGTACTAACGGCAATCGGAGGCGTGCGGCTCACGCTGGCGGTCCTGATCGCTATTGGTGCAATTCCCGCCTTCTGCCAGAGTCCTCCCGCCAAGCCGGCCGAGGCGCTCTACCTGCAGTTGGGGCAGGTGGGGCTCGACGCAACGCGTGTATATAAGGTCCGGGGCGCATCCCTGGAGCGCTCCGCCATTCACATCTCTCTCGACGACGGCACCATCGCATTTACCCAAGACGTGATGGGCCGGGTCACGGGAGCTTTCTTTGAAGGCGAAGGCGAAGTGCTGCTGGTCCCGCCGAGTGATGTGGAACGGCGATCGATGAGCCTGTTTACTGGAATGGCAATTCTGGAGGAGCACTTCGCGACCGCATATTTTCGCTTCAATGACGATGTGCCTGCTGAACTGCGTCCGGATTTGCGCGCCCCGGACGAAGATCAGCAGCAGTTCGTGGAGCGCTGGAATACCACAGCCCGGAATCTGGCGAGCTCCGATGCCATGCGGTTGTTGATCACCTTCAGCCGCATGCTGCCAGCCGGCGGGCAGGCGGCTTCCGACGGCGCGGACAAAATTCAGGCAGACGCATCCGATCATTATTTTCACGCCCGCTTGCAAGGGACCAAACTAGGTGTTTTTGACGTCTCCTTCGATTCTCATCTGGACGAGCAAATTCAGGCGGGCCAAGCCAAGGCCGCGAAAAACGGAAACGTCTACTACGATGTCTGGTCCTCGTTTTCACTGCCTAATCCGAAGGCGCAGAATAAGCCCGCGGAAACGAGCGGCTATGAGAACGGCGAAGAGCAGGACTGGGTCGCAATTCGACGGTACGCGATTACGACCGAGGTGCAGCCTCCGAAACAACTGCATTGCCGTGCTGACTTGCAGCTTGAGTCTCGAGAGAGCGGACGGCGGGCCCTCCTGTTCGAGTTGTCGCGATTTCTACAAGTGGAAGGCGTGAAACTCAACGGAGAGCCGGTTGAATTCATTCACAATCCATCGGTCGAAGGAACGCAGCTTTCGCGGCGCGGAAATGACGCCGTGGCGGTGATTCTGCCGGAGCCGACGAAGGCCGGACAGAAGATGGATCTGGAGTTCGACTATGGCGGTGAAGTGCTGGCCGAAGCCGGGGGAGGATTGCTCTACGTGGGCGCTCGCGGCGCATGGTATCCGAATCGCGGAATGGCGATGGCGGATTACGATCTGCAGTTCGAATATCCGCCAGGCTGGACGCTGGTCGCGACCGGAAAGCCCACGCCGGTTTCAGCTCAGACGGATTTTCCTAAGACAAAAACAGATCAGACTGCGCGCTGGGTTTCCGAAAGGCCGCTCCCCCTCGCGGGATTTAATCTGGGCAAGTACCGCGTCGCCACTGCGTACGCCGGAGATGTGACGGTTCAGACCTTTGCCGCGGTCGGAGTCGAACGCAACTTTCCCAGCACAGCGATTCAGGTCATCGAGCCCAGCGCATCCGACCCGACCGGGCTCGCTCCGCAGGTGACTGTGCCCTATCGCCCTTCGCCGGCGCAGAACGAAGTGGCAGTTGCACAAGAGGCTGCCCGGGCGATCGACTACTACGCGGCGCGATTTGGTCCGTATCCCTATAGCCGTCTGTCGCTCACCCAGATACCGGGGCGCGAAAGCCAGGGCTGGCCGGGGCTCATTTTTCTTTCTTCCTATGCGTTCCTCACGCAGGAAGAACGCGAGCAGATGCATTACTCCCCAGAGCGAATTCTGCTGCAGCAATTGTTGCCTGCGCATGAGACGGCTCACCAGTGGTGGGGAGATCTAATTACCTGGGAGACCTATCGCGATCAGTGGTTCTCCGAGGGGCTGGCGAATTACAGCGCACTGCTGATGCTGCAGGAAAAAAATCCCGCCGGATTCCGTCAGGTCATGGACAAGTACCGCCAGGATTTGCTGACGGCGGACAAAGATGGAATGTCTCCGAAAGATGCGGGCCCGGTGACCCTGGGCGGACGCCTGGAGTGTTCGCGCTTTCCTGGAGGATATGACGCGATCAGCTATGGTCGCGCCACCTGGCTGTTTCACATGTTGCGAACCATGTTGGATGACGCCTCCCCGTCAGCCGGACATAAGGCTGCGAACGGCGGCGCGGAAGGACCGTTCATGCGCGCGTTGCGACGGCTTCGTGAGCGTTATCAGGGCCGGCCGATCACCACTCGTGAGTTGCTCGCCGTTTTCGCAGAAGGTCTCCCCGCCTCCCTCCGCTATGAAGGAAAAAATTCGCTGGACTGGTTTCTGGACGGTTGGATAAACGGGACTTCGTTGCCCAAGCTGGAGCTGAAGACCGTAAAGTTCACCCCCAAAGGGACGGAGCTTGTGGTCAGCGGCACAATTTTGCAGCACGATGCTCCCGAAGGTCTTGTAACCTCGGTCCCGCTCTACGGTGCAACAACGGGCAGGCAGTCGGTCTTCCTGGGTCGAGTGTTTGCAGACGGCGAGGAATCCTCGTTTCGGCTGAAGGCGCCAGCGGGCGTACACAAAATTCTGCTTGATCCAGAACAAACAATCCTAAGCAGCCCTAAGTAGAACGCTTGAAAGTAGAATTAATCCTTGACTAGGGGCAGCTCTGAGGCTGTTCCCAAATGGCCTTGATTCCGCCGCGAATCCCGAAACAGGAAAGCGAGGCCCGCGTTATAAAGCTCGCGCGCCCGCGCAATCGCGTAACCCCTGTGTTCCCCGCACGCACCTAAGTCCGCACGATGGTATTCCATCTGCTTATGTGAAGGATGGCGATGTTCTTCTTAGTCGCTAGAGTCTTATGGGGGACAAGGAGCGCGCAAGCGCATGTACGCACATCCAGTTGAGATCGCCAGCGATGTTCCAGTTCTTCCACGGGTCGTGGAAGGGAATCATTCCGCAACCATACTGCTCGTGGAAGACGAAGCCTTCGTACGCGAGGTGACGCGGGAGGTCCTGGTCTCTGCCGGTTACACAGTACTGACGGCGATCAACTCCATTGAGGCAGTAGAAGTCTGGGAGCGGCACAGCGAGATTGATTTTCTTCTCTCTGACGTGATCCTGTGCGGCGAGGATGGCTGCACGCTGGCGCGGAAGCTCCAGCACAGAAATCCGGCTCTTCGGGTGCTGCTGGTTACGGGATACAGCGAGCAGATAGCGCGGCAAGAGATGAGCACCATCGAGTGTCTGCCCAAGCCATTTTCAAGTAGCGTGCTATTGCAGCGAATCCGGCAAATTGTGGATCACAAGCCGCGCTGCCACTGAGCCGCGAAGACCCGGTCGGGCGCTGAGGTCAGGCCTGCTTGCGGTAGTGAACTGCCTGAATGATTTGCCCCGGCACCTGCTCCAGCGGAACGATACGGTTCAGAATGCCCAACTGCGCGCAGGCTCGTGGCATTCCATAGACAGCGCAGGTCGGCTCGTCCTGCGCAATGGTAAAGCCCCCGTACTCATGGATGGCCTTCATGCCCTCCACGCCGTCGGTGCCCATCCCGGTCAGAATCACTCCCATGGCGCGAGTGCGAAAAGTTTCCGCCACTGATCTCATCAAAACATCGACCGATGGCACATGCAAGAAGCTGTCGGGATTCGTATTGAGACGGATCATGGTGCGGGAGGTTGTGGATCGGCTCACGGTCATATGCATTCCCGCGGGCGCAATGTAGGCGTTGCCGGGCCGCAGGATTTCCCGATCCGCGGCTTCGCGCACAAAGATGGAGCATAGTGAGTTCAGGCGTTGAGCGAAGGGCTGGGTGAATCCGGGCGGCATATGCTGGACGATCACGATGGGCACGGGCAGATCGCGGGGAAAGCGCGGAAGAATTTCCTGCAGAGCTTTAGGACCGCCGGTAGAGGTTCCGATGGCGACGATCGCCGGAGTCGCGGCTGTCGTCGAGGTCGGAAAATGAGTTTCGTGCGCGGCGGACTGCGAAGGTTTCGGACTCCCATATTCGCCGGATTTTGCGCGCCGGGAAAATGCGGCGGCGCGAATCTTGGCAATCAGGTCGGGACGAATGTGAAGGATGTCGAGCGAGTCGGGGGACATCTTCTTGGGAACGTAATCAAAGGCTCCGGCCCCGAGCGCGCTGAATGTGGCCTCCACGCCGGTCTCGCTCGTCGAACTCACCATGATGACCGGACGCGGAAAGTGGATCATGATCTGGCGCAGAGTTTCCAGCCCATTGAGGCCGGGCATTTCGACGTCCAGCGTGATCACATCAGGATCCAGCGAACCGATGCAGTCGAGAGCTTCCCTCCCGCTGCACGCGGTGCCCACCACCTCGAATCCGTGTTCGGAGGCAATCATGCGCGACAGCGCCGTGCGCATGAATGCGCTGTCGTCCACGACCAGGACACGGGCCAGCGGGCGGTTTGTGATGGCGATGCTCATACTCATGAGCGGTAGTTGATGTACACATCGACCACATTGGTCGTGGTATCAAAGGTCAGATTCCACACATGCTCGATGATCATCGACCGCGTCACTTTGCGGCCCGCATTCAGCATCAGGTATTCGAGCAAGGCGAATTCTTTCGCCGTCAATTCGATCCTGCGGCCTGCGCGTTCCACCCGGTGTTCCACGCGATCCAGTTTCAGGTCGGCGATGCTCAACACCGACTCCGCCGGCAGATGGCTGCGCCGCACCAGAGCGCGCAAGCGCGCCGAGAGTTCGCTGAAGGAGAATGGCTTCGCCAGATAATCGTCAGCCCCGATATCAAGACACTGGACGCGGTCTTCCACCCGGTTGCGCTGGGTCAGCACCAGCACCGGCAGGCTGGGCTTTTTCGCCCGCACGTGCCGCAACACGCTGACTCCGTCCAGCTTGGGGAGATTCAAATCCAGGACAATGAGGTCGTACTCAGAATCTGTGGCCGCGGTTCGCGCCTGCTCGCCGTCGCTCACCACGTCGACCGTGCAGTGCTCCCCTTCCAGACCCTGGCGTACAAATTTGGCTAGAGCTTCGTCATCTTCCGCAATAAGAATTCGCATACTGTGAACCGTCCTTAATCCAACAGCCCAGTCTAGTTAGAATCGGCTCAATTGCGGCGCAAACCATGCTGGCACGAAGGTATGCCAGTGCAGAACTGGGCCCCGGTTTCAATTCAGGAGAGCCTCCCAACTCCGTCCCCCGAACCTACACGGCCAATTCCTTCCTTCTCCTTGACCGGAGATAATCGCGGCGGGTGGGTTTTGTGGGAGTGATACCTTGCAGCGATGGCACAGAACGGCACTGGGATCATTATTTGTACCGGGTGGCGTCCTGCTGTTCACCGCTACCGTTCTCGCCAATACCGCCTGGCTGACCCTCCCGCTGCCCGCGCTGACTTTCCTCTACTATTGCGCCGTGATCGGCGGAATGCTTCTGGCCTGGAGATTTCACTCCAGCCGTGTTTTCTTCGCGCTACTGATTCTGTTTCTGGCGCACGAAGGTGTGGGGATCTTCATCCGCGAAGTATCCCCGGGATTGTTGGGATGGTCCGGGCTGCAGGCGGTCGCGATTCTGTTTCCCGCCGACCTCTTCCTGATCGCCCTGATGCAGGAGCGAGGCTTGACCGTCGCCAGCACCGCTCCGCTGGGATTGTTCCTGTTCGTGCAGGTTGTGGTGCTCAGCGTTTTTTCGCAAAGCAGCGTGGGGAAGATTGCGGCTCACGCTCATCGCCTCCCCGTAACCGTCGCGCTTCCTGAGTACTGCCTGTTCATCCTGGTTACGGCCGGAGCGATTCTGCTGGTGCGCTCGCTGCTCACCCGCAAGCCGGCTGATCACGCCTTGTTCTGGTCGCTGGTGGGTTTTTTCCTGGCCTTGCGTGATGCGGGTACGCCGCGCATGACGATTCTCTATTCCATCGGCGCGGCAATTATTCTGGCCACGGCGATCGTGGAAAATTCCTATCTACTGGCCTATCACGACGAGCTCACGGCGCTGCCCTCGCGCCGGGCCTTCAATGATGCATTGCTGCGCCTTCCCGAAACTTATTCCGTCGCCGTGGTCGATATCGACTACTTCAAACGCTTCAACGACACCTACGGACACGACATCGGCGACCAGGTTCTGCGGCTGGTGGCAACCAATCTATCTCGCGTGAGCGGTGGCGGCCGCGCTTACCGCTGCGGTGGGGAAGAGTTCACAATTCTGTTTCCCGGAAAGACGACGCTGGAAGTTGCGAGGCATCTGGAGCAGTTGCGGGAGACCATTGAACATTCGCACTTTCATATGCGCGGCGAAGACCGGCGTCACATTCCGCGCGGGCCGGACCGTCGCAACAGCCGCGCTCCCAAGCGCGCGCGCAAAGGTCACGCTATTCGCCGCCTAGCCGCACCCGCGAATCCCTCCGCGCTTTCAGTTACGGTGAGCATGGGAGTTGCCACCGCGAACCAAGAAGATGCGACTCCCGAAAGCGTGATCAAGGCCGCCGACGAGGCGCTGTACCGCGCCAAGGCCAATGGACGAAATCGCATCGAAACCGCCGCCGTACCCGTCCGCCGTTCGCGCGGAAGAGCTGCGGGAATTGCCTGAAAGAACACTCAACGCGAAATTAAGGTGGGAGCACGCCGGCCCGGACCGCCAACTTAAGGACGGAAAGCATGACGGTCCGGTTCCGTGCGTTTCGCAAGCACCGCAGGCCGTGCGGTCAGCCCGCGGTCGCGGGTGGGATCGAGCGCTTCCGGCCTGTTCCCTGGCACACGGGGCATTTCAAGTGGATGAATGCGACCCCCTCGGACTTACCGTTCAAGTCCACAGGCTTCGCAACAAACCCTGAGCCGCCGCAGTTCGGGCAGTCGTCCGGACTCACTCCTCTCCCCCCTCAGTGTTGATGGCATTGTCCACGAGAGAAGAGAAAATCGTGCGACAGAGTGTTTCTCGTTACGAATCACGAACAAAATTCCGCGGCCCTCAGTGTTGCGCTTCCATTCCCGACGCGGGTCCATTAAACGGCTCAGTGCTCATCGAAATCCATGCCCGCGTCGAATCCCGCCGTCGTGCTGCTGCCACAAGGCAGTCGTACCGGCCAGTGGCGCTATGCTAAGCGCGCCCACGCCGATCTGTCCGGCCGATTTTCCATGAAGGGCATTATCCCGGGGACTATCGACTTCTCGCCTTCCAGGCAGTCGAGCATAGCCTCTTCTCCGATTCTGATTTTCTCGCGCGCTTTGAAGATCGCGGCGAGTCAATCCATGTTCGCGAAGGCGACGCTCAACCTCCGCCTCGATGCAATTCCCGCCGAAGAATCCACCCCATAAGTTCCACTTGGCGGTCTAGGTTCCGCAGTCCAGTGGTCTACGGTTTTGACCTGATCCCTGCGAGCGATGGCCGCGTATAATGCTATGCTGGCTGAGTTACTCAGGCGTTGTAGTCTTCATTTACGCGGTTTCAGAGTTGCTTCGTTCCCTCTGGTATGGCGGAGTTCGCACTGATTCAACAGGTGGAAAATGCATAAGCAGGCGGCCGCCGAAGTATCAAAAAACATCTGACGATGAACGCTCGCCAGGATGGAACGAAGTTTGGTGAGCGCGCAACTGTCATGCTGGATGCGGGTTTGCCAAGGCTATGCGCAATTCAATTTTAGGCAAGGAGTCGGTACGATGATGCTCGACCTCATCGTTGCATTCCGTGCTCAAGTTTCCCGGATCGTAATTCGTGCTTCCCTGATTGTGCTCCTCGCCTGCGCGAGTCTATTTGCGCAAACCCAGCAGGTCCCCATCTCGCAGTCGGAACTGGCGCGACAGAATATGTCGCATGTCGCCGCCTCGGTCGGCCAGTTAGTCGCAGTGCTGCACCGCGATCCCGGATTGATGGTGGAGCTCAAGCGCTGGATCGCGAAAGACGCCACCGATCACGGCCAGCTGATCTCGGACGCCGATCTCACCGATGAAACGATTTTCGAGCGCCTCGAAACCGACATCGTATTTCGCTCTATCGCCACTCGCCTGGTGCAGCGGTATGGATTTCTGCAGCCCGAGGTGAATCCTGAATCCACGCTGGGCAAAGAGCAACAGCTATTAATCCAGGAGCGCGTTCGCTACCTTGCGCAACAAGGCGGTGGCGTGCAAGGTTCGGCGCCCGGCCAAGCTTCCAGACAAACTCGATCGTGCGATCCGGTCAGCGGAAATTGCGAGACCAACAATCCTTCGATCCAGCAATTGCCGAATCAGCTCGGCCTGCCTTCGCCCGGCGAAGTCCCAGGCATGCAGAATCAACCGAATTCTCCCAACTCTCCTTATCTTCCGCCCCAGCCCGGACAAAGCACCAACAGCGTTACCGAGTTAATGAAGACCAGCGGACAAGATACATTCGGCGCCGATCAGTTGCAGGGCGGGGGGAGCAGTGCCGGCACCCTGGGCACTGCGCCGATCGAAACCGGCTCGACTTCATCTGACTTTCAGCCCGTCAGCGGCCAGTCATCTCTTCAGCCGCAGAACGCGACGCTTCCCAGCCAGAAATTCGAAGATGCATCCACCAGCGCAGAGTTCGGCGGCAGCGATCAGTCAAACCAGAATCAGATCGCGAATAATCTGCCGAATCTCGGCGGGTACTCAGCAAACCCCGCTTCGATTGATGCGTTATCCAATAACCCCGCGGCTCCAGCCTCCGATCTATCGAATAAGAATTCCGGGAAGAGCGAGAACTCTCTCCGCCAGCGCGAATCATCCCTGTCGAACGCGCGGCTGGTCCGCCGTCCCGATCCTTATAACGATATTCCTGCGCTCTACGACATGTACCTGCAAGCGACCCCGCGTCCCGCATCCCTGCAGCGCTTCGGCATGCAGGTCTTTGAAAACGGCACCCGCGACCTGCAGGCCATTCCGATGGACCTGCCCGTCGGGCCGGAATATGTACTCGGCCCCGGCGACGCCGTAGCCATCGACCTTTGGGGAGGCGTCTCGCGTCGCTTCTATGAAGTAGTCGATCGCGAAGGCCGCATCAGCCTGCCCGAAGTTGGGCCCGTGCTGGTCGCCGGCAAGTCGCTCGCCGACGTGCAGCAAACTGTACAGAAAAATTTGCGCACGCAGTTCCGCGACGTTTCGGCCGATGTCTCGCTGGCGCGCTTGCGCACGATTCGCGTCTATGTTGTTGGCGATGTGGTCAAGCCCGGCGCTTACGATATCGGCTCGCTCTCCACTCCACTGAATGCGCTGTTTGCCGCAGGAGGTCCCACCAGTCGCGGCTCACTGCGCATCGTAAAACATTTCCGCGGAAGTGATCTAGTACAGGATGTCGACGTCTACGACCTGCTTCTTCATGGTGTTAAGGGCGGAATTCAACGCCTCGAAAATGGCGACACCGTTCTTGTGCCACCGCTCGGTCCGGAAATCACAATCGAAGGAATGGTGCGTCGTCCCGCCATCTACGAAGAAAAAGATGAGAAGTCCCTGGCCGACGCGCTCGCGCTCGCGGGCGGTCTTCTGCCCGGCGCAACGCTGCGTCACATTGAAGTGCAGCGCATCGTCGCGCATCAGAAACAAACCATGTTGAGTCTCGATATTCCGCGCGACGATTCCTCCGCCGACGCCACCGAGCAACTGGAATCGTTTCAGATTCACGACGGCGACAAGATCAGAATTTTCCCCATCGCTCCCTATGCGCAAGATGCGGTCTATCTCGAAGGCCACGTCGTTCGGCCAGGAAAATATTCCTGGCACGATGGCATGCGTCTCAACGATCTCATCGGCTCCTACAAAGACCTGCTCCCTGAGCCCGCCTCGAATTACGGCGAGATCATTCGCCTGAGCCAGCCGGATTTCCGTCCCACCGTCGAGAGTTTCGATCTGGCCCAGGTTCTGGCTGACCCGAGCAAGGCCCCCGTCCTGCAGCCTCTCGACACAGTTCGAATTTATAGCCGCTACGACTTCGAAAATCCGCCGGTGGTCTCGGTGCTTGGAGACGTGCGCGCACCTGGAACGTACAAAACCTCCGGCGACATTCATCTGAGCGATGCGATTCATCTGGCTGGAGGACTGGAGCCCGATGCTCTCACCGGCGACGCTCAAGTTTTCCGCTACATGCCCGACAGCACGCTGAAAATTCTCAATGTCAAGCTCGACGCGGCCCTGCAGGGCAATCCCACTGACAACATCATTCTCACTGCACGCGACCGCGTGCTGATCCACCGCAACGCCGCTGCTACCGATCCCGCCACGGTTTATGTGAAAGGTGAGGTCGCCAGGCCAGGACGCTATCCGCTTACAGCCGAGATGAAAATTTCCGATCTCATTCGTGCCGCCGGCGGCCTGAAGCAGAGCGCCGATTCCAAGAGCGCCGATCTCACTCACTATCTCTGGGACAACGACATTCAGGTTAGTGCGCAACAGCAAAAGGTCGTGCTCGCCGCGGCGCTCACCGGCGTGTCGGAAAAAGATCAGGTTCTGAATAACGGAGACGTCCTCTCCATCCGCCAACGTCCGGGCTGGGATGATCTAGGCGCTTCGATTACGGTGCGAGGCGAAGTCGTGCATCCCGGCAGCTACGGAATTCGCCCCGGAGAAAAGCTTAGTTCGGTGATCTTGCGCGCCGGTGGATTCGGCCCGGCGGCTTATCCCTATGGCGCGCTGCTCATGCGAACCGAAGTGCAGAAGTTGGAGCAGAGATCGTACGGAGAATTAGTGCAGCGCGTGCGCGAGCAACAGGCCAGTTTGAAGCTGACGGCCGCCAGCGCGCCTGATCCCGATCAGCGCCTCTCAGCCGAGTCCGCCTTCGTGCAGTGGCAGACGACGCTGGAGAACCTGGTGAGCAGCCCGCCCACGGGCCGAGTCACCATCCAGATCTCTTCCAACATTCGCAGTTGGGAAAATACTTCGCGCGATGTAGCCGTGCAACCCGGCGACATTCTCATCGTTCCCAAGCGCCCGAGTTTCGTGCTGGTGCAAGGCCAGGTCTATGGTCCCACTGCCGTGGCTTATCGTCCGGGCAAGAGCGGACGCTGGTACCTGATGCAGGCTGGCGGCGTCACCAACATGGCCAACAAGAGGGCGATCTTCGTGGTTCGCGCCGATGGAACCGTGATCGGAAATCACGGTTCTTACTGGAGCGGCGATTCGTTGAGCGTCGCATTGCAACCGGGTGACATGGTCGTCGCGCCCGAGAAGGCTCTCGGCGGTCCTCCCGTCTGGAAGACGATCTTCCAGAATGCGCAAGTCGTAAGTTCAATCGCCACCAGCGCAATTCTCGCGTCGGCATACTTCTGAGGACCGGTACGTGAATCGCTTGGTGGGATTCAGGGGCGCCGCAATGTTTTTTCTAATGGGCACGGCCATCGCCTTCGGGCAATCGAATTCGCTGCCGCTCGCCGACGGAGATCATGCTGCGTCAACACGGGCCATTAGTGCTGAACAGAATTCGACTTCGCCGCCAAGCGATGCCAACGGACTTCCTGACGCTCCAACTCCGGCCCAGGCGAAGTCTTCGAGTGACACGCGCAACCGATTGCTGAATCTTCCTAACGCGCTCTTGCACGATCAGATCGGCCTGTGGACCAGTCCCGCGAAAGCGCGTCTCTCCGATGCGACCTGGCTAGTCCCCCTAGGGGGTCTCACCGGAGCTCTGTTCGCGACCGACACAGATTTCAGCCGCCACCTTTCGAATGATCCCAACACGCTGCTGCGCTACCGTCATGTTTCGGATTATGGCGTCTATTCGATGATTGGCGGAGCGGGCGGTCTATACCTGCTCGGCCTCCTGTCGCACAACGATCACGAGCGCGAAACCGGCCTACTGAGCGGAGAATCGACGATCGACAGTCTGGCAATTGTCGAAGCTTTCAAGCTCGCGACCCAGCGCCAGCGTCCTTACCAGGGAAATGGAACCGGACCGTTCTGGAAGGGCGGGTCTTCATTTCCCTCCGAGCATTCCGCAATCGCGTGGTCGATTGCGGGAATGGTGGCGCACGAATATCCCAGCCCGCTGATGAAGTTTCTCTCTTATGGATTGGCGTCAGCCGTAAGCGTCTCCCGCATTCAGGCGAAGCAACATTTTCCTTCCGACGTACTCGTCGGCTCCGCGCTGGGATATCTGATTAGCTCTTACACGTACAAGCGCCATCACGATCCGGATCTTCGTGGTAGCCCGTGGGAGATTCCCGCGGTGCGTCCCGAGCGCCCTGGAGAGTGGCAGTCCAAGTTCATGGGCTCACCCTATGTGCCGCTCGACAGTTGGATCTATCCCGCGCTCGCGCGCCTCACCGCGATGGGCTACATCGACAGCAACATACAGGACATGCGCCCCTGGACTCGTATCGAATGTGCGCGCCAGCTTTCTGAAGCGGGCGACCGCGTTGTCGGCGATGAAATGGAAGGCAGCGAAGCGGCGCGTCTCTATCACGATCTGCAGGATGAATTCAGTTCCGAGCTCAACCTGCTCGGTGGCGGAAGCAATGCCGAAGCACATCTGGAATCTTCGTACACGCGCGCCACAGAAATTGCCGGCAAGCCGCTCACCGATGGCTATCACTTCGGCCAGACTATCGTGAATGATTTCGGCCGCCCGGAGGAGGAAGGCTTCAACAACGTCTCCGGCCTTTCCGGATGGGCCGCTGACGGTCCGTTCGCCATTTATGTGCGTGGCGAGTACCAGCACTCCCCGTCTGCCCCGGTCCTTCCACTGGCAGCGCGCCAGGCGATCTCGCAGGCCGACTTCAGCCACTCCATCGTTCCGCCTCCCTTTCCCGTTCCGCCCGACACGCCAACTTCCGCCATCAATCGCGGCCGCCTGCTCGACTCCTACGTCGCGATGAATCTTTCCAACTGGCAGCTTTCTTACGGCAACCAGAGCCTGTGGTGGGGGCCGGACGAAGGCGGCGCCATGATGATCGGCGACAATGCCGAACCGCTGCGCATGTTTCGTGTGAATCGCGTGAGCCCGTTCAAGCTTCCCGGCTTTCTCAGCGTGCTCGGGCCCATCCGCGCCGAATTTTTTCTTGGCCAATATTCCGGCTATCAATTCATGTTTACGCCGTCCGGACTAATTGGCCAGTTCGGCCAATCGCTGAGCCCGCAGCCGATCGTGCACGGAGAACGGTTCACCCTGAAGCCCACGCCGAACTTCGAATTCGGCCTGTCGCGAACCACCGACTATGGCGGCCCGGATTATCCGCTGACCTGGCACACGTTTCTGCGCAGCGTTTTCTCCACCGACACCACGAATCCCGGCGCGCCCAACAAACCCGGTTCGCGCCGCTCCGGCGTGGATTTCACGTACCGCATTCGCAACGGCCTGACGTTCTATGCCGACGGCATGACCGAGCACGACACCATCAGCCCGATCGTCGGGCCCGACGTTGCGGCATGGCTGGGCGGAATCTACATTCCCCGCCTGCCGAAATTGCCCAAGATGGATTTTCGCGCCGAAGGCGTCTACACCGATCCTCCAATCGGCGGCAACGTTGGTTCTGGTTTCTTTTATTACAACCCAACATGGATCTCAGGATTCGAAAATGCCCGCCAGTTGATGGGGCACTGGGTCGGGCGCGAAGGCCAGGGTGTGCAGGTCTGGACCTCATATTGGCTCAGCCCGCGCAATAAACTCCAATTCCAATTCCGGCATCTGAAAGTCAGCCATGAATTTATCCCCAATGGCGGCACCATGGCCGACGGCAGCATACGCGCGGATATCTGGGCGCGGTCGTCGTTCAGCGTATCGGCAATGGTCCAGTACGAGGCCTGGACCTACCCCGTCCTCGCGACCGGACGGCAGTCCGATGTCTCTTCTACGGTGCAATTCACATTCTGGCCGAAAGGGCATGCGCGTGGCGGACCAGGACCAGATTGAGCAGAATCAATTGAAAGTGCTGCAGTGTGCATAACGAATGGCGACAAGGCGTCCCATAAAACGCGATTTCCCTTACACCGAGCCTGAACTAGATCCCGAGTTCATCGTTGGTCTCGAGGTGCAGGACCAGTCGCGACGGCGAACGGTAGCGCGGCTCGCGCTGCTGTGGCAGGAGCGCCAGCTTCTCATGCGCTGCGCCGCAATTGCACTCGTGTGCTCGACCATTCTCGTCTTCCTGATTCCCGTTCGCTACACATCGACCACGGAACTCATGCCGCCCGATCAAGTCGGCCAAGGATTGGCCTCAACCCTCGCCGCCTTGACTAAGGGGGGAAGCGGCGGCGGCAGTGAACTGGGAGCGATTGGAGGAGAACTGCTCGGTCTGCGCACCTCCAGCGATCTCTTCATCGGAGTCCTGCACAGCCGCACAGTCGAAGACGATCTCATCAATAAATTCGATCTTCGCAAGGTCTATGGCGTAAAGCGTTACGAAGACGCCCGCAAGAAACTCGCCAGCCGCACCGACGTTTCCGGTGATCGCAAGAGCGGCATTGTGACCATCAAAATCAGCGACCACGACCGGAACCGGGCCGCGGCCATGGCTCGTGAATACGTCGATCAGCTCAACCAGATTGTCGTCACGTTGAATATCTCATCCGCCCACAAAGAGCGCGTCTTCCTGGAGAACCGGCTCTCGCAAGTGCAGGGAGATCTCGAATCCGCCGAAAAAGATTTCAGCCAGTTCGCCAGCCAGAACACCGCTCTCGACGTGAAAGAACAGGGCAGAGCGCTGATCGGCGCAGCCGCTGAACTGGAAGGTCAACTCATCGCAGCGCAAACCCAGTTGGAAGGATTGCGCCAGATCTACACCAATGAAAATGTGCGCGTGCGCTCGCTCGAGGCCCGCATCGGCGAGTACAAACATCAGCTGCAAAAATTAAATGGCGGCAATCAGCCGCCGTCCGACGGCGCAACTTCTTCGAGCCCGGGTCAAGCCGACGAAGATTTATATCCATCGATCCGCAAGCTGCCACTTCTGGGCGTGACCTGGACCGATCTCTATCGCCGCACCAAGGTGGAAGAGGTCGTCTTTGAAACGCTGACCAAGCAATTCGAAATCGCAAAGGTAGAAGAAGCCCGCGAAACTCCCAGCGTAAAAGTTCTCGACGCCGCCGACGTCCCGGAACAGAAGTCGTTCCCCCCACGAATCCTCTTCATCCTTCTGGCGACGACGCTGGCCGTGATCGGCGGCAGTTGGTGGGTGCTGGGACGCGAACGCTGGCGGGCCATCGATGCCACAGATCCGCGAAAGATCTTGGCCAATGATGTTCTGGCAACGATTGGGGCCAGGATGCGAACCATTTGGAAACACGTTTCCAAGGCGCCGAATCCACCGGGAAAATAGCGACGCTTGCGCACGGGTGCGATTTCAGTGCTGGCTGAAGGCTTGCAGAAAGATGAAGCACGCAGAAGTCGAATGACGAATCCAGTTGTAATTCGCCGATCGGTAGGGCACGACGCTTCCTGGATCTTCGGCGGCCGCATGGCCACCGTTCTCTTGCAGGCGGCATATTTTGTGCTGCTCGCCCGCCTGCTGGGCGTATCCGACTACGGCGTTTTTGCGGGCGCATTCGCGCTGGTCAGTACGCTGACTCCTTACAGTGCCCTGGGCGCTGCCATGCTGTTCATGCGCTATCTTGCACTCGACCCGCTTCTGTCCCCGAAATATTGGGGCAACGCTCTGATCACGACCGCCGCATTCACCTTGGCATCGCTCCTTGCAGTCGGCATCACGCGCTGGTGGCACGGAAAACTCGCCTACATGGGCATCATTGTTGTGCTCCTGGTGGCCAACTGTCTCTTCCTGCAGATCACAACCCTCGGCAGTATGCTGGTCTTCGCACTCGGCAACGCGCGGGCATCGGCGTGGATGAATCTCATATCCAACCTCTGCCGCGTTCTGGTCGTCGTCGCAATGAAGATCGGCATGGGGCGAGCGAATGCCTTTCAGTGGTCGTTCGGCGTACTGATCGCATCCGCGATCGCCGCAGTGGCAGTGCTCTATCAGATCTATCGGACCATCGGGCCGGCCCAATATGACTTGCGCCTGCTCCGCCGGCGAATTGGGGAAGGCCTGGGATACGCCTTCGCCGGCACGACCGAAGCGGTCAACAATGACGTGGATAAAGTGATGCTCTCCTACGACGGGCTTGAAATTCAAAATGGTTTTTATACTCTTGCTTACCGCATCCTCGACTTTGCCACTAGTCCGATCGTCGCGTTGAACACCGCCGTGGTGCAGCGTCACTTTGTGCTAAGCCAGTCTGGAATTCGACCTAGGCTTCGCCTCGCCTTTCGTTCCATCGCGGTCTCCTCCGTGCTTGGAGTTGGCATCGCCCTTGCCATTCCGGCGCTGGCTCCGCTGTTGCCCCGGCTGACGGGACGCGATTTTTCTGGCGCGATTCAAGTGCTGCGGTTTCTCTGTTGGCTACCCTTGATCCGCGGGCTGCACCAGATGTGCGGCAGCGTAATCACGGGCGCCGGACATCAAAATTGGCGCACCGCCGCGCAATTTTCCGTCGCTCTCCTCAACCTCGGATTGAACTGGTCTTGGATTCCACGGCTGGGCTGGGTGGGAGCAGCCCGCGCCACATTGGCCAGCGATGGTTCGCTTGCAGTTTTGAATGCTGTGCTGCTCTTGGTCCTGACTCGGATGCTATTGCACCGGGAGGCGAATTCACCACTGCCCGTCTCGGTCTGCGAGGACGCATGAACATCGAGGTCTGTGCCGCGATCGTCACCTACCATCCGGACGCCGACTTTGAGCGCACCGTGGGCTTACTGCGTCCGCAAGTCGGGCGCATGGTGGTCGTGGATAACTACTCGGGCGACACAGAGATTGAAAAGCTCAGAACGCTGGCGGAAAAATTCGATTTCGCGCTGATCAAAAATCCCGACAACTACGGCCTGGGGAGAGCGCTTAACCAGTCGATCGAATGGGCAAAAGAACATACCAGCTGTGAGTTCATCCTGTTTCTCGATCAAGACAGTTTTGTCTCCGAAAATTTCGCAGCGGCGATGGTGGGTGAATACAGAAAGCATCCCGCCATCGAGCGCATCTTTCTTGTCACCCCGGCAATCGTGCACCGGCGAACCGGCGAGAAATATATCCATGCCACTTTTGGGGGCAAATGTTTGGTGGCGCAAACCTCCGGAAGCCTGGTGCCTTTGCAGGTGTTCGCTTCGGAAGGAATCTACCGCGAGGATCTCTTCATTGACTACGTCGATTATGAATTCTGCCTGAGGCTTGCCTCTCGGGGCTGGCGGATCGCGTGCTGTGAACACGCGCTTCTCGATCACGACCCCGGAAGCGCAAAACAGTTTTCAGTTCTCGGAGTTCGCAAGGTTACCGTTCCAAATTACAGCCCGCTTCGCAGGTACTACCTGATGCGAAATGGGATTTGGACCATCCGGGAATATCGCGCCGCCTATCCGGAATGGGCTGCCGATCAGGCTTGGCAGATGCTGAAAGGCGTTGTGCGCGTCCTGCTCTTCGAGGAAAACCGGGCGAGCACTCTGAGGATGTGGTTCCTGGCCATCAAGGACGCAATTCGATCCCGGTCTGGAAAATATCCGTGCGATGGCCGCGTAGACGCTTCGCCGGTTTTGGTGGCGCGACAGTCAAGGTAAGAAGATGACTTCACTTTTGTTTTACAGCGATTCCGCCGGCTTTGGCGGGCACGAAGCGATGACGCTGGAGGCCGTGCGATGCCTGTGCCAACGCGAAGACACGGCAGTCTCCGCTATCTACTACGAAGGAAACATCCGTCTGGGCGACGGGCTGAATCACATTGCCCGCGAGACTGGAAACCTCAGCCTCTTTCCTTCCATCTTCGTCAGCAAGAGTCTGCCGGCTTTTCGATCGCTCGTCAGCGTGAGAAAGATCGCAGCCCTCAGTCGTTTGATGAGACAGATCAATCCTGGCGTCGTCGTAGTTTCTCAAGGCCGCATTGAAGCGGGCAGTCTGGCACTGTTGGCAGCCAGGCACGCAGGATTGCGCACGATTAGTTACCTGCCGATGGCCCATCCTGTTTCTGTATCTGGCAAACCTATCGCTCTCCGCCTCCGCGAAACGGTCAACGGATATTTTTATCGCTTGCCCGACAGAGTCATTACCATCAGCGGAAGCGCACAGCGCATGCTGGTGGAACGCGGCGCGCGTGACGTCGTGGTCGTACCCAATGGAATCGACGTCAGACCCTCAGTCCCCTATGATCGCGGAACCTTCAGACGGGAGCACGGAATCTGCGGCGAGGAATACGTCGTCGGCATCATCGGCCGCATCGACTTTCGCCAAAAGGGGCAGGACTTCGCAGTCGAGGCAATCCGCCTCTTTCAACACCAACTCGAAGGCTACAGATTTGTTTTCGTCGGGGAAGGCCCAGATCAACAGAAACTCAACGCCACGATTTCGAGGTCTGCGTTGTCGCACATGGTCCAAGTCCTACCCTGGTCCCGTAATCCCCAGCAGGTCTATGCCGGACTCGACATGCTCATGATCCCATCTCATTTCGAAGGCGTCCCGCTGGTGATGTTGGAAGCGATGGCATACCGCCTGCCAATCATCGCCTCCAACGTCGATGCGATGGCGGAACTGCTTCCATCAAACTGGCTGTTTCCATTCGGCAACCACCAGGCGCTCTTCCAGCGATTGACGCAGGTGAGAGCGGCCGACAATTCCAGCGTACTAGAGCTTCACCGCAAGTTGATCCTCGAGAGCTTCACCCGAAAACAATTCTGTTCCAACATGTCCGTCGCCGTCTTGCAACCAACTGCCGTGCCACTGGAGTGTTACGCCGAACGATGAATTCCGAAATAAAAACCGCTCCCCCTCCCACCTCCAAGACACAACGAGAGTGGGAAGATCTTGCGCATCTCGATCCGCTGTGGGCGATTCTCAGCGATCGCCGGATGCAATTCGGCCACTGGGACCAGCAGGAATTCTTTGCGGCAGGTGAACGTGAAATCACGACTCTGATGAACTCCCGTGGGATATCACGGGGTAATAACGGCCGAGTGCTGGATTTCGGTTGCGGAGTGGGAAGACTCTCGCGGGCACTCCTGGATTACTTTCACGAAGTTTACGGCGTCGACATTTCTGCCGAGATGGTCCGGCTGGCCAAGGCCTATACGCCAGATTGCATCTTTCTTGTAAATCCGAGGAATGACCTAAGCGTGTTCGCAGATGATTTTTTCGATTTTGTGTACTCGAATATCGTCTTGCAGCACCAGCGCAATAAAGAAATCGCCAAATCCTACATTGCTGAGTTTGTCAGGGTGGTGAAGCCCGGCGGCACAGTGGTCTTCCAGATGCCTTACAAAGTCAGCTTGCGCGACGCGCTGCAACCGCGCAGGAGGGTGTATTCATTGCTCAAAGGCATCGGAGTCTCCGGAGAATTTCTTTATCACCGGCTGCATCTCAATCCCATGCGCACGATCAGCCTTTCCGCTGCAGATGTGACGGCCGCGCTCTCGGCTTCGGGTGGCCGCTTGGTGCAGTCGCATCCGGACAACTTCAATCACAACAGCATGACCTATGTCGTTACCAAGGGCGCATCATCTGAGCCGCACCCGGCTACGAAGAACGGATGATTGCACTCGGCCAAGCCAACGTTGTCGTGCTCGCCTCGCTGGCGGTCTGCCTGGGAGCGTACATTTTCGTCAGCCGTCGCGAGGGCACCTACCTCAACATTCTCACGCCGTCGCTGATCGTGAATGTTCCCGCCTTTTATCTTCTGCCGCTGATCTACAACGAACTGTTCGGATCGTCCGGCAGCACCTTCGCATTCGTTTACATCTATCTGACCTTCGCGGTTGAAAATCTGGCGTTCGCATTTTTCTATACCCGTCCACGAGTCCGGCCCATCTGTCTTCCTTTTGGATTCGGCTACAAAAATTTCTGGCTGCTCTCCGTTGCAGGGATCATTCTTGCCGGTCTGCTGTTCGTGCCTTTATTGCTGGAGTTCCGCGAATATATTTTCGAGCCCCGACGAATCTACGAGCTGACTCGAACTGGATTCGGCAGCCTCTACTACGTATCCAGCACGGCGGCTTACCTGGCTTCGATTCTGGCTCTCTTCAGCCGCCAGTCGCGCTTCAAGAAGGCCCTCGTCCTGCTGGCATCATCGCTTGTTCTGTTCTTGCATGGCAGCAAGGGCCAGCTTCTGAACCTGCTTCTGTTGGTCGTACTTTTCGCCATTTATGTGCAGCGGCGCAAATTGAAACTGCTGCCAGCCCTGATGGCATGTCTTGGACTCGGCTTGGTGCTGATCGGCCTGTTCGCAGCCACCATGGTTCTGGGCGGCCCCATGGAAGCCATCGAAACAGTCAGTGAGTACTCCGATTACACCCGCAACGCCATGTTGGTCATCGATTCCAACTTCCCCCTGCAATATGGCCGTCTGACCTGGGAATCGAATGTAGTGGCACTCGTGCCGCGCGTGCTCATGCCCGACAAGCCGAAAGATTACGGCGCGTTCTATCTTGACGCCGAATTTTTTCCGTTATCCCTCGAAAGAGATCAGGGTGTTCCGGCCTTCGGGATTGGTGTTCAGTATGCCGACTTCGGCTGGCTGGCCATCGTCTACCTCGCATTCTTTGCGGCACTGAGCGGCTGGCTGGCGCGAGTGAGTGTTGCTCGGCTCCGGCGCACGCGGCATCCGGCGGACTTCGTTCTCGTGACCTTCTTTGCTGGAATTTCGCTGTTCCCCATCGGCGTCGGTTGGCCCCTCCCGGAAACGCTGCTGGTGGCGATGTGCCTTCGCTTCGCATCGCGAATCGGAACCGATCAAGTCTACCGCGAGACCGTGCAAGTTCGTCCGCCTATTTTGCCGGGCCCAGAATTGGAGGGCGCCTGAGTGACTGAGATCCTCTACGACGCGCGCTGGATCGGTAATCATGGAATCGGACGCTTCGCCGCCGAACTCCAGAAGGCGTTGCCTAACCTTGTCCCCTTTCAAGCGCACCGCAGTCCGTGTCACCCCTTGGACCCATTCCTGCTGGGATTGACATTGAAAAAACAAAAACCGCAACTTTTTTTCAGCCCCGGGTATAACTCTCCTATGGGGTGGTCGGGTCGCTTCGTTTTTTCTCTGCACGATCTCAATCATCTTTGTGTGCCTGAGAACTCTAACGCCCTCAAGCGCGCCTATTACCGCTATGTGATCAAGCCAGCCTGTCATAAGGCGGAATTCGTGCTGACCGTGTCGGAGTACTCTCGTGGGGAAATCGCCGCCTGGGCGAATATCGACGAAGAGAAGATTATCAACGTGGGCAACGGCGTTGGGCCCACCTTTACGGCGGGTCTCAAACTCGATCCTGGATTTCCCTATCTGCTTTATGTCGGAAGCAGGAAACCGCACAAAAATCTGCCTCGACTTCTGCGGGCCTACGCTCTTTCCGGCGTATGCCGCGATGTCCGCCTGATGCTGTCAGGGGCGCCCGATCGTGAGATATTGGCGGAGATGCGGCGCCTAAAATTAGACGCTTACGTAGTCTTCCAGGAGCTTCCGTCAGACGCTGCTCTGGCGCAGGCTTATCGCGGCGCGGTCGGCTTCTTATTCCCTTCGCTTTACGAAGGCTTTGGATTGCCTCCCGTTGAGGCCATGGCTTGTGGCACTCCCGTTCTGACATCGAATGTTTGTGCTCTTCCGGAAGTGGTCGGTGATGCCGCGATGCTGGTCGATCCCACCGACACAGAGGCAATCGCCGAAGGAATTCGTCAGCTCGTTTGGAACTCGGATACTCGAATCCGATTGCGGGAGAGAGGGATGAGCCGAGTCAGGTCCTTCACCTGGGAAAAGACCGCGCGCAAGACCTCTGAAACGCTGGAGTTAGCTTTAAGTAAAGGGAATGACCAGCCCAACTTGGTCCTTACTGCGCGTGCACCATAAGGCGAATCCGCTTTGAAACTTGTAAAGATGGTCGCTTTGCCTGCAAACTAGTACGAAAATCGCTGTAGGGTAACAAGCTTTTCCTCTGGGACTTGCATCTCAAAGCGGTCACTAAATTCCGCTTTGATCTGAGCCGGTGTTTCTCAGACGGCTGTTAGTAAGGTGGTCATGTTAGGTTTGTCAGTCTTGCTTTTGACCAAGAATGGTGCGGATGGCCTTGAGCGGCTTCTGCCGGAGCTCTTCGGGCAAAAAAGCGTGGCTCCATTCGAGGTGATCGCCATCGATTCCGGTTCGACCGACGGAACAGTTGAGCTTCTGGCGCAATACCCGCTGCGCATCCATCACATCCCCGCAGAGACTTTCCATCACGCGCGTACGCGAAATTTCGCCGCGACCCTGGCCACGGGGCAAATCCTCACGTTCTTATCGCAAGACGCCGTCCCCGCATCGGACCATTGGCTGGCCAGCCTCATCGCGAACTTTGCAGATCCCGGGGTGGGAGCGGTCTACGGTCGTCAAATTCCCCGGCCTGAATCTCTCGCCGAGCGTCGAGACACATTCGACACCATCTACGGCACCCAGAAAATTATCAAAGATCCCGCCCATCGCAACCCCCTGGGATATCGTTTTTACCTTTTCTCCAACGTCAACGCCGCTATCCGCCGCGACGTGTGGGAGGCCACTCGATTTCCTGAAAACCTCAAGGTCTTCGAGGACATGGGCATTGCGAAACGAATCCTGCACGGCGGCTGGAAAATTGTCTACGAACCCGAGGCCGCGGTAATTCATTCGCACCATCACAGCACCCTCGGCCTGTTCAAGCGCTACTTCGATCTCGGATACACCTTGAAAGAGCTGAAAATCTGGGACGCGCCCGGAACCAAGGCCTCCCTCTCGCGCGACGCCTGGAAGCTGTTGAAAAAGAAATTCACGCGTGCGCCCGCTGCCACCAAAAAACGCCGAGCCGGCGAAGCCCTCGAGCAGGAAATCGCCAAATCCGCCGGCCTGTTCTTGGGGTTGAACCAAGCGTTGCTGCCCTTGGCTGTGAAACGACGTCTCAGCGCCTATCACGTTTTTGGGTAAATCTTTTTTGGGATACGAGTCACCGGAGCATTGCCCTTCGTCAATTTCGCTTGAAAGCAAGGTTGTATGATTCGAAGTCGCCTCAGTTATGTACGTTTCCACTTGAGGGTGCTGACCCTGCTTCTGCCCGCCTTCTCGTACTTCATCGCGGTAAAAGTGCGTTTCGGATTCAATCTCTTCGTTTCGCACAGCTCTCCGGCGGGTTTGCCCTCGTACTGGGTGATCATGCTGTTGACCACCATCGTGTGGGCGCTGGCCGCCGAAGAGTTCGGCTTGTGGAGCGTCGAGCACCTCTACGCGCCTGCCAGGAAAAGTCGCCGCCTCCTCGAAGCCCTCGCCTTCACCTACGGAATTGTCATGGCGCTGGGTTTTCTTTATCGCGACGCCAGCTATTCCCGCCTGGTCGTGGCCATCAGCGCGTTCACTCTTTTTGTGCTGGCCACCGTGGTGCGCATCGTATTCCGCGTATTCCTCGAATTCTTGCGCCGGAGCGGTCGAAGCGAAATCCGCATTCTGATTGTCGGCACCGACCGCTTCGCCAAGCGCGTCGCGACTTCGCTGGTCCACGGAGAAGTGCTGCCCTGCCGCGTGATGGGCTTTGTGCGCTTGCCCGACCAGGAAATCGCTGTCGACGGCTCCGTCTTCGAGGCCGATCAGATTCCGAATTTCTCCAACGGGCACTCCATTGATGACGTCATCATCGCGCTTCCTTCCGGTCGTCTAAGTGATGTTCAGAAGATCAGGCCTGCTCTGGAAAAATTGTGCGTGCCCACGCGCGTCGTGCTCGACCTCGGCGAGGGCGTCGGCGTTCGCGATCGCCTGATCGACCTCGGCGGCATTCATATGCTCGACCTCCGTCCAACGCTCGCCGAAACTGGACCTTATCTCTTTCAGAAGCGCATCTTTGACATCGCTTTCTCCCTGGTAGTTCTCTTGCTGACCTGGCCGTTGATGCTGGCCATCGCCATCGCGATCAGGCTGGAAAGTCATGGGCCGGTTTTCTTTGCGCAAGATCGCGTCGGCCTGAACGGCCGCATTTTCCGCATGCTGAAATTCCGTACCATGAAAGCTCTCACCCCGGGACAGCCCGAATGGGGATGGACCACACCCAATGACCCCAGACGCACCCGGATCGGATCGTTCTTGCGCCAACTCAACCTCGATGAGCTTCCACAATTCTTCAATGTTCTGTGGGGGCACATGAGCATCGTTGGCCCGCGCCCGGAGATGCCCCACTTTGTAGAGCGCCATCTCCAGAGAGTCGACCAGTACAACTACCGGCATATGTTCAAAGTCGGTATCACCGGCTGGGCGCAGGTCAACGGCTGGCGCGGCGACACCTCCATCGCCAAGCGCGTTGAGTATGATCTCTATTACCTGCGCAACTGGAGCCTTACCTTCGATCTCCAGATCATGACCATGACCGTCGTGCAATTGTTCAACAGCAAGAACGCCTATTGAACTTCGCCGCGCCGATGCCCCTGAGCGACAATTTGCCGCGCAAGGGTGTCGACGTTTATCTTGAGGCTGCAGTTGTTGAAGGGCCGTAAATGAACGTACTGGTTCTAAACTCCGGAAGCTCCAGCCTCAAATTTCAAATCATCGCGACCGATCTTGATCTCATCCGCCAGCACAAAGACGATCGCATCTGCCGCGGCGAAGTCGACGGTATCGGCGGCGAGGCCATCATTCGCTTCCAGTATCGCGATCAGCCCGCCTGCACGTTTACCGCGCCCGCCCGCGATCTCTCCGCCACTCTCGACTTTCTGGTTCGCTACATCACTTCCGATAAATCTGGCGTGACTGAAATCAAGAGCACCGCTGACGTAAATGCAGTCGGGCACCGCGTCGTTCACGGCGGAGAACGCTTCAAGGAATCGGCTCGCATCGACGATCAGGTGATGAAGGGGATTGAAGACTGCATCGACCTGGCGCCCCTGCACAATCCCAACAACATCAAGTGCATTCAAGCTGCCCGCGAACTATTCGGCCAGGACATGCCGCAGGTCGCGGTGTTCGATACCGCGTTCCATCAGTCCATTCCCGAACAGGCATATCTGTATGCGGTTCCCTATCATCTCTATCGCCGCTATCGCATCCGCCGCTACGGATTTCATGGAACCTCGCATCGCTATGTAGCCTTCCGTTACCGCGCCCTGCGCGGACTCTCGCGCGCGCAGACTGACATCATCACGCTGCACCTGGGCAATGGATGCTCGGCGGCCGCGATCAAGGGCGGATTGTCCGTCGATACTTCGATGGGCATGACGCCGCTCGAAGGACTGGTGATGGGCACGCGCTCCGGCGATCTCGATCCCGCTGCGGTCGGTTTTATTGCGAGAAAAGAAGGCCTCTCCGCATCGGAAGTCGACTCGCTGCTCAACACGCAATCGGGCTTGCTGGGGATTTCTGGCCTCACCAACGACATGCGCGAACTGCAAGCCGAACTGAAGGAACACGACGATCGCCGCGTCCGTCTCGCCATCGAAATTTTCTGCTATCGCGCCCGCAAATACATCGGTTCCTATCTGGCCGCGATGAACGGGGCCGACGCGATCGTGTTCACCGGAGGAATCGGCGAAAATTCCCCAGACGTTCGCGCCCGCATTTGCGCAGGCATGGAATGGGCAGGGCTAAAGCTGGACCCGGGCAAGAACGATCGGACCGTTGGTCGAGAAGGCGAAATTTCCACCGAGGATTCGAAACTCCGCGCCTACGCCATCCCCACCGATGAAGAATTGCTCATCGCCCGCGACACAGTGCGCGTAATTAAAGGCGAACCGCACCCGTCATAACCTCACTTGAGGATTGTTGATCTGCTCGGCGTCCCCTGTGGTGAAGCCCGGCATCTTGATTTACAACGGCCACGTCCACTCTGCCGCATCCGGCTTATCGACCCCGTACTGATCTGCGTAATTCCGGCATTCAATCTGCTCGTTCAGGAATCGTTCCTTCGCGTGGCCGCCAATCCTCTGTAAGCGAGGCACACGATCCACCGCATCCATCGCCAGGCTGAACCGGTCGATGTTGTTCTCAATCGCCAGTTGCAGCGGCGTGTTGATGCTGCCTTTCTCCTTGTAGCCGCGCACATGAATATTGTGGTGGTTGGTGCGCCGGTAAGCGAGTTGGTGAATCAGTGTCGGATATCCATGAAAATTAAACAGCACCGGCTTGTCGACGGTGAACAGCGAATCGAAATCCTTATCCGCGAGTCCATGCGGGTGTTCGCTCGCAGGCTGCAGCTTGAATAGATCGACGACGTTGATGAACCGAATTTTAAGATCCGGAAACTCCTTGCGCAGCATGGCATTCGCGGCCAGCGCCTCCTGCGTCGGGATGTCGCCAGCCGAGGCCATCACCAGGTCGGGCTCACCGCCTTCATCGTTGCTCGCCCAATCCCATATCCCGATTCCCTTGGTGCAATGCACAATTGCCTTGTCCATATCCAGATACTGCAAATGCTTCTGCTTGTCGCAAACAATTACGTTCACATAGTTTTCGCTGCGCAGACAGTGGTCTGCCACCGACAGCAGGCAATTCACATCCGGCGGAAGATAAATGCGCGTCACGTTCGCGCTCTTGTTAACCACCACATCCAGAAATCCCGGATCCTGGTGCGTGAACCCGTTGTGATCCTGCCGCCACACCGTCGAAGTAATCAGAAGATTCAGCGATGCCACCGCCTGCCGCCATGAAACATGCCGGCACATCTCCAGCCACTTCGCATATTGATTGAACATCGAGTCGATCACGTGCACGAACGCCTCGTATGTGGACAAGAATCCGTGCCGTCCCGTAAGTAAATATCCTTCGAGCATCCCTTCCAGCGTGTGCTCGCTGAGCATCTCGATCACGCGCCCATCCGGAGCCAGATTGAGGCCGTCGCGATCCTCCGGAAAGTTCTCCTCGATCCAGAATTTCTTGCTTACCTTGTAGATGGCGTCGAGCTTGTTCGAAGTCGTTTCGTCTGGCCCGAATACGCGAAAATTATTCTCGTTGAGCTTCATAATGTCGCCCAGCAAGACGCCCAGCGGGTGCGTGTTCGGCGCCAGCGTTCGTCCCGGCTTATCGAAGATGTGGGCGTAGCTGCGAAAATCAGGAATGCGCAAATCTCTCTTCAGCTCTCCTCCGTTGGCATGCGGATTCGCGCTCATTCGCCGGGTCCCGCTGGGCGACAATTCAGCAAATAAAGGCGCTAGCTTCCCGTCTCCAAAAAACTCTTTCGGCTTTTCTGCCCGCATCCAGCTTTCCAGTACGTGCAGTTGTTCCGGGTCCGCCTTCACGTTGGGCAACGGTACCTGATGCGCCCGGGCAAAGCCTTCCAGAAAATGTCCTTCTACCTGTCGCGGCGCCGTCCAACCCTTCGGCGATCTCAACACGATCATCGGCCACCGCGGCCGCGTTGCCGCACCAGACCTGCGCGCGCTTTCCTGATGCTCGCGAATCTCACGAATGCAGTGCTCAGTGGTCGCGGCCATCGCCTGATGCATCGTGTCCGCGTCAGATCCTTCCACGAAATAAGGCGTCCAGCCATATCCACGGAATAAATTCTCCAGCTCTTCATGCGTGATGCGCGCCGGCAGCGTGGGATTGTCGATCTTGTATCCATTCAAATGCAGAATTGGCAGCACCGCGCCGTCGCGAATCGGATTGAGAAATTTGTTTATGTGCCACGAGGTCGCCAGCGGCCCCGTCTCCGATTCGCCATCGCCCACGGCCGTCGCAACAATCAGTTCAGGATTGTCAAACGCCGCGCCACACGCATGGGAGAGCGAATATCCCAGCTCGCCTCCTTCGTGAATCGATCCCGGCATCTCCGGCGTGCAGTGGCTGCCGATGCCGCCCGGAAACGAGAACTCGCGAAAGAATTGTTGCAATCCCTCCGGGTCCTGACTCTTCTCTGGATAAATTTCCGAATACGTCCCCTCCAGATACGCAGGCCCCAGCACGCCGGGCGCTCCATGCCCCGGGCCGGCAATGAAAATCATGTCGAGATCGTACTTCTTGATCACCCGGTTCAGGTGTACATACATGAATGACAATCCCGGGCTTGATCCCCAGTGGCCCAGCAACCGGCTCTTGATCTGCTCCGGCCGCAGTGGCTCCGTGAGCAGCGGATTCTCCAGCAAGTAAATCATCCCCAGGCTCAGATAATTGCAGGCGCGCCAGTAAACTTCAGTTCTGCGCAACTCCTCCGCGCTCAGCGGATTTCCCGGCACGGTGGATCGAGTCGGAGCATAGGGCGAGATTTCGGAAATTTCGGCTGGGATGCTGGCTTCAATCGTACTCATGAGAGGAACTCCTTATTCGATAGGCTATGCCCCGGAACGGTGCGCTGACAAACGGCTGTGTGGAATATTTGGAGGCTGGTCCCACAGCGGTAAGCGAGCCGCTAGCTTATTTTGATGCTGCAATCCCCGGTTCGAATCTATTTTGTGGCAAGTCGGTGTGGCGGGCGAATGTGGCGGGTGTGTGTGGCGCGGGCACTCCTGCCCGCGTCTGGCCACGAGCAAACCTGCAGAATCCTATACCGAGCTATTTCCGAGAGATAGCCCGATTATCCCCGCGGCGAAGCCGAGAACCCTCCGCACCATCGAATCGTTCCACTTCCAGTGGAAGTCTCCAATCCCGCGCCGACACATGTCCCGCATGGATCCAAGCCATGCGCGTGATTAGCGATCCCGCAATCGACGACAACGCAGCCCAGCGGCGCAGTGCACGGTTCCTCTCCTTCCCGGCAAAGAGACTCGCCGTTCGTAGAAGCAACGAGACCGGTCCCGAGAGTGCGCCACCAGTCCGCGTAATCATGCCGCTCGGTCCGTGCTTCAATGGATCAAGCGCGCGACCCCTGTTTCCTTCGATGCGGAATCCTTCGTAGGTCTCAAAAATCGCCGCGCCCAGTCCGAGTGCCTGCAGCGCCCGGCTTTTGCGGTGACCCATCAGCTCGAGCAGCCCAACCGCAGCGCCCAGCCCCGATGCCGCGAAGTGCAGCGGAAGATCACCCGCGTTGCGATTCCACACCGGAACCGCGGTCGCTCCAATCAGAACGCCTGTGTAATTCGAGAAGGGAAGGCCAAACGCGAGCGACGCAGCCTGACCTGCGTGTTCAAGAATTTTCACGGGTAGGGATGGTCCGTAACGATCGCTCAAGAATTGCGCAAATGCCGCCGCCGATGCGCCCGTAGAAAATCCCAGCAGTGTCCACACCCCGACCGACATGGGGCTCTGCGGCTTGAACACCCGCAGCATCGCCAGAAAACGCTCGGGACGACCCAGGTCCGCAATGAGCAGCGCAGGAGAAATCACCGAACCGGCAGCGGCGATCCAGCGCGCATGCCGCACCAATTCGTGATCCGCGCCAGTGTAGTCGGCAATCGCTCCAATCACGGCAGCCGCCCCGGCCGCGCCTCCAACAAAAAAATAAAGCGGAATTTCCCACGTCCACGGCGGTTCCTTCAGCAGCGGAATTCCGTAATACCCGGTCTCCGGGCTCGCTTGCGGAAACGACGCGCCCGCCGGACGCCCGCCTACCACTTCCAGCCGTCCGCGCGACTCGGCCTCGCGCCGAATGTCGTCCAAACGGCGCTCTCGTTGCTCATCCGGGAAAAGAATCGGATCGCTCACTTATCCCTCCCATCCCGTTCTTTGCCCTCGGCAAGAAACGCCAGCAGCGCGCCGCCCAGCAGCAGCCCAGCCGCCACCGCCGACGAAGTCCAACTCTTCTTTAAGTAAATCGTCGGCACCTCGGGAGTCGGAGGCAGATTGTAGGTGCGCGGATCGCCGCGCACAATGAATATCGCATGTGTCCCGCCCACGCTGGTCTGCGTAGGATCGTACACAACTGCGTCCTCCATTCCACGCCGATGCAGTTCTTCCACCCGCTTCTGCGCCTGCTCTCTCAGCGCTTCAATTTCACCGAACTTGATCGACTCCGTCGGGCAAGCCTTCGCGCATGCCGGCTGCAATCCAACTTTCTGCCGGTCATAGCAAAATGTGCACTTGAATGCGCGTCCATCTTTTTTATTTCGCTCTACGACACCGAACGGGCACGAGACCACGCAGAAGCCACAGCCGTTGCACACATCGGGCTGGATAAACACGCCCCCGAATTCTGTGCGCACGATCGAGCCTGTAGGGCACGCTTCCAGGCAGCCCGCATTCGTGCAGTGCTTGCAGACATCGGAAGAAAAAGTCCACGACTGATCAGCCGCATTCCCCCCGAAGCCCGGCACCGGCGCTTCCTCCACAAATTTAACGTGCCGCCACGTCGACGCCCCTACCGCGCCCGTGTTGTCGTAGGAGAATCCGCTCCAGTCCAGCCCGTCCTCCGCAACTCCGTTCCATTCCTTGCAGGCAACTTCACAGGCCTTGCAGCCGATGCACAATGTGGAGTCGGTCAGAAATGCGGTGACGCTCATGCGCGGTCTCCCAGATACGCGTGCAGTTGTTCTAGTGCCGCCGGCCCCTGCGCCCGCCGCCCTGGAAGCGCGTTGCATACCAGCGCTTTCGTTTCCATGATGCGCACATTCGGCTCTTCGCTGATCACCAGCAGATCGTTCACGACATCTCCAGTCACCTGCCCGCGATAGCCCCAGTGATAGGGCAATCCCACTTGATGCACGACGCGTCCGTCAATTTCGAGCGGTCGCATGCGCGGAGTCACCAGCACCCGCGCCTCGATCAAAGCACGAGCGGTAATGATCGTCGCCCAGTCTCCATGCTTCAGTCCGGCCTGCGCCGCGAGTTCAGGCGAAACCTCGGTAAACAATTCCGGCTGCAGTTCGCTCAAGTGCGAAAGCTGGCGACTCATCCCGCCCGCAGTGTGATGCTCGGTGAGCCGGTACGTCGTGAGAACGTATGGAAAGCGTGCATCCTGCGTCGCAGCATACGGATTATCATCGCGTTTTTTGCGATTCGCCGCCGGATTCGTTGATTGCTCGTACAGCGGATTTTCGAACAACGATTCCAGCGGCTCATAGTGCGTAGGCAGCGGACCATCCTTCAATCCGCTCGGCACATACAGCCAGCCCACGCCGTCGGGATGTAGCGTGAACGGTCGCGCGCCGCCCAGCGCATCGGTTCCTTTCCCTTTCACCAAATTGTCCGGCGTATCCGGCGCCATATCCTTCGTAAAGTCGGCGACATCGAGTCCGGTCCATTCGCCCTTTGCCGCGTCCCACCACACAAGTTTCTTGCGTTCACTCCAGGGCTGGCCATCGGGCCGCGCCGAGGCGCGATTGTAGATGATGCGGCAATCGTTCGGCCAGGCGAATCCCCAGCCGTGGCCGAGATAATCTTTCGAATTGCGTTCCAACGCGCGATTGCGACTCTCGCTCGGAAACACCCCGCAATAAATCCACGCGCCGCATGCCGTCGATCCGTCACTCTTGAGCTCCTTCATATTCGTGAGCTGCTTGCGATCGGCGACCGTCCAGCCGTTGATTTCTTTCAGGACCGCGGCAGCGGCCGGCTCGGCGATCTTCCCCTCCACCGGATACTCCCAGGTGAGGGCCCGCAGGCCATCATTGCGCTGGCGTTTATCGTTCGCTCCTTTTTCCTTCAGCCGCCGCCCCAGGTGGTAAATGAACCAGGTTTCACTGCGCGCGTCGCCCGGAGGATCAACCGCCTTCTCGCGGTATTGCAGCAGCCGCTGCGTGTTGGTGAACGTTCCTTCTTTCTCCGCCGTGCCGGCGGCGGGGAATAAAAAAACTTCCGTGCCGATCGTGTCCGGCGAAAGCTCGCCCCGCGCGACTTCCGGCGAGTCATACCAGAACGATGCAGTCTCCGTCTCCACCAGGTCGCGCACCACCAGCCACTTCAATTTGGCGAGGGCTTTGCGCTCCAGGCGGCCATTCGATGCGCCTACAGCCGGATTCTGGCCCATCACCAGCAGTCCTTCCATCTTCCCGTCGGCCATGTCCAGCCAATATCCGAAGTGCGAATGATCCCCCGTTACGCGCGGCAGCCAGTCGTATCCCCAATCATTTTCTTTCGTGGCTGCATCGCCGTAATAAGCCTTCATCAGGCTGATGAAATATTTGTCAAAGTTTTCCCACAGTCCGGTTCGTGCTTTGTGCTTCTTGATGTAGCCCTTGAGTTTGAACGTGTCGGCTTCGAAGAACGGCATCGGCAGGTAGCCTGGCAAAATGTCAAACAGCGTGGGAATGTCGGTTGAGCCCTGAATCGACGCGTGGCCGCGCAGCGCCAGAATGCCTCCGCCCGGCCGCCCGATATTTCCCAGGAGCAATTGCAGAATTGCCGCCGTGCGGATGACCTGCACGCCCTTGGAATGCTGCGTCCAGCCCACCGCATAGCAGATCGCCGCCGTCTTCTCCGGCCCCGATGCCGACGTGAAAGCCTCCGCAACTTTCCGGAACACATCCTGCTTTACGCCACAGTAGCGTTCCACCATCTCCGGCGCGTAGCGCGAGAAATGCCGCTTAAGTATCTGAAATACGCAGCGCGGGTGCTGCAGCGTCGGATCCGATTCGAAGATCGCCGCGTCCTGCGCTTCGCCGCCCCGGTCTTTCCCATGCCCGCCGCTCTTTTCCGAATGGCCGGGGTGCTCCTTTGAATCCTTTCTCGGAGCGCCCGCGTAGAGCCAGGTCTCGGGGTCGTACTTCCCTTTTTCCGTATCCCACCCCGAGAAGAATCCGTCCAGATCCTCCGTGTCACGAAAATCTTCCCGCAAGATTGTCGCCGCATTGGTGTAGTGCACGACGTAATCGTGAAAGTATTTATTATTCTCGAGAACGTGCCTCACCAGTGCGCCCAGGAAGACAATGTCGCTGCCCGCGCGCAAGGGTGCCCAGATGTCCGCCATCGCGGAAGTGCGCGTAAACCGCGGATCGATGTGAATGATGGTCGCTCCTTTCTCGCGCGCCTCCATCACCCACTGAAATCCGACGGGATGATTTTCCGCCATCGACGATCCCATAATCAGAATCGCGTCGGCGTTGGCCAGATCCTGTTGTGCAGTCGTCGCCCCGCCTCGCCCGAAGGATGTGCCCAGACCGGGCACCGTGGAGCTATGTCATATACGGGCCTGATTGCTGATGCATACCATGCCCAACCCGGCAGTGAACAATTTCTTGATTAAGTAATTCTCTTCGTTGTCGAGTGTCGCGCCGCCGAGATGCGCTATCGCCGTCGTCTGCATTAGCGCGTGGCCATCGTGCGTTTCCTGGAAGGTGCGGTCGCGTGTCTCCCACATGCGCTCCGCCACCATATCCATCGCCTCTTCCAGATCGATCTCCCTCCAGGAGCGCGAGTACGGCGCCCGGTATTTCACCTTCTTCAGGCGGCCGGAATGGGTGTGCAACTCGAACGTGTCCGCCCCCTTGGGGCAGAGATGTCCACGCGAAATCGGCGATTCCGGATCGCCCTCGATCGAGACCAGCTTCCCCTGCTTGTGATACACCAGCTGCCCGCAACCTACGCCGCAATACGGGCAGATAGACCGCGCCACCTCCGCCCCGTCTGTCTTGGGACGCAGGTCGCGTGTGCGCTGCGTCATCGCCTCAGCGCCAGTTCCATCTGCGCCGGTTCTAATTTGCTGGATTAACGGCCATTGCGAGAGAAGATTCTTGAAGTCCATTCACCCTCTTGCGTTTTGAGCTCCTACATGCCGAGCGTGGGTCGGCCTTGCGTATTGGCCTTGCAGCGACTTTCATTCTCAGAGTTCCGGGAATCACCAGTCCATACCGTGTTTCAGGTAATTCCTTTACCTCGGTCAAAATTTATCGCCGGTGGCTACACCTTCGCGGTGCGCCGTTCATCATACATACATTTAACCGGCTTGCTACACAAGTTCATGGATACTCGTCGCCGGGTACGAGTCGCAGAATTAGAAGTCTGAGGACTTTTCAAGGAGGATTTATTTCATGCGCGGATTCAGAGAAAACAATGCCAAGAAGTGGGCGAGATTTGCCCTGAAAGCAGGGCTCGTACTGACCGACGCCAAATTGTGGGAATCCGTTGGCGAGAAACTGCGCGACCGTGCCAGCGATGTGAGCGACGAGGCCAGGCAGCGTTATGAAGATACGTCAGATCGCCTTTCCGATGCGCGCGATGCTTTGCGTGGGCGTAGAGATTGGATCACCCCAACAGTGAATTTTCTTGGGGGAATCGGTATCGGCGTCGCGCTGGGCATGCTCTTTGCTCCCGTCTCCGGCGAGGAAGCGCGTTCCGCTCTTCGTAATAAGGTCGTCGATATGAAAGGCCGGGTCAGCGACATGGCCTCGGGTGCGGGTGCATATCGCACCAGTCCCACTGGAACAGACTAGTAGGGCACCAATATGCAGGTGCGGACATGAATGAAGGTTCTTCATGCTGGTCGTTGTGCTTGAGTTTCCTGGCCACGCTGGTGGCGGTGCTGTTTCTGTCGTCCACCGGCGTCGCCCAGAACCGCCCTTCGCGTTCAGCGGCAAAACCTGGCTCCGCCCCGGCCGACAATCAATCGGTCGAGCGGGGCAAGTACATCGTGGAAGGCATCGCGCGGTGTGCCCAATGCCATACGCCAAGAGACAGTCAGGGCGTTGCTGATCGCAGCAAGCCGCTCGAAGGCGCCGCCGTCTGGTTGCAGTCGGCGATACCGGTCGTGAACTGGCCGCTGCAAGCGCCTCGCCTCGCGGGCGTTCCTCCGGGAAGCGACGCCGAATTGATCAAACTGCTCACCACTGGAATCTGGCGCAATGGCCAGCCTTTGCGCGAGCCCATGCCGCAATTCCGCATGACCGAACCGGATGCGCAAGCCGTGGTCGCTTATCTGCGCTCACTTCCTCCGCAACCGTAAGTCGCTTAGGCCAACAGCAAGTAATAAGGGGAATGACAGTCATGAAAGTTGCCTCTGCAATCGGCCGCATGGTGTTTGGTGGATTTTTTCTCTACAACGGCATCAATCACCTTCGCCAACGCAAAACCATGGCGCAATACGTCGAAGCCAAAGGCGTTCCGCAACCGGAGTTGGCGGTCACGTTGTCAGCGGTCCCGCTGCTCATCGGCGGCTCGAGCCTCATTCTTGGCGTTAAGCCCAAACTTGGCGCCATGGCGATTGTCGGATTTCTGGCCGGGGTCACGCCGGTCATGCACGATTTCTGGACCAATGAAGATCCCAACGAGCGTCAGGCCAACATGATTCACTTTATGAAGAATTTGGCCTTGGCCGCCGGCGCGCTCGCCTTGATGGATGCAGATGAATCGCGCACAAGGCTCCAGCTCGTGCAACCGACCCTCGCCGATCAGATTCGCCTTATCGGGCGCCGCATCGCGGCATAATTCATGTGGAGCGGGCACTCCTGCCCGCTTGCCTTCAGCATCGACGGGGCCTCAGTGCCCCGACGTTTCGCCCAGCCAGTCGCCCAGCGCCTGCAGCGGCTCAATGCGGTCGCACACAATTTTCGCCGCGCCCAGAATCGGGATCGCCAGCACCAGCCCCGCCGCGCCCCAGATCCACGCCCAGAAAAGTAGCGACAAGCTTACCACTAGCGCATTCAGCTGCAGTCGTTCGCCCACAAATTTCGGATAGAAAACATTCATGGTGACCAGATGCAATCCGACCACACTCACGAATACGACGATCAAGCCGACTTTTCCGAGAACGCCTAGCCCCGCCGCCAATGGCGGTAACAACGCGAGAAACACGCCCAGGTAGGGAATCAGGCTCACAAATCCGCTGATCGGCGCAATGAAGTAGAAGTAGTTAATCTTCAAAAACCAGAACACAAACAGCAAGATGACCGAGTTCAACGCCCCCAGCATCAAGTTGGCCAGAAGGTAAGTGCGGATCATCGCCGAAATTCCGCCCACCGTTTTATGCGCCAGCAGGCGATGTTCCTTGGCGAAAAAGCGCACTGTCGCCACATGGAAGTGATCCTTCTGCATCAGCATGAAATAAACAATGAAGGGAATAAATCCCACCGCCATCAGCAGGTCGAGAATGGTCGAACCGTTTTCCGTAACCATCCGAGTCAGTCCTGGGGATTCTTCAATCTTCACCGCAATCGGCTGCTGCTTCCCGGTCTTGGGCGCCGCCACGACCGAACTCGCCTGGGTCTCAATCTTATTGGCGCGGGCGCTGATCTTCCCCACGGTTTCGCGGAACGCCGTGGAATATTTCGGCAGTTGATCCACGAATGCAGTCGCCGAATTGAAGGAGAAATAGCAAAGGCCGGAGACCAGCGCCAGCGCCAGCATCACCACGAGCAGAGCGCCCGCCCAGCGCGGCACTTTGATGAGCGCCAGCCAGCGGACGGGAGGCTCCAGAACATAGGCAAACAATATCGCAAACAGCGTCGTCAGCAGCACGAGTTTCAGCAGGTAAATCAGCCCGATTGTGGCGATGCCGGCCACCACAATCTGCGCCACCGTCCCCGCCTTGATGGAAGCTTGCAGGACTTCCGCGTCTTCGGCCGCTTGCTCCGCGGCCTTCTCGGAAACCATCACCGGCTGCAAAGCCACCACGTCCTTTGTATGCGCCAAATTTCCGTCCCTCGCCCGTCTTGCCCGCCGGATGCTGTGCGCAACTCGGCCATCCCATTCTGCGATTCGGGTCGAACGCAAATCCATAGGGCGCTTCCGTTAACCGCCTCTCCGCGCAACCCGAGGATGGACAGCACTTGGGATGTAGAAAAGAGATGCCCTTGTGGGGACAGCCGCCCCCGGCTGTCCCTTCGAGCGAAGCTCGAAAGCGTCGCTCCTGGGATGTCGAACCCGCCCCTGAATGTTAAGATAAATAACGTTGTAGGCCCGTAGCTCAGTCTGGTTAGAGCGCTTCCTTGACACGGTACAAATCAGAAATCAAGAATCATCCGGAAGTACAATTTTTCCATAGGATTAGAAAGAACACCAAAAATTCTCCAGCCCGTGATCAGCCCGTGATTCCGCAAACTTTGGCCGAGGCACGTTGCTGGAATTGCCCGCGGCCCGTAGAATTGAACCTAGAACCGTTCCAATGTAGGCCCGTAGCTCAGTTGGTTAGAGCGCCTCCCTGACACGGAGGAGGTCGATGGTTCGAGTCCATTCGGGCCTACCATTCAAACAATCCCCCGCAATTCCCCAGCATGAGATCAGCCCCGTGATTCCGCAAACGGGCGCAATGCGGACGCAGGAATCCATACCTGCCCTTGGTAAAACCTGAAGTGAGATAGAGACCCACCATGCTGGATGGGCGGTGAGTTTGGGAGAGCTGAAGTCCTCCGGTGTCGCTGCTGGTTTGACAACCTTCCCCTCCCTCTTCACGCACAGTGGCGCGGTCGACATTGGGAGCGGCTTCTTGGGGATCCGTCGTGCTAGCATCCCACATGCGAACCCGCTTGCTTATCCTCCTCCTCATTGGCACCGCGTGCCTGACTTGTTCTGCCCAAACTTCCGAATCCGGGAACCTGTTTCCTATCCAGGACGGTTTCGTGGACAGCCACGGCGCTCTGATCTACTACCAGTCTGTAGGACGCGGCGCGCCCTTGATGATCGTCCACGGCGGACCCGGTGCCTCGCACGATTACTTCCTTCCATACCTATTGCCTCTGATGCGCACCAGCCGGCTCGTGTTCATCGATGAGCGCGGCTCTGGCAAGTCGTCCAAGCTCGAGGATCCCACGCAGTACACCATCGCTAACATGATCGAGGACATCGAAGCCGTTCGCCAGGCGCTTGACCTGGGCAAGATCAGCCTTCTCGGCCATTCCTTCGGTGGCGCGTTAGTGCAGGCCTACGCGTTTAAGTATCAGCAGAATCTCTCTCATCTCATTCTCGGTAGCACTTTTGCCAGCACCAAAGAGCTCAACCAGGCGCTGGCAAAAATGAAAGCCGAGATGAATCCCAAAGATCGCGATCGCATCAGCGCTCTTGAAGCCGCTGGTTTGTTCGGCAAGGGCGAAATCTGGGAGCACGGCCGCTATCCCGAGGAATACGCCAAACTAGCCTGGGGCAAAGGCTATTTCCCCTATGTCTATCAGAACCGCCCCGATCCCAATTACGACCCACTAAGCTCTAATACCGGCACTGCCTGGGACGTGTATCGCGAGATGTGGGGCTCGGATGGTGAATTCGTGGTCGATGGCAATCTGAACGATGTTGAGTACGTCGGCCAGCTTTCGCAGATCAAGGTTCCCACGCTGATCATCGTGGGCGATCACGACGAGAGCGATCCAAGAATGTCGCAGGAGATGCACGAGAAGATTGCCGGATCTCAACTCGTCATCCTGCCCAACAGCGGCCACATGACGTTCGTGGATCAGCCCGAGCAGTTTTTGAAAGCGGTTCGCGGCTTTGTTGCGCACTAATCGCCTCGAACAGGACAACGACCGGTTCAGTCCCCGTGACGCTCCATTCCGTTGCAGCCCCCACTGGCTGTCGGGCAGAGCAATTCCAGCCCGTTATCCCGCGTACTCAGTTCACCAGCCCCGGTTTCAGCATCGCTTCCATCACCTGATTCTGAGCGACCAATTTGTCCTTGTTTATCGCATGCGTATAGAGGCCCAGAGTTGTCCCGACATCGGCATGCCGCAGCATTGATTGAACCGTCTTAACGTCCGTCTTGGTCTGGGTGACCAAGTAGGAAGCCAAAGAATGGCGAAGATTGTGGAAGCCAAAACGGCGACGATCTTCTGCCGCGAGTATTCCTGCCTTGACCGCAGCCGGACGTAGATAATCCTGTGCCATGATTGAACCCGTGCGCGGTTTCCGGCCACGCAGCTTGAATGAGGGAAAGACCCAATCCTGTGGTTTGGAGTATGGAGTCTCCCGCTGCCACAGCCGCATGATGTCAGCCAGTAGAGTGCCCATCGCCACGGGTTGGCTGCTTGCCTTCGTCTTGGGCTTACCAATCTGATCGTAAAGCCACGTGCGCCTGACGTGGATCTGCTGATTCGGAAAATCCAGATCCTGCCATTGCAATCCAAGGCACTCGCTGATCCGAAGCCCTGTTGCGGCCGTGAGCAGCGTCAGGGTTCGCTCCAGCGGAGGGAAGCCCTTGACCAAACTGAATGCTTGCTCTGGCGTTAGGATGATGGCCTCGTAGTCGCTGGTTGTCTTACAGCGGACCCATTTCAGCGGATTAGCATCCTCGGTGCGCGGAATCAGACCGTGCCGCTGAGCGTGCTGGTAGACGCAAACCATTACCTGACGAATCTTGGCGCAGCTCGGATTGGCATAACCTAATTCTTCGTGGAGAGCCTTCAACCAGTTCTCCACGTCGAGTGGCTTGATGCCCACTGCGACGTTCTTTCCCCATCGCGGGATCAAGAAATCATGGATGATGTGGCGGTGGAGGTAGGCAGTGGAGCGAGCACGCTCCGGCAATTCGCTCTTAACATAATGATGGGCAATATCTGAGAACGTTACTCGGCCACGAGAAACAGGCTCGTTAATTTGTCGGGATAGGTGCTGACGTCCCACTTCGGCCCATGCGGCACTTTCAGTCTTGAAATCACGCACCAGTCCAATCGGGAGCTTGTGCTCTACCCGCTTACCATCCGACTTTCGCGTGACGTAATGCCTCAAGACCCAGGTCGGCCCCGCCTTCCGTTCCTCTATCCGCAAACTGCCGCGTTGAAACCGCACCATTCGAGTTCGCTTCCTAAATGCCCCGACGGGGGAGACCCGTGGGTTTCGTATAACCCGTTCGTACAAAGAAGTAAACACATTAGGTACAGCCACTGCGAGTTCTTCTCAGAGGACACCCCAAGTACGTCTCGCATCTGTCCACTAATGTCTGATCCGAACAAACCAGTGAGTGCACGTTAGCGGCCATGCAGAGTTAGTACCTCCAAGTTAGGCTTGATACCACGATGTCGGCCACGTACAACTAAGTACATGGCTTCACAGTATGCTCGGAAATATCTTGCAGAAGATGGGAAGATTAATTTCCGAGGTTTGTTCTTGTTCAGGCGAAGAACCTGTACTAAAATGTGGGTACCAACGATGTGCAGCCAGCTCACGGCGCGCGAACCAGCGTAGCTACGAGAGCTCCTAATACTCACCGTAAGTGTCAGCGGCGACGGTTCCAACCGTGAGCCGGAAAGACGACGCGGAAACGATGAGGGGTGCGTCCTCGGTTACTTTATTACGAGGTCCACACGTGCCCGAATCATTAGCCACTGCTGATCGTCCTCCCCTCGCCGAGCCATTCTTGGATGCAGAAACCGCAGCTCGATTCCTGGCCATCTCTCCGCGACGCTTACTGGCACTAGCCCGCGCCGGCCATATTCCTGGCCGCCCGCTTGAGGCAGGAAAAAAACGGAAAACCTGGCGTTTCCGAATCAGTGAGCTTTCGGCAAGCCTCGCCTTGCCGGCAGTTCTAAACGGTCCCCGGAGTTCGGTTCGAGACGCACACCAAAAGTGAGGCTATCGTCGAAACCGCTCTGGGACTTCCGCCCGAGCACCAGCGGTTCGAAGGGCAAATCATGATGATCAGACACCCGATGCGAGTGGCCGACGTTCGAAACCGGTGCTCGCGGATTCGTCAGATCAAGCCCCTACGTCGGGCGACTGGCGGCAGTGCCTAGTGGCGACAAATTGACGGAGCTGTGATGGTGAACCCGATCGACAATCTCCGGTCCGAACTTCAACGACCAGGAGAGGCCTGGATCGAGTTACTGCAACGCGAATTTAAAGCACTGCGCAAGGGAATTGTGAGCGACATTGTAACCGAGCTGCGGCACTCGACCCGAAAGACACCCCGCCATCGCACGGACCCTCATAAAGAGGCCATAGCCAGACTAATCCAAGAAGACCCAGAGATACGCAACTTGCAAATTTGTCGTCAGATGGACAAGCTCCAAGAAAAAATCGTCCGATTACTCTCCGCCGCGTTCCTGGCCTTCCCGTTTTTGGGTGGAATCGTATCGCCAGGTTGGCAACCGCGTACATTCGTATCTCGGTTCTATTCGGCGCGGCCTTCGATAACTTAGCAAACTTAGAACTGAGTACGTTGCAACGCTATGAATCTATTGGCACATAATAAATTAACTTAGTGCGAACGCGCACTTGTCTTGTATTTGAAGTGCCGTCGGCGGAAAGTAGGCGATAACCTACTATGTCGGAAGAAATGCAGTCCCAGCAGACCGGAGAACAGGCGGCGGAGGCATCCCGTGGCTAACAAACATAACCCGCCAGCATTCCAGTTCTATAAAAAGGACTGGCTGTCGTCCGCAAACGTTCGCGTGATGACGCCGGCACAGCGTGGCTGTTATGTCAACCTATTGGCCTACTCTTGGCCTGACGGCATCCCCTACGAAAATGAACATGCCCGCGAAGGACTTTGGGCGTTAGCAGGTATGCCCGATGCGGCATCGTGGGACGCGATTTCAGGCTTGGTGCTAGCGCAGTTCGTTGAAAAAGACGGATGCCTAAAGCACCCCAAACTGGATGAGCAGTTCAAGGATTTGTCCGTATACCACAGGATGCAAAAGGAAAAGGCCAAGAAGGGTGCTGATGCCCGCTGGCATGGTTCGGGCAAAGGTCGGGCATTGCCCGCCGATGCCTCTTCATCTTCTTCTTCAACTTCCGGTGCATCTTCGTCTTCATATTCAGAAAAGATAGAACCTATACGTATACGACAGGATGCGGATGCGTCTTTATCAAACCAGGAAGACGACAAGGACAACCCCAACCCCACCGCAGAGCGACCTGACAGCGACGATGAACTCAATCCACTCTCAGACGAAAATTCACTTCTTCTCGCTAACATATTTCAAGAGTTGACTGGCGTTCCGTATGAATCTTCGTTCGAACAGTTTATACAGTGGCGCGGAACAACATCCCCTGCGCGACTCGCGCTCTTAATGTGGTGGGCATTCCGCGTGAGTAAGTATTGGAGCAAGCCGGAGAGTTGGACCGTTCTTGACGCCGCGAACTTCCTGCGTGCGCATCGCACACTGGAGGCCCAATTTCTGAAATGGCCCTCGGCAGACAAGTTGATCGAGAAGTTCCCGACGACTCAATCCATACTCGATTCACTGAGTCCTCCAGCGGAGGAGGAGGGCACCACTAAAGAGGGTGGCGACGAACTCCTTGTGGACGAAGATAACCTAGGAGTAGAAGAAAATCCGAGGCAAACGTCTCGCGACCCGGTCCTCAATGCGGTCCTGCTTTTTATCTTTGAACCCGAGACGATGAACAAAGATGATCTGGCAGCTCGCGCCGAGGTTCTCCGGGCGATTGCTGACGATCCTGCAAGTCCTAACGCCCAGGCGATCTTGCAGCAGCTCAAATCGTTTTATCAGAACGAGGAGCTCCCGGAAGATCTACTCGCGGCTTACCGTAGTTGATTTGCTCCAGCAATGTCGACCTTCGTTGACATTCAGCTGCAATTGAAGCCTCTATTTTTGTGGGCCCGATTCGCGGAGTATTTCCGGACCGCACTGCCTCGGCTACTAAACCACCGACGGTCCGGAAATACTCCGCGAAAGAGAGCGCGCCAAACGGTACATTCGTGGTTATGCCGAAGACGCTAAGTCTCCATCGTCCCCACACATTTAGTTCTGCTAGATCCACGGCCTTTCGTCCGGTCCCGAAGATTCTTCGCCATTCGGTGTCTGCAAACGCCGCGACCCGGTCCCGCATTGCGATGCTGCCGGACATTACAATCACGTCCGGGTCGACTAGCTGAGCGAGTTCGGACCATAAGGGCATGCCGAGTTTTTCTAGATCATACTGCTGCTGTCGGCTCAGGCCGGAGTACGTTGGCTGAGTTGCTATAGGGGAACAGAGATCAGTGTGCAAGGCCCGCGAACGTCTGCCAGGGCGGAACCCGCATTCCATTCCTTTGAGTAATTCATCGAAATGAACAAACCACTCCCAAAGCGGATGATGCCCGGACTCAAAGTACTGGTTCAGGGCTGTGAAATGTCCCTGCTGCGAAGCTTCAGGTGCGTCGGGAAAGCGCATGTCCCAATTGTTGAAGGGGAATTCGTTAGCCGAGGGGTTGAGAGCAACCGTTATCACTCGCAGGGGAGATGACAGATAGTCGTTCAGATTCCCGAAGTACAGGACCGGAACGGACCTTTTCACCACGGGGACACCGGACCGCTGCAGCTCCCTCATAATTGACCATGACTTCGTGAGGAGGTCAGAGAGCTGGTTCTCGATGGATGCAAACTCTCGTTTCATGTTCAGATGCTCCGAGATAGCAAACAACATAGAAGGGTTCTTCGTCAACGGCTTCGAGCAGCCGTGCGGAGATTCTTCATCCGGTGGCAAGCCAGCGTAGAGCAACCCGAGCGCGCGCTCGGAAGCCGTTCTCCGCGCCGGGACGGTCCGGATGAGGGGTAATACCCATCGAGATCCGCCGGACCGCAGAACGGCTGAATCGGGGCTTCTTCTGGCCGGGTTCGGTCAATGGTCAATGAGTGAAATCAGGAGTGGCTGTTGAAAAACTCCGTTTTTCTCAAAACAGCGGAAATCTGGGGAATAGAAAATGTCTACCAAAGCAGAGATCGTCGTTTGTAGAGCTTCCTATTGCAAAGTTTTTTCGACCGTTTTCCGGTGAGTGAGTTTTTCAACAGCCACAGGATATTACAACAGTCATTCAGGGACGTTGCTATCAGGCGCAGAGTTGGCGCCTACCGAGCCTTCTATGAGGATTGCCATAGCAGCGAAGAACGCGACCATTATGCTGGCCGCCCTGACATATTGAATGAAGGCAGCGAGCGATGCCGACACCAACCCTTGAATGAGCCTCAGTAGGAGACTCAGCGCCCAGCCTATGGCGAGAACGCGTTCTTTCCCGCGCAAGGCCTGTGGAAATACGACGCATTGCCATACACAACGACGCGTAGATACGACGTTGACCACCAACGCAGCCCGCGCAGGCAAAAAGGTGTCCACAGATAGAAGCCAGTGAAAATGATGCGGAGATTGCCAGAATGCAGCGCGAAGAGTCAGTGCGGCGACGTAGCCCGTCAGGACCACGCCGACTCCGGCGGTGAATCTACTGCCGATTAGCCGGGGCCACTGTTTTAGTTGGTCCACCTTGAGCAGGGTTATATCCTGACGGGTTTTCGGCCCGAATGGCGAGATCAGGCCATAGCGATCATTGACGGGTTTTGAGTGTAATCGG
>CAVPBQ010000002.1:0-242652 GCA_963701925.1 uncultured Acidobacteriota bacterium
AGCTGGCGTTCTACCGCTGAACTACTCCCGCTCGTTGACTGCCGATAAGATTTCAGGTAATCGCAGTTAGATTATCACCGCAGATGGGCGGTTACAACCAGCGCACGCATCCCGCAGGTTCTCTTTTTTAACAGTTTCAGGCTGTTCTTTCCTGGCTCGCGAGATCGTGGTAAGGTGCGGCAGCCGCGGAGATTTGACCCTATACAATCGACCGATCAAAGCACCGCTCCGCAGGAGACCAGCATGGCGAACTTTTTCGCGGACGTGATTCAGAAAGATCTCCGGTATAACTCGACTGCGCGAGTGGCGGATCCGAACTTACTCGAGCCCACGACGCGGCGACTGGTGGAGCAAGTCATCGCAGCGGCTGGGCAGATGGGCATCAGCCTGATGATTTTCGAAACCTACCGCAGCCAGGCACGGCAGCAGGAACTGTTTGACAATGGCGCGACCAGGTTGCGCGCCGTGGGCGTGCACCGCTTTGGATTGGCTTGCGACATTGTGCGAGTGGTCGGAGGCGAGCCGTCGTGGAAGGGCGATTTTTCGTTTTTGGGGCAACTGGCCCGCTCGGGCGGACTCATCTGGGGCGGAGACTGGGGCAATCCCGCGATTAAGCATGACTTTGTTGACGCGGTGCATGTGCAGCGCTGCACGGTGGCGCGGCAGCCTTCCCTGTTCGCGGGCGAATGGTATCCGGAGGAGACTTACAATCCATACGCGGAAGAGCCGCATCTGTTGTTTGCCGCGGTGACGCAGACGGGGCCGACGGAAGTGACGGCTGCTCCGAAACGCAAGGCGCGGGCAAAGAACCGGACAGCCTAGCTCTGTACTGCCTTTGTGCTCGCCAGTGGTAGGATTCTGGTCTGTCGATAGTGGTGTGGAGCGGGCAATCTTGCCCGCTGGCAGCGTCGATGCCGCCGGCAAGCGGGCAGGAGTGCCCGCTCCACACAGAACCCACAAAGGACACAGCTCCCATGCCACGAAAGCTTTCTGCTTCTTCGCGCCGTTCATTTCTGAAATCAGGATTAGTCACGGGTGCGGCTGCGGCCGTGTATCCCGCGTTGGGCACGGCACGGGCGAGCGCGATGCCGGTTGCTGCATCGCCGACGAGTGCCTCCGACGTGCCGAGCTTCGAGCTAGATGAGATCACGCTGGGCGAGTTGCAGGATGGATTGAAATCCGGCAAGTTCACGGCGCGGTCGTTGGTGGAGAAATATTCCGCGCGCGTTGCAGAGGTTGACAAAGCTGGACCAGCGGTCAACAGCGTGATCCAGATGAATCCCGACGCGTTAGCGACTGCCGACGCGCTCGACGAGGAGCGCAAGGGCAAAGGCCCACTTGGACCGCTTCATGGTATCCCCGTGCTGATTAAGGACAACATCGATACCGGCGACCGCATGATGACCACTGCGGGGTCGCTGGCGCTGGTGGGATCGAGGCCGCCTAAAGACTCGTGGGTGGCGCAGAAATTACGCGCGGCGGGTGCGGTGATTCTGGGCAAGACCAATCTGAGCGAGTGGGCGAACATTCGCTCCAGCCACTCCACCAGCGGATGGAGCGGGCGGGGCGGTCTGACGAAGAATCCGTACGCGCTGGATCGAAATCCTTGCGGATCGAGTTCGGGTACGGGTGCAGGGATTTCGGCGAATCTTGCTGCGGTCGGAATCGGCAGTGAGACGGATGGTTCGATCGTGTGCCCGTCGTCGTCGAATGGGCTGGCCGGCATTAAGCCAACGGTGGGACTGATCAGCCGTTCGGGAATCATTCCGATTTCGCATAGTCAGGATAGTGCCGGGCCCATGGGGCGTACCCTGCGGGATGCAGCGATTTTGCTGGGAGTGCTGACGGGCGTCGATCCAGACGATGCGGCTACCGCTGCGAGTGCGGGAAAATCGCAGGCCGATTATGGGCAATATTGCGATCTCAATGGCCTGAAGGGGGCGCGCATCGGAGTGGCGCGAAAGTATTTTGGTTTTAATGACGCGGTCGACGCGCTGATGCAGCGGTCGCTCGACGTAATGAAGCAGCAGGGCGCAACGCTGATCGATCCCGCTGATATTGAGACCTTCGGAAAATTCGATGAGACCGAGTTAGTGGTCTTCATGTATGAGCTTAAGGCGGACTTAAACGCTTATCTGGCGCGGCTAGGTCCTGGCGCCCCTGTCCATACGCTGAAAGACATCATCGATTTCAACGAGCGCAACCGGGACAAAGAGATGCCTTACTTCGGGCAGGACTTATTCCTCAAGGCTGAAGCTAAAGGGCCACTTACTGAGAAGGAGTATGTTGACGCTTTGGCTAAGAACCATCAGTTAGCCCGCACTGAGGGAATCGACGCACTGATGGATAAGCATCAACTAGACGCGATAGTAGCTCCGACGGGCGGGCCTGCCTGGCTCACCGACCTGGTCAATGGAGATCACGTAGCGGGTGGCAGCTCCAATGCCGCTGCGGTGGCGGGATATCCCAACATTAATGTGACCGCGGGTTTCCTGTGGGGCTTGCCGGTCGGAATTTCTTTCTTCGGGCGCGCGTGGAGCGAACCTACTTTGATCCGGCTGGCTTACTCATTCGAGCAGGCCACCAAGGCGCGGCAGAAGCCTAAGTTTCTGCCGACGATCGGGCCATGATAGAAGGCGTTCTCTCGCGCTGTCATCCCGAGCGGAGCGAGGGACCAGCATGCAGCACTCATGCTGCCGGCAAAGTGCACAGGTCCTTCGCTTTGCTCAGGATGACATGGCGCTCGTCAGTAATCAAAACCGTGGTTACGCGGCCCGTGTAAAGTTTCGCAAAGTCCGCTGGGAAAGCGCCTTCCGCGATCTACAATTGGCATGTAGGCGGGGGGGGTTATGACCAAGCTTTGTGGCTGCGCTTCCCTGCTCCTGCTGTTGACTGTGGTCCCAGGCTTCGCCTTCGCTCAGGAAAATCCGGGCGGATATATTACTCTTCATCCCAATCAGGAATTCCACATTCCAGAATTGCCTGCAATCGTGGCCCGATCCCACGATCGTGGAGATGTACTGCTGACTTCGCTCGACATTGCATTCCACGATCCGAATATCTGTTGCGGAAAGAATTCGGCGCTGGGAGATCGAGCGCTTGCTGCCGATCCTTTGTCGCTGAAGGAAATTGCCTCCAAGGTCAGCGGAAAATGGCGGCTGAGCGATGGCCGTCCGGTTCAGATCACGGCGGATTTTCTGCCGCAGGGCGGTACCGTCGATATTTCCCGTCAAATCATTGGCCCGCTTCTGGACAAGCATCCCCTGCTCATGGTGTGGAGCTCTCACCTTTACGTTCTCTACGGTGCGGTCTATGACGAGCTTGGAGACCCTGTAGGTGGCGTCGAATATATGATTCACAAACTGTCGCTAATTGACGCGCGCTACGCCGATTCGCGGCGGGAAGTTACTTTCAATCGCGACACGGACGATTGGGGCAAGGTTCAGGGAGTACTGTTGCTCACGGTTGCGGCGCAATAGAAATAGACTGGGAGGCGATGGGTGCAAAAGATTAGTTCTCACACGTGGGCGCTTGCGTGTTGCCTCGCTTTCGTTTGCGCGGCGCAGGCGCAGGTTCTCTATCAAGATCAGGTGATCGAAGTGCGCGATCTGCCATCGTTGGGGGCGCGCTCGCCGCACTCGTCCGATGTACTGCTGACGTCGCTCGATATCATCATTCATGACCGCGGGATATGTTGCGGCAAAGACTCCGCGTTGGAAGATAGCGTGGCGGCGGCCGATCCCAAGTCCTTGCATGATGTAGCCGATAAAATTCAGGGGCGGCACTTGTTGAGCGATGGCCGCCCCATCATCGTTGGCGCGACTTACGCGGCTTCTGATGCGGTGAATTCCGGCATGCTCATTACCTGGTTTCAAGACCAGCATGCCGCGCTGATGCAGTGGAATTCGCATATCTACGTCGTACACGGCATCGTTTATATGTGGACGGCAAATGCCACTCCCGACGGATCAATGCAAGACGGCACGGTGATCAAGAAGTTTTTGCTCTGGGATGTGCGTTATTCCGATTCACGGCGGGAAGTGGTGTTCAATCGTGACGGCGACGACCTCAGCAAGGTACAGGGGTTCTTGTTCGTGGAGACCAAGCCGCAGTAGATTTTCTTCCCCATTCCTGGCTGCACCAACTCGTGGGCATATTCGGCGCTCTAATTTTTTCAACCTATCGCTTCTATCGTGCTAGCCTTAGTGCTCATGAGGGGGTTTCAATGGACAACCTGAACAAGGTAGTTACTTCCCTTCGCGCGGAGTACTCCCGTCTCCAACTGGAGATGGAGCGTGTAGGCAAGGCGTTGAATGCTCTGGGCAGCGCAAATGGGCACAAGCTCAAAAGTAAAGGACGTACATTGAGCAAGGAAGCTCGCGAGCGCATCGCCTCGGCGCAAAGGCTACGTTGGGCAAAAGTGCGGAAACAAGCCAAGCTAGCCAAGTCGTAAGTATTTGTAGAAGTACATTCGCAAGCACCGCAGACGGCCTCGCTCGTAACTTCTCCCAATGATTTACGACGGGGCCCTGTCGGGGCCTTCTCAGTCAGACGCGATCAGGTCCGAATCGGCTTAGGTCCAACGGAACCACTTCAGGGCCAGCACGAACGAAATTCCACCCCAGAGAATCATCACCAGCAGACGCGACCATTGATGAGTGAGCGGCGTGCCTTCGAGGATGCTGGCGCGCAGCGCGTCGTTCAACGCAGTCAGCGGCAGCGCTTTGATCAGCGGCTGGATCACCGCGGGGAAGCGTTCGTACGAGAAGAAGACGCCGGAGAAGATCCACATCGGCATCATGACGAGGTTGATTAATCCACTGATGCTCTCGATTTTCTGGGCGCGGCTGGCCGTAAGCAGGCCGACGCCGCCGAAAGTGAGTGAGCCGAGGCCGGCTACCGCGGCAATGGCTCCGATGGAACCCATCACGCGCATGTGAAAGAACAGCACGCCAAAGACGAGCAGAAGTCCGACCTCGATGACCATCAGTACCAGGCGGCTGGTCATGATCGCGAGCAGAAAATCTCCCCGGCGCATGGGCGTACCCACGAAGCGCTTGAGCAGTTTGCGCTGGCGCATGTCGACCAGCGCGAAGCCGATGCCCCACATGCCGGAGTTCATCAGGTTCATGCCCAGCAGGCCTGGGATGAGGAAATCGATGTAGCGCGAACCCGGTTCGGAAGAAGTCACAGTGCTGGTGGCGACACTGTCTTTGCGGCCGGCGGCGGCTTGTAACGCATCGTTCACCTCGGCCTTGGCCAGCACGCTTTCGGGGCGGGCAGGATCGTAGCGATATTGGATTCCGCCTTTGCCGTCGGGTTCGATGACGAGGTCGAATTTGCCGAGGCGGAATCCCTGCTGCGCGTCGGCGGCGTTCAGAACCTGAACCTTGAACTGATCGTGCTGCGGCGAGTGGGCCAGCAGGGATTGGGCGTCGTCAGCTCCCTGCACGATGGCAACCGAGGCAGCATTTCCCGGTTTGTTGCGGAAGGCGATTCCCAGACCCAGCGCGAGCAGCAGAGGGAAAACGAAGACCCAGAAGACGACCTCGGGCTCGCGTTTCAGCTCGAGCATGCGCGCCACGAGCAGGTGCGTGTAGCCCGACCAGCGCCCGTTTCGACGCGGAGGTGTGGGCGGGACTTTCGCGATCTCGGTTGGAGTTTCTTGTGCGACGCTCATGAATCTACTTCGCCTGCGGCTTCCACTTATTCAAGAATTCTGCCAGATACTCCGGCGACAGTCCGCGTGCGTCTTCCACTTCGCCGTTTTTCTGGCTCATCAACACCTTGCCGTCTTGATCAACCACTGCCATCGTGGGCACGCCTTTGTTCAGCGACACGTCGAATTGCTCGGCCACGTCGGCATTCTTTTTGCCGTCCGGGCCGATGTCAACATGCACGACTTCATAATTCGCATCGACAATCGGCGCCAGATCCTTTCCATGAAATGCCAGGTCCAGCACGTGACAGTCGAAGCACCAGTTCGCACCAAAGACAAGCAGCAGGCGCTTGTGCTCCTTCGCGGCTTTCTCCTCGGCTTCTTTGATCTCGGCGTGCGCGTCTACATCGGCGGGATAAAGATCCTTCTTCATGTCGGCGGGCTGGGCCAGGCGTGGCGCGTCGGTGCGTTCGGCATAGACCAGGCGCCACTGATCGCCCTGCTTCATCCAGGTCTGATCGTCGGTGACGTTTACGTTTTGCTGGTTGGACACCCTGCTCAGGACGTCGACGCGAAAGATCACGTTCGCGCGCGTGGGATGAACGATCAGCCGCACGATTTCCACGTTCATGCTGCGCGGTTTGAGCGCAAGCCAGAAGCTGGTATCAGCGTCGGCATCGTGCATCATGGTTTTGATTCTCATCTGCGCTGCGGGATCGGTGCTGTACAAGGCTTTCAACGCGGGTGCATCGCCCGCGAGCACCGCGCCCTTCCATTGCTCGAAGGGAGGAAAGGTATCCGGCGCCGCGGATTGCGCGGACGCAAGAGAAGCGAGAACCGCGACAGCGAACAAACTCGCGACAAACTTCGCGGCAAACTTCATATTGAACTCCCTACTGATACATCACTCTTCGCGCAAATGCCGCCCTGTCAGCCGCACGAACACATCTTCCAGGCTCGCCTGCCGTGTAGAGAGATGCTGCAATTCACGGCCCTGTTTGTCGATGACATCGAGCAGCGCGGGGATGGTGAGATGCGGCTGCTTCACATTGAGAGCGAACATGCCTTCGTCCTCGCGGACGGACTCGACGCTAGGCAGGCCGTGCCAGGCTTGCAAAGCCGCGCCATCATGGTTGCCGCCCACCGAGAACTCGACCACATGATGTCCACCGAGGCGAGCAATCAAATCGGCGGGCGAGCCTTCGGCGATGATCTGCCCGTGATCGACGATGGCGAGGCGGTCGCAGAGACGTTCGGCCTCATCCATGTAGTGAGTTGTGAGCAGTACCGTGCCGCCGTCACGCTGGAAGGCGCGAATGATATCCCAGAGCTGGCGACGGCTTTGTGGATCGAGGCCGGTGGTGGGTTCGTCGAGAAATAAAATTCGAGGATTGCATACCAGCGCGGTGGCGACCGCGAGCCGCTGCCGCTGGCCGCCGGAGAGTTTGCCCACCCAGGCATCAGCCTTCTCGGTGAGCTGCAGTTGTTCCAGCACTTCGTCGGACGAGCGCGGTTCGCGATAGAAGCTGGCAAAGAGTTCGATAGTCTCGCGCACCGAGAGTTTTTCCGAGAGGCGCGTCTCCTGCAGCGAAATTCCCAGCCACTCGCGCATCTCGCGCTCGTCCTTCTGCCAGTTGTGACCGAAGATGGAGACCTCGCCGGAAGTGGGCGCGAGCAGCCCTTCCAGAATTTCGATGGTCGTGGTCTTGCCCGCCCCGTTGGGCCCGAGCAGGCCAAAACATTCGCCGGCGGCGATTTCCAGATTCAGCCCGCGCACGGCCTCGACCTTGCCGTCATAGGTCTTGCGCAGATCGCGGCATTGAATGGCGGTGGGCATAACGTGAGGTCCCGTCACATGTTGGCGAGTCCTGCTAGAATACCGCATCGCCGGCGTTCGTTTCGGCATCTTTTCGGCATGCGCACCTCTTTCGATTCCATTTTTCTGCGACGGACTCCTCAGCGCGGCTTCACTTGAAGCGCTTCCCTCTAGAGCGCCCGTGGGTCGTTCCCCGCATCACTCGTCGCTTAAGCTGAAAGGAAGCCAATTATGTTGCGCAATATCTGCTTGTCCCTGTCCCTGTTTGCATTCGCTCTTTCGAGTTCCGCACAGGAGTCGCGCCACTTCACCTTCCACTATGCCTTTACAGTCAAGAATCTGCCGGAGGGAAGGATGGTTCGGGTGTGGATTCCAGCCGCTCAGTCTGACAAATGGCAGGAGGTGAAGGTCAAGTCGGTGAAAGGCGATCTGCCAGTGAAGAAAATGCGCGAAGAGAAATTCGGCAACGAACTTTACTTCGCAGAAGCCAAGAAATCAAGCCAGGCAGAACTGCATTTCGACATTGAATATGACGTTGTGCGCCGTGAGCGCATCGTGCTCAATGCCCCACACTTGTCCACCGCCGCCCTTTCAACAAAAGAACGCGAGCAGGATTTGCAGCCCGACGCGCTGGTGCCCGTGACGGGACTGCCCGCCGATCTCGCCGCGCAGGTAACCCAGGGCAAGAGCGACTCGCTGGCCAAAGCGCGCGCCATCTACGACTACGTCTTCACGACGATGAAGTACGACAAGACGGGCACTGGCTGGGGACATGGCGACGTGCTCTATGCCTGCGATGCCAAAAAGGGCAATTGCACCGATTTTCACTCGCTGTTCATCGCGATGGCTCGGTCGCAAGGCATTCCCGCACGATTTGAGATCGGATTCCCGCTGCCTCCGGACAAACACTCCGCCGAGATTGCCGGATATCATTGCTGGGCTGACTTCTACGTCGACGGCAAGGGATGGATTCCGGTCGACATTTCCGAAGCCTGGAAGCATCCTGACATGCGCGCTTACTTTTTTGGCTCGCATGATGTGAACCGCGTACAGTTCAGCATGGGACGCGATCTGCGTCTCACTCCTCCGCAGAATGGCAAACCGCTAAACTATTTCGTCTATCCTTACGTAGAAGTCGACGGGCAAGAGTATCCGAACGTGTCGATGGCCTTCTCGTTCGCGGACGTGGGCGCGGCCATGGCGCTCAAATAAGAAACCTGTTTTCGCTCGATAGTTTCTTGGGGTCGGATTGTTTATCCTTACTTCTTCATGGACAACAAGACGCTCGCCAACATTCTTTACGAGACTGCCGATCTGCTGGAAATCGACGGGCAGGATTCGTTTCGCATCCGTTCGTATCGCAACGCCGCGCAGGCGATTGAGAATCATTCCGAACAAATTAAGGACATCATTGCCGAACCGAAGAAGGTGCTGGCCATTGCCGGCATCGGCAAAGGCATGCTGGCCAACCTGCAGGAATTAATTCGAGACCGCAAACTCACGCTGCAAACCGAACTGCTCGCGAAATATCACCCGTCGATGCTGCAGTTGCTGCGCGTGCAAGGGCTGGGGCCGAAGACGATTGCGCTGATCTGGAGCGCTTACAAAGTGTGCGACCTCGACGGCGTTGCGCAGTTGGCGCGGGAGGGAAAGATTCGTACCCTGCCGCGCATGGGCGAGAAGCACGAGATCAAGCTGCTCAAGGCGATCGAAGATTACCGACGCATCGGCGGACGTTATCTGATCGACGCCGCCGAGCAGGAAGCGGAGAAACTTACGGAGTATTTGCAGAAATATCCGGGCATCGACAAGATCACGCCAGCGGGGTCATTGCGCCGCGGCCGCGAGACCGTGGGCGATCTCGACATTCTCGTCACCGGAAAATGTTGCGTGAACGAAGAGGACCGGCAGAAGGCCATCGCCTACGTGGCGAAATATCCGCCGCTGATGGAAGTGATTGCCAGCGGCGACAACAAGATCAGCTTTCGCCTGCGCAGTGGCATGCAGGTCGATGTGCGGTTGCTCCCGCCGGAATCGTTTGGCGCGGCCATGCAATATTTCACGGGATCGAAAGCGCACAATGTGGCTCTGCGACAGCGCGCACTGAAGATGGGATACACGCTCAACGAGTACAGTCTGTCCACGCTCGAGGGCGAGAAGCCAGTCGCCGGCAAGACCGAGGACGAAATCTATGCCAAGCTGAAGCTCGACTGCATTCCGCCGGAGATGCGCGAGAATCTGGGCGAGATCGATCTTGCGGAAAAGCATGCGCTGCCGCGACTGATCACGCTCAACGATATTCAGGGCGATGTGCACATGCACACCGTCGAAACCGACGGCAAGAATACCATCGAGGAGATGGCCGAGGCGGCGAAGGCGCGCGGCTATAAATACATGGCGATCACCGATCATTCGAAAAATCTGGCCTTCGCCAACGGACTCGACGACAAGCGCGCGGTCGCGCATATTGCACGCATTCGGGCAGCGAACGAAAAGATTGAGGGCATCAGGATTTTCGCCGGCATCGAGGTCGACATCCTAGCCGACGGCGATCTCGATTTATCCGACGACGTGCTGGCGCAGATGGACATCGTGATTGCCAGCGTGCACTCTGCCATGAATCAGGATTCCGCCAAGATGACTGACCGATTGCTGCGCGCGATTCACAATCCGAACACTTCGATCATCGGTCATCCTACGGGACGCAAGCAGCCTACACGCGATGCGTACCCCTTTGATATGCACGCGATCCTGACAGCAGCGGCGGAGCGAAAAGTCGCCATGGAGTTGAACTCTTATCCTGAACGACTCGACCTTAACGATGTGCACCTGCGCCAGGCGAAGCAACACGGGGTAAAGATTGTGATCAACACCGATTCGCACCACACTTCGCACATGGAGAAGATTCGTTACGGGCTGTTGCAGGCGCGGCGGGCGTGGCTGACGAAGGATGATGTGCTGAACACGCGGACTACTGAGACATTTTCGGCTGCTATGAAGCATGGTTGGTGACGCCCGCGAGAAATCTCACGCGAGACGTGGGGCACCCGGCTCGCTGACGTAGAATCTAACGATTACTGATATGTCGAATCCTCCGAGCACTCCTCCACGACCTGCAACTCCGCCCGCGACACCGGCCACTCCAGCGGGGCCGACCATCAACATTGGCGAAGAATATGGGACGGCGAAGAAGAATCTACCTCCCGCTACGATTCTGATCATTGCGATCGGCGTGTTGGCCGTCGTGGTCGTCTTCGTTTCGTTTCTGAAACGCGCCAAGCCGCAGGGATCGGGCTCGCTCGATAACATTGCCGCCGTCGAGGTAGAAGGCCAGGGATCGACCATGGTCGCGCTGACGTTCACGCTGCATAATGGCAGCGACAAAATTCTGTACGTGCACAATTTGCAGAGTTCGATGAAGGCTCCGAGCGGGGATAAGACTGCGGACGCGGTCGCCGCCATCGATTTCGACCGCTATTTTCAGGCCTTCCCCGCGCTCAAGAACGGCACGCAGCCGGCGCTCGTGCCCGAGACAAAGGTTCAGCCTGGGGAAACGGTCACGCGAACGATTCTGGTGAACTATCCCGTCACGCTGGCTGATTTCAACGCCCGGCAATCGATCAGCGTGATTGTCTGGCTCTATGACCAGCCGGTGCCGATTACGTTCTCAAAATAGTTGGTGCGCAACTTGCGCGAATCGGGCGCTATGCGCTTTGATAGCGGGATGACAAAATCTCGCAATCGTTCGTTAGCCGTCGCGCTGGCTATGCCTATCTGCCTTGTCTCTTTTTTCGCATTCGCTGCTTCCGGGCGACAGGGGAAATCCATTTTCTACGTTGGCACTTACACTCAGGATGGCACGAACAGCAAAGGCATCTACGCCTATGGCTTCGACACAAAGACAGGCGAAGTTGCGCCCCTCGGAGTCGCGGCGGAGACTACCAACCCGTCGTTCGTCGCGCTGAGTCCGAACGGGCACTTTCTGTATGCGGTGAATGAAGTCGGGGACTATAAGGGTCCGAACAGCGGCGGGGTGAGCGCGTTTGCTGTTGACCACGCCAGCGGCAAGCTCACATTTTTGAATGAGGTCGCGACGCGCGGCGCTGACCCTTGCTACATCACGGTCGATAAGATGGGGAAGTTCGTGCTGGTGGCGAACTACACGGGCGGCAGCGTTGCAGTCTTCCCCGTGCTGGCCGATGGAAAACTGGGCGGGGCTTCGGGGTTCGTGCAGCACACTGGACATGGGACGAATCCGGAACGGCAGGAGGGTCCACATGCGCACTCCATCGATCTTTCGCCCGACAATCGATTCGCCTATGTCGATGATCTCGGCCTCGACGAATTGCTGGTCTACAAGTTCGACAATGCCAAGGGAACGCTCGCGCCGAATGATCCGCCGTTTGCGAAACTGGATGCAGGCTCGGGGCCGCGGCACTTCGCGCTCAGTCCGTCGGGAAAGTTCGCCTACGTGATTAGCGAAATGGGACGCTCCGTGACGGTATTTTCGAATGATGCGGCTAGCGGAAAACTGCAACACCTGCAAACGATTTCGACTCTGCCCAAAGATTTCACGAGCCGCAACGATGATGCGGAAATCGAGATCCATCCTTCCGGGAAATTCTTGTATGCCTCGAATCGCGGGAACGACAGCATTGCGGTGTATGCCATTGACCCCGATAAGGGCACGCTGACGCTGGTAGAAATCACTCCGACCGGGGGCAAGGAGCCACGTGCCTTCGAGATTGATCCCTCGGGAAAGTTTTTATTCGCGGCGAATCAGAAATCAGACAATATTGTCGTCTTCCGCATCGACGAGAAGAGCGGCCGCCTGACGCCTACTGGGAAAGTGCTGAATGTGCCGTCGCCGGTGTGCGTGAAGTTCGTGATCGAGTGAACTTGTAAGAATCTGTCAATGAGTTCTACCAACCCTTAACGCCAACTACCGTGGTGTGTGCGCCAGCGCCCGCAGAATCCCCTGTGCTGCTGGATGGTCATTATCGATGTTAGCTCGTTGGAGTAGCTTTCGAGCGTTGGATACTGACGCTCTCACGCCCTTACCTTCGAGATACGCAATCCCGAGATAAAAGAAGGCGTCGTCCCTTCCAGCCTCGCAGATGTTTTTTCCCCTGATCGCTTTGCGGAAACAGCGAACTGCGGTCATTGGGTTCTTTCGCACACCTTTTCCCCAATAGTGGTGAATTCCGATCTGAATCAGGGCATCATCATCACCTGATGCGGCGCTCTTCCGAAACCATTGAACGGCTTTTCTGAAATTACCGTTTTGCCTGAGCATTATCGCAATGTTGGTGGCGGCGCAGCTATCTCCTGCACGGAAAGCTTTTTCTAGCCATTCCAGGGGTTCACGCGTCCCTCTGTCGGCGTGCTTCTTGTCTCCTAGGAGAACACCCAAGTTGCATTGAGCCGATGCACAACCATGTTCCGCCGCTCGCCGAAGCCATGCCTCCGCTCGCCGAGTTGAGCGCTTAACGAGAATTCTCCCTTTTCTGTCTTTGACTCCGTCACCAAAGCGCTCAGCAACCCCCCATTCGGATTCGGGGTGCCCTTGCTCAGCCTTGGCCAACAACGCGTCCCATTCGCCAATTGACATCCTGTACGGATATGGGGGGAAACCTCCTCTTGCTCTGGGCAACTTCCAAGGAAATCTGGAATCAATAACCATATGACTTAACCATATGCCCTGCCAAAGCTGCCGTCTTCGCGCACGCGCAATATTGGGCTTGCTACTGTTTTCTCTGAATTCCTCTTCTGCGCACCAGGTGCGTGCTGGCATCGGGCTTGATCTCGTCGTACTTCAGGCAACTGATGGAGCCGTCGACCTCGAGCACAGCGAGCGCGACCTGGTCGCAGCTGTTGATGCCATGTTCGCGGAGGGCGCGATTCAGTTCGTCTATGCTGACGCGCTCGCGGGCCATGTGCGACTCGATCACTTGCCCGTCATGGACGAGCAGCGAGGGCTCGCCTTCCACCCAGCGACGAAACCCGCGATTGCGGCCGGAGACATTGGCCACCAGATAGTTCAGCAGGAGCAGTGTGCTGGCCGCGACGGCTCCTCCGGCCAGCGAAGTGTCGGGGCCGGTCATTGCATTCTGTACAGAGTTCGACAGCAGGAGCAGCAGGGTGAGGTCAAACGGAGTCATTTGCCCGACCTCGCGCTTTCCGCTCAGGCGCACGCCGATCAGAACAAGCAGATAAATTATGCCCGTGCGCAGAATGATTTGCAGGAGCACGTGGCTGCCGGGAAAGAACGCTCCGGACATTCTTTGGTCCCCTCGGCGGCTAAAGCCGCGATTTTTTGAGCGCTCACTACGGCGCGGCTTGAAGCCGTGCCCTTTCAAAACCTGTGCGCAGCCTCAGTTCGCCGTCACCGGCGTTGGCGCGGTCTTCGGCGTGCTGAGATATCCCGTGGCCTTGCGTTTATCCACACTCCACACGACTAGTTCAAATAAAAGGTGGTCGCGGCCGGAATAGAACTGGATCGGCTCAGAGACATTGCGATCCTTCTTTTCGATGGTCTTGTCGTCGGCGGTCACGTTCATGGTGAACTTGCCGTGTTTCGGATCGATCTTCTTCAACTGCAGGCTCACGGTCGCCACGGGCTGCGGCTTCGCGCCCTTGAGCAAAGTAAATTCGTAATAGTTGCGATCGCCCCGATGCTTGAGAATTTCGAGGTCGGAGCGCGTGTTGGCGATAAGTCCGCTCTGCACCCCGAGATCGCCGACCGCACTTTGCAGCTTGGCCTTCGTGGCTTCGAGATCGGCCTTGGTGGAAGCGACATCGGTCTTCACACCACCGACATCTGTCTTCACGCCTGCGATATCGCCGCTGACCGCGGTGATCTGCTTCTTTTGCTCCGCTTCCAAACGGTTTTCCGCGGCTCTCTGGGCAGACTGCAACTCGGCGGTACGCTGCGCCAGTTCTTTCTTGGTCATGCCGGCTTGCTTCGCCAGAGTCTCTTCCTGCTCCTCGGCGGTCTGCATGCGGGCCTGCAACTCTTTCACTTCAGCCTGGCTCGCGGTCAGGTCCTGATTTAACTTCTGCACCGCCTGGTGTGTGGTGTAGTGCGCATAGGCCGAGCCGGCAATGGCAATAATTGCCAGCAGGATCAGGATCCATTTGCCCGCTGTCGACTGCTGCTCTACGTGTATCTGTTCGCCTTCATCGGCCATACACTCTTCCTCCTCGGGGAAGCATGAAAATCAGAATTGCAGGGATGCATTATTGTTCAGCAGCCTCTCCAGCCTGTCAATTGGTTGATCGGATGCGGGAACGGAGGCGGAGCGATGCCCCACGGACGAACCGAAAGAGGGAGACGAGCCGAAAGAGGGTTGCCGCTGCCAGCCGCACCGGCTCGGTCAAGAAGCGATTTCGATGGGACAGGCCGCTAGCGGACTGCAGCCAGCGAAGGCTCCTCGTGCTCGGCGCGACGCGTTTTCTTGATGGCCATCAACTCGGCGGCTTTATGGGCGACGTGCTCGGCGCTGACTTCGAATTCCTTGATGAGTTCCCAGGGCGCGCCGGAGTCGCCGAAGCGGTCTTTCACACCGATGGCGCCCGTGATGACCGGAATGCCGTAGAGTTTCGGAGTCTCGGTGAGGATGCCACTCACGCGCCAGGCCAGGGCGCCTATCTGGTGCTCCTCAGCGGTGACGATGACCCCGGTTTCGCGCGCCGCGCGGATGATCGCGTCGGCGTCGATCGGCTTGAGCGTGTGCATGTTGACGACGCGCGCCTCGAAGCCGAATTCTTTTTTAAGAATGTAAGCCGCGCGCATGGCTTCGGGCACCATGGGGCCGCAGGCGATGATGCTGAGGTCCTCGCCTTCGTTGATGTAGGACGAGGCCAGCGTGGTCTTGAAGGCGTTGGCGAATTCTGTGCCTTCCTGCCGCAGGCGGATGACGTTCGCCTGGCCAAAGACGAATGGAGTCTTAGCATCGGTGATGATGGGCGTGGCCTCGCGAGCGAAGCGAATATACTTCGGACCCTGATGCTGCAGCAGCAGGTAGCTAGTGGCCTTGCGGGTTTCCTCAAGGTCGCAGGGCACGACCACCGACATATTGGGCAGGCCTTGCATGGCAAACAGATCTTCGAGGGCTTGATGGGTGGCGCCGTCGGGGCCGACGGAGACTCCGCCGTGGGCTCCGGCGATCATCACGTTGAAGTTGCCATAGCAGATGGAAGTGCGAATCTGATCGAGATTGCGCGCGGCGGCGAAGGTGGCATAGGTTCCGAACACGGGCAGCTTCCCTTCCCGCGCCAGTCCGGCTGCGGCCGACGTGGCGGATTGCTCGGCGATGCCCAGGCTGATCCAGCGTTTCTTGCGCGCTGGCTTGCCGGCATAAAAATCGCTGATAGTAATTGATCCGGAGATATCGAGGCCGAGGCAGACGACGCGCTCATCATCGCCATTCTCCGCGAGCGACTGGCCAAAACCCTTGCGCGTGGGCTCCATTTTTACTTTCATGGTGTCTGCAGCATTCCACCAGTAATTGCGGCTGAACTTCGGCATCTTGGCGTCGAGCTTGCGATCGACTTCGACTTGATATTGTTTCGCCTTGTCGAGCAGATGCGCGACCGGAATGCGTTCAGTCAGACCGAGCTCCCACAGGCCCTTGGTTAACTCTTCGTGGTTGGGCGTCTTGCCGTGCCAGCCGGCCAGATTTTCCATGAAGCTGACGCCTTTGCCCTTTACCGTGTCCGCGAGAATGAGCACGGGACGGCCTTTCACGCCCCTGGCCTGTTCCAGCGCACCGACCACCTGGTCCATGTTGTGGCCATTGATGCGCATCACGTCCCAACCGAAGGCGCCATATTTCGCGCATAGCGGCTCCACGCCCATCACGTCCTTGACCCAGCCATCGATCTGCAGGCGATTGCAGTCGATGATGGCGATGAGATTGTCGAGCTGATAATGTCCGGCCTCCATGGCCGCTTCCCAGACCTGGCCCTCCTGCTGCTCGCCATCGCCCATGATGCAGAAAATCTTGTGCTGCTTGTTATCAAGACGCGCCGCCAGCGCCAGGCCTACGGCGATGCTTAATCCCTGGCCCAAGGATCCAGTCGACGCTTCGACGCCTGGCAGCTTCAGCCAGTGGGGATGGCCTTGAAAGGGCGAACTCAGCTTGCGCAGCGTGACCACGTCATCCATGGGAAAGAATCCGGCCATGCCGAGGCCGAGATACAGGCTCGGCGCCTTGTGGCCCGTCGACCAGATGATGCGGTCGCGATCGGTCCAGTTAGGATTTTGCGGATCGTGATTCGCGATCTTCAAGTAAAGCGCGGCCGCGATGTCCATGATGGAAAGCGTTCCGCCCGCGTGCCCGGAGCCGGCGGCGTGGAGCGCAACCAGATCGTATCCGCGCATCAGGTTGGCGGCATCTTTGAGTTCTTCAATGGAATATTCGCGGAGGACTTTTCCGCTGGCAGAGTTGATGAGGGACATGGAAAACCCTCCCGAGGACATTTGACCGCTAGCGCGAGGCTAATCCGGGACAAGCCGAAAGGGCTGTGACGCTGATCACAACCGGCAGTGAGGAGGATGCGCCAGCTAGGAGGCCCGCTGGAGACAATTAGGCGGGCAAAAGCAAGGCAGCAGGGCTTTCGGGCGCATAACCTGCCATCAGAGGACAACTGCAGTCAGCGGAACGTCCAGCGCGTCGACTTGCTCTGGAAATATTTCTCCCACAACGCGAAGACTACTTTCGGTCGCACAGCGTAAACCGGTTCCTTCATGGAAAGCATGTCGTCCTTCATCGCGGATAAATCCCAGTCGTACTTGCGCTGATAGGTGGGAATAAGTTTGCGGCGTGCGGCGACGTCAGCGATTTCCGCGATGCCCTCGACGATAATGGCTTCCTGGGCGTGCTCGGTGCAAACGACGCAGTTGGGATTGAGCGCGAGATTGCGCGCCTTGCGTGACTTACCGCCCGTGCTGAAAAGAAAGCGGCCGTCCTGCCATAGACCCCAGACCACCATCACGTGCGGAGAGCCGTCGGGCTTGACGGTGGTGATCCAGTAGTTATGCGATTTCTTCAGACGCTGCTCGGCCCAGGACCAGGGGAGCAGGCCTTTGGAACCTTTGGGCAAGCCGTAACCGGGCATGAGCGGGCGAGAAGCGGCGGGCTTCCTTTTGCGGACCGATGTTCTTTTCGTCGTCATGTGATGATGTGCCTCAGAGATGATCAGGTCCGAGCTCACGGAGCGGCTTGACTTGGCCGTTTATTAAATAGGATTCGGGAACGAGAGCCTCGAATACTGACCCGTCGTTTCCAAAGTCGATGATGATCGTTCTTTGTATCGCTTTGTCAGGTACTCCCTCACGAATCAGAGCATCGACCGATAAGGGCTTCTTCTGACGGACTAACTTTTCCGCAGCCGCCAGTAGCTGGACAGCACCGTGGAAGGACCACCCATCAAGCGGGCAAACAGGAGAATTGTAATAGTGCCCAGAATTGCATCTCAGATATGCTCTTCGCATCGACAGTCCCTCGTAATTGGAACGCGCTCGCTCATTGCCTGAGATATGACGCGGCGTCCTGTAAGGCCGGCTGAAAATAGCCCGCCAGTTTCACTGGCGGGTTCAAGCGATTCGGATAAAGCCTCGTGCCGTAGGCACGATTGAGATTTTCAGGCGTCCCTCCGGGACGCTGTTAGATTTCAGGCCTTGCTACCCGGGTTGAAACACCGGGCTATTTTCGGATTTACCTCCGGGAGAGGGATACATAATTTGCCGCTCACTCAATTGATAAGGGCAAATTGCTAACCGCCGCTTCCCCACGTCTCGCCAAAAAAAGAGATGTGGGGTATTTGCCGATTGCTGCTAGAGATTCTTCTTCGTCCACTGGTCGAGGCGCTCGAGCGCTTGCTGCAGGTTCTCCAGCGAATTGGCCACGCTGAAGCGCAGGTAGCCTTCTCCGAATTCACCGAATGATGTGCCGGATAGCGCTGCGACTCCCGCCTGCTCGAGCAGCGCATCGGCCAGCGGCTTCGATTTCCACCCGGTCTTGGTGATGTTGGGAAAGACGTAGAACGCGCCTTTCGGCATGCGACAGGAGAAGCCTTTTATCTTGTTCAGTCCGCCGACGAAGAAGTCGCGACGGCGCTGGAATTCGTCGCGCATGTGATCGACGGAACTCTGATCGCCGCGGATGGCTTCAATCCCTGCAACCTGGGTGAAGCTCGCGGTACAGGAATTCGAATTCGTCATCAGCCGCGTCATGTGCGCAGCTAGGTCGGGACGCATCACGCCATAGCCCATGCGCCATCCGGTCATGGCATAGGTCTTCGAAAAACCATCGAGCAGAATGGTGCGCTCCTGCATGCCGGGCAGCGACATGATGGAGAAATGCTGCGCGCCGTCGAAGAGCAGGCGGCTGTAGATTTCGTCGGAGAGGATCATCATATTGCGATCACCGATGGCGTCCGCGATCTGCTCGATATCGCGGCGTTCGAGAACTCCGCCCGTAGGATTCTGCGGTGAATTCAGAATGATAAGTTTCGTGCGGTCATTGATGAGCCCGGCGAGTTCGTCAACATCGAGCGAGAAGTCGCGCTCCTCGCGCAACTGAATCGGCACAGCGCGTCCGCCCACGTAATGAATCATCGACTCGTAAATCGGGAAGCCAGGATTGGGATAAATAACTTCGTCGCCTTCATCGATGAGCGAAAGAATGGTGAAGAAGATGATGGGCTTGCCGCCGGGAACGACTACGACTTCGTCGGGCGTCACTTTCACGCCGCGGGTGCGGCTGACATATTCGGCGAGAGCCTGGCGCAGTTCAGGCTGGCCGGCGGCAGGGCCGTAGTGGGTCCAGCCGCTGCGCATAGCGTTGGCGCCGGCTTCGATCACGTTGGAGGGAGTGTCAAAATCGGGCTCGCCGATTTCCAGGTGGATCACGCTCTTGCCCTGACGCTCCAGCGCGCGCGCCTTGTTCAAAACTTCGAAAGCAGTTTCAGTGCCCAAGCGCGACATGCGACGGGCGAGTTGCAATTCGTATTGGATGGCTCTGGGCATATAGCAAGACTCCGGCGGGAAAAACTTCCAATAAAGGCAAACGCAACATTATAGCGCCTGGAGACCGAGGCATAAACCACGAAGGACGCTTAGGGTACACGAAGGAAAATCGGCATGGGAAGTCCTGCGCAGCACATCGTGTCCTTTGTAATTGATGATTTCCGCTCGGGTAAACTGATGAGCTATGGAGGAGAAAGGGAGCTATGGATGGACTCGATCAGTTTAAGCAGGCGCAAAAAGAAGGCTGGAAGCACTTCGCTCCGCTCGAAGCGGTCACCACGCCCGCAGCGGCGCGCATCGTGCGGTTTGGCGGCATCGCCAAGGGGATGCACGTTCTCGACGTCGGGTGCGGAACGGGAGTTGTGGCCATCACTGCTGCGAGGCTTGGAGCGCACGTCAAGGCCGCCGATTTAACTCCCGAACTTCTGGAGCGGGCTCGCGAGAATGCTCAAGTGGCTGAAGTGGGTGTCGAATTCACCGAAGCCGATGTGGAAGCATTACCCTTTCAAGACGGCGAGTTCGACGTGGTGCTGAGTCAGTTTGCGCACATGTTTGCGCCGAGGCCCGAAGTTGCGATTCGGGAAATGCTTCGCGTCCTGCGTCCGGGCGGAACCATTGCGTTTTCCACCTGGCCTCCGGAAATGCTGGTCGGAAGAACCAATGCAGTCGCGGCCCGCTATATGCCTCCCTTGCCACCGGGAATTTTGTCACCGATCCTTTGGGGCGACGCGAACATTGTGCAGCAGCGACTGGGAGATGCCGTGGAAGATCTTTTTTTTGATCGTGGCCACTTCCTGGTTCCGGCCCTCAGCCCGCAGCATTTCCGATTGAGCATAGAACGATCTGTTGGACCGTCGGTCAAGCTTGTGCAAACGCTGGCGGCAACGAACCCCGATCGACTAAGAGAATATCGACGGGAATTCGATGCGGTGGTGGCGCAGTACTATCGCGATAATCTGGTTCGCCAGGATTATCTGATGACCCGCGCGCGGAAACGATGATGGGAGGGCGGCGAAAGGCAAATTGCGGGTAATGTTTTTCGCCAAGAATGGCAGATCTCGGGTTGAAGCGCTACTCTGAGACGCTGTGTTCTTCGCTTTGCGCGCGGAGAACGCGATCGACGGAGTAGGGAGCCCGGCGGCTGGGTTCGTGGTAGTGGCGAACCTGCATTTCGCCGAGCAGGCCGATGGCGAGCAGGTTCAATCCACCGAGCAACAGGCCCATGGCAGCCATCATGAGGGGGCCGTGGGAGGCCATCACAGGCACATGGCGCAGAAACTTTTCTACGCCCAGCCAGAACACAATCGCGCTGCCGCCGAAGATACTCATCATGCCAAAGCTGCCGAAGAAGTGCAGCGGGCGCGAAAGATAGCGCAGCAGGAATCGGATCGTGAGCAGATCAAAGAACACGCGGAAGGTGCGGGTCAGGTTGTAGTGCGAGACGCCCCGTTCGCGGTTCACGTTGCGGATGGGAACTTCGCAAATCGAAGCCCCGTGCCATGAGGCCAGCGCCGGAATGAAGCGGTGCAGTTCGCCGTATAACGGAACTTGCTCGAGGATGTCGCGACGGTAGGCTTTGAACGTCGTGCCGAAGTCGTGGATATCAACGCCACTGATCTTGGCCATCATCCAATTCGCAATGCGCGAGGGTACGCGGCGCACCCAGAAATTATCGACACGCACTTTGCGCCAGCCGCTGACGATCTCGTATCCCGCGGCGATCTTTTCCAGGAACAGCGGAATGTCGTTGGGATCGTGCTGCAGATCGCCATCCATGGCGATAATGTATTCGCCGCGGGCATGATCGAATCCGGCGGCGAGCCCGGCGGTCTGGCCAAAGTTTCGGCGCAGCTTGACCACGGTCACGCGGCTATCGACGGCCGCGATTTCGCGCAGCATGGCGAAGGTGTGGTCGCTCGAGCCATCGTCCACCAGAACGATCTCGAAGCTCTCACCGTGAGCCTCCATCACCGCCTTCAGGCGATCGTAGAGATCGGTGACGTTCTCCTGCTCGTTATGGAGCGGGACCACAATAGAGTATTTGGGCACAGTCTAATGATTATAGACGAAAAGCTAGGGCCCGTCGTCACATTGTCCGTTGCAGAGATAGTGACGGATGGCCGGGTTCGTTCTCGGCCATCCGTTTTGAATCCGCTATGCCGCCGCTTCCTGATTCTCGAAGGACTTCACCGCGCTGGCCTCGTCCTTGTGAATATCGAAGACCGACGACAGCTTGGTCATCTCAAGCAGGGCGTGAACCCGCTCGCTGAGATTGGCCAGCTTGAGGTGTCCTCCCTTGTTGCGGATGGTGGTATGGGTCTTGACCAACTCACCCACACCGGAGCTGTCGATGTAGTTCACTTCGGCCAGGATCATCACCACTCTCGTGTTTCCTTTTTCTGCCAGGTCACGAATGATCTCGCGGAGCTTCACGTTGCCATCTCCTAGCGTGATCCTTCCGGTGACTTCAATGATGGTCACATCGCCGACCTGCCGGGTGCTGGTCTGCATCTTGACCGGAGTCGTGCCCGGGAGAGCAAGGCCCAACCGGTCGAGGACGGCGCAGGCCGAGGTTGCAATCTCCGGCGATTCCGAGCGGACTACGATCAGAGAGCGACCTTCCTTTAAAACTTCTCTGAAGAAAGCTGCATCTTCAGAACATTTTTCGTCGGGCGTCGGATTCGCCGCCCCATCATGAGCTACCGCGCCCCCAACCGAGGCACCCGCTCCGGCTCCGGCCAGTCCCAACAGCGCAGCTGCGCCAAAACCCAGGGCAAACACCGTTCCGATCCCAGGCAGAAGCAACGTCGCAGCCACGACACCAGCCGACATCCCGGCTGCTCCACCGGCAAAACCTCCCACGAATGCGCCGAATTCCTTGCCGATATTCTTGGCTTCGCTTTCAGAACGAGTTAGAAAGACGATGGATTTTTCCGGCACACCCTGCTGCAACAGCTCTTTGACTGCCTCCTCGGCTCGGTCTCGTGAAGAAAAGACACCCACTGCTGTATCCATGGATCCTCCACCCCATCAGGGATTGTTGTGGTTTGGCGAATTTGCCGCCTGAACCTGGGGGGAAGACCGTGGAAGGCGGCAGAACTCCACTGGCGAAAAACTTTGTTCTGAACGCCCAAATTTGTCAAGGGCAAAGTGGAAACTAGAGCCTTTTGGTGGGTCTGGCTGGAGTCTGACCTGAGGTCATACTGGAGGCAGTGCAGCAAAGGCTCCAAACTTATATTGGCTGACTTCATCCGAACTTTCCCCATTTCTTGCGCACGCTACGCGCGCAAAATGGGGCACCCGGATTCCCGCCCAGGCCTACTCTTTCAGCTTTAGCTTCGACTTGTTCTCTTCCATGAAGGCCTTGATGTCTGCAGCGGCGCCCAGCAGGCGGTTCCACTGTTCATAATAGAGAGTCACCGGGAAGCGGCCGAGGCCATAGACGCTGACGCCGCCTTTTTCCCCTACTTTGAAAGTCATCTCGCCGGACCGCTTCTTGGTTTCGACTTCTTTTTCGAGCTGCGACAGTTTCGCTTTCAACTCTTCATAACTCGGTTCTGCCATTGATTCCCTCGCTTTTGGATTAGTTCCTGGAAAATTAAGGCAGTTGCTAGCGCAATCCCCTGCCGTTCCTATAGTAACTTGCAAAGAATTGATTTGGTTTAGATAACCGTTGTAAGCTCAAGAGAGTCTAATCCCGAAGCAGGAAAAACTGTGCGCTCTTGGATGAAATGGTCGGCTTGGCTGTGCCTGTCCCTGATGTTGTGGACAGCGGCAGCGGAGTCGACCCACCAGCATCCCAGCCAGAACGAAGCGGTCTCGTGCTCGCTTTGTATGGTGGCACACAGCACCCGGCCTGCAGTCAGTTCGGGTCAAACTGCTCCGGTCCTGGCAGCGATCGGTGTCTTACAAGAAGAAGCTGTCGTCGCGAAAGCCTGGTTCGATTTCTCTGCCGCCGGCATTCGCGGTCCTCCAACGGTCCTCTAGGGATTCCCACAATCGAGAAATTCCGGCGTCCGATGCCGGCGATTCCCTGTTCCTTCAGGAGGACGTTATGCTTACTTCTCATAAGTGGCTTTTCATAGCCTTTGCCTTCACTATCCTAACCAGCTCACTCAGCGCTCAGTCGGTCGGCAATTTCGGCTCGATTCAAGGGACGGTGGTCGACCCCACCGGCGCCGTGGTCCCAAAGGCTACCGTCGAGATTCACAACCCGGTCAGCGGATTTGACCGAACCACCCAAACCGATGCCAGGGGCGCGTTTCAGTTCACTAACGTTCCCTTCAATCCCTACCACCTGACCGTGGTGGCCAGCGGCTTTGGATCTGTTGTCCAGGATGTGGAGCCGCGTTCGTCGGTACCGGTGATCGTGCCGATCAAGCTCAGCCTGGAAACGTCGACGACGGCGGTCACGGTACAAGCCGAAGCAGGAGACCTGATCGAAAACGATTCGACCTTCCATGTCGATGTGGACCGGAATCTCTTCGATAAGGTCCCGCTCGAAAGTCAATCGTCCTCAGTGAGTTCGCTGGTTACTCTCGCGACTCCCGGGATCGCAGCCGATTCCAACGGCTTGTTTCATGGCCTGGGCGATCACGCGGAAAATTCTTTCTCGGTCGATGGCCAGCCGATCACCGATCAACAGAGCAAAGTGTTCTCCAATCAAATTCCAATGGACGCGATCCAATCCATGGAAGTCATCTCTGGCGCACCACCAGCTGAGTATGGCGACAAGACCAGCGTAGTCATCGACGTCACCACGCAATCGGGTCAAGGAGTTACCACTCCCCATGGCAGCGTGACCGGTTCCTATGGCTCGTTCGGAACTGCGAATCTCGATTTCAATCTGGCCTACGGGGGCAAAAACTGGGGCAACTTCCTTGCGGCGAATGCGTTAAATACCGGCCGATTTCTCGACCCGCCGGAATTCAAAGTCATACACGACAAGGGCAATGAGGAGAACTTCTTCGACCGCGCGGATTATCAACTCACCCCGGGCGACTCGGTGCACCTTAATTTTCAATATACCCGCTCATGGTTTCAAACGCCGAATTCGTACGATACCCAGAATGCGACAGCCTGGTCTGGCGTCGTCGTGGACAACGGCGGTCTCGGGCCCGACGGCCTTCCCGTTGGACCGGCGGACCAACGCTCTCAGATTCAGACTTTCGACATTGCCCCGTCCTGGACAAAACTGATCAATCAGACAACTGTCTTTACTTTGGGTGGATGGGTACGCCGGGACCATTACAACTACTATCCCAGCATGAATCCTTTCTCAGACCTCGCGCCCGATCTTCAGGCGCAAACTGTGGGTCAGGACAGAAAGCTCACCAACGCAGGTTCGCGCGCAACAATTTCCTACGTCAAGGGCATTCACAACGTGAAGGCGGGAGCGGTTTATGAGCAGACATTTCTCGATGAGAATGATCAGGTCGGCGTGGTTGATCCAACGTTCTTGGCTTCGTTGACCGATGCCAACGGCAACTCTTGCGTGGATGGAAGCGGCAATCCCATTGCGCCGCCATGTACGACTCTCGCTCCCTACGATCTGACCCGCGGCGGCACTCTCTACGGCTTCACCGGGCACACCGATGTGAAGGAGTTGTCCCTCTATGTGGAAGATGCGATCACGAAGGGGAACTGGGCATTTAACCTGGGAGTACGCGGCGACCTTTACAACGGACTGACCACTCACAAGGAAGGTGAGCCTCGTCTCGGAGTGGCCTACAAGATCAAACCATCGAGTACCGTGCTGCGGGTTTCATATGCGCGCGTCCTCGAAACCCCGTTCAACGAAAACCTGGTTCTTTCCAATCAGGGCTGCGGCAATCCCGTCTTAAATCCACTGCTGTTGTGTACTTCTCCGAGCGTGACCCCGTTCAGTCCCGGCTGGCGCAACGAATTTCATGCGGGACTGGAACAGGCGTTTGGAAAGTACCTGGTATTTTCAGGGGAGTACATCTGGAAGTACACGCACAACGCTTATGACTTCAGCGTCCTGGGCGCGACTCCAATTACCTTCCCGATTGAATGGCAGAGGTCGAAAATTCCGGGCTACGCTGGCCGGGTGAGTGTACCCAACTTGCATGGTCTGTCGGCGTTCGTCGTCTTCTCGAGCGTGGCTGCCCGGTTCTTCGCGCCGCAAGTAGGCGGCGCCGGGGCCGCTCCACAGGCACCGGGCGGGGTCTTCCGCATCGACCACGATGAGAAGTTCAACCAAACCAGCCATTTGCAATACCAACCCTGGAAGCGCGGCCCATGGCTCGGATTCAACTGGCGCTACGATAGCGGCTTGGTCGCAGGACCTGTTCCCTGCGCCGGCGGCAACTGCGCAAATGGTCCATTGGGCAGCGACACCGTCGTGGACGCATCTATCATCAGTCCTGACCAACAATTCCAGGCGGGTCTGTTTTGCGGATCCGTGCGCGCAACGCCGACTACACCGATCAGCTCAAGTCTGGGGGCCAACATCTGTCCGGCATCGCAGTACGGCTCGAACCTGATCTCGATCCCTGCACCCGGTACGGAAAATGACGACCACAACCCTCCGCGCATCGCGGGCCGCAGCTTATTCGATGTTGCCCTTGGTCACGACAATGTGTTCCATGGTGACAAGTACAAGGTTAGCCTGGAGGTGACGGCAGTGAACATCACCAACAAGTACGCGCTTTACAACTTTATCTCGACCTTCAGCGGCACGCATTATGTGACGCCGCGGGCGCTGACGGCCGAACTGGGATTTCATTTCTAACGCTCAAGCAAACGAGGCCGACGCACTTCGTTGGCCTCGTTTTACGTTCCACAGCCCAATGGTTTGTAAATGGATGTAAAAGCGCAAACAAAGCGGCGGAGAATACATCGACATTGATAAAATGTGCTAATTGCACACGACAGATTTGAGCCAGGGGGGATAGTTGTCCATCAAAGTCGCCGCGAGAGTTCTTCTTGTTCTCATCAGCTTTCTTCCGGCGCTTTGCGCTGCGCAAGATCCGTCGCCAGCGCAGCCGTCTCCGCCGACCCCTCCCGCGCAAACCAAGCCGTCGGAGGGCCAGAGTCTGCCAAACGCTCCGTCCTCTACAGCCACAAGTGCGCAATCCGTTCCGGCTTCGAAGCAGCAGCCCAAGCGGATTCTAGGCGTTATGCCCAATTTCCGGGCGGTTAGTGCGGGGGCGCTGCCTCCGCCGCCCACGCCCAAGAAAGCCTTCATCATCGCAACGCAAAACAGCTTTGACTACTCATCGTTTATTTTTGTGGGCATCACATCGATGCTGGCGGAGGGAACGAACGCCCATCCTCACCTCGGCAAAGGAGTAGCAGGCTTTGGCAGATATTACTGGCGTGGCTTCCTCGATAAGACGGACGGAAATTATCTGGTGATCTTCGCTTTGCCATCCGTGCTGCACGAGGACGAGCGCTACTACGCCATGGGCGAGGGAAATTTTTTCAAACGCGGCGCTTATGCGGCTAGCCGCATTCTTATCACCCCCGATTATCACGGGCACAATACGTTTAATGCTTCTGAGATTTTTGGCCGTGCTATGGCGCAGGGTATTTCCACCGCCTATTACCCTAGCGCCGACCGTACTGTGGGGGCGCTGGCGGTAAAGTTTGGATGGGCCATGGGAAGAGATGCGCTGACAAACACGTTTCGTGAGTACTGGCCAGATATCGCCACCCACGTTTTGCATCGGCACCCATGAGGACTAGGCGGGCGCAACTCACCGTCCCGAAATTTTCGGCGCGGCAACTGCTGCGGGCACAAGGTGGAGTTGGATTCCACTTCTAAAACGCCGCCTGGAATTGTGATGGGAAGGGTCAGTCGGCTGATTTCTCCTGCTGTTGCTGCAGGTGGCGTTCGTGTCTCCTCTGCAAATAGCGGTGCACATCGGGCCAGAACTCCTTCAGTTCGTTTCCGAATGCATCGATACCCATTTGCGTTCCCCAATCCGAAAAATTCGACAAGAAACTGCGATCCGATGCGGGATAGTAGAAGTTGGAAATAGCGATGGCCGTGGCATTGCCGGCGAACTCGGGAACGTTGAACATATGAGTGCCAGAGTCCCTTGGGGCGATGAGCACACGGTCGAGGGCATAACCAAAGCGGCGCGCGAACGAGCCCCTGCCCAAGCGAAAATAGCGCGGGTCGATTTTCAGGATCGAAGGGTAGAGGCCTCCCACCATGATATTGCCGTCCACTTGGTCGGCAAAAGCCGCGCCATAGCGTTTCCCGTATCCCTCCATCCCCTGTCCGAACCCAGGATAGGAATTTTCCGCCTGCCGGATGCCAGCCACGACTCCGACGACGGTGAATTCATAAGGATCGAACGAGCCCTTGGCTGCCATGGCGAACTTCTCCTTCCAGGAGATCGGCTTCGCTCGGGATTCACTGTCCACCGTCAAGTAGTTCGGCATCACGTAAAACATCCGGTCATCTTTGGGCTTCTTTGGATCTTGTTGGGCCATATCTTTTTGGGTCTGGCTGCCGAGCTTCTGAGAATTACTCTGGTTTGATGCCGGCTTCGGAGAATTGGCGGGCGATTGGGCAGATTGGGCAGGATCGGAGGTCTGGGTCTGCAGAGTGCTTTGGGCGGCGCACAAACCCGCAGAAAATATGATCGACGCGATCGGTAGCCATAGCCGTGCTGGAGAACTCGGTCTCAAATTGGTGATGGCTCCAATTCCAGTTGATTGAGATGATTACCAGTAGGATGCAGTTGGGGGGAACAGGTGGCGCAAATTGGGGATTAAGTTTCGCGCAGGCAGTGGTTCAGGTTCGTCGCGCCAGCAGTCCGAGCACGGGCATCGCCATCGCGATTAAGAAAAGAATCCCGAGCAGCCAATTCAGCCATTTTTTCTCCGAATGGTTCACCCAATAACAAAGCAGAGCCGAGAGCAGGAGGGCCTGCGGAACGACTTCCAACCAGCCGCGCATTTGAGACAGGATCGGGATTCTCGTATAGATCATGCCTTCGATCGATCCCGGGGGCGCGGCGAATGTAGAGAGTATTCCGATCGCGATCAGCATCCACGCCATCACCAGCCAGCCATTTTTTCTGCCAAACAGGCGATCGCGGAGCAGAAAGAAAACGCTCGCGAAGACTATCCCGCGCAAGGGCTGAAACAATGGGCCGGCCATGACCCATGGACTGTCAAAGGGCTTCAATCCTGAATTAGGATCGTTGAAGATGGCAGCATAGTTCAGAAAATGCGCTGCCAATGCGCCCATAAGAAAGTACGTAAGGGTGTGGCAGACCGCGGTTTTCGCAGCCAGGCTCGGGAAACTGGGTTGAGCACTTTCCATGATCTGATCAGTCATGACGCGGTCGAGTGTAGCGCAGGGCCGAAGCCTCTCGCCAGATTCAGAATCGAGTCGTGGATTCGACCTTAGCCGACGCGCTTGCTCGCCAGTTCGCGATTGGTGACCAGTTCCGGATGCATGCGCCGGAAGGTCTCAGTTACATGGCAATTCCAGCAGACCGGACGGTGCGATTCAAAGATCGCCGGAAGCTGTTCCGGGCGGACTTCTTTCCATTCCACCGTTTTGCCATCAGGCGCCAGCAGGGCGGGCGCGTGATCGAGATGATGCAGGGGACCGAATTGTTTGTGGCAGTACACGCAAGGCTTCCCTTCATACCATTTCGAGACAATGCTCCAGACCAGACAGTTCTGAGCATTGACCTCGATCTGTTGCAGACATTCCTGGCCACAGCCTTCACGCTCGGGCCAGCGCGAACATTCCTGCAGGCGCAGTGTAGGTTCGGTGAGAAAGGCGCCGACAGCGGCCTCTTTGGCATTTACGGCGACGGCTTCGCAGGTGAACGACTCGGGGCAGGTGATAAGCCGTTTGCCGCGATACTGAAAATAGGCACGAATGCCGGGAATGGCGCGGAAGACGAAAAGTCCGACAGCCAGCAGAACGACCACGGTTCCAATGAGCGCGCCGACGGACATAAAGCACCTCCGGCCCGGCGAAGTTTCCCTGAGACGAATGCCGGACCATCCTGCAAGCTCAGTGTGCGCGGGAAAGTGGGAGGAGACGGTGCGGAGGGTCACCCGAAATTGTGATTGAGATCACAGAGGCAGATGGGGGACTCGATTCTGCTTACGAAGGGTTCTTTCTGGGAGAGCCGTAATATTCGTGCATTTTCTGAAGTGTTAGATGTCTGGCGTCAGAGAGTCCCTCAATCAGTCTAAAAACGCGCACCTGCCGGTCACTGGGGTATGAGTGGTAATACTCTGTGATCGTCTCGGCATAATCCTCCAAGTTCCTCGAATGCTTGGGGGCGCTGAGCATGCACTTTTCTAGTAGTACGCCGCTGGGCTTTGCGGAGGAATACGCTTGTCGTCCTGCCTCGCAACCGTCCCGAAACCCACGGGCTTGACCAAAGAGATAGGCTGATATGTATCCCAGCCTCGTGTCGCTGTTCCAGCTCAACCAGTCGTCGCCCGCTGCAAACGGATTTGTGCCGAAGCATCGCCCGCAGCTAAGTGCCACAACTAACAGTGTCGTGAGAGAGCGCATGCTTCGGTTACTCATTTCTTCTCCTCATTTCCCAAATGCCTGCCTCACCCTTCGCGATTTTCGAAGGGTGGGCATTCGTGCTGATGGTATCAGGACCCGTCTTTTGTCGCCTTTAGTCCAGTGTGATCTTCTATTTCTTCGAGAAGATGCCGAAGGGCATTGAAACGGAAGTCGATGACTAATTTCTGAGAACCGGCATGCAGTTCGATGCCTCCAGCCTGCTTCTTGGGCAAGCGAATCTCGGTAATATCGCCCCAGCGAAAAGAGCGTGAGTACCAAAGAACTCTCTTCGTGATGCCAGCCTGATCTGTGATCACTGCGCCGCTTCCAAGCCACAGACCCATTGCCGAAAAGACTAGTGTCATTGCAATGAAGACGATTTCCGGACGATGTAGATCAAGCCACGACCAGACTAGCAGGACAGTAAAGAAGGCTCCGCCTATGATGCCTACGGCTCGAAATTGAATCTTAATCCCGTAGGCGTTCCTGCCATCATCAGTCTTTGGTAGTGCAGCTCCCTTCGCTCGATAAAGCCAGCCAAGTGCAGCGGCGGTTAGAGCGACGGTCGCTACTTGAGCGAAGAAACTGCTTGAGTTCTGAATGGCGGCTGCGTCTCCTTTTGGGGCTCCGAAAGCTGATGGTATCAGTAGATTTTTGCCGAAGGAAGCCGACGTCAAAAATCCCGCGTATTCTTTCAATCATGTGGGATGAACTTACGACTCTTTACCGGCCCGTCGGGGCGGGTGAATTGGAACTCATTCGGAAGATTGGCTTTCGAGAGTTTCCTGCACGATTGCCTGAGCAGCCGATCTTCTATCCGGTATTAAGCGCGGAGTATGCCACTCAGATCGCGCGGGATTGGAACACGAAAGACGATCGGTCAGGATTCGCGGGATTTGTGCTGCGGTTTCGCATGCGAACAGAATTCCTTCGCGCGTACGACGTGCACGTAGTCGGGAGCGCCGATCATCGGGAATATTGGATCCCTGCGGCGGATCTTCCACAGTTCAATGCGAACATTGTGGGATCGATTGAGGTGATCGCAGAGTTTCGCGGAGGCAAACGCCTGGGCTGAAGCCCTGTTCCTTTACATCCGCTTAACGCGGCCCTTAAAGGGCCGCTCTTCCACCCGCGGGCTCGATATATTCCGGGTGCGAAAATCCAAGTCGGCGTCCCACCCTAACGTCGCACAGAACGCGACGTCAGGATGGGCCACCCAGCGATTGGATCTTAATGATGGATTGTTTGATGGTTTCTGTGCAGTTGCATCTTTACAGCGATCGATAGCCTGCGGATGCCTTCGCGTATCTGCTCTGGCCTGGAGTGGCTGAAGTTCAGGCGCATGTGGCGCCCGCCTTCGTGGCCGTTGTTGGCGTAGAAAGGGTCTCCCGGGACGAAGGCCACGTTCTCGGCCAGCGCCGCTTTGAACAGGGTGTCCGAGTCGGTGCCTTCCGGCATCGTTACCCACAGGAACAAGCCGCCCTTGGGGTGCGTCCAGGTGACTTCCGGCGGAAAGTATTCGTGCAGGGCTTGCAGCATGGTGTCGCGACGCTCGCGATAGACCTGGCGAATCAGCTTGACGTGCTGGTCGAGGAATCCATCGCGCGCGACTTCGTAGGCGACGTATTGATTGAACGTCGACGTGTGCAGATCGGCGGCTTGCTTGAGCTGAACGAGTTTCACGATCACGTCTTCGGGCGCAACTATCCACGCTAAACGAATTCCCGGTGCGAGCGTTTTTGAAAATGTGCTCAGGTAAATCACATTGCCGAGGGTGAATCCGTTGTCGCGGCGCAGGTTCTCGCGATCGAGCACGACCAGCGGCGGAATGTGTTCGCCTTCGTAGCGGAGCTGGCCGTAGGGATCATCTTCAACGATCGGAATGCCATATTTATCGGCCAGCAGAATGAGCTGGTGGCGGCGGCCTTCAGAAAGAGTCACTCCCGCCGGATTCTGGAAGTTGGGCAGGATGTACATGAACTTCGGGCCGGAGCGCAGGCTGGGATCGAGCTGGTCAGTCAGCAGTCCATCGTCGTCGACGGGAACGGAAACATATTGCGCTCCGTAAACGTTGAATGCCTGCAGCGCCCCGAGATAGGTGGGCGCTTCGACGAGGACGCGATCTCCGCGATTGATGAGCAGCTTCCCGATAAGGTCGAGCGCCTGCTGGGAGCCGGAGGTGATGAGCACGTTGTCGGCGCTGGCGACGATGCCGTAGCGGGAAAGGTTGCGGGCAATCATCTCGCGTAGCGGCTGATAGCCTTCGGTGGTGCTGTACTGCAGCGCCATGGGGCCGTGTTCGGTGAGAACTTTATGGCAGGCTTCGTCGAAGCGCTCGACGGGAAAGACGTCGGGCGCGGGCAGTCCGCCGCCGAAGGAGATGATGTCAGGGCGTTGCGTGACCTTCAGCAGTTCGCGGATGGCGGAACTCGTGACTCCCAGCGTGCGTTGGGCGTAACGCGATTTCCAGAGCGTGGACATTTGTGGGCTCCTAAGCGTAGCTCTTCAATCCTAACTCTCACTGTGGCTTGTCATCCTGAGGCGGGCGCATTTTGCCCGCCGAAGGACCCGTGCACTCGCCGGCAGCATCGTTACTGCCGGCGAGTGCACAGGTCCTTCGCTTCGCTCAGGATGACAAAGAGCGATCCTCTCAGTCTTCGCCTACCAGTTCCGGCTCGACCGAGACGTGGACATGCGGATGGGCGTAAGTATCGTTTTCCTGCGCGTCGACTACCGCAATCGCGGCCACGCCGATTACTTCTTCCACCGTAGCTGTGCGGTGCAACACATGCACGGGGCGGTTCATGCCCATCAGGATGGGGCCAATGCTCTCATTGCCGCCGATCTTGGCCAGCAGCCGGGTGGCAATGTTGGCCGATGCCAGGTCGGGGAAGATGAGGACGTTGGCTCCGCCCTTCAGCGTGCTGAACGGATATTGGTTCTCGATCGTCTCCGGCGACAGCGCGTCGTCGGCAGAAATCTCGCCATCCACAATCAGCGTGGGATCGGCGTACTTGAGCAACTCGGTCGCTTTCCGAACCTTGTCGCAGATGGGATGGTCGACGCTGCCGAAGCTCGAGAAACATAGCATCGCCACGCGGGGAACGATTTCGAAGCGGCGAGCCATGTGGGCTGTGCACAGCGCGATTTCGACCAGGTCTTCGGCGGTCGGCTCGATGTTCACGCTGGGATCGGCCAGGAAGAAGATTTCTCCTTTACGCGAGATCACTACATAGCAGCCGGAAACCTTGTGGATGCCTTCCCGCATGCGAATGATCTGCAGCGCCGGACGAATGGTGTCGCGGAAATACTGGGTTACACCGGAGACCAATGCATCGGCGTCGCCCATGTGCACCATCATGGAGCCGAAGACATTGCGGTCGGTGATGAGCGCATCGGCTTCGTGCAGCGTGACGCCGCGTCGTTGTCGCAGGCGGAAGAGTTCGAGGGTGTAGGGCTCGCGATGCTCCGAGGTTACCGGATCGATGATCCGAATTCCTTCCAGATTCACTGCCAGTTCCTGGGCGCGGGTTTTAATTTTTGTGGTGTCCCCGAGCAGGATCGGATTGGCGATCTTTTCCTCGACCAGCGCTTCGCAGGCGCGAAGAATTTTTTCGTTGTCGCCTTCGGGAAAAACTACCTGCTTGGGATTGGCCTGCGCTTTGTGGATCATGGTGCGCGAAACTTCGTAGGCTTTGCCCAGCCGGCGCTCGAGTTGAGCGCGGTAACTATCGAGTTCGACCGGCTCCTGCGCGACGCCGGATTTCATGGCGGCTTCGGCAACGGCCGAGGCTTCCCACATCAATACGCGCGGATCGAACGGCTTGGGGATGAGGTAGTCGCGCCCGAACTGCAGGCGCTCCACGCCGTAGGCGCGGCAGACGGAGTCGGGAACCGCTTCTTTCGCGAGATTCGCCAGCGCGCGCGTGGCCGCCAGTTTCATCTCTTCGTTAATCGCGGTGGCGCGAACGTCAAGCGCGCCGCGGAAGATGAAGGGGAATCCGAGAACATTGTTCACCTGGTTGGGATAGTCGGAGCGGCCGGTGGCGATGATGACATCGGGGCGAGCGGCTTTGGCCTCTTCGTAGGTGATTTCGGGATCGGGATTCGCCATGGCAAAGACGACGGGGTTCGGGGCCATGGCGCGGATGTCGTCCTGAGTGATGGCGCCTTTCACCGACAGCCCTGCAAACACGTCGGCGCCGACGAGGGCTTGGCTGAGCGTGCGCAGTTGCGTCTCCTGCGCGAACCGCTCTTTGTAGGGATTCATCCCTGCTTTGCGTCCTTTGTAAACGACGCCCTTGGTGTCGCACAGAATGATGTTTTCGCGCTTCACGCCGAGGCGCACATAGTGCTCGGCGCAAGCGATGCCGGCGGCTCCGGCGCCGTTGAAGACAACTCGGATCCTGGCGATGTCTTTGCCGGTGACTTCCACCGCATTCAACAGAGCTGCGCCGGAGATGATGGCGGTGCCGTGCTGGTCGTCGTGGAAGACAGGAATCTTCATCGACGAGCGCAGCTTCTCTTCGATGTAGAAGCAGTCGGGAGCCTTGATGTCTTCAAGATTGATGCCGCCGAAAGTGGGTTCGAGCAACTGGCAGAGCTTTACGATCTCGTCGGGATCCTTGGAGTTGACTTCGATGTCGAACACGTCGACATCGGCGAAGCGCTTGAACAGGACCGCTTTGCCTTCCATCACAGGCTTGCCGGCGAGGGCGCCAATATCTCCGAGGCCGAGAACCGCGGTGCCATTGCTGACGACGGCGACCAGATTGCCGCGGCCAGTGTATTTATAAGCGTCGTGCGGATTCTTCTCGATTGCCAGACAGGGCTCGGCCACCCCCGGCGTGTAGGCGAGACTCAGGTCGCGCTGCGTGCGGCAGGGTTTGGTGGGGGTGACTTCGATTTTTCCGGGGCGAGCTCCGTTGTGATAATCCAGAGCTTGCTGCTTCGTTACCAACATGATTGCCTCCGTACTTTTATCAGGGCGCCAGATGCAAAGCTCAGTCGCTGGACGCCTGCAAACTTAAACTCTCACGGTCAGCACCGGACACGCGGCCCGGCTGACGACTTCTGAAGCGACTGGCCACGGCAGATGCGCCGCCAGGCTTCGCGCTGCGGCTCGCGAGCGATGAACGCCCATCACAATCAGGTCGGCTTCGCGGTCGGCGGCGGTGCGCAGAATAGCCTCCGCCGGATGCTCCCAGCGCACGATGAACTCCGGCGTACACCAGTCGCGGGCCTGCGGCGGAAGCAGGCGCTCCAACCCCTCGCGCGTCTGCTGCGCAACGGCGTCGCGATGCTGCCAGGGGACGAGCGGAACGGCTTGCAGCACGAGGAACTGTGCCTCGTTTTCTTCGGCGAGCGACAGGCCGTACAGCAGGGCAGACTCGGGATCGCGATCAGCGTCGTGGGCCGTCACTTCCACCGGGCAGAGGATGCAGCGAGGCTTCCAGTCGGCGCCGGCCTTAGCTTTGGGTCCGACGGTGAGAACAGGGCACGGGGCAGAGCGATAGATTTGCTCCGCGCCGGAACCCAGCATCATCTTAGAAACGCCGCGACGGCCGTGGGTTCCAAGCACGACCAGATCGGCTCGACATTTCTCGACCATCGCGGGGATCACGTTCGACAGATCGCCGCGGTTGAGTACGGCCTTGCATGGAATATCGCCTAGGGCTACATTGCGCGTGCATTCGGCGAGCTTCTCGCGAGCTTGTTGCCAGTCCTGATCGTCCTGCGCCGGAATGCGATCCGGCACAACCTGCAGCATGGGCTCAGCAGGAACTGCGTGGGCCATCAGGATGGTCGAGCCGTAGATTTTCGCCAAGGCGAGCGCGAAGGGCAAAGCGGCATCGGATGCGGGTGAAAAATCGGTAGGAAAAAGAATGTTTTTGAGGGCGATGCGGACGACCTGCGGAGCAGTAGTCATGGAAGCCTCCCGGCGGCACAGGCATATGTGCGCCGCTCTACGAAGCTACACTTTGGTATATGCCTGAGCCGTTTAGCGGGCAGTGATTTGGATCACAAATGGCGGTGAGCACACTGCCGCCGGTTACACTCCTACTCCGGCTCGTTCCCGAGTGAAACGGGTGAGAACTTCGGTCAGCCCAGGATGACTCAAGTCCTCCACTTCATAGGTCACGCGCAGACAGGGCTTGTTGAGCTTGATCAGGTGGCCCAGGTCGATGGGAGTCGCGACCAGCACCAGATCACAGGGAACGCGATTGATGGTCTCTTCCAGTTCGTGGCGCTGGATGGAGCTGTAGCCCATCGCTGGGAGCAGGCTGGTCAGGTGACGGAAGTACTCGAAGGTGCCGCGGATCGAACCCACGGCATAAGGGCGCGGGTCGACGAGTCCGGAAGCACCGCATTGCCGCGCGGCAACCACTCCGGCGCCATAGGGCATTTCGCCGTGCGTGAGCGTGGGACCATCTTCAACCACTAGAACGCTGCGGCCCTTGACGAGCTCGGGCTGAGAAACAGCGACGCGGCAGGCGGTTTCGACAACAGTTGCATGGGGATTGGCGCTACGAACATTCTTGCGCACGGTTTCGATGTCTTGCGGCGCGGCGGTGTCGACTTTGTTGATCACGACCACATTGGCCCGGCGCAGGTTCACTTCACCGGGATAGTAGGACAGCTCATGCCCGGCGCGATGAGGATCGACCACCACGATTTCGAGGTCGGAAGCATAGAAGGACGTGTCGTTATTGCCGCCGTCCCAAACAATGATGTCGGCTTCCTGCTCGGCCTGGCGCAGGATACGTCCGTAGTCGACGCCGGCGTAGACGACGCTGCCTTCGCGCAAATGCGGCTCGTACTCTTCGCGCTCCTCAATGGTGCATTGCTGCAGGTCGAGGTCGGCGATGGTGGCAAAGCGCTGCACAGCCTGCGCGGCCAGATCGCCGTAGGGCATGGGATGACGAATTACCACTGGCTTCCAGCCGTCGCGGCGAAGCTCTGAGGTGATGAGGCGGCCGATGGGACTCTTGCCGCATCCGGTGCGCACGGCGCAGACGGAGATGACCGGGACCGAGGCCTTGATCTGCGTGCGTTCCGCGCCGAGCAGCCAGAAATCGGCACCCGCGGCCACAACGCGGGAAGCGAGGTGCATCAGGTTCTGGTGCGAGATATCGCTATAAGAGAAGACGACGGCGTCTATGCTGTGCTCCTTGATCAGGCGCTCCATATCTTTTTCTTCGAAGATGGGAATGCCTGCAGGATAAAGCGGTCCCGCAAGTGCGGGAGGATAGCGCCGGTTGGCGATGCCGGGAATTTGCGTGGCCGTGAATCCGACGACCTGATAGTCGCCCGTGCCGCGGAATACGACGTTGAAGTTATGAAAATCCCTGCCTGCCGCTCCTAGAATCAGAATCTTTTTCGCTTTCATGGACACACCTCTGCTGCACGAATCCGGCTGCGCCCATGGCGGTTATTCTTTCGGACTTCTCCGCCACATGGGAACGCACGGATTCCAGCTATGCACGTCTTTCTGGAAATCGCGGCCAGCCTGGGTCGCGCCTACCGATGCCAGATCTTCGACCGGAGACTTCAGCAGCTGCGCGATGTACTGCTCAATCTGCTCGCGCAGCCGGGGCTCCTTCAGGGCCGCAAGCAGCTCAGCATTCTCGACATGGGTAAATCCGCCGCACAACGGACATTTCACAACGTCGTCGTTAATCATTGCGAACCTCTTTGGAAAGGGAAATTCTTGCGGGCAAGGCGTCGCTCGCGCCTAAGCCAGCGTCGTTGCTATTAGTAGCGCCGCACCATGATTTCGACAGTGACAAGGGTCGCGGGGGCTGGTGATGAGCGTCACAGGGATGAATCCAGGCTGGATTGTGGTATTCATCCGCTGCCACAACAGATCAAAGTCTCCGCTCAAGCGAAGCTTGAACGGGGCGTCCCCTAGAGAAACAGAGGCTTGAGGTAAGATGTAGCGCGAAGGGCAGGGTGAAGCTTACGTGATAGGCCAGACGATCTCGCACTACCGCATTATCGAAAAGCTGGGAGGCGGTGGAATGGGCGTGGTCTACAAGGCTGAAGACACGCGCCTGCACCGCTTCGTTGCCCTGAAGTTCCTGCCCGACGATGTGGCCCGCGACGCACAGGCTCTGGCTCGCTTTCAGCGCGAAGCGCAGGCGGCATCGGCTCTCAATCATCCCAACATCTGCACCATCCATGATATTGGCGAGCAGGACGGCCAGGCGTTCATCGCCATGGAATACCTCGAAGGCGTCACCCTGAAACATAAGATTGCGGGCCGCCCCATGGAAACCGAATCCATCTTGTCGCTGGCCATCGAGATCGCCGACGCCCTCGACGCCGCCCACTCGAAAGGCATCGTTCACCGCGACATCAAGCCTGCCAACCTCTTCGTCACCGAACGCGGACACGCCAAGATTCTCGATTTCGGCCTCGCCAAGGTCAGCCTGTCCAACTCGTCTTCCAGCCAGATCGGGTCCGCGAACACGATGACAGGCACGCTGGAAGATCCGCACCTCACCAGCCCCGGCTCGACTCTGGGCACCGTCGCCTACATGTCGCCGGAACAGTCCAAGGGCAAGGAACTCGACGGTCGCAGCGACCTGTTTTCATTCGGCGCCGTCCTTTATGAGATGGCGACGGGCGCGCTTCCCTTCCGCGGAGAAACCTCCGCACTGATCTTCAATGCAATTCTCGAGAAGTCTCCGGTTCCCGCCACGCGTCTCAACCCGGACATTCCCCCCAAGCTCGAGGACATCATCAACCGCGCGCTGGAAAAAGATTGCGAGATGCGTTATCAGAGCGCAAAAGAAATGCGCTCCGAATTGATGCGCCTCAAGCGCGATACCGATTCCAGCCGGCAAATGCCGGTCGTCGGTTCTGACGCCGGCTCGCCGCAGGCCGCGCAAGCCAGCAGTTCCGCAGTCGTCGCCGTCGCCAAGCAGCACAAATTTTCTCTCGGCGTCATCAGCCTGGTCGCAATTCTCCTCGTCGCCGCCGCCGCTTATGGAATCTACGCGCTGCTCAATCGCAGCCGCCCCGTTCCCTTCCAGAATTTTTCCGTGAGCAAGGTCACCCAATCCGGCAAGAGCACCCGCGTTGCCATCTCTCCCGACGGCAAATACATCCTTAGCGTCATGGACGAGGGCGGTCAGCAAAGCCTGTGGCTGCGGAACATTCCGACCAACAGCAACACCCAGGTCGTGCCGCCAGCATCGGCCACCTATATTGGTCTGCGGTTCTCTCCCGACGGCAACTACCTGTATTTCGTCCGCAGCGAAATCGGCAGCAACACGTTCCAGTATCTCTATCGCGCCCCTGTCCTCGGCGGCACTCCGGAAAAGCTCGTCACAGACCTGGACACCAATGTGTCGTTTTCTCCCGACGGCAAGAAGATCGTCTATTCGACTGGCAACTCACCCAAGCCCGGGGTGTACCGGGTCACGATCCACTCGCTGGAATCCGGCGAGGAAAAGCAACTGGCTACCGGTCCGATGAACGAGCTGCTTTGGGATCCCGTCTGGTCCCCGGATGGCAAGACCATTGTTTGCGTAGCTTCGCAGCCGGGAACGGCGCTCTCCGGCCTGGTTGCCATCGATCCCGAAACCGGCAAGCGAAACTTATTCATCACCTCGGACAGACTGTTCTTTGTCCGACCGACGTGGCTCCCGGACGGCAAAGGGCTGCTCACCATGGCCCAGTTCCCTTACGCTGCGCAGTGGCAGATCTTCTACGTCTCCTTCCCCGATGGAAGACTCACTCCAGTCACGCGCGACACCAATTCCTACGTCGATCTGAGCCTTTCTGCCGATGGCCACACCGCCGCTTCCGTTTTGCGGCAGGCGCACCTGCTCCAATCTGTGGTGCCGGTCGGCGCCGGTAGTTCGGCGGAGCGGCCTTTCGGCGCTGGGTCGTTAAACGACATGGTTTCCATCACGCGCGACGGCAAGCTATTAATGTCTGCGGCCGCCGGCGGCCTGACCCTGGCGAATCTGGAATCCGGCTCCCAGACTCCCTTCGCCTCGCAGGTTCTGGGACCGAATTTTGCGCGGAGCTGCGCCGATGGCCATGTGGTCTTCACCGGCGTCGATCCCAAACGAAACGGGCTGGGGATCTTCTTTGCCGACGCCGATGGAACCAATCCTAAAGAACTCACCTCTGGCAAACTCGACGTCTTTCCCGCCTGCACTCCCGACGGAAAAACAGTGCTTTACCAGGACGCCGACAATATCCTGCAGAAAGTTTCGACCGAAGGCGGACCCTCGCAGAAGGCGTTTGACCTTCCGATATTCAGCCGCATTGCGATTTCTCCAGACGGAAAGTTAGCGGCCTTCGTTACCCAGAAAACGAATGATTTGAAAGAAAAGCTGGCGCTGCTTTCTCTGGATTCCAGCGAGCCAGCGCGCTTCCTGGAATTTGAACGGCCTCGCTCCGAGTTTGCCTTCAGCTACACCATCGGGCCGGTCGCGTTCAGCGCTGACGGCAAAGCCATCGTCTATCCCACACGCAACGGCGACACCGATAATCTCTGGTCGCAGCCTCTTGACGGATCGCCCGGCAAGCAACTCACCGATTTCAAATCTGAATTCATCCGCGACTTCGACTTCTCCTTCGACGGCAAACAACTCGCGCTCATCCGCGGCCATCGTGAAGCCGATGTGGTGCTGATCCGCGATGCGGAAAAGTGACCGCCGCTGTCAATGACCCCGCTCACCTGTTTCCGTGATTGGAACGGCGGGTGACCTTAAGTGCAGGGCTGTCATTTACGGCCATTCCCCTTCCCTGCTACCATCATGAGTTCACAATCAACTCAGAGTGAATCTGATCACGCCTTCATACATCTACGGAGGAAATACATGGCAATCAAAGTAGGCATTAATGGATTTGGACGCATCGGCCGCAATGTGCTGCGCACCGCGCTGAAAGACCCCAACCTGGAGTTCGTTGCGGTCAACGATCTGACCGACCCGAAGACGCTCGCCCACCTGCTGAAGTACGACTCAGTGCTGGGCAACCTGCCGAACCAGGTCTCGGCCGGAGCGGACAGCATCACCGTCGACGGCAAGACGATCAAAGTGTTCAAAGAGAAGGATCCGGCGGCGCTGCCCTGGGAGTCAGTGGGCGCGCAGGTCGTGATTGAATCGACCGGACGCTTCACCGACGCCAATGACGCGAAGAAACATCTGCGCGGGTCAGTGAAGAAGGTCATCATCTCGGCGCCGGCGAAGAATGAAGACGTCACCGTGGTGCTGGGCGTGAATCACGAGAAGTACGATGGCGCGAAGCATCACATTATTTCGAATGCGTCGTGCACCACGAACTGCCTGGCGCCCGTGGCCAAGGTGATCAACGACGAATTCAAGATCGTCTGCGGCACCATGACGACGATTCACTCTTATACGAATGACCAAGTCATTCTCGACTTTCCGCACAAGGACTTGCGGCGCGCGCGGGCCGCGGCGCTCAACATGATTCCCACCAGCACGGGCGCGGCCAAGGCGCTGAAGCTGGTGATCCCGGAACTCGGCGGCAAGATTGATGGCTTCTCCATGCGGGTGCCGACGCCCAACGTCTCCGTGGTCGACTTCGTGGTGTGGGTGGAGAAGAAGACGACCAAGGAAGAAGTCAACGCAGCGCTGAAGAAGGCGTCGGAGTCCGGACCGTTGAAGGGATATCTCGGCTACGAAGAGCATGAACTGGTGTCGTCGGACTTCAAAGGCGACTCGCGTTCTTCGATCGTCGATTCGCCCTGCACCATGGTGGTCGGGGGCAATTGCGTGAAGGTGATCTCCTGGTACGACAACGAGTGGGGATACTCCTGCCGCGTGCGTGACCTGATCCACTATATTGCGGGCAAGGGCCTGTAAAGTCTCGTGTGGCGCGGGCGCCCTCGCCCGCGCATCTTTAATTTGTGCTGCAGGCGGGCGAGGGCGCCCGCGCCACATTACAATCACTTGCGACTGAGGACGACCAGCCATGTCCAAGCTTTCCATTCGTGATCTCCCGCTCAATGGCAATCGGATATTCATGCGCGTCGACTTCAACGTGCCGCTGGATGACGGCCGCGTCATGGATGACACGCGCATTCGCGAGACCCTGCCCACCATCGAATACGCGCTGCGCCATGGGGCCCGGCTGATTCTGGCGTCGCACCTGGGGCGCCCGAAGGGCAAGCCCAATCCCAAGATGAGCCTGAAGCCGGTGGCCGAACGGCTGCGCATGCTGCTCGACAAGGAGTTGGCCCGCGGCGAGAACGTCGGGTTCTGTCCGGAGTGCGTTGGGCCGGAGGCCGAGGAAGTTGCGACTCAACTGGAGAAGGGCCAGACGCTGCTGCTGGAAAATCTGCGCTTCCACGCCGAGGAGGAGGCGAACGACGAGAAATTCGCCAAGCTGCTGTCGCACCTTGCCGAGTTTTATGTGAATGACGCGTTCGGCTCGGCGCACCGCGCGCACGCCTCGACCGAAGGCATCACCCACTTCGTGAAGCAGTGTGCGGCCGGACTGCTGATGGAAAAAGAGTTGAAGTATCTGGGCAAGGCGCTGGAGCACCCTGAGGATCCATTTGTTGCGATTCTGGGCGGAGCAAAGGTCAGCGACAAGATTGGCGTGATTCGGAATTTGATGAAGAAGGTGAATGTGCTGATCATCGGCGGCGGCATGGCCTACACCTTCCTCAAGGCGCAAGGGCAGGAGATCGGCAAATCGCTGCTCGAGGCCGACAAGATTGATCTGGCGAAAGAACTTTTGGCCGAGGCCAAGCAGCGCAACATCCGATTCCTGTTGCCGGTGGATCACGTGGTCGCCATGAAGCCCGAGGCCAACGCGGTGATTCAGCAGATTGTCGAAGGCCAGCCGATTCCGGCAGACAAGATGGCGCTCGATATCGGTCCGAAGACGATTGAACTGTTCACGGAAGAAATTTCTACCGCTCGCACGATTGTCTGGAATGGCCCCATGGGCGTGTTTGAAGTGCCGGGATTTTCGAAGGGCACATTCAAAGTGGCGCACGCCATTGCCGACAATGGTGGCGCGATTTCGATTGTGGGCGGCGGCGATTCGGTGGCCGCGGTTCATGCCGCGAATGTCGCCGACAAGATCACGCACATTTCGACCGGCGGAGGCGCCTCGCTGGAATTTCTGGAAGGCAGAAAACTGCCCGGGGTAGAAGCGCTGACAGAAAAGAAGTGACGGACACGAAGTGACCTCCCTGGAAATCCTCGTGGACAGTTTCACAATGCGGCTTTTGCTCAATGGCGGTAAAGCGATTGAAATCCACGGCCCCGCTGATATTACCGAGGAAACGACCGACGCGGTGGTGAATGCCGCGAACCCCTATCTACTGGGAGGAGGCGGGGTGGACGGTGCGATTCACAATGCGGGCGGACCCGCGATCCTTGCCGAGTGCCGACAAATCCTGAGTGAGATTGGGACGCTGCCGGCTGGCCGTGCAGTAATCACAACGGGCGGACGTCTCGCCGCAAGACACGTCATCCACACCGTCGGCCCAGTTTATCGCGGCGGCGGAGATGGCGAGCCGGAGACGCTGGCTAGCTGTCATCGGGAATCAGTGAGAGTGGCTGATAAACATAAACTCAGCTCGCTTTCATTTCCGGCAATCTCGACTGGAGCGTTTGGTTATCCGGAGACCGAAGCGGCTCCAATCGCAATTGCTGCCGCGATCGAGGCGCTGATGTCGGCAAAGCATGTAGAGAAATGTCGATTCGTCCTTTTTGACATCTCGACTGTGCGCGCCTATGAGCGCGCCGCCGAAAGACTTCATCGTTCGAACGCTACTTCTCCATTCCGAATCGAAAAGGCCTATTCATGAGAAGAAAAGTAATGGCTGCCAACTGGAAGATGAACAAGACACCCGACGAGACTTGCGCGTATTTTCGGGAGTTTCTGCCTTTAGTGGCAGGACACGACCGCGATGAGATCGTGGTATGCCCGCCCTATATCGATATGGACGTCGCGATTAAAGAGGCCGCCGGCAGCAACGCGGCCATCGGCGCGCAGAATGTTCACTGGAAGGCCGAAGGCGCGTATACCGGAGAAATTTCCGCGCCCATGCTGTTGTCCATCGGAGTCACGCACGTCATTGTCGGGCATTCGGAGCGGCGGCAATATTTCGGCGAGACCGACGACACCGTGAACCTGCGCTTAAAGACCGCGCTCGAATCAGGGCTCACCCCCATCTGCTGCGTGGGCGAAGTGCTGGAGGAGCGCGAGGCTGGAGCGACCGACGACGTGCTGCGCCGACAGTGTGTACGAGCGTTTCATGCCATCTCGGCGAAGAAAGCGGCCAAGCTCATCGTGGCTTACGAGCCGGTGTGGGCAATCGGCACCGGCAAGACGGCTACGCCAGAGATCGCTGCCGAGGCACATTCGGTCATTCGCCACGAAGCGGGAAAAGTGTTCGGCGAAGAGTTTGCGGCGCAGTTGCGCATTCTCTATGGCGGCTCGGTCAAGCCAGACAACGCTGCGATCCTGATGGCGCAAGAAGAGATCGACGGCGCGCTGGTGGGCGGAGCGTCGCTCGATCCCAAGTCATTCGCCGCGATTGTAAAATATTAAATTTGCCCCGGGGACGGTTTTGTCAGACTGTCCCCGCGCCTGCTGCTTTTGCGCCTATCGCTGTGACCTTGGGCAGTTCCAACTTCAGCACTCCGGACTCCAATTCGATCGTGGCGGCGGCGACATCGATCTCTGAGGTAAGAGCGATCGAGCGCAGTATCTGATTTGGGATCGAGCTGCGGCCTTCACCGCTTCTCGATATTCTTTCGTCCTTCTTGGCGACAATCGTCACGTTCTTCGCTTCGATTCCGACCTTCACTTCGTTCACCGAAAATCCATCGATGTTGACGCGAATGCTGATGTGATTGGGCGATTCCGACAGCGCGATGGAGACCGGCCGAAGCAGCTCTGATTCGGCCTGGAACCAGTCTTCCCAGTCATGGCCGTGTTCGCCGTAGCGCGCTGCGAAGAGCTCGTGGGCTCTCTCCGCGATGGCCCGCCCGATCCTCTGCATTTCTCGCTGTACTGTGTCGGGCGCAGCGAGCTTAATGCGGATTGCGGGAGAGACTTTCGATTCCGCTTTTTGTGGCTTCATAATTCCTTCCTGATTAAGGGTTGCAAGGGCTCGTACCTCGATGAAAGATCATTGCGAAGCGAGCCCTGAATAGGCAATGCACAAGTCCTGAGTACTCAAGCAGAATTGTTTTCCAGGTGGGTAGGGAGAGGCTGTGATGGACATCACTTCGATCTGGAATAAATTCTGACCAGTTCCAATTCAGGAACTGCGGTGATGACGGTCACCGACAAGCTTCAAAGCCGGCATTAGAATTCGCCGCAAACGAGGAAGACCAGCGGAAGCGGGCGCCTCGAACATCAGTAGTTGGCATCGGATGCTGCCATTGTCGCTCGCTCCCTACGGCGAGGAGGTCTTATGCCGCTCTCCAAGATCCGCGATTTTCTGGACACCCACTATGTGAAATATATGGTCATTTCCCATTCGCTGGCTTACACGGCGCAAGGCATCGCCGCCCTGGCCCACGTCTCGGGAAAGAAAATGGCGAAGACGGTGATCGTCAAAATTGATGATGTGCTGGCGATGGCGGTGGTTCCAGCGTCGCTGCACGTGGATCTGGATCGGCTGAAAATTCTGGCGGGCGCTGAATCGGTGGAGATCGCATCCGAGCGCGAATTCATGGATGCGTTTCCTGACTGCGAGACGGGGGCAATGCCTCCTTTCGGAAATCTCTACGACATGGTGATGTATGCCGACGCGAGCCTGGCGGAGAACGAAGAGATCACATTCAATGCGGGCACGCATCGCCAACTGGTGCGCATGGCTTGGGCCGATGTGGTGCGCCTGGCGCACCCAATCATCACCACGCTGACTCGCGAACACCTCGGCGTGGCGGCTTAATAAGGAGGGGATCAATCGCCTATTTTCGCCCGATGGCCATCAGGTGAGAGGTTGAGCCCATGATCGACGGTTCGCGTTCGACCGTTCTTAGGATGGCGAGCAGACGCTCGCGCTGTGCCGCATCGTTCCACAATTCGTCGAAATTTCGGGCCATCCAGCCCGGGCCTTCGATCGGCAGAAGTTCGACGACTTGAAATCCTGCGGCTAACAGCTCGCGCGAAAGCTCTCCCGGTCGGTGGAAGAATGCATCCGTGAAATAAATCGGATTGGTTGTGGGATTGCGGTGCCGGCCTTCTTTCAGATCGCGCTCCAGAATCGGTGCGAACTGAGGGTCGCCGAAGAATCCACTGGAAAGCGAATCGAATAATGACGCGAAGCGACTGATCGCCGCGCCCCACACGAGGCCGCCCGGGCGAAGTACGCGATGCGATTCACGTAAACAGGCGATGCGATCGTCCCTCTCCACCAGATGATAGAGCGGACCGAGGAGCAGGACTGCGTCGACCGAGGCATCAGGATGCGGAAGATGGCGCGCGTCCCCCACCTCCGCCGATGCCAGAGGATGTTCCGGCTGTTGCGCCGATGCGGCCCGCGCCTGCTGTATGTGCTTCAGAACAGGGTCGAGCAAATGAACCTGGTATCCGCGCTGGGCGAGCCAGCAGGCGTAGATGCCGGATGCGCCCCCGGCATCCACGATGGTAGCGGGCGGCGGCGGAAGATGGCGGAGGATCAACTCCTGCGTACGAGCGTGTTCCAGGCGAAACCATCCGCAGCGCAGGCGGGAAGCCTCGTCGACATCGCTGTAGTGACCGACAATCTCGCTGAAGGAATCTTCATGGCCCATAGAAGAAGAAAGCTCCTACGCTCCGGCGCGGCGGGGCGGCACGCGATGTCCCAACTGCATCGAGATATGGCGCGCGGCATTCTTCAAGGCTTCCACGATGCGCGGCATGGTTTGGGAGTTGACTTGGTTGATGGTTCCGCTCAGCCCGACGGCCGCTTCGATGGCGCCCTGCTGGTTGAAGACCGGAGCGCCCAGGCAACGCGCTCCCAGATTATTTTCTTCGTCATCGACCGAGTAACCCTGCTCGCGAACCTTCTCCAGCTCTTTCAGCAGGCGCGGCAGTGTGGTCAGGGTCTTGGGCGTGCGCCTCTCCATGCCGCTCTCGGCAATCATCTCCTCCAGCCGCTGCTGCGGAATGTAGGCGACGAGCGACTTGCCCACGCTGGTGGCATGCACGCGCATGCGGCGACCGACCCAGGTGTCCATGCGGATAAAGCCTTCAGGCTCGACCTTCTCGATGTAGACCGCGTCGGAGCCGTCGAGGATCGCCAGATGACAGGTGAGGCTTGTCTTCTGCATCAGGTTGCGCATGACGGGCAGCGCCACTTCGCGGACATCAATGCCGCTGAGCGCGCCGCGGCTGAGGCTGAGGATCTTCAGGCCGACGCGGTACTTGCCGGTTTGCGGGTCGCGATTGAGATAGCCCTGGGTCTGCAGGGTGCGCAGGATATAGCTGGCAGAACTCTTGGGAATCTGCAACTTGCGGCTGATATCGGCGTTCGACAGGCCTTCCGGTTCCTGGGCGACAGCTTCCAGCATAGCGAGGGCGCGCTCCACGGCTACGGAGGGGGAATCTTCTTTCTGCGAGATCACTTTGGAGGACATCGGAAGTGCCAAATCGTTATGGTAGCAAAAACCTTACACCGCCAACAAAATGAATGTACGTTCCACATATTGAACGAGAGGCTTGACCACGGAATTCAATCCCCCTAGGATCGGACAGCATTACGAATTAGTGTTCACTATCTTGCACACACAAACAGGAGCTCTGAACCATGATGTCCATCGCAGTAGCCACACCGGAGACCGGCGATCTACTCAATCCGATGAATAGCGCGCCTGCTGGGTTTGACGCGGTGCGCGACTTGCCTGCGGGCTTTATGGATTTCTTTCTGCCCCTGCACCGCCGGTTCACGCCGCGCCAGCAGGAACTGGCGCTGAAGCGTGTCGAGGTACTGCAGCGTTCGCTGGAAGGGGAGAAGCCGACGCATCACTTCCCTTCTGACACGGTGCGCAATGGCTGGCGGATTACATTGCCGGCCTGGTGCCAGGACCAGCGCAATCAGATGACGGGGCCCGCCGACGATGCAGAGCTTTGCGTGAAAATGCTGAACTCAGGCGCGCCCGGCGTGATGCTCGATCTTGAAGATTCCTGCGTGAACGAGTGGTCGCATCACGAGACGGGCGTTTCCAACATTCTGGCATGCCTGCGCGGTGAACTGAGTTTCTACGACAAGAAGCGCGACCGCACGGTTCCCATCAAGGAAAGCAGCACAGTTATATTCACGCGGCCGCGGGGATTGCACTTGAACCAGGCCGGGCTGATTCCGGGAGAACTGGTGTCCGCGTCTCTTTTTGATGTGGCGCGGATTTTCTTCAGCATCGATCCCGCGCAACTGAAACATCCGCTATGCATTTACATTCCGAAATCGGAGTCGGCGGAAGAGGCGCTGTGGTGGCGCGATCTGTTCCAGACGCTGGCCAAACTTCGCAGCCTGCCGCACGACTACATCAAGTGCATGGCGCTGGTCGAGTCGCACCCGATGGCCTTTCAGATGGAAGAGTTCGTCTACAACCTGCGCGAGCACATCATAGGATTGAATCTGGGCCGCTGGGATTACATGGCCAGCCTGATTCACTTCAATCTCGACGATCCCGACTGGGTGCTGCCGGATCGCAACACGATTCCGCACAACGTGGCGTTCTTTCAGAACCTGCGGGAACTGATTCCTGACATCTGCCATCACCGGGGAATCCTGGCGATTGGCGGGATGACCGCGCTGTATCCCAGCCGCGAAGATGCCGAACTGAATGCGCGCGCCCTGGCGGTGCTCGAAAAAGATAAGAAAAACGAAGCGGATTGTTTGATGGATGGCGCGTGGACCGGGCATCCGGACCAGAACGCGATTGCGGTGACCCAGTTCCCGTTTCCCAATCAGTTGCAGGCGCGGCCCAAGCATGGGAGCCGGTATCCCGATCTGCGGCCGGTTCCGGCTGGTGTTGGGGAGCGCACGCTGAAAGGCACACGGGCTGCGGTGCGGACGGTGATTCGCTATCGCAATGGCGTGCTCAGCGGCTCTGGCGCCAGCTTGTTGGATGGCTACATGGAGGATCTGGCGACCGATCGCATTTACCGACTGATGATTGCGCAGCGCGTGCTGCATCGCGACTTCGTGCCGATCGCGGACGAGCAAGGACAAATGGTCCAGCATACCCCGCAGTTCATTACGCAGTTGTTCGATGAGGAACTGGCGCGCCTGTTGAAGGAATCGTCCGGAATGTCTGCGGAAGAGGCCGACCGGTTCCGGCGGGCACGGGAAATCAGTGAAGCCATGATTGTCAATGGAGAATTCAACCCAGTCTAACTACCGGTCTAACCGCCGGCCACAAAAATACCTTTAGGAGCGTACGTATATGTCGGGCAACGGAAACAAACACAAATCCACTCACCCTGAACTCAACCAGCAAGAACGGGCCCACCAGTACGCTCTCGCGCAGCAGGTCATGACCCACGATTGGGCCAATAATCCGCGCTGGAAGGGCGTCGAACGGCCTTACACGGCCGAAGACGTGTTTCGCCTACGCGGCTCCATCTTCATCGAGCACACGCTCGCGCGCTTGGGCGCGGAGCGGCTCTGGGACATTCTACGGACGGAGCCCTACATCAATGCTCTGGGTGCGATGTCAGGCAACCAGGCGGTGCAGCAGGTGCAAGCCGGGCTGAAGGCGATCTACGTCAGTGGATGGCAGGTCGCTGCCGACGCGAATAATGCGGGCACGATGTATCCCGATCAGAGTCTGTATCCCGCGGACAGCGTTCCGAATCTCTGCCGGCGGATTAATAACGCGCTGCAACGCGCGGACCAGGTGCATCATGCGGAAGGAAAAGTGGCTCCCGGAGAAACCTGGTTTGCGCCGCTGGTTGCCGATGCGGAAGCTGGATTCGGAGGAACCTTGAACGCGTTTGAGCTGATGAAGGGCATGATTGAAGCGGGCGCGGCCTGCGTTCACTTCGAAGACCAGCTTTCGTCGGCGAAGAAGTGCGGACATCTGGGTGGAAAAGTCTTGGTGTCGACCACCGAGGCGATTCAGAAGCTGGTGGCGGCCCGGCTGGCGGCCGATGTGATGGGCGTTCCAACGCTGATCATGGCGCGCACGGATGCCGACAGCGCTCATCTTCTAACCAGCGACATCGACGCGCGCGACCGCGAGTTCTGCACCGGCGAGCGCACGTCGGAAGGCTTCTTCCGGATTCGCGGCGGCATCGAGTCGGCGATCGCGCGTGGACTGGCCTACGCGCCATTCGCAGATTTGATCTGGTGCGAGACTTCGCATCCCAATGTCGAAGAGGCGCGGCAATTCGCCGCTGCCATTCATGCGAAGTTCCCCAACAAGATGCTGGCTTACAACTGCTCGCCCAGCTTCAACTGGCGCAAGAATCTGGACGAGGCGACGATTGCGCGCTTTCAGCCGGAGCTGGCGAAGATGGGATACAAGTTCCAGTTCGTGACGTTGGCGGGCTTCCACGCGCTGAACCTCAGCATGTTTGAACTGGCGCGGGGGTACAAGCAGGCTGGCATGACGGCGTATTCGCGGCTGCAGGAAAAAGAATTCAGCCGCGAAACCGAGTACGGCTACGAAGCGGTGAAGCACCAGCGCTTCGTGGGTACGGGATACTTCGATCAGGTGCAGCAGGTGATCACCGGAGGGTTGGCATCGACCATCGCGCTGGCCGGATCAACGGAAACTGCACAGTTCTCCGAGCGCAAGCCGCTGGTGCATCCGGAGCACGGGCCGGATGCGGCATGCCAGCCGATTCTCGGCGACTGCCCGCATATTCCGGTAAAAATCAACTCAGCTATCAGAGAGCCCGGTCCGGAAGAGATATTGTTGCCGTCTGGGGACTAACGGTCGCGAACGCGATCGTGAAAAAAGAAAAGGCCGGTCTAACCAGACCGGCCTTTTTCCTTCGTGGGGCAGGAAAAGTCTTTACCGCATAGCACAGAGGACGCACAAAGCCATGCAGCGCTGAAACTGCGCTACTTCGCGGTCAGCGTGGAGTGGCCGCGAATGCTCTTTGCCGACGGGTTCTGCCCCGCGGCTCAAAGCTCACAGCCGCTTTTGCTATAATGAAATGCCGTTGTACTGCGCTTCGAGCTTATGCGGAAGTGGTGGAACTGGCAGACACACCATCTTGAGGGGGTGGCGCCGAAAGGCGTGGGGGTTCAAATCCCCCCTTCCGCACCATCAATTTTGTTCGTTGAGGCAATTCTAAAGCTATGATTTACCTGATCACCGCGATTCACATCCTAGTCTGTCTTTTCATCATCATCGTCGTGCTGCTGCAGAGCGGTACTAGCGGCGACATCTCCGCGGCATTCGGCGGGCAGGGCAGCCAGACGGCATTCGGCCCGCGGGGCGCAGCCAGCGCTCTGTCGAAAGCGACCACCTGGTCGGCCGTGGCGTTCATGCTTACCTCGATCACGCTGTCGATCTACGCGACCAAGCATCAAGGACCGAAATCGGTGCTGCAGGGCGTGAGTTCGGGGCCCGCGAAAACCGCGCCGGCAAAGACGCCGGTGGCTCCTACTACTCCGCAGAAATAATCAGCATACAGGTCAGTACGTAAGGGCGGACGCGCTCGTCTGCCCGTGAGGGAAGCCAGCGGCCCCGGACGAGTGCGTCCGGGGCTACGTGTCTGCCGCATTGTATTTCCTTCTCGCAGAGTGCTAACATTCGCTTTGAGGCCATAATTAGGAGGAGTTTATGTCGGATCGTGACGGTGGCAACAGCTTTGTGTGGTTCCTGGCGGGACTGGGTTTGGGAGCCTTGGCGGGAGTTCTGTACGCGCCGCGGTCAGGCAGCGAGACGCGCGAAGTATTGCGCTCCCGCGCCGAAGAGAGCCGCGATTACGTTCGGAATCGCGCCCGCGAAGCTCGCGAACAAGCCTCGCAATGGGCCGATAAGGGCCGCGACGCGATGAGCCAGCAGAAAGAGCAGTTCCGGGCCGCTTACGAAGCGGGACGGCAGGCCTATCACGAGGCTACGGCGGAGACCGGAGCGCCCAAGAGTTAGTAAGAACGCCTCTTCCCTGCCGGGACGCAGTTGCATCCAAATCTCGGAGGCACGCTTATGGAAACGCAACTCACGATCTTCATCGCCTTGACGGGCGCGGCGGTACTGTTGCAAGCGTGTGTTCTGGCGGCGATGTTCTTCACCATGCGCAAGACTTCGGCGCACATTGATAGCGTGGCCACGGAAGTTAAATCGAAGATTCTGCCCGCAGTGGTGCAGGCGCAGGCCATGCTGGCCGAACTTAGTCCCAAGCTCCAGTTAATCACCGACAATCTGGCCGAAACCACCACGACTCTGACCGCGGAAGTGAAAAGGGTGGACGCCACGGTGAACGACGTGATCGACCGCAGCCGCTTGCAGATTATCCGCGCGGACGAATTGCTGACCCGCACCATGGACCGCGTGGAGCAGACCTCGGAGATGGTGCACAAGACTGTCATCTCGCCGGTGCGGCAGGTTTCCGGGCTGATGCAGGGGCTCACGGTCGGGCTCGAGTTCCTGTTCCGCAACCGGGGTCGCAAGAACGGCAGCTCGCGCCAGGAGCGCCGTCCGGTGCCGCAGGACGAAATGTTCATCTGAACCGATTGCGTCTTAGAAATCACGCTCCGGACGAAGGCGTCCGGAGCTAGTTATTTTGGAGGCGATTACGTGCGTTATCTGGTGCGGGCGCGGGTGAAACCTGGACGCGAGGCCGATCTGCTTGAGGCGATCGAGCGCGAGACTCTGGGCCAGGGATCGGTGGCGGAAGGTGAATATCTGCGCAACATGAAGGACGCGCGGCTGTGCGCCGATGAGACGGCACGTTGGGTCGAAGTCTGTTACTGTCCAACCCCGTTGCAGGAAGAGCGGCCTTACTGGGAAGAATATTTCGATCTCACGCGGGTGCAGGATGCGCACGACCGCCGCACATGTCGCGACGAAAACGGATCAGAGCCCTGGGCCTGCGGCGACTGCGATTGCACGGCGCGGCTGGAACAGAAATTAAGAAACTCCGGCACGTCATTTTTAGAGTCGCTCGAGAGCAAGCCTCCCGCCGGCTGCTCACGCAAGCTGCGGTAAAGCCGATTCCAACTGCTTCAAATCCTGAGCAACCTCCCGCAAATTGAAAACCAGCGCCCAGAAGGGCAGCATGCGATCGAGCGCGAAGGGAGCGGTCGCCCTCCGGCTGCGCAGCGCAGCCAACTCGGCATCGAGATTCCGAATGGCAGCGTCGAGGTCGGTGGAATTCGCGGGCTTCCCCGGGGCCTGAATCGCCTTCGCTACCGCAGCAAACATTTCAGCTGTTCTCTCGACCAGCACCGGCAGTGAGGGCAGGAGTCCCGGTTCGACCCGCGCGTGCATGTATAGCGAGCGGTCCTCGGCCATGGCAGTGAGGCGTCGGCGAATCAGGTCGCCATCCTCGACCACCTGCTGATAGGCAGCGCGATTGAAACGCGAGAAAGCCAGTTCGATGCGGGCCTCATCCATTTGCTGGGTGATGCCGCGGCGCAGATCATGCAGTTGTCGGTCAAGAAGGTGAATCTCTTCCTCATTGTCGATGCCCTGCAATGCCGCAGCGGCGATGGCGCGATAGAGCGTTCCCGCGCCCTCGATGATGTTTGCAATTTTCAGACGCAGGCCCTCGCGCGCATGCACGGGAAACACCAGCGCCCCGACGGCGAAGGCAATCAATGCCCCCATCATTGTGTACAACACGCGATACCAGGCGAGTTGCCAGGGCTCGCCCTGGCCGCCGAAAACGAGAATCAGAGCTGCGGTGAATCCGGCCGCGGTGAAGGCCGTGTGCAGGGCGGTGAGATACCCGAAAAACGAGGCGAGGATGAACAACACGATGCCCACGCCTGCGGGGCCTTTGCCGAGCAGCGGAATGAGCAGCGCCGCCGCTACCGCTCCGCAGGTAGAACCGATGGTGCGGTAGAGTGCCGCTTTCCACGACGCGCCGAGATTGGCCTGCGTCACCACCAGCGCGGCGAAGACCGCCCAGTAGCCCTGCGGCAAATGCCATCCCGTATAGATCGCGTAGGTGATCGTGCCCGCGAGCCCCGTCTTGATTCCCTGCTTGATCGCGGATGACTCGCGAACCCAGAACGATGGCGGCTGGGAAAAAGCTGCCATTGGACCTGACAATGAGAGATTTGCAGACGCCATGGGCGGATTATAAAGTCTGCACGTGGGGTTGCATCGGGCGTTCTCTACGATAGAATCATGCCAATGCGAATGATGGTTCGAAGATATCTTGCGAAAGGCGCGGCGTGGGCGCTTCTGGGCTGTGCTTTCCTGGCCGGCTGTGCGTTTGTTGCTGCCCAAACCAAGAATCCGGCAATGAATGCGGGCACGAAGCAGTCGCGTAAGATGGAGAAGAAACAGCAGAAGGCGATGAAGAAGTATATGAAGGCGCAGAAGAAAGCGCAGCACAAGATGGAAAAGAAGGACCGCAAGAACACCCACGATCCCTACCGGCCAAAGTGAAAAATGTAGGGACCGCCGCACTCGGCTGTCCGGTCGAGCGCAGCTCGACGGCTCTTGGCGTGAGTTAGATGATCCAGCCGCCGCCGACCACAATTTCCCCATCGTAGAAAACCGCAGCCTGGCCGGGCGTAATGGCGCGCTGCGGCTGGTCGAAGGTCACTAGAACTTCGTCCTCAGCGCTGCGCTCGAGCACCGCTGCGGCAGGCTCGTGGCGATGGCGAATCTTCACCGTGACGCGCATGGGCTCGCGCACATCGTCGACTGAAATCAGATTCACACGCTTTGCGCGCAGCGTCTTCGAATACAAATTCTCTTCTCCTCCAACAATCACTTGCTTCTGCGCACCGCTGATCTGAATGACGTATAGGGGCGATCCGGTGGCGACGCCGAGTCCCTTGCGCTGGCCGACGGTGAAGTTGTGAATGCCCGCATGCTCGCCGATGATGTGGCCGCTCGTGGTGACCAGATCTCCGGCAGTATCGGGGAGGGACTCGCCCTGCTCGGCTAGGTAGGCATCGATGAAACGCTTGTAATCGCCGCCGGGCACGAAACAAATTTCCTGCGAGTCGGGCTTTTCCGCGAGTGCTAGTCCGTGCTTGCGGGCCAGTTCGCGAACTTCGGGCTTGGTCATATCGCCGAGCGGAAACAGAGTGCGGCTGAGCTGATCTTGCGTCAGGCCGAAGAGGAAGTAGGTCTGATCCTTGCTGGTATCGGCGGGGCGCTTGAGCAGCCAACGGCCTCGAGCTTCGTCATAGGCGACGCGGGCGTAGTGTCCGGTAGCGACGCGCTCGGCGCCGATCTGCTGCGCGACGATCAACAGCTGATCGAACTTTAGATGGTTATTGCAGAGGCTGCACGGGATGGGCGTGCGCCCCGAAAGGTATTCCTCGACGAACGGGCGCACGACATCCCGCTCAAAGCGCTCTTCGTGATTGACCACGTAATAAGGGATGCCAATCTGCTGAGCGACGCGACGCGCGTCGTAGACGTCGTCGAGAGAGCAGCAACGACCCTGCACCGACTCGGGCATGCCCCCACGTCCGGCGAGGCGGCGTTGGTTCCAGAGTTGCATGGTCAGGCCGATGACATCGTGGCCCTCGGCGCGCAGCATGGCCGCGACGGTGGATGAGTCCACACCGCCCGACATGGCGACCGCGATGGTTCGATCTGTCGGCATGGTTGCTTTTGGCTCTTCTCTTAAATTATCCCGGGTGATGATGAAAATAAATCAGCGCCGCGTGAGTAACAAATCCCGCAGCAAACCAGAAACCCGCTATCAATATTGTCTTAAATCGAGGCGTCATAATTTAGTGATACCGAAGACGAGCGCAGCATCCTTCCTTCTTAAGTAGTGACTGCGGCCTTGCGATAGGTCGGACTGAGTTCGCGCAGCCGCGCCACCATCTCGGGCACGAGCGCCAGCGCGAAATCGATGTCTTCTGCCGTGGTCTGCTTGCCCAGGCTGAAGCGGATGCTGGAGCGGCCTCGATCGGCGGGTAGGCCCATCGCGACCAGCACATGCGACGGCTCAATCGCGCCGGATGAGCACGCGGCCCCCGTGGAAACTGCCAGGCCTTTCAGATCGAGCGCAATTACGAGCGCCTCGGCATCGATGTAGTCGAAGGAAATGTTGGTTGTGTTGGGGACGCGTCGGGCGCCGTTGCCATTCACTTTTGCATCGTCTACTTGCGCGAGGATTCCCTGCTGCAGGCGGTCGCGGAGTGCGGATAACTTCTTATCGTCGCCGCGGTCGAGCGCATCTTTTGCCAGCTGCGCAGCCTTTCCGAGCCCCACTATCCCCGGAACGTTCTCCGTCCCGGCGCGGCGGGAGCGCTCGTGGCGTCCGCCATAAAGCAGCGGCTGGAGACGAGTTCCCTTCTTCACATAGAGCGCGCCGACGCCCTGGGGCGCGTGAATCTTGTGCCCCGAGATGGACAGCGCGTGACATCCGATTTGATTGACGTCGATCGCGACCTTGGCCGCGGCTTGCACAGCATCGGTGTGGAAGTACACTCCGGCTTCCGCAGCGATCTTGCCGATCTCTTCCACCGGCTGTAGAACTCCGGTCTCGTTGTTCGCCATCATGATCGAGATCAGCCGGGTGTTCGGCCGCAGAGCATGGCGCACGTCGTCGGGGTCGACGGCGCCATCCGCGGTAACGGGCACGCAGGTCAGTTCGCGGCCAGTTTCTTCAAGATGCCTGCAGGTTTGCAGGATCGCGCTATGCTCGATGGTCGAAGTGATGACGTGGTCGCCGGGGATGGTCAGGCCAGTGATGGCCAGGTTATCGGCCTCGGTGCCGCCACTGGTGAAAATGATCTCGGCAGCGCTGCAGCCGAGCAGCGCGGCCACCAACTCACGCGCATGTTCAACGGCGGCGCGGGTCTCCTGTCCGTAATGATGAATGGACGAGGCGTTGCCGAAACGCTCGCCAAAGTACGGGCGCATGGCCTCGAAGACGTCCGGCAGGAGGGGCGTAGTGGCGTTATTGTCGAGATAAGTCCTGCGCATAAAGGCCCTTTCTATTCTACGCGATGGCCCGATGGGACGGGCATGCCTGTGAGCCAAGGCTGCTGGCGCAGGACTGTGAAAAGAGGCCTTGATCCGCAGGCTACCGTTTATCCATAGGCACGTAGCTGGCCGGGTACTCCGGGCCCAGATAATCCGCGCGGGGCCGGATCAGGCGATTGTCGTCAAGTTGCTCGATGACGTGGGCAGCCCAGCCGCTGATGCGCGACACGGCAAAGATCGGCGTGAAGAGATCGATGTCGATGCCGAGTGTGTGATAGGTGGACGCCGAATAGAAATCGACGTTTGCGTTCAGTTTTTTCTCGGACTTCACGAATTGCTCGATGGCGCTCGACATGTCGTACCACTTCTTGTGTCCGCTGGAGTAACAGAGATCGTGCGACATCTTCCGCAAATGCGTGGCTCGTGGATCTTCGGTGTGATAGACGCGATGGCCGAAACCGGGAATTTTTTTCTTCTGCGCCAGCATGTCTTTCACATAAGCGACCGAATCGACGCTCTGGGCATCGATTGATTCCAGAATGCGGAAGACTGCTTCATTCGCTCCGCCATGCAGAGGCCCTTTAAGAGCGCCAATTGCCGAGGTGATCGCCGAATGCATATCCGATAAAGTCGCAGCCGTGACGCGGGCGGCGAAGGTGGAGGCATTCAGTTCGTGATCCGCATGCAGGATGAGCGCGATGTCGAGAGCGCGCTCGGCGGTGCTGGTGGGACGTTGGCCAGTGAGCAGAAGCAGGAAATTCGCGGCGTGGGAAAGCGACCGATCCGGCTCGACGACCGATAATCCTTTGCGGATGCGGTCATACGCGGCAACAATCATCGCGATCTGCGAGGTCAGGCGAATCGCTTTAGCTACATTCGAGTCGTGATCATTCTTCTTGAAATCGGGATCGTAAAACGATAAGGCGGATACGGCGGTGCGCAAGACGTCCATAGCGAGCGCGGTGCGCGGGGCGTTGCGCAGCAGCGTGATGATCGCGGGATCGAGCTTCCGCTCTTCCGCCAGTCGCTGGCTGAGTCCATCGAGTTCCGCACGCGTAGGCAGCTTGCCAAACCAGAGCAGGTAACAGGTCTCCTCGAAGTTGGAATGCTCGGCCAGTTCGTGGATGTCGATGCCGCGATAGGCGAGGACACCGCGATCTCCATCGATGTAGCAGATCTTGGAGGTGGTGGCAACGATACCTTCCAGTCCCTTTGGGGCCTGAGTTGTGGTCACGCTGGACATGTTTGTCTTCGCCTGTTTCGCCGGATTTGCTTGCCGGGCCGCGGGTTCACGGCGCGGACAGCGCAACCAGTTTTTATACCTTAAAGCGGCACAAGTTTCCATCCGGCCTCGGCCTTAGCTTTGCTCTGTCGAGTCCGTGGGGCGTATAGTTAGCAGTTCCTTTCAGTTCGCCTCTGCGCAATAGGCTCTTCATCTTCCTCATGGAGGAGTATCCCCAATGAAACGATATTTCGCAGTACTGCTCGCGTTCGCCTTCATCTTTTCTACTTTCGCCCAGGCCGACGAGGGCATGTGGCTCTATAACCAGCCTCCGAAGGCCAAAATCAAGGCTAAATACGGATTCGAACTGACCCAGGCATGGCTCGATCACGTTCGCCTATCTTCGGTGCGGTTCAATAACGGTGGCTCGGGATCTTTTGTCTCTGCCGATGGGCTGACCTTTACCAATCACCATGTGGGCGCGGGTTGTGTGCAGCAACTTTCCACCGAGGGCCACGACTACATCAAGACCGGTTTCTATGCCAAGACTCAGGCGGAAGAGGCCAAGTGCCCGAACCTGGAACTGAACCAACTGGTCGGCATCGAAGACGTGACCGACAAGGTGAATGCCGGCGTGAAGGCTGGCATGTCGGCCGCTGAAGCGGGCCAGGCGCAACGCGCAGCGATGTCGCAGATCGAAAAGGATTGCGCGACCGCGACCGAGCTGCGCTGCGATGTGGTTACGTTTTACTCGGGCAGTGTTTACAACCTCTACAAGTACAAGAAGTACACCGACGTGCGGCTGGTTTTTGCGCCGGAGTTCGGCATCGCCTTCTTTGGCGGTGACCCCGATAACTTCACTTATCCTCGTTATGACCTCGATATTACGTTCTTCCGCGTCTACGAGAATGACAAGCCGGCGCACCTCGACAATTATTTGCAGTGGTCGCGCACTGGCGTGAAAGACAACGACCTGATTTTTGTATCGGGACACCCCGGCAACACAGGCCGCCTGCTGACCATGGCGCAACTCGATTTTCTGCGGGATATTCAATATCCCTCGCAGCTCAAGGCCTTTGCTCGCCGGATTTCCCGTTTGCAGGAGTTTAGCAAAGCGTCGGAAGAAAATGCGCGCATCGCGCAGGAAGACATTTTCGGACTGCAGAACTCGGTCAAGGCGATTGCCGGATACAACGCCGGGCTACACGACAAAGCCATCATGGACGAGAAAGCAGCCGACGAAGCCAAGCTGCGCGTGGCTTTCAAGGCCGATCCCAAGAACGCCGGTGTTGCGAATCCGTGGGAAGAAATCGAACAGGCGATGAAGACGCAGCAGGCAATTTATCCTGAGCTGCTTTATCTAGAGCGCATGCGCGGCTTCGCGTCGCGCTTGCCGCAACTGGCGCGCACTCTGGTGCGTGGCGCCGAAGAGCGCCCGAAACCGAATCAGGACCGCCTGCGGGAGTTCCGCGATTCGGGCCTGCCATCGGTCGAACAGCAATTGTTCTCGACTGAGCCGGTTTACAAGAACCTCGATGCGATTATGCTGGGCGTCTCGCTAAGCGAGATGCAGGACGCTCTGGGTAAGGACAATCCTGACGTGCAGAAAGTCTTGCAGGGCAAGAGCCCGGCGGATGCGGCAAAAGACATTATCGGCAACACGAAACTGGATGACGTCGCTGTGCGCAAACAGCTTTGGCAAGGCGGGCAGGCGGCGATCGATGCCAGCACCGATCCTCTGATCGTTGTGATGCGGGCGATCGAACCGGATGCCCTGGCGGTGCGCAAGCAGTTTGATGACAAGATCGACTCCGTGGTCCGCCGCGATGGAACCATTATCGCCAAAGCTCGCTTCGCGCAGAGCGGATTCAGCCAGCCGCCGGATGCGACCTTTACGCTGCGCCTCAGTTACGGCACGGTGAAGGGCTATCGCGAAGACAGCCGGGCAATTCCGTTCGAAACGAACATGGGAGGTGCTTATGAACACGCAGCCGCGCATGGCGACAAAGCCCCTTACGACCTGCCAGAAAGCTGGCTCAAGGCGAAGCCGCAGCTCGATTTGAAGACTCCGCTGAACTTTGTCTCGACTGCGGACATCATCGGGGGAAATTCGGGATCGCCGACGGTGAATAAGAAGGGCGAGATCGTCGGAATCATTTTTGACGGCAACATTCAATCGCTGGAATGGAATTTCGCTTTCAGCGAGGTGCAGGGACGAGCCGTTTCCGTGGATTCACGCGGCATTCAGGAAGCGCTGCGAAAGATTTACGGGGCGACTCCGCTGGCTGATGAACTGACCGGCCCGAAGGCCGCCGCGGCGAAAGCGGGAAAATAAAGCACGCTGCGTTAACGCCCGCTATCTTCGGATGCGGGCGTTTCTCTTCTAATCAAGAGCTTGACGATTCACATTCTGTTGACAGCTTGCTGCGTCTCGCAGTGTTTCATCACCGCCATTTTTCAAGAGGAGGCACCGGATGGGTCAACCAGTAATACATTTCGAGATCGGATGCCGCGACAGGGGCAAGACCGCCGATTTCTTTACGCGACTGTTCGATTGGCAAATGCAAGCCGCGGGGCCTGCCGCCATGATCAATACCGGGGCATCAACCGGCATTCACGGCCATATATCGGCGCTCGGCCATGATCCGCACAATTACACCATCTTTTACGTGCAGGTGGACGATGTGCAGGCTTATTTGGACAAAGCTGCCGCGCTTGGTGGAAAAACTCTGGTTCCACCGGTTCAGATTCCGACGGGGACGTTCGCGTGGTTTGCCGACCCCGAGGGAAATACGATCGGGCTCTGGAAAAATAAATAGGTCGCGGAAATGAGAACACACCGGGTGGGCCCTACGTAGGCCAGATGGTCAGCGCGGTCTTGCTGAGAATCTGTTGTTGCATCGCTTCGCTCAGCGGCAGAGCGCGGAATTCGTCGAGGTTTTTCTTGATGTCGGGCACTCCAGGGCCCGGCCAGTCAGTTCCGAACAAAGTCTTGTCGGCAATTTCATCGAGGCGCGGAAAATATTTCAGCAGCGTTTTGGGCGGAATGCCGCTGATGTCAAGATAAACGTTGGGATGCCGTCGTATGAGGAAAAAGGCGGTCTGCATCCACAGGGGACGGCCGCCGTGGGCGAGCAGAATTTTCAGCTTGGGGAAGTCGACAGCGACATCGTCGATGTAAATCGGATCGCCATATTTATTGCGCGCGCCGGGAAAAATCGACGTGCCGGTGTGGAACATAACTGGAATGCCATTCGCCTCGGCCGCGCGATAAATAATCTCGAGTTCCTTGACCCCGTTCAGATAGTCGTTGGGAAACAGCAACTGGTGCGGAGGATGAATCTTGATCATCTTCAGCCCCAGCCGCAGAATCTGCTCCACATCGGCAAACACATTCGTTGTATGCCGCGGGTGCAGGCTTCCACAGGACAGCAGACGGGCTGGATCTTCTTTCACGTAGTCGGCGACAAACTGGTTCACGCCGTTGGTGAAGCCGATCACTTCGGGAGCCACGTAGTTGATGAGCATGGCGCGGTCGACGCCGCTGGCGTCCAGAAATTTGAGGAAGGCTTTCGGGGAGCGGCAGAACTCGACAATCTGATCGAAGTTCGCCCGTTTCTTCTTCATCAACTCCAGCGCGTGAGGCTTAAACATCTCGATCGGCTGGATATGAATGTGGCAGTCCGTAATCATTCGGTGAATTTCTTCAGCGGAAGAGTAACAGACATCTCAGTTACTCGCCGCCGCGAGAACGGCTCTCTTGGTAAACACGCGAATCATTTCGCGCCGATATTCCGGAGTCAGAGCCGAGGTGGTCAACGGCTTGGCAGTCTTTGCGGCTAATTCCCCCGCGGCCTCGGCGAGAGCTTCGTCGACGGCGGTTCCGGTAAGTATGGCGCTCGCCCCCTTGACCAGCAACGGCGAGGGATTCACCGCCGTGAGACCGATACGCGCGTCGGAAATCTTTCCATCCGATCGCTTCAGGACAACCGCGACTCCTGCCAGCGGATAGTCAATCGACCCGCGAACCCGCAGCTTGCGGTAGACGCCGCGATAATCGGCGAACGCGGCTGGAAGAAGTATTCGTGTCACCAATTCGTTGGGCGCGAGATGCCGGTAGCTGTCGCCGAGGCCGGTGTAAAACTGCTGCAGCGGAATGCGCCGCAAACCTTTTGAGCTTGCAATTTCGATTTCCGCGTTGAGACAAAGAAGCGCGGGAGGTGTGTCGCCGGAGAAGGCCGCCCAGCACTTGGTTCCGCCGGGAGCAACGTGGCACAACTCGCCATCTTTCTTAATGCAAAAGCCGCAGCCCTTGCGCCAGGTGAGCGACTGGTTGTACCAGAGGCAGCGTGTGTCGAGGCATATGTTGCCGCCGATGGTACCCATGTTCCGCAGCACAGGCGAGGCAACGGTGGCAGCGGCCTCGGTGAGGACGGGGTAATGCTGGCGCAGGAATGCAGAGTTCTCGATGGAACGAAGGGTGGTCGCAGCGCCGATTTCTACGCCGCCGTCAGATTGCGGCTTGATGCCGCGCATTTCGCTGACGCGGCGGAGGTCGAGAACACATTCCGGTTCGAATAATCTCTGCTTCATCGAGGGAATTAAGTCAGTCCCGCCGGCGATGATGCGGACAGAATTCGCGGGAGAATCGCCAACACCGACGCACCTCGACAAGAGTTCAACCGCTTCCTCGATGGTGCGCGGCCGCAACAATTTAAATTGTGGCAGGCTCAATCGGCACCGCCCGCAGAAGACTGTTGACGGGAAGCGTCGAGCGGGTGCCGCTCCGGGCCTTTGCCCTTAAACCACAATGAACCGCCGTGCTCGCGGAAACGGGTGGGCGCGGTCGGATCGACACCCTCGGTCAGGTTCAGAGCCTTTGCATTCTTTTTGGCGCGCAGCGCGGCGAGAACGCGTTCCGGCGTAAAGGGCGACTCGTGTAGGCGCACGCCGACCGCATCGTAAATCGCGTTTGCAATGGCGGGAATCGTAGCGGCCAGCGAGCCTTCGCTGCATTCCTTCGCTCCGAATGGGCCTTCGGGATCGATGCTCTCGACGATGATGGCCTCGATCGCGGGCGACTCGATCGACGATGGGCTGCGATACTCGAGCAAGCCGGGATTCATCAGGAGCCCGTCTTTCCAGAGCATCTCTTCGGTAAGTGCCTGACCCATGCCCATCCAAACCGACCCGATGATCTGGCCTTCGACGGAAACGGGATTGAGCGCGCGTCCGCAATCATGCGCTGCCCAGACTTTGTGCACGGTAACTTCGCCAGTCTCTTGATCGACGCTGACCTCGGCAACTTGCGCCGAGTAGGAATACGCGGGAGATGGGCCGACGCCCGCGCCTTTGTGCTTGCCGCCTCGGACCTCCGGCGGAGGCGCGTAGGAACCGGTGCCGGTGAGCGCTCCGTGAAAATCGATGGCAGAGACGACAGCCTCTTCGAAGGTCAGCTTGTCCTTGGGGCCTTCGTCTTTGCGCTTCTGCTGCAATGATCCGCGAAGAATCTGGCCTTCCACGCGGCCGGATACCGATGTCGCCGAACTCTGCTTGGCGGCTCGGCCGGGATTGGCTGTCTCTGTATGGCCATTTTTCCTGACTACGGTGTCATTGCGGAAAATCAGATCGTCGGGATCGCAGCCCATTTTCTTCGCTGCCGCAGCCGCAATCAACTTCTTCACTTCTGCAGCGGCGCGCAGAGTGGCATTGCCCGCCATAAATGTGACCCTACTGGAATAGGAACCAATGTCGATGGGAGTAAGATCGGTGTCGGCCGCAATCACCCGCACTCGCGAGAGCGAGCATCCCAGCGTTTCGGCTGCGACTTGCGCGGTCATGGTGTCCGATCCCTGGCCAATCTCGGAAGCACCGGTGTAGACGACGACTCCACCATCACGATCAATCTTGATGTTGACGGTCGAGTGCGGCATGTCGGAACGAATAATCGAATTGGCGGCGCCGCTCACATAGTGGCTGCAGGCGATGCCCAGACCGCGTCCCTGGCGCAGCTTCCCTTTTCGTGCTTTCCATCCCGAGCCTTCCACCGTTTTCTCAATGCACTCTGGCAGTCCGTAGCTTTGCACGCGCAGGCCGTTCACCGTGATGCACGGAGGATGCAACAAATTGCGCTGGCGGATTTCAGCCGGATCCATTCCAATCTTTACCGCAAGCTCGTCCAGTTGCGATTCAAAGGCGAAGCGGACGTTGACCGTGCCGTGACCGCGCATCGCGCCACAGGCGGGCTTGTTGGTGAGAACACGATAGCCGTCATACTGAATGTTGGGAATATCGTAGAGCGCACCGAGCAACGCACCGGAGTACAGAATCGTCACCACGCCGTAGGAGCAGTAAGCACCGCCGTCCTGCACCACGCGGGCTTTCACGGCGGTGATGCGGCCGTCTCCTGTCACGCCGGTCTTCAAGTCGACGATCGTGCGCGGCCGGCCACGATGCGCCCAGAAAACCTCCTCTCGTGTGTAAGTTATTTTCACTGGAGCTTTCGCCTTGCGCGCGGCTACGGCTGCGATGATCTCCAGCGGAATGACTTCGCTCTTCCCGCCGAATCCTCCGCCCACTAGCGGCTTGATGACGCGAATCTGCGCCATGGGCATGTCGAGGACGAGCGACAATTTATGCTGCAGGTAGTACGGCACCTGCGTCGACGACCATACAGTTAGGCGCCCAGGCTTGCCGGTATGCGGATCGATTTCGAACGAAGCCAGCGTGGAATGCGGCTCCATCGCAGCGTGCGTGACCTCATTGGCGATGAAGCGCGCCTCGGCGATCTGATCCGCCTCAGCAAAGCCCTTGTCCGGGTCGCCGAAGATATGGTGATAATCCTTCTCGAGATTGTTGGGCTTATTGTCGTGGATAAGATCGCTCTGGGCCTTCATCGATTCTTCCGGATCGAAATAGGCAGGGAGCACTTCATAATCGATGTCGATCAGTTCGAGTGCCTTCTCGGCGATCGCTTCCGAAGTCGCCACTACGCACGCGACGTGATCCCCGACGTAACGCACCTTGTCGAGTGCCAGCGCGTGCTCGTCGTGGCCGACGGGAAGAATGCCGTAAGGATTCGGCGCATCTTTTCCTGCAACCACCGTAACCACGCCGTCGACTTTTTCAGCACGAGTCGTGTCGATGCGCGCGATGCGGGCGTGGGGGTGCGGCGAATGCAGAATCTTGCCGATCAGCATGCCGGAAAGAGACAGATCGTCAGTGTACTTGCCAGCGCCGGTGGTCTTTTCCGCTGCATCGATCATGGCGGTCGGCTTGCCGATAATCGAGAATCCGTTGTGCTTTGTCACTTCGCTGTCACTCCGGCACGTTCCGCGGCAATCGCCGAGCGAATCGCTTCATACATCTGGTTGTATCCCGTGCAACGGCATAGATTGCTGCTTAACGCCGCACGAATGTCGCTTTCCGAGGGATCGGCATTCTCCGCCATCAGTGATCTCACCGTCATGATGAAGCCGGGCGTACAGTAGCCGCATTGCGCCCCACCCCAATCGCCATAGGCTTTCTGGATCGCGGCAAGGCTGCCACTTTCCTGAACACCTTCTATTGTCGTGATCTCCTGGCCTTCGCAACTGGCGGCCAGGATAGTGCATGCCATCATGGCGACGCCATCGATCAGCACGGTGCACGCACCGCAGGAGGAGTCGTCGCAGCCGCGCTTGGAGCCGGTCAGTTGCAACTCCTGCCGCAGGACATCGAGCAGCAGCGCGCTTGGCTCGATCGCGACTTCGTACGGTCGGCCATTCACTTGTAATTCGATCAGTTCTTTTTTCATTGTGAGCAACGAGCGATGAGCATTGGGTTGTGAGCTGGTTTACTCATCGCTCACAGCTCATTGCTCATGGCTGGTCAGTACACCGGCACCTTCTGGTCGACGCGGCGCGACCATGCATCGATTCCCCCGCGCATGGATTGGGCTTTCTCGAATCCCTGCTGTCGCAACCACACCGTCACATTCATCGAGCGCACGCCATGATGGCAGATCACGACAATCTGGGAATCCGGATCCAGTTCCTGATGCGCGCGTGTGGACACATCGCCCATGGGCATCAACCGGGCTCCCGCGATTTTTGCCATCTCAAACTCCCAGGGCTCGCGAACATCGAGTAGCGTGAATTCCTCGGAAGCAGCGAGCTTCCCTTTCACATCCTCGGGAGTGATTTCGTAATCCATACCCATGTCCGTGCGTCGATCGGTCTCGGTTTACTTCCCGGTCCACTGCGGAGTGCACTTTTCCATGAACGCGCGGATGCCTTCGTGGGCGTCGTGCGTCTTCATCAATTCGTCCAGATAAACACGCTCCGCCCGCGCCAGCCCTTTATCGAAATGCATGGCATCCCAGGCGTAAAAGGCTTTTTTCGCGACCGCCAGAGCCGCCGGACTCAGCTTCGACAACTGATCGATGCATTCTTCGACCGCGCCATTGAGCTCGTCATCGGGGAAGGCGCGAGTCGCCAGGCCGATCTTGGCAGCTTCGTCGCCCATGATCATGCGGCCCGTCAAAATCAACTCCGCCGCGCGCTTCTGGCCGATTAAAGCCGCCAGCGAAGCGCATGCCACCGGCGGATAGCAGCCGAGCTTGATCTCGGGAAAGCCCCACTGCGCCGACTCTGATGTGAATACCATGTCGCAAACCATGGCTAACTCTGCGCCGCCGCCGAGGCAGTGGCCGTGCACCGACGCGATCGTAATTTTCTTGCTCGCCACCATAGCACCAATGACAGCGTGAAAGCTCGCCAGCATTTCATCGATCTTGTCCGGCGTGTGCGCAGCGACGTCGACTCCAGCAGAAAACGGTCGCGCGTCCCCGCTGAGTACAATCACGAAAACATCCTGCGTGGCTTCGGCTTCAGCCAAGGCCTGCGTCAACTCCTGCATCATCCGCAGATCGATGACATTCAGCGAAGGATGGCGCAGCACAATATGACACGCCGGCGCGGCAATCTCCACTGCGATCCGGCTCAGTTCTGATGCAACGGCCATGTGTCTCCGCTAATTCTTCGTGCTCGATGTTCTTACAGGTTGATCGCCGACTTGCGCACTTCGCCGATCGTGGCGAGCGGATCACGCGCGCCGGTCTTCTCGGCAATCCATTTCTTCTCGTCGGCAATAATTTCGAGCAACAGCTTCTTATCTTCCGCCGACGGCATGTATTCCTTGACGTGTACTTCGTAGGCACGATCGTCGAGTGGCTCCCCGGTCTGGGCGTGGAATTTCTGGCCTGCCCATTTTCCGATCGCGCGATTGAACTTGATATGCGGTGCATACAACTTCGGCTCGCCGGCCTTTAACGAATGGTTGAAGCGCTCAATCAACCCGGCCACCTCGTCGCGGTAGAGAGTGCGGTTGTAATCGTTCAGATCGTCGAGGTCCGGAGTCTTCTCGTTCTTCGGTTCGTCGTAACGGCCCTTCACGCCCCAGACATAGGCCCAGTGCGCCGATGAAGAATGGTCGGTGCCGAACAAATCGTAGGAACTCGAAATCCATTTATTAAGATACTTCTGCATCAGCCACGCCGGAATCACACCCGCTTCCACGATGCGCCGCAGGCCGTCATTTCCAGTGCCCATGTGAAAGGCCTCTTCGCGAAGCATGTACGACATGGAACGGCCGAGAGGAGCGAAGGCGGAATATTTCAGCATCTGCAATTGGAACTTGCCGTCGCGATCGACGAAGTCCGTGTAGGTGAAGAAGTCCATCCAGTTGTCGACGTCGACATTGAAAGCGCCCAGCAGGCGCTTGTTCTCAAAGGCGCGCCGCTCCAGCATTTTCTGCGCTTCGACTTTACCGGAATATCCAAAATGATCGACCAGAAGAGCGCACATCTGCCAGCCATGGCGCATCTCCTCGATCATGACGCGTGCAATCGCGCGCCGGTCCCACTCGGTGGGCGCGTTCTCCAGCAAATTGCGCTGCTGCTCGACGCTGGCAAATTCCGTGTCGCCCTGGTAGACGATCATGTTCATCAGCGCATCGCGCATCTGTTGCGTGGGAATCTGGCGGACGTTCTCCCACTTGCGGCGGCCTTTGTAGGCGCCGAACTCGATCTCGTCCGTATCGATCGCGCCGTAAAGAGTATCGAACTTAAAGGCTTCAATGTCGTCGGTGTTGACGCCAATTTCCTTGCGCCAGTCGTTGAACATTCCGATCCAATCACTGAAGGTTCCGATTTTTGCTACTTTTCCGGGCATGATTTAAAACTCCGTATATCTGATCTAACACCGGCCGCGTTTTGCTTGGCGGGACGGGCGAATGCGCCCGTCCTCACGCTAGCCTGGCGCAAACTACTTCGCCTTGAATTGCGCCGGGCGCTTTTCCACGTACGCAGCCAGGCCTTCCTTCGCGTCTTCGCTCTGGAAGAGTAACTGCTGATTCTCACGCTCCACTGCGAGGGCGGACTCCATGGGAATTTCCCATCCCGTCTGAACCGCGCGCTTGATGCGTCCTACGGCTTTCGAAGCTTTGTTCGGCGGGCAGAATTGTTTCGCGTATTCCATCATGCTTTCCATGAAGTTCTCGCGCTCAAAGATATCGTTCACGATTCCGAATTCCTGCGCTTCTTCGAAAGAGAACGTGTTTCCCGTGACCATCAACTCGATGGCCTTGCTCTTCCCCACCATGCGCGAAAGCCGCTGCGTGCCGCCGGTGCCCGGCAGGACTCCCAGGTTCACTTCCGGCAGTCCGATCTTGCCCGCATCTTTGCGCGCGATGCGCAGGTCGGCCGCCATCGCGATCTCGAGGCCACCGCCCACGCAGTGACCATTGATGGCTGCGATTACCAGCTTGGGCGTGTGCTCCAGGCGCAGCAGCATCTCGTTGGCATGCAGGCAGAAGTAGTACTTGAAGGTCGGATCGACGGTCGACAGCATTTTGATGTTCGCGCCCGCCGAGAAAAACTTGTCGCCCGCGCCGGTCATCACGATGACGTACACGTCATTGTCCATGCGGGCTTTGAGGATCGCTTCGTCGAGTTGGCGGTTCATTTCGTAGGTGTAAGTGTTGGCGGGAGGATCGCACATCTCAATGACGGCAACGCCGCCGTCGGTACGGTAGTTGACAAGTTGCTTGGTGGATTCGGCGGTTGCCGGCTGCATTGTGGTCGCCATCAGAAGACTCTCCTCTTGAAATCAGAATTCGAACTTCTCAGAACTTTATGTTGAGCGGGCCTTGCTGGCCTTTCCGCCTGCAAGCACTCCGCGCAGAAACAGATCGCCCATCTGGCCGGCGATCGCCGCCGCGTCGGCGTCGACTCGCGGTTTATGCCAGGTGTAAATCCAATTCATCATGCCGAACAGGCTGAGCACGGCGATGCGGGTCGAGACCTGCAATCCGCGCGCACGCTTCAAATCGTCGAGCAGGCTGACGCAAATCCGGTAATACTCCCGCTTGATCGCCGCGACTTCTGAACCGAAGCCGTTCCTCAGCACCTCATCCTCGTGGGAGAGAACCTTCATGGCAGCCTGGTTCGCCAGAAAATAGTCCAGGTGATTGAGAATGAAAGTGCGGATACGTTCTTCCGGATCGCTGATGCCTTCGAGCCGAGCCTTTAGCCGCTGCACGATCGTCGTAAATGTATGCTTCTGGATTAAATAGAGAAGCCGCTCTTTGGATTCGAAATAGTAGTAAAGGCCGGCCAGCGACATTCCGCTGACGCGCGAGAGATCGCGCATCGAGGCCCCTTCGTATCCTTTTTTGCAGAACACGTCAGTGGCATGAACCAGAATCTCAGCCAGCCGCTGATCGTAGCGGTTCGCGGGCATGGGCGCTTTGCGATGCCGGCGTGCGGAGATTCGGATGGTGGATGTAGCCATGCGTCTGAATGGAGCGGAGCCTTTATTCGAACGTTCGTTCGAATCCAGTATACAACGGTGTGATCCTAATCACAACCTAACTTGCGGCCGCGTCCCGGCTAATTCTTGAGATCGGCCAGAAGAGTTTCAATTTCAGCTTTCAGTTGCGCCGTCAGCGGCAGGAAAGGCAGGCGCGATGGGCCGCCGTAGTAGCCGTTGAGATCCATGCCGTACTTCACGCCCGGGACCCCGAAATCGCCGACCACGCGCACGGCGGCCTTTGCAATGAGCTCCTGTTTCAATCGAGCGAGCTCGGCGTCGCCTTCTTTCCAGGCGGCATAAATTTCGTAACAGGCAGTTGGCGCGGGACAGGCGAAGCCGAGAATTGCCCCCACAGCACCCATATCGAGGGACGCTTGCAGCTTTTGTGCCGCGCCCACCAGGACTTGGAATCCGGCTTCCTTTTGGCGTGTCTTCATCTTGCCGACAACCGAGACCGCGGACGGCGAGGGCTTAGGCGTTGATTGTCCAGAAAGCACACCGACGGGAACGAGTTCTCCACCCTCGCTGTTGGGTGCGGCTGCAGCGGCCAGCATGCGCGGCGTAACTGCTTCGAAAGTCTCAGTGACGGTGGCACTGTGCTTGATATGGCGGGTTCCCGCCACCATCTTGCGAACTTTTTCGACGTCGCCGCCTGATTCCTTGATGCCGATCAAGTTCGGATGCTCGGCCAGTTCGATCACAATTTCAGCAGGTATGTCATATCCCGTAGCTTGCGGAAAGTTGTAAATAATGATCGGCAGTGGCGAGCGATCAGCGACAGTGCGGTAGAACGACAAGATGTTTTCCGGCGCCATCTGGGCCTTGTAGTAATGCGGCGTGCGCACCATCGCCACGTCGTAGCCAAGTTCGGCGGCGTACTCGGTCAGTCGGAGCGTCTCGATCGCCGACTCAATGCCTGTTCCGGCAACAAGAACTTTATTCGGCGCGCAAAACTCACCGGCGCACTTGAGCACATCACGGCGCTCCTGATCGGAAAGCAGAATCGCTTCTCCGGTCGAGCCGAGCACGACAATGCCCGCCACGGGAGTACGTGAGTAGCGCTCGACATTATGTTCAAGTTTCTTGTAATACACGTTGCCGTCCGGATAGAACGGCGTGGTGATGGGAGGAAAAATGCCGTGCAGGAGCATAGGAGACCTCGATGACTGAAGATTATCGGTCTCCGCTGCGTCCTAAGGCAAGCCGCGCACTTAGCGCTTAACTAATCTCTCCGCATGCAACTGCTGCAGCGCCTTCACATTCACTTCGCCGCGTTGCAGCGCCTCAATGCCTTCGGCCGCGGCCCGCGCGGCTGCCAGGGTTGTGATGGTGGGAATGCGCGCCGTCACCGCGGCGCGCCGGATCGCCTTCTCGTCAAACCACGGTTCCAGTCCGGTGGGGGTGTTTATGATCAGCTGAATCTTTTGCCCTTTGATGAAGTCGACCACGTTCGGGCGGCCTTCTTTGACTTTGTAGACGCGCTCGCAGTTCATGCCAGCGGATTCGATCACGTCGGCCGTGCCCGCAGTCGCGACCAACTTGAATCCCATATCAACAAACTTGCGCGCTACCGGGACGACGTTGCGCTTATCGTTATCGGTGACGCTGAGGAAAATCGTTCCCTTGATCGGCAGCTTTTGTCCCGCCGAGAGTTGCGCTTTGGCGAAGGCTTCGCCGAAGTTGTCGGCCACGCCCATCACTTCTCCGGTCGATTTCATCTCCGGGCCGAGAACCGTATCGACGCCGGGAAACTTGTTCCACGGAAAAACGGGTGACTTCACAAAATAGGAGCTTCCAGTGTCCAGATCGGCGCGCCGCTCAATGAATTCCGGCAAGAACTCGCGCAGTTTGCGGCCCGTCATCAGCCGCGCCGCAATCTTCGCCATTGGAACTCCAGTCGCCTTGGAGACATAGGGCACGGTGCGCGAGGCGCGTGGATTCACTTCCAGCACGTAGACCTTGCCGCCTTCCGAGCCATTCCCACTCGTATGCCCGTTGCCGCGCGGGATGGCGAACTGAATGTTCATCAAACCGATCACTTTCAGCGCGCGCGCCAGCTTGAACGTGTACTCACGCATGCGGTCCATCAGTGGCTGTGGAATATCGACCGCGGGCAGCACGCACGACGAATCGCCGGAATGAATGCCGGCCTCCTCGATGTGCTGCATGATACCGCCGATCACCACCTCTTCGCCGTCGGAGAGAGCGTCCACGTCGACTTCGATCGCATCCTCGAGGAAGTGGTCGATCAGCACCGGACGGTCGTGGGAATATTCGACCGCCTCTTTCATGTAACGGACGATCGATTCTTCGTCGTAGGCGATGACCATGGCGCGCCCGCCGAGAACATACGAAGGCCGGACGAGGACGGGGTAGCCGATTTTTTTGGCGCCTTCCACAGCTTCGTCAATCGAAGTCGCCATGACACCAGGAGCTTGCGGAATCTGCAGTTCTTCGAGCAACTTGTTGAAGTGCTTGCGGTCTTCGGCGAGATCGATCGACTCCGGCGACGTGCCAATGATTTTCACGCCCGCGGCTTTCAGCGGCAGTGCCAGGTTCAGTGGAGTCTGTCCGCCAAACTGCACGATCACACCGACATCTGCGCCCTTCGACGTTTCGTGCTGATAAATCGCCCATACATCTTCAAAGGTCAGCGGCTCGAAGTAGAGGCGGTCGCTGGTGTCGTAGTCGGTCGAGACAGTTTCAGGATTGCAGTTGATCATGATCGTCTCGTAGCCGTCGTCACGCAGCGCGAACGAGGCGTGGCAGCAGGCGTAGTCGAATTCAATCCCCTGCCCGATGCGATTCGGCCCGCTGCCCAGAATGATGACTTTTTTCTTGTCGGTGGGCGCGGCCTCGTCTTCGTCTTCGTATGTCGAATAAAGATAGGGAGTGAAACTTTCAAACTCCGCCGCGCAGGTGTCGACTCGCTTGTAGACGGGCATCACGCCACGCTTCTTGCGCAGGTGGCGAACTTTTTCCTGACCCTCAAGCCGCCAGACCTGGGCGAGGCGGCCGTCGGAGAATCCCATGCGCTTGGATTCGCGCAGCACCTCCATCGGGATCGATTCCATCGGATGCTTTTCGAGTTCCAGTTGCTGGTCGTTGATTTCTTTCAGTTGATACAGAAACCAGGGGTCCATCGAGGTCATCTTCGCGACCTGTTTCACCGTGTGTCCCTGCCGCAATGCATACTGCACGTACGCCAGCCGTTCCGGATGCGGTGTGACTAATCGTTGCGTTAGAATCTTCGGCTCGAGCTTGCCTCCGCCGACCCGCTTGCCTGTATCAAGCGAGCGAATGCCCTTCATCAACGCTTCTTTGAAGGTGCGGCCGATGGCCATCACTTCGCCAACCGACTTCATCTGCGGGCCGAGCGTATCGTCAGCGCCGGGAAATTTCTCGAACTGCCACTTCGGAATTTTTACGACGACGTAGTCGAGCGTCGGCTCGAAGCAGGCTGGAGTCTTGCGCGTAATGTCGTTGGGAATCTCGTCTAGCGTGTAACCGATGGCAAGTTTTGCGGCGATCTTTGCGATCGGAAATCCGGTAGCCTTCGAGGCTAGCGCTGAAGACCGCGACACGCGCGGGTTCATCTCGATCACGACCATGCGTCCGGTCTCAGGATTCACGCCGAACTGAATGTTCGATCCGCCGGTGTCGACGCCGATCTCGCGAATCACGGCGATCGACGCATCGCGCATCGCCTGATATTCGCGGTCGGTGAGCGTCTGCGCCGGAGCGACGGTGATCGAATCTCCAGTATGCACGCCCATGGGGTCGAAGTTTTCGATCGAGCAGACGATGATGACGTTGTCTTTCGTGTCGCGCATCACCTCGAGTTCGAATTCTTTCCAGCCCAGTACAGACTCTTCGATCAGCGCCTCGTGCACCGGAGAAAAATCCAGCCCGCGTCCCAGCACTTCTGACATCTCTTCGCGGTTGTAGGCAATGCCGCCGCCGGATCCACCCAGCGTGAACGAAGGCCGGATGATGACTGGGAAGCCAATCTTTCCGGCAAATTCGAGCCCGTCTTTAATGTTGTTGACCAGCGCCGACTTGGGCACGTCGAGGCCAATCTTCTGCATCGCATCTTTAAAGACAAGCCGGTCTTCCGCCTTCTTGATGGCCGTAACATTTGCGCCAATGAGCGCAACGTCGTACTTTTCCAGCACGCCGCCGTCGGAAAGTTCGATGGCCAGGTTGAGCGCGGTCTGCCCGCCAACGGTTGGGAGCACGGCAAAGCCCGCGCCCGGCGCCATTTCGCGCTCGATGCGAATAATTTCTTCCAAATATTCCAGCGTGAGCGGTTCGATGTAGGTGCGGTCGGCCGACTCCGGGTCGGTCATGATGGTCGCCGGATTCGAATTCGCCAGCACCACTTCGTAGCCCTCAGACTTGAGCGCCTTGCAGGCCTGCGTGCCGGAGTAATCGAACTCGGCCGACTGCCCAATGATGATGGGCCCGGAGCCGAGGATCAGGATCTTCGAAATATCAGTGCGTTTGGGCATTTATGATGCAATCTTTCCAGAATTGTCTTGAAAGGGCGCGGCTTCAGCCGCGCCGCTCGGCTTCTTTAATTCGACGGGCTTCAGCCCCTGAGGAACCGGATCTAACTCGAAACCGGGCCACGCCGAAGAATACGCGTACTCCTCAACTCGTTCGCAAAGATGCTTCCGTATCGGATTCTCCCGAATATACGAAACATGGCGCCAATAGTCTTCGGCATCGCGAATGCGATGGTCCGAGAATCCCTTCTGCCAGATTTCAATGTTCGATCCAAGCTCCTTCTTCGCGCGATAGGAGAATCCGCCCTTGATGAACTGGGCTGCTTTTTCGAGACTCGTATTCGGCGTCAGCAGGACGTGAAGGTGATCGGGCATAGCAACAAAAGCATGCAGCAAATACGCCGAGCCCCGGTAGTGATATAGCGTGTCGATCAAAAGCTGCGCCCACCGCTCTTTCGAGAACAAATTTCGGCGACCCCATGTTTGTGATGTGATCATGTACGTGTGGCCGGCATTGGTCGCGTGTTCGCGCGTGGGTCTCAAGAACGGTACCTCACGGCTAAAGCCGCAAATCTATCTCGCATCTGGCGGCGCGCCTTAAAGGCGCGCCCTTTCAAAGCCAAATCCCTGGGAAGCCTTACCCAATCTCGATCGAAATCGGTTCAGTCAACGGCATCGAGTCTCATCCGGTCCTCGCAATATTGCGGGCAGGTATCGGATGCAGCTACCGGGACGGTTACTCTAATTCCCTTCCAGCCTTGTCTCGAAAGTCTGATCGGAATCACCATTCGACAAAATCCGACTGGTGGCGCAAATGCCAGTCGATACAATCCCGGCTTTCTTTTTCCAAAATCAAACCTCCCATCTTGACCTGTTGAAAGGGAGTCGATATCTGCGAACGTCTGGCCACGTCGCTTCTGTAATGTCACCTTGACGTTCGGTATGACGGCAATGTTCGCATCTACAAAGACACCTTCGACATGCAACAGAGTTTGAGCCGGCCTCTCCGGTAAGGCTGGGCACGTGCCAACCATCTGTCCAAGCTCGGCGACCGCGTGACCCAGACTGAAGAGCACGAATCCCAAGAGATATCTCACCCCTTCCACTCCTCCATCATCTTGGTGAACTCTTTGAACAGATAATGCGAATCATGCGGCCCGGGCGCAGCCTCCGGGTGATACTGCACGCTGAACAGCGGCAGATTCCGGTGCCGCAGGCCTTCAAGCGTATTGTCGTTCAGATCGATGTGGGTGAGTTCGACTTCGCTATCGGGCAGCGAGTCAGGATCGACTGCAAAGTTGTGGTTGTGCGCCGTGATTTCGATCTTCCCACTCTTCAACTGCTTTACCGGATGATTTCCGCCATGATGGCCGAACTTCAGCTTGAAAGTCTTTCCGCCTAAAGCGATTCCGGTCAGCTGATGGCCAAGACAGATTCCGAAGATCGGCATGCGCCCCATCAGGCGGCGAATCGAATCCACCGCATACGTGCAGGGCTCCGGATCGCCCGGCCCATTCGAAAGGAAAACTCCGTTCGGCTTCAACGCCATCACATCTTCAGCCGGAGTCTGCGCTGGAACAACCGTCACCTTACAGCCCTCGCCGCGCAGCTTGCGGAGAATATTCTGCTTGATGCCGAAGTCGTAGGCGACCACATGAAAGCGCGCCGGCTCGTCCTTCACGCCGACCACGGCCACCGGCTCGTGTGAGCGCTCGCCGACTTCCCAGACGTACGACCGCTTGGTGCTGACTTCCTTAGCCAGGTCAGTGCCATCCATCTTCGGAATCGACCGCGCCTTGGCGATCAGCTTGTCGGTATCAGTCTCAAGCGTTGAAACCACGCCACGCTGCACGCCATGATCGCGCAGGTGCCGCACCAGCGAGCGCGTGTCGATGTCCGACAGCACGGGCACCTTGAACTGCTCGAGATATTCTTCGGCGACCTGCTGCGAACGCCAGTTCGAGCTGACGCGCGAGAACTCGCGCACGACCAGCCCCTCGATCCACGGTCGCGTGGCTTCGTTATCTTCCTGGTTGGTGCCGTAGTTGCCGATTTCCGGGTTGGTCAGGACAACGATCTGCCCTGAGTAAGAAGGATCCGTGAAAATTTCCTGGTAGCCGGTGATGGAAGTATTAAAAACGACTTCACCGTAGCATTCGCCTTTGGCTCCGTAGCCTTTGCCTCGGAAGACTCTGCCGTCTTCCAGCGCAAGGATTGCCTGCATTCTCGCTCCGGGGAGTGGATTTTAAGAATTTTATCAGGGAAAGTGAGTGCGGCCAAGGAGAGAACGTGAATTATTGCTGAGTTCAACCTAAATCAGTCCCCACCTAGCGCACCCGCCCCAGCTTATCCATCGGCCAGTAACCGAACACGGCCTTCCCGTAGATGAAGCTCTGGTTTACCGAGCCGAAATCGCGGCTGTCGTTCGACATCGACCGATGATCGCCCAGCACGAAGTAAGAATTGGACGGTACGGTGATCTCCGGATATGACCGCATATCGGCATAGACGGCAGGCACATAATCTTCGTTCAGGGGCTCGTCGTTCACGAACACCTGCCCGCCCTCGATGCGGATGCGGTCGCCCGCCATCCCGATCACGCGCTTGATATAGCTCTTCGAAGGATCGCGCGGGTAGCGGAAGACGACGATATCGCCGCGCTCGATGGGCTCCAGGCGGTAAACGAACTTGTTGACGAAGATTCGTTCCTGATCCTGGAGCGACGGCATCATGCTGGTGCCTTCGACTTTGACCGGCTGATACAGGAAGATGATGATGAAAGCGGAAATCGCCAGGGAGATGATCAGATCGCGCGCCCAGACACCAAACCCAGTTCTGATTTTCGGCGGAGCCGACCCGACGGGTTCGGCGACTGGCGGGTGCGACACGCCGACGGGATTCCGATCAGCATTGAGCTCTGGCATTGCGTTCTCTATTGTATACAGAACCGACCCGGTCAGCTTCGGGTTGCATCCGGGGCAGGTTCCGAAACGTTAACTTTCGACTGTTCCAGCATTCGTCCGCCACACGGTACAATACGGCTCTGGGGGGCTTTGTGATGATAACTTTTCAGCGGAAATACCTATACCGCGGCCTGACTCTGGCCTTTCTTTTCCTGGTTACTCTGAGCGTCTCTGCCGAATGGGTTGCGCCGCAGGAGGATGCAACCGGAATTCCTGCCTACAATTCCGGGCCACCGCCGAAGGGCACGAAGCTGCCTGCGATCCTGTCCAAGGCCGATCTCTGGGGGGACGATGCCCACGACGCCTACCAAACGCACGCCTACGAACTGGCGGCGAAGATTCCCAACGTCATCCACCAGCAGCCCTGCTACTGCTATTGCGACCGCATGGGCCACAACAGCCTGCATAGCTGCTTCGAGACCACGCATGGAGCCCGCTGCAGCACCTGCCTGAAGGAACTTTACTATTCGTACCAGCAGCATCAGAAGGGCAAAACCGCGGCGCACATTCGGGCCGGAATCATCGCCGGCGACTGGAAACAGATCGATCTGAAGACTGCGGCGACCATCAACTAAAGCAAGGGGGAGAAGTCACTACCATCTCCCCAGAGGGCGGCATTGCCCTGCAACCGTGGTTTGAGTGATACTTACCTGCTTAGGCAGAGCGTACCAGCGCAAGGAGTTTCCCATTACCAAGAGCACAGGAAGAGTTTTGCACATGGCTCAGAAACCTACCGCAAAGAAAACTGTGGCGGAAGATCCGCGTTACACACAGGCACTGAAGAGTTATGAGGACGGGCTGCGCGCGATGCAAGAACACAAGTTCGAAAAGGCCAAGCCTCACTTCCAGAAAGTGCTTGCCGGAGCGAGCAAGGAATTATCCGACCGTGCCAATGTCCACTTGAGTACCTGCAACCAGCATCTGGAACGGGTTGCAGCCACGCAGTTCAAGACTGCCGAGGAGCACTTCGACTTTGCCGTCTCGCTGATGAACGTCGGCGACTACGTCACCGCGCGCGAGCATCTGGACCGTCTACTCAAACAGAATGCGGGCGCCGACTATGTCGTATATGGGCTGGCCGCTCTGGATTGTCTGACCGGGCACGTCGAAGATGCGCTACGCCGTTTGGACGAAGCGCTCCGGCTGAATCCACAGCTGCGCTTTCAGGCGCGCAACGATTCCGATTTCCAGAATCTGGCGGAAGATCCGCGATTTACAGAACTGCTCTACCCGGATCCGGGCGCCGAGCTCGATGCCGGCAACGGCGACTTCCGCGAAGACGAACCCGCGTAGTCAGGAATCCCCTCGAATGCAGACCAAACCTGCAGAGGTCTCGGCCTCGGAAAAAACTGCGCGTGAGCGAGGCTTGCGCGTGGTCGCTATTGGGGGAGGTACTGGGCTCTCCACGCTGCTGAAAGGCCTCAAGCGCTTCGTTCTTTCTCCGACTGACCTTTCGCCTGGCGATTCTCTTTCTGCGCCGCAAGATTCGCCCATCATTCGCGACCTGTCCGCCGTTGTGACCGTCAGCGACGATGGCGGCTCCAGCGGACGCCTGCGCAAAGAGCTGAATATGTTGCCACCCGGCGACATTCGCAACTGCATCGTAGCCCTCAGCGAAGACGAAGCTCTGCTCTCGCGCCTGTTTCGTCACCGCTTCGAAAAAGGCTCGGGCCTTGAAGGCCACAGCTTCGGCAATTTATTTCTGGCGGCATTGACGTCACTCACTTCAGATTTTTCCGAGGCCGTACGCCTGTCATCGGAAATTCTTCTCACCCGCGGCCACATCTATCCAGCGACTACGTCGAACATCGAACTCGAAGCTCTGATGGAAGATGGTGAGCGAGTGCGCGGGGAAACCAAAATCACCGCCAGCAAAGGACGCATCCGCGAACTGTTTCTCGTTCCGCCTGACGTCGGCCCGATGGCGCAGACGCTTGAGGCCATCGCCAGTGCTGACATAATCACCATCGGTCCGGGCTCTCTTTTCACCAGCCTTATTCCAAACCTGCTGGTGCGGGGCATCTCGCAGGCGATCGTCGCTTCGCCTGCGACCAAAGTCTATATCTGCAATCTGATGACGCAGGCCAATGAAAGCCTCGGCCTGACCGCTGCCGATCATATTCGCGCGCTCAATCGTCACGCGCATAAACCACTATTTGACTACGCACTCATCAATCGCACGCCCGTTTCTGACCAGTTGAAAGCCAAGTATGCGCTCGAAGGCGCGTGCCAGATTGTGAACGACCTTGACGAAGTCGAAGCCCTGGGCGTTATTCCGGTCCTCGGCGACTATCTGGACGAAGCCTCGGTCGCCCGCCATAACACGGCGCGTCTGGCCCGCGACCTGCTCCAGTTGCCGGTACAGCGCAACGGACGGGATTCTCACTCCTGAACCTCTGCAGCAGAACCCATTGTCATTCCGAACAAAGTGAGGAATCTGGTTATCGCTGGAGTGTCATGCCTCATGGTTCCCACGCCGCGCTTCTCGTATCAGCATCGTCATCCGCACCTGCGGCGGGTCTACGAGTTACTGGAAAGTGTATGGCTAACTTCGATCCAGTCAGAACGCGTCGATGCCCGTGACGCTCTGACCGATAATCAGCGAGTGCACGTCGTGGGTGCCTTCGTAGGTCTTTACTGATTCCAGATTCATCATGTGGCGCATTACCGGATAATCATCCGCGACGCCGTTTGCGCCCAGAATGTCGCGAGCGAGACGGGCACACTCGAGAGCCATCCAGACGTTATTGCGCTTGGCCATCGAGATATGTTGCGGCTGCACCTTGCCGGCATCTTTTAATCTGCCGACCTGGAGCACGAGCAGCTGCGCTTTGGTGATTTCGCTGATCATCCAGGTGAGCTTGTCCTGCACGAGCTGGTGCGAAGCGATGGGCTGATCGCGCCACTGCTTGCGCAACAGGGAATATTGCAACGCGCAGTCGTAGCACGACATGGCGGCGCCCACCGCTCCCCACGCGATTCCGTATCGCGCCTGATTCAGGCACATCAGCGGAGACTTCAGCCCGCCGGTCTTGGGCAGCAGATTCGCCTCGGGGATGTGCACGTCCTGCAGCGAGAGGCCTGAAGTTACCGAGGCGCGCAGCGACCACTTGCCGTGAATGTCGTCGGCCTTGAAGCCGGGCCGGTCGGTCTCCACCAGAAATCCGCGGACGCGATCGTTCTCGTTCTCCAGCTTCGCCCAGATGATGGCGACGTCGGCAATGGTGCCGGAGGTGATCCACATCTTTTCGCCGTTGAGGATGTATTCGTTGCCGACTTTTTTCGCGCGCGTGCGCATGCCGCCGGGATTGGATCCGAAGTCTGGCTCAGTCAGGCCGAAGCAGCCGAGTTTCTCGCCCTTCTGCATGGGCGGCAACCACTTCTCCTTTTGCTCGTCGCTGCCAAATTCATAAATAGGGTACATGCACAGGCCGGACTGCACGCTGACAAAACTGCGCACGCCGGAATCTCCGCGCTCCAGTTCCTGGGTCATCAGCCCGTATTCGACGTTGCCCATGCCGGCGCAGCCGTAGCCCTTGAGCGAAGCGCCAAAAAATCCCAGTTCGCCCATGGGCTTGACCAGTTCGCGGGGAAACCGTCCGGCGCGATTGCACTCTTCGATGATGGGAATGAGATTGTCTTCGATAAACTGGCGCGTGGTGTCGCGTACCAGGCGTTCGTCGTCGCTCAGCAGCGAATCGTATTGGATGAAATCCACACCGCGGAATTTAATGGCAGCCATAGGAACTCTCCTTACTTACGAATCAATGGCCGGACCCTATTCATTGGCGAAGGCGGTCTGCTGGGTCAGCGGCCGGAAGGCAAACATTTGACGGTAACAGGGCGGAGAGACGAAGGTCAATGTTCGTGCCCGGAGCGACTGCAGTAACTTCTCGCTAGAATCGAAAAGCCCTCAAACACGGCAGCAACTATCGTCTTGCTTCCTGGATTTCGGATTTCTCCATCTCGATGACAGCGATCCATTGTCCGTTGTGCTCTTGCGAAAACACGACTGATCCGCCCAGAATCCGCGCCGCTGCCGCCGGGGGAAGATCACGATGGAAGCCGAAGAAGCGCGTCTTGAGATCCTCCCACTTTGGCCAGCGTCTGAGAGTCCAATGTTCCAGCAGGGTGTCCGGCGGCTCGTACTTGGTGGAGAAGATCAATGCCACTTCAAAGTGGGAACGAAAGTCCGAGGCGGAGAGCACTTCGTCCAGCGAGAAATCTTCAATCCGCACCACCTGCATGGGACGCGTGATGTAGCCAAGCCAAGGACGCGTTAATTCATCTGAGGCCGGCCACGCGGTGAGCACGTGCGCCATGGGGTAACGAGCTTCGAGAAAGCGTTCGGCATTCTCATGCAGAACAATGTAGTCGCGATAAGCAAGATTATCTTCTGGAGAAAAACCGTAAGGAGGATTCCAGAACCATCCCAGGACGAAAGCGGCGGCGACCAACGCGATCGCCACCGGCCAGTAGGGGACGCGCCTGCAAAGCGTGGACACCGCAACAATAATCACCAGCGGTACTGCAGGCAACATGTAGCGGGCGAGAACAGCGCCGCCGATCAGCGCCATGGCGAAGACGTAAGCAGCGACCACTATCAGGAAAACCATCTGCACCGGAATTGGAATGCGGCGCTGCTGGCGCTGTTCAAATCCGTTATCTCCGAGCGGCGGCAGGAGCATGGCTATCAGTATGGCGATGGTCAGCAACCAGAGATGAAGATAGCCGAAGACCTGCCACAGCCGCAGACCCAGCGCCAGCATGAAGCGGAGAGGATTCAAGGTCGAGGCCACGTTGTAGCGGAAATATTCCGGATTGCCGAAAACGTATCCCGTGCGGGAATAGTGATAGGCGTACCAGAACGCGAGAGGAAGCAGCGGAAACAGCAGCGACATCGCGCGACGCGAGGACCACAGGCGATCGTCCCATAGCTTGCTCAACATTGGTCGCTTTGAAAAGAGGAAGCGCAGACTTTCCCAGCCCGCCAGCGCCAGGGGCGCGAGAATCGCGGTCTCCTTTGTCAGAGCAGCCAGCGAAAACCAGATTGCCGTTTCCGCGGAATGATCTTCAAAATATGCGCACAGGCCCCAGAACGTAAGACCCGCAGCCGCGAGATCCACTTGTGCCAGAGAGCTTTGTGCAAAGAAGACCGGGTACGCCGCGGTGCACAACGTCGACGCGACGGCCACTTCCCAGTTGGCCACGCGCTGCGCCAGACGAAAAAGTCCCAGCAGCGAGAATGCGGCAACCAGCAACATCGCCGAGCGCGCCACCAGAGGGGCATAGCCGACGACCTTCCACCACAACGCGACCCAGGCCAGCACGAGCGGCGGATGCGCATTCGACAAAGTGGAATGCGGAATCAGGCTTCCGCTCAGAAAGATGTCGCGGGCGGCAGGAACGTAATAGCCAGCTTCATCCCAGAAATACGGAAGCCGCAGCAGCGGGGCGTGCAACAGGAATATTGCAACGAAGATGACCGCGAACACGATCGCCGGATGCAGCCGATTTGGAGGGGGAGGCATTTAACCGTAGAAATGTCGAGGGGTCGCAGCACAATCCGTTCGAACCAACTCTTCCTCAGCAACTCGCGGCAGTTAGTGCACCGGCCCCTGCGGCCCCATGCGTGGATCAAGTTTAATTTCGCCGAAGGCTCCCTCATAGCCGGCAATATTCTGTTGCAGGAGGCCGAGCAGAGCCTTCGCCTGCTGCGGGCTCAGATAGATTCCCTGAAAATTCTTGATCTCGACCTGCGTTTCTGTCTGCTGCTGTAGCGTGCCGAAAACCAGAAAGAAATCCCAGATGTTGACCCGCATCTGCACGCTGTTGGCATAGTTCTCGCGATAGTCAGAGGAGTTCATCAGCTTGACGTTGGGTTGAGTTGGAATGCTCATAGGCTGGAAGTGTAATGGCTTTGCCGCGTGGAAGAAAGTGCCGCTCCACGGCACAACCGTTGGCACATGGGCAACGATCGGTGACAAAAACTGTCAGGCGGTTGATGTTTTGTGGCTGGCGATGCGCGCGGTGGATGCGGGAAAATCGCTGGACCGTCACACAGTACTACTGAAAACAAACCACTTACAGCGTCACTTTCGGTTACTTTAGGAAGTACCTTGTGGCGTGCAAAGTGCGATAGAGTGAGAGTTCCTCCAGTGCAACACCGGAGGGTCGCGGTCCTCTATGAGTCAAAACGGCGATCACGGGATGATGGAAGAGGTCGTACTCCCCGAGCACCTGCTGCCCCTGGGAACGGTGTTGGGGCCGGGAGTTTCGGCAATGGACCTGTGCATGGTCATGGCCAAGATTTTTCGCGTGCAGTATACGGAAGTCGCGCTGATGCGACTGGAGGGCGGCCTGCTGCGCTTCATCTTTCCGGACTATCTGCGGACGACGGGCGCGATTCCATTGTCGAGTAAAGCAGTCGCCGCTCACACGGCGCTCAGCAAGAAGGCGGAGATCTTTAATAACTTCGCACGCGTGAAGCACGCGAGCATCTTCGAAACCATTAAGCCGGGCAGTGAATCCGACGAACCCGCTCCGCCGGCGCCGATTCAGAAGCTGATGTCGGTGCCGATTATGGATCGCGATTCCAATGTTGTGGGAGTGATTCAGATTTCGCGCAAGGGGCTTGACCCCAAGTTCGCGCAGGATTTCAGCCGCGAAGATTTGCACGACCTCGAACTGGCAGCGGGCTTGCTGGCCACGGCGCCCGCGCTGCTCACACAATAATTCAGTTCAACGAAATTAAAACGGCGCTCCGTAGAGGAGCGCCGCTTTTGTTGTCCAGAAAAATTAGTTCCCCAGCACAAACAGCTCTCCGTCGTTCTCGGCATAAATTTTGCCGTCCGGGCCAACGGCGACCGGAGTGTACGCCGCCTCGATCGATTGCTTCAGGAACATCTTCGCCTTCAATTTGCCAGTGTTATCGATGATGTAGACGTTGCCGTCTTCGCTGTTGGCGTAGACGGTGCCGTTGGCATCGACCGCAGGCGCGTTCACGCACCATTCGTAGCCGTGCGGATGACCGGAATCGATCGTGTTGTTGCGGAAAGCCCAGATGGGTTGCATGTCCGAGTTCAGTTCCGTAATGAAGTACGGCCCCTGGTTGACGTAAAGATTGTCTTTCAGAATTACGGAATACGTCCCGTCATGCGCATAGATCGCGGGCGTCGAGTCCCAGCCGAAATTGAAATACGCCAGATACTGCCCTTCGGGACTGAACTTCATCATGGCGCCATTAGCGGCATCGAGCACGCCGAACAAAATGCTGCCATCGGGCGTGACTACCGGAGTGGATGACGCGAAATCGACCACATAGGAAGCTAGGCCCGGACCTCGAACCCCAAACAAATAGCGGTCCCACTTGGGCGAAAGGTCTTTCGTATTCACCGCAACCAAAAAGTTTGACCAGATGAGAAACTGGGCCCGGCTCACGATGTATACGGTGTTTCCGTCGGGCGAAATGACCGGCGCCGCGTTCAGCGCCGGACGCTGATTGCCGCACGGAATCAGGTCGTTGAAGCACATGACGGGAGCGTCGGGAATCAAGGTGGCGAATGACGCTTTGGTGATGGAGCCCTGCGGCGAAATTTTCACCAGAAAAGCGCCGCGCGACTCCGCCGTCCAGGGAAGTTCGTTGTCGAGCGCGAGCACGGAGTAATAGAGATTTCCCGCCGCATCCAAGGTCAGCGGACTCGATACAAAAACATTGGTGTAATTACCGAACGGCGAATAATCACCAACTACCGTCCCATCCGACTCGCGTAGCTTGTACACCGAGCCCGATCCCCCGGGAACGTAGACATATCCGCCACCAATCGCCGCGTGGAACACGGGCTCCCAACCCTCAAGGCCGATCGTCGTCTCGTTGCGGCCGCCTGCATTGCTGTTGGGCTCCGGCTTCCAGTCGCTCCAGTAATTCCACTTCTCGACCAGTTGCCCGTTCTGCCATTGATACGCCGTCTCGTTCCAGTTCTCGCCACTCCACGCATCCGGGCCACAAGGATAAGGCACGTGTGATCCCGGCGGATTGCAGGAGGTGTAGGTTCCCGTCTTCACTTCCATGAAGACCATGTCACCATCAATCAGCGGAACCTGATAGTGCTCCAGCAATTCGCCATTCGATTCAGCCTGCTCCTGCGCGGCAAAAGGATCGTAGATAATGTCGGCAAGCATTTTGGTGGGAATCACGCCGACGGCCGGAGTCGCGCCATCATGCTGCGCGTCGCGGCCCCACTGCAGCCAACTTCCATCCGGCGCTGCGTGGACGTTTGTAACGCGGATCGCTTGCCAGGCCAGAAAAGTTAACAGGAGACACAGGGCCAGAGCAGAGGCTTTACGCATGGGGAGGACTCCTCGGGCGAAGACTTCGTGGGTAACGACTCGAGGAAAAAGTCTCCCTCTTTTCCGAAGGCGTGTCAATGTGCAGAATCCTGCAGCCTTGCGACGGTGGAAGAACTAGATCGCCGTTACCGTCAGAACCACGCTGGCCTTGGTGTAAGAAACTGTGAACTGTTCGGTCGAATTGATCGGAATCGTGGTGTTCGAAAATGTTCCCGCAACCTTGGTTGCGGACATGACCGTAAACTTCTGGCCAACGGTTGGCGTGAAGGTGTTAATCAGAGTTGCCGCCAATGCTCCGCTCACGTTCGCGGTGCCCACGACCTTGAGCTGGCTGTACTGCGTGGCGAGTGTGGTGCCGCCGATCGCAACCGCCAGCGTTCCGGTGGAGTTCTGCGTATAGGTTCCCGTTACTTTGACTTGAGCAGACTTGCCCGCATCGCCCAGGCTGAGGATCGCGGCGGTCGTGCTGCCCAGCGCCACATTTCCCGTGATCGAGCCCGCGCCCAGGAACGTGCCTCCATTGATCATCGTCGTGCCGATGAGCATGCCGTCAAGAGTAGTTTTGCCGGAGGTTTGGGAATAGCTGGTCCCGGTGCCGCCGATGGTGAGCTTGCAGCCCTTGGCCACCGTCATCTGGCCAGTATTGGTCAGAGTACCCGCGGTCGAGAAGTGCGCGAAATTCAAGATGCGCAGGGTCTTCTTGTTGGCGCTGAGATTGGCGAAGGCGTTGGTGCCGTTCGACGTGTTAAAGAACGTACCGCCGGAAAGAGTCAGCGTCGCAGAGTTAGTGACGATGTTCGCGGGTGTGCCGGTGATGTTGAAGTTGGAGTCGAGCACCCACTGTCCGCCGGTCAGAGCACCGTTGTTGATCTGTTTAAGCGAGCCCGCGCTGAAGCTGGTGTTGGGAAGAATATTCAGAGCGCCCGCCATGTTGAAAGCGCCGGGCTGATTGAACGTGGCGGTGGTGGTAAGGACGCCGGTAGCTGTGATGCTGGCCAAGTTGGCCAGGGCGGGCGCATCAGTGGTGGAGTTCATGAGTTCCCCGCCAGCCTCTTGGGTTACGCGCGCGGAAAGGGTGCTGATACCGATGCTGCTCCCAAAAAAATAAATGTTGCCCCCATTGGCCGTATAGGTGCCACCGGTGAGAGCGTTCGTGGTCCCGTTGTAGTTCAGAAAGGAATTGGCCGATCCCATTATATAGAGCCTGCCACCGGCGCTCGTTTCCATTGTGCCTGCATTGTTAAGGCCCGCAGCGCCAGCATTTATGTTGAGCCCGACGACGGAGTCCGTAGAAATTATCGTCCCGTTGTTGACGAGGCCCATGTTCTGGTTGCCAATGGATCCTCCTCCCTTGATCGTGCTGGAGTTGGTCAGCACGTTGGACGAGTTGCTGCTCCAGATGGCATTGGGGTTGCTGCTCAGTATCAGAGTGCCAGTGCCGGTGAGGCTCACGTTGGAACTGATCTCCAGCCAAGTGTTGGTGCTGGTTCCAGCCAAGGTAATTGTGCCCGCGTTGTTGATCGTGCCGCCGACCGTCAGCGTTACACCATCGGGGATTGTCAATGCATCCGCGGAATTGCCCAGCGTCAACGTGCCGATCGCTAGACTGAAATCGTCGGTCGAGTTGGCCGCTGTGGTTGCGATGTTGATGTTCTCTCCGGCAACGGGGACGCCGCTGTCCCACTGAGTCGGATCACTCCACGATCCCGTGCTGCCGAGCCAGTTATCAGTCTGGGCGCCGGCAAAGCTGGCGAACATGCAAAGCGCCAGCGTAAAGAACACAGCGCGAGCACACCTTAGCGATGCAGAGCGGGAACCTGGGAACATTCGGGATCTTCCTCTCACACTGAATTTCTTAGCTTCGAACAGGTATCCGCTGGGACCGCGAGAAAGGCAAATCGAGCGAAACGGGGGTGAGCTTCCGCATAATAGCCCAGTTGAATTCCCTGTCAAGATGCAGGAATTTGCAACCTGGCGTAGTCGCGTTTAGCCCAATAAAAAGGGCTATTTCAACAGCTTTGTGTCTTGACTCACTGTATGGCGGCTGGCATACTGAGTTGCCCCTTCCTCGGGGATTTGTCGGTTTCTCTCCCCCTAAGAAAGATCGAGCGGTAACCGAGAAGACTGGTTCAGGCGCAATTTTGCGCCCGGAACGACAGCCGTCCCTAACGTTTGTTTGAAGAAAACCTCTGGCCAGGTTCAAGTCGGAAAAAGAAGAAACGCATGTTGCCCAACGGTTCCCTGCCGGACTGGGTGTGCACAGATTTTTGGAGGAAGCTGGATGAAATCCCACAAGACCCTTTCTGTTCCTGCGGTGGTCTGCTTGACTCTGCTCACCTGCTCGTTGGCCTTCGCCGGTGAGGTCTCCGGTCCCATCGTTCAAGCCGAGAAGGGCCACACTCTTTCGCGGCCGTTGCGTGAATTGTCGCCGCTGGTAATGCCCGAGCTCGGGTCACGCATCGCCGAACCCACTACCATCAAGGACCTGCTCAATATCGCCGGGCAGTCTGCACCGAGGGGTCAAAACTACTCCGCGGCGAACGGTGCGGTGGGAACCACGCAATACGTTCAGATGGTGAACGACCAGTACACCATCTATGACAAGGAGACTGGAGCAGTAATCGCCGGCCCCATCGCGGAAAAAACTTTATTCGCGGGACTTACGGGGATGCCGTGCGCTACGGCTGCGGGCGGCGACGGCACGGTGGTTTACGATCAACTCGCTAATGTCTGGGTGCTCCAGCATCACGTCAACATGTCAACCACCACCTATGACAATTGCGTGGCCGTCTCCACTTCGTCGGACGCGACCGGAACCTACAACGTCTACGACTTTGCGCTGACTCAGCAGTTCCCGGACAAGCCGAAACTCGGCGTCTGGCCTGATGCCTACTATCTCAGCCAAGACCTTCTGGCCGTCAGCAACAAAGATTTCGTTCGCTCCCAGGCATGCGCTCTACAGCGCAGCAGCATGCTCGCCGGAACTTTCGCACTCAGCATTTGTTTCCAGGGCAGCATCAGCTTGCCCACCTTCGTGGTCACTACCCTCGACGGGCAAACTCCTCCGCCGGTCGGAGAAGTTGCTTTCTTCTGGCAACTCGATCAGCGTCCCAGCGTCGGAAGGAATAACCTGAACTCTTTCCAATTTCACGTGGACTGGACGACGGAAGCGAACAACACATTCACTGGGCCAGTTGCCAACGCGTTGCCTGCCTATACGGATGCCTGCAATAATCTGAAGCCGTGCGTTCCACAACCCGGCACTACCAACGTTTTGCAGGGCTGGGGCAATCGGATGATGGACCGCATCACCTACCGCAATTTCGGAACCTACGAGTCCGTACTGATGACGCACGCGGTGACCCAGGGCACGGGCACAGCTGCTCACGCTTCCATCCGCTGGTACGAATACCGGACGCCATTGACTCCGGTCATCTACCAGGACGGAACCTATGCTCCCGACAAGACGACCTATCGTTTTGTGCCCTCGATCGCGCAGGATCAGTTCGGCGACATAGCGGTGGGCTACAACGTTTCCAGTTCAACGGTTAATCCCGGAATCCGCTACGCTGTACGCGTCCCCACCGACAAGCTCGGCAGCCTGGAGGCGGAACAAACGATTGTTACCGGGGGCGGATCACAAACCACCGGAAACCAGAGCTGGCCTTCGTTCACCAGCATGACGCTGGATCCGGTGGACGACTGCACCTTCTATTACACGGCGCAATATTATGCCACCAACTCAGAGGTAAGTTGGAAGACGCAGATTGCGTCGTTCCGCTTACCCAGCTGCAAGAACTAATGCGACTTGACCGTGGGGCTTCGCCACCAGAGGCCCCACGAATCCCCTCGCTGCTTCGTCGAAAATCCTAACGAGGAGGCCTCATGAAGTTCCCCGCTCGCCTCACGTCTTTCGAGCCAGCAATCATTCTTGTTGCAGCTTGCGCTATCGCTTTCCCTTCAATCGCAGTTTCGCAGCAGTTCATCGGACCGATAATTACTCGTGAAGTGCGCCGTGGAGTTACGCCGCCGCTGCGCGAGATGAAACTGATCCAAGATCAGAGCTCGCACGCGCAGGAGAAAGTTTCGATCGTAGATCCCGACGAAGGCCGGCATCCTCGTGTTTCCGACAATCCAGCGGCGGCATTTGATACCGCGTTGCAGACCAAAGCTCCTACAACCCTGGCTGTGACCGTAGGACTGAATTTTGCTGGAGTGGGAGCGATTAATTACACGACGTCGGACGTGAACGGCTCAGTCGGTGCTACGCAGTACGTGCAATACAACAACTGGCAGTTCGCGGTTTACAACAAGGCTACCGGCGCGAAGGTTCTAGGCCCGGCTTCGGAAAAAACTTTGTGGACCAGTTTGGGCGGCTCCTGCGCGAAATCGGATGACGGCGACATTATCGTTCTCTACGACAAGAACGCGCAGCGCTGGATCTTCACCCACCACGCTCTCAACGTCGGCGGCCCGTTCTATCAATGTTTCGCGATTTCGCAAACCTCGGATGCAACTGGCAAGTATTACCTCTATCAATACCAGCTGACGAACGACTTCCCAGATTATCCGAAGCTCGGCGTCTGGTCCGACGGCTACTACCTGACCGCGAATCTCGAGAACATTTCCAACTACGCCTTCATTGCCAGCCAGGCCTGCGCCTTCGATCGCGCTCAGATGCTAACCGGAGCCTCGGCGCAGGAAGTCTGCTTCCAAACCTCGCAATATCCCAGCCTGTTGCCTGCTGACATCGACGGCTCAACCGCGCCGCCTGCGGGATCGCCCGAACTCTTTCTCGGCCTCGGTTCCACGGGATTGGATCTGCTCAAGCTGAAGGTGAACTGGAGCAACCTGTCAAAGTCGACTTTCACCGGGCCGACCGCAATCAATGTCGCGGCTTTTAGTGAAGCGTGTGGCGGATTGCAATGCATTCCTCAACTCGATACGTCGCAGGTGCTCGATTCGCTGGCCGATCGCTTGATGTACCGGCTGGCCTTCCGCAACTTCGGAACGTATCAGTCACTGGTCGTAACTCATTCGGTGATAGCCGGAAGCAGCGTTGGCTTGCGCTGGTATGAAATTCGCAGCCCGTTCGGAACGCCCAAGGTCTACCAGCAAGGCACCTATGCGCCCGACAGTAAGTATCGCTGGATGGGCTCGATCGCCATGGATCATTCCGGCGACATCGGGCTCGGCTACAGCATTTCATCGGCGACCCAGCACCCCGGCATCAACATCACGGGACGGCAGAGCACGGACGCGCTGGGCACGATGGAAGGTGAAGTTAACGTGATCACGGGCGCAGGGTCGGAGCAGTCTCCTAACTACCGTTGGGGGGACTACACCAGCATGTCAGTCGATCCGGTAGACGACTGCACGTTCTGGTACACGAACCAGTACTACAGCAAAGACTCGCAACAAAGCTGGGCCACACGGATAGTGTCGTTCAAGTTCGCTGCGTGTAAGTGATGGGTTAGGAACAGCCGCCTCGGCTGTCCCGCGCAGCGCACCAACCAGCGGCCCATCAGGCGCCTTTTGTCTTCACTGGGACCCGCAGGTCCCCGCCGGTCATTTCTTTCGGCTCATCGACGTTGAGCATGCCGAGCAACGTTGGCGAGATATCGCGCAGCGAGCCGTTCGGCTTCAGCGTGAAATTCTTGGCATCCTCTGAGACCACAATGAACGGCACCGGATTCGTGGTGTGCGCAGTATGGGGACCTCCGGTTGCCGGATCGATCATCATTTCTGCGTTGCCGTGATCGGCCGTGATCAGCATGGCTCCGCCCTTGGCGCGTACCGCAGTCTCGATCCGAGCGAGACAAGCGTCAACCGTTTCAACCGCTTTGATGGTCGGCTCAATCTTTCCTGAATGCCCCACCATGTCGGCGTTGGCGAAGTTCACAATCATCACATCGAAGGTGCCGTCCTCGGTCGCCTTCACTACGGCGTCGGCAATTCCAGCCGCGCTCATCTCCGGCCTCAAATCGTAAGTCGCAACCTTCTGCGAGGGCACCAGCACACGGTCTTCACCAGGAAACGGCGTCTCGACTCCGCCATTAAAAAAGTAGGTGACGTGCGCGTACTTCTCGGTCTCGGCCACGCGCAGGTTGCGCATTTTCTGGTTGCCCATTACGTTGGCCAGAATGTTAGCCATCGACTCCGCAGGAATCACGACCGGCAGGCTGAAATTCTTGTCATACTGGGTCATGCAGACGTAGTGCAAATTCCTGGGCACTCTGTCGCGAGGGATTGTCGCATCCAGGTCGCCCGCGCCCGGAAGATCACTGCCACCTTTTTCGTTCAGCCCACTGTTGCGGGTGAGCGCGCGCGTAATCTGCCGCACACGATCTGCACGGAAGTTAAAGCAGATGCAGGAGTCGTCGTCACGAATGGTTTGTGTGGAGCGGGCACTCTTGCCCGCTTCTTCGACGACGAACGGGATCACGAATTCGTCCGTGACTCCCTTGTTGTAAGAGTCCTTCATTCCCTGCACCGGATCAGCGTGCTTGCCGCCTTCCGCGTCGGCGAAGACCATTGCGTTGTAGGCCTTCAAAATGCGCTCCCAGCGCCGGTCGCGATCCATGGCATAGTAGCGGCCATTGACGGTGGCGATCTTGCCGCAGTTGTACTCGCGCATCTTCTGCTGCAGTTGTTCGAGATAGCCCGCGCCGTTGGTGGGCAGCGTATCGCGGCCGTCCATGAAGGCATGCACGAAGACGCGGTCGAGGCCATTCTGCTTGGCCATCTTTAAGAGCGCGTAAAGATGCGCCTGCTGGGAGTGCACGCCGCCGTCAGAGACGAGGCCGAATAAATGCAGCCGTCGCTCGCCAGTGCGCGCATGCTTCATGGCATCGAGCAGCACCGGGTGGGAGAATAATTCGCCATTCCGGGTCATCAGATCAATGCGCGTGATGTCCATGTGCACGATTCGCCCGGCGCCAATGTTAAGGTGCCCGACTTCACTATTGCCCATCTGCCCTTCAGGCAGGCCGACGAACGGTCCGCTGGTATGAATCAGAGTGTTGGGATACTCACGCAGTAACCGGTCGTAGGTGGGTTTGCGCGCGAGCGCAATGGCGTTGGCTTTGGTTTCGGCGCGATATCCCCAGCCGTCGAGGATGATGAGGATGAGTGGTTTAGGACGAGACAATATCGGCTCCTAAGTGTGCAGAGAATGCAAAGACTTCTCTACCAAATTACTTCAACCGGATAACTCGCAAAAATGCGATCAGATGAGACTAAAGGAAATTTTTCTTCGATACTCTGTGCGATTAGCATGCGATCGAATGGATCGCGGTGATGATCAGGAAGCGATTCAATACGCAGAACATGGTCAGCAGTAATTGGTAAGAGTCGCACGCCATTCGATTTCAGCTTCGACAGAAGGAATGCGCCAGTTGGCCGAGGTAAGGGGATTTTCCCGATCTGCGCTTTGATCAAAACCTCCCAGAGGCTGGCTACACTCAACCACGTATCGGCCCGTGGAAGAAGCCTGCGCGCGCGTTCGGATAACCTCGACTCGTCGGTCAAAGCCCATAACAAGGTATGTGTATCCAGCAAAATATTCATTTGTAAAAAAGGTCTTCGATTTCTTTGGGCAGGGGATCGTTGAACTCTTCGGGAACCACAAACTCTCCCTTGGCCGATCCCAGGGTGAACCGCGGTCGCTCGGACCCGATTGCCACCAACTTGGCGACCGGCTTTCCTGCTTTGGCGATGACGACCTCTTCCCCCATGGCAACTCGCTCCAGCAAGCGGGAAAGGTGAGTCTTAGCCTCGTGGATGTTCACTTCCATAGGCAGTGATTATAGACTAAGTCCTTAGCTAAGTCCAGGAGGACTACTCGAACCGCAGAACCACGATTTCCGGATTCGATCCGAGGCGCAGCGGTGGGCCCCAGGTGCCGGCGCCGCTCGAGGTGAAGACCTGCATCTTGCCGATTCGGCTGAGTCCGTAGACGAACTGGCGATACACTCTTCGCGCGAACCAACTCCAGGGAATGAACTGGCCTACGTGAGTGTGACCTGAGAGTTGCAGAGAAACTCCAGCGGCTTCGGCGATGGCGGGATGATCCGGCGCGTGGACGAGCAGAATGCTGGCGCGGTCGCGGTCGAGGCCGATTTTCTTCAGCGCCGAAGCCAGGTGCTCCCCGCGCGTGGCGTGGTCGTAGGGAATCCCGGCAATCTGCAGCCCATCGGCTTCGACTTTTTCGCTGTTCAACACGCGCACTCCGGCGGCTTTTATCGCATTCAGATACCTACTGTCGTCTCCAAATTGCTCGTGATTCCCGGCGACAAAATAAACGCCGTGGCGGGCCTTCAGTTCGCTGAGCGGGTGGGCGGCGCTGCGGGCATCGATGGCAGTGCCATCGAACAAGTCTCCAGCAATAAAGATGGCGTCAGGATCTTCGTTGGAGATTTTGGCGATCATCCGTCGCAGGAAGTTTCCGTTGCGTACGTGGCCGAGGTGCAGATCGCTGATCAGGGCCGCCTTGCGCCCGCGCCAGGCTTCGGGCAGATTCGCGAGTCGGACATTGATGCGGCTAATGCGGGTCCAACTGGCGTTGACAACTCCGGCAATGCCAATAAGCGCGGCGATGCTATACAACCAGATCACCATCGCGTGAAAGTTCAAGTGCAAACCTGCGATCGACGCCAGGGCCAGAACCATCCACGAAACGACTACTGCAGCGAAGAGGAATGTCAGCAGGCCGAGCCAGATTGCAGCGCCGCGATAGAAGGCCCGCAGCAAGGGATTCGTGTAGCGAAATGCGAGGAGCGAGGCGCTGACGAAACTGATGGAAAGCAGGCCGAACACGAGCCGCGTGTTGAGCGAGTCTGTGCCCGGCCCGGCGGAATGGATCCAGGTCTGGTAAAGAAGAAAATGAGCCAGAAACAACACGGATTGGATGACGGCGACGAACCCAACAATACCCCTACGATGGCGCATGCGGGATTAGATTCATGTGCCGGCCATTCGGATGGAAATCCGTGTTTCCCGCTGTCAGGACATGGGTTAGAACCCCATGGTGTCGTCGGCCGAAGGCCCGTAGGTGGCGGGCAGCGGCTTGTCGTTCATGCGCAGATAGACTCCCAACTGCGCCCGATGGTGCACCAGGTGATTCATGAACATTTCCCGATAGGCGAGAAAGCGGGATCCGCTGAAAATCGACTTGCCCTGAAAACTCAGCTTCCAGGGCTGGGACCATGCCTCATCCGGAGTGTTCTTGAGTGCGGCGCGAACCTTCTCGGCGCCGGCATCAAAAGCCTTTACCAGTTGCTCGGGAGACTCGAATGGAACCCGGGTCCGTGGCGGCCCACTTCCGAAGTCGAGTTCTGGCGTAGTTAATATGGTGAGCCCGAAGCCGGCGAGTTCGGCCACGTGGGGCGCGAGTTTGCCCAGCGGCATCGACTTGGCATGCGGCTTGAAGTCTTCCTTCATCGGAACGCGTTCCAGCATGGCCCGCGTATTTTTTGCTTCGACGTCGAATTCAGCAAGAAGTAGTTCGTTGATCATGTGCTCGTCCTTAAATGAAGTCTCTACTGTTGCGAGGTTCTGTTGATCACTTCTGGGGTGAATCAGGTTTCTGCTCGGATTTCTTGAGCGCGGCGTCCACGGCCGCTTGAATTTTCGGATACGCCGCGCGCATCGACTCCGCCGTCACCGCTGGCATCTCGTGCAGAAATTTTTGTCCTATCGGCGACGAATAGAAAGCGCTCAGTCCGTCGATCTCCGACTTCGTGAAATGACGCTGATAAACCGGAATCATCTCGCTCAGCATCTCGTCGATAGGAAAATTCTTAAGGAAGTCCTGCGATTCGCGGTCCATCCGCGTCAGGTCGGCGTCTGAGATATCGGGATTGCGCTTCTTCAATTGCTCGCGATTCAAGCTCCGCATCTGGGTGAAGACCTGCTGCATCATCTGCGACATCTGCTCGCGGCTGGCCATGACGTCAAACAACTTCTTCACGTCTTCCTTGGAAGGTGCGTCTGGAGCAATCGAGACCGTGGTTTGTGCACCAGCAAAGATGGACAGGGCAAGCACAGCCAAACACCACAACGACTTCACCTTCATCGGAACTCTCCTGTGACGGGATAGCGAGTTTTATCCCTTATGGTTCAGCGCCTTCAATCCCAGGAAGCGTGCGGCATCGCCTAGCTCTTCCTCGATGCGTAGCAACTGGTTGTACTTCGCGATGCGATCGGTACGGGATGCCGACCCGGTCTTGATCTGCCCTGCCCCGGTCGCAACAGCAAAGTCTGCGATGAAAGTATCTTCCGTTTCGCCCGAACGATGCGAAATTACCGAGGTATAGCCATTCCGCCGGCCGAGGTCGACCGCGTCCAGGGTCTCGCTGACGGTACCGATCTGGTTCAGCTTAATCAAGATTGAATTCGCGATTCCCTTCTCGATCCCCTCGCCAAAGATCTGGATGTTGGTCACGAAGATATCGTCGCCCACAAGCTGAATCTTGGCTCCAAGCTCTTTCGTCAGATTCGCCCAGCCGTCCCAGTCGTTCTCCGACAATCCATCTTCCAGCGAGACAATCGCGGGATAGTCATTCACCCACTTCGCCCAATACTTCACCATTTCATCGGAACTCTTTGCCGACTTATCGGATTTCTTAAAAACGTATTTCCCGTCCTGATAGAACTCGCTGGCCGCGGGATCGAGGGCGATGGCAATCTCCTCCCCGGGTTTGTACCCGGCTTTCGAGATCGCTTCCAGCACGACTTCAATCGCCTCCACGTTCGATTTCACCGAGGGCGCAAATCCACCCTCATCGCCGACGGCAGTGTTATAGCCTCGCTTCTTCAACACACCTTTCAGGGTATGAAAAACCTCGACGCCCCAGCGCAGCGCTTCCGAGAACGATGGCGCGCCTACTGGCATCACCATAAATTCCTGAAAGTCGACGTTATTGTCGGCATGCGCACCGCCGTTCAGAATATTCATCATGGGCGTGGGCAAAAGGTTCGCGCCCGCGCCGCCCAGATAACGATAGAGCGGAAGGTCGAGAGAATCGGCCGAGGCGCGCGCCGCAGCCATCGACACGGAAAGAATCGCGTTCGCGCCCAGCCGTCCTTTATTCTCCGTGCCGTCAAGCTCAATCATGCGGGCATCGAGTCCACGCTGATCGAATCCGTCCCAGCCGGCCAGGGCTTCGGCAATCTCTCCGTTGACGTTTTCGACGGCCTTTAGCACGCCCTTGCAGAGAAACCGGTTGGCATCCTGATCGCGCAACTCGACCGCTTCATGCTCGCCGGTCGAGGCCCCGCTTGGAACGATGGCCCGGCCCATCGAGCCGTCGGCCAGGAACACTTCCGCTTCTACCGTAGGATTGCCGCGTGAATCGAGAACTTCTCGTGCATGAATGCCTGCAATAGTTGACATATAGGTGAGATCACTTTCTTGATGAATAGATTGTTGGAGCTAGTCTGGGACTCACGATTATAGCGGAAGGAGAACGCACCACCGTGACGATGGACGCGATGATCTTGCCTGATTTCCCCCTTTGGAATTGCCCATTCGGCCAATGCCTCGAGCCCCTTACCTCCGCTGGTTCCGTGGCCCGTCAGATGCTTGTCCTGGTCCGAAAGCTGGTCTAAAGTCAAGAGGAGCTTCAGGAGGTACCGATGAGAAAGCTGATGAACTTCGTTGCCATGCTAATGGTTTGCATGCTGATGGCGGCCATGGTCGCGGCCCAGACCAGTTCGCCCACGCCCTCCGGCCCGGCGGTGCCTTTGGGAACCGTTTTGATGGTCCGGCTCGACACCACTCTCGCCAGCTTCAGTAATAAGGCGGGCGATCCGTTCCGCGCCAGCCTGACGCAGCCGGTCACGGTGGATGGCCAGACGATGATTCCCGCTGGAGCGATCGTGGAAGGCCGCGTCACTAAAGTCAGCGAGCCGCGCCGCATCTCGGGGCGACCGACCATCGGAATTTTGCCGGAGGCTGTGATTCTTCCCAACGGCGAGCGCGTTTATCTCGACGCGACGCTCACCGACACGAATATCCCGGGCACCGATGTGAACAGCGAAGGCCAGTTCAAAGGGTCAGGCCACGACCGCAAGGACCAGTTAGAAGTGGGCGGAGGCGCAGCCGGCGGCATGCTGTTCGGCGGATTAATCGGCGGCCCGGTGGGAGTCCTGGTCGGCGGTGCAATCGGCGCAGGTTCGACGACAACGTACTGGCTGGTCAAGCACCATTCAACGATTCTGCCGGCAGGCACAACGTTAACGCTGGAGTTAAATCGCCCGCTCAGCGTGGGCCCGGCCCTAGTCGCCGGCGGCAGTAAGTAAGAAGTCTTCGCCGTTTGCTCTGAAAAAAGGCCCAGTCTAGCTTTGATGCTGACCGGGCCTTTACCGTTTTCCCGAAGGGCATCGCCGATCAGTATAGTCGAATCTGTTTTCTGTCGTTCCATCCCAGAGTACAGCGGAGTGCCGCTCCGGGGACTAAAATCCGAGGGTGATGGAGTCGATCACCTATCGCCAACTGGTTCGCGCCTATGCCGTCTCGATCGGAATGTGGACCGTCCTTTCTCTGCTGACCGGGTGGCAATATCGCATCTTCGATCAGCAGATGAATATTCCCTCGACGCTCTTTGACATGCTGCTGCTGGCGGAGTCGAGAGGATTTGCTTTCGCCATGCTGACCCCTCCGATTTTTTATCTCGCGCGCCGATCTATCAATGAGGTCAGCAATCGCGGACGCTACGTATTGCTTTATTGCCTGGGCGTTGTGCCCTTCATGCTCCTTTACGCATTCATTCGCTGGGCAGTCTTGCCTCCCTGGGACGTGAGCCTGCAGCAATATGTTCCCCGCTCTGCGCATGGGCCTCTCGAATTGATCCGTACCGGCTTCGCCGATCAGATCACGATTTACATCGCGATCGTGGTCGCGGCCCATGCCTATCAATACTTCGAGAAAGTTCGCCGGCAGAATCTGGAGCGCTATGAGTTTCAGAGGGCGTTGGCGGCCAGCGAATTGCAGGCCCTGAAGAACCAGCTGCATCCCCATTTTCTCTTCAACACGCTGCATGGAATTTCCACCCTCGTGGACACCGATCAGAACAAAGCAAAAGCCATGGTCGTGAAACTTTCGACCTTGCTGCGGCGCACGCTCGAGCACAGTGGTTCCGACCTGATTCCCCTCAGCGAAGAACTGACGCTTGCTCAGGAATATCTCGACCTCGAAAAAATGAGGCTAGGGCCGCGTCTCACGGTTGTGTGGTCGATCGACGCCGGAAGCAAGAATGTTCTAGTGCCCCAACTGCTACTGCAGCCTCTGATCGAAAACGCGGTGCGCCACGGAGCTGCCTGTTCGCGCGATGGAGGCTGGGTGGAGATCACCGCCCACAAGCAAGGAGGAACTCTGGAGCTTCGGGTCAGCAACAGCATCGGGACCCGGCGCACGTCCGGCATCGGCGTGGGCTTGAAAAATACAGAAGGCCGGCTGCGAAATTTGTACGCGGATGAGGCAACCTTTTCCTTTATCGAGACCGTCGACCATACTGCAGTCGCGATTGTCGTGCTGCCCGCATTGAGTTTTGCTGCGGAGCAACCCGGCCAGGCACTATCGACCGAAGAAACCGCGATGCAGGAGAAAGACCGTGCGCGTACTGGTGGTGGATGACGAACCTCTGGCACAAACCGCGCTGGCCAACATTCTGACGGCCAGAGACGACGTCGAACATTTCGACGCAGCAGGCGACGCCATTGACGCTCTCGACAAGCTGACCAAAGAAGCCTACGACGTCGTCCTGCTCGACATCAACATGCCCGAGATGTCGGGGACCGAACTGGTCGATCAACTCCGGCAACGCGGAAATCCCTTGCCCAGCGTGGTGTTTGTCACCGCTCACGACAAGCATGCGATCGCGGCTTTTGAACGGCACGCCGTCGACTACGTACTGAAACCGTTCTCCAGCGAGCGCATTCGCGAAGCTCTCGATCGGGCCTCTCGCATGGCCGTGCACGAACGAGCCGCCAGATTGCTGGAAGTCCTGCCGGATTTGAAAAAGATCTCGCAGCCGCAGTCCTCAAAAATTGCTATCAAAGCCAATGGCCGGATTTTATTTATCAATCCCGGCGACGTTGTCGCGGTACAGGCTGAGGGCAACTACGTGCTGTTGCTTTTGCAGCGGGAAGTCGGCTCTCACCTGCTCCGCGAATCGATCTCGACTCTCGCTGAAAAACTCAAGCCTTATGGCTTCATCCGAATCCACCGCTCAGTCCTGGTCAACAGTTCGTTCGTGGAAGAGATCAAGCCCTATCCCACTGGAGAATACGGACTGCGCGTGAAGGGCGGGAAAGAATACACAGTGACGCGAACGTACAAAAAGAATCTGCGATCCCTGGCCGAATTCTGGATCGGCACAGATTCTTTTCTTCATGACTAGTCCGCGGGCAGGAGCGCCCGCGCCACATTCACATCACGGATTGTCGGATAGCTGGCAGTTGTTGCCGTAGGTGAACGAGTGCACGGTGAGCCCCGCGCCGTCGGCCTGTAGCGCGACTAGATGTGCATTCAGCGACGGCCCCCGCAGCAGGTAATACATGCGGGCGTCGACCACATCGATATAGGCTCCCTTGGAGTCGAACTTCACATCCGCCCCGGCAGTTTCCTTGGGCATCGGCGCGCCATCCTGAAATAGGTTCACGCGTACTTGCTTGGTATGCGAAGGGCTCAGAACCGCATAGAGCGATCTTGCGTGATAACGCACTTCAGCCGAGGCTCCCTTGGCGTCGGACGTCACGCCGTCGCGCTCCACGCGCCAGCGTCCGGCGAGCATCACTCCGCCGTCAGGAGGCGAATGTGGCGGCACGAATTCGGCTACGTCTCCGATCTGATGATCGTTCAAATCGTCGACCGCTCCACGCCCGTAAAGCTGGCCCAGGAAAGTTTCCTGCGTGGCTACTCCGCACTCCGGCCTGAATTCGTTTTCATCGGGATCGAGGTCGACCTTCATGACCTCGGGATGACTCACCGCCAACAACTCGCGAAGTTTTTCCTCCATTACGCGATTGTTGCCTTCCCCGAAGACGCTCATCACGATGTTGCCTTGCGGATCGATCAGATAGCGGTAAGGCCAGCCCTGTGCGTCGTAAGCCTTCCAGGTTGTACCTTGCTGGTCGGCAACCACGGGCCAGGGCAGAAGAAAACGCTTGGCCGCCTCCCGCACATTGTTGACGTCGAATCCAATATTGAATTCGCCATAGTGCACGCCGATCACGTCAAAGCCGTATTGATGATATTTGCGGTACCAGCGCTTGATGACGCCGAAGTCGCGGATGCAATTGATGCAGGTGTATTCCCAGAAATCGACGAGAACGACGTGTCCGCGATATTCCGAGATGTGATGTGGAACTGGCGACCCCTGATCGAGCCAGACGTCGCCGTCGCCAAAATCCGGCGCCCGGTGGACCTTCAGGTCCACTTGACCGGGCGCCGGCATGCTCATTGAAAGCCACGTTAACAGCAAGGTTGCTAACGTGATTTGCCACTTGCTCATAGGTCAAAGACTAAAAATTAAGTTTAACCGTCAACTGGATCAGTCGCGGCGAAGCATCTCCGCCGAGGAATGATCCTAAGATGCTGGTTGGAGTATTTACGGTGTCAAGAACATTGCCAAAATTCTGGCTATTGATGTCGTTCACCGGTCCTTCGAAGTTGGGGTGATTGAAAAGGTTGAAGAACTGGGCTCCCGCTCCAATCTTCGCGCCCTCCCAGTGCGGAATGCTGGTGTACTTCATGACCGTCATATCGGTGTCGAAATACTTGGGACCGATGAACTGGTTGCGATGCTGAATCTCGGTTCCGGACAGCAACTGCGCCGCACCAGTTCCGATCGGATTTCCCTTCGAGTCGAGGATCGTCTGGCCGTTGGCGATATCGGGAAAAATCGAGGTCGACAAGCACGGTCCCGATGAAATGCTACTCGGACTTTGGCACGATGGCTTCGACGATGGCCCCGAATAGTTGGCGTACACGGCGGCACCATAATTCTGGTTGCCTAATATACCCGAAGCGCCGGTGTCGACGACGGTGTAAGGCAAACCACTGCGGGCAAACAAAGTCCCGGAGAGCTGCCAGCCTTTCAGGAACGGAGTCGGCCCCTTGGGCAGTTCGTAAACGTAGTTCAGGCTGAGGTAATGGCGGGCGTCATAATCGGCGTTGCCATAGTTGTAGGCGCGGATATTGTTTTGGTCGATCGGGTTGAGCAGGCTGCCCACTCGGCCGATTCCAGGATTGTTCGAGATGAACGCGTTGAAGCCGCCGTTGGAAATTTCATCCAGCGCGTGGCTCCAGGTGTAATTGACCTGCATCTGAAGTCCATGGCCAAAACGATGCTGGGCCGTGAACGACAGACCGTTGTAATTCGAGACCGCCGCAGTTTGAATTTGAGTCACCGTGCCGAAACGCGTATCGGTCGGTGCTGTCGGCAGGCCCACAAAGCCGTTGGGGCACGCGGACGCCGGGCAGAAACCATTCACGCCGTTGAAGAACGCGGTTTCGTGAATGCCGTGGTTGCCAACGTAGTTGATGGTGAGCGAAGTGTCACGTCCGATCGCCTGCTGCACTTCCAGGTTCCACTCCTGATAGGTCGGGGCCTTGATCGAGGAGATGTTATTGAACGCCGGCGGCGAAAACACTCCACCGTTATTAGCCGCCGTGGTGGTAATCGAGGCCAGCGTTCCTCCGCTGCCGAATCCTGCGGCCAGCGCTGCGTTCGAGATCGACGCGGTGCTGAATATGTTGCCGCCGACAGCAGCGACACACACGGTGGGTGGACAAGTGCTGGTGGCTTGCTGCGTGGGAGCAAGATTTCCTGCAATGTTGAACGGGAACGAGTTCAGGAGCGGAGGGTTGCTCGATATGCTATCCGCAATCAATCCTGGAAATGTATCCATAAAGAAACCGATTCCGCCACGCAGCACCGTATTCTTCAATCCGAACGGGGTCCAGGAGAAACCGAAACGCGGCTGCCATGAAATGTTGGTAAACGACGGGATCGCCTGGCCCACGCCAGTTTGGATCACCTGGTTATAGGGGATTGTGGGGTCATGGCTGATATCGGCAAACGGGGCGGAAAAATGCGCGAAACAATTCGTTCCGCACAGTGGATTCGAGTTGTGATCGGCACGTAACGCCAGCGTCAACTTGAGAGATGGCGTTGCCTTCCACTCGTCTTGCGCATACAAGCCCAGCTGATAAAGTTTGATCGGCTGATTCAGCGACGTGGGGAACGACTGATTCAACAGCGTCTCCCCGCCGCCGGTAAGGCCGGTTCCAAAGCCGCCATAGTAAAAGTCATCCAGCGTGAGCGGCAGGACTAAGCCACTGCTGAAGAGACCGTAATCGTGATCGCTGACCAGGTTGCGATGGAAATACAGGCCCGCCTTCAGCGTGTGTTTGCTGTTGAGGCTATACGAAAAATCATCGACTGCCTGGTATCCGGTAACGTTGCGTCCCTGCGGCCAGACAAAATCCTCCCCGCCCAGCGGGGTAAGCGCTCCGTCATTGATGGAGATGGTTGTCGGGAAAGCCGCCAGCGTGCTGGCCAAGTTCGCAGTGGAGAAAATCGCGCTGTAGTACTGTGCGGAAACCACCAGATTGTTCGCCGCCCTTGCGCCAAACGCCCGGTTCCAGCTCACCTGGCCTTGATATTCCGGCTGGGTGCTGACTGCATTGAACAGCGGATTGATCTGGTCAGTGAAGCTCGCCTGGACGCCTTTATCTTCCTGCAGGCGCACGAAAACTTTATCGTTGTTGGTGAGGTTGAAATCGAAGCGGCCGGAGGTTAGAAATTCGTGGGTGAAGTTCGGCGCTTCGCCGCGCCACGACTGCGCACAGGGCAAGTTCGTTCCGCCATAGCTGAGTCCGGTGGTCGCGTCAGTGTACGTGCCACCATCGCAACCAGTGATATCCGTCGCGGTGGGTACGCCCTGAACTACGCGCGAGGCCACGGCTGCCGCTGCCTTGTCGTATAGCGGGAAGATGGTGTTCTGGTAGAACGGCACCGACTGTGACAGGCCAATCGAATTCAAATTGTCGGTGATGGCCGTCTCGAAGCTGGACGTGGGCGTGATCACCTGCGCGCTGGTCGGCAAAATCACGCGCAAGCCTTCATAGTTCCAGAAGAAGAACGCCTTGTCTTTCTTGATCGGTCCGCCGAACGAGGCAGCGTACTGGTTGGCATTCACAAACGGTCGCGGACCATTGTTGCCCACGTTGAAGAAGTTGTTCGCGTTCATGGCGCGGCCATCCCAGTAATAGCTAGCGTTGCCGTGCCAGTTGTTCGATCCCGACTTCGTAATGTAGTTGACGTTGGCGCCCGCAAACCCGCCGTACTGGCCGGAGTAGCCGTTGGTCACAACGGTTGCTTCCTGCACTTCGTTGTTGCCCAGCAGCAGGTTAGTTGCGCCCGAGTTGTTCAAGTTCAGGAATGGGTCGTTGTCATACATTCCATTCAGAGTGAACAAATTCGATGAGGCTGACACGCCAAAGCTGGAAAAGTTTCCCATGCCCATGCCGGTGTTCATCACTGAACCGGCGGCAGTCTGCGCCACGAAGGTCAAATCGTTGCCGGGGTTCGGGACTTCGGAAATCTCGCGCGCATTGAAGGTCGTGGAAATTTCCGAGCTCTCAGTCTGCAGCAGCGGAGCCTCGCCGGAAACTTCGACCGTGGTTCCCTCCGCGCCGACTTCCAGTTTCACATTGATGATGGCATTGCTTCCCACGCTCACCGTCGTGGTCGCGCTGGAAGTTTTGAAATTGTGAGCTGCGATGGCCACGTTGTACGTGCCGGGTTCGAGCAGCGGGAACTCGTAGAAGCCTTGTGCATTCGTGCTCGTCTTTTGCGTGAAGCCTTTCTCAATACTTCTCAGATTAACGGCGATATTCGGAAGAACCGCGCCGCTCGCGTCGGTTACGGTTCCGCTGATTGCGCCATTGGTCGTGCTCTGCGCCAGCAAAGCTCCCGGAAGGAGCAAAGCTGTCAGGGCCAGGAATACAAAGATCCGGGTCGAACTGCGCGACGTCATAGATTCATCTCCGCTGATCAGAGTCTCCGGCGTCGGGGTACGACGCGCCGGAGTTGGTATTGCCCTCAGCCCGCAAATTTCGCGGTTTGACACGGAAATGTGCAGTCAGCCGACCATCAGTCGCCCTGAAGCCACTCAAAGCCGCAGTCAGCATGAAATCGAACACGACTATACAAATGGGAAAAACAGGTGAACATTCTTGTAGTGTGTGATTCCTGCCGAAACAACGATAAGTATGGGAGCTTGTCTACCAGAAAAGAAAACTGCAGCGGGCGATCTACAAAAAAACGAAGGGTTGGGGCGAAGCACACCAGTGACGATGTCCCGAATGGACTCACTCGGAACGCAAGCCGCTTCCCAGTTCAGCGAATGTCTCGAGGACGCAGTCTTACATCAAATTCATTTCGCCTCGGCTTTAACGGCGGGGGACGGGAGAGGGGACTGAGCTAACATTTGGGATCGGGCGCAGTGCTGAGTCAGTGTTTCGATCCTCAGTAGTCCATGCCCTTCCAGAAATTCTGGTTCGGCACGTACTCGTATCTCTGCGGATTGCTCTTCACCATGGCATCCGCGGTGGCATTCCATTCCGTGCTATGCGTGCCCTTCTCGTTGTCCTGGATCACGGTCTGTTCCAGCAGATAGTTGCTGAATCCCTGATTGGTTTTGTCGCGCTCGTCCCACATTTTTTCCACACTCGCGTTGTGTGCGTCTTCCGCGGCGTGGGCGCTGGCGGCCTGTTGCGCTGCGCGGCGGCCAATCTCGTGGATCTGCTCGATCGCCGGCGCTGCAATGGCATTGGCCTGCTGCTGCACCAGGGCATTGTTTACGCTGAAGCTAGCCAGAATCGCACCTATCGTCGCGCGTTCATTGCCTGCCAGTGCCATCGGCACCGCGGTGTGATACGCCAGATTCATGTAGCCGCCGAAACGCCCTGGCGGCGAAGTGCAGAAAACGGTGTTCATCTCGCGCGTGCCTTTGCCATCTTTGGGATCGATCTGTCCCAGCAGGTGCGCGCAGTGCACCTTGCCCGCCATGGGAGTTTCACTCGCAATCTTGATCGAGACCGGCTCTTGCCCCTGATGCTGGCGGGACATCTGCAGCAGGTCGACAAACGTCTTGCCTAAATCTCCGCCGTAAGGGTAGTAGAGCGCCTTGGCGTAGGAGGTATTGCGCAGGCCGCCGCGTTGCAGCGTAGCCATGGTCTGTCGCACGCCCGGATTATTGGTGTCACTCGCGAGATAGGGATAGCCGAGAGCGACTGCTTCTCCGCTGGGTCCTTCGGCCATAATGGTGCCTCCTCCGCTCGCAGGCAGCACCTTCCAACCCTGCGGCAAGCCTACGGAAGCAGAGCGATCCGGGAGCGTGTACTGCTGCAGCGCCGCGGATTTACCGGAGGCTGCAGCCACACCGCCCGAATCGCCGGCGGGATGCCACACTTTGAACAAGGTGGCCAGCATTGGATTGATCGTCGAACCAAAGCGCGCCGCATCGTCGGTCACCACCGCGGCCTCCACGTGGTCTGAGACTTTGGATGCGATCAGCATCCCCGCCAGATTCGCATTTCCCTGATTGCGCTTCACCAGTGTGAAGAACACGGCTACCGAGTTGGTGCCGCGCACTTGAAATACCTTGCCGACCTGTGGCCGGTCGCCATACTGAGTATGGAGGGAGTGCAGTACCGCCGCCATGGCGCCGGCTTCGCTACTCTGGCCGTCGACCTTTCCATAAACGATCTTGCCGCCCTTGGGGTTGTCGATGGTCTCCAAACTTTGCGAACAAGCCGCGGATGCGAACGCCAGGAATATGGCAAGAGCCGCAGTCAAGAGCAATCTCTGGGGATGCAAAGTTCACCTCCGCTAGATGTCGGCGGCATTCTACCCGATATTGCCGGCATCTGCGGGAGGGGGAGGAGCCAGCGCATGAGCAGCACGAGTTAGGTGCTTACGTCACCGGCGTCTAACATTCAGGCGCTGACCTCATGCATTCACGCTGTCAGGCGGCCGCGATCCTGTGGCGCTTTGCTAGAGTTTCAATTTCCGGCTCGGTCACCGCCGACAGGTCTGCGCTTTCGGTGGCGATGACCCGTGCGGAAATATCGGGATGATGGGTCTTCAAGTATTCTTTCAAGAAGTCAGCGGCGTTGCTTTTTCCGGTGGCGTGACCGATGAGGACAATCTCTTTCGCCGTAGTGATATCTTTCGCGATCTCCTCATAAAATGAATCCTCTTCGGGTACGCGCTCCCCACGGTAGTGCGCTTCCTTTCGATGAATCAGATGATGATGGAAATGGAACGGATCGTAAGGTCTCACATTGCGTTCGTCTGTCGGACGACTTCCACCCAAATCCTGGTAAACATGGGCGACATGGTGATCGATGACCACAATCATACGGCCCGCCTGGGAGGGTTCTTCCACCTGCGCGCCTGATTTAGGCACAGATGATCCGGCTTCTTTCAAGAATTTACGCAACCGGGAAACTTCCTCCAAGCCGAGATCATGAGTGCTCGGCCGCTTGAAAAACGCGCGCTGGCTGCCGACGCGGAACACAAATTCATCGTCTCCGTGCGGTTGGACCTCACCCAGATGCTCGACCAGTTCGACAGCCTCGCTCCAACTCAGGTTATGGGGTAGCTTGCCGTTGAGAAGGTTCTGATATAGCGATTCGAGGTGTTTGCTCATCCCAGCAGTATATTATTCCGCCGCCTAAAGCGGAATGCGCGGTAGCAGAGTTGTGCAGTTGATAGCTTCCTGCGTCTGATTGACTTGGAATCGTAGATTTGGGCTGGAAAAGAATGGCTCCTCAGGTAGGACTCGAACCTACAACCCTTCGGTTAACAGCCGAATGCTCTGCCATTGAGCTACTGAGGAGTGTTGTCGGCTGGGCGCTGAGGGCCCGGCCTCTGGCTATCGATATTGATGATAGCATTTCGGGCCACGCCGGCAAAGCACTCTCTCGTAACGGGGCAACCTTCGTTCCCACTTCCGGTCTGCGCAAGAAGCACAAAGAAATGCGCGTCGCGTTTCTGTTAGGCTTTGCCTTGTCCGCTCTGATTTTTGCGATTGTTTTCGAGGTGCCCGTGACAGGAGGTCCGCGTTTGTTCTCGTCGCTCTCTTCCCTCTTTCTGCTGGCCGCAGCGATTTATGCCGCCGACAACTCCCAGCAATCGACCGCTCCGTCGGCGCCGCCCAGGGCCGCGGTGAAGCCCTTCGAGGAGGATTTTCACGGCACCAAGGTCATCGACAACTATCGCTGGCTGGAAGACGGCAAGAGCCCGGAGACCCAGAAGTGGGTCGCGGAAGAAATGGCCTACACGCGCGCCCTGCTCGATCCGCTCTCCGGGCGCGGCGCCATTCACAAGCGCCTGACTGAATTACTTTCCATCGGCAGCATCACACCTCCGCAGATCGCTGGCCGGCATTACTTTTATACCAAGCGCGAGGGGATGCAGAACCAGCCTGTACTCTACGTGCGCGACTCCATAGACGGTCCTGATCGCGTGCTCATCGACGCCAATCAACTCGCCGCTGACGGCACCGTCGCGCTCGACTGGTTTCAGCCGAGCGAAAACGGCAAGTACGTCGCCTACGGCACATCGCCCAGCGGTTCGGAAATGAGCACTCTTCACGTCATCGAAACCAAGACCGGCACCATCCTTCCTGACACCATCGATCGCACGCGGGCGGCCTCGGTCGCGTGGCTGCACGACAATTCCGGCTTCTACTACACGCGCTATCCCAAACCGGGCGATGTTCCTGCCGGGCAGGAAATGTACAACCGGCACGTTTTCTATCACCAGCTTGGCGACGATGTCGACCATGATGATCTTGTCTTCGGAGAAGGCCGTGATCCTGAGGACTGGCCGAGCGTGTCGCTATCGAACGATGGGGACTGGCTTCTGATCAACGTTTCCGAGGGCTGGACCAAGTCTGAACTCTATTTGATGGATCTGAAGAAGAACACGCCCCCCACGCGCATCACCACGGGCAAGAATTTTCTTTATGGAGCCGAAGTCTACGACGGCAAACTCTATATCACTACGAATGAAGATGCGCCGCGCTACCGCGTGTTCGTCGCCGATGCCGGCGACTACGATCGCGAGCATTGGAAGGAAATCATTCCGCAGGCGGACGCCGTACTGCAGGGCGCAGCGGTGTACGGTGGAAAACTCTTCGCGCAGTACGAGCAGAACGCGGCTTCCCAACTCAAGATTTTCGATTTGGATGGGAAAAAGCTCAGCGATATCGTGCTTCCGGCTCTGGGTACCGTGTTTGGATCGGGCGGGAAGTGGGATCACGACGAAGTTTTGTACGGCTTTCAATCCTTCACCATGCCGCCAAGCATCTACTTGCTTGACCTGAAACCAGTGGCGATGAAGTTCGCGAGCATCCAATCGCCGGCCTCTGTTCTTATCAGTTCTCTCTGGACCAAAGTCGACGCGCCTTCCATCGATCCCTCCGCCTACGAAGTCGCGCAAGAGTGGTTCAACTCCAAGGACGGCACGCGCGTGCCCATGTTCATCGTGCACAAGAAGGGTGTCACTAAGAACGGGAAGAATCCCACGCTGCTGACCGGCTACGGCGGATTCAACGTCAGCCTTACGCCGACGTTCAGCCGCACCGCTTATCTGTGGATGGAGCACGGCGGCGTATTCGCTGTCGCGAACCTGCGCGGCGGCGCCGAGTTCGGCGAAGACTGGCATCGGGCCGGCATGCTCGATAAAAAGCAGAACGTCTTCGATGACATGATCGCCGCGGCCGAGCATTTGATCTCCGAGAAATATACCGACAAGAATCATCTCGCGATTCAGGGTGGATCAAATGGTGGCCTACTCATGGGCGCGATGATCACGCAGCGTCCTGACCTGTTTCGCGCCGTCGTCTGCCAGGTACCACTGCTCGACATGCTGCGCTACCAGAATTTTCAGATCGCCAAACTCTGGATCCCCGAATACGGCAGCGCCGACAACGCCGAGCAATTCAAGTGGCTTTACGCCTATTCGCCCTATCACCACGTGAAGGTGGGCACGGAGTATCCCGCGATCCTATTCATGACTGGAGATTTTGATACCCGCGTGGATCCCATGCACGCCAAGAAAATGGCCGCGGAGATGCAGGCCGAAGCCAAAAATGGTGCCAGCAAAACGCGCCCGATCTTATTAAGAATCGAATCAAAGGCCGGCCACGGCGCAGGCAAACCGGTCACCAAGCAGATCGAAGAGTTCACCGACGTGTATTCGTTTTTATTCTGGCAGCTGGGCATGAAGGAATAGCAAACCGCGGCCGGCGCTCAGTACTTGTCGGAATATCATTCGCCCTCGACGTCAGGACACGAAGGTAACCTGTACATTCGTGGAGACCACCCTTGTAATAACCGGGATGACTTCCACATTTTCATATATCCGCACGAGCAGGCTCGCTAGGCTTGTGCTCGGAGCAGTCTCGGTTTTGATCATCGCTCTTAGCTATTCCTACTGGAGCAGCGCCGGTCTACGAGAATTAGATCTCGCCATTCCGCTGGTTGCCAATGCCAAATCCTGGCACGTAACCCATACGAGCGGGCCGCTTAGGGTTGAGGAGGATGTGGTCTGTCCGTTCGACTACGATGCGACTACGACCATAAATCAACAAGACGCGCGAGAAGTACACGTCGGCCACATCTATTACACGCAGCAGTCAACCGGAGAGTGGAGCTCGCGCCCCGGCAACGAGTTCGGACACTGCAGCGGAGGTCCGCAAATCAATAATCTTGGTCTCGCTGTTAACTTGCGCCGCATCCGTGAAAGCGGCCGAATCAGCCGAGGACCATCAAAAGCAATAGCCGGGCGTACATGCCGCGTTTGGAACTTACTGAACCCGGTGCCGGGATCGAGACCTGAACCGGTGGCGACACTCTGCATCGATGAAGAAAGCCATTTACCAGTTGAGTTGGCGAGTGTCCAAGAAACCTACCAGTTCAGCAATTGGAATAGTGTGCCTGCGATTCAACCCCCACAAATTGGATCCAGCCTAGGGCAGGGTATGGCGGCTCCTGACTCTTCGGCAGCGCAATCGGACTCGGGAACGTCGGGGCGGTAGTTTGACGCCATCCGTTCGCGTGAGCTTTTTCGGGAGAAAGAAATTGAAGAAGTGGCTGAGCATATCGGTTGCCGGTGTGATAGCAGGGCTCATAGTGTTTTTCGCATTAGCGAATCACGAAAAAAGAATGATCAGGCAGGATGTGGAGCAAACTCGCGCTGCCCTCCAGAAAGTCCGCAGCTTTCACTTCCACTATGATGGTCCGAATTATCTAGCCGGCGAACCGCCCATGACTAAAGATGTGTGGGTATTTTGCCCAAGCTATCGTTACGAAGTGACTAACCAGCTTGCCTCTCCTGAGAAGGCAGAGATTCATTTCGAAGGCACTTATTACGCGAAAACGTCCGAGAAATGGGTCAAGGTTCCGGGTGGCATCAAGGCAGCTACAGTACAGGGTTGCGGCGATCTGACCAATGTATATGGACTGGGAATTCCGGCCGGTTTCGATCTGATGCTGAATGGCGGGGAGATTCATGTCGACAACCATCCCCGATCCATCGCGGGCCAGACCTGCTATGACTACATCGCGACTATTCCCACCGCCGATGTTGCCCAACGAAAAATTATTCAAACACTTTGCCTGCGGTCTGAGGATCATCTGCCACTTGAGGTAAAGTTTCGGGGATGGGGCGCCGACCAGGATTCCGTCTACACATACGATCAGTGGAATAAGGCAGACCAGCCAAATTTCCCCGACGGCTTCGACCCAGCGTTGTTTTAGCGGCGGATGACAGCAGCTTTGCCATCCGCAGAGCTCGAATGTTCATCGGCGGCGAACATTTCTTGGGAGTGAGCGGCGCGCCGCAACTCCTTGTTAGTAGCGCCATTTCCATGACAACACATCAGCACTCTTCCGCCTCTAAGAATCAGGCGCAGCTCGCTTGCGGCCTTACCGATGGCACTCGACCGAATCATACGGAGAAAATCCTGCTTCCCAGTGGCGCTCATGGGCCTCCTCATGCTCATAGTCTCGGCGACCTTCGTCCCGACGGTCATGGTCCCGGCGGGCTATGTCTACGCTGACAACAAAGTACTGGGCGAGGTTGAGCTCAAAGGACAAACCAAGGTTGAGCGGGATTCCGGCGTTTGGATTGACGGACAGTACGTCGGCTACCTCAAAGAGCTCAAAGGAGACAAGAAAATACTCTTGCTGCCGGGCGCGCACATGATCAGCGTGCGCCAGGACGGCTATCAGGATTTTACCCAGACCGTGAACGTCGAACCGGGCAAAAAACAGACCGTCTTGGTACAGATGCAGAAGGCGCCGACGACTGCTTATTCAGGTCCGATGGCCACCATAAAAATGACCGTGAAACCTGAGCGCGCCGCTGTCTTCATCGATGGCCAGCTCATCGGACACGTCGGCGAATTCCAGGGCTTGGGACATGCGCTGTTGGTTATTCCCGGCCAGCACCGCATCCGAATTAGCCTGCCCGGCTACCAGACCTTCGAGACGGAAATCAATGCTGTCGCCCAGCAAAAACTCGAAATCAAAACCAATCTGCTGGAAGACCCGGGAGCGATTACAAGTCCTCAGCCGAAACCTTCCAGCGGCGAGACCACGATCCCGCCTCCGCCGCCGCCTCCGCCCAATCGGTAGCAATCACTTGCGGGCGGTACAATGCTGCTGGCGTTCCAGAGGCTTCAAGGAAATCTGTGATAGCGCGCCCTGCCATATTCTCGCGCCTGCTCGTCCTCGCACTGTTGCTGAGCAACAGCCTGCTCCATGCACAAAATTCCCTGGGCAACGTTGTGATCACTTCGCGCCCGCAGGGGATTTCCGTCACCATCGACCTCACCGCTCCACTCATCCCGCAGGCGCAGCAACTCACCAATCCCAACCGCCTGGTGTTCGACTTCCCGGGATTTTCGCTGCAAGGCCCGTCCAAGCGTATCCCCGTCAAACTCGAGGGGATTAACGATGTGCGCGTAGCGCTGAACAGCGCCAGTCCTCCGGTCACCCGCATCGTGGTCGATTCCAGCCATCCCCTTAACTTTGAGTTCAAGGCCGCGGGGAACCAGCTCGTCATCGAACTGTCGTCGCCAACCGGTGCGCCCATTACGGCGAACGCGGCGCACCCTTCAGCTTCCATCGCGAAAGATGCGGTGAATCCTGTTGCTCCGGCAAAGGATCGACCACACGCCGAGCCAGCGAAGAGAGCGCCCGTCCCCATGGTCACGGCGAAGCCGGACGCTCCTTCTTTAGCGCGGGCGTCCGCTTCAGCGCGGCCTTCTGCCTACGTGCTCCAGGCCAAGGCTCGCGACCTTGAAATCGAAGAACTGCAACCCCTCGAAGACAAGGCGCAGGCGGGCGATCCCGAAGCGGAGACAACTCTTGGTCTCGCCTATCACGCCGGAACCTTGTTGAAGAAGGATGATGCCGAAGCCGAGCGCTGGCTGCATAAGGCAGCCGACCAGAGCTTCATGGCGGCGGAGGAATCGCTGGGCATCTTCGCCGAAGCCGGAATCGGCCGCAGCGCGCCCGCCGCGGCTGAGGCGATTGACTGGTACAAGAAAGCCGTCGCGCACGGATCAGTCGACGCCGCCACCAGCATCGGACTGATGTATGCCGACGGAATCGGAATGCCGAAAGATCCGGCGCAGGCCTCGACCTGGTTCCGGCACGCGGCGGAAAACGGCGACAGGGTTGCCCAGTACAACCTGGCCCTGATGTACAAGCGCGGAAGCGGCGTGCCGCAAGACAACACGGAATATGTTCACTGGCTCACAGTAGCGGCCGACCAGAATCTTCTGCCCGCGCTTCTGGATCTCGCCGGCTATTACGCGCGCCCGCCCGAAGGCACGACTGCCGACATCAGCCGCGCCGCGCAATATTTTGAAAAGGCCGGCCAACTGGGCAATGCGCGAGCGCAGGCGATTCTGGGAAACATTTTTGCCATGGGCCTCGAAGGCAAGCCCGATTATGATCAGGCGGTGAAGTGGTATCGCATGGCCGCGGATCAAGGGCAGGCTGACGGTGAGTTTGGCCTGGGCGTTCGCTACGCCTTCGGCGAAAGCGTTCCCCAGGATTTGCAGGAAGCGCGGCGCCTGTTTATCGCCGCTGCCGACCAGGGACAGCTCAGCGCGCAATACGATCTGGGAACGATCTTCGAAGAGGGTAATGGCGTGCCGGCCGATCGATCGCTGGCTGCGCATTATTTTCAGCTGGCCGCCGAGCAGGGTATGCCCAAGGCACAGTTCCGGCTGGGGCGACTTCTGGCCGCCGAAAAGAATTCGAGCGACCAGATCGCGGCCTATAAATGGCTGATGCTGGCGCAAGAGTCGGTGAAGGAAAGTTCGCCGCTGCTCAATGATTTGAGAAAAGCCATGAACCCGCAGGACGTCGTTGAAGCCGAGCGCGGAGTGGACAGCTGGCGAATCACCCACCGATAATGGCGAACATCGACTGAAGGGAGAATGAAAAACATGGCAACAAAATATCGCGTGGTGCAGATAAAGGGTGCGAAGCCCGAGACCTTCATCGTGCTCGGAATCGATTTTCCCAAGAGCACAATCACGAGCACATCGAACTCGATGTCCGAAGCGGAGATGCGCACCTATCTCCATAAGGCCGGCGCACCGGAGAGGGACGTCAACACCTGGCTCGAACAGGCGCGGAATTATCCCAGCTCGTAATGAGGGGCGACGACCCAAGCGAAACGCAGAACCAATCCTGGCGGTCCTCGTAAGTTCCTAATAGAAAGGATTTTTTACGGAGGATCTATGCCGCAGACACAGGTTGCAAATCCGCCAACAAGTTCCCCAGAAAATCACTGGCTCCCGGCGCTGGCTTCGTTAATCGTGGGATCTGCATTCTTCTCGCTATGGTTCTGGCTGCTGCCGGAATGGCTCGGCTTTCGTGTGGAAACCGCGGGCGCGGCCCAGTGGCGCTGGATGGGCGCGATTCCCTCCGTTCTGGGATTCGCAGTCGCTCTGCGCTGCGTCTGGGATTTCGGGTGGACCGGCCACGGCACTCCCGCCCCGATCGCTCCGCCGCAACGACTGGTGGTCGTGGGATTCTACCGCTATGTTCGCAACCCCATGTATGTGGGCTTCGCCGCCGGATGGATCGGCCTCTGGATCGTGTTCGGCCATCCCGACCCTATATTGATCGCATCCGTTGTGGCCGTCGCTCTGGGCATACATCTGTTCGTGATTTTCTATGAAGAGCCCACGCTGCGCGCAAAGTTCGGCGCCGACTATGACGACTATCGCCACAACGTGCGCCGCTGGCTGCCGCGCCTTCACGCCTGGAACAAACCGTAAGTTGGCCTATTCGTAGCGCAACGCGACCATGGGATCGACCTTGGCGGCGCGGCGGGCCGGAATGTAACACGCGGCGAGCGCGACCAAGGTCAGCAGCAGCGCGACTCCCACAAAAGTTACGGGATCGGTTGCGCCGACTCCGTACAACAGACTTGTCATCAGGCGGGTGAGGGCCAGGGCTGCGGCCAGTCCGATGCCGACTCCGAGGCCGGCAAGTTTTCCACCGCGGCTCAAGATCAGCACCAGAATGTCCCGCTGGTGCGCTCCCAGCGCCATGCGCAGTCCGATCTCATTGGTGCGCTGCCCGACCACATAAGAAATGACACCATAAATTCCCACGCTCGCCAGCAACAGCGCCAGCACCGCAAACACGACGAGCAGAATCATTGAAAACCGCCGCGAGGCCATGGAATCGGAAATCAGCGATTCCATCGTCTGCGCCCCAAAGACGACCTGCTGGTTGCTCATCTGCGCGTTCATCTTCCGAATGGAATCGAAAAGTCCGAGCGAGTTGCCTTCCGTTCGCACCATCACCGCTGAGCTCGTAGGAGACATCGCCACAAATTCGTCGGGCATCTGCATGCACGGAATATAAAGGTCGGATCGCAGCGATTGCTGATCGTCCGTGTCCAGGCCCCACTGCTTCACGTGGCCGACCACACCCACAATCTCCGCCGGCCGGTCGATGTGATTGATGTTGATGCGCCTGCCCACGGGATCCTGACCGGGAAAATATTTTCGGCCGAACACCTCATCGACCACAACCACCAGGGGCGAGTGCTCGTTGTCTTGCGCAGTAAAAAAGCGGCCGTGCACTAGCGGAACGCCCAGGGCCTTCAGATAGCCAGGTTCGACGATGTAGTCGATGGCCCAGTTCATGTCGTTTTCGTTCGCGGGCTTAGGCTGACCCTCGAGCCAGAAAAGTTGCTCGTCATCGCTGCTCAAAGGAACTGCGCCCCAGGTCTGCGAAACCTCCTCGACCCCAGGCACAGCTGCGAGCTTGTCATCAAATTCGCGAAACGCGGCGCGGATCGCATCCGCTTTCGCGTGCACCATCGAGGGCGGAAGGGAAAGTCCGAACATAAGAACGTCGTGCGCATTGAAGCCCGGATCGACGCTCCACAACTTGGCCAGGCTGCGAATGGTCAATCCCGCGCCGACCAGCAGAACCAGCGCGAGCGCCATTTCGGCGACTACGAATGCACTTTGCATGCGATGGCGTGTGCCGCTCGCTCCCCGGCCGCCTTGCTTCAGGGTTTCGTGCAGATCCGGCTGGGAGGTTTTGAGCGCGGGCGTAAGCCCGAAAAGAATTCCCGCCAACAGCGAGAGGCCGGCAGTAAAGACGAGCACATGGGCATCAAGTCCGACTTGCTCGGCGCGCGGCAGGGCCGCGGGCAATACTCCCAGTGCTGCGCGTGTTCCCCATGCTGCCAGCAGCAGACCCAAGCCGCCGCCGGCCAGAGCCAGTAGGATGCTCTCCGTAAGCAACTGGCGGACGACCCGGGCCTGGGTTGCGCCCAGGGCGGCGCGCACGGCGAATTCGCGGGTTCGCTTGCTGGCGCGGGCTAACAATAAATTGGCGACGTTGACGCAGGCAATCAGAAGCACGGAGCCCACTGCAGCCAGAAGCACTAGCAACAGAGACCGGACACTTCCGATCATCTGCTGCTTGAGGGGCATCACTTTGGCGGTGATCCCTTTATCTGCGTCCGGAAAGGCCTCCGCCAAACTGCGCGTCACTCCTGCCATGTCGGCTCGCGCCTGTTCAATGGTCACACCGGGCTTGAGCCGGCCGATCCCATGGAATCCCAGGCCAGCGCCGCGTTTCAGCAGAAGCGGATTGCTCCACTGCCCAATGGGCGCATAGATCTGACTCTGCCGGAATCCCGGAATCAGCAGACGAAAGTTAGAGGGAATCACTCCCACGATACTGAAGTCTCTGCCGTCGAGAGTAATGTTCCTGCCTAAAATGTCGGGTGCCGAACTGAACTTGCGCTGCCACAATCCTTCGCTGATGAGCGCGACCGGCCCGGCACCGACCGGCTCTTCGTCCTCGGTGAAAGTGCGCCCGATGACCGGCTTCACACCCAGCACCGAGAAGAAATCGGAGGAGATGAATTCACCGCTAACCTGTTCGGCCTCACCGGCGCCGGTCAGGCTGAAGGCGTAGGTGCGAGCCAGGGCTAGCGAAGAGAAGCTGTGGTTGTCTTTCCGCCAATCGCGAAAGTTGGGATAGGAAACCGATCCGCCCTCGAAGTTGGGCTTGTTCTCATGCAGCGTCACCAACTGATCGGGTTGCGGAAAAGGCAGCGGGCTTAACAACACGCCGTTGATCACCGAGAACAGCGCGGTGTTGGCGCCGATGCCGAGCGCCAGCGTCGCGACGGCTACCACCGTGAAGGCGGGACTCTTCACCAACATTCGCAAGCCGTAGCGCAGATCTTGAAACAGAGTCTCCATAATTAGCCACCTGTCAGGCCCACCGTAGGAGCAAACCACTGACCAAATTCATGGCAGAAGTAACTCATTGATTGCACAAGGGCAATCGGGCAGCACCCTGCGCCGCACACGGATTCTTCTGTCCGCCTCAGGATATCTGTGTCCGGAAGCGAACAGCGGCATCGCGTTGCACCGTGTTGTTTGAGGAACGCCCGCGCATTTCCCGGGCAAATCGCTGGCGAAACAAGTGTTAGCATAGGGTTTGAGCTATCAGCAGAGTGACGACCACCCCCACCCAACCCGTACCGCCCGTCGTCGCACCTCTGGAAGTCGCAGTCGCACCGCCACCTCCGCCAGCTAAGCGGCCATCGTTCCGCATGAGTGTTGTGTTCGTGCTGTGCCTGTTTGCGGCAGTCTATTTTGGCTCGACCTTCACGCCCGGACTGCAGGATGATGCCGACGCCACCCACGCAGAGGCTGCTCGCGAGATGTACACCACACACGATCTTGTCACCCTGAAAATCAACGGCAATCGGTATCTGGAAAAAGCTCCGCTCATGTACTGGCTGATCGCCTCCAGCTACGCCGTCTTCGGAGTGAACGAGTTTGCCGCGCGCGTGCCTACCATGCTGGCGATCCTGGGGCTCGCTCTGCTGGCCATGAAGTGGGGACGTCGCGCGTTTGGCGATCGTGCCGGCATCTACGCGGGCATGTTCGTGGCAACCGCGGTGGGATATTACCTGTTCTCGCGCGTTCTGATTCCCGAAGCGATTCTCAGTCTGTTCATCGCCTGTTCGTTTTACTGTTTCCTAACCGCGCTTGAAGACAGGAAGGCCTGGCAATGGTATGGCGGTTACGCATGCCTGGCGCTAGCCGTCCTGACCAAGGGACTGCTCGCGCTGGTAGTGGTCGGTTTCGCCATGCTGCTCTTTCTGGGTGTGAGCGGAGAATGGCGGCGCTGGCGCGAATTTCACATGGCCACGGGCCTGCTGTTATTTTTCGCCATCGCTACTCCATGGCATGTGCTGGCGGGAATTCGCAATCCGCATTTCTTTTGGTTTTACTTCGTGAATGAGCACTTCATGCGCTTCCTGGGCAAGCGCATTCCGAAGGACTACAACAAGCAGGAGAACTCGCTCTACTGGACGCTCCATATGGTCTGGCTCTTCCCCTGGAGCCTTTACTTGCCCATAGCGCTCCGCCATCCCATCGCCGACTGGATGGCTCGCCGGAAGCAGGGCGCAGCTCGGGCTAAGAGTCTAGCAACTTTCCGAACGCGTACGCGGCTGGTATGTTTCATCTGGGCGGCAGTGACGCTGGTCTTCTTCTCTTTCTCCACCAATCAGGAGTACTACACGTTCCCGGCATACTTTCCGATCCTGCTGCTACTTGCGGGTGAACTGGTCAGCGCAGAGGAATCGGGCTGCAGACGCTGGCTGCTGTGGACCTCCGGCGCGATGGCCGTGATTGGGACGGCAATCACCGTAGTGCTGACGACAGGCCTGTGGAGTTCGCGGCAGCTCCCATTCGTTCCGGATATCGGCACAGTGCTGGCCAAGCCTGACCTGCAGGCCGACACGCTGTCGATGGGACACTTCCTCGAACTGACCGGCAACTCCTTCGCCGCGCTGCGCCTGCCGGCGATCATGGCCGCGATTGTTCTCCTGATCGGCCCCGCGCTGGCGTTGTGGTTCCGGGCGCGGCGTCGCGACGTCGCCTCCACCTGGGCATTGGCGGTCACCATGGGCCTGTTCCTCATTGCGGCGCACATCGCCCTGGTGCGATTCGATCCTTATTTAGGGTCCAAGATCATTGCCGAGGACATCGCTCCGCAACTGCACGCCGACGATCACGTGGTGATCTATGGCGATCAGGCCTTTGGCTCTTCCCTCCTGTTCTATCTGAGGCGGCCCATCGAGCTGGTCAACGGCAGGACGACCAGCATGTGGTGGGGATCGACCTATCCCGATGCTCCGCACATCTTTATTGATGACACCGAACTACAGCGCGAGTGGAATTCGCCTGCCCGGGTATTCCTGTTCGTGCCGCAACATGAGCAGCGGCACGTGCAGATCGCGATCCCTGGCCAGAAATTTGTGGTAAGCGAGCACTCCGGCAAGATCGTCTACAGCAACCGCAGGGGTTGAGCTAACCCTTTTGGAAAACCGATTTGGGAACAGAGATTTAGAAAACCAATTCGGGAACCATTGGTTCGCCCCCTTGGATTCGCATCCCCTTTAAGGTTTGACCCTTCCTACTCAACGTGTTATAAATGCCCGTTTTGCGCTAGGATACCGGGATCAGGGTCTTACTCTCTTTGGTCTGGTTCTGGGAGTCATTCAGCCAAAAGTCATTCGGGCGAACCCAGCGCAAGCTCCGACGCGGCCAAGCTTAAGCACTCCTTCAAGTTTGCAGCGGAAGCGTGTTCGGAATTCCGGGAAATGACGTCGCCAGCGGCGGCGTTGGTTCGCGGAAGGCAACATCTAAACACGTCCTAATCCGGAGGAATTTTCTATGCATACCTGGCTTGCCACCGCTCTATCTCTCGCCCGCCGCGGAGCCACAAACATTTTCGCCACCGCCGCGGTGCTTACCATCGGCGCCGCGAACGCCTTTGCCCAGCCTTCCGAACCCACCGGGGAAGCTTCCCTGAAGCTGCCCGACCTTTCTTCGGTCAGCTTTTTTAACGGAGCCATCGACGGCCACAAACTGCTCCTGATCGGAATCCTGTTCTGCCTGTTCGGGCTCGCCTTCGGCATGGTCATTTATATGCGCCTGAAAAACCTGCCGGTGCACCGATCCATGCGCGAGATCTCCGAACTCATCTACGAAACTTGCAAGACATACCTGGTTACGCAGGGCAAGTTCATCCTAATGCTGTGGGTGTTTATCGCGGTAATCATTGTTCTGTATTTCGGCGTGCTGCAGCACATGGAAGTCATGCGGGTCGCGATCATCCTGGGATTCAGCCTGGTGGGCATCGCGGGCAGCTACGGCGTGGCCTGGTTCGGCATTCGCGTAAACACCTTCGCCAACTCACGGACGGCCTTCGCGTCCCTGCCCGGCAAGCCCTATCCGGTTTACCAGATCCCTCTGGAAGCGGGGATGAGCATCGGCATGATGCTGATCTCGGTCGAACTGCTGATCATGCTGATCATTCTTCTCTTCGTTCCCGGCGATTATGCCGGGCCTTGCTTCATCGGCTTCGCCATCGGCGAGTCGCTGGGCGCGGCGGCGCTCCGTATCGCGGGCGGCATCTTCACGAAGATCGCCGACATCGGCTCCGACCTGATGAAGATCGTCTTCAAGATTAAAGAAGACGACGCGCGCAACCCGGGCGTGATCGCGGATTGCACCGGCGACAACGCCGGCGACTCGGTTGGCCCCTCCGCCGACGGCTTCGAAACATATGGCGTGACCGGCGTAGCGCTGATTACCTTCATTCTTCTGGGCGTGAAGGATCCCAGCGTTCAGGTGCAGTTGCTGGTCTGGATTTTTGTCATGCGCGTCATGATGCTGGTCTCGAGTTCGGGGTCTTATTTCCTGAACAGCATCATTGCCAAGGCAAGGTACGGCTCGTCCGATGAGATGAACTTCGAATCACCGCTGACCTCGCTGGTATGGATCACCTCGATCGTTTCGATCGGATTGACCTACCTGGTTTCCTATTTTGTGATCCCAACTCTGGGTGTGGATGGCTCGCAGTGGTGGAAGCTGGCCACGATCATCTCATGCGGCACGCTGGCCGGCGCCCTCATTCCGGAACTGGTGAAGGCCTTCACTTCGACCGAATCACGCCACGTGAAGGAAGTCGTCATCTCCGCGCAGGAGGGCGGCGCTTCGCTCGGCATTCTCTCCGGATTCGTGGCCGGCAATTTCTCCGGCTACTACCTGGGATTGTCGATGATGTTCCTGATGGCAATCGCCTACTACATGAGCACGATGGGATTGGCGATGGCTGCGGGAATGCTCGCTCCGGCCGTCTTCGCCTTCGGCCTGGTTGCCTTCGGATTCCTCGGCATGGGTCCGGTCACGATTGCTGTCGATTCTTACGGCCCGGTTACCGACAACGCACAGTCGGTCTACGAACTTTCTCTGATCGAGAACGTGCCTAACGTGGAATCGGAGATTAAGAAAGATTTCAACCTCTCCATCAATTTCGAACGCGCCAAGCACCTGCTCGAAGCCAATGACGGCGCGGGAAACACCTTCAAGGCCACGGCGAAACCTGTGCTGATTGGCACGGCCGTCGTCGGGGCGACGACCATGATTTTCTCTATCATCATGGCGCTGACCAACGGGCTCACTGCGAACGTCGATAAACTTTCGCTGCTGCACGCTCCCTTCTTCCTCGGACTGATTACCGGCGGCGCCATGATCTACTGGTTCACCGGCGCCTCGACCCAGGCCGTGACCACGGGCGCTTATCGCGCGGTCGAGTTCATCAAGGCCAACATCAAACTCGAAGGCGTGGAGAAGGCTTCCATCGCCGACAGCAAGAAGGTGGTCGAAATCTGCACCAAGTACGCGCAGAAAGGCATGCTGAATATTTTCATTGCCGTCTTCTTCGGCACGCTGGCCTTCGCCTTTGTCGAGCCATTCTTTTTCGTCGGCTACCTGATCTCGATCGCGATCTTCGGCTTGTATCAGGCAATCTTCATGGCCAACGCGGGCGCAGCATGGGACAACGCCAAGAAGATTGTGGAGGTCGAAATGAAGCAGAAGGGCACGCCGCTGCACGATGCCACGGTCATTGGCGACACGGTTGGCGATCCGTTCAAGGACACGTCGTCAGTAGCTCTGAATCCGGTGATCAAGTTCACGACGCTGTTCGGATTGCTGGCGGTCGAACTCGCCGTTACTTTGTCCGCCGACAATGGGACTTTGACCAGCGTACTGGCTCTGGCGTTCTTCCTGGTGTCACTGTTCTTCGTATACCGTTCGTTCTACGGAATGCGGATCAAGCAGGGCGCAGAATAGGATTCGTTGAAAACTACAACGCCATCCCAGCTTAGGGATGGCGTTTTCATTTGGTTTAAGAAAATCACAATCCGCACCCTCCCGCCAACTGCGCGAGAAGAGTGGGGCGCCCTGCGTTCTAGTTCGGCCCTTTCATTTTGTCTCGTACACTCTTGGCCAGTTTTTCGATCTCGTCAGCCTTCTTGATTACGTCGAGGGAGAGTACATTTTCATCAGATTTGTCCACGTAATTCTTGAGTTCAACCGAGAGCTTCAACAATTTATCCGTATCACTCTTGAGAGCGGCGAGGCGCTCTTTGGCGGCTTTCTTGGCCATCTCGGCTTCGAGGTGGGCTCGGGCCTGGTCTTCGTCGCCGGTGGGAGGGGTCATGGGCGGCGGCTGAGGCGGATGCTGCACCTGGGGTGTTTGTGCGGCGACCGGAAGGGCCAACAGGCAGAGAAGAAAAATCCATACAAGGTTTCTGAATAACACGGGAACCTCGGGCAACTAAGCGCTCTCTGCGGAGATTATACGTCGGGCGGAATTGCCGCCGCAGCACACTCACTACAGGGCGCAGCTCACAGAGAAAAAGCCAGGGCTTTCGCCCTGGCCTTATTCACCGCGGATAACTTTACAGCGCGCTCATGTTGGCGAGGAATTCGCTGTTGCCCTTGGTCTTGCTGAGTTTGTCGATCAGCAATTCCATGGCTTCGACCGGCGACAGCGGGTTCAGCACCTTGCGCAGAACCCAGATACGCTGCAGATCTTCTTTCGGAATCAGCAGCTCTTCCTTACGCGTGCCGGAACGTTGAATGTCGATCGCCGGGAAGACGCGCTTGTCGACCAGTTTGCGCTCGAGGATGATTTCCGAATTACCTGTGCCTTTGAATTCTTCAAAGATGACATCATCCATGCGCGACCCAGTGTCGATCAGCGCCGTCGCGATGATTGTCAGCGAGCCGCCTTCTTCAATGTTACGAGCCGAGCCGAAGAATCGCTTCGGACGCTGTAGAGCATTGGAGTCGACGCCGCCGGAGAGCACTTTGCCCGAGGGCGGGACGATCGTATTGTAGGCGCGGGCCAGACGCGTGATGGAGTCAAGCAGAATCACAACATCACGCTTGTGCTCGACCAGGCGCTTGGCCTTTTCAATCACCATTTCCGCGACTTGTACGTGCCGGGCAGCCGGTTCGTCGAAGGTCGAGGAAATCACTTCGCCCTTCACCGAGCGCTGCATGTCGGTAACTTCTTCAGGCCGCTCGTCGATGAGCAGAACCATCAGCACCACTTCGGGATGATTCGCTGTAATCGAGTTGGCGACATTCTGCAGCAGCATGGTCTTGCCGGCGCGCGGCGGAGAAACGATCAGTCCGCGCTGTCCTTTGCCAAGCGGAGTGAGCAAGTCCATAACGCGGGCGCTGGCGTTTTCGCGCGTGGTTTCGAGCTTGATGCGCTCCTGCGGATACAGCGGCGTCAGGTTGTCGAACAGAATCTTGTTGCGCGCCTCGTCGGGAGACTCGAAGTTAACCGCCTCGATTTTGACCAGCGCGAAATATTTTTCGCCTTCGTGGGGCGGGCGCACCTGTCCGCTGATGGTGTCGCCGGTCTTGAGGTCGAATTTGCGGATTTGTGAGGGCGAGACGTAGATATCGTCTGGGCCCGGGAGGTAGTTGTAATCGGGAGAGCGCAGAAAGCCGTAACCGTCGGGCAGAATTTCAAGCACGCCTTCGGCAAAAATGTGGCCTTCTTTTTCGCTCTGTGCCTGCAGAATCTTGAAGATCAAGTCCTGCTTGCGCATACCGCTGGCACCGGGCAGATCCAAGGTCCTTGCGATCTTGGTCAGTTCGGTGATGTTCTTTTCTTTCAGTTCAGCAATGGTCATGATTCACCTAAACCCGTGCACTAGGAATTTTTCAGTAGTGTCAACGGGAGATTTTCAAAGGAGGGGACTCAGGAAAGACGCAAACCACCAGGCAGGAAGGCGGGGCTGACTACGCAGCCCGCCGTTGTGCCTCAGCAAAATTCTCTGGTTCCGATAGTACTTCTTGCCGCGGAGAACCAGCGATACGGTCCAGTACACCGTTCATAGTTTCCTGGATGCGGGTGCTGGGCCGATGGAACTTACGCGTGGCCTTCGAGGCAAGCTGACAGAGCATATACCGGTTCCGCAGAGTTTGTAAAGCGTCAAACACACGATCAGAGCGCATGAGCTTTATCTTCTCCTTTATTATGATTGTGGCCTTCCGCCTTTGTCCTTACGCCACAGAGAGGGTGACCGGAACCCCAGAAGTACGCCCTAAGTCACTGATTCCGAGTAGTTTGTATAAGGAGTAAGCGCAAAACTCACTTAGAATAGATGCATGCCAGGATACGGAAGATGCTTGATTTTCCGGAGGGCCAGGTCCTTAGATCGCCAATGCTTCCCTTGCTAACTTTCAGACGCTCCCGGACGTTCCTGGAACTCGCTACTCTAGCCCTTGGAGGGGGGTAGGTCAAGTATTTATTTCGGACCCAGGTGTCAACTGGAGTGCCTCCTTCCCTTTTCGAAAAACTCCCGCCGCATCACGCCATGGCCCAAGATATCGCCTTATTATTCATAAGTTTACGATCCATGCCAGGACCGGTCCCGCAACTCTATTCCAGAGAATCAAGCCTTGGGGTCCGGTCATCCCGGAACTTCACTATTGACAGGCTTACCGATGAGTATCACCATTCATCCGTTTTATTAAAAGGGTTCACTAAAGGCTCTCCGTTTTGCGCCAGGTCGCAATCAACCGTCGTCTGACTCCGAGGTGAATATGAAGCCGAACCTGCCCCCCAAGCGCCTGTCTTTATCCATTACTCTTACGGTCGGAATGCTGTTCGTCGCGTGCGCCTCAGCTACCGCCGCTTCGTCGGCCTACGTGCGCGTCAGTCAGGTCGGGTACGAGACCGCCAATCCTCCCTTTCAGGCCTACCTGATGTCCACGGCCTCGGAATCGGGAGCATCTTTCCGCGTAATCAACTCCGAGGGGGTCACGGTTTATTCCGCCGCGATCGGAGCTTTGCTCGGAACCTGGGGCAACAGCAAGAAGCTGACCTACGACGTCTACGGCCTGAGCTTTACGGTGCCCGGCGGCGACATTTATACAATCTCAGTCACCGGGCCGGTCGCAGCGAACTCGCCCAAATTTGCAGTGAACACTCCCGACGTTCTCTACTCCGGCCTGCTTCTGAATACGCTGTGGTTCTATGAGACCGACCGCGACGGCCCGGACTATATCCCCAATGCTCTGCGCAGCGCGCCCGGTCATCTCAACGACGAAAATGCGACGATTTACGACACGCCGCCATTGAACTCGAACGACCTGATCACAACCACGGGAACGGCGCTCACCTCGACTGGGACTTCGATCAATGGCGCGGGAGGCTGGTGGGACGCGGGCGATTACATGAAATATGTCGAGACCGTCAGCTACACCACGGCGCTGATGGAGATTGGCATTCGCGATTTTCCCATGCAGATGGGGCCGGCCGCTCTCGCGAAACCTCCGGCTCCGCCAGCCTCAGTGTCGTACGCGGGCAATGCGTCGGGCGCTCCGTCGTCTTCCGATTTCTCGGCTGAAGCGCAGTTCGGCTTCGACTGGCTCATCCAGATGTGGAACGACAGCACCAGGACGCTCTACTACCAAGTCGACAACAGTCAGGATTGGAAAAATTTCAGAGCGCTCGAATCCGAGTACGACATCTGGACACTGCCGCAGGCGGCCGACGACTACCGGGGCTGCTCCAAGGATTACTTCTACATTTGCTACCAACCCGTATTTGTCGCGGCTCCGGCGGGATCGAAGATCAGCCCGAACCTCGCTGGCCGCATGGCGGCGGCCTTCGCCGAGTACTACCAGCTCTATCGCACCACGAATCCGACGACGGCAAATCAGGCGCTGCTCTATGCCGAAGATATTTTTGCGCTGGCCAACACATCTCTGGCCGACCCGGCCAAGTCTGTTGGCGATGGCACCTGCAGTTCCGGATGCCTGCTGACTATCGTGCCTTTCGACGGCTATCCCGAGACCGTCTGGGATGACGACATGGAGTTGGGCGCGACCGAGCTCTACATCGCGCTGCAATCTGCGGGAGGAAATCTGCCGCCGGGGCTGCCCGTCACCAATCCGATGACTTATCTCATCGAGGGCGCACAATACGCGAGCACCTACATCACGAAAATCTATAACACGGGAAGCGAAGACACGCTGAACTTGTACGACGTGAGCGGTCTGGCACACTTCGAGCTTTATCGAGCCCTGGGCATAGCGGGGAACCCTGGCGGCCTGGCCGTCAATCAGGCGACGATGCTCACGGCGCTCGAGAATCAGCTAGCCGTGGCTACGGCACAGTCCGCGAAAGACGTGTGGGGCTTCGGCGTCCCGTGGCAGGCGGGTGATACCACTTCGCACGGCGCCGGCCTCTCCGTGATGGCGAGTGAGCTTTATTATCTGACCGGCTCTTCCAACTACAACACTTACTCGCAGAGATGGCTGGCCAACATTCTCGGCGCGAATTCCTGGGGATCATCATTCATCGTGGGCGACGGCACGACTTTCCCCAACTGCATCCAGCATCAGGTGGCGAACCTGGCCGGGGCTTTGAACGGAACTTCGGGCGGCACGCCGATCTTGTGGGGCGCGGCCTCCGAAGGCCCGGCAAGCGCGGCCACAACTGGCACCCTCACGGGAATGATTCTGTGTCCGGCGAATGGAGTCGACACGTTCGCGATTTTCAACGGAAACGACGGCACCTATAGCAGTTCGAAGGTCGCAGTCTATCGTGACAACGTGCAGTCCTACAGCACGACCGAGCCGGGGATCGATCTGACTTCCACTTCGTTTCTTATGTGGGCGTGGCGCATGGCGGGCAGTCCGACTTTGTTGCCGACATCCGGGATCAAGAGTCCAACGCCTCTCCAGTAAAGTCCACGTAGCGGCGGACGCATTCGTCCGCCTGCGAGCGAAGCGGGCCCGGAAGAATGCGTCCGGGCCTACGTGTTTCTCTGTCTCGGTTGTAGGAAAATGAATGCATGACCACCGTACGGATGGACCTGTGGCTGTGGGCGGCGCGATTTTTCAAGACGCGAACTCTGGCGAAACGCGCTTGCGATCTGGGCAGGATTCTCTCCAATGGGCAGGCAGCGAAAGCCGCGCGCGATGTGCGCATCGGCGACAGGTTGCGCATTACCAATGACGGCGGAGACTTCGAGGTCGAGGTGCTGCTGCTGAGTGATGTGCGCGGCCCGGGATCGGTGGCGCAGACTCTTTATCGCGAGACCGATGCCAGCCGCGAGGCGCGGATGAAAGTCGCCGCCGAGAAAAAAGCCGCGCGGCAGTTTGAAGTTCTTCCCGAGGGCCGGCCGTCAAAGCGCGACCGCCGCAGAATTATTCAGTTCCGCGGCCGGGCATGAGCCACGAAGGGCACAAAGGTACACGAAGGAATTCTTTGGCCTTTGCTTCCCTTCGTGATCGCGTCCTTTGTCGTAATTGATTTCGGGTTGGCTCGCTAAACTGGGAAATCCACGACCCCCTGCACCAGCCAATGTGATTGAAATCACAGAGTGCCTCGTCCCCGCCCTCTATTCTGATAACGATTTCACCCCTTGGTCGTTTTCGACCGGCGAGGTCTAGGATGTCTATCGCTGTCCAATCCACACGTGTCCTGAATTCCAAGCTTGAAAGCAAAATCATGACCGCGGCCGAAGCTGCTGCCCTCATTCACTCCGGCGACCAGATCGGCATGAGCGGATTCACTGGCTCGGGCTATCCCAAGGAAGTTCCCATGGAGCTGGCCCACCGCATCGCCGAGGCTACCTTCCGCGGGCAGAAGTTTCAAGTGAGCGTGTTCACCGGCGCCTCGACCGGGCCCGAGCTCGACGGCGCGCTGGCCATGGCGGGAGGCATTCATCTGCGGCTGCCCTACCAGTCGGATCCTGAGACCCGCAAGCGCATCAATGCCGGCGAGATGGAGTATATGGACATCCACCTCAGCCACGTGGCACAGTTCGTGGAATACGGATTTCTGGGCAAGATGGATGTGGCGCTGATCGAGGTCACGGCCATCCTCGAAGATGGACGCGTCGTCCCCAGTTCGTCGATCGGCAACAACAAGACCTGGATCGACTGCGCCGACCGCATCATCCTCGAAGTGAACTCCTGGCAGCCGATGGCGCTGGAGGGAATGCACGATATTTATTACGGCCTGCAGCCGCCCCCAAACCGCAAGCCGATTCCGCTGACCCGGACGGGTGATCGCATCGGCACATCCTATTTCCAGATTCCTCCCGAGAAAATCGCCGCCATCGTCTTGACCGATACTCCCGACCGCAACAGTGCTTTCAAACCGCCGGACGAGGCTTCGAAGCGCATTGCGGGGCACATTCTCGAATTTCTCAGCTGGGAAGTGAAGAAGGGCCGCATGCCGGCGAATCTTCTTCCCCTGCAATCGGGCGTGGGCAACATTGCCAACGCAGTTCTGTTTGGCCTGGAGGAAGGCCCGTTCGAAGGACTCACTTCTTATACCGAAGTCATTCAGGATGGAATGATCCGCCTGCTGAAGTCGGGCAAGCTGACCACGGCGTCGGCGACGGCGTTCTCCCTCAGTCCAGCCATGCTCGACGAAGTGAATGCCGATATGGCGAGCTACCGCGAGCGCATCGTGCTGCGCCCGCAGGAAATTTCGAATAATCCGGGGATTATTCGGCGACTGGGCGTCATCGCCATGAACGGCATGATAGAGGCCGACATCTACGGCAACGTAAACTCAACCCATGTGATGGGATCGCGTATTCAGAACGGCATTGGCGGCTCCGGCGATTTCGCGCGCAACGGATACCTGTCGATCTTCATGGCGCCGTCATCGGCGAAGAAAGGTACGATCTCGACCATCGTGCCGATGGTCTCGCACGTGGATCATACCGAGCACGACGTGCAGGTGGTCGTGACCGAGCAGGGACTGGCTGATCTGCGTGGACTTTCACCGCGCCAGCGCGCGCATCTGATTATCGAGAAGTGCGCCAATGCGGATTACAAGCCGCTGCTGCTCGACTACTTATCACGATCGGAGCAACTGTCGTACGGCAAGCATACGCCCCATCTGCTGAACGAGTCGCTGAGCTGGCACAACCGCTATCTGCGAAGTGGGAACATGAAGCCGCACCAGGAGGACTGAGGCCGGCGGCTCTCTCTCTGTGGGTGAGCTATGAGATGGCTGCGGTCGCCACGGCGGAGATGCACACCCAATTTCCATTCTTGAAAATCCAGGTGTCGATAAACCGGGTGCGCTGCTGATAAGGCCGCCCGTCCCTCATTCCCTTCTCGCGGTAAATGCCATACACGATGGCAATCGATCCCAGCACGTGCACGGTCATGGATTCTGGCGTCATCTCAAACCAGCTTTTCCCCGCCGACCGCAGCCTGGCCAGGTAGTCGGATTTGGTCAGTTGCGCGCCGTCAGCATCGACCCAGACCACACCATTGTCGAGCATGCCATCGAGCGCGTGCGTGTCCCTACGTCGTTGGGCTTCGAATCTCGCGCTTTCCGCATGCCGAATCTTGGCGGCGACCTCCGAGTCGGCCGCGGGCGGTTGCCCCGCGCTCATCACCGCAGTGGCCCATAAGATCGCCCCGACCGCCGCCAGAGTCTTCAGCAGGCGCAGGAAAGTCTGGCTGGGATTCTGGCCGGGATTCTGGTTAAGACGATAAGCCTTGCACGCCTTCCTCTGCGGTGCACTCATTTTGATTTGTCCCTCTCCCGCATAGGCGTGGTCATGCTGGAGACGCACAGCCAGTGGCCGTCTTTGTACAACCACGTGTCCACGAACCGCCCGTGGCGCGAGTAGGGCTTCCCTCGTTCTATCCCTCGTAACAGCAATACTCCCTCAACAATCACAGCATTTCCGTAGGCCCGCGCCATGGAAGACTCGACTACGATATTCACCGAACTGACCGCCTCGGTGTCGGCGAGGACCTCGGCTTTCGTCATAAGCCTTCCGTCAATGTGCACATAAACCAGCGAGTCGTCGAAAATCGATTGCAGCGCCTTGATGTCGCGAAACTGTGCCGCCTCGCTCCACAAACACTCCAACGCCCGCACCCTCGACTCCGCATCCACCGGGCTCTGCGCGTGGGCGAACATTCCCAGCAGAAGCAACGGGATGAGCCAGACAGATAATCTCATGGCAAGAGCTTTCTATTGTTCTATCGGCATCGGGGGATTTTTCTTGATTGGGAAGACGCAGATGGAAACCCTGACTTTGTCATCCTGAGCAAAGCGAAGGACCTATGTCGTTGCCGGCGGTAACCGATGCTGCAGGCAATTGCATGGGTCCTTCGCTCCGCTCAGGATGACAAGCAACTCAGCGTTCGATGACCAGCAGTGGTTCAGCGTTCGCCTTCGCGGTTGCGCAACTGCCACAGCGCGATGATCCCCAGCACCATGAGATTTGGAAACAGCAGCGGCGCCATGGGCGGCGCTCCATAAATAAAATTATCGAAGGCGTGTATGGACGGCCCTTGCAGATTGGCGGCGGCATGCAGCCCGAATCCCCACAGGCCCACTCCCGCTTCCAGCACGAGCACAGCGGCGCAAAGATCAATGTATTGGCGCGAGATTTTCATCAACAACGGCACTGCCAGAAATCCAACAGCAATCGCGCTCGCCACCACCGGCACCCATTCCAGCGGGCGAAAAAATCCATTCCCGGCATGGTCGGCGAGGCTGAAAACAAAATTCCCGACAAATCCCCCCAGCGTTAACAGCAGTACCCACAGCGCCCACTCCCGAGTCTCCGGATCGACCATGCGATTCATGATGAGCAGAAATCCCAGACCGGTATAGGCCAGCGGCGCCGCGAACGGCGCAGAGTATGTCAAGCTGCGCAGCGTGCGCTCGTAGAAAAAGTGGCTCTCCAGATGGAGCACGACTCCGGTCAGGCCAACCAGCACGGCGATCCATCCCACCAGATAGCCCAGATCCTTCCACACCGCCGGCCAACGTGCTCGCACCGCTAGAGCAAAGATCAGAACCAGCGGGGCAGTCGCGGAAAAAACCAGTGGGATGTATTCCGCCGAGTTGCGGAACTGGTTCACCGAGTGCGCCAGATAAATGTCAAAGGTCAGAAATCCGACATTAATCGTGGAGAACAGTTCCACCCAAAGCTGCGGGCGCATCCACCAGCGCTCACTTGGCGCGGCCATGCGCTCTCCTGAGATCCGCGCCCATGGACTCCAGCTGAACCATCTTCTGCATCATGGGATAGTTGCCATGCCATTGCACGAAGTCGGCTCCGCCCATGAAGGCTCCATGTTTGCTGGTGCGCCCGTCGTAATGCCAGAGATCGAAGTACACGAAGTCGATAGGCTGCGAAAATGGCGGGCCAGTGAGGACCCCATCTTTGCGCAGGCCGTTCATCAGATCCTGCGCCGAGCGCACCCGATCGTTGGTCGACTGCACCGCCTGCTCCGCCCGCGTGTAGACGCCGTCGATCAGCGCCGGCGTGTGGCATTGCGTGCAAACCTGCTTCATCTTGGCTTGCGCCGCCGCGTAGTTCGGGCGCTTCTCGCTGACCGCGTTGGCCAGGAAATACGACAGGCGCTCGGACGGATCGTGGGTCACACCCAGCCCGTTGATGCCGCTCATGTGACAAGTCGCGCAGGTGGGAACAAACATATCGCGCGTGGTCAGAGTCTTCGGAGGCGCATCGAGATTCAGCAGATGTTCCTGCGCCTGGAACATGACGCCGTGTTTCGACTCCTCATAGATTTCGATCTGCGAATGATCCGGGCCCATGTGGCACTGGGCGCAGGTGCTGGGCAGGCGGGCGATTCTCACCGAACTGGTGTGGCGTGTATGGCATGCGGTGCAGTTCCCGATGGTGCCATCGCCGTTCGGCCGGCCAACGCTGTGACATTGCTCGCATCCGCTGGTCATCGCCGATCCGCCTTCCATCTGTACAAACGGATGCAGCGGACGCCGCGTGCCTCCCGGCTGGTAGGTTTCAGAAAAATTCACCTGCTCGGGAGTGAGTCCCTTCTCTCCGTAGATCGCGGCCCACGCCGGCGCGGCATGGCGACTGTGCAGGAACTGCTGGTAAATCCCTTCATGGCAACTGCGGCAATTGCCCGCCGTGAGCTTGGTCGAGATGACGAAGCCGTGATGATCCTTCTTCTCCTGCCCGGCAGCCGGTTGATGGCAGTCGAGGCAGTTCACGCCCTTGCGGGCATGCGCGCTCATCTCATATTCGTGGACCACGGAATACTGTGTTCGAGCATGGCACTCGGCACATTTTCCGCTGGCGCGGACGAAATCGGCGCTGGGCTGTTCGGTCTCAACCTTCGGCCGGGCGCGATTGAGCAGAAATGCTGCCAGGATTAATGCAAAAGCAATGACAACCGCCAGGAACACGGATCGGAACGACATTCGTGTCCTCCTTCAAAGACCAGAGGAGTTTAGCGCGAAAGCGGCTCACGATGTCGAGGATTGAGATCAGGCGCGGAGTGCCAGTGCAAGCAGATTAGCGGATGTGGTGCAGATACCCGACGACAACGACGAAGCCGAGGCGCACCGCAACCACCAGCACGCCCAGTGCAAGTGCGATCCCGAACAACGTTCTCTCGAATGAGTTCATCTTCTGTCCGGATTCGGCCATGAGCACCGCCATTGTTCTAATTTGAGGATAGGCTTGGAAGCCGAAGCTGGCAGTGAGCGTGATCACTCGGTTTTGAGGCGGTCGTTTTTACGCCAAATCGAGCCAGTCGCACCGAAGCGCGTAGACTTCTGAGAGCATCCAAATAAAATCTATGGCAGCCGAATCGAATCCCGGGCGCATGCAGATGGTCCATTCTCAACCTCGAGCCCAGTCCGAGCAGCTCAACCTGTGGTTGCAAGAACTGGTTTCGCGTGGCGGCAGTGACTTGCTGCTCGTTCCCCAAGCTCCCGCCTCCGTAAGAATTGAGGGTACTCTCGTGAGCATCGACTCCACTCCTCTTACAGGCGACGAGATCGAAGCCGCGGTCCTTCCGGCCATGGCACCTCATGCCCGCGAAGATTACGAGCGCGATCACATCGGCGACTCTTCCTACCGAGTCGAAGGCTTGGGACGATTCCGCATTAATCTGCATCGCGAGCGCGGGCGCGCAGCAGCCACGGTGCGGGGGCTTCCCTCGAAAGTTCCGGCGCTTGCCGATTTGCATCTACCCGCCGGAGTAGCCGCGCTGGCGCGACTCCAGCGTGGGCTGGTGATCATTGGCGGGGCGACCGGATCGGGCAAGACTACGACCCTTGCCGGCCTGGTGAACGAGATCAACCAGCACGATGCGAGGCACATCGTGACCATCGAAGATCCCATCGAGTACGAACACGCGCACGGCAAGAGCGTGGTCGAGCAAGTCGAGATTGGCATTGATGCGCCAGACTTCCCCACCGCGTTGCGTGCGGCGATGCGGCAGGCTCCCGACGTGATCGTAGTCGGCGAGATGCGCGATGCCGAGACGGCGCGGATCGCACTCTCCGCGGCGGAGACGGGGCACCTGGTCTTCACCACGCTGCATACGACCGATGCGGCGTCCACCGTGTCGCGGATTGCGGATTCGTTTCCCCAGGAGCGCCAGCATTCGATTCGCGCCGAGATGGCCATGGCCCTGGCCGCGATGCTGACCCAGACGCTCGTCCCCCGGAAAGGCGGGGGACGCGTGCCGGCCGCGGAGTTGCTCATGGTCACCTACGGAACGCGGCAGCACATTCGCAAGAACTCCCTGCAGCATCTGCATCAGGAGATCACCATCAGCCGCAAGCAAGGCTCCTTCACGCTTGAGGAGTCGCTGGCGCAGCTCGTCTCTCAGCAGGCGTTGAACCGCGAAGAAGCCATGACCCGCGCCCTGCATGCCGAAGATTTGGACACGCTGCTGAAGGCCAAGGGATTCTGAAAAGCCACTTCGCGGCTATTTAGCACCATGCCATATCCCGCCCTCACGCCCAGTACGTCCGGTCCAAACTGCGGTACTGAATCGCTTCGGCGATGTGCTTCGGTTCGAGGTTCATGGCGTCTTCCAAGTCGGCGATGGTGCGGGCGACTTTCAGGATGCGATCATGGGCGCGGGCGCTCAGGCCTTGCTGGGTCATGGCACGTTCCAGCAGGCGCTCGCAGTCGGCCGAGAGTTCGCAGAACGCGCGAATATGCCGCGAGTGCATCTGCGCGTTGCAGTAAAGCTTTTCCTTCAGATTGGACGCCGCAAAGCGTGCCAGTTGCTTCTCTCGCGCGCCGATCACCCGTTCGCGGATCTTGGCTGAATCCTCGGGCACGGTGGTCGAGCGCATCTCTTTATAGTTCACCGCCGGCACGTCGATGTGAATGTCGATGCGGTCCATCAGCGGTCCGGAAATCTTCGAAATGTAGCGCTGGATCATCGGGGCAGTGCACTGGCATTCGCGGGTGCGGTCGTTGTGAAAGCCGCAGGGGCACGGATTCATCGCGGCAGCAAGCATGAAACGTGCGGGGAACGTCAGCGACATGGCGGCGCGGGCGATATTCACCGTACCGTCCTCCAGAGGCTGGCGCAGAACTTCGAGCACGTTGCGCGGAAATTCCGGTAATTCATCCAGGAAGAGCAGTCCATTGTGCGCCAGCGAGACTTCGCCCGGCCGCGGGATCGCGCCGCCGCCAATCAGCCCCGCGTCAGAAATGGTGTGATGCGGCGAGCGGTAGGGGCGCGTTCCGACCAGGCCTCGGCCCGGGTCGAGCACACCCGCCACACTGTGAATCTTGGTGGTTTCGAGCGCCTCTTCGAAGGTGAAGGGCGGCAGGATGGTCGGCATGCGCTTGGCCAGCATGGTTTTGCCCGACCCGGGCGGCCCGATCATCAAAATGTTATGACCTCCCGCGCAGGCGATTTCGATGGCGCGCTTGGCAGTCTGCTGCCCGCGCACATCTTTGAAGTCGACGATGAATTCCTGCGACTCCCGTAGGAGCGCGTCGCCGTCAGATTTGATCGGCTTGATGCCGTTCCCTGAATTGACGAAGTGGATTACATCCAGCAGCGACCGCACCGGATAGACTTCCACCCCGCCCACCATGGCGGCTTCTTTCGCATTCGCCTCGGGAACGACCAGGCGCGAGATTTTTCTTCCCCGTGCTTCGAGCGCAATAGGCAAGGTGCCGCGAATGGCGCGGACTCCGCCATCGAGTGAGAGCTCGCCCACAAACAGGCAATCGCCGATTTCTTTCTTGGTCAGGCCGCCGTAGGCGCCCACAATGCCCAACGCCATCGGCAGGTCGAAGCCCGAACCTTCTTTCTTGATGTCGGCAGGGGCGAGGTTGATGGTGATGTGCGTAGGCGGGATGTCGTATCCGCAATTTTTCAGCGCGGCGCGAACTCGGTCGCGACTCTCGCGCACCGCGGCATCGGGCAGGCCCACCGTGTGGAAATGGTCCTGATCGCACTTGATCCCCGAACAATCAACCTCTACCTGAATGATGTTGGCATCGATGCCGTAAACCGCGGCGCTGAGGGTCTTATAGAGCATGCAGAGCTGAATGGAACGAAACGAGCACACGACGGCTCCAGTCGTCCCTGCTTCACCTTAGTGGCTCGCATGCGGCGCAGGCTGTGACGGATGTCACCCTGCGCCTGTGGAAAACGCCCCAAAACGCCCTGAATCGCCCGCGAACCAAAATATCCAACAACTGTGCGGTTGTTCGCCCCCATGGCAGGCAGTTAGGATGACTCACAGTATAATCAGCCGACTCCTCCATGACCCCGGATCCCGGTAAATCTCCGCGTACCCCTCGTCCAGCAGAGAATCTGGAACTGGAAGAGTCCCAACTATGGCGATGGGCGCTTTTGTTCATGATTTTTCTGGCGGCCGCGCTGGCCGCTCTGCTTTGGGAGCGCCTGGAAAACATACCGCTGCAGCTGAGGGCAATTCCCATCGGAGTGCTAGTGCTGTCGATCCTGTTCGCCGTCTACGCCTACGGACGCCGGCGCGAGGTCACCGAACTCAAAGGTCTCCTGCGCAACTTGCAGGATCACGTGGGCGCCGCGCCCTCGGAAGAACAGCTCGATCAGCTCAGCCAAGTCATTCAGCGTTCGCAGCGCAACTTCAAAGAATTAATTGACTCGATCGACGATCCCGCCTGCGCGGTTTCGCTCGATGGGACCTTGCGCACGGTCAATCGCCGCGTCACACAACTGACGGGGCTGCCTTACTCCGAACTCGTTGGCCACAAGGTTTATGACCTCGTCGAAGAGCCTACCCGCGAGGAAGTCGAGCGCGGCCTCGGACGCTTCCTCGAAAAGAGGCGCTGGTCTGGCACGGTCCGCCTTCGCTTTAAAAGCAGTTCGCGTCCCATTTATCTCGATTGCGCTCTGAACGGCATCGTGCAGGGTGACGAGGTCGTCGGAGCCAGCATGCTGGGTCGCGACGTGACCGAGCAGCGCGAGAAGGAGCAGCGCTTCACCGAACTGTTCGAAACTTTGCAGGAGGGAGTTTACTTCAGCACGCCTGAAGGCAAGCTGCTCGATGCGAATCCGGCGCTGGTCAGCACCTTAGGATACCTGGAGAAACAGGAACTGCTCGACGTCGATCCCGCAGCCTTGAACTACGACGCGGCGCAGCCGGTGCTGGGACGCGCCGTGAACGATCGCGGCGGCGTACGCACCCGCGAGATCCGCTTGCGCAAGAAGGATGGGACCGCTGCCGTGTTTATCGATTCCTCCCGCGCCGTGTGGGATGCCGCCGGCAACATCATTCGCTATCAGGGCACGCTGGTCGACGTCACGGAAAAGCGCACTATGGAGCGCCAGTTGGAGCAGCAGGAGGAATTCCGCCGCCGGCTGCTTGAAAGTTTCCCCGACCTGATTCTGGTTATCGATTTGGAAGAGCGCTATAAGTTCATAAGTTCACGCGCGCGCGATCTGCTGGGCTACGGGCCGGAAGAGATGTTGGAAAAAAAGATCTCCGACCTGCAGGATCATTCTCCGGAGCTGGCCACGCTGCATCGCGAGATTGTCACCGGCAAGCAGGCTCTCGAATCAGCGGAATTCGGGGCGCGGCATCGCGACGGAAACTGGCGCACCATGCGAGCTTCCGGTAGCCCTCTAGTGGATGCGGAAGGCAAAGTGAGCGGTGCGATTATCTCTGTGCGCGACATTACGCTGGAGCGCAAGCTGGAACAGCAAATCGTGCAGAGCGAACGACTCGCCGCTATGGGAGCGATGATCGGCGGTGTGGCCCACGAATTAAACAATCCGCTGACGGCAATCCTGGGTGTGAGCGAACTGCTGCAAGATACCGAGACCACCGAGTCTGGTCGCAAGCAACTGGCGATGCTGCAGCAGCAGGCGCGGCGGGCAGCGGAGATCGTCCAGAATCTGACCTACTTCTCGCGCCCTCCAGCGCCCGGCAAGAGCCGGCTCAACCTGGCCGAGGTCGTCGAACGCACGCTGAATCTGCATGCCTACTCGCTGCGCAAGAACAATATCACCGTCGACTTCCTGAAAGATTCCGCAATACCGTCGGCTCTCGGCGATCCCCATCAGTTGATGCAGGTGTTTCTGAATTTAATTGTCAATGCGGAGCAGGCCATCCGCGAGGTGCGCGATAAAGGAACGCTGCGCATTCGCCTGGGACGAAATGAAAACTCCGTCTGGGTAAGCTTTCACGACGACGGCCCTGGCATCCCCAAAGAGAGCCTCTCCAGCATCTTCGATCCGCTCTACACCACTAAGCGTCCAGGACGCGGCACAGGCCTGGGATTGAGCATCTGCAAGTCAGTCATGAAAGAGCACAATGGCACGGTCGAAGCGGCGAACGCTCCGGATGGCGGAGCGGTTTTCACCGTAACCCTCCCGCTGGCTTCACCAATGGCCTGAAATACCCACTCGCGATTTTGGGCTTTCCTTCGTGATATTTCGCATCCTTGGTGGTAAATAGTTTCGCTTGAGTTGCGTCATCGCTCCACTGCCATCGCGACCGCATTCCCTCCGCCCAAACAAAGCGCCGCAATCCCCCGCTTCACATCCCGGCGAATCATTTCGTAGATCAGCGTGGTCAGCACTCGCGCCCCGCTGGCGCCGATAGGATGGCCGATCGCAACCGCTCCTCCGTTCACGTTCACTTTCTGCGGATTGAGCTTTAGCTCCCGCATCACGCCCAGGGCCTGCACGGAAAACGCTTCGTTCAGTTCATACAGATCGACATCTTCATTCTTCCAGCGGGTCTTCGCCCAGATTTGCTGAACCGCGCCCACTGGAGCCATCATCACCCACTTCGGCTCAACCCCGCTGGTGGCCTGGGCGACGATCCGAACCATCAGCGTTGCTCCCAGTTCCTTCGCCCGCGTGGCGCTGGTCACCACCAGCGCGGCCGCGCCATCATTCACGCCGGGAGCATTCCCCGCCGTGACCGTCCCATCTTTCTTGAACGCGGGCTTGAGGGCGCGCAGGACTTCAATCGTCGTATCTTCGCGCGGGCTCTCGTCCTTCTCGAAGATCGTCGGCGGCGCGCCCTTCTTCTTCGCTGGAATTTCCACCGGAACGATCTGCGATTTGAAGCGGCACTCTTTCATCGCCGCCACCGCCTTACGATGCGAGTTCACGGCGAACTCGTCCTGCTCTTCGCGCGTGATGCCATATTTCTCCGCGACGTTCTCCCCGGTGATGCCCATGTGGTAGTCGTTGTAAATATCCCACAAGCCATCGTTCACCATGGAATCCACAACCTGCGCGTTGCCGAGACGGTATCCCTTGCGCGCTTGCGGCAACAGATAAGGCGCGTTGGTCATCGATTCCATCCCGCCCGCGACCACGATGGAACTGTTTCCCGTCTGAATCGCTTGCGTTGCGAGTGCGACCGCTTTCAATCCCGACCCGCAAACTTTGTTTATTGTCATGGCACCTGTCGTCGGAGACAATCCGCCGAAGATTGCGGCCTGCCGCGCCGGGTTTTGACCCAGTCCGGCGGAGATAACGTTGCCCATGATGCACTCGTCGACCTTCGCCGGATCGACTCCGGCGCGCTTCACCGCTTCACGCACCACGATCGCTCCTAGCTGCGGCGCAGTGAAATCGGAGAGACTTCCTTGAAATTTTCCTACGGGAGTACGGCAGGCAGAGATGATGACAACATCGTCAAAAGAGGCCATGAATCAAGCTCCGGCGAAGATTTCGCGCTCTCATTATAGATGCACGAACCCACGAAAAGCTTTATTTCGGATCGCTCGCTCAGTAGCAGACGGCGAGCAACTCACATTACTCTCAAGCGCTCGAACGAATCGCTGTGCGCTCATCGCGTGGCACGAAAATGGTCGCAATTGTCATCGCATCGTCACAAAAATCGTGCTCGTCGGAGCTGAAACTCGCGCGGCGTAACTTTGGTACCACGACTTCGTACGATTTCATTGTCATTTTTTTCTTGACTTCATTTTTCATTGACTCTATACATCAACTAGTTGCAGCAAATGACCGCTGCACATTTTTCCATGAAGAATGGAAGGGAGAATAGAAACAATGGCAACCAAGAAAAAGGCAAAGAAGAAGAAAAAGCACTAAGAGGCTTCAGTCTGAATCTGTAAAGGGGGACGCGTAAAGCGTCCCCCTAAGTTTTTTCCCGAGCATTGGCCATCAGTTCAGCTTGACCAGATCGGCGGGCATCCTCCGTTGGATCCGCTTCTCCTTCTCCGGACACAGGCTGCGATAGGCGCAGAAGCTGCAGTGCATACCCGTCTTCGCCTCGAACTTCCCTTCCGCAATTCCTTTCGCCGCCTCCTCCACGCACTTGCGCGCAGCGGTTAGTTGGGCCTCACTCCGCATGGTCATCACCGGAGCATTCACCTCCAGGTTGTAGAACATCAGCGCGCCCACGTGGTAATTCCATTTATCCTGAGCGGCGATGGCGTATAGCGAAAGCTGCAGGCTTTCGTCCGCGGCTTTTTGATCGCGGGCTTTGCCGGTCTTATAGTCGATGATCGCCACGCTGCCGTCCGGACGCGCATCGATGCGATCGATGCGTCCGGCCACCACGGTTTCGCCAATCTTCGTCTCGAACCACTCCTCGGTGTGCAGCACCTGCCCCGCAGGAACTGCGCGCGCAGCAATCAGAAAGTCCCCCAGTTGCAGCGCACCCTGCTTCTCATAAAGTTCGTGCTGATACGCTTCCTGAATCTTTGCGTCAGCCAGATCCTGGCGGAAGAGCGCGAGCAATTCCTCATCGCTTTTCGGACGGTCCGCGCGTAACGCATCAAAATATGTCTTCAGCACCCGATGCATAGCGGCGCCAAACTGCATCGCCGCAGCCGCCGTTCTGGGAATACGCCAATCCCGTTCCAGCTTGAACTGCAGTCCGCACCGGTTATAACTTTCCACCGCGGAAGCGCTCAGCCGTCCTTCCAACCCCTCCAGCGCCGGCAGCTCGAACCACAGATTGGTCTGCGACTCTGCCGGATAGAGCGGCGAGGCCTCTCCAAACATCTCCAGTTTCGCCTGCGAACCACTGGCCGGCGCCGACCACAACCACGGATCGAGTGCCCGATTCTTCACCAGCTCTCGCATAAAGCCAGCCGGGGTCTTGTCGATCTTTCCCGTTCCCTCGCGCGCATAAATTTGCAGCGAGTCTCGGGCGCGGGTCATGGCGACGTAGAACAGCCGCCGCTCTTCCTCTTTATGCAGCGTCTCGTCGTCCGATTCGGTGACGGAATCGGGATCTCTCAACTCATGCGGAAACGCCACCAGCGTCTCCCGGTAAGAACACGGAAAACTCGTAGTATTGGCACGAAGTATGAACACGTGGGGAAACTCCAATCCCTTCGCGCCATGAACTGTCATCAAACGAACCGCATCCTCGGATTCGTTCGCCTGCATCGGAATTACGCCGCCGGCCTCACGGAAGTATCCAAGGTAGTCAACCAGCTCCGCCAGATCGATGGAGGCGTTGACCGCCTTCTTCTCCCATTCCTCCACAAATCGCAGAGCAGCCTGCAGGATGGGCGAAGAGCGCTCGAGCCCAAATTCTTTGACGATAATTTCCACCGCGGCGCGCGCGCTCGCCTTGCGCTCGCGGATCTGATCGCGAACTCTCGCCACGGTTGCGACTACTTCAGCGCCGCCTTCGACGCGATCGAGTGCCAATGATAACGTCACCACCTGACGCTCGCGATTTTCCCGGGCAATGGCCCGCAGCACCCCACGAAGCTGTTCCGCATCGACATGAAACCGCGGCAGCGCAGCGACCCGAACCAGGCTCACGTCATCGCCCCGAGTGACGATGGCGTTCACGCACGCGAACAGGTCGCGCACCTCCGGGGTCTCGGAAATATCCATGCTCTCGATCACGAACGGAATTCCCAATTCAGCCAGCCCATCGACCACATCCTCGCGATGCGAATTCATGCGATACAGAATGCCGAAGTCAGACCACCGGCACCTCGTCTTTCTCTGTGCCTCGCGAATAAAGCCGACTAACTCCGGCCCCTCGGATTCCCTCGTGGTCAGCGTTACAACCTTGACCCGGGGACTGGGAAGCTGCGTGCCGGCTGCGAGCGCCGCCTCTTCGCGTGCGGACTGCAGCGGCTTTCGCGCGTAGGCCAGAGTTCCGCCCGCATTCCTCGCGGACACGGGTGGATTTTCATTGATCAGGGCGAATGCCGTGCGCAGAATCGGCGTCGTCGACCGCCGGTTCTTTCCAAGGACCACCAGTTTAGTCGCCGGAAAGTGCCGTTGAAACAATTCGAACGCTTCGCTGGACGCGCCGCGAAAACGGTAGATCGACTGGTCCGGATCGCCGACCGCGAAGACGTTCGCCTCGGCCCCCGCGAGTCGAGAAAGAATCTTAATCTGTGCGAAATTCGCATCCTGAAACTCATCCGCCAGGATGAACCGCGCCCGTAACCGCGCATCCGCCAGAGCCTTGTTATCGTTGTGCAGTAAAGCGTGCGCCCGCGTGATCATGTGACTGAATGTGCCCAGATTCTTTTCCTCGAGCCAGCGCTCCATGGTTGAGAAGACGCACGCGATTTCGTGGCAGCGCCCCAGAACCTCCGCATCTTCCAGCACATTTTTCGATTTCACCACGCGCGGCCTGGGCACTTCGCCGCGCTCCAGGCGCTCGACGTACTGCTGATATTTTTCCGGAGTCACCAACTCGTCATGACAGCGGCTGACGAATTCCAGCAGATCATTCAGAAACTGCGCTGGACTGGCTGCCCGGATGTAATGTTCGAGATTCAATTCGCGCAGGCGGCGGCGCAGGTAAATCCAGATATCTTTTTCGTCAAGAACGCCAAACTCCCTGCCCGCGCCTCTCAGCAAGCCGAGACAGTAGTCATGGAAAGTTGTCGCCTGGATTTCATTCCCGCCGCACAGCAGGCTGCGCACGCGCTGCTGCATTTCCCTTGCAGCGTTGACGGTGTAGGTAAGCGCGAGAATCTCGCCCGGTTGCGCGTGCCCTTCGCCAACCAGGTGCGCAATGCGATGAGTCAGAACCGAAGTCTTGCCCGTTCCCGCGCCGGCCACCACCAGCATGGGCCCCTGAACGTGCTCAATCGCCTGCTGCTGGCCATTGTCCGGAATAAATGGAGCAGGGCGAGAACTGGACTTCGTGGCGCGCATCGCGAGGTCAGGATATCACCGGCGCCTGTGCAAGGATGCGCTGGAATTACGATGCAAGAACAGAAGTAGCAATGGCGACGCCGGCGATGGCAGCCGTTTCAGCGCGCAGAATGGTCGGCCCCAGGGAGGCAGCGATCCAACCGGCAGCCTGAAACTGCCGCAACTCGTCATCAGCCCATCCCCCCTCAGGGCCGATCGCGAGCAGCAACTCCCGCGAGCTCGTGGAGATCACATCCCGCAACAACTTTTCCTGTTCCGTTTCTGCCAGCACAATGCGTGCATCGGCAGTCATAGTGAGAGCCTGCTTCAGTTTGATAGGACCGTCGATCTCTGGCGGATTCGTGCGCCGTGATTGTTCCGCCGCCTGCAACGCGATCTTGCGCCAGCGCTCGACTCGTTTGGCGGCAGCGAAAGCCAGATGCGTCTCCGTGCGTCGCGCAAGCACGGGGACGATCCGCGCCACGCCCAGTTCCGTGCACTTCTCGATCGCCCACTCCAGGCGATCAAATTTGAAAACTGAAAGCAGCAGCGAAATATTCGTAGCCGCAGCGGCCGTGACTTCCTCACCGAGTTCGAACTCGACGCGTTGCGCGTCAAGACTCACAACGGTTCCGCGCCGCACGGTCGTGCCTGTCGCGATATCGAATTCCTGTCCAAACCGAGCCCGCAGGACGCGGATGAGATGAGCCGCATGCTCGCCGGTCAGCGCAGCCCTATTGCCGGAAACCTCGTCTGCGATCCATCGGCGGCGCGTCATAGGCTTACCGTAACGGCTAGCCAAAAATATCTTTTACTTTGTCCAGCAGCGAGCGCATCATCGGCTGGTTGTCGACCTTCGCGAGTCCGTCGAGTTCCTGCAGCAATTCTTTCTGCCGTTTGTTCAGCTTGGTTGGCACCTGCACCCGCACTTCAACATACAGGTCACCTCTGCCATGGCTGTTCAGCACGGGCACGCCTTTGTGGCGGATGCGGAATATCGTGCCCGGCTGCGTACCCTCGGGAATCTTCAATGCATGCTCACCATCCATCGTAGGCACGCGGACCTCCGCGCCCATCGCGGCCTGCGCCACTGAGACCGGCATGGCACAGTGCAGGTCGTTTCCTTCCCGCGCAAAGAAGGCATGTTCCTTCACATGCAGCACGACGTACAGATCGCCCGCCGGGCCGCCGAATTGCCCAACCTCGCCGGCGCCGGAAAAGCGAATCCGCGTTCCGTCTTCCACTCCGGCCGGCACTTTCGCATCCACCGTCCGCTGCCGCAGAACTCGGCCTTCGCCTTTGCACTTCGAGCAGGGATCGGTGATCACGCTTCCCGTGCCCTGGCATGTCGGACAAGTGCGAGCAATGCTGAAGAATCCCTGCTGGTAGCGTACCTGGCCGCGTCCACCGCAGGCGCGGCAACTCGTCGGACCTTTTCCGGGCGCCGATCCTGAGCCGCGGCAGTCCTCGCAAGCCTCGTGCCGGCGCACGTTCACGTGCGTCTCGGTGCCAAAAAATGCTTGCTCGAATTCAAGGGTGATATCTTCGCGCAGGTCGGCACCGCGCTGTACGCGGCTGCGGCGGCGTCCGCCACTGCCTCCGAACATGTCGCCAAATCCAAAGAACTCGCCAAAAATATCGCTGAAGTCCTGGAAGACCGTCGGATCGAAACCCGCACCCGCGCCCGTGGCTCCGCCCAATCCGGCATGGCCAAAGCGGTCGTAGGCGGCGCGCTTGTCCGAGTCCGCGAGAACGGCGTATGCCTCGCTCACCTCTTTGAATTTTTCTTCCGCATCCGGATTATTGGGATTGCGGTCGGGATGGTATTGCAGCGCCAGCTTGCGATACGCGCTCTTGAGCTCCACCTCGGTCACGGTGCGGGTCACGCCCAGCACCTCGTAGTAGTCACGTTTTGCGTTCGTCGTCAGAAGTGACCTTCCTCCAAAAACAATTTCGGCCCAGGGCTGGAGCCGCCTTCAGTCCGGCTCCTGGCTGAAATCACCAGCCGCTCCGAGCACTCATCTACTTCCCGGGATTTCTTGCCACCTTCACCATCGCCGGGCGCAGCAGGCGGTCTTTGTACTTGTAACCGCGCTGCAACTCTTCCAGCACCTCATGGTCGGCTGCGCTGGCTGTATCCACCATCTCGATCGCTTCATGGACATGCGGATCAAAAGGCTCGCCCTTGGCCGGAACTGCGCGCACGCCGATCTTCGCCAGCGCATCTTGCAGCTGCTTGTAGATCAATTCCACACCGTTGCGGAAATCTGCGCCATCGGACTTGACCTGCAACGCACGCTCAAAACTATCGAGCGCAGGCAGCAATGATCGGATTGCGTCCGCGGCCGCGTAGTCGCGATAGTCCTGCTGTTCCTTGGCAGCGCGCCGCCGCGAGTTTTCGAATTCCGCCTGCGCCCGCGCCAGCCGGTCCAGCGACGAATCGCGCTCCGCCTTCACCTTCTGCAGCTCCGCTTCCAAACCCGTCGCCTCTCCGGCCAGGCTTCCGCCCGTAGTTGTCGACTGGCTCTCGTCGCCTTCTCCGGCGGCCAGTTCGTGCTCCAGATCCAAACCGCTTATATCTGCTTGTGATTTTCCGTTCGTTTTCGCCATGACTGCTTCATTACTCCGATTCATTCAAGATCTTGTCGAACAAGCGCGCGATATACGATACCGCCGTAATCGTGTGCTGATAATCCATCCGAGTTGGTCCGATCACCGCCAGCGATCCCATGACTTCATTGCCGGAGTGAGCCGGAGCGCCGATCAGAACAAAGTTCTGCATCGAAGGCAGCGTCTGATCGAGCCCGATCACCACCCGCACCGCTTCCTGCTTCACATCGAGATATGCGCCGAGCAGCTGAATGACTTTTTCCTTCTCCTCCAGCGTCTTTAACATCTCCTGCAGGCGTTGCCGGTCCTGCTCGCCCGTGACGAGATTCGCCGCACCTTCGACGAATACCACCTGCGACCCCTGCTCCGCCGCCAGCGCACCCTGCTTGTAGAGCTGTTCGATGGAGCTCATCAGCCGGTCGTACTCGCTGCGTTCCTGTTCGATGCGCCGGGAGAGCTCCGAGCGCATGGCTTCCATCGTCCAGCCGCGAAAATTCTCGTTGATGTAACGCGCGGCCAGATCCAGATCGGCCTGCGACAAATCCATCCGCAGCACCCGGTCGCGCACCAACCCTGACCGGGTCACCAGCACGGCCAGCACCTTCTGATCGCCCAGGCGCGAGAAATACACATGATCGAGCGCGTTCTTCGGACCACTGGTGGCCACCGTCACGCCGACGTTTCGCGAGATCAGCGACAGCACATGCGACGTGCGCTCCATAAACTCCTGCACATCGCTGATGCCGGCCAGCGAATCGGAAATCATCGCCTCTTCCTGCGGCGCCAGCCGGGCGGTGCCCGAAATCTGCTCGACATAATAGCGATACGCCTCGGTCGTCGGAACACGTCCCGCCGAGGCGTGCGGCTGCTCGAGGAATCCGGCATCCGATAGATCGGCCATGACGTTGCGGATCGAGGCTGGGCTCAAGCCCTCGCGGTTCGATCGCGCCAGCGTACGCGATCCGACCGGTTCGCCAGTCGAAATAAACGTCTCCACGATGGCAGTCAGAATTTCGCGTTCGCGATTCCCGATATTTGGGTCAGCAGGCATATGACGTTGTGGCAATTATCCAAATCTGAGCGGCGGCGGCCAGGGGAGAAAGCTGCTCTCGACTCATTCTACTAACTATCTTAGATGCGGAAGCTTAGGTTTTTGGACCAAACCTGCGGCCAGCTTGGATTCTAGGAACGGTGCGTTATCGTGTCAAGGCGCGCATGATCGCCGCGCCGGGTATGATGTTCGACGTCAATGAAATCCAAACCGCACATCGCCGTCATCGGAGCCGGAGCCTTCGGCGGGTGGACTGCGCTGCATCTTCTGGAACGCGGGGCCCGCGTCACGCTGGTCGACGCCTGGGGGCCGGGCAATTCGCGGGCATCTTCCGGGGGCGAGACGCGGATCATGCGCTGCACCTACGGGCCCGATCAGCCCTACACCGAGATGGCCGCCCGCGCCCTCAAACTCTGGGGCAAGTATGAGCGGCGATGGCAGCGCCAGTTCCTTCACCACAGCGGCGTGCTCTGGATGGCTTCAGGGCACGACAACGACACCTTCGAGCGCGGTTCGGTGGAAATGCTAAAGGCTGCGAAGATCAAGTTCGACGAACTCTCGACCGCACAGATGAAGAAGCGCTGGCCGCAGATCAACTTCGAAGGCGTCCAGTGGGGCATCTTCGAGCCCGAGTGCGGATACCTGGATGCTCGTGCGAGTTGCGCGGCCGTTGTCGCCGCGTTCATATCCGCAGGCGGCACGTACCGCCAGGATGCGGTACTGGCTGATGGCCTGCACGAGATCCCGGTTGGCAGCCTGAAGCTTGCTCACGGCTCGCCGCTCAAAGCCGACGGCTATGTATTCGCCTGCGGACCCTGGCTGGGAAAGCTCTTCCCTGACGTCATTGGCGATCTCATTCAACCGACCAAGCAGGACGTCTTCTTCTTCGGGGCGCCCCCGGGGGATGATCGTTTCAGCGATGCGCACCTGCCGGTGTGGGGTGATCATCACGGACGCTTTCGTTACGGCATTCCAGGCGCCTTTGCGGACGACGCGCGGCGCGGATTCAAGGTCGCGGACGACACCCGGGGCCCGGATTTCGATCCGACAAACGGCGAGCGCAGCGTCAGTCCGCAGACTCTCGCCGACATCCGCGAGTATGTCGGCTTCCGCTTCCCTGCCTTGAAGGGCGCTCCGCTGATCGAAACCCGCGTCTGCCAGTACGAGCAGACGCCGGACAGCCACTTCATCATCGACCGCCATCCCGGGGATGAGAAGGTGTGGCTGGTCGGCGGAGGGTCGGGGCACGGATTCAAGCATGGCCCAGCCATAGGAGAGATGCTGGCTGAATTAATCCTGGAAGACTGCGAGCCGCGTGAGATCTGGCACCTGGATAGATTCGAGAAATAGAAAAGCCTTGTCATCCTGAGCGGGCGCCCTTTGCCCGCTAAGGACCTATGCAATCTGCTGGCAGCATCGACGCTGCCGGCGAGTACACAGGTCCTTCGCCGCAAAAAGCGCGGCTCAGGATGACAAGACTGCTTATGCCGGGCGTGAGCTACTGGATCTGAATCACACTGGCCGGGGCGTTGGCCTTGATCTCGGCAACGCGATCGACCACTCTCTTTGCGAATTCGTAAATCGACTTCGCGTGCGGCGAGTTTTCGCCTTCGAGCACCACCGGCTTGCCGCCGTCCCCCGACTTGCGCACTTCTGGATCGAGCGCGATGGCTCCCAGAAACGGGACGCCGAACTGCTTCGCCATTCCCTCAGCGCCGCCGCGCGAAAAAATATCCACCTCATGCGAGCAATGCGGACACACAAAATAACTCATGTTCTCCACTACGCCCGCAATGTCCACTTTCATCTGCCGGAACATTTCAATCGCCTTGCGCGCATCCTGCAGCGAAACGTCAGAGGGGGTCGAAACCACCACGGCGCCCGTCAGCGGCACCGTCTGCACCAGCGAGAGCGCGATGTCGCCTGTCCCCGGCGGCAGGTCTACGATCATGTAGTCGAGCTGTCCCCACTCCACCAACCCCAGAAACTGGCGCACGATCTGATGCAGCATGGGCCCGCGCCAGATGATGGGCTTGTCGCCGGGATTGAGAAATCCGACAGAGATGACTTTCAGCCCAAAGGCCTCGATCGGCTCAATGCGGTTCTCGCCCACCATGCGGGGTTGCGAGTTCACGCCCAGCATCAGCGGGACGTTGGGCCCGTAAACATCGGCATCGAGCAGGCCGACTTTGTGTCCCATCTTCGCCAGCGCGACGGCCAGGTTCACCGAGAGCGTGGTCTTGCCAACGCCGCCCTTGCCTGAGCCGACGGCGATGATGGCGTCCACTCCGGGCAACGGCTGCGGTCCCTGAGGCGCTGGGCCTTGTCCATGCTGATGCGGCATATTTGCGTTCAAAGGATCACACTCCCTGATTCAACCCACGAAGAAAATGAATTGCGAATCGATGATGAGGTGGAACTGTCTCCGATTATACAGTCGGAGAATTGCGGAGGCCGCGGAGCGCACATTCGCTTCCCCTTTCATTCCGATCCGTGGCGGAAGACCGGGGAGGGGTTTGGTTTGAGTCATGGCCTGAAATTTTTTTTTTGCTACTTCCTGCTAACATCTTGATTTGTTTGGAGTTGAGTCAGGTAGATACCCCTCGCTGGCGGGCAAAATATTGAATGCAAAGGAGTTGCGGGTAAAATATTGCAAAATAAGGAGTTGGCGGCGGGTTTTATTGCCGGCGGCGAACTTTTGGTTTTGGCGCATAGTCCACAGTGTGGCTCGGTTGAAATCCTCAGTAAAGGTTGTTCGTCACAGAGTGCAGATTTATCTGTGGAAAAGATTGGGGAGAGGGCGGACGATGTGCGGGCCGACGGGTACAGCAGATTCCTTAACGGTCTTTCAGACCGGTTCGGAATGACAAGATGAATGCGGAAAGTATATTTGCGGATGGTTTCTCATAAAACGTAAAGAGGCTCAATAGGTGTCATCAGGTGTCATCCAAATGATGTTATGACTGATGCGGAGAGTCTTCATGAGAACCACGGTTGCATTTGATGACGATCTTGTACGCACCGTGCAGGAGTTCACCGGGGTAGAGGGAAAAACTGCAGTGTTGCGGGAAGCGCTTAAAGCGCTTATTGAGCGCGAGAGCGCTCGCAGGTTGGTCTCCCTGTGAGGCTCTATGCCGAAGTTGAAGAATGTGCCGCGCCGCAGGCAGGGGAATCGTTGATCCTTGCCGGCGCGTCGATCTGGGTCGGCGCGTGGCGGAAAGGCTCGGCATTCACGCGAGCCTGCCGTAGCAACCCTCAGGCGCTAAAGCGCGGGTCCATTGTCGGAGACTTATCGGCAGGACTGGCGTCGTGCCCTTCCCCAAACCCGTAACCACGAAGGACACGAAGTCACACGAAGGAACGCTCGAATTTCTTGGCGTCGTTAGTAGCCTTCGCCTTCGAGGCGCACTTTGCCTTTGAAGATGCGGTAGACGAAGAAGAAATAGCCTAGGGCGATGATCGCGCCCAGGGTCCACCAGATCAGTCCGACAGCGAGGCCGTGCGGGCCGGCGGCGGTGTTATAGATGGTGAGGTTGCGGGCCGGATCGGTGCTTGCGGGCAACACCACCGGATAGAGCGCGAAGGCGGCGCCCACCAGCATCACCACGATGTAGATGGATGAGGCCACGAAGGCCATCTTCTCGGCCGCTACGTCTTCGCCTTTGCGGATGGCGTAAATCATGACGGCGAGGGCGGCATAGACGAGCACAGGAATCAGAAATCCGATGGGGTGGTGTTTGTAGTTGTCGAGAACGTTGGGGCGAATATAAATCGTGGCCACCAATGCGACTACGGTGAGGATAATTTGCAGGGGCCATGCCCCGAGCGCGACCCGGCGGGCGCGTTTATTCAAATCGCCTTCCGTCTTGATGGCGATGTAGAGCGCACCGTGGGCGGTCAGCGTGACCAGCGCGATCACTCCGGTCAGCACGGTGTACCAGTCGAGGATGCCGTTGACGGTGCCGACCATACCGTAGTTAGTGCGAAAGTTGGTCCAGAGGGGCTCGAAGAAATATTGATCGGGGGCGAGAGGAACTCCGCGGACCACGTTGCCGAGCGCAGCGCCGAAGAAGATGCAGAGCAGCGCGCTGGACACGCAGAAGATGGTATCGAAGAAGCCGCGCCAGACGGGATTCTCCATGTGTGCGCGCAGTTCGATGCCAACACCGCGCAGCATGAGCAGCCAGAGCACCATCATCAGGGGCAGATAAAATCCGCTGAAGCTGGAGGCATAGAGCAGCGGGAAAGCGAAGTAGAGAGTGCCTCCGGCGGCGAGGAGCCAGACTTCGTTGCCGTCCCAGACGGGGCCGATGGCGCGCATGATGCGTTGGCGGTCGTCGGTGGTCTCGCCGACGGTGAGATAAATGACGCCCGCGCCCAGGTCGAATCCGTCGAGCACGACGTAGGCAGCAACCATTACGGCGACAATCATGAACCAGAGTGTCTCCATATCGATATCAGTCCTCCGGAACTAAAGCCCGAATCCTTTTTTGCCCTTTACGCGGCGCTAAAGCGCCGCTCTTCCACTCTTAGTGCGCGGCGCCATTGGATTCCGGGCCGGTTTCAATTTCGCGGCGGATCAGGAACAGGAACAGAATTCCGAGCACGGTATACATCCCCATGAAACCGAGCAGGGTAAAGATTCCGTTGCCTGCCGAGACCGTCTTCGAATAGCCGTCCGCGGTGCGCATCAGCATGTAGACCAGCCAGGGTTGGCGGCCGAGTTCGGCGGTCAACCAACCGGCGGTGTTGGCGATGTAGGGGAACGGCAGGGCCAGCAGGAGAATCCAGAGCATCCAGCGGTTGGAAAATAGTTTGCCGCGCCACAGCAGAAATGCGGCCACGATCATGATGGCGATGAAGACCGTCCCCAGCCCGACCATGATGTGATAGCTGAAGTAGAGCAACTCGATGCTGGTCGGCCAATGATCTGGCGGGAAGGCGTCGAGGCCTTTCACCTCGGCCTTCCAGGCGCGATAGGTGAGGAAGCTGAGGGCATTGGGAATGATCAACGGGTTATCAATTTTTTTCTCGTTGACGTTGGGTTGGCCAACCAGAACGATGGGCGCGCCGGGCTGGGTCTGGAACAACGCCTCCATGGCGGCGAGCGTGACGGGCTGGTTCTCGGCGACCATGCGGCCCTGGCCATCTCCGGTGGGGAATAATTGCAGCACGCTGAAAATCAGGCCGGCGATGACTCCGACCTTCACAAATATGCGGGCGTATTGCTCGAACTTGCCCCACAGCAGATAAAACGCGCCCACCGAAGCCATCACAAAGGCGCCAGTGATGGCGGCTCCGGACATATTGTGAGCGTACTGCCACCACGCCCAGGGGTTCAGCACGAGATCCCAGAAACTTGTGAGCTGCACCGAACCGTCGGCAGCTTTGGCGTAGCCGACCGGATGTTGCATCCAGGCGTCAGTGACGATGATGAAGAATCCGGAGAGCCATGAACCGAGGAACACCGCAACCGCCGACCACCAGTGACCGCGCGGCCCGAGGCGCTTCTCGCCATATAAGAAGAGGCCGAGGAAGGCCGATTCGAGGAAGAAGGCGAACATGCCCTCCATGGCCAGGGTCTGGCCGATGACGCCGCCGGCGAAGCGCGAGAAATGAGACCAGTTGGTGCCGAACTGGAATTCCATGGGGATGCCGGTGACGACGCCCAGCAGGAAGTTGATGCCGAAAATGCGCGCCCAGAAACGTGCCGCCTGCTTGTAAGTCTCGTCCTTGTAGCGCAGGCCCAGGGTCATCAGCACCACGATCAGTGGGGCGAGGCCCATGGTGAGCTGGGGAAAAAGATAATGAAAGGTGACGGTGAAGGCGAAGTGCAGGCGATGAATTAAGAGGGCAGCATCCATGCAGGAATCCTCAAGCAAACGAGCCTAAAACGTCCCCAATGAGGAAAGCTGTGACGAGGATCACAAGTTTTTCACAACTTGTGGGAATTCTTGCGCCTTTCGAGCTCAGCGCGGCGAATTTCGCGGCGGCGACCAGCATCATCGTAGCGGCGGCGCTGCTCGTCGGATTCCGGGATCACTGCGGGAACCTGGAGGCGGTTGCCGGCGCCATCGATGGCGACGAAGGTCAAGTAGGCCGAACTAACGTGTTTGGCGGTGTCGGCAATGTAATTCTCAACAAACACTTTAACTCCGACTTCCATGGAGCTGTGGTAGACGCGATTCACGGAGGAGCGCAGGATGACAAGATCGCCGACCCGAACTGGGACGAGGAAGTCGATGTGGTCCACCGAGGCGGTGACCACGTAGTTGCGAGAGTGGCGATGGGCGGCCATGGCTCCGGCGAGATCGATCCAGTGCATCAGGCGGCCGCCGAGCAGGGCGCCCAGGGGATTGGCGTCATTGGGTAATACAATCTCCGCCATCTCGGACTGCGAATCGCGGACGGGGCGAGCGGTGAGCATATCGTGAGTCATCGTGGTCTTCCTTTCATCGTCTTCCCTAGCTTGGCGCCATTCCTGTCGTCAGCTTTTCTTATTGAGGTAGGAGTCGAAGAAACATTCGGCCATTTTCTGCACGCGAGAATCCGGGTGCGGGTGGGTCCAGACGGCGCGGTTCAGGTCGAACTCTAATGAACCATTTTCGACGGGGAGATGATCGCGCTCGCAAACGTAGAGGAGGCGAATGAGGCGAGGGCCGGGCTCGCGGGCGTTTTGCGGAACCGGCGGAGCGGCAACCGCGAAGCGCACCGCATCCCAAGCGCGGTCGCGAGGAGACCAGGTGCAGCAGTCGGCGTATCCGAGATTGCAGAACGCTTCTAGAATGTGTTGGGCGGGGATGGCGTCCTCATGGCCGGGAGCGGTGCAGTGGCCGCTCCATCCGGCACCGAGGGGCAAGCGCGCGGGATGAGGCCAGTTGCCGTTCTCTAACTTTTGCGTGGGCATGAAATAGGGGCAGGCCACGTGATCCTCGCTGGATGGAGATTGTCTGGGACCAGCCATTGTAATCAGACGATGGAACTTCTGGCCAACTATTCGCGGGGCGAGGACGTTGTAGTAATCTGCTGGGCAGGGCTGGTCGCCTGACGCGTCGCCTGACAAGTTCTCTCACACTATGGATCGAATTGCGGCTTTGAACGAAATTCTGACGGAGAATCCCAAGGACGCGTTTGCGCGCTACGGGCTTGCCATGGAGTATTCCAAGCACGGCGACTTTGATCGGGCGCTGGCCGAGTTTTCGATTCTGCTGGAGCACCATCCGGATTACACAGCGGGATATTTCATGGCGGCGCAGACGCTGAATCAGGCCGCTAAAGTGGATGAGGCCCGGAAGATGCTTCAGAATGGAATCAGTTCGGCACGGCGCACGGGCAATCTGCATGCGCAATCAGAGATGGAAGCGATGTTGGCCGAACTGGGCGAGCCCTAAGCTCGCGTGAATCACCGCGGGTTGGTCATTCTTCCCATCAGACAACTTGCCCAGGAGTTGCATGATCGGGTTGTATTCTCTGCGATGGGCTGAGTCAATAGCGCGTGTCGTACAATCGAAAAACCTCAAGCACGCCGGAGACCCTTGCCGCTTCTGCCGCTATTTCCGCTGGACCTCGTTCTGTTGCCGGGGACGGCCTTGCCTCTGCACATTTTCGAACCGCGCTACAAAGAGATGATCGCGGAGTGCCGCGCCAAGGATACGGCGTTCGGGATTGTGCGCGCGGTGGAGAATGGCATCGCGGAAGTCGGATGCACGGCGGGGATCACGGCGGTGACCAAGGAGTATCCCGACGGAAGGCTCGACCTGGTGGCGGAAGGGCGGCAGCGCTTTGAAGTGATGGAATTGAATGAGGAGCGCTCGTTCCTGCGCGCGGAAGTGCTGATGATTCCGGAAGAGCTTGCGCCGCCGGTGGAAGCCGACAAGATTCGGGCAATCGAATTGCACCGGCAAATCCTGACGCTGGCGGGAGCGGTGCAGGATCTTTCCGGCGCCGACGATACCCTGCTGTCGTTTCACATTGCCGGGTCGCTGCCGCTGGATTTGGATTTCAAACAGAAATTGCTGGCGACGCGCTCGGAACGCGAGCGCATGCCGATACTGGCGGAGTATCTGGAGCAACTGCTTCCCAATCTTCAACGCGCGGCGCGAGTGCGAGAGAAGGCCGGCGGCAACGGGCACGCGCGCTGATTTTCCCACCGCAACGTGAGATCGCCCGTGCAGGTATAATCGACAAAAGTTGGTTGGGGGTTCCGTTCATGAGTCTTCCGCGCACATTGGGCGAACTGCGCCGCAGTTCTTTCTCCGAAGAGCGTTTGAACCAGCGGCGGGTTAAGGATGAACTGCGCGACAATCTCACGGCGCGCCTGCGCGGCCAGGATGAGAGCGCGATTTTTCCCGGGATCGTTGGCTATGACGATACGGTCGTGCCGCAGATCGTCAATGCCCTTCTTTCGCGGCACAATTTCATTCTGCTGGGGCTGCGCGGGCAGGCCAAAAGCCGCATCCTGCGGGCGCTGACGACGCTGCTCGATCCGCAGATGCCTTACATTACGGGATGTGAGATTCACGACAATCCTTACGCGCCGATCTGCCGTCGCTGCCGCGACGAAGTTGCGAAGCTGGGCGATGCCACGCCGGTAGCGTATCTTTCGCCCGATGACCGCTACGTGGAAAAACTCGCCACGCCTGATGTTACGATCGCCGACCTGATCGGCGACATCGACCCAATTAAAGCGGCGCGCGGCGGACATGAACTGTCGAGCGAGATGACGGTGCACTACGGCCTGCTGCCCCGCGCCAATCGCGGCATCTTCGCCATCAACGAACTACCTGACCTCGCGGGAAAAATTCAGGTCGGGTTGTTCAACATCATGCAGGAAGGCGACGTGCAGATTAAGGGATATCCGATTCGCCTGCCGCTTGATGTGGCGCTGGTGTTCAGCGCGAATCCGGAGGATTACACTGCGCGCGGCAAGATCATCACGCCGCTGAAAGACCGGATCGGGTCGGAGATTCGCACACACTATCCGGCAACAGTGGAAGAAGGAATCGCGATCACCGCACAGGAGGCGTGGACGCGGCGTAACGGGCATCCACTGGCGCTTCCCAACTATGTGCAGGAAGTGATCGAGCGCGTGGCATTCGCGGCGCGGGAAGATAAGAAGGTCGACAAGCGTTCTGGAGTGAGCCAGCGGCTGCCGATTTCGGCGATGGAAAATGTCATCTCGAACGCGGAGCGCCGCGCGCTGCGCAATGACGAGAAACTGGTGGTGCCGAGAATCAGCGATGTTTATGCGGCGCTTCCCGCCATCACGGGCAAGCTGGAACTGGAATACGAAGGCGAGATGAAGGGCGCGGATCATGTGGGCCGGGAGTTGATCCGAACTGCGATCGCGAAGACCTACGACGAATACTATACGGGCGCGAACGTGCAGCAGATCGTGCAGTGGTTCGATCTGGGTGGAGAGATTCAACTTTCCGATTCTATTGCGGCCAGCGAGGCGCTGGAGAATCTGAGAGGCATTCAGGGATTGATCGACAAGCTGGGCCCGCTCGGAGTCTCGCCGAAGGAGAGTCCGGAACTGCAGGTCTCGGCGGCGGAGTTCATTCTCGAAGGCCTGCATGCGCACAAGCGTATTGGGCGCAGTGAAGAACGCATCTTCAAAGCGGGAGAAAAAAAGCCGGAACCGGCGCGCGAGAAATCGTTTGAAGTGGACGAGAAGCCGTACCGGCAGAGAAGGCAGTTTAACTAACGTAGAGACGTTGCTGGCAACGTCTTCTCACCACGCAGCAAGAGACGTAGCAAGCTACGTCTCTACGATCATGAGACGAATTCGGTACTCCAAATACGTGCCTGACCCTGCGGGCGAGATGAGCATGGAAGACTTGCTCGGCGCGCTCTCAGACTACCTGCTGCAGAGCGGGTTTCAGGATTCCATGTGGTACGAAATGCCCGAGGGCGAGCAAACGCTGGACGAATTGAAGCGCGCTATCGAGCAGGCGCTGATGAATGGCGAGATGTTTGATGAGAACCTGCGCGAACAGATTGAACAGATGGCCGCCGATGGCAAGCTCGACGAGTTGATCGAACAGCTCATCGAGCGCATGCAGCAGGAAGATTACATTTCGATCGACGAGCCGCACGATCCGGCACGCCAGTCGAGCGTAGGGGGACAGACGGGCGAGGCGCAGCAGGCCAAGTTTGAGATTACTGACAAGAGCCTCGACTTTCTTGGTTTCAAGTCGCTGCGCAATCTGCTGGGATCGCTGGGCAAGTCGAGCTTTGGGCGGCACGATACGCGCGATCTCGCGACCGGCATCGAGGCCAGCGGATCGTCGAAGACTTATGAGTTTGGCGACACTCTCAATCTCGACATCACGGCGACGCTGTCAAACGCGATTCAACGCGAGGGCTTGACGTTGCCGCTGAACATCGAGTATTCCGACCTGCAGGTGCATCAGTGCGAATATCAGTCGTCTTGCGCTACCGTGCTGATGCTGGACTGCTCGCATTCGATGATTCTCTATGGTGAGGACCGCTTCACTCCGGCGAAAAAAGTTGCGATGGCGCTGTCACATCTGATTCGCACGCAGTATCCCGGTGATTCGCTGTCGCTGGTGCTGTTTCATGATTCGGCGGAAGAGATTCCGCTGTCGCAACTGGCGCGGGTGAAAGTTGGGCCGTATTACACCAACACGCGGGAAGGTCTGCGCCTGGCGCAGAGGATTTTGCAACGCCAGCGAAAAGACATGAAGCAGATTGTGATGATCACCGACGGCAAGCCTTCGGCCCTGACGCTGGAAGATGGGCGGATTTACAAGAATGCATTCGGGCTCGATCCGCTGGTGGTGAGCCAGACGCTGGAAGAAGTTTCGAAGTGCAAGCGGGCTGGAGTGCTGATCAATACGTTTATGCTGGCATCGGATTACGGGCTGGTGCAGTTTGTGCAAAAAGTTACGGAGATGTGCCGCGGCAAAGCATATTTCACCACGCCCTACACGCTGGGGCAGTATCTGCTGATGGATTACATGTCGCGGAAGACCAAGACGATTCATTGAGCGGTGGTTCCGGCGGCGGCTAAAGCCGCGGTTCGTTTTGCGGCAATTTGCGGCACGGCTTGAAGCCGTGCCCTTTCAAAACAGGCTCGGCAGATTTTCGGCACCTACTGATGGCGCGGCTGAAGCCGCACCCTTTCAAAACGGATTCCAGAAAAGTCTTCACGCCGATTTTTCCAAGAAATATTCTTCAGGGGCACGGTGGTGCCCTTTTCAAAATCGGCGTCACTGCTGATAATCTTTTGTACAACCTTATGGCAAATTGTTCCCAGTGTGGCCGCAAGCTGCCTGCGCTGACTTTTGGCAGAAAGATCTGCCAGTGGTGCGTGCAGCATGAAGCGGCACAGCGCGGCGAGATCGCGGAGGACGCGCGCCAGCCCGTGATTGCGGCCCCATGGGTGCGCCGGCAAGAGTCGACCATCACGCTGACGCACGTGCTGTTTGGGGCGAACATCGCGGTCTTTCTGGCGATGCTTTTTGCCAGCGGGGATCCTTCAGCTTTCGCGAATCCACTTCACGAGTTTTCCCCGCAAGTGTCCATACACTTTGGAGCCAATTACGGCCCCTTAACGCTGTCCGGAGGCTGGTGGCGCCTCGTCACCTATATGTTCCTCCATGGTAGCCTGCTCCACATCGGTTTCAATATGTGGTGCTTGTGGGATTTGGGTGCGCTTTGCGAATCGCTTTATGGTCGCTGGACCTTTGCTGGCATTTATCTCATTACGGGTATTGCTGGCGGACTCGCCAGTATCGGCTGGAACCCCCAGGTGTGGAGTGTCGGGGCATCGGGCGCAATCTTCGGCCTGGCGGGAGCTCTCATTGCATCGTTTTATCTGGGAGAGTTCTCCTTACCAAGGGTCGCGATCAGCGGAACCCTGCGCAGCCTACTCATCTTCGCCGGAGTCAACCTGTTCCTGGGCGGCATGTTCGCCGGCGTTGACAACGCCTGCCACATTGGTGGCCTGGTGAGCGGTCTGATGCTGGGAGCGGTGGTCGCGGTCTGCGCTCCGCAGCAGGGTAATCCGCTTCGCCGCTTCTCGGTTGTCGGTATTGTGGCGCTGCTGGTCGCGTTCGCGGCGCTGGGAATTTTCCGGTGGCGTGGTGGTCCGTTGCGTTTGGCGCGCGATTTTGCTGCGATCTCGCAGAGCACGCCGGACCGGGCGGTCGCCCAATTGCAGGCCATTCTGCGCAAGCAGCCGAACTTAGTCGAAGGGCACTTCGCGCTGGCGCGGGAACTTTTCAATACTGGTCGATATCCCGATGCGGAAGCCGAGTTCAAGCGCGTCATGGAACTGCGGCCCGGCGATTCGACTGCCCGCTTCGACCTCGGCCTTACCTACCTGAACGAGAAACGATTGGAGGACGCGCGCGCCACGTTCGCGCAGATTCTCAAGCAGGATTCCAACGACTCTAACGCGCACTATGGACTTGGGCTCGTGCTTGCCGCCCAGGACCAATATCAGCCGGCCATCGAGGAATTCAAATCTGCTATCCGGCTCAGCCCGCAGGTGTCCGGCATTTATTACGAGATGGGGCAGAGCTACGCCAAGCTGGGTCAGTACGATGACGCCATCAAGGCCTACCTGGAAGGAAAAGATAAGGACGGGGACGATCCTGATCTTGAAGACTCGTTGGCGGCGGCTTATTCGGCTAAGGGCATGACGCAAGAGGCTCAAGAGGCACGCGACCAGGCCGTGCGTTTGAAGAACTCGCAGCGCTAGGGATCGGAAGCGGGCGTCTTGCGTCGGAGCCTACCTTTGGCGTTGCTTTCCTATGACAGCGAAATACTTTCCAGTGTCTTCTTTCGCCAACCTTGCCTCGGTCTGAGTGGTGGACAACTTGCGGCTATCGCCCTTGACGGGCGACCAGATTTCGGCGAGCAGGCAGACGTCGCGGTAACAATGGAAAATGATCTCGCCGGTCGCGCCGACGGTACGGCCGGACGCGTAGTCGGCCCGTGCCCGGGCAACGGGTTTGCCTTGCGCGTCCTCGATCTGGATGAGATTTGCGTTCGCGGTCAGCTTATATTCTCCGGCGGGCAGAGTCTTCCCGTTGACTGAAAATTGGAACGGGATCCTGGCCTCGACGCCGCCGCCTTGGGCGTAGGCCGGAATCGCTGCCAACCCGAGAGCGATGCAGCCCCTTATAAACATTCTCTTCTTCATAGGAACTCTCCTTTCCCGCGCTCAATGTCTGCACTTTCGCCCAAACGACCGGGGCATCACCAGAGTTGCGCAGTGGTTTGGATCAGGAACAAATGTGGCCAGCTAAACTGAAGAAAAGGCGCGAGAACAGACGAAATGTGACCTGGTCCGTCTAACCGTCGAAACGCATGGTTGGTGTAGACTCGGGTTGAATCACTGGGGTGAGTTAATGGCCCAGCCAGCGGCGAATTCTGGGTTTGTGCGATTCGGGCTGTACGAGCTCGATCTCAGCGCTCGCGAATTGCGCAAGGGCGGGATCCGGATCAAGTTGCAGGAGCAGCCGTTTCAAGTCCTGGCGATGCTGCTGGAGCGGCCGGGCACCGTGGTTACGCGCGAGGAATTACAGAAGAAGTTGTGGCCGGAGGGGACGTTTGTCGACTTCGATCTCAACCTGAACAGCGCTGTGAAGAAGTTGCGGCAGGCGCTGAATGATGACTCCGAAAATCCCCGGTTCGTCGAAACCCTGCATCGGCGCGGGTACCGGTTTATCGCGCCGGTGAATGGGAACGGAGGCTCCGATCAGATGCGACTGGTGGAGCGCGAAGCGATCTCATCCACTCCGGCCGAGCCCATCCTAATCCACGCGGCCCCTCCGCCTTCGGCTCGGCGGAAACATCTCATCTTCTATGTGGCTGCAGCCCTGCTCTTCGTCTCGATCGCCGCGGCGGCTGCTTACTGGCTGGTTCCTCGCGCTAAGCTCACGGTGCTTGGCTATACGCAGATTACGCATGACGAAGTGCACAAAAATGGCATCGTTACGGACGGCCAACGGCTGTACTTCAATGAATTGCGCGAGGACCATTTTGTGATTGCCCAGGTTTCGGTGGCGGGCGGGGAAACGAGCGTTGTATCCACTCCCTTCGAGAATAATTCGGTGATGGATGTGGCTCCGAACGGGTCGGCAATTTTGTTGGGGGTTTTTCGAGGAACGGATAAAGGAAGTGAACTGTGGTCTTTGCCTCTACCCAGCGGAGCACCGCAGAGGCTGGGGGATTTCATCGTGGACTCGGCGGTCTGGTCACCTGACGGGAAGCAGCTGTATTTCTCCAAGGGCTCCGACATCTACGTCGCAACCAGCGATGGCCGGGATGCGCGAAAGCTTGCGACCATGGGCGGCGCCGTGTTTGGGTTCAGATTCTCACCGGATGGCAACAGCGTTTCCTTGAACGTGGCCGACACCAGAAATGGCGCGAGCGCGATCTGGATTATGCGGCGCGATGGCACTGGCGCACATCCACTGCTGCCGGGGTGGAATAGCGATCTGAGGGACTGTTGCGAGAATTGGATTCCCGGCGGGAAATATCTTCTGTTCCAGAGTCTTCGAAACGGCCAAGACGGATTGTGGGCTCTGGCCCGCGAATCCTGGTATGCCCGAAAGCCCAAACCGGTGCAGTTGACCAACGGGCCGCTGTTTTTCAGCAGTTCCATGCCTAGCAAAGACGGGAAGAGAATATTCGCAGTGGGATCGTCGCCGCGCTGCGAACTGGTGCGCTTTGACGGCAAGGCAGGTTTTGGGTCGTTTTTGGGCGGTACGTCGATCAGCGATTTGGCCTTCTCTCGCGATGGCAAGTGGGTGGCATATGTCTCGGTTCCCGACCAACAGCTTTGGCGAAGCCGGGTGGACGGCAGCGAGAGGGTGCAATTTAACTTAGCAGGCATGAGCGCGGCGCTGCCGCAGTGGTCGCCTGATGGCAAACAAATCGTGTTCATGGGTTCAACCCTGAAGACGGACTGGCGCGCATACCTGATTTCGAGCGATGGCAGAGGCCTGCGCGAGCTCATAGCGGGCGCTGAGTCGGGTTACGATCCCGGCTGGTCGCCGGACGGAAAATCAATCGTATTGACCATGAATTCGGCGGGGAGCGGAAGTCCGGTCGATGGACCGGGCATTGCCACGGTTGATTTGCCCAGCGGAAAGGTCTCGCTCTTGCCGGAAGCCAGGCAGCTATTTTCGCCCCGCTGGTCGCCGGATGGAAGGCATATAGTGGCCCTTACCAACGATTCGCTCAAGATGCTGATGTTCGACCGCGTCACGCAGAAGTGGGAAGATCTGGTCAGCATGCCGATGGGCTATCCCACGTGGTCGCATGACGGCCAGTACATGTATTTCGATACGACCCTTACCGATGATCCGGCATTCTTTCGCCTGCAAATTTCAGATCGCAAAGTGGAACGACTGGTCAGCCTGAAGGGATTGCGTCGCTACTGGGGCGCTTTGGGACCGTGGACGGGCCTGATGCCCGATGATTCCCTGCTGCTGACTCGCGACACCAGCAGTCAGGAAATTTACGCGCTCGATTTGCAGGTGCCTTAGGTCTTCGTAATTTCGCTAACTGCGCGCCACGCCTGATTGATGGCCTCATCGGTATAAGCGCGGGCGCCGGCATCAGAATTCGCGATGGCGATGCGGCCGAAGGTCTTGCGAGCGATTTCGCAGGGAGTTACTCCGCCCTCGAGCACGAATTTATCCCAGAGGCTGCTGTACTCGTAGGCGTAGCCGTGCGGCCAGCGATTGGCGGTAATGGCGAGGATGTCGCAGGCGGGATCGAAACCTCCGGGGCCGAGAGCTCGCGCCAGTTGCTCGCGAATTTTGCGCTCCATGGTTTCGAAGGTCGTGCCGTAGAGTTCGATGCGCCCGGCGGTGTTCTGGTCGCGGGCGGGAAGGCCGGCATGACAGGGTGACTTGCTCATGTGAATGACGGCGGGCTCGTCTGCGGTTTGCGGGCAGCGATAGTCTCCGATGCTCACGGGCAAATCCAGATCGACGTTGGTATGGTAGCCGCCGGGAGCATAGATCGCATTCGCGCCGAGCTTCTGAAAAGCACTCGCATTCCGCACGAGGACGTTGGTGTAAAGCAGAGGAATTTTTTGGGCCGAGGCCAGCGCATCTTTCTGCGGTTGCGGAAGCTCTTCGCAGATGTATGGGATCACCACGTTCCAGCAGGCCAGAATCGCTTGGCTGGCTTTCGCGGTGTAGACCTTGCCTTGTTGCGCGTAGGTGACCTCGACCTGCTTGGCAGTCGCGACATCGCCGATGTGCTTGACGCGGACTGCCGTACTGCTGAGGCGAATACGAACTGGCGACGAGTTGTCGTCGAGCTTGGCATAATCTGCTTTCGCGGTGACGACATCGGTCGCAGAATTCCCCGGCACTGCTGCGGGAATCAGATTGCGTACCAGCAGGCGGACGATGCTGGCGTTGCCGTCGGGAAAGTGGAAGAAGTATTTGCGCTCGTTCTCGAGGCCGTCGGGCTCGAGGCCCATCCCAGAGAAGCCGGGATATCCAGTTTCGGAGGCGTCCAAGGCTGCTACCGCCTCGATGCCGACACCAAACAGCGGCTGCGAAATCGTCTGGTACAGCCGGATTACGTCGGGATGCACGCCGGCGATTTCAGTTAGAAAATGGGTATAGCTGATGCGCGCCAGGCGATCTTTTTTCTGATCGAGATTCAGAGCGGGCAGATAGTCTTTCTTCTCGCGGCACAGGCGCGCAACATCTTTGCGAGCTGGCTCGGCAATCGGGGCGTCGGCGAGAAAGTGCGTCCATGCGTCCGGTGCGGCTTGCGCCAGATCGTAGGTCTCACCTCCGGGGAATGGGCAGGGATCGTCGACTAGTTTGTCGACGCCGAAAGTTTCCTTGTCGAAGAAAATTTTGGCGCTGCGTCCGTTGGCGCCATACAAGTTGCGTTCCAGATATTTTGGAAAGCTGGCTACATCGATGCCTAATTCTTCGATGACGCCTTTCGCCACTTCGCTGTAGGGCTCAGGCGTTTCGATCGAGTAGGTGCCTCCGTAGCCGATGAGGGTACGGTTGCCGGCGCGAAATTCGTTGCGCTTGGCGTGTCCGCCAAAATCGTCGTGGTTTTCGAGGATGAGAATGCGGGCCTTGGGGCCAGCCGCTTTGCGATAGAAATGAGCGGCAGTCAGTCCGCTGATGCCGCCGCCGACAATGATCAGGTCGTACGTCTCGCCGGTATCTTCCGGCTTGCCGGCGGACTCCCAGAACGTGCCGTCGCGCAAGCTGTGCGCGGTCTCGAATGATCCGGGATGGCTGCCGCGCAGGCCTGTAAGCGCGGGCGGATAGTAGCCGGGAGAATTCTGGGCTTCGTCCGATTTTAATAGACTGGCGCCGAGTAAATGCGGCGGCATCAATGCTGCGCCCGCCGTGAACGCTACTCCGTTGAGGAAGTCGCGGCGAGTAATCCTGCGATGCATCCCCAATTCCCGATCTCGAGAATGGCTCACAAGGTTCTCCGCGAGGAACTACGACTGGCCTTCCGCCTTCTTGACGGCGAGTTCGGCGCCCTGGAATCCGATCTTGCTGTGGGTACCGTCGCAGAAAGGCTTGTTGACGGATCCGCCGCAGCGGCAGAGCGAAAAGGCGGGCTTGCCGGTGAGATCGTAGGGCGTGCCGTTGGCGTCGACGAGTTCGACAGCGCCTTCGGGAGCTTCCACGCGGAACGGGCCGTTGGGGCGGACAGTGATTTTTACTTGAGCCATGAATGCATCCTCCAAACCTTACTGGTTTCTAGTAAGCATAGAAGATACCACGACGAGTGGACAGGGTGCAGGCTGGATACGTCATTCGTGTGATAGCGCGGGCAACACTCTCAGCTACGCGAGGCCTCGCCGGTGCGGGAGATCCTTCCCTCCGCCTGAAGAACGGCTGCGGTCAGGATGACACCAGAAAACTATGCGGCGGCGGATTTTACTGCGATCAGGCCGCGGTAGAGTTGCAGGTAATCTTCGATCATGCGCTTGGTGGTGAAGCGCTCTCGAGCTCGGGTGTAGGCGAGTTCGGCGTAGGCGCGGCGGAGGGATCGATTCTCGCTGAGTTGGCGTATGTTTTCGGCGAGGCTGACCGCGTCATTGGTGCTGAAATAAAGAGCGGCGTCGCCCCAGATTTCGCGGTAGGTGGGAGTATCGTTGGCCACGATCGCACAGCGGGAGAACGCAGCCTCGAGCGCCGGCATGCTTAGAGGTTCGTAGCGCGCAGTTGCAGCATAAATGGCGGCGCGGCTATAGAGGGCGCGCAGTTGCGATTCGGTCTGCGGACCGCGGATCGCCACTGAAGTGTGATCGGTCGCAAGTTTTACATCGGCGCGAATGGGAACGCGCGGCATGGGGACTGTCTGTTCCGCTCCTACAATGCACACGGGTACGGGATGGGATTGCTGGGTCAGCAGAAAAACCTGCTTGCCGGCGTCCACCATGCGCCCGACCGCGAGCACGCATTCGTCCTTGCTGACGTAGGGATTGAAGAAAATTGGATTGCGCCCCGGATAAATGACTTCTCCATGCTCGGGCTGACCGTAACAGGCGGCAATGCGATCGAGCATCCAGGCGGAGGGCGCGACCACGGCATCGGCACAAGCGATGCCGCGCAGAACGGTGTCGTGATACCACAAGGTTGGCCGCGACTGGGTCTGGCCGCGCTCGCGCACCGCGTGCGACCAGGTGATCAAATCGCCGTGCGCCATGATGACTCGCGGCACATCGACCGGCAGATCGCCGTAGCAAAATTGGTTGAGATGGAGAACGTCGGGACGTAGCTCGCGCACCAGCGCGGCGAGGAATTCGGCTGACTCCGGCAGATCCTCTTCGGCTTCTTGCATCCACTCCAAATGAAAAGCTGTTGGGTGGTACTCGAGGCCGTGCAGGTGGTCCATCCACGCGGTCTGTTCTGGCAGCGGAATCTCGCCAAAGCTGACTAGCGTGACTCGCACACCGCGCGTGACCAATCCAGTCACAAGCTCGCGGGTGTAAGTCCACGAACCCGACAAAGTATCGCCAGTGACCAGAACGTGCAGAGAGAAACCTCCGGGGGACTGCAGGATGGCGCGCCAGGCACGGCATCCCGAGTGCACGGGTACATTCTAGGACGAATCCGGGAGCTGGCGAGGAAATTCTTGGAAGATTCTTAGCGAGTCTGCAAAACCCTGCACACTTCCCGCGACCTGGCATGGCCATCCGCGAGATTGTGGAGTGGAGAAGCGGAGACCTTACTCTCGGCCTGGAGATGTAGCAAGCTACGTCTCTACGGCATTAATTTACCTGCAGCTGGAGGCGTAATTCGCGCGCGAAATCGTTGACCGCGCGGATCTTTTCGGCGGCGGGGACAGGGATTTCGGGAACGGACATGGCCAGCTCGCACGACAGCAGCAGGGCGGTCAGGGTCTCGCGCATCTCGCTGTGCATCTGCTGCGCGACGGCGCGGCGCGCAGCAAATTCCTCGCGTTTGCGGCGATGCAGAGCGGAGCGCACCTCGCGCACCAGGCGCTCCAGTCCTGTGACCGCAAAGTTCACATAAACCGGGAACGCAGTGTCCAGATGCTCGATGATCTGATCACTCTCTTCGGGTTCGGTTTCGACCAGAAACTGATCGATCACGACGGCGATAAAGGTTTGCTCGCGCAGGCGAGTGGCGGCCTGCTGCAGGTTTTGAGCCCAGTGGGTAGCCAGGCCAGTGGCGGCGTTCAGGGCATCGGCGCACTGTTGGCCGCGTGCTGAGGGAGTAATGAGTAGAATCATGTCCTTGCTTGATGCACGTGGTGAGCCACAGAGCGTAATGCTGAAAATATTGGATTTAGGCGATCGCGGCGATGCCACACTTCCCGGCTCGGAACGGATTCCCGTCCCGAGGGTTCAAAATTGGTTCTACGCTAACAGGCCTCGGCCGCGTAATCTTTCAGCTTGCGATAAAGCGTGGTCTTGCCAATGCCCAGAAGACGCGCAGCCTGCAGCTTGTCTCCCTTGAGCTCGGCAATCGCGCTCAGGATGGTTTGCTTCTCCAGTTCCGCCATCGGAATAATCCTGGCCCGGCCATTGCCATTGCTGTTGAAAATATCGGTTAGAGGCAACTTGGCGATCTCGCGCGGCAGATCGGTGGTATGGATTAACGGACCGCTGGTAAAGGCGAATGTACGCTCCAGGCAATTTTCCAGCTCGCGCACGTTGCCCGGCCAGTCGTAAGCCAGCATGGCCTTGAGGGCGTCGTCGCTGAGCATCTTTTCCTGGGCGGAGTTGCGCACCATGCGCTCCAGGAAGTGCCCGATCAACAATGGGATGTCCTGCCTACGCTCACGCAGAGCGGGAATGCGCAGGCTCAGCACGTTCAGGCGGAAGTAAAGATCGCGGCGAAACTCTCCCTGCATGACTGCCTGTTCCAGATCGCGGTTGGTGGCGGCCAGAATTCGGACGTTGATGGGGACCCGGCGAGTGCTGCCGACAGGGCGAATTTCTTTTTCCTGGATTGCCCGCAACATCTTGGCCTGCAGATCGACGGGAAGCTCGCCTACTTCATCGAGGAAAACTGTTCCCCCCTCGGCCATGGCCAGCAGACCGTCCTTCGACTGATTGGCTCCGGTGAAGGCGCCTTTCACATAACCGAAAAGCTCACTCTCTATGAGCGTGGGGACGAGCGATCCGCAATCGACGGGGATGAAGGGCTTGTCGCGGAAGGGGCCGGAGTAATGGATGGAGCGCGCAACCATCTCTTTGCCGGTGCCGCTTTCTCCGAGAATCAGCACGGGATGGACGCTGTTGGCGGCCTTGGCAATGATGCGATAGAGCTTCTCCATTTCGGGAGCGCGGCCGATGATTCCGCCGAAGCCCTGCTTCGATTTCACTTTCTCGCGCAGCAGACGGTTTTCTGATTTCAGCTTCAGATGGCTGGAGACGCGCTCCAGCAGGAGCTTCAACTCTTCCACGCTGAAGGGCTTGGTGACGTAGTCGTAGGCGCCATGCTTCATCGCCTGCACGGCGGATTGCACGGTCCCATAGCCGGTGACAACAATGACTACTGATTCCGGACGGCGTTCCTTGATGCGACGTAACGCATCCAGACCTCCTGCGCCGGGCAGGCGAAGATCGAGCAGTACGGCGTCGAAGACCTGGGTATCCAGAAGCCGGTAGGCGTGCTCGGCGGAATCGGCAACATAGACGCTGTATCCGAGGGACTGCGCTATCTCGCGGCAGGCTTCGCGGATCGATCGTTCATCGTCCACAATCAAGAGGTTGAGAAAGTTGGCTGGCTCCATTTGTGGAGTAGTAATCGGGCTCATTGCTGCTGACGTCATTGGTGTTTTTCCTTTTCTGTGGCTGGAAGTGCCCCCTCATGGTGTTCAGAATTTAAAACGGGTTCAAAGTTTCTAGTGGCGGCTGCATCCGGACCAGCGGCAGGATCACGGTGATGCGGGTGCCGCAGCCGGGCGCGCTGTTGACGTGGATGAGGCCGCCGTTTTTACTGACAATGTCGCGGACGGTGGCCAGGCCGAGGCCGGTTCCTTTGCCGCGGCTCTTGGTGGTGAAGAAGGCTTCAAAGAGATGATCGCGAGTGGCGGCGTCCATGCCGCAGCCGTTATCCGCAACGATAAAGAGAGCGCAGGGCAGCAAGGCGGCGTTTTCAATTTGATTTTCCGCGAGGACCTGCAGGCGGCAGGTGCCGGTCTCGATCTGAATGCGGCCTCCTCGTGGCATGGCGTCACGGGCATTGAGCACCAGGTTCAACAGAACCTGCTGCGCCTGGGTGGGGTCCATCTTCACCAGGCCGAGGTTGGGATCAAGGTTGAAGGCCAGTTCGATGTTTTCCCCGATCAAGCGGACCAGCAAATTGCGCATGGCTTCGGCGATGTCATTCAAGGAAAGCAGGCAGGGCTCGGAGTTCGTGGGCCTGGCCACGGTCAGGAGTTGCCGCACCAGCCCCGACGCCTGCATGCTGGCATTGCGAATCTCCTGGGCATATTTGTGCACGCGGTGGCCGGGGTCGAGGCTGGCCATGAGCAGGTCGCAGTACAACAACACTCCGGTTAAAAGATTGTTGAAGTCATGGGCGATGCCGCCGGCGAGGCGTCCCACGGATTCCAATTTTTCGGCCTGCCGGAGGCGCTGCTCGCTTTCGCGATCTATGAGGACATCCTCGGCGACGGCCAGAGCATAGTCAGGAGAGCCCGGGGGTCCGCTCACCCGCCACGCCGTCCATCGCTTCACGGTTCCGGCAGGTAGGCTGGCCTTGGAATCGAACTCAAAGCTTTCGCGCTCGCCCAGGAACAATTCTGACAAAAGACGCTCAGCTTCGTCCTGATTCTGAGGATCAAGCAACTCGGCGAAGCGCTCGATTCGGCCGGTGGCATCGGGCCTCGTCAGTAACAGTTCCATGGGAGGGTTGAGGGCAACGATCCTGTCGAGCGCAAGCAGCTGGGCGAAGGCAATGGGAGCGTGTCCCAAGAGGGCGCAGAGTTCCGTTTCCGGCTTGCCTGGGGTCCAGGCGAATTCGATGGCAGCGCTCATATGTCTACTGTGGCGCGGGACGATTCCCAAAAGAAGGCAGAATGACCCGGGCTACGACCTTGGTTTTCCTAAAACAGGAGACTCGACACATCCCATTTCGGCTCACTTCGGCCACTATACGGAATGGAGGTTGTGCCTGCTAAGGGCAGATGTCACCAAAACTGAAGAAACTTCTGTGGAAAACTCTGCGGAAATCGAATAGGCAGTGAATTAAAGGGGATTCACGAGGATTAACGCGGAAGAGGTTCTTGCTGGCTGGCCAGAATCAGGGGGCCGGCGAGCCGAAAAGTGAGCCTGCGTCCTTTATTGAGATAGACGACGTCGGCAGGATCCGGATTAGGCGAGGTTGGGCTGTCGGGGAGACCGCCTTTGGCAAACAGGCTGGAGGTCTGCACGGGGAGCTTGTGGCCAGCAATCTCGATGGAGGCGAGCGTCAATCGGATGTAGCCCCGATCACGCTTCAGGCGCGAGGTTCGGGCCGACTCGACCAATCCAGCCGCTCCGGCGCCGCGAGGGATGATGATGACGCCGTCAATCACCACGGCATCGTCGACAATAGCGTCGAATGGGCCCTTGGCGCCCAACTCATCAGCGGAGATGGGACTGGCGAGCCTAACTGTGAGCAGCGTACCGGCAGGAAGGTTGAGTGGATTGCGAAAGGGCAGCGTTTCGGCAAGGTCAGCATTCCGGCTCACGCCGGTTGCTGCGGCCTGATTCAGGGTCGTTGCCTGATGCAGGCTTCCGTTAAAAGGAACCTGCGACTGGTTGGCTTGCGGATCGTCGCCATTTTGCAGGACTGCGGGACGAGAACAACTGACTGCCAAGAACGCCGGTGCCAGCAAAAGGCAAATATATGGACTGCGCCAGCGCCTCATAAACAATATCCTGGGCCTTCTCTTCCGATCCTGGAAGTGGCAAGCCGAATACCAGACACACTCGCAGCAAATCAAGGACTTGGCGATGGCCCGTTCGGGGAGGCGAGTGTAGTTTTTTCCACAAGTGAGGCAGATTGGGATGATGCTCCGAGTTCATTCGCATAAAAAAGCGGAGAGCGCATGGCGCTCTCCGCAGTGATCAATAACAGAAACAAATGCGTCGGACCTATTGCTTCTTCATTGGTTTCTTTTTAGGAGCCGTAGTCGGCTTCTTCATTTCGCTTTCCCTGCCGCCGATCAGAGTCAACGCATCCGCAGCATTGAAGGGGAACTGGCGAACGGAGTTTTCGGTCTGTCCCGCTGCGTTCAGCGTGACATCGACGCGACGGTTGCTGGCCAGCCTGATCACGTTGATTCTTGCCAGCGCCCGCTTGCGTTCCTCTGTGGTCAATTCGGTGTTCTTGTCGATCGAAGCCTTCACTTCTTCCAAGGTCAGGTTCTTTTCCTTACCAAAAGCCTTGGTTTCGATGTCAGCTTCGGGCACGCCTTGCTCGATCAGGAAGGCCTTCACGCGATTCACGCGACGTTCCGAAAGCGCCTGGTTGAAGGGCACGGAACCGCGCATATCGGCGTGACCTTCGAGGGTCAGGTGAGCATCGGGCTTGGCTTCAAGGTACTTCTTGAAGTCGGTCGCCAGCGCGATCAGCGTCTTCTGCTGGCTCGGCACTAGACCGGCATTCGGATCCTTGATGGGAGGCATGTTGGTCGGGAAATAGACGCTGTGCAGAGCGAGCCGCGCTTCCAACGCCTTGTCAACCGGCGGCGGTGGCGGGGTCTCGATGTTGATCTGCGTCGTGCTCTGGGCGGTGAGGCCACGGGAGTCGGTGCAGGTTGCGTTCACAGTGATCGGACCTGGGGGCAGTCCAGCGGTGCTTAGAGTTGCCGAGGTGCCGCTGCCGGAAACGGTTCCGGCGGATGTGGTCCAGTTCGCAACCGACACTGGGACGCTATCGGGACTGTTGCAGATGGCTGAGAGGTTGACGCTTCCACCGGCAACCAAGCTGGTGGGATCGGCCGACAAGGACATGGTCGGCGGATTCTTCGGGGGCAGCGGCTTGATGGTGTAGTTCGCCGTGCAGCTGGCTTCGTTGTTCTTCTTTAGTTTGGGATCGGTCACGTGCGCGGTCACGGCATAACTGCCGGGAGCGGCATTCGTAGTATCGATGCTGGCAGTCGTATCTTTTCCGGTGACCTGGCCGCCGTTCCCGCTCCAGGTATAGGTCGCGGTGTGCTTGGGATTGAAGTTGCTTGGGGTTACGGTCGCGGTAAGGGGCTCACCCACTAAGACTTCGGAGGGCTGGATGGTGCAGGCTGCAGCCGGAGCCAACAATTCAGCTCCGCCCCAGCTGAAGACCACACCGGTTCGCAGTCTCACGCCCTCTTGGGAGATGCGACGCAGGTTCGGAAATTGGGGATCTGCGTAGTCCGCGTAATTGTGCCGTCCCCAAACATAATCGGCCTCGAATACTCTCCAAGCGAACGACTTGGTAAGCGGCAGGTCCATGCCGCCTCCGAGGATGGCTCCGATGCCGTTCGCACCGTTCGTAAGGCCACTCACGCCGAGATGGTTATAGCTGAGCAGAGTGTGCAGGAAATAGTTTCCGTCGTCGGTCCGCCACATAAACCGTGGACCGGCGGAGAGGGTGGTCTCGGTATCGCTGCTGGCCCAGCTGTGACCGAAGTCGAGTTCCGCGGCCCAATTCTTATCGAAGTTGTAGGCGACTGCGGAGCCGAGTCCCTTGGTCATATCGGGAACCTGGTAAGCCGTGGGATTCGCGGGATCGCCCAGCGGAACGGTCGCACCCGGATGCAGGTACTGATAGCCGAAAAATATGTCCCACTGTGGATTGGAATCGCTCTGCGCTAAGGCAGTGCCGGAGATCAACAGCAACGCGAGTATTGCCAGAAAACTCAACAGCAATCCTCTCGAGCGTGAGTTGCAAACAAGTAACATGGAACCCTCCATTAAAGTGCGCGTCTTGGCGCAGCGCCTGAAATCAGGAACTGTAGAAAAAAAACGTATCACTGATACGACTGTGAAGACCCTGGGAACTGAAAATTCTAACCTAGCGAAGCTTAAAGCGAAAGGATCGAGTTTAGGATATTACCGAGAATGACAACGAGGCTGAAGCGGCTGTCTCAAATTGAAATCGCGCCCGGGATGGGCTCTTGGGCTTCATCCAGATCTTGCCCTGCACGAACTTAGCCGCGTATCGTGGGATGGCGTCCGAGCCGGCATTGCGGAGTCGTAGTGCCAAATTACCCAAAGCAGTAAGCTGAGAGACAGAGACCGCAGGTACCGCCAAGCGCATGAGCAATGAACGAGTACTCATCGTAGAAGACGAAGAAAACGAACGCTCCGGGCTGGCCGAGATCGTTTCTTCCTGGGGATTCCGGGTGGAGACGGCGGTCGACGGCATGGAAGGACTGGAGAAGGCGCGGCAGTGGTCTCCGTCGATCGTGATCACCGATCTAAAAATGCCACGCATGGGAGGCATCGATCTGCTGGGAAAGCTTGCCGAAGAATCGCAGACCATTGCGGTCATCCTGGTGACGGCACAAGGAACTATCGACAGCGCGGTGCAGGCCATGCGCATGGGCGCCTACGATTACATTACCAAGCCGATTGATACCAATCGCCTGCGAACGATCCTGGGGAATGCCTCTGCCCTGCTGGGTACGCGAGCCGAACTGGAAGCTACGCGCCGGCGGTTGCGGGATACCGGATCGCTGGGACGGCTTAGCGGCGCGTCGAAAAAAATGCAGGAGATCTTCCGGCTGATCGAGATGGTCGCGCCCAGTACGGCCTCGGTACTCATAACCGGGGCGAGCGGCACCGGAAAAGAACTGGTGGCGCGCACCATCCACGAGTTGAGCCCGCGCAAGGACCGGCCTTTCGTGGCCATCAACTGCGCCGCCATTCCAGAAACGCTGATGGAAAGCGAGATCTTCGGACACGAACGCGGAGCGTTCACCGGAGCTCTGGAACGCCGCACCGGATGCTTTGAACTGGCCGAGGGCGGAACCCTTCTGCTCGACGAAATCGGCGAAATGCCAGTGGGCACGCAGGCCAAACTGCTGCGCGTCCTGGAAGATCGCAAGCTGCGCCGCCTGGGCAGCAAGGTCGAGACCGCGGTCGACGTGCGCGTGCTGGCCGCCACCAACAAGATTCCGGACGAAGCGGTTTCCCGCGGCGAGTTGCGCAGCGATCTTTATTATCGACTTAACGTCTTCAATATCCACATGCCGCCGCTGCGCGAGCATAAGGAAGACATTGCAGCGCTGGTGGAGCGGATTCTCTCTGAGATGGGCGAGAAGCATGGGCGCAAAGTCAGCGCAGTCAGCGAAGCGGTGCTCAATCAGTTGAATGCCTATTCCTGGCCGGGGAATGTTCGCGAATTGCGCAACACCCTGGAGCGCGCCATTATCGTCTGCGATGGCGGGGTGATTGAGACCAAGCATCTGCCCCCCGGATTTGGCCAGGCTCCGCTGCGCACATCGGCCAACGATCCGGATGCAGTGCGGCTGGGCGTCGGCACCACGGTCGAAGAAGCGGAGAAGATGCTCATCCTCAAAACTCTGGAGGCCACCAGCAATAACAAGACGCGAGCCGCGGAAATTCTCGGCATTAGCTTGAAGACGCTGCATAACAAGCTGAAGGAGTACGGCAGCGCCGCGGCCGAAGCGGCTACCGGCAAGGAGGAGGCAAACGGCGGCTCCTGATTGGTATCTGCGCAACCCGCCGCCTTTTCTCTCATGCTGCGAAGAAAAACCATCATCGTACTGGTGATCACCTTGATGGTGACAGTGATGGTCTCCGCCTTCTCCTACCTTTACATCTCGCAAATGCTGCGCCTGCGGATCGACAACACCAACCTGACGGCGATCAACCTGACTCGCCAGTTGGCGTATGCGGCGGAAAACTCCGTACCCGACTTCAGCAGCACAAAAGTGGACACAAACGATCCGGTCGCACTGAGCCGGGCCATCGCCGACTACATGCAGACCGATGTCGACTTGAACAATCTGATTCAGTCCGAGACCGGGGACTTCAGCTTTATCGCTGACGTTGCCATCGTCGACCTTGACGGCAAGGTTTTACTGCATACGAATCAGGCGATGGTCGGCAAGGTCCTGCCATCGCGACCAGACTTCCGCGAGGTCACGAAAGCCAGATTCCTCGACCAGCTTCGGCTGGTATTCAATCCTGCGAAGACTTATGACGTCAGCTTCCCGCTCCATCTGACGCTGACCCCGCATGCTTCGCCGACCGAGGTCCATCCCTTCGGCACAATTCATATTGGCGTGCAAATTGTTTTTCTACGCGACGAAGTTTCTACTCACCTCATGAAGTCGCTCTGGATCTCCGCCGCCTCCATCTTTATTTCTCTGCTGCTTGCGGCAGGAATCTCGAATCTTGCCTTGGGTCCTCTGAAGGCAATCAGCCGGAATCTGGACAGTGTGAGCGCCGGCGACGCCGAAGCGATCTCCCATGATGAATCCGGGCACGATGAGTATGGCCTGGTGAGCCTGAAGATCGCGAACCTGGGACGGCAGATTCGCGACAGCCGGGAGATTTTTTCCGCCCTTAAAGACAACGTCGACCAACTGATGTCGAAGCTGCAGGATGGACTGATGCTGTTTGCGCGCGACTCCCGCGTGGTGCTGGTGAGCGCCCCGGTGGAGGGATTCGTGGGCCGGCGGCGCGCCGAATTGCTGGGCCACACGGTGCAAGAAATTTTCGACCGGAACACGCGCATGGGCGCAGCTTTGCTCGATTCTTTCGAACGCCGGCGGCCTTTGTCGCAGCGCGAATTTGAAGTTGCCGGGGGGAAGCACGTTCAGGTTTCGCTCGATTTCGTGCAGGAAAAAAACTCGCAGATCGGAGCGCTACTCATCATGCGTGACACCGAATCCGTTCGCCGCATCGGTGACGAGATCGAAATGTCGCGCCGGCTCTCGGCCAGCGGACGCCTTACCCGCGGCGTGGCCCACGAAGTAAAGAATCCGATCAATGCCATCGTGCTGCACTTGCAGCTTCTGCGCAACAAGCTTTCACAAGTCGATCCCGATACGCGCCGGCACATGGACATCATCGACAGCGAGATCCGGCGGCTGGATCGCGTGGTGCAGACGCTGGTCGACTTTACCCGGCCGCGCGATTTGCATCTGGAGGAAGTGGACTTGCGGCGCCTGCTGGAAGACGTATCACAACTGGCCGCGCCTGATGCCGCTCAACACGGCGTGATTATCGATCGCAACATGCCGACACAGCGGCTGGCGATCAAAGTGGATGTCGACTTGATGAAACAGGCGCTGCTCAATGTCGTGATCAACGGAGTGCAGGCCATGCCGCAGGGCGGCACGCTGGCGATTTCAGCGAGGCGGGAGAATAACGCCATCGTTGCGGAAGTTCACGATCAGGGCGGCGGCATCCCGCAGGATGTGTACGACAAAATATTCGAGCTGTATTTCACGACCAAGAAAGAGGGCAGCGGCATCGGGCTGGCCCAGACCTATCAGATTCTGCAGTGGCACTACGGCTCGGTCGACTTCGAATCTGTCGATGGGGCAGGGACGACATTCCGCTTTCATATTCCGGCGGCTGGACAGGTCGTGACGCCTGGTGCGGAGCTGGCTGCCGCTGACGCGGCTGCGTCGCTGAAACCTTAAGTTCGACATTAGAAATCAGTTCGCATTCCGCACGAACGCGGGGGCGGCGTTTGCTCGAAGGCGTAGAATCGCTGGTACGCGGTTTTGATTACCTGGGGTTCGCATGATTCTGGCCGTGATCTTTCTCGTTGGCGTTTCCTTCAGCCCGAGCGTGGGATGTGCAGCAACGGCCAGTCCACTGGATTGTGCACTCCTTCAAGATCAGGCGAGCACACCGCAGCAACCGGCATCACCGGCCCCAGCCAAGGCCGAGCCGCCAGCCCAAGTTTCGCCGCAAGCCCAGGGCAGTTCAAGTTCATCGACCACAGCTCCATCGACCACAGCCAAGCGCAAGAGGCACAAGAAAGCCTCTTCGAACTGCACCAGCAATTCGGGCCAACCTGCGAATGCGGTGGGAAATCCATCAACGCAATCGGCTTCGGCGGCCCATCCCACTCCTGCAACGAACTGTCCGCCCTCGAAGACTATTGTGCAGCAGGGGGGAACTTCCGAGCCGGGGATTCAGCTCGCCGGCGGACCGGGCGGGGATCCGAGCGCCCACCAGCGCGACACGGTTAATCGATTGCTGGGACCGACCGAGCAAAACCTCAAGCAGATCGCCGGCCACCAGCTAACTTCTGACCAGCAGGATATGCTCAACCAGATTCATCAGTTTATGGAGCAGACCAAATCGGCGGTTGCGGATGGAGACCTGGAGCGCGCCGGCAAGCTGGCTGGAAAGGCTCAAGAACTTTCAGAGGAACTGGCAAAACCGCCACAGTAGTTCCTATGAGGGGCGTTTACTGCGGGGGCAATCCGCCCAGCATGGTGTAGTTCAGATACGGAACCTTCGCCAACATCGCTATGGCTTTGGGGTCGGGAAATCTTCGCGTATAGAATTGCGCCCAACTGATCTCCCACGCTTCGACTTCGGTGGTTACCTGCTGCACGCCGGTGCGCTGCTGAAAAAAGCTGGGATCCTCTAAACCACTCAGGCAGCGGGCAACCAGACGCTTGATTGCGTAATTGCGCTCGGCATACATCTCGATGCCGTTGGTCTCGCCGAATTCCGCCAACATCATCAGCGGCGCCAGCGCGTACAGGTGATAGTGCAACGCCCGCTGCGCGCGCTCCATTTCCAGCGGCAGAGTACCATCGTCGCCGATCTCATGAATGCCGTCTCTATATGCATTCACTGCCCAGCGAAATAATCCGCGATCATTACTTGAGATGGCGGCCGCGCTGATAGCGAATCCCGCCCAATACAAATGATTGTTGTAGCCATCATTGGGACGGGGGCGGTGGCGCTGCGCGTCGTAATAATCCCGATTGTCGAGTGCGAGCTCTTTCATCCACTTGGTTATGACCTTTCCCTGGTCGGCGGAAATCAGACCGCTGCCGCGGACCTTCAGATAGGCGACGGCCCAAGCTCCCAGATTCCAGCCTTGCACGTAGTAGGCCTGATGCCCGTCCATGGTGCCGGCAAGGACCCTGCGCTTCGCCACACTATCCAGCAGGGACGCGACGCATTGCGCTGCACTACGGCTGCCGGTAGTTTGAAATGCATCCGCGGACTTCACCACTGCGCGCGAGAAAGCCTGGATCGCCTCAACCGAATCGTCGTACTTCTTTTTGAGCGCCGGGTCGATGATCGAATGATGACTGTCGGTGTAGTAGGAATTGGTCTGGAAATCGCGAGGAAGTTCCGGAGCGGCCGTGCAGGTAAATGGGACGTCGGTCAGCGTGACCGGATGCAAATCCCACGGAGAGCGCAGCGGCGCGTCGGCGGCGAATGCGGCACATCCACCCGCGAGCGCAAGGGCACACAAAAAAAAGCTAGAGATCAGCACCGCCTTCATTTGCCTTTGGCTCGCGCTCCGTTGACCTTGGCCAGCAAGTCTTGTGACATGGCCTGCAGCGGGCCGGGGATCTTCACCGCCTCCGTCAGCACTTCGCGCGCCTCAGTCAGCTTGTTCAATTTGCCGTAAGCGAAGCCAAGACCATACAGCGCGCGCGCATATTGCTGATCGTCCTGTCCCCTGAGCAGAGTTGAGGCCATCTTCAGTTCTGGGATGGCGGCGGCGCTCTTATCCTGCTTCAAGTAGACCCACCCAATCGTGCTGTGCGCCGCCCCCGCCGAAAGCTTGCGCGATTTGTCGGCATCGGGGCCGTCAGGCTTGGCGACATCGATCGCTCTTTGCGCATAACTGATTGCTTTAGCTCCGCTGCCGGGCTTGCTGTCGTCTCCGTAGAAGCCGGCCATCAGCACAAGGGCAGGCAATGAGTTAGGATCGGACGCCAATATTTTCTCGCCGTATGCCAAAAGGCCGGCACTGTCTTTCATCTGATTTAACGAATCAAGAGCGAAGTTCGAAACCGTCTGCTGATATTTCGAATTTGGAAATCCCGTCGTGAACTCGTCAATGTAGGTCATTCGAGTCTTCGGCTCGGGTTCTCCGGAGATAACGTTCACAGCCGAAGTTTCGAGGAAATCGCAGCCACTTTGCGCGGCGGATTTTTCTTCATTCACCTTGCGGGTGAAATCATCGTCGCTCATGCCCTCGGGCTTGGCCTGTTTCGAAATTGACTGGCAGACCGCGCCGCCCTTGACGGCGTAATCCATCAGCTTGGCATTGTTCTTGGCCTGCTGTGCCAGACTTGCTTGCGACACGATTATGTCAAGGTCGTGCGGCGATCCCGCCAGCGCCTTGTCGCCATAATCGAGCGCCTTCTGCAGATCGCCCGTCGACTGATAAGCCTGCGAGATCTGCCAGTTCCCGTAAGCGACGGCAGCAGGATTCGCGGAAAATTTCTGCACGAATTCCTGATACATGGTCAGCCTTTTTTGCGGGTCTTGCTCGGCAGAAATCGTCTGCAGCGCCTTATCCTCGTCGGTGCCCGCCGCAATCACGATGCGATCGGTCTGCGCATGCGCTCGAAACAGAAAGATCGAAGAAAAGAGAACCACCACCACCCAACCGTGCAGGCGTCTCACAGTACACCTCCGGCGTCCCTTGAGATGGGACTTACGTTTTCTATAGCAGGCGAATCCTAGCGCCGAATGCGCTGGCGTGCAAGGGTTCGAGTCACTCAATGTGGGGACAGCCGCCCCCGGCTGTCCGGTCGGGCGAAGCCCAACAGCTCGGCACATGAGCTAAATTAGAACGATGCGCGGCATTTTTAGCCAGCGGCCCCTGCGCTTCGTCTTTGCGGCGAACCTGGTCTCCATGTTCGGCAGCGGGATGAATTCGGCCGCGGTGGCATGGTACATCCTGCAGGCCACGCACAATGAAATGGCGCTGGGAATGTTTGTTGTGCTGCAAACCATTCCGGCGATGCTGCTGCTTCCCTTCTCCGGGGTCATCATTGACCGCGAGGACCGGCGCCGGCTGGTGATGTGGCTGGACGCGCTGCGCGGCATCATCATTATTGCGGTTGCCGTTCTCGCGCTCATGCATCGCGTAAAGATCTGGGAACTATACCTGATGAACATGCTGGTCTCGGCCGGCTTCTGGATGTTCTGGCCGACGATCACGGCGCTGATTCAGGAGCTCACACCGACGGGCCAGTTCGTGCAATCGAATACATTCCTGCTCGCGGGCGTGCAGGGGGGATGGCTGATTGCCGGAGCGATCGTCGGATTCATGTTCAACCACATCGGGCTCGGGGGCGTGCTGCTGATCGACGTCTCGACCTACGTGGTTTCGTTTCTGTGTTATTTTGCCGTGCGCAAAGGGCGCCATGTCGTGATGCGTCCCGAGGAGTTGCGCGCGGATCTGGTGGCTGCCGAGACCGAACTGCAGCGCTTCTGGAGGGACATGCGCGAGTCGCTCCATTTCTTGCGGCATCGCGACCAGCGCGCAGTCGTGCTGGTTGGAATCAGTTGGGCGCTGTTCCTGGGAGCGATGATGACTGGAGGGATTCTTACTCCGTCGCTCAGCGACCGCGTCTTTCACGCCGGTCCTGTGGGCTATGGCTGGCTCAGCGCCGGATGGGGCACGGGAGCATTCGTCAGCGCCTTGTACGCGCCGCAGGCCATTGCATGGCTGGGCGGGCGACGCGCACTGGGATTCTCTATGGCGATGCTGGCCGTGTGCATGGCGAGCGCGCCAGTGTCGCGCTTTCTTTTTCTGGCGATCGCAGCTTATTTTCTAATGGGCTCGGCTCGCGGACTGGGCGGCGTGGCCATGAATTCGAGCCTCATGGAAATGGTCCCAAAACATCTGATGGGCCGGGTGCAGAATGCATTTAATTTTCTGGGTACCACGTTGCAACTCGTGCTCGCTCTTTGCGTCGGCTTTACAGCGCACAATATAAGCCTGGTCGCTGGCTTCGCCATTGTGGCGTGCGTTTATGGAGCATCGTTCGTGGCAACGTGCTGGCCAGTCGAGGCTCGGGTTCGCGCGGAGGAAGTCGCGGCTGAGTGAACGCCATCACGCTGGTGTCTCCGTGGTAGAGGGATGCCAAAGGCTGTTATCCTTTCCAATTCCTAAGGAGCCACCATGTCTTCAGACTTACAGGGCCGCAATGGCGTTGTCTTTGGAGTGGCGAATAAGCGTTCGATCGCGTGGTCGATCGCCCAGGGACTGCAGGCCGCCGGCATGAAGCTGGCCATCACCTACCAGAACGAACGCATGGAAATGGAAGCCAAGGACCTGATCCTCTCGCTGCCCGGCGCCGAGGCCTATATGTGCGATGTCAGCAAAGATGAAGAAATCGCCCGCCTCTTCGCCACGCTGAAAGAACGCTACGGCAAACTGGACACGCTGGTGCACTCGGTCGCGTTCGCTCCGGCTGATGAACTCAAGGGAGACTTCGTCAACACTACGCGCGAAGGATTTCGGATTGCCCTCGACGTCAGCGTTTATTCGCTGATCGCGGTCGCCCGCGCAGCAGCGCCGCTGATGGAAGACGGCGGCTCCATCATGACCATGACCTATTACGCCTCAGAGAAAGTGGTGCCGCGCTACAACGTGATGGCAGTGGCGAAAGCCGGCCTTGAATGCTCGGTGCGCTATCTTGCGTATGAGCTGGGAAAAAAGAAGATTCGCGTGAACGCCATCTCGGCCGGCCCGATTAAGACTCTGGCGGCGCGCGGCATCGCGGGTTTTGGAGATATGCACAAGAGCCACGCCGAGCGCGCGCCGCTGGGACGCAATGTGGAAGTGGCCGAGGTCGGGAACACGGGAGTCTTCCTTGCCTCCGACGGCAGCAGCGGCATCACCGGCGAAGTCATCTACGTGGACTGCGGCTACAACATCATGGGGTTTTGAGCTGTTCGATTTTCTTCAGAATCCTGACGCGGCGGCGACGGTATTAGGATGCAGTCCGACAATCTGGTCCACGGCCGTCATCCTCAGCAGACTTTCTACATGCTCGTTGGCGCCAGCGACTCGCAGTTCTCCTCCGGCTTTTTTCATCTGGCCCGCGACCATCACGATGATTCCGATTCCTGTGCTGTCGATGTGGGTCACTCGGCTGAGATCGAAAATCATTTTCTTCTGGTTCTCGGCGACCAGCTTCTTGGTCGCCCATTCCACTTGCCGGCAGTCATTGCCCATGGTGATTCTTCCCGTCATCTCCAGCACCACGATGTCAGGTTGCAGGTGCTTCGATTCAATCGCCAAAGGCATAAGGCGGCTCCTTAGTTTTAATTCGAAGATGTAACCGGGCCCCCGAGCTCGGCGAGAAAGCCGGGCGCGACTTGAAGAGAGAAAACAGCACCGGGGCAATCCCATGCCCCATCCGCGGCAAATCTTACTTCCGAATGACCGGCAGGTCAATATAGGATCAGGGCCTGACGCTGGATCAGTCGAAGAAGGCGTCCTTCAGCGGCTAAAGCCGCTATTGAGTTTTTGACAGTTACGGCGCGGGTGAAGCCGTGCCCTATCAAAGCGTGCGAGCCATCGGATCAAAGGTTACTCCTTCAGAATTCCTGTCCAATTCAGAATGACCTCTTGCGGCTGCGACTGGCCGCCGCTCAAGGGCTTGAGAGCAGGAAAACGGCCGCCGGGAGCGACCGGGCCGAGCGAGCTGAATTCATTGGCATGCAGGAGCAGCGCAGACGGCGCGCCGAACTGGAACGTATCGACGTTCTGAATGGGCACCACCATCAGCTTGTCACCGTTGGAGTAGTAGAGTTGCTTGCCATCCGCGGCCCAGGAAGCATTGCTGCCGCCGCCGTTGGAGATCTGCCACTTTCCACCCGGGCCGGGGAATGCCGTCACATAGATTTCATTCCTTCCCGATTCGTCGGAGTGGTAAGCGAGCCACTTGCCATTGGGCGACAGGACCGCGCCAGATTCATTGGCCGGAGTCTGAATGAGAGGAGTCAGTTTCTTTTCGCCATTGAGATCGATGTAGTAAACGTCCTGCCGGGTGGCATTGTTCTGCACCATAAAGAAAAGATATCGTCCGTTGGGCGACCAGCTAGTGATGTTGCCGAAGGTCTTCGGAACGTCGAGCTGTTCCTGGTTGCCAGAACCACTCGCTGGCTGGATCCACACTCCCTTGGTGGCCGTGCCGGCGATCGTGCTGACGGCGATTCGCTTTGCGTCCGGAGAAAATGCAAAGGCGATGCTTGCCGCATCGGTGAAGGTGCTGCGCGACATGGTATTTCGCACTGTATCGACGATCCAGATGTCACCCTTGCCCGTATCAGGATCGTGGCGTGAGAGTCCGACCAGCGAGCCATCGGGCGAGGAGCGTGGAAACAGATACAGGCCGGGCTCGCCAAAGTGAGCGATTTCTTTTCCTGTGGCATCGACCCACATGGGCTGCGTCTTCTGCAGCGTTCCATGACGGTAGACCAGCGTGCCGTGAGCCGCGGTGAAGGCGGCAAGGTCACGTGCGTTCCAGTAATCCAATTTCTCGGCGACAGGCTTAGGATCGCCGCTCAGCTTCATCGCTTTGGGATCGAAACGCTGCGCCACCAGAATTGTTTCGCGCAGGTACAAAAGATATCCGTCGGAATACTGTGCGTTGGAGGCGGCTGGCAAAATCTGACGCGGCTTCTCTCCCGATAACGACGCGCCGTACAAAGCCCCTACGCCATTGTTCGAGCTCGATCCCCCAGCCGCCTCGCGGTACGTAAAGAGGAAGTGATCGCCATCGGGCAGGAAGTAGGGATTGCGATGAGTCCAGCCCGCTGCTGCCTCGGTGACTTTTTCTGGAACGCCGCCGCCCTCGGCGACTTTGTACAGCGGCTCCCGAATATTGGGGGTGAAGATAATGACTCCGCGCGGACTCCAGGATGCGCCGCGGCCTTCGGGAGCATCGCAAAGCACCTGCACAGGACCGCCGGCGAGCGCCACTTTTTTCAACTTCCCAGCGGAGAAGAAACCGATGTACTTGCCATCGGGCGACCAGAAGGGAAAAGTTGGCCGCTCGGCTTCGACCGCTTGGACGGCGCCGGTGGCGACATCGCGCACCCACAATTTCAGGTCCGACAAACCAGCCCCGGTGAGGAATGCAAGTTTCGATCCGTCGGGTGAAAGCGCCGGAGCGCCGGCGGCAACGGTGACAAATTCCGTATCCGGCGGCGGAAGCCACGACGCGGTCATGGGGCGCTTCGAGTCTTCCAGTTGGGTCCGGCTCGATAACCAGAAAGCGACTCCGGCCACAGCGATCAGCCAGCCCACGAGAGCGGCGATCCACAAGATGCGTTTGTCGGCGGCGTGCCGCGTGCGAATCGCGGCCGGCGCTGCGAGTTGACTGGAGGATGCGTCCGAAATCCAGCGCAGTTGCAGCTTCACATCGTGCGCCGTCTGGAAGCGGTCGTCAGGATCTTTGGCGAGACACGACTTTACTACCTGCTGCAGCGGGGGTGGGGCCATGGGCTGCTCGATCGACATGGGCGGAGGATCGGAAGTCAGAATCGCGGCTACTACCGTGGCCTGCGATCTGCCGGTGAAGGCGCGCTTCCCTGTCGCCATTTCGTACAACACTGCGCCCAGCGCAAAAATGTCAGAGCGGGCATCGGCCTCTTTGCCTTCAGTTTGCTCGGGAGACATGTACTGAAACGTGCCGACGATGGTGCCGCGCGCGGTCAAAGGATTGTCGGCGGAGGGATTGGAAATGGTCATCGTCAGGCTGGAGGCTGGCGCGGGCGCGCCCGGAATCGCCTTCGCCAAGCCGAAGTCCATCAGCTTCGCCCCCATCTTGGTGAGCATGATGTTGCCCGGCTTTAAGTCGCGATGCACGACTCCGCTTTTGTGGGCGCGTTCCAGGCCGTCACAGATTTCGATACCGTACTTCAGGACCTGCTCGATGGGCAGAGGACCTTTACGCAGGCGCTCGGCCAGCGTCTCCCCTTCCAGAAATTCCATCACCAGAAAATCGATTCCATCCTGATGGCCGACATCATGCAGAGTGCAGATGCTGGGATGGTTCAGGGAAGAAATCGCCCGAGCTTCGCGATCAAAGCGTTGCCGGGCTTCGGGATTGTCAGAAAGATGACTGGGAAGAATCTTGACCGCGACGGAGCGTTCGAGGCGGGTATCGCGCGCGCGATACACCTCGCCCATGCCGCCCGCGCCGAGGGGCGATTGAATTTCGTAAGGGCCTAGCCGCGTGCCGGAAGTGAGCGCCATGCGTGCGCGCCATTATAGCGCGGGAGTCGCCCCATGTAGCGGCGCAGACATTGATCTGCCACGCGAGCGGGGCGGACAGGTGGACGAAGACGCCGGGAATCATTGCGGAATACAGGGATCACGGTAGCGCAGAATTTCTCGATTCTCCTTCCGAAACTCCCATTCTGCGATGGTTCGTGACCTTACCTTATTCAAAATGCATGCTCAATCGAATGGCATAAGTCGTGCTCTTACATTTGCTAGCACCGGGAGCGCCGAAAATGCTGAACCTACATACCGAGAACATTGGCGAAATGGCGGTGGTTGAGTGTGAAGGCAGAATCGTTCAAAGCGAATCAGCGTCTAAATTGCGCCAGGCTGTCACTTCGCAACTAGATGCGCAAATCATCGTGCTCGATCTCTCTGAGGTCCCAGCCATTGAAGCCGCAGGGCTCGGTATGCTGGTGTTCTTGCAGCGTTGGGCGCAGAATCGCGGGGTGAAATTTAAGCTCTTTAACCCGCGTTCATTTGTGAGAGACAGGCTTGAGCGTGTCAATTCGATGCAATCATTCGACATTGCAACGCTCGACGAAATGATGGCGCTCGTTGCCCAGTACGACAGCGAATTGGCGCGAGCCGCATAACGCATAATTCGAGCCGCTGCTCCACTGGCCCCTACCACAAAGTTTCCGGACCGAGTTTCCGAAACGCTACTGGACTGTCTTAGTGGAATCCTTGGTGGAATCCATGTGCGCCAATATTTCTTTTTCGAAATCGGCTTCGGTGCCGCCACCATACCCAATCTGTTGCCAGCGCCAGATGCCATGCGGATCGACCAGCCAATTCTGCGGAATGGCAAAGCCGTCGAGCAAGGTCACGACCGTGGAGAAAGCGGGCAGCACCGGAAAGGTGTAGCCCTTTTCCTTCAGGTAAGGCGCGACGAGTCCCAGATCCTCATCGATATCGAAAGTCAGCACCTGGATGTCGGATCGCCCTTTCATCTTCTGAAAAAACTTTTCCAGCTCCGGCAGTTCGGCCTGGCAGGGGCCGCACCATGTGGCCCATACGCTGATCAAGACCGTCTTGCCTTCCATCTCTTTCAGGCGCCAGGTTTTCCCGGACAAATCCGAAAGCTCGAAAGTCGGAAGTGTTTTATTGGGCTTCTCCCAGTAGCCTTCGGCGCGTGCCTCGGTGGCGCCTGGCGGCTTGCTCCACACCGCCCACGCCGCTTCGGTGCCGCCTTGGGCCTTCCACAGGGCGCGAGCTTCGTCGGTTAAATCGTCGCGCAGTTCTCCGTGCCATGCGTTCACGGGCGCGACTCGCGTCTGCAAAGCCAGCTGATAATAAGCGAGCGCGTCTTGCGTGTGTCCCTGCAGGGCTTCGAGGCGCGCGCGATTCGCCCAATAGCCGGATTGCACTCTCTTGTCTTCGGGGGGTGGAACCTCGAGCGCGGCCTTCAGCTTCAAAGCTTCCTCAGGCTGTCCCTCCTGCCTGGCGACTTTCAAGGTAAGTCCATTCAGGGCCTGGTCGAAATAAATCGCCTGGGTCTTGCGGGTCTTGACGTCGTCGTCCGTAAGATCGTCGTCGTCCTTCTGTCGCGCGCGATCTCGATCAAGCTGGGCCCTGGCCTCTTTCAAAAGTTCAAGCGAACGCTCAGGCTGCCAGCCATGATCGATGAGAAATCCCGCTGCGCTCCAATAATTTCCGAAGCGGAAGCTCTGCGGCTCAAAATCCTTGAACGACTGCAGGTGGGCGTCCAGCGCCGCAATTCCATCCGCCTCGGAAATGTCATGGTCGTTTTCAATCGCATAAAACCACAGGTTGCGAGTGTCATCGGGATAATCGCGGATCCAGCCCTTCAGGGCCTCCTTATATTCCTTCTGGTACTTGGCCCAGGCGGGAGCGTCGTTCTGGTCCGGCGGTTCTTTATGCGCGTCATTCCAGCGGTCGGTGACGACCTCGTACGCTTCGCTTGACTGAGGATAGTCGCGAAGCAGCCGGTCTTTTTTCGTATCGATCACTTCTTTCGAAGCTCCGCTTTGTTTGTAGCCGTTGATGAGGAATTCCTGCCATTCCGCGTCGCCCTTGGGATTCAATTTCTCCAGGCGCTTCAAGTCCTGCGCGATCTGAGCGCGCAACGCATCGTGTTCCGCCGGCGGCCTGGTGCGAAACTCCAATCCCCACAGAGTTGCGTAGTCCTTTAGCCGCTTAGGATCGGTATCTTTTTCCAGGCGTGCCCGCAAAGCTACCGCTACTTTCGGCTGCAGCGCCGTATCTTTGGCCAGCAGGAAATGCACGCGCCGGTCGACCGAAGCGGGGCAAAGAGCAAAAAAAGCTTCCAGGTGTTCCTTGACTTTATTCTGGTCAGCAATCTTTCCACTGAAATAGACGGTGGCCAACTCCCGGTGTGGCCAGGGAAAATTCGGCGCCTTGTCCAATGCCGCTTCCAGCAGACGAACACTCTCCGGCGTATTCTTGTCGCGAAGCGCCCAGCCCGCCAACAGCAGCGCCAGCGGGTCGTCCGGGCGGTCTTTCGCTATTTTCGCCATCCGCGCCAGCAGCGCGTCGTGCTCGTCCGGATCTTCCGAACGCGTCTCGTCGAGGTACCTTTGATAGGGCTCGATTTCACGGGGATACCGGGCAATCAGATCCTCGAGCACCTGGCGATTCAGAGCCAGGCGTTGCGGGACTTTCATTTTGTCCAGCGCATTGGCATCGAGTTTTTCGTTCAGAATCTTGCTTACTTCCGGCGCAGTTTCACAGCCGGGGAGGGGCAATGCAGTTTGCGCGTTGACCAGAATTGAACAGCCAAAGAACACAGTCGCTAATAGCGAGGCGGGCGAAAAAGAAATACTCATAGCCACTCCAGGAAGCGGGATCGGAGAAGCGAAAGAATCTTACGCCATATCCTGAGCGGATGGGATCTCGATACTGGCGGCCGTGAAGCAGTTGAGAACCGGGTCGTGGAACTTGCCTGAGACAAGAACAAATCAGCTGCTGATGGTGATCTTCCGGTCGTTTTCGCCCAGGCGTTCCAGGGCAATTTCTAAATCGCGCTCGCGCACGAGTTGCGGAAATTTTTCGCCCCATTCGATCAGCAGGATGCTCTCGGGAGTACGGAGATCGTCGAGCGCCAACGTATCCAGTTCGCGCGGCGTGTCGATGCGGTAAAGGTCGATGTGATAGAGACTGGCGCGCGGTCCGCGATATTCGTGCACCAGCGTAAAGGTAGGGCTGGTGACGTCCTCTTCGGCAGCCGCTTCGAAGGCCGCCGCGATTCCCTTGACCAGCACGGTTTTACCGGCACCAAGATCGCCGCGGAGAAGGACAAGCTTGGGCGGAGCTAAGAGTTCGGCCAGGGTGCGGCCTAGGGCAATCGTTTCCTCGGAGGAGTGCGTGATGATTTCACGCAGCGTTTCTTTAGCGTCAGACTGCCGGCTCACTGAATCAGTATAAGTGGAAGGAAGATTGTGCAGCCGAACGGAGCGGGCTTCCGTTTGGGCTCGGTTGGCTCGCTTTGGTCGCTGGACAGCCGAAGGCGGCTGTCCCTACATGTTCGTTTAATAGGTCGAGAAGGCGCTTGACTTGATCCCCAGCACATTGCGCTCGGCCACGTGATCGAGCGAGGTGCGCAGGCGGCGATTGTCGTCATCTTCGAGTGCAACGAAGCGGAAGGGCTGCAGCACTCCGTCGGATATTTTGCGCATGGGAGTCAGCACTTCGGCCATGCCGTGCACGGGACCAGCCTGCGTCTGAAACGCAACTTCGACGAAGTCGCCTTGCGCCAGCGATTGAGCCAGCCGGAGAAGTCCGCCGGTGGCAGAAATGGTTTTGAGGTTCGCTTTAGTGCGGCGGCCATCTTCTAAGCGAATCGCAGCCAGAACGGAATCGCCTAGCTGGACCCGCGCCGCGCGCCTCGAAGGGTGCGGTTGGGGGAAGTGGGTCATAAGCTGATTGAACTATCGCACCATCCCCTGTTGCGTAATAGATTACTGTGGCCCATCGTCCGGATTCCGCGCTGGACGCGGGGAACGATGGCTTGGAGGCATCGCGCTTTGAAGGAGTTACAGCCCAGTTACTAGTTAGATAATGTCCGGAAGGACAGTTGGCGAGGGTTCGCTTAGGCGGCGATTTAGCCGCCCCAGCGGACATGCTTCTCGTGGGCCGTTCTTTGCGCGCGCCAGAAGGCTTCGGGCAAACCACACAGAAGATCCGTGGCGACCATGGAATGCTCGCCCACGCTCTCACGCATCACATCACCGGCAAGCCCGTGCAGGTACACGGCGGCGATCACGGCCAGCAGCACATTGTTTTGATTTTGCGCCCGCGCTTGCTGCGCGATCATAGCCGCGACCATTCCCGTGAGAATATCTCCCGTCCCGCCGGTCGACATTCCGGGATTTCCTGTGGTATTCGCCCAGGCCTCGCCATTGGGTTGCACGACCAGCGTGCGATGCCCTTTGAGTACGACGATGAGGTCATGCTCGCGCGCGAATGCCCGCGCCACGCCCAGGCGATCGTTCTGCACATCGGCAATCGAAATTCCCGCCAGCCGCGCCATTTCCCCTGGATGCGGCGTGATGACCAGCACTCGGCCTCGGCCATTCAGTTCGCCGGTACGGCCTTCGAAGGCATTCAATCCATCCGCATCGAGAACTACGGGGATCTCCGCTGTCGTCACCAAGGCTCGCACGAAATCAGCGGTCTCCGGCTCGCGCGAAATTCCGGGACCGATCGCGAGCACGCTCTTGCTTTTGGCCAGCGCGTTAATTCGTTCTGCGGCGCTGGCGGCAATCGTGCCGGAAGCGGTCTCCGGCAGCGGTTCCGTCATCACCTCAGGATGAAATCCGGCGACCGTTGGGAGCACAGATTTCGGCGTTGCTACAGTCACCAACCCCGCGCCTGCACGCAATCCAGACATGCCTGCCATGGCCGCGGCACCGGCTTTGCCGAATGATCCGCCGGCCACCAGCACGTGCCCGTAGTTGCCTTTGTTCGATTCGGAAGGGCGCTCGCCAATCAGCGAAGCGAAATCATGCGCGGTGATCACGTTGAGATGCAGCGAGGAAACGATCGCTTCGGGCGGCGATCCGATGTCCGCAACGTACGTCGGACCATCGGTGAGCAAGCTGAAAACGTGTGCGGGCCGTGCGGCGGTGAAGGTCACAATCGCATCGGCACGCGCGATAGTTCCCTGCTGGGAGTGCGGACATCACATCGGCGTCGGCACCAGATGGAATATCCACGGCGATCACAGGCGTTTGGCTCGCATTGAGAATGGCGATAGCGTCGGCATAGAGACCGCTCACCGGCGGCTTGAATCCAGTACCGAGAATGGCATCGAGGTATAGATCGGCAGGAAGCGCGAGCCGTATCCGATCGCTTTTTAATTCCTCCACGGAATGAACCGCAATTGCGGCGACTGGGAGTCTGCCATACATTACCGCGGCGTCGCCTTTCAGCTCCGCCGGATCAGCGAGCAGAATGACCTGAACCGTTTTGCCTTTCTGATGCAGGCGTCGTGCCGCGACGAATCCATCGCCGCCATTGTTGCCCTTACCACAGAAGACGACAATGCGCCGCACCGCGCCGTGATGCGTGAGCACGTGATCGGCGACCGCAGCGCCGGCGTTCTCCATCAGCGTGAGCGAGGGAATGCCGAAGCGCTCGCTGGTCGCACGATCGATGGCGCGCATCTCTTCAGCGGTGACAATTTTCATGCGATTCCATTGTTACAGCATCGCTGCTCACTCCTCACTGTAAAACAAAACGGCCCTCCGCGTTGTGCGGAGGGCGCAGCATCGCTGCTCACTCCTCACTGTAAAACAAAACGGCCCTCCGCGTTGTGCGGAGGGCCGCAGAATCGACGCGCGCGATCAGGCTTCCGGCTCCCGGCCCGCGGCCAGCGCCTGTACCCGGCTGTGCTTCTGGCTGTAAGTGAAGTACACCACCAATCCAATCGCCAGCCAGCCGAAAAGCCGGATCCAGTTCCACATTCCTAACTTGGCCATCATGTACCCGTTGGTGATGACGCCTAGGATTGGAATCAACGGCACCCATGGCGTCCGGAAAGGCCGGTGCAGCGTGGGATTCGTGTGCCGTAACACGACCACGGAGATCGAAACGATGACGAAGGCGAGCAGTGTGCCGATATTCACCATCCTTGCGATTTGATCGATCGGCGTCACGCTGCCCGCGATCGCAGCAACCAGGCCCACCAGAATCGTGTTCTTCCACGGTGTACGAAACTTGGGGTGGATGTCGGCAAAAAATTTTCTGGGCAAAAGGCCATCATTTGCCATTGAGTAAAGCACGCGCGTCTGCCCGAGCAGCATCACCAGCATGACACTGGTCAGGCCCGCCAGGGCTCCCAGCGTAATGATGTCGGCTGCCGTGGTCAGGCCACGATCGAGGAATGCAACCGCAACCGGTGCCTCAATATTAATCTGCTGCCAGTGCACCATTCCGGTCAGGACGCCGGCCACGGCGATATACAAAAATGTACAGATCACCAGCGAAGCGATCATGCCAATCGGCAAATCGCGCTGAGGGTTCTTGGCTTCCTGCGCCGTAGTCGAAACCGCGTCGAAACCAATGTAGGCGAAGAATATGTAGGCGGCGCCCGCTCCAATACCGGCGAATCCATGGGGGGCATAGGAGCTCCAGTCCGTGCCCCAGTTTGCCCGGTTGATGTAGTGCGAGCCGAGCCCGATTACGAAGAGTACAACCGCAACCTTGATGACGACGATGGTGGCGTTAAACCTCGCGCTCTCTTTGATACCGATGACCAGGACCGCCGTGATGATCAGGGCGATGAGGAAGGCTGGAAGGTTGAAGCCGATTTCCATGCCAAACAGATGAGGAGCCGCCATCAGATCGTGCGCCCGCTGCAGCAAGTCAGGAGACTGCGCGCTCACGGTGGCGGTAACCTTATCAAGAAATGCCTGCGTGGTGATCCCGAGCGACGGGTACGCCGCCTGCGTCATTTGCCGGGCTACAACGTTCTCGGCGGTCTTCAACGCGGTCCAGTGGTCATAGGCGAGCCAGAGCGGCATCTTGATGTGGAAAATGTTCAGCAACTCGACGAAGTGATTTGACCATCCCGAAGACACGGTGCTTGCGCCCATGGCGTATTCCAGCGTCAAGTCCCAGCCGATGATCCAAGCCAGTAGTTCGCCGAGGGTGGCATAGGCGTAGGTGTAAGCGCTGCCGGCCAGCGGTATCATCGCCGCGAATTCGGCATAGCAGAGCCCGGCAAATGCGCATCCCAGGCCGGACAGAACAAACGACAACGACAGTCCCGGACCGGCGTACTCCGCGCCAAGGCCGACCATGACAAAAATGCCGGCGCCGATGATTGCGCCCACTCCGAGTGCGGTGAGCTGAAAAACTCCGAGCGTCCGTTTGAGGCTGTGCTCGCCGGTTTCGCGGGCTTCTTCCATTAGCAGGTTCAACGGCTTGGTGGCCAGCAGTTTTGACATGCGTTTGGTTTCTCCATCAACGGTTACGCTAGGCATTGGAACCACTCCTCGCGTTTACACTGGTGCTTCGCGACCAGGCAAAATACACCGGAATCCCCAACAGCACCACGATCAGCCCGGGCCACGTGTACTGCGGCTTATAGCGCAATAGTACGACATCAATGAATAAGGCCATCACAATATACACCGCGGGCAGCACGGGATAGCCCACCGCGCGGTAGGGCCTCTCAGCATTGGGATGCGTCCGGCGCAGAACAAATAGCCCGATGATGGTCAAAATGTAGAACACCAGGACGGCAAAAATGATGTAGTCGAGCAGCTGCCCGTAGCTGCCGGAGATGCACAGAACGCAGGTCCAGACCATCTGCACCATCAGCGATATCGCGGGGGTCTTGTATTTCGGATTCAGCTTGGCGACCTTGCGGAAGAAGAGGCCGTCTTTGGCCATGGCGTAGTAGACGCGGGCGCCGGAGAGGATCAGGCCGTTGGCGCAGCCAAAGCCGGAAATCATAATGGCGGCAGCCATCAGAAATCCTCCGGCGGCGCCGAACATCTGTGTCATGACCGCGGTGCCCACGCGATCTTCGGCGGCATGCTTGATGCCGCGCGCCAGAATGGTTGCGCCGCCCGCGACGCCGTCGAGCGGCAGGGCGCTCAGATAAATAAAGTTGCAGGCGATGTAGAGCGCGATCACGACACCCGTGCCCAGCGCCAGCGAGAGCGGCAGGTTGCGGCTGGGATTCTTTACTTCCCCGGCGGTGAAGGTCACGTTGTTCCAGGCGTCGGCGGAAAATAATGATCCCACCTGGGCGACCGCGAGAATCGTCAGCGTGCCCACCATGACGATCGGGCCACCGACTCCGACCTGAACGGCGTGCTGGGCGCCCAATCCCGCGTTGTGCCAGAAATTCGCGCCAAAGTTCGCGGCCAGAGCCTGCGCGTTGCGTCCCAGAGCCGCGCCGAACAGGGCTAATCCAAGCAGCGCGGAAACTTTGGCGGTGGTAAAAACGTTCTGAATCAGCGCGCCGGTTCTTACGCCGAAAATATTGACGACCGAGAGAAAAATAACGAGCAGAATGGCGACAAAATTCTGCGTGTTGATGCCGACGTCCATATTGCCCAGCACCATGGGCCCGATCGGGATGGGCGGTACTTTCCAGATATGCCAAATCCAGTTGGTGGAAGAAATCGACGGAAAGAAGACACCGAGAAATTTGCCGAAAGCCACGCCCACAGCGGCGATTGTCCCGGTCTGAATGACCAGAAAGAGGGTCCAGCCGTAGAGAAATCCCCAGAGGTGGCCGAGGGCTTCGCGCAGGTAAACATATTGGCCGCCGGCCCGCGGCATCATGGCGGCCAGTTCGCCGTAGCTAAGCGCGGCCACAATGGTCATGAATCCGGCGACCGCCCATGCGGCGATCAGCAGCGCGGGCGAATCGACTTCGCGGCCAATGTCGGCCGACACAATAAAGATGCCGGAGCCGATCATCGACCCCATGACCAGCATGGTGGCGCTGGTCAGGCCGAGACCTTTGACCAGTTCCGAATCTTGTTGACTATGGATCTCCCAATCACTGCCGGTTGGCGGCTGGGTTGTGGGTGTACTCAGGGCTCCTCCGTAGCGCCGGCCTCGCCGCCGGCTGTCGCGAGAGCGTCTTGGTCTCGCCACTCGGTCCCACGACTTTACCCCAAGATGCGGAAAAATTCCTCTGCTGATTTGCGTGGATCCCGTAACAAATCGGATATCACCGCAATCGAGTCTGCGCCCGCGTCGATCACAGATCTGGCGTTGGCGCGCGTTATGCCGCCGATTGCGACCAGGGGCTTGCGCGTCAAGGCCCGCGCCCGGCGCACGCCATCGAGGCCGACCACTGGATCGAGGCCGCTCTTTGCTGGAGGTCGCGAAGACCGGCCCTATCGCGAGATAGTCGGCTGAAGTCAGATCCGCCTCGCGTAGTTGTTCGGGATTGTGGGTGGAAACTCCCAGCCAGCGGTCAGGCCCGATGATCGTGCGCACCGACTCTGGAGACAAATCCTCCTGACCGACATGCACGCCGTCGAACTCAGCCGCGAGGCAAAGGTCGGCTCGGTCATTCATGATCAGCCTTAGGTGTGACGCGGGCGCCCCCGCCCGCAAAGCCTCCCGCAGTTCCTGCGCCTGCTCCAGCATCACGCGCGCATTGCCGGATTTGTTTCGGTATTGAATCAGGGTCGCACCGGCAGCAGTTAGCTGCTCCGCCGCGGCAATTAAGCTGGAAGCGTCGGAAAAACAACCGGCATCGAGGATGGGATATAGGCGGGGAAGGACGATCATGCCCTTTTAAGATATCCGTTGTTCAATGTGACTTATCGCGACAGTTCGCAAATCCAGTTTACTTCCCAGGTCTTGCCGCCGTCGGGCGAATAGGACTGCTCCATGCGCGCGGAGTTTGGGGAAAGGTCAAGCCAGACGTAGCGCACCAGGATGGTGCGGCCCTTGAGAGTCTCTTGATGAAAAAACTCTCCACGCTTGCCGGTGAATGCGCCCACGACGGGAGGAGTGTCGAGCGTGCCGTTATCCAGATCTACCAGATAGATGCTCCACTGGCGAGTCGTGGGATTGTAGAGGCGAAGGGTCTGCGCCTTGATGTGCAGCTTCTTGTCGGTGCTGGTCACATTGAACTCTTCGAAGTTCGCGTTGCTGTCGAGAACCTTGTGATGATTCGAGATGCCATCGTACTCGACCCAGAAGTTGGAGTTGTTGAGCCGGTCGGGAAGGCGGCGGACATGCGCTTTCCAGTCTCCGATGAGAAAATCAAAATCGTGAGAGCCATCACGCTGCGGCAGGTTGGCGGGATCCGCTGTGGTTTGTGCGCAAAGGGGAACCGCGAGCATGGCACTGAACACCAGGATCGGGAGAATCAGGGCACTTTTGGCTTTTATCACGAATTATCCTTTCGGAGTCAGAGTGGTGAGGTGCGCGGGAGACTTGGGGCAGCAGCGCCCAGACAGTTTCACTGTGCAATCAGGCCCGGATGGATCCCTTCTCCTAACACGAAGCTCGATCCCACCGCACCCACGACGGCGGAATGTCGCGGCAGGTCCAGTTTCTGGCGCAACCGGTAGACAGCCTCGATACCGGTGCAATGGGCCCCGATGAGATACGACACTCCGAAGCCTTTCAGCTTGTCCGCCGTCCAATCAAGCTGCTCATCCGTGGCTGCGAAAAGATGAAATCCGCCGACCAGCGCATACACGGGTGTGGCAGGAGATTCTTTCTCGGCAAAGGTCAGCGTATTCACGATGCCCGCGTGTCCGCATCCGGAAACTACGACCAGACCTTTATTGGTGTTGAGAACCAGCGACTGGTCTTCCGGGATCGTGTCCTCTACCAGTCCGGATGGCGTCTGCACCTTCCCCGTGACTGACCAGTTGCGCTCAGCATAAGGCCGTGGCACCGGGCCGGTAAGCCATGCGCCGGGGAATAACTCGACCGGCGCATCGTGCTCCACGAACTTGCCGCCCGTTGCTTCATATTCTTTCCGCAAGGCAATCATGACGTTCTCTTCCTGTCCATCTTTGGGGCGGCTTAGAGGATTCCCTTGCCGACATGAATGATCGAAAGTGCCGCCGGATTCTTCTTCATGAGTTCGCGCCGCAGGGTCAGAAGGCCGCCGACATGGTCGCTGTGATTGTGTGTAAGAACCGCCTCGCGCACATCGCTGAGATCCAGCTTCAATTCGCGTGCGTTCAGCAGAACGGTGTCAGGCTTGGCCCCGGTATCGACCAAAATCCGGTGGCCGTCGGCTTCGACCAGCGCGGCAAATCCCCACTCCCCAATTCCGTCGTCGGAAAGCATGGTTGAGAGAATCGTGACTTTCAGATTCTGCACCGTGCCATGCGCGGGAGATTGCGCCAAGAGACAGGGCGCTGCCAGGACCAGCAAAATCGTGGGAATTACAAATCGCGTGAGGAGCGTACGTTGCATGGGGAGCATGATAAAACAGACGCCGGGCAGGTTCCATTCAGCCGAGCAGTTTACTTCGCGTTCTTTCCGTTCTTTGCCAGGAATCGCTCGATGAATCCGGTGTCGAAGTTGCCGGCGCGGAAATCAGGGTCCGCCAGAATCTTCCGATGCAGGGGGATCGTGGTGTACACACCTTCGACGATGAACATCTCCAGGGCCCGCGACATGCGGGAAATGGCCTCGTTGCGATCTTTCGCTCGCACGATTAGCTTGGCAATCAGGGAATCGTAATAAGGCGGGATGACGCCCTCGGCATAAGCTGCCGTATCCACGCGCACGCCAGTTCCACCCGGCGGATGAAACGCCGTAATCTTCCCTGCCGATGGCGTGAACTTTTCGGGATGCTCAGCATTGATGCGACATTCAATCGAATGTCCGCGATGCACGATGGGCCCCATGAGTACCTCGCTCATGCGAGCGCCCGCCGCGATCAGTATCTGGCTCTTCACCAGATCGACGTCGGTCACCATCTCGGTCACGGGATGTTCGACCTGGATGCGCGTGTTCATCTCGATGAAGTGCATCTGTCGGTCGCGATCCATCAGGAACTCAATCGTTCCTGCATTGGTGTAGCCGATCGCGGACAGTGATTTGACCAGTACGGCGCCAATCTGATCGCGCAACTCGGGCGTGACTTGCGTCGACGGGGATTCTTCCAGCAATTTCTGATGCCGGCGCTGGATCGAGCACTCGCGCTCACCCAGGCTGACCACGTTTCCGTGCTCGTCGGCCAGCACCTGAAATTCGATGTGCCGGGGATGCTCGACGTACTTCTCCATATAGAGATCACCGTTGCCGAAGGCTCCCGCGGCCTCGGCCTGCGCGGCTTTGAACAGCGCCGGGAGTTCCTCTTCGTTGCGCACGATGCGCATGCCGCGCCCGCCGCCGCCGGCTGACGCTTTCATGATCACGGGGAAGCCCACCTGCTTCGCCCACTCAATCGCTTCACTGTCCGAGGCGATGATGCCGTCCGACCCAGGCAGAATTGGCACACCGGCGCGCTTCATCGCAGCGCGAGCTTTTTCTTTCTCGCCCATGAGCCGCATTACATCAGGCAGCGGGCCGATGAACTTGATGCCACTGGTCTCGCAAACTTCGGCGAAGTTCGCGTTCTCCGCCAGCAGCCCGTATCCGGGATGCACGGCTTCGACATTGGCAATCTCAGCCGCACTGATTACCGCTGGAATGTTGAGATAACTCAGCGCCAGCTGGGGCGGACCGATGCAGATGGCTTCGTCGGCAAAGCGCACATGGAGCGAGTTGCGGTCGGCCTCGCTATAAATGGCGACGGTGCGAATACCCAGCTCTTTGCAGGCGCAAATGACGCGCAGGGCAATTTCTCCGCGATTGGCTATGAGAATTTTCTTGAACATTGAAATGCAGCTTTCAGCTTTCAGCCGTCAGCTTTCAGTTTCGATAAACACAAAAAGGCGCGCGAGGTGCGCGCCCGTGAAATTCTGCTGTCACTTCTTCGGCCGGATCACAAACAGTTCCTGGCCGTACTCGATCGGCTGCCCGTTGCTGGCCAGTTTCTTGACAATCTCGCCGGCAAAATCCGATTCAATCTCGTTGAGCAGCTTCATGGCCTCGACGATGCAGAGCACCTGCCCGACTTCGACCGAGTCCCCCGCTTTGACGAACGGCGGAGCTCCCGGAGAAGGCGCTTCGTAGAAGGTTCCCACGATGGGCGACTTGACTGTGTGCAGGCCTTCCTCAGGCTTAGGCTCAGGCGGCGCCGCAGCGGGTGCGGGAACAGCAGGCGCAGCCCCCAGTTCTACAGCCGGGGCCGGGGCTGCAGGGACCGCATAGAAGCGCGGATCACTGTGATGCAGGACGGTATGCTCGCCAGCGCGCTTGATCCGCACTTTGACGTCGCCGCGCTCCAGTTCGAACTCGGCGATATCTTTTTCGATGAGGAACTCTATGAGTTCTTTCAGCTCTTTTTGATTCATTCGAATAAGGCGCTCGAAATGCGGTGAGCGCGAAGAAGCCGGGCAATGATCCTTTGATCCACGACGCTGCCCGGCTGTACTTTCAGGAAGACTATACCGCTATAAATTCCTTGCTCGTTGGCGTTAAAACTTCGCAGCCACTTTCGGTGACCGCTACCATATCCTCGATCCGAACGCCCCATTTGCCGGGGAAGTATACCCCAGGCTCGATGGTGATCACCATACCCGGCTTCAGCACAGTTTTATGGCCGGAAGCTACGCGCGGCGGTTCGTGGATTTCCAGCCCCACCCCATGCCCGGTGGAGTGGGTAAAAAACTTCCCTAGTTCTGCCTTGCGCAATACTTTTCTCGCCGCCTCATCGACCTCGCCCGCGGTGACTCCGGGCTTGACGGCTTCGAGGGCGGCCTGCTGCGCTTCCCGCACCGCTTCGTACGCTGAGCGGGCATTTTCTGAGCGGGGACCCACCCATACAGTACGGGTCTGGTCCGAGCAGTAACCTTCGAGTATAACACCGAAGTCGCAGACCACGAATGCTGCCGGGAGCGATCGCTTGCTCGGAGGCCCGGCCATGCGGCAGCGCTGATCTCGGGCCGGAGGCGATGATTGTGGGGAAAGACATTCCTTCCGCTCCGGCGCGGCGCGCGGCCAACTCCATCTCTGCCGCAACATCGACCTCCTTCACACCTGGCCGGAGCACCTTCAGCGCGCGGTCAAACAGCGTCGCGCCTAAAGCCACTGCCGCGCGGATGAGGTCGAGTTCGGCATCATCCTTAATCATGCGCTCGCGCTCTACGATCGGCGGAGCGTCTTTCAGTCGTACGCCCGCCGGCAGCAACTTGGCTAGGCGCTTCTTCTCTGCAATCGTGAAGTGCTCGGCCTCAATGCCGACGTCCCATCCCCGGGCGCGCTTCCGGCGAGATCGGAGAAGATCGGCAAGGGCTTCGAATATCGACTTGCGAGCTATGACAACTTTCGCCGCTTGGACCTCTTCGTGCGCCTGCGTGTCATAACGGACATCAGTAAAGAACACGCTGCCGGATCCTTCCACCAGCAGCGTTCCGGCGCTGCCGGTGAATCCGCAAAGGTATCGGAGGTTGGGGAGATGGCTGATCAGCAGTCCGTCGAAGCGGGTGATGGCGAGATGCTCCCGGAGGATGTTCTGGCGCGCAACGAAGTCCATTGAGGTGAGTTTAACAGGAGAGTTCGGAGCAGTGAGCAGTGAGCCGGAGGCCTTTTGGGTTGGCTCATTGCTCATTGCTCATAGCTCATTGCTAAAAGCAAAACCGGCCTGACAGGTTCTTCAGGCCGGCGTCATTAATCTTCGAACGCGCTGCTAACTCAAACTATGTCTGAATGATTCGCGGCGTGATGAAGAAGATCAATTCCTGGTTGGAGGTTTGCACTTGCGTGTGCTTGAACAGGTTGCCCAGGATCGGCAAGTTGCCGAGCAACGGCACCTGCGTGATGTTGATCGAGTTCTGCGTCTGGATGACGCCGCCGATCACCACTGTGCCGCCATCGGTGACCAGAACTTGCGTGGTCGCCTGCTGCGTGATCAGTTCCGGGTTGCCCTGCACTTCCTGACCGAAGTTCGGCGTGGTGTTTTCCACGTCCACGTTCAGGAAGATGGTGTTCTCGGAAGTAATCTGCGGAGTGACGGTCAGTCGCAGGAACGCGTCAACGTAGGTCACAGTCGGCGGACCGCCCAACTGCGCCTGGGTCACGATCGGCACACGCACGCCCTGTTTCACCAGAGCCTGAATGTTGTTCTGCGTAACCACTCGCGGACGCGAGAGCACTTTCAGCAGACCGCGAGACTCGGCCGCCGAGAGGATCACGTCAATCTGAATATTGTTGCTGGCGTTCAGGAACTGGAGGCCGCTGGTTGGCGACGTGGATCCCAGGTTCGAGAACAGCGGAATGGTGCTGCCCGTGGTCGAACCGCTGCCGGGGGTAAGAATGTATCCCGGATTCAGTCCGCTGATCGTGGTTGGCGTGGTTCCAACGCCCTGGTTCCCGCCCACCGCGCTGTGACCGTTGCCCCATCCAAACCCCATCTGCGTGCCGATATCGCGCGCAAACTGGCGGGTCGCGGCTACTACGCGAGCTTCAATCTCAACTTCCTGCGTCTTGCGATCCAACTGCGTGAGCAGGCGGTCGATAGTCGGAATCACTTTCGGAATATCGTTAATGATAACGGCGTTGGTGCGATCATCCGCCACTACATCGCCGCGCTGCGAGAGGAATTTCTTTACCGTGACGATTACATCTTTCGCCTTGGCATAGCTCAGGAAGCGGGTAACCGAAACTTTTTCCACGGCCAGAGCTTCCGACTCGATCTGTGCGCGGCGGGCATCGGCTTCGCGCTTCAGAGTTTCCACGGTTGCGATACGAAGAACGTTGCCTTCCAGTTCGCGCGCCAGATCGTTGTTCTTGAGCACGATGTCGAGCGCCTGATCCCACGGCACGTCATCGAGCACGACCGTCAGGGTTCCGTGCACGTTCGGATCGAGCACGACGTTGAGACCGCTGATTTCGTGAATGAGGCGGAAGAAATCTTTCAGGTCAACATCTTTCAGGTTGACCGAGATGGGCTCGCCCGTATACTTCGGGCCCACCGAAACTGGAGCCTGTCCGCTCTGCGCTTTCTGCTCCGCAGCCAGGTTCACGGCTGGAGTTGGTTGACTCTGGCTCTGGGCCTGGGCGGCGTGCGCGCTGACAGGCAGCAGTTCGACGGCAGTCTTATCAGAGAATCGCGCGGCAGCTTCCTGGGCGCGGGCCGCAGGCTCGTCGGTCGATTCCGGCTTGGCTACGTTCTTAGCATCGGCCGGCGCAGTCGCGTCGTTGGCGTCGTTTTTTGCCTGGTAAGAGGGCTCGACGAAAACGAAATTGTTGGGAGCAGCCGCATCCTTCGCAGCAACCGAGTCCTTTGTGGCGGGCTTGGTCGCAGCGACTGGAGTCGTAGGAGCCGGAGCTTTCACCACCGGAGCTTGGGCGGCTTCGGCTACATCTTTCGCATGCAGCGTCAGCACCAGCTTGCCAGCCGGTCCCGGGGTCAGGTCATAGGCGCAAGCCTGGTCGAGATCGACGACGATGCGCGTGGTCGGAGGCGTCAGGCCGTCCGTGCCGATGCGCAGGCCTTTTACGCCATCCGCGCCAACTGCGATGTGTCTCTGTCCGGTCGCCATAACGGTGCCGGGCAGGTCCACAACAACACGCGCGGGCGTGTCGAGGGTGCTGAGCTTGGGCGTGACCGCGCCGCTGGAGCGCATCTCGATCCGGATGTCGTCCTTGTCCCGGACTACGTCAACTCGATCGAGCCGGCCCGCTGTCTGGGCAGCCGCAGCCGCTGTTACGAGCAGCAACGACAGGAACGTTTTCAGTTGATGCTTTCGCATTTCGTCTCTCCCCAACTGCGGGCATAGCCCGCGTGTGCTTCGCCAAACCTGAATTTCGGAGGCTCCGGCTGCCCGGCGCATCCGTCGAACGAAAACTTTGCTAAACCGCGGGCGTGAAGATCCGCTTCACTATTTCCCGCGTGAACGACTTGCCTAACTTGTCCTGCACTGTCTCCTGGAACGTGACCGAGTCGCCCGTAATCTTCATGACGTAGCCGTTGAAGACGGGATCGTTCTCGCGCAGGAAATAGGCCTTGTTCATGTTGTTGGTCACGACCGCGATGAAACCGGTATCCGACTTCACCACGCCGCGCAGGTTGATGTTGCCAATGTCCAGACACTTTTTGCCAGTCGAGCAACCCGAGCCGCCCTGCTGCACGACGGGACTGAAGAAAGGATCGCGCTTCCCGTTCATCGCCCACTTCTTGTCGTCGGCTTTTGCGTCTTCGGCTTTCTTGTCTTCCCCTTTTTTCTCGTCGGCCTTGGCCACGTCGGCCTTCTTCACGTCCAGCTTCGGGGTGAAGGGTTCGGTCTTGGGCTCAAGCTTGGCCGGCGGCTGGTTGGCCGCGACGACCGTCTTGGCGACCGCAGGCTTCGCCGGGATAGGTTTCGCAGCAACCGCTTTGGCAACGGCCGGCTTGGCTGCGGAAACCGAGGCGGCTTGCGCTTTCGCGGGAGCCGTCTTCACAGGCGTCTTCACAGGTTCGGCCTTGGCCACCACTGCCTTCGTTACCGGAACCTTTGCCGGAAGCGGAGCGCTCTTGGCAACCGAAGGAGCTGCGCCGTCGGTGTGCAGAGTGAGGACAACTTTGCCATTCGCTGCCGGAGTCACTTCGTAAGCCAGCGCTTTGTCGAGATCCACCACCACGCTGGTGCTCGGAGGCGTTTTGCCATCCATCCCGATGCGCACGCCCTTGACTCCAGCCCTGCCGACCGCGATCTTGCTTTGCGCGCCGGCCATTACCGTGTCCGGCATTTCGATCAGAATTCGCGCGGGCGAGCCCAGCTTGCTGACGTGCGGAGTCACCGCCGCGCTCGAACTCAATTCAATCTGAATCTGGTCGCCGTCCGGCACCACGTTCACGCGCCGCAACTGGTTATGCGGCGAAGTGGAGGTGGCCGGTGCAACCGGCTTGGCTGCAGGTTTCGCAGCCGGAGCCGCCGCTGGAGCGGAAGGCCGGGAAACCGGCATGACCGCCGGCCTCACCGCCGGGGCCGGAGCGCCCGCCGCCGGTTTCGCCGGATTCGGAACTCCCGCCGCATCCAGCGCCGCGTTGCTGTCATTGGCCTGCTTCTGCTGCAGCGATTTTGCAATGCTGCGCGCGTTATCGATGGCGTCCGTGTTCTGGGCCACAGCCTTCGTGGAGAAAGCCGCGCCTGCCGCCACCGCGATTGCCAGAATGCCTGTTGTCAGCTTCATCGCCGTCTTCATGGTTATCCCTACTTCGCCGCCGGCGCCCCGGGCTTTGCCCCGGCGACTGCCGTAGAAGGTTGCGTATCGTGACTGAAATATGTGGTAGCCGTGAACGTCGCCACTACGCTCTCGTTGGGCGCGTACTGGTACGTGTGCTTGGTCTTCGCTCCCGACGGGTTACGGGTCGTCGCCACCAGCAAGTTGCTGACATTGACGATGCGCTCCAGCTTGCTCACCCGGTCGAAGAAATTCAGCATCGAGTAATACGGCCCGTCCAATTCAAGATCGAAGGGCACTTCGGTGTAGTACTGCGCCGGCTTGACGTCTTTGGCCGAGTAGCGCCGCACTTCCACGCCCGCTTTGCCGGCCTCCGCGCCCATCATGGTGATGAAAGCGTCGACCTGCTTTTCGTCAGGCACGATGCGCTGCTCGATCTCGAGCTGCTGCTTGAGTTCGGCCAGCTGCTGTTCCATCTGCTTCAGCTTGGGCCGGTAGGATTCCAGTTCGTTGTTCTCCCGGATCTTGTCCTGGAGCCCCTGCTGCGCGGTCGTGTTCTTTGCGGCCTGGCTCTTGAACACCGTGAAGTACAGAGCCGCCGACACGATCGCACCGCCGGCAATCACCACTCCCCACTGCTTCAGCCCCGACAGTTCGCCAAAATTCATTGCCATAATTTCCGCCTGTGTAGTTCGCCGTTATGACTTGCCGGTCGTACTGCCCTTGTCGCAGGTCAGTGTGAACTGAAACGCCTGCATTTCCTTGACCTGTTCGTCCTGCCAGGTTTCCTTGATCTCGACATTCTTGAAGAACCCGGTCTTCTGCAGGTTGGCGATCAGGTTCGCGACCGCATCCGTCGACAGCGCCGTGCCTTCCAGATTCACGCTGGGACCGGTGTCGTCCATCTTGCTCAGCCACACTGCTTCGGTGTTGTTGACGGTCTCGCCCAGCATGGCCAGCAGGTTCACTGGACCAGTCTGGTTGGTGCGCAGTCCGTCGATTACATCGACCCGCCGCTTGTAGGCATTGGCCTGCGTCTGGCGTTCCAGGAAACGCGCCTTCACGTCGGCCAGTTCGCGATTCTTTTCTTCGGCGACTTTCATCTGCGCCGCGATCGCCTTGCCCTGATGATCCAGCCGGTACCAGTAACCCAGATTCATCAGTGCGGCCAGCACCAGCACGACCAGCACCTTCAGCTTGGGCGAACCCATGTCTCCCATCTGCATGGTGGGCATGGACGGACCGCCGCCGCCGCTACCGCGTTTGCCTTTGCCTTTGGCTGTTTCGAGCAGATTGATTTTGATCATAGGGATTCAAAGCTCCTCAGAGCCAAGCCCACGGCCACTGCCATCTGCCCCGGGTTCTGCTCTACCAGCTCCGCTCCATGGCCGTCCGCCGGAGGCGTGACCCGCTGGAACGGATTGAACAACTCCACCGGCATGGAAAATTCCTGCCGCAACGCCTCGACTAGTCCCGGCACCTTCGACGAGCCGCCCGCGAGATAGATCTTCTCAATGTGCTCGCCCGCCGCGCTGGCGCGGAAGAAGTCGAACGTCTTCTGAATTTCGAGAACGATAATTTCCGTCACCTGCTGCAGGATCGGCTGCTTCGCGTCCTCGCTCACCGTGCCTACCTTATTGCCCAGTTTGAGCGACTCCGCGTCATCAAAGCTGAGGTCCAGTTCCTTCTGCAGCGAGTCGGTGTACTGATGTCCGCCTACGCTGACGTCGCGCGGGAACAGCGGCGTAGTGCCCTTGACGATGTTGATATTCATCACGCTGGCGCCCAGGTTCAACAGCGCCACCACCTGGCCCGGCGCGGGCTGATAGTTGTACTCGTAGCAGTTCTGCAGCGCCAGGGCATCAATGTCGACGATAGCCGGGGTGCGACCCGACATCGAGAGTACGTTGGTGTAGTTCAGAATCTTGTCCTTCTTCACCGCCACCAGGAGAACGTCCATCTGCGGGCTGCCCGCTTCGTCGGACAGAATCTGGTAGTCGAGGTTCACATCGGCCAGATCGAAGGGAATATGCTGGGCCGCTTCCTTCTCGATGGTTTCGGCCAGTTCCTGGTCGCTCATCGAAGGCAGCGAAATCTTTTTCACGATCACCGAGTGCCCGCTGACCGCGGTGGCCACAGCTTTGGTCTTGATGGCGTTGTCGAGGAACAGCTTCGAGATCGCGCTCGAGACCGTGCCCGAGTCGACGATCATAGAGTCGACGACAATGTCGGAAGCCAGAGGCTCCAGTCCGAGGTGGGCGACTTCAATCTGCCCGCCCTTTCGCTTCAACTCCACGGCCTTGATGCTTGACGAGCCTACGTCCAGACCAACAATCGATTTCGATCCCAATCCAAACATGTGCCCACCTTTGTGTGTCGCGGGCATTCAAGCCCGCGGCGGTTTTCTAAACTGAGCCTGCTGCTTTGGCCGCAGCCTTCTGTTTTTTCTTCGGCTGCGGTTCCATTTCACTCGACTTCTCTTCCATCCACTGATCCAGCCGCGACTTCTTGAAGCGCCAGCGATTGCCCAACTTGAACGCCGGGATCTTTTGTTCGCCGACGTACTTGTAGAGTGTGTCCGGACTGACGCCCAGATACTGCGACGCCTGGCGGATATTCATCACTTCTCGCGAATCGCCCATGATTCCTTGCCCAGTCTCCCGCGCGTTTGGTGCTTGCTTCGCCAATCGAGAGACGCCGCCGCCCGCACTGCATGTTGCGCAGGGGTGTCGGTGTCCTGAGCATATCTCAGCCCGAAAAAGCCCCGGCTCAAAGCGAATGTCCGGTATTTATTGGGTTTTTCGCGGGTTTTCTGGAATTCAGAAAAAGGCCGCCCAGGAGGGATATCTATATATTGTGGTTGATTGTCGATTAAATACAATTAGAAGTGGTCGAGACTGGAGCCGTCCGCGGTCACTTCGCTACCCATAACTGAAGTACTAGGCACGGTACGGAAGTACTACGTCCGTCAGCCAAGTTGCAGCCTACACGCAACTTACGCGGGCTGGCAAAAGATTCGCATGAACCCCGATGTCACTGCACGTCTGCGACTCGGCCGTTGATGAAGATCACTTTCAAGTCTTTGTAGACGTAGATCTGTTTGGGGCCGAGGTTCACCGTCTTCTCGGGTTGTCCCATCGCAGCCGTCACTTGGTCCATCGTCATTCCCATTTGAATACTCTGCGGTTGCTGCTGTTGCTGCTGGCCCTGACCACCTTGCTGCTGATCGCCCTGCTGCTGTCCGCCCTGCTGGCCGCCTTGGTCGCCTTGCTGATCGCCCTGATCTTGCGAGGTATCACTGATGGCGAGCAACTGGCCGATCGTATCTTCCACTTCGCCCGCGGCAGTTCCTGCCAGACTTCCTTTGGCGAATTGGAAGACGACGTTCGCCTTGTTGTAGGTTGGAGGATCGGTCTTGTTGCAGCTATCGCAGGCGACGATCAACATTGTGACCGTGTCCTTGTCTGGATGCACGTCGATCTTGGAGACGTACACCTTGTCGCCGGCCTTGAAGTACTTGGTCGCGTTCTCATCCGAGGCTGAGTCCGGCGTGCTCGGGCATTTGTGCAGGCCGCACAGAAGCTTGCCCACCTTTTGCGCGGTCGCATTGTGAGCGATATCCGAGCTATGCACATTTCCATCCTGGTAGGTTGCCGTGCGCACGGTTACGGCCTTGTAGGGCACACCGACAATTCCGCCCTTCTTGACCTCCAGCAGTGTGCCCTCGTCAACAATGGAAGTCCCGCTCGAGTCGGCTCCCATCTTGGTCAGCTTGTACTGCGCGATCAGTTGCTCTTGCAACGTTGGAGCCTGCGCCTGAACCAGCGCGACTGAAGCAAACGCGGCGAGCGATAGCGCCGCCGCCGGAATAAGAACACGCAAACTCTGCCACATCGCGAGAGCCCTCCCGATAATGTTGAAGTACTCAATTCCCTAAATCACACTTCCCTGCTTACTGTGCACCACCGCCGCCGGAGCCAGCTTCCTGCTTGGCATCCGTTTCGGCCTGATCGGCAGCCGTCTGCTGCTCGGCCAGCGTTTTCTCGACACTCTTGTCGGGCGGCGGCGCGGGAACATCTCCATCCGTAGTGGCTGTGTCGGGCGATTTCGGAAGCCCGCCGCTTCCATTTTTCTTGGCCAGCTCGCCCATGCCATCTTTGAGCTGATCGCGGAACTGGTTGTACATCTCCTGCAAGTCGTCGGTGGAGACCGGACCCTCTTTGCCAATCGCACAATCCCCCTTGGTGCTGGCGACAACCTTCACGTTAACGTTGCCGTCGCCGTCCGGAGTCTCGGTGGTTCGCGAGATGATATCTCCCTGCGACAAGGGGCACTCTTCGCCATCGGCGACCAAGCTCATGTCAGAGGAGACAACAAACAGTTTGAATTTCGGATCGAGGGCAGGAGGCGCTTCATTGGAAGTCGCCGGCTGGCCTCCGCCGGAAGAGGCGCTCTTGGGCTTGCTGGCCTCCGCCTGCTCGGCGGCGATGGTCAATTTGACTTCTTCCGCGAGCTGATCTTTCACTTCTTTGCTGAGCGCAGCCTTGGCAGGCTCGGCGGCGAGCGGCAGCAGGCTCGCAACCAGGGTTCCGTCTGGCGTGAGCGGCAACAGGTTCGCATTCGCCGCGGCGTTGGCAGCGTACGCAGCCTGCAGGCTGGCCGAGATCATGTAGTCAGTGATCCAGAATGCTGCCGACGGATAGACCGGATACGGCGCATAGTACGGTCCGTAGTAGCCGTACCACGGAGCCCCGCCCCATCCCCAACCGTAGTAAACCGGCGCCGGCCACGGGTTATACGCCCATCCGTAATACGCCGGGCCGTAATAGTAAGAAGGATAGTATCCGTAATAAGGACGCCCACCATAGTAGTAGCCCCGATACACACCCACGCGGTAAGCGCCGTGGTAGTAGTAGGTGCGCGAATAGTAGGAGCGTCCGCCGCGCACTACGTAGGCGCGCTGCACGTATCCGCCACGCCCGACCGTGACCACGCGGGCTCCATTGCGGGTGCTGACGACGGTCCGCCCGCCGTGGAAGCCACGCTGAATCTGCATGCCATTGCGGTTGACGGAACGCACCGAGCCATCGCGCCGGATGCTGGCCGTGCCTCCGCCGCGGAGTGTCTTTTCGTGCACACCGGCCGGCGTGTGCGCGTTGCCATGTGCCATGTTATTGTTCGGCCCATTATGGCCCCCGGCCCCGTGCGCGCCGGGCGTGTTCGCGTGGTTCCCCATGTTCGAATTCGTATGGTTGCCCATGTTCGAATTCGTGTGGTTCCCCGTGGTTGAATTCGTATGGTTTCCCATGGTCGAATTCGTGTGGTTCCCCATCGTCGAATTATGGTTGTTGTTGGAAGGCGTGGTCGTGTGGGTCTGGGTATTGGAGTGCTGCGTCGGGGCCGCGCCGTGTTGCGCGGGTGCGGCGTTATGGGCGGGAGCAGCCGGCTTGGACTCCGTTTTTTTCTGCTCTGCCCAGGCATGTGCGGAAACCAGCGCGAGCGCCATCAGAAGAGCCGACTTCAGTACACTTTTGTTCAGCATGGAATGCATCACGGCCTCGACCTCCGAAAAATTTGTCTTGACCTTCCCGCGCGGTGACGGCAAGGCTCTTGCTTCAGGGGAAACTTCCTCCAGGGGCGGATCATAGGGTCCGAAGGCCCGGAGCACAGCTCAGGCTAGACTCTCTTGGTTTTGGCTGATGGTGCTGGAATCTAGGCGCAGAAACGTTACCAGAAGTGGGCCGGCTTCGCAATCGTTCTCTGCGACTGCGGGAGATAAATCGTTCGCCGTACCCGGTTAATCGTAATTCGTTGACCACCCGACTGCGGTAATCTTATTTGCGATTTGTATTTTCCGGGAGGAACCGCTTGCGCTACCTCGATCGCATTCAACCTCTGGCTCTGCTGGTCATGCGCGCGACCCTGGGGATCATCATGGTCGCGCACGGCTATCACAAAGTCTTTGGCGGCCTGGGTCACTTTACCCAGACGGTCTCCGGGCTGGGCTTGCCCGGCTGGCTGGCTTACGTTTCGGCTTTCACGGAATTTCTGGGAGGGCTGCTGGTGCTGGCGGGATTCTTCATTCGCGCCGCCGCCTTCGCCATCTGTATCGACCTGGCGGTCGCGATCTGGAAGGTGCACTGGCACAACGGGCTCACCGCCGATCACGGGATCGAATTTCCTTTGGCGGTCGCGACCCTCGCCTTTGCCCTGATCTTCTTTGGGAGCGGCCCCATCTCACTGGACCACATTTTGCGGGGCGGAGGAATGGCGAAGAAATCGTAATCGCACCGAGCTGGGGCCGAACCAAGTCAGTTACCGACCAGTCCAGGCGCGAAACTTATCGTTCTACGATGGGTTTAACGGCTGGTGGTCGCCAGTCGGGCAAACTCCATTCCCTGCTCAATAACGTGGGGATGTGCCTGTTTTGCGAGGAGCAATTTGAATCTAAGCCCTCGCAGAAATTATGATGAACAGGTTACCCAAAAGCTTACATCCAAGTGCAATGGCGGCTGCATCGTAGCGCCATATGGGTGGTAAATAACAGGAGGTTTCTCTTGAGAAAGCTAGCCTTCCTCGTAGCGGTCTTCGCTTGTTTCCTATTCACCAATGTCGCGTTCGCCCAACAAGGCGACGCCATGATCGGCTTCGGAACGATTCTCTCGCCCGGCGCCGCCGCTTGCGGTGCCGTGAACTTTACCAATTTCGTTTGCCCTGAACGAGGTGGTCTGTTCACCAACATAAGCGCCGACGTCATCTTCCACCGCCGGATGGGGATTGGCTTTGACGCTGCCTGGCGCAGCACGCAGGGAAACTTCGGAGGCCTCGGCCAGCCTTATCGACCGATCATTTTCGACTTCAACGGAGTGTACCAGCCTCGCATCTCGAAGAAGGTTGGCGCCGACCTTTTTGCCGGCATCGGATGGCAGGACACCCGTTTCTATGGGTTTCAACCGACCTATTCCTGTGAGGCGTTTGGCGCGTGCTACAGCAGCGCCAACCACTTTCTTGTCGACCTGGGCGGCGGGCTCCGTTATTACGTGTGGAATCACTTTTTCGTCCGCCCTGACGTTCACTACTACCACATTCTCAACAACACAGATTTTTACACCTCTGGCAACGTGATCCGCGTCGGCGCGTCGATCGGATACACCATCGGCCCAGACTAAAGAACCGCCGCGCTGAAGTTGGGGTATCCGCAGGGAATGCGTTAGTATGACTCTTCTTCGGGCGACTACTCCGCTGGTCGCCCGCAAGCATTCCCCGGGCTCTGCCCGGACTGGTGATCCTGCTTAAAAGGGGACCTATTGAGAAAGCTCGCATTCCTGATTTGTGGTTGTTCGCTTTTCCTGTTTAGCGCGCTGGCCTCCGCTCAGCAACTCGACGTGATGGTGGGAGGGAGCACGCTGTTCGCCACCAAATCATCCACGTCTTCCGTCTCATTTATCCCTCCCGCGGAACGAGGAGGGGTTTATCCCGACGCCAGCATTCAATACGTGAAGGACAATCATTTCGGACTCAACGTCGAGGGTGCGTTCCGCTATCGCGAAGGAACGTATAACAACTACCAGCACTTCCGTCCGGTATTCTATGACGCCAATGTGGTGTTCGCGCCTCCGATCTCACCCAAAATAACTGCCGACCTGATGGGCGGAGTGGGCGGCGAAACCTTGATTTTTTACAGCGAGCTGGGCACCTGCGTCACCCCCAGCGGTTGCCATTCTTACGTGAATGACAACCACTTTCTGCTGCACTTTGGGGGCGGCGTGCGTTACTACTTCTGGCGCGACCGGAATCTCTTCGTGCGGCCTGAAGCACATTACTACTTCATCCCCAACAATTACGAATTCCATTCCGATAGCGTGCTGCGCGTCGGAGCCACCATCGGATACACCTTCGGCTCCCGCTAGAATCCGACTCGACCAAGCTTTCCGGCCATGAAAAAAGGCAGCGTCGGCAAACGCTGCCTTCCTTGATTTTTCAGTGCTGCAAGGATTCTTACTTCATTGACATGCAGACTTCCGCTTCGTGGATCGCCATGTCGAGGTGCTTGATGGCCTCAACGCGGTGGCCGTCGAAATCGTGCTCAGCGCTTTCCAGATGATGCCGGGCGGCGTGCATGGCCTCGAGCGCTTCTTTAATGTGCGGATGCGGCTCAGGCACAGCAGCGTTCGCGGCCGGGGATGCAGCGACCGCAGGCGCGGCGGGCACCGGAGGCGCGGGCGCCTTCGGTCCGGCAGCGGCCGCCGGGAAGGCGAGCGTGAACAGAAGCGTTGCGGTGATGAGCAAGCTCAAGAATCCAAATTTCTTCATACGTTCCTCCTCGTCCGATTGCGGCCCGGACGGAGCCGTTGCAATTGCGATGGCCACGGGTTTATCGATGGGCTGCGAGACCCCTCCGCGGCTCCGCACAGTATAGTCGCGCCCACGCAAGCACAGCTGTGCATAAGTTAACTTCGCAGATGCCTCAAGAAGTGAGCTGACCATCTCTGCGCGACGCTGTGCCCTCTGTGGTAATCGCTTCTCTTAGGAATTGCCGCGCTGTAGGAAACCGATCAGCTCACGGTTGAACTCCTCCACGCACTCCTCATACGGCAGATGCCCAACGTGGGGGAAGACAACTTTTTTTACGTTCGAAAAGTAGCGGGCCAGGGGCTCCAGCGACGAGGCCCACACCGCAGGGTCATCGCTGCCCCACATCAACAGCGTCGGAATCGGGGCCAGCGTGGGCAGCAGGGCCTGGAGTTCGCGCAGATCCGCATCCCATGTGCGCACGATACTGAGCGCATGATCGAACAGCCCCGGCGTGGCCAGTGGGGCTTTATAACCTTCGAGACTGCCCGCCGGAATTTTTCTCGGGTCGGCGAACATGCGCCCATGCCAGTAAGGGTAAAGCCACGGCATGTGCTGCATAACGAATCGGACCACGGCCGTTCCGGAACGCGTTGCACCAAATGCGGCCAACCGCTTGCCCTGCGCCGAGAAAGGATTTACCGGCGCCACCAGGATCAAGCTGCGGATTTCTGGCTCGCCGCGATTCAGGCACTCGGCCGCGGCGCACATGGCGACGGCTCCGCCGCGAGACGTGCCCAGCAGATCAAAGGATGTGAGGCCGAGATTTTCCGCGAACTGCAGCACACGGAGCGCGGTGGCGCGCATCGAGTGATCAATTTTCGGACGATCGGAAAATCCCGCGCCCAGCAGGTCCGGAGCGAGTACGGTGCGGTACGGCGCCAAGGCCGGCATGACGTATCGCCAGGAGAACGAATATCCCATCAACCCGTGCAGCAGAATCAGCGCCGGCCCCGAACCCGACCGCAGATAGCGCATGCGCGCGCCATCGAAATCCATCCAGCATTCTTCAACGCCGTGGCTGACGCCCAGTTTGGACCCGGCAGAAAGCTCTTGCACTTCAGTCATCATGAAACATCAATCCCAATCTTCGTCCTAAAAAATCTTAAGCACCCAGGGACAACTCTTTCGCTTGGAGACGATTCTATGTAGATGAAACAACGCCTCTGTCGCTTCACTTGGGGAGCTTCGGCTCCCCGTTTTTTGTATATTGAACACCGAATTTTGTAAGCTCGTCCCACATTTTTGCAATCTCGGCCACAGCGAATGCACCTGGTGGGATTTACTCCGCGGGTCACTTACGCGGCAGTTTTCTTCTTCTTTGCCAACAACTTCTTCAGCGTCCGGATGCCCTTGTCCACATGCTTTTCTTCCAACAGGAATGGCGGCAGGAAGCGCACCACCGTATCCTGCGTGCTGTTGAAGAGCACACCCTCCGCCAGCGCGGCATCCACGATGGGACGCGCCGGAATCTCCAGCTGAATGCCCTGAATGAATCCGCGACCGCGCACCGCAATCGCGGGTGAAGATTTTTTCACTAATCCCTCAAGCTCATGGCGCAGGTACTCGCCGACCCGGTTCACGTTCTCGAGTAACTTTTCTTCTTCCACGATCGCCAGAAACTCCAGAGCAACGCGGCAGGCGAGCGGCCCCCCGCCGAAGGTCGTGCCATGTTGCCCCGGCGAAATCGCCGACGCGAATTCTTCCCTTGCGATGAAAGCGCCCAGCGGCAATCCCGCCGCAATCGGCTTGGCAATCGCCACGATGTCCGGAGTCACGCCAAAACTCTGGAAGGCGAAAATCGTTCCCGTGCGACCGAGACCACATTGGATCTCATCAAAGATCAGCGCCGCCTTGTGGCGATCGGCCGCTGCCCGGCACTCGGCCAGAAATTCCGGCGTGCATTCGTAAATTCCTCCCTCGCCGAAAATCGGCTCCAGCACAATCGCGCAGGTATTGTCATTCACCGCCGCACGCAGTCCTTCCATATCGTTCTGCTTCACGAAGGTCACACCTTCGAGCATGGGCTCGAATCCCTTGCGATGCTTGTCCTGCCCGGTGAGCGACAGCGCTCCGAACGTCCGCCCGTGATACGAACCCTCCAACGCGACCAGTCGGCACTTCGCTTCGCCGCCCGCTCGATGTCCCGCGAGCCGTGCCAGCTTGATTGATCCCTCAATGGCCTCGGTGCCGCTGTTGGAGAAAAATGCGCGGGCATTTCCCAGAGAGCTGCCCGCCAGCTTGCACAACTTCTCCGCCAGCAGTCCCTGATACTCGTGATAGTACAAATTCGAAACGTGCAGTAGCTTCGCGGCCTGTTCGCGAATCGCCTTCACGATGCGCGGATGCGCATGCCCCAACGCATTTACGCCCAGCCCGGAAACGAAATCGAGATATTTCTTGCCCTCGACGTCCCACAGAAACACGCCCTTCCCGCGCGTCAGGACCACGGGATAGCGGTTATAGGTCGTCAGCAAATATTTGCGTTCCAGCTCGGCTATGCGCTCAAAGGTTGCTTGTGCAGTCGAACTATCCGGAGAAACGGCAGCAGTACTCATGGGAACCTCCACAGGAAAAGTCAATTTTACCGGAAGGCGTCCTCGATCATGACGTCGCCACGGAAAATTGAACGTTGCGCTTTCTGCTCGTCCGGCATCTTAATATGGCTCGCGAGTTGCGTTTACCCGGACTATGGCGAAACGAATTCGACTGCTGGCCTGCTTTCTGCTGACCGGAGGACTGGCATGGTGCTATGCACAGGACTCGACCGACGTGGAGAGCCCGCGCCATAAGGCATGGAATATGCTGCAAGCGGCCGCGACCGCTAGGCACACCGCGCAACGCACCGACGGAGTGCGCGCCCTGGGATTGCTGCAGGGAGACGCGCGGGCGCGGAAGTTGGCGGAAAATGCTCTGAAAGATCGCCGGCCGGCGGTACGCGCCGCGGCGGCAAAAGCGTTGGGAGAAATGCAGGCCACCGAATCGATTCCACTGCTGGAGCACGCTCTCATGGACCTGAAGATTCCGGTGGTGATGGCTGCGGCCCATTCGCTTTTTAAACTGAAAGATGAGGCCGCCGCTTATGGCTTGTATTACGACCTGCTGACCGGGTCGCGCCGAACCGGCGATGGGCTGATCGCGCAGCAGATGGAGACCCTGAGGAATCCGAGAGAACTGGCGATGATCGGATTCTCGGAAGGAATCGGGTACGTGCCCTTCGCCGGCATCGGGTGGGATGCGTGGCGCACCATGCATAAGAAAAATCCCAACCCGGTGCGGGCAGTGGCCGCGACTTACCTGGCCCACGATCCCGATCCGGGCACGGGTCAGGCTTTGGTCAAAGCCACGCGCGATAAGGACTGGATTGTGCGGTCGGCGGCGATAGAAGCAATCGCCGAGCGTGGCGACGCCTCTCTGCTCCCCGCAGTGGAGAGTCGTTTCGCCGACAAGAGCGCCCAAGTGCGTTATACCGCCGCCGCAACGGTGATTCGCTTGACGCCGGTGGAAACCAGGCGCACCGCGCGGAACTCGCATGAAGATCTCAAAGCGAGCAGCGCGCAATAGCATACGGACCAGGTTTTGCCTCTGAACTAGACCCCGGAAAGTGATCTCGCAGATATCTTTAGGATTCCGTTTGGTTCGGATGACTCTTCTTTCTTCCCCCGCTGAAAAGCGGGGCGCCCCAGGCGCTCGCCGCCAGCAGCGCGCCGAAGAGAATGACCGCGTCAATGCTGCTTCGGCCCTGGGGCGACCAGTACACATCCTTCAGATTTAGCCATAGGGCAAATTCGTCGAGGGTGAGCGCCGCGCCGACACCATAAAGGATGGACATCAGGCGGCCGACAAAGATCGACGAGCCGCTCTTCCCGCTGCCGATTTCGCAGAGCCATCCATATCCCACCATCAGCAGAATGATGATGCCAAACACCAGATGGTGAATGTGTCGCCCGCTCGCCTGAATAATGAAATGAAAGGGAGGAATGTTGTGGAGCACGGCGTACACGACCGCCCGCACTCCGGCGAACGTCAGCAGAAAACTCACCGAGGCGATGAAAAGCCGGCGGCGCGGCCGGTCGGGGATGCGATCGTGGAGAATCTGCCCCAGCGGCGTGCCATGCAGAATAAGCATGCTGGCGGCCGTTCCGGCAACGACCACTAGCAGAATGAACCAGGTGTAGGTCATGCAATTTCCGCGCAGCCCAGCGACAAGCGGTCTGGACGAGTGCGTCTAGGGCTCTGGATAACGACTGCTCTACTTCACCACCGGCGAGTCGCCATCTGCGGGCTTGCTGTCGTCGGCATGAATCTTGCCATCGTCCTCGGCGTAAAACGAACGGTGGTCGGCGTCCATATGAGTGGGCGTCATGGTGAGCACATAGCTGTCTTTTTTTCCCTTGAAGCTGGCTGTGTAATCGCCGCGGTCGGGATTGACCATGCGCTTGGTGAACGAACCGGAGTGCACCAGTTCTGCCAAGGTAATAGCGTAGTGATCGTATTGTTTGTTGAATTGATGCTGGGCGCGAATCACCACGCGCATGTAGGCCAGCGCCGCCGCTTCCGAGTCAGAATGCGCCGGATCCCCTTTGAATTTCGGAGTGTAGGTGGATGCCGGTGCTTGCGGCGCAGCGTCGGATTGCTGGGCAATCAGCGGGACGGCAACGGTAAGAACGAGGGCGAGAATCAGGACAGAAGTTTTCATTTTTTGTCGGTGAATTTGGAGTTTCGATATCAACGCGTCCATTTCGGGAGCTTTTTTCATGTTACTCCCGTAATTTCACTTCGGTCACGTTCTCTTTGCATCCCATCGATTTAGAACTATGCTGAATAGAAGAAATCTGCCTTACAGGGAAAACTATGAAAGCAGCTGTCGCCAGAAAACCTGTGATCCGAATCGCGGTAGTCGAAAGCGATCCTTTACGCTTTGTGGGATTTCGCGCGCTCTTTGATTCCGAGCCCGAGTTCGAACTGATCTCGGCGGCGCTGCCTGAAATCAGCACGCTGCAAGGCATCGATCTCATCCTGCTCGGTAACCGTTCCGGGCAAAACCTGTTTGATCTGATGGCCAGCCTGAAGGCAACGCGTCCCGATCTCCGCATCATCGTGACCGGTTCGGGCATCGACGAAGAAACCATTCTCAAGGCGATTGCCTCCGGCGCCAAGGGATACGTCGACGAAGCCGCCACTCCGGCGGAGTTCGCGCAGGCGATTCGCATCGTGAATCAGGGATCGGTCTGGGCCCCGCGGCGCGTTCTCTCCATGTTCATCGAGCGGGTCTCGTCCTCGCCGGGACGGATTTTCCCGGCCGGACGCGTCACCTTCACCGATCGCGAGAAAGAAGTTCTCGAGATGCTGGTGGCGGGACGCTCCAACAAAGAAATCGGCGGACAGCTGGGAATTGAAGAGCGCACCGTAAAGGCGCACGTCGCTAAACTGATGCGCAAGGTCGGCGTGCAGAATCGCATCGCGCTCTCGGTGCACGCGATCACGCACTCGCTGGTCACCACGAAATAATCGAGCAATGAGCGGGGAGCTGTGAGCTAACCCGCTCTTGCTCAAGGCTCAAGGCTCATCTCTCTACTCTCCGTAACTCTCGTCCACTTACCTTCGTAATCTTGTGAGGCAGGAGCCTCTGCCGCATACTCGCCTCACCTACCACAGAACCTGGGAGACGGGGTTGAGAGTGGCGATTTAGGGTCACTACTTTCAGCCCCGCATTTTTTTGTCCGCGAGGTTCCACGCATCGAATCGCAGGCCGGTCCTCTCAGAGTCAAGCTCAAGTCCTGCCCCCTTGCTGGGCTCATAGCTCGTAACTCTCACTTCATTTACAATCTTGTTACCCAGTTTCCCAGACTTTCTTTGTGGCGAGGAATTATGAAAAAGCTTGTGCTGTTGGCGCTGGTTGTATCGTTCTGTGCGTTCGCCTACGCGGCCGATGATCAGGCCAAAGATTCGAAAGCTACCGATCGCGTCCAGGCCGCGGCCGATGTTCTAAACGAAATTCAAGGCACTCCCGACAAAGGGATTCCCCAAAAGATTCTGGGCTCGGCGGAGTGTGTAGCGGTGGTTCCTTCCCTATTAAAAGGCGGGTTCATCGTCGGCGCCAAGTACGGCCGGGGTATTGCCAGTTGCCGCACCCCCAAAGGTTGGAGCGCACCCGCATTCTTTCTGGTCGAGGGCGGCAGCGTCGGCTTCCAGATTGGCGGGCAGGCCGTGGACCTGGTCATGCTTGTTATGAACAAGGACGGCGTGCAGCATCTGCTATCGAGCCAGTTCGCTCTGGGGGCCGATGCCTCAGTGGCGGCCGGTCCAGTAGGCCGCGAGGCCGAAGGCGATACCGACTGGAAGATGCGCGCCGAGGTGCTGACCTATTCCCGAGCTCGCGGCATCTTCGCTGGAGTGACCCTGAACGGCGCGGTCGTCAAGCAGGACAAAGATTCCACCCGCGACTTTTACGGCCACATGGTCACGACCAAAGCGTCGCTGACCGGAGAAGTCGACTCGCCGCCTGCGGCTAACACTTTTCTGACCACGCTGGCGAAGTGGGCGCAGGAAGCGGCAAAGTAGGCCTCCTGTTTGACAATCAATTTTTGCCAGTGATACGGTCACGCTTCCCTGATGCGGCGGAAAATCGAATACGCTGCGGCGTGGCCGTTTATCAAAATCCTGGGCGCCTTGCCGCGCCGCTGGTCCCGCACCCTCGCCATTGCCCTTGCCCACATGGTTTACCTGCTGCATTTCCGCCTGCGGCAGGTGGGCATGCGCAACCTCGAAATGGTCTTCCCGGAAAAGAGCATTGCCGAGCGCAAACGCATTCTGCGTGGAGAGTTCACGACGCTGGGCCGCCAGTTGGCGGAGATGTGCCAGTTCCCGCGCTACACGCGGGAGAATATCGACGACGTGGTCGTATATGACGGGCTGGAGAACTTCAAGCAAGCCTATGCGCGCGGCAAAGGCGTTCTATTTCTAACGGCTCACTTCGGCGGCTGGGAGCTCTCGGCTTTCGCCCACTCCCTGCATGGACACTGGCTGCATGTGGTCATGCGGCCGATGGACAATCCCTATCTCGACCGCCTGATTCAGAGCTATCGCACCATGCACGGAAACAAAACTGTGGCCAAGGACGATTTCGTGCGCGGCTTGCTGGCCGCCATGAAGGCGGGCGAGACTGTCGGCATTTTGATGGACACGAATATGACTCCGCCGCAGGGCGTGTTCGTGGATTTCTTCGGCATCCAGGCTTGCACCGCCAGCGGACTGGCGCGCATTGCGCTGCGCACGGATGCGGCAATCGTTCCCGGCTTCACTATCTGGGATGAAAAGCTGCAGAAATACCGGCTGCGTTTCGATCCCATGTTGAAATTGGCGCGCACGGGCGATCTGGACGACGACATCGTTGCCAACACGCAAATGTTCACCAAAGTGATTGAAGACTACGTGCGCCAATATCCTGAACAATGGTTGTGGGTGCACCGGCGATGGAAAACTCGCCCCGAAGGCGAGCGAGGGTTGTACTAAACCTTCTGCTCGCAGCAACTTCCCTGCTTCCCGGCATCCTCCCCGAATCGATCCGTTCTCCGGCCAACGCTGTATTGCGGCCGAGCCCTGGAATGCTCAGACTACCTTCAGCGGCTGCGCATTCGGCCAAAAAACCGCTCCGGCAGCCACTACGGAAAACGCGATTAAAACCTGTGGAGGTTTCTATGAAGCATCTGATGTTGCTGGCTGTGCTGTTCTTGGGCGTGACCTGGGTGTCAGCTCAAACTACGTCGAGTCAGGATCCGGCTTCAGGACAGTCGAGCCAGATGAGCAAGACGTCGCAATCGAACACTGCATCGCAGACCACGGTGGAGGGCTGCCTCAGCAGCGCCAACGGCAGCTACACCTTAACCGACAGCCAGGGCAAAGCCTATCAACTGATGGGCGATTCGGCGAAACTTTCCAAGCACGTAGGCCATGAAGTGAAGATTACGGGCACGGAGAGCGCAGCAGGCTCGGCTAGCAGCAATCCCAGCGGCATGGCCGGCGGCTCGCAAATGTCCATCGAGGTCAGTTCGCTAAAGCACATTTCCAAGACTTGCACGAACAGCAATAGCGGCGGCGGGATGTCCCATTAATCCCCTTCGCTAGCAAGATTTTTTCCTGAATAATCTAGCCCGGCCGTCAGGCTGGGCTTTTCTTTGGCCGCGTGCCATGCGATCGACCGAAACTAAAGTGCCCGGTGACGGGTTGAAAAGGTGACGGCATCCAGCGGCAGGAATAAACTGTCTGCAAGAGTTGGAAATCTCGAGCATAAGCCTCATTGATAAGAGTCGAATCCGGATGAATGCGGCGCTGACAGCGGATGGGCAACGGAGAGGATTAAGGTTCAGTCGCTGATGTCTCTCCGTTTCCGCGTATCCGGCCGGCTCGCCGTTCCCGCATTCGTGGTTTACGCCTGCCTTTTCTGCTGTGGACAAGCTTCGTCGGCGGTGCTGGTCTCCGCTCCCGGAATGACTCCTGTCAGCGGGACTCCCTCCGATGAAGATTCGCCCGGAACAATCAGTGGAACCGTCCTCGATCAAAGTGGAGCGGTTGTAGCCGGAGCCCGGGTCAGCCTTAAGCGCGAAGGTCAATCTCAAAGCACCGAGTTGTTATCCGGCGACAACGGGCAATTCTCTTTCAGCGGCGTCGCTCCCGGCCCGTTCCGCCTGACTGTTACCGCGGTCGGCTTCGCCACTCAGACCGCCTCAGGAGTCTTGCAACCGGGCGAGAATTACCTTGCGCCGGTGATCTCGTTATCCGTCGCCATGAACGTTACCGACGTTGTGGTTGGAGTTCCGACGGTTGAAGTTGCGTCGGAGCAGATTCGGGTCGAGGAGAAGCAGCGCGTGCTCGGTATCATGCCAAATTTTTATGTCAGTTACGTCCGCAATGCGGCTCCTCTCAGTCCCAAACAAAAGTTCCAACTGGCCGCGAAAACGGCGGTCGATCCTTTCACGCTTTTAATTGTGGGTGGAACCGCAGGAGTACAGCAGGCGGAAAATCATTTCTGGGAATACGGACAAGGCGCACAGGGCTACGCAAAACGATTCGGGGCAGACTATGCCGACACGTTGACAGGCGCGTTCATTGGCGGCGCCATCCTGCCTTCCATTCTGAAACAAGACCCGCGCTATTTCTATAAGGGCACGGGCACCAAGACTTCGCGGTTTATGTATGCGGTCGCGAATGCCGTGATCTGCAAAGGAGACAACGGACACTGGCAGGTAAATTATTCGGGCATCTTGGGAAGCCTTGCCGCGGGGGGGATTTCCAACCTCTACTACCCATCGCAAAATCGCGAGGGTGCAGATTTGACATTTGAAAATGCAGGCGTCGGAATTGGCGCCAGCGCGATCTTTAATGTGTTTCAGGAATTTGTCGTCCGCAAGTTCACTCCGAAAGCTCCGCACAACGATCCCGCCAACCCCTGAAGTATCGCGAAGCGTCAGTTAAAATTTGTCTTAGGGCTTGCAGACACCGAGGTCTATGCTCACTTCTTTTGCCTCCCAGATGCATCTGCCGGGGACGGAGATTGATCTCAAGCTGCTGGCAGTGCCGGATTTTACCGGCCCGTAGCGTTGCGCCAGCCAGGCGCGCACTTCTTTCGGATCATATTTAAACGGGCCATTGCCGCCTTTGTAGGAAATGCGGCCACTCTCATCGAGCACGTAAAGTCGCTCCGGCCAGGCCGCGTATGCGCTGTCCGCGGCATTGGTCATGTCATCCACGCCAAGCGGCAGGGGAAACTTGAAGCGCGTAGTGAAATCGTTGGCAATCACGATGCGCTGCTGCAGCGTTTTGGGCTGAGTGTAGCAAACGTCGTCTTTTTCTTTTTCGTTGGCCTTCATCCGCCATTCATCGGTGGGATGGGCTTCGCGAATATAAACTGTAAGGAAATCGACGTGCTCCTTGTAGTCGTTATAGATCTGAACAATGTCGCCTAACTGGCGGCGGAAGGGCGGTCAGGTAAAGCTGCCGAAAACCAGCACCAGCGGCCGGCCAGCAGCGCGTTCGCGAAGATGGAAACGCGACGTGCCGTCGAGCGACACTAGTTGCACATCCGGAGCCGAGTCACCCGCCTTGAGCGCGCCCAGGTGCATATGGGGCAGGGCGTAGCGCGCCATCTGGACGGCATCTTTCGGACTGCCCGCCATCACGCTCAATCCGGCGAGCGCTATGACCAAGACCGCCGCAATTGAAATGATTGTCCAGAACACCCAGCGATTCATGCGGGATACAGTGTACCCGTTTTTCGAGCGGCCGAACTCAGTGAGTGATGACTTTCAGCACGACCGTATTGCGCTCATCGCCATTGATGGTGCGGTAAAAGCGCTTCAGTTCGTCGGTGCGGTCGACGGGCACACTCAATTCCTTGACTTCGAAAGTCCTGGTGTAACGGATGACTCCCCCGTTCACTTCAGTCTTGGAGTGATAACTGCCAAAGCTGAAATCCTCGTCGACTGGGGGCGGAGTGTCATCAACCTCGTAGCCAGAAGGAATGGTGATTTCGAAAACATCGGTATCATGTGCGGGCTCGTCGAACTCCACCGGAAATTTTCGCGGCTCCTTCGTCTCCAGAAAGCCGAAGGCTTTGTTCCCCAAAACGCGCGGGCGCACCAGAAGCAGCCCTCCAGCGCTTTTGGCGTAATTTTCTGACTCAAAGGAATAATCGAATCCAAAAGGCAAATTGGTTTGCGTCAGGTTCGTGATGCTGGCGTGGGTGATACGAAAGTTTGAGAGCGAACCAGCCAGCAGAGTTTCGATGGGCTTGATTCGATCCAGATCCTTATTCACGTTGCGCAGTTGCCAACGCTCAGACGCGGCGCGGCCGCCGAGACGAACCTCTTTCACGCTCCCTTTCAGTTCACCAGTCGGATCCAGCGTCAGCTTGGCCGTGCGCTCAATACTGTTCATGGCGGGCGGCTGCATGGGAAGAGCCAACAACTCGCCGCCCGTCGGAGTCACCACCAGAGCGTAGTTGGCCTGCAGTTCGCCCCGTATCTGGCCGAACGGCGTGATCTCATCGGTCGGATCGAAGTAAAGCAGGCGGCCGAGTTTGGGATGCTGCAGCACCGCTACCAGGGAAGGATCATCCAGACTATCCGGCAACTTGATCGCGACAATGGCATGGTTGAATCCATAGTTGTGAGCGGGAGTGTGACTGGTAACCACGCCGCGGTCGGTATTGATCACTACATGAAATGATTCAATGCCGATCTCATGCAGCATGGAGCGCACGAGTGTCGCCTTGTCCTTGCAATCACCATAGCGGTGAGAAAAAACGTCGGCTGCAGGATGAGGCTGCCAGCCGCCGATCCCGAGTTCGATCGCGACATAGCGGACATCGTGCTGCACAAACTGAGCAATGGCCCGCATCTTCTGCAACTGAGTTTGTCTATCGGCCGTAAGCGTGACTACCTCCTGCTTCAATTCCGGGGAGGCATCGAGCCTTCCGGCGAGCAACTGGTTGACCCAATTTCCCAAATCGCTCCACTCGGCAAATCCGGTAGCCGCCTTTCCTCCTGGAGGGAAAAAGGTTACGAGCATCATGCCCTGAACTCCCAGCATGGGGGGCATGGCTGCTTCATGACGGATTGCCTTCACATCACTGACACTCCACCGCCACAAGTTGTTTCCCGCATCAGTGGGTTTGATCTCCGGATGATTCAGCCAGGAAGACTTGAACTCCCATCCCGGCGGGAGCTGCAGGGAATAGCGGCTCTCGCGCACGGGATCATGCTCCTGAAAAATCCACCGGTCCTGCAGAAAAAAGGGACGTTCCTCCACTTCGTATTCGTATCCAACAATATTGCCAGGCTCGGAGGCGGGAATGACGAGCATACGATAACGGTCGTCTTCCATCAGGATGCCTTCTTCGTTAATGGCCCCGTCTACGGCGTCCTTGTCTTTGACGTCGTAGTCCTTACCCTGTGCGGGGATGCACCATGCATGCATGCTTTTGATCTTGCTGGAGGGATTGTAGTAAACGCGAACCACGCCATGGCCGCGGCCTTCAGGGCGCAGGATCTTGTACGCCTCGCGCGTAACCGTCCTGACTTTGTCGGTGGCGATGACCGTCACATTGGTCTCGGAGTAAAGCAGGATTGCGTCCGTCTTCTCGTCATACTGCGGCAGGGGCGCATTCACCAGCGCATGCATCCACTGCGGAGCGTCACCTCCCGCGGCCGCGTAAGGAACCCACGCCAGCAGGCACGCCGCTGCACCGGCCAGAAGCAGCAACGCGCGTCGCCTAATTTGAGGCTGACGCGACTCCAGGTTGCAGCACGATTTGTCCCTCATCTCCCGTTCTAACGGTTTGGAAGAAGTTACGAAGCGCGGCATAGTATTTAGACTCCAGAAGCATAAAGTCCAGGCTGAACTTGCGTTGCAGATGCAGCGTGGTGTGATCTCTTTCTACCTGCAGACTGTATCCCGCGACGTGCGCATCGATGGTCTGCGGTGAGGGCACGCTCACCACCTGCCAGCCGGCAGGCAGCTCGATGGTCACGTCGTCTTCTTTCGCGTAGGGATAGTGAACGTAAATCGGATTAACGCGGTTCCCATGCTCAAACGTGTGCTTCTCCACGGCGGTGAATATTCCCGCCGGAATGAGTGCGCGCTTGCCGGCGTTCGAAGCCCAGCCGGGGATGGTCACATCGTATTCCGCCACCAGCGGCGTTTCCGAATTGCTCCAGTCCGGTTTGTTGGTTAGTTCCGCTTCAATCCCGACTGGAATCTGATTCTTCAACCGCTCCTCGAGAAATTTCTTGCGGGCGACGTCATCGGCATTGCGCACGTCGAGCCGGTGATACATCGCCTCCAGGCCGTTATAGGTGACTGTGACCTTTCCTTCCAGATTGCCTTCGTTGGTGAGTTTGAACTTGGCGGAGCGTTTGATGTTCGAGTCGGAGCTCAACGGCAGGTTGGTCTTCACCCACTTGCCGCCTTCCTTATCGAGAGAAAGGCCTACCGTCCCCGTCTCCGGCCAACCCAACATGCCGAAAGGAGTGAAGGCCGCTCCCGGGTCGAAATAGAGATCTTTGCCGTTGAGTTTGACGAGCACAACGTTGTCATTGAGTTTTCGGCGCTCCGGACTTATAGGCGAGAAAAAATAGTCATCCCGCCTGGAGACCCAGACTCCATAGGCTTCAAGTCCTGAAGCCCGCACCAGAGCCAGGTACAACCAGGTCAGTTGTCTACCGTTGCCGTAGCCACGTTTCCAGAGATCTTCAACGTTTTCCGGAGCCTTCTCCTTACTGCGCTTTTCTTCCTGCGCAGTCTTTTGAACTTCATAAGAAGTGTTGCGCAGCTGCTGCACGCGATCGTAGATTTTCCGTAACTTCATTTCCGGAGGATCATTCGGCGAAACGATCTGAGCCACAGCCTGCTCCATCGCCTTGCGCTTGCCGATGAAGCTCTCCAAACCGTCATTAAGCTTTTTATCGACGTGCTTCCAGTACTGGTCGTGGTCGCTCTCCATGAACTCGTCTTCATAGATGAAATCCACGCGTGCTTGTATCTCGTTCATCGGGGGCATGAAATCTTCCATGGTGTAAGGCGCAAGATTCTGCACTTCCATGCGGATGACATGGTCAGGGCCTTCCTTGGGTGAGAGTCCCTCCGGAATGCCGCGCCAGGTCCAACGCAGGCTCATATTCTCGGATTGCGCTACATACCGCTTGAGGCTGAACCGGGCGTAGTGCGTGAACAGCTCGGAACTAAGAACCCAGTGCGAGCCATAAATCCAGTGCTCCGACAAATCACTGGTGAAGCGATACTCGATGATGCTGCCCACTTGCACATCGGGCAGCGTGAACGTCTTGGCGATATATTTCAGTCCCTGCGCCTTCTCAATCGTCTTCTCGAACACTTTCACATCCGACTCGGCACCCGAGCCGTCCGGCTTGATGGTTCGGGCGCGAATGTTCACGATGTCTTCGTCTGCCTTATTGAAGGGCAATTCGACGTCGGCATACTTGCGACCCTCTTCGGTGAGAATCTTGATGCGGACATAGTTGTCTTCATGCGAGGTCCTGCCGTTATCGTCGCGGTCGACCTCGCGAAACAGAATCACCGCCGCCGCTCCCGGCGCCTGCGGCTCGCTCGTCATCTTGAGGTCGTCGGGGGAAATGGGCGGGAATCCCTGCGCCCGGCTGAGGATGGGGAACACGGCAAACAAAACAATGACAGTGAGGTATTTCGAGAGGCGTACCGCATCATCGCGCATAAGTACCTCGCCACAAGGCTGTAGCTTTAGCGTGGAGTCCAGGGCCCAGAAGGGGAAGGCGTCGAGACCCGGAGGGATCGCCCACGACTTAGTCGTTCTGCATTCGCAAGGTTAGTTCCTCGCGGGCGCTCCAGTTTACTCAAAAGCAGCGGCCTGTCAATACTTACTAAGTGGCGATAATTCGGAGGTTACTCCGCCTGGAAGAGGAGGCACAAAGGGAAGGGTTGCGCGGATCCGGCGCTTTAGGCCGATTCTGCTGCGTTTTCTAAGCGCCGGCTGGGATGTGGACTCTTAGAAGATTGCGAGGTCCGCAGCAATGATCCATTTCGGTTGGGTCGGGCCCCGCCTAAGACCAGAGCACAGAGATGGTCGACGAAATCGGGTGTCAAGCCATCGTGACGAATCAAAAACCGCATGTAGATCGGACCATAGAGAGAGTCGAGTACGAGGTCGGGATCCATATCTTCGGGGAGTTCGCCGCGTCGGACGCCGCGGCGAAGCGTGGTATAGGCTTCCTGGCGGCGAGGCAGTAGGAAGCGCTCACGAAAGGCTGCGATCAGTTCGCGATCGGCCTGGCCCGCGGCAATCATGGCCGAAACGATGCGGCCTCGAGGACCACGAAAGACTTTAATGAGCTGGCGCATCTGCTGGCTCATATCCGTCACTACCGAACCCGTGTCAGGAAAGCGCAGCTTGCGGGTGGTGCTGCTGGCAAAGGCATCGGCAATTAGGGCGCCTTTATTCGGCCACCAGCGATAAACCGTGGTTTTTCCCACGCCTGCATGGTCGGCCACATTTTCGATGGTCAGGTCCGAGAATCCATTTTCGGCGAGAATTTGCAACGTAGTCCGCAGAATGGCCTTGCGCGCCTGCTCACTGCGAGGTCGCCCCGGCGGGCGCCGGCCAGCGCCATTCCCTGCATCATTCCCCGTAGGCCGTTTCAGCATACCCTACGCTACCATATATAATCAGGAATCCGATACGGTGAGTATCGAATCTAAGGTGAGGCGTAGAACCATACGCCGGGCCGGTCGATGGGGGCCCGGCTGGTTGCATCGGAGTGATGGTCAATCATGTGGATTGTCGCATTAGCCCTCAGGCGGCCGTATACCTTCATCGTGATGGCGCTCGTCATCATTATTTTGTTTGTCATCACCGTCATCCAGACTCCAGTCGACATTTTTCCCGACATTAATATCCCCGTAGTCTCGGTTGTGTGGTTTTACACCGGCATGTCACCGCAGGACATGGCGGACCGCATCGTTTCCAACTCCGAGCGCGGCATCACCACCACCGTCAATGACATCGAGCACATGGAATCTCAGTCGGTCTACGGGCTGGGTGTGATCAAAGTCTTCTTCCGCCCGGGAACCAACGTGCAGGGCGCGATCGCGCAGATTACCGCCATCTGCCAGACCACCGTTCGCGGATTGCCGCCCGGCACGACCCCGCCGCTGATCATCAGTTACAGCGCATCGACTACGCCAATTATTCAGCTCGGATTGAGCAGCAAAACGCTGCCGGAACAACAACTCTTCGATCTTGGCCAGAATTTTCTGCGCACTTACCTTGCGACCGTGCAAGGAGCGGCGACGCCTTATCCGTACGGGGGAAAGATCCGCCAGATTCAGGTCGATCTCGATCTGCCGAAACTGCAGGCCTACGGTCTCTCGCCCAACGACATTGTGAATGCGGTGAACGCGCAGAACATCATTCTGCCTACCGGCACCATCAAGATGGGCCCGCTCGAATATGACGTGGAGATCAACGGCACGCCGCAGACGATCGCGGAACTGAACGACCTTCCGGTAAAAACGACGAACGGTTCCACGCTGTATATGCGGGACGTGGCGCACATCCGCGACGGCTTCGCGCCGCAGACCAACATCGTACGCCAGGATGGGAACCGCGGTGCCCTGATGTCGATGTACAAGAATGGCAAGGCTTCGACCCTGCAGATTGTTGCCAGTATCAAGGACATCGTGGCGCAGGCCTCGCAATCCCTGCCGCCATCCTTGAAGATCACCTCGCTGTTCGATCAGTCCCTGTTTGTGCGCGCGTCGATCAATGGAGTCGTCCGCGAGGCGCTGATCGCGGCCTGTCTGACGGCAGTCATGATTCTGATTTTTCTGGGCGACTGGCGGCCGACCATCGTCATCTCGATTTCCATACCGCTGTCGATTTTTGTTTCCATCATCCTACTCGGCGCTCTGGGCGAGACGATCAACATCATGACCCTGGGCGGATTAGCGCTCGCGGTCGGCATCCTGGTCGACGATGCCACCGTCGAGATCGAAAACATCGAGCGCAATCTGGCCATGGGCAAGGAGATGCGGCAGGCCATTCTGGATGGCGCCCAGCAGATCGCCGTCCCGGCATTCGTTTCTACCCTCAGCATCTGCATCGTATTTGTGCCCATGTTCTTTCTGACAGGCGTGGCGAAATTTCTGTTCGTCCCGCTGGCCGAAGCGGTGAGCTTCGCCATGCTGGCCAGTTACCTGCTCTCGCGAACCTTGATTCCGACGCTGGTGATGTACATCATGCGCGGCCACGAACATCGCGCTGAAGCTCCCACCTCGGCTCTGGGCCGTTTTCAGCGGGGATTTGAGCGCAAGTTCGAGGACTTTCGCCGCGCCTACGAAGCATTGCTGGAGACCACGATCGAGCACAAAGGCGTGTTCGTCATCTGCTTTCTGCTTTTTTGCGTGCTCTCGCTCGGGCTCTTCAACTTTCTTGGGCAGGATTTCTTTCCCCAGGTCGATGCCGGTCTGCTGAAGTTGCATGTCAGGGCGCGCCCCGGATTGCGCGTAGAGGAAACGGCTCGCCTTTGCGATCAGATTGAGGCCGCCCTGCGCGAGCAGATTCCTCCGGGCCAGTTGCGGACCGTGCTCGACAACATCGGCCTCCCCAATTCGGGCATCAACCAGTCTTACAGTTCGAATGGAACCATCGGCAGTAGCGATGCCGAGATTCTGATCGCCCTGGACCCTGAGAAGCATCCTCCCACTGCGGAACTGACCCGTCATCTGCGGGAATATCTGCCGCGGCGCTTCCCTGGCGTCGAATTCTTTTTCCAGCCGGCCGACATTGTCACCCAGATTCTGAATTTCGGACTGCCGGCGCCCATCGACGTGCAAGTCGTCGGCACCGACATGCAAAGCAGCTATGACATCGCGCAGCAGATCGCGAATCGCATGCGACACATTCCAGGCACCGCCGACGTGCATGTGCAGCAACTGCTCTCCCTGCCGACACTGCAAATGGATATTCAGCGCACCCGGGTGACTCAGGTCGGCCTGACCGCTCGCGATGTTGCTCAGAGCGCCCTGGTCACGCTCAGCGGAAGTTTTCAAACGGCTCCCAATTTCTGGCTCAACCCGAATAATAAGGTTACCTATCAGATGGCCGTTCAGGCTCCACAATACCGCATAACCAACCTGCAGGACCTGATGGACATTCCCGTCATCTCGCAGCAGGGGCCGCAACTCATGGGGAACCTGGTGCAGATGACTCCGACGGTACGGCCGGCGACCGTAAATCATTACAACGTAGCGCCCGTGATCGACGTGTATGCCAGCACGCAGGATCGCGATCTCGGCGCCGTCGCCGCCGATACGGAGAAGGTGCTGAAGAGTTTTGAAGATCACTTGCCGCGGGGCACTCGCATTGTGGTGCGGGGACAGGTTTCGACCATGCGTTCGTCATTCATCGGGCTGGGCCTGGGACTGGTCGGGGCAATCGTACTGGTCTACCTGTTGATCGTGATCAACTTCCAGTCATGGCTCGATCCTTTCATCATCATTACTGCGTTGCCGGGAGCGCTGGCGGGGATTTGCTGGTTTCTCCTGCTCACGCACACGACTTTGAGCGTGCCATCATTGACCGGCGCGGTCATGTGCATGGGCGTCGCTACGGCCAATTCGATTCTGATGGTCAGCTTCGCCCGCGAGCAGTTGGATGAAGGCATCCCGGCAATGCGCGCCGCAGTGGCCGCCGGCTACACCCGTATCCGCCCTGTGCTGATGACCGCACTAGCGATGATCATCGGCATGGTGCCCATGGCACTGGGCTTTGGCGAAGGCGGCGAGCAGAATGCGCCGCTCGGCCGGGCGGTGATCGGCGGCCTGCTCTTCGCCACCGTAGCCACTTTGTTTTTCGTGCCTAGCGTCTTCGCCATTGTGCATGGTCGCCGGGAGTCGAGTCGCACGTAATACATCCATGAACACGCATCCTTCATCGGAAGACAATCGGGATGGTCAATCGCAGGAATGGTTCGATCGGAGTGAGGCATGAGTGCAGTGAGTAAAGACAAGCAGATCCTGATGGACGGCGGAGCTGGCAACGGCGAATCGGAAGAGTCGCAGAACGCCGAGCACCTTCATCGTAGTGCGCAGGCGCAACGCGATGAAGAGATCGCCGCCATGGAGGAGCACTCGCATCATCAGCCCCCGACAATTCAGAGACCTCCCGAACTGCCACCCGCGCCCCCTCGCCGCGCTTTGACCATTGTCGGAGTTCTCCTGCTGGTGCTGGTGCTGGCTGGCAGCGATCACTTTGATCCTGCGCGCCAGCCACGAGCGAGCCCTCGCCAAAGAGACGGAGCTTGAAACCATTCCGACCGTGGCCGTTGTCCATCCCCTGGCCGAGAAGCCGGATGAGGATCTGGTGCTGCCCGGTTCCCTGCTGGCCTTTGAGGAATCCCCGATTTATGCCCGGACCAGCGGCTACCTAGTGCGCTGGAATAAGGATATTGGCAGCCGCGTGACCGAAGGCGAACTGCTCGCTACGATCGATACACCCGAGGTCGATCAGGAATTGAGCCAGGCGCGCGCCGCGCGCGAGCAGATTGTTGCGCAACTCGAGCTGGCGAAGATCAGCGCGGAACGCTGGGAAAATCTGCGCAAAACCGATTCCGTTTCCGCGCAGGAAGCCGACCAGCAAACCAGCGGCTACAAGCAGGCGCAGGCGAACCTGGCGGCATCTGACGCAAATGTTCGGCGGCTCGAACAACTCGAAGGATTCAAGAAAGTCTACGCGCCCTTCTCCGGCGTGCTCACGCGGCGCACCGTGGATCCCGGCGCGCTCATCACTGCCGGAACCGGTGCGGCCGGGCATGAACTCTTCGACATCGCGCGCATCGATCCGCTGCGCGTCTATACCAGCGTTCCCCAGGCTTACGCTCCTTATATAAAGGTTGGCAACGAGACCGATGTGACCCTGCAGGAATTTCCCGGCCAGAAATTCCGCGGCAAGATCGCGCGCACTGCCGATGCCATCGATCCCAACACTCGCACCCTGCTCACCGAAGTAGACGTGCCGAACAAAGATGGCCGGCTGCTTCCGGGATCGTTCGGCGAAGTGCATTTTGCGGTGGGATCGAACGTCGACAAAGTGACGGTTCCGGTGAATGCCATGCTGTTCCGCGCCCAAGGCGCGCAGGTCGCGGTGGTGGGGTCGGACAAGAAAATTCAGCTACGCCCCATCAACATCGGAAAAGATTACGGAACAACTTTAGAAATTCTGGGCGGAGTTTCCACCGACGATCAGATTGTGATCAATCCGCCCGATTCGCTGGAACAGGGCGAGCAGGTGAATGTAGCGGCGCCCGGGCCCGGAGGCAATCAGGGAAAGCCCGCGCAAAATCCGGCAGGGAGCGCGCAGTGAAGCGAGTCGCAATCGTGCCGCTGATGGCTTTACTGGCGCTGAGCACGGCCTGCACTGTCGGACCGCGCTACAGCCGGCCGCCCGCTCCAGCGCCCGCGCCCGATGCTTGGAAGACGCAGCCTCCGTGGGAACAAGCGGCGCCGAAAGATGCGATCCCGAAGGGCGCGTGGTGGGAAATCTTTCACGATGCCGCGCTGAATAATTACGAGCAGCAGTTGCTGAAGGCGAATCAATCCCTGCTCGCGGCGCGCGATCGTCTGAATCAGGCGCGCTCCCTGGCTCGCGTTGCCACTGCGGATTATTTCCCGCAAGCTTCCGCCGATCCCAGTGCGGTTCGTGAGCGCGGCTCGGGCAACCGGCCGTTGAATGGATCCACGGCGCCGATCGTGAACGGCGTAGTGCAGCCCGTCGTTCCCTACACCCAGAATGTCTACACGATTCCGTTTTCCGTCAGCTACGAAGCGGATCTTTTCGGGCGCGTACGGCGCAACGTGGAAGCGGCCAATGCGACCCTGCAGTCGACGGCCGCCGATCTGGGCAATGTGCAATTAGTGCTAACTGCGGAATTGGCTGCGGACTACTTCACGCTGCGCGAACTGGACGCCGAGTACAACGTGGTTCAAGAATCCGTGGTCTCGCAGCGCAAAGGCCTGCAACTGGTGCAGGATCGCCACAACGGCGGGATAGCCAGCGGTCTCGAAGTCGCCCAGCAGGCGACGGTGCTCGACTCCACCATTTCGCAAGCTGCATTGGTCCAGCAAACTCGCGCGCAGTACGAGCATGCGATCGCCGTGCTGGTCGGCCAAGCGGCCTCGAGTTTCACCATTCCTGTTTCTCCGCTGAACGCCACGCCGCCGCCGGTGCCGCTGGGAGTTCCCTCCGATGTATTGGAGCGGCGCCCGGATATTGCCACCAACGAGCGCGAAATGGCTTATGAGAACGCCGAAGTCGGCCTCGCCCGCACCGCGTTTTATCCCCATATCACGCTGAGCGGCGGAGGCGGCTGGCAGAGCACAAGTCTGGGATCGTTACTCAGTGCGCCCAGCCTTTTCTGGTCTCTCGGAGCCGATGCCCTGCAGCCCATTGTTGAGGGCGGCCGAAACCGCGCCAATCTTGCCGCCGCGCGCGCGGGCTACGATCAGGCGGTCGCGAATTATCGTCAGACAGTTCTGACCGCGTTTCAGCAGGTCGAAGACGGCATCAGCAATCTGAGCACGCTCTCGCAAGCGCTCTCGACGCAAGCCGCTGCGGTAGACGATGCTCGCCGCGCACTCGAGATCGCCAACAATCGCTACGTGGGCGGAGTCACCAACTACCTCGATGTCATCACCGCGCAGACGACGCTGCTCAGCAATCAGCGCCTGCAAACGCAGTTACTCGGACAGCAGATGGTGAGCTCAGTTTATCTTGTGAAAGCGCTCGGCGGAGGCTGGGATGCTGGCGAAATCAAGAATGAACAGGTTCATCCGCAGCCTGGCCAAATCCTGCAACAATAAACTTGATGACAGATTCTCGATGAGATAGGCGACTTACGGCTGATCGCTGGCGTTAGGACTCTCCATGGGATCGGCGATTACTTTTAACTGCACACTTTTCCGTTCGCCCTCGCCGAGAATGAGCGCGCTTCCCTGCCCCTGATAATTCTTCAGAAAGTCGGGATCGTAATAAGACTCGCCATCCATGCTCTCCCAGGCAAACAGCGTGTATTCGCCGGGCGGAACACCGCGCAGAGTGAAGCGGCCGCTTTGGTCGGCGACGGTCTTAAAGTAACGGTCCTCGCGCGCGCGCAGCCTTGGCTCGGGCACAGCCAAAATCACCGCGTTCGGGATGGGTTCACCTTTCGGGTCGGCGGCCAGACCGTCGACGGCGGCGCCGTTGCTGCTGACCAGCACGTCGAGCGTGACCGCGCCACCCTCCATGACGAGACCGGATTCGTTCACATCGCGTCCGCCGGCCACCGCGGATTTCAAATACCACCCGCCGCCACCGGCACCGTCGACAAACTGCAAATAAAATGTTCCCGGCGGAACGCTCTTCCATTCGAAGCTGCCGTCAGGCGAAATTTTCGTCACGGGAGAAAATCCCTCTCCCATGCCGAATATGCCCAGGGTGCTGTCGTCGCCATCGACACTTTGCAGAGTCAAAAAAATCTGCGACGGATCAAAGTGTGTGACGCTGCCTTTACTCTCGAAGCGGAGGCGCCCGCGAATCGATCCTCCGGGCTGTGGCGACAACCGCAAACCATCCACGCTGTTGCTGGCGATTTGCAGCGATTGCCTCGCCATCATGGGAGTGGGCGCGTTTTCAATGCTGGCTAGAATCGTATAGGCGCCGGGAGCCACATCGCGAATTTCGAAGCTGCCGTCCTTATGCATATCCGCGCCATTAAGCACCACGTTGAAATCGCGCGACTGCAGCATGATGACCGCGGTCGAGCGCGGCGGCAGATTCACCACCGATCCCCGAATGCTCAGCGTCGGCCCCGGGGTCAGAGAAAAGTTCACCGGAAATTCATCACCGGGATGCAACTGGATGGGCGCCGCCTGGCTCCGGTCCGGCGTGCCCGGGTAATACGTCGTCTGGTACGACAGAGCAGCCTTGTCAGGTCTTGCGTCACGCAGCATAGCCGCGGCTCCGGAAGTGTCGATCAGGTTCTTCAGATCTGGAGGCGGGCTCACGGCCACGTAGTAATTCCCCGCTGGCAGGCTGGCGATGCGGTATTCGCCTAAGTCGTTGGCGCGTTCCGAGCCCACCTGCTCGAAGCGATTGTGGCCGGCAGAAAAAATCTGGTGCATCACCGTGACTTGCGCGTTCGCCATCGGATCGCCGTCTTCATCCGTGACGCGGCCGCGAACCACGGCCGCAGCCTGCAGGCGAATCTGAAGATTCTTCAGCTCCTGGCCTTCCCCCAAAGTCAGCATGCGCCCTTCGGAGCGGGCGTGATGTTTTTCAAATTCGAGGAGTCCGGTCTTCTCGGCGAATAGACGATAACGTCCAGGAAGAATTCCTTCGATGCGAAAGCTGCCGTCCGGGCCGCTGACTGCTGTGTAGTCGCCCGCGGTCGCCTGATCTTCCGCAATCAGTTCAATCAGCGCCTTTTTCACCGGCTCGCTGCCCGGATCTTTGGTGACGATTCCCTCGACGGCCGCGCGTCCTTTTGAAGTGGCTGGTAGGTTCTGACTGAAAGCCGTCGCCGCTGCCAGGATGATCGCCAGTGCTGTCGAGGTCAGCCTCATGATTGCTTAGAAGGAGGAAGGGGGCGATTAGTTCCGCGGGGGGCAGCTGAAATTCATTTTACCTTGGAAGCGTCGCGAGAAACACGCAAAATTCGGATCCTGCGGGTTTGCCCAGCTTGTGGATTTTCCTTCTGCAATACTCCGTAAGTAACAGATGCAAAGCGTGATAGACCGAGACTTGACAAGATGGGGCGATTAAATCATTATTTAGATGGTTGTCTAATTTGATGAACAGCTAACTATGCCGCCTTCCTCGAACAATGCCTTCAAGGCCTTGGCTGATCCCACGAGGCGGGAGATCCTGCGGTTGCTCCGACGAGGCGAGATGACGGCAGGCGATCTGGCGCAACGCTTCGATATGACGAAGCCGACCATGTCGCATCATTTCGCGGTCCTGAAAGAGGCGGACCTGCTGACCAGCCGTCGCGATGGACAGCAGATCTGGTATGCGCTGAATACGACCGTGGTGCAGGATTTGATGGCGTGGGCGATGGACCTGATCCGTGGCGAAGATCACGGCGACGAAACGAAAACGCCGAAAGCAGAGCCGAAATGATTCGTATGACTCTCAATCAACGTTATTACGGAGGCGCAGCCGCAGTAATCCTGGCGGTTCTGCTGGGAACGCTGGTGGCGTACCCGTCGTTGCCCAGTGTGATCCCGATGCATTGGGACGCTCATGGACACATCAACGGCTGGGGCCCGAAGTGGTCGCTATTTCTGTGGGGCCCGGGCGGCATGCTGCTGATCGTGCTGATGTTTTCAGCGCTGCCCTGGCTGTCGCCCAAGAGGTTCGAAGTGGATTCGTTCCGCTCCACTTATCTCTACATCATGATCGTGGTTGTAGCCATGGTGGGCTACTGCGACGTACTCGTATTAATGGCAGCGCTCGGATCTCTGGGCGGCGTCGTGCTCGACATCAGCCGCGCCATTGAAGGCGGGGTCTGCCTGCTGATTGCATTGCTGGGAAATGTAATGGGCAAGGTGCGGCGCAATTTCTACGTCGGAATTCGAACTCCGTGGACCATTGCGAATGAACGGGTGTGGAACATGACGCATCGCCTCGCCGCAAAAACTTTTTTTGCAGGTGGGCTGCTGGGCCTCATCGCCGTTGCGCTGCGAGCCTCATTCTGGGTGCCGATTACATTGATCGCGATCGCGACGCTGTGTCCAGCGGCCTATTCGCTGGTCGCGTACAAACAATTGGAGCGGCGGGGAGAACTCTAGCTGTATCATCAGAGGTCGTTGAAAGCGATTCTGCGCGCTAAGGAGGCGCGCCTTTTATGAAGCGACTTCTGATCTCGGCATTTTTTGTTGCAGCCCTCGTATCCCTCGCCAGCGCCCAGGACATAGTCGGCGACTGGCAAGGACCACTGACCACCGCCTCGGGAGAGTTGCGAATCGTTCTGCATGTCACCAAGGGAGCGGACGGGACATTGAAGGCCACGTTGGATAGTCCCGATCAGGCTGTCGGCGGAATTCCGGTGGATTCCATCAGCTCTGAAGGCAACAAGATTCGCTTTGTCGCCACCGTGATTAAAGGCAATTTTGAAGGCGGCATGAAAGGCGCAAATACTATCAGCGGAAACTGGACGCAAGGCGCCAGCACGCAAAAAATGCAAATGGTGCTGACCCGGACAACTACGCCTCTGAAGATGACGCACGAGCCCGCGGCGCCGTCCGATATCGACGGAACCTGGGAAGGCGTCTACGAGGTTCCAACCGCAAGTGTGCCCGAGAAGAAACAAGTCACCTTCCACATCAAGAATACGGCTGACGGACAGACGGCAACCTTTGACCTGCCCGACGCGGGCGCGAAGGGATGGCCAGCAACGGAAATTGAGCGCAAAGGAAACTCGGTCAAGATCCATCTGAAGCAATTCAACGTACTCGCGCAAGTCAAGCTCAACAAGACGCTGGATAAAATGACGGGCGATTGGATTCAGGGCGACGATCCGGCGCGCACATTGAGTATCAAGAAAACGCAAGGGCCTGCCGCGGATGCGCCCAAGGCAGATGCGGCCGCACCGAAGCAGTAAGAAGTGTGCGCTGGCCATTGCACAAATAGGGAGTTGCAATCGTATGAAGCAATTGCTGTTGTTGGGCGTCTTGTTTCTGTTCGCGTGCCTGGCGCAGGCGCAAGATATCGCCGGCGACTGGCAAGGCACTCTGAGTGTTGGTCCGGCAGAACTCCATCTGGTGCTGCATATCACTAAAGGGCCCGATGGAGCGCTCAAGGCCACGCTCGACAGTGTCGACCAGGGTGCCAACGGCATTCTCGTCAGTTCGATCACGCTGAAGGATTCGAAGCTCAACCTCGGCATCGACGCGGTGCACGGCACTTACGAGGGAACGGTTTCGCCCGACGCGAAGACGATCTCCGGAACGTGGACGCAGGCGCAGGGGTTGCCCCTTGAGTTCAAGCGAGCCGTCCCTGCGCCCGCCAAGGCAGAAGCGAAACTGGCCAAGCCTTCCGACATCGACGGGGCATGGCTGGGCACGCTCGATATGGGATCGATCAAGCTGCGGGTCGTGTTTCACATCGTGAATACCGCTGATGGCCTGACCGCAACCCTAGATAGCCTCGATCAGGGCTTGAAAGGATTAGCGACGTCTTCCGTCACGCGCGACGGAGTCTCGCTGAAGATTGAAGCCAGCAAGATTAACGGCGCGTTTGAAGGCAAGATCGCGCCCGACTTGTCTTCGATCGATGGCACCTGGTCGCAAGGAGGCGGGTCGAAGCCTCTCGTGTTGAAGCCGATCAAAGACGAGGCCGCCCTTGAGCCCAAGCGGCCGCAGAATCCAGTAAAGCCGTATCCCTACCATGAAGAAGACGTGACCTATGAGAACAAAGTTCAGAACGTCACGCTCGGTGCCACGCTGACCATTCCGCAAGGCAAGGGCCCGTTTCCGGGAGTGGTGCTGATCACCGGATCAGGCCCGCAGGATCGCGACGAGACTCTCATGGGCCACAAGCCGTTTCTGGTTTTATCCGACTATCTGACGCGACACGGCATTGCCGTATTGCGCGCCGATGATCGCGGCGTGGCCAAGTCGACCGGAATCTTCGCCAAAGCTACGACTGCGGATTTCGCAACCGACACTGAGGCGGGAATCGCATATCTGAAAACGCGCTCGGAAGTCGATCCCCACAAAATCGGGCTGATCGGCCACAGCGAGGGCGGAGTCATTGCGCCCATGGTCGCCGCCCGCAATAAAGATGTGGCGTTCATCGTGATGATGGCGGGCACCGGTGTTCCGGGAGATCAGGTGATCGTGGCGCAGCTCAAAGCGATTGACCTGGCGGGCGGAAAAAGTGAACAGGAATCCGAGAAAGATGCCAGCAAGCAGGAAGAATTAATCAAGCTGGTCGAAACCGAAAAAGACGATACCGTGCTGCAAAAAGAGCTGCGCGAAAAGATGACCGGCACTGTTCCGGAAGCGCAAATTGGAATGGCGATCAGCCAGCTCAGGTCAGTCTGGTTTCGCTACTTCCTCACCTATGATCCCTCGACCGCGCTGCGCAAGGTGACGTGCCCGGTGCTGGTGCTCAACGGTTCGCTCGACAAGCAGGTGCTGCCCAGCCAGAATCTTCCAGCCATTCGCAAGGCGCTGGAGGAAGCGGGCAACAGGCACTTTGAAATTGATGAACTGCCGGGGCTGAACCATCTCTTCCAGACTGCCAAGACCGGATCGCCAGCGGAGTATGCGCAGATCGAGGAGACCATCTCGCCCGTGGCGCTGGAGAAAATAGCCAGTTGGATCAGCCAACAGTAGCTGCCGTAGTCGTAAGCACGGTCGATGTGCAGCCGGGCCAATTACTCCGGCTCACCGCTCCTGCGCTGACGTCCCATGAGGTCCACATATGGAATTTCTCGCTCGTGGCTTCTGAGTCCTGGCGGGCAATCTGCGAGCAACCTCTCTCCTCCGATGAAGTCGCGCGGGCCTCTCGCTTTCACTTTGAACGCGATGCGCTGCGCTTCAAGATCGCCCGGGGCACGGTTCGCGTGATTCTCGGCGCTTACCTGAATGTTCCGGCCGGCGAACTCCGTTTCGTATCCACGAAAAATGGCAAGCCTTCTTTGGTCGAGCCCAAATCCGACCTGCGCTTCAACCTCTCGCATTCCGCAGATCGAGGCATGTTGGGTGTAGCCATGGGTCGCGAGATCGGTGTTGATGTCGAGGCCATTCGCCCCGATGTGGAAACTGACAAATTGGCAGAGCGATTTTTTTCTCAGCGCGAGCGCGAGTCGATTCGCGCCCTGCCCCAGCCAGATAGAGTTTCCGCATTCTTTCGCTGTTGGAGTTGCAAGGAAGCGTTTCTCAAAGCGCAAGGAGTGGGGCTCTCCCGCAGCCTCGGCTCCTTTGACGTAGAAGTAAATTCGGCGCGCCCCGCGCATTTGATCGCTACTCGTCCCGATGCCGGCGAAGCGACCAAGTGGCATCTGCATGAGGTCAAGGGCGCGGCTGGTTATGCCGCTGCGGTAGCCGTGGAAGGCTCGATTCGCGAGATAAAGATTCTGAACTGTCCCGCCGAATAGCTCCCCAAAGTGTGCAAGAAATTGCAAATCTTGTTCAGTTCTCTACAGAAAAACCCCTACTCTGCTATGCAACGGTTTTCACATCGGCAACTCCCAAATAGCTTTTCCTCAGGTAAAACTAAAGTTTCTCCTTTTATCCCTATCAATTTACAGTAGAATGAAAGAAATTCAGCAGCGGCATGGCACTTGCGAGTGGGTAAGGTTCAATCCTTTGTGTTGTACACTGGACTGAATCAGGGTCGCAGACCCGCAACAAGTTAGGGTCATATTGGCTTGTCCCCCCAAAAACTAGAAGAATCTGGAAGTCGTTATTGATTCCTTCTGCGAAGAATTTGACTTACATGCGGTAAATCCAAAAATCGACGAACCCGGGAGGTTCACGCACTTGTCTGCTTCGACTAGTCATTTGATTGCCCCGCACGGCGGCGAACTCATCAATCTGCTTGTATCCACGGAAAAAGCCGCAGAACTGAAAGCCCACTCGCGCGAATGGCCATCGTGGGATTTAACTGCGCGCCAGATTTGTGATCTCGAACTATTGCTGAGCGGAGGCTTTTCCCCGCTGACCGGTTTCATGACCAAAGCCGACTACGAAGGCGTCTGCCACAACATGCGCCTGGCCAGCGGAGTTCTCTGGCCCATGCCGATTACGCTCGATGTAACCGAAGAATTCGCCAAAAAGCTCACGCCCGGAACCAGCAAGGTCGCGCTCCGCGATGCGGAAGGCGTCATGCTCGCAGTCCTGCATGTCGAAGATGTCTGGCAGCCCGATCGCGCCGCCGAAGCCAAGGCAGTATTCAACACCACCAGCAAGGCCCACCCCGGCGCCGACTACACCATGAACAAATCGAACCCGTGGTATGTGGGAGGACGGCTTGAGGGCCTGCAGGGACCGGCACACTATGACTTTCGCACGCTGCGCCTGACTCCCGCCGAATTACGCGCCGAGTTTGCCCGGTTGGGCTGGCGGCGCGCAGTCGCTTTCCAGACTCGCAATCCTATGCACCGCGCCCACGTGGAACTTACCTTCCGCGCCGCGAAGCAGGTGGAGGCGAATCTGCTCATCAATCCCAGCGTAGGCATGACCAAGCCTGGGGACGTGGACTATTTCACGCGGGTGCGCTGCTACCAACTTCTGCTGTCAAAGTTCCCGCAGGGAACGGTAAAGCTGGCGCTGTTGCCGCTGGCCATGCGCATGGGTGGTCCCCGCGAGGCCATTTGGCACGCGCTGATTCGCAAGAATCACGGTTGCACTCATTTCATCGTGGGCCGCGATCACGCTGGGCCGGGCAGCGATCCTGAGACCAAGAAGCCTTTCTACGGCCCCTACGAGGCGCAGGAAGTCTTCAAGAAGAACGAAAAAGATATCGGGGTCACCATGGTCGACTTCCAGATGATGGTGTACCTGGAAGGGGAAGACCGCTACGTCCCCGATAACGAAGTGAAGAAGGGCGATCGCGTTTTGAACATTTCCGGTACGGAACTGCGGCAGCGGCTGAACGAAGGGCGTGATATTCCGGGATGGTTTACTTATCCGGAAGTGGTTCACGAACTCCGCCGCAGCTTTCCGCCACGAGCGCAGCAGGGCGTCACCATTTTCTTCACCGGGCTTTCGGGCTCTGGCAAGTCGACCATCGCCAACGTGCTGCTGACGAAATTTCTGGAAGTCGGCGGCCGTCCCGTGACCTTGCTCGACGGCGACCTGGTGCGCAAGCATCTTTCGTCCGAGCTGGGATTCTCGAAAGAGCATCGCGACATCAACATTCGCCGCATCGGATATGTGGCGTCGGAAATCACGAAAAATGGCGGCATCGCGATTTGCGCGCCCATCGCGCCCTATGACGCGACACGCAAACACGTGCGCCAGATGGTCGAGCCCTATGGCGGATTCATCCTGGTACACATCGCAACCTCGGTGGAAGTCTGCGAACAGCGCGACCGCAAAGGTCTATACGCCAAGGCACGCGCCGGCATCCTTAAGGAATTTACCGGCATCTCCGATCCGTACGAAGCCCCAACCGATGCCGATGTGACCATCAACACTGGCGAGCTGTCGGCGGAAGAAGCTGCCCAGGAAATTGTTTTGCACCTGGAGCGGGCAGGGTTCATCGGAGTAAGTGGAGCGTCCGCGTCATAAGGAACAGGGGTAAAGGGGAGTAGAGCATGCCACTGCTAATGGCCAAAATCCTGGTTGGGTTTGTGGTCGGCGTTCTCATCGGATTGACCGGCGTGGGAGGCGGCGTTCTGCTGCTTCCCGTGCTGATCTTCGGGTTGGGAGTTCCGGCAATTGTGGCCGTTGGATCCGACGCAGTTTTCAATTTCTTCACCAAGATTCCCGCCAGCCTCCTTCATCTGAAAAAAGGCACGGTGCGGCGCAAAGTAGTGATCGCGCTGGCCGTCGGCAGCGTACCCGGTTCCATCGCCGGAGTGCAATTGCTGGTCCACATCCGCCATCTCTACGGGAATGGCGTCAATAGTTTCATCAAGACCGCGGTAGGAATTCTGCTTATCGTCATTCCCGCGTTGCTGCTGCTGCAGAAGCGCATCGAAGACCGCGTCGCCAACCGCCCGCCCAGCATGAAGGGCTTTGCCGGGATGGTGGGGATCGGGCTTCTGGCCGGCTTTCTTGTCGGCATGACCTCGGTCGGTTCCGGCAGCATCATCATGATGCTGCTTCTGCTGTTTTACAGCTTCCCGCCCAAGGTCAACGTCGGCACCGACATCGTGCACGCGGTAATTCTCACCGGAGTCACGGGTTTCATGCATTTCAGGTTGGGCAACGTCGATCCAGGATTGGTCGTATCCCTGCTAATTGGATCGATTCCCGGAGGCTTGCTGGGATCGCACCTGGCGACGCGCGTTCCCATGCTGTGGCTGCGCCGCATACTCTGCACCCTGTTGCTGATTACCGGCGCCCGCATGTTGTGGGCCTAAGTTCAATACCTTTCAGGAGATCATGAACTCTTCTTACAACGACATTCTGCATCGGATCCAGGCCGGCCTGGACGCGGCCCGCGAAGTCCTCAACCGCTTCACTCCCGGCGCCATTGAAGCCGAGTACAAAGCCGGGCACGATCCGGTTACCGAGGCGGACAAGGCCGTGGACGAGGTATTGCGGCAGAACCTGTTGCGCGACGGCGAAGGCTGGCTTTCCGAAGAGAGCGTGGATGATGCTTCGCGCTTGACCAGGAAACGAGTCTGGGTCGTCGATCCGCTGGATGGCACGCGCGAATTCGTGGCGGGCATTCCGGAGTTCTGCGTCTCCATTGGATTCGTGGAAGATGGACGCCCCGTCGCCGGCGGCATTTGCAACCCCGCGACCAACGAAACCATCATCGGCGCCATCGACGCCGGAGTACTTTACAACGGCCGTCCCGCGCGCCCCAGCGAGAGAACCGCGCTGCCGGGCTCTTTGATTCTGGCCAGCCGCAGCGAAGTGAAACGCGGGGAATGGCAGCAATTTCAGACCGGCGAATACAAGATCCGACCCATGGGCTCCGTCGCCTACAAACTCGGACTGGTTTCCGCAGGGCTGGCTGACATCACCTTCACTCTCACGCCCAAGAATGAGTGGGACGTCGCTGCTGGCGCGGCTCTGGTACAGAGCGCTGGAGGATTTGTCGCCACTCTCGACAATGCTCCTCTGCGCTGCAACAACCGCAATCCTCTGCTCACCGGATTGATGGCCAG
>CAVPBQ010000003.1:0-922672 GCA_963701925.1 uncultured Acidobacteriota bacterium
CAACTATCTACAAACGGGAGTCGAGGAAGACTGCGTTACACTTCAAACTGGGCTGCGAACGTCCCCGGAGAGATGGTCAGAACGTTTCACCTCCGGCTGGTGCGCGATGCTGAGTATTAAAAAGATTCTTCTGCCGGTTGATTTCCCGAACGCCTCGCTGCGGGTGGTTCATCAGGCTGCGACCTTGGCTCACCATTTCCAGTCGGAGATCGTAATGCTGCATGTCGTAACAGCGAAGAGCCGTGTTGCCGGTGTGCCCGAGGACGGTCCCGAGCTTGCTGGTTGGGATATGCTCGCTGATATGCTCAGAGAGGCCCAGGAAAACCAGGACGACTCTCTCGGGCCGGAGCTTGAGGGCCTTGCCATCGCACGCATGTTGGTCAAAGGCGACCCGGCCAGGGCCATTGTGCAGACGGCTCAGGTAGAAAAAGCCGATCTAATCATGATGCCGTCGCACGGCTACATGTTCAATCAGTTTCTGCTGGGCTCCGTAACAGCGAAAGTACTAGACGGGAGCGAGTGCCCGGTTTGGACAGGCGCCCACGTGGAAGGATCGGCAGCGACGGAGTTTCGGATCCGCAATGTATTGTGCGCGGTCGACTTCGGCCCCCGCAGTCACAAGACTGTGTCTTGGGCCGCGCAAATGGCGGACGAGTTCGGGGCCCGTCTGACGCTCTCCAACGTCACGCCCGGGGTGGAGCAATGGGGGCCCGGCGGCGACTACGTCAATCCAAAGTGGAAAGAGGCGCTCGTCGGCGATGCTTCTCAACATCTCGCAGAGCTTCAGCAAGACATGGGCATCAAAGCCGACGTATTCATCGGCAGTGGTGACGTGCCTAGGGTGCTGAGCCAGGCTGCAAAGCAGACGAAGGCGGATTTGCTGGTTATGGGGTGCTACCCTTATGGCGGTAACCTGCGAATCCACGGCTTCGGGATCCTATGCGCCGTGCCCATTCCGGTTCTGAGCGTGTGAAGGACGTGCCACGGGTCTGAGCGTCGTCGGTCTCATCGTCCGACGAGACGATTTGCTTGCCGCTAGTCTAAGGACATCGAGCATCGCGTTCTTCTCAGGTTCCCACTCGCGACCACAATTGAGCAGACGGCTTGGCGGATGAACCGCTGTCTGGGGCATCGATCGGATCTGCTTAATCCCTTTCGAAATTCTGTTCAGAATTGCTCACTTCGGACGCCCGTTCGAGCAAGGGCATGAAGCATCACGATTGCGGGTTGGAATGCCTTTTCACGGCTATAATTCTCAGCAATTTCGGAGCCGAGGAAGGAGATTCCCTTTTGATCGTTGACACGAATCAACAGCCCCACATCGACCGTGGCCATCAACTCTCGACTGGCGGCGAGGATTCTCAGCGGCACAAAGTATTGTGGATCATCCTCGGAATTGTGTTGCTGCTCGCCGTTGTGCTTGCCGTCGTGTTGGTGTGGCGCCATCACGACGCGGCGAAAAAAGTCGCGCCCCCGCCCCCGAAGATCACGATAACAACTGCGACGGCGAAGAAAGGTGACATCGGCGTTTACCTTGACTCAATCGGTACGGTCACTCCGGTCTACACCGCTTCGATTTCCAGCCAGGTGAATGGGCTCGTCGTCACCGTGCACTATAAGGAAGGTCAGCTGGTAAGGAAGGGCGATCCTCTAGTTGATATTGACCCGCGTCCGTACCAAGCGATGCTCTTGCAAGCGCAAGGCGCACTGGAGCGCGACCAGAATCTGCTCGCCCAAGCGCAGATGGATGTTGAACGCTACCGCGCCGCATGGGCACGAAACGCGATTGCTAAACAAATCCTGGATGACCAGGAGAAGCTGGTACTGCAGGACGAGGGCGCAGTAAAGAACGACCAGGGAACTGTGCAATTTGAACAGATTCAGGTCGAATACTGCCATATCACTGCCCCGATCGCTGGCCGGGTCGGTTTACGGCTGGTGGATCCAGGCAACGTGGTGCAGTCTGCCGGAACCGAAACCCTCGCAGTCATAACGCAGTTGGATCCCATCACCATAATTTTCACCATACCGGAGGACAGTCTCGGCCCGGTCGAAGCTCGGCTAAGTAAGAAGGCCAAACTTCCCGTCGACGCCTTTGATCGCACTGCGCAGACCAAGATTGCAAGCGGAAAGCTGCTGACGCTCGACAACCAGATTGATACTACGACTGGCACAGTAAAGGGACGCGCGCTCTTCGACAACAAGAATGATGCACTCTTTCCAAACCAGTTTGTGAACACGCGTCTGCTGGTGAATACATTGCAGGGAGTGACGCTGATTCCGGCATCCGCCATTCAACAAAATGGCCAGGCATCATTCGTGTATGTAATTCAAAACAATATCGCGCACATGCGCAGCATAAAGCCAGGGGCTACCGACGGTGGGTTAACACTGGTGGACGGGATCAATCCAGGGGACGTTGTGGCCAACAGCGGCTTCGACAAGTTGCAGGACAACATCGCGGTTGCCATTGCCAACCAGCCTTCGACGAAGCCTGCCGCAGCGAGCGCAAGCGGGAGCAGCGCGCCGTGAGTCCATCTCGTCCGTTTATCTTGCGTCCGGTTGCGACCTCTTTGCTGATGGCTGCCATCCTTCTGGTCGGTATCGTGGGCTATACCCAACTGCCGGTCTCCGCGTTGCCGGAGGTCGATTATCCGACCATTCAGGTGCTTACTTTTTATCCCGGCGCAAGCCCGACCGTGATGGCGACCACGGTCACGGCGCCACTCGAGCGTCAATTTGGCCAACTGCAGGGTTTGAGCCAGATGACCTCAACAAGCTCTGGGGGCACTTCCGTCATCGTGCTGCAGTTTAACCTCAGCCTGAATATTGATGTAGCTGAGGAGGAGGTGCAGTCTGCCATCAACGCGTCGCAGAGTCTTTTGCCGTCCATTCTGCCTGCGCCTCCGATCTACAGTAAGACGAATCCAGCCGATGCTCCTGTGCTGACCTTGGCTATCACCTCAAGTTCCATGCCGCTTTCCCAGGTCGAGGATCTTGTGGACACGCGGCTAGCCCCTAAGATCTCGCAGCTTAACGGGGTTGGCCTGGTGACCATCAGCGGCGGGCAGAAGCCGGCCGTCCGAATTCAAGCTAACCCTACCGCCCTATCATCTTACGGCCTCAACCTGGAGGATCTTCGTGCTGCGCTGACTCAGGCCAGTGTGAACGCCGCCAAAGGGAACTTCGATGGGCAGCGCCAGGATTACCAGATCGACGCCAACGATCAGCTCGTTACCAGCGACGACTATCGGAAGGTAGTCGTTGCCTACCGTAACGGCGCGCCAGTGATGCTGACCGATGTAGCTAACGTCGTGAATGGAGTAGAGAACGGCAATCAGGCAGCGTGGATGAATCAGACCCCTGCCGTCATCCTGAACGTGCAACGCCAGCCCGGGGCCAACACCATCAGCGTGGTCAAGAGCATCAAACAACTCTTGCCGCAGCTTCAGGCCAATCTGCCTACGGGCATCCAGGTGGCCACGCTGACCGATCTTACGACCGCCATCGAAGCATCAGTTTCCGATGTTGAGTTCGAATTGCTGCTGACGATCGGACTCGTCGTACTAGTCATCTTCCTCTTCTTGCGGAGTCTCTACGCCACCATAATCCCTAGCGTGGCGGTGCCGCTTTCACTGGTCGGCACTTTCGCCGCGATGTACATCCTGGGCTACAGCCTGGATAACCTATCGCTGATGGCGCTGACTATCTCTACCGGCTTTGTGGTGGACGATGCCATCGTGATGATCGAAAACATCGCGCGCTATATCGAAGACGGCGACCCACCCATGGAAGCGGCACTCAAGGGTGCGGAGCAGATTGGTTTCACCATCCTCTCACTGACCGTGTCGCTGATCGCCGTACTGATTCCGCTGTTATTCATGGGCGACGTTGTGGGGCGACTGTTCCGCGAGTTTGCCGTAACTCTCGCCGTCACGATCGTGGTTTCGGCCGTCGTCTCGCTGACTCTCACTCCTATGATGAGTGCGCGCATTCTGCGGCACCAGCCAAAAGAGCAGCAGGGGCGCGTCTATCGAGCGACGGAGCGAGTATTCGAGGGGATGATCGCGTTCTACGGGCGGACGCTGAAGTTTGTCCTCCGATTCCAAACGATTACGCTGTTCGTCGCGCTGGCCACATTGTTGCTCACAGTTTTCCTTTACATCATTATCCCCAAAGGATTTTTCCCGGTGCAGGATACAGGCGTCATCCAGGGCATCTCGCAGGCGCCGCAGACGATTGGCTACAAGGCCATGGCAGCGAAGCAGCTGGAGCTGACCAAGGCCGTTCTGGATGACCCGGCAGTGGAAAGCATCTCGTCGTTTATCGGCGCCGATGGAACCAATACCACGACGAACAGCGGGCGGATGTCGATCAATTTAAGGCCGCTCGACCAGCGCAAGATCAGTGCGTCAGCCCTGATTCGCAGGCTCAACTCCAGAGTGAGCCAGGTTCAGGGGATCCAGCTGTTTATGGAACCGGTGCAGAACATTACCGTGGATGACCGGGTCAGTCGCACTCAATACCAGTACACCCTGGAAGACCCGGATGCGAATGAACTGAATGACTGGACCAACCGTTTCGTTGACCGGTTGAAGCAGTTACCGGAACTGGAAGATGTCGCTACCGATCAGCAACTGGGAGGATTGGCCGTATCTCTGGTGATCGACCGGGCGACCGCCTCGCGATTTGGCATCGCGCCCACCACTATCGATAACACTCTGTATGACGCCTTCGGTCAGCGTCAGATTAGCACGATGTATACGCAAGTGAATCAGTACCACGTTGTGCTGGAGAGTCAGCCGCAGTTTCAACTGGACCCGAACAAGCTGAGCCATCTCTATATTCAGTCGAATGCATCTTCTGGCGCGACGGGCGCCGGGGCTTCTTCGTCTTTCGCATCCTCCGGATCATCCTCCGCGGGGTCGAATGCGCTCACGGCTTCCGCACAGTACACTCCGGCGGCCAACACGCTCGCTCCGCCGGCGAACGCGCTTTCGACCAGCGCCTCCAACGCCTCGTCCAGCAAAGGAGCTAACTCTGCAGGCGCCACTAGTTCGGCCAGCAGCAGCGCCGTGCCGCTGAGCGCTTTCTCGCATTTTGAGAAGACGACAGAAGCGCTATCGATTAACCATCAGGGCCAATTTCCGGCTATCACCGTGTCGTTCAATCTCGCGCCCAATGCGGCTCTGGGGGACGCGATTACTGCAGTCGATAAGACGCAAAAAGACATGCACATGCCTCCCAGCCTGCAGGCTGGTTTCCAAGGGACGGCTGCGTCATTCACGAATTCGCTGGCCAATGAGCCCCTGCTCATTCTGGCCGCGCTGGTTACGGTGTACATCGTGCTGGGTGTCTTGTACGAAAGCTTTATCCACCCGATTACCATCCTGTCCACGCTGCCTTCAGCGGGGGTGGGAGCTTTTCTCGCACTGATTCTGTTTGGCCAGGATTTAAGCGTGGTGGCCATCATCGGCATTGTGCTGCTGATTGGTATCGTGAAGAAAAACGGCATCATGATGGTCGACTTCGCGCTGGAAGGTGAGCGCAAGCACGGGAAGAATGCGACCGACGCAATTTACGATGCCTGTCTGCTCCGCTTCCGTCCGATTATGATGACCACCATGGCCGCACTGCTGGCGGGGCTGCCGCTGGCTCTCGGAACAGGTTTCGGTTCCGAGTTGCGGCGACCGCTGGGCATTGCCATGGTGGGCGGACTGCTATTGAGCCAAGTGCTCACGCTTTACACCACGCCCGTCATCTACATCTTTTTTGACAATCTGGCACACCGTTTTGCCCACAAGGCGACTCGACCGGAAACCGGGAACGGAGAACTGGCGGGGCCCGCATGAACATCTCCGCACCCTTCATTCAAAGGCCCGTGGCTACTACGCTGCTCACTGTGGCGGTCGCCCTGGCGGGGGCAGTTGCGTACAAGGTATTGCCGGTAGCGCCACTGCCCGAGGTCGACTTCCCAACAATTTCAGTCAGCGCAGGTTTGCCAGGAGCCAGCGCCGACATTATGGCATCGTCCGTCGCCACGCCTCTGGAACGGCAACTTGGTCATATTGCAGGAGTGACGGAGATGACCTCCGCCAGCACGCTGGGCAGCACATCCATCACCATCCAGTTCGACCTCAGCCGCGATATTGATGGTGCGGCGCGCGACGTGGAAGCCGCGATCAATGCGGCGCGAACGTATCTGCCCGCCAATCTGCCAGGCAATCCGACATACCGCAAGGTCAATCCCGCCGATTCGCCGATCATGATCCTCGGCCTTACCTCCGACAAGTTCGGTCCCGATAAAATCTATGACGAAGCCTCCACCGTCCTTGCCCAAAAACTGTCCCAGATACAGGGCGTCGGGCAGGTCTCTGTCGGAGGCGGTGCCTTGCCGTCCGTGCGCGTGGACGCAAATCCCACACAATTGGCAGGCTATGGACTGACCCTTGCCAATCTGCAGTCCGTGCTGAGCCTGCAGAACTCCGACCTGGCCAAAGGGCAAATCTCTGATGGCACGGTAACCGCCGACATCCTTGCTAACGACCAGATCTCACACGCCGATGACTACAAGCCGCTCATCGTCGGTTATAAGAACGGCGCCGCGATCCGCCTGTCCGATGTCGCTGAAGTGACGGACTCGGTGCAGAACGTCCGTGCGGCCGGTTATTTGAACGGCAAGCGTTCGGTTACGGTTATCATCTTCCGCCAACCCGGCGCCAATATCATCGAAACGGTGGACCGCGTCCGCGCGCAACTTCCGTCGATCAAGGCATCCATTCCACTCGGCATCGACACCACCATCGTTCTGGATCGCACGATCACGATCCGTGCCTCGGTCAGTGATGTGGAAAGGACGCTGCTCATTTCCATCGGGCTGGTCATCCTCGTGGTATTTGTCTTCCTGCGCAACGGCCGTGCCACCCTCATTCCGGCAGTCGCGGTGCCGGTCTCGCTGGTCGGTACATTCGCCGTGATGTATCTGTTCGGATATAGCCTTGATAACCTTTCGTTGATGGCCATGACCATCGCCACGGGATTCGTGGTCGACGATGCCATCGTGGTGATGGAAAATATCGCGCGCCATCTGGAAGATGGCATGAAGCCTTTCGCCGCGGCGCTGAAGGGCGCGCAAGAAATCGGTTTCACCGTCTTCACGATCAGCATTTCGCTCATTGCCGTCTTTATCCCTCTTCTGTTGATGGGCGGAATCGTTGGCCGTCTCTTCCGCGAGTTTGCCGTCACCCTCTCGACGGCCGTGTTCGTGTCCATGCTCATCTCGCTGACCACGACCCCGATGATGTGCGCTTACCTGTTGAAGAATGAGCGTGCGGTAAGACACGGCCGTATGTATATGGCCAGCGAAAACGTCTTTGACTGGGTGCTGTCTGTGTATCGCGGTAGCCTGCACTGGGTGCTCGACCATCCGACTCTCACTCTGGTCGTGCTCTTCGTCACCATCGCGCTCAATGTAGTGCTGATCGTCGAGATACCCAAGGGCTTTTTCCCGACGGAAGACACCGGAGCGATCACGGGTAGTGTGCGCGGCCCACAGGATGCATCGTTCCCGGCGATGAACGATTCTATTCAGCAGATCGGCCGCGTGATCAAGAATGATCCTGCCGTCGAAAATGTAATTGCGTTTACCGGCGGCGGTGGGGCCACCAATAACGGTTCCCTCTATGTAGCTCTTAAGCCGCTGGCGGACCGCAAGATCAGCGCTGCTCAGATCATTGACCGCCTACGCCCCCAATTGAACCGTCTGCCGGTAGCATCCGCTTTTCTCCAATCCGTGCAGGACTTGCGCATTGGAGGCCGGTCCAGCAATGCCATGTACCAGTACACGATCCAATCCGACACGGTGCAGGATCTTTCCAAGTGGGGACCGATCATTCTGCGTGCGATGCAGCACCTGCCCGGTCTGCAAGACGTAAGCTCCGACCAGCAGAATGGCGGCCTGGATGAGCTGATGAACTACGATCGCGTGACTGCGGCAAAGCTCGGGCTTACCGCGCAGTCGCTGGACTCGGCGTTATACGGCGCATTCGGGCAATCGGAGATTTCCATCATCTACACCCAGTTGAATCAGTATTACGTGGTGCTGGAAGTTGCGCCCCAGTATTGGCAGAGCCCGGAAGGATTGAAAGACATCTACCTGCATACATCGGGCAGCGGCAGCATTCCGCTGCTCGCGGTGGCTAAGGGCCAAGCCAACACGACCCCGCTGGCCATCAACCATACGGGTTTGTTTCCCTCGGTCACCGTGTCTTTTAATCTCGCGTCGAACGTGTCTTTGAGCGACGCAACTTTGGCCATCGGCCGAATGCAGAAGCAGTTGGGCGCGCCATCCACGCTGCAAGGCTTTTTTGCCGGCACGCTCCTGGCCTACCAGCAGTCTCTCGGCACCGAGCCCATACTGGTTGTGACAGCGTTGCTGGCGGTGTATATCGTTCTCGGCATTTTGTACGAAAGCCTGATTCATCCCCTGACGATCATTTCCACTCTGCCGTCGGCAAGCGTAGGAGCGATGTTCGCCTTGCTCTTGTTTAAGGAGGACCTGAACATCATCTCGATCATCGGCATCGTGTTGCTGATCGGAATCGTAAAGAAGAACGCGATCATGATGATCGATTTCGCGCTTCAGGCAGAGCGCCAGGACGGAAAAAGCACAAAGGATGCGATTTTTGAAGCGTGCATGTTGCGCTTTCGTCCCATCCTGATGACGACGATGGCCGCGTTATTAGGCGCGTTGCCGTTGGCTTTAGGGACCGGTACGGGTTTCGAGCTCCGTCGGCCCCTTGGAATTACGATTGTGGGAGGGCTGATCTTAAGTCAGTTGCTCACGCTGTATACAACGCCGGTCGTCTATTTGGCGTTCGACCGGCTGCGGCTGCGCATGGAGTCAAAGACGGCGCAACATCCTTTTCCAGCTCCGGAGGCCAGCTAACACTCTCGGTTGAGACGAACCGTTGGTTCGGCAGGTACGTTATGAAGATCTTTATGCGAAAACCAGTTAACGGCATGATTCAGTTGTGCGCGACTGCGTTTTTATTTGGCTTGTCAGGCTGCGTAGTCGGGCCGAAATACCACCCACCCGCAGCCCCGGCGCCCGCTGCGGTCTACAAGGAATCACCCACGCAGTTCAAGGAAACTGAAGGCTGGACGGTTGCACAACCTGCTGATGCGAGACTGCGCGGCAAGTGGTGGGAGATCTTCAACGATCCCGAGTTGAATGCGCTAGAAGACCAATTGGATATCAACAATCAAAACATCAAGCAATACTTCGAGAACTTCATGGCCGCTCGCGCGGTGGTGCGCGAGGCCCGCGCCCAATTCTTTCCCACGCTGGCAACTGACCCCTCGTTCAACCGCTCACGAACCTCGGGAAATCTGAACACGGCGCCCGTCAATACCTCCGGCACGGGCACGGCTGCCAAACAACTGCAAAGTACGATTTATTCGCTGCCGCTGGAAGCCTCTTGGGAGCCCGACCTTTGGGGCAAGGTCCGCAACACAGTGCGCCAAGCCCAGTACGCTGCCCAGGTGAGTGCTGCCGACCTCGAGAACGAACGCCTGACTGAGCAGGCCAGCTTGGCGGAATATTTCTTCGAGATTCGTGGCCAGGACGCGTTACAGAAAATCTATGACGACACCGTTGCGGCAGACCAGAAAGCGTACGAACTGACCCGCGCGCTCTATGAAGCCGGAATCGACGACCAGATCTCTGTGGTGGAAGCCGAAACCACGCTACAAAGTGCGCAGGCGGGAGCGACCAATGTCGGAATCGCGCGAGCGCAGTATGAGCATGCGATCGCGGTACTGATCGGCAAGGCCGCCTCCAATTTCTCCATTCCAGTGAGGCCAATGACTATTGCTCCGCCGCCGATTCCAGTCGGCGTCCCTTCGGAACTGCTCGAACGCCGGCCCGACGTCGCCGCCTCCGAGCGCACCATGGCCGAAGCGAATGCCGCGATCGGCATCGCGCATGCGGCTTATTTTCCAAATCTCACTTTGAGCGCGGCGGGCGGCTTTGAGAGTTCCTCCTTCAGCCATTGGCTTTCCTGGCCGAGCCGTTTTTGGTCCATCGGCGCCTCGATTCCAGAAACCATCTTCGATGCTGGCCTGCGCCGCGCGACCGTCCAACAATATGTCGCCACTTATAACGCTGATCTCGCCAGTTACCGTCAGACGGTGCTTTCCGCATTCCAACAGGTGGAAGATTCTCTTGCGGAAGTTCGCATCTTATCCATGCAGATTCAGCAACAGCAGGAGGCAGTGAATTCCGCTCAAACCTACCTCAAGCTCGAACATGCGCGATACGAGACGGGCGTCGATCCCTACGTCGCCGTGCTGATTGCCCAGACAACAGTGCTGGCGGACCAGCAGGTTCTGAATAACCTTCAGGTGCAACACATGACCTCCGCCGTAGGATTGATTGAAGCCCTGGGCGGCGGTTGGGATCGTTCGCAATTGCCGGGTACGCAGCAGGTGACACAGAAGCCGGCCAAGTCGGAGACAGTCATCGAGCAGTAAGAGACAGCGTCCGGAGGCACTCTGGCCGGCTGCAAGCTTGGACGGCGAAAGATCGCCAATTCTCCGAGCGGAAAGGCCATCGATCAATTCTTGTGCGAAGCGGTCAGGTGCGCATGGACAGCGCGAGTCAAGTCCATTTCGTGGCAACCAAGTTGCGCAATCGAGTTCTGCTACGTCCCTTCTCGCCAGCTTCGTCAGGTCCAGCGCCTTGGTACAGCCCACTTCCTTCGGCGTGACACCGCCTCAACGACTGGAATTTGGATCGACCAACATTTTCCAGCGCTCCAACAGCCACTCCGGGACATAGCATCTATCTTTGTTGCGCTCGCACCATTGCTTCAGCTTCTTTGAGGCTTCGCATGCCTGCTCAGTCAATCCGAGGGCTTGGACCTTCTCTTCAAATCCGGTGGGCAATGCTGGGCGATTCACAGGCGGCCTTCCGCTCGCCCAGTTCGAGCTTCTTAGGTTGCGCGGCATCAGGGGCTCTTTTCTCGGTCGGGGGGATCATACGTCTGTTTGGCTGTGCCGTCACAATTTCCATCAGACACTGACATGAGTGTAGTCGGGGAGTTTCGCCAATTGAGATCGATAGTGTCGAGGGCTTGGTCGGGGTAGAATGCCAGCGTTTGGCAAGGAGGAGACTATGAACTGGGCGCGACTAGTTGCGATCATTGTTGGCGCTGGTGTCGTCTCGTCGCTTACTGACTGGTTTTTCGCAGGCGATTGGGTTCATCGACGCTACACTTACCCAGAAATCTGGCGTCAGGGTCAGGAAGGCAGAGCGATTGCTCTGACCAGCCCGCTGCCATTCGTGACATGCGGAGTATTTGCCTTTGTCGCCGCCCGGCTGGGTCTTCATTCTGTATCGAGCGCAGTCAAATTGGCGATTGCGGTGTGGGTGATCGGCCCGTTGCCCCTGATTCTCACAAACGCCGCGTTCATGAAGCTGCACCGGGTTTTCGTGGTGTCCTACGCGGTCGGCTGGTTAACCAAGCTCATGATCGTTGCCGTGGCAGTTGGCTGGTTCCTACGTTGATGCTTCGGTCAATGAGCCCCGCTGTTTTCAGTGCTAAGCTCTTCGGGTCCGATTCGCGGATGATCTTACTCCGTTCGATGTGAATGGGAGGCACGTCATGGCACGACGCACGAAGACGCTACCGGTCCTAGCCCTTGTTCTGCTGGCCGTTGCTCCGGCGCTGAGCCAGAAAACTCTCACAGCGAGCGAAGCCAAAGACCACATCGGTGAGCAGGCAACGGTTTGCGGCAAAGTTGTGAGCACCGGCTACGCTGAAAATAGCCGGGGAAAGCCCACGTTCTTGAATTTGGACAAGCCGTATCCCGAGCAGATTTTCACCGTGGTCATCTGGGACAGCGACCGATCGAAGTTTGGTGATCCGGAAACGGCATACCGGGGGAAGCACGTGTGTGTCACCGGGAAGATCACGGCCTTCAAGGGTGTGCCCGAGATTGTCGCTAGCGAACCGTCACAGCTGAAGATCCAACAACAGTGAGTCAGATGTTCGACAAACTATTTGAAACTGCGTTTACACTCAAAACGCCGCGTTGGGTCAATGAGTGAAATGAGGATTTATCGACAACAATCCTTTTGAAAAAAAGCCGACTCAGTCGCTTTCATTGACTTGTCTTCGCATCATGCCTACCATTGTGCGATTCCATGATCGGCCAAACCATCTCTCACTACCGCATCATCGAGAAGCTGGGCGGCGGAGGCATGGGCGTGGTTTACAAGGCGGAGGACGCGCGCTTGCACCGCTTCGTCGCTCTCAAGTTCCTGCCTGACGAGGTGGCCCACGATCCACAAGCGCTGGCCCGCTTCCAACGCGAGGCGCAGGCCGCTTCCGCATTGAACCACCCCAACATCTGCACCATCCATGACATCGGCGAACAGGATGGCCAGGCCTTCATTGCCATGGAGTACCTCGACGGGCAGACGCTGAAGCACGTGATCGGGGTGCGGGCACTGGAGTTGGACACGCTGCTGTCGCTGGCCATCGAGATAGCCGATGCGCTGGACGCCGCTCACTCCAAGGGAATCGTGCACCGTGACATCAAGCCTGCCAACATCTTTGTTACCGAGCGGGGCCACGCCAAGGTGCTCGATTTTGGCCTGGCCAAGGTCACGACCGCGGGCGGGAGCGAGCAGAATGAGGCCACGCGCACCGAGGCGATCGAGGCACACCTGACCAGCCCCGGAACCGCGGTCGGCACGGCCGCTTACATGTCTCCCGAGCAGGTGCGCGGACGACCAATTGGATAACCGGACCGACTTGTTCTCCTTTGGGACGGTGCTTGTACGAGATGGCTACCGCCCAGTTGCCGTTCCGCGGAGCCACGACCACCGACTTGTTCGATTCCATCCTCCACAAGGCCGCAGTGTCTCCGGTACGGCTGAATCCTGACCTCCCGCGGAAATGGAACGAATCATCAACAAGTCTCTGGAAAAAGATCGCGACCTACGCTACCAGCATGCTGCAGATTTGCGAGCTGACCTGAAACGACTCAAGCGGGAGACAGGATCGGGCCAGGCTCCGGAAGTTCCCACCGCCGTCGAAGCCGCAAGCCGAGCATCAGCAGGAACAGGCGTCGGAAGTTTCGCGCCCCCCTCGAGCGACAGGCAAGCGAGCGGCAAGCAAGGACGGCGCTCTCTTCCGGGCAGGCGGGGGCGAGGGCCATACCCTGGAAGATTCTGGTGCCGGCTGCGGTGTCGTGGTTGCCTTAGTTGCCGGTGGCCTCTACTTGCGCTCGCGTTCGGCGACTCCAGAGAAAAATGCTGCAGCGCTCACGGAAAAAGACACATCGTTGTCGCTGACTTCACCAACTCACCGGCGACCCGTCTTTGATGGCACCCTCAAGCAGGCGCTGGCCGTCGATCTCGAACAGTCTCCCTTCCTCAACATTCTTTCCGACCGCAAAGTGGGTGAGACATTGAAGCTGATGGGCCGCCCGCCCACCGAGCACGTGACTGCCGAAGTAGCCAAGGAACTGTGCATGCGCACGGGAAGCAAGGCCATCTTGGCCGGTTCCGTTTCCAGCCTGGGCAGTCAGTATGTGGTCGGTCTGGAAGCGGTCGCTTGCAGCACCGGGGACACGCTGGCGAAGGAGCAAGCTGAGGCGGCCAGCAAAGAGGGCGTGCTCAAGGCGCTGAGCACAGCGGCAACCAGTTTGCGCGGCAGACTAGGAGAATCGCTCGCCTCGGTGCAGAAGTTCGATGTGCCCGTGGAAGCCACTACACCCTCGCTCGAAGCCCTGAAGGCTTACAGCATGGGCATCACGACCGGCCGCACCCAGGGCGATGCCGAAGCGATTCCATTCATGAAGCGGGCCATCGAACTCGACCCGAACTTCGCCATAGCCTATGCCGGTCTGGCGGTTAATTACTGGAATCTTGGACAGGCGAGTCTGGCCGCGGAATATGCCACGAAGGCCTACGACTTGCGCGACCGCGTCAGTGAACGTGAGAGATACCGAATCTCCGCCTTGTACTTTCAGAACGTCACCGTTGAAGTGGAGAAGGCCACCGAAGCCTACGAACTCTGGGCGAAAAGCTACCCGCGGGACATGGTGCCGCATGGGAATCTCGGTATTCTCTATGCCGCTCTGGGCCAATACGAGAAAGCGATCGCAGAGACTGAAGCGGCGCAGCGGCTGGAACCTGCGATCGTCGGCTATGCGAACCTGGCTGGTGCCTACATCAACGTCAATCGGCTCAAGGACGCCCGCCAGACGCTCCAGGAAGCACAACAGAAAAACTTCGATGACTTGTTCATTCGAGGCGATCTGTATTCCTTGGCATTTCTGTCGGGGGATACCGCTGAAATGGAGCGCGACGTGGCATGGGCGGCCGGCCGCCCCAGCGAAGAAGACCAGATGCTCAACATCCACGCCGATACCCAGGCCTACTACGGCCGCCTGCAAAAAGCCCGCGACCTCGCCCGGCGCGCCGCCGACTCCGCCGTGCGGTCGGATGCCAAGGAAACTGGCGCCCAGTGGCTGGCGTTTCAGGCGCTCCGCGAGGCTGAACTGGGCAACGTCACTGCTGCCCGGCAAGGCGTTACCCGCGCGTTAGCGCTAGCTCCCGGGCGCGATGTCAAAGTGGTCGCCGCTTTGGCGCTGGCACGCACCAGCGAAACTGCTCAATCCAGAACCATCCTCGAAGCGCTCGAAAAGTCCGAACCCACCAACACTTATCTCAAGGTGTACTGGTTCCCGGTGATCGAGGCATGCCTTGCAATGGCGCAACAGGCGCCCGACCGGGCGATCGTCGCGCTCGAACCCGCCTTTCCCTACGAACTCGGGGGGCTTCCTCCCGCAGTCAATGGCTTAATGTATCCCGCGTACATTCGCGGCCTAGCTTATCTTGCCCAGAAGAACGGCGCCGCTGCGGCCGCGGAATTCCAGAAGTTTCCCGATCATGCCGGAATCGTACAGAACTTTCTGCTCGGTTCCCTCGCCCGCGTCCAACTCGCCCGCGCGTATGCGGTCTCTGGCGACACTGCCAAAGCGAAAGCCGCCTACAAAGACTTCCTCACGCTCTGGAAAGACGCCGACCCCGACATCCCCATCCTGAAAGAAGCCAAGGCCGAGTACGCGAAGCTGCAGTAGCTCGGCAAACCTCCAGCCTCATCCTTTGCAGTTTTGCTGATAACTGTTGATAAAGGCGTTGCTTCCGGCCTGCCAAGTGCTTATGCCCTTGATACTGATCGAGTGCGCAGCATATTTTGACCGCTGCGGCGCGTGCGGACGCTGCTTTGAATTGTGAAAAGTGGTGCCGCCACTGAACTCAGTACCTCCGTGGCGAGTGCCATGACAACGATTGTGGCCGGAAACTGTTGTTATCAGGCGTTCACCTCATCGTCGGGTACTGCTCAGGCCGAAGAGTTACTGCCTTCGGGAGGGCATCCGCAAGCTCAGAAAAGTTTTCGATAGGGTCACCATGCGTGATCACTCAGCTGGATGTCTCGTGAACCTGTGAAGCACGCGATTATTAGTATCCACTACATACGCCGCTGACACCTCTCTTCTATAGTTCCAGCTTCGTCTCCATCCTGGCGAAGCAAAGTTTCTAATTCCGCGACTGCCCCTCCCAAGGAGCGTAGGCAGCTAAGATAGTCCGCCCGTTCCGACGTGTCCGATCCAGCGCCCGCAATTGCTTTTTTCGTTCCGCCAAGAGCGATCTCGTATGAGCGAACATTCGCCACTCCAGTTCGGCCATACGCATTTTCTACGCTGCAAATTCTAGGCCAAAGATGAGATTCACCAAAATCATTGAAGAATGGAAAAAGGCTCCGGTCGACAGCCGGGCATCTGCCCACATGTCGGCATCCATGACGCTCGATCGGCGCATAGGGGTCAGTTTTGCTTGGAAAAGCCCTATTGGAAAGCGCACACTTCCACACACCGACGATCATTTACTCGCGGGACAACGAAAGACTCCGTCGAGAGATTGATCTGATCCAGCAGAAGAGCAACTCTACCGTATTAACAGAAGCCATGCCCTAGCCGAGATTGCAGAGCATCAGAAGCGCGAGTTTCGCGTCCTTGCGATTCGTGAAGAAATGAGAGCGCTTGTCGAAAAGGCAAAGCAAAGGGAAAACCACTGATACAGCTGGTACTGAAATGGGTGTCTGCGAACCCCGAGACGAGGCGGGACGTTCAGCGTGATAGGCATTTTGCAACAATTAGCTTTACCGTGCGCTGGAGACATCACTCACACCGTGTTCTGGAGTGCTTGAAGAGTTTCAGTTGGAGGTGGGGAAGGATTAATCATCCTCCACCTTGACATGACAAGATGCGGCCCGGCGCGTGGAACTGGAAGGGGATACAAATGACTGGTTAGCGGTCGGCACGACCAGTATCAAACTGTGGTGGGTCGGCCCGGTTGCGGCGTCGTGTCCACAGGAAGTAAACGGGGATTCCGGTCGCGATCAAGAGCAGTCCGGCACCGACGGAACCGGCCGCGTTTTCAGCATATTCATCAAAAACCAGCAGGTGATCACCACGAACAACACGGGGGTGACTGGGTATCCCCACATCCGATAGGGACGTGCAAGGCCAGGCTGTTTATAGCGCAGTACGTTCACGGCCGCGACCATCAGACCAGACGAGAGCCAGATGCGACATCGCGTAATCGAGGAGAGTTTCGTAAAAACCGCTGACGACAGTACAGCCCCCACATCCCCTGAACCGGATCGCAAACCCGGGGTCGATACCGTGGATGCACTTCGGCAAACCTTCGAAAGCATAGCCCATCGCGCGCTTGGGCAAAATAAATTCGCGGAAGGTCAGAAATAAGCCGTTCAGCGTGCCGATGATCGACACGAGGTGATCAGCGAACCAGGCTGCCTCCGCGGGAGCCAAGTACGCGCTGAAATACGGTAATACCAACGTGATCGCTCGCGGCGATTTCGGCATCAAGTATGTGGAAATAGGCCACATTCGCTAGCAAGTAAATAGCGAGTACGCGACTCACCCCAGCGCCAGCGCGAAAAGCACATTCCGACCGGATCGCGGATTTCCCCCGGCTACGAAGGTCAGCTGCACCCAGCCGTCGTAGGCAGCAGGCCGCCATCAAAGCGACGCCGAAGCCGCCGACTGAGAACCCGCCCGCAACTCCCTGTGGAGGCGACGCCGCTTTGCCACGCCACAGGAGGGCGCTGCCGATGATGACGAGCAAGCCGACGATCTTGGCCAGCGTAAAAGTTTTTTGAACCATTGCCCCGTCCGTTACGCCGCGTAATTAATTCCTGTAAATACCGCCATCGCGCAGATGCCGAGCAACTTCAACACTAGTGGGGACAGCGGAACGAAATAGGGACGTACAACGCCAACGTTACCGCCAGCCAGGTCACCTGAGCGGTTCGCGAAACCAGGAACATGGACCAGCCGCAAAGTAATCCATCAAAGGGCCGTAGGCTTCGCGGAGGAAGACATATTCACCGCCAGTGGACGGAAGCGCGTTGCCAAGCTAAGCGCAAGCGAGCGCGCCGAGAACGAGATCACGCCGGCAAACGCCCATACCGCCAGGATCGCGCCTGCAGTTTCAGTTCGGGCCACTAGATTCCGCACCAGAAAAATCCCGCCACCAATCACCATCCCAATCACGATCGCAGGCGCGTAATCAAGCCGAGCTTACGTGGGAGGTCCGCGGCCACAGTAGACATTTCAATTCCGCTTTCCGGTAGCCAACACTATACACGGACGGTTACAAGCATGCGTGCGGTCTCGACTTGCGATAGCTCTCCAGCCCACTCCAAATTCGGGTGTGGGCCTAAGAATTTCTCGCGTTGAATGGCCGCGAGCAAAAGAGAAAGGCTGTGACTTGGTTATGCTCAAGCTGAACATCCTGCGACGGAAACGACCGCGTGGCTTGACTTCATCCCCAGCCAGTGGGATCATTCGCGCTCAGAAGGAACAGGAGGCTACCATGCCAAATTACCTACACCAGGTTGCATATTCCACCAGGGATGGAGCGCAATTGTCGCTCAGCCGCAAGACAGGCTGGCGATTGTACGGTCAGCGATCGAGAAGCTCGGTGGCAAACTCGTGCACGGATGGTTCGCTTTCGGCGACTATGACGTTGTCGCGATCACAGAGATGCCGGACAACGTGAGTGCTGCTGCCCTCGCCATGGCCTTTGCTGGAGGAGGTGCTTGCAAGAGTGTGCATACCACGCCACTGATGTCTCAAGAAGAAGCGCTACAGGCGATGAAAAAGGCAGGAGAATCTGGGTATCGTCCACCTCAGTTGAAGGCTAAGGCAGCATAGTAAGAGCGCAACAACAAAGGCGACTTGTCGCGGGGTCGCCTTTTTCTTTTTCGCTCGCATCAGCGAAGCCGGCAGAACTTTGGATGGCAAATCGACCCACCCACCCCGCCCAGGCTACCACCCCATCACCGACAAATTAGGAAATACTCACATGTTGGACCCAGTTGCGGACACAACTGCACGTCCGAAACGACAGAAAGGCGCTGCGTATTGCAAGACGAAATCAGATGAGTTGAGAAGGCTGGTCTCCGGCGGGATGCGGCTTGAAGAATTGTGACGATGGAGAGCGGAATTGCATGACGCCAATGCCGGACCCAGATGATGGTCCGATTTGGCGCCGCCTTCTCTTCCGTCTCCCCCCATCACTTTCTCTCGATTACTGGGCACAACAAGAAAGGACACCCCGGAGTTTTATCCAAAGGGGTGCCCTTCCTTTTCATGCCGCGGGGTGAAAACCGCTTATTGCCCGGCGCCGGTTTTCTCCGCCGGTTTCTCTGCTGGCTTCTTCGGAGCCGCGGCTAGCGAATTGCCGCCTTTGGGTTTCCAAAAATCATCGGCCTTGACCCACTCTGCCGGCACGTAGCTCATGTTCGGATTAAGGACGAACAGGTTGACTTCGCTGGATTCAATGGATGCGGCTGAGAGCTCATCCAGCTTCTTCATGCCTTCGTCTCCCATTGCTGCCATGAAGTCCTTATTGTGAGCGAAATCGCTGTCGAGTTCCGTGGCAGACTTGCGGGCAACTATAAAGAGAAATGTGCCCTCAGGTGCCCCATACACACTCGAATAGCACGCCCAATGAGCGTCTGGAAGAGCCTTCTTGTACGCCTCCAGTACCATCTTCACGCCGTCATCCCATTCTTTGTGATGACCGGGCTTTACGTGATAGACCGAGACCTCGAAATAGCGCGTGGCCGCAGTCGCATGCTCGGCTTGCTGGTTCAAGCTGTACTCTGCGTTGTAAGCGAACACGCCGGCGTCCATTGAATCGAGCAATTCGCCATCGGCAACGCCAGCCCGGTCAAGTCCGGCCGAGAGCGTGGCGTTTTTCTGCGTAGCGGCCACGTCTTTTTCCCAGGCTTCAAAGGACTCATAGCCGGTGAAGAACAGAGACCGGGACTTCCCCGAAAGAGAGTTCATTCCAAGATAGTGCGTCGGCCATTTCGAATGGACCATCGCCTGAACGAAGGCGGTTTCGGTTTTGTCGTGCATGGCTCCTGCTTTACCCGGCTTCACAAACTCTCTTGTGATAGTGAGTATTTTAGGTGGCGACATCGTGCTCGATGGCTGCTCCTGTGCCACCGCGGAAACAAGTGCTGCTGTCGCCAATGCCGCCGCGCATAACCAGTTGAAGGTTTTCATGGTGGGTGACCCTCCTAATTTATTTTTAGAGTGAATGCGTTCGCGCTTGAATGCCCCGCCGGCGCCGAGGGAAACTGCAAAATAGGATATCGGGACGAGGCGAGGGTAGTCCTCGACTACCGGGAAGTCAAGCACCGTTATTGAGAGCACTCTCTCCTTGCGTGATCTGGGGATATTTCGCCAAGCATCGACTCGTTCAATTCCAGCGAGATTCGGCGCCACTTGAGCGTTGATAGGCTTAGGTGTACATTTCGTTCGGCGGCCCCAAGGAGAATCATCATGGGATTTCTCGCATGGATTGTGGTTGGACTGATCGCAGGTTGGCTTGCTGGACAACTGATGAAGGGTGGTGGCTACGGCATTCTCGTGGACATCATTCTCGGCATCCTCGGCGGCTTCTTGGGTGGCTGGATCTTTAGGCTTTTGGGAATCTGGCCGGGCGGAGGCATGATCGGCTCCATCATTGTGGCATTTGTGGGCGCGGTGATTTTGGTTGGGATTACTCGCTTATTGAAAAAAGCCTGATCGTTGAAATAAGCCGCCTTTACCCCAACCGGCGTGAATGAGTGCTACGGCGATTTTTCAATAACTACTAGTAGCGCTCCGCAAAGGCCGGATGTTATGGGTTCGTCAGTCCCCGAAATGTGGTTCACTCTCTATGGCCTGGACGACTGCGCCCACCGCATTCGCTGCTTGGGATGGAGAGGTGCGTTCTGGGCTCGGGTCATAGGACATTCCGCAGACAGCGCAACGAGTGCTCACTCCGTCGCATTCAATTCGTGCTCTGGCGCATCTCGGACATACCATTAGGCACCTCGCGGAAAACATTTCCGTGGCTACAACATATGCCACCGCGATGGAGGGAACCATCCGGTGTTCAGCGCAAGAGAAAAGGAATTTAAGTGACTATGACCGGGGTCCGAACAGGAAGGCACCCGATCGTCAGACCCGAAGGACCTAAGGGTTCCCGCTGAGGTGCCCCCCTGACTCCAAGGAGTTCGGCTTGGATCGACGGTCAATCAGCGAAATGGGGATTTTTAGCCAACTAGTGGTTAAGACCCGCAATGTTTGAAGTTGTGCGGCCGATAATCCTCGCCATTTTCAGCAGGATGCGATCCGAGCACATGGATGCCGCCTATCTTACCAGCGGGGCCTTGGACGTCACCCTGTTCGCAATATCCATCGATCCGCTGCAAGGCGTGTGCACGGAACTTCGTCCTGCTCTTGCAAATGAACTGCCCGCGATTCTAAGAACGGTGAGGGATGAACTTTTCCGCCCCAGAGCCCGCAGTGGAAGTTCCCATCGACTGTGCTGACCAAACCCATCTTGTCCCGTTTCGCGACGCCGAGACAAAAGATGAGCTTTGACAGAAGATGAGCAGCGATCGGCTAAGAGAAAAGACCGGCAGCGTTATGAAGGTTAATCCCCTGATTGCCAAATGGGCCGATACCCGAGAGTTCGAGGAGCGGGCCCAATTCCGGGCGGATGACCGACAAACGGGTATGTAACCCCGGCTGGCTTAGAAGCTGATGATCCAAGTGGCGAAGTCACCGATGCGGATTCAATCTGTCAATCGTGTGTTTCCTCTGACACCTGCTCTCATTCTGATGTTTGGGCCGATTTCTGGTGCTCACCTGAATCCAGCGGTCACGCTCGCCGATGCAATTGAGCTAGGTATCACCGCGATTTCTCCATTGGCTCTTCACTGAGTAGTCGCAACAATCGTTGTGACTCGTCTGATCGTTCGGGTAGTCGATGGAGTCGTCTTAATCAGCGGAGGAGCAGACGAGCAGCAAAAGGCCTCCAGTTGTGATCGGCGTGTTGTTACTGCCGTAACTTGGTGGTAACGCTTGCAGGCAATGAAGATGATATGAGTCGTCATGTCTACTGGGGTTCAAAAGGCGTCGGGCACAGGGCAAGCCTCGTCCCAGGCTCTGTCGCTACTCGATGGCACGATACTGGCCATGATCATGAGCCAGAGTCCCCTCCCGAAAATACTGGAAGCTCTGTGCGCTGACATTGAGAAGCATTACGCCGGAATGGTCTGCTCCGTCGTCATGCTGGATGCCGACGGTGTGACTCTGAGAAACGGAGCTGCGCCTGGTCTTCCCCAGGAATATCGACAAGCCATTGATGGCGTGAAAATCGGTCCTTGCGTCGGATCATGCGGCACCGCTCTGTATCGAAAGCAGCCCGTCATTGTCACGGATATTGCGACCGACCCGCTGTGGGCAGACTACCGTCAGCTGGCACTGCCTTATGGTCTGCGAGCCTGCTGGTCCACACCGATTCCATCGCAAGACGGGAGCATGCTCGGGACCTTCGCCATCTATTACCGCGAACCACGCACTCCCGATGCAGAACATCTAAAGCTGATTGCCCATGCCACCCATCTGGTCGCCCTGGCCGTCGAACGGGATCGCGACAAGAGCGAGTTACGCGCCGCGGAAGATCGCTATCGGACGCTAGTCGAGCGCTTGCCGGCGATCACCTACATCGCCGAACTCGGCGCGGGCGGTCCCTGGCACTACGTCAGCCCTCAAATCGAACCTATTCTTGGTTTCTCGCCTCAAGAGTGGCTCTCCAATCCTCTGAACTGGCTGGATCACATTCACGCCGAGGACAGGGAAATCGTGATTGCCGAGGAGAATCGTTTCAAGCACAACCGCGACTTATTCCACGCGGAGTACCGGATGCTCGCTCGCGATGGCCGAGTCCTCTGGTTCCGGGACGAGGGAGTGTTGCTGCGCGCTGCCATAGGCGACCGCGAGTTGCTCATGCAGGGTGTGCTCTACGACGTCACCGAGCACAAGCGTTTGGAAGAACAGCTCCGCCACGCGCAGAAACTGGAAGCGGTTGGCCAGTTGGCGGGCGGCGTGGCCCATGACTTCAACAATCTCTTGATGGTCATCCAGGCTCACAATGAGCGCCTTCGAGGACGAATCGCGGCCACCGATCCCGCGGACAAGGACGCCGTTGAAATCGAACGCGCCGTCGCCCGCGGCTCTGCGCTGACCCAGCAACTGCTGGCGTTTAGCCGCCGGCAAGTACTCCAGATGAACGCGCTCGACTTAAATACGGTGCTCGCCGAAGTACACAAAATGCTAGGGCGCCTCATTCCCGCCAGCATCGAGTTGCAGATTTTGCCCGCCGCGTCGCTGCATAAGGTCAAGGCTGATCGCGGACAAATGGAGCAATCGCTTTTAAATCTTGCGGTCAATGCGCGGGATGCCATGCCTCAGGGCGGTAAGTTGACCGTTCAAACTCGCAATGCCGAGCTCCACGCGACTTACGCTGGAAGTCACTCTCCGATCCCGCCCGGCCAGTACGTGGTTCTTACCGTAAGCGATACCGGTACTGGAATGACCGAGGAGGTCAAGGCCAAGATCTTTGAGCCATTTTTCACCACTAAGAAGCTCGGCAAGGGAACCGGTTTGGGCTTAGCCATTGTCTACGGAGTCATCAAACAAACCGGCGGCTGGATCACGGTCAACAGCAAACTGGGCAACGGCACAACCTTCGAGATCTACTTCCCCCAGCTACGTTCGGAAGACGAGGTAGAAGCGGAAGGCGCCAAAACAAAAACGCCACAGGCCCACCTTGCGCGTGGAACCGAAACTATCCTTTTAGTAGAAGACCAGGATGGAATTCGCGATCTTGTCCGCGAGTTCCTCCAGAAAAACGGTTACACCGTGCTCTGTGCGATCGATGGCAATGAGGCTCTGCAGATTGCAGACGGGTACGAAGATCCGATTCACCTGCTGCTGAGTGACGTCGTGATGCCCAACGTCGGAGGACGGGAACTAAGCCGCCGCCTGACTCAACCACGGCCCGCAATGAAGGTACTGTTCATGTCCGGTTATCCGGATCACGCCACCTGGAGTAGCGAGCAGTCCGATGACAATGCCGCTGTCCTGCTGAAACCTTTTACCTTGGACTGCCTGGCACGCAAGATCCGCAGCCTCCTCGACGAATAACGGCCGAGCACACCGAAAAACAGGTGCACATCTGTGGGCGATTGACTATGATCTGCTACCGCTCCGACTCAAAGCATCAACTTCGAGCTGGCGTCAAACCCGAGGAAAAGTGCCTAGTCCCTGGCGAAGCTTACTAGGAATCCTGATCAATGAGTGAAATCAAGATTTTTCGCCAACCATGCGGGTGTTGACGCTGGTCCGTGACCGCGTCGTTCAGGTTGTAGGTCACGCCGGCGGCCCAGATTAGGCGACTGTTGAATTCTGATTAAGCCGGCATGGCCTACGCTCACCCTGAAGACCCTGCGGACCGGCCGGTCCGCGGGGTTGAGATTTACGGCTTGTTGGCCAAAGTTGTTGGCGTAAAAGTTCTAGCCCAACATTGCGCTGATCGATGCCGGGCTGCGTCAGGATGATCGAATGCTCGACTGGCTGGAACGTGGGCTTCAGGACCGGGATGTACGCATGACGGTTTCTGCGTGATCCCAACTGGGATCGACTGCGAAAGAATGCGAGATTTCAAGAAATATTGAGAGTGGTTGGACTCGATACACGTTGATTGAGGATCAATCGCCACAACCTCCTTCATTGCACGATCAGTTGCCGGCCACTCCTCGGCTGCACTCAGGGCAGACTCTTCGACAAAGAGCGCGAAGGTTGGGGCACCTCCCACACTGCTGCTCGCCTGAACTGCACAGATATTAGTGTATGCAGTGAAGGACAGCCCTACAGTAAAGCAGGCCAAAGCCGAGCACACAAGCCCGCAGTAGCAGAAGGCCGAATCGTCTCACTATGCCCGACTCGTCGGCCACCGGAATGGTCAACTGACGATATCGGGCGGTACACTCATCGATGTGTCCGGGGCTACCGCTCAACGAGCCCTCCCAGAGAATCCCACGACATCTTCCTCCATTACTTAGTTTTTGGGTATCAGCACAGTGTCGATCACGTGAATCACACCGTTGGACGCCCTCACGTCAGTCTTGATGACCTTGGCGTCGTTGACCATTACCGTCCCGTCGTTGACCATGACGTTCAGCTCTTGGCCATCGAGAGTCTTCGCAGACGACATCTTCACAACCTGCCCCGCAGTCACATCACCGGCGACCACGTGGTAGAGAAGAATCGATCTCAGCTTTTCCTTGTTTTCGGGTTTCAGAAGCGCCTCAACCGTACCGGCTGGCAGTTTGTTGAAGGCCTCGTCGGTTGGCGCAAATACAGTAAAGGGACCTTTGCCCTTTAGAGTTTCCGCCAGTCCGGCAGCTTGGATCGCTGCTACCAGGGTCTTAAAGTTGCCGTCGGATACGGCAATATCGACGATATCTTTTCCAGAGCCGGCGGTCGCCGGCAGCGCGCTCGCAAGAACGCCTAACATCAATACAAAACTCGCTAGTCTCACTTTGTTGTTCCTCCATGCTGTGTCTTTGATTTCTTGAAATAGCCAATCTCTTGCTACGTTAACTATAGAGAATATTTGTTTTCTTAATGCGACAATCAACCCAAGCAATGCAACTAGTGTGAGCGCCAGTGAAAATTTCTACGCGCGTCAGTACCAGCAAGAAAAGAGGAACAGGGAAACTCGAAGGGTGCACGGATGCTACCTATCCTCGAAAAGGGAAGCTCGGCGCAGGCGCCAGAAATCAAGCGCGTTGCATCACGCCGAATCAGTGCTGGCTGCTGGCGAGATTGAAAGTATTGAATGACTTCTGCGCAAAGCGGTCAGGTGCGCATTGACAGCGCGAGTCAAGTCCCATTTCGTGGCAACCAAGTTGCGCAATCGAGTACTGGTGCGTCCCTTCTCCCAGCTCGTCAGTTCTAGCGCCTTGGTCCATCCCACTTCCTTCGGCCTGACATCTCGCTCAACGACTGGAATTTGGATCGGCGAACATTTTCCAGCGCCCCAACAGCCACCTCCGGGACATAGCATCGATCCCTTGTGCGCTCGCACCATTGCTTCAGCTCCCTTGAGCCGGCGAAGGCTAACTTCAGTAACTTCAGCAGTGGCAATGGCGAGCCTAGAATCGCGGTGGGAGAAGTCTTACCTGTCAACCCGCTCCAAACTCTGGATTGGCGCAGCAGCGGGTTTAGCCGTGGCCCAGGCCTTAGTGTCTGCATGGCTACCACGTGGCTTTACACTCACTGCAGTCAGCGATATTTTGTGCGCTTTGGCCATGTTGGCGCCGATGCTGGCGTTTGTCGGGAATGCTATCCCTAGTCAGGGACGGGTGCGTGCTTTCTGGATTCTTCAGGCGGCTGGCTGGCTCCTCTGGCTGGCGGATCAGAGCTTGTGGATCGCTTACGATATTTTCCTGCACAAGCCCATGCCCGAGGTCTTTGCTGGGGATGTGCTCTTGTTCGTCGCCGGGGTTCCCATGCTGGCAGGGCTGTTGCTGCGGCCGCATCTACAACCATCCACATGCAGTTCACGGCTGGGAGTGCTGGATTTTCTGCTACTGATGTTTTGGTGGGTCTATTTTTACGTGTACTTTGTGGAGTGCTGGCACTACGTCTCGAAAAATGATGCACTCTACAACCAGAACTTCGACAGACTTTACGTGGTGGAGATTGTGGTCTTGGCGATAGTGCTGGGGATGTTAAGAAGAGGAAGGGCAGGCGCATGGCGGCGTTTCTACGCGAATTTTCTCGGAGCCGTGTTGTTTAACAGCGTAGCTTTTCTAGTGGAGAACTCTGCGGTTGAGCAAAATAAATATTATGTCGGGAGCTGGTACGACACGCCCTATTTAGCGTCATTTGCGGTTCTCATGATGGTGGCGGTCAGCGGGCGCGGCCTGACGCCGAGTCTGGAGACTCGTGAAGACGAAGAGAGAGGCTCTTGGGTGAGGAGCCTTGCGATGCTGGCGGTGCTATCGTTGCCCGTCATTGCGCTAACCGCGCTGTTTGACGGTTCAGTGCCGGCAGAGATCGTCCGCTTCCGCGTGATTGTCACAGCAGTGACAATGTTCGTCATGGCGGCCATAGTGTTCACCAAGCAGCACCGGTTGCACCAAGAGCTGCAGCACTCGAATCAGGTGCTGGAGGAGGCTTCCATGACCGACCCCTTGACTGGAATCCGGAACCGGCGGTTCTTTTCGGCTACGATCGACGGCGACGTCGCGCGAACCGTGCGAGCATACGCGGAAGGGCATGACCGGTCCACGCGGGATCTGATTTTTTATCTGATCGATGTGGACAATTTCAAGGAGGTAAACGACCTGTACGGTCACGATGCAGGTGACCGTGTGCTAGTGGAGATATCGCGGCGCATCGGTTCCGCGATCCGTAATTCTGATCTACTGGTCCGCTGGGGCGGAGAAGAATTTCTGATCGTGTCTCGATACACCGATCGCGGAGAAGCGGATATTCTCGCCCTGCGCGTGCTGGAAGCGATCCGAGGGAAACCTTTCGTGGTCAGCTCTGACGGCAAACTGCGCCGCACCTGCTCTATTGGCTGGGCGGCATTCCCCTTTTTGGAAGAAAATGCCAAAGCAATTGGATATGAAGAGGTGCTCAAGCTGGCAGACAGGGGCCTTTGTCAAGCCAAAGCAGCTGGGAAAGACCAGGCAATCGGCATGAATCCGTCGCGCGAGGTTGCGAACTGTTAGGCTCGGCACTTTCATTCAAGCGTAACGATTCCATAACAATGTCGGGATGTTTTGCCGAACTAGACGGGCAAGTGACCTTTGTAACTGCGGCGTTGACTCGAACCTCGGCTAAACTAGGGCCAAGATTGGGAAGTGCTCAAGATGTCTCTTCGTTTTATTTTCATTCTCCTGTTGCTGCTGCCGGTGGTCAAGGCCGCGTCAGCCCAGGATTCCGACACTCTTCGGCAGGTACGCGAAGTGGTGCATCGAGTGCCTCCGACCTATCCCGATCTAGCGCGGCGTTTGCAGATTTCAGGGATGGTCCGGCTGCGGGCTACCGTGGCTCCAAACGGTTCAGTGAAATTTGTCGAGCCAGTGGGCGGCAATCCTTTATTGATAAAGGCCGCCCAAGAGGCCGTAGCGAATTGGAAGTACGCCCCGGCTCCCGACGAAACGCGGGAGCTGGTCGAGTTCCGCTTTAACACGCCCCACTAAACAAAGAGCCACGACTGCCTGGCGATACAAGACACCTGAATTATGTCTTCACACGGGTCAGCTGCCGACAGCAGCGCTCGCAAAACGCAAGGCTGGGATCGATGAGTGATATGGGGATTGGTCGATGCAGTGCTCTTCATCAATGCTGATCAAGCCAAATTGACAAATCAGCATGAGGGTCGGAGCTGTCCAATTTGCTAGACGGCACGAACAGCAAATTCGCCTTGGACGAGCGAGATGAAGATAGAGAATTGATAGGCCGAGCTCAGGCGTCAATAAGCGAAATGGCGTTTTTTTTTGCCGACTGAGTCGTGAGCGCGCGGGCCTGCAACTCTTTCTTTAGCGCAGTCAGTCACACAAGTGCATTGCTGATGGCGAGGCGCTCTTCAGAAGAACCCCGTGGTCTGCCTGTAGTTCTTGAAGGCGGGCGTCGATCGCTGCCTTGGCCGCCGAAAGGCAGTGTTGCAGTTTCGCCAGGTCGGTTTCGAGGATTGCCGCCTCATACAGTTCTTGCCAAGCATAACCGGTGTTCAATGGTCATTATCCTCCTCTGGCTCGCGAATCAAGGTCTCCATGTTTTATTACGAATTTACCGGTACAAGCTGCTGCTAACTGACATCTCGCTCCATGTCCGAATGTGCGCCCTGAGGCCAACTTAACAGGCGATAGCGCTCATTGACCCTGGCCGACCCTCAATGAGCGTAATAGGAATGTTTCGCCAAGATGGTAGTACACTCGGTTTGCTAAAGCGGAATCTGCCCAGTAGTGTCTGTCATCGTAGGGTTCTTTCAATGACTCTGTCGCAATTTGCCATACGAAATGTCTGGCGAAATAAGCGAAGGAGCGTTCTCACTATCATCAGCCTTGGCTTTTCTTTTTTATTGCTCACACTGATGATGACCATCTGGAGAACTTTCTACATCGACGAGTGGAGTACCATCTCAGCCAGTCATATTGTCTGTCGTCACCGCGTCTCTTTGGGCGTCCCGCTTCCCGCATACTACCGCGAGAAAATTCGATCGATTCCCGGAGTCATGGATGTAATTCCCCTCAACCTCTTCGATGCAGACTACAAGGGGGCCACGTCCGATGATTTCTCAAAAATCGGCACCGATTCCCAAGAGTATCTGAATGCCTATCCCGAGTATCAAATCCCCGCCGAGCAGGTTGCGGCATGGAAGAAAGACCCTGCGGGGGCAATCGCCGGCAGCGAATTGGCGCAGGAGCACCGCTGGAAAATCGGCGATCATCTCACTCTCATAGGCGTGGAGTTGCCTATTCAGCTCGATCTGAACCTACGCGGTATGTTCAAGTCTCCCTATCCCGTACGCGCCATCTATTTCAACTGGGCCTACGCACAACAAGCCGCCCATTTCGAGAAAGACCAACTCTTTCTGATTCAGGCGGATTCGCCTCAGAACGTCAGCCATATCTCTACTGCCGTAGACACAATGTTTCACAACTCTCCCGAACCCACTCGGACTGAATCTGAACGGGCATTTGACATTGGCTTGATCGCAATGTTCGGAACCGTGAAAGCATTCATCCTGAGCATCAGTCTGGCCGTTCTGTTTGCGACATTGCTGGTTTCCGGAAACACGATTGCCATGTCGATTCGTGAACGAACGCGCGAAGTCGCTATGATGAGGTCCTTGGGGTTTGCCCCACATGTGCTCTGGATGTTGTTCCTAGGGGAAGCAATGACACTGACCCTGTGCGGATGGATGTTTGGGACTTTCTTGGCCTACGGCTTGGTTTTTGCCATGGTTCACTCCCGAAATGCCGGGCCCTTTGCAGTCCTGCTGAAAATTCCGGTGACTACACTTGCAGTATCCCTCCCAGTAGCCGTTGTTGTGGCGATTATGAGTGCCGCGGTTCCAGCCTACCGCGCGTCACGGCTAAACATTGTGCAAGGCTTGCGCCACATCGGCTGACTGCACGAGGATTGTGGATTGTTGACGTAATTAGGCGATCGCACTCAAGATGGTTCGGCCCTCTTTTGAGGGCGACCGCAGTCGAAAGGTCTTTTGTGCGGCTGGTCACCTTGAGGCGTGACGTGGGTCATACCACGAACAGGATATTCGAGCTTAATCTACGCCAATTGCTCGCCAAGGAAGTAGCTTATGGCTGGCGACATCGCTTCTGCTAATCTGCAGACCATTCTCGAACAGCGTAGTGAAAAAGTCCGCAAGCCAAGGTTCAACGTGCTTTTCCGGCACGGAGACAGGGCGTTGGGTATGTTTGTCGTTCTCAGCGGAAAAGTTAGTTTGGGTTTTGGGGACAATTCGGATTTCGACCGTTCCTATGGTCCAGGTGCGTTAGTGGGCCTGCCGTCTACTCTCACCCAGCGCAACTATTGTATGACCGCGACAGTGACCGAGGACGCCGAACTCGGTTTTTGGAGTCTCTCGGCGTTGGACTCATTGTTGCGCAACCGTCCCGACCTCTGCCGACAATTACTGGTGATCCTGGGAGAGAAGATGGCTGAGAATTATGAACTCCAGGAAGCATCGCTCAGGAAAGGCAAAGTGAACGACTGACGTTTAAGCCCCTTCGTCCAGCGAGTGGATCTAGCTCGAAGCCAAGGAGGTCTCCCATGGCACAAGTAGGTGGTTGGAGCCGGGGCACAACACGAGTCCAGTCATTGCCCTTGCCCTCTGGAACAAAACGGTGGCGATTGGCTTTCTCCTTCGCAGTCGCCGGAGCGCTCAGTTTCTGGTTGCCCGATGTGCTTGTCCATATCGATGCAGGATCGAATTTTGATTCTCGGCACCTGTGGGTATGTACGATTCTTATGCCAGTAACATTCTTGTTTGCTTATGTGGTTGCACGAAGGGTTGGGATGAAGCGGCATTTCAAATGGGTCGGCCCTGCGATGCTAGTTGGCGTATGGCTCTCTGGCGGACTCTTCATGACAGTTGCAAGGCGGGCAGCGGATGGGTTGGTGTCGACGGAGTTGGGCGCCTGCTCATAATTGTGTCGTCGGTAATACCGGTAGTCACCTTCATATTGGCGGCCAACGAGGGCACCTTGTTGCCTTTGCTTGCGGTGACGATGGGCGCACTCCTTCTTTTGGGTGTGCGGGCGAGTTGGATGCTTCTCACTTACGTTCCGCCCCGCGAAGGAACAACTAGTGACGGACCCGCATTGCAGCAACCACCCAAGGTCGCTTGATGTGATCGGAATCGCAGTAACGATCTGTCCCATCTCGACGGCAATTCTCCGAACACGGCGACGGAGTCCACTCCCACCCAAGTGGCCTGCGCAAGGCCAGATGAGTGTAAAGGGGATCTTTCGAGAGTTGTCTCGCATTAACGACCGAGACTCATCAGCCACGGCCGCGGGATGGCCAAGGTCATTAGCAGGAGACCGAGTATGGCCATGTTTTTTAAGAAGTTGATCATCTCTCCCTGCTTTGCTTGTTGGTCTCGCATTGTCCAGAAATTGTGGATGCCGAACGAAGCACCCAGAAGGAAAATCACCAACAATGCCGTTCCGATAGTCGGGTGATACCCAAGGAGCAGACTCAGTCCACCTAAGAAAAGGAGTACACCCGAACCGCCCACTGCCAGCGCGGGAGCGGGTATACCTTTGCTCTTGGCGTATCCGGTCATCATGTTGCGTTGCGCGAAGTGGTTGAAGCTGTTCATGAGGAAAAACCCGCCTGCAATGATCCGTCCGACGAGGAACGCGATGTTATGGATGCTCGACATAAAACCCTCCTCATTTTCATGCCATGCGGAAGTCTGCGGCCCGTTTTGCTAGTAGTGTAGTCAGGCGCGGTCAATGAATGCTATCGAGATTTATCGCCAACTGCTTGCCTAGGTCCGAGGCTTGGATCGAGTCCTGCTGCTTTGCAAGCGACCTTGACTTGCTCTCCCGGTGGATGCAGAATCCTAGTGAGTTTTCCACTGCGTCAGCAAGTGGTTCGCCGCTTTTCCGTTGCATCTACGGGATGCTGAAGTCGTGCTGGCATGACCATCTACACCAGAACCCACGAGGAACATTGGCTGCGCGATAAGCAGGAGGAAGGTCGTGTGATGGTCCTCGATGATGACTCAGTTTGGGAAATTCATCCCTCGGATCGGCCGGTTGCTGCGCGATGGCTAAGGATTTCGACGATTACCGTAAAGCCAACGCAAAAAGAAGACTACCGCTACCTACTGACGAACACTACCGAGGGGGAGGCCGCACGGGCCAACTATCTGGGCAAGAGTATGCCAGGAAGAACCATCCATTCCGAAGTGGCCTAGAGCCACGTCTGCGGGCTTAAACGCTGAAGACAATAGTTATTCCCCGGAAGGCAGTTTTTTTGTTCTAGCGATGCTTGCCAACGTCGAATAGACGTTTACACCCATTGATCCAGGACCACGGGTTGTCAAATGAGTGAAATCCTGTGATGACATTTTGTAGATCCCGGCTTGATTAGCGTCCCTACAGTGTTTGCTGTATTCGGCTTCTCTCCCGAAGATCAATAGCATTGAGTGAGTTGTTCCTCAAGCTGGAAAAGCAAAGCAAGCAGGAAATGCCACGTCGATTCACAGATGGAACCTAACGCTCTTGGGCGGACAGGTCGTCGCTACCCGATATGAACAAGCCGAAGCGAGCAGAAGAAATAACGGGTCTGTTGGCTGCCATTGTCGCCTCCTCCGATGATGCCATTATCAGCAAGAACCTTGATGGCATGATTACGAGTTGGAATAGGAGCGCGGAGCGGATATTTGGGTACACCGCTGAAGAAGCCATCGGACACAACATCACCCTGATCATTCCGCTCGAACGCCACGCTGAAGAGTCGGATATTCTCAATCGTCTCCGACGAGGGGAGCGCGTAGACCATTTCCACACCGTCCGCAGGCGGAAGGATGGCAGCCTAATCGACGTCTCGCTGACCATCTCTCCTGTGAGAGATTCATCTGGGCGTGTAGTTGGCGCTTCGAAAGTGGCGCGGGATATTACAGCGCAAAAGCAGTCTGAGCGAGCATTGCGGGAAAGCGAACAGCGCTTTCGCGTGATTACCGAAGCTTCGCCCATGATGGTGTGGATGTCGGGGACGGACAAGCTTTGCTATTACTTCAACAAGGGGTGGTTGGATTTCACCGGGCGGACTCTCGAACAAGAGTCAGGCAATGGCTGGGCGGAGAATGTGCATCCAGAGGACTTCGATCGCTGCCTCGAAATCTACATTCGCAACTTCGATGCGCGGCGTCCATTTGAAATGGAGTACCGGATGCGGCATCACACAGGGCAATACCGCTGGATACTGGATCGAGGTGTGCCACGCTTCACAGCGGATGGAATCTTTGAAGGATACGTGGGCGGTTGTCTCGACATCCATGACCAGAGAGAGGCAGCAGAGAAGCTTCGGATTGCCGACGACATGACGCGCCTGATGCGGGCGCAGGATGAAGAACGTCGGCGTATTGCGCGCGACTTGCATGACAGCGCTGGGCAAACATTGGCAGTGCTGGTCATGAACCTCGCGCAATTGGTTTGCCAGGCAGAGCGCATTGCACCGGAGCTCGCAAGAGAAGGGGAAAAGATCGAGGCAGTTGTTCGGCAGTTACATCGCGAGATACGCACTACCTCTTACCTGTTACATCCACCGCTGTTGGATGAAAGCGGCCTCGCGTCTGCGCTTAACCTGTACGTAGAGGGGCTGTCAGAACGCAGTGACGTAGCGATTGTGCTCGACGTTGCAGACGATATTGGAAGACTGCCTAGCGACATGGAGCTTGCAATCTTCCGGATAGTGCAGGAGTGCTTAACAAATATCTACCGACACTCTGGCAGCAAGACCGCTCATATCCGACTCGCTCGCGAAGGCGAAAGTGTCCGAACAGAAGTGCGAGATCACGGAAAGGGGATATCACCCGAGCGGTTGTCGGAGATTCAGTCTCAGCGCTCCGGTGTCGGGATCATGGGAATTCGAGAGCGCATACGTCAATTCCAAGGGGAAATGAACATTGAATCGAATGATTCAGGTACCTCAGTGATTGTAAGCATCCCGATGCCCAAGAAAGCCCATTCGTCAGATAGTAAGCGGCTCCGAGCTGCGGTATAGGTATGACTAAAAATGTTGTCAGGGGGATCAGAATGGAACGCACAATTTCGACGAAAGACCTGAAGGCCAAGCTCGATCGGAAGCAAGGAATCACAGTCGTTGAGACTCTAGCGCCTGAACGTTATCGCGAACGGCACATACCCGGAGCTTTGAACATTCCGCCCGAACAGCTCGAGGAACTGGCCTCGTAACTGTTGCCCAACAAGGACGCAGAGATCGTCACCTATTGCACCAACACGCATTGACACGCCAGCGAATACGCCGCCCGTGAATTGGCGGCGATGGGCTACACGAATGTGGCGCACTACCCCGACGGAAAACAGGGGTGGATGGAAGCTGGGCTTCCAACCCAGAGATAACCGCGGGGGAGAGCTTATTCCGAATCGCGACGCATACAGGCTTCCGGGTATCGGGAAGATCCGTCCCGTCTGATAATCTCGCAGTACTCAGCCATGGGTGGCAAATTGCAGAAGGCACTCAGAGTATTGGTTGTAGATGACCACGAGGTTGTTCGCAGGACGATCTGTGAGTTATTGACGACGCACGGCTTTAAAGTGATCGGTGAGGCAGCAAACGGCCTCGATAGCATCCCTTATGCCGAAGAATTTCAACCGGACGTGGTCGTCCTTGATGTCACCATGCCTACACTGGGCGGGATCGAAGCCGCCCCCCGCATTCACGAGGTCGCTCCCAACAGTGGAATCGTTTTTCTTAGCCAGCACGATTCGAACACTCTTGCCAAGCAAGCACTTGCTACTGGAGCTCAAGGCTATGTTTTGAAATCCGATGCCTCCACGGACCTCATCCCGGCAATCCGAGCCGCTCTTGTCGGCGAAACATTTCTGAGCAAGCTGGGTCGTTAGATAATCTTCCCTAACGATCGGGTTTTCTTGTGTCCACGCGAAAAGTGCATGGAAGCACACTTCTTGCCCAAAGCTCGGCATTGCTCCTTTGAAACTTTGACCGACGCGACCTACGATCTTGCTTTGCAGCGTTTGGACGAAGGCAGTTCATCCATACACGGATAATGATTATACCATGTCGGCGATTTAACACCTGATTTAGCACCAATTGACCAGCAAAGCCTGTTCCCGGTTCGCCGACCATCCATCAACGGCCCATTAGGGTGGTGTAAACGCCTACATACTTCGCTGACACCGTATTTCGATCCTTTCAGTTTCGTTTCCGTCCAGGCGAAGCAAAGTCTCTAATTCCGCGACTGCCTCTTCCAACGACCGCATTGGTATCAATGTTCTGCGAAGAGAACAAACCTTCCTCTCTCATAAAGCATCCACGTTGCAGTAGAGATCGGAATAGGAATGAGCCCAAAAAATAGTCTCGCCGACCCGTCCCGCCTCAAGGCTTTCGACTCCGATGACAAGCAATTGCTCCGAGTAGTCATCGAAACTCCGAAAGGAAGCCGAAACAAGTTCGCTTTTGATCCCGATGAGCGCATCTTCGAATTGAAGAAGGTGTTGCCAGCGGGCATGACTTTTCCTTATGACTTCGGATTCGTCCCTTCAACCAAAGCTGACGACGGCGACCCAGTAGACGTTTTGGTCCTGATGGACGAGCCTGCGTTTGCCGGGTGCATACTATCGTGCCGTCCTATCGGTGTGATCGAGGGCGAGCAGGGGAGCACAAAAGATAGAGAACGCAATGATCGAATCGTTGCCGTTGAGAAAGATGCACACAGTTGGGCGGACATAACAACGATCTCTGATCTGGGGAAGGAATTCTGTCGTGAATTGGAAGAATTCTTTGTGAACTACCACAAGCTTTCCAGGGAACAATACCGCGTGCTGGGAGTCAAGGGACCGGATCACGCTCGAAAACTGGTGAAATCAGGGATGCGATGAGGAATCAAGACAGATGAGCGAAATTCTCATCCGGTTCCTCGTCGGCGGTGCAGTCGTATCTGGGTTCGCAATCATAGGCGATCTGCTAAAACCGAAGAGCTTCGCAGGGCTATTTGGCGCCGCGCCGTCAATCGCGCTCGCGACTTTGGGGCTGACGATCGCCACCGAAGGCGCATCCTATGCTGCCACTGAATCGCGCTCCATGATAGCGGGGGCAATAGCGTTCATGGTTTTCGCCTCTTGCGTCAGTTGGGCCATGATGCGTTACAAAATGAGCGCTCTGTTGGTCACGATCTGCTCACTTCCTCTGTGGTTTGGGATAGCATTCGGACTCAAGTACATCTGGCTGAAATAGCGATGCAGATCAAGGTGGATCCTTCGGTCATCGGCCAAACCAGATGGTATGAGTACGCCATTCGATTTCTCTTCGGCGGACTGATTACGGTTGCCGCAGGCATCATCGCCAAGAGGTTTGGTCCTGGCATCGGTGGGCTGTTCTTAGCGTTTCCGGCGATCTTTCCAGCCAGCGCAACGCTGATTGAGAAACATGAGAAACAGAAAAAAGAGGAGAAAGGACTGAGCGGGGCTCGGCGTGGGCGAGAGGCAGCCAGCGTTGATGCCGCAGGTTCAGCGATGGGGAGCCTAGGACTGTTAGTTTTCGCTTCGATAGTCTGGCAATTCGCGCCCCGCTACAGAGCATGGATAGTGCTCATGGGCGCCACTACAGCCTGGCTGATGGTTTCCGTACTGATCTGGTACGTTCGAAAGCGCGTGTAGCGATAGAGTCGTCCCTAGATTAGCGGCGACGACCCTCGCTCTCAAGCGTCTTCTCGATTCGCCACGATTGCGACAGACGAACCGGCAAGTCGGCACTCGGGTCGTGATGCACTAATGAAGCTACAACGGCATGCGCCATCGCACATGACGCATGCCGTTTTCCCTTTGATAAATCCCCAATAGCACTCATCTTGCACCACCTGCGGAGATCGTTGATCCTAATGCTGGAGGCGATTCGGGAGGATTCTGCCACCGGAGCAGTGTGTTATTTCAGTTTTCACGAAGAGCAACACAAAAATCGCCAAGACCCCGACCGTCATGGGAAAGTCCACAAAAAAGGCGTCTCGCAGCGCACCTCCTCTGGGCAAGAAATACGTCGCCGCCATCATGGCGAACCGGTGAATATTCCGAGAATGAGCCTGCTTTTCCAGTTCATGTGTGCTCGTCCTCGCTTCCGATTAATTCTCCAGGATGATGGGTTCTGCGCCGAGCGGGACGGAACCGGTCACAGTAAAAGTATTGCCATTCAAGTCACGATATTGAATGAATTGTGACGGCGGAGTGTACGGAGTTGTCTGGCAGACACCGTTGCTGCAGGTTCGGGAACTGTCCCACATCACCTGCGCGAGATAACCGCCCGGCCGGGCCAAATTGCAGGTCCAGATTGTGCCGGAACTCGAGCACCCGGAAAGCACCGCGCCGTTCATCCAGTTATAGACCTGCCCATAGGCCGTGCCCGCCAGGCAAATGTAGCCATTGTTGTTCGGGGTCTCGCAGTTTGTAGAGGTAGTCGTCTGCCACAACGTTCCTCGATTGGTGAAGTCCCATCCGTACCAATACAGGCGGGCCACGCCATTCGCGGCATTTAGCAGGTATAAGCGCGCTACACTGCCAGCCTGCATATTCGGGTCAGGCAAAACCGTATCCAGCCCCCAGCTCGCCTCTGTGTCCCAGAGCGGCAACGAACTAACACTCCCAGCCGTCATTGCGGAGCGTACAGGGGTGATCAGCGAGACCACCGACTCGGGAGGATTCGCATAACCGTGGAAGGCGATTACATCAACATACCTTCCACCTCCCGCAGCCAGGAAGTTGGTCAGCCAGGTCGTGCCGACCGCAATGCCAGGACTCAAAATGACTGCGCTGGGATTGATGCCAAGAATAATTTGGCGGGCGTCGCTCGCCATGCGAATCCACTGGGCAGTGGTCCAGGTTTTCGGATTCGCATAACCGGCAACGTTGGGTTCATTCCAGAGCTCCCAGTATTTGATCTTTGTGCCGTATTGGTTTGCAATGCTCGTGACAAAATTGTCCCACTGCGCGTTGCTGCCTGTCCCATCGGAGTTGAGATCGTTGGGCGGATCACAGGAGCCGGGCCACGAACTGCAGGTTGCGTCGCTCGGATTGGAGGAGGCCCACGACGGCACGCCCAGGAAGGTGTAAATCAGATCCACCCCGTGGGACTGCGCAGTTAGAAACAAACTTGTTGAGTACAGTCCAGTTGTAGGTGCCGTTCGCAGTTTCGAGATCGCCCCAAAGCGTGCCTGTGCCCAGCAGCCTTTGGCCATTGAACGTATCCACCGGCCACGGGGTAGTTGTCTTGTTGATCGTCATGTCGAAAAGGCTCGCCGGAATGGCAGATGTAGTCGGTACGGTGACCGCGGCCGATCCGCTTATGCTCCCCGACGTTGCCGTGATGGTTGAACTGCCGAATTGGAGCGCGGTGCCCAGGCCAGAACTGCTCACGCTGACCACGCTGGAGTTCGACGATGCCCAACTGACCGAAACAGTAAGGTTCTGCGTGCTATTGTCGGCGTAGGTCCCAGTGGCAACGAACTGCTGCGAGGAACTCAAGGCAAGCGTCGGGTTCGCCGGCGTGACTGCGATGGAGATCAGAGATGGAGGCGAGACGGATAACGCGCTCCCGACAATCAATCCGTTACTGGCGCTGGCATAGATGGTTGTGGTTCCCGCACCCACGCTGCTCGCCAATCCTGTGCTGCCGACGGTAGCGACTGTGTTGGCGGAAGAACTCCATGTAACCAGGGTGCTAACGTTCACGATAGAGCCGTCGCTATAAGTAAGGAGTGCCTGGAATTGCTGCTGCGCTCCAAATGCGATTGAAGCTGTCGTAGGACTGACGGCCAGCGATACGGGGACAGCTGGCGTTACTGCAAGTACCGATCCTCCACTAGCTCCCCCAGAATTCGCGCTGATCGTAGTTGTGCCGCTGGAAAGCGAAGAGGCCAGGCCGGTCGTACTTACCGCGGCGACACCCGGCGATGAGGAAGTCCAGGTAGCGGAGGTGGTGAGGTCCTGAGTGGTGCCGTCAGTGTAGGTGGCGATGGCCTGGAACTGTTGCGTCATGCCGAGCGAGATCGTTGCCGTCGAGGGTGATATCGTCAGCGATACGATCGCCGCTGGTCCCACCGTCAGCGTCGTCGATGCCGTCACCGTACCCAGCATCGCCGTGATCGTCGCCGTGCCCGTTCCCGCACTCGTTGCCAGTCCCGTGGCATTCATCACCGCTACCATCGCCGACGAGGAAGTCCACTGCACCGTGGCGGTCAGATCCTGCACGCTGCCATCCGTGTAAGTTCCACTCGCCGTGAACTTCTGCGTCGTACCCAGCGCGATCGTCGGAGTCTGCGGACCCAATGTGATCGTGACTAGAGCCGCCGGGTTCACCGTCAAGGTTGCCGTCCCGTTGACCGAGCCCAGCGCAATGCCAATCGCGGTCGTGCCTGTGCCCAGCGTGCTCGCCAGTCCCTGCGATCCCGGCGTGTTGCTGATGGTCGCCGCCGCCGCGTTCGTCGAACTCCAGTGTCCCGCTTGCGTCACATCCTGCGTCGTGCCGTCGGTGTAAGTTCCGAGTGCGGTAAACACCTGTGTCGTTCCCAGTGGGATATTCGTAGCCGGCGGACTCACCGCGATCGATACCAACTGCGCCGGAGTCACGCTCAACAGCGTCGATCCCGTGATGTTGTTCGCCGTCGCGCTGATCGTCGTCGTGCCCACGGCTACGCTGCTGGCCAGTCCACTGCCGTTAATCGTCGCTGTCGACTGCGTGTCCGAACTCCACGTCGCCGTCGCTGTCAGGTTCTGCGTCGTGCCATCGGTGAATGTGCCCGTAGCCACCAACTGCTGCGTCGTGCCCAGCGCGATCGTCGGGCTGGCCGGCGTCACCGCGATCGAGATCAACGCTGCCGTAGTCACGGTCAACGTCGTCGTACCTTGCACCGATCCCGACGTTGCCGTGATGTTGGCCGTGCCCGTCGCCACGCTGCTGGCGATTCCCTGGCTGCCGGTGGAGTTGCTGATGGTCGCTACCGAGGTTGTGTCCGAACTCCACTGCACGGTATCGGTAACGTTTTGCGTGCTACCGTCGGTGAACGTTCCGGTGGCGGAGAACTGAACTGTTGTGCCCAGCGGAATCGCTGGAATCGCAGGCGTGATGGCGATCGACACCAGCGTGGCCGGGTTCACGGTCAGTGTGGTTGTCCCGGAGATCGACCCCAACGTGGCCGTTACACTCGTGCCGCCTACCGCGACACTGGTGGCTAGTCCCTGACCACTGACCGTAGCAATGCCGGAGTTCGCCGTGTTCCATGAGACCGAAGTACTGATGTCCAGCGTGCTGCCGTCGGTGTAGGTGCCAATCGCTTTCAACGCCTGCGTCGTGCCCAAAGCAAACGATGCATTCGACGGCGTGATCGCGATCGACACCAACGCCGCCGGACCGACCGTTATCGAAGCAGATGAGGAAATTGCGCCGTCACTGGCTGTGATCGTGGCCGTCCCAGTTGCCGTTGCGCTCGCAAGTCCGGTGCCGCCGACACTTGCTGCATTGCTGGAGGAACTCCACGCAACCGACCCAGTCAGATCCTGGGTCGAGCCGTCAGTGTATTTTCCGCTCGCCGCGAACTGTTGCGAGGTTCCCAGTGGGATGGATACTGCCGAAGGTGTTACGGTCAGCGAGAGCAGGGTCGGAGGTGCGATCGTTAACACTGCCCATGCGGAAATAGAGCCCGCACTCGCGGTGATCGTCGTCGTGCCGGTCGCAATTGTGTTGGCAAGACCCGAGGCACTGATGCTGGCCACGTTGCTGGAAGAACTCCACGTCACGGATCCAGTCAGGTCTTGCATCGAGCCATTGGTGTAAGTTCCAACGGCGTCAAACTGCTGCGTAGTTCCGAGCGGAATCGAAATTGCGGACGGCGTGACTGTGATCGAGACCAGTGCCGGCGGCCCCACGGTTAAGGCCCCAGACCCTTTGACGCCGCTCGCACTGGCGGTGATGTTCGCACCGCCCATCCCTATTCCGCTGGCGAGTCCAACGCTACTGACCAGCGCGACCGATTGCGTATCCGAAGTCCAGGTAGCGGAGGTGGTGAGGTCCTGAGTAGTGCCGTCAGTGTAGGTGGCGATGGCCTGGAACTGTTGCGTCATGCCGAGCGAGATCGTTGCCGTCGAGGGTGATATCGTCAGCGATACGATCGCCGCTGGTCCCACCGTCAGCGTCGTCGATGCCGTCACCGTACCCAGCATCGCCGTGATCGTCGCCGTGCCCGTTCCCGCACTCGTTGCCAGTCCCGTGGCATTCATCACCGCTACCATCGCCGACGAGGAAGTCCACTGCACCGTGGCGGTCAGATCCTGCACGCTGCCATCCGTGTAAGTTCCACTCGCCGTGAACTGCTGCGTCGTACCCAGCGCGATCGTCGGAGTCTGCGGACCCAATGTGATCGTGACTAGAGCCGCCGGGTTCACCGTCAAGGTTGCCGTCCCGTTGACCGAGCCCAGCGCAATGCCAATCGCGGTCGTGCCTGTGCCCAGCGTGCTCGCCAGTCCCTGCGATCCCGGCGTGTTGCTGATGGTCGCCGCCGCCGCGTTCGTCGAACTCCAGTGTCCCGCTTGCGTCACATCCTGCGTCGTGCCGTCGGTGTAAGTTCCGAGTGCGGTAAACACCTGTGTCGTTCCCAGTGGGATATTCGTAGCCGGCGGACTCACCGCGATCGATACCAACTGCGCCGGAGTCACGCTCAACAGCGTCGATCCCGTGATGTTGTTCGCCGTCGCGCTGATCGTCGTCGTGCCCACGGCTACGCTGCTGGCCAGTCCACTGCCGTTAATCGTCGCTGTCGACTGCGTGTCCGAACTCCACGTCGCCGTCGCTGTCAGGTTCTGCGTCGTGCCATCGGTGAATGTGCCCGTAGCCACCAACTGCTGCGTCGTGCCCAGCGCGATCGTCGGGCTGGCCGGCGTCACCGCGATCGAGATCAACGCTGCCGTAGTCACGGTCAACGTCGTCGTACCTTGCACCGATCCCGACGTTGCCGTGATGTTGGCCGTGCCTGTCGCCACGCTGCTGGCGATTCCCTGGCTGCCGGTGGAGTTGCTGATGGTCGCTACCGAGGTTGTGTCCGAACTCCACTGCACGGTATCGGTAACGTTTTGCGTGCTACCGTCGGTGAACGTTCCGGTGGCGGAGAACTGAACTGTTGTGCCCAGCGGAATCGCTGGAATCGCAGGCGTGATGGCGATCGACACCAGCGTGGCCGGGTTCACGGTCAGTGTGGTTGTCCCGGAGATCGACCCCAACGTGGCCGTTACACTCGTGCCGCCTACCGCGACACTGGTGGCTAGTCCCTGACCACTGACCGTAGCAATGCCGGAGTTCGCCGTGTTCCATGAGACCGAAGTACTGATGTCCAGCGTGCTGCCGTCGGTGTAGGTGCCAATCGCTTTCAACGCCTGCGTCGTGCCCAAAGCAAACGATGCATTCGACGGCGTGATCGCGATCGACACCAACGCGGGCTGCGCAACATTGAGGCTCGCGGACCCGCTGATCGTTCCGAAGGCTGCGGTTATCGTCGCGCTTCCTTGCGCGTTCCCGGAAGCCAAGCCAGAATTGCTGACGCTGGCGATGCCGGCAGATGACGAACTCCAACTCACCGACGACGTCACATTCTGCGTGCTCTTGTTGCTATAGGTTCCAATCGCAGTAAACGGTTGCGATGTTCCGAGCCGAATGCTTGCGGTGGCGGGCGTGACGGCGATCGACGTCAGCGCCGGCGCGGTCACCGTCAAGGTTGAAGATCCCGCAACGGTGCCGGAAGTCGCTGTAATGGTGGTCGTGCCTTGCGCAAGACTGGTGGCGAGCCCGCTGCTATTCACGCTGGCCACGGTGGCGGCGGTGGAAGTCCATTTGACGGAACTGGTTAATGTTTTTGTAGTTCCGTCGCTATAGGTTCCAGTGGCGGCGAATTGCTGTGTTGTCCCCAACGCGATCGAAGCCGGGGCCGGGGTCACCGCAATCGAAACCAAGTTCGCTGCGGCGCCAGCCCCGCTCAGCGAGACAGTCTGGGGGCTGTTGTTGGCCGAGTCACTAAAGGTCAGAGTGCCCGAACGCGTCCCCATCGCCTTAGGAGAGAACGTGACCGAAACCTTACAGTTTGCCCCTCCCGCTAGAGTTGCCGGACAGGCGGAACTCACCCCAAAGTCCGCTACGCTGCTGGTGACGGAACCAATTGTCAGCGATGCCGACTGGTTGTTAGTCAGAGTAACTGTCTTCGCCGCACTGGTTGTCCCCAAAGCCTGACTGGAAAATGATAGCGTTGTCGGATTCGTGGTTGCAGCAATTACGCCAGTTCCAGTCAAGGAGACCGTGGGACTGTTACTGGCATTGTCACTGATTGTGAGTGTTCCCTTACGAGAGCCCGCCGCTGCAGGAGTAAAGAAGACGGAGACGGTACAACTTCCGCCGGCAGCCAAAGTACTCGGCGTGAGCGGGCAAGTGGTCGTGGTGGTGTAGTCCCCCAGACTGCTGGTGATCGATTTGATCGTCAATGCGGTGGTTTGACTGTTCGTAACCGTTACGGGCGAAGCCGAACTTTTCAATCCGATCGCCTGGTTGCCGAAAGCAAGCGATGTGGGAGAGGCTGTAACCGCAGCGATTCCCGTACCCGTCAGAGTCACAGTTTGGGGGCTGTTGCTGGCATTGTCGGTGATCTTCAAGCTGCCGCTGCGGACGCCTAACGCTCCAGGAGTGAAAGCCACCGAAATGATGCATGTCTTGCCGGCTGCAAGAGTCGAAGGACTCAGCGGACAAGTGTTGGTCTCGGAGTAGTCAGATATAGAAGTAGCAACCTTACTTATCTTGAGGGCAGTGGTCAGACCGTTCTGGAGTGTCACCGTTTGGACAGAGCTCGGAGTACTCAGAACCTGATTTGAAAAAGATAGACTGATAGGCGTGACAGTTACACTCTGGCCCGCGGCCAGAGTAACGGCGAACAAGACAAAAGCGGCAGCTACGCGAGAGCGTCCGCAAACCTTAGATGGATTCCTCACCAACCCTCGAGAAAACAGAATTCCTGGGGGCCCCAGCCGGAATGTCCAAGGGGGATTTAGACCGCACGGCTCATACTGGGGAGCGAGACTAGACGAGAATCTCAGGGAAGTCAACAACTGTTAAAGGGCTGTCGCTAGCACATGAAATGAACTGCTGACGCTCCTTCGTTCGGTCGCAGCTGTCGCTGCGGATCCTGAAGGCTATGGAAGCTCGCCGCGAGATCCAACGCGACAAGTCGAATGAAGACGACGGTCCAATTCAAAGCTCTCGACTCGCCAGAAATCCAGAGCATCACCCGCCGCCAGCGTGTGTGGATCCCGTCGTCCCGGGCGCAGTCCGATCCCACCTGCCAGAAGATCCGATGCGCCCCGAAGCCACCAGAGAATATTTGCGAAGTACCAGCCATTCGCACCGCCTATCTTTTTGAACTGGAGCAAAGCTAAATGCGGTGAAACTGATATTTCTGCGGCCGCGCATTTGGTCAATTCGCTAGCAGAACATGAACCGGCAATGTCTATCTCGATACCGTGGACCATTTGAAATTTTCCAAGCTCCAAGTCCGGGCGATAATCAGGACCATTCTGCTCCCAGAGGCTTTTCATGCTGGTCTCCAAATCTGCCCGGCCCTCGGTTTGCCCGCTGTTCCCGACGGTTCGGCAAAGGCTGTTAGTGTTTCTGGGAATCCTTCTGTGGTTGCCGCATGATGCAGCCGGGCAGAACACTCCGGCCATTACCAGCATTAATCCTCCGTCGGTTGCGGCGGGGGCGGCAACCTTCACTCTGACTGTCAACGGCAGCGGCTACCAAGCTAATTCGGTCGTTCAGGTTAACGGCAGCAACCGGCCCACGATCTTCAAGAGTGGCCTGCAAATTACTGCGACGATTTTCGGCACAGATATCGCCAAGCCCGCTACGCTCCAGATCACGGTGTTCAATCCGTTTGCTGCGGGCGGCGGGCTGACTTCGAATGCGCTTCCACTCCTGGTAGCTACCGCGCCGGCTCCGAGCCTGATCAGCTCGTCTCCACAGTTTTCGTCGCAGGCCGCCAACCGGATCCAAATGACTCTGGTTGGCGCGAACTTCCGCCCCGGCGCGACCGTCGTGATCTCGCCTCCGCTGCAGAGTGTGAGCCAGTCCGATGGTCACACGCGCGCAACTGACGTCGCGGCCTTCAGCACAACCGTAATCAACGCTGGCCTGATGACTGCGATCATCAGCCTCAGCCCCACGGCTACGCTTGGCCTGAGAGCGGTAAATGTTTTGAATTTAGACGGCACCAGCACCGGCGCTAACGCTAATGGAGCACCGGGGACTTCCCAGCCAATCTATGTGCGCTCCTCGAATTCCCTGGGCGCGCCTGTGTCGGTGGTGAACATCGCGCTGCTACATCCGCGCAACGGCACGGTGGTTGCAGTGGGACAGGAGTTGGGTGCGGAGGCTATCCTCGCCGGAACAGGCACCGGCACTGTGATCGGACAGTGGGTTTGGGACGGAAATGTAGTCGAGCAGTTTTCCGCGTCGATCGTGGGCGGTCAGAGCACTGCCATCTCACTGCACCAGTCGTTGCCGACGTGGTTCCTGGGTGGCCATACGCTACAGTTGCGGATCGTGCAGCCTAATCAGATAGCCACGAAGCCGATTGTAGTCGCCGTAACTCCAGGAGACTGGAACCTTCAGCAGTTGGTCGAGCCCGCTTACGGAGCGGCATTTGCGAACAGCAATCCTCCTCGATTGCTCTGGGCACCGGTTCCCGCTGCAGCGAAATATCAGGTCGGGTTTTCCACGGAGCCCTACGTCTCCGGCGTTAGTCAGTGGTTCGATGTGGTCGAAAATGAATGGCAAGTTCCGGCGCGAGTCTGGAGCTCTCTAGCTGAGGGCGAACTCTTCTGGACGGTGCGGACCATCGAAAGTTCAGGAACTCCCCGCAAGCCGCTGCCCCTGCGTAGCATCTACCGGCTGCCGGAGGGGACTCTCTCACCGACTCACGCAGTGCCAGCGAAGACATCCGCTGGGCACACTCTGCTGGAGTGGAAGCCGGCGCTCGCGCATGGCTTCTACTACGTGGTAGTCAGCGCTGATCCAGACAGCAAGCAGCCGGTGCGGCAATATTTCACAGCGGATCCGAAACTGGACCTGCGCGCCATCGACGGCAAGCTCACGCCTGGGACGACGTATTACTGGCGTGTGGACGCGATTGGCCCTACGGGAAAATTCGTGCTCTCTGGTTCTTCCCAGAGTTTCGTGGCGGAGGCTGTTCCCAAAGCGGCGCTCGTGGGCAGCGGGAATCTAATACAACTGGCGGCTCTCGGAATCCCGACGACGCTGCCGCATAGTCCAGATCTGGCCTCGCAAATTTCCAGCCAGACGCCACCCGCGAACGGCAGCATCACTGATCTTAAGCCGACTATCTCCGCGAGCTTCCAGGCCCCCGTGAATCCCGCCGATGTAAGCTTGATGCTGGATCAGATCGATGTCACTTCGGTCGCGCAGGTCAGTGAAACCAAGGTGTCGTTCACTCCGCCGCTCGAACTCGCTGGCGGAAATCACGACGTCAATCTGACGGTTGGCAATGAAGCAGTGTCCTGGAAGTTCATAGAAGCAGGGGCCGCTCCGCCGCTGGTTCTTGCAGTGCCTGTTGCTCCGGCCACAGTGATGCAATCGGGCACCGATGCCGAAGCGCCGCCCGCAGTCCTGGGAGCATGGCCCACGCCCGCGACAATCATCGCCGCTCATCCGTCACCCGCAACGGTAGTCGCGAAGTCCACCCCATCCGTTCCCGCCCACAAAGCTCCTTCGGAAGAAGGACAGATAACTTCCACCACGCAGTGGGCATCCGGATCCAATCCTCCCGACTCGAACACATTCTCGGTGTCCGAACGCATGATGTATGAAAACGGCCCGTGGAAGTTCAACGTCAATGGCAGCGGCGTGCTCAATTCGATCTTGAATCCCGAGGTGCAACGCACCAGCCACGGACTGGTCAACGACTACGTTTTCGAGTTGGGATATAAAGGCGACGGGTGGGGTGCGAACCTTCGCTTCGGAACGGTGTCTCCGGTTCTTTATACAGACGCTCAATTCGTGACGGCCGCTACCCCGCGGCAGGGCGTCGAAGCCACGCTCAGTACACCGGCAGGAAAGCTTGGCTACTTTGTAAATACCAATGATGAAGCTCTCGGTGGCGGCGCCGGTATTAACTTCCACCAGAAGATGATGGGAGCGAGTTGGCAGGCTCCGCTGCCGAAGTGGGCGATGTTCCGCCTGATGTGGCTCAGCGCACAAGATACGGGAGCAGCCACGGCGGTTGGATTCGATTCGATGGGTAATCCGATCGTCCTGCCCAACCCAGTGGCCTCGGAGGCGCGCGGCGATGTCTATGGCGCGCTGTTGAACCTGCACCTCACGCAGAAATGGTTGTGGTCGTCGGAGTATGCCTTCAGCCGAGAGAATCCCAACGCTGGGGATCCCACGTCGAGATCCGAGTTCGGCCGCGCCTGGCGCACGGGCTTCTCGGGCCAGACCGGCAAGACCAACATGAATGTGGCATACCGCGATGTCAGCGAGAATTTTGGCGATCCCGCCAATCCCAGCCTGACCCAGTCGAGCCAGCCGAATCTGCGCGGCGTGGATTCAGGAATTACCGAGACGACGTATGCGGGAACGTTCGGGTTGACTTACACCTTTCTTGAAAACAACGTTCACCCGACAACGACTGCTGAATTGCTGATGCACAACTTCGACGAAACCTGGAGCAAGCAGGTTGACAAGAAGACGAATCTGGTCGTGGATGCGCGCCAATCACTCACCCAAACCGGGACGATACCAACATCGCTGATGGGGCAGCCTCCGGAGCAGACCGGAGCCCAGGACCAGCGCGACATTTCCGGAAACGCGAATGTGAGCCGGCTGGTTGGCTCTACCACCCTAACCGCCGGTGGTACTCGCGATTGGAATCACAACAACCAGTTTCCCAGTGCCGACACGATCACGTCTTCACTCAACTTTGGCACCAATTGGGTGACGAAGGGATTTTTCCAACTGAATTCCCAGGTCAGCGCCAACTGGGTCGCCGCCGATGGACTGACCACCGGAACTACGCGGAACATTACGCTCTATGTCCAGCCTGCCTTTGTCTGGAAGAAGCCGGCGTTGCAGGTCTCGCCGCTGCTTTCGATCATGAAAGGGCGGACAATTCTTGCCAATGGCTCTCTGACCAGCGATACACTCACCGGACAATACGGCGGACGGATTTCCTGGATACTTCCCGGAGTGCTTAAGTTCAGCACTTTCTCGGCGCAGGGCAGTTACAACCAGAACCGGAATAACATCATGGGATTTGATCAGCGTAGCACTCAGTTGCTGGTGCTGTGGACCGCGACTTGGGGCCACAAACACACCTTCTGATTCGTCGTGCGTGGCCAGTGATTGCATTATGAGTTTGAGCAAAACGGTTTCAACTCGGGGAGTCGTGTGCCACGCGATCGCCGTCAGCGTGCTGCTCTGCGGACTTGCCGTCTCACAGGCGAGACCGTCAAGTCCTCCTACGCTGATCAACTTCAGTCCGGCTCAGGGCGCACCCGGTTCAACTGTAAGCATCACCTTCACCGGGACGAATTTCGTCGCGCGTTCTATGAACCTGATTTTCACTCCTAGCCAGGGACTGACAGTCACGAAGCTCCAAGTAATTTCTCCGAATCAGATTCTGGCACAGGTGCAAATCGATGCCAGCGCGCAGCCCGGCGCGCGCCAAGTGGTACTGATCGATGCCGACAAGACTCTGCTTTCTGCGATGCCGTTCACAATCGCTGCCGCTACGAAGCCGGGTTGCTCTCCGTTGGCGGCGAATTGCGGACCAAACGGCAACCCGAGTCCGGCGATCCGCGAATTCTCTCCGCTTCAGGGAATGCAGGGAACAACGATTACTTTCACGCTGACCGGAGTCAATTTCGCGTCTCCCATGGCGCTGCAGTTTACGCCAAGCGCCGGCCTCACGGTGCAGTCGGCCAAGGGTGTCAACCCCAATGAAATTCAGGCTCAGGTAAGCATTGCGCCTAATGCGCCGCTCGGCCCTCGCGGCGTCAGCCTGACCCAGGGGAACGCCCACGCGACGGCAGCGAATACGTTCACAGTGGTTTCCGGAAACATCGCGCACATGTCTCCTAGCCAGATTTTGCGCGTCATCCCGAATCAGATCGCGGCTGGCAGCCAGAACGTGGATATTACTTTGCAAGGCACGAATTTTGTGCCCGGTACTCAGGTCACTTTTAGCGTCGGAGCGGGAGTTCCTGCCGCTGTGTTCTCCGCCGGCCCGGCCCGCTACGTCAACAGCACCGAATTGCATGTCACCGTCAGCGCGCTTTCATCGGCGCTGCCTGGCGGACGGGACATCAACCTGCAGGCGCCCAACCAGCAGACCGTCGCTGGCAAAGGCATGTTGAATGTGCAGGCGGTGAAACAATCCGGATTGCCCACGGCGTTGAAAATTCCACCCATTTCGTTGCAGAACATTCCAGAGGGCGTCATCAATCTGCAGGCGCCGCGAGTGCAGCAGCAATATGAAGGTGGACCTGTCGTGGTCCCGCTGCTCGATGACGATGCTGTTTTTCAGTGGCAGGAGCAGAATCCAGGAACTGCCGATTATTACGAACTGCGCATTTACGCGCAGGACCGAAAATCGCTGATTACGAAGAAGACTATTTCCGGATCGAATATTGCTTACTACGGCAGGCAGGTCTCGCTTCCTCCTATGTTTTACCGTCCGGATTCGGCCTTCCTCACTGAGGTGGAGCAGCACAAATTCGGTGCCATGGCAGATGGCCGCCCCCAGATGATTATTGACCTGCACCACTTGTTCTGGCAGGTTGCAGGATTCCACCGCTACGCCAAGAACGGCATCATGCTTCGGCAAACGGCACAGAACGTCGCGCTGAACAAAACGTCAGCCCAAGGAATTCCTCAGCAGAGCAACACTACTCCGCAACCGGCCGAGACGACAGATATCGAAGTCGAAGTTTCCGGCGTCTGGGAACTGGGCACAACCCAGGCTCCCACCGGGCTCACGTGCGCCGGTAGCGGCATGGGCAATGGATTGAATGTCAGCGACGCCGACGCCACTCCAAAGGACCCGAACAATTACGTCAACGATCGCTGGTTGCTCTCCGGAACGGTGGATCTGACCAACTCCCCGTACTCAGCCCACGGCACGCCCAACGAGAGCGGCTCGGGGCTGATAAAGACCGTCAACCTGATGACGTTCGACAACGTCTTTGTGGATTGGGGCGATGGCACCGTGCAACCGCTCAGCGCGATTCCCACCGACAAGCAGACCATCGACAGCCGGGGAATCAAATTCACGCTGCCTGACCAGATCAACAAGCAGTATGCTCTCTGGCATCGTTACACTTCTCCAAACACGTACAAGATTCGCGTCTTCCAGCTTTCGGAAGCCGACGCTCAGCATGTGAATGTGTCGCTGGTGGCAGCCAGCGTGGATGGTCCGTCCGGCATTCCTTTCCTGCAGGCGGCAATGCTGCAGAAGATCGCAATGCCGGGCAGCAACTCCGCGGCATCCAACGCACAGAATAATTACCAGACAATGTTGATGAGGGGTTCTGCTTCTTCCGCTCCCGGCGTTACTCAGGTGGCCAACGATGCATACATGATCTACTGCTTTCCCCTCACCATCGTGCCCATCGAAGATCTGGCGGCCGACGGCCCGCTTCATCTCAAGAGCATTGACGATCCCGATTACCCTGGCTATGACTTGGTCAAGCCCGTGAAGATGGTGCCGAAGATGTCCAACAATCTTTCCGGTGCAGCGACCGAAAAAATCGAGTCAGCAACGCAGCATCCTGCTCTTGCACCAACTCAGCAGCCACAAAAATCGTTGCCGCAAGAAAAGATGGAGATCAAGCCTGGGCAACTTTCTCCCGGCGGTCCGGTAGCGGACGGTAAGAATCCGAGCGCCCCGGTTGCGATTTGCAGCACCTGCGACGACGGCATGGTGGCTGAGTCCTACATTCACTACTACGGCCGCGGCCACGTGCTGGTTACCTGGAACGTGGACGGTCAGCAGTCTGAGCTGGATTTTGACCTGGGCCCGTCCACGCAGCGAAAGAATTTAACCCGGCAGGATATCGATCCAGGGAAAATAGTTCTTCTGCCGATGGGAGGTCCGGGGAACGGACCGATTGTCGATACGAGCAGGCCCATCGACTCACAGACACTGCCGGTGCAGCAGATTGGAACGCATAGCGTAAGCATTCAAGCGCAGGTCGTCCCCGAACCTTCCAATCCGAATATCGCAGGAGAGGTCGGCCGCACGCTGGGCATGCTCGCGTCGGGCATCACGGCCAGCGGAGGCGGCTCGTCGCAAAGTATTTCTTCAGCCGGACTTGAACAAGCAAAGTCATTGCTGAACACCTTGTCCGCTCCGCCGGGAAGTAATCTGCCGCCGCTGAAAATCGGCGTCCTCTCGCCGACGAAACAAAGCGCCTCCGGACTGGGAGCAGTGCAGTATGTAAACGGCGCACTGCAAGCGATCGTGGGCAAGGCCCCAAGTTTGGGGCCTGATCAGTATGTCGCTTCCAATACGACGCAATACCAGGCGGTCGCTTCCGATCCCAAGCAGCCTTGCAAGTTCCTGTTCGCGGTCAGCGACGGCAGTTATGAAATTGACGGCATCCAGAATCACCTCACGAAGAATGGAACGAAATACACCGGCACCGGCAACCTGATCGTTCACCTGGCCAACAGTTCGAGTGGCGGCTACGACACATATCCTCCTGTTCCGGTGAAGATTGATAACTGGGACGTCCCCGACGGACTCAATGTCAGCGCGGGGACAGTCCTCGATGTCTCGCCCAGCCTGACACTAGCGCAGAGTGCGCCCCGGCTGAAAGGAACGATTGACCGGTTACAAGGAAAAGCCGGCGGCGATCTCAACGCTACCCTGAGCGTGACATTGAACGACGATTCGCTCCGTCAGCCCGGCGAAATACCAGTGTCGTGGAACGGCGTTGCGTCCGTCCTGCATCCCAATGGAGACTGGATCGCCACCGGTTTGACTCTGCCGCGAACCATCATCGGTTGGAGCGCGTTCCAGATGGAGGGCAGCGGCGTTCAGTTGGACCTCAGCCACAAAGCCGGCACCGCTGCGTGCGGCGTGCTCGGCGGAGCGGACTGGGTCGGAATAAATTTGCCATCGCTCACTGTGTACCCGTACACGATGAACCTGGTCTCCGGTTCGTCATTCCAGACCTCGCCCCAAGGTTGGGGAGTGAATGATCAGGGCCTGTGCGGCAGTCTCAACACTGGTAAGTTCACGGCGCCGCTGCTGGCCGGGAGCATTAGCTTCTCTTCGGTCACTGCGACCGTACAATACAGTTCGCTGACCGCAACCTACAACGGCCTCGACGTTTATGTCCCCCTCCTTAATAGTCATCTGACGGGCAATGCGAATCTGCAGTCCGGCGGCGGCAAACAAGCGAGCGTCACCTTTACCTTCACCTCGCCGCCGGTCACCAAGACGTTCGGCAACGTCGCCTTCACGGCCAATCACTTCAGCTTGACCACACTGCAAGGTCTGTGGGGTGTGCAGGCCGATACCGCGTTTACCTTCACCGCTGAAAACTCAACTTTCGCCGCACTCAAGCCCGTTCCATTCTTCTTTGGCATGGACGGCCACGGCTATTTGCCTAGCAATTCTCAAGCGCAGGATGTTCCACTCGGCGGCAGTTCTCACCTCGGGCACACGCCCGTGGATATGATCTCCGCGCACCTGACCGTGCCCACTAGCGGTACCCAGATTCTGGGAGCGCAAATCTCCACCTCCGTGCATTTGTCCGAAGTCATGCCCGCCGCGCCCATGCAGGTGAATTACGAACTCGACCAGTCCGGCACGAATTACACTTCTACCGGGCCGGCAAACTCGCGCGTGGACATTGATCTACCTTATCCCTCGGGACAACCTGCTTCCGAGGCTCACATTCACCCCGTGTATTCCGGAGGACCGAACACCGAGTATTCCGGCACGGTAGATCTGACCGAAATCGGCGGGCCCTCTGTAACCGGAGAATTCCGGCTCGGCTATCAGGGCGGACACGATTACTGGCTGACACGCGTAGGTTTCAGTCTGCCTTCCGGAGTCCCAATTGCTCCCGGCCTCAGCCTCTTCAAGGTGCAGGGAGGAATGGGCCATAATTTCCCGATCAGCGCTTTTGAGAATGTGGGCTCATTGAGCGCGGAAACTCCCGACGTCTCGCAGAATTCGTTCCTCTTCATGGCGGGCGCGCGCATCGGCACCTCGGATGAGTTCACCTGCACTGTAGACGGCGATCTGGTCATCAAGGCCGGCGGCTCCGATGGCGGCGCCCGCATGGATTTTCATTCCTGGATATTAAAGACACCCGACAATAGCAATGGTGATTTCACCGGCTATTTCCAATATGCGGGTGGCAACTTTGACGGACGTATCTGGGGCCGTCTCAATTTCATGAACAATGCCGCTTATCTGGATCTGGGTAGCGGCGCGAACAACGCCGCCATTGACCTTCATTTTGGCCCGAGCGGGCCGTGGCATGTAGATGCCGGCAAGCAGACTGGTCCGCGCATCCGCGGCCACCTGCTCATCACCGATGCCGACATGTACATGATGCTGTCGCCAGCTGGGCTCTCACTTGGGGGCGGCGAATCCATTGATCTGGAAGCGGGTGACAGCTCGATCAATGGGTACATCAAAGGCGACGTCGACATGGGTTTGACGGTCACTCCGCAGCCACATATCGCCGGGGACTTCTCCGCTTCGGTATCAGCCGGCGCTTGTGTTTATGTAAGTACGCCTCTGGGGAACGTCGGCGGATGTGTCAATGTTGGCGTGTCGGCCCAGGTCCATGCCGAATTCGCGCCGCTCGACGTTCACGCGAGCGCCACGGTTGGAACTCCGGTGGGAGATGTCACCGTGACGGTGCACCTATGATTCCGATGAAGCTACGCCTTATGATTCGTTGCTCGGCCACTTTAGTGCTCTTTGCACTTGCAGCTTCGGGCGCAAGGGCACAGGACACTTCCGGAAAAATGTTCGCTGCTTCTGACGGCAAGGGCCACGTACACCTGTTCTGGTTTCCATCGCCATCACAGTGGCCGACCGGCGGCTGGAGGCTCTCCGACTCCACCGGCCAGGTTCTCGTTCCACTGATCAAAATGGCCGACTCCGCAGCTCTGGAATCTTTGTCCGTGGAAGACCGCGATGTCATCCAAAAACTTTCCTCCGTCTTCGCCAGTCCGGACACAAGCCAGCAGCGCAAACAATTCGTCGCCATCCTTAGCCTGCGAGCCTTCAGCGAGCCCGACTTTGCCCGCGCCCTGGGTCTTTCCTGGACCCTGGACAATGTTCCCACGGGAAGCAAAACCTACAAGGTCGAAGGTCTCGATGCCGCCGGTAAGCCAACCGTGCAGATGACCAGTTCTCCTGTCGATTCATCGCAAGCCAGCACTCTGCCGCCCACGCCCGATGGAGTGCAGGCTAAGGGCGACCGGAATGGCGTCTCGCTGTTTTGGAATCCTCCATCAGACAACCGCCAAACTATCGTGGCCTACGCGGTCGAGCGCGACGGTGGAGGACAGTCAGCTGCTCCGGTGACGGCCAAACCCGCGGTCGTCGGCCTTCGATGGGATCCGAAAAAACCGTTGCTGATGGATCGCAACGCCCCGACCAATGAGATGTTAACCTACCGCGTGTTCAGCGTAGACGTGTTCGGCCGCCGCAGCGAGGCTGCTTCCATCCGCATCTTCTATCCCGACTTTCATGCGCTTGAACCGCCCGAGCCGCTGACGGCGAGCGCAGGAATCGGGAAGATTGTCGTGAGCTGGAAAGCAGAAAACAAACCGAATCTTTCCGGATACGTAATCGAGCGTGCCTCACTGCATGCGGGCCCATATGAGGTGCTGGACGCGCAGGCGTTGCCGCCCGGCACGGCTCAATATGAAGATACCGAGGTTCGCGGCGGGACCACTTATTATTATCGCGTGCGCGCCGTAAATTCCCGCGGCGATCTCGGCAATCCCTCCAGCGCCGCCTTCGCCCAAGCGAAAAATCCGGACGCACCGCCGAAAGTTGTGGGGCTAGCCGCCGATGCCGGTCAAACGCGGGTTCGCTTAACTTGGAAGCCCGTTGCTTTCCCGATCGCCGGCTACTTCGTCGAACGCCGCGCCACCACCGGACTGCCGCAGCCGGAAAGCTGGGTGCGCCTCAACCCCCGGGTCACTCCCGAGCCGCAATACGATGACTATCTCGGCCAGACTTCGAACGCGAAGATGGAATACCGCATCGTTGCGGTGGCCTTCGACAACCTGGAAGGGCCGCCGAGCGACTCGGTGGCAGTTTCAGTTGCGAACCGTTCACTTCCTTCCGAACCGTTCATCACCGGCGCGAGCGGGGCGGAAGGCAAAGCCAATGTCACTTTCGAACCGGCCGACCCTCCGGAGAACACGGCTCAGTTCCTCATTCTGCGCTCGGGCCGCGCCGATGATGTCGGCCTCGTGATCGGCGATCCTGTTCCCGGCACTGCGCGTACATTCACCGATCTCTATGTCAGCCCGGGCGCAAGTTACTGGTACCGCCTGGTCGCGGTGGACAAGAACGGCAATCGCAGCGATCCGACTCGGGCGGTGGTGGTTCGCGTTGGACCGCCCGCGATTCCAAAGCCAGCGTCGCCCACCGTGCAAAGGGTGAGCTCTCCCTTTCCGCATGTTGTGTTTCAATTCAGTCAGGTACCAGCCGGCCTGAAAGTTATCGTAGAGCGCCAGGATACGGCGAATGGATCCTGGCTGCGAATCGCCGGACCGTCGCCAGCAGCAACCGCTTCCGACAATAGCGCCCCGCCGTCAAGCTCCGCCGCATATCGTATTTCTTATGTATCGGCGGACGGCACTGTTGGGCCACCCAGCGATGTAGTCACGACTCCGAACGGCAAGTGAATTCAGGGGAATCAAATCCCGGGGCCCGCTGGTGACGCAGACGGCACTGCTCAGTGAGAAGTCAATAAATGTCGAATGGCCTATTTGCCGTTCTTGTCACTCGCAAGATTCCATCCGGGTTCCCTTAAATTGATCCCCCGCAAAATCGTGCACGTCGACAGCGACCGAATTCGTCTTAGTCACCGCACGGTACGTTGTTCGTTTTTGTTGGCAAACTTTCACTGTGGCAGGCGTGCTCTGAGTTCGAGCTTCAGGACTTTGCCATAAGCATTGCGCGGCAAAGCATCGACGAAGAGGATGTGTCGCGGAAGTTTGATCTTGCTGATGCGAGGGCGCAGGAACTCAATGAGTTGTTCGGCATTCGCTTTCGCGTCGGACTTTAGCGCGGCGAAGGCAACAGGAACTTCGCCCCATTTTTCATCGGGCATTCCGATGATCGAAACTTCCGCCACGGCGGGATGCTCAAGGAGCTCTTTTTCAATTTCTGCAGGGTAAATGTTCACGCCGCCGCTGATGATCATATCTTTGGAGCGTCCGGCGATGGAGAAGAATCCGTCTTCGTCGCGGCGGGCGAGGTCGCCGGTGTGGAACCACCCTTCGGTGTCGAGCACACGCGCCGTCTCGTTCGGATTGTTCCAATAACCCTTGCAGACGTGCGGTCCGCGCAGGCAGAGTTCACCCACTTCGTTGTCGGCGACGTGATTTCCTGCAGAATCGATAAGCTTGGCTTCAGTGAATAAAAGCGGTTTCCCGATGGAGCCGGCCTTACGGCGTGAATCTTCGTCGCTCATCGCGAAACAGTTCACCCCCACTTCGGTCAGTCCATAGCCTTGGCGAAAGGTGAACCCGCGCTCCTGATAAGCGCGGAGCAACGTCATGGGAAGCGGTGCGCCTCCGCTGGCGCACCATCGCAGGTGGCTGTGGTCGAGTGACGCCATCTCGGGCGAATCGAAGATCATTTTGAAAGTTGTGGGCACGCCGAAAAGCAGAGTGCAGCGGTACTTCTGGAATGCCCGAAGGATTTCTGCAGTTTCAAATCCGTCATGCAAGACGACACTACCTCCAATGGCGAACAGTGGCGTCATGAATACGGTGAGACCACCAGCGTGATACATGGGAGTGAAGATTTGCACGCGGTCGCTCGCGCACAATTGCCAGGAAAGAACAGTGTTGTAGGCGTTCCATGCGATCTGGCGATGGGGAATCATCACTCCTTTAGGCTGTCCCGTTGTGCCGCTGGTGTAGAGCAGGCAAAAAATATCTTCGGGATGGATCCTGGTTGTGAAGGGATCGGGACGAACACTCGCGACGGCTTCCGGGTAGGAAAGCATGTTTGGCATCGTCGCTTCAGCATCCAGGCTGATCGTGTGTTCGATCGGGGCGAGTAGTTGGAGCTCGCCGGCGACCTTGGCGTAGCGCATTGAGAACATGAGACATCGCGCGCCGCAGTCAGCGATGACTCCCTGCAATTCGTGAGCGGTGCTGCGTGTGCCGAGGGGAACCAGAATGATCCCGGACTTGCCCGCGGCCCAGAAGGCGTCGATATACTCGACGCGATTTTCTGACAGGATGCATACTCGGTCGCCAGGGCGGAGCGAACAGCGATCCGTCCACACGCGGGCACATTGCAAGGAGCGGCGATTCAGCGCGGCGTAGGTGAACTCACTCCGCGTCGCAGCGTGGATCAACGCGACATCATCGGGACTGAGGCGAGCGCGTTCTCCGAGAATGTCGCCGGTAATCATGCGGGTTGCCCGAGAATTTGCAGCAGGAGTTTCGCTAACGCATGCGGACGTTCCAGTTGTGGGGCGTGTCCGGTGCGGTCGATAACGGTGAGCGTGCAGCGCGGGAGCTGAGATTGTAGTTTGCGTGCATAGTCGAGCGGGACGAGGCGGTCGGACGCGCCCCATACCAGATCGACTGGTACTTCAAAAGTGGCCAGTTTGCCATCGAGCAGATACTTGGCGATGTCTTCGTCGCCAGCCGCAATCAGGCGAGAAATCGGCCCGTGATTGGTGAAGCGGACAAGATCGTCCAGCACGAAGTTGGGCCTGCGCGGCGTCGAGGGATCGAGCACAGCATCGAGGGCGCGACGAGCCTCCTCGCGATTCTTCGGCATCAGTCCAATCTCAGAGACGCCCTTGATGGGGCCACCTCCGATCAGGATCACGCGCGAAACGCGTCGCGGATGTTTGTCCGCGTAGAGCATCGACATCCATGCGCCCAATGAATTACCGATCAGGACAAATTTGCTATCGTTTGTGGAGACTGCATCGAGTACTTGTTCAAGCGCCGTGAGCAGCGTTCCGAGACTGAGTATGCCGGTCGCGGGAGCGCTTTGTCCGTGACCGGCGAGATCAGGCATCAGTAAATGAAAATGAGGCTTCAAGGCTGGCGCAACGTTGTACCAGGTGCCGGCTTGATCGCCCGCGCCGTGAAGGAGAACCAAAGTGGGGCCAGATCCAGCTTGCCAGATGCTTTGATCGCCAATCGCAGTCTTGACTTTCGTTTTTCTCGCACCGGCGCGCCACAGGGCCAAAGTGCGCAACCATCGGGTCATGGCGATGGGGCGAAAGAAAAACAGAATGAAGAAGAGGAGAACCGAGGCGCCGATCACGCAAGCCAGCACCACGATAAGCGTCATACCCAGATTCATTCGGCGCCTCTCCTCGGGAACAGCCGATGCAGCTACGGCATGCGGAACGCGCAGCCCGCCTGATTGTAGCCGACGCCGGAACCGACTAACACGATGAGATTGCCGGACTTGATCTTGCCTTGTTCGATGGCATGATCGAGCGCCATTCCGACGCAGGCGGAGCCGGTGTATCCGTACTGTTCCATGATGGTGTGGGCGCGTTCGCCGGGAACGCCGAGGTGCTCCATAACGCGTTCAATGGTCGGCTTGCGCACCTGCGTGAAAATGTAGCAGTCGACGTCCTGCGGTTTGAATCCGCCATCTTTACAAAGACGCTCGACGACCAAAGGCCAGGTTTCCTCATTCAGTTCCGGAGGATAGCGATTCTTGATGGTGCAGGCGGTGCGGCCATTTTTGACCGAGTCTTCGCTCGCGGGCTCGAATGTGCCTCCAGAATAAATTCCCCAATAGTCGTGATAGGAACCGTCAGCGCGGAAAGCGGAGGTAATGAATCCCGGCGAACTTGCGGGCTCAAGAATCGCCGCACCAGCGCCATCGCCATAGAAGAAGATCATGGGATCGGTGGGGAGCGTGAGCTTGTGCATGAGATAAACGCCGATCACGAGCACCGTCTTGATGCCGGGATTGGCAGTGATAATACCCGCGCCGGCGGAAAGTCCGGTGGGAAACGAAGCGCAGGCGCAGCCTACGTCGAACGTGCCGGCATTCTTGGCGCCCAGCTTGTGTTGAAGAACGACCGACGTTGCAGGCGTGATGTAGTCGGGGGAATCGGTGCCGAGGATGATCAGGTCCAGGTCTTCAGGCTTCTTACCGGCGCGTTCGAGGGCGAGTTTGGCTGCAGGCAAAGCGACGTCGCTGGTCGCCCAGGTTTCCGGCACGCGCCAGCGCGTCTTAATGCCGCTGCTGGCCTCCATTTTGTCCACGAAGTCAGGAATATGTTTGAACTGCTCGCGTAGCATGTCATTGGTGACTTCGATTTCGGGGACGTATCGGGCGGTCGACGTAATCGTAGCGTAACACGGCATTGATGAGTCCTCTTTGAGTACGCTTAGGTGCCCAGAACTAATCCGCCATCGACGGAAAGCACGGTACCGGTGATGAATGACGCGGCGTCGGAGGCGAGCCAGACATAAGCCTCAGCAACGTCTTCGGGCTTGCCCATGCGGCCAAGCGGCGTATGCGAGAGCATGTTCTGGATAACTTTTTCGGGCATCTTCTGCACCATCTCGGTCGCAATGAAACCGGGAGCAACCGCGTTTACGCGAATATTGTATTTTGCCAGTTCGCGCGACCATGTGCGGGCGAAAGCGATGACCCCGGCCTTTGTGGCGGCGTAATTGGTCTGGCCGAAATTTCCGTACAGTCCAACGACGGAGGAGGCGTTCAGAATCACACCGGAATTTTGGCGGATCATGTGCGGCACGACGGCTTGCGCGCACACAAATACGCCTTTGAGATTGACGGAGATGACGGAATCGAACTGATCTTCCGTCATGGTTGCCGCGACCGCGCCGTCTTTCCATTTGACGAATTGGGCGTCGCGGGTGATACCGGCGTTGTTGACGAGAACATCGACCGTGCCCCAGCGCGTGGTGATTTCCGCAACGGCGGAGGCGACATCGGCAGAATCGCACACGTTGATTTTGCGAAACAGCGCTTCACCGCCAAGCGACCCGAGTTCACGCAGCAGTTCTTCCGTGCCGGTGTCGTTGACGTCCCAGGCAGCGACGCGGCAGCCTTCGCCTGCAAAATACCGGGCCGTCGCCCGGCCGATGCCGGCCGCGGCTCCGGTGACAATTACGACTTTGTTGCGCAGACCTGTGGCTTTCATGACAAGCCTAGAATTTGTACTCCAAACCAAACGCCATCACTCGGGGCCCCGTGCTGGTGGACGCGATCTGTCCGAAGCTTGCCGAGGACTTGATGTTGATGGGATTGGCGAAGTTCACATTGTTGAAAAGGTTGAAGAACTGGGCCATGAAGGTCAGGTTCTGGCTCTCCACGATTTTGAACGACTTCATGAGGGAGAAATCGGTGTTGATCTGTTTAGGCCCGCGCAGGATATTGCGCGGCAATTGCCCGAAATCGCCGAAGGCTGTCGGTTGCACAAATGCCGTAGTGTCGAAGTACTCACCCAGACGATCGGCAACGTTCCCGCTCTTGATGGCCGAAGCAATGGTGCGGCCGGGAGCCAGGTCGCCAGTGGTTGCCTGGAAGGCCGAGTCCTGACCGTAGATAGAGAACGGAGTTCCGGATTGTAGGGCGGCGATTCCGGAAACGCTCCAATGATTGAGCGTGCCGCGAACGATTGCCGAGTCGCCTTTATAGGCGTCGGGCAGATCGTAGACCCAACTCGCAACGAAGCGGTGACGGCGGTCGAAGTCGGAGCTGGCGCGGTTATTGACTTCGTTCACCATGTTGCCGGGAAGCAGCGTGATGTCGCTTACATCGCTGCCCGAATAGTCGTCGATCGAGTGTGCGTAGGTGTAGCTCAGCAACATTTGCAGGCCGCGCGACAAGCGCTTGTTCAACGATGCCTGCAGCGAGTTGTTGCTGGAGTTGGCGTTGCTCTCCATCAGGAAGCTGCCCAGTCCGGGAGCGGTGAGGTTGGCGAAGCCAGGGAATAGCGACCCGCCGAGACTTCCCGCCTGGAATAGTCCAGCGAGGGCGGGACTTGCTGCCTGGTTGAAAGAGAACAGGCGCGGATACTTGCGTCCAGCGGCGCCCACGTAGCTGACATCGAGCATCCAGTTATTGCCAAAGCTAGTTTGCAAGCCCAGGTTGAATTGTTGTACGTAGGGAATGTGCCAGTCTTTTATATCGGGATAGAGCCCGGTCGCTGGAACGGGTGTGAATGTCGGCGTGTCGGGATACAACGTAACCGGAAGAACTGCCGGGTATCCTCCATAGGGAAAGATGCTCGTGTTGCTGAGATTCAGCGGGAACTGACTGGGCGGTGGCACCTGCACAAATGGATTCTCGTTGGGGGTGGCCAGCGCCGTGGCCAGCATTTCGTAGGGCATGTCGAACAACTGAGTATTGTAAAGGCGCATGTTGGGTCGGTCGAAGAACAGGCCGTAGCCGCCGCGCACTACGTATTTTCCGCTATCGGTCAGTTGATATGCGAAGCCGATTCGCGGACTGAAGTTCTTGTAGTCGGGGTTCACCAGGCCGTCGCCGACTTTGGTAAATCCGGGGGTGGTGGAAGTTGGGGTCGGCAGATTTCCGTTTCCGGCTTGCACGAAGCCGCCGGTGACGATCGATCCGCAGGTGCTCGGAACGGCTGGACAGTCGGCACCGAAGCCTGGAATCAGCAGCGGTGTCGTGACGGCCCTGGAAGGATCGAAGCCGACGAAATGTCCCTGCGTCTCGGTCGTGGGGCCGAAGTAGTCATAGCGCAAACCGAGATTCAGCGTTAGCCGCGGGGTAACTTTCCAGTCGTCCTGAAAGAAAGCCGAAAAGTCGTTGGCGCGGTTGTGGATGCTGTTGGTGCCTGAGCCGATGACCGACAGTCCCGATAAGCCCGAAAGAAAATCTTCAAAGACGTTGCCGGTGAAGCCGAGATAGAAAATCTCGCCGCTGGGGAAGACGTCGAAGTAGGGAGCGTCGAGTTTTTGGCGTTTGTATTCGCCGCCGAACTTCATGGAGTGACGGCCCACGGTCCAGGTCACCATGTTTCCTACGCTGTAGGTGTTCGTCGCGGCATAGTTGATGCCCAGGGGCGACGGCCCCAGCGTGAACAGGTTGGTGAAAGAGAGCGTAGGCATGCCGGTAAACGTGCTGCCAACTGGTTGCGCGATGCCGAGTTGCGAAGAACTGATGGGCTGGGAAGGTTTGCCGGGGCCGTAGATCGTGCTCCAGCCAAAGCGGACTTCGTTCAGCAAGCGGCTGGTCAGAACAGAAGTGACTCCGGTCGAGAGCAGCCGCTGATCAACGTCCTCCTCGGTCGGCCAGCCGGGCGCTTGCAGAACATTGCCGTCGCCAAAAGTGTCATACAGCGCCTGGTTGGTTCGGTTGTGGGCATAGAAATACTTGGCGAAAAAACGATTCGACTCGGTCAGCTTGTAATCGAGGTTGGTATTGAACTGATCTTCTTTATAGGTCGAGTTGGAAGGGATGGTTTCACTTACTGGTGCGGCGGGCGACCCGGGAGTGCAGCCCGCGCCAGTGGTGACTCCGGCAATGCCGGGAATCATCGGTTGGCCATTAGGAAGCGTCGCCTGCAGAGCCGCCGTGGCAACGGGATCCACAAACCCGCCGAGGCCGTAGCACGCGGAGAGCGCAGCCAGCGAGGCTGGATCACGTTGCGATCCCAGGTAAGCCGGCACGAACACGGTTGAGAGTGAGTTCGTGAGTGATGTGCCGTTGGTTTCGCGCGTGCCCTGATACGAAATAAAGAAGAAAGCGCGATCCTTCACCAGCGGACCGCCCAGCGATCCGCCGAACTGGTTGCGGTTATACGTCGGGCGGGGAACGCCTTCGGCATTAAGAAAGAAATTGTTGCCATCGAGCGCAGTGTTGCGGACGTATTCGAAGGCATCGCCGTGAAAGCGGTTCGTGCCTGAGCGCGTAACCGCGGCAATCACCCCGCCGGAGTTACGGCCCTGCGACGCATCGTACAGGCTCGTCTGGACCTTGAACTCTTGCAGTGAATCAAGCGCAGGGACGGCGAGGTTGGGCATCGAGCCAGTGCCGATGGAATTGGCATCGACGCCGTTGATCACGACGCTGTTGGAGAGCGCGCGCTGCCCGTTGACGTAAATGGCGGCATCGCCACGGCCAAGGTCGGAGGAGTTCTGCAGCGAGCCCGACGTTCCTGGAGTCAACGCCAGTAACTGCTGGAAGTTGCGCGTTGGCAGGGGCAACTGGTTGGCCTCGCGGTCGTCAATGACGCTGCCACGTGCCGAGCTTTCGGTCTGCAACAGAGGGGCTTCGCCGGTGACGGAAACCGTGGTGGCGGTGCCAGCCACTTTGAGCGCTACATCGACCACTGTGCTTTCCGTAATCTGCACCTGGATCTTTTCGTATTTGGCGGCCGCGAATCCGCCTGCGTTCACCTCGAGTTGATAGATGCCGGGATCGAGTAATGAAAACGTATATCGGCCGTTACTGCCGGTTGCGGCTGCGCGACGCACTCCGGCGTCGCTGGTCAGTGTTACTTTCGCTCCGGTCACAACGGCTCCGCTGTTATCAGCGACCACACCGACGACTTGGCCAGTGGTGGCGGTCTGCGCGAAACTGGTTGCGGTGATCCAGCAGAAAACGCTGGCGACTGCCAGCAGCGTGGTGAGGATTCGGGTGGACATACGCTCTCCTTGTGCGACAACTCCAATTTCGAAATTCAATTTCAATTCGAACTAGGGCCGGGAAGGCCGATCCTTCCGACCGCGCGTGTAAAGTCGGACAAACTGATCGACAGCTTCTGCGTCACTGACGCCCAGATGGCGCTTGGCGCCGAATAATTCCTCTACCAGGAAATAAGTCACGAACTGCAGGTACAACGTGACATACGCAAAGCCCGGGTTGACGTCGCTGGGGAAGGGAATTGGCGCCTTTTGAAACAAGGCGGTTGAAAAGGTGCGTAGGCCGCCGGCGATTTCGCGATAACTGTTGACAAAATGCTTGTGGCGGAACTCGACCACGTCGACGTACATCAGCCGCCAGTAGTCGAGATTCTCGGAAACGACTTTGCCGACGGCCATGCCCAGCTTGCGCAGCGAGTCCGGATCGGGAGACTGCATGTGCGGCAAAATCTCGGTCTGCCGGAGCTGCACCATGCGCTGCTCCATGCGCTGGACCAGGGCAACGAAGATGTCTTCCTTGTTGGGGTAATAAAGGTAGAGCTTGCCCATGGAGACGCCGCCCTTGCGGGCGATTTCGCGGACGGTGGTGCCGTGAAATCCCTGGCGAGTGAACAGTTTCAAGGCGGCCACCTCAATCTTGCGCCGGTTTTCCGCAACTGTGTCGCCCAGAAGCTTGGGCATAAAAGCCTTCCTTCTCGATGCGGACGCTCGCTCTATCAAACCGAGCGCTCGCTCTAGATGTGGCATGGTAAGCCGCCCGCTATGGACTGTCAAGAGGGAATCTGCGCGGCCAGATTGTGTCCGGCCGATATGGGTGTCAGCCCAAGAGGCGGGGAGCATATGCAGTGGCAGCGCAGGGCGAGACAGTACGTCCGCTTATACACTTCAACGAAGGCCAAAGTAACCTTTTTGCAAAACGAAGCCACTAAGTGGTCTATTTTCAATAGACATTGTGTGGGCAGCCGAGCCGGAGTAGTAGCTATTGAAAGATTTCCTTGTGCGAATCGGTCAGCTACGCATGGAAGAAGGTGGGTGGTTGGGTGGACATTGATTTCGGAAGGTGATCGAACTAGTGGGAACCAGAGGGAGCCGGTGACGCAGACTTCTCCGGGTACAAGCGGTCAAACTCCGGCTCGTCGTGCAACGGGAGGAGGTCCGGATCGCGGCGAGCCCACGAGGAGTCCTTGAACCCTGCTTCCCAGGATTTACGCAGGGCATCCATGGCATCTGACGTTCTGTTCAGTTTGCAGTAGAGACAAGCTGCATTGTAAAGAATCGAGGCTTCATTGGCGCGCAAGGTAACGGCCAAGTTGAGTTCCCGCAGAGCGTCGTCCGACCGTCCCAAATAAGCGTAGTCGGAGCCCAGCAAGATGCGCGCCCGAGCGTCTTCGGGCACTTGTTTCAAGTGGTTCTCAAGTGCCGCCATCCTGCGCTGGCGCATGTTGCGAAGGCCCTCTTCTTTGCCCATCGCGCCCAGGCAGTTCAGGATGGGCACATATACGTTGTAGTCCTCGCCGCTCGCTTCGACGGCGGTTTCCGCTATGTCCACAACCTCTTGGTATCGTCCCGCAGCAAATAGCGCGCGGCAAAGCAGGTAATGGGCGCCTTCGCAATCGCGCTTGCGTTCGATCGCCTTCTTGGCCATGCGCACGGCTTCGTCATGCAGTTCGGCCGCGTAGAGCACCCAGGCTTGGCTGACCTGCACTTCCGGCAGATCCCAGCGCAGAGCTACGGCCTTGCCGGAAGTTTCGCGCGCACGCTCCACCCATACTTGATCGCGGCTGTAGTTGCAGAAGAACATGGCGCAGGCATTGGCGCTAGCCGCGTAGGCTAGGGCGAAGCTGGGGTCGATAGCCACCGCATTCTCGAACATCTGCAAGGCGAACTCGAGGTCTTGCCGGGTCTGGCGCCGAGCGTAGCGCTTGCCGCGCAAGTAGAGGTCGTAGGCTTGTAGGTTTTCGGTGGGCTTCACCGCCAAAGCCTCAAGTTCTTCAGGGGAAAGCGTCACGCGCAGGGCTTCGGCGATCCTGCGGGCCATTTCGTCCTGCACTTCGAAAACGTCCTTCATCTCGCGGTCGAAACGATCCGACCACAGCGGAAAATCGGTGTGCGTATCCACCAGTTGGGCATTGATGCGGAGGCGGGCTCCGGACCGGCGCAAGGTGCCGGTCAGGACATAGGCAGCACCAAGCTGCTGTCCGACCTGAGCTGGCGTCACCTGCTTGTCTCTGAAGGTAAGAACAGTCGGGCGCGAAAAAATGTTCAGTCCTCGAATCTTGGAGAGCTCAGTAATGACATCCTCGGTGATGCCATCACGCAGGTATTCATCTTCCTTGGCGCCGCTCAGATTTTCAAAGTAGAGAACAGCCACCGATTTCTTCGTCTGCTTCTGCACACCGGGATCCGATTCCGTCTTTTCCTTCGCTCGCCGTGTGCTGGATTCGAGGTCCCGTTTGAGACGATTGAGGTCAGTCTTGAGTTCCGTGGCCGTTTGACAGCGGAGATTCCGGTCCTTCTCAAGAACCTTGCCCAGTATGCGCACAAAATCAGCGGGTAGCACGGGATTCAACTCGGCTGCCGGGATGGGTTCGCGATTCAGGATGGCGTCGAAGACCACAGCTGAGGTGTCTCCCTGAAACGGCAACGTTCCAGTAGCCATCTGGTAGAGCACCGTCCCCGTGGAAAACAAATCTGTCCGGGCATCCACTAACTGGCCGCGTGACTGCTCCGGCGACATGTAAGAAACCGTACCCACAGCAGAGCCCGGCGAGGTGAGTTCATTGACAAAAACCTGAGTCTCCTCCTCGACTGAAGCCCCTTGGGCAATCTCGCCACGGCTCATCTTCGCCAAGCCAAAATCCAGAATCTTCACTTGTCCGCGCTCAGTGAGAAAAAGATTCGCCGGCTTAATGTCGCGGTGCACGATCCCCTTAGCGTGGGCCGATTCGAGCGCGTCGGCGATCTGGATGCCCAGCACCAGTAGCCTGTCTATTTCCATCGGCTGTCGGCTCAGCTGTTGCGCAAGCGTCTCCCCTTCGAGCAATTCCATGACGATGAAATGCCTGCGTTCATGCTGTTCAATGGCGTGAATGGTGCAGATGTTCGGGTGATTCAAAGAGGACGCAGTCCGCGCCTCGCGCTGGAAGCGCTCCAGCAACTGGCTGTCCTGGGCCATGTCTGGTGGAAGAAACTTCAGGGCCACGCGGCGGCCGAGCTGTGAGTCTTGGGCTTCGTACACCACGCCCATGCCGCCCGATCCCAATTTGCGCACGATCTTGTAATGCAAGAGGGACTGGCCGATGAGTGCATCTTGGTTCATATTAGCCGGTTGATGGTATCCGGCGGACAGTATGCCGTCAAGGGAGACCGCTGGTCAGTCGTGGCTGCAAACCAGACTTTCCGTTGCAGGAGACTGTGATTAAATCTGTTTGGAAGCGGACACCAGAAGGCTCTTGATCATTTCTTGTGCAAAGCGGTCACGTGCGCATGGACAGTGCCAGTCAAGTCCCATTTCCAGCCGTTATTCACAATTCTTGTTGAAAAGGGAGACTAATAATGATTCGGGAGTGATTCGGTGGATTTCTGGCCTACCATCTTCGCCATATCGATCTCCGCCAAATTGGCCTCGGCGGCACTACTAATGAAACCTCGGTCGGCAGAGTTCTGCATGTTTTTCCCGGCCATTGTTGACAGATGCTTTTGTTGAGCAAGCAGGCTTCCGGTGGCCACCAGGGCGGTTGTCAAAGACAAACGTCGTCCACTTTGCGTGCATGGCATTCCCCCACGGCCGTAAGAATTGGCCCAGTTCGAAGAAATGGCCTTGCGGGCAGAACGAAGACGACGATGACTCCTGCGCCAGGCGACAGCCTCACAATTAAGAACCATTCCGATGGTGCGGAGATGTCTTCCTCTCTGCCTCTCCTGCACAAATCGTTTTCTCTGGCTCAGAATCGGAGGTACTGTGCCTGGCTTGCTGCAGACACCGTAGGCTCCTAAAAGGTGTATCGCCTCCTCTAGTGGATATCGATTAAGAGATTCTTGCTTGGCGATTTTCGTTGTATCGCTGCACGATATAATGTGAAGGTGGAGGATCTGTGCTCGCCAAACAGTGGTTCGCAGGGCGAGCAAGGAACGTGTCGGCTGACAAAGGGGTTGGATGGTTGGGGCAACCCCGAAAAAGTCGCACTTGGCGAAGCGGGCGGGCAACCCTTGGACGTCGATTATGAATCGTTGCTACTAGTGCCGTTAGAACCTCCTGACCAGGAGGAGTTGGATTGACACTCTCAAGACAGCTTAGCTATGAATTCGCGCTCGTCACAATTCTGTGTGTCGTCATCCTATTCTTTTTTCCGGCGGTGCAGGGCCCTTATTCCGCAGTGCATGGGCCGATTACCGCATTGCTCTCCCTGCAAGCCAAAGTTTTCCTCAGTCTGTGTTTGTTGCTGGCGGCTACCCATCTGTTAGCGCATTGTGTGGCAGTGTGCCACCTCGCACTCCGAACTCCGCTGGACGGCCCCCTCCTTCCAGCATCATTTGATTCCGAACACGTTGCTGTCCTTCGTTGCTAATCCACAAGAAAAACTGAGCGATCGAAAGTCCGCTGAACACTTCGAGCCACCCTGGCAGGAGGTCCGGATCAATCGGCGGATTCCACCTCGTTAGATCCAAGAAGCACAGAAGTAAGAACCACAGCGCCTCAGGAGTGGCACTAGTATGACTAAACCAGCACTCACCCGCGTTTTGGCAATTTTCTCTCCACTCCCCCAGGAGCGCGGAATTGGGCGCTTCACGGTTGCCTTGGCAACAGGGATACTGGCGGTGTTGCTTCGAGGATTTCTTGATCCAGTTCTCGGGCACATGGCCTTCTACGTCACCCTGTACATGGCAGTAGCCTTCGATGCCGTGGTGTGCGGTGCCGCTCCGGCAGCTCTGGGCACTTTGGTTGGTTTCCTGGGAATTTTCTATTGGTTTGTGGACCCGCGGCACTCACTCGTCGTGGTTCGCCCCGCAGAGATTCATGGTGTCGTCGGATGTCTTCTTGTGTGCCTGGTCCTCATCGCGCTCGGCGCCACAAACCGGCGAAAACAGTTACAGCTCAATCGGACGGTGTATGCACTGACGACCGAGAGCGCAAAGCGACAGCGTGTCGAACAAGAGCTCAGGCAGGCGCACGACGAACTGGAGCAGAAAGTCGAGAAGCGCACCATGGCCCTTTCTCAGGCGCTGCGCAGCCTAGAGTCGGAAGTGGACGTGCGGGCGCAACGGGAGGAACAACTACGCCATTTGTCCGTACGATTAATGACTATGCAGGATGAGGAACGTCGCCGCATAGCGCGCGAGTTGCATGACAGTACAGGGCAAACCCTGGCAGCGATCAAAATGACAGTCGCGTCACTCGAATTTTCAGATCCAGGAAATGTAGCCTTGTCACGTCAATTGGAAAATATTAATGCCCTCGTGGATGACGCGCTTCGGGAGATACGCACTACCTCCTACCTGCTGCACCCGCCTCTCCTCGACGAAGTAGGCATAGCTTCCGCAGCGCGATGGTTTGTTGAAGGCTTCGCACAACGCAGTGGCATTCAAATGACTTGCGATATAGATCGAGGGATGGAACGCCCGACCCGTGATTGTGAGCTTGTCCTGTTTCGCGTCCTCCAAGAAAGTCTCACGAATGTACATCGTCATGCCGGTGCATCGATAGCGGCTGTCCGGCTCTGGCTCGATACCGACCACATCAACCTTGAAGTGGCGGATAACGGTGGCGGGATTTCAAAAGAACGTCTAACACATCTCAGCTGCACTGCAGTAAGCGCCGGCGTGGGCATTGCTGGTATGCGAGCACGGGTAAACGAGTTGGGAGGCCGTCTTGAAATCGCATCAGACAACACGGGCACTATCGTCATGGCAAAAGTGCCAGTGGCGCGACCTCTGTTGTCCACTGCGTGCGAGGTATCCAACGTTCTCAACGTAAATAGCGGGGAAGCCGGTGTTGACTAAGAGCAGTGGCAATCATCCTTCGAACTCCACCCGGCGAGGCGTTGCTATGCCATGATTCCATTTTCGTCTCTCCCCTCCTTGAAGCGAAAGGCTCGAACCTCACGTTTTGTGCGCAATCAGCACGCATGATCAGGGATTGCTCAAGGCTGGCCTGTGAAGCTCTTGGACAACCGCGGAAGGGAGGTTGTCTAGGTGGTCGAGAAGCGCAACGACCTGCCAGATCTCGCTGTCCGCCATGATCTTGCCCCATGCCGGCATGGCCGTCCTTCGCACGCCACAGCGGATGATGTAAAAGTTCTGGTTGTCGGGCAGGTGGGGATGTACTTTCATGAACTGGGGCGCCGGCGGATAGAAGGACTGACCGTAGTCACTCTCGGGATTGTCAGGTCTGCCATGGCAATCGGCGCACTTGTCTCGATAAAGGCGGGCACCGTCGAGGAGATTGGCATCGGTCGGCTGGATCGGGTCTTTCTTGTCGGGCGCGTGGCGTGCAGCCGAAGCATGCATGGCGGCACCGGCAACCTCCGAATCGAGCCAGGAGAGCGCCACGTCTGCGCACACATCCACAAAGCCGAACCGGAGGTAAAGCCAGCCACCCAAAGCCAGCGCGATAACAGCGAAGACGATTCCTCGAAAGAAGTTCTTCATGGGGTCTCCTCCCTCATTAGGATGCTGAGTTGAGCAGGAGCAGATGATATTTACCCTTTTCGACTATAAGGATCTCAACTATTTGCTATTCTCGAAAAGTAGATCAATGCCCCATCTTCAGGCCTTCGCAAAAGACGTATGGATCGCCGACGGTCGGAATGTCCGCGACTTCGGAGTCATGTTCACTACCCGTATGGTGGTTGTGAAGCTTTCCGAGGAGTCGCTGTGGGTCAATTCACCCGTTGCCGTGCTGTTCGATACGCTCCAACGTATGAATCAACTGGGACCTGTCAGGTAGTGCCGCCGGCGCTTGCTGCGGGAAGGACTGCCCCATGACACGATTTCCACCGAGAGCTAGCCACAGCGTAGAGGCGAAAATAGCAACTACACCGGTTGACCTCACGAGTGACCTCCTCGCAGCACATGTTTATTTTTGTTCGCAAAAGAACCTGTGGCAAACCCCAACGCGACGACAAAAATATATTCGCTGAGACTCTTGTACGAAAATCGGCTCGGCGAGGATGATCTGCGCGGTTGCAGGCAGAGAAGATCAAATCAATCTGTTCTTTCCCCAGTTTCTCAGAGACGACGCAGCTTGATCTGCGTTCTGAGCGCTATCGTGGTTTCGTCAACCATGATTCTATGCCCTTCCCAATTGCCCCTGTTTCGTCCACTGGCCTGCAGTGTCTGCGGGAATCCCGAAATCACATGCACTGGAGCGAGTTTCCCCTGCCTATGAAATGGCAGGTCCCCTTCAATGCCAGCGATCTTAGAGTGATGCCGCGGGCAAACCCGTCTTCCGTGTAGGCTCGCCAGAAATCTGGAAACTTATTTAATAATTCTTTGACCAAGGTTGATGTTTCACCAATTGAGACGATTGCCTACCATCGGCCCGGCTGGGATAGCCTCCGGTTAGCCGACTATCCACCCAGAATCGTCGCATCGGCTCCAACGTGCTTCACACTCCATCCATGTCTTTACCTTTAGCCATATTGCTGGGCATGTTCGCTGGCAATCATCGGGTTTAAGAAGCGGGTTGAGAGGTAAGAGAAGTAATTGCCGGTGAGTAGTCTTTAGTGCTGTATCTGACGCGCCCCCTGAGCGAAGAGCTGGGAGTTGAGACGCTGTGGAGGGGCGCATCGTGGATCGAAACCGTGGTCGTTGTATGGATGTCTGATTTCGTAACCGGCCGGGCGAAAAACAAGACCTAGTGCAGCTTCGCATACTCTGTTTGGGCTTGCTTCAGGATGGGGATGTCAGGATCGGAGTTTTTCCAGAGGAGGAAAAATTCTTGGTATTTTTCCCTCGCAGCTTTGGTATCTCCCGTCAGCATATCGGAGCGAGCGAGTTGAAGGCGTGCCAGCGCCGCCAGGGGGCAATTCACCGCAACGCCGGAGTGATCCAGATACTTTTGAAACTCTTCTGCGGCGTCCTTGCCCTGATGCAACAACAAGTAGGCCTGGCCACGGACATACACGGGATAGAGCGAGCCGCCGACCTCGAATTGAGGAAGGGGAGAGCCGAGTTCGTAGTCCGGTGTGGTTTGGAGGAGCTCGACGGCTCTCGCCGGATTTCCGCGATCAATCTCAATAGAAGCATAGATGGTGGGCAACCAATAGCGAGTAATGACGGTGTTGAGCGGGAAGCGAGCGGCCAAGTCGTCCGCTAGGCGCTTTGCTTTGGCGGTATTTCCGATACGCGCCAGCGCTAAAGCCGCGAGAATACTCACGTCGCGTGTGGAAGCAGTAGCGAGCGCAGTGGCGGTGTCCTGCCGGGAGAGCGCGATATTTTTAAACTCTGCCTCGCGCAAGGCGGCATCCATCTGCCACGCTGCCGCCGTTTCCGGGGAATCGTCGTGCAGCGCAGAGCTGATCGCGCGCTTGGAGAGGTCTCGTGAAGCTGCCAAACGTCCGTAGAACGCTTCGGTGTCGGAAGCAAACGAAAGAAGCACGTCCTCGCCGGGCTTGCCGGCGGCATCGGCGATTTGTTGCTGCATTCCGGACTTGTCGTTTTCGAGAAAGGCAACGCCATAACGGTTCCCATGCAGGAACGGATTGTTAACCTTGTGGGCGACGGCTTCATCGTACTTTTCCTTCGCCTCTTCGAGACGCTGCAAGGCTGCGTATAGGCTTACGAGGTTGGTATAGGCAGCCGCGCTCCCTGGGTTTAGCCGGAGATCTTCAAGACTAACTTCGACGCCCTTTTCATATTGGCCCAAATAGGTGTAATCGACGCCCAAGTTGCCGAGCGGCTCACTGCTGCGCGGGTAGGTTTTGGCCCACAAGGTATAGGTCTGAATCGCCTTATCGAGTTCTCCCGTGACCAAAAGGTAGTAGGTGCCCGAGAGGCGGAATCGTTCGCGCTCGCTCACCTTGTCGCGCAAGTCATAGGCCTTTTTCAAGTTTTCGCTGGCTCGACCTGGCTCTCTGAGATTGGAGTACGAAATTCCCAAGGCCGCATAGGCCGCGGCAAAATTCGGATCGAGTTCGATGGCGTGGTTGAAAAATGGGATCGCAGCGGCACTGCCTTGCTCCTGCAGCGTCGTCCTGCCCACGGAAAGCGCCTTCAAAGCCTCGAGAGAAGGGGTAGTGGCTTGGTCGAGCGGGATGTCAAACTGTTGAACGGTGCTCAGGGATTCGCCGAGCTTCGCGCGAAGCTTGGTTGCTATTTCGCCCAGCACCCGGAGGACGTGTTCCTTACGGTCTGCCGTCGCCTGCTCCTGGACTAGGGGGTCACCTGTCTTGCAATTAACGGCGTTTAAGCCAATTACATATTGGCTCCCCAGACTCCCAATTGCTCCTGCGACATAGGCTTTCGCGCCCGCGCGTTGACAGAGATCGCGCGCCACATCCGACGTCACTCTGCTTCCACTCGGTTTCGCCATCAGCCTGAGTGTGGCGCGAGTTCTCGCGTCAGACAGTATATTCAGGAAGGGAGACTGACCCAGCTGCACCGAAATCGCCTGCTTCAAGGTGTCGTCGAAAATGGGATCGCCCGTCGAGTTGTCGAAGTCTGCCAACACCAGTGTGTCCTGGTCAGTCAGTTTAGGGGAAAGGCGCGAGCGCCAGTACACTCCGCCACCGACGATTAAGGTACATAGCAGACCAACGACCGCGATCATCTTCCACGGGAAAGCGCGTAATCGATTTGGTGCGTCTGCCCGAGGTGTGTCCTGGTTTAACCGGTCAACTCGTTTCGCGGTGGATGTCCCCCTTGGAGGAACTGATTGCGCTGCACGGCCTTCGTCGTCTGGGGTGGCAGTAGCGGAGATCTGCGACGTATCCATGTCGCGCTTGAGGCGGAGCAGCTCGGCCTTCATGTCAGAAGCGCTTTGATAGCGGAGGTTGCGGTCTTTCTCCAGCGCACGATTGATGAGGCGTTCAAGTCCGTCGGGCACTTCAGGATTCAAGCGCACAGGCGCTACCGGAGCCCGGTTCAGGATCTCATCAAAGATGATGGCCGTGCTATCCCCGCGGAATGGCAACAGACCAGTGGCCATCTCGTATAGGACTGCTCCAAACGAGAACAAATCCGTCCGTGCGTCCAATTCCCGGGCTCGGGCCTGTTCCGGCGACATGTAGGCGACAGTGCCGAGGGTCGTGCCGGGACTGGTGAGTTGATCCAGGCCGCGGGCAGTCTCCTCGGCGGCCGCTTCCTCCGTTCGCATCACTTTGGCACTGGCAGGCATGACTTTTGCCAGGCCGAAGTCGAGAACTTTGGCATGTCCGCGCTTGGTTACAAAGATGTTTGCTGGCTTGATGTCCCGGTGAACAATACCGTCGGAGTGGGCTGCCTCGAGCGCGTCTGCAATCTCGATGCTCAAGGAGATCACTGTCTCCATTTTCAACGGTCTGCCGGCGATAAGGTGCTTGAGGGTCACGCCATCGAGAAACTCCATAGCGATGAATACCGTCAAGTCTTGTTTGCCGATTTCATAGATCGTGCAAATATTGGGATGGTTCAGGGCAGACGCAGCTTGCGCCTCGCGTTCGAAACGCGCCAGAGCTTGAGGGTCGCTGGCGAGGTCATCCGGCAGGAATTTCAAAGCGGCAAAACGGTGCAGTGATGTGTCTTCGGCTTTGTAAACAACACCCATCCCTCCGCCACCCAATTTCTCGATGATGCGGTAGTGCGAGATGGCCTGGCCGATCACGAAGAGGACCCTTGGGCTGAAATATTAGGAGTCCAGAAGATGCTAGTCAACGCTTCTGACCGCCGAATGGTGAGGTCAGCTCAGCTACTTGCGCAGAGCAGGTCCCTCTTGAAGGCGGACCCGATATGGGCCGTCGGCATGTGGGAGCTCGGGCGATCCCGGTCGAATCAGAAGTAAACTAGAATAAATCGCTGTTTCCTGCTCCTCACCGTGAAGGCCGCCAGATGCAATGAAATGCATAGAAGCCTACTTCGCGATCCATAAAGACATCCAAGAAAGTGCTCCGAGTGATGGGGAAATGGGGAGGTCGAAAAGATCGCTGAAAACCTCGCAACTCCCGGATGACGGGCAACCCTGACGTAATCCCAAAGGAAGGTTTGAAGCCAACGAGCGGTTCCCGTTTCAGCAAATTCAAGCCCGACAAATAATGGGTGTTGATAAATCCCCATCGCACTCATCTTGCATTACCGTTATCCTCGACGTCGGCGGCACGCCGCAGGAAGTTGCCAACGATTTTGTCTGGATCTTCGCCGGAGGCAATCCTCCCAACGCCTTCCTCAAGAAAATCGGGGTCAGCCTCGGAGCGCGGGATATGACTGGCGAAGCCAGTGCCGAAGCGATGCAGGCGGGTGCGGGACAAAGGCTCGCCGCAACTGTCTCCGCAAGGTAAGCTAGAACATCCCTCTGAGTGCGTTTTGCGTTGTTCGACCGCCCACCACTTCAACTTCCAAAAGAATATTGCGCCGCTCTTGAGTCGAATCTTCACAATTCAGGATCAGCCATATTGCCCCACTACTCTCCTAGGATCTACTCACCGCCGTCGATGCCAAACGGCCCCAGAATATGTTGGGGTCCCTGCACCAGCAACGTTCGCAGATACGGCTCACCTTCTTTGGCAATACGCAGCAAAACGTTCCTTTCCTGATACGCAACTTCGTTATTTCTGTTGTTTAAAAATCGCCATAGCGCTCAGTGACCTGCACGAAGGGGGTTAAGAAGCGCCTGGATTGATTACCGTCGTAACGGCAGATACTGAACGGAGCTTGTTCAATCGAAATGCGGGCCGCAACCTATTGCTAGAAGCATTTTTCTACCGGGGAAGTATGTCGCTGCCAAACTCAACTTCGTTCAAAGGTAATCTCGTGGGCAAGAGCGTGATCGTGAAAGTTTCTCTTTTCAGCCGGGCGTTCCCTGGCACAGTTGCTGCCACAGACGAGACTGGATTCTGCCTTGTGAGCGACGACATGGTGGCGGCTTTGCGCGAGATTACCGGCAGCGCAATGGCCAGCATGAGTGCGCCCAGCGTTTATCTACCGTTCTCAAGTCTGGAGTGGCTGGTGTTCTCAGAGCCCAAAGCATCGGCAGCTTCAGCGTAGAGCCCCTTTTTTTTCAATTGGCCAGAAATCGCCAATCGACTCATCAGAAAATGCGATCCCACTCCCGCCTTCATCCCGGTCAAAGATGAGGTAGATTGGGGGTCTACTCCAGGGGCAGGGGACTTCGGCATGGAAAGGCGTATCGTTTACTAAAGCGAACAGAAACCGCGTTCACGACCCTGATGAAGAAGCTCCGATTTCTGATTTCTCTCCACAGTTGCGAGAACGATTTCCAAGTGTCGCAGGCTCAATGCGCAGAGGACACTGCGGGCAAGTTGGGGATTGAAGTGGAGATCGTTTTTGCGGGGGATGATGCCGTAAATCAAAGCACGCAACTGCTGAAGGCGATCCAAAGCAAGAATGAGTTGCGGCCCGACGCGATTGTGCTGGAACCGGTTGGGAGCACGGCCCTGCCGCAGGTGGCTCGGGCTGCGAGCGCCTCCGGGATCGGTTGGGTAGTCTTGAACCGGCGCCCGGAGTACCTGGCGGAACTTCGCACGCAGGCCACGGCGCCCATCTTCGCGGTCAGTGCGGATCACGATGAGATTGGCCGTATACAGGGCAGACAGTTCGCCGCCTTGCTCCCCAAAGGCGGTTCGGTCCTTTATATCGAGGGACCTTCCCGTAGCTCCTCTGCTGGAAAGCGCACGGCAGGAATGCTGGAAACGAAACCATCGAATATTCGGGTTTCGATGCTGAGAGCAGGCTGGACGGAGGACAGCGCCACTCGAGCAGTGTTGTCTTGGCTGAAACTGGCCACCTCACAAAGCGCAGCGATTGATCTGGTAGGGGCGCAAGATGACGCCATGGCCATGGGCGCTCGTAAGGCATTTGAGGGGCTCGCCAGCGACTCGGAGAGAGCGCGTTGGCTAACCCTGCCTTTTACCGGATGTGATGGCCAGCCCTCGACTGGCCAAATCTGGGTGAGAGAAAAGCTGCTGACGGCCACGATTTACATCTCACCGCTGACGGGAAAGGCGTTGGAGATTCTCGTGGCGGCGATGCAAGATGGAATCCAGCCGCCGGAACATTCCCTGACCAAACCAATCTCAATTCCTGGGCTCGATGCGTTGATTCCGCGAAAATCATAGGACCTGGACGGGTAACGCGGAAGCGCACACTGTGACCGGAGGGTGTTTGAACCCCGCCGGATGGGCCGCGGAAATTGTAGGCAATCCTGAAGTAGCATTCGAGCACTGAGATCTGGACTCCACGCCCTTGAGTTGGATTCGAGGGCTTTCATTCGGCGGTCACTTTGCGCCCCAGATAATAATGACGCTACGTGCTATCTGTAGTCGTGATAAAGTTGTCGGCGACCGGCTGGCCTGGCGGGCGTACTCGAATATTCAGCTCTCGCATACCTAGGATGGGATGTTTCGCGCGGACGATTATAATTCCCGCCTACCTCTTCGCCCGAACCCACACTGCGCCCACTCCCCCGGTCAGCGCAAAAGGATTGTCTCCTATGAGTTCGCCTTCGCCATCCAGTTCAAGAACAATCGCGGCGGTTTCTGGGTCACATTGCGATTTGTAGAACCGCGCCGCGGGCTTCGGCTCCCGAAAGATGTCGCTCACGCCGTGGTAGCAGATGGTTCCCCACGAAAAACTTCATGTGCTCGCAGTTGTGGCATACCGACGACCCTGGGGGTCGAGATTGAACGAATAAGCGTAGCCGTAGAACGCGCGCGTGTCGCGTGAGCCATCGGCTGCAAGACGATAAGGCAGGCTGAACGCGACAGACTCGCCGGGTGCAGCCCGGAGAGGCCGCCCCTTGGTTTCGTGCGCATGGTCACGCGCGAGTGTGATCGGGTGCCTGTCCTAATATTCCCAATTTGGGAAGGTGCTCCGGCGATTCGCGGGCTCCAAGAGACTCCAAACTCTCAATATTCTCGACGTACTGTATTCAAATGCAGTTCAATGCCACCGTCGGCGAGTGTGACTGAGATCACATTGAAATGTGATTCGGCACCCGGCAGTTCATACTCACCGTGATTAGTATCGGCTAACCTTGACGCAAGACTAAGGGACCCCATTCCAAGAGTTGTGAGTAAGGAGGCGATTCCAATGCGCTGTCGCCGGCCCATGGTAATGAAATGATTACCGCTCTGATCGCACGGTTCGCCACGTTGCCAGTACACGATTCTCATCACACAACCGAAATCCAGGGGGGAAAAGGAGATTTCCTATGAAGAAGACGGCTCTCTTCTTTTTGGTGGCACTGCCAGTCGTCATTTTGCTGCTCCTTGGCGCAGTCAATCCGCCCAAGGTGGAGGCGGTTCCCAGCTATGCTCGGCAGACGGGACTGGCCTGCAGCGGCTGCCATTACACTCCTCCGGAGCTCAACCCGGCCGGAAGAAGGTTCAAGCTCACGGGCTACGTCGACCGGGCCGACGAGACCAAGACGGTCAAAGCCGACGGCGGCAAGAAGCGCGCCGCTCTCGATCTGCTCGGGTCACTGCCGTTGTCCGTCATGCTGGAAACATCCTTTACCTCGCTCAAGACTGCTCAGCCGCAAACCCAGAACGGCAACTTCGAGTTCCCTCAGGATTTCTCGCTGTTTCTTTCCGGTGCATGGACCAGCAACATCGGCAGCTTTCTGCAGGTGACGTACGACACGCAAGACGATCACTTCACCAGTGACAACACCGATATCCGCTTCGCCAACAAGACGACGTTGCATGGCAAGGAACTGGTTTACGGCATCGATCTCAATAACAATCCCACCGTCGAGGATCTTTGGAACAGCACGCCGGCGTGGGGCCTTCCGTGGATCGCAAGCGACAACGCTCCTACTCCCAACGCCAATCCTTTCATCAACGGCGGTTTGGCCCAGGACGTAGCTGGACTGGGCGCATTTGGCATGTGGGACAACCATCTCTATCTGGACGCAACTATTTATCGCTCTGAGCACGTAGCGGGGCCGCAGCCGAACTCCGGCTTGGGCGCGGGCTTCAATATCCGCGGCGTTGCTCCTTACTGGCGCCTGGCGTGGCAGGAGTTAACAGGAAAGACGCAGTATGAGGTCGGGACCTATGGCATGCACTTGCGTTCGACGCCCAATGAAATCACCGATCCCTCCGGAGCCAGCATCCCGACCGACTCGTACACAGATTGGGCGGTCGACGCGCAGATTGACAGGACAATCGTCCGAACTGATGTGCTTTCTTTCCGGACGACGTACATTCATGAGAATAACGATCTGCTGAGCCTGCTGTATCAGGGGGGTGGTCCGGGTAGTTCAACCCCTCTGGTGTCAGAGGGATCGCACCATCTGAACACCGTTATGGCCAATGCTGAATATCACATTGGCAACAAGTACACGGGTACGGTCGGCTGGTTCAATACGACCGGCACTTCCGATCTCGCATTTTATCCGTCGGGAACGGCCGTGACCGGCAATTTCAATGGCGACCCGCGCAGCGCCGGATACATATTGAACCTCTCCTACTGGCCGTGGCAGAACCTGCAACTTGCCGCCCAGTACACGGGATACACGCGCTTTAATGGCGCAGCGACCAACTATGACGGCTTCGGCCGCAACGCAAGCGCGAACAACACTCTGTATCTGGACGCCAGAATCTTTTTCTAGAGGTTGGCCTCCATTGCAGATCAGTCTTCTTACAGACAAGTAACTTTGCAACGATTTCAAGGAGGGGAACAATGGACAGCAAGTTCGCAACGAAGACATTCGCAGTCGTCGCTCTAATCGCCGGGCTGTCGATGATGGCGCGCGCCGGAGACATCGAGGGTAAAGTGGCCGGCATGAAGGGTCACTCGGTCGTGTACATCGACGCCATCGCAGGCAAGACGTTTCCCGCTCCCAAAGATCGGCCGGTGATCGATCAGAAGGGGCTGCTGTTCGTGCCCCACATCATCGCCGTACAGCAAGGCACAACCGTCGACTTTCTTAACAGCGACACCGTGGCGCACAACGTTTTCTGGACTGCCGTCGGCAGCGACAAGAAGGCTGGACACAATCTCGGAACCTGGCCCAAGGGAGAAAAGCGTCCCTTCACCTTTGACAAGCCAGGCGTCGTGCCGCTGTTCTGCAACGTCCACCCCGACATGGCGGGCTACATCGTCGTCAGCCCCACTCCTTATTTCGCTGAAACTGACGACAGCGGCGCTTACAGAATCAAAGACGTTCCCGACGGCAGCTACACACTGGTCGTGTGGCACGAAGGCGCAAAGAATCAATCCAAGCCGGTCACTGTAGCCGGCGGTGCCAAAGCAGATTTCACTGTGAGTAAGTGAGGAGCGCGGGGCGGCGGCCATCGGCCGCTCCCGTCTCTTTCGGCGGAGCGGTCGGAGGCCGTAGCTGTCTGACCTTAGCGTCACGAAAATTGGTTGGATGTTGAAACGATTCGATGCTAAAGCGATTCAAGGACAAGCGAGTTGACGCGGATTTCCTGCATACGAACTTTCCCTGCATGATGGCCTGCCCGGCGCACACCAACGCCGGACGTTACGTGGGCCTAATTGCCGAGGGACGGTTCAAGGAAGCCTATCGCCTGGCGCGCGAGCCCAATCCCCTGGCCAGCATCTGCGGCCGGGTTTGCGCGCATCCGTGTGAAACAGCCTGCCGGCGCGGCGAAATCGATCGGCCGATTTCCATTCGAGCCCTGAAGCGCTTTCTCACCGAACAGCATGGGCCGGAATCGAAGCACCCGGTCAACGTGAACGAAGGTCGCGTTCAGAAAAGACTTCCTTTCAAAGTTGCCGTCGTTGGCGGAGGCCCCGTTGGGCTCTCCGCGGCTCACGATCTCGCCCTCATGGGGTATGCGGTCACGATTTTCGAAGCTGCTCCCGTCGCGGGTGGAATGCTTTATCTGGGAATTCCTGAATACCGTTTGCCGCGCGACGTAGTCGAAGCGCAAGTCCGGGAAATTCTCGAAACGGGCGACATCACGCTCAAGCTGAATCATGCCGCCGGGCGCGATTTTACTATCTCTGATCTGCGGCATCAGGGTTTCGATGCCGTGCTCGTCGCTGTCGGCGCACACCGCAGCCGCGATCTGACCATACCCGGCGTCGATCTCGACGGCGTCTACAAAGGAATCGATTTCTTGCTCAACGTGAATCTCGGCTACAAATTCACGATTGGCAAGAAGGTCATCGTGATCGGCGGCGGCAACGTCGCCATGGACGTGGCTCGCTCGGCGGCGCGTGAAGTCGTCAAGCAGCATGCCGCCGGCGTCGAAGAAGCGCAGCCCTCGCAGGAAAACGTCTCCGCAGTGGCCACCAGGGAAATGGTCGACATCTCGCTTTCCGCTCTACGCATGGGCGCGCGCGAGGTGAATCTGGTTTGCCTTGAGCGACGTAATGAAATGCCCGCCGCGCTCGAGGAAATCGAAGAGGCCGAGGAAGAAGGAATTTTCATTCACCCAGGCTTCGGCCCGAAGAAAGTCATCGGCAAAGATGGCAAAGTGGTCGCTCTTGAGACTCTCAAGACGAAGTCGGTATTTGACGAGAAACGCCGTTTCAACCCGACGTTTTACGAAAATAGCGAGAGCCAGATCGAGTGCGACACCATCATCATGGCCATCGGCCAGGCGCCGCGGCTCGACTTCTTCCGGGCCGAAGACAAAGTCGAAATTTCGCCGCGCGGGCTGATCGCGATTAATCCGCAAACTCTCATGACTTCCGCTCCGGGCATCTTTGCCGGCGGCGATTGCGCGTTCGGCCCTCGCCTGATTATCGATAGCGTGGCCGACGGCAAGCGCGCCGCGGTTGGTATCGATGAATTTCTGCGGGGCGGCAACCATCCCGAACCGGTCATCGAAGTTGAACTACTCAAACGGCATTCCATGCCACTCGGGTACCTCGATCTTAATCGCCAACCGGTTCCGATGCTTCCTTTGGAACGCCGCACGGGCGTGACCGAAGTGGAAGTCGGGTACGATGCGCCGGCCGCGATGGCGGAGGCGCAGCGCTGCCTGCACTGCTGGGTCAACACGATTTTCGAGGGCGTTCCCGAAGACGGCAGCATGTGCATTCTCTGCGGCGGATGCGTTGACGTTTGTCCGGAGAAGTGTCTGGAACTGGTTTCGCTCGACCGCATCGCCTTCGAGCCCGAGACAACTCAATACATCCGCGACAACCAGGAGTTTTTCGATGTCGAGCTCGATGAAGTCGCCGCCGATCAACTGGGAGTCGCCACCGGCTCCGCCATGTTGAAGGATGAGACTCGCTGCATCCGTTGCGGATTGTGCGCGATGCGCTGTCCGGTAGGCACCATCACTATGGAGTCGTACAACTTGCTTCCGGCCGAGCCCACGGGATTGATCTCCATTGCCGCAATTGGCGCGGGCTTACAAAGGTAAAGCTGAACGAAGTCACTACGAGAAACTCATGGCAGACGAAAAAAACAAGCCGACTGCAGAACCGAACATCGATCTGAGCCGCCGTCAATTTTTCACGAAGCTGGGTCTAGGCTCACTCAGCATCGCCGCCGCAGGCACGGTCGCATTTTCCTATCAGTACCTCGAGCCTAATGTGCTCTATGAGCCGTCGCCCGTTGTCAATGCCGGCAAGCCCGACCGCTATGCGCTCGACTCGGTCACGCTCGACGTTACGACGGGAATCTACATCATTCACTCGGAAGAGGGATTCTTCTCGCTGAGCGCGATCTGCACGCATCTGGGCTGCATGACCGCGTGGAAGCCGGAATTGAACATGATTGCCTGCCCGTGTCACGGCAGCAAGTTCGACCAAACGGGGAAAAAGATCGAAGGCCCTGCGCCCAAGCCGCTGCCCTGGAAGCGAATCTGGATTAACGAGGATGGTGATCTCCTGGTCGATCGTTCTTCCGACGTTCCAGCGCTGGCGCGCGATTCCTTCGTGAGGATTTGATATGGCAAAAACGGTAGACCAATATTTCGAAACCTTGCAGGGAACGCGAGTCTGGCGGTCAATCTTTCGCAGCGGGTCTGGATCGAGTACCCTGAAGCGCGCGCTGGCCATTCAGCAGAACGTTTTCCTGCACCTGTTCTCCACTAAGGTGCGTACACGCATGCTGTGTTTCAGCGCGACCTGGTATCTGGGCACGCTGACGCTGGGGACTTTTCTGCTGCTGGTCGCGACTGGCATTCCCCTGATGCTCTATTACCACCCTTCGGTGCCACAGGCATACGCGGACACCAAAGATTTGCAGTTCGTGGTCTCTTCCGGATTATTCCTGCGCAACCTTCATCGCTGGTCGGCGCACGCCATGGTCTTCCTGGTGTTCGCGCACATGTTCAAGGTGTTTTATCGCGGGGCGTATCGAACGCCACGCGAATTTAACTGGGTCATCGGTGTCGTTCTTCTTCTGATCACGCTACTCCTCAGCTACACCGGATATCTGCTGCCCTGGGATCAACTGGCTTATTGGGCGATCACAGTGGGATCGAACATTGCATCGGCCGTGCCTCTAATCGGCGACAAGATTCACTTCCTGCTGCTGGGTGGGAGCGCGGTCAATGCGAATGCTCTGCTTCGCTTCTACGTGCTGCACTGCATGATCCTCCCACTGACCGCGATGTTTTTCGTTGCCATTCACTTTTGGCGAATCCGGAAAGATGGCGGCCTGTACGCGCATCCCAGCGAACCTTCGGTGGTTCGTGCTCAAGCCGCATCCCCAGTGAAGGAGGCGAAATAATATGTCTGCGCCCAAAGACTTCATTGTTGGTGTTGACTCGAACGCGAAGAAATCTCCACGCCGGATTGTCTTTATCACGCGCCGCACGTCGGCGCAGGTAAAGGTCGAGACCGAAGACCAGATCCAGACTTTTCCTGAAGTATTGTTTCGCGCGGCCGTAGCCGTGATGACACTGGCAATCGGGCTAGTGTGGATAGCGTTGCTGTTCAACGCCCCGCTGGAGGGCCTAGCCGATCCCTCGCACACGCCTAATCCGGCGAAGGCCCCGTGGTATTTCCTGGGATTGCAGGAGATGCTGCATTATTTCCCCCCAGTCGTCGCCGGAGTTCTAGTTCCCGGACTGGTCGTAACGGCCCTCATCGTCATACCATATTTCAAGGTCAACATTGAAGCGGATGGGTTCTTTCTGAGAGATCGCCAGAAACGCCTACGCATCTTCTATCTGATCGCGAGCGGTCTGTCGCTTTTCTTACTCGCATTTAAGGTGTACGCGGCCTTGGTGCCCACAATCATCATGGCGGCGATCATGCTCGTGGCCGCCCAGAGTTCCCCGGATTCGCCCTCGGGCCTGCGGAGATATCTGGCGGCGCGTCCGCTTTCTTATTGGGTGATGACCTGGTTCTTATTCGAATTAATTGTGCTCACCGCCATCGGCACATTTTTCCGCGGACCGGGTTGGGCGTGGGTGCTGCCGTGGCAAAGCTTTTAATGCGTAGGGCGCAACACACATGAGAGAAAAACTGAGATCGATCTGGCAAGCGTTGTTCGGCGATAGCGTGCGCGCCTTTGGTGTGGTCAGCGTCATTTTTCTCGCGTCCCTGGCCATCGCCCCGGCGAAGAATTTCTTCAGCGAGTGGAGGCACTACCAGCACGGATATTTGAGCCTGGTCCGCAACCGAAGCGAGGCTAACACTCTGCAGCGGCACTTCAAAGGCGGTATTCAGCAGATCTGGCTGCCAGAACTCGGAGTCGTCGATCGCTGCACCAGTTGCCACGTTGGATTGACGGAACCCACACTCGCTGACGTTTCCAAGCAGCCCTTTCGCACGCATCCGGCGATTCCGCACAAGCTCGACGAGTTCGGCTGCACCGTTTGCCATCGCGGACAGGGCGCCGCAACCACGGTTGCTGAAGCGCACAGCAGCACGCTCGCATGGGAACAGCCCATCCTCAAAGCGAAGTATATCGAGTCGTCGTGCGGCGAGTGCCATCGCGGTCCGCTGCCTGGAACCCCCGTCCTCAATCAGGGACGAAATCTGCTTTCGGGGTACGGGTGCGTGCATTGCCACACGGTGAAGTTTGCCGATGGCACCACCATGAAAGCGACCGACGATCCTCCTTCGCTCTCCCACATAGCCGACAAGACCACGCGCGAGTGGGTTTACGCCTGGCTGAAAGATCCGCAGGCTTACTCCACGATGGCGACTATGCCCAATTTCAAGTTGAGTGATGACGACGCGCGCGACATATCTGCGTTTCTAATCGCCAACAGCACAGCGGTCGAAGGAGATGCGGTTAGTCTCGCCGCCAAGGCCTCTTCTGACGCCACGGCCGGCGCCAGCCTCTACGGCGAATCCTTTTGCGCCTCCTGTCATGCGGTGCAAAATGCCGCCGGCAACATTGTGGGCGGCAATGTTGGGCCGGAATTGACTCGCGTGGGCAGCAAGGTGAAACCAGAATGGTTGCAGGGCTGGCTGCGCAATCCGCGCGTGTACGATGCGGGCACCGCGATGTCGCACTATCGCTTCAACGATGCGCAGGTGGCTACGCTGTCCGGATTCCTCGAAGCCAAGACCGATTCCGATCTGTTGGCGAACGTTCACCTCGAGGCCGCAACACCCCAGCAGATCGCCCACGGCAAGCGTCTGACCTCCGATTATGGCTGCGCGTCGTGTCACGAAATCGCCGGCATCAAGAAGCCGGAGAATTTCGCGCCCGAACTCAGCCGCATCGGCAGCAAGTCGATTACGCAACTCATCTTCCTGCCCGGAATGCCACATACATTGCCCGACTACCTGGCGGGCAAGATCAAGAACCCACGCGCATTCTCACCCGGCCTGCGCATGCCGCAGTATACTTTCACAACTTGGCAGATCGATTCGCTGACGACAGCTTTGCTTTCATTAAATGAACGTTCCACTACGCTGCCTACATCCCTGACTGTTCCTGCAACGCCGGATTCGAATTATCAACCAGCGGGCAAAGCTGGCAAGCTGATGACCGATCTCGCCTGCTTCAGTTGCCATCGCATCAACGGCCACGGCGGCGACATGGCGCCCGATCTGACTTGGGAAGGCAGTTCGGTGCAACGGCAGTGGCTGACAAGCTTCTTCAAGAATCCGGGCACCCTGCGCCCGGCGCTTATTCGCCGCATGCCACGGTTCAATCTAACCGATGGTGAGATCAACGACCTCAGTGACTACATCATGACCGTGTACCAGAATCCTGCGGTCGATCGCGACTCGATGCCGTTGAGCGGATATCCGCAAGGACAAGTGGAACTCGGGCGGCAACTCTACTACGGCAAGTATTCATGCCAGGGGTGCCACATTCTGGATACGAAAAACGACAAGGGCTACATCGGACCGACGCTGACGCAGGTCGGCTCCAGGCTGACCGCGGCGTGGGTTTTTCAATGGATGAAGAATCCGCAGAGCTTGCGGCCAGGCACCATCGAACCGAATCGCGCCATGAGCGACGAAGATGCCCGCGCACTCACGGCCTTCCTGATGTCGCAGAGGGGCGGAGGTAAGGAGATGGCGAAGAAATGATCCGCTACCGTTGTGCTGTACTTACGATGATTGTGGCCGCGATGACGACTTCATGTTCGCACCAGAATCCGTCGGCTGCCTTACCCAAGCCCACTGCATTCGGCGCGGCTATCGTTGAATCCGGTGGCGGCAAGCAGATCGCCCAGACGGGCAGTGCGCTCACCGATCCGGTGGTGGTTCAAGTCAACGATGAGCAGGGGGCGGCGGTCGCGGGAGCCCTCGTGCAATTTTCCGGCGCGCCGGGCGTGGTATTCGATCCGCCCAACGGCCTGACGGATTCGAGCGGGCTAGTTACAACCAGCGTCTCGCTCGGCGGGGCGGCCGGACGATACCAGATCATCGTCTCGACTTTGGATAAATCGCAAAAGAAGGTCGAGCTAAGAGTGGAAGAGATCGCACTCGGCTACCAGCAAAACCTCGGCCGCGTGCTGGCCGATCAATATTGCCAGCGCTGCCACAATTCCGAATCCACTCCCCAGCGCGTCTCCAACTATGACAACCTGGACGTGAAACCACATCCCTTCACCGACGGCGATACGTACAACAAAATCAGCGACGCCGACCTCACCGCAGTCATCAGCCACGGCGGTCCGGCACTAAACAAATCAGCGCTTATGCCGGCATGGGGCAACAACCTAGGCAAGAATGACATTCAGGCGCTAATCGCGTATGTACGCGCGGTCTCGGATCCGCCCTCGCGCGACGCCGGACCGGTGTACGCGAAAAACTAGTGTCGATTGACTTGTGCAATCAGACGATGTTCTGCGCCTCGGGTACAGCATCAATCCGCCACTATGCTCACGCTTCCGGGGGTTCCCCTTTGCTCGGGTTGGTGTGAAGCCAATTGGTCTCGCGACGGCAAAGTAATGTATTTCGATTGGCGCGCATTTTCGGGCAATTCGCGAACGTATGTGGTTCCGATCAGGCATGGCAGCGATTTGCCGAAATTGCCTCAATCGGGACTTCAATCCGAGAAGGAGCTCAGCGGAGTCGCAACACAGGTGCTAGAGGAAAACGTTTCTCCGGGCCCTGACATCTCCCGCTACACCTACAGCAAGGAAACCTCCCACTGGGATCTTTATCGCATCCCAGTGAAGTGAACTTGATACAGTACCAACCGTCCCACGGATTCGACAACTTTATAGCTTTCATCGACTTGCCCGTTTCTCCCGCCTAAGATACCGGCGATTCCATGCCCGATCAGACTATCTCGCACTACCGCGTCATCGAGAAGATCGGGCGCTGGTGGCATGGCTGTGGTCTACAAAGCCGAAGATGTTCGTCTGCATCGTTTCGTTGCGCTCAAGTTTCTGCCTGATGACTTTGCGCGAGATCCGAGCGTTGAAGCATCTGGGAGTGGCTCGGGCCAACGCGTTGCAGGCGAGAACCTCGCGCGGAGCAGACGCAGATCCGGCACGAGTGAGGGCGCGCCTGCATACAAAGACTTCCTCACGCTCTGGAAAGACGCCGATCCCGATATCCCCATTCTGAACACAAGCCAAAGCTGAATACGCGAGGTTGCAGTAGCTGAAAAGCGATATGAGCCCCGGACTGTCGCGAGTTTCCTCAAGTGGGGTTCGAACCGCAGTCCTGGGTCGGTCCGAAATGAAGAGGAGGTTCTCTCCGCTATTGGATCGGAGAAATGCGCGCTTCTTAGTCTTCGCTATCGCGGGGATTTCCGGTAGAGTCGATTCGCAACGATGCCCTGGCTTTCCTCGATTGTGACAGTCTGTCCGGCGTTCACGTTTGAAAGTTTGTCCACCTGCCCACTGGGCCATTGAATCTCAACGCTATCAGCTTTCGTTCGAGCGCCCAGGCCAAAGGTCAACACCAGTTCGCTCTGCGCCAGGTAACTCGAACCCGAGCGCAGCATCTTCCACTGTTTGTCACTTCCAGCGCTGACACGGACGACCGAGCCAATGCCGTCCCGGTTCGACTTCGTCCCCACCAGCTTGACGCGCAGGCTGCGATTCGTCCCGCCTTCGTTGTGAAACAAGTAGGCAGGCCCCGCATTCGTGGTTAGCAGAACATCGAGGAAACCGTCGTTGTCGATGTCAGCGTAAGCCGCGGCCCGCGCCACTTTTGGCGCAGCGAAGGCATTGCCCATCTGGGTCGTAACTTCGGTGAACTTTCCCCCGCCAAGATTGCGGAACAGATGCGAAGGCTCGGCGTAACTCACGCGCTTCTGCACACGCTCGATTTGATCTTCGATGTGACCGTCGGCGACAAAAATATCCTGCCAGCCGTCGTTATCGTAATCGAAGAAGAAACAGCCGAAACCCAGCGTGACCAGTGTGGCCCGGCCAACTTCCGACCGAGGTGCTTCGTCAACGAACAGGCCGTTGCCCTCGTTGTGATAGAGCGAGACCATCTGGTTGGCAAAATTGCTGATCATAATGCTGGCGTGACCGCTGCGATCGTAGTCGGCCGCGTCCACGCCCATGCCGGCTCGCGCAATGCCGTCCTCGCTGAAGCCGATGCCTGCGGCAATCCCACGCTCCTCGAAGGTTCCATCTTTCTTGTTGAGGTAGAGCTTGTTGGGCTGCGTATCGTTCGCGATCACGAGGTCGGGCCAACCGTCACCGTTGTAGTCGAGAACTGCGATGCCCAGACTCTTCGAAGTGCGATCACCCAGCCCGGCCTTCTGGGTTGCGTCTTCGAACCTGCCGCCCCCCAGATTGTGCCACAGATGCAACGACGTGCCTTTGTACGACTCGGGCGTGCAGTACGACTTGTGAGCGCCGTCGAGCGTGCAATAGAGATCGCCCTGCTCGCTCCACTGCACGTAGTTCGCGACCAGGAGATCGAGTTTGCCGTCGCGGTCGTAATCCACCCAGGCTGCGCTGGTTGAGAACTCGTTCGGACCCCACATTCCCGCGGACTTGGTCACGTCGGTGAATGTGCCGTTGCCGTTGTTGTGAAAAAGGTGACTTTGACCAATCGCGGTCACGAAGATGTCGTCGAGCCCGTCGTTGTCATAGTCTCCCACCGCAACTCCGAAGCCAAACATCGGGATGGCCAGCCCTGCTTTGCGCGTCACGTCGGTAAAGGTGCCGTTACCATTGTTGTGGTAGAGCTTGAGAGTGGTCGCCCCGCCGTGGGGGTGTCCAGGAAAATCGTCGCCATTGATCAGGATGATGTCGGGATAGCCATCGTTGTCGTAGTCGATGAACGCGCAACCCGGCCCCATCGTCTCCGGCAGCCACTTCTTTCCAAAGGCGCCGTTGTTGTGGGTGAAGTGAATGCCGGCCTTTGAAGTAATATCGGTGAAGTGTAGGTTCTGGGCAAGGCTTGACCCACTCACGAAGAAAAGCATGAACCACAGAGGCACGGACACGCGGAGAAGACCAGAGAGAACGATTGCCCAAGCTTGTCGGTGGTCCTCTCTCTGAGTGTTAATTTTTTCGTTCGGATGGAACATCTATCTGGAGCCCCCTTCCGCCAGCGAAGCAGTAGTTCCCCGATGAACAGCCGCTTTCGATTTTGGCACACTGCTGGTGATGGGAAGTGGCACCGAGACATGCTCATGCACCGCCTGCCGCTCGTTATTGTCCTCAGGATGAACCTGGCGGTAGGGTCCGGTGATGGTCTGCGAAGACTCATCCGCTTTAAACCGCAGATACCTCGCCTGGTGCTCCTTGGCCAGTGCTTCGTTCCCCATACCGCTATAGCACAGCATGAGGTTGTAATGGGCCTGCAGGTCTTCCGGGTCGATCGCCAACACAGACTGAAACTCCTTCACGGCCTGGTCGTACTTGCGCTGCAGGAACAGAACGCGCCCCAAGTCGTTGAGCGCGACCCGATCGCGCGGATACTGGTCCAGCACGATATGTAGTCGCTGGGCCGCGCCCTCATAATTGCCGTCCGAACGAAGAACTCTGGCGTAGAAGTAGTTCGCTCGGGCCAGTTTCGGGGACAGCCCCAGCGCCTTTTCTAGAACAATACGGGCACGAGCCATGTCGCCTTCCTGCACGGCACAGCGGCCAAGGTTGACCCAGCCATCCGGATTGTTGGGATCCGTTTCGGTGATCTTCTGGAAGGCAGCCGCCGCACCTTTCAAGTCCCCTTGCAGGAACAGGCCGATTCCGTAGTCGTTCCAGCGCTGCCATTCTTCTTTAAGAACAATGGTCTTGGGCTCGACCGCCGGCGCGCTGTGGGCGACGACCGGAAGAATCACTTCGTCTTCTGCCATCGTGACGATGGGCAGGTCGGGAATTTTATGTTCCTTCGCCGATACGCCATTCAAGGATGCGGTGAAAATCGTCGGACGGTCGTCATAGTCGGGGGCGACGGCGTTCGGCTTCGCGGGGTCAGGCAGACCCGCGAAAGCCTCCTGCGTCTCGTACCAAGCGAACTTCCGGTAACACAGCCGCGCATGCAAGGTGATCTTACTTCCCGCATTTTCAGGCACGCGCATGCGGTAATGCACGGTGTCGGCGGCGCCCGGCGGGATTAGCCTCACGTACACCACTGCCCGCGTAGCCCAGGCATTCCGCTTGTTGATGGGATTGCCGTGTGCGTCGATCTGCAGAGAACGATAGAAATGCGCGCCCTTCTCGACGGGCCCATGGCCGTTGTCCTCTACCATGCCGCTCCAGAAGACTGTCTGCCCCTTGTCGTCAGTCCCCTTGAGCTCCAGCCACGTGTCGGAAGCATCGACCGTACCGCCGGGGAAGAAGTGGCCGACCTTTTTGGTGCGCACGACCACATCCACGCGCACAGTATCGCCCCGCCGCAAAGGCGGCTGAACGCGATTCAGCGGAGCGGTGATCGGGAGGGCTTCGCCGCCTTCGCCTGTGATTCTGCTCTCAGCCTCTTCGCCGACCGCGAACGTGGTGGATAGATCTGATTGTGTGGTTGCACCCGCCTTGAGCGAAGCCTGCGCCGGAGACACCGCAAAAATATCCACCGTCAGCGCGCCGCTCTTTAGGAAGTCTTTGGTGAGCTTGAGCTGAGGCGCGTCTTCATTCGCCGTCGGCACAGCTGTGTTCGCGCCGGGGAAGCGATGCGAGTGCACGAATCCGTTGACGTTTCCCGCGTCCTTGGAAGCCTCAGCCGGCATGTGACAGTCAGCGCACTGCTGCGGCTTGGGAGGATAGTAGAACGATCGCGCGCCTTGCCCGGAGACACCGCTTGCCTGCCAGTTGTCATACTCATTAAAGCCGCGGAACCAGCGATAGTCATTAACCGGGACGTCGAGATGCACCTTGTGGCATGACGAGCAGAATTCCGCCGTCTGTTGGCGCATGAAAGGTTTGAGGAAGACGCGACGGTGCGGCTCAGGATTGAGATTGATGAGAAAGTCATGCAGCGCGCGCGCAACCGGGTTCTTCGTAGCCGCCAGTTCGTGCAGCTTGGGATATTCCAGGTAAAAATCCGCTTGGCCCATCGTGCTCTTCACCTTGGCGATGGAGTGGCACATCATGCAGCCCAATCCAGCCTGGGCCTCGGGACGATGCACAATCTGTTTGATCGGCGTATCCATCATCCCGGCGTAAAGAACGGCGGGATCGTGGCATCCGCCGCACCATTTCGACGGCTTGGTGCCGATCGTGTCCTGCATATACTCGATCGACTTGCGATACCACTGATTGTTAAACGAAGAGAAATGGTGCGCCGAGCTGAACCACTGATTGTAGATATCTTCGTGGCAGCGCTTGCATGAATCCGACTCCATGAAAAACTTGCTGGGGATTTTCTGCTTTCCGTAAACCTGCGCGGAACTGGGGAAGAACGTGCCCGCCGGTCCGTCGCCTTCGCCATTCATGTTGTCCGGCGGCATGGTTGGATTCTGGATTCGGCCTCGCCCTTGCCAGCTCTCGCGAACGTAACGGGCTCCGTAGCCCGCGCCGGCCAGCAACGCCAAGCAGATTGCGGTGAGCAAGATCGAAGCGCCAGGATTCGAGACAAGCCATCGTGCGCGCTGTCCAACTTGGTCGGCGATCAGAAGTCCGATTCCGGCGAGCGAGATCACGATATGGAGGTAAAGCCAGTTCCACTCGGCTCTTGGCGTGCCTGTCTTAATGAGAATGAGTCCAAGAGCAGCGCCGGCCGCCACCAGCAACCATCCGGCGCGGGAAAGGGAACGTCCATTGCGCAGGATACGAATCAGCGCTGGAACGAGAAGAACCGCCGCGACCACCCCAAGGAATGCATGCAACAGCACCACTCCGGCGTAGAAAATAGTCGGCTGGGGGAAAGCGTAGAGGTACCCGGCTGAGATCACCAGAAATGGCAGCAGCCAAGACAATGCCCGGCCCGTGAAGAACTGGGAAAATGAGTTTTTTCGCATGGAAACAGGCCTTCGCTATCGGATCTCAGCACAGAACGGACTGAAATCGCGTCTGACTAAACTACTCAGATGGGCGTGATTGGGGAATAATAGAAAAATACTAGCCCCGTGCCGGCGACATTGACCTCGGCGCTCCATGCAGTTCGCGGAACTGAAGCCGAGGAGCGCGGCTGGTGGTGACCTGGAGATGACTCTTGCCCCGCCGGTCCCGGAAACGGCGGGGCAAATTTGACGAGTTCATGCTCCTGGATTTGTTCCTGTGTTTGCATTTGTTGCCTCAGAACCGGATGGGGCCCACGGCACCAAACCAACTTCGGACCTTCGTCGGGTCGTCCTCATCCATGTAGAAGAAGTGCGTCATTACCGGCTTCACTGCGGGCTTGCTTTTGTCATCCGGCGTCATCGTAACCCTACCGCGAAATACCTTCAGCGAGCCAGCATCCCAATATTCGACAACATCGTGCAGCGCTGTAAAGCCGGTATCGATGAAGGCACGCAGACCCTCGCGAATTTGCTCGCGTCCATGCCAATCCGCGACGCCAAGATTGCAAGTCGCATCCTCGCTAAAACAGTCGAAGCCTTTGCCGAATGTTTTATCATCAATTTCCTTCCAGAACGCGAGCAGCCATTTCGGCGGCTCCGTTTTCGTCATGGTTCGGGTTTTCACTTCCTTCTCTTCGTGTATTAGGGCCGTCATTTTTGCGTCTCCTCATATCAGTCGTCCGTCTAGCGCCATCAACACCCACACCTCCATTACCTCAGACCTGCAAGCCGCAACGATCAGGCTTGCTGAATGCTCACATTCGTCATCAGCACACGCACCCGGGGTGCCAAGGTCCCGATTTCGTTGGGGACTGCGTGTTAGCTGCTGATAGGACGCAGCTTTACGGACTGGAGGCAAGAACGGGCCGGGCGCCGTTGTCGAGCACTTCGACGAATGTTTCGGCAGATGTCGATTACTCCGACACTTTCAGAACCTTTCGACGTGCCCCTGCATCTCATTGGGCATACGCAAGTCTTCCCTACGGATTGAAGGGTAAAGAGAGTCGCAAGCTGCGCCACTCGAACCAACTCACTATGAGTCGAGGACGAGCAAGTCCATGGTTACTTCAACGTCAGCTTATCCAATGGTAGAAGAGCAACGTTATCTCGCGCTGCTGCGCGCAGCCAACGCCATCGCCACGTCAGATGACTGCGACTGTGCTTCCAATGCGCTGGTCGAAAGACTGAAGGAAGTCACCGCTTTCGATTTCATACACGTAGCAACATTCGATAAGGAGACCGACCGCACATGCTGGTCGTTGTTGGACGCGAACGGCAAGAGAGTGGAGTCGGCATCGCTGGACGATCTATCTTCCGAACATTCTCCTATTCCATGGGTTCACGAAACTGGATCGCCGCTGGTCATTAACCAGTGGAGCCAGGAGGCGCGGTTTCAGACCTACGGGCTTTTCCTTGCCCACCACGGTATCGCCTCAACTTGCACGCTTCCCTTGATTCGAGGCTCGCGCCGTCTAGGTGTGCTGAGTTTAGGTAGGTCTTATCCGAATGGCTACGACGAGGATGAGGTTCGTTTTCTTGGTCTCGCCTCAGAACAGATTGGTTTGGCTATCGATGCTGCAGTGAACCTGTACATATCCCAGCGCGTACAAGATCGCTTGAAGTTGATTCTCGATCTGTCGAACCAGGTGGTATCCAATCTGGAGTTTCACGATCTCCTCATGGCTGCGTCCGCAGGTGTTCGCCGTGTCATGCATTGCGACGCTGCAGCGATCATGTTAGCGGAGTCTGAGGGTACGCACCTGCGCGTACACGCCCTCGACTTTCCCGAGAGCCGCGGAATTTTTACCGAGGGAGGGCTCGTCCCCATCGAGGGCTCGATGCCCGGAGCTTCGTTCAAAAGCGGCAAGCCGATGGTTGTGAACCGTCTTGACCTCGCAGAGATTTCCCCGGACATGTATGCCAAGGCCATCGGAGAGGGCTTGCATTCGTTCTGCGACGTGCCCTTAATCAGCAAGAGCCGAATGCTGGGGGTGCTCGCAGTCGCGAAACGTGAGGAGAATGCATTCGACAGCGACGAGGTCTCATTCTTGATTCAAGTAGCAAATCAGGTGGCGATCGCGGTGGAGAATGCGCTGGCCTATGGCAAAATCGCGGAACTGACAGACCGACTGGCCCAGGAGAAGTTGTATTTGGAAGATGAGATCCGAGGGGAGATGGACTTTGAAGGGATTGTGGGAATCGTCGGGCAAAGCTCAGCTCTTCGGCATGTTCTAAGTCTGGTGGAGACCGTAGCTCCGAGCGATTCAACGGTATTGCTATTAGGAGAAACAGGGACGGGAAAGGAATTGATTGCTCGCGCCCTCCATGATCGTAGCAAACGCAAAGACAGAACCTTCGTGAAGCTCAACTGCGCAGCCATTCCCACAGGCTTGTTGGAAAGCGAGCTTTTCGGGCACGAACGGGGTGCATTCACGGGAGCGATCTCGCAGAAGGTCGGGCGACTGGAGCTGGCGGATCAAGGTTCGTTGTTTCTGGACGAAGTGGGCGACATCCCGATCGAGATCCAGCCAAAACTGCTGCGTGCTCTGCAAGAGCGGGAATTCGAGCGACTCGGTAGCACCCGCACAAAGAAAGTGGATGTGCGACTCGTGGCAGCCACAAACCGTGACCTGGAAAAGATGATTGAAAGGCGAGAGTTTCGCGAAGACCTGTATTATCGGCTGAATGTTTTTCCCATTCGCATCCCACCGCTGCGCGAGCGTCCGGAAGACATTCCATTACTCGTTCGGTACTTCACCCAGAAGTACAGCCGCCGTATGGAAAAACAAATCGACTCCATTCCAACCGCCGCGATGAAGAAGCTTGCGATTTGGCACTGGCCGGGAAATGTCCGCGAATTGGAGAATTTCATCGAGCGATCGGTGATCTTGACGCATACTTCTGCATTGCAACTACCTCTGGGAGAGATCGGCACTCATGGAAGAATCCCGCCTCTTCCTGACTCGCGGGAGGCGCACGCTCGCGAAGAGATCACGCGCATCCTCAAGGAAACCAAGGGCCGAGTTGCCGGTCCGCAAGGAGCGGCCGTGCGCATGGGCATCAAGCGAACCACGCTCATCTCGCGTATGAAGAAGCTCGGAATCGAACCACGCGCAATCTCCTAACTCTGCAGATTGTGTGGATGTCCGTCCTCTCCGGCGGTCTCGTCAGTTGTCGAGGGCAATTGTCGAATTGGGCATCGACATTCTCGACACTGGTCTCCCGCACTCATATCTCGCACCCATCAATCTCAGTAACTTAGGCGAGCCGTGAAGGCCGTCTTGCTTTGGTCTGCCGGTTGCAATAACCAAGCCGTGCGGTGGATGACCAATGTTCAAGATCTCGATCGTTGAAGAGCGCGGCCAGCGAAGGCTGATGCTGGAGGGCAGGTTGATTCGTCCCTGGACCGCAGAGGTTGAGGATGCATGGAAGAGAGCTGGCGAACATCTTGAAGGCCGGAAGTTGGTAATTGACCTCAAAAACGTGACCTTCATCAGCGCGGATGGCGAAGGCACGCTATTAAGACTGATGCGGGACGGCGCGAAGTTTTGCTGTAATGGCGTGTTCACCAAGCATGTCTTGAAACAGTTGGCCCGCAGGTGCCGGTGTACCCCTTGACCGAGCTTGTTTGTCGAATTGCGCCCGACTCAAACGTCTATCTCAGCGAACGATAGGAGGATAAATGTTCGGCAGAAGAAAAGTCAGGAACCAGGAGCCTTCCATGTATGCGACCAGAAGCGAATTCTGTCGAATATTCGAAAAGGATATGAGCGGCCTTTTCCTGTTGTCGTTCTTATTGACCGGGGACCGCACCTTAGCCGAACAATGCTTCGTCGGCGGACTACATATCGCCCAGGGTGGAAGCCAGGTTTTCAAAGAATGGGCGGAATCTTGGTCTCGGCGGGCGATTATTCAGAATGCAATTCGGATGATCCGTCCGCTGAAAGCAACCGACGGTACGCACTCGACGTCCGTCCCGAGTACTGGCATCGCACCAACACAGCATACAGAAGTTGCCGGGATTGTTGATTTGCCGGCGCTCGAGCGCTTCGCATTCGTGATGTCAGTGTTGGAACGCTACTCCGATCTGGAATGCTCGCTTCTTCTCGGTTGCACCCGCGGTGGTGTGGCGGCAGCACGAACCCTGGCCCTCGAACGATTAGGAAAATCCGCCGATCTTCGCCCCAAGCTGGTGAGCATCGGCTCGAACCAAAAGACGCGACGAGACAACTCCGAATCTGCGCCGCAGTGGACGGCTGCTCCCAGCCTCGCTGCTTCCGCGTAACCACAACACAATTTCAGGAATAAGGATGGGCAATGACAATGCTTAGGACTGACGTTTTCTTTCGGAATGCAACACTCGCCATCGTGGCGGCTGTGCTGTTGGCGACAGCGGCCTGCAGCCGAGGCAGCGTTCACGCAGCAGCACCCGCGATGCCGCCGCCCCTGGTGACCGCGGTGCGGGCAACCGCGCAGGATGTGCCGCGGTATCTCGATGAAATCGGCAGAAATGCAGCTTTCGAGGCCGTCACGGTGACGCCACAGGTGAGTGGCCGCATTATTGAGCGCCACTTCCAGGACGGCGAAAACCTCAGACGTGGGCAGCTTTTGTTTGTCATCGATCCTCGCCCCTTCAAGGCGCAGGTCGACTCCGCGCAAGCAACCCTGGCACAGGCAAAGGCGGCGCTCGATCTCGCCAAGATCCAGTTCGTCCGCGACCAGGAAGTGATCGGTGAGAAGGCGATCTCGCAGCAGGACTACGACACCAAAAAGAATACTGTCGATGTCGATCAAGCACAGGTCGAGGCGGCTGAAGCCACCCTCGAAACTGCGAAGATCAACCTCAACTACTGCTATATTCATTCGCCCATCGATGGCCGCGCAGGCGCCCGTCTTGTCGATGTTGGAAACGTCGTGCAGCCCAACACGACGTCGCTGCTCTCGATTCAGCGCCTCGATCCGATTTACGCAAATTTCACCATCACCGAGGGAGATCTGCCGGCGGTTCAGAAGCAGATGTCCGGCGGTACGTTGAAAGCTGCGGTTCGCCTGCCTTCGGACGCCGAAAATGCAACCCGCAGCGGGCGCGTCGAATTCCTCGATAATGCCGTACAAAATGGGACGGGCACGGTGAACCTGCGAGCCACCATGAGCAACTCCGACCGTCATTTCTGGCCCGGTCAGTTTGTGGATGTGAAGCTCGTTCTTTCCACAGAAAAAGGAGCTGTATTGATTCCGAATCAGGCTACCCAGATCAGCCAGCGGGGACCCTTCGTTTACGTTGTGAAATCGGATGACACCGCCGAACTTCGCCCCGTGAAACTTGGCCAGCGGCAGGGGGACCAGGTGGTTGTGACCGCGGGAATCGCTCCGAATGAGCGTGTGGTGCTCGCGGGCCAAATGCTGGTTCGGCCAGGTGGCAAGGTCCGAGTCGATGGCAGCTCTGCTGCCGCGCCCGCTTCGAATGCCAGTGGCAAGACCGCGCAGAATCCGGGAGGGCAGTCATGAATCTCTCTGAAATCTTTATTCGTCGTCCCGTCATGACGGTGGCGCTGACTGTGTCGGTGATTCTTTTCGGCGTGGCGGCTTATTTCCGCTTGCCCGTCAGCGATCTTCCCGCCATCGACTATCCCGTGATTCAAGTGCAGGTCAGTTATCCGGGCGCAACGCCTGAGACGATGGCGAACAACGTCGCGACGCCGCTGGAGCGACAGTTCATGCAGATTCCGGGCTTGGAACTGGTGACCTCCAATAACGGTCAGGGATTTTCCAGCTTCGTGCTGCAGTTCGATCTTTCGAAGAGCCTCGACGGCGCTGCTACCGACGTTCAAGCTGCCATCACGCGGGCGCAAGGACAACTTCCCGTCGACTTACCGAGCCCTCCCACATTCTCGAAAACGAACCCAAACGATCAGCCGATCATGTATATCGCGATGGTCAGCGACACCGCCACCGAGGGCCAACTCTACGACTATGCCAATACTCAAGTGGGCGAGCGCATCAGCATTCTGCCCGGAGTTAGCCAGGTCGCGATCTACGGAACTCAGTCGGCGGTCAGGATTAAAGCCGACCCGTCCAAAATGGCGGTCCGCAATATCACTCTCGAAGATCTGACCAATGCCATCAAGAACGGCACTGCCTACACCGGGGCGGGCCAGTTCGACGGCCCGCACCGCACATTCCTGTTGCAGCCTCATGGGCAACTGATGACCGCCGACCAGTATGACGGCCTCATCGTCGGCCAAAGCAATGGTGCGCCGGTTCATTTGAAAGATGTCGCTTCATCCAGTGATGGCCTACAGAACGAGCGCATCGACATGCGCTTCTGGGTGCGCGGCTACCCGCAGCCCGGCGCAACTGTTGTCGTCGGCGTATTTCGCCGCGCCGGTGTGAATGCAGTGGAAGTCGCGAAATCCGTGCGTGAACTGCTGCCCACCATCCAATCTCAGCTTCCCGGATCAGTTGTGGTTGTGCCCGCATATGACCGCTCGCAAACCATCGTCGGCGGAATCAAAGACGTGCAGACGACGCTCTACATCGCCTTCGGACTGGTAGTGATGGTGATCTTCATTTTCCTGGGTCGCGCCACAGACACGCTGATTCCTGCCGTCGCGTTGCCGCTGTCGTTGCTGCTCACGTTCATTGCCATGAAGATGCTGGGCTACAGCCTCGACAACCTGTCGCTGATGGCGTTGACGCTGGCTATCGGTTTCCTGGTGGATGATGCCATTGTCTTTCTTGAAAATACCGTTCGATTGATGGAAGACGGGCGAAGCGCCTTCGATGCATCTCTGGAATCGGCTAAAGAAATCAGCTTCACAATTTTGGCCATGACTCTCTCACTGGCTGCCGTATTCATTCCTCTTGTATTCATGAGCGGTTTGATGGGGCGCATCTTCCGTGAATTCTCCATCACCATCGTCATCTCAATTTTGGCCAGCGGAATTGTTTCACTGACTCTTACGCCATTGATGACTTCCCGACTGCTGAGCAATCGCGGAGAAGGGGCGAAGAAAACCTGGATGGAACGGGTCTTTGGCACCTTCGAACGGCGGGTGCTCGACGTTTATGGGCGCTACCTCTGGTTCTTTCTGCGCAATCGCTGGATTTCGGCAGTGACCTGGGTGGTCTGCCTCGCAGGAACCGCATACCTCTTTTATGTGGTCCCGAAAGCGTTCCTTCCCGTCGGCGACAGTTCGTTCATCCGCGGCGTACTGGTAGCTCAGGAGGGAACATCGCCCGACCAGATGCGCGTCTATCAGACGCAGGCGGAAAAAATCATGAAGGCGAATCCCGCCGTGCGTAGCACCTTCACGATGAGTGGAAATGCAAGTTTTCTCGGATCGAACCAGGCGTTCCTGATCGCGTTTCTCAAAGATCCCAAGGAACGCGCTCCGATCGATCAAGTAGCTGGCCAGTTGATGGGGGGAATCGCGGGCACTATTCCAGGCGTGGTGGCTTTCCTGCAACCGAATCCGGCGCTTGAAATCAGCACCGGTGCAACCGCTAACGCGCAAGGACAATTTGCCTTCGCTCTTTCGGGCATTGATGCCAACGAGGTGTACGCAACCGCTGGAAAGATGATGACGAAGATGCGCGAGTATCCCGGGTTCCTCTTCGTGAATTCCGATCTCTATAACCACACCCCAAACTTGCAGGTCGATATTCTGCGCGATCAGGCGAAGCTTTACGGAGTGTCGGAAACGCGCATTCTGACCCTTCTGCATGATGCCTACTCGGAGAACTATAGCTACCTTATTAAGAAGGCTACGGATCAATACCAGGTAATTCTGGAAGTCGCCGATGATGAGCGCTCCGCTCCGGAGGACTTGAACAAGCTCTACATCAAGAGCGACGACGGTCAGCGTATGGTTCCGCTCAGTGCGGTCACCAGTTCGCATCCGGTTATCGGGCCGCAAGCGGTCAACCACATCAATCAGTTCACCAGCGTAACGATGTTCTTCAACTTGAAGCCCGGATACGCCATCGGGCCCGCAACTCAGTTTGTGCAACAAACCGCAAAGCAACTTCTTCCACCGGGCATTCAAGGATCGCTGCAAGGTGAAGCCCTGGTGTTTCAGAACACGGTTTCTGATTTAGCAATCCTCATGGTTGTCGCGGTGTTCGTCATGTACGTGATTCTGGCCATTCTTTACGAAAGCTACCTCCACCCAATCACTGTGCTTTCATCGTTGCCAGTGGCTCTGCTTGGCGGGTTGCTGACGCTCTGGCTGTTTGGTGCGGAAGCCTCGCTCTACGCCTACATCGGCATGTTCATGCTGATGGGCATCGTGAAGAAAAACGGAATCATGATCGTCGACTTCGCGGAACAACGAGTTCGCCAGGGAATTGCCGACGACCAGGCAATTCACGACGCGAGCCTGGAGCGCTTCCGGCCAATCATGATGACGACCGCTGCGGCGCTGCTGGGCGCGCTTCCCATCGCGCTTGGTTACGGTGCTGATGGATCGTCACGCCGGCCGTTGGGTCTAGTGGTGGTCGGCGGCCTGATTGTTTCGCAGTTCATCACTCTGTTTGTAACTCCGGTTATCTATCTCTACCTGGAGGAATTCCAGGAAAAGGTGCTGGATCGCGTACCTTTCCTGCGCTCGACGCGAAAGCCCGCACGGCCGGCGATCCCGGAATTCGTGATGCAGGAAGGAAGTGGAGATTAATCCCATGAACCTTATTCTTAGGAGCACTTGTTTTTCTCTGGGCATCTTGCTCGCTATCACCGGGATGACCGGTTGCGCGGTTGGCCCCAACTACAGGCGTCCGACCGTCGATGTTCCGGTCACTTATCGCGGTGCGACGTCCGATACATCGGCTGCTCCGAATGCTCTGACTGGCCCAGCAAAATCTGACCCAGCGAAGCCACAACACCCGGCTGCGGGTTCGTCTGTGCAATCCTTGGGTGACGAAAAATGGTGGGACGTGTTTCAGGATCCCGAACTTCAAGCCCTGATTCGTACTGCTCTGAAGAACAACTATGACGTTCGCATCGCTGCGACGCGAGTTCTCCAGGCGCAGGCGCAGGTTGGAATCACGCGCGCCGACCAGCTTCCGTCGGTGAGTGCTGGGGGCAATGTCACAAGCTTGCAGAGTCCCAAACTCGGGCCTATTCCTGCCTACGAAATCACGCAGGGAGAAGTTGCCGCATCCGCAGCCTGGAATCTGGACTTCTGGGGAAAGTATCGCCGAGCAACCGAAGCGGCGCGAGCGAATCTGCTGGCCAACCAATGGGCTCAAAAGGAAGTGATGGCGACTCTGGTCGCCAACCTGGCAACCTCCTATTTTCAACTCCGCCAGCTCGATCTTGAGCTGGAAATTTCCAAGCGCACGTTGAGTTCGCGCAGCAACTCGCTCCAGTTGACCCAAACTCTCGAGCAGCACGGCATCAACTCGATGTTGGATGTGCGCCAATCCGAGCAGCTTGTATACACCGCCGCAACCGAAATCCCCGACTTTGAACGCCAGATCGCTCAACAGGAGAATGCCATCAGCATACTTCTCGGCAACAACCCCGGCGACATTCCTCGAGGGCTAAAGCTGACCGAACAGCCGCATGCGCCCGAGGTGCCGGTCGGCGTCCCTTCTTCCCTACTGGAGAGGAGGCCGGACGTTCGTGAGGCGGAAGCAAATCTGATTGCCGCCAACGCGCAGATCGGTGTAGCGCGGGCCGCGTACTTCCCGCAAATCTCGCTTACCGGAAATGCCGGCTACGAGAGTCCAGCGCTCACTAATCTGTTCACCGGCCCAGCCGGTGTCTGGAGCCTGGCGGCCTCTTTAACACAGCCCATCTTTGAGGGAGGTAGACTCAAATCGAACGTTCGCCTTACTGAAGCGCAGCGCAACGAGATGGTCTTGACCTATCAACAGACGATCCAGGGCGCTTTCCGCGATGTCTCGAATGCGCTCGTTGCCTATCGCAAGGATCAAGAGTTCACAGCCCAGCAACAACTCCTGTTCGAATCAGCACAGGATGCGGCGCGGCTGTCAGACCTTCGCTTCAAGGCTGGGACTACCGATTACCTGGAAGTGTTGACCAACGACACGAACTCGCTTACGGCAGCACTGGGACTGGCGCAAGCGCGAGGCAACGAACTCATTGCTCTGGTCCAGCTCTATCAGGCTCTCGGTGGAGGTTGGCAATAATGACTGAATCGGAGCTCGTCCAAGCGAGGAGCGCATCGTTGGCGTTGAATCAACGATTCTCATACCTTCAACACACCGAGGCAGCATAGCGCTCGGTAATGATGCAGCTCGAGATGTGGTTTACGTTGCTTTTCGTTGTGCTAGCGAGACTTCGATCCCTTTTTTCTCAGCCGCGGGCTAACCGCGATCTCGCTTTTGAGTGGCTGAACATCTGAGCGGACACTGGCCGACATAGCGCCCCTTCAAGAGTTATAGAGACCTCAAGAACTCCAGGATGGCGTCCTGATCGTCTTTCTTCAGCTTTTCAAATTTCTGAGTCACATGGAGTGCTTCGCCGCTGTGACGACGGATCGCGTCGCTGAATGTTAGGGATTCTCCATCATGCATCAGTCGGGGACGCAATCGTACTCCCCACAAAGGCGCGGTACGTATTTTATTCCGGCTGCTCTCGAAGTTCTGCTTTGCAAGATATCCCGACATCATCTCGAACACTTTTTTTCCATAATGTTCCGGAATCGCCTGCAGGATCCCGTCGCCCGTACCCACGTCATGCATCAGGAAATCGCCGTACGGATGGAATGTGACAGACCCCAGCGCGGCTGGAATGGTGAACGTGCCGCCATTGATCTTCGTTCCCGCGGGGGCGGTGGTCAAGGCTTCCACGTGGCAAGTCGCGCAACCAATCTCATCGAACACACGGTTGCCTCTCTTGGCAGAGACGCTGTTAGCGAGCACCGAATCGCGTGCCGGTGCTTTGGTGGCCCGAATAAAGCGAGCAAAGTGATCGATGTCAGAGAGGCCGTCCGGCCCCGGCGAATCATTCGGTTCGGCAGCGGTGTTGCAAAGCTTCGTGACCTCATCGGGTTGGAGTCGGTTTGTGATTCCCATTTCGTTGAGGTATGCGTCCCCAGAGAAAGACAGCAAGCTTGCATGCTGGTCTTTCCAGCCAAACCTGCCAACTCCCATCTGTCCGGGGGCCTCTACGATGGGGACCTCGAGGGCTTGTCCGCAGATTTTACGGTGCGAAGACTTGCATTGTTCCGCGGCAAAATCGACAAGAGTCCGGTCGGCTACGGCTTCGACGAAGCCATCACCCAGGAGACTTAGGGAAAGACGAAACGTCCGGACTGTCTCGGTGTCAGGAACGCGTTCTTGAATCTCTTTGTCAGGAAAAGCGCCGCTGGGGCAAATCGCTCGGTCATTTACCAGGGACCGGCCGGTGATCACTTCGGCTCCGTGAGCGATCGGGATTTCGGCATTGCGAAAGTGTCCGTCCGGAGTTTGATGACCGACCCTCAATTCTGAGACTTGGGAGGCAGCGCCGGAAACTGGGGCCTGGTGGCATTCGCGGCAGGACTGCGCGTTATAAAGCGGTCCGAGACCATCGCTGAGTTGCTCGACTTCTTCGAACTTTGCTTGATCCGCTTGATGAGTCGCATCGTCGGTCAGACCGTTGCTTTTGTTGTCAAACCCAACGGGCGCCTCGGGTGAAGGCGAGGCAGAAGGGAAAACGAGGAAACTGGCAAAAGCAAAGCTTAGACACGTCACAAGGATTGAGAATCGCATGGCTCATTCCTCCTTTTGCCCCCCAGGAATACCATCTTTGCTGTTTCAGGCCAAGATGCAAAAAGGGCAACGCGCTAAGCGACAACCGAGGACAGAATAGATTCGGACCGTTTATTGTCCATCCTGGCGCTTGAGGTGAGGAAAGAACGGACTCACCTCGAATGGCATCTTCTCAGACGCCGACTCCAGCGGAACTGGTTTGGCCTTGAGCATCTCAATCCGGTCCGACCAGGGATCAAGCAGAATTCGCGAGCCCAGCGGCAAGGCCGCAATTTGGTCCAGCCGATCCATTTGCAGGTTCTTGCCGGTTTTGGCCAGAGCCTCCATTCCGACCAGGTGGCTGCTTCCGAAGTCATTGCTGAATCGTCCGTGCAGCAAATTCGGCAATTGCGGAGAACGAGCCTGCAAAGCTTTCAGGAAGAGTCCAGCATTTGAGAGTTGACCTTTATACGGCGACTTCAAAAACAGCTCGAGCCCTTTCTTGTCGGCGTCAGCTTCCTGCGCGGGGCCGAAATGAAAGTCGAGTTTGGAAAAGATCTCCCGGTCGGAGAAGGGCAACGTCTCACCTGACAAGGATCCGGCGCCCACGGAATGGCCTAAAACGATGTGGGCCAGCTCATGCGCCAGCACCGCGGCCAGCGTTGCCTCATCAGGGAGCACATCGAGTAGCCCGCGGCTGACGACGATGGTTCGTCCCATCACGAATGACTCCAGTGGCGTTGTGAGCAGCACACGGCAACGAACCCCGGCCAGGTCGAGATCATTGGTCAGCATCAGATTGTTGACCACCGTCTGCAATATCCCATCGACCTCGCCTTCGGGGGCCATGAGTCCGGCAACTTGCAACCGCTCCACTACGTTGTCGTCCCATGTGTAACTTGTTTGCCCCAAGGTATAAGCGGGGTCCAGATCCTGCGAAGCCTCTCGCCGCTTAGGATCGACCCATACCGGCTCGTCGGTCAGAGGCTTGGCATATTCCCGGTGGTCTCCGGCGTGCGCCAAGTCGTAACCCCAGATCCGCGTTTGAGCCTTAAACCAGAGTGCGTGGCTCAAGGGATGACCGTGGATCGAGGGATGATGGAGGTTCGACTCCTCGGTATAAACATAAGCAGGCATCCACATGATGCCTAGGGTATTCAGCCGCCAACTGTCGAAGTGAAATGCGGGTTTCGAGAATGACGTTGAGGTGTGCGTTCCCGTGAAACGCACAATGTTGAAGTCCTTATCTTCCACCCAGATCCTGCCGACAAAGCGATGCTTCTCCGAATTGTCGCGCGGCTTCACGTCCACCAGGGCGCAACGCACTTCGCCGAGATTCTCCCAGCGGACAAATTCGAATGTATAGTTTTGCCGGTCGAAGTGTTCCAGGTCCGGGAACAACGCCTGCGCGAAGCCATCTGCCGAGAAACGGTCTTCATACTTGAGCAAATGGTTCTTCCAACCCTGCCTCAAGTGCTCGTCGTCTGCAAATGCTGAAGTGTGGACGGCATTGCCCGCCACTTCCAGACGGCTCAAGAAATAGTCGTCGTCCTTCGGAGACGTCCCCAGGGCGGGATCGGGCTGTTGTTCCTGGACATAGGTCTCAGCGATCGGCCTGAAGTAGTGCAGCAAGTCGATCATGCGGCGCTCCTGGCGGATAGCCGCGTCGACGAAATCATCAAAGGCAATGGCTTTGCGCGTCGAAACTGAGAATGCCGACTGCGCTGACCTCAGAGGCTGGGCGGCCGGAGTAGCGTTCTGACCCGCAGCGAGCCCGACCGCCAACACCCCAAAGAGAACCCGCCTAAGCCAGAAAATTGGCCTCAGAGCAAACATCCAGAGACCAGTTTAAACCCGTGACAGGGTTCGCAATCCGGAAACTACGCGACCCCAGCGGTTTACGGCTCGAGCATGATGGGTTTGACGCCCAAATTGATGGCGCCGGAGATGAGGTTGTCGGTGTTCGTGATATCTAAGTACTGGCTGTAGCCGCCGGGAGCAGTATAGGCAGACGTGGTGCACACTCCTTTGCTGCAAACCTGGGAAGTGTCCCACACAATCAGATTGGAGCCGACCACACAGGAATAAATGTTTCCGTTATTCGTGCAGGGCTGAGGCTCTTGCCCGACCAGCCAGGTGTAGACAACGTCATAGGCGTAGCCCGCTGGAGTGGGGGTCCCGGTGTTCGTCTCAATGGTTCCTGAGACACTTTTTCCCCATCCGAACCAATCTTGAAAGACGAGATTGTTGCCGGCCGCTAGACCGGCCTGCAGGATCTCGTAATGTGCAATCCACGCTGATTGCATATCGGGATCGGTCAAACCATTGGTGCCCCATCCGCCCTCGGTGGTCATCATGGGCTTGCCTAGCATGCCATTGGCGTCGGCCAATGCTCGGAAGGTGGAGATCATGGTCGTGATGGGAGCATTGGTGGAGAGCGGGCTTTCGGGCATGGGCACGGGTTTCAGTGTGCCCGGGCCCGTCTGACTGGGGTAGCCGTGAAAGGTGAGCGCGTCGGCATAGCTGCTGCCTCCGGCTTCGAGATACGCGGTCATGAACTTGACGCCGTTCATCCACACCACCGACGGAGTCAGCACGGTGGCATAGGGGTCCTGCTTCACGATCGGGTAGGCGGCCTGAGCCAAGGCGAGCATTTGGGCAACGGTTCCGGTCCAGAACTTTGTGTTGCTGGCTTCGTTCCAGATTTCATAGTAAGCGACGTGTGGCGCGGTCACTCCGTTGTAGTGGTTCATCACGGTAGTGACGAAGTCGATCCAGTCCTGGATATTGTCCGGAGGGATGGTACAGACAGGAATTCTCTGGGCGTTGTTGTAACAAGTGCTGTGGTTGCCGACCGCCCATTCCGGCGTCCAGCCGCCCAAATCCAGATTGACGAGCGCGGCACCGCTTGCGTTCTTGGGAGCTTTCTTTACGAATGCATCGATGCTGGAAAAGTTGTATTTTCCGCGCGAGGCGCCTTCTACGGTCGTCCATACGATAGGAGGGTGGCTGATGACGCCGTAACTGACTTTGGGCATGTCTGCGGTAGTGGACACGCTCATGGCAAAGAACTGAGGCTGAATTTGACTCTGGGCGCCGGCGGACAGAAGTACAACCCCGCATAATAGGTTTACGATCCGGTTCATGTCTTCCCTCTCAGTTTTTCGACAGTAAGTCCAAAAGAGGCCCGGTTTCGCGAACTTATCTCTCGCCCTCGTCGCTTCACAGACTTGACTCGAGCTTTACTAAGCTGGAATGTACTCCAAAACAAATCAAAAGAGAATTATCCACTTGGATGAAAGCAGCTTTCTCGTCAACAGTCGCCAAAGGTGATAGATCTGGACTATCCGCATTGACTCGAATGTGCTTGCTTGCAATGAGCGTCGAATTGCGCTTGCAGCGACCGCTGATACTCTTCGCGGTTCGGGCGATGTCCTGAACCCTTAGCTCTGAAGGTAATGCCAGCACAAGCAGAACACGTGGCCTCTATGGGAATATCGGTCAGCCACTTGGTGACACGGATAGTCGGCTGCTTCATCGCTGCCTGGACTTTTTGGGGAGTTTCTTGTCCGGCTGCTGCTCGCGATGGATGAATGAGAGCCCGCGTTTCAGTTCAGCCGTAAGGTCGGTGTTTTCAGTCGCAACGTGAACAGGCTTGCCCGATTCTTTTCCGAGCCAAGCATTCAGCTCTGCGGGGCTGGTTTCGACGTAGCGGCCTTGCCTGCGGACGGGCATTCCTTCAGTGGCCCATCGCTGGACAACAGACTGCGGCTCACCCAGGAAGGCGGCGATCTGCTGCCAGCCCTTTAGAGTTTCCAGCTGGAACTCTGTACGGCCACGCTTCTTCGCTTTCTTCGGCATGATATTTCACCCAAACAGCTGACCCTGTGGAGGCGCTACTGGTTCGACAGGCATTGAACAATCTGCGTCATCGTTCTGGACAAAATTCACGCGAGTACTTACCGGAAATGACCGCATCGGGCCCGCGTAGGGTCTGAGGAGTTTCAATACGACTTCCGTAGTGCCCGAGTTGAGCCATAAATCGAAGTCGCCAGGACTCAAGATCACGGGCATACGATCATGGATGTCTGTCAGGAGAGCGTTCGGGGAGGTCGTCAGGATCGTACAGGTTTCAACCGCTTTTCCTTGCGGATCAATCCATCGATCCCACAATCCTGCGAACGCGAAGATCTCGTTCGCACCAACCTCGAAGCAATAAGGCTGCTTCGTCTTGCCCATCCGTTTCCACTCATAAAAGCCGTCTGCGGGAATCAGGCAGCGTTGCGCTCTAAACGGCTGGCTGAATGATGCCATGGTCGTAAGTGTTTCCGACCGTGCATTAATTGTCTTGACCCCGATGCCGGGGTCTGACGCCCACGACGGAATCAGACCCCATCGCAGCAATGACAGTTCGCGTTTAGAATTTGCAGGCTGGCGAACGACCGGGACAGGTTGAGTCGGAGCGATGTTGTACCGGGGCGTCCAATCCTCATGGCCCGAAACGTTGAAATATCCCTCTACGAGTTGCTTTCGCCGCGAGAGTCGATACCTGCCACACATGAGAAGAATTATTGCAGATCAGCTTAATGAGCGCTCGGTCAGATGTCTCGCCGCTGGGTTCGGCCGGGGATTACTCCTCGGGAATCTCCAGCCCCGCCTTGCGCAGGCCATCGATGATGGGCTCGACTTGCTCGCGGTCAAACCATTTCGCGTATTCCTGGCGGACGACAGCGGCGAAGTTGGGACGGAGCGCCAGCACATCCTGCACCGCCTTCTGCGCTTCATCCCGCCGTCCCAGCTGGCCGAGCGCCGCCGCTCGAATCGCAGGGATGTGGAAGTAGTTGGGCATGTTGACACGTGCCACGGCCTCAAGTACTTCCTCATACTTGCTTTGACGATACGCGTTCCAGCATCTGGCAAAATAAAAATAACCCGGACAATTGGGATTCAGTTGCATGGCGGACTCGACCATCTGGCAGCCGCGCTCCCACTCCCCCGCCGAGGCAATCAGCAGGCCAAGGTAAGCTCGTGATCCAGCGTCGAGCGGATTGAGCCCCAGCGCGCGCTCGGTCTCTACGCGGAAAGGGATCATCTCCTTGCGGAAAAAAAAGACGGTTGCGAGGGCGGAGTGGCCGAGAGCGTGCGTGGGCGCCAGATCAACGGCGCGTTGAGCCGCAGCTAAAGCACGATCCAGCGGATCCGGACCGGTGTTGTACCCTTGGGCAAATTCGCCGCGATAAATCATCGACAACATGGCCCAGCTATCAGCATGATCCGGGGCCTGGCGCACGGCGCGTTCGAGAATGCGGCGCACGATCGCGTGTTCCTCTGACGTGATGCGGGTGAAATAGCTGAAGGTGCGGAGCACGGCCTCTTGCGGGGTGAGGGAATCTTCGCTCTTGCTGCGAAGGGACTCGCACATGCTGCGTGGAAGGATGCCGTACTGGTCGGCGACGGTGGAGACGATGCGGGGGACGAGGTAGTCCTGGGCCGCGAAACTATCGTCGGAAGAAAATGCGCACTCGTAGTTCTCGGCCCAGAGATGCGCGCCGGTGGCTGCATCGACGAGTTGGACGGCGAGGCGGAGCTTGGCTCCGGCTTGGCGCAGGCTGCCTTCCATCACGTAGCGCGCGCCAAGTTCCTTGCCGATGGCTCGAATGTCTCCAGACTCGCTGGAATATTTTGCGGTCGATCCGCGCGCGATCACCTTCAGGTAGGAGAAGCGCGCAAGGCCGGTGGTGATGTCTTCCGTAAGCCCATCCGCCAGCGAAGTCAGGTCTGCATTGTTGCCGCTGTATTTGAAGGGCAGCACTGCGACCCAGAAGCCTTCTTCGGCGCGGGATGCGCCGGATGCCGTCGTGGTAGCAATCAAAATCGGTCTCGCCGCCGTAAGGTCGCTTTCAAGCCTGGGGTCAATCGTGGCCGCCCCAGAATCCGGGGACCCATACTTCAGGCCTGCTTTCTGCAAGCCCTGCATGTAGCGCTCGACCTCATCCTGGTCCGGATCCCACATCTCGATATCTTCGCGGACATTTGTAAGGTCGAGAAACGTCGGGTTGTATTTACGCAGAGACTCAATAGCCGTGCGAGCTTCCTCAAGGCGGCCCAGCATGCCGCAGGCGGCCGCAATCATCAGGTGCATCCAAGGATACTCAGGAATGTTGATTTTCTTGGCGGCTTGCAAAGCTGCTTCGTAATCGCCTTTGCGATAGTGATGGTGGAAGAAGATGTTGTGATACCAACCCGGGTGATGCCGATTGAGATCAATCGCCGTTTGCGCCAGAGCCACACCCCGCTCCCAATCGCCGGAGAACGCAATCATGATCGCCAGGTAAACCAGGGAAGTCCCGTCCCGTGGATTGAGTGATATGGCTCGCTCTGCAGTGTCGCGAAAGGCGACGAAATCGCGACTAAAAAAGTGCACAGCCGCGAGTTCTTTCCAGCCCATCTGGCAGGCCGGATCAATTTTCACGGCCCGCCAAGCGGCCGCACGCGCGCGCTCCAACGGTTTCTCTCGTGGGTTGAATCGATCGAAATACTCCAATTGGTAAAGATTCGAAAGACTGGCCCAGGCGGTGGCGTGGTTGGGCTCGCGCTCCAGCGCCAGTTCGAACCCGGCGCGAAGCGCGGCATGCTCCTTTGGATCGATCTGTTGCATGAAGGCGTAGTAGCGCAAGACGAGTTCGGAAGGGGTGAGTTCCTCCACCTTTCGATCTCGTGTGGGTGCTGCCATGGAGCGAACCAGAACTCCATATCCGTCCGCGACACTGGTTACGATCTGGCCGGTGAGGTCGTCCTGAATTTGGAATGTGCCAGCGTCGCTGTTCTGGCCATTAGTGATGTCGCGGTCGTAGGCCTCCGCCCACAGCTGCGTGCCACTCGCTGCGTCCATCAGTTGCGCGCTGACGCGAATGATGCGGCCTCTTCGGCGTATGCTGCCCTCGATGAGATAGCGCGCGCCTAGATCACGACCCACTGTGCGGATATCCGCTACGCGGTCTTTGTAAGCCATCGCCGAATTGTGGGCGATGACTTGAAGATAAGGAAATCGTGAAAGGCCTGTGGTCACGTCTTCGGTCAGGCCGTCGGCGAGAGCTTCGAGGTCCACCTCGCCGCTCGACCCCCTGAACGGCAGCACGGCGACCCAGAATCCTTCCTCGGCGCGAGCCGCGCCGGATGCAGGGCTCTTGCTTGAACCGGAAACCGTTCCAGCCCTTGCTACGACTTCGTCCTCGTCTGAGATCTTCAGCCCGGCCTTGCGCAGGCCGTCGATCAGATGCGCGACGAATTCCCGGTCAAACCATTTCTCCAGCCGCTCCCGTCCTGCCGTGGCGTAATCCGGCTTCAGCCGGAGCATTTCACGCAGACTCTCCGCCGCCTTCTCATGTTCTCCGAGTTGGCCGTAAGCCGCCGCCAGCGCCTCATGCATGACATGGAAGCCGGGCAGATTGAATTTGATGGCGAAGTTCACCGCGCCTCGGTAGTCGCGCTTGCGGTAGGCATTGCAATAGAGAGGAATCCAATACCAGCCAGGATGACGCGGATTAAGTTGCATGGCCCGCTCTGCCACGGCGCAGCCGTGCTCCCAGTCGCCCGTATAGGCCATCAGCGCCCCCAGGCCTGCAACCGTGGGGCTGTTCAGAGGGTTGAGCGCGATCGATTGCTCTGCCGCAGTCCGAAAAGCCTGAAGCTCTTTACGGAAGAACATGGCATAAGCGAGACCGCCGTATGCCATCGCGCTCGAAGGTGCGGCATCGACCGCTCGCCGTGCCGCCTGCAGCGTGCGGCCGAGCGCATCGGGCCGTAGGTTGGTGCCGTGAGCGAACTCATCCACGTACACCCGCGTCAGCATGGCCCAGGCATCGGCATTACTGGGAGCTTTTTCGACCGCCAGTTCCAGCGCGTCCCTGACCGCGGCGTGTTCCTCTGGAGTTTGCCGGTAGCCGTAGCCGAAGCTGCGCAACACGGCTTCGTATGGGGTTAACTGATCGGCAGGCTTTTCGCGGAGAGCTTCGCTCATGCTATGCGCCAGGATTCCGTGTGCGTCACCGACGGTAGCCGCAATGCGGGCAGCCAAGTCGTCCTGAAGCTCAAAAGCAGTTTCGACGCTGAACGGGCGCTCGTAGGTTTCCGACCAAAGTTGCGCACCGCTGCTGGCGTCCACCAACTGCGCTGCAACGCGCAACCTGGCTCCAAGCTGGCGAAGATTTCCGCTCACCACGTAGCGCGCGCCCAACTCTTTGCCGACCGTCCGCAGATCGAGAGACTGATCGAGGAAGCGTTGCGTCGATCCGCTGGTGATCACACGCAGGTAGGAGAAGCGCGACAATCCAGCAACGACCTCCTCAGAGATCCCATCGGCGAGAGCTTTGATCTCCGGATTCGTGCTCGCGGACTTGAACGGCAGCACGGCAACCCAGAAGCCTTCGTCCTCTCGTAAAGCTGCACGGCTTTCTCCCGAAGACGTTCTCGCCGGAATGGCGACCGATGACGTGCGTGTCGACCGCGCTGCGGGCGAGGAACTAAAGCCGGCCTTCCGCAGATCGCCGAGCATCTGCTCGACGAGTTCCGGATGCCACCAGATGCTGAGGTCAGCCTGCGCGCGCTCCGCAAAATCCGGACGAGCGGCCAGCAAGGCACGCAGCGCGCTGCGCGCCTGATCCATCTTTCCGAGCTGGCTGTTCACCACCGTGAGCGCGACTTGCGCCGTCCACAGGCCGGGCATGTTGACCTTCACCGCGTGCCGAAGCGCCAACTCGCCGTCATGTTGGCGGTAAGCATTGATGACCAGCGGCAGCCAGTACCATCCGGGATGATTGGGATTGAGTTGCGTCGCACGTTCCGCCAGCGTGCAACCGCGCTCCCAGTCGCCAGAATAGGCGAAATGCAGTCCAAGAAAAGCGGTGGTATATCCCTGCATGCGGTTGAGCGCCAGGGCGCGCTCCGCCGCGGCGCGAAACTCCCCCAGTTCGCCACGAAAGAAATGGGCTGAGGCCAGCGCGGCATGCGCCAACTGACTGGATGGCGCGAGATTGGCGGCGCGGCGTGCGGCGGTCAGCGCGCGCTCCATCGAGTCCGGCCGAGCGTGATATCCGTGCGTGTATTCGGCGCGATAGAGCCACGAAATCATCGCCCAGCAGTCCGCATGCTCTGGAGATTTCCTCACGGCGCTTTCCAACGCCGTAATTCCAGCCAGGTGTTCGCTCTCGCTAACGTGCTGATGAAATCCGAAGCTGCGCAGCAGCGCCTCGTAAGCCGTGAGCGATTCCGGATCACGATTGCGCAGCGCCTCAGTCATGCTGTGCGCCAGAATTCCCTGCGCGTCTCCGATCGTGGCCACAATGCGTGGCACCACATCGTCGAGCAGATCGAGCATCTCTTCCGGCGTGAACGGACGATCGTAAGTTTCCGCCCAGAGACTGGAGCCGGCGTTGGCGTCGACCAGTTGCACCGCGATCCGAATTTTGGTTCCGGCCTGCCGGATGCTGCCTTCCATCACATAGCGCGCGCCCAGTTCCTTCGCGGCCGTTCGCACATCAACCGTGCGCTGCGCATATTGCGCGGTTGATCCGCGCGCCACCACGCGCAAGTAGGAAAACTTTGACATGTTGGTAACGATGTCGTCGGTCAGGCCATCGGCGAGAGCCGCGAGATCTATGTTGCCGCCCGCGGTCTTGAAGGGCAGCACTGCGACCCAGAAGCCTTCGTCAGCCCGCGTGCCACCGGAATCGGCGGCGGCTATGGTTCGTGAGGTCGATGGCTTCGCCGCCGCCAGCTTCTGGGAAGTCTGTCGCGACAGATCGCGAAATTCATTGCTGACGTCGCGCGCGGTCTGCACTCGGTGGCGCGGATCCTTCTCCAGGCAGCGCCGCACGATGCGCGCCAGATCGCTGGGCAGATCGGGGCGCACATCGGTGACCGAAGGTGGCGTATCGCGCAGAATGGCGGAGACTAACTCTGCCGAAGATGCGCCTTCAAACGGACGCTGACCAGTCGACATCTCGTGCAGCATCACGCCCATCGAGAAAATGTCGGTGCGGTGATCGAGCGGGCGTCCCGAAGTTTGCTCCGGAGACATGTAAGCGGGCGTTCCCATCACTACGCCGACTTCTGTTCGACTGGCGGAGGTCATGGTTGCGTCGCCAAGGTTGGATCCGCGAACATCCTTGGCTAAGCCGAAGTCCAGCACTTTGACGCGGCCATCATTCGTGACCATAACGTTGGCCGGCTTCAGGTCGCGATGGACGATGCCCTTATCATGCGCCGCCGAAAGCGCGTCGCCCAGCGCACTGGCAATCTCGACGATCTGCTCTACCGCCAATCCGCCGGCCGGGATCAGGCGGTCGAGCGGCTGACCTTCGACAAGTTGCATGGTCAGAAAGTGGACGCCGTCACACTCCTCGACCGAATAAATGGTGACGATGTTGGGATGGTCGAGTTGCGCAAGGGTCTTCGCCTCGCGGCGAAAGCGCGCCAGGCGCTCTGGATCCTGGGCCATTTCGGCGGGCAGCACTTTGAGCGCGACGTCGCGGCCGAGTTTCGTGTCGGTGGCGCGATATACCTCGCCCATTCCACCCGCGCCCAGCGGCGAATGAATTTCGTATGGCCCGAGCTTAGTACCAGAGGCGAGCGCCATGGATGCGCGCAATTATAGCCTTAGCCGCACCGGCGTGATCCCCGCTTTGCGGCTAATGCAGCCGGAGCAGCAATGGTCCAGGAACGATTCCTCCAATAACCAAGGCAGTACGTCCCAATCACGGACTTTTTCAACACAGCGACTCTTATTTCAACATTTACTCTCGCGCGAGATGGGCCACTTGTGCCACAGTCATAGTGTGTACTGACGATGTGTCGTGCCATTCCATCGAATAGGTGTTGAGAATCAAAATCGTAGGTCCTATTTTTGAGGAGGTCTCATGTCTGCAAAGCGAATCGGTATCCTCACGGGAGGCGGCGATGTACCGGGCCTGAATTCCGTTATTAAGTCAGTGGTCTATCGGGCCTCCGAAATCGGATGTGAGGTGCTGGGCATTCGCCGCGGCTGGGAAGGATTGACGCACGTGGATCTGAAGGATCCGGCCAGCCGATCGCGTTATATCCAGCCGGTCAACCGGGAAAACACTCGCACCATCGATCGCACGGGTGGCACGTACCTGCATACTTCGCGCACGAATCCTACCAAGATGCAAAAGTTGCCGGCCGTGCTCGCGGGACAGCAGTTTTCCAGCAAGGAAATCAGCAAGAAGGGCGTAACCAGCACGGTATTCGACGTGACTCCAGCCGTGCTGAAGAATATCGAGACGTTAGGGCTCGATTATCTGGTGGCGATCGGTGGAGACGACACGCTCAGCTATGCCGCCGAACTGGACCGCCAAGGAGTGAAGGTGATTGCCGTCCCGAAAACAATGGATAACGATGTGCGCAACACCGAGTATTGCATTGGTTTTTCGACTGCCATTACTCGCGCCATGGATGCCATCGAACGCCAGCGGACCACGGTTGGCTCGCACGAGCGCATCGGTATTTTTCGGGTGTTCGGGCGCGATGCCGGCTACACCGCTCTCTACACTGCCTACGTGACGTCGGTGCGCTGCTGTATCCCCGAATACAAGGTGAACCTGCAGCATCTTATCGAAATCCTGATCACTGACAAGCGCAACAATCCCAGCAACTACTCGCTGGTGATTCTGTCCGAGGGCGCCCAGTGGGAAGGCTATACGGTGAAGGAATACGGCCCCGCCGATGCCTTCGGCCACCGCAAAAAGATGAGTGTCGCCGAGGACCTGAGTGATGAAATCAAAACCGCCACGGGAGACGAAACCGTGGTCAGCGATCTCACCTACGAGCTACGGTCTGGCAGTCCGGACTTTGTTGACCGCATGGTGGCCATCACCTACGCCGGCATGGCGATGGACGCCGTGGAAGCGGGGAAGGCCGGCCTGATGACGGGGATCAAGAGCGGTTGCTTCGCGATGGTACCGATTCCCGATCCCAAACTCGGACCGCGAAAAGTGGAGGTCGCCACCATGTACAACACGGAACGCTATCGGCCGACTTACGATCGCAAGCTGGGACTCCCGATTTTCCTGACGCGAGCCTGATTTTGGCGTGATCAAGTTCTTATTCGCAGGATCAACGGTACTGAGCGTCTCAATACTTCCACATTCTGATTTCGCTGCCGCTCCGTTCGAACTTCACCTCGTCCATGAGTTGGCGAATCAAGTAGACTCCGCGTCCGTGATCTGAGTGAAGGTTCTCGCCTTGTTTGGGATCGGGCATGCTCACCGAATTGAAGCCGGGGCCGGGGTCGCTGACGACGATGATGATCCTTGCGTCTTCGTCAGACTGCATCCGACAGGTCACGTTCTTGCTGGGATCGTTGCCGCACCCGTGAACCACCGCATTGACGAGTGCCTCCTGCACGGCCAGCCCGATCTCCAGTCGCTTTTGCTCCGGAACTTCAAGCCTGGTTAGAGTTTCCGCGATTGCGTCTGCCGCGGAGGCAACTGCCTCGAAATGCGCCGGCACGGTAAGGTGAAGCAGTTCCCGGGGCTTCTTGTCATCACCCGGATTGTCAGCAGAGGACATGAATAGCCATCGCCTTGAGGAAACACATGCTGCGAATCTAGGAAAAAGATTCCACGGCAGCCGTTTCGGCGTCGTATACCTCGAATAGGTTCAGCAGGCCGACCAATCGCAGGGTTTGCAATACGAATTTGCAGGGCTGCACCAGCTTTAGGCTGCCGCCACTTCGTTTTGCGGAAGCGAGAAACCTCACCAGGATTCCAATCCCGCTGGAATCGATCATGGGAACTTCCGTCAAATCGATGACCAGCCGGGTGTCTCCATTGGCGAGCGCTTCCTCGATCGCGTGTTGGAGACTATCGACCCCAGGCCCCATGCGCAGTTGGCCCCGCAATTGAATCACTTGCACTTGTGCACGCCTCCGGACATTGATGTCCACGACGGATCCCCCTGCAGGCTGCGTAAGGACTTGACAGCGGTGGTCAAAGGTACGGGATCAACCGAACTTTTGCAAGAGGGTGGCTGACTGGTGAAAAATTAACGATCGACGGGTGAAATTGTGACATAATGGCACCCCGCGAACGACCCTCGCGGGAAATGAGGCACGATACCGAGCATGCCAGCCCTATCGTCTCAGCGTCCAGCGAGAGTTGCTCTGGTTTGCGGCGATGAATCGGTTCTTCCCACCGTCGAGCAGTCACTGGCCCCTTTTTTTCATATTACCTATTTGAACTCTGCCAACGAAGTTCTCCCACTGCATGAGGAAACCCCGCTGGATGCCGTAGTAATCGACATCGATCCGGCGGAGGCGAATGCCCCAGATGGTTCGGAAACTTTGCGAGTGTTGCGCAAGGCCAGTCGCGACCTGGTGTTGTTTGCCATCACCCGTGTACGAACCAGGCAGCACAGGTTGCGCGTCCATGCTTGCGGTGCGGACGAGGTTCTGTCCGCGCCTGTCGACTGCCAGGAACTCAAAGTGAAGTTGGAACAAGCCCTTCTCGATCGCGAAGCCGAAGTCGAGCATCGACAGTTGGAGGAGCAGGCTCGCAACCGCTCATCATTTTGCGGACTGATCGGGGCGAGCGAGGCCATGCGACTGATCTATGGCGCAATCAGCCGCGTGGCCGAGAGCTCTACGCCAGTGCTGATACGCGGGGAGAGCGGCACCGGAAAAGAACTGGTTGCCCGAGCCATCGTTTCCACCAGTGCACGTCGCGACCGGCCATTCATAAGTCTCAATTGCGCTGCTCTGCCTGAAACCCTCGTCGAAGCCGAACTCTTCGGCCATGAAAGAGGGGCATTTACGGGGGCGCACGAAGCTCGCTCGGGGCATTTCGAATCGGCGCAGGGAGGCACGATCTTTCTCGATGAAATTGGCTCTTTGGGGCTCGCCCTGCAGGCCAAGCTACTAAGAGTGCTCGAAGACCACACAGTGCAGCGCCTCGGATCGAGCAAGACTCACCGCGCCGATTTCCGGCTGCTAACCGCCTGCAACGACGATCTGGAAGAGATGGTCCGGACGGGCAGGTTTCGCGAGGACCTTTACTACCGAATCAACGTGGTGCCTCTTCTTCTTCCTGCGTTGCGCGAACGCGAGGGCGATGTCCCCCTGCTGGCGGAGCATTTTGTCCGTCTTTACTGTGCCGCTGACGGACGCGCCACAAAGAATCTCGATCCAGAGGTTTTGGAGATTTTGGAAGAGTATCAATGGCCGGGGAATGTTCGTGAGCTCGAAAACCTGATTCGCAGGCTCGTGCTGATGTCCGAAGGCAGCACGATCAAGGTCAAGCATCTGCCCCAGTCGATCCTGCAATTTTCGGCTACAACCCAGGAGGCTTTGTTGATCCCCGAGGAAGGCATTGATTTTGACCGGGAGATGGAAAATACCGAACTAGCCTATTTGCATGCGGCTCTCCGCCGCACCGATGGAAACAAGGCGGCCGCGGCGCGGTTGCTGCATGTCAATCAGCAGCGCATGAAGTACTTATGTCGCAAGCATCGGATTGGAATGGGTTAGAAATTAACCTATTGTTGGGTTAGTTTTTAACCCATCGGCCGTTCTGCATAAGGCTTCGGCATCGCAGGATAATCGCAAACTATTGAAATCTTGGGCTAAAGCATTTAGGTGGGAGTCTCCTTGAGTCTGGCCTTCCAAGTGCTATGTGGAGAGAGTAAGCCGCGGCGATCCAAAACGCGGCAGAATCTCAGAAATGGAGACTACACCATGGCAATCGAGAAAAAATCTCTGATCAGCAGCAGGACCGCCGCGAAGAAGGCTGTTGTTGCCCGTGAATCGGGAAATCAGGTAACGGCTGGCCCAACCAAGGCTGCTCCCATGAAACACGCACCGTTAAAGCACGCACCCATGAAACACGCACCGTTAAAGCACGCACCCATGAAGCATGCGCCGGTAAAGCACGCGCCAGTGAAGCACGCACCCGTGAAGTTTGCCCCGATGAAGCCGATCGTCTAGGGTACCCAAAGAAGCTTTGCGCTGGCCGAAGAGGAATCGAGGGAGGTCACCAAAAGTGAGCTCCCTCTTCTCTTCTAGAGCAACTGACTACCAGATTTTTCGAGAGACAAAATCTGCCGTAAACTCCCAAACCAACCCCGCCAGACTTCGATGGCGGACGAAGATCTTCGCATCGCCGACCATTCCGATTTTCAACCTGCCGTTTGGATTGGCCACGTTGATGTCGGCGAAGTAGAAATTGGGAGCATGGAGGCCGACGTACTTCTCTTTGTCCATGATTCCCGGCTCCATGGCAGCTGCGGCAGGCGCGATCGCAGCTACCGTTCCTTCGAAGGAGGAAAAAATGCCAGCCACGTGGAGTTTAGCCTTGCTACCCAGGGCGAGGTTACTAAGATCAGTCTCGGCAACATAGATTCTGCCCTTCATGGCGGAAAGGTCTGCGATCACGGCGAGTTCAGTCCCTGCACTTACGTAAGAACCTAATAGGTCCTGAAGCCGCGGAGTCACGACTGAACCGGAGATTTCTGAGGTCAGCACGAGGTGCGTAGCCTCGTCGTGAAGGATGGAAAGCCTGGTACTGAGCTGTTCTCGCTCGTGCTCGGCGCTGGAAGATTCCGCATTCCGCAGCCTTGCCGCGGTGACGCGATAGGCCGCGCTTTGGTATTCCGCCTCCAGTTGCGCCAGTTCTGACTCCAGCTCCAAATCGCGCATCCGGATTAGCGGGGTTGCCGCGCTGACCACCTGCCCTTCTTGAGCTTCTACATCGACGACCTGTCCGGGCACGCGGGAGCGGATCACCGAACTGCGAACCGGCTCGAGGACAAATTCTCCGGAGACATTTTCTTTCCAGATCGGGGCAAAGAGCAGGCAGAGCAACAGCACAGCGAATGCCCATCCACGCCGCGATTTCAGCTTGGCGCGAATGAGGTCCTTCTTGTCGAGGTAAACCTGATGGATCAGGCTCAGAAAAGCTCGGATTCGCTTGCGGAACATCAGCCACCCCACGCCGAGTGCGGGTATAAATGCCCACTGCGGCGAGTATTTCAAGCTCAGGTTGTAGACAAACGTCACTACAAAGAAGAGCAGAACATAACCGTAGATATCGGAAAGAAGGTAATAGGGCACAAACAGCAATCGCCGCTTCCAGGCTGTCGCGGGCACTTCTACAGGAAGCCTGAGAATCTTCTTTTTCACCCAGGAAGTGGTGAATTCGGTCGATAACTCTTTCAGCTCGGAGATCTCCAGCATCTCTGTCAGGATGAAGTAGCCGTCAAGCTTGATTAAGGGATTCAGGTTGATAAAGACCGCGAACAATCCTCCGATCAGAATAATCTTGTAGGCGAATTCGTGGACAAATCCGCCGGGCGGAAGCCCCCACCACAAAATGGTGGCAAAACCACACAAGATAAGTTCTGACCACAACCCCGCCGCCATGGTCATGATGCGTTGCCATTTGCTCCCGTAGATCCAAGCTTCGGTTACATCGCAGAAGAAGCATGGCTCGAGGTAAATCAACAAAAATCCCATGCGATGGACCTCGCCTCCAGTGTGCTTGCAGGCAAGCCCGTGGGACGACTCATGCACAAAGCCGACGACAAAAATCAACAGCCAGAATTCAACCAGATCCCATAATCCCTTGTGCGTGAACGTGAAGAACTCGAGGGTATCGTGGCCAATCTCTCCCCACCGGTCGATCCAGACATAGGCCATGAAGGCAAACAGGATCAGATTGAAGATGAGGAATCCTCGGGTAAAGACGAACTTCAGTTTCTGGTGTGCCTTCGTCAGGTAATCGTTCGGATCCCAGGCAGAAAAAGTGATCTCGGCCAAATTACCGAAACGCGATTCCTTTTTCGTTCGGTGCCGCCGTTCATCCTTGAGCTTTTCCCACAAGGCGATATTTTGTTCCTGAGCTGTCTTGTACCAGAACGGTTGATCGGCAATCGATTCGACGAATCCGCGCACGTACTCTTCGCTATAAAGTACAGACGTGCGAGCAGTATGAAGTTCGGCGATTTCCTGACAGGTTCGAATTCCATCAAATAAGGACAGAAGTCCCCACTGCTCATGCGTTAAAGGATAGTAACGCCGTGTCGAGGGGATCACTACCATCACCATCGGCTTGCCGTCTTGCGTCTGCTCTTTAATGATCAGCTTGGGGTCGAGGCGGGGTGGCCGGTCCTTCGGCAGGTTCCTTATGGGAATCTCAGGCAGCGCCGCGTTGAGGGCTTCGGCAAGGTTCATCGCGATGGTTCAACGGGCGGCGTCAGGTGGATGTTTGCCGTCATACCGGGACGAAGCCCGTCGGGCTTTCCTGACAGCTTCGCCAGTACATCAATCGAATCGCTCGCCGGATCAACAAGCGGACTGATTTGAATGATCTTGGCAGGGTAGTTCTTATCCGGGGACGACAACGCATTCACAGAGACGAGGCCGCCAGTTTTAATCTGACTTAGAAAGCGCTCTGGCAGTGTGAACCTGACCAGGAGCGGACCGACCGCAGAGACCCAGAACATACGATCGCCGGGCGCGGCAGTTTGTCCGACTCGCACGTAGCGACGCGCCACCACTCCGTCGAAGGGCGCTTTGATGCGAGCTTTCTGCAGCTCGAGTTCGTAATACCGCACGTTATCTCGAGCGTTCTCGAGTTCCCTCTCGGCTTTCTCGATTTCGAATTTCGACCCTTCGAGCTTGTATTTTGCGTGTTCCAATTCCTCCTGGGTATTGATTCCTGCCTCGCGCATGCGCTGGGCGCGCTTGTAATCGCTCTCCGCCAATTTCGTTTCGGCATCCCAATCGTTCAGGTCGGCTTCGCTGCTCTTCAATTTAGCCTCAGCCGCATCTCGTTGAGCCAGAGCTTCGCGATCATCGATCAAGGCGAGGACCTGGTCTTTATGAACCAATGAGCCAACGTCGGCCGAGATCTGTGAAATGACTCCGCCGCGCAAAGCAAGGACGTCGACCTGATTCTCCACGATAATCGGACCCGAAGCGACGTAAGAATCATCCTGTTTCACGAGCGCTTGTTTCACGAGCGAAGCAGGATCGGCCTTTTCGGGCGTGGAAACGGAGGCAGTGGCAGCCTGGGTTACCGGAGCACTGCTGCATCCCTGGAATCCAGCCAGCATCGTCAGAACCAGTACGACGAGACTGCGATGTAAACAAGGAGCGGCTGCCCACACTATTGAGTTCATTTCCATCTTCTTCACCATCCCAGCCATTCACCATCCGAACCAGGACCACAAGAGAGAGTAGAGCCACATGAGGGGTCTGCGCAGCAACACCACTCCGAGCGCGTGCCATCCCGCCGAAACTTTCCCCACTCCCTGCATTCCGGGGCGCATCCTTCCTTCGGGATTGCGCACAACTACGCGCGCGTAAAACGCCCGTTGACCCCGGTCGATCTGGCTCTGAAGACTGACCACTGCAACTGAGCCGCGAAAAGTTTCTTGCGGATAGGCCTCCAGCTTGATGGCCGCGGTGGCTCCCGACCGAAGAAGAGGGAGATCGGTTTCGTCAATCGATATATCGATTCCGGTGTTGGTGGTATCGGCGACTTCCATGAACTGGTCACCCGCGGACAACTTTCTACCGACAAAATTCTCTGTGTGCGGCGTTAAGATTCGACCGGAAATCGGACTTCGCAGTTGAGTTTTTTGCAAGCGTTCCTGGAGGCGGTCGACTTCCGCGGCCCAATATTGCGCAGAAACGCGCTGGATTCCGGCCTGTTCTCCATCATTGGCCGCTAGGGCACGATTCGCCTCGGAAGCCGCCGATTGCGATTTCGCCTCTGCCGAACTGAGTGCGGCCCGGTAATCCCAGTCATCGAGATCGGCGACTATAGAACCTTTTTCAACGTAATCCCCTTCGCGCACGTAGACCGAGCGCACCACCCCTTCGACCTCAGGTTCGATTTGTGCTTTCCGTGCTGGCGCGACGATGGCATTGCCCTGGACTCGCATTGGCATCGGCACGGCTGCGATGAACACAATTCCAGCCGCGATCGTGACCAGGATTGCTCGGCGCTTGCGTGCCGGCATCGCCCTGAACTTCGCCTTTTTTTGCAGGAGCGGTTCCAGGACACCAATGAACGGCACCTCCTGATAAAGCGAAGCATTCCTGAGGGCCACGGTGGCCTGCCCAACCAGTACCTTAATCATCTCGAGATGAGCGTCCGTCAGAAAATTGGGATCGCTACTCTCAAAACAAAGAATGCCCAGCCGACCTTCATCATCCTGGAGCGGCACGGCGTAAAACGCCCGCATGCCGCTCTCCTCGAAATAGCGGCGGAATTTCTCTCGGGTTTCTTCCCGCGCTGCCTTGACTTCGTCGCCGCTTTGACTCACGAACAATTCTTCATTCAGCAGCGAGGCCCATTGCAGGATTCGGTTGAGCCTGTCCACTTCGGGAGCGTCGAAATTGATTTCCTCGGTCCCGGAGATGGCCCTTAGTCGCAGCTTGCCTCGCTGTTCCAGGGCGATGGCTGAACGTTCGTGGGGAATGACGGCGCTTGGTCCGTTCACCACCGCCTTCAAGACTCGGTCCAGATTCAAGGTGGAAGTGATTTCCCCACTAATCTGGACCAGCGTTTGCAGAATTTCTACCTTGCGTTCTGCCTGGAGCAGGCTGGCGTTATGGAGTGCATTGCTCGCGGTCTCGCAGATATTCACCAACATGAATTGATCGTCTTCATCGAAGCCGGATCCGTCTAATTTGTTGATCGCCTCCACGACGCCGACCAGTTTCCCGCCTTCCAGCAAGGGGACCGCCAATATCGACAGAATGGGATCGTCTTCGTGACCGGAATTCCGCTTCTGTAAACGTTCGTCCTCCGGATCAGAAACTAGAACAGTTTCGCCCGTGTCAGAAATGTCCCCCGCCATACCCTCTCCAGGTTTCTGGATGGCGTCAATCTCCACCGAAGGATCGGGGCCGGCTTGATTCATCAGTTGCGGAAAATCGCCGTTGATCATCCAAAGGTTAATTGCCTGAACGCCCATCACGTCCTGAAACTTCTTCGCGATGATGGGCAGGAGTTCATCCATCTCCAGTGTCGAATTGAAAACCTTCTCCAGGTCATACATCTGTGTGACCCGTGTGATCGATTGCAGGCGGTCGTTGGATTCACTCTCATATTTCAACGCCGCCGCCAGCGCGGGTGAAGCCATTTCTGCAATCTCTTCGACTCTCTCGATCAAATCCTCCGTGAAAACCTCGGTATAGTGAACCAATTCAATAGCGCCGATGAGCTCATCGCCGAACTCAAGGGGTATATAGGCAAGTGAGGCAACGTCTCTTCGGACATCAAAATGGCTGTAACTTTCGCGAGGCAGATCGCTCCCTTTGAACACCAGGCTCGACCTCTCTTCTGCCAGAGTGCCCAGGGTGCCTTGCTGGAATTCAATCTCTGGAACAACGGAAATGTCGCCCGCAGTCGCCTTCGGCGTCCATGAGGGATGGTCCTGATCTGAAACGACGTAAACCACAACCAGCGTCTCGGCGAGCAGTTGCTCGCACTGATTCGCGGTCAACTGTGCGCGAGGCGCGACCTCTTGATGGCTCAGTAGGCTGGCGCCGAATTGAGTCACGGAGACAGCGAATTCAGATTTCTGTTCGGCCATAGACGAGAAGGCGCTGGGTGAGGTCCTAATGGCGCGCACGCCAGGATCAAAATATCCTGACTACGTCTTTATCGAGTGGGCATCTTATGCCGCTTCGGGCCGTGGGTCAAGGCTCGGCTGTCACGAAACATCAGAGAGACCTCGATTGTGACTGGGCTGAAATGCTAGGACCGGAGCCAGGGCAGGTCCATCCAGGGCAAGTCAGTAAAGATGTGGAAGTGACGGAGTCCTGGTTTACAAGGGCACCTCGATGAGCGTCGGCCCTTCGCTCTCAAACCCCCTCCGCAGGCAAGTCGTAAACTCCTCCAGCGATCGGACCCGGGTGCCGGGTACTCCCATGCCCTTCGCCAGCTGCACCCAATCGAGGTTGGGGCGGCCGATCTCAAACATATCCCGAGCGCGGCACCCAGGTTTGCCCACGCCCAAGTAAGTGAACTCACGCTTTAGGACCGCATAATCACGGTTTGCAAAGATCACCGTGGTGACGTTGAGACCTTCCCGGGCCATCGTCCACAAAGCTTGCAATGTGTACATGCCGCTGCCATCGGCACTCAGGCATAACACCTTTCGATCCGGGCAAGCGACAGCCGCACCCACCGCGAGCGGCATTGCAATACCGATCGACCCTCCAGTATTTCCCAGCCAGTCGTGCGGCGCAGCGCCTTTTGTTGTTGCCATCATTCCTCGTCCTGAAGTCATCGATTCGTCCACCACAATACAATTCTCGGGCAGGAGCGCTCCTACAGCCGAAGCTAGACCATAGAGCGTGATATCTCCGTGCGGGATTGCGGGACGTTCGGCTAACTGCGCGGACTTGTTTTCGCCATGGAGAGACAGCGATTCCGTTAGTGCGATCAGCGCTCCGACGATATCTTGATGAGCGCCTGCAAGAGTGTGGATCCTGCAATCGGGCGAAGTGAACGCGCTGTCCTTTCCCGGATATGCAAAATAAGCTATGGGAGCAACCGCTCCCACCAGTATGAGCTGGCGAAATTCTTTGAACTGCTCGATTCCTTGTTCGAGCACGTAGGCAATTCGCTCGACTGGAGGAAGCCCAGCGCCCCGTTGCACGCGAGCTACCGGATAGGGGCAGAAGAGCTTCGCGCCCGTGACCGCCGCGATGCTTCCCGCCGCCGAGAGTCCTTCACCATACAGCGCATTGCCAGCCAGCAAGATCGCTGTGCGCAGACCGGACCTGAGCATTTTGGCGGCTTCGTCGATGGCATTCGGGGAGGGCTTCGGTGCGTCAGGTAGTGATGGAAACGCTGCGCTTACCCCGCCTTCACTCCATGCAACATCCGCAGGGACGATCAAGGTGGCGACTTGGCCCGGAGGTGTGCGAGCTGCTTGGATTGCTTCGATCGAATCCCTCGCAACCTCCGATGGAGACGACGATGTCCGCAGCCAACTCGAGACCGGCCGTGCAATGCCTTCAATATCAGATTTCAGCGGCGTGTCATAGCGCAGATGATACGTCGCATGCTGTCCGATGATGTTGACGATAGGCACCTGCGCCTTGCCGGCGTTGTGGAGATTGGCGATTCCATTTGCAAAACCGGGCCCCAGGTGAAGCAACGTGCATGCTGGCTTCCCGGTCATACGCGCATAGCTATCCGCGGCGCCGGTCACGACGCCTTCGAACAAGCCCAGCACACAGCGCATCTCGGGAATGCCGTCAAGCGCGGCAACGATGTGAATTTCCGATGTGCCGGGATTGGTGAAACAGGTGTCAACCCCTCCCGCGACCAGTGTGCGAATCAGACTCTCGGCACCGTTCATCAGTGTTCTGAGATCCTTCTTGATATTTTAAATACGCAACGGCTGCTCGAGTTTTTTCGTTGCCACTGGATGTTTAATCGCTATGGCCTGTGAGATCGAATCCTGGGTTGCTCGGATTGGAAGGCTCCGGGTGAGAACTTCGTGCATTCGATGATTTCTGGTTCTCGCTCAAGGCCAGAACTGCATAAGCTGTTGCAGCGTCCCTCATGAAATGCCCGACGTTCGAAGACGGATTGCGGCGCAACGACAAGGAGACCGAAGGCCAAAAGCCATCCTCAGTATTCTGATTTGTTCTTAACCACACAAGTCCGCGTTCCACGGTCGGATCCTGGGGAGGCATTCCTGCCTCTTGCAGAACGAATGTCATCAAACCGGTTGCGTAGCCATCACTGTGCGAATCCTGCCAAGTCCAGTCCGAGCGCAAGCGTCGTCTGACTATCGAGTGCAGATTCCATTCTCCCGGCCACGCCAGCGATGACAGCTCCCAACCTCCATCTGCCGCTTGTGAGCCTCTTACCTCGCGGATTATAGCTTGTTGACGAGTTGAGTCCAGAAGTCCCGGCAATTTGGTTGAGGCCCACAGAAGGACCACACGATTCATCGTCGATTGGGTCGCATACTCTCGGTTCAGGTGATCGCGCAAGAGCAGGAGTTTATTCTGAATGTCAGGAGACGAACGATAATTCTCCGGAGCAATGCCCACTGCGACGGCGGCCAGAGCGGCTCCGTAGTATTGCGAGTCGTTGGCTTCCCAGGGCTCCATGCCGAACTGCAGCCAGGACCAGGAACCTTTCGCATCACCAGTGGTTTGCTGCAAATTCCACATATTGTCGAACGCCATCCGCGTAATCTTGCCGAGCCTGCCGGCTTGAGCGTCGGCGTTTGCCAGGATGAGCGCGTTGAGGACGGCTTCAGTACCGCGAGATTCCTCGGGCTTCGCGTCATCGTATTCCGATTTGTAGTAGGGGCCAACCTCGTTCCAGAGCAGGACGCGTTTGGTGACATTCGCCATGAGCTTCCGCTCTTCGTCAGATGGCTGTTGCTCACCGAGCTCCGTCCGGAGCACCGGCCGCGAGAGTAAATAGGGAACCACCGTGTGGCACGAGACGCAAAAAGTATCGTGATCACGGGTGGCCGCAGGCCAGCCAATCCACGTGACCTCCCTTTGGTCAAGGTAGGCGGCCGCGGCTTTGGGATTCCAGGTGCTGACCTGTGGATGAGAGTGCGAGCAGGCGCTCAGAACTCCGGCTGCCAAAGACACGGCCAGAATGCACACCGAACTGAATCTGTTCTGCACGAAAAGTTTCTCCGTCGAGCTCTAGGCTCCACAAGCTCTTGGGGAAGTCAGGAAACGGTAAGCCTATGAACTCAGGCGAAGTCGCCCCACGGCGATGAAAAAAATCTCTCATAATCTGCGAGACGAATCAACTGGGCGTGTCAGATTTGTTAGTAATGACGACTACGTCAAATGAGAGGTCGGCTGACCCGATCATTCGAAACATTTCTGTGTTGGAGAACGAGCTTCTGATGGTGGTCTCTGAAGACTCTCTTGCCAAGCTCTCTTCAGCTTGCGAATGAAAGGGCTCCGGGCGACCATTTCCCGGGCGGTGAGGTCGAGAAAGGATGTAAGCGACCTGAGCACGTTCAGCCTCAATCCAACTCCGCTAAGCGCGTAGAGATAAAGTGGCCCATCTTGCTTGGATTGATTGCAGATCACGCGTTTATATTGTCGATCGCCCCACCCTAAATCGAATTGGGTCGCGCGCATGTGAGGATCGAAGCACTCTTCAATGCAGTGCATCAGGACCAGCAGGCCGGGAGAATACTTCCCGTATTGTGGGTCAAATCCCATGAAGTATCCGTGGAATGTAGTTCTGTATTGTTTTCCGATAAAGAACGCGCAAGGTTGATCGTCCACATACAGAACGCAGCCCCTGAGTCCCCCTTGGCGGGCGGTAGTGCGCAGCAATTCCACGATTTCCGGATCAGGCCGGAATCCTACACCGAGCGCTCTTTGATAGGTTTTTGCTGCGACCTTTTCCACCTCCTGAGCGAGTTCATCCACTTCCTCTTCCAGACGGCAACAGCGAATGTGCGTCCTTTGGGAGAAGTCTTCAGAAAATTTTCTATCGTGCCGGCGAAGTTCATGACGATTTTTCCGCGGCAGTCCCTTGAGAAATTCCTCGAAGTTTTCCGGCAGCTCAAGCCACCGATGTTCGTGCAGGGGCGTAAAGTGGCCACGCTGAAGAAAATCGAACTCTGACTCTGCGGCCTTATACAGATGCGAGTCTTTGGTCAATCTTGCAAACTCAACGTGCTCGGCTTCACCACCGCGAAGACATTCCCGTAATCCTTGAGTCAGGAAGAGGCTGTTTTCCGGAGTGGTATTCCCAAAGAATCCGCCCTGGAGGAAGAACAGCCGCCGGATTTGGGGTTCGAACAGGGTTGTGTAGCCTACTTTGAGTTTTAACCGGCACCGCTCCAGCCTTCCCACCAACATGCAATCAGGGCGGCCATTCCTGTAAATGACCATGACATGCGGCCGGACAAAGTCCGCACGGTACCGTGCCGAAGTTAAGTACTGCTCCATATCCGCATTAGGGTCGTCGCACCACAAACTCCATACGTCCCTAATTTCTTCGAGTTCGGGGACAGTTCGAAGGATTCGCAAAGCAAGCGAATTAGGCTTTGGCGGACCTATCTCGGAACCTGACTGATTGATCTCTTCCTCCGATGGGCCCGCACATACAACACCCGTATCAGAAATTGCCATGAAATCCTCGAAGTAATGGATGCGTAACAATTTAGGCGGGGGGACGCCACTCAAGGGGGAAAAGACGTCTGCTGGCTCGTAAGCATTATCGGCTGGGGGAGGATGAAATTCTGTGTCCGGGGTCACAGGCGACACTCGCTTATCGGACGTTACGGTATAGAGGTAATCGAACTGTGCAAAACCTTGCAGTGTATCCGGCTCACTTGATTTTCTTAAGAAGAAACTTGCCAGCGGACTCGATCAGAGGCATAGTTTGAGCGCCTAGCAACTGGATATCCCGGAAGACGAATTAAAACCATGACCCAGCAACCCGGCTTAGGAATTCGAAAGCAGGTCTGGCTTTGGCTCAAGTCTCAAGTTGTCGGGCAGGTTTCGGACGAAGATAGTCTTTGCGAATTCGATTGCCGCAAGCAGGAATGCTCCCAGGGAGAATGGGCCGACTGTGAACGCAGACTGAATAAAGCAGCTGGAGAATTGCGCCCGGGAAAGAAGTAAGCGCAAATTTGAAAGTTGGCTCACCTGGAAAGTGCGCCCTATGTCGAAGCCATCGCTTTCCGGACCCAGCGTGTGAGAACCGGCGCTAAATCATCGATGTGCGTTCTGATCATTTCAAGGTGATCACCGGGTACCGTTTCTATCTCAAGTTCTTTCACCAACCGACGCCAGACCGGAGCGGGATCTGACGGGAAATAGGTTGGAATGGCCGCACGTATGAAATTCACCTTGCCCTCGTAGCGGCTCGGGCAATAGTTCCGCAGCGCTCGATATTGAGCCTCTTTCAACCGTTCCATCGTGATGGAATACTTCTGTTCCGCGAGCGCCGGGTTGGATCCTTCCAACGGATTCGGCGGCTTTTTGCGCATCGGGTTGGCGATGCGCAACCACGCGAGCCGAAGCCCAAGAGATGCGCGTTGCGTGAAGAACAATTTGCGCCGGTCCGGGTAAGAGTCAATCATCGCAAGCAGGGCAACATTCTCGTCTGCCATGCGCAGACGCTGCGCTATCTCAAGTGTCACTAATCCCCCGAGTGAATAGCCGATCAGGAAATACGGGCCACTGGGCTGCAAGTGTTGAATGGCTGGCAGAAAAAATTCCGCCATGCCCTCAATGCGATCCAGAAGGTTTTCGTTGCCGTACCTTCCTGGCGGTTCCATTCCATAGATTGGCTGGTTTGACTGCAGTCTGCGAGCAAGTGGGACGAGATCGATCACGCTGCCACCAATCCCTGGACACATAAAGACCGGCGGACTTCCTGTGCCTGGCTTCAGGAGAAGCAACGGCGCCGGAGGAAATGGTGCCTCGATGAGTGATGCAAGAGCCGCGACCGTGGGGGCGGCGCAAATGGTTGCCGCAGGCAGAGTGCGATGCAACTCGCCTTCAATCTCCAAGAACAATTTGAAAGCCAGGAACGCATTTCCGCCTAAGTCAAAAAAATCACTGTCGGGTCGAACCGATTTGCACGACAGAACGCGCCGCCAAATCGAAGTCAAGGTCTCCACGATGTCGGATGGGGATTGATCAACCATTCACGTAAACTTGCGCGGTCAACGAGCGAACTTCGGGTCGATTTTAGCGGATATCCACATCCGCGTCTCAGGCCACCCCCTGGCTCGAAAGAAGAGTGCCATTTCCTGAACCGTCTGTAGGCAATGGCTTAGCTGATTGTTAACAGAGGGCTTATCGGCCATTGATCTCAAATCTTGGATGTATGCAATGCTTTGCAACAATCGCAATAACTCTCATCTTGACAATCGCCCAACCCCGCGTTCAAATGGACCTGCCCCTTCAAGGGCCTTGGCGCTGCTCAGTAGACTCCCCCGAATGGCTGAGTTGGTCCGTGACATCGAAGTACTGGGAGTACATATGTCCAATAGAAGCTCCAAACTGCTACTGCTGGCCGGTCTTTTGTTCCTTACGCCTCTTTTCTCGCTTGCCGAGCCGCGAGCTGACCATCACCAAAAGGGATGCGACGGTCGCGACCAGAGAAGCAGCAATTGCGCTCAGGTGCCCGAAGGCGGATCTACCAGTATTTACCTTCTCGGAGCAGGACTCACGTGCATGGGAGCGATTTTCGTCCGCTCGCGCCTTTCCAAACAAGGTTAAAATTCGAGCAAGAATAATCGAGCCCGCCTTCACGGTGGGCTTTGTCTTTTAGGGCTACATCCTCCCCAGACTGTCGCAGGAATCATGCGAGGGAATCCGCGGGTCCCCTAAACGAGTGCGGATCGCGGCCGCCGTAGATCGCGATTCCTCAGAACCCACAGCAAAAAGACGATAACAATCACGGCAAAGCCGAGAAATACGATCCCTCCTTGGCGATGCAGCCTTCCGGTGAGAAAGCTCGGGTCCACGCGCGTCGTAAGTTCCCCAATGGTAAAGATGCGAACCGCATTCTTAGCCACAGACAAGGGGATTGCCACCAGGACGAGTAAAGTTCTCTTCCAGTAAGAATCAAGAAACAGATACGCCAAGACTAGCGTGATGACGATCAGCATCATGCTTGAGCGTATGCTGCTGCACTCTGACGCTACTTCGATGTCCAGGCCGGGAATCGATAGCATCACGCCGTCGCGTGTAACCGGAACTCTCGCCAGATGAAATAGAACACTCGCACCCCAAGCGGACTGATATTGCAAGAAACTGGTAATCGGGTTGAGCAATCGCTGGGGAAAGGGAACGAGCAGGAACAAAAAGCAGACAGGAAAGAGGAGACGTTGAAAGGTATGGAAGTCAAAGCAGATGATGACCACCCCAATCCAGCAGATCACGAGGGAGAAAATGCTAAGCGACAAATTATCGCTTTGCGAAAATGCTCCGAGGTTCCGAGCAGTGACAATGCGTAGCAGAATCGCCAAGAATAGCAGCACGCCGCCGCTTCTGTAACTGGCCGCGAGTCGCGCCGGGAACTCTTTGGCGGATGAAAATTCCCTGCTTTTAAAGTAGAGCAGAGCCATACCAAGAGGCAGAATCAGCAGAATATGCGTATATGCCTCGTTGCTGAGCGCTAGCTCGTAGGATGACACGAGCGGCTGCCACCACAGCAGGACTGATGCGGCGACTAGAAGGAACAGCTTGATCCAGGGTGATCGGTTGGTCACAAGATTCCTCAATTGGATGAACCGCGACAGAGCGACGCCGCGATTGGAGCGCCAGGATGAACCGATTCCTTTGAAGCGGTGGCATGGGCCTGGTTCGAAAAGGAACTGAGGTGACTCCCGGCATCAATCGCGGCTGCCACGTAGTAGTAAGTGTGGTCATCCTGCACCAGATCATCGATGCACATGATCGCAGTGACCGGAACTTTGTTGATGCGTTGACAGTTCTTGCACTGGTTGAGGCTTGTAGCCGTGATCGCTGTCTCGCTGCGATAAATGCAATACCCTTTCACATCTTGACTTTTAGAAGGCGGACTCGCGTTCCAACTCAAGACGACTTTATGATGCCCCGATGGTGAGGAAGGACGGGCAGAGCCATCGGGACACTGCAACTCCTGCTTCTGGGGCGCATGCGCTGCGCCTGTCTTCGACGCTTGCACGTATCTGCGGGTCTCTATTTTAGGCGTGAAGATCGCAACGCCGCAAAAAACAAGCGCGCAAAACCTCATTCCCTTCAGAAGATGTAGCCGCACTCGATCATTTTGCATCTGTATGAGAATCCCAGACACCGAGCAACAGACTCTTCTAGATAATCATTTCGCAGGCGTTGCGTAGCCGAAAATCGATTTCAGTTCGAGAAATTCCTCGAGCCCGGCCTCGCCCCATTCGCGGCCATTGCCGGATTGCTTGTAGCCGCCAAAACTGCCGGCGAAGTCTACGCGAGCATTGTTGATGTGGACATTGCCAGTGCGAATTCGCTTGGCTACGCGGCGCGCTCGTTCGACGTCAGAGGAAGCCACGAAGCCGGAGAGACCGTAAGGGCTGTCGTTGGCGATGCGGACGGCGTCGTCTTCGCTTTCGTAGGGGAGGATGCAGAGAACGGGACCGAATATTTCTTCGCGGGCGATCGTCATGCGGTTATCAACGTCAGCGAAAATTGTGGGCTTGGCGTAGTAACCCTTGTTTATGCCATCTGGACGTCCCGTCCCGCCAGTCACCAGTGTGGCGCCCTCTTCGATGCCGTGTTGGATGAGTCGCTGGACCTTGTCGAACTGCGCTTGGCTGACCAGCGGACCGATGGTCGTATCTGGCTGGCGCGGGTCGCCCACTCTAGTTGACTCGGCTTCTTGCTTGGCGGCAGCGACCGCTTCCGCCATCTTTGATCTTGGAACCAGCATGCGGGTCGGTGCGTTGCATGACTGTCCCGTGTTGCGAAAACAAGCCTGCACGCATTCCTTGACTGCCTTTCCCAGATTGGCGTCGTCGAGGAGGATGTTCGCCGACTTGCCGCCAAGTTCCTGTGTGACGCGCTTCACGCTTGGCGCGGCTGCCTTGGCCACCGACACGCCGGCGCGCGTCGATCCCGTGAACGACACCATGGCCACATCCGGATGCGAAGCGATCGCAGCGCCGACCGTTGGACCATCTCCATTTACAAGATTGAAGACGCCAGGTGGTAGGCCCGCCTCATCCATGATCTGCGCGAACAGGTATGCGGAAAGTGGCGCCAGTTCGCTCGGTTTCAGCACCATGGTGCAGCCTGCCGCCAGCGCCGGAGCCACCTTGCACGCGATCTGGTTCATAGGCCAGTTCCACGGAGTAATCAGCCCGCAGACCCCGATGGCTTCCTTGCGCATCAGAGTCGTGCCCCTGAGTTCTTCGAACTGGAATCGTTCCAGGATCTTCGCCGCTTCGGTCAGATGCGCCCACCCGGCCGGTGCCTGCGCCTTGCGCGCCAGTGTCAGCGGAGCTCCCATCTCCGACGAAATCGCTTCCGCCATCGGGTCGCTCTTTGCCTGATAAACGTCGATGATCTTCCGCAAGAACGCGAGCCGCTGTTCGACCGTCGTCTGGCTGTAAGAATCAAAAGCCGCTTTCGCTGCCGCCACCGCTTTGTCGACGTCTGCGGCTGTTCCCAGCGATAAGGTTGCTAAAGGCTCCTCCGTAGCGGGATTGAGAATAGGGAGGTCATGCGCCTGCGCAGGAGCGACCCACTTTCCATCAATATAAAAATTGCGGCACTCGATCATTCAACACTCCTCAGGACTGACTGCGTTGCAGGACGGGTTGAGTCTCTCTCTCTATCATACCGCCGAGTCCTCAGCCTCATCATCGACTGGCAATCATTGACTGGCAATTGCAGCTGTCGTACCGTACGAATTACGTTGGAGGTTGTTGGGCCGAGAGGAGCATCCATGGTGTTGGGCAGCGGCTGGTCGAAGACCTGGACCTATTTCGAAGACAACTGGCACGAGGGCAATGTGCCGATCATGGGTCCGCGCACGCATGCCGCGTGGCTGTGCTCCCTGGTGTTCGACGGTGCGCGTGCTTTTGAGGGCGTCACGCCTGATCTCGAACTGCATTGTGCCCGAGTCAACGACTCGGCTAAGAAGCTGTTTCTCAATCCCACGGTTTCGGTCGAGACTTGGGTCCGCCTCGCTCGTGAAGGCATCGCGCGATTCGATAAAGACTCTGCGCTCTACATTCGACCTATGTATTGGGCCGAGAAAGAGGGCCCCTGGGTGCAGGCGCACGACCCGGCCTCAACCCGGTGGTGCCTGTGCATTTACGAAGCGCCCATGCGCCCGCCGAAAGGCTTCTCTATCACCTTGTCGCCCTATCGCCGGCCGACGCTGGATACGATGCCCGTCGATGCCAAAGCTGGATGTCTCTATCCCAACAACTCTCGTGCGCTCTTCGAAGCGCAAGCGCGCGGCTTCGACAATGCGATCGTGTGTGATGTTCTGGGCAACGTGGCGGAGCTCGCCACTTCAAATATTTTTATGGCGAAGAATGGCGTGGTTTCGACGCCCATTCCCAACGGAACGTTTCTTGCCGGGATTACCCGCCAGCGGGTGATCGGGCTGCTGCGCGAGGCAGGTATATCGGTGGTCGAGAAGGTGATGATGTATCAGGAATTTGAAGCCGCTGACGAGATTTTCGCGACCGGCAATTATTCCAAGGTCGTCCCGGTCACGCGGGTCGAAAGCCGCTCGCTGCCATTTGGCCCAATCTATACCAAGGCTCGCGAACTCTATTGGACGTTCGCGCACTCCACGCCTGCTGTCGCCCACCAGTAAAAGTCCGCCGAAGCAAGGAATCCGCTACGGAACCGCGACTTCGATGGACTGGGAGTACGTGCTCTCTTTTCCGGTGGAATCCACCGAGGTAGCGGCGTAGTAGTAAGTCGCTCCGGAAGCCACGGACTTGTCTACGAACGTTGTCTGCGGATCGAGGGCAGTATTGATCTTGGAATAGCTGCCGGGTGTCGTTCCTCGATACACGTTATAGCCCGCGGCCGAAGACTCCCCCGGCGACCACGATAGCGTCACATAGGGCATGGTCCCGGTTCCCGCTGCAGGTTCCAGGGTCTTGGTGGTGGAACCGTTATTCACGAAGGTCAGTGTGCTGGACGAATTCCCGGAGCTGGTTGGAGTGAAGTTAAGACTCACTGGAACGCTTTGGCCAGCGGCGATCGTCAGCGGAAACGAAACTCCGGCAATCGCGAACTGCGAATTGCTGCTGCCGGCGGCCGTGACCGTCACGCTGCCGCCCGTCGCACTCAGGCTTGACGATTGGCTCGCAGTGGTTCCCACCTCGACGTTGCCAAAGTTGATGGAAGTCGGAACGACTACCAGCTGTCCGATCGTCGTAGCCGTTCCCGTTCCGTAGAAAGGTATGTTTAGATATGCTCCAGAAACAAAAACGCTGCCCCCGGTCAGACCAGTTGCTTGCGGCGTAAAGGTGACAGTGAGCTTTACGCTCTGTCCAGAATTCAGTGCAAGCGGCATCGTCGGACCAGTGACCGTGAAGCCCGTTCCTTGTGGAATGAGTTCGTCCAGCGTGTCAGTCTGCGCATGGGTGTTGGTCAACACGACGGTCATCGACGCACTCTGGCCCACCGGCACTTGTCCAAAGGATGCGCTCGAAGGAGTGGCCGTCAGCATTTCAACCTTTACACCTCCTCCGCCCATCGGGACGGTGAGGCTGCCGTTCGAGGCATTACTGGTGAAGGTGAGCGCGCTCCCGGTCCATCCGTTCACCGTAGGCGCAAAAATCACGCTGGCTTCAAGCGTCTGACCTGCTGGGATGACGACCGGCAGCTTGATACCGGCCAGTGAGAACTCCGACTGAGTGAAGCTCGACCCGGAGATGGTCACGGAGGTTTTGCCGACGTTGCTCAAAGAAATCAGTTGGGTCTCCGTCTGGCCAACTGTCACGGCTCCAAAGCGGAGCATGGACGGCGTGCAGACTAATTGATTTGGCGCTGCCGCTGCCGGCAGAGCGGCTGTCAATGTCAGGAGAAAAAAAATGGTGGTGACGCGAAGAAAGAGCGGATAAGTGCCCGACTGGGGGAGTCGCATGAAAGGAGTTTGGAGGATGACCGCACTATGGGCTAGATACCAGAGGGACATGTATGAACTGGTCATTTGGCCCAGGGGACACCTGAACGATCGGGGAACGTGCGCCTGCCCTCTCTAAACGATTGAGAGGAAACATTTTGAGCAGACAGCGTTTTATCGCGGTAGGACCTGCACAGAAATGGGAAGCTCGTCCCGATTTGGGGACTACTGGGCGGGAATCTGCACGTTGGAGATGATATTGGAGTAGCCACTCTCTTGGTTGCTTGTGTTCACGGCGGTTGCCGCATAGCAATAGGAGGCGCTGTCGGCAACCGTGCTGTCGGTATAAAGCGTCGTTGTATTCAGCACAGTATTGATCCTGCCATACGCGCCGCAGGAGCTCCCGTACAGAGCACGATAAACGTTATAGCCAGAAATATCCGAAGATGAGCTGGCATTCCAGGAAAGGTTCACCGAGTGCGTTGGCGCTGCCGTGCCCGTGCCCGTCAGCGCCTCGACTGTGGTGGAGGGCTGGGCGTTGCTGGTAAAGGTGAGCGAAGCACTCGCCCCTCCTTTAACCAATGGGCTGAACGTTACAGTGAAAGGTTGGTTTTGACCCGCGGGAATCGTGACTGGCAGCGGCAAGCCACCCACGCTGAATGTGGAGTTGTTGGTGCTCGCGCCGGTGACGGTCACGCTCGCTCCGCTGGCCGTCAGCGTTCCCGACCCGCTTCCGCTGTTCCCGATTATCACGTTGCCAATCCCTAGTGTGGCCGGTGACACCGTCAACTGTCCTGTCGTCACAGTGCCTGTGCCCGACACGGCTACGGTTAGGCTTGCATTCGATGCCGTGGAAGTCACCGTGATATCGCCACTCACTTCGCCCGCGGATTGCGGGGCAAAGGAAACGCTAAAGGTCGCACTTTGTCCTCCGCCGACTGCCAACGGGGTGGTAATTCCGCTCAAAGTGAATCCCGCGCCGATTGACACTTGCGAGATCGTAATAATCGAGCTGCCGGTATTAGTCACGGTCTCGGAAAGAGTCTGCTTACTTCCGACCGTCACGTTACCAAAGCTAATGCTCGTGGGGTTCGATCCCAGCGCGCCCACAGGAACTCCAGTTCCGGATAGCGCCATGGTGAGCGTCGAATCCGAAGCGTCCGAGGTGATAGTTACCGTGCCACTTGCGCTGGCGGAGGCTTTTGGCGAGAACACAACTGTGAGGGTTGTGCTTTGCGCTGCATTCAAGGTAAGCGGCGGGTTGATTCCGCTGAGCTGAAATCCTGTCCCGCTAGCCGATGCCTGCGAGATGTTGACGCTCGCCCCGCCAGTATTGGTCAGCGTAACGGTCTGCGTCTTGGTGGTGCCGGTGGTGACGCTGCCAAAATCCAGAGTGGAAGCGTTGAAGGAGAGACTTCCGGTTTGCTGCTGCTGCTTTTGATTGGACCCACTTCCGGTGCTGAATCCCTGACAGCCCACCAGCAGGCTCAGGCTAGCCAACAAAACCAGTGTGGCCGCCACCTTCCTTGGATTGTCGGGGGAGAGCTTGATCGTCATTCGCATCGTGCGTCGTGAGCCACCAACCCAAAACGCCAAATGCAAATCTGGACGCCAGGGGCAGCGGTTACAGTCTAGGTCATGGAGCGTAGTAGGGTAGATTTCGAAGGTACATGCCAAGGTCGACCAAAAGGCCAATTTCCACGGGTTGCAATAACTTGCAACTTTGGGTTCCTGGCGCGATTTTGCGAAGATAGTGTTTCGCAGAAGAAAAAAGGACCCATTCCCGTGGATCCGGGATGGGCGAGCGCGTCGAGCAAAAAGGGGATACTGCTGGATTTGATTGGTGGCGGCGGTTGGACTCGAACCAACGACCTACGGATTATGAGACCGTCGCTCTAACCACCTGAGCTACACCGCCACGGGCAACATCGGGGACAACGTGAACGCGGTTCTTCGCCAGCTTAGAACCGGCTTCAAGGATGGAATCAACGAACCTGTCGGGAGCGTCGCGTCCAGCTTTCAATTCTAAGAGCGGCGCCAAGATAGGTCAAACTTGAACTTGACGCTCCAGCTGCGGATATACTCTCCGGCATGATCATCGGAACGCATTTCCTTCTCTACAGCCGGGATGCTGAGGCCGATCGAATTTTCTTTCGCGACGTGCTCGGGTTTCGTTATGTGGATGCCGGGCACGGCTGGATGATCTTTGCCATGTCGCCGGCCGAAGCCGGCATTCATCCGGTGGAAAGTGACGCTTCGCAGCATGGCGCTGGGCAACCACTGATGGGAGCCGTTCTGTATCTGATGTGCGATGACCTTCCTGAATTCGTGACCTCGCTGAAGACAAAGAAGGTGGAGTGTGCCAGCATCGAGACTGCGCCTTGGGGCATTACCACGACTGTCGCCCTGCCCAGCGGCGGAAGGATCGGCATTTACCAGCCGCGGCATCCCACCGCTCTTGATTTGAAATAGCCGTATGAACAAGTGGAGAAGAGTTTGAGAGCCATCGCCGTGATTCCCGCGCGCCTTGCGTCTACGCGCCTGTCGCGCAAGATGCTGCGCGAGGTTGCTGGCAAGCCGTTGGTTGGGCTGGTATACGAAGCTGTGCGTTCGTCGCCCTTGCTCGCCAATGTTATCGTGGCCACCGATTCCGACGAGATCATGGCTGCATGCCGCGCTCATGGCTGGAAGGCGCAGATGACCTCGCCGGACCATCGCAGCGGTACGGAACGCGTGCAGGAAATTTCACAACGTGACGCGGCAGACGTTTATATCAACGTGCAGGGCGACGAACCCATGATTCGTCCGGAACATATTTCTAGCTTGCTTCAGGTGATGCAAAATCCCAACGCACCAGTGGGAACACTGATGACTCCGGCAGCCGAAATCGACATCTCCAACTCCAGCGCAGTGAAAGTTGTCAGCGATTGCCATGGCCGCGCCCTCTACTTTTCCCGTGCCGCAATTCCATTTGATCGCGATGGCACGCGGCCTCGCTACTTTAAGCACCTTGGGATCTATGGCTACCGCAAGCCCGCACTCGACCAGTTCGTGCGCTGGCCGGAGTCGTCGCTGGAAAAGAGCGAACGGCTTGAGCAGTTGCGCTTTCTGGAAAACGGCATTCCGATCTATGTCGGAGAGACTCCGCACGATAGCGTCGGCGTCGATACGGAAGAAGATCTCGAACGCGTGACAGAAATTCTGCGGCGCCGGTGAGCAAGATATCTTTGAGGATCGTCAGGCTTGATGAGGAGCGCCCTGTCCTCGTTCCCACGCTTGTGCTGCCTCCAGCCTTCTGGAAATAGAAGGATGCGAATGGAAGAACCATTCCACCCACTTCGCGGGCGCGCGCTCGGCCAGGTTTTGGTCCGCCAATTTGTTCATCGAAGAAATGAACGGTTCGACGGTAGCGATCGATTCGAACGCGTAGCGGTCGGCCTGGCGCTCGTTGAACCTGGAATATGCATTGAGCGCGGGCATCAACAGGAAAGACAGAACTACGGAAACCAACGCCAGCAGTGGCAAGTTGGCGAAGTCGGAAATTCCGCCGAAGTGAAACAGGTCGTGATCGATCGCATAGTCCAGGGTCCAGTTTGCGGCGTAGAATCCGATAAACGTAATAACAGCTTGCACGCACATGCTCTTCAGGATGTGGCGACGCACATGGTGCCCGAGTTCGTGGGCCAGCACGGCTTCGATTTCGTCGGGCGTGTAGTTGTCGAGGAGGGTATCGGAAAGAATGATGCGACGGGTCGCTCCCAGCCCAGTCAGAGCGGCATTCGCCTTCTTGCTTTTTTCCGACAGCCGCCAGCGATAAACGCCGCGCACCCTGGTTCCAGCGCGCTCGCCTAGAATTACCAGACGGCGCCTGAGTTCTTCATCGTCGAGCGGCTCGAATTTATAAAAAATCGGAAACAGCACCACCGGAGCCAGCTGCGCCATCACTATAAAAAGGACCATGAACAGCGCCCATGCCAGAAGCCACCAGTTCTGCGGCCACTGCCGGATGGTGAAATACAACAACTCCACGACGATGGTTCCAATCACAAGACCGACGAGGAAGCCCTTGCATTCATCCCATAACCACGACCGCAACTTCTGATTCGAAAGCTTGTAGCTGCGCTCCAGGCGGAATCCGTAGTACTCGAGGCCAATACCCAGCACTCGACTGATGATCAGCAAGAGCAGCAGATACATGAACAGCGACAGCGAATAATTCCTGAAGCCCAGCCGGTAGGCGAAATCGCGCAGTGATCCTGACCATCCGGTCGCCAGAAGCACCACGAGGAAGACCAGTCCAAGAACGAAGTCGGCAATCCCGAGCCAGCGCCGGACACGGTTGTAACGACGCGCATCGGGCGAATCGGCCTGCACCGGATTTTCAGCGTCTGTCATCACAGATAATTAGATGCGTCCACCGCGGATGTTTGTCGACCCGCTCGCGGCGGCGGATTAGGCGGCCTGCGAAACGAATTCCTCGCCTGTCCGCAATAACTCGCTGACCAGATCGCGCGACGATGCCTCGGTGTAAAGCCGGAGTAGCGGCTCGGTGCCCGATGCGCGAAACAGCACCCACGCCTCCGCGCCGTTTCCGTTCGTCGGTGCGTCGAGGAAAAACTTCACACCGTCGCGATGCTCCTTGCTCAATACCCGATACGCTCCCAGAGTCTGCGTATTGTCGCCGCGAGCGCGCTGGATCGCGCTCTGCTTTACAGCGTCTGGAACATGCAGGTCGCGCCGCCCATAATAATGAGGGCCGAATTCCCGTTGCAGATCGCCGACCAACTGCCCCAGGGGCTTGCCCTCTCCTGCCATGACATTCGCCAGCAGCAGGCAGTTCAGCACGCCGTCGCGCTCAGGAAGAAAACGGGAATACCCGATTCCACCCGATTCCTCGCCGCCTATCAGAATTTCATGCTCCATCATCAGGTCGGCAATGTACTTAAATCCGATGGAGGTCTCGTGTAGCTTGCGTCCGTGCTTGGCCGCGATCCGGTCGAGCATGCGGGTCGTATTGAACGCGCGGACCACATCGCCGGGCCACTTCTTGCGTTCCAGGAGCCAGCGCAGAAGAACGCAGAAAATTTTATGCGAATCTACGAAGCTGCCGTCTTCCGCCACGGCGCCGATGCGGTCAGCATCGCCGTCAGTGGCAAGTCCGGCATCGCATTTCTCCCGCACCACCGTCTCCTGCAGCATCTTCGTATGCGGCTCGATGGGCTCGGGATTAATGCCAGGAAACAACGGGTTCAGTTCCTGACGAATGGCGACGAAGTGCACACCGCGTTCCGCAAATATGCCAGTCAGAACGCCGCGTCCCGAGCCATACATGGCGTCGACCGCAAACTTAAATTTCGTTTTGCCGATCAAGTCCATATCCGCGAAGGCGCACACCGCGGCGATATATGCTTTCTTGAAATCAACCTCTTCGATCCGGGCGGTGACATTCTTCGGCGCGGCCCCCGCTGCCATTTCTTCTTCGATCTTTTTCATGATCGCCGGCGTCGCCGATCCGCCGAAGTTGGCCTTGAATTTCACCCCATTCCAATTCCACGGATTATGGCTGGACGTGATCATTACTCCGCCGGCCGCGCCTTGTTGCTTGACCGCATAAGAAACTGCCGGAGTCGGTGTGTAGTCGTTTGCCAACTTCACCGGGATGCCCGCGCCCGCGATGACCTCCGCCGCGATCTGCGCCGCCCGCGGCGAGGCGAAGCGCGCATCGTAGCCAATGAATACTCCACGACTCGCGTCTTCATATTTCAAAACGTAAGACGCAATCGCACCAGCCACACGGCGAACGTTCTCAAAGGTGAAGTCGTCGGCAATGATGCCACGCCAGCCGTCCGTCCCGAACTTAATCTCTTGCGCCATAGTGAGTAGGGAAAGTGCTCGTCAGCCCTCTGTGCGCAACCTTAGCGTTTGAGTTGCAGGTGAATATTAATCCAGTAATCGCCGTGCGGCGGACTGCTGAATTTTCCGGCCAGAAGCGCAGCCCGGATGCAGCCCGAGAGCTGCGTTTCAGGATAAACCAGAATCTCCTGCACCTTGCCCTGGGCATTGAGTTTCAAGAACATGTCGAACGGATCGATCGCCGCGCCCGCAGGCAAGGATTGCTTACACTGTCGCACGCTGGGGGAATATTTGTCAGGGAACTCTTTTCCGATTAACTCGTCGTACTCCTTGCCTGCGGATGTTGCCAGGTTCGCATCCACCGCCGCCAGGGCTGCGGCCAGCTGTTTTTTGTCGGCCGCTGAACAGATGGTGACGGACGAGAAACAGAGACAGAGCAGGACCACCAGCAAAATTGCAATGCTTCCGCGCAGCTTCAATTTCAACCTCCATTGCTGATCCAACTACACCAGCTTGTGCAGCCTCTTCTCGTCAAGATACTTCACCACCTTGCCCACATCCTGCGCGTGCTGCCGGGTGGTGATCAGCAAAGCGTCGGGTGTCTCTACGACAACCAGGTCGGTCACGCCAACGGCCGCGACAAATTTGCCCGGAGCGTGAAAATAATTGCCGCGCGCATTCAGCAGAAACTTTCCGGAAGCGGAAACCAGATTGCCTTCCGGCGGGCTGCTCTTCGCCGTGTGATGTTCGTGCAGTGCCGTCCATGAGCCCAGATCATTCCAGCCGAAGTCCGCTGGCAGGCAGAAGATGTTGCCAGCGTTTTCTCGCTTGGCCGAACGCGGCTCGAGCACGGCGTAGTCGATGCTGATGTTCTCGCACTTGGGATAAAGCTTGCGAAATGTCTCGGCAAACTTGCGCGTGCCGAACGCATCTGCAATTCGCTCCAGCAGCGGCGCCGTGTTCGGCAGGTGCTCGCGCAGCGCGTTGGCCAGCGTGCGGGCGCTCCACAGGAACATTCCACTGTTCCAGAAATAATTTCCTGCGGAAACGAATTCGGCGGCTTTGGCGGCGTCGGGTTTTTCGGTAAAGCGGCGCACTCGCAGCGCATCGTCGTGAAACGAACCGCCGGCTTCAATGTATCCGTAACCGGTCTCCGGGCGATTGGGACGAATGCCCAAAACCACGATATTCTCGCCCGAAGCTGCGATCCCAATTCCGCGCTCCAGAGTTTCGCGGAAACGTTTCTCATCGGCGATCACATGATCGGAAGGGAACATCCCGATGACCGCATCAGGATTCTCGCGCAGTAGCAGAAAGGCCGCCAGGCCAATGGCCGGCGCAGTGTTTCGTCCAACCGGCTCGGCCAGCAGTTGCGGCCTCGGTAGTTTGGGAAGTTGCTTCGCGATTGCCGGACGCAGGTCTTCGTTGGTGATGACCCAAAATTTCTTCGCCGCGGCGAGAGGTAGCAGGCGCGCCACGGTCTGCTGAATCATCGTCTGCTTGCCATCAAGCGCGAGCAACTGCTTGGCCCGTTTCTTGCGGCTTAACGGCCAAAAGCGCGTCCCGCGCCCTCCAGCCAGGATTACGGGATAGAAGTTTGAATTCTTAACCACGGATTCTCACAGACATGCAAGAAATCGAAATCGAACTAACAACAACCAAGTTACATTCTGGTTTCCGGTTCGGGCTGCGGCTTGCCCGGCACATAGGCGCGCAAAAAGTCGAGCGTCCACTGCGGACGCACACTGAAACTCCTCAGCGCCGCTGGAACCACAACCGCATCGCCCTTGGCGAACGTAACCGGATCCATCCCCGGCGACTCGACCACGCCACAACCCTCGATGGCAGCCAGAATCTGCACCGAATTTGCCGCCTTATCCTCGCCGGTCGAAAGTTCCAACGGTTCCTTGGCTTCGAACAGATCGACCACGAAATAGGGAGCCGCAACCAGCGCCGCGTGCCGGCTCTTGCCACCGCGATATTGAACAGGCGCAGGCCGCATAACTTTCCCCGACCTCGCTGTCTCTCTCACCGCCGCGATGCCGTGCTCCAGGTGCAGTTCTCGCGGACGTCCGTAATCATACAGTCGATACGTCGTATCGGACTGCTGCTGCGTTTCGACGATCACCGAGCCCGGCCCCAGCGTGTGCACCGTTCCACCCGCAACATAAATCATGTCGCCGGCATAAACATTGATCCAGTTGAGCAAATCTTCTGCCCGCTGCTGATGAATCGCTTCCTCCAATTGCTTGGCCGTGACTCCCGGCTTGAGGCCCAGGCCAATCTGCGCTCCGGGCTGGGCATGCGCCACATACCAGCACTCGGTCTTGCCCCAGGGTTCGCCCAGGCGCAGCGCCTGTTCATCGTCGGGATGCACCTGGACCGAAAGCTTCTCGTGCGGAAAAAGAAATTTCAGCAGCAGCGGGAATCGCTTCGGGTCGCGCGCGGCTGCGCCTACCAGTTCGCCCTGATATTGCCGGCTGAGTTGCGCCAGAGTTTTTCCCGCGAGTGGCCCATTTGACACTTTGCAATCATCCCCGCTCAACCACGCTTCGCCAATCTTTTCGGCGAACTTGTGATTGGGATAAATCGGGGATAGATCGTTCGTGCCCCAGGGACGCGGATCAAAGCCCGGCAACATCAGGAATGGATAAAGATCCGCCATACAAAAGGCACAGTGACAAAAAAGACCGCTCACCAGGGAACGGCCTTGATCATCATCTCCCAGAAATCGACTTCAGTTACAGCGCCCCAAAGAATTTCCGCATGCGCTCCAGCCCGCGATCCAGCTCAGCCTTCGAGGTCGCGTACGAAACTCGAATATGTTCGCCCGTCCCGAATCCTTCACCGGGTACGGTCGCGACATGCACTTCGCGCAACAACCGCCCGGCCACGTCGGACGCGGACTTGAGGCCGCCTCGACCCAGAAACACCGAGATATTCGGGTACGCATAGAACGCACCCTCCGGCAAAGTGCAAGTCACGCCGGGGATCGAGCGCAACCCCTTGACCACGTGATCGCGCAGCTGAATGTACTCGCGCCGCATTTGCTCGACGCATTCCTGCGGTCCCTTCAACGCAGCGACCGCAGCCTTCTGCACAATCGAGGTCGGATTCGACGTGGACTGGCTTTGCAGCTTCGCCATGGCGCTCGTGACCGCAGCGGGGGACAACGCGTAACCCAGACGCCAGCCGGTCATTGCGTAAGTTTTCGATAGCGATCCCAGCACCACCATTCGCTCTTTATATTCCCGCAGCGACCCTACAGAAAAATTCTTGCCCGTGTAATTGAGATAAACGTAGCACTCGTCCGAAAGCACCCAAATGCCGCGCTGGTGGGCCAACCGCACCACCTCAGTCATATCTTCCCCGCTCATCACCGCGCCCGACGGATTCGACGGGGAATTCAGAATGATCGCTTTCGTTCGCGGCGTAATCAGCTGTGCAACCATCTCCGCGGTCACGCGGAATCCATCTGCTTCATCGGCTTCGAGCAATACGCACTGGCCGCCCGCATAGCGCACGATGTCTTTGAATGAGACCCAGTAGGGAACCGGAAGGATGACTTCATCGCCATGATCCACCAGCACCTGAACGGCGTTGAATAACGCGTGCTTGCCGCCGGTGGAAGCGATCACCTCCTCACGACGGTAATCGGAATCGAAATCGACGGCATGCCGGTGCACGATGGCATCGCGCAATTCCGCCGTGCCCGCAACTGCTGTGTATTTCGTGAAGTTCCCTTGAATCGCAGCAATGGCCGCGTCTTTGATGTGCTGCGGCGTGGCGAAATGCGGCTCGCCCGCGCCAAAGTCCACCACATCAATTCCCTGCGAACGCAGCTTGTCAGCCTCGGCCACCACCGCCATGGTCGCGGAGGGTTCGATGCGGTTGATGCGGTCGGTTAACTTCAGCGCTTCCGAGGTTGCGGTCGTCATGCCTTCTTCTTCCTTCTCTTTTCTCTTCGCACCGGGACTTCGATGAGTTGCGGGTCGCGAAGTTTGTACGCCGGATCCAGCTTCTCCCGCAGCTTCTGTTCCACCGCGTCCGGAACGAGATCTTTGACTGGCCCCCCTGCCTGTGCCACTTCGCGTACCAATCGCGAACTTACGTAGGAATACTTGACGGCGGGCATCATAAACACAGTTTCCAGGGTCGGTTCGAGCTTTCGGTTCATCAGCGCCATCTGCAATTCGTATTCGTAGTCGCTGATGGCGCGAATGCCGCGCAGAACGCACATGGCGTCGATGGACTTGGCGTATTCCACCATCAGGCCGTCGAACGTGTCGATGCGAACATTGCTCCAATCCGCCGTGAGATGTTGCAACATCTCGATGCGCTCCCCCAGGCTGAACATCGGAGTCTTTTCCGAATTGCGCAGAATCGCCACTACCAGATGTTCGAACATCTTGCTGCCCCGCTCAATCAGGTCGAGGTGCCCGTTGGTGGGCGGATCGAACGAGCCGGGATAAATGGCAATGCCCTTATTCAATCGTCCTCACAGACACACGTGCGACTGGGCACGAGCAGGAAGCAATTGAGATTCTATGCGGGGGGCAGCGGGGATGGCAAACGTGAATTAGGTCTGTGAGTTCGGTCTGCGCGGGTCTTGTCGCTCCTGCCCGCGTGCTTGCAGCATGGAAAAAGCCCGGGCAACAGTGCCCGGGCCCGCATCAGACTGACTATCTCTTGGCCGCCGCAATCGGTGCCTTTACTGCATCGGCGCCGGATGGCATGGTCGCTACTTTTCCGCTTGCGGGGGCAGCTTGACCATTGGTAGGAGAGGCGTGCGCTGGCGCTGCGATCAGTCCGAGAGCCTTGCGCACTTCGGTATCCAGCTTGGCCATCACATCTTTATTGTCTTTCAGGAACTGGCGCGCATTCTCGCGCCCTTGGCCAATCCGTTCCCCCTTGTAGCTGTACCAGGAGCCGGACTTTTCCACGATGTTGTTATTTGAAGCCAGATCGAGCAAGTCGCCTTCGCGCGAAATGCCCTCGCCGTAGAGAATGTCGAACTCAGCCTCGCGGAACGGTGCTGCCACTTTATTCTTCACCACCTTCACCCGAGTCCGCGAACCGGTCACCACGTCACCATCTTTAATGGCCGCAATGCGCCGGATATCGATGCGCACCGAGGAATAAAATTTCAGCGCCTTTCCGCCGGTCGTGGTCTCGGGATTGCCAAACATCACGCCGATCTTTTCGCGAATCTGGTTGATGAAAATCAGGCAAGTCCTCGACTTCGAAACCGTCCCCGTCAGCTTCCGCAGCGCCTGCGACATCAGCCGCGCCTGCAACCCCATGTGGCTGTCGCCCATCTCGCCGTCCAGTTCGGCCTTCGGCACCAGCGCGGCCACCGAATCCACCACCAGCACGTCGATGGCATTGGACCGCACCAGGGTTTCGGTAATCTCCAGCGCCTGCTCGCCGTAGTCCGGTTGCGAAACCAGCAGGTTGTCCACATCTACGCCCAGTTTCTTGGCGTAGCCGGGATCAAGCGCGTGCTCCGCGTCGACGAACGCCGCCATGCCACCAGTCTTCTGCGCCTCGGCAATCACCTGCAGCGTGATGGTCGTCTTGCCCGAAGATTCCGGCCCGAATACTTCAATCACGCGCCCCCGTGGAAATCCCCCCACGCCCAGCGCCGCATCAAACGAGATCGACCCCGTCGGAATCACTGCGATCGGGACGATGGCTTCCTTCGACCCCAGCCGCATGATCGAGCCCTTGCCGAACTGTTTCTCTATCTGTGCAAACGCCATCTCAATCGCTTTACCGCGTTCATCCGCCATGGCAGTGGCTCCTTTAAGAGTGCGAAACTAAATGAAATCTAATCTGGCCGGATTATACATACAGATTGAAGCGAAGAAAAGGCGAATCAAGATAATAACGGTGGAAATCGTCCCGAATCGGGAGCAATGTGGCGCACGCACCGTTGCCCGCGAACTCTATCCAGGAACAGAGACGATGTGCTCAGCGAGCCAGTCGGGCGGGTTAGCCGGATCAAGATAAATCTAGAGGCTGCTAAAAACAGACTCGAGCGCCAATGCCACGGGTCCGCGCACCATTACCTCTGCAGCAAATCCACCGGCGCGGTCACATCGTGCACGCGGAAATACTTCGCCAGCGCGGGATACTTCCGCGCCACCGCCTCATACATTGCATAAGCCACGTTGCGATAGGAAACGTGACCGGCAGGCGTAGTGCGCAACTCAGAAATGTAAACCGCTTCGGCGAAATCCATCTTGAACAGGGCCCGCTTTTTGAACGCCAGCGGAATCGCGTACTGCGAATTTTCCTCCGCTTCCGGAGTCCCGCGCGCAGCCAGATTCTCGACGGCCGTTTGCACGCGCCGCATCGCCGCGTCAAATCTCCCGCGCACGCCTGCGTCGTCCATGTCCATCAGCATCTCGTACCCGTGCACGGTCGTCGCCGACTGCATGACCTGAATACAGCGCCGGTGCCGGTGCATGTCGCGGAATCCGCCGGTGTCCATCAGGATGTCGAAGCGGAACTGCTGCCCCGCGCGGAAGGCGCGCATCATCTCGTCATGCCTGCCGCGATGCCGCAGTCCCAGGTCGATGATCTCCCGGCGCCGCCGCTCGCCCGCCACCTGCACGGCTTGCCGAATCTGCCGGTAAGAATGGTGAGAATGTTCGTAAAGCAAGGTCGTCGCGATTTCGACCTCTAGCGGTTCTTCATCGAGCAAATCGACGATCGCCTTCGATGGCGCCAGTTGCTCATGCTCCATCAACTCGCGCGCTGCCTGCCGCAACTCGCGCCGCGTCTCCATCTCATAAGGGTTCGGGTCAGCATATTTCACCAGCGTGGGAGCAACCGAAACGTCGCGCAGCAGCCGGAAATCGGCCCGCGCGCCTAATTCCGGATTCACCGCCCGAATCTGATCCACCAGCTCACGTAACGACTCAGCGTTCACGTTGTAGGCTGGCGTCGTTGCTGCCTTTTTCAGCGCCTCGCCCAGCGTCCGTACTTCTTTGTGCGTATGCGAGAGCAGATGCGCCACCTGATTTTCCAGCGTGCGCGCATTCACGATCTCGCCCAAAGAAGTATTTGTCGCCAGCGGCAGCAGGTAGCGTGTGATGTCAAAGGCCCGCGCCTTCAGCGTGCGCTCGTAGGCATCCTGCTTCATGTCGGAAGGCTTGGGCGTGATGCTGATCAAATACCGGGTCATGTGCGCCGATAATGTGTCGTATTCGGCAAACAGAAAATCCAGCGTCTCGCGATACAGCTTGCGCGCCTCGTCATCGGCGCCGAAATCAGGCGTGAAATACCCGCTCTTCTTGAAATCCTGATAGCGCGTCGAACGCTCCTGCCCGTCCCAGCGCTGCTCGTCGGCCAACTCGATCGCCGCCAGAATCGACAGTCGCTCCACGGCCAGCGCGATGTGCGCCAGGTCGGCTATCGACCGGTGTCCGTACTGAAAGTAGAAAGTGTTGAGAAACTTTTCGGCCTTTTGCGAGCTGATCTCGCGCAGCGACTCCTTCATCGACAGCGATGAGCGAGAATATTTCGCCATGGCATAGGCCTGAATCTCCGGCTCAACGCCGAACACGGCGAAGACCTCCGTCGACGGCTCAGCTGCATTCGACGCGCTCGATTCTGGTTCCGACTTGCCGACCAGCATCGGCTTGTCCGCAGAGGCCCGCTGCGTCGACCGGTGTCCCGAGCCAGCGGCGGAAGCATCGGAAGCAGCATTGTTGTCAGAAGGCTCAGGCATACTCACAACGTTCGTCGCAGTCTTCATGGAGGTGTGAGGATGTTACCCGGCGTCCTTGTGGATTAGCAATGCGATTCGTCGGCACATTTCCTGGCTGAGAAATTGCGTAGGTACAACTGCCCTCGGCTGTCCATCGAGCGCAACTCGACGGATCCCTCTGCCTCCGCGACCTCCTACCGCGTATAATTCCGCGTTCCATTGAATTGATTCGAGCAAGGAGAATTGCATGTCCTCGTCAGGACGGGTGGCTCTGGTCACCGGCGCATCGCAGGGCATTGGGCGTACCTGCGCGCTCCGGCTGGCCAAAGATGGCGCGACGGTAGCCGCCGCCGCACGCAATCTGGAAAAACTGCATGAACTAGTCGCCGAAATCACTGCGGCCGGGGGGCAAGCCGCCGCCTTCGGCCTCGATGTCGCCGACGAGGAACAGGTCAAAGCCTGCGTCAAAGCCGCGATCGCACAGTTCGGCAAAGTCGACATCCTCGTCAACAACGCCGGCATCACCCGCGATCAACTCGTCATGCGCATGAAGCGCGCTGACTGGGACGCAGTCCTCCAAACCAATCTGACTTCCGCCTATCTCTGCATTCAGGCGGTCATCAGCTCCATGCTCAAACAGCGCTGGGGGCGCATCATCAACATCACCAGCGTCTTCGGCCAGATGGGCCAGGCTGGCCAGGCGAACTACGCTGCTTCGAAAGCCGGGCTGATCGGCCTCACCATGGCCATCGCCCGCGAAGTCGGATCGCGCAACATTACTTGTAACGCCGTAGCTCCGGGATTCATCGAAACCGCCATGACCGCGACTCTAGGCGACGAGTTCAAGCAAACAGCGGTAAAGCAGATTCCACTCGGCCGCGTCGGATCGCCCGAGGATGTGGCATCCGCCGTCGCCTTCCTGGCATCCGATGAAGCGTCGTACGTCACCGGTCATGTGCTGAACGTGAACGGCGGCATGCTGATGGGATAGATGCCAAAATCTTCACCACAGAGGACACGGAGGACACAGAGGAAATGCAAGGCAAATATCCAAATCCTCCCGATTCCTCTGTGTCCCCTGTGCCCTCTGTGGTGAAAGGTCTTTCGCTAACGCAAGCAGAGTCCCAAGCCCAGATCGCGCAGGCCCGCGAACTCTTCCTCGAATACGCGCAGTCGCTCGGGTTCAGCTTGTGCTTTCAGAATTTTGATGAGGAACTCGCCGGGCTGCCAGGCGATTACGCGCCGCCGGAAGGCCGCCTGCTGCTCGCTGAATACGAAGGTCACCTCGCAGGCTGCGTCGCGCTCCACAAAATAAACGGCAGCATTTGCGAGATGAAGCGCCTCTACCTGCGACCGCAATTCCGTGGCAAGGGTGTGGGCGGAGCGCTGGCGCAACGCATCATCGCCGAAGCGCGCCAGGTCGGATACCAGCGCATGCGCCTCGACACCGTCGAACCGGTGATGGGCGACGCGGTTATCATGTACCGCAAAATGGGGTTCAAGGAAATCGCTCCCTATCGTGAAAATCCAATTGCCGGCACGTTGTATATGGAGTTGCAATTGTGGGAGGAAAAATCATGAAGACCTTTTGCCTGCTCTGGATCGTCTTGCTCGCGGTTGCCGTCTCTTTCGCCGCCGATTCCAAGGCCGTCTCCTACAAGAGCGGCGATGAAACCGTGCAGGGCGTGCTCTTCACGCCAGCAGGAAAAGGGCCGTTCCCCGCGCTCATCGTCATTCATGAATGGTGGGGACTGAATGACTGGGTCAAAGATCAGGCGTCGAAGCTCGCTGACGAAGGCTACGTGACGCTTGCCATCGATCTCTATCGCGGTAAGGTTGCAACCACGCCCGAAATAGCACACGAAATCATGCGCGGGGTGCCCGAAGACAGGGCCAAGCGCGACCTCAATGCGGCATTCGATTTCCTCGCGTCGCAGCCCAACGTAAAAAGAGATCGCATCGGCTCGATCGGCTGGTGCATGGGCGGCGGCTATTCGCTCGATGTAGCCTTACAGCAACCGACGCTGGCCGCCGACGTGATCAACTACGGCCATCTCGCCACAGATGTCGATGCACTGAAGAAAATTCACGCGCCTATTCTCGGCCTCTTCGGCGCGCAAGATCACGGCATCACTCCCGACGATGTGAAGAAGTTCGGCACGAGCCTCGATCAACTCGGCAAGAAAATAGAAATTAAAATTTACGACGACGCCGGCCACGCTTTTGAAAATCCAAACAATAAAGACGGATATCGCGCCGCCGATGCTGCCGATGCGTGGAGGCGCACCACAGCGTTCCTCGCCGAGACACTAAAGAAGCCCTAAACGACCGCGCTCTGTTGTACTGCCGGTTTCTTATACGGTGTAAAACTTTTTCTGCGTCATGATCCGAGTTTGCTGCCGGATTTTCGAGAGCCGCACCATTCCTGAGGCATGGCACGGGTTGGCACACGAATGGCACGAATTTCCACTTGCCAGAAGGTAGCGATCTGGTTACTATTTCCCATCCTGAAATGCTCCCAACAATGAATATCGGCGAGACGATCCGCAACTACCGGCTGCAAAAAGGTATGTCGCAGGGCGATATCGAGAAGCGGACCGGCTTGCTGCGCTGCTATCTCTCGCGCGTCGAGAACGGGCACACGATTCCGTCGCTCGATACCCTGTCGAAGATTGCCGGCGCTATGGATCTGCCGCTTTCGCAATTCTTCGCCGAGCCCGGACACAGCAACGGCTCAAAAGGATTGCCGCAACTATCCGACGACGAAGTGCGCTTCCTCAGCCAGATCCGCCGCTACGCCACCAATCTCAACGACAGCGATCGCAAACTCGTCCTCGCCATGGTCAAGAAGATGGCGTCGAACTCCGGCAAGTAATCTCGCAGCTCTCAGATATCAGGAAAAACCAGTCTTCGGTTCGTGCCGGTTTGGCTGAAAGCTGACCGCTGAGGCCGAGAGCTTACCTTCGTACGATGCCCTTTGGTGACCCGCCGATACCTCCCCGCCCGGAGCTTCAATCACTACACTGTCTCAGGAGACCTCTGTGACGACCGACGAGGAATTGGTAGTACTCGACACGCAGTTGCGCCGGCTCAAGATCGAATACGAGATCTTCTTCAGCAATCCTACGAAACGGCCGCCCACCGATATCGAGTGGAAGGTACTCGCTCTGCTGCGGAAGTTCTCCGACGGCGGGCGCATGAATTTCTCGCAGCGTTACCGCTATAACGAAATGGCGCAGCGTTACGCCATCTACAGCGACCTGTGGCGCAAGAAATCGCGAATCCGCGAAGAAGGCTATCGTCGCCCTCAGGATGCGCTGCTTTCCGTGCAGGGAGTGCGTGTCACCGAAGAAGAGCTCAAGCCGCAGCATCATCCGGTCTACGGAGTGGCTTCGGCTGCCGCCGCAGCTGGCGCCAGTCCGGATGGGGGCTCATCGCAGCCATTCACTCTGCATAGTGTGGACAAGGCCGAGCGTGAACAGGTCGAGCGCCTCTACAACACGCTGGTCGCGGCCAAGAAGAAAGCTGGGGAAAAGGTCACCGGCGGCATCGATTCCTTCACCACCTTCGTGCAGAAAAAAACCGAAGAAATTCGCAAGCAATACCACTGCGAGAATGTCGAATATTCCGTCGAAATCACCAACGGCCACGTTAAGCTCAAGGCCAAGGCTAAGACTTAATCCGATTGTGGTTTGGAGTTGCTCGCATCGGGAGCGCGCTGCTGGAAGCTCGCGTCAGCTGTAGGTGACTTTGCGTTCACCCTTGATGATGCGGCCAATCGTATAGGCTTTCTCACCCACGCGGTCGAGCACGGTCTGCGCTTTCTTGAACTTTGCCGCAGGCACCACCAGCAGCATTCCCATGCCCATGTTGAAGGTGCGCAGCATCTCGTCCTGCGGAACTTTGCCCAGTTGCTGCAGGTGCTCGAAGATGGGAGGCACTGGCCACGAGCCCAGTTCGACGGACGCGGCCGTCCCGCGCGGCAGCACACGCGGCAGATTCTCCGTTATTCCGCCCCCGGTAATGTGTGCCAGGGCCGCGACGCATTGCGCGTCAATCAGCTTTTTCAACGCAGGCCAATAGCTTTTGTGCGTGCGCATCAGTTCGTTGCCGACTTTGTTCTTGATCTCGTTTACGTAAGTTTCGGGCGAGTACTGCGCGACTTCAAACAGGAGCTTGCGTGCCAGTGAATATCCGTTGGTGTGCAGCCCGTTCGACGGCAGGCCGAGAATCACGTCGCCGATCTGAACGTCTTTTCCGGTGATAATTTTGTCGCGGTCCACCACGCCCACGATGAATCCCGCCAGATCGTATTCGCCATCCGGATAGAAACCGGGCATCTCCGCTGTCTCGCCGCCGATCAGCGCGCAGCCATTGTGCTTGCAGGCGTCGGCAATGCCTTCCACAATCTGCTCCGCAATCGCCGGATCCAGCCGTCCCGTCGCCAGATAATCCATAAAAAACATCGGCGCCGCGCCCTGCACCGCGATGTCGTTGACGCAATGGTTCACCAGGTCCGCGCCCACCGTCGAATGCAGACTCATTTCAAAGGCGACTTTTAGCTTCGTGCCCACTCCGTCAACGCTCGATACCAGCACTGGATCGAGATACTTAGTCTTGTCCACGGCAAACAGCCCGCCGAAGCCGCCGATTTCGCTCAGTACTCCGCGCGTAAACGTCTTGTGGGCAAGATATTTAATGCGCTGCTTGGTTCGATTCGCGCGGCTGATATCAACACCGGCGTCGGCGTAGGTGATCGGCGTTGGGCTGGACGCGGGAGGCTTGGCCACAGGTTCTTTCCGTAATCCTGAATTCCGGTGTGGGATCGGTGCCGGGCGCAGAAGCAACGAGGCCGCTCATTGTAGCACGCCAGCTACATCGTTCTGCTGGCCTCGCCGTGAAACTCCAAAATGCCAAAATGATTACAGATACACCTCACCACCGTCCGCAGGCGGCCTGCCCGCTCGCCATCTGCCAACCAAACTAGTGGGCGATGAAATCCGAGAAGAAGTAAGCCAGCACTCCGAATAAACCCAGCCCACAAACGGCGTACACCGTCAGCACCCAAGCGCCGCGGCCTTCGTGATGGGTGGTGGGAGTCGACGACTGCTGTTCAGCGGAAGCTACTGCGGGGGCCCGATCTTCCATGCAAAAACCTCCGGACGGAAGGATCGTGGCGCAAGTTGGTTATGCGTCACGCCTGCCCCCACAGACAGGAGCAGGACATCTGACCGTGGATTTTACTCCGAATTAAAGCCCGCGCTATAGGGAAATGTGAGTAGAATCACAGGATTATTATGAAAATAATATTTCATTATAAGAAAGCAGGGGTGGCCCTCGGCAATCCCTTTCTTTCGGTGAAGCCGAAGCGACTTCCTGAAGAAGTGAGGCCCCCCTTCCCGTCAGGCAACTTCCAAAGTCTTCTGGCGCTTCGGTGCGCATGGGATAATAGCAACCAGGAACTATCCCTTGAATATGTCTATGCTTTTCAGCGCCATCCTATTTCCTTGCCTGCTGGCCGCCGGCTTCGCACAAACCATTACCCCCGCTCCTCCGAGCGGCGGGACTGCAACCAGCCAATCCAAAGACGCGCCCACGCAGACTTCTGCCGCCAAGCTGGCCGAATCGGCGAACAAGTATGCCCAGGAATCGTTCGTCGTCGAGCAGATGCACACCCACTACCGCTTCGAATCCGACGGCACGGGCCGCCGCGAAACCACGGCCCGCATTCGCGTGCAAAGCGAAGCCGGAGTCCAGCAGTGGGGACAGTTGCTCGAAGGTTACAACTCCGCCAACGAACGCCTCGAAATCCCCTACGTCCGCGTGCTCAAGCAGGACGGTACCGTGGTCACAGCCAGCGACGCCGACGTGCAGGATCTGAGCGCTCCCATCGAGCACGAAGCTCCCGTCTACACCGACTATCGCCAGAAGCATGTGACCGTACCGGGGCTGCGACCGGGCGAAGTTCTCGAATATGAGATGGTCACGGTGATCCATACGCCACTGGCCGCCGGGCAATTCTGGACCGATTACGAATTCGACAAGAACAGCATCAACCTGGATGAGACCCTGGACATCGACGTTCCCGCCGACCGCCCGGTAAAACTAAAAACCAAGCCCGGCAAAGATCCCAAGATCACCGAAGCAAACGGCCGTCGCATTTATCACTGGTCGAATTCGCACCTCGTGCGCGAGGACGAGAAAGACGCCGACAAGAAAAAGAAGCACCGTCCCGATGACGATCGCCCTGATGTTCAGCTGACGACCTTCGAAACCTGGGATCAGATCGGCCGCTGGTACGCGAGCCTGGAAAAAGATCGCCGTGCGCCCTCGCCGGAAGTGCGTGCCAAAGCCGCCGAGCTAACCAAGGGCCTCGACAACCAGATGGACAAGATCCAGGCTCTCTACGATTTCGTTTCCAAGAATTTTCGTTACGTCAGCCTCTCGCTCGGAGTCGGCCGCTACCAGCCGCACGCCTCATCCGACGTCCTGCACAATCAATACGGCGACTGCAAAGATAAGCACACCCTACTGGCGTCGCTGCTCGAGGCCGAAGGCTTGCATGCGGATTCCGTGCTGATCAACTCCAGCCGCAAGCTTGATCCGGACGTTCCATCGCCGGCGCAATTCGATCACGTCATCACTATGCTTCCACTTAACACCGACGGAAAGACCGAAAAAGTCTGGATGGACACGACGGCGGAGGTTGCGCCTTTCCGCCTGCTGGCCTACAGCTTGCGCAAAAAGCAGGCCCTTGTGATTCCGCCGGTTGTGCCGGCGTCCGATGTGCCGCCTCATTTGGAGATGACGCCCTCCGACACGCCCATGCCCGACAGCGAAATCACCGACGTGACCGGCAAGATCAACGATATCGGCAAGCTCGAAGCGCACGTGCAGTACACCTTTCGGGGCGATGAAGAATTGATGCTGCGTTCGGTATTCCGCCGCGTGCCTGAGGCCAACTGGCAGCGCGTCGTCGAAAACGTGAACTCCGGACTGGGCGGCGACATCACGAATTTGAAAGTGAGTGATCCCGCGGCTACCCGCGAGCCCTTCACGCTGTCTTACGATATTTCCAAGGTCAACTTCCTGGATTGGTCGAAGAAGAAGTCCGAGATCGCGTTGCCGCTGGTGCAATTCGATCTGCCCGAGGTTGATGACGACTACGCCGCGACCGCGGTCGACGGCGACCTGCTGCGGCTTGGCCCCAAAGGCGATTACTCCTACAAGATCAAGCTGGAGTTGCCGGCGAAATATACCGCGCACGCGCCGCTCGCGATTTCGCTGAAGCGCGACTACGCGCAATACGATGCGACTTACAAAATCGACGGCGACGTCTTCACCGCCGGTCGCAAGCTCACCCTGGTGCAGGACGAGATCCCACCCTCGCGCGCCTCCGACTACGCATCCTTCCGTCGCGCCGTTGGTTCTGATCTGAACCAATTGTTGTCGGTCGAGAGCACCGTCGCCGGAGAGCCCATCCCTCCCGCCGACATGAAAGCAGATGACCTCGTCGACAGCGGCCGCGCCGCCATGAACAACGGCAATCTTCCGGTTGCGATCGCTCTTCTGAAGCGCGCCACCGAAGTCGATGCGAAAAACAAATACGCGTGGAACAATCTCGGTCTCGCGTACTTCACGATCCATGACGACGCTCAGGCCATTGCTTCGTTTCAAAAGCAGCTCGAAGTCAATTCTTATGACGACTATGCCTGGAACAACCTCGGCCGCGTCTACTGGAACGAGCGCAAGTACGACGACGCGGTCAACGCCTTCAACAAGCAACTCGAAACCAATCCGCTCGATAAATTTGCCCACGCCAACCTGGGGCAGATGTATGCCGAATGGCATCACTACAATGAGGCGGTGACCGAGCTCGAGAAGGCGACGTCTCTCGCGCCCGACAATGCCGAACTGCAGGTAAGTCTCGGCGATGCCTATCTGAATCTCGGCCAGGACGACAAGGCGCTGGCCGCGTTCGATCATGCCGTGGAACTGGCGGCCACGCCGCTGGTGTGGAACAATATCGCTTATCAACTGTCGCTGAAAAAAGCTCACCTCGATCGAGCCCAGCAGTATGCCGAGTCAGCGGTTTCAGCCACTGCGGCCGCCCTACGGAATGTCTCGCTCGATCGGCTTTCGCAGCAGGAATTGCTGTTGGTCTCCTCGCTGATCTCCTACTGGGACACGCTCGGCTGGGTGCACTTCGCCGAAGGAGATCTGGACAGCGCTGAGAAGTATGTCGCAGCCGCCTGGGGTCTCGGCCACCACGGTGAGGTAGGCGACCATCTCGGCCAGATTTACGAGAAGCGCGGCGACAAGCAACGTGCTCTGCAGACTTATGCGCTGTCCCTGAACGGATTACGCCCGATCCCGGAGACGCGCACGCGCCTGGCCTCGCTGGCTGGAGGAGACGCGAAGGCCGACGCCGTGGTCGCGCATTCCAAAGAGGAACTCCAGCACCTGGCCACCATTGATCTGGGCAAGGCGACGCAAGTCGGCAACGCCGACTTTTTCATTCTTCTGAGCGGCGGCGCCAATACAGCGGCAAGGGTGGACGCTGTGAAATTCGTCAGTGGCGACGAAAAGCTGAAGTCGTATACCGAGGCCCTGCGCACCGCCAACTACCATCTCAACTTTCCGGATGATACGCCAGTGAAAATCCTGCGTCGCGGCACGCTCTCGTGTTCCGGCCCAACCGGTAAATGCTCGTTCGTCCTGACCCTGCCCGACGACGTGCACACCGTGGATTAAGCGCAAGGCAATGTAGGGACAGCCGCCCCCGGCTGTCCAGAGGAGCGCAACTCCTCATAAGCTTGGGCCAAGCGGAACACCAAATCCTCACGCCAGTGTGGGCCCGCGATCTGCAAGCCAATAGGCAATCCAGATCGCGTCAGCCCGCAGGGAATCGAGATCGCCGGCAATCCCCACACATTGAACGGTCGAGTATTACGCAGCAGCTTCAACTCGGCCGGCCGCAACGCCTCAGGATTCGATTTCAACTCCGCAATCAGCGGGGCAGGGATCGGTGTGGTAGGAGTCACCAGCAAATCCACATCGGCAAAAGCCGAGCTGATACTCCGGCGCGCTTCATCGAGTTCGCGCCGTGCCCGAATGTATTCCGCCGCTGAAACACTTTCTCCCGTGAGAATGCGCCGCAGCGTCTCCAGCTGATACAACTCCGGACTCTTCGCCACATCCGCGGCATGAATCGCATACGACTCCGCCGCTTGCAGCGTCCGATCCATGGGCACTTCGAGCTGTACTTCTTTCATTTCCGCCACCAGGCTACCAATCACGCGAACTGCATTTTCCACCGCCGATGCGACCTCTGGACCAAGATTGTCGTAGAAATAATCTCGCGGCACGCCCACCCGCAGCGCCTTCGCACCTTCCTTCAAAGCCGAAGCATAGTCAGCCGCAGGGACATCGGCTGTCGTGAGATCCGCAGGATCATAACCTGCAATCGCCTGTAGCACGATCGCGCAATCCGCCACGTTCGCGGCAATCGGGCCCACATGATCGAGCGAAGGCGAAAGCGGGTTCACTCCTCGGCTCGACACGCGCCCGTAAGTCGGCTTGAGCCCCACGCATCCGCACAAAGCAGCCGGCTCGCGCACCGAGCCCGCAGTGTCCGTGCCGATTGCCGCGTAAGCCATCCCAGCCGCAATCGCAGCGGCCGATCCGCCCGACGACCCTCCTGCAACCCGTCCGGCATCGCGTGGATTGCGCGTTTCCCCGAAAAAACTGACCAGCGAACTGCCGCCATAAGCGAACTCGTGAAGATTGTTCTTCCCCACGATGACCGCCCCCGCCTGCCGCAACCGCCGCACGACCTCGGCATCCTCCGTAGGAATCCGATCCTTATATAGAGCGCTGCCGGCCGTCGTGCGCACTCCCGCCGTATCAATCAGATCTTTTAGCGCGATCGGAACCCCGTGCAGCGGGCCGCGCCATTCGCCCCGCGAAATCTCAGCTTCCGCCGCCCGCGCCTCCGCCAATGCAGATTCCCCGGTGATCGTAATGAACGCATTGAGTTCGGGATTGAGCTCTTCAATCCGCTCCAGGCAGGCGCGCGTAATCTCGACCGAAGAGATCTTTCCCTTCCTGTAGCCCTCGCCAAGTTGGCGAATCGTGAGCATCTCTTTTTTCATGGGCGAATTAATTGTAAAGGCAGAACCAGTCAACTCCTGGCCGGATTTGGTCATCTCAGTTCAGGAGTTTCACGCAACCGTGCCCTCGCTTGCCCGCAAAAGTCCTATAATCAAAAATCGAACTTCCTGCCCCGAGGAAAAATCATGGCGGATATGACGATTGCGCCGGTTGCCACGCACGGTTTCTTCGTAGATGGGAGATGGTGGGAGGAGGGCGACGCCATCGAGGTGCGCGCCCCTTATGACGGCACCGTCATCGCCCGCGTCATGCAGGGACGCAGGGAGCACGCCGAGGCCGCCATCGCTGCCGCCGTGAAGGCCTTCGGCACCACGCGCCGGCTGCCCGCCTTTGAGCGTCAGCGCGTGTTGCGGAGAATCTCCGCCGGGATCGCCGAGCGCAAGGAAGAATTCGCCCGCACCCTGGCCCAGGAAGCAGGCAAGCCGATCAAAGGCGCGCGCACCGAAGTCGAGCGCGCCATCTTCACCTTCAATGTTGCCGCCGAAGAGAGCACCCGCATCTACGGCGAATTCCTTCCCCTCGACTGGCAGGAGTTCACTGCCGGACGCTGGGGCATCGTGCGCCGCTTTCCGCTTGGCCCGGTCGCCGGCATTACACCATTCAATTTTCCGATCAACCTCGTCGCCCACAAAGTCGCTCCGGCAATCGCCGCCGGCTGCCCGATGGTCCTCAAGCCCGCGCCGCAAACGCCGCTTTGCTCCCTGCTTCTCGCCGAGTGCGTACAGCAGGCAGGCTGGCCCGACGGCGGCCTCAACGTGCTCCCGCTCTCCAACGAAGATGCCGGCCTGCTCGTTACCGATGATCGCATCAAGCTGATCAGCTTCACCGGCAGCGTGCCCGTGGGATGGGACATCAAGCGCCGCGCCGGAAAAAAGAAAGTCGTACTCGAACTCGGCGGCAATGCGGCGGTCATCGTGCACAGCGATGCCGATCTTTCCTATGCCGCCGAGCGCTGCATCTTTGGAGGGTTCGCCTACGCCGGACAGACTTGCATATCCGTTCAGCGAATTCTGGTGGAGCATTCGGTCTATGGCAGATTCGTCGATTTCTTGCTCGAAGGCGCGAAGAAGTTGCACGTTGGCGATCCGCTCGACGAGTCCACCGACGTCGGACCGCTCATTCGCGAGAGTGACGCCATCCGCACCATCAGCTGGATCGAAGAGGCCGTCCGCGGTGGCGCCCGCCTGCTCTGCGGCGGCGGACGCAAGAATCTCGTAGTCGAGCCCACTGTGCTCACCGGCACCAAGCCGGAGATGAAAGTAAACTCGCAGGAAATTTTCGGCCCCGTGGTGACCGTTGAGCCCTACAAGGATTTCGATCAAGCCATCCGCCAGGTTAATCACTCCTCCTTCGGCTTGCAGGCGGGCATCTTCACTCGCGATGCAAAGCTGCTCTTCCAGGCCTATGAAGAGTTGGAAGTCGGAGGCGTGATCGCCGGAGACGTTCCTTCTTTCCGCGTCGACCACATGCCCTACGGCGGCGTGAAGGATTCCGGCCTCGGACGCGAAGGTCTGCGTTACGCGATCGAAGAAATGACCGAACCCAAACTTCTGGTAATGAATTTGCGTTAGCGTGAATCAGAGAGTGAAAGTGGCTTTGTTGAAGTTTTCAACAATTCTGTCTGACTGCGGATTTCTGCCCGCGCAGGGAACCCGATTTTTTTCAAGTAATGTTCACTTCAAAACTTTTTTCTTTTGCGAATTTCCAAAAAGCGCGACAAAGCTTGAAGAAATATTTATAATTTCGAGTTTCGCAGGCAAAAGAATATCTGTGGAATCTTTTCTCCTCGAAACACAACCATAGCGCTGGGGATCGCTCCACCGGAACGCTAGATTTTTAACCGAATGTCGCAGATCTTTCATCGCAGCACGAACACTTTGTCTCGCGCCACGATTTTTGGCGCGGTCTTCGTGTTGGCTGCGTTGGGTGGAGTCGCCTATGAGATCCAGGGTTCTCCTTATGTAACCTATGCGGGCGTTCGCAAACCGCAGCCAGTGCCGTTCAGCCACCAGCATCATGTCACTGGCCTCGGCATCGACTGCCGCTATTGCCACACGTCGGTTGAAACCTCGAGCTTCGCCGGCATTCCTCCGACGCGCACCTGCATGAACTGCCATTCGCAAATATGGACCAACGCCAAGCTCCTCGAGCCAGTGCGCGCCAGCTATAAGTCCGGCGAATCGCTGCAGTGGACGCGGGTCAACCAGCTTCCCGATTTTGTTTTTTTTAATCACAGCATCCACGTGACCAAGGGTGTCGGCTGCAATACCTGCCACGGCCCGGTCGACACCATGCCGCTGATGTACCAGCAGAATTCGTTGCAGATGGAGTGGTGTTTAGGCTGCCATCGCGCGCCGGAGAAAAATCTCCGCCCGCGCGATCAGGTTTTCAATATGCGTTATCAGCCGCCATCGAGTGGGAATCCGGTCGTGTTCGACGGCCACAGTTACACCGATCAAGCTGAACTGGGAACGGCCCTGATCAAGAAATACGAAGTGCGCAATGTGAAAGACATCACGAACTGCAGCACCTGTCACCGCTAGATTCTTGTGGAAGAGCCCGGCTTTAGCCGGGCGTCAGCGATGGAAATCAAGAAGGGGCTTTAGCCCCTGTAAAGCAATGACGAACGAAGAACACAACAACGGCGGCCTGATTCAGATCAAGAAGCGCGAAGATGCCTGCCCGGGCGCAAAGAACAAGCTCGACCTGAATGCCGTCCGCGAGCGCATTGACTACGCCACCGCGCATGACGCTGCCGAAAAAACGGGTCCCGAATACTGGCGCAGCCTAGAGGAACTCGCCGGCACTCCAGACTTCCAGGAAGCCCTGCACCGCGAATTCCCGAAAGGCGCCTCGGAATGGCTCGACTCCGTCTCCCGCCGCGGATTCCTAAAAGTCATGGGCGCGTCGCTCGGCCTCGCCGGCATGACCGGATGTGTCAAGCTCCCGCTCGAGCCCATCGTTCCCTACGTGCGCCAGCCCGAAGGCGTCATCCCCGGTCGGCCGCAATACTACGCGACCGCCGTGACGCTCGGCGGATATGCCAGCCCGGTACTGGTCGAAAGCCATCTCGGGCGTCCCACAAAGATTGAAGGCAACGACCAGCATCCCGCCTCGCTCGGTGGCACCGACATCTTTACGCAGGCCTCACTGCTAACGATGTACGATCCCGACCGCTCGCAGACCGTCACCTCCATGGGCGACGTGCGATCGTGGCAGGGATTTCTGAGCGCGATCCGCGGCCCGCTAACGGCGCAGAAAGGCCTGCAGGGCGTGGGCATTCGCATCCTGACCACCACGGTCACCTCGCCCACGCTGGCCGATCAGCTACGCAATTTCCTGAAGATTTATCCCCAGGCCAAGTGGCACGTCTACGAGCCGTGCAATCGCGACAACGTGCTCGAAGGCGCGAAGATGGCCTTCGGCCAGCCCGTTGAGACGCGCTACGATTTTACGAAGGCCGACGTCATCGTTTCGCTCGACGCCGACTTCCTCTACGCGGGCTATCCCGGAAACGTAAAGTACATCCGCGACTTCGCCAGCCGCCGCAATCCCGACAGCGGCAACATGAACCGCTTATACGTCATCGAGAGCACGCCAACGTCGACGGGAGCGAAGGCGGACCATCGGCTGCCGGTGAGGGCTTCAATGGTCGAGGGCCTCGCCCGCGTGCTGACACGGGTCGAGGAATCTCCTGCTGAATTTACTAACTTTGTAAAGCCTCTGGTTGCGGATCTTGAGGGCCACTCGGGCTCTACTGCCGTGGTACCTGGAGATCACCAGCCGCCCGCAGTGCACGCACTCGCTCACTACATCAACCAGATGTATGGCAATGTCGGCAAGACCGTTTTCTATACCGACCCCGTCGATGCGAATCCGGTCAACCAGACCGAATCGCTCAAAGAACTCGCCGGCGACATGAATGCCGGAAAAGTGGAATTGCTGATTATCCTCGGCGGCAATCCGCTTTACGACGCGCCGACTGATCTCAATTTCGCTCAAGCTCTAAACAAGGTTCCACTGCGCGTTCATCACGGGCTTTACAACAATGAAACCGCCGAACTCTGCCATTGGCACGTGAATGAAACCCACGAACTTGAATCTTGGGGAGATGCCCGCGCTTACGACGGAAGTGTCAGCATCATTCAGCCGCTGATCTCTCCGCTCTACAACGGCAAGAGCGCCACCGAATTTGTTGCTCTGCTTTCCGGACAGTCAGATGCGACCAGTTATGACCTCGTTCGCGCTTACTGGCAGAAACAGCACGCCGGTGGAGATTTTGAAGCCTTCTGGCGCAAGTCCCTTCACGACGGTTGGATCGAAGGCACGGCATATGCAACAAAGGCTCTTGCCACGAAGATTGCGGCCATGTCTCCGGGAAAGACTGAATCCGGCGCCAACGCCATCGAGCTCAACATCCGCCGCGACCCCACCATCTACGACGGACAATTCTCCAACAACGGCTGGCTGCAGGAACTGCCCAAGCCGATGACCAAGCTTACCTGGGACAACGCCATCCTCATCGGCCCCAAGATGGCCAGCCGGCTCGGCATCCAGACCAAAGACGTCCTCGAACTCGAACTGAACGGGACCAAGGTCACCGGTGCCGCCTGGACTCAAGCTGGTCATCCCGACAACTCGGTCACCGTATTCCTTGGCTACGGCCGCAAGCGCGCCGGACGCGTCGGCACGGGACAAGGCTTCGACGCGTATGCACTGCGCACAAGCGCCGCGCCGTGGTTCACCACAGGCGTGACCATTCGCAAGACCGGCGCCACCTACAATCTCGCCTCGACGCAGGGCTACCAGTCGATGGAGACGCCCAACGGCGACGTTCGCCCACTGGTGCGAGAGACGTCCCTCGACGACTACAAGAAAGATCCGAACTTCGCCAAAGAAGAGCAGCCGGCGCCGGGCGACACGCTCTATCCGCCGTATCCCTACAACGAAGAAACCTACGCCTGGGGCATGGCGATCGATCTCAATAAGTGTGTCGGCTGCAATAACTGCATGATCGCATGCCAGTCGGAGAACAATATCGCCGTAGTCGGTCACGAGCAGACCTTGCTCGGCCGCCACATGCACTGGATTCGCATCGACGCCTACTATCAGGGCGACCGCGACAATCCCAAGGCTTTCTTCCAGCCCGTGCCCTGCATGCAGTGTGAGAACGCGCCCTGCGAAGTCGTTTGCCCGGTCGGCGCCACGAACCACACGACTGAAGGCCTGAACGACATGGTCTACAACCGCTGCGTGGGCACGCGCTATTGCTCGAACAACTGTCCGTACAAAGTGCGCCGCTTCAATTTCCTGCTTTTCCAGGATTGGGATACGCCGCAATACAAGATGATGCGCAATCCCGACGTCAGCGTACGCAGCCGCGGCGTCATGGAAAAATGCACCTACTGCGTGCAGCGCATCAACGAGCACCGCATCGACGCCGAGACCGCGTCGGTCCGCGAAGGCAAAGAAATCCACGTCGGCGACGAACTGCAGACCGCGTGCCAGCAGTCCTGCCCGGCGGAGGCGATCGTCTTCGGGAACATCAACGATCCCAACAGCAAAGTTTCGAAGTTGAAAGCACTATCGCGGAATTACGCCTTGCTGGGCGAACTGAACACCCGCCCACGAACAACGTACTTGGCGGAAGTCCGAAACCCGAACCCGGAGTTGGTGGGCAAAGGATAAACACGTGGGGACGGACGCATTCGTCCCTCCGGCGAGCGCGAAGCGCAGCCGCATGCGAAGAAGTTTTGCAAAGCGCGCGGTTTGAGCCGCGCCGGAAGACCAGCACATAGGGGGCTTTAGCCCCTGAGGCGCGAAGACAGAGAGAATGCCACAGCAATACAAATCGTCGACCGAGATCGAGCGCGCTCCCGTTATCGAGCCGGGCCACACTTTCGGCACGGTCACCGAAAAAATCAGCGCCATCGTTCTGACCCGGCCCACCTCCAACGGATGGTTCGTCGGCTTCGCTCTCGCATTCACTCTGACCATGATGATGCTGTTCGCGATCGGATACCTGTTTCTTAAAGGGATCGGTATCTGGGGAGTCACGATCCCCATTGGATGGGGCTTTGCCATCGTCAATTTCGTCTGGTGGATCGGTATCGGCCACGCGGGCACGCTTATCTCGGCGATTTTGCTTTTGCTGCGTCAATCCTGGCGCAATTCCATCAACCGCTTCGCCGAGGCCATGACGCTGTTCGCCGTGGCCTGCGCCGGACTTTTTCCGCTGCTTCATGTGGGCCGTCCATGGCTCGCGTATTGGCTCTTTCCTTATCCCAACACCATGCGGATCTGGCCGCAATTCCGCAGTCCGCTCATGTGGGACGTTTTCGCAGTCTCGACGTATGCCACAATTTCCGCACTGTTCTGGTTCGTTGGCCTCATTCCTGACCTGGCGACTCTGCGTGATCGCACCGAGAAGCGCTGGCTAAAGATTATTTACGGCATGCTGTCGTTTGGTTGGCGCGGCTCGGCGCGTCATTGGCATCGCTACGAAACCATGTACCTGTTGCTGGCCGGACTCGCGACCCCGCTCGTGCTCTCCGTCCACACCGTTGTGAGTTTCGACTTCGCCATCGGCATCGTCCCGGGGTGGCACACGACCATCTTCCCGCCCTACTTCGTTGCCGGCGCCATCTACTCTGGATTTGCGATGGTGTTAATGCTGGCCATCCCGATCCGAAAGATCTACGGGCTCGAGGATTTCATCACCGAGCGCCACCTGCAGAACTCGGCCAAGGTCATGCTCGCCACCGGGCTCATCGTTGCCTACGGTTACGGCATTGAGGCTTTCATGGGCTGGTATAGCGGCGATCGCTACGATGCTTTTACCCTCTGGAACCGGCTGCATGGGCCCTACGCACCTTGGTATCTCTCGCTTCTCGCCTGCAACATTTTTATTCCGCAGGTACTTTGGATTCGCAAACTGCGCACCAGTCCGGTCGCCCTGTTCCTGATCTCCGGTGTGGTCCTGGTTGGCATGTGGCTCGAGCGCTTCATTATTGTCGTGGTGAGCTTACATCGCGATTTCCTGACTTCATCGTGGGGTATGTATTATCCAACGCGCTGGGACTGGATGATCTTCATCGGCACGATCGGAATGTTCCTCGCGCTGATGTTCCTGTTCCTGCGCTTGCTGCCGGCGATCTCGATCTTCGAAATGCGCACTCTTCTACCGGAAGCTGAGGTGAAAGAGTGATGGCGAGGCTCGAAAGATGAAGCGCGATCCCATTTACGGCATGATGGCGGAATTCGATTCGGCCCAGTCGCTCGTCGACGCAGCGCGCACGACGCACGAGGCTGGATACCAGAAGATCGACGCCTACAGTCCGTTTCCGATCGAAGGCCTCGCTGAAGAAATTGGATTTCATCACGATGAGGTACCGCTGGTCGTGCTCATCGGCGGCATCATCGGCGGTCTGAGTGGATACTTCATGCAGTACTGGATCTCGGTGATCGACTATCCGTTGAATATCGGCGGCAAACCGTATCACTCCTGGCCGGCATTCATTGTGATCACTTTTGAAATGACGATTCTGTTTGCCGGAATCTCCGCCGTTCTCGGCATGCTGGCATTGAACGGCTTGCCCATGCCGTATCACCCGGTCTTCAATGTTCCCAGATTTTCGTCGGCCACGAAGGACCGTTTTTTCCTGATCGTGTTTTCCTCCGACCAGAAATACAAAACCGACGATACGCGGAAATTCCTCGAAGCCTTGCACCCGCGCTCCGTCTCGGAGGTGCCCAGCTAAATGCCGCACCTCCGCCAAATGCCGGTAGGGGAATCTGGCTGCCCTATCCTTGCGCGTTCTCTGCGCAAGGGTGGGAATCGGTGCGGCCTGCACAAGGGGATTTTCGCGCTGCTCCCTGTGATAGCTCTCCTCGCGGGCTGCCGGCTCGATATGCACGTGCAACCGCGCGAGAACCCACTCTCCCGCAGCGACTTTTTCGCTGACCAGCGCTCCGCGCGCCCCTTGGTCGAGGGCACGGTCGCCCGTGGCGATCTTCGCGCAGATACGTATTTCTACACCGGCAAGATCGGAACCGCTCCCGGCGAACAGATGCCTTTCCCTGTCACCAAAGAAGTCCTCGAGCGCGGTCGCGAGCGTTTTAACATTTTCTGCGCGCCCTGCCACTCGCGTGTGGGCGACGGCAGTGGCTTCGTTCCATCCCGCGGATTCTCGCGCAAGCCGCCGTCCTTTCACATCCCGCGCCTCGAAAAAGCGCCCGTCGGATATTTCTTCGACGTGATCACGAACGGCTTCGGCATCATGCCCGACTATGCTTCGCAGATTTCCCCGCAAGATCGCTGGAACATCGTGGCCTACATTCGCGCTTTGCAATTGAGCCAGAACGCAACCCTGGCCGACGTTCCCCAGGGGCAGCAAATTCCGTCCGCGGCACCGACATTCCGTGAACCCGGCTCGGGAGCTACTTTGCCCGTGCTCGCCCCCGAGACCAAATCTAATCAGGAAGGACCGAAATGAGCGCGACGCCCGCGATGCAACTCGATCTCACCCCTCCGCCGGTGGTTAAGACCATCGCGCAGCGGTCGCTGATCGTCGGTGTCGTCTTCGGTATCGCCGCCGTTGTCCTGGCTTACACCCGCCCCGAAGAGTTCTATCGCGGATACCTGCTCGGTTTCATGTGCTGGCTCGGCGTCGCCCTCGGTTCCATGGCGATTCTCATGATCCGTCATCTCACCGGGGGCGGATGGGGCATGGTGATCCGCCGCATTCTCGGCGCAGCCATGCGCACCCTTCCACTGCTCGCGCTCCTCTTCATCCCCGTCATCCTCGGCATCCATCATCTCTATATCTGGGCGCAGCCGCTGGATCGTGTCGCTGACAAGCATCTCCGCGAACACCTGGAAGACATCACCAAGACCTATCTCACCACCAACGGCTTCATCATTCGCGCCATCATTTACTTCGCGATCTGGAATCTGAGCTCGTTCCTTCTGTCGCACTGGTCCCGCCAAACCGACTGCGCAGGGCACCCCGACAATACTCAGAAATTTAAGGCCGTCGCCGGACCCGGCCTCATCCTTTATGCATTCACCATTTCCTTTGCCGCTATCGACTGGGTTATGTCGCTCGATCCCAGCTGGATCTCGACCATCTTCGGCCTGATCATCCTGATTGGCGAACTCCTCTCGGCCATGTGCTTCGCGGTCGTGATCGAGCGCATTCTGTTCAACTACAAACCCATGTCCGAAATGCTGAAGCCGGATTTCGTCCACGACCACGGCAAGTGGATGACGACCTTCATCATGGTCTGGGCCTATTTCAGTTTTTCGCAGTGGCTCATCATCTGGGCCGGCAACCTGCCGGCGGAGATCTCTTTCTATCTCAAGCGCCTGACAGGCGGATGGGGAGAAATCGGCCTGTTCCTCGCCCTGTTTCACTTCTGCGTGCCCTTCGCCATCCTGCTTTCGCGCCAGTTTAAGCGCAATATTCGCAAGCTGGTTTGGGTCGCGATCTGGCTGATGCTGATGCGCTATGTCGACCTGTTCTGGATTATCGAACCGAATTTTTCGAAGACTCTGAACCTCACCATCGCCGATATCGTTGTGCCCATCGCGATCGGCGGTTTCTGGCTGGCCTTCTTTTTCCGCAACCTAGGCTCGTTGCCGCTGCTTCCCGCTTACGATCCATCGGCAGGAGAAGTTCTGCATCCAGCCCAGCATCACGGAGGAACATAAACGGAGCGCATCACTAACCGCGGCAGCTAAAAGAAAGAATCTAGATCGAGAAGAATGACGAACGCGACCAATTCCGCGAACAACGGCCACGGCGACTACGAGCGCCGCGATATCGGCGTCGGCGCTGTGCTCTATTTCCTGCTCGGGCTTGCCCTGTTCATCCTGATCTGCAGCCTCGTGGTCAGCGGGGTTTTTCACTATCTCGAAAAGCGCAGCAATGCCGCGCAAGCTCCAGTCAGCCCCATGATCACTCACGCGCCCGTCGACACCCGCAAGCTGCCGACGGACTACCGGGAATATCTCAAGCAGAATTTCCCCAGCCCGCAACTGGAAATCGACGAGCGCACGCAACTCGACAAGATCCGTCTCCATGAAGAAGAAAGGCTAAGCACCTACGACTACATCGACAAGCAGAGCGGCACCATCCGTATCCCCATCGAGCGTGCCATGGACTTAATTGCCCAGCGCGGCCTGCCAGTCCGAGCCCAAACTGCCAGCACAACCGGCGAACCGGCCAAAAAGAAAGAAGACAAGAAGTGAGCAATCAGGTTCACAATTCGACTAGGGCCCATGTAGGAACAGCCGCCCTCGGCTGTCCTGTGGAGCAAAGCTCGACCGCGCATTCAGCCGGCTCTGCCATACTGCGTCCCGGCAGAGTTCTGCTATTGTTGGCACTGCTTGCGTCGGTCGCCGCTCCCCAGGTCAAGTCTCAGGCCATGTCCAAGGGCATCCTGTCTCCACCAGCGAACATTCGTCCGCCCTATCTGCAAAATGTCGGCATCGAACAGCATCTCGACGGCCAGGTCCCGCCCGAACTCACCTTCGTCGACGACACTGGCCGCGCCGTCAAACTCGGCGACTACTTCGGCAGCAAGCCCATCATCCTCAACCTTGTCTACTACAACTGCACCATGCTCTGCGGAGAAGCGCTGGCCGGACTTACCGGCGCCATGAAGATGATCAAGTTTGACGTGGGCAAGGAATTCGAAGTCGTCACCGTCAGCTTCAATCCGAAAGAGACGCCGGAAATCGCGGCCGCCAAAAAGCAAGACTATCTCAGTCGCTATGGCCGCGCTGGTGCGGCATCGGGCTGGCACTTCCTGACCGGGCCGCCAGAGTCCATCAACGCGCTCACCAAGGCGGTTGGTTTCCAGTATCAGTACGACGAGAAAAATAATCAGTACGCGCACGCCACCGCAATCATGGTGCTGACCCCGCAAGGCCGCATCTCGCGCTATTTCTATGGTGTGGATTTTCCGCCCAAAGATTTGCGCATGGGACTGGTCGAAGCTTCGCAGAGAAAAATTGGCAACCCCATCGACCAGGTGTTGCTCTACTGCTATCACTACGACCCGGCGACAGGAAAGTATGGTGCGGTTGTTTCCAATATGCTGCGGCTCGGAGGCGGCATCACAGTTTTATTTCTGGGCGCCCTGCTGCTCATTTTGTTTCGGCTCGACAAATCCGCGCAACGCCGCGCATTGAACGCAAAGGCTGGGCAGATTCACACAGGATATGTTCGATAATTTTCCATTATGGCCGCAGCGGGCCTCTAGCATGGCGGGCAGCGTCGATGCCCTTTACATCTTCCTGCTTATCGTCTGCGGGCTGATGACGCTGCTCATTTTCATCACCTTGATTTACTTCGCCGCGCGTTACCGGGCGCGCAAGGGCGTGCCGGCGGAGCAGATCGAAGGTTCCATCCCACTCGAATTAACCTGGTCGATCATTCCGTTCGGAGTGTTCATGGTTATCTTCCTCTGGGGCGCGGTCGTCTATTTCCGGGGCCACACTCCTCCTCGCGACTCGACCGAAATCTACGTCGTCGCCAAACAGTGGATGTGGAAGCTCGAACATGCTGAAGGCCAGCGCGAAATTAACGAACTGCACGTGCCCGTCGGCCAGGACGTCAAGCTGATCATGACTTCGCAGGACGTCATCCACAGCTTCTTTGTGCCCGCGTTCCGTATGAAGCAAGATGTGCTTCCCGGCCGCTACACCATGGCCTGGTTCCGGGCCACGAAAACCGGCACCTATCATCTGTTCTGCACTCAATATTGCGGCACACAGCACTCCGGCATGATCGGTTCCATTATTGTCATGGAACCCGCGCAGTATGAAGCCTGGATGAGCGGTACTTCCAACGGCCCGCTCTCCGCCACCGGAGAGAAACTTTTCGCCGAACTGGGCTGTGCCACCTGCCATCGCATGGATACGCAGGGCCGAGGTCCTAACTTGCTCGGAATCTTCGGCAAGCCGGTCCTACTCGAAGATGGGCGCACTGTCCTTGCCGACGAGAACTACATTCGGGAATCGATCCTGGATCCGGGCGCCAAAGTCGTCCAGGGATTCAAACCCGTCATGCCGACGTTCCAGGGATTGGTCAGTGAAGAACAATTGAATGCGCTGGTCGCGTACGTGAAGTCGCTCTCCAAACCGATGGAGCAGCCCAGCGTAAAAACCGCGGCCGGGCAGGAAACGCCCAAGGCTTCGGCCAAGGGAAGCCAGGTGAATTGAGTATGGCGATCGCTACAACTACGCCCGTCGAACGGGAAAATTATCTGAACAAAGAGTACGGCGTCGGCTCGTGGTTGCTCACCACCGACCACAAGCGCATCGCCCTGCTCTACCTGATGTCGATTACCTTCTTCTTTTTCATCGGCGGCTTCTTTGCTCTCCTCATCCGTCTGGAACTGCTTACGCCCGCTGGCGACCTCGTTCAGGCTGACACCTACAACAAGCTCTTCACCCAGCACGGTCAGGTGATGGTTTTCTTCTTTCTCATCCCTTCCATCCCCGCTGTGCTCGGCAACTTCCTCGTTCCTATGATGGTCGGAGCCAAGGATCTGGCCTTCCCGCGCATCAACCTGCTGAGCTGGTATCTCTACATCATCGGCGGCCTCATGATGGTGCACTGCATGCTGACCGGTGGCGTCGATACCGGATGGACCTTCTACACCCCCTTCAGCACGGCCTTCAGCAACACCAAAGTGATCGAAGCCGGACTGGCAATCTTTGTTGCCGGATTCTCCTCCATCCTCACCGGCCTCAATTTCATCGTGACCATCCACCGCATGCGCGCTCCCGGCATGACTTGGTCTCGGCTTCCTCTATTCATCTGGGCGCACTATGCCACCAGTGTCATCCAGATTCTCGGCACTCCTGTTATCGCCATCACGCTGGTGCTGGTAGTCGCTGAACGTGCGTTGCACCTCGGCATTTTTGATCCCAAACTCGGCGGCGATCCACTCCTCTTCCAGCATTTATTCTGGTTCTACTCGCACCCCGCCGTCTACATCATGATTTTGCCCTCCATGGGCGTGGTCACCGAGATCATCGCCTGCTTCTCCCGCAAGCGCATCTTTGGCTACACCTTCGTAGCATTTTCTTCCATCGCCATCGCCGTCTTCGGATTTCTGGTGTGGGCGCATCACATGTTCGTCGCCGGCATCTCCGTCTATGCCGCGCTTGTCTTTTCCATCTTGAGCTACGCCGTGGCTGTCCCCTCCGCCGTCAAGGTCTTCAACTGGACCGCAACCCTGTACAAGGGTTCCATCCACTACGATGCGCCCATGCTGTATGCCTTCGGATTCCTGGGTCTGTTCACGGTCGGCGGCCTCACCGGACTATTTCTCTCCGCGTTGGGCGTCAACGTTCACGTCCACGATACTTATTTCGTAATCGCCCACTTCCACTACATCATGGTCGGCGGCGCGGTCATGGGATATCTCGGCGGCATGCATTTCTGGTGGCCCAAGATTTCCGGCAAGCTCTATCCCGAAGGCTGGGCGCGGCTCGCAGCGCTGATCGTCTTCATCGGATTCAATCTCACTTTCTTTCCGCAATTCATCCTCGGCTATGTCGGCATGCCGCGCCGCTATTATCAATATCCGCCTGAGTTTCAGGTGCTGAACGTGCTCTCCACCGCCGGCGCCACTATCCTCGGCATCGGCTACGTGCTGCCCATGATCTATTTCCTCTGGTCCATGCGTTACGGCAAGCCTGCTCCTGACAATCCCTGGCACGCCGCCGGACTCGAATGGAAGACGCCGTCCCCTCCGCCGACTTTCAACTTCGACGAAGAGCCGGTCGTGACCTGGGAAGCCTACAACTATGAGGAGATCGACGCTCCTCACAAGCAGGAGGTGAAAGTTGTCGGATAGCGCAAGCTCAACCGCAACCCAAACTTCCGCGCACAAGGGACTGCATAACCCCGCTCTTCTGCACCACTTCGCCACCGAGGAGCAGCAGCGCAACTCTGCCAACCTCGGCATGTGGATCTTTCTGGGCACCGAAGTCATGTTCTTCGGCGGACTGTTCTGCGCCTATCTGATTTATCGCGGCTGGTACTTCGGCGATTTCGGTGCCGCCAGCAAGTCCATCGACGCCACTCTGGGCGCTGCCAATACCGCTGTCCTGATCTGCAGCAGCTTGACCGTCGTTCTCGCCATCTGGGCCGCGCAAACCTCGCGTCGCGCACTCATGATCGCCATGCTCGTGGTCACTATGCTCTTCGGCCTCGCCTTTCTCGGTATCAAAGGCTACGAGTACTACCAGAAGTTCGTAGAGCACCATGTTCCCGGCGCATCTTTCAGCTTCGATCATGTCCCCATCCCCGGGCATCCCGATCAATACGCGAACCCACAGCATGCCCAGATTTTCTTTGCCCTCTACTTCATCATGACCGGTCTGCACGCCTTGCACATGATTATTGGGCTCGGAATTTTCACCTGGCTTTTGTGGGCTGCATGGAAGGGCCACTTCACTCCCGAATATCACACGCCGCTAGAAATTGGCGGCTTGTACTGGCACTTCGTCGACATCATCTGGATCTATCTATTTCCCTTGCTCTACTTGATCGACCGGCATCCGTGAGGCGCACTCATGTCTGACCATTCAAATTCCGGACACTCCTCTTCGCCCTTGAAGACGTACTTCAGCGTGTGGATCGCGCTGTTGGTCGGCACCTTTCTCACCTACAAAATCGCCTACATCGACCTCGGACGCTTCAACGCCGCCGTTGCCCTGACCATTGCCTCCATCAAAGCGCTCCTGGTCGCGCTGTTCTTCATGCACATCCGCGGAGCCGGCGAAAAATTGATCAAGCTGGTCGTCATCTCCACCCTATTCTTTCTTTTCCTCCTCATCGCCCTCTCGATGGCCGACTACGCCACGCGCCTCTGGAGTTAACACGTAGGGACGGACGCATTCGTCCGTCCTCCGAGCGAAGCGAGGAAGCGGTAGGAGCGCGCATGTGGGGACAGTCGCCCCCGGCTGTCCAGCGGAGCGAAGCTCCGCTCGCCGCCATCTGCGATATACTCGCGGCATCAACAACGATCTAAGGTGAACCATGGCATTCTGCAACTCCTGTGGCTCAACTCTCAACGATGGGGCGCAATTCTGCAGCAAGTGCAGAACGCCCGTAGGAGCGCCCGCCGCCGCTGCGCCCATTCCCGCCCCTACGCCAGCGGGTAATAACGCCCTGAAAACTGTCCTGATCGTGATCGCCGTTATCGTCGGTCTGGGAATTCTCGGAGTCGCTGCCGCCGGTTGGGTCGCCTATCACTTCGCCAAAGGCACGCATGTTTCGCAGAATGGCAACCAAGTTAAAGTCGAAACTCCCTTTGGCGTGGTCGAGACCTCGAAGGATGCCGACCAAGCCGCGCACAATCTCGGCGTCGACATTTATCCCGGCGCCGAAGTGCGCCAGGAAGGCGCAGCGGTCGCGAACGTCGGCAGCATCCGCACCGTGACCGCCAGTTTTACCAGCGACGATTCCGCGGACAAGGTTTGCACCTTCTACAAATCAAAATTACCGCGCGCAACCGTGTCCTCCTCCGACCAGAATCGTTGCACCATCGTCAACCGTGATGACAGAAATGTATCGACCATTAACGTGGACGGCGAAAGTTCACCCACCACCATCCAAATCGCAACCGTGAGGAAATAGAGCCGGAGCAACCAAAGAAAATCCGCCCGATGCCCACCGCGCCAGACCCTACGTTCGTTCCACAATCGTCACTCAGCCCTGCCGTGGATCTCGCTCAAGCCCTGCGCAAGGCAGTGAAGGGGGACGTCCGCTTCGACGCCGGCAGCCGCGCGCTCTACGCGACCGACGGCTCCAACTACCGCCAGGTTCCGATCGGCGTCGTGCTGCCCCGTGACAACGACGATGTGCTCGCCGCAATCTCCGTCTGCCGCGATTTCGGCGCTCCTCTTCTCTGCCGAGGCGGAGGCACTTCGCTCGCCGGACAATGCTGCAACGTAGCTGTGGTCCTCGACTTCTCCCGCTCCATGACGCAGATCCTCGAAATCGATCCCGAGCGTCGCATTGCCCGCGTGCAGCCCGGCGTAGTGCTCGATCAACTGCGCAACGCCGCCGAAAAATTTCACCTCACCTTCGGCCCCGATCCCGCCAGCCACGACCGCTGCACCATCGGCGGCATGATCGGCAACAACTCCTGCGGCGTGCACTCCGTAATGGCCGGCAAGACCGACGACAACATCGAAGCGCTCAACATAGTCACCTACGACGGCACTCAAATGCGAGTAGGTCAAGGCGAAACATGTGGGGACAGCCGCCCCCGGCTGTCCAGCGGCCCAGAAGTATCGGGCCGCAGCCCGCGTGCATTCGAAATCTACTCCGCTCTAAAGCAAATCGCCGATCAGTACGGCGATCTCATCCGCCAGAAATTTCCCCACATTCCCCGCCGCGTCTCCGGATACAACCTCAACTACCTCCTTCCCGAAAACGGATTTCACATCGCCCGCGCCCTCGTCGGCACCGAAGGCACCTGCGCCACAATTCTCGAAGCCACCTGCCGCCTCGTCGAAAGCCCGCCGCAACGCGTCCTGCTCGTGCTCGCCTATCCCGACATTTATCAGTGCGCCGATCACGTCCCGGAAATCATGGCCCACAATCCCATCGGCCTCGAAGGCTTCGACGATCTGCTCGTCGGCTACACCCGCCGCAAAGGCCTCAATCCCGCCGGACTCTCACTTCTCCCGGAGGGCAACGGATGGCTGCTGGTTGAGTTCGGCGGGCAGACCCTATCCGAAGCCGAAGCACAAGCTCTCGGCTTGATCGGCGCGCTGAATCGCAGCTCGAATCCGCCGCATGTGGCCCTCTATTCAGGCGCGCAAGCCAAGCGCGTCTGGGAAGTTCGCGAATCCAGTCTTGGCGCCACGTCGCACATTCCCGGCGAGCCCATGAACTGGGAAGGCTGGGAAGACGCCGCCGTCGCGCCAGAAAAGTTAGGCGGCTATCTGCGCGATCTCCGGAAAATGATGGCCGACTTCGGCTACATGGGATCGCTCTACGGCCACTTCGGCCACGGCTGCGTGCACACGCGCCTCAACTTCGATCTCAAATCAAAAGAAGGCATCGCTAAATTCCGCCGCTTCGTCGAACAAGCCGCCGATCTCGTCGTCAGCTATGGAGGATCGCTCTCCGGTGAACACGGCGACGGCCAGTCCCGCGCCGAACTCCTGCCGAAAATGTTTGGCCCCGAACTGATCGAAGCCTTCTGCAAATTCAAGTCCGCATGGGATCCCGATTGGAAGATGAATCCCGGCAAGGTGATCAATCCCAACAAGCTGGACGAGAATTTGCGTCTAGGCGCGAAATACGCTCCGTGGGAGCCGCGTACGCACTTCCAGTTCCCGGAAGATCACGGAAGTCTCGCCGAAGCCACCCTGCGCTGCGTCGGCGTCGGCAAATGCCGTCGCGACGAAGGCGGCGTCATGTGCCCCAGTTACCGCGCCACGCGCGAAGAAGAGCACTCCACCCGCGGCCGCGCTCACTTGCTATGGGAAATGACGCAAGGTGAAATTGTCCGCGACGGCTGGCGCAGCGAAGAAGTCAAACATTCCCTCGATCTCTGCCTGGCCTGCAAAGGATGCAAGAGCGACTGCCCGGTAGGCGTAGACGTCGCAACTTACAAAGCAGAATTCTTATCGCACTACTACCAAGGCCGCCTGCGTCCGCTGAGTGCCTACGCCTTCGGCAACGTCGATCTCTGGGCACGCATCGCGTCAAACGTCCCAGGCCTGGTCAATCTCACGACGCAGCTGCCATTTTTCCGAGACATAGCAAAGCTAGTGGCAGGCATTCCCAGGCAAAGAAACATTCCCGCCTTCGCCCCTCAAACTTTCAAAACCTGGTTCCACTCGCGTAGGGACGGACGCATTCGTCCGTCCAGCGATGCGAAGCGAGCCTCAGGCGAATCCGAATCCATCGAGTCAGCCTGGAAGAGCGGCACTTCAGCGTCGCGTCACGCCGGTCAAGAGAACAGGGCTTCAGCCCCGGTGGTCATGCTCTGGGCAGATACCTTCAACAATTATTTCCTTCCCCAAACCGCCCGCGCCGCCGTCGAAGTCCTTGAAGCCGCCGGATACCGCGTCGTCGTGCCTCACGCCCATCTCTGCTGTGGACGCCCGCTCTACGATTTCGGCATGCTCGATCGCGCGCAATCTCTGCTGTTGGAAATTCTTGATCAACTCGAGCCCGAAATCGAAGCCGGAATCCCGATCGTCGGCCTAGAACCAAGCTGCATCGCCGTCTTCCGTGACGAGCTCGTCAACCTCTTCCCCCACGACCAGCGCGCCCAGGCCCTGAGCAAGCAAACATTTCTGCTCAGCGAATTTCTCGAACTCAACTCAGCCAATGCGGCTCTGCCGCAATTTCCACGCAAAGCCCTGCTCCACGGCCACTGCCATCACAAGTCGATCATGAAGATGAGTGCCGAAGAATCGCTCCTGCGCCGCATCGGCATCGACTTCCAATCGCCTGCCCCAGGATGCTGCGGCATGGCTGGATCCTTCGGCTTCGAGGACGAAAATTACCAAGTCTCCGTCGCCATCGGCGAACTCGAACTTCTGCCCGCCGTTCGCCAGGCTCCCGACGACTGGCTCATCATCGCCGACGGCTTCAGTTGCCGCGAGCAGATCGCCCAGGGCACAGGCCGTCACGCCCTGCATCTCGCTGAAGTCCTGCAGATGGCTCTCGATCCCGCGGCGCAAATCAACGATCCCTTCCCCGAATCGCGCTCCCTACGTCAGCGCGAAGCGGAGCTCCGCGCCTCAATGAAACGCACCGTACTCGGACTCGGAGGACTAACGGCAGGAGCACTTCTGTTGTGGCAGCTGGCGCGCCGGTGACGCGCCCAAAAGAGGCAGGCTTTGAAACGGCACGGCTTCAGCCGTGCCGTAAGCTATCAGGTCTTAGGCTGGCTTCACGAATCGTAACGAGGCCGAGTTCATGCAATAACGCAGCCGCGTCGGCGGAGGTCCATCGTCGAAGACGTGTCCTAGATGCGCATCGCATTCCGTGCACGCTACCGCGATGCGGTCCATTCCCAGGGTGCTGTCGCTGATCTCGCGCACATTCTCTTTTGCAATCGGCGCCCAGAAGCTCGGCCATCCTGTACCCGAGTCGAACTTAGTAGCCGAGTCGAACAGCGCATTGTCACAGCAGATGCAGCGATACAGCCCCTTCTCGTGCAGATTCCAATACTGCCCCGTGAACGCGATCTCCGTGTCCGCGTTGCGCGTAATATCGAACACATTCGGAGCCAGCTGCTTGCGCCACTCGGCCGGGGTCTTCACCACCTTCGCGACCCGAACTTTTTTCAGCCGCTCGCCCGCATCAGAAAACAACACCACGGTGACTTCCTTGGGCTGCGTCGAAGCCGCGTCGACAATCTCGACCCCCTGCGCACGGTTCCACTGCCACAAAGCGAGCCCACCCAGTGCTGCAGCCGCGCTTCCTAGAAACGCCCGGCGGCGCATATTGATTTTGGCAGCGTCGCGATCAAGATCAGAATTGAACATGCCTCTCTCCTACTTTCCCGTATAAAGGTCTGGAAATTCCTGCCGCAGATGCTGCACCTTCGGAGCGTCATTAAAAACAATGTACGGCTGGTCCGGGTGGAGCGCTGCATAGTTTTGGTGATAGCCCTCTGCCGGATAGAACGCCTGCAGCGGCACTACCTTGGTCACGATCGGCCGAGGGAATACCTTCGCCTGATCTAGCTGCGCGATGTAGGCTTCGGCAATTCGCTTCTGTTCGTCGCTGCTATAGAAAATCGACGACCGGTATTGCGTGCCCTCATCCGGCCCCTGCCGGTTGAGCTGCGTAGGATCGTGCGCCACCGAGAAAAAGATTCGCAGAAGCCCGCCAAAAGTAATCTGCGACGGATCATAAACAATCTGTACAGATTCAGCGTGCCCCGTCTCTCCCGTGCTCACAATTTCGTACTGCGCGGTCTTCGCCGATCCCCCGGAGTAGCCGGAGGTCGCGCTGATCACTCCCTTCACGTGCTGAAACACCGCCTGCACTCCCCAGAAACATCCTCCGGAAAGCACGACAGTCTGCTTTCCCGGAGCAGCAGCCCGCGGAGCATCCAATGCCGGCTCGGGTACCGGCGTAGGCGTCCCTGCCTTCGCGCTGCACGCCGTAACTGCCAGTAAAGACGCCAGCGCCAGAGAAGCCAGCCGCGTGGAAATGGTCATATATTCCTCCCACCTTCTGATACGAACCCAAATGGTCTGCCAGATTGGAGTGCCGGAGCCATCAAAAGTTGCATATTTGCTGTGATTTCAGCGCTTGCGTTTCCATCCGCCGGGAAGATAATAGCCAGTCCCCGTGAGGAGGCGCCATGTCGTTGTCGTGTGGCAAGTTATTCTGGCCTTTATTCGTCGTGTCCTTCGCTGTGCTGGCTGGGCCAGCGCCCGCTCAGAACGCCAGTCCCGCGCCCAACTCCGATCCCACCTATCAGGCGCTGCGGTCTCTCACCCTCAGCGGTGAGGCGCTGAACGTCAGTAATTTCGAATTAAAACGCGAAGTGGCGACCTTTCACCTGCGCTCTGGAACCATCTGCTTCGTTGCTCCGGTGAACGGCAAGGTCACAGGAGCTGTTTTCATTGGCGATGGAAACCTCATCCTGAATCCTCCGCCGCCCGAGCGCGGAATGCTGAAATTGCTGACCAAGGAGGAAGAATTCAGTGAGACCTTCACTCAAATGGTCCTGCGTTTCACCGACTCGACCTACCAGGACATCAAGGCTGTGGGAACCACCGGTAAATCCGGTTGCGACGCCGGGCCATTGAAGGACAGTCAGCACACCACTCGTCACAAGCTCAAAGAAAATCTCGAAGCCCGAATTCTGGCCGACGTGCTCAGCCCCGAGCCGGGTGGCCTCTTTGTGGCGTTCATTCACGGCAAGCGCTATGACGGCGAGGAACTTTTTACCATTGATCCTCACGACTCGAGCGATCAGGTGCAGTTCATGACTTACGACGAAAACAAGTTCGGAGAGTGGCTTTCGACTCCCATGGTCGAACGCAGAAAGAACTCGGTCGGCAATCCCATCCACATCGAGCACGAGCAACTCGATACCACTCTCGAAAAAAGCGGAAATCTGATCGGCAAGGCCGCGCCACAATTTAAGGCGAATCTCGACGGTCTGCGAGCTGTGCAATTCGATCTGCACCACACTCTTCGCGTGAAAGCCGTACACGCTCAAGACGGCCAGCCACTGCCATTCATCCAGGAAGAAAAGAACGAAGACGCTGAACTCTACGTAATCCTTCCCAAACCTCTGGCCGCCGGTGACGAATGCACCCTCACCATGGAATATGAAGGCAAAGAAGCGGTTATCAACGAGGGAAACGGGAACTACTTTCCGGTGGCGCGCAGCAACTGGTATCCCAACAATCCTGGCGGCAGCCTGGGCGAATTCGCCACTTACGACATGACGTTCCGCATTCCCAAGGGCATGCAAATCGCCGCTACTGGCGTGCGCCTCAACAATAGCAATGAAGGCAGCCAGAACGTGTCAGTCTGGAAGAGTGAAGGTCCGCAGACCGTTGCTGGCTTCAATTTCGGCAAGTTCAAACTTGAAGAAGCGAGATTGCAGAAACCCGAGTATTTCATCGAGTCCTATGCGAACGAGCAGTCGCCCGATTGGGTCCAGGCATTGAAGCAAGCAGCCGAAGGGGATGCGTTGCCGTCCGCCCGTGGAGGGTTTGGGGTCCAAGGCAGACCGGAAGTCGCACTGGGCGAGATGAACACCACAAGTCTCAACAAAAAATCCCTCGCAGAGGGCGAGCTCGCAGTTGGGCTTTATACCGACTTCTTCGGCCCGTCTTCGTTCAAACACCTGCAAATCACACAACAGACCGCCTGCAATTTCGGCCAATCCTGGCCCGAACTGGTCTGGATTCCCATCTGCTATTACTTCGACACTACCGTGCGCCACCAGTTGCAAATGGATTGGGGAGACCGGGGCTACTGGAAAGTCGTGACCCCGCACGAAGTCGCCCATCAGTGGTGGGGGCACACCGTCGGATTTACTTCCAGCCGCGATCAGTGGATGAGCGAGGGCTTCGCCGATATGTCCGCTTCTCTCTATCTGAGCATGATCGAGAAGAATCCCAAGAAATTTATTACGTTCTGGAACGACGAGCGCGAACTGCTTCTAGAACGCAACGCCCAGGGCTATCGCGCTATCGATGTCGGAGCGCTCACCACCGGCTATCGCGCCAACAATTCGCGCACCGGCTTCGATATCTACCGGCGCCTGGTCTATCCCAAGGGTGCGTACGTTCTGCACATGGTTCGCATGATGATGTATGACAATCGCACCGGCGATCAGCGTTTTAAGGAAACCATGCAGGATTTCGTGAAGACCTTTGCCGGCAAGTCAGCCACTACCGAAGACTTCAAGGCGATGGTCGAAAAACACATGACGCCCGAGATGGATCTCGACGGCAATCACACGCTGGACTGGTTCTTTAACGAGTACGTCTACGGTACGCAGCTCCCGGCATACAAACTGGAATCGTCATTCGATGTGGGTGCCGACGGAGACGTGATCATGAGCATGAAAGTGACGCAGTCCAATGTGGACGACCACTTTCGCATGCTCGTGCCCCTGTATCTGGAGTTAGCCGACGGAAAGACGTTCTTCCTGGGCAGGGCTCGCTTAACTGGCGACAAAACCATCGAACAGAAGCTCCCGCTGAAAGGCCTGAAGACGAAACCGCGCCAGGCTTTGCTGAACTATTACGACGACGTTCTGGCCTCGCCGAACTGAGACCTCTTTAAGAAGACAGGAGGAGCGCCGTGCTCCTCCTGTCCTGCCGCGCGAACGCCTCCGCTATTTGCTGCTTCCTGCCGACATCCCGTCGCTGGCCGAACTGAGTTCGAGAGCATATTTCTTGCCTTCGAAGCGCACGCCTGCGAGCGAATTGCTGCCGTCGTCGTTCTTCTTCACTACCGCCGCGTTATTCGCCGATGGCGAGGGCAGATCCACTACCTGCGCCTGCGCCTTGGCGAGAACTTTCTTGCCCTGCATGATGCTGACTTCCACGTTAGGTCCGCTGCCATCCCACTCCAGCTTGTAGTCGCCAGGCTTCAGTTGAGTTCCATTGACGATGGTCGGATTGTGCAGTTCGAGTGTGGCCTTGTTGGCCGCGAACGCGCTGGACGCCAGCAGTAGAGCGAATCCCATTACCAGAGTTTTTGAAACTGTCGCGAACTTCATAGCTGCTCCTTTTTCTTTCCCGAAACCTCGTCGGGAAGCGGTTAGGGCGGCCCGGTTCGCGACTAGCGCGAGAAAAAACTTGTGTTTCCTCGCCAATCGCCTACAATGCTGTCGCCGGGGTTGAGCGCGCCAGCGAAAGCTCGCCGCTCGCATGGGGGTCTTCTCACCTGGGCCGCCAAACCGAGAGTGGGAAAATCCCCTATACCCCGTAGATCTTCGAATGAAGCCGGCATCACCTCTGTGCCGCGCTCTTCACTTCACTTCTACTGATACGCGGTCACTTCCTGAAAAGTTCCCGTGTCAAGATCTCGTTGCTCATTGGACGATGTCTGCGTCCATCCGGTAGCAGAAAGATCGCTCATCTTTGCTCAGGCAACATTTTTTGGTAGGCCCACAGCGCTGTTGCGTTTTGTTGTGGCGGAATGGAATAGTTCGCGAATTCGATGCCGTCGGAGTTGCGTTTTGTTGAGTGGAGTGTTTTGCGGATTTGAAAGGGCGCGGCTTAAAGCCGCGCCACAACTGGCCTCTGCACGATGCTCGGCTCTAGCCCGCCGAGAGAATTTCGAAAGCAGTTAGTCTGCGTCCCCGTGCTGCCGTTCGACTGAGAAAATGCTGGCTTCATCTTTCTCAAACGGATACACGTGCACCATCCAGTTGAAGATGATGGGATGAAACGTGCCGCCCGCAGCGTCGCACGCTTCCTGCGTCACGATTGATCCTCGCAATCCAAATTGCGGATGCGCGCCCAGCATTTCCCCGCGCTTGTCCGCCGGAGGCGAGCAGAAATTTACGTGCTCGTGCCACCGCGCGATACTCAGCGGAATGCGCTCGTCGAGTTGATCTTCCGTCAGCCGCTTCGGCGCCGTATACATCACTCCGATCAGTTTGTAGTCGTCGCCGTGTTTCTCGTAGAGCAGCGACGTTGGATGCTCGGGATTGAACTTGAACTTGTTCTCGATCGCATACCGGTAATTCGTGAAGTGGTACATCTTCTGCGGGACTTCCGGATGGAAAATCCTGAAGTCGTCGTTCAGCGCCTTGTGATAGTCGGCATAGCTCTCCGAAACCTTGCGCGCAATCTCCGCGACCTTCTGCGCGCGCTCCGCATCGCCAGGATTCGGCTTGCGCAACGCCGTCATCTTCATGTGCGGCCCCATATCCATGTGGCCTTCCATGGAATGCATGGCGTGCGTGCTGGCGTCCGGGTCGGCGTTGTCTTTATCTTTATCCGCGCCCATCGGCATGTCCTTCATGTTCGACATGTCGTGACCCGACATGCCCGGCATGCTCTGACTAGGCGTTGCCTGCCCGGGCGACGTCTGCGGTTTACCTTGCGACTGTCCCCAGGCAATGCTGCACATAAAAATTGAAATCACGATTGCAATTCGATTACGCATAAAGAACCCCCATGATTCTTCTGATATTAACCCTGCCGCAGCACAGATGTTTCTGCAAGAAGACTCAGATTACTGCCGGTTACAGCGGTAACACCCAGCCCAAATCAGCTCCGATTGGCGGGACGCGCAGCTTTTCTGGTACACCTAACATCTTGACTCTGCAGATCATCATTTTTCTTTTTGTCGCGGGAATGTTAGGCGGGGCGCTGAATTCAGTCGCGGGCGGTGGAAGCTTCATCGCTTTTCCGGCGCTACTGTTCACGGGCGTTCCGCCCATCCCCGCCAACGCGACCAACACCATTGCCCTCTGGACCGGAGCCGCTGCCAGTGGAGGAGCGTATCGCAAGCGCCTCGACGTTCCGCGCCGCGTGATGCTTCCGTTGCTTACGGCGAGTCTGATCGGTGGACTAACTGGGGCGTTTCTCCTGCTGCGCACCCCGGCTCATACATTCATGCGTGTGCTGCCCTGGCTCACGCTGGGCGCGACTCTACTCTTTGCCTTCGGCAAGAAACTGGCTGGTGGCCGCGCGTCGATCATCGAGCACGACGCCTCCCCTCAAGCCCTGGCGGGCGCAACCCTGTTTCAATTGTGCGTCGCGATCTATGGCGGATATTTCGGCGGCGGCATGGGCATCGTAATGCTTGCCATGCTGGCGGCCCTGGGCATGACCGACATTCACTCCATGAACGCGCTCAAGAGTGTAATGGGATTCGTCATCAATGGCGTCGCCGTAGTCACTTTCATTGTTGCGCGCGCGGTCTATTGGAGGCACGGCATCATCATGATCGTGGGCGCAATTGTGGGCGGCTACCTGGGCGCGCACTATGCCCAGAAGGTTCCGCAAGCCTGGATCCGCGCCTTCGTCGTCATCGTAGGCGCCGGCATGACAATTTATTTTTTCTGGATTTCGTACTAGAAAATTTAGCCATGGATTTTACAGATCATCACGAATAAATCCGAGTCAAGATTTATCCGTGACGATCCGCGAAAATCCGTGGCTAAGGTCTTTATGACAAAGGCGCCGAAACGTGCTCATGCACAATCAGCCATTTGCCGTCTTCGTTCTCAAGAACTGCCGTCCAGCGGAAATTCCCCATCTCAACCTTGCCCGCCTTCGTGGTCATTTCTTCCGCAATGGTCGCGGTGGCCCAGACCAGATCGCTGTGAGGGTGAATTGCGAGGTCGTCATTGATCGTAAATTTCGCACTCTTATAGTTTGCGACAACCGCTACGACGCCTTTCTGGTACTCATCCCAGCTGTTGTATTTCAGCGGCGCGATATCGTAAAACGTGTGCGGTCCGGTGGCGTAATACTTCGCCACGTTCGCCGGATCCAGCGTCGCCCACCCATCCCATATTTTCTGCAGGTAGGCTCGGTCGGGCGCGTTGGGCGCGGATGTCTTCGCCATCTTCTTCTGAGCGGAGACAGTAAAGGTCAGGGCGAGCATCAACAGCGAAACGGTAACGAAACGATTCGGCATTCAGTCTTCCTCCCGGAAAGTTCGGCGGAATTCTCGCACAAACTGGACCAAGATCAAAATCGTCACTGAGGATCCAGAGATGGGGCAGGACTCACGCGTTCCTGAGTGATTGAGCGACCTATGTTTGACCGATTTCCACAGCGCACGTTAGAATAGTTGAGTTTGCCTGTACTCGCCGACCCGTTCTGGGGGCGGCTGCCTTGGCTGCTTGAGCGCCGCGGCGGAAAACACAGCAAGCAAGAAACATCAGCCAGACCTCGATTCGCGCCCGTGTGCGCTCGGGCGATGTCGGCTGATTTCAAAGACATTCTTGGAGGCAGGCGTATGTACGCGGTGATTCGCGCCGGTGGCAAGCAGTACCGGGTGGCGCCGGGCGATGTGATTCGAGTCGAGAAAGTGGGCAACGGCACCGATGGCCACGTGGAATTTCCCGTGGTGGCAATGTCCAGCGAAGCCGGCCAGATCGTGGCCAATCAGGCCGATGCCCGCGTTGTCGGAGAGGTCCTCAACGAAGGCCGCGGCGCAAAAATCCTGGTCTTCCACTACAAGCGCAAGAAGCAGTACAAGAAACTGCGCGGGCACCGGCAGTCCTACACCGCGGTCCGCATCACCGAGATCGCTTCCGGCGGCCAGAGCTTCAAGGCTCCCGAACTTCCTAAGAAGGAAGCCCAGCCGAAAAAGGTGAAAGCGGCTCACACGGAAGCTCCTGCAAAACAGGCGAAAGCTTTGGCGAAGAAGAAATCCGCGCCTAAGAAGGCTGCCAAGAAAGCTGCGAAGAAGAAATAGCGAACCCCGAGGCCAGGATGGCCTCGCTACAGTCGGCGGCACGCCGGCGCTAACTGAGGAAATATGGCACATAAAAAAGGGCAAGGCACTTCACGAAACGGCCGCGACTCCAATGCGCAGCGGCTTGGCTTTAAGGCATTCGGCGGGCAGGTCGTGCCCGGGGGCACCATCATCGTCCGGCAGCGCGGCACCCGCGTGAAGCCCGGACTCAACGTCGGCCGTGGCAAAGATGACACCCTCTTCGCCAAGATCACCGGCCGCATCAAGTTCCTGAACAAAGGCTCCATGGGCCGCTTCGTGATGGTCGAGCCCGTCGAAGCAAAGTAGGTTGCTCCAGCGAACGGCAAGCTGCCCGCGCCACATTAGCCTCGCCTTAGGGCGGAGGCTAAATTTTTTGTAGCCGACAAAAAGCTGACCACTAATCACTGACCACTGATGTCCCTGCTCCCATGTTCATTGATGAAGCCAAAATTCGAGTGAAGGCCGGCGATGGCGGCAACGGATGCATGGCGTTCCGCCGCGAAAAATTCGTTCCCCGCGGAGGCCCCTCCGGCGGCGACGGCGGCAAGGGTGGCGATATCGTCATGGAATCCAGCGAGCGCCACAACACGCTCGTGCATTTCCGCTTCAATCCCGAACACAAATCCGAGCGCGGCCGTCACGGAGAGGGTTCCAACAAAACCGGACGTGAAGGCGCCGATGTTCTCTTAAAAGTTCCCGTCGGTACAATCGTTTACGACGATGAGACGGGAGAAAAGGTTTTCGATTTCTCACAACCCGATCAGCGCTTTGTCATCGCCCGCGGAGGCCGTGGAGGCCGCGGTAACGCCCGCTTCGCCACCTCGGTCCATCAGGCCCCGCGCGAGCACGAAGCCGGACGCCCCGGCGAAGAACGCACCTACCGTCTCGAACTGAAGTTGCTCGCCGACGTCGGCCTCGTGGGATACCCTAACGTCGGCAAATCCACGCTGATCTCCCGCATTTCCGCGGCTCGCCCCAAGATCGCCGACTATCCATTCACCACGCTCGAACCAAATTTAGGCGTGGTCGTGGTCGGCGATCCCAGAAATGAAGTCAGCTTCGTCGTGGCCGACATCCCCGGCCTGATCGAAGGCGCCCATACCGGCTCCGGCCTCGGTACACAATTTCTGCGCCACATCGAGCGCACCCGTCTGCTTGTGCACCTGGTCGATGTCTCCGATGGAAGCGGCCGCCCCGACGTCACCAAAGATGTTGAAGTCATCCTCGGCGAGCTCGGCAGCTTCGGCGCCCACCTCGAAGACAAGCCTATGATCATGGTCGCGTCGAAGATCGACGTGGCTAACCAAGACAAGTTGGCCGCGCTGAAAAAATACAGCAAGAAAAGGAAGTGGAAACTCTACGAGATTTCCGCCGTCACCGGCAAAGGAATCGAAGAGCTGAAGTACGCCATCGCCAAGGAAGTTACCGCCCTCCGCGAACAGGAATTAGAGGCCCGTCAGCTGAGCGGGCCCAGCTCTGAAACTCTGCGCGAATCCTGACCACGACGTTCGTTCGCTCTTTGCGCTTACGCTCGCGGCAGCGGCCCGTGCTGAAAGTGATACTGCAGAATCCTCGCGGCCAGCGCCGGGCTCAGAGTTTCGCCCGCGGGCTCAACCGTCCGCACTACTTCTCCGCGGCATACCACTTCCGTAGCCGTCAGGCCCGCAATCTCCGCCGGCAGCACCAGGTTAATTTCCAGCTGCGAACTCGGCTGCAGCACTTCTTCGGTGCTGAACAGCATTCCCGATCGGCTGATATTTTCCGTCGTGCCCTCATGCCACTGCTTCTCGCCCAGACGGCGATAACGCAAGGGCAAGTGCAGTTGGAACCGCTGCGCGCGGCTGGGTGAAATCTGGTTGGTGGGCTCGGCCTGGCGTGAACTCGTAGTGTGTGCGGACATAGCGACCTCCGGGGGAGTTATTTTTGCATCCAGCACTTCGCGCACCCGGCTCTTCAGGTCGCGAAGGTTAAACGGCTTCTGCAGCAGGCGTACGCCCGCGTCCAGCGTTCCATCGTGTCCTACGACGTTCTCGGTGTAACCGGACATGTACAGAATTCTTATATTCGGACGAATTTCCGAAATCCGCTGCGCCAGTTCCCGGCCATTCATGCCGGGCATGATCACATCGGTAAGCAGCAGGTGAATGGTGCCTTCGTGCGCCACCGCGATCTGCATCGCCACCGCGCCGTCAGCCGCTTCAATCACCTTGTATCCCTGCTTCTCCAGATACTGCCGCGCCAGGTAGCGCAAGTTCGGCTCGTCTTCCACCACCAGGATCGTTTCCGTCCCCGGCTCTACCGCTCGCGTGTCAGCCGCCTTCACCACCGGCGAAGCTGCCTCGCTCATTGAAGCAATACGCGGCAAATAAATCTTGAACGTCGTGCCCTTGCCCACTTCGCTGTAGACCCAGATGTATCCACCACTCTGCTTGATAATTCCGTAGACGGTCGACAGCCCGAGCCCTGTGCCCTTGGTTCCTTTCGTAGTAAAGAACGGCTCGAAGATGTGCGACTGGGTTTCTGAATCCATGCCCGCGCCAGTGTCGCTGATCGAGATCATGACGTAGTCGCCCACCGGCAACGGGGCATGCAGCCGCGCCTGTTCTTCGTCGATGGTCACATTCGAAGTTTCAATCCTGAGCTTCCCGCCGCTGGGCATGGCATCGCGCGCATTCACCGCCAGGTTCATCACGACCTGCTCGATCTGCCCCGAATCGGCGCGCACCGGCCACAGATTCGGATTCGGCACCATGACCAGATCGATGTCTTCCCCAATCATCCGCGTCAGCATCTTGATGTTCTCGGTCACGATGCCGTTCAGGTTGATGATCTGCGGAGCCAGCATTTGCTTGCGGCTGAAGGCCAGCAACTGCCGCGTGAGCGATGAAGCGCGTTCGGCGGCGCTCGCGATTTCCTGCGCCGGCGCCCGCAACTCCGGCGCCCCGTTCAGCCGTTCCAGCAAAAATTCCGAATAGCCTGAAATCACCATCAGCAGATTGTTGAAGTCATGCGCAATGCCTCCGGCCAATCGTCCCACGGCCTCCATCTTCTGCGACTGCCGCAGTTGCTCTTCCAGCGCCCGCCTCTCGGTTACATCTTCCGTGAACAATTCGAATACCACGCTCGATTCTCTGCCATTCGTTACGGACCGGCCCGACACGCGCACCACTGTGGTCGAGCCATCTTTTCGTTTCCACTCGGCATTCAGTCCGCGGAACGGAGAAGATGAGCGTAGAAAGTCCGCCAGCTCGAACCAGCGGTCATTTTCAGCGTACAAACTGAAAATGTGCTGGCCAATCAGATCCTGTGGAGTGGCATAGCCGAGCATTTCCAGTAACGCCGGATTGACATCGAGAATCTTGCCCGTCGCGTCGCAGCGGCAAATGCCGTATGGCGCGTTCATCACCAGCGAACGGAAATTCAATTCGGAACGCCGCAGGTTTTCCTGCGAGGCGCGCAGCGCCGCGTTCAGCCAGCAGATCAGCATCGCTAAGAAAAAGAAAAGAGAGAGCCGGATAATGGCTGTGCGCAACTGTGCCGGTGTGTGCTCCCCGGCCAATGAAAAGTAAGCTCCCACCGTCAGGGCAAACGAGGTCGCGACCAGGCCCGGCTTCCAGCCGCCATACCACGCGCTGATCATCACCGCGACGCCGAACAGAACCAGTCGGCTTTCGGAAACGTTCGCCAGCAGGATTGTCGGGATCAGCGCCAGCGCAGTACTCAGCACCGCAACGCCGTAGCGCAGAATGGGAGCACGACCCGGAGCAATGCGAAGTAGGGGGAGGGTTACTCGCATGTCAACGATGTTAGTGCCAAAATGGGAAACACGCGAATTACAGAAGTGCATTACCGTGCCGCGGCAGGTTCCGATCTCGGCTGACCGGATGGACCTCGCCACGCTGCCCGGTTGGACTGCTCATTTGCGAATCCCGCCACTCCCGACTTGCATCCGAAGCTCGAAATCAAGACACTAGGCGGGAACTTCAAGGCTCACCCTTCGAATGAATATCGGACTTTTCGGCGGAACCTTCGATCCGGTTCACCGCGGGCACATCGCTCTGGCACAGGCCGCGCTCGAGAAATTCAACCTCAACCGCATCCACTTCGTGCCCGCCAATATTCCGCCCCACAAACAGAAACAACCGCTCACCGCGTTTATCCATCGTTTTGCCATGCTCGCCCTGGCCACGGCCGGAGAGAAAGCGTTTGTGCCCTCGCTGCTCGAAGCTCCCGATAAAAGCGCCGCCAAAAAGGACAAGCCGCCCAAGCCCAACTACACCATCGACACCGTACGTCGCTTGAAGCAATCGCTCAAGTCGATCGACCGCCTGTTTCTCCTCATCGGCATGGACGCCTTCGCCGACATCGCCCAGTGGCATCAATCCGAAGCTCTGTTCCGCGAAGTCGAATTCGTCGTCGCCGGCCGCCCCGGCTATTCGCTGGCTGACGTCGCCAACGCCCTGCCTGAAAGCTTGCGCCCCCGCGCAGAAATTACCCGCCCATTTCACAAGCAGCCCGCCACCGGAGACCTCGTGCTCCCCGGAGCCACCATCCACTTTCTGGGCGACCTGAAACAGCCAGCCTCAGCCACAGCCGTCCGCGAGGCCATCGCCGCCAACAAAGCCACCGGACGCTTCCTCGACCCTCCTGTAGCCGACTACATAAAGAAAATGGGCCTGTATCAGTAGCGAGCAGCTCGGAAGTCTCATGTTCCAGGGCGTCATCCTGGGCGCAGCCGTTCTTCAGGCGGAGTAAAGGATCTCCCGGCAAATTACCTGTTCTATCGCCCCCGGATCCCTCGTGTCACGTTATGATGGAAGGGCAATCTTTCTTAGCCTCAACGAGTCAGGGCAGGCGCCCCTAACCGCCAACCCAAGGAGAAAGCCATATGGCGAAGAACCACTACGTCACCAAGAACAAGCGACGCAACAAGAATTCCAAGCGCAAAGATTCCTCCGCAAAAACCATGGAAGCCTTGCGCAAGCACGCCGCCGCCGAAGCCAAGACTGCAAAATAGGAGCTCGGTTACAATGAGCTTCAAGCCACCACGAAACGTCACGACTGAATGAAGAAGAACGAACTTCGCCAACAAGTTGCCGCCGCCATTCAAGCCTGCCTCGACAAGAAGGCCGAAGAGCTCAGCATCCTCGAAATGGAAAAAGGGTCGGGAGCATTCACCGACTACTTTGTGCTGTGCAGCGGGACCAACCCGCGCCAGATCCAGGCCATTGCCGACGAGGTCGAACTGCGTCTGAAGGGCGCCAGCCTGCGGCCCACGCACGTCGAAGGCTATAACCAGGCCGAATGGGTGCTTCTCGACTACGTCGATTTCGTGGTGCACGTCTTCTCCGAGAAGGCGCGAAAATTCTATGATCTCGAACGCCTCTGGAAGACTGCCACGCGCCTCGAGCCCTCCGATCTGAAGTCAGCTCCGCGCAAGCGCAAGGCTGAGCCAAAAGCAGTAGCCTCCAAGTCTTCCACAGCGAAGAAGAAAAAGAAGAAGACTGCCTGAGTTCTCTGGTTTCCCGTGACGTCGCCACCAAACTCCGAGCCATCCTGGGGATCGCAATACCGCCTCGTCGCCTCGGAAAAATGGAAGGCCAAGTCCGCTGCCATGGGCCAGCCCGTCACCGACGCGCTGGTCGACTATGCCAAGCCGACGCCCGGCATGCAAGTGATCGATCTCGCCAGCGGGACCGGGGAGCCTGCCATCACTCTCGCGCTGCGCGTCGGCCCGCAGGGCCATGTCACCGCCCTCGATCTGAGCGCTGACCTTTTGCAAATAGCCGCCCAGCGTGCCAAAGCGCGCGGTCTGCAGAACTTCATCACCGAAACCGCCGACGCCCACAGCCTCCCATTTCCCGAGGACAATTTCGATCTGGCAACATCGCGCTTCGGCGTAATGTTCTTCCGCGACGCGATTTTTGCGCTGGGAGAATTGCATCGCGTGTTGCGCCACGACGCCCGTGCCTGCTTCCTGGCCTGGGGATCGTTCGATCAACCGTATTGGCAGTCGATGATGGGCGTAGTGCATCGCCACGTGGGCGGCCCGATTCTGCAGCCCGGCGGCCCCAATCCTTTTCGCTTCGCCAAGCCCGGCACTCTTTCAACGATCATGCAAGCGGCGGGATTTAGGGACGTCGAAGAAGAAACCCGAACCCTGCCTTGGACCTGGCCCGGCCCGGTCGAAGAAGTCTGGGAGCAGGCACGATCCGTTGCCGTGCCCTTTCGTCCCATGCTCGACCGCGTCCCCGCCGAAAAGTGGCCGCAGATCGACGCCGAAGTGCACGAAGCCGTGCGTCGTTACTCGGACGGCGAGAAGATCGCCTTCGGTGCGTCGGTAGTATTCGCATCGGGCAAGAAATAGGCCAGCGTGAAAATCAAAATCGCCGCGAAGCTCAAAATCGCCTGGATCGGCAAGACGAAAGAGCCCGCAATCCAAGCCCTAACCGAAGAATATCTAAAGCGGATCTCGCGCTACGCCCCGACCGAAGCAGTCGTCCTGCGCGACGAAGCAGCAGTGCTGGAAATGAGGGGCCGGATTTCATCCAGTAAGACCGCCAAGTCCGCGACCAAGTCGACGCTGGTCCTGCTCGATTCCCGCGGCAAAGAATTCACCTCCGAGCAGTTCGCCAAATTTCTAAGCGACTATCAGGACCGCAATCCACTCCCCCTGATCTTCGCCATCGGCCCCGCCGACGGGTTCAGCGAAGAGGTGAAGGCCGCCGCACAACACACCATCTCCCTTGGCAAGATGACCCTGGCCCACGAACTAGCCCGAGTCGTCCTTCTGGAGCAGATCTACCGAGCCTTCACCATTCTGAAGGGCCACCCCTATCATTCTGGGCATTAAATTGGGCCGAAGTCTGACGCTAACCGGAAATTCAGACTTGGAAACTCATTCGCAGCCTATGCCAGTTCGAAACGTCTTCTCTGCAACTGATACGGCGTCGGCCACACTGACAACGTAAATACCGGCGTGTTTTTTCGAGTAGGCTGTTTTCCACTCATCATATCCGGGTTGGAAGTCAGGAAGCTGTTGCTCTGTTGCGACTCGTCTCTTGACACTCGCCTCGAACGCCTTGCGCGCAAATGGCATGTGAGGCACAGCTTTCGGTTCAGGAACGCCGTGACAATTCGAGAACCTGACCTCATCTACGCCGATATGAACGATCATCCCAAGTTCGGGTGAATTGTCAATCTTCACGATCGTAAGCCTTGACTGCTCTTCGCCTTTGCGCGTTTTGTAATCCCAAACGTCGCCAACTCGAAATTCGTCGTCAGTCGTGTCCTTGAGAGTGACATCATTCTTGGGTAGCACTCCAATCTGTGCAAGGGCTCCCAGGCAGAATAGTGTGAACACAGCACAGGAGAGTAGGAACGCCTTGCAGATGATCATAGCGAGTGGAACTCCCATTCCAACAGAGGTGAATTGACGACGCTAAATCGCGAAATTGCCCTCGAGAGCCTCATTTCTTCGTCCCGTGTTCAGCCGGCCCCACCAGCACTTTCAAAATCTCATTCGCCAGATCGCCTGAGTCCACTCCCTCGATGTTCGCCAGTACAACGACGCCAGCCCCTTGATTCGGAGCAATCACAAAATCCGTGCTGGTCCCCTGCTGCCCGCCACTATGCCCGACAAACAACGTCCCATCCAAATTCCCCACGCCCCAACCCAATCCGTAAGTATCCTTCGACCCATCGGACGCTTTCAGCGGCGTCCACATCAACTCCCGCGTCGCATGCTTGATCAGATGGTCATGCAGAATCGCGACCTCGAATCGCGCCATATCTTCCGCCGAAGATAACCATCCGCCGCCCGGAATCTTGTAGCTCGAATCGAGAAAATCAGCATTCTCCACGGCCCCCGACTCAGTCTTCTCATAAAACCGCGTCCGGTAGGGAATGATCGCGAACCGATCGTCCACCCGCGTCTGTGTCATGCCCGCCGGAGCGAAAACATTCGCGCGCATGAAATCAACGTACTTCGCTCCCGAAGCTCCTTCCATCACGCACCCAACCAGCGTGTAGCCCTGCGTTGAGTAGTGAAAGTGCGTCCCCGGATCCGCGACCAGCGCATCGTTCTTGAAAAAATCGAGCCCTGCCTGAATCGGATTATCAAAGTGCTTCGTGTTTCCGATCTCCGGGTCATCCTCGGTTTCGCCCTTGTAGTGCCGAATGCCGCCCAGATGTCCCATCACCTCACGCGTAGTAATCGGCTTCGATTTCTCAGGAAATGCCGGACAATATTTCTGCACCGGAGCATCCAGATCAATCTGCCCACGCTCCCACAACTCCAGCGCCCCCACGGCGGTCAACGGTTTCGAGATCGATCCCAGCCGGAACAACGTGTGCTCGGACGCGGGAACATTGTTCTCCAGGTCAGCAAACCCGAAGCCGCCGCCCCATTCATATTCGCCGTGTTCCACCACCGCAACGGCCACGCCCGGAGCGTGGCTGGTTGCCATGAATTTCGATACGGCCGCCTCGATCCGAGCCCGCTTCTCCGCAGGCAGTTTCTGATCCTGCCCGGAACACAGCGTCGCGCATTCAAGCACGACCACAACAGAACAAAGCGCTCGCCTGAGCGATGAGTAAATCTCAATTTGAGTCATATGGAAGTGTAGAAAACAGCGGACAATTCTACAACGGAGCCGAGCCCAGAAACACCTACGGGCGGACACATTCGTCCGCCCGCGAGCGAAGCGAGCCCGGCGGATGGTCCGAGGCTAACAATGCTAAAAGGAAAAGCCTATTGCGTAACCGTAGCCTGATAACTCACAGCCTGCCAGTGTCCCGTCTTCCGCACCCAAACCCGCGTATAACGATACGGCCCGCTGAAATCTTCCCCAAGCTGATGGCCCTTCACGTCGGCTCGCGCCGTGACCACAGCCGTATCCCCATACACGCGCACCACCATGTCGCTGACGTTGATCGTCTCATAGCGTAGCTGCCCGCTCTTGCGCGCCGAAACAGTATCCTGCTTCGTGGTCACCTGCCCCAGCGGCGTAATGGCCACGTAATCGTCGGCCAGAGTTTTTTGCGAGAAGTCCGCGTCGCGGTGCAGGCTGGCCTCGCGCGCCTGCCGCTCCATATCGAGGATCTCCCTAATCGTCGCCTGATCGCCCGTATCCAAATTCGGCCTGGGATGGATGGCTACATGCTGCGCAGCCGAAGCCGCAAAAGCCGTGGAAGTAGCCAACAACAGCAGCACAAAAAACCGGTTCAGCACGATGAGACCTCCGGAATGTTGCGGGGGCAGAGATCCGCCTGAGCATGCTACGCAACATTGGATGCACAGGTTCCCTGGAAAAGTTCCTCAGGAGAATAAATCACTCCCAGGTTTTTATGAAGCCGCCTTGGCCCGGGTAGGAGTGCAGCTTTGGGTTCCCACCCTTACTCTCGCAGGTCATCCTGAACGGAGCTGTTCCTCAGGCGAAGTGAAGGATCTCCCTTGCCCGACTGCACACCTAGTCCACGACAGATCCGCTGCGGTAACATGAAGAAGTGGCGACCCAGGCTCCTCGAAAAAGCACTCAGAAACTGAAGATTCTCCGCTCCGCGGCTCTAAATAAGCTTCCTTGGCTGCTGCATGGCTTTTCCACCCGTGTCTGTGGATTCTCCCGCGCCTACGGCAAAGGCGACCTGAACCTGGGCTTCACCAAAGACGATAACCGCGCCACCGTAGAGCGCAACCGAGCCGTCTTTCTCCGCGACGTATGTAGGGACAGCCCCCCTCGGCTGTCCCGTCGAGCGAAGCTTGACAACCAAGGCCAATGCCCCCTGATCACCCTTCGCCAGATCCACTCCGACATCATCCACTACATCGACACGATCCCAGGCGCCCAGCTGGCCGGCGACGGTCTCATCACCCAAGCTCCCGGCCTCGTTCTAGCCATTCAAACCGCCGACTGCCTCCCCATCATTCTTGTCGATCCCAAACACCACGCCGTAGGCGTCTTCCACGCCGGATGGCGCGGCACCGTCAAACGCATCGTAGAAAAAGGTATAGGAGAGATGTTTCGCCACTTCGCCACGCGTCCGCAAGATGTGAAGGCCACCATAGGCCCCGGCATCCAAGGCTGCTGTTACGAAGTGGGAGAAGACGTTCGCATCAAGTTCGACTCGCAGTTCGCCTACGCGGCCAGCTTGTTCCGCGAACTGAAAGAGTCCGATCCCGTCCGCGAAAAATATCCGTTGCTATTCCTCACCGCCCGCGCCCCCGGCCACGGCGAATTGCCCACGAAGATATTTCTCGATCTCGTCGAAGCCAACCGCCAGCAGCTTCTAGCCGCAGGCGTGCCTAAGAAAAATATCGAAACCTCGCCCTTGTGCACCAACTGCCATCCGGGATTGTTGTTCTCCTACCGCGCCGAAAAAGGCAAGACCGGCCGCATGATGGCCGTCGTGGGCATCAGAAAGTGATTGGAATCGTACGGCCTTCCTTCGTGGGACTTCCTGTCCTTTGTACTGAATGATCCTCACACCGCCCGCACACCCCCAGACGCCGCCGATCGAAACACCCACCGGTCGCTCACTACAAAATTCACTAGCGAGCACGCCGCGATGCTAATAAGATTCGCAGCCAAAGCCTGCAGGTGGGCCTCCCCTACCAGCAACCGCATCAGCAACAAATTCCCTCCAATCGAAACCGCGCCGTTGCTCAGATTGAATTGCAACAGCCGGATCGCCGCATCGCGACTGGGCCCGCCGCCTCGATCGCGCCAGGTAAAGCGCTGATGCCACAAGAAGTTGTTCAGCACCGCAGCCTCCACGGCCAGCGCGGTCGCATCCATATAGCCCATACCGAACGCCGTTAAGCACCATAACACCGCGAGCTGCACCCCAATCCCAATCGCTCCGACCAGGTTGAACTTAATCCACCGAAAGAAAGATCGCCGAAGGAACGGTCGCCGAAAAAAAGGTCGCCGAAAAAAAACCCGCCACCGCGCCGATTCGCTCACGCTAAACGTTCTTCCCGATAAAGCCTCGCCGTATGGCTTACCGCAGCGACCATCGCCATGCCCGCCATCCCCACAATTGCAATCGCCCCGCCCACATCGAAGAGCAGAAATGTGCGCCCGAGCAAATGTACATTCGGCCAATAGAGCAACGCCACATTGCCGATGATCAGCAGAATCCGAATCTCCGTCGGCCCGAAAAGCCCGTACGACATGCGGAACTTCCCAATTGTGTACGTCGTCAGATAAGACTCGACCGACAACACCAGAAACGCCACCAGCATTCCCGCCGCGATCTGCCAGTGCAGAAATCCCGACAGCGCCAGCCCCGACATTAGAAAGACCGCGCCAAATGTATCCGCCATGTGATCGACATAGAAGCCATACCGCGGGCGCAGCCGGTTCCGGCAGCGCGCCAAAGTCCCATCCAGACTGTCGCCCAGCCAGTTCACCGCAATAAAAAATGTAGCGAACAGCAGGAAATATTTATTCGATCCCGCCAGCGCGTAAGAAACGCCCGCCAGAAATTGCGCCGCGAATCCCAGCGCCGTCAAATGATCGGGAGAAATCGAATCCGGCACGCGCCCCGCCAGCCATATCAGTGTCCTCCGCTCCATCGCCGCGGTAATCGATTCCTGCACGCGAGTCGCATTGCGAAATTCCGATCCCAACGCCCTGGTGACGCTTGCAGCGGCAGACATAAATTCCTCCTCAACCTTATTTCTGTGTGACCAATGCTTTCCCGCTCAACGCTTTTTCGTTCAACGCCCTTCGGGTCGCATTCAACGTAAACTGCAACGATTCCCGCGGAATGCTGTTCACAAACGGCCCAATCACCCAATTGAGCCCAGCCGGAATGTCGCGGGTCAATGAGATCGCCTCACATTGCACCAACACTCCGTCACCGATCTGCTCAAAAGCCCAATAGCTATTCAGCCGCCACATGTAGCCGTGATCGTGGCCCGCCGCCAAAGCGCGCTCGTGGGCGCCACCCGCATCTTCAATCTCCGCTACCCGCATGCTGCGCGAAGAACTGTACTGATGCGTCGCATCGAGCCGCCCATAATGCACGTCGTACTCGGTATCGAGCACCACCGTGACCACCTTCTGCTTCCGCAGTCGCATGTAGACATGCAGGTCATCGCCCCGAGCCGAGACCAGCCGCGACTGCATAACATCAGGTGAGTAATAGCGCGCCATATGGTCGTAATCCCGCACCCTGCCCACGACTTGCGCCACCGTCACGCCCGGCACAAAGACGACGCCCACCCAGTCGTGAATCAATCCGCCAGGAATTTCCTCCGGAGTATTTCCATCCTTCTCGATCACAATCTCGCCTCGCCGCAGCCGGCTCATCACTTCCTCCCGAGGCGAACTCGCGATCGATTCCATATTCAAGAATGATTTCGTGTTACTCCGCGTATTACCAATTCGCACCTCCGCCTGCGCGACATAACGATCAAACGCCGCCGCAGTCTCGGGCTGCCGCTGGGCGAGCGCAGCCGGCGCGGGCAATAAGACCGCCAGCATCGCCAACCGCGAAAATCGCGTCCTCAACATTCGCCCCTCTCGACCAGCAGAATGCCTGCCCTCGCCCGCGAGATCAATCGATCCCCGCTCAAGCCCGCGTCATTTGCGGATCATCCGCTAAGCGTTGAGAAATCTGACGCTTAGCCGCAAGGATCAACCCCATCGCAACCCCGCCGCAGGCTGTAAACTAATCACCGCAGATGGAGGAAATGCCCAAAGGCCGGCTCGTCCGCTTCGGAGTCTTCGAAGCCGACCCGCAAACCGGAGAGTTACGCAAGCAAGGCCGCCGCGTCCCGCTGCAAGGCCAGCCTTTCGACATTCTCCTCATGCTGCTCGCGCGCCCCGGCCAACTCGTCTCCCGCACCGAAATCCGCGAACGCCTTTGGCCCGATGGCACTTTCGTCGACTTCGACCACAGCCTGAACACCGCTGTAAATAAGATTCGCGACGTGCTCGGCGACTCCGCCGCCAGTCCTCGCTTCATCGAAACCCTCGCCCGTCGCGGATACCGCTTCATCGCCCCGGTTGAAGTCGACAGCGCAGATTCCGCTCCGAATCAAGAGACGAAGACTGAGACGCTCACGCAGCCGGAGCTCGCAGCCGCGCCAGAACCGTCCGACCCGCCGCGAGCCTCCGCCGAGCGAACCGGCACACCCGCCAAAACCCTCCTCACTGCATTGCACGAAATCCCACCCGCCTCCCGCTCCCTGGTGCGCACGCTCTTCCTTCTCCTGCAGGTGATGTACTTCTGCTTCTATCTCATCTCCCTCGCCCGCCTGCACGTGGTGGAAGAAATCATTGACGCGGCCTCAGCCCGACCAACCTGGATATTTGTCCTGCTGATTATCACCGCGGTGGTGGGCATCCCCACTCGCCTCTATCTCATGACCGCAGCCGGCTTTAACGCGCCCGGCCTGCGGGAAAAATTCCTTCGCCTGTTCCCGATGATCTTTCCCCTCGACGAACTCTGGGCCCTTGCCCCGTTCCTCCTGGTTCAGCAGATCGGCTATGGCCTTGCCCTTGGCCTGACCGCCATCCTGCTCTACGCCCCCTTTGCCGAAAGGTCTCTCATCCTGATGGGAGCTGGAGGGCCGCCGAAAGAAAGTGCGTAGGAACAGCCGCCCCAGCGGCGCGGTGTGCTAAAACTGTCCAATCCGTCACACTCACGGGTGTCTAAGCATCTGAGGCCCTTCCCTTGAGATTAAGACATCGATTAGCCATCGCGTTCCTTACCGCGGCCTGTTGCGGCCCAATCGCGTCCGCGCAAACCTCCGCCCAGATCGATGCCATCTTCTCCTCGCTCAAGTCCAGCAACGCTCCCGGAGCGGCCGTGTTGGTCGTGCGCAACGGGAAGCCTGTATTTCGCCACGGCTACGGTGTCACCGATCTCCGCACCCAGCATGCGATCGAGGCCGCCACGAATTTCCGCCTAGCCTCCTTCACCAAGCAGTTCACCGCGACATGCATCATGCTGCTCGCGCGCGATGGCAAGCTGCACTACGACGACCACCTCACCGATTTCTTCCCTGAATTTCCCGCTTATGGCAAAGCGATCACTGTCCGCAACCTGCTCAACCACACTTCGGGCCTCGAGGACTACGGCGACCTGATGATGCAGCAGTACGGCAATGCGCCGCCCGACAAAATCCCGCAGATTCTCGACGCTGGAGTGCTGAAGCTGATGGAACAGCAGACGGCCGGCAAGTTTCCGCCGGGGACGAAGTGGGAGTACAGCAACTCCGGTTACGCCGTGCTCGCGATGATCGTGGAGAGAGTTTCCGGCGAGCCCTTCGGCCAGTTCTTGCACGAGAAAATTTTCGTTCCTCTGAAGATGAGGAACACATTGGTTTACGAGAAAGGGAAGAACGAAGTCCCGCACCGCGCCTACGGACACTCCAAGACGGACGCCGGATGGCAAGAGACCGACCAGAGCCCCACGTCGGCGGTTCTCGGCGACGGCGGGATTTATTCTTCCCTCGACGACCTTGCCAAGTGGGACCGCGCGCTCCGCAACCATACTCTGCTCACCGAAGCGGAAATGCAGCCTGCGCTCACTCCGGTTCAGCCCACCGACGGCCCTGCGAAAACGGAAGATGGCTCAACCATCCACTACGGCTTCGGGTACTTTCTCGATCCCTACCAGGGCCACAAGCGCATGTCGCATGACGGAGGCACCATCGGTTTCCGCACCACTATCCAGCGTTTCCCCGATGACAAGCTGACCATAATCGTCCTGGCCAATCGCACCGACATCGATCCCGAAAAGCTTGCGCTGAAAGTCGCCGACTTATATCTGGAAAAATAAACACGTAGCCCCGGACGCATTCGTCCGGGCAGATTTAAAAGAGGTCACGGAGGGACGGCCGCCTCGGCTGTCCAACGAGCGAAGCGAGCCATTTTCACACAAACAATTAAAGAGACGCTGCCATGGCAACGCCTCTTTTGAGTTGAAATTCGTTTAAGCCGTAGGCGCCGCAGGAGGTGCGGGAGGAGTCACTGGAGCCACGGGCGCGGCCGCGGCCGCGCCCGCGGAATCGTTCACCAGATCTTTCAACTCCTTGCTGGGTTTAAAGAAAGGAATTTTCTTGGCGGGCACGTCGACCCGCTCGCCCGTCTTAGGGTTGCGTCCCACGCGTGGTTTACGCTGCCGGGTGCGGAAACTGCCAAAGCCACGAATCTCGATCTTGTCGCCGGCGCGCAGCGAGCGCACCACGCTGTCGAAGATCGTTTCCACGATCACTTCGCTGTCTTTCCGCGTAAGTTCCGCCAAACGCGAGACTTCATCAATGAGATCGGCTTTGGTCATTTCGCCCCCTGATAGCTCCCAGCGTCCGGCTCCGCCGCGCCAGCATCCATAACCTTCTCAAATTTCAGGGGTTGGATGCAAGTTCCGCCACAGATTCATCTAGCCCGAAGCGCCGGAAGGCGGCTGCCCCATCCTTGCGATCTTTTTGCGCAAGGGTGGGAAACGGAAATGTCCGCGCAACGCCTTTGGGTGGCGCAGCGCTTCAGCACTGCGATGGCTGGAAGGAAATAAGAGCGGGGATTGCCAAGGAAAATTAAGAACCGGGGAAGGGCACGAGTTCCACTCGTGCCACTATAAGCTACAAGAACGACCGGCTTTAGCCGCTGGGGACGGCGCCTCTACTTCCACAAATAATAAAATCCTACCTGCTGCTCCATCAATTTTTCCCGGCTCGGAATGTACTGCGACACATCCCCCAACAGCAGATCCATCAGCGTCCTGCGATCTTTTTCCGGGCGCACCAGCGTAGGCTCGCCGCTGATTCCCACCGACTTCGCCGTATCCGCCACTGCCGCCTGGAAGTCGCCAATGCTGTCGATCAGCTTCATGTCCAGCGCCTCTTGCCCAGTCCACACTTTGCCGTTCGCAATCGCCTTCACATCGTCGACCTTCATGCCGCGTCCATCGGCCACCGCCTTGATGAACTGTCCGAACATGTTGTCGATCAGCGACTGCATATATGCCTGCTCGTTCGGAGTCAGATCGCGCGCCGGATTGCCCGTATCCTTAAACTCGCCCGTCTTAAGCACTACACTTTTCAGCTTGGCCCACTTCAGCAGGTCGCCGTAGTTCACCCACTCCGCGATCACGCCAATCGATCCCACAATGCTGCCTTCATCGGCGAAAATTTTGTCCGAGGCCGAAGCCACATAGAACGCTCCGCTCGCGCCCACGGTCTCAATCGAAACTACAATCTTCTTTTTCTTTTCGGCGCGGATGCGCTTCACCTCGCGATAAATTTCCTCCGAAGCGGCCACGCCGCCGCCCGGCGAATTCACATGAATAATGATTGCCTTGATGGAAGAGTCGTCGGCAAACTTTTTCAACTCGCCCACCACCGGCTGCGGCGACAGAATCACGCCATCCAGATCGACCACTCCGATGCGGTCGCCGAAACTGGTCAGCCCCGCGCCCTCCGTGTTCCCGGCGTGCAGCGTCAGGTAGACCAGAGTGAACACGGCCAGTACGAAGAGGAAAAAAGCTCCTCCGCCAATCAATATCCAAAGCAGTGTGCGCGAGCGTCCGTCAGCCATGAGGAAAGTTTAGCACCGGGACTGTGTCGTTGCGCCAATCAAGCCCCGGGGCCGCCGCGAATGTGGGAACAGCCCGGCTGTCCTGCAGTCAGCCCTTATGGCACCATCACCCGCAGTGCCTCTTTCTCTATTCCAATCTCCACCGGAGTCTGGCACACAAATTCGCCGTCTGCATAAATATCGAGGGGATGCTCGCTTTCCACCCGCACCCGCTCTGCCTGCGAATAACTTACTTCCGCAATCTTCAAATGCCGTCCGCCATACACGGTGGGAAACATGCAGAACAACTTGAAAGGATCCACGGCCCCAACGGTGCAAATATCGATCAGCCCATCATCCATCTTCGCTTCAGGGGCAATCTTCATTCCTCCGCCATACAGGGGAGTATTCGCAAAGGCCGCCAGCGTGGTGAGTCGCTCGCTGCGAAGCGTCCACGCGGAATTCTCACCTTCGTTCCGCGTCAGAATTTTGATCGGCAAAGGTGCAAACTGAAAAATCGCAGGCAGCAGGGAAAGAACGTAGCCGCCGTGCCCCCGCACCCACCGCGGCAACCTGTTGGCCCGCCGGTTGACTTCGGCGTCCAAACCCACTCCGGCTACACAACAGAAATATGTCGCACCCCGCGACGCAGCCGTTTCGCCCTCGAACCCCGTAATCACTCCTACATCAATCTTGCGAACTGAGCCAAGTCCTTTGCAAAACCCCTCCCAGGCCGCAACCGAATCCCGCACTCTCCGAATTCCCAGCGCCCGCGCAAAGTCATTTCCGCTCCCCGCGGGCACAACAAGAGCCGGCAACCCCAGCCGCACCAAAGATCCCAGATGCCGGTGCACCGTCCCATCGCCGCCAAAAACAAGAACCGCATCCGCTTCGTCCGACGAAGCCGGCATCCCCATGCGCCATTCGACAGCCGCATGCCCTTGAAACGGTCGAAGCTGATGAGGAGAACATCCAAGCCCGAAGATAGCCGCGGCGCGCATGCTGGGCGAAGTCATGGTTGACGAAGTAACGAGGAGCGAGGAGAGAGTACCAGAGTTCACCTGCCGCCGATCAATACGCAATTCTCGTCGCGCGAATCGCAACGCCGCCCTCGTCCACTTGGCCTTTCCCGATCGTAACCGCCCAGTCCCTCCCCAAATCCCGCACTGGCTGTCATCATGATGGAGCCATATTTGGGGGGGAATGAACTATGCCGCTGCCGCGCCCTATCCTTGCCTCTTGCCTGGCCGTCCTGTGCTTGCTCTTTTCCGCATGCGGCGGCAGCAACTCCAGCAACGGCGGCGGCGGTAACATGACGACCGCCCCCAGCGTTCAGACCCAACCCTCAAATCAGTCCGTCACCGCTGGCCAAACCGCAACGTTCTCCGTAGCGGCCAATGGAACTCCTCCTCTGACTTATCAATGGCAAAAAGGAACCAGCGCAATCAGCGGAGCAACCGCCGCGAGTTACACCACCCCGGCAACTCAACTCACCGACAGTGGATCGCAGTTCAGCGTCGTGATCACCAATTCAGTCGGCAGCATCACCAGCAGCGCCGCGACCCTCACCGTTACCACCGCCACGGGATCAACCGACGTCCTCACCTATCACAACGACAACGCGCGCACCGGACAGAATCTCTCTGAGACCATCTTGACCACCAGCAACGTCGCATCCTCGACCTTCGGCAAGCTAGGCGTGTTCACAGCGAACGCCGGCATCGACGCCGAACCGCTCTACGCCTCGGCGGTCACAGTGGCGGGCAACAAGCACAACCTGCTGATCGTCGCCGCCGAGAACGATTCGGTTTACGCCTTCGATGCCGACAGTCCAGGCACCACAGCCCTCTGGAGCACGAACCTGCTCCAGTCAGGAGAGACGACCTCCGACACCCGCAGTTGCGGCCAGGTCAGCCCGCAGATCGGCATCACCTCCACTCCCGTCATCGACCGCAGCCTAGGTCCCAACGGCCTGGTCTACGTAGTCGCGATGTCGAAGAACAGCAGCGGGTATTTCCAGCGTCTGCACGCGCTCGATCTCGCGCTGGGTACCGAGATGTTTGGCGGCCCGATCGAAATTCAGGCGACCTATCCCGGCACCACTGGCGACAACAGCAACGGCACGGATGTGATCTTCGATCCCGCGCAATATAAAGAGCGCGCCGCCTTGCTCGAGTTGAACGGCGTCATCTATACGGCGTGGGCATCGCACTGCGACATTCGTCCCTACACCGGATGGATCATCGCCTACAGCGCCTCAACCCTGGCGCAGACCAGCGTGCTGAATGTGACTCCCAACGGCAACGAAGGCGCCATCTGGATGGCCGGCGATGGTCTCGCCGCCGACACTTCGGGAAATATTTATTTTCTCGACGCCAACGGCGACTTCGACACAAGCCTCAACGCGAACGGCTTCCCGAGCAACGGTGACTACGGCAACGCCTTCATGAAACTCTCCACCACCAACAACAAGCTGGCGGTCGCTGATTATTTTGAGATGTACAACCAGTCGTCGGAGAACGGCAGCGACACCGACCTCGGTTCCGGTGGAGAAATGCTGCTGCCCGATCTCAGCAACGGCTCGGGCCAGACCATGCATCTGGCTGTAGGCGCGGGAAAAGACGGAAACCTGTACGTAGTAAACCGCGACTCCATGGGCAAGTTCAATTCCGGCAACAACAATGCTGTGTATCAGGAACTGCCACGCGCCCTCCCCGGCGGCGTGTGGGCGATGCCCGCCTACTTCAACAACGTTGTCTACTACGGCTCAGTGGGCTATGCGATTCAAGCCTTCCCCATCACCAACGCGAAGCTGTCCAGTGCCACGGCGCAAACGGCAAACAGTTTCGGATACCCGGGCGTGACTCCGAGCATCTCCGCCAACGGATCGAGCAATGGAATCGTCTGGGCGATCGAGAGCAGCAGTCCCGCCGTGCTGCACGCCTACAACGCCGCCACGCTGAACGAACTCTACAACAGCAACCAAGCCAGCGCAGCCCGCGACCAGTTCGGCAACGGCAACAAATTCATGGCGCCCACAATCGTCAACGGCAAAGTGTATGTAGGTACGCCGACGGGAGTAGCAGTATTCGGCCTGCTGCCGTAGCCGCATATCGTTTGCCTCATTCCCGGTGTCATCCTGAGCGGAGACTATGCCTCGCGAATGCGAGGCATAGTCGCAGTCGAAGGACCCCTTTCGTTTCGGCACACCCACCGGCCCCGCCGGGAGTTTCTAAGGCGCCGTGTGAGAGGATTTCAAACCGTAGTGGGGATTCCACGCAGAGCCGCGGGCAGGGATCAGTTAAAAGAAATCCTTCGACTCCGCTCAGGATGACAGCGTAGAAAAAGAGCTTCGCTCGCACAGCCGAGGCGGCTGTCCCTACATGCGCGTTGCCGAGAACGGCTAGCGACGAATCACTGCGATCTTCAGTCGCTTCCCCACTCTCAGCGAGAGCCGTGTAGGCAGTTCAGTTACTAGAATGTAAACATTCTGTTCTGTTCTGTTATTGACTCTCACCGCTCCTTGCTTAATCTTTCTGGATGCGTCCGCTCCTGACTCAGCAAGACCGCACTTCACTAGCAATCTATCCAATCGAACCCCAGGATACGACTTACCGATAACGACAGTTCCTGCAGCATCGCCGACAGACCACTCGACCTCTGAAATCGGAACCGTGATGATGTCCTCGAATTTAATTGCAACTTCCACTATCTCTTCCGGCACCTCATCCTTCTGAAACTGTTTTGCCCAATCTTCCCCCGCCTTCCCCGCCGCCTCCGTCGAATGAAAGTCCGCCACAATCCTTCGCGCCAGCTCTTTCTTCGCCTGCATCGGATGCGACTCGCGCTTCATCTTCTCAATCTCCGCCACCTGGACATCCGTCAGCAGCTCGTAATATCTCCACATCATTTCGTCGGAGATGCTCATGATCTTGCCGTACATCTCCAGCGGCGCCTCGTGAATCCCAATCGCGTTGCCCAGAGACTTCGACATCTTCTGCACGCCGTCGAGCCCCTCCAGAATCGGCGTGGTCAGCACCACCTGCGACTCCTGCCCATAAGCGCGTTGCAACTCGCGTCCCACCAGCAAATTGAATTTCTGATCCGTGCCACCCAGCTCGACGTCCGCCTCCAACGCCACCGAGTCATATCCCTGCACCAGTGGATACAACAACTCATGTACCGAGATCGGCTTCTCCTCCTGAAATCGTTTATGAAAATCCTCCCGCTCCAGCAACTGCGACACGGTGAACTTCGCCAGCAGCCGCACGAAATCGTCCGAAGTAAACGCGCCCATCCACCGCCGGTTGAAATCGATCACCGTTTTCTGCGGATCCAGAATCTTGAATACCTGTGTCTTGTACGTCTCCGCATTCTGCTCGACCTGCTCGCGCGATAGCGGAGGCCGCGTCGCCGACCTCCCCGTCGGATCGCCGATCATCCCGGTAAAGTCGCCGATCAGAAAAATCGCTGTGTGCCCCAGGTCCTGAAAATGTTTGAGCTTGCGCAACACGACGGTGTGCCCCAGATGCAGATCAGGCGCGGTGGGGTCCATCCCCAGCTTCACGCGCAAAGGCTTCCCCGAAGCCCGCGACTTCTCCAGCTTCGCGCGCAAGTCGGCCTCGCGAATAATTTCCGCCGCGCCCTTCTTGAGATAAGTAAGCTGCTCGTCCACCGAAGCAAAGTTAGCCATGCGCAGCCATTATAAGGAACCTGGGGGAAACACCGAATTCAGACCCAGAAGTTCCGTACCTTGTCATCCTGAGCGGCGATTTTGCCGCATAGGACCTGTGCACTCGCAGGGAAGTACATGGGTCCTTCGCTTCGCTCAGGATGACAACGTCCCGGAGAATCCGCTTTTGGGTGGCGCAGGGCTTCCAGCGCTGCGACTAATCCTGCTATTTTCAGAGCGGGTTTCAACCCTCGAAGGTATCCTCCGTCATGACCCGGCACCTGCGCCAGGCCGTCCCTGCCGACATCCCCCGCCTGCGTGACATCATCGAAGCCAGTGTCCGCGGCCTGCAAGCCCAAGACTATTCCCCAGCCCAGATCGAAGGCGCCCTGACCAGCGTCTACGGAGTCGACACCCGACTCATCGCCGACGGAACCTATTTCGTAGTCGAGGTCGAAAACCAGATCGCAGCCTGCGGCGGATGGAGCAAGCGCCGCACCCTCTACGGAGGCGACCAGTACGCCGCCCGCGAAGACTCCCTCCTTGACCCGCGCCATGAAGCCGCCAAAATCCGGGCCTTCTTCGTCCATCCCAACTGGGCCCGTCAAGGCCTGGGCACCATGATCCTCGAAGCCTGCGAAAAAGCCGCCATCCAAGCCGGATTCACCCGCCTGGAAATGGGCGCCACCCTGAGCGGCGTCCCGTTCTACCGTGCCAAAGGCTACGTTGAACTGGAAAAGCAAAAAGTCCCGCTAGCTGATGGCGAGACGCTACCCATCGTGAGAATGGCAAAGGAAGTTCGCAGTTAGAGATAATGTGTCATCCCGACCGGAGCCGTTCCTCAGGCGAAGGGAAGGATCTCCCGACCGCTGCCATACACGTAGTCCCGTAGTCCGGCGCCCCCCCCACCCTCCCCATTGCGCCCCAACTTGCCGCTGTGATATCGTTTACAATTGTCCCGGACATCTGGAAGGGGCCCGTGGGATAAGTTTGCGCGGAAGCGCGCCTTTCCCCAGTTGCTGGCGTAGCTCAGTCGGTAGAGCATCTGATTTGTAATCAGAGGGTCGGGGGTTCGATTCCCTTCGCCAGCTCCAGAGTTGAGGCGGTTTGCGGGCGTGACCCTGAGCGCAGTGAAGGGCTGAGTCCGCAGCCGAAATCCTGAGCGTTTTTGCGAAGGAACTCAGAACGAATAATTTCCGGCAGGCGGCGGACGGGCTAGCGGCGCAACAGGTTTTTCCAAAACACACTTCATTCGGAACCCCCGCAATGCAGTGATCTTCGCGAAAGTCACGCGACTTGGTTTCCCTGTTTAGCAGAACATGTTTAGCAGAGCGGGTTTGGCAGAGCATGTTCAGCAGAGTGGTCTGGACGAAGTCAGAATCTAGGGCTGCGTTGGTCTGCGGGTTTGGCGTGCGTGTGACTGGTTGGAGTTGAAAAGCAGCGGCCGCATCGCCCGAAAGTTTTCGCACAGGTGGGTGAGTGGTTAAAGCCAACAGACTGTAAATCTGTCCCTCCTAGCGAGGTACGAAGGTTCGAATCCTTCCCTGTGCACCATATGATCTGCAGTCCTGAGCGTCGCAGCGTGGTTCGCGAAGGATCGAGTAGATGAATCGCTTAGCCGGAGCATTGATCGCCTACGTCGTGCTAGGAGTGCTGACGTGGATGACGATCAGCGATTCGCGGATTCGAGGCGCCACGCTGCTGATTCTGGTGTTGTTCGCGGTGAAAAGCTGGGTGCGCCGCAAAGATGTATTGCACGGCAGCCAGAGCGACGCCGAGTAGGTTTAGTGGAAGGGCCGACTTCAGTCGTGCCGCTGAGAGCGAATATGAAGCAGCGGCTTTAGTCGCCGAGGGTTTGCAGGGCCGATGTAGCTCAGTTGGTAGAGCACTCCCTTGGTAAGGGAGAGGTCATCAGTTCAATCCTGATCATCGGCTCCAGAAATCGCTTTGGGCGGTGCCGAGATGTCCCTTGGGGCGGTCAGCTTTATTGTCTGGCTAGTGCTGCTGGTTGTGACATTTCGCTATTGTTCGGGATGGCGAAGTCGTGGCTGGGCATATGGTCTAACGCCGATCGGTCTGCTGTTATGGATTGCGCCAAATGCCGCTTTTGGAAGCAAGGGCGCAACCGACGTTGGGCAGATCGTTGCCGTATTTGGATTTTGGATCGCCGCGGTCTATCTTGCTGCCCTGTTGATCGCGGAATTGTTAGAGATCAGGAAAGAGAAGAGAGCTGACGGCTGATAGCTGAGAGCTAGGTTTTAAGCGGGAGTAACTCAGTGGTAGAGTCACAGCCTTCCAAGCTGTTGGTCGCGGGTTCGATTCCCGTCTCCCGCTCCAGAGTTGAGGCGTTTTTGCAGGCGTGAGTCTGAGCGATAGCGAAGACGGGAGCCTGCAGCCGAAATCCCGAGCGTGGTTTGCGAGGGAACTGACAAGGTATAACGGTGGCTTTCGAACAGGCGACGATCAGGGTTGAGAAGCAACAGGAGTTCGCGAGGCTGCAAGCCGCCATCGCGCAGGCGTTCCTGCCAGAAAATGCGGTACGGTTCCTGAAGCAGCTGGATCGCAAGGGAATTCGCGTACGCGACCTGGACGCGGTGCTGGTGCAGCGCGTGCTCGAGCCGTTCGCAGAAAAGGGATTGGACGCGAAGAATTTATACGACTCGCTCCCCGTCTCCGATCAGGCGCAGATGCGCGAGTTTTATCTGTCGAAGCTCGAAGGCGTAGACATTGCGCTGCGCCAGAAGTTTAAGAAGTTATACCAATACTACTGACGCTGGCTGCGTCCGCAAGAGTTTAGCTAGAAGCTAAGAGCTAGGAGCTAAGAGCTGAGTTATGGCGAAAGAGAAATTTGACCGCACCAAGCCGCACTGCAACGTAGGCACGATTGGTCACATCGATCATGGCAAGACTACGCTGACGGCGGCGATCACCAAGGTTTTGTCGAAACACAATCCGAAGAACACGTTCCGGTCGTTTGATTCGATCGACAACGCGCCGGAAGAAAAGGCTCGCGGCATCACCATCGCCACGGCGCACGTCGAGTACGAGACGGCGAACCGGCACTACGCTCACGTCGACTGCCCGGGCCACGCCGACTACATCAAGAACATGATCACGGGCGCGGCGCAGATGGATGGCGGCATTCTGGTGGTCGCGGCGACCGATGGTCCGATGCCGCAGACGCGCGAGCACGTGCTGCTGGCGCGCCAGGTGGGCGTGCCGTACCTCGTCGTGGCATTGAACAAGGTCGACGCGGTGGACGATCCGGAGTTGCTCGAGCTGGTTGAGCTTGAAGTTCGCGAGTTGCTGAAGTCGTATAAGTTTCCGGGCGACGATGTTCCGGTGGTGCGGGTGTCGGCGCTGAACGCGCTGAACGGGGAAGCCAAGGCGGAAGCGCAGATTGATGAGTTGATGGCGGCGGTGGACAAGTATGTGCCGCAGCCGGCGCGCGAGCTGGACAAGCCGTTCCTGATGCCGATTGAAGATATTTTTTCGATTCAGGGTCGCGGCACGGTAGTCACGGGACGCATCGAGCGCGGCAAAGTGAAGGTGGGCGAGGAAGTGGAAATCGTGGGCTTCCGCGAGACTCGCAAGACGGTTGTGACCGGCGTCGAAATGTTCAAGAAGCAGCTCGACGAAGGCATGGCGGGAGACAACGCTGGCCTCTTGCTGCGGGGCATTGCGAAAGAAGACGTGGAGCGCGGCATGGTGCTGGCCAAGACGGGATCGATCACGCCGCATACGAAGTTCAAGGCCGAGGTCTACATTCTGACGAAGGAAGAGGGCGGGCGGCACACGCCATTCTTCAAAGGATACCGTCCGCAGTTTTATCTGCGCACGACGGACGTGACCGGAGTGGCGGAGTTGCCGGCGGGCACCGAGATGGTGATGCCGGGAGACAACGTATCTCTCGTCATCGAACTGATCACGCCGGTCGCGATGGAAAAGGGCCTGCGCTTCGCCATCCGCGAAGGCGGCCACACCGTAGGCGCGGGCACGATCGCGGAGATTATTCAGTAGAAGCTGTCAGCTCTCAGCCGTCCAGCAAACCGGACAGCTGAAGTTGCAGCGACCGCAGCCCCGAAGGGGCGAAATGATATAGCCCGGGGCGTAAGCCCCGGGGGAGCAAAGCAAAAAGAAAGAACAAGTCCCGTTAGGGACGGCACAAACTAAGCAGGATTGGGAGTCAGGCAATGCCCCGAGAAATCGTGACACTACAATGCGGTGACTGCAAAGAGCGGAACTACTCGACCACCAAGAATCGGAAGACGACGACCGAGCGGCTGGAATTCAAGAAATTCTGCCGCCGGTGCCGCAAGCACACGCCGCATAAAGAAGTGAAATAGATTGAGCGATTGCGCGATTGGGTGATTTTTGCGATTGAAAAGGCAGACAATTTTTTTCAATCACTCAATGACTCGATCACAAAATCACTCAATGGATACAGGGGCGTAAGCTCAACGGTTAAACTGTCGGTCTCCAAAACCGAACTTGGGGGTTCGAATCCCTCCGCCCCTGCCAGAGTTTTAAGGCTCGGACCGGGCCAGTACAGGCGCAGAGCCGGAAGGACGTAGAAGAAGGATGGCGACCATCGCAGAACAGAATGCAATCGTAACCACGGTGAAGGGCTGGCCCGAACGCATCAGGACCTTCTACAACGACGTGCGCACAGAAATGCGCAAGGTCACCACGCCCTCGTGGAAAGAAGTGCAGGCCACGACTGCGGTCGTGGTCATCACCGTATTCATCTTCGCGCTGTACTTCGCGATCATCGACTACGTGATTCAGCACGGCGTGACCTATCTGTTCCACTATTTCAAGGCGCAGTAGCGCGGACGAAGAATCGACCATCGCAGTGAAGAACGCAATTATGGCGGACGAAGAAAAAAACGAAGCAGCATCAGGCGGAGAAGGCGAACAGCATCCTCCCACGGCGGAAGGTGCCACTACCACCGCCGAAGCCCCAAAGAACCCGAATATGAAGTGGTACATCATCCACTCCTATTCCGGCTTCGAGCGCAAGGTGAAAGAGTCGCTGGAGTCGCGGGTCGCAGCCTTTGGGCTGCAGGAGAAGATCGGCAAAGTGCTGATCCCCACCGAATCCGTCACCGAGGTGCGCGGCGGCAAGAAGTACACCTCCGAGCGCATGTTCTATCCCGGCTACGTGCTGGTCGAAATGGACATGGACGATCACGTCTGGCACGTGGTGAAGTCGACGCCGCGGGTCACGGGATTTGTCGGCACCGGGCAGCAGCCCACGCCGCTTTCGGAAGAAGAAGTCCAGCACATCGTCTACAAAGTTGCTGACAGTCGCGAGAAGCCGAAGCTCAAGGTCAAGTTCGAAAAGAACGAATCCGTGCGTATCACCGAAGGCCCGTTCGCCAGCTTCACCGGAATCGTGGACGAAGTGAACGAAGACCGCGAAACGCTGAAGGTCATGGTCACGATTTTCGGCCGCTCCACCCCGGTCGAGCTCGAGTTCAACCAGGTGGAGAAGGTCGCATAGTTTTGAAAGGGCGCGGCTTTAAGCCGCGCCGAAGCAAGCCCAACGGGACTGGGCTTTAGCCCCTGAGGGGATCGAGTCTCGAATAGGAAATTCCGCAGAGCGCCGGGCCGAAAATCCTAGACTCGCACCGCGGACGGAAGAGAGATCATGGCAAAGAAGATTACAGGTTACGTCAAGCTGCAGATCGCGGCCGGCAAAGCGACTCCCGCGCCCCCAGTGGGCCCGGCGCTCGGCCAGGCGCAGATCAACATCATGGAGTTCTGCAAGCAGTTCAATGCCAGAACTAACCAGAAGGAAATGGAAGGCCTGATTATCCCGGTCGTCGTATCGGTATACAGCGACCGCACCTTCACCTTCATCACCAAGACGCCGCCGGCCTCGATTCTGCTGAAGCGTGCTGCTGGCATCGCCAAGGGATCGGGCGTGCCCAACAAAGATAAAGTCGGCAAAGTCACCGCCAAGCAGGTGGAAGACATCGCGAAACAAAAGATGCCCGACCTGAACGCGGCCTCGGTAGAGACTGCGATCAAAAGCATCCGTGGCACTGCAAGATCGATGGGAATTGAAGTAGTCGGATAACGAAATTTGGTAATTGGCTAATTTTGTAATTTGGTAATTGAAAACCTGCTGCGAAAGCGATTTCAAATTACCCGCTTACCAAATTACCAATTACAAAATCGTCAATAACACCACGGTTGGTCGAATCACCGACCAGCGGTGGGAGACAAGGAAATGAAATGAAAAAAGAAGGAAAGAATATCGCCAAGGCGCATTCCGCAGTCGAGAAGCGCCCCTACGTTCTGCAGGACGCCGTTCCGCTCCTCCAGAAAGTGAAATTCGCCAAGTTCGACGAGACTGTCGAAGTCACCATGCGCCTGGGAGTCGATCCCAAGCACGCCGACCAGATGGTCCGCGGCACGGTGGTTCTGCCGCATGGCCTCGGCAAATCGAAAAAAGTTCTGGTCATCGCCACCGGCGACAAGATTAAAGAAGCCGAAGCAGCCGGAGCCGATTTTGCCGGTGGTGAAGAGATGGTCGAGAAGATCACCAAGGAAAACTGGACCGATTTCGACGCCCTCATAGCCACGCCCGACGTGATGAAATCCGTCGGACGCCTGGGTAAAGTGCTCGGCCCGAAGGGCCTGATGCCGAATCCGAAGACCGGCACCGTGACCTTCGATGTTGGCAAAGCTGTGCAGGAAGTGAAGGCCGGTAAAGTCGAATTCCGCACCGACAAGACCGCGCTCGTGCACTGTCCCGTCGGCAAGATTTCGTTCACGCCCGACAAGCTGATCGAGAACGCAACCGTGCTCATCACCAGCGTGATCAAGGCCAAGCCGTCGGTGGCCAAGGGCAAATACATCAAGGGCTGCTACCTCAGTTCGACGATGGGCCCCGGAATCATGGTGGACGTGACTCCCATCGAGACGGCTGCGAAAGCATAAGTTTTTTGTGGGGACGGACGCATTCGTCCGGCGCTGCGCTGCAGCGCACAAAGATCATTTAAGAGGGATCGAATCATGGCGGTTACTAAAGCGAAGAAGACTGAGCAAGTCGAGAAGCTGAGCAAAGATCTGAAGAACGTTGCCAACGTCGTCGTGGCTACTTACACCAAGATGACCGTTCCCCAGGACTACGAGCTGCGCAAGGTACTGCGCGCGGCGGGAGCGAAATATCAAGTGGTCAAGAACACTCTGGCCGAGCGCGCCGCTAAGGGCACCAAGGTGGAGGGCGCATTGAAAGATCTGGCGGGCGTAACCTCCATCGCCTACACCACGGGCGATCCGGTCGCGATGGCCAAGGCGCTCACGAAATACGCCAAGGACACGCCGGAGTTCACTTTCAAGATCGGAGTGGTTGAAGGCCGCGTCATCAATCTCAAAGAGATTGAAGCCCTGGCCACCATGCCGTCGAAGGAAGAGTTGTATTCGAAGCTTCTGTTCCTGATCAACGCCCCGGCGCAGCGCCTGGCCACCGCGATGGGTGCGGTTGGCCGCAATCTGGCGGTAGTAGTCGACCAAGGCGTGCAGAACAAGAAGTTCAAAGAGGCATAAGGGATTGTGTGGAGCGGGCACTCTTGCCCGCTGGCCCTGGCGATGTTGTCGGCAAAGTGGGCAGGAGTGCTCGCTCCGCACGAAAAAAGTTTGGTTGTCCGCAGTTCAGGGGTTGCGCGGTCCGATCCGGGCGTTGTCTGGCGCTAGGAACTTGGACCTGCCGCACTGGAAACCGTGGCCTGCGGATGACGAAAGCACGAAAAGTCTAAACATACTGGAGAATCAACATGGCGGATCTCGCACAACTGGAAGAATCAATCGTAGGCTTGTCGCTTCTCGAAGCGGCGGAGCTGGTCAAGAAGCTGGAATCGAGGCTAGGCGTCTCGGCGGCGGCAGCGGCCCCGGTGATGGTGGCTGGCGGCGGCGCGGGCGCGGCGGCAGCGGCTCCGGCCGAAGAGAAGACCGAGTTCACCGTCGTCCTGAAGGAAGTCGGTGCCAACAAAATCAACGTGATCAAGGCCGTCCGCGAAGTCACCAGCCTGGGCTTGAAAGAAGCCAAGGAACTGGTCGACGGCGCGCCTAAGAGCATCAAGGAAGGCGTTTCCAAGGACGAAGCCGAGACCATCAAGAAGAAGTTCACTGAAGCCGGCGCGACCGTAGAAGTAAAGTAGTCGGGTTTGTTTGTGTGGAGCGGGCACTCCTGCCCGCTTGCCGGCAGCATGGCCAAGGCCAGCGGGCAAGAGTGCCCCGCTCCACCAAAACTCGCACCGTAATCGGTGCAAAATCGTTTTTTCTGCACGTTCCTACTTGTGAACCCTATGGAGCGGTGTTAGCATCTAAACTAACATCGCTACTCAGGTTTCATTGCGTGCGGGCGAGGCCCGCATGGGAAGTTTTGGGCAACTGCTTCGCGGGCAGGCGAAGCGGAAACAGGCCGGAGAACTGGCGCGAAAGAGTTCAAATCAATATTGGCAGAACGCCTCGAATGGCGCTTGCGGGAATGACTGTCCCCGTGGGCGCCCCGTCGTCTTTTAGGCGGCTTTTATAAGGTCCCAGGTAGCAGAGGTCCTTCACCAGGGTAGGTACCGCGGCGCGGCTCTCACAAGACGACGCGCCCCACATTCGCGGTTAGAGCGCGGCCTTCGGCTGCGCGTTCGATTGGGAGTTTCTTGACGATGAAGAATAATGCCTTCCGCAAACGCTTTGATTTTTCCAAAATTCCGGCAACCATCCAGATTCCGAACCTGATCGAGGTCCAGAAGCGCTCCTACGATCGCTTCCTGCAAATGGACAAGCTCCCCAGCGAGCGCGAAGACGGCGGCTTGCAGGCCGTTTTTCAGTCCGTCTTCCCGATCACCGACTTTCGCAACGTATCACAACTTGAGTTTGTGGATTACGCCATTGGTAACTGGGAGTGCAAGTGCGGACACCTCAAAGGTCTGCACCACCTGCGTACCACTTGCAAAAATTGCGGATCCACGGTCATTACCGATCCCTTTCATCCCGGCGAAGTGCTCTGCCAGAAGTGCGGAACCTACAACGCCAACACGCCCGACTTCTGCAATAAGTGCGGCGACCCCGTCGGCCTGCAACTGAAATATGACGTGGCCGAGTGCGAAGAGCGCGGCATGACGTACTCCGCGCCGCTCAAGGTCACCATGCGTCTGACCATTTTCGACAAGGACGTCGAGACCGGCAACCGTTCCATCCGCGACATCAAAGAGCAGGAAGTTTTCTTCGGCGACGTTCCACTGATGACGCAGAACGGCACTTTCATCATCAACGGCACTGAGCGCGTCATCGTCAGCCAGTTGCACCGCTCGCCCGGCGTCTTCTTCGAGACGGCGAACAATCGCACCTATTTCCTCGGCAAGATCATTCCTTACCGTGGATCGTGGGTCGAGTTCGAGTACGACCAGAAGAACGTGCTCTACGTCCGAATTGATCGCAAGCGCAAATTCCTGGGCACGATTTTCCTGCGCGCCCTCGGCCTGCGCTCCGGCGAGGATATTCTCAAAACCTTCTACACCACCGATCGCATTGCCGTACGCGACAAGAAACTCTATTGGACGCTCGATCCATCCAGCGAAAAAGCCACCAACCTGTTGGGCATGAAGCTTGCCCATAGCGTGAAAAACAAGTCTGGGGATGAGATTGCGCACTCCGGGCGCAAGATCAACCACCAGATTCTGAAAGAAATTCAGAAGGCGAAGATCAGCGAAATCGAAGTCGACATCACCGACCTCGAAGGCGCGTGGACGGCTGGCGACGTGGTCGACACCACTACCGGCGAAGTCATGCTCGAAGCCAACTCCGAGCTGACTGCCGACAAGGTCTCGAAGATTCTCGACTCCGGCGTCGTGGAAATGTTGCTGTTCTTCCCGGAGCGCGACGATGTCGGCACGGTAATCAGCCAGACGCTGAAACGCGATGCCATCAAGACTCCACAAGAGGCTTTGATCGAGATATACCGCAAGCTGCGTCCGGGCGATCCGCCGACGCTCGACACTGCGACCGCGCTCTTTCACGGCATGTTCTTCGACCCGCGCAAGTACGATTTCTCGCGCGTCGGCCGCCTGAAGTTCAACATCAAGCTGCACGAGAACCAGGAAGCGACCTCGCTCGACAAGCGCACGCTCGACCCCGACGATTTCTACGCAACCATCGCGTACCTGCTTAAGCTGCGCAAGAATATCGGCGCCGTCGACGACATCGATCACCTGGGCAACCGCCGCGTGCGCGCGGTTGGCGAGTTGATGGAGAACCAGTTCCGCATCGGCCTGGTCCGCATGGAACGCGCCATCAAAGAAAAAATGTCGGTCTACCAGGAAATGTCGACGGCCATGCCGCACGACCTGGTCAACGCCAAGCCGGTCATGGCTGCGATCCGCGAATTTTTCGGATCATCGCAGCTTTCGCAGTTCATGGATCAGACCAACCCGCTCTCCGAGATCACGCACAAGCGGCGTCTCTCGGCCCTGGGGCCGGGCGGTCTGTCGCGTGAACGCGCCGGATTCGAAGTGCGCGACGTCCACCCCACGCACTACGGCCGCATCTGCCCGATTGAGACGCCGGAAGGTCCGAACATCGGCCTGATCTCGTCGTTGAGCTGCTACGCCCGCATCAACGACTACGGCTTCATCGAGTCTCCCTATCGCAAGATCAAGGGCGGACGGGTCATCGACTACGTCACCATCGTCAACGTGGGTGATAGCGACTTCAAGGTCGGCGACCACATCGAGAAGCACGAGATCGAGAAGATCAATGCGGATCTGAAAGACAAGCGCAAGAAGCCCGCTCAGATCGAACCCTTCTCGTTCTACCTTTCCGCGTGGGAGGAAGATCGGCACACCATCGCGCAGGCCAATGTCGAACTCGACGACAAGCTGCGCATTGTCGCCGATCTGGTCAACGCTCGCAAGGCGGGGAACTTTGTTCTGGTAAGCCGCGACGAAGTGGACTACGTAGACGTCAGCCCCAAGCAACTCGTCTCGGTCGCCGCCTCGCTGGTTCCGTTCCTCGAGCATGACGACGCCAACCGCGCGCTGATGGGCGCCAACATGCAACGCCAGTCCGTGCCCCTGCTGCGCGCGCAAGCGCCCATCGTCGGCACCGGAATGGAAGGCGTTACCGCACGCGACTCGGGCGCTGTCGTTCTCGCCCGCCGCAACGGCCTCATCGACTCGGTCGACTCCGAGCGCATCATCGTGCGCGTCGAAGGCGAACATCATCCCACGCAGCTCTCGCGTGAAGTTGGCAGCGACATTTACCAGCTCACCAAGTTCAAGCGCTCCAACCAGAACACCTGCATCAACCAGAAGCCGGTGGTCAAGAAGGGTCAGCGCGTACTGAAGGGCGAGGTCATTGCCGACGGCCCCTGCACCGATCATGGCGAGCTGGCGCTGGGACGGAACGTCCTCGTCGCCTTTATGCCGTGGCGCGGCTACAACTTCGAAGACGCGATCCTGGTCTCCGAGAAGATGGTGAAGGAGGATTACTACACCTCGCTCCACATCGAAGAGTTCGAGATCGAGGCTCGCGACACCAAGCTCGGCCCCGAAGAAGTCACGCGCGACATTCCTAACGTTAGCGAATCGATGTTGCGCAACCTCGACGAAGCGGGCGTCATTCGTATCGGCGCCAGCATCAAGCAGGGGGACATTCTGGTCGGCAAGGTCACGCCCAAGGGCGAGACTCAGCTCACGCCGGAAGAGAAGTTGCTGCGCGCCATCTTCGGTGAAAAAGCCGGCGACGTGCGCGATGCTTCGCTCTACTGCCCCCCGGGCATCGAGGGCGTCATCGTCGATGTGAAAATCTTCTCGCGCAAGGGCCAGGAAAAGGACGAGCGCGCCAAGTCCATCGAGGCTACGCAGATCGCCAAGCTCGAAAAGAACCTTTCAGACGAAATCCGAATTCTGACCGATGAGCGCCTGAAGCGCCTGGAAAACATCCTGGGCAACAAAGAAGTTCAGGCCGACCTGCACGACGAGCGCACCAACAAGCGCCTGCTGTCGAAGGGCGCCATGCTGACCCGCGATGAAATCGAGCGCATTTCGACCCGCAACCTGAAGCGCATTAAGTACGCCGATAAAGATCCGCGGGTGAACGAGCAGATCGACGAGATCGAAGAGATGACTTCTCGTCAGATCGACGTTCTGAAAAAGATCGTCAATGAGAAGAAAGAAAAACTCACCAAGGGCGACGAACTGCCGCCGGGCGTGATCAAGCTGGTCAAAGTCTACGTCGCCATGAAGCGCAAGCTGAGTGTCGGCGACAAGATGGCCGGCCGTCACGGCAACAAGGGCGTCATTGCCCGCATTCTGCCGGAAGAGGATATGCCGTACCTCGACGACGGAACCCCGGTCGAAATCGTCCTCAACCCGTTGGGCGTGCCTTCCCGTATGAATGTGGGCCAGATTCTTGAAACCCACCTGGGATGGGCCGGCTTCGTTCTCGGCGAGAAAATCACGCAGTTGCTGAAAGAGAACACGAAGACGGAGGCGATCCGCCGCGAGTTGAAGGCGTTGTTCAAAGACTCGCAGCTCTCCGACATCATCGCCGACATGAGCGATGAGGAACTGGAAGCGGTCGCGCCCACGCTTACGCGTGGCGTGTTCATGGGATCGCCCGTGTTCGACGGCTCGAAAGAAGGCGAGATCAAGGCGCTGCTCGAACACGCCGGCCTCCCGACTTCGGGCAAGACCAACCTGTTCGACGGCATGACCGGAGAACAGTTCGAACAGCCGGTCACCGTGGGCTACATCTACATGCTGAAGCTGTCGCACCTGGTGGACGACAAGATTCACGCTCGTTCCATCGGTCCGTACTCGCTCATCACCCAGCAACCTCTGGGCGGCAAGGCGCAGTTCGGCGGACAGCGTTTCGGAGAAATGGAAGTCTGGGCGCTCGAAGCCTACGGCGCAGCCTTCATCCTGCAGGAGTTGCTGACGGCGAAGTCCGACGACGTATACGGCCGCACCAAGATTTACGAGGCCATCGTCAAAGGCGAAGCCGCCATGGAGCCCGGCGTGCCCGAATCGTTTAACGTGCTGATCCGCGAGCTGCAATCGCTCTGCCTCGATGTGGAACTGATCAAGGCGACTGAGAAAAAGCCCACGGCCAGCGCCGCAGCAGATTGAGAATCCGTCGTAGAGACATAGCTTGCTATGTCTCCGCAGCATCGCCGAAAGACTTTTGAAGAAAACGTTCCGCGGGGGCAACAGCTCTCAGTCACTGCGGAACATAAACACTGGCAAATGGCCACTGACCCCTGGCCACTGCCGTTGAGAGCAGGAAGCGGAGGAACACCTTGTTTCGTTCGAGCCCATTCGAAATGGCAAATGTGATCGCGGACTTCGACGCCATCCGTATCAGCCTGGCGTCTCCGGAAAAAATCCGGAGCTGGTCCCATGGCGAAGTCACCAAGCCCGAGACCATCAACTACCGTACGTTCAAACCCGAGCGCGACGGCCTGTTCTGCGCGCGCATCTTTGGCCCGGTCACCGACTGGGAGTGTCTCTGCGGCAAGTACAAGCGCATGAAGCACCGCGGCGTGATCTGCGACAAGTGCGGCGTCGAAGTCACTCTGTCGAAAGTCCGCCGTGAGCGCCTCGGCCACATCGAGCTTGCTTCGCCCTGCTCGCACGTGTGGTTCTTCAAAGGATTGCCCAGCCGCATCGGGCACCTGCTCGACATTTCTCTGCGCGACCTTGAGTCCGTGCTTTACTTCGAAGCCTACGTCGTCGTCGAACCTGGCGACGCCCCGGTAAAAGAGCGCGAAGTCATTAAGGACGAAGCCAAGTTCCGCGAACTCGATCAGCAATACCGCCCCGCTGGCTTCAAGGCCATGATGGGCGCAGAAGCGATCAAGGAACTGCTCAAGCGCGTCGACACCGACGGCCTTTCCACCGAGCTGCGCGAGAAGATGAAGAACGAGAGCTCGCTGCAGAAGCGGCTCAAGTACGCCAAGCGCCTGAAAGTGGTTGAAGCCTTCCGCAAGAGCGGCAACAAGCCGCACTGGATGATCCTCGACGTCATCCCGGTCATTCCGCCGGAGCTTCGCCCCCTGGTTCCACTGGATGGCGGCCGTTTCGCCACTTCCGACTTGAACGATCTCTATCGCCGCGTCATCAACCGCAACAACCGGTTGAAGAAGCTGATGGACCTGCACGCTCCTGAAGTCATCGTGCGCAACGAAAAGCGCATGCTGCAGGAAGCCGTCGACGCCCTGTTCGACAACGGACGCCGTGGCCGCGTCCTGCGTGGCGCCAACAACCGCCCGCTGAAATCGCTGTCCGACACGCTCAAAGGCAAGCAGGGACGCTTCCGTCAGAACCTGCTGGGCAAGCGCGTCGATTACTCTGGACGTTCCGTCATCGTGGTCGGTCCCGAGCTCAAGCTGCACCAGTGCGGCTTGCCCAAGAAGATGGCGCTCGAATTGTTCAAGCCGTTCATTTATCACCGGCTCGAGCAGACGGGCAACGTCACCACCATTAAGCAAGCCAAAGAAATGGTCGAGCAGCAGGAACCCATCGTTTGGGACATCCTTGAAGAGGTGATTAAAGATCATCCCGTTCTGCTGAACCGCGCTCCCACGCTGCACCGCCTCGGCATTCAGGCATTCGAGCCGGTACTGGTCGAAGGCAAGGCCATCAAGATTCACCCGCTGGTCTGCACCGCGTTCAACGCCGACTTCGACGGCGACCAGATGGCGGTTCACATTCCGCTGTCTCCGGAAGCCCAGGTTGAAGCCAGTGTCCTGATGCTGGCCTCGCACAACATTCTGTCGCCCGCCTCGGGTCAGCCGATCACCGTGCCCACGCAGGACATGGTTCTTGGCCTCTATTACCTGACCAAGGGCAAGCCCGGCGCTAAAGGTGAAGGCCGCGCCTTCGCTAACATCGAAGAAGTGCTGATGGCTCTCGATGCGGGTGAAGTCGAAACTCTCAGCCCGATTCGCCTCCGCTACTCGGGATCGTTGATCGACCTGACCACTGCCTACGACGATCAGGACATCATTCACACTGAGCCGGTGCAGGTGGAGCGCTCGTTCGTCAATACTACGGTCGGCCGCGCCATCCTGAACGATCAGCTGCCCGACGGCATGCCGTTTATCAATGGCCTGCTCAAGAAGAAAGGCATCGGTGCACTGGTCAACTATTGTTATCTGACCTTCGGCCTCGAAACCACGGTCAAGATGCTCGACGAGGTCAAGACGCTGGGCTTCAAGTTCGCCACGCGCGCTGGCTTGTCCATCGGCATCGACGACATGGTCATCCCCGACAGCAAGAAGACGCTGGTCAAGGATGCCGAGAAGCAGGTCGTCGCCGTGCAGCAGCAATATCTCGACGGCGCCATCACCAACGGCGAGCGTTACAACAAGGTCATCGAAATCTGGTCGGCGATTACGGAAAAAGTGGCCGACGAAATGTTCGGTGAAATGCAACGCCGCGACAAAGCCGGCGAGCTCAACCCGATTTACGTCATGGCCGACTCCGGCGCTCGCGGATCGAAACAGCAGATTCGCCAGCTCTCCGGCATGCGTGGATTGATGGCCAAGCCATCCGGCGAAATTATCGAGTCCCCGATCACGGCCAACTTCCGAGAGGGTCTCACGGTGCTCGAATATTTCGTTTCGACGCACGGCGCCCGCAAGGGACTGGCTGACACGGCGCTGAAGACGGCCGATTCCGGCTATCTGACCCGCCGCCTGGTCGACGTCGCGCAAGACGTCATCATCAGCGAGTACGACTGCGGCACCGTCGACGGCATCTACGTGCAAGGTATCGTCGAAGCCGGCGAGATCATCGAAGCGCTGCGTGACCGCATCATTGGCCGCGTTTCGCTCGAAAAGATCAAAGACTATGACGGCAACGTCATCGTCGACATCAACAACGAAATCACCGAAGACCTCGCGGTGGCCATTCAGGCTGCCGGTATCGAGCGGGTAAAAATCCGCTCGGTCCTGACCTGCGAATCCAAGCGCGGCGTCTGCGTCATGTGCTACGGCCGCAACCTGGCCTCCGGACGTCTCGTCGAACTTGGCGAAGCTACCGGAGTCATCGCGGCGCAGTCCATCGGCGAGCCCGGCACCCAGCTCACCATGCGTACCTTCCACATCGGTGGTACCGCATCGCGAGTCTCCGAGCAGTCGCGCCTTGATGCCAAGAACAACGGCAACGTGCGTTTCATCGGATTGCAGACCGTTCGCGCCAAGTCCGGCGACCTGGTGGTGATGAACCGTCAAGGTTCCATCGCCGTGGTCGACGACAAAAACCGAGAACGCGAGCGCTACTCTGTGGTGTACGGCGCCAAGCTGAAAGTCAATGATGGCGATCCGGTCACGCTCGGTCAGGTCATGGTCGAATGGGATCCTTACACTTTCGCCATCCTGACGGAAATCGGCGGCACGGTGCAGTTCAAGGACTTGCAGGAAGGCGTCACTCTGCATGAAGAAGTCGACGAAGTCACCGGCCTCTCCCGTCACGTGGTCGGCGATTCGCCCGATGAGAAGCGCCAGCCTGCGATCGTGATCAAGGGCAACAAGACCAGCAAGCGTTACCTGATGCCGTCGCGTTCCCACCTGATGATCCAGGACGGTGACGCGGTCAATCCGGGCGATGTGCTGGCCAAGATCCCGCGTGAAACAACGAAGACCAAGGACATCACCGGTGGTCTGCCCCGCGTGGTCGAACTGTTCGAAGCCCGCAAGCCGCATGAAACCGCGGTCATCAGCGAAATCGATGGCACGGTCAAGTTCGGCGAGGTTTCCAAAGGTCAGCGCAAAATCTACGTGGTCGCCGACAATGGCAGCGAAAAGGAATACTCGGTGCCCAAGGGCGTTCACATCAACGTGCAGGAAGGCGAGCGCGTGAAAGCCGGCGAACCCTTAATGGACGGCCCGCTCAACCCGCACGACATTCTTGCCGTCCTCGGCGAAAAAGAGCTGCAGGCTTACCTGGTCAACGAAATCCAGGAAGTCTACCGCCTCCAGGGCGTCAACATCTCCGACAAGCATATCGAAGTGATTGTGCGGCAGATGATGCGCTGGGTGAAGGTCGAAGACGTGGGCGATACGGCGTTCTTGCTCGAGCAGCAGCTCGACAAGTTCCGCTTCCGTGAAGAGAACGAGCGCGTGATTGCGCAGGGCGGCAAGCCGGCCACCGGCCGTCCACTGCTCCTCGGTATCACGAAAGCGTCGCTCTCCACCGACTCGTTCATTTCGGCGGCGTCGTTCCAGGAGACCACGCGCGTGCTCACCGAAGCCTCCATCCAGGGCGCGGTCGATCACCTGCGCGGCCTGAAAGAGAACGTCATCGTCGGACGCCTCATCCCGGCCGGAACCGGCATGGAGTACTACCGCAACGTCCGCCTCTCGCCAGAAATGGAAGAGGCTGCCGCCAAGGTGCAGGCGGAAGTTTCCGCCGCGTACGAAGAGGCTGAGCGCGCTCTCGAACTCATGCGTCATGAGGGCGAGACCGACGAACTCACCGCGGAATTGCCAGCGGCCGAGTAACCATACCTGAAACCGACTCCGGGGGCGAATGAACTTCGCCCCCGGCGTCGTTTCTGGAATAATTACAGGCCATGTGGGGATGCCCATGTGGGGACGGACGCATTCGTCCGTCCAGCGAGCGCGAAGCGCAAGCGGGGCAAGGAGAAGCCAGAGCCAAACGGGAGCGCAAGCCACTCAAGGAGAAGCCAGAGCCAAGTTTTTTAGCAACCTCGCAACTCAACCAATGAACGCCAACCCCCAGCGATTGCGCATCGAGGCACCTGTAGAACTTCCTTCCTTGCGGCCTGTGCCTCCCGGCCCTAATCTGGGGGAGAGGATGCTGCGCTTCCTTCGTTTGCTTCGTATCTCGATCTGGCGTGCCTTCGAGCACGACGCCTTCGCCACAGCCAAAGCGTCGGCCTACTCCTCGATACTCACCTTCTTCCCCGTTCTCCTGATCGTCGGCTCCGGCCTTGCCAACTGGCGCAAAGGCGGCCCCTATCTGCGCGAGATTTCCTACGCGCTGGGCAGCATCCTTCCCGCGGGCAGCAACACGGCCATCAACTATCTCAAGGGAGCGGCTAAGCATCCCATCGGATTCCTGCTCACCACCTCGCTCATCACCTTGTGGACCGCCTCCGGCGTCATGATCTCCTGGATGGACGGTTTCCGCCGCTGCTACGAACTCCCCAAAACCTGGGGTTTGGTGCAGGAGCGCCTCATCGCATTCATGCTCGTGATTTTCGCGCTCATTCCCATGACCTTCGCGACTCTGCTGGTCGCCGTCGGCTCCAAATTCGAAACCCGCATCCTCACAATTATTCACCCCGACTTCAGCGCCTACGTGCTGATCCTTTGGGGCGTCATGCGCTGGGTCATCGCGACCCTCACCAGCATCGCCGTCATCGCGCTGATCTATCATCACGCTGTCCCGCGCACGCAGCCCTGGCATAGCGTGATTCCCGGCGCCACGCTTGCAACTCTGTTCTGGTTCTCGGTAACCGTCGGATTCCGCGCCTACCTCCAGCATTTTGGCGACTTCACCACCATCTACGGCTCGCTCGGAGCCGCTATGGCCTTGTTGGTTTGGATGTACATGATCTCGCTCGTAATCCTGGTCGGAGCCGAATTCAACGCCCTATTGTTCCCCCGCGCCATGCTGGGCAAAGAGCTAACCGCCATTGCCGCGAAATCGTAATGATTATCGGAGGGCATTTGTAGGGACAGCCGCCCTCGGCTGTCCGATAATCAAGCCGTAGAGACGTTGCTGGCAACGTCTCTCTCACTAGGATTCGAAATGCCCTAAGCAGAGACGTAGCAGGTTACGTCTCTACAGACGGTCGCATGCTAAGAGGAACGATTGAACGACGCTCCCCAAAACTCCCGCCGAGCCAAAATCATCTGCACCATCGGTCCCGCCTGCTCGACCGAAGCCGCCATCCGCGACCTGCTTCGTCTTGGCATGGATATTGCCCGCCTCAACTTTTCTCACGGCACCCACGAAGATCACGCTCACAACATCGCCCGCCTGCGCCGCGCCGCCGAGCGCGAGCATCGCACCGTCTGCATCCTGCAAGATTTGCAAGGCCCGAAAATCCGCACCGGACAACTCGACGGCCACGAGCCCGTAAGCCTGAAAACCGGATCGGTCGTCACCATCACGCCGCAAGACGTTCTCGGCACCGCGACTCGCATCTCCACCACATTTCCCGACCTCGCCCGCGAACTTTCTCCCGGCGCCCGCATCCTGCTCAGCGACGGCCTCATCGAACTGCGCGTTCGAGCCACGCGCGGCAAAGATGTTCTCTGCGAAGTCATCAACGGAGGCCTGCTCGGCGAACACAAAGGCATCAATCTTCCCGGCGTAGCGCTCTCCATCCCAGCCCTCACCGAAAAAGATCGCAAGGATCTCGAGTTCGGCCTTAAGCATGGCATCGACGCCGTCGCGCTGTCCTTCGTCCGCACCGCCGAAGACGTCACCACGGTCAAGCAGATCATCACCGCCCACGGCAGCGATGTCCCGCTGATCGCCAAGCTCGAAAAGCCGCAAGCCATCGATCATCTGGAAGAAATTCTCCAGGCCGCCGACGGAGTCATGGTCGCCCGCGGCGATCTCGGCGTCGAGATGGCGCCGGAAAAAGTTCCCGTCATTCAGAAGCACGTCATCCGCCGTGCCGCCGCCTGGCGCAAGCCGGTCATCACCGCGACCCAGATGCTCGAATCAATGATTGAAAATCCGCGCCCCACCCGCGCCGAGGCCAGCGACGTGGCCAACGCCGTGTTCGACGGCACCGACGCCGTCATGCTCTCCGCCGAAACCGCCAGCGGCCGCTACCCGCGCGAGGCCGTCTCCATCATGTCGCGCATCGTGGTCGAGGCTGAACAGAATCTCGCCGAATTCACCCAGCCGCGCCGCCGCCGCGAGCATCGCGGACTCTCCGTCGCCGAAGCCATCTGCGAATCCATCGCCCACGCCGCCGACGATCTTCCCATGGGCGCCATCGCCATCTTCACCGAGACCGGCAACACTGCCCGCATGATTTCCAAATACCGCCCCAAAGTTCCCATCTACGCCTTCACCCACGTAGACCCAGTGGTGCACCGCCTCAATCTTTACTGGGGAGTTCATCCCGTCCGCTGCCGCCAGGCCCGCAGCGCCGAACAGATGGTCACCATGGCCGAGCAGCATCTGGTCCGCGCCCGAGCTCTCACCCCCGGCGAAGTTCTAGGCGTAGTAGCCGGAACCCGCCAAGCCTCCGGCAGCACAAATTTAATGCGCCTCCACGTCGTAACCGACGAAGAAGCCGACCGTATCGTTCATCCCAAAAAGCCGCGCAAGCGGTAGCGCGAGAAATCCTGTAGGGATAGCCGCCCCCGGCTGTCCGGTCGATCAAAGCTCGACAGCCTCGCCACAAGTTATAATTTCCCGACATGGCGCAAGAGATCCTGTCAGTCGCCGTATGGAAACCCGTCCCGCAAATGGAAGCTGCATCCCTCCAGACGCTGCGCGAACTAACGACCATCGTCACCCGCAAAGGCTACGGACGCGACGTCCTCTACCGCGAGCGCCACGCCCACTACGTCCTCCTGCGTTACTGGAAATCCGAAGAAGCCCGCCAAGCCGCCCTGGAAGATCCCGAAATGCTCCGCTGCTGGGCCCGGCTAGGCAACGAAATCGAAATCGTAAAAGTCTACGAAACCCTAACCGAAGTCCCGATGGATAACGCGAAATAGCGGCTGTGCCGTAACAATTCTTTACCTAATTGCTATGCTCCTTGACTCGATCCGGGAGTAGTGTGATCGATGAAGAGTTCGGTTTGCTGTAGTTGTCGAGTCAAAAAGCTCTCCGGCTTGAACGAAGGAGGCATCATGAGTCCGACGACAATCGCTCGCGCAGCGCTCCTGGCGGTAGTTTTAACAACATTTGCAGTCGGCTCCGACAAGACACCGCACACTTACCAAAAGGGAACCATCAAGGGGTGGGAAGACCGTACAGACCTGTGGGGCTCTGACTTTGATGGCAGAGGCATTCCCCGCAACGTGACGGTTTTCGAATTGAATGGCGCCGACATGGTCTACCTGATCGACTACTGCGGCGCTTTCCAGGCAGGACAGTTCGGCTTGGGGCAGGCCGTCGATTACCGCTTGGACGCCGACAGGCTCTACATTCGGCGCGACAACGGCAAAGAATACAAATGCAAAATCCAAGGCCAGAAGATTTCGCAGGACGCCAAGACCGTTGCCCCTTCCGCCAAACCCTAGCAGCGCGAGCTTGCGTCGCAGACGCCGGGTGCCCCTTCTCCCGCCCTTTGCGGGAAGTGGGGATTTTGATCTAATCTCTCGGACATGCCTGTCCAAGAATTCTCTGACCTCACCCAAGACCCGCAAGTCAGCGGATTCCTGCATACTCCCGGCGCACCGAACAACAGAGCGCTGGCCCTGACCCACGGAGCCGGAGGCAACGCCCAAGCTCCACTCCTTATCGCCCTTGCAGAAACATTCTGCTCCGCAGGATTCACCGTGCTCCGCTTCACGCTCCCCTACCGGCAAGCCCGCTCCTACGGTCCACCTAGCCCCGCCACTGCCGGCCGCGACCGCGCAGGAATCCAAAACGCAATCGCCTCGCTTAGAAAGCAAGTCTCTGACAACATCTACGTAGGCGGCCAATCCTACGGAGGCCGCCAATGCAGCATGCTCTGCGCCGAATCTCCAGATCTCGTAGCCGGCCTGCTCCTGCTCTCCTACCCACTGCATCCGCCCGGCAAGCCGCAACAGCAGCGCACGCAGCATCTCCCTGACCTGCACACGCCCACGCTCTTCGTGCAAGGCACAAGCGATCCCTTCGCCACCATCGCAGAATTGCAGCAAGCCATCAAAATGATCCCAGCCAAGACGAACATCCTGGCGGTAGAAAATGCCGGTCACGACCTGGGATTTAGAGGAAAATCCAGAAGAGAAGAACTACCCAAGCAGATAATGCAGGAGTTCCTAAAGCTCCAAAACTAATATATTTGCTTTTAATCCGTGAAAATCCGCGCAAATCCGTGGCGAAAAGACTCTAATTCACCCAACCCGACTTCCCCCCGCCGTTCCCCTTGCGCACATCGTCCTCCGGAGGAATGTAATTCCCGTGCTCGTCGAACTCGACTTTGCGGTCGTGCTGCTTCATATACACTTCAAATTTCCTCGCCGCCCGCCGCCGCTTCCAGCGGTAATACGAATTCCTCATCCCGTAATACCGCTCCGCAAAGCCGACGTTCACCAACGCGCCCTTCGGCCCGCGCCGCGCGTAGAGCCAGCCAAAGAACAATCCGCCCAGATGCGCCACATACGCCACGTTCCCACCGCCCGTCATGGCAAAGGCCAGCGTGATCACGATCAGAATTCCGACAAAATATTTCGCCTTGATAAGGAAGGGAAACGGAATCATCATGATTTCGTTGTCCCCAAACAGCATGCCGAACGCGATTAATATTGCGAATACTCCGCCCGACGCTCCGATGGTCACACTCAGCGGATTCCCAATGATGTGCGAATAGGAAAGCGCCACCGTGGTGATAGCCGCGCCCACCACTCCAATGAAAAATAATTCCAGAAAACGCCGCGTGCCCCACGCGCCCTCAATTGCGGAGCCAAACATCCACAGCCCCAGCATGTTTCCAAACCAGTGCCAGAATGCGAAGTGCAGAAACCCATACGTGACCAGCTGCCAAATCCAGCCATGGAAGATGACTTCCGCCGGGATCAGCCCAAAATACACTTTCAGAAAAGCCTCGACCGGCAGTCGAGTGGTGGCTTCCACCAGAAGTTTGAGCAGATAAACTCCGGTATTGACTCCCACCAGCCACACCACCGCCCGCGTGAACGGGGGCAGGCTCAACGTCATCGGTTCGCCAGATCGCCGCACTGGATTTCCTCGTTCCCTAATTCTACTCGTATCTTCTACTGGTGCCCCGGGCGCGGACTGCGGACTCTGGGAAGGGCACGACTTTAGTCGTGCCGTAATCTGCCTGCGCAAATCCGGGCTTTAGCCCCTGAGGAGGCTCACCGCTCCGGCGCGGCCACCATCGCCAGACTCCGGTGCCCCGCCCGATCCACCGCCCTCACGGCAAAGATGACATTATCCTTCGAAAGTTTCAGCGTAGCTCGCGTCCCACCGGAAACTTTTTCTGCATGCTCCCATTCCGGGCTCGTGGTCGCTCGCCACAACACCTCATACCCCGTCGCGCCCGCAGAAGCGTCCCACGTCAGCGTCGAATCGTTTTCCAAATTCTTCGTCGCCAGATGCACATTCGCAGGAGGCCCTGGCGCCGACGCCAGAGACGCCAGCGTGGCCGCGTTCAGCCGCGCCACATGCGCCACATACTCGTAATCCACAAACTTCGGCAAATCGCCATATTCGATGCCTTCCTGCGTCCGCACGTCCTGATGCTGATGGTTGTAGTCCTCGCGGAATTCCGTAAATCGCACCGCCGAAAATCCCTGCTCATTGAACGAATAATGATCGCCCCCGCGCAAGTACCGATCCAGCCGGAAGATCAGCATCGGCTTCACTCCCACGTCATAAACCTGCCCGACCCCGTCGATATACCGCGCCAGCTGCCGCGAACCAGAATCGCTCTCGCCGCCCAGCCCGCGAATCTGCCGCAAATCCTGCTCGGAAGCCGCCACCGGCACGCCCTCCGAAAATATCCGCACCACTGCATGATCCTGCCCTGAATTCTTATCCCCGCCGACAATGTCGTTATTGAGCACGGCCTCGATCTGCCATCCCTGCTCTTTCGCCATCTTCGCGAAATGCCGGCTGCCGTTCAATCCCTGCTCTTCACCCGCTACAGTCAGGAAAATAATCGTCGCTGGAAACTTCATCTTGCTCAGCACCCGGGCGCATTCCAGGCTCACCGCGGTCCCGCTGCCGTCGTCATTTGCCCCGGGAGCGTCGCCGTTCACGCTGAAGGTATCGCTGTTCCGCGAATCATAGTGCCCCGTGACCAGCACAATTCGCTTCGCATTCGCCGGATCTGTGCCCTTCAGAACCGCGTAAACATTGGTGATTTCCGTCGCTTTCGGAATCCGCCCGCCGGGCTGCTCCACGAAGCTGTCGGTCTTCACCTCCAGGCATCCGCCACAATCCTTCGAATACTGTTCAAACTCCGACTTGATCCACTCCCGCGCCGCGCCAATTCCTTTGCCGGCCTTAATCGCCTCCGCGTCCTGCGCCGAAATCGTCGACCGCGTTCCGAAGCTCACCAGGGTTTTAATCGTGGCCTGAATCCGTTGCGCAGACACCTGCTTCAGCGCCGCCGCAATCTGTGGGTCGGCGACTCCATCCACCGCCGCCTGCGCTCCGCAGTTCGAAGCCGCCAAAAAAAACGCGGCAACGCTGGCCGCGCTCCACAGCATCAGTCTCACGCATTGCTTTGTCAGTCGCTTCATCTCGGAGGGCCTCTCATCCGCCAACATTTGAACGCCAACAATCAACCACAAAATATCGATATGGCAAAAAGATTTATTTCTTGATCAGGGAGAAAAACCGCGCAAACTAGCCCGGTTCCACTTGACCAACCGCCATCGAGAATCTAAATATTATCAGGAGGCTCTAATAGGCGAGGGAGGCTTTATGGTGCTCTGTCCGGAATGCGATACCAACCTGGATGTCGAAGAAGACGGCGTTGACGAAGGCGAGGTCATCTCCTGCCCCGAGTGCGGCACGGATTTTGAAGTCGTTACCACCAGTCCGCTTGAGTTGAAGGCTGTGGAAGAGGGCTACGAAGAAGAAGAGGAACTGGAAGAGGAAACGGAAGACGGTGATTACTCCTAAGCTCTGCCCGAGGAATTTCCGCTCGCGCCAGAGTCTCACCTGGTTTTCCGGCTCCGGGCTCCTGCTGCTTGTAGTCCTGCTCAGCCTCCGCTCGACCCTTCTCAGCTCCGCTCCCCAGCACGAGAATGAAAAGCCCTACGCCCTCATCGCCGGCACCGTGTGGGGGCCGGATGATCGGCCGATCTACGGGGTCCGCGTAAAAATCCGCCGCTCCACCGACAAGCCCAAGAAAGTCCGCTGGGAGGTCGTCTCCGATCATCACGGCGAATTCGCCCAGCGCGTTCCCCCCGGAGAAGCCGACTACATCCTCTCCGCCGATCTCAAAGGTGTCAAACTTGCGAACGGCGCTCCCGCCCACGCCCAGGACGTCACTGTTCACATCTACAACGAAGAGCGCCAGGACACCGGCCTGCACCTTACCCGTTAGCCGAAACGGCTTCCCCCATTGCCCCCTCATGAGACAATGTCCGTACGATGCCGCACAATCGTTCTGCCCTGGCGGCTACCGCGGTACTCTGCTCTGTGCTGATCGCACTGGCCGCGATAGCCCACGCCGCGCCTGATAAGAAAGACAAGGCCGTCGGACGCCTCCTCTACGGTCGCGTCCTCGATCCTCAGGACAACCCGCTTCCCGACGCCGTGGTCTATCTCACCAACACCCGTACGCGGGCCATCAAAAGCTATATCGTGGGCGCCGACGGCTCCTACCGTTTTCCGGCGCTCTCCACCGCCATCGACTACGAGGTCTACGCCCAGTACAAAGGCCACAAAAGCGACCTCAAGTCGGTCAGCCAGTTCGACGACCGCTCCCAAGTCTATATCGACCTCAAAATCGACCCCAGGTAAGCGTCCCCTGCTTGCAGGCATCATCCCAAGCGGAGCCGCCTTCCGGCGAAGCGCAGGAATCAGCTTCTACTGGCTTCGCAAGCGCCGCCGCCCCCGGTCACTTTCTATGCAACTTTTATACCCAGTTCAGGGTTCAATATGATTAGGGAGTACTGTTTGGAGGATGCCCCGTGAACTTTTCTAAACCCAATTGCCCGGCCCGCGCAGCCTGGACGGCTCTGGCCTTTTTCGCACTCTTCTGCGCCATCTCGCTGTCCGCCTTCGCGCAAGGTGGCGCCATGAGCCCCTACCAGGGCGAGCAGGACGGCGTCAGTGCCGGTGGAAAATGGATGGAGTTCAAATCAGAAGACAAAATGACCGGCGCCAAGCGCGTGCGCTTCGAGCTCCTCGCGAACAACTATTTCCGCGAGGATCCCGATTACCAACCTCGCGTTGAATTCATTTGCGAAGACGGCAAATTCAAAACCGCCGAATTCAATCCCGGCGTCCGCATACGTCCCAACCGCCCCGGATTCTGGGGCCAGCCCCAACTCGAAGTTGAGGTCCGCGTCGATGACGTCCACAACTTCCACGGCTGGAACTGGCAAGGCCGCATCCTTTCCATGGACAAAGGCACCGCGCGCGGCATGATCGGCGGGCAAGTCGTCAACATCGCCCTGCCAACTCCCAGCGGACGCCAGATCGCTGAATTCTCCCCCGCGGGCATGAACCTGGATGAAGTCCGCAGAGTCTGCGACCTGACGCCCAAAAAACCCGGCAAAGACTAACGCCCACGTGGGGACGGACGCATTCGTCCGTCCCGCGAAGCCGAAGCCCAGCGCCGAGACATGCCTTACAGAATCAACCCTCTATTTCCACTCCGAAAAATCCCGATTCAACATCTCCTCCAACTCCTCCACCTCCGGTCGGAACATCTGGCGTAGTCGCACCCGCTGGGAAGCCGTTAGCTCCGGAAACGCGGGCCCTCCACCCACGAACAACTTCGACGCCCCCACTCGTTTCGCCGTGGCCACCATTGAGTCCAGCCGTCGTGCCTTCAACCACTCTGCCAACAGGATCCCGGCCCGCGTCCAGCTGTAACTGCGCGGCTCGGTCAATTCATCGGAAGTCAGCACACGACGCTTCTGCGCTGCGGCCAGCGTTATTCGCGGCACTCCAATAAAATCCACAATTCTGTTCAGATAGGTTTGCGGATCCCTCTCGATGTCTTCATGCACAGTCACCAGCAACTGCGAATCTCCCAGCGTATTCCGCCACTCTTTCAAATGTGCCGCATACCGGTTGCTTTCCAGTAGTTCCGGATCGCGCGCCAGCGCCTCCTCAAAATTCCACGGGATCAATCCATACGCGCGTTTTAGCCGGTAAAGCGAGACAATGCGGTCCACCGGATTGCGAAATGTGCACACCACTCTCGCATGAGGAATCGTTTGCGCGATTCTCTGCCGCGCCAGCGCTGAGGCGAAGTAGGTGGGCGCAACCTCCCCGATCATCCGCTCGCCGCCTGCCTTGCGATAATGCGCCTTATACCATTCCAGTCCGCAATCGAAATACTTATCGAAAAACCGCGTCTCTTTCGTGGGATGAGCCAACCACGTGCACTCGCTCAAAATCTGATGCAGCCATGTCGTTCCCGTGCGCGGAGGCCCGATGATGAAGAATGACGGAAGCGCGGAATCCTTCCCGTTGCCGTTCGTTTGGACTTCAGTTTCACTCCCGAAGCCACAATTGGGCATTACACATGTTCCTCGTTCTTTCCGGCATGACAGCTTAGCCCCAAAGCGAGGTCGTTCCGCCGGGTCGGAATATCGCTCAAATCATTTCATCGGCAAGCAGCGTACTCTAGATGCCCTGCAACAATCTGAGGTTGGCCTATATCCTTGGGCAAATCGCCAGAAAACCTACCCTAAAAGGCCCAACTCCAGAAAAATAGAGGCTATCTATGCCCCGTCCGTCGCAACCCTTCCGGTACTTGCTTCTACGCCTATCCCGCTGGCACTTTGGAGAGGTACATTTGGGAGCGCCCATGGACAGCAGCATCATTTCCGGGCTGGCCCTGCTCTTTTTCGCGGCCGCCGTCGGCATTTACTCCATCATCCTCTACAACGGATTAGTGCGCCTGCGCAATGAGAACGACCGCGCCCTGGCCAACATCGACGTGCTGCTAAAGCAGCGTCATGATGAAATTCCCAACCTCGTTGAAACCGTTAAGGGCTACATGCAGCACGAGCAACAAACTTTGCTCGCCCTCACCCAGGCGCGTGCCGCATCCATGAATGCCGCCAGCATCAATCAAAAAGCTGTGGCCGACCTTAAGTTGGAAAGCGCGCTGCGCGGCCTCTTCGCCGTGGCCGAAAATTATCCTCAACTCAAGGCCAACGAAAATTTCCTCAAGCTGCAGAACCGGATTTCAGAACTAGAAGAGTGTATTGCCGACCGTCGCGAATTCTTCAACGATGACGTCAATACCTACAACACCCGCATCGGACAAATCCCCGACGTCTTCGTCGCCAGCTTCATGGCCCTGAAGCCGCGTCCCATGTTCCAGGCCTCCGCAGAAGACCGCAAGCAGGTAGAGGTGAAGTTCCAGAACCAAACCGCCGCAGGAGCTTAGGCACAGCCGTTGCCCTCTCTCTAGGTTTTGTGGATCGGATGCCCCGTCTTTTGCCCTCCAAAGCTGCATTCACCCGCCGCCACCAGGTTTCCTACTTTGGCACGGTCTGTTTCATTGGCAGCTGTTCTTTGTGCCGAGGCTCGTGACGGCTTGCTATGATGCCCTGTTATTCCGTTCAATCTTGAGGTCGCAATTTGCAACCTCAAGTTCCGGGTGCAAACCATGAACAAAACCGCCATCGTTCTTACTAAAAGAGTGGGCTCCAAGATCGTGATCTTGCGCAATCAGAAAGTCATCCTGGACGTCGATTTGGCTCAACTCTACGGAGTTCCCGTCAAGCGTTTGAACCAGCAGATCAAGCGCAATCCGCAGCGGTTCCCGGCCGATTTTCAATTCACTCTCACGCGCGCCGAATACAAAAACTTGAGGTTGCAAAATGTGACCTCAAGTTCCCTCCACGGTGGCCGTCGTTATCTTCCGCATGCCTTCACCGAGCACGGAGCGATCATGGCTGCGACCGTCTTGAACTCAAAACGTGCTATCGAAATGAGTCTCTTCGTGGTGCGCGCCTTCGTGCAACTCCGTGAAACGTTCGTCCTAAACCAGCAAGTTGTGCACAAGCTTTCCGAGCTCGAATCTCGCTTGGATGACCACGACGCTGGTCTTCAGGAGATTGTCGCTGCCATTCGCGAACTCATGGCTCCGCTGCCCGCCAATCATCGCCGCATCGGGTTTGAAACTCCAGCTGAGTCTGCGAAAAGCCGCAACCGAGCTCTGACTGTTCCCCGGCGCTCGGCTCGTTGATCATCATAAGCATGACGAGTTGCAGCGCAAGGCTGTGCAATTTCGGGAGCTTAGATCAAGAACACCCGGGCTGCCCCATCGCCTTTTGCGAAAGGGTGGGAACCGCGCAGGCCGGCGCATCCGGCTGTTTTCAAGTTCAGAAGATCATTTCTTCAGGCGAGTCTATGCCAGCACCCGGGCCGCGTCCTTGGCATGATAAGTCAAAATGATGCTAGCCCCAGCCCGCCGAATACTCAGCAGAGACTCCATCATCACGCGCTCACGCTCGATCCATCCATTGCGCGCAGCCGCTTCGATCATCGCGTATTCGCCTGACACCTGATACGCCGCCAGTGGCAGTTCAAATCGTTCCCGTGCCGCCGCGATCACGTCCAGATACGGCATCGCCGGCTTCACCATAATCATGTCCGCGCCTTCTTCAACGTCGGCTTCGATCTCACGCATCGCCTCGCGCACGTTCGCTCCATCCATCTGATACGAGCGCCGGTCGCCAAACTGCGGCGCCGAGTCTGCAGCTTCGCGAAATGGCCCGTAGAAGCCGGAAGCAAATTTCGCGGCGTACGAAAGAATCGGCGTATTGATCAGTTCCGCCTCGTCCAGCGCCCGCCGGATCGCCGCCACTCGCCCATCCATCATGTCTGACGGCGCAATAATATCGATCCCCGCCTTCGCCAGCGAAACCGAAGTCCGCGCCAGAAGTTCCAGCGAAGCGTCGTTGACGATCTCATACTCAATCCGCTGCGCGTAATCCGCGAACTGCGACGCTACCTTCTCGATCGCCTTCTCCTTCTCCTCCGCGCTTCGCGTGACTACTGTCTGCGCCGCGTGCAGCACATCGCTTGCTGCCGCTCCCAAAGACTTCGCTAGCGGCGACGCTTTCACAATCCCGCAGTGCCCATGCGACATGTATTCGCACAGGCAAACATCGCCCATCAGAATCAACCCCGGGACTTCGCGCTTGATGGCCCGTGCCGCCTGCTGCACGATTCCATTCTCCGCCCACGCACCCGTCGCGACTTCATCCTTCTTGTCCGGCAAGCCGAACAAAATCACCGACGGCACGCCCAGTGACTTTACTTCCCGGCACTCTTTCACCGCCTCATCTACTGAGAGATTGAACACACCCGGCATCGAGCGCACTTCCTTGCGTACGCCTTCCCCCGGACACACGAACAAGGGATAGACAAACGCATCAGGCGTCAGCCGTGTTTCGCAAACCAGGTTGCGGACTTCAGCGGTACGGCGCAGTCGCCGCAAGCGAGTTGTAGGGAATGTCATAAGGCCACCAGTCGGAAGGCCAGAACCGCCTTCCCGCCATCGAATAGAAGAACTATAGATTCTAGAACCCGCCACCAGGATTGTCATCCGAGACCCACAACGTGGGGAGGGACTCATTCGTCCGTCCGGCGAGCAAAGCGAGCCCCCGCGCAGTCTGCCCGTTCCCGGCGACATCCTGAGCCGAGCCGCTCTCCAGACCGCTCTGACCGTAATCGAAGCGACCTTCCGCAGAATGGAATCGAGCGCCGCGCTTCTGTAGGTGACGAAAGTAACCTCCCAGATGCCGAACGGTCATCGGAATCCTCAAATAAACCTCATAAAATTAGGGCGGATGAGTCCGTTCCGACGATACCCGTGGTTTGTCGCCGCCGCCGCTATCACTTTGGCGTTCGCAGCCGTATCGTTAACCGCACACAAAGGCTTCGCTCTCACCGCCTTTGCCGATGTTTTCGAATGCATCCTTTTCACTGCCGTAGCCGCCGCCACGCTTGCGGCCTGCATTGCCAGACCGCCCACAGAGCGCAGTTTCTGGATCCTCATGACGGCGGGCTTTTTCTTGTGGGCAGCCAATCAGGCTGCCTGGGTCTATACCGAAGTGGTGCAGCGCCAGAACTTTCCAGATCCTTATTTCTTCGACATCGTTCTCTTCTTTCACGTGGTGCCGATGATCGCCGCCGTTGCCTGGCGTCCGGACCTGGGAAAGCGTCCGCGCAGCGCCCGTCTCAGCGCTCTTAATTTTCTGATGCTTCTGGGCTGGTGGAGTTTTCTCTACGCCTTCCTGGTTTTTCCGCATCAGTACGTGCTGCTGAACGTAGATGCCTACGACTTCTGCTACAACCAGCTGTATCTCATGGAGAACATCCTGCTGGCAGCCGTTTTGGCCTTTGCGGCATGGAACAGTTTCGGAGGATGGAGGCGGCTCTATCTTAATTTCTTTTTTGCCGCTGCCCTCTACGCCGTTAACTCGCTGCTGCTCAATCATGCAGTGAGCGACGGCTCTTATTATTCCGGCAGCTACTACGACGTGCCGCTCATCGCCGCTCCCCTATGGATGGCGGCCACTGCTCTCTCTGCCCGAAGATGGGAGCTGAACAGCACATCGCCCGTCAACAACCAGCGTCTGAAAAAAATGATTCCGCGTCTCGCCATGCTCACCATCCTGTCGCTGCCCTTGCTGGGACTGTGGACGGTCGCAGTCGACCCCTCGCCCCCAATCGTGCGAGCCTTCCGCATTTTTACTGTTCTCACCGCCATGCTCCTCCTCGGCGCCTTTGTCTTTCTCCGCCAGTTTGTACAGGACCAAGCGCTGGTTGGGCTGCTCCAGGAGTCCCGCCGCGGATATGACAGCCAGAAGCGTCTGCAGAATCAGCTGGTGCAAAAAGAAAAGTTGCAATCGCTCGGAACTCTCGTCGCCGGTGCTGCCCACGAAATCAATCATCCGCTGGATGCCATCCTGACCCAATCCGACCAGTTGTGGGCCCGCGAAGGCCTCTCGGACCAGCAGAAAAGTCTTCTTCGGAAAATTGTTACTCAGGCGCAGCGTACCCGTGATTTGGTCTCGAACCTTCTCAGCTTCGCTCAGCAAACCCCTGGAGAAAAAGCGCTCGTCGATCTGGGCACCCTTCTACACCGCGCCACGCAAATGCTCGAACCTCGTTACCCCGGCGGCAAGATTCGCGTTGAACTAGCGGTCGATCCGAACCTGCCTCCCATAAGCGGCAACGTGAATCAACTGTTTCAGATCTTCGTCGAGATTATCGAGAACGCGATGGATGCCCTCCGCGAAGCCGAAGGCGGCTCCCTTCGCATTACCGCCGACATTCAAGACGCCGAAGTCGTTCTGCAATTCTCCGACACCGGCCGCGGCGTGCGCGATACCGAGCGCGTCTTCGATCCCTTCTACACCACCAAGCCCGTAGGCAAAGGCACCGGCCTCGGACTCAGCGCCGTTTTCGGATTAGTCCAGGATCACGGCGGCCACATCTCCTGCCAAAACAAACCCGAAGGCGGAGCCCTCTTCATAGTCCGCCTCCCATTATCCGAACCCAAAGCCAGCGTAGCCGGAGCCTCCGGAGATTAAAAGAATGTAGGGACAGCCGCCCCGGCTCTCCAGCCGAGCAAAGCTCGGCGGGCTTTCCCGTGCGCTTGAGCTCCCGATGCCGCCCCGCTCCTGTAACATAAATTCCGGTATCCAACGCAATGTCCGCCGAGTTGCTACACACTTCCGCCCGCGCCTTAGAGTTCGATTCCCTCCGCGAACTCCTGCGCGGCTATTCGTCCTCTCCTCTCGGCCAGAAACGCATCGCAGCCCTCGCCCCCACCACTGATCGCCAATGGATCGCCCGCCAACAATCCCTCACCAGCGAGATCCGCGAGTTCCGCCGCGTCGGCGGGCGCTTCGATTTCTTCGGCCTATCCGAAGTCTCCTCCCTCGTAGAACAATCCCGCATCGCCGGAGCCGCTCTGGAAACCACCGAAATCCGTGACATCATTCAACTCGTCGACCGCGCTGCCGAATGGCGCCAGATCGCCCAGCATCCTCCCGCCGCCATGCGCTCCGAATGGCACGAAGTGCACGCGCTCTCCGCCCGGATCGTCGACTTCAACGAGTTCCTCCGCGCCTTCCGCAACAAAATTCAGCCCGATGGCACGCTCGAAGACAAAGCCTCTCCCGAGCTCGCCCGCATCCGCCGCGAAATCGAAAGGCAGCGTCGCGCCATCCAGGAATCTCTTCAAGGATATCTCCGCCGCCTCTCCGAAGGCGGCGCCACGCAGGACGAACTCATCACCATCCGCGGCGAGCGTTTCGTCATCCCCGTAAAGGTCGAGCAGAAGCGCCGCGTGCAAGGCGTAGTTCACGGAGCCAGTTCCAGCGGCCAAACAGTTTTTGTCGAGCCCCTCGAGACCATCGAGCAGAACAACGAACTAGTCCGTCTCCTGGAAGAAGAGCTCTCCGAAATTCACCGCATCCTTCTCGAGATGACCGCCCGCATCGGCACCCAGGCTCCACAAATTCTCGCCGCAGCCGAAGCGCTCTCCGAACTGGAGCTCCAATTCGCCAAAGCCAGATTCGCCGACGACTACAATGCAGTAGCAGTAACGTTAACCGGCTCGCGTGGAGCAGACTCACCTGGGGAAAACCCATGTGGGGACGGCCGCCTCGGCCGTCCAGCGAGCGAAGCGAGCCAATCCGCCTCACGTGGGGACGGACGCATTCGTCCGTCCAGCGAGGCGAAGCCGAGCCTTCCGAGCCTCCTACTCCACAATGCCCGCCACCCACTCCTGGAAAGAAATCTAAAAACAAAGAATGCAACCATAGTCTCCATATCGGTAGAACTCGAAGGCCCCCGCCGACAGCTGGTAATCACCGGCCCCAACACCGGCGGCAAAACCGTCACCCTGAAAACCGTAGGCCTCCTCGCCCTGATGGCCCAATCCGGACTGCCCGTCCCCGCTGATCGCGCCGACCTTCCAGTCTTCGACGCCGTCTTCGCCGACATCGGAGACTATCAATCCATCGAGCAGAATCTCTCCACCTTCTCGGCGCACGTTACCAACATCGACTCCATTTCGCGCCAGGCCACGCCCGATTCGCTGGTCCTGCTCGATGAGCTGGGCTCCGCCACCGATCCCGAAGAAGGCGCCGCGCTCGCCGTAGCCATCGCCGCGCACTTCGCCCACATCGGATGCATCACCGTCATCTCCACGCATCACACCTCGCTCAAAGTTTACGGAGCCAACACTCCTGGAGTCCTCAACGCCGCCGTAGGTTTCGACGAGCGAACCTTGCAGCCCACTTACGATCTGAAAATCGGCGTCCCCGGTGCCTCCGCCGGAATCAACATCGCCCAGCGCCTCGGCCTCAATCCTTCCATCATTGAAAGCGCCCGCGCCAAGCTAGGCACGCAAGCCCGCGATGTAGGTCAGTTCCTGGATAAGCTCCACGCCGATCTCCGCGAGGCCGAAGCCGAACGCGTGCGCATGAAAGCTCGCGAACAGGATCTGGAACGCGAAAAAACTCAGCTGGCGACGGAAGGGAAAAAAGAACAGCAAGTAAAAGTTCGCGAGATGGAAAAGAAACTCGAAAGCGTTCTCCGCGACTTCGAATATCATGCCCGCGAAGCCATCACTGCCATTCAGGATCGCGCCGCAGCTCAGAAACTTTCCAAAGACGCCGAACGCCGCATCGCCAAGCTCCGCCGCGAATTTCGCGAGCAATTCGATTCCACCGTAGTCGCCCATTCCACCGGGGCCGATCAAGGCGATCCTCACGCCCAGCCGCAACTCGTCAAGCACGTGGCCGAAGGCGACACGGTGAAACTGAAATCAACCGGACGCCCTGCAAGGGTCGTTCGCAAGACAGACGAAAATCACTTCGAAGTCGAGATGGGCGCGTTGAAAATGAAAATCGCCCGCCACGACATAGCCGAAGTCCTCTCCAGCGCCCCGCGCGCCGGAGACACTCCGCTCAAAGCCGCACGCGCCCGCGGCATCTCCGTATCGCTCCGAGACGAATCCGCCAACGTCCCCACCGAAATCAATGTTATCGGGCAGACGGTAGACGACGCCTCCCGCGAAGTAGAAAAATTCGTCGACCGCGCCTTCTTAGCCGGACTCCCGCGCGTCCGCGTAGTTCACGGCAGCGGCATGGGCATCTTACGCAAAGCCCTCCGCCAAATGCTGCAAAAACACCCCCACGTAGCCACAGTAGCCGAGCCCCCGCAAAACGAAGGCGGCGGCGGTGCCACGGTAGTGGAATTGAGAGTTTAGACAAGTCACGAGTGCGAATGTGCGCGCGAGCGCAATTGTGGAAGAGCGGCCCTTTAGGGCCGCGTAACGGCCTCCAGAGATTGCGCGCTTTAGCCCCCGGGGCTGCCGCTACTCTTGCCCTACCCCGCCCCGAAGGGGCGGACGAAAATAGCCCGGCGCTTGAGCGCCGGGTAGGTCTGTCATTCGAGTGCGAAGCGAAAGGCCGATTCAGTCCGCCGCAACAGCATCCGCGACGACAGTGCTAATTTAATGGCATGCCAGACGGCTACAAATGCTCATGCTGCGGCAGGTTTCACGAACGCCTCCCGCTGAGCTTTGCGGCCGACTCTCCCGACATGTACGCAAACATGAACCGGGAGGAGCGTGATGCGCGAACGATCCGCGGCTCCGATCAATACATCATCGATCAAAAATGGTTCTTCATCAGGGGCTGTCTCGAAATCCCAATCATCGGGTCGGATGAACCCTTCCTTTGGGGACTCTGGGCCTCCGTCAAGGAAGAAGTCTTTGACGAAATAGAGAACTGCTGGGAACTCGCAGGAAGAGAGACGTCCCACGGACCATTCAAGGGCAGGCTCGCCAACTCCCTCGCTGAGTATCCCGAGATCCTGAACCTGAAGACGAAGGTTCTGGTCCAGCCCGTGGGAACGCGCCCACTCGTTGTGATCGAGGAAAATGACCACCCGTTGGCTATCGAGCAAGCCAACGGAATTACGCGTCACAGAGCTGAGGAGCTGGCTTCCCTCATAATGCATCAGAGTCGAGAAGGATTTTCCGAGCCCTGAGTTCCCGCTTTTCCCCAACCCTGCACGCCTAATCCTAATATTCCACAGCTTCTCCACAGCAATCCGCATCGGCTATATTCAACTCACCCCATACTTACCTCACAATTCCCAAGGAGATTCCCGACCCAAAATGTCCAACCCCGGCGATTTCGCCTACACCGTCAAGCAGCAGGCCGACATCGTCCGCATCATCGGCGATTACATCAAGCTCAAAAAGGCCGGATCGCAGAACTTCTCAGGACTCTGTCCCTTCCACGGCGAAAAAACTGCCTCCTTCTCCGTCCACGCCACCCGCCAGTTCTACCACTGCTTCGGTTGCGGCGTCTCCGGTGACGTATTCAGCTTCGTCCAGAAAATCGAAAGCATCACCTTCCCCGAAGCCGTCCGCCTGGTCGCGCAAAAGCTCGGCATTCCCCTGCCCAAGGCGAGCTATTCCACGCCCGGAGAAGCCAAAGAAGCCCGCCTGCGTGGACAACTCCTCGATGTCCACGAGCGCGCCGTAGCCTTCTTCCAGGAATGCCTGCGCCGCCCCGAGGGCGCCAAAGCCCGCGAATATCTCGCAGGCCGCGGCCTCAACGAAGAGATGATCGCCAAGTTCCGCATCGGATACGCTCCCGACTCCGGATTTCTCCTCCGCGATCGCCTGAAATCCGAGTTCGGCGAAGAAGTCCTACGCGAAAGTGGACTATTTTCCTGGAAGGAAACAACTCCCGAGGGTGCCCCGTCCAAGCTCCGCTTGGGCGGGGACTTTGACTCTGCCGCCGGACCGGAAGCTGATAGCTCGCAGCTCGCGACTCAAAGCTCTAAGCTCGCCGCCATGTACTCCAAGTTCCGCAACCGCGTCATGTTCCCAATCGCGAGCGAAGCTGGCAAAGTCATCGCTTTCACCGGACGCACCCTCTCCACCGACGAAAAAGCCGGACCAAAATATCTCAACTCCCCCGAGACCGCGATCTACTCCAAGAGCAAAGTCCTGTTCAATCTAGATCACGCCAAAGATTGGATCCGCAAATTCGATTACGCCATCCTCGTCGAAGGCCAGATGGATTGCATCTCCGTCTTCGCGGCCGGATTTCAAAACGTCATTGCCAGCTCCGGCACCGCCTTCACCGAGCTGCAAGCCAAGCTGCTCGGCCGTTTCAGCAAAAACGTAGTCGTGAACTTCGATCCCGACACCGCCGGAGCCCGCGCCACCGAGCGCACCCTCGGCCTGCTGGTCGAAGAAGAATTTCAAATCAAAGTCCTCACCCTCGAGCAGGGATTCGATCCCGATCTCTTCATCCGCCGCAAAGGCAAGGAAGCTTACGAAGACGCGCTCCGCCACTCGCAGCGCTATTTCGACTATCTCATCGAGCGCGCCCGCGGACAGTTCGCCGTCCACGGCGCAGACGGCAAAGTGAAGGCGGTGAATTATCTGCTCCCCCACGTCCAGCGCATTCCCAGCCGCATCGTCCGCGACGAACTCGCTCACGAGATTGCGCAGAAGCTCGGCATCGACGGCGCGGTTCTCCGCCAGGAACTGCGCCACGCTGCCTCCACGCGTTCCGCATCCGCGGTGAAAGCGGCGGCCGAAGCCCAGGTCACCGACGCCGAAAAAATCCTGATTCGCGCCCTCGCCTCCGCCCGCCAAATGCAGCCCGGCCAGGAACATCTCTCCATGCGTGATGGTGCTGAAGAAGAATTTGATCCCGCCCGCCAGGCCGCCTTCGTCCTGCAGAACGAAAGCCTGCATCGCGGCCTCGCGACCGAGTCGCTCGCCGAGTCGCTGCTCAATGCCAGCGCCGAGGTCGCCGATGTACTGGAAGTGCCCGCCAGCGACGCCGACCGCCGCATGCTGGCCTCCATCCTGCTGAAGGAAGAGGAAGAGCTAACCGCCGAGGTCCTCGAAGCTGCAGTCCGCGCGCTCCGTCGCATTCATCTGCGCCGCCGCCAGGAGGATGTCCAGCGCGAGCTCAAGAAACCGGGCCTCGCGGCCGATAAAGACCGGCTCCGCGAACTGCTGGCCGAGCTGGAGCGCGTTAGCCGCGCCCTGCGCGACCCCAGTCTGGCCCAGCCAGACGCGCCAAATTCTGCCAATAGTAAGAAAAGTGCTTGAAACAAAAAGGCTTCCGCTGCCATCTAATCATTCAGCGGAGTTTGTAAAAGCGGCGGGCGTGAGAATCATCAAGCGGGCAACCGATAGACGGGGCAGCACTTATGTGCTAAACTCTGTAAGTTTGTGCTAGGCGCACAATCCCGCAGGACCCCAGATTCCCACCCTTTCCGGAAATCTATCACACGCGACTGCGTGAACGAAATTACGTTTAAGGACAACACCTCTTGGCTCTAGACGATAAGTTTGACGATATTAAAAAGCTGATCGACACAGGTAAAGAAAAGGGCTACCTCACGTATGACCAGGTCAACGACCTCATACCGCATGACGTGCACAGCCCCGAAGACCTTGACGATCTGCTGACGACTATCGGTACGCAAGGTATCGACGTTCTGGAAGGCCCGAAAATGCCTTCGGCGGCGCTCGATAAAAAATTCGATGAATCCGAGGAAGGCGAGGACGTAGAACTCGACCTGACCCCCGGAGCGCTGGAGAAGACGAATGACCCCGTCCGCATGTATCTGCGCGAGATGGGAACCGTGCCGCTGCTCACGCGCGAGGGCGAAGTAGAAATCGCCAAGCGCATTGAGCGCGGCCAAATCCGCGTGCTCAAGGCGCTCTCCCGATCACCCATCGTTATTCGCGAGCTGCTGACCCTGGGTGAAGACCTCAAGAAGAACGTTCGCTCGATCAAAGAAGTCGTGACCTTCGATGAAGAAGAGATCACCGACGAGATCCTGCAGAACCGCCTGAATGAGTTCACCGACAAGATCGACGACATGGCCAAGCTGTATAAAAAGGCCACCGTCCTCGAAGAGAAGTTTCACGAAGTTTCGAAGACCAAGAAGCCCAAGGACCACCGTCGCGCCCGCCGCAAGCTGGCGCGCGCCATCGTTGCGACTTCGATTGCCCTCCGCAAGCTGGGCTTTACCAACGCCGAGCGCAAGCGACTGATCGAGCGCGTCGCCAAAACCGTTGACGGCATGCGTTCGCTCGACCGCCAAACTGGAAATCTCGAGCGCAAGGCTGAGGCTACGCGCAGCGAGGAACAAAAAAAAGAATACCGGCGGCAAGCCCGGTCCATTCGCGGCGAAATCGAAAAACTTGAACTCGAAACCGGAGTGTCGTTCCAGGAGCTCAAGCGGACCCAGCGCGAGATCATCCAGGGCGACATGGACGCGGAGCAGGCCAAGCGGGAACTGATCGAGGCCAATCTTCGTCTCGTTGTTTCGATTGCCAAGAAATACACCAACCGCGGACTGCAGTTCCTTGATCTGATTCAGGAAGGCAACATCGGATTGATGAAGGCCGTGGACAAATTCGAATACCGCCGTGGCTACAAATTTTCGACGTACGCCACCTGGTGGATCCGGCAGGCCATCACCCGCGCGATTGCCGATCAGGCACGCACGATCCGCATCCCGGTGCACATGATCGAAACGATCAACAAGCTGATCCGCACCTCGCGTCAGCTCGTGCAGGAACTGGGACGCGAACCGACCAGCGAAGAGATCGCCAAACGCATGGACATTCCGGTCGCGAAAGTGAGGAAAGTTCTCAAGATCGCACAGGAACCGATCTCGCTCGAAACGCCGATCGGCGAAGAAGAAGATTCGCATCTGGGAGACTTTATCGAAGACCGCGCGGTAGTTTCGCCGGCGGAAGCGGTGATCAACGTGAATCTCAAGGACCAGACGGGACAGGTCCTGCGCACGCTGACCCCGCGCGAAGAAAAAGTCATCAAGATGCGGTTTGGATTGGAAGACGGTTCGGAGCACACACTGGAAGAAGTTGGGCAGAGCTTTGCGGTCACCCGCGAACGCATCCGCCAGATCGAAGCCAAGGCGCTGCGGAAGTTAAGGCATCCGTCACGGTCGCGGAAGCTGCGGGCGTTTATGGATGGAGTAAGAGACTAGAAGAGATCCTTCGCTTCACTCAGGATTTCGGCTGCGGGCTCACGCCCGCAAACGCCTCAACTTCGTCGCCGCGGATTTACGCGGATTGCACGGATAGATCTTGAGGCACGGCTTCGGCCGTGCCTTTTTTCTTTCGCCCGAATCTCCTCAAACCGTTGTCATTCCGAATCGGGCCGAAGGCCCGGTGAGGAACCTGCTTTTCGCGGCATGGAGCAAATGACGTTGACGCGAAGGTCTTGGCTGTTACGATCAAAGTTCGCAGGCGGCGGTTAGTCCCCATTCAAAAGCCCCGAGTGACTCTCGGGGCTTTGGCTTTTCCCTCAGTAGAGCATTCCGTATTGGCATGAATCAAAGATGTTGCTGCGGGTTGATGTGTATAACATTTGTCCCTAGTCTGTGGAAAAACAACTTCACTGACGTTTTTTCTGATCTATACTCCTTCTTACCCCCGCATAAACGTTTACGGCGATCTAGAGCGTGGAAATGAATGCTATTGCGGTTGCTCGTCCTGATCTTGAACACGAGTCCGGTCAGCAGGACAATTGCGCAGAGTCAATGAAAGCCGCAAGGGATATCTACTTTTCCGCTGATGTGGAGACGGATGGCCCTATTCCGGGCCCCTACTCGATGTTGTCTTTCGCGTTGGTTTTCGCGGGAATGTTCAATGGCCGTGAATTTAGCCCCCCCGCCAATTTCGAAAAGGCATTCTATCGCGAGCTTCGCCCAATCTCCGACAAGTACCAAGCAGACGCTCTTCGAGTGAACGGGTTGGATCGCGATCGTCTGTTGCGCGAAGGCGGCGACCCCGTAACTGTCATGACCGAGGCGGCGCACTGGATAAGAGACATCGCCGGCAGTGGCAAACCCATTCTCGTCGCGTATCCCCTTAGTTTTGATTGGTCTTGGTTGTATTGGTATTTCACCAGCTTCGCGATGGGTGGCTCGCCGTTCAATCACTCTCTTTGTTACGACGTGAAGACCGCTTATGCTGTGAAGGCCGGCGTTCCAATTTCCGAGGCCGGACGTTCTAGACTCCTTCCTTCCCTCCGAGCCAAGAGTAAGCACACGCATCATGCCCTAGATGATGCTAAGGAACAGGCCGAGGTATTTGCCACTGTGTTTCGATGGGAGGGCAAGGATGGGGCAATTACTGGTAGAAAGACGTAGTCAGGCCACCGAGCGGATCAACAAATTACAACTACGGTTGAAGCGGGCCGAAGCCTTATGCAGGGGCAAAGCATGCGCCTACATTACAGGATCTGTAGCCCGGGGCGAGGCAAGCCCTCATAGCGATCTTGACCTCTTTATTGTCAGCAAAGGCACGGTCAGAGACCCTCACCTCACTCGCCTAGACGAAATCGTCATAAAAGCAGATTTGATTGAAGCGACAACAGAACTTGGTTTTCCTCCCTTTTCTGGCGATGGGGAATACCTGACGAGGCACGTCATCTCGGAGTTGACTGGTGCTCTCGGACATCCTCACGATGACGTGAACAATACGTTTACAGCGAGGTTACTTCTGTTGCTGGAGAGCAAACCTCTGTTGGGGAGGAAAGTTTACGATCAGGTCATAGACGACGTGATCGCTGCATATTGGAAGGACTATCCAGGTCACAAAAGTGATTTTCTGCCAGCCTTTCTTGCGAATGACATTCTCCGCATGTGGCGAACTTTTTGCGTCAACTACGAGGCGCGAACCCAGACCATTCCGCCCATCAAGAAAGCGAAGCGCAAACTAAAGAACTATAAACTGAAACACAGTCGTCTGCTGACTTGCTACTCAGCTTTGCTTTTCCTCCTTGCCGTCTTCTCCGAGAAGAAGACCGTGCGCCCTGACGATGTTAGGGAGATGGTGGCATACACACCGACTGAGCGTCTAGAGCAGTTGCTCAAACGCAAAGGTTTGGCATCTGCGCACGATGCTCTAAGGGAGTTGATTACACGCTATGAGAGCTTTCTGAAAGGCACCGACTACAAGGAAGATGAGCTTGTCAGGAAGATTATGGACGGTTCGCTGACCCTGACATTCGACAACCGCTTCGGGGACCTCGTCCTGCGATACCATGGAGAGCATCGGTGGAAAAAATCGCTTTCATCGTATGCTCATTGTCTGAGAAAATCTGCCACAGGTGTTGGGCCACCAAGTATTGCAGAATGCACAGCCGTGCTGTCGGCGGTATTGCTGCCCACTTCTCGCAAAAGAGGCGGAAAATGGGGCACTCGGTTATCGGTGGCGCAGGCAAACATCTTGACTTGGCGCTGACTCCCCACGGGGGGGCTAAAGCCCGTTTTGTTTTTTGTCCTTTACGCGGCACTTAAGCGCCGCTCTTCCACGGTATCCCCGCGGCTCAACCCTGGGCTCAACACATCAGACCCTTACGGCACGACTGAAGTCGTGCCCTTCCTGTTTGTGCCTCCGCCTTCGAAGTCAAAGGTAGCGGACAGGAGTGTCCGCTCCACACCGGCCTCGCTTCCCACTTTGGGAATCGTCTTCCCGCTTTTTCTCTTAATTCTCTTGCTTCTGACTTTTCATTTCGGTCGAATCGGAGCATGAGGCGGCTTTGGCCTTGTGGACGGGGGTAACAGCAGGTTCCTCCACGCGCCTTGGATTGACGTCCGTCAATCCAAGAGCTTGCTTGGAATGACAGAAGTTAAAAGGTGGATGAATGAAGACGCGGAAGCCGGGGATTATCAGGGATGCTAAGGCGCGGGGGGAGTGGGTGGAGTCGGTGTTTATGGCGCGGGCGGGGGAGCGCGGGTTGGCGGTGAGCAAGCCTTGGGGAGAATCGAGGAGTTACGATTTTGTGATCGGGCATCCGGGACGGTTTGTGAGCGTGCAGGTGAAGTCCACGGTGTGCCGATCGGGTGGGGGATATGAATGCTGCCTGCGAGGCAGAGGAAATAAGGCGTATGCCCGCGGGTCGTTCGATTTTGTTGCGGCTTACGTGGTGAAGAAAGATGCCTGGTACATCATCCCGGCGGAGAAAGTTTTGGGGAGGGAGACGGTCTGTCTGTTTTCGAAATCGAAGTTTGCGCGGTATGAGGAATATCGCGAGGCTTGGGATTTGCTGCGGATGGCGGTCGAATCACCCGAGGAAACGCCCGCTGAACTACCCGCGGCCTCAGAGCCTCCGGGATTTCCCAGAAATCCCCTGGAGCGGGTCGAGGCGGCGATGGATTTTGCGCGGCGGGCTATGCAGGGGACATCCCCTCGCCGCGAAAATGATGAGGGCTGAGTTTTCCTCAAGCGTCCACAGGGAAGTCGCGTCGTCCACAGATTCTGCACAAACAGGGAATAGTTTTTTATTGCGGGACGCAACAATGTGATGGAAAGTGGGTTCAGCGAAAACGTGAGAGTTTCTGGCTTGCTGAATGATTGCGGCAGAAGCCGGTGGCAGACGGTGATTCTCGAGGGTGAATCATCGGGGGACGTATCAGCTACGCGCATGTGCGCGAACTGGTTGCCCGGGCGTTGCGGCCTTCTCCCACATCCAGCTCTTTGAGTTGGACGGGCCACTGGTAGTCGCTGCGGTTGTGAGTTCGGTGATCGCAAGATTACGGATGCGCAATCGGACTTTGGCAAATGCGGTGCTTGATCCCCGCAAGGGGCGAAGCGCTGACGGGCTGAAGAGATCATTCCGCCGCTTAGCGGTGACGACGGCAGGTCAGGAATCCACGTAGAAAAGCGGTCCGGTGGCTGGCCGGGCCGCTTTTGTATTTTGAATCTCTTTTCACCTGCTCCATCCGTCGGTTCTCAATCCTTTTTATTTTTTGGTGGCTTTGCCTTCCATGAAGGTCGTCCAGGTTGTGCCGTCGAGGGAAGTTTCTACTTTCAGGTTGTAGCTGGTGGGGGAAAGTTGCTTGACGGTGGTGCGGATCTGTACATCGGTGCCTCCGTAGTTCTGCGAGGCGTTCCAGGTCCAGGTGTCTGCGGCGAACGTGCCTTTGGAGGAGACGTGGCGGCCCTGGCTGTTGAACTCGTCGCGGGTGTAGACGTTTTGTTCGGCGTCGTATCCGACGATAGCGGTGGACTTGCCTTCTCCGCCGACTTCGGGGGGCATCTTGAAGTCGGATTGGGTCTGGAGGTAGAAGTCGCCGGGCATGAAAATGGTGGTTGCGGTAGAGGTGAATTTGCCTCCGGCGCCCCACGGACCCTGGCCGATGGTGGCGTCGATGGTCCAGTTGCCGACGAAGTAGTCGAGTCTTTTGGCTTCGGGGCCGGGCTTGGCAGGCATTTGGGCCAGGGCGGAGACGGCTAACAGAATGAGAGTTGCGGCGAGGAGGAGTTTGCGGGTCATGGGTGCTCCTTTAATGTTGGGCTTCGTCGAATGCAAGGTCAGAGTATGAGATGCGGTGAGGGCGTGCCAGTGCAATTGGTCAACGGTGGGCGATGACATTTGTCATGGTATTCAGGCGTCCCTACGGGGCGTGCGGCCGAAGCTTCTCCGTCTAAGGGGACCACGCGGCGCTAAAGCGCCGGGCTTGGAGGTGAGCGCCTAACGTCAAAATCCCGACTCTAACGTCGCAAAGGACGCGACGTTAGAATGGGGCACTGGCCGCGTCTTCTATCGAGAAAGCTATTTTGATTTGGTAGCTTTGCCGTCCATGATCGTGTTCCACTTGGTGCCGTCTGGCGACATTTCGTAGGTGAAGTTGTAGGTGGTGGGCGAGGTGATCTTCATGGTGAACTTGCCTTTGAAGCTCATGGTGCCCATCTTTTCGTCGGCAGTCCAGGTCCAGGTGTCGGCGTCATTCTGTCCCTTGGAATCTTCGAACTCTCCCCAACTGTTGAACTCGCGGTAGGTATAGGCCTTGGCGTCGTTGGAATAGCCGAGGAAGGAAATACCCTTGCCGTTGCCCATGGTGTTGCTGGTGTAGTCGGTTTTGCAGACCAGGAAAAAACCGCCTTCCATCCACTCGCACTTTTCGGTCTCGGTGACTTTGCCGGCGGGGCCCATGGAACTGGCTTTAGTATCGCCGTCGAGAGTCCAGGTGCCGGCGAAATAGTCGATTTTTTTCTGTTCAGGGCCGGGCTTGGGCAGGTCCATTTCCGATTGAGCGACGGCCGCGGCGGAGATCAACAGGCAGGCGGCGAGCGTGAGAATAGTTTTCATGAGGTCCTCGTTAAGAGCGTCGGTTCCTCGATTCGAGGTTCGTTCATTGGGTTAGACGCTCCAGTGGTTGCGGGGTCATGGTAATGGCGGCGGGGAAAATTAGCAATCGTGAGTTAGGGTTAGGGATGAGTCCCGGACGAATGCGTCCGGGGCTACATGATTTGTTATTTTCTACCAGTCGCCCCAGTGGGAGACGGTCATTTGTTGAAATTTTATCTTCCAGGCTTCGCCTTGCTTTACCCAGGTTGTGCTGAAGTGCTGGTAGCGGGGCGGAGGGCCTTGATCTTCCTCGGGAGGAACGCGGAGGACCACGTCGTAGGTCACGATGGCGGCGGCGTCGCTGATGGGGATGACTTTCATGTTGTAGGCGAGAAGATCGAGGCCACCTTCGCCGAATTGGTCGACCATGTCTTGACGGTCGTAGAGTTGGCCGTCGAAGGGGACGAATTGGAAGTCGTCGGCGAGAGTGCGCTTGAAGAATTCCGGATCGCCTTTTTTGGCGGCGGCGATAAAAGTATTTTCGGCGGAGATGAGAGTCTTTTCGAATTCGGTGGGAGGCTTGGGGGTTTGAGCTGACGTGGTTAGGATTGCAGATAGTAAGAATAGGGATAGAGTTATGGAACGGTTCATGTAGGCTCCCTCGGCGGCAGAAGCCGCAGTTTGATTCTTATGCTTCGTTGCGGAGCTACGCCAGCCAAATCTTAGCGTCAAAATCCCCACCCTGTCGCAAAAGGCGCGAGAAGGGTGGGGCAACCGCTCTTTAAGCTTTAATTTCTTTTGCCAGATCGGCGCGGGGCACACTTACTTGTTCTCCCGTAGCTAGATTTTTTAGGGCGAAGGCTTGGGCTTTTATTTCGTTCTCGCCCACGATCAGAATGTATTTGGCTCCGGCTTTGGCGGCGGCTTCGAAGGATTTTTTCAGACGGAAATTTTCGTCGCCCAGTTCGACGATCAGACCTTTACGGCGGAGTTCTCGGGACAGGCGCGCAGCTTCGATATTCATGCCGGCCATGGGGGCAATGTAAACGTTGGGCTTGCGGACAATGGTTTCGGCGGGAGTTTTTTCCTGCAGGGTGAGGACGAGGCGGTCTTCGCCGATGGCGAATCCGATGCCGGGGGCGGCGGGACCTCCGAGAGCTTCGGACAGGCCGTCGTAGCGGCCTCCGCCGAGGATGGCATTTTGCGCGCCCAGCGCGCCGTGAGTGAATTCAAAGGCGGTGCGGGTGTAGTAGTCGAGACCGCGGACTAACCGGTCGTTGATATGAAAATCGACACCTACCGCGCGCAAAATCTGTTGGACGGCTTCGAAGTGCTGGCGCGAGTCTTCGCCTAGAAATTGGCTGATGCGCGGAAGGGTATCGATGATGGGCTGATCTTCGGGAACTTTGCAATCGAAGACGCGGAGAGGATTGGTGACGGCACGGCGCTGGCAGTCAGCGCACATTTTTTCTTTGACCGGGTCGAGCGCGGCGCGGAGGGCTTCGTTGAACTTAAGGCGGTCAGTGGGCGTGCCTACGGAGTTGAGTTCGAGATTCCAGTCGGTGATGTCGAGACGATCGAGAAGGGTGGCGAGCATCTCCAGAATTTCGGCGTCGCGGGCGGGTGAGTCGCTCCCCGAGGACGCGGGGCCGATGACCTCGGCATCGATTTGATAGAACTGGCGGTAGCGGCCTTTTTGCGGACGCTCGCGGCGGAACATGGGACCGATGCAGTAGAGCTTGTTGAGGCCGCGGTCCCAGAGCTTGTGCTCAATGTAGGCGCGCACGATTCCGGCGGTGGCTTCGGGGCGGAGGGTGAGAGATTGTGGATAATCGATATCGACAGTTTCAACGTCGATCCCCTGATTCTTGGCACTTTCGCGAAACCAATCGTCAAGTGGCGCGTCTGACGGAGCCACAACAACAAGCCTCAATTTGGGTCCGTTCGGTCTGAGCCAATCTTGCGCCTGCTTGGAGAATTGGTACAGCCTCAATAGGGTATTACGGTCCGGCCTGAACTTTGCTTCTATTGCGACGATCTCGTTCTCTGTTTCAACAATAAGATCTGGGCGTCCGGATTGCAGTGAAGGCAGGCCATGTGTCGTCACCAATTCCTGTCGGTGCTTTTCAAACCACGCTGCGATAATGCTCTTTTCGTTGCTCAGCGTATCCCACCAGGTGTACATTTCTTTGCTGACGATGTCGGTTTCTTCGCCGACGCCGCGGGCGAAAAGTTCGGTGGCCTCGAAGATGGGCGTACGGATTTCGTGGAAGTTGTAGGCGCGAAAAACGTCGCGGACGGTGGATTCGATGTGATTCCACAGAGCCGTGTCGGGCGGGAGCAGGTCGCGCGTTCCTCGGGGAGCTTTGATCATTTGAGTCAGTGGCCAGTGGTTAGTGGTCAGTGGCCAGTTCATTGCGCCCGGCCAGGGATTTGGTTTCAGCCGACCCTCCGGGACGGGGTTTCATCCTATAGTGCTTACCCGGCGTTGAAACGCCGGGCTGTTTTCGGACGTCCCTTTGGGACGCTCTGCGATTTGTTCGCATTCTTTCGCCCCTTCGGGGCTTGTTATCTCCTTCAATCGCTTTCCCACGGCTTGCGCCGTGCGCTGTATTCTTTCGCCGCTTTGGGGCTTTGGGCGTTTTATTCTACTTGGCCCCGGACGAATGCGTCCGGGGCTACGTGTTTTGCTGCTCTTTCAAATATTCGTCTTTGTAGCCTAGATAGTTGTTTGCGTAGCGCATGATGGTTTCTTCTTCTTTGGGTTCGAGCTTGCGGCGAAATTTGCCAGGGGAGCCCATCCAGAGCGAGCCCGCTTCTACTACGGTTTTTTCCGGGATCAGGGTGCCTGCGGCGATGATGGATCCGGCGCCGATTCTGGCTCCATTCAGAATTATGCTGCCCATGCCGATGAGGCAGCGGTCTTCGATAACGCATCCGTGGAGTGTGACCGAATGGCCGACCGTCACGTACTCGCCGAGATAGACGCCCCATTGTTGCTTCATGCCGTGGAGGACGCTGTTGTCCTGAACGTTGGAGTGGGCTCCGACGCGGATTTCGTGGACGTCGCCGCGGAGGACGGCGTTCATCCAGATGGAGGCGTGCTCGCCGAGGACCACGTCTCCGATGAGTTGGGCGGAGGCGTCCACGTAGCAGTTGCTCGCGATGGTGGGGGTGACGCCTTTGAAGGAGCGGATCATCTTTTGAGAATCGCGTTCTGAGAATCCCGATCAGGGAAAATTGAAGTTAACACGAGAGGGGAGTTGTGCGTAAGGGCGAGGAAAGGTCTTTGGCTGGCTGACGGAGGGGCTGAAGCCGCGCCTCTTCAAAGTAAAGATGGATTTGTGGCTGGCTCGCTTCGGTCGCTGGCGGACGAATGCGTCCACCACTACGTGAGAGATCCCTGCGCAAATTTCTGCATCTTGACAGAGGGTGGGAACGCGGTCAGAATCGCAAGCCTGTTCGGCCCTTCCTCAATAACTCTCCGAGCTTCGCTCGGTTGGACAGCCGGGGGCGGCTGTCCCTACATTAATCGCTACATTAATCGCTACATTAATCCCTACATTAATCCCTACATTAATCCCTACAGAATCCCGTTCTGGGATGGTTCCTGAAAAAGAGTTGGGCGGATCACTGAAGTGCGAGGGTGCGTGGTGCTATACAGAGGATGGTTTCTCCTTCATTTTGGCGGAGGAGATTTCCGGCCGCGCAGTTGCGTCCTCCGGCATCTCTCCGCTGTTTTCCCGTTTCGCGTCCGGTTAACGCGGGCTGGGCCGACCCTCCGAGCAGATCTCTGATGGCAGAGGCGGCACTATGTTTTCGCGGTGGTTCTCACGGCGCGAGTTCCTTCTGGTTGCTTCTTTATTATTCGTGACCATGATGCCGGCGGCCTATCGCTTGTGGGCGCAGGATTCGGCGACCGGGGCAGTTCGCGGCACTGTGCTGGATGCGACCGGCGGGCGGGTTACACAGGCTTCGGTGGTCGTGGTGAATACGGCTACGGGCCAGCGATATAGCACCAGCAGTGATGAACTGGGGAGGTTTGCGATTGATCTGCTGCCGCCGGGAGATTACTGGGCGCGAGCGGTTGCGCCGGGGATGTCGCCGCAAGTGACGCCGGCGTTGCATGTGGATGTGGGTGGCGCGGCGGAGTTGGAGTTCAAGCTGTCGGTGGCGGGGGCGCAGGAGAAAATTACGGTGTCGGCTGCTCCAGGACTGGTCGAGACGCAGCCGAGTGCGGTGTCGACGCTGCTGGATGAGCGCGCGCTGGCGGACATGCCGCTGAACGGGCGGCGCTTTGGCGATCTGATGCTGTTTTCGCCGGGCGTGACGCAGGATCCGCGGGGCTTGAATTCGGGGACGAATGGGGATTTGTCGGTGGGAGGGATTCGCGGATTTCAAAACAGTTTTCTGGTGGATGGCGGGGATTATAACAACGCGTTTTTTTCGCAGGCGCGGGGAAGGTACCGGGCGCCGTATCAGTTTTCGACGGAGGTCGTACAGGAGTTCCGGGTGTCGACAAATTCGGTCGGGGCGGAGCAGGGACGGTCGGGCGGGGCTGTGATCAACGTGGTGACGAAGTCGGGATCGAATCATTTTCACGGGACCGGGTTCTATCATGTGCGGGATAGTTCGCTGGGAGCGAGCGATCCGTTTCTGGCGTTTCGTCCGCACAACCGGCAGCAGCAGTTTGGAGGGACTTTCGGCGGCCCAGTGAAGCGCAATAAGATTTTTTTCTTTGCGGGATACGATCAGCACATTTTCCATGTTCCGAACGTGGTGGAGTTCTTGAATGGGAGCGCGGTGGTTCAGCCGCAGGCTGGTGCGGGTGCAGACACGCCGGGGGATTACGATTCGACAGATGAGCCGCTGGTGTTTGCTACGGCGGGAGAGTTGAGTTCGCTGGCGGGCGAATATCCGGCGGCGCAGATTGGGTATTCGTCCTACGGGAAGGTGGATGTGAATGTGTCCCCGCATAATCAGCTGGCGTTGCGGGTGAACACGACGAGGTACTGGGGAGCGAACAATGTTTTTCTCGATCCGGGGAGTCCGGTAACTTATGACGCGATCAGCGACAACGGGCAAGAGCGGGTGGAAACCGAGACGGCGAACCTGGCGCTGACGAGCAGCCTAGGGGCGCGGTGGATCAGCCATCTGCGAGCGCAGTTTTCGCGCGATCTGCAGGAGTCGTTCAGCAATACCAGCGATGTGCTGGTGAAGATTCCGACGATTCTGAATGGCGTTGGACGTTCGGATCTTTTGCCGCGGCAGACGCGCGAGCACCGGCTGCATCTGGCGGAGACCCTCAGCATTGAGGGCAAGCGGAATGCGGTGAAGGTGGGTGGAGATGGACTGCTGACCTGGATTTACGATTATTTCCCCAGCCAGCAGAGTGGGGAATTTTTGTTTTATCCGCTGAAGGTGAATCCATTTACGTATGCGCCGATGGAGGCTGGACTGGAGTTGACGCCGTTGCGGGCGTATGCGCATGAGGTGCCGCATTATTATTTGCAGAATTTCGGGAGCGCGGCATCGCGTCCTAACACCAATGAATATGCGGCGTTCGCGCAGGACACGATTCGGGTGACGGACCGTCTGGCGTTGAACCTGGGAGTGCGGTGGGATGTGCAGACGTTTGCGACGGCAGGGTTGATTTCGAATCCGCTGTTTCCGCCTTCAGGGAAGGTTCCGTTTCAGCCATACAATTTTGCGCCGCGGGCGGGATTTGCGTATTCGTTTGGCGACAAGCGGCCGCTGGTGGTGCGGGCTGGATATGGGATTTTTTATGTGCGGATTCCGCAGATTTATAACTCGGTGATTCAGACGGAGAACGGGATTACTGATTCGCAGGTTTTTCTGAATAACACGAATTACTACGACCATCAGGTCTTTCCTTCTTATCCGAATCCGCTGGTGGTGTGCCCGGTGATGGCGGCGGCGTGCTCTTTGCCGGCGGGATTTTCGCAGGGAGTGACGCATGACGTGTCGGCGTTCGCGACGAACTTTGTGACGCCGCGGGTGCAGCAGGCGAGCATTACGTTTGAGCGGGAAGTGGCGGACCGAACCACGGTGACATTGTCGTTACTCAATGTGCGTGGGGAACATCTGATTCGGGCGCTCGATGTGAACCTGCTGCCGCCGACGTCGTTGAATTATCCGGTCTTCGATTCGACGGGATCGATTTTTCAGGGCGGGCTCTATAGCGTGGATTCGTTCTCCAGCTGGCAGTTTTCGCTGTCGCCGACTTGTCCCTTTCCGCCGTGCATCAATCCTTTGGGGCGGCCGATTGCATCGCTAGGAGCGATCAACGAATTTCAGAGCGCGGCGTCGAGCCAATACAACGGGGCGACTTTTTCGATCAACCGACGGGTGTCGCGTGGAACGTATCTGCGAATTTCAGGAACGTATGCGCGGGCGATGGACGATGGCCAGGACGCGCTGGTGGCCGGACAGCCAGCGACGGTGCAGAATTCGTACAATCCGACGGCGGAGCGCGGGCCGAGCGTGACTGATCAGCGGTTTCGCGTCGTGGCTGCGGTATCGGCGGAGCCGCATCCGTTTCATCGCGAGCACGAAACGCTGGGGCGCTGGTTCAATGACTGGAAAGCGTCGTCGGTCTTCAATTATGGAAGCGGGCGTCCGGTGAACGCGACCGTAGCGGGCGATCCCAACCAGGATGGGAACGATTTGAACGACCGGCTGCCAGGCTACAGCCGAAATGGATTTACCGGGCCGGATTATGCGACGACGGATTTGCGGCTGACGCGCACGATCCGCTTTGCGGACCGCCACAAGCTCGAGTTGGTGGCGGACTCGTTCAACCTCTTCAACCGCGACAACCAGCGGGTGACTATTACTTCGAATGGCATGATGGCTTCGGCGACTACGTTTGTGCAGAGCTACGTGACGGCCGGGGTGGCGGCGTATCCGGGCTATTATCAGTTGCCGAGCAATTTCATGAAGCCGAATGCGGCGTACTCACCGCGACAGGTGCAGCTAGGAGTGAAGTTCATTTACTAACCACCCGGCGCGAGCGATCCATCCGTTATACTTCCCGTGAGGCCATGAAAGTCCCACGGATCTCGCGGCGGAAATTTCTAGGCGCGGCCGGGGCGGCAGCTGCGAGTGCAATCCTTCCTGGTTCTCTACGCGCGGCCGGCACGGTCTCTACGGTGCGCGTTTCATCTTCGGCTGTGCCCATTCTCTTCGATCCTGATCAGGCTTTGGGCAGTTCGATGGACCTTCTTCCGCACGATGCGGTCGACAAGGTTTACACCGAGGCGATGGTGAAGCAGTGCCTGGCGGCGGGCTGGGGGCCGATTACCTATCGGCAAAACACGGAACTCAGTATTGCGGCGTGGCATTGGAATCCGAACGGAAGCTGGAGCGACGCGGCTCACCGGCGCGGATACTTCACCGGCAGCGCGGAATTGAAGGAGCCGATACGGCATTCGTATGGATATCCGCTGCCGCATCGGGGGACGACGCGCAATGGAGGCGCGGAACATGGGTACTCGCGGCTGACGGATGGAAATCCTGAGACGTATTGGAAGAGCAATCCTTATCTCGCGAGCAAATTCACCGGCGAGCCGGATGCAGCACATTCGCAATGGATCGTGATCGACTTGGGTGCGCACGAGCCGGTCACGCATGTGCGAATTGATTGGCACGATCCGTACGCGCGGCGGTACCAGGTGCAGTATTGGGTTAGCGAGAAGGCGGGACATGAGGATCCGATGGACGCTGTCACCGCTGGCACGTGGATTGCTTTTCCGAATAGCGTGTTCGCCGATGGAAAGGGCGGAACGGAAACTCTGGAGCTGACGGCCACGCCAGTTTCGGCGCGCTACCTGCGCGTCTGGATGACGGAGTCATCGAACACCGCCGACTTGCGGGCGAATGCGAAGCACGACGCGAAGGATCTGCGCAGTGCTGTGGGATATGCGATTCGGGAAATTTATGTGGGGACCGTTACCGCGGCGGGAGAACTGGTCGATCTGGTGCAGCACCGGCCGGACCAGAATCAAACAGCAACTTATTGTTCGTCGATCGATCCATGGCATGCGGAGTCGGATCTGAATGATCGCGGCGACCAGACGGGATTCGATCTGTTCTTCACCAGCGGCATCACCAATAATCTGCCGGCGATGATTCCGATTTCGTTGGTGTACGGCACGCCTGAGGATGCGGCGGCGCAGATGGAATATTTGAAGAAGCGTGGGTATGCAATTTCGTATGTCGAGATGGGCGAGGAACCGGACGGTCAGAACATGCTGCCGGAAGATTATGCGGAACTTTATTTGCAGTTTGCGGCGGCGATGCATCGCGCGGATGCGGGATTAAAGCTGGGCGGCCCCGTGTTTCAGGGAGTGAATGAAGACATTAAAGTGTGGCCCGACGCGCAGGGGCGCACGTCGTGGCTGGGCAGGTTCGTGGATTATCTAAAGGTGCGTGGCCGGATCGCGGATTTGGCGTTCATGTCGTTCGAGCATTATCCGTTTGCGCCGTGCGAAATTGTCTGGTCCGATTTGTACCGCGAGCCGCAGTTAATGGGGCACATCCTGGAGGTGTGGAGGGAGGATGGCTTGCCGGCGAATGTTCCGCTGATGAACACCGAGAGCAACGTGACTTACGGGAATGCCGAAGAGATGGCCGACATTTTTGCCGCCCTGTGGCTGGCGGATAGTGTGGGTGCGTTTCTTACCGCAGGAGGTGCGGCGTACTATCATTCGCCGATTCAGCCGGAGCCGTTGCGGCCGGGATGCCGCGGGTTTGGAACGTATGGGAATTATGTGGCCGATGAAAACCTGAATATCAAAACGTTTACGGCGCAGTATCACGCGAGCCGTTTGATCAATCTGGAATGGGTGCAGCATCGTGCGGGCATGCACAAGTTGTATCCGGCAAGCTGCGATTTGAAAGATGGCGGCGGACACACGCTGATCACGGCATACGCGGTGCGGCGACCGGATGGCGAATGGTCGGTGATGCTGGTGAACAAAGATCAATCGAACGCGCATGAGGTGCGGATCGCTTTGGATAGTTCGGATGGTTCACGCTCAGCTTTATCGGGGCCGATCGCGATGATCACTTTCGGCAGCGAGCAGTACATGTGGCAATCGCAAGGGGCGAATAGCCATCCCGATCCGGACGAGCCTCCGGTGAGAAGAACACTTCCGGCGGGAACTTGGGCGGTGACGCTGCCGCAGGCTTCCGTCACGGTACTGCGTTGGAAAGGGTAGCGCTCCCGTTCATGGTAAAGAGATCTTAACAATTAACGGTTACATCTGTAATTTCTGAATGAACAGAAATAACAGGTTGATGCGGGTGAAGTGGTTATGAAACTCAAACTCGCAGATTTGTGGCGGGCCGGGGGAACGATCGACCGCGGCACTTACGCCATCATCGGCGTGCTCGGCTTCGCCCTCAAACACAATCTCGACCGTTTCGTCGCCAGTTACTGGTTTCATCGTCCGTGGACGCTGTTCAACTACTGGATGCCGGTGCGGGACATTGCCCGCATTACAGAGTTGCCGCGCAGAGATGCGGCATTCCTGGCAACGATGGTAGCCCTCGCATTTCCTTTCATCTGGGTTGGCGTGGTGCTGACGATGAAACGGCTGCGCAGCGCCGGACTTCCGCTCCCACTGATGATTCTTTTCTTTGTGCCTTTTTTGAACCTGGCATTCTTTCTCGTACTTTGTCTCTTGCCGGGCCACACCACATCCACCTCAGAGCCGAGTGCAGCCCGTGCAGAATCATTATTGTGGCGAGTGTTGCCGGACAGCGCGTTAGGGAGCGCAGCGGTGTCTCTGGTGATAACGGTTCCACTGGGAGTGGGCGCTGCAGTTCTAGGAGCCGAAGTCCTGCAGAATTATGGCTGGGGGCTTTTTGTTGCCCTGCCTTTTGCATGGGATTCGCAGCAGCGATGATTTATGGAATACGGCGGCCGCGCAGCTTTGGAGGCTGCCTGTGGGTTGCATTCCTCTCGACGGGGCTCATAGGTGCGGCTCTGCTGGCGCTGGCAGTGGAGGGCGCGGTTTGCCTTCTCATGGCTGCCCCAATTGCCGTGCCACTGGCGCTCTTCGGAGGAGTTTGCGCTTACCGGGTGCAGAGGCGGCGATGGTTTCAGACGGACGCTCCTGTTTTGCTCTCGGCGTTGCTCCTCTTTGTTCCGGGCGTGGAGTGGGCGGAGCACGTGGATGCACGTCCGTCCCCCGTTTTTGTGGTTCGAACGGCCATTGACGTACAAGCTCCACCGGATAGAGTTTGGCGGCAGGTGATCGCCTTCTCTGAAATTCCTCCGCTGAGCGAGTGGCTCTTCCGCGCTGGAATCGCCTATCCAATCAGAGCCGAAATTGCGGGAAGGGGGCCAGGGGCGGAGCGGCACTGCGTGTTCTCCACGGGAGCGTTCGTTGAGCCGATCAAAGTTTGGGATGAACCGCGTCGCCTCAGTTTTTCGGTGACGTCCAATCCTCCACCCATGGAAGAGTGGACGCCCTATTCACACATCGAACCGCCTCACTTGCATGGCTTTCTGGAATCCGAGGGTGGTCAGTTTTTGCTGACACCGTTGCCCGGAGGGGGTACGCGGCTGGAGGGAACTACCTGGTACCGGCATGGCCTTTGGCCCGCGAGCTATTGGAGGCTGTGGTCGGATGCGATCATTCAACGTATCCACTTGCGGGTGTTGAATCACATTCGGGAAGTAACGGAGAGAGGGTAGGCGGATCGCGGAGCGAGTAGCCATCAAAAAGACTGGCCGGGCCGATAGGAGTTGAGTTCATCGGCCCGGCTTGTTTTTGAATGCCCGACTTTGTCCCGCTTTAAGCGGACGGATGCTTCAAGACATCTGCCAGCGCGTGCATGCGGGTTGCGTCTGCTGGAGTCTTCGCGGTGGCCGCGCTCTTTTCGAGCGAGGGCGCCATTCGCTTCAGCTTGGCCACGTTGGTCTTGTTCATGTGCGACTTCTCCGCGGTCTCAATCGCCTTTTGCAGTTCTGCGATTTTTGCTTCTGGCAGAGCCTGCGATCTCGAAAGCTGGTCAACATAGGCTTTCGCTACTATCAGCTTTGACGGCCAGACGATCTTCTGCTGATTCTGCACGTTCAAATAAGACACTTGAACGGCTTTGGCTGCATCGATTTCGTTCTGCGTCAGGAACTTGGTCGGCGTCAGTTGAAATACGTCGAGGCCGCGGGCAATTTCTGAGCCGTAGATGTAGCCGTTGTACCAGTATGCAGACCAATCTCCGCCCAGAACCAGCATGTTGGGATCGATGGGGCCACGATCGAAGTAGGCGATCTCGGTGGGATTGGCAGGATCGGTGAAGTCCATCACCGAGATTCCACCCTGATACCACGCTTGCACTTCGACATCGCGGCCGGGAATGGGGACGAGGGAGCCGTTGTGGGCGACACAGTTTTCAGTGTCTCCCTGCGCGGCGGGCAATTTGTAGTAGTTAGCGAAAGTCAGCTTGTCGTCATGCAGGTTAAAGATGGCGTCCGCGCCCCACTTGTTGGGATCGTTCGGACGGCAACGCGCTCCGAGGCCGCCGCCCCACTCGTCGGTGAAGACGACTTTGCTGCCATCATTGGAGAACGACGCGGAATGCCAGTAAGAGTAGTTGGGATCGTTGACGGCATCGACGCGCTTGGGATGAACGGGGTCTTTGATGTCGAGCAGAATTCCGTTGCCCGAGCACGCGCCCGCGGCCAAGCCGATGGCGGAGTAGACCGTGATGTCGTGGCACTGGTCGGTGTCGGCTGGTTTCTCGGCGCCCTTCTTGCCGTGCGTGCCGCCGTTATTCAGACCGTTGATGGCTCCGGTGCGCGGATCGATGAAAACGCGTGGGCTGGAAACGATCTTCGCGTCCTGCGGCGCGGCCACGGGAACCTGGATCACATCGATGCGGAAGAGCGCGGTATTGGGATCCTTGTCGGGCTTTTCTCCGGAGCATCCGGCGAGTTCTTCGGGCTGCCGGACGAAGGAAGTTCCGGAGACGTAGATGTAGACGTTGTTTTTGTCGTTGGGATCGATGACGAGAGTGTGAGTGTGGGATCCGCGGCAGGTCTGGACGGCCGCGACCTGCTTGGGTTCCTTGATGTTGGAGATGTCGAAAATTCTCACGCCGCGAAAACGATCTTTCTGGGCGGCGGGGAGACGATTGCGCCGCGGTTTTTCTTTGTCCTTATCGTTGTCGGCGTCTTTGTTCTTATCGGCATCCTGAGCCTGGCTGGGATTCTTGTCTTTGTCGGCGTCGGGCTTGGCGGCGTCTTTTTGTTTATCTTTGTCTGCGTCGGGCGGCATGGGCTCGGGCGGGAATCCCTGCACGCCGCAATCGAGGCGGCCATTGGGCATTTCAACCGACATGAACAGAAGATTTTTGTAGACCGAGACGTCGCCCTGTCCGCCGGGGCAGACCATGGTTGTGAGCAACGACGCCTTCGCGGGATCAGAGATATCGAAGATGTTCACGCCATAAAAATTTCCCTGGAAAAGATGGCCGCCCTGAAAGGCGAGGTCAGAGTTGGCAAACGCGAGCTGCGCAATGACCAACTGCAGCGGTTTGGGCATCTTCGACATCATGGCCTCGGGCAGGCCCAACTGGCCGAGAGTCTGCTTCACTTTGGGATCGTCGGCGTCACTTGAGCCAAGTTGAAATGCGTCGGGCTTCTTGAGCAGGAGAAGATGCTGGATGCCCATGGCGGCCTCACCGGCGTCGTAAAGTCCCGGGGCCAGCTTGAAGCGCGGATCGTTGGCGTCAGAGCCGCTCATGCCCGGCGGCAGGGCGGGAGCGGGCTCGGGAGCGAATGGATTTTCCTGTTCTCCGCTGGCTTTTTTATCGGCATCCTTCTTGTCGGCGTCTTTGTCGGAGGGCGTGGCAGCGGGCTTCTGCGCCTGATCCTGTGACGGGGCGGGCTGCGCTTCCTGTGCTGGAGTTCGGTTTACAGCGAAACAGAAAATGAAGGCAAACACTGCACACAGGGCAAAGCGGGGCAATCGGTTCATCGTTTCTCCTCGGGAATTTCTTTCTTCAACATGTTCTGCATGATCTTGATTTCTGCGCGCTGCGAATTGTCGGCGTCGGTGGCGAAGTTGAAGATCTCTGCGTCCTGACCAGCGCCCGCGGTGTTGAACAAATCCTTCACCATGATGAGCGCGCCGTTATGATGCTGAATCATCCCAGTCAAAAACAGGCGGTCGAACTCGGCGCCTTTCGCATTGCGCAGAGCTTCCATCTGCTGGGGCGTGAGCATGCCGGGCATCAGGGCCATGGACTGGTGCGACATTTCCATGCCGGGCATATCCATGCCAGGCATGGGCGGCATTTCCTTGGGAATGGATTCGCCGCGGGAGGCGAGCCAGCGTTTCATGAACTTGATTTCGTCGGACTGCGAACTGCTGATGCGCGCGCCCAGAGCCCGCAGATCTTTGTTCTGCGTGTGCGAGGGGATCATCGCGGTCATTTCGACGGCTTGAGAATGATGGAAGATCATGCCTTGCATGAATTCGACGTCGGCCTGGGCGAGCGGCGGCAGAGCGGCATGGGTCGAGGACGGCAATGTTTTGCTGGGCGCACCCGGGGCCCCGGGTTGCACGACCGCGGGATTGGCGGGGCCGGCCTGTTGTGCATGCGCGGCGGCAAGGAAAATGGCGTAGAGGCTCGCGGCGACTAGCGCGCGCAGGAAAATCCGGGCCAGCTTAGGTTCATGGCGGAGACGAAGTTGCATGCGCGCCACTGAGAGAAGGGGAGTCTTCATTCGTCGGAGTTGAGCCCTCGATAGCAGTCCTTCAAGTCGCAGCAACTAATGTACACCCCACAGACTGCGCAAGCGATTTTACACCGATTAGCGGTATCCGGGCTTGCTGCCGGGCTTTTGGCCAAGCAGGCCTTCGTCTTTGGTCGCAGGGGTTGAGAAGCAAGAGAGAGAAGGATGGTCGGGGCGCGCGGATTTGAACCGCGGACCCCCTGCGCCCAAGGCAGGTGCGCTACCAGGCTGCGCTACGCCCCGACTGGATCATTATAAATGAGGGACGCGGGCGCCTTTTCTCAGGGCATGGCTTCTCCCCACGCGGTCCGATAGCGGCGTATAATTTCGTTTCAGGTATGCAGACTCGGCGCTACGCGTTGGTGGCATATGTGAAAAGCGCGGCTGGAGAGTTCGTCGAAAGGCTCCGTCGCGAACTGCATCCCGACCTGCCTCATCTTCCCGCCCATCTGACGATTTTGCCGCCCCGACCGTTGAATGGAACCGAGGCCGCTGCAGTGCAGCTTCTGGAGCGAGTCTGCGGTCAGACGGAGCCGTTTGAGGTGAACCTGGGTAGCGTAGAAACATTCATCCCAGCCACGCCTACGGTTTACATCCAGGTAGACGGAACGGCCCGGCGCATGTGCGAACTGCATGGCCTGCTGAATGTGGAGGCGCTCAAGTTCAACGAGGAGTGGCCGTACATTCCGCATCTCACCATCGCCAAAATGAGCAGTGAGCAGATGGCGGTCGACGCGCTGAAGATTGCCCGCGAGTTCTGGGAGCGGTATTCGGGAAGCCGCCGGATTCTGCTGGAAAATCTGACTTTTGTGCGCGAAGACGGGCAAAACTGCTGGGTCGACCTGGCACCTGTGCCGCTGGGAAACCGGCTGGTGCCGCGGTAAAACTAAACCACATAGACTGAGGGCGCATTGGTCCGCAGGCTCGCTGCGCTCGCGGGGCGGACCCCTTCGACTGGGCTCGGGGCTGGTTGCATCCGCCCCAACGTGAGTGTGAGGGGTAATGTCCCCGCGTGTTACCTGCATGGGTTACTCGATTCGTTACTCGACCCTAGCGCACATGGCCCTAGGTACAGTTCCCTCCCGTGCGTTGAAAGGCCAGGGTCGGGGATGTACATAAAGGACAGGGCAAAACATCCGGCGAACCAGCGAATGGCCACTTTTGACGCGGGTTTCGGACGGAACGGGAGAGCGCATGCAGATCGGGGTATACGGTTCAGGGTACCTGGGAACGGTGATTTCGGCTTGCCTGGCGGACTTTGGCACGCCCGTGTCCTGTTGTCATCCGGACCGCTCGCGCATGGTGGAAATGGCGCAAGGCAACATCCCCTTTTTTGAAAAGAACCTGAAAGAAATCATTCGGCGCAACGTACGCGCGGGCCGGTTGGCGTATTCGACAGACATTGAATCGTTTGCCCGCAAGACGCAAGTGATTTTTCTGGCCGAAGACAAGCCTGATCATCTGACGGACATCGCGATGCGCATTGCGCGCATGGCGACCAAGCCTCCGATTCTGACGATTGTGACGCCGGCTGCGGTGGGCACAGCGAATGCGCTGGAAAAAGCCATGCAAGATGCAGGATTGCAGGCCACGATCGTCGCCCAGCCCATGTTCTTTACCGATGGCTGCGCGGTGGAGGATTTTAATTGGCCCGACCGGCTGATCCTGGGAACGCAATCCAATGAAGCGGTGCAGATGCTGAAGCAGATTTTTCATCCGCTGGTGATGCGCGGAGTTCCGGTGATTGTGACCAACCAGGCGACGGCGGAACTGGTGCGCGAATCGGCGACGGCGTTTGTAGCGACGAAAATTTCGTTTATCAACGAAGTGGCTGCGCTGTGTGAACGGGTGAACGCCGATGCGGTGAGTCTGGCGCTGGCGCTGGGGCTGGACAAAAAGATCGCTCCGCGCTGCTTGCAGCCCGGAGCGGGGATGGGCGGCGTGTTCGCCGAGAGCGACATGGATTCGCTGGCGGAACTGGCACAGGCGCATGGCGTGTCATTGAAAGTGCTGAGCGCGGCGCGCGACGTGAATCATCTGCTGGCCGATCGACTGGTCGACAAGATTGCCTTCGCGCTGAATTCGGTCGAGAACAAGGAAGTCGGCATCCTGGGACTGGCTTTCAAGCCGAACACGAATTCGGTTGCAGGGTCGTCTTCAATGCGGCTGGCGGAATCGCTGGTGTCGAAGGGCGCGCATGTGCGGGCGTACGATCCGGTGGCGATTCCGGAAGCGAAGCCGCTGCTCGACACATCGGTGAGGTATTGCGATTCGGCGTATGCGGCTGCGGAAGGATCGGACGCGCTGGTGGTGGGCACGGGCTGGCCGGAATTCCGCGCGCTGGACTTCGATCGCATCAAGCACCTGCTGAAAAAACCTGTCATCGTCGATACCAAGAATTTGCTCGACTCAACGCGGCTGCGGGCCTTGGGATTTGAGTACGTCGGCATCGGGCGGGCGTAAAGCAAATTAATTCCTGACATCCGGAACTAAAGCGAAGGATCTGTGTAGTTTGCCGGCAGCATCGACGCCGCTGGCAAAGTGCATGGGTCCTTCGCTTTGCTCAGGATGACAAAGTGTCTGTGCCAACGGAATGATTCCGCAACGCGAATATCCCTGCGCTACTCTGGGCGGATGAGTTGGTTTCTGACAGTGCAGTTTCCAGTTGCTATAATGAAACGCGGTGGTGGGAATAGCTCAACTGGCAGAGCACCGGACTGTGGCTCCGACGGTTGCGGGTTCGATTCCCGTTTCCCACCCCAGATTTTTGATGTGGTGACAGCCGCCTAGGGCTGTCTGATCGCGGTTGCCTTCCCGTTCGCGGCCCCGTAGCTCAACTGGATAGAGCATCAGTCTTCGGAACTGAGGGTTGGGGGTTCGAGCCCCTCCGGGGTCGCCATGCCTCGCATTCATTTGGCGACAGTTTGCATAAGGGTTTCAGGTGCTCCATAGCGGTTAGTCTCCGTTTTGTCCGCCGGACCCGCAGGTGCAGAGGCCGTGGCCGCTGCCGTCGATCTGAATGGCGGAACAGGCTCTTTCCATGCGCTTCATTTCGGTGAGTGTCAGTGTCGCGTCTTGCGAGGCGGTCTCAGTTTCAGTGAATGCAGAAGTTTGAATGTGCGTGGTCCAGGCGCGGATTGCGGCTTCCGGACTTACCGACACGGGGTACGTTGGACATAGTCCCGCGACTGGGATCGTCGAGACAATTTTGATCAGGCCGGTGGTCAGGGTCACTGGGGTCAGCGGGTTCTGGGTAAGGTCGGTATTCACCGAGAGCGTCGCCATGCCGTCAGGACTGACGAAGCAACTGCAGCACTCGCTCAGTTCCTGGTCGGGATCGAAGACAAAGATGCTGGCGCAGACGTTGCCTGGCGCGGTGCCGGGATTGATGATGCGGAGCGTGCCGTCGGGAGCTTTTGTGGTGTTGGCATTGGAAAAGTAATCCACCTTCATGGTGTCCAAAGGAATCGTCTGACTCAGGACAGTGCTGGCGCAGAGTGCCAAAGCCAGGATGGAGAGGGCAACGATCGCAGTCGTGCGCATAAGGGCTCCGAGCGATTTGGCGATTGCGGACGGGGAGATGGACCCGCGCCCGTATGCGCGAACTAGAACATATTCTCAGGGTCTTCGGCAACTATCCAAGAGAATTAACCGCACGGGTTAGGGGAGGGGAGATCTACCCCCGGCCAATTGGCGAAAGTGGGTTAGAATCTGCTCTGCGAGTTTTGCAGTTTTGTCACCGTGAGACGCATCTTCCATCTTCGTAACCCCGAGGCGGGCGAGTCGAAAGCTGCCGTCCGCACATCCTCGCAGCTTGGCCCTTTGGAGCAGCGGCTGCTGGAGGCACTTTGGGAGCGCCGGAGCGCGACCGTGCGCGAGCTGGTTGAGGATTGCTGCACCGACCTCGCCTATACAACGGTGATGACCACGCTCGACCGGCTATTTAAGAAGAGTCTGTTGAGCCGCGAAGCGGAGGGACGCGCCTTTCGCTACCGTGCGAGTTTCAGCCGGGAGGAGCTGCAGCGCGATGCCGCGGGCGCAGCTTTCCGGCAGTTGATCGAGGCGAGCCCCGCAGCTTCGTTGCCGCTGTCGTATCTGGTGGAGATCGTGACTGAGCGGGATGCTCAATTGCTCGATGACCTCGGGCGCCTGGTGGAAGCCAAGCGGCGCGAGCTGCGGGGCGAGCGCAAAAAAAATTCTGGCGAGGGCTCGAACCGGGGCCCGGGCCGTGAGGAGAAACCATAATGTTTCTCGCCCGCGGCTTGGCCGTCTCGTTTTCAGTTTTCGCGATTCTCTACTGCTGTTTGTCAGTGGCAGTGAGTTGCGGATGGCGCCGAGTCTGGCCTGCGATTCATCGACGATCCAGCCGAGTGGCCGCCGATTTGTTTTTTGGCGTGCGGATTTTTCCTCTGGTCACGGCCGCTGTCATAACCGTGGCATTCGCGATCCCGTCATTCCTTCTGCTGGAGCCGAGGCAGATCGAGGAGCCACTGGGATGGATGCCTCTGGGGCTGGGCGTCTGCGGCACGGGGCTTGTGATCTTTGGCGCCGTGAATGCGCTGTTGGCTTTGCGGCGAGCCTCGCACGCGATTGCGGCGTGGAGTTCCGGAGCGGAGAAGGTTGCAACTGAGGCTGCAGTTCCCGTGTTACGGATTGCCCCGGCGGTGCCCGCAATGACGGCCACGGGGATTGTGCGGCCGCGAATCTTGCTGTCAATTGCGGCGGAATCTCTGCTGACGCGAGGCGAGTTGAGCGCGGCGCTGAATCATGAGATGGCGCATGTGCGGCGGCGGGATAATCTGAGGAAGCTCATTTTGCGCTTCGTGGCATTTCCGGGGATGCGCGGGTTGGAGATGGCGTGGCTCGAGGCCGCGGAGATGGCGGCGGATGATGCCGCAGTCGACAACGCGGATGAAGCGCTGGAACTGGCCTCCGCGCTGATCAAGTTATCGCGTTCAAGGCCGTCTTCGCCCGAAGTTGACCTCACGGCGGCGTTGGTGCAAAGTCCCGCTTCGATGATGAACGCGCGCGTGGAGAGGCTGGTTGCCTGGAGTGAGGGGATGCATCTTCAGCAGCGCGCCTTCTCGTGGCGCAGCTTCGGCGTGGCATTGGCGACTCTGTTCTTGCTAACAGCTACCTACAGCCAGTTGCTGAGCGGCTTGCATGCAGCGACGGAGTGGCTGGTGCGGTAGATTCCTGCGGTAAATTCCTCAACAATAAATCAGAAAGTTACGCGCACACCCAATTGCGCGGCAAAGGGAATTCCTACCGTTGTGCCGGGGCCGAAGAAATCTCCTAATCCGCCTTCCGGTATTTCAAGCTGCTTCAGGCTGGTGAGGGGCACGCAGTTCGGATTGCAGACTCCATTGACGGCGCCATTCGCATCAAATTGCGCCCCTGGAATCTGAGCGATGTTGACAGCGAAGTTCGCGCCGGGATTGTTGCGGTTGAAGAGGTTGAAGAATTCGATGAAGGGATCGATGCGCCAGCGCTCATTGACTTTGATAGGACGAGTCACGCGCAGGTCGGACTGAATGTAGGGCGTGCCGCGGAATTCGTCGAGACTGGTATAGGTGTCGGGACCGTTGTTCAAGGAAATTGAAATGCGTCCGCTGTTGTCGGCGGTGGTGATAGTGATCGGACGCGCGCTCTCGAACTGGTTCACCGTACTCAATTCGAAACCGCCCGGGATGTGCACCGTGCCCGCGAGGACGACGCGATGGCGAACGTCTTCACCAGAAGGGCCGTAGTCGCCGGGTCCGAACGCGTTCAGCTGTCCGGCATTGGGATAATTAAATCCGGTGGGCACTGGGCAGACTCCATCCACGTAGTCAAACAGCTCGCCCAGCACGCATCCCCAGGTCTGCGCTTTTGACAACGTGTAATTCGCCACCAGGTTGAAGCGGTGCGTATTTCCTTGCAGGTGCAGCATCAATCCGTTGTAGCTGGAACGATTGTCGGACTCGAATACATTGACGTTCGGCACAACATTCATCTGATCGGTTGCGTCCGTGGCAGGAATCAGCGGACTGAGTAGAGTGGTGCCGCTCGAATAAGGAAATGCGCGGTAGCCGTGGTTGCCCTGCTCGTGCACATAGTCGGCGCTCACAAGCCATCGATCGTTGAATGCGTGTTGAACGCCGCCGGTCGCATGTATGGCGTACGGCGTTTTGTAAGGGGAGCCGATGAGATTGCCGGTGGCCCCGGCGCCTCCTTGCAGGCATCCCGGGCCGCTGAGCGCATAAGTCCCCATCCCTCCGGCAAGGCTGCAGGATCCGGTGGTAAAGCTGGAATTGTTGACTCCCTGGATAGCAGTAGCCCAGCCGTTCTGTGCAAGATCGTCATAGAACATGCCGAAGCCGGCGCGGATCACGGTTTTACCGCTGGCGCCAGGGGAATATGCGATCGCGAGGCGCGGCGCGATTTGCTTGCGGTCATCGTGCGGCAAGCTGGGAACAATCGGAATCTGGAGAGCTTGCAGCGTTACATAAGCGGCGTTGTCGGCCTGGCTGCGGCCCGACCCGGTGAACAATCCCCAGGTCGTCTGATAGCGCAGGCCATAGTTGACCGTGAGCTGGTGCGATACTCGCCATGAATCTTCCGCATAGAGCCCGATGCGCTGGACGTTTTGTGAAAAGGTGCCATCGCTGGCGGGAGTGAAGGTGCAAGTCGATCCATCGGAAGCAGTGAAATTCACACATGCGGGCGTGAAGGTTCCGAACACTCCCGGGTTCTGCACATAAAAATCCGGATTGTTGACATATTGCGCGAAGGTCTCTGTGGTCGACGCAAACGCCCCGCTCAAAACCGGTTCGTGAATGAAGTTGACTCCGAACTTGATGGAGTGGTCCCGCGCAGAGTGACTTACATCGTAGCGGAACTGATATTTATCCTGGTTGCGCAGGTCGGGGAAAAGAGTGATGGGAGTGGCGAACTGATTGTCGCCGAAGGTTTCGAAACCTGAGACGGTCAGCGCGGTGGAACTGAAGGGAAACGCCAGAGCGAAACCGAGATCTGAATTCCGGGTCTGGGTGAGATGCAACAGGCTGGCGTCAACCACCAGATTCCCCAGCCAGGTTGGATTGAGAGTGTAGGTGTTGCTGAGGGCCACATTCCAGTAGTTGTTGTGCGTGGTCAAGCCAGTCGAGGGCAACGTGCCCTGCTGTACCAGCGCGTTATGTGTGAGGTAGCTGTCTTGCGAAGTCCGCAGAAACCAGTTGGATTTCGACGACTGCGCCCAATCAAGACGTACGGAGCTGATGTAGTCGCGAAAGGGAATGGGAACCGTCGCGGGGACGGTGATCGAGGGAACGCCGCTAATGAGGCCCTGCGACGCCAGTTCCGCCAGCGCGTCAAATTGCGTCGTGCTGCCAGGACTGTAGGCGATGCTCGCGTTTTCGTGCACGTTTTCAAATGAGGTGAAGAGCCAGACCTTATCTTTTGCGATCGGCCCGCCGAGAGTTGCAACATAGTTCTGGCGGGAGAATGGCTGCTTCGGATTGGGGGCGGGATTCTCGATGGGGAAGCGCGCGTTCAGGGCTGCCTGGCGGTCGAAGAACCCTCCGCTGCCGTGCCATTCGTTGGTTCCGCGCTTGGTGGTGATGACGACCGATCCGGCCGTGGTTCCCCCCGTGTCGGCGTCTTCGTTCGAGGTACGCACGGCGAATTCCTGAATGGCGTCGGGGGAAAAGTTTTGGAGGAAGCCGCCGATCCAGTCGTCGGAGTTGTCAGCGCCATCGACGGAAAGTTCGTTATTTAATCCCGAGCTTCCTCCGGTCGAAACCGCAGTGATGCGCGCCTTGGTCGGATCGGAAGGCTCAACCGGCTCGGTGCCCGGAACCAGGTACGCGATGTTGGCGAAGCTGCGCGCTGGGAGTGGAAGTGTCTCCAGATCCTGCGTGCCCACGACACCTCCGCGCACCGCGCTCGATGTGTCGATGGGTGCGGTTGTGATCGAGGAAGAAACGCCTTGCACATAGACGGTTTCCATTCCTGTGGCAGGCTTCAGCGTAACCGTGACATCTCGCACCAGGCTCACCGCGACCGAAACATCCGCCTGCGCGGGCGCGAAGCCGGTGGCGCTTACCGTCATGCGGTAAGGTCCGGGGAGAAGATCGTCAAGGCGAAATTCGCCGCGATCCTCGCTGGTGGCTTCGCGGCGCAGAGCGGAATCGGCGGCCTGCAGCACGATCTTAGCGGAGGGAATACGCGCCCCAGTGGCGTCCTGAACTGAGCCGCGGAGAGAACCGCGCGGGTTCTGAGCGGATGCCGTTGCGAGCAGAAATAGAACGGAGAGCAGGGCTAAGATTTTGTGTGGGAACAAGGCTTGCCTCATGGATGCGATGAGATTTCAGCGTAACTTGTGGCTGGGACTACTACCAGTCGTCGTAGGATTGCGGCTAGGCGAAGAGCTTCACCCCAAGGATGCAGAAGGGTAAAGAGGCAAGGCGACGACGGCGGTTAGTCTGACCAGCGCTGCGGCCTGCGGTCCCAGCGATGTTTTTTCAGTTCCGCCAGGAGGTTTCGGTCGAGCGGGCCGGCGTCGCTAGCGGCAATATTTTCGCGGACGTGTTCGGGCTTGCGCATGCCGGCGATGGTGGTGCTGACGGCGGGATGAGAGAGGATGAATCGCATCGCCATCTGTGGCAACGTCATTCCCGCCGGCAGAATCTGTTTCAACTTCTCGACGCGGTGAATGGTGTTGGCGAGATTTTCTGGACCGAAATATCCCGAACGCCAGTCGTCTTTGGGGAAGCGCGTTTCCAGCGTCATCTTGCCGCCGAGACTGCCCTCGTCGAGAGGAACGCGCGCGATCACTCCGATATTCAGCTCCTGGCAAGCGGGGAAGAGTTCATCTTCCGGCGCCTGGTCGAAAATGTTGTAGATGACCTGCACGGAGTCGACCAGGCCGGTGCGCATGGCCTTGATGCCGTTCTCGGGCTCCCAACGGTTCAGGCTGAGACCGAAATAGCGGATCCACTGATCATCTTTCAGCTTTTCGACTGTTGATCGGAACTCAGGATCGTCGGTCCAGGAATCGTCCCAAACATGAAATTGCAGCAGATCGATAGTGTCGACGCGGAGCTTTTTGCGGATGAGACTGGCATAGTGGAAGACGTGCTTCGCCGGGAAGACGTCGCTGTATTTATATTCCGGGCGTGCCGGCCATTGCTGATTTGCGGGGGGGATTTTGGAGGCGGCGTAGAGGCGCCTGCCGTGATGGCGAGTCAAGATTTCGCCGAGCAGGGCGTCGCTCTTGCCGCCACCATAAGCCCATGCGGTGTCGAAGAAATTGCAGCCGAGATCGACAGCAAGTTGCAGCGCGGCGAGCGATTCGGCGTCGCTCGATCCGCTCCATCCACTCATGCCCCACAATCCATGGGCAATGTCGCTGACTTCGAAACCGGTGCGGCCAAGCTTGCGATATTTCATGAAGGCAATCCTTTGGAATTGTCAGAATACACGGGGGCCAGATCGCGTGCGGGTTTTTCGATAGGAGCTATTCAAAATTTGCCGCCCCGCTCGCGGCCGCGAAGTGGTTGAATAGGCTTGTACGATTCATTAGGAGGAGTGTCTATGAATTCGAATCATGCAATCTTTCCTGGGAATGACGGTAAGAAACAGGATGAGTTGGCGGCTCCGACCTCGCGCTTTATCGATGAGAAGATTTCTGAAGAGTCGTGCACGGAGTCGCAATCCGATAGTGCTATGAAGCCGGCTGGGCTGACGAATCCCTTCTGGAAGTAAGTGTCCTCTTTATCCTTGTCTCTCTATTTTCGCGCCGGCTCGCCGATTCTGATCGGTGGCCGGCGCAATCTTTTTGATCGCTAGGACTCGCGCAGGATCGGCAGGCAGAGGCACGGTCTGAGATTGAAATCGAGCTTTGCCATCTTTTCCAGCGCCGGACGCAGAACTGAATCGCGGCAAGGTTCGAGGGTGATGACGAAGGGCAGAGCAGTCTTCTCGAAGCCCGGCTTCTGCAAGAGCGAGTCGATGTTCAGGTGATGCTCAGCAAGAATTTCGGCCAGTTGCGCCACGATCCCGGGCTGGTCGCGCACAAAGAACCGCAAATACCATGGCGTCTCGAAGTCGCTGCTGACCCGTGCGGTGAAAACGCGGGGCGCGAGATGATTTCTTTTGCCCTTGGAAAAGCCCTCCGCCACGAACATCAGGTCGGAAACGACGGCCACCGCTGTGGGATCCCCGCCCGCGCCCGCGCCAAGAAACGCCATATCGCCGCCGTACTCACCCGAGGTCAGAACGAGATTGAGGTTTCGCTGCACGCGTCCGTATGGTGATCCTGAGGCGACGAGGCAGGGGCCAACGTCGGCGAACAGGGTTTCGCTTTTTAATTGCGCGCGCGAAATCTGACGGATGGTGCAGTCGAGATCGGCCGCGTAGTCGAAGTCGACCGCATCGATGGTGCGAATACTCCGCGCGTGAATGGATTCGGGCGCGACCCGCGTGTGCAATCCTGCCAGCGCGAGAATGGCCAGTTTCGCGCGCGCGTCCCCGCCATCCAGATCCTCCGACGCGTCGGCCTCGGCATAGCCGTGCGCCTGTGCTTCTTCGAGCGCTTGGCTGAAAGGAATGCGCGCCTTTTCGATGCGGCTGAGAATGTAGTTGCATGTGCCGTTGAGAATTCCGGCGATGCCGTGCAGGCGGTCTCCGCAAAGCCCGGTGCGAAGCGCCGGAAGCACGGGAACGCCGCCAGCGACAGATGCGCCAAATTCAAGCTGGCATCCGTGCTTTGCGGCCAGCTGCAGAAGGTCGGGGCCGTGGCGGGCGATGAGCTGCTTGTTCGCGGTGACCACCGACTTACCGCGCTGCAGCGCGCCGCGGACGATCTCCTCCGCTGTAGTGACGCCGCCGATGAGTTCGATGATGATGTGGACGTCCGAGTTGAGGACTGACTGAATATCGTCGGTCCAGATAACGTCGGCAGGAACCCACGGCTGCTTCTTTCGCTCCGTGTTGCGATTGCAGATGTGAGTCAGGTGGAGCGAGCCATCGCCCTGGGTAAGAATTTTCGCGACCGCTTGCCCAACGGTGCCAAAGCCGAAGAGCGCGACATGGCAGGCCGGCATGCCTGAATCGTCAGGCAGAGCCGGCTTCGTGGTCGATTTGTGGCGCGATGTTGGCATTAGCTAGCTTCCCGGTCCAAGTTGAACTTCCTATGATACGGGCGGGTCGCCAATTCGTGCACTGCAAAACGTCTCCCGCAAAAGGTGGCTTGCGGACGGCTGTACAGGCGAAGCTCGCATCAAAGTTGGTAATATGGTGCCTTCCTGCGAATGCAAATTTAGGAGAATGAATGATTCGAAAGTTCGCGGCGTTTCCTGCCAGGTGCGCTAAGGCGACCATCCTGGTGATAGCCCTGGCGGCGAGCGCAGCCCTCAACGCTCAACAGACTTCACCCCAACCAGCGCCGGCCGAACCGGCGTCAGGCGAGCAAACTCAGCAATCGCCGGCGGAGAGCCAGCAGTCCGGCAGTCAGGAGACTTCGCAGGAAGTCCCACTGCCTCAGCATAAGGTCAAGGCGAAAGAGTACAAGGACTGGAACTTCAATGTGGGTGGCGGGGCCAACCTGACGACGGGAACGACGCAAAAATTTGTGCGCAGCGGCGGCGGCGTGGCAGAGGCGGGCGTGGCGCACAATTACAGCCCCTATTTCGGCTTTCGCCTCGACTTTCAGTTCGATAACCTTCCGCTGCGCCAGTCCGCGCTGCGAGCGGCACAGGCGCCGGGCGCTACCAGTCACGCTTATACGCTGATGCTGGATCCGATCATCAATATTCCGGTGACCAAGCTGTGGAGCGGTTACATCGTGTTTGGTGCCGCGTATATGCATCGCTCGGGCAAATTGGATTCGTCAACGGCTTTGCCGGGAGCGGCGTGTAATACGTTCTTCGACTGGTGGGGTTCGTGCTACGCCTATAACCTGCCGCTAAACGGAAAATTCCTGAATGCAAGCCAGAACGAATACGGATACAACTTTGGTGGGGGCGTGGCGCGCAAGGTTCACGACAACATCGAAGTGTATGGCGAGTTTCGCCTGATCCACGGCAAAGCCAATGGAATCACTACTGACTTCCGGCCGATCACGATTGGGGTGCGCTGGTGAAATTAATCAGAGCTTAGCCGGGATTGGTGCGGTAGCGCCAGAGGCCGGCGGAGAGCTCTTGTAATTTCACGAACGATCCGGCGGAGGGTTTGGCGAGCGCTCCGTCTGCATTGGCTTGCTGGACGGCCGTTTCGACTCGGTGATGAGACGGGGCGAGTGAGCACGCGGGATCGGTCGCATCTGCGTCTCCAGCCAGCAGGAACGCTTGGCAACGGCATCCGCCGAAGTCTTCGGTACGGCGTTCGCAGGTGCGGCAAGGTTCCTGCATCCAGGTTTCGCCGCGAAATTGATTGAACGACGGCGAATCATTCCAGATCCATTCCAGCGATTTCTCACGCACATTCTCAAACGACAGGCCGGGTAGCACCTCGGCCGCGTGGCAAGGAAGAGCCTTGCCCGATGGATTGATGAGCATCAATCTTTGTCCCCAGCCGCCCATGCAGGCTTTGGGATATTTTGCATAGTAGTCGGGGACGACGGAATCGACGCGAATGCGGCCGGCGAGGCGCTTGTCGGCTGCGGCGATGATGGCGACCGCTGTCTCGAGTTGCGCTTGGGTCGGCATGAGAGCGGCGCGGTTGGCGAGGGCCCATCCGTAATACTGGGCGTTGGCGATTTCGACGCGCTCGGGGTGAAGTTGCTCGATGAAGGCGATCATCTCTTCAAGATGGTCGAGATTCTGCCGATGCACGACGAGATTCACGGTGAAGGCGAGCCTTCTTTGGTCGACGCGGCGGCGAATCGCGCGAGAGAGTTCGATCTTGTGGGCATGAGCCTTGGCGCCGGCGATCCAGTTCGCGGCCTCTTCGCGCGAGTCCTGAAAGCTGATCTGGATGTGATCAAGGCCAGCGGAGACGAGCGCCTCAAGCCGCTCTTCATTCAATCCGATTCCCGAGGTGATGAGATTAGTGTAGAGGCCAGAGGCGCGAGCGGAAGCGATCAGTTGGGTCAAATCGGGTCGGGCCAGCGGTTCGCCTCCCGTGAAGTGCGCATGCAGCACTCCGAGTTTGCCCGCTTGCTGGAAGACGCTGGTCCATTCCTCAGTTGAAAGTTCCGACTGCGTATCTGCCAACTCCAAGGGATTTGAGCAATAGACGCAGTGCAGCGGGCAGCGGTGCGTTATCTCGGCGATGAGGGCGAGAGGGTTGGGAAGCATGAAATCTCAGTAGTCCACGATGCGCTTGCGCTGCAATTGCTCAAGAAACGCGCTGATGTCGGCGAGAATTTTCTCTGGGTCGGTGGTGCCAAATTCCTTTTTTAATTCCTCGATGATCTCGCCGAAAGTGCGGTGGCCGTCGCAGCGCTCAAGGATTTGCCGGCCCGTGCCTTGCAGTTTGATTGCGCCTTCGGGGTAGAGGATCATGCGATTTTCTTCGGTGCCTCCCCAGCGACATCCGGTGGCGAGGCGCGGTTGGCTGGAATCGAGCGGCAGCGCCACGGTTATAGTCCCTCTTCATTGATGCGAAACGCGCCTGGCGGCGGCCATCCCGGCTGCACGTAGGCGAAATAGAGCGCGTCGAGTTGTGCCCAGAGGATGTCGCACTTGTCGCGCAGCGCCTGGATGGCGAGTTCCTGCTCGGCTCGCGTCTTGGCATTCTCGTGCACGTAAGCCACGGCGAAGCGCGAATCTTCGGGCGCCTGATACATGCGGGCCTCAAAGTAATCGAGCCCGCCGGACAGCCAGGGATAATGCTGGCGAAGTTTCTCTACGCGCAGGGTGATCAACTCGGGCGAGAACAATTCTGTCAGCGACGATGCGATTGCTTCGAGCAAGCTGCGGCTACGCACGATGTTGAGATATTCATTCACCGCGAAACGCGTTGCGGGAAGAATTCCTTTGCCGGTGCGAACCTGTTCAGCATTCAGACCTGCCGCCTCGGCGAGCTTGAGCCAGCGCTTGATTCCGCCCTCGCTGGTGGCGTCGCCATCGTGATCGACCACGCGCTTGCGCCAGGCGCGGCGAAAGACAGGATCAGGACCGCGCGAGAGGATGATCGAATCCTTGATGGGGATGATGCTCTGGTAGTAGTAGCGGTTGAGCGCCCAGGCCTGCAGTTGGCCGCGGTTGAGGCGCCCTTCGTGCATCATCAGGTGGAACGGATGCTTGTGGTGATAGCGTTCTTCGCCCACGGCCCGCAAATGCGCGCGTAATTCGTCGAGTGAGAGCAGTGCCGCGTTTTGTTGTCCCTCTAGATTTCCAACTGCCATCCATCCTCCGCGATTTGCCAGCCAGACTCGCGCACCTGGGCGTACTCGGGACCAGCCTCATTCAGCATGGGGTTGGTGTTGTTGATGTGTAGATAGATTTTACGTGGACAGCACAGTTGCGCCAACTTGCTGAGGCTGCCTTCGGGCGAGGAGACGGGCACGTGGCCCATTTCGCGGGCGGTCTGGCCGTAGCCCTGAATGCGAATGAGTTCGTCATCGCTCCAGAAAGTTCCGTCGAAGAGGAGAACGTCACACGAATCGATCAGTTTAATCAAGCCTTCTTCGAGCTGCGGAACTGCGGGCATATAGGCGAGACGCCTCCCGGAGGGCGGGTCGAGAATGAATCCCTGGGAGGCTTCGAACATAGCGAGTTGCGAGCGGCGAGGCGCAGAAACGTAGGCGGGATAGTGGTTTCCCAGCGGGAGCGAGAGGCAGCGCATGCCCGATGGATCCCCGGTCGCGTTGAGCAGCGGGAATGAAGTTGCGGCCGTGAATTCGTTCCACGTCACCTGGTCGGGAGCGCGCTGCAGCATGGCGAACATGGAATTATCTTTGGTGAGAATGCGGCGCACAGATTTTGTGCAATGGACGCGGAAGGGATGAAGTTCGCGCATCAGGAGCAGGCCGAGGACATGGTCGATGTCGGCGTTGGCGAGGACGGCTCCGGCGATGGGCGATTGGCGAATACCGTTGTTGGTCGTGCGCGGATGGAGTTCGGGAGTGGCTTCGATTTGCGCGCGCAGGTCAGGTGAGGCTCCGAGCAGGAACCAGCTTTCAGAATCGGCGCTAATGGCCAGTTGCGTTTGGGTGCGGGCCTTTCCATGAAAGGCTCCGGCGCGCAGTGTGCTGCAGTTGGGGCAGGCGCAATTCCACTGGGGAAAACCCCCGCCGGCGGCTGACCCGAGAATCTTGACGAGCATAATGGGAAGTGTACCTCAGGCGCCTTACTGCACTGCCTAGCCGGGGGGCCAAGCTAGATTACGGCCGCCTAGCAGATGGACATGCAGGTGGAAGACGGATTGTCCGGCACCGGGGCCGACGTTGAGGACGGTGCGATATCCGTGCTCAATGTTGCGCCGGCGGGCAATCTCGGCGGCGGCGAGATGGCAGCGGCCAATGATTTCTGCGTCAGCGGATTCGGCTTCTTTCAGCCCCGCGAAATGTTTCTTGGGAATGATGAGCACGTGCGTGGGGGCTTGCGGGTTGATATCTTCGAAGGCGAACACGTGGTCGTCTTCGTAGATTTTCCTGGCAGGAATTTCTCCGCGCAGGATGCGGCAGAAAAGGCAACTAGAATCAGACATGGGGAACCTCAGCGGCTAAAGCCGCAGATTATCTTAGCTGGAATTGCTGCGGGGCTGGAAGGTACGGGCTCCGCAGCTCGACATGAAATCGGGCGAGCTTCGCTCGACCGCCGGGCGAATGCGCCCGTCCCCACGTGGGCATCTGGGCGCAGACTAGTCGAGGCGCACAACGAATACGGCGCCTTCTGGGGTTTCGGTTTCGGCGGCTAATTCCTGGGCGCGCTTGCGGTCATCGTCCAGAACGCGAATGCGGATCCACCAGTCCCCGGCGGGACTGGAGAAGCAGAGAACTTTGGCGGTGCGATAGCGGCGGGTGAGGTGATCGGCGAGTTTGGCGGCGACGGGCTGGTCAGGGAATCCGCCGATCTGCACCGCCCACTTTCCGCCCGCGTCCGCCGGTGCGGGAGATTCCATTAACTCGACTCTCACTTCGGCGACGCCGGGTTGGTAGACGTCGACCTTGTGGGCGGCAGCGAGGGAAAGATCAAGAATACGGCCGGGAATGAACGGGCCGCGATCGGTGATGCGCACGAGCGCGAAGTGTCCGGTTTTGAGATTCGTAACGCGCACGATCGACCCGAGAGGGAACGTGCGATGGGCCGCGGTCATGGCATTCATGTTGTAAACCTCGCCATTGGATCCGCGACGGTTGTGATAAGGCGGCCCGTACCAGCTGGCGAGTCCGGTTTCCGTGGCCAGGACCTTGGCTCCGGCAGGGAGGGCGGGCTCGGGTTCTGGTTCAGGTTTTGCGGAAGGATTTTCCGATGGTGTGCTCGAGTTCGGCTGCGGTTGCGTGGAAGCAGGAGGAGGCGGTGGCGGGACAGTGACGCGCGCTTGCCTGGGATGCCCGCAGGCCACGCCGAGTGCGATCACCAGCAGGAGCAACATGCGGGTGATACGAATATTGCTCGCGGGTGGCGGCACGATTTTGCTTTTAAGAGTGGACACTACTTGGGCCGGTTCTGTTCCATGTATTCGGCGAATTCAGCGAGTTTCTGCGACGCCGTGCGCAGCGCTTTCGAGGAGTGATTCCGCACCGCGGGAACGACTTCTTCGTTGAGATACTTGATGAATTCCGGAATATCCTTTTCCAGTTGCTCAGCGGCGTTGCTGATGGTTTGGCTGACGCGAGTTGAAGCGTCTTCCACCTTGCGGTTGAAGTCGTTCATGGTGCTCCTCTCGATCGAAAGGCGTGAACAGGCTCACGCGATGGTGCGGATGCCAGGCTCGATCATTATTTCGTGCCACACGACCGCGGTCAATGGCGGCCATGATCACTCAGGCGGCTGGGATAGAATGCGAATTTCCGCATGAGTTTTCGACGCATGAGTTCTGGAGAAAATAAATTGAAGGCGCGCCCGAGCGAGGCGACTTTCCGCCGGCAATTGTTGGCCTGGTATGACGCGCACGCGCGCGATCTGCCTTGGCGGGAAAGTCGAGATCCTTATCGTGTGTGGTTATCGGAGATTATGCTGCAGCAGACGCGGGTGACGGCGGTGATTGCGCATTATCACGAGTTTCTCCGGCGCTTTCCGACAGTAAAAGAATTGGCTGCGGCGCGCGAGTCGTCTGTGCTGGCGGCGTGGAGCGGGCTGGGATATTACCGGCGGGCACGCCTGCTGCACGCGGCGGCGAAGGTGATTGTGGGTGAGTTGGTCGGGAAATTTCCTGTGAACGCCGCGGGATTGCGTGAACTGCCGGGGATTGGCCGCTACACAGCTGCGGCAGTGGCAAGCATTGCATTCGGCGAACCGGTTGCGGTGGTGGATGGGAATGTCGAACGCGTGCTGCAGCGAATTTCAGGCAAGCGGCTCGCTGGTGAGCAATTGTGGGCGGCGGCTGAGGAGTTTCTGGAGCGAGAGCGCCCGGGCGCTTTCAATCAGGCGATGATGGAGTTGGGAGCAACGGTGTGCACACCGCGCGCGCCAGTCTGCATGAAGTGTCCGGTGGCGGAGTCGTGCGCGACCCGCGGAGAAATGTCAGGCGTTGCCAGAGTCGAGCGACAGAAGAAGCGCGAGATTCATTACATGCTGCATGCGCGCGAGGGCAAGGTATTTCTGGTGCAACGAGCGCGGGATGCGCGGTTGATGGCGGGGATGTGGGAATTGCCGGAGACGACGGTTTTCCGGGCGAGCGCAGGCGGAAAGCCGATTCTTCGCGTCGCTCGGAATGACAAAAAGAGCGTTGCTCGGAATGACGAAAATACTGCTGCTCATAATAGCGAAGCCAGTGGCGAAGCAGATGCGCCCCTGTTCAGCGTGAAACATTCCATCACAGTGACGGACTACACAGTGCGGGTCTGGCGGCGGGCGGTCCCAGACGAAAGTGCGGGGAAATGGATCGCGTCGCGCCGGTTAGGACGACTGGCTATGACTGGGCTTACGCGCAAGATTCTTCGCCGCGCCGCCTTGCTCGCCAATGAATGAGGGAGCTTAGCGGACCGCGCCTTTGCGTTTTTCCAGCGCGCCGTAAATCGCGGCATCGGTGCAGACTTCGTAGTAAGAACGTTCCGTCCAGCCTTTGACGGAAAAGTCCGCAGGATCCATGCGGGGAATGCGGCTTTCGCGCACGACAATTTTGCGGAAGATATCGCGATCGACCGGGACAGTTGCGCTGAAGAGGCGGTATTCGCCTTTATCGGTAGCCAGCCCAGTGGGCAGCTTCACGCGAAGTGGCTCTAGTGTGATTTCCTTTTGCAGTTTGCTGAAGGCGGCTTCATTCATGCGAATGCCGCCAAGATTGAAGCTGAGAATGACGTCTTCGGGATTGCCGTCGGCATCGAGTTCGGCGGCTTGGAACGCATAAACGTGAAACGGCCCGGCTTGCGGCTCCATGATTTTGCGCAGTCGCTTGTTGCAAGAGGACAGGCGGTCGCTCTCGTTCAGCGCTTCGGAAATCATGATCTGATGCTCACCGTCCATAAGATAAAGCGGAGCGGATTCCTGCAGCGTGATGCCGAGTCCGAGTTCGAGTTGCGGCAGGTCGGAGCGCTGCATCAGTTCGTTGTATCCGCGGACGATTTCTATGATTTCGCGGGCCAGCACGCACATGCGGCTAACGGCCAGTCCGGGCTCGCCTTCGCGCTCGAGAATGGCGAGGATGATGGCGTCGCCTTCCAGGAACACTTTCTGCGCGCCATATTTTTCCAGCAGCTTGTTGACCGGATCGTAAAAATTCAAACTGAAATACGAGGCCGGATTCAGGCCCTTTTCCATCATGGTCTGGGTGAGGCGGGTCGAGTCGCGGACGTCGGCTTTAAGCACCACATGGCGCAGCACGCGCTCGGAATCGGTTTCGCTCTGTTCTTCGGGAAGGAGGAATTCGTACAGCGTGCCGTTCACGCGCGAGAGCTCTTCCAGGCGCTCGTTTGGAACAAGATTCACCGAATCGAGCGCGGAGTTCAGAGTTTCAAGGCGGCGCAGGTCGCGATGGTAGTGGAAAAAATCTCCCAGGAATCGCGCCGCGACTTTAGCGCGTTCGGCTCCGCGGCAACTGGCGACCTTTGCGACCGCGGTATACAGGCTGTTGGGCGTGAGCTTGCCAAAATCCTGAATCATACGTTCGACCCGGTCGCATTCGGTGCGGTCGATGAGGGCATTCTTTAACTGCTGCGGATTGATCCGGGGCGCGTACTCGCCGAGCAGCGGAACCACGTGATAGGACGCGATCACGTTTTCCATCACGCGCTCATCTTCAAACAACCGCACCAAAGTAGCCAAGCGTTCTTGCTGAGATGTGCCTTCCGCGGAATCTTCCGGCGTGCCCGAACCGACCAGCAGGCGGGCATTCTCCGGAACGTTCATCCAGGCGTCGATCGCCTCGGCGGTGACCTCCTCACCGTAAAGCGAGCGCAGAAATACGGTAACAATCTCGCGCAGGCGCCCGTAACGATCAGGATCGCGATCCCAGTTGCCGAGCATCACGTAGTATTCGGCGCACAAATAATCGTCGCGGCCGTCTTCGGAAAACAGCATGCGGTTGATGAACAGCGGATAGGTGAAATAACTTCCCGCGCTGGTCTCTTCGCCAAAGAGTGAGCGGCGGGTGCGCGCGAGCGTGCTCTTTTCGACTTCACGCAGAGTCTCGAAGAGTTCCTGCCCGGTCTTGCGCAAAATGATTTTTTTGCGCACTTGAAAATTGGCCAGGCGCTCACGATATTCATGCGCCTTGAGCTGGCGCATGTTGTCGTAGCTTTTGAGGGTGACCCGGCAACGCTCGAGCACCAGAGCAAACTGCTGCTGCATCTCGGAGCGGAGAAATTTCGTCACTGCCAGACGGGCCAAAATGTCGACGGAAACCTTGTGATCTTTCTTGGCGCGATTGAGCGCGGCAACCAGCAGTTCGGTGAGGACAGTCTTCCATTCGCCGGCGTCATTTTTCGGGCGAACGCTTTTGCCCGCAAGATTGTGCATCCACGAGGGGCCTTGCGACACCGGAGCCTCGGCCGAGAGCAATCCCTCAAGCTCGCCATGACGCGCGATGAGACGCGAAATCTGTGCCCGTGTCAGCTCGCCCAGCCGCGGACTCAGCAGGACATCGTGCCGCAGATTATCGACGCCGAGGGCGATCCCTTCAAGTGTGAGATAAGGCGTCGACGAGGCGAGATGCGGCAGCGCCGGTTTCTCCGGCGCTCCGCCCAGGCGAAAGATTGGAAGTCTCGGCATTCGTGCTGTTTCTATGGAAGTTGCTGATTACAAACCTACATATCGAGGCTAGCATGCAGGATGGGCGGCCTAAAGTTACCGAGGTTACCGAGTGCGGGTGATGAATCGGAGAAAGGATATTGGGAAGGTAGCGGAGGATTGTCGGCCTTCGGTAGTCAGGCAGCAGAAGGGCAAAGCCAGCCACCGTTATCCCTTTGACATAACCGGGCTTGCGACTCTTTCCAAAGTCTTCGCACTTTGCTTCCGACTGACCGGGCTAGGGTCTGTGGGAAAGAACACCTTTTAGAAGGTAAAGAATACCGAGCATAGCGTACAGAACAACACAAAGCCACATTCCCCATCTACTTTGTTCTTCGGTCTGCTGGGCAAGCGAATTTGCAGGCGCGCTTGGACGAGCTTTGTGTGCCATCGCCCTCCTTAGCCAAACTAAACCGCCAAGGAGCCACACGACACCGAACAAAACGTTGATTGAATCCACGGCACCCGATTATAGCCCACGGTCCCCACAGGATCTTCCCAGATCGATCCCAGTCATCAGTGACGAAACCAGGCGACAGTGCCATTAATTCCTCGCAGCCTAGAACCAGTCGCTGCGGTAGGCGACCCACCATGAGGTGAAAAGTATGGGAATGGTTGCGATGCAGGCCCATACGAAAGGCAGCAGGAAATCTGCCATCAGTCCGAGTACCGTGAAGAGCATCCAGAATATCGTTTTCTGCATTATGGCGACTCTGATTTATGGGCAGCTATGAAAGTCCACATCTCGCGCACAATCCCGGCCAGAAATGGGCACGCGGCTAATGAGTCTTTGCTCTTGCCGCTTCGAATTCATCGCCGTGTTGCCACTGAATGAGGCTGGGGAGGCTGGCGGCTTCCCATCCTAAGGCGAAGCCGAAGCGGGCCATGGCGGAGTCGCCGACGAAGTCCATCTCCGGATGATATTCGTCGCTGGGCTGATGGTAGTGCTTCTCGACGTATTCGCGATCCTGATCCAGGCCCCATGATTCGGGATGGCCTTTGTACTTCATGCCTTCATTGATCGAGAACGATGGAATGCCCACGCGGGCCAGGCTGAAATGGTCGGAGCGATAGAAGTGTCCGGCCTCGGGCCGCGCGTCGGGACGAATTGCCAGGCGGAAGTCTTTGGCCATCGCCTGCACCACGGGATAAAACGTAGTGCGCTCGGCGCCGGAGACTTCGACTTCTTCGGGCGCGCCCAGCGGCTTCACGTCGTCATAGTTCAGATCGAGAGAAATCTTCGACGCGGGGACGGGCGGATGCTTGCCGAGATATTCCGAGCCCAGCAATCCTTGCTCTTCGGCGGTGACGGCGGCGAATAGAATCGAGCGTTGAGGGTGCTGGCCGCCCGCTCCGAAGGCGCGGGCGAGTTCGAGCAGAATGCCGCATCCGGTGGCGTTGTCGGCAGCGCCGTTAAAAATATTGTCGCCCGGCATGTCAGGACGGATGCCGAAATGATCGTAGTGCGCGGTGTAGAGCACCGCTTGATCGGCTAACCTGCGGTCGGAGCCAGGCAGAACCGCCAGCACGTTGTTCGATTCGAAGTTGCGCAGCTTGCTCATCATGTGGGCCTTCAACTTCGTGCCCATATTCACGGGATGAAAATCGCGCGATTGCGCATCGCGCATCATTTTGTCGAGATTCATTCCTGACGCCGCGGCCAGGCGCTTGGCGACATCGAATTGAATCCATGAAGCCACATGCAGCGCGGGCCCGTCGACCTTGAGCGCGGCCTTCTCGCCGGAGTTCGAGTTGCGCACCACTTCCCACGGATAGCTGGCCATCTGCGGCTGGTGGACGAGAATCACTCCGACTGCTCCCTTGTGCGCGGCTTCTTCGTATTTGTAGGTCCAGCGGCCGTAGTAGGTGAGCGCTTTGCCCTTGAAAAAGTTCGGATCATCCGACGGTGGCTCATTGACCAGCATGAGCAGAACTTTGCCTCGAACGTCGGCGCCTTTGTAGTCGTCCCAGTTGTACTCGGGTGCTTCGATGCCGTAGCCGACATAGACGATCTCCGCATCGAGCTCCGAAAGCAATTGCTGGCTGGGATCGTAGGCTACGTATTCATCGAGTGGCTTCAGGGCCATCGCCTCGCCTTGCTTCGGGACCAGAGAAAATTGCGTGTCCGGTAAAGTAGTGATGCCGACCAGGGGAACTTTTTGCATGTAGGTTCCGTGATCACCAGCCGGCTTCAGGCCATATTCGGCGAACTGCGTGGCAATGTATTCGGCAGCAATATCGCCGCCGCGCTGTCCGGTGCCGCGGCCTTCGAGCAGATCGTGTGACAGATAGCGAACGTGCCAGCGAATGTGATCGGGAGAAATCGTTTCGAGCGCGGCAAAGGCCGCGCCAGGCAGCCGCGTCGATGGAACCTTGGCAGCCTTCGCTCCGGAAGCGCCTTCCGGCCACGCAGGCAGGGTGAGGCACACGAGCAGGCAGGCGGCAAGGATTCGTCTCATGAATGCTGACATAGAATTGTTCGTCTCAAAATCGCAGCTTGCTCGCAGAAATCTTGTGAAGCTCCCCAATGAGCACACATTGCTTCGCCATGGCCGGCGAAACGCCAGCGCAACTTTAAAAATTAGCTCCTCTAAAAATTGTAAAGGATGGCGCGGTTTACGGCTCGCGCGAAGTAGGACCATCTGGAGCACGGGAGTGCACGACCGGATGGGCAGAGCTCGCTGCAAGTGCTTGATTTCATTTCAGCCCGCCGGACCGGCGGGCTAGTTTTTCGATCCTCAACCAGCGCGGAAATCGCGCACATCTTCGCCCGGCTGGAACACTGCGGCGGGCGCGGTTTTACCAGCCTCGGCCATGCGTCGGTTTATTTGCTCGAAGTCTGCTTTCAGCCAGCCCACGCTCGAGATTTCGATCTCGCCATCCTGCGCAATCCAGAAAATCGTAGGAACGTTGGTCAGGCCGTAAGCGTTAGAGACCGGATATTTTTGCGTGTCATCGAGCAGCACGGGGAAGGTCACGCCGAATTGCTGGTTGAATGCCCGAGTATCCTTGGCATCATTTTGCGAAACGCCAATCAGGGTCACGCCGTTTTTTCCGTAGGCTTTATACAAACGCTGCAGGAACGGGAGCGCGTACTGGCACGTGGGGCACGATACTTTGAAAAATGCCAGCACCACCGGGCCGCGAGTGAGAGCTTCGTCGAGCGAGAAATCCGCGCCATCGATCGCCTTCAAAGAAAAACTCGGTGCCTTCGTACCTGCCGCTAATGCCACCATCCGTCGTCCTCCGGATCAAATATTTGCTACCTAGACTTAGATGCCTAGCGGCCTGCTTGGGACGCAAGCTAGAAATTCAGTCCCGGGCGGAAGGGGATACGGAAGGTGGCCTCAACGTCGACCGGCACGCCGGCTTTGGTGGCTGGTTGAAATTTCCATTGCGCGACCGCGTCGGTGGCGAATCGGTCGAGGCGGTCGTCGACTCCGCGCAGAACGCGCACATTGCCCACGCTGCCGTCGGCGTGGATCACGGCGTAGAGGACTACCGTGCCAGCAACGTTTTCCTTCATCAACTGCAGCGGGTAAGCAGGATCGACTTTGTGCGTGGCCATGGGCTGCGAGAGATCTGCGGGTGGAGCCTTAGCCGCGTCGCCGTTGGATTGCGCGCCGAGTTCAGCGAAGCGGATGACCCAACTGCCGCCGCTGGAGTTGAGGTTCGGCATGTTCAGAGACACGGAATAAAACTTGCGGTCGCCGAAGACGGCGCGCTCCGGCTCGGAAAGTTTGGCGGGATTGTCCGGCTGCAGAGGCTTGGCGGCAGTGGTCACGCGCGGCGGCTTCGAAGTGGCGGCGAGATTCGGATTGACGCTACTGGCCGGCGCTTTCGTGGCGTTAGGATCTCCGGCGACTGTGGCCGTTTTGCCAGCGACGGGGCCGACGTAGAGTCCAGCGGGAAGATCGCCCGCGTGGGCGCGACTGGATCCACTGTCATTTTCTTTGCTGCCGTGACTTGCCACTCCGGGATCACCGCTGGCTCCGGCGTGTCCTTCGGGCGTGGCAGCAAACGATCCGCGACGATTGCCCGCAGGTGGATCGGCCGGCGCGCCGACTGCAGGATGCAAGTTGAGAGCGATGACGCGGCCGGGCTCTCCGAAGGCCGCTCCGGCGGCTCCCGAACTTACGCTCGGAGGCGGGGGGACGACTTGCGCGTTGAGGCCGCGTCCGCCAGGAACGGTGCGCTGCTCTGCGACCGCGAGCGAAGGCGCGGGCGCAATCACGGCACTGCGGCCAATGTTCATTTCACCGAGCGGGCGGTTGGAAGCGATCTCGACGCCGGGTGGCGGCGCGATCACTGAGGGCTGCGGGGCGCGCCGGGGATCACTGGCAGACAGATTACTCGCGGACAGGATTGTCCGTTCCACATCTTTCTGCGGAGGAGCGACCACGGAATTCAATGCGGGCGCGAGCCGCTGGATCTCCGCTGCTGGAGTGAGAGGGACGGGAGGTATCGCGAGTTGTGGTTTCAGGGGCGTGTCGGACCAGGCGACGATGTTGGGCAGAGCGACATCTTGTTTGAGCCGGATTTTCGGCGGCGTGACGATGGTCTGCGCGCGACTATCGTGCTCGCGTGGAACCGAGATAATGGTTTGTTTCGAAAACTCCGGATCGGCCTCTCTGGGCAGCGCGTCCTCGGGGGCGCGCGTATCGAGTGGAGGCAGATATTCCGACGGGCTGTAATAAATCACCTGTGCGTGCTGGAATGCGGGCACCGGCTCGGCGTGCGGCTGCAGCGCCAGCAAACGCGTAAAGACGATGAGCAGAGCAAGCGCGAGAAGGTGCGTCAGGCTGGATTGTGCGAAACCATTCCAGGGCAGACCGCGCTGCACGAAGACGTCGGGCCAGAAGGCAGCCGGTGCCGAGCGGAGATCGAGCGGCGGAAGAGGACGCGGAGACAGGGCATCGCGCAGGTTTCCAAGGAACGCCCGCGGCCAGGAGGGCAATTCGACCAGCAGCGCCGGAACGGGCACTGGGTGCACAGATTGGTCAGGCCGCGTTGCGGACATCTCCCTATGGTAGATGCACGGGCGGAGTTTGGGATAGCCGGGAGGGCATGCGGAAGGCTTTGGGAAGCGGGCACGAAAGGCGGGCACTCAGGCCCGCTTGCCTCGGCGATACTGCCGGCAAGCGGACAAGAGTGCCCGCTCCACACTAACGACTTTCCGCGTTCTCCCCTATTGCGTCACGGTGAGAGTGACGGTGGTCTTGCGAGTCACGCCTCCGCCGGTGCCGTTGATGGTGATGGTGGTAGTTCCGAGCGGTGCATGCGCACCCACGACGACGGTCATCGTGGACGTACCGGAACCAGGCGAGGGAATCGGATTCGGACTGAACGTTTTTCCGCTGGCGAAAGTGCTCAGTGTGACTGCGGAGTTAAAGCCTCCGGTGACCTTGGAGGTAATCACCGACGTCCCAGACTTGCCTCGAGCCACAGTGATCGAAGTTGGATTCGCGGTGAGAGTGAAGTTGCCCTTCGCCGCGGTGGTCACGGTGAGAGTCACGGTGGTGGTTTGGGTAATGCCTCCGCCCACTCCGCTGACAGTGATCGTGTACTTGCCGGCGGCTACTGTGGAAGCCACCGCCATGGTCATAGTCGAGGTGCCGGAACCCGGCGCGGAAATCGACGTCGGATTGAAGGTGACGGTTACACCCGTGGGCTGTCCGATTGCAGACAACGCGACGGACGAATCGAAGCCACCCGAGATGGCGGTCGTGATCGTGGATGTGCCGCTCTTGCCCTGTGCCACCGAGACGGAAGTCGGCGAAGCCGAGATGGAGAAGTTAGGAGACGACGTTCCGACCAGTGAGGCGATCAGAGCACCGCCATTCGGACTTCCCCAGCCGGTTGACAAGTCATAACCAACGGTTGAGCCATCGCTATTGCCGCCGCTGGTGATGTCGTGGAAGTTCGTGAGGTAGTTCGCGCCCAGGCCGATGTTGTAAAGCGCGGGGTTGATGAATCCGAGTGTGGTGCTCGATCCATTCAAAAGGAATTGTTCGTTGGCCAGTGCCAGGTAGCCGGCCCACATAGGCGCGGCGAAGCTGGTGCCGCCGTATTTGTTTTGGCTGCACGTGGTTTGATCGGCGCAGACGTAGAAAGTGAAATTTGCATTGGCCGAAACGTCGGGGCCGTTACGATCGGTTTGAGAACACTTGGCGCAACCCGCAGCCGCAGTGACCTGCCAGGAAGGGATGGCAAACTTGTTGGGCGAAATTCCGCCTCCCGTGTCAGCCCACCCGGTCTCTGACGCCCAGGCGCCGCCCGCGCCGGTTGTGTTTAAATCGGTTCCGCCGACCGACGTGACAAACACGCTGTCCGCCGGCCAGGCAAAGCCGCTTGTGGTCCATATGCCGGAATCGCCGGCCGCTACAAACAAATTCTGACCCTGCGCCGCGAACTCCTGGAAGTAAACGTCGTCGGTCGTATTGTCGGTCGGCTTCCATGCCCATGAACTGCTCAGCTGAGCGTTGAGGGGATCGGCAGTGGCCATGGCGTTGAAAATGCCGGCATCGTCGATGCTCTGGCCTCCTAAGCCGCCGGTGCCGATGTACATCACCAGGCTCGACATGCCCGGAGCCATGCCGAGAGCCTGCGTCATATCGAGAGTCTGTTCGGTGTCGTCGCAGCCGCTGCTGGCGACGCAACTGGTGCTCTGAGTGTCGACCGATTTGAGAGTGACGGTGACGCTGTTGGTCTGGCTGACGTTCTTGTAATAAGTCGTGAGGTCGGCTAGATCGGTGCCCAGAAGCTCGAACAAGCCAAGCGACTGACCGGAACCCGTAAGCGATCCGCCATAATATGCGGCCCGCATATCGCTGCCGCAGAAAGATTTCCCAGGGCACGATCCGGTAGTGGCGTTGGAAATGGCGCCCGCAGTGTTGGCATCGCGGCGAGTGAGCATGGTTTTCGGAGTCGCGTAATTGTCGAGCCCGGCGACGCGCCACAACTGGATCGACATATCCGCCATGGGCTCGCGATCGGGAGCGAAGAAGGTGCGATTCTCCGTGTCGTGCTGGTACACGCCCATGGTCAGATGGAAGGCTTTCTCAATGCTGGCCACCGTTCCTTCGACATCCAGGTTCGTACGATTGCGGGAGGTACCAACCACGTTGAAGCCGTTCGCTTTCGCGAAGCTGATTACGGAGTCGTAGTCTTCCTGCGTCGGGCCGAAAAGCTCGGTGAATTCCTCCACCGTGAGGAAGTGACGATACGACGAGCTATAAGGATCGTAGAGTTCCTTCAGGAGTTTTTCTAACTCAGCCTGGTTGCGGTGCGGGAGGACGAGCACCAGCCGCAGGGATTGGTTGGAGGGCAGATGTCCGACCAAAGGCGCTTGGCCGTTGACGGTCACGTCACGGACGTGATGCGTCATGGCAGCCTGGGGCTGAGCTTGCGAGAAAAGACTGAGGACTGAGACCAGCGCAACTAGTGTGAGCGAGTGCACACTAAGCTTTCGAAACATGAATTTCTCCTTAGTAGGAACGACGGGGATTGTGCTGTGGGATCCAGGAGAGGGGTAGCAGGGACTCCCTGTTGGATTTTTTACCCTGCGCATAGTACTACGGTTTTCGCCGCGGAGAGCAAGGAAATTCGCCGAGTTCGCAGTGTGCATTTTCTTGCAACTCGGGGCGTGGCGGGCGTTTCGGCGGTGTACGATTGAGCACGCATGAAAACTGATATGAGTAAAACCCATCTCGTCTTATGGATAATTCTGAGCGCGTCTCTCGGTGTGGGTGGAGCGCAGGAGTCGAAGCCCGCACCGGACGCCCAGGCGCAGGCCCCAGCCGCGCAGAAGGATGGCCTCGAATATTCCGGGATGTATTCATTCTTGAAGGATGGCGAGTTTGTGCAAGTGACGGTGGAGGATGATGGCCGCGTCACGGGCTTCATCTCGCGTTACGGGGATGACAAGGTCACGTTTGTTGATCAGTTTTTCAAGAGCGGCAAGATGGATGGAAATAAATTGAGTTTTGCAACCAAAGCCGTAAACGGATTGGCGTTCGACTTCAAGGGAACGGTGGAGCGCGGCGAGGGAAAGAATCCCGGCGATGAGGGTTATTTCGAGCTCAAAGGAACGCTCTCCGAAAACTTGACCGATGCGAATAAGAGGACAACTTCGAGTTCGCGAGAGGTGGAGTTGAAGAGGTTTCCGCAGGAGAAGAAAGACGGGACATCGTGAAATTTGTGACGCCGGAAATTAGAACCTTCAACTGCGAAGTTTGCTAGGGATGCGCGAAGTTCGCGGAGAGCGCGCTGCGAATTATTGGCCAGCGCGGACGGGCGAGAGATTGAGACGGCCCGGAGCTTTCTTCCTGACTGTTTCTCCGCCGTACACGAGATCCTGGCCGCCATCGGATTTTGAAGCCGCCTCCGCCAGCGTTTCGGCGAGAGTGCGGTAGGAGCGGCTAACCTCCGACGTATCCTGCAATACGATCGGCGTGCCGTGATCGATGGCCGGAGAAACTTGCTGGTAGGCGTTGGGAACCTTGAACAGAACTTTGCAGTTTGTGACCTGCTCGACATCCTCATCGGTGAAGCCAGGAATCTTCTTGTAGCGATTCAACACCAGGCGCAGGCGATCGCGGCCCGTGCCTTCTTCCAGGAAATTGTGAATCCGGGCGGCGCTCCATAGCGAGACCACATCGGTCTGCGCCACCATGAGAACGGCATTAGAAAGATCGGAGAGCAGGCGCGTGGTGGGATCGAGACGGCTGGAAACGTCGACCACCACAAAGCGGTAGTGATTCACCAGCAGATCGAAGAGGCGCGCGAGTTCTCCCGGTGTGGGCTCGCTGGGATACGGCTGCTGCGGCCCAGCGAGCAGATGCATGCCCTCTTTGGTGGGGCTCATGAGGCCGTCGAGCAGAGAGGTATCCATGCGGTGAAGATTCTGCAGCGCATCGAGCACGCCGAATTGCGGCCGCAAGTTGAGATGCAGGGCCGCATGTCCGATGGGGGCGAAATCCACGAGGACCACATCGCCATGCGCCTGTTGCAGCGCTACGGCTGTATTAACAGCAGCCGTGGTACAGCCTGATCCGCCTTTAGCGCTCAGAAAGGTGAAGACGCGCGCCTTGCCGGCAGTGCCCGGCGTGCGCGTGCGGATGGAACTGAATCGAGTCAGCGCTTCCAGCAGGGCGTCGGAACCGGCTGAGTCGTCGACGTATTCGATCGCGCCAGCGCGCATGCTGGCGACAATGTTGGCCGGCTTGGTCAACTCACCATTGGCGAAAATCCCAATTTGCTGGGTAGTGGCGCGAATCAATTCGATAGTGCGGATGGCACGTTGCGCGTCGTGCGTAGGAATGTCGATGATGACGACTTCCGCTCGCGATTCCTGCAACTGGCGAAGGATTACATCGGTAGGCCCGACCGGGAAGCCAACATTGGTGAACACCGACCGCGCCAGGCGCGTCGCTTCCAGTCGAGTTTGCAGAGCGGATAAATGATCGCGGTCCTCCGTGAGGAGGGCGACGGCAATGCCATGCATAGCGCGGTTCTCGCTGATTTCTCTCGGTGTCTGCATGTTAGAAAGAGATCGTACCCTCCGCCAAGTGACTCAGGTAACCGACGGCGACGCACAATTCCTCAAGCTTCGCCAATCCAAGTCAACGCAATCGGCTCACGTAATCGGATTTCCTAAAATCCGGCTTTCGTAATCCGGCTCACACTTCAAGAGGCAACAGGTTGGGGGAGGCGCGCTACGTAGAAATCTGCAGGCAGTTTACCTCTTGCCGTATTGTATGCCAAGAGTCCGGCGATTAAAAAGTTGAATGTGGAGGTGGGAAGAGTTTTTTTCGGAAGGCAAATCGCCAACAAGCTAGCGCGCTCTGGAAGGCTCGGCCCGCAGGGGTTGCGGTTCGGGATGCAGCGCCGAGAGCCGCGTAAAGGTTGCCGTAGATTCTGCCGGCTCGGCCAGGTATTCGTATCCCTCGAAGCGGACCGCGACGCCGATCTTGGCCTCAGGGCAGCCGGGATTCGTCACGTCCTGCGAAGAAGTCAGCGGTTTCAAAACCCGCAGCACGCGGCCGCGGCAACGGACGCGCATGCTTTCTCCCAGCGTGATCTCCGAGGGCATCTTCAGCGTAATCTCGATTTCGCTGCCCTCTTCCACCGGAACATCGGTGAAAAAGAAAACTCCGCGCGAGCTCAGATCCTGGGTGAAGCCGGCGCCCTGAAGGTTGGTCGCGCTCTGCGATAAGGTCAGCGGTAGCAGGTACGGGAATCGTTGTCCAGCGCGGCGTTCCACTCGAACTGGGGGAGTCGTCATCATAGCTAGCGGCCGTGTCGCGACGCCGGGAAAGCGTACGCGCTACTTTAGCTCAGGTCGCGCGACAAGAGAAGTTATAAGTTAGTTACACGCGACAAATTTGATCCAAAATGGTCATTTGCTTGCACTTCGGCGGGTAGCAGGGGGACGCTCCGGGCTAGTCCGGGCGTAGTCTGTGGAAAACTCACAAGGATTTTCAGCCTGAATGCCTTTTTGTTAACCGAGAAAGCGCCGCGCCGAAGTCGACCTTACTATACTGTTGCTCAAGCCTTCACTGCGTCATCCATATGAGAAATCGTGGCTGAGTCAGACAATCCAATCAATGAAGTAGTCGCCGAAGTAGCCGAGCAGACCGCCGAACGGCGCTCGCGCTGGCAGGTCGCGGGGCGGGCGCTGCGGCATCGCAACTTCCAACTTTTTTTCAGCGGACAACTGATTTCACTGATCGGCACATGGATGCAGACCGTGGCCCAATCCTGGCTCGTCTATCGCATGACGGGGTCGGGATTGCTGCTGGGGGCGGTGGGATTTGCCAGCCAGGTCCCGGTATTTCTAGTGGCGCCGCTCGGAGGCATCACCGCGGACCGCATGAACCGCCAGCGCGTGGTCATCGCGACCCAGACCGCGTCGATGATCCTGGCTCTTATTCTGGCGGCGCTCACTCTTACTCACACAGTGCAGGTGTGGCACATCTTTGTGTTGGCAGCGCTGCTGGGTGTGGTGAATGCCTTCGACATTCCCGGACGGCAGGCTTTTCTGGTCGACATGGTCGGCAAAGAAGATTTGATGAACGCAATCGCGCTTAACTCTTCCATGTTCAACGGAGCCCGCGTCATTGGCCCTGCCGTGGCGGGCGTGCTGGTGGCGCGGCTGGGCGAGGGTTGGTGCTTTTTCGCGAACGGCGCTAGCTACATCGCGGTGATTATCGGATTGATGCTGATGCGTGTCAGTTCTCCGCGGAGGGCGACCCATGGCTCGCCGGTGGAGCACATCATGGAAGGGTTTCGATTCGTGAATCGCACCGCGCCGATTCGCGCGCTCCTGCTGCTCCTGGGATTGGTGAGTGCAGTAGGAATGCCTTACACCGTACTGATGCCGATTTTCGCCGATAAAATTCTGCACCATGGTGGGCAGGAGTTCGCCACTCTGATCGGATCGCACGATCTGGGAGCGGTGCGGCTCGGAATCTTAATGGGTGCGGCGGGCGTGGGCGCGCTGCTCGGGGCTCTCACTCTGGCCCTGCGCTCAGGTGTAAAAGGTCTGGGCCGTTGGGTCGCGGTATGCTGCGCGGGATTCGGCGTGAGCCTGATCCTGTTCGCGTTCTCGACATCGTTCTGGCTTTCGGTGCTGCTCTTGTTGCCAGTGGGATATTTCATCATGCTGCAGATGGCGTCCTCGAACACGCTGATTCAGGTGATGGTGCCGGACGCGCTGCGCGGGCGCACCATGGCCGTCTATTCGATGATGTTCATGGGCATGGCGCCGCTGGGCGCGCTGCTGGGCGGAGCGCTGTCTGACCGGCTGGGCGCGCCTTTGACCGTGGCGATCGGCGGTCTGGCCTCGGTGGCTGGGGCTGTGTGGTTTGGCATGCATCTGCCGAAGATTCGCGTGGAGGCGCGCAAACTGATTTTGGCGCAGCAAATGGCTGGCGGACAACCGCCCGATATTACGGCGGCAGCGGTCGCGGAGGACTGATGTGGCGCCGGTACTCTAGACTAATGTGGCGCGGGCACTCCTGCCCGCGGGCCGCGAACTGATAAAATCAAAGATTCATGGCTGACGCTCCTCAACTGATTCAGATCGAACTTGGCTCTCCGGTGCGAGCGCCGAAGCCTTCGTGGCTGCGGGCGAAGGCTCCGGTGGGCGAGAACTTTCATGATCTGAAGAAGCTGGCGCGCGGTCTCGGCCTGCATACGGTGTGCGAGTCGGCGCAATGCCCGAACATCGGCGAATGCTGGAATCATAAGACCGCGACGTTCATGCTGCTGGGCGATATCTGCACCCGGCGTTGCGGATTTTGTGCCGTGCCCAAGGGACGGCCGGAGCCGATTGACTGGAACGAGCCGCGCCGCGTCGCGGAAGCGGTTGCAACGCTGGGATTGAAACATGCGGTTGTGACCAGCGTGAATCGCGATGATGACAACATTGGCGGTGCGAGAGTATTTGCCGAGACCATCCGCGCCATTCGCGAACTCATTTCCGGCTGCCGAGTGGAGGTGTTGATTCCGGATTTTCAGGGGATCGAAGAATCGTTGCGCATCGTGCTCGATGCACGGCCCGACGTTCTCAACCACAATACTGAGACTGTACCGCGCCTCTATCGCGCGGTTCGCTCGGGGGCGCGTTACGAGCGCACACTAACGCTGCTCGAAAATGCCAAGAAGTTTTCGCCCGGCATGGTGACCAAAAGCGGTGTGATGGTCGGTCTGGGTGAGTCGACTGGCGAACTAGTTGAAGTGTTCCGCGATCTAGGTGCGCGCGGCGTCGACATTCTTACCGTCGGACAATACCTGCGACCCTCGAAAGATCATCTGCCGATTGCCCGTTTCTACGAGCCTGAAGAGTTTATCCATCTGCGGAACGAGGCGCTGCGCTTCGGTTTCCGTCATGTTGAATCGGGGCCGTTGGTGCGGTCCAGCTACCACGCGCACGAGCATGCCGATTCCGCAGTGTCGTCCCGAGCGGTGATATAGCTTGCGGCTAACGGGGCTCCCCGCCGTTACCACGAAGTCGACTAGGGCCCCATTCACAATTGGCGGCGAAGAAATCTTCAGGGAGTCGACCATTCCCGCATGGTGACAGTGCTGCTGGTCGTGCTGGGATTTTTTGCCGGATTGCTGGGAGCGCTTACCGGCATCGGAGGCGGCGTGCTGCTCACGCCCATCCTCGCGCTGCACTTCGGAATCCCGATTCGCGAGGCGATTGGCACCAGCCTGGTCGCAGTGATCACCACTTCTGCCGCAAGTTCCTCGGTTCACCTGCAGCGTCACACCACTGACATTCGTCTCGGCATGACGCTTGAGCTGGCGACCGCGCTGGGCGCGGCCGTCATGGCATATCTGGTGGGATACTTCAACCGGAATGCGCTAGAGGGATTGTTCGCCGCATTTCTGCTCTACAGTTCGATCACGATTCTGGTGCGCGGCGGCAAGGTGAAAGAAGGGCATCCGGCCCCAGCCCCCGACGGCGAAATTAAAATTCCTCCCTATCAGCCCAAGCGATATCCCCTGGGGATGGCCGCGTCGCTCGTGGCGGGAGCGCTCTCCGGATTGCTGGGCATCGGCGGCGGTCCCATTAAAGTTCCGGTGATGCTTATCTTCATGGATGTGCCGTTGATGGTGGCGACGGCCACTTCGAACTTCATGATCGGCGTGACCGCAGCCGCCAGCGCCATCGTTTACTACCGGCGCGGCGACATCCTAGTGGCGTACGCTGCGCCGCTCGCCGTTGGCGTTTTCCTGGGATCGCTGCTGGGAGCGCGCCTGGCGCCGCGCGTGCACACCAAAGTTGTCGTCTACCTGCTGGTGGGCGTGATGTTTTATCTTTCCGGCAATCTGGTTGTGCATCTGCTGCGAGGCCTGCTATGAGCGAGATGCGCGAGCCCAGCTTCGACAGAATTGTGGCCTGGGTTCTGCGCGTGGGCGCGTTCGCCTGTTTCTTCGTGATGCTTGCCGGATTGATCGTGGGATTATTCGTTCACGGTCGAGTTCCGTTGGACATCGAACGCGCCGGCGTATTACTCATGCTGGCAACGCCTGTAGTCCGCGTGGTGGTTGCCTGCTTTCTTTTTTTTCGCGAAAGGGATTGGCGCTATGGATGGATTTCGCTGGGCGTGCTGCTGATTCTGATGCTGGGCGCCGTGTTCGGAATCGGCGAGCATTGAAACGGGCCCGCACGCGTGTGCTACGCTTCCTCTCGCAACAATTTTAGGAGCGTCACATGTACTCGTATGGATTAATCTTTTCAGCGTTCCTCCCTCTTCTTCTCGCCTTCGCTCTTCCCGGGCAGGTTAAGACGGTAGCCGAACGGCTGGGCTATCCCGCCGATTCGAAACTGCTCATCGTGCACGCGGACGATCTCGCGGTGGCGCATTCTGTCGATGCCGCGAGCTTCGACGCGCTGGACAAAAATGCCGTCACCTCCGCCAGCATCATGATGCCCTGCCCGTGGATCACCGAAGTCGCGGCCTATGCCAGGGCGCATCCTGGCGCCGATCTTGGCCTGCATCTCACGCTGACCAGCGAGTGGAAAACTTATCGCTGGGGACCCGTCGAATCGAAGAATGAAGTTCCGACCCTGCTTGATCCCGCCGGTACATTGTGGAGCGACACGCCGCTGGTCGCTGCCAACGTCAAGCCGGCGGAGGCTGAGCGAGAGATTCGGGCGCAGGTTGAACATGCGCTCGCTTTGGGAATCCATCCTACGCATCTCGACAGCCACATGGGATCGGCATTTTCTACGCCCGAACTGTTTGCCGCTTACGTGAAGGTGGCCCACGAATATCATCTCCCGTTTCTCGCCGTGCGAGTCACCGACGATCGCGCGAAATTCTTGTCGTTACTTTTTGATAAAGACGTGGTTGTGGATTCTGTGGTCATCGCGGCGCCGGGCCTGCGCCCCGACCAGTGGAAGGATTTTTATCTCACCGCGATTAAAAATCTGAAACCCGGGCTCACGGAGATGATCGTCCATCTCGGCCACGACGATGCCGAATTGCAAGCCGTGACCGTCGACCATCCCGATTACGGCTCCGCGTGGAGACAGCGCGACTACGATTTCGTGACCAGCGCCGAGTTCAAGAAGGCGCTTGAGGAGAACCACATTATTCTGGTGCGTTGGAGGGATCTGGGGAAGATTGTGAATCAACCGTAAAGGTTGTCCGCCCGCCCGGTCTGCCGTGCTCAGAAGATGTGCAGCTTGATACTTAGATATTTTTTAGGATTCTCGCGGAAGGCCTTCATGAAATCTCTGGCCTGTATCATCGTGTCGTTGGCGTTGTTGTAAAGCGTCTCGTCTTTCAGCAACTTGCCGGCCGAGCCCTTGCCCGCCTGAAGATCAGTCGCCAGCTCCGAAAGCTTCGTGATCGTGTTGTCGAGCTTCTGTGCCAGTTCCTCGTCTTTAGAGAGCTTGCCCAGCGTGCCTTTCCCCGCGTTCACATCCTCGGTAAACTTCTTCAGGTTCGCGATGGTTTCGTTGGCGTTGTTGTAAAGCGACGGATCCTTGATGATCTTGCCGGCAGTGCCTTTGCCCTGCTGGATATCGTCAATCACAGAGTTCATCTTGTCGAGCGTGCTCAGGAATTTATCGTACGCCTCGTTACGGTTGATTAACGCTCCCAGACTGCCCTGTCCGCTGCTGACCTCATCGACAATCTTCTGGAAGTCAGCAACCGTCACCGAGAAGCGGTTGTAGAGCGTGGGATCGTAGATCAATTTTCCGAGAGATCCCTTGCCGCTTTCTGCGAAGGCCAGGATGCGGTCGGCGCGTTTGAGCAGCGCATCCATATTCTGCAGAGTGCTCTGGCTAGCGCGGACTACCTGATTGAAGTCGGGATGCACCTGCGTGGGCAGCGTATCTCCATCACGCGCCGCAGGACCGACGGCCTGCGCGCTGTCGATGTCGATGTAGGTTTCACCCAGCACGCCCGCGGTATCGAGCGAACTCGTTGAGTCCTTGTGCAGGTCATAAATGTAATCCGTGTTGACCTTCATGATGACTTCAACGGGCGTGAGTTGTTTGTCTTTATCCGGCACGATGCGGATTTTCGTTACGTTGCCGATATCGACTCCGCTGAGCCGAACCGGCGCGCCCTGGCGCAATCCTTCCGCGTTATCGAAATACGAATGGAGAGTGATGCGATGGCTGAAAAAGCCGGCGGTACCCGACATGAGGAACAGTAGAACAGCCAGCGTCACGCTGGCGACGACGACGGTGATGCCGACGCGGAGCTGCGACCATTTGAGCTGTTTCTGGCTAGGCAAACGATTTCCTCAGGGCGCGAGTCAGTACGCTTGTTCCCAGCCGCCGCATCGCGAGCTTGCAACCTCTTACCTGCACGCCCATCGCAGCATAATAACAAAACTGCGAGCGGAGTCTACGCGGCTTTACTCCGCAAGGCCGGCATGAGTGCCAAAGCGGCCAAATAGGCCGCCGCGCCGCAGGCCAAAGTCACGTTCAACCCGAACTGGATAGCGATGACCATGGCCAGCACCGAACCCAGCACGCTGGCAGCCGCGTTCATTGCCCAGGCCCACTCGATAATGCTCTCGGAAGTTCGCGAAGACGCCGCCAGGCCCCGCAAGCCCGTGGGAAATGGCATGCCCATGACAAATCCCAGGGGGATAAGAAAAAGCCCGCTCAGCAGCAAGCGATATCCAAAGCTCAATCCGACCAGCGCCGCCAAACGGCCAGGCAGGAAGGAAACTTCGATCAGAAGAGCCGCAATTACCAGGACGAGCGGCATCCAGCCTTTTTCTGCATGCACGAGCCAGCGCCGGGAAAAAAGGCTGCCAGCGCCGCTGGAGAGCATCAGCAGAAAAATCACGACTGTCAGCGCGTAGGTGGGATGACCTAGAAATAGTGCGAAGCGCTGGATGAAGGCGATCTCCACCAGAATGTAGCCGAGGCCAACCGCCACAAAATAAAGCAATGGAAAAGGTGAATGGCGCGCGCCACCGGCTTTGAGCGCCAGCGGCAGAATCAGAAAGGCAAGCACGGCGACGAGCGAAATCACCAGCACAAGCAAAAGAACCAGCACTCCCAGATTCACCTTCCAGTCGATGCCATCGCGCAGGCCGCGGTCGCCGAGAATTTGCGGCGCCTTCAGAGTGAAAAAGAAAAATGGAGCATTGTCATCGACCGGCGCGACGTTGTACGCGTAACCGCGCGCAAAGGCGTAAGGATCGTTGCTGGCGATTAGGTTGGAAAATGGGTTCGTTCCCGGCTGCGACGGTGTATAGAGTGCGTCCAGTTCTGGATAGTGGTCGAGATGCGCAGCCACGGCGGCTTCTTCCGCCGGAGTGAACGGCGTTTTTTTCGCCAGCACAACCACGGGGATCCCGTCGGTGTTGAGCTCTCCCTGCGACGCGACGATGAAGTTGCGCGCGGCGTTTTCCACGCCCAGGCGGTGCAACGCTTCCATGGCGACCGCGACCACGCGGAGCGCCTCGCGGGGATGCTGGAATTCCCAGCGAGTGATGGCGATCATTCCTTCGGGCTTGAGGTGCTCGAAATACTCGCGAAACGCCTCGACCGTGTACAAATTATTTTCGCTGAGGGCGAACGCCCCGGCAGCCGTCGACGCCCAGGTATCGACCAGCGTCATCTGCACCACGTCGAATTTCTGCGGCGCCGAGCGCAGAAACGATCGGCCATCGGTTACGTGAATGTGTACATCAGGCCGCTCGTATAAATGCTGCGAATAATCGGCGTAACGCCCGCGCATGATAGTCGTTGCAATGATGGGATTGATTTCGATACCGGTGACGCTCGGACTGCCATTGGCCACCGCCCGCAGCACATCGACTCCGCCGCCCGGGCCGATGATCGCGAATTCGCCGCGTGGCCGTAGAACGTTGGCCAGCGCGGGCGGAGCGGACATGAGATTGTGTTCCCATTCGGTGCCCTGCCAGTGATTCAAGTCCGCATTCATGATGTAGGTGGACGCATCGGCGTCGATGACCACCGTTTTCGCCTGACCCTGGCGGTCGACTTCGACGCGCGAAAGCGCATTCCAGCGCGCAAATTCCACCCACGCCGGATCGCGGAACATTCCCTTGGCATAGACCACGTCGATGAGGCGTCCGGAGTAATTCGCCGCGACGAGTAGAGACAAAAGAGCAGCGATTACTACCGACCGCCGGCGTGACGACTGACCTTCGGCCCAGATGGCGCCCGCCACGGCCATCGCAATGCCAGAGAAAACGATTGCATTCGGCCCGCCCAGCCAGTTCAGCAGCGGCACCACTGCCAGGCAGGCCAGCGCTCCTCCGCACAAATCCGCGCCATAAAGGCGGGGAATGCGATGCGTCTCGCGCGCAAAGACAATTGAGAACAGCAGGCCAGTCAGGAAAAAAGGGACTGCTGCCGAGAGATAAAGAATCGTAAGCCGAAGAAAATTTGTCCCGGAAACTTCAAGCGCAACGCGCGAATGCAACACAATCTCGAGCACCGCGATGACTACCACGGCGTTCGTCTGGCAGAGTCGGGATGCCAGTCGGCGGGTATCAAGGCGCGCGAGTGTGGGCTTGAGCAGATGCGCAAAGACGCCGCCAGCGCCCAATCCGAGCAGCGCGATCGAAATTGCGAGAAACGCAAAGTGATAGAACAGCACCACCGAAAACAGCCGGGTCAGCGAGAGCTCCAGCAATAGCGCGGCAAAGCTGGTGAGGGCAAGCCCCGCGAGCACAGTTGTTTCGGGAATTTCCGACTGCCTGGACACGAGAGTAGGTGCGGTAGTTAAGACTGCCATAAACGATTCGGAGGCGACAGTCTAGCAGAATGCCGAGGCGATTCTGCTGCTTGACCCTGTCCGGCTAAGGCTATAATCTCCGGCAATATCGAGCGGAGGACGATTGCGGCTAGAACTGGCAACCCGGCAAGTAGGACGCGTCACGATTGTGCAATGCAAAGGCCGCATCGTTTCCGGCCATGAAAGCGAGGCATTGCGCGCGCATGTGGCCTGGCTGTTGCGCGACCGGCGTGCAATTGTTTTGCATCTTGGCGAAGTCGTGTTCATTGACAGCAGCGGCCTGGGCACGATGGTGCGCACGTTGACCAGCGCGCGCCAGGCTCGCGGCGATCTTAAACTTTGCGATGTGCCCGCGCATGTGCGCAAGATTCTGGAACTCTCGCATCTGACCAAGCTCTTCGAGTCTCACGAGTCGGAAGATCTCGCCGTGGCTGCGTTCTACAAGGCGCCGGCGCTGGCGGAACAACTGGTCGCCAAGGGCCACAGCGTATTGTGCATCGACCGCAGCGCGGATGTCGTCACCTACATTCGAGAGGTCTTGCGGCGCGAGGGATACGACGTTCACACCAGCAACAATCTGCGCGATGGGCTCATCCTGATGCGGGTTTCCCCCTTTGATCTGTTGCTGCTGGGAGCGGATGTGGGCGCCTCTCCCTCAACCGAGAAGTCGTTCCGTGATGCCTGCGCGCGCCTCCCGGTGATTGAACTGGGAAGCGATTTCTCAACTTTGGAAGCGGGCGAAGCCACGACAGGGCTGCTGGAAAAGATTACGGCGCTCCTTCATTCGGGCGCGCAGAGCTGAGAGTCAATTAACTTGCCGTGTGTCCAACCAAGGTTCCGTCGTTCACATTCCGCACTTGCGCGGAGATCCACAGGTTGCGCTCGTGGCGGCCTTTGAGGTGAAGCTTCAGATAATTGTCGGTAAGGGTTTCGGTGAACTCGACGCCGTTGTCGCAGCCGATTACGTTCAGAGTAATAACGTTTAATAATTTCCCCACGAAGCTTTGCATGAAGGCGAGTCGCTTCTGTGCAGCCAGTTCGCGCAGAATTCGATTGCGTTCGCGGGCGATGTGCAACGGCACTTGACTCGGCATTCCCGCAGCCGGAGTTCCGGGGCGAGCCGAATAAGTGAAGACATGCAGATAAGTAAACGGCAAGTCCTCGATTATCAGGCGCGTGGCTTCGAACTCCGCATCAGTCTCGCCGGGAAATCCAACCATTACATCGGCGCCGATCGCGGCTTCGGGCATGGCGGAGCGAATCTTCTCAACCTTCTCGCGATAGTGCCACGGGCGATATTTCCGATGCATGCGCCGCAGCACGGCATCACTCCCGGATTGCATGGGCACATGCGCATGCTTGGCGATGCGTGGCGATGAGGCTACGAGCGAGATCAGTTCGTTCGACCAGTCCATGGGCTCGACCGAAGAGATGCGGAGTTTTTCGAGTGTGGTCTCGGCGAGGATTTCGCGAATGAGATCTTCGAACCTGGAATTCCGTCCCGCCTTTGGCGGGCGGGGGCGCCCGCTCCACACTAGGTCGCGTCCCCAGCGCCCCAGATTAATTCCGCTGATAACCACTTCTTTATAGCCGGACGCGACCAGCGAATTGATTTCGCGGAGAATGCGAGCCGGATCAAGCGAGCGGCTCTGACCGCGGACGTAGGGAATCACGCAGAACGAGCAGCGATTGTCACATCCATCTTGGATCTTGAGATTCGGCCGTGTGCGCTCGTTGGCGGCGTCGAAAACCGGCGCGGCCAGCAGTTCGGTGTGGGCAAAGATATCGGAGACGAAGATCGAGTTCTCCGTTTTGAGTTTCCGCTTCTCAGATAAATTCTGAAGCGGAAAGAAGTTGGTCGGCGCTGGTTCCGAAGCGGCGCTCTCGCGTAGAGCAATCTGCGCCAGTTCGTGCTTGTGTGAGTTGCCAACGACGAGGGCTACTCCAGGCAGCGCTGCGACTTCCTCTGGCGCGCGCTGCGCGTAACAACCGGTGACGATGATGCGGGCTTCGGGATTCTGGCGCTGCAGGCGGCGGATGGCGGCGCGGGCATCCTGATCAGCGGCCGCCGTCACGGTGCACGAGTTGATCACAACGAGAGCGGCTTGATTGGGCGTTTCCGCCCGGGCCAGACCTTGCTCTTCGAACTGGCGTTCGATGGCGGCGCCATCGGCCTGCGTGGCACGACATCCGAAATTTTCCACGTAATAGCCGGGCACGTTCCTATGTTAGCGTACCAACGCAATTCGTTGCCGCCAGACACACGTCCCCCGCACCCGGACCATCCCAGCATGATTCAGCAAACGAGAACTACGCGGACGCTGCCGTCCTTCTGGACTGGAAGCATTCCCGGCAGAATACCGGACGGCCCTGCGTGGGGCGGAACGGCACGGTTGTCTGCTTGCCGCAGCCCGAGCAGGTGGCCTGGGTCTCTACTTTAGGGTAGCGCGGCGCCTGCCCGAAGGCCGGAGGCGCGCCCAGCACCGCGACCCGCTTGGTCTTGCAGGCCTTGCAGCGCTTGGGTTCGTTTTTGAACTGCTTGTCGTGAAAGAAGAGTTGTTCCCCGGCGGTGAAGACGAAATCCGCCCCGCAGTCGATGCACTTCAGCACCTTGTCCTGAAATTCCATTGAGGATGGCTCCTTCAGCCTGTTTTCGCGACGTCCACACGCGGGAAAAGAACGCGGTGGTACCGACGCAAAATTCAGGTTGTGTACTACTCCCCCTCAGTACTGCCCCTGGACTCGGCCCGCCACGCCCGGCAAAGAGGGCGTGGATACAACTTATCGTTTTTTAAAGCCGTGGGATGAAATGAATAAGAATGTCCCTTGGTGCAACCTCAACTCGGCGGGGGCCAGATTTGAGCAGGGCCGTCCCGGGAAGGAACGGCCCCTTGCTGATTAATCCTGTTCTTTACGTGTTTTTTTGCGAGCTCGCTTGCGCGCTAGCGCTGCCTTCACGCGCTTTTTTTCGCCAGGTTTCAGGTAAAAGGAGTGGCGCTTTACCTCCTTGATGATGTCTTCCTGCTGAACCTTGCGTTTGAAGCGGCGCAGAGCATTTTCGAGGGACTCTCCCTCTTGAAGCCGCACTTCTGCCAAACTGACACACCCCCAGACTCGTCCGGTAGGACCGAATAGTTATGACAAGGATTTGACTGCAAGTCAAGTAGAAGTGGCGAATTTCGTGTGGACTACGTCGAAAGGTGAGCAATTTATCCCAAATCGGTATGACCTTGTGACCGCGAATGCGCACGAGCGACCTTTCGCCATTCCTGTCGACGCAGTCTCAACCGACCCTATAGCCTAGAGAGATATAAATTTACCCGGGCGCGCACTGCGGCATTTTGCTCGGATTCTCCAGGTTCCCGAGCCAGAGAAATAAGCTAGAATACGCAAACTAATTGCGACTGGAAGTCATGGGGAACTTTAAAGCCGGACGAACCGGCACCGCGGGGATGATCGACGAACTCACCATACTCTGGGTGACGGCGGGGTTGAGTTGTGACGGCGATACCATCGCCATGACGGGCGCGACGCAGCCCAGCATCGAAGACATCATAACCGGCGCGCTGCCTTGGATTCCCAAAGTTAATTTCTATAATCCCTTTCTCGCGTACCAAAATGGGGACGACTTTCTCAAGCCCTTTCGCGAAGCGGCCGAAGGAAAATCCACCGAGCCGTTCATTCTGATCGTTGAGGGCTCAATTCCCAACGAGAAAAATAAGGACGCGGGTTATTGGGCCTCGATGGGAACGGATGCGGTGAGCGGCCAGCCCATTACCACTTGCGACTGGATTGACCGGCTGGCGCCGCATGCCTGGGCGATTATTGCCGCCGGAACCTGCGCCACCTACGGCGGCATTCACGCCATTGAAGGCAATCCCACCGGCTGCATGGGGCTACCCGATTATCTGGGCTGGAGTTGGAAGTCGCAGGCGCAGATTCCGATCGTGTGCGTCCCGGGCTGCCCGGTGCAGCCCGACAACATGATGGAGACGATTCTGTATCTGCTCTATATGGCGGCGGGGCGGGCGCCCATGATCCCGTTAGACGACGCGCTGCGTCCCACATGGCTGTTCGGGAGCACGTTGCATGAGGGCTGCGATCGTGGGGGGTACTACGAGCAAGGCCAGTTCGCGGAGGAGTATGGCTCGCCGCAGTGCATCGTGAAACTCGGATGTTGGGGTCCGGTGGTGCAATGCAATGTGGGCAAGCGCGGATGGATGGGCGGCATTGGCGGCTGTCCGAATGTGGGCGGCATCTGCATTGGATGTACCATGCCGGGCTTCCCCGATAAATTCATGCCATTTATGAACCAGCCGCCGGGGTCGCTACTTTCATCTCATGCGGTGCAGACTTACGGGCGCGCAATTCATGCTCTGCGGCGATTCACGCAGGCGTCGTTGAACAAAGAACCCAGCTGGAGAAGCAGGCCGAATCCAGCCGCGCGGTTGTGATTGTTCGTGCTGCAACGTGGCTGACCGGGAATTTTTCTAATGAGTACTTCTTGGCGAATTGGCGCGCATGAGCCTTCTGGCTCGGACGCTGCGGAGAACGCGACCGATAATCAGGAGAAGCCGCTCAGCCCGGAAGAAGCTGAATCGATCCTCACCGATCTCGCCGGCGCCTACGCTAATTCCGAAGACCTGGCCGCTTCGTTGGGAACCCTGCATCACTTTTTCCAACGCCTCGATCAAAATCCTCCCAGCGAATCGCAGCTGCCGAATCTGGAGGCGAAGTATCGCGCCCTGGTCGAGCAGCTTCCGGCGGTTGTATTCATGGCCTATCTGGATCGCGGCATCGGCGAAGCCTATGTCAGCCCGCAGATCGAGGCCACGCTGGGATTCAAGCAGGCGGAGTGGCTGGAAGATCCGGTGCTGTGGTACCAGCAAATCCATCCCGACGACAAAAACCGCTGGAGCGTGGACGCTTCCGAAATGTTCATCTCGGGTAAGCCGTTGCGCTCTGCTTATCGCGTGCTGGCGCGCGACGGGCACGTGATCTGGTTTCAATGCGAAGCTAAAATGATTCGCCGTCCCGATGGCGCTCCCTGGTTCATTCACGGGATTGCGTTCGATATCACCGATCTGAAGACGACGGAAGAAAAGCTGGAAGACGAGCGCAACGTAGTCTCCGCGATTCTCGATACGGTCGGAGCGCTCGTAGTTGTGCTCGATCGCGAGGGACGCATCGTGCGCTTCAACCGCGCCTGCGAACAGGCCAGCGGAACCTCATTCGAACAAGCTCGCGGAATGGATATGTGGAATGTCTTTGCGATCCCCGAGGAGCGGGAGCAATTTCGCAAGCTCTTCAAGCAGATTTGTACCAGCCAGTCGCGTACGGAATATGAAAGCTCGTGGATCGCGCGCGATGGCTGCTTGCGAACTATTGCCTGGTCCGCGGCCGTTCTGCCTGCTGCCAAGCAGATGCCCATGTACGTGATCGCGTCGGGCATCGACGTCACGGCGCAAAAGAGGGCACAAACCCGTTTTCGCGGCCTGCTGGAAGCGGCGCCGGACGCGGTCGTCGTCGTCGATCAGAGGGGAAAGATTGTTCTGGTCAACGCCCAGGTGGAAAAACTGTTTGGCTACCGCCGGCAGGAACTTCTGGGAGAGGAAATCGAAAAACTTGTGCCGCAGCGTCTGCGCGGGAACCATCCGGCGCATCGAAGACATTTTGCTGCTGAACCGCGGGTGCGCCCCATGGGCGCGGGCGTGGAATTGCACGCGTTGCACAAAGATGGGCACGAGTTTCCAGTGGAGATCAGTTTGAGTCCCTTGGAAACGGAGGAGGGCACGCTGGTGTCCAGCGCCATCCGCGACATCAGCGACCGCAAGCGGCTGGAGAGAACCGTTCTGGAGATCAGCGAGCGCGAGCAGCGGCGCATCGCGCAGGATCTCCACGACGGCCTCGGCCAACATCTTACCGGCATCGCTTTTATGAGCAAGGTGCAGGCGGAGAAATTGGAAGAGAAGCAAAGTCCTGAGGCCACTGATGCAGCCAAGATCGTCGAACTAGTCAACGATGCGATTCGCAAGACCAGGGAACTGGCGCGCGGCCTGCTGCCGGTGGTCTCGGACGCGCAGGGGCTGATGTCGGCGCTGCGGCTCTACGCCAGCGAGGTGAAGGATCTGTTTCGCATCTCCTGCCAGTTCCAGTGCGACGCGCCGGTGTTGATTCACGATGCTTCCATGGCGACGCACCTTTATCACATTGCGCAGGAGGCGGTGAATAATGCTATCCGGCATGGGCATGCAAATGAAATCGTGATTCGTCTTTTTTCCGGAGACCGGGAGGGGACGTTAGTGATAAGAGATAACGGGGTGGGCATCGAGCGGCGCAAAACGCCGCACATGGGCATGGGATTGCAAATCATGAATTATCGTGCCGGGGTGATTGGGGGAAATCTGGAGGTGCGCCGGGAATTGCCGCGAGGCACATGCGTGACCTGCAGATTTCCCATCGGTGCCTTGGACGATGACGAGGCCGTAGAGGGAGCGCAATGAATCAGAGCAGTGTCGCGGCGAAAAGGAGAATTCTCGTGGTGGACGATCATCCGATTGTGCGCCAGGGTTTGGCGTTGCTCATCAATCGCGAGAGCGATCTGATGGTTTGCGCAGAGGCCGAAGATGCGCCCAAAGCCATGCAGGCGATCGCGACGGCTAAGCCCGATATTCTGCTGGTCGACATATCGCTGAACGGCCCGGATGGGCTCGACCTGCTCAAGGACGTGCGTATCCATCATCCCGAGCTGCCGGTGCTCATTCTCTCCATGCACGATGAGTCGATCTACGCAGAACGCGCTCTGCGCGCCGGGGCTCAAGGCTACATCATGAAGCAGGAGGCCACGGAAAAAGTTCTGGTCGCGCTGCGCCGGATTCTCAGCCACGAAATCTATGTCAGCGAGCGCATCGCCAACCGCATGCTGCAGCGCTATATAGGCAATCGCGGCGAAGGCCGCGCGTCCTCCGTCGCCGACCTGACCGATCGCGAACTGGAAGTCTTTCGCCTCATTGGCGAAGGGCATTCGACCCGAAAAATTGCCGAGGAACTGCACATCAGCGTGAAGACCGTCGAATCCTACCAGGCGCACATCAAGGAAAAATTGTCATTACGAAGCGCCCGCGAACTCGTGCAGCACGCCATTCAGTGGAGCATCAGCGAAAAAGCTGTGTAAGCCCGATCCGAACCCTCAATTTCCTCGGTCTTATCCCTATCGGGAAATCCCTGACCGACCCCTACACCGAAGGACTAGAGCAAAAGAAGGTCGCGCCTGCTTGTCGCCGATGATCCAAAAAATTGATTCTACCCAGAGAAATTTCTGCGAGATGCCGTGGCCGCTCTCGCGGAGTCTTCTGAAAGACAAATCCCGTTAAGCAAGGTCTGCGCCGCAACATCGCCAGGGCGAAGCAAGCGGCCGGCGATGCATAGGTCCGCCCGGCGGCAACCTTGAAAGGAGATCCGGTCATGGCAACGGAAACAGTTCCTTACGGAAGAAAAACGCAAACCCCGCCCGCCGTCTCAGAGGTTCACATCCTGTGGATCACCGCAGGTCTCAGCTGCGACGGAGATTCCGTCTCCGTCACGGCTGCGATGCAGCCGAGCATCGAGGACGTGTTGCTGGGCGCCATCCCCGGACTGCCGAAGGTGCACCTGCACAATCCCGTGCTCGCCTATGAAAACGGCGACGACTTCCTGAAGTACTGGTACATGGCCGAAGAAGGCAAGCTGGAACCCTTCGTTCTGGTGGTCGAAGGCTCCATCCCCAACGAGAAAATTAAGAAAGAAGGATATTGGGCCGCGCTCGGCACCGATCCGGATACCAAGCAGCCGATCACCACGAATGAATGGATCGACCGGCTTGCTCCCAAAGCCACTGCGGTGATCGCCTGCGGTACCTGCGCCACTTACGGTGGCATCCATGCCATGCAGGGCAATCCCACCGGCTGCATGGGCCTCGCCGATTATCTGGGATGGAACTGGAATTCAAAGGCTGGGCTGCCCATCGTGAACGTGCCTGGCTGCCCGGTGCAGCCGGACAATTTCATGGAGACGGTTCTCTATCTCCTGTATCAGGTCGCTGGCCGCGCTCCCATGATTCCGCTCGATGATCAGCTCCGCCCGACTTGGCTCTTTGGCAAGACCGTGCATGAAGGCTGCGATCGCGCCGGCTACTACGAGCAGGGCGACTTTGCGGAAGTTTACGGCTCGCCGAAATGCATCGTGAAGCTCGGCTGCTGGGGCCCGGTCGTGAACTGTAACGTACCCAAGCGCGGTTGGATGGCCGGCATCGGCGGCTGCCCCAATGTCGGCGGCATCTGTATCGGCTGCACCATGCCGGGCTTCCCTGACAAGTTCATGCCGTTCATGGACGAACCGCCCGGCGCTAAAGTTTCGTCGGGAGTGGTGGGCGCCTACGGGCGCGCCGTCACTGCTTTGCGCACCCTGACTCAGGCTACGGTCAACAAAGAACCGAAGTGGCGGCATCCGCGCGCGGAACTTACCACTGGATACCATCCGCGGTCTTACTAGAAACCCACGAGCCAGCGCCTGACGGTCTAAGGCTCGACAAAGTTACGAGAGGAGCAATCGAAAATGGCCACCATTACTGCACCCACCAAAGAGGTCGAAACCAAAGGCAGGAACCTGGTCGAAATGAACTGGGATCCGATTACGCGGATCGTGGGCAGTCTGGGAATTTTTACTAAGATCGATTTTGCCAACCATCAGGTAGCCGAGTGCCACAGCACCTCGTCGATTTTTCGCGGCTACAGCATTTTCATGAAGGGGAAGGATCCGCGCGACGCCCACTTCATCACCAGCCGCATCTGCGGCATCTGCGGCGACAACCATGCCACCTGTGCGACCTACGCGCAGAACATGGCTTTTGGAGTGCGTCCGCCCGCCATGGGCGAGTGGATCGTGAACCTGGGCGAGGCCGCCGAATACATGTTCGACCATAATATTTTTCAGGACAATTTGGTCGGCGTGGATTTCTGCGAGCAGATGGTAAAAGAGACCAATCCCAAGGTCTGGACCAAGGCGCAATCCACCATGGCGCCTCATTCCAATCTGCACGGATTCCGCACTATCTCCGACATCATGACCGCGCTCAATCCGTTCACCGGGAGCTTTTATCGCGAAGCCCTGCAGATGAGCCGCATGACGCGTGAGATGTTCTGCCTGATGGAAGGCCGTCACGTGCATCCTTCCACGCTATATCCGGGCGGAGTCGGCACGGTTCCCACGGTGCAGCTCTTTACCGACTACATCGTGCGCCTGATGAAGTACGTGGAGTTCATGAAGAAAGTTGTGCCCCTGCACGACGATCTCTTCGACTTTTTCTACGAAGCCCTGCCGGGCTATGAAGAAGTCGGCCGGCGCCGCGTCTTGCTGGGCTGCTGGGGATCGTTCAACGATCCCGACAAGTGCGACTACACCTATAAGAATATGACCGACTGGGGCCGCGCCATGTTCGTGACCCCCGGCGTCGTGGTCGATGGCAAGCTGGTCACCACCGACCTGGTAGATATCAACCTGAACATCCGTATTCTGCTGGGTAGTTCGTATTACGACGACTGGCAGAATTCTGAAACTTTCGTGAAGGCTGATCCGCTGGGCAATCCGGTGGACAAGCGTCATCCCTGGAATCAGACCACGATTCCTCGTCCGCAGAAGCGTGACTTCGGCGGCAACTATACGTGGGTGATGTCGCCCCGCTGGCTCGACAAGCGCTCGGGCGATCATCTCGCTCTTGACACGGGCGGCGGACCGATCGCTCGTCTGTGGGCAACCGCGCTCGCTGGCCTGGTCGACATCGGTTACATCAAATCGACCGGCAGCAGCGTCAAGATGTATCTGCCGAAGACCACTTCGCTGCCGGAAGTCGAATTCGAGTGGAAGGTTCCGAAGTGGAGCAATGCCATTGAGCGCGACCGCGCCCGAACCTATTTCCAGGTCTACGCGGCGTGCTGCGCGCTTCATTTCGCGGAGAAGGCGCTCGACGAACTGCATTCCGGCCACACCCGAACCTGGAATGAATTCAAGGTTCCCGAGGAGGCGATTGCCTGCGGCTTCCACGAAGCGGTGCGCGGCGTGCTCTCGCATCACGTCGTGATCCGCAAGGGCAAGATCGCCAACTATCATCCCTATCCGCCTACGCCGTGGAACGCGAATCCGCGGGATATTTATGGAACGCCGGGGCCCTACGAAGATGCGGTGCAGAACACTCCAATCTTCGAGGAGAATGGCCCTGACAAGTTCAAGGGAATTGATATCATGCGCGCGGTGCGCAGCTTCGACCCCTGCTTGCCGTGCGGTGTGCACATGTATCTGGGCAATGGAAAGATTTTGGAGACAAGGCATTCCTCCATGCTTGGACATCAACGCTGAAGGCTGAGGTTGTCATAGCGGAGAGCGAGAGCGTCCCGGGAGGGCACAGTCCGATTGCAGAGTGGACGCTCTCGCTCGTGTTGCTTGAAGAGATTTTCCGAGGGAGGGTTGTGGCCGAGGACAGAGATTTTCAAAAGCGAGTGCAGCGCATCGGGGAGCTGGTAGGCGAATTGGATACGATCGCCGATCCGGCTGCCCGTGCCGCGTGCAAGGGATTGGTGCAGTCGCTGATGGAGTTGCACGGCCAGGCCCTGGAACGCATTCTGGAAGTTGTCTTTCAATCTTCGAATTCCGGCGAGCAATTGATCGATGAGCTGGGTCAGGATTCGCTGGTCAGCAGCCTGATGATTCTGTACGGCCTGCATCCGGAAGAGTTGCAGGTCCGCGTAGAGCGAAAGCTCCAGCAGATCGGCTCGAAGCTCTACAAGATGGGGGCGGAAGCGCGACTGGTCAGCGTGAACGGTGGCGTGATTTACTTGCACGCCCACATCGAAGGGCATGCCTGCGGCTCGACTTCGAAAAATGTACGCGCGATGCTGGAAGAAGCCATCTATGAAGTCGCGCCCGATCTTGTTTCGCTGACGATCGAGGGTCTGGAAGAGCCAGCCGCCTCGGGTTTCGTTGGGCTAGAGAAATTGATGGGCTCAGCCCCCGCGGAACCGGCGGTGCTGCGCAGCGAAGGGAATTAGTACTGGAACGCTAGCTTGACCATGATCAAGACGGAACCAGGGCGAGAGACATTGGAGGCCTTCGATGCGTTGCGCCAATTCGTGCGCAAGCCCCGCCGCAACGTCGAGCAATGCGAATTGTGCAGCACTGATCTACACGCCCACCATCCTCACCTGATTGAATTGACCCAGCGCAAATTGCTTTGCTCCTGTGACGCCTGCGCGTTGCTGTTCAGCGGACGGACGGACGCGAAGTATAAGCGCGTTCCGCGGGACGTCCGCCTGCTGGCCGACTTCCACATGACCGACGGGGAATGGGACAGCCTGCTCATCCCTATCAACCTCGCCTTCTTTTTTCAGAACAGCCTGACCGCCCGCGTGGGCGCGTTGTATCCCAGCCCCGCCGGCGCGACTGAGTCGCTGTTGCCGCTCGAGGCCTGGAACCATATCGTCGAATACAATCCGGTCTTGCGCCTGATGGAACCGGATGTTGAGGCGCTGCTGGTCAATCGCGTAGGGCATGCGCGTCACGGGGTGGCAGCCGAGTATTACATTGTGCCCATCGATCAGTGCTACAAGCTGGTGGGCCTGATTCGCCTGCACTGGCACGGACTCTCCGGCGGCACCGAGATTTGGCAAAAGGTCGGCGAATTTTTTAACCAGCTGCGCACCCAGGCAGATGTTGTATCGAAGGAGATGCATGCCTGATCTCGCATTCCAAATCGAAAGTGCCGAGGTCCCGCAGTTTGCGGCCACGCCGCAGATCGCGCTTAAGCTGGGGATCACGAATCCCGACCCGGCCGAGCAGATTCATTCAATCGCCCTGCGCTCGCAGATTCAGATGGAGGTCACGCGCCGGCGATACAGCCCGGCAGAGCAGCAAAAGTTGCTCGATCTTTTTGGCGAACCAGAGCGCTGGAGCCAGACCCTGCGCAGCTTGCTCTGGACGCATGTCAACGTGAACGTGCCTCCGTTTCGTGGATCGACGGTGGTCGATCTTCTCGTGCCCTGCACCTTCGATTTCAACGTAGGCGCAACGAAATATTTTTACGGGCTCAGCGATGGCGATGTCCCGCTCTGCCTGATGTTCAGCGGCACAGTCTTTTATGCCCGCGATGAAGAGCATCTTCAGGTCGCCCCTATTTCCTGGGACAAGGAGGCGCGCTTCAACCTGCCGGTGAAACTGTGGCGCGACATGATGGACGCCTATTATCCCAACACCGCGTGGCTGTGCCTGCGCCGCGATGTGTTCGAGAGATTGCAGGAATACAAGGTCCGCCATGGTATCCCCACTTGGGAGCAGGCTCTCGAGAGCATGCTCGAAACCAATGAGTTGGTGCGCTCATGAATCTGGCCCAGGTCGATCAGATCGCGAAGGCCGTGCTCTATGAGGGATACATGCTCTATCCCTACCGGCCCTCGTCGGTGAAAAATCGTCAGCGATTCAATTTCGGCGTTCTGTATCCGCAGGCGTTTAGCGATTTTCAGGCCGGCGCGGACGCGTGCAGCATGCGCGTCCAATGCCTGGTATGCGGCCGCGGCGACACGGCGCTGGAGGTAAGGTTGCGCTTCTTGCAACTGCAGGCCCGCAAGAAACAGACGCCTGATTCCACGCTGCCCGAAGGCTGGCAGGAAGCCGAGGAGCGTGAACTGGAATTGCCGGCGCTCGGGATGGGAGATCTCAGCACCCAGCCGCTACGCCATAGTTTCGATTTTCCCGCGGAGGCCATCTCCGGCAACCAGGGTGAGGAGATCCGCGGCACGATCGATGTGGCGGTAGAAATAGCTGGCCGGGATCTTTACCGCATAACGGTTCTGGTGCGGAACTCGACTGTCGCTGCATTTCCAGACAGCGATCGCGAGCGCGCTCTCCTGCACTCTCTCGTCTCGACGCACCTGGTGTTGGGTGTGCAACCCGGCGAGTTCGTTTCTCTGTTGGAGCCTCCAGAAGAATTTCGCGGCCCGGTGGAACAGTGCCAGAACGACGGCGCTTGGCCGGTCCTGATTGGCGAACCTGGCCAGCGCGATACCATGCTCGCTTCCCCCATCATTCTCTACGACTATCCGCAGATCGCTCCTGAAAGCGCGGGCGATCTTTTCGACGGCACCGAGATCGACGAAATTCTTTCCTTGCGCATCATGACGTTGACCGACGAAGAGAAGCAGGAAATTCGCCAATCCGACCAGCGCGCCCGCCAGGTGCTGGAACGAACCGAAAATATGCCCGCCGAACAGTTCATGAAGCTGCATGGCGCGTTGCGCGGCCTGCGCCCACTGGGAAAGGGCACACCATGAACGAGTGGGAGTGGCAGTTGCTCGAGGACAAAGCGGGGCTCGACCGCTTGACGATTGCCGGAGTCGAGGTGAAGGTGGGCAGCCGCGTCCGCCTGCGTCCGCGCCACGGCGGCGACGTGCTCGATATCGCGCTGGCAGGTCAAGTGGCCATCGTCGAAAGCATCGAACAGGACTATGAAGGCAAGAATCACGTCTGCGTGGTGATGGAAGATGATCCCGGACGCGACCTGGGCCTGCTCCGCCAGCCGGGACACCGTTTCTTTTTCGATGCGGAAGAAGTCGAACCCTTGCCGGGCGAGGAAGCTCCGGCGAAACCTCCGGCCAGGGCTGCACGCATCCTGGTGGCGGGCATCGGAAATATCTTTCTCGGAGATGATGGCTTCGGCGTCGAAGTGATGAAGCGTCTCAACCTCTCTCAGTTCACGTCCGACGTTCGCATCGCCGACTTTGGCATTCGCGGCTTCGATCTTGCCTACGCGCTGCAGGACGGCTACGAAACCATCATCCTGGTCGACGCTTACCCGCATGGGCAGCTTGCGGGGACGGTTTCGCTGATCCAACCCGATCTGAGCAGTCTGGATTCTACGGAACCGGCCATGGTCGAGGCGCACGCCCTGGATCCACTCAACGTTCTACACATGGCCAAAGCGATGGGCGGGATGAAGGCGAAACAGATTCTGCTGGTGGGTTGCGAACCGGCTTATCTTGGCGGTGAAGAAGGCCACATGGGATTGAGCGAGCCGGTCACGGTTGCGATCGACGAGGCCGCCCGCATGATCACATCTGTAGTGCAACGGATACTTGACGAGCGGCAGTAGGTGCTACAACGAATTTACCTCAAGGAGGCCGACGTGGCGGAAAATGGCAAACATCTCGATACTGCAATGAATGGTGCAACCGATAAAGACACTTTGTACATGCTGAGTGGCGCGGCGCTGATTATCTTCGGGGCCGGATTGATTCTCTCCAACCCACTGGTCCGCCGCTATCTGGGACAAGTCGGAGTGGGCAGTCTGGTGCAGGGCGCGCTGCCCGACCTGGATCGCTACCTCAAATTGCGATCGATGTAGAAACACGGTGTAGAACAAGTGGTTCGGGGTAGGACCCAATTTCCGGGCGAGAAAGGGGGGACTTCACCGTCGACGTCTTTCGCTGTGCCTGACGGTGGTCGATCTGGCCATGACACCGCAGAATGCAACCGTTGTTCAGTACGCAATTGATACGAAGGCAAGCCAGTTCACAGTGCAAGCCTTTGCCAGCGGCTTAATTTCGGCTGTGGCTCACAGCCCGAAAATTGCGATCCGCGATTGGACGGGAATTGCGAGTTTCGTCCCGGACTCGCTAAATCAGGCGAAAGTGAGGGTGGTGATTCGAGCCGGTTCCTTGCAGGTGCTCGACGAACTGCGGGAGAGTGATCGCCGCGAGCTTCATCGTGTGATGTATGACGAAGTGCTGGAGACCGCGAGGTATCCCGAGATTGTGTTTGAAAGTTCCCACATTACCGCGGACAAGCGTAGAGAGGCTCTGTATCGCGTAAATGTCGAAGGCCGCCTGACTCTTCACGGGGCATCGAACAGTCAGACTTTTTTTTCTGAGGTCGCTTTCGGGGTTGATACCTTGCGCGCGCACGGAGAATTTTCGTTGTTGCAGTCGGACTATGCGATAAAAGTAGCCTCCATCGCCGGTGGCACACTGAAACTGCAGGACGAGTTGAAATTCAGGTTCTATATCGTGGCACGCAAGGTAAGTTGAAAAACTGCGACGAGTCCAGGGGAGAAGCCACCGTGAGTGCAGCCCGGCCATTGCTGGAGGACGCTACCGTTCGGTACAAAATCGACGCCAACGCCAGCCAGTTCGTCGTGCAGGCATTTTCTACCGGATTGTTTTCCGCCTTCGCCCACAATCCCCGCATCGCTATCCACAACTTTGAAGGGGATCTGTCGTTCACGCAATCGGGCGCCACCCTGCAGGACGCGCGTGTGCGGATCACCGTTCAAGCTGACTCGCTGGAAGTCATTGACGATATCAGCGAAAGAGATCGCGGGGAGATTCAGGCGCGTATGCGCGAGGAGGTTCTTCTTACCGGCTCATTCCCCGAGATCGTCTACGAATGCTCCCGCGTTACCGCCAGCGGATCGGGCAATACCTACTGGGCTGCGCTTTCAGGGACGCTGACGCTGCGCGGCGTGACCCAATCCCTGCCCATCTCCGCCAAGGTGACTCTCAATGGCAACTCGCTCAAAGCCTCCGGAGAATTCATGTTGCGGCAGAGCCTCTTCGGAATCGCGACCGTGACCGCCGTCGGCGGGACCATCCGCCTGAAAGATGATTTAAAATGCAACTTCGAGATCGCAGCCGCCCGGCAGGAATAGCCAAGCTCGCAAGCGGATTTTATTTCGCGCTCTCCAGTTCTTCCGCCATCTCCAACATCTTGATCACGCTGTTCAAGTTCCGCGCCGTGCCGGTAACCTTGAACAGCCGCTCCAACGAAGACCACGGCAGTTTTGACTTACCCGCCCCATCAGGAAAGTAAATATAAAGTTCGCGGCCGATCAGGTGCAGTTCCTCGGGATACTCCTTGAGGCTGCGAAGCACGGCTTGTGCCTCGGGCCCGGGTTCGCTAGCGAGAAATGTGATCAGAAGTTTGCTCGGCTCTACGTCACGCCGGCCGAAGAATGGATTCGCGGCCAGCGCATGCTTGAAGTCAGCCGTTGTCCGCAAAATGACCTCGGGGCGAAATCCGAACGCTCCTTCAATTGCGCCTTGAATCTTTTTTGCCAACGCCACCGGAGCCTGCTTCTTCGCGCGGAAAATCACATTTCCGCTTTGCACATAGGTGCGCGCATCTTCAAGTGCGATCGATTGATACGCCGCGCGCAACGCTTCCATTTTGATCCGGTGATGCGGACCGACGTTCACCCCGCGGAGCATTGAAATCCACACCGGCATAGGAATTCTGCACATTTTCGCACGGGCAAGAGCCGGACGGCCTGATTCCCGTCCGCCTGCCCTTTCGATTCTCACCGGAACCAAGAGAAACACTTTGACCAGCGCAGCGGTTCGTCGAGAATCAGGGTTAAAGCACGCCTAGCACGCCGGTGGTTCGCGCCTTCGTCGCAAGCAGATCTTTTTCAACCTGCACTCAGGTACCCAGGAGAATTATGTCGGGACAGGTCATTTTGTATTTCGAAGATCAGGCAGACGCACTCAAATTCGCACTGGCGGCCGGCTCGGTCATGGCTGGAGAAGACAAGCTCAGCAGCGAACTGATCGAAGAAACCACGCGCATCTCGCGCATTCGCCTGGACGCGGTGAATGGAGGCGGCAAAAAGCCCAACCCGGAATGCGCCGCCTGATCGCGGGCTCACCCTGGCAGCGTTCAGGCGCTGCCCGCGTTCGTGAACGCTTCGAGCGCATCGGACAGCGTGGGGAACATCAGAAAAATCTGTTCCACCTTGGTAATTTCAAATACCTTCCGTACCCGCTGATTCACCCCGGTCAAAGCGACGCGGCGGCCTGCTTTCAGGCAGGATGTGCATGCGCTCACCAGAGATCCCAGTCCCGAAGAATCGAGAAAGGGAACGCCCGTGAGATCAAGAATCATGGTCGGAGCGTCTTCCCGGCGCACTGCATTCAGGAATGGCTGCACGTTTTCCATCGTCAGCGGCCCGCGGAAGCTCAGCACTCCCCGGTCCAAATACTCGATTTGCAACGGCTCAGACGCCATGGGCCTTCGATTCTAGTCAGATGTGCAGCGGGGTTCAAGACAATGCGCAGGAATAAAGTGCTCATTCCGGAGAATTCCGGAATTCGTAAAAAGCACATTGCGGAAAACACTTTGTAATCTTTTTGTGTTTTCTTCCCTCCGCGTGCTGCGACCCCGCCTCCGCCCACTATGATTGTCATCAACGGCATGTGGGGGGAAACGGATGAACAACAGAAGTGGAAATCCCCTCGATCGGCACCACCAGCTCCAGTAGTCCCACAGATTTTCAGCCGCATCCCAAAGGCACGCAAGCCCGCATTCTGCTGACTTCGGTCTTCGGACCGTACGCGCAGGATGACGAATTCGGCAGCCGCTCCATCAACCCGATGGAGCTTTATCACAATCAGGTCACGCGCGCCCAAGGCAGTTTTTCGTTGCGTATGTTCCATCGCTCCTGGGGCATCATGATGATCCAGAAAAACATCTCTGCGCCCTGCACGGTGCTCGACTTTCCCACGCGCGAACGTTTCGCCCGGGAACTTTCTGAGCAGCAATACGACATCGTCGGCATTTCGTCGATCATCGTGAACGTCGCCAAGGCCCGCGAGATGTGCCGCTTGATACGCGAACTCTCGCCGCGCTCGGTCATCGTGGTCGGCGGACACGTTGCCGCCATCCCCGGCATCGAGAAGATGATCGATGCAGATCACATCGTCCGGGGTGAGGGCGTCTCCTGGATGCGCCGCTACCTCGGCGAAGATGAGAGCGCTCCCATCGCACATCCCGCCATCGTCTCCGGCATGCAGACGCGCATCATGGGCGTTCGTCTGCCCGAGCGCAAAGGCGCGACAGCGGCCACCATCATTCCGTCCGTCGGTTGCCCCATGGGCTGCAACTTCTGCACCACCTCAGCGTTCTTCGGCGGCAAAGGCAAGTTTGTCAATTTCTTCGAGACCGGAGACGAACTCTTCGACGTCATGAGCCGCATGGAGGACGAGCTAAAAGTGAGCTCCTTCTTCATCATGGACGAAAACTTCCTGCTCCATCGCGAACGCGCCATGCAACTGCTCGCGCGCATGAAAGAATCTGGCAAAAGTTGGACCATGTCGGTCTTCGCCTCGGCCAATGCGATCCGCAAATACACCATGCAGGAACTGGTTGAGCTCGGCGTCTCCTGGCTCTGGATGGGCCTGGAATCGCCGCAAGCCGGATACAGCAAGCTGCAGGGATCGGATACGCGCGAACTCACGCGCGAACTGCGCGAGCACGGCATTCGCGTGCAGGGCTCGACCATCATCGGCCTCGAGCATCACACCCCCGACAACATCCTCGCCGAAATCGAGCACGCCGTTTCCCACAACACTGATTTCCACCAGTTCATGCTGTACACGCCCGTGCCCGGAACGCCGTTGTACCAGCAGATGTCCGATGAAGGCCGCATGCTTGGCGGCGTCGACTTCGCTGACGTTCATGGCCAGTTCAAATTCAATTTCAAGCATGCCTCGATTTCGCGCGACGACTCCAAGCGCTTCCTCGATTGGGCCTTCTGGCGCGATTTCCAACTCAACGGACCCAGCCTCTACCGCATCGCGCGCACTTTGCTCGTCGGATTCAGGCGCTACAAGGATTTTCCTGACCCACGCGTGCGCGAACGCTTCGCCCGCGAAATGGGACGTCTGAGCGGCGTCTACAGTTCGGCTTTGTGGGCCATGGAGCATGAGTTCCGCAAGGTCGACGGAAAAGTCAGTGAGCAGATTCGAGGGCTGCGCAAGGAATTCAAGCATGAGTCGGGATTCGTGAGCCGCATGCTGCCCGCCGTTCTCGGCCCGGTGCTGCTATGGACCACGCGTCGCGAAGAAAAACGGCTCGCGAGAGGAAGAACGTACGAGCCGCCTACAATTCTGGAGCGGCGGAATTGGGTGGAAGCCTGAGGCGGGCTCCGGATTTAAAAGGTCAGCCCGTTCTGCGCGCTGACAGCAGGTTCAGAATCTCCCGCAGTCCCTGCCGGATGTGCTGAATCTCTGACGACGCCTGCAACGGGAAGGGAATCGTGCTCTGGGTCTTATCGGGCTTGGTATCTGCGCGCAACTGCTGCCGCGCTCCCGAGATCGTGAATCCCTGCTCGTAGAGGAGTTGCTTGATGCGCAACACATTCTCCACGTCACGCCGGCGATACATGCGTTGCCCCGTGCCGCTCTTTACCGGCTTCAGTTGCGGAAACTCCGACTCCCAGAAGCGCAGCACGTAGGCCGGCAGCCGGCACAGCGTCGCCACTTCTCCGATGCGGAAATACAGCTTGTCGGGGATCAGTACATCTTCGCTCTTCTGTTTCACCGCACTCTTTTTTCGGGCAGCCATGTCGTTTGGGACTCCGCTCCAGCCCTGCAGTCTGCCTATTCTGACACAGCCCGCGCTGACTATGGAGAAAAAGGAAAAGCCTCTCAAGAGGTATTTCTCCTAAGAGGCCAGGAAACTCGTAAATCGCGAGATCTTGTCTCGCAGGCGGTTAATGTTTCTTCTTTTTTGCTTTTTTCTTCGTTGCCATGGTGATGGTTTCCTCCGTGAGCGATTTTCCCTTGCGAAATCTGCTTACGACTTGGGCCCTTGAATCTGCAGGACCAGCCCCACGAATAGTACAGGTTGGTCCTATAACCCAAGATATTGCGGCACTATGAACAAAGTGTCAACATAATTTTGCACTTTCAGACAGGATTTTCCCCAGAAAGTTCGCCTGCTCCGTTGTGCTTCGGCCGGTTCGATGACTCGCGAAGCGGCGCTCGGAGTAAGATGACGTGCTCTAAGGTCGTTTCAGAGAAAAACGCTGCCGCACAGGAGATCCGGATTATGCATATGGTCAAATCAGTGGGAGTTCTTTCCTTCGCGAAAATCATGGGCCTGGTCCATGGCTGCCTGGGATTGATCTTCGTACCCTTCTTTCTTCTGATGGGCCTTCTCGGCACATTTGCCGGACGGCAGAACAATCCGCTGGCCGGAATCTTCAGCGTTGGTTTTGCCCTCTTTATGCCCATTCTCTACGGGGTGTTCGGATTCATCGCGGGCGCGATCGGAGCGCTGCTCTACAACCTGTTCGCCCATCTCGTGGGAGGAATCGAACTCGAACTGGATGTGCGGCCGGCTTTGACGGCGCCCTATCCCATCATCCCTCCGCCCGCCCCTACATCCAATCCCTAAATACTTCTGAATCCTGACGAGAGCGAAGGATCCCTATGGACGAATTGGTGGCTCACTATCTCGAAGAAGCCCGGCGTCAGTTCCGTGGGCTTAAACGCTTTGGCGAGGGCGCGATGACGCAGCTGCGGGACGACGAGTTTTTTGTGACTCTCGATCCCGAGTCGAATTCTGTCGCCATCATCGTGAAGCATCTCGCGGGCAACATGCGCTCGCGCTTCACCGACTTTCTCATCTCAGACGGCGAGAAACCAGACCGTTTCCGCGACCGCGAGTTTGAAATCACTTCGGCTACCACGCGCGCTGACGTCATGAAATGGTGGGATGATGGATGGATCATCATCTTCGCCGCCATCGAAGCGCTCAAGCCAGAGGATGTCATGCACACGGTAACCATCCGCAACGAGCCGCACACGGTGCTGCAGGCCATCAATCGGCAGCTCGTGCATTATGCTGCGCATATCGGGCAGATCGTTTTGCTGGCCAAGCATCTGCGCTCCAGCGAGTGGAAAACGCTGAGCATTCCCCGCGGCAAGTCGGAAGAATTCAAAACCGCGCCGCCGAAATCCGACAAAGGTCTGCCGCAGGCGAAGTGAATCGTCAGCATGGAATGAGCGCGCTTAGCGGCCGCCTAATGTTTCGAGGCGTCCTCTTTTTTCGACTCTGAAGCCAACGCTCGTGGCCAAACCGGGGAAACCAGCTCAGTGCGCCAGATGGGCCCTCCCATGTAAGACAATGTTTCGGACTTTACGAAGGCCGGGGCTTCTCCGCCAAGAATCCAAATGTGCATATCCGGCGGCTGCTTTCCCAGAATCGGCGCCACCATTCCGGCCACGCCGCCAATTTCAATCTTCGCGACATAGTGGACCGCCTCGCGGCTGAATCCTGCGAGCGAAAAAGGCTCCGTACCCTGGGCATTCAAGACGACCTTCACCAGCCTGGGCTTCGGCGCAGCCACCACCATCGGAACTTCGATCTGTGACGTACCGGCACGCATATTTGTCAAAAGCGTTGGGATCAGACCATTGGCAAGATCGGCCGGCAACGTCATATGCTGGTTCGCTACTTTCTCTTTGCCATCGTCGTCGGTGTAGCGAACCGAAACCTGCCCCGTGGCGCACGTAATCGAGAGATCGCTAGCGTTCTTGAACGCAGGACCCTTCTGCACCAGGTGGTAGGAGATGAGCCGAAAGTTTCCGTGCTGCGAGAAAACTGTGGTTTCCTCTTGCCGCGAACCATCCTTGAACCGGAATGCGGTTTGACTTGTGACTTGATCGCCCCGCGGGACCTGGGTCAGATCGCCTGCCGCGATGACGGAGCCATCCAGAGTACTCAGCTGCAGGAAGCCGTGAACTAAGCCTTCTTTGTGGCGAACCGCGACGGCAGACCCTGACGTCGCGATGCCAGAAAGAAGACAAGCGGTAACTATTAAAAAAATAAGCACTCGAGAGCGCAAAGGCGTAACCTCTTCATGCCCAACTCGCGGCAGGTCGTTCGATGCCATTGCCTCGTGGTTGGTTTGCGCCATTACTGGGCGGTTCGGGGGAGCAGCCCACGGTAAGCCGATGCTGCGGTGCTAAAATCGCTTGTTTGTGCTTGAGTCGTCCCTTGCAGCGAATTTACAGGTGGCAATTATGGCTGTAGCAACAACAGGTGGAACAATGCTCGCCGTAGTCAAGCCGGAAGCCGCGCCCGGCGCCGAGGTGCGCGACGTGAAAATCCCCGCCTTCGGACGCAACGATGTCCTGGTCAAAGTCAAAGTCGCCTCCATCTGCGGCACCGACCTGCACATCTACAACTGGGATCGCTGGGCGCAGAACCGCATCCATCCGCCGCTGATTCCCGGCCACGAATTTTGTGGCGAAGTTGCCGCCTTCGGCGACGAAGTCACCAGCGTCAAAGAAGGAGACTTCGTCTCTGCCGAGATGCACGTGGCTTGCGGCAAGTGCCTGCAGTGCCGCACCGGCGAAGCCCACATCTGCCAGAACGTAAAGATCATCGGTGTCGACGCCAACGGAGCCTTCGCCGAATATGTCGTCATCCCCGAATCGAATATCTGGAAGCTCGACCCCGCCATCCCGCTCGATTACGCTTCGATCTTGGATCCGTTAGGGAACGCCGTGCACACAGTGCTCGCGGGAGAGATCGCCGCGAAAAGCGTCGCTATCACCGGATGCGGCCCCATCGGCCTGTTCTCGATCGCAGTAGCTCGAGCGGTCGGAGCGACTTCCATCTTCGCCATCGAAGTCAACGAACACCGCGCCAGCATTGCCCGCGCCATGAAAGCCGACTACGTGCTCAACCCCGCCAAAGAAAATGTGCACGATATCATCATGGAAAAGACGGGAGGCCTCGGTGTTGACGTCGTCCTCGAAATGGCTGGCCATCCCGACTCGATTCGAACCGCCTTCGATATCGTCCGGCGTGGCGGCAGAATCTCCCTTCTCGGTCTCACTTCCAAACCCATCGCGGTCAATTTCTCCGAAGACATTATTTTCAAGGGCATCACGGTGCAAGGCATCAACGGCCGGCGCATGTATCAGACCTGGTATCAGATGACCGCGCTGCTAAAAGCGGGCAAACTCGACCTGCACCCGGTAATCACCGATCGCATCTCAATGAAAGATTTCGGCAAAGCCATGGAGCGCCTGAAAACCGGCGAAGCCAGCAAAATCCTGGTCTACCCGAACGGGGTGCGCTAGTGGCGAGTAGGAGCACACTTGAACGTCAAGAGCATCAGTTATCTTTCCGACCTCCGCGACGTAAAACCTAACAACGACAATCTGGACGTTCACGTGACATTAAAAGATGGTCGGGAGTTTACATTCGTAGTCGCGACTCCCCAGAATATTTATTCATGTATGGAAGGGAACAGATCGATTATTTTTTCGGTTCTCCTATCGTTTTTGTTAAGTCTCTCACCGCCGACAACATTGAAAAAGCGGTGAAAGCAATAGTCGCCGAGGATGGCGGCCGTTGGCTGACGGTTTACGGTTAATCCGCGCAAATCCGCGGCGAAAGAAGTTTCGAGGCCTTCATGACTGCAACCCGCACCAACCCGCTCTCTTATCTCACCGACCAGCTCAACGAGCTTAAGGCCAAGGGCACGCACTTCAAGCTGCGCGTTCTCGACGACGAGCAGGCCCCGGTCTGCACCTTCGATGGCAAGAAGGTCATCAACCTCGCCTCCAACAATTATCTAGGGCTCACCACGCATCCCAAGCTGCGCGAAGCCGCCCTCGAAGCCACGGGTAAATTCGGAGTGGGATCGGGCGCCGTGCGCACCATCGCCGGCACCATGAAGATTCACATGGAACTCGAAGAAAAGATCGCGCGCTTCAAAAACGTCGAAGCCTGTGTCGTCTTCCAGTCCGGATTCGCCGCCAATGCCGGAACCGTCTCCGCCGTGCTGAGCAAAGAAGATTTCATCATTTCCGACGCGCTCAATCATGCCTCGATCATCGACGGCGCGCGCCTTTCGAAAGCCAAGATCCTCGTCTTCCGTCACAAAGACATCGCCCACGCCGAAGAGCAGCTCGCCAGCATCAAGAGCGAGCCGGGCAAGAAGCTGCTCATCACCGACGGCGTTTTCTCCATGGACGGCGACATCGGCCCGCTGCCTGCCCTCTGCGATCTCGCTGAAAAATATGGCGCCATCATGATGGTCGACGATGCCCACGCTTCCGGCGTTCTGGGCCGCAACGGACGCGGCACTATCGATCATTTCAAAATGCACGGCCGTGTCGACATCCAGGTCGGCACGCTATCCAAAGCCATCGGCGCGCTCGGCGGGTACGTCTGTGGCACCCGCGACCTGATCGACTTCCTCTATCACCGCGCCCGGCCATTTCTATTTTCCACGTCGCATCCGCCGTCGATAGCGGCTACATGTATAGCGGCCTTCGATGTTCTGGAGAACGAACCTGAGCGTATGGAAAAACTCTGGGAGAATACTCGCTTCTGGAAAAAAGAACTCGGCCTGCTCGGCTTCGACATCGGTGGCCGCAGCACTCCCGCCAGCGAAACCCCGATCACCCCCATCATCATCGGCGACGGCAAGCTCACCATGGACTTCTCCCGCGAACTCTTCAAAGAAGGCGTGCTAGGCACAGGCATTGCGTTCCCCACGGTCCCCGAAGGCAAAGCCCGCATCCGCACAATAATGACCGCCACGCACACGAAGGAAGAGTTGGAGCAAGCGCTAGGCGTGTTGAAGAGTGTGGGGAAGCGGATGGGGATTCTGTCAGCGTGAAGTCTTTGTAAGGACAGCCGCCCTCGGCTGTCCGGCGGAGCGAAGCTTCGCAGTGTGGAGTGGCGGACACCGTGTCGCCGCTTCCAGAAGAAGCCCCGCTCCCATAGGCCTCCCTTCCACTTCGAGCGGGATGCTCTCAATCTCCGCCGTACACGATCTTTCCGCCGACTATCGTCGCCACAACCTTCCCCGTCAACTGCCAGCCATCAAACGGACAGTTGTGCGATAGCGACCGCGACTTCGCTGCTTCAAACGTCCAGCGCTTCTTAGGATCGAAGATGGTTACATCGGCGTGATTGCCTTTCGCCAGCGATCCCCGGCCCCGCAGATCGAAGACCCGCGCCGGACCAGCGGTAAACAACTCCACAATCCGCGCCAGCGGAATCTTCTGCTCGCGGTGCAACTTGGTAATCGCAAGAGCCAGCGCCGTTTCCAGCCCAGTAATTCCGAAAGCCGCCCGCTCGAATTCCACCTGCTTTTCATGCAGCGCATGTGGCGCATGATCGGTGGCAATCGCGTCCACGGTGCCATCGGCGAGCGCGACTAAAATCGCTTCGCGGTCGGCCGCCGAGCGCAGCGGCGGATTCATCTTGCAGTTCGTGTCGTACTCGCCGACATTTTCATCGATCAAAGTGAAATGATGCGGGGTAACTTCACAGGTCACGCGCGCCTTGGCCCGCTTCCCGCGCCGCACAGCTTTCAATGCATCCGCCGTCGAAAGATGCGCCACATGCAGACGTGACTCGCGAATCTGCTGCGCCAAAGTCACATCGCGCTCCACAATCCCAAACTCGGCGGACGTAGGCATGGCCCGCAATCCCAACCGAAAACTAGTCGGCCCCGCATTCATCGAGCAATTTTCCGTAAGCCGAGTATCCTCCGCATGCTGCACCACCGGCAAATTCAGCTCCGCCCCCAGCCGTAGCGCCATGCGCATCACGTCATCATCCAGGATAGGCTTGCCATCATCCGTTACCGCGATTGCCCCGGCGCGCTGCAAAGCGGCGAAATCGGTGAGCGTTCCTCCCCGGCTGCCGCGCGTCGCGGCTGCAATCGGAAATACGTTCACCACTGCCCCACGCTCAGGATTCCGCAACCAACTCACCAACTCCGGCGTATCGACCACCGGCGCAGTGTTGGGCATGGTGCAGACAGAAGTGAATCCGCCCGCAGCGGCAGCAGCGGTTCCCGTGGCGATGGTCTCTTTATAACTCTGCCCCGGCTCGCGCAGATGCACGTGCAGATCAATAAACCCGGGCGCAACGATCAGCCCGCGCGCGTCAAATTTCTCATCCGCCCCGCCGCGAATCGTGTTCGGCAGCGCAATCTCAGCCACGCGCCCATCGCTCAGCAAAACATCCATCGGCGCATTGATCTTTGCCGCAGGATCGATCACATGCCCGCCCTTGATCAACACGCGCTTCTGCTCCGGCCGTGTCATCGCACGCTCCCGGGCAACTTCTTTCCCGCAGATTCCCGCGGATTTCGCGGATTTTTTCTGGCATTCTCGAAAGCGTAGCGCTTGAATTGTGCATTTGGCCCGAAATTGAAGAGTAGCCCCACCTCGACGTCGGTTGCTCGAAGATAGTTCAGAAGCTGCTTCTCCCAAACAGGCTCAATGTCGCGTCCCGTCTTAAGCTCAATGATGACTTTTCCGTCCACAATTAAGTCAGCGCTAAACTCGCCAACCTGTTGACCATGGAACCAGACGGGAATGGCGAATTGCCGCCGGAAGAAGATTTTGTTTTCGGCGAGAACTACCGAAAATGCCTGTTCGTAAACCGATTCGAGGAAACCATGACCAAGCTCATTGCGGATGCTGAAGAAAATGCCAATAATCTTCTCGGTAAGATCAGCATGCTTCAATCCGCGCGAATCCGCGTACATCAGCGGGATGGAAGTTGCGATTCTCATTTCGCCCTCCCCAGCGCCCGCGCCAGGATCGCCATGCGCGTGGGCACGCCGTTGTGGACCTCGTCCACAATCACCGACTGAGGCCCGTCGGCCACTTCCGCCGTCAACTCCAGCCCGCGAATAATCGGGCCCGGATGCATCACGATCGCATCACGCTTGGCCAGCTTCAGCCGCGCCGCCGTCATCTGATATCTCGCGATGTAGTCCTGCAGGCGAATCTTCTGCCCGGCCAATCGCTCTTTCTGCACCCGCAGCAGCATGATCACATCCGTACCGCGCAGCGCATCTTCAATGTGCCGCGTAACCCGCAGCCCCGGCGCCAGCGTAGCCGCCACATCCGGCACAAACTCCGGTGGTCCGCACAAAATAACCCTCACGCCCATTTTCGTCAGCAGATGGCAGGCGCTGCGCGCGACCCGGCTGTGAAAAATGTCTCCGATGATCGCCGCCTGCAGGCCCTTGAATGATTTCTTGTGTTTGAGAATGGTGAACGCATCCAGCAACGCTTGCGACGGATGCTCATGCATCCCATCGCCGGCGTTAATGACAGGAATATCCAGATGCTGCGCCATCAACAACGGCGCGCCCGCCGAAGGATGCCTCATCACAATGCAGTCGGCGCCCACCGCGCGCAGGGTGTATCCGGTATCGAGCACGGACTCCCCTTTCTCGATGCTCGACCCTGAAGACTGCACCAGTGTGGTCATGGCGCCCAGAGATTTTGCGGCGAATTCAAACGACGACCGGGTGCGCGTCGACGCTTCGTAAAAAAGAAGCACAATGCGTTTGCCGCGCAGTAGCGGCCGCGCCTTCACGGGATTCATGCGGCGGGCCACCTGCAGCAAGCCCAGGATTTCCTTCGCCTCGAGATGTTCGATCCCGAGCAGCGATCCGCGCGCCGGTTTGTTGGTTGAGTTCAAGTGAACGCTGCATGATACGCGGCAGGTACGGCGCGCCGCAAGAGCATCGCACGGGCGCCGCTAAAACCCTTGCCAGTGGCCGGGTTTCGACTATCTAACGTCGATCGGCTAACTTCGGTTGCGCCGTCCCAGCGTTACCCCGCCCAAAGCGCCTCCCGCCGTTCCCAACATGAGGAAGAGGAGAAATCCGAAAACAATCACGAATGCCAGAGTGACGACGATCCCATCAGGGGATCGCATGAAATCGAAGCCGGGCTGAAGTTGTGGGTCGGGATACTTGGCCGCGGTCTGCTGGATGCTGTCCAGTATCATCTGCCGGACGTGGGCTCCCTTGTGCAAGATCGCGACCGCGAGCGCCTCGAAGATCGATGTCATTCCAAAGCACAATAGGCCGCACAGCGCTCCCAACCGCGCCCCGGCGCCGGCGTTAACGGCGATCTCCGGGTTGAGCCGGCGATAAAAGGCAACTGCCAGAAAGCCCGCAGCCAGCGCCGCGATCAATGGAACCATCAACTGGAGCACCATGGCTAACGACCCAATCAGGGCGGCAATGGCACACGGCCCAATTGCGCGCGACCATGCCATGGGAACTGCCAGCACGGGAGTCGTATCGGATGCCGGCAGCGTGGCCCCACCCGCTACGGTTGCACCGTCCGCCGCGACGACCAGTGCAGGCACCGGTTCCGGGAGCATGACGCGAATCTGAGGCGCGGCGCAGTGCGGACAGAACGCGACCCCTTCATCCACCGACTGTCCACACTTGTAGCAGGATTGTTCCATGAAAAAGTTCAGGCAGGCTTTGACCTTGAGATTATCTCACTGCGAGGCGTGGGGCAGGAAGGGAATGCGCCACCACTCGAAATCGTCGGTCGACTACAATTCGCCGCGCTGGCCACGCGAGCGCACGTAGACCAGAGAGAAAGTTGTGCCCTTGCCCGCATCGCGCGGCTCGATAGCGACTACGTGCTGATCGTCCTCTGTACCAACTTTAAACTCAGTCACGGGGCCAGAATTCTCGTCACACTTCAGTTCCTTGCTCTTCAGTGAGTCCTTGTCGTTGTCATCGATGTCGATCCCGCCGCCCTGCTTCTCCGAATGGCACTCGAGAACCTTGCCAAATTTCTTCAACTTGTCGCGATAAAACCCGATGACCTTCTCGGGAGCGGCGTCCGACTCGTATTTCGCGACCACAAGCTTGAATCCGAAAGCCTCGGTGAACAAGCTCAGATTCGCCCGGCTGCTGTTCTCGCTGACATCCGGCTTCAGCCGAGCTCCGGGATAAAGTGGCAGGCCCGCTTTCTTGGCATCGGCGTCGCTGCCCAGATGCATATCGCCGAAGGTACTTTGCACGTCGAAGCTGTCGTTATTGTGGTCAGCCGTCTGCGAGAATGCGCTCATGCTGACGATGAAGAACAAGGCGAAAGCGAAAGTCAGTTGACGAAACATAAGTAATCCCCCAGCGAACCACCAGCAACGGCATCGCGCCGGCTGGCCGCTCCCACGCTGCGATTAAATATCCGCGTCCTTACCGTGCGTCCGCACGTACACCAGAGAGAAGCTCGATCCCTTGCCATCCGGCTCAACCTCGACGATGTGCTGGTTTTCTTTGTTCCCAACTTTCAACTCAACGTTGTTCCCGCTAGATCCCTCGCAGGTCAGTTCTTTGGAACTGTCATTGCCCTTCTTGATGTCGGTATTCACGTCGAGGCCGCTGGTATGGCACTCCAGCACCTTGCCGTACTTCTGCAACTGGTCTCGGTAATACGAAACCAGCTTCGCCGGCGAATCATCCGATTCGTATTCGAGCGCAACCACTTTGATTCCATATCCGAAGCCGGAGATGTTCACGTTCGCGCTCTTATCGTTTCCATTGTCCTTGGGCTTGAGCCGCGCCCCGGGATAAATCGCTAGTCCAACATCCTGCGCGTCGGCGTCTTTGCTGACGTGAATGCCGCCCAGTGGCGTGCTGATGTCAACCTGCTTGTCCTGCCCGCTCTTTTCTTTTTGCACGTTAATGCTGCAGGCAGAGAGCGCCGCGATCAGCGCGATCCCCATCAATAGACTTCCCATTGCTCGAATCCTAGTTCTGCGCATGAGACCCTCCCTTCGCAACCTGGACCGGTCGTTCGATCCCGGCGCCGCGTTCGGCGATGTTCGGAATGGTCACGGGCAAATGCCCGCGTACCGGAATCTCGCCAAACAGCGCCTTCACCGCTGCCAACTCCGAGACCGTCGCGTTGGAAAACGTGCACATGTAATTCTCGACCTTGGGAAAATCGCTGGCCAGATACGGATTTCCCATCGCGACCACCGCCGTTTTTCCCGCCGCATGATCGAGCAGTTGCTGCAGCAGCGTGCCCGTGGCGTCGGACATCGCCACCGAATTGCCGATCTTGCCCGCCGTCGGAATTACATATACCGCCGCGACCACGGTCTGTGCTTCATCGACCGCTTTCAGAACATCAAAGCTCAATCCCGCTGCCACTCGCGGATCGACATAAATCACATGCGCATCGGGAATGCGCGCGCGAAATTCCCGCCCAAACGCGCGGCCAGATTCCGTCCGCATATCGTCCGAGAAGACAATCGCAACCACATCGTTTCGCGTCTCCTCTCTACCCATATACGGAAGCCCGGCCTTCAAGGTTCCCTGGGATTTCAGTGGAAGCACTTTCCCGTTATCCCGTACCAGGGTAACGGCGGAGTCCGCCACCTGCTGGCCAAAGGCGAGATTCTCCGGCTTGCCGACCACGGTCGCGATCGCATTCACGTCCACCGTGCGAGCCTCGTTCAGTCCCAACGAGGCTTTTGCTTCCAGAATCTTAAGAACCGAATGATCCAGCCGCTTCTTGGGGATTTCGCCCGAGTGCACGGCCTTCAGCATAGCCTCGTACGACGCGCCCAGGTCCGCGGGAATTAGCAGCAGATCGTTGCCCGCCTTGAACGCCTCGACCGCCGCGCGCCCAATATCGTTGGCAAAAAGATGCGTCAGACCCGCCATATCCAGCGCGTCAGTGACGATGATGCCCTTGAACCCAAGCTGCTTCTCCAGCAGGTCCGACACCACCGCCGGAGAAATCGTCGCCACATGATTCGGATCAGCGTCCAGCGCGGGCACGGTCACATGCGCCACCATCACAGAATCCGTTCCTGCCGCAATCGCTTGCCGGAACGGCGGCAACTCAATCGATTCCAGATGCGCCTTGTCTCCATTCACGCTGGCCACGCCCAGATGCGAATCGGTCGCCGTATCGCCGTGCCCCGGAAAATGCTTCACCGTGGTCAGCATCCCGCCCTCGTGCGCGCCCTTGATATACGCCGCAACCAGGTTTCCTACTTGCTTGGGATCTTCCCCGAACGATCGTGTGTTGATGATAGGGTTCGCCGGGTTCGAATTCACATCGGCGTCGGGAAAGAAATTCCAGTGCACACCAATCGCCCGCGCCTCCTGCGCCGTTATGCGGCCAAACATCTCCGCATCCTCCAGCTTGCCATCGGCCCCGAAGGCCATGGCATGCGGGAAATTCGTCGCTCCCATCAGCCGAATCGCCACCCCGCGCTCGAAATCCGCGGCAAACAGCAGAGGCAGTTTCGACTCGTGTTGCAGGCGGTTGAGCAGCTCCGCTGCCTCATAGGGCTCGCTGCGCAGCAGAAATGGCCCATCCACATGTACGGTCATGGCGAACGAACCCACGTGGTACTTCTGCATCGCATCGAGCAGTTGCTGGTATTCGGGGTTCTCCACGTTGAGGAAACTCGCCCGGCACCAGATCATAAAAAGCTGCCCGATCTTTTCCTCGACCGTGAGCTTGCGGAGAGTCTTCTCCGCCCACCGCGCGCGCTCCCGCGTAAGCTGAATCGCCGCGGGATGCTCCGGCTTGGCTTTCTCTTTGGCGTATGAGGCCAGGGAAAGAGCGAGGCTTAAGAAAATGGCACAAGCAATTCGCTGCATGACACAAAACGATAGCAGAAAAAACAGCTCGCGTAGGAACAGCCCATGTGGGCCAGCCTACGTAGGGACAGCCGCCCCCGGCTGTCCAGTCGAGCGAAGCTCGACTATTCCCGGCCATCAGCGTCAGCGTTCTTCCGCTTGTATCCACGGCCCAAAATCCCGCAGCAGATCCACAGCCTCGTCCTGGATCAGCAGATCATCCCCAAACCCGCGCAGCCACCGCACCTCCGGCTCCCGCCGGAACCAGGTCATCTGTCGCTTGGCATAGTTGCGATGGCCCTGCTGCGCCGCCAGCACCGCCTGTTCCCGCGTGATTTCGCCTCGCAAGAGCTGCACCGCCTGCTTGTACCCAAGCGACGCAAGCGGCCGGGTCGCCACCCCATATCTTTTCAGCAAGCACTCAGTCTCTTCGATCAGCCCAGCCTCGAACATCCACCGCGCCCGTTCATTGATGCGCTCATAAAGCGCCACCCGCTCCGGCTCCAGCCCCAGCCGCAGAATGTGAAATCCCCGCAGCGAATCGCGTCCCCGCTTCCATAGTTCACTCATCTTCTGCCGCGATGCCAGGCAAACTTCGATCGCGCGAATCAACTTTGGCGCATCATTGGCATGAATTTTCCCGGCGGTCTTCGGGTCCAGCCGCGAAAGAATCTTATGCAAATGCGCCGACCCACGTCTCGCCACCCGATCCCGCAAGTGTTCACGCAACTTCTCCGACCGCTGCGGTCCGGGAAACAGCCCATCCACCAACGCCCGCAAATACAATCCGGTTCCGCCAACCACAATCGGCAGCCGGCTCCGACTCGTAATGTCAGCAACCACGGCCCGAGCTCGCCGCGCATACTCCCCAGCAGTCACCGCCTCCGACGGATCGACCACGTCAAACAGATGGTGCGGAACAACCGCCCGCTCCGCCGCACTCGGCTTCGCGGTTCCAACATCCAACCCGCGATACATCGCGACCGAATCGCAATTGACGATCTCCCCACCGAACGTCTGCGCCAGCTTCAAAGACAAGGATGTCTTCCCGCTGGCCGTCGGCCCCAGGATGATTACCAGCAGCGGCTCGGGCTGGATGCGCTCGCGCGTCTCCCCACTCACTCAGCGCCAGCTCCAGTGGACGTTGTGCCAGTAGCGCACCAGCGTGAGGATCAGCAGAATCAAGGCGATCACGACCAACCCGACGGTCTCTGACGCATAAACATTGCGTCGCCGCGGCTCCTCCGACGACTCGTTTTGGGGCTGGGTAGCCGGCACGCGGTTATTGTAGTCCTGCCCAGACGGGTCTAGCATTTCCATGGAACCGGACCCGCCGCGCGCACGTACCTACGTCTAAGAGGGCGGGCACAGGTGTGCGCCCGCTCGGAGGATCTTATGAAACGCATGCATGCTCTGTCATTCGCTCTGCCTCTGCTTTGTCTCGTCATCCTGCTCGTCGCGCTGCCCGCTTCGGCCGACGAATGGTCGAAGACCTACACCATTACCGGCAAGCCCGATCTGCGGGTTGACACCTCCGACGCCAACATCCGCGTCACCACCTGGGACCAGAACACCATCGCAGCCAAGGTCATCACCACCGGCTACAAAATAGGCATCGGGGGCGGCAGCATCCATATTGAAGAGCACCAGACCGGAGACACGGTGGAGTTGAACGTCCGTTATCCGCACATGGGAGTTGTCATAGGCTGGAACAACCGCAAAGTAGAGATCATCGTCCAGATGCCGCGCGAAGGACGGGTCGACCTCAGCACTGGCGATGGCAAGATCGAACTCTCAGGCCTGAAGGGTGAAATGCAACTGCACAGCGGTGACGGCTCCGAGATACTCGACGCAGTCGATGGTCGCCTACGCGCCAACACCAGTGACGGCCACATCCGCGCCAGCGGCCGCTTCGACAACCTCGATCTCAAAACCGGCGATGGCCGCGTCGAAGTTCGCGCCTCGTCCGGTTCGTCGCTTGGCACCGGCTGGCGACTCGAAACCGGCGATGGCAGTGTCAGCCTCGATCTCCCCGCCGACCTCGCCGCCGACGTCGACTTGCACACCGGCGACGGCCACATCGATCTCGACATGCCCATCACCACCGAAGGCAAGATTCACGAAGGCCAGTTGCACGGCAAGCTCAACGGCGGTGGCAGCCTGCTCACCATCCGCACCGGAGACGGCTCGATTCATCTAGGCAAGAGCTAAAGCGGCTATACTCGACGGTTGAGTTTTTCAATTCACTCCAAGAGGAATCATTCCATGCGCTTTTTGTGCGCGTGTTGCGTTGCGTTCACACTTGCTTTCTTTCTACCCCTGACCCAAGCTCAGCAGCCTTCCGACAAATACGAACCCGCCCTCGACGTTACCTCCATGGACCGCACTGCCGATCCTTGCGTCGATTTTTTCCAATACTCCTGTGGCGGATGGATTAAGAACAATCCCATTCCGCCCGACCAGTCGTCATGGGATACCTATTCCAAAATGCAGGATGAGAACCGCTTCAAGCTTCGCGAGATCCTGGAAGCAGCCGCCACGCCTGATCCCAACCGCAAGCCCGTCACCCAGAAAATTGGCGACTACTACGCCTCCTGCGTCGACGAGAAGGCCATCGATGCCAAGGGCGCCGAGCCGCTGAAGCCCACGCTCGACCAGATCGCCGGGCTCAAATCAAAAACCGACCTCGCCAGCGTGGTCGCCGCCATGATCGACGACAACGTCCTTTTCGATTTCAGCTCGCAGCAGGATTTCCGGGATGCCAACCAGGTTATCGCCGCCGCGGATCAAGGCGGTCTCGGCCTGCCCGACCGCGACTACTACACCAAGACTGACGCCAAGTCGGAGGACTTGCGCAAAGCCTACGTCGCGCACGTGCAGAAAATGTTCGAGCTCCTGGGCGGCAAGCCCGAGGCCGCCGCCGTCGAAGCCCGGACCGTGATGCGCATCGAGACCGCGTTCGCCACGGGTTCGATGACGCGCGTCGAGCGTCGCGATCCTAAAGCGCTCGATCACAAACTAACCACCGCTGAACTCGAGAAGATCGCTCCCGATTTTCAGTGGAAAGTTTATTTCACGAAAGTCGGAGGGCCGGCGTTGTCTTCCCTCAACGTGGCCTCGCCCGAATTCTTCAAGACGCTGAATGAGGAACTCACCACAGAAAGTCTTGCCGACTGGAAAATTTATCTGCGCTGGCACCTGGTGCATGCCGACGCGACTCATCTCGCCACCCCGTTTGTGAACGAGAATTTCGCTTTTTATGGCAAGACCCTTCGCGGTCAGCAACAACTGCAGCCGCGCTGGAAGCGTTGCACGCAGGCCGTCGATGGCTATCTCGGCGAGGCGCTCGGCCAAGCCTACGTAGAAAAATATTTTCCGCCCGAGGCCAAGCAGGAGGCGCTGAAGATTGTTAAAGAAATTCAGGCCGCCATGGAGCAGGACATCAACAGTCTCACCTGGATGTCTCCCGCGACTAAGCAGCAGGCCTTGGTCAAGCTGCACGCCATGGCCAACAAGATCGGCTATCCCGACAAATGGCGCGACTACTCGAAGCTTGAAATCGTGCGCGGCGACGAGCTCGGCAACGTCGAGCGTGCCCGCAAATTCGAATTCGACCGCGAGCTCGCTAAAATCGGCAAGCCCGTTGATCGCAGCGAGTGGGATATGACTCCGCCCACGGTCAACGCTTACTACAACTCGCAGCTGAACGACATCAACTTTCCCGCCGGAGTCTTGCAGCCGCCCGCCTTCGATCCCAAATCCGACGCCGCGCCCAACTATGGCGACACCGGGGGCACCATCGGCCACGAGCTCACCCACGGCTTCGACGACGAAGGCCGCCAGTTCGATGCCCAGGGCAACCTGCGCGACTGGTGGACTCCGGAAGATGGAAAGGAATTTGAAAAGCGCGCCGCCTGCATCTCTGATCAGTATTCCACCTACACGATCGTCGACGACATCAAGATCAACGGCAAGCTCACGCTCGGTGAAGACGTCGCTGATCTTGGCGGATTGATTCTCGCCTACATGGCCTGGAAGGAAGATACGAAAGGCCAGAACTTGCTGCCCCTCGACGATCTCACGCCCGATCAGCGCTTCTTCGTCGGCTACGGACAAAGCTGGTGCGGTGAGACCCGTGATGAAACCAAGCGCATGCGCGCCACGGTAGATCCGCATTCACCGCAGAAATATCGTACGAATGGAGTCGTCTCCAACATGCCCGAATTTCAGGAGGCCTTCCACTGCAAGCCGACCGCGCCCATGGTGAACAAAAACCGGTGCCGCGTCTGGTGAGAACGCTCCCGTAGGAATGTCTACCCGGGAACAGAAACCATGTAGGGGCAGCCGCCATCGGCTGTCCCGCGAGCGCAGCGAGAGGAACGGATGAGGATGCGCGCCTCAGCTTTAGTTCGTGGAAGAGCGGCGCTTCAGGAAGCCAGCCTCGGTTCTGGTGGAAGAGCGGCGCTTCAGCGCCGCGTAAGCGCCCTTCCATCCCGGGCTTTAGCCCCGGTGGCCTACACCTCAAGCCCGATTGACCGCATCAACGCCAGCCCATTGCTCTTGGTGACCACGCCTTCGCGCAGCGTGTAATCAAAACTCATCTTGCCGTTCGCCAGTTCATCTTGGAAATGAACGTTGCGCAAAGCCGCGCCCCCGCCAATATCCGTCAGGGCCAGGTCGTGCGTGCTCACCATTCCAATCGCGCCGCGACTCACCAGCGCCCGCACCATGCCCTCCGCTCCAACTCGCCGATCGTTTGAATTCGTCCCCTGCAACAATTCGTCCAACAGAAAAATCAGCGGCGGATTGCCGCCCGCCAGCTCCAGAATCTGTCGCAACCGCGTGATCTCCGCGTAAAATCGCGAACTGCCCTCCCGCAAGGAATCATTCACCCGAATGCTCGCGCCCACCTGGAGCGCGCTGAACTGCAGCCTCTGGGCACGCACCGGTGCGCCCGCCATCCCCAGCACCACGTTCATCCCGACCGAACGCAACAGCGTACTCTTGCCCGACATATTCGAACCGCTCACCAGCAGGACGCGCGCTGGTTCGCAAATCCTCACATCGTTGCAAATGCAAGTCTTCTCCGGAAGCAGCGGATGTCCCAGGTTCGTTGCATCGAAATGCGCCGCGCCCTCCACAAAATCCGGAAACGGATCCGCAGGATGCTCGAAACTGTAACTCCCCAGCGCAAGCAACGCCTCAATCTCTCCGATCAACGCGATCCACGTCCGCACTGACTTGCCATGGACAGCCCGCCAGCGTTCGGCCGCGAACGCTACTTGTACCGAGTACATCAGCGGCGCATCAAGGATTCGCACCATCACGTTATGCCGCGAGTTGATCCGGTCCACAAGAGTTCGCAATCGCGCGATCGCCTGCGACGCCAACACGGATCCCGAACAGAGCTGCTGGTGAAGCGCCTGCAATCGTCCAGATTCGAAGCCATGCCGCTCCACCCGCGCCAGCACTCCTGATAGCAGATCCAGATCCCGGAACGCATGCTCCGCCCCATGCAGCACGTCGTCCAACGCATGACGCAAGCGCCAGGTCAGAATCGCTTCGACGACAAGGACGACCACGAACGGGGTTGCCACGCTCCACACCGCCCACACCGCGGCGAGCGCAATCGCCGCGGCTGCCAACCATGGCGCCAGGTTCCCAATCCACAAAGATGTCATCTGATTCGCAGATTCCGCCCAGTCCGCCAGCGCATCGGGATTCACTCCCACGCGAACATCCGCGCCCAGCACGGCCAAATCTTCGCGCAAATCAAGTTGCTCGCGGAGCTCGGTTACTGCCGCCTGCCGCTCCCGCACTTCTGGAATCCGCGCCGGCGCAAGCAGCCACTTCGCCAGCGTCTCTTCTCCCATGCGTGTGCGCGCCGTCGACAGAAGCTCAAACAGACTGCCTTCGCCAAACAAATCCAGATCGGCCGCATACACATGATGCGGATCGTTGAAGCGCTCGCCCGTCTCGCCGGTCCCCGCCCAGCGATCTTCGATGCGTGCGACTCCTCGTTCATAAAAGCGGACCGCCCGTTCGGCCAATTCTCGTGCCCGCAGCACCCGAGAGTGATAGGCAGCCACGCCCACGAACGCCGCGACCGGAGCGCCCAGCCACCATGCAGAAAAGTAGTGCGAGTGGAACGAGTCCCAAGCCATAAGCACGAAAAGAAACGCCAGGGCCAGCCGCGCATTTCCCAGTCTTATATGAATCTGCTCGTAACGAGCCACGCGCCGGCGGCGCGCATCCATGCGGCGAGCGTATTCCTCAGAGGCGGACACTGCTCAGAATGTAGCAGGAGCGTCGAACGCGAAAAAGGTTGGAATACAAGGAATGTGTGAGAGGAGTGCTCCGCGATCGTGGCTGACGTTCTTCGCGGTTAAAAGCTTCTTGATTTTGCAGCCGAAGGAATCCGCTATTCGAGCTCGCCCTTGTCAGGGTTGTAGTAGAACCGGAACCTCAGCTCAAGATACGGTCCAGTGAAATTGCTGGGCAGCGGAGGAAACGGGTCCGAAGCGGTGATGCTGCCATACGCCGGCCGGTCGAGCGCCACATCGCCCGATGAGGTCCGCACCATAAGGCCCTGCACATGCCCGTCTTTCATAATCGCAAATTCGATCGCCAGCTTGCCCTTCTTCATTTCGGCTGACTCGGGAATCAAGCGGTACCAGTTTTGCCGCACATCTTCTAGAATGCGCTGCAAATACGGCCCGAAATCTACCCCCTGGGTGTCGCTCAGAATTTCCATGTTTCCAAACTGCCGTCCGTGAGCGCCGCGCTCCAGGCCGAAGTCGCCTTCGTCGCCGCCGCCGCCACCTCCGCGCCGCGCCGCGGCCGCTTCCGTAGCCTGCTGGATCGCCGAACCCGCGCTCGTGGCGCCCGCATATTTGTTGAAGACGTTCGCCGTATTCGGACGCGCGGGTGGTTGCATCAGCGCATTCTGATTCTGATCGCTCTGAAACTGGGGCCGCTGTACCGACTGCTGTGGCTGCTGCTGCGCCGACGGTTGATTCTGCGCCATTGCCTGCGGAGGCGCCTGCGCCGCCTGCGGACTCCGCGGGCCGCGCATCCCCGGGGCGCCCGGCGGCGGCGTCACAATTCGCCGCGCATTCACATCCGGATGCTGCGACATCGATGTCCGGTCTTTATCCGACATCACATTCGTGTTGGGCCGGCGCGCCAGTTTCTGTGCGTCCGGCGGCAAGGCCAGATACGTCACGTTTTTATCTTTGCTCGCATCTAACGGCACCACTACCGCCGTGTGCCAGCCGATATATTTTTCGATGAAGTCTAGCTTCCACAGGAAAATGCCAAGAACCAGGTGAACGATGATCGAGATATAGATCGCTTCACGCCAGCGCGAGCGTTCCAGATCGTCCTGCAGCTGAATGAGCAGGTGCGGAACACGGTCGTCCAGTTCGCGGTAGGCAGTCTCCCAGCCGCTCTGATCGTAGAGCCCTAGCTGTTCCGGCTGTGATTTTTCGGGCGGGGCCACCGGATCGTGGAATGGAATTTGCGTGATCGGCATGCGCTGGGTTTGTCGCTATTAATAAGGCCTAGCTGTGTCCGCCCACCATTAGAAACGAATTACACCGGCAAAGTTGCATCCAGCATTCGAGGGAGAGATGCAACCGCGCAGTGCTCTGACTGCTAACAACTTATTTCTATTCTCGCATCTTTCGCCCGATTCTGCTCACCCGCAAACGGGCAACGACTTAGGTGTGTAAACAAATGTAAACGTGGATCTTGCAGACGAGGTGAGTCAAGAGTATGGCGCGCCGGCGCTAGTTTGGCGCGGGCACTCCTGCCCGCGAGCCGCGTAGTGGCGAAACAATGTGGCTTGGGAGGAATGAGTGAGCTAGCTCCCGAAAGGGCAAAAGGAATCTCAGTCGGACCGCGCGGCGCACACCCCAACCTTACCCTCGCCCCTTCGCAATCCCCGCCAGTCCGATCTCCTTACTATGCTCGCGAATCGCCGCCACAATTTCCAGCGCTAACGCCAGCGCCCGGCGCCCATCTTCCAACGGAACCTCCGGCGTCGACCGTTCCCGCACGGAATGCAAGAACGCCCTCAACTCCCCATGCAGCGGCTCCTCCGACGCGACCGCCGGCTTGGCCACGCCAATCTGCGGATTCACCGAAGGTTCGCCCTCTTGCCCCACGGTGAAGACCAGTACTTCCTGCCGCCCGTAATCCAGCGAGACATACTGCCGCGGCTGAAAAAATCGCAACTTGCGCACCCGCTCCGTCGAAACCCGGCTCGCGGTGAAATTCGCAATGCAGCCCGATTCCAATTCCAGCCGCACGTTCGCGATGTCAACTTTGCCCGAAAGAATCGGCAGCCCCACTGCCCGGACCTCCTTCACGGGAGAATTCGCAAACGCCAGGACAATGTCCAGATCGTGGATCATCAGATCGAGCACCACGTCCACATCCAGCGACCGCGGCGTAAACACGCTGAGCCGGTGCACTTCGAAAAACATCGGCCGGGTCAGCAGCGGAATTGTCGCCCGCACCGCCGGATTAAATCGCTCCAGATGTCCCACCTGTCCGATTCGCTTATGCTTACTGGCCAGGGCAATCAGTTCGTCGGCTTCCGCAAGCGTCGCGGCCAGCGGCTTCTCAATCAAAACGTCAACTCCCGCCGCCAACAATTCCTGCGCCACTTCTAAGTGATTCACCGTCGGCACCGCGACCGAAGCCGCCTGCAGTTCGCTGTGCGTGGTAAGCATTTGCTCCACCGAACCGAAGGCCTTGCAGCTGAATTCGCGGGCCACGGCGTCGGCGCGGTCCACATCCGCATCCACCACGCCCAACAGGCGGACGCCCTCGGCCTGCAGTTCAAGCTCTTTGTAGACACGGGCATGATTGCGTCCAAAAACGCCCACGCCCACCACGGCTACGGGAATGGATTTTCGCGCTGTCAGGAGATTTTCTCGCTAGCGGGTTGCCGCAACAAACTTGCCGCACAAAATTGTAAACGCAATCGCCGCAAACAGCACTACCTGCTTTGTCATGCTGACCGGAGCCGTTCTTAAGGCGGAGGGAAGCATCTCCCAGGCCGAGCCTCAATTATTCCCGGGCCGCAGCCAGAGCCTTCTTCAGGATCGCAATCTGCCCCGCATGATAAAGCTCATGCTGCACCACGCCATGCAGATTGTGATAGAAGTCATACCGCTTTCCCGGCACGCGCACGCGCAATCGTGCGTCGGAAAGTCCAGACACAATCTTCACCAGGTCATCATGCGTACGCTTCGTCGCCGCGACCGTCTTGTGCCACGCGGACTCCGTCACCACAGGCACGCGAGGAAAATTGTGCATCCCGGTCGGCTGATATTTTTTCCCTTCGAGCCGGACCATCGCAGCCCGGTCCCAAACCTCAACATGCATTACCAACTCCCAGATGCTGTGCACATGCGCCAGAGGCGTAGCCGCCGCCATCGCCGCATCCACATCGTCCAGCAACTCAAACAACGCCGGCCCGTGCCAGGCAGGCCCATAAAAAGCCCGCCGCAACTGGTCGGCAATTCGCGCGCCTTCTGGAGTATTCATAGAAAATTACTCCGCCACAACACTCACGCCCGCCGCATTCGCCGCGTCGATCACTTTTTCCCCGTCCAGCAGCAAACATTTCCCCGCATCCACCGCCAGGCAAGTCGCCCCTGCCGCCCGCATCACCTCAATCGTCTTCACCCCAATCACCGGGACATCGAACCGCATATCCTGATTCGGCTTCGCGATCTTCACCACTGTCAGCGCCCGGCTCAAAGTCGAAACGTCCCCATATAACGACAATGACCGCATAATCTCTCCCGCTCGCTCGATCGTCGCATCCGTCCCTTCCATCGCCTCAACCGCGACGCAAGCCGACTCCGCAATCACCACCGTCTGCCCAATATCATGGTGCCCCAGTTGCCGCGCCACGCTGCGCCCGTACTCGATATTCCTGCGTTCCTGCTCGCTCGGCGCCCGCTCAGTCAGAACGCCCGCCTTCACCAGCAGCGGCTCCAGCAGCCAGGTTGACTTCTCCAAAATAATCCCCTCGTCACCCAAAACTTTCGCTATAGCTCCCAACAACGAATCCGTGTTCCGCGTGGTCAGCGAGAGCAACAACTTCGCCAGTCGCCAGTCTGGCCGGATGCTGGAAAAAATCTGCTTATGCTGCACCTGCCCCGCCATCACCGCCCGCCGCACGCCCTCGCGCTGAAAGGTCTCAATCAGCCTCGACAAATCGCCCAGTGAAAGCCAGTGCACCGCCGCCGCCCCGTGGGACGGCGACTCGATCTCCGCCGCCGCCTCTTCCCGGATCGCCGCCACCACCACCTCATACCCCTGCGCCCGCGCCGCGTCCAGCACGAGAAACGGGAACGTCCCATTCCCCGCGATCAGCCCGAGCCTTTCTTTAGGAGAGCCCATCAATGAACGCGCAACCCACCTGCGCCGAGTAAGGATAGCATTCGGGATAAGGCGAAATCTGATCTGGTCTGTGCAGAGTCAGACTATGGTTGCGTGCCGCCGAGTTGCTTCAGTTTCGCTTGGGCGCTATCGCGGATGGCATCGCGCTGCGCCTGTGAATCCTTGGTGTCGTTCGCCAGCAGTTCGAGAGCCTTCTTGGCGTTCTGCCGCGCCAGATCTTTTTGCCCGTCCGCCAGATAAGCGTCGGAAAGGCTGTCGTACGCGTTCGGCGAGTCCGCATACGCGCTAACATTGAGCTTCATGATCTCTACTGCATACTTCGTGTCCCCAGCTTGCATGTGCTCGTAGCCCAGCAGATTGACAAGCGCCTCGGAAAAAACGACGGCCTTGGGATCGCTCCGGCGTGCCTCAGCCAGCTTGGCAGCAGCCTTTTCCGCTCCGCCCGGCCTGTCAATTTCATTCAGTAGCTCGGCTGATTGTGGAGCCCGCTCGCCGCTCTTGTCCACCGGTGCGTGCCCCGGCGTCTTGATCAGCGTGGTCACGTACCAGTCCACGATCACTCCCCGCAACTCAGGATGGACCGCGAACATATCGGCACCGTGTCCCCCTTTGGCGTAGTGCATATACTTCTTGCCCGGATTGGAGGCGACGCTATACAGCCAGGGCATGACTTCGACCGTCGGACGGAATTCGTCATCGTCGGCAAATGCGAAGAGCTCCGGCAGTTGCGACTGGTCCCGAAGAAACCGCCGTCCCGCGGTGTCCGTCCCGCCCGATAGCAGTACCAGCGATTTCACTTCGTTGGGATGGCGTCGAGCGGTCTGGATCGAATTGTTCACACCGCAACTCGCTCCCCCAACGCCGATCACATCTTGCTTGACGCCCGGTTGCGTCACCAGATATTGGAAGGCCACGTCAATATCCCCAGGCCACTTCTCCGCCTGGATTCGCGCGTTCTCCTGCGGCGTCAGCTTGTCAAACGGAGTGCCCCCACTCTCCCCGAAGCCGCGCAGATCGAAGGTGAGCACGTTGATCCCCGCCGCCGCCAACTGCTCCGCCAGTTCATCCCACACCTTCCGCTGCCGGTTGCACTGATGCAGCAGCAAGACACCAGGTCCGGGCTTGGCCGCAGCAAAATAAGACGCCTTGAGCGGAGTGCCGTCAGCCGCCTTCAGGTCGATAACGCGCGCCGCGGGCGACTGCTGGCCACTAGCGCTAGCAGCGATGAGAAGTGTGCACAGCGAAAGCAGAATCAGACGAGGTCGAGTCATGGGGATCACCTCACGCCTATTCTCCGCCCCGCGAAATCAGCGGTCAAATAGACGCGAAGCCCTTCTACTGCAGCCTCGCGGATTCCGCGCGGGCCTGCTTCAGGACCGGGATGTCCGCATCAGCGTCTTTCCACAACGCCAGAAAGTCACGGTAGGCCGCAGCGGCGCGTTGTCGGTCGGCGTCGGAGTGTCCTGCCTTCAACGCATATGCCCGCGCCACTCCCAGCTTCGCCATCGCGCCCGTCGAACAATTCCACACTACGCCGCTGTGATCAAGAATTTTCTGAAACTCCACCGCAGCCGCAACACCGTCTCCCGCCGCCAGGTCCGCATTGCCGCGAACGTACACCGAATGCAGACAGGAAATGTTCGATAAAAACTCGAACATCCCCAGTTCGATTGTCCCGGGGATGTTCAGCCGCTGCACTGCATCCCCAGCCGATTTCTTATCCAGCGCCACCTGCGCCTCAATCGTAGGCAGCCACACCGATTGCATTTGCGTATCCACCGGCCAGCGTTTCCCAAGGTCTTTTGAAAGCGATTGCGCACTGCTCGCGTCCCCAGCCGCCGCCAGAGCCAGCGCCACTTGAATCTCGACTCCCTGGCTCTTCGGCGACAACCGCAACGCATCAGCCGAATATTTCTTTGCCTTCTCCAAATTTCCAAATTCAGCTTCGCGCAGTGCTGCGCAAGCCAGCGCGAGACCCGCGTTCTCTTTGTTCTCGCTGTGTAGTGCCGCATTCACCGCCTGCTCCGTTAGCGCTCGCGCCTTCTGCAAATGCCCCGCATAAGCCTCCGTGTCCGAGTCGAGAGAGAAACCGTGCGTCGCATATTCCGGCTTGCTCTCCAGCCACGAAATCTCTTTCGCCATTGTCACCCCGTCATTCCCCACAAATCCCAGTACATATTTGTAGACGTGAATGTCCAGATCATCCAGGTTCCGCGCCTGCGCGTCATTCAAGGTTTTTCGCGCCTCATCAAATCGCTGTGCCGCCAGCAATACCTCCGCCAGATTTTCATAGGCGACCACGTTATCCAGCGAGAGCTGCAGAAACTGGTGGTTCGTCTCAATCGATTTTTCGTATTCTCCCTGCTGAAAATACAAAATCGCCAGGCTCCCGTAAGCAATCAGGTCTCGTGGATAACTGTCGATCCAGTCGCGATAAACCTGCGCAGCCTTATCCAGTTCACCAGTTACATCCTGGTAGTAGTACGACGTGATCAGCAACTTTTCCCGCTCCGTCGTGTGCTCGCGCAACTGAAACGCCTTGGAGAAATATTCGCTCGCCTGCCCCACCTCGGAGAGACTGCCATAATTGCCGCCCACCGCCCAGTAGGCCATAGCAAAATTCGGATCGAGTTCAATCGCCCGCAGCCCATGCCGCAAGGCCTCCGCCGTACCCTGTGCGCTCATCGCCTTGTACTGCAGGCTGTATTCCTTCAACGCGTCCAGCGATGAGGTCGTCGCCTGCTCTAGTGGCACATCGAATTTCTTCACCGTCGCCAACGATTCACCCAGGCTGCCGCGAATATCCGCCGCCGCCGCGCTCAGCGCCGACAGCACCTTCTCCTTCGAAACAGCCGTCACCTGCCGCTGCGCCAACACCTCGCCGCCCTGGCAGTTCACCGCCTTCAGGCCAAGCACGTACTCGTTGCCCAGCAGCGCGATTGCGCCCGCAATGTAAGCCTTGCTCCCCGATCGCAAACAAATCTCTCGCGCCACCGATGCGGTCAGCGCAGTATTCGCCGGCTTCGTCATCAATTGCAGCGTTGCTGCGACTTTGTCGTCCGAAAGAATATTCAGAAATGGCGACTGCCCCAGGCTGACGCTCAGCGCCTGTTTCAACGTGTCGTCAAAAACCGCATCGCCCGTGGTGTTCGCGAAATCTGCCAGAACAATCGTGTCCCGCTCATTCAGACGCGATGATTCCTGCCGCCGCCGATAGAAGAAAACCCCCGCCGCAAGCAGGGCAATCACGACGGCCGCAGCCAGCAGCGCTTTCGCCGAGAGCGACCGCGCCGGCGTCATCGCCTTGCGCAAAGATGACCGCCCGCCCGAGTACGAACCCGGCCGTCCCGATTCCGTCTCCCGTTGCAGTCGCCGCAAATCCCCGCGCAGTTCTTTCGCTGACTGGTAGCGCAACGACTTATCTTTTTCCAGCGCTTTATTAATGATTCGTTCCAGCTCGGGCGGCGTTTGCGGATTCACACTCACCGGCGCGACCGGAGCCCCATGCAGAATTCCATCAAAGATCGCCGCCGAGGTGGTCCCCGTAAACGCCCCTCGCCCTGTCGCCATCTCATACAGCACCACGCCAAAGCTGAACAAGTCGGACCGCGCATCCACCTTCAGTCCCAGCGCCTGCTCGGGCGACATGTAAGCGATCGTTCCCACCGCGTTGCCGTCGCTCTTCGACAGGCTCTGGGTCGAGTCAAAATCACTTCCCGACGATCCTTCCAGGACTTTGGCCAGTCCGAAATCCAGAATCTTCGCGTGCCCGCGCTTGGTGACAAAAATGTTTCCTGGCTTGATGTCGCGATGCACAATGCCCGCGCCGTGCGCCGCATCCAGCGCGTCAGCAATATCGACGCCTACCGCCAGCAGTTCTTCCATCTCCATGGGGCGGCCCGCGATGCGCGTCTTCAGCGACATCCCGTCCAGAAACTCCATGATGATGAAAGTCGTGCCGTCCTGCTCGCCGACGTCATAAATGGTGCAGATATTCGGATGGTTCAGCGTTGACGCAGCCCGCGCCTCGCGCCGGAATCGCTCCAGCGCCGTGCGGCTGTTATGTATTTCCGGGGAGACAAACTTCAGCGCCACTACTCGGCCCAGCACCATGTCCTCGGCCTTGTAGACCACGCCCATGCCGCCAGCGCCCAGCTTCTCGACAATGCGGTAATGGGAGACGATTGTGCCGATCATCCGCGCAAATCTAACGTGCGCGCACGCCGCGAGTCAATGAAGCGTTCGAGGGATTACTGGATGAGTGGTGTTTAGACGTCATCCTGACCGGAGCCGCCTTTCAGGCGGAGGGAAGGATCTTGCACACTGCTGCACACGTAGTCCGCGCCGACGATCCCGAACTGACGCCCTCGCTATTTCGGCTGCCGCACAATCGCACCGTTCTTCATCACGAAATTCACCTTGCGCAGCGATTCAATTTCATCCAGCGGGCTCGCCGGCATGGCGATGATGTCTGCGTACAATCCTTTCGCGATCGCTCCGCGTTCCTTCGAAATGCGGAATAGCTCTGCATTGTTAGCGGTCATGCACTTCAGAATTTCCGCCGGAGGCACGCCCGCCTTGCGCCACACCGCCAGGTAATCCCACGTCATGTCGGCGCGGGTTTCGTTCGGAGCATCGGTAACAATATCTGTGCCAAATGCCATTTTCACACCGATCTTATACGCCCGAGCCAGACGGTCGATAATCGCCGCGCCCACGCGCTCTGCGCCTGGAAATTCCCCGGCGGCAAAATGCTCCGTAGGAAATTCAGTTCCCGAAAGAAAAATGCCCTTCTCCTTCATCCGCCGCAATTGATCGTCAGTCAGAAAAAATCCGTGCTCCACCGAATCGACGCCGCCTTCGATCACATTGGTCGCGGCCTCGCCTCCCAATACGTGAACCGCAACCGCGCGCCCCGCATGGTGCGCCTCATCCACGGCCGCTCGAATTTCCTCCACCGAATAGTGATAGGGAGAATTATCCGCAACCAGCTTGATCAGGTCCGCGCCGTAATAAATATTCTCGTGCACCGCCTTGCGGATTTCCTCGACGTTGTCGGCGTCATAGTATTCGAACTGCCAGAACGGGCCGAGCTCTGCAGGAATTCCTGTGCTTTGCCCTCCGAAGGGCGCAATGATTTTTCCCGCGGTCAGCACTGTAGGCCCTACGAACCATCCTCGATCAATCGCCCGCCGCAACGCGACCGCCGCAAAGTTCGCATCGTTGCCCACGTCCCGCACCGTAGTGATGCCCGCATTCAGCAGCAGTTGCCCGGTGTAGAGGCCGCGCAACGCGCGAAACGGCGTGTCCTCGCGCAAATAGTTCGCGTCGAGATCGCGGAAGTATTTCACGCTTTGCGTGATGTGGGTATGCGCATCCATGATCCCAGGCATCACCCACTCTCCCGTCAGATCGACCACGACAGCGTCCTTTGGAATCGCCAGCCCCGCCCCGACGTCCACGATCTTCTTTTCCTTCACCAGGATGATCTGGTTCTTCGCCACGATTCCCGTAGCTGGATCGATCAGGGACCCGGCGCGAATCGCGATCGTCTGCGCCCACACGGATGCAGTAAACGAAACCACCAGCAGAACTCGAAGGAAAGATCTGAACATGAAAGTTCTCCCAGGGAAGCGGAAGTAAAAAATTGAGCTCAACGGCTCGCACATCCTACGCTTCCCACCTACGCAGCACAACCGACAGGCGCTTGCCAACTTTTCCGCGGTGTCATCCTGACCGCAGCCGCACTTCAGGCGTAGGAAAGAGCCTGCCCTGAGCGAAGTCGAAGGGATCTCCCTTATCCAACTGCACACGTAGTCTACGGGTTCGAGGGACGTCGGATGGCCCGGCTCTCACTCTCCCCTTGACAGCCCTCCCCGCGCGGCTTACAACAGAAACTTGCCTCGCGCCGCAACCGCGCGAAATTTAGTTCGCGGAAATGAAGGAGATTGTCATGGGACTTCTAGATGAAGCCGAGAAAATTGCTGGAGCTGTAGTCGCCGTGGAAGGCCTGAAGAAGGTCGATCCCAACGCATCCATCCTGACCGAGGGCGCAGCCGCCATTGCCGGATTCGAAGGTACGGAAGCGATCAAAGAACACCTCGAAAACAAGGAAGAAAACAAATAGCGACAAGCCTTCCCCACGTCTTGCACAAATTGCGAGACGTGGGGAGGTTACCTTCCAGAGTTGTTCCCGCCTATCTTTTCAACCCGGCAGTGAAGTTCGACACCACCGTGATCGGCTGGCTCACCTGCTGCGACACGCGCTCCATCAGCAGCTTCTTGCCGTCGGGAGTGACGCTGTAAAACGGCAGCGTTAGAATCGTCCACTGGCTGACGAGAGTCTGGCTGGCGCCAAACTCGAGTGTGTTGACCAAGTCCTTCACCGGAACTGCGGAGATGGATTGCGTCCCGTCGAAGTAGTAGAGTTCCTTTCCATCTTTGCTCCACTGCGGCGCCTGCCCGCCGTTCGTCGAAACCTGCCACTTGCCCTGGCTGCCGCCATAGCCCACCACATCGATTTCCGACACCCCCGCATATGCGGTATACGCCAGCCAGTGGCCGTTGGGCGATAGAACCCCGTTGGTTCCATGCGATACCACCTGCTGCGGTTTTCGATCTCCCTCCAGCGGAAGCGCCCAGATGATTTGATCCCCCGTGGAAAGGCCAGTCGAATAGAAAAGAGTTTTGCCATCGCGGGACCAGTCGGTGGGAATAAAACCCGTGAGATCAGGAGTCGAGATGAGCGCCTCCTCAGCTCCGCTGCCGTCGGCGTGTTTGCGGTAGATGCCGCTGCTGCCCGGTCGCGTCGATCCATACGCGATCCACTTCCCATCGGGCGACCAGATCGGATACGTATTGGCCACCGGGCCAAAAGTTAACCGGGTGCGAACACCACGCGCCAGATCGAGCGACCAGATGTCGTTGATGCCGGAATCCAGCGTCAGCGCGATACGATCGCCCTCCGGCGACAGGCGGGCGAACTGCAGATTTTGCAGATTCTCAGCGGCAACCCCGGTCTGCTTTCCGGTGCGGTCCATCCACACCAACTGCACACTGCCCGAAGTGCCATTGCCGAACACCAGCACTCCACCGTCGCTCGCCGTGGCGCACAGGTGCCACGTTGTGACATCGTTCAACACGCCGGCAGAAACAGTTTGCACCGGTCCGCTCAATTTGCCGTTGGCCGGATCGAAGGCTTGGCCCACCAGCTGGTCTCCCCGACCAAACAGCAGAAACCCGGCGGCATAAATAGCGTTGGTCTGGGCGTGAACCAGCAGTCGATTCTCTCGCCCATCGAGGGATGCATAGTAGATGCCGTTATTCGCAGATTTCGAAGGGTCGTGATGCATTGCGAAATAAAGAAAATGCCGGCCGTCGGGCAGAAAAAACGGCCAGCGGTGCGAAGTGTGCTGGGAGGCGTCTAGTTTCGTGAGTGCGGTGGGAGTTCCGCCACTCGCGCTTACTTGCGACAAAGCGGAAACCGGCGCGGCCGAGAACACGATCACTCCGCCGGATCCCCACGCTCCGCCACGCCCCAAGGGCACATCACACACGATCTGGGCTACCCCACTCTCAATCTCGATCGTCTTCAATTTGTTGTTAGCAAAGAATCCGAGCGACCGGCTGTCCGGCGACCAAAAGGGAAAGATCGCGTCGCTGGTATCGGGCAGCACGTGCGCCTCCCCGGCATTCATGGGTCGAACCCAAATAGAAATCTTGCCGTCGCTGCCCGTAGCAGTGAAGGCGAGATATGTACCGTCGGGCGATAGCACTGGCGGGCCGGCCGCATCGTCCGTCAGTCGAAAGTGCGCACCCGGCGGTGGATTGATCGCCGTGCGAATGCTGGGAACAGACGAGCCGGGCCGGCGCAGAAAAAATCCAGCAATCACTCCCAGCGCAATCGCGGCCGCGATGGCTGCAATCCACAACATGCGGCTGCGCGCAGGCGGAGATTCCAACTCTGCCGGAGCGGAACTCGCCGATGAGACCCAATGCAGTCCCATGGCCACGTCGTGCGCCGATTGAAATCTGTCCGCCGGATCTTTCGCCACGCAAGCCCGAACCACCTCATCCAGCATCGCTGGCGCCAGCGGCTGGCTGCCGCTGATCGGTTCCGGATCTTTTTCCAGAATCGCAGTGAACACGCTAAGCTGCGACTTGCCTTCGAACGCCCGCCGCCCCGTGATCATTTCGTAGAGCACGCATCCGAAGCTGAATAGGTCGCTGCGCGCGTCGGCCTCCGCTCCCTGCAAAACTTCTGGCGCCATGTATTGAAACGTCCCGACAATCGAACCCTTCTGCGTAAGCGGCGAGGCCGCCGAAGTCAGCGACGCCAAGTTCACAGTCGGCGCCGATGGGGTAAACGTGCCTGCCGCCTTCGACGCAATCGATAATTCCGGCTTCGCCATGCCCGGCTTCGCCAGTCCGAAATCCATCAGCTTCGCTCCCGCCTTGGTCAGCATGATGTTCGCCGGCTTCAGGTCGCGATGGATGATCCCCTGTTGATGCGCTTTCTCAAGGGCCTGCGCGATTTCCGTCCCGATCTTCAGAACTTGATCCAGCGGCAGCGCGCCTTTCACTAGCCGCTCCGCCAACGTCTGCCCTTCCAGATACTCCATCACCAGGAAATTCGTCCCATCCTGCGTGCCGATGTCGAAAAGCGTGCAGATATTCGCGTGCTGCAGCGCGGAAATTGCCTTCGCCTCGCGCTCCATGCGTAATTTCAATTCCGGGTCAGAGGAAAGGTGCGCCGGTAGAACTTTGATGGCGACAGTCCGGTCCAGCCGCGTGTCCTTCGCGCGATACACTTCGCCCATCCCGCCCACCCCGAGAGGCGACTGAATCTCGTAAGGACCAAGCTTCGTGCCCGAGCTCAAAGTCACTTAATAATTCCTCGCTCCGCCGTCTCCACAAAACGGATCAGCATCTCCACATCTTCTCCGCGATCCGCCTCCGCCTTCAGCTTCTCCAGCGCCTGCGACGTATTCATCTTCGACGCCAGCAGAATCTTGTAGGCATGATGAATTTTCGCGATTCGCTGCTTCGAAAATCCGCGCCGCTCCAGCCCCACTTTATTCATGCCGTAAGCATGCGTGTCGCGCGCTGCCGAGGTCATCGAAAACGGCAGCACATCCTGTGTGATCGTCGTCCCGCCGCCAACATAGGAATGCGCCCCAATCCGCACAAACTGATGCACCGGGCACAATGCCCCCACCACCGCCCATTCCTCCACCGTAACGTGCCCGCCCAGAGTCGCGCCATTCACCAGCATGGCGTGATCGCCAATCACGCAATCATGCCCAATATGCGTATACGCCATGATCAGCAGATGGCTGCCCACGCGCGTAACCCCGCCGCCCTTCACCGTTCCGCGATTGATGGTCACGCACTCGCGAATTTCGTTGTGATCGCCAATCTCCAGCCGCGTCGGCTCGCCCTTGTAGGTAACATCCTGCGGAGCCATGCCAATGGCGCAAAAAGGAAAAAAGGAGTTATGCGAACCGATCTTCGTCGGCCCCTCCATTGAGACGTGCGAGATCAGCCGGCAATTCTCGCCCAGCTCCACGCCCGCGCCAATCACGCAATAAGCCCCCACCGTGCACGAAGCCGGAACCTTCGCCGAAGCATCAACCGTGGCCGTAGGATGAACGTTCATGAAAGGTGGGTTGGGCAGGAGGCGAGAATGAAAAGCCTGCGCCACTCTTCGTGATTTTCGAAGAGTGGGAACGGGTGGCCTGCGCGCCTAACCTGCTGCGCCATTGCTCTCGGCCGATCCCCGCCCGCGCGCGCTATCAATCAACTGGCACGATACTGTCGCCTCCGCCACTCGCTTCTCGCCGACGTAAGCGTATCCCTGCATCTTCGCCGCAGTCATGCCCGGCACCGCCCGCCAGCCTTTGACCTCGACTTCCAGCCGCAACTGGTCGCCCGGGCTCACCGGACGCCGGAATTTCGCCCGCTCGATGCCCGTGAACACCATCACTTTGTCGGTGCGGTCTTCCACTTCCGTCAATAGCAGGGCGCCGCCAGCCTGCGCGATCGCTTCCACAATCAGCACACCCGGCATAATCGGCAGCCCCGGAAAATGTCCGTTGAAAAATGGTTCGTTGATGGTGACGTTCTTGATGGCGACGATCCGCTCCTTGCGCTTCAATTCCAGCACGCGGTCGATCAGCAGCAGCGGATAGCGATGCGGCAGAATCTTCAGAATGTCGTGGATATCAAGTGCGGTCTTCACTTGCGCGAGCGATTCAGTCATAAATTCGAATGTAGGGACAGCCGCCCTCGGCTGTCCGGTCGAGCGCAGCTCGACTGCCGCCAGTGCCTTCACTCCAATTCGGCCCAACGTAGCTGGAAGATTATACTGTACGACTCGTGCCCGCGGGACTAGCTCGCCGGGTTCGAACCACTGACAATGCCTTCTAAAAAGATTGCGTCTAAAAAATCACGTAGCCCAGCCAGCCACTGGCTCGAGCGCCTGCACTTTTTCGAACAGCGCCAGCCCGCTCTCGTCGCCACCACCTGCGAGTTCGCCGGGATCGAATCTCCCAGCGACGACAAGCCTTCCGCCGATACCATGTGCATGCATCTCGCGCGCAAGTTCGAGGGCCTCGGCGGATCCGTGCGCATCCACCACGCCGAAAATTACGGCAACAATCTCCAAATTGATTTCGCCGGCCGCGCCAGCACTCAGCCCGTTCTGCTGCTTGGTCACTACGACACTGTCTACCCATTGCGTACGCTCGCCACCATGCCGGTCCGCGAAGTCGACGGCCGTCTCCACGGCCCCGGCGTGCTCGACATGAAATCCGGCATCGCCCTGATGTGGCATGCCATCGAAGCCCTGCAACAATGGCACGGACAACTGCCGCGCCCGGTCACCGTTTTCCTGGTCTCTGACGAAGAGGTGGGCAGCGAATCGTCGCGTCCCCTCACCGAGGCGCTCGCCCAAAAATCGGCCGCCGTCTTCGTGCTCGAGCCCGCCGCCGGACTTCGCGGCGCAGTCAAGACCGAACGCAAAGGCGTCGGCGAGTACACGCTGAACGTCCAGGGCATCGCCGCTCACGCCGGGCTCGATCCCACCAAAGGCCATAGCGCCATTCTCGAACTCGCCCGCCAGATCACCGCCATCGCCAAGCTGAACGATCTCAAGCAAGGCCTCTCGCTGAACGTCGGCGTAATCCGCGGCGGAACTCGCACCAACGTAATCGCCGCGGAAGCCATCGCCGACATCGACGCGCGCATCCGTCACGCCAAACAGGCCGCCGCCCTCGATCGCAAACTGCGCGCCCTCAAGCCCTTCGATAAGCAGTGCAGGCTCACTCTTGAAGGTGGCATCAATCGGATGCCTATGGAGCGAACCAAGGGCGTCGCCGCTCTTTACGAAAAAGCGAAGGCCATCGCCAGCGAAATCGATTGGAAGCTCGAAGAGGCCGCAGTCGGCGGAGGCTCCGACGGAAATTTCACCGCCGCCCTCGGCATCCCCACCCTCGACGGCATGGGAGGCGTGGGCCAGGGCGCCCATGCGATCCACGAACACATAGTCATCAGCGAACTTCCCCGCAGAGCCCTGCTGTTAGCCGCCATGATCGAAACCGCCCAGTTTTAGATGGAAGAGCGGCGCTTCAGCGCCGCGTAACATTTCGAGGAAGGACGGGCTTTAGCCCCTGAAAGCCGCAATGCTCAAATTCATGGTCGTCCTACACCGCCGCCCCGGAATGTCCCCCTCCGACTTCCGCCATCATCTCGAAACTGTCCACGCCCCGCTCGCCAAAGCCCTGCCATCCCTGAAAATGTACGTACAAAATTATCCTTACGGCGATCCCAAACGCACCCCGCCGCCCTGGGATGCCATCATCGAACTCTATTTCGAAAGCCGGGAATCCATGGAAGCAGCATGGGCCAGCCCGCAGGGCGCAGCCTCCGACGCCGATCTCCCCCTCTTCGCTGACATGACCCGCACCACCTGGTCGGTGGTGGAAGAACTCACTCTGCTGCGCTGAACACGAGAAAATAATCCATCTTGTCGCCCTTCACAAAATCGAACTGCCCCACCAGCTTGTAACCCGCCTCCTGCGCCTCACGAATCACCACCTCGCGACCCACTCCGTGATCCTCCCCATTTCCATTGCGATCGATCACGCCCACCTTCGCACCCGAGCGCAGCGCCGGCCGCAAATTCTTCAGCAACGTCACCGGATGCGCCACCTCGTGATACGCCTTCAGCATCAGGACCGCATCCACCGAACGCGCCGGCAGCAGGGGATCATCCGGCTTGCTCAAAATCGTCTTCACATCCCTCAACTGCTCTTTCTTCGCTCGCTGCTCAACGTAGCGAACCGCCTCCGGATTAATATCGACCGCATAAACCACTCCGCTCTCGCCGACCCGCCGGGCCGCCCGCACCGTGAACCAACCCGAGCCCGCGCCGATATCCGCCACAGCCTTGCCCGGCGCAATCTTCAGCAGATCCATTACTCGATCGATCTGCAATCGCTCCGCCCGTCCCGGCGAATCGAATATCGAAAGATCTCCCGTATAAGGCTCGCTGGTTTTGCGCTCGCCCTGCGCTCCCGGAGCCTGCGCAAGAGAAGAAGTTCGACCGGAAGGAAGTGAAACAGAAAAGAGCGGCAGAAAAATAAGGAGGAAAACGTGAATCCGAAACATCAGCACCTCACCCAAGATCAACTATTCCAGAATAGACTCTCGTAATCTCTCGCGGTGAGCAGTCTTTGACTCGCCCGTCCCCCGGAGCCTAGAATTTGTGAAGTAGGCATTACGGCCGTTTCTCTGCGCCGCAGCGCCATACCGGAGGCCTTATGGGTGAGGGACTGTTCCAACCGTTCCATATTCTGTTGATTATCGGAATCGCCCTGCTCCTGTTCGGCCCATCGAAGTTTGCCTCCCTTGGCAAGGGCCTGGGCGAAGGCATCCGCAATTTCAAGTCAGCCATGAAAGACGGCGAGGAAAAGAAAGACGCCAAGCCCGAAGACAAGAAATCTTAGATCGCCTTACCCACCAGAAGCGCTCTCGATCTCTACAGCTTTTCGGTTCGCTCTCCGGCCTGCGCGGCTTAGTGTTTGCTCAGTACGCGCAGTTTCTGTTCCTGAGCAGGATCTGTGCTCTCCGGCGCGGGGATGAACGCCCAATAACCCTCAACCCGAAAGTGTACTAAGTCGCCGATGTGCCACGGATTGTCCCCTCCGCATTCGATAATCTTTGCGGAGAACAGTTGTGATGCCTTCCTGCAATTAAGTTCGTAAGTCTGGGTCTCGCTTTCCACGGTGTAGATACGAGTTCGTCGCACGGTGTGTACCGGAACCACTGAACCTCCATTCGGTCCGCCTATATGCGCGTAAGTTGTCACCGCCACCTCGTGCACGGCGGTTGCGATCACCCTCCCTTCTTGGGGGTATTTCCCCGGCTGCTGCGATGCAAGCGAGCTTTCAGGCAGCATCAGGAACACAAAGGAAGAGACTAGAAAAATTCTGATGACATCGGCTCGTTCTCTGACGTCGCTCATCGACTACCTCCGGGCGCACCAAAATCGCTGCGCGAAACCATTCTCCACACCAGCGCCACCGGCAGTCCCACCACGTTGCTGTAATCGCCCTCGATCCGCGGAATCCACCGCGAAGCTATCCCCTGAATCGCGTAAGCTCCGGCTTTGTCCATCGGCTCGCCAGTAGCGACATAATCCCGAATCTCGTCATCGGAAATCGAACCCATGGTCACGCGAGTAGTCTCAGAAGCACTCTCGATCCGACTGGCCCCTGGCCCCTGACCCCTGGCCACTGCCTTCACCACACACACGCCCGTAATCACCGCATGCACCCGCCCAGATAGCATCCGCAACATGCGCGCCGCATCCGCGCCGTCCACAGGTTTACCCAGGATCCTCTCGTCGATCACAACAACCGTATCCGCCCCGAGGACCACATCATCCGGACGCGCTCGCCACACGGCCAGAGCCTTTTCCTGAGCCAACCGCTCCGCGCACGCCCGTGCCGATTCGCCTGGCACCGGAGTCTCATCAATATCCGCAGCCTGCGCTACAAACGCAATCCCAGCCGCGCGCAAAAGTTCCTGCCGTCGCGGCGAAGCCGAAGCAAGCACAATCATGAGATTTTGATCTTACGGACTACAAGCACTACCCACTCACTAACTCAATCCGATTCCCAAACGGATCCGAAATGTGACATCGCCTTACTTCCGGGATGCTCTCGTCGGGCTTGACCCCGACGCCAGCCGCGTGCAAGCGCCCAAGTAGCGCATCGTAGTCGAGGCAGCGCAATGCGGGATGAGCTTTCTTGGCCGGACGAAAATCAGCTTCAATCCCCAGATGAATCTGCACTGCCCCGCTCGCAAACCAGCATCCGCCGCGCTTGGCCAATTCTTGCGGCTTCGCAACTTCGTCCATCCCCAACAACTCGCCGTAGAACGCACGTCCGCGTTCTTCACCGCCTGCGGGTATGGCAAGTTGCACGTGATCAATTGCCGCAAATGGATAGCTCACCATTACCCCTGCTCTACCGAATCCCCACCAACCCCCGCACCGACTCAATCAATTTCGCCGAATCGTATCCCACTCCGTCTTTGAAAACGGTCTCCACATTTTCAATGTCCTCGATCTTCTTTGACGGATCGCCCTTGATCACCACCAGATCCGCCTGCCGGCCCGGAGCAATCACGCCAATGCGATCCAGTTCTCCCAGATATTGCGCACCGTTGTAAGTCGCGATGTGAATCGCCTCCAGCGGCGTGAATCCCGCTTCTACCAGCAACTCCACCTCCCGCTGATCGCCAAATCCCGCCAGGTCCCCGCCAATTCCCGTCGGATCCACACCCGCCAAAAGCAATCCACCCGCTTTCACAAATGCCCGTTCGAATTCCATCTCCTGCGTGAACATCTGTGCCCATGGAGTCGCTATCACCTCGCCAGTTTTCGGATTGCGCAACGGAAGATCCAACGCCACCCGCGTCTGCAGATATTGATCGCGCGCCTCCTGCGACATCGCCTGCAAAACTCGCGGCTGCAGCGGCGCCTTATCCGGTACGAAAAGTTCAAACACCGGCAATGTCGACGTCACCGCCACGTGATGCTCAACCAGTTCGTGAATGGTCTGCTGAATGGCCGCATCATTCACGCTCATCTTGGTCAGCGCCGCCGCCACCTGCATCATTCCCTGGAAGGAACCGGCGGGACACTCATCCGGTTTCTTGCCAGAGAAAAATTCTGTATCGACGGTCAGCCCGTGTTCCAGATCGTCAATCCCGAGCGCCGCCGCCTCGCGAAATCCAATCGAGCACAGATGCCCCGTCACTTTCAGCCCACGTGTGTGTGCCGCATCAATCGCCGCCTTCAGCACCGCCCGCGACAAAAAGTTATAAGCCTTGAAATTATCCACGCCGCGATCCGCCCAAAAATTCACCGTGGCCACAGCCTCCTCCGGAGTTTTCAGCATCGTCATCTGCGGCGCCCACGACCCCGGCCCTTCCAGATAAGGTCCGGTCACATGTATCTTCGGCCCCGCCGCTTCTCCGCCGTCGATTTCTCTCTTCAGCGCCAGATCCATATACGGCTCGATGCTTCCCGCCGTTCGCGCGGTCGTCACGCCGGCCGCCAGATAAAGCCGCGGAAAGCTGATCGCCATCTCATGAAAAATCGCATCACCCGCCGGATAAAACATATGCTCGTGCATCCCCACCAGCCCGGGGATCACCGTGTATCCCTTTAAATCGATCACCTGCGCATCCTTCGGCGCGCTGGCCTCCGAGCCCTCGCCTACCGAATCAATCTTACCTTGCCGGATCACGATCATCTGATCTTCGCGCGGCTCCGCCCCCGTTCCATCAATCACGCGCACATGAATCAGCGCAACCACGGGGGCATCCACCTTCACAAACGATTTCACCAAAGGCGACAAACTCTGCCCCATGAAACTAATTGGGCAAGTGATCAGCAAAATCAAAACAGCCGTCAGTGTGCGCATAGATCAGTTCTCCTTGGCGTGTGAGGAACGTTCAACCGAGCAGGATTCTACTGGAAACAAAATTCTGCGGCGAGCAATTCTCTTTCCCGTGCAACTTCAACCACACTGATCACTGATCAGTTGATCACGGATCACTGACCACCGCCTTCCCCTGTTAGAATCAATATTCACGCCCCCCATGGATTCCCAGCACATCCGCAATTTCGCGATCATCGCGCACATCGACCACGGTAAATCCACCCTGGCCGACCGCCTGCTCGAGCTCACTGGATCGCTCTCCGCCCGCGAAATGCAGGCCCAGGTCCTCGACTCCATGGACCTCGAACGCGAGCGCGGTATCACCATCAAGGCGCACGCCGTCCGCATGGCCTACACCGCGCAGGACGGTCATACCTACCAGCTCAATCTGATCGACACCCCTGGCCACGTCGATTTTTCCTACGAAGTTTCCCGTTCGCTCGCCTCCTGCGAAGGCGCGCTGCTCGTAGTCGACGCCTCGCAAGGCGTCGAAGCCCAAACCCTCGCGAATTCTTATCTCGCCATCAATCACGGCCTGGAAATCATTCCGGTCATCAACAAAATCGATCTCCAAAGTGCCGACATCCCCCGCACCAAAGAAATGATCGAAAGCGCGGTCGGCCTCGACGCCACAGACGCCGTCCTCATCAGCGCGAAAACCGGACAGGGCGTGCCCGAGGTTCTCGAGGCCATCGTCAAGCGCATCCCGCCCCCCAAAGGATCGCCCGACCATCAGCTGCAGGCGCTCGTCTTCGACTCCTGGTTCGACGCCTACCGCGGCGTCATCGTCCTCACTCGCGTCTTCGAAGGCACGCTGAAAAAAGGTCAGCGCATCCGTCTCATGTGGAATGGCACCACCTTCGACGCCGAAACTCTCGGAGTCCTCACTCCCAAGCCGGTTGAGATCGATGAACTCGTCGCCGGCGAAGTCGGATTCGTCATCGCCAACATCAAGAATGTCGCCGACACCAAAATCGGCGACACCATCACCGACGACCACAATCCCGCCATCGAGCCTCTCCCGGGCTTCGAAGAAATCAAGCCCATGGTCTTCGCCGGCCTCTACACCGTCGATTCCCACGAGCACACCATGCTGCGCGAGGCGCTCGAAAAACTTCGCCTCAACGATTCCTCATTTTTCTTCGAGCCGGAAAGTTCCGTCGCTCTCGGCTTCGGATTCCGCTGCGGTTTTCTCGGCCTCCTCCACATGGAAATAATTCAGGAGCGCCTGGAGCGCGAATTCAATCTCGACCTCATCACCACCGCTCCCGGCGTTCGCTACAAGATCTACAAGACCGATGGCGAGATGGTCGAAATCGACAATCCTTCCCGCTGGCTCGATCCCAGCGAGATCGCAAAAATCGAAGAGCCCGTAATCCTCGCTACGATTCTTACCAGCGAAGAATATGTCGGCGGTATTCTCGCTCTGGTCGAAGAAAAGCGCGGCGTCCAGAAAACTTTCGAGTACGTCAGCTCCAACCGCGTCATGCTCCACTACGAATTGCCCCTGAACGAAATCGTGCTCGACTTCTACGACCGCCTCAAATCCGTTTCTCGCGGATACGCCTCGCTCGACTACCATCTCGCGGGATATTGGGATTCGCCCATGGTGAAGCTCGACATCCTCGTCGCCGGCGAGCCAGTCGACGCGCTCTCCATCATCGTGCACCGCGACTTCGCCTACGAACGCGGCAAACTGTTAGTCTCCAAGATGCGCGAACTCATTCCCCGCCAGATGTTCGAGGTCCCCATCCAGGCCTCGATCGGCGCCAAAATCATCGCCCGCGAAACCGTTCACGCCATGCGCAAGAACGTTCTCGCCAAATGTTACGGCGGCGACATCAGCCGCAAACGCAAGCTCCTCGAAAAGCAAAAGGAAGGCAAGAAACGCATGAAGCGCATCGGCCGCGTCGACATCCCCCAGGAAGCTTTCCTGGCGGTCCTAAAGGTAGGCGAAGGCAGCTAGTTGGAAGAGCCGAACTAGAACTAGATGTGGAAGAGCGGTGCTTTAGCGCCGCGTAAAGCGGCCAGGAAGAATCGGGTCTTCAGCCCCTGTGGTTGCATAATCTGGCATCCCGATCTAACCAAAAAATCGTCTAAACTCGGCCAAAAATCGTCAGTCCCAAACCCCAAAATGTGCAAATCTCAAATCCGGAAGCCTGTTCCGATTCCGGAAGCCTGCAACATGTTAATGTCGGATGAATTGTATAACTGGTTACTACTCAGTCATTTGAGAGGCGAAAAATGGCTGGTCCCGAACCGGCACTGCTACCTTTTCTGAAAGTAATTCGAAACCCGGCTTTTGCTTCCACAAGCTTTTCCACAGGCTCGCTTCGCGCTCACTGTCTGGCCCGCAACCCCAAGTTGTTTAAGGTGTTTACAGGAAACCCCTACAGCATTTCCTGCATCTGCGGGGAATCACTCTTCGTTCGCCAGACCGCCTTCAACCATGGTTTCGAAGCGCGTGCAGTGTTTCAAGAACGCCATCCCCACCCGGCCGATCGGTCCATTCCGCTGCTTCGAAATGATAATCTCCGCCCGCCCCTGCAACTCCGGATCATCCTGCCGGTAAACTTCCTCGCGAAAAATAAACATAACCAGATCCGCGTCCTGCTCAATCGATCCTGACTCGCGCAAGTCCGCTAGTTGCGGACGATGATCTCCACCGCGACTCTCCGGCGCGCGGCTCAACTGCGACAGTGCAATCACCGGCACATGTAACTCCTTGGCCAGAGCCTTAAGCCCACGTGAGATCGCCGAAACTTCCTGTGTGCGATTCTCAAATCGCTTTCCGCCGCCCGACATCAACTGCAAATAATCCACAATGATCAGATCCAGATGCCCGTTCTGCGACTGCTTCAGCCGCCGCGCCTTCGCTCGCATCTCGCTCAACGAAATGCCGGGGGTATCATCGATGTAAATTGGCGCATTCGCCAACTGCTCCATCGCTCGCACCACTTTTTTCGTATCGTCCTGCCACAGCGATCCCGTCCGCATCTTGTGCGCATCCACCCGCGCCTGCGAACACAGCAAGCGCATCAGCAGCGCCTCGCGCGACATTTCCAGCGAAAATACCGCGACCACCTGCTTATCCTCGATCGCCGCGTTCTCCGCGATGTTCATGGCAAACGCCGTCTTGCCCATCGACGGCCGCGCCGCAACGATCACCAGATCCGATCGCTGCAGCCCGCTGGTCATCTCATCCAGATCCGTATAGTGCGTCGCCAGTCCAGTGATGCGCTGCCCGCGCTGCAGTAACTGATCCACCGATCCAAAAGACTCGCGCACAATCTCCTGGATCCCCATGAAGCCGCGCCCGATGCGCTTCTCCGAAATCTGGAAGATCGCCGCCTCGGCGTCGCTGATCACATTCTCGGCGGACTCGTCGCCCAGCTGGTCGCTGGCCCGCGCAATCGCCGTGTTCGCCGCCGAGATCAGCCCCCGCAACATGGCCTTGTCGCGCACAATCTTGACGTAGTGCTCAATGCTCGGCCGCTCCGGCACGCCGTCCACCAGGCTCGACACGTAGGCCACATCGCCTATCGCGTGCAGGTCCTTGTGCCGCTCCAGTTCCTCGATCAGCGTGATCATGTCGATCGGCCGCGACGATTCCGCCAGATCGACCATGCGGGCGTAAATCCGCCGGTGCGAATCCAGCGAAAAATCGTCGCTCCGCAAATGTTCTGCGGCCTGGTTGTAAGCAAAATTATCCAGTAAGATCGCGCCCAGAATCGAGCGCTCGGCTTCTACATTCGCCGGAAGTGTGCTGATGCGTGCGTATTCCGAAGTGGCCAAATTCGTCCCGTCCCGCCAGACACGCGACCCCATTCCCGGAGTCACCGTCCCGGATTCCTTATGCTGATGTTGTGCTGGTGTGCAGTCATACTAGCGCGATGTCCCTTGTGAAATTCTCGCGCCCCTGCGGAAAACTCCCCCCGAATGATTTTTTCTAGGAAACCCAAATGCGTTCTCCAATACTTCCACCGTCTGACATGGCGTCATGCTGAACGGAGCCGCTGTTCACCGAAGTATTCCATAACAGCGAACAAAAAGCGATACCACGAGAAAACCTGGCAAGCTGCGCTCCACGCCCCAAACCGAAAAATTAGAAGAACGGGTATGGCAAAGCGAGAAAGTGGAAGAGCGGCGCTTCAGCGCCGCGTCCAGCCCTGAAATAATCCAGGGCTTTAGCCCCCGTCCACGCTCACCTACAGGCATATAATCCCGTCGAACCGAGAGGTGAATTTCCCCGAACCTGTCCGCAGGAGACGTACATGAACGTTCCCAAACTCTGCTCCTCAATACTCTTATCTGCTCTCTTCATCGCCGCCGCCGCCGCCCAGCAGTGGAAGGCTCCCACCACCATGAAGAAGTTGCCCAACGGCCTGACCGTGGTCGTGTCCGAGGATCACTCCGCTCCCACCTTCGGCGTGTGCGTCAGCTATGGCATCGGATTTCGCCTCGAACCCGAAGGCCGCACCGGATTCGCTCACCTCTTCGAGCACATGATGTTTGAAGGCACGCCCAATGCCCCCAAAGGCGTGCTCGATCGCGTCATCGAAGGCGGCGGCGGCAACAATAACGGCGACACCCGCTACGACTACACCGAATACATTGAGACCGCCCCCATCTCCGCGCTCGATCCCGTTCTCTGGATCGAGGCCGATCGCATGAAGACCCTCGATTTCTCCACCAAGAATCTCGAAAACCAGCGCAATGTCGTGGAAGAGGAAGTCCGGGTCAACGTTCTCAACCGTCCCTACGGACTCTTTTTCGCCATCGATCTTCCTGGCAAGGCTTTCGACACCTATCCCAACGCGCACAATTTTTACGGCGAGTTCAAAGATCTTGACGCAGCCAAAATTGCCGACGTCCAGGCGTTTTACGAGCAGTATTACGCTCCCAACAACGCCGTCCTCGCCGTGGTTGGCGACGTTCAGCCCGACGAAGTCTTCGCCAAAGTGGAAAAATATTTTGCCTTCGTCGCTGCCCGCAATACTCCTCCCCGTCCCAACGTGGACGAGGCTCCGCAAAAATCCGAGCGCCGTTTCAATGAAACCGACAAGCTCGCCAAAGTGCCCGCCCTCGCCGTTGCCTACCGCATGCCGCCGCGGCACTCGCCCGACGCCCTCGCCGGCGCCGTGACTGGCGAACTGCTGCACAACGGTCAGGCTTCGCGCCTCTATCAAGCTCTAGTCAAGGAGAATCAGGTCGCCCTATCGGTCGATGGCGGCTTGAACTGGCCGCTGGGCACGCCTTACGAATTCAACGGCCCCACTCTGATGACCTCCTTCGTCGTGTATCCGCCCAATGTTTCCGCGGATCAGGTTCTCGAAGCCTACGATGCGACCGTCAAGGAGCTCATCGATAAAGGTCCCAGCCAGCAGGACCTCGACCGCATCGTCTCCAAGATGCGATCCGACTGGTACGATCAACTCGAGATTCCTATCAGCCGCGCCTCCGCGCTTTCCCACGCCGTGCTCTTCGACGGCAACTTCGATCGCGTGTATCAGATTCCCGAAGACCTGGCCAAGGTCACCCCGGCGCAAGTCCGAGCCTTCGCCGCCAAATATCTGGTCAATACCAATCGCACCATCATGACGCGCGTTCCCGAAAAAGCTGACGCCGCATCCGAGAAAAAGCCGGGAGGTGGACAATGAAAACCGCAACCATGAAGACCAGAGCAATGAAAGCCACATTTGCACTCGCCATGTTGTTCCTCGCGGCGTCGACCTTCGCCCAAAAAGAAGTTTCCATGCCTAAGGACCTTCCGCCTTACGGCCCCGAAAAACCGCTCAGCCCGCCAGTTGTCCACTCCACCAAACTCGACAACGGGTTAACTGTGTGGCTCGTCTCCGAACCGGGTTTTCCGAAAATTGCTTTCACCGTCGCCATCCGTGGAGGCTTCGCGGCCGATCCCGCCGACCGTCCCGGCATCTCCGACTTGTTGTCGAAGACCGTCGACCAGGGAACCAAGTCCCGCTCCGCCAAACAAATTGCCCAGGAACTGCAGGCCGCGGGCGGCGATCTCAGCGCCTCGCCTCACAAGGATTTCATTGACCTCTCCACCGCCGTCCTGGCTTCGAAAATGGACGCCGGAATCTCCGTCCTCTCCGACATCCTCGAAAACGCCGCCTTCCCCGACGCCGAAGTCGCGCTGGCCAAGCGCAATCTCTCCGACTCGCTGCAACAAAGTGAATCGGAGCCTTCATTCCTGGCCAGCCGCGCCATGGCCAAGGTTTTATTCGGTGACCATCCTTATCACGTAATCTCCGCCAGTCAGGAGTCGGTGGCCGCGTCCACTTCCGCCGATCTGCGCAGGATTTTCGCCCAACGCTTCCGCCCCGATCAGGCCGTCCTGGTCGCCGTTGGCGATTTCGACAACGCCAAAATGCTGGACGCCCTCAAGCTGAAATTTGCCGCCTGGAAATCTCCCGCCGATCCTCCCATCTCGCTGCCTGCCCCTCCCTCCTCGACGCCGGAGCACGCCGTGTTCGTGGTGCCGCGTCCCGGCTCCGTGCAAACCACGCTCGAACTCGGAGCCTTCGGACCGCGCCGCAGCGATCCCGATTACGCCGCCACCACCGTCGCCAACGCCATCTACGGCGGCACCTTCAGTTCGCGCCTGGTCTCCAACATCCGCGAAGACAAGGGCTACACCTATTCGCCCTTCGCTTTTCTAGGCACCTATCAAGCCGCGGGAGTGGTAGTCACCCGTGCCGACGTTCGCAACGAAGTCACCAGTCCCAGCCTGAATGAAATTAATTACGAACTGAATCGCATCGCGACCACCGCTCCCACCGACGAAGAACTTTCCAAGGCGAAGCGTTATCTCGTCGGCACTGAAGCCATCCAACTCCAGTCGCGAACCTCCGTGTCCTCGGAGTTGGCCGGCCTCTGGGTCGATGATCTGCCGCCCGAGCAAATCGGTATCTACGGCCAGAAAGTTGCCAACACCTCATCGGCCGAAGTCCAGGCCGCCGCCAAAAAATATTTTCCCGCCTACCGCTCTGCAATCGTAGCCGTGGGCGAAGAAAAGGTAGTCCGCGAAGCCATCGCCCCCTTCGGCCTCCCCATAAAAACGCTGCCCTAACCCAAGTGGCCGGAAGAAAAACGCAGAGCGTGCCCCATCCTAACGTCGCGTTTTTTTGCGACGTTAGGATGGGAATCGCGGCCGCGTCCGGCAAATGTGGAAGGGCGGCCCTTCGGCGCCGAACGTGGAAGCGCCTTCAGCGTCGTGTCCCGCAAATGTGGAAGAGCGGCCCTTTAGGGCCGCGTCCAAGCCGCAAAGATTTCCGGGCTTCAGCCCCCGCGCATCCCCCTGAATCCCCGCCCCTTACCCGCCTTGCATCTTTCTCGCCCCCTGCTCCGTATATCCGGTAGCATGATCGCCGCTGCTTACTTCTCGATGACAGTCATGGAATCCGAGACGACCGTTATCGCTCGCGGTCTCCGCCGCCGCGATCCCGATCTACTCGATCGCCTCATCGAGCAGTACCAGCATCGCCTGCTGCGCTATCTCATTTATCTTTCCGGCAATCCGGCGCTCGCCGAAGATCTTTTTCAGGAAACCTGGATTCGCGTTCTCGAGCGCGGCCATCAATATGACGGCAAGCACGAATTCAGCACTTGGCTCTACGCCGTCGCCAGAAATTTGACCATCGATTATTTGCGCAAGAAAAATCCTGTCAGCCTCGACGGCCTCATGGATGACGAAGAGCACCCCTCCCTCGAACCCGCTGACCCGCGGCCCGCCGCCTGGGAAGTTGTCCAGCAACACCAGCAGGCCGAGAGCATCAACGCCGCCCTGCTCGGCATTCCCACCGAATATCGCGAGACCGTCGTCCTGCGTTTTCAGGAAGGCCTCCCCCTGGAAGAAATTGCTGCTGTAACCGGATCGAAACTCGGCACGGTGAAATCGCGCCTGTATCGTGGCCTGAACCTGCTGATGGGCCAGTTGGAGGGAACTCGATGACGCCGGACGTACATGGAGACACGCATAACCAAGCCCGGCAACTGATCGCGCTCGGCGCCAGTCTTTCCCAAGCGGAGCAGACGTGGCTGCGAGCTCATTTGCAGGAATGCGAAGCCTGCCGCAATTATTCCGATGCGGCCAATGCCGTCGTCAGTAATTTGCGTTCGCTGCCGCTGGCCGCCGACGCCCGCCTGGTTCGCGCCACGCAAATGCGCGTGCGCTTTCATGCCGCCCGCTTGCGCGAAACCCGCGAACGCATGTGGTTCGTCGGACTTGCCTGTCTCGGCGTTGGCCTTTCCGCCACGCTCACCATTCCGCTGGCCTGGCGCTTCTTCGCCTGGATGGGCCAGTGGGCGGGCGTTTCCAACTGGGTTTGGGAATCGGGATTCGCATTTTTCTGGATCGCCCCTGCGCTGGTCGCAAGCGCGCTGCTGCTCGCTCGCGGCACGCATCTGGCCGGCAACGGAGAGAAGCAACGCTGATAAGAATTGGAAAGCGGGAAACTCTATGCAGCTAACAAACGAAACTCGAACTGGATTCGCCGGAGAAATCAAAATCATCCCGGCATGGGCGTGGACACTCGCCGCGATCGTCTTTATCGCCGCGCAATGGTTCTTCAATCTCGAACTGGCTCACCAGCATGATGCTCCGCCGGAATGGTGCAGAGTGCTGCTCGGCATGCTAGCGGGCGTTGCAGCGGGATTCATCTTGCTGCTCATCGGCTACATCAATCGCGATGCCAAGCGTCGGGGCATGAGCCCCACACTCTGGACGCTTGTCGCCATCTTCATTCCCAACGGCTTGGGCGGTCTTCTCTACTTCATCCTGCGCCAGCCTCTGCAAGGCACCTGCCCGCAATGTGGAACCGCCATCCAATCGGGATTCAACTTCTGTCCGCGCTGCAGTTGCAAGCTGAGCCCTAACTGTCCGCAATGCCAGCACGTGGTGGCCACGACCGACGTCTATTGCCCCTACTGCGGAACTCCGCTGCGCCACCAGCCGCCTGCGGCGAGAAAGTAAATCAGAGTTGTTTTGAAAGGGCGCGGCTTCAAGCCGCGCCGCTAGGGTCGAATAAAGGAATAGCGGGCTTCAGCCCCAAGGCAGTCAACCGATCAGCGGCTCTCGCGCTTCAACACTCGCAGCGAGGAAAGTGCATCTTCAATCGCACGTCGCTCCGCATGATGATTGGTGTCGCCGGCAATCGACTGCAACCGCTTCGCGATCGCCGACTCCGCGGCCACAATCCGCGGGCTCAATTGTTGTTGATCCAGTTCCAGCAGTGCGTCCAGATAATGCTTCTGCCATTCCGGGTAGAGAATTCCTTCGTCGGTTGTCATAGGATTCACGAGTTGCACGGCTAGAGTCCTTTCCCTTTGCGACCCAGCACGGGCCCGCGTTGCGGCTTGACCCGGATGGCTGGAACGGTCGTCACTGCGAATTCATCTTCATTCAGCGGATCGTCGGAAAGGTCCACTTCCGCAATCTTCTTCACCACCGCAACCGGAATCTGCTCGAAATACGTCTTTGTGTTCGGCATCGGTAAATGCTCCCTCTGCTATTTCGACACTAGCAGAGTGGAATTCATACGGGTCATATGGTTACGCCGACGAACATTTCTTCAGCCCAGTTTCAGCCGCCGCAATTACGAAACGTCAGCCGCGTCTGCGATTACGGCCCGCAAACAGAGATTCTTCTTACCAGAGCCTTTTCCTGTGAATCAAATTCCGCCCTCTTTTTTTTTACACTTTTTTACTTGCAGAATCCGATATTGTTTGGTTACGATAGCGTTACGTTAGGTTAACGTAACGAGTTGTACGAGGACACAAGGAGATTCAAGATGAGCTCACGATCCCAGAAAATCTTCGCCAAAGCTCCCATGAATTTCACCACCATGTCGCAGATCGATGTGCCCCAGGGCCGCAACGGCAAGCACAAAGAGATCGTCACCAAGATCCTTTCCGATCTCGATCAGCTCAAGCCCGGGGTTGCCCTCAAGGTACCCCTGGAAGCGCTGGCGGAGAGCAAGGAAAAGGTGCGCGCCGCGCTGAATCGCGCTACCCACAAGCAGAGCCGCAGCGTCGCCACCGCGACCGATGCGACCTACCTGTACGTCTGGAACCAGGAACAATAGTTTCCCCGGTCTCCGCACAAAGATTTTGCCCGATTGTTTGATATCCGGCAGAACGCGTTAGATCGCTAGTGGTAGAGTCTTGATCTCGCAGAAGACCGCCTTTTAGGCGGGCACTTCGATCTCTGCTTCGCTCTGCAAGTGAGGGTGGAATTTTGGAGACGGCGGCAGGTTCACTGGATAAAGATAAATCAGTCGCAGCGCGCTACGCCTTCTCGGTGTTGGCGGCGCTAGCCGCCTTGCTGCTTCGCGATCTGCTCTCCCCGCTGCTCGGCGAGACCAATCCCTTTCACACCGCCTGGGCCGCGGTCGTCTTTGCCGCCTGGTACTGCGGACTCGGTCCTTCCATCGTCACCACGGTCGTGAGCCTCCTCGGCATCTGGTACTGGTTCCTTCCTCCCTCGGGTAGTTTCGCGCTGCAGGATCCCAAGCCTCAGCTTTACGCGATGGCCGGTTTCCTCATCCTCTCCGCATTCATCATCGCTCTGGGAGAGGCCAACCGCCGCTCCAAGTCGCGGTTCCATCGCGAGATGGAAGACCGGCTCCGCGCCGAACAGGAATTCGAGGGCCTCGCCAACTCGCTTCCTGAACTCTGTTGGATGGCTCACCCCGACGGCCGCATTTTTTGGTACAACCAGCGCTGGTATGAGTACACCGGAACCTCGCTGGCCCAGATGGAAGGCTGGGGCTGGCAGTCAGTGCAGGATCCCGCCATCCTGCCCACTGTCATGGAACGCTGGAAAATTTCGCTTCAGACTGGCCAGCCTTTTGAAATGGAATTCCCCCTGCGTGGAGCCGATGGCGTCTTCCGCTGGTTCCTCACCCGCGTCCGGCCGGTGCGCGATGCGGAAGGAAAAGTTGTTCGCTGGTTCGGCATCAACACCAACATCCACCAGCAGCGCGAGCTGCGGCAATCGCTCCTCGAGTCGCGCGAGCAACTCGAAAAGCGCGTGCACGAGCGCACCGCCGACCTCAAGCTGCTCAATCAGAATCTCAGCCAGCTTTCCGCCCGCCTGATTCAGTTGCAGGACGAAGAGCGCCGCCGCATCGCCCGCGAACTGCACGACAGCGTGGGCCAGATGCTGGCTGCCATCAAAATGAATATCGCGGTCGTGCAATCCACTCCTCTCGATCCCCGTGCCGCCGCCGCCGCCGCCGAAAATTCTCATCTCGTCGACGACATCACCCGCGAGATTCGCACCATGTCCCACCTGCTCCACCCGCCCCTGCTCGACGAGGTCGGACTCTCCTCGGCGATCGAGTGGTACGTCTCCGGATTTTCCGAGCGCAGCCAGATCGATGTCCAGCTCGAAATCGCCAACGATCTCGGTCGTCTCGGCTACGACCTCGAAATCGCCATCTTCCGCATCGTGCAGGAATGCCTCACCAATGTTCATCGCCATTCCGGCAGCCACAGCGCTGCCGTGCGTTTAAGCCGCCAGGACTCCCGGGTGCGAGTGGAAATCCACGACACCGGCAAAGGCATCCCTCTCGAAAAGCAGGAGGATCTCAGCACTTCGGCTAAGCTGGGCGTCGGCGTCCGCGGCATGCGCGAGCGCCTCACCCAACTCGGCGGCAAACTCCAGGTTCAATCCGACAAAAACGGCACTACCGTCCGCGCCGAAGTCCCCCTGGCAAAAAATAACAACAGCCAGGAAGTCGCCTGAGCGTCACAGCTCCCCGGGTTGTCATCCTGACCGGAGCCGGTTTTCAGGCGGAGGGAAGAGCCTGCCCTGAGCGAAGTCGAAGGGATCTCCCGCACGCGACTGCACACGTACTCCGCGCTCCAATGAGGGAACAAAATCCAACCGCCTTCGGGCACCATCGCCCCGCGCCCATCCTCCAACCATTTATAATTCTCAGTTCCCACGCACTCATTCCGACTGTAAGGACTCAACCTTGCTCGACTTTTTAGGCGACCTGAAACGCACGCACATGTGCGGCACTCTCCGCTCTTCCGATGCCGGCAAAAAAGCCGTGCTCATGGGATGGGTCAACAAGCGCCGCGACCACGGCAGCCTGCTCTTCATCGATCTCCGCGACCGCACCGGCATCATGCAGGTCGTATTCAATGCCGAACCGAACGCCGCCATCCACGAAAAGGCCGAAACCCTGCGCAACGAATACGTCATTGCCGCCATCGGCACGGTCAAGCTGCGCGACCCCAACACCATCAATCCCAACATGCCCACGGGAGAAGTTGAACTTGTCGCCGACGAACTTCGCATCCTCAACGAATCGAAGCTCCCGCCGTTCCTGCCCTCTGATACCGCGCTTACTAACGAAGAGACGCGCCTCAAATATCGCTACATCGATCTTCGCCGCGACGCCATGCAGTCCAACATCGAACTGCGCCACAACGTAGCCAAGGCCATCCGCGACTATCTTTCCGCGCAGGGATTCTTCGAAATCGAGACTCCCTTCATGACCCGCTCCACGCCCGAAGGCGCCCGCGACTATTTAGTCCCCAGCCGCGTCCAGCCCGGTACCTTCTATGCGCTGCCGCAGTCGCCGCAGATGTTCAAGCAGATCCTCATGATCTCCGGCTTCGACCGCTATTTTCAGATCGTCCGCTGCTTCCGCGACGAAGACCTGCGCGCTGACCGCCAGCCCGAATTCACCCAGATCGATCTCGAGATGACTTACCCGCAGCCCGAAAGCGTCTGGGCCGTGGTCGAAGGATTTCTCACCGCCGCCTTCAAAGCCGCGAACTACGAAATCAAAAGTCCCTTCCCGCGCATGGACTACGACGAAGCCATCCGCCTCTACGGCATCGACAAGCCCGATCTCCGCCTGCCCGCATTCACCGATGTCCGCGAATGTTTCACCGCGGAGAATCTGCAAGAGCTCGCCATCAACGCCAATCTTCCGGTCATCGCCATCCGCACGCCCAAAGTCGGAGAGCTCTCCCGCAAAGAGCGCGACGACATCAAGCCCATGTTCCACTCCAAAGGCGGCGCCCGAGTTTACGAAGACTTCAAACGCATCGCCACCAAATATCCCGAAGCCGCCGCGGCGATCACAAAAAAATCGCAAGCCCAAGACGGAGACCTCATCGTCTTAGTAGCCGGCTCAGCCCAAGCCGGACCGCAAACCGCCATGCCCACGCACCGCAAGGTCGCGCCGGCCGAGCTGGCCATCTACGCCTCAGCCGGACTTTTGCGCCTGGCCCTCGCCCAAAAATATGCCGACCGCCATCAACTTTTTCAGCGCGGAGATTTCCGTTTCCTCTGGGTCACCAACTTCCCTATGTTCGAGTGGGACGAATCCGAAAAACAATGGATGGCCGCCCACCATCCCTTCACCTCGCCTCACGAAGAAGACATGCAGCTGCTAGAGGCCGGAGTCGACTCCGTCACCGACCCGCAATCCAGCCTGAGCGCCGTTCGCGCCCTGGCCTACGACGTAGTCCTCAACGGCACCGAGCTGGGCAGCGGATCGATCCGTATTCACCGACAAGATATTCAAGCCAAGATTTTCCGCGCCCTTGGCATGAACGAAGAAGAAGCCAAGTCCCGCTTCGGATTTTTCTTAGAGGCGCTGGAGTACGGCACGCCCCCGCACGGAGGCATAGCCTTGGGCCTGGACCGCATAGTGATGATCCTCGCCGGAGCCGAAAGCCTGAGAGAAGTGATCCCATTCCCCAAAACCGCCAGAGCCGTAGACCTGATGGTCGACGCCCCCACTCCAGTAAGCGACCGCCAACTAAAAGACCTAGGCATAGCAGTAAAGAAGTGAAGATTTGAAGGGGCGCGCCTTCAAGGCGCGCTGCCAAAATGCTCATGTAGGGACAGCCGCCTTCGCCCGTCCAGCGAGCGAAGCGAGCCGGGGAATCTAGGCGCCGAGCGCAGCGAGTTGGTGGACGAGCGCCGCTTCAGCGCCGCGTCAAGCGCAGAAGAGGAACCGGGCTTCAGCCCCGATGTTCCGTTTTCCTGTCAAGCCCAAAAACCCTCAAATTCCCGCTAACCCATTCCAAACAAAGCCCAAATTTCCCCAAATCCCTTTCCGGTTGACCCCACCCAACTTGATATAATAAATATAGAGACCAGAAAATCCCACGCGGCCCAAAAGGCCGCGTTTTTTCATCTCCGAAATACGTCCGAAACTATCCATGACAATTCAAGCGATGAACCTCCGCCAAGCCAAGGCGCGCGGAGAATGGGCCGAACTCCGTTTTATGACCCGCGCCGCCGAACAAGGCCTGCGCGTCACCAAGCCCTGGGGAGACAACGCCCCCTACGACTTCGCCGTAGAAAGCCGCGGACACTTTCTCCGCGTCCAAGTCAAATGCACCCAATACAAGCGCCAGCATTCCTACGTCTGCACCATCTGCTCGAGCCACGTCCCCTACCAATCCGACCAACTCGATTTCATCGCCGCGTATGTAATCCCCACCGAAACCTGGTACATCCTCCCCCTCCAAGCCACCAGACACCAGTCCGCCCTGGTCCTCTCCCCCCACCTGAAAAAATCCAAATACGAAAAATTCAAAGAAGCCTGGCACCTCCTCAAACGCTGATCAAGTCCACCGTACAGCGACGCGCGGAGTCCGTGGGGGGACGTGCGACTCGCCCGTCCGTCGAGCGCAGCTCGACACTATCTTCACGTCCCCGTTGACGATGGTAGTCGGGTGGAAGAGCAGTGCTTCAGCGCAGCGTCAGCTTAGACCAGCCGCGAAGCGGCGAAAGATTACAGCCCACGGCGCAAGCCGTGGGTGATCAGCGGGAAAATCTTAACGAGCCCCGAAGGGGCGAAAGAAAAACCAATCCCAAATCTAACGTCCGTCGTTCGAAGCTCACAGCCTCACCGACAGTCGCCCGGATGATCTGTCTCTCGGATCGAACTCACGCCACCCTCTGTCGGCCTCTTTTTCAACCTCGCTCACGAACTCGCCGATTGATCGACCGTGCGTATCACTCGGAGCGTCCGATGTCTCCTCAACGCCCGCGAACTCGTGGAAACAATGGTCATCCCCATTGAGCGGGTATTCATCAGTAAGAAAAACCTCCGCGATTCGGACCTGATCCGCGATAAACAGCCCGTCCCCCGATACTGACTCCCCTAGCTTCTTCCGAATTAGCTCAATGGACAACTCTTCCGGGTTGGAAAAGACAACCGTGCCCCACTTCTTGTAGTTGCTGCCGTCACGATAGAGATAGCGAAACTTGATATTGCTCATTACAAACCTATCGGCTTAAGAATATGTTCTCGTTATGGTAGTGGAGGAACCTTTCATCGGGTGCAAAGCGTCGTGGCGCCGAAATGGGAGTGCCCTCGAATCGCCACAACAAATCTTGTGCTGCCCTCTCCGTTTTCAGCTTCGGGGAGAGCTTCACTTTCAAATCTGCCGTGACCGTCAGCAGACCGGAGTCAAACGCCCTGTCGTGAACAGCGTTCAAGCATAGACCGTTCCGAGGGTTGGTCCGGTTCTTCACATCAACCGACCACGGCACGATATGGCTGGCGGTCAACAACTGCGGGACGGAGAGCCCTGTGATGCAACACCGCATCCCATAAGCGGCCAGAACAGAAGCGCGGAAGAAGCTCTGATTGATTCGAGTCCGAACGAGTGTTTCACGAGTCCGGCCCTCCGGAAATTCCGTTGCCCCATCCACCGCGCTCGAACTGTCCCCGGTCATGTTTCGCAGTAGTCGCTCGCTCTCAAACGCCAAAGCCTCCCAGTTGTGATTGAACTCGTTCCAGATATCAATTTCACCCCGCGCTCCGTGCGTTGCGCCAGATATATTGCGCTTCTTCAGGGCTGGATCCAGTCGCGCGAAATTCGCGAGCTTCCACGACACGGCAGACGGCGTGCGCCCGATGGCTTCCGCTAGACCGATGATCAGAGGATTGCGAATGTGTATCTGGCCGAACGGGATTTTGCAGTAGAGGTTGAAGGCGACGATTAGTTCTTCGCGAGTCCAGTCCCGGCGGGGCATAAGGGGCGACGCATCCGTCGCGGAAGGATAACACGAGCCTTCAAATGACCACAGCCGGAGGACTCAGCTGAAACCAGCCGCGAAGCGGCAAAAGATTACAGCCCACGGCGCAAGCCGTGGGAAGGCAAAGGAATAAGGTGATCCAGCCCCAGAGGGGCGAAAGAAACTAGTCCCAAATGTATCGCTCATCGCAGGCCACATTGTTTTTCTTGAGGAACGCAACGAACTCCTCCTGAGACGAATGCTTCCGATGATGTTCTTCCTGCTCGGCAATGTATTTCTTCACTGCTTCGACATTCGATTCGCTCACGCTGAATACGCCGTATCCAGTTTGCCAAGCGAATTCGTGGTCCCATTTTTGGTGCACCCACCGCGATGAGTTTGCCTTCATGATGCGCACGACTTCCGCGGCCGAATGAACGGGACGTAGCCTCGCAAGCATGTGAACGTGGTCTGCGGTGCCATTGACGATCAGCGCAGTTCCGTCCATTTCGCGGACGATCCCTCCGAGATACGCGAACAGATCCACGCGGAAATCGGGTTTGATCAGCGGACGCCGACCCTGTGTGGAGAAGATAAAATGAAGCAGAATGTTGCCGAATGTGTGGGACATTTTTCTTTCGCCCCTGCCGGGGCTGGCAGCGTTTGTTCCCTAATTCACCCATGGCTTACGCCGTGCGCTGCACTCTTTCGCCGCTTCGCGGTTACGCGGGCCGAAATATTCTCCGCTGCCCGCCGCCCGCAATGCCGTGACGGATGTCACAAGAGTCCAAATTTCGCCCGTCCTCCAGAACCAAATCAGTAAACTTACGCATTTTTCAAATTACCTCTTGCAATTTTTCCAATTCATCTGGTATAAACAATTCACCGAGAGCAGTGTGTGTGGCTGGCTGGGCGTTTTTCTGCAACTCTCGTGCGCGTCCGGCATCTAATGTGGTGAGAGGGCTTTCAGGCCTTCAAGTTGTCCCGGCCACGGGACTTGATTCGGAAACACTGGTAGGTTTCTGAAGGGTACCTTCAAAGCAAGGACCTCCAAAAGTAAGTTCTTTTCTCAATTTTTTGTCTTCCGGTTCGGCGTGCGCGCTGAAATAGTGCGATTCCCCGAGCGGAAGGCTATACCGTTGCGTCGTCGTTTTTGAGCCTGCTTTTACGAGCAAAGAGCTCCCCGGCCCGCCCATCCCAAGCCGCTTTCCCGATGTGGAAAACGCGTGGAAATTCTGTGGGTTGCGTGCGTTGACAGGGTCTGGCGCGGACGGTATGGTTGAAAGGTTTCGAGGACAGCCGGATTCGCTCTAGTAGCGAGTCCGTCTAGACCTGAATACGCGCCGCTCAGGCGGATCGTGGTTCGGTCTTTGACAACTCGGTTGAACGTGCCAGTCGTGAGAGAGCGGATTCGGGCATTAGTCCGAAACGATCTCACAAGATAGGCCACTGCATCCTTAGCGGGATGCGAGTGGTCGCCATCACGTCCCTTTCGAGCGGACGGAATTGGCAAGCCTACCTTCTACCCGTCGGTAGGCGATTCAGGTTTCAAACGAGAGTTTGATCCTGGCTCAGAATCAACGCTGGCGGCGTGCCTAACACATGCAAGTCGAACGAGAAAGTGGAGCAATCCATGAGTAAAGTGGCGACCGGGTGAGTAACACGTGACTAACCTACCTTCGAGTGGGGGATAACTCCGGGAAACCGGGGCTAATACCGCATAACATCGCAAGATCAAAGCAGCAATGCGCTGGAAGAGGGGGTCGCGGCTGATTAGCTAGTTGGCGGGGTAACGGCCCACCAAGGCGAAGATCGGTATCCGGCCTGAGAGGGCGCACGGACACACTGGAACTGAAACACGGTCCAGACTCCTACGGGAGGCAGCAGTGGGGAATTTTGCGCAATGGGGGAAACCCTGACGCAGCAACGCCGCGTGGAGGATGAAGCCCCTTGGGGCGTAAACTCCTTTCGACCAAGACGATAATGACGGTACTGGTGGAAGAAGCACCGGCTAACTCTGTGCCAGCAGCCGCGGTAATACAGAGGGTGCGAGCGTTGTTCGGAATTATTGGGCGTAAAGGGTGCGTAGGCGGTGCCACAAGTCACCTGTGAAATCCCCGGGCTCAACTCGGGGCCTGCAGGCGAAACTGTGGTGCTGGAGTATGGGAGAGGTGCGTGGAATTCCCGGTGTAGCGGTGAAATGCGTAGATATCGGGAGGAACACCTGTGGCGAAAGCGGCGCACTGGACCATAACTGACGCTGATGCACGAAAGCTAGGGGAGCAAACAGGATTAGATACCCTGGTAGTCCTAGCCCTAAACGATGATTGCTTGGTGTAGCAGGTACCCAATCCTGCTGTGCCGCAGCTAACGCGATAAGCAATCCGCCTGGGGAGTACGGTCGCAAGGCTGAAACTCAAAGGAATTGACGGGGGCCCGCACAAGCGGTGGAGCATGTGGTTCAATTCGACGCAACGCGAAGAACCTTACCTGGGCTCGAAGCGCAGTGGACCGGGGTAGAAATATCCCTTCCCCTTAAAAGGCTGCTGCGGAGGTGCTGCATGGCTGTCGTCAGCTCGTGTCGTGAGATGTTGGGTTAAGTCCCGCAACGAGCGCAACCCTTATCCCTAGTTGCCATCGGGTCAAGCCGGGCACTCTAGTGAAACTGCCTGGGATAACCAGGAGGAAGGTGGGGATGACGTCAAGTCCTCATGGCCTTTATGTCCAGGGCTACACACGTGCTACAATGGTCGGTACAAACCGTCGCAAACCCGTGAGGGGGAGCTAATCGGAAAAAGCCGGCCTCAGTTCGGATTGGAGTCTGCAACTCGACTCCATGAAGCTGGAATCGCTAGTAATCGCGGATCAGAACGCCGCGGTGAATACGTTCCCGGGCCTTGTACACACCGCCCGTCACATCACGAAAGTGGGCCGTACTAGAAGCAGGCGTGCTAACCGCAAGGGGGCAGCCTTCCAAGGTACAGCTCATGATTGGGGTGAAGTCGTAACAAGGTAGCCGTAGGAGAACCTGCGGCTGGATCACCTCCTTTCTAAGAGAGAACGTCATGGCAGTTCCGCGGCCCCGCCGCTCTTCGGAGCACCCGCTCCTCAGAGCACTATAGGGGATTAAACATGCGGCGCATGTTGCCATGTACCCTGCTTTGAACTCGCACTAACCTGAGAGTTCGAACAGGAGCTTCGTTTCGGACCTCTCTTTCTCGAATCACGTTTCCATGATGGTCAGCTCCGGCTTAGCTGGGGCGCACGTTCAACCTTGTCCTCGAAAATAATTTTAAGCTTTTGGCTATTAGCTCTTGGCTTTTAGCTGGACCGAACTTAGGTTTGGCTAAGGGCTAACGGCTAAAAGCTAAGAGCCTTGATCGAACAGGCTCAGGGAGTACAATCGGGAAACCGGGCCTGTAGCTCAGGTGGCTAGAGCGCACCCCTGATAAGGGTGAGGTCGATAGTTCAAGTCTATCCAGGCCCACCACAATCAGCTGCGAGTCTTGAGCTGTGAGCTGCGAGTAGAGAAGCCTTGGCTTCCGCTCCAAGCTCGCGACTCAAAGCTCAAAGCTAAAAGGGGCTGTAGCTCAGCTGGGAGAGCGCCTGGTTTGCAACCAGGAGGCCACCGGTTCGATCCCGGTCAGCTCCACCAAGTCCAGCTTGATGTTGGATGTCAGAAGATATCTGGCGTCGAACATTGGGTTGGAGGTACTTCAGAATCGTGCATGGTCTGAAGTAAGTAAGACCCATACCTGCATAAGCGGGTAAGTCACTTAGTAAGTGACGAGGACGATATTTGACAACTGAATAGATTGGGCAATTACAAGGCGAACGTAAATTTTTATGAGTGCCTGAAATTACCTGCTGGGGCGTGGAGCGTCGCAATACGCTGAGCACGCGATGAGCAGGATTTAGAGGCCCATAGAATTTAAGCGGCGTGATCGGATCCTGGTCTTAGCTAAGAGCCAAAAGCTAATAGCTAAGAGCTGCTCCGAGTGTGCTGAGTAAATTTTGTGGTCAAGCTACTAAGGGCGCATGGTGGATGCCTTGGCAGAAGCAGGCGATGAAGGACGTGGCAAGCTGCGATAAGCCTCGGGGAGCCGCAAGCAGGCTTTGATCCGGGGATTTCCGAATGGGGAAACCCACGGGGGTAAAACCCCCGTACGGCGTGATGAATCCATAGTCACGCACGAGCGAACCCTGGGAAGTGAACCATCTCAGTACCAGGAGGAAAAGAAAGAAACCTCGATTCCGAGAGTAGTGGCGAGCGAAATCGGAACAGCCTAAACCGGTAAGACCTTCGGGTTCTACCGGGGTTGTAGGGTCGGCAACAGTAGAGTTACCAATCCAGTTGTTAGTCGAAGCCCTCTGGAAAGAGGGGCCATAGAGCGTGATAGCCGCGTAGGCGAAAACGAACTGGACTCGAAGCCGATACCTGAGTACCGCGGAGCACGAGAAACTTTGCGGGAAGCTACGGAGACCATTCCGTAAGGCTAAATACTAGCTTCTGACCGATAGTGAACCAGTACCGTGAGGGAAAGGCGAAAAGAACCGCTGTGAGCGGAGTGAAATAGTACCTGAAACCGTGTGCCTACAAACGGTGGGAGGACTATGCCGTCGCAAGACGGAAAGTCTGACCGCGTGCCTATTGCATAATGAGCCGGCTAGTTATTCTTGTCAGCAAGGTTAAGCGAAAGCGAGCCGCAGCGAAAGCGAGTCCGAATAGGGCGATCCAGTTGGCAGGAATAGACGCGAAGCGGGATGATCTACCCTTGGCCAGGCTGAAAGTGGGGTAACACCCACTGGAGGGCCGAACGGGTGTTTGTTGAAAAAAGCTCCGATGAGCTGAGGGTAGGGGTGAAAGGCTAATCAAATTCCGTGATAGCTCGTTCTCTCCGAAATAGCTTTAGGGCTAGCCTCGGATGATTTGTCGTGGTGGTAAAGTACTCGATGGGCTATGGGGCTTTCCAGCTTACAGAACCCAACGAAACTCAGAATGCCATTGAACAACCAATCCGGGAGTCAGACAGCGGGGGCTAAGCTTCGTTGTCGAGAGGAAAACAGTCCAGATCGCCTGCTAAGGTCCCAAAATACAAGCTAAGTGGGAAAGGAAGTCGGAACGCCCAGACAGCCAGGAGGTTGGCTTAGAAGCAGCCATCCTTTAAAGAAAGCGTAATAGCTCACTGGTCAAGCGGTCCGGTGCCGACAATTTAACGGGGCTTAAGCTTGTTACCGAAGCAGCGAATGCACGGTGTAACAGCCGTGCGTGGTAGGAGAGCATTCCCAACACATTGAAGCCAGACTGAGAAGACTGGTCGAGAGTTGAGAAGAGACCCTGCCGGCATAAGTAGCGATAACGGAGGTGGGAACCCTCCGCGCCGAAAGTCTAAGGTTTCCTGAGAAAGGTTAATCCGCTCAGGGTCAGGCGGTCCCTAAGGCGAGGCCGAAAGGCGTAGCCGATGGACATCCGGTTAATATTCCGGACCTCCCTTGTTTTCGTTATACGATGGGGTGACGCAGTAGGATAAGCAGGCCGTTCTATGGCTATAACGGTCGATGCGTGTAAGGTGTTTCTGATAGGCAAATCCGTCAGGAAGTTATCACTGAGACGCAAAGCAGTAACCCGTATGGGTGAAAGCTGCCGATTCCACACTGCCAAGAAAAACCTCTAAGGAGAAAGTAAGGGAACCGTACCTCAAACCGACACAGGTAGACGAGGAGAATATCCAAAGGCGCTCGTGAGAACAGTTGGTAAGGAACTCGGCAATATAACCCCGTAACTTCGGGAGAAGGGGTGCCCCGGTAGAGTGCAAGCTCGAGGGGGCCGCAGCGAAATGCGCACTGCGACTGTTTAACAAAAACACAGGTCTCTGCAAAGTCGAAAACGACGTATAGGGGCTGACGCCTGCCCGGTGCTGGAAGGTTAAAGGGAGAGGTCAACCGCAAGGTGAAGCTTCGAACTGAAGCCCCAGTGAACGGCGGCCGTAACTATAACGGTCCTAAGGTAGCGAAATTCCTTGTCGGGTAAGTTCCGACCTGCACGAATGGCGTAACGAAAGTGCGACTGTCTTGCCGACTGACACGGCGAACTTGTAGTGCCGGTGAAGATGCCGGTTGCCCGCAACTAGACGGAAAGACCCCGTGCACCTTTACTATACCTTTACCATGAACTATGGCCCTTGCTGCGCAGGATAGGTGGGAGGCTTTGATTCCAGGCTCTCGGGCTTGGAGGAGCCAACGGTGAGATACCACCCTGCGAGATCTGTGGTTCTAACTTACTCCCGTGATCCGGGAGAGGGACATGGTAAGGCGGGTAGTTTGACTGGGGCGGTCGCCTCCTAAACGGTAACGGAGGCGCGCGAAGCTACGCTCAGGCTGTTTGGAAATCAGCCGACGAGTGCAAAGGCATAAGCGTGGTTAACTGCGAGACCTACAAGTCGAGCAGATGCGAAAGCAGGCCTTAGTGATCCGGTGGTTCTGCATGGAAGGGCCATCGCTCAACGGATAAAAGGTACGCCGGGGATAACAGGCTGATCGGAGCCAAGAGTTCATATCGACGCTCCGGTTTGGCACCTCGATGTCGGCTCATCGCATCCTGGAGCTGTAGAAGGTTCCAAGGGTTAGGCTGTTCGCCTATTAAAGCGGTACGTGAGCTGGGTTCAGAACGTCGCGAGACAGTTCGGTCCCTATCTGTTGTGGGCGTAGGAGATTTGCGAGGACCTGTCCTTAGTACGAGAGGACCGGGATGGACGAACCTCTTGTGTTCGAGCTGTCATGCCAATGGCACCGCTCGGTAGCGAAGTTCGGTTGTGATAACCGCTGAATGCATATAAGCGGGAAGCACTCCTCAAGATGAGATCTCCCAACCCGTAAGGGATAAGAAGGGCCCAGGAAGACTACCTGGTTGATAGGCTGGAGGTGGAAGCGCAGTAATGCGTGTAGCTTACCAGTACTAATCGCCCGTTCGGCTTGACCATAAAATTTACTCGGTGCAGAAACAGTTGTCAGTTCTCAGTTGGGTAAGGCGCGGTTTCGACCACGCCTCAGTTAGAACCTGAACTGAAACTCAGCAGATGTTGTTTGTAAGTCGTTAGAACCTGAATGACTGAGATGCAATAACTGATGACTGTGCGCCGACGACTTTCTTATGAAAGCATCGCCAAAGTAATACGGGGCTGAAATCGGAAATAAGCAAGATGAAAGTAAGCCACACCCAATCTATTCAGTTGTGAGGTTTCGTACTCACGCTCTTTTACAAAGTTTGCAGCGCCATAATGCCAGGGGATGCGCACCAAACGTGCGCTGGCATGGCAAAGCTAATAGCCAAGAGCTAATCGCTAAAAGCTGCTAAAGACGTCGGTGATCATACCGCGGGGGTCCACCCGTTCCCATCCCGAACACGGTAGTTAAGCCCCGCCGGGCCGATTGTACTGCACGCGAAAGTGTGTGGGAGAGTAGGTCGTTGCCGGCATTAATAAAGGCCGTTGAGAGAAATCTCGACGGCCTTTTCCTTTTGCGCTAGACTTCCATGGTCATTCCGGAGACAGGGCGTCATTGATGACAAAATCACGGATGCTTGCGCTGTTGGTTGTCTTCGCGCATTGGACGGACGCTATCGGGCACTTGTTCCTTGCGGCAAAGATTCTTCCAGCTCCAAACGACCACGTGAGTTGGCTGGCCGTCATCTTCATTACCTCAGGGCATTTGCTCGTGTGTCTAGTTGTGTGGAAACTAGGCGTAAGGATCGCGGGCTTGACCTTATTGATCTTCTTCCTCGCTGCTTTGAGCGCAGACTTATATGAGCACTTCCTGCACGCATCGGCGAACAACGTTTTCATGGTGGCGTTCAGTTATTGGGCGACCTGGTTTGAGGCGAGCGTCGTTGTGCTTCTTGCGCTTGAGATCCTGGGATGCTTGATTGGAACCCGCTTACTCGGCGGATGGGCGAAGAGCAGGAATTCGGCGCCCGGAATCAGTTCGAAGCGAACCAGCACGCCAAAGCGTTTCAAGTCACACTCCACGGGGTCGATCTTACTGCACGCGAAGAAGGTAGGAGAGTAGGTCGTTGCCGGCATAAATAAAGGCCACGTTGCGAAGGCAATGTGGCCTTTTCCTTTTGGAGATCGCGGAAAAAACAAAATCATGTAGCCCGAACGCATTCGTTCGAGACGACGGACGAATGCGTCCGCCGCTACGCGCGTTGTTTTACGCGGCGGGTAGCTGGCGATACGCCGGGACGAAGTATTCGTCCACGAACGTTTCGAAACTGGTCGGTGTGGTGTTTTGCGATGTGCGAGATTCTAGCGCGCGCATGTGTCCGGAGTTTACCGCTCCGATCATCTCCAGCAGGATCCGGGCAACTGGCTCGGACATTCCCATCTGCATCAGCACGGCGCGAAACTGGTCGTCGGGCGCTTGCACGTATTTGAGATCTGCTTTGCCGATGGCCTGGCCAATGATCGCGGCGACTTCGGTATAAGTAAGGTCGCGTTGTCCGAGGAGTTCGCGAGTTTGCTTGCCGCCAACAGGGCCATGCAAGAGGGCGTTGGCAGCCGTCGCTCCGATGTCGCGCGCGGCGATCATAGGAATTTTCAAATCGGGGCGAAGCGGAGTGGTGACCGCGCCCATCTGGCTGATCGCGTTCACCTGGGGCAGGGTGTTTTCCATGAAGTAGCCGGCGCGCAGGTTCAGCACGTTCGCGCCGGAAATCTGGTTGAGCTTTTGTTCGAGGTGATGAAGGCCCAGTACGGGGCCGGTTCCGCTGGTCTTGTCGGCGCCCACGCTGCTGAGCGCAACCACGTTCTTGGTCCCCGCCTTTTGCACGGCGGTGGCGATGGCGTCGCTTACGCGATTCGAATAGCCCAGCGGGTCGTTGCTGGTGAGATTGGGTGGAATCATGACATAGGCGGAATCGGCGTGTTGAAAGGCTCGAATGAGATTTGCCGAGTCGGTAAGGTCGGCGATGAATGTTTCTGCACCCTTTGCCGCGAGAGGCTTCAACGCAGCAGCGTTCCGGCCGACGACGCGAACTTTCTGCCCACCGGCAAGAAGATTGGTAGCCACTACATGTCCGGTGTGGCCGCTTGCTCCCAATACAACAAACATAAAATTACCTCCATGCCTGGTTTGGATGCGAGAGGTCGCGCGTTGGACTCTGTGCTATTTATTCGCCGTGGTTGCCGATTCCGCGACGGAGTTCAGAAAGGCTTCAAGTTGCTCGAGATCTTCTGGAAGTATTTTGTCGAAGCGGATTCCGTTGCCAAATTGCGAGTCGCAAGTGACAACCGTGGCGAGAATCAGCAGGGTGTCGTCTACTTGCAGCTTGAGTTCGAGGCGAGTGCCGACGGGGAACGGGAAGATGGATTCAAAGTAACATCCGCCCAGGCTGAGGTCAGTGGTGGCGCCCCGGAAAGGAGTTTCGTGGTCTTCCGGGTAGATTTCGACGGGAACTTTGAGCTTGAATCGTTGATGCTCGCGTCGTTCTGTGGACATGGTCCGGCCTCGTTCGAACCCCGGACCCACACGAGAAGTATAGAACTGCGAGTGCGGAATTCGAAGGTCTTTTAGCCCGCCGATCATTACGGGAGTGCTGATGCGGAACTTACCTCCCATAAAGAGCGAGGCCAGGCTTGCGTTCCGAAAAATCATTCGTGTACAGACTTTAGTAACGTCACTATTACGCGAGTTACCTCCCCTCTCGGCAGATACATCTTCTACAGTCTTCTCTGGGCCGGGGTTCTTCCGTTTCACATGCACGCGCGCACATGAGGTCCCTGTCGTCCATTCCTGGAAAAAATTCGCATAGTGAAGGGTTAGGAATCCGTATATGAAGAAGCAGATTGCGTCCCTCTTTGTCGTCGTTGTCGGGTTGGCCATGGCGTTGCCGGGATGGGGAGCAGCTTCCCATACGCGCAGCTTCGGAGCGCAGCACCAGTTTCATGTCGCGCCGAAAAAAGGTGTTTCGCCGGCCTATGACCGCATTCAGGCGCGGCTGGCGTCCGCCGAAGCTGCCCGGCAAGAGAGACTGGCCAAGATGGGCATTCTGCCTGCTTCGAAGGCGAAGCCGACGGCGGCGGGCAAGCTGAAGCCGCGTCGCAACTCACCGACTGGCGGGAGCACGGTAGGCTTCGTGGCCGCGACGCAAATTCCGGCGGGTGGATACATGTCCACCAACCCGGTGTTAACGGGCGATTTTAACGGCGACGGCAAGACGGATCTGGTGACAGTAGTGACGACTTCGCCATCGGCGATACCTCCCTCCACGATTTCGATTGCGGTATCACTGGGCAACGGGGACGGAACGTTTGGAGCGCCCCAGATTACGACGATTCCCGCCAATAGCAGCGACGCGTTTGTAGTCGGCGATCTCGATGGCGACGGGAATGACGATGTCGCAATTGTGCACCTGGCCTCGAGCACCACGTCTTCGAGTCTGGACATATTTCTCAGTAATGGCAATGGCACGTTTACGTTCAATAACAACACCGTGATCACGAGCAATGATCTGGCCGGCGGAATTTTGTACGACATGAACGGCGACGGCAAGCTCGATGTAGTTACGGTCGACAGCGCAGGACAGGCCTCAACTGGCGTGGGGAATGTGTGGGTCCTTCTGGGCAACGGCGACGGAACATTCGGCGCACCGACGCAGACAGTGCTCAGCAATCACGCAGGGTCCAACCTGGTATTCGGCGACTTTAATGGAGATGGGCTGCTTGACATCGCCGACAACGACTACACCAGCGGCGAACTGAGCGTGTATTTGGGCGCAGCTGGCATGCAATTTAATGCGAGAGCGCAGTATCCCACTCCGGATGGAGTTTACGACGGTTGCGCCAACGCGGTTGGCGATATGACTGGCGACGGCAAGCCGGAGATTGTCAGCGCCAATTGCAACGACAACACCCTCACGGTCTATTTGAACAATGGAGATGGAACATTTGCGCAAGGCGCTTACTTCGCCGCGGCGACGGCTGGCCCGGGAGGTAGCACCCCATATGTGGAAGCCGCCGCGGTCGCCATTGGCGATGTAAACGGGGATGGCTTTGGCGATGTGATCGTTACGAACTCCCAATCAGGCGATATGACGGTACTGCTGAGTAATGGGGACGGAACGGTGAACGTGCCAAGCGTTGGCTATGCAACGGGCGGGGGGCCGGTCACTCCGGCCATTGTCACCGATCTTAACGGCGATGGCCTCGCTGACATCATGGTAACCGACGACTATTACAGTTTTGTTTACATGAAGGGCTTTGGCGATGGCACGTTCCGGGCTGCGGCGGATTATTATTCCCCGGTTTCGGATGGCGGTCAGGCGCAGGGCTGGGATATCGCGGGCGGCGATTTCAATGGAGATGGATTCGCGGACGTGGTCATCGGGAATAATTGCTGCGACCCAACTGTCGGGATCACGGTAATGTTGTCGAACGGCGACGGCAGTTTTCAGCCCGGCGTGAATTACGGTTCGGGCGGAACGCTGACTTACGTTACACTCGGCGATTTCAATAAAGACGGAGCTCTGGACATCGCTGCCGTCGATACTTCGGCTGGTACGGTGCAGATTTTCAGCGGCATCCCGACGAGCGGAGTAGGGAATGGCATGTTCACTGCGGGAACTCCGATTGCGACCGGTGACACGGGAGCCGAGAAGATTGTGGCCGCGGACCTGAACGCGGACGGTTGGCCGGATCTAGTTGTTGTGAGTTCAGAAGGTTCCAACTTCGTTGTGCTGAAGAACGATGGCACAGGCAATCTAGTTCCACAGACGCCCATCACGACCAATTTCTCAGCCAGTGATATCGTTGCCGCCGATGTAAATGGAGATGGCAAGATCGATATTCTCCTGCCAGAACCTCAGAGCGGCAACCTAGCTGTTTTCTTGGGGAATGGCGACGGTACGTTCCAGCCCGAGCAGGATTCCTTACTGGGAAATAATCCGATTCAGATCGCGGTGGGCGATGTGGATGGAGACGGATTTGCGGATGTGGTTGCGACGGACCAAGACTTCACGAATGGAATGGGAATCGTGGTTGCACAGGGCAATGGCGACGGCACATTTACGGCGGTGAACGCCAACGGGCCTTATTCTTCGACGATCCAGGATCCGTTTGCGGGACAGCCGTATCCGGCTTACATTCAGATGACCGATTTGAATGGCGACGGAATCCTCGACCTGGTGTACACCAATAATTCCTACGGAACGGTTGGAGTGATGTTCAGTAACGGGGATGGAACGTTCAGCGCTCCGGCAGAATATCCGTCAGGAACGTTCGCCTACGGTCTGGTACTGGCCGATGTGAACGGCGATGGCGCTGTCGACGTAGTCACGACCAGCGTCACCTTATCGCAGGCTTCGGTGCTGCTCAATACCAGCGGCAGCAAGGAGTTCGCGAATTACACGGTGACGCCGAATACGACCGCTGCGAGCGTGAATCCGGGGCAGACGGCCACGATCATGGTGACGCTGACGCCGCGCAACTTCTACAACGGGACGGTGACGTTCGCGTGCAGCGGGTTGCCGTCGGAGTCGCAATGCAACTTCAACGCCGCGTCGCTGACTCCGGCTGGCAACGTGCCGATGACCAGCACGCTGACCATCACCACCACCGCGCCCAGCACTTCGATGCTGGTGCCCGTGCAGGGACCGATGACGGGAAATCCGTGGTCGGGTAATGCGACTCTGATGACCAGCTTCAGCATGGTGGGCATGTTTGGTCTGATGGTGGCGGCGACCAGCAAAAAGAACCGGCGGTTGGCGGTGGTTCTGGGTACCCTGGCGCTGGGCGTAATGATCGTCACGGTGGGATGCGGTGGGGGCAGCAGCAACAACTTTGTCACTCCACCGCCGGTCACGGATCCGGGCACGCCTGCCGGAACTTATACGGTGACGGTGACGGCCACGGGAACCGCGGGCACAACGGGCGGGAACACCGGGGCACACACCTTCACGGTGAGTCTGACGGTGCAGTAAGTAAGTTCAGCTAGTTCGGGCATGCTAGGGCGGCCGAAAATTTTGGCCGCCCTTTATTTTGTGTGGAGAGCTTCACGGCGCGCGGCTTACAAGAAATGCAGCTCGTCCACGTTTCATGCTTCTTTGCGGGTGACGCGAATCCACTCTTCCATCTGATCCAGATATTCGGCGAGGGCGCGGCGACCAGTTGCGGTGAGCCGATATTCAGTGCGCGGAACGCGTCCTTCAAAAAACTTCACGCAGGAAATATATTGCGCCTCTTCGAGCTTGCGGGCGTGAACGCTGAGATTGCCGTCGGTGGTCTTGAGCACGCGCTTGAGATCGTTGAAACTGAGCGAATCGTTGGTGGCGAGCGCGCTGACGATGCCGAGGCGGATGCGCTCGTGAATCAGGCGATCGAGTTCTGGGAGTTCCGGGGCGCGGGCAGGCTGACGCGCTTCTTCCCGGCGGCGCGGGTCGGCGCTCAGTGGCTTGGAATGCTTGCTGCGGGATGGGAATGCTCTAGCCACCGTGCCTCCTGGCGATAATCAATCCGAAGATGACGTGGAGGCCGCCGAATCCGGCGGCAAGAAACCAGTTTCCCCATGCTGCCGGGCCGAGCGCGGCAAATGCGCCGAGGAGCATGAAGCAGAGTCCCATGACCGGGACGATGGCGACGGAGAACGCGCCCCCCGTCATGATGCCGGCGCCATAGAGCAGGAGCCATGCGGCCGGAAGCGCGGGTTGAAGTCCGGCGCGAAATAACGCGAAGGTGAGAAATGCCCCGGCGACCAGCGGCGGAGCCAGGCCCAGAGCGACCTTGCGGGCGGGGCCGGAGAAGAGAGGAAGTCCGCGGCGGTTTGCTTTCCAAATGCAGGAAAGCAGGGCGATGGCGACAGCGAGAATTGCTTCGGCGAGCCAGATACGGAGCCAGGTGAATGGTGAAAGCTGAATTGCTGCCAGCCTTGCGGCAATCAGCGCGGTGAGGCCGAGGAGAACTTGTCCCCAACCGGAGACCGCAGTAAAGGCGGCTGAGCGCTCCATGGTGTCGCGGATGAAGCGGAGGTCGTCGGCGGGATTGACCGGGAGATCAGAGAGGAAGTCGGAGGATAGTTCGGCTCTGGGCGGCACTGTGGGGCGACGATGGAACCGGCGGATACGGTGCGAACGCGGCTCGAACATAGGAGGAGCGTAGAGGAGTTCTGGTTTTGTGTCAAGTACTTTGTAATGCAAAGAGAGTTCCCCACTTCTCGCGTAAGTGCGCGCGAGCAGTGGGGCGCACGAATATTCTTTCAGACCGTGGTCAAGCAACCACTGCTTTCATTTCTTCTATTGTGTCTTACCGGAAAGCAATCCGAAGACGCCTACGCCGTTCGTCGTGGGGACATAGACCTTTCCGTTGGCGACTGTAGGGGCGGCGTACTTGTTGCCGTTGCCAAACTGGTCGCGTCCGTTGGAGGCCTGGTTGGTGTTGTAGAGTTCGGTGAGATTTTTGGCTGTGTAGGCGTGGAGCACGGCGGGATTCACATTCTCGACGGCCCAGACGATGGCGCTAGCGCCAGCGTTGGATGAAATCGTGAGCGTCGCGCCGGGAAAACCGAAACTGTCGACGGAATGAGCCACCGGATTGGTTTGCAGCCTGGCTTGCTTGAATTGAAATGCAAGGATGGGCGAATTGACCGGGCCGTAGTAGAGACGGCCCGCAGAGTACGCCGGGCTATTCCACAGGCCTCCGGGAAGCGCGCCGGAAAGTTCCTGATACATGTGGTTGCTGCTGGAACTAAATTTTCCCATGTTGCCGCGGTTGACGAGATAGAGATTGTTGTCCTTGCCAGCGCCGGCGGCGAGTTGCCAGGTTGTGCCGGAGGAATCTTTCATGTTGGGGAGAAGCAGCGCTCCGCCGGAGCCGAGATCGACGTCGCCATCATTTTCGCTTTGCTGGTTATCCATTTCGAAGTAGTCGGCGACCGCGAGCCCGCCTTTGGTCGTGAGGCGCATGAACGCGTTGCCGTAATCACCGCTGGAAGGAAATCCGGAAGCATTCAGAGTGGTGTCGAAGACTCCGTTGGCGTCGAGAAAGAAAATGTTGCCATTGCCGTCGGCAGTGAGACCGGCTCCCGAGCCCCAGATAGCGCCTTCATTGCCGTTCGGTGTCACGTTGAGGACGCTGGTCTGTTTGAGATTCGAAGCAGTGTAGGCCATCACCCATCCGGTGTACGGACGGATGTCGCAGTGCGAGGCCCAGGTGAGATAAAGCGTGCCCCCGGCGAGGAGCAGGCCGGAGCGTTCCTTGTATTGCGCGGGGTCGAAGATGACAAATCCGCCGGAACTGTTGTCCCCGGAGCCGGGATACTTCGCGGTGATTTCTACCGGGCCTTTCTCGAGTTCGGCGCCGGTAGCGACGTTGAGCGCGTGCAGGCGCTGGTGATAGTTGCCGGAGCTATCCTTCGACATGGCGACGACGTAGACCACGGTGTTGCCGGTTTTGGGGCGGAAAATTACGGGCGTTGCGGTGATACCGATTTCGGGGACGACCTGATCACAGCCGCGGTCGTCGGAAGTAGTCTCTCCAGAGGCGAGGGTTGTGATGTGCCAATATTGCGTGCCGGTGTCGGCATCGAAGGCGTAGACGCTACCATGCTCGGTGGCGACGATGAGGACGTTGTGGGTTCCGCCGGAGATGGTGAACGAGGAAAGATAAAGCGGTTCGGAATCGACCATGCCGTCGACGGAGAGTGTAAAAAGTTTTCCGAAAGCGCTGACCTTGACATTGCTGGGGGTGAGGGTGGTTTCGTGATTGTCGAGACTGGTGCGGGAGTTGTTGTTTCGGTAGGTGAGAACGTCTTGCGCATGGGACGCGGACGCAAGGGCGAGCAGAACGGCAGTGATGGCGAGCGCTAGTAGACTTTTCGTGCGGGGCGAGTGCGTAGGGAAGTGCATGGCGATATCTCCTTGCAGGGATGGACGACCCGGTAATCGAGAATGTGACGACGTAGCGGCCGAACTTGGATGCGTGGGTGCTGCGATGAGTTTTCTTCAATTTTGGGGTGAGGTCAAACCCATTGGTACACGCGGGATTTGGGACTTATGAGCGACCTGGGTAAATTGCTGATCGTGGTGGGCGGATTGCTGGTTGGGGCCGGGCTTGTACTTCTTGCGCTTGGCCGGACGAATATTCCTTTGGGCCGATTGCCGGGGGACATTTTTTATCGAGGGAAGCACACTTCGGTTTATTTTCCGTTGGCGACTTCTTTGTTGTTGAGCGGGTTGTTGTCGCTGATTTTGTATTTGGTGGGGCGATGGAGAAGGTAACATTTCTTTCGCCCCTTCGGGGCTGATCCTTCAAAGCCCCGTTTGCGCACGGCTTGAACGGGGAGTGTACTATTTCGCCGCTTCGCGGCTATGCAACGTCGGAGACCAGGTTGACTTCCGGTGATTCCCTAATTAGAGTCATCCGGTTGCATCTGATCTTCGTTATGACACACGGGACGCGCGTCTTTGCCGCTCGGTGAAGACAGGGAAGCGGGTGTGAATCCCGCGCTGCCGCGCAACTGTAAGCGAGGACATTGCTCGCGACCACTGGAAGGGATTCCGGGAAGGCCGCGGGTTGAGTTGGATGATACGAATTTTTCGTTCCATCATCCTTACTCGTGAAGCCAGGAGACCGGCGCGATCCGTCGCCTTCAACCTCTTTCGCGTGAAAGGGAGGACGGTATGCGCACGGGTTCTGGCGTTTTTCTGGGTTTGACTCTCAGTCTACTTTGGTTTTCTGCTTTTTCTTCCACGGCATCGGCTGCCGATCTCAAGATCAAAGTGCGCGATCCGCAATCTGCCGCAGTGGTGGGCGCGCAGGTTGCACTCCTGGGCAGCGGTGGACGCATCCTCGCGGTGCAAGCCACGTCGGCCGAGGGGATTGCCGTGGTGGGCGTTCGAGGAAAAGGTCCGTATCAAGTACGGGTGCTGGCTCCGGGGTTTGCGCCCGCGACGACGACGGTGCCTGAGTCGTCGACTGAACTGACGGTTGACCTGCACCTGGCAGTGGGCGCGGAAACCGTGGTGGTGAGTGCTACGCGAACCTTAGTTCCAGCGGAGTCGGCGGGCGCAGATGTGGATGCGTTGAACGGCGAGCAATTGAAAACCATGCTGCCGGTTGCGGCCGATGATGCGGTGCGATTTCTTCCCGGGGCGGTGGTCAACGCAGCGGGACAGCGCGGAGGGTTGGCGTCGTTGTTCGTGCGCGGCGGAGAATCAAATTACAACAAGGTAATTGTTGATGGGGTGACGGTGAACGAACCGGGCGGGACGTTTGATTTCGGAACGTTGTCGCTGGCGCAGGGCGATCGCATGGAATTTCTGCGCGGGGCGCAGAGCACGTTGTATGGATCAGATGCGATCACCAGCGTGGTGCAAGTTTGGACGCGGACGGGGAGCACGCGTGTCCCGGAATTGCGTTTCGGGTCGGACGCTGGAAATTTTGGAACGGAGAGCGGAAGCGCTTCGCTGGCGGGTGCCCGCGGACGCTTCGATTACAACCTCTTCGGAGATGAGTTCAACACGAGGGGGTTGGGAGCGAACGATTCGTACTCCGATTCGCTGGAGGGCGCGAATGTGGGCGCGGCGCTGAGCGATGCGGTTTCGCTGCGAGCGCGATTTCGGCATTCGAACAGTCATACGGGATTGCCGGGTGAGTGGAATTTCAATGGAATGGATCCGATAGTGACTCCTTTCTCGGGCGGGCCATCGTACGCGCTGCCCCCAAATCCGTATGATTCGTCGCAGCTCAACAACCTGCTGGGGAGCGTGGAATTGTCAGTGGCCGCGCCGAATGGGTGGACGCATCGGTTTACTGGATTTGATTACTTGTACCGGTATCACGAACAGAATCCGGGCGATCCGGCGCGGATCAGCGATCTGTTTGGGCAAATTGATTTTCTTTCGAACGAGCTCGACCACATCAATCGAGCGGGCTTCGAATATCAGGGAGACCATGCGGAGCGCGTGTGGGCACACACTACGTTTGGATATCGGGTGGAGAATGAAAACGGGTTTGTGGGCAATGTCGCTTACGGCCCGCAGACGCCAGGGCAGCGGCTGAATCATGACGTGTACGTGGAGCAGCAGGTTACGCTCGGCAGGTTGATGGCGATTGCGGGCGGGCGTTTTGTGCATGATAGTGCGTTTGGAAATACGGGCGTGCCACGGATTGCGCTGACATTTGCGGCGTTGCGAGGTGGGGAAAATTTTTCGGGCACGCGGTTTCGATTCTCGTATGCGACTGGCTTCAAAGAGCCGCGTTTGGAAGAGACCTTTGCTGGTCCGCCTGGTTCGGTGCCGAATCTGGGACTCAAGCCGGAGCGGTCGCGATCGTTTGAGGCTGGGGTTCAGCAGGATTTCTTGCGCGGCCGGTTCAACTTGAATGCAACGTATTTTAATAATCTATTTCATGACCAGATCAATTACGTCACGATCAATCCGGCGACGTTCGTAGGCGAGTACGTGAACATCAACGAGGCGTTCGCGCACGGCGCAGAAGTTGTACTGCGGGCGCAGCTACGGCCGCGGCTGTTGCTGAATACTGCTTACACCTACACATCGTCGCAGTATCTGTCGAATCCAGCGCCTTTTGATGTGGTCTACGATCCGGGGCAACCGCTGCTGCGGCGTCCGAAACATTCGGCTACGGAGATGCTGTCGTATCTGGGAAATCGTTGGGGCGCGAATTTGAGCGGGAGCTTTGTTGGACCGCGCTCGGATGATGACTTCGACGGCTTCGGCATTTATCACGCGGCGGGATATGTGCGGGTCGACCTGGGTGGACGGTATGCGGTGAATTCCCGCGTCTCGGCTTATGTGAATGTGCAGAATGCGCTGGATCGGCGGTACAACGAAGTCGTGGGGTATCCGGCACTGCCGGTGAGTTTCCGGGCGGGGATGCGGTTTCGGATTGGCGGGGAGTAGGCGCTGCTGGCTGGCGGGTCAGCTGCCTAAGGATGGATTTGTCTGCAGTCTAAATCTTGCCCTTTTCATTGTTGACAGCGGCCGATTCGTTCCATAACATCGGCCAACCGCGACACCCGCGCGTGTAAAGGTTTGTCAGTGCAGCGATCGCCCTGCCATCCAGACGTAATCACTTCACTTCACTCAATGGAGGAATCTATGACGCCAAGGAAAATTCGCTTTTCGCATTTTGCGCTACAGATTGCGGCCGCAACGCTCATTAGCACCTGCTGGCTTCTCCCCGTTTCCGCCGGACAGGCCACAGACTCAGTGGCCGCGACAGAAGCTGCGGCGCAGGACAATTGGCGCTCGGCTATTACGCAATACGCCCAGCCGTCTGAGGGCTGCTATCAGGCGTCGTATCCCAGCATCGTCTGGGAGCAAATCGAGTGCAGGGAATTGCACCCACGTGTACATCCTGTCGTCCGCAAGCCCGGCGAGGGCCAGGTGACGGGCAACGGTCACGACTATGTCGCGGAGGCGGCGGGTCTGATCAGCGGGACACTTGGGACTTTCTCAAAAGTCACAGGTGTGAAATCCGAAAAAGGAGTCGGCGTTGCCCAGTACGGGGGCGGCGGCATCCTGGGGCCGAATGAATACTCGCTTCAGCTCAATACGAACTTCACAGGCACAACAGCGGCGTGTAAGGGGCATTCCGGTTGTGTGGTCTGGCAACAATTCATTTATGCGACAGACTACGAAACCAAGGGCGAGGGCACTGTCTTCATGCAGTATTGGCTGATCAGTTGGGGCAGTTCGGCTTGTCCGAGCGGCTTCGCCAGTGACGGCGGGGGCGATTGCTACGGGAACAGCAAGGGCCTAGTCGCACCCGATGTAAAGCCTACGTCCCTTGGCAGCCTGTCGCTCTCGGGCGCCGCCGTAGTGGGTGGCAATGATACGGTGGTGTTCACCAATGGAACGAAGGCCTACTCCGTTAGCGGCAAAGACACCGTGCTTGATATTTCGCAAGTTTGGAAGGAGTCCGAATTCAACATCGTCGGCGACGCCGGCGGTTCGCGAGCAGACTTCAATACGCCCGTCTCCATCACCGTGAAATTAGGGCTGACGGATGGTTCCACCTCAGCCCCAACCTGTGTTGCGAATGGCGGCACAACCGGAGAGAGCAACAACTTGAATCTGGGCTCCTGCAGCACTGCGAGCGGATCGTCACCCTCGATTACGTTCACCGAATCGAACTAAAAGGTTTGCTCGGCCGGTGTCAATTGTGCGTTCGAGCAGACGAATGTTGTTCTTGCCTCCGTCGGGGGTGATTGCCCCTCACACGGACGCGTTCGAACTACGCCTAGCCATTGATAAATCGCGATTTCACTCATGGAGTCGAATCACTGCGGCGGAATCTTGCGGCTGCTGGAAAGGTGGCTCAGCTGACTTTTTGAGGGGCGCGGGGGATTGGCATTGCGGCGGCCAGCTTGGCACCGAAATATTTGGTGCGGGCCAGTAAGAGCTTTTCAATTTCAACTTCCTGCAGCGGTTGCTGACGCCCCAGCAGATGCGTTACGAGCGCGATCTGCGCGAAGTGCTCCACCGTTTCCATTTTCATGTAGGCGTGTTCGAGAGTGTCGCCGTAGGCGACGACGCCGTGATTCGACATGAGGATCGCGTCGTATTCGGGAACGTAGGGCTCGAGAGTCTTGGCCAGTTCGGATGTTCCGGGTGTGCCGTAGCGGGCGAGCGGAATGCATCCCAGGCCCATTACCACTTCACAGACCAGGGGTTCGGTTAGCGGGATGCCGGCTGCGGCAAATCCGGTAGCCGTCGGCGGATGGGCATGCACAATGGCCTGCACATCGGGGCGCTCGCGGTAGATCAGCAGGTGCATGCCGACTTCACTGGTGACATTGCGGCGGCCAGAAACGCGGTTGCCCTCGCGATCAACGATGACCATGTCCGCAGGACGCATGGCGCCCTTGCTGAGGCAGGTGGGCGTTACCAGAATGCGATCTTCGCCTAGCCGAACCGAGAGATTGCCATCCATGGCGGCGACGAAACCGCGCTCATGCAGCATGCGCCCATAGTGGACGATTTCTTCCCGATATTTGCGTTCCGTCGGCAATGATACCTTTCGGGGGAGATGACAAAAAGCAGGCCGCAAGCTGGCACCCCGCATAGTAGCAGCAGCAGTATGCGAGAAACAATAAGTTTTCGCCAAATTCCAACGTCACAAGGCCGGATTTGGGGCGGTTGAGAGGTCTTTATAATCAGAGCGCGTGCGGGTATCTGAGTTCGACTACCACCTTCCCGAGGAACTGATTGCCCAGGAACCCCTGGCGGATCGGGACGCATCTCGTCTGCTGCATCTGCACCGAGAATCGGGCCGCTTGGATGACCGGGGATTTGGGGATTTTCCTGATTTACTGCGAGCCGGCGATCTGGTCGTCTTCAATAACACGCGCGTGTTTCCGGGCCGGCTATATGGACGGCGGGGAGGAGTCCAAGTCTCCCACGTCTCGCAAACGAGGCGAGACATGGGGCACCCGGTGTCGCGCGGACGCATTGAAGTGCTGCTGACGAAGCAATTGCAGCAGGAGCCGAATGAGTGGGAGTGCTTGGTGCGTCCCGGGCGGAAGATTGGGGTGGGCGAGCATCTGTTTTTCGGGGAGCACGATGAGTTGCAGGCTGAGGTGATTGCGAGGGGGGAGTTTGGAGAGCGGCGGATTCGGTTTGCGCCGCCGCCCACTTCTCGCGCCGAGAGTGCGCGAGAAAAGGGGCACCCGAAGGCAGACTTTTTCGAACTCCTGGAGAAGATCGGGCACGTGCCTTTGCCGCCTTACATCTCGCGCTCGGATTCGGCGGGAGATCGGGAGCGCTATCAGACGGTCTATGCGCGGGAGCGCGGGTCGGTGGCCGCGCCCACGGCGGGACTGCATTTCACGCCTGAGATTTTGGAGCGGATGCGTGCGCGCGGGATAGAGACGGCGGAGGTCACACTGCACGTCGGGCTGGGAACGTTTCAGCCGGTGCGGGTGGAGCGAGTGGAAGAACACTCGCTGCATGCGGAGGCGTATTCGATTTCGGCCGACGTGGCGGGAAAGATTTCGGGCGCGAGGGGCGAGCGACGCCGCGTGGTTGCGGTTGGGACTACGACAGTACGGACGCTCGAGTATGCGGCGTCACAGGCCGGCGGAGACCTGCGAGCGAGTGAGGGGGAGGCCAATTTGTTCATTTATCCCGGATACAAGTTTCAGGTGGTGGACGCGCTGCTAACGAATTTCCATCTGCCCCAGTCAACTCTGCTGATGCTGGTGTGCGCGCTGGGCGGAAAAGAAAATGTTATGTGGGCGTATGAGCATGCGGTGAAAGAGAGATATCGGTTCTACTCGTATGGGGACTGTATGTTCGTAGAGGCTTAGCATTTTTCGGAATGCTTTTGCTGCAAAAGTGATTTAGAGGCAGAATGTTCGCTCCCAGGGTTATCTGACTTCCCCACAATTTAAGTTGGAGGACGAATTATGCGGTCGAGTTCTGCTCGTCAGTTCCTTCGAATTGCTGCGCCAGTTTTCATACTGGCAATTCCACAGTTGACGGCACGGATACGTATGTGAAGAATCCCGCGGCCGCAACAGCGGCGAAGATCGGGGAGTGATTTGCCTCAGGGCAGCTGCAGATCGAAGGCGTAGATCTCCTGCGTGCTGATGTCGCGCGGGAGAAGGGGAACGTCGCCAGGACCGAGGCCAGTCCAGGAGCCGGGACCGAACTGCCCGCGGAATTGGCGGACCTTCTTCAAGTCAACCAGCTTCTCCAATTTGGAGTCGCTGATGCGCAGCTTGAAGTATCCGGCATCGCCGCTGAGGATCGTGTCGAAACAGATCGAAGAACTGTCGTGAGACCACGCCATGTAACCGAAGGTTTTGGCGGTCGCATTCAATGGGCTCCACTTCTGGTTCTTGACATCGTAGAGCATCAATTTATCAAAGCTGGTGGTGATCAGCGCCACAATGTAGCGCCCGTCGGGCGACCAGCGCGGGCCGAAGATGCCCTCCGAGCCCGGTAGTCGCGAGAACTGACGGGTCTTCATATCGAGCAACTGGATCCAAGTCCCCGCAGCGTCATCGCCGTAGTGGCCGAAGGCGAGTGTGTTGCCATCCGGCGACCAGGTGGGATCGGTTTCCTGCGCTTTTTCTTCCGACGTAACCTTCTGCGGACTGCCACCGTCCTTAGAAATCAGAAACAATTTCCACGGCTTGCCGGGCACGACCCCAGAGAAAGCAATTTGCTGCCCGTCAGGAGACCAGTGAGCTAAGGCGGCTTGCATGGGAGGGTAGGTGAGTTGGAGCCGTGAGGAGCCGTCGGGCTTGCTGCGCCACAGCGTGCCTTCGGGGAGGCTGACGTAGGTCACCCACTGGCCGTCGCGGGAAAAGTCCACATCGCTAGCGGAGATGCCGCCGAGGTAGGGTACAAAATCACCCGACTTGTTGTCGTAGCGCACCAGTTCGGCACGAGGCTGAGTTCCGACCACGAACAGCTTCTTGCCATCCTTGCTGGGAAGCGGGTTGTCATATTGCAGGGGCCCGGTGGTGAGTTGAACCGGCTCGCGGGATATCTTTTTCCACCACTCGGTCCGATCGGGCACAATCCAGACATTGGAGGCGCCGTCGTGGACACTGGTAAAGAAAAAGTACCTGCCGTCTTGTGTCCACGTGCCGTTGGACTCGGTGGGAGGATTGTTCCAGCCGGGAAAAACCGGGTGCAGATTGCTGCCATCGGCGCGGACTTCCCAGATCTCAGAAGTATTGTTGGGCAAGTTGACGACGGCCAACCGGACACGGGTCCCGTCCGGGGATACTGCCAGTGTGTAGGGAACGTCTTTCGTGGTGGCGATCTTCTTCGGATTGACGCCATCGTGCTCCGCCACATACACATGGTTCTCTTGCGCGAACCATAGCCTTTCATCCGGTCCCCATTTGGCGTCGTACCCGTTTGTCACGCCGAGGCGGCGTGGAGAACCCGCAGGCACCGGCATGGACCACACGGAATTATCGATCATGTTCGCTGCCGCCTGCCGCAGCAATAGTTCGGATCGTTCCGGGGAAACGTCGTCCACGAATGGGTTCTCAAACGGAACATCCACCGGAGCGGCCTCACCTCCTTGGACCGACACTTGAGCAACTGCGTAGCGGGCCGGTGGATTCTCGGTGAAATAGAGGCGAACGCCGTCGGTCACGATGCTGAGCTTGGGCAGACCGTCGTTGGTGATTTGTTTTACCGCTCCCAGTCTCGGCGGAGGTAGCGGGGCACGGATCCAGAGGGCCAGCACAGCAAGAACCACGAGCGCTGCGGAAATCGCGGACCACTTCAACCAACGTGATGCGCCCTTCGACGGAGCAACTGCGGGAGGGATTACGGTCACGGTCGACCGGCTTGAGTCCGTATCGCGCTTCAGTCGCTTCAGGTCGGTTTCGAGGTCGGCGGCGGAGCGATAGCGCAGGTCGCGATCTTTCTCCAAGGCCTTGTTGATGATGCGTTCCAGTTCGGCGGGCAACTCAGGATTCAGGCGCACGGGCGCCACCGGAACGCGGTTCACGATGGCTTCGCAGATCATGGCGGAAGTTTCGCCACGAAAGGGCAAGGCTCCGGTTGCCATCTCGTAGAGGACAGCGCCGAAGGAGAAAAGGTCTGTGCGGGCGTCCAGTTCCTTGCCGCGTACTTGCTCCGGCGACATGTAGGAGACCGTGCCCACCATCGTTCCTGGGCTGGTGAGATGGTCGGCGTCGATGGACTGGGTTTGTGTGTTCAGGGCGGATTGGCTGGACGAACTGGCCATGGGTGCGACCTTGGCCAGGCCAAAGTCGAGAATCTTGGCGTGGCCGCGGTCGGTGACGAAAATGTTCGCAGGCTTGATGTCGCGGTGAACGATGCCTTTGCTGTGTGCCGTATCGAGCGCGTCGGCGATCTCGATACCGAGTGGGAGCAGAATTTCGAGATCCAGAGGGCGACTGGCAATGCGGTGCTTCAAGGTAACGCCTTCGAGGTATTCCATGGCGATGAAGGCCAGACCGCTTTCCTCGCCGATATCGTGAATGGTGCAGATGTTGGGATGATTGAGGGCCGAAGCCGCTTGCGCTTCGCGCTGGAAACGCGCGAGGGCCTGAGGATCACGGGCAACTTCATCAGGCAGAAACTTCAGCGCGACGAAACGATGCAGCCTCGTGTCTTCGGCCTTGTAGACGACACCCATCCCGCCACCGCCGAGTTTTTCGAGAATGCGGTAGTGGGAGATAGTCTGGCCGATCATGCGCGATGAATCTTACTCGGCATGAGGGGATGGGTCAACGAATGTCCGAACTAGGGGGTGAGGAGTAAGAGAAGAGATCAGAAGGCCGTCAGGGAAATGCGGACTGTAGGCATGATCTCTCCAAGAACCTGCAAGATTCTGGTGTGCAAAACCGAGGCAGGTTCTCCATCGGCGATTGCACGTTTTCTGAGATGCAGGGAGAAATGGTGGGGATTGCGGCTACAGCAGCATTGGGGGGGAACTACAGGAACGAGGCGGCCGGGGAGTTATCCCCGGCCGCTTTCTTGAACTGAATCCAGCGACACTCCCACGGGAGTGTGCGCCTTCGTGGTGGGGCGAGAGACTTAGGCTCGGGCCCCGACGGCTGCCGGCTCGGCAGCGGGTAAAGACTTATCTTCGCCGTTGGGCTTGGATTGCGTCTGTCCGCCCTTACGGATGTCGATGCCACCCTTGAAGAAGGCACCATCTTCGATGGAGATGCGGGCGGCGACAACGTCGCCCGTCAGGGATCCATCGCTGCGGATATCGACGCGATCACTGGCGGTGAGGTTTCCGCGAACTTTGCCCAGAACCACGATCTCGCGGGCATTGATGTTGGCGGCGACCACGCCATTGCGGCCCACAGTCACGCGATTGCCGGAAAGGTTGATCGATCCTTCGACCCGCCCGTCAATGTAAAGCGACTCAGAGCCGGTGACTTCCCCCTTGATAACAAGGGACTTACCGATGGTGGCCTGGTCTGCCGTAGTGGTAGCGACCGGGCGCGGAGCAGGCTCAGAGGCCGTGGGCGTCATCGCCGGGGCGCTGGGCATGGCGGTCGGGCGTTCCGGTTCAGCAGGACGGCCGGGAGTCTGGAGCTGATTAGTGGGCTTCCACATGGATGAGAAGGTCCTTTCCTTGTTGGGATTAGGGGTCACACGCCGCACGTCCGTGACCAAAGCAAATTGTACTCTCGCGTCTCAAAATGAGCACTGTGGAAAAGACCTTTATTTTCAATGGGAGTTCCTCAAATGTCACCGTTTGCAAGAGCCGATCGCTGATGTCGATACTCGGCGGCGACAAGGTGCTTTCTGCTCTGCCCGCGTGTAAGGATTGCCGAAAAAGTTGCCGGGTGCGTACCCTTCCAGAGGAGCGGGGCGTTATGCTTACGAGTCGAAGATTTATCGAAAACGGAATTTGGGATAATTCGTCTAATCACTCAAAGTGGGGGCTCCGATTTATAGGAATCTCATAGGTCTCCTAAAGATAGAACTCGTAAAGGATGGGAATGAAATATGTCTGAACCAGCCGTAGTGCCGTCCGCCATATTCGTGGGGAGGCCTGAGCCAGGTGAGTACAACTCGTACTATGAGCGTTACATTTCGCTCGTGCCGGAAGGCGACATTCTAAATACGCTCGATGCGCAGCGCCGGCAGATGATGCTGCTGCTTTCCGGGCGCGATGAGGCGGACGGAGATTTCCGTTACGCGCCTGGTAAGTGGAGTGCCGGGGAAGTGCTGGGGCATGTGTGCGACACCGAGCGCATTTTTGCCTACCGGGCCTTGCGCATCGCGCGCGGCGATCGGACTCCGATCGAGGGCTTCGAGCAGGATGACTATGTGAAGAATGGTCCGTTTGGGCGCGAGCCGCTGTCGGAAATCATTGAAGATTACATTGCAGTACGGCGGGCTTCGCTGTCACTCCTGCGCAATCTCGATGAGACCGCATGGATGCGCCGGGGAATCGCCAACCACAAGGAAGTGACCGTACGGTCGCTGACATATCTGATTGCCGGGCATGAGTTGCATCACCGTCGGATTCTCGAAGAGAAATATTTCGCGAAGTAGCTTTTCGCGAGCGAGTTCAAAGTCACGCATATCGACAAAATCATGTCTCAGCGAGCTCTTACCGAACTCCTGCGTGGCCAGGGTGCGCATGCCGATCCCATCGCATGCGTGGAAGATGTTTCCTCTGAGTTGGCTTCGCAGCAGGTTGCGGGATTTCCTCACTCCATCGGGCAGATTCTGTTTCACGTCAACTATTGGATGAATTACGAACTGCGCCGTATTCGCGGGGAGAAGCCGAAGTATCCGGAGCATTCGGGGGAGAGCTTTCCGGCCGCGGTTGCGGTAAGCACCGCAGAGTGGGACCAACTGCGAAGAGACTTTGCCTGGTTTCTCGGCGAGTATGAAAAGTTGGTGAATACTTCACCGGCGGAGCTGAATCGCGAGATTGATAGCGATCACGAGGTAAAGAATGCCAACACGCTCGCGGATGTGCTGTGGCAGATGGTCGCGCATAACAGCTACCACGTTGGGCAGATTGTAATGCTGCGGCAGGCGCTGGGGGCGTGGCCTCCGCGCGGCGGCGGGGATAGCTGGTAATTGAGTCGGGGCGTTCGCCTTCGGTGCACGTGCCTGTCATTCCTCATAGCAACCTGAGTTATGCTGAAGTCTGACAGCTTCCTTCCATGCTCTCCGATTCCGCCATTCTAAAACACATCGCACGGCAGCCCAAGCGTACGGCTGGATTCAAGCAGTTGGTGCGCGAGCTTGGACTACATGGCGACGAGCGCCGCGAACTGAACGAGCGCCTGCAGAAGATGGTTGGCGGCGGCGCCTTGATTCCCGTCGATTCCGATCGCTACGCGCTGCCCCAGGCCGCAGCCGACAAGAATCTGGTTGTCGGGCGGCTGAGCATGCATCGCGATGGATTCGGATTCGTGATTCCAGATGCGAGTTCGCTCCCTGCCGCATACAAATCGCGGCTTGCCGGCGACATCTTCATCCCTCCTCATCAGATTGGCAATGCGATGCACGGCGATCGCGTGCTGGTTGAGATCAGCAACGTGCGACCGGATGGGCGGGCGGAGGGACGCATTGTGCGGCCGGTGGTACGGGCGAATCCAACTGTGGTTGGAATCTTTCATTATGGCGCGCGGCGAAATTACGTGACGCCAATGGATGCGAAGATTACGCAGGAAATTTTGATTCCGCCGGGAATGGAGCGTCCGGATTCGTCTGTGGGGGATGGGCGCGAAGAGCCTTCACCGCAGAGGTCAGAGAGACGGCAGAGGAAGGGCAAGCCCGTCGATCGGGTGCTGGGTGAGGAGGTTGCGCGGCGCGGAGACTGGGACAAACTGGAAGGTGTGGTGGTTGATGTCGAGATTACCGAGTGGCCTTCGCCTACGCAGAGTCCGCGCGGGCGGGTGGTCGAGATTCTGGGGCGGGAAGATGATTTCGGAGTGGATGTTGAGATCACGATTCGGAAGTTTCATATTCCGCATCATTTTCCTGCCCCGGTGATCGCAGAGGCACAGAACGCATCGGGGATTATTCCTGCGCAGGAATTAGACCGGCGCCGCGATTTCCGGGCGCTGCCGATTGTCACGATTGATGGCGAGACGGCCCGCGATTTCGACGATGCCGTGCTGGTGCGCGTGCTGGAAAACGGAAATTTCGAATTGCACGTGCACATCGCTGACGTGGCCCACTACGTGACTCCCGGATCGGCGCTCGATCAGGAGGCGCGGCTGCGCGGGACCAGCGTTTATTTTCCGGATCGCGCCGTGCCCATGTTGCCGCTCGAACTCTCCACCGACATTTGCAGTTTGCGTCCGCAGGTGGAGCGGTTGGTGATGTCGTGCGTCATGGAGATCGATCATCGCGGCGAGATTGTGAGCTACGAGTTGAGCGAGGGAGTCATTCGATCTGCCGAGCGCATGACGTATACGGCGGTGAATGCTGTTCTCGAAGGCGACGTAGCGATGCGGCAGCGCTATGCCCCGCTGGTGGCCGGGTTTGAGCGGATGCGTGACCTGGCATTGATTCTGAAGCGTAAGCGCGAGCGGCGAGGGTCGATCGACTTCGATTTACCGGAGCCGGTGATTGAGTTTGACGAGTTTGGAATGATGAAGAGCATCACGCGCTCGCAACGCAACATCGCGCACCGGTTGATTGAAGAGTTCATGCTGTCGGCGAATGAGTGCGTGGCGCAGCATCTGGAATCGCATCATGTGGCGTCGCTCTATCGAGTTCATGAGAAGCCGGACGCGAAGCGGGTGTATGACTTCGAAGTGATCGCGGCGACATTCGGATACTCGCTCGGTGTGGGATCGCTACCGGTTCATCGCGTGCAGATGAAGGCTGACCGGCGTTCGACGTATGGCACGGGCAAGCGTGCGCGAGAGATTGAGGTGCCCCAGGAAGTACACATCACCCCGCGTATGTATCAGAAGCTCGCGGAGAAGATTGCGGGCAAGCCGGAAGAGCGGATACTGAGCTATCTAATGTTGCGGTCGCTGAAGCAGGCTCGGTATTCGGAAGAGAATCTCGGGCACTTTGCTCTGGCGGCGACTAGCTACACGCATTTCACTTCGCCTATTCGGCGGTATCCGGATTTGATTGTGCATCGGATATTAAAAGAGGTGTTGAGTAAGGCTCCCCACCCTGCCGCACTAAGTGTGACAAGGGTGGAGCACCCTCAGGTTGAAGACACGCCTTCTCCTTGGTCCAAGCGGCGGTCGCGGGCAGGAGTGCCCGCGCCACACGAGAGTCTCGGCGGGCCTGTCAGCGTTGAGGAACTCCACGAGATCGCCGAGGAGTCGAGCCAGTCGGAACGGCGGGCTGATGATGCTGAGCGCGATCTGATGGAATGGAAGAAAGTGAAGTTCATGCAGGATCGCGTGGGGGAGGAGTTTGATGGGCTGATTATCAGCGTGACGAAATTTGGCTTGTTCGTCGAGTTGACGGATTTGTTTGTTGAAGGATTGGTCCCTCTGAATACTTTGATCGATGACCGGTATACGTATCACGAGAATACGCGGGAGATCATCGGGCAGAGGACGCGCAAGACTTATTGTTTAGGACAGAAGATTCGCGTGCTGGTGGACCGGATCGATCCGGTGGAGAAGAAGTTGCAGTTTGCGGTGCTGGAAGAGGAACCGGTGCGGGCAGCGGGGAAGCGGCGAAAGCGGAAGTAGATGGCGGGTTGCGCTCGCGCCGGACAGCCGAGGGCGGCTGTCCCTACATTTAGATTCCGAGCGCTTTTTGAATTTCTCCTGCGATTGCTGCGGTGATCGCTTGCATCTTTTCGGCCGATTCGGCTTCCACCATCACTCGGGCAAGAGTTTCCGTGCCGGAATAGCGTACGACGATACGACCGTTGCCTTCGAGGGAATGTTCCGCTTCAGTGATCGCAGCCTGAACCGCCGGAATTTGCGCGAACGGAATTTTCTCGCGCACGCGCACATTCTGGATTTTCTGGGGAAAGACTTTCAAGTCTGCGACCAACTCGTCCAGTGGTTTGCCGCTGCGCACGATGATATCCATCAGACGTAGCGCGGTAAGCAGGCCGTCGCCTGTGGTGGAATCGCCGTCGCGGAAGATAATATGTCCCGACTGCTCGCCGCCCAGGGTTGCGCCTGTCTTCAGCATCTCTTCGAGCACGTACTTGTCGCCGACATTCGCGCGCAGCATTCGAATGCCTGATCTTTTCAGAGCGATCTCCAGGCCCATGTTCGACATGGTGGTCGCCACCACAGTGTCGGCTTTCAGTTTTCCTTGCGCGTGCAGGTCGCGAGCGGCGGCGAGCAAGACTCCGTCGCCGTTAACGACGCGGCCTGCGGCATCGCAAAACAAGGCGCGGTCGGCGTCTCCATCGAAGGTCACGCCGAGATCGAACTGACCGGTCGCAGCCGCTACGGTCTTGCCCAAAGTGTCCGGATGCAGGGCGCCGCAGCCTTCATTGATATTTTTGCCGTCGGGCGAAGTGTGAATGAAGGTTGCTTGAACGCCGAGGTTACGAAACAATTCGGGAGCCTCCGCCGTTGCCGCGCCGTTCGCGCAATCGACCAGAACACGTAGCGCGCTGAGATCGGAAGAGACGCTGCTTTTCAGTCCGTGGATGTAGGAGTGCCGGAGGTCGGCTTCTCCGGGCAGCGACGGTTTGGGAACCTTGAGCGCGGTATCGTCGGCGGCGGAAGGATTCTGCAATAGCGCGAAGATTTCCTTTTCGATGCCGAGTTCCCGCGTGTCGGAAAGCTTGAAGCCATCTCCGGAAAAAACTTTGATGCCATTATCGGTCCAGGGATTGTGCGAGGCGGAAATCACAATGCCGGCCGCCATTCTGCGGGAACGCGCCAAGTATGCGACCCCGGGGGTAGTGATGACGCCTGCGCTATGCACCTCCACGCCGACGGCGGCGAGGCCTTCGGCAACGCGGTCCGCGATCCAGCGACTGGATTCGCGCGTGTCCTGTCCGATGACGGCTTGCGCTTGCCGCGTGGCGCGTACCAGATCATGGCCGAGAGCGCGGCCGATGAGATAAGTGCTTTGCTTGTTCAGAGGAAATTCACCGGCGACGCCGCGAATGCCGTCCGTTCCGAATAACTGCCTGGTCTGTTGAGTCATATTAAATAGAGGATTCGATTCGCGGGTAGGTCCGAGCATTCTTAAACCCGCTTCGTTTCAGTGGGGGAGTTCAATGTGAAGTCGCGGATCCCACTTTCTGTACTGTAACGGTGACGCGAATAGAAGTCTTCTGCACCACTTGTACCAGCGGATCGGGCACGTAGGCGTTGGTGACGAATGCGGCTGTTCCCTGCGTACCAGTTGCGTCCACCGGGTCGGTGGTGGCGGCGTCCACTTTTTCGACGTGACTCTTTGGACCGGTAATCGTGACGCGGGCCGGATCCGCCGCGTACCGCACAATCTGCTCTCCTTTGAGGAAAGTTCCTGTAACGCGCGGATGCACGTCAATCTCGCGAGTGAGACGAGTGTCGAAGTTCAGGTGCAGCTGGCTGGGCACAATCTGAACCACACTCACATCACGGGGATGCCGCACCTGCCGGGAAGTAAGATCGAAGGTGCGGTCGCCGGGCTGGGCATCGCTGAGATCGATTTCGGCCTGGATTTCATTGGGTTGAAGATGACGCACGATGCGCTCAGGACCGCGCACCCGAATCTGCGCTTCGGGAATGGATTCGGAACTGATTTCCAGGTGCTTGGGAACATGCTGAAAAACGATGGGAGCGCGCAGCGCGACTTCGGCGGGCTGCTCATCCGGGGAAATCAGGAACCAGAGACCGCCCGCTAACAACAGCGAGAGCACCTTGAGGCTGAAGTTGTGGAGCACGTAGCGTTTGAAGGTGGAGATCATAGACGCGGCTCCGAATCGGATCCGGCTTGCTGCCTGCGCTGCGAAGTTGCCTCGCGCAGCGGAGAATCCAACGCAGAATCTGAATCTTCGATTGCCATTGGAGTGGGCAACGTGACGGGAGCCATGTATCGACGCAATTCGCTGCCGAGGCGTTCGCGGAGTTGCTCGACGGTGAGATCACGTTCGATCTTTCCGCCCACGGCGAGACTTATGGCCCCGGTCTCTTCCGAGCAGATGACGGCGATAGCGTCGGTCTCTTCCGTGATGCCGATGCCGGCGCGGTGCCGCGTGCCCAGTTGGGTCGAGAGCAGGGGGTTCATCGAAAGCGGGAGGAAGCAGGCAGCAGCGGCGATGCGATCCTTCTGGACAATCACCGCGCCGTCGTGGAGCGGAGCGCTGGGACGGAAAATAGTCGCGAGCAAATCGTAGGAAAGGCGCGCGTCCAGGGGGACGCCGCTCTCAATGTGAGTGCGGAGTCCGATTTCGCGCTCGATGACGATCAGCGCGCCGGTCTGGTTCTGGGAAAATAAATTGGCCGCCAAGACGATGTCATCGTAAGAATCGCTGTCGACTGTGGATCCGCGCAGAAAGCTGAAGCGTCGTCCAAGATCGGCGAGGACGTGGCGAATCTCAGATTGGAAGACGACGATAAGCGCGAACACAATATAGGGAAGAACGTGACTGACCACCCAGTTCAAGGTGGTGAGTTCGCCGATTCGGGCGAGGTAGAAAGTGACTCCGACGACCGCGAGGCCGACCAGCATCGGCGCAGCGCGAGTGCCGCGGATCATTACCAGGACCTGGTAAATGAGCAAGGCAACGAGCAGGATGTCGAGTGCTATCCACGCGCCTTGCTGCCAGGTTGTGATGACCGGTATCAGTCTAGTGTTCTCCTCTGAGAATTCCGATCCTCGCGAATTCCATTGTAAAGCAGCGGATTTTTCGGGCTCGCAGAATTCCCACAGTATCTATTTTGCATCCCTTGGTATACGGTGTCACATCAACCTGATTGCTTCTTTGTAATGGCGGCATGAATTTCACCATGTGCCAGGCGGGCGAAAATTTCGTCGCCCACGTCAGTTCTGGCGGCATCTTTCAGGAGCTTACCCTCCGAATCGAACACGAGCGCATAGCCGCGATCCAGGATGGCCAGAGGGGACAGGGATTGCAGCGCGGTGTGCGAGCGCTCGCTGCGAACGCGATGCTGCAGGAGAACATTGCGCATCACCGCGACCAGCGCAGCCGTCCAACTTTCGAGTTCCCGGCGCATCCCGGATAAAACCAGTCGCAAGTCATAGTGCCGAACTGCGGCGGAAATAGCTTCCCAACGCCGGAGTATTCGTTCGAGGTGCGAGCGTTGCACCAGTTCAAGGCGGTGAGTCACATCGTCGAGCTTCTGCTGGCGCTGGCGAATTAATTCCATGATGCGGGCGAAGGCGCCATGCTGCGCGAGTTCGACGAGCGCTTGCCGGCCGATGAGCAAGCGGTAACGCATGGCGCGCTCCAACCTCTGGTGCAGCGCTGCGGCTTGCTCTTCGATTTCCAGGCGAGAGCGGATCACCAGTTCCGCCGCGGCTGATGGAGTTGGGGCTCGCAAGTCTGCGACGAAGTCTAAGATGGTGAAATCGGTTTCGTGGCCGATCGCGGAGATGACAGGAATTTCGGAGGCAGCGACGGCGCGCGCGAGCCCTTCATCGTTGAAGGAGGCGAGATCTTCGGCGGAGCCGCCTCCGCGGGCAATGATGATTACATCGACATTGTCATGCAGGTTGAAGTAACGCAGGCCTGCGGATACTTCGACCGAGGCGGCTTCACCCTGCACCTGCGCGGGGAAAATCAGGACGTTTACGGAATGATGACGGCGCTGGAGGATGTTGAGAATATCTCGCAACGCGGCAGCCTGCGCCGAAGTCACGACCCCGATGCGCGAAGGTAAGGATGGAATCGGCTTTTTGCGGTCGGCGGCGAAGAGTCCTTCGGCTTCAAGTTTGGCTTTGAGTTGCTCGAAGGCCAGCTGCAACGAGCCTGCGCCCTGGGGCTCAATGGATTCAGCGGAAATTTGCAATTCGCCGCGATCTTCGTAGATGGTGACACGGCCGCGCAGCACAACTTGCAGACCGTCGGCCGGATGGAAACGCAGAAGGCGCGCGTAGGAGCGGAACATGACCACGCGAATTTGCGCGTTGCCATCTTTCAATGTGAAGTAGAGATGGCCGGAGTCGGGGGCGCGGAAGTTCGAGATCTCGCCCTCCACCCAGGCGTCGGCGTATTCGCGCTCTATGTGGGTTCGGACCGATGCGACCAGGTCACGCACCTTCCACAGGCGGCGCTCGGGCGGGCGGAAGCTGAAGCCAAGTTGATCAGAGAGCGACACTGCGGGCAGTGTACCGCAACTATGAGCCGAGTTTCTTTGCCAGTAGTTCGTTCACAATCTCCGGGCTGGCCTGGCCTTTCGAAGCCTTCATGACTTGTCCTACGAAGAATCCGAGCATATTTTTTTTGCCGGCATGATATTGCTCAAGTTGTTTTGGGTTGGCAGCAAGGACCTCGTCGATGATCTTTTCCAACGCGGAGGTGTCGGTGGACTGCTGCGGGCGGCCTTCTTCTTCGTAGACGGCAGGGAAATCTTTGCCGCGTTCGAAAGAAAGGTCGTAGAGATCTTTCAGCATCTTGCCTGAAATCGTGCCCGACTCAACCAGGTCGGCGGACATGGCCACTCCCCGCATGGAAATTGGGGATTGCTCGATTTCGAGTTCCTTTGTCTTAAGGCGTCCCATCAGTTCGCTCTGCACCAGGTTGGCGACGCGCTTCGGGTTTTTCGCGGGCTTTGCCGCCTGCTCAAACTGATCTGCCAGCGCCTTGGAAAAGGTGAGGACCTGTGCGTCATATTCTGTGATGCCGTAATCCTTCACCATGCGCGCTCGACGAGCTTCGGGTAACTCCGGCAGCGAATGGGCAATCTCGGACTTCCAATGCTCTCCGACCACGAGCGGCAGGAGATCCGGTTCCGGAAAATAACGATAATCATGGGCCTGCTCCTTGGATCGCATGCTGTGGGTCTTGCCTTCATTGGCGTTGTAGAGGCGCGTTTCCTGAATAACTTTGCCGCCGCTCTCGATCAACTCGATCTGGCGTTCGATTTCGTATTCGAGCGCATCGCGGATGAAGCGGAAGGAATTTACGTTTTTCACTTCCGCTTTTGTGCCGAATTCCTTTTGTCCTCGCGGCCGAACGCTCACGTTCGCGTCGCAGCGCAGGGAACCTTCTTCCATGTTGCAATTACTCACGCCGGTGTAGAGGATGATTTCTTTCAGCCGCGTCAGATATTCGTAGGCTTGGTCCGGGGAGGAAATATCGGGTTCGCTGACGATCTCAATGAGGGGAACGCCAGTGCGATTCAGATCGATAGCAGTCTTTTCGCTGGAATCTGCGAAGCCTTCATGTAGACTTTTGCCGGCATCTTCTTCTAGATGTACGCGGGTGATGCCGATTTTCTTCTTGGCCGCGCCAGACGGAATTTCGATGAAGCCGAATTCCGCCAGCGGCTTGTCATACTGCGAAATTTGGTAGCCCTTGGGCAGGTCCGGATAGAAATAGTTCTTGCGCGCGAAAATTGAGGTTTCGTTGAGGCGGCAATTGAGCGCCATCGCTGCCAGCGTAGCGAACTCGACTACTTTTTTGTTGAGCACGGGCAACGCGCCGGGCATCCCCAGACAAACCGGGCAAACGTTGGTGTTCGGCGGTGCTCCGAATCGAGTCGAGCAGGAGCAGAAGATTTTCGTCACCGTGAGAAGCTGCACGTGAACTTCGAGGCCGATCACTGGCTCGAACTTGGGATGGGCGGCGATGGAACTCCCTGCTTTGGTCGCCATAGAAGAGAAATTATAAGGCTCGACGCGTCCTGGGCCGATCACTTGACGGGCTGGATTACTTGCCCATCGGAATTTCGAAGAACATCAGTTCGTGGCCCTTGGCGTCGGCCACCCCGTTGATGTCTATGGTTGCGCCGTCGAGTGGCGATGAAATGCCGCCAACGTCGAAGAAGAGAAATCCGGACTGAGTGCTGTGAGGCTCGACGGCTCGGGCGGCAAACTGAGAAGACTCGATCTCTTCCATGGCCTTCTTGCTGATTCCGGTCTTAACAGCTTTGCGCGGGATGGGAAATGGGTTGGGTGAAGTGCGAGCTTGCGGGTTCGAGAGCCGCCGGTAAAGATCGTCAGTCGAAAGCGGGGTGAGCTTGGAGCGATTGGCGGTGAGAAAAGTAATGGAGATGTGGGCGATCGAAATGGGCTGATCGCCGTCATTGGTAACCATGAAGAAGACGGGAAGAAAGCCGTTTTCCAAAAGATCGACACTGAAGAGCTTAGCTTTTTCGGCCGTGTCGTAGGGGTCAGCGGCAATGGCTACCTTCTCGTCGGTATGGATGTCGTGTGCGGGATAGGTTTTGGCGGGTTGCGCGACGGGCTTTGCAAAGTTCTTGGCCAGAAGCACGGCAGGCAGCACTGCGGCGCACAAGAGTGCGGCGAGTGACCGGCGAATCAAAGAGGTAGATGCCATGCGTACAATTATAGAAGGCTATGGGTCTCACTGATCGGCCAGTTTAAAATGCTCAACTTGAGCTACTTACTTTATAGTCTGGGGCTGGGCGCTGCCCTGCTGCTGGGTTTACCGTTCTGGCTGTACCAAATTGTGCGTCATGGGAAATATCGGCGCGGCCTTTCCGAGCGGCTGGGAGGGGTTCCGGCGCGGTTGCTCGCCACGAGCGCGGGTTCGCCATCGCAACCCGTGATCTGGGTCCATGCGGTATCGGTTGGTGAAGTGCTCGCAGTCAGCGGACTGATCGAGCAAATGCGGCGGTGCTTTCCCGGCCGGAAGGTGTTGGTGACGACGACCACCGACACCGGGCAGGAACTGGCGGGCAAACGTTTCGGCGCGGAGAATGTGTTTTACTTCCCAATGGACTTTGCCTTTGCGATCCGCCCTTATCTGCGCGCGCTAAGGCCGGAGATGGTGGTGTTGGCAGAGACGGAATTCTGGCCGAACTTCCTGCGCCTGGCACACGCGGGCGGAGCGCGGATTGCGGTTGTGAATGCACGCATTTCCGACCGCTCGCGGCCGAACTATCTTCGCTTTCGCTGGGCGCTGCGGCGCATGCTGAAGCAGGTCGATTTGTTTCTCGCGCAGACACCAGAAGACAGTGTGAGGCTGCAGTTGATCGGCGCGGATGCGGAACGAGTGCAGGTCACGGGCAATCTGAAGTTCGATATGAACCCTGGTTCTCCGCCAGCGATTGTCGAAAGTCTGCGGCGAGCGCTTGCGGCGGAAGGAGCCGGCCCGGTTCTGGTTTGCGGGAGCACTGTCGATGACGAAGAGGCTCTCTTGCTGAAGGCGTTCGAGAATCTGCGCGTGGCGCATGCACGCGCGGTGATGATCCTGGCCCCGCGTCATCCGGAGCGGTTCGACGAGGTTGCAGCGTTGCTGCAGAGTCTGCAGATTCGTTCGTACCGGCGATCGGCGTGGGCCGGCGAAGCGCTTGCGGGCGGGGTTCTACTGATGGATACGATCGGGGAACTCTCCGCTGTATACGAATTGGCCGACGTGGCTTTTGTGGGGGGCAGCCTGGTGCCGCGGGGCGGGCACAACATTATTGAACCGGCGCAGTACGGCGTCGCCATTGTAGTGGGAAATCACACGGAAAATTTCCGCGACATTGTGGCGCTGTTTCAGAGCCGAAACGCCGTGCGGGTCGTGGGCATGGCTGAGTTGCCTCTGGTTCTGATGGAACTGCTGGCCAACGACGCCGAGCGCCGCGCTCTCGGAACGCGCGCACAAGAAACTCTACGCTCGCAGACGGGTGCAACTTCGCGAACGCTGCAGGCTCTGGAGCGGTTACTCGTGGAAAAGCGGACGCCCGCGAATGTCCCGGCGCCCGTCGCGCATATAGATTGAACATCCTCTCGAACATCTACGGAGGGATCGTTGGAGCGCGCAATTCGCTCTATGACCGTCGGATTCTGCGACCGCGCCGTCTGAGCGGATCCGTTGTGAGTGTGGGCAATTTATCTGCTGGCGGATCGGGCAAGACTCCGTTTGTGATTTTGTTAGGGGAGTTGCTGAAGCGGCGCGGCATTCCGTTCGACGTTTTGTCGCGCGGATATGGCCGGCGGACTCGCGGAGTGTTGCTGGTGGATCCCGGAGGGAGTCCTCAGCAATTTGGGGACGAGCCACTCCTGATTGCGCGCAAGCTAGATGTGCCCGTGATCGTCGGCGAGGACCGCTACGCTGCCGGGAGGGACGCGGAAGAAAAGTTTGGGGCGCAGATGCATCTGCTAGACGATGGTTTTCAGCATCGGGCGTTGGCTCGCGACTTTGATATCGTGCTGGTTACACCGCAGGATTCCAAAGACAGGCTGCTCCCCGGAGGGCGGCTTCGCGAGCCGTTGCGCTCGTTGTGCCGTGCGGATGCGATCGTGTTGGCAAGTGGAGCATCAACAGAATCGTTTCCCGTGCATGGGAAGCCGATCTGGCGGGTGCGGCGGGGCATTGTTCCGCGGAACATTCCTCTACCTCCGGTAGTTTTCTGCGGCATTGCGAGACCGCAAAATTTTGTGCTGCAGTTGCGCGCGGCCAATATCGAACCGGCTGCTGAAGCGTTTTATCACGACCATCATGCCTACACAGAGAAGGATATCCGCGAGTTGCTGGCGCTGCGACAACAAAGCGGAGCGGGCGGCTTTGTGACCACCGAGAAAGACGCGGTGAATTTAGGTGGACATTTGTCAGCTCTCGAGCCTCTGGCGGTCGTCCCGGTGAAGATGGAATTGGCCGATGCAGCTAACGCTCTGGATACCATGTTGCGGATGATTGAAGAACGGAGACGAGGCGCGTGAGAAAATCAGCTTTCTCGCGGGCAAGAGTGCGCCTGATCGTAGGTTTCGAATGACGAAACATCCGAAGGAAGCCGAACGGCTTAAGAAAATCGTCGAAACGTTTCCGAAAATAACAGTCACCGTGCTCGGAGACCTGGTCGCGGACGAGTTCGTCTTCGGAGAAATTTCGCGCGTGTCCCGCGAGGCTCCTGTGCTTATTTTGAAGCATCGCGAGCGCACCGTGGTGCCCGGCGGAGGAGCCAACGCGGCCAACAATCTGGCGGACCTGGGCGTGAACGTTCTGCCGGTGGGCATTGTGGGCAACGATGAGGCGGGTCGATTGCTGTTGCAATATTTTCGGCGAAAGCATATCGCGGTGAGCGGTGTGCTCAAGGACAAGACTTACGCAACTGTGACGAAGACGCGCATCCTCGCGGGGATGACGCACACTGCGCGGCAGCAGGTGGTGCGCGTCGATCGCGAGCCCCAAGGAGATCCGAACAGCCATCTGACACGCGAACTTTATCTGGCAGCCCGAAATTATACGCATGCTTCGGATGCGCTGCTGGTCTCCGATTATGGATACGGTGCGGCCACGCCTGCGATTGTGGATGCGCTGCGGAACAAGGGGAAGCTTACTGACGTGCCGATTGTGCTCGATTCGCGGCATCGCCTGCTCGAATATTCCGGAATCACGGCGGCGACTCCGAATGAACCGGAAGTGGAAGCGGCGCTGGGCATGACTATTGGGCAGGACTGGGACCAGTTGATGTCGGCCGGCGAGCAGGTTATGCGGCGCATGAAGCTGGATTCACTGATCATCACTCGCGGTCGTGATGGCATGGCAGCGTTCAACCACAAACACAAGCCGGTAGACATTCCGATCTTCGGCTCCGACCAGGTTGCGGATGTGACGGGCGCGGGGGATACGGTGATGGCGACGTTTACGGCAGCGCTCGCCGCGGGAGCGACTACGGAAGAAGCCGCACAACTGGCCAATTATGCGGGCGGAATCGTAGTGATGAAGCGTGGCACGGCCACCGTTTCGCGGGAAGAGTTGTTGCATGCGCTCGAACAATCGCCGCCTGTGACACGACCTCATTGAGCAAAGAAAAAAAGAGCGAAGAAGCGAAAATTCTCAGCCGCATGCAACTGCAACAGTGCGTGCAGCAATGGCGGCGCGCTGGAGAAAAAATCACGCTGGCCAATGGGGCTTTCGATCTGCTGCATGTGGGGCACGTGCGTTACTTGCGGGGGGCGAAAGCCCTTGGCGGAAAGCTCGTGGTTGCGATCAATTCAGACGAGTCGGTGCGCGCACTCAAAGGGGAGGGCCGGCCGGTTGCGCCGCAGAACGAACGCGCGGAGATGGTCGCCGCGCTGGCCGATGTGGATGCGGTGGTGATTTTTCCTGAGGCCGACGTGCGGGCAATCATTCGCGAAATTCGTCCTGACATTCAGGCGAAGGGCACCGATTATACCGCGGAGTCCGTTCCTGAACGCGATGTGGTTATGGAATATGGTGGCCGAGTGGAGATCGTCGGCGATCCGAAAGATCATTCCACCAGTGAGATCGTGCGCTCCCGACTGGCCCGCGGTAGTGCGTCGAGGAAATCTTGATCATCGCAGCCGAGGGCGGGTCTCGGCTCGATCGTCTGCTGATCGTTCGACTGAGCGCCATGGGGGACGTGATCCACACCCTGCCCGCGGTGCAGGCGCTGCGCCGTGCTTTTCCTGACGCCATGATCGGATGGCTGATTGAAGAACGTTGGGCGGAACTGCTGTGCGCTCCGGGATTTCCCTTGCGCGGTCCGCGTGCGGCACAACGGCCGCTGGTTGACTGGGTTAATACCGTGAAGTTGCGAGCCTGGGGAAAGTCGTTGGCATCGATTGCGACCCTGCAACAGGTTGCCAAACTTTGGAATGACGTTCGCAGTGCGCACTATCAGGTCGCAGTTGATTTGCAGGGAGCGATCCGTTCGGCGGTGCTGGCGCACTGGTCGGGTGCGCCAGTGGTCTATGGGGGGGCCGAGTCGCGGGAGTCTCCTGCGAGTGCGCTGTACACGCGGCAGGCGATCGCGCGAGGCTCGCATGTGATCGAGCAGAATTTTTCGTTGGCAGAAGCGGTGGCGCATAGGAAGATGCCCATGCCCGCAGTTGAATTCCCGCGCGATCAGGTCGCGGAGCAACTTATTGCACAGCGTATATCGTCGGCGGGTGTAGGCCGATTCGCCTTGCTGAATCCCGGCGCGGGATGGGGCGCGAAGTGCTGGCCTGCGGAGCGTTATGCCGCAGTAGCGAAGGCGTTGGCCGCGGATGGCGTCCGGTCGATCGTCAACTACGGACCGGGCGAAGAATGTTTAGCGAGTGAGGTCGAGGTTGCCAGTGAAGGCACTGCGACGGCTCTGAAGAGTTCATTGACCGAGTTAATTGCGCTCACCCGGCGGGCGAGTTTGTTTATCGGCGGCGATACGGGTCCGATGCATCTGGCAGCGGCATTGAAAATCCCAGTCGTGGCGATTTTCGGTCCCACGGATCCGGCGCGCAACGGTCCTTACGGAACGGCCAGTGTTGTACTGCGCAGCCCAGAGAGCGTGACCACACACGCACGCCGGTCGCAACCAGATCAGGGCTTGCTGGAGATCAGCGCGGAGGCGGTCATCAGCGCGGCGCGGCGATTGCTGTCTGACAAAGCGCTGGCATACCCGGCGGTGGAAGGCTGTCATGGCTGAGTGGCCGGGCATCGCTCGCCGCATCCGGGTGCCGCTGGGATTTGCTTTTGCGATTCTCTATTTCTGGCTGGCGCGGCCGTCGTGGCGTTCGATTGCGGTTGGTCTCGTCCTGATCGTGGCGGGACTTTTTGTTCGCGCGCTGGCTTCCGGGCATGTGCGCAAGAACGAAGCGCTGGCTACTACTGGGCCTTATGCTTACACGCGAAATCCGCTTTACCTGGGATCATTGCTGATGGGAATTGGATTCTGCGTGGCAGCGCGCAGCTGGTGGATCGGCATTGCCCTCGTCATTATGTTCTTCGCGATTTATATGCCCGTGATTCGTGGCGAAGAGGCATTTCTGCGTGAAAAGTTTCCGGAGTTTGAGGAATATTCGCGAAAAGTGCCGCGGATGTTTCCGCGCCTTAGCTCATCGAGTCACGAGGGCGGAGGATTTTCGATGGGTCTGTACTTACAACATCGCGAATTCAACGCTTTGTTGGGTGTAATCGCGATGCTGGCGGCGCTGATCGCGAAGATGATGCTCTTTCGAAATTAGCTTCCTCTAATCCTTCAAGGCAATGACGGACACAGACAACGGCAGCAGCCGGACTTTGCCCGCGTCCACATTCTGCTTCACCATATCCGCGGAAGCTCCGCCAACCGATTGCATCGCCGCCCCGGCGCACCCTTTCGGTAGTTCTACCGTGACCTCACGATTCCGCATATTGATCAGGAGTAACTTCCGATGGCCGTCTCTGACGAATGCCTGTGCCTCGATCGCATCGGATTCCGCGAGCGATCCACCGCTGCGTACTTCCGTTGCAGGAAGCTCGTCTCCCAGTCCGAAATTATTCTTGATCAGCTCCAGCACGGTGAAGCGCGCGTTCGGCTTGCCGTTCGTCCAGTCAAGCATGGCGACGCTGGGAAACTGGGAGGGGTAGCCGACCAGTTGCGACTCGCCCACGATGTCAACCCCAAGCTTCGCCAACTCGGCGTAGAGATAGGCGTACATCGCTCCACTCAGATTCCAGTAAGCGGGAGGGATCGGTTTTTCCACGTGTCCCGCTTCGCCCTGAGTCATATCGCCCGAAAGAATCGAGCCGGCTTCGTTCACCATGACCTTGGTGGTCGGCGACAGTTGGTCGCGAATCTGCAGGATGTAACGCGTCACCGAAACAAACTCGTGCGCCTGGTTGAAAAAAGTATGCTGCCAGCTATCGATCGTCTGATCGCCCGATGGCGTGGCGTAGATGTGAAAGGAAATGTAGTCGAGCGGCACGCCCGGCTGGTGATTCTTCGGGTCCAGAAAATATGCGAAGGTTCGGGGAGCGTCGGACGGCGCCGACAACGCGAGCCCCACAAATTTCATCGCCGGCGCGACCTTCAGCACTGCCTTGGTGATGGCATCGTAGCGTTCTACGTATTGCTGGGGCGTGGTGTCATGCTCTCCATCGATCTCGTTGAAGACCTCCCAGTAGCGAATGTCGTAATGATGTCCGGAGGAATGGAACTTTCCCAATTCGTCGGTGAAGCCGCCCTGCATATACCAACTCGCGACCCGCGCATAGTAATCGCCGAGCGCTTTCAGATCGAGGAGTTGCGTGCCCTGCGTGTAATTCCACATCACCTGATTGGGATCGTTGGGATATAAGACCGGCTGGGGCGTGGTAAACATCCACTGCGGAATAGTGCTGAAGCTCATCACACTGGGGTGAGCCCCCGAGGCGTTGAGGAAGTCTTCCACCAGCGGGTCCATGTACTGGAAATCCCAATAAGTCTGAGTCGCGTCGGGAGGCCTCAATTCGGCAACAGCCAGCTTCGGATACGGAAACCAGAAGGCATAGCGAACATAGTCGGCGCCCAGGCCGCGAAGCGCGTCGAAGGCGGCATCGTGGATGGGCGAGCCACGACGCAGCATCGGATTCACCACAGCCTGCAGGGTGGGGACGGTGCGGTTGGGTGTCTTCTTGTCCCAATTCACGAAAATCGTTGGCGCGCCAGTTTGGGCAAGCAGCGCGCCGTTCGCGAGCACGACAAGCATCGCCAGGATGAAAGCGATGTGATAGGTTCGCCTCTTCTTATGCATTTGCCTCAAGGTGAATATTTGTCAGCCCAAAATGCCACGGCCAGCGTTACTTCTTCGCCAGCAATTCCCTCGCGCGACTCAACTCCGGCCGTGTCGAGCTTCCGCCCTCGCAGGTTTTGACCAGTAGCGCGTAGTACTCGTTCGCATCGCTCTGCCTGCCGGCTTCTTCCGCGGCGCGGGCTGCACCATAGAGGCCGTTGAAACGGTTTGGGCTGAACTTCAAATCGGCCTGATATTCGACGAGAGCCTGCTGCGGATGTTTGGCTTCGAGCAGAATTTCCGCAATCATCTCCCGGCTGGGGATACCTTGCGGTTCCTCACCGAGCGCTTCTTCCTTTTCAGCCAACGGACGCAAAATAGCGACGGCATCGTCGTATTTGCCTTCGGAGAAGGCCAGCCAGGCTCGCGCCTGCTTCAGATCGCTCTCGGTTCCCTCGGCAAAGAAATCCTTCTTTTGATCCACAAATTTCTGGTGAATGACTTCGATGGCGTGGACATCTTTACGGACGTCCTCGGTCTGATGAAGGTGAGCCGAGCCGATCGCCTTGGCCCAATAACCGAAGGAGTCGCTGGCGGTTCCTGGAATTTCCATGGGAGTAATGGCGGCAGCCGTTGCCCAGTCACGCATCTCGATGGGATACAAGGCCGCAAAGTTGGCTTCCGTAGCCAGGTGCGGGTCGAATCCCACGCCGTACATGTCGTGCATCTCGGGCATCTTGCTCACTTCGTCCATGAGCGCGCGAGCGTCGGATTCGCGCCCGCTTTGCATGTAGGCGTAGAAGAGAAAATCCATGGCGTGGAACTGGTGACCTTCGCCGCCCATGCCCATGGCGGCTGTCTTCCGGGTTGCCGCAATGGATGCGAGATTCGACTGGATATCTTCCTGCCACAAACCGACGCGGGCAAAGATGTGCGACGGCATATGCAAGGCGTGAGGAGCCGCGGGCGCGACTTTCGCGTAGCGGCGCGCGGCCGGAATGCCGAGTTGGGCAAGTTGCGGTTTGTCGTAACTATGGATCAGGTAGTGCGCGACTCCGGGATGATCGGGCTCGATGGCGAAGAGCTTTTCGAGAATGGCGGCGGCTTCTTTGCGGTTGGCGAAAGTTGCGTCGTGGTGCGGCTCGGACGCGAGCAGCGACAGCGCGTAGAAGGCCGCGGCTTCGTGGTCGTCGGGGTAGGACTCGTGGACTTTCTTCATCGCGTCGGAATAGGCTTTGGCCCGAGCGTCCTGGTCGAGCTTGGCGGAGTCGCTGTAGAAAGCTTTGATCGCCGCGATGTAAAGCTGCTCGCGCGGAGTGGCCTTCTTGGCCAGTTTTTCAGCGGTATCGGCCTCGCCGAAGCCGCGGGCGATGACTTTGGCATCAGGGGAATTCCATAGTTGGTGCCAAATGCTCATCGCGATTCCCCAATGCGCCATGGCGCAGTTGGGATCGTCTTTGGCGATATCGAGGAATTCCTTTTCAGCTTCCTCATACCAGAAGGAGTGCAGGAGTGCGACTCCGCGCGCGAAAGGCTTCTGCTCGGCCGCAGTGCACGACACTGGGAAGTGGACCGTTCCGAGTTGCGTCTCATTCAGATCTTCGTGGTGGTGATGATCCTTTTCGTCGTCAGCGACCAGGCTGTAGCTAGCGGCGAAGCAGAGGAGCAAAATCCAAACAGCGAACTGGAAGCGACTAGTTTTCATTGGAGAACCCCAGACATTGAGTGACGCGATTTTAGTCGGACCTTTCGCGAGGGTCAATCCGACGCGGGCGCCGAGGCCAGCTTCGAGACCTGTTTTTGAAATCAGGCGGCCGAAACCCGCCGCGGACTGCTCGGTCGCTCAGTTTTGACTTTCGTAGTGGAATGATGAAGCGGGAGTGCGAGTTTCACCAGCGTGCCTGCGCCATCGGATTCGATCTGGAGCAATCCTCCCAATTCCCGCGCCCGTTCTCGCATGCCGGCAATGCCGATTCCGGCCCCAGCCTCCCCGTCGAGCAAATGATCCAAGGTATGTCGAGGAATTCCGAGACCGTTGTCCTGAATTTCGAGTTGCACGCGAGAAGCGTCGAGCGCCACCCGAATCTCTACAGCCGTTCCGCTGGAGTGCCGGTGGACATTGGTCAAGCCTTCCTGCAAGGCACGAAACAGGGCGATTTCAACCTCTTCCTGCAAGCGGCCCAGACCGTCTGGCAGATTCAGGTCGACTTGAATGCCGCTACGCTGGGCAAATCCTTCCACGTACCAGCGCGCGGCTGAGCCGAATCCGGCCTCATCGAGCAAAGGCGGATGCAACAGGTAAGAGATGGTGCGAGTCTCTGTGAGGCAACGATCTGCGATGTCACGACATTCCGATCTAAGAGCGGCCTGTTCGCTGTCCGCGATCGACATCATGTCGAGATTCATTTTCAGCGCTGACAGATATTGTCCTAGACTATCGTGGAGTCCCCGAGCTAAGCGGCGGCGCTCGTCGTCCTGCAAGGTGAGGATGCGGCCGCTCAGGCTTCGGGCAGCATGTTCCGCCCGGCGCCGGGCAGTGATGTCGGTGTTGATTTCCATCCAGCCTACCGGATTTCCGCGCTCGTCCCGCAATTTTGTCCAGCGGCTGGCGACGACGATTCGACCGCCGTCTCGAGTGGACTGGGCGAGTTCGCCCTCCCACTGTTCCCGCGCCTCAATCTCCGATTGAGCGATGGGGTATTCGGTGTTCATCAGCTCAGATGCAAGTTGGCCCACAGCCTCGATCAGCGTCCAGCCATAAAGCCGTTCAGCGCCACGATTCCAGAACGAAATTCTGCCGTCGGAGGTCTTGGTGAAAATGGCGTCGTTCGCCATGTCGAGCATATTGGCCTTCTCGACGACTTCAGCAGTTCTTTGCTCTAGTGCGGCAGTTCGCTGCTTGACGCGATCTTCCAACTCGTTGTGAGCTTTGCGCAATTCTTCCTCGGCTTGCTGCCGCTTGAAGATGCTGCGACGAGTCGATTCGCCAAAAGCGATAATGATGCCTGAGAAGACCAGAAATCCCACGATGCCGGAGATCTCCGCAACGTCCTTGCCGGCGAAAGAGTGCGTCGGAGGCAGAAACCAGTACCAAACTCCAGTCGCGCCAATCAGTACGGTGACCAGTGAGGGGCCGACCCCACAGTACCAGGCGGAGAACACAACGGCTAGCCAAGCCGTGTGATACGGATTATGCACTCCGAAGAGAGGATTAAGCAGCTCGCGAAGCACAAGGGCGGCTATCCCGGCCATGATCCCGAGTGTGTATCGTGCGAGTAGCCCCGTGTCGAGCTTCGATGGCTCCAGGAGCTTGCGTGTACGGCTGGAAGTCCCCAACATAGACGGCGATTTTGCGAAGGATGGTCAGGCGCTGACGACGACCTCAAAGTGCCCGAGAAGAATCCCCGCTTCCTTGACTCATACTAGTTGGTACCTAAGGTGATAGTCCAGTAATCAGGAAGCCATACAGGAATGACCTGATTGCACTGGGAGAACAGAGGCGATCAACAGATGCCCCGCAGGCAGGTCGACTTGAACTTTAATGACGGGCTCCGGTCCAGACCTGGTAGATCACGATTCCGAACATGAAGATCAGGTAGAACCTCAGCAGCCAGAACAGAATCTTTTCGGTGGCAGTCAGCTGGCGGCGGCGAGTAGTGCGGAGTTCCTTGGCGGAAATGAGTTGATCAGGTTCGAGCGCTGCCACCACCGATGCGACGGCATCAGAACTGATGGATTCACCCGGTGAGGGAAGATGCGATTCCATTTATCGTCCTCCGAAAACTGCGAGCGCATGCGGTGCTACCACACTGACCCCGAAAAGAATACCGGCTGCTACCAGCGCCACCACTACTCCAAGAGCTAAAACATTCGCCCACAGCGGACTTACCAGGTCGCCCATCATCTCGCGGTCGTTGACCAGCATGTAGAGAAACAGCAGCGCCGGAGGCATGGCCAATACCGCGATGACATTTACCACGAGAACGATATAGACCAGTGGAATGCCGGGGATTAGGACGAGCGCAGCGGCCGCTGCAGCTTCGATAATCAGCACCAGATAGAACGACTTTCCCTGCTGGAAGGGAAGATTCAGGCTATGGGGGCGGCGAGCGACTTCCCCGAAGGCGTAGGCGGACGACGTGGAGATGGTGATGGCCGCGACCATGCCCGCCTCGAACATTCCCAACGCGAACAGCGAAGCGCCCCATCGACCCACGAATAGCTGCAAGGCTTGGGCGAACTCGCCGGCTTCGAAGTTTCCTGCGGTCATGCCGTGAGCGAACAGAGGAGCCGTGGCAACAATGGTCGCGAGCGCTGCCAGCGCGGCCAAAGCCGCGCCGACCACGGTATCGATTCGGCCGAAGCGAATGTCGCGGATGGTGAGTCCTTTGTCGGCAATGGCGCTCTGCTGGAAAAATAGCATCCACGGAGTGACCGTGGCGCCGATATCGGCTAACAAAATCATGACGGTGTCTTGCGTCAGACCGCCGGGGAGCGGCTTCCAGTGCAGCATTGCGCCGCCGATCGCTCCCCAATGCGGATGGCTGAGCAGAGCGACGGGAACGAATATGAGGTTGAAAACGGCTGCGGCCAAAGTCACACGCTCCCAAGTCCAGTAGCGGTGAGCCGTCAGCGCCGCGACCAGCACCAGCCATGCGCCCAGAACCGCGACTGCCGGAGGCACACCGAAATAGCCAAGTCCAGCGCGAATGGCGATGAACTCAGTGACCAGCGTCAAGAAATTTCCGAGCATGAGGTCGACCATGGAGAACCATCCCCAGAAGGGACCGAAGCGCTCGAAGATCAGTTCTGCGTGGCCGCGATGGGTGGCCGCGCCCAGGCGCACCGTCATCTCCTGAACGACGCAAGCCATGAGGAATGTGAGCACGACGAACGGCAGGAAAAACCCGATACCGAAGCGCGCGCCGGTTGCCGCGTAGGAGAGCATGCTGGGCCCGTCGTTTTCTCCCAGCATGACCAGGATGCCGGGGCCGATCAGGAGCCACAGCAGGCGAGTGCGCGGCCAGAAGCCTTGCCGGGCGCGGGTTTCGAGAACCAGTTCGCGGTCATGGGCGCGGTCTATATCTTCGTGGGTGATGACAATAGCTGATGAGCCGGATGGATGGTCCGCTTGTGAACCAAGTGGTGCGCCGGAATTAGGTGCTGTGCTTGGAGCAGTCATCTCAGAGAATGTCGGCGGAGCGGCACCCCACCCGAAAACCTGGAAGTTAGCATAAGTATATATCAGGAGATAAACCATAGTTAACTAGTTTTCGCCGGGGCGGAGACCCAATGGGCGACGGAAATTAACGCTTAGGGCGTGGTGCCGGCGCGAGCCAGACGCGTCGGGATGCCGCGGGACCGAGTGAGACCGTCCCTGCGGGCGTGGAGAGAGTGAGAGTCTGGTCGTAGTTGCGCTCGAGCAGGCGCAGCCTGGCTCCGGGGCGAACGCCGCGGTGCTCCAGGAATTCCAGCAACTGGCGATCGCGCTCGTAGATTCCGCTTACGATGTAGGCAGTATCGAGTTCCGCGTCGGCAAGCAAGACTAGGCCGCGGCGCCGGCGGCTATCCGGACTCTCCACTTCGCTCAGATTGCCGTGAGGACAGGCACCGGCGCTACCCAGCTTGGCCAGGAGCTGTGCTTCGAAATCGGGAGAGACGGCGTGTTCCAGACGCTCCGCCTCATCGTGAACTTTCCACCACTCCATGCCGAACATTTCTGCGAGCATGCGCTCGATGAGGTGGTGACGGAGCGTGAGCTTGCGTGCAATCTTGCGACCGGCCGCCGAGAGTCGTACTTCGCCGGCATTGGTAATGCGAACGAGCCCGTCTTTCTTCAGCCGCCGAAGCGCCATGGTGACCGCAGGCGGAGAAACTTTGTGCCGGTCGGCGAGGCGGGCAGGGATGACGGTCTCGCCCTCACTCTCGGCCTCGAGAATCGACTTGAGGTAGTCCTCTTTCGAGACGGTGATCATCTGCGCAGATTATACGATGCGGGTTAATCATAGTTAATCGCTAACAGTCTGAACAACGGAATCGTGCCCGGGGTGTTTGACAGTTTCCTGCCTGTGCCCCTAACCTTGATTTTCTCTGGCTATGAAAATTCTTGTTCTAGGCGCCGGCGGGCGCGAACACGCGCTGGTATGGAAGTTGCAGCAATCCCCGCGCGTTACCCAACTCTTCTGCGCCCCCGGAAATGGCGGCATCGCGGACGAGGCCGAGTGCCTGCCGGCGGATCTGAAAAGTTTGGAGTCAATCACGGCGCTGGCTGCGCGACTGGCTCCTGACTTGACCGTCGTCGGTCCGGAACTTCCTCTCAGCCTGGGCGTCGTAGATGAATTTCAGCGCCGCGGATGGCCGGCGTTTGGTCCGACCCAAGGCGCGGCGCAGTTGGAGTCGAGCAAAAGCTTCGCCAAGGAATTTCTGCAGCGCCATCACATTCCCACTGCACCGTTCGCGATTTGCGATTCTATCGAGCAGGTACGTGACGCTCTCAGCCACTTCCACACGCCGATTGTGGTGAAGGCCGATGGACTCGCCGCTGGCAAAGGCGTGGTGATCGCGAAGAGCAAGGAAGAGGCGGCCAGCGTCGCAGCCGAAATGCTCAGCGGGAAGATGGTTGGCGAAGCAGGAGCGCGGGTCGTGCTGGAAGAATGTTTAAAGGGCGACGAGCTCTCGTTTCTGGTTTTCAGCGACGGTGAGCGCGTCGTGCCGCTCGTGGCGGCGCAGGATCACAAACGCGTGGGAGATGGTGATACCGGGCCAAACACTGGCGGCATGGGCGCATATTCGACGCGCGACATTGTCGACGACCAAATGCGCGACTGGCTGGTAAATCACATCGCGCGTCCGGTGGTCGCGGGCATGAAAGCCGAAGGTTCCGAGTTCAAAGGTGTGCTCTACTGCGGGCTCATGATGACAGCGCGCGGGCCCATGGTGCTCGAATTCAATTGCCGCTTCGGCGATCCGGAGACGCAGCCGATTCTGATGCGGCTGGAAAGTGATCTGGTCGACGCGCTGCAGGCATCGATCGAAGGGCGCGTGAGCGAGGGTGATTTCAAATGGTCGCACGATGCCTCGGTGTGCGTCGTAATTGCTTCGGGAGGCTATCCGGGAACGTTCGAGATGGGCAAGCGGATTGACGGGATCGAAGATGCCAATGCGGTCGAGGGCGTGAAAGTTTTTCATGCGGGCACCTCGAAGCGCGATGGAGCGTATTACACTTCTGGTGGCCGCGTGCTGGGCGTGACGGCGCGGGCGGGAGACCTGGAGTCGGCGGTGGCGCGAGCCTATGAGGCGTGCGGGAAAATCAGCTTCGCGGGCGCGCACTACCGGAGAGATATTGCGGCAAGAGCTCTGAAGAAGCCATGAGCCTTCCGCGACGGCCGGGTCGTTTTTTATTTGTGACTGCCACTAACCTGTTTTTTGTTTACCCTTATCGTTGATTATTTTTGTTGCTCAATCTGGCACTACAAGCGCTGGTACATCATTTTCGACGCTCGACGATTCTGGGCGTTGCTTGCAGCGTTCGCGATCTTGGGAGTTGTCCTCGATGTTGTGCACCCAAAGAGCGCGCGCATCATCAATGTGAGCCTTTGGATTCTGTTTGCAGTGAAAGTTACAGGCATGTTCTTCTCGCTCTGGGGTAGTTTCGCGGAGGATTCTTGGATGGCGGTAGTAATCGTTCCTTTGGCTCTGTCCATCGCATGGGTTGATTTGGTCCTTTATCGAGCGAAGTCGGCGGTGAAACCCGCAATAAACAGTTAGGAGACTAGATGAGCAAACCGCAGGTTTCGATTGTGATGGGCAGTGATTCCGATCTGGAGATCATGCGCGAGGCGGGCAAGGCGCTCGATGACTTCGGGATCGCATACGAAATTGACGTAACTTCCGCACATCGGTCTCCCGATCGCACCGCGGACTTCGCGCGCAAGGCCGCGGAGAACGGAATTCGTGTGATCATCGCCGGAGCCGGCGGTGCGGCGCATCTGGCGGGCGTGATCGCGGCGCATACTACACTTCCCGTGATTGGCGTGCCCATCCCTTCGACCTCGCTGCAGGGGATGGACTCACTGCTCTCGACGGTGCAAATGCCGGCGGGCATTCCGGTGGCGACGGTCGCGATCGGAAAGCCAGGGGCGACGAACGCTGGTATTCTTGCGGCCCAGATGATCGCTCTCGCCGATGCATCGGTCGCAAAGAAATTGCACGATCACAAGGCGAAGCTGGCCCGCGGAGTGGAAGAGAAATCCAGAAAGTTGAAAGAGAAATAATCCCGCTTTACCCGACAGATCTTTGATTCAAGACCGGGCAACGAGCCCAGTGGCCGTTGCCGACGGCCAATAGAGGGGGCAGCGACCGGGCGCATTCATCCACGCGGAATTCGCAGCGCGGCTCAAACGGACATCCGCTCGGCAGGGCATGCAACCCAGGCACAGTGCCTTCGATGGTGGTCAACGGCCGTGAACGATCGGTCTTGAGATCAGGAATGGCGTGGAGAAGGCCGCGGGTATAGGGATGCGCTGGCGCCTGAAAAATATCCTGCCGGGTTCCGAGTTCGACTAGATTGCCCGCGTACATGACCGCAACCCGGTCCGCCACTTGCGAGACCACTGCAAGATCGTGCGAGATGAAGAGCATGGCCAGGCCAAATTTCTCACGCAGCTCCGCCAATAGATCTAGAATCTGCGCTTGAATGGTCACGTCGAGTGCGGTCGTCGGCTCGTCGGCAATCAGCAACTGTGGACGGTTGACGATGGCCATGGCGATCATGACGCGTTGACGCATCCCGCCGGAAAGCTGATGAGGATAGTCGCGGGCGCGGCGTGCGGCCTCAAGAATGGCAACATCGTTCATCGCGGCTACAGCACGCTCGTGCGCTTCGCTTCTTGAGATCGGATGATGCGCGAGCACGGCCTCGGCGATCTGATCGCCCACGCGCATCACGGGGTTTAGCGCGGTCATGGGCTCCTGAAAGATCATGGCCATGCGTGATCCCCGAAGCTGGCGCATGGAATCGTCAGCCAATGAAAAGAGACTTCGGGCCGAACCGTTTTCGGAGAAGAGAATTTCGCCCGAAGTGCGAGCCTGCGTCGGGAGTAAACGCATGATGGCCAGCGAGGTAATCGATTTTCCCGAGCCGGATTCCCCGACCAGGCCAAGAACCTCGCCAGGTGCAATGGAGAAGCTGAGATCACGCACTGCCCGCGCGGGGATAGATGTCCCCGTGGCCCGCGGGGCAGCCGAAGAGAAGTCTATGTTCAGGTTGCGGATTTCTAACAGGGCTGGCACTCGATCATGTTAGCAGCGAAAAGCGTTTGCCTTTTCGGGCAATGGACAGCCCCTTCGACTTCGCTCAGGGCAAGCTTAGCGGCTGTCCCTACATACTCGCACGTGGCGTCGGCGTTACTGACCCAAAATCAGCGGCAGGCCGTTTTTGTTATTGCCGATCACCACTACTTTTGAGTTGGCGCTCTTGGCGAGGTTTTCGGTGGGCTCGATGCCTTTCCATTCGAGCAGCGATGGCGTTATGCCTTGCGCGACGATCTGCTGGAAGTCGCGCACGCCGGCGGCTTCAATGCGCTTTCGCTGCGCCTCTTGAGTTTCTTTCTGCAGACGAAAATTCATGGCGAGAGCTTCTTGCTCGGCCTGCTGTTTAGCTTCGATGGAGGCCTTCAGCGTGGCCGGCAGTTGAATGTCGCGCAGCAGCACGTTTTCCACGGAGATGCCGCGCTTGTTCAGTTCGGTGGTTATCTGATCAGTAATCTGCTTGGCGACCATTTCGCGCTCACCAGTGTAGAGAGCGTTGGCGGTGTGGGAAGCCGTGGCTTCGCGAATGGCGGAGCGCAGCGTGGGTTCGACCACAACGTTTTCATAATCGCCGCCAATGTGCTGAAAGACGTCGGCCGCGCGATCGGGATTGAGGTGATAGATGAGCGAGGTATCGAGGCTCATCATCAGGCCCTCGCTCGAGGGCACGCTGGCCGACTCTTTGAGGGTCTGGGTCTGAATCGACATTTCGTTGTTGGTCTTCAGCGGATTGATGACGTGAATGCCCTCTCCTAAAGTCTCTCCAGTGACCTTGCCGAACAAAGTGAGCACGCCGACGTGGCCCGTGCCCACGCGGGTTACAGAACTGAAGAAGAGAATTACCAATACGAATGCGAGGACGCCGAGTCCGATCAAACGAAGCAAGGCCGCGCCGTGGCCGCCAGTATCAATTACGCGGGGGCGATTTGAATCAAAGATTGTCATAATTATTCTCCCGCGGCGATTCTAGGTTCGCGTCCCGCTTGGAGATAAGTGGCTTGAAAGTGTCAGGTCGGCGAGGCTGTGAATCTTGCCGTAGGCTGGCCGCATCTCTTACAGTACATCTATGAGCAAGATCCATATTCCTACGCCGCTGCGTCAATATGTCGGCAAGCGGGCCTCAATTGAAGTAAAGGGCGGGACCGTCGCCGAAGCTATGAGCGCGTTGCTGGAGCAGCATCCCGACTTGCGCAAGCACCTTTACACCGACGAAGGCAAACTTCGAGCTTTCGTGAACGTTTATGTCAACGATGAAGACATCCGCTACCTGCAGAAGGAAGCGACCGCGTTGAAGGATGACGATCAGATTTCGATTGTGCCTTCGATCGCAGGCGGCCGGTAGGCATACTTCGACTCGACCGTGCTCGACGACAATTTACAAGCGAACCGCATTCCCTATGGGGACCACTACTGAAATTCCGGCAACTCTCAGCAAAGACGAAATCCTGCGCTACTCGCGGCATCTGATCATCCCCGAGGTTGGCATGGATGGGCAGCAGAAGCTGAAGGCTGCGCGCGTGTTGTGCATCGGGACGGGCGGACTCGGCTCGCCGATGGCGCTGTATCTCGCGGCGGCGGGCGTGGGTACGCTCGGCCTGGTCGATTTTGACGTGGTCGACTACACCAACCTGCAGCGTCAGATCATTCATTCGACAGCGGACGTGGGACGCAAGAAGCTGGATTCGGCGGCGGACAAGCTGAAGGGCATTAATCCGTTTCTGAATTTGCGCACGTTCGATACCCGGTTGAGCAGCGCCAATGCGCTCGAATTGTTTCGTGAGTTCGACATCATCGCTGACGGCACTGACAATTTTCCGACACGTTATCTGGTGAACGACGCCTGCGTGCTGACCGGAAAGCCGAATGTCTACGGATCGATTTTCCGCTTCGAAGGGCAGGCCAGTGTGTTCGCAACGAAAGATGGCCCGTGCTATCGCTGCCTCTATCCCGAACCGCCGCCGCCAGGCCTCGTGCCCTCATGCGCGGAAGGCGGCGTGCTCGGAATTCTGCCCGGACTCGTGGGCGTGATGCAGGCCACGGAAGTCATTAAGTTGATTTTGGGCATCGGCGATCCGCTGATCGGAAGACTTCTACTGGTCGATGCGTTGGGCATGAAGTTCCGCGAATTAAAGCTCAGAAAAAATCCCGAATGCCCCGTGTGCGGCACGCATCCCACGGTGACCAAACTGATAGACTACAACGAGTTTTGTGGCATTCGCGGGGAGGAAAAACCGGTGAGCAGCGGCGTTCCGGAAATACAGGTCGAAGAATTGAAGCGGCGGCTGGATGCGAAGGAAGACTTGTTTGTCCTGGATGTGCGCGAGCCGCACGAATATCAGATCTGCAATCTAGGCGGATATCTGATTCCGTTGAATGATCTGGCCAAGCGCGTGAACGAACTCGATTCGAGCCGCGACATCGTGGTGCACTGCAAAATGGGCGGACGTAGCGCGAAGGCTGTGGCGTTCCTGCAGCAGTCGGGGTTCGCCAAGGTCCACAACCTGGTGGGCGGGATCACGGCGTGGTCGGATCGTGTGGATCCGAAGGTGCCGAAGTACTAGTAGTCGCCGGGGATCAGGCGTCAGTCGAGGGGGGGGAGCGCGAGAGCGCTCCCTTTTCTTCGTCCATGCAGAGATACTGTGACCAGCGTCACAGCATAGTGCCTAATTGCGCCTTATCCTTCCCAAACCGGCACAGACGCAATCTTTCCTCTTCGGCACACAAACAGTCATTGCCGCAGCCGGCCACGGAGAAGATAATTAGCGTTCCCCGGATCATCCCCCAGTTTCTTCGTTAACGGAGTTTGTCGAGTTATGAAGACCGCCCTGATTGTTCTCCTGTTCGCCCTGCTGATGAGTTCCGCGCAACTGAATGCGCAAGCTGACTCGACTCAGCCATCGGCCGCCCCTGCACCGCCGCAAAGCCAGCAGCCGCCGGTTTCTGATTCCGCGACTCCCGCTGCCCCGGCCGCACCAAAAGGTTTCGTGCTGGAAGACAGCACTCCGGTGCGACTGCGAATCAATCGGACCGTCTCCTCGGGGGACGCCCATGTCGGAGACACGATTGATTTCGAGGTGCTTGAGGATGTGAGCTTGAAGGGCACACTCGTCATTCCGAAGGGAGGTCTTGCCTTCGCAACGGTCACGGAAGCGCAGGCCAAACGCCGAATGGCGCGCGGAGGGAAGTTGGACATTAACATCGACTACGTGAAGCTCATCGACGACCAGAAAGCTGCGTTGCGCTCCGTCAAAGATATGAAGGGAGGAGGCCACACTGGCGCGATGGTGGGTGGCATGGTGGCAACCAGCCTGGTGTTCTTCCCCGCGGCGCCATTCTTTCTGTTCATGCACGGCAAGGACATCAGCATCCCCAAAGGAACCGAGATTACCGCTTATGTCAATGGCGACATGAAATTGGATATCGCAAAATTTCAACCCAAGGTGCCGGATGTGCAGGAAGCCTCTGGCAATTCCTCTCCCAATGTGACGTCCGCAAAGCTTCAGCTCGATTCCGATCCCAGTGGCGCCGATATCCAGTTGGATGGCAGCTTTGTCGGAAACACTCCTTCAGACGTGCAGGTGCCGGAAGGAAGCCACACGATTACCGTCAAGAAGGCCGGGTTTAAGGACTGGGAACGGACGCTGAAAGTAAGTGCTGGAAGTGACGTGCATCTTAGCGCGCAGCTGGAGAAGACCGAATAGACGCTGTCTCCGCACACTCTTAGCCTTTGCCAATATTTGACTCGAGAGATCGTCTCGTCTCGAAATGTCTCCGGTAACGGCTGCATCCGCTCAGGCAAGTTTTCCATTTCTCCCGCCGATAGATACCAAGATGACTACTACAGGGGCGGGGCAAGGAGTGTCTGGACAAGGGACGGCGAAGGCTCGGGTGCCGGATGCGCATCCCTTGCGCTATGTGGCGCGGCAGCCCATTTTCGATCGCGACGAGAAGGTATTCGGATACGAATTGCTGTTTCGCGACGGTTTGGTGAATTACTTTAGCGGGGATACGGACGAAGCCTCGCGCTCGACGCTGGATAGTTCGCTGCTGATCGGCCTCGACGTGCTATGCGATGGGCGGCGGGCATTTGTGAACTGCACGCGGGACACGCTGCTGAAGGGGCTGGTTACGTTGTTGCCGTCCACTTCCACGGTGGTGGAGATTCTGGAAGATGTTCCCCCCGATCCGGACGTGATTGCCGCCTGCCAGAATCTGAAAGAAGCCGGCTACATGATCGCGCTGGATGATTTCGTGGCGGACGACAAGCGCGCAGCGCTGGCGGATATGGCCGACATCATCAAAGTGGAGATGACGCTGACGACTGACGAGCAGCGGTCGGCGATGGTGAAGCGTTACGGACCATGGCGCTGCCGCATGCTGGCGGAGAAGGTCGAAACCCAGCACGATTTCATTCGCACCCGCGAGCAAGGGTTCGTGTATTTCCAGGGATATTTTTTCCGCCGTCCCGAGACTTTGAGCGCTCGCGACATGCCGGCAAACCGTCTGCACTACCTGCACATGCTACAGGAGGTCTCGCGGCCGGACCTAGACATCAAGGGACTGGAAAGAATCATCAAGGCTGAGGCCTCGGTCTGTTACCGGCTGCTGCGCTATTTGAACTCGTCCATCTTCGCGTTCAAGAGCGAGATCCATTCGGTGCGGCATGCGCTGTCGATGCTGGGCGAACGGGAGGTGCGACGTTGGGTCAGGCTGGTGGCCGCGGTAGGAGCGGGGCAGGATAAGACCAGCGATCTGGTGCTCTCGGCGCTGGTGCGCGGGCGCTTTGGCGAACTGCTGGCGCCACGAGTGCCGCACGGCGAGTCGGATCTTTTTCTGCTGGGGCTTTTGTCGCTGGTTGACGCCATGCTCGAGATGCCGATGGCCGAGGTTCTGGAGAAGATTCCTCTCGATCGGGAAACGAAGTGCGTGCTGCTGGGACGGTCCAGCGCGCTGCGCCCGATTTACCAAATGATGCTGGCGCATGAAAGTGGAGAATGGAAGGCGGCGGCGCAGCTCAGCGAGAGCCTGCATCTTGACCCGGAAGACGTAGCCGGATTCTATTGGCAGGCGCAGCAGTGGGCGAGAGAAGTCTCGACCGTCTAACGCATTCCCGTCCGGACGGGGCGGACTGTAGGCTCTCCCGGGTGAACCCCTGATCAGTCATGTACCGCCGTGCGCTCATCTACGTGGAATTGACCTTGCGTGGTTCCGTAAGGACGAGTAGGATAGACTTGTTCTGTAAAGCTAGGCCTCGTTCCCGCGCAGGCCTTCCGCGCTAGCCGTTCCGAGGCAGCGCCCACGGATCCGATAAACCGATACTAAACGATTTGTATTTTCATTCGCGAATAGCAGTTTGTTTTGAGAGTCGGGGTTCGTTCCAGAGTGTACCCAGTCGCCGCCCTTAGCGCGCTAGACCCATGTGCCGGGAGTGCCCTGTTCCTATAACGCGGAGTTATCGACGGCTACGCCTTTTCTGAATCGCAACATTTTGCAGTTCGACGCAACAGCTTGAGAGGACTATGAACGCAGGACCAGGAAGGCCCTCCGGTGGAGGAGGGGGAAGAAGACGACGGCGCGGACGCCGTCCGACCAACCAGCGGCAACGAGGGCCCGGCCCCGGACTGAGTCGCGAAAACAAAGACGGCATCTACACGGCGCCCATGGATCACAGCTATCGCGCGGTGCTAGGCGGTGGCAACAACGGCCACAAGGGTGGACGGCAGAGGCCGGGATTTGCGCCTCAGTTTGCGCAGCCCGAGCCGGAGCCGCTGCCCGCTAACGGCGACGCCACTTCCCGCATCTTTGCCTTTATCGAAGATCTCTTCTTCATGGCAAAGATTCAGGAGACGGCGCGCAAGCTCAACGTCAAAGTTGAGTTCGTAAAGACCGATAAAGACCTCATGGACCGCATGCAGCAGAACGGCGAAGAAAAGCCGTCCCTGATCATCTTCGATCTGAACAACAACGGCGTGAAGCCGCTCACCTTGATTCCGAAGCTGAAGACCAAGCTGAAGAAGGGCACTTCGATTATCGGGTTCCTGTCGCATGTGCAGGGAGACTTGAAGCAGAAGGCGCACGAAGTGGGCTGCGATATGGTTCTGCCGCGCTCGGCGTTTTCGCAGAATTTGCCGCAGTTATTGCGCCGGCACGGCGCGCCGGAAGATCAAGATACGACCGTGCAGTAGGGGCAGATTCTGAACTATCCCTGGCCCACTGCGGCGGCACAGCGCAGCGGATCTACGTCCCAGAGTTGAACGTCGTGGGTCAGGTTTTCCACTCCCACCTCGCCTTGCATTTCCGAACCCGGCTGCCCGAGCCAGACCACGCGGAACTGCGCCTTGGTTCCTTGATACGAAAGATCAACTACATCTCCTGGCTTCAGCTGGACGCTCACCCCCTGCAGTGTGGCTCCGCGGCCGCTGATCGTGCGCAGGCTGGCGGGCTGAGTGTAAGGACGGGCATTGGCGTCCATGCCCCATATGTGCACGGGAAGCTCAACAAAAACACGCGACTGACGGCGTCGATCCATGAATGCGCTGAACCTCATGTGGAATGGGGGGTACTTCGATGGTAAAAGAGGGGCCAATTCCAGCACAGGTTACTGCGGTCACTGCCCCGAAGTGCCCAAAGTGACTCGAAGCGTGGAAGAAGACCCGTGCCGCGGAAACAATGGCCTCCGAGCTAGTTCATGTCGCCGAGCGAACAGGCGCCCGGACCGCGTGGATCGCCGCAGGATCCGCAGGCGCCGCGCGGAGAAGGTGATTGCGAAGATGACGACCCCTTCGCTGGGACCGCGAAAACCGAGAGAAGCGGCTCCAGCTTTTTCGTATGGCACTTCGGGCACTCGGCTTTTTCCTTGCCGTAAACCAGCGCTTCAAAACGGTAATCGCATTCCTTGCAGAGGTATTCGAAGATAGGCATGTGGGCTCCAGCTGCTATTAGAATCAATTTGTGGGGAGTTCGCAAATCTCAGATTCTGCCGAAGAGGACATCCCAGTCCGTGTGCGGGCGCGCGATGCGTGGGAGCCCACTTCGCCCTTTCGCCCGCATCCCTTGCTGCAGGGCGGTCATGTCCAAACCATCGCCAGCTTTGTGCTCCCTCGCAAGATTCACTTGCCTCCGGCCGAGGAGCGTCTGGTCGAGGTTACGCCCGGAATCAAAGTGCGTTGCTGGTGCCGCTGGCAAAGCGAGCGAAAAGAAGATCGGCTGACCCTAATCGTGGTTCACGGCCTCGAAGGATCCACCGAGTCGCAATACATGACCGGAGTAGCACGGCATGCGCTGAGTGCTGGTATGAACGTCGTGCTCATGAATCAGCGCAATTGCGGCGGCATGGATCACTACGCGCCTACGCTCTACAACTCCAGTTTGTCGTCCGATGTCGCGGCTGTCGCATGCAACATCATCGAGAACGACGGCGTGTCGAAATTCGCGCTGGCGGGATTTTCCATGGGCGGAAATCTGGTTCTAAAGCTTGCGGGCGAATGGGGCAAGAATGCGCCTCCGGAATTCCGGGCCGTTGCAGCCGTCTGTCCTGCGATCGACCTGGCCGCGTCCGCCGACGCGCTGCACGAGCCCGCCAACCGAATCTATGAGTGGTACTTCCTGATGCAACTTTACCGGCGATTTCGCGGCAAGGTGAAATTGTTTCCCAACGACTTCGATCGCGAGCGGTTGCGCGGAGTCACCAGTTTGCGGCTATTCGATGATCGCGTCACCGCCTATTATTGCGGATTTACCGGAGCCGACGATTACTACGCGCGAGCTGCGGCGGCCAATGTGATCGACCGAATTGCAGTGCCAGCGCTGATCCTCCACGCGGCGAATGATCCCTTCATTCGCGTACGCCCTGAGACGCGAGAGCGCATTCTTGCCAACCCGAACATCACTTACATTGAACCGGCCGATGGGGGGCATTGCGCCTTCGTGGGCCAAGGCAACGGCGATGGAGATGACGGCCGTTGGGCCGAGCACGAGATTGTCGAGTTCGTGGAACGATTTGCGTGACGGATCAGCTTGCGCGCGCCAACCGGCTGCGCACCCAAGCGAACGGTTCCAGCCCGCGATCCTTCATCCAGCCATTGAAGTGCGTTCGAATGTAGGCCAGCGCCAGCATCGCCAGCGTGATCGTCAGCAAGCCCACCGACGCCATTCCGATTCCTTGCGCCCGCTTCGGCAGGATCGAAAACCTTCCGTACACAAATTCGATATGCACCCAGTAGACGAGCAATGATGCCTGGCCCAGCTGAATGAGCGGGCTAAATCCCCACTGCCCGAGGCCCCAGCGGCACCAGGCATAGCTGGCCGTGAGAATCATCATCAACATACCGAGTCGGATGAGAAAGAAATTCGGGCTCGTGTGCCAGTAATCGTAGAACGAATAAAGTTGGACCGGAAGCGAGTCGAGCCAGCGGGAAAGTTCGACCAGCACGATCCCGGCGCCGCCGAGAGAAAGAAAGACAGTCGCGCCCCGCGTCTTAGCGGCCGTGGTTTGCAGCAGAAATCCGACGGCAAGTCCCGCGAACGCGAAAGCCGCCCACGGAAAGATGGGGAACAGCCACGCCTGCGGCGTGCCCAGGCTGTGCACTCCGTTGATGTAGGACTCGAGCGGCCAGGGCAGGAATCGCGGCCGCCAGGTGGTCCAGAGTAAAGGGCTTAGCAGGGAGATCACCAGAGCTACGGCCGTGGCAGCAAGTATCAATCGCGCGCGCCCGCCTGACAATTCCGGCCCGGCTCCGCTGGGCTGGACAGCCGGATTTGCGTTCTTCGACAGTGCCAGCACGATCCAGCACATCACCCCCATCAGCATCATCGACAGGCCAATTGTGTTCAGAATGTCAACGCGCAGCAAATCGCTCTTCGGCGCCCAGCCCCAGGCGATGGCGTACTCCTGCAGCCGAAACAGCAGGCCGAAGGCGAAAATTTCCGCCCCCCGGCGAATGGTCGCGCGCGCAATATGCCCGGGCTTGAGATTTTTCTGTCGGAGTTTTTCCGTAACCAGCGCAAATGAGATCCCAGCCAGAAAGAGAAATAGCGGTGCAGGGAAAGTTCCGCCAAGTTGTGAATACATGAAGAACTTCGACTGTCGCGCCGTGCCCCCGAGCCATGAGTCGTAGCAATGGGTCTGAAACATGAGAATGCAAGCCAGGCCGCGCATCCAGTCGATATAGGCGAGCCGAAATTTTGCCGGTGGCGTCGGGTTCATGGAGATTCAGGGCGAGAATTGGGCACGGGCAGTATACGGCAGGCAGCTTTTTGTCCGTGTTTTTCTGATCTTTTCGGGATGAGATTAAGCTTGCTCCGGTTTTCAGACCGGCAGTTGCGGCGGAAACGGGCGTAATTCCTGGCATTGCAGGCTTTTATGCGAGCTCGAATTGTTAAGTTTTATCCCTTGGTACAACCAATGTCCATCTGTCTTGATCGAAGTACAGGATAACCCGTATAAGGTTAATTACAGCCCTAAACCATCCGATTCACCGCCGGAGCGTGTATGCGAACTCTGAAGTGCATAGTGTCGAGTGCCCTGTCCGCCATCTTCCTCTGCAGCGTGAGTTTCGCCGCCTCGCCCGACCGGATCAACGGAAAGATCGACACTGCGAACATGGTTGAACTGAAAAATCACGTGGCAGTCATGGCGCAATCACAATTCGATCAAGGGCCCGAGGATGAGTCTCGCTTGCTTCATGTCACCATGCTGTTCACGCCCTCGCCCCAGCAACAGCAGGCTCTGCAGAAGTTGTTGGCGGATCAGCAGAATGCGGATTCGCCCAGGTTTCATCAGTGGCTCACGTCAGACCAGTTCGGCCAGCAGTTCGGCCTGAGCCAAAATGATATCGCGAGGGTCAGTTCCTGGCTGGAGTCGGAAGGGCTGAAAGTTACGTATGTCGCCCACGGACGGGATTTTTTAGCGTTTGATGGGACTGTTGGGCAAGTGCAAAGTGTGTTCCATACCACAATCCACAACTTCAGCGTGAAGGGCAAGATGCACTTCGCCAATGTGACACCGCCGATGATCCCAACAGCCCTGATCGGAATTGTCGGCGGCTTCCGGGGGCTCCACAATTTCACCCCCCACCCCATGTTGAAACAAAGGCCGAACTATACCTACCAAGACCGAGGAACGCAGGAGGTGCTTGCTCCAGGCGATATTGCCACCATTTACGACATCAATCCGCTGTATCAGCAGACGCCCGCTATTGATGGAACTGGCCAGAATGTTGTGATCGCCGGGCAATCCGACGTCTATATCGCAGACATAAATTATTTCCGTAGCGCTTTTGGATTTACAAGTCTTAGCGGCTGCACGATGGATTCGACGAACACCATCATCCAAGCTGGAACGTGCAACACCGGCAATTTTCAGATGGTTGTCCCAGGTGATGGGGCAGACCCCGGCGTCAGCGCAGGAGACCTAGGTGAGTCTGACCTCGATATCGAATGGATGAATTCCGTGGCTCGTGGTGCGACCATCATTTTCGTAACCTCCTCAGCAAACTCGGGGGGAGTGGACGACAGTGCGGGCTGGGCCATCGATCAAAACCCTCCGCTCGCGCCGGTGATCAGCTACAGCTACGGTTTGTGCGAGGCCTTTGTTACCGCGCCGAGCATAACGGCAGCGGAGACGACCTACGCCAAGGCGGCCAGTGAGGGCATCTCGTTCTTCGCGGCGTCGGGCGATGGTGCTTCCGCCACTTGTGATTATGATGGCGGTGCATATCCCGCAATGCTTGGACCTTCTGTAAGCTATCCCGCCAGCAGTCCCAACGTGACAGGCGTTGGCGGAACGGAGTTTGATGAAGGCACCGGCACTTTTTGGAGCGGGAGCAACGGTACCAACGGAGGCTCTGCCTTCAGCTACATTCCAGAGAGCGCATGGAACGATAGCGCCCTGTCTTTTGTGAATAATCTGGATGGAAGCGGTGGCGGCGCCAGCAACTGCGCCTTCGGCACCGGAGTCACGCAAGTAAGCGGATTCGACTTTGAGATTTGTGCGGCCCCTCCCAATGGCGGATTTCCCAAACCCAGCTGGCAGAACGGCGTCACGTCCAACGACAAGGTTCGAGACGTTCCGGATATAGCCTTTTCGGCTTCCAACGTGAACGATCCTTACATCGTTTGCGTGCCTCAGTCTGAAACCAACGGCAGCAGCTCTACTAGCACCTGCATCCCAGCCACGGGGAATATTGGCGACATCAACAACGCCCTTGTCACCTATAACTCCGCATTCGGCGGCACCTCGGCCTCGACCCCTGTCACCGCGGGTATGACGGTCCTGTTAAATCAGTATCTCGGGGCCAATGGTCTGGGGACCATCAACTCGCAGCTTTATACGCTCTTTACGGCCAACCCCCCGGGCGTCTTCAATGAGATCGAGAACGGAACGAACTCCACTACGCTTGGAGCGTCGAACAACATCGTGGCCTGCGTCAAAAATGATCCGAGCTTCGAGCCTCTGGCTTTGCAGTGTTCGACCGGCAGTTTTGGTTTCTCCGTGGGAGGCGGGCATGCTTACAACCAGGTTACAGGGCTTGGATCCGTTGATATGAACAAGCTTTTCACGGCTTGGACGGCATCAAGGTCGACGACCACAACCACGCTCTCGGCTTCGGCTTCCAACATTAACCAGGGAGCAAGCGTAACGTTTACTGCCGCTGTTAGCCCATCGACGGCCACCGGACCGGTGAGTTTCTTTAACAATAGCTCCTCTGCCGCGATAGGTTCCGGCTTCATTTCGAATGGAACGGCCACATTTGTTACGTCGTCTCTACCAGCGGGTACGAACAGTGTGACTGCCACTTACAACGGCAGTGCGGCCAACGCGTCTTCCGGTCCATCGGCTCCCGCGATTGTGAATGTCACCGGGTTTACGCTCAGTTCGACCAGTTCTTCGGTGATTGCCGGTCATCAGGTAAATGTCACGGTGATGCTAACTCCGATGAACGGATTCAACTCACAAGTCGCAGTCAGTTGCGGCAGTAGCGTTCCGGCCGGGATCACAAACTGCAGCTTCAGCCCAAGCACCATTCCTGCAAACCCAAATCAAACAACCACAACTCTGACAATCGGTACCGCGCCCAGCATGGCCGGGGGGACCACTCCGGTCAACGTTTCAATCCCGATCACCGCAACGGGCGGGGGCGTCACCACCAACAGCACGGTTTCGCTCACGGTCAACCCGACTGACCAATCTTTCACACTGTCGCTGCAGGGTGGAAATAACCAGACGATTCAAGTGGCGCAGGGAGCGACGGTACAGGTGACCGTGAACCTTACAGGGAACAATGGCTTCAATGCGAATGTGTCATATTCCTGCTCCGATCTCGCATCGGAGTCGGCGTGCACTTACAACACAGGGCAGGTCAGCAGTTCGACACCCGAAAGCTTCACCATTTCAGCTACGGCTCCGGTGACGCAGTTGCGCAAACCGTTCGGCCGCGGATCGGGAATCTTTTATGCGGCGCTACTGCCGGGTCTGCTGGGGATCATCTTCACGGTCGGCTCGCGAAAGCGTTCTTCAACCCTGCGCAGCATGCGGATACTGGGCCTGATCGTCGTACTGGGAGTCTCCACGTTGTGGATGGGCGCATGCAGCGGTAGCACCAACAGCACCAACAAGAATCCTGGAACGCCAACCGGGACGTACACGATCACGATCACCGCGACCACCGGAGGGGCGGTCCCGGTAACCAACAATAGCGCGCCGCTCACGTTCACCCTGACGGTTGTGCAGTAGGTCAACAAAGTTCGTTTCGCCCTTCCGAACTGGGCTAAGTGCCCGGTGAGGAACCTGGGTTTCCCGGGGAAACAGCAGGTTCCTCGCGCGAAAAGACCGCGCCCCGGAATGACAACTTTCAAACTCATCGCTGCTACTCATCGTCCCCGCCTTTGTTTTTTCCATCGCATCTGCGAAACTGACCACTGCCCTTCATCTATTGACAAGCTGCCCATGGGACGCATCCACGTTCTTTCCGAAATCGTTGCCAACAAAATCGCCGCGGGCGAGGTGGTGGAGCGTCCGGCCTCGGTGGTAAAGGAGATGCTCGAGAACTCGCTCGATGCGGGGGCGACGCGCATCAAGATCAGCGTGGAGGCCGGTGGGAAGAAACTGATTCAGATCACCGACAACGGATGCGGCATGGTGCGCGACGACGCCATGCTGGCTTTCGAGCGGCATGCGACTTCGAAAATCAAAAACGCCGAAGATCTGTTAAGCGTGGCCACGCTGGGATTTCGCGGCGAAGCCTTGCCGTCGATCGCATCAGTCTCGCGCTTGCGCCTGGAAACGCGGGCGGCGGAGGAAGAATCCGGCACGGTGCTCGAAATCAACGGCGGAAAGATTGCCCGCGTCGAAGAAGCGGGGCTGCCGCTGGGCACGTCGATCACGGTGCGCGACCTTTTCTTCAATACGCCGGCGCGAAAGAAATTCTTGAAGGCGGAGTCGACCGAGTTGTCGCACATCGCGTCCCTGGTTACGCACTATGCGCTGGCGCATCCGGAGAAGCATTTCGAATTGCATTCGGCGACCAATGCCATGCTGGTCGCGCCTCCGGTGGCGGGTTACAGCGAGCGCGTGTATCAAGTCTTTGGCAAAGAAACGCTGGATCAGTTGATTCCAGTGGCCGCGCGCGTCGCGCTGGAGCGGGTGGGATTGCCCCAGCCACCGCCATGGCGGCGGGCGGTGGAAGAAGAAGATGGCGAGGTTACGGCAAAAGATCCGGGCGAGATGCGGATTCACGGCTTCGTCTCGAAGCCTGAGATTCAGAAGCTAAACCGCAATTCGATTTTCGTATTCGTGAATGGACGGCTTATTCGCGACCGGCTGGTGCAGCACGCGCTGACGGAAGCCTATCGGAATATTATTCCGCCATCGGTCTATCCGGTGGTGCTGCTGTTTCTGGAATTGCCCGCGGCCGAGGTGGATGTGAATGTGCACCCTTCGAAAACCGAGGTACGCTTTCGCCAGCAGACGGTGATGCACGATTTCGTGCGCGACTCGGTGCGAGCCGCGTTGATGAAGGCGCGCCCAGTGCCACAGTTTGTCACTGAGATGCGGGCGCATGCCACGGCAAGTCAGGCTCTGACTCCCGGGGCGATGACGCCAGTTGCGCCATCGTGGGATCCGGTGTCCGGCGCTGCGTCTGACCCGGATCCGAATTTATCGCGGCTTGCAGAGAACGCGAATCGCGGAGTACCCGGGGATTTTTTCCGCGCGGGCGGATTTTCTTTACAGGCACCGGTTCAGCCTCCGGTTTCGGCCCGGTTGCAGTTTGAAAGCGGAATCGCGGTGGAGGCGAACGCGGCGATTCCGGTGGCGCGAGGATTGGAGACGCTTCCGCTGGCGCGCGGCCCGGAGCCGGTTCCGGATCATGGTTGCGCTCCGGCGCTGGATGTGGATGGCGACGAGCCGACACTTTTCTCGCTCGGGACTTTGAAGCCGCTAGGACAGGTGCGGAATTCGTTTATCCTCGCGGTGAATGAAGATGGGCTCTGGATCATCGACCAGCACGTGGCGCACGAGCGCGTGTTATTCGAACGCGTGCTGAAGCAACGGGCGACACTGAGGGTCGAAAGCCAGCGCCTGCTAATGCCCATCGTTCTCGAACTGTCTCCAGCGCAGCAGGCGGTTTTCGCCGAGATTTCCGACGAACTCACGCACAACGGATTTGACGCCGAACCCTTCGGCGCGCGCAGCATTGCGGTCAAGATGGCTCCGGCGGGGATCGAGGCGGGTGCGGTTGAGCACATGCTAAACGAGTTGCTCGATCAGTTGTCGCGCGAAGATCAGTCGCTGAATCTGGAAAAAATCCGTACGCGCATTGCGGCGTCGATTGCCTGCCACGCGGCCATCAAGGTGAACATGCCGCTGGAACAGAACAAGATGCAATGGCTACTGACGGAGCTTGCGAAGACCGATCACCCCATGTCGTGCCCACACGGCCGGCCGGTGGTGTTGCGGTATTCTGTGAAGGATATTCAGAAGGCGTTTAAGAGAATCTAGTCGCGAGTCCCGAGTCCTGAGCTGCGAGCCTTTGCGCTCAGTTCGGCTCACAACTCGCGTCTCGGGACTCGAGACTCCCATGACTGATCTCGAACTTCAACAACTTCGCCGCGAGAAGTGGCGGCTCGACGGCAAGGCCGCTCGGACGATCGAGCAGGCGCGCTCATTTCTGCAGGAAGTGGGATTCTGCCTAATATATCCGCAGCGGCCGACGCTGCTCGTGCCCACGCTGATCGGAGCGTTCGTCGGCTCAGACGATCACCTGCCGGACTGGCAGCGCGCGTTTTCCGATCCGCGCGCGAGCGAGGCAACCGAACTCATGGTGCGGTTGTTGCGGGAGAAGACCGTATTCGAGGCCAAGTTGTTTGAAGAGAACAATGGATTGCTGGTGGCGGCTCCGGTCTTTCCCTATTTCTATGCGCTGATGGGAGAGCGCAATCCCAAGCAGGCGCCACGAGCGGGTTCGCGGTCAGCTTATTCGCAGCTCGCCTGCGACGCGTTCGCCTTGATTCAGCGGGAAGGGCCGATCTCGAAGCAGAAGATGCAGGAAGTGCTCGGTGGCAGCGTGTCGCTGGCGGCGCTCGATGGCGCGCTGGCGGAACTGTGGTCGAAGCTGCGCATTACGCGCGTGGATTACAAAGCCAGTGAAGGCTCGGTGTGGGATTTGCTCTCACGCTGGGCGCCGGATGCGGTCAAGGAGGGCGTGGGCTTGTCGGTGCCGGAGGCTCTCACGGCTCTGCTGTCGAAGTATCTCGACTGCGTGGTCGCAATCGAGCAGGCGGACTTGGAAATCTTCTTCGGAAACTTTATTGCGCGCTCGAAGGTGCGGGACGCCGTCAACGCCCTGCTGGCAGCGCGGGAACTGAGCTTCGTTCCTGTGAGTGGGCGGTCGATGCTGCAGATCACGCCGGAGAAAGTCGTGACGGCTCCAGCTCCGCGCGGAGCGGAGCGGTAACTCTAAATGAAGTTCCGCGGGGAGATCCGGGAGCGTGGTTTCGCAATTCTGTCAGAAGTTTTGTCGCTGGACAGCGTTGAGCGGCTTCTAGGCGAGATCAACGACCTAACGCCGCGAAGGAGCCGTGCTGGCATTCGGCATGTCATGAGTCTCGCTCCCGTTGAACGAATCGCTCGGCATGAACGATTAATGGAGACTTCTCGCGCGATTTTGGGTCCGCAGCCGTTTCCCTTCCGCGCAACTCTCTTCGACAAATCGCAGTCGGCGAATTGGCTCGTGGTCTGGCATCAGGACACCGCATTGCCGCTGCAATCTCGCCGTGATCTACGCGGATGGGGGCCATGGTCTATCAAGGATGGTATTGATTATGCACACGCACCTGCATCGGCTCTTAGGGACGTGCTGGCGTTGCGCGTGAGCCTCGACGATTCAACCTCTAAAAATGGCCCTCTTCGCGTTTTGCCGGGGACGCACACGCTGGGCGTGTTGAACGATGACCGTATCCATGAACTGTCGACCCAAATCGCGCCGGTTGATTGCGTAGTTCCTAAGGGCGGTGTTCTTGCTATGAGGCCATTGATTGTCCATGCATCGTCGAAGTCTCAGACTGGCATGCCCAGGCGCGTGCTACACATCGAGTACGCGGCTTCCGATTCGATTGCGGACCCACTTCGTTTGGCAATTGCCTAAAATGAGTCGGTGGGGAACCCAGCTAACCATGTCCTTTCGTACCGCGGGCGAATAGCGCCCTCTCCAACCGGGTTTCTGCACCTGGGGCATGCGCGCACGTTTTGGATCGCGGCGCAGCGCACCCGCGAACGCCACGGCCAGTTGATCTTTCGCAATGAAGATTTGGATTCGCAGCGTTGCCGTCCTGAATTTGTGCAGGCGATGTATGACGATCTTCACTGGCTGGGGATTGAATGGGCAGAGGGGGCAGACTGCGGCGGACCGTTCGGCCCTTATGCGCAGAGCGAGCGGCGGGCGCGCTATTTGGCGGCGTGGGAGAAGCTGCGCGATCTGGGGATGATCTATCCCTGCTCCTGCTCTCGGAGAGATGTGGCACAGGCGGCTGGGGCGCCGAATGACGGGGACGATGAGCCGGTGTATCCGGGGATTTGCCGGCCGGCTGATTCCGGAACCGCTGGGCTTCGCATGCGCGGGACGGCCGTCGCCGCTTGTTCTGAGCCTGTCGGGTTCAACTGGCGATTTCGGGTTTCGGATGGCGAAGAAATAACTTTTACCGATCTGCATCTCGGGCCGCAGCATATCGTCGCTGGCCGGGATTTCGGGGACTTCGTCGTTTGGCGCCGGGACGATGTGCCTGCATATCAGCTCGCGGTCGTGGTTGACGACGCTGCCATGCAGATTACAGAAGTAGTGCGCGGAGCGGACTTGCTGAAATCGACTGCCCGGCAGATTCTTTTGTTTCGAGCCCTGGGGCTCGGCGTGCCGGAATACTATCACTGCGATCTGGTGCGCGACCAAGCCGGAGTGCGACTGGCGAAGCGCCATGATGCCCTGAGTATTAGCAGGCTGCGCGAAATGGGATGGAGTGCGGAGCGGGTGCGATCCGGGGAGTGAGTCTGCCACTCTTGATGCCCGGATGCAGCACCCGTAAACTTAAGGAATGCACGTGCATTCTCATGGCGCGGGCGGGCCGACGCGGGTTCTAAAAATCTCGCTGGGCGTGACGCTCGCCTATATCGTGCTGCTGGTGGTCGCGGGCGTCCGGGCGCACTCTCTCGCCCTGCTGTCCGAGGCCGGGCATAATCTTTCTGATTTTCTGGCGTTGCTCCTGTCGCTGGTCGCCGTCTACTTCCAGTCTCGCCCGGCGAGTTCCACCAAGACCTATGGCTACCAGCGCGCCGGAGTGCTGGCTGCGCTGGTGAATGCGGGCTCGCTGGTACTGGTTTCGTTCTTCATTTTCTACGAGGCTTTCAAGCGAATCCAACACCCCGAGCACGTGCAGGCCAGCGTGATGATGTGGGTAGCGGGGGCCGGTGTGGTGATGAATGGAGCGATCGCGCTGCTGCTCTATCGCTCCGGCGGCGACGTGAATATCCGCAGTGCCCTGCTGCATGAAGTGGGCGACACGCTTTCCACGGCTGCGGTGATTGTCGGAGGCTGGGCGATTCTCGCGACCGGGCATTATTGGATCGACCCGGCACTCTCCATAGGAATTGGCGCGCTCATCCTGTGGTCCGGCTGCGGAATCGTGCGTGAGACCCTGAACATTCTGCTCGAAGGCACGCCGCGTGGCATGCAGCTAGAAAAGATTGAGTTGGCGATCCGGGCGATTGAGGGAGTGAATGACGTGCACGACCTGCACGTATGGAGTATTGGCTCCGAGTCGCACGCGCTTTCCTGCCACATTTCGATCGCCGACATTCCACCGTCGGTCAGCGAACGCATTTTGCGGGACGTGAAGGAATGTCTGCACCACGGCTTCCGCATCGACCACACCACTATCCAGTTTGAGCATGTGGTCTGTGAAACGGCACACGGATGCGTCATGCCGGTCGGCGTCAGCGAAGAGCACCATCATCATTGAGCGCTAGATCGCCTGCCTCTCGAAAATCTCTCTTGCGCGATCGATCGTATCGGCGTCTCGCGCTGATTTGTCCGGCCGTAGCCGCACAATTCTCGGGAAGCGCAGGGCGTAGCCGCTTTCGTGGCGGTCAGACTGCATCATGTTGTTGAAGGCCACTTCCAGCACAATCTTGGGCTCGACGATGCGGCGAAACCCCTGATCTTCGACGGTGTGATCGAGAAACCATTTCGTCATCTCGGCGATCTCGGCATCGGTGAGGCCTGAGTAGGCTTTGCCGATATTCACCAACCGGTCTTTGGTGTCATCCCACACAGCGAAGGTGTAGTCGCTGAGCACGCCGATGCGCTTGCCGTGGCCGTATTCCGCGGCCGTAACCACTACGTCGAGCGTGGCCAACTCGCGCTTCATCTTCAGCCACGTCTTGCCGCGTTTGCCGGGAGAGTAGGGCGAATTCAGATCCTTGATCATCAGGCCTTCGTTGCCGCGCTCCTGTGCGGCGGCGAACAGGTCATCGAGATGATCGGATGACATCGCATGAAAGACCGGCGCGCGAATGATGCTGGCCTCTGGGATTTCCGCCTCCTGGCCAAATGGTAGTTGGCCCTGGGTTGCTGTGTTGAGCAACCTGCCCGGCTTGCGCGGAGCGGCAAGAAATTCATCGAGAATGCGGGCCCGTTCGCGTAGCGGACGATCGATCGTCAACTCGCCGTTGCAGTACAAAATGTCGAAGGCGAGAAACGCGACGGGATTCTCGCGCAACATCGTCTCGCTCACTTTCTTTCTTCCCAGACGCTGCTGCAGGACGCTAAATGGCCGGGCACGCCCCGGGTTCGGAGCCTTGATCTCACCGAGCGTCGAGACAGGTTCATCCACGATCTGGCCGGCGTCTGCGGGTTGCTCTGGATATTCCCACGCGACAATTTCGCCATCGAGAACCGCATCTTGCGGCAGGGCGGCGAGCGCGTCCGGCAACTCCGGGAACGATTCGGTGATCTCATCGCGCGTACGAGAGAAAATTTTCACCATGCCTTCCGACACGTGAGCCTGCGCCCGGATTCCGTCATACTTGTCTTCCACTCCGGCGTCGGTGAAGTAACCGAGCCCTTCTTCGGCGGACGCAATCGGACTCGCCAGCATGAAACCCAGAGGATGAAACAGCCGCATCTTCGCCCCAGCCAAGGCCCCTCTTCCCGCGAGACGAACTGTTTCTCCGATATCGCCGAGGAGCATGTTAGCCCGCTGTACAGCGGCCAGCGGCTGATCGTATGCCTTGGCAATCGCTTCTTCGACCAGGCTTTCTTTAAGGCCGATGCGCAGATCGCCGGTCATAATCTTGACGATGTATTTCGCTTCCAACGCAGTCGAGCGCGAGAGGAGATCGCGAACCATCGCGCCTTTCGCAGCCGGGCCACGGGCGGCAGCGATTTCGCGAAATGCTTTTTCTACTCTGCTTGGAGCCAAGCTCGATGCAGGCTTGTCGGGCAGTAAATCTCCGGCCACCGCGCCCAGGTCGCCCAGCCTGCGGTATGCGGATTCGAGATCAGCATTGTTCTTTCCAGCGAGTTCGGCGACGATCTGCCAAAGCGAGCGGCCGCCGACCTGCAGCGTAGCTTCCTCCCAGGCAGGAAATGGACGGCCGGTAAGGAATACAGCCGAGGTGGCTGCCCCATCCGGCGCGCAGGATTTAAGGTAGTCGGCGAGGAGGGCGGTCTTTTGCAGCTTTTTCGTGGTCGCTGCGATGGCTTCGCAGGTTGCCGCAAGTCGCTTCATGAGTCATTGGATGATTCCCGGCGATCCACGGCGCCGGCCTAGTTGTGGACGTGCGGGCTCTGTGCCGGATTGTGCTGGTGGCCCGCCGGTTCTTTCACCACCTTGACGTCAAAACTTACCGGCAAGGTTTTCGGCGGAAAGCACTGTCCGTTGTCGCAGGCCTGGTAGCGCAGAACGCCGTGTAGGACGTATTTTCCCGGTACGACTGAGTGCAGCGGATGGACGGCCACCGTCACGGTGAAGTCTCCGCTGTAAACGCTGAGAGTTTCATCCGGCGAAAAAGGGAACTTGATCTTCTCGCCATCAGGATATTTGGTTTTCCCCAGAACGATGTCGGTGGGCAGATCCAGGCTGAGCGTGGTCGGGATCAGATACTCCGACTGTGGCACGTTGGAGTTAATGTGAAATCCCGAGCTCACCCGGAAGTTCAGATCCACCATGGTCTGCGACGCCCGCTGTGCCACGACCAGCGGCACGGGAGCGATTGACACTGAGGGCGAAGGCGGCATCTGCGCCCAGGTGACACCGGTCAGCAGCAGGGAGCAGGCCAATGCGTATTTGAAATGCTTGTTCATAATTGAATGGTAGAGCGCATTCCTGTCATGGCTATTGTCATTGTTGAGGCTACATCGCCGCCGTCGCAGCGGCAGGGGCGCCCTGCGTACCGAGCGCTTTTTTAACCGCATCCTCGATTTCTGCCCTGCCTTTCAAGCCGATGATCTTGTCGACAATCTTGCCGTCGCGTCCAATGAAAAAGCTTTCGGGCAGGGCTGGAACTCCACCGTATTCCTCGCCTACAGCCTCTTTGCCGATCAGTACCGGATAGTTCACTCCCATATCTTTGGCGAACTTGGCGATGTCATCCTTGCTGGAATCGTCCATGGCGACGCCGACAATCTGCAGGCCCTGAGCGCCATATTCGTTTTGCAACTCCACAAACCACGGCATCTCGATCTTGCAGGGAGCGCACCACGTAGCCCAGAAGTTCAGCAGTACCGCTTTACCACGCAAATCCGATAGGCGCAGATTCTGGCCGTTGAGAGACTCAAGCGTGAAATCCGGTGCCGGTTTCGAGATGGTGATACCGGAGAACGAACCATCCGATCCCCCGGCAGATGCCGAACGGCGCGCCTGGTGGTAGCCGAAGTAAAGCATTACGGCAATCACGACGGCGACCACGACGAGAACCATGGGATTCCGGTTCGGCCGCAGAGGCGGAGCGCTGGAGCCAGGATTTGCACCGATGCCCGGATTTTCCGGTGCCGGGTTCTTTACGAATTCATCCGTCATAAGAGATCATCCTCAATTACAAAGCGAAACGATTCAAGAACGAAAGCCAACTGGAAATCAGCGTAAAGCGCCCGATCACCAGCAAGATTCCGAGCGCGATCAGCAGTCCCCCGGACGCTACTTCCAGCGCGTGCATGTGCGAGCGGAAGCGGCTGTAGAACTTCAGAAAACGCTCCATCAGGAGCGAGGTAAGCAGAAATGGCACCGCGAGCCCTAGCGAATAAACGCCTAACAGGATGACTCCCTTCACCAGAGTGTCCTGCTCGCTGGCCAGCGTCAGGATGGCGGTGAGAATCGGTCCCAGGCACGGCGTCCAGCCGAAAGCAAACGCGAATCCGATCACGAACGCACCCAGTGGCGTGCTGCTCCCCTTTACGCTATGCAGCCTTGCGTCGGTATACAGCGCCTTGATCTTGAAAATCCCAGTCAGGTGCAGGCCGAAAATAATGATCACCACGCCGGCGATGATCGACAGAGTGTGCTTGTAGCGCGCCGCAACCTGGCCCACCTCCGTCGAGATCGCGCCCAAAGTTATGAAAACTACGCTGAATCCGAGGATGAATCCTACAGAATTCACCATCACCCGGCGCATGAGCTGGGCTTGCGGCGACTTCAGTTCTTCCACGCCCGCCCCGGAAATCAGGGAAACATACCCCGGCACAAGCGGAAGCACGCAAGGCGACAAGAACGAGATCAGGCCTGCAAAGAAGGCGGCAATGGGCAGCGGAAGGCTCGACACGTTCTTATTGTACCTGCTGTAGCACTACTCCCCATAAGACGTACAAACGGAGATTTAGTTGCAAAAGGGACGCTTCAATGGGGCTTTTGCACAGGGACCGGAACGGCCTGAGGCTGCGCTTCCGGGGACGACTCCAGCAGTTTGTGGAAGATGCTGGCAGGCACAATCGCAGAAAGTACGGCGCGGCTGTCCTCCTGTCGCACTTGCAAGCTCTCAAAAAGAACCTTCAGGTCGGCATCGCTGCCCGGCGTTCCAACCGAGACTTCTGCGCTGCGAAACATGGTCAGATAGGTGTTGGCCTTGTCTGTAATCGCGCGGGCTTGTTGGTCGTCGCCAGCCCAGGCTTCGGCGCGTAAGCGTAGCGCAGCTGTGCGCAGCGGCAGATGTAGCGGGTTGTAGCTGGCGGAAACCACCAGATCGGCCGGGTTGGAAAATATCTCAGACCAAGGTTCAAAGCCTGCCTTTGGCGGAACCCTCGCGATTACCCAGAAAGGACTGGCCAACTGCACGCGCTTGAAATAGCGCCGCAGGAGCGCAGGGCCTCCAAACGGCGACGCCAGCCGTCGCGAACGGTCGACCATGCCATGAATGACCGCCGCATCTTCCATATTCGAAGCGGCCACAGTGTCGACATTCAGGATTGCCACCCGGAATGCCCGGCCTTGGATCGGAATCGTGAAAATATCGATGGAGTCATAATTCTCAACCGAACTGGCGGTCCGTTTCAGATAAGCCAGGCACTTGCTGCCATCGAACTTCGCGGTAAATACCTCCGAAAATCGCGGCTCGGGCGCAGTACCGCCGGTTCCCCCGCCCGGCCACTGACTCGGATAGTGGATGGCAAAGGCCGCGGCATCGAGATCACGCTCAAAGTCGAATCCAGTTTCCTTGACGAAGCGGTCGTAGTCCGGATCGCGCCCCACGGGCATGAGCGGTTTTCCGGCATTCCCTTTGCGGACCCAGGTCAGATCGGCGTAGACAAACGCGTCCGCTCCCGGCAAAAGCCGGGCTGCTTCTGGAGGGGCACTCTTTCTGAGTTGGACGGCAAGCGTAATAGCCGCGGCAATTACCACGACCACCAGAAAGATGGGGAGAGTGCGTTTAATCCGCATGAATGCGATCGCAGGAATGATAGCACTACTGCTTCCAATGGATGTTCAGAAGAGTTCGTACGGCGCGCCGGTTGCGTTTGTTCTGCGTTCGCGGGCATGATGGAACTGGCGGTAACGTTGGCAGTGCGAAGTGACTAGAGGGGGACCGCGAAGGAGAACCATGCCGCGTCTGCCGCACGTCCTAGGCGCCATCCTCAGTGGAATTTTGCTCGCTTGTGTGATTCCTGCCTGCGGTCAGGACAACTACGAAATTCAGGTTTACGGGGTGGAGACCGTCGCTCCTCGCTCGACGATGGTCGAGATTCATTCCAACTTCACCGTCGACGGCAGCAAGACGGTTGTCGATGGCATGCTGCCCACCAATCACGCCGAGCACGAGACGCTAGAACTCACACAGGGAATCAATGACTGGGCCGAGGTCGGCTTTTATGTTTTTACGAGCATCCAGCCGAACGACGGATGGCAATGGGTCGGCGATCACATTCGTCCCCGCGTGCGCGTTCCGGAACGCTGGCATTGGCCGGTCGGTGTCAGTATTTCGAACGAGATCGGCTACCAGCGCGCGGCGTTCTCCCCCGACACCTGGACCTGGGAAATCCGGCCCATCATCGACCAGAAAATTGGACCGTGGTATTGGTCGTTTAACCCGGCGCTGGATCGGTCGTTTCACGGTCCCAGCGTGAACCAGGGAGTTGCGTTCTCTCCCAACGTGAAAGTCAGTTACGACATCACCAAGGGAATTGCCGGAGGGTTGGAGTATTACGCCGCATACGGTTCGCTGGCAGGATTCGATCCGCTGCGTGATCAGCAGCAACAGTTCTTTCCGTCAATCGATGTGGATTTCGGACCGCAGTGGGAGTTCAACTTCGGAGTTGGCGTCGGTGTCACTCACTCCACCGATCACTTGATTGTGAAATGCATTGTAGGGCGGCGCTTTTCCTGGCCTCACGGGAAGAAATAGCTCCACTATTCGTAGCGCAGAGCTTCCACCGGATCGAGCTTCGAGGCGCGCATCGCTGGGACGAGTCCGCTGATTACGCCCACGACCAGCAGGACTAACGTGGAAAGAATTACCGTCATCATCGAGATTCGCAGATGAATATCGCCCTGGCCGGAATTATCTTCAAACAGCGGCCCCATCATGGGAAGCGTTCCGACGGACCAGGCGATCAGATAGGACAACAGGACGCCGATCGCGCCGCCGATCAGCATGATCAGCAGAGTCTCTGCCAGAAATTGCAGCTTGATATGCCGCTTGCGTGCTCCCAGGGCTCGCCGCAGGCCGATTTCGCGGATGCGTTCATCCACCGACACCAGCATGATATTCATCACGCCCACGCCGCCGATGCCGAGAGTCAATGTGCCGATGAAGGTCAGCAAGAGTTGCAGCCCAATCGTCAGCGCATCGATCACCGGGCGAAATTCGTCGCGGCCGAACATCTGCAACGCCTTTGGGTCGGTGGGTGAAAAATTCTGCCGCTCGGCGATCGCAGCCAACACCTGCGCCATTGCCTTTTTCTCGAACTGCGGAGCGATGGGCTCAAATACCATCACGGCGGCATAGCGGGTGTTCCACAAATCCCCGGCCGCGGAATACGGAATCCACGAGGACTCGTCGTCGCTCGAAAAGTAGTTGCTGAGCTGAATCTTCCGCGCCATGACCCCAATCACGGTGAAGCGTACGCCGGACACTTGCACGGTCTCGCCCACAGCCGGGCGCCCGCTGAACAATTCTTCTTTGAGCCGGCCGCCCAGGAAGATCACGCGCCGCCGTTCTAGTTCGTCCTCAGCGTCGATCCAACGGCCTTCCGACGGGACCTCATTGCGCATCTCGCCGTACTCCGGACAGACTCCGCGCACCGGCGCCGTCCCCACCATGCGATCTCCGTAGGCAATTCCTGGGCGTCTCACGGTTTCGAGGCATACATGCTTTACCAGCGGAGCGGTCTGCTTCACCATGTCCAGATCGGCCTGCTCGAGCACGACCTTTTTTCCAGCGCGCTGGCCTCCCGGCTGTTCGCTGGTCTGTTGCGGCCAGCAAATCACTGCGCCTTTGCCAAATGCGTCAAAACCATGCACCAGAACGCTGCGGAAACTGTTGCCATAGGCGATCAGCAAAGTTACTGTCGCAATGCCCCAGACGATCCCCAGCATGGTGAGAAAGCTGCGGGTCAGATTGCGCTTAAGGGCGATCCAGGCCTCGAGAATGATTTCAATCAGCATTCGCTATCCGCCCGCCTCATAACGCAGGGCCTCAATCGGATCAATCGATGCCGCCCTGCGCGCCGGATACAGGGCTGCGCCCACGGCAATCGCTCCCAACAACCCAGCTGCAATCAGTCCGGAACTCCAACTCGGAATCAATCCCGCAAAGAAATCCGGCATGGGCAACAAGTTCACCAGCCCGCATAAGCCGAACGCAATGCCGAGCCCGATCCCTCCGCTTAACAATGCGATGATCAGCGCCTCAATAAAAAATTGTCGCAGAATCGTCCCCGCCGGAGCGCCAATCGCTTTGCGCACGCCAATTTCGCGAGTCCGTTCCCGGACCGCGACCAGCATCACGTTCATTACGCCGATGCCGCCCAAAACCAGGGTGACGATGCCCACTGCCCCCAGGAAAAACTTCATGCCATCGGTCATGGTCTTGAAGGCTTGGGCTTCCTGCACCGTGTCCCAAATCGGACAGGCTTCTTTGTCGGCGGGATCGTAGCGATGCATGCGCGCCAGCGCCGCGCGTACCTCGTGTTTGCAGGCCTCATGCTGCTCGACCGATTTCGGGGTTACCAGCAGTTGATCGAAAGTTGTATCAGTGCCCGGCGGTTTATCGGGGAAATCGCGCCGCATCGCGGCAAATGGCAGGAAGACCTTGTTCACATCCCAGCCGTCGTAACTGGAGTCCTGTTTCTTCTTGGCCATTACGCCGATGACGGTGTAAGGAAAATCGTTCAGATAAATGGTGTCGCCCACCGGATTGCGCCCCGGGAAAAGCTGCTTGGACGCGTCCGATCCGAGGAATGCCACACGCCTGGCCTCGCGCATATCGTCCCAGTCGTAGAAACGTCCCGTGCCAACGTCCAGGCTGCGGATGTAGCCGAACGGCGGATACGACCCTGTCACAGTAAAGGCCGCGTTATTGAAATTGCTGTGCACTCGAACCGTATCCTGCTCAAGCTCAGGAATCGCGTACTCGCAATCCGGGGACTCAGCTTGCACCACGGGCACATCCTCATCTTCCCAGTGCACAACGCGGCCGGCATGGGTTCCACCCGCTTGCAGGCTGGTGCGACCGTGGAAGACGATCATCACGTCCTTGCCGAGATTGCGCGCTTGGGCTTCCTGTCCCCTGCGCAGCCCTTCGCCGGCTGCCACCATGAGCACAATTGAAATAATTCCCCACGCAATCCCAAACATGGTCAGGAAGGCGCGCAGCTTGTGTGCCCACAGTGTTCGCAGGACGTCGGAAATAAGATCGCGTACCGTCATGACAGTAGGTTGGACGCGGCCGGAAAGAGAAAGTAATCCTCTCGGGCCAGCCTAATGGTAGATACGCACTGGAAAAGGCTTTTGTTCAGAAAAAAAACGCGTCGGAAGGCGCTGGGGGCCGCGGTTGGCGCAGGGGAACTTTGACGGGTTAAACCGGCATTAGACGGATGCGGTCCATCCACCCGTCGAACTCCTTGAGGGCCAGTTTACACTGGAGTCGATGGCGTTCCTTGCGATCGCGAATCTTATTGTCCAATTGCGGAAGCAGGTCGAACGTAATATTTGCCGGCTGAAAGCTTCGCGCATCGGCGCGGCTGACATAGTGCGTGAGCGAGCCGAATGCAGATGGACGCGGGACTGGAACAATTTCGCTCCCCGAGATCAGAGCGGCCGCGTGAATTCCCGCCAGCAATCCCGTCGCAATCGATTCCACATAACCCTCGACTCCGCAAATCTGGCCGGCGAAGAAAACTTGCGGGTGTGCTTTCATCTGCAGCGTCTCACACAACAGCGACGGGGAGTTGATGTAAGTGTTGCGATGAATCTGTCCGTAGCGGAGAAAGCGTGCATTCTCCAAGCCCGGAATCAACCGCAGGACTCGCGCCTGCTCGCCGAATTTCAAATGATTTTGAAATCCGACGAGGTTGTAGGAATCCGCTCGCAGATTTTCCTGGCGCAACTGAACCACCGCATAGGGCATCTTGCCGGTTCGCGGATCCTTCAAGCCAACCGGCTTCATTGGTCCAAAGCGCAGCGTATCGCGACCGCGCCGCGCGATTTCTTCGATGGGCAGACAGCTCTCGAAATAATTCAGCTTCTCCCATTCGCGTTCTTCGACCGATTGCGCCGCCAGCAGCGCATCGTAGAAGCGTTGGTAGTCTTCCGGGCTCATGGGACAGTTGATGTAATCGGCAGAGCCCTTGTCATAGCGCGCAGCCATGTAGACGCGGGACATATCAATTGAATCCGCTTCAACGATGGGGCTGATCGAATCGTAAAAATATAGCTGCTGGGCATCAGAGTCTGATGCATTCGGCTTTGCGCTAAGACGAGAAATCTCGCGAGCCAGGCTGTCAGAGGTCAACGGGCCGGTGGAGATAATGGTCACGGCCTCATTTTCGTCGATGGAAGAAATCTCCTCGCGACACACGGCGATTCGCGGCTCGCGCGAAATGGCCTCAGTCACTCGCGCCGCGAAGGTCACGCGATCCACCGCAAGGGCATGACCGGCCGGAACGGCGCATTCGCGCGCAATCTTCATCAGCAGCGAGTCGGCGCGACGCATCTCTTCCTTCAACAGCCAGGGAGCCGTATTTTCGCTATCCGACTTAAGCGAATTCGAGCACACCAGTTCGGCGAAGTCCGCGGTCTGATGCGCCGGCGTCGAGCAGACTGGACGCATCTCGAACAGAGAGACGTCAATGCCGCGCTGGGCACACTGCCACGCGGCCTCTGAGCCCGCCAGGCCGGCTCCAATAACGCGCACGCGGGGCGGGATCGATGATTTCAGGCCCATTGGGGTAAATGCTCCAGAAAAAATATGTTCTCGATCTTACAGAATCTCCCGCACATCGCCGACTCGCCGCGTTACCCGCTCGCGATCGAGATATTCCAGGAGCGGGATCGCATACTTGCGGCTGACTCCCGTCAGTTCCTTGAATTTGGCCACATCCATTTTAGGAGCCTTCTGCTTATGAGCGGCGATGATTCGCCGCAGTTCCTCCAGCGCACTGCGGTGGAAGACCAGATCATCCGAAATCTTGACCAGCGATTTATCGCGCAGGAGCAAGGTTACGATCTTCTGCGCCCGGGTCTTATCAACCGTTAAGGCGCTGAGCACATCAGGGAGCGCGGGAACCTTCAATCCTGCGGATAGGAACGCATCCTCGATTTTCTTTTTCGATTCGACTTCGTCATCCTTCATCTGTGCGCCATGCCCCGGCAGTCGCACCAAATCTCCCGCAACCTCGATCTGTTTTTTAAGAAGCAACTCTATGAGGACAGCGCCGAACAGCTCCGTGGCCATTTCGAAGGCGCGGGATTCCTCTTGAAGTTCTCCCTTGGCCATCGCCGGCCGCAGAGGATCTTTACTATGAAAAGCAGCAACCGCGTCTCGCAGGCTCTTCTGCGCCAAATCAAATTCCGGCTCGGCGAACATGCGTTCATGAAACCGCAACAGCGATTTCTGGTTCGACAACCGCAGCGCCAGTTCGGCTATCTCGTCCCGTTTCCAACCTGTTTCCGCCGCCGCTTCTCGAAGAGATAAACCGGACTGCCCCCGTCGGCGGATCCTGGCCAAAAGAATTAATTCTCGCTTCGCGGATGCAAAGGCCGTGAGAGTGTCCGCGAAAATGGCACCTTCCAAAGCCCCTGAGGGCTTGCGTTTCCGGCCTTTTTGGCTGATCAACGGCGCCGCGTCGAGCACTTGGCCCCCGCCTATCGTGATCACCGGAGAAAATTGCCGAACGATGAACCTATCTCCCGGCAAAAGCAAGGCTGGTTCAGGCAGTACGAGGCGTGCAAAATGAGTTTCCCCGGCGACCATTCTCGCGCTCCCGTGGAGCCTTACTTCTGCCGTAGCCTCCATCGTGTGAGCGTGAAAATGGACCCGCGACCGGGACCGCAGAGAGTGCGGCGCAGAAGAAAGCAGCTGCAATTGCACGTCAACGAACCGCGTTGCGGAAAAACTATCCACTGCCGCCAGGAGCATTCCGCGACCTAGTTCCTCTGTGCTCGCTCCGACTAGGTTAAGGGCCGTGCGCTGCCCCGCGACTGCGGCCTTGGCCGTTTCTCCATGCACCTGCACTCCGCGGACCCGCACCCTGTGCCCCGTCGGAAAAACCTCCAACTCGTCCTCTTTTCGAATCGTCCCGGAAATCAGGGTCCCGGTGACCACCGTACCAAACCCTTTCATGGTGAACACGCGGTCAATGGGCAAACGCGCGAGCGCGCGGGCATCGCGCGGCCGGACATCCTCCGCCGCCTGAACGATCGCCTTTTTCAGATCATCCAGGCCTGCCCCGGTCAGCGAACTGACAGCAATAATCGGAGAGCCCGGCGCCTCGAGGAAGGTTCCGCGGAGAAAGTCTTCCACCTCCAACTTCACCACATCGAGAGTATCGGCATCAACGGCATCGGATTTTGTGAGCACGGTGATGCCGCGCTGCACTCCAATCAGCCGCAGAATGTCGAAATGTTCTCGCGTCTGCGGTTTGATGGATTCGTCGGCGGCGACGACCAGCAGCACCAGATCGATCCCGCCCACTCCAGCGAGCATATTGCGCACGAAACGCTCGTGGCCGGGAACGTCCACAAAGCCCAGCCGGCACGGGTTTCCGTCGTTGCCGGGCAGGTCCATATGCGCGAAGCCGAGGTCGATGGTGATGCCGCGCCGCTTTTCCTCCTCCAGGCGGTCCGCATCAATCCCGGTCAACGCCCTTACCAACGCCGTTTTCCCGTGGTCGATGTGTCCGGCGGTACCGACAATGATCGATTTCATCTCACGAGAATCCTAGCAGGAGCGACGCAAAGTCTGGTCTATCCTCACGCCCCCATGAAATGCGACAATAGGAATTCCTTCCATGGCTACCTCTTTGACATCCGCAATTGCGCCGGAGACTCTCCGGCAGCATGGCCTTTCGCTCGATGAGTACGAGAAGATCAAGCAGCTTCTCGACGGTCGCGAGCCGACTATCACCGAGCTCGGTATTTTCAGCGTGATGTGGAGCGAACACTGCTCCTACAAATCGTCGCGCATTCATCTCAAGCGCTTGCCGACGCGCAGCAAACGCGTTCTGCAGGGACCCGGCGAAAATGCCGGCATCATCGATATTGGTGACGGCTGGGCCTGCGCCTTCAAGATCGAGTCACACAATCATCCCTCGTTCATCGAGCCCTTTCAGGGTGCGACCACAGGAGTGGGAGGCATTCTCCGCGACATTTTCACCATGGGTGCCCGGCCGGTCGCGGTGATGGATTCTCTGCGCTTTGGCCCGATTACTCCCGGTCCCAACACCTCTCAGAAAGAACTTCACAAGAACCATTCCATCCTTGAAGGCGTGGTCAGCGGAGTCGCCTCCTACGGCAACTGTTTCGGCGTGCCCAATCTCGGCGGCGAAACCAAGTTCGAGCCCTGCTATTCGGGCAATCCCCTGGTGAACGCGTTCGCCCTCGGCCTGGTGCGGAAAGATGAAATTTTCTACGCACGCGCTGCCGGCGAGGGCAATCCGGTAATCTACGTTGGCGCAAAGACCGGGCGCGACGGCATTCACGGCGCGACCATGGCCAGCGAAGAATTCAGCGAGGGTTCAGAAGCGAAGCGGCCTAACGTGCAGGTCGGCGATCCGTTCCTCGAGAAGTTGCTGCTGGAAGCCTGTCTTGAGGCCATGCAGACTGGAGCGATCGTCGGCATTCAGGATATGGGCGCAGCGGGTCTGACCTGCTCAACGTGCGAGATGGGCGGTCGCGGCCATGTCGGGATTGAGATTGAACTCGATCGCGTCCCGCAACGCGAAACCGGCATGAGTCCCTACGAAATCATGCTCAGCGAGTCGCAGGAACGCATGCTCCTGGTGGCGCAGAAGGGCCGCGAACAGGAGGTCTTCCGCGTTTTCGAAAAGTGGGGACTGGATGCGGTCGAAGTCGGCAAGGTAACAACCGACGACAAGCTGCGCGTACTGCGGCACGGCAAGGTCGTTGCGGAAATTCCCAATCAAGCGCTCACGGACGACGCGCCGGTATACAAGCGTCCACTGCAGCGCTGGGAACCTCCCGTGCAGCGCGAAATGCCGGAGCACATCCACATTGGCGCCGGCAGTGACTTCACCGTCCAGCTCAAGCAACTGCTGGCCAGCCCGAATATCAGCAGCAAGCGGTGGGTGTGGCAACAGTACGACCACATGGTGCAAACGAACACGGTAGAAGCGCCGGGCGCGGGCGATGCCGGCGTGATTCGAATCAAAAATTCTGATCCCGGCGCACCCCACCGCGGGCTGGCGATGGCCCTCGACGGCAGCAGCAGATGGTGCTATCTCGATCCTCGGCTCGGCGCGATGCACGCCGTCGCCGAGGCCGCGCGCAAAGTAGCCTGCTCAGGGGCAACGCCTGTTGGAGCGACCAACTGCCTCAACTTCGGCAATCCTGAAAAGCCGCACATCATGTGGCAATTCTCGCAAACGATCGACGGCATTACGAAAGCTTGCGAGGAGCTGGAAATTCCCATCACTGGCGGCAACGTCAGCTTTTACAACGAAACGCTGGGCGAGGGCATTTATCCGACTCCAGTGCTCGGAGTGGTGGGAATTCTCGACGACGTGAACAAGACAGCGAAAATGCATTTCTCCAAACCCGGACACAGCATCATCCTGCTCCGCGCTGGGGAATCGGGCGACATTACTGATGCCCAAAGTGAGTTCGGGTCTTCGGAATACGCGAAGGAAATTCTCGGCACGATTTGGGGATATCCGCCGGAGCTCGATCTCGAAGGAGAAGCCGCACTCCAAAAGACGATTGTCGAATTGATCCACCAAGGATGGACGGAGTCGGTGCACGACTGCTCGGATGGCGGGTTGGCGGTTGCGCTGGCGGAAAAGTCATTCCCCAAGGGTGTCGGCGCTCGGGTGAATGTGGCTTCCGACGGCCTTCCAGCAGAGTTCGTACTGTTCGGAGAAGATTCCAGCCGGATTCTTGTCTCGTGCGACCCGGAGGCTGTAGCGCGAATCAAACAGCTGTCCGAGCATAATAAGATTCAGGCAGAGGTGATCGGAGAAACGATCCCTAACCGGCTCGAACTTTCTGTCGACGGCAAAGTTGCAATCTCTGCTCCCGTTTCTGATTTGACGGCAACGTACGAAAATGCGCTCGAATCAGCGCTGCGTTCCGATCCGGTCGGTGGGCGCTGACTGAATTGAAGGCCAAGGGAGAAAGTTAAATGCTGACTTCCGACAAATTTCATGATGAATGCGGTGTCGTAGCGATCTTCGCGCATCCTGAGGCGGAGAAACTCGCCTATCTTGGCCTGCACGCCTTGCAGCATCGCGGTCAGGAATCCGCCGGAATTGTCAGCTCCGATGGGCTCAGTCTGCACCAACACAAAGCGATGGGTCTGGTCGCCGACATTTTCAACGAAGAGACCCTGGCCAAGCTGCGCGGCTCGCTCGCGATTGGGCATACACGTTATTCGACCGCCGGCGATTCGGCCCTGCTGAACGCGCAACCCATTAGCGTGCAATCGAATAAAGGCCCGATTGCCCTGGCGCACAACGGAAATCTGGTGAATGCCAACGAGATTCGCGGCCGGCTGGAAAGCCAGGGTTCGATTTTTCAGACGAACAGCGATACCGAAGTGATCGTTCACCTGATCGCGCTGTCGAAAGAACAAACCTTGCCGGAGGCGATGGCGGACGCGCTGCGCCGCGTCGAAGGCGCATTTTCGCTGGTAATGATGAGCGCCGACCGCGTATTCGCAGCCCGTGATCCGCGCGGTTTTCGTCCGCTCGCTATGGGACGCATTCCTGCCACCGAAGGCCACACGCGCGACACGATTGTTTTCGCTTCCGAAACCTGCGCATTTGACTTGATCGGAGCAGAGTACATCCGCGACGTGAAGCCCGGGGAGCTCATCGTGGTCGGGCCGGATGAAATCACTTCGCGCTTCTATTCCAGCAGCATGGCGCAGTCGAGCTGCATCTTTGAACACGTTTATTTTTCGCGCCCTGACAGCTTTGTGTTTGGCCGGGCCGTGCAGACCAGCCGTGAAAATCTGGGCCGGCAACTGGCTCTCGAAGCTCCCGTCGAAGCCGATCTCGTGGTGCCCGTGCCCGACTCCGGCGTCACCGCCGCCATGGGATATTCCGCCGAGAGCGGCATTCCATTTCGCTTCGCTTTGATTCGCAATCATTACGTTGGCCGAACTTTCATCGAGCCGAGTCAGAGTGTGCGCGACTTTGGGGTGAAGTTGAAATTGAATCCCGTGCGCGCGTTGCTGGAAGGCAACCGCGTGGTCCTGGTTGACGACTCTATCGTGCGCGGCACTACCAGCCGAAAAATCGTGCGCATGATCCGGAGCGCCGGAGCGAAGGAAGTGCACATGCGGATTTCCTGCCCGCCCACGATTTCTCCGTGCTACTACGGCGTCGATACTCCATCCAAGAAGCAGTTGATTGCCGCCAACAATTCGGTCGAAGAAATTCGCAAGTACATTGGCGCCGACTCACTGGCCTATCTCTCGATTGATGGGCTCAAGCGCGCGTGTGGCGAGGGCGAAAAAGCGACTTACTGCACGGCCTGCTATACCGGCAAATACCCGACGAACATCGTGGATGTGGAAGAAATCCTGCCTGCCGTCGTGCGCAGCTAAGTGCGGGTCTGCATCTCGCCTGCTTCATTCTGCTTTTTGCGCGCAAGCGCGACCCGTGGGATCGATTGCAGATCTGGCTTGATGCGCACCTCGTCCCACTCGGCTAGAAGTCGTTTCACATCCTCCACAATCGTCCCGCTGATTTCCATGAGCAGCCATCCGCCGGGCCGAAGCGCGGTCTGTGCCTGCCTGATCAATCGCGCAATTACGTCGAGACCGGTCGGTCCGGCGAAAACTGCATTGCGCGGCTCAAACTTGCGAACCTCCCGCTGTACCTGATCTTCTTCCGATTCTCCGACATAAGGCGGATTGGAAACGACGAAATCGAAGGGCGGATCCAATCCTTCCAGTAGATCGGCCCCGTGAAAATGAATGCGCTTCTCGCACTCGTGACGCGCCGCATTCGCCCGCGCCACCTCCAAAGCCGCCGGGGAAATATCCGTTGCATAGATTTCTGCGTCGGGCAGTTCTTTCGCAAGCGAGAGAGCGATGCACCCGGAACCGGTTCCAACGTCCACAATCCTGGTGTGGGGCGGGCATTTCTGCCCGCCAGCGTCGGCCAGTTCCAGAACCGCTTCAATCAAATGCTCGGTCTCAGGCCGCGGGATCAGCACGGCCGGCGAGACAATCAGATCCATCCCCCAGAATTCCTGATGTCCGGTGATGTATTGCGCGGGCACTCCACGCGCCCGTTCGTTCAGCGCAGCTTCATAGCGGGATTGCTCGTCGGGCGTAAGTTCGCGCTCGGGATGCGCGTAGAGATAAGCTCGGTCGCAGCCAAGAATAAATCTCAGCAGCAATTCCGCATTCATGCCGGACGAGGGCGTGCTCTCGGCGGTGAGGCGGGCAATGCCCGACGCCAGGGTTTCCTTGAGTTGCACGATTTATTTGAACACGAATCCGAGCTAGCGCTACGGCAAATCAAAATTGCGGATTGCGCCGCGCGATTTCTGCGTTCAAAACCGTGGCGTATGCGACCCATGCCGCGTAGGGGATAAAGGCATTCGATGCGGAGCGGTCGACTTTGCGCGCAGCCACAATATAGGAAAGAATCGATCCTTCCAGCGCCAGAATGTCGGTCAGGGCAAGCTTGGGGCGTCGCTGGCCGAAGAACAGCTTGGACCAGTGTGCATTCGCGGCCATTTGGGACATCCAGAGCCGTAAAGCTTTACTGCGTTGGGCAGACGGAGCGGCGCTCCAGACACGCCATCCCGACCATGCGATCAGTGCGTAGAGGGTAGTCCAAATCACAGGGAACACCTCATCGGGAGGCGTAAAGCCAGGCTTGTCGAGCTCGCGATACCACGTATCGCGATTGCCGTTACGGTTATAGCGGGCGCCATACCAGGCGACTCCGGCGGTAGCGAGGCCAAATCCAGTGAGCGCCAGAAGTGATCGGGACTTCGTCTTCGACATACTGCTTAGGTGAAATCACCGGCAGAATGGGTTGCCGCCGCAATTTTAATTTGCCCGACCACTCCAGTGGTAACAGAGATAGATCATCTGGCCGATGTGATGCTGCATGTGCGCCGCGCAATGAATGAAAATATCGAGCCGATTGTTACAGCTGGTGCCGGCTCCTGTGTATGCTTTTGTCCAGCATTCCAGCGTTTGGTGATTGATGGTCTCCACCACCATCGCAACGGCATTATCCAGCGCTTGCAAAGCGGCATCTTTCAAGGGAAGATTCGGGTCAGCGAACTCGCGTGGGCGGTCGCGGACGTACCCTGTATTCGCGATCTGGGCCCCGATGTAGTAATTCAGGTTGCCCGTCAGGTGGAGCACCAGATGGCCGAAGCTGTTTCCGTAAGCGAACGGCTTCTGCCAGAACTGGATGTCGGTGAGTGGCGCGGCCAGCTCGCGCACGCGATCAGAATTGGCCTGATACCGATTTGCAAGAACGGACGCGACCGTGCTGTCGAGTCGGGACATGTTTTCTCCCCCACTTCGCGAGAAGGCCTCCCGCGTTTTTTTCTAAACCACGCTGGTAGTCTCCTGCTTCAGCTTTTCTGACTGGTAGTGGGTGATCAGGGCCTCGATCAGCGGCTGAATTTTCCCATCCATGACGGCGTCGAGTTGGTGGATAGTGAAGCCGATGCGGTGATCCGTGAGCCGGTTTTGCGGGAAGTTATAGGTACGGATCTTCTCGCTGCGATCGCCCGAGCCCACCATGGCCTTCCGTTCCTTGGCTAGGGCCTGCTGCTGCTTCTCCATTTCGATTTCGTAGAGGCGCGACCGCAAAACGCGCATACCTTTTTCCCGGTTCTTGATTTGCGATTTTTCGTCCTGACAGCTAACAACTGTGTTGGTCGGAATGTGCGTAATGCGTACCGCAGAGTAAGTCGTGTTCACCGACTGTCCGCCCGGGCCCGACGAGCAGAACGTGTCGATGCGGAGATCCTTGGCTTCGATTTTCACGTCAACATCTTCCGCTTCCGGCAACACGGCAACGGTTACGGCCGAGGTATGCACGCGGCCCTGCTGCTCGGTCGCGGGCACGCGCTGCACGCGATGCACTCCGCTTTCATATTTCAGCTGAGAAAAGACCCGGTTGCCTTCGATGATCGCAATGACTTCTTTCAGGCCGCCAGCGGAGGACTCTGAGGCCGACAGCACCTCGACTTTCCACCGCTGCATCTCGGCGAATCTGGTGTACATGCGGAAGATCTCCGCTGCGAACAGGGTCGCCTCGTCGCCGCCCGTCCCAGCGCGAATTTCCAGAATCACGTTCTTTTCGTCGTTAGGATCCTTGGGCAGGAGTAATACTTTCAGCTCCTCTTTGACCGTGCCGACGCGCCCTTCCAGACGGTCTAACTCTTCCTGCGCATAGGCCCGCATCTCTGGATCCTTCTCATCGGCGAGCATGGCGCGGCTGTCCGCTATTCCCTTTGTCAAATCCTTATATTCGCGATATTTCTCGACCACCGGAGCAATTTCTGCGTGTGCCTTCGCAGTCTTCTGGTATCGCGCCGAATCGTTGACGATATCCGGCGACGCGAGGGCCTGATTCAGTTCCTCGTAACGAGCTTCGATTTGGTCTAATCTCTCAAACATATTTTTCGGCTTCCGTAGAAACGTAGCTTGCTACGTCCGGCTCGTGCCGTAGCCCTTGTTCTGGGCAAGAGAGACATAGCAGGCCATGTCTCTACGGCATTGTAGTTTTAGTGGGAAACGAAGAGGAAGTATTCGCGGGGGGACCGCTAGGCGATCACCAATTCGCCGCCGCGTTCTTTCTCGAGTGACATGGCGTGGTCGAGGGCGACGATTGCGCACTGGGCCTGTTCATCAGACGGAGGCTGAGTCGTGATTCTCTGCAGCCACAACCCGGGAGCTGTCATCAGCGCGAACAGCGAGCCACGATGTTTTGCGGCGAAGCGAATAATTTCGTAGGAAACGCCGGCAATAATCGGCAGCAACACGATGCGCGACGCAAATCGCGCCCAGAAGGTGGTGAACGGGATCAGCATATAGAAAGCAATCGAGATCAGCATGACCGTCATCAGGAAGCTGGTTCCGCAGCGCGGATGGTAGGTCGAATACTTCTGCACCGCCGCGGTTTCCAACGGGTCGCCATTCTCGAACGCAAACACAGTCTTGTGCTCCGCCCCGTGATACTCGTAGACCCGGCGAATGTCGCGCCACAGTGAGATGCCCCAGATGAACAGCAGGAACAGGCCCAACCGGATGCCACCGTCCACCAGGTTAAACGCGATCCGGCCGCCCAGCGCGGGATCGATTTTCTTCAGCTCGGTCGCGGCCAACAGGGGAATGTATTTGTACATGAAAATGAAAAACGCGAGCGAAAAGACAATGTTCACCGCTGCCAGCCAGTTGCTCAGGGTTGCAGCTTTCTCTCGAGTCTCGGACTTGGATGCTGCGCCATTCTCCACTGGCGAGACAGCCGCTGCGGCCTTTGCTCCCAGTTCTTCGCTCTGCATCACGTCTTCGATGGCCACGTTCGCGGAGAAGCGCAATGCGCGATATCCGAGATTCATCGCATAGCCGAGCGTCATCACGCCACGCACAATCGGCCAGGCCATCCACTTGTGCTTTTCCGAAGGACGCTCCAGGTTCTCGCTCATGGTGACCACTTCGCCCGAGGGCTTGCGGCAGGCGATGGCCCACGCGTGCGGAGAGCGCATCATTACCCCCTCAAGCACCGCCTGTCCGCCAACCAGGGTTTCCTCGCCGCTCTCAAGAGCCGGCAGAAGCTGCACGGCGACCATGAACCGAAGATAGTTTCGCAAAAAGCTCACTTGTATTTGATGATCCTTCCGGGGGAGACGCACTAAACACTAGGTTACCACAGCCAGCGACAGCCTCTGAGCATTGATATCTGCCGTGCTTCCAGCCGCTTAGAGCCTCTCGGACGGTGACTAGCCGATGTCCTCGTTCCACAGGACAGTCCGTCGCTCCCGGCTGCTCTTGTGCGCCAGCAAGATCGACCGCATGGTGCGGAGCGCCTGGGCGGGGGTTACATCCAACGGAGCGCCTTTTTCGATAGCATCGCGAACATTGGCGTAAAAACCGCGATAGTCTCCCGCCTCGGTCGGTACTTTTCGAGTCTCACCCGTCACCAGGCTGAGAGTTCCCCAACGCTCCTCTGGTTCTTTGCCCCAGTCCGGGCCCCAGTCTGGCCCATCGGGACAATTGCCGCTGCGAAGAATCTCCTCCTGCGGATCCATTCCGTATTTTATGTACGATCCCGCAGTCCCATGGATCAGCATATGAGGGCCAGGCGCATAGGCGATGATGCGGGCCCGCAAGCTGGCACGCGTGTGCGGGTGTTCCATGACGACATCAAAGGCGTCATCGATTTGCGAGCTCTCGCGTTGGGCGAAAGCTGAGGCACAAATCGCTTGTGGTTCGCCGAACAGGACGAGCGCCTGATCGAGCAAGTGCGGACCAAGATCCCACAGCACGCCCGCCGCGGGGAAGTCAGCCTGCTCCCGCCAGGCGTTGGGCTTGCCGTTCAGGCGGAAGCGGTCGAAGCGCGCCTCATACTCGGCAACCATGCCCAATGTGCCCGAAGTGATCAGTTTCTTAACCGTTTCGAAGGCGCCGTCGTAACGGCGATCCTGGTAGACCGTAATCAGGCGGTTCCGCTCGGCCGCCAGGCGAACCAGTTCCTCCGCCTCGCGCATGGTGGGAGTGAACGGCTTGTCAACCACCACATGCCGGCCCGCTTCAAGGCAAGCTTTTGCGTACGAAAAGTGCGAGTCATTCGGAGTCGCTACGACGCACAAGGAGATTGTTTCATCGGAGAGCAGTTCGTCCAGCGTCCGCGCGAGGCGCACCTCCGGATATTTTTCCTTTGCTTTCGAGGTATGACGCTCGAGAATGCAGGCCAGTTCCATGCCTCGAACGCCGCGAATCACCGGCGCATGAAAAGCTTGCCCCGCCAAACCGAATCCGATCAGGCCTGCCCGTACCATAAAACTCCTCGCGTGAACTAAGGTCGATTCACTGCCTGGAATGCGTGAGGCTCCTTCCGACGATCAGGCATCCCCCGCTGCGCCTTACAGTATTGCGATGATAGCTCGGCATCACTTTTTCGCCTACAACTGGATGCTGGAAGTGGAAACTGGAATCTTCGGAGGTGAAGATGAGATTCGGACCATTCTTGTTGATAGCTCTCGCGTTGCTGATTTGCTGGATTTTTGCGTTCGTGGTGTTTCACGTGGTCAGCGGCGTGATCCATCTGCTTCTGCTTTTTGCTCTGATTTCTCTCGTGGCACATTTCCTCTTTGCTGGCAGGAGAACGGCGTAGTTGGGTCCTTTGCGGCCGCCGGGCACTAAACGGTGACAGCGGCGGAAGGCGGTGACCTGGTTTCCTGAAACTGGGAAGTTGTCAGAATGAGCGAACCGCTCATCAGCTCTTTGGACTTACCGGTCCAAGGTTGATGAGCGGCTCTCTGTTTTCCTACGGAGGCTGCTTTTTCTAAGCGGTCGCCGCGGAATTTGCGGCCAACCATTTTTTCGCCGGCAGGGGCGACCTCTTGGGAAGAATATCCAGGTAAAGGACGGCGTAGTAGAAGGCCACCACTGAAGCGGTCACAGTGGCCAGCGTCAGCGCGAACTCAGTCCATTTCGGTATGTAATAAAACCCGGAACTGGCCTGGAACGCGGTGATGGAAACATTCAGGCGATTTGCCATGAACCCCATCACGACCAAGGAGCAGGTGAAGTATAGCGATTGCGGATTGTGACGCACTTTCGCACGGCTCAACAGCACAACCGGAGCGATCACAAATAATCCGATTTCGAGCCAGAACAGCAGAGTTTCTTCCCGCCACATCCAGAGATAAGCTGCTCCACCGTGGGTGAACAGATCGACGCCCCGCAGGATTGCATACACGTAAAGAAGCGGCGCGATGATCTGGCTCATCTCCGCCAGCACACTGGAGTCGACCCGCGCGTTCAGAGAGCGGTTGCAAAGGAACACGGCCATGATGGTTGCGGCCAGTCCAGCGGGCACCGCCGAAAGATAAAAAAGTGTTGGCAGATACTGGCTGTACCAGAGCGGATCCAGTTTGCCTTTGGCCAGCAGATAAAGACCGCCCAGGAACGACTGGTGCAGCGAGGAAAGAATCGCGCCCACCATGACCAGGCCGATCAGCAGGTGATGATGCCATTTGAGGTAAAGCTTGCGCAGTCGCACCCACGGAATCCGTTCCACCAGCGATGGCGAGAATTCCAGCGCGAGGACGGTGGTGTAGAGCATCACGCACCACGAAACTTCAAACAGCACCGACCGCCGGTTCCACATCACAATCGGATGCCAGATCCTCCACGGCAGCCCCAGTTCGTACATCATCCCGATGATGACCGACAGATAGCCAAGAAATGAGAGCAGAACGGCCGCTCTCACCACCTGCCGATAACGTTCGAAGCCGAGCAAATACACGGCGGCGGCGATGGCGAATCCCCCAGCGGAAATTCCGACGCCACACAGTGTGCCAAGGCCAACCCACAGTCCCCAAGGCTGCGCGTCAGCGAGATTGGTGGACTGATGAAATCCCAGGAAGAAGCGGGCATAGGCGGCGTAAAGACCTGCTGCAAAGATGACTGCTACGACGGTCCGCCAGAAAGTAATTTTAGGAAGCCGATATTTAGTCATGACGTGCTCCTTTCACTCCCGCTCGTGGGACCCTGGGGTAGTTTCCTGGGCCTCGGCTAGCGCGACTTGTTTGCGCCGGTTCGTGATCCAATACAACCCGGCCAGCAGGCCTCCGCCTACCAGCACCACGGTCGGGATGTCTCCCAACGCATTGGCCGTAAGAATGGGCATCGGTTGGCTGGGCACGGTCAGGAAGCCCAGCTTTTCGAAGGGAACGTCGGAGATGTAGAACACCGACGTGCCCCCAACCTCTTCGCTGCCATAAATGTGCTTCACGTATTTCGAATCGAGCAGCACCCGCTTTTGGGCCTCCTCGAGAATCTCGTCGCGCCAGCCCGAGATGGAGGCTTGCACCGGGCAGGCTTCCACGCAGGCTGGAGGCTGTCCTTTGACCTGCCGCGAGTAGCACATATCGCATTTCTTCACGAATGGAACCAGCTTCGACCATTCGTAGCGCGGCACGCTGAACGGGCAGGCGACGATGCAGTAACGGCACCCGATGCACTTGGAGGCTTCGTAGGTTACCGGGCCTAAGTCTGTTTTCTTCAGCGCGCCCACCAGGCACGCAGAAGCGCAGGCTGGATCCTGGCAGTTCATGCACAGTCGCCGCACGAAGTGGTCGTCGTGCGGTTCGACCACAGTGAGGGCAGTGGTCGAGAGCGTGGGTTCGGGATCCAGCGGGAATCCGTGCGTTTGTTTGCACGCCTGCTCACAGCTCAGGCACCCGATGCATTTCGTGATGTCGATCAGAATTGCTTTTGTTTTTGGCATGTTCTTTCTCCCGTGTCAGAAGAGATTCGTCAGTTGAGAAAGAAATCAGTGATCAATTTCTTGCGCAGCTCAGGCTCGACGCGCGCCAGCAGTCCGTTCAGCGGCACGCCGCCATCCTGCGCCAGCGCGGGATTCAGCTTGGCTACGGCAGCATTCAGCCGCGTGACGTTGTAATGCATCCAGGGCGCGACCATCGAGTCCTGCATCAGATTCTTCTGGTTGGTGGCGAAGTCTGGAGTCTTGAGCACCGCGATCCATCCATTTTTGTAAGGATCACTTGCCGCCAGCGAAGGATCCTGAATGACGTCGCGATTCACGGCCATCACGACTCCCTCGACCGGCGAGAGTAGATCGACCGAGTTTTCACCGGCATGCAGCGTCATCAGGCGTTGTCCCTGACGAACCCACCGATTGGGATTGAGCACCTCGATGTTGTCAATCTTTCCGACCACATCGGCGGCGAATGCATCCAGTCCGACGCGAGCATCTTCTTGCCCTTCGCGCATCACCCAGGTGTGCCCGGGATGAAAGCAGTATCCCTTGGGAATCGAGAAGCCGTGTTCCTTCGTCATTGCCGGCGCCGGCGGACGGACCGAAATAGCAGGAGAAATTGGCAGTGCCCGCGGGGCGCGAAATACCATGTAATTCACCGTGATGACGACGATGTAGGTCAGTAGCACGAACAGTATCGACATAATTGCCTCCGTGCATTGTGCGGTGTTGTTTCTGTGTTTGCTGCAACCACCGCTGCCATGGTTAGTGCACGTCGGTAACAAATCGCATTTACTGGGGTAAGCATTGATTTGGAAGGGATTGCGGGCAAGTAGCGATCGCGTGATTCCCGCTTTCGACCACTGCACTTTGCAGATCGCTGCTGCGTTTTGCAGCGTGCGACAAGATGGATTCTGAGAATTTTCTAATTCAGGACGGGTTCCCGCTTCAGTCGACGCATCAGCGAGGTGGGATGAATGCCGAGTATCCTGGCGGCTTGCGTCTTGTTGTTGCCGGTGGCAGCGAGCACTTTGTGAATGTAATCTTCTTCCAGTTCGCGCAGACTCACCAGCATGTCTCCTGTGAAGGAGTTTCCATCGTTGGACAATACATCCAGCTTCGGCGGTTCTTCGTGATCGCGGATTTCTTCGGGCAGGGAGGCAGCATCAATATTGCCTTCCGTGACCAGAATCATGGTTCGTTCGATTACATTCTTGAGCTCGCGAATATTGCCGGGCCAGTTATATTGCACCAGCAAGTCCGCAGCGTCGGGAGTGAAGCCCAGAAAGTTTTTCTTGAGTTCGCGATTGAACCATCGAACCATATCGAGGCTTAACGGCAGAATGTCTTCTTTCCGGTCGCGCAGCGGCGGAATGGTGATGGGAACAACGTTGAGGCGATAAAAAAGATCCTCGCGAAAACGGCCGTCGGCCACCGCTTCTTTGAGATTGGTGTTGGTCGCGGCGATCAGGCGAACGTCAATTTTGATGGATCGAGTTCCGCCTAGCCGCAGGAATGTGCCTTCCTCGAGCACGCGCAACAACTTCGCCTGCACGCTGGCCGACATGTTGCCGATCTCGTCGAGAAACAGCGTTCCACCATGAGCGCGTTCCAGCAGTCCTTCTTTGCGGCGGCGCGCGTCGGTGAATGCCCCCGGTTCGAAGCCGAACAACTCACTTTCCAGCAATGCATCCGGCAAAGTCGCGCAGTTCAACTCCAGCAAAGGCTGATTCGCGCGCGGGCTGGCGTAATGGATCGCGCGCGCCAACACACCTTTGCCGGTTCCGCTTTCCCCTTGAATGAGAATGGTGGTGCGGTCCGTCTCGGCTGCTTTCTTCGACACTTCGAGAATCTCGCGCATCACCGGATTCATCGTGACCACGCGGCCGAAATCATATTGTCCCTTGGCCGTTTCCACCGTGTCGCGCACGCGCACCCGCAAGGCGAGCATCTCTGAAGCGCGCTTTAACGTCGTTGCCAGATCGGCCAGGTGAAATGGCTTGATCAGATAATCGTAGGCGCCCAACTTCATTGCTTCAACCGCCCGGTCTACCATGTGATAGGCGCTCATCATGACCACGATGCTGGCTGGGTTCGCGGCCTTGATCTGGCGCAACACTTCCACTCCGTCAATTCCGGGCAGAACGATATCGAGTAAAACGAGGTCCGGCTTCTCGTCCTCAAACGTCTTTAACCCTTGTTCGCCCGATCCCGCGGTGGATACTTCAAATCCTTCCCCGGTTAGCCCACGACTGATCGTGCACAGGGTTAAGGGCTCATCGTCGACAATTAATACGGAGTAAGACATGGCTATTGGATGATCGCCTCCATGGAGTCATGATTCTCGCTTCCCGCGGGCGGATTTTCGCTGGGGCGGAACGGAAGGCGGATCATGACTGCGGTGCCGCGTTGCGGTTCGCTTTCGATGCGAAGCTCGCCATTGTGGCTGCGGACGTAGGCCTGGCTAATACTGAGTCCGAGCCCCGTTCCTTTGCCGCGCTTGGTAGTGAAGAAAGGCTCAAACACATGCGGCAGCACCTCCGGAGGAATGCCGCATCCTGTATCGACAATACGAATATCGAGAGTATCGCCGGCGACAGATGGACTGGCAGAAACGGTGATGCGTCCTCCCTCCGGCGTGGCCTGCGCAGAATTCAGTAGCAGGTTCATCAGCACTTGTGAAAGCTGGTTCGCGTCGACCCTGACGGAGGGCAGGTCCGGCGGAACCTGATTTTCCAGAACTCTGCCGTGCAGCATGGGCTGATGCTGCAGGAAGGCCAGAGTCTCGGAGACTAACCGGTGCAGATTTACTTTGCTGAGGACTAGCGGCCCGGGGCGCGCATAGTTCATCAGACTCCGCAGCGTGACAGAAATCCGTTTGCCCGCCTCGATGCATTGCTCGATCTCCGGTCCGTCTTCGGGCTTGCCGTTCTTCAACTCCAGTTCGAGATGAGAGAGGATTCCAAGCAGTGGATTATTGATCTCGTGAGCTGCGCCCAACGCCAACTGCGTGAGCGCGGCATATTTCTCGTACTCCGCAAGCTTGGCCTGAAACTGGCTCTTTTCCTTGCTGAGTTTTCCTTCTTCCGAGAAGCGGCGAAACAGCTCCTGCATGGCCGCATCGCGCTCTTCCTGGAGCTTTTGTAGCAGGGCCTGCGTCTGTTTGAGCTGAGTGACGAGGATCACCCTTTGCCGGTGCTGCGCTCTCCAGAAGGCCATCAGCAGAGCGAGTCCGACTACAAGGAACGGGAGTAAGTAGACCGAGGACAAGGGGTAACCCGTATTTCAGCTGCGGTTCCGGATTGATTGCCTCAGTCTTGTTTATAAGCCGAAGTCGAACGTCGGGCCGTGATTCAGGTCACATAGTGCGGGAAGTCCGATTTTACTGGGCGGGAGCGTAATATCCGCGGCGTGAGCGTACGCGGAAATTCTTCGTATCTTTGGCGATGATTTCGATGGTGCGATAGTGCCCGTCCGTTTTGAAGTCGGCCGGCTTGTAAGAAATCGAATACTGGCTGCGCAGTTCGTCCTGAATCTCGGCAAAAGCATTGACCACATCGCGAATCTGAAAAGGAAAAAACGCCCGCCCGCCAGTGGCGTCGGCGATGCGCTCCAGAATCTTATCGTACTTGGTCTTCACTCCGGTCACGTTGGTGCTGATGGTGTAAACGATAGCGTCGGCGCGCTGCGCCATTTCGATGGCCTCACCCATGGTGACGTGGCTCTGGTTGTCTTCTCCGTCGCTCAGCAGAATGACGGCGCGGCGCACATTCTGCGGGCTCGGCGCTTTAATCAGTTTGTCGCGGCAGGCGTAATAAAGTGCGTCGTACAGAGCCGTGCCGCCGCCGGGGCGCAGTTCGTGCACGCCGTGCGCCAGCAAATCCGTGTTGTCGGTTAAATCCTGCGTGACTTCCGGAGTGGCGTCGAAACCGATGACGAAGGCGCGATCGTAACGCGGACGCACAATCTGGTTGAGAAATTCGATGGCCGATTCCTGCTCGAACTTGAAGCGGTCGCGCACCGAACTGCTGGCGTCGATCAGCAGGCCAACCTGCAGCGGAAGATTCGCCTCGGCGCGAAACTTGTTGATCTGGGCCGGAGGCTTGTTATCGTCGGCGACCGTGAAATCGCTCTCCTTCAGATTCGTGATGCGCTTGCCATGCTTGTCGGTCACCGTGAAGACGACGTTGACCTCGTTCGTTCTGGTTCGGATGGTGGCCAGCGTTTCGTCGCCCGTAACATCGGGATCGGCGGGGGGCGGAGTCGACGGAGCAGCTTGCGTCGCCTGGTCGGTCGGCGTTGCAGCGGGCGTGGACGGCGTGGTTGATTGCGCCACCGCGGTCAATGCAAGCAGGAAAGAAAAGGTCGCCATAGCGACGCAAGTTGATAGGAGCCGACCCGAGAATGCCATTTGCCTCACATTATATCCGCGAATTTCGCCGCTCGCAGAATGCGCTCTGCTTACTAAGAAGGTCTTTCCCCGAAAAAGGCTGCTTGGGCCGCGGCATCGATTGTAGCCAGAAAATCCCGCAGCTCCAGCGGCAAAGGGCTCTGCAGCGCGATTTTTTCGCCCGTCCGCGGATGGGCCAGTTCTAGCCGTGCTGCGTGCAGAAAGTTGCGCTTCAGCGAGATCGGCGGGACAGTTTCTTTGCCCTTGCCACGCACACTTGGCTTCAATTCGGAGGGTGCGCCATAGAGGCTGTCCCCAACCACCGGATGCCCGAGCGAAGCCATGTGAACGCGAATCTGGTGCGTCCGGCCGGTGTCGATCTTCACTTCGATCAGCGAGAGCTTGCCGAAGGGCGTATCCAAACGTTGCAGCACCTGATAGTGCGAGATGGCTTCCCGCCCGCCGGCGTGGCGCGTCGTCATGCGGATTCGGCGAACCCGGTCGCGGCTGATGCTGGCTGTCACCACGCCGGAATCTTTCTTCATCCAGCCATGCACGAGCGCGATATAAGTTTTCTTGACCTCGCGGTAGGCGAACTGCTCCGCCAGCTTGCGATGAGCCTCGTCGTTCTTCGCGACCACAATGAGTCCGCTGGTCTCTTTGTCCAGCCGATGCACAATCCCAGGCCGCACCCCTCCGCCCACGGACGATAGACTCTGAAAGTGATGCAGCAATGCATTCACCAGCGTTCCACGATTGCGGCTATCGTCGGTGGCCCCCGCTCCGGCGTGAACCATCATGCCTGCCGGCTTGTTGATAACAGCCAGGTCGTCGTCCTCGTAGACGATGTTGAGTGGAATCTCTTCGGCGATAGCCCGCAGCGGAGGGCGTGGGGCCGAACCTAGCAAGCTGATTCGCTCTCCCCCGCGTAGTTTCAACGAAGGCTTCGCAGGCGCATCATTCACCAGAATCTTTTCCGCCGAAAGCAATTCCTGCACGCGGGAGCGGCTGACGTCGAGTCGGGACGCAAGAAACTGATCGATACGCTGGCCGGCCGCGTCAGGGCCAGATGAAATTTCGATGGGGCCTGTTTCTGTCACTTGCAGGGAAGAATACTAGATCAGCCGGTCAATGAGGCGTCTACCGGGTAGCGTTCACCGGCTGCGCAGGAATCCTCTTCGAGCCCGGGCGCAGCCACCAGATCAATCCTCCGCCGAGCACGAGACCAATCGCGATCAGCTGCGTTCCGGTGATGATGCCGCCAAACACCGAGCCCCGGCCCGGATCGCCCCGCAGAAATTCCAGGAAGAATCTGGCAATTCCATAAATAAACAGGAATGCTCCGAACACCTGCCCATCGAACTTTCTGCGTTTCAAGAGCCACATCAGGAAAACGAAGTTAGCCAGCTCAACCGCACACTCAAAAAGCTGCGTGGGCTCCAACGGAACGCCCAGCGGAGTTCCCGTGATTTCCCGCGCCAGCGGGTTGCGAAAGACCACACCCCACCAGTGATGAGTTTCCACGCCATAGCAGCATCCGGCGGCAAAGCAGCCCAGGCGCCCGATGGCGTGTCCGATTGCCAGGCCGGGGGCGAAGGCGTCGCAAGTGCCCAGTGGCGGCATGTGATGCTTGCGCACGTACCAGGTAGCGGCGATGAAAGCCGCCAGCAGCCCACCGGAAAACACCCCACCAGCTTGCAACGTGGCGACGCTGAAAATCTCGCTGGGATGCGCCGCGTAGTAACTCCATTCGTTGACGACGTAAAGAATCTTGGCGCCGACAATTCCGCAGAGCACCACCAGAATGCCGAAATTCCAGGCATTATCGCCGTTGATGCCCAGTTGCTCCGAGTTGCGAACGCTGATCCACAGGCCGATCAGCACTCCCATGGAGACCAGGAAGCCGTAAGTTGGAAGGAAAAAGTGCCCGATATGAAAAAGTTGGGGAAACATCCAGTTGATTTGATGCGTGAACGCAGGTATTTGCTACAGGAACCAGTCTAGCAGGAAAGATCGGGTCTTCGTGGTGAGAGCTCGCTAACAGGAGTGCTCGCGCCACAACAAATAAAATCAAAGCCGACCCACTGTGCCGTGTGACGGGGCCGAGAATGAACCCGTCGGTAGACGTTGGGCGCCCGCCGAGACCCTTTAGGCATCTGCGCATGGCGCAGCGTCGCTCACCGGATCCTAGTTCGAGTCGAGCTCCCGTTCATTCAGCATTGGTTCAAAAATCGGTTACCCGCCATCACCAACCCGGCAGGCCGGCTTTCAGATTGGATGCTAGGCAACTCGCGGCCGATTGGCAAGAGGAACCCCGCAAAAAGATGGCAGGTGGTTTGCAACCAAAGTAACGCCACGTTTACATGAAGTGCTTGTCATTTCGGGAACGAGAAGCGGCGACAACGGCGAATGCCCTACCAGCATCTTGCCAGATCACTTGGCGGCTTCAGCCCAATAACTGCTTCGGGCCAGCACGGCAGTTTTTTCTGAATCCTTTAGGCGCACCCGCAGATTGTGCAATCCCGGATGTGGATTCTTTGGCGTGATGCTCAGCATGTAGCGGCTGTGCAGATGGTTGCTGAAGTCGTTCATCCGCACTTCGAACTTTTTCCTGGTGGCGAAAAATTCGTATTCCCCACCGGTCATCGCCGCCACCGTGCTAGGGACGTTCTTCTTCATGGCCTGCGCCGCCATCACCAGCGGAGCCAACAAGTCCGGCGACGGATTCATCTCGCTCAAATTTGTTCCGCGGCCCGTGTCGAGGATGTTCGAGAGGCTCGGAGAAAAGGCCAGCGCGTACATCAGCGCGTTGCTGTCCCCGATCGCGGCCACCGCATCATTCAACTTGATGTGGCTTCCGTGATCCCGGGTCTCGCTGATCAACAGCAGAATGCGCTCCCGCTCCGGTGGCTCCTGCTTCAGCAGCTTCACCGCGTAGGCGATCGCGTCGAGAGTTGCAGCTCCGCCGTCGCCGGGCTGCAGCGCTCCCAGATCATCCGAAATCAGGGCCTCATCCTTGGTGAAGTTTGTGGTCGGATGAACCTGGCTGTCGAATTCCACCAGCGCGACCCGCGCCGTTCCCGGCGTAAACAGCGGCTCCAGCATGGTCTTCAGACCCTGCATCCGCGGGAATTCGTAGGCAGCGCGGCGACCCGTCTGCAAGGCAATCACCAGCGAAATCGGTTGGCCTTCGGGCGATTCGTCCAGGTGTGCCGGTTGCGCGACGCCATCATCTTCCACGACGAAATCGCTGGCCTGAAGGCCATAAACAATTCCCCCCTGCGCATCTTTCACCAGCGCAGGAATCAGCACAATGTTGGATTGGGAACGGACGGTTACGTCTTGAGAAAAAGCGGTGGCGGCCAGCAGCACGCAGCAGACCAGTGTTGTAACAGGTCTCAGCCGGAACGGCTGCGGATCAGCCGGTCTTGCGATCGTCGCCCAATACTTCGTCCAGCGCATTTGCCAATCGATGCGCGCGCTTCTGATAATCGTTGCCCCCGCCCTCCTGTTTTTTCTTGAGCAGGTGGTATTCATCGGCAATGTTGAGTGCGGCGAGAACCGCGAGGCGCACCGTGTCAATGGTATTCGTGGCTTCAGCAACAGCCCGCATTTTGGAATCCACATATTCCGCGAGCTTCAGAATGTATTCCGGATCGGACCCGCGCAGATTGTAGGCCTGATCAAAAATCTCGACCCGCACACCGGCGTTCTGCGCGTCTTTGACCAACTGATCCTTCGTCGCCGTTGCCATAGTCCCTTTTACCAAGTCGGCCTGCGGTTGCGATTGCCCCGGCGTCTTAGCTGGCCTCGGCAATCGATTCAATCTGCTCCAGCATCTTTTCTACCCGGCTGCGGATTTCCTCGCGCTCTTTTTTCAACTGAACCGTTTCGCGCTTCAGGGCTGCCAATTCCTGATCGTGTTCTTCCAGTTGCTGTCGCACCCGCTGCAGATCGCGTTCGGCCGCGCTTTGCGCCTGCCGGGCAGCTTTGTACATCTCAATCGTGCGATAAATCTTGGCTTCCAGCACCTCAAAATCGTCTGCCGGAACCTGTTCCGCCACCTGCTCGACTGCTTTCAAAGCCATAAGTGCGATCCCCAGAAAAACTCTTGAATGTCTCCGCAGTATACTCCAGATTTTTGTGGACAACTCAGCCGTTTGGCCACGCCTTGCGGCTGCGGGCGCTCCTCCTGGGACTTTCGCTATAATGCTTGCCCTATGGGAGCAATAACGATAACGGTGAGACCGGCCGTCTGCGCAACCCTCGCTTTATGCCTGCTTGCGCTCACGCTGCCTTCGGCCAGCGCCTCCAAAAATAAGCTTGAGCATCAGATTGAACTGAAGGATGGTCAGGGAAAAAGCCTGGGTATGGCGACGCTGTCGCAAAAAGGTTCGGGGGTCGAAATCGAGCTTCATCTCCACGACCTGCCGCCGGGGGAGCACGCCATCCATTTCCACGGAGTTGGCAAGTGCGATGGCCCCGATTTCAAATCGTCCGGCGGACACTTCAATCCCGGAAACAAGAAACATGGCTTCGAAAATCCCGAAGGCCACCACGCCGGCGACATGAGGAACTTCACCGTGGACGCCGACGGCCAAGCCAACGGCGTCCGGCTGCAGGACGGTGACGTGTCCCTTGCGCACGGCGCTCGCTCGCTGTTCAGTAACGGTGGGACGGCGATCATCATCCACGCCAAGCCTGACGACTACAAGACCGATCCGTCAGGAAATTCAGGCGATCGCATCGCCTGTGGCGTGGTTGCCTATTGAAGATTTCTGAACACGCGGAAGGACCGTCGCTGCGGTCAGCATCGCCTGCTCAATTTCGCGAGTCGTCGCGCGGCCTCATCCAGCGTTTCCGGCTTCTTGCAGAATGCGAAGCGCACCTGTCTGGCTCCATCGCGCGGGTCACGGTAGAAACTCGATCCCGGCACAGGCGCCACGCCGACTTCCTGCACCAGATGCTTCGCAAACGAGATATCGTCAGCAAAGCCGAAGGCCGAAATGTCGGTCATCACGTAATACGCGCCTCGCGGGCGGAAGCATTGGAAGCCGGCAGCGGTCAGCGCCGGAATTAGATGATCGCGCCGCACGCGGTAACCCTCCGCCAACTTCGCGTAATACTCCTGAGGCAGGCTTAGAGCCGCGGCCCCGGCTTCCTGCAGCGGAGCGGGCGCTCCCACGGTCAGAAAATCATGCACCTTGCGGATCGCATTGGTTATCTTTTCCGGCGCAACCGCCCAGCCCACGCGCCATCCCGTCACGCTGTAGGTTTTCGACATTCCATTGATGGTCACCGTGCGCTCGCGCATGCCGTCAAGCGATGCCATAGAGATGTGCTCGGTGCCCTCATACAAAATGTGCTCGTAGATCTCATCGGTAATCGCCAGCACATCGAACTCGACACAGAGATCACGGATCAACTCCAACTCAGTCCGCGTGAAAACCTTTCCTGTCGGATTGTTCGGCGTGTTGACGATGATAGCCTTCGTATGGCGGTCGAAGACGCGCCGCAATTCCTGTTCATCGAAAGTCCACTCGCTGTTCTCATCTTGAGGCGGACGCAGCTTCACAAATTTCGGTTTCGCTCCGCTCAGCACCGAGTCGGGGCCGTAATTTTCGTAATACGGTTCGAAGATCACCACCCCGTCGCCCGCGTTGCAGACCGCGAGCAAAGTCGAAATCATAGCCTCGGTCGATCCGCAGCACACCGTAATTTCTTTTTCGGGATCGACGGAAATTCCCTGCCATAGCTTCATCTGTCGCGCAATCGCATTGCGCAGATTCTTCGCGCCCCAGGTGATCGCATACTGATTCACGTCCTCCGCTATTGCCTGCTGGGCGGCCTTCTTGATCTCTTCCGGAGCGGGGAAGTCAGGAAATCCCTGGGCCAGATTTACAGCGCCGTAGAGCATCGCCTGGCGCGTCATCTCGCGGATCACCGACTCAGTAAAGTGTTCAACTTTGTCGCTGAGAAAGTGCCTGCCCGTCGGCGGAGACGTCAGGTTCGCAGTTTTCTTCGTCGTCATTAGGGTTTGAAACCTACACTCTGCCAGAGCTCGGCCGTGTGATACATAACGCCATTCGTGATCACCCATTCCAGATTGCGCGAGGCCCGAATGTCTTGCAACGGATCTCCATCGATCAGAATTACGTCAGCCCGCTTGCCTTTTTCCACCGTCCCCAACTCGCGATCCATGCCCATGACCCGCGCCGGAACGATGGTTGCTGCCTGAATCGCCTCCAGGGGAGTGAATCCCGCCTGAACGTATAACTCCATCTCCCGATGCAGACTGTACCCGGGCACCGTCTGATCCGTGCCGGCAACTACAGGAATGCCGGCGCGATGTAAAGCGCCCACGGCCGCGACTTCTTTTTGAAAAATCTTCTCGCCGATCTCCGAGCGCTCATTCGGCGGCTCCACATCGGTCAGTTGTTCGGCCAATTCCGGCGCGACTTTGTTTACGCCCGGCTCGAAACTAGCCGGTGGTTTGGCTGTAGTCGCCGTAAAAAACTCAAACACCGCGAGCGTTGGATCGACCACGGTGTGATGTTCCTTCAGGAATGCCAAGGCTTTCTGCGCGTCGGGAGAATCGAGATTCAGGTTGGCAAGCGCGTTCATTCGATCTGCGCGCTTGGCGCCCGCAGGAAGCGGCGCGTGCATGAAGTCGACAATATATTGAATGTGGTTGATCTGATCCTGACCAGCCTCAATCGCCTGATAGGCATTCAGTCCCTCCGGAATGTGGCCCGTCACCGTCATGCCGAGACGGTGGGCCTCATCGGCGACGGCTCTGATTTCCTCCAGCTTGACCGAACTGTAAATCTTCATCTGCTGAAAGCCTGCTGCATGGTAGCGGTCAACCCACTCCCGCGCCTGTTCCGGCGTATCGACGCGAGCGACGCCGAGCGCCAGTGGGCCCGTACCATCGACAATGCCGGCCAACAGCAGACGAGGACCGAGGCCACGGCCTTGCGCAATGGCATCGCGCACCGCGGTAATGAATTCGAATTCGTTGCCGCAATCACGCACAGTGGTCACGCCCGCCGCCAGATAAATTGGCCCCCACTCCACCTGCTCAAAATGCGCGTGCATGTCCCAGAGTCCGGGCAGGATGGTCTTGCCCCGAGCGTCTACGAAGTGTGCCTTGCGCGGAATTTTTACTTTCGCGCGGGGGCCGACAGCAACGATGCGCCCGTTATGAATCACGACAGCGGCATCGGGAATCGGTGGCGCCCCGGTACCGTCGATCAAAGTGCCGCCGATGATCGCTAGCGTTGACGCGTGACTGCCGGAGATACTCTTCGAAATGTCAGCCAGAGCGCTCATGCCATCAGAGCCGGCGCGCCCGACAAAATCTCCAAGAGCGCTTTCATATCCGTCGCGGATTGCTTCGAAATGGTCGAATTCGGCGTCGGTGCTGATCTCCGCCACCAGATTCTTGTGGGCGTCAAACCAAAGCGTTTCGCGTCCCCAGATCAGGCCCTCGATGGTATAGCGATCGAGCGTCTCGTCTTTCGTGCCCACGTGGATGGTGTCCTGGCCCCGAGGCTCAATTCTTACCGTTCCACTCGGCAGTGTCGCGAGTTGTGCGGGTGAGCCATGAGTCGCCCAGTAGCGCACCATGAGCATCTGGATGGTCGACGGCGCATAACCCGCAATAGTGAAAAATGGTCCCCCGGGCGGTGCCGAATCGCTTTCCTTGTCGCGCCTGCGGAAATGTACTTTTCCGTCGCCGCTGGTCACAGCCTCATCGATCGAAATGAATCGGGCGGTATTGCCCTTGATCTCGAATGCCTGCGGAGTCAGGTCCGCCGCGCTGCGAAACGTCGCTGAGAGCGGAACCGCCCGCCCCCGGTCAGTGAATTTAAAATCGATCTTCACGGCCAGCGAATCGCCGTCGCGCCGGATCTCATAAGTCTCCTGCCCGATCGGTTGTTCAAATTTGTGTAGGGTGAACTTGCCCTGCTCAATGATGTTGGCGTCGGTAGGAGACTGCTGCGCCAAAACGACCGATGAAGTTGCCGCCAGAAGAATGGCGAAGGCAATTAGCAGATAAGTTCGCTTGTACATTGTGAAATTGTGTTTAGCTGAAAGACACATCGCGGAGTGGTGGCACACAATCGGAGATGCTTCTATATTGCCGGCCCACCTGTCAACTCGCTCCCCAAAAGAATCATCCCCGTCTCGCCGTTGAGTGGCGAGACAGGGATGAATTGCGGCCCTCTCGATACGCGCATTACTGGGCGGCCGTGATTGGGGCGGTGGGAGTGGCCGGCGTCTCCGCCGTCACTTCCGGTGCCGCGACCGGATTGATCTTGACCGTGGCCAAAATCTTCTCCAGACGATCGAACACACGGTCGCGGTCCACGTGTTTGATCAATCCATCCTGAGACGCGACCGTCGTGACATTCAGGGCAAACTCGTAGCACGCTCCATTCTGATAGACATGGAAGTACTTCGAGTCGCTCTGCCGCGTGCCTTCCCCGGAGACTGCTTCGGTCGCACGCAGGCCAAGATCGCCGACGAGCAGCTTCGATCCCTGCGCCTCGGGTGCGGGCTGCGAGGCGGACTGAACCGGCACTTGCGGCGCAGGCGAAGCAGTTGCCACCGCTTCCGTCGTAGTTTTAGCGGACTGGCCATCCGTCGTCGATCCCTCAGCCGGAGCCGAGTCTGAAGGCTTCACGGCATCAACCGCCGTAACCTGGTTCCCAGATTCGGGAACATTGGTCATGGGAGTAGCCGGCAGCTCCTTCGTTTGTGGCACCGCGAACTCGTTGCACTGATCGGCGGTGAGAGTCTTGTTCACGCTCACGTTAAAGAATGCGGACGAGAAATCGGTGTTGGCAAAACCGGTTTCGGGCAGTTCCACCGCTGCCAGAGCCACTCCGCCGGGCTGCACAAAATTCATCGGCAGTGGGCTCGACAGGACCAACTCGGAGGCAGCGTCGCCCGTTTCAATGGCATAGCGCCGCGGATATTCGAACGCCACGCCATAGGTCTTGTCGGAATAGTTCACAGTAGCCGGCTTCCTGTGCACCACTTTCTTCGGGGCCGTCTTGTTCTCCACCTGCATAACCGGCGCGGGGGCCGGCGTTGTCGGGTTCTGCATCTGTGCGGGGGGAATCTGAATGCTGGAGCTTATGGACTTCGGCTGTTCACTCGAGCAGCCAACGGTTACGGAGCATGCGATCAAAGCGGCGGCGAAGACGAGCGCGTTGATATTGCCCCAGGTTGCGGTGGCGATGTTGCTGAACTTTCCCCACGCGACGGAGTCGCGGGTACCTGCGATGTTGCACAATGCGTTGATGCGGGTCATGGTTGGTCACCTCCTGCCGTCAAGCGGCACTGTGACCAGTGCACAACCCGGGCCAGAATTCACGGCGTTGATTTTGCAGTAGTTGGGGCGGCCGGAGCCGTTCTACCCCGTGTACCGCCGCACACAACGTGGCCTCGCCAACACGCCCACGGCACGGGTTATTATTTAGGCGGCAGAAGGAACGCTGGAGACGCGGAGGAACGACGTGACAGATCCTTCTTTCGGAATGCTGTTACAACACGCGCTGGTGCTTCTTCTCGCGATCGGCATGCCGCTGTGGGATCGCTACGAAATTCCCCGCCTGAAGGCCAGCACTGAGCCGCGCAAGAAAGTGAAGTACTACTGGCGAGTCTCGATCCTCCTCTGGGTCCTTGCCGTCGTATGTGTCCTCGCGATCGGGCTCGTTGCCGCCGTCACGATTCAGAGTTCGCATGAAGTTTCCTGGCTGGAGCCCGGCGCACACGGTCGTGTATTCCTCGAAGGCCTAACCGCCGGAATTTTAATCGTCGTCTTCCTGCCGGCGATTCTGGCTGTGCGCAGTGAAAAGATTCGCGCCAAGGCCGGCAAGGCAGCCAGGAAGCGGCTGGCTTTTCTGTTGCCGTCCACGCCCGAAGAGCGCGCTTGGTGGTGGCTGGTGTGCCTCTCCGCCGGAAGTTGTGAAGAGATCGTGTATCGCGGATTTCTCCTGCACTACTTTCATTTCTCGCCGTTTCATTTGACGTGGGTCTGGGCGCTAGTGGCCTCGGCGGCAATTTTCGGCGTCGGGCATCTCTATCAGGGCATCGCCGGCGCGGTGCAGACCATGGTGCTCGGATTTATCTTCGGAGCCATTTTCCTGATGACGGGAACTCTGCTCCTGCCGATGGTCCTGCATGCGCTACTCGACTTGCGCGCTCTCGCCATTCTTCCGGTCGGCTTTGATCAAGCCGAAGCTTGAACCTATCCGCGCCTCGGAAAGTTCGCGGGAATCGCGGACTTTGCTGGTTTCTCTTGTAGACTCTGGCCATGACATTACGGTCTGGGCCGATTCGCATTCACAACTTATTGGGATGTTTTCTGCTAGCAGCGTGCGCTACTTGTTTTGCGCAAAAGGTTGCGATCACCTTTGATGACCTGCCGCTGAACGGAGACCTTCCTCCCGGAGTGACCCGGGTGCAGATCACGCGTGACACGCTGGCGGTGCTGAAGGCCAGGAAGGTGCCGCCGGTATATGGGTTCATCAACGCGAAGAAGCTGGAAGGGAATCCCGATGCGGCGGAGGCTCTCAAGGTGTGGGCAGCAGCCGAACCTTTCGGCAATCACACCTACAGTCACATGGACTTGAATGCGAATCCCTCGGAGGCCTTCGAACGCGAGATCGAAGAGAACGAACCTGTGTTGGAGTTGCTATCGTCGGAAAATAAAAACTGGCACTGGCTGCGTTATCCCTTTCTGCGCGAGGGTGAGACGCAGGACAAACGCCGCGCGGTGCGCACTTTTCTCGCGGCTCGCGGTTACCGGGTGGCGCAGGTAACTCTCGACTGGGAAGACTACATGTGGAATAGCGCGTACGCCCGTTGCGTTGCGAAAAACGATACACAGTCGATTGCGTGGTTGCGCTCCAGTTACTTGCAGACAGCGTCGGACTACCTTGATCTTGGACGCAACTTAGAGAAGCTGGTATACGGGCGCGAGATCAATCATGTACTCCTGCTACATCTGGGAGCGTTCAGCAGCACGATCTTGCCCGACGCCCTCGACTTGCTCGAGAAAAAAGGATTCCAGTTCGTGACGCTGGAGGAGGCGGAGAGCGATCCCATCTACGCCGAAGACCCTGATGTCGCCCCAGCCCCGGAAGGCACACTTCTGGATCAGTGGATGGATGCCAAGAAGATTCCGTATCCACCCGTGGCGGAGAAACCCTACAAGCAGGTCAGGGAAATCTGCAAATGAGCGCCGTCAGTTTTGCAAAAGGGCGCGGATCCATCCGCGCCGTACGTGACCCCAGAACAATCTCGGCTTCAGCCGGTTGGGGGCGCAGATTCCCCCTGAGCCGTTTACCCGTCCCGACTCCCTTATAATCAAAAGATTCTCTATGACTACGGTTCTCGACCGTATCGTGGCGGCGACGCGGGCGCGCGTAGCGACGACCAAGCCCACCCCAGATCGCCATGCCCTCGAGCAACTCGCGGAACAGCATACTCCGCGCGGCTTTCGGCGGGCGCTGGAGGCCAGGAGTCGAGACGGAGTCGCCGTCATTGCGGAATTGAAGAAAGCATCGCCGTCGAAGGGATTGATTCGGGCGGAGTTTCATCCGGCCGATCTGGCGGTGGAACTCGAAGCCGCAGGCGCGGCGGCACTTTCGGTATTGACGGACGAAGAATTCTTTCAGGGCTCGCTGCAGAACCTGCGTGAGGCGTCAGCGGCGGTGAAGATTCCGTGCCTGCGCAAGGATTTTATCGTCGACGAATTTCAGTTGCTGGAGGCACGAGCGAATTCTGCCGATGCGGTCTTGCTGATCGTGGCAGCCTTAAGCGATGCGGAGCTGCGGCAGCTAACGAGTGCCGCACGCGAATGGGGATTGGACGTTCTGTGCGAAGTGCATGATGCCGAAGAATTGCGGCGAGCGCTCGCTGCAGGATGCGATTTGATCGGCGTGAACACCCGCGATCTGCGCACGTTCAAAGTTGATCTCGAGACTGCATATACGTTGGCAGAAGACTTTCCTGCGGGAGCGCTAAGAGTCGCCGAGAGCGGAATTCATTCTGCCCAAGATGTGGCGCGGCTCCGTGCGGCCGGATATAACGCATTTCTGGTGGGGGAATCGCTGATGCGCGCGGAATCTCCCGGCCAGGCGCTGCGAAAATTGATGGCCGTACCAAGGTCCGAAATTGCGACCGGGCATTAGCTATGATTTTACTGATCGCTGACAACTGGCCCCTGGCCACTGCCTTATGACTTGGGTAAAGATCTGCGGCATGACGAATCTGGAAGACGCGCTCATCGCGGTAGACGCGGGGGCCGATGCGGTGGGATTCGTGTTCTATGAAAAGAGCCCGCGGTGCGTAAGCGTGGAGACCGTGCGGGAGATAGTAGAGAGGTTGCCGGCGGAAGTGGAGAAGATTGGGGTGTTCGTGAATCAAGTGGACGGCACGCTGTGCGACGTTGCAGATCGTTCCGGTCTAACGGCAGTGCAGATGCATGGCGACAACGAAGATCCTCATGTGGCCGACCTTGTGATCGCGAAACGGCCGAAGTTGAAGGTCCTCGCTGCCGTATCAATGTCGAAGGCGAGTCCCGATGGCTGGGCCATGTTGTGGCACCCGGATGCGGTGCACGCTTTCCTCGCTGATTCTGGGGATTCTTCGAAATCAGGTGGAACGGGAAAGATTTTTGACTGGACTAGCTCAGGGCCCGCTGTGCAGAACATCAAGAAACTCGGAAGAGTTGTCGCGGCAGGTGGCCTAACCCCGGGAAATGTAGGCGAGGCGATCGCCATCCTGCGTCCCTGGGGAGTTGATGTTGTTTCGGGTGTCGAAGCGCGACCCGGGAAGAAAGATCCCGACAAGGTACGGGCGTTTGTGAAAGCGGTGAGAGATTTTGATCGGAAGGTTGGTTAGGCATGGCTACCGTCCCGCGGGCCGCTAAGATCAGCATCACCACCATCTCGCCAAGAGCGCGAGAAGGACAGCGTACTCTGCGCGTTCCTGCCCCTGCTCCTGAACCGGGTCGCTTTGGCGTGTACGGCGGCCGCTATGTGCCCGAAACTCTGATGTCTGCCCTCGAAGAACTGGAGCGCGAGTACGACAGAGCCAAACGGGACAAGAAATTCCAGACACGCCTGAACGATTTATTGCGGACCTATGCTGGCCGCCCAACCCCGCTGTTTTACGCGCGGCGGCTCACTCAGAAATTAGGCGGGGCGAAAATCTATTTGAAACGCGAAGACCTGCTGCACACCGGCGCGCACAAAATCAATAACTGCCTCGGCCAGGCGTTGCTCGTCGAACGCATGGGCAAGCATCGCGTGATCGCCGAAACCGGCGCGGGTCAACACGGCGTGGCGACCGCGACCGTATGTGCGCTGCTCGGATTTGACTGCGTCGTCTACATGGGCACCGAGGACATGCGCCGTCAGGAGTTGAACGTCTTCCGCATGCGCTTGCTGGGCGCCGAAGTGCGCGGCGTAAATTCCGGCTCGTGCACGCTCAAGGACGCGATCAATGAGGCCATGCGCGATTGGGTCACCAATGTGCGAACAACACATTACTTGCTGGGCAGCGTGTTGGGCGCGCATCCCTATCCGACAATGGTCCGAGATTTCCATCGCGTAATTGGCCGCGAGGCACGAGCGCAGATTCTAAAAGCTGAAGGGAAGTTGCCGACCGCGATTATCGCCTGCGTCGGAGGTGGATCGAATTCGATCGGAATTTTCTACGACTTTATTAAAGACAAGAAAGTTCGCCTGATTGGCGTCGAGGCGGGAGGCCGCGGCGAGGCTCTCGGCGATCATGCGGCCCGTTTTCGTGGCGGATCACCGGGCGTGCTGCAAGGGACTTATTCTTACGTGCTGCAGGATTCAGGGGGGCAGATTGCGCTGACGCATTCCGTCTCCGCTGGGCTTGATTATCCCTCCATCGGTCCAGAACACGCAGCCTTGCGCGATGCCGGCCGCGCAGAGTATGTTCCGGCTTCGGATAAAGAAGCCCTGGAAGCAACAACGTTACTCGCGCGAACCGAGGGGGTCATCCCCGCGCTGGAATCGGCCCATGCGGTCGCGGAAGTCATTAAGCGCGCACCAAAGATGAAGAAATCCGACGTGGTGATCGTGAATGTTTCCGGACGCGGCGACAAAGATATTGGAATCATGCGGGAGAATCTGAAGCTGGATTCATAAAAGCATGCCTTTAACCTTCCACAAGAAACCTGCGCTGGTGGCGTACGTAACCTGCGGAGATCCCGATCTCGCGACCACGATTGAAATCGTGCTTGCAGCCATCGAGGCCGGCGCGGACGTGATTGAACTCGGCGTGCCCTTCAGCGATCCAGTGGCCGACGGGCCGGTGATTCAGCGTGCCAGCGAGCGCGCGTTGAAATCCGGCACAACTCTGGCGCAAGTCCTCACTCTTGCCGCAGAGATACGCCAACATTCGCAATCGACTGGATTGATTATTTTTTCGTACCTGAATCCACTTCTGCGAATGGGCATGGAGAAATTCTGCAAAGTGGCGCGGGCCGCGGGCGTAGACGGTGCGCTGGTTACGGATCTCCCAGTGGAAGAGGCAGAATCCTATCTGCATGCCATGCACGATCATGATCTCGCGCCGATATTCCTCGCCGCGCCCACCAGCCCGGACGATCGATTGAAGCGCATCGCCGAAGCGTCGCGTGGTTTTGTATACGCGGTATCGCGAACCGGCGTGACCGGCGCTCGCCAGCAAGTGGCCGACGATGCAAAGAAGTTAGTAAAGCGCCTGCGGCGCGTGACGAAATTGCCCATCGCACTCGGCTTCGGCATTTCGACCCCCGAGCAGTTTGCCGAAGTGGGCGAATTCGCCGAAGCGGTCGTCGTAGGCAGTGCGATCGTAGAGACAGTCGAGCGCAACCCCGGACGCGAGGCGTCCGCAGTTGGAGAGTTTATCGGTAGGTTAACGGCCGTGAATGCCTAGCCGCGGACGCCAAGGGTTCTATGGACATCGAAGATTGGCGAAAGAAAATTGACGAACTGGACCGCAAGCTGGTCGCGCTCCTGAGCGAAAGGGCGCGGGCTGCGGTTGAGATCGGAAAGCTCAAGCGCGACACGTCTTTGCCCATCTACGAACCAGATCGTGAGCGCATTGTCTTTGCCAACGTTCAGGAGTCGAACCCCGGGCCCTTGCCCGGGCGCGATCTAGTGAGGATTTACGAACGCATCATCGACGTCATGAGAAATATTCAGAAGGAAGAAATTGCGCCTCGACCGCGTAAAGCAAGCACAGAATTCGACTCAGAAGTGAATGATTAAGAGCAATGAGCAACGAGAAAAGAGTCATGAGCTAAGAATTCATGAGCTGTGAGAGACTCACGGCTCATGGCTCATCGTTGCTCCGCTAAAGGATTTCTATGATTGTGGCAATGCAAGAAGGCGCCGACGAGGCGCAGATCCAGCAGGTCATCGAGCACCTGGTGAAGATGGGATTCGAAGTGCATCGCTCCACAGGCGCGCGCATGACCGTCTTGGGAGCCGTCGGATCGGGCATCGATTTCGACATCCGCATCGTCGAGCTAATGTCTGGCGTGCAGGAAGTCCACCGAATAAGTTCTCCGTACAAGCTTGCGGGACGAAGTTTTCGCCCGGAAGGAACGGTCGTAAAGTTCGCAAATGGAATTGGGATCGGCGGCAACGAGGTTGTGGTTATGGCCGGACCTTGCTCGGTGGAGTCGCGCGAGCAACTTTTCTCCACCTCAGAGTCGGTAGCCAAGGCGGGTGCGAAAGTCTTGCGTGGGGGGGCATTCAAGCCGCGCAGCTCTCCTTACTCCTTTCAAGGCCATGGCGAAGAGGCCTTGAAACTGCTGCGCGAGGCGGGTGAAAAATACGGCCTGCTGGTCATCAGCGAGGTGATGGAGATTTCTCAGATTCCGCTGATGCTGCCCTACGTCGACATTCTGCAGGTCGGCGCGCGCAACATGCAGAACTTCAACCTGCTGCGTGAACTGGGAAAGGTTCGCAAGCCAGTTTTGCTGAAGCGTGGAATTGCCGCCACGCTGGAAGAATTGCTGCTCTCCGCGGAATACATTATGGCCGGCGGTAATTACGATGTGATTCTCTGCGAGCGCGGCATTCGCACCTTCGAGACGTACACGCGCAATACCATGGACATCTCGGCGATTCCGATCGTTCACAAGCTGTCGCATCTGCCCATGACGGCCGATCCATCGCACGGAACTGGGCGCCGAGACAAAGTTGCTCCGATGGCGCGCGCATCAGTTGCAGCGGGCGCGGACGCGTTGCTTATTGAAGTCCATTGCACGCCCGATAAAGCCTGGTCCGACGGCGCCCAGTCGCTGTTTCCTGAACAGTTCGCAAAATTGATGGACGAGTTGCGCATCATTGCACCGGCCGTGGGACGGAAGATTGGGTGATGAATTGAGGGTCGAGAATTTGGCGATTGCCTCGTTGAAAATCCTGAGGATCTGCGTTTTTAAAGTCACTTAATTACAAGATCACTGAATCATTACAAGATCACTGAATCGCGCAATGTTCTCCTGATGGCCATCCGGCAAATCACGATCATCGGAACCGGGCTGATTGGCGGCTCGTTCGCCTTGGCGCTGCGCAAGAAAAAATTTGCCGGGCGCATTATTGGCTGCGATCGCGAGTCGGCTTTGGAGCGGGCGCGCATGCGCGGCGCGATCGATGGCGGAAGCCCCAATCCCGGTGAGGCCATCCACGGCAGCCAAGTGGTCGTGCTAGCCACGCCAGTGCTGGCCATTGTTGATTTGATCGAGCGCGTCGGCCCGGCGCTTCCCGCAAAGACTCTGCTTACAGACGTGGGCAGTACCAAGAGCCTCGTCGTGGAGCGCGCGTTGAAAGTGTTTGGCAAAAGCGCTGCGAAGCGCTTTCTCGCCGGGCATCCTATGGCCGGCAAAGAACTGAGTGGTGTCGATTATGCCGATCCGGATTTGTTCCGCAACGCCGTATGGTTCCTGACGCCACTGCCCGATCAAAATTTGAATGAAGGAGTCATCGCCGAATTCGCGGGCTGGATCGATCACATCGGAGCGCGGATCGCCATGCTTCCCGCCGAAGAGCACGACCGGCTCTGCGCCTGGATCAGCCACGTCCCGCAGATGATGTCGACAGCGCTGGCCGCCGCGCTGGTGGACGAGTTCGGACCGGAGGCGCCATTGCTTCCCGCTGGCGGTCGCGCATTGCAGGAGATGACGCGAATTTCTGCCAGTCCGTACTCGATGTGGCGCGATGTCGCGATCAGCAACAAAAAGAATCTGGAAGACGCTCTGTGGAAAGTCGAACAGCGTCTCGCTCACATCCGCGAAAATCTAGCGACTCGCGGACTCGCCGACGAATTCGAGCGGGCACACGAACTGAGAAAAGCGCCCCTGAGGAAAAAATAGATTCACCGCGGGGGCACGGAGAAGGTGACGTCTGCACCTCCATGCTCAATATCATTTAGAATTCTTCCGCTATGAATAAAGTTGTGGCCAATGCGGACGACGCGATCCGCGACGTGTTCGACGGCGCGACCATCATGATCGGCGGCTTCGGGCTTTGTGGCATGCCCGAAAATCTGATCCGCGCGCTGGCCCGCAAGGGCACGAAGAATCTCAGGACCATCAGTAACAACGTAGGTATTGACGGTGTAGGCAATGGCCTTCTGCTGGCGGCCGGGCAGATCGTGCATCACATCGGCAGTTACGTTGGCGAAAACAAGTTGCTCGAAGAAATGGTTCTGACCGGGAAGATCAAACTGGATCTCGTTCCCCAAGGCACCTTCTCCGAGCGTATTCGCGCGGGCGGAGCGGGTATCCCGGCGTTTTACACGCCGACTGGCGTAGGAACGATTGTCGCCGACGGCAAAGAGACTCGCGAGTTCGATGGCCGCCTTTATCTGATGGAGCGTGGCCTGACGGCCGATTTCGCTTTCGTGAAAGCGTGGAAGGGCGATCGCCAGGGAAATTTGATCTATCGCAAGACGGCGCGGAATTTCAATCCCATGATGGCTACCGCTGCGAAGATCACGATTGCCGAAGTCGAGCATCTGGTGGAAGTCGGCGAATTAGATGGGGACCAGATCCATACGCCTTCGATCTACGTGAAGCGCATCTTTCAAGGCGAGTTGTACGAGCGCCGCATTGAACGCAGAACAGTACGAAAAGCCAGCGCGTAATCGCGCGTGCGAAACCCAAATGAACAAGCCAGGCAAAGATATCGACAAACGCGAGCGCATCGTGAAGCGCATTGCGCGTGAGTTGCGCGACGGATTCTATGTGAATCTCGGCATCGGCATGCCGACTCTGATTGCCAATCATGTGCCGGCGGGCTTGGTGGTCACGCTGCAATCGGAGAATGGAATGCTGGGCATCGGACCGTATCCGATCGAGGGAACGGAAGATCCGGACTTGATCAACGCCGGCAAAGAAACGGTGAGCGAGATGCCCGGCACCTGTTATTTTTCCAGTGCCGACTCCTTCGCCATGATTCGCGGGGGTCACATTGACTTCAGCGTGCTCGGCGCCATGGAAGTGGATGAAACCGGGAGCATTGCCAACTGGATGATCCCCGGCAAAATGGTGAAGGGCATGGGCGGCGCGATGGACCTGGTCGCGGGCGCGCGTCGCGTGGTCGTGGCCATGGAACACACGACTCGCGAAGGCGCTCCCAAGATTTTGAAAAAGTGCACGCTGCCTCTGACCGGTGTTCGCGTAATCGATACCATCGCGACGGAGATGGCCTACATTCGCGTCACCAAGGATGGCTTGGTCTTGGAGGAAGTCGCTCCGGGTCTGACGCCTGAAGACGTGCAGCGCGCCACCGAGGCTCGGCTGATTGTTAGCCCAAACCTGAAAGTCATGGAAAGTTAGGCGACAGACCGCATGCGCGACTGATTTAGGCGGCTGCGACGCGACGGATCAAATCTTCCTGCTCCTGCTTGCTTTCCGCCCCGATCGTGAAAGCGTCCAGCAATCCGAGCGACAAGGCGTACTTGATCGCTTCGTCCTGGCGATTGCGCAGTGTGCCCTGGCCCAGAATCTTCATCCCCACAATCCCTTTTCCCGCCGCCTTCATTTCTTTGAGCACGCCGACCACTGTGGCTGGATCGGCGTCCATATAAGCGCCAACCGGATTGATGCGGGCCAAATCGATTTCCACCCAGGGCGACTTCGCCGCCGCGCGGAGCGCCTCGATGGTGTGGCACGAGCAGCCGTGGGCGCGGATGATCCCCTTCTGCTTCGCTTCCGACAAAACATCCATCGCTCCCCGGTAGCGATCGGTCCAATCGCCCTCGGTAACGCAGTGCATCAGGCAGACGTCAAGATAATCGGTGCCCAACTCGCGGCGGAAGCGGTCAAGATCGGCGCGCACCCCGGCGGCGTCGCGCGAAAAGCTCTTGCTGAGAACCGTAACTTTGTCGCGGGGCACATGCTTGAGCGCGGCGGCCACATGCTCGTGACTTCCATAACTATCGGCTGCGTCGAAAAAGCGCAGGCCGTGATCGTATCCGTTCAGCAGAAGATCAGACAGTCCCTTCACTCCCAATGCAGTCTGATGCGAATGATGGCCGGTGCCCACGGTGCCCGTTCCCATCGCCAAACGGCTGGTAATGATGCCGGTATTGCCGAGCGTCACAGTATCGGATGCGGCAAACTTTGCGGGGAGAGCCGCGTTTGCGAGGCTGGTGAAGATCGATTTCGAACTGAGCCAGGCAACTCCGGTTGCGGTAGCCGAACGGATGAGGAATTCACGGCGTCGCATAGGTACCTCCGAGAGCAGCGCGTGGTTTGAGGCTACACCAGGGCGCGGGCAGAATGGAATCCCGTCATTCGAATTGCTTGCGAAATGTCGCGAGTTGCTTTTGCACTTCCGAGAGTTCAGTACGCAACCGGGCGACTTCCTCTTCCAGTGCGGCCACGCGATCCGAAGTTGACGCTGACGCTGAATTCTGACTCGCGCTTGTTGGCTGAGCGGTTCGCTCCATTTCCGCGACCGAGGGCTCGCCCGAAAAAAGATGCGTGTATCGCGATTCCTTCGTGCCGGGCTGGCGAGGAAGGATTCGCGCCAGCGGCGGTTGACGCTGCGCGAGGCGATCGAGTGTTGAAGTCACATCGTCAAGCCCTTCGAAGTGATACATGCGATCGGTGCGGCCGCGCAGCTCGCCGGGAGTCTGCAGTCCCCGCAGCAAGAGCACGCACAGCACGGCAATCTCGCGCCGGTCGAAGTTATAAACCTCCTGCAGCCGATGTTCGAACTTCGTAACCCGGCTATCGGCGCCGCCGGCAGGCCCGGCCAGCCGCTTCTCCTGCAAGCTCGAGAGCGCGTCCCGAACCGTCTCGTCGTCCAGCGTCATGACCGGATCGCGATTATTTTTCTGATTGCAGGCATTCACCAGCGCGTTCAACGAGAGTGGATAGTAATCAGGTGTGGTGATGTCTTTTTCGACGAGCGCGCCCAAAACTCGTGTTTCGATTTCCGTGAGCAGAAGAGGCATGCGGTTGTCCGCATTCATTCTAGTGCACGCCTCTCGAAGTCAGGGTCGTGCGCGGATCTAAATGCGGAACGGCGCGGCGAGCAGCCGGAAGGGCAATGTGATGGCGAGAAACACGACTTCGAGAACTCCATGCACGGCCACGCCCACAATCCGGAAGGGAAGCAGCAGCAGCCACACGAACGGGTACGCGATCAACGCCATCAGCGCCAGCGGCCAGCACAGGACGAAGAGGATGCACCAGAGCAGGAACGTAAACATGGCTCAATTCCTCCTGCTTGATTGTACGTCTCCACGGGCTGCAAAGTTCCGTGCCGCCGCGTACTCTTTTAGAAGAGCGCGGTCGGCCGCCGTTTCCACGACTTGCCTTTTTCCTGCGCGATCTTTTCCATGTCGGCAACGTAGGCCCCCGCCTGCGTCAGAACATGATGCAGATCGTTGCCGACGCTGATGAACGTGAATCCCTTCTCCAGGAATTCGCCGACCCGTGCCGTTCCGAACAGAAACAATCCCAGGATCACCTTGTTTTTATGGGCGTGCTCGATCAACTTCTTCGTCGCCGCATCCAGTTCCGGCGAAGTGTACATGTGCGGAAATTCGTATTTGTTGTAAAGCCCCATCGACATGCAAAGATCATTCTGCCCGAGAAACAGAATGTCGACGCCCGGCACCGCCGCGATCTCGGCGATGTTCTCAATGCAGGATGCGGTCTCAACCTGCAGCGCGACGATCCCCTCATTGTTCCAGTTGCCGGCATAGCCAAGGAGTCCACCTTTATTCATGCTGCGCTGCGGGAAGTAAACCGACCGCGTGCCAACCGTCGGATATTTGGCGCAACTCACCGCCTGCCGCGCCTCATCGGCCGTGTTGATATACGGAATGAGCACGCCATTCGCGCCCATATCCAGCGCCTGCTGAATCCCCGGCCGATCATCGTATCCGCCGACCCGAACCATGGAAATCGCGCCGCCGTTGGCGATTCCGCTCAGCATTGCCGAGAGTTTTTCGTAGCCCATCGGCCCGTGCTGAGTATCGACCAGCAGCCAGTCATATCCTGAATGCGCTAGTTGCTCGGCTACAGTCGGGCTGTGCGCGTTGAGAAACAGGCCCATCTTCGGGGCTCCGGCGCGAAGTTGTTTCTTGAATTCGGATCCGCTAAGTGCGGCATCGGGCATGAAATTCCTCCTTGGAATCGAATTGCGTAGTTTACACGCAGCGGTCGCATCGGTGGAAAATGTTCGATTAATTTTCTGGCGTTCTGTGACCGACGGACAGATCGCTGCCCAAGTTGCCTGGCGTACAAGAAGAGCTTATATTCTGCGCTGGGGAGATCGAAATGCGATTGCTTCTGAACTGGATTCTGAGCGCGGTCGCCGTGTGGGTGGTGGCGCAGGTCGTACCCGGCGTACACGTGAACGGCGCCGCTGCTGCCCTGATCGCCGCTCTGGTGATCGGATTCATTAACGCGACCCTCGGATTTGTGCTGAAGATTCTCACGTTCCCGCTGACCATGCTTACCCTTGGCCTGTTCTGGTTCGTGATCAACGCGCTCATGCTGGAGCTGGCCTCCTGGTTCGTCCCAGGATTTCAGGTGCGCGGATTCTTCGCGGCATTCATCGGCGCGATTGTGCTGAGCCTCGTGAACCTGTTACTGAAAGCAATCGTCATGCCCGCGAAAGACCAGAAATAGTAAGACCAGAAACAGTAAGACGAGAAATAGCAAGACGAGAAATTGCTAGCGCCCTCTTTATTGCGCGGAACGCTTCTTGGGCCTGATCGCCTGCCAGTCTTCTTCTCGCAGAACTCTTCCCAGGCTGCTGAATTCTCCCGCTCCCTGCAGGAATTCACCGCCATCCATGCGGATGACTTCTCCGTTGATGTACCCCGATTGATCGCTCACCAGAAACGCCGCAAGGTTTGCCAGTTCTTCCACCGTGCCGAAGCGATGCAGCGGATTGCGATCGAGCGCCAGTTTCTCCAGTCCCGGATGTGGCAGCACGCGGGAGAATGCCCCTTGCGTCGGGATCGGCCCGGGCGCAATGGCATTCATCCGAATGCCGCGATCGCCCCACTCCACAGCCAGACTGCGAGTCAGCGCTTCGACGCCGGCTTTCGAAACCGCCGATGGCACGACGTATGCCGACCCCACAGGCGCATAGGTCGCCGAGATGCTGAGCACGGTACCTGCATGAGAATCCTTGAGCCAGCGCCGTCCGCAAGCCATGGTGCAGTTCAGAGTTCCCATCAGCACAATGCCAATCACAGAGTTCCATGCGCCGGCAGAAAGTTCCTCGGTTCGGGCAATGAAATTTCCCGCGGCGTTGTTCACCAGAATGTCCAGAGGTGCCTCGCTCCAGATGGAATCGATCACCGCCTCGACGGCGTCGAGATTGCGCACATCGCACGGAAGCGCATGAACCGGGCCCTTGGCGGAAAGTTCAGCGGCGGTTTGTTCCAGCACCTCCTCGCGCCGGCCGCAGATGTGGACCGTGGCTCCAAGCTCAACGAAGCGAGCGGCCATGCCCTTCCCCAGGCCTGTGCCTCCGCCGGTGATCAAGATGCGTTTGTTCTTTAAAAGGTCAGGAAGGAACATGTGGGCCTCGATCTGGAAGTCTGATGAAACGGCTCAATCGCATGCCACGCGGAAACCGTAGTCGGCATACTGAAATTCCGCAGGAATACTGGATCGCGCCGAGCAGCGGGAAACTTTGATGTGGTGTCGCCACGACCCTCCGCGCGACGCCTTGCGCGTGCCGATCTCCGGCCCGCGTGGGGTGCGCTCTGGCGAGACTGCATAATAATTCGGGTCGTACCAATCGCTGCACCACTCGTGCACGTTGTCGCACATATTGAAAAGTCCGAATCCATTTGCCGCGTAGCGCGCAACCGGTTCTGGTCCTGTCTGCCAGCGCGTCGCATAATTCGGCAGGGAGTGCGGCGCATCATCGCCCCAGGGAAACAATTTCTGTTCCACGCCTCCACGAGCAGCGCGTTCCCATTCCGCTTCCGTGGGCAGCCGATAGCCTCGTCCAGTCTGCGAACTCAGCCAATCGCAGTACCGCACCGTCTCGTGCCACGAAACACCGGTTACCGGCTGCGCGGGATGATTGAAGTTCGCGTTCTGCCAGAACGGCGGCGGCAGCGCTCCAGTCGCGCCCAGGAATCGAGCGTATTCGGCATTCGTGACTTGCGTAGCTGCCAGAAAGAACGAATCAATCCAGACCGGGTGAACCGGCCGCTCGCAGTCCTGCCCAGTGTCGCTGCCCATCAGGAACCATCCCTCAGGAACGGCAACCACACTCGTTTCATGAGACGAGACATCCGAGATCTCTGAATTTCGACTCACGTAGAAAGTTTATCAGTCGTCTGTGACTTAGGTGGGACGTTACTGCAGCCGGAATCTGTCGCGAATCAGCCGTTGCAGCCGCGGCTTGTAGATCAGATCGAAGGCGAGCTCTTTGTCGGGAAACATGGCAAGGGCCGCGCGTTTCGCTCCCGCAGCCAGTTCCGAAGCTTCTTCGAGTTTCAGGTTCGGGTCCTGGCTGATCACGGAGATGACCATCGAAATCATCAGCTGCAGGCGGCGAATTTTTCGCGCCTCTTCCTCCCGTTCGCGGAGCGCCTCCTGCTCGCCTGGAAAACGTCTCTCCGGATTCGCCGGCTCGAGATTCATGGATTCCCCTTGCCGCACACTGCTTAGGATGACGCGGCCCACCCCGGTGTTGCGCCCCGGATTGACCGTAGGTTAGGGCATTGTGCCTCATCGCGGCCAGAATGCAATTACCCAAAAGTGCCGCATCGGGCGGGACCCGTATGGGATCTTCGCCGAGAATGCGCTATCCTCCCCACCTGACCAAACTGACTATCTTGCGATTGGAAGAGTAAAATCGGTCAACGTGCCGCAACGACCCGGTGACCTTCCCGGTTCGATTTCAGAATTGGAGAATTCCATGCCAGAGCCCATCAAGTCCCAAGCTCAACACCGCCCCGATCCCAACGAAAAGCTCGTGAAGGTATTTGACTCCGAGCAGGAATCCGAGGCGCTGGTGGTCAAGGGCTTGCTCGAATCCGCGGGTATTGAGAGCGATCTGACCTCGGCCTCCATGGTGCAAGAGGCCTTCCCCGGTCTCGGTGGGATGATCATCCTCGTTCGTCAGGAAGATGCGGAGGAGGCCCGGCGGTTGATCGCCGGAAACCGGCGTTCGTTAGCGGACGACGACGAGACCGCTGAAATCGCGATCATTCAAGACCCGCCACAGAAGCCGTAACCGATTTCCCGTCGAGGTAAAAGGTCATAGCGCCGTCGACGTCAGTGCGATAGATGCGGGCTCCCGCGTTCTGCAGGCGAGAAAGAGTTTCCAGCTTTGGTAGCCCAAAAGAGTTTCCTGATCCCACCGAAATTACCGCAAATTTCGGACGCGCGCAGTCGACCAGTTCAGGGGTGGTCGCATTTGCGCTCCCATGATGGCCCACCTTGAGCAAGCTCGCGCTGGGATGGTACGTTTCGGCGATGTGGCGTTCTACCTGCTTTTCCGCGTCGCCCTCCAGCAGAACCGAAGAATTTTCGAAGTTCACCCGCATCACCAAAGAGTCATTATTCTGCGGCTTGCTGCCCACCGCGCCATCACGCGGCGGGAAGAGCACATTGACGTGGGCTCCCCCAAATTCGAACTCGTCCCCCTCCCACCGCCGAACGATCTGCACTCCCAGAGATTGCGCCGTCGTGATTACGTTTTCCAGCGCCACGCTCGGCGGCATTACGCCCACCCAAAGTTGCTTTGGCCTGAAATTCTTCAACACGGAAATCATTCCGCCAATGTGATCGGAGTGCCCGTGCGTAATCGCAATCGCGTCCAGCCGCGAAATCCCTCGTTCCCAAAGATAGGGCGAGACCACATCTTCGCCGAAATCGAGTTGCGAACCGGGGCCGATCGGCCCTCCCGCATCGATCAGCAGCGTGCGGCCCTGCGGCGTGATCAGGAGTATGGAATCGCCTTCTCCTACATCGATCGAAGTAACTTCCAGAACGCCCTCATGGATTCGCGGCCTCGCGGCCATAAATGCCAGTGCCAGCGAGACCACCAGCATCGCGGCCAATCCTGTGAGGACGAGCCATCTCCTGCGCCGGGCGCTCCACATGGCGAATACAAGCCCGCCTGCAGCAATCAGAATCATCGCGGCTGAAGGCATGGGAACACGCAGGTCGGCCACTCGCATAGTCCCCAACCCATGAACACCTCCCGAGATTCCTTCCAGCGCGAGCGTCGCCATGAATACGGGAATTTTCGCCAGCCAAGGCGAAAAATATCCCAGAAGGAGCGCAGAAATTGCCGCGGGCATCAGCAACTGGGTTAAAGGCACGACCAGCGCATTCGCCGGCAAACCGACGGTCGTCGCCCGGTGGAAGTAATAGGCCATAGGCAGGGCCAATCCCATTTGCAGGATCGCCGAAACGAACAACAACTCGAATGCGCGAATCGCGAACATTGTCGATCCACGCACTACGCGCCGCGCCCATTTTGCCCCGATGAAAAGTTTTAGTCGGCTGGACATCATCTGCAAATCCAGCCGAAACTGCGCCACTCGCGGCAACAGAAGCGCGGCATATGTGGTCGAATCCCAATCCACGAGCGCCTGCCTATAGAGCTCAGTCGTGCGCTGCAAAATCGGAATCGCAATCGCCGCCACGATCAGCACGCAAATAAACGTCATTTGAAAGCTGGCCGTAAGCAGCTGACGCGGGTCGACGATGAGTAGTCCCAAAGCCGCTCCGCCCAGTGCATTGACCATCGCCCGGTCGCGATACAAAAGCCGCGTCCCCAGATAAATCGCGCACATCAAAGTGGCGCGCCACACCGGCGCTCCCACTTCTGTGATAAACGCATAGGCCACACAGCACGCGATCGTCAGCAGCGTTGCGGGAATATCGCCCAGTCGCGCGCGGCGAAGCGTCCAAAAAACAACGAACGCCAGAATCGTGACGTTCATCCCAGAGACCACCAGCACGTGATAAGTTCCCGAGCGCTGGAAATTGACACGGGTATCTCGATCAATAAACGCTTCTTCCCCAATAACCATGGCGTCGATCAACGCCGCTTCGCGCACGGGCCACAAGCGGTGAACCTCCGCTACAACCCCGCGATGCAGCCGGCTGCGCCACGTGAAAAGACGACTGCCCGCGATTCCCGGCAGCAGTTCAACGTCCTCGATCTTGGCCGAAGCCAGAGCCGCGATTCCATGCTCGGCAAGGTATCCTTCGTAATCGAAGGCTCCAGGATTGCGGAAGTTGCGGGGCAGCTTAATCCTGGCCGGGAACCGGATCCGCTGCCCGTAGTGAAACACTGGCATTGAAGTCCCGTCTTCATTCAGACTCTCCTGCGGGACTTCCTCGCCAGGTTCGCCAGCCGTCGATCGACTGTAAAAGCTGGTTCGAATCCGGGAATGCACGGGCAGGATTTCGTTGACAGAAGTTCTGATCTCCTCAACCTCAAGATCGAGCATCTGACGAATTTCCCTTGGTCCCGCTTGCTGCAAACGTCCATCGCTAATCACATGTGCCGTAACTTCGACCGGCCCAGCGTTTGAGCAGGGCCGGATGCCGGTGTCGAGTCCGGGCCCCGACCCACGGAGTTGTATGTGAAGCGCTCCAAAAAGAAAGAATGCCCCCAGCGCGATGGCCCATCCTAACTGCGATCGCCGGCCCGCGAAGTAGCAGGCTGCCGCAGCGAAAAACACCGCCGCAATTATCCACCACACCGGCGGCCGCCATAGATAGATCCCGGCGACGATGCCCGAGCCATATGCCACCGCCGCCCAGAGCATCGGCTGCCGGCTGGCTCTAAAGCGAGCAGCAGGAATCCAGGGCTTAGGAGCGGGACCTGCGGGGCGAACCTGCCCAAGACCCTGCAAGGACGTCGAATAAAGCGCAGTCGCCAATCTAACAGGCCTGTTAACTCAGTCAGTTGCGAAGAATTCCGCCAATTCAGGCGGCCTGGAAAGCCGTCGGGAACAGTCACTACAGCCGTGTCGTCCGAAGCGCAGAGTGAATCGCGGCGTTCAACCGCCAAGGAAGCCGTTCTCGAACTGACCCGGCTTACCCCCTGACGTACTCATTTTGCCAGCCGCACGACGCTTTCCAGGTGGTAGGTCTGTGGAAACAAATCAACCAAATGCACCTCCTTCACCGGGTAGCCGGCCGCCAGCAGCGGCACCAGATCGCGCGCCAGCGTCGCCGGATCGCACGACACATAGGTAATGCGTGGCGCGCCGGACTTCACCAGCAGGCGTGCCACGCGTTCTCCCAGGCCACTTCGGGGCGGGTCTACGATCGCCAGGTCGGGCGTATGAAAAGTATGGGGGAGGACTTTGCCCGTCCCGACCCGTCCCGAATCTTCTATACGAGCCAGGTATTGCTCTGTACTAGCCTGAACCGCTTCTCCATTCGAGGGCTGATTGTAGGAAAGATCGGCTGTGGAAGTCTGTGACGACTCTACGGAAATAACGCGATAAAAGTGGCTCAGGCCTGTGGAAAACAGGCCGACTCCAGCATAAAGGTCGAAAGCCAGCGCTCCCGACTCGCCAGCCGCTACGATTTCGACCAATTCGTCCGTTAGGAACCGATTGGTCTGAAAGAACGACCCTGCGGTCACGCGGTAGGTCCCTCGCCGCGTCTGATACATCAGGTGATCCGACCCCAAGGTGAAGAATTTCACCGGCGCAGCCTGCGATCCAGCCTGTGAGCGGGATATCTCGTCCCGAAATGCCACTACGCCAGCAACCTCGGGCATCGCGCCCTGCCACTCTTCGGCCCAGCGCCTTACCGACGCTCGCCTCGCCTCGGCTCCGCAAGAAATCTCGACCAGCAACCGCGTGTCGTCTGCATTGGCGAAGAACTCGACCTCGCGCACTCCCAGTGGGACCCTACCCGCGCGGCCGCTGACCCACAACCGGGCAATCCCGCGATTTACCAGCGGCGAACTGATAGGGCACTCCTCAACCGGCAGCAGCTTGTGCGACCCCATCTGGTAATAGCCCGCCGCGAACGTAGGCGCGGTCTGCACCTGCAAACGCGATCGATTTCTGTAATTCCATGGCGGCGAAGGATGTACCACAATTTCCTGCTCCAATTCCAGCTTGGCCGTGCGGCGCAGAGTCTCGCGCAGAATCTCCGTTTTGATCTGCAGTTGATGTTCGTAGCTGGCGTGCTGATAGTGGCATCCGCCGCATCGCCCAAAGTAAGGGCACGCCGGCTCGATCCTCTGGGACGATGGCTCAACAATGGCATCCACTCGGGCTCGAGTGAAGCTCGGCTTCTGCTCGGTGAGAGTCGCTTCGACACGCTCTCCCGCAAGCACAAAAGGAAGGAAAACCGCCTTGCCGCGGCTATGCGACGGGTCACCGGCCAAGTCTGCAGGAATGCGCGCCAGCCCATCGCCGCCGTAAATCAGCTTTTCAATGTTGAGGAGCAAGTCTGGATTCTAAATGACAAGCTCATAACGCCCGCCCTGCCGCCGCCCCCGACGCCCACGCCCACTGAAAATTGAAGCCGCCCAGATGTCCGGTCACGTCCACCACTTCGCCGATGAAAAATAAGCCTGCAACTTTGTGCGATTCCATCGTCTTGGCTGAAAGTTCGTCGGTGTCTACGCCCCCGCAAGTTACCTCGGCCTTCTCGTAACCTTCGGTATCGGCAGGTCGCGGCGCCCACTGATGGAGGTTCCTTTCAAACCCAGCGAGCGCTGGATTCGTCCACGCCGCAGGCTGATGAAGTTCCATCCAACGATCCGCCAACCGTTTGGGCAAGGCTTTCCGCAGTTCGTGACGCAGGGAACTCAAAGTTCGCGGAAGTGCCGGATCGCGAAATGGCGTCGTGATTTCTTGTTCTGGGGCCAGATCAATCGTGATCACACGCGGTTTCTTCCAGTAGGAAGAGATCTGTAAAATCGCCGGCCCGCTCAGGCCGCGATGTGTGATCAGCATCTTCTCGCGAAACTGTCGGCCATTGGTAGAAGCAATCACTTCTGCGGAAACGCCCGTCAGGTCGCAATAGCGGGAGCGGTCGTCCGAATCCAGAATCAAAGGCACCAACCCGGGCCAAGGCTCCTTGATGCTGATCCCGAATTTTCGCGCCACCTCGTATCCCAAAGAGCTCGCGCCAATTTTCGGGATCGAAAGTCCACCGGTTGCGACCACCAGCGCCGGCGCTCGAAACTCGGCAGTCGTCGTGCGCACGGAGAATTCTGTGGTCCGGCCGACCTCGGCGATTTTGGCGTTCAGAAAAATCTGCACGCCCGCCGCCTGGCATTCCTCTTCCAGCATATTCAGGATCGCGCGTGCGGACCCGTCGCAGAACAACTGACCCAGCGTCTTTTCGTGATATGGAATTCCATGCTTCTCCACTAGAGCAATGAAATCCGCCGGCGTGTATCGCGCCAGAGCCGACTTGGCGAAGTGAGGATTGGAGGAAAGAAAATTCTCCGGCTGGCAATGGATATTGGTGAAATTGCACCGACCGCCGCCCGAGATGAGAATCTTTTTCCCCAGCTGATCGTTATGCTCGAGCACCGCTACCCGCCGCCCACGCCTGCCCGCTTCGATCGCGCACATCAATCCCGCCGCCCCGCCACCAAGAATCAGTGCATCGAAGGGTTGGATCACGAGCCTCACATATAAAACAGACTCAGCCGCGGCAAACGATATTTCTCCAGCAACCGCTTCTGCAGATATTGTTTTTGCAGTTGATCGATCTGCGCTCCGGACATTTTGCGCCGATAGGGGATAAGTTCGTGTTCGGCCTCGGCGCGCACCGCCACGATCTCTTCATCCGCCGTCGATCCTAACAACGCGGCGAAAAGCTTTTCCTCGAGCACCGTGAGATGGCGCTCCAAATCTTCCAGTCGCGCGGCCGGCTTTTTCTCTGTGTCGTCGGCAAGCTGGCGCAGAGTCTTTGCCATTTCGCGGGCAACAACTTGCGCCGATACTCCGCCGCGGTCCGGCAACCTGGCCGCATCCAGCGCCTCGGCGTTTCGTCGCAGGAACGCAGCCACGTTTTCTACCTCAAATCCCTCCTGGCCTCGGGATTTTGCCTCTGCCGTGGCCTCACCGCTTCCCACGCCGACCGCCGCTTCTTTCATATCCTCGGCTGCGGCCAGCACCTCCTGGGAGCAGTAAGCTAGGCTGTTCACTTTTTTGGTTTTCGCCGGACGCGCATCGTAGCGATCAAACGCGGAATCGATGCCGCGCAACACAGCTTCCAGCGGAATGCCGGCATCCTTCCAGGTTTCGATCAAGGCCCAGTCGAGAGTCGACAGCAGCAAGCCTCCGCCTCGCCGGCGCAGAAAGCGCTCTTCAATTTCGGTGAAATAGTTGAAGTAATTTTCCACGGCTCAATCCGTGGAACGCGCGGGAGACTTGCTCTTGGTGGGATCGACCTTGGGCTCCTCCGCCTTCGTCTGCGCCGTTTTAGAAGAAGCTCGCGACGCAACTTTGGATCCAGCCTCGCGCCGCGCCGGAGCGTTTCTCTCCCAGATGATGCGAAGTCCATCCAGCGTGAGAAATTCGTCCACATCCTTGATGTACTTCGATCCCGTGCCGATCATCGGCCCCAGTCCGCCGGTCGCGATGACCTGCGTCTCCGCGCCCATTTCTTCGAGCAGAAGCGCCAGAATTCCATCCACCAGCCCGAGATATCCGTAGTACAAGCCGGACTGCAGGCTGCCGACGGTGTTCGACCCGATCACGCGCGCAGGTTTACGAATCTCAACGCGCGGCAGGCGCGCGGTCCGATCAAAGAGCGCGTCGGCTGAAATCCCGATGCCGGGACAAATCACTCCGCCGAGGTATTCGCCCTTCGTCGACACGCAATCGAAAGTCGTGGCCGTTCCGAAATCGACGATGATGCAGGGACCGCCGTGTTTCTCGAATGCCCCTACCGCATTGACGATCCGGTCCGCGCCCACCTCCGCCGGATTGTCATAGTGCACCGGCATCCCGGTCTTCACGCCGGGTTCAATGAACAGCGGATGCAGATTGAAATATCGCTCGCACACCTGGCGCAGCACCGGATCCAGCGGTGGCACCACCGATGAAATCACGATCCCGTGAATGCCCTTGGCCTCCAATCCCGCCATCGAAAATAAATTGCGGAACAGCACGCCGTATTCATCCACCGTACTCCGCCGTGACGTGGCCACGCGCCAGTTCGCCAAAAGCCGCTCGTAGCGCGGCGTTTCGTCGGCCTCAGCGCCCGGATGTACTTTGGCTACGCGCGCGAAAACGCCCAAAACCGTATTCGTATTGCCCACATCGATAACTAGCAACATGATTTTCCGCGCGCCCTGTTAGCGCGCCCGCACCGTTCCGCTTAAAACCGTCTGCACTCCGCCCGCAGTTCGCACACGCAGGAAACCGCGCCCGTCCAATCCTTCGGTCGTCCCTTCAAAGGCGGCGCCGTTCTCTTCAATGCGAACGTCCTTGCCCTGCACCCAGGAGGAATTCTCCGCGAACCGACGCAGAATCGACTCGTGCGCACCGGACTCATCCGCATTCGCCAATTGCCGATACTCACGGTCCAGCGATTTTAGCAAAGCAGCGACCAGTTCCACGCGCGACCACACGCTGCCGGTCGCAAGCCGCAACGAAGTCGCTCTCAGTTCTGGCGCGAAACTTCCCTGGTTCACATTGATCCCCATCCCCACGACGATGTAACGAACTCGTGTGACCTCCGCGTTCATCTCGGTGAGGATGCCGCAGACTTTTTCTTCGCCAATGAGCAAGTCGTTCGGCCATTTCAGATCGGGCTTCACCCGCGAATCGACTTGCTCGATCGCTGCCCGCACCGCGAGTCCAGCAGCCAGCGAAAGAATCAGCGCTTCCGAGGGTGGCAGCGTGGGCCGCAGAATCACCGAGCAATAAATCCCCGAAGATCGCGGCGATTCCCACGAATTCGATCCGCGCCCGCGTCCAGCGGTCTGCTCCTCGGCCAGGAAGACGCTGCCTTCCGGAGCGCCGTCCGCCGCCGCCGTCATCGCCGCCGCGTTGGTCGAACCGATTTTGTAGAAATGATTCAGATGCGCGTCGAAGATTGTCCCTCGCAACAAAGGCCGCACAATTTCCGGCAAGAGCAGGTCGGGAACCGAGCGCAACTGATATCCCGTGGCCGGATGTCCCGCCACGTCCACGCCCAAAGACCGTAACTGCTGAACCAGTCTCCAGACCTCTGAGCGGCTGCAGGAAATTTCCTCGGCGATCTTCGTTCCACTCACTACCACGGTGGCATGTTGCATCAGCAACCGCACGATCTTGCCGAGGCGAAGATCGGTGGGTTGTGGAGCGGGCGTGGAACCAGCCCGCGCAGGCCTGCGAATTGTCCGGTCTCTGGTAATGCGGAGATTATGCGCGAATCGTGAAGAAACAACAATCCGCAACGGCGACTATGTGGGATTGACGCGTAAGCTCATGTCGGCGGCCTGCGGCGAGTGGGTCAACACTCCGATCGAGATGAAGTCCACGCCCGTCTCGGCGTAGGCGCGAACATTCTCCAGTCGAACGCCCCCCGAGCACTCGATCGGAATGCGCCGGCCTTCGCTCTTAGAACTGTGCGCTGCGCACATCTCGACTCCACGTCGCACATCGTCCGGAGACATGTTGTCGAGCAGAATCGCTTCCGCGCCGTGCGTCACCGCTTCCCGGAGTTCGTCCAGCGTGCGCACTTCAATTTCAATTGGCTGTTCTCCCCGCCGGTTGTGGTGAGCCCGCTCGAGCGCCGGAACGATTCCTCCGGCCAGCGCGATGTGATTGTTCTTGATCAGCACGCCATCGGACAAATCGAGCCGGTGATTCTGTCCTCCGCCACAACGCACCGCGTACTTGTCGACCGCGCGCAGTCCGGGCGCAGTCTTTCGCGTATCCAGAATCCGCGCCTTGGTGCCGGCAACAGCCTCTACAAACTTCCGCGTCAGCGTGGCGATGCCGCTCATGCGCTGCACAAAATTCAGCATCACCCGCTCGCAGGAAAGAATCACCCGCGCGTTGTGCCGGATCACCGCCACCGATTGTCCCGGCCGCAGCCGCACTCCATCGAAAATTTCCGGATGCGTGGTCACCTCATAGTGCGAAGTCACCGCGCCATCGAGAGCCGCGTACACATCAAGGATGCGAGCAATGCATCCCACCCCAGCTAGAACGCATTCCTCCTTGGCGATAATCGTCGCCGCAGCCCGCTGGTTCGCCTCCACGCAGGCGTAGCTGGTCGCATCGCGCGTAGCCCGGTCTTCGAGCAGCGCATTTTCCAGAATGGCGGTAAGTCGTCGTGAATTCCAGTCCATAAAAGATTATGTGGGGACAACCGCCCTCGGCTGTCCGGAGGTCAAAGTCCTGCAGTTTTAACCGCAGCCCAACTCCTTCAGCTTGCTCTGCGTCTTCTCTTGCAACACCAGCAACTCCTGCCCCCGGCTACGCAGGCCGTCCACCACTTTCCCTGGAGCCTTCGCCACAAACTGCGGGTTGCCTAACTGCTTCTGATTGTTGGCCAGCTCTTTTTCGATCTTCTCTAATTCCTTCTTCACCCGGTCGCATTCAGCGGCCACGTCAATTTTTCTTTCGTAGATGATGTGCACATCGTAGCGCGCCGTGCTGCGCGCCCCGGAAAGCTTTGCCAGCGAGCTATCCACAAAAGTGATCTTCTCGACGCTGCCCAACCGCTCCACCGAACCGTGATTCTGCTCGATCATCTTCCGAATTTCAGGCTCGTGCGTGAATACCTCGATCGGCACCTTGACCTTCGGTTCAACTTTCAGCTCGGCGCGCAAATTCCGCACGCTAACAATCAAGTCCTGCAGGATCGCCATCTCGGTTTCAGCCGCCAGGTCGAACTGCCTCGGGTCCGCCTGCGGATACGGGACCAACGCGATCGACTTCGCCGGTGCGTTGCCCTCATAAATCGCCTGCCAGACTTCTTCGGTAATGAACGGCATCACCGGGTGCAGCAGGCGCAACGACGCATCGAACAAGTTCACCAGATTCGCGCAGGCGGTTCGAGCAGTCGGTCCAGTACCTTCCTCAGCGTTCAGTCGCGGCTTGATCAGCTCCAGGTACCAGTCGCACAACTCTCCCCAGAAAAAGTCGTAGATGCGATTCGCCGCCTCGTGGAACCGATAAGTAGCCAGTGCATCATTCACGTCGGCAGCCACGCGATTGAATCGCGAAAGGATCCATCGATCTTCAAGCGCAGCAGATTGAAATCCTCCCGCGCCCCTGTAGAGACAGCCGCCCTCGGCTGTCCCGGGCCGCAGTCCCGGCTCGATTCTGTCCACATTCATGAACATAAAGCGCGCCGCATTCCAAATCTTGTTGGCAAAGGCGCGGTAGCCCTCGGTCCGGCTCTCATTGAACGCAATATCAGTGCCGGGCGCAGCCATCGCGGCCAAAGTAAACCGCGTCGCATCCGTCCCAAAGCGCTCAATCACTTCCAGCGGATCGATCACGTTGCCCTTGGTCTTCGACATTTTCTGCCGCTCGGCATCGCGCACTAGCGCATGAATGTAAACATGACGAAACGGCACGCTGTCATCATTCTTGTCCGCTTCGCCGCTGGCTTTCTTGATCGCCCGGTCCTGCTGGTGCCCCTGCATGAAGTGGCAGCCGAACATGATCATGCGCGCCAGCCAGAAAAATAAAATGTCGAAGCCGGTGATCATCAGCGTGTTGGGATAAAACACCTCGAGATCACGCGTCTTTTCCGGCCAGCCCAAGGTTGTGAATGGCAGCAGGCCTGACGAGAACCAGGTATCAAGCACGTCGGAAACTTGTTCCAGGTTCGCGCTGCCGCACTTGCACTTTCTCGGCGTCTCCCGCGCCACGATCACTTCCTTGCAGGCTTCATTCGCACACGTCCACGCCGGAATCCGATGCCCCCACCACAACTGGCGCGAGATGCACCAGTCATAGATGTTGTTCATCCAGTTCAAATAGACCTGGCGATAATTTTCCGGAACGATCGTGATCTCGCCGCTCTCCACCGCATCTTTCGCGCGATCCGCCAGCGGCTTGATCTTGATAAACCATTGCTCCGAGAGCCGCGGCTCGACCACGGTTCCGCAGCGATCACATTTGCCGAGCGACAGCGTGTAGTCCTTCTCAGCAACCAGAAATCCCTGCTCGCGCAGATCGGCGAGCACGCGCTTGCGCGCTTCATAGCGGTCGAGCCCGGCATATGGCCCGGCATTCTCGTTCATGCGCCCGCGCGGGTCCATCACATTAATCTGCGGCAGGTTGTGCCGCAGCCCAGCCTGAAAGTCGTTAGGATCGTGCGCCGGAGTCACCTTCACCGCGCCCGTGCCAAACTCCGGCTGCGCCAGATCATCAGTGATGATCGGAATTTCGCGATTCATCAGCGGCAGCATTACGTGCTTGCCGTGCAGATGCGTATAGCGCTCATCCTTTGCGTTGACCGCAATCGCCGTATCGCCCAGCATCGTTTCCGGCCGCGTAGTCGCCACCGTAATGAACTCATCACTTCCGATAACCGGATAGCGGATCTCCCACAGCTTGCCCGCGACCTCTTCGTGCTTCACCTCGAGATCGGAAATCGCCGTCTCGTGCCACGGACACCAGTTCACAATGTAGTTTCCGCGGTAGATCAGCCCTTCTTCATACAGCCGGACGAACACCTCGCGCACCGCGTGCGAAAGATTGTCGTCCATGGTGAAATATTCGCGGTCCCAGTCAACCGAAGCGCCGAGGCGCTTCATCTGATCGAGAATGGCGCCGCCGTAGATCTTCTTCCAGCACCATACCCGCTCAATGAATTTCTCGCGCCCCAGTTCGCGGCGCTTGATGCCTTCGGTCTCAAGCTGCTTCTCGACCATCATCTGCGTCGCGATGCCGGCGTGATCGGTCCCGGGCAGCCACAACGTGATAAATCCGCGCATGCGATGCCAGCGCACGATGATGTCCATCTGCGTCTGGTTCAGCATGTGTCCCATGTGGAGGCGCCCGGTCACGTTGGGCGGCGGAAGCAGCAGCGTAAATACCGGCCGTGTCTCTCCTGCCGGAGGCGTGGCCACGGAGAAGAGTTTTTCCTTGACCCAGAAGTCGGCCCAGCGCGTTTCAATCGCGCCCGGCTCGTAGGATTTAGGCAGTTCGTGCGGCATGAGGAGCGGCAATTCGCAATCAGCAGTCAGCAATAAGCCCAGTCGCAACAAGTCCGCGACCGCGGACCGACTGCTTCCCGCTGAATTCAGGGTGCTTTTTGATCTTACCTGCGGAAGAAAAGAAGGGTCAAACGCGACAAGGTGCGAGAGAAGTTCGGTGCGACACTCACCACACCACTGCGCACACACCGAACCTCTCTGCCTGGATTGCTAGAGCAATGCGCCACACGCCACTCCCGCTCAGGCTACGTCTTTCTCTCGATGCCTTCTCCAAGCCATGGGTGGATTGGTGATGTGCGGCATTCCGGGCGCATTCCACGCCGGATCTGTAAAAGCACAGGAGTCGATATTGGGATTTTCACGAATCTGCGCGTAGGTGATGCCAGGCTGGCCTCCGTAGGCAGCCGGAACTGTGTAGCTGTCGGCGGTACAGAAATTTCCGCAATTGGTCAGGGTCACCTGCGCGTTGGTGTTATTGATCCATTGGAACGGCTCTCCTGGGTTCAGAGGCCCCCCCGTGATTTGTCCCGAAACCACGTCTATCGTTGGAACTGGCATGTGACGCTCCTTCTACTTCTGAATGATTCATTCACCTTGGCTTTTAGGCGACTTCTCTTTTTACCTCCAGGGGGGTCGGTTCGGGCGGATTCGTAATCCGTGGCACTCCAGGCGCGTTCCACTGGTTGGGGTTCTCGGAGAAAGTCCAGGACGTCGGCGAATTGAGTAATTGTGCCTTCTTTAATCCATAGGTCTGGCCTGCGGGGGGTGCCGGAACGCTGTAGCTATCGTCCACGCAAAACCCACCACAGCCGCTCAACGTAACGGAAACGTTGGCAACAGGATTTGCCCAATAAAACTCTTGCCCAAGCCGCATGCTCCCACCCTGCGGATTCACACTCGATCCGTTCTGAATGCTGATCCACGCGTAGACCGTCTCTTCGTTGTGCATCATTTTCCTCCGATTCTTGATTGAGTCGCTACTTCGCCTGCATCAGGGCCTGATAACGTGGGTTGCTGTGCAAATTATCGAGAGGGCTCGCTTCTGCCACTGCAGCGCGGGAATAGCCGGCGTCCAGGGCCTTGCCCAACCACTCCAAAGCAGTCCCCGTTTCGTGCAACTGGTTGTATACCACAGCAGCGATAAAAAGCAATTCCTTGTCGCCTTGGCGGACTTCCAGTGCCCGGTCCAGGTAAGCCAAGGACTGCTTTCGGTCGCCCAGCATCGAGTAGTAATCCGCCAGATCGGCCAGCACGTCCGCGGCACGCGGGTTGACCTTGAGTTGCTGTTCCGCCATGGAAATGGCTTTTTTGTAAGGCTCGACGGACTGTGAAGTTTCGCCCCCATAGTAGTAAGCGTCCGCCAGATTGCCCCAGATTTGGTAGTCGCTGGCGTCGAGGGCGAGTGCCTGCCTGAAGCTCGCGACCGCCTGGTTATAGCGGCGCAGGCGAAAGAGCGCGACAGCCATATTCGAATAAGCGTTGTAATTTGGCCGAAGGGCGATGGATTTCTCGAAAGCCGGACTCGCCTCATCGTCTTTACCCAGATAAAGCAGGGCAGCGCCCAGGCCGTTAAATGCTCGATAGCTGTCCGGATCCAACTCGGTAGCGCGGCGCCACATTGCGACTGACTTTTCATATTGCGCCTGCGTTTCGTAAAAAGCCCCAAGAAAGCTGTAGCCCCGCCAGTATTGCGGCCGTACTGCGATCGCGCGCTTGTAGGTCTCCTCTGCTTTGTCCGGCTGATTCAGGTGTTGATAGACGCCGGCGAGATTGGTGTAAGCGCGGTCGTTCGTGGGATCCAATTGCAGCGCCTGCTGAAACTGTTCAGCGGCTTTCTCGTACTGGCCTGTGCCGTCTTCGATGAGGCCCATGCACATGTGCCCTTCGGCGCCCGAGTTGCCTAGGTCGATCGCCTTATTGCAGGCTTGTTGCGCGGGAGCGATCCATTGCTTCTGCTTGCCCGCCATCTCATAACGCAACCAATAGGTCTGCCCTAATGCAGCCTCGGCCTGCCCATAGTTGGGGTCAATTTTCACCGCCTGCTTGAAAACGATTTCCGCGCTGTTCAGGTTCTCCACCTTGCGCGGATCCTGCAGATAGCCGCGTCCCTGCGAGTAATACTGATAAGCTTCGGGAAAACTCGTGGAGTGCGCACCCAATGCCTGCTTCTCTTCGCTTCGTAGGGGAATGGCCAACGCCGCGGCAACGCCGTTAGTCAGCCTGTCTTCAATCGTGAATAGGTCTGTAACCGGAACGGTGATCGCGTCTCCTGCCAAATTCTTCCCGCTCTTGACGTCGGTCAGGCTGTAGGAAGCACGTACCAGATCGCTGTCCTGCGACAGCAACACGGCCAGCCCGAGGCTCGCTCCGAACTCCTTCTTCGCATCGGCCAGAGTGGAAACATTTTTCTCTTCCAGCGTCCGCGCCGGAACAACTTCCAAATCATGGTTCGCGCTCAACTGCGAGAGCTTTGCCGCTACATCTTCCAGCAAGCCTTTGCCGAAGGCGGTCAGCTTGGGATCTCCCGCCACCGCCGAGAGTGGCAGCACGGCAATACTTTTTCTCTCGGGAATAAGACTGCCCGGCTGCAAAGCTGGTACTGCCCCGGAAGTGGCCAGCCGGCGCAGCGCTCGCGGACCCCAGACTCCCGCCGCCACAATCAGCATCACAAGTGCCACGCCGATGCCGATCCACATCTTCCGCCGCGGTGTCCACGTGGCCGCGGTCTGCGTTGACTTCAGCTTCTTGCCCGCTTCGAAATCTTTCTTGAGTTGCAGCAGGTCGCGATGAATCTCCGACGCCGTCTGGTAGCGCAGATCGCGATTCTTCATCAGACATTTGTCGATGATCTCCTGCAGCCGTTGCGGCGATCCCGGCACCGATTCGTTCAGCGAAACCGGAGCCTGCCCCAGAATCGCATGCACCGTCACCGCCCACGTCGGCCCGGAAAATGCCTGCCTCCCGGAAGCCATCTCATACAGCAGCACGCCAAACGAAAACAGATCGGTGCGGGCGTCGAGCGGCTCGCCACGCGCCTGCTCCGGAGACATGTAAGCGACCGTTCCGATCGCGGCGCCAGTGTGGGTGAGCGGCCCGGTCGAAGAGAGCGTCACATCCCCGGAACTTGAAAGCTCATTCTTCGCCAGCTTGGCCAGCCCGAAATCCAGAATTTTCGCCTGGCCGCGCTCGGTGACAAAAATGTTCGCCGGTTTGATGTCGCGGTGCATGATGCCCTTGGTATGCGCCGCCTGCAGTGCGTCGGTAATCTGCAACGCCCAATCCAGCAGCGATCCCAGCGGGACCGGCTGGTCGCCAATGCGTTCGCGCAGGGTCTGCCCTTCGAGCAGTTGCATGGCGATGAAAGGATGGCCGTTCTCTTCGTCGATCTCGTAAATCGTGCAGATGTTGGGATGATCAAGCGCGGAGGCAGTCCGCGCCTCTCGCTTGAAGCGCTCCAAGGCACGCGCATCGCGAGTGGAATTCTCCGGAAGGAACTTCAGCGCCACCATGCGCCCCAGACGCATGTCCTCGGCTTTGTAGACGACCCCCATCCCGCCGGCACCCAGCTTTTCGTGAACGCGATAGTGCGAGACGATCTGGTCGTTCATAGCGCGCGCAACCCTGTCCTGAACCGGATGGTCGAATGGTACTTAAGTGGGCAAACGGGCGCAATACTCCACGCGAAGTTTCTCGGTTTCGCGTTCTCGAATTGGATTGCCTGAATTGGATCTGCCTGATCTGCAGGTCGGCAGAGTCAGGAGTGTGTGTGGGCCAGGACTATTTTTTCTTGCCCAGCTTGCGTGAGATCTCTTCGAAGATCTTGGGGCGCAGGTCCGCCAGAACGCTGTCCACAATGCTGGCGATCTCGGCCGGTTCAGGCTCGGATTTCCCCGCGTCTTCGGCGTGGTGCTCCGCACCCGCAGCCACCGCCATGGCACTCGAATCCTCAGGGATGGCGCCCGCCGAACCGTTGCCTGATTCGGACGCCGGTAGTGTGTGGATGTTTCCAGTCTCGCGAACATGCCGCCAGCTCGCCCATGCGGCTGCAGTCGATGCTGCGATTTCCGTCTCTTCCGTAGCGTGAGGCGTTGCGTCAGGCTCGGAGCCATTGTGTGGCTCGCCGGAGGTATGCTGGCTCATCTCGACCTGCTCAGCTGAGCGTTCGGGAATAAAGGCCGAAGCAGCAACCTCTGAATCGGAAGGGCGATTTTCTTCAGCCGCCGGAACAGCCATATCCTCATGCGCTTCGGCTGGCCGGGAGTTCTCTTCGGAACTCGCGACGACCGAAGTCGCCACACTGGCAGACTGTTCGTCGGCTCGACTATCCGGGGCATTACCATCCGGCTGTGCCGTGGAGATTTCTGCAGGAGCCTGATCTTCCGCCGGCGTTACCGAAGTCTGCACCGGCTCAACCTGTTCTTGCGGAACGGGCTCAGATGCAAGCTGGGATGCCGCGATAGTCTGAGGCTCATCGGTGGCAGCGCTCATGGCATCGCGCGTCATAGCATCGCTCGTTATGGTGCCGGTCATGCTGTCCATCGTGGCGCCCGCGATTTCGTTCAGCGTCTGCTCCACCTCAGGCATCGCAGCCTGAGTGATCGCCTCTATTACCGGCCCTGACGCCATGCTCGCGTGCTCTGCAGGCTCCATTGCCGGTGCTGATTCTACCGACTGCGTAGGGGCGAAAGCCCCGTAAGCCTTTTGCATCTCCGCTTCCAGCGATATGTCAGTTTCTTCCGGCGCAAGCGCGACCGCAACCGCGGTCCAGCGGGATGCGCTGGTCCCTGAGCCTGCCCCCGCAGCGGCGGCCATCGTGACCGGTTCATCGGCATGAGCATGAGCCTGAGAAAGAGAAGGTGCCGCTTCGGTGCTCGCTTGCGCCTCGGCCTGGCTAGCCAACGGCTCGATTTGCGGCTCGGAGGCAACGATTCCGCCTTCTGTCCCGGATGTCGGAGCCGTATCTGCAGGCGCGCCCACAACATTCTCCACTGGCGCAGCGACAGAAACTTTCTCTTCTACTTTCGATTCGTCGGTAGCTACTGCCTCGACGGGCTTTGAATCTTCGGTCGTCTTGCCCGTGGTGCCGCTCTTGACCTGGGCGGCGGCCGCGGCCAGCGCTGCAATCTCTTCAGGAGTCACATCGCTCGGCAGTCCCGCCGGAGCTAGCGCCCCGAGATCGACATGCGCCTCGGCCTTAACCTCCGGCGAATGCTCGGCGGCCGGAGTATGGTCCACAACCGTACGCAAATCCTTGTTCAGTGCGTTATAGATTGCCGGATCATCGCCGTCTTCCTTCTCCGACGACTTCTTTTTCTTGCTCGAAGGAAACCCGATCCGGCTCTTCCATCCCGAATCTTCCTCGCTGGCCATCGTTCGGTCATAGCGGCCTTCTTCAATCGCGGCGATGCTGCGCGCGAACCGCCCCGGCTTGGAATTCTCCGTACGGGCAACCACTTTATCTTCCAGCTTGGCTAGTGCGCTGAGCAGTTCGCTGGCTTCAAATGGCTTTACGATGTAGGCATCGGCGCGGACCCGCTTGGCCTCTTCCGGCTTAAACGGCTCCAGCTTGCCCACGGTCAGAAGCACCGGCGTGCGCGCGGTCTCCTGATTTTCCTTCAGCCGCTGGCACACTTCCAGCCCGCTGTATCCGGGCATATAAACGTCTAGAACAATGAGATCTGGCCGCGCCTCGGCGATCTTCTTGAGCGCCGCCGAGCCGTTATTTACCGTAATGACTTCGTAGCCCGCGTCCGTGAGGATTTTGCGCCCCATGTTCTGGGCGGTGACGCTGTCATCCGCGAGCAGTATCTTCCTGGCCAAGAGGTTTCCTCTGATGAGGGGAGATATCGCGAAGGTAACCTGCCCTCCAACGCAAGTCAATGACGCAAAAGGGAAGTAACCAGTTACCACCGGACAACACCTACCGGGGCGAAAGCCGGAGTGGACACGTTTTCCCATAAAACACGTAGCCCCGGACACATTCGTCCGGGGCCACGCTGAAAGCTTTCAGCTAACAGCTAACACCTCTAAAACGGCACAATCTTCCGCAAGCCCTTCTTTTTCTTTTTCTTGCTGCTGGAAATCTCCTGATCGCTGGCTGGTGTGGAATCATCCGCCTTCACCGCAGCGCTAGAAGAGGAAGAACTTCTAGGAATTTCGTTGACCTGCGGCGGTGGGGGTAGCGGATCGCCGCCATTATCAGGCTTTAGCTCGTTCGGATCCGGAGCATTGGGCTTCAGCTCATTGGGGTCTGCCGCGGCAGGGGTGTTGGCCGCACGTCCGAAGGGAGAAGCACCGATGGGTGGATTCGTACTGGAGGGCGGCTCGGCCGCTGGCGGAGCAGTCTCTCCTGCCGGAGGCTGGGTCACGATTTCCACACCCAGCTTGTCGTTGCGACTCGCCTCCATTCCTCCGAAGGCGCCCCTCGCTTCTTCCTGCGCAACTCCCGGCGCGCTCACCGGAGTGGGATCCACCAGCGTCGGCTCACCCGATTGCGCGGCCATTGTGACGTCCGGGCCTTTCTTGATGACGGCCATCAGCCTCTGCGCTGCGGTCGGGCCGTGCCGGCTATCCTCTTCCGCCTTGTTCTGCGCCACCGCCGCTTTGGTCGGACGCGGCACCGGTTGGTGCAAAGCTTCCAGCCGCTTTCTGGCGTCATCGGAACGGTCCATCAGCGGATAGCGCGTGATGATCTTCGAGTACTGTTCGGCTGCACTCTTGGTGAATTGCTTCAGATAAGGGCCGGCGTTCGCCTTCTGCGCCTCGCTCATGCAACCGCGCGGCAATCCGCGAACGTCACAGGTCGGGGCGCTCTTCAGACGCGCGCTTAGTCCTTCATAATTCTGCCCTATCAAATACAGTGCTTCGTCCGCCCGGCTGTACAGCGGGTACTTGTCCGCCAGCGACTTCAACCGCGCGATCGATGCATTGTAGGACTCGCGCAAATAATAAAAACGTCCAATCTGAAACTCGCGATCCGCCAGAACTTCCTGCACTTCCAGCAACCGCTGCTTGGCTTCCGGCACCAGCTTGCTGTCCGGATAGGTGAGAATCATCTTCCGGTATTCATCTTCCGCCCGCTTGGCGTGGGTGAAGTCGCGATCAGCCTTCTCCATCTGCTGGTAATGAATGTTGGCAATCTTCAACTGCGCTTCGGCCGCCTCCGGCATGTTGGGGAAGAAGGTTTCGAAATCGTCATATTCCTGCTCAGCCTGCGCCAGCGCCGCCGTCCCGCCCTCGGCATACCAGGAGTCGCCCACCGCCAGCTTGGCGCGCGCAATAAATTCAGAGTCGGGATAGGTATTGATCAGAGTCTGCAACTGCAGGCGCGCCACGTCGAAACGGTTGTGGTGCATTGCGTCCATGGCCTTGTCGAACAGCACCTTATCCGGCTGCTTCGATCCCAGGTTGGCCAGGGGGTTCACCGATTTTTTATTAGTGCAGGCCGACCCCAACAAAAGGATCGTACCCAGCACCGTAACCGATAGGATTCGACGTGACATAAGACCTCGGGGAAAAAAATTTCCTGCCTTGCTACACCTTCTGCAGTGCGGCTTCCTGCGCCGCCTGCAGCAGCGCCTCGACATTCCTTCTTGGATCGCCGCTGCCGAACACGGCGTTGCCCGCCACCAGGATTTCAGCTCCCGCCCGCACCACCTCGGCAACCGTGTCGAGCGCCACGCCGCCATCCACTTCAATGCGATAAGCCAATCCACGCTGCTGGCGAATCTCGGCCAACTCGCGCATTTTGTGCAGCGTAGACGAAATAAACTTCTGCCCGCCAAAGCCCGGATTCACCGACATCACCAGCACATAATCCACAATGTCGAGCACTTCCGCCAGCGTCGCCACCGGAGTCGCCGGATTAATCACCACGCCCGCGCGGCAGCCGTGATTCTTGATCAGATGCAGGGTCCGGTTCAGGTGCCGCACCGCCTCCTGATGCACCGAAATCCAATCGGCGCCAGCATCGGCAAACGCCGGAATATATTCGTCAGGATTCTCGATCATCAGATGGCAGTCGAGCGGCAACGATGTCACCTTGCGCAGCGACTTCACCACCGGCGGCCCGATCGTGAGATTGGGCACGAAATGTCCGTCCATGATGTCGACATGGACTACACTCGCTCCGCCCTCACAGGCAGCGCGCACCTGCTCGCCCAGACGGGCAAAATCAGCCGAAAGAATGGATGGTGCCAGCTCGATCAAAACCTGGGCCTCAGAAATCCGGGAATTCGCCGATTCCCGAGATTCTAACACGCTGAAAAGCAAGTATGGGCAGGGCAGAATTGCCCGGCAGAGCTGCCCATGTAGAGACAGCCGCTTCGGCTGTCCAGCGGAGGAAGCCGAGTTGTCTGGCAACCCGGTTCGCTCAGCGGCGACGGCTTACTGCCGTAAGCCCATCCAGTTTTCTGAAACTACCAGCGAGTTGCCTGGATTCTGCGGGTCATACTTCACCGAGGTGTGCATACCCAGGCGGCAGGAGTGCAGATTGATCCAGTGGCGGAGGTAGGTGACGTCCTGCGAGCATTCGTAGGAGACGCCGGCCACGTCGTACTTGTAGATGAGCATGACGGCGGCGTGGTACTTGTTCTGCGCTTCGAGTTCCTGCACGTCGATGACAGTGCCGTCGGTGATGCGGCCCGTGCCTTCGAGCCAGGCGCGCCGTTCGCGTTCCAGGTCGTCGGCCGACTTCGGCTTGCGCCGCAGCAGCGCGTAAACGCTGAGCAGAGCAATGCCGCTGAGTCCGATCATGCCAAAGATTCGAAGTGAGTTCATACGGCGGGCGGAAATCAGAAGCGACGATCCGATTTCACTTATCAGCATATGCGGAATTTTTTGGCGGTGGAAGTGGTTTCGAGGTTACCGAGGTGGGGGGCCTGTGCAAAATCCTGGGGGCAGTCAGTTTGAAGATTCGCAAACCGACTTGCTGATCAGTTCGGCGAAGTTGCCTTCGGGAGCCATGCCGAATTGGCTGTCCTGGTTCGCCTTTTTGCTGACCGCGTAATGTCCCCTGCCGTCGCGGGTGTAGAACCACTCAGCCGACGGCGTTGCGGTGCCATTGGAACAGTCGAAGCGGACGCGGGCGCGCATTTCTGCGAATGGTCCGCCTTGCGGGAGTTGTGCGGGCTGCTTGTAGTGCACCCGAACCAGAGCGATTCTCTGATGATTGGGAAGCGAGCGGACGGAACTCACGGAGACTTCCGCGCCGGTTTCAGTCTGGCCGACAGGCTTCCATTCGCCCGAAGCCAGGGCCACCACGCTCACCAGCAGCACTGGGGCGAGAATGACGAGGCCAAGAATGAGAACAGCTTTTCTTAGAGCAGAGCTTTCCAAGGTCGCTTTCTCAACAGCACGATACTTTGGGCCAAAACTGGGATTCTGTCAAGCTGGTGGGGTCCATGGGTAGTGCAGTTTGGATAGTTGAAAAATCTGAAGGCGTCATCCCGAAACCCGGCGCACTTCAGCCGGGTGAGGGATCTCCCCTGAATCAAGGCTCGTCGCACGGGAGAACGGTCCCGATCAGCATGACATCAAGCAGTACAGAGCCTTGGGGCCTCGTGCTATGGTGGTGGCTTCTGGTGACTTTATGGAAACGCTTCACTCCTGCTTACTCGCTTCTTCGGTTGGACCGCTATTTCTGGCAGCTTCTGAGCGTGGATTGGTGGCGCTGGAATTTGATGCGCGGCTGCCCGGGCAACAGACCATCCGTCCGAACCCGCGGGATTTGCGGGCTGAGAAACTCGCGGTGAAATTCGAAGAGTCTGAGGCCGCTCTGCGGCCTTACGTTCGCGAGCTGGAAGAATATTTTGCCGGCAGGCGCCGGGAGTTCAGCTTTCCACTTGATTTGCGCGGGACGGAATTCCAGGTGGCCTGCTGGCGGGCATTGTTGAAGATTCCTTACGGCGAAACTCGTACGTACGCTGACATCGCGCGGACTGTGGGCAGGCCGCAGGGATTTCGGGCTGTGGGCATGGCGAATAACCGGAATCCGGTGGCGATTGTGGTGCCGTGCCATCGCGTGATCGCGTCCGACGGCACGCTCTGCGGATACGGCGGCGGGCTGGACATCAAACGCAAACTTCTGGAGTTGGAAGGCGCGTTCAGCGGCACGCTCGCCGCGTAGAAACGGTCGAGTGGCGCGGTTTATTTCCGATTGCTGATCGAGCTGTGGGTCGCCGGGTTCGGCGAGTCTTCAATGCGTGTAATCGCCTGTACATTACCCATAACGGCACTCGTGAAAACATTTTGAACGCTGCAAAACCTATCTTGCTGGCATTCTCACTTCTCTGCGCCGGAAGTGCGCTAGCGCAGCAGGTTGAGACGGAGCCCGCGGCCATTGTGGAGCTTGGGGGCGCAACCGACTGGAGCGTCACAGAAGGCGGATCGAGCTTCGGCCCCACCGTCGCGGTTGAAGTTACGCCGATAGAGAATTGGCTGGAGCTTGAGGCAGGAGTCACGCCGCTCTTCAGGCATCACTCGACCGAATGGGATATCGACCTCCTTTTCAAAAAACCTTGGACGCTCTCGAAAAGAGCGGAGTTCATGGCTGGTATTGGGCCGGAGTGGGTTCACGCGAAGAGATACAGCGTGATCACGAACTCCGTGAGTGGTGAGGCCGTGCTGGATTTTATGTTCTGGCCATCCGCAAAACGCAGGTTCGGTTGGTACCTAGAACCGGGCTATGAATACAACTTTGGGCGGGGGCATGAGCAATCGCTTGGCATCAGCGGCGGTCTGCTGATCTCGATCCCATGAGAGCGTCGTCGGGTTGCCTCTCGCCAAACCGGCGCAATATCCCCATTACACTCATTGTCGGGGTTCCTGCCCCTTCCGGGGTCAATGAGTGTAATGGCCTTCCATGAGAAGGCCGGTCGGAGTCAAGTCGATTCTTGTTTTTTCATGAACATGTTTTTTGTCGGCCGAGGAGCCACTGTCGCCATGCTTCCATCCGCACTCTCGAGGAGCGAATCATCTCGCTCGGTGCATGTTGGGCGTTCTCGTTTCAGCCGGTGCTGCTATCTGTTTAGCGACCTCTCGTTTCACTCAAGAGTGGAACGTGGCCCAGGCCATTGACGCAGTCACCGGAACTCGGCTTTGGCTTTTGATCTTTTCCTTCCTGGAACGATTTTGACTTAGTTTTGCTTTTTTGTTTTACGCGGCTGCCGGAACCGTCACTCGGCTGCTGTTGTGCAAAGGCTCGTATACTTCTCCGCTCACCCACAGATGATGCAGCAACACCGCCAGCTTTCTTGCCGTGGCGACAATCGCTCGCTTCTTACCGTTTCTTCCCCCGCGCTCCGCCAGTTTCAATCCCCAGCGTCTGAGATCGCAGTCGATCCCGAACGGTCCCAAGATATGCTGCGCTCCCTGCACAAGCAGCGTCCGCAGATAGGGATCGCCTTCTTTACTGATGTGCAGCTGCGGCTCGCTCTCTCCTGACTTCCTGCGTCCCGGTTGCAGTCCCAGATAGCCACCCACGTCGCGACTCTTGCGGAAACGATGCGGATCTTCCAACGTCAGCAAGAACGTCAGCGCGATCAGCGTGCCTACCCCCTTGATCTGCTTCAGCAACTCGACTTGCGGATAACTGGTTTGCGCCAGCGCTTCGATTCGGTCGTTGTACTCCACGATGCGTCTGCTCAGTTCTTCGATCGTCGCCAGCAACGGCTTCAGCGCCCGTTGCAGCTCCGGACTCAGCCCTTCGGCTTTCTCCGGATCCAGGTTGCGCACGTTGCACCCGCGCAAGCGTTCGCCATAACTCTTGGCCAGCCCGCGAGCCGCGTTGACTAGCCCCGTACGTGCCCGCACCAGGCTGGCGCGTGCCCGAATCGTCATCAGATCCGCTTGCGCCTGCGCGCTGCGATGCTTCACCGGATATAGCAACTCGGGATCGATCCTGGCCAGCCGCGCCAAGGTCTGCGCATCCAGCCGATCGTCTTTCTTGCGGCTCTCGCCAATCAGTCGCACCTTGCGCGCATTGGCCACGATCACCTCGTGCCCCAGATCGCTCAGCAAGCGACTGATCCACGGTGAATGCGTCCCGATTTCCAGCGCAATCCGGCTGCGCGGCATGGCGCCGAACACTTCCTGCAACGCTTTCGCGGTTGTACGCACCCGCTGCTCCAGTTGTATCCGGCCAGCTTCATCCAGCACACAGTACCAGCTGTTGCGATCGCCTAGATCGACTCCGATGGTCAGTTGCTGTTGCGAAATATTCCTGCTCTGCTTCCTCGCCGCGGTGCTAACCTTCTTCATTGCCGGTCTCCTTTTATCTGTGCTTCGAGCACGTCGATAACTTGGGAGCGTACACCGCATCCCGTCCGGAGACCGGCCTTCTCATCTCATCTGTTTTCGACATTTGAGAACTAGGCGCTCACTGCAATGCCGTTCCTGTATTATCCAGAGCGAGGCCGTGTCAATTGCAAACACTCAGCAAGGTGAACGTCGTCAATTGGTTTGCAGCCTTCCCAAGCCCGCGCACAGACTACGTCCAGTGTGACGGCGACGGGCTGTTTTTCACACATCCTGAAGCGAACTGCATTGACCTTGAATATCCACACAAGCTTGAACGGCTGCCGTTCTTAGCCCGCCTGCTGGCTACAGTTGGGTACGACGCCAAAGACTTTGAGGGGGCGCTACTGTGGTTGACTACATGGGGCGTGTGGAACTCAACTGACGAGGCAGCTGGCTATCAAATCATCGAGGCTATGAACCGAGCTGCGGGTCAACAAGCGTCATTTGAAGCGGCTCCGGGCCACCTGTTTCGAGCGGATGAACTGACGCAGACCGTTGCTATGCTGCTCCAACCTATGCTGTTTGGTTGGGATGCTTATTATTATCCACGCTGGTCGTACGGCTCTGACGAGTTCTTTCTCTTCATCAGCCACGATTCCTTCGCAAGTGTTGTCACTCGCACTGCAACGTTCTACGACAAGGTTTTTACTTTGCTAAAGGAAGTCGACTTGCATCCGCAGGAGGGACACGCTTTGCAAAAAGGGCGCTTCTGCCGCGTCTCACCAGTGGGATAACTGGTGCAAAATCCCCATTACACTCATTGAACTCCCGGTTCTTCAGTCGGCCGTCTAAATCGCCCGGCCACGATCTACAATTCCATCCACGAAAAGTATCCTCGAAGCAGTTTATTGGATACGATCGATACGCCTTTGACGACTCCGAGCAAATCCTCCACTCTGCGCAAAGCTGGTCTCTTTTATCTCGTCTTCGTGATGTTTTCCTACACGACGGGCGGGCCGTTCGGGCTCGAAGATATGGTTACGACTTCGGGGCCGGGAATCACGCTTATCTATCTGCTGATCCTGCCGTTTTTCTGGTGCATTCCGGTGTCGCTGGTCTCGGCGGAGTTGACGACGGCGATGCCGGTCGAGGGCGGGTTCTATCGGTGGACGCGGGCGGCGTTTGGCGATTTCTGGGGATTTCTTTCGGGATGGTGGAACTGGTCAGCATCGTTTCTGTTGGGCGGCGCGTATGCCGTGCTGTTCACCGACTATCTGAAGTATTACTGGCCGGGCATGCAGTGGTGGAACCACTATCTCATCTCGGTGACGCTGATCGTCGTTCTCACCTGGGTCAACGTGCGCGGCATTCAGATGGTGGGGCAGGTGGCAACCGCGCTGGAGATTTTTATTTTTGTGCCGGTGATGATCATGGTCGTGCTGGGGCTGCGGCATTGGAGGTTCAATCCGTTTGTGCCTTGGGTGGTGCCGCATCAGGCGACGTTCAAAGTTTTCGGCGTGGGGCTGGCGCTGGGGTTGTGGCTGTATTCGGGATATGAACAGCTTTCGACGGTAGCGGAGGAAGTGGAGAATCCGCAGCGGGCGTATCCGCGGGCGCTGGCGCTGGTGGTGCCGCTATCGATGGCTGCATATTTTCTGCCGGCCGTGGCGGGACTCGCGTCGGCAGGACACTGGGAGGAATGGCATACGGGATTTTTTTCAGGCGCTGCCGGGATGATCGGCGGAAGGTGGCTGGGCACGTGGATGACGCTGGCGGCCACGATCGGATTTGTGGCGCTGCTCAACAGCACGATCCTGACCACGACGCGCATGCCGTTCGCCATGGCGGAAGATGGATATCTGCCGGAAGCGCTGACGCGAAAGCATGCGCGCTACGGAACTCCCTGGCTGGCGATTGTAGCTTCGGCGGCGATTTATGCGCTGCTGGCATGGCAGAGTCTGGCGCAGCTGATTTCGATTTATATCTGGCTGCGGTCGGCGACGACGGTGTTGACGGTGCTCTCGGCGTGGAAGCTGCGGCGGACTCGGCCGGAGTTGAAGCGGTCGTTTACGATTCCGGGCGGGCGCGTGGGATTGGCTTACGTGGTGGCCGCGCCGGTGGTGATGGCTCTGGTGGCGTTGCTCGGAAGTGATCGGTTTGGGATGATCGGCGGTGCGGTCGCGATGGCGGTGGGGCCGGTGGTGTATGTGCTGATCGGCAAGACAAGGCGAGAAGGTTGATTGGCTTCCCCCTCCTTGTCATCCTGAGGTCCGCGCTTTATGCGGACCGAAGGACCTGTGCAACTTGCATGCGCCGCCGATGCTGCCAGCAAAAAGTACACGGGTCCTTCGCTTCGCTCAGGATGACAAAACTCGGAACATCCCGAGGGGCATCGGCAAGCAAATCGGGTGGATGTTGCCGTTTTCAGCTCACCCAGTCCAGAAACTTGTACCAGACGCCGGCCAGCGGCAGGAACCAGGGATTGCCGTTGTAGAGGCCTAGCGGGGCGCCAGGGAATGGGATGCCTACGAACGGGTTGTCTACTTTATCGCCGGCCATTTGTTCGGCGATCTTCTGGCCCTGATACGTGGCCATGGCGACTCCGTGCCCGGCATACCCGAGCGCGTAGTACATGCCGTCGAGCTGGCCGGCATGCGGCATGATGTCGAAGGCGAAGTCGAGCGTGCCCCCCCAGACGTAGTCAATTTTGGCGTCGGCGAGTTGTGGGTAAACGTCTATCATGCCGCGGCGTAGGATTTCAGCGCTCCGGCGGATGGTCTGGTCGGTCTCAGGGAAGAATGCCGCGCGACCGCCGAAGAGCATGCGGCGGTCGGGGGTGAGACGGTAGTAGTAGAGATAGTTTTTCGAATCGTAGATCATGCGGTTGCGCGGGCTGAGTTCCTGGGCGAGTTTTTCGGGCAGGATTTCGGTGGTGATGATGAACGATCCGATAGGAATGATTCTTTTCTGCAGCGCGGGTGTGGCGTGGCTGGTATATCCGCTGGTGGCGACGAAGACTTCGTGGGCCCAGAGCGGACCGCGGGAAGTCTGGAGCTTCCAGCCGGGATCTCCCTGGCGGGAGTCGCGTTGAAAGTTCTGGACTCGTGTGTGCTGGAAGATTTGTGCTCCAGCCTTCATGGCGGCGCGGCCCAGTCCGGCGACATAGCGGGCGGGATTGCATCCGGCACTGGTCTCATCGATCATGCCACCGTAATAAATGGATGAGCCGATCTCGGCGGGGAGATCGTTTTTCTCGACGACGCGCAGTGTGTGATTGAATTCGCGGGCGATGACTTCGGCCTGGCGGGCGTAGTCGTCGAAATGCTTCTGCTTGCAGGCGACTTCGAGGTGGCCGCTGCGGGAGAAATCGCACGGGATCGCCTCTTCATGCACGATTTGTTCGACGCAATCTAAGGAGGCCAGAGAGGCGGCGTACATGTGCTGGGTGCGCTCGCGGCCGTACTTTGAGATGAGTTGGTTTACGCCGAGCTTCAGGCCGGTGAGGACCATGCCTCCGTTGCGGGAACTGGCGCCCCATCCGATGGTTTCGGATTCAAGGACGGCTACCTTGGCTCCGCGTTTGGCGAGGGCCCGAGCCGCGGAGAGGCCGGTGAATCCGGCGCCGATTACGGCTACGTCTGCGACTTCGGGGAGCGGGCAGGCTTGCGGGCTGGGGAATTCGGTTGTGGTGTGCCAGTAATTTTCTTCTTGCAGGGGCATGGAGTCGATTTCCGGTCGCGGCAAGACGTTCACCACAGAGGTCACGGAGGAACGCAGAGGTTCAACGAGACCTGGGGTTGGACGACCTCGCATTCTAGCAAGGGCGCATCCCTGGGTACATGTCCCACGGGAGGAGCGGCCTACGGCGTTGCTCCCCCTCGGTAATCTTGTTGGGGTTACCTGCTGCGCCTAAGCTTGCAGAGATGGCACTGCGCTGTCTTTTGTTCACTCAGGACGGTCGAACGGCTGAGACGATCGCCCATGCTCTGCCGGGCATCGGCGTAGAGGGAGAGCACTGCACCGAAGGGGCGGAGGCGCTGGAGAAAACAGCGCGCGAAGCGCTGCAGATTGTCATTATCGATTGGGACTTGCAGCCGGAAGCGGGAGTTGTGCTGAAGGCGGCGCGCGAGCGCAAGGCCGCGGAACGGCCGCTGGCGCTGGCCATTGTGAGCGATGACGTGAGCGTTCCGAAGGCGCTGCAGGCGGGCGCGAATTCAATTCTGCGCAAGCCTATTCTGCCCAATCAACTGAAAGATACGCTGAGCACGGCGCGCGATCTGTTGCGCGCGCGCCAGGAATCTGCCTCCGCGCCGGCGCGACCCTCCGTCATTCCTGCGCCCGCTGCCGCCGCGCTTCCGACCAGCACTATAAGAAATGAGAAGACTTTGCGGGCCGGAGAGTTCTTGCAGTCATCGGCTTCCGTACCCGGCGGTCAGTTTATTACCGAAACAGACATCCCCGACACCCCCGACCAATCCGTGGCAGGGCCCGTGGATCCTCTAGCGGAATTGGAGCCGATGGCTGCGGCCATGGAACAGAATGCTCCCAAGGAAGAGCCGCCAGACCGGAGTTTGCCCGGCGAGCCGCGCGGGCTGGAATGGTATCTGAAGAAAAGTGGCATCGCCCGGCCGGCGGTTCCGGCACACTTCGCGAAGGGAGCGAGCGCCGCGGCAGCAGCACCGGCACCGGCAGCTGCTCCGGCGAAGGTCGAGTTGCTTGGTTATGAGCAGTCTGCCTCGTCAGCACCGTCGACTACCGGCGTCCCCAGCGCGCTTCCGGCGCCGTTAGACAGCGCGCCGCTGCAGGCGCCGATCGAGCAGGCGCCGCCAGAACCAACCCGCTACCATGGGGTGGAAGAACCTGCGGCAGACGATGGGAGGCCATCTGGATTCCGGCTAGGCAAGGGAGCCATTGCCGCGGCGGTGCTGCTAGCAGGGTTTGCCATTGCGATGGCACCGCAGGCTCCGTGGCACGGGCGTGTTGTGGCGCTGGGTGCGTGGGGACAGCGGGCGGCTCATGCCTGGTTGAATCCGCAGCCTGTGGCTCCGGCGCAGGCCCCGGCGACACACGAAAATTTTGGCCAAGCCGGCGATGAATACAAGCTGCCGGTAGCAGAAAATATTCCGGATGCTACGACCGATCCTTCACAGATTCGAGTGACGCCAGTGATTGATCCGACTGCGAAGCAGCCGAATAACGCAAACAATGCGGGGGCTGCGGGGCAGACTCCGGCTGATGGCGCGGACGCGAACCCCGACGATACTGCACCCAATTCCGGCAGCGTGCAGGTGCAGGAGAATCCTGCGCCGGGCGCGACGCCGCCGAATGTGACTCCGAGCGCTCCTCCATCGGCCACGCCAATCGCCGAATCCCCCAAGACCACTACCCCGGCAGCAGTTCCTGCCAGTGTTCCTGTCGCTCCCCGGCCTATGCCGCCGCCAGTGCAGCCTCGGGTTTCGGCTCCGGTGTCCTCGGCTCCGGCATTTGCAAACGCGTCGAATGCCTCGATTCCTTCCAGCTTGAAGTCGCAGATGGCCTCGATGACTCCCGACTCTAGCGGCAACAAGCCGGTGGAAGCGGCCATGCCCACCATCGAACCGGTTGCCGTACCGGAAGTGACCGAGAGGGGGCTTCTCGCCGATCAGCCGCCGATTGCGTATCCGGCGGCCAGCAAAGGTCAGCAAGGCACCGTGGTTTTGCAGGTGCTGATTGGGCGGGATGGCACCGTACAGGATGCCAAGTTTCTCCAGGGATCGCTCATGTTTGCACGGGCCGGAATCGATGGCGTGAAGCAGTGGAGGTTCAAACCTTATCTGATGAATGGACGAGCGGTTTCCGTGCAAACCTCGATGACTGTGAGCTTTAAACCATAGCTCCCAGTCCCAAATCCCGATTTCTCGCCAGGACGCAAGACATGAGCAACCGGCATCGGCTTACCAGTGACCATCCGCTGACTCTGCGGTCCAACAAGACGGTTACCTCTGGTGGCTCAAGTTGGAGCAGCCTGAGGATGGCTGGTTGCATCTATCGGATATAATGTTCAAAGTTCGTACGGAAGTACTTCCTTCCAGAAAACGGCCAAATTGATGTCCATGAAAACGAAGTCCGCGATTCTTGTCGCCTCCTTTGCAGTTTTGCTGTTCGTCGTGCTGGGTTCGATGGGAGGCGCCTCTTCGAACGACGGCTCCTACCGCCAGTTGCAGGTTTATAGCGAAGTCCTGTCGCGGGTGCAGACCGAGTACGTCGAAGAGCCCAACATTCCGAAGGTAACCGACGGTGCGCTGCACGGGCTGCTGGAGTCGCTGGACTCGAATTCGGGTTACATGTCGCCCGAAGCTTACAAGGCGTTCAAGGCGCGCAAGGTGGAAGGCAAGGCGGCGATCGGGGCGGTGGTTTCGAAGCGCTTCGGATACGCGGACGTGGTTGCCGTGTTGCCGGGCTCTCCCGCGGAAAAGGCAGGGATCGAGCAGACGGATATTTTCGAATCGATTGAAGGCAAGAGCACGCGGGAAATGTCGCTGCCTGAGATTCGCAACCTGATTGCGGGGGCGCCGGGCACGGTACTGCATGTGGAAGTGGTGCGGGCGCGCAAGGCCGAGCCGCAAAAGATGGAGATCACGCGCGACGTGGTCAACATTCCATCGATTGCCGACAAGATGATGGATGACGGCATCGGCTATGTAAAGGCCGAAGCGCTGACCAAGGGCAAGGCGCAGGAGATTGCGGCGAAGGTTAAATCGCTGGAGAAGTCGGGCGCGAAGAAGATTCTGCTGGACCTGCGGAATTGCGCTGAGGGCGACGAGAGCGAGGGGATCGCGGTTGCGAACCTGTTCCTGAATCACGGAACGATTACCTACCTGCAGGGGCAGAAGTATCCGCGTGAGGCGTTTAATGCCGATCCGGCCAAGGCGGTTTCGGGGCTGCCGGTAGCGGTCCTGGTGAACAAGGGAACGTCCGGCGCTGCCGAAGTCGTGGCCGCGGCGATTCTGGAGAATGCGCGCGGGGACGTGGTTGGAGATAAAACTTTCGGCGACGGCTCGGTGCAGAAGACGATTGACCTGCCGGATGGCGGGGCGCTGATCCTGTCGGTAGCGAAGTATTATTCGCCAGGGGGGAAAGCGATTCAGGATGTGGCCGTGACTCCGAATGTGCTGGTGGCGGATGCGGATGACTCCGTGTTTGTCGATGATGAAGACTCCACTCCGGCGCCGGATCAGCAGGATGAGCATCCGAAGAAGGTGCAGGATGATCAACTGCACAAGGCGGTCGAGGTGCTGAAGAGCCGCAACAGCTAAGCAGATTTCTCGGGCGCCGTCGCTTTCGCTCTGTTGGTCGGAATAACAAAAATATAGATTTAAAACGATCGCGCGCCGCCGCCGCCGGCGCGCGATTTCATTTTATGGGTGCCTTTAATGGGTGCCTTCGGAGCGAAGGGGGCGACGGTTGCGAAGTGCTATTCTGAGCTCGCGCCCCATCGGTTGGCCCCCGGACCATGAAGTCTCTTTACGAAAATTTTCCTGACGTAGAAATCGGACAGCGGAAGATTGTCGGGCGAGTCCTGTTCGGATTGCTAGTGCTGGTGGCGGCCCTGGTGGGAGCCACGGCCGGGCTGCTACTGGTTTACACCACCGATCTGCCGCAGGTGGACGCGCTGGAGGCGTACCGGCCGAGCTCGGTGACGCAGTTGTATGACGATCACGATCGTGTGATTGGATCGTTCGCGCTACAACGGCGCGTGGTGGCGGGCTACGACGACTTCCCTCCGGTGCTCCGCGACGCGCTGGTCTCGATTGAAGACAAGGATTTCTACACACATTCCGGAATTAACTTCTGGCGGATTATTGGGGCGGCGTATCGCGACATTGAGTCGGGCGGTAAGGTGCAGGGCGCTTCGACCTTGACCATGCAGCTGGCGCGAAATTTATTTCTGTCGCCCGATCGCTCGTTTCATCGCAAGGTGCAGGAGACGATGCTGGCGATCCAGATCGAGCGGCGATTTACCAAGCCGCAGATTTTTACGCTCTATGCGAACCAGATTTTTCTGGGCCACGGCGTGTACGGGTTTGAGGCGGCATCGGAATTTTATTTCAGCAAGCCGGCGCGGCAGTTGACTCTCGATGAAGCGGCGCTGCTGGCCGGGTTGCCGAAGGGGCCGACGGTGTATTCGCCGATCAGCCATCCGGATCGCGCGCAGAAGCGGCGGAACCTGGTGATCAACGCCTTGCTGGAGGATGGAAAGATTACGGCGGCGCAGGCGGCGGAGGCGCGGCTGGCGCCGGTGGTGCTGCATCTGGCGCACGATCCGAATTCGCTGGCGCCGTATTTTGTAGAGGAAATTCGCCGCTATCTCGAGGGCAAATACGGCGCCGACCAGGTGCATGAGGGCGGACTGAAGGTGTACACCTCGCTCGACGTGAACCTGCAGGTCGCCGCCAAACAGGCCGTGTTGGATGGGCTCGCAGCTTATGAACGGCGGCATGGATGGAAGGGTCATCTGGAAAACGTGGAGGCGGAGGGATTCGCGCTCGACAAGTATGCGCATCCCGACTGGGATGAAGAGCCGGAAGCGAATGGCTATGTTCATGCGCTGGTGACAGCGGCGGGGACAGGGATCGCGACGGTGAAATTCGGGCGCTACACTGCGGGACTGGGGCAGTCCGACGTTGCCTGGACGCAGCAAAAAATTGCCGACATTCTGAAGCCGGGTGACATCTGCTACGTGAAGATTGTGTCGCTGAGCGTGAATGGCGCGGCGCACGTCACGCTCGAGCAGGATTCTGGAGCGCAGGGCGCGCTGCTGGCGATCGATAATTCCACTGGCGGAATTAAGGCGCTGGTAGGCGGGCGCGATTTCAATGATTCGAAATTTGATCGCGCGACGCAGGCGCTGCGGCAGGTGGGCTCGTCGTTCAAGCCTTATGTTTATACCGCGGCGATTGATGGCGGGGCGAGTCCGGACGATACGATTCTGGATGAGCCGGTGAGTTTTGAAACTCCGTCGGGGCCTTACACTCCGCATAATTATGATGAGAAATTTGAGGGCATCATCACGCTGCGGCGGGCTCTGGCACAGTCGCGCAATATTCCGGCGCTGAAACTGGCGAACAAGATGGGGATCAAGGATGTGATCGATTATGCCGAGCGCTTCGGAATTACGTCGAAGATACCGCCGTATTTGCCGGTAGCGCTGGGAGCGGCGGAGATCACTCTGATGGAGCAGACTTCGGCGTATAGCGTTTTCCCGAATGACGGCGTGCGGGTGACGCCGCGCTACATCACGCGTGTCACGGATTATGAAGGGCGCGTGCTGGAAGAAGACTTTCCCGAGGTGAAGGATGTGGTCAGCGAGCGCACGGCGCGGACGATGACTTCGATGCTGCGCGAAGTGGTGCTGCACGGCACGGGGATTGCGGCATCGAAGTTGCCGTTTCCAGTGGCAGGCAAGACGGGAACGACCAACGATTTTACCGACGCGTGGTTTATGGGATTTTCTCCGACGATGACCTGCGGCGTGTGGGTCGGATACGACGAGAAGAAATCGCTGGGCGCGAAGGAGACCGGAGCGCATGCGGCGTTGCCGATCTGGATGAACTTCATGACAGCGGCGATGGCCGGAAAGGATGTGGGGGAGTTTCAGTCTCCGCCAGTAGTCGCGCATGCCGCGCAGAAGGTGGATACGCCGGATACGGCGCCAGCAGCGGAAGAAGCACACTAGCACGCTATACCTGCAGAGACGGATACGTCTTGCGGGCGGCATCGCCGTCATGGTGAGAGAGACGTTGCGAGCAACGTCTCTACGAATGGAGGAATCGTGGGAAGGTACGGGATTCTGGCTTTATTACTGTTGCTTGCGGGCGGCGGAATTGTGCAGGGGACTGGAAAGAAAGCTAGCGGCGGGAATGATCAAGCTGCTATCAAGCGAGTGCTGCGGGTGCAGCAGGAGGCTTGGAACCGGCATGATCTGGATGGGTTCATGACGGGATATTGGAATTCGCCGGAGCTGACTTTTTTTTCGGGCGGACGAGAGAATCACGGATGGCAGGAGGCGCTGGATCATTATCGCGCGACGTACTCTGGTCCGGGACATGATATGGGGAAGCTGGAGTTTTCGGACTTGCACATCGAGATGCTGGGGCCGGACGCGGCGTTTGTGCGGGGAGCGTTTCATCTGGTGATGCCGGATGGAAAAACACCGCATGGAATCTTCACGCTGGTGTTTCGACGATTTGCGGATGGATGGAAGATTGTGCACGACCATACTTCGGCGGCGGAGTGACTTTCAGTTGTCATCCTGAGCGCAGCGAAGGACCTCGGCATCTTGCCGGCAACATTGATGATGACGGCAGAGTGCATAGGTCCTTTGCGTAAAGGTCGCGCTCGGAATAACGGGTCAGATACGGCTATTTTTTCGCACGGACTTGCACGCGCGTGCCTTCCGGCAGGTTTCCTCCTAGCAGTTCTACTTTGCCATTTTTTACGATGCCTTCGAATTCTGTTTGCGAATCGGATTGAGTCAAAGGCGCGCGGACGAATGCGTCCGCGGCTATGTGGGTTGACGGTGCGGATGGGGGCGACGCGGACAGGAGTGTCCGCGCCACACGGCCGGTGCCTTTGTCCATGGCTTCGTTGGCCAGGCGGTCGGCCTCCTGATTATGCTCGCGTAGGGCGTGGCCTATCGAGAACCATTCGAGTTGCGCGATCAGTTCTTTGGCGCGGCCGTGCAGATCTTGCAGCGTGGCGTTCTTTACTTTGTAGATGCCTTTGATCTGGCGGACCAGCAGTTCGGAATCGCTGATGAGCTTGAGCGCCTTGGGGCCGTGCTTGACGGCGTATTCGAGGGCGGCGATCAGTCCCTGATATTCGGCGAAGTTGTTGGTCTGGTGGCCGAGATATTCGCTGAGGGCGGCGACTTTTTTCCCGGACTCGTCTTTGATGACCACGCCGTAGCCTGCGGGGCCGGGATTGCCGCGGGCTCCGCCATCGCTGTGCGCGATGAGATGGTGCTCGGGAGTATTCTCGCGGGACTCGAACAGATGCGGGGCGCTGCGATGGGGCGAGGGCATAATCGAGTTTACAACGACAGTCTTCGGTGCGACTGTCGAGCTGCGCGACTGAACAGCCGGGGGCTTGCGGTTCTTGCATGAGCATTGCTTAACGTCCCGCGGCCAAGCGCGTGGCCAGGCGGGCGGGGAGGTTGGCGTCGAAGATGCGGTCTTGCGCGGCCTTCAGGTTGTAGGGCGTGCGATGGAAGTGAACGACTTGGGCATCGGTGTCGAACAGGCCGTAGGCGGCGCGCCAGTCGCCATCGCGGGGCTGGCCGACTGAGCCGGGATTGATCAGATATCGGGTATGCGGTTTCAGTTGGAGCGCCACCGACTCCGGCTGGCCGACCGTGCGGTACTCGGGACGGAAGCCGTCGGCCGCGGAACCGTTGGCGAAGAATCCGCCTTGCAGATGGGTGTGACCGAAAAAAGTCAGCGGAACATTCAGGGCTATCAGCGGGGCGAGAGCGTCGCCGAGGGAGACTACGTATTCGTCTTCATCATTGGGCGAGCCGTGGACCAGTTGAACTTGCGGGAACTCGGGCAATGAGACTGGGCCATGGGGCAGGTTGCGGAGCCAGTCGAGATTTTCGGGGGTTAGTTCGTTGCGCGTCCAGATGGCGGCCGCAGCGGCCATGGGATTGAAGTCGTCGAGATCCATCACGCCGGTGGCGGCTTTGTCGTGATTGCCGCGGACGAAGACCTTGCCCAACTCGCGGGAGCGGTGGGCGACTTCGTTGGGGCTGGCGCCGTAGCCGACGATGTCACCAAGATTGACCACCGAATCGAAGGGCGGGGCCGAGGCCAGGCAGGCATCGAGAGCTTCGAGATTGGCGTGAATATCGCTAAGCAGCAGTATGCGCAAGAAGACCCCGGACAAAGTGGGGATTATAGAACAGGCGGTGCAAAATCCCTATCTTGGGGCGAATCTCAAGTGATAAGTCAGTTTTGAGAGTTGTCATTTCGAGGTGCAGTCTCTTCGCGCGAGAAAGGTGCTGCTTGCTGGCGAACAGCAGGTTCCTCACCGGGCTTTCAGCCCGGTTCGGAATGAGAAGCGAGTTAAATTTTCAGATCTTTTAAATATTCGCGGAAAGGGCCGCCGAGGTCGTCGCGCTTCAGGGCGAACTCCACCGTGGCTTTGAGGAATCCGAGTTTGTCGCCGGTGTCGTAGCGGCGGCCTTCGTAGACATACGCATACATTTTTTCGCGCTTCAGCAGCATCCGCATGCCGTCGGTCAGTTGCAGTTCGCCGCCCGAGCCGGTTTGGGTGGTGGCGAGGCAATCGAAAATCGCCGGCGTCAGAATGTAGCGGCCGATGATGGCGAGATTCGAGGGCGCTTCCTCGAACTTCGGCTTCTCGACCATGTTGCGAATTTCGAAAAGGCGTCCGTTGAAACCGTCGACGGCCTTGGCATCGAAGACGCCGTAGGAAGAGATCATGTGGCCTTCTACGACTTGCGCGGCGATCACGGAGCATTGCTTTTCGTTAAACACGTCGGACATCTGCTTGAGCGCGGGCACGGGATTGTCGATCACGTCATCGGCGAGCAGGACGGCGAAAGGCTCGTTGCCCACAAGTTCGCGCGCCATCAGTACGGCGTGGCCGAGGCCGAGTGCCTCTTTCTGGCGGACGTAGGCCACGTAAATCATGTCGGAGATCGAACGCACGATCTTGAGCAGATCGGTCTTGCCGCGCTCCTCGAGCATTTTTTCGAGTTCGTAGCTGACGTCGAAATGATCTTCGATGGCCTGCTTGCCGCGGCCGGTGATGATGATGATCTGATCGCAGCCCGAGGCCATGGCCTCTTCGACGCCATATTGAATGATGGGCTTGTCGACGACGGGGAGCATCTCTTTGGGCTGAGCTTTGGTGGCGGGCAGAAAGCGCGTGCCCAGGCCAGCGGCAGGAAATACGGCTTTGCGGACTTTCATGGTCATGAAGTGATCTTGCGTGCTCGTTGGTTGTTATCTTCGATCGAGGTCGGATAATTGTAACTGGTTCTCAAGCGTACTCGCGATTCGTGGCATTAATGCGGGTTGTTCTTCCCCGAACCGACTTCAGATGCCGATTCTTCACTCGCCAGTTGCTCTAGAACTGTGCGCAGGGCTCGCAGGACTTCTTGTGCTGCAGTTGCTTTCAAAGCGAATTTCAGCATCCCGTCGGGAGTGAATTGCGCACCGCGCTGCGCGGCGACGAATCGCGCCAGTTGCTCGGGATCAACTGCGGCATTCTGGCGGAACTTGAACGTGATGAAATCACGTTTGCGTTCGATCGCGTTGACGCCAACGCGCATGCACAGCAGCTTGAGAGACGCGTAGTCGAGCAAGTTCCGCACGGCGGGCGGGGGAGGTCCGTAGCGGTCCTGCAATTCTGATCCAACATCCGTTAGCTGCGACTCGGTTTCCACGCCCGCAACGCGCTTGTACATTCTCAAACGCTGGTTTTCTTCAGGAATGTATTCAGCCGGAATGCGAATGTTGAGGCCAAGATTGAGCTGGGTCTCGGCCTCCTCAGGCGCGGCCTCACCCTTCATTTCGCGGACGGCGCGATCGAGCATCTGGGTATAGAGTTCGAAGCCGATGGCTTCAATGTGTCCGCTCTGCTCGCCGCCGAGAAGATTTCCCGCCCCGCGGAGTTCGAGATCGAGCGCTGCGATTTTAAATCCAGCGCCCAGGTCGGAGAACTCTTTCAGCGCCGCCAGCCTGCGGCGCGCGATTGGTGTTAACTCGACCTCGCGCGGAATCAATAGATATGCATACGCGCGGCGGTTCGAGCGGCCTACACGGCCTCGGAGTTGATAGAGCTCCGACAACCCCAGGCGGTCGGCGCGATTGATCAGAATCGTGTTGCAGAGTGGAATGTCGAGCCCATTCTCGATGATGGTGGTGGCGACCAGGATGTCGGCCTCGTGATGCATGAATGTCAGCATCACCTTTTCCAGCTCGCCTTCCGACATCTGGCCGTGACCGACGATGACTCGCGCCTTCGGGACTAACTCCTGCAGCTTGGCCGCGATCTCCCAGATACTCTCGACGCGGTTGTGTACGAAGTAGACTTGGCCGCCTCGGTCTAATTCTTGTTCGATCGCTGATTGAATTAATTTGTCTTCCCAGCTCGCCACCACGGTTTGAATCGCCATGCGATCTTTGGGCGGCGTTTCAATCACGCTCATGTCGCGCAGGCCGACCAGAGACATGTGCAGCGTGCGCGGAATGGGCGTCGCGGACATGGTGAGGACGTCGACTTGCTTGCGCATCTGTTTGATGCGCTCTTTGTGGCGAACGCCGAAGCGCTGTTCCTCGTCGACGATAAGCAGGCCGAGGTCGGTGAACTTCAAATCTTTCGAAAGAATTCGGTGGGTTCCGATCAGGATGTCGATCTTGCCGGCTTCGGTCTTCTGCAAAATGTCTTTCTGCTGTTTTGGATTGCGGAAGCGGCTGATCATTTCAATGGTGACGGGAAATGGTCCGAAGCGCTGCTTGAAAGTTTCGTAATGCTGGAAGGCGAGTACGGTGGTTGGCGCGAGCACCGCGACTTGCTTGTTATCGCTGACCGCCTTGAAAGCCGCGCGCATGGCGACTTCCGTCTTGCCGTAGCCGACATCGCCGCACAGCAGGCGGTCCATGGGCTGGGTCGATTCCATGTCGTGCATCACGTCGGTGATGGCCTGCGCCTGATCTTCGGTCTCGCTGAATTCGAAGGCGTCTTCAAATTCACGAATGAATTCGTTGCCCGCGGGGAAGGCGTGGCCTTCGGCCAATTTTCTTTGCGCATACAGCTTGAGCAGTTCGTCGGCCATGTCTTTCATGGCCTTGCGCACGCGGGCTTTCGTCTTGGCCCAGGCTTGCGTTCCGAGATGACTGAGCGCGGGCTTGGCGCCTTCCGATGAACGATATTTCTGAATCAGGTCAAGACGGGTTAGCGGAACGTAGAGGCGGGCACCCTCGGCATATTCGAGCAGCATGAATTCGGCATTGCCATCGCCCTGATTAATTTCCTTCAAGCCCTGATACTGGCCGATGCCATGTTCGACGTGGACCACGTAGTCGCCGACTTGCAGGTCGCGAAAATCGGAGAGGAAGGCGGAGACTTTGGATTTCTGCCGCTGCGGGCGCGAGGCGACCGTGTCGGATTCATCAAATAAATCGCGCGCGCCGAAGATGGCGAAGTTGGCTTCGGGCAGCATGACGCCGTCGGGGACGTAGGCCTTTGCCAGCGTTGTGGCCTGCATGTCGGCGGCAAAATAGCTGGTCTCGTCGGCGTAGCTTTCGCCGCCGCGGGTGCGGCTGCCCAGGCGAAACGACACGTTGTACTCGGTGAAGATGCCCGCGAGGCGCTCGACTTCTCCGGTGTTGGGGACGGCGAACATCACCTGCTTGCCGTCGCGGGTGAGCTTCTGCACTTCTTCCAGCATGGTGGGAATCGCGCCATGGAAGCGGGGAGTGGGCTGAGCCTGAATGACGATGTGCTCGGCGTCTTCGGTAGTGGTGATGCCGAGGTGTTCGACATCCGCGCCGGTGATGGAGCCGACTTTTTTCCACCACTCATCGGGGGCAGTGTACAAGTCTTCCGGGCGCACCAGATTGCCGACACCGCTGCGTTCGTGCATTTCTTCGACGCGTTTCCAGAAGCGATCGAATTCGGTACGGAGGAGATCGGGCTCGTCGAGCAGGACAGCGGCTCGCGGGAGGAGATCGAAGATGGTGCGATCGGCACCCGCTACGGGAGCGTAGAACTCCCAGCCGGGAAAAACAGTGACGCCGCCGGAGCGGACGGCGGCTTCAACGATCTCCTCGGAAGATCCGGCGATGCGTTTGCCGGAAAGGCGCGTGTGGATTGCGCCCAGAAGTTGATCGCTGACTGGCGTTTCAGTCAGCGGCAGTAACAGCGCTTCGTCGATCGGATTCGAAGACCGCTGCGAGGTGGGATCGAAGCGGCGAATCGATTCGACCTCATCGCCGAAGAATTCCACCCGCACCGGGCGCTCGGCTTCGGGGGAGTACACGTCGAGGATGCCGCCGCGAAGCGCGTACTGGCCGGGCATTTCGACCACATCGGCGGACATGTAGCCGACGGTATTCAGGTGTGCGAGGAGATTGTCGAGATCGAAAGATTCTCCGCGGCGAATGGTGCGGGCAAGATCGGAATAATATTCGGCGGAACGCTGGCGGATGGCAGTCGCTGCGACCGGGGAGACAAGGATCGAGCCTTTCCCGGTCGCAATTTTCCATAGTGCAGTGGCTCGTTCCTCCTGCAGTTCGGGATGCGGAGAGAGATTCTGGAACGGGAGCACGTCGCGTGCGGGCAATGCGACCACGGATTCCGGATCGCAGGCCGCGGTGAGTTCACAAAACCCCCTGAGCACGGGAACAAGGTCTTCCACCGCCCGGTTGTCGCTGACGACATAGACCAGGGGACGGTCGGCGGCGCGGCGCAGAAGCACGAGCAGCAGGGCTTTCGCCGTGGGAGTGAGACCGGATACACGTATCCGCCCCGTGCCCTCTTTCAGATGGGAGGCTACACGCGCGAAGCCGGGAAGCGTTTCCACGTCCGAGAAGAGTTCACGGACGAAGGGGAGAAGCATGCAGATTGATTTTAACAGGAGTGAAGAGAGTCGATTGGCCGGTCGGGACCCGGGTACCCTCAGCTTCTTTTCTGGCTGAAAGACTCGTAACCCGTCGCGCGGCCTGTTCTTCCAAGAAAGACTTGACAGGGTCGGGCAGGCTGATGTATTTAACCTATTAGTTATTTAACTGATTGGTTCAGCAAGGCCCCCTGCTGCCATGGATCATCTCAGCGAAACTTTCGGAGCATTGGCCGACCCGACCCGGCGCGCGATTCTTGGCCGGCTGGCTTCGGGCGAAGCCTCGGTCACGGAATTGTCCGAGCCTTTTGCTATGAGCATGCCTGCGATTTCAAAACATCTGAAAGTGCTGGAGCGCGCCGGCCTGATCAGCCGAGGCCGCGAGGCGCAGTGGCGGCCGTGCCGGCTGCAGGCGGCGCCGCTGCAGGATATCGCCGGGTGGCTCGAGCACTACCGCAAGTTCTGGGAACAAAGTTTCGACCGGTTGGATGACTACCTGCGCGAACTGAAAAAACGCGAAGCGAAAAACGATCTCAAGGAGAAGAGGCATGGCCGCAAGCAACGGAAAGATTAACTCGATGGAAGCCGCGCCCGCGGATTTGATCATCACCCGCGTCTTCGACGCTCCGCGCGAGTTGGTGTGGAAGGCCTGGACCGACCCCAAGAGCGTGTCGCAGTGGTGGGGACCAAAGGGCTTCACCAATCCCCGGTGCGACTGGGATCCGCGGCCGAAGGGATCGATTCACATTGATATGCGGGCGCCCGATGGCGTGGTGTATCCGATGAGCGGAACTTTTCAGGAAGTGGTTGAACCCGAGCGCCTGGTGTTTGCGAGCAGCGCGCTCGACGAAAACGGCAAGTCAATGTTCGATATTCTGAACACGGTGCTATTCGTGGATCAGAAGGGGAAAACATTCGTGACCCTTACCGCGCATGTGATCAGCGCGACCGAACTGGCTCCGCAGTATCTCAAGGGCATGGAGATGGGATGGCAGCAGAGTCTGGATCGTCTGGGCGAGCATCTGGCTCGAAGCGGCGCAGCCAATAGTGTGGCCACGCTGGCCGGAGAGCGGGAAATTGTGTGCACGCGGGTGTTCGACGCGCCGCGTGATCTGGTCTGGCAAATGTTTACCGATCCCAGCCACATTCCGCACTGGTGGGGGCCGAAGGGGTTCACTACGACGGTGCAGCAAATGGATGTGCGGCCGGGCGGGGAGTGGAGGCTCATAATGCGCGGGCCCGACGGCCGTGATTATCATAACCGGATTATCTATCGCGAGGTGGAGAGACCGGCGCGGCTAGTATTCGAAAACTCTACGGAAAAAGGCAGCGAGCCAGTGAGCTTCGTGACGCGTGTCGATTTCGCCGACGCCAGCGGCAAAACGCGAGTCGATTTCCGGATGACCTTCTCTACAGGCACGGCGCGCGATCAGGTTGCAAAGACCTACGGCGCAGTTGAGGGGCTCACGCAGACTCTGGGACGGTTGGCCGAACACATCGAGAAAACGTCTGCGAGCCATTGAGCGTTTCGGGCGAGATACGTTGGGAGGAGTGAATCGCGATGAGAAAACTTTTCGTCTCTAATCTGATGTCGCTCGACGGGTTCTTCGAAGGGCCGAACCATGAATTCAACTGGTTCATGCCGGACGAAGAATTCTTCGACTACGCGAAAGACATGCTCCGTTCTGTCGACACGATTTTGTTCGGCCGCGCGACCTATGAGCATATGGCGGCCTACTGGCCCTCGGCGGAGCGGGATGAAATCGCGGAGAAGATGAACGGACTGCAGAAGCTGGTAGTGTCGAGCACCCTGAAGAAAACTGAGTGGAATAACTCGACGCTAATCACCGGCGATTTCGTCCAGGAAATTTCGCGGCTGAAAGAAGAGCCTGGGAAGGACATCGTCATTCTCGGCAGCGCGACGCTGGCGTCGGACCTGCTCCAACGGGGACTCATCGACGAATATCGAGTCATTCTGGCGCCGTTGTTGTTGGGACGCGGCAATCCGTTGTTCCGGGATATCAGGCACAAACTCGCGCTCAGGCTGGGGCGGACGAAACTTTTACGCTCGGGCGTGATTGTGCTTTACTACCAGAAAGCATGACGCGGGAGTTCCCGCATTTGGGGGAAGAGAATGGCTCAGGTCCGAGTGTTGGTGGGGACGCGGAAGGGTGCGTTCATTCTTACGGCAGACGGCAAGCGCGAAAAGTGGGAGGTCAGCGGTCCGCATTTTGCCGGGTGGGAGATGTACCACCTGAAGGGATCGCCCGTGGATCCGAACCGGATTTACGCGTCGCAAACCAGCGGATGGTTCGGGCAAATGATCCAGGCCTCGGATGACGGAGGCAAGACGTGGTATCAGCCGGGAGCGCCGGTCGGAGAGAAGCCAGCGCCCGGCCCACCGAAGGCCGCGAGCAACAAGTTTGTGTACGACGTTTCGCGCGAAACCGGCAAGCCTCTGACCACGCACCAGTTTTATGACGGCACGCAGCATCCGTGGGAGTTCAAGCGGGTGTGGCATTTGGAGCCATCGCTGACGGATGCGAATACGGTTTATGCAGGCGTGGAGGATGCGGCGTTATTTCGCTCGACCGATGGCGGGAAGAACTGGCAGGAATTATCCGGACTGCGCGGTCACGGTACGGGGCCGAAGTGGCAGCCCGGCGCGGGAGGCATGTGCCTGCACACGATTATTCTCGACCCCAGCAATCCGGACCGGATTTATATTGCGATTTCGGCGGCTGGCGCATTCCGCACGGACGATGGCGGGAAGTCGTGGAAGCCGATCAATCGCGGTCTGCGCTCGCAATACATTCCAGATCCGGCGGCGGAAGTTGGGCATTGCGTCCACCACATCGCCATGAATCCAGCGCGTCCGGGCGTGCTATTCATGCAGAAGCATTGGGACGTGATGCGATCAAACGATGCCGGCGATCAGTGGACCGAAGTGAGCGGGAATCTGCCCACGGATTTTGGTTTTGTAATTGACGTGCATGCGCACGAACCGGAGACGGTTTACGTGGTCCCTATCAAGAGCGATTCCGAGCACTATGTGCATGAAGGCAAGCTGCGCGTCTTTCGCAGCCGCAGCGGCGGCAACGAATGGGAGCCTCTGACCAAGGGCCTGCCGCAAAAAGATTGCTACGTGAACGTCCTGCGCGACGCCATGGCCGTCGATACCTTGGACGAATGCGGCATTTATTTCGGCACAACCGGCGGACAGGTCTATTGCTCGGCTGATGCCGGGGACACGTGGGCTCCGATTGTGCGCGATCTGCCGGCGGTGTTGTCGGTGGAGGTGCAGACACTGGGATAGGTGGCGCTTGTGTGGAGCGGACGCTTCTGTCCGCTTGCCGGCGGCATTGATACTGCCAGCAGCGGGCAGGAGTGCCCGCTCCACACGCCCGATCCACATTCACCTTCCATTTCCAGCGCGGACCGTTACGATTTCCGCAATCGTCAGAAACAGCGCATACGTCGCGAATAGAAATGCTCCGTAACGGCCGGCGGTTTCGGGGCGCATGCGGGGCATGAAGGCGGCGAAGCGGGAGAGCAGGGCGGCCTCGCCGAACATTCCCGGGAGCGCGAGCAAGAGTGCGGCGGATCCCCAATCCGCAGCGGGCAGATGGCGCCACCTCAAAATCAGAATGCAGATCGCCGACGTTACGATTGGCGTCAGCACGAAGTTGATCCAATAGCGCTCGCTGCCGGCTTCGAAAATGCGCGAGCCGCGGAACGCATAGAAGATGGTCCCGGCGATCCAGAAGGCAATTCCGAAGAGCGGAAAAAGTAACTTGTCGGCTGGTCTCATAGGCGCTCCTGCGAAGGTTGATTGATGTACCATGCGGTACATAATAGTTGTACCATGTGGTACATTGGAGAGCAAGCGCTTTTGAGCGATGCCACGAAAAAAAGAGCACAGTAATCGCGAGCAATTGCTGGAGGTCTGTCTGGCGGCCTTCGTTCGCGCGGGAACTCTGGATTTGAGCCTGGACAAGCTGGCCAAGGCGGCGAAGAGCAGCAAGCGCATGCTGGTTCACTATTTTGGGAGCCGCGAGGCGCTGGAAGAGATGGTGATGGCCCGCCTGGAAGAGCGGCTGCGGTCGCGATTTAGCGCCGGGGCATTTCCACCAGGAACGCCGCTGCGCTCAGTGGTTCGAATATTGTGGGAGCAACTGACGGCGCCGCAGTCGCGAGGAATACTGTTGCTGACGATGGATCTTACGCGGCGAAGTTGGAGCGGGTCCGAACGCGGCAAGCGATTTTTTGAGGAGCAGCAGCGGCTGTGGGCGGAGATGCTGGCCGACTTCATTCCCGATGCCGTTGCAGTGCAGACTTTGCTGCAACTCTTTCAGGGAGCGGCGCTGGTCTATCTCGTTACCGGGGATAAGGAGCGCGGCTGGCAGGCGCTGGATCGCCTAGTGGGACTGGAACTGGGATTCCGCACCAAGTCAGATTGACCTGCAGATTGGCCTGCGAAGCACGCGGTTCAATGCTCGGTAGCGCCCGAATGCTGGGGCGAGCATCGCGGCGGACCGCTGATGTGGTGTAATTGAAGGAACGATGCCATCCACTTTGACAACCGTGCGGCGGAAGGCCAAGGCCGTGCACCGCAATTTGCGCGGGGCGGCGATGGCGGCGCGCGCGCTGGCTTCGACCGAGCATCCGCTACTGGCACACATTATCCCGATGCGGCGCTGCAATCTGGCTTGCACGTACTGCAACGAGTTCGACGACTTCTCGAAGCCGGTGGCGATCGAGGAAATGTATCGCCGCATCGACAAGCTGGGGGCACTGGGCACGGCGGTGGTGACGATTTCGGGCGGCGAGCCGCTGATGCATCCCGAACTCGATGACGTGATTCGGCGAATTCGGGCGAATGGAATGATTGCCGGGCTGATCACGAATGGATACCTGCTGGTGGCGGAGCGCATTCAGCGGCTGAACCGTGCTGGGCTTGAGTGGCTGCAGATTTCCATCGACAATGTGAATCCCGACGAGGTGTCGAAAAAAAGTTTGAAAGTGCTCGACAAGAAGCTGCAGCTGCTGGCCGAGCATGCCGACTTTCACGTCAATATCAATTCGGTAGTGGGCAGCGGGATTTCGCATCCGCAGGATGCGCTGGTGATCGGCAAGCGCGCCATTGAACTGGGATTCACTTCGACGATTGGGATTATTCACGACGGCAGCGGGCAGTTGCAGCCGCTGGGGGACGAAGAGCGCCACATCTACCACGAGATGCAGGCTCTGGAGAAAAGCAGTTTCACGCGGGTGAATGCCTTTCAGGACAACATTGCCAAAGGGCTCACCAACGATTGGCGATGCCGCGCGGGGGCGCGTTATCTCTATATCTGCGAGGACGGGCTGGTGCACTATTGCTCGCAGCAACGGGGATATCCCGGAGTTCCGCTGGAGGATTACACGCGCGACGATTTGCGCCGCGAATATTTTGCCGAGAAAAGCTGCGCGCCGCACTGCACGGTTTCGTGCGTGCATCAGATTTCCATCTTCGATTCCTGGCGCGATCCGCAAGAGCCGGGGACTTCGCAGGCCGCGCCTGCGGCGGACGGCGAATTAGTCCAGATCAAATAGCAGTTGCGCGATCGCGCGATCCCTGCAAGCGAAATCTTCAGCGCGAACTTGTGCCCTTCTTCATGGCGGCGGTCGCCGGGGCGCCTAGCGTCGCTGCAATCCTGCTCCCTAGCGGAGATCCGAATCCGGTGCAGGCATCCCAGCCTGGACCCGCCGAGTAGGCTCCGTTATTGCCTGAGGTGACATCGTCGAAGTCTGCCGCTTTGCTGGCATTCTGGTAGAGCAAAGGGTTGATGAAGCCGGCCGGCTTTCCCAAACTCTGGTTGATCAACGCAATCAATCCGGCCCATAGCGGAGCGACGGCGCTGGTTCCCCCGATCACGCCAGATTGTCCATCGACGAGAGTCACGTAGCCGGTCGTGGGATCGGCATTGCCCGCGACGTCGGGAACGCCCCGGCCGACATGGTGATTCGAGTTGGCGGATGGCGGAACGCCGGCCCCACTCTGATAACTGGGAAGCGGAAACGTGTCGCTGATGCCTCCACCGGTTGCGCCCTCGCTGTTGGCCAGTTCATTCCACACGGTTTCGCTGGTGATGGCGTTGCCCGACGCCACCAGACGCGTGCCGCCGCAGGCCAGTACGTTCGGACTTGAAGCGGGAAAATCCACATGGTTCAGGCCGTCGCCGACGCCGTCGGTAGAGCCATCGTCTCCGGCCGCGACGCAAACGGATACCGCCATGGCGGCGGCCGCCTGGAATGCCTCGTCCATGGAGGTCATGGCCTGCTGCGTCCAGGAGGATTCGGGCCCTCCCCAACTGATGGAAATGATTGAGGGATTGTTGGTGCTGTCGTGCACCGCGGTGGTGATGGCGTTCAGAAAGCCGGCGTCGGTGTTGTCGGCGAAGTAGGCAACGATCTTGACTCCGGGCGCGATCGCTCCCGCCACTTCGATATCCAGCATCACTTCGCCATCCGGACCACTGGGATCTCCGGTGGGATTGTTGCTGCCATTGCCGACGGAGACGGCCGAAACGGTGGGCGTCTTCGCCAGCTGCAGTTGACTCCAGTAATTGGACAGATCGGTAGGGTTGTATCCACCGCCAAGTTCGATCAACGCAATACATTCGCCGGTTCCATCGACGCCCGTCGGGAAGTCGTAGAGCGTGGCGACTTTTACCGGCGTGTAGGAAAGGTCCTGAGCAGCGGCGCGGACTCCGGCGGGCTCGCGCCGCCTACGAAAATGCGGCTTGGCCTGCGGGCGATTATCCAGGCCGAACACGCCTGCCACGATGTCCTCGAGTTCCGGCGGCAGATGGACGGGACCGGTGCGGCCGCGGTATGTGCCGGAAGAATACTTGTACTGTTTCAGCTGGACGCCGAAAGCTGCATTCATGGCGTCGACCGTGCCGGAGAGAATGACAGTCCGCCGGGCAGCGCTCGTTTCCTTTACAGTCAGGTTGTGTTCGCGGGCAAAGGATTCAACGCGAGCGATGCTCGCAGGGTCAGCGCCATGGCTTAGCTCGAATTCTTTGCGACTCAGGATGGTGCGCTTGGAGACCGGCTTGGTGAATTCGTCGGTTTCGACGATTGATTTCTTGCCGGTGCGCGATTTGAGACGAATGGTTACGTCGATGGTTTCAGTCGGATTCGCGGGGCCGATTACTTGCGCTCCTTTTAGCGGAGCGCGCTCACTGCCGGTGAGTGGGATGCGCGTCTTGGCAGTAGACTGCGGAGTGGGCTGCGCAGTGAAATTCTTCGGAGCAGACGTCTTTGGCGTGGATTTCTTTGGAGTAAACATAAATCGCCCTTCTGCCAGGCCAACCGCGATGCAAAGAGAAAGCAGAGTTACGGCTCGACGGGAGTCTTCACGGAACTATACCCACAGAATCAGCCTGGCCTCTGTAGTCCTGATTAGCGCTGGCCTGTTGAATAGGGTGGACACTATCAAGAAAATATCGGCAAGGCAAGATGTCTCGGAGCCTCGTTACGAAACACGAACAGGGAGACGGCGCGGCCGGCAACGGCAGGCGAGTTCGGTGGCCGCTGCGCCCCCACAGCGAACGGGCGCAACTCGAATGCCGATTGACTTGGCGCATGGAGATCCTGATTGAAGCTGGCTGTCCCACGAAATACGAGGTTTCGGCCGTCTTAGATTTGTTGCGCAACCGGCTCGACCTTCTCGTCCGACACCTGGGTGCCGATCCTATGCTGATGCATCGGCGGTTTCCCGAACTCACTTTCGGAAACACCGTCGAACGCCGTCTGACCTTGCGAGGAGCAACACTGTTGCATGTGGCAGCGGAGTACGGCAATGTGGAAGCGGCAAATCTGCTTCTGGATCGTGGAGCAGACGTAAATGCGCGCGCGACGATAGATGACACCGGCATCGGCGGGCAGACACCGATATTTCATGCTGTCACTCAGTTCTACGACTGGGGACTAGCGGTGACTCGGCTGTTGCTGGATCGCGGAGCAGACCTCTCGGTGTGAGTAGATCTTCCGGGCCACTATGAACGACCAGATGAAGTGGTCAAGTGCACGCCTTTTGGGATATGCCCTGTTATTTCCCGCTACCCATGGCCCTCGCCCTAGCAACAGCACGATTCTATTGCATGAACGCGGGGCACCGGAGTGAAGCACTGACCGGCCCACATCCATGTGGACCTGGGCCTGGGGCTCGTTGGCGTAACATCGCCGATTGCGCTCATTGAGTCGAGGCGCGGCCCCGGGGCGCGCTACTTCTTGGCCTGGGCCGTCGGCGGCAGCAATCCACTCAGACGCAGGTACATTGCTGCTGAGCTGTAGTGGTCGGCCCAGTCGTTGGTGAGGGCGATCAGGGCGAAGGCCCGAGGGCCTTTGCGGCCGCCGAATAATTCCACTTCGTCGGCGAGTTTGGAATCGTCCACTTTATTGAGCGCGGTGGTGCAGAACTCGAAGCTGGCCTTCAGCGCGGCTACCAGCTTGTCTTTGCCGTCGGATTCGGTCAGCGGCGGAGCCTTGACTTCAGGAACGTCGCCAATGGTCGAGCATAGGTGGTTGTTCGATCCGATGATGTGCAGGACGAGGTGGCCGAAGGTCATCTGCTGCTCGGTGGGCTTGTAGCCGAATTTCTCGGCGGGCATTTCTTCGACGGCGGCGGTCAGATTATTTGCCTGGCGAGGAAGGATTTGCTTCACGACGAAGGTGACGGGATTCTTGCTCTGGGCATTCTTATCCGGAGCATTCTTGTCCTGGGCGAGACATATGGTTGTCGTGATCAGCAGGATGATAAGGCAGAGAGTGGTTTTCATGGCGTCCTCTCAGTTTCGTATTACGGCTTCAGTGCGATTGTACTCGCGGTGGAAGGACTCGGGAAAATGAGCCCGGCGAGTCAGTGCATTAAGATTTCGACATGCAGAATGTAACGCCGGTGGCGATTACCGTCTTCGGGTTTGAGTTGGCAGTGGCGGCCGCCTTCGGATTCGCCGCGGAGGCATTAACGCGATCAGTGCAGCGTTGGCCCGCCCTTGTGCGCGTCGTCGTTCCCGTGGTGCTGGCGCTTCCCTACATACTGCTGGCGGGATCGCAGCACATGCTGCGCTGGCAGTGGGCCATGCTTTATGCCGGACTTCCGGTGGTGATCGCATGGCTGCTGGAGCGGGCCGCGAAGGCCGATCCGGAGCAGCGAGGCAATTGGCGCGATGCGGTGATCCTGCTGACGCTGGGGCTGGCGGTTGATCTGCGCTGGTTTGAGCCGGCTTGGCCGGCAGGCTTACAGGCTGTGGGCAAGATTTTATTGCTCGACGCGGGGCTGTACGGATTTCTGGCGGTGCGGCAGTTGGAGGGAACGGGATTCGATTTTCATCTGCGCTGGAGCGACTGGAAGACCGGGTTGCGGGAACTGGCGATCTTCGCGCCGGTAGTAATTGCGCTCGGGCTGGCGCTGGGATTTATTCATCCGCATGGAAATTTTCCGTCGTTGGGGAAGGCGCTTTTGTCGTGGGCGGGGATTTTTGTTTTTGTGGCGATTCCAGAGGAATTGTTTTTCCGCGCGTGGGTGCAGAATCTGCTGCAGCGGCGATTCGGCCGGATGGGTGGATTGATCGTCGCTTCGGCGTTCTTCGGGCTGTCGCACTTCAACAAGCGCTCGGCGCACTTCAACTGGCGCTACGTAATTTTGGCGACGATCGCGGGAATTTTCTACGGGCGGGCGTGGAGAGAGCACAACCGCGTGCCAGCTTCCACCATCACGCATACATTCGTGGACTGGCTGTGGTGGTTGTGGTTCTAGAAATCATTTTCCGAGCGTGCCGTGGAATGGTGCAGGCTGGCCGGCTGGGATTGCGTGATAGCGCAGGAACCCGAGCCCTACCCGCATGTGATGATGCAGCGCGTCGGGGACACAGACTGCGAAGGCGAGTCCGAGCAGCCCCTGAGCCAGGCCGAGCACCCACAGACTGCGATAGCGGCGGAAGAGCCAGCAGGAGGCGAGTCCCCAAACCAGAGTGGCCAGGGTTAGAGTCGGACTCGGCAGGTGCGCGGCAGAGAAGAGTATGCCGGCCATGACGATGGCGCTCTGCGGCTTGAGAAGGCGCGTCAGGCGCGGCATGAAAAAACCCTGCAACAGAAATTGCTGGTAGATCGTCCACAGAACATATCCGCCAACGTGCTTGAAGTCTGCCTGGTACAGCGCGTGGAAAGTTCCAAAGCGTTGGGCAACCAGCACGCTGACCACGGTTAACGCGATGGAGGCAGGAAGAATCCAAAGGGAACGAAGGAATCCGCGGGCGGTCAAGCCTAGTTCCTGGCGCCCCGGGTAGCGGAACAAAGTCACGACTAACGGCGCCAGCAGCGCGATGGGACCAAATATCAGCTGCTCGCGAGTGGGTAGCCAGAGGACCAGTATGATCGCGGCGAAGCCGAGAGTGAGTTCCCCGAGATCGCGAGAGAAATGGCTCTTGAAGGCAACACTGGTTGGAAAAGAGGTCGAATTCGTCGCTGCCAAAGGATTGTTTCCCCGTAGTTTCTTGCAAATACTCAGGAGTATTCCGGGCCAGAGTTGGTTGCTCGAATCTGGGCGCGTACTACACGTTTAAACCGCAATGCATCAGGAAAGTTGCGGCGTGGCCTCGATCAGGCTACGAGTATACGCATGTCCGGGGCGTTCCGTGATCTGCCGGGCGTCGCCGACCTCAACAATTCTGCCGCGATACATCACGGCGATGCGCGTGGAAAGATAGCGGACGACGGGCATAGAGTGCGAGATGAAAAGATAAGTCAGGCGAAAGTCGCGCTGGAGCTGGGCGAGCAGGTTGACGATTTGCGCGCCGACGCTGACGTCGAGGGCGGACACGGGCTCGTCGCAGACGATAAATTTCGGCCGCAGCGCGAGAGCGCGGGCGATGCCAATGCGCTGGCGCTGTCCCCCGGAAAATTCATGGGGGTATCGGCGCAGGGCGGATTCATCGAGGCCCACGGCGCGAATCAACTCCGCCACCTGGGCTCGGAGATCTGTAACTGTTGCGGCGCTATTCAGTTCGTGCCCGTCCCGTTCTTCCTTTCCATGAATAATCAGCGGCTCCGCGATGATGTCTTCAACGCGGAAGCGCGGGTCGAGGGAGGCGAAAGGATCCTGGAAGATGATCTGCATGTCGCGGCGGAGGCGACGCATTTCTGTGGGGCGGGCTGCGAGCAGATCTCGGCCCTCAAATGAAACACTCCCGCTGGTGGGCTCGATCAGGCGCAGGATGAGACGGCCCAGCGTGCTCTTGCCCGAGCCGGATTCGCCTACTAAGCCGAGAGTCTCCCCAGCGTGGATGTCGAGCGAGACGTCATCGACGGCGCGGACCTCGCCGCCCCACTTGCCTCCGAACGGCGATGCGCTATGTGCGAACACCTTCGTCAGATTGCGAACTTCAATCAGTGGCATGGCAGAGTGAACGAAATTGATTTTATCCTGCGGCGATCATGGGAACCGCCGCCAGCGCTGCGACCAGGCCGACGGCCTTCCAGAAGCTAAAATGTTCTTTGAGCAACAGGCGCGCCAGCAGGACTGTGACGGCCGGATAGAGCGAAGTGATCACCACCGCTTCGTCGAGGCGGCCATGCTGGTTGGCGAAGATGAAGAGCGCGCTGGCCGAGATGTCGAAGAATCCGGCGATCATGCCCAGCGCGACTCGCGGTCGGTCGAGCGCCAGCGGAGCACGGGTCACGAGTACCGCGATGGACGTAGTGGTAAGCGATCCGACGCGGGAGACCGCGGCGAGCCACGCAGGCGAGCCGTGTGCTTGGTGCACGCAGAGATAGAAGCCGGCGAACCCGACTCCAGCAAGGGCGGCCATGGCTACGCCTTTGGGACGGCCGGAGCTATCGGATTCGAGTTGCGGCTCGGGCCGGGTGATCAGCCAGATCGCGGCGATGGCGAGGACAAAGCCGGCGGTCGTCCAGCGGCTGGGCGCACCCTCAAGAGCGATATCGACGAGCGTCGGAATGGCCGCTCCGATGAGCGCGGATATCGGCGCGGTCAAACCCATCTTTCCGGAGGCGAGCGCGCCGTAAAAAAGCGCGAGAGCGAAGCCGCCAATCGCACCCGCGGCGTAAGCCCACAGAACGCTGGCGCGCGAGGGAAATTGGTTACCCAGGCTGAACGCGACTACCAGCATCAGCACCAAAGCGCAGAGGTGGGAGAACGCGGTCAGCACGAAGGCGTTGGCGCGGCGCGAGCCCAGCCCTCCGGCGAAGTCCGAGGTTCCCCACAGAAAAACGGCGGCCACCGCGTAGAGAGTCGGGTTGGATGGATTGAGCGACGACACGCGGGACGAGGGTAACATGCTCGCCGGTTCGCGGACAGCAGTGTGGCCCGGTTACCGGCCAATTACCGGTATCGCGCCACGATAATTTCACCCGCAAGAAACTTTGCAGGTTGCGATCAGAGGTTGTGGGGAAGTTGCATCCAGAGTAGATTCTGTGGAATTAGAATTATGTCGTTGGAGAAAAAGGCATGAAACACGCTATGCGCGATCTCGTTTGCGTGCTTTTGCTGTTATGTGTTATAGCCATTTGCCCGCGATCCTGGGCACAGGCCCCGGCCTCGCTGGTTGTGACCACCGACATGGATTGCAACTGGAAATTGGATGGCGCCGAGCAGCCCCGCCTGAGCGTCGATAACGCCAAGGTGCTCCAGACCATCGTCGGCGAGCACCTGATAGAGGCGACCTCGCTCGATGGCCTGGCGAAGTGGCAGGGAACCGTGGCTGCTGATCCCACCGCCCAGAAAGTAGTGAAGATTCCGCTTTCTAACATGCTTCCCTTTTGGACCGACCCCGCCACCGGGCTGACCTGGGCGAAGAAGGACAACGGCAGCGACGCAACCTGGAACCAGGCCAACGAGTACTGTCAAAACCTGAAACTGGCCGGGCGGTCCGGTTGGCGTCTGCCCGCGATTGATGAGCTTTGGGGCATCTTCGACCAAGCCCAGGCGGGGCAGCGAGGTCTTCACGCGAAGGGCCGCATTCGCGTTAGCTGGCCGGGAGTTTGGAGCAGCACACAGGGGAACACTCCCGAGGAGAAATGGGCCTTCAGTTTCTACAATGGCAGCCGCGGATCGAGTGAAATCGGCCCCGGACACATCAATCGAGCCTTGTGTGTGCGCAGTTCCGGAGGCAGTTCGGGAGAATGATGCGGGCGAGTTGACCGGGAGGCGGTCAGCGCTACTGCCACTCCAAATGCATCGCAGTATTCTTCTTTTCGAAGGTCACGATCAAAGTCTTGTCATCGCCTCCGACGAAGTCCGCCGAGATCGTCTTCGATAGATCGACCGTCTGATCGCCGGTCTGCGTCCGTACGCGTAGCATGTGCTTGCCTGACGGAACCTTCAGCGTTTCCGAATCCATTCCGTGCACTGCGCTGAACACGACCAATTTTTTCTGCGTGCCGCCATGCAACGGCCGCGTCAGGGCCAGTTGATCGTCGATCCACACCGTGAGCGTCGCGTCCTTGAATTGATGGCGCACCGACAATTCCACCATCGCGGGCGCCGCCACCACAGTCTCTGCCGGGTGAGATCGCGCGCTGGTGTCGCGAATCATCGCTGGAGAAGATGCTCCCGGCCCGGCCGGCTTGGTCGACGCCTTGTGCACCACCGGCTTAAGCCGCGCAGGAGCCGGCTCCAAAGCTTGAGGGGCCGCATTCAACACAGCTGCCGGCGCGACCGCCACTGGCGGATTTTGCACAGTTGGGGCCACTGGAATCGCCGCCGTCTGGACCGGAGTGCTCGATCGTGAAAGCAGCCCCGACTTCACCCCCACAATCAAAAGTAAAACGATCGTCGCCGTGCCCAGCATCAGATCGCGCATCGCAAACCTGCGCACGGCAGCCAAAGGCGCCTTCTGCGATTTCGTTACCCGCGCCGCCGCTCCTCGAGCGGTCTGCGACCGAGTCTGTCGCTCCGCCTCGGCCGCAATCGCATGAAATGTAGTCGTGGCTACGCTCGGTTTCTCTTCGCTTTGCAGCGCCTGCAGGTCCGCCGCGAACTCCGCCCCGCTCTGGTAGCGCTGTTCCGGATCCTTCGCCATCGCGCGCCCGATCACCGCATCCAGCTCGCGCGGCAAATTTAACTCCAGCATGCTCGCCGCAATCGGCTCGCGATTCGCCACCTTGAAGCACACCGTGGTCGCGCTGTTCCCTTGAAATGGCGAATGCCCCGTCACCATCGCGTACAGAATCACTCCCAGAGAAAACAAATCCGAACGCCCATCCACTCCCTCGCCACTGAGTTGTTCCGGCGCCATATATGCCGGCGTGCCCAGCACTCGCCCCGGAATCGTAAAGTGAGCCAGATTCAGCTTGGCGATGCCGAAGTCCGCAATCTTGGCGTGCCCCTCTTGCGTGATCAGAATATTTCCTGGCTTGATGTCGCGATGCGTCACGCCTTGGGCGTGCGCATATTCCAGGGCCTCAGCAATCTCTTCGGCGATTTGCAGCGCCTGCGGCAGCTCAAACTTTTTTTCCCGCCCCAGAATCTTGTGCAACGACTCGCCCGCCACATACTCCAGCACAATGTAAGGATCGTGCGTCTCCCCATCCTCGCCCACATCGAACACCGACACAATTCCCGGATGATGCAACCGTCCCGCAGCCTGTGCCTCATTCAGAAAACGCCCGCGAAATTCCTGTTCAGCCTCCGGCTCTTCCCCACGCAGGCAAACCGTCTTGACAGCGACCAGGCGGTCGATCTGCGGATCCCGCGCCTTATACACCACTCCCATCGCTCCGCGGCCGAGTTCGCCTAGAACTTCATAGCGCCCAAATTTTTTCGTCTCAGGATTCGCCAAGCAGTGTCTCCAGACTGCGCAGGATCAGACCGCACAGGGCCAGCCACAGGCAAGGGGAGAGGTATCTATCTATGTTAGGCGCGCCGCCACGACGCTTCCGCACACAATCTGGCGCACCACATTACACAGGTAATGACCACGAAGGGGTGGGACGCATTTCCGGGGTGTGCCAGGCCAGAATTGAAAGGGCGCGGCTTTAAGCCGCGCCGGTCAAAGGCAAAAGAGAATGCGGCTTTAGCCGCCGGGGAAGCCTAGCTGCCGCTGGCAAACCCGTCGCTGTGCGCGACCGTAATCCGAAGGTACTTATAAGGATTTACCGGAGTGTCGTTGATGCGAACTTCGTAATGCAGATGCGGGCCTGTCGACCGGCCGCTGGCGCCAACAAAACCAATCACATCGCCGCGATGCACGGTCTGCCCGGAAGTCACGGCGAAGCCCGAAAGGTGCCCATACCGCGTGCTGATACCGTTGCCGTGATCGATCATGATCGCCCGCCCGTAGCCGCCCATCTGATCGCAGAATGTCACCACCCCATCTGCCGGAGCAATCACTCGCGTCCCGTAGGCGCTGCTGATATCCACGCCGCTATGAAACGCGCCTTCCCCGTTGAACGGATCAATTCGTTCGCCGAAGCTGCCCGTAACCTGACCCTCCACCGGCCACAGGTTCGGGGCCGAATTCGCTCGCACCCAATCCGCCGTGGTCGCGTTGCGCGTCAAGCCCATGGTCAGCCCGATCATGGTTGCGCCCGTCAGAGCCGATATCCGCAGCGCATGCAGCTGGTCTAGCGATGAACTCACTTCCGCGTCGCGAATCTGTTCCGTACTAGCCGTCACCAGAGTCGGCTGCTGCTTGAGTCCATACAGCGCCGAAACCTCGGACGCGATCGACCCCAGCGAAGCCACCTGCACGTCGCGCTCTTTTGCGACCTCTTCCAGGCGCGAATAGTTGTCTTTGAGCTGATCTTTTTCTGTCCGCAACTGGTTGTAGCGGGAAACCTTCAGCAACATCCGGGTATAAGAGCTGGCAATTCCTGTCAGGCTGAGAAAGCCGATAGCTGCGCCCACCACAAAAATGTACAGATAATGGACCGGGATCGAAATTTTGCGCAACTGCCCGTCGTCCCCCCGGGCCACAAAAAGAATGTAAAAGCGTTTTTGCAAATCGCCCCTCTACTGAAAAAACGATTTTCAATCAGGTCCGGAATTCCAGGCTAAGTTCTGAGGTTGCAGAGCGCCTGTGCGGACCACCTGATTTTTCCGGGCCACGTCCCATCTTGGGAATGGTGATTTGCGCGTGCCCTGCCTACCGGAACTCGCGACCAGAGCCTGGAAATGAATTCTTCCCCGCAATGCCAACTCCTTGCGGAACTTAGCTCGGCCAAAGGTTGTGTGAAAGACTGGCTAACGGTAACAAAGTAGGTTCCCCCCTGTCAATGGAGCGCAGGTCCATATCCGATTACCGAAGATGGGGGTAACCAAAGAGGTACATCCGGACGTGTTACTTTCCGCGCAACGGCACACGCACGTCGGGTCGTATCTCCTCCGTGATTCCTCCGTGCCCTCTGTAGTGAAAGCACTTCAGCGCCAGCACTTCCCTCAGCCGACCTATAATGAATCCTCCGTGCCCCGACCCGAAAAAGCCCTGATCGCCGAAATCCGCCGCCGCGCCAGCGCTCAGCGCAGCCGGATCCTCCTCACCGGCATCGGCGACGACTGCGCCATCCTCCGCATTCCACCCAATTACGACCAGCTCGTCACCACTGACTTTTCGCTCGAAGGTATCCACTTCCGCCGCGACTGGCATCCGCCCGAATCCGTAGGCCACCGCTGCCTGGCCCGCGGACTCAGCGATATCGCCGCCATGGGAGGCCAGCCCGTGGCCGCCTTCCTCTCCCTCGCGCTGCCAGCCGATCTGCCGCAATCCTGGGTCAGCCGCTTCACCCGTGGACTGCTGGCGCTGGCCAACCACTACAAAATCCCGCTAGCTGGAGGCGACGCCGCCGAATCCCCCAACGGAATCTTGGCCGACATCATAGTCGTCGGAATGGTCCCCAAAGGCCAAGCCATCCTCCGCTCCGCAGCCCGGCCCGGCGACCAAATCTACGTCACCGGAAAACTAGGAGGCTCCGCCGCTGCCATCCATGAACTGCTATCTCATCCCAAGCGCAAGCTCAATTCCCGCGACTACCCGCGCCATTTCTGTCCCGACCCGCGCCTCGCCGCAGCCCGCATCCTCCGCGAAAAACGCCTCGCCTCCGCTATGATCGATCTCAGCGACGGCCTCTCTACCGACCTCGCCCACATCTGCGAAGAAAGTGGCGTAGGCGCGGAAATCGACTCCACCCTCATCCCCCGCGCCAAAGTCGGCAAGCCCGCCGGCCAAGTCGAACTCGACGACGCCCTTCACGGCGGAGAAGACTACGAACTCCTCTTCGCCGCTCCGAGCACCAAGCGCATCCCCACCCGGATCGCCGGGACTCCCATCACCCAGATCGGCCACATCCGTCGCGGCCATGGAATTCTGCTAAAAGACGAACGCTCCGTCGCCCGCCAACTCGATGCCCAAGGCTGGCAACATTTCCGCCGTTAGCCATTCCGGTGTTGCTAAAAAAGCGTTTGTCATCCTGAGCAAAGTGAAGTACCCATGTAATTCGCTTGCGCCCAAGACGCGGCTGTCGGCATTACCTCCGTTACCACTCACCCTCTACCCTCTCGCCCAATTCCGCACTACAGTAGGACCATGAAGTCCAGCAAATACGCCCTCCCGATCGTCGCGGCCGTCCTGATTGCCATCGCATCCGCGCAGCCGAAGAAGCAGCTGCCTCCGCCGCCGATGCATGCGCATGCTCCCTCGCCCGCAGTCACTGACGAGTTCATTCACCGCCAATTTGGCGACGGCTGTTCGCTCGTCCCTGGTCCCGCGCAATTCGTGGCCGACCTCGACGGTGACGGCATCGATGATCTCGTCGTCGTCGCCAAATGCAAAAATCCCATGGCCGATCGCGACGAATACGGATTCCTCATCGCCGATCCCTACGACAACTTCCTCGGCTTCGGCGACGTCAAAGTCACGTCCACGTTCGCCTCCGACGAGCCCGAGCGCCGCGGTGTCAGCCTGCTCATCATTCACGGCGCCGAAAAAGGGGGATGGCAAGCCGAAGTTCCAAAAGCCAAGTTCCTTCTGATCAATCTCCCATTCAGGACGCTGACGGTGAAGCGTCTTGCTCTGAAAAAGCGCACCGCGCTCGGCGTCTTCATGGAAGAACAAGGCGAAGGCGAGAACACATCCTCAGTAGTCTTCTGGGACGGCAAGAAATATCGCTACCAAATGCTAGGCGCGTCCATGGAATAAATGTTTTGCTCGCGCGTTTGTGCGCGAGCAGTGGGGACTTTCATTTCCGCCCCGGGGGTACCCAATCAAGAGGCACGATACGGAAATTCCTCCGTCCCCACCTTCCCCACATTCTCTTCCGCAAAAGCGCACACGCGATCCAGAGCCGCCTGCAACTCCGTCGTATACCGCTCCACATCCTCATCATTCGCGTCCGCCGGGACTGAAATCAGTTTTCCAAACCGCACCAGCACCCGCGAGAACGGTACCGGAACCAGCAGCCGGTCCCAGGTCTTCAACGTCCACGCCTTATCCACGGCCGCGTAATACATAGTCAGCGGCGCTCCCGACGATCGCGCCAGGGCCACCGGTCCCGGCTTTACCTTATGCCGCGGCCCCCGCGGCCCATCCAGCGTGAACGCCACCGTCCAGCCGTCCTCCAGCGCGCGCCGCAGCCCCAGCAGCGCCCGCACCGCATTCCGGCTGCTCGATCCCTTCACCGCCACGTATCCAAACTTGTGAATGATCCGCCCCATGTACTCGCCGTCATAACTGTTGCTGCTCATCACCCGCACGCCCAGGTTGCGAAACAGATAAGTCGACGGAATAATGCAGGAGTGCCAGAACGAGGCCACCAGCGGCCGTTCTCCCACCGTTTTCTGCGCGCCCTCTTCGTACGAAACCGAAACCCGCAACGTCGATCCAATCAGCCGGATCACCCAATATCCCAGGAAGATGATGAGGCGCAGCACCATGCGCTGCCACAGCGTGTAGCGCTGCGTGTCCCAGGCAGGTTGCGGAGTAGCCGCCACATCCGGCGCATGAACGTCATTCACGAAAGCTATTGTAACGATGCCAGAACGCACTTGGGGACGAACTCGCGGGAGGACGGACGCATTCGTCCGTCCTCCGAGCGAAGCGAGGCATTCACTATGCTGTCATCTTGAGCATTTGGAGTATCCCGATAGCCACCATCGCTGTAACCTACCGCTGCCAAAAAAAAGCGCGGGCCTGAGTGCCCGCGCCACACTTGCCCCGCGCCCAAAATTCCGCGCCTAGTTCTCCAGATACGAATCGATCCAGACTTTCACCTTCTGCCGCCGATCATCTTCCGGATCAAATCTCACTCCAAACGATTTCGGCTTGCGCCAGGTCACCGTCCCGCGCACCGAAATCCGCGGCAAGGTCAGCAGCGAAAACGCCACTTCCACATTCATCCCCTTGGTCATGTCCTCCGGGCTCTTCACCGACATTCCGCCCGAGCTCATCTCGATACTGCTGGCGCTGAAGCGCAAGTTCTCCGCAACCACCGAAACCTCCGTCATCACCGGAATGCGCACGTAGCGCCGGAATTCATGCAGCACCAGATTCTGCGTTGCGCGCACCAGTTTCATCGCCGCCGGGCGCTCCAGCGGCTCCTGAAACATGGCATTGATGCCGTACTTCGAAAAGCGCATCGCTTCCTGTGCGTTGCCGCCCACGCCATAAATCACGCAGCGCGAGTTTGACGGAGACATGCGCGCGGCTTCCATCAGTGGCGCCACGTCGCTGCGCAGGTTCAGCACGCAGGCCTCGAACTTTTCTTTGTGCAGCCGCTCGGCGGCCTGCCCCGTCATGATCACGGTCTCGATGCCGAATTGCCGGAAGCATTCCGACAGCAGATTGCGCGATGACTCGTTCAACTCGACCAGCGCCGCCCGCGCCGCAGCCTTGCGCGGCGATCGCGCCTGCAGCGCAACCGAATTGAATATTGCCGGATTCACCGAGCCTGGGTTGAACGACGTTTGGTTGAACGAGCCCGGAGACAACGTCTGCCCGGAGGAATGATTCTTCGAAGAGTTGCGGACGACTGGCGCGAAAGCTTTATCCATAAGTTTCGAAACTCGATTCGAGGGGGAAGACTCGTGATTCAACTTTCAAATCCATTGTGGAGCCCGCAAGCCGGGGAAAAAAGTTCCCAAGGACCAACACGCCAGCTGCGCACGCGCCTGTACTGTTTCGCATCGACAGGAGAAAGTACATTACGCCGGAAGCCGCTGAATTAGCAGGAGATCAGGCCAACTATGACCAAGTCGGCGGCCGAACTGCCGCAAGCCTGCTGCAGCCCCGCAGGGGCGAAACCATACAGCCGGGCGCAAAATCTCCGCGAGTGAGAGAAGTCACTCTTTGTATTCTGCCAAACCTGGAGCTGCCGCTTTCGCTGGCTCCGTATCGATTTTGGTGACAAAATGTGCCGGGCCACCGAGCCGATGCGGATCAGGCCCTCCCCAATGCTATGAAGAACTCAGCCTGGAGAGCAGCGATTGAGGTGGGATTCATCATTTTCCTTTTTTATGCGAACCTTCTGATGGGAGAATTTGAACGCTCCGGTCTGGGACAGAAGCGTGGAGCCGTTTGGGCGGTGAAAGATGTCTTCACCCCGGCAAATTTTGGAATTGCCGTGGCCGCTGCAGTGCTCGGTTATTTGGTTTTCGAGTTCCTTCGTAAGAAATTCTAGGTCTTCCGACGCTTGCGTGGCCGGACGCACAATTGGAGCGAATGATGTAGGATGCCGGCGCCAAATATCTTTCCTGTGCTGTACCTGCCCCGAGTCTCAGGGCTCGGCGGGGCACGTAAGGGTGAAGTTGCTCCACAACGTGACATTGGTCAAACCCGTGAGCGCGGTATAAGGATCGGATTGCGGACCGCACCAGCCGTAGGGATCGACTGCTACCGGACTGGATCCAACCACGTTGTCGACCTCGACATGCAGGTGCGCCGGAGCTCCGCCCCAAACATCGTTAGAGAAATTCCCGCTGTACCCGATGGGGCTGGTGCGCTGCACCGAAACCCACTGGTTCTGCTGGGCGCAGGTCGGGCAAGCAACGATATCCTGACCCGCATTGCACTCGGTTCCCTTGGGGTCGGAACTGGTACATCGCATCACCTGGCCGCTGGTCGCGTCATAATACGAAGCCAGATGCATGTAGACCACTCGGTAGCCGGTCTTGTTGACGACCGTCGCGCATCCCCCTCGGGGCGGAGTCGGCACCGGAACGATGGCCAGCACGTGACCTCTCGATCCTAGCGGGATTCCCTCCGCCCCATCCAGATAGGTCACGCAACCGTTGATCGCGGCGTAGAGAGCGGTTCCAAAGGGAAAGACGTAGTCGATGCCGGGATGGCCGTCGTAGAAGAGCACACCAGCGCCAGGGTAGTTATAGCCCCCCAGGAAGCTGGCGATGTTGGGGTTGGTGTAGGCAAACAGCAGGCCGTTGCATTTCCCGGCGCCGCTTTTGAAGCCGGAATACTTGACCGTGCCGCTCTCGCCCGTAAACGCCGTCACGCCACCATATCCACCTTCGCCGGCCGTACATTCGTACGCAACCTGCATTTCATGATCGAACACCGTCATGATGGGAGCGTTCGCGGGCGTGCAAGTCCCTCCACACACCGTATTCTGCTTCACGGGAAACACCAGGCTCAGGGCTGAGTTACTGTCAGCCTGGCCGGATGCCATAGACGCGGCGAAAATTATCGTCATCATCATCATGACGATGCAAAAGTTGGGGCAATCGAGGGCACGCCTAAGGCACATAGTTTTCTCCGAATCGCAATTACGGTATTCGACGAGGTGAAACGGATTGCCGCTACATCAAAGCACGCGCTGCAGGGGGCGCCAGAAGCGGGCGCAGTAGCGCGTCAAGCAGCATAACAAGAAACCAGAAGCTGTCAATTACACATCCGGCCTAGCCGAATACGGCTTTGAGCCCTACAGTTTAAGATGCTGACCATAGTCATTCTCGCTTCCGCGTAATGCAATTGCCGATGCAGTTTGACCACAGGGTGGGATGCTACAGAACGAAACCACCAGGCAACAACTCAGAACCAATCTAGATTGGAGGAACCCCACGGCTCTACCTCATCCGCAGTTGCGGGATAGGCAGATAGTGGTCGGTCCGGGACTGCACCTCCATGGATGGGGTCTGATTCTGGGTCTGAAACGCGAATAACAGGCTAAGTTGCCCAGAGTAAGAATGTTAGCGCCCGAACTGACGCAAGGATTTTTTGTCTCCGATCGCCCGATAGCGTCAGTTGACTACTGCAGCTTGGCGTATTCGGCTTTGGCTTGTTTCAGGATGGGGATGTCGGGGTCGGCGTCTTTCCAGAGGGTGAGGAAATCTTTGTAGGCGGCGAGGGCGCGGACGCGGGCAGCATCGGCATCCGCTCCCTGCGAGTTTCTCGACTGCAACGCATTGGCCCGAGCCACTCCGAGATGTGCCAATGCTCCCGTCCAGCAGTTCCAGACGATGCCGCTGTGGTCGAGAATCTTTTGGAACTCGGCGGCGGCAGCGGTGCCTTGTCCCGCTGCCAAGTATGCCTCTCCGCGCACGTACGTCGGGTAGAGGCAGGAAATATTGGCGACGAAAGCGATCTGCCCCAACTCGATGGAGGAAGTCGCTTGCAGCGCATTCAGGGCAGTAGCAGGGTTCTTCTTGTTCAACGCCAGCTGCGCCTGAATCGCAGGCAGCCAAAGCGACTGCACCTGCGTATCCAGCGGGAAGCGTTTCCCTAAGTCTTGCGCCAACGATTCCGCTCGTGCCGTATCGCCCGCCATGGCAAACGCCAGCGCGGCCTCGACCTCGGCGCCTTGACTCGTGGGAGCCAGCTTCAAGGCCTCCGCCGCTGTCTGCCGGGCTTCAGTGGTATTGCCATAAGCGGCTTGTGCGATAGCGGCATTCTCCTGCCAGATCGCCCCATTTTCCTTGCTGTCCGCCCGGATGGCCGAATCCACCGCCCGCTTGGTCAGCTCCCGCGCCTTGCCCAGATGACCGCCATACGCCTCGGTGTCCGATGCCAGCGCCGCTCCAAAGTTCTCTTCGGGCTTTCCCGCAAACCACTGCTGCTCTTCCGCGATCGCCGCAGAGTCCGAGCCGAGGAAGGCAAGAGCGTAGAGGGCATTGTGGAGTGCGAAATCATCCAGTTTTCGCGCTTGCGCTTCGTGGATGACCTGCCGCGCTTCGTCGAAGCGTTGCAAGCAGAGCAGGCTGGTGCCAAGGTTTGTGTAAGAGGCACCATTATCCGGGGCGAGGCGGAGGCTTTGGCGATACGACTCCGCAGCCCTTTCATACAGTCCCTGCGCAGCGTACACGGTGCCCAAATCCAGACGTGCTTGGTAGTCTCGCGGGTAGCTCGCAATCTCCTCCTGATACGTCTGGGCCGCTTTATCCAATTCTCCGCTTACGTTCAGATAGTAATCAGCAGTGATGCCCAGATTTTCCCGCTCACTGGCATGCTCCCGCAACTGAAACGCCTTGGTGGAGTAATCGCTGGCCCGCCCCAACTCGCCGAGATTGGAGTAGTCGATGCCCACTGCCCTATAGCCCATGGCAAAATTCGGGTCAAGCTCGATGGCGCGTTGATTGTACGGCAGGGCTGCGGCGGAGCCTTTCTCGTTGTGGGCCTTGATGCCAAGGCTGTACGCCTTGAGAGCTTCGAGCGAGGACGTGGTGGCTTCTGACAACGGAACATCTAACTTCTGCACCGTCGCTAGCGATTCGCCCAACTGAGCCCGCAGCTTCGATGTCGCCTCGCCCAGCGTGTCCAGCACCTTCTCCTTCGACGCTGCCGTCACTTGCTGCTCGGCCAGCGGGTCCCCGTTCTGACAATTCACCACCTTCAATCCCAGCACGTATTCGCTGCCCAGACTGGCAATCGACCCGGCAATGTATGCCTTGCCGCCCGCACGCTGGCAAAGCTCGCGAGCAACGTCGGGCGTCAGTCGGGTCTCGGGCGTCTTTTCCATCAGCTTCAACGTCGCGGCCACTTTGTTGCCCGAAAGGACATTCAGAAACGGCGACTGGTTGAGCGAAACGCTGAGCGCAGTTTTGAGCGTGTCGTCGAAGACTGGGTCGCCGGTGCTGTTGGCGAAATCGGCGAGCACGATGGTGTCTTTCTCGGTTAGGACGTGCGCAGCGTGTTGGCGGGAGCGGTAGTAGAAGCCGCCAGCGATCAAAGCAGCCACCAGCAGAACCGCCACAATATAGCCGTCGGCTCGCGAGAAAGAATGTGGATGGGCGGACGCCTTCTTCCGTCGGCTCGAGCGCAGCTCGACCTTCTCTTCGCTCCCTGCCGTGGGAGCGACCGTGGGAACCACCGTGGAAGAGCGGGCCTTGAGGCCCGCGTCATCCGGCAGAACGGATGCAGGCTTCAACCCCTGTGCCACCGCGACCGTCCCGGAACCCGCCGCCGTGACCCGTCCCGTCTCCGTGTCCCGCTTCAGCCGTTGCAAGTCCGTCCGCATGTCGGCTGCGTTCTGATAGCGGAGATTGCGGTCTTTCTCCAGAGCCTTATTAATGATGTCTTCCAGCTTGGGCGGAATGTCGCGGTTGAAGCGGACCGCCGGAGGCGGATCAGAATTCAATATGGCGTTGAAAATCAGAGCCGTGGTCTCTCCAGCGAAGGGCAACGCTCCCGTCACCATTTCGTACAGAACCGTGCCAAACGAAAACAGATCGGTGCGGGCATCCAGTTCCTTGCCCTTGGCCTGCTCCGGCGACATGTAGGCGACGGTTCCGATGGTGGAACCGGGACTGGTGAGATGATCCGCGTCCACCGTCTGCGTGTTCAGGGACGCGATGTTGCTCGAAGAACTGCTCGCCACGCTGACCTTGGCCAGCCCAAAATCCAGAATCTTGGCGTGACCGCGCTTGGTGACGAAAATGTTGGCAGGCTTGATGTCGCGGTGGACGATGCCTTCTGCGTGCGCGGCATCGAGTGCGTCCGCAATTTCGATGGCAAGCGAGAGAATCAATTCCGTTTCCAGCGGACGCCCGGCGATGCGGTGCTTCAGCGTCACGCCGTCGAGATACTCCAACGCGATGAAGTGCTGGCCGTCGCGCTCATCAATCTCGAAGACCATGCAGATGTTGGGATGGTTCAGAGCGGACGCGGCTTGTGCCTCGCGCTGGAAGCGGGCCAAAGCTTGCGCGTCCCTGGCGACTTCATCCGGCAGGAATTTCAGGGCGACGAAGCGGTGCAGCTTCACGTCCTCGGCTTTGTAGACGACGCCCATCCCTCCGCCGCCGAGTTTTTCGACGATGCGGTAGTGCGAAATGGTCTCGCCGATCATTCGCGCAAAATCTTACGTGCGCGAAACAGGCAAGTCAATGAAAGCGCTGGGCGATGGCGGCAGCGTAAGAAACCTGGTTGGCGCAAAATCCGCATCACACTCATCGTCGAACCCGAGTGCGGATTCTTTCACTGCCTAGCGCGGATTCAGCCGCATTAGACCGTCATCGGACAAATCGCCCGCCGCAGGTCTTCAAAGTTTTTCTATGGACGAGCGTTCGCACTTTGGCCATTGCTCTTACTGATCTCCTGCCCGTGGCCATTGTGGTTGCCGTACAGCGCATCCATGGCATACGCAGTTGTCCTTATCCGGGCAATCTGTTCATAGATGTACTGGCGAAGGTCAGCGACGTCAAGAACGCGGCTTCCATTGTTCAGACGCGCGTAAATCAGGTCTTCCCTTAGGCTTTCCAGCACGGAAAGTGCAATTTGTCTGGTATTTGTGTCCATGAGACACCCCAAGCCGAACCTCGAAATGGACAACTGCTATGCTACTTCGCAATTGCACATTAATCTGTGCAATTTCGATCACTTCTCCTGGCAGGATACGGGGTTCGGGGGTTGAGATGTCTGCTGTGATTTCCCGCATATAAAGGTGTATCTGGAGGCACAGACACGCCGCCTTCCGAGGGCAAACATTTTCTATGGTGGTTCCCGACGAGTTGGCTTGCTCCCGGTGAAGGGAGACTATACGCGGATGAGTCGGGCAGGCTCGCTCTGAGGATCCTCCGAGGCGCCATCGAGCACGCCAGCGCCTTCCAAGCCGTCCTGTAACGCAACACGCGGAGCACGGAACCTCGCGATCCCGCCCATTCAGCCGGGCCACAACCCTGTGTCCGGTAGAGGATTCATTCGGAACCAATGCGGAGTCCGAATCGCTAGCTGCGGCCGCAAGCCGAGCCGGAAGCGAGGGGCCCCCAAGAGGGAGGTTCGATATGCAGAGCATCACAATTAGAGCTGGGCTGCTGGTCCTGCTCGTCATGCTGTCAAGCCATAGCCTGGCGAAACCGGTTCCCCAAGAGAAGGTCAGTATGGATGCGATGACCGCGGCCGATCTGGAAAAGGCCGGCGACGTGGCGCGCGGGCAGAAAGATTACGCGCAAGCCATTCAATATTTTCAGGCGGCGTTGCGCAAGAATTCCAGGAACTCGGTGGTGTACAACAAGCTGGGATTGGTGGAATTGAAAACTGACAATTTGAATTCAGCTCGCCTCAACTTTCAGAAAGCGGCGAAGCAGGATTCCAAGTTTGCCGATGCAGTCAACAACATTGGCGCCGTCGACTACATGAGAAAGAAATACGGATCCGCTGAGAAGCACTTCCGGAAGGCCGTGGCTCTCGACGAAACCCGGGCCACATTTCATGTGAATCTGGGCGCTGCATGGTTCAGCGAGAAAAATATGGATCGTGCTATCGCGGAGTACACCCGCGCCCTGGAGTTAGACCCCAATGCCTTTGGAGAGCAGTCCAAGGTTGGGGTCGCGGCCCAAATCTCCAGCCCGGAGGAACGCGCGCAGTATTCCTACCTCCTGGCGAAAATCTATGCCAAGCGCGGAGATATAGACAATTGCCTGCATTGCCTGAAAAAAGCCAAAGAGGACGGCTACCGCAATCTGCAGAATGTCTATAAGGACGAAGAGTTCGCAAAAGTGCGGGATAATCCGAAGCTTCATGAAGTAGTCGAGCCGCCCGCCCCAAAATAACCAGCGACGCATAGCCGTTGTGGGAGCCCCTCTTCCGCGCCAGCGATGAGGGGCTCCACTCCCGCCAGCCGGCGATTCTTCAGGTTGGAGCAATGCGAAGTCGCGACGAGCGGATTTGCCGCAAGCTCCCGGCAAGGGACGAGGTTTTTCCACAGCCACACCCAAGAAAAACCTCCCATTGTGACGAACGACCTTTACTGAGAAATCTGTCTGAGCAAAACTCCATTCATGACAAGCCAGGTATGGCCTAAGGAAACCGAAAACTGCCGAGCTAACTCATGAGTTTGCAATATTTTAGCCGTAACCCTTTGTTCGCAATATTTTGCGGAGAATCGCGAGATCCGGCATAGGTAAGGTGTGAAGAATGAATACGTTACGGGGAGGGTATCAAAAAAAATATGCGGGGATCTACTCGTGCCAGCGTCGGAACAGCAGCGCGCCATTCGTCCCGCCGAAGCCGAACGAGTTCGTCATCGCATATTCTAACGAGGCGGAGCGCGAGTGGTTGGGCACTAGGTCCATGCCGGCCGTGTCGGGATCAGGGTTCTCCAAATTAATGGTTGGTGGCAGCTTCTGGTCGCGCAACGCCAGCACCGTGATACCGGCCTCAAGCCCGCCAGCGCCGCCCAGCAAGTGCCCGGTCATCGACTTCGTCGAACTCACCGCCAGCTTGTGCTCGCCGAAGAAATTGCGGATGGCGTGCGCTTCCAGCGTGTCGCCAATCGGCGTGGACGTGCCATGCGCATTGACGTAATCCACCACGTTCGGCGTGACGCCGGCGTCGCGCACCGCATTCCGCATCACGCGGAATCCGCCCGCGTGCTCGGGCGCAGGTTGCGTGATGTGGTAGGCGTCGCCGCTCATGCCATAACCCACCACTTCGGCGAGGATATGCGCCCCGCGCTTACGCGCAAATTCCAACTCTTCCAGGATCATGATGCCCGCGCCTTCGCCGATGACGAAGCCGTCGCGGTCGCGATCCCACGGGCGGCTGGCTTTTTCCGGATCGTCGTTGCGCACGGAGAGCGCGCGCATGGCGGCGAATCCCCCCACACCCATAGGCGTAATGGCCGCTTCGGCTCCTCCGGCAATCATCACATCGGCGTCGTTGTGCTGAATGATGCGGAAGGAATCGCCAATGGAATGCGCGCTGGTGGTGCACGCGGTCGCCGTGGCCTCGTTCGGCCCCTTGGCCCCGTAGCGCATGGAGACTTGCCCGGCGGCGAGATTGATGATGGCGGCGGGAATGAAGAAGGGCGAGATTTTTCGCGGCCCGCCTTCGATCAGCGACAGGTGCTCGCGCTCGATGACGTCGAATCCGCCAATCCCCGAGCCGATGTGCACGCCCACCCGCTCGTCGTTTTCCGGAGTGACTTTCAAGCCGGACATCTTGAACGCTTCATCGCTGGCCGCAATCGCCAGGTGGATGAAGCGGCCCATCTTCTTCAGTTCTTTTTTCTCGACGTAATTCAGCGGATCGAAGTTGCGCACCTCGGCAGCGATCTGGCAGGCAAAGTTGGTGGCGTCGAAGCCGGTAATGCGCCCGACGCCGCTCTTGCCCGCAAGCAGGCTTTTCCACACATCCTCGGTGGTATTGCCCACTCCGCAGATCAGGCCCAGGCCTGTGACTACGACCCTCCGTCCCAAAACTATTTGCCTCCCTTGGCATGCTTGCTGATGTAGTCGACGGCATCCTGGACGGTGCGGATCTTTTCGGCATCCTCGTCGGGAATCTCGATGTCAAAGGCCTCTTCGAAGGCCATGACCAATTCGACCGTGTCGAGCGAATCGGCGCCGAGGTCGTCGACGAACGACGCGCTGGAGGTGACTTCGCCCTCATCCACTCCGAGTTGCTCTACGATAATCTGCTTTACTTTTTCGTCTACGGCTGCCATGTGTCTCCTCGCTTGCGTCTTTGAATTAGATTTGAATTCGATGATTCCGTTGCGCCGCTTTTTTGCGGCCGGGCGTCACTGCCCAAACTTCTGCCTTCACACCTCAAGTGCATTGCGGTCAGGAAAAAGGCGTGAGTAGTGTAATTGCCTCAGGGAAACAGTGTAAAGGAAGGCTGTGCCGGATTCGGTACGGCCCAGAATTTGGAGGTGCACCAGAGAATCGTAAAGGGAGCGCGATGCCGAGGTCAAACGTGGTTATCATGGCGGCGGGAGATGGAAAGCCATGCGGGCAGTAGTGCAGCGCGTCAGCCGGGCAAAAGTCAGCGTCGGCGAATGGACCAGCGGAGAGATCGGCCACGGATTGCTGGTTCTGCTTGGCGTGGGCCACGAAGACACCGAAGCGGACGCGACCTACCTTGCCGACAAGATCGCGGGCCTGCGGATTTTTAAAGATGCTGAGAGCAAGATGAATCGCAGTGTGATCGACGTGGGCGGTAGCGTTTTGGCGATCTCGCAGTTCACCTTATATGGTGACGTCCGCCGCGGCAAGCGTCCATCGTTCGACGCGGCCGCTCCTCCCGATGCAGCGCGGCAGCTGTACGAATTTTTCGTGGCACGAATTCAAGCGCTCGGCCTGCGCTGCGAAACCGGGCGCTTCCAGGAGATGATGCGCGTGGAACTGGTGAACGAAGGCCCGGTAACAATCCTTCTGGATTCAAAGAAGGAATTTTGAGCACAGCCGCCGGTTCGACGAAGCGAGGACGACGTGTTCACAGAGCTTGGCGTCATCTGACCGCAGCCGTTCTTCGGGCGGAGGGAAGGGTCTCCTGCACGCAACTCTGTCCGTTTACCTCAGTCTTCAGCTCGAGAAATCTTCGTTCATGACCCGCATAAGTCGTCTGCTCTTACTTCTGTGCGCAGCATCCATGCTGGCCTCTGCGCCGGTTGCGACGAGCACCGAGGGAGATCAGATCGTCCACGTTTATCCCCATGATCCGCGGGCATTCAACGCAGGGACTCGTTTTCGTGGACGGACACTTGTACGAGAGCACCGGCGAGAATGGACGGTCGTCGATCCGGCTAGTCGACCTTTCGACGGGGCAGGTTCTGCAGAAGCACGATCTGCCCGAAGAGTATTTCGGCGAAGGCCTCACGGACTGGGGCAGCAACTTGATTCAGCTCACCTGGAAGGCGCACCAGGGATTTGTCTATGACCGCTTCAGCTTTTCACTGCTGCGCACGTTCTGGTACGCCGGCGAGGGCTGGGGAATCACTCACGATGAAACGCAGCTGATCATGAGCGACGGCAGCGCAACGCTGCGGTTTCTGGATCCCAAGACGTTTCACGTGACGCGACGACTGCATGTGTCGGACGAGAGCGGGCAGGCAGTCGAGCAGTTGAATGAACTGGAATATGTGCGGGGAGAGATCTACGCGAACATCTGGCACAGCGACAAGATCGCGCGCATCTCGCCGCGCACGGGCAGAGTCGTGGGATGGATCGATCTCAGCGGCATCATCGACAAGCGCGATTTGGCGAACGGCGAAGCAGTGTTGAATGGCATCGCCTATGACGCCGCCAGTGACCGTCTGTTCGTCACGGGCAAGCTCTGGCCAAAGCTGTTCGAGATCAAAGTGGTTCCGCGGTGATGCGTAATCTGAAGCGTGCTACGTCCGCAGCTGTGAGTCGAGCGCATCCAGTTCACGCTGAAAATTTCGAGCCAGCCGCAGATTTTTCGGGACGGACCAAGCCAGCAGTAGGATAAAGACGGCCGCTTCGATCGCGATAAACGTCACTCTGTGCGGATCGGCGTCGGCGAGCCCGATCAGAAATACGACGGGGCCCGGAACGAAAATCAGCAGCCGTGACCACAGCCAGATTCCGCGATGAAAATCCCTCTGACGTTGCAGTTCCGAGCGATAGAACGTGATGCTGGTTTCAGTCTGGCTTCGAGATGAGTCGATCTCCCGCGCCCCCATTTTCCTCCGCAATATCTGCAATCCGACGTAGGCGCCACCCACAGCAGTGAGTATCGATCCAATCCGTTCGAGCCGATTCACCGAACCCGCGGAGAAGTAGATAAACGCCAGGAATACAGTGGTGCAGGCAAACCCGCCGATAATATTTCGCCGGCGAACCAGTTTGCTTAGCTTCTCGATTCTTGCGCGCACTTCCTGTACTGACATGGTTGTGGCCTCCAGTGGCTGGTCTTGCCAGGCTTGTTTCGCTTCGTCGTGGTTATGCAAGTTGTTATGGACGTCGCTCATGCTTGTTCTCCGGAGCGAAATCGGCGGCAGAGAATTCGCTTGATGCGGTGAATTTTGGTCGCGACATTTTGCGGCGATAGGCCCGTAATTTCGCCGATGGTGGCGGCGTCCAGGTCTTCGAGGTAGCCGAGAATGACCTGCCGGTCGACCGGTTTCAACCGGCGTACCATGGCCAGCAGTTGATTCAGTTTCTGCTGGCGATCGATGGCCTCGCTTTCGTCTGGGGCAGGCAGGGCTTCAATGTCTTCGAGGATAACCATGGCCAGGCCGCTTTTCCGTCTCTGCCGCACGATGTGCGAGACCGCGGCATTGTGAGCAACGCGATACACCCAGGTGCGCATCGAACACAAACCGTTGAAATTTGCGAAGCTCCGCCACAAGGCGACGTGGATGTCCTGCAAAAGATCGTGGCGCGTTTCCAGATCGGCCTCGTATGCAGTGGCGAGCCGCTGGAGCGCGGCGGCATACTCGACTCTGGCTTGCTCGTAGAACTCGTCTTGAGTCGAGGCTAAACCCGGCATGCGCGTAGCGGCCTCACATTACAGGTAGTCTAACGGCGGGCGGATTTCTTACAAAAATGTGCAAGAGTTCATAAACGTCTGGCGGACTGATTCTGCTGGATGTATTTCTTGCTGTCGAATTTCTTGCCCGTGCTGGCTCCCGACATGTAGCGGATCTGTCCGAAGATGGGGCGCTCGAACCAGGGGCGATCGAATTTTCCCACGATCGACCATGCGATCCCGGCGTAGCCATTGGGGTCGCGGCCATCGAGTAGGTACTTGTCGTTGAGGTACACGGCGGTTCGGTAGGCTTCGGCGGGCGATTTGCTCCATTCCAGAATCTTCTTGGCCCAATACATCCGCACGTAGTTGTGCATCCATCCGGTGCTGACCATCTGCATCTGCGCGGCGTTCCACAGTTGGTCGTTGGTCTCGGCTTGCTCGAGTTGTTTCTCTGTGTAGAGAACAGGGCGCGGATCCTTGGCGTGCTTGGCTAAGGTGCGATGCGCCCAGGGCTCTGCGCATTCGAAGTTGTCGTAGTCCGGATTGAAGCGCACCAGATTAACGGCCAGTTCGCGCCACACGATGAGTTGGTTGAGGAAGGCGTCTTTGTCGGCCTGGGGCGCGTCCGAGTGTTGAACCGCGAGCGCCACGGTGATGGGGCTGATGTGGCCGAAGTGTAGATAGGGCGAGAGACGGCTGGTGTGGTCGACTTCGGGCCGGTTGCGCTGTATGCCGTAATGGCAGAGTGTGTGATCGACGAATTCCTTGAGCAGGCGATGCGCTTCGGCGCTTCCCCCGCGCCAGTGGGGGACAGGAGATACCGACCGATCGAGTTTCCAATTTTCTGTGATGTCGAAGCTCGGGTCGAGAGAGGTGAGGTTCGCAGGTTTGCGCCAGGCTACGCGGGCGCGCGGATTTTTCGACGGTATCAGATAGGCTTTCCATTGCGACTGCAGCCTGGGACGAATGATGTGGGCCGCGTACTGTGCCTTTTCCAGCAGTTTTGAGGGAACGATCACGTCGGCGTCGACTGTCCAGAGCGGGATGCGCAGTTCCTTGCTTGCGATCTCGCGCCACGAGTTGGGCTCGCGCATGGGATTCTCGTCGCCGATGACGAGCGCGGGTTTTACCTCATCACAGAAGCGCAGCAGGCTGTGATCGGGATGGCGCCGGAGGACGAATCCGACATTTCTTTTGGCGAGCGCGGCGGCGATATCCAGAATTCCTTCACCCAGGAAATGGTAGTGGCGCTGGTTCGCGTGGGGATAAAACGGAACGGGAGCGAGATAGGCGACGACTGGCTTGCGCAATGCGTTGGCGGCTTCGACGGCAATGTCGAGCGCGAGATTATCGAGGCCGCGCTGGGAACGCTGCATCCAGTAGACGACGCAGGTGCCGTCAGGATCGGGCGGGCCAGGGCGGCGGACCGTCACGCGCGGGTCTTGGGCGATATGGGTTAAACCTTGCATGAGAGTTGCTCAGTAACGATGGTAGAGCGGAATAGTGAAAGATGTGGAAACGCGATCGACTATTCGAGTCGCTTTGTCACGCTGAGAAATATTGGTGGAGAGATTTTCACTGGGAATAAAGCCCATTCGGTAAGGGACTCGAACGCGGTGCTGAAGCGCCGCTCCCCCACCCATCATCGCGCTTGCAGGATTGCGTCGGCGATTTTCGCGGCTTCCACCGTGGGTTTCACATCGTGAGTGCGAAGAATGTGTGCGCCCTTGAGCATGAGCGCGACCTGCGAGGCCAGCGTTCCGTAGAGACGATCTTGCGGGGCGGCGTCTTTGCCATCTTGCGCCAGGGTGCGGCCGATGAAGGATTTTCGCGAGGTTCCGGCGAGCAGGGGAAATCCTGCGGCTTGCAATTCGCTGAAACGGGCGAGCAGCGGATAGTTTTCGTCGAAGCTTTTGCCGAAGCCGAAGCCGGGATCGAGCACGATGCGTTCGCGGCGGACTCCGGCGACTACGGCCTTTTCCGCCCAGTCTTTCAATTCGCGTTTCACCAGCAGGACCACTTCGCCGGGCGGAGGCAGAGCGTGCCACTCTTCCGGGCGTCCGCGCATGTGCATGAGCACCGCGCCGCATTTTAGTTCGGCGACGGTTTTCGCCATCTGGGTGTCCCAACGAAATCCGCTGACGTCGTTCACGATTTCAACTCCGGCGTTGACGGCGGCGCGGGCCACGGCGGCTTTGTAGGTGTCGATGGAAAGGATCGCGGCGGGATGATTTTTCCTGATGCCTTCGATGACAGGAATTACTCGCCGCAGTTCTTCTTCCGCGCTGACTACGAGCTTTCGATCCGCAGCACTCTTCGATTGCGCGGTCACGGGCGCCGGAGCGTCCACGCGGGCTCCGGGACGCGTGGATTCCCCGCCGATATCGAGGATGTCGGCGCCTTCGCCCAGCAGTTGACTTGCGCGTTCGATGGCGCGGGCGGGATCGAGAAATTGTCCGCCATCAGAAAAGGAGTCGGGAGTTGTGTTGACCACGCCCATGATCAGCGTTCGCTTGCCGAGTTCGAGGGCGCGCTTGCCGAGGTTCCAGTGGAAGACGGATCGCATGCGGGGATGATTCTAAATCAGGCCGCGAAGGCTTCACCAAAGAGGTTACGGAGGACCACGAGTACGTTTACGGGCGACGGGCGGCTGCTGAGCGACGGGCTGAGGTGACCGCGGCCCGGCCGGTTCCGGTGGGAGGTTTGCGCCGGCCCTCGAGGAGTTCCTTCAGCACTGTCGCATTGTTACGATCCACATTCTTGGACGCGAAGAGCAAGGTCAGGCGCTTCCTCTGGTGAGCGAGATGGTAGAGCGTGGTCAGAGCGGTTTCCGCCTCGGGCTGAGTGAGCTCGTTCAGATATTTCTTATGGAAGGTTGCCCATTGCGCAGGATGAGCGTGATACCAGCGGCGCAGTTCGTTGGAGGGGCCCAAGTCGCGCAGCCATTCATCGACGGCTGCGGCAGCTTTAGTGAGGCCACGGGGCCAGAGACGATCGACCAGGACGCGCGCGCCGTCACTTTTCGCTGTGGGTTCGTATACGCGTTTGAGGGCGACGGGCATCGGGTTTCTTCTATATTCTAATAGGTCGCGCGCTAGTTGCGACGTGGCTGGCTGAATCAGATTGGATCAGATTGGATCGAGGAGAGGCATGCGCGGGGACGGGAGAATTTTTATTGGAGTAGTCGCGGTTCTATTTTTAGCGGTGCTGATGGCTTGCGATGTGCAACGGCGAAAGTCCGATGCCGAGCTCGGGCTCAATGCGCAGCAGGCTGCGGGACGCAAGATATACGACGCGAGTTGCGACCGTTGTCATGAGCCCTATTCGACGCGCGGCAAAAAGGGGCCGGGGTTGAAGGGAATGTTTCAGCACAAATTCTTGTCGCTGAGCGGGCTGCCGGCGAATGATGAGCGGGTGACCGACATCATCCGGCTGGGGCGAAATGAGATGCCCAGTTACAGCGATAAGTTGAGCGCGCAGGAACTGCAGGATCTGTTGGCGTATTTGCACACGCTGTGATGGTTTTGCAAATGAAGAAGACTGCCCATACCGAATTGTTTCGCGGCCTCCCGTCGGTGGATGAAGTGTTGCGCACGCCGGCGGTGAGTGCGCTGGTGGCGAGTCAGGGAGCGGCAGTAGTCACCGAGGCGGCGCGGGCGGTTCTGGCGCGATTGCGCACTGAAATTTCTTCCGGGCTGCTCGATGAAGCTGGACTGCAGTTGGCGCTCTCTGGGATCGCGCATGGAGTGGAGGCCCGGATGCGAAGCATTCTCGGCCATTCGCTGCGTGCTGTTGTGAATGCTACTGGAGTCATTCTGCATACGAATCTGGGGCGAGCTCCGCTGGCGGCAGAGGCTCTGGATCATATTCGTGGCACTGCTGGCGGGTATTCGAATCTGGAGTTTGAGATTGATTCGGGCGAGCGCGGGAAGAGAGATGTGCATGTGGAGCGGTTGCTGAGTGTGCTATTGAGTGACGGCGCGGAAGATCCCGCTCGGCTTCGCCATCGCGGGACGGCCGAGGCGGCCGTCGCTACATCTATATCGACGATCGTGGTGAACAATAATGCGGCTGCGGTTTTGCTGGCTCTGAATTCTTTGGCCGAGGGCGGCGAGGTTATTGTGTCGCGTGGTGAGTTGGTGGAGATTGGCGGATCATTTCGTATTCCTGACGTGATGGCGAAATCGGGAGCGATTTTGCATGAGGTGGGAACTACGAACCGCACACACATCGGAGATTATGAAGGTGCGATCACGGAAAGGACGCGGCTGTTGTTGCGTGTGCATCGTTCGAACTTTGAGATCACGGGATTCACGGAACAGGCTTCGACCACGGAACTGGTGGAACTGGGCCGCCGGCACGGGTTGCCGGTGATGGAAGATCTGGGCAGCGGGGCGCTGGTCGACTTGCAGAATTTCGGGATCAGCGGAGAGCCGGGCGTGCTCGACAGCTTGCGTGCGGGCGTCGATGTGGTCACCTACAGCGGCGACAAGTTGCTGGGCGGCCCGCAGGCGGGGCTGATCAGCGGGAACGCTCAATTGGTGAAGCGCATGCGGTCGAACTCGTTGTTTCGCGCGCTGCGGGTGGACAAGCTGACATATGCGGCGCTGCAAGCGACGCTCCTGGCGTATGTGAAGCGGGACTACGATGCGATTCCGGTGCTGCGGATGATGGGGCTGACGCGGGATGTCATTGGCAAGCGGGCCGAGGCTCTGGTCAAGCGTCTCGAGTCATCCCGGGTGCGTGCGGAAATGATTGATGGCGAATCGCTCATCGGTGGCGGTTCGGCGCCGTCGTCTGTTTTAGCGACGCGCTTGCTGGCTGTGAGTTGCGAGGGCTTGAGTGCTGATGAGTTGTCGGCGCGACTGCGGGCTGCGGATCCACCGATTATTGCGCGCGTGGAAAATGGGCGGGTACTGCTCGATTTGCGGACTGTATTCCCCGAGCAAGATGCGCTGATTCTTGGGGCGCTCAATCAGTTCGTAAGTTAGGCCGGTTCGCTGGCGCTCGGCTTCGCCCGCGCGGGACAGCCGAAGGCGGCTGCCCTTATATGGTCCTATCTGGTTCAAGCTTTGGCCGTTCTTTACACCATCGGACATTCCACGCGCACGATTGAAGAATTGATTGCGGCGCTGCAGGCGCATCAGATTCGCACACTGGTCGATATTCGCGCCTTCCCTATGTCGCGGCGGCTGCCGCAGTTCAATCGCGAGGCGCTGGAGGCGAGCCTGCGCGAGGCCGGGATTCGATACGTGTGGATGCAGGCGCTCGGCGGGTACCGCAAGAAGACGCGCGACGAATCGCCCCACATTGCTCTAAGGAATAAAAGCTTCCGCAATTATGCGGATCACATGCTGACGCCCGAGTTCGAGCAGGCGATGGCGGAATTGATTGCGCTCGCCGAAGATGGGCCTACCGCGTACATGTGTGCCGAGCGCGTGTATTTCCGATGCCATCGCATGCTGGTATCGGATTGGCTGGTGGCGCACGGGCACGAGGTTCGGCACATTGATGCCGAGGGGCCGGTCAAGGCGCATCGCATGACCGTGGAAGGGCGGATGATCGATGGGCGGCTGATTTATCGTGGAGACCGGTTGCTGTAGGACGGCACAGCGGGCTGTAGCCCGATCCTTCCGAAACGCGATACGCGGCGCTGAAGCGCCGCTCTTCCACCCGAACCGCGCGTAGAACTATCAGTAAGAGGAAAATAGGATCAGACATTATGATTGTTGGTACGGGCATCGATATCGCGGAAGTTCCACGCATCGAGCATGCCATCGAACGCTTCGGGGCGCGCTTTCTGGAACGCATTTTTACCGAGGGCGAGATGCGCTACAGTGACTCGAAGGCGAATCGCGCTGAGCGCTATGCGGCACGTTTTGCCGCGAAAGAAGCGGCGATGAAGGCGCTGGGCACGGGATGGAATCATGGAGTGCGCTGGTGCGATTGCGAAGTAGTGCGCATGCCGGGCGGACGTCCGACGATGAATTTTCACGGCAAGGCGGCGGAGTTTGCCGCGAAGCTTGGAGTTCGCAATATTGCCTTGTCGCTCACACACACACGAGAGCAGGCCATGGCGCAGGTAATTCTGGAGAGCTAGCGACAGCGTTCAGGCCCGCACCCCGAATCTTTCTTCGGAGCGGGCCTTCGCCTTGGCCGCCTCTTCTTCGCGGTTCTTGGGCGGGGCGGTGGTTTCGAGCGAATGGAGTAGGCGATACGACACCGTGGCAATCTCCTCGACGGCGGCCTGGAAGGAGGCTTCGTTGGCTTTGGAAGGCTTGCTGAATCCGGTGATCTTTCTGACGAACTGAAGCGAAGCGGCGCGAACCTCGTCGTCGGTGACCGGAGGCTTGAAGTTGAAGAGGATTTTGATATTGCGGCACATGGGTTTTGACCTTTAACAATTTTATCGTCTCAAAGGTTAGCGGCTCTTTGCGCATCCCGCCATTCGCTCTCAAGCTGCAACTCGGCGATCCATTTCGCCAAGTACTCTTGATCCAAGGCTTGCCCGCGAATGCGCAGGATCGCCGACACATCTTCGATTTGCCTTTGCGACTGCGAGAGCTTTGACCATTCCAGCTTGGAAATGATGACGTCCTCAGCGCTGGCTACAAACAGCGAAAGATCTTGCAACGTGACTAATTGACGGCGGCCGAACTCTTCGCGACTGAAGGCGCGCGGCTTGCGGATGATGAGATCGATCTTCCAGCCCGAGGCCATGTCGATCACATTGAACATGGACTCTTGTCGGAGAGCATCGAGTGCGGCGCTCAATTCCGCGTAGTAATTCTCACTGGCAAGTTGCTGGACAAAATCTGTTAACTGTTCTCGAGTCGCTTCGATCACGAGATCGATATCACGGGTCGACCGAGGCGCTCCGTAATAGGTGCTGGCAAACGATCCTGCCAGCATGTAAGGAATGCCGGCTGCGGTCAGCGCACCGGTGATCTGCAGAAAGACATCTGCGACGCTCATTGCAGGCCGTGTGGTAAGGGATCCGGCAGGAAGGCGAGGCGAATCAATTCGCGCTTGACCTGCGCGTGGGACCAGTCAGGATGGTCGTGTCGAATACCCGCAGCAGCCAGATCTCGCGCGAGCTGGGTCATTTCAAATGCCGTTAGGAGACGGTCTTCGCCGGTTCTGGCCCGTTCGATTTCTAGCTGAACCGCCCTCGCGGCCGCGCTGGTGTCGCTGCTGCGCATGGGCAAATGGTAGCACGATGGTGTCCAGATGCAGTCGAGCCATGCTCGACCGCACAGCCCGGAGCGGTTGTCGCCGCATTTGAGTTCCGAGTGGCCATGTTATAATTCTTTATTCTCAGGCGCTTAGACGCCGAGGGAGGATTGTATCGATAAGCGTTTTATCCGTACCAATGATCGTATTCGGGCGCGCGAAATCCGCGTGATTGACGATGAAGGCGGTTTGTTAGGCATCATGCCGCCTTACGAAGCGCTCAAGAAAGCCCGCGAAAAGAATCTGGACCTGGTGGAGATTTCGCCCACGGCGCAGCCGCCCGTATGCCGCATTATGGATTACGGGAAGTATCTTTACCAGCAGGAAAAGAAAGAGCGCGAAGCCAAGAAACATCAGAAGACGATTACCGTAAAAGAGGTCAAGTTCCGCATCAATGTGGACGACCACGATTACGAGACGAAAAAGAATCACGTGCTGCGGTTTCTGGACGAAGGCGACAAGGTGAAGGCGACCATCTTCTTCCGTGGTCGCGAAATGACGCGCACCGGCCTGGGCAGGCAGATTCTGGAGCGGCTGATTAAAGATGTGGAGCCACACAGCATTGTGGAGTTCCGGCCGCGACAGGAAGGCAACACGCTGCACGCGATCCTGGCGCCGAAGAAAACTGAGGCGCCAAAGAAGGCCGAGAAAGAGAAATCGAGACCTGCGGCTGCCAGCGCTCCGAACCCCGGACCTCCGCCGGCGCAGGTGGCGAAGCCGGCTTCGTAAGAATCCAGCAATTAGCGATTAGCTTTTGGCAGTTAGCTAATTCCTGCCGGTACAATTCGTCTGCGCGCTAATTGCTAAATGCCAATTGCTAACTACTGAGGAATTTATGCCGAAACTGAAAACTCACAAAGGCGCCGCCAAGCGCTTCAAGAAGACGGCGACAGGAAAGGTGAAGCGCGGGCACGCCAAGCTGCGTCACATCCTGACGTCGAAGGATACGAAACAGAAACGGAAATTGCGCCACGGAGGCTTGGTGAGTGATGGCGATCTCGCTAAAGTTCTGCGCATGATTCCGTATCAGTGAGAAGGATTGAGTGATTTTGTGATTGAGTCATAGAGCGATTGAAAATCGCACAATGGCCCGATCGCTCAATCACTAAATTCCTTTTCGGGCGCGTGAAGAGGTCGCGACATCCGTCCTTACCTCCAGCCGCCATAAAACGAAAGCAAAAAAGGAGAACACCATGCCTCGTGTAAAACGCGGAACCAAACGCCGCGCGAAGCGCAAGAAGCTGCTAGAACGCGCGAGCGGATATTTCCTCACCAAATCAAAACTGTACCGCGCGGCGAAAGAAGCCGTCGACCGCGGCCTCAAGTTTGCCTACTCCGGACGCAAGCAGCGCAAGCGGCAGTACCGCTCGCTGTGGATTGTGCGCATCGGCGCGGCCGCCAAGCTGAATGGCATGAGCTATAACCAGTTCATTCACGGTCTGAAGGTTGCAGGCATCGAACTGGATCGCAAGATTCTGGCCGACCTCGCGGTGAATGATGCGGCTGGATTTGCCAATCTGGCGACGCAAGCCAAGACGGCAATCGCAGGCTAGCTGTCAGCTCTCAGCGATCAGTTTTCAGCGCGAACGGGAAGGGCATGGCTTCAGCCGTGTGCCCGGCGCTCTTAACCAAACTTTGTCATTCTGAGCGAAGCGAAGAACCTGTGTATTCCGCCGGGAAGTGCATAGGTCCTTCGCAAAAGGCGCGCTCAGGATAACAATGCCTTGCAGGGTGATCGTGCTATACACCATTCCCAAACTTTCGGACTATTCGGCGGCGGCGCTGGAAAAGGCCGCAGCTGACTGCGTTGCTGCGTGCGCCGGCGAAGCGTCGGAAGTTCGCAGCGAAGCGGAACTGAAGTCGTTTCGCGATCGCTGGATGGCGCGGAAGAACGGCATCCTCACTCAGATTAACGATGAGTGGCTGAAGGGCGCTCCGAAAGACGCGAAAAAGATTGCGGGCTCGCAGGTGAACGCTCTGAAAGCGCGGATCGCGGTGTTGGTGGAAGGCGCGCAGGTCCCGACTTCGAGCACACTCAGCGCGGAGTGCGTTGATATCACTTTGCCCGGTGTGCGGCGGCCGATTGGGGCCGAGCATCCTGTCATCAAGACGAGGAATGAAATTGTAGCGGTGTTCGAGCGGTTGGGATACTCGGTCGCTGAGGGCCCTGTGGTCGAGACTGACTACTACAACTTCGAAGCGCTGAATTTTCCGCCGAACCATCCGGCGCGGGACACGCAGGACACGCTATTCATCGCGGGGCAGCAGTCGAAGGCGCAGCGCGACCGCTTACTGCTGCGCACGCACACGTCGCCGGTGCAGATTCGCACCATGGAGACGATGCGGCCGCCGCTTCGCATCGTGATTCCGGGGACGGTGCATCGCAACGATCCTCCCGACGCGAGCCATTCGCCGATGTTTCATCAGATTGAAGGGCTGGCAGTCGATACCAACATTACCTTCGGAGATTTGAAAGGCACGCTCGATCACGCCATGAAGGCGCTGTTCGGCTCGTCGGTGAAGACGCATTTTCGGCCGTCGTTCTTTCCGTTCACCGAGCCGAGCGCCGAGTTGTATGTGACCTGCTTTATCTGTGGCGGAAGCGGGAAGCGCGAGGGCGATGCGCCCTGCCGTCCCTGCAAGCAGACGGGATGGATTGAAGTGCTGGGCTGCGGCATGGTCGACCCGAATGTGTTCGAGTTCGTGAAGGACAACGGATATGACCCGAAGAAAGTTTCGGGGTTCGCCTTCGGCATGGGCGTGGACCGCATGGCGCTGCTGAAGTATGGCGTTGACGATATTCAGTTGTTCTTTCAGGGTGATGTGCGGTTCTTGCAACAGTTTTCCTAACTGTCGACCCTCAGCTTTCAGCAAAACGGCTAGGGCACTTAAGAATTCCTTGAAGCGGCGATTTCGCGGACGAAGTGCGGGGGGTCTTCACCTCGCTCAGGATGACAAGGTACAGCTAATAAATGAAACTTTCTCCCAAGTGGATTCGCGATTACGTTGATCTCAGCGTCGACGACCGGCGGCTGGCTGAGGCCTTGACTGATGTCGGCCTTGGCGTCGAAGGGATCAGCGGCTCGGGCGCCGACACCGTCTTCGAGATGGAGATTGGGACGAATAGGCCCGATGCGATGAATCATTATGGCGTGGCGCGGGAGGCTGCTGCGATCTATGACTTGCCGCTGAAGGTGCTTACGCCCGTGCTGTCCTCAGGGGCTAAAGCCGCGAGTCTCAATGGCCTTGACGCGGCCCCGAAGGGCCGCTCTTCCACGGTTAATGACAATTCATTTCCGATCGTTGTGGAAGAACCTTCTCTTTGTCCGCGATTTTCGGCGCGCGTTATTCGCGGAACACACATTAAGCCATCGCCTGAGAAAATTGCGCATCGTTTGCAGCTTCTGGATCAGCGGCCGATTTCGAATGCGGTCGATGCGACCAACTATGTTTTGTGGGAGATCGGGAAGCCGACGCACGTCTATGATATGGACCTGCTCGAGGGCGGGAAGATCATTGTGCGCAAGGCTCGCGCGGGCGAAAAACTCAAGACGCTGGATGGAGTGGAGCGCAAGCTCACATCCGAAGATCTCGTTGTGTGCGACGCGAAAAAGCCGGTTGGGCTGGCCGGCGTGATGGGCGGCTACGACACGATGATCACCGAGAAGACTCGGAACATCGTGATCGAGTCGGCGTGGTGGGATCCGGGGATCGTGCGCAAGATGTCGCGGCGGCACGGGCTGCATACCGATGCTTCGCACCGCTTCGAGCGCGGCGCGGATTTTGAATCAACGGTTCTGTCGTGCGATCTTGTGGCGCAGATGATTCTGGACTCGGGTGGTGGCGAGCTGGTTGGCGATGTGGTCGATGTTGTGTCGAAGAGCATGGATCAGGCTCCGGTACTGCTGCGGGTTTCCGAGGTACAGCGGATTCTAGGCGGCAATCTCGATGCGGGGCAGATGTTCCGGCTGCTGAAGCGATTGGGATTCGAATTGATACCTGAAGGCCAGGGCGATGCGCAGTTCCGCGTGCACATTCCCAGCTGGCGGCTCGATGTGGAACGCGAGATCGATGTGATCGAGGAAATCGCGCGGCTGCATGGATACGACAAGTTCGCGAATACTTTGCCGGCATACAGCGGGGCCGTGGTGGAACTGCCACATGCGGCGATGGATGCGACGCTGCGAAAACGCGCGCTGGCGCTTGGCTACAACGAAGCCTTGTCGCTGACATTTATTTCCCATGCGGATGCGGAAGCGTTTTCGAGCGGAACACAAGTCTTGGAGTTGGAGAATCCGCTGAGCGAAGAGGCGTCGGTGATGCGGACTTCGCTTGTCCCGGGCATGCTCGATATGTTGGCCTGGAATTTGAATCGCGATGTGACGGATGCGCGGCTGTTTGAGCGGGGCGGATTGTATGAGTTATTGAATGGCGAGCGCGTGGAACCTCGGCGTGCGTGTCTGGGAGCTACACTCCACGCGGTGCGGGGAGCGCTAACCGCGATGGGCGCGCTCGACGTAAGCAAGGGATCTCAGGCGGGCGCGCTCGAAGCATTTCGCAGCTTCAAGGGCGACGTGGAGAATCTACTGGCTCTTTTCGCGGGCGAGGCTCGATATGCAGCGGGTGCGGCGGGATACTATCACCCCGGGAGGTCCGCGCGCGCACTGGTGAACGGTGTGGTGGTGGCTGAGTTTGGCCAAATTCATCCGGAAGTGGCAGCGGCGCGTAAGCTCCGGCAGGACGTGTTCGTGGCAGAGATCGATTTAGAGCAACTGTACAGCTTCGGGTTGCGCGTGGTGAAGTTTGCTCCGATCGGAAAATATCCGGCGGTGGAGCGGGATTTCTCGTTCGTCTTCGGAGATGATGTTTCGTTCGCGCAGATGAATACGGCGGTGCTTGCGGCTGGGATTGGCGAGTTGCGCGAATTCCGTCCGGTAGAAATTTTCCGCGGCGTTGCGATTGGCGCGGGGAAGTACTCGATTCTGCTGCGGGCGAAATTTCAGTCGGAGGAACGGACGCTGCGCGAGGATGAGATTGCGCGCTGGTCCGCACTGATCGTCGCAGCATTGACTTCCCTCGGCGGGGTGCAGAGAGTCTAAGTCCAATAAGACTTGTGTTGCTTCAAAACCCCCACGTCTCGCAAAATGCGCGAGACATGGGCACCCGCAGTCAAACCTTTCCGAATACTTCGTGCTTGCTTTTTCGCCTTCCATTCGCCACAATGGCGGCATGGCGATCACACGCAGACAGCGGCAGGTTTACGACTTCATTTCGCGTTTCGTGGCGGAAAACGGATATTCTCCGTCGTTTGAAGAGATTGGCAAAGGGCTGGATTTGTCGTCGCTGGCGACGGTGCACAAGCACGTCACGAATTTGGAAAAGAAGGGACTGCTGACGCGCGACTACAACCGCAGCCGGTCGATCGATCTGCTGCCGCCGAAGGGGCGATTGAAGCAGGCCATGAGCGTGAACACCGGGCTGGTGTTGCCTCTGCTGGGGCGCATCGCGGCGGGCCAGCCGATCGAGGCGGTGGAGAATCCCGAGACGATTTCACTGGCCGATTTCGTGCGTTCGAAAGAAGTGTTCGTGCTCGAAGTGCGGGGCGAGTCGATGCAGGATGAGCACATTCTCAATGGCGACTACGTGCTGGTGGAGAAGACGCGCACGGCGCATAACGGAGATATCGTAGTTGCGCTGATCGATTCGACCGATGCAACATTGAAGCGTTTTTATCGCGAGGGCGACAACATCCGGCTGCAGCCCTCGAATGTGACCATGAAGCCCATCATCGTGCCGGCGGCCGCGGTGGATGTGCAGGGGCGCGTGATCGGCGTGCTGCGGAAATACTGAAGATTCAGGGTTCGAGTTCACGGCTAGTACAGATGGAATTCGACCTCGACCGCAATCTCCACCGCGCCGGGCTCCCCGTCCTTTTCAGCCGGCTTAAATTTCCAGTTCTCTACCGCCTGCACGGCTTTGGCATCGAGCCCGCAGCCGATCGGACTCATGATTCGGATTTTGGTGGGAAGGCCCTCCCGATTCACGATCAAATCCAGCGTGACTGATCCCTGAACGTGTGCTACGCGGGCGGGATCGCTATACTCCGGTTCCGGCGTGAAAGCCATTCCGGGCGGAGTGACGCCTTTGCCTACGCGCCATATCCGGCCCTCGCTTGGCGCTCCGGACTCTGCATCACTTTGGTCATTCGCCGCTTCGCCGGGATGCAAGGCAATTCCTGGAACGGCGAGCAGCGTCGGAGAGAAACGACAGCCGGGATATTTATTCGCGTCATCGTCTCCGAGCGCGGCGCGAATACAGGGCTTCCAATAATCGGGCACGAGGTCGGCGAAATTGTCGCGTGAGGTGAGAAAGACCTGCGCGAAGGCGGCATCTGCTGCGGCAGAACTCACATCGCCGGCCTTCAGATCGGCGACGATGCGAACGCTGCGATTTTTCTTTTCGTCCTTGTCGGGTTTGCGGTTGCGATCAAAGTCGTGCACTTCTCCGAGTCCGGTACCGGGCACCCAGGCGAGATGGAGACGGCGGGCGCGAATCTCCAGACGCTGTCCCGATACCTTGAGTTCTTCCACTTGCACGACACTATCCGTGGTCCAATCCTCGCCGGCGGATCCTTCCAGCATTTTTCCCGCGGAATCGAAGTGCAGCGAGTTGCCGCTATTGGGAGCGTGGAAGATAAAAATTTTGTTCTGATACTGATCGCGAAGGTGTTGTTGGAGATCTTCAGCCTGGGCATGAGGCAAGGGCCAAAGCAGAGCCAGGCAGGCGATGGCGGCGAGGCGGGCTTGCCGACGATTCATAGCTGAGCATTCTAGAGCACACCGCTCGGTAATACAAAAACGGCCGTCAATACAGGTGGAAGTTGATTTCCACTGCGATCTTGGCGGCGATTGCCTGGTTGTTTCTCTCCGCAGGCTTGAATCTCCAGTTCTTCACGCAGGCGATCGCCTTTTCGTCGAGGCCGAAACCGAGCGGGCGAGTGACGCTGATATTGGAGGGCAGGCCTTCATCGTTCACCTCGAGCATAAGGACGACGACACCCTGGTGCTTCTCGCGGCGAGCGCGCTCGCTGAATTCGGGCTCAGGCTGATAAATCGGGGTGGGGTAGACGCCGCGCTCGTTGCGCGGCACACTGCGACAGTTGAGTTCCTGTTGGTTATCAGATTCCTCCGGGATGCTAGCGCCCTGCGGAATAGCGACTCCCGGAACCGAAATCAGTTGAGGAGAAAAGCGGAAGTTGGCGTCGCGGCCAACCGCCGCGGCGAGGATGCAGGGCTTCCAATAATCAGAAACCAGGATCGCGAGACTATCGTGATTAGAAAGGAAGATCTTTGCCAGCGCAGCATCCAACTGTTGCGGCGTCAGCGTATCCAGATTCAGGTCGGCGTCGATTCTTAGTTTGGGCCCGTCGGACTGGTCTTCGGGGAGAAGCTGGAACTCTTTCCCATCTGACTGGATGACCACCTTGCGCTCGGCGTCGATGGTCAAGCGGTGGTGCGAGAAATGAAGGTCCTTCACCAGGATCAAGCCGTCGCTTATCCAGCTACCAGAACTTGGCCCACCGACTGCGACGGCGCTGGAGTCGTAGTGCAAATGATCGCCCGTATAGAAATCGCGAAGCACGAAGGTTTTGCCCTGCAGCTTATCGTGCAGGCGTCGCTCCACGTCGCTGGAAGCGTGGAGAAGATCGGCCAGAAGAAATAGAATTGCACAGCTCGCGGCGGCGCGATAAAGAAGCTGCCATCTCATCTTCGAGGATTGTAGCCGAATTGAACGGAAAAAATAAAAACGCCCAAGGATGAATCCTGGGCGTTTCTCTGTTGATGGCGCGGCTTGAAACTTAGCCGATGTGCTTGTTCAGGGCCTGGGCGATGGCGTCTTTGGGACGATAGCCGACGAGCTGTTCGACGACCTGTCCGCCCTTGAAAACCAGCAGCGTGGGGATGCCGGTGACTTTGTAGCGCATGGGGGTGGCGCTGTTGGCATCGACGTCCATCTTGCCGATTTTGATTTTGCCCTGATACTCGCTGGCGAGTTCTTCGACGATAGGCGCAATAGCGCGGCAAGGGCCGCACCAGGTTGCCCAGAAGTCCACCAGAACGGGCTTGTCCGATTTCAATACATCCTGGTCGAAGTTTGCATCGGTGACTTCGACGATTCCATTACCTGCCATTTTGCTCTCCTATGTAGTAAGCGCCGCGCGGCTTGCCTTTCAGTGAAGCTGGCATTGCCGCTGCTGGCGACCTCTATGAGTGCTTCCCCTGCGGGATACGACTCATTATGTTAACACCGCTATTGGATGCGTTGGGGGCGGCAGAAGTCGCAATCGTGGAAGTGGCTATTGGGACCTGCATTTCGGGTCGGAAGGGAGCGTTTTCGGGCTGGATGCCGGGAGCCGACCGCCGGTCTCGTATGTTAATCTCCCGAACAAAAGTAGAGGATCAATGGAAATTCGATTTCTTCAACCCGACGATGCCAACGAGTGGTGGAGGCTGCGATTGGAGTCGCTGCAGGGCGATCCGGAGGCTTTTAGTTCGTCGCCGGAAGATCATCAATCGCTCACGCTAGAGGATGTGCGGAAACGGCTGGGGTCTCAGGATGCGGATTTCTTCGTGGTGGGCGCGCTGGAGGACGGCAGAGTGATCGGAATGGCCGGCTTTTATCGTGAGAAGGGGCGTAAGACGCGCCACAAAGGGCGTGTATGGGGTGTGTACGTGACGCCGCAGAGACGAGGCGAGGGGATTGGCCGGAAGATGCTGAAGACTCTTCTGGAGCGGGGTGAGGGGATCGACGGCGTTGAGCAGATACTGATTGCGGTAACGTCTACGCAGGCGGCCGCAGCGGGCCTGTACCGGTCGCTTGGATTTGAAGTTTTCGGGCATGAACCCCGGGCGCTGAAAGTTGGCGACTGCTTCGTTGACGAGGAATATATGGTGCGGTGGGTCGGCGGGATAGCGCGTCAGGATTTAAAAAGGTAAAGCGCCCTCGACTTTTCAGTCCAGGACGCCTCGGCAGCCCTCCCCCAGAACTGCCAACCACGAATCGATCGTAGGGGCCTGTCAGTATTCTGTAAACGTCACTTTGGTAATCGAAGAATAGCGTAAAGCTAAGTATTTTCGCGGGGTTGCGAAGCCTCTTCCGCCCTTTCGGGGCTGGTTCCAGTCATGCTCTGATGACCCACGGCTTGCGCCCCTTCGACTTCGCTCAGGGCAGGCTGTGGCCTTTATTCTTTCGCCGTTTTCGCGGCTCTTGCATAGCGATTGAGAGAAAGAGAAGGATGGGGTTACTGTTTCTCCCAGGTGCTGCCGTTGTCGGGGGTGGTCCACACTTCGGGGGCGGAGGTGGTGATCTTGCCGTGCTGCGCGTCGGGGAAGTCCAGGCTCACGATGTCGCCGGTGAGGACGGCGCCGCCTCCCGAGGGCAGGACTCGCGTCCAATGATTGCCGCTGTCTGTCGAGTGATAGAGCAAGCCTGCGGAGCCGCCGGCCCACACGTCAGGGCCATTCGCGGCTACTGCGTGCAAGGCCGCAGGGGCGGACTGCTTGCTCATTTTCATCGGCATCGTGGAAACTTCAGCCGAGGGCGCTGTGAGCGGTCCTCCGATGACCGCGCCGGTGGAAGCAGAGGCGGCGACATCGACATCTTCCCAGGTTGCGCCTTGATCGAACGAGCGCTGCAATGTTCCGGTGGAACTGATGTTCCAGCGCGGCGCAACGGAGGGCGTGACTGCAACCATTTCAGAAACGCTGCGGCCGTTTTCGGGCAAGTTTTTTTTCTCCGCTTTGTTCGCGCCCTCGAGGCTCACCGCCGGCGCAGAGCCCGAGACTTGGACTTCAACGGAGACAGGCGCTTTCGCCTTTCCGATCCGCATATCGGAGTCATCGGAACGAGCTGTCACGGATTGGTCTGCCTGTTCGGCTTGAACTGATTGCGCCGGAGGCGCGGCTTGCATCTGCGCCGCCTGGCGTTGTACCTGCCGCGGTTCGGAAACGGAGGGCAGACTCACCGGCGCGTTCGTGCGCGCGCTCTGGGGCGCGGACTGATTGAATAATCCAGAGGCGATCATCGTATGTTCTTGGTGTGGGGAGGGCTGCAAATTCTTGTCCACGGTCGTCGTCGCGGCCGCGGCGATTTTCTTCGAGGACTTTTCGGTCTTCTCCGCTGGAGCCTCAGAGTTAATAGGGGCGGGCTCAGCCTTGGCAGCGAGTTTGACAGGCTCGTTCTGGGAGGTTGGCGGCGAGAGTTGCGCCGAGCCCGAGTTGCGCTGGTAGTTCATCACGCCAAACGCTGCGATGAGGGCGACTCCGGCGGTGACCAATCCCCAACGCAAGGCCGGCCACGTCAGCCAGCGGGAGGGGGAGGGCTTGGCCGCTGGCTGCATTTCTTCCGCGGCCGGCAAAGCGAAAACGAGTATGTCGCGGCATTCGGCACAGCAAGAAAGATGATCGAGCACCGTGGCTCGCTCGCGGTCCGAGAGCGACTTCTCGGCAAACGCGGAGAGCAGGTTGGCGTCGGGATGATTGCCTTCGGACCTTTGGGCATTCAGCCGCTGGCGCACGATATTGGGGACAGATTGCATGTTGGTTCAGGTCTTCAAGGGCTAAAGCCCGCGTTTCATCGGTCTTTCATTGGCCTTGCATCGGCGTTAAAGCGCCGATCTTCTTCCTCCACGCCAATGATCTGCCATCATCCCGGCCCTTCCCGGGTTCTGGCCTTTACTCTCTTTTCTGAGAACGCCGGCGGTGCAGATTCTTGCGCAAGACTTCGGCGAATATCCAACTGCAGGTCGCGGACGTCGGTTTCCAGGGCTTCTTCAGCCTGGCGGCGGGACATGCCACGGCGGCCTAGTCCGACGACGATCTGTTTGCGCAGGGCTTTGGCCAGCTTGTCCAGCTTGCGGCTGATGGTGGATTCGTGGACGCCGAGCATGCGGGCAATCTCCGCCAGAGTGCGCCCGTCCAGAAAATACGCGCTTAGAACTGTTCGATCCTCGGAGGACAGTGCGGCCAGGGCTTCGTCGGTGGCCTGCGCGAGGCGATCGTCGGCAACGGCGGGAGCCGGATCGGGCTCAGGAGCACTGAACTGCACGCCTTCCTCGGACTCTTCGTCGAGGCTGACGTAACGCTTCGTCCTACGATAGCGATTGACGTATTCCTGCGCGAGTACGGTGCGCAGCCAGCCTTCGAGCGACCCGCGGCCAGTATAAGAAGAAAGTTTGGAGACGCGCTGCCCGTCGCGCGTGTTGGTGCCGTAAAGATCGGCGTAGAGCGTGTCGGCTAACTCGCGCGCGGCAGAGTCCTCACGAGCTATACGCAGAGCCGAGAGATATAGCTTTTCGCGATAGCGGGTGAGGAACACTTCCCAGGCGGGATTACTGCCTGCGGCACAGGCGCGGGCGAGAACAAGTTCGTCGACGCGCAACGTCAGGAAAAACGCGTGGAGTTCGGAATCCGTGGCGCGCGGCTCAGCGTTCTTGCCGGCAACCTCGATGAGAATCGTAGCCAGAAATTCGCGCGTGACGCCGACCTTGCCGCATTCGCCTTTGGCGTGAAGCTCGTCCAGCAGATCGTCGCTGATGGAGATCACGGCGGTGATGGGTTTGGTGGAACTCATCAATGATTGAGGTGAAGCGGATCGAATTAGCGCCTGAGCCACAACCTCTTCTCCGATGCTAACAAGTTCTTAGACGCGCGGAGTGTGAATTTTCGGTGCAAGGCGGAAAGTTATTTTCGTTCTCGCACCGAAGTGAAGAAGCACGGTGCGGCAGAGAACCCCGCTTCTGGCGCGAGTCGCCGGAAGCGGCCCCCCAAGCGGGATCTCTGGCTACTGTGCGGTGGTGTGTGCGGATCGCGCAGTGTTGTGTTCACGGAAGGAGCGCTTATGAATCCGAAGATTGCGTTGGGTTTCGTGGTGCTGATGTTGAGCGGGTTGGTCATGGAAGATCAGCGGCCGGCGTGGGCTGGAGAAGTCACGCCGGGGGCGGGTTACAAGGTGCTGGAGCCGATCCGGCACGGGAATCTGATGGTGTTTCCTGTGGTCGCGGCGAAGAGTTATCCGACAGGGGAGTTCCTGACGCTCGATGAAGGCCTGCGCTCGGGAGAAGTAGTAGTGACGGAAGCGGGCGCGGTGCAGGGGTTGATCCGGCGCGGTCCAGCGTCGGGGGTTCGCCATGACGGGTCCGCAGAGGTGAACCGGCTGGTGCTGGTGAACAATTCGAAGCGGCCTCTGCTGTTGCTGGCCGGAGAAATTGTGACGGGCGGCAAGCAGGATCGCGTGATTGGAAAGGATCGCATTGTTCCAGCGGAGAGCGATCCGGTGGACTTAAGTGTTTTCTGCGTTGAGCCTGGGCGCTGGGTCGCGACCAGCGAGCACTTTGGCGCATCGGGCGCGACTTATGGTTCCACTGTCGGTGGCCCGATGAAGGGAAAGAACGTCGCTGCGCCCACGACGATGATGGCGCAGCCGTCGGTGCGCGCGAAGGCGATGGGCGACAAGGATCAGAATGAAGTTTGGGCAGAGGTGCGCAAACAAACCGCGTCGGAGACTGTCGAGGTTTCCGGTTCGGCTCCGGCGGTGGCGAGAGAGTTGGAGCAGACGAGTTCTTACGCCAAGGTGATGGAGAACTCGGAGGTGAAGAAGCAGATCGACGAAGTGGCCAAGCCGATCGAACAGAATTATCAGAGCCTGATCGGGCAACTTCGCGATCGTCACGCGGTGGGAGTGGTGGTCGCGGTGAGCGGGCGCATCATCTGGGCGGACATTTTTGCCAGCACCGACTTGCTGGAAAAGTATTGGCCCAAGCTGGTGCGCTCGTATGCTTCCGAGGCGGTGGTGACGCGGGCGAAAGATATGGACGTGACCGTGGAACGCGCGCAAGCGTTCCTGGGAAATATGGAAGGCCGACGCGAAACGATTGAGAGCGAGCCGGGAATTTATCGCCACACCGAGGTGAATGGCGATGGGTTCAAGGCATTTGCGTTGATGTCGTTGCTGCCGAAGACAGGCTTCGACGTGCATGTCGCAAAGATGGCGGAGTGAAGAACAGTGGCCAGTGGTCAGTGGCTAGTGGTTAGGTGAGCTGCGGTTGGAAACGAAGAGTGATTTTCTGGCCACTGTCCACTAATCACTGGCCACTATTCTGTTCGTACCAGGTGCGCCATGCGGTCGACTCGTTGGGTAGATGCTGGCGAGTGATGTCGCCCAGCGCCTGAAACGCCCAGGCGTGGGTCTGGGCATCGAGGGCGGGATCGTCGGTGTCGTTGAGTAATCTCGGGACGATGGAGAGCCGCTGCTCCTGGGTGAACATTCCGGATTGCGCCAGAGCGCAGGCGGCGTGCTCGCGAACGCTCGGGTTCCGGTCATCGTGCATGGTCTTCAACAGAGGCTCGATGGTCTGATCGGAGGCGATCAGGGCCAAGCCTTCCACGGCCCAGCGTCGCGAATCTTCGTCAGAATCTTTCAGATGAGCCGTTAGAACCTGCACAATCTGCGCGGGCTCGACGCCTTGATTTCCCATCAATCCCAGCGCCCAGAGCGCCCAAACTTTTTTCGCATGATCACGGGATTCGGCGGTCTTCAGTAAGTACTCGAGACTCTTGGAATTTTTGCTGAGACCGTAGGCTGCGAGCTCGACTGCGACGCCCGACTGGCGCACGCGCATATCGTTGGAATTGAGCGCGGCCGTGGTTAAAGTTGCGATCTGCGAATTCCAGTTCAGCTTTCCCTGCCAGCCGTCGACGCGTGACGAAATCTGGTCGACGGCGCCATCGGAATGACTGATCGCTTGTTCGAGCAGCGCTTCCGCTTGATTCTGCGGCTGCAGGCTGTCGAGCTGAGACCGGACCGCCACTGCGCCGTGCTTCACGCCTCTACGTACAACATGTGCGCTGCCGGTCAACACTACCAACATTGCCGCCAGGATGCCGGCGATGATTGCCACGATGGGAGCGAAATGCCCGGTTCGCAGACGTCGACTTTCGAGATCAAGGCCAGTAGCAGCAACATCGGGGCTCGGTCCGAGCGTACCGCAACTCGCAGCCGAGATCGGTTCGGCAGCCGGCTGCGAAGATGACTGCACAACATCCATATAATGAAGTCTAGGTTCACCTCGGGAAAGGGGTAAGGTTACTTCGGTTCGATCCCTGGAGAGTACAATTTGGCTCTCTGCGGCGAACAATTCTTGGTTCGAAGATCCCGGCAAACTCAAGGAGGAATCGTGAAGTTGAAATCCAGTCTGTGGATGTCAGTGGTCGCGGTGGGTTTGGCAATATTGTGGTTGCCCGGAGTTCTCGGCGCGGCGACCGGTTCGGGATATCACGTAATTCAGGCTTACAAGATCGGCGGAGATGGGGGATGGGATTATCTGACGGTCGAACCGGAGGCCCGCCGGCTTTACATCTCGCGGGGCACGCATGTCATGGTCATTGATGCGGATTCGGGGAAAAGTGTTGGCGACATTGCGGACACGCCGGGTGTACACGGAATTGCGCTGGCGCCGGAGTTAGGGCGGGGATTCACCAGCAACGGCCGAGAAGGCACGGTGAGTATTTTTGACATCAAAACGCTGGCAACTAGCAACAAAGTAAAGGTCGGCGAAAATCCGGACGCGATTTTGTACGATCCGGCGACCAAGAGGGTGTTTACCTTCAACGGAAGAAGCCAGGATTCGACGGCCATCGATGCGGCAAGCGGAAAAGTGTTGGGCACGATCAAACTCGACGGCAAGCCCGAGTTCGCAGCGACGGACGCTAAGGGCGAGATTTTCGTGAACATCGAGGACAAGAGCGAACTGGTGGCGATCGATCCCAACAAACTCGAGGTGAAGAGCAAGTGGCCTCTGGCGCCGTGCACGGAGCCGAGCGGACTATCGATGGATCGCAAGAATCGCCGCCTGTATGTGGGCTGCGATAACAAGATGATGGCCATCGTGGATGCGGATAGCGGAAAAATTCTGGCAACGCCCACGATCGGCGAGGGTGTGGATGCAACCAGGTTTGACGCGGACACGATGACGGCGTTTGCTTCCTGCGGCCAGAGCGGAGTGCTGACGGTGGTGAAAGAGGATTCGCCGGGCAAGTTCAGCTCCGAGAACGTGGTCACGCAGGAAGGCGCGCGTACCATGGCGCTGGATCGGAAGACACACAATGTTTTTGTGGTGACGGCAAGATTTGGTCCGCCGCCTGCGGCGACAGCAGAGAATCCGCATCCCCGGCACACCATTTTGCCCGACAGCTTTGTGGTGCTGGTGGTGGGAAGGTGATGAGCGCGTAATTTTTCGAGCATTCGTTTTCGATCGTTAGTTTCGATCATTATTTCGACCATTGATGAGACGACGGTTTACATTCGGGAAGGTCCTGCTTGACCTCGCGCTGGTGCTGTTTCTGGCGCGAGCGAGCGGGGCGTATTCCGTTTTGACGCATGAACAAATTGTGGACTTGCTGTGGGACCATCAGATTCGCCCCATGTTGAAGGCGCGTTTTCCCGATCTCAGCGAGCAGGACGTGAAGCAGGCGCATGCCTATGCGTATGGCGGGGCTCTGGTACAGGACATGGGCTACTACCCGTTCGGCAATAAATACTTCAGCGATCTCACGCACTACGTGCGTACCGGTGATTTCGTCGTCGCCTTGATTCAGGAGGCGCAGACCCCGAATGAATATGCGTTTGCCTTGGGGGCGCTGGCGCACTATGCGTCAGATAACTGCGGCCATCCGGCGATAAACGCCGCCGTCGGAATGGAATTTCCGTCTCTCAAAAAGAAGTATGGCAACGTGGTGACCTACGAGGACTCACCCAAGTCGCATATCCGCGCCGAATTTGGCTTCGATATGACCGAGGTGGCGAAAAATCATTACACCTCAGACAGCTTTCACGACTTCATCGGCTTTGAGATTTCGAAGGAGTTGCTGGAGCGGGTTTTTCCGAAGGTCTATGGAATCCAATTTCAGGATGTGATTCATAATGAAGATCTGGCGATTGGAACCTTTCGGCGATCGGTGAGTCGAGTGATTCCAGAGATGACGCGGGTGGCGCTGCTGAACCGGCGCCAGGAGATCGTGAAGGACACGCCCAGCGCCGCCAAGAAGAAGTATCTCTATTATCTTTCGCGGTCGAAGTATGAGCGCGAGTGGGGAACGGAATATCGACATCCGCGGTTGGGCGCGCGTATCTTGGCATTCTTCTTGAGGATCGTGCCCAAAGTTGGGCCGTTCAGCGCGCTGAATTTCAAAATCCCTCCTCCGAAAGCCGAGGATCTTTTCGTGAAAAGCGTGGATGACACGGTTCGTGAGTACGGTGGTCTTTTGTCCGAAGCGAGGGCCGGAACCCTGAATCTTTCGGACAAAGATTTCGATACGGGGCACGAGACGAAGGCGGGAGAGTATGCGCTGGCGGACAAAACCTATGCGACCCTGTTGAGCAATGTTTCGGACCGCGATTTCAAAATGGTGACGCCCGAGTTGCGGGAGAACATTCTCTCGTACTACGCCAACCTCAATGCGCCGCTGGCCACCAAACGCAAGCCGAAAGAGTGGGCGAAGTTGCAGTCGGACCTGGATCGGCTGAAGGCAGCGCCGGCTCAGGCGATTCCTCAGCCAGCCCCAGCCGGGCTCAGCGGCGGCGATGGTTCGCGCTAGATTGCATCGACTCGCCGAAAGGGGTCATCTAGAGGGCTGCGGGCGAAAGAACTTTCCAAACTGAGAGATTCCCGCTAGGATAACCCATCCCATCTGCCGACCGACCGGTCGGTCTAGCGGGCGGGGAGCAGGAGAACGATGAATCCGGGTGACAAGTTCTATGTTGCAACCATGACCAAGCGGGCGGATTTCGCCCCTGATCTCTTCATGTTTCGCATGTGCTGCGATGGCGACTTTCAGTATGTTCCGGGGCAATATGCCACGCTGGCGGTCGAAGTGGAAGGCAAGCGAGTGCAGCGGCCGTATTCCATCGCGTCGTCTCCGTCAGAAAAGGAGCTGGAATTTTTTATCGAACTGGTTCCCGAGGGTGCGCTGACTCCTTCGTTGCATAAGTTGCAACCGGGAGATCAGTTGCTCATGAGGAAGATCGCGAAGGGAAGCTTTGGGCTCGATACAACCGATGGCCGCAAGAATCACCTGCTGATTTCGACCGTCACCGGGGTCGCTCCGTTCGTCAGCTATGTGCGAACGTTGTATCAACAGTGGCGCGAGGGACGCTTCGACGGATCGCATAAGTTGTATCTGCTGAATGGCGCGAGTCGGCCGTGGGAGTTCGGATACAAGGACGAATTAAATCGATTTGCGCAGGAGGCCCGCTGGTTCACGTATATTCCCACCGTGAGCCGGCCATGGGATCATGCCGACTGGCCGGGGGAGATCGGGCGGGCCGATGATGTGTTGCGGAAATACGCGGACCAGTGGGGGCTTGATGCGAGTAACACGCTGGCGTATCTCTGCGGGCATCCGGACATGATCGAGAACAGCAAGGCGATTCTGCGGCGGCGCGGCTTTCTGGATAAAAGAGCGATCAAGGAAGAAGTCTACTGGGTGCCTCCGAAGCAGGTGGCGGTGGTGCATCGGCCGGCGCCGGGCAGTCAGCCCTAGCCCGCGGGATACAGCGCGGCTAAGTTTCTGCCGGCGCAAAAACTACAAGCACAGCCAATTCTTCGGTGACCTCGCAGAAGTGATGCTCGACCTGGGAGGCCACGAAGATCACGCTTCCGGCAGAGACTTCACGATGTTCTTCCCCCGCGCGAAAACGCGCTCGCCCGCGAATTACATAATATATCTCGTCTTCATGATGAGGCCGCTGCAGGTCGGTGGCCCCCGCGGGCAACACGTACAGGCCGGCACTCATGAAGTCCACCCGCAGGAACTCGAAATATGGCTTCTGTTTTTGGCTTCGCTGCGCATCGATGGCAGTAACGTTGGCGAAAAAGGTCTTCATGAAAGGATGCCCTTGAACACGAGATTGGTGAATTGCGGAACCAAATTTTGGGATTGCAGATTTCCCTCCGGCTTGTACCACTGGTAAATCCAGTTGATCATGCCGAGCAGCGCGAAAGCGCCGGCGCGCGGGCTCACGTGCGCGTGGGCGTTGGCAGGGTGACCGCGCTGCGAATCTTTTTGCACCTGGGCGATCAGGTCCTCCACGAAATGCACGTACTCCTTCTTGCGGGCATTGATGCGCCTGCGCAGCGTGGGCGGGAGCGGATGGTTTTCGTGAAGCATCACGGTGATCTCGCGATCGCGGGGGCTGAGTACGACTTCCATGTGCAGGCGAATCAGGGCGCGCAGCCGCTCCTGCGGATCGGCGATGCCGCGCACCGGGGCGAGAACGCGCTCTTCTGTAATCTCCATGGCGTGGTTCATGATTTCGAACAGGATTTCATCCTTGCTCTGAAAGTGGTGATAGAGGCCGCCCTTGCTGAGTTTGAGGGCGCCGGCCACGTCGTTCATGGAGGTGGCGTCGTAGCCGCGCTGCTGAAACAGGCGAGCGGCGGTGCGCAGGATTTCCTGGCGTGAATCAACCAGCGTTTCGCGAGGCATCGGGGGACATGGTACCGAGTCGGCGCGCGGATTGCCAACATCAGGAATTTCGATGGGTCGGATTCGCTCTTTGCGTTGACTCCGGCGCAGCCGCTGGTTAATGTTTCTTAGCGGCGTAAACCTATGAACCTCAGCCGGAGCGAAACTCGAATTAGCGTGGTCGTCGTAGTCAGTGTACGACTTATCCTGGCGGCTCTCTGGCAGGGGGAAGACACCTAAACCCAACAAAAGTTTAGACTTCCGAGCCCACCGCCAGAGAGTTGACGGTGGGTTTCGTATTCTCGGGCGAAGTTTGGCGGGCTGGATTCGGCGTAGGGGTAACTAGAGACGGTGAGCAGCATGATTGATAACGCGGAAAGGGACGGGGAATTTTCCTTGACACAGGGAAAGAGCGACCGCTACGATTAGTCAGTACCGACCGACCGGTCGGTTTTTTTAGTCGGTATTGTTTTCACTTGGAGGACTCAAAACTGTGGCTACGATCTTTTACGAGCACGACGCGAACCCAGCAGCGCTGAAAGGGAAAACCATCGCCATTCTGGGCTACGGCAGCCAGGGGCATGCGCAGGCGCAGAATCTGCGCGACAGCGGACACAAGGTCATTGTGGGATTGGAACCCAGCCGGCAGAGCGCGGAGCAGGCGCGGGCCGACGGCATGGTCGTGGTCGCTCCCGACGAGGCAGCCAAGCGCGCCGATTGGATTCATGTGCTCACGCCCGATGAGACCCAAGGTGAGCTCTATGAGAAGAGCATCAAGCCATTTCTGCATCCCGGTAAGGTGCTCGGGTTTTCGCACGGCTTCAGCATTCACTTCAAAACGATTGTTCCTCCGAATGACGTCGACATTGTGATGATTGCGCCCAAGAGTCCGGGGCATCTGGTGCGGCGAGTTTATACCGAGGGCCGTGGAGTGCCGTCGCTGATCGCGATCCAGCAGGATGCGAGCGGGCGCGCCCACGAACTCGCGCTGGCTTATGCGCACGGGATCGGCTCGACGCGAGCCGGAGTTCTGCAGACAACGTTCAAAGAAGAAACTGAGAGCGATCTGTTTGGCGAGCAGGCTGTGCTCTGCGGAGGCCTGACGTCGCTGATCAAGAAGGGATTCGAAACTCTGGTCGAGGCCGGATACGCGCCGGAGATTGCTTACTTCGAATGTCTGCACGAGGTGAAGCTGATCGTGGATCTGATCTATGAAGGCGGTCTCGCGCGGATGCGGTATTCGATTTCGAATACGGCGGAATATGGCGACCTGACGCGCGGCGAGCAGGTGGTGGGCGATGCGACGCGCCAGGCAATGAAGAAGACGCTGGCCGACATCCAGAGTGGCGAGTTTGCCCGCGAGTGGATTGCCGAGAATAAGAACGGCGGCCGCAACTTTGCGGCGCTTAGAGAAAAAGAAAAGAAGCATCCGATCGAGATTGTGGGCGAACAACTGCGCGGCATGATGAGCTGGCTGCCAAAAGAAAACAAGAAGCCGGCTGAGCCGCAGAAGGCCACCGCTGAACAGGTGGTGAATGCTTAAGGGCTCGGAAATCGTTTTGCAGTGCCTGCGGGCCGAAGGGGTGGAGTTGATGTTCGGATACCCCGGCGGCGCGATCATGCCGCTCTATGATGCGCTCGAAGGCAGCGGCATTCGGCATGTGCTCACGCGGCACGAGCAGGGCGCTGTATTCGCGGCGGAAGGCTACGCGCGGGTTACGGGCGAGGTGGGCGTGGCGCTGGCGACCAGCGGTCCGGGCGCGACGAATCTGGTCACCGGCATCGCCGATGCGAAGATGGATTCGGTTCCGCTGGTGTGCATCACAGGACAGGTGCGCAGCGCGCTGATCGGCTCGGATGCATTTCAGGAGACTGACGTTTTCGGGGTGACGCTTTCGCTGACCAAATGGAGCCGGCTGGTGCGCACGCTGGATGAAGTTCCGGAAGTGATCGCGGAGGGATTTCACTGGGCGCGCAGCGGGCGTCCGGGGCCGGTGGTGATCGATATCCCCACCGACATTCTAAAGGCGAAGAAAGAATTCCCTGGGCCAGTAAAGTTCACGCCACATGCGCGACCTGCAGACGCTCAAGCGGAGGGAGCATTCACGGACACGATCGTGGCCATGCTGCAGCAGGCGGCAAAACCTGTGGCTCTGGTCGGTGCTGGAGCGAAGCTGTCGGGAGCGACTTCGGAATTGCGGCGACTGCTCAATGATTTGAAGGTTCCCACATTCGCCACTGTGCATGGACTGGGCGCCGTTCCACCGGAGGCTCCTTACTATCTCGGCATGGTGGGGATGCATGGCACGCGCGCGGCGAACATGGCGTTGCAGGAGACCGATTTGCTCCTTGTTTTCGGGGCGCGGCTCGATGATCGCGTGACCGGTGAACCGACGCGTTTTGCGCCGCACGCCAAGATCGTGCATTTCGAAATCGATCCGGCGCAGCTTGATCGCGTGCGAAACTGCGACTTGCCGGTGATTGGCAATCTGGCAGACACGATTCCGGCGTTTCACGCCGAGTTGCGCCGGCACAAGCTTCCCGATTTCACTGAATGGCGTGGAGTTGCTTGCGGGCCGGAACGCGCCGAACTGGATCCGCGCGGACTGGCGCAGCCGACGATCCGCTTTCTGGATGAACTTTTCAGCCGCCTGCCGAAAAACAATGTGGTTCTTGCCGACGTGGGGCAGCACCAGATGTGGGCGGCGCAGCGCTATCGGTCATCTTCGCCGCGAGGCTTCATCACTTCGGGCGGGCTGGGGGCAATGGGCTTCGCGCTTCCGGCTGCAGTCGGCGTGCAGCTGGCGCGGCCGGATGCTTGTGTGTTGTGCGTTTCGGGCGACGGCGGATTTCAGATGAACATACAGGAACTGGCGACGGTTCATCGCCTCGGCCTGCCGATCAAAATGGTGATCGTCGACAACAAATATCTGGGCATGGTGCGGCAGTGGCAGCAGCTGTTTTATCAGCGCAATTATGCCGAGACCGATTTGAGCGACAACCCGGATTTCGTGGACATCGCGAAGGCATACAAGATTCACAGCTTCCGCTTGAACGAGGACGCGATGCGGGAGTTTCCGGTTTCGAGTGAGACCGGGGATCAGATCGACCGATTTCTTGCGTCTTCGGAGCCAGAGCTGCTGGTGTTCGATTGCGCGCCGGAGGCCAATGTTTTCCCGATGGTCCCGGCGGGCGCGGCGCTCTCGGAGATGTTGCTGGAAGAAGAACCGACGCAGTAAGAAGTGGCGGGCGAGATGCCCTCCAGACAGCCGGCGACGCCGGCGCTACGGAGAAAATATGCAAGCATTCACCATTCGCTATCGCAATACACAGGGAACATTGATGCGCATCCTCACGGGGGCATCGCGGCGCGGGCTGGATATTTTTTCGGTGCACGCGGAAGCCGCGGCGGACGGGCATCATCAGGCCACGTTGCTGCTGGAGGTGACTCCGAAGCAGGTTGGGCAACTCTATCGCGAGTGGTATGCGATTGTTGATGTGGTACATGTAGGCTCGGGCGCGGCGCATGCGGAGCCCTGGACCGGGGCGCATCCTCCGGCGGGAGTTTCTTTGGAATCGCGGACGGCCGCCCGCGCATGATCTTGTGGAGGCGCAGAGCTGGGCACGCATGACGATCTTTTTGGGCAGCGTCATGCAACTGGGGGACCCTGCAAGGGTTCCCCGTTTTTTTTAGAGCAATGAGCTTTGCTCATAGCTTACAGCTCATCGGTCATCGCTCAATGCTCGCCGCTTTCTTGGTAATCTCAGACTATGGACCTCAAGCACATTAGCCGTGGAATCACCGATGGGCGCGATCGTGCCGGAGCGCGCGCTATGTTCAAGGCCATCGGATTTACCGATGACGATTTGAAGCGGCCTCTGATCGGCGTGGCCAACACCTGGATTGAAACCATGCCATGCAATTTTCATCTGCGGCGTTTGTCGGCGAAGGTGAAGGAGGGCATTCGCGCGGCCGGCGGAACGCCGATGGAATTTAACACCATCGCGATCTCCGACGGCGAGACCATGGGAACGGAGGGCATGCGGGCGTCGCTGGTGAGCCGGGAGTTGATTGCCGATTCGATAGAACTGGTCTGCCGCGGGCAAATGTTTGACGCGGTGGTTTGCGTGGTGGGCTGCGACAAGACCATTCCGGCGGCGGCGATGGCGCTGGCGCGCATGAATCTGCCCGGCCTGGTGCTTTACGGTGGAACGATTGCGCCGGGAAGTTTTCGCGGCAAGGACGTCACCATTCAGGATGTGTTTGAGGCGGTGGGCGCGAATGCTGCCGGAAAAATTACGGATCAGGAATTGCACGATCTCGAAGATGTGGCGTGCCCCGGAGCGGGGGCGTGCGGTGGGCAGTACACGGCCAATACGATGTCGACGGTGATGGAGATGATCGGGCTGTCGCCGATGGGATTCAACAGTGTGCCCGCGATGGACGCGGAGAAGGATACGGTTTCGTTCGACTGCGGCAAGATTGTGATGAGCGTGCTCGAAAGCGGGCTGCGGCCGCGGGATATTCTCACGCGCGATGCTTTTGAAAATGCGATCGCTTCGGTTGCGGCGACGGGCGGGTCGACGAACGCGGTGCTGCATCTGTTGGCGATTGCACGCGAGGCTGAGGTTGAACTCGAGATCGATGATTTTCAAACCGTGAGCGAGCGCACTCCTTTGCTGGCGGATCTCAAGCCGTCCGGAAGATTTGTGGCAGCGGATATGCATCGCGCAGGCGGAGTGCGGTTGCTGGCGAAGCGGTTGCTGAGCGGCAAGCATCTGCATCCAGCGGCGACGACGGTGACCGGAAAAACTATTTCTGCGGAGGCGGAGGCCGCGGCTGAAACGCAGGGACAAGAAGTGATTGTGCCGCTCAACAAGCCGCTGAAGGCGACCGGCGGGCTGGTCATTCTCAAAGGAAATCTGGCGCCCGAAGGATGCGTGGCGAAGATCAGCGGACATGAGCGGCTGGAGCATCGCGGTCCGGCGCGCGTGTTCGAATCGGAGGAAGATGCAATGGCCGCGGTCACTGGCAAAAAGATTCATGCGGGCGATGTGGTCGTGATTCGCAACGAAGGGCCGAAGGGCGGCCCCGGCATGCGCGAAATGCTGAGCGTGACGGGCGCCATCGTGGGCGAGGGGCTTGGCAGTTCGGTTGCGCTGCTCACCGATGGGCGATTCAGCGGCGCGACCCATGGACTGATGGCGGGCCACGTTTCTCCGGAGGCGGCGCTGGGCGGCCCAATTGCCGCCGTCCGCGACGGAGACATGATTCGCTTCGATGTGAAGAAGCGCTTGCTCGAAGTGGAGATTACTGACGAGGTGTTGAGGCAGCGGATGGCGCAGTGGAAACCCCCACAGCCGCGTTATGCCAGTGGAGTATTCGCGAAATACGGAGCGCTGGTCTTGTCGGCGTCGCAGGGCGCGATCACGATGCCGCGCAACTAGCGGTTAACCCGTTCTTCACCGCGCCGGCAGATCGCCAAGCCGCGGGATGCTGGATCGGTCATTCGTGGCCACTGGCGGGCAGTTCGGAAGGGACGGTTGGTCCGCCTTGCCCGATGTGGCGCTCTGTGAAAAACTGACCATCACTTTCTTTTTGAGCGGGATTCATGACTAAAGCGCGCACATTATTCGAGAAGATCTGGGACGCGCATCTGGTGGCGGAGCCCGCCGGGCGCTCGCCCATCCTGTACATCGATTTGCACCTGGTGCATGAGGTGACTTCGCCGCAGGCTTTCGACGGACTGCGCGCGGCCGGTAGAAAACTTCGCCAGCCGGCGCGCACGGTGGCGACCGTCGACCACAATATTCCGACCGAGCCGCGCGGCACGCCAATTACGGACCTCATTGCGGCGAAGCAAATCGCGGCCCTGCAGGCGAATTGCAAAGAATTCGGAGTGCGGCTGTTTGATATGGATTCGCCGGAGCAGGGAATTGTCCACGTGATTGGGCCGGAGCTGGGCCTGACGCAGCCGGGAATGACGATTGTCTGCGGCGACAGCCATACCAGCACTCACGGCGCGTTGGGCGCCCTGGCGTTTGGCATTGGCACGTCGGAAGTCGAGCATGTGATGGCGACTCAGTGCCTGGCGCAGCAGAAGCCGAAGACGATGAAGATCGATGTATGCGGGCGGCTGGCCGACGGCGTGACCGCGAAGGATTTGGCGCTGGGCATCATCGGGCAGATCGGGACCGACGGCGCGACCGGGCACGTGATCGAGTACGCCGGGCCGGCGGTGCGGGCGCTCTCGATGGAAGGCCGCATGACGCTGTGCAATATGAGCATTGAAGCGGGCGCACGCGCAGGGATGGTGGCGCCGGATGAGACGACGATTGCCTATGTGAAAGGGCGGCGATTTGCGCCGCCGGGCGCGGAGTGGGATCAGGCCGTTTTGCGCTGGAGAAGTTTGCCTTCCGATGAGGGCGCGGTATTCGACAAAGTGGTGGAGATGGATGCGGCGCAACTGTGCCCCTTCGTGACTTGGGGAACGAATCCAGGGATGGTGGCTCCGGTGACCGGGCGCGTTCCAGAAATCAAGAGCATGGATGAGTCGGATCGCCGGGCTACTGAACTCGCCTTGCAGTACATGGGACTTGAGCCGGGATGCAGGATTGAAGAGATAGGGATTGACCGCGTGTTCATTGGATCGTGCACGAACTCGCGCATTGAAGACTTGCGCGCGGCAGCGCGTGTTGCCAAGGGACATCGGGTGAGTGCGAAGGTGCGGGCGATGGTGGTTCCGGGATCGCAGGCGGTGAAACGCGCGGCGGAACAGGAAGGATTGCACCAGATTTTTCAGGACGCGGGATTCGAATGGCGCGAATCGGGATGCTCGATGTGCCTGGGAATGAATCCGGATATTTTGCAGCCGGGGGAGCGTTGCGCGTCGACGAGCAACCGCAATTTTGAAGGGCGGCAGGGGCGCGGTGGGCGGACACATCTGGTTAGCCCGATGATGGCGGCTGCGGCGGCGATCTCCGGGCATTTTACCGATATCAGGAACTGGAAGTTTCAGTAGAAGAACACGTAGCGACGGACGCCATTCGTGCGCCCAGTGGAGAGTGCGAGCGAGCAATCTATGAAGCCTTTCACAGTGCACCGCGGTCGCGTCGCGCCGCTGGATCGGATCAACGTCGACACCGACCAGATCATTCCGAAGCAGTTTCTGAAGCGCATTGAGCGCACGGGCTTCGGACAATTTCTTTTTTACGACTGGCGGTTCGCAGGCGACGGGCAGAAGAGTCCTGACTTCGTTTTGCACCAGCCGCGGTTTGCGAATGCGAGCATTTTAGTGGCAGGGAAGAATTTCGGATGCGGCTCGTCGCGGGAGCACGCGGTCTGGGCACTCGCCGATTACGGATTTCGCGCCGTGATCTCCTCTTCATTTGCCGACATTTTTGCCAATAACAGCGCGAAGAATGGCTTTCTGACCGTCCGGCTCGCTGATAGCGAAGTGGCAGAGATCATGCGTCGGGCGCAGGAGAGTGGCGATTTCGAGATCACGATTGACCTGGAAGGTTGCGAAGTGCGGGATGACCAGGCATTTCGCGCGCACTTTCCCATGGACGAATTCACCCGCTACTGTCTGCTCCATGGTCTGGACGATATCGGTCTAACTCTGCAGCATGAACCGGAGATTGCGGCGTATGAGGCGCAGCATGCGGTTCCAGCGGTGCTGCGAGGCGACTAGATGCATAAAAGGTCAAGACGGGTAAAGAATTGTAAAAGCCGCACCCTGGTCTTGACCTGCCCCGTCGCTACAGTTGATGCTGGATTGGCGAGGTTTCTCGGCATGGCAGATTGATCTTGATGCGTACCCGCCTGGAGATAAGAAATTCCTGCCCGCCGGATGCGTTTGCCGAAACCGAGCCTACAATACGTACGTCTAATTAGGTAACCTTTTGCCGGATGTAGCGCGGCGACGGACTGCTTGTAACTATGATCGATTCACAACATTCAGTAAAGGGTGGACGCAAAGCTGCGAATGTGGCGGCGATCTGCCTTCTTGCGGCAGTGTGCGCGTTGGTCCAGGGTTGCAACAGCAGCGACTCGAAGCAGCAAAAGGCGCAGGCCGCGGCTCCGCGCGCCGTATCGGTTGCGGTGGCGCCGGTGCAGCGTCAGGATGTTCCCGTATATCTCCCCGGCTTGGGTGCCGTGACAGCCTTCAATACTGCCAATATCAAGAGCCGAGTCGATGGGCAGATTATGAAGGTGAATTTCCGCGAGGGGCAGTTCGTCAATGAAGGCGCCCTGCTGATCGAGATCGATGCCCGCCCTTATCAGGTGCAGCTGGAGCAGATGCAGGCGCAGCTGTTCAAAGATCAAGCAACGTTGCGCGACGCCAGGCTGAATCTTGACCGCTATACCTCGCTGATACCTTCCGGCAGCATCGCGCAACAGCAGGTCGATACGCAGAAGGCGACCGTCGACCAGCTCGATGGGCAAGTGCGCACGGATCAGGCGCAGATCGATAACGCCAAGCTGCAGATTGTCTATTGCCATATCACTGCGCCGTTCAGCGGGCGCGTTGGATTGCGGCAGGTGGACCCGGGAAACATCGTGCACGCCGCCGACACCAATCCCATGCTGATCCTGACGCAACTGCAACCGATCGCTGTCATCTTCACGCTTCCGGAAGATCAGTTGCAGAGTGTGTCGAGTCATATGAAGAAGGGGACGCTGGAGGTCGATGCCTTCAGCCGCGACGATCAGACCAAGCTGGCGACCGGCAAATTGCTGACGATCGACAATGAAATTGATCCGACCACCGGCACGGCAAAGCTGAAAGCTGTGTTTGACAATAAAGACGACAAGCTTTGGCCGAACCAGTTTGTGAATGCCGACCTGCTGCTGGAAACGCGGAAGAACAGCACGGTTGTGCCGACGGCAGCAATCCTCCGCGGTCCGCAGGGTACGTTCGTCTATACGGTGAATCCTGACAAAACCGTCGAAGACCGCGCGGTGACGGTTTCTCTCACGCAAGGCGACACGACCGTGATCGCGAGTGGAGTGAATCCCGGCGATACCGTGGTGACGGATGGTCAGGACAAGTTGCAACGGGGAAGCAAGATCGAGCCGCGCGCCACCACTCCGGCACCCGCGCCGGGTGTGAGCCCGGCCGGGGTGAGTGGCGCAAAGCGGCAGTCAGCGCCAGCGGGATCGGGCGGATCCGGTTCTGGAGCTCCAATTTCGGGCGGCGGAGGTTCCGGCAGCTAACGCCGATCCAGCTTCATGAGTCCTTCAAGACTATTCATTCTGCGGCCCGTCGCGACCACATTGCTGATGGTCGGTGTGCTGCTCATTGGCTGGGTGGCATTCACGCAATTGCCTGTCTCAGCGCTACCCGAGGTCGATTATCCGACGATTCAGGTGGTGACGTTTTATCCGGGCGCCGATCCCGAGGTGATGGCGTCGTCGGTCACGTCGCCGCTGGAGCGCCAGTTCGGTCAGGTGCCCGGACTGAGCCAGATGACTTCGACGAGTTCGTTTGGCAGTTCGGTGATCACGCTGCAGTTCGGACTCGATCAGAACATCGACGTGGAGGAGCAGCAAGTACAGGCTGCCATCAATTCCGCCTCGACCTACTTGCCAACCGATCTTCCCAATCCGCCGATCTATAACAAAGTGAATCCGGCGGATGCGCCTATTCTTACCCTTGCGTTGAGTGCGGATTCCTTACCGCTATCGAAAGTAGAAGATCTCGCCGACACTTCGCTGGCGCAGAAAATTTCGCAACTGCCAGGCGTGGGTCTGGTTTCGATCAGCGGCGGGCAAAAGCCGGCAGTGCGGATTCAGGCAAACCCCACTACGCTGGCCTCGTATGGGCTGAGTCTGGAGGATCTGCGGGCGGCGCTGGTGCAGGCGAACGTCGATCAGGCCAAGGGTGTCATTGATGGCACGCGGCAGTCGTACACCATCGGAGCCAACGACCAACTTTTTTCCAGCGATCAGTACAAGCCCATCGTGATCGCATATCGCAATAATGCTCCGGTGCGAGTCAGCGATGTCGCCAATGTGATCGACGGAACGGAAAACAATCAGCTGGCCGCGTGGATGAATTTGACTCCGGCGGTGATCGTCAACATTCAGCGGCAGCCGGGCGCGAACATCATCAGTGTCGTAGACCGCATCAAGAAACTTCTGCCGCAACTGCAGGCCTCGCTACCGCAGGCAGTGAAGGTGCAGATTCTCACCGACCGGACGACCACGATTCGCGCCTCGGTCAAGGACGTGGAATTTGAGTTGATGCTGGCCATTGCGCTGGTCGTGATGGTGGTGTTCCTGTTTCTGAGGAATCTTTCTGCGACGGTAATTCCCAGCGTAGCGGTGCCGCTGTCGCTGATCGGCACGTTCGGCGTGATGTATCTGCTGGGCTACAGCTTGAACAACCTCACTCTGATGGCGCTGACCATTTCCACCGGCTTCGTGGTGGATGACGCCATCGTCATGATCGAGAACATCGACCGCTTCCTCGAGGCGGGAGATTCTCCCCTGGAAGCGGCGCTGAAAGGTTCCGCGCAAATCGGATTCACCATCGTTTCGCTGACGGTCTCGCTGATCGCAGTACTGATTCCGCTGTTGTTCATGGGCGATATCGTGGGGCGCCTGTTCCGCGAATTTGCAGTTACGCTGGCGGTGACGATCATCGTCTCGGCAGGAGTGTCGCTCACGCTGACGCCCATGATGTGCGCCAAGCTGCTCAAGCATCGCAAGGAAGGCGAAAAGGGGCGCTTCTACGACGTCACGGAAGATTATTACAACCGGATCATTGCGTTTTACGGACGCACGGTGAAATTCGTTCTGCAGCATCAGACCATTACGTTGATGGTCACGGCGGCGACCCTGGTGCTGACTCTCGCGTTATACGTGATCGTCCCCAAGGGATTTTTCCCGGTGCAGGATACGGGAGTCATTCTCGGGATCTCTGAAGCGCCGGACGATGTTTCCTTTGACGCGATGGCCAAGCGGCAGCAGGAGCTGGCGAAGATCATTCTGCAGGATAAGGACGTCGACAGCCTGTCGTCGTTCATTGGAGTCGATGGAACAAATACGACTCCGAACTCGGGGCGCATTCAGATCAATCTGAAGCCACGGGATCAGCGCGCGGACAGCGCGACGGACGCCATTCTGCGCCTGCAGCCGCAACTGGCCAAGGTGGACGGGATCACGCTCTACATGCAGCCGGTGCAGGATCTTACGGTAGAAGATCGCGTAAGCCGGACCGAATTTCAGTATTCGATTGAAGATGCGGACGCGCAGGAACTCGCGCAGTGGACGCCAAAGCTGGTGGCGAAGCTGCAAACCGTGCCGCAGTTGCGCGATGTGGCGACCGATCAACTGAATAACGGATTGAAAACCTCGGTCAACATCGACCGCGATACGGCTTCGCGGCTGGGAATCTTTCCGCAGGCGATCGATAACACGTTGTACGATGCATTCGGACAGCGCCTGGTTTCCACCATCTTCACCCAGTTGAATCAGTATCACGTGGTGCTGGAGGTTCTGCCCAGTTTTGCGCACGACCCATCAGATCTAAAAGACATCTACATCCGCCCGAGCACAGTAACAGCCAATACGGGCGCGCCTTCGGCCAACGGCGCGGCGGTTACTACCAGCGGGAATCCGGTGCCCATTTCGACCTTCACGCGCATGAAGTCGAGCAGCGCGTCGCTCTCGGTAAACCATCAGGGCCAGTTCCCGGTGGTGACGCTTTCGTTCAACCTGGCGCCGGGCGCCTCGTTGGGAGACGCGACCAAGGCAATCCAGCAGGTCGAAAAAGATATTCAGCTTCCACCCAGCATTCATGCGGCGTTTCAGGGAACGGCGGCAGCGTTTCAAAATTCGCTGGCTTCGGAGCCTTACCTGATTCTCGCAGCCGTGATCACGGTTTACATCGTGCTCGGCGTTTTGTACGAAAGCTACATTCATCCCATTACGATTCTTTCCACGCTGCCCTCGGCGGGCGTGGGCGCGATCCTGGCGCTGATGATTACGGGGAATGACTTAACGGTGGTGGCGCTTATAGGAATCATTCTGCTGATTGGGATCGTGAAGAAGAATGCCATCATGATGATCGACTTCGCGCTGGAGGCGGAGCGCGAGGAGCATAAGCCGCCGGAAGAGGCGATTTATCAGGCATGCCTGCTGCGTTTCCGTCCCATCATGATGACGACGATGGCGGCATTGTTGGGTGGCTTGCCGCTGGCCCTGGGTTCGGGCACGGGAGCCGAGTTGCGGCGACCGCTGGGCATCACGATTGTGGGCGGATTGCTGTTGAGCCAATTGCTGACGCTGTACACGACGCCGGTTGTCTATTTGTGGTTCGACCGGCTGGCGCAGCGGTTCTCGCGATACGCCATCGGGAATCCGATTCCAAAAGACGAGCCCATGTCGGCCGATTAATTCTGGGGGCCGGGATTTGCTGTGAGAATTTATTTTGAACTATGAGTATTTCGTCTCCATTTATCCGGCGTCCGATTGGAACGTCGTTGCTGGCAGCGGCGCTGCTGCTGTCGGGAATTCTCGCCTTTAATTTTCTGCCGGTCGCATCGCTGCCGCGAGTGGATTTTCCCGTGATCAGCGTGGGCGCAAGCCTACCCGGCGCGGACCCGCAGACGATGGCTTCCGCGGTGGCAACGCCGCTGGAGCGCCAGTTCGGACGCATTGCCGCCATTAACCAGATGACTTCTTCCAGTCAGCTGGGGTCAACCGGCATCACCATGCAATTTGATCTAAACCGCAACATCGATGCGGCGGCGCGCGATGTGCAGGCGGCGATCAATGCGGCCAGAGGCCAGTTGCCAGCCAACCTGCCTAGTAACCCGAGTTACCGCAAGGTGAATCCATCGGATTCTCCGATCCTGATTCTGGCCTTGTCGTCGGACACCGTTCCGGTGGCGCAAATGTATGACGTTGCCGACTCCATACTGTCCCAGAAACTGTCGCAAGTAAATGGAGTTGGGCAGGTTTTTGTCTGGGGCTCGGCGCAGCCTGCGGTCCGAGTCGAAGTAAATCCGATGCTGTTGAACAAGCTCGGGGTCGGCCTCGACAGCGTTCGCAACGCGCTGAGCGCGGCTAACGCGAACACCGCAAAAGGGTCGGTTGCCAGCGGCGCCAGAACCTATATTTTCGACGACAACGACCAACTATTTACGGCCGAGCAATACCGGCCGCTGATCGTCGCCTACAACAGCGGCGGCGCGGTGCGGATCGCCGATGTAGGCGATGTAACGGATAGCGTTGCCGATGTCCGCAACATCGGCTTGGCCAACGGCAAGCCGGGTATTTTGATCCCTATCTTCCGTCAGCCCGACGCCAACGTCCTGGACACGGTCGACCGTGTGCTCGCCATAATGCCATTTCTGCAGTCCTCGATCTCGCCCGCCATCAAACTGACGGTGGCGATGGACCGGACAGTCACGGTGCGGGCGTCGGTGAAAGACATCGAGGCGACGCTTCTGATTTCGATTTTTCTCGTGATCATGGTGGTCTTCCTGTTCCTGCGGACCGTCCGCGCCACGATCATCCCTAGCATTGCCGTGCCCATGTCGCTGATTGGGACCTGCGGCGCGATGTATTTGCTGGGATACAGCCTGGACAATTTGTCGCTTATGGCGCTGGCCATTTCGACCGGGTTCGTGGTGGATGACGCCATCGTGGTGCTGGAGAACATTACCCGTTACGTGGAACGCGGAATGGATGCGGTGAAAGCGACTTTCAAGGGAGCAGCTGAAATCGGATTTACGGTTGTCTCTATGAGCGTGTCGCTGGTAGCCGTATTTATTCCCTTGTTATTAATGGGTGGAATCGTAGGAAGATTGTTTCGCGAGTTTGCCGTCACGCTGAGTGTGGCGATTGGCGTGTCCCTCATGGTTTCGCTGACCGTGACTCCGACCATGTGCGCCAAGCTCCTGCGAGCCGAAGCCAACGGCAAGGATAAGCACAACTTGTTTTACCGTACCAGCGAATGGGTCTTTGACCGGATGCTCGCCGTGTACACTCACGCGCTCCGATGGGTACTGCGGCACCAGCCCGTTACGCTGCTGGTGACGATCCTGGTGGCAGTATTGAGCGTCGTCCTTTATTGGAAGGTTCCTAAAGGGTTTTTCCCCCAGCAGGACACCGGACGCATCGGCGGGACCGTCGTGGCAGCGCAGGATACGTCATTTCAGTCCATGAGCAACAAGATGCATCAGTATGTGGGCATCGTGATGAAAGATCCCGCCGTGGAGACTGCCGTAGGATTCGCAGGGGGCGGCTCGCCCTTGAATCAGGGGCGCTTCTTCATGATGCTGAAGCCGTTGCAGCAGCGCGGCGCCTGCAAAAAACAGCACTTCTGGGAAAGTTGCCGGTACGCAAGTGCCGATGACGTGATCAATCGTCTGCGCGGAAAACTTGCCGTTGTGCCGGGAGCGACGCTGATCATGCAGTCGTATCAGGATCTGACCATTGGCGGCAGATACGGCAACGCCCAGTATCAATACACGTTGCAGAGCGCCAATCTCGACGAACTGAACAATTGGGCTCCTCGACTATTGGAGAAACTGAAGACCCTGCCGCAGTTGCGCGACCAGAACTCCGACCAGCAGGATAAAGGTCTGCAGGCAAAACTGGTGATCGATCGCGACACGGCCAGCCGCCTGGGAATCACGGCACAGACTCTGGATAACGCGCTCTATGACGCGTTCGGGCAGCGCCAGGTTTCGACCATGTACCGGCCTCTGAATCAGTATCACGTGGTGATGGAAGTGGCGCCGCAGTTCCAGCAGACCCCGGAGGCTCTGGCGAATATTTATCTGCGATCCTCGTCCGGCAATCCGATTCCGCTCTCCGCTTTTACGCACTTTGAGCCCTCGAATACGCCGCTGGCGGTCAGTCACCAGGGGCAGGTGCCGTCGGTGACCATTTCCTTCAATCTGGCGCCGGGCATTTCTCTAGGCGAAGCCACACAGGCCATCGAGAATGCCGAGCGTTCCATCGGCATGCCGGCAAGCATCGAAGCGAGCTTTCAGGGAACGGCGGCTGCATTTCAGGACTCGCTTTCGAGCGAGCCCGTGCTGATTCTGACCGCATTGATCACGGTCTACATTGTGCTTGGAATGTTGTATGAGAGCTACATTCATCCCATCACGATTCTCTCGACGCTGCCGTCGGCGGGTGTGGGCGCTCTGCTGGCCCTCTTGCTGACTCATAACGAACTGAATGTAATTGGAACAATCGGTATCATCCTGCTGATTGGGCTGGTAAAGAAGAATGCCATCATGATGATCGACGTCGCCCTCGACGTGGAGCGCACGCAGGGCAAGAAGCCGGTGGATGCGATCTATGATGCGTGCCTATTACGCTTCCGGCCGATCATGATGACGACCATGGCGGCGTTACTGGGCGGTCTACCGCTGGCTCTGGGCTCGGGCACGGGATCGGAGTTGCACCGTCCGCTGGGAATCACCATTGTCGGTGGCCTGATCGTGAGTCAGATGCTGACGCTGTTCACCACGCCTGTGGTCTATGTCTATCTCGACCGGCTGCGCCTGGCGCTGCGTGGCCGTGGAGATGAAGCGCTGCCCGATGCCGGTCCGGCGCATGCCTGATTGCTCCTACTTATCAAGCCTGTGCAACTCGCCGAAATCAGTTCTGCATCGCACTACCGGTTGGGTAGTCGATACAGTTCAGGTGCAGGAAAAGCGCAGCTAATGATCCAGCGCCGAAATTGGCTCATCTCTTTGTGATAGGCTTTGCGTTTGAGGAAAATGCAGCCCCGATAGATTTCCCGGGCAGATCTTCCGGTTTTTCAGGCGATTGGATTCGCAAAATCGAGTTCAGGAGTAACGGATGCTAAAGAGAGCGGCGGCGCTGTTGCTGGTTTGCGCGAGCGCGGCGACGTGGACGAGTTGCGGAAGCAATCTCAACAATTACGTATATGCTGCGATTCCGGCCTCAAGCCAGATCATCGTCTTTCGGGAGGACCCCAACTCCGGTGTTTTGACTCGACTGTCGACGAGTCCGATTTCTGCCGGGCCGGGCGTGCAGGCGCTGGTCATTCATCCCTCGAAGAAATATGTGTACGCGGTGAACTCCGCTGAGAACGATATCTCCCTCTACACAGTCAATTCCGGCACGCTGGTCGAGACCGGACCCCGGACCAGCGTGCTTCCCGCAACTGGCCCGAACCTTGTAGCTATGGATTCAGCCGGAAGTTACCTCTACGTCGGCGATGCTGGTTCGGGCACCGTTTCCGTTTTTTCCATCGCCAGCGACGGGTCTCTGTCCGAGGTTCTGAACTCTCCGTTCAACACCGGCATCACTGCCCTCAATCTGGCATTATCTCCTTCGGGCAACGTTCTTTACGTCACGGGGACACAGGGGTCGCTGGGTCAGGTCGAAGCGTTCTCTATCAATGCGGGCGTTCTGGGCGCGCCGCTAGCGAACTCGCCCTACCTGACCGGCAGCAACCCCAACGGATTGGTGATCAATTCCGCTGGCAATTTCTTGTATACGGCCAATTCAGCGCCCGATAATTCGATCTCGCAGTTTACGATCAACTCCGATGGATCCCTGGGCCCGGCGACCATCATCGGAGGCGGAGGATTGTTGTCTCCATCGGCGCTTTTCATCGACAAGTCGGGAAAGTTTCTCTACGTAGCGGATGACAATTCGACCGGCAGTGTGATTGCCTATTCCATTGGCTCGGACGGCGGGCTGACATTGCTGACTACTTTTACGTTTGGCACGGGGCCAAATCCGAACGAGATTGCTGGCGATCCTAGCGGAAACTATCTGTTCGTCGGGAACCAGTCAACGCCGACTATACAATCGTTCAACCTCAATACCAGCAGCGGCGCGCTAACGTCAGTCGGTACGTATCCGGTCACCGGCACTCCAACGTCAATTGTTGTATTGCACTAGGGTCAAAAGGCAGGGATGATTTTTTCGCGTGGGGATGCCTTGCGAGAGGTTGACGTTTTGACAACTGCATGACAAAAAGCGAGCCCTTCCGCTCGCAAAATAGGCTGACGGCAAGTTAAGACAACGGCGAAGCGCGCGGCGTCATCTATAGTGCAGCCGTGAGTCGGCAGGCGGGCGCGCTGAGCTCGAGAAAGAGTCCATGAAAATTGCCAGTGCAGCCAGCGCTTTTCCCAAGCACTATTATTCCCAGAAAGTTCTTCTGGAAAAGCTGCAGGAGTATTGGGGCCATCGTCTCAGAAATCCAGGGATGCTGGCTCGTCTGCATCGCAACGTCACGGTGGAAGGCCGCCATCTAGCGATGCCGCCGGAAAAGTATTACGACCTGACCACATGGGGACAAGCCAACGATGTATGGATTCAGGTGGCGCAGGAACTAGGCGAGCAGGCGCTGTGCCGCGCTTTGCATCATGCGGGTGTCGAGCCGGCCGAACTAGGGTCGCTGTTTTTCGTCTCGGTAACAGGCATTTCGAGCCCATCGATCGACGCGCTGCTGGTGAATCGGATGGACTTGCCGCGAAACATCCGCCGCTTGCCGATCTTTGGGCTGGGATGTGTTGCGGGCGCAGCAGGAATCGCACGCGCTGCGGATTATGTGCGCGCTTATCCTTCGCAGGCCGCCGCGCTGGTTTCTGTTGAGCTCTGCTCTTTGACCATTCAGCGGGACGATCTGTCGGTGGCGAATTTAATTTCTTCCGGATTATTTGCTGACGGCTCTGCCGCGGTCATCGTGACCGGCGCCGACCTCCCCGCGAACGGACCTGAAATCGTGGCGACTCGCTCGGTGTTTTATCCCGACACCGAACAGATGATGGGATGGAAGGTGAGTGAGAAGGGATTCCGCATCACGCTGTCGCCGGAAGTGCCCACGCTGATTCGCGAGCACCTCGGGCACGATGTGGATGCGTTTCTCGCAGAATATGGACATTCGCGCAAGGACATTGGAAGTTGGGTGCTGCACACGGGCGGTCCGAAAGTGCTGGAAGCGACGGCCGATGCTCTCGATTTGCATGATGGCCAACTCGACGCATCGTGGGACTGCTTGAAGAAAGTTGGGAATTTATCGTCCGCGTCGGTGCTCGTAGTGTTGGAAGATGTGATGCGGAATCGGCGTCCGGAGCCGGACACTCTGGGTGTGCTGGCGGCGATGGGGCCGGGCTTCTGCTCGGAGCTGTTGCTGCTGCGCTGGTGACGCGCCGAAGATGAATCAGAGCCTGCCAAGCGAAACCGATATATTCGTCGTTGGCGGAGGTCCCGCGGGGTTGGCGGTGGCGATTGCCGCGCGGCGGAAGGGCTTTCGCGTCATGGTAGCGGACGGGGCACAACCGCCGATCGACAAAGCCTGCGGCGAAGGTCTGCTGCCCGATGGATTGGCTGCACTACACGCGCTGGGAATTCAGGTTCCGGCGGCGGACTCCAGCGCATTTCGCGGCGTTCGTTTTGTAGGCTCCAGGCTGTCGGCCGACGCGGTTTTTCCTGCAGGCGGATGTGGTATGGCGGTGCGTCGGACTGCGCTCCATCCGTTGATCACGCAACGTGCTGAACAAGCTGGCGTGGAATTATTGTGGCGAGCTTGCGTCACCGGTATTGCTGCAGATGGAGTTCATCTGGACAATCATTTCGTCCGTGCCCGCTGGATTGTGGGCGCGGATGGCGCGAGGTCCCGGGTGCGGCAGTGGGCTGGACTCGATCACGGTCCACGAACGCGCCTGCGTTACGCTTTTCGGCGGCATTATGGTGTGAAGCCCTGGACCGATCACATGGAAGTTTACTGGGGCGAGCGTTGCCAGGGTTACGCGACTGCGGTTAGCGCCGATGAAGTTTGCGTCGCCGTGGCGTCGCAGGATTCAAGGTTGCGATCAGAGGAAGCTTTGCGCGAACTGCCGTCTCTGGGCGCGCGGCTGCGCGGAGCAGAAGCAGTCTCGGCGGAACGAGGAGCGCTCACCGGTAATCGAAAATTTCACGGCGTGTATCGCGGAAATGTGGCGCTGGTCGGCGATGCGTCCGGAACGGTCGATGCAATTACGGGCGAGGGACTGGGCCTGGGTTTCAGTCAGGCAGTTGCGCTGGCCGATAGTTTTGTATCTGGCGATTTGAGTACGTATCAGGCCGAGCACCGTAGGCTGGCGCTGCGTCCGTGGTGGATGGCTCGTCTGATGCTCATGCTCGATGGCCGGCCAAGACTGCAGCATCGCGTCTTGCGCACCTTCCAGGCAAGGCCGGAAATCTTCCAGCACTTTCTTGCCTTGCACGTCGGAAATGTTCCGCCCGCAGAAATTGTCTGGGACGGATTGACGCTGGGATGGAGCCTGCTCACTGCATAGATATAGATGACGAACATATTTCGCTGGAAATCAGGAATCATTATTATTCTGCTGGCGACGGCGCTCGCGGCGTCCGCGCAGCGTTACGCACTGCAGGCGGATCCTGCTAAATCGACCGTCAAGTTCACGCTGGATGCCGCGCTGCACACGGTGAATGGGACGTTTCAAGTCAAGCCGGGCGCGTTGCAATTTGATCCGGGATCGAACCAGATTCAGGGCGAGATTCTGGTCGACGCGAAAAGCGGGAAGACCGGCAACGGCATGCGCGATCGCAAGATGCACAAAGATGTGTTGGAGAGCGAGAGCTATCCGGAAATTTCGTTTCGCCCGCAGCGTATTGAAGGAAGTGTGCGCTCAGGGCAATCTTCGGTCAGCGTGCATGGAATCTTCCGGCTTCACGGCGTGGATCGTGAAATCACCGTGCCGGCGCAGGTCGAGATGTCGAGCGACCATTGGACAGCATCGATTCATTTCACGATTCCTTACCAGAAGTGGGGATTGAAAAATCCCAGCACGCTTTTTCTGCGTGTGAGTGATTCGGTCCAGATTGAGGTTGAAGCGGCAGGAAGTGTGGTGCAGCAGAGCGCCAGCAATACGCCGGCTCAGTAGCCGCTCTCGGGCGTGATTCCTTTTCCTTCCGTGCAAACATAGCAGCGACCGGCTGTGAGGCTCTTGTATTCCTCGGTCCTGCCATTGGGCCAGTCGATTACGACGCGGTCGATCTTGTCGCGCCTTTCCACCCCAACAGTCACAGGCAGTTCCGATTGCGAAAGATAACTGGAGCCGCATTTCACCATTCGCGATTGCGTGAGTCCTCCGGTAAACAGGCGCACCATCGCGCCGATGGCATCGCGGTTTGAGGTCGTTCCCACGAGTTTGAATCGAATGCTTCGGTTGCCCGCGAGTTGATCATTGCGGTAAAGATACGCGGGGCCGTTGTTGGTGGTGAGCAAAAGATCGAGATCGCCGTCGCGATCGAAGTCTCCATAGGCGAGGCCGCGGCCGACCTTCGGTTGGTCGAAGTCGCTGCCGACTTCCGACGCCACATCGCGAAAGCCGCCCCTTCCATCGTTCAGAAAAAGCTGTGGCGGCTGCGCGTATCCAACATTGCCACGGATGTTGCGCACGGTCTCGTCAATGTGCCCGTTGGCGACAGCGAAGTCGAGCCAGCCATCGAGGTTAAGATCGAGAAAAGCGCATCCGAAGCCCAAACTATTTTTTGACGCCATGCCGACTCCGGATTGCGGCGCGATATCTTCGAAAGTTTTGCCGTTCAGGCGATAGAGGCCGATCATCTCGTTATCGAAATTCGTGATCGCGACTCCGGGCGATCCCGAATTGTCGAAGTCCGCGACATCGACGCCCATCCCGGCGCGCGCTTTGCCCTCGTTGCTAAAGGCGAGTCCCGCCTCGACCGCGGCCTCTTTGAAAGTTCCGTTGCGCTGGTTGCGATAGAGCTTGTTGGGCTGGGTATCGTTGGCGACCAGCAGATCAATCCAGCCGTCGTGATCATCATCAATCATCGCAACGCCCAGCGACTTGGAACTGCTGTCAAAAATTCCGCTGGCCGCGGTCACATCCTCAAATGTTCCGTTGCCGCGATTGTGAAAGAGCCAGCAGGTCTGGCCGCGATAGGCCTCGGGTGTGCAATACGACTTATGTTTTCCGTCGAGACTGCAGAAAACATCGTGTTCCGGCGACCACTTCACATAATTGCAGACGAAGAGATCGAGTCGGCCATCGCGATCATAGTCAAACCATAGCGCGGAGGTGCTGAATCCCTCGCGCTTGCCCAGGCCACTGGTGTTAGTCACGTCGACGAATGTGCCCTTACCCGTGTTGCGGAACAGCCGGTTCTGTCCCACGCAGGTGATCAGAATGTCGGGGAAGCCGTCATTGTTGTAGTCGCCGACAGCGACTCCCATGCCGTAGAGTTCAACGTCGAGTCCTGCGTGCACGGTGACATCGGTGAACGTGCCATTGTGATTGTTGTGATAGAGGCGTAGGCTGCTGCGCTGCTTTTTGTGGCCGGGCCAATCGGCGCCATTGATCAGCAGAATGTCTTGCCAGCCGTCGCCGTCATAGTCGAGAAAGGCGCAACCGGAGCCGAGGGTCTCGGGTAGAAATTTTCCGCCGAAAGCTCCGCTGTTGTGCTGAAACTGAATGCCCGCTGGGTGCGTGACATCGGTGAAACGAAATCCCGGCGAACTTGGAGCCTGGGCGGCCAGCGCTCGCGCGCCAGGCAGTTGCGCTAACGAGGCGACTCCGGCCATCCCCCATAAGAACGAACGACGATTCACGGCACGCTCACCAGTCCGGCGCGGATTGCGTAGACGACCAGTTCCGCAGTTTTGTGAATTCCCAGACTGTTCATGATGTTGGCGCGGTGCACGGCCACGGTGTTCGCGCTGAGACCGAGCACGGTGGCGATTTCTTTATTTGACTTGCCGTCAACTATCATCTGCAGGACTTCGAGTTCGCGGTGCGTGAGCGCGCCGCTGCGCTCACCTTTCAGCGAGGAACGCTGCTCGATCTCCGGATCGAAGAGGGTGTCGCCGCCAGCGACCTTGCGGATCGCGGCTCCCAACTCCAGATCCAGAGCGTTCTTCAGAACGTAGCCGCGCGCTCCGGCTTCGAGCGCCTGCCGCACCCACGTGCTCTCGTTATGCATGCTCAGCATGAGTACCGCGGTGTTCGGCAAATTATCAATAATCTGGCGTGTGGCCTCCAGGCCATTGATGCCGGGCAGCGCGCAATCCATGACGACGACTTGCGGGCGCAGTTGCTTCGCCAGCTTGATGGACTCCTCGCCGTCGGCCGCTTCGCCGACGACCTGCATGTCCGGTTCATCTTCGAGCATGCGGCGAAAACCGCGCCGCACCAGGCTGTGATCATCCACGAGCAACACTGTGATCTTCTTTTCCATACGTTTCCGCTTTCTCCCTGGGAACCGCGAGGTGGACCAAGGTTCCACCTTCCTGGGGACGGGAAAAAACAATCTGTCCGCCCATCAACTCAGAACGCTCCCGCATCGCTACCATCCCTATGCCGCGCCGGTTGGGGCGCTCGGGAAGACCGACGCCGTGATCTTCCACCTCGAGTTCGAGTTCCTCAGGAAGAAAGCGCAGACGTACCCACGCTTCTTTGGCCCCGGAATGCCGCGCCATGTTGTTCAACGCCTCCTGCAAGACGCGGTAGATATGTACGCCCGCGCTACCATCCACCGGGAAAGGCTCGCCCTGCTTTTTATAGGATATGGCAATGCCAGTCTGTCTTTCCACGTTCGGGATGTACCAGTCGAGCGTAGTTTCGAGGCCGGCCTCGTCCAGCATGACCGGATGCAGCGCCTGCGACAGGCTTCGCACGCTCTCCAGCGTGGTCTGCACGGTTTCGAGCACTTCCTGCAGGTCAGCGCGCAGAGACGACCCTTCTGGCGCATGATTTCCGGCGCGCCGCAGCATCGATCCGAGCGCAGTCAGGATTTGTCCGAACTCGTCGTGTAGTTCGCGAGAGATATAGCGTAACGTCGATTCCTGGGTTGCGATCAGCTTCTGCGCCAGTTCGCTGCGCCGTTCAGAGATTTGCGTGAGACGCGCGAACAGTCGCCGGTTCCAGCGAATCAGCGAAAGGCTGGTGAGGAGGATGGCGAACAGAGTTGCCGCCAGAAAAACGTAGACCTCGCGCTGCACACGGTCATATATCTGCACGATCCGTTGCCCGGCCTGCTCTTCACTTTCGCTGTTCTGCACCAGCAGTCGCGAGACGGCCGTGCTGAGGGCGGCCTGACGTTCCTGCAGCGAGAGCTGGATTTGTGCCCGCGCTTCTTTATCCTTGCCGTCGTGAGCCAGCGAGAAGACGCGGTCCACGGCATCCCAGAACTGGGTGAAGGAACTGGTCAGGAACGCGTTTTGCTCAGGCGTCCGGCCGCCAGCTGCGAAGCTGGCTTCCAGCCGGAGCGAGTCGTCCAGATCGGTGCGAATCCTCTGGAATTGCGCCGACCACGCGGTCAGAGGGTAAGGCTCATCTCCGCTGACCATATCGCGCATGGCAACCGCGAGCAGGCTCAGGTCATTCTGAATTCTCAGCAACTGCAGCGAGTCCTTGCGATTGCGGTCCACCATCTCCGTCTGCAGACGTCGCAGCCCGTTCACCTGCCATGTGATGTAGGCTGAATAGGCCACCACGGCAGAAAGCGTGATCAGCAGGCCAAACAGCAGGCCTGAAGTTGGCGAACGTTCTGCGGCGGACGGGCGAGGCACGCCCCGAGCATACATCGACTGGCGGGCGGTTGTCAGTGTGGGCGGGCGGCTCGGTGCGGCGTGGCGATGTGTGACAATATTGAAGCCAATTGAGGCCCGACGGAGTCAAACGGTAATTGGACGCTTCTAAGAAAGAGGGCGAAAAGCCCCCGAAACTTCAGCGGTTGAAGGCGGTCTGGCCGGAGGTCTGGAAACTCATGCGCCCACGCCGCACTCTGCTGGCGCTGGGCTTTTTTCTGATGGTGATCAACCGCCTGGCCGGGTTCGTGCTGCCCTATTCCTCGAAGTTCCTAATCGATGACGTAGTGGGCAAGCATCACACCCAGCTGTTGCGACCGCTGGTATGGGCCGTTTTGGCCGCGACGCTGGTGCAGGGCGTGACCTCGTTTTCACTGACCCAGTTGCTTTCCAAAGCGGCGCAGCGGCTGATTGCCGACCTTCGCCAGCAGGTACAAAAGCACGTTTCACGGCTGCCCGTGGCTTACTACGATGCCAACAAGAGCGGCGCGCTGGTCGCGCGCATCATGAGCGACGTGGAGGGCGTGCGCAATTTGTTGGGCACCGGGCTCGTCGATTTCGCCGGAGGACTGGTTGCGGCCACGATCGCGCTGGTGCTACTTCTGCGCATTTCGGTTCCGCTGACGTTAGTCGCAGTTGGATCTTTGAGTTGCTTCGCGGTCGTGCTGAATAAGGCCTTTGCGACCATCCGTCCAATTTTTCGCGAACGCGGCAAGATCAATGCGGAAGTTACGGGCCGCCTCACCGAATCGCTGGGCGGCGTGCGGGTGATTAAGGGATATCACGCGGAAGAACGCGAAGAGAACATCTTCGCCGCTGGGGTCAGGCGGTTGCTCGACAATGTGATGAAGACTTTGACCGCGACTTCTTTGATGAGTCTTTCCGCCAGCGTTCTGCTGGGCGTGGTGGGCGCGGCGACGATGTATGTTGGCGGCCGGCAGATGGTGGCGCATAGCCTGACTCCGGGCAGTTATTTTTCATATAACTTTCTCCTGGTTTTTCTGGTTGCGCCGATCATGCAAATTGTTTCAATCGGGACGCAACTGACCGAGGCTCTGGCCGGTCTGGAGCGGACCCAGGAGATCATGAATGAGCGTCAAGAAGATAAGGATCCGAGACGCACGATGATGCTGCCCGACATCGTGGGCACGATCGAATTTGATGATGTCAGCTTCAGTTATGACGGAGCGCACGAAGTGTTGCACGATATTTCTTTTCGCGCCGAGCCGGGTACCGTCACCGCGCTGGTCGGCTCTTCGGGTTCCGGCAAATCGACGACCATCGGCCTGATCTCCGCATTCTATGTGCCCACGAAGGGGATGGTCCGGGTCGATCACGTTGACTTGAGCACGGTTCGGCTGGATTCATTCCGCACGCGACTGGGCGTGGTGCTGCAGGAATCGTTTTTGTTCGATGGCACCATCCGCGAGAATGTTGCGTTTTCCCGGCCGGATGCGACTGAGGAAGAAATCATGCGTGCCTGTCGCATCGCGCGCGTCGATGAGTTCGCAGAGAACTTTGCCGAGAAGTATGACACGGTGGTCGGCGAACGCGGCGTAAAGCTCTCGGGCGGCCAGCGGCAACGCATCTCGATTGCCCGCGCGATTTTAGCGGAGCCCCGTATCCTGATTCTCGACGAGGCAACTTCCAGCCTCGACTCGGAATCGGAACAGATGATCCAGCAGGGGCTTTCTTATTTAATGCAGGGCAGGACTACATTCGTGATCGCGCACAGACTCTCCACCATCCGCCGGGCTGATCAGATTCTTGTGATGGAGCAGGGCCGCATTGTGGAGCGGGGAACGCATGCGCAACTCTACGCTGCTCGCGGCCGCTACTACGATTTGTACACGCGGCAGCATGGAATCGAGGACAACCTGTTTCTCGCGCCCGGCGAGGGCGATGCCGTCGTCGACGCCAATGGCGCTGGCGGCAAGAACGGCGCGAAAGATCCGGATGCGTTGAAGGTATTGCGAGGGGAAATCCGTTAAATCCATGCCGACAGACCGGGTGCTCCCCAATCCTCAAAACGCTGCGATCCGCATAGAAAATCTTTGCCGGAACTACCGCATGGGCGAAACCCTGATTCGTGCGGTCGACGGCGTCTCCCTCGAAGTTCAGGCGGGAGAATTCGTGGCACTCCTCGGCAGCTCTGGTTCCGGCAAGTCTTCGATGTTGAATCTGATTGCCGGTTTGGATCGTCCGACATCGGGCAGCGTCATCGTTCAGGATAAAGATCTGGCGAAGCTCTCACGCGAAGAACTCGCGAAGTATCGCCTTCATGTCGTGGGCATGGTCTTTCAATCTTTCAACCTGATTTCGAGCATGACCGTTGCCGAAAACGTGGAACTTCCGCTGCGTTTCGCTGAAGTGGAGCGCGCCAAGCGCGATACGCTCGCGCGTGAAGCCTTAGATCGGGTCGGCTTGCAGGCGCGTATGAATCACAGGCCCAGCGAACTTTCTGGCGGCGAGCAGCAGCGTGCGGCGCTGGCGCGAGCGCTGATTAACCGTCCGCAGCTTCTGCTGGCCGATGAGCCGACCGGGAATCTCGACAGCCGCACCGGCACGGAGATTATGAATATGGTGCGTGCCTTCAACCGTGAGCTAGGAATGACGGTGGTCATGGTGACGCATGAGCGCACGCTGGCCGAGCGCTACGCGCAGCGCATGATTTTTCTGGCCGACGGGAAATTGGTCGCCGATCAAGAAAATGATCAGAGGGATGCGGCAACCTCTGCCCCCGCGCAAAGGAGCGAGTCGTGAAGATTCCTGATTTGACAGAACTGGCGCTACGCAATCTTCGCGAATCCTTCCTGCGAAATTCGCTTACAACCGTGGGGATATCGGTTGGAGTGGCTTCGCTGGTAGCGATGCTTTCACTCGGAATCGGCCTGCAGCGATTTGCTTCCCGTCGACTGGTGAAGTCTGGGCTGTTTGATACGGTCGTGGTTTCGTCGCGCCGCGATCTGCGCGGGATGGGGCGCGAAGAGCAGCGCAATGGGCCTAATCCTGGTGAGAGCCGGGTGCTCGACGAACCAGCACGGCTTGACATCGAACATTTGCCCAATGTGCTGGAAGCCTATCCCGACATCCGCTTCGTCACCGAACTGCGATTCGACGACAAGCCTCATCTCACCATGGTTTCGGCCATGCCCGACTCCATGAAATCGAATGACGCGTTTGATGGAATGCAGGGAAGCTTCTTTACTTCGGACACGGCTCCCGAAGCGATTCTGCAGAAATCGTTTGCCGAGGAATTGCTGGGCAAAACTCCGGCGCTGGGCGCTCCAGAGCTGGAGGTCTCGGAATTGGCGAAGCCACTGCTGGGCAAAGAATTGATCATGCGCTATGCGCAGCGCGAAACTGCGCCGGTGCAGACCGTGCCGCTTCGCCCGAAGGATTCGACCACTGATGACGCGGCATCCTATTCGGTGGTTTCGCGCGAACAGAAACTTACGATTATCGGTGTCGTCGATCTAGACCCGGAAAGCATGCGGGGCCCGGCTCGCGGCAAGGTTTTTCTTCCGCTGAAGCTGGCGGAGAGCCTGCATGTCATGCAGCCCACTGACATCCGCGAGATTGCGCGCGCGGGCAACAACACTCCGGTGTATTCCTCGCTCAGTGTGCGGGTAAAAAGTCCCACGCAAGTGCAAGGCGTCGAGGATGCCATTAAGAAAATGGGGTTCAGCACGTTCTCGATTCTCGACGCGAGTAAGAGCATCGTTCAGTTTTTTAAAATTCTGGACTTATTCTTGCTGATCTTTGGAAGCTTGGCCCTGACCGTGGCATGCATTGGAATCATCAACACGCTGGTGATGGCAATTCTCGAGCGGCGCCGCGAGATTGGAATTATGAAAGCCATTGGGGCCAGCGACGGTGACGTGCAGAAACTCTTCTTCGCCGAAGCAGGAACGATGGGCATCTTCGGGGGCGCCTTGGGAGTGGCTCTGGGCTGGGCCATCGGCCAGATCATAAATTTTGCAACGAATATTTATTTGAAGAGCCAATCTTTGCCGCCGGATCGTTTCTGGGTCGTACCGTGGTGGCTGGTAACTTTCGCGATTCTCCTGTCCCTCATAGTAAGTCTGGTCTCGGGTTTGTATCCCGCGAGGCGCGCCTCACGGCTCGATCCGGTGCAGGCGCTGCGCTACGAGTGAACCGCCGCCGCGAAATGCTGCGCTCGGCCAATATCCTCCTCTGCGTTGCCTTGGCGCTCGCCAGTTCCGCGCTCGCCCAGAGCCGCATCGACTGCAGCGCGCTGAATAGCCGCATCCTCCAACGGTCTGTACGTTATTGTGTGTACCTGCCTTCAGGCTATGACGCCGGCGCGAAGCCTCCAGTGCGGCTTTATCCGGTCCTCTATTTTCTGCATGGCCTCGGCGACAACGAGCAGACGCTGTTCAATAGCGGTGGCTGGACGCTGCTTGACGATCTACGTAACCAGCACAAAATGGGCGACTTCCTCATCGTTGCCCCGGATGCACGGCGCACGTTCTATATCAATTCGGCCGACGGCAAGGCCCGCTACAGCGATTTCTTCCTTGAAGAATTCATGCCTTACATCGAGAGCAAGTATCGCATCCGTAAAGGACGCAGCGGCCGCGCGATTAGCGGTGTTTCCATGGGAGGCTACGGGGCCCTGCGCTTCGCCTTCGCGCATCCCGAGCTTTTCTCTGCTGCAAGCGCGCAGAGCGCGGCGTTGATCACCGATTCGCCGCGGGAACTCGATGCGGCCATGAAATCGGGCGCGCCTCTCGCTGAAGTGCTGGCTGCAGTGTTTGGAAATCCCATCAAGGTGTCGCATTGGAATGCGAACAACGTGTTCATGCTCGCCAGGCAGCACGTCGCAGCTTTGCGGCAGCAGGCGATTTATTTCAACTGCGGCCAGCATGACAATTACGGCTTTGAAAAAGGGGCGGCCACTCTGGACGCTGAGCTGAAAAAAGAGAATGTAAAACACCAGTATCGTCCATACCCCGGCGACCATAGCCTGACCTATTTCCTCTCCCACTTCGCCGAGGTGATGGAATTTCACTCGCAAGCCTTCGGACTGCTGAAAGAAACAAAAATACAAAAGTAGCAACCGGTTCACCTGGCAGGAATGCGCTGTGCCCTCCGAAGCCGAGGCCGGAGGGTCGCTGTTGTAAACTAAGGAAAGTTACACGCCCGCATAAACAGCGGAGGGATGTGTGAGTGGTTGAAACAGTCGGTCTTGAAAACCTCTGTACGCGTTCTGGCAAGCACGTGTAACCGAATCAAAACGAAATTGGTCCATGGACGGGGTTGAGACCATGGAGACTATAGTAAAAGTGTAGTAATTGCGGAGAGTTGGCCGAGTGGTTGATGGCACCTAGGTCGCGAAGATGGTCAATCTACCCGCTTGAATGGCCAGTCCCATCACCGGACTGAGAACTGATCTGAACTTCGAAGCGAGCGATCAGTTTCCGGAAGTTAGCATAGATTTCGTCCCAACTTCTGGATGGCCGACCAACTGTCCAGAATCCGCAACCACTGCAACAGGTTGCACAGGTATAATCACTCGCACGAATGGCCCTCGCCTCTGGCACGAAACTCGGTCCTTACGAAATCCACTCGCCACTCGGCGCGGGCGGTATGGGAGAAGTTTATCGCGCCAAGGACACCCGTCTGGACCGCACCGTTGCGATCAAAGTTCTGAACTCGCAACTGGTGGCGAATGCCGAGTTGCGGGCTCGCTTTGAACGCGAAGCCCGCATCATCTCTCAGCTTCAGCATCCTCACATCTGTGTTCTGCACGACGTTGGCCACGACGGCGCAACCGAATTCCTGGTGATGGAATTTCTGGAGGGCGAGTCGTTGGCCGACCGGCTCAGGCGGGGTCCTCTGCCAGCGGCAGAGCTGCTGAAGATTGCCATCGAGATTGCCGACGCGCTTGAAAAAGCGCACCGCGCCGGAGTGGTGCATCGCGACCTGAAGCCGGGCAACGTGATGCTAACCAAGCTGGGCGCCAAGCTGCTCGATTTCGGTCTGGCGAAGCCAGCGGCAGCCACCGCAGCCACCGGTGCCCGAGGAAGCGGTTCTGCGTCCGTGCTGGCGGCGGCGTTGACTCAGACCAGTCCTGCGGCGACGCCCGGGACGCCACTCTCCGCCGCAGGAGCGGTGATCGGCACGGTGCAATACATGTCGCCCGAGCAGGTGCAGGGGATCGAGGCCGACGCCCGCTCCGACATTTTTGCCTTCGGCGCAATGTTGTTCGAGATGGCAACCGGCAAGCGCGCCTTCGAAGGCAAGACGCAGGCGAGCATTGTAGGACAAATTCTCGCGGTGGACCGCCGTCGACGTCGACCGTTCGCCCGGAAGTCTCGCCGTCGCTCGATCGCGTCATTCGTCTCTGCCTGGAAAAAGATCCCGACGAGCGCATTCAAACGGTTCATGATCTGAAGCTGAACCTCCAGGCGATCACCGATGAGAAGCCGATAGCCACTTCTGCACAACGCGGCTCGAGCACGCGAGAGCGTGCCAGGTGGATTGTGGCCATCGCGGCAGCGCTGGTATCGGGCGTGCTGGGCACAATCCTTCTCTATCATCCCGCGAATCCAGCGCCGAGCATCCGCGCCTCCCTCGATCCTCCACCCAACACGCTTTTCCGGCTGACCGGCGATACAGCTGGACCGCCGGTAGTGTCGCCGGATGGCAAGCTCATCGCCTTCACTACCACGGCAGGTAGCGAGGGCAATCTGGAAATCTGGCTCCGGCCCATCAATTCCCAGGAGGCACATCCCATCGCAGGGACTTTTGACGCAACCTTTCCCTTCTGGTCGCCCGACAGCCGCTCCCTGGGATTCTTTGCCGATGGGAAGCTGAAGAAAGTGGATGTGAACACGGGTTCTCCGATCGAACTTGCCGACGCGCCAACGGGTCGCGGAGCTGCCTGGGGACCGGGAGGAACGATCGTCTTCTCGCCCGGACCCAGCGAACCGTTGCTAAGAATCAGCGCGACGGGAGGAACGCCGCAGCCTCTTACCAAAGTCGACCCGGCGCAACATACATCGCATCGCTGGCCGGTTTTCCTCCCGGACGGCAAACATCTGGTCTATCTCGCCATCACTCGCGACAACGCCAAAGCAGCCAATGACGCGATCTACTATGCTTCGCTTGACGGGCGGGAGAATCGCTTGATGTTTCACACGCAATCGAATGCAGTGTATGCCAACGGATTCCTGCTGTTTGCCCGAGCCGACAAACTGCTGGCGCAGAGCTTCGACGCGGCGAATGGCGAGTTGAAAGGGGAGCCACAGGTGGTGGCGAACGGTGTGATCAACGATCCCACGGATTGGCACATGGACGCCTCCGTCGCGGAGAATGGCCTGTTGGTTTACAGCAGTGGTGCAATCGGCGCCATGCAGTTGGTGTGGCTGGATCGTAACGGAAAAGAAGCCGGGGTGGTGGCCGACAATCTGACCCAAGTGATTGCGCGACTGTCTCCGCAAGGAGACCGGGCCGCTCTGCAAACAGACAGCGGAGCGGGTGCAGCGGACATTTTTGTGCTGGACCTCGCGCGCGGCGTCCGAACCCGGCTGACCTTCGAACCCGTCGCCAACACTACGCCGAGATGGTCCCGTGATGGAAAATGGATTTACTATGCGGGCTTTCGAAATGGCCGAGAGAGTATTTTCCGCAAACTCGCCGATGGCAGCAGCGCCGAAGAAAGCGTCTTCAGCGGCGATCATGACATTGTGCCTAGCGCCTGCTCGCCAGATGGAAAAACACTTCTGTTTACCGACTTTGCCAATGGCAAGCCCAGCCTGTGGGCTTTTCCGCTAACCGGGAGCGGCAAACCGTCACAGTTCATCGAAAACGGCGAGTATGCATCATTTTCACCAGACGGGTCTTGAAAACCGGCATACCTGAAAGGGTATCGGGGGTTCGAATCCCTCACTCTCCGCCAGCAACACATTCCACGGCAGCTCACCGCTTTTCTTTACAACTAGTTTTTGCCGGATGGTGGGGAAGAAAGGGGGAAGGGGGACGAGAAGGCGAGCCGCAGCGTCGGCGTTTACGGCACAAGTTCTTGCACCCGTCTGCAGCGAATTGCTGAAACTAAATACGTTACGCGCAGATCGCACCCGTTTGCTGGGAGTTTTCCGGCCCGCAGAAATATTGGTTCTCTCCATCGTATGTTAGGAATGTGTAGTTTCCTAACCAGCCTTTGTGCGTTATTAAGTGGAGTGGGATGATGTTCTTTGACTTGCCTCTCCCTCTCAAATTCTCTTGCCGCAAGTTCGGCGATTGAGAGGCCCGATTTCTTCCACAGTTTATTTCTCCACGTGAGTGGAAATCGTGTTTATTCGTGTCCAGTTCCGCAAAGTGAATCCACTACTTCTGACGACGCCTTTTGGGGGCGCTTTGCAGCAGAACTCCAAAAAGAAGAGGGCTGGCGCTTCACCAGCCCTCCTTACTGACGCTTTCGTCAGAATTCCGCAACCAGACCAAGGGTCAACATCTTGGCTGTGTCGTACGTGGGGAAGCCCAGTATCGGCGTGGAGTTGAGACGCTTGGGAGCGCCAACCTGCCAGCCGGACCCGGACCATGTGTAGTCGTAGTTGATATAGCTTCCTTTCACCACGAAGTGATCATGAATGCGGTGCGTGAGATAGGTTTCGTAGACGTTGCCACGCGTGTCGGTCTTGGGAGCGATAATGTCGTCCTCCGCTTGGGCAAAGTTGAACCAGTACTGGGTACCGTGGTTGAACTCGAATCCAACCTTGGTGCGGCCGTCGTCTTTGGGAATGCTGTACCTGACACCCACGTAGTACATCTGGCCGTCGTGGTTGTGAGGAGTTTCGAAAGGGTCGCTCATCAGACCGCCGAACGGGGTGGTCAGGCTATTGGGGCGAAGGCCTGACCAGTTGCCGCTGACGAAAAGGTCAAAGTTTCGCAATTTTTTCTGCAGGTTTATACCGTACAGGTCAATGGCTCCCAAGTTTGCTGACGGAGCGTAGCGCATGACCACTGGGGCATTGACCGCAGCACCGGTGAGCGGGTTATTCGGCAGCACCATCAATCCATCGAAGCCGTCGGTCACGTTCCAGGCACGCGCTAGCGTCACTTGAATGAAGGTCCTGTCGGTACTGTAGAGATCCATATTGCCGCCGAACAGGTGCACCGACTTGACCCGGTCCGCAGGAGTTTCGAGTAGAGCTCCGTTGCCGAAGCCGGATGAATACCCCATGCCGTAGCAGGCGCGCAGCGTCATCTTTTCGTTGACGTTGTATCCGGCGGTGATGCCGTCAAACTGGAAGTCGATCAGCGCACCGGATGGCGTGCCGCCTCGAGGTTCGTCGTCACGATAGTTAAGTGGCGGGCCATCCGTCGAGGGCCGGCGGCCGATCGAGAGATAAAGGTTCGACCCTCCAATGTGGTTCCAACTGAAGAAGGCGCGTTCCACCCGCACCATGTCGCCAGTTGGAACTCCTTCAGTCGTCCCGTCAATCGCAAGAGAGGTCGGTTGGCCGTCAAAAACCTGAAGACCGGTCGAATCTCCGAATACCTTATACATGCTGAGACGGGCTCCGAAACTGACGTTGTCGGCGACATGAGCATCAAAACGCAGGCGAAGGCGGTTGGTCATCAGGGCATCGCTGTTCGCGCTGTACGCGGCCTGGAGAACTCCCGGCACCTGACCGAGATAGCTCATAAAGGCCTGTTGTTGAGCCGGGGTAAAAGCGCTCACCATTTGCTTCAGCCCAGGGCTTTTCGGATTCGTACTGGTGAACGTGAGATTGTTAACGAAATACTGGTATGCGGCATAGTTGCTGGCGACCGCACCATTCAGCAACTGGCCGAAGTTCGCCGGCGTGTTGGCAGCCCCGTTTGGCAAAGTCGGGCTACTCAAGAGGCCAATCATCTGACTGGGTGTGTAACCGTTCAGCCCGGCAAACCACATCGAGTTCACCAGCAGGTTCTGCATCTGCATGCCGTCATAATGAGTGGGAATGTTGCCGCGAATCGTGTGCATTTCGAAGCGGTAGTCGCCTCCCCACTCCAATCGGTCGCGAAGTGATTTCCGTTCGGTCGCGTTGACGCGCTCGTTAAGGTCGCGAACACTGGTTTGCAGATCTGAGACAAGTGCGAAATTCGGTGCCGGCGGCTGCGTCACCGCAGCCGGAGTGGCGGGTACTTGAGCGGCAGCCTTGTTGGCGTTTTCTTGCGCATCGAGCCGCTGTTCCATTGTATTGATAGTTTTCTTGAGTTGGTCGATTTCCTGACGAAGCTGGGTGGCATCATCCGTCGCAGGCGGCGCCGTTTGAGCCCACAGCCCCGAAACCAGCAGGAAGATCGGTACTGTCAGCAGAAGTTTCCGCATAAGAACAATTCCTCTCTTCTATGAATTGCGCGGCCGGGACGGTTCTGAGGCCGAAAGGCCGGGCTATACGGGTCAGGGTGAGTAAGGATGACCGAGTACAGCAGGTACATGATTCACCAAGAGACAGGGCTGCCGCAGTGTTCGTAGTCACATACTTTCGAAAGTTAGCAATTACTTAAGTACGTACCGTTTCGTGTTCTCCCATCCTGGAGTTGTGTGCCCCCGATCACAGAACTGCGTGTGCGCGATTTGCTATCATCTTCGTCAGTTGCACACTTACGCAAGTCAATAACGTGGAGACTTTCATGATGCGATTCGCGAAATTCATGCTTTTTCTGTTAGTCATCGTCGCTGTTTCCGGCCTGTTCTCCGCACTCACCGCAGCCCAGAGAGGCAGCGAAACTAAAGGGCGTCATTTCTACAAAGACACCTGCCGTCAATGCCATGCCAAGGGGGGAGCAGGAGGCGAGCTTACTCCGATGAACAAGACCATGGCCCAATGGCGCGCTTATTTTGCCGCGGGAACTCACAACCACGGCAAAGAACCACTGACCAAATACCTGCCTGCAGACCAACTGCTCGATTCTTCTGCCTTCCTTATCAGTCACGCAGCGGACTCGCCACAGCCGGAGACCTGCGGCAAGTGAGTCCTGGGCACCAAGGGTGCCTGCAGGAGACTTGCGGCTGTCCCGCACGAGGAGAACAGATATGATTCGACGAGCAAACTACCCATCCCAGTCGGGCTGGACCAATGGGATGCGGCCTGTGTTGCACGCGGCTGTTGGCGTGCTGTTGTGTGCTGTGTCCTTTGGCCAGAGTTCAGGAGCGGGGACGAACCCGCCGAATGTTCCGGCCAAGCCTTTGAAGCTCGCCCATCCCCAGATCATTCTGAAAGACGACGCCGGGGAGAATGTGCTAAAGAGCGGCAAGCCGATCAGCACGCGCCAGACTTGCGGCGGAGACTGCCACGACTATGAGTTCATTGCGAACAGCTTCCATTTCCAGCAAGGCAAGACCGAAATGGACCGGGCCCTGCTGACCTCGCATGGTGCCGCTCCGTTCAACACCTCCCCAGGAATGTTCGGTAAGTTCTCGATTATCCCGAACCGCCAACTCACTCGGGCCGATATCAAAGATCCCTCGGACGCCGATATGAGCCAACCGGAGTGGCTGACGAAATGTGGCGGCTGCCATACCGGCGGCGGAATTTCGGAGTACGACTTGCGCGGGCACCGCTTTCTTAGTCCCGAGGCAAAACCCAGTGGGCCATTGGACCCGAGCTACACCATTCGTGATCGGGAAACGGGCCAGATAATTCCATGGGATTGGCAAAAGAGCGGCCTTGCGGAAGCGGACTGCTTTTTATGTCATGTTCCCAAAGCAAGCCGCGGCGAGCGCAAGAAGGAAATGTCTGCGGGTGACTTTCGTTGGGCCAATAATGCCACCCTCGTCGATACGCGCATCGTGGTCCGGCAACCGAGTGGGGCATTCACGTACAACCGCGGTGCTTTCAATGGTGACGGAACGGTGAAGGCGGAGACGCTCGACATCTCTGACCCGACACTGGAAAACTGCGCTCAATGCCATGGCTTCACGGCCCGGAACACGACGACCATTCAGCCCATTCAACACGCGGACATCATGCGCGGAACTGAGAAGGCCGGCTGGATCTACAACGGCGCAAAGATCAGCGACACGGTCTCGCCAAACATGGTGGGGAAGGAGAAGATGGACTTTCCCTGGGACGTTCACGCCGCTGCGGGCTTGATTTGCATCGATTGTCATTTCTCTGTAAACAACCCCGGGCGCATGATCCAAGAAGACCCCAAAAAGAACCTGCGCTATAAGCCCACAGAGGAAGACCTGGCGGTCTATCTGCGGCGCCCCAATCACAACTTTGCGCGGGGCAACATTCCTCCGGAGACGGTGAATCTGACGCAGCATGACACCATGCGGGCGTGCGGCGATTGTCACGACGCCGAGAAAGGGCACGCGTTCCTTCCTTATAAATCCGCGCATTTGCGATCTCTCGCCTGTCAAACCTGCCACATCCCCGCCGTACACTTTTGGGCCTACCGAAGCGACGATTGGGGTTTTGTGATGGACACGGGCGGCAGTCGCATCACATATCGCGGCATCGAGGGTTCCATTGTGGATCCCGAATCGGAAGTAAGAGGCTATCTGCCCGCCTACATCCCCACGGTCGACAAGAACAGCAATCACCAGATACGGCCGACGAACCTGATCACCGGAGTCTACTGGTTCGACAAGAGCAAAGGCAGGCCGGTCTTTACGTGGCAGGTGCAAAATGCCTTCTACGCCGGCAAGGCGGCGGAGGGGGAATTCCCTTATCGACCCGAGATCTTGAAGGCCTTTGCCGACAAGGATGGCATCATCGACCTCCCTCAGTCCGTTTATGACACTCCGGAGAAGATCGCTCTGGTCAAGGGCCTGCTGCAGAAATATTCCGGCGTGGCAGACCCCGAGCTTCGCATTGAAGTGGTGCCTTGGGCCATGACACACGGGGTGGTTGGCAAGAAACAGGCAATTCGGGATTGTGTCGCTTGCCACCAGAAAAACAGCATGCTCGCGCGCCCCGTCGATCTAAACTCATCACTTCCGACAGGAGTGCCGGTCGTGTATCGCGGCAAGAACTTGAGCGTTGTGAACTTCAACTCAAAAGAGCCAACCTTCGACAACCGGGTTCTGCTGAGTTCTTTCTATATAGGCGGTTACAGCAGAGCTGGATGGGTCGAGTGGATGGGATGGCTCTGCGTTGCAGGCGCAATCTTGTTCAGCCTTTTACACGGGGCATTTCGCCTTTTTGGTGGTCACTCATGAACTCAGCATCGCCTTTATACTCTCTTCACGAACGCATATGGCACTGGCTTCAGGCGGCCGGCATGGTGAGTTTGATCCTCACCGGTATGGCCATTCATTACCCGGATCGCTTCGGAATCTTTGGTTCCATGGCCAACGCGGTTCGCTGGCATTCCTGGATCGGATTTGCGTTGATCTTTAATGCCTTTCTCGGAATCTTCTATCACGTGACGGCGGAAAAGTATCATCACTTTCTGCCGCGCATGGATGACTTTACCGGGGCAGCCGTTCGTCAGGCGCGTTTCTATTTCTATGGCATCTTCAAAGGGGAGAAGCACCCCTTCGACGCTGACCCGCGGCGGAAATTGAATCCGCTGCAAAAGATCACATACATGCTGCTGTTGAACGTTTTGCTGCCATTTCAGATTGTTACCGGAGTCCTGATGTGGGGTGCTGATCGCTGGCCTGGACTGTTCTCATGGGTTGGAGGACTCTGGGTTCTTGGGCCAGCCCATACACTCGGAAGTTATCTGTTTCTGGCATTCCTGATCGGGCACATTTACCTATCGACGACCGGCCCTACTCCGAGCAGTCTTCTTCGTGCGATGATCACGGGCTATCATGTTGATGCGGAATGAGTGCCATGGCGTAAGCTATTGAGCAGGGGGACGAGGAATGAAAAGTCGCAGCGGGAAACGCTCGATGGAGGAAGAACTCTATGAGAGACGAGCAGGAATCTGCAAGGCCTTTGCGAATCCCGTTCGTCTTAAAATTCTCGACCTTGTGGGTAATCGGGCCTACCCCGTGTCCGAACTGCGGCGACGGTTGGGCGTCAGTGAAGCGAACCTCTCACAACACCTTGCGGTGCTGAAGGCGGCAGGCATAGTAGCGACAAGCCGTACTGGCAAGCGCGTGTTTTGCTACATTGCGATTCCCGAAGTAAAGCAGGCCTGTTCGCTGGTTTGCGATGTACTGCGGGCGCAAGTTAAGAAAGGGCAGCGGCTTAATCTGTAGGGGCCTCGCGTTTTTCGACTCTTTCCTGCCTTTTGACAAATTTGTCACATTATTCACAGCACCTTTTGTTAAATCGGGTCGGACGAGTTGTTCCCAAGAAGGTTCCTGAATCCCAAGGACGGGACAATGTCTTCCTTTGCAAAGAATGCATTTGAGTCGATGAGTCGCGAGCATCTGTTGCGTGCGCTGGAAATGTTCGCCAAGAACTGGCTCGCGCATGACGGGTGCTGGTTTCTCGCAGCTGAGGAGCGGTTCGATATGGAAACCGCCATGGAACTCGATGCACGCTCGTGGAAGCGGTTTGCAGCGGCGGAGGCTCGCCGGATCATGAGCACATTCAACATTCCGGAAGGCGGCGGTCTTGAGGCTCTCGAAAAAGCATTGAGCCTACGGCTCTACGCCGTCATTAACTCTCAGCGAACCGAATGGTCCAATGATCGGCAGCATCTACGCTTTTTCATGGATGTGTGTCGCGTACAAGAGGCCCGCCGCCGCAAGGGCTTGCCTGACTTCCCCTGCAAGAGGGTTGGTACAGTTGAGTTCGAAACGTTCGCAGCCACGGTCGATCAGCGAATTCAAGCGACGTGCCTACACTGTCCGCCTGGCGCGGCGCCCGGCGAGTACTGCGGATGGGAATTCTCAATAGGTATTCGTTAGCCGGAGCGTTATTACCGCCTCCACTGCAACACTTGTGATGGGTTCTGCCGGAGCCGATTTTCGAAGGCGGTCGAACGGGTTCGCGATCTGCTCGCTATGCTGGACAGAGAGAAAGGCAACTTTCCGTTGCAGGACCGTCGCGTTGCGGTTCAGGAATATGGCGTCTCCAATCCGGAATTGTTAGCTGGCCTGGAACAGCGTGGCGCGCGAGTATTTCCCGTGTGTGTTTACGAGTGGGCATTGCCGGAAGATACCGGGCCTCTGCAAGCAGCGGTCACCTTGATCATTGGTGGCGAGATCCAAGTGATGCTCGTCGCTCCTCAGTCCAGATACGTCATTTATTCCAGATTGCCGAAAGTATGGTCTGCGCAACCGAATTGCATGACGCGCTGCCCAGGTCGTCATCGCCTCGATCGGACCGCTGACCTCGGAAGAACTGCGCAGTCGCGGCCTGAGTGTGGATATCGAATGTGCCCATCCGAAGATGGGATTTCTTGTGCAGGAGCCGGCAGAAAACAGCGGACGACTTTTCCAACGGAAAAAGGAGACGACCACCGCTGCAATTTGCCATCTCCACCGCTGGGAACAGCCTGGCCCTGGCGCAACGACTGGAGCAGCAATTCGGGTCGGAATATCCATCCTGGGTGAAGGAACTCGGCGAACTGCGTCGCCGTCTGTTTTCGGAGCCGGACCTCGACCCAGACACGAGGCGAAAGCTTCTGCATGAACAGGCCAGCGCCGAAGCCTTCAAAGCGTTTCGGAATCTGCGCAACACAGAACTTTCTTGTCCCGAAGAGCTGAGATGAAGGGCAAAGTCTATCTCGTTGGCGCGGGCCCGGGCGATCCCTCTTGGCCCTGCATTGCGAACGCTTCGCGAAGCCGATGTGGTGCTCCACGATGCGCTTGTTTCCTCTCAAATTCTGGAACTCATACCCAGCAGCGCAATGGTTGTAAATGTAGGGAAACGATGTGGGAAAAAAGCTATCTCAGGTTCCGCTCACTGACCGGCATATGGCGGGGCGGGTTGTGTTCGTCAGTGCACATCGTGCTCCCGGCGTTCCCTAACCAGACTGGAGGTTGAGCAGTCTTTTACATTAGTGATGAGCCAGTGTTCGATGTGGTCCGTCCTGCCAGGCAGGATTCGCAGCGTACGCAGACCTCATATCAGCTAGCTTTTTTATGACCCTCTTTCCCCTTGGCCATTAGTGCGACGTTTGTGGGCTGAGGATGCGCACTCGGAATTTGGGCTGCGGGCTGAGTCAACCAGGCTTCGAAACGGATCTCGCCGAGTTGAGCGTTATTGCCCGGCAGCAGTGTTCTCTCGCTGAGTTTCGCTCCAGAGTAACGCGCGTTTGGGTCAGCGACGACCTCGCGGGGATCTTTGAGCGATGCCAAGCGCCGCCGGACTAGTTCATCCACGCGAAACTGCTCCGGGCCCGCTAACTCGACGATTCCGTTTACCGGCTGACCAACTGCAATCCTGCCGACACCGCTTGCCACATCGTCGGCGGCCATCGGCTGGAAAAGCACAGGCGGCAAATGCACCTTGCTGTAGACCATAGAAATGTCTGCAAGTCCCTTGAGGAACTCGAAGAACTGCGTCGCATGCACGATCGAGTAGGGGATTGAAGACTCTTTGATCAGTTTTTCCTGAGCGATCTTAGCGCGGAAATAACCACTTTCGGACAGCCGGTCAGTTCCCACAACCGATAGCGCAACGTGATGTCCTACCCCTGCGGCCGCTTCATGGGTAAGTAGATTACGCGTTGACGTTTCAAAGAACTTCAGGACGGCAGCGTCGTCCCAGGAGGGAGAGTTTGATACGTCAACGACCACCGAGGCGCCTTTCAGTACATCAGCAAGTCCTTCGCCCGTGATTGTGTTGACCCCGGTGTTCGGTGCTGCCGCTACTGCTTCGTGTCCATGCTCGCGAAGTTTGTTGACAAGCTTTGATCCGATGAGTCCCGTACCGCCGATCACTGCGATTGTCATGATTGTCTCTTTCATTCTTGAAATCCTTCGCCTTACTCCATGCCAAGCGTGGCTGGTTGGAATATCAAGCCGCGGGATCCATAAGTTTCTGCGACGAGGACGGCTCCATGGGCAACACTCTCACCTGACGGCGTTGGGTCAGGAACGCGAATCCCCACTGCAGCAATACGAAGAGCCGATTGGCGAATCCAATGAGGAAGTAAATATGCACAACGGCCCAAATGACCCATGCTGGGAAGCCTGCGAACTTCACAAACCGCAAGTCGGCTACTGCGTATGTCCTGCCCACAATTGCGAGATCACCCTTGTCCCAATACCAGAATGGTTTAGGTTTCCCACGACCCGCCACCCGGCGCCGAATGACATTCGCGACGTATTCCCCCTCCTGGATCGCAGGTTGAGCCACTCCTGGCATCATCATGGGAGTTTTCGATTTGATGCCCAGCAAATTTCGAACTGGAGCAATGACATGCGCGGTGTCGCCAATTCCGAACACCTCCGAATGTCCCGGTACCGACAGGTCTGGTCCGACGATGATCCTTCCGGATCCGTCTGTTTCTGCTTTTAGCCAGCGACCGGCCGCAGAGGCAACCACCCCCGCTCCCCACAGTACCGTGCCGGCCTGAATTCTCTGTCCGCCTACGACAATTCCTTCCGCATCCACACGCGTAACACGCGCATTGGTATGGATCTCGACGCCTAAACTCTTCAAGTGCTGCTGCGCCTTGACGGAAAGACCCTCCGGATATGTGGGCAAGATGCGAGCCCCGGCTTCATATAAAAGAATCCGTGCCGAAGCAGGATCTATGTGCCGAAAGTCATGCGCCAGAGCCATGCGCGACATTTCGGCAAGCGTGCTCGCCATCTCAACCCCAACTGTTCCCGCACCCACCAGTGCAAAGGTCAACTGCCGGCGAATTTCCTCATCACCGGCTTGTTCAATGGAGGCCATTTCCTCAGCTCGCTCGAATGCGCGCAGTACCTTGCTGCGAATGACGTCGGCATCATCGAGCGTTTCAAGGCCGGGGGCGAAGTGTCGCCATTCATCGTGCCCAAAATAGTTGTATTGAATGCCAGTCGAGAGGATAAGGAAGTCGTACGGCACCTCACCTCGTGTCAGATGGACAATGCGTTGCTTTGAGTCGATGTCGGTGACTTTATCCAACAGCACATCAACGTTTTTTTGTTGACTGAAGATGGAACGCAAAGCACCGGAGATTTCATCCCCGGAAAGGAGCCCGGTTGCGACCTGGTACAGCATCGGTCGAAAGAGATGATAATTCCGCTTGTCGATCAGCGTCACGCGCACTGGAGTATTGCGCAGAGTGCGAGCTGCGGCGAGACCTCCAAAGCCGCCACCGACAATGACCACACGAGGCACCATCAATTGCACCGGAGGCCGAAGACCGAAGACGCCAGCTGGAAGATGAAGCATGACCGTCGCGCCAATTTCCTGAACCGCAGGATTTCCCGGAGACGCTCGCTCGATACCCAAAGCGAGTTAAGTGGATAACACCTGAAGGCTATAAATACATACATACTCCAGCATGCTTTCAACGGCAATACAGTTCTTATCGTATTCGAAGATGATGCCCAGAATTGCGAATGAGGTGACTCTCATTGTGGCCCGGTGCCGATGAAGCCGATTTCGAGCCCTCCATCGGAACTAACCGTTCTTGTCCAATGACGGTTAGTCGACGGCTCGTGTGCCATCGATCGCCAAAACTCGCTTCTACGTCTGACCTATTTCTACTTTAGGTCCTGTACTCCCGGGTTGACCATCTGACATCTTGTCGTAGACTCGGGCCAAAATTACAGTGAACTCACCTTCCAGAATTCTGGTGAGAGAAGTTCAAACCAAGTCCCAGCAGCGCCACTGACTTGGTTGCTTCTCGCTGGATTCTAAGCAGCCCCATATTTCTGGCCCGAACATTCTGTTCGCGCTCTCTAGCTAGAACACGGAGACGGACCCGTCTCCTGTGAGGAACGCTGCGTTCCACGTTTTTGCGACTTAATTCTGTGAGGAGGAGTGTGTCTAATGAAGTGTCGAAATCTGCTTCCAATATTGTGTCTGAGCTCGCTCCTGATCGCGTCGCCCGGTCTTCTGCTCGCTCAAAATCCAAACTGCACAATCATCATTCCTGACGCAACCTTCACCGCCACCGGGCTGGCGACTCCGTACCAGCTGACCGCCACAGATCCAACCCAGGGAAAATGCGATGAAGCCAACACCAATTCCTCGGCATTCGTGCAAGCCGCCATTTTCGATCCTGCAACCGGACAGATTTCCATTTACAACCCGCTGGTAATTGACGCTGGTTCGACTCCTGCGCCCGGAACTAAGCCAGTCCTTCCAATTCTTCCCGCCAACGCCATTGTCGCTCTGTGGTTTGGATTCAATGGAGACAACCTGGTGCAGCAAGGCGCCTCTCCCGGAGTTCTGGCGGCAAGTCACTGCGTCAATGGATTGCCGAATAGCGTGTTCGGACAGTTCTCTTATTGCAATGCGCCGGCATTTTTCAAAGCGGCCAACCACGCCATACGCAGCGGTCGATTGCAGGTTCCAGAGCGAGGATTTGCCAGCGATGGCTCGCGGTGCCCCACGGTGCGCCACTTCTATGTTGTCGATCAGGACCAAAGCGACAACCTTCCAGTGACGTATCTTGTGACCTCCAGCGGGTTGATTGCGCAAAACACAACCGCCAATGCCGTGGCTCTCGCCGGCGCTACGACTCTAGGAAATCCGAGCGATAACGGTTTGCTCGACCGTTTCCTCGACCCCGTCATGAATTGCACGCCGTGGAAGGTCGCGGACCTGGCTGATCCCGGGCAAATGGTTCCGGCGCTGGCTTTGAACGAGCTGCAAGCGCGAACTCGCCAGCATCGTCACATTGCGCTGATTCCGGCGGGCGATCCCATGGCCGTAAACACCGACGGATCGATCAACATCGCCAAAGTGAATGCATACCGGCGAGGCGTTGATCAGCACGAGATTCGCTATATAGAGGAAGCGGACACGGCGCGCTATTGTCGCGGCATGCTCTGGAATGCGCCGGCGAGACTCGCACAAAACCAGCCTGCCTTGACGGCCAGCCCATCTCCCGTCACGTCGGCTGCGAATTCGCTGTTTACTTTCATGGCCCAACGTTTCGTGGCTAGCTTCAACATCCTCGATTGCGGCGGACTGCTGGGTGTACCGGACCCGGTAACATTCACGCAGGATGCGAATGGAGTCGCGGTCAGCGCCACCATCGATTTGAACCTGGTCGAAAAACAGAAAAGGAAGCTCTCACGTTTTGCGGCAAGCGACCAGGCTGCCGAAGCCAACGACAATGCCGCGGAGTCGATGGAGTAAGGTTTGGCGCCCGCGATTGGGAGATCCGTTCTTGTTACGACGATACTTAGTCTCGCGAAAGCAGGAATTCTCGGGGGCATCGTGCTGAGTGCCTTATGCAGCGCGATGCCCGCCGAGAGCCAGATCTCACCAGGTCCGCTTTCGCGAGCCCACCAGTCGATCAGTGGATTAAACCACTGCACCAGTTGCCACCAGATCTCCACCGGAGAGCAAACCTACAAATGCCTATCGTGCCACGCGGAAATCGCCGCAAGAATCGCGGCGCGACGAGGCTTGCATGCTGCGTACAACCCTCAGTCAGTATCGAGCCAGAAGTGCGCCAGTTGTCATTCGGAGCACAACGGCAAAGATTTTGCCATCCTCAAGTTTGACCTCACAACTTTCGATCACAGCCAGACCGGCTACAAGCTTGAGGGCAAACACGCCGGGCTCGAGTGCAGCCGCTGTCACTTGCCGTCGCGCATATCGGTGCGTGAACGCGCGACGATCAAAGTGAAGGACTTGAACAAGACCTATCTCGGAGTGTCCCCGGATTGCACGAATTGTCACCTGGACTCGCACCAGGGACGGCTCGGTTCAAACTGCCTGCAATGTCACAACTTCACGGCGTGGAAAGATGTCACGAAGTTCGACCACTCGCGGACGCGTTATGCACTTACTGGCCTGCACCTAGAGGTTGCTTGCCGTAGCTGTCACACTCCAGGGACAGACCAGCAACCCCGCTACACGGGATTTCCCTTCCGCAACTGCGATGATTGCCATGCCGATCCGCATCGCGGGCGGTTTTCCGAGAGTTGCCAATCGTGTCATCGGACCTCGGGGTGGAAAGCGATTGCGGCCACGGAGATGGATCGCACGTTCGATCACTCCCGCACGAAATATCCCCTGCTGGGCAAACATTCAAGCGTAGAGTGCGATCGCTGCCACGCGCGCGGCGACTTCAAGAAGCCTCTGGCGTTTCAGAAATGTTCAGACTGCCATCGGCCCGATCCGCATGCCGGACAGTTCGCTAACCGTGTCGGCGGAAGTGAGTGCTCGAATTGCCACAACCTTGACGGATTCGAACCGTCAACATTCGGATTGAGGAACCATGCGGCGACGTCGTATCCGCTCGAGGGCAAGCACGCTACGGTGCCGTGCAGCCAGTGTCACATCGCTAAGGGCGAGGCAACGATCTACAAGATCAAATTTCAGCACTGCACCGACTGCCACACCGATGTACACGCGGCGCAATTCGCCTCGGCGCCCTACTTCAATCAATGCGAACAATGTCACAGCGTGCAGAAATTTGTGCCATCCACTTTCGGCCTCAGCAGCCACAGCAAGTCGTCGTTTCCGCTGAGCGGCAGCCACATGGCGGTTCCGTGCGACAGCTGTCACAAGGAATCTCTCAAGCTCAACCCCAAGCGAACGGCACAATATGAGTGGTCGGACTTGGCCTGCACTACTTGTCACGCTGACCCGCACAAGGGGCGATTTAACGCCGTGACACGACGCGTTGAGGCCAAGGGCATCGCAATGGGCTGTGGCATCTGCCACTCGACCCAGACCTGGACAGATCTGTCGCGCTTCGATCACTTCGAGACCGCATTCCCGCTCAAAGGCGCGCACGAGTCAGCGAAATGCACTGGCTGCCATAAGCCGCCGAGCGCCCGGGACGGCCTGCTGCACGTGGATTTCAAGCAGACGCGGAAGGAATGCGAAGCGTGCCATGCGGATATTCACGGTCAACAGTTTGCCAATCGCGGAATAACAGCGTGCCTGCGCTGTCATGACAGCAAGGCGTGGAGGCCGTCGCTTTTTGATCACGATAAACAGACCTCGTTTCCGTTACAGGGAGCCCATCGCAGCGTCGGATGCCAGAGTTGCCACAAGTTAACGCGAATGGTCGCAGGAAAGGTTGTGCTGTTTTACAAGCCGACGCCGAAGGAATGCGTTGCGTGTCATGGAAATCGAGACTTGAAAGCAGTTGCGAATTGAAGTCTAGCAGGAAAGGAGAATGCATAGGGATGCTTCTGGCGCACGCCATGCTACTGCTGCAAGTGGCGGCCACAAGCCGCGCCCAGCAGGCCGTTGGCTCGGAGTCGAGCGCCAGTCCTCATGGGTCAATGCAAGTTGCATGCGAAAGCTGCCATACGGCATCAGCGTGGAAGCCGATCCGCAAAAAACCTGAATTCGATCACAACAAGACCGGCTATCCGTTGCGCGGCCTGCACGCCACGGTGACATGCGATGAGTGTCATGCGCATCCGGTCTTCGCGAATGTTGGCCGCAATTGCCAGGATTGCCATGCCGACATTCATCGCCGCAGAAATGGAGCGCAGTGCGATCTGTGCCACCGAGTGGCCGGGTGGCAAGTTTCCGTCCACTCCATGAATGAACATCAGGATCGTTTTCCGCTGATTGGCGCGCACGCGATCGCGGATTGCTATTCATGTCACACGGCGGGAGCCATCGGAAAATTCAACCGCCAGGGGCTTTCGACTGAATGTGTGAGTTGTCATTTGGCCGCGTTTCAAAAGGCGATGTCGCCGAATCATCAGGCGATGGGATTCTCTACGGATTGCCAGCAATGCCACGCCAGTTTCGATAGCTGGATGACTGCCACGTCCGTAGCGGCTATGAAAGCGCGAAGACGGTGATCGCGAGAAATCGATTTAGAGCAAGTCATGAACGCGGCATCATTAATAGGGAGCGAACAGAGGTGAGGGGAATTGTGGAGTTCGCGATATTGATGTTGCTCGCAAGCGTTTACGTGGCGCAAGCGGCGGACGCGGGAGTTGCACAGATTCGCAACGTGAAAATTGTCAGGTCTGGGGAGGAAATTCGGCTGGTGATCGTTCTCACAAAGACTATCAACCCTGAGGTCACGGTTGTGAAGAATCCAGATCGCCTCGTCCTGGACCTTCCCAATGTAAATGGACCATCCACGCAGCGTCGCATAGCGGTGGATCGGAATGGAGTGATTAGCGTTCGCCTCGGCCTCAACGGAACGAATCCTCTGATTACGCGTGCGGTGGTCGACCTCGATAGCGAACATCCGTACAAGTTGGCTTTCGAGGCTAACATCGTCATCCTGACAGTGCTGCCCGCGGTCGCGACCGGGCGCGGGCCCATGCCGGCTGCGAGAGGTTCGCTGTGGGGAAGATCCGCGCCGAGTGGCGCGGCCGATCTGAAAGCCAGGCGGTCGAGGTCCTCTGCGGAGGAGGAACCGTCCGATACCAATCTGCATGTCAGCTTCGAGGTGAAATATGTCGCGGAAGGAGCCGCCTATCTTGCGGGAGGACGCCGCGCGGGGCTGAAAGAAGGCATGAGGCTGGTGGTGCGCGCAGCACCGGCGGATCCGGAAAAATCAGATAGCGAGCGCGGGCCGGTTTTGGCGGAATTGCAAATCGTTTCAGTCGCAGATACGTCAGCCGTGGCCGAGATTCACAATGCAAAACGCGATGTGAAGCAGGGCGACTGGGCTGAACTATCGCAGGAAGAGTTTGGGAAGTTAGGAGAAGCGCCCGCCCACGATGCCGACTTCAAGACGCCTGCACAGCCTGTAGGGGCCGCCCAATCCGCAATGCTCTCTCGAGTGGCGCAAGCTTCGACGCAAGAAGGACGCATTCGCGCGCGTGTTGGATTCGATTACAGCGGTATTACGAGCAGCGGGTCAACACTCGGACGCAGCAGTTCGTTTGGGGTGGCAATCAACGCGGATATGACGCAAATTGCCGGAACTCATTGGAACTTGCAAGGGTACTGGCGAGACCGTTTGACGACAAACTCGCAACCCGCAGAGCAGACCCTGCAGAACTATCTGGACAGAACTTACTTGATCCAGATGTATTACGACAACCCGGACTCGCCGTGGGTGGCGGGATTTGGACGCTTATATCTTCCGTGGGCCGTAAGCCTGGATACGATTGATGGCGGATATGCGGGGCGAAAACTGGCACACGGAATCACCGCCGGAGTGTTCTTCGGTTCCACCCCGGATCCGAGTTCATGGAACTACGAGCCCGATCAACAGATCGGAGGATCCTTCATTAATTTTGAAGGTGGCAGCTACGATGCCCTTCATTACACGAGCACCGCGGGATTTGCCCTCAGCATGTTGAAGTGGCAACTCGACCGTCCTTATGTATTTTTCGAGAACGGAGTTTCGTACCGCAAAGTTCTATCGATCTATCACTCGCTCATCGTCGACTGGCCGCAAGGTATCACCACAGACGGCATCACGCCCGGAGGCGGAATCAGCCGCAGTTATCTCACGGTTCATATCGACCCGAAGGAATGGATTTCGTTTGACTTCTTTCACAACTACTTTCGCGATGTTCCCACCGCCGCGACCGCCTTGATAGGCACTGGGATGGTGGACAAGTTGCTGTATCAGGGCGTCAACGGGAGCGTGCGTCTAAAGCCGGTGCGGAACTTCAGCATCTATTCCACGCTAGGGCGAGGCGAGAAGACGGGCGATTCTCATCGCAGCCTGAATCAGATGTACGGGGTTACGTGGAATGAAATCTGGCGGTCAGGAATTCGCGCCGACATTCACTATTCGAAGTTCGATAGCGATTTCGCGCGTGGCAACTACAAGATTCTTTCGCTATCGCGACATCTGGCGAACCGCATGATGTGGGATGCGCAAGTGGGCACGCAAAATCTTAACTCCTCATTCACTTTGAACCAGCGCTCGACGTTCGTAGACACCAGTATTGAAACCACCTTCACGCGACGCACATTCTTGCAAAGCGGTTACACCTTTGAACGCGGATCTGCCCTGAATTACCGCCAATGGTACCTGAGCCTGGGTTACCGATTCGATGAGAAGGGGCCGGGAAAATGAGCGCATCCACCAGCACGTTTTCTCCCCTGGCGCCCGCGGTGGACGCTTCCGAAATACACCCGCCCGAAACTAGACACCGGAACTTATTAGCATGGATGTTGCTGGTTTTTGCCGCTGCGGTAGTTGCACTCATACTCTACGGACAAGACTATTACCGCCTCAGCCAGCCGGAACGCGCATTTTCTCCCAAGCATCATTTGCTGAAGCCGGGTGGAGTTGTCGGCATCAATTTAGGATTGCTGGGCGTTTTGATGCTGTGCGGCATCTTTCTTTATCCGCTGCGAAAACGCTGGCGATGGCTGCAAAAACTTGGGAACTCGAAACATTGGCTGGACCATCATGTCGTACTTGGAATCGCGGCGCCGGTTTGCATCGCGCTTCACTCCTCATTCAAGTTTCGCGGGCTGGCGGGGCTGGCGTTCTGGCTGATGGTTGCGGTTTCGGTGAGCGGACTGATCGGACGCTATCTGTATGCGCAAATTCTGCAGGATATCGCCGAGGCCGAATCGCGGCTGCAGGAATTTCAAGAAGGAATAGAGCGGCAGAATTCCGTCGGGCAGGCAGACCTGCGGCGACTTCTGCCGCTTCTCCCTGGTCCGGGCCGCGTCTCGCGCTGGTCGCCACTCACGGCGTCGATCTACATGCTGGGATCTGATCTCGCGCGTCCGTTTCGGGTTATGCAACTCCGCATGAGAATTCTGGGAAGCGCGGCGGCCATCTTTTCAATGTTTGGAGTTGGCCAGTCGAGGAACGTCCCGTTCGAGGAAGTCGTCCGCCTGGTGCGTAAGCAAGCGCTGCTTTCGAGGCGCATGTTGCTGCTCTCGCACGCGAAGCGAATCTTCCAACTCTGGCATGTCGTGCACAAGCCGTTCAGCTACGCCTTCGCAATATTGGCGCTCCTCCACATCGGGGTCGCCATGATACTTGGATTTCTCTAAACGGTCTCATTCGATGGATACTCTGATTGCGGTGATAATCGCCCTGCCGGTTGCACTATTTTTTCTGCGCCGCTATTTGCGCCATCTGACTCAGAACGAAGAACGTGCGCAAAGGATGGTTGCGATGCAGCGTCCGCAATCCCACAAGCCCAGAGGGCTCCACCCTCATATCGACGCTACTCGCTGCATCGGGTGCGGGAGCTGCACCACGGTCTGTCCCGAGGGAGATGTTCTCACCATGGCGGGAGGGAAAGCCGTGATCACGAATCTGCAGAGGTGCATCGGGCACGAGCGCTGCGCAGAGGCGTGTCCCATGGGTGCAATCACCATGGTGAAGGATGTGGGCATCGACGCAGGTACGCCTCGCCTGACCGACGAGTATGAAACAACTATCAAGAATTTATTCATTGTCGGAGAACTGGGTGGACTGCCTCTTATCAAGAACGCCGTGAACCAGGGACGGCAGTGCATCGACATCATCGCCAAGAGAATCGGTCGCCACCGGCTGGCCGCGTCCATTGCAGGCGTTTACGACGTGCTGATTGTGGGGGCGGGGCCAGGAGGGATCAGCGCCTCGTTGCGCGCCATCGAGTGCGGGCTCAGCTATATCACGATTGAGGCGGACGAGGTCGGTGGAACGGTGGCGAAATTTCCCCGTCACAAAATCGTCACCACCACTCCGCTGGAATTTCCGATGTTCGGCAAACTCGATCGGACCGAACTTCCCAAAGAGCACTTGCTCGCGTTCTGGGACATGGTTTTGAATCGCGCAGATTTCAATGTTTGCGCCGATTCCAGAGTGCTGGATATACGCAAATCGCCGACCGGTGTTTTTTGCGTTATGACCGCAACTCGGAAATATTGGGCGCGCACCGTAGTGCTCGCCACAGGGCGGGCAGGGAATCCAAGAAAGTTGGGAGTACCCGGAGAACATCTATCCAAGGTGATGTACCGTCTGATCGAAGCTGAGCATTTTCGGGGCAACAAAATCTTACTAGTCGGCGGCGGAGACAGTGCAGTCGAAGCCGCGCTCACCCTCTCGGAGCAACCGGGCAACCAAGTCACCATTTCGTATCGCGGTCAGGAATTTACACGAATCAAACAGCGTAATGCCCAACTGATTGGCGAATCCATGCGCCACGGAAACATCGATGTCCTCTTCCAATCGCAGCCAACGGAGTTTCGAAGTGATGCCGTTGTGCTTCGAGTCGCGGGTGGCGCGCGAATCTTAGAGAACGACTTCGTCTGGATCTTTGCAGGAGGTGCTCCGTCCTATGAATTCCTCGCTAAAATCGGGGTAGGTTGCGGGGCACTCGATGCAGGAATCGTGAACAAAGCGGCTAATGATTTACAGGTGTGAACCGTCGGAAGAATGCGTTCTTCTTACCACTTTGGGTCCGCACTTTATTTTCGCGATTGACAGTTATTCCGGCCAAGATAAGCTTGACCTCAGCGTCTGAACTAACCTCGAGGTTTCCTTGATGAACGCGTGTCTGATGAAATCCTCTCGCCGCAGAGCGCTCTGCGGCGCATGCCTCACATTGTGGTTTTGCACGGCAGCGCTTGCCCAGGATCCGATCAAGGTCGAGCCTACGCACTACCGTTTGGCTTTTGAGAATGAGTATGTGCAAGTTGTGAACGTCCATTACGGGCCGCACGAAAAATCGGGGTTGCACGCGCACATGGGCGGCGTGGTGGTCGTTCTCACCGCGGGTCATCTTCGGTTCACCGACGAGAATGGAAAGACTCAAGAAGTATTCGCCAAGCCGGGCGATCCCCGTTGGTTCCCGCCCTTCAAGCACAGGGTAGAAAACCTGGGGAATTCGTCCTACAACGCCGTCTACATCGGAATTAAGGACAAGCGGCTGGCTAACGAAATAAGTCAGAGCGCAGGGAAACCGGAAATGAATGAGCGGGCGCAGAAGCTCATTGCGGAAGCTCTGGCTGGGGCAAAGTAAAGTCGCGAGCCAGCAGAAGTTAATCGATCTCGCGCGCACAAATAGTAGGCCGCTTTAAGTGCCGCCTATTTGCGGGCTTCAATTTATTTCCGAAGTTACTGCGCCGGCTCTAAGGTCTTCACCAGCCAGGGAATGATGACCTGCTTGAAAATTCTTGGATCAGGCCAAACCCCTACCTGGCGTCCCAAGTGCCCGCCCTGCGGATTGATCCATGCATCCTTGGGCACATCGCCTTTGCTCAATAGTAGATATTCATCGTCAATCGGCACCTGCGTGTCGCGCACCCCGGCGATGACGAGCATCGGCGCCATCGGTTTGCCTAACAGCCCCTGATGTACCAGCGACATTTTCGGCAGGTATTCCGCCATTTCGTCCAAAGTGTGTACGCCTTCGAGAATATTCATCAACGCGGGCACCTGATCGAAAAGATATTCGCGATTTCCCAGCAGGTTGTTCATCAGGAAATCTTTCTGGAAGAAGTGATCGACCGGTGGCGATTGCGCGCTGCAGCCGCGCAGGCGCGCGCGTTCCACGATCGCCATTTTTGTGGCCCAATATGCGCCCCAACTCACACCGTGCATCGCGATACGGTTCTTGTCGATCTCCGGCCGCGACTGCGCGTAGTCGATGACTTTGGAGAGCATAAGGTCGGCCGTTTCGCTGACCTTGATGGGATTCTGTCCCGTGCCCGGGCCGTCGACCGCGAGAAATCCGATGCCGAATGGAAGAATCGCGCCGAAGCTTTCCGTCAGATCTTCTTTGCGGCTGTCGAGGCCGTTGACCGCGATCACCAGAGGAACTGCTCCCTTGGTATTTTTCGGCAATCGTAAATAGCCGATAATCTCCTTGCCCTCGAAGGGGATGCTCACGACTTCGAGCGGCGGGTCGAAATATCTAGCATGATCGAGGAATGCTTCGATCGCTTTCTCGTACGAACGCTGCTTGCCGGGCGAAGCCGGAATCGGCCAGCGTCCGAACGAATACAGCCGCCAGGCTTGAATATAATCGGCATTCGCCTTTGTCGGATCGGTCTTCTCCAGAGACTTTGCCTCGTTGAAGTAGCGGTCAGCCACCCGCATGAATCCTGCCGCCCATTCGTCCTTATCGGAAGTGTGAATCGTCTCAAACGCCGCTTTGACGTCAGCGGGATCGAGGCCGATCAGCGGATACTGCCCCACTTCGGCGCGATGAATCGCCTCCGTCTTAATTTCGTCGATGGTACGCTCGCGATGTTCTTGCGAAAGCGCAGTCAGAGAAAACAGCGCAGAAACAGCCACCCACGCGCAGAGAATGAATTGAGTTTTATTATCCATGATCGGTCCCATTTGGTCTGGCTCGCAGGAACGAGCGGAATTCATGAAAAAGGCCGGATGGAAATAAGTCCGGCCCAGGAAGTTGCAGCTTTCGCGTCGAACTAGAAAACGAACTTAGCCCCCAGTTGAATCGACCGCGGTCCGCCCGAGCCTACAGCCGGATTCGCCGCCGCAATGTCCGGCGTGGCGCAACCGCAACCGAAGCTTGGCGCGGAAGGATCGTTCAGACCGAAGCCGTTCTGTCCGCCATACGGATTGGCGAAGTTGGGATGGTTCAGAATGTTGAAGAATTCCGCGCGCAGTTGAAGCCGCATCGCTTCTCTGAAATGGAAGTTCTTGGCCAGGGAGAAGTCAAAATTCTTGAAGCCAGTATCCTGGAACATATTGCGTCCCATGTTTCCGAACTGGCCCAGCGGCGGCGCCATCATCACAGAGTTCCCCTGCGCGTAGCAGCCGAATAGATTCAACGCCGCCGTCTCCGGCCCCGCGCTTCCTCCATCTTCAGCTAGGGCAGAAGCGAAGCAACTTTGGGGGATCGGCGCTGTGTTGTTCGGATAATGTGTGATGCCAACGCCTCTGCCGGACTTGAAGTCCGACGGATTTCCCGGCGCCGCGCTTCCAGCCTTGTAGAAGCTCCAGCGGATCGGCGAATTCGCCGGCGGGCTCACTGGCAATGGACCGACCCCGGCCGCGTCGGTTCCCTCATCCATCGGACCCCAATACTGGGGAGTTGCGAGAGTTGTAATCGAGTTGATCTCCCAACCTTCCAGCGCCTGGCCGTAGCCTTTCCGCCCGGGAATGGCATAGGTGAGTGAAAGTGTCAGCCGGTGACGGATGTCAAAGTCGCTATTCGCATACTCTGCGCCCGGATTGTGAGCGTCCTGCGGCAGACCGGAACCGTAGCCAAAGTCCCAGTTCGCGCCCACATCGTCAGACGCATGCGAGTACGTATAGCCGGCGACCATGCTCAAGCCGTGGTAATTCCGCGCATTCAACGTGACCTGCAATCCGTTGTAGTTTGAGCGATACACATTTGCCATCTGGAAGATGTTCGCCAGGTAAGGGAAGCTGTTGGCGAAAGGTCGGTTTGCTTCCTCACCACCTGTGCTGTCAGGCGCGCAATTATTCGGGTCCGTGTAACCAGAGGCGATACAGGCGCTTATTGCAGACGCAGGCCATCCCGATCCGACCGGCGCCTGATTGATGTCGCGAATCCCCGTTAAGTTCGTGCCGTGATTTCCCACGTACGCGGCTTCCAGAGACAAGTTCGCGGTGATCGCATGCTGCAAGCTCAGAGTCCAGTTCCACACATAAGGAGTGGTCAGGTTGCGATCCACAGTCATGACGGGACATGGACTGTTGAAGCAATTGACCGTGTCGCCGCCATAGAGTGGAGAGCCTTGCGTGTCCCATGGACTGGGACCGTTGAAGATGGTCACGTTACCCGTGGTGATCGTGCCGCCAGAGGTGTCGCCCCCAGCATCAATCGCTGCGCCTGTCGGAACGCTACCCGGTCCAAATGCGTTATTGAAGGCTACGAAAGACTGCCAGTTCACCGTCTCGTAGGTCAGGCCACCCCCGCCGCGGAGCACGGTTCGTCCCGTGCCCATCACGTCCCAAGCGAATCCGGCGCGCGGTCCAAAGTTCTTGTGGTCCGGTTTCCACAGGCTACTGATCTGATGGCCGACCTGGACCAGACCAACGTTCGGATCAAAGTTTCCCAGCAGGTTGTTGGCTTCCTGCGGAACCGAGCTGTACTCATAGCGCACGCCAAAATTCAACGTCAGATTCTTGGTCGCACGATAATCATCCTGGAAAAATCCGGAGTACGCCCAGTTATGCAGATGCAAAGTCGGATTGCCAACTTCGACCGTCGACTTAAACGGCAATCCAGCAAAGAAGTCCTCCAAGGGCGTGGATCCCGCACCTGCGAGAATCGCATTGCCGCCTAGAAATGTAATACTGCCGCGCGCGTTGCCATAGGCGGCGTTGGTCACTTTGTTGTAGTGAAGTTCGCCGCCGAACTTCAGCGCGTGCTTGCCGGTGCTATAGGAAACTTGATCCACGAATTGCGTGATCGAGTCCGGCCCCTGGAACTTCGGCCACTTGAATCCACCCAGGCCGGGGAAGAAGTATCCGCCGAAACCGATGCGCGGCAAGCCCCCAGTGAAAGGCCCGCTGACGCCCGTGTTCAGGCCGTATGACGAAGCTGGTGTGTTCAGATCGCCGGGCAGAGTCGGCTGATAGAGCCGGTTATAGCCGACGCGAAAATCATTTACCCAGCGAGCGCTGGGGGTCCAAATCCAGTTGCCGCCGACTACCTGTGCCCGCGTGTGAATATTGGAGAGCCACTTCTGTTGCAGCTCAGGGAAGTCCTCCACCGTTCCTGAGTTGTTACCGAAGAAATACTCGCCGTTGATGCTGTGACGATCGCTCAGCCGGCCGTCCAATTTGGCAATGAGGTTGTCCACGTGGACATTGTTGTTAAACCCGTTGGTGATGCTGATGCTCGGGGCGTTGTTAAGAGGAAATCCCGAACCATTGCACGTCACCGTTCCGCCGGAGAGCGCGCAGCCTGCGATATTCAAACTGGCCGCATCAATCGGAACGCCGGCAGCCTGCAGTTCGGCGATCGCGTCGGGAATACTATCCGCGCAATCTCCCGTGGCTAAGATCACGCAGCTGCCGTTGACCGGCATCGAGACCATCGATGGGCTGGTGATTCCTCCGAAGGAGTTGCCCACGTTGTAACGCTGGCCTTCATAGGCGCCAAAGAAAAACGCTTTGTCCTTGACCAGGGCGCCGCCCAGGCTGCCGCCAAATTGTTCCAACGTGCGAGTCAACTTCGGATTCGGAGAATCGTTGAAGAAGTTTCTGCCGTCTAACGCCCCGTCGCGGCCAAAACCGAACGCCGTTCCATGCATCTTATTGGTGCCCGTCTTCAACCCGACATTGACCACCGCTCCCGGCTTCCATCCATATTCTGCCGGAGCATTCTGCTGCACGTTGAATTCTTGAATCGCGTCGATGGGAAGGATCGTAGCGGAGTCGCCGGCGATCCCGGCGCCGTTCACAATGGCCTGTCCGGAGTAAGGCTCGCTGTTGAAGAGACCTTCAATGAAGTAAGCATTATCTTCCGCGCGCAGCCCGTCGGTACTGGTCGTCGAAAATCCGCCGCCGGGATAACGCACCACGCCCGGCCGCAACTGGAGCAGATTCTCGTAGTTCCTGCCGTTTAGCGGGAGATCATTAATTTCCTTGTTGCTCAACGTGCCGCCCAAAGTTGACGAAGTCGAGTTGACCAGCGGGACCTCTTCCATGATCGTCATCACTTCGGTGACCTGGCCGGGTCGCAAGCTGAAATCGGAGCGGACATCCGTCGCAACTTCGATCTGAACGTTGGGGCGTTCGATGCTCTTGAACCCTTTAGCCTCCACCCGCACCTTGTAGGAGCCGGGCGTCAAATCGGCCGCGACATAAGAACCGGTGTCGTCTGTGCTCAACGTGCGTGAAGTGTTGCGCTGAATATCCGTGACCACAACCGTCGCGCCGGCTACGGCAGCGCCGCTCTGGTCGGTGACGGTTCCCAGGATCCGTCCGGCCGTCGACTGGGCGGTCGCGGACAAGGAAAAGAGAAGCGCAACGAGAACTGCGAGAACGACACGGCTCGCAGCCATCCAGCCGCTAGACGTGGCAGCCGTGATGACCTTGCGGGTTAGCATAGAACCCCTCCGTTGAATTCCGGTCCGACAGCCATACCACCAGCCGCGAAACGGTGTCAAGCAAAATAACCTATGGCGAACATTGGCGCTCGGGATTGTGGAAGCGTATCGCGACTTGGCGAGGATGAAAAGCTACTCGCAAGGCACCCTCTTCTATGGAAGTTAGGGGCGCTCTTGCTCCCTGGTTTAGCCCTGTGATATTTTCATATTGGTACTACCACTATACCTCTATACCAACCTCATGTCTCTTCCGCAACAATCCCGCGCCAAGCCCGTGGACATCGGGTATAGTAGCCAGACCAAACATCGCGTGCCGGCCTTTCTTGCGCCTCAACGTGCGGGGTACAGAGTTGTGTACAAACTAGTTCGAACTTCCAGGTTGTACGAGCAAATCGTTCAGCAGATTGAAAAATCCATCGTCAAAGGCGATCTGAAGCCAGGCGACCAACTGCCGGCTGAGCGCGAATTAGCCGTGCAATTTGGCGTCAGCCGTACGGCTGTGCGCGAAGCGGTCAAGGCCCTGCGCGAAAAAGGCTTGGTCGAGGCCTACTCCGGGCGCGGCACCTTTATTACAGATGGCACTAGCCAGGCCGTGCGTCAATCCCTCGACCTCATGATCAAAATCGGCCAAGTAGAAGGTCTCAATCACCTGGCTGAAGTGCGCGCCATTCTCGAGCCGGAGATCGCCGCGTTGGCGGCTACGCGTATTCAGGAACCGGAACTGGCGACGATGCGCGAAGCCGTCGCCGTGATGGATCGCGCGGGAGAAGATCCGGATCTATACATCGAATCCGATCTCGACTTTCATCTCGCGCTCGCCGAAGGCGCAGCCAATCCGCTCATTCTCTCGCTGCTCGATTCGATCGTGGGACTACTCCGCGAACATCGGTTGCGAATTTTTCGCGTGCCTGGCGGTCCGGAGCGCGGACAGATTTATCACAAGCGAATCCTCGAAGCCGTGGAACGCCGCGACGCCGATAAAGCTCGCCAGGCGATGCGAGAACACCTGAACCAGGTGCGTGACGACGGACAAGCCGCTCCCACCAAGCGAATGCCCGGAAAGAGCACGCACTAACGAAGCTCGAAAGCGCGGAGGAAGTCAGTAGATGGCGAAACTCGGATTCATCGGCCTGGGAGTGATGGGCGGCAACATGGTCGAGCGGTTGATCAGCAAGGGGCATACCGTGACCGGCTACAACCGCACCCGCGCCAAAGCTCAATGGCTGATCGACAAAGGCATGCAGTGGGCCGACTCGCCCGGCGCGGTGGCCAAGGCCTCCGATTACGTCTTCGCCATGGTGACGAATGCGGCCGCGATTCATTCCATCAGCGAAGGCCCCGACGGATTGCTGGCTGGCCTGAGCGCCGGGAAAATTTTCATCGACATGAGCACAGTCAGCCCGGCAGTGAGTCGCGCTCTGGCTGAGAAAGTCCGCGCACTCGGCGCCGACATGGTGGACTCGCCAGTTTCCGGCAGTGTGATCACCCTGCAGCAAGGCAAGCTCTCGGTGATGGTCGGGGGCCGCAAAGAGACCTTTGAAAAAATTAAATCCTTGTTGCTCGACATCGGCCCGAAGGTGACGCATGTCGGTGATAACGGTCTGGCCCTCGCCATGAAGATCGCCACCAACTTGAGTCTCGCCGTACAGATGCTGGCATTTTCCGAAGGCGTACTGCTGGCGGAGAAGAGCGGCATCGCCCGCGAAGTCGCAGTCGATGTACTCACGCACAGCGCAGTCGCTTCGCCCATGATTCAATATCGCGGCCCATTCGTTCTGCAGCAGCCCGAGGAAGCCTGGTTCGACGTGAACATGATGCAGAAAGATATGGTGCTCGCGATGGATCTCGGCCGCCAGCTTGACGTGCCTCTGCCCACCACCGCTGTCAGCAACGAATTTCTTACTGCCGCCCGCGGTATGGGATGGACGAAGTACGATTTCGCCTGCATGTTCGACGTGCTGGCGGCGATGTCCGGCGTCACGACGCCCGTGACCACCGGGGGAGCTAAGAAGTGAGTATGACGATTACGAACCCGCAAGCCGGCGCTGCTGCACAAACTCCTGGACAAGCTGTTGCACAACGGGAGTTGGGTCTTCGCGCGTACCGGCAGATGATGAGAATCCGGCTGTTTGAAGAGCAGGTCAACGAACTCTACACCCGCGCGCTGATGCCCGGACTCGCGCATCTCTACAGCGGGGAAGAGGCAGTAGCGGTCGGTATTTGTGAAACGCTGCGGACCGAGGATTACATCACCAGCACGCATCGCGGCCACGGTCATTGCCTGGCGAAAGGCGCTGCGCCGGATCGCATGTTCGCTGAGCTGCTAGGCAAAGAAGCGGGATATTGTCGCGGCAAAGGCGGGTCAATGCACATAGCCGATCCCGCGACCGGAAATCTCGGCGCCAATGCGATCGTAGGCGGCAGCGTTGGAATCGCTACCGGCGCCGCTTTCGCCGCCAAGCGACTCGGCAATGGACGCGTCGCTGTCTGTTTTTTCGGCGAGGGCGCCCTCGGGCAGGGTTCTCTCTACGAAGTCATGAACCTCGCGCAACTATGGAAGCTGCCTGTCATCTACGTCTGCGAAAACAACATGTACAACGAGTACACCCATTTCTCTGAGACAACCGCCGGAACCATTCTCGGCCGCGCCGGAGCCTTCGGCCTCGAGGCCGCTTCCGTGGACGGTCAGGACGTGCGCGCTGTTTACGAAGTTGCATCCCGCCTCGTGAACCGGGCGCGCGCCGGCGGTGGTCCCGCATTTTTGCAAGCCGACACCTATCGCTATAGCGGCCACCACGTCGGCGACATCAATCGCGAGTATTACCGCTCCAAGCAGGAAGAGCATCATTGGAAGACGGAGCGCGATCCCATCAAGCTGCAAGGAAATTGGCTGATCGAGCAGGGCTACGCGGATTCGGCAACGCTCGACCGCATCACCGCGGAAGCTCGCGCCGAAATGGAAGCGGCGGTGAAGTTCGCCATCGCCGCGCCGTATCCCAGCGTCGATCAGGTGGACCAGGACGTCTACGCCTGAATTCTTATGGCAGAGCGTGAAATTACATTTGCGCAGGCGATCCGAGAAGCGCTCGCCGAAGAGATGCGCCGCGACTCGCGGGTGTGCATCTTCGGCGAGGATGTCGCCGAAGCCGGAACTCCTTTCAAAGTGCTCTCCGGCCTGGTCGAGGAATTCGGTTCCGAGCGCGTGCTTGACACGCCCATCTCGGAGGCGGGCTTCACCGGAATCGGTGTAGGCGCAGCGATGACGGGCCTGCGCCCCGTCGTCGACATCATGTTCGGCGACTTCATCACTCTGACCATGGATCAAATGGTCAACCAGGCGGCCAAGGCACACTACATGTCTGGTGGCCACTGGCGCGTTCCCATGGTGATGCGCACCACGCTGGGCGCGACCCGGCGATCGGCGGCGCAGCACTCGCAATCGCTGCACGCGTGGTTCAGCCACGTGCCCGGACTAAAAGTGGTCCTGCCCTCGACCCCTTACGACGCGAAGGGCCTGTTGAAGACTGCCATTCGCGATGAGAATCCCGTCGTCTTCTTCGAGGATAAGATGATGTACAAGCAGAAAGGCCCAGTGCCGGAGGAGGATTACACGATTCCGCTGGGCCAGGCTGATGTGAAGCGATTGGGCGACGACATCACGCTAGTAGCCACAAGCAGCATGGTGCAGATCGCGCTGAGCGCAGCGAGGATGCTGGAGAAAGAGGGCATCAGCGCCGAGGTGGTCGATCCGCGCACGACATGGCCGCTGGACGAAAAGACGATTATCCATTCCGTCAAGAAAACATCGCGTGCCATCGTGCTCGACGAAGGCTACGGACGGTACGGTGTGACTGCCGAAATTGCCGCGGTGATCGCCGAAGGCGCGTTCTACGATCTCGATGCGCCCGTCAAACGCATGGGTGCGATGCATGTTCCGATTCCATTTTCGCCGCCACTGGAAGATGTGACGGTGCCAACGGAAGAAACCGTATTCGAAGCCGCACGCGCAATGTGCGGAAAATCGTAGAGACGTAGCTTGCTACGCCTCTCTTCTTCGCGGTGAGAAGACGTTGCAAGCAACGTCTCCACGGAGGATTTTATGGCCTTAAGGACTCATGGAACCATGGCGGTCGATTGGGAGAACCGGATCGATTTCGACCGGCTTCGCCGCGAGCGCCTGCAAAAAGCGAAAGACCTGCTCAAAAAGTCGTCGATGGGATCGCTCGTCTGCTTCGACATGAACAACGTCCGCTATCTCACGGCGACGCACATCGGCACCTGGGCGCAAGACAAGGCGAACCGCTTCACCCTGCTTCCGCAAAATGACGAGCCGATTCTCTGGGACTTCGGATCTGCCGCCAAGCATCATGCGCTGAATTGCCCGTGGCTCGGCCCCGAGCGCTCGCGTCCGGGAATCTCTATGCTTCGTGGCGCCATGACTCCCGAGATGGGCCGCGCCGAAGACGTAGCCAAAAAAATTCGCATTGAACTCGAAATGCGCGGCCTGCACAAAGAGCCGGTCGGCATCGACATCATTGAACTGCCAGTTTTGTTCGCGCTGCAAAAGGAAGGACTCGAAATCGTCGACGGACAGGAATTGATGTCCGAGGCGCGTGTCATCAAGACGCAGGATGAGATCGCTTTGCTGAATACTTCCGCGATGATGGTCGACGCCGCCTACGACGAACTCTATCGCGCCATGAAGCCCGGCGTGCGTGAGAACGAAGCCGTCGGCCTGGTCAGCAAAGTTCTCTATGATCTCGGCTCGGAATACGTCGAGGCCGTGAATGCCATTTCTGGCGAGCGTTGCAACCCGCATCCTCACGTGTTCTCCGATCGCGTGCTGCGCCCGGGTGACCCCGTCTACTACGATATCCTGCATTCCTACATGGGATATCGCACCTGCTACTACCGCTGCTTCACCATCGGCTTCGCATCGCACGCCATGGTCGATGCCTACAAGCGCTGCCGCGATTACTTAGACGCTGCCATCGAACTCGTTCGCCCCGGCCGCACCACCGCCGAGATCGCGTCGGTCTGGCCCAAGGCCACCGACTTCGGATTCCCCAACGAAGAAGCCGCCTTCGCCCTGCAATACGGACACGGCATCGGCCTCGCGATCTGGGAGAAGCCCGTGATCAGCCGCCTGGTTTCCTTCGAGCATCCGGTCGAGATCAAGCCGGGAATGGTCTTCGCGCTGGAAACTTTCTGGCCTTCGACCGACGGCTGGAGCGCGGCACGCATTGAAGAAGAAATTGTCGTCACGCCGACCGGGCATGAAGTCATCACGCGATTCCCGGCGGAAGAGCTCCTGGTGGCGGGCGCGCACTATCACACGGTGAACGGTCCACTCCCGACTACGAGAGAAAGCGAAGCTCCGGCCAGCAAGCGCGTGCTCGATATGATCGAGGCCAGTGCCAAGACCGAGCGCGTGGGAGTTTCAGATTAGCTCTTCGCTTTGAAAGGGCTTCAACGTAGCCTGGACGCATTCGGCCGGGCGCGCTGAACGGCCTTCCGGCAGACCGACAGAATCATTATGGCCTTCAGCGTGGTAATGCCCGCACTCGATATGGCGCAGGAAACCGGCAAGCTCATCGCTTGGCGAAAGAAGGAAGGCGACCGCGTCGTCAAAGGCGAGCCGCTGCTTGAAATCGAGACCGACAAAGCGATCGTCGAAATCGAAGCTCCCGCCGACGGCGTGCTTGCCGGAATCAAAGCCATAGAAGGCGCCGAAGTTCCCGTAGGTCAGACGATAGCGTGGATCGTCGCACCCGGTGAAGCGCCTCCAACAGAAGTTGAAATTGCCGCACCGGCAGCGCGGGCTGGGTCGCATGCCAGAATGGAATCTTCCCCGGTTGTAGCGCCCGTTGCCAAAGCACCTGCGCTTACCGCGAGTGTAAAGATTTCCCCGAAGGCCCGCCGCCTCGCGAAAGAACTGGGAGTCGACCTGGCCCTGGTGCAAGCCTCTGGCGCGGGCGGAGAAATTCTCGCCTCCGATATTCAGGCTTTTGCCCACGAGCTCGCTGCTTCCGCGACAGTCAAGAACGATTCCGCGAAGTTCGAAGTTCCCAGTTCACTCGGCCGCATCATGGCCGAACGCACCACGCAAAGCTGGACCACAGTTCCTCATTTCTTCGTCAGCCGCGACATCGACGCCAGCGCGCTCAATCAGTTTCGCGACAGCATCGTCGCCGAGGTAGAGCGCTCCCACAACGTCCGCATCACGCATACCGATTTACTGGTTGCGATGGCCGCGCGCGTTCTGCTCAAGCATCCCCGCCTGAACGCCAGTTGGACCTCAAAAGGCATTCAGTGGCGTGACCACGTGAACATCGGCATCGCCATCGCCGTGGAAGATGGCGTGGTGGCCGTCGTCATTCCGGACGCTCACACCGCATCCGTTGCCGACATCGCGATCCAGCGCCGCGATATGGCTCAGCGCGCTCGTACCGGAAAACTGCGTCCCGCTGACATCGCCAACGCGACCTTCACCATCAGCAATCTTGGAATGTACAAGGTGGATCAGTTCAGCGCGATTATAACGCCGCCCCAAGCCGCGATCCTGGCGGTAGGCGCCATCGCGGATCGTGTCGTCGCCATTGACGGCCGACCCGCTGTACGGCCCATGATGACCCTGACGATTTCCTGCGATCACCGCGTAGCCGACGGCGCCCGCGCCGCGCTGTTCGTGCACGATTTCATGGAAGCAAGTCGAGAACCGGCGAAGCTCCTAAGCTAGAACGGGCCACGGAACGAGTTCACCGCACGAGAGCGCGGTCCCAATTCGCCAGTCCTGCGCCAGCCTCGTAAGTCGACTGGCAAAACTCGAGCAACGATGCCGTGGGAGAAGCCGCCCTCCGCACATCCTCATACATCAATAGAAATTCGCCCACTTGCTTGTTGTAGTAAGCGGCATCCGGCCGCGCCTTCGCTTCTCTGAATCCCTGCGGCTCGGGAACCATGTACGAATAGAACGCCGCCTCTTTTACGTTTCCGCTCCCCGGCCAAAAACCAACGCTGCTGACTTCGTGCGAGTAGGCTTCCCGCGTAATCGCGTCGGCGCCCGGTCGTTGGGGGGCGCGCCGCCCTGAAAAGCGGCTTACGGCAAGATCGAAACTACCCCAGAAGAAATGTACTGGGCTGCTCTTGCCGATGAACCTTGATCTAAATTGCGTAAAAACCGCATCCACCGATAGCAGAATCCGCCAGAAGCGTTCCACAGACACCGCGTCGTACGACGCGTGCACGCGATCTTCATCGAACGCAATCGGATTCGGAATTTCGGCCGGCATTCGCCAGATTTTTACCTCGATCCCCGTGCTACGCAGCATCTCCCTGAATTCCTGGTAGAAGTCGGCCACCGAGCGCGGCCGCAGTGCAAGCGTCTTCACCATTCCATCGCTCGTCTCCAGCATGAGTTGATGGCTGACGAAATCAAACCTCAGCTCAAACGCCCGCCCTCCATAAGGGATTCGAGAGGTGGTCAAGCCCCGCGGACTCACATACAAGGCAACGTTCCACCAGTGATTGACGAGCGGCGCCAACCGCAGTCGAACCTTCCCCACAATCTGCGTCCACATGTGAAGTGTGGCGTAAGTGTCTTTCCATGATTCCAGAGACAAGGCAGGCCAGCATTCCGCTTGATCGCAGACTTGCAGCATCGGAATATCTCCTCGGTGCATAGGTTCGGAGTGAACCGCGTCATCTCCTGAGTGTATTCGAAGTCGATCGTCCTACCGAGACCCAGCTGGCGATTCAGCGAATGATTTCTCAAACGTACCTTCGATTACCTTCGAATCCACTTCACCGGAAGAGTTGTAAAGTGCGTGCCCTTTCGCGTCCAGCACGACCACGTGTGGAATGTATCCTTTGTAGTATTGCTTCACCAGTTTCTGCTGCTCGGGCGATTGCTTCCTATCGAGGTCAACCACTACGAAGTGCACTCGATCCCGGAATTTGTTGTAGAGGTCCACAGTGCGCCGCGCCTGCCTCTTCGAGTTGAAGCAGCCTTCCCCATAAATAATAATGTAGTTGGTTTTTCCCGCGATGAAGCCAGAGTCTAGGTCGTCCCCAGTAATGAGCGGCCCGTCGAGGCTATCACTCGAATAGTCCAATTTCGGATTGAGTTTCAGATTGTCGATGGCGAACAAGGCCGGAACCACCAGCATCAGCACCGCAACCGCTCGCAGGAAAGTTCTCATGGAACATCGGATCAAGTCGGCTCTCATAAGTTTCAGCGAGAATTACTTTGAATTCGGCGTAACCCGGCCCCTGCCGTACAGTGGCTGGCCAGCCTGCGCGCCCGTAAGCTTCCCATCCGCGAATTCCACTTGTCCGTTCACGATCACAAACTTCACGCCTGCTGAAATCGAAGCGGGATTCTCGTAGGTCGCCGTATCGCGAATCGTCGCCGGATCGAAGATCGTGATATCGGCGAAGTAGCCTTCCTTCAGAAGTCCGCGCCGAGTAAGGCCTTCGCGCTGCGCCGGAAGGGAAGTCATCTTGCGAATCGCCTCTTCCATCGGCAGAAGATGCAGATCGCGCACGTAGTGCCCGAGAAAACGCGGCATGGCTCCGTACGCACGCGGATGTGTGTGCGCTTCAAACAGAGGGCCGTCCAGCGACATTTCACCGGCATCGAGGCAGAGGCTCGTCCACGGCTGCTTCAGGCCGTACTGCAGATCCTGCTCGCTGGCGATGAAATACATTGCCCCGGTCTGACCCTTATCGGCCAGGATGAAATCCATCAAAGCATCAAGCGCAGGCTTCTTCTCGTCCGCTGCAATCTCCGCCACGGTTTTGCCGTCGTACTTCTTCAAATCGTCGCTAACTATGCCCGATACCATCACTCCGCTCGCGCCGCCACTATCGTGATACAAATTCTCCCAGGTGGGATGGTCGGATGCCATCTCTGCTTTGATCTTCGCGCGAATGGCCGGATCCTTCAGCCGCGCCAGCATTTTTTCCGGACCGCCATCCGCAACCCACGGCGGAAGGCTCGATGCCAACGCAGTCGCGCCAGCCAGATACGGATACATATCGGCCGTAACATCCTGCCCTTCGTCACGCGCGATTTGAATCATTCGCACTATGCTGGGCATAGATCCCCATCGACTCTTGCCGCTAACTTTGAGATGAAAAATCTCAACCGGAACCTTCGCCTCGCGCCCGATGCGCAGCGTTTCCTCGATCGCCTCCGGTTCCGACTTGCCCTCACTGCGCATGTGGGTCGCGTAAATGCCGCCATACTGTCCCGCAACCTTCGCCAGTTCAATCAACTCCTCAGTCTTCGCGTAGTGGCCCGGAGGGTAGATCAAAGCCGTCGACAATCCGAAGGCCCCTTGCCGCATCTCGTCAGCCACAAGGCCTTTCATTTTTTCAAGCTCTTCTGCAGTCGGCGCGCGGTCGACGTCGCCCAGTACAGCTTCTCGCACCTGCGCCGCCCCAACGTATGTGCCGATATTCAGCGGAGTCCCCTGCGCCTTGAGGCGCTGAAAATATCCCTGCAGATCGGTCCAATCGATCTTCAGATGAAACTGGTCCGCCAGCGACTGCATCGGAGCGATGGTGAGTTCGTCTTGCGGCGCGATCGATCCGCCCTCTCCCGTGATCTCTGTCGTAATTCCCTGTGAAATTTTGCTGAGCGATCGGTTATCGATGAGCAACGACAGCTCCGACTGCCCCAGCATATCGATGAAGCCAGGCGAGACCACGAGCCCTTTCGCGTCAATTATTCGCTTCGCCGTAGCGCCTTGCAGGGAGCCGATTTTCGCAATGCGCTCGCCGCGAATGCCAATGTCTCCTCTGATCCATGGATTTCCCGAGCCATCGATAATCTTGGCGTTCTGAATGACGATGTCGTAGCCGTCGTCAGTCTGTTCGCGTGCTGCCACTGAAAATGATGCATCGTACGCTGCCGCGGCGATCTCTCCCAGCGCCTCACCGGCAACTTTTTGCATCGCCTCCGGATCATCCATGGAAACTTCCACCATGTTGACGTACGCCGCAAACCCCAGATGCTCCCCACCCGCGGTCTGCAAATATCCGGCCAGCCCTTTTCCAGTCACCATCAACTTTTTGTTCAGTGCGTCGTAAACTGCATAAGTGCCGGTCTTGGCCTGCACATGTCCAGCGGCCGGCGATTTCACCTGGATCTTCACCAGCGTTCCGTCGCGCCCCAGAATCGGCAAGCCGCGATGAAACTCGTCGAAGTCTTTCTGCTTCGACATGAACGCTAGATACTTCACCATGAAGTCTGGCGTGAAGAAGGCATTTCCTCCAGCACCGTCGCCTTGCGAAGCCGCTGTGAGGTCAAGCCCAGCCTTCCTCAGAAATTCGTGCTCCACATCGAATCCCGCCTGATCAATCTGGCTGTCCTTATGTGTAACCAGCGCTCCGAGCAGAAATGGTCCCATGCTGGCGTGCAGATTCTGGCTGACTTTCAAGGTGATTTTCACGTCCTCTTTCAGAGGAGGCGAGACATGTTCCGCCATCAGATTGTCAGCCGTGTAGCTTGCGTGGAGAGACTTGAAATCCGGCACAGACGGCAACGCAGTCATCGAAATTTTGATGCCCTTGTCCCGCAACGCCTCGCCCAGAACCACTGCCGCAAAGCGGCTCGGCTCCGGCACCGCGTAGGCCATCATCCCCGAAGATGTTCCCGCAGCCAGCGTGCCGGTCACAGTGACGGATCGAGTCCCATCCGGATTCAGCTTTTCCGCACCATAGCTAAGGCTCGGCTTCGATCCGGCGTCCGCAGTTGTCGCTTGATTCACGATTTGCACATACGCCGTCTTGGGTGCGACCTGCAGGGTGACGGGGTCTCCCTTCTTGTCTCCAGCAGTGGCAATCACATCGATGACGTTGTCGTTCACCACGACGGGCGACAACACAACGTTCGTGCCCAGCTCCCGGTCGCCCTCGGGGAAGAGCGTGGCGTCGACAAGAACGTTCCCCTTGATTTTCTTGATGCCCTTGCCCGCAATCTGGTCCGCGAGTTCATGAATCACAAGTAACGGATCGCCCAGCCCTTTGCTGTCCTTGCCGCCATACGAATGATCTTCATCCTCAAATGCCAGCGTGCCGTCATTCTGAATGCGCCCGGAGAGATCCGGATCTCCACTCGCCACGAGCACCAGATCGCCGTCCAGCGTGCCGTTCTTAACCGCGCCCGTGCGATAAACTCGAGTATGAAACTGGTAATCGCCGCCCAGCGATTCCAACAGAGTTCCCTCGGTGAGCAGCTTCGTCGTAGAGCCCGGCACCTTGAGCTGATCGGGATTGAGTTGGTAGAGAATTTTTCCGCTGTCGATCGAATAGAACTCGATGCCAAAATCCGAGTGGGCGAACTCAGGGCGCTGCATTATTTTCTGCACACGATCCGCAAAAGTATCTGGCGATTGGGCGGAGGCAAGAACGTTGGCGACATGCACGAGAGCAAAGACGATTGTGAGACGAATCAAGAACTTTGAGTGTTTTGCGATCATTTCGGGCCTCGCGGTTTTGCCAGCGTTTTTTTATCCGCCGGTTGAGAACTCAGTCTGAGGATTCTTGGGAACGATGTCCTGCTGTGATTTGCTGCGCCCTCGCCAGATGAAATACGCCGGAGCGCCAGCTAGAACAATTCCAAGTCCCACCGCAGCTCGAGTCGGCTGATGGATGATCGTATTGGCGGTCATGGCGACGCCAGCCAAAATAAAAATGGCAGGCGTCCACGGATATCCCGGAACCTTGTACGGGCGCTTCTGATCCGGCTTCCGGACACGGTACACGAACAAGCTTGCGGCCCCGATCGCATAGAAAATCCATCCCACAAAAATCACGTATGTAAGCAGTTGTTCGAACCTGCCCGAAGCTGCGAGAATAGCTGACCAGATGGTGGTCGCGATCACGGAAAACGCCGGAGTCTTGAATCGCGGGTGAATTCGAGCCAGTCGCTCAAAGAATAATCCGTCCTTCGCCATCGCGTAATACACTCGCGACGAAGTTAACACCACGGAGTTGGCGGCGCTGAATACCGAGATCAGAATCGTCGCCGCTACCAACTTGGCCGCCATCGGGCTGATCATTGAAACCGCGGTCGCCGCCACTCGGTTTGAATTTGCAACCCCTTCCACCCCGAGCATTGCTATGTATCCAAAATTCACGAATACATAGATCGCAATCAAAGCTGCTGTCCCACTCAAGAGCGCGATCGGAAAGTCGCGCTGCGGATTCACAGCTTCCCCCGCGCTGAAGGTTACATAATGCCATCCCTCGTATGCCCACAACACGCTGATCATCGCCAAGCCCAATCCCGTCGCGTAGCTCCCAGGGCTCAATTTCGGTGACGCAGCGGTATGTAGGATCGGCGCCTTGCCAAACCACAGCAGGGCAGCTCCCATAATCAGTAGAGCGCCAGCCTTAATGGTGGTCGTTACATTTTGCAGGTTGGCGCTCGCCCGGGTGCCGCGAACGTTGACCACCCCGATGATGACGATCATGAGAACGGAAATCGCCTTTGCGGCGAAAACGTTTAGCGGAAGGAACTCAGCAAGGTAGATGCTGAAGGCCGCGGCCAAAGCGGCGATGGACCCGGTACTGATCACGAAAAACAGCGTCCAGCCAAACAGAAACGCCGGCATCCGCCCGAAGCAATCGCGGATGAAAACGTACAAACCTCCGGCTCTGGGCATCATGGCGCTAAGTTCGCCAAAGGTCAGCGCACCCATCAGCGAGAGTACCCCGCCTACGACCCACGCCCCAATCGCGAGCGGAACCGAATTACCGACCGAGCGCAGCACGACTCCCGGCACCAGGAAAATGCCGGATCCAATTACCACTCCCACCACCAGGAAGAACAAGTCCTTAAATCCCAGCGCTCGGGAGAGCTGTCCTTTGTTGGGATCCTGCGTGGTCTGGGGATTTTCCGATGCCGAGTGCACAAGTTCTCCACGGAGCAGGATAGATCAATTCAGCCGGAAACGGCCAACTTCAATTGCAACCTGTGTTTCACTTTGCAATCGGGAACTCTAGCATCCTTTTTGGGGATGTCAAGCGCATGCTTTCAATGTTACTCAACTGGCCGTTTTATAGGCTTGTCATGAAGATATGGCTGGACAAACCAGAATGTGACTATACGAATCCCTTGTTTCAATTTGTCCTTTCACCATTGACATTCTCATGTTTCGGTTTTACATTGACCCAACGATCATGATGGCCTGAGACCGGAATTAGCCTGACAAATCGGCCGCCATTCCCTGGGTTTTAATTCGCAGGAGCGTTATGCGCATTGAGTTTATCGGCATTCGGGAACTGAAGATGGATCTCAACACGCCCTTTGAGACCAGCTTCGGAACCGCCTTCCACCGCCGCATACTGCTGGTCGAAGTCGGATCGGAAGGTCTCACAGGCTGGGCTGAGATCACAACTCAGGAACAGCCCTTCTACAATGGCGAAACCACCGATACAGCTTGGCATATTTTCAATGACTTCATCGTTCCCATGACCTTGGGGAAGTCGGTGGACAGGGCCTCCGACGCGGTGCGGCTCATGCAAGCGATCCGTGGACACGAGATGGCGAGAGCTGGCTTGGAAAATGCCCTTTGGGATATCGAAGCGCAAGCAGACGGTCGCTCGCTCAAACAGTTGCTGAACGGAACGCAGCATGAAATTGCCTCGGGCGTCTCTCTGGGGATTCAATCCGACACCAACGTTCTCCTGCGCAACATTGAGACCGAACTCGCCGCCGGGTACCAGCGAATCAAGCTCAAGATCAAGCCGGGAAGTGACCTTTCAGTCGTCCGGCAAGTCCGCGAACGCTTTCCCAAGATTCGACTCATGGTCGACGCCAACTCTGCCTATCGCCCAGCCGACGCCGCTCTGCTGCAACAACTCGATCAATTCGAGCTCATGATGATCGAGCAGCCGCTGAACTGGGACGACATTTTTCTGCACGCAACCCTGCAGCGGCAACTGCGTACGCCCATCTGTCTCGACGAATGCATTCACAACTCGCGCCACGCCGAAGCCGCGATCGGACTGGGCGCTTGCGCAGTTATCAACATAAAATTGGGGCGCGTCGGCGGTCACACCGAAGCCCGTGCCGTCCATGACGTCTGCCATTCTCGCAACATTCCCGTGTGGTGCGGAGGCATGCTCGAATCCGGAGTCGGTCGCGCGCACAACATTGCAATGTCCGCGTTGCCCGGCTTTATTCTTCCCGGCGATGTTTCCGCCAGCAGTCGCTATTGGCGGGAGGATATTATCGAACCCGAAGTCGAAGTGAGCCCGCGAGGAACTATCACGGCACCAAGCGGAATTGGCCTTGGCTACACCGTCCTGAGAAAACGCATCGAGCAGCTGACGGTGCGGGAAAAGGCCTGGCACGCCAAAGCGAAAGTTGCCGTGAACACAGACGCGCTGCCCGTCTGACCCAAACTACTCTTCGTAAAAGCGAAAGCCGTGTCGCTGCTCGTCTGCGACCTTCCTCATAATCTGCAGCGATCGGTTGCGGTGAACCTCCGCGATGGCCGCGAGAAACACATTAAAGAAACATACTGGGGCCGAATAGGAAGCGCCAAAGGACGTCGCATCTATAGGCGTCAGAAAACATTCGTCGGAGAAGCGTGCCACCGGAGAAATATAAGTGTCCGTAATCCCGATGCAGTAGGCGCCCAGCTTGCGCGCTTGTTGAATGCCTTCGATCGTCATGCGCAAGCCGCGCCGAAAGCTGATTGCGATAACCACATCCTCATTGCTCAGACTGCGCACGACATGGACCGCTTGCCCGGGTGAAGTCGCCGTAAAGGCGGGCAACCCAAGAATGTTGAAATGATATTCGAGGTAATTCACCAGGCAGGCTGCCGCATCGCCTCCCAACAGCAACAGTCGCCGCGCCTTCCAAATCCGTCGCGCGGCGGCTTCCACGCGATTCAAGTCCAGGCCGTTGTACAGAGCGCGAAAGTTCTTAAGTTCCTGGTCCAGGCAGGCGCGCATCAGCGACTTCATGCTCGAATCAGGCGGCGCCCCCGCCTGCATCGTATCCAGAGAGGTCGAGCGCACCACCGATAGCTCGTGCAGGTAATGCTGAAACTGTTTGTAACTCTCGAATCCAAGCCCGCGCGCGATCCTGACCGTTGTCGCCGGGTCCGTTCCCAGCTTCTTGGCCATATCGCGCACGCTCAGCAGAACGAATTGCCGCGGGTCCTCAAATGCGGGTCGGATGATTTCTCGCCGGCGCGCACTGAGCTGGGAAACGCGATCTGTTTGCGTCATCATCGTCCACTGTTCGCGGGCCGGGGACGGTTTCGCGCGCTTGGGCATGGCCGCCCATCTTAACACCGCTGCAGCTTCAATCGCCCAGTCGCAAATACGAGGAGTACGCTTCGACGCGTGCTCCTATTCGACTCTCCCTTACTTCCTTGCCTCAGTAATGCACATTGAAGTTCATCAGATTCCACACCAGCGCGAACCACGTCAAACCGATGCACCCTAGCGCCAGCGCGGTTTCATATAGCCTGATCCATATCCAACGATGGGGTGCGCGCCAGTTTTGCAGTGCGTTGAAACAGACCAGCAGTGTGCCAATCGCGCTCAACACCCCGAGAAGTCCGAGAATAATAATCCACGGACCGAGGGTATTGATCACATCGGGGTCTTCCGCCTTCGACAGCAGGAATCCCCAACCTCCGAGGAACAAAATGAACAGCACGCAAGCCAGGCGGCTCATCAGCCGGAGCCGGCGCTCCATCGGATTCAGATCGAGCGGCTTTCCATAGTGCTTGCGGATGATCGCTGCCACCGGCCACATCAAGAGGGTGAGCACCACCATGATCAGTCCGAAGATTCCGAGGAAATAGAACAGATACTTGTTCTCTCCCGCGCTGACCTTTTGCGAAATGAAGATGGGCCAGTCCAATTGAAATTGCATCTGGCCATTGGCATCTCGCTTGAAAGCAACTTTGGCTTGTCCGTGAACTTCACGATAGAGCAGGGGACTGATTTCTTCGAACTTGAGCAACTGCCCGTTCGTCCCCTTCATAGGGTCAACGCTAATGGTACCGTCTGCGTTCTGAAGAACCGTCTCTTCTCCAAGCAGGGTGGTCAACTTCAGAAAGGTGCTCTCGAAGCGTCGGCTATTTTTGTAGAGCCCCGCAACGCTGGCTGCGTCCGCTTTAGCATCGTCAACTTTTCCCGCAGGAGGCGGCGTGTATGGAAAGTACCGATCGAGGAACTTACGAAACAACACTGTGCGTGGGCTGATCTCTCCCTTGCCTGCGCTGTTATACGACACGAAAAAGCCGACATTGGAATCGAGAATCAGGTGCAGGTCGCTATGAAACGCCAGCGTATCGCCGCCGTGCCCGATAATCCGGTGCCCGTTCGCCGACTCTTCGTAAAAGCCATGAGCCATTCCGTCCATGCGATCATCCGTGCCGAAGATGCGGGAGTGCATCAGCGTAGCCGTCTCGGGACGAAGGATCTGCGTGCTACCGAACCTTCCATTCTGCAGATGTGCAATCATGAAGTTGCACATGTCGCGCGCCGTCGTCGCCACGCTCCCCGCCGGAAATGCTTCCACGAACTCGTAAGGCTTCGGATCAGACGACGCGACCGAGTAACCCTTCGACATCATCGGCTCCAAATCCTTCGGGAGCGGTTGCACGAACGTCGATCGCTTCATCTCTAAAGGCGTAAAAATGTTGTCCGCAACATATTGTTCGAGCGGCTTTCCTGAAACTCGCTGCACGATATAACCCGCAACCGACGTGGCGTAGTTGGAATAGGCAGGAATCACGCCGGGAGGAAAAATGCGAGCCGGCATGTTCTCTTTCACATAGCGTTCCAGCGGAAACAAATGCTGCGCGTCGGCGACGAACAAATCATGCGTGGTTTCCTCAAACCCCGCGGTGTGCGTCATTATGTTTCGCAGAGTGATCGGCTTGCCAAACGCAGGTGGAATCTTGAAGTCGAGATATTCGTTCACATCGCGGTCCAGATCGAGCTTGCCCTGCTCCTCCAGTTGCATCACCGAGGTCCAGGTAAACAATTTCGAAATCGAGCCGGGACGAAACAACGTACTGTCCGGCGTCACCGGCGTGCGCTTCGCCATATCGGAATATCCGTAGCCTTTGGCGAAAATCACCTGCCCATCTTTCACCACGGCGATCACAGCGCCGGCAATGTTCTCTCGCTCCAGTTGCGACGGCATCATGCCGTCGAGGAACGCCTCCAGATCGGCCCCAGTCAGTTCGTGCGTCCCCGCAGACGGCGCCGGTTGCTTCTCCGCTTCAGCCGCGTTTTTCACCGTCGGAGAACCAGGTTTCTGTGCCCACACGCCAATGCAAACTAGAAGCATGACGATCACGGCTGGAACGATCACCCGCTGGCTGCGATTCAATCGTCGGATAAGGCTCTCTCTCGAAATCATGGATTCTCCTTGAGGACAACGCGTACGGATCACCTGCGAACTGCTGGACTGCTCGTCGCGACGTTCAGCCCCGTCTAGAAATACAGCTTCAAAGCAAACTGCATGATCCTAGGTGCGACCGCGGTGGTGGTGATCGCTCCAAAAAAGCCGCTGTCCACCGCGAGGCTGGGGTCGCTGAATTGAGGGTGATTAAAAGCGTTAAACATCTCTGCTCGGAATTCGACTCCCGCCTGTTCAGTGGGCCAACGCAAAAGAAAAGTCTTGATCAGCGAAAGATCGGTATTGTTCTGTGCCGGCCCACGAAGGATGCCCGGCCGGCTATTGCCAAATGCCGTTCCGCCATCTGCGCTGATCACCGGATACGTTCCAGGAAAGCAACTTGAGTTGAAGTAACCGCCGATTCGCTTCTGAATGGCCCCCGAGGTGCCCACCTTGCAGTTCGGCTGTACCTCGGCAAAGTCGGCGTCAGGCGCGGCCAATCCGAAGAGATTTGAGGCGTTCGTATCCTCTACATACAACTGGTGCCCGGATTGGATCTGGGTTACACCGGCAATCTTCCATCCCGCCAGAGCGGTCCGCATGAGAGCGCCACGGTCCTGAAAGAACGGCGGAGCATATACAAAGCTCACCACAAACCGTTGCGGTCGGATAAAATAATCAGGCCCGGATCGCGCGCTTGCGTCATATTGGTTGCCAATCGTTGCTCCGCCATTGACTCCAGTGGCAGCCGCCACATCACTGGATATTTCTTTCGCCCAGGTATACGACGCCAGGAATTGCAATCCATGGCTGAACTGCTTGGTTAAGCTTGCTTCCAGCCCGTTATACCAGGACGTGCCCTCTGATCCGATCTGCGACCATGAGGAGGTCGCGAAGCCTTGCACTGGAACTCGTTCGAGCAAATTCGCTACCGTATTGGTGCTCTGTCCGCGTATCGGACTCACTGTCGCATCCAGGGCCTGATTCGGATATTGTGATTGCATCAGGTGCTCGCCCCGGGCTCCGACGTAACCGACTTCCAGCATCATGTCTCGCGTGATTGCGGTTTGCACGTTAAGGTTGTAGCGTTGGATCAACGCTGGCTCAAAATTCCACGCAAAACTGAACTGGCTCAATTGCGTGCTGGGCGAGTACGGCGTAAAAGCTGGCAGATTAAAAGGCTGCCCAGGGAACGCGAAGGGATCCGCAATGGTCGCAGTCTGCCCCGTAACCTGCTCCCTCAATAAGCCCCAGGGCTGATTCAGCAGCAACTGTATCGTCGGCTGCCCGGTGATGTGCTGGTGGAAAATTCCATAGCCTCCGCGCAACACAACTTTTTCCGTCCCCGGAACCCGCCATGCAAATCCGAGTCGCGGATCAATCGTATTTTGTCCATTTCCCGCGATAGCCAGCTTGCTGCCCAATTTCTGCACTCCGGCTGGGAGTTGGGGTCCGCTGTAATTCGAAGAGACCACAAAACCTTGGAGCGTCCCGCCCGCTGGAGGTGTCGCGCTCGCGGTTTGTTCGTTGAAATTTGCCAGACGGCCCAGGCCATCGCTCACTCCTCCTAACCGCTCATACCTGACGCCAAGGTTTAGCGTGAGCCGCGAAGTCATCTTGTAGTCGTCCACCGCATACGCATTGCCGTCTAGTACCCGCCACTCCCGGGAAGCATCCAGCGGCGCGTCCAGGGATTCGTAGACGTTTCCCAAGGGCAAGCCATTGGCCGCCTGCCCCAACAGAAAGTCCGGGACGGTGAGGAAAACCATGGCGGCCAGGTATTGGAAAGTCTCCAGGTTGTTCTGCGGACGGATAACTCCGCCTCCGAAGCGCAGAGCATGATGGCCTTTCTGCCAGGCCAGAGTGTCCTGCGCAACATAGGTATTTTGCGCGATTAAGACGTTCTGTCCATTTCCGCCCAGTGTCGGCAATCCTGCCGCGTAGATTGCAGGGAGCTGGTCAAACACACCATAAGTTGTCACTCCGATTTGCGAATACGAAAATGCCTCCTGCTGCGCGTCATCGGAATACTGGCGGTGATATCCGAACTCCGCCTGATTCAGTAGGTTGTTCGTAAACGTGTGGTTGTAGGTCAGCGAAAAATTCCGGAAGTGTTGCTTGGTTAAGTAAGGAAATCCGGGAGCGGTCGGCCCGCCAACATTTGTCGAATGCAACGATTCGGTCTGGCTACTGTTCGCAAAGAAGAAACGGCCTTGCCACTGATCTTTGGTCGACTGGTTCCAGTCGGCGTTCGTCATGAACTGCTCTTCGCTGTACGGGCACGGACTGCTAGCAGAGTAGCTGCCTATCCCATTCGTTATGGTTTGTGGTGTAGGGTACAGATATTGCCCATTGGGCAGCTTCATCTGCATCAATGCGAGTGCTTGGGGGCTGATGTTCGATCCGTCTGAAGCGACCGACGGTCCCAGAGTCGGGTCATTCGCAAGGAGCTGGAGAAAAGTCTCCTGTCCGGAAAAGATCGCCCCCAGAGCCGCTGCCGAGCGGTCGTTTGTCAGAGGCGGCGTCACGAACGTCGTCGAACAGTTCGTATCAATTCCGTTCAACTGACGCGTCCCCTGATAGGAGGTGAAAAACAGGAGTTTGTTCGGAATGATCGGTCCGCCAAACGTCATTCCATATTGATTTTGGCGTAGTACCTGCCGCGGTTGACTGTTGAAGTTCCTGAACCAGTCATTGGCATTCAAAGCCTCGTTGCGGAAAAACTCGAACAGGCTCCCGTGAAACTTGTTAGTGCCAGTTTTCGTCACTACGTTCACGTTCGCGCCGGCATCGCGCCCGTACGACGCGTCATACTGTCCGGTTTGAACTTTGAATTCCTGAATTGTGTCAGGATTCGGCACCGCGACTCCGCCACTGAATGAGCCGCTCTGCTGAAAGTCGTTGATCTCGACTCCATTCATCTGAAAATTGTTGTCATTGTTCGAGCCGCCCGCAGCCACGAATTCGTCTTCGCCGTTGCTGCCATTGCCACGCCCCAGTTCTCCTGCATTCATCACATCTGCCGCAACCCCCGGTGAGAGCGCAATAATCTGCGTATAGTTCCGAGTCACCATGGGCATGCTTTCCACCACCAGACTGTCGGCCACGCGTCCCAACGAACTCGTATCGGTCTGCAATTGCTCGGCCGCGCCGGTGACATCGACCGACTGGCTGATGCTCCCCACTTCCAACCGCGCGTTCAGGTTTCCCGTCTCCGTTACCGTCACCGTGATTCCGCGGTAGTTCGAAGTCTTGAAACCGGCCTTCGTAATCTCCACCGCGTACGAGCCCGGAGGCAATAACGGTACCGAGTAATTTCCCCGGCCGCTCGAAGTAGCAGTCCGCGACTCGCCGGTAGCCTCATTGGTCGCTTTGATCGTTGCCCCACTGACCACCGCTCCCGATGGATCCGAAACGATCCCCACGATTGCGCCCGTACCGGCCGTCTGCGCGCTGCTCACCAGACTCACTGCCAGCAGAAATCCGCCCGTTAACGCCGCAAGTGACTTCATGGAAGCCTCCTCGACCCGCTTGCTCACGATTCCAGCAGGAATAGATGAAATGTTTGTTTCTATTCTCTGCTGATGAGTTGGAAATTTAGGCCTTGCTCAGACCCGCTGTCAAGCTGAAAAGGCGTTCCACCCAGCCTCTTTTTTCGATACTGCCGCACATTTAGTTCCAGAACGCAGATTATTTTTGCTTTACAGGCCGCCCTTGGATTACTCTTTTGCACTATGTCGCGAATGAAACGCAGGTTTCACATCCCTCCCCGATCGACCGTCCGCGGGCTGATCCTCGCCGGACTAATTCTCAGTATTCAAGCGCTGTGCTTCGCCCAGGCATCATTCACTCTGGAGCAGGTCCTGAGTTCGCCCTTTCCCAGCGAACTGACCAGCGCCGCGCACGACAATCGCGTGGCCTGGGTTGTCGATGCGCGCGGCATGCGCAATGTGTGGGTCGCGGATGCCCCTGACTTTGCCCGCACCGCCCGCCAGGTGACGCGCTATCAGGCGGACGACGGCCAGCCCATTGCGAGCCTGCGCCTCACCCCCGATGGAAAGACCGTGCTCTATGTCCGCGGCAGCGAAGTGAACGACGCGCAAGAAAGCGCGAATCCCGCCAGCTCAACCAAAGGTGAGAAACAGCAAGTCTTCGCCCTCGATGTCGATGCAAAAAAAGCAGAGCCGCGCCTGTTGGGCGACATGGGCTGCCCCGAAGAAGGCTGCGAAGATCTTCAGATTTCTCCGGACGGCAAATTCGTAGTCTGGTCCGCCAAGCGAAAGTTGTGGCTCGCCAGCGTGGATGGCAAGCAGCAAGCCAAAGAACTCGCATTTGTCCGCGGCGGCCCCGAGCAGCCGAAATGGTCGCCCGACAGCAAGCATCTCACCTTTGTTAGCCAGCGCGAAGGCCACAGCCTCATCGCCATTTATGACTTCGGTTCCGACTCCATCCGCTACATTCTGCCCACCGTCGACAAAGACTCCATGCCGCGCTGGTCTCCTGACGGCAAATGGATTGTCTTCATGCGGACCGCAACCGCCCAGCAGAAATTGCCACTGATCCCGGTGCGTCCCCAGCCGTGGTCCCTGTGGATCGCCGACGCCAGTACCGGCGCAGGCCACCGCTTCTGGCAAAGTGGAGACAAGCCCGACGATTCTCTCCCCGAACTCAGCGAAGATGTGTCGCTGAACTTCGCTGCCGATGGCAGGGTGATTTTTTCCTCCGAGCAGGATGGCCGCAACCATCTTTATTCCATCGCCGCCACCGCAGGGCAGGCAACGCTGCTCACCCCCGGCGACTTCGACATCGAAGACGTCACCCTCAGCCCCGACAAGAAATCTATCCTCTATTCTTCCAACCAGGACGATGTGGATCGTCGTCATCTATGGCGTGTGTCCGTGAGCGGCGGCTCACCGCAGCAGCACCTGACCAGCGGCGAGACCATCGAGTGGTCTCCGATACAGACGGAAAACGGAAGCGTCCTGTGCCTCGGCTCGACTGCGACCACTCCAGCCATGCCCTACATTGTCACGGCTACAGGCCGCGAGATGATCGCGAAAGAATCGCTTCCCCGCGATTTTCCCTCCGCCTCGCTCGTCACTCCGAAGCAGAGAATCTTTCAGAGTGAAGACGGCCTCACTCTGCACGGCCAACTTTTCCTGCCCCGCAACGCCAGTGGCAAAGTTCCCGGCTTAGTCTTCATGCACGGCGGACCCATTCGCCAGATGTTACTCGGCTTCCACTACATGGACTATTACCACAACGCCTACGCCATGAATCAATACCTGGCGAGCCAGGGGTACGCGGTTCTATCCGTCAATTACCGCCTCGGCGTTATGTATGGCCGCGCCTTTCGCGAAGCGCCAAATTCGGTTTGGCGTGGCGCCGCCGAATATAAAGACGTCGTCGCGGCGGGACGTTATTTGCAATCGCTCCCCGAAGTCGATGCCGCCAAAATCGGCCTCTGGGGCGGTTCTTACGGCGGCCTGCTGACAGCTATGGGTCTCGCGCACAACTCGGACCTCTTCAAAGCCGGCGTCGACTTTCACGGCGTGCATGACTGGAGCGTTTTTCTCACCGAGCGGCCATACTTCGGAAACCTCGCCCTCCGCCCACCCGACGAGGAAGCCGCCATCAAGTTGGCGTGGGATTCCTCCCCCGATGCCTATGTGGACCGATGGAAGTCGCCCGTGCTGCTGATCCACGGCGATGACGACCGCAACGTGCCCTTCGCGCAAACCGTCGATCTCGTGCAGAGACTGCGAGCCCAGCACGTGCCTTTCGAACAATTAATTTTGCCCGACGAAATCCACGGCTTTCTGATGTTCAAAACCTGGCTACGCGTCTACGGCGCGACCGCGGACTTTTTCGATCGCACCCTGAAAAAAGGAGAGCAGATCAGCCCTGCAAACTGAGACTCGCGCGACGGAATCTGCGAATCGCTCTAGCGGCTTTCCGGCTTGTGTGATGTAATGTCGCCGTGCGCGTCGCCCCGCCGATCTTTACCGCGCTGATCCTCGCCCTCGCCCTGTCGGGCTGTCAGCGCATGCCACAGAGTGCGGTTGATCGCCTTCATCCCTGCAAGATTGACGAAGGCCCGACCGAAGCTTTCTGCGGCACCTACACGGTTTTCGAAAACCGCGAAACCAAGACCGGCCGCCACATCGCGCTCAAGATCGTGATCGCGCCCGCTCTTAAGCGCAACCCCGCCCCGGATCCTTTATTCATCTTCGAAGGCGGTCCCGGCGGAGGCGCCGCCACTCTCGCGGAATATCGTCTCCCCATGTTTCACCGCTTCCAGGTCGATCGCGACATCGTCCTCATCGACCAGCGCGGCACCGGTGGCTCCAACCCACTGAATTGCGAACCCGACGATCGCGAGGAAGAAGACTTCTCCAACATCGACAACTATCCTGTCCAGCGCCTGCGCACCTGCCTGGCGCAACTCAAGGCCGACGCGCGTTTTTACACCACGGCCATCGCCATGGATGACATTGACGAAGTCCGCCAGTACCTGGGCTACAGCGCGATTAATCTCTGGGGAGGTTCTTACGGCACGCGTGCCGCTCTCGTTTACTTGAAGCGGCATGAAATTTCAGTGCGCAGCGTCGTTCTCGACGGAGTCGCTCCACCTGACATGCGCCTGCCACTCTTCATGCCGCGCGACGGGCAGAGAGCCCTCGATCTCATGATCGACGATTGCGCCAAGGATTCTGCTTGCGGCAAAAAATTTCCCAACCTGCGCCAGTCCACGGCAACCATGTTCGCGCATACGGTGACCCGGCCTCACATCACTTTCACCCATCCCCGCACCGGCAAATCCGAGCAGATCACCATTTCCCAGCGCATGATTGCCATGATCATCTTCAGTGCGCTCTACGATCCCACGCTCACTTCCTTGTTGCCCCAACTCATCACTGATGCCGCGCAGGGAAATTACCAGGGCTTGCTCGCGCTGGCCTTCACCCGCGACATGCCCAAGGGCGCGATGAGCGAGGGCATGTTTCTTTCCGTGGTTTGTGCCGAAGACATGCCCCGCATTCAACCCGACGAAGTCGCCCACGAAGCCACCGGCCGCTTCCTGGGAACCGCTTTTTATGACACCCGCATGAAGCCCTGTGAATTCTGGCCCAGGGGCACAGTCAGTGACGACTTCTATCAGCCCGTCGTTTCCAGCAAACCCGTATTGATTTTTTCCGGACAGGACGATCCCATCACTCCGCCCTCGTGGGGCGATCACGTGGCGCAGTCCCTCAGCAACTCGAAGCACTTCATCGTCCCCGGCGCAGGACATATCTCCTTAATGCATGGTTGCGTGCCCGAACTCGTCGGCAAGTTTCTCGACCAAGGCAGTGCTAAAGATCTCGACGGATCCTGTCTGCAATCGCAGCATCGCCCTCCATTTTTTGTGAACTATACCGGAGGCGACCAGCCGTGATCGAAATCCGTGGTTTGCGAAAAAACTTCGGCCCCGTGGAAGCCGTTCGCGACGTGAGTTTCAGCGCCAGCGACGGCACGGTCGTCGGTCTCCTCGGACCAAACGGAGCGGGCAAGACCACCACCCTGCGCATGTTGTCCGGACTCATGCGTCCCGACGCCGGCACCATTCGTGTCGACAATATCGACGTCGTTGCTGATCCCATCAACGCTCAAAAGCACATGGGTCTCCTTCCCGACTCGCGCGGCCTGTATCCGCGACTCACGCCCATGGAGCACATCGAATATGTCGGCCGCCTCCACGGCATCGACGCCTCTAATTTGACCGCGCGCACGCGAACGCTGCTGACGCGCCTTGGCCTCAACGAAATCGCCGATCGCCGCGTCTCCGGATTCTCCCAAGGCGAACGCACCAAGGTGGCGTTGGCTCGCGCTCTCGTGCATCAACCCCGCAACGTAATTCTCGACGAGCCCACCAATGGCCTCGACGTCATGAGCACTCGCGCCATGCGGGATGTGATCCGCGAACTTCGCCGCGACGGCTGCTGCGTCCTGTTTTCCAGCCACATCATGCAGGAAGTTTCCGCGCTCTGCGATCGCATTGTCGTCATCGCGCAAGGCAAAGTTGCGGCCGACGGCACACCCGATCAACTTCGCAGCCAGACCGGCCGTGAAAATCTCGAAGACGCCTTCGTCGCTCTCTCCGGCCTCGAGGCAGAGGCGGTCTCGTGAACATGCTGCGCATGGTTTGGATCGTACTCGCCAAGGAATTGCGCGATGGCCTGCGCGACCGGCGCTCCATTTCGACCGCCCTCTTCGGCGCCGCCTTAACCCCGATTCTCCTCGGCGGCATGTTCTCGGTGATGGCGAGCCGCGGCCGCGATGCCGAAGAGATCAAGTTGCCTGTCGCCGGAGTCGAAAACGCTCCCGCCTTCGTCGACTGGCTGAAACAGCAAACCGGAGTCGAGGTCGTGCCCGCACCTGCCGATCCTGAGCAGGCGGTTCGCGATCGCAAAGAAGATGTAGTGCTCATCATCGCGAAGGACTTCACCAAAAACCTGGGCCGCGCCGTCCCCGCGCACGTGAAGCTGGTCAGCGACTCGACTCGCGAAAGCGGCGAGCGCAAAGTGGCTCGCGCCCGCGCGCTCGTGGAGACTTACTCCGGCCAACTCGCCGGGCTTCGCCTCGTTGCCCGCGGAGTCTCCCCCGCCGTGGCCATCCCGGTGCGTATCGAAGACGTGGAGGTTTCCAGCGCCCAGGAGCGCCTTGCCTTGCGCCTCAACATGCTCCCGCTTCTGCTCATCCTGGCTGCGATGATGGGAGGCATGCAAGTCGCCATCGATGCCACCGCCGGGGAGCGCGAGCGCGGATCGCTCGAACCTCTGCTGCTCAATCCCGTTCCTCGCATGGCAATCGCCGCCGGCAAATGGCTCGCGGCGTCGGCCTTCGGTTGCGGCTCCGTCCTGTTCGCGCTCCTTCTCACCATCAACGTGATGCGCCGCGTTCCCTGGGAAGATATGGGAATCCGTTTTCGCGTCTCCGATGCGGACTTGATGAGCCTGCTCGCCCTCGTTCTGCCGCTCGCGTTGTTCCTGAGTGCGGTCGTGATGTTCGCCTCCACCTTTGCGCGCTCCTTTAAAGAAGCCCAAGGCTACATGGGCATGCTCGTTTTATTGCCGATGTTGCCCGGCGTGCTCTCCGCCTTGTATCCCATGTCGAACCGCCCGTGGCTAGCACCCGTTCCGATTCTCGGCCAGTACGCGCTCGCCGCCGACGTGCTGGGAGGCCAGCCCCCGCCTGTTTTTCTTGATGTGATCGCAGGCATCTCCGTAATCATCTGCGCCCTCGTGTTGCTGGCGTTGACCTCGCGCTTGCTCCAACGCGAGGCAATTATTTTCGGGCGCTGAGCCTGGCCTCGCCGCACTACCCCCTGTGAGCCTCGTCACAGTCGAACCGTCCTCTTTCTCTTACAATCCACCCCAGAATCGCCCACACCGAGACCGCTGCAGGCAGCCTCCTCCACTGCGTTCGGTCTCGCAAACAAGGCAGGTCTAATATGGCTGCGCAATATTTCTTCTGCACTCAATGTCATAAGAAGCAACCCACTCATCACAAGCTGTTTGATACTCTTTACGATTTTCAGAGAACTACTCCCGAAGACTGCCCGTCGTGCGGAGGAACCCGCGAGCTGCATCTGACGCTCGATTTCCAGTTCGGCAGTGGCGACGGCGATTTCACCGTCGTATCCGCATCCCTCCCCAATAAGCTCGACTCCTGGCTGGGCGAGGACGAAGAAGAGGTCACGTTCTATCCTTTTCTGGTGGTGCTGCAGAATCACAGCCGCCAGCGTTTCTGCTGGATGCCTTACTGGCACGTCACCGGCAAGGAAGCACGCTACGGCCAGCATGCCATCTGCCTTGACTATGCGCAGTTCGAGAGTCTCACCGCCCAAGCCAAGGATACGGTCGAAGAAAAAATGCTCGAGATTGTATAGGTAGACTGTCCGCCGCAGCTTGACGGGCGCGATGCCGTCGACGGGCGTCGCGTGAATTCGAATGTGTTTTGACCGAATGCGTTTTGAAAGGGCGCGGCTTCAGCCGCGCCACGAGCTCCACAAAATCAATCGCGGCTTTAGCCGCCGGGGTTGGGCAGCGGTCCTAGCCCGTTAGCCCCATCTTCTGCGCCTGCGCCATCAACTTCAGCGCACGTTGCACCACCGGAGCGTCGATCATCTTCGAGCCCAGGCTCACCACCCCCAGCCCCTTCTGCTCTGCCTCGCGATATGCTGCAACAATTTTCCGCGCCTTCTCGATTTCCGCTGCCGTCGGAGCAAATGCTTCATGAATCACCGGGATCTGCATCGGATGAACGCAACCCATGCCCGCGAACCCGAGCGCCCGCGAATTCAGTCCCCAGGCGCGCAGGCCGTCCAAGTCGTCCGCGTCGCCAAACACTGAGTCGATCGCCTGCAACCCCGCGGCGTGCGCGGCATTCACCACTCGCTCGCGCGCGTACAGCGACTCCGCTCCGCCCGCCGTCTTCGCCACGCCAAGATCGGCCGCATAGTTTTCCAATCCGATGGCCAGCCCTGCAGCATGTTCGCTGGCCTGCGCGATGGCGAATGCATTCTCAATGCCCAGCGCCGACTCCAGAATCGGCATAATCCACAGCGGCCGCGTGATGTCATAGCCCGATCTAAGCGCAAAAATGAGTTTATAAGCCTCGACGATCTGTTGCGGACTCTCCACTTTCGGAATCAGAATCAAATCCGGGGATTCGGGGATGATTTCATTCAAGTCTTCCAGCCCCAGCGGCAGTTGATTGATCCGCACCATGCGCTCGCATTCCAAAAAATCAACCGCGCGCAAGGCATTGCGCACCAGCAACCGCGCCGCATTTTTTTCTGCAGGGTGCACGGAGTCTTCCAGATCGAGGACGATGGCGTCCGCCCCGTGCGCAGCCGCGCTGGTTAAGTATTTTGGCTCGTTGCCGGAAACATAAAGCAGCGAGCGCCGCAAGCGGTCGCGTGAGGAAGGCTTGGGCAACGCGATCTGATCGGGAAGCACGCGCCTGTCATGGCCCAGTCCGGCCTGGTGCGTGGCGGCTTCGATCCGGGCAGAAGTCACAAATGGCAGCGCACCCTCGTCGTGGATCTCAACCCGGGCGTGCCGCACGCCGAGTTCCGCCAGCACCTTCTCAGTTTGCCGCCGCATCTCTTCGCCGTAGGAAGGTCTCAGGCGCGATTCCAACTCGATCTCAGTTTTTCCACTCTCTCGACGCTCAATGTGTACATGCAGATCAGAGTGAATTTCCGGCCCATAATGTCCCGCTTGACCGATATGTTTTTCTGTCGCGACTGTCATGTTGATCACCTCGCACTGCGCGCCCCCGCCAATTCCGCGCACGCGTTCTCGGGGGTTGTCTGCTGTTCGAGTTCCGCCAGAACGGCGTCGGTCATCTGAATCGTCGTCGCCGCGCCCTGGCTGATGGCCTTGGTGCTGCCAGGAATGCGCATCATGTCGTAGGTACGGACGTTGCCCTCTTTGATCACTGTGGCAATCGCCTCGCGAATGCGTCGCGCCTTCGTGATTTCACCGACGTGCTCCAGCATCATCACTGCCGAAAGGAACATCGCAATCGGATTCACGATCGGCGGATCCAGTTCCGCATACTTCGGCGCGGATCCATGGGTCGGTTCAAACACCGCAACTTCATCCCCGATGTTGCCCGATGCCGCGAAACCCAGCCCGCCGATCAGTCCCGCAAAAGCGTCCGAAATCACATCGCCGAATAAGTTCGACGCTACTACCACGCCATAATTCTCCGGATTCTTGGTCAGCCACATGGTCTGCGCGTCGATGTTCGTCGACCACAGTTCGATGCCCGAATATTCCTTCGCCACCGCCTTCGCTTCCTCTTCCATCAGGCCTGAAGTCTCGCGCAGCACGTTCGGTTTCTCGCAGATCGTGACCGATTTGTAGCCATACTTCCTCGCCCACTCAAACGCGGCCTTACAGATGTTGTGCGCGGCGCGGCGGGTGATGATCCGCACCGAAATCGCCAGGTCCCGTCCCGGCACAGCGGCGAACGGCTTGAATTTAGTGTGCGTCTCCAACGCCGCGCGCACCTGCTCCGGCGGATTGCTCCACTCCACTCCGGCGTAAAGCCCCTCGGTGTTCTGCCGGAATACCACCACATTGACGAACGGTTCCTCGAATCCGCCTGCCCGATCCTTGCGAATGAAATTCAGCGGATTGCCCGGAAACGAAATGCAGGGCCGAATGCAGGTGTGCAGATTGAACCTCTGTCGCATGGTCACAATCGGACTGAAATACGAATAGCCCATCGCCTTCAATTCCGGCGCCAGTTCGGCTTCCGCCTCCTTCTTCGGCTTGGAGGTAATTGCGCCGAATAATCCCAGCTTGTGCTTGGCCAGCAAGTCAATCGTGCTTTGCGGCAGAGCGTTGCCCTTGCGCCGCCAGCATTCCCAGCCAATATCGGCATGTATGTAGTCCGCATCGAACCCCACCGCTTCCAGCAGGCGCAATGCCTGCGGCAGAACCTGGTTGCCGATTCCATCTCCGGGCATGGTCACTACAGTATGTTTTGCCATCACTAATCTCCTGACACGACGACTGCTTGCGGGCTCTCGTCTTGAACATTCAGCCCTAATTTTTTCGCGATCACATTCTCCGCGCCGCCCGCGATCACCAGCGACTGCGGAACACTTCCCAGCGGCGGGAAAGCAAAACTCTCATCGCCCCAGCCCACAGTCCCGGTGGTGAAGTCGACAGTTACGTCTTCACCTGGAATGATCGTTTTCGCCTGGGCGGAGATTTTGCTTGCAGACTGTTCCCGCAGGCGCTTCACCAGCGCCGGAACTTCAATGCAGATAAATCCATTGTTGTACGCGTTGCGCAGATAAGTCTGAGAAAAGCTCCCCGCGATTACCAGCGGAATTCCCTTCGCTTTAAGGCAAGTGACCGCCTGCTCCCGGCTCGATCCCATCCCGAAATTGAATCCGCCGACGATCACATCTCCGGCCACAGTGCGCGCCGCGAATTCCGTATCGTAATTTTCCATGACTACCTTCGCCATCATGGCGGGCGTCATGTCGTCGCGATATGTATAGTCCTTGCCGTAGATCGCGTCCGTATTCAAGTTGTCCTGCGGCAGGAAGACGAGCCGTCCTTGAATGTGCTCAGGAAATCCCGGCAGAATTTCTACCCGCTCTGCACATTGCCCATTCGCCGGAAACTCGCTGTACCGTCGTTCCACCGTGCTCTCAGCAGTTGCCCAAGGGCCGGTGATGTAGCCGGCGACCGCCGACGCAGCCACCACCTCCGGGCTGGCCAGATAGCACTGCGCCTCGCGCGACCCCATGCGCCCCTTGAAATTCCGATTGGTCGCCGAAATCCCCACCTCGCCTTTCTCCAGCAGTCCAGTCCCCAGCCCGATGCATGGACCGCAACTCGGAGGCAACGGAATCGCTCCCGCATCCAGCAACATCTGCCAAATGCCGCGATGTTCCGCCTCCCGCTGCACCCACGCGCTCGCCGCGCCCACATAAAACTTCACAAATGGCGACACCTTCTGCCCGCGCAGCACCAACGCCGCCGCCTCCAGATCCTCCGCCCGCGAGTTTGCGCACGACAGCAGGTAGGCTTTCTGGATCGCAATGCGCTTCTTCTCAATCGCCGCCAGCGACTGCATCGCCTGCACCGAGTCCGGTCCCGATACATGCGGCGCGACTTGACTCAAGTCGAGCACGATGCGCGCCGAATAGTTTGCACCTGGATCTGGAGCCGGGGGATTCGTCGCCCAGCGCTGAATATCCATCTCTCTGAAGCGGTCAGTCGCAATCGCTTGCAGTTCCTGACGCACTCGCCGCAAATAGCGGATCGTCACTTCGTCCACCGGGAACCATCCCACAATCGGCCCCCACTCCGTGCTCATGTTGGCAATCGAGAAGCGCGCATCCATCGAAAGGCTGGCCACGCCCGGGCCGCTGAATTCGATCGCTGCGTTCAAAACTTCGTCGTGGTTGTAGAGCCCGCACAGCGTGATGATCACGTCTTTGCCAGTCGCGCCTTCCGGCAACTTTCCTTCAAGCACCACCTGTACCGTCCGCGGAATCTGCCACCAGAATTCTCCCGTCGCCCACACCGCCGCCGCATCCGTGCGCACAATCGGCGTCCCAATCGCTCCCAGCGCCCCGTACATATTCGAATGCGAATCGGACGCCACAACAAACGCCCCCGGCACCACGTATCCGCGCTCCACCATGATTTGATGGCCGATGCCCGATCCTGCTGGATAAAACTCCACGCCTTGCTCGGCGGCGAAGGCCTCGATCGCGCGGTACTTTTTCAAATTCGCTTCTTCCCGATTCTGGATGTCGTGATCCAGCGCGAAGACCAGTTGACGCCGGTCGAAAACTTTCTTCGCCCCTATTGACTTGAACTTGCTGATCACCGCCGACGTGTTATCGTGCGTCATCACGTGAAACGGACGGATGGAAACGAAATCTCCGCTACGCAGCGGCCGCTTCGGACCCTCCGCCAGATGAGCTTGCGCGATTTTCTCCACTACGGTCTGCGCCATATGAACTTTCTCAGTCGTCGTTCGTCCACTCAGTCCCGGCCAGGACTTCACGCCAGCACCGGTCTGCGGCTCTTCTCACTTTTCCGCGTCCGCGCCCCTTTGACCGCCGTGCGCTTGCCAGCGCGAACATCAGCCTCCATCAAGGCCATCAGTTCGCTCACCGATCCGGCTCGCTCCAGGTTCCACACCATTTCCTGCACACGTTTTTGCGCCGCCGGAGTCAGCACTCCATCCGCCAGGGCTGCAAATTTCTCTTCAATTTCCTGATCGGTCAGCGGATTCCGCGGATCTCCTTTCGGGTAATCCAGCTGTTTGTCAAAGCAACGCCCATCTTTCGTCGTGATATGCACAATCACTCTCTGTAGCCCAGGAAACACTTTTTCAATCTCCGGATCCGCAACCACCTCGACCTTCGAAAGTTGTTCGCGAATCTTCGGATCCATAATCCTCTCCATGCTGAACTGCGCCGGCGTGACCTGCCGGTCGACCAGCGCCGCCGCGATCACGTAAGGCAACGAATGATCGGCTGTTTCCCGGGTGTGCGGATCGTATTTGCTGGGGTCCGACAGAATATCCGCCGCTCGCGCCAGCGAACGAATCTGCACGCTTTTCACCTGGTCCGGATGCAGGTCATTCGCCTTCACCAGGTCAAGAACCGCCGAGATCGGCGTGTGGGTCAGCGCCTCGGTGGGAAATGCCTTCATGCCGCAGCGTGTGATCCGCCACGCTTCGCCCAATCCCTCTGTCAGCAGATCGAGCTTCCACTCCGGCCCGAACACATGCGCCAGGCCCTCTTTTCCGTCGATCACGTGTTCCGGCCCGGAATAACCCTTCTCCGCCAGCAGCGCCGCCAGCACGCCGCTCTGCGTCGCCATGGGATCGACGGTGTTCTTCATCATGGTGAGTTTGCCCGCGGTAACCGCGCCCAGCGTGCAATGCCGGCTGGCCGAAATGCCAATCGCATGCTGAATCTGCTCCCACGAGAGGTGCAGCGCTCTCCCTGCCACCACCGGAGAGACGAAAGCCGTCAGCGTTGCATGATGCCATCCGCGCTCGCGAATCCCAGGGAACGCCGCCTCGCACAGCCGCATCTCGAACTCATGCCCCAGCACTAGCCCGACAATCAATTCCTTCCCATTGCCGCCGACCCGCTCGCAGCACGCTATCGCCGCCGGAAAAATGTCCGACGGGTGCGACGGATCCTGCTTCCAGTAAATGTCGTTGTAGTCCATGCAACGAATCATCAGCGCATTCGCCAGCGACGCGGACACGGGATCCATCCACTCGCCGGTCCCGATTACCGTCGCATCTCCATTCCCGGCAATCTCGTCTAAAACCGCCAGCGCAATCTTTACGTCATGCTGCTGGAATCCCCCCAGTGCGCAGCCCAGCGAATCCAGCAGGAAACGTTTGGCCTGATACACCGCCTCCGCCGAGATTTGCTCAAATCGCAAATCCGCCGCCCAGCGCGCCATCTTCGCCGTGACCGTTTCCTTCGCAGCCAGCTTTTGTTCAGCCAAGGTCGTTCTCCTTTTGAGCGCTTATTTCCCCGCGCCCGCCTTGAGGTTCTTCGGATTCTTAAATGGAAGGAATGCCATGAAGTCGGCGTGATGCACGATGAACGCCTCGGTCGACCGCTTCACCAGATCGCCCTCCGCCGCGTGCGCCGCAATCACATGGCAGACCGCGTCCGGCACTCCGCATTCCAGCGCCAGCGCTACACCCGTAAACGGATGCCGCAGCGCCTCGCCCCGCTCGCTTTGCCGGCTGTTACCGTCTGGCCCAATTTCGTATTCCAGCAGCTTGCCCACATCCGCCAGAATCGCCCCCGCAATCACCGTATCCATGTCCACTGGCAACGCCCGCCCCATGAACCCTTGCATGGCTTTCGCGCTCTCGCGGGCAATATGCACCACGCACCGCTTGTGTTCCATAAAAGTGATGGGGCAATTCGGAACCAGCAGCGTAAACGGGATGCGGTTCAGATCATCGGCTTGCAGCGGACTGCGCTCTAGAGCCTTGATCCAGGTCTCCGTAACTTGTTCTCGCAGTTCGAGATCTTCGATCCATTCGATCTCCGGCCACAGCCGTTGCACAGTCTCCCGCATGCCCAAAGCCCTCAAAACGTACCCTTCAGGCTAGCCTGCGGCCACGGTCAAAACGACGATCAGGATCACAGGGGGCTGTGATCCGAGTCCGAAATCCGACCGCGATTCGCCGCCCCTTTAGCGCGCTCGCTCCGAATGCGTTTTGAAAGGGCGCGGCTTTAGCCGCGCCGAAGCCAGCCCAAAAATAACCGCGGCTTTTGCCGCCGGGACCTGATTCAACACTTCATTTTCCATGGCTGCCGGAGCCTCGAACGAGGTATATACTCGACGTACTCTGTTTGCGCTTGGGCAGTGCGGACATTCCCCAACCGAACGACCCATGACCCGCAGGACCCTATGCAGAAGAAGAATCTGCCATTCGATCCTCCCGGCGGCGAGGACCCCGCAAATCAAGGCGGGGGTGTGGGCGTTCCAGTAAAGGGCGACAGTTCCAACTCCAATTCCTTCGGCTCCGATAGTCCTACGCTGATTGATGTTCCAGGCGCGTCCACGGGCCCCAAAACACCTCCGACCCCAATCGATCCAGACGCGACTCAGATAGACGTCCACGTGCCGGCACGTTCCACGCCAGCCAAGAGTTCCATGGGATCACGCTTCGGCGTCGCTGCAGTCCTGGAGATCGGAGACGTTCTCGGTGGCCGTTACGAAATCCTCCATCTGCTGGGTGAAGGCGGCATGGGAGCCGTCTACAAAGCCCGCGATCGCGAGCTCGACCGCCCTGTTGCGCTCAAACTCATTCGTCCGGAGCTCGCCTCCAACCCCTCGATGCTCGCCCGCTTCAAGCAGGAACTCCTGCTCTCCCGCCAGGTCACGCACAAAAATGTGGTGCGCATCTTCGATCTGGGTGATGCCGAGGGCGTCAAGTTCATCACCATGGAGTTCATCGAAGGGCGCGATCTGCGCTCTCTGATTCAGGAGAAAAAGAAGTTTTCTCCCGAAGCCGCCGTCGACGTCATGCAGCAAGTGTGCCAGGCGCTCGAGGCCGCGCATGCCGTCGGCGTGATCCATCGCGACCTCAAGCCGCAGAACATCATGCAGGAAGAGAACGGTCGCGTCGTCGTGATGGATTTCGGCCTCGCCCGCACCATGGATGGCGACGGCATGACCCAGACCGGGGCCCTCGTCGGCACCATGGAATATATGTCGCCCGAGCAGGCGCTCGCCAAGGAACTCGATCAGCGCTCCGACATCTTCACCGCTGGCTTGATTCTCTATGAGTTGCTCACCGGCATCATGCCGTTCCGGGCAGAGAGCGCTCTCGCCAGCCTGATCAAACGAACCCAGGAGCGCGCTGTCCCCATTTCCAGTCACGACGGAAGTCTACCCGGCGCCCTCACCGAAGTCGTCAGCAAATGTCTGGAGCGCGATCCCGCCCAGCGCTATCAGAATGCCGGCGAGTTGCTGCGCGCCCTCGATTCCTGGCAAGGCAAACGGGCCGCCGCCACTCTCGGATTTCATGCCAACGTTAAGCCCTGGGGGCAGACCATTCCCTGGCCCGTCATCACCGGCGTGCTCACTGTGATCGTGCTGGCAGTCGTCGCCTACATCTTTCGCGAGCCGCTTTTCTCCGGCAAGAAAGCCGCCGCAGGCCCGGCGGTATCGCTAGCCGTTCTGCCCTTCCGCAACGCGTCCGGCGATCCCGCACTCGACTGGCTTGGTCCCAGTCTCGCTGAAATGTTAAGCACCGACGTGGGCCAGTCCTCGCGCTTGCACACCGTCTCCCAGGATCGCGTCCATCAGGTGCTCTCCGACCTTCGGGTTGCGCCCAACAACGCGCCCGATCCAACCACGCTGCACCGAATAGCAGAATTCAGCGGCTCCGACACGCTGGTCTACGGACAATATGCCAAGTTTGGCGGGCAGATTCGCATCGACGCCGTCTTGCAGGATCTCAAGCACGATCGCACCGTCCCCATCAAGATTGATGCGGTCGATGAAAAAGATATTCCCGGCGCAGTAGATCGCCTGGCCGCAGCCGTGCGCGAAAACTTGTCCTTCTCCCCCGACGTGGTGAAGGAACTAAAAGCCAGCTCATTCCAGCCCACTTCCCATTCACCCGATGCCTTGCGCGACTACAATCACGGCGTTCAGCTTCTTCGCGATGGCAAGAATCTGGATGCCATACAGGCTTTTCAGGCCGCCACAAAAGATGATCCTGAATTTGCCCTAGCCTATTCGCGGCTCGCCGAAGCCGACTCCGACCTCGGCTACGATGCCGACGCCGAGCAGTCTTCCCGCAAGGCAGTCGATCTGAGCGCGTCGTTGCCGGTGGCCGAAAAATATCTGATCGAAGCTACCCACGCCCGGGTCACGAAAGACAACAAAAAGGCCATCGAAGCCTACGAAAATCTCGCCAAGAGCATGCCCGAGGATTCCGACGTTGAATCGGCCCTCGCCAGCCTCTACACCGACACCGGAAACTACGACAAAGCCCGCGCTCAGCTCACCAAACTGCTAGCCCTCGATCCCAAGAACATCAAAGCCCTCTGGCGCCTGGGCGTCCTCGAATTCGTCAGCGGCAATCCGCAAGCTGCTCTCGAACCGTTGAATAAAGGCCTATCACTTTCCGTGCAAGTCGACTCCCCGGAACTGAAGGGCCTCATTCTGCAATCCATGGGCATCTCCTATCGCCTGCTCAACAAGCCCGATGAGGCCATGCGCGATTACCAGGATTCCATGGCCATCAACCAGCGCCTCGGCCTCAAGCGCGCGCTCGCCAGCAATCTGGTCGAAATGGCGATCGTCCAGAACACACAAGGCAAGGTCGATGCCGCCCTCGCCGACTACAATCAGGCGCTCCAGTTGCAGCGTGATATCGGCATGAAAAAAGAAGTCGGCGACACGCTCATCGACATGGGCGTCGTCTACCAGGCGAAGGGCGACTACGATCACGCCCTCCAGAACTTCAAAGAGTCATTGCAGATTCAGCGCGACTCCAACGATGAGAACTATCAGGGGCTCTGCCTCAACAATATCGGCAGTGTCTATCTGGAGAAAGGCGATACCGACAACGCCCTCACCTACCTGCAGCAAGCCCTGCAGCTACGCCAGAAGCTCAACGTGCCCACCGCGATCGCCGAGACCGAGTCCGCTCTCGGAGAGGTCTACATCAGCACCGGGCAGTATGATGATGCCCTGACCACGGCCATGAAGGCCCTCGATCTGTGGCGCAAAGCGGCCGACGCTCGCGGCGCAGCCGACGAGTCTCACGACATCGGCCTCGTCTTCCTCTACCAGGGACGTTTCGGAGCCGCTGTCAATTCCTTGCAAGACGCGGTCAACGGATATCGCTCGGTCGGTGACAAGGGCCTTTCTATGATCGAAGATCTCAACGATCTGGCTGACGCTCTCGCGCAGGCAGGACGCGCCGCCGAATCCGAGCCTCTACTCAAAGAAGAGCAGACTCTGGTTCATGATCTGAAAAACGACAAGATGCAGACCGAACTGCTCAGCACCGAAGGCGATGTGAAGCGCTACAGCGGCGATTTGAAATCCGCTACCTCTTTTTATCAGCAGGCGCTGCAGGCCGGCCAGCGCAGCCACGATCCCGACAGGATTTTGCTCTCCGAACTGCACCTGGCGGAAATCGCCCTCAACAAGGCAAACGCCGATTCTTCGGTGCGTGAATTCAGCAAGTTGAAGCAGCAGGCGGACACCCGCAACCTGAAGTATCTTTCGCTCGAAAGCTCCGTCGATTCCGCCCAAGCATTGATTCAGCGTAAGGCGTATCCCCAGGCCCAGCAGGAACTCGAGAACGACCTCGGCCGCAGCGATAAGTTAGGCGCTCATTATCAGGGCGCGCGCATCCAGTTTCTTCTCGGCACCGCACTACGCCTGGAAGGCAATCAGCCCGAAGCCTCGCAACATTACCGCCTGACCGTCAAGCTGATCGATGACATGGCCAAGGACGCTGGAGCAGAAAAGATCCAAAACCGTCCTGACATCAAGTCGATGTACTCCGAAGCCCTGCAATTCTCCAACGCCGCGCGCTAATCGCAGCGACGCCATTCGACTTTCTCTAAGATGATCGTCATCCCGAAGCCCCGCGCTTTATCCAGCCGGGGCGAGGGATCTCCGTGCAATCAGCGTTAGCATGCACGCGAGATCCTTCCCCACCTGAAAGCAGCTCACAAAAAAAAGCCCTTCGCGAATTCCGCGAAGGGCGTGATCTGTAGCCAATAACGAACGCGAACCCTACTTCGTCACCAACGTCAACCACTTCGTCGTGTTGTTCTTGGTATTCGGATCGAGGTTCGCCTCGCTCACCGCCGCCATGTCCGTCAGGATGGTATTTGCCTTCGCTGTGACGTTCACCGTGATCGCCACCAGCGCCCCGGTCTGGTTCGTCTTCGTCCATACCGGCAAGTTCCCGACGCTGCAACTTCCCGCCACTCCGCCGCAGGAATTCTTCGGTGCCGTGATGGTGCATTGCGGCTGTCCGCTCGTGAAGGTGCACGATTCAATGGCGTATCCCGAACTCAAGAACGTGGTTCCCGAAGGAATCGCATCCGTCACTGTGACCGCGTCAGCCGTGTTCGGGCCGACATTGGCCACGAAGATGTAGTAGGTCATGTTCGTTCCGGTCTTCACCAGAAGATTGCCGACCATCCCTATGCCCACATCCGCCGATCCCACCACTTGATACATGATGCTCGAAGACGTCATGTTTCCCGCCACATCGGTAGCGACGGCGTTGAACGTCTGCGTCCCCAAGGTCGAAGTGCTCAGCGCGATCGGACTTGTCGTAACCGTCTGCTGATTTCCCGGGAATGCCTGCGGCGAGCCCGACGACCCGCACTTCGCCACCCCGGAGAAGAAGTTCAAAACATGCGGGCTGGATGGATCGGTACAACTCACCGTCGCAAACAGCGAAGCGTTCTGCTGGTAATAACCGCCCGCAGGGGCCAAGGTGATCGAGGGAGCCAGCGGGGCCGTCGTGTCAATGTTGAACGGCACCGTCTTGAACGTAGCCAAATTCGGCCCCGGGTTTCCCGGCGATACGTCAAGAGTAGCCGGATAGACCAACTCCTCAAACGCGTCGCAATCTACCGAGAAGTAGTGCGCATCGTAAGCGCCCTCAGTCAATGGCGTCGCCGTGTTGTTGTTGTCATAGGTAGCGATCGTCCCGGCCACGCGGAACGTCTGTGGGTTCTGCGTCGACCAAGGCGTTGCCGGAGGAAGCCCGAGAGCCGGACACGGCACCGAATTGTTCACCGTCTGCTCGCCCGGCAACGGGAACGTGGTATCCAGAATGGTGCCATGCGGCTCCGCTCCGAACACGATTGAAGCTCCCTGGGCTGCATGGAAATTATTCAGGTCCGGAACCGGGGCAAGCGGCGGCGCGCTGCTGAATGAAGCGGGCACCGACAACGTGTTGGACCACACCGGAATGTTCGGCGTAGTCTGCCATTCCGGAGCGCAGCAGAAAAACACATACGTCGAGTTGGAAGTGGTTGCGGTTCCGCCGGTCCTGACCGTCGGGTCTTCAATTTGCGTCAGGATGCTTTGCGGACAAAGCGAGCTTGCCAGTCCACCACCGCTCGGGAAGTTGCACTCTGCGCCTGAAACCAGCGCATCCGGTGCCATCGCCATTCCCGGAGCGTATCCTTGCGGAATCGTCAAAATTCCCTTCGAGATGCCAGGCTGGTCCTGCGCCAGGTCAATCTCTTGCGTGAACAGAACATTTCTCACATTCGATTGCGGGCAGTTCGTGCCAGTGTCGTCGTTATTCGCCGAAGTAGTGCAAGTCAACGTGTTGACCACGCAAACGCTCTGCCCATTGGCGATCAGGCAAGGAGCATCGGCCATGGTGGTTCCGTTCACAATGGTCGCCCAGTCAAACGGGCTGATCCCGGCGGGCGTGACAAACGGCGTGGTGTCAGGCTGAATCACCAGATTGCCATTGGTGTTCGCCGTGGAGTAGTCGAAATCAAGCTCTACGTGATTACCCGGGGTGTTGTTACTCACGAAAGTCTGCGTAAGGCCTGAGCCTGAGGTGATTTGCATTCCTTGTTGCGTCTGACCAAACGTCCAGTTCAGGATGTTGTGCGTCTCAAAGTCGCTGCCGGTTGCGCCGGTGAAGCCAACATAAGCCGTTCCACCATTGCCTAAGCCGATGCTGCTTAAATCCACGGGAACGCCGTTCGGGTAGACCGAATTGCCGTCCAGAAGCACTTGAATATTGGCTACAGTCGCCGGATTGCAAGTCGGGCAAGCGGGAAAGTACTGAATGGTCACATTGTGCATGTTGCCATCGGCGAAGTTCGATGTGAGAACCGGCTGACCCAGCGTCGAGCTCGGCCCGCTGCTTCCGTTGCAAAGAGCAAGGTGGTGCGACGTATTCCGCCCAGTCCCGCAGCTCTGGATCGCCACATGGCTAACTCCGTTGATTCCGGGCTGCGGGTCCCACGTATTTTGAAATGAATCGAACTCAACCGCGAGACTGTTCGGAATACCCTCACCCGTGCTGGGATTCGAATTGTCGTCGTCGTCCCCATATCCCAAAGCGCCGCCGTTGTTGGCGGCGTAGCCGATTGCACCCGTACCAGCATTCTGGATCACGAATGCGATTCCGTCGGCCGGCGGCGTGGACGGGTTCGTGAACTGGAATTGAAAGCTGGTGGTAAATCCGCCCTGCACCACCTGCGGCGTGTTGTACCACGCCGACCCGGTCTGATTTCCCGAGCTGGTCGTGAGCTGCAGCACGGTGGTCGTGCCCGTCCCCGGCGCAAATGTCGCGGTACCATTCGCCCGTATGCAGCTCTGGTTCGAACTGAAATCCGGCGTGTAAGTCGGTGAGGCCGGGCAACCCTGACCGGCGGCGTAAACTGCGCTGCCCGCAGACATCACAATGGCGATTGCGACCCAAACGGCAAAACGGGTCAGTGGCGTGGCAAATCTACTATCTCGGGACATGCGAGATTCTCCTTAGAACTGGCTGCAATGCAAGGTTAAACCGGGGATCGAAACTGCCCGCTCCACAGAACTCCAGCGGGACTGCTCGGGGAAGGCTCGAAAATCATACTATGCCAACCAGCAAAGTCAAGACTTACTCGTATAGCGCAAGTTCTTGCAGCTTTCTCTAATCGCCAATCCGTCCCGCCAAATGGCTTTGAAACGACGCGGCTACAAGCCGCGCCGTAAGGCAACCAGAATGTTCCGCGGCTTTGGCCGCTGCGCGAACGACGGGGCATACATGCCCTCCCGCTATCGTTTCCCCTGTAACTGGTTGCCAGAAGTACAGCTTGGACTCGATTCACCCCGGCGCCACCAGCGCATAAATTTGCAAACGTGAGACTAACTGGTACCACCACGACTGGCGTCCGCATGGGCCCAGAGAGAGAAGGAGTGTCTTAACAATGAATTCGAAATTGTCACGAGGTTTCCTGCTTCTGGGGCTGCTGCTTTCGTTCACCATCGGCATGTGCTGGTCCCAAGATAAAGATGAAAGCAAAGATCAGTCCGATATCGTCAAGCGCATCGACGCTTCAGCCCGAGTGCTCGACGAAATCATGGCCGTGAAAGATAAGGCCATCCCCGACAAAGTCATGAGCGACGCTAAGTGCATCGCCGTCGTTCCTTCCATGGTCAAGATCGCCGTCGGCTTCGGCGGCAGCCATGGCAAAGGCGTGGCCACTTGCCGCACCGAGCACGGCTGGAGCGCTCCCGCTCCATTTACGGTCACCGGCGGCAGTTGGGGATTGCAACTGGGCGGACAGGCGGTCGACCTCGTCATGGTCATCATGAACCAGCAAGGTATGGACCATCTGCTCTCCAGCAAATTCAAGATTGGCGCTGATGCCTCCGCCGCCGCCGGCCCGGTCGGTCGCGATGCCGGCGCCGACACCGACTGGAAGATGAAGGCGGAAGTTCTCAGCTATTCCCGCGCTCGCGGCATCTTTGCCGGAGTCGATCTCAATGGCACGGCAATCACTCAGGACAAAGACGAGACTCGCCTCCTCTACGGCGGCAAGCTGGTCTCTTTTGCCGACATCCTCAACGGAAGGATCACTCCCCCTTCGGCCAGCCGGCCTTTCCTGGCGGCGGTCCGCAAGTATTCCGAGCAAGCCCGGGGCGAGAAGACCAGTACCGGTGAATAAGTTTGTGCGAGGTGACCGATAGCTCGCGTTCGATAGCCAGCTCTTAGGCCAACATAGAGAGGGGGTTGAAAACATGTACCTAATATTGCTCGTACTGCTGGTTTTGCTGTTGCTGGGAGCTTTGCCCACCTGGCCGTACAGCCGTTCTTGGGGATATTACCCCAGCGGTGGCCTCGGCCTGGTGCTCGTGATCGTGCTCGTCTTGATCTTAATGCGCCAGGTCTAACCAGCCAGGCCACCAACTTTCAAGCGCCCCCGCAGTCGGAACCACTTCGATTGCGGGGGCTATTTTTTGCCACAGACGTAGGGGCGGACGCCTTCGTCCGCCCGCGAGCGCAGCGAGCCACTCGGATAATTGCGTCCCCAGTTCCGGCCAGTAACTCCTGTACTCCCCACCCCTTACGCCGCCGTTCAGTTACAGAACAATTCGCCGGTAGATACAGAAGCGCCAGCATTGTTGACTCATCTCCCCATCGCTATGCTGCAAGAGATGAAACTCTACCAACATTCCCTTCCTTCGAGCAGGAACCGGGCTATGGTGTCCGGTTCCTGCTTCTCGCCTGGATAGGCGCGGAGGGGCTGGTTACGCGGTAGAAGCATCCACGAGAGTTTGCCAATTCAAAGTTCGCAACCTTAAGGAGGCATGATGCTGTATTGGGCTTTGGTGTTCCTGGTTGTATCCATCATCGCGGCGGTTCTCGGCTTCGGCGGAATCGCGGTTGCATCCGCTGGGATCGCGAAGATACTCTTCTTCATTTTCCTGGTGCTGTTTGTCATCACCCTCGTCGCCCATCTGGGACGCGGGCGCGGCGCCGGTATTTAGCTGTCGCTTCGCCTCAATGACAGGGCCGCCGAGGTTCCACGCATGTCGGCTGCTCAAGGGCGGAAGCCTGCTTCACCACTTTAATTCGGAGGTCGTTTGCAATGAATTGGGATCAAGCAGCAGGCAAGTGGAATCAATTCAAAGGTTCGGTGAAACAACAGTGGGGAAAGCTCACGGACGATGATCTAACCACCATCTCGGGCAGCAAAGACAAGCTGGTCGGGAAGATTCAGGAACGCTATGGCATCACCAAAGAGAAGGCCGAAGAACAGGTCAACGATTGGAAGATGCCCTCCACCGGCGCCGACGTCGAACCGATGCCGCAGAGAAAAGTAAGCTAAGCCTCAAAGCAGGGAACACTGCGAACTAAAACGAACGATCCGCCAGAGGTGAGCGGATCGTTCTTTTTTTCCCCACGTAGCGGCGGACGCATTCGTCGCCCGCGAGCGAAGTGAGCCTCCCGGAAGAACCCGTCCCAGGCTATGTCCCCTGACCCTTGCTCTTCAGATCTGATTAGGAACCGCCGGCTCCGGCTCCCGCACCGGTGCGTCCGGATTTTCCGGCGGATCAGGAGGCGTTCTTACCGGAGCAGGAGATGGATCTGCCGGAGCGCGATGCTTGGCGAATGACAAGGTCATGGAGTGTCCGCGTCTTTCCTGCCAGAATTATCGAGTCCGGCCGCCAGGGACGGCTTCCAGATCGGTCAAACTGCAAAGGCCCGACGAGGGCCGCCGTGTGCAGTCACTCCCTGAATGGCCACTTTCAGGACAAGGAGGCCGGATCTCAATACCGCCCATCATACGAAGCCAGCCTGCGATGCAGAATCAGTGGAACCGCGTAACTCAGCCCGGCTGTGCCCCTACGACTCTGCCTGCCCGGAGTTCTGCCCAACGCTCTGCCCGAGCAGAATCGCCACCGGAAAATATCGCAATAACCCCGCCACGGGCACAGACTCCGCCCGCCCATCCTTGGCAGCATCATTCGAGGTCTGGTGGCACTCGCCCGTAAATAAATTGTGATAGCAACGCGCATGCGGGTTCCCGATTTCAACCGACGTGTCTCCCCACAAACCATCGTCGCCGATCGTCCCACGGTCGCCAAGGAGCGTGCCCCAAAGCCGAGGCGCCACCACGATTGCCCTTCGCCCCTCAAACTCGCGTGCAAAAGCCACAACGTGCTCACTTCGCTCCCCCGTCACCTTCAGCGGAATGTAGGTCCCGCGCTGAAACAGCGCTGCGAATTCCTTGCGCAAATTCAGCGTCTTCCAGGTAACAAAAAGTTTGGCCGCATTCGCCCCGCCTGCGCTCGTAACTAGATCCCGAAGCTGCTTCAGAGAATCCTCGCTCAGGGAATTTCCCCTCGAAAACTCCGCTCCCCGAACTTCTTCCAGCGTGCGCATCCCTCGCGTATAGTCCACTGCCCGCCGATTGTCGGGATCCACCAGGGTGAACTCGAAAAGTTCATCCCCCTGGTAAGTGTCGGGCATCCCCGGCGCAGTCATCTTCAGCACTGTCGCCGACAGGCTGTTGAATATTCCGATACGCCCCATGCGCCCCGCAAAATCCGCAAAGTCCTCAAGAAAACGATTCCTCGGTTCTCCCCGCCGCAGGATTCCCCGAACGAATTCCGCCAGCGCCGCTTCGTATTCCCCATTCGTATTCGCCCAGCTGGTATGCTCTTTCGCCTCCCGAGCCGCTTTCAACGTGTATTGTTCAATGCGCTCGATAAATTGCTTCCAGCCCGCATCGTCGACCGGCTCTGCCGGCCACGCGCCCACCAGCGTTTGATACAAAAGGTATTCGTCATTTCTGGTCGGGGCCGCCGCGCCATCAAACACCCGTTTCTTGCTGCGATTCCAATCGCGCCACCGGCGCAAATGCCGCGTCCATTCTCCCGGAATTTCCGACAGCACGTTGATCCGCGCCCGCACATCCGCCGACCGCTTGGAATCGTGCGTCGACAACGACACCATCGCCTGCGGCCAGCTTCGTTCGCGCTCCGCATTGGCGCGGTGAAATTCCTCCACGCTCACCCCGAACCGGTTCGGATTGCCTCCCACTTCATTCGACGACACCAGCCGGTTGTACCGGTAAAAGGCCGTGTCCTCTACGCCCTTCGCCATCACCGCCGACGTCACCTGCTGGAATTTCATCGCGAAGCGCCGTACCGCTCGCCGATACCACTCCGCCTCCTCGCCGTTGATCTCGCTCAGCAAGACTCGCCGTACAAAATCGAAAACGCTCAAGTCCGCCGCGTCGCTTCTTCTCCGCCCAGCCGCCACCGCCTGTTCCACATATCGCCGGTCCTCCTCGGACACTTCGTGCCCGGTCACATACGTCCGATAAACCGGAAAGCTCGCGATAATCTCCGCCAGCGCGCTTCGCAGGCTATTCAGTGTGAAATCGCACGTATGCCGGTTGGCCAACGCAATCCGCGTGAGCAAATTCGCCAGCACGTTGAGCTCGCTGGCCAGCACCACTTTCAGGATCAGCTTCTTGCAGCGGTAGACCAGATCGCTGTATTCCGGCAGGTCTCCGGCAAATGCCCGGTAGATTCGGCTCATCTTTTCGCCGGCGCTGGCATCGACAAATAATCCATTCACCAGATTTGCGAATTCATATCCCGTCGTGCCGTCGATCGGCCAATCCTGGCGCAGCCGCTCGTTCCCCGTCAGAATTTTCTCCACCACAACGTAGGCGGCAGGTTCGCCCGGGCGGCTTTCCGCCAATCCCTGAGTCAGTCGGTTCAAATATTGCGCCGGATCGTACAGCCCATCCGGATGATCGATGCGCACTCCATCCAGCTTTTTCTCTGCCACCAGCTTCAGAATCAAACGATGCGTGTTCTCAAACACTGCGTCGTTTTCCATGCGCAGCGCTGCCAGATCGTTAATGTCAAAGAATCGCCGGTAATTAATGTCGTCGGCCGCCACCCGCCATTGTGCCAGCCGGCATACCTGTGCCTTGATCAGATCATGCAGCGGATCGAAACTCCGCGGCTCTCCCGGCGTTCCGTTGAGCAGCTTTATGTTGCCTTCGATAAATTCTTTGGCCGCCGCCGAACGAGCGCACAACGCTGCCAGCCGCCGCTTCTGCACTTCTTTTTCGCGATTGCGCAGCGCCTGCTCTTCCGCACTCAAGCCCCGCCGCCCCGGCAGATGGCCGAATGCCGTGGCTATGCTCTGTAACTCCAGCAACTCGCCGTCGCTCTCTCCCAGCGTCTTTTTCAAGCGCTCGAGATCAACCTCAAGAATGCTGGGATACGCTCGCGGCACCACCGGGAAGCGATGCTGAAAATAAAAAATGCTGAACTCCCCGCGCTCCGCATCGAACTCGACCTTCAGCTTTCCCGCCTCCAATTCGTCGCCATACTGATCGGCAAGAATCGGAATCAGCACCTTGCCCTGCAGTTCATCCTTAATGGGGTCCCAGTCAATATCGAAGAACGAAGCGAAATCCGAAGCCTCGCCGTTCTCCAGCACATCCAGCCACCACGCATTGTCGCTGCCCATCACCCCCATGTGATTGGGCACGATATCCAGAATCTGCCTCATGCCATGCCGGTGCAGTTCCGCGACAAAATGCTCGTAGTCCTCCGCCGTGCCGATGTCCGGATTCAGCGCGTTGTGGTCGATGATGTCGTAGCCGTGCATGCTGCCCGGCCGCGCCCGCAGGTAAGGAGACGCATACACATGGCTGATCCCCAGTTCGCTCAGGTAGGGAACGATCGCGGCCGCGTCGCGGAAAGTAAACGTCCGGTTGAACTGCAGCCGATATGTCGCAGTCGGAATTTCGCGCTGCCCAGTCATCGTTTGCAGGAGTCCCTGTTTGCAGAAGCCCGGATGTGATATCAAGTCCCTAGGCGGAACTCTCCGGGGACAGTTTAACCCCTGTTTACGCTAGACGGCTCGATCGAGGCTGCTCCATCAGGAGTTTCGTGCATTCGTACCCCGGGAATGCCTGAGAACATCTCTGCCCGCGCTGCACCATCAATACCCGCGCTGCAGTCCTTTACCGCAGCAGCGACCACGCCACCGACCACGCCGGCAACCCTCCCTGCGCGAGTTCTTTCCGAGCATTTTCGCTGCTCGCATAAAACGGCTCCGCCGCCTCCAGCGTCGCCTGCTCTTCCGATCCCAGATTCGCCCGCAGTTGCAGGGTGCCATCACTGCACGCCCAATCCACCGCCAGCCGCCGCTGCCCCTCACAGAACTCTGCGCGCGTGAAGTTCATTCCGCGCAGACGCGGAACAATCATCCGCCCCCGAATCGCCAGCAGTTCGCGATAGAAGCGCAGCCAGCCCGCATGCGATTCCTGTGTCAAACTCTCCCAGTCGAGCTTCGACCGCAAAAACGTCTGCTCCGCATTCGGATCCGGAATCCGCTGGCGCAGCTCGGGTGAATTAAATTGCGCGAAGCGGGCGAACTCATTCCTCCGGCCGCTGGTCACCGCCTCCGCCAGTTCGCCGTGAAAATCGCAGAAGAATAAAAACGGCGATCTCGCCCCGAACTCCTCGCCCATAAACAACAACGGCGGGGCCGGAGCCAGCAGCAAAATTTCCATCGCCGCTCTCAACGCTTCCGGCGCCGCGAGTTGAACAATACGCTCTCCCAGCGCCCGATTTCCCACCTGATCATGATTTTGCAGAAACGAAACGAACGCCGTAGGCGGCAAGCCCGCCGTCGACTCTCCCCGCGTTCCGTTGTGATATTCCGAAAACTCTCCCTGATACGCGAATCCTTCCGTCAGGCAACGACTCAGCCGCTCAATCGGATGCCTCGCATAGTCCGCATAATATCCGTCCGATTCTCCCGTGATCAGCACATGCACGGCATGATGAATGTCGTCATTCCACTGCGCGTCGTACAGCTCAACCCGGCCCTTCGCGCCTCGCCGCAGATAATGAGCCGCGTTGTCGCCATTTTCCAGAACGAGGTGAATCTTCCTCTCCTCGCCAAACTTCTGCCGCACCCGCTCCGCCAGTTCGGTCAGAATGTCAGGCTTCGAGTCGTCCAGAATCGCGTGCACCGCGTCCAGCCGCAATCCATCGAAGTGAAATTCTTCCAGCCAGTAAATTGCGTTGTGAATAAAAAAATCCCGCACCAAGCGGCTCTCCGCCCCATCGAAGTTGATCGCATCTCCCCAGGGCGTGCTGTGACGCTCAGTAAAGAATTGCGGCGAGTAGGCCCGCAGGTAATTTCCATCCGGGCCAAAGTGGTTGTAGACCACATCCAGAAACATCATCAGCCCGCGCGCATGCGCAGCTTCGACCAGGCGCTTCAAATCTTCCGGCCGCCCATACCTGCTGTCCGGCGCATACATCAGCACGCCGTCATATCCCCAATTGCGCCATCCCGGAAAATCCGCCACCGGCATCAATTCGATTGCGGTCACGCCTAAATCGCGCAGATAGTCGAGCTTTTCCTCCACCCCGCCAAAGCTTCCCTCAGGCGTAAACGTCCCCACGTGCAGCTCATAGATAACCGCCTCTTCCCAAGGCCGCCCGCGCCAATAGGCATCCTTCCATGCAAAGGCCCGCGGATCGATCACCTCGCTCGGCCCATGCACATCTTCGGGCTGAAATCGCGACGCCGGATCAGGAACCTCCACGCCGCCGTCAATCTGAAACCGGTAGCGACTTCCAGCATGAGCCGCGCGCGTAATCAACTCGTACCAGCCGTCCTCCCCAGCCGCCAGAGAATGTCGCTCCCCGCTATTCAGGCAGAGTTCAACCCGCTGCGCCTTCGGAGCCCACAATCGAAACCGCACACTGCCATCATCCAGCACTTCCGCTCCAAACGGCATGCAGTGATTGCGAATCATGAGAGATTACGAATCTTGCCGTCGGTCCTGGCGAACCTGGTCGCGCGGCCGCTCTACCAACAACGCGAGCGACCTGGCCTGCAGCAGATATCCCGAATTCGCTTCGTGAGCCAGTCCCGGACTTTTTCCATTCGAGAGCGCGGTGTCGATCAGGGACACCCACACCATGCCGGACGCCACCGTCGGCAGGCGGAAAGCGATCTCCTCGTGATGCGCATTCATCAAAAGCACAAAGTTGTCGTCGGTGACCGGCTGCCCCCGCTCGTCCATTTCCTCCACCGCCGATCCCGACAGAAACACTCCCAAAGTCTTCGCGTTGGCCTGGTTCCATTCTTCGTCGGTCATCTCTGACCCATCCGGTCGCAGCCACAAAATGTCTTTAACTCCCGCTCCCTTGATCGAGCGTCCCAGAAAAAAATTCCGCCGCCGCAACACCGGATGATTCTTGCGCAAGTCCGTGAGCTTGCTGACCAGGTCGATCAGTTCCGCGTGCGTGCTGGCATCGTCCCAGCTGATCCAGCTGATTTCGTTGTCCTGGCAGTACGCGTTATTGTTTCCGCGCTGGGTATGATTCATCGCATCGCCCGCCAGCAGCATGGGCACGCCTTGCGAAAGCAACAGCGTCGCCAGAAAATTCCGTTTCTGCTGCGCTCGCAGTGCGTTCACCGCCGGATCGTCCGTCGGCCCTTCCACTCCGCAATTCCAGCTGCGATTATTGTCGGTGCCGTCGCGATTCTCCTCGCCGTTCGCTTCGTTGTGTTTCTGGTTGTAGCTGACCAGATCATTCAGAGTGAACCCGTCGTGCGCAGTCACAAAATTAATGCTGGCATACGGCCGCCGCCCGCTGCGCGCGTAAAGATCGCTCGACCCAGTAATCCGGTACGCCAACTCCCCAATCTGCCCGCCATCGCCTTTCCAGTACGAGCGCAGCGCATCGCGATAACGGTCATTCCACTCCGCCCACCCCACCGGAAATTTTCCCACCTGATATCCGCCCTCACCCAGATCCCAAGGCTCCGCAATCAACTTCACCTGCGACAGCACCGGGTCCTGGTGGATGATGTCCAGAAACGCGCCCAGTCTGTCCACTTCATGCAGTTCCCGCGCCAGCGTCGCCGCCAGATCAAAGCGGAAACCGTCCACATGCATGTCCAGCACCCAATACCGCAAGCTGTCCATGATCAGCTGCAACACCCGCGGATGCCGCATGTTCAGCGTGTTTCCCGTCCCCGTGTAGTCCATGTAATACCGCGGATCGTCCTGCAGCACCCGGTAGTACACCGGATTATCGATGCCGCGAAATGACAGCGTCGGCCCCATCTGGTTGCCCTCGGCCGTATGGTTGTACACCACGTCCAGAATCACCTCGATGCCCGCCGAGTGCATCGTCTTGACCATGGTTTTGAATTCATTCACCGAATTCGTCGACAAATACCGCGCCGCCGGAGCAAAGAATCCAATCGTGTTATATCCCCAATAATTCCGCAGCCCGCGCTCGATCAGTTGCCGGTCGTCCACAAAATAGTGCACCGGCATCAATTCCACAGCCGTCACCCCCAGCTTCAGCAGATGGTCGATCACCGGCGCCGTTGCCAGCCCTGCATACGTTCCGCGCAGAGTTTGCGGCACCTGCGGATGCTGAATCGTGAAGCCCTTCACATGCATTTCATAAATGATGCTCTTGTGCCACGGAGTGTTCGGCGGCCGGTCCATGCCCCAGGTGAATGCCGGATCAATCACCATCGCCTTCAGCATTCCCGGAGCGCTGTCGCGCCGGTCAAACGAAAGATCGCCCTGCTTGCTGCCAATGCGGTAGCCGAAGTGCGAATCGCTCCACTTCAGATCGCCAACAATCTGCTTGGCATAAGGATCCAGCAGAAGCTTGTGATCGTTGTAGCGCAGTCCCTTCGCCGGCTCATACGGACCGTACACGCGATAACCATAAAGCAGACCCGGCCGCGCCTCCGGCAGATAGCAGTGCCACACCTGATCGGTTTGCTCGCTGACGTTGACGCGCTGCAGTTCGCGCCGTCCTGTACTGTCGAACAGGCACAACTCCACCCGCTCCGCGTGCTCGGAGAACAGAGCAAAATTCACGCCCTCCCCATCCCACGTGGCGCCCAGCGGATACGGCTTGCCCGGCCACACAATCACTTGACTTTGGATTACCATGCCTGGCGACGATCGTGCCTTGCGACATCAAAGCTCAGCGGGGGCCCCTGCCGTCTTTCTTCTCCTGCTCCGTGCGGATTTGTTCTGAGGTTGAGGAAGTGCCAGCGAGCCCGTAGGAAGCGCGGAACTCCCTCACCTCTTATAGCGTCAAGCTAAGTCCAACCCCATCGGCCCGCCACTGTACCCGTGCCGAAACAACCCCTGACCACCCAAGATCCAATCCTGTACGCGCACGCGTGGAGCGGGCACTCCTGCCCGCTTGCCGGCTCCAGCAGATTGCGGCAGAGCTACGAGAGCCCCGCCATCTCACTCCGCACCCGCGCATACCCAGGTTTCAGCGTCTCATAAATCAGATCGATGCGCTGCCCATAAGGCAGAAAAGCGCTCTTCATCGCATTGATCGTGATCTTCTCGAAGTCGTCAATACCCAGCCCAAACGTTTCCGCCGCCGCGCCGAATTCCCTCGTCATGCTTGTGTTGCTCATCAGCCGGTTGTCGGTGTTGAGCGTCACCCGAAATTTTTCCTGGTACAAAATCCTGAATGGATGCTGCCCCAGGCTCGGCGTCGCCCCGGTATGCACATTGCTCAGCAAGCAAATTTCCAGCGGGATCCGCTTGTCCAGAACATACTGCGCCAGGTCCCCCAACTTCACCGCTTTTCCGTCGGCCACGGCAATGTCGTCAATAATCCGCGTCCCATGCCCAATGCGATGCGCCCCGCAATATTGAATCGCCTGCCAGATCGATTCCTTCCCGTACCCCTCGCCCGCATGCACCGTGATGTTGAAGTTTTCCCGCTGAATATAATGAAACGCGTCGACATGCTTCTTCGGAGGATATCCGCCTTCTTCTCCCGCCAGATCGAATCCCACCACGCCGCGCGCCCGGAAATCTACCGCCAGTTCTGCCATCTCCAGCGACACGTTCATATTCCGCATGGCGCAGATGATCAATCCCGACTGCACGCCGAAATCCTGCCGGCCCCGCGCCATCCCCTTCAGCACCGCCGCCACCACCTGCTGGTGAGTCAATCCCTTGGACGTATGAAAAATCGGCGCAAACCGAGTCTCGTAATAAACCACTCCATCGCGGCTTAGATCCTCGGCCTGCTCATAAGCCACGCGCTCGATCGCCTCCTCCGTTTGCATCACCGCAATGGTGTGGCGAAATCCTTCCAGATACTTCGCCAGACTTCCTTGATTCGCGCCCTGATGAAACCATTTCGCCAGAGCCTCGGCATCATCCGTCGGCAAATCCCCATAGCCCACGGCCCCAGCCAGTTCGATAACGGTCGTCGGCCGCAAAACTCCGTCCAAATGCTCGTGCAGCAAAACCTTAGGCAGCTTTCTCAGCAGAGAACTGTCCAATTTCATGGCCAACTCTTCCTCATTTCAATTCCATTTGTCATCCTGGGACGCGCGTTTCTTGCGCGTCGAAGGACCTGAGCAAGCCGTGCGATGTGCCGCGTGCTTTTTGCGGCACCATAACCGCACGCTTGGCTCGCCTCCTTATTCCCGGATCGGGATACAACGCAACTGAATCCACCCTCCAACGCGCAAAATCACATTCTATCCGCGCCTTCCCGTTGTACGTTCAAATTGCATCCGCTCAAAGAAGACCCCCGGATCTCGGGCTGGCTGTCGTGGACCTTCGTGTCCTGAGTGGTGAACGCTTTTATGTTTTCGCCCGCAGCAGGTTTTACGCGAGCCGTCATTCGCAGCCTCGATTGGGCGGCCGCACGTCTCCGCCTCGATACCGCCAAACCCCAACATCTGCGCACCGGAGCGCAAGGGGAAGAGGACGCCTACTTCCATCTCAGAACTCTCGGCTACACCATCATTGCCCGGAACTTCCGCTCCCCACGCTGCCCGGGAGAGATTGACCTCATCGCCTGGCACAACGATGTGCTCTGTTTCATCGAAGTCAAGACCCGCACCTCCTCCGCCGTGAAGACCGCCGAGGCCGCCGTGGATCGCCACAAGCGCCGCGAAATCGCCCAGGTCGTCCGCGACTATATCCGCCGCCTGCCACCTACGTGCCAGTGGAGGTTCGATGTGGTCAGCGTATACTACGGGCATCGCAATACCCGCCCGCAGATAGAAGTGTTTCCCAATGCCTCCCTGGCGGCGTAGAATAACGGTTTTGCTAGCCATTGAAAGGATTTTGTAGGTGCCCGAACTTAGAAAAGATCCGATTGTTGGCCGCTGGGTCATTATCTCCACGGACCGCGCCAAGCGTCCCACCGACTTCGTCCGCGAGAACATGAAAATCAAGGGCGGATTCTGCCCTTTTTGCTATGGCAACGAAAGCAAGACTCCTCCCGAGATTCAGGCCTACCGCCCCAATCCCAATGGCGGCCCGCCTCCGCAACGCGACTCGCCCGGATGGACCGTCCGCGTCGTGCCCAACAAGTTTCCTGCGCTAGGCATCGAAGGCACCCTCAACCGCCAAGCCGAAGGCATGTTCGACCGCATGAACGGCATCGGCGCCCACGAAGTCATCATCGAAACTCCCGACCACACCGCCAGCATGGCCAGCCTGCCTCCCAAGCGCATCGAAGACGTTCTCTGGACCTTCCGCGACCGCATCCTCGATCTGAAAAAAGATCGCCGCTTCAAGTACATCCTGCTCTTCAAAAATCACGGCGAAGCTGCCGGAGCCTCCCTCGAACACGCCCACTCCCAGCTGATCGCGCTCCCCATTCTGCCCATCAACGTAGTGCAGGAACTCGAAGGCGCCAAGCAGTATTTCCTCTACAAAGAGCGTTGCGTCTTCTGCGACATCATTCGCCAGGAAATGGACCATGGCACCCGCGTGGTCGGCGAGAACGAAAACTTTGTCACCCTCGCCCCCTACGCCCCGCGCTTTCCCTTCGAAACCTGGATTCTCCCCAAGCAGCACGAATCCGCCTTCGAAAACTCCTCCTCGCACATGTTCGAGAATCTAGCCCGTGCTCTGAAAGAGCTCCTGGGCCGCGCCGACCGAGTCCTCGACAATCCGCCCTACAACCTGGTCATCCACTCCTCGCCCGTGCAGGATCCCACCAACGATCACTATCACTGGCACATCGAGTTCATGCCCAAGCTCACCAAGACCGCAGGCTTCGAGTGGGGCACCGGCTTCTACATCAACCCCACGCCCCCAGAGGAAGCAGCCAAGTTCCTCCGCGAAGCCAACGTCCACGATCAAACCCCGGTCCCCGTAGGCTGATGCCCTACCGATTGTCATCCTGAGCGCAGCGAAGGACCTGTGCACTTTGCCGGCGTAGTCGCCGCCGCCTTCGCTTTCGCCAACTTCTGTGGTGAAGGGGTTCTTACCAATCCGCATACTTCACACAAGAAGCTACTTGCAGCGCCATCTTGTCATGCGTTGGCGAAGAGTCACAGACGCGAGAACAGCCGTGAGAGAACGTCTGCTCTCGGAACTCGCAACGAAAGTGCTCCAGGGATTCCAGCTCATTCCGGACCAGCGAGAGGAGCCCAAAGCGCCCTGAGCGGAAGACAACTCCAATCGCCGGGATAGACTCATGGGTCGGACTCTGGTAGCCTCACTCCCACGAAGCAGTTCGTCAGGCCACCCTCGGCGTGCCCATGTTCAAGAGTCGCTTCCAACGCCCCTTCTCCCTCAATCGCACCAGGATCGCTCTCGGACTCGGCGTCGTGTTGCTGATCATGCTATTGGGGCAGTTACAGAAGTATCGTCACGATTACCGCACGCTCAGGCAAGCGGGCAGCGAGGGCAGCGAGATCCCCAACGACTTTCCGGTCTACTATGTCGCGGCCCAGACGGCTCGAGAACTGGGTGATCACCGCTTGTACTATCCGCCGGAAAACAGCCTTTCCACATTGCTCGGCGTAGTTCCGAAAGATACGCCCTGGGACCGCATGGCGCGGGCGGATGGCTTTGACAAGGGGACGATGGCATTCGTGTATCCGCCATTTGCAGCCCTGCTGCTGGAGCCGCTGAGTTTTTGGCCATGGCCCCTGTCGCTTTTTTTCTGGCGAATTGCCCTGACCGCCATGGTGCTGCTGGCCGTTTACCTTGCTCTGCTGTTAACTCAGACTGGTCATCTGTTGCTGCACTTCGTACTTATCAGCGCTACCGTCCTGTGGTTCTTCCCTTTCACTGAGACCATCTACCAGGGACAGATTGATCCCATCATTTTTTTGTGCTGGGTGAGCGGCGTGTACTTGCTCGCAACGGATCGTCCGGTCTGGTCGGCGCTTCTGTTCGCGGTGGGAACCTTGGTGAAAGTAAGTCCGGTCATCGTTATTCCTCTGTTTCTGCTGCGCCGGCAATGGAAATGGCTGATCAGTTACACGCTCTGGTGCGGTCTTCTTCTGGGCATTTCTATTTGGAGACTGGGCTGGGAAAATCACCTGATATGGTCGGCGCAGGTTTTTCCCGCAATGTCGCAAGGAGTGCCTTACTTTGCGAACAAGTCATTCTCCGCTCTCATCTACGAGGTCTATTTGGGGCGCGTCCCCACCAACTTCGATTTTAGTATTCCTCACCTCTTGACCAGAATTGTTTCGCTTCTGAATCTTGCAGTCTATGCTGCGACTCTATTCTATTTTTGGAAAAAGAATCGCAGGGCCGATGCTCTCAATTACGAGCTGATCGTTTTCGCGTTGCTTGCGATCGTGATCTCGCCTGTGACCTGGCGTCATCATTTTCTGCTGGCGCTCTTGCCCATGATCTACCTCTGGTATCGGTCCCGAGATGATTTGCGCGACTCTCTCGTCCTCGCCGCCGCCACGCTGGCGATCGGTACGGTTTTCACCGACTTTGCGATCGTGGCGATCCGAAAGCCACTGCTCGATTTGCTGCTGGCCGCCATTGTTCCCATAACGACGTTTCTCATGCTCATTGTGGCATTGGCGAACTATGAGCCGATCAGAATGGGAGATGGCCCGCAAGATCCAGTCGCCGATCTTACGCCAGCAGCTTGATTACAAGGAGTCCTCGGTCCTGCAAGTCTGTGAAACGCACGGCTTGAGGATCAAGTTGATGGACGAGGGTCCGGAGGCTGGCCCAGCCGAACTCTAGCACCGGAACCGGATTGCCCCAACCCCCGGCAGTTTCACCGCTGCCCCACAAAGAACTTCCCCTGACGTGTCACAGCCAAACCTTCAATGCTTCTTCTCCGGATTATCGATCTGCAGCGTTCCCACCTGGATGGCCGAAAGACTGGCGCCAGTCGCCTGGATGGTGTTGCCGCTGGCATTGCCGACGATTTGGCAGGACAGTTCAACGGTATAGGGAATATCGGACGCTTGCAGACTCGCTACCGCCGCGCTCACCGCCACGTTGAGGTACTGAACTCCAGAGAATTGGCCATCCGTCGTGCCAGAACTGGTTGCTGTGCCTGATGAGTTCACATTGACAATAGAGCAGGCCATGATATCGAAATCCCCATTTACCAGGTTAGCGGTGGCGAAGAACAAGTAGCTTCCCGGTTGAGATATCTGCGCCTGCATGATGCTTGTCGGCTGATCCGTAACCGTGATGGAGAGGGAATTATTTACCGCAAACACACCACTAGCCGTTCCCGGAGGCCCCTGCGGTCCCGCTGGACCTCTTGGCCCAGGATCATTCCATTGAATTTTATGTTCGGTGGCCTTGCAAGTAGCAGTGCTGCTGACAAGGCGAATGGCGCCCGTTGCGTTCGTTACGCAAGCATAGTAGGTAGTTGCCGCTTGCGCGGGGACGGCGCCCAACGACGATAGAGCGCCGACTGTTATCACCAGAATGTACGTGCGAATCATGCAACCCATGACCGGCCCCTCCTTTTCGTTGCGAGCGGTAGTGGTTTGGTCCAATTCCGCGCCGGCCATTTTTATCGCTTCCGGCACATCTGTCAACCTGTAATGGCGCAATTTTACGAACTAATTAGAGGGAAAAACCGGGGACAGACGGACCGGGCGAGATGTTCACCCTACTTTTCCTGGGGCTGGGCAAGTACGAAGCGTGCAGGAGAGGTCTCGATTTTCTGTACGCCCCCGCGCGCTACCACCCGCGGAAAAACTCCCGGCGCAAGCAGCATCAGTAGGCTGAAGCGGTTGTGCCTCTGTGAACCTCAGTGCCCTTGGTAGTCAAGTGTTTGTACCCAAAAAATTGGGCACGGCGTAAATCCGTGCCCGTTTCATCTTGAAGAGAGAGAAAGAAGGGTCGGAGCCGACCCTGCCTTCAGAAACGATAGGTCACCCGCCCAGCCCGATTGTCACCAGGATGTAAAACCGGCGCCCATTCTCCACAGCCCCTACAGATGGGGGCGGGTGGCCCAGCCTTTGATCTCGTTGGCGTTGCAAACAAGGCGGGGTGCCCCATTCTTCGCGCACTTTGCGAAGGGTGGGAATCGATGCCGCGTGCAGCGTCGCAGCATTCACGCTGCAGGCGTTCGAAACGAAATCTTCGTCCACCCTTCATTTGCACGCACTGGCCCGGCCTCGCCCAGAAGGTAGAACCGGTAACTGCTCCAGCGCCATTGCTCGGGCAACTTACCAAGCCCCGCTTGACTGGATTGCGATGCATGTACCGCAGTTTCTCCACGCGTTTGTTCGTAGTCCAAACCTTGAAGTCGTAGAAGCGAGCTTGCCAGAAGGGATTGCGTTCCGGTTCAACGCTAAACAAACTGCGCTGCGGAGGGTCCGGGGCTTCCTCTTCGGCAACAAGGCGCGGGCGGTGCGCTGTTTGAAGACCTCCATCACCGTAGAGGGTGTTCCGATCTCGGGCTCGGTGATGAGCAAATGAACTTGTTCCGGCATGACTACGTATCCCACGACCACGAAGCGGTAGAGCTGGCGGGTCTGTTCCAGAATCGCCAGCAGGCGGTCAACGGCTCAGTTCGGCGCGCAGACCGGGCAATCGCCGGTAGCAGGAACAGGTGATAAAGTGCAAATGATGAGCGCCGTAAGTGCGATGCAGGCCGCTGGGCATGAACAAGAAAATGGTACAAGCAGCATCGTTCCCGCCCTTGCAAAAAGCGCAAGGACGGGGCACCCCCTGTCCCGGAACGGGAGAGGAAATCAAGAAGGGCGGGCCACCCGCCTACGGCAACTGCGCGGAATGGGTAGAGCATGTACTTCGGTCCGGAGGGGTCGATGCTCCTTTTGACGTGACCCCCGGAGGACTGGTCAACGACCTTAAACAAAACTCCGCTCCACAATAGGTTGAAGGAAGACTACGATGACTGCATCTAGACTGCCAAGACGATTAGCGTTAGCTGGAATAGTGCTGGGGTTTGTCCTGATGGCGCTCTATTGGTACGACTACGAGTACAATCCTTCCACTTTCCAACATCAGCGGCGGCTGACAAGCTCGCTAAATTCCCGGCACATCCGGTTTACGACCTTGCCGAGAAAGCCATGTTCATCCTGTGCCCTGGCCTCTTCCTTCAGGTTTTCACGATAGGTACCGGTGACGCGGTTGCGCTGATAATGTGGGTGCTGGCAGCGTTACTGAACGGTCCCATCTATTATCTTGTCGGACTTCTTATTGCAGGATTTATCAAAGGGGGCAGCCACGCCGCAGCGCATTAGGAAGATTAGGCGCAAAATACGTCCTCAAAGGACGGAGGATTCTGGCATCGTCTGGGACAACACTTTGGCAATCTTTTTAGCGGGCATTCTTGGAACTTCGGAATGCGGGAGTCGGTGACCACCAGAATCGTAACAGAGGCACGCGAGCGTAATCCGTACGTTGCGATTGGCACGGACGCACTAGGTATAGTCGGTGCTCGTTACCCGAAGGTGGGATATCTGGGTTCGGCTATAAGTGTAGTGAATGATCCCAGTGCAACGAACGTAGCAATTACCGGAGCCGCGTTTATTCCTGTCGTAGGCGAGGCGGTCGGTGCGGTAACTGCTGTCCAAGACGTCGGCCAGCCGCTTGCACAAGGGTTTGTAGATCACGTCGAAGCTCCTATGTTCAATGCAGCGCCGCCGCAAAATATACCGGACGGGAATGGCCACCTGATACCCCAGTCCCAGGAGCAGAATATATGTCAAGACTTAGGGTGTCACTAACTTTGCTGCAGTAACGACCCGGGAGTTGCTTCACGCAGGTGGGAAGGAGAGGAGACGTTATTCGTGCCTGATTCGTCCTTAAGGCCGCCCTATGGTTTGTTAATATTTGGCTTCTTCTCATTGTTTTTGGCGGTCGGTGGGGTATGGACCGGGGAAGCGTGGGCACGTTTTGGTCGTGTGGTCTATCGCGACAGAGAACCGAAGCAGTTTTGGTCGTTGATCGCCATATATTGTTTTGGTGCTGTTGGCTTCATTGGATACTTTTTGTATGAGGTCTACGGACGTTAGAACTGAGCTGATCTTCTCGATGGGCGGTCACACGCGCGATTTGAGGGACGCTTGCCTCGGTTGGGCTGTTTTGCGCATTAGCGGGCGGGTGGCCCAGCCTTTGATCTCGTTGGCGTTGCAAACAAGGTGGGTGCCCCATCCTTCGCGTACCTTGCGAAGGGTGGGAATCGGGAATCTCTGCGTCAAGCTGAATCTGGTGTTGGCAGCATCGTACCCGCCCTTGCAAAATGCGCAAGGACGGGGCACCCTCGGTTGTGGTGCTACACGCAAACTGCTTGGAATGATGGGCCACTCGCCCGGACCTTTTCCACAGCTAAATTCCTCCGATGTGACGAACAACCTTGACCGAGGCTACAGAAAGCGCAGACTGGACCCATGCGCGGTCCAAGGGTCGAAACAAAGAAATTCGAAATATCGGGCAACTCCTTGCGATTGAATATTTTGCCTCTAAGTCCTTTGGAAAGAATATTTTGCGGAAATTGACCGAGATCTACCCAAGCAACTACCGCCGAATCAAGATGTTGCAGGGAGTCATCAAAAAAATGGAGGAGGGTGATGCAGATCAGTTCAGCCCTGGGTGCGATCTTGAAACTCTTCATGCCAGGCCATCTGAATGGCCTCGAGCTTCCCTTCATTCGAAGCCTTCGGATCGCCCGCAAACCCAGGCAGCTCGGTCACGTACTTATGCAGATCGGTGAAACGAACGGTAAGCGGATCCAGCTGCGGATGTGTCTCCGACAACAGAATGCCCAGATCCTCAGCATCATCCCAAGTCAGTGCCTTAGCCATAAGAAACAGACCTCAAGAAACTCAAAGCTCAAAACCCGCGACTCACGACTCGAATCAATGCTCTTCCGAAACGTAATTCCGATTCCACGCCGGAATCTCAACCACAACTTTCCCCGGCTTGGTGATCCGCGCCTGGCAGCCGAGACGAGAGTTTAGCTGGAGATCAGCCGCCATGTCCAACCGGTCAGCCTCATCGTCCTCCATCTCCGACAGATTCTCCGCGCCCTCTTTCACCCAGATGTGGCAGGTCGTGCAAGCGCAATTCCCGCCGCAAGCATGGTCCAGCGTGACGTCGAAGTTCAACGCCACGTCGAGCAGCGATTGCGGCTCGCCATGATGCTCGTAAGGCAGCTTGCCATTCTCAAACTGCACCGTCTTGCTCTCAGGCAGAAACGTAACCTGAACCGTGTTTTCAGAAGGAGACTCTTCGGTCAAAGTGCCCACTCCTTGTGTCTTCTCGTCTGCCATAACTACTCCTCTATCTTCGTCTCTGTGACCCTCTGTGACCTCTGTGGTGAAAGCCTTTACTCGCTCACCCAGACACTACTCAAATTCCGCCTTCGCCATGGGATGCGGCGCCGTAGGCCCCTCGCCCAAGTCGGTCTCATCCATTTTTTTGCCCTTGAGCGCCGACGTCACGGCGGTATCCATCATCAATTCCGCCAGCCGCGTCGTGCCCTGATTCAGCACGTCAATCGCTCTGCGGATCGCCTGATAATCGTCCTCCGCCTTCACCGCAACCAGAGCCTTCTCCATCTTGGCGATCTGCTTCTTCTCGTCAGTCGTGAGCTGTCCCCAGGCCGCGCTCTTCTTGCCTTTTTCGAGCGCCGCCAGGATGGTCGCAGCCTCATTGCGCGCCTCAATCACCTGCCGTCGCCGGAAGTCTTCTTCCGCATTGTCGAACGAATCGAGAATCATGTTCTCAACCTGATCGTCGGTCAGACCGTAACTCGGCTGCACCTGAATCTCCGCTTCCTTCCCGCTCCGTTGTTCGCGCGCCGAGACGTGCAGAATGCCGTTGGCATCAATCAGGAACTTTACTTCCACGCGCGGAATGCCGGCCGCCATCGGCGGAATCCCCTTCAGATCGAAGCGCGCCAGCGACCGGCAATCCGTGGCCAGTTCGCGCTCACCCTGCAACACGTGAATCGCGACATTGGCCTGCCCGTCAACTTGCGTCGTATAGAACTGCGTCGCCGAAGCTGGAATTGTCGAGTTGCGCAGAATGATCTTGTCCGTCACACCACCGGCAACTTCGATGCCCAGCGACAGCGGGGTCACGTCCAACAGCAGCATGTTCTGCGTAGCTTCCGAACCGCCGCCCAGAATGTTCGCCTGCACCGCCGCGCCCAGCGCAACTACTTCGTCGGGATTCAGATCGATGTGCGGCTCGCGATGAAACAGCTCCTTCACCAGCTCCCGAACTTTCGGAATGCGCGTCGATCCGCCGACCAGCACGACTTCATCAATCTGCTCGGGTTTCAAGTTCGCATCTTTCAGCGCCTGCTTGCAGGGGCCGATAGTGCGCTCGATGATCGGTTGAATGAGCCGCTCAAACTGCTCACGCGTAATCTCGCGTTGGTACCGTTTGCTGTCGGAAAGTTCGATATCCAGCCTCACCGAAGGTTGCGATGAGAGCGCAATCTTGCCCTCAATCACCGCTTTGCGAATCGCCTGCACGGCCTCGGCATTGCGTCGCAAGTCGAGCCCAAGATCGCCGCGAATATCGTCCAGCGCGATGGTGATGAGCAGGTTGTCGATGTCGTCGCCGCCGAGATGCGTATCGCCGTTAGTGGCAATGACCTCGAAGATGCCGTCGTGCAGCTTGAGAATCGAAATGTCGAACGTTCCGCCGCCGAGGTCGTACACAGCAATAATGCCGTTCTGCTTCTTGTCGAGCCCGTAGGCGAGAGACGCGGCGGTGGGCTCGTTCACCAGGCGGAGGACTTCGAGGCCGGCAATACGGCCCGCATCTTTTGTAGCCTGACGTTGCGCGTCGTTGAAGTAGGCGGGAACCGTGATCACGGCCTTGGTTACCGGGCCAGCGAAATATCGTTCCGCATTGCGCTTGAGCTGGCGAAGAATAAGCGCCGAAATTTCTGGCGGCGTGAATGTCTTGTCGCCCAGCGTAATGCGCAGGACTTCGCCCGGCTGCAGATCTTCGGCGAGGCGGAAAGGGAAGAGCTTCAACTCTTCTTGAATGTCTTCCATGCCGCGTCCCATCAGGCGTTTGATCGAATAGACCGCGCGCTCCGGCGTTTCAATCAGAGAATTGCGGGCGGCATTTCCGATCACCGGCTGATTGTTCGAGTCGAGCGCCACCACCGACGGCAGCAGATTCGACCCATCCTCGCCCGGAATGACGACGGGCGTACCCCCCTGCATGAATGCCACGAGAGAGTTCGTGGTTCCGAGATCGATGCCGACGATGTGTTCAGATGCCATTCTTTTGAGCTGCTAACTTTCCACGACTGCATTTACATCCCTAACCAGATTTCGGATGTAGTTACGGCGGTTCAGCACGTCGACCATCTTGTGCAGGATGGCGGCGCGTTCGTCCGAGTTTGTTTCTGAACTTCGGTCGATCAAGCTGTCCCACAACTTCCAATCGTCTTGCAGTTCGCCGAGCAGCGCTTCGTATTTCGTTTCCAGAGCGAGCTTGGCCTTGCCAATTTCTTCGAGCAGGGCTGGATCATCTTCGCCCATCGTCTTCTGCATGCGCAGTTCTTCGAGGTGCATATTCACTTCGAAAACTTCTTCCAGCAGATCCGGCGGCACAATCTGCTTCTTCACTTCGCCTGAAGCCCTCGCCCTTTCCGTGGCTGTTTTCGACTGCTCTTCCAGTTCGATGCCTTCGAGCTTCAGCAGATATTGCGTGCGCTTGATGGGATCGCGCAACGTGCGATAAGCGTCGTTGAGCAGCGAACTCTGTTCCAGGCTCCATTCCTGCTCCTTGCTGCCGGCCTTCGCATTCACGTCGGGATGAAGCTTGCGGCTTAGATCGTAGAAGTCTTTTTCGAGCGCCGGCACATCAATTTGTAATTTCGGCGGCAGGCCAAAGAAGGAGAAATAGTCCACCGGCACCGGAGGCTGCACTTTGCCGCACGATTCGCAGAAATGCGCCGCGCGCATGGAGCCGCACGACCAGCAGGAAAGGGTCTCCTCTGGAACCGGCTTGGTGTTGATCGCAGTCAGTGCGGACTTGGTCATTACGTTCTGATTCCTTCAACGCTGATCACAGCGCCCGTTTCACCCGAACTCTGTTGTGGCGCACGCCGCTCGCGGGCATGAGTGCCCGCGCCACACTGGCGTCAGGCGGAGAACGATGTTCCACAGCCGCACGACTTGCTCGCCTGCGGATTCACGAATACGAAGCCTTGCTGCATCAACGTCTCTTGATAATCCAGCGTCATGCCGTGCAGATAAATGAACGACTTCGGATCGACGAACACGCGTACGTCGCCATACTGGAAGATGCGGTCGCGCTCGCGCGGCTGCGTATCGAAGCGAATGTTGTAGCTCAGACCGGAACAGCCGCCGCCCTGCACGCCCAGGCGCAGCCCGCCCTGCTCGGGCGAGATGCCTTCCTTGACCATCGCGCTGCGAATTTTGGCGATGGCCTTGTCGGTCACCGCGATTCCTTTTGCGGGGGCATGCGGCGTTGCGGATTCGGTTGCAGTCGTCATAGCTGGTTGTGAGCTGCGAGTTTCGAGCTTCGAGCAACCTCATAGCTCACATCTCGAAACTCGCGACTCGATTACTTCGCTTCCGCTGCTACAGGGCTGGTAACTTCCTGCTTCTTCTTCCAGTCGCCGATCGCGGCGCGGATGGCGTCTTCCGCCAGCACCGAGCAGTGGATCTTCACCGGAGGAAGAGAAAGCTCCTTCACGATGTCCATGTTCTTGATGGCGAGAGCTTCATCCACCGTTTTGCCTTTGACCCACTCGGTCGCCAGCGATGAGGACGCGATGGCCGAGCCGCAGCCGAAGGTCTTGAACTTCGCGTCTTCGATGACGTTGGTTTCACGGTTGACCTTAATCTGCAGCTTCATGACGTCGCCGCATTCGGGAGCGCCGACCAAGCCGGTGCCCACGTCGGTGCTCGCCTTGTCCATGGAGCCAACGTTGCGGGGGTGGTTGTAGTGATCGATAACTTTATCGCTATAAGACATTTGCTTCTCCTGAAATCTGACTTTACCCACAGGGGCTAAAGCCCCATCAAAACGCTATTCCAACGGCACGACTGAAGTCGTGCCGTTCCCAAACCTTGATCCCGACGGCACGGCTAAAGCCGTGCCCTTCCACGTTTATCGAGAGCTTAGTGCGCTTCGCCGGCCCACTTTACGTCCTTCAGATTGATGCCTTCCTTCGCCATTTCGTACAGCGGAGAAAGTTCGCGGAGGCGTTCGACGGTTTCGATCACGCGATCGGCTACGTAATCAACTTCGGCTTCGGTGTTGAAACGGCCGATGCCGAAGCGAATCGAGCTGTGCGCCAGGTCGTCGCCCGTGCCCAGAGCCTTCAATACATAAGATGGCTCCAGTGTCGCCGAGGTGCAGGCCGAACCGCTGGAAACCGCGATGTCATTGATGCCCATCAGCAGCGATTCACCTTCCACATAGGCAAAGCTGATATTCAGGTTGCCCGGCAAACGATGCTCCATCGAGCCGTTGATGTAGCTCTCGTCGAGACGGTTCATGATGCGGTCGCGCAGACGGTTGCGCAGGCCCGCGAGCCGACAGGATTCCTTCGCCATTTCTTCGTGCGCAATGGCGCAGGCTTTTCCCAGGCCGACGATACCAGGAACGTTCAAAGTCCCAGAGCGCATGCCGCGCTCGTGGCCCCCGCCATCAATGATGGCGGAAAGTTGCACGCGCGGATTCTTGCGCCGCACATACAACGCGCCCACTCCCTTCGGCCCGTACATCTTGTGACCGGAGATCGAGGCCAGGTCGATGTTCTGCTTGATCACATCGGTCGGAACCTTGCCCACGTACTGCGTCGCGTCGGTGTGGAAGATGACTCCGCGCTCATGGCAAAGCTTGCCAATGTCGGCGATCGGCTGCAGCACGCCGATTTCGTTGTTGGCCGCCATGATCGTCACCAGGATCGTCTTGCCATCCATGGCACGCTTGAGGTCATCGAGATCGACCAGTCCATCTTTCTGCACCGGCATGTAGGTGACGCGATATCCGTATTTCTCCAGACGCTTGCAGGTGTCGAGCACCGCCTTGTGCTCGGTGACTGCGGTTATAATGTGATTGCCCTTCTCGCGGTACATCTCGGCCACGCCCTTAATGGCAAGGTTGTCGCTCTCGGTCGCGCCCGAAGTGAAGACAATTTCTTTCGTGGTCGCGCCAATCAGCTTGGCGATGCGCTCGCGTGCGGTCTCAACGCCTTCTTCGGCGGCCCATCCGAAGGAATGGTTGCGGCTGGCCGAGTTGCCGAACTTCTCCATGAAGTAAGGCAGCATTTCTTCCAGCACCCGCGGATCCATCGGCGTGGTGGCATGGTTGTCCATGTAGATGGGCAGCTTCACACCGTTGGGAGCGGTGTGCTGCGCCTGGCTTAGGTCATTCTGCGTTAAGGCCTGGGGGATTTTTACTTCCGTGCTCATGAATTCCTTCTCCTGCTTTGTCTTTTCTTTTCGATGAACTTTTCAATTGAACGGTTCAGCTGATTGTCACTAATTCCGTCGCCTTTGGAGCATGGCTGACGGCCTCTTCCGGTTCTTCGCGCATATGCGAAATCTTGATCCGCTTCAAAACCGCTTCGATGCTCTCGTTCACTTTGCGCAGAGGTTCGCGGATGTTGCAGCGGTCCGTCTGATCGCAACTTCCGCGCTGGGTCACGCACGAAGTAATGAACAGCGGGCCGTCTATGGCCTCAATCACTTCGAAAGCCGAAATCGTGTGCGCGGCTCGCGCCAGCACGTACCCGCCATTAATGCCGTGATGCGATTGCAGCAACCCGGCTTTCGCCAGACGCTGCAGAATCTTGGCCAACGCCTCGGGAGGAATGCCAAAGGCGTCGGCAACATCCTTCGCGCTGCGCGACCCTTCGCTGGGGTTTTCCGCCAAGTGCTTCATTGCCATCAGCGCGTAGTCGGCTTTTTTGGTCAGCTTAAGCAATGAAGGATCCCGCGCAAATGCGAGTGATTCAGTCGGAGTTATATCCGACTTTTTCTGTCGTAGTTAATCATAAGGCATTTCAGGGTATGTCGGCAAGGCCCACCAGCCAGTGGCAGTAAATCCGAGTCTGGCGGTAAATAGCACGGATTAAACGGTTTGGGGAACTACGATCCAAATGGTCGGAAATCTCGCCAGGTTGACGCCTCGAAACTGTCTGAAAACCCACTTTTGACGCGAGAAATTCACCGCTCTGTAACGACTGGGGGCTTGACAAGCTGCCAAGCCGGTCTAAAATACCCCAAAATCCACGCAATTGGTTGAGCCTCGTCAGGTCGTCTGCGAAGGCTCCTCCGGATTTATGACCTCTAAGTCGCCCGTGCCTCCTCAGAACGCCAAGCCAAAGCAGCCCTGCAAGCACCTGCGCGTGCAAATTGTGAGCCGCACCGAAGATGCGGAATTCGTGGAATGCAAAGAGTGTGGCGAGATCTTTGAATCGAGCGAATTTAAAGATATGAGCATTGAGGACCGCACGCAACAGGACGATTTGTGATCGGCCGGATGTCTCTCAGGTCGAACTTTCTGCGTCGAGCTTAGCGAAGTGCCAGTCCCGCCTCGGCCGAGAAGTCCATCGGCGCGAAATCTTTCGCCAGAAATTTAGGATAAGCCGCAGCGGCGATCATGGCCGCATTGTCGGTGGAGAGCGGGCGCGAGGGGAAGAAGACTGGGAGTCCCTGCTGTGCGCCTTCGCGCTCGAACGTCTGGCGCAGTTCCTGATTGGCGGCCACGCCTCCGGTCACGAAGAGCGTGGCAATGTCGTGGGCTCGCGCCGCGGCCAAGGTCTTGCTTATCAAATCTTCCACGATGGACCGCTGGAACGACGCGACCAGATCGAGCGTGCGCTGATCGCAGACGGCGAGATAGTCTTCCAGCTTCGGCTGGGCAATCGCGGCCAGGGCTGCACGCCGGGCATCGATCGAAGTCCGCAGGTCGTGCGTTTCCACGTAGCGCAGGATGGCCGTCTTGATACCGCTGTAGGAAAAATCGAAGCGTTCCCGCTCAGGATTTTCTGATTCGATATCGCGCCCATCTTTTTGCAGCTCGCGCCCGTCTTTCTCCAGCTCGCGCCCATCTCTTTCCAGCTCACGCCCATCTTTGCGTCCGCGGCGGTCGCGATGCTTGATCTGGGCGGCCGGGAAGTTCACGGCCTTGGGGTTGCCGTGAGTAGAAAGGCGGTCGATCACCGGGCCACCGGGATAGCCCAGGCCGAGCAGCTTGGCGACTTTGTCGAAGGCCTCGCCGGCCGCGTCGTCGCGGGTGTGGCCGATATTTTCGTAGGTCCAGGAATTTTTATTTTGCGTGGCGAGATAAAGATGCGTGTGTCCGCCGGAGACTACCAGCGCAAGAACTGGGAACTGCAGTTCACGATTGTCCTTCTGTCGCTCCCGGTTCTGCGACAGATCCAGCAACACGGCATGAATGTGCCCTTCGAGATGATTGACGGCGACGAGGGGCTTGTCGAGCGCGAAGGCGAGCGCTTTGGCGTAGCTGATGCCGACTAGCAAAGCTCCGGCCAGGCCAGGGCCTTGGGTCACGGCGATCGCGTCCACGGCATCGTAGGTGCGATTGGCTTCGGCGAGCGCTTGCCGCACTACCGGCACGATTGCGCGCAGATGTTCGCGCGACGCGAGTTCAGGAACGACTCCGCCGTAAGGCCGGTGGGTCGCGATCTGCGAAGCGACCACATTCGAGACGACCTCTGCGCCGGAACGCACCACCGCCGCTGCGGTCTCATCGCAAGAACTCTCGATGCCGAGAATGTAAGCGTCAGGCACGATTCCAGTTTATTGGCTTTGCGCCGAAAAAGCATAGGGGGCGGATGGTGAGGCGCATCCCCCGTTGCGGAAGAAGGGGCGCATTATTCCAGCTTGATTTGATCGATTTGAAAATCGAACTTGCCCGCCACCGGGCCTCCGACGAACAGGATCGCGGCAATATCGTGGCCGTCGGTTCCGTTGAAAGCCGAGAAGGGAATGCTGAATTTCTTCCAGTCGCTTCCGGCGGTGAACGTTTGTTGCGACGGCATGCGCCCGCCGCTGGCGGTAAAAAACATGATGCGGTAGGTCTGGCCGTCGCCTTTAGCGAAGAACGAAATACTTTTCTTCGCCGACAAATTCATCGGATCGAACGGCTGCCCTCCGGGCGAGAACATGACACCCGCCCAGGCGAAGGGCAAGCCGCCGTCGATCTGCCCGGCGATGTCCATGGCGTGCGCGCTGCCTTCGGCACCCCCATCCACAATTTTCATCTCTGCGGTAGATTTGCCGCTCATGATGCTGTCGGTGGAAATCATCCATCCCGCGCCGAATTTCGTGCCGGCCTTGCCATCGTCAAAGTCGCTGATGAGCCCGGCCTCTACCCCGGCAGGAGTCGATTGTGCTGCCTTGGCGGCGTCGCTTTTCTGTTTCTCAATCGACGCCCGATAGCCGGCGCGGTCGTCTTCGACGCCCAACTTCCAGACCGAGACGATGTTGCGAGTCGCGAGAATGTCCTGTGTCGGATCGTTTTTCACCAGGAGCAAATCCGCGCGCTTGCCAGGAGCGATGATGCCGCGATCGTCTAGATGAAAAGTAGCCGCCGGGACTGATGTGGCGGCCGCCAGCGCTTCTGATGGCGTCAATCCGGCGCGCACCAGCAACTCCAGTTCGCGATGGATGCTGGCCCCGTGCGAGGTGCCGGGATTCGGCGCGTCGGTGCCGGCGAGAATGGACACATGAGCGGCCTTGAGTTGCGCCACTGTCTCCTCGGCATATTTTTCGCTGAGCACAGTAGGAAATTTCGGAAACCCGCGCTTCAAGTTCATAGTGTCCTCGCCGGTCAGATAAGGCACGAGGTTTGCGTCCGTCGTCATCGACTCGCCGCTGGGAATGCCGCTCACGCTTTCGAGCACGGTCAGCGTAGGCACAACAAAAACATGATGGGCCGCAGCGAACGCGCCGAAGTCCGGCGCCGGCGCGCTGTCCGCGAAGAGATGCGCCAGGCCGTCAGCGCCAGTTTCGATGACGGCACGCGCATCCGCTTGTTTGCCAATGTGGACCACAGCGAGCTCGCCACGCTTGTGAGCCGCTTCCACCAAGGCTTTCACGGTTTCCATGGTCAGCGTGGGACGATGTCCCCCGTAAGCGCTGGCATCGTCAACGACAATCTTGATGTAGTCGGAACCTTCTGCAATGCGCGCATCCACCCACGTTTGCGCCTCCGCGGCCGTGGTAAGAGTCGGAAACTGAATTCCATACTCCGTGCCGTGGCCGCCGGGCGCGGTCGCCAGCGTTCCGGCAGAGCGCAGATCAGCCCAGTCGAGGTCCTTGCCCGCGGCCTCATCTTTCTTGGTCTGTTGCATGAACTTGACGTCGGTGAACATGTCGAGTTCGGTGGTGACGCCAAAAATTTCCGCTTCCTTCAGCGCGTTGCCCCAGGCGTGGGTGTGAGAATCGATCAACCCGGGGAGCAGCGTGTCGCCGGACGCGTCGACCACCTTTACATCCGACGGAGCCTTGAGCCCCTTGCCGACGGCCTGGATTTTTCCGTCCTGCACTAGAACGTCCATCTGGCCGAGCGCCTTATGTCCATCGAAGACGCGCGCGTTGCGAATCACGAAACTATTGCCGTTGTTGGCGTGGCCAACGAAAAACGCCGGCGCAGACAGCAGCGCGAAGAAGCCCATCCAGCCCAGAACTCGGAGTGTGGCCTTGAAGCGAGGGGAAATCATGGTGTCCTCCATCTGTAATCTTCAGCCTGTCAGTTAGCAGCGACGGTGCATTTCTATCCTTGATCCTGCTGCACCGTCGATTGATGCCGCCAGTACAAAGCGTCATTCAGGCAACCTGACAAGTGTCATGTGATGTCAAGCATGCTTTACAGTGTGTGAATGTAAAGCACGCTTTACATCGTGTCAAGAGATTTCTTGCGCCGATTTTCGTGCGAAGAGGGGCGCTATGATGGAGACGTCGCGCTCTTATGCGGAAGGAATTCGCCGCCGAAATCGTGCAGACGCTGCGCCAGCATGGCTTTCAGGCCTATCTGGTCGGCGGATGCGTGCGTGATCTGTTGCTGGGCCGCGAGCCCAAAGATTACGATATCGCGACCGACGCCACGCCCGAGCAGGTCATGCGGATCTTTCCGGAGACCTACGCGGTCGGCGTGCAGTTCGGGGTGGTGCTGGTTCCCGCACCTGAGAAAGTGCGGGCCTCAAGCGACGCGACCTTGAAACATGCCGTCGAGGTTGCCACTTTTCGCAGCGACATCGGATACACCGACGGCCGCCATCCTGACCACGTGCGCTTTGCGGCGGATCCGCGCGAAGACGTTGCTCGCCGCGACTTCACCATCAACGGAATGATGCTCGACCCGGTGAGCGGTGAAGTGCTCGACTACGTTGGCGGGCGCGACGATCTGACGGCTGGGATCATTCGGGCCATCGGCGATCCGGCGCTGCGTTTCGGCGAAGACAAACTGCGCATGCTGCGCGCAGTTCGCTTCGCAGCCCGGTTCGAATACACAATTGAGCCGGAAACATTTGCGGCAATCCGGAAATTGGCGGCCGACATCGAGGCGGTCTCGCGCGAACGCGTGCGTGATGAATTGACTCGCATGCTGACCGAGGGCCATGCCCGTCGCGCCTTTCTGCTGTTGGATGAAAGTGGACTTCTTGCGCAGGTGATGCCGGAAATTTCAGCGATGAAAGGAGTGGAGCAACCCGCGGAGTTCCATCCAGAGGGCGATGTGTTCGTGCACACGCTGTTGCTGCTCGACCATGTGCCCAACCCCTGTCCGCCGACCCTTGCCTGGGGCGCGCTGCTGCACGATGTGGGCAAGCCGCCGACGTTTCGTGTCGCTCCGGACCGTATTCGCTTCGACAATCATGTCGAAGTCGGGGTCAAAATGGCGGAAGAGATTTGCCGGCGCCTGCGTTTTTCCAACGACGACACGGCGCAGATTCTCTCGCTCGTCGAGAATCACATGCGCTTTGGTCACGTCGGACGCATGAAGGATTCGACGCTCAAGAGATTCCTTCGTCTGCCCGAGTTCGACCAGCATATGGCGCTGCATCGCGCCGACTCGCTGGCGAGTCACGGAAATCTAAGCACCTATGAATTCCTCCACCAGAAACAACGGGAGATTCCCACCGAGAAGATTCGCCCCAGTCCGCTCATAACCGGCGACGACCTGATTGCGGCTGGTCACAAACCGGGGCCGAAATTTCGCGAGATATTGCATGCGATTGAAGATGCGCAACTGGAAGGACGCCTGGCCTCGCGCGCTGCCGCCCTGGAATTCGTGCGCAATGAATTTCCAACATGAGCGATCGGCTGGTGGGAACAATCGACTCGTTTTTCAACAATTTTAGAGTGCTAGAATCTGTTCTGTTCCCGATGCCGAAGAATCATTACTTAGAGCAGGCCAGCCGCGGGCTGGAAAAGATTGTCGCGCAATCGCTGCGGCAGATGCCGGCGACCGAAGCCCCGTTGATCGCGTGGCCGCTGGTCTGCGGATCGGCAGTTGCCGAGCGCACGCGGCCGCTCAGCTTCGAGGCCGGAGTATTGCGGGTCGAAGTGGCCGATGCAGGATGGAAGTCTGAGTTGCAGGCTCTCGCGCCGCGATACCTCGCCGGCATCAACCAGTACACCACTGAGACGGTGTACAGAATCGAGTTTGTGATTGCCGGCCGCGCATCTTTAGGCAAGCAGGCCCGCTGAATCGCCGCTCAATGAAAGTCACACAATGAAAGTCAGTGAAAAAGACGTTGGCTACGTTGCGGATTTAGCCAACCTGGATTTGACAGCCGAGGAGCGCGCAGGAATGCTACGCGATCTCAACTCGATTCTGGAGTATGTCGACCGGCTCAACGATCTGGATACATCCGACGTGGCCCCGATGGCGCAGGTTTCCGATCGTTACGGAGCCGAAAATTCCGCTGATCCAGACGAACGGTTTGCCTACGCGGCCCGTGCAGATATTTTGGAGGGACTACGAAAATCGTTGCCTCATCAAGAGGCCCTCGCAAACGCGCCGGACGCCGACGAAAATTTCTTCCGTGTTCCGAAAGTGATCGAGCGTTAAGCGCAGCCGTGCACCATGGACTTGACTTCACTCACCATCGACGCGGCCCGCTGCGCAGTGCAGGAGCGCACGACGACTGCGATCTTGCTGGCGGAAGCTCACTACGCGCGCATTGAGCAGCAGGACGGGCAGATCGGCGCGTTCCTCACCCTCTGCAAAGATCGCGCGCTGGAGCAGGCGGACCGCATCGACCGCATGGCGGCTGAGGGACGGCCATTGCCGCCGCTAGCGGGTGTTCCCGTGGGAATCAAAGATGTGATGAGCACGCGCGGCGTGCGCACGACTGCGGGATCGAAAATTCTGGAGCACTACATTCCGCCGTATGACTGCACGGCGGTTGCTCGGCTGGAAGCGGCTGGGGCGGTTGTGCTCGGGAAGATGAACTGCGACGAATTCGCCATGGGCTCCTCAAATGAGAATTCGGCATATCGACCAGTGCGCAATCCGCGTGACTTGAGCCGCGTTCCCGGAGGATCGTCGGGTGGTTCCGCAGCCGCGGTTGCGGCAGACATGGCTGTGGTCACGCTGGGCTCCGACACTGGCGGTTCCATTCGTCAGCCCGCATCGTTCTGCGGAGTGGTGGGCCTGATGGCAACGTACGGGCGCGTTTCGCGCTATGGGCTCATCGCGTTTGCCTCGTCGCTCGACCATATTGGCCCCCTGACGAAGACTGCTAAAGACGCGGCCATTGTGCTCGGCACAATTGCCGGCCGCGATCCGATGGATTCGACATCGGCTGACTTGCCGGTGCCGGATTACGTTGCGGAACTCGAGAAGCCAGTGCGCGGAATGAAACTCGGCGTGGCCAAAGAATATTTCGGTGACGGCCTGGATGATGAAGTGCGAGAGGCCGTCGAAAACGCCATCGACAAGCTGCGCAGCCTGGGCTGTGAGATCATTCCGGTTTCCTTGCCCCACACGCCGTATGCGATCCCGACTTACTATTTGATTGCGACGGCGGAGGCGTCGTCGAATCTGGCGCGCTACGACGGCGTCCGTTACAGCCATCGTGCTCGTGGCGTGAAAACGCTTTCTGAAATGTATCGTCGGAGCCGCGATGAAGGATTCGGAGCCGAGGTCAAGCGGCGCATCATGTTGGGCACGTATGCGCTCAGCGCCGGATATTACGACGCATACTATTTGAAGGCGCAGAAAGTGCGCACACTGCTGACGCGCGACTTTGAGGAAGCATTCACCAAGGTCGATGCGATCGTGACGCCAACCAGTCCCACGGCAGCGTTCCGGCTGGGCGAAAAATCGCAAGACCCGCTGGCGATGTACTTGGCAGATATCTATACGGTGACTGCAGATCTTGCGGGAATCCCTGGAATTTCCATCCCGTGCGGCGAGACCAAAGAAAAGTTGCCGATCGGATTGCAGTTGCTCGGCAAGCACTTCGATGAAAGCACAATCTTGCGTTTAGCACGCGCTTTTGAGCAGGCGGCTTAGGAAGAAGAGCCTTCGCCGGCGGGCTTGTAGTAGGTTTCTCCAGCGCACGCGCGACAAAGAATCTTCTCATGGCGTCGCACTTCTCTGCGGAAGTTGATGCCTTCCCCGCAAAGTTCACAGACGATGCGATCGCCTTTGTATCCAGGGAATTCTTCCGGAGGCAGATCGACCCTCACCCATTGCGTTGCGAATAAATCATCGTCGCTCATCTCGCGGTACGCCAGCATCTGCTGCTGATTTTTGCTCTCGAGTTCGGGATGCATCTGGCGAGCCAGCGCCTTGGACGATTCTTTCGCGGCGACGCGAATCGCTTTTCCGCTATTCACATCGACGAAAGTTGCTGCCATCTTTCCCCAATCGCGAAATTTCAGAGCACGCTTGCCCAGACGGCATCCGGTCACGACGGCGACTGCGTCGGTGGCGCAGCGGTCGATTTCGACGAATGTCACCAGGCGCTTACGATCTTTTCCGTGCGGGTCATCGATGCCGAGTTTCTGCAAGCCGAGCATTGCCAGACGCACGCCCAGGACCTGACCGGCGCACAGATGTCCGTGAGCCTGCTCGGCGTCGCGCAGATATTCTTCGAAAGACTTCATGAGAAGCCGCCAGCCATTAGCCGTCGGCCTTCAGCTTAACACTGCGGAGACAGGCGTTTCGACAAGCGCGGCGGGCTCACTTTCGCCGCCAGCGGATTCCATCTTTACCGATCTCGACCAGAATTCCGGCATCGGCGAGCTCTGCGCGTAGCGCGTCCGACTTCTTGAAATCGCGCGCCGCCCGTGCTGCCTTCATCTCTGAAATCTTCGCGTCGATGTCGGAATCAGAAAGTTGTCCCGATTGCAGGGCTTCGCGAAGTTCGCTGCTGATGTCTTTTTCGCGGCCCTCGCTCATCGCCCAAGCAAGTACCTGCTTCATCTTGGGCAGATCGTTGTCATCGAGAACGGCGAAGACTTCGTCGAACTTCTGCAGAGCAGAAAGCAGCAGGGGCAGATCTTCTTTTTTAATGCCGCCCGCGTCGAGAGACGTATTCGCCTGGCGTACCATTTCAAAAACGGCTCCCTGGGCTTGCGCGGTATTCAGATCGTCATCGAGCGCGGCCCGCATGCCATCAATCGTCTTTATGGCAAGTGCCTGCATCTCCGGATTGCTGCCCGCGGCAAAGTTTCCCGTCTGCAAGCGGGAGCGAAAATTCCGCAAGCGTTCCACTGAAACCGCAGCCTGCTTCAGACCGTCGAAGGTGAAGTTGAGTTGATTGCGGTAGGGAACTGATGCGAGCAAGTATCGGATCGAAGACGGCTTGTACCCCTTGAGTATGAGGTCGCGCAAGGTAAAAAAATTCCCCAAACTCTTCGACATCTTCTCGCCTTCCACCAGAAGAAATCGCACATGAAACCAGAAGTGCGAAAAAGGCTTGCAGGTCAGCGATTCCGATTGCGCAATCTCATTTTCGTGATGAGGGAATACCAGGTCTTCTCCACCCGCGTGCAGGTCGAAACTCTCACCCAGTTCCATCATCGACATGACGGAGCACTCCAGGTGCCAGCCCGGGCGCCCCGGCCCGATGGGGGTCTCCCAAAAAGCTTCGCCCGGCTTAGGTGATTTCCAGAGTGCGAAATCGCGGGCGCTATCTTTGTCGTACTCATCGACGTCGACGCGGGCGCCGTCGAGCATCCCGCTAAAATCTTTCTTGGAAAGTTTTCCATACTCCGGAAATTTCGCGATGCGGAAGTAATACGAGCCATCGTCGGTGCGATAGGCGATCCCGCGCTCCACCAGCTTTGCCACGAATCCAGCCATTTCCTGAATGTGCTCCGTCGCCCTCACCAGAATGGGCTGCTCGATCCCAATCATCGCGGAATCTTCCAGAAACGCCTTCTCATATTTTTCCGTGTACTGCTGCACGCTGATGCCGTCGCGACTGGCGTTGCGAATGATCTTGTCGTCGAGGTCGGTGATGTTCATGACGTGGCGAACCTGGTATCCGCTTTGCCGCAGGTAACGTCGCAGAAGATCGACGGCAATGAATGTACGAAAATTGCCGATATGCCCATAGTCGTAAACCGTTGGGCCGCAGGCATACATGCGAACTTCGTTGTCGCGAAGCGGTTGGAACTCCTCGATCCGCGAAGACATGGTGTTATAAAGACGAAGCGCCATAAGAGATTTCAAGCCAGTAGAGGAGTCCTAGATTGACGAACTCTAGATTCTAGGGGTGCTTGGAAAGCCGGTCAACTCGCTGTTCCCGCCGCCGGGGGAAGGGCGTGAGTCGCTTCGCGCAAGCGATTCGGAACCAGGATGAGATAGTGCAGCGCAGAAAGAATGGTGAAAATAAACGTGGCCCGCAGAAACATCGTCATCGAAATCCACACCCAGCGCGTGCGATGCACCTGAAATAGCAATACGAAAAAAACCGCGCTGATCTGCGAAAAAGTATTTGCCTTGCCGAAGATTCCCGGCCGGAAGTCCCTTAAGCCTGCAATCGCAAACAGCACCGCGCTTGCCGCCAGAATCGAAATATCGCGGCTGAACACCAGCACCGTGTACTTCCACGGAATCTTGTGCAGAATGGAAAGCACGAGAAACATGGTGCTCAGCAAGAGCTTGTCGGCAATCGGATCAAGATATTGTCCCAGCAAGGTCTGCTGATGCAGCGTGCGGGCGAGCAATCCATCCAGTCCGTCGCTGAAGCCGGCGATGACGAACACCACGAGCGCCCACAGGTATCGCCCTTCCACCAGATGAATCACAATGAACGGAACGAAGATCATCCGCAGCATCGTGAGTTGATTGGGAGCGGTGAAGATTTGCCAGCGCTTCACGCGCGCTCCTTCACTGTGCGCCCTCGTGATGGGCTCGCATCGTCCTTGCCTGCGACATCTTTAGCCGGAGGTTTCAACGCGACCGAGGGTTCCAGCCCGGTCTTCGACAGGAAACGCTGCGATAGCGAAGGCAGACTGCCGTCCGGCAGATCGAGTTCCGCGCGCTCGATGCGGTGCATGGGAAAAAACACGACGGCGGGTGTAAAGGGCTCGCCATCTCTCACCATCACCGTGAGATCCTCGAACGACGCCAGTTCGGCGCCGCTGAGGCTCAGGCCTTCATGTCCCAAACCCAGAATCATTCCCCAGAATTTTTCTCTGGGATTCGAAAGTGTCACCACAACCACTGCGCCGGGAAGAAAAGGATCCTGCTGGGTCCGGTTTCGCGCGGAATCGGCGGCTGAGGATTTAATTATCACCGAACGATTGTCGCCAAGCATGGCGTACATTGCAACTGCCCGGCACAGTGAGTTGAATTTCGCGCGGGCAGTTTAAGTCGCCAGCTTGGTTTCAAACTTCGCCAGATCGTCGGCCAGAATCTGGTCAATCAGTTCCGTAACCCCTTCGCCCCGCGCCGTCTGCAGCACTACGTCGGCTTGTTCTTTCAATGATTGCACCGCATTCGCCACCGCGACGCTGCATCCCGACATCTCCAGAAACGAGAAATCATTTTCTGCGTCGCCCACTGAGACTACGTTCTGCGGCGCGATTCCCATCTCGTCCAAAGTCGCCTGCAGTCCGGTAGCTTTATCCACGCCCGACGGCAACACCATCACCGAGCCTTTATTAAGGATGACCTGCTGATCCAGGCCGAGGTCGCGAATCGCGCTCACCGTGGCTGCTTCGTGCGGCCGCCAGGTCGCAATGATTGTGCGACCCAGTACAAATGGGATTTTTCTTGCTTGCAGCGTCGCGACCAGCCGCGCATCAGGCGGTCCACACAGAAGCGTCTCGGCTCCAGTAGCAGGATCGTAAAGCAGTCCGCCATTTTCCACCACGACACGATCGAATAGATCGAGGTCGGGAAATACGCCGCGCAAATCGGGCAGGTGACGGCCCGTTACCATCACCAGTTTTCGACCACCGTTTCTTAGACGTAGCAGCGCCTGCAAGGTTTTTCCGTCAACCCTGCCGTCGGTCGCAAGCGTGCCGTCATAATCCGTTGCCAGAACCAGGAAACGCATAAGATTCTGATGCCGCCATAAACTGCGCTTGTTGCCAGGCGATATCTCTGATCTCACTGTATCAGGCTGCGCATCGCAACAGGTCAATCCTGCCAGGCATCGAAAAAGTAACGGAGGCTCCGATGGCCGAGGAGGAAAAAGACCAAGTCTAATTGCCCGCGGAAAAAGCTCCCGGCATCATTTGTATCCACTCGCGTCATCCAACATTCATGCCTGCGCGCCAGCTTTCAAAACAGGTTCCGAAACAAGTTTCGAAACAAGTTCCGAAAATTGAGGATTATGGACTAATCGGCGATTGCCGCTCCGCGGCACTGGTCTCGCGGTACGGATCGATCGATTGGCTGTGCTGGCCGCGCCTCGATAGTCCCTCGATTTTCGCCGCAATCCTCGATCCGGAGAAGGGCGGCTATTGGTCGATTTGCCCGGCCGAACCTTTTCAAGTCCGGCGCGCTTACATTCCCGATTCCAATGTTCTCCAGACCGAATTTATATGCGAGTCAGGGCGTGGAATTCTCACGGACCTGATGCCGGTCAGTTCCGAAAAATTCAAGCGCCAGGCATTTCTTCCCGACCACGAGCTCATCCGTGAAGTGCGCTGTACGGCGGGCTATCTTGACCTGCAAGTCGACTTTTATCCGCGATGCGACTACGGACGCGCGCCGGTAAATTTCCGCACGCTGCACAATCTGGGCCTGCGGGCCGACGTGGGGACGGGAGCGTATTGGCTGCGCGGCAGTATCTCACTCGAGCTGGCTGATAATCGCGCAGCCGCCTCGTTCAGGCTCAACCAAGGAGAGAGCTCACAATTCTCGCTGACCTATGCGCGCGAATCGCCCTCCGTTCTTCCCGCGCTGGGTAAGACAATCGACGCCGCCATTCAACGCTCGGTGGAATGGTGGCAGCAATGGGCGGCGCGTTCAACCTACGACGGTCTTTACCGGGAAGCCGTAACTCGCAGTGCGTTGGTCCTGAAGTTAATGGCTTACGCACCGTCTGGCGCCGTGATCGCGGCCCCTTCCACCTCATTGCCCGAAAGAATCGGCGATACTCTTAATTGGGATTACCGCTTCTGCTGGCTGCGCGATGCCTCGCTCACGGTTCGCGCCCTGCTCGGATTGGGCTACAGCAGCGAAGCGCAAAGTTTTCTCACCTGGCTGCTGCACGCCACTCGCATCACCCAGCCTCAGTTGCGGGTGCTGTATACACTATTTGGCCGGGTTGCCGGAAAGGAGAAAGAGATCCCCGGTCTTTCCGGACACCGTGACTCGCACCCGGTCCGCACTGGTAACGGCGCTCGAGACCAGCTTCAGCTCGACGTCTACGGAGAAGTGATCGAGGCCACAGCCCAGTATGCGCAGTTGCTGGGTGCGTTCGATCGCACCACGCAAAGTGTCCTCATCGGACTCGGAAAGTACGTGGCGAAGAATTGGGATCAGCCGGACGAAGGCATCTGGGAGCCGAGATTGCATCGGCGAAATCACACGCACTCCCGCCTGATGTGCTGGACGGCGCTCGATCGCCTGCTCGCCTTGAGCGAGAAAGGGCTGCTCGACGGCGTTCCTCGAGAATGGTTTACTAGCGAGCGCGACCGCATCCGCCGGCAAATCGAAGGTCGCGCCTGGAACAAAACCTTAGGGAGCTATGTCGATACTCTCGACGGCGATGACTTCGACGCCACCTTGCTTCGTCTCGCGTGGTATGGATTCGAACATGCCGATTCCGACCGCATGAAACTTACCTATCGAAGCGTGCAAAATGCCCTCGGCGCCGGACATTACCTGCTCTATCGCTATCGCCGCGAGCCCCCCGAAGGCGCGTTCGGAGTTTGTGGTTTTTGGGGAGTCGAGCAACTCGCCCTCGGTGGCGGCACGCTGGAGCAGGCGCACGAAGCCTTTCGGGAATTGCTTCGCTATCAGAATGATCTCGGATTGCTGGCCGAAGAAATCGATCCTCAAACCGGCGGCGCTCTGGGCAATTTTCCCCAGGCCTTCACGCACGTGGGCCTGATCAGCGCCGCCCTTACGCTCGCGGAACAGGAAAAAGGCAAGGCGCAACCAGCTGTGCGCACCGGTTCCGACGTCAAGCCCTCGCGCGCCAAGGGGGCCGCTTGAACTGGCCCAGTTGGCTGTTGTGGGGATTTCTTGCCACGGTTCTTTTTTCGACGATCAGCGCGGCCACCGAGGGCATCGGCCTTACGCGGATGAATTTTCCCTACATGCTCGGAACCATCTTCACCCCTGACCGAGATCGCGCCAAACTCTACGGTTATTTCTTCCACCTTGCGATCGGTTGGGTAGTTTCGTTGATTTACGTCTTCATTTTTCAGTCATTAGGCAGGGCCACATGGTGGCTTGGAATGATCATCGGAATCGTTCACGCGCTCTTCGTGCTGATCGTCGTGATGTCTCTTCTCCCCGGATTGCATCCTCGCATGGCCAGCGAGCAGCATGGTCCCGAGGCGCATAATATGCTCGAACCGCCCGGCTTCATGGCCCTGCACTATGGCAGGCGTACGCCGCTCGCGGTAATCCTTTCGCACGCGATATTCGGAGCATTTCTAGGGGCGTTTTACCATCTGAAGTGAACAACGCAGTCATCGCGTCCCCGGATTACCCTACTTTGACGCCCAACTTTGATGTACCCACTCCGGCCTTGTGGCATCTAAGGGGTGGGAGGTTTCCCCCGTGCGCTCCCAGATCAAGCTCGGTCATATCGGCGGAATTGAAATCGGGCTGCATTACAGCTGGTTCATTATCGCCATCCTCATCGCCTTTTCTCTCGCCAATCACTTCCATGCCGCGCGCCCCGACTGGAGCGTCTCGCTCATCTGGACGGCCGCGATCATCACTTCGGTATTATTTTTCGTAACGCTTTTGCTGCATGAGCTGGCGCATTCTCTGGTCGCAAAATCGCGCGGGCTGCGCGTGCGCGCGATAACGCTTTTTGCGCTGGGTGGCGTTTCCCAGATCGAGCAGGATCCTTCCGATGCGAAGTCCGAATTCTGGATCGCGGTCGTCGGCCCGCTCACCAGCCTGATCATAGGATTCCTTCTGTTGGGAATCGTTCGCGTTTCCGGATGGACTGCCGGCGCCGAGCCTGCCAACCCGGCGATCGCGGTGCTGCTGTGGTTGGGATATATCAACCTCGCCCTCGCCTTCTTCAACATGATTCCGGGATTTCCCCTCGACGGCGGCCGCGTCCTGCGCGCCATCATCTGGGGGATCACCAAGAATGCCGAGCGTTCCACGCGCATCGCCGCCCAGGTCGGCGAGGCGGTCGCGTTGCTCTTCATCTTTTATGGTTTATACCGCTTCTTCGTGGGCGCCAATTTCGGCGGTCTATGGATGGCCTTCATCGGCTGGTTTCTGCTCGACGCCGCCCGCAGCAGCTACGTCCAGGTCGGACTCATGTCCGGCCTCCGTGGCCATCGCGTGGCCGACGTCATGGAGCGCGACTGCGCCACCGTCGAGGGCTACATCAGCCTGCGCGATTTCATCGACCAGTACTTATTGCATAGCAGCAGTCGCTGCTTCGTGGTGATGCAGAACCACAACGCGGTCGGCGTAATCACCGCGAATGAAGCCAGGAAGGTCGATCGCGAGAACTGGGACCAGACCAGCGTGCAGAGCGTGATGCAGCCACTCAATCAGTTGCCGGCCGTTTCCCCCGACACGCCCGCCTTGAAGGCTCTAGAACTCATGAACGCGAAGCAGGCCGATGAACTGGTCGTCATGCAGGATGGAGAGCTGCAAGGAATCTTTTCTCAGGCGCAGGTCGTACGTTTCCTGCAAATGTACTCCGGGATGGGACACGTGGCACCGCGCCGCGCCGCCTAGCGCGTGATCCGCATGCGCGGCTTGCCGTTGGGCAAGACTTCGCCGATCTCAACCGAAGCCACGTCGGCATCCCGCAGCGCCACGGATAAGCGCCCTGATTCCGCGGTTGCAATCAGCAATCCGCCCGAAGTCTGCGGATCAAACAGCAGCGCCCGCACCTCCTCAGGAACTTCCGCATCGTACTCGACAAGGCATTCGGCGAAGTCGCGATTGTTCTTCAAGCCTCCAGGGATGAATCCAGAGCGCACGCACTCCAAAGCGCCTTCGAGCAATGGAACGCGGCTCGCCGAAATGCGAAGCGAAACATCCGATGCCAGAGCCATCTCCCGCGCATGACCGATCAGGCCGAATCCAGTCACATCAGTCATGGCGCTCACGCGAAAATCGCCGCCACTGATCACTTCTGCTGCACCTCGATTCAAAGTCGTCATCGACTGCACGGCGGCCTCGATCCACGCAGGTTCCGCTTTACCTTTCTTGATCGCCGTCGATATCACTCCCGTGCCGATCGCCTTGGTGAAGAGCAGAGCATCGCCCGGCTTCGCGCCTTTGTTCGCCAGGACTTTCTGCGGGTGAATGAGGCCCGTGACGGAGTATCCAAACTTCGTTTCCTCATCGCGAATGCTGTGTCCGCCAATTACGGTGCATCCGGCTTCGATCATCTTCGACAGCCCACCAGCGAGAATGCTTTCCAGGATTTCCAGGTCAGCCTTATCGGGGAAACACACGAGCGCTAGGGAAGTCAGCGGCTTGCCGCCCATGGCATACACATCGCTGAGAGAATTGGTCGCCGCAATCTGGCCGAAGGTGTAGGGATCGTCGACGATAGGCGTAAAAAAATCCACCGTCTGCACCAGCGCCTGGTCGGGCGCGATTTGATACACTCCGGCGTCGTCGGCGTGATCGAAGCCGACCAGAACGTTCGGGTCATGCTGCCGGGCTAATTTCCCAAGCACCTTGTCCAGCGCCGCCGGACTCAGCTTGGACGCTCAACCCGCCGCTTTCACCGACTCCGTCAACCGGAATGGTTTGGTCTCTGGCACGAGGCAATTGTAGAAGATTTTGGATTTATGGCCGCGATGGAAAAGCCGAAGGAGACCTGAAGGGGCTACTTCACTGTCACATCCGTGACGCGAATCTCTGGGTATTGCCGATTCCACTGCGCCGAGATGCTGTCGAACGTGAGGCGGTAGGGCTCGGACTGGCCAGGAGCCAAGGGGGCCGCGCCCAGATCGACCGGCTCGGTGTAAGCGCCATTACTCTTGACCACGCGCAGCGGCACTTCCTCGCGCTGCGCCGTCTGGCCCATCGAATCCTTGAACACGACCTCGACCATCACGCGGGTCACAGTTTTGTCGCCGGAATTCGCGATGGTGCCGTCGATGTAGCTCACCGTGGCTCCAATAAAATTCTCCGCCGCACTCATCTTGAAATCCGAAAGCTTGAGACTGGCAATGTATGGAGACGGCGTCTTGACCGCCTTCGGCGACTCACGCAGCAGAAATGCCAGGCCCAGCATGATCGCGATCACCGCCGCCACCGCGATCACGATGATCGTTCGGCTGGAGTCGCGCTCCTCTGCCATCGGATTCGGCTGGCCCAGGCTGCTCATGCGCAAATTGTAGGCGCTTGCGATGTACCTGTCGATTTCGTTGGCGGTTCGTGTATCAGGGGATTCCTTCGTGCGAGTCCGAGTCATTCATGGTGAATGACCTTCGATCCTGATAAAATCAAAGAAAGGGGTTCGAACCTATAATGCCAGTGCCTGTCTCACAAATGTGGACCGTGTCGAGCTACGTGTTGAAGCAAAAGCTCGCCGGGCGCAAGCAATATCCTCTGGTGCTCATGCTGGAGCCGTTGTTCCGTTGCAATCTGGCATGCGCCGGATGCGGCAAGATTCAGTATCCGGCCCACATTCTGAAAAAGGATCTCTCGCCCGAAGAATGTTTCCGCGCGGTGGAGGAATGCGGCGCGCCCATGGTGTCGATCCCCGGCGGCGAGCCGCTGATGCATCCGCAAATCGGCGAGATCATCGCCGGGCTGATCGCGCGCAAGAAATATATCTATCTCTGCACTAACGCGCTGCTGCTGAAGGAAAAAATCGATCTGTTCCGGCCGAGCAAGTACCTGACTTTCAGTGTGCACCTCGACGGCCAGCGCGAAGAGCACGATCTCGCCGTTTGCCGCGAAGGTGGATACGACATTGCCGTAGATGCGATCCGCGAGGCGCTGAAGCGTGGCTTCCGCGTTACGACGAACACGACGCTTTTTGACGGCGCCAATCCGAAATCCGTCCGCGCCTTCTTCGACGAGATGATGGAACTGGGCGTCGAAGGCATGATGCTCTCGCCCGGCTATTCCTACGACAAAGCGCCCGACCAGAAACATTTCCTCGGCCGCGCCCGCACTCGCCGCATGTTCCGCGCGATTTTGTCGAATCGCAAAAAGAGCTGGCAGTTCAATCTGTCGCCGCTGTTCCTGGAATTTCTGATGGGCAAGCGCACCTATCCCTGCACGCCGTGGGGCATGCCCACCTACAACGTCTTCGGATGGCAGAAGCCCTGCTACCTGCTGCAGGACGGCTACGCCGACACCTTCGCCGAACTGCTCTCGACCACCGACTGGCAGAACTATGGCACGGAATCGGGCAATCCCGCCTGCGCCAATTGCATGGTGCACAGCGGCTATGAAGCGTCCGCCGTGAACGCCACGTTCAGTTCGCTCGAAGGATTCCTCGCCACGGTCAAGGCCACGCTTTTCACCAGCTATAAGGACGAATCCGCGCTGCGCCTGCTGGAAGAGCCGCAAGCTCCGGTGCATCCCCTGGTGCAGATCGCGCCGCCTAGCGAATCGTTGCAGGGAACGGCGACGCGTTAGTCTTTGTTCCATTTCCTCGCGCGTGCAAGATTTTTGAGAAGAGTATGACAGGCAAAGAAGCCGGACATATCGAAGAACATCGTTCGCACGTTAATCCCGACGCGCTCGAAGTCGCAGCCGGTACCGCCCACGAGCATCTAGAAGGCTGGATCCCCGAGCTCGCAAACCAAGAAGAGTTGCACACTGCACTGGAAAAGGCCTTCGACTACCGCGGCGATGTGACCATCACCCGCAAAGACGGCTCAAAGATCGAAGGCTATCTATTTGATCGCCGTTCAGCCGCGACCCTCAAAGATTCCATCGTCCGCCTCTATCCCAAAAATTCCCACGAGAAAGTCGCCATTTCTTACGCCGACATCGCCGCCTTAGCCTTCACCGGCAGGGACACCGCAGCCGGCAAAAGTTGGGAGGCCTGGATGAAGAAGTACGCCGAGAAAAAGGCCTCGGGAGAAAAAGACCTCAGCCTGCACCCCGAATCGCTCGACTAGAACTCAGTTAGAATCCGAAAACCTCGGATTGCCGGTATTTTGTCATCTTTCGGCGTGCTGAACAGCGCGTCCTGCAGATTTTTCCCTCGCCTGAATCTTTTTCTGCAAAATGCCGATCCTCAATGTTTAGGAGGCATTTTGACCGCATCCCTGACTGCAACCGAACTCCACCACCACATGCTGCCCAATTTTCAACTGGTCGATCAAATCGAAGCGCGGGTCGATGACATTCGCCCTGGCGTCCCAATTATTCTCATTTGCCAAATGGGCAAGCACGCCCGATGCGGAACCTTCGCGGAACGTCAGTGATTGGAAATACAGCACGCGTGGTTCCTGCGGCGCAGAATATCTTTATGCTGCTCCGTGCGAGCTCCGATGCTAGCCCAGATGACTCGAAGCCACGTTTGCATCGGGCTCGCGAACGGTCCGCCTTCATCTCGATGCGGCGCTCACACAGGGAAGGTCCAAACTAGGTTTTCTTGGAGGCACTTATGGAAGTCACCGTCGAACATCTCGGAGCCGTTCAATTCGAAATCAAAGCGCGTCAGCACAGCATCGCGTGCGACCAGCCCCCGGAAAACGGAGGACACGACGAGGGCATGACGCCGCCCGAACTCCTACTCGCGTCGCTGGGCTCCTGCGCGGCCTTCTACGCATCGCAATATCTGCGCAAGCACAAGCTGGCCACCGAAGGGACGCGGGTCCGCATCACCGCCGGAAAGCTGAAGGATCCCGCTCGCATGGATAATTTCCGTATTGAAATCGAAACTCCGGTCACACTCGATTCCAGGCATCTCGAGGGCGTGGAGGCCGCAGTGCATCATTGCCTGATTCACAACACCTTGCTGCATCCCCCGCAGATCGAAATTGCAATTAATGAAGCGGCGGCGGTAACGCACTAGAAGGCGTGTGAGCCGGACCAGCCGTCATTTCGGCGGGTGGGCAACTTTCGCGGATCCCTGAAAATCAACTCCGTCGATCAACTCGTCGACCTCGTCCTCCGTCCCGCCGATGACGGTAATCGAAACCGCATAGCCGTGAGCCAGCATGGCGAGAGTCGACTGCCGCATCACCCGGCTGCCTACATTTTTGTGGAAATCCTCCTGCACCAGGGTCTTCGTTCCCAGCGCGATTTCGTACGGATCGTCATCGGGGACAAACCCTTGTGCCTTCGCGACTTCGCTCAGCGGGCCAAAATACTGCACCACTTCCTGCAATCCGGGATAAGCCGAAACACTTTCGGCGGCAATCACAATCGAACGATTCACTTCTTCGCCGCGCGCCTCCGGAGGGCGGGAGAACGCCGCCAATAAGACCTTGGCGCCCGCCGCCGGATCCGCGCTGCCTTTCGCTACGGTCGCGTTTCCGGCATCTTCGTTAGGCGCATTCATCTCGTCGGTGCGAAGCACCCAGCCGGCAGGGATCTTGCACGACAGGCCCAGCGCCTTATTGTGGTAGACGCCGTTGCTCACTTCACCCGCGTCGATGCCCGAATCGTGCGGAGCCACGGGCGGCTTCGCATGTTTGGTTGAAGGTTTGGGAGACGACGAGGGAGATTGCGCCAGCAATCCGAACGGTCGAGCGGAAAATATCAGGAGTAAAAAAACAATGCGTGCACGACGACTCCGCATCCCGTCATCTTACGCGAACTGCGGAGCGCCGGGCCGGTCATGCCTTGGCAGCAGTGGCTGGCCCGGACTCGGATGACGAATCAGGCAGCGCGTCCCATCTGTGGCTGGGCACAGTGCGCGCAGCGCCGCGCGTCGAGTGGAATCTCGCTCAGGCACTCCGTGCATTTCTTGGTGGTTGGATCGGCCGGAGCCGGATCTTTGCGCATGCGTGCCACCAGCGCATTCACCGGAGTGACCACAAAGAAGTAAATCGCCGCCGCGATCAACAGGAACGAAACTACCGCATTAATGAAGTGGCCCAGCGGAAACAGGGTTCCGTGGATGGTGAATTGAACCGAAGAAAAGTCCGGCTTGCCGACTAATGCCGCAATCAACGGCGTCAGCAAATCGGTGGTGAGTGCAGTGACCACGCCGCCAAAAGCCGCGCCAATCACCACGCCGACCGCCATGTCGACGACATTTCCGCGAAGGATGAATTTCTTAAATCCGTCTAACATTGCGCCCCTCCCAAAATTGAAGTGAGCGCAAATTTAAGCCAGAGATCGGCCAAGGTCAAGCCCAGAAACGAATTTGTGCAGTCCCGGACTAGCGATTTCGCCTTACTTCTTCCCGGCCTGCTTCTTCTCCATCCGCATTGCTGCACGCCTAAAGCCTCTATTGAGTTTCCTCGGCGACGTGGCGACCCTTTGAGCCATCCATTCCGAGGCCAGCGTCGCGAGGGCGAGTACTGGAGCAACAACAAATGGGAAGGCCGTGCCGTACCCCTCAGTAAAGAAGCAGCTCACATCCGCCCAGGTATTCTCGAAGAAAAATTGCCCATAGCCTTGCTAAATCCAGAACGGCATCGAAGCAAATCCGAATCCAGCAACCAGCGTGCTCACGATCAGGCTGGGCCAGCGCGACTGCTTGCGTAGCGCGGAGAGAGTGAACGCTCCGCACAGAGCTGCGATGATATTCCATGCCGTGCAGGCAACGGCGAGCTTTGCGGTTACTGCTGCCCGACTTTGACCTGTTCGAGAAGGTGCGCAGAAGTAACTGTCGGATGCGTACAGGGAAAGAGTCAGGAAGGCAATCCAGAAATGGAGAACGGTCGCGATCAAGCGGACTTGTCTTGCTTTAAGGCTCATGCGAGACTGTTGAAAGTTACTTCTTTCCTGCCTGCTTCTTCTCCACCTTCGCCCAGGTGTCTTTCAAGGCGACGGTCCGGTTGAAGACTGGGGCTCCGGGTTTGGTTTCAGGGTCGGCGCAAAAATATCCCAAGCGCTCGAACTGGTAGCGTGTGCCTGCGGTCACGTTGGCCAAAGACGGTTCCAGCTTAGCGTTCTGAATCACTTCCAGCGACTTCGGATTCAGATTCGCCGTGAAGTCCTGGCCCTCTTCCACATCCGCGGGATTTTCTTTGGTGAAAAGGTTTTCATAAATTCGCACTTCCGCATGGACCGCATGCGCCGCCGATACCCAGTGAATGGTCGACTTCACTTTGCGCCCGTCCGGAGCATTTCCGCCGCGCGTCGCCGGATCATAGGTGCAATGCACCTCTACGATTTCGCCTTTGTCGTTCTTCACTACGCCCGTGCAGGTGATGAAATATCCGTAGCGCAGACGAACCTCGCGCCCTGGCGACAAACGGTAGTAGCCCTTCGGCGGAACTTCCTTGAAATCATCCTGCTCGATGTAGAGCACGCGCGAGAAGGGAACTTTGCGCGTTCCGGCAGCTTCATCCTCGGGATTATTCGTGGCCTCCATCTCGTCCACCTGACCCTCAGGGTAGTTATCGATCACCACTTTCAGCGGCTGAAGCACCGCCATTACGCGCGCCGAGCGCTTGTTCAGGTCTTCGCGCACAAAATGCTCGAGCATCGCCAGTTCGACAATGCCGTTGGTTCGCGACACGCCTGCGGCCGAGACAAAGTTGCGAATCGCTTCCGGCGTGTACCCTCGCCGCCGCATCCCGCCCAGCGTTGGCATGCGCGGATCGTCCCATCCGCTGACCCGCTTTTCTTCCACGAGTCGGCGCAGCAGGCGCTTCGACATGATCGTGTAAGTCAGGCTCAGGCGGTCAAATTCAATTTGCTGTGAAGGAAAGATTCCCAGCTGCTCGATGAACCAGTTGTAAAGCGGCTGATGATCGGCGAATTCCAGGGAGCACATCGAGTGCGTGACTTTTTCCAGCGAGTCCGACTGCCCGTGCGCGAAGTCGTACATGGGATATATGCACCACTTATTTCCGGTGCGATGATGCTCGGCATGCAGAATGCGATACATCACCGGATCGCGCATATTAAAATTCGGCGACGACATGTCGACCTTCGCCCGCAGCACGCGCGAGCCATCGGGAAATTCGCCAGCCTTCATGCGCTCAAATAGATTCAGATTTTCTTCCACCGAGCGGTTGCGGTACGGACTATCTTTTCCCGGCTCGGTCAGCGTGCCGCGATACTTGCGAATTTCGTCCGCCGACAAATCGTCGACGTAAGCCTTTCCATCTTTGATCAGGTTGGTCGCCCACTCGTAAAGCTGATCGAAATAATCCGAGGCATAGAAAAGCCCATCCCAGCGGAAGCCGAGCCACTTCACGTCGTCCATGATCGCGTCGACGTACTCGATATCCTCCTTTTCCGGGTTGGTGTCGTCGAAGCGCAGGTTGGTCTTGCCGCCGAATTCGTCCGCCAGTCCAAAATCAAGGCAGATCGCCTTAGCGTGCCCGATGTGAAGATACCCGTTGGGCTCGGGAGGAAAGCGAGTCTGTACGCGCCCGTTATATTTGTTGGTCTTCAGGTCTTCGATAAATCGCTCGCGAATAAAGTTGGAAGGGCGAGATTCCGGCTCTGTCATCACATTCAATCTTACCGCAAGGAAACCATTCACCACGAAGGCCACGAAGCTACACGAAGGAAAAATCTGGTCTCCTTCGCGATAGTTCGTGACCTTCGTGGTTCGAAGGTTTAAGGGTCGTCAGATCACTCGCGCCACAGCCGGAATTCTCCGCAAAGCCGCAGTCGCTCCCCAACTCAACAGCACCGCAGACAGGAATACGAAGGAACCTTTGGCGATCGCAGACATCTGAGATTTCAAGACCGCGTACTGCAGCCAGCTCACAAACGCGTAGTGAATCAGGTAAATTCCGTACGCATTGGCGGTGAGGCTGTCGAATGCCTTCCGCCGCGTTCGCGCAAAGCGCACAAACACCGCCAAAAAGGCGAAGCTGATGGCCGCGCACGCGAGCACGAAGCCCAGGTCTGCTCCGATCTCCCAGCCGCGCGAGCCAAGATGCGCCGTCATTGCGGAAATTGCCACTCCGGCGGAGATTGCGAAGGCCACCAACGCCGCCAGAGACCATAGCCACCAGCGCCGCGCCAATTTTCCGCCAGCTGCCAGCAAGCCGCGGTCAAGTCCATAGGCTCCTACCCCGGCTCCCAGCAAGAAGTAAGCCAGATAGTGCAGCCCACGGCTGGTCTGAAACGTGAACGGTCCCCAGGCGCTCCAGCGAAAACCGTTGAAAATCATTTCCAGGGGTAGATAAGCGATCGCCGACAGCCCAAGTACCGAGCCAAAGAAAATAATGGGCCGCCACTCTGCTCCCGAAGCCAGCCGTGCGAGTGCTTCGCCCCACTTCGGCGTGAGCAAAAACAATCCCGCCGCGATGCAGTCAAATGCCAGCAGCACCCACACAAACCACGCAGGGCCAGCTGGCCAGTTTCCGAGAGCAACCCACTGCCGCCAGAAGCCCGCAATCCCGCTTGTGCCCGTCTGCAGATATGTTGGGTAATACGCCAGCGGCGCGATCACAGCGGCAGCCGCAAGAAATGGCACTCCCAGTCGCACAGCGCGATCTCGCACGAATCGCCCCGGCCCCTTTCCCTGCAGGCTTTTCCACACAAACACGCCGGAGAGGAAGAACATCAGCGACATGAAGAACGTGTCGTTGAAGCCCACCAGAACGGCGAAGCCTGTCCAGCGCTGCACGTCCACTACCGGAAACGCCTGCCACCAGCGGGGAAATGCCGTCAAAGAAGTGGGCGCGGCTGGCGCGTATGGGTGGTACGCCAGTGCTGCGTGATGCGCCACCACCATCAGAGTGATGAACGCCCGCAGATATCCAACAGATACGTTGTACGCCATCGCCGGTTTTTCCAGCAGCGTAGGTAATGGTTGATCGTGAATTCCTGATTTGCTTGCGAGCACAGTAGAAGCCGTCATGGCTGGATACTCCTTTTCTTTTTCGATCTCTCGAACACGATCGACAACTCCGAATGCGCAGAACTTTCCCCAGACGCGCCCGAAACCGCAGGCGCGCCATCTCCTCAAGATGTCTGGTTATCTCTACCTACTGCGCCTGCGCCGACGCTGGTTGACGCGCGTTCGAAACGCGCTTGCGCAGGTAAACCAGAAACTGCCACGCGTGAATGACCACGGCAATGCTGAGTCCGAGCCACGTACCCGCCAGGCTCAACAGGATCGACAGATTCACGATTGCGGCTACGCGAACTGCCTGCGCGGAACCCTTCGCCGCATCCGCAATCATGAGGAACGGGTGCCAGTTTCCATTGGGCGGCTGACCCGCGGCATTGAGAATGAAATTCAGCAGGACTAAGGTAAGCGCCATCTGCGCCAGTTCCGCCAGCTGCGGAAACCATGTCCACTCCGGCCGCGCCAGCGTCATCGCAGCGCGCAGAAGTCCAAACATGGACAGCAGCAGAATCGGGATATAGAACGTGTGCCACATGGGCGCTGCTTTCAGAAATGCGGCGGCAGGCCCGAGAATCATCCAGGGATGTTGCGGCAAGAGCAGCAGCCACACTAGACCGAAGACGCCGAATCCCAGTTCGCAAACCGCGTTCAGCATCGACGGCTTGCGCTCCCCCCTGCGCACGGGCGGCAGCTTGAGCGGATCCCACCTGCACTCGACAGTGGCTTGCGCCGCACTTCGTTCAATGATGGCAAATACCAGAGTGATGGTCGCGGCTGCGATAAACGCGGCACTCCAGAGCTCGGAGAGCGTCTTCCCAATCGCCCCGCCCCAGTCGCCGTTCGCGTACGCCAGATTGATCGGCGCCATGATGAACACGAAAATCGGCACCTGGATCCAAAGCAGCACCATCTTCAGCACAAACGTGTAGATGGGGAACAGCGTGGGCCCGATCAGTTGCCGCTTCGGTCCGAGGCGCGCTCCGACCACCATGGGAGGGCCGCAGCGCTTGAGGATGGCCGCGACTTCGTTCTTGTCGAGAGGGCGGCCGAGTTCTTCCTCTTTCGCCTCGATCTGCGAGCGCAAATCCTCGCCCAGCTCGGCGATCAGATCCTCTTGCTTGTGCGACTTCGGCAGCCAGAAACGTACGGCTTGTAAATAACGATCTAGTAAGTCCATCGGATTGCGCGACGAGTTCCCGCTCGCAGTATTTCCTGATGTGTTCATAACGATTCCTCTTGAAGAATTTTGCTGAGCGAGGTGTTGATGCGCTGCCATTCCTCGAGCAGTTGCGCCAGAACCCGCTCGCCCTCCGGCGACAGCCGGTAAAAGCGCTTGTTGCGTTTGTCCTCTTCGCGCCATTGACTGACCAGCAGGCCCTGCGCCTCCAGGCGCCGCAGAAGGGGATAGAGCGTGCCTTCATCGATCTCCAGGCCGTCGTCGGCCAGAGCCTTGCGCAGCGTGTAGCCATAGCGCTCGGTCCGTAGCTGGGTCAGGACCGCGAGGCTTAAACATCCGCGGCGGAGCTCCAACTTCAGATTCTCGAAGACCTCGCAGTTCTCTTGCTTACCATTCGACATATAGTATATGACATACACTGTACGTGACACAGTATATATTGTCAAGGGATTTTTGCGGAAAAGGTCTTGGGGCCTCGTTTTCGGCTGTGGAAAATCCCCGTTCGATGCCAGTTCGAAGCTTACCATCTTCACTAACAACCTTAATGTTCATAGGCTTGGCGGTTGATGTCGAATTGACTATCCCTGCATTGCCAGGCTCGCAGATTTTGCGCATCTTGGTCAGGATGAACTCCCCATCAGTGATTGGTTCGCAGGATTCTTGCCCAGGTTCCGATTTGTCGGAGCCGCCGAGCCGTCAGTCCTCCAAGCGAAGTCGTTCCGGAAAGCTGACGATCTTGACGATTTCCCTATTTCTGCTCTTCGCCTGCGCGGGAGCCTTCGCGCAAGACTCGCCGGCAGACCCGTACTCGACCGGCCAGTACAACGACCAGTATCAAGGCACCCAGCCGGCTTATCCGTACACCGGGCAGCCGATGCGGCAGCCGTTGAATGCCGGTCAGCTTGAGCAGTTGATTGCTCCGATTGCGCTCTATCCCGACCCCCTGGTGGCCCAGGTGCTAGTCGCTTCTACTTATCCCGCGCAGGTGATGGAAGCCGACAGCTGGCGGCGAGAGCAAGCCTATGCCACGCCCGATCAGATCGCGTACGGCGCCGACACGCAGCCTTGGGATCCGAGCGTGAAGGCCCTGACCGCTTTCCCCCAGGTTCTCGCGCAACTCGACCGCAATCTGCAATGGACCACCGACCTGGGCAACGCCTATTACAACCAGCCGCAGGATGTGCTGGAGGCGGTGCAGGTGATGCGCCGGCGATCACAGGCCGCTGGATATCTGCGCAGCACGCCGCAGGAAGCCGTTCGCTACGACGAAGGCAATATCGAACTGGTGCCGGCGGATCCGCAGGTGGTGTATGTACCAACCTACAATCCGTGGGCGGTTTACGGAGATGCAGTCTCTCCGTATCCGGGATTTTCGCTACTCGGCGCGGTGGGAGGATTTCTGGAGTCCGGCGTGATCCGCTACGGGTTGGGGATCGCCCTGTCGGCTTTTGCGCGCGGCACGCCCTGGGGATGGCTGGCTTGGGGGCTCGACTGGCTGGGGCAGGCGCTCACGTTTCACGACTCACCCTACTATGCTCACGGCGATACCGTCGCCGACTGGGGCTTTTCGCACCGCGGATTTCATGCGTACTCGGGACGCGGAGGATTTGGCCGCGGATCGCATGAATTCGCGGGAATGGGGCGGGGCGGCGAAAGCTGGCGTCACGCCGGCGGCTTCAACTCCGGCGGCTGGCACTCGTTCGGCCGCGAGCCTGAGCGTCACGCCGAAAACTGGGGCAGATCCTCAAATTCGGGGAGGTCGTCCGGCCGCGGATTCGGGTCCTTTCATAACGACCGTGGATCGATGGCCAACGCTAGCAACCGGTCGTTCGACAACCGATCCTTCGACAACCGGTCAGTGAACCGGATGTCGGGAGATCGCGGACAATATCGTTCCGCCTTTAACCGGGGCCGAGTCGGAGGAAGCGAGTCTTACCGCGCAGCAAACGGAAATCTTGCGCGCAACGACTTCGGCGGGCGATCGTTCGGCGGCCGATCATTTTCCAGCCAATCGTTCTCCAGCAAATCGTTCTCCAGCAAATCGTTCTCCGGTAAATCCTCCGGCTTCTTCGGACGCGCTTCGAGCAAGTCGTCCTCGAGCGGACATCATCTGTTCGGCGGAGGCCATGCAGAAAAAAGCTTCGGCGGTGGATCAAGCCATTTCGGCGGCGGGCACGCCCCGAAGGCCTTCGGAGGCAGTAAGGGTTTCGGCGGCGGAGGACACTCTCACGGCGGAGGCGGTCACTCCGGCGGTCACGGCGGCGGCGGTGGAAAACACCATCGCTGATCCCGTCAAACTCCCGCGGAAACAACCTGACCCGGCGCGCCGCAGGCAATCTGTTGCTGCGCCAATTGACGCCGGTATCGCACATGCCGCCAGCGCGTCATTTCGACCAACGGCTTCCACACTGGATTCACCAGATCGTGCTTGATCAGCAAATGCCAGAAGCGGTTGGAGCGCTTGTAGAGATACGACATCGCCAAATACAGGGGCACCGCCTGCCATTGCTCCGGCCGTCGTCGCCAGATTGATGCGTGCGAGAACAGGCGGTGGTAAATCCAGGCGTATCCCTGCTCCAATTCTTCCGCAGTCATGTGCCTCGGCTGAAATACCGCATGCCCCGTGTCGTAGAGATTCCAATCGCGGTGCAGGATACGTCCCTCGCTTTCCATCTGCTGGAAGAGCGGCGTCGCTGGATACGGCGTGAGGATGTGAAACGTGGCACACTCCAGGCGATTCTCTTCGATCCACTCCGCGGTGCGGGCGAAGACATCTTTTCGGTCGTGATCGAAGCCCAGGACGAAGGATCCATTCACCTGGATGCCATAGTCGTGCAGGATGCGCACGCGTCGCGCGTAGTCGGAAGTCTGCGGAGTCTTCTTGTGGGAGTCGGCTAGATTGTCATCGGAAAGCGATTCGAATCCGACGAACACACCGGTACACCCGGCCAGCGCCATATTTCGGATAAGGCTGGGATCGTCGGTCACATCGATGGTGACCGCGGCGCTCCAAATCTTGTTCAGCGGACGAAGCGCGGCGCAGAGCGCGTGCAGGTAGTCGCGGCGCGAGCCGAGATTATTGTCGATGAACACCGCATAGGGCTGGTTGTTCTCTTCAAACTCGGAGGCGACCTGTTGCGGGTCGCGCATGCGGTAGGGCATCCGCAGGCCGTCGGTCGCCAGATAGCAAAATCCGCAGCGGTTGTGGCACCCGCGAGTGGCAATCAGGCTGGTGGTGGTGAGGAAACTCTTCCGGGGCAGGATGGCGCGCCGTGGCGGAGGGTCGTCGCGATAATCGTTTTCGTAGGTTGCAATGTAGCGCGACTGCAGCGAGCAGGCTTCGACATCGCGCAAGATTCGCGGCCAGAGTTGTACGCCGTCTCCCAGCGCAAGGGCGTCGGCATGCGGCGCGCATTCGTCAGGGCACGAGAGGACGTGCAGTCCACCCAAAATCACTTTCGCGCCGCGGGCGCGATACCAATCGGCAAGCTCGAACGCACGTCGGGCGAATGTCAGATGCACGGTAATGCCCACGACCTCGGGCATGGGCCGATAAGGCGGGCGACCGTGCAGCAGATTCTCATCCCAATACTCGACCCGCCAGTGCACGGGTGTGGTCGCAGCAAAGCTGGTCAGGGCAAGCGTCGGGGTCAGCACATGCTTGCCGAAACTGGCGTGCGCATCTTTGGGATAGAAAGGATTGATCAGCAGTGCGGATCGGGGTTCGATTTCTCCCGCAGACTCATTGGACTGGAGCGGCGGCGCTGTGGTCATTTCGCGCGGAATCCAGCGTTTGGGAATGGGGCGAAGGAACGGGCAATCGGACGTGATCATGAAAGTACTTTATGATATAAAGCATAACACGTCAACCCGGAACTTTTCGGGCTCGCCGGCCGCCCGCCACGGTGCCGGACCACAAGAAACGCTGCGTTTCCACCATCGTAAAAGCCCTGGGCCTGGATATCACTGAGCTCAATTCTGTTCAACTGGAACATACCGAAACCCTGCGCGGCCTGCCATTCACCCAGCCGTAACTGAAGTCCGCAACCCCGGGTGCCCCATTTCTCGCGTCCTCGGCGAGAAGTGAGGCTTTTTAATGAGAGCGGCGTAAGTCAGGGTTTGGCGTGGGAAATGTTCCGATTCTTCTTTCCTTTTCGCCACGCACTGTGATAACAGGATAGCGAGAATGGTGTGTCGGCAGTCCTTGCAGTTGGCCGGGAACATCGTGCTATAATCCGGCGCCGTTCCAGCAGAAGTTTCGGTGGTTGAATTCATTCCCGCGCCCGCAACCGGGCGCAAGCAGCGCGGCTTGGCCGCCACTGAAATCAGGAGGAGCAATGACGTTCGACGATTTCACGCTCTACGGACGTGATGAAGAAGATGAGTTCGGTGACAGCGGCGCTTATAGCGATTCGCTCGAAGAGGATTTCGAAGAAGAAGAGGAAGAGGAAGAAGAACCCCACATGTCGGAACCGGAACCTGAAGAACACGAGCCGGTTTCCGCTCCACCACCCCCGGCTCCAGCACCCGCAGGCGGCGGAGGGGGCGGCGCCAAACCCAAGGCCAAGAAGAAAGCCGCGCCCAAAAAAGCCGCAAAAAAGCCGGCCGCGAAAAAGAAACCCGCCAAGAGGCCGGCCAAGAAAGCTGCCAAAAAGCCTGCGAAAAAAGCAGCCAGGAAACCGGCCAAGAAAGCAGCCAAAAAGAAGCCGGCCAAAAAAGGCAAGGGCAAAAAGCGCCGCTAACCATCGGAGGGGCGGGTCAACGCCCGCCCCATGCCAACCACGTACTGAAGCGTCAATCGAGTGATCGTGCGAAGTCGCAGCAAATTCTGCCTCCTCTGTGTTCTCTTTTCACTGCCGACACTAAGCTGTGGCGGCGGGAGCAGTTCGCAAGTGGCGCCGCCACCGCCCCCACCGCCCCCTTACACCTTCAGCGTGCTTCACTCCTTCACTGGAGGGACCGACGGCGGATGCCCCCGGGGTGGACTGACATTCGACTCTTCGGGCAATTTGTTCGGCGCGACGGCTGGGGGATGCTACGGCGGCCAAGGGGGGAGCGGAACGGTATTCGAGTTAACAGTCAATGGCAATGAGACAGTACTCTACAATTTCACTGGGCAGGAGACGGTCGGATTCCAACCCTATGGCGACCTAACTCTAGACACGCAGGGCAACTTGTACGGAACCACGTTCTACAGCGGTTTTTCTAGCCTCGGAACTGTTTTCCAAGTTAGTCCAAACGGCCAAGAGGACACGCTCTACTCTTTCATGACTTTGGCAAACGGAGAGTACCCGACTGCAGGCGTGGTTCGCGACGCGGCAGGCAACCTCTACGGGGTTACAAGTGAAGGCGGGGTTGACTGTGCCGTGGATTACGGATGCGGCGTTCTGTTCGAGATAACGCCGACCGGTCAGGAAATTGTGCTTCATCTCTTCGGCGTGAATTCCGGAGACGGCTATCACCCGTATGGAGAATTGCTCCTCGTCGGCACCATGATTTTTGGTACGACCAACGGAGGAGGAACTCAGGGTTTCGGAACAGTATTCAGCTTCGATCTCTCGTCCGGCACCGAGACCGTGCTTTACTCCTTTGCTGGTGGCAGCGATGGGAAATATCCCGATTATGAGGCTCTGATTCAGGACGCGACCGGCGACCTCTACGGAACTACGAACTACGGCGGATCGCATGAATTCGGGACTATCTTCAAACTGGATCAGAGGGGGACGGAAACAGTACTTTACACTTTTACCGGTGGGACCGACGGCGGGACTCCGTACGGAGGCTTGCTGATCGACTCGCAGGGAAATCTATATGGAACTGCGTTTCAGGAAGCCTCACTGCAGTGCGGGCAAGGTTGTGGTTCCGTCTACAAGCTGTCCACGACGGGAAAGTTGACCGTGCTGCACGATTTTTCAGGAAGCGATGGACAGCAGCCGTGGTCAACTTTAGTGATGGACGCTACCGGTAATCTCTACGGCACCACTAGTGCCGGCGGAGCCAACGGCTACGGAAACATCTTCAAGCTGACTCCGTCATCGTAGCGGGCTTCGTTTCCTTAATCAAGGCTACTTCTTACTGCCCACCGCTCCTAAACACTTGCCATAGAGTTCGAGCAGGCGCTCGGCGTAATCCTCGGGCTTGGCGGCTGAACCAGTGCCCTGAAATCCCACTCCGGTGGAGGTGGTCCGCCCATAGCCTGTGGTCATGGCAACAAACTTCATCAGATCGAGTGCGATATCTTCATTCCGGCGTCCACTGCCCGTGCCTGTGCCCGGAGCTTCTTCCATGATTCCTTCTCCTCTACCGGAAACCGCCGGCAGTTCTTCTTCTTCGAAATCGTCTTCCTGAAATTCCCACATAAAGTTGGAGATGACTTCCGATTGCGATGATAGCAGAGCCAGCCTCCGCCGGTTCCTACGCCACTCCCAACTTTTCCGCGAGCAACCGTACGCGCTTGCCGTAGATCGCCCCATGAATCCACAGCAAGGGGCCGATCACGCAGAACCACCATCCGGCCCACTCTGGATTCACGAAGGCCAGTCCGAAGGAAATCACGCCGATGGCCGCCATCAGCGCATACTGCTGTGTGTCCACCCGGGTCTCGAGCACTTCGACCGAATTCAACTCCAAGTTGCTGCGCAGCTTGTAGGCGCGGGCATACATGAGCGCGAACAGCGCGAACACCGCGGAGAATCCGACGGCATAAATGCGCATCAGCACCGAGGCCTGGTGGAATTCGATGCCATGGCCGATCTCGCTGCCGGTCAGTGGCGAACATAGAAGGGTGAATACAAATTTCAGCGGGTACACATAGAACAGCACCAGAAAAAGCAGGACGATATTCAGAAATACCGTGTAAGGATCTTCCAGGCCGTAGCGGCGCGAAAACTGGTAGTGGGCGCGCCAGATCAGCACCAACTGCGCGAAGCACAGTCCAAACGGCAGAAAGCCGCGCATCGCCGTCATCAGCTCGGTGTAGTTGCGCGGCACCTCCAACGACACCACCAGCAGGGTCAGCGCGAAGCCAAACACCACGTCGCAAAAGGCTTCCAGCCGGGTGATCTCGCCGCCGCGCCAGCGAAAATACGGCTCAGGCAGCAAGCCGCGGCGGTGCTCGCTGGCCATTTCGTGCGTCGGTTCATTCGCCTCGGCGGTTGGCAAATCAGGAAGTCCCGGTGGATGGCTCATGGCCTAGGATTCTGACTTCTGCGATGGACGCTTGGCAACGGAAATCGGTCGGCAGTGCGACGGCGCTTGGAAAGGGTACGGCTTCGAGCCGCGCCGTAGCGATCGTAAGAATGATCCGGGCTCTGCTCTAAATTGACCCGGACCATATGAATTCGGCGTCCGCATTCGTGTGGCCTATACGGAAAGCCGGATAGTGAATTCCCCGCAAACAGTGCTGGAAAAACCCTTCCGATTCCGCTATAAGGTAATCCGCCCTGGACAATTACCAACGTCATGTGAAAGTAGTCAACCACATACGGGATACTAGGGCGTCTCAGAATCAATACCTTTGGTTTAAGTTTTGTTGCTGGTAAAACAGCTCGGGGCTCGGGTCAGTTCAGTTTAAGTCCTCCCTATTGAACGATAAGTAAAAAATTACGGCTCAAGGAAACTCGATTGCAACGCACGCGCATTGCCGTGGCCGCCGCCGGCCTGTTATGGCTCAGCCATATCGGGGTGATCGCTGTTTTGGGGACGGCTCACGCCGGCCCAGTCCTGTCCGACATCATTCAGTGCGCGCTGGGCGGCGTTTTGATTTTCGTCACCGTCGAAGCCAGTAACCGCTCGGAGGGGATGGCCCGTTCTTTCTGGCGTTTAACGGCTCTGGCCTACATGGTGTGGTTCGCGGCTCAGAGTCTCAGCGTCTACAACGACATCGAAGTTTCGGCCCAGCTCGGCTGGATCATCAATCTGCTTTTCTGCTTCTGGTTCGTGCCGCTGGCCATGGCGATGTTTCTCGATCCGGAAAATGAATCCGGACATCTGGACACGCTGGTCGTCCTCGACTTTGTGCAGGCCATTCTGGTCTGTGTCGCGGCTTACCTGTATTTCTTCTACCTGCCGAAGGCGGAGTCGCCGGGCGAACTAGCCCATTCGGTTTGGACGCCGTACTTCATCGGCTATGCCCTGGTGGCTTTCGCATTCGTTCTGCGCGCGTTCGTTACCCGCTCGCGCGATGCCAAAGCGCTGTTCGGCCGTATGGGCGCCGCCATCGCGCTTTCCGGCTGCGTGGATGCGCTCTATTACTACGGTCCCGGACGTTATCTTCGCACTGGCGCCTGGTTCGATCTGCTGTGGAGCGCGATGCTGATAGTCCCGATGTTGCTGGCCGTGACCTGGAAGCAGGCCGAGTCGCCGGAAGTGACCCGCGAGGCGCCGGTGCGCGAGAAGCGCATCTACACCGAAATCTTTTATCTGCTGTATCCCGTGCTGGTGCTCTTCATGTCGGTGCGCATCGCGCGTGAACGCCTCAGCCTGGCGGCGGTGGTAGTGCTGTTATCGTTCTTGTGCGCCAGCACGCGCCAACTGGTTACGCAGCACCGGCTGGTTGAAGCCAAAGAGGCGCTGCGCCGGGAAGCCCAGCGCGATGGCCTGACCAGCCTGTGGAACCGCAAAGCCATTCTTGAAATTCTGGAACGGGAACTGCTGCGCGCCGAACGCGATCACGATCCCGTGGGCTTGATCATGGTCGATGTGGATCACTTTAAAGTCATCAACGACACTCGGGGGCACGCCGCGGGCGATGCCGTACTCCGCATCATTGCCAGCGCCGTCGCTGCCATGGTGCGCCCGTATGATTCCGTGGGACGCTATGGCGGCGAAGAATTTCTGATCGTCGCTCCCGGCTGCGGCTTGCCCGAAGCCTGGGACCTGGCGGAACGCGTACGCGCCCACGTGGCCGGATGCAACATAATGACCGGCGGATCGAGCGTGAAGGTAAGCCTGAGTCTCGGCATTGCCACAGGTGTCAGTGCGGAAGAGATTGAAAAGCTTCTCCACGCCGCCGATACAGCGCTCTATCAAGCCAAGAATGCCGGAAGAAATCGCGTAGCGCCCAGCCTGGGCCGCGCCGCCAGCGCCAGCCAAAGTGGCGTCCAAAGCGACTTCTGGATCTAAGAATTCCCACGAAGCAGGCGAGAGACGAACGAGCGGTACCCCTCCTAGCCGTGTTCTGGGCACAAAGACCGTATGTGCTGCGTTGGTCGCCGAGTTTATGAGATGTATGCCCAGACTTTGCCGAACCTGAGGTGTCGGCTGGCGTCAATGAGCGCTATCGCCTCGACTACACTCATCTCCGCCTCAGGGCTGTGATTTCGGTCTCCGAGCTGACCACCACTTTGCTCCTGCAATAGCCGACCATACTAATTCGACCAGTCCGAACGGCCACGCACCTTGCAGGAATCCGTAAACGGAGCCAAGAACGCAAGAGAATGCGAATAGGAGGATAAAGGAACGGTGACGGGCTTCCAACGCGTAGCAAACAACCATTGCTGTGACGGCAAAAAGGCCGAATGCGGTAAGCATGTTCGTGACCCAGACAGTGTACGAGAAAGTCAGAAATTACATTTGGACAAGAAATCAGGATATCCACGGCGATTGTCGGCGAAAATCGCGATATCACTCGTCGCCTCAGCCCAGCGGATCGCACTTCAGTGCGGCGCAGTGTGCGTCGCGTGGGACACGATGAAGATGTCAGCGTAAGGTTGTCCGGCTGAATCGGGCGGAGCGATAACTATCGCGCGGGCTGCACGATCAGAACCATGCCGGGATGCAGTACGGCAATATTTCCGTTATCTCGCTTCAGCGCAGCCACGGTCGTCCGATAAAGGCTGGCAATCGAGTAGAGGGTCTCGCCGGTCTTCACTCGGTGGCGCACCACGGCTTCCTCATCATCCTGATCGGCCTTTGCCTCTTCGGTGAGGCGCTCGACTTCCGACGACTTTGTTGCTGGAGGTTTGACGCTCGCAGTCTGCGAAGCTTTGGGATGCTTTCGAACCCCCCGCGAGGAAGCCAGGTCAGACTCATGGGGGCTCGGCGTGACCGGCAGATGCAGAGCCAGAACTTTGCGTCCGCGCAGACTGTCGCCGCGCAGCCCGTTCCAACGCCGGATCATCTGCGCCGACACGCCAAAATTATCGGCCACGGTCTGAACCGTATCTCCGCCGTGAACCTTGTAGCGTGTAATGCGCTTCGCGTAGGAAGCCGTATCGCTCTGGGGATGGCGTCCCGGCGCGATGGGAATGATGAGCTTCGCGTCAGCCTGCAATTCATTGTCTTCGAGCTTATTGGCGGCAATCAGCGACTTCGCCGTCACCCGGTAAGTTCGCGCCAGCGAGGCCAGCGTATCCCCGGAATGCACCGTGTGATAACGCCACCACAGCCGCATGTCCGAAGGAATAGAGGCGATCGCCGTCTGAAACTCATCCTTCGTCCCGGCCGGCAGATGCAGTTCAAACTTGCCCTCGCGCGGTGTCGTCAGACGAAGCAGCCGCGGATTCAAATCCTGCAACTCGGCTTGCGTCGAGCCCACGCACTGCGCCACCAGCCGCAGGTCCACGGGATAGTTGATCGTGACTGTGTCGAAATCCGCGGGGCGCTCCATCACCACGTCATCCAATCCGTACTGTGACGGATTCTTGGCCATGATGGTCACGGCCAGAATGATAGGCACATAGTTGCGCGTTTCCTTGGGCAGAACGTTGCGCCGGTAGAGCTCCCAGAAATCGGCATAGCCGGTGCGCTTGACCGCAGCCTGGACCGTGCCCGGGCCGGAATTGTATGCGGCCATGGCGAGATACCAGTCGCCGAACTGGTTATAAAGATCCTTCAAATGGTGGGCGGCCGCGCGCGTGGATTTTTCCGGATCCTGGCGGTCGTCGACCCACATGTCATGACCCAGACCATATCCGCGACCACGCGCCGCCATGAACTGCCAGATGCCGCGAGCCCCGGCGCGCGATACGGCCAGCGGATGGAATCCAGACTCGGCCTGTGCCAGATAAATTAAATCCTGCGGAACGCCTTCTTCTCTCAAGGTCGACACGATCATGTCGTGATAGCGTCCCGACCGCGCAAACGCTCGCTCAAACACTGGACGTCCACGGCCCGAGAAATAGCTGATATAGCCCGCGACCTGGTCGGTCATCATCAGCGGCAGATCGGAGTGAGTGCTCTTGATCTCGGCCTCGACCTTCGCCTTGGTGCTGGCATCTGCGGCCGGAGTCATGCCGTTGGTCTCGTCGATGGGCGCGGGCTCGGATTTCTGTTGCTGGTCGGAGTCGGCCGTCTGATTGCCCGGCGCTTCGTCTCCCAGGCTGAGCTGGTTCACGCCGTCGACAATGTGGTCGAATTCTCTTTGCAGCCGGCCATCGGAGCGAATGTCGAGTTCGCTATCGAGCAGCGTGTTGAAGGCCTGATCGAAGTGTTGTTTCGCGTCGTCGGCAGCGCCAACTTTGTAGCTGGCGAGCCCCGCCTGATATTCCTTTTCAACTTTTGCGATCAGATCGTCGATGGCATCCGGAGCTGGCGTTGAAGCGGAAGCCTGGTCCGCTTGAACTGCTTGGGCGGGCGCTTCGTTTGGCGACTGAGAATCTTGTGCAGCAGCCGTCTGATTTAAAGATCCCGAGGCTTGCGGCTGCGGTGCTGGCTTAAGCGCGGGCGGCGCGGACGGCGGCACTACCGCAACCCGCTTGTGCGCGCTCTGGCAGGCGCCCACCGACATCATCAGGCAGGCCAGAATGGCAATCCGAGTATGGGGGCCGTCAAATCGCATGATAGGGACGGGAAAGCGTACCACTCCCGCGTTGAACTCTAGAGTTCCAGTGTAAATGCCGGGTGAATTCTATCAAAAATCGTACCGGGTGGGCGCTCCAGGGTCAATGCAGAAAAGGTACCTGGCGGAGTTACTTTTGGCACTTGCCGTGGCAATTACCACCGTCGGCCACAGTCCCAAATTCCGCCCAGAGCACCGAGTCGTTCCGGCGTTCGACTCCTCAAATTCAGATGCAGTCTCGGCCTTGGCTGGTTGGCAGGGAAGGGGATCGAAAACGGCTCAAACCCGCCAGTAATCCGGCCGCCAGTTCTGGATCGACTTCTTGATATCGGCGCGCGACAATTTCTCATTCAGCGCCCGCTCCACCAACTTGGGAATCTCCGCATCCGAGGCGAAGCGCAATCCGCATAACTGATCTACGGTCAACTCTGGAATCCGCGAGCGCAGCGGCTCCGGCAGCAGCGCGTTCAGGCGCAACTGCTCTTCCAGCCGGATCACGCGATCCTGCACTTTCAGCGAATAAAGACGAACCTTGAACGCCATCACTAGAAGCGCCGAAGCCAGCACGACCAGCAGGAAGGCGTGGAAGTTATCGCGGAACGAGCTGTCCATCATGTGCGCGAAAAAATGAACCAGAGTCAGGATCAGCGCGAGAATGAATACTGGGCCGATGAAAAAATGAAACAGCGGATCCCACCGGGTGTGATTGGAAAAATTCTGCGGCTGCTTCTCTGCCATGGGAATGCTCCTCGTCAAAAAGCGGAGCAAGTGTAGCAGAAGGGGCAGCAGATGAGGCAAAGAATGGTGCGAAAAATAGGCTGCAGAAATCCAGCGCTGGAAAAACAGGGCGGAGAAAACTCAGGCGGGAAAACCCAGGGTGGAGGGTTCGGAACCGTTCGATCCCGAACCCTTAAACTCGCCCCAGCCCCCTCATTTCAGAGAGGCCAGCAGAATCTGCTCGGTTGCAGGCATGCCCGCAATCTGCAGTTCACGCTCCCTCGAACTTTCCGGCAGCTTGTAGGTGTCGCGCGAGCCGGCAATCTTGATCCCGGTAAGGAAGTACGTCTCGCCGTATTTGTGGAACACCAGGGCACAGCTAGGGGACGCTTGCTTGGCCTCGTCCGCCCGGGCCATTGCCACTAGAGCCGCCTTGGCACGGTGATTGTTCATGGTCAGCGCCGGCGAACCAGGGCTAGAAGACTTGATCGTCCATTCGCCCGCGGGAACCGCGCTGTTGGCGACGTTGAATTGAAAGGGCACCTGGGCCACCAGCGTTTGGTTGCTGGGCAGCTGGGCTGCAGCCGTCAGGGAAGCCAGAGTGAGCGTTAAAGCCAGAACGTGCGCTGCGTATTTCATATTCGCCTCCAGTTTTTTATTTCTTCCGTCGGGGAAGTGTCGTGATATTGCTCTCGTTCCCGCGAAACGTCCATGGAGCCAGTCTGAAGCCGTCTGAATTGGTCTGAAGACGGATTGGCATCAAAAAAGCTGATGATTCTTGCGTGTGGTGTTGACACCGTCCTCGCCCCGCGCCAGAATTGGGGAACTCTCAGCAGGGGCGGTGCGATGGGGAAGAAAGTCCAATTCAGCGGGTACGAACTGGATTTTGGCCGCTTTCAACTCTCGCGCGACGGTAAGCCCATTGCGCTCGAAGGCCTGCCCCTGCAGCTCCTGATGTTCCTGGTAGAGAATCCGGGACAACTGGTCACCCGCGATCAGATCGCGGACAAGCTATGGGGCAAGGATGTTTTTGTCGACATCGAGCAGGGAATCAACACTGCCGTCCGCAAGATTCGCCGCGCCCTCGAAGACGATTCGGCGCAGCCGAATTATCTGCAAACCGTAGTTGGCCGGGGATACCGCTTCGTCGCTGAAACTCGCGTGGTGGGAGACACAACAGCCGCAGCCGCGGAGCCTTTCTCCATTTCGCCGGAAGAGTTTGGCCGCGCCGTCATGGCGGCCGCGGGTCTCGAACCGGAAGTCTCCGATAAGTCCTCGAAAGATCGCGAGCCAGTGCTGCCGCCGCGCCGGGCGGTATAATCCGCGCGAATAGAAAATCATCTGCAATTGAACCTTCTGCAAGTCGCGTGAATCCAACCCTCCCATGAAAGCCATTCAAGTGAAGCAAGTCGGAACTGCCGATGCGATGGAGTTGGTGGACCTTCCCATTCCTCATCCGAAGGCGAATGAATCCGTGGTGAAGCTTGCCGCGTCGGGCGTCAACTTTATTGATGTATACAATCGCGAGGGCCGCTACAAGGTCTCGCTGCCATTTGTGCTGGGCCAAGAAGGGGCGGGCACGGTGACGGCGGTGGGCGCAGACGTGAAGTCATTGAAGGTTGGCGATCGCGTCGCGTGGACCAGCGTGCTCGGGTCCTACGCCGAGTATGCCGCCATACCGGCCGATCGGCTCGTGCCCGTTCCTGCGGGAGTCACCGACCAGCAAGCCGCGGCCGCTATGTTGCAGGGCATGACGGCGCACTATCTTTGCCACGACAGTTTTCCTCTCAAGTCCGGCGATACCTGCCTGGTGCATGCGGCGGCCGGAGGTGTCGGCCTGTTGCTCACGCAGATGGCGCACCACATCGGCGCTCGCGTCATCGCCACCGTTTCGACCGAGCAGAAAGCGAAGCTGGCGCGCGAAGCCGGCGCCGACGACGTTATTCTCTATTCGCAGCAGGATTTCGAAGTCGAGACCAAGCGCCTCACCGGTGGCAAGGGCCTCGACGTGATCTTCGACTCGGTGGGGAAGACGACTTTCGAGAAAGGACTGAACCTGCTTCGCCCGCGCGGTATGATGGTGCTCTTCGGCGGTTCCAGCGGCGCGGTTCCGCCCTTCGATCCCATCATCCTCACGCAGAAGGGATCACTTTTTCTGACCCGGCCTTCGTTGGGCAATTACATCGCCACCCGGGAAGAATTGATGGCGCGCTCCGGTGCAGTGTTCGGCATGATTGCCGCCGGCAAACTCAAACTTCGCATCGAGCATACCTACCCGCTGTCCGAAGTACGACGCGCTCATCGCGACCTGGAAGGAAGAAAGACCACAGGCAAGCTGTTGCTGATACCCTAAGAGTTTCGTAGCGCTGCCATCCTGGCGGCTGTGGCGGCGCCACTTTTAGGAGCACATGAAAGCCATTCGCGTGCAGCACACCGGCGGACCGGAAGTCCTGCAACTTGCCGACGTTCCCACTCCGCAGGCGAAACCGGCAGAAGCGCTCATCAAAGTTTCAGTCGCGGGTGTGAACTCGATTGACGGCCATTTCCGTGATGGCAGTCTCCGCACGCCGGTGCCGTTTATCCCCGGACAGGAAGGCGTGGGTGTCGTCGAGAGTGTGGGGGCGCAGGCTAAGGCGGTGAAGCCTGGCGACCGCGTCGCCTGGAGCGGCACGCTCGGCTCGTACGCGGCATACGTAGTCGCGGAAGAGCAACACCTCGTGCCCGTGCCGCCGTCGATCACGGACGATCAAGCGGTCGCGGCCATGATGCACGGGCTCACTGCACATTATCTGGTGAACGACGCGCACAAACTCAAAGCCGCCGAGACCGCCCTGGTGCATGCAGCCGCGGGTGGTGTGGGATTCATTCTGGTGCAACTGGCGCATGCAGTCGGAGCGCGCGTGATCGGCACCGCGTCGAGCGATGACAAAGCGCGTCTGGCGCGCGAAGCCGGCGCTGACGAAGTCATCGTCTACACCCAGCACGATTTCGAGCCGGAGGTGAAGCGCCTGACCGCCGGCAAGGGCGTCGATGTGGTCTACGACGGCGTGGGCAAAGCGACCTTTGAAAAAAATCTGAACGTGATGCGCACCCGCGGAATGCTGGTGCTTTATGGCATGTCGAGCGGCCCGGTGCCACCGGTCGATCCCGCCAAGTTGTCGGAGAAAGGCTCGCTCTACATGGCGCGCACTACGCTGGCGCACTTCACCGCCACGCGCGAAGAGTTGCTCGCCCGCACCAGCGATCTATTCAAGCTGATCGCCGAAGGCAAGCTGAAGATGAAGATCGCGAAAAAGTATCCGCTAGCCGAAGCCGCCCAGGCTCATCGCGATCTGGAAGCCCACAAACTGCCAGGCAAGCTGCTACTGGTGCTGTAAGACATCCTTACCTAAATACGCGGAGGTTTTTCCTTCAGACTAGTCGCGGTTAGAAAGTCTCGCTGGTAGCGCGTGGGTCGAGGGTAAAGAGGCGATCCGCGCGCAGAAGGCCGTGCGCGGCATCAGGAAATCCGGGAGCAACTGCTTCGGCGATGCGCCGCCCGAGCGACGTCTGCGCTCGGCGTAAGCGGTGAAGCGTTCCGCAGCCTTGCGCCATACCGGCTCGTCGCCTTCAATCCGTGCTGTTAAGAATTATTGCGAACACAAGGCCCGGACTGATATTCGGGCCTTTTCTGATTTCTGGTCCACGTAAAGTTGAACCGTTCTGATCTTGACAGCTTTATCGAGCTCGGCTTTTGGATATGACGCATTTATTATCTGTCTTGCGATGGCTTCTGCTCCATCCTGCCCGACTGTCGTATGAGCGATCTGCTTGCTGTGATGGAAAATCATCCATCCCAACGGGATCTTGGCTAGCTCCCAGCCTGATTTAGTCTCCTGCATATAACGCAATTATCTCACCGCTCGTCAAGCCCGCCATTCTCGGATTCAGCCAATACTGCCGAGACTGCTGGGCAGAGCGGGCTTCAGCCTGATGAAACCTCTGCGGGCTGCGTTCCGCAGCAGACCTGAAGCCAGCCGTCCATACACGACAACTTCAACTCACTGCCCGCGCTGATACCTCCGCACATACGCCGGCGTCTCCCGGCCCGGCAGCAGGCGTTCATCGTCGATCGGCGCGCCAGCTTTTATCTCCAGCGGCACGACTCCGGCCCAGGTGGGAAAGGAATAATCCTCTTCGTCATCGATCGCAGGTCCGCTGCGCACCTTGGCAGAAAATTCTTCGATGGGAACGCGCAGCACTGAAGTCTGCTTGAGTTCGCGCTCGTTCGGTTGCCGCGCATCTGCCCATCGGCCGGGCAGAATGTGCTCCGACAAAATGCGCAACGCCTCCAGCTTCTCTGCCGTATCGTCCACCAATTCAGCCTTCCCTAGAATCACCACCGACCGGTAATTCATGGAGTGATTGAACACCGAGCGTGCCAGCACCAGCCCATCGAGCAGCGTCACCGTGATGCAGACCGCGACGCCCTCGCGCATCTGGCGCAGCATGCGGCTCGCCGCCGATCCGTGAATGTAGAGCGTCGAATCCTTGCGGCCATAAGAAGTCGGAATCACAAACGGCTGGCCCTCGACTGCGAAGCCGACATGGCAGAGGAAGCCTTCATCAAGAATTTGGTAGACCGTTTCGCGATCGTAGACTCCGCGATGCGGCTCGCGGATCACACGTGTCCGCGGGGTGGGCAGAGAATTTTCAGGCATGGAGAAACGAACTCCGGGCAAGCGCCAAGGATGGGTGAAACGAAAAGTGTAGCATTTCGAGCGCGCGAACTCTCGCGATCTAGACCGCCTGATAGCGGTTCTCGCGATACACGCGCGCAAAAACGACGGCGACGAGCAGCAGCACGATGGGCGTGAACACGCTGGCCTCCGGTCCTACGCTGCCCCCGGTCAGCCAAGTCGGCCCGCTGAAGGTGCAGCTGAAAAAGTTGTGATATGCCGGGATACCGCTGTCGGGCACACCATAGAAAAAAGTCTGGCCCCAATCCCAACCGGCATGAAAGCCGACAGCCCACCACAAATTTCCGCGGCGCCAGAGAAATAAACAAAATAATAATCCGAACAGCACAACCGAGAGCAGTCCCGGCTTGCTCTCTCCCGGATTTCCCGCGTGCGCCAGTCCGAATAGTGCTGAAAGCAGAAACGCCGACGGCCAGAATCGGATGCCGGTGGTGAGCGTGTACTGCAGATATCCGCGAAAGGAAAATTCTTCGGCGAACCCTACGAGGATGAATGTCAGGCTCCAGGCAAGGGTCGCCGAGGCCAGCGCAGATCCATGAGTGGCGACGCCTGTGAGACGAAATCCATGCAGCGCGAAAATTGCCAGCAAGCATGCGCTGATCGCTGAGAACCCGACGACGATTCCGATCCAGAAATCTTTTCCGAAGGCGTAGCGGCCTGGCAGTCCATACTGGCCGAAATTCCGACGTTCGATGCAGGCCATGACCAGCGCCGCCAGCGAAGTCAGCAGAAAGAGGAAGCCTTCGCTCATGCTGAGGCCCAGCGGAGTCAAGCCGCTGACTCCGGCGAGAACTTGCGGGCCGCCGCCGTGGCGAATCCTGGCGAGGATGATGAACGGCAGCACGATGAGCAGGGCGATCAACGCCACCAACGCCAGAAAGATGAGGACGCGCCATCCTGCGCGAATTCCGTTCGGGCCGCGGAAGATGGAATGCCCTTGTGGCGCGGGCGCCCCCGCCTGCGAAGGCAGCGAGTCAGGGGATAGTGGACTTGAAAAATTGTCAGGATGGGGAGTTCCGGGATCAGGCATGGGCACCTTTCAGTTGCTCACTCTAACCTACGCAGCGGTGCCGCTGAAAGTTTCCGGGCGATAAGGGCCCGGCCTGAATCCGCGCCCTTTCAAAACGTAGCAACCGTCGTGAGAAAAATCAAAACTACCAGTTAACTTTCATCGCAAATTGGAACTGTCGCGGATCGTACGCTGCCGTGGGCTGTCCAGCGTTGGTGAACAACGGGCTCACCGCTGCCGTGTTGTTGCGATTGGCGATGTTGAACATGTCGGCGATCAGATCCCAGCTGAATCGCTCGCCGAAATAAATTCTCTTGGCCACGCGCATGTCGCCGAACACCGTCCACGGCTGAATGCCGGCGTTGCGGCCGAGGTTGCCGTCGAGTTGCAGGAGAGTGGGAATGCTAGAAGGCGTCGGACTTCCTGTGGCAAGAATGCTGCCGACGTAGGCCCCTACGAAGCCGTTCAGACACGGCTCCTGCAGAACGTGCGTGGGTGAGTACTTCGAGGGGTAGACAGTGCCGCAGGCCGGGTTCACCGTGATGTTGGGGCGCGCGGTCAGCGATGAGATCTGCAGGTTGTCGGAATTTCCGGTGACGATGTTAAACGGGCGTCCGGAAGCAACGTCCACGATCGGAGCGAAGGTCCAGTCGCTCCAGAACTTGCCCATGAATCCGCCAGTGACTTTGCCCGTCTGCAACATGCCGCTGAAGACGAAGCGATGCCGCTGATCGAACAATGAGGTGGACCGCTCGAGTCCGGGGAAGTAACTGTCCTGCGGAGTCGTTGTGGATTGAAGGTCGGTCGAATCGTCGATGGCATGCGACCAGGTGTAGGACGCGAGGAACTCGTAGTGATTGTTGAAGCGCTTGCGCAAATTCGTCGAGAAGCCGTGATAGATCGAGCTACCGTTGGAGAAGTTGGCGTCCATGTCGCCGAAGGGCACGCATCCGGCGTAAGAGAACCCGTTCGCAGGAGTTGGATTGCAAGCCGCGTTGAAGCCGGGCAGCGATTGGGCTGTGGCCGCGGCTTGTGCGACGCATCCGAGCGGATCGCCCTGCAAGCCATAAGCTGTCGCGATCGACGGATTCAAGCCGCCCGGACGGAAGAAGTTCATCAGCGAAGCATCGACGTATGGGATAGGCCCCAACGCCGGGATTCCGCCGGGATTGCAAATACCGGCCACTGTGAAAGGACTGGCGGGAGGAGTCCCGCCCGTGGCCAGCGCGTCGAAATAAGCGGCTTCGAAGTTCGCGGTCATCAGGTCTCCGCGCACCGTGTTGGCGTTGATGGGCCGATTCAGGTGGCGACCGCCGTTGAAGTTGTAGGCGAGATTCAGAGAGAATCCACCACCAAAATCGTGCTCGATGCTCACATTCGCCTGTTGCGCGTAGGCATAGACGAAGCCCTTGCCCTGCGGATAGCCGAACGGCTGGAAGAACAGCGGCAAAAAAGTAGACTGCGCCGGATTGGCGTTCAGCCCTAGAAAGTTCTGGTTGAGGAATACTGATTGCGGAAAGTTGATGGAGGTGAACTGCTGCTGGTTCGGTAGATAGCCGAGATTGGCGTCGGCCAGTGGGAACGGCGAAGGAGCGCAGGCCGCGGTTCCAAGTGTTCCCTGGAAGATCGGAATGGCATTCAAGTTCGCTGGGTTGCCAGCCCCATTGCAATTCGACGTTCCTACAAAGGCCAGCTGTCCGCTGGAAGAACCGTCGGAGGCGTCGCCCAGGAAATAGAGGCCGAGCAGCGGATGGTCATAAAACATGCCATACGACGCGCGGACAACAGTCTTGCCATCGCCCTTGGGATCCCACGCCATGCCGATGCGCGGTTGAATATTGTTGGTGTCGGTTTGAATTCCTTTTTCCAGCTTCAGCAGGCTATAGGCGGGAAGCGCCAGTCCCTGCGGCTGCTTTAACGATGGCGGAATTTCGACATCGTAACGCAGACCGTAGTTGAGAGTCAGATTGGGGCTGACGCGCCAGGAGTCCTGCCAGAACGCGCCGATTGAAATGTTGTGGAACGAATCGCTGGGACTGCCCAAGCCTTGAATGAAATCTCCCGGCACGCCGAAGCCGTAAGCCTGAACCGCGTTGAGGCCCGGAATGCTCGCATTCGGGCCCAGTACTCCGGTGAAAGCCGAGAAGTCGGCATTGCTTAGAAAGTTGTTGGCCGAAATGCCGCCGAAATCGTAAACGCCTCCGTAGTTGACGGTGAAGGTCGCAGTCAGTGGAAGATAGTTGAGGTCGGCACCGAACTTCATATTGTGGCGCCCCCGGGTCCAGGAGAAGTTGTCGGTGAACTGGTAGCGTTGTTCCACTCTCTGGATGGAAGAAAACGGCTCGCGGCCGAAATAGGCGTAGCCGGTGATGTTGACTGCCGGAGTAGAGCCGGCGGGAATTGCCGTGTTGTAGAAGTACGAATAGCCGCGGCGCGCGTACTGGAAGCGAAATTCGTTGACTCGGTTCGCGCCGATGGTCCAGGTATCTTGAAACACGCCCGCCACATCGCGGAATGTGGTTTGCGAAGTGCGCGAGTACGCATTTTGTCCGAAGGGCTGGTCTTGCCCGCTGACCTCGATGCCGGTCACTGTGCTCGGGCTGATGTTGGCGCGGAACGTCAGGCGATGATTCGCTCCCAGATTGTGGTCAAGGCGCAGCGACCAAACGCTGGTGCCTTCGAACACTGGGAAGTTGCCCTCCTGCGAGGTCAACGTCTGGTAGGAGGCGGGGACGTTGGTGCCGGGAAATAGCGCGGCCGCGGGGCAGGATGTCGGGGTGAAGAATGTGCAACCCGAGATGAATCCCGCCCATCCGGGTAACGCCCCTCCGGAGAGCGCGGTCACAATCGGCGTGGGCCAGTTGCCCTGAATCGCTTGCTGCGACGATACGCCCGATGTCACGATGTAGTCGCCCAGAGCCGTGGCGACCGCCGGATTCGACGCGGCTGCAATATCGATCTGAGAATTCGTAACCAGTCCTACCTGATCGGGTGTCAGTTGCACTGTGCCGAAGGGCAGTCCAAGGGCCGAAGTGTCGAAGGGAGTGAGTCCGAAGTTGCCCTGGCCTATGGAAGAGAATCCGGTTTCGTGCCGCCGCGTGATTTCGTAGGCGAAATAGTAGAACGTCTTATCTTTCTTGATGGCTCCGCCAAAGGCAACGCCTGCCTGCACGCGCGTATATGCCGGATTCTTCACCGTGCTGAAGGGATTCACCGCCTCGAAATTCCGATTGCGCAGAAAGCCGAACACATCGCCATGAAAGTCGTTCGATCCTGAGCGCGTAATGATGTTGACCACGCCGCCCGCCGCGCGACCGTATTCCGGCGCGTAGTTGTTGGTGATGATCTGGAATTCCTGCACGGCTTCCTGCGACACGGTAGAGCGCACGCCGTTGACCGAGTTGTCAGTGGCGTCGGCGCCGTCGACGTTGACCAGGTTCGAGCGCGCGCGCTGGCCGCTCATGTTCAGGCCGGAGGTAGGAGCGGCGCCGCCCAGGCTGGGAGCGTTATCGCGCACCACTTGCGAATCGGTCAGCGTGAAGTTGATGTAGTTGCGTCCGTTGATGGGCAGATTGTCGATGCGGCGCTGCCCGATCGTGTCGGTGGTCGAACTGCGGGAAGTCTCCACCAGCGCGGCTTGCGCGTTGACCTCAACTACCTGCGTGGTAGTCGAGACGGTGAGCGCGATGGGCAAATCCACCACGCCACCGACGGTGATGATGACTCCCGTGTTCTCCACCTTCGAAAATCCGGCCGCAACGACGGTGACCGTGTAGGTCGCTGGCGGCAACTGGCGAACGCTGTAGCCGCCCTCGCCGTCTCCGGTCGCGCTGCGCTCCAGGCCCTTCGCCACATCCTGCACAGTGACGGTCGCGTTGGTGACGACGTTGCCTTTGGGATCTTTTACGGTGATGCGCAGGTCGCCAGTGGCCGCGCCGCCCTGGGCGAACGCGATGGCAGAGGTCAGAACGACGCACAAAAAAACAAGCAAGCTCTTCGGGGTGCGGATCATGAGGTTCTCCCTTGCACTCGCATCGAGGCGAGTCGACGACAGGAATCAGTGCTGCGGCAGATTGCCGAAGTGAGCACGAATGAGTTGGACCAAGTTTATCCCGCAGGTTTTATATCAAAACTTAGGCGGAAAACAAGCTCGGAATCGAGGCGAGGGCATGATTAGTTAATGCGCGGTAAGAGGAGGAAAACACGGCCGGAATGATTTCAGACATTTTGTGATCAGAATCACCGGGCGGCCGAAATCAGGACGCTGAAATTCGTACGGGGGCGGCCGGATTCTGCAGCCGAGTGAGCAGCAGGGCGCAGCCATTCAGTTGCTCGTAGCCCCGCAAAACCCTCGTCGGCGCCTGGTGCGGGACCGGCAAGGCGAGAGCAATGTGGATTCGAAGCAAGGCAAACGCGCAGTTGCGCCGCAGCAGCAAAGCCTGATCGACCAACTGATGCGCAGCCTCCGAAGTGCTGGCATCATCCGCTGGCAGCGCCGTCTGTCCTAGACGCACTAGCACGGCAGCATTTTTTCCCGCCGCCAGCACATACGCCGAAGCGGCCCTCAATCGGGCTCGCCGCACCCGCCGGAACTCGGATGCGGGCAGGCGGCGGCGCAGGAATTCGTCTTCACCAGGGCTGGTTAGATTTCGAAATGCCTCAACATCCAGCGGCTGTATTTGTGCGGCAAGGCTGGTGCCGGCGGATGCCTGCAGACTTCGGCCTACTGCGAGCCGCAGAATGATGGCCAGACTCAGAACTGCGATTACGACGAGAACCACTGCTAATATCATCGCTGTAAAAGACGCTCCAATTCCTGATTCCAGATCTCAAGATTGTGCTCGGGCACAGAAACAATGGATTTTGTGGCGATTCTCCCAGGAACCAGTAAGTAATAGAACCAAACCAAAACGCACGCGTGGTAGGTAGCCATGTTCACGAAATCAAGTACGATTCGTCTCTCTTGAGGCAGGCCCCCGTTAGCTGCTACGGCCCACGTTGCCAGATGTACGCAACCCGACACGGCAAGGCCGAGCGCAATCCCGAATATTGGACGGCTCAGTTCAACGGAAAAGTAGGCAGAGAAAGCGAATATGAAGAGCAACAGGCCCGATTCAATAAAGTAAACTGCCTGCTCGAGCAGATGCGCTCCTGAAACAATCCCAAATAAGCTATCCTTCGGAGCGAACGCCGCAGCTATTCCCGCTGTGAAAATCAAGGCAACCCCTACCCCTCGAATCAGTTGCGTACCGAGGCGGGCGATCGACGCATACGAGTCAAACGCTTGCGCGAAGATCTCGCCGACCAGCGCAAATTTCAGGACGCCCTCAATCAGCAACCCAATCCAAAAGACTTCCCACCAGGCCTTCGCGCTCACAGATGGAATCAGATCGCAGGAATAAAGGGTGAGTTGCTCAATAGCGCTGGCGACGGCGAATGCCAAAAAGAAGACATAGCGCCTCTGCAGCGACTTTTGCCAGAGGCGGAACGCCAAGGCCAGAAGTAGGATGCTAGGCGCAAGCCACAAATAATGCCATAGGAGTGAGTGCGCCTGCAGCATAGGATGAGCCGTCACTATAGCGCCAGTTAGGTGCAATCGCAACGACCGCCCGTTCCTTGTTCGGTTTTTGTAAGAAGAGCGCCCCGCGTTCCTAAATCCCGCATTTCAGGCGCAAAATAAATTCGCGGCTAGGGCTTGCACAGAGTCTTGCCACAATTCGTTGTTCCGGTGCCGCCGTCGGCTTTCACTGCGGTGGGAATTACGAGGGTATTCACGAACAGGATGGCTGCGGCAACGACAAGTAGCATGCGTTTCACGATTGTGTTCTCCTTGTAAGTGCGATTCGGACAGTGATAGTTTCATGGCTGCACCCTCGGTTCCCAAAGGAACGAAGGGATTAGAACGTCCGGAATTCGTAACAAAGGTCGCATCCACATGACCCTGAAATCGGCTTTGCAAGATCTGAAAGAGACCACCCTCGCAGCCGTCACTGGCCTGCTGGGGAAGTTGACCTATCTAGCGTCGTTGCGGCGCTCCGAGGGCCGCTACGAGCATTGGGGAATGGAGACGCTGCACGGAGAAGAATCGGCGGAACGCGCGCTGAAAGCGGCGCACGCCGAAGTGGTCACTGGGGTATTGCGTGCGCCGCTCGCAACCTTATTAGAGGATCTGGCGGAATCCAGCCGGGAGAGCGGTGTGAAACCCCTGGCATACGTCGAGCAAATGCGCGGACGAATGCAGGATTTACTGCCCAGCGAGCGCAAGGATACACCCGCGGCGGCTCATCTTAATTCAGTGCTGGTGGCGCTTTCGAGCCTGGAGCGGCATCGAGGGCGTGCCACTCGGTCAACTTCATAGCTACGCCCACCACCTGGCCGATCACCTCGGCTTCTTGGGGATGGCGTAATACCCGAACCGGCACCGGAGAGAGCGGATGGGGCTGCAGGATAAGATCATCGCGACGCATGCTGCACCAGCAGCAGGTATGCCCGTCGCGCGTCTCCACGAAATAAATCGGACGTTCGTACTCCGATCGCCAGGAGCCTTCCGCCACGCGGTTGCGCGCTTCATCCACCTGAATGAAACTACCCGGCGGCAAAATCGGATACATGGTGAAGTCTTGCGTACCGACGTAACCGTAGGTGAAGTCACTGTTGGCAAACTGGGCCAGGTAGGCCAGCGGAACCAGCCCCCACTGCTCGACCATGCGTCCCAGATTAGTAGTGCGACGTTCGTCAAATGCGGGATCCATTTTCAGAGGAACCTGCACCGCTGCCAGTCCGGAGAGGGCGTCGGAGACATGGGATTTTGGCGGCGAAAACAGCCCCAGATCTGCCGCGATATTATTCAAATCGACGCCATACCACGACATCAGTTCGCGGATATCGCAGCGGTAAATCACGGACAGGGCATAGATGCGGTAAATGTTGGGAAGAATTCCCTTGGTCTCAATATCGGACAAACGACTGGGAGGAATGGAAAACTCTTCATTGCGATACTTCTCCGCGATGCAGGCACTGGAGTTCTCAACATCGCGCATGGTGAGGCCAAGCTTTTCGCGCAGGGTGCGAAGACTTTTGCCAGCCGGCAGCATGAAGGACCCTCCCGAGGGTGGGGCACATAATATCAAAATGGGACATCGTTGTATGTGCCAAATTGCGCAATGAGGCTAAACCTGCGAGTGTGTTACGAAATCCGAACACGCGTTTGTCCGCCTGAGATGCAGGCCTACGCTCGCCTTTGTTGGGAAGGTGAGGAGACTCCGCTCTGTGCGTCAGACGGTACATTTTTAGAATCTGTTCGGATTTCGTAACGCCCTTCCGCCCATTTTCCAAAGAAACGACGATTCGCCCCGGTACTGCCTTCTGAAAATCCCTGTCCCATTGCTCAGGAATTACCTGCATTCGCGCCGGATGACATTTGTCACGCAATCCCCGTGATGGATGGCACTACTGCCGAAACTGCGAATCCGCGATGATGCAGTTGCGGGAGAGAAAAGGAAATGGGCTCCCGCGGGCAGCGGCAAGCAGGGGCTGCAGCCGGCAGAAGCAAGAAGCGAAGGAGTGAAGATGATCGCAATCGCGGAATACGTCCAATCCACAGCGCAAGTCGTACCGGCCTCGATGTCCGATCGCGTGGTCGCTAGCCTCGAATCCGCGAACAAGAATTACGGTCCGGTGCGAGCCCTGCGCTCCGTCGACTTCCAGGTGCGCGCCGGAGAAGTGGTGGCGCTGCTCGGACCGAACGGAGCCGGCAAGACTACCGCGGTGAAACTTTTCCTGGGATTGATGCCACCGAACTCAGGGAAGGTTCGAGTTTTCGGGGGAGATCCTACAAATCCGGAAAACCGGATGAGAACCGGAGCTATGTTGCAGGTGGGCCGCGTTCCCGAAACTCTGCGGGTGCGCGAGCACATCGATCTTTTCTCCTCCTACTATCCGAAGCCGCTGCCGGTCGCCGAAGTCCTCTCCGCCGCCGGCCTCGAGAAATTGAGCGACCGAAAATTTGGCGAACTTTCGGGCGGACAGAAGCAGCGCGTGCTGTTCGCGCTCGCCATCTGCGGCGATCCCGACCTGATTTTTCTTGATGAGCCCACGGTCGGCCTCGACGTCGAAGCCCGCCGCATGCTGTGGGAAGAAATCCGCCGCATGGTCTCCGCCGGCAAAACCATTCTGCTCACCACTCATTATTTGCAGGAAGCCGATGCCCTGGCCGACCGTGTCGCCGTCATCAATCAGGGAGAGATCATCGCGCAGGGCACGCCCGCTGAAATCAAGGCCAGCAACAACGGCAAGAAAATCCGTTGCATCACCACGATCAGCGTGACCGACCTGCGCCAGATTTCTGGCGTGCGGGAAGTAAAAGAAGATCGCGAGGCCGTGGAGATCCAAGCAGCCGAGGCCGAGCCGATCCTCCGCGAACTGTTTGCGCGCGATCCCTACATCTCCGGCCTCGAAGTCACCAGCGCGGGACTGGAAGAAGCTTTTCTGGCGCTGACCAAAGATTGACGAAAGCGCAGCTTAGCCGAAATCGTTCGCACACAAAGCACCAGCATCCTCATGACGCAGCACCTAGGAGGAATAGCGATGAGCACAGCGGCAATCACCCTCAGCAACCGGCGCATCGAGCGTTCGCCCGCCCACTTGGCAGCCATCTACTTGAAGGAAGCGAAGTACGAGTTCCTGAAAAACCTGCGGGTGCGCATGTACACCGCGTCGCTGCTCAGCTTCCCGCTCATGTTCTACGTTCTGTTCGGCCTGATATTGAATTCGAACCAAGCCATCGCCGGCATGCGCGTACCCACCTACATGATCGCGACCTACGGCACCTTTGGTGTGATGGGCGCGTCACTGTTCGGAACCGCCGCCGGCCTGGCCTCGGACCGCGGCCTGGGATGGCTTGAAGTGAAGCGCGCCAGCCCCATGCCGCCATTCGCGTATTTCACCGCCAAGGTAGTCACGGCGATGATTTTCAGCGCGACCATCGTCCTCGTGCTGTTCGCGCTCGGCTATGCCTTCGGCGGCGTGCGCCTGAGCGGCGGCGAATTTGCCTCGTTGCTGGGAACGCTCGTGCTCGGTTCGTTGCCCTTCTCGGCCATGGGCCTCGCTCTCGGGTATTTCACGGGACCGAACTCCGCACCCTCCACCATCAACTTGATTTACTTGCCGATGTCGTTCTGCAGCGGATTGTGGGTGCCGATCATGTTCCTGCCGAAGATGGTGAAGACCATCGCGGTCGCCATGCCGCCGTATCACCTGGCCCAACTGGCGCTGGGGATGGTGGGCGCGGGCGCGCACCAGTCGAACCGCGCCCACTGGGCAGTGCTGGGCGCTTTCACCATGATCTGCCTGGGCGTGGCCCGCATCGGCTTCCAGCGCGATCAGGAACAGATGTACGGCTAGAGAAAGTTCAGTTTTTGAATGGATACGGCTGTGAGCCGCGCCGCCCGAGGCCGGCGAGAGAGGGATTTTAGCCTCAGAGAGGAAACGACCATGAGCGCAAACGCAAAAAAATCGATGACCGGAACCGTGGCCCTTATCCTTCTCGGCTTGCTGGCTTTGATCACCGGCGGAAAATGGCTTGTAGTCTTGATTCCAGCCGCTATGCTGGTATGGTACGGGTCGAAGCCCGCCATGCGCAGTGGTAGGAATTGACGGGTGGGGCGAAAATAAAGCTATGCCTTTGATGTCTCTCGAACGGGATGTGACGTGCCCACCGGAAGCTCCCTTCTGGAAGCTTAAGCCGCTGCGTTCGATCTTCCGCGATCGCGAACATGGCTGGAGCCCACTGCTTTGGGTCGCTTATCTCGGTTTCTTTTTCATCCAACCGATTTTGGATCACGTCAGTCTGAAACTCTGGCTGCTCGATGGTCTGGGCGCGGTGCTGTTCCTGATCTTGTATTTCGGTCTCTTTTTACTGCAGAATCCGCGCGCTCTCGCCCACGTTGGCGGGATGGTTCTGCTGGGGCTAATCTACCTGCCGTTTAATAGCGGGGGCTGCACATTTTTTATCTTCGCCGCGGCCATGCTCCCGTTCTGCGTCAGAACGCAGAGAAAAGCCGTCCTCGGCCTCGTCGTGATCGGATCCATCGGCGCCAGCGAAGCGTGGCTGCTGCACGTCGGCGCCTGGGCGATTTTCTATTCCGGCCTGTTCCCCATCATCATCGGCGCGGGAAATACGTTCTTCGCCGAACGCAACCGGATGAACCGCCGCCTGCGCAAGGCCAACGAAGAGATTGAACATCTGGCCACAGTCGCGGAACGCGAACGCATCGCCCGCGATCTCCATGATGTCCTTGGGCACACGCTCTCGGTGATCACACTGAAATCAGAACTCGCCGGAAAGCTGATCGACCGCGACCCTCAGCGCGCCGCCAAAGAAATTCACGAAGTCGAAGAAATCTCTCGTCAGGCATTGTCCGATGTGCGCGACGCTATTCGCGGATACCGCGCCAAGGGGCTCGTCGCCGAACTCGCGCAGGCGAAATCCACGCTTGAGACCGCCGGCCTGACCGTGCAATGCGATGCCGCTACGACGATGAAAATCCCAGCAGTGCAAGAAAGCGTGCTTTCACTTGCTGTGCGCGAAGGTGTGACCAACGTCGTGCGCCACGCCAAAGCGCGCACCTGCCGCCTGCGCATCGAACAATTCAATGGCTCCTGCCGTCTCGAAATTCAGGACGACGGACTCGGCTCTGCCAGCATGGAAGGCAACGGACTGCGCGGCATGCGCGAGCGCGTGGAAATGCTCGGCGGCACGCTCGACCGCAGCACCGACTCCGGGACGAAACTCACCATCACCCTGCCGCTTAAGGACAAGCCCCAACCCTCCCTTGCAGAGGGACTGCCGGGACACGAGAGCCAGCAACGTTGAGTCCCTCAACCAAAGATGCGGCGCGCGAAAGCGCGAAAGAAAATCGCAAGACGATTCGCGTCGTCATTGCCGAAGATCAGGGCATGGTGCTGGGCGCGCTCGCGGCATTGCTCGAAATGGAAGGCGACATCTCGGTCATCGCGAAGGCGCGCAACGGCAAAGAAGCGCTCGACGCCGTGATCGCGAATAAGCCGGACGTCTTCATCACCGACATTGAAATGCCGCACATGAGCGGCCTCGACGTAGCCGCCGAACTGAAGCGCCGCCGCACTGGAACGCGCGTGGTCATCGTGACCACTTTCGCGCGCGCCGGATACTTGCGCCGCGCCCTCGAGTCCGGAGCCTCCGGCTATCTGCTCAAGGACATGCGCGCCGAAGAACTCGCCGACGCTGTCAGACGAGTGCATCAAGGCTTGCGGGTGATCCATCCCGAACTCGCGACCGAAGCGTGGGCAGAATTGGATCCGCTCACCGACCGCGAGCGGCAGGTGCTGCGCCTAGCGGGAGATGGCATGGCCAGCGGCGACATCGCCAGCGAACTTGGCCTCTCCGACGGCACGGTAAGAAACTATCTCTCCGAAGCCATCAGCAAACTAGGCGCCAGCAATCGGATAGAAGCAGCGAGGATCGCAAGAACGAAAGGGTGGTTGTGAGAACTATGTAGGGACTGCCGCCCTCGGCTGTCCATCGACCGAAGCTCGATAACTCTTTGTGCCGCAGGAGTTCGCCCAGTCACGGGACTCGCTCTACGCCTGCTTCTTGCTTCTCCACCGTCCTATACGCCCATGCCATGCGCGGGGTGTTGTGGGCGATGCCGATGTGTCCGTGGGGATCGAGGACGATGATGCCGCCGTGGCCGTTAACCCGCTGCTTCAGATAATTCATTGCCTCCGCCGCGGCCCACTCCGGCAGATTGCCTGAGGCGATGCGGTCGGCTGTCCACTTCGCCAGCACCAGTTTCATGATGGGCTCGCCCCATCCGGTGGTCGAAACCGCAGCGCTCAGATTGTCGGCGTAGCAGCCGCATCCAATCAGCGACGAATCGCCCAGCCTGCCGGGAGCCTTGTTCAGCGTGCCACCGGTCGAAGTTGCTGCCGCAATTCTGCCCTTGCGATCCAAGGCCACCGCTCCCACCGTGTCATGCGAGATGGATGGATCGTCATCGCTTGGTGGGGCGAACAAATCTTTGCCGTCGGCCTTTGAATCGTGCTGTGCGGCTTGATACTTGCGCAACCGTTCCACCTCGCGCGGAATAATCAAGTCTCCGTTCTTGCACAAAGGCATGCCATGTTCGGCGGCGAATTGTTCCGCGCCTTCGCCCACAAAATAAACGTGTGGACTCTCGCTCAAAATCTTGCGCGCCGCCCGCACCGGATTGCGCAAGTGCTCCACGCATCCCACACCGCCGGCGCGAAGAGTTGCTCCATCCATGATGAGCGCGTCCATCTGCACCCGCCCATCGCGATTCAGAAAGCTGCCGCGCCCGGCGTCGAAGGTCTCATCGTCTTCCATAATGACGACGGCTTCTTCGACAGCATCGAGAGCCGAGCCGTGTTCGAGCACGCGCCATCCCGCGGCCAGCGCGTTGTTCACGCCGCGAAGATGCGCCTCGACCATGTCATCGGGCATGGCCCAGGCCCCGCCATGAACCACCAAAACAGGATCAGTCGGCAAGAAAATCCCCAGTGAGCCGCAGAGTCAGCGACCGGATAGTCTAGCATCGCGCGGGATCAGATCGGCGAATGCGAATGAGTCTCGGATCACGGTTTCGCCGGGGATGGTAGGAATTTCGCGCGCGAACATTGGGCCCGCGTGCGCGAACGTATGGAACTCGCCTTTCTCTCCGCATGGGTCGACTGTACTCGGCAAGTCATCCAGAAGTTGTTGATCGAAGCTCCGGCCCGCGAAGCTGACGTCGAGCTTGCTCGGGTCCACGCACGTCATAGTCGCTTGCAGTCCCGCTACGATCATTTGCCGCGCCAGCGCGTGTGTAGGAAGTCCCCACAGCGGAAACACAGGTTCCAATCCGGTTCCGGATAACTGCCGTTCGCGATAAGCACGGACGTCTTCGAGGAAGAGATCACCGAATGCGACACACTCGATTCCCCGTGCAATCGCGTCGCGACACGCCTGCGACATCAGCGCTTCGTATTGCTCGTTCGCGCAGGGCCAGGGTAAGGGAACGGTCCACAAGGGCAGTTCGGCCGCGCTCGCCTGCTGTTCGACCAAAGCGCGCCGCACCCCATGCATCGCAACCCGGTCAAACGCTTGATTGAAAGTGGTGAGCAATCCGGCAATCTCATATTCCGCCTGCTGCCGGAGCAGGTGCAGCGCCCACGCGCTGTCTTTGCCGCTGCTCCATGAGAGTAAGAGTCGCTTCATCGATCGTATGAGGCGGAACAAAACAATGAGAATTTTACGCTGCGTTGGTGCCAGTTCCTTGCTCGACATTCTTCGACGAGGCCGCAACCCTCAAGAAATCTTTGGCGCCGACAATGCCAAGGACGATTCGGACAGGAAAAGGAAACTGCCGGCGTGTCGGATCGTTAACAATCTCAGGTGAGGAAATGTGATATTGCACCCGGCGGGTTTCAAGCGCGGCTGCGCCCGCAGCAAGCACGTTTTGAACCCACTGGCTGCTGGGGCCATAGGTGAGCGCGATGAGAAATCCTCCGGGCGCGCGAAACACATTCACAGGTGTTCGAAAGCAGCGCCCGGACTTTCGGCCGGTGTGGGTGATGACGCCGAATCCGGGCAGCCATGAGGCGAATGGGCCGGTGATTCGATTGGTGACAGCGAGATTAAAAGCGGCGACCCAGCGCGGACGAAACCGGAGCAAAAGGGGCGCACCAATCAGTGCTAAGACGGCGATCCCAACAGCGATTCGCATAGCCCACAGTCTATTTTGAGTAGATCCAACTCCAGTTCAACTATTACGCGGCTTGCCCCGGGCTCAGCGCCACCGGCGGATCTTGCGTTCGCGTCCAGGTGTAGCGCATGCGGTGGATAACCGTGATCGTGCTCAGCACCGCGATGACCCAGAGCACTGGCGCCATGCGATTGAACAGGGCTCCGAGAATTACCAGCACCAGCCGTTCCGGGCGCTCCATGAATCCCACGCGGCACGAGCCGATCAGCGATTCGGCGCGGGCTCGCGTGTAGCTGACCATGATGGCGCTGACCATGACGAAGGCGGCCAGCACGACCCAGAAGAATCTTCCACCGCGCGCATAAAAAACTAAGAGTCCGAGAAATTGCGAGGCGTCGCTATAGCGGTCGACCACCGAATCGAAGAATGCTCCGAAGCGGGTAACGCGGTTTGTGGCGCGAGCAACTTGCCCATCGACCAGATCGAAGAAGCCGGAGAAGATGATCACCAGCCCGGCGTAGAAGAACATGCGTCGCTGATTTTCGGCGTTGGCCGAGCCGAACAAAATCGCGGCCCAAGTGTTCACCAGCAATCCCATGAAGGTAAGCACATTGGGATTGATGCGCGACAGGGCCAGCCAGCGCACGATGGTATCGAGCAGAACTCCGCAGGCGCGGCCGAACGCGGATGTCCAACTGGCCGCCATTATGCGCCAGCCTCTTTGGGCGCGTCGCTTTGTACTTCGTCGTGGATGGTGCTCAGGCTCAGAATTTCCAGCTCGCGCTTACCGTTGGGCGAGTCCACGATCACCTCGTCGCCCACTTTCTTATTCAGCAGCGCGCGGCCGATGGGCGAAGTTGTCGAAATTTTTCCCGCGGTCACGTCAGACTCTTCGCTGGTGACGATCTTGTATTGCATTTCCTGATTCTTGGTGTTGTCGTAAATCTTGACGGTCGAGCCCAGCCCTACCTTGTCCCTGGGGATGTTGTTCATGTTCACCATGGACAGGTCGGCGAGGCGCTTGCCCAATTGGCGCACGCGCGCCTTCACGAACTCCTGGCGCTGCTTGGCCATGTGGTATTCGGCGTTTTCGCTGAGGTCGCCGAGCGCGGCGGCCTTCTTGATCTCTTTCGGAAGCTCGTGGATCAGTTCGTGTTCGAGCGCGTCGATTTCTTCCTTCAGCTTACGTTTAATTTGCTCTGTCATGGATTAACGCCGGATTGCGGTAAGGCTTGGGACATTATACCCCTGCCGCGCGGCTGCAGTGGGCACTTCAACGGGCTGAATCCGAGCCGCCTTTCTGTCAATCCAACTGGCATGTACGCCGTGAATCAGAAGCAACTGCCGCTTGTCGGAATGTCCCATGAGTTCTGGGGCAAGGATCATGGGCCGGTGGGGATTTCGTTGTTTCTGGTGATTGGCGAGCCGGGCCGAGGGCCACGCCTCCACCAACACGATTACGATGAAATCGTCTACGTGATCGAAGGCCGCTCGAAGTGGACCGTCGGGGATGAGGAGCGGGAGGCCGTAGCCGGAGACGTGCTCATCGTCCGGGCCGGCGAGCCCCACAAATTCATCAATAGCGGCGAAGGCCCGCTACGCCAGATCGACATCCATCTGAATCCCTCGTTCGAAACCACCTGGCTGGAGTGAACTTGGGGCGCGGACAAAAGTGTGGCGCGGACACTCCTGTCCGCGAACCGCGGGCAGCGGCTAAAGCAGGGCCTTTTCAAAACGCACTCAACAGACCCAGTAGCGGATCTTTAGTCATCCTGACCGGAGCCGTTCTTCACGCGGAGGGAAGGACCTCCCCCTTACAACGGCGCACGTAGTCTTTGGCGAGTCCCTTCCCTTACTTCTTTCCGCTCAGCGCGCCCTGATACATCGCAGTTAGTAGATCCTGCGAATGACCGTCATAATCCGCGTCAATCGACCACATCCATGTGCCGCCCAGCCCGAGTTGCCAGTCGGAATATACGGTTCTGTAATAAGTCGAGAACGAGTCGTCATAAGTGATGTAGCCATTGCTTTCGTCGGCCATCAGCAGATACGGCACAAAGGCAACCGGATCGCGATGGCTCTGCCATCCTTCCTTATTGATCCGGCGCTTGATCGCGGTTCCATAATTCAACGTCTCCACCGTGTAGTCGCAATCGCCGTCTGAGGTCGTGGCGTCGTTGGGGCACATTGCGAACTCTGCGTTGATGTTGGTGTAGTAGTAGCCGTAAAACGGCATGCCCATGTTGATCTGCTGGGGCGGAACCTGCGCCAGCATGATGTCGGCCGCGCCCTGGGCGCTCCCGCCCGGCTGGCACTCATCCGGCTGCGGATCGTGCCAGTTCCAGAAGATCGCCGAATTGAGCTGTCCAATCGAAGTCCATGGCCCGGCGCAATCGAACATCAGAATGTTGAACCAGTCGACCGATTTCTGCAGGCGGACTAAATCGTAACCGTACCCTCCCCAAGGCGCGACGTAGATCGACAAGAGATAATTGGGATACGCCGTGCGCAGCGCCGCCGTCATCTTGTCGAAAAAGATGCGGTCCGCCGTCGTCCCGGGATATTCCCAGTCCAGATCGAAGCCGTCATATCCATACTGCGTGGCAAACGCGCCCAGGTTGGCGACGAAGGTCGGCAGCCCGCCGCTGGTTTCCATTCCAGGGAAGTCCCCAGCCAGTTCCAGTAAGACCTTTACACCGGCCGCATGCGCCTTCGTGAGCAGCTCTGGCTCGAGGAATCCGGTGGGCACGGAGAGCGTCCCGTCCGCCGCGAACGACACGCCCACATGGTTGATGTGGGTGACTTCGTTGAACGGAATTTGCGCCGAACTATAAGGAGGATTATCCGACTGGCTCCAATATCCGTAATCGCCCAGAATGCGCTTGGGCAAAGTCTGCGATTGCGCCGCTGCGGACACCGAGAAGGACATCGAGAGCCCAACGATTAAGGTGAGAAGAGAAACCGGAAGTGGGAAACGAGAGATCATGGCTGAAACCCCCTGGAAGGAAACTTCCTGCCGGATGCCAAGCCAGAAGCGCCATCCAGACAAAAAGTACTCGGGATTCTACCACGGAACCGCCGCCGCGTCGCGGATACTTCCGGTGTGCGCGGACACTCCTGTCCGCCAAAGGCATGCACCTTATCCGAACAGAGAAATCTTAAGCGACAGCATTCCGGAGCTTAGCGCGACAGCTATGATACAGGGGCGGGAGAAATCATCGCGAGATTAGGACTAGCTATGGCAATCAGGGAAATGTCGGAGCAGGAATGCCGCGAGGCGTTGACGCGCCTCCACGTCGGGCGGCTGGGATGCGCGTTGGACAATCAGCCTTACATCGTGCCCATCAGCATCGTCTATGAGAGCAACTACATTTACTCGTTCTCGACCGCCGGGCAGAAGATCAAGTGGATGCGGGTGAATCCCAAAGTGTGCGTGCAAACGGACGAGATCAGCGGGCAGTCGCGCTGGCTGAGCATCGTGATCACCGGGCAATACCAGGAACTGCGCGAGCCGCAGTTTGAGATGGAGCGCGCCCACGCGCGCAAGCTGCTTGACCGGCAGCATCACTGGTGGCTGAATGCCCTCGGCGAGCGTCAGCTCAAAGTGGGAGACGACCTGGTGGCGCCGCTATTTTTCCGGATTCAGATCGAGTCCATTACCGGCCTGGAATCGGCCGAGGGGGAATAAAGTCGCCCGCTTGGGGAAATTTTGGGTCTAGGCCTGGAATTCGGAGGCTTCGGGAAAGCGCAACTTGCACTTGGCCAGGGTCAGGGTCAGCAGCTCCTCGACCTTGGCTTCTTCGCAGTTGCGGGCCATGGCCAGTTCGCTGACCAGCAGATAGCGCGCGCGCTCCAGCATCTTCTTTTCCCGAAATGAAAGCGGCTTGGCCGCATGCAGGGCGATCAGACTCTTGAGCACGCCAGCGACTTCAAGCAGCGAGCCGGTGCGCATGCGGTCAGAATTTTCCTTGAAGCGGTCTTTCCAGTCGCCGTTACTGCCATTCTCCAGAACTGACAGATAATCCAGCACTTTCTGGATTTCCCCATTGCGGACGACGCGCCGCATGCCCACATTCCCGGCATTCTGACAGGGCACCATCACCTTCAAACTGCTGGCTTTGATGTGCAAAAGGTAGAACCGCTCAATGGAGGCGCCCACCGATCGGCTGCCAATCTGTTCAATAACACCCACGCCATGATTGGGGTAGACGACCTTGTCGCCGATGTGGAAATTCAAGTCCATACCACTCATAAAAGGCACCCTAAAGGAAGGAGGGATCGTGGGGAAGCTGTGTAAAACCCTGCAAATAGGATACTCCCCGGAGGGGTGGAAAGCAAGGCGGCGAGTTCCATTCCGGGAATGAAACAAACCGGCCTGGATTGTGTTCAGCGTGCACCGTGGGCGGGAGGCTGGCCTACTGGCCCGCTATAATCGGCGCTTGGATTCTCCTCAAAGAAGCGAAGGCCGCGTTCTTGGCCTCGACGTAGGATCACGCCGGATCGGCATCGCCGTCACCGATCCGCTGGGCATCACCGCGCAGGGCCTCGAGACCCTGCAACGCCGCAATAAACGTTATGACTTTGACCAGCTCGGGCGAGTCATTCGCCACTACGGGGTGAAGGAAATCGTGGTCGGCCTGCCGCTGCGCATGAGCGGCGCCGAAGGCACCCAATCGGAGAAGATGCGCGTCTTCGCGGAAGAATTGCGCAAGAAGTTCCGCCTGCCGGTTCATCTTTATGACGAGCGCCTGACCTCGGCCGAAGCGAACCGCTTTCTGCGCGAGACCGACTTGTCGATTGAGAAGCGCGGCAAAGCCGTGGACCGAATGGCAGCGGTGCTCATACTCCAGGGATGGATGGAACGGCGCGCGCTTGGTCTTGGCCATGCTTGTCATCCTGAGCGAAGCGAAGGACCTGTGTAATCTGCCTGCGGCGTCCATGCTCCCAGCAATTGCAGAGGTCCTTCGGCGCCAAAGAACGGCGCCTTCAGGATGACAAAGCTTTTTACCGCTCGCGCATCGCTTTGCGGTATGCCGCTACGTTTTTGTCGTGCTCTTCCATCGTCTTGGCGAAGCGATGGTGGCCCTGAGCATCGGCGACGAAGTAGTAATAATCGCTCTGCGCGGGATGCATTGCTGCCTCCAGCGCAGAGCGCCCCGGATTGCCGATCGGCCCCGGCGGCAGGCCTGCGTTGCGGTAAGTGTTATAGGGCGAGCTGAACTGCATGTCGGCATGGTGCAGTGCTCCCTGATAGGTGCCCGCCAGCAGTTCGGCGTAGATGATGCTGGGATCGGCGTCGAGCGCCATGCGTTTCGCCAGCCGGTTGTAGTAGACACTCGCCACCTCCGGCCGCTCCTCGGGCACCGCAGTTTCTTTCTCCACGATGGATGCCATGGTAACGGTGCGCTGGATATCATTGACTGGAGCGGGAGTTACGCCAGCCGGAGGATCCGCCGATCCGGCTTCCGGGATCAGCCCGACCTGCCGCGCCACCTGCCGGAACTGTTTCACCATCGCTCCGGCCATCTCTTCCATGGTCATCATGCGGGTGAACTGATACGTGTCGGGAAACAGGTAGCCTTCGAGCGAGTGCGCTCCGGGGGCGATATCAGAAATCAAGTCAGTATCGGTCTGGGCCACTTTCAGGAACTCTCCCGCATCGCCTAAGCCCGCGGCCTGGATGGCGCGGGCTATGTCGAACATGGTGAAGCCTTCAGGCACGACCACGGTATGGAAGTAGACGTCGCCGTGGCCAATGCGGCGCTGGATATCGACAATGTTCGCCGGCTTGTCGAACAAATACTCGCCGGCCTTCAACGATCGCCCATGGTGCAGGTAGCGCCACAGCACAAAGGCCTGCTGGTTGCGGATCACTCCAGCATTCTTCAACTCGGCCGCGATCCGGCGCGTGGAGTAGCCGGGATGCAATAGGACAAACGCCTGTCCCGCGGGCTCGACCGGGGTGAGGACCGCCCAGGCCAGCCATCCGCCAAAGCCGACTATCGCGATCATTACCAGCCACAGCAGCTTCTTCATCGGAATCGTTATGGGATCGTTTCTACTTGAGCAGAAAACGACAACAGTTTAGATGACTGGAGAGCGCGTTGGCATCTGACCAGAGTGGGGCGCACTTTCGTAAGTATCTGAGAGGATTCGAGATGGCAGACAAGGAAGGGAGCAACCGCCATCGCTCAGCACCGGCAGCCAGTTCGACAATGCGCACGTGTAAACTCTGCATCCTTCCCATCGCGTTATACTCAAATGGCATAGAGGCTTTCTAAAATAATTTGATGAGACGTAGCTCTAGTTTTAGGGTCATTCTTCTGAGTTTGGCAATTTTGCCCACAGCCGGATGTCTCCTGCGCACCCGTCCGGTCGAAGAGCAGTACTCGAAGGCCCCACTGAAGGATGCGACCCAGCAGCAGCTGATTGACAGCGTCAATCGGCAAGCCCAGACCGTCCAATCGCTCAAGGCGACGGTAGATATTGACACCTCGGCCGGAGGCGTCAAGAAGGGGCAGATTACCGACTACAAGGAAATCCGCGGCTATGTGTTGGCCCGCAAGCCTGCCATGCTGCACATGATTGGGCTGCTGCCCATCGTGCGCACCACCGCGTTTGACATGGTCAGCGATGGCAAACAGTTCGAGCTTTGGATTCCGCCGAAAAACCGTTTCGTCATCGGCCAGAATCATGGTCCCGCGCAGAACTATCCTGAGGCCAGCGAACTGTCAGGAAAAAATCCGACTCAGACGGCGACCCAGACCTTGGAAAATCTGCGCCCGCAGAATATCTATGACGCGTTGCTGATTCCGCCTATCGATTCGGACAACGAGATCGCCGTGGTCGAAAACGGATATGAAACGCTGCACGACGCCAAAGGCCATCGCGTGCTGCAGGAAGATTACGAACTGGTGGTGATTCGCAAGTTCGACAAGGGTTGGGGCCTTTCGCGGAAGATTATTTTCAGCCGCCTCGATCTCAACCCGCGCCGGCAATATGTCTACGATGAGGACGGAAAGCTTGCCACCGACGCGCGCTATGCCGAATATAAGGAATACAACGGAGTGAATTTTCCATCACGCATCGAAATCTGGCGCCCGCAAGAGGAGTACGACATCACCCTGAACATGCTGAAGGTCGACATCAACCAGCCGCTCACCGACCAACAGTTCACGCTGGAGCAGCCCGCCGGAGCTGAAATCGTTCACCTGGACCGGCCGCAATCAAGCCTGGTAGTGCCGTTAGGAGATCCCCACTAGGAAGTGGGGATTCTGATTTAAGCTCATAGATCACGGCTCATAGCTCCTCGCTCAGTATGATGAACAAAATGGTGGTCGCCAATCTGGTGCATCGGCCGACGCGGTCGTTCATCACCACCAGCGCTGTGGCGCTGGAAGTCACCATGATTCTGCTGGTGGTCTCGCTGTTCTACGGTCTGCTCAACGGATCGAAGGAGAGCCAGGCGAGCATTGGCTGGGATCTGATGGTGACTCCGCCGGGATCGTCGGCGCTGATCGGCATGTCGGGCGCGCCGATTTCCGCCAAGGTGGGAGGCGTGCTCGAAAAAGTTCCGCACGTCAACCTGGCCGTGCCCGTGATCTTGTGGTTCACCCAGAAGCCGCTGGAGATCGTTTACGGCATCGACCTTGCCAGCTACCAGCGCTTGCTTCCGCGCTTTCAATTCCTCTCCGGCGGCCCGTTTCAAGCGCCGTACGACGCCATCGTCGACGACTACTACGCGCAAATGAACCACTCCAAGGTGGGCGATTCGGTGGACGTGGTGAACCATCGGTTCCGCATTTGCGGCATTGTTCCTCACGGAACCGGTGGGCGAAAATTTATACAGCTCTCCACCATGCAGGATCTGGTCGGAGCCGAGGGCCGCGTCTCCGCGTTCTACTTGAAGCTCGACGACCCAAAGAACGAAGCCGAAGTAGAGAAATCGATTCTGGCCATCGACGGCATGCAAAATTATTCCGTGCGAAACATGCAGGAATATCTTTCGATGATGACGCCGGATAACCTTCCCGGCTTCAATCTGGCGATCAAGATCGTCATCGGGATTGCTGTGATTGTGGGATTCATGGTGATCTTTCAATCCATGTACACGGCGGTCATGGAGCGCACGCGCGAGATCGGAATTCTGAAATCGCTGGGCGCATCGAAGCTCTATATCGTCAATGTCATCGTGCGGGAGACGATGCTGCTGGCCATTGCCGGCATCATTGCGGGTGTGCTCATCAGCCTGGTGACGCGCCACATCATCATGGTCGAGAAGCCGGTCATGCGGCTTTACTGGAGCGAGACCTGGGTGCTGCGCGCGACTCTGATCGCGCTGGCGGGCGCGTTGGCGGGCGCCCTGTATCCCGCAGTGAAGGCGGCGCAACGCGATCCTATCGACGCGCTGGCCTACGAATAGCCGATTTCGTAAATAATCCAACCTGGAAACTGTCATCCTGAGCATAGAGAGAAGTTCGCAAAGCGAAGTTCTCACGGAGTCGAAGGATCCCTATCAGCTAGCACGCCCATAGGTGCTGAAGGGAATTTTGACTACAGTTGCCCGGAGCGAACTCGTGTCCAAGCCGTCGGTGAATGAAGGCAAAGGGATCCTTCGACTCCGCTCAGGATGACATGCGAAAGACAGTTCAGTTCTGCGATTCCATTCCCGCGCGTTTCAGCATTCTGCGCAGTCCGCGCTCACCGCCGCCGCGCTGTTCTCCAGCGATATTGCCGTCGCGATCGATCACCACATAAATGGGATACACCTGCGCGTTGTACATGGCGGCGAGGTTCGTATCCTTGGTAAGAACGATCGGCACCGACCGGGGATGGTCCACCAGATATTTCTTCACCTTCTGATCGGGCTCGAGCACATCGACGGCGAGCACGATCAGGTCTTTACTCTTGAACTCCTTCGCGATGTCGTCAACGATGGGAGCGTCGGCCTCGCAGTACTGGCACCAGGTCGTCCAGAATTCGAACAGCACAACCTTGCCCTTCACCGAATCGTTGTTGAACTGCTCGCCGGCGGTAGTCCTGGCGCGGAAGCGAGGCGCGGGCTGTCCGATTTCATCGCCGGCAAAGGCAGTCAGCGCGAGCAGGACGGCGGCAGTGAGAGACGAAAAGACGAGGCGGCGGCCAGACATGCGGCGCATAGTAGCACGGAAATTGCGAAGTGAAAACCGCAGAGTAGCTTGATTCAGCGGTATGATGTGCATCTCCCAGGAGGTCCCCGATGTCAGCCAATGTTCTGCCTCAGATCCGGCCGCGGCGACTTCTGGCCATTGATGGTGGAGGGCTGGCCGGCCTGATTCCTGCCGAAGCCCTGATCCAGATCGAGCAGCAACTCAATCAAATTACCGGCACTCAAAAGTTGCTGTGTGAACGTTTTGATTTCATCGGGGGCACCAGCACGGGCGCGATCCTGGCAGCTGGCTTGGCCTTGGGCAAGACCGCGAACGAACTGCGCGACTTCTATATGAATTTCGGCCCTGACATTTTCACGCCCGAACCGTTTTTCCCCATTCGCTTCTGGCACAAATATCCCAGCGGCCCGCTGGAAAAACATCTGCAAGATGTGCTGGGGGAATCGACCGCGCTGGGCAGCAACTTGCTGCGTACCCAAATCATGCTGGTCGCCAAGAATGCAACTTTGGGTAACGACTGGTTCTTTACCAACAATCCGAACGGCAAATTTTTCAAGAACAATTCCGGGCTGCCGTTATGGCAGGTGGTGCGGGCCAGCAGCGCGGCGCCGACTTACTTTCCGCCCCGGACAATCCAGGTGCCGGACGATGCCGGGAACCAGCAAACATGCGATTTCATCGACGGCGGCGTGAGCAGCTACAACAATCCCGCGCTGCAGGTTTTTCTGGAAGCTACTGTTCCAGCTTATGGACTGGGCTGGCCGATGGGCGCAGACCGGCTGCTGCTCATTTCCTTGGGGACGGGTTTTGGCGAGGTCACGATACCAGCCGGAAAAGCGTCGCACTATCAGATGCTCGACTGGGCGCAATACATGATCAAGGAACTGATGAACGAGGCCAACCTGCAGCAGAACGTGCTCATGCACCTGATCGGGCAGCGCCCGCCGCAGATTTCATCGGCCACAATGGAGCTGACTTCGTCGGGAGCGGCATCGGGCGTCCCTGACGTGAACGCGTTGGACCTGGTCAGCGCCGGCCTGCAGGCGCAGAAACTGGTGACGTACCAGCGGGTTACGGTGGGCCTGACTCGGCAGCGGTTGGATCAGCTGGGGCTGCCTGACGTGGACCCGGTCAAGGTGCGGGAGATGGATGCCGCCGATCAGATTCCGAACATGCAACGCCTGGGCGAGGCCGTGGCGAAAGAGCAGGTGAAAATGGCGGCCTTGAAGAATTTCTTCTAGATAATAAAGACTGTCATCCTGAGCGCAGAGAGAAGTTCGCGAAGCGAACTTCTCACGGAGTCGAAGGATCCCTGTCCGCTACGTGTGACGATCAACTCCGCGAGGAATTCTTGGGTACGGCCAGAACTCCTTTCCAGGCCGCCGGTCATTGAAAAGGGAAGGGATCCTTCGACTCCGCATACCGATCCGCACGGCGAATCGGATGCTCCGCTCAGGATGACAAATTAATGCTTTCTCTTTGTCGTGGGCTTCGGCTTCAGCGTCTTGGCGTAGGCATAGCTCATCTCCAAACATTTCTGCACCTCTTTCGTCTTCGCCAGCAGGCTGTCGGGAACGGCGACGTATTCCTTCATCACCGTGCCGTAGGCTTCGAACAGAGTCGTCTTATATTTCTTCAGAAATTTCTCGCGCTCGTCTTCGGGCAGACGAATCGCCAGCCTGGACTGATGCAGCAGAGTGAACATGTTGCCGTTCAGCGACGTGTAAGGATTGGCGTTTCCCTTGCGCTCGATCTCCGGCAGAGTAGCGATGAGCTTGTCGTAGAGGGCTTCGTTTGCGGTCTGGGCTTGTTTTTTAGACATTGAGACTTTACTTTTTCGGGACAGCTTTGAAGAGCATCAACCACAAAGCACACGGAGGATCACCGTCCCGGCTTTTAACATTACCACCCGCCTGTCCTAGGTAACATGGCGTTGACATTGCCCATAGGCTCCGGTACATTAAAGTCTTTGGTAATAGTGTGGTTGCCCGCCTGATGGTCCTGGCGTCCTCGCCGGGGAATCAACGAGCGGTTTTTCTTTCGCAGCCCTTTTCAAATCTGGGAGAGTTTCCGATGTCTACGTATTTCCCCAAAGAGGGGGAAATTGTGCGCAAGTGGTTCGTCGTGGATGCAGACGGGCAGACGCTCGGGCGCCTGGCTTCACAGGTCGCGCGCATCCTCATGGGTAAAGAGAATCCGCAATACACGCCGTTTCTCGACACTGGCGATCACGTAATTGTGATCAACGCGGAGAAGATTCACACCAGCGGTTTCAAGGCTGAGTCGAAGATGTATCACCACTACACGGGATATCCTGGCGGCCTGCGCAGCGAAGAATACAAGAAGCGGCTGGTGCGCAAGCCCGAAGCGGTGATTGAAGCGGCGGTGAAGCGCATGCTGCCCAAGAACAAGCTGGCAGCGCACATGCTTTCGAAGCTGAATGTGTACAAGGGCGACAAGCATCCGCACCAGGCGCAGAAGCCGCAGGATTTCAAATTGGAAGTGCGCGAGTATAAGCCGCGCAAAGTGGCAGTTTCGTAGAGACGTTGCTTGCAACGTCTCTGCCGGCGCGAGCGGGCCGGCGTGTGGCGAGAGGAGACGTAACAAGTTACGTCTCTACGATGAGATTCAGGAGCTACGAGCTAAATGGCTGAATTGGTTCAATACTACGGAACGGGGCGCCGCAAGACGGCGATTGCCCGCGTTTATTTGCGTCCGGGCAGCGGAGATTTCAAGGTCAACGGACGCGCCTTTGAAGAATATTTCGTGACTCCGGCGCAGCGCTCGGCGGCGAAAGCTCCACTGGCCTCGTCAGAGATGGCGGCTTCTTTCAACGTCAGCGCCACGGTTTTGGGCGGCGGCGTGCGCGGCCAGGCCGATGCGGTCAAGCTCGGAATCGCCCGCGCCCTGATGCTGTTCAACGCGGAATTGCGCAAGAAGCTGAAGGCTGAGGGCTTCGTGAGCCGCGATTCGCGCGGCAAAGAGCGCAAGAAGTATGGACAGAAGGGCGCGCGCAAGCGTTTCCAGTTCAGCAAGCGCTAGAGCGCTTGCAGTCCCGAGTTGCGAGTCCCGAGTTCTGAGCTTTGCTCGCGACTCGCGACTCAGGGCTCAAAGCTAGGTTTAGGTGTTCAATTCTTCCCGTGCTGCGGTACGGGGACGGGAATGGCAATCGGCAAGCCGTACGCTTCCGATGCAGATTAAATAGGAGGTTAATTGGCTACCATCACCATGAAAGAGTTGCTCGAAGCTGGAGTTCACTTCGGGCATCAGACCAAGCGCTGGAATCCGCGGATGAAGGAATACATCTTCGGCGAGCGCAACGGGATCTACATCATCGATTTGCAGAAGACCCTCAAGATGTTCAAAGAGGCGTCGAAATTTGTGCAGGACTTGGCCGCCGACGGCCGCATCGTGCTCTTCGTGGGCACCAAGCGCCAGGCGCAGGACGCCATTGCCGAAGAAGCGCAGAAGTGCGGCATGTTCTACATCAACCAGCGCTGGCTGGGCGGACTGCTTACTAACTGGGTCACCGTGCAGAAATCGGTGAAGCGGCTGAAAGAGCTCGACGAGATGGCCACTGACGGCCGCTACGAGCTGCTGCCGAAGAAGGAAGTCATCAAGCTCGAACGCGAACGCAAGCATCTGCAGGCTAACCTGGCCGGCATCAAGAATATGAGCCGCCTGCCCGACGCGATCTTCGTGATCGACTCGAACAAGGAGCAGATCGCGGTAAGGGAATCCCGCAAGCTGGGCATTCCAGTCGTGGCCGTAGTCGATACGAATTGTGATCCCACGGAAGTGGATTACGTAATTCCCGGCAATGACGATGCGCTGCGAGCGATCCGGCTGTTCACCTCGAAGATTTCGGAATCGATTGCCGAGGGCGCGCAGTTGATGACCGACAAGCAGGTTGCCGACATGCAGGCCGCCAGCGATCAGGCGCAGGCCGCCGAAGTGCTGCCCGGCGAGTTCCACGGCCAGGCCGAAACGGCCGTCGATGCCGCGGAAGATATCAGCATGGAAGAAGTGCTGGGACCGGGAACGCACAAGAAGCCGGTGGCAGCCGAAGAGCCTGAAGTGCAACCCGTGGAGAGCCAGACGGTTTAATTAGTCCCGAGTTGCGAGCCCCGAGTCGCGAGAAAAGTCGGGTTGGTTACCGCGGGGCTACGAGAGTAAGAGTTTTGGGAAGGGCATGGCTTCAGCCATGCCGATAAGATCGGCCAGAGGACTTGGGCTTCAGCCCCTGAGGTTGGCCAACAAACCGGGCTTTGGATACGAGACCCGCGCGGGTCGTTTCTTAGAGAGCATCCGGCGCGGGTCGAGTTTTATGTAAAGGAAATTTCTTATGAGCACTTCTATGGCAAATATTTCTGCAGCACAGGTGAAGGACCTCCGCGAAAAAACCGGGGCTCCGATGATGGATTGCAAGCAGGCCCTGACCGAAGCCAAGGGTGACATGGACCAGGCGGTCGTGATTCTTCGCAAGAAGGGCGTTTCCGTCGCCGCTAAGAAGGCGACGCGCGCGACCAGCGAAGGATCGGTGGCGAGCTATATTCACGCCGGCGGCAAGATTGGTGTGCTCGTCGAAGTGAATTGCGAGAGCGATTTCGTGGCCCGCACCGAGGACTTCAAGGAACTGGTGCACGATATCGCTATGCACATCGCGGCCAGCGATCCCAAGTACGTGCGCAAGGAAGACGTGACCAAGGCTGATTTCGATCGCGAAAAGGAGATCTTCCTGGATCAAGCGATCAAAAGCGGCAAGCCGGCCAACATCGCCGAGAAGATGGTCACAGGCAAGATGGAAAAGTTCTATGAAGAGGTCTGCCTGCTGGAGCAGCCCTTCATCAAGGACCAGACCATCTCGATCTCGCAGTTGATCGCGGCGAAAGTCGGCAAACTGGGCGAGAACATCGCGGTGCGCCGCTTCGCGCGCTTCAAGGTCGGCGATGCGGGTGAGACGGTAGCCGTCACTAAGCCCTCGGAACCGAAAGCCGAATAATTCAGGCGCCCTTCGGGGCGCCTTTTTTTATGCTAAGCGCAGCCGGGCTTCATCGAAGAAAAGTTCGGGCGCAGCGAAGCATTTCTCAGCGGAGTATGATCACGTAGTCCCGTTTCAGCGATTGCCAATCATGACTACCACCGCAACAGCCCCTGCCTTCAAACGTATTCTGCTCAAAATTTCTGGTGAGGCGCTGGCCGCGAACCAGGGCTTTGGCGTGGAGTCGGCGCGCATTCATGAGATCGCCGCCGAAATTGCCGACGTTCATAAGCTGGGCGTGCAGATCGCGATTGTCGTCGGCGGCGGCAATTTCTTTCGTGGCGTCGCCCAGCAGGCGAAGGACATGGACCGCGTCTCCGCAGATCACATGGGCATGCTGGCCACGGTGATCAATGCGCTTGCGCTGCAGGACGCGCTGGAGAAGCAGAAGGTCTACACCCGCGTGCAGTCGGCGATTGAGATGAACCAGGTCGCCGAGCCCTTCATTCGCCGGCGCGCCATTCGCCATCTTGAAAAAGGACGCGTCGTCATCTTCGCAGGAGGCACCGGCAATCCTTATTTTTCGACCGACACGGCCGCCTCGCTCCGCGCCATGGAGATCAAGGCCGACGCCATCCTCAAAGCCACCAAGGTTGACGGCATCTACGACGCCGATCCCATGAAGGTCGACGGTGCCAAGAAGTTCAATCACATTACCTACATGGACGTGCTCAAGCTTGGCCTCAAGGTAATGGACTCGACGGCCATCAGCCTCTGCAAAGACAATAATCTTCCCATTATCATCTTCAGCCTGAATCAGCACGGCAACATTCGGCGCGTGGTGCTGGGTGAACGCATCGGGTCGCTGGTGAGCGCTTAAACGCCACGGATTTTGACGGATTCACACCGATTTTAGAATTGATCAGGGTTGATCCGCGAGAATCCGTGGCGGTTTGTTTTTGCGGGTTTATAATTCAACGTTTTGGTTGAGGGAAACGACGGAGCGGACTTATGGCGATCATGGCTTCAATTGCTGGGCTGAAGGAAACTTATGCGCAACTGAAGACGCGCATGGAGAAGGCAGTCGAAGATTTCCGCAAGGCGATGGCGGCCGTACGCACGGGCCGCGCTTCGGTGCATATGCTCGATGGCGTTACCGTGGATGCTTACGGATCGCAGATGCCGCTGAACCAGGTCGCGCAGGTGCACGCCCCCGAGCCTCAGTTGATCACGGTGCAGCCCTTCGATCCGTCGCAACTGGGCGCGATCGAGAAATCGATTCGCAGCGGCGACCTCGGCCTGAATCCCATGAATGACGGCAAGATGATCCGCGTCCCCGTGCCGCCGCTGACGCAGGAGCGCCGGCAGGACATGGTGAAGCACCTGCACCGCGTGCTGGAAGAACATCGCACCGCGATCCGCAACATTCGCCGCGATGGCAACGACGCCATCAAGAAGGCGCTCAAAGACAAGAAGATCACAGAGGACGAAGAGAAGCGCTCGCTCGACGAAATCCAGAAGCTCACCGACGACGAAATCAAGAAGATGGAAGAGATGAGCAAGGCGAAAGAAAAAGAAGTGCTGGAGTTGAAATAACTCTGTTGCCCTTGTCATCCTGAGCGAAGCGAAGGACCTGTGCGCTTCGCCGGCGGCATAGGCAACGACGGCAAATTGAAGAGATCCTTCGCTTCGCTCAGGATGACAAACCATCTTCTTCGGGCAATCTCAGCACCGGCGTACATGTCCATTTTCTGAATCCACCCCGCAAGTCCAACAAAATCCGGCAGATAATCCCGCTGTCTCAGTAGTAACACTGAACGGTGGTTACGCGACATTTTCCACGGGCCTGTGTTTCCATCGTCGTGAAGCAAGAAGCAGTTCCCCCAAGACCTTCACGACAACCACTTTCGATCCTGGAGTTTGCCATGAAAAAGTTCTTTGGGTTTACGCTCGCGTTCGCGCTACTGATGATGGCGCTGGGTTGCGGCTCGTCGAATTCCTCCTCCGGAGGCTCGACCGCCCAGACCGCCAACGTGTTCATGACGGGAGAAGACTCTCCGCTGGCTTCCGTCGTGGGTTTCAACCTGACGCTGAATTCAGTCACGCTCACCGGACAGAACGGCACCGCGACAGTGATATCGTCGCCGATCACGGTGGATTTCGCGCGGCTCATCGGCCTGCGATCGCCGCTGGCCTTTAACTCCGTTCCCGCCGACACCTATACCAGCGCGACTTTTGTGCTGGCGAATCCGTCGGTTTCCTACGTCACGTTGACTCCGACTCCGACGGTCAACCCGCTGACCGGAGTTTTCCCCAACGGCCAGAATCCCTATACCGTCACGGTGAACTTCCCCACGCCGATGGTGGTGGGTGCGAACGGTCTTGCTGGCTTGAAGATGGATATGGACATTCGCGACTCCCTGGCCACTGACGGCAACGGCAATCTTGTGATCACCAATAACACGATCGCGGTGAATCCGGTTATCTACATCAAGGCCACGCACGCCAGCGATCCTGACGGGCAGGTCACCGATCTCATGGGTGGACTGGTTTCAGTGAACGCGGCTAACAATTCGTTCGTGCTGCAAGGGCCCTATGGCCGCCAGCTGACGGTCAACGTGAACAACGCCACGCTGTTTAACAGCGGCTGGAACATCAACGACCTCGCCACCCCGGCGTTCGTGGGCGTGCAAGGCCAGTTCCAGGCTGATGGCAGCCTGATGGCCAGCGGAGTTGAAGTGGTTACCACCTCGCAGTCGTTCGTCTCCGGACGCGTGCTGGCGGTGACGAATAACTCCGGCGATCTGCAGGTGACGATGTGGATCGGCGAAACCGGCGCGGATATGGTCAGCTGGATCGACAGCATCCAGACCATCGACATCACCGCGGTTTCGAATTATCAGATATGCTTCCTCGCCAGCGCCAGCCCGAACGCGCTCTTCGACAGCACCTCGATCGAAGTCGGCCAGCGCGTCTTCATCGGCGGCAGCTACAGCAGCAGCGTCTTCACGCCGCAAATGATCTCGCTGCGGTTGCAGGGCGTATACGGATTGTTCAATCCGGGCACGGTTTCGATCATTGCGGGGAACGACGGCTCCTTCCAGATGCTGAACAACGGCCTCGTCGGCTACTCGGCCGGCGGACCGGTCACGGTCAATACTTTCAACCTGACGCTGTTCTACGACCTGGCGGGCCTCGGGCAACTGCAGACCACGACGACGCAGATTCCGCTGGTGACGCGCGGCCTGCTGTTGAAGGATCCCGTCAGCGGCAATGTGGAGTTCTACGCTGGACTGGTGGCCGATCCTCCGGTGCCAGCGAATTAGCGCAGTCAACTGTTTCACCATAGCGGACGGCCCTCGGGCCGTCCGTTTTTTTATTGTGCCAACCTTCCGAAGCCTCGGTGGAAGCACCGTATAATCGGTAGACTGAAGTCAGACGACCGACGACCCGATGAAGCAGATTGTCCATGCCGCCTGTCCGCACGACTGTCCGGATGCCTGCTCCGTGCTGATCACGATGGAGGATGGGCGGGCGACGCGGATTCAGGGCGATCCCAAGCATCCCATCACGCGCGGATTTTTGTGTGCCAAGGTCGCGAAGTATCTGGATCGCGTGTATTCGCCGGATCGGGTGCTGTATCCCATGCGGAGGGTTGGTCCTAAAGGGCCCGCGGCTCACGCCGCAGACGCGGGCAAGAGTGCCCGCGCCACACCGCCGGGGGCGGCTGTCTCTGCACAGGCATGGCGGCGCATTTCCTGGGATGAGGCGCTGGACGAAATCACCTCTCGCTTTCGCTCCATCAGCGGCGAATTCGGCAGCGAGGCGATTCTGCCTTACTCTTTCGGCGGAACTCTGGGCGCGCTCAACGGCTCGGCTGCGGACCATCGTTTTTTCCATCGCCTGGGCGCTTCGCAGCTCGAGCGCACGATTTGCTCGGCGGCGGGCGAGGCTGGGCTGAAATCGGTTCTGGGCATCAAACTTGGCACCGAGCCCGAGCAGTTCCCGCACGCGAAGTACATCATTGCCTGGGCTGCAAACATTCACGGCAACAACGTTCACCTGTGGCCGTTCATCACCGAGGCGCGGCGCAACGGCGCGAAGCTGGTGGTGATCGATCCCTACCGCACGCGCACCGCAGAATGCGCCGACTGGTATTTGCCGATCAATCCCGGCACTGACTCGGCTTTGGCGCTGGGCATGATGCACGTCATCATCGGCGAGAACCTGCACGATGCCGACTACGTGGCGAAATATACGCTGGGCTTCGAGCAGTTGCGCGAGAAGGTGAAGGAGTATTCGCCGGAGCGCGTGGCGCAGTGGACGGGCATTGCCGCCGCGGATATTCGCAAGCTGGCGCGCGAGTATGCCACCGTGCGGCCGTCAGTGATCCGTCTGAACTACGGCGTGCAGCGTTCCGAAGGCGGAGGGATGGCGACCCGCGCTATCACGATGCTGCCCTGCATTCTCGGCTCATGGAAGGAACTTGGCGGCGGCCTGCAGTTGTCGACCAGCGGCGCGGCGGAGCTTAACAACGACGGCCTGAAGCGCCCTGACCTGATGCAGACCGCGCTCGGCCGCGAGGCTCGCACCATCAACATGGTCGAGCTGGGACGCGTGCTCAACGAGGTGAACGATCCGCCGGTCAAGGCCCTGTTCGTCTACAACGCGAATCCGGCGGCGGGATGCCCGAATCACGACGAGGTGGTGCGCGGCCTGAAGCGTCCTGATCTTTTCACCGTGGTGCACGAGCAATTTTTCACCGACACCACCGACTATGCCGACATTGTTCTGCCGGCTACGACTTTTTTCGAGCATAAGGATTTGCAGAAGGCCTACGGCCATTACTACCTGCAGGTTTCCCATCAGGCGATGGAGCCGCTGGGCGAGTGCCGCTCGAACGTCGATTTGTTTCGCGCGCTCGCCGAGCGCATGGGATTCGACGAAGAATGTTTCCGCCAGAGCGTCGACGAGATAATCGATCTGGCGCTCGATACGGAGAATCCGTGGCTGGAAGGAATTGATCGGGAACGACTGGAGCGGGATCCTTATGTGCGGCTGAATTTCAGTGGTCAGGGTTCAGTGGCTGATAGTCAGTCGGCGGAGCCGTTTCTGCCTTTTGCCTGCGGCAACTTTCGCACGGCCTCCGGCAAGGCTGAGCTTTACAGCGAAGCGCTGAAGGCGCAGGGGCTTGATCCGGTGGTGGAGTTCAAACCTCCCACTGAATCGCGGCACCACGGGAACCATCACGCATTTCCGCTGGAGTTGCTGGCGCGCAAGTCCGACAATTTCCTGAACACAACTTTTTCCAATCTACCTTCGGTGCGGGAGATGGAAGAGCTGGGCCTGCTGGAAATTTCGACGGCCGACGCGCAGGCTCGCGGCATCGCCGAAGGCGCTCGGGTTCGCGTCTTTAATCCGCGTGGAGAGATCGAACTCAAGGCGCGCGTCGACGGCAAGGTGCAGCCCGGCGTGGTTTGCGCCCGCCTGAATTGGGCGAAGCTGACGCCCGGCTTTCAGAGTATCAACAGCTTAACCTCAGAAAAACTTACCGACATGGGCAACTCGGCTACGTTTTATTCCGTCTTGGTTGAGGTAGAGTTATCCAAGCCACAAATTAGGGGCGACTAGAAAACCGGCAGGGACCACAACCAATTCCAGCGCTCAGGGATTGGTGCGCAATCTGCTCACAATTCACGCAGCAGGCGACCGAAAGACAGCACAAAGAGTCGCCGCTTGGACGCTTTCTGTTGCGCTACCGTATAATGACAGTTTTCTTACATCCCAGAGCCTTGAGGTCTTAGCGATTCAGTTTCGCTTTCATCCGGAGAATCTTGTTGTGCCCGTTCGGGCTTCTGCCCGCGCCGGAGCACCCTCGCCATCTCTTTCATTCGGGGCATCTTGGCCCGGGCGCCGTGGGGCGCTAGCGGCCTTGCTGGCGTTTTTTCTGTGCCTGATGGCGGCTTCCACCCTCTGGGCCCAGAACGACGTCATCTCCGAAATTGACGTCACGGGCAATCGCCGCATTCCCAAAGAGACCATCCTGGCCCGAATCTTCACCAAGCCTGGGGATATTTACGACGCTACCGCATTGGAGCGCGATTTCAACTCGTTGTGGAACACCGGCTACTTTCAGGATATCAAGTTTCTGCGCGAGCAGACGCCGAAGGGCTGGCGCCTGATTGTGCAGGTGAAGGAAAAGCCGACCATCCGCGAAATTAATTACACCGGGCTGAATGCGGTCTCGAACAGCGACGTGCTCGACCGCTTCAAGCTGGAAAAGGTCGGACTCTCCGTTGAGAGCCAGTACGATCCCACGCGCATCAAGAAGGCCGAAGTCTCGATTAAAGGGCTGCTCTCCGAGCATGGACGCCAGTTCGCCACCATCCGCACCGAGGTGCGGCCGATTCCGCCCGCGTCGGTCGGCATCACCTTCGTGATCAAAGAAGGACCGAAGGTCAAGGTTGGCAAGATTCGCTTTGAGGGCAACACGCACATCAAGAGCCGCATTCTGCGCGCGGCCATGAAGAATCTGAAGCCCATCGGCGTGCCGCACTCCATCTTCCTGGAGAATATTTTTGCCAAGACCTACGACGCTACCAAGCTCGAGGAAGACACCGAGCGCGTCCGCGCCGAGTATCAGAACCGCGGCTACTTCAAAATGAATGTGCCGGGCGACGCCAAGACAGAGATTCACGACACCGGGCATAAAGGGTTTCACATACCGCTGTTGCAGTCCGGGCCGGGCAAGGCCGTCGATATCACCATTCCCATTGAGGAAGGCGACCTCTACCATCTGGGCAAGATCACGTTCAAGAACAACAAGGCCATCACTAACACGGCCGCCCTGCGCGCCCAGTTCCCCATCAAAGACGGCGATGTTTTCAGCCGCGAGAAGATCGCCAAGGGACTCGATAACCTGCGCCACGCCTACGGCCAGGTCGGTTACATCAACTTCACTCCCATCCCTTCCACTAACTTTGACGACGAGAAGAAAACGGCAGACCTCGAAATCGACGTCGACGAAGGCAAGCAGTTCTACGTCCGCCGCATCGAATTTGAAGGCAACACCACCACGCGTGACAAAGTCATTCGCCGTGAACTGGCGCTCGAAGAAGGCGGCATCTACAACTCCAAGCTGTGGGAACTCAGCCTGCTCCGCCTGAACCAGCTCTCATACTTCAATCAGCTTAAGCCGGACGATCCCAACGTCACCGACAAGAAGCTTGATGAAAAGAATGGCTTGGTCGACTTGACACTGCACGTAAAGGAAAAAGGCAAGAACAGCATCGGCCTCAACGGAGGTGTCAGCGGGCTGGAGGGCGCCTTCATCGGTCTGAACTATTCCACCAACAACTTCCTGGGGCGCGGCGAGACTCTGAACGTGCAGCTCAGCCTGGGAAACCTGGCGCGCAGCGCCATGTTCGGCTATACCCAGCCCTACATGTTCGATCGTCCCCTGCAATTTGGCTTCAGCATCTTCGGCAATAAGGTCAGCTACAACCAAGCCCGCCAGCTCTCCGTCTTCAGCGGACAGAATCTCAGTCTGCCCAGCGCGGTTCTGCAGAACCTGCAGAACTATTCGCAATCGACCGTGGGCGGCACGACCTCGATGAGCTACCAGCTACGGCGCTCGTTCAAGCGCGTTGGGATTACTTATTCGCTCGACCGCGCGAACCTGCTGCCGTTGAGCACCGCATCGAAGAACTTGTTCGATTTCCTCGCGTTCCGGGGCATCACCGGACCGCAGGCGGTGAATGGCATCATCACCAGCAAAATCTTCCCCAACTTCTCCTTCAATACGCTGGATAGCGGCATCTCGCCCCACCACGGGCATCAGATGACCGTGGGAGCAGAGTTTGCCGGCATCGGGGGCACCGTGCGTTCGATCCGGCCCATCATTCAATACAAGCAATTCTTCCCGGCACAGAGGGGCCGCAACGCATTCGGCTTCAACGTGCAAGGCTCGTTCATCAGCGGTTTCGCCGGACTGGTGGCCCCGCCCTTCCAGCGCTTCTACATGGGCGGCGAGAATGACATTCGCGGATTCGATGTCCGATCCATCTCGCCGGTCGCATTCCTGCCCAATGCCGGATCCATCGTGCTGCGCAATCCCGACGGCACGCCTGTCCCAGTGAACGCCGCGGTGCCATGCCGCGCCACGCTGCCATCGCCGGCATCCAACTGCGTCACCGTGCCGATTCCGGTCGATCAGATCGTGTTTCCTGGTGGCGACCTCAGCGTTTGGACGAACTTGGAATACCGCATCACCATCGCCGGCCCGGTTGCCATCGTTCCCTTTATCGACACCGGCCTCGACGCCATTACTCGCCGCTCGCAGCTGCAGATCGCCAGCCAGCAGTTTGACCAGGTCATCAGCACGTATTTCGGGTGTCCGAGCTACGATCCCACCCAGCCCAGCGGCTGTTCGGTGGGTAGTCGATTGAATCCGGCGCCCTCGCAAGACCTGCAGGTGTTGAACTTCACCAACTGGCGTCCGCGCATGTCAACGGGCCTGGAGTTGCAGATGTTCCTGCCCGTGGTCAACGCGCCCTTCCGTATTTATTGGGCGTACAACCCGGTGCGACTGGATCAGGACGCCAACCCGCCCATTCCGGTGACCCGGGCCATGTTCCCCACCGGCACATATCAGGCGGCGGGTGACTATACCTATAATTTGGCGAAAATTACATATTCGCCGAACTTCCTGCTGCGCGAGCCGCGCAAGACGTTCCGCTTCACCGTGGCCACCACATTCTAGTGAAGCCGGCGAATGCACCAACCGCGCGGCTAAGAAGCCACAGCAAGACCGCTTAAATAGTTTCCGTGCGCGGGTGGGGTCGATGCGTTTGACGGCATCGGACTTGCGTACTTATAATGTTTTGGAATCACGCCATGAATGTGAGAGAGCGGTTGCGGGAAAAGATCCCGCGCTTTGGCGTGAAACGCTGGCAATCCAGTGCGCCCGATCCGGTGGCGGCCGTGCAAGCGGCGGAGACCTCATTCAGTGCGGCCCAGCGTGGACTGAAGACATTCTGCTAGACACAGACGTTCACACGCGGAACCATGTTTTGAAGAACATGGTCCAAGGAGTTCAATCGATCCGATGACAAGCAAGTTCCTGCGACTTTCTCTGGCTGCTGCGGTTTTGGTCACCATCTCCGCACTGGCTCAAACCGGCAGCACCGTTCCGGACGCGCCTTCGACCACAGCTACCGCCGCCAAGCCCATGTCTTCCAGTCCAGCAGCGGCCGTTGCCACCGGCACCAAGGTGGGCACCATCAACATCAACGAGGCCATCATCGGCAGCAACGAAGGCCGCCGCGACATGGAAACCCTCAGCAAGAAATTCGAGCCCAGGCAAACTGAGTTGAAAGCTCAGAACGACGAGCTCGAGAGCCTGAAGAAGCAGATGACCACGCAGGAAGGCAAGTTGAACGACGACGCGCTGGCCACGCTGAAGCGCCAGATCGAAACCAAGCAGAAATCCTTCGATCGCGCCTACCAGGATTTTCAGGAGGAAGCGGGCAGCCAGCAGCAGGAGATCGCTGGCCGCGTGCTGCAGAAAATGGCTCCGCTCATCGTGAAATACGCGCAGGAGAATGGCTTTGGCGTGATCGTCGATACCTCCAAGCCCTGGCCGCAGAGCAATATTCTTTGGTGGGGTGAAGCGGTCGACATCACTAAGCCGGTGGTTGACGCCTACAACGTGCAGTCGGGCGTGCCCGCGCCACCTCCCGCAGGCGCCGCCAAGCCCACGACCCCCAAGCCTGCAGGCACGGGAGCTGCGAAGCCTCCTGCGCAAAAGCCGGCTGACACTCCGAAACGATAGGAGCTGAACCCATAAATCCGGGACACCTCGCGTGTCCCAAAAGTTCCCCAAGGCCGCGTAGCTCGCGGCCTTTTTATTTTTTCTTGGAGTGCGCCAGTCGCGCGCCCGGGCGGTGTCCATATCAGCAAACAGATCGCAAGATCTCACGCTGGAGGACCCTATGCTCGAACAAGGTATCTTCGCCGACTCGATGCTCGAAGTTTCCTGGGCGCAACGCACGCGCCGTAGCTGGACCACGCTCACCTCGTTCGCGCTCCAGGCCGTCATGCTGGCGTCGCTGCTGCTGATCCCGCTGATCAGAACTGTTAGCCTGCCCGATGTGCGCATTCTCCCCACCCCGGTGTCGTGGGGGGCGCCACCGCCGCCGGCTTCGCCGCCGCAGCGTCATCGCACAGTTACCATCGTGCAAAGCAATCTCGCCAACGGCGTGCTGGTCGAGCCCCGCGAGATTCCGCGACACATCGCACAGATCGACGAAAGCAGCGCTCCACCGCAAGTTCCGTATGACGGCATCGGGGCTGAAGGATCGACTGGCACGGGACCGCGTGATGGCGTCTGGAAGTCGCTGGCTGATTCTTCTTCCCGCTCCGTGCTGCCTCCCCCGCCTCGCCCGACTCCCAGCGTGCGCCAGTTCCGTACCTCGCACATGCTCGAAGGCAACCTGGTGCGTCGCGTCGATCCGACGTATCCGGCGATCGCCCGAACGGCGCGTGTGCAGGGACAGGTCATCCTATCCGCGGTGATCGGCAAAGACGGTTCCATCCAGAATCTGCGTGTGATCTCCGGGCATCCCCTGCTGGTCGGGGCGGCCGTCGAAGCAGTCCGCCAGTGGCGCTATCGCCCGTACATTCTGAATGACGATGCCATCGAGGTGGAAACGCAGATCACGGTGAACTTTCATCTGGAATGAAAAGAAATGACCAGGGGCCAGTGTTCGGGCCAGCGAGAGGTGTTGCGTTCACTGGCTACTGACCAACCGACCACTTTTCCCAGGCGTAGCCCCTGCGTAACCTGAGCTCTCATTCCGCTCCCGCTATAATCGCGAAAGTGGCCACTACCGCCGAAATTCTGAGTCGCGTAGCGACGCGCCCCACGTGGGCGGAAGTCTCACTGACTGCGTTGCGGCAAAATTTTCGTATCGTGCAGAAACATGTGGGAGCGAACGCGGTCGTCTGCGCCGTGGTCAAGGCCGACGCCTACGGACACGGCGCCGTCGAATGCTCGCGCGCGCTTGAAGCTGAAGGCGCGCGCTGGCTGGGCGTCACCTCGCTCGACGAAGCGATCCCGCTGCGCGAGACCGGCATTCACGCCAGCATTCTCCTGATGACCGGATTCTGGCGCGGTGAAGAAACAGAAATCGTTCGCCAGCGCCTTACGCCCACCGTCTGGGAACCGTGGCAGATTGAGTCGCTCGACAAAGCCGCCGCTACTCTCGGCGTGGCGCGGCACCCGGCGCACTTGAAAGTCGATAGCGGCATGGGCCGCCTGGGCGTCGCCATCGACCAGTTGCCCGCTGTGCTGGCCGCATTCAGGGCCGCAAAGCACGTCGTGATGGAAGGGCTCTCCACGCATCTGGCGTCGTCCGAGATCATGGATGCGCCCTCGGTCGCCGAGCAGGAACGCGTCTTCGCGACAGCCCGCCGCATAGTGCACGAAGCTGGATTCGATCCCGCGCTTGTGCACATGGCAAATACCAGCGCTATCATCTCGCGCCGCGAAACTTGGTCAGATTTGAACCAGGCCCAGGACGCCCGCAGCATGGTTCGTCCCGGAGTCGCGCTCTACGGATACTATCTGCCCTTCATGCGCGCTGGACGCGAAGTCAGTGGTGGAACGTTGCGCCTCGCGGTCAACCCCATTCTCACCTGGAAGACGCGCATCCTGTCGCTGCGCGATTTCGGACCGGATCATCCCCTCGGCTACAACGGAACCTACGTCACCAAAGCGCCCGCCCATGTGGCGGTGCTGCCCGTAGGCTACGCCGACGGCTACAATCGCCAACTCTCCAATCGCGGCCGCGTGATCGTCCGCGACCACTACGCCCCGATCGTTGGCAGCATCTCGATGGATCTGACCCTGGTCGATGTAACCGGAATTCCCGGCGTCGCCGTGGGCGATGAAGTAATCCTGCTTGGCAGCAGTGACGGCGTAACCGTCGACGCTCTCGAACACGCCCGCCTCGCCAACAGCTCTCCCTACGAAATTCTCTGCAACATCTCGAAACGCGTCCCGCGCAGGTATATCTAGGCCGATTCCGTAGGGGACAACCGTCGTCCGTCGTGCAGCGGGCGACGCGCCACTCACCCGCCAATTGCTAGCTGCCAACTGCCAATTGCTGCCATTGACTGCGCTGTGTCTCGTCCCGCTCTCTTACGTTGTTACACTAAAGAGTTCCCCATGCCCTCGCGCTACGCACAATGGATGTACGACTGGGAGCACCGCCTCACCTCGGTGGACAACAACCGCGTCGTCCGCCCGCTGGAGTGGGGCACGGAGTGGGCACGCGACTGGCCTTGCCGCAACGGATTCCATCCCGGCCACGCGCCGGAAAATCCGGAAAAGTTTTTTCTCGATTACAGCCGGCGCATCGTTGTCGCCAGCGACGATTTCTTTTCCTACTCGCGTCCCGGCGACTTTCGTCTGGAGCGCCGCGAGGTGCAAGTCTTCTCCACCCGCGCCGTGCCCGATTCCAGACTTGAGGCCAAGGTAAAAGGCACGTACTCGGAATTCCTGCGTTTCACTTCGCCGGTGCGCACGCCGTATCCCGAAAATAATCTCGCCAATGCGCGCTGGTTCCCGACGCAGGGCCGGCGCGCCATCGTGCTGCTGCCGCACTGGAATTCGGATGCGATCGCCTACGCCAGCCTCTGCCGCGTCTTCAACCTGCTGGGGATTTCCGTGCTGCGCTTGAGCATGCCTTATCACGACATTCGCATGCCCGCGGAAATCGGCCGCGCCGACTATGCCGTTTCCGCTAACATCGGCCGCACGCTCGATGCGGCGCGCCAGGGCGTGATCGATGTGCGCTGCTGCCTCGACTGGCTGGAGCAGCAGGGCTATACGCGCCTGGGCATCCTGGGGACGAGCCTGGGATCGTGCTATGCATTCCTCGCCGCGGCGCACGATCCACGCATCCGTGTCGCGGCGTTCAACCACGCATCAACGTATTTTGCCGACGTCGTCTGGCACGGCCAGTCGACGCGGCACATCCGGCAGGGAATCGAGCAGGCCATCGATCTCGAAGAGTTGCGCCAGGCGTGGATGGCGATCAGTCCCATGGCCTACTTCAACCAGTACGCGCGCTGGCCGAAAAAATCGCTGATCATCTATGCCAAGTACGATCTGACTTTTCTGCCGGAATTTTCGCAGGACGCGGTGAACGAATTCGCCCGCCACCATCTCGACCACAAAGTCGTGGTGCTGCCCTGCGGCCATTACACGACGGGCGAAACACCATATAAATACATGGACGGATTTCAGCTGGCATCCTTTCTGCGGGGAGCGTTTTGAAATGCCCGCACCCGCCGTCGTCGAGCACCGCCGCGGCGAATTCTTCATCTCGACCGATCCCGCGCGCCTCGATTTCGACATCATCCACGGCTTCTTGACCAACTGCTATTGGGCCAAAGGCATCCCGCGCGATACCATGGCGCGATCGATCGAGCATTCCCTGTGCTTTGGAGTTTATGATGGTAGCGGAGAACAGGTCGGATTCGCCCGCGTGGTCAGCGACTTCGCGACCGTGGCGTATCTGGGCGATGTTTTTATTCTGGAGTCGCATCGCGGCCGCGGCCTGAGTAAGTGGATGATGGAGTGCATCACCCAGCATCCGTCGCTGCAAGGACTGCGCCGCTGGATTTTGCTGACCCGCGACGCGCATGCGCTGTATGCGAAGTTTGGCTTTACGCCGGTAGCCAAGCCGGATCGCTATATGGAACTGCACCGGCCAGACGTTTACGAGAAGCATTTGTAGAGACCTAGCCTGCTACGTCTCGGTAATAACGACGCTGCCGATGTTCGACGCAACGTCACTACAGAAAGCTCAGGAAAACGACATGAACAAAATGTACCGCCCGCTGTATGAAGCCGATCCGCAGATCGCCGCCGCCATCGACAACGAAACCCGCCGCCAGCACGAAGGCCTCGAACTGATCGCCTCAGAAAATTTCGTCAGCGAAGCCGTGCTCGAGGCCGCCGGCTCTGTATTTACAAATAAGTATGCCGAGGGCTATCCCGGCAAGCGCTATTATGGCGGCTGCGAATACGCCGACGTGGTCGAAAATCTGGCGCGCGATCGCGCCAAACAGCTCTTTGGGGCAGAGCATGCGAATGTGCAGCCCCACGCCGGATCGCAGGCCAACATGGAAGCCTACGCCGCGGTGATCCAGCCGGGCGACACGATTCTCGGGCTCAACCTGGCGCACGGCGGGCATCTCACGCACGGGCATCCGCTGAATTTTTCCGGCAAGACTTACAAGATCATTCCTTACGGTGTCACCAAAGAGACTGAAACCATCGACTACGACGAACTGGAAAAGCTCGCTGAGCAGGAGCGCCCCAAGTTGATCATCGGCGGAGGCAGCGCTTATCCGCGCATCATCGATTTCGCCCGCATGCGCCAGATTGCCGACAAAGTCGGTGCCCTCTACCTCGTCGACATGGCCCACTTCGCCGGATTGGTCGCCGGAGGCGCGCATCCTTCGCCCGTGCCGCACGCCCACATCGTCACTTCGACCACCCATAAGACTCTTCGCGGGCCACGCGCGGGCATGATTCTGTCCAAAGCCGAGTTTGGTCCGGCCATCGACAAAGTCGTCTTCCCCGGCATGCAAGGCGGCCCGCTGATCCACATCATCGCCGCGAAAGCGGTCTGTTTCCAGGAAGCCATGCAGCCCGAGTTCCGTGAGTACGCGCGGCAGATCGTCGCCAACGCCAAAGTGTTGGCGCGATCGCTGGCCGATGAGGGCTTCCGCATCATCTCCGGCGGCACCGACACGCATGTCATGCTGGTCGACGTTTTCTCGAAAGGGATGCTCGGCAGCGAGGCCGAAAAAGCGTTGGGCGAGGCGGGAATCACGGTCAACAAGAACGCGATCCCGTTCGACACCAATCCGCCCATGAAGCCCAGCGGCATCCGCATCGGATCGCCGGCCCTCACCACGCGCGGGATGAAGGAGCCAGAAATGCTCCGTATCGGCCACTGGATCGCCGAAGCTCTGCTCCACCGCACGGATGCCGCGGTGTTGAGCAAGATCCGCAAGCAGGTGCTCGACTTGTGCGAAGAGTTCCCGCTGTATGCGGAACGGAGAGCGAAGGCGCAGGCGGAAGTGCGGGCGTAAAAGCTAACGGAAGCGGCATCGTTCGGCAAAATTGCGTTTTACCCTACTGCCAAATGCGTGTCTGTGTTTAAATGCATGCATTGAAGATCGCCATCGACATTCGGCGGATGACCGAGTTTGGCGTTGGCACCTACATCCGCAATGTGGTCCGCACGCTGGGCCGGCTTGACCTCGACGATGAATATTTGCTGATCGGTCCTCCCGCCAAAGTCGAGGAGATCGGGCCGCTCCCGCCGAACTTTTCGAACATCGCCCTAACCGCTCCCGAGCGCACCATCCAGGGCTACCGCGAATTTCGCGGCGCGCTCTCACGCCTCGATTGCGACCTGCTGCACGTGCCCAATCTTTTTTCCATTCCCCGCGGACTGCCGTGCCCTTACGTGATGACTGTGCACGACATGCTCGAGCACATGTCGCGGGCCCGCGAGCAGAGCGGATTCTGGCGCTCGGTACACTTTCAGCTGACACGGCGCGTACTGCGCGGCGCCGCGCGAATTTTTGCCGTCTCGAATTTCACCAAGACCGAAATCGAGAAGCTCTTCCAGATTCCTTCCGACCGCATCGACGTCATCTACAACGCCATCGACGAGCGCTTCCTGCATGGCCACGCCACCGACGCCGACCGCCAGCTCATCGCCAAGCGCTACCAGGTGACGTATCCTTTTCTGCTCTACGCCGGCCGCGTCAGCCCGCACAAGAATGTCGTACGCATGATCGAAGCCTTTTCCGCACTGAAAACTGAATTGGAGAAGGACCAGATTCTCCCCGACCTCAAGCTCATCATTATTGGCGACGATCTTTCCGGCAATCCCGACCTGCGCCGCACCGTGGTGCGTAGCGGGGTGCAGAACGATGTGCGCTTCCTGGGATTCATTCCCATCGAAGTCCTGCGCATCTTTTACGACCTGGCAAAAATTTTCGTTTTCCCCTCGCTCTACGAAGGTTTCGGACTGCCTCCACTCGAAGCCATGGCGCACGGCACTCCGGTGGTGACGTCGAACGTGTCGTCGCTGCCGGAGGTGGTGGGACAGGCGGCGGTGCTGGTCAATCCGGAAAATGTGTTCGAGATACGGCGCGCGCTGCATCGCGTGCTGATCGATCAGCCGCTGCGGGTCCGCATGAAAGAGCTCGGATATCAGCAGGTAACGAAGTTTTCCTGGGAGTTGTCGGTGCGGCGCACGCTTGACGTCTACCGCCAGGTCGTAGGCGAGAACGAACTCGCGGCCAGCCAAACAGCCGCAGGGTAACGTCGAATATCAGATGAGGGCAGCGCGCGTGTAGGGGACGGGCACTCCTGCCCGTCCCGTCCATCCGGATGGCCGCTACTTCACCAGTGGTTGGCCCGGCGAGGAGATCGCCATTTTGTGCAGCTTGGCGCCCAGCCGGGTCTTATCGGCGTCAGTTGTGGCGGCGGCCAGGCGCTTGCGCAGTTGGACAATCTTCTCTTTGCGGGTACGGCGCCGGCGAATTTCCGGCCGGCGGCTGGGTGCGGACATGAATTCTCCCTCTCTACCTTGAAATGAAACGAGCGCAACCGGCGGTTGCGCTCGGACCATTCATTTGAAATCAGTAGCCGGGAAGTGTCAATGATCGGCTGGATATGATCGGTGAGCAAACACCAAGTGGTTCCGGCTACCCGCTATTCCAGCGGAGCTCCCGCCCACTTCGCCCAGTAAATCTGAACCACGCTGGTGTCGCGCATCATAGCGACGCGGCCATCGGCGGTCATGCTGGGAAAGCCCTCTGACCCATCGCGGTTGACCGTCAGTCCATCGAATTTTGCCGCCTGCTCCCACTTTCCATCCGCAATCGTCAACTGATACATTCCCGCTTGTTCTCCAGGCTCGGGATCTCTCATAGCAAAGTAAACAGACCTGCTGTCGTTGGCCCAGACCCAGTATTGCCACGGAGCTTTGAATACTTTTAGATCCTTCCAAGTGCCGGACGCCGCCGTGTAGAGCACCATGCGCGACGGATTCTGGGCGATGGCAACCATGTATTTTCCATCCGGCGACCAAGAGGGCACGTAAAAGGCCTCCGCGCCTGGCATAATTGAAACCTTTCGCGTTTCCAGATCGAGAACTTTGATTCCCAGAGCTTGCCCGGGCAGGGGAAAGTCGTTGAAGGCGATCGATTTGCCGTCGGGCCACCAGTTTGGAGCAAGTTCGGTCTTACCCTCGGCGGTGAGCTTTTCCGGAGTGCCCCCGTCGATGGAAACCCGATAGATCTCGTTAAAATCAGAAAACGCAATCCACTTACTATCTGGCGACCATTTAGGCATCCAGGCGAACAAATCCGTCAGCTGCAGCTTCTCACTTCCATCCAACCGGCTGCGCCAAAGACGACGCTGGGGATAGTCCTTATATGCCATCCATTTTTTGTCCGGAGAGATGACGAAATCTGCGGCCGCCAGACCATCCAGAAAGGGGACGAACCGTTTGAGTTTCGGATCGTAGACCTGCATCGCGCCCTGGGCGATTTTCCCGATCATAAACAGCCCATCGCTGTCTCGGCCTGGCGTCGCGCTCAGGACATCTATCTGTCCCGCCGTGAGCCGCACAGCGGACGGTTTCTTCCAGAACTCGACCCAGGGGGGCCGAATGAGTTCGTAAATGTTATTCACGCCTTCACGGCGCGACATGAAAATAAAATGTTTTCCATCCCGAGTCCACTGTCCATGCGTTTGATCGGCATTCTCCGGCCAATCCAACACCAGCCGATGCGGATTGCTGCCGTCGACATTCAACTCCCAGATATTGGGCGGGCTGTCTTGCTTCACTCCGTTCACGGTCACGCGAATGCGATGGGAGTCGGGCGAAAAATACGGCGCTTGCGTGGAAGATGGCGCATCCCATATCTTTCTGAGGTTCGAGCCCTCGCTGTCACTCACATAAATGGAGTTCATATCGGAATAGACAATCGAACGCCCATCGGGCGACCAGTGTGCATCCTGGACGATACGATTCCCCAGCCTCCTGGGATATCCCCCCAGAACCGGAACTGTCCAGATCGAACCTTGCGCGACTTCGTCATTGAGATCCGGCTTCAGCGCCAGCATCTCCGACGCATCCGGGGAAATGTCCAGCATCTGCATTCCAGAAGCAGATGCTCGCAGGGGAGCGATGGGGCCGCCCTTCACCGACATTTCCACGGGAATACCCTGACTCTGGAAATAGAGCCGGGTTCCATCCGTGATCAGCGGACCGTCTTTGAGTTCGGGTGAAAAGGTAATTTGCGCTGAACTCAGCGGGCCCGAAGCCCGGGACGGCGCAGTTAGAGAGACGACCAGAAACGAGATCATCAACAGGAGGGCAAAAGCGGGGATTGCCAATGCCCAACGTAATCTCCTGCGTGGCCACCTGGAACCCGGCGGAAGCGAATAGCTCTTCCCTCCCGCCGACGAAGATCCCAGCTGCTGGCGTTTGAGCCGCCGCAGATCGATCATCAAATCATTCGCGGTCTGGTATCGGTCGCCTGGATCTTTTTCCAGCGTCTTGCCAATAATGTGCTCTAACTCGGCCGGAAGCTCAGGATTGAGGACCTGAGCTGATTTAGGCTCGCCCCGTAAGATGTCGGCAATGACAGTGGCGGCGGACTCTCCCGTAAATGCGCGGCGTCCGGTACCCATCTCGTACAGCACTGCGCCAAACGAAAAAATGTCGCTGCGTGCATCGATATCCTTATCTTGGGCTTGCTCCGGAGACATATATGCGATGGTCCCCAGCAACTGGCCGCGCGCAGTAATCGAGGCTGTCAAAGTCTTAGCATCGACCGCGATTCCACCTTGCAGACGCAAACGTTTGGCCAAGCCAAAATCCAAAAGCTTGGCGTCACCGCGGCTGGTCACAAAAATATTCGACGGCTTGAGGTCGCGGTGGACGATCGCACTCTTGTGCATTGCTTCCAGCGCATCGGCAATCGGCAGAGCCAAATCGAGAAACGTCGGCAACGCAAGCGGCCGCCCGCCAATCACCCTTTCGAGCGTCCGGCCTTCGAGCAACTCCATGGCAATAAAACATTGGCCATCCTCCTCGCCGACGTCATAGATCGTGCAAATATTGGGATGGCTCAAAGACGAAGCCGCTTCAGCCTCGTGTCGAAAACGGATAAGGGTCTGGGGATCGCGAGCGACATCATCCGCTAGGAACTTCAGGGCGACAAAGCGATGCAATCGCATGTCTTCGGCCTTATAAACCACGCCCATGCCGCCGCCGCCAAGCTTCTCGATAATGCGGTAGTGAGAGATGGTTCGGCCGATCATGCGGGAGACACCAGAGCTGGGGTTTCCAGTCGCTTCATCTTAGAGACGTGGCATCGGTGAGTCAACGAATACGGGCCTTACGCGCGCATTGCAGAAGGCCTGACTCCACGAACCTGCGCACGCGTTAGTAGCTGAGCTAAGCCTGCGGTCGCCGTGGCCAGATCGTCACACTGGCATCAGACCAGGCTACGTAGCCTCTGAAGTGATCGACAGGGAAAGTCTATGGCGGACCTGTAAGTTGAGGCGGTTAACGGGCCCGTTCGACAACCTCGCTCAGGCTCAGTTGCTCAGGGCAGGCTAAGAACGAGCGAAGCGGAGCTGCCGAAATCCTGAGCGCAGCCGAAAGGACCCTACTAAAATCACTGAAAGCAGCCGGACCTGTAAGCCGAATTCTGTCCGCCGCATTGCTGCGGCGGGACGGTCATTCCTCTGGGCCGCGCATCGCTACGCGGCTCTAGCGACCTACCCGAAGGTTTGACGCACCGAGTCGGCACGTGTCCCGCCTAAGCGGAACTTCCTTCCTATTTGGTCTTGCTCCGTGTGGGGTTTGCCCTGCCCGCTGCATTACTGCCGCGGCGGTGCGCTCTTACCGCACCTTTTCACCCTTACCCCATTGCTGAGGCGGTATGTTTTCTGTGGCACTTTCCGTCCATCCGGCTTGAACCGGACGTCCCGGACGTTATCCGGCACACTGCTCTGCGGAGTTCGGACTTTCCTCTGCCGCGCCCGAAAGCGCAACAGCGACCGTCCGGTCCGGCTGCCTACGCGAGTATTATAAGCGATACGGGTTGATCGGCCGGGGCCGACAATCCAGGGGCGGTAGTCCGGGGCAGCCACTCGTTCTCATGCAGATTCTCGAATCCATTCGCATCGCGCTGCGCTCGTTGTGGGCGAACAAGCTGCGCTCGGTACTGACGCTGCTCGGCGTCGTGATCGGCGTGGCGGCGGTGATTGCAGTGGTGACCTTCGTCGCCGGCATCAACGATTACGTTGCGAAGAAGATTTTCAATCTGGGCGCGGACGTTTTCATCGTCTCCAAAACTTCCGCGGTCGAGACCAATCCTGAGCATGCCCTCGAAGCCGAGAAGCGCAAGAACCTCGACATGGACGATTACCATGCCGTGCTCGAAAGCTGCCGCCATTGCGACTACGTCGGCGCTCTGATGCAGTCCAGCGGCAAGGTGAAGCACGAGGAGCAGTCAATCGAGAACACCAACATTCAGGGCATCACGCCGTCGATCGCGACTATCATTGACACAGATTTGACTTCTGGCCGCATGGTGAACGACACCGACATGGACAATCGTTTGCCAGTCGCGGTCGTAGGCACGGACATTGTCGAACAACTTCTCGGTGGCTCTGATCCTCTGGGCCAGGAGATTCGCATCGACGGCTGGAGCTACCAGGTGATCGGCGTCGGAAAAAAGAAAGGCAAGACATTGGGGCAGAGCGCCGACAACTACGTGCTCATTCCGATCACGGTTTATCTGAAAAAATACGGCTCGCATACCAATAGCATCGGAATCTGGGGCAAGGCCGCCGCTACTGGAGCGCCACTGAATCAGGCCATCGATGAGGCGCGGGTCGCCCTGCGGGCCCATCGCCACGACCTGCTGGGCGTGGACGACAGCTTCGAGATTGAGACCAATGCCAGCCTGCTGGGAATCTGGTCAGGGCTGAGCAATACATTTTTCATGGCGACGATCGGGATCGCTGCGGTCTCCCTGATCGTGGGCGGCATCGTGATCATGAACATCATGCTGGTCTCAGTTACGGAGCGGACAAGGGAAATCGGCATCCGCAAGGCGCTGGGCGCGCGGCGCGATGATGTGCTGCTGCAATTTCTGATTGAAGCGCTGATCCTGTCGCTGATCGGCGGAGCAATCGGCGTGATCACCGGAGTGATGTTCGCCGAAGTGGTGACGGCGCTGATCGGCATGCCATCGTCGATCAAGCTATGGGCTGTGTTTGCGGGGCTGCTGGTCGCGGCCAGCGTGGGCGTGTTCTTTGGAGTCTATCCCGCGCGCAAAGCGGCGAGGCTTGATCCCATCGTGGCGCTGCGCTTTGAAATGTAAGAAACATTGAGCGATTGGCGGTTGAGCGATCGAGAGATTGAATATGCAAGAGCAAGAAATGAGGCATTTCAATCGCTCAATCACAGAATGACTCAATTACTAGATTCCCCATGAAGCAACGAGATCAATTCGGCGAAATCATCCAGATGGCGGTGGACACGATCCGCAGCAACAAGCTGCGTTCAGCGCTGACCGTGCTCGGCATTGTCATTGGCGTCGGTGTGGTCATCGGCGTTTCGTCCATCGGGCGCGGCCTTGATGACAACGTCCGCGACCTGGTTGCCAGCATAGGATCGAACATCATCTTTGTCTTCCACGTCGAGCCCTTCACCTTCGGCCGCATGACCCAGGAGATGCGGACTCGCAAAGAGATGACCTATGACGATGCCATGGCCATCCGGGACTTGCCGCACGTGAAGGCAGTTTCCGCCGGGCTGCGGCTATTTCGCCCGGACTTGGGCATCGGGAGCTACTCCGTTAAATATCAGGACCGCAAAGCCAAGAACACGGTCCTCGAAGGTGACATGGCGGAGGCCAAGGATGTCTTCGATCTGCCCATGGCCAGCGGTCGCTGGATCAGTGATGTGGACGACGAGCATCGCGCTCCGGTCGTCGTCGTCTGTTACGAGACCCAGCACGAGCTATTCGGCGATGAAGATCCGCTGGGCAAGGAAATCAACATCGAGGGCCGCTTGTTTGTAGTCATCGGCACGGTGAAGAAGATCAAATCAGTGTTCGGCGGTGGCAAGGATCCCAACGACAATCGCGTGATCATGCCGCTGCGAACCTTCAGAACGCTGCATCCGGAGATGAAGCAGCACTGGATCAGCGTGAAAGCGACTTCGCACGACGACATGCCGAAGGCGATGGATGAAATTCGCGAACTGCTGCGCCGGCGGAGAAAAGTTCTGTTCGACCAGCCGGACAATTTTGCGATTCTCACTTCCGACTCTCTGACCGATGTATGGAATCAGTTAACTGGCGCGCTGTTCATCGGCATGTTCGCGATTTCGAGCGTGGGCCTGGTAGTGGGCGGCGTGGGCGTGATGAACATCATGTTGGTGAGCGTCACCGAACGCACTCGCGAGATTGGCGTGCGCAAGGCTGTCGGGGCCCGCAAGCGCGACATCCTGCTGCAATTCACTCTAGAAGCGATCATGCTCACTGCCGTCGGCGGCATTGTCGGCGTACTGTTCGGGGCTCTCGTGGTCTGGGTGATTCCCATGCTGTGGCCGTCGCTGCCCGCGCGGCTTTCGATGTTCTGGGTCACATTCGGATTTTGCTCGGCCGCAGGAGTGGGATTGGTTTTTGGCATTTATCCCGCATGGAAGGCGGCGAATCTGGATCCGATCGAGTCGTTGAGGTACGAATAGAAAGATATCGACTGTGAGCTCTCAGCCGTCAGCTTTCAGCTTTAGTTTGTCGTCCTGAGGCCCAAAGTGCCGCAGGATCTATGCACTTTGCCGGTGGCGTCGATGCTGCCAGTTCTCGCATGATGCATTCCGCTTTCGCAATCATCGCGCTGCTTGGGTGCATTTCAAGTTCGGCGTACTATCTGCTCTGCATGCTCGGTGCGATGGCATTTCTGCGCAAGCGCGAAGCGGGCTTGGGCGCCCGCTCCTCACCGGCGCAGCTTCCTGTCTCTATTCTTAAGCCGCTGAAGGGCGTCGATCCTGATATCTACGAAAGCTTCCGCAGCCACTGCCTGCAGGATTATCCGGAGTACGAAATTATTTTCGGCGTGAGCGATGCCAACGATCGCGCCGTTGCCAGCGTGCTGCGACTTCAGCAGGAATTTCCCGATCATGCGATCCGGCTGGTGGTCTGCGAAAAGATTCTGGGCACGAATGTGAAGGTTAGCAATCTGGCGCAGATGCTGCCGCAGGCCCGCTATGAAAATCTCGTCGTGAACGACAGCGATATCCGCGTGGAGCGCGATTACCTCGCGTGCGTGAATGCACCGCTTGCCGATGAACGAGTAGGAATGGTTACGTGCCTCTATCGCGGTATAGCGGCGTCGACTGTCGGTTCGCAGCTTGAATCTTTGGGCATCAGCGCCGATTTCATTCCCGGGGTGCTCGCCGCCCGGCAACTGGAAGGCGGAATTCGGTTCGCGCTGGGATCGACGCTGGCCTTCCGGCGAACCGATCTCTCGCGCATCGGCGGTTTCGAATCGATTCTCGACTTTCTTGCCGACGACTACGAACTCGGAAAGCGGATCGCCGATCTCGGTCTCAAGGTTCAGCTGTCTGGAGTTGTGGTCGAAACTCATCTTCCCGCGTACTCGATGCACGGGTTTCTATCGCATCAACTGCGCTGGGCCCGCGGCGTGCGCGACGCCCGCGCCGGTGGTTACATCGGGCTGGTTGCGACTTTTGGATTGATGTGGTCTCTGCTGAATCTGATCGCCGCGCACGCCGCCCTCTGGTCATGGGGCGTGGTGCTTGCGGTCTACGGATTGCGTTTAGTGTCCGCTCTCACGATTGGAAAATCCGTTCTGCGAGACCAGGAGCTGTTAAGGAACCTATGGCTGCTGCCGCTGCGCGACCTGATCGCCGTTTGGGTCTGGATCGCCAGCTTCGCCGGGCATACCGTGACCTGGCGCGGGGATCGCTTCGAGCTGAAGAACGGCCGCTTGATCCGCGTCGCGTCCTAGTTCGTTACTCTTCCGGTGAAGAGATCAATTCGAAGCGGCCGTCGGCGTAGAGGCGATAGCGTCTGCCACGCCACGAAATCGTGTTGCCGAAAAACCCCGCGACCCAGAAGTAAAATCCCAGCATGTCTTCGATCGGCAGCAGCAGCCAATCAATGCGAGCGCGCAGCACGCGTTCTGAGACCGCATAGGCGGCCGCCGCGCGCACCATCAACGTGAGTGGCAAAGCCGGCCACCACGCGGGAGCGACTGCGCAGAGCAGCAGCGCGAGCGGTAATGGCATGGTGAATAGCTGCCCCAGATATCCGGCTGGACGCGAGCGTCGCGTACTGCGCGCCCAGCGCAGCCGGTGGTCGAAATTGTGCCGGAGCGTCGCTCTGCCGATGTGGTGCTCCACCACATACGAAGAAAGAATCACTCCGTGCCCGGCTTCTGCCGCGAACTTGCCAATGACGAAATCTTCGGCCAGATAATCCTTCACGCGCGCGAACCCGCCGATCGACTGCAGCACCCGCTTGCGCGCCGCAATCGTAGGGCCCACGGCAAAGCGCATGCCTTCGAGCATGCGCGCCACCAGCGCGCTTCCCCAGAAATCGGTGTTCATCCCCGTGGCCTCAAGCCGTGACCAGAAACTGGGCCCAGGCACCGCGCGATAGGGACAGGTCGCAACGCCGACGCGCTCATCCTGGAACTCGGCCGAGATGGTGCGCAGCAGCGAAGGAGTTACGCGGATGTCACTGTCGCTCATCGCGATCAGATCGTTCGTGGCCACGGACAGCATCTGCTCCAGGCTGAAAACCTTGGCGTTCGGATAGGGAGGCTCGCCGGTAATCAGCAAGCGCGACGGGATGTGAGGATATTCCCGCTGCAGGCGCGTAACCACCTCGCAGGCGGGATCGCTCGCTTGGCGCACTGCCAGCAGAATTTCAAACTGCGGATAGTCCTGCTCGAAGAAAGTGCGCAAATTCGATTCGAGATCGAGATCAAGTCCAGCCAGAGGCTTCAGAACGCTGATTGGTTCAGCAGATTGCGCCGTAGCAGGGCGCACTGCCAGGAAGCGCAGCGCCGCCACCATCTGCAAAAAAGAATAGACGATCGCTCCGCATAGAAGAATGAGCAGGGGGCCGGCGATGAACTCGCCTGGACGGATGCCGAACAAAACTAGAGACAGCGCACATCGGGCGCCTGCAAGCATGGATCGAGATCAACCACCGCACGACAAGGTCATGATTATAGCGGCAACTCAGGCCGTGGCTGCGCCCTTTTTATCCAGGCAGGCGCGCACTTTACTGGAGAGCTGTTTCAGCGTGTAGGGCTTCTGCAGAAAATTCGTTTCCAGGTCGAACACCTGATGGTCGAGAACCGTTTTTCCGGGATATCCGGATACGAACAGCAGGGCAGAGTCGGGCCGCAGGTGCTCCAATTCCTTTGCCAGCTGGCCTCCGCTCATGTTGGGCATGACGACGTCAGTCACAACCAGGTGGATGGGATCCTTATAGCTTTTCACCATGGCGACGGCGTCGAGACCGTCGCGCGCTTCGAGCACGGTATAACCCTGAAGCCGCAGCAGTTCGCCAACCGCGTTGCGCACGGCCGCTTCATCCTCGACCAGGAGAAGCGTCTCCGTGCCACGCGGAGCTTCTTCGGTGGCCGTATCGGGTGTTTCCTCTTTCGCATGTTCCGCGACGCAAGGCAGGTAGATTTTAAATACGGTGCCCATCTGACGCTCGCTGTAGGGCCAGATGAATCCGCCATTTTGTTTGACGATGCCGTAAACCGTGGCCAGGCCGAGGCCGGTGCCCTGGCCCGGCAGCTTGGTGGTGAAGAAGGGCTCGAAGACATGCAACAGGGATTCGGGAGGAATGCCCGGACCGTCGTCGGAAACGGTGATCAGCGCATAGCGACCCAGCGGAATGGCCGCATTCTTCCTGTCCACGTATTGTTCATCGAGAATGATGCGTGAAGTCTCAATGCGGAAGTGACCGCCCTGGGGCATGGCGTCGCGCGAGTTGGCTGCCAGGTTCATCAGGATCTGTTCCATCTGCACCGGGTCGATGCGCACGCGGCCCAGGGCTTTGCCGGGCGTGAACGAAAACTCGATATCCTCGCCAATCAGGCGCGGCAACGTCTTGGCGATCTCGGTGATGACCTGGTTCAAGTCTGAGACGCGGAGCGCCTGCGCCTGCTTCCGGCTGAAGGCCAGCAGTTGCCGGGTGAGTTCGGCGGCGCGCCGCGCCGCGTGCAGAATTTCTTTCAGTTTCGATTCCAACCCGCTGCGGTCAGGCACATCATCCAGCGCCAGCTCCGCGTAACTGGTGATGATGGTCAGCAGGTTATTAAAGTCGTGCGCCACACCGCCCGCCAGGCGGCCAATCGCATCCATTTTCTGGGCCTGCCGCAGTTGCGCCTCCAGGCGAACCCGTTCGGTGAGGTCGCGCGCGTTAGAGATGAAGTGCGTGATGCTTCCCTCCACATTGCGCACCGGGCTGATGCTCTCTTCAATGTAGTAGAGTTCGCCGTTCTTCTTGCGGTTCACCATGATGCCCCGAAATACGTTGCCGGCGCGGATCGCCTTCCACAATTCCTGATAGAAGGCGCGATCCTGTTCGCCTGATCTCAGAATGCGCGGTGTCTTTCCGCAAACCTCGTCCGCGCTGAAACCAGTAAGCGTTTCGAAGGCCGGGTTTACGTATTCGATAATCCCGGTGCCGTCGGTGACGAAGACCGCGTCGGCCGATTGCTCGACCGCGCGCGAAAGCTTGCGAACCGATTCCTCCGCCAGTTGCCGATCCTGGCGCACGGAATGCAGCGCCAGCGTGCTGCGAATGCTGCGGATCAGATTCACGCCGTCGATCTGCGACTTGCCCAGGCAGTTCCAGCTGTCCGATTCGATGGCCGCGGCCACCGTCTTCTCGTCGGCGTGCTCGGTCAGCAGGATGAAAGGCAGCGCCGTTCCCGACTCAAACAGATCCTCGAGCAGGCGGATGCCGTATGGGGCTCCCATCGCATTTTCCAGAAGGACCAGGCCGTAGGACTGTTGTTGCAGCAGGATGCGCGCCTCTGCGATGGAATGAACATGATCCAGTTCGGCGGGCAGAGTGCTGCGGTTACGCTCAAGGATTTCGCGGATGACGAAGAAGTCCTCTTCTTTCGCGCCGATCAGCAGCACGCGCAGACTGGGCGACGTTAAAGCTGGTTTCGCTGCCGTGAGCACCGAATCTCCTGTCATGGGTAACTATCGGATGGCCGCTGCACGGGCATTGCAGGCGCGCGGGGATTCGTTGGTCATGAGGGACGAGGATTCCTGCAAGCGAACCCGTCCCGCTATGGAATTCACCCTCCCGCCTGAACTCTCGTAAATCGGATTTTCGCTTGTATCTTTACTCGTTTTCAGGGCGATTCCGTGTGGGCCAGAGGCTTCAACACGTCGCCTCGGCACAACTTTCGTCCTCGCGGTTAACTGATCGTCGCCGGCCGCGTCTAATCAGTCAGGACAGTTGCAGTTCCAGCCTTGGGGACGAGATTGAGGGAACGTTCCAGGCGTGCGTTGCGTACTGTTACCTGAAGGCCAGGCTCCACGGGAAAAGCTGTATCGGGCGATCGCCAACGGGGTGGAGGGGGTATGGAGTACACGCAGAAAGCGAATGGTTCGACCCATCACGATTCCACTCACAAGGGCTCGACTCAGTCGGACTCGACCAATCCAGCCGAGCGCTATGACACGGGGCACGTGCAGGAAGTCGTGCGGCAAGCCCACGAAGAACTGCGTACCTTGCTGCAGCAGCGCGCCGAGGTGATGAAGCGCATCGGCACGGTCAAGCAAACCATTGCGGGCCTGGCGAATCTGTTTGGCGACGACATCCTGAACGAGGAACTGCTCGAACTGATCGACCGCAAGAGTAACGGCCGGCAGCCGGGATTTACCAAGGCATGCCGCATGATTTTGCTGCAGGCCGGCCATGCCATGGGCGCGCGGGAGATCAGCGACTACATGCAGCAGAAGATGCCGGAGATGATGGCGCGGCACAAGGATCCCATGGCGTCGGTCACAACGGTGCTCAACCGGCTGGTCGAATACGGCGAGGCGGAGGCTGTGATGGCGAATGGACGCCGGGCTTGGCGCTGGGTGGCGGATGGCACCAGCGAAGGAATCGGGCCGGAAGCAATCTGACGCGAGAGGGATAAGCGCTAGTTCGGCGGCAGCAGCATGCCTTTTTCCAGGTGCCGCGTTACGTGCGCGTACGAGGCGGCATGCGGATCGTGCGTGACCATCACAATCGTCTTCTGGAAGTCCTCATTCAGCCGTTTCAAAATCTCTAACACCTCGGTCGCGGAATGGCTGTCGAGATCGCCGGTCGGCTCGTCGGCCAGCAGTAGCGTGGGATCGCTGACGATGGCGCGGGCAATGGCGACCCGCTGTTCCTGACCGCCGGAGAGCTGCTTGGGTAGATGGCCAACACGGTCTTCGAGGCCGACCAGTTTGAGCGCGGTCATCACGTGGTCGCGGCGCTCCTGCGCTTTTAAGTGCGTGAGCAGCAGCGGCAGTTCGACGTTCTCAAACGCAGTGAGCACGGGAATCAGATTGAACGTCTGAAAAACGTAGCCGATGTGCTCGTTGCGCCAGTGCGCGATCTGCGAGTCACCGAAGCGGAAAATATCCTGCCCCTGCACCAGCAGTTCGCCCGAGGTCGGGCGGTCAATGGCAGCGATCATGTTCAGCAGCGTGGTCTTGCCCGAGCCCGACGGCCCCATCAGCGCGAGAAATTCACCCTTGCCAATGTCGATGGAGACGTCGTCGAGCGCCCTCACTTCAAAAGCGTCGCGCTTGAAGATTTTGCTGACGCCGCGCGCCTGCACGACTTTCGTTCCCGTGGCCACGTTGGTTTGTGCGACTGTGCTCATGATGATTGCCCTCTTTAGGATTTAACCCTTTTACGATTGACCTTTGATTTTAATTCTGTCCCCGTCTTTCAGAGTGGCGGGCGCGTTGGTGATCACGTTTTCGCCGCCGACCAGGCCGCTGACTAGCGCTCCATCGCTGCGTTGGCTCACGATTTGAACGTCGCGCGCGACGGCCTTGCCATCGAACGCGATGAATACGATTTTCTTGCCGTTGGCGTCACGCATGGCGGTCGAAGGAACGAACACGCCCGATGGCCCCTTGTCAGTTTTCGGCTGGTCGTTGGCCAGGAATCGTACGGTTGCGTTCATCTCCGGCCGCAGCTGAATTTCCGGATACTTTCCCGGATTCAGCACCTGCACCTTCACTTGCACCGTGGCCTTCTGCCGGTTGGCCTCGGGAGAAATCTGCGCAATCTGCCCGTCGTACTGTTTGTCGGGATAGGTGTCGGTGGTGACGATCGCCTTCTGATTAGGGCTGAGCCGCGCGAAATCTGCCTGTGCGATGTCGAGTTCGACCTGCAGATCGTTCAAGTCGGCGAGCGATACGACCGATCCCTGCGGCCCGCCCGCGGCGGCGCTGGCGAACTGCGCCGTAATCAGCTCACCTTTTTCCGCGGTGCGGTCGAGAATCGTTCCCGTTACCGGGGCGCGAATGACGGTTGCATCCAGCTGTGCCTGGGCGTAGTCGAGTTGTCCTTGGGCCTGCGTAAGAGCGCCCTGGGCGCGCAGAATCTCCTCCGGACGCGGGCCGATATGCGCCATGGCGAATGCCTGCTGTAGAGAATTCGCGCGCTGCTGGTCGGCTTCGAATTTTGCCGTGGCGTCATCGAGCTGCTGCTTCGAGACCACGCCGGCGGCGGCCAGTTCTTTCGTACGATCGAGCGTCAGCTTGTCGTTGGCCAGCGTGGCCCGTGCTTCATCGAGATTATGCTGCGCCTGCTGAATTTCCTCCGGGCGTGAGCCGTGCTGCAATTCCTCGAGATAGGCCTTCGCGTTCTCAACCGCGCCCTTGGCCTGTTCGTAAGCAGCGCGAAATTCCTGATCTTCCAGGCGGACCAGCACCTGTCCTTCTTTTACCTTGTCGCCCTTTTCCACACCGATCCATTGCAGGCGGCCCGTGACCTTTGAGTTCACGTTGATAGTATGATGCGCGACGATATATCCCGTAGCAGAGAGCACAGTCGCGCCCGCAGCATCGTTACCGGTGGTCTGGGCAGAGGCGCGGACGACCTCGACCTCCGGCGCGTTGCCGGAGAGAGCGCGGTACCCCAGCGCCAACAGTCCGAGCAGCAGCACCACAGCAACGCCGAAGATGATGTAGCGCTTCGCCCAGACCGGCGGTTCGCCGCCGCCATCATTACTATGGCCTCCGCGCTGCGAACGGTCGATGCGCAGGCTCTGCAAGTCGTCGTGTTTGGTATCAATCGCCATAAATGTCGTTACGTCCTGATCTCACGCGTTAAAAAACTAACCCCGCAGCGCGGACAGAATATTCTGCCGTGCCGCATGCCAGGCGGGCGCGAGTCCGCCGACGAATCCCATGATCAGCGCGAAAATGATCGCCCTCATGGCTACTTGCGGCGTGATGCGCAACGCGAAGACCACTTCGCTGAACGTCACCTGATTAGACGTTCCAGTCTGCATGCCGTTGAAGGGCAGCATCAAAATAATTCCCACGATCGCTCCCAGCAGCGCGATCAGCAAGGATTCCAGCACGAACGACGTCAGGATCGAAGGCCGCGAGAATCCAATCACGCGCAGCGTGGCAATTTCGCGCCCACGATAAGCCACGGCCGCATACATCGTATTCATGGCGGCAAAAATCGAGCCAATCGCCATGATCACGCCAACCACCCAGCCGATGACTTTAATCGGCGTGCCCGATCTCGTCTGCTTGGCGTAATAATCGTTCTCGAGAACGCCTTCGAGTTTGAGCCGCTGATCGTCGCTGACGCGATTCTTCAGCGCCTCGGCTGAAATCGGATCGGTTGCGCGCAAGTATGCGGACGCGTATCCACCCTGGCGGTCAAAGTCGGAGGCCATCTGATTTACATCACCCCAGATTTCAGAATCGTAGGCCGAACCTCCGGCGTCGAAGATTCCTACCACCTTCCACGATCCTTTGCCGAACTCCATGGTGTCGCCGAGGCTGGCGTGATTGAAGCGGCCGCTAATCGACTGGCTGACCACGACCTCGCGCTGTCCGGTCTGAAACCAGCGCCCAGCCACCAATTTCACGTTCTCGTGGCCTTTCGCGTCGGGCAATTGCCGCATCTCGAGGCCGTCGGGCATCATGCCGCGAACGGTCACGTTGACCTCGCCCGTGCCGTCTTTGCGGGGAAGCACGATCACCACTACCCACTCGCCGGACGCCATGGGTTCGCCGTGACTGTCCTTGGCGATGCCGGGCAAGGTTTTGAGCGTAGGGAAGAGTGAGGCGTCGAAGCCGCCGGTCAATTCCGATTCTGATCCCTTGCGCAGCACCAGCACGTCGAGCGGATTGCCGCTGCTGACGAAGGCGCGATCAAGGCCGGCGATCAGGGCCATCAGGAAGATCGCCGTGGTCACGGTGAGCGCAATGCCAAGCGCGGTCATGATGGTGAGCCCCTTGCGGAGCTTGAGATTGCGAACGTTGTAGCTGATCGGTATCGCCATAATTAAGCTCTCTCGTCCTGGGTGCTCCATGTCTCGCGCTCTCTTGGCGCGAGAAGTGGGTCTCCGCTAACCAATGTGCCTCAGCCCTTCCACAATATTCATGTGCGACGCTCTGTACGCGGGCACAAATCCGCTGACCACTCCTAAGATCACTGAGACCAGCAACGCCAGCGCCGCCGCTGGAGGTTTCACTCGCATGTCCAACGGAATGCCCAGCCCGATGAACTGGTGCGTCATTGCCGCGATCACTGGAATGGCAACCGCAATACCCAGAAATCCGCCTAGCACTGAAATCGCCACCGACTCGCTTACAAAAATCGAGAGCACGCGCTGTTTGGTGAATCCCAGAGTTTTCAGCACGGCAACTTCGCGGGTGCGGCTACGAACTGACATCGCCATGGTATTCGCTGAGACCAGCATGATGGCAAACATGACCGCGCCGCAGATTCCGAGAATAAACGCCTTCACATTGCCCAGCGATGCGACGAAGCCGAGTTGGAATGCCTTCTCGCTCTCGCTCTTGGTTTGGAGCGGCGAGTTGCGGAACATGTCGTCGATCGCCTTCGACGCCGGGCCAACATTTTCGGCCGAATCCACCTGAGCGCCGTACCACCCCGCCTGACCCTTGAACCAGGGCACGGCCTCTTCCAGATATTTGGCGTTGAAGTAGAGCGCGTTCTGCGGCGGGTCGCGATGATAGATGGCGCGAATCGTCAGATCGAGATCGGTCGGGAAAATCGTTCCCTGAATATGGATGCGGTCGCCCAGCTTCCATCCGTATTTCTGGCACAGAGTGACATCGACCAGGGCTCCGGCGCGATCCTGCTGCCAGGCCTTCAGTTCGTCGGGCGGAACGATTTTGTCGGAGGCAACTTTTAGATATTCATCGGGATCGGTCGCCAGCCGCGCGAAAAAATGTTCCGGGCGATTGTCGATGTAGCGGCCTTCGAACCAGGTCATGGGAGCGACGGCGGTGATGCCGGGAACGGCGCGAATCTTGTCGCGATAAAATCCAGGCAGAAAAAACGCCAGCGAAACGCGGTCGCGGATAATCAACCGCCGCGCCGCTTCGGGTGCGACCTGATCCACGTAGAACGAGCGCCAGATGCAGATCATCATCGTGAGCAACAGCAACGAGAAGCCGATGCTGATCATGGTCAGCAGGCTGCGCCGCTTGTTGCGGAAGGCGTTGCGTACGATGAAGGTGCCAAGCGTCATAAAATCTTCCTGCCCTCAGCGAGTTGTCGAGCTTTGCTCAACTGGGCAGCCGAGGTCGGTCCTCACGTAAATCATCCGATGTGCCGCAGGCCATCCACGATATTCACCTGCGAGGCGTGATACGAAGGAATTGCCGCGCTCAGCAGGCCCACGATCCCTGAAATCAGCAAGGCGGAAATCCAAATCTGCGGCGTCATCTTCAATGGAAAAAACGTCATCTGCGGCGCATGTGCAAAGCCAAATACCATAAGTCTTCCCAGACTCGCGCCAATCAGGCCGCCGATCAGCGCTAGCGCCACCGCTTCGCTCACGAACAGCGCCAGCACGCCGCCCCGTGTGAAACCCAGAGTCTTCAGCACGGCCACTTCGCGGGTGCGCTCGCGGATCGACATTGCTATCGTGTTGGCCGAGACCAGCAACGTCGCGAAGAGCACCGCGCCGCAAATGCTGAGGATAAATGCCTTCACATTGCCCATCATGGCCACAAACTCGAGACCGAATGCTTTCTCGCTCTCGGTTTTCGTGGGCTGGGGCGAGTTATGAAACATGTCATCAACCGCGGCCGCGATTTTACTGACGTCTTTGGGATTGTCGGCGAGAATGGTGAAGGTTCCGGCTTGCCCCTTAAACCAGGAAACTGCCTCCTCAACGTATTTGGCATTGAAGTACAACGATTTAGGGTCCGGATCGGCGTGGTAGATGCCACGAATATAAAGCTCCAGCGTAACCGGATAGATATCACCGACAATCGTGATCTTGTCGCCGAGCTTCCAGCCGTATTTTGCGGCCAGCCCCTCGGAGACGACCGCGCCCTGCCGATCACGCTGCCAGGCTTTGAGTTGGTCGTCGGGAATTTTTATGTCGCGGTAGACAGTGAAAAATTCGTCGGGATCGGTCCCGAATCGCGGGAAAAAATTCTCCGGCTTCTGGTCTTTATACACTCCCTGGAACCACGAAGATGGAACCACGGCAACCACTCCCGGGATAGCGCGAATCTTGTCGCGATAAAAACTGGGCAGCGTAAACGTCAGGGACACGCGATGACGCACCACCAGCCGTTCTGCCGATTCGGCACTCCCATCTTCCAGCGCGAACGCGTGCCATAGGGTCATCATGAAGGTGAGCAGGAGCAAAGAAAAAGCGATGCTCAAGATCGTCAGGGTGCTGCGGCGCTTGTTGCGGAAGGCGTTCTTGGTGACAAAACGAGTCAGTGTCATGCTGGAACCCCCAGGGAATCCGGAAGGTGGGCGCAGGAGTGGAACACGTCCCGGTAGGGCAAGCATAGACGAAAAAACTGGTTTCCTTCAACCGCGCCGCATTGGGTTTGCTTCCGGATCAAAATCTGCTCCGAATTCCTTGTTAGAAATACTCTCGCGCAGCAGCGGCCCCGACACCAGTGGAGATCGTCACGGCTCGCGAATGACAATTGTCATCTCCTTTGTTCCCTGCAAGGTAGAACCGGTGAGAGGTCGAAAAAGTTACGCCGCCCGTAGCTCCGGATGTATTCGTCCGGGTGCCTCGCTTCGCTTCGGTTGGCGAACCAATGCGTTCGCCCCTACGCACTTCATCGCGATCGGGCGACAAAAAGCCCGACTTGCCTTCTGCTTACCTTCGTAACTCGAAGGCGGGCGCGGGCGACGTTATCCTGTCTACATTGCGCCCTAAATCTCCGCCGGCCGAACCCAATTTTCGCGGCAACGCGCAGGGTTTGCCATGGAGTGGAGTCTGAAGAATGTCCACGAAAATCGGCCACTTCGAAATTCTCAGTGAACTGGCGAAATCGCTCACTGGGACGGTCTATAAAGCCAACGATCCGGAAAGCGGGCAGACCATTGCCCTGAAAGCCATTCAGCTGAGCGCTTACGGGGAGAGCGCGGTCGCGCTCGAAAAAGCTTTGCTCGAGGAGGCTGAGGCCACCAAGGTTCTGAGCAGCCCCAATATCACCACCGTTTATAGCGCGAGCGCAATCGATGGCCAGTTCTGCGCGGCCATGGAATATGTGCAGGGCAACAGCATCGCGACGATGCTGGCGCGCAAAGAAGGATTTTCCATCTGGGACCTGCTCGACATCGGGCGCCAGCTGTGCTCCGCGCTCGATCATGCCAGTTCGCACAATCTCGTTCATTACAGCCTGGAGCCGGCCAAGATCATGTGCGGTTGGGACGGCACGGTAAGGATTTTAGGATTCGGGGTTTCGAGTGTGGGCAACTTTGCGCAGGCGGTGGCCGACGGGCTTCCGCCGACTCTGCATTACATGTCGCCCGAGCAGGTGCAAGGCCTGCCCATGGACGGGCGCTCTAATCTCTATAGCTTGGGCGCGGTCTTCTACGAGATGATTACCGAGCGCCGGCCATTCGACGCCGATGGCATCGAAGCAGTACGGCAGAGCATCGTGGAAAATACGCTGGTCGCTCCGGTGCACGTGAATCCGAAAGTGCATCCGCTGCTCAGCGATCTGATTATGAAGGCGCTGGAAAAAGATCCGGCGCAGCGTTACCAGAACGGCCGAGAGATGCTGGATGATCTGGAGAAGTGCAAGGAATCGAAGCCGGCGGCTAAGAAGCCGGAAGCCGCGAAGCCCGCGGCAGCCGCGGTTCCCGCGGGTGTGAAGGCAGCGGCGCAGTCGAAATTTGTGGCCGCAGCGACGCCCAAGCCAGTTGCGCCTCCAGTTGCGGCCAGGCCAACTCCTCCGCCTCCACCGAAGCCCGCTGCTGCCGCGCCCGTAGCGACAACCGCGTCCGTTCCCTCTGGACTGGCGAAGCCGGCATCAAAGCTGGCCACGCCGAAAGCGGCCTCCGTGGCTGTGGGATCGTCCGCGCCCGTGCACTCCGCTCCAACAATTTCCCGGCCGGCTGAAGAAATTCCTGAACTCGACTTGTCGAATCAATTCATCACCGCGAGCGTAAAAGCGACTCTGGCCGCGGCTGAGCAGCCATCGAACTACACGTCTTCCGCCGTCGCCGATGCACCAGAGATCGAAACGTTCGAGCCTGCGGCGGAAAGTGCGCCGCGGATCGCAGTCGATCCCATGATGGCCGAAGGCGCGGCCAGCGAAGGCAGCGCTACCAGTTTCTCGGAAATTTCCGAACTGCCTCCGTTGAAGGAGGTCTACATCGCGCCTCCGCCGCCTCCACCGGATGTGCCGGCCTCGACCAAGATGACTCCGGGCGGAACCATGTTTACGGGGACCGTCGGTCAGGAAAAAGACGAGAAGCCGAAGGTTAACGCGCGCGAGGCCGCCGAGAAAGCGATCAAAGAGATCAAGGGCGTGCCGCCAAGACTGGCGCTCTATGCGCTGGGCGGGGCCGCGGCGCTGATCCTCGCCATTGGCATTGGGGTGACGTATTACATTCATCAGCAAAATAGCGATGATGATTCCGGCAAAGCTGCCGCGGCGGCGGTGAATTCCGCCCCCGAGGTTAGCCAGACGCAGCAGAGCGCAGCGCCCGCGCCGGCCCCGGCGCAAGATGAGCCGCGCGAGATTCAGGATAAATCCGCTCCGGCAGAGCGTGCGGCCGCTCCCACGCCCCGCGCGCGCGCACCTCGCAAGAAAGCGGCCCCAGTCGCACCGGCGATCATTCCCGGGCAGATGGCCATCGACTCCACGCCTGCGGGCGCGCAAGTACAGATTGACGGCAGGAGCGATCCGAGTTGGGTCACGCCGTTCGCTGTAACCAATCTCGAGCCGGGCGCGCATTCGATTACCGTCAGCAAAGCCGGATATGCAAGCGATTCGCGGACCGTGCAGGTGAATTCGGGAAATCGCGCGACCGCTTCGATTAAGCTGGCGCAGTTGGCGGCGACGCTGGTGGTGAACAGCACTCCGGCTGGGGCCAACGTTTACGTTGATGGGCACGATGTGGGCACAAAGACGCCCGCCCAAGTGAATATCGGAGGCGGCCAGCACGTGGTGCTGGTGCGCAAGATGGGATATCTCGACGAGACCATGAACGCTCAGTTCATTCTGGGGCAGACGTTCAATTTCTCGCCCACGCTGCGGCCGCTGGGCAATGTCGACGACATTCGCACGGTGGGAAAGATGTCGAAGATCTTTGGCGGGAAGAGCGCGCTGCCGGGGCAGTCGATCGTGAGCATCCGCACCCAGCCCAAGGGCGCGCAGGTGTCGATCAACCAGCACATCATGGATAAGAATTCACCGCTGGACGCGGCTCTCGATCCGGGGAACTATGTGATCGACATAACCATGACCGGATATGCGCCGGTGCATAAAGTCATCAACGTGGACAAAGGTGCGAAGCTGGTAGTGGACGAAATGCTGCAGCCGCAGTAGACGCTCGTGTCGTGGCACACTGTTGTCATCCTGAGCATAGCGAAGGACCAATGCATTTTGCAGGCAGAATTGCTGCCGACGGCGAGTCCATAGGTCCTTCGCTCCGCTCAGGATGACAAGCGTTTTTGTTCGAGAAATAATTTCTTCTCTTCTTTACTTCCTCGCTTTTCTTGTTGAATGTCTGGCCTGTCTTGCTCCACTTTTGCTTTTCTTGATCCTCACCTCTTGCACTCGCCGCCTTTTAAAGCTTAGGAGTGATCACTCCCACATCGGGTGGCAGCCCCGAGCTATTCGGGATAGCCTCTGACGCACCCTGGCATTCGGATGTCCCTTTATTCCTCGCTCGCATGGGGAGGCTGCAGGGGCCACGAGTTTCACTCACGTGGCTACAGCATAACTTTTGATTGCATCGGGATAATCTGGAGGGTGGGTAACTTATTGACGAATATCGCGATACAGTAAAAAAGCCCACCTTTAGGAGTGGGCTGGGGGATACTACTACTACTGTGCTGCGTGCCTGTCATTCGCCTTGCTCTTAGCGATAACGGGTGGTTGGCTAGCCTTCCCTGTAGGCTTCTTGCCTTTCTTTGCCGGGGCAGGAGCAGGTGCTGCTACCGGGGATGCCGCCGGAACAGGTGCCGCTGACTTCTTCCGCCTGACGATCTCATTGTCAGCCAAGACTTTAAACTGGTTCTCACCGAGATATTCCAAAATCCCATCCCCGTAAGGAACCTTACCGCGACAGACCAGTCCCTCAGGCGTCCTCTTGTAAGCAACGTCACTGGGGTAGACGCCTTTCGTGTTGGTAGGATCAGCGAGCTTCACTAGCTCCATGATCTGATCGTTGGTGAGAACTGCTCCGACATGTTGACGAGTAGCTGCTTCGATTCTGCTTGAGTTAGACATTGGTATCTCCTTAGTTGGGTGAACTTATTTGTCCTACCCATACGCGCATTTTATAAAGTAAGTAAGGAACGACAAACCAGCCACCTAGTAGAACTGCTTTCAAATCATGTGGAAAGAATTATTTTTAAACTGGGTGGGAATGACTGGGTTACTGGGATGAACAGGATATGCAGGACGGGAGCTATTGCCGACAATCTAGAAGGAGACGATGATGTCCTACCATCAATATTCTGGACGGAGAGATATCAGAACTGGGGTGGAGAGGTCCTAGGACTAGCGCGGCATCACACCCGGTACCTACGATGCCCAGATTATGCAGAGTGAAATTCTCAGTCACGGTTGTTCGTCACATCGGGCAAATAAATCTGTGGAAAACTCTTTCTAGGGTTCCTGGGGATACGAGCGGTTCGGGTAAATCCCCGCTTCTCGTACAAAGAGCGCGCCAGAGGGGCCGACGAGAAATGGGCCCCAAAAAAACAAACCGGCATGCGAGCGTCGATCGCATGCCCGGTTTTACTCTGCTTCGGACTATCGGGGTAACTTGAAATTGATGGTGATAGGCGTCTGTATCTCGACCGGCTCGCCGTCGAGAAGATACGGTTTGTACTTCCACTGCTTCACCGCTTCGGTGGCGGAGTGGGCGAGTTGTGGATCGCCGCTCACCACCTTGATCGCAGTGATATCGCCGTTCTTGGAGATGGTGGCGAGTAGCTGCACCGAACCTTCCAGGCCCTGGCTCAGTCCGTTGTGCGGATAAACCGGCTGCACTTTCTTGATCAGCAATCCTTGCGACACGCCTTGCGAGATGCTCATGCGCTGCAGAAGCGGCTTGGGAGCGAGGCTCGAGTTGGAGCTGGCGATGTTAGGAGGAAGTTCGCCTGAGTTGCCGGCGCCGATCCCGATGACGCTGGGAGCGGAAACATCCAGCGCGGAGACCTTGCCCTGCACTGCGGGCTTGCTTCCGCCCTTCACGATGAGGGGAGCGGTTTCGCTGACGTCTGCCTTGGAACTGTCTGCCTTGACGCTGGTAGATGCGGCAGAAGGCGACGGTTTGGTTGCGGGCGCGGGCGATGGTTTGGAGACGGGCACAGTATCGCTGTCATCAGAGGCGCTGGTTATGGCTGGCTGCGAAGCCGGCTGGGTCAGCGGCGCAGCCGTTGCCTTCGGTGCCGGAGGCTGAGCGACCGCCGGTTGCGGCTGCACGTTAGTTGCTGGTTTGGAGACACTGGCCGCCGGGCCGACGGGCTGTCTTTGAGAGTAGGTCCAGCCGAAGTATCCACCTGCGGCCACGATAGCAAGGATGCCGACGGCAGTGAGGATTTTCTTGCTGCCCCTGCTGGTCTCGGCAACATTGGCTCCGCCGAAAGTGAACGAAGGCGCGGGCGCAGAGCTGGCCAGGCTGGGAGTGTCGATCTTGTCGAATTCTTCGACTGGATGGGAAACCGCATCCGGCACGGGTTTCGCCGGCGGTTCGATAATTTGCGGCGGCTGCGGCTCGCGGGCGGGCGCCGGCGCGCTGGCCGCTCCACCTCCGAAGGTCGCTGATGGCCGCGCTGGCGGCGCTTTCGGGGCAGGCTTCGTTGCAGTGGGAACTCCGCCGACGGGCAACTTTGGTACCGCAAAAGACGGGGCTGACAGAGACGGCGCAGTGAAAGACGGGGCGGCGGCAACGGGCGCTGCGATCTTCGCGGGAGATGCCTCGGGCGTGTCCGGGGAATCGTCCAGGAGGATTTCAGGGATTTCTTCTTCTTCTTCCCGAGGCGCTGATGCATGTGCCGATTTCTGTGCGGATGCGTGCGCGGCTGCTGCCGGAATTGCAGATGGCGCAGGCCATGCGGGACGGGCAGTGGGTTTTTCGATCGGCGGCTTGGGCTGGGAGGCCACGACCGGCTTGGGCGGCTGTGCCGGTTTCGGCGGCATCACGGATTTCGGGACGACTTCTCCTACGGGCGCGCTAGGCGGCGCGGCACTGGCGCTGGGCACGGCCTTGTTGGGCTCGCCTTTGCGCAGCAGGCCGCGAGCGACGCGCAGCGTCCCCTTGGCTTGCTCAATATTGATGGGCTTGGTGAGTACCAGATTGGCGCCGATGCGGAATGCCTTGGCGACTCCGGCCTGTCCCTCCACCACGGCGACGGCCAGCGAGGCCTGATTAGAGGCGGAATTGCGGGCGCTTTTGAACAGCAGCGTGGCGTTCTGCTCGTTGTCGCAATCGACGACCACCGCGTCAAAGTGCGCGCCCATCAGCTTCTTTACTGCGGCGAAGGTCTCGACGCAGGCATCGACCTCGAACTCGAGGTCGGTAAGAACCTGCGTGACCGTGCGGGCGGTTTTCTCGTCAGGACAGAAAAGGAGGGCTTGGTAGCTCATACTAAAGTCATCGTAGGTACAGGCGTAAGTAGGCGGCAAGTTACGCTGGTAATTCAGTGGGAAATAAAGACGGCAAGACGGCAGCGCCCCGACCGGGAGATCCTTCGTTCCGCCTGAAAACCGCCTCCGTTCAGGATGTCCCGTCGGCATACAATGCGTCGCATGCGGATTCCCCTTTGGTTGAAGGTCGGCTGGACAGCGTGGCTGTTGGTTTGGGCTCCGGTGTACTGGCGGCAATATGGTCCGCAGAATTTTCTGTTTTTCTGCGACATGGGGAATGTGCTGATCGGAATCGGGCTGTGGATGGAGAGTGCGCTGATTTTTTCCTGGGCGGCTTGCGGGTTATTACTGTTTCAGACGCTGTATACGATCGATCTGGCAGGCACGTTGATCACGGGGCGCCATTGCATTGGCGGGACGGAATACATGTTCGATTCGGGGATTCCGCTGGCGATCCGGCTGCTGAGTTTGTTTCACGTGGTGGCGCCGCCGCTCCTTTTGTGGGCGATCTGGCGCCTGGGTTACGATGTGCGGGGCTGGAAGCTGCAAACGCTGACCACCTGGATCGTAGTGCCGATCAATTATTGGTGGAAGCCGGGGCTGGATGTGAATTGGGCGCGCGGGCTTTTTTTTCATGAGCAGCAGGTGATGCCGGGATGGGCATATTTGCTGGGATATCTGATCGTCGTGCCTGCGGCGATTTATTTTCCTACGCATCTGTTTCTGCGATGGTTCAGCGGGCGGTTCCGGTCTACATAGCGCCGGACGCATTCGTCCGGGGGCTCGCTGCTGCACGCGGAGCGGACGAAATGGGTCCGCCCCGCTTATTTCGTGCGATCTTCTTGACATGGGTCTAGGTTTAGGGCAACATGTCGCTATACGACATGTCGTTGGAGGCCATAATGGAGACTTTGCCGCTTACCGAGCCGGTGCTGCTCATCCTGCTCAGCCTGGCGGGGCAGCCGCAGCACGGGTATTCGATTCTGAAAGACGTGGAGCAGATGAGCGGCGGGCGCGTAGTGCTCAGTACGGGCACTCTCTATGGGGCGTTGTGGCGATTGCTTGACGCGGACTGGATCGAACGGTTGGAGGAGAAAGATACACCACGCGGACGACAGACCTATCGCTTAACCTCAACCGGCCTTAGGAATCTTCAAGTTGAAGTGAGTCGTTTGAAACACATCACTCGACTGGCCAGCTTGCGGGTCAGCACGAAGGAGTCTTGACCGTGCTTTCTCTCTATCGATTTTTGCTGCGCTTGTACCCGGCCATGCATCGGCTCGAGTACGGCGACGAGATGATTGCGATCTTCGGCGAGGTGCGGGATGAAATCAGGACGAAGAAATGGATCTGCCGCCTGCAGTTTTACGGGCGAGAGACTGCGGGGCTCATGGCTGGAATAATTCAGGAACGCCTGCAGGGATTTCCTGGTAGGAGGTTTGAGATGCGCAACGGATTCCGTTTTCCCAAGACGACTGCCATCCTGATGGCGGTGATTCTGGGTGGAGTAATGCTGGCCATACAGAAAGGCGAGGCGATCGAGGTCTCGCTAGCGGAGGTGAATCCGCCCATCGGCCCGATTCAGGCAGCACCGCATTCGACGCTGCTGTCGGGCATTGTGGTCTTGTGGATCTTTTTTTGTGCGCTCGGGCTGGCAGGGTGGGGAGTGCTGTTTGCCCTGCGCCGGTCGGGAGTGCATCGATTGGCGGATGCGGCCGAGACGAAGTGAGCGAGCTTCTTCTCCGCGGATTATCGACGCACCTAGCGCGGACGCATTCGTTCGGTGAGCTCGCTGCGCTCGCGGGCGGACCCGTCAATTTGGCTCGGGGCAAGCTGCGTCCGCCCCTACGCGAGCTTATTCTTCTCGGGCGCCTCCGGCTTTTCTTTTTGCTGGCTGGCATCGCTCTTGATGAAGAGCGTTTGCGAGGGATGGGCCAGGCCTTTGCCGGAGTCTTCCACGATACCTATCATGCTCAGCAGGAGATCTTCGCGCACGGCGGCGAACTCGTTGAAGTCACGCGTCAGGATATAGGAGACAAGTTCTGCGACATGCGAGCCGCCGGAAATGTCGATAAGGCGCACACGGACGGAATTTTTTTCCACCTTGGAATGGTTCTCAAGCAGGCGGCGAAGTTCGGCGAGCACGATGCGCAGTTGATCCGCTTTGGTTTCAGGATGCAATGCGAGCTTGATCTTGAAGAGGATCTTGTCGCGGCGGCTAAGATTCTCAACGTTCATGGTCGCGACCGTGCCGTTGGGAATTGCCAGCAGCGTGCGCTCTTCGGTGCGCACGCGGGTAGAACGCAGGCCGATATCTTCGACCGTGCCGGTACGATCACCAAAGGTGCACACGTCGCCGACGCGAATGACTTCGTCCCCGAGGACGGAGACTCCTCCGAATAGATTGGCAATGGTCTGCTGCGCGCCGAAGCCGATGGCGAGACCGCCGATTCCGACGCCGGCGAGAGCGGTGGTCAGGTTCACGCCGAGGCTGCCCAGCACGGCGAAAAGTCCGGCTAGAAAAATCGTGGCCTTTAACAGGCGCTCGCCCAGAAGCATGAGCGACCCGGTTCCGGAGTGACCGTAGGCCAAGGCACGATCGCGCACGCGCCGCAGGGACCATTGCACGATGCCCCAGACAATCCAGGTGGCGCCGATGATGAGCGCGACGGAGGAGAACTGGTAGTAATAATGACGCGGCAAGACGGGCATGCCCAGGTAGCGGGCCATGACCTGATGAACCAGCGTGCCGGCGACGAGCCAGGCGGGGCCCGAGACATGGCGCCAGTCGGAAACGTCGACCTGGCCGCGGCGGCGCGCCCACCAGCGCAGTGGAATCCACAGCAACGCCACGATGATCCAGCCCACGCCGGCAGCTAGTGGAAGTGCGAGCAGCAGGGCGATCCATTGCCACAGCGGCATGCCGCCCAACTGATGCTTGACCAGGAAGCTGGGAAGTTTGTTCTCGACCTGGCGCGCCTGGACTTGCTCATAAAGTTCGGGAAGTTTTGCGAGAGTTTCGGCGGAGACTAGCCAGATTTTTCCGGAGCTAGGATCGCTCACACGCACCAAGTCGAGATTGGCGTCGACATCTCCCGAAGACATGGTACCGATGCGCTGCGTGCCCAGAGGAACGCCTTCTTGTGGAGTGCCATCGGGGTCGGTGAAGGCGCCCACGCGGCCGTTGAAGGCGCGGTCCATGACGATCTTCAATTCGCTGGCGATTTGCTCGCCCTGAGACTGGCGATGCGCTGCGCTCATCTGCAGGTACTGCGCGGCGAGCGTGTAGTTGCCGGACTGGGCAGCCTGCAGGAATCCGAGGATGCTGCCGGAGGGAGTGGTGCGATTGAGGGGATCGGTGGAAGTTTTCGCCGGCGTGCTGGCGGGCGTGGTGCCGGGAATCTGGCTGAAGGCCGGGGTCGCGAGGCAGAGGATTAAGAAGAGGGCAGCGAGACATCGCGAGTTGCGCAGTTGAGACATAGCGATCTGGTGTGTGATGCGGTGCGCGTATTCTGCGGCGCGAAAATTCTGTGAATGAGGGATCATTGTATCGAAACGGAATCCCTCGACGAAAAATCTGGATGACGCCACGTAGCCGTGGACGCATTCATCCAGGCGAGCCGGAGTTATCCGCGCTTTGGGCGGTAGATGTCGGTACTGGTGCCGTAAAACACTTCGGCGGAGTTCATTACCGTCTCTGAGAGTGTGGGATGGGGGTGAATGGTGAGGGCGACGTCTTTGGCGAGTGCGGCCATTTCGATGGCGAGGACGCCCTCGGCAATCATCTCGCCGGCGCCCACTCCCACGATGCCGACTCCGAGCACGCGCTCGGTTTGGGGATCGATGAGGAGCTTGGTCATGCCTTCGGTGCGATCGAGCGTAGCGGCGCGGCCGGAGGCGGCCCAGGGAAATTTCGCGACTTTAATTTCGCGATTTTCATTCTGCGCCTGGGTTTCGGTGAGACCCGCCCACGCGACTTCGGGATCGGTGAAGACGACCGCCGGGATGGCGTTGGGCTCGAAGGCAACTTTGTGCCCTGCAATGGCTTCGACGGCGGTGCGTCCTTCATGCATAGCCTTGTGCGCCAACATGGGCTCGCCGTTCACGTCGCCGATGGCGTAGATTGCGGGGTCGTCGGTCTGGAGTTGCTTGTTGACCTGAATGAATCCGCGCTGGCCGACTTGAACGCGAGTTTTGTCGAGACCTTCGATTTCTGAATTCGGCTTGCGGCCTACCGAGACCAAAACGCGATCGAAAACTTTTTCCTGTGTGCTGCCATCTTGCGCTTTGAGCGTGGCGCGGATGCCGTTGCCTTCGTCCTTCACCGACGCGACCGTCGTGTTCAGCAGAATCTGGTCGAACATTTTTTCCAGCCGCTTGTGGAGCGGGAGGACGAGGTCACGGTCGGCGCCGGGAAGCAGGCCGGGAAGCATTTCGACGACGGTGACGCGTGTGCCGAGAGCCGCATAGACGGAGCCGAGTTCGAGGCCAATGTATCCCCCGCCGACCACGAGTAGAGTGCCGGGGATGTCTTCGAGGTTGAGCGCGCCCGTGGAATCCATCATGCGTGGAGTGTCGAGCTTGAGCGTGGGAACGATGGCGGGGCGCGAGCCGGTGGCGAGGATGATGCGATCGAAGGAGAGATTTTCCTGAGAGCCGTCGGATTTCGTGACGCGCAGCGTGGTGGAATTTTCGAAGGCGGCGCGGCCTTGCACGTATTTCACTTTCCGCTGTTTGGAAAGAATCCCAAGGCCTCCGGTAAGCTTCTTGACGACTCCTTCTTTCCAGCCGCGGAGGCGGGCAAGATCAATTTTGGGCGCGGCGAATTCGATGCCCCAGTCCTTGGCCTGATGCGATTCTTCGATCAGCTTGGCGACATGCAGCAGCGCCTTCGAGGGAATGCAGCCGCGGTAGAGGCAGACGCCGCCGGGATTGATCTCGGGATCGACGAGGGTGACGGACATGCCAAGGTCGGCAGCGAGGAATGCGGCGGCGTAGCCTCCGGGGCCGGCGCCGACTACGGCGATGTTTAGGGATTGGGTATCAGACATTGGTAAATGAATCTTTCTTTGTAAAGACGTTGCTTGCAACGTCTCTGCCGGCGCCATCGCAAGCTCAATGTTCACCGCCACCGCTGGCAGAGACGTAGCGAGCTACGTCTCTACGGTATGACTATCCTTGCACTGATAACAGGAACGGTTGCTCGAAGGCTTCGGCGATCCAGCGCAGGAAGCGGGCAGCGTCGGCTCCGTCGATCAGGCGATGATCATAGGAGAGCGAGAGCGGCAAAATCAGGCGCGGCTCGAACTTTCCGTTGATCCACTCCGGCTCGGTGCGGGAGCGGGAGAGGCCGAGAATGGCGACCTCGGGATGATTCACGATCGGCGTAAATCCGACGCCGCCAATGCCGCCAAGGTTGGTAATCGTGAATGTGCCACCCTGCATCTCCTCCGGCGTAAGTTTTTTGTCGCGCGCTTTTTTTGAGAGCTGCGAAAGTTCTACCGCCAGCTCGACGATATTTTTCTTGTCGACGTCGCGGATCACCGGCACGAGCAGGCCGCGATCAGTATCGACCGCCACGCCGATATGGATGTACTGCTTGTAGACGATCTCTTCTTTCTCCATGTCGATGCTGGCGTTGAACTGGGGAAAAACTTTAAGCGCGGCGGCGCAAACTTTCAGCGCGATGGCGGTGACGCTCATCTTGCCGCCAGCCTCTTCCGCGCGGGGCGCGAAACGGGCACGCAGTTGCTCGAGTTCGGTGATGTCGGCGCGATCGTGCTGGGTTACGTGTGGGATCGCGTTCCACGCTTCGGCGAGATGTTCGGCGGTCTTGCGGCGCACGCCGCGCATGGAGACGCGTTCAATCTTGCCCCACTTGGCGAAGTCGGGAAGTTGCGGCTGAATGAAATGCCCGGCGCGCGGCGGAGCCTGGCCAGCCACGGATGCCGCTTGCAGCAGGGATTTCGCGTAGGCCTTGACATCATCTTCGCTGATGCGGCCGCCGGGACCGGAGCCCTTGACTTCATAAATATCGACGCCGACTTCGCGGGCCAGGCGGCGAACAACCGGTGCGGCGGGAATCGGCTGGCGATGCTCGGTGCCCGCAACTTTTCCCAGCTGCACCGGCATGGAGAAGACTTGTGGCGAAGATTGCGGCTGATCGGGAGGAAGCGCTTGCTGTTCGGTTTTACCTTCGGCGCGGATGGCGGCCTGAAAAGCGAGGCGGGCGCCGTGCTGTCCGGAAACGTGTTCGACGGGAGCGGTTCGCGAGCGGGCGGGGGCTGGCGCAGCCGGTGCTCCACCTTCGAGAGTGAAGATGACCTGCCCGACTTTGATCTTCTCGCCTTCCTTGACCCGCACGTCTTTGACGATGCCGCTGACCGAAGAGGGAACTTCGACCACCGCCTTGTCGGTTTCGAGTTCCATGACCGGCTGGCCTTCGGACACTTTTGTGCCGGGGGCGATCATCAGGCGGACGAGATCGCCTTGCGTAATGTTCTCGCCGAGTTCGGGAAGAGTGAATTCGGTGGGTCCGGAGGCCATTACCGTGGGCGCCGGATCTAAGTGGGCTGCAGGCTGCGGCTTCGGTTGGGGCCTTGATTCCGGCGCAGCAGGTTTGGTCGCTGGGACTGGGGTGGCTTCTTTCGGCGCGCCGTTTCCGTCGACAGTGAAAACGACCTGTCCGACTTTGATTTTGTCCCCCTGTTTGACGCGAATTTCCTGGACGGTACCCGTTACAGACGAAGGAACTTCGACGACGGCCTTGTCGGTTTCCAGTTCCATGACCGATTGGCCGGCGCTTACGCTGGCGCCCGGTTCGATCATCAGGCGCACGAGGTCGCCTTGCTCAATGTTTTCGCCCAGTTCCGGCAGTTTGAATTCAATCACCGCGTTGCGTTCCTTTTCGTTTCACGTTTAGATTTGTTTCGCAGCGCTTCGAAGCGACCCAGGGGCTAAAACCCGTTCTGCTCATTCGCTTTACGCGGCGCTGAAGCGCCGCTCTTCCACGTTGCTGCCCTGCGGTTCCCTTTGCCAAACGACCCTCAGCTGATTGCCGGGTTTGCTTTTTCGGCGTTGATTTCCAGTTCGTTGATGGCGCGCTTTACCACCTCGGTGCCGATTTTCTTTTCGCGGGCCAATGCTCCCAGCGTGGCCAGCACGATGTGCTTGGCGTCGACTTCGAAGAAGTCGCGCAGTGCGGCGCGATTTTCGCTGCGGCCGAAGCCATCGGTGCCGAGCGAGACCAGTTGTCCGGGTACCCACTTCGCCAGGCTCTCGGGCAGTACCTTCATATAGTCCGAGGCCGCGATGAACGGGCCTTGCGCGTCTTTCAGTTTCTCGGTCACGTACGGAACTTTCGGCGTTTCGGCCGGATGCAGCAGGTTCCAGCGCTCGCAGTCATTAGCGTCGCGATAAAGCTGCTTGTAACTGGTGACGCTCCAGACGTCGGCAGCGATTCCATATTTTTGTTCCAGGAATTGTTGCGCCTTCAGAACTTCGAACATGATGGTGCCGCTGCCCAGCAGTTGTGCGCGCAGCTTGGCATCTTTCATGGTTGAGGGCTTGAAGCGATAGAGGCCTTTGAGCACGCCCTCGCGAACGCCAGGCTCGGCGGGCATTTCCGGCATGGGCAGCGGTTCGTTGGTGACGGTCAGGTAATAGAAGATCGATTCCTGATCAATGTACATGCGCTTGATGCCGTCCTGAATGATGATCGCGATTTCGTAGGCGAACGCGGGATCGTATGCGAGCAGATTGGGCACAGGCAGAGCGAGCACGTGACTGTGGCCGTCCTGATGCTGCAAGCCTTCTCCGGCGAGCGTGGTGCGTCCGGCAGTGCCGCCGATGAGGAACCCGCGGCAGCGCATATCGCCGGCGGCCCAGATCAAATCGCCAATGCGCTGGAAGCCGAACATCGAGTAATAAATAAAGAATGGAATGGTGTTGATGCCGTGATTCGCGTAGGCCGTGCCGGCGGCGATGAGGGAGCACATCGATCCGGCTTCGGTGATGCCCTCTTCCAGAATCTGGCCGTTTTTCGCTTCCTTGTAATAAAGGAGCGTATCCATGTCGACTGGTTCATAGTTCTGGCCGACGCTTGAATAAATTCCCACCTGCCTGAATAAGGCTTCCATGCCGAAGGTGCGGGCTTCGTCGGGGACGATGGGGACAATGAACTTGCCGAGTTCGGGATCGCGCAGCAACTTCGCGAGCAGGCGGACGAAGACCATGGTGGTAGAAACTTCGCGGCCTTCGGTGCCTTTGTGAAATTCCTCGAAGTGCGAATCGGGGAAAGGCTTCATCGGCGTGGCACGTAGCTTGCGCTGTGGCATGTAGCCGCCGAGTTGCTGGCGGCGCGCCTGCATGTACTTGATCTCGCTACTGTCGTCGGCGGGACGATAGAACGGAGCCATATGCAATTCATCGTCGGGGATGGGAATGCCGAAGCGCGAGCGGAACATCTCCAGCTCTTCGTCGTTTAATTTTTTCTGCTGGTGAGTGATGTTCTTGCCTTCGCCGGCTTCACCGAGCCCGTAGCCCTTGATGGTCTTGGCGAGAACGATGGTCGGCTGTCCGGTGTGATCGACTGCCGCGCGGAAAGCGGCGTGAACTTTGATAGGATCATGTCCGCCGAGGCGCATGCGGGCGAGTTGCTCGTCGGAAAGGTGCTCGACCATTTTCAGCAGACGGGGATCGGTGCCGAACATGTTCTGGCGGAAGTAGGAGCCGCTCTCGACAAAATATTTCTGATACTGGCCGTCGCTGACTTCGCCCAAACGCCGCACCAGCAGGCCGTCGCGGTCGTTCTGGATGAGGCTATCCCAATCCGATCCCCAGATGCACTTGATGACGTTCCATCCGGCGCCGCGGAAAATAGCTTCCAGTTCCTGAATAATTTTTCCATTGCCGCGGACGGGTCCGTCGAGGCGCTGCAGGTTGCAGTTGACGACGAAAATTAAATTGTCCAGCTTCTCGCGCGAGGCCAGCGTGATGGAGCCAAGCGATTCGGGTTCGTCCATTTCGCCGTCGCCGAGGAAAGCCCAGACTTTGCCGCCCGTCGATTGCTTCAGGCCGCGGTTTTCCAGATACTTGATGAAGCGTGCGTGATAGATGGCCTGGATGGGGCCGAGTCCCATGGAGACAGTGGGAAACTCCCAAAAATCGGGCATGAGCCAGGGATGCGGATAGGAAGTGAGGCCGCCGCCAGGCTTGAGTTCGCGACGAAAATTCTGCAACTTTTCCTTGGAGATGCGGCCCTCAAGATAGGCGCGGGCATAAATTCCCGGCGCGGCGTGGCCCTGGAAATAGACAACGTCGCGATCTCCGGTTTCAGTTTGCGCGCGGAAAAAGTGGTTGAAGGCAACTTCGTAGAGCGTGGCGGCGGAGGCGAAGGTGGAAATGTGTCCGCCAATGCCTTCCTGAATTTTGTTGGCGCGGACGACCATGGCGAGCGCGTTCCAGCGGACGAGACTTTTGATGCGGCGCTCCATCTCCTGACTGCCGGGAAACGGCGCCTGCTGGCGGGTCGGGATGGTGTTCTGGTAAGGCGTGGTCGCCGAGAATGGCAGATTGATGCCGGCCTCGCGACGCGCATGCAGCGCGAGTTGCTGCAGCAGTCGCCCAGCGCGGTTGGGCCCGCCTTTTTCAAGAACGTAATCGAGGGAATCGACCCACTCCCGCGTTTCGAGTACTTCCAAGCCATCGGTTTCCGTTTGAGGCACGTCTACTGTCTCCGTCGTCTGGTTTTATAGGAAAGGGCGCAATGCTTCATCATAAGGCAAGCGCGGAAGTTTGTGCGCGCGTAACGCGAGTTTCGCTTTAGAATCGCTACGATTGGCGGCATGGGAGAAATCAAATGTTGCGCATTCTATTGATATTGCTGGTGCTGATTGTTGCCGTGTTGCTGGTGCCGCGAGTTTTGTCAAGATCGGCGCCTCCGACGGTGGGCAGCAACGCTATGGATTTCACGTTGCCCTCGCAGGATGGAACCCCCGTCAGTCTGAAGGATTATCGCGGCAAGTGGGTAGTGCTCTATTTTTACCCGAAAGATCAGACGCCGGGATGCACGCGCGAAGCGCACAATTTTGAAGTGGACCAACCGAAGTATGCGGCGCGCAACGCGGTAGTGCTGGGCGTGAGCGTGGATAGCGTGGATTCGCACAAGCGCTTTTGTACCAAGGATGGGCTGAATTTCAAGTTGCTGGCCGATACGGACAAAAGGGTCAGCGACGCTTATGGATCGTTGACGAATTTTGGCGTGGTGAAGTTTTCTACGCGAAATACTTTTCTGATCGATCCTTCCGGCAAGGTTGCCAAGGCTTACATCAGCGTGGATCCCGCGAAGCACAGCGCGGAGGTCTTGGCGGATCTGGATTTGATGGCGAAGGGCGCGGCGTAGCGCGGCCAGTTGGTATTGCGGCACGATTGGAGGTTCAAAGTCGAGCCGGGACTTTTCATTGCATGAAATGCACCCCCTTTCCCCGCAAATAGGGCTTGCGGCGAAGTAAACTCGGAAGATGGCATTTGCGGTAAGAGATCAGCGCGAGGCTGCGGCCGGCGCGGCTTATAAATTTCCTCCTGGATTTCAGCGGAACCTTCTGTGGTTTGCCTTCCGGCGCTTTCGCCCGGCGAATCCCATCCTTTTGTTTGAGCACCTGGCCGAGAGATACGGCGACATTGCGCACTACAAAATCGGCTGGAATCACATTCTGTTTCTGAACCATCCCGATTACATTCGCGAAGTGCTGGTTGTGCAGAACGACAACTTCATCAAAGAGCGGACCGTGCAGCGCTCGAAGATGCTGCTAGGCGAAGGAATGATTACTGCGGAGGGCGCGCAACATCGAGCGCAGCGGCAGACCGCACAACCGGCGTTTCACCGGCAGCGAATTCCGGAGTATGCGGCGACGATTGTGCGCGAGGCTGCTGTGATGCGGGAGTCCTGGCGCGCGGGCGAGCAGCGCGATATCTCGATCGACATGATGCACCTCACGTTAAATATCGTGGCGCGGACCCTGTTCGCTATGGATTTGCGCGGCCAATCCGGGGATGAGGTGCATGAACTGGCTGACGCGATCAACCGCATCATGGGTCTCTACAATTTTCTCGTGATGCTGCCTGCAGCGGAATGGCTGGTGCATGTGCGGCCTCCGGGGCTGGCGGCGTTTGTGCGGGCGCGGAAGAGAATTGACGCCGTGGTCTATCGCATGATCGAAGCGCACCGCCGGCAGCGGCGGGATCGTGGGTCTTCGATCGCCGGATTTACGACCGCTGGATCTGCGAGCGATGGATCATTGCTCGACATGATGCTGGCTACTTCGCCGGACCGGAGCGCGGAATCGGAGCAGTCGCTGCGCGATCAGGTGATCACGATTTTTCTTGCCGGGTATGAGACCGTGGCGAATGCGCTGGCCTGGACCTGGTATTTGCTCTCGCAAAATCCGGAGTGTGAGCGGCGGATGCATGCGGAGGTCGATCGCGAACTGCAGGGACGGCTGCCAGGCTACGACGATCTACCGCGGTTGCGGTACACCGAGATGGTATTGGCGGAATCGCTGCGGTTGTATCCTCCGGCTTGGGCGATGGGGCGGTATGCGCTGTCAGATTTTCGGCTGGGAAAATATTTTCTTCCGGCGAAGACTACCGTGCTGATGAGCCAATTCGTTCTGCACCGCGATGCGCGTTTTTTCCCGGATCCGTTGCGCTTCGATCCGCAACGGTTCACGCCGGAGGCCAAGGCGCGGCGACTGAAGTTTACTTACTTTCCGTTTGGAGCCGGGGCGCGGCAGTGCATTGGGGAATCATTTGCCTGGATGGAGGGCGTGCTGGCGCTGGCCACTCTCGCGCAGAAATGGAAATTGAATCTAGTGCCGGGACATCGGGTTGAGCCGCAGCCGTTGATTACTTTGCGGCCGAAGTATGGGATGCGCATGTTGGTGGAGGGGCGCGGTTAGATTTCAGATTTACTTCCAGACCAACACTTCTCACGCACAAGAAAACGCGCCCGCGAAAATGGGGCATCCGGCCTGACCATAGGTTCTGCGCCTTGCTTGGAACGACGACTCGCAGATAGTCCTTATTTCTTTTTCGGCGGCAGGTATTTCTTTTCGATTGACGCGACGATCACATAGTTGGGGTCGACCATTTCGTTCAAGTGAATCTTTCCAACCTGCGATAGCAGTTCGTAGGCATCGAGTTCGGACAACCCGTAGTCGCGGCGAATCCATTTCACCAGTTCGGTGAAGGCGATGCGCAACGCGTCGTCCAGCGGGCGATAGGCGCCGACAGTCATGATGGCGTCGTCATTTTCAAATTCCGGCCAATCGATCTTGCGGCCTTTGATTACGCTCAGCTGCACGCGCGCCTTCAGGGGAACTTCGATGGCGGTGCCGGCGATCTCGCCGTCACCCATGGCGGCGTGGCCGTCGCCGAGGTAGAGCAGGCCTCCCTTAACATTCACGGGAAAATAGACTGTGTTGCCGGCGCTGGCTTCGGGCGAATCCATGTTGCCGCCGAACTCGGCGGGGACGACGGAGGTGCGCGCCTCACCTTCGGCTGGAGCCACGCCGATGCAGCCGAAAAATGGATGCAGCGGAATCTTCACGGAAAAATCGGAGTCGAGGGCTTTGAAAGTCGCAGTGTGATCGGCGTGATTGATGGGAAAGATCCAGACTTTCTCGGGCAGCGGGGGATGCAGCATGGGCGTGTAGTTAGTTTCGTTGAGAGCGCCGAATCCGGGGGCGAATGCGCCGACGCCAGTGTCGCCGTCGACCTGCAAGTCGAGAATTTTCACGGCGAGGGTGTCACCGGGCTCCGCGCCCTCAACATAAAACGGTCCGGCGAGCGGGTTGTCTCCCTTGGCCATGCTGAGCGTGTCGCCCAGCTTCTTGATGGCGTTGCCAAAGCAGTCGAGTGTGTTGGTGTCGAGGATGTCGCCCGACTTCAGGCGCGCGATGGGTTCGGCGGTGGCAAAAAGATATTTCACATTGTCGATCGTGGTGGAGTAGTGGACAACGTTCTGCGAAGCACTGTTCTGCCCGAGGGCTGCGGTCGAGAGCAGGGTAAGAATGAGGGAACGGATGAGCACGGGCAGGCCTCCAGGCATGAGATGAGAAACTGGTGAGGATTGTATTAGAAGTTTCTGACCTGCCGCTGCGTGCACTCCGCTAAATCATTGAGAACTTCTCATGCGTCGAGCCGAGGAGCCCGCTCAGGCCCGGTCTGAAATGTGAATGAATGTGTCTTCTGAGTCGGTGGATTCGGCGCTGGTGCGTTCCCGGTGATCCTGGGCGTTCTGCTTCTTGCGTGGACCGGACCGCTTGCGCGATTCTCGGCGCTCGGCGGTCATGTTTAGATCACTGAAATCGGAGTCGGCAAGCAGTTCCGAGGCGCATCAATAATCAGCCGGACCAGTTTTGTGGAACCCTACTTCCTCCCCCGTATTCGACATACTCCGCCTACTTGAGCATCGGCGGTACAGTAACCATTTTTAGCGTAGGCGGCTCGAACGATACTCAATGTGTGGGACTGAATGATTCGGGCGACGCGGTCGGCTTCTACCTCGATTCCGCCGGCGTCGATCATGGCTGGCTGCGGGCTGCCGACGGCACCATCATCACCATCGACGTTCCTGCGGCCTCCACCGGCACCGGAAAAGTTGTGATGGTTTGAGCGTTGAGCACTCCCAGAAAAGTCGCTCCGAGTGATAACGCCAGCAGAGATTGCGAGTGTGGCGCAGATTCATCATCCCTCCTTGGATGACAGCATTCCAAAGTTTCCTGAAAACCCCAGGGCTGACTTGCTGCCATAAGCGGTGCAAGGCGCTGGCGAGTGTACCCTCATTTTTCCGAAGGGCATAGAGCAATAGGACTTTATCCGGAGGGGGTCGTCCATCGGGGGGTGCTTGTGCTGCTATGCGTTCTTTTTTTGGCGGGCGTAGAAGTTACGGACTTTTTCACGGTTGCCGCAGCGAGTCATGTCGCACCAGCGGCGGCGATGGTTTTTGCTGACGTCGAGAAATAGCCACTGGCAGGTTTCCGACGCGCAGGCGTGGACGAATTCCAGATGATCGGAAGCGAGCAGTTCTGCGGCCGCGCGGGCGATGGGCCAGACCGGGGCTTCGAGGTCATTGGCGGCATCCTCGAAGCGCCACGAGAATTTTCCGTTCACCTGCACGAGAGACGAATGCTGTGCGGCCTGCTGTGCATATTTATTCAGAGTGTCCAGCGCGGGGCGCGGCACCGGCTTCTTCGTGACCATCGCCCAGATCACGGCGAAGCTAGCCTCGCGCAATTCGATGGCGGCATGAACGACGCATTCGGCTTCGCGGGGAGAATGCTGGCTCAATTGCGCGAGATGATTCGCCTCCGCCGGATCTAGGATACGGGTGTCCTCGGCGAAGCGGGCCAAGTCGGCATAGCTCTTGAGCAACTCTTTAGGATGGTCGGAGAAACGGTCGTCGTAGGTATTGATGAAATCGAGCGGCACGGATCCGCCAATGAGATCGAACTGCGGCGGGCGGCGTTTCGCACTTTTCTTTGCCATAGGGTACGCGTTAACTTCCTGCACTCTATTATCTAACCATTGAAACTGTATTGACAAGTTATATCGCCGGGCGTAGGATTGTGGCTAACCTGCGAAGTATCGATAGGAGGTTAGGCCATGTTTCGAACCGAGCCCGCACAAATCCTGGCCCAGATCAAAGACCGCAGCGACGCCATGCCAATGCCGGGAAAAGAAAAAGTCCCGCGCGAGAAGATGAGAATCATAGGAGGCAGGCCCGTGATCGTTCCCGCCATCCAACCCGACCGCAACCGCGCCTACCAGATCAAACTGGCGCTCGCCTTCGCCGCTATCTATTTGGTGTGGGGATCGACGTATCTGGCGATCCGTTACGCGGTCGAGACCATTCCCCCGCTGCTAACGGCAGGCATGCGGCATACGGTTGCAGGCAGCATTCTGCTGGCTTGGGCGTGGGCGCGCGGGTACCGACCGAAACGTGAGCATTGGATTGCGGGCATGGCGGTGGGCGCGCTCTATTTTCTGATCGGTCACGGATCGCTGCATTGGGCGGAGCAGTATGTGGGATCGGGGCTGGCGGCGTTGCTGATTGCGACCGAGCCGATGTTTATTCTGGTGCTGGCGTGGGCGACGGGCCAGCAGCGCATCAGCCGGACGAGCGCGCTGGGCCTGGGTTTGGGCGTGGTGGGAGTTGCGATCCTGATGGCGAGCGAGTTGGGCATGAAGGGATCGACGCTGCTGGGAGTGATCGCGGTGCTGACGGGTTCGCTGGCGTGGGCTGGAGGAGTGGTTCTGTCCGCGAAGGTGAAATTGCCCACCGACGCTTTGGCGCGAACAGCGGTCCCGTTGGTGTGCGGTGCGGCGATGTTATTAATCGCGGCTGGAGTTACAGGCGAGTTTCACACAGTGCACTGGGCGGCCATCACGCTGCGGTCGTGGCTGGGATTGGCGTATCTAATTATTTTTGGATCGGTGGTGGCCTTCACCGCGTACACGTGGTTGCTGCAGCAGTGTCCACCGACGTTGGTGGCGACGCACACCTATGCCAATCCGGTGGTCGCGGTGCTGCTGGGATGGCTGCTGGCGGGGGAGTTGCTGAATGTCCGGATTGTTCTGGCTTCCGTGGCGATTCTGGGAGCGGTTGTGCTGATTCGCCGCGGCGAGCGCGACGCGGGATCGGAGCGTACGGTTGCAGTGTCTGGCAATCTGCGTCCGGCCGTACGCAGGGTGTCATGATTGGTCATTCGATGTTGAGCAAGATCGACGCTCTCCCAGTACGAGTCTCCCGAGGTGTGAGATGCAGTTGAAACCTTTTCTGCTGGATATGTGGCTGGACCGTTACGAGCACCACATTGAATTCAACCTGGCTTCCAGCGAAGGGCCGCGGTGGACGCTAAATGAGATTCTCAGCCTCGCCAGCGAGGAGGAGCGCGAGCGCTTCTTGAATCACAAGCTGGCCTACAGCCGTCCGGCAGGAGCCGAGAGCTTACGCGCTGCCATCGCCGAGATGCAAGGTGTGAGCGTCGACGCGGTTCAGGTTGTCACTGGGGCCTCGGAGGCTCTGCTGATTCTATTCTGGTTGGCCGCAGAACCGGACGCCAACGTGGTCTTGCCTCGACCGGGCTATCCTCCATTTTCAGCGCTGCCCGAATCGCTGGGAATCGAGATTCGCTGCTACGCGGTGCGGAAGGAGAACGGCTTCCGTATCGATCTCGACGAGATCAAGCGACTGGTCGATCGAAATACCAAGCTGGTTCTGATTAACAATCCGCACAATCCCACTGGAGGCACGATCAGCGATGCGGAACTGGACAGCCTGCACGAGTTCACCGCGTCGCGCGAAATTCAACTGGTGAGCGATGAGGTCTACCACCCTATCCATCACCCTGATGGCGGAGGAGTGACACGATCGGCTTCTCGCCTGCCGCAGGCGACCGTCATCCATGATTTCTCGAAAGCCTTCCCGCTGGCTGGCGTGCGGACCGGTTGGATGATCGAGCACGATGCCCGGCGCCGCCAGCACTACTGGAATGCGCGAACTTATTTTTCCATTTCCAACAATACTGCCGGAGAAATGCTGGCAGAAATCGCCATGCGCCACCGCAGGATCGTCCTGGGAAAAACGCAGCAGATTGCAACACAGAATCTTCGCCAGCTTATCCCGTTCATGGCTGAACATCGCGAGACGCTGGGGTGGATTCCTCCTCGCGGCGGAGTGACTGCATTCCCGTGGCTGGTCAGTGGAGAGAACAGCCGCCCCTTCTGCGAGGCGGCAGCGGAACGGGGCATCCTGCTCGTCCCCGGAGATTGTTGGGACGCGCCTGCACATTTTCGCCTTGGGTTCGCGGCGACCAGCAACAAATTTCCTGCCGCACTCCAGCGGCTGGGAGAATTTGTAAGAAGTTGGTCAGCCGCGAATGTGGCCAAGGCCTAGCAGAATCTGACCGTTATCGCCGAAAGTATCGTGTCGCGATAGTGCCGACATCAGCGGCGGATTTCGGAGCACACCAGCCACAGGTGATCCATATATTCGCCGCTGTTGGAGCGGAACCCGGTGACTACAAAGCCGGGCTGGCATTCTGCGCCAGCGGGATGTCCGCCCGCGTCGGGGCGCAGGACGGACTGGGTGCGTTCGGTTGGCGGATGGTCGCGGCGTTCGGCGATCTCGCGCAACGGGCTGCAGATGCCGAAGGCCTCATCGATGGAAGCGCCGCTGCGTCCGCGCAGGCCCCGCATCACCATGCCTCTGGGACAGAACGCGTCTTGCACGGGCCGCCCGCCGGGACTGCCGGTGCGGCCGGTCGGGTGAACTTCGCCGCCGACATCACCGTCAGGGCGAACGTGGGCGCAGTCGAGCCACGCCGTGTTGAAATATTCTCCGGTCTGCACGTGAAATCCGACCGCTACGGAATCTTCCTCGCATACTGCGTCGGGTGAAGGACGGCCGCCATTGCCGCCGCCAAAATCGATCGCCATGCGCTCGTGGGAAATGTGGAAGCCGCGGTTGAAGGCCCGGTCGCGGTCGCGATCCTGATATCGCGGTGCGGCGATGGCGGTGAACGCAACCACGAAGAGAATGGTAGAAGTGAGAATGGGAGTATGGTGTTTTGGAATTTGCATGAGTACGCCCCTTTTGTAGATTTAGCCGGATGGTAGAGGGCGCGTGCCGCGGTGTCAATGCAGAATGCGATGAAGGCCGGGGCTAGTCAAAGCCGGGAACTTCCATGATGCGCGTAGCGTACTGTAGCCGAGGGAGAAGACTGCATGGATCACGGGTCGACCGCAACTTTGCATGATTTGGAGCGTGGTGAAGAGCGGGTGGAGACGACGATTCTGCTCGGGATCGCCGGCGTGGCGGCGTTGGTGCATGTGGCGACGAATGGGCGCTATGGATTTCATCGCGACGAGTTGCAGACGTTGAGCGATGCGTTGCACATGGATTGGGGGTTCGTGGCATATCCGCCATTCACGCCGTTGGTGGAGCGGGTGGGGATGGCCTTGTTCGGACATTCGCTGATGGGATTGCGATTGTTTTCGGTGATTGCGCAGGCTGCTGTGATTTTCGTGGCGGGATTGATGGCCTATGAACTGGGCGGTGGGAGATTGTCGCAGGTTACGGCGGCGGTGTGCGTGGCGCTGGCTCCGCTCGCGATATTTCAGGCGACGGAGTTTCAGTATTCGACGTTCGATTATTTGTGGTGGGTGCTGATTGCCTATTTTGTGATCCGGCTTTTGAAGTCGGAAGATGCGCGATGGTGCGTCCCTATTGGCGCGACCGTAGGCCTGGGTTTGATGACCAAGTACACGATGGTATTTTATGTAGCCGGAATTCTGGGCGGGCTGGTGCTGACAGATGCCCGGAGATTTCTGCGCACCAAATGGTTTTGGATCGGAATTGCGATCGCCTGGGTGATCTGTTTGCCGAATGTGATCTGGCAGGTGAGGCATGATTTCATTTCCTATCACTTCCTTCATTCCATTCATGTGCGCGACGTGCGGCAAGGGCGGGCGCAGGGCTTTTTCAAGTATCAGTTTTGGATCAACGCGAATCCGGCTTCTGCGCCGCTCTGCATTGCCGGTCTGATCGCATTTTTTCGGCGGCGGCGGTTTCGGATGCTGGGTTGGATGTATGTCATCCCAGTGGTTGTGTTTGCGTTAAACAAGGGCAGGTTTTATTACGTTGGGGCGGTGTATCCGATGCTGCTGGCGATGGGCGCGGTGGTGGGGGAGCGCTGGGTTGCGACTTGGTCGCGAGGATGGCGATGGGCCGTGGAAGGGATCGTTTTTGCCGGGATTGCCTTTTGCGGAGCCTATTCAAGCGCGATCATTATTCCTTGGGCGCCAAGCGGTGCGCTGAAAGAATTTGCGCTGAATAATAATGGCGACCTGCGCGAGGAGATTGGCTGGGACGATCTGGTCCGTGCGGTAGCGGGTGTGCGGGATGCGCTTCCCGCGGAGCAGCGGCACAACGTTGGCATTCTCGTGGGAAATTATGGCGAGGGCGGGGCGGTTACGATACTGGGACCGGAATATCATTTGCCGCCGGCGATTCAGCTGACCAATTCAGGATGGCTGCGAGGATTTCCGACGCCTCCACCGTCGACGTTAATTGTTGTCGGCTGGGAGCGCGAGCAGGTGGATGAGGCCTTTACTGCCTGCCGATTGGCGGGGCACAATGGAAATTCGTCGGGCGTGAAGAACGAGGAGAGCGTAGATCATCCCGATATTTATGTATGCGGTCCGCCGAAGTTGCCGTGGCCGCAGTTTTGGGCGGAGCATCAGCGGTTCGGATGAGACGTTGGATCGGCCACTCTTCAGCCATGGTCAGAAGGAAGTCAAAAGCAGTGGGCAGGGTGCCCGCTCGACACTAACTTTGCATGCGTCCAAAAAAAACTTAGCGGTTGTGCTCTCGCCGGCGCAGGTAGTCGATGAACATTTGTTCCACCGGCTTGTCGTAGGCCATTAAGACGTGGCGGACGGTGTGTCCGCTGACGAAGTGGCAGACTTCTTCGGCGAGATTCTTGGCGTGGTCTCCGGCGCGCTCCAGCGACTGGGTCATGAAGATGACTTGCAGGCTGGCCTGGCGGTGAACGTTCTCAGGATTCTCGATGTGGCGCAGGAAGATGAGGTTGCGGAGGCGATCCATTTCGGCGTCGGCGCGGAGGACGTCGATAGCCTTGGCGATTTCGCGCGAGGAAAACGAAGCGCCACAGTCGGTAAGCATTTTTTCGAGGATGGTCGCCATCTGCGTGAGGTCGCGGGTGTCCTCGGGATCGATGCGGTTTTCGGCGGCCTGGGCGCTGTTGGCGAAGCTGAGCAGCAAATCGCCGATGCGTTCGAGGCCGATCATGAATTTCATGCAGGCCAGAAGCTCGCGGGCTTCGGCGGGGCCGACTTCGGTTATGGCCGTGGTGACGCCCGAGTCGATTTCCATGTCGAGGGTGTCGAGTTCGCGCTCGCGCTGCCGCAGAGATCCGAGCAGAGTGGCAGAGCCGGTGGCGATGCCTTCGGCTGCGGCGCCCGCGGCCTCCTGGGCGAGGCGACACGCTTCGACGGTACGGCGCACGATGTAGTGGTGAGCCGGTTCGGGGTCGGGAGTCTTGACTGCGGTACTCATGACGGTGTCCGCCGGGCGCGAACGCAAAGGGCGCTGGATCGCCAGTGCGTCGACGCGTTTCTGCCGTTCGTTGGGTTGGATGGCCAACGTCTCAGCATAGATTTTATTGTAGAAGGAGTGGTTAATAAGCTGTGAATTTTCCGTGATTTTTTCGCGGGCGGAGCGTGGGCCCTCTTGTAGAAATTTCCTGCCCTGATACCGACACAGGGCGGCCACCAGGTCGTTTTGCGGTTTTCAGAATGACCGAACAATCTGAACGCTAGGCGTTGGGCAGCGTGAAGAGGAAGGTGCTGCCGTGGTTGAGCTCGCTTTCGGCGCGGATGGAGCCGCCGTGGGCGAGCATGATGTGCTTGGCGATGGCGAGGCCGAGGCCGGTGCCTCCGGATTCGCGGGAGCGGGCTTTGTCGACCCGGTAGAAGCGCTCGAAGAGGCGCGGCAAATGTTCGGAAGAAATGCCAGCACCGAAATCCTGCACATAAAATTCGATTCCGCGTTTCGCTGCGCGCGCGCCGAGCAGGATGCGTCCACCCGAGCGTCCGTATTTCATGGCGTTGTCGATCAGGTTAGAGAAGACCTGGTGAATGGCTTCGCGGTCGGCCAGCACAAGAGGGAGCGACTCGAGTATTCCGGTGTCGCCATCCACGATCTGCAGTTCGACGCCCTGGTTGCGTGCGATCTCGCGAAAACTTTCTTCGGCATCGTGCAGTAGTTCGATGGGCGGGGCGGGTTCGGTTTCAAAGCGAGTCTCGCCCGACTCAACGCGCGCCAGCGTGAGTAAGTCTTCGGTGAGGCGAGACATGCGAGCCGCATTCTTGCGGATAATTTCAAGAAACTCGCGGCTGGGCGCGGTATTTTCAGGAGAGCTGTCGAGAAGGGTTTCGGAATACCCCTGAATCGAAGTCAGCGGCGTGCGCAGTTCGTGGGAGACGTTGGCGATGAAATCGCGGCGAGTTTTTTCCACGCGCTCGGTCTCCGTGAGATCGCGCAGCACGGCCACGACGCCGCCATCCGGCAATGGGGCAGCAGTGACATCGAAGGCGCGGCCGGGAACAATGGAGGTGGCGCGCGCGGTCTTCACTTGCTTGGACGTGGTGGCGGCGTTGACGGTGGCCAGAAAATCCGGATCGCGGATGGTCTCGACCACCGGAGCGTTGAGGCGAGTGCGTTGCGGAACCAAACGATCCATGGGCTGATTGGCCCACTGCACCAGGCCGTCGGAGCTGACGGCAATCACTGCATCCTGCATGCTATTGAGCAGAGTCTCGAGCTGGCGCTGGCTGGAGCGAACGGCGGCGAAGCTGCGCTCGACCTGTCCGGCAGTTTTGTCGATGGCGGCAGCGACGCGGCCGATCTCATCAAGGGGCTTGTCGTGCACGCGGGCGCGAAGATCTCCTTGTTCGATTCGGGCAGCGACATCGACAATGTTCTCGAGGCGGCGCGAAGTCCAGACGGAGGCAGTGCCGGCGACCAGCAGCGCGATGAGCAGAGCGAGTGCCGATCCCCAGAGCATGCGGCGGTGGACCTGCTGCTGAATTGCTTCCACATCGGAGAGCGGATAAGCCAGGCGCACGGCGCCGCCGGAAACGGGCGCGGCGACGTAGAGAAATGGAATGCCGACCGTCTTACTGCGGCGCTCGTCGGAGGCGACCTGGCCCGAGAGTGCGCCGGCGAATTCCTTGCGCGTGGAATGGTTCTCCATGTTGGAGGGATCGGATTGAGAGTCGGCGAGCACTCTGCCCGAAGCGTCGATGACGGTGGCGCGCGCCCCGGCAGCTTGACCCTCCTGGGCGGCGATTTCCGCTAGTGAGTGGGCGTGATCGCTCTCGACGCGATGGGCGAACATCAACGTTTTCTGGCGGAGATTGCGCTCGATCTCGCTGCGCAGCGAGGCTTCCCAGGCGCTGCCCAGCATCAGATCCATGATGAGGGCTGTCGCGGCGATGACGATGAGGAAGACTGCGAGCAGCTTGAAGAAAATGCGGTTCTTCATCTTGGGGCGTTCATCCCTCTGCTCAAAAACACTCTGGTCATTTGGGGGCCTCGAAGCGATAACCCGCGCCCCGCACAGTTTTCAGATAGCGCGGATTTTCCGGGTCGGGCTCGATTTTTTCGCGGATGCGGCGCACGTAGACATCGACGGAGCGTGGAGTGACGTAGGAAGTATCGCGCCAGACGGAGTCGAGCAAGTGATCGCGCGTGAAAACGCGCCCGCGATGACGGGCAAAATAATCGAGCAGGCGGAATTCCGTAGCCGTGGTGGGAACCAGCGCGCCGCTGACGGTGAGGGTCATAGCGGAAGGATCGATTTCGATTTCGCCAACCTTGACCGGGCTCGGCGGAAGTGGGCGCTCGAAGCGGCGCAAAACAGCTTTGACCCGCGCGACAAGTTCGCGCGGGCTGAAAGGCTTGGCGATGTAGTCGTCCGCGCCGAGTTCGAGCCCGAGGACGCGGTCCGCTTCGCTGCTCTTGGCAGTCAGAAAAATTACAGGGACGGCGGCGAGTCCCGTGGTCTGGCGAATGGTGCGGCAGATTTCCAGGCCATCTTTGCCGGGGACCATGATGTCGAGCAGGAAAAGCGCAGGGCGCTGCCGTTCGGCGTCAGAAAGAACGTTGGCTCCAGTGGGATAAACGCGGACGGTGAAGCCTTCGTTCTCCAGGTGATGGCGAACGAGGCGGGAAATGTCGGGATCGTCTTCGACGACGAAGATGCTGGGTTTCACGCGAGTATTGTATCGAACGCGGCAGCCGCTACCTAACGCCGAGTGCGTGGTTGAGCGATGGGACGCGGATATTCATCAGGCGTTCATATTGAGGCCGGGTGGGTGCTTGGTAACATTTCGCTTATGCGATACGAATTTTTGGTGGAGACCTACTCGACCGAGCGGGTGAAGGTGGTCAGTGTGTGGAGTGAGTTTTGCGAGGAAGATTTGCCGGTGCGGTCGCGCGTGGGCGACCCGCGGGGGCGCAGCGTGCATGAGCAGATGGTGCATCAGTGCGTAAGCGAGGATTTATGGTTTCGCAACATGCTGGGCATTGATGTGGGCGCACCTCCGCTGCCGGCGCAAGAGACGCGGATGGAATTCATTAAGCAGTACGCGGAGGACAGCGGAAAGCGGCTGTCGGCGCTGAAGGCCAAAGATGACGAGTGGTGGGAGGGGAAGACCTCCTTCTTTGACGTCACGCGGTCGCGGGCCTGGGTGATGGTACGGCGGATTGCGCATACCTCGCATCATCGCGGCCAGTTGATGGCGATGTTGCGGATGCTGGGGCGTGATTTGCATAGTAATTACGGGCCTACCGCGGATACGGGTGGGTTGATGGCGAACCATGCTCAGACGATTTATGCGTACGGAAGTTTGGAGGAGTTGTTGAAGGGCGGGCCTGCCGCAAATTTGCCAGGCGCGGGTGGGAAGGCGGTTACGGAGAGGCCGGAGAAGTAGGCAGGGAAATCAAAATCCCACCCTGTCGCCAAAAACGCGACAAGGATGGGGCACCCTGATTACTTAATGGTGAAGGCTAGCGTGAGCAGCGTTTTTTGCTCTACCTCGTGCGCCTTTGCGCTGCCGGTGGCTGGGCTGGGGCTGGAACTGCGCTTTACCGATAGCACGGGGCGATTGCCGGAGATGCGCTTCAGCCTGGGCAGCATGTTGAACAGCGCTCCCATATTGGCGGGCTCTTCCTGCACCCAGACGATGTCAGCGTGTTGGCCATGGCGATCGAATTCGGCGACCACCTCCTGTTCTGGGAATGGATAGATCTGTTCTAAGAAAACGATCGCCGTGGTCTTGTCGTTTCTTCGTTTGCGTTCGGCCTGGAGCTCGTGGCCGATTTTTCCGGTGCAGATCAGGATGCGGTCGGCCTCTCCGACCTCAGTGTCGGGGATGACGTTGAGGAAATTCTTGTGCGTGAAATCTTCCATGGGCGAACTCGCGTCGGGATGGCGCAGCATGCTCTTCGGCGTGAAGACGATTAACGGCTTGCGCCAGTGGCGCAGAGCCTGGCGGCGCAGCAAATGAAAATATTGCGCGGCATTCGAGGGCTGCGCGATCTGCAGATTGTGCTTGGCCGCGAGCTGAATGAAGCGCTCAATTCTCGCGCTGGAATGTTCGGGGCCCTGGCCTTCGTAGCCGTGTGGAAGCAGCATGACCAGGCCTGAGAGCAGATTCCATTTGGCCTCTCCAGCACTGATGAACTGGTCGATGATCGCCTGTGCGACATTGACGAAGTCGCCGAACTGAGCTTCCCACAGGACGAGCGATTCGGGATAGTCACGACTGTATCCGTATTCGAAACCTAAAACGCCTGCCTCGGAAAGCGTTGAGTTATAGATTTCGCAGCGAGCCTGGCCGGGCGCGATATTTTCCAGCGGGACGTATTCGTTTTCGTTCTCGATGTCGATGAGAACGGAGTGACGCTGGTTGAAGGTGCCGCGGCGGGAGTCCTGCCCGCTGAAACGCACGTGGATGCCGGATTTCACCAGGCTGCCAAAGGCGAGCGCTTCGGCCATGCCGTAGTCGACGAGGCGCTTTCCATGTCCCATCTCGGCGCGTTGTTCGAGAAGCTTCTTCACCTTCGGGTGAATGTGGAAACTTTCGGGATAGGTCGTGAGACGATCGGTTAATTCCGCGAGTTCGGCGGAGGAGAGTCCGGTTTCGACTTCATATTCCGGGCGGTGAGGCCCTCCGAAATAATTGTTCCAATACTTGGGAAGTTCGCGAAGAGTTGGTTTCTGCTTGATGGAGCCCGCTTGTTTCTGCGCGGCTTCAAATTCCGCTTTGATGGCGGCGGCGCGGGCTGGCGCATCGCTGGCACCGATGTCGTCCGCGTAAATTTCCCACAGCGGCGGATGCTCCTTGATTCTCTTGTACAGCAGCGGTTGGGTGATGGTGGGATCGTCGACTTCGCTGTGACCATGGCGGCGATAACCGATAAGATCGATGACAACGTCAGTGCAGAACCGATAGCGGTATTCGACGGCCATGCGAGCCACACGGATGACCGCGTCCACATCTTCCGCGTTGACGTGAAAAATCGGGATTGATTGCCGACGCGCGATGCAGGCGGCGAAGCGCGTCGAATGCTCTTCCGTATAACTCGTGGTGAAGCCAAGCAGATTGTTGACGACTACGTGAATCGTGCCGCCGACGGTGTAGCCGGGAAGGTCAGCGTAATTCATGGTCTCTGCGAGGATGCCTTGTCCGGCGAATGCGGCGTCGCCGTGGACGAGCAGCGGAAGATATTTTTCGCGGCCGCCTTCTTCGGTGCGGTCTTGCTTGGCGCGAGTGCGGCCTACCGTCACGGGATCTACGGCTTCGAGATGGCTCGGGTTCGAAACCAGATGAATGTGAACCTTGTTGCCGCTGCGCGTCGCGTATTCTCCAGTCGCACCCATGTGATATTTAACGTCGCCGGAACCGAGCACGCTGCGCGGGTCGACGTCTTCGAATCCGGCGAAGATTTCCTGAGCTGGGCGCTGAGCTATGTGAGCGATCACGTTGAGGCGTCCGCGATGACTCATGCCCATGACCAGTTCGATGGCGCCGAGGCGCGAGCCAGCGTCGAGAGCTTCGTCGACTAGTGGGATGAGTGCCGTGACGCCTTCGAGCGAGAAGCGCTTGGAGCCCAGATAACGCTGCTGCATGACTTGCTCGAAAATGTCGGCGCGGATGAGCTGGTCGAGAACTCGGCTCTGAATTTCCGGAGTAATCTCAAACCCTTGATCGGGCGATTCCATGCGGTCGTAAACCCATTGGCGGCGCTCGGGAGCGTAGAGGTGGTTGATCTCGATGCCAATGGTGCTGGAATAGATGGCGCGGGCTTGGCGGGCGAACTCGCCTTCTTTTTCGAGTTCGGGCGTGGCGCGGGGGCGGAGGAAGCCGAGCGGGTCGAGGTCGCCTTCGAGATATCCCCACTGGCGATAGGCGGCGAAGACACGCTCGCGTTCGGGATTAGTGCCATTGGTCGAGGCGCGGGGATCGAACACAGCGGAGGAACTGGATTTTCTGGTCGGCATAAGTGAACTATCTAGGATAAAGGATGCGGGGTCAGGTGTGGGGGATTCTAGGCTGAGGCCCGGTGCAATTTTCAAGGCTGGGCGAGGGGTTAAGGCGCCGTCCGCAACACCAAAGTCAAGGGCCCCATTTCCTGCGCGCAAAGGACGCGCGAGAAATGGAGCCCCGTTTTGTCACTGCAACCGGCTTCTTACTTGGTGAAGTGGAAGGCGTCGAACAGGTCATCGAGTGCCGGGCTGTTAGTCGGCACATAGGGATTGCCCGCTGCGGTTTTGGGATTCGGGAAGTTGTCGCGGCTGCGCGTGGTCACCGGCGGCAGATTCCAATTGCGTTCGATGAACTTGAGCAGCGAGACGTGGTCGGAGTAGCTATGATTCACGCGACCGCCGGTGGAGTAGGGAGAGACGATGAGCAGCGGAATGCGCGTGCCATCGCCGAAGTAGTCGAGGGGCTGAACGTAGCCGGAATCATAGTAGCCGCCGCCTTCGTCGAAGGTGACGAAGATCGCCGTGCTCTTCCACAGTTCCGCATTGGCCTGCACTCCGTCCACGATCTTCTTCACAAAGCCCTCGAACAGATTGAGCTTGGAGGAAGATGGGTGGCCGTCGAGCCAGCCGTCGGGTTTTACGAAGGAAACGGCGGGCAGGGCTCCGGTCTTAATTGCCTGATAAAGGTTGGTGGTGTCTTGCAAGTGAGCCCGGCCAACGGCGCTGCGCATGATCGAATTCGTGTACTGGAACGGGTTGCAGATGTTGCAGTACGTGTTGTCGGGAGTGACATAGTTCAGATAAGGGTTGGCAAGATACTCGCCCCACTGATCGCCGTAGTAAGCCCATGAAATTTTCGCCGCGATCAAGGTGTCGCCGATCGTCTTCAGCGGCGAAGGCGGAATGGTGAACACGGTCTCGTTCGGGTTGTTGATATCGGCGTAGGCGTTCTGGCCGTTTCCGTAGTAGCCGGGATTGTAGTTGTTCAATAGATAGAAGTAGCCGGGCTGGCAGCGAGGATTGATGGGGGTGCTTAGCGCGCCCAGGAAATCGGTGATCTGAGCGACTTCCGACCGGCTGGTGTTGGTGCATTCGGAATAAGTTCCGCCGCCGTAAGAAGCGGAGCCGAACGAACCGCCGCCGTAGCCGTCCTCGGTATACCAGTTATTGGTGCCCGGCGCCGGGTTGGGGTTTTCGATTTCGTCGACAATGCCGGCATTCGAACTACCCTCGGCGATTAACTGATTGTGCGGAGGCATGGCCGGTTTGCCTTGAGCATTCGCGAACCAGATGGCATCGCCGCTGCCCAGCATCACGTGATTGGCGCCGGTTCCTCCCATCACGGCCTGGTGGTAATTGTCGCTCATGGCATAGGTGTCGGCCAGGAATCGAAGATAAGGTGCGTCGCCTTCCAACACGTTGTAGAAGCCCATCGAGGTTGAGCCCTCTTCAGTGGTGGTGTCGTTAAAGCCGGAGATCTGCGCTAGACCGTTGGATCCGGCTCCAATCGTAGTTTCGACATAAGGAAACAAGTCATGCGCGCATCCCGTGGCATTCGACGTGGTGGCGTTCGCCACGTTGCAATCCAGTTGCTGCCACATCTGGTAGAAGCGATGCACGGGGCTGTTGTCGTAGGCGTCGTAGGGATGAGTGGAAGAAGTGATCTGGAACGGACCGGAAGGCAGAGTCGTTGCATTCGGGATGCGGGTATCCACGGCTCCATGACTCAGGCCGGTGCCGCCGGTGGTGAGTAGGACATAGTCATCCGTCTCGAGACCGTTCTCGTACAACATCGCCGAGGCGGCGGTGGGGAACGGGGCTGTTGTGTAACCGCCCGCAAGCACTGGAGGCAACACGGAATACGGAACGTTGTCCGGCGGATTCAACTGATAGGTGGTGGTGTCGGAAGCGGAGGACTGGCTGGCCAGCGAGAAGTTGGGGCCCGGCGTTCCGTCCGCATTGACGATGCCTTTGGATAGCAGGTTGGAGACGCTTCCCTGAATCGGTTGGTAGGTGGCGAACACATGATCGAAGGTGCGATTCTCACCGATGATAATGATCACGTGCTGAATGGGTGAGGCGGTGGATGGATGGTCTTGAGCGGCTGCGGGAAGCGGCGCTCCGAGGTTGGCGGTGAGTGCGACAAGGCTCACGCCGACGGCAAAGTGCTGCCGGGCTTTCGCCAGGAAACCTGGTGTAGTCATCGATTTTTCCTCCTGAAGAAACTGCTCTGAGGAAGGTAGCGGGGCAGCGGTTACGGGAACGTGACTCGGAGATCAATAGCGCGTAAACAGAAATCCACAACAAATGATGCGGAGCTTGAGCGCGTTTGCGCGGAATGCGAGGAAACTTAAATTCGTGAGATGAAACGTTAAAGAAAAATTACAGACAATGCACAGATGCGCTGGAAGTTCTACAGTGATGTCCTTAGACGACAACTGAGGAAGGGGAAAATTTCTTGAGGGAACTTCAATGACGAGGGTGGGCGTGCCGAGCTTGTTGGGAATTCCGTTTGATGGGCAGTCGTCATGCTTGCGCGGGGCCGGCGATGCTCCCGAGAAGATTCGCGAGGCGCTGCGCTGCGAGGGTTCGAATTCCTGGGCAGAGTTGGGTGTGAACCTGGGCACCACTGGAGCGTATGAGGACGCGGGCGATCTCGCGTTCAGAGAGATCGATGCTTTCGCGGCGATTGAGAGCGGCGTGGGGGCGCTCATCGAACGCGGGAAGCGTCCGGTTTCACTGGGCGGAGATCATTCCATTACGTTTCCGATTTTGAAGGCGTTCGCGCAGCGCTATGCGGAGTTGACGATTGTGCACTTCGATGCTCATCCGGATTTGTATGATGAGTTTGAGGGGAACCGGTTATCGCATGCCTGTCCGTTCGCGCGAATTATGGAAGCGAGGTTGGCAAAACGCTTGGTGCAGGTGGGAATTCGGACGGCGAACCGGCATCAGCGGGAGCAGGCGGAGAAGTTTGGCGTCGAGATGGTGGAGATGCGAAGTTTGCCGGCTTACGAAAAGTTGAAGGTGGCAGGGCCGGTTTATGTTTCGTTCGATATCGACGTGCTGGATCCGGCCTTCTCGCCTGGAGTTTCGCATCGCGAGCCGGGAGGAATGTCGGTGCGCGAAGTGATTACGCATCTGCACGCGATCGAGGGCGAGATCGTGGGAGCGGATCTGGTGGAGTACAACCCAGTGCGGGACTTGGATGGGGTTACGGCTACCGTGGCCGCGAAGATCTTGAAGGAAATTTTGGCTTTAATGATTGCGGGGGGAAGGGCTTAACCATCGAGGTCACAGAGGTACACACGAAAGTGGAACGCCGATTTTCGGGCGTAGAATCGGACACATGAGGTTTGCGCCGTTATCTCTGCTTTTTGGATTGCTGGCCTTCGGCTCGGCTTGTGGCGGCGGGAGCATGGTATCCGGTGGCGCAGGAGGCGGAGGAGGAGGCGGAGGGGCGACTCCGACGGTTACGGTGACGATTTCGAAGGGCACAGCCGCGCCGTTCACCGTAGCGATGTCGACTGCCTTTCAGCCGGCCGAGTGGGATTATCAATTCTTCACGACAAACCCGACAGCGACTACGATTCTCAGCAATTTGGGGCCGCATCATGTGCGATTGCAGGCTATCTCTCAAGGTGTACCGCAGGGAGCGGAAGGGACTGCTTCAACCGCCTGGAATTTTACGATTGAAGATCCGATTACGCAGAAGGTGCTCGGCGTGGGCGATCACAGCCCGGAGTTTCAGATTGCGAAGGCGCCCGCGTTTCTCTACCTGAATAACGACGATAGCCAGAGCTTCGCCAGCACAACGGACTTCTCTGCCTTCGCCACCTATGCGCAGAATTTGGTGAAGTATTACAACACGGGTGGATTCATTGCGAATGGCACGCTATATGAATCCCAGGCCTATGCGCAGAACGGTGACAAAATCACGTGGTGGGGCATTTACAACGAGCCCAGCATCAACAACCATCTCACCGCGGCCGAGTACACATCGATGTACAACGCGCTGGTGCCGGCCATGCAGGCGGCGGACTCTTCTTTGAAGTTCGTCGGACTGGAAATGTGTTGCAGTTCCGAAGACTGGGCGCTGACTTTCGCGCAGAACGTGACCGCGCAGGTGGATGTGGTCGCATCGCACTATTATTCGTCATGCAATCAGAAAGACACCGACGCGATGCTGATGGGCACGGTGCCGCGATTTGTCAGCAGCGTGCAAACCATCCAATCGAATCTCGCGACCAATGCGCTGTTAGCCAACGTGCCGGTGTGGGTCACGGAAAACAATGTGAACGCCGACTACGACGCGGGCAACGGAATCAGCGCGTGCAATCCGGGACAGACATTTGTGACTGACCTGCGCGGATCGAGCCCGTTTTTCGCGGCCTGGAGGCCATATGTATTTTCGCAGCTGGGCAAAGCTGGAGTGCAGGCCTTGTATCACTGGGATTTCGACGCGGACCAGCAGTTTGGCGAGGTTGACTACAATAACGACGCTCGGCAGTTGAGTTATTGGGTCGACTACTGGCTGGGCCAGATGTTTCCCGCGGCCGCCGGTTCGACCTTACTCTCATACACTTCTACGGACGATACGGATCTGGAAACTTTGCCCGTCCTTAAGACCGATGGCAGCGTAGTGGTGATGATCTCCAATCACACGATCGACAATCCGGCGAGCGATAACAACGGGCCCGGCGTTGCGCAGAATGTGCTGGTCGACGTTTCCGCGCTGGGGAGTTTTTCAAGCGCGAGCCTACTTGTGATCGACAGCAGTACCAGCGTGACGAACGGCCCAGTTTCGACTTCGGTTACACCTGCGGCGCAGATTACCATCCCTCTAAACGGATATTCCGTCGGATTTCTCATCCTCAAGCCGTAACCGGCGGGCTGTGCAAAGAGTTTCACCATAGAGGATTCCGAGAGCACAGAGGCCGGAACCAGTCGATATTTTGCGTCCTGGGAGCGTGGTTTGGAATCTTGCTGTCAGTAGGAAATCGTGGACCGCCCGGCGCACCTTTTCGTCCGGCCTCTGCTTTCGCATTTCTTTCGTTACGAGTAGATTGTTTAGGGGCGTGATTCGACGTTATGGAAAAGAATCTTTTAAACCTGTTAGAGAGCGGCCTGTTGGTGGCCGCTTTGGCGGCTAGCGCATTCAGTGTCGGTTGCTCGAGCAAGGCAGCTTCGAATCCGCAGGCAGCGGGTCCGCAGGCGATGCCGGTCAAAGTGCTCGAGGCGAAGGACGTTCCGGTCAACGATGCTTCGGAGTACGTGGCCACGATGAAGTCGCGAGACTCGGCGGTGATCATGCCGCAGGTTGAGGGGCAGGTCACCCAGATTTTCGTGCACTCAGGCGACCGCGTGACCGAAGGCAGCGAGTTGATGGAGATCGATCCACTGAAGCAGCAGGCCACGGTGAAGAGCCAGGAGAGCGCGCGGGCGGCGCAGCAGGCAAATCTGGACTGGGCGAAGAAGCAGTATGACCGCACGGTCGGGCTGGCCTCGGCGGGCGTCGTGAGCAAGCAGGACCTCGATCAGGCGAAGTCGAATCTGGACGCTGCGCAGGCACAGATGGATTCGCTGAATGCGCAGGTGAAGGAACAGGAAGTGCAACTGCATTACTACAAGGTGGTCGCGCCGCGGACTGGAATTGTCGGCGATATTCCGGTGCGGGTGGGCGATCGGGTCACGGTCTCTACCCAACTGACAACCGTCGATCAGCCGGGAAGTTTGGAGGCCTACATTTATGTTCCGATCGAGCACTCGACGCAGCTGAAGATGAATTTGCCGGTGCAGATCGTGAACGGCGACGGCAAGGTGCTGGCTAACACGAAGGTGAGGTTCATCTCCCCGCAGGTGGACAACACGACGCAGACGGTGCTGGTGAAAGCGCCGATCGCAAATAGTAATGATGCGCTGCGCCAATCGCAGTTTGTGCGGGCGCGGGTAATTTTCGGGACGCACGAGAATCCGGAGGTTCCGATCCTTGCGGTTTCGCGACTGGCCGGGCAGTATTTCGCGTTTGTCGCCGAGCCCCAGAAGGGTGGCTCGTTCGTAGCGCGACAAAAACCTTTGAAGATTGGCCAGACCGTGGACAACGATTACGAAGTGCAGGATGGCATCAAGCCCGGGGATAAAGTGATAATTTCCGGTACGCAATTTCTTGTGGATGGGGTGCCGGTGATTCCGCAGAGTTAGCCATGCGCCGCGAGTTGTGAGCGGCCAGTAAACCTAGCTCGCAGACCGACCATTCTAATTCTCCAACTTGCAATCTAGCTTACGCGCTTAGCAGTGCCGCTGAGGATCTGAATCTTCATGTTCGTTGAATTTTTTATCCGCCGACCGGTATTTGCCACCGTTTGCGCGCTGCTGATCGTGCTGGCGGGCGCGGCGGTAATCCCGACCCTGCCAATTTCACAGTTCCCCAATCTGGCGCCGCCGCAGGTGGGCGTTACCAGCGCCTACATCGGCGCGAGCGCGCAGACAGTGGAGAGCGCAGTCACCATTCCGCTGGAGCAGCAAATTAACGGCGCCGAGGGAATGAAGTACATGACCTCGACCAGCGGCAACGATGGCACCAGCAGCATCACCGTCACATTTGATCTGACGCGCAATCCGGACCTGGCCACGGTTGACATTCAGAACCGCGTCAACACGGCGCAGGGACGGCTGCCGAGCGCGGTCAAGGCAGTCGGCATCACCACGGCAAAGACGTCGCAGAATTTCGTGTTCGGGGCCGCGGTCACGGCCGACAACGGTAAGTATTCGACGCTGTTCATGAGCAATTACCTGGACGTGTATGTCCGCGATTCGCTGAAGCGAATTCCGGGTGTGGCGGATGTGCTGATTTTTGGCGAGCGCAAATATTCCATGCGGCTGTGGCTCGATCCGGTGCGCATGGCGGGGCGCGGGCTGACGGCGACGGATGTGGTGAATGCGCTCTCGGAACAAAACGTGGAAGTGGCGGCGGGCCAGGTCGGACAGCAACCGTCGATCCCGAACCAGCAATATCAGATCAGCGTGCGGGTCGTGGGACGGCTGAGCGAGTCTTCGCAGTTCGACGACATTATTTTGAAGACGAACTCAGACGGAACGCTGGTTCGATTGAAGGATGTAGGCCACGCGGATCTGGGTGCGGAGAGCTACAGCAACGATCTGCAGTTCAACGGCCAGGATGCGGTGGGCATCGGAGTCACGCAGCTTTCGACAGCGAACGCGCTCGATGTGCATCGCCGCGCCATTGCGGAACTGGAGCGGCTGTCGAAAAGTTTTCCTGCGGGCATGCACTACAAAGTCGCGTTCGACACCACTGACGCTGTGGGTGAGTCGATCCGCGACGTGGTCTACACGGTTGGCTCGGCAATTGCGCTCGTCATCCTGGTGATCTTCATCTTTCTGGGCGATTGGCGGACGACGATGATTCACTTCATCGCCACACCGGTTTCGCTCATTGGCACTTTCGTTTTTGTGAAGTTGCTCGGCTTTTCGATCAACACGCTGACGCTGTTCGGCATCACGCTCGCCACCGGCCTGGTGGTCGACGACGCGATCGTGGTGATTGAAAATATTGAGCGCCATATTACTGAGGGGGAACACGATTCGCACAAGGCCGCAGCCGCAGCCACGGCCGAAATTACCAGCGCCGTCATCGCCACCTCGCTGGTGCTCTGCGCCGTGTTTGTGCCGGTGGCGTTCTTTCCGGGGACGACCGGCATTCTGTTCCGGCAGTTCGCTCTGACCATCGCATTTTCCATCGCGATTTCGGCCTTCAACGCGCTGACGCTGGCTCCCGTGCTGGCGGCAATTTTCCTGAGTGGTCCGCACCGGCAAAAATGGTGGTGGCTGCAAAAGTTTGACGACGGCGTCTCGTTGATGACTCGCGGGTACCGCCGCATGTTGCGTCACGTGCTGGATTACAAGCTGGCGATGGTGGTGCTGTTTTTCGCCGGGCTGGGGCTAACTTATTTTGTGTTCACGCGAGTGCCTAAAGGATTTGTGCCCGATGAGGACCAGGGATATTTCATCATCGTGATTCAATCGCCCTCGGGCGCGTCGCTCGAATATACGAAAGCCATCGGCAAGCAGGTATCGGACATGCTGGCGGATGTGCCCGAGGCCGAGGGAACGTTTTCAGTCGCCGGCTTCAGTTTTGCCGGATCTGCGGCCAATCAGGGACTCATTTTCGTTCCGCTAAAACCGTACGGGCAGCGCAAGGGCGAGCAACATACGGCGACGGCGATTGTGAACCGCGTGCGCCCACGGCTGTTTGGAGTGTCGGGGGCAATCGTGTTCGCCACGCTGCCGCCTGCCGTGCAGGGATTGGGACAGTTTGGCGGATTTCAGTTTGTGGTGCAGGATCTGGCGGCGCACAAACTTGAGGAACTGGCCGGCGCCACCTATGGCCTGATGGGAGCAGCGCGGCAGCGCAAAGATCTGGTTGGACTGTACACTCCGTTCACCGCGAATGATCCGCAATATCTGGTGACGATTGACCGCGAGAAGGCGAAGAGCCTGCACGTGCCTCTGTCGCAGATTACCGACACGCTTGGCGTGTACATGGGGTCGGCGTACGTGAACGATTTTGACTTCAACAACCGGTCATATCGTGTATACGTACAAGCCGACAAAGAGTTCCGGGCGAGGGCGCAGGACATGAGGCAGTTCTATGTGCGTTCCGATTCGGGGGCGATGATTCCGCTGGATAATTTGATCAGCATCACGCAAACGACGACTCCGCAGGTGATCAGCCACTACAACCTGTTCCGGTCGGCGGAGATCGACGGCTCGGCCATGCCGGGACACAGCTCTGGGCAGGCGATTGCGACCATGGAAGATCTGGCCAAGAAACTGCCGCAGGGATTTTCCTACAGTTGGACGGGCTTGTCGCTGGAAGAATTGCAGGCCGGCGGAACGTCACTGATTTTGTTCGGCCTCGGAACGCTGGTGGTGTATCTGACGCTTTCGGCGCAGTATGAAAGTTTTGTGCTGCCGTTCATCGTCTTGCTGGCAGTGCCGATGGCGCTGCTGGGCGCCCTGGGAGCGCAGTGGATTCGCGGTCTGCAGAATGATGTCTTCTGCCAGGTGGGTCTGGTGATGCTGGTTGGACTTGCCAGCAAGAACGCAATTCTGATTGTGGAGTTCGCCGAACAACTGCGCGAGCGTGGCATTCCGCTGGTGGAATCGGCGGTGCAGGCGGCGACCATCCGGCTGCGACCGATTCTGATGACGTCCCTGGCATTTATTTTGGGCGTCGTGCCGCTGGTCGTGGCGACCGGAGCGGGCGAGAACGGACGGCATTCGGTGGGCACGACGGTCTTCGGCGGAATGATTATGTCGACGGTGCTAAATCTGTTTTTCATTCCCGTGCTGTATCTGATCATTGAGGGATGGCGGGAGCGCGGCAAGGGAGTGAAACACCGCTAGGAGACATGGCGCGGCTAGAGACGCGCCCTTTCAAAACCTGGAGCCGCAGGCTTCCGACTTCCAGCCACTACCGCGCCGTTGGGGGTAGTGGTCCCGCCGTTGCTTGCCGCTTCCACTTGTTTCTTCTTTCGCGCTTCGCGGCGGCGCATCTTTGCCATCCACTCACGGGAGTACATAGTGCCGCGGCATTTGCGCGAGCCGCAGTAGCAGGGAGCGGGATCTTCATCGTCGTACAGGTTGTAATCCCACACGAGTTCTTCGCCGGCGGCAATGTCGCGCAGAGCGATGAGCCAGACGTGGCCCTTGATCTCATCGACCTCACAATTAGGATCGCAGGAGTGGTTCAGGTAGGCGCCCAGCCCTACGCCGTCTATCACTGTTTTGCCATCTTCCAAGCCATACAGATAGGTGCGCGAGGTGTGCTCGTAAAGGCGGTCGGCTTCCTCGGGTGTGATGTGCGGACCGAGGTATTCGACGACACGCGTGCCTTTGCGGATCGGCGTGGCGGCATATACGCCAACGGAATGGATCGGAGATGGGCGAACGACTACAGGCACGACTCTAATTTCGCATGAGAGTGTGGTTTTGGGGAATGGCAAAAATGGGGGAGTTTTTCACCGACCAATGATCATCGATGAGTGATCAGAAAACAATTTGCGGTCCGGCAGGCAAGATTCTTGCTCCCGAGTGTGGCCACAGGTCAGCTTCGGGCGACGGAAAGCCGCGCCGGATAAGGCGTTTCGCGCTGAATTGCCGGCTGCAACCGGCGGCTTCCGTGATAGACTTTCGCGACTCAGCGGGAAGCTGGGAAAAAATCAGCAGAGGGAGATCTCATGCGCGCTATGCAAAAATTTGCGGCATTCGCTGCAATTTCGATTCTGTGCGGAGTAGTTCCGGCAGTCGCTCAAACTGCGACAACGAAGACGGCGAATACTCCGGCCACGAAAGAGAACTACTGCACCACCACGGGCGGGCTGGTGGAAACGCGGCACGCGGTATTGGGAACGAACAATCCTCCGCAGGACTGGCTCCCTTTGGACGGAGTGGAGGGATTCTGCCAGTACACGTCCGCTACGGACGGATCGCGGATTCATATTTCGCTGCAAACGCTTTTCTCGCCCAAGCCAACCATCGCTGCGCTGGCCTACTACGCAGAGCCACAGTACAGCGGTACCTGCAATGGGAACCCCGCCTCGTGCTATTGCACGCAAATCGGCGGCGCCGAGATCGGGGCATTACAGGCGTCTGGCGGGGCCTGGGTGTCGACGAGTGGAATTGACGATCTTCTCGAGACCTGTGTTTTCCCGGATAACTCGACGATCGACTCGTGGGGATTGCTCTATCACTCAGTGGGGACGATTCGCGGGACTGATTTGTCGACCGTGCTCAAGTACTCGAATCCTTATCCGGCGAAGAAAGCCGAGTAATCCTGCCTAAAAACAAAGTCCCCATCCTAACGTCGCACAGTGCGCAACGTTAGGATGGGGCGTGGTCTCAATTCTTCATACAACCTGACCTCTGTTAGCGGCCCTTGCGCGGCTCTTTGGGAGCACTCTGGTGCGGCGGAGGGCTCGACTTGTGCGGAGCCGGATTCGAATGCTGGTTCGGCTTCGGCTCGTTGTGGCTGGCCGGAGCGGAATGCGGCGAGCTTTCCGTGTGTGATTGCGTGTTGCGCGAAGGCTCGCTGTTGTTGGTCGTCCGCGAGTTGTTCGACTCAGTCTTTGAAGGCGGCATGAACGAGCGGAATCCATCGTTGGACTTGCTTCCGGCCGGTGACGAAGCCCGCGCCTCTTTCGGAGACATGGCCGGAGCGTGATATTCGGCGCCCGCAGACCGGGCCGCGACTGCCGAGTGGCTGCTGAAGTCACCCGCTCGGGAGGTGGCGGCGATGGCCGGACGCCCATGATTTTCGGAGGCAAAGTTCTGCCGGTTCTGCGAGGCCAGTTGTTGGTGCTGGATCTGCGCCGCGATGGGAGCCATGTGCTGCTCATGCGATGCTGCTTCCTCGGCTGCAGTCGGACGGGCCGCGACCCCACCCTGGCCGCCATTGAAGGCAACGTGATTTTCGTTTACCACCACCGTGTGGTTGTAGACATCGGTCACATTGGTGACGCTGACGTTGGTGACGGCACGGTTATAGAAGAAAGCTCCACCACGCCATTCGCCGCCTACGAATCCGACGCCGCCATATCCGAACCCATAGTTAATACCGCCGTAGAAGCCGATATGCGGGCCCCAGTATCCGGCGTGCCAGGCATAGAATCCGCCGCCCCATCCCCAATACCCGGGAGTCCAGAGCATGCCGATGGGCGCGACCACCCAAGTGCCCGGCACCCAGTAGTAGCCGCCGTCATCGTTCCATCCCCAATAGCCGGGCGTCCAGAAGTAGCCAGGGCCGGGACAGATGGGTTGCGCATAAATCGGTAACGCGGGCGGCCCGATGCGGACCGAGACGAAAACTTGCGCGAAAGACGCAGCCGATAATGCCAGCACCATGAATCCCAACACCAAAGACCGGGTTACGGTTCGAGTCATAGTTTGTTGCCCCATTCTCTGTGGTTACTCAGGAACCTAACGCGCTGAGTGTGACCATTGTGACGCAAAAGGCGGCCCACAGCGCGATTACGTTCCTCCCATGCAAACCCTGAACTTTGGAGTATGTTGCGGGTCTGCAGGTCATTTGTGCACGAGAGAGTCGGGACTTTGGATGAGGCGCTGGGAGCCGTGTTGGGCGGGATTAAGGTGAATGCCGGAGAGAAGGCAAGGGCAAGACACCTTCGCGAAAACCGCGGCGGCGGCATTTCCAGAGGGCCTAGTTGATCTTTTTGGCTTTGGCGATGCGCTCGTCGATGGGCTTGCGACCGGCGAATCCCTCTTCCGTGCCGTGCCAGTGGGTGATGGATTTTTCACCCAGCTTCCAGCACAGCAGGATGATCTGGCCGTCAACTTCGCAGGGGAAATCAAGCAGGCCCATGTTGAGATCTTTCACCTGCACGCCAATGGAACCGATTTCGTCGAGCGTATCTTTGGCGCGCTGCTCGGCCTTGGCGCGTTCAGCTTTGCGGCGAGCCAGAGGCACAACATCGAGGAAAGTGCCGCCGTTAAGGAAAATGCGGTGATTCAGAGCCTGCTGCTCGGCCTCGATTTCGTCCATCAGTTTTTTGGCGCTTACCGCTGCGCGGAGCAGCGATTCGAGTACGGGTAGAAGGGAGTGGGCTTCATCCAGGGTGAAAGTGCGTAGTGACATAGGCGTACTTCTATTTTAGCGCATAGGCAAGCGAAGATCTTAACCGCGAAGTTCGCCAGGGGGTCGCGAAAGGCTGAGAAGAAAATAAAGTTTTGCGGCTTATTGTGGCTGTGCTGCGCTATTTGAGGCGGATGGGCTCGCCAACGCGTGCAGATGGCCCACCACTTTTTCGAGAGCTTGCTCAAAATTCTTCTCGCGGTTGCCGCCCAGGACAGCCCATTGCATATGCTCTGTCATACCCCATAGCAACACATTCGTCTTCGGATCCCGAATGCTTACACGAAACTGGGGATCGTAGACAACTGAGTCCTGAGCGCTGATGCTATCCATGTCGAGCTGGTGAGAAACCGGTGGAACGCTGAACTGGATTTCGATTACCAGGTCGGCGCCGGCTGGTGCAGAAACCAAATCATAATGGCCCCAGGTCTTGAGGGCCGCATAGAACTCGTTGTAGGCGCGATCGGGGCCGTCCTTGACGGGCCCGTCCGAATAGCTCCACTCCTCAGCGCCAGCATTGGCCACGAAGACTTTCTTAGCGGCGAGGATCTGCGCCGGGACGGGGCCAGGGGGCACAGGTTTTGTTTGGGCTGTAAGCATGGGCGAAAATTGCAGCAGCAAAGTGCTGAGGCTAAAGCTGAGACGAAGACAATGTTTGGTGGCGGGCATCGTAGTCTCCATGTGCTTCTTTGGAATTCCCGTCTGGCGAGCGATTAGTTCCTGCCGATTTCTTTGCCAGGCACCTCAATAGACGTATCGCTCATACGAATACTCTGTAATTTCGTCATTCTAGGTAAAAGTTCGTCATCGCCGAAGTATTGTTGGAGTGTCCTGCTGAAAAAGCGGTCGAGGTGTCGCAAACGGAGGAATTCATCGAATGCGAGCATGCGAGGGATCTGGGGAAGTGGCGGAATTCACGTCCACGTGCAGGCTTTTCAGGAAGGATTCCGGCGGATAGCAATTGCCGTCGCGAGCGTAATTTGTGCAGTGAGCGGCTATCTCTTTGCGGCGGGGCGATTGGGCGAACTGCCAGACTTCAGCGAACCTGACGCCACTTCGGTCGGGACTTGGGGGATGCGCGGGGAAACTGCACCCCGGCGATGGCGGGCACTTATCGTTGATTGCCCAATAGACGATGGCACGCCCCGCGGCGCTTTGCCGAATGTCTTCGGCGGTGACTATCTTTTCATTATCGGTCGAGGGAATGCCCGAGCAGTAGACTCCAGCGCGGAACCCGCCGGCGATGATGCCGTCGACCCAGGCGTAGATGTAGGCTTTCTGCTCTGGGAGCATGCGGCCTCCCTGTTCCTGATCGAGAAAAATTATCGTGGTGCGGTGGAACCCTTCATGCCGAGCCGCTGCGGTGGCGGCCTGCGCGTCGGACTGGCCCAGCTTCGCGGCATTGGCGACGGATTTCAGTTCGGCATAGAGGCGGCCGTTGAAGAGGACTAGAAATCCGAAGTCGGCATTTTCGATCGCGGCGCGATGACCACTCCAAGTATTGGCCGATTCTCCTGGAGGATTGTTAAGCCAGTATCCCGAGTAGGAAAAAGTCTGGTGAAGCGCTTTGAGATTGCCATCGCCGGGATAGTCGTTGCGGTCGAAGCCGAGATAGGTCTGAGACTGCGCCGATGATGACGCGATCACGCGGATGAGAAGCGCGGCGAAAAGCAAGATTCGGGTCACGAAGTTTATCCCAGTCCCACCGTGCGGGGTAGGATTGTGCCTCAGAAAAGCTTGAACCTCGCCCGCCTTAGCTGCACGCAGCCGTCGGGACTCTTCCGAGTAGAGGCTCCTGCCTCGCCCGCACTTGTGCTGTGAAAGTTAATCGCCGGGGCCTGTCAGGAGCCCGGCCCAGGCGCTTCAAAAATCGGGATCTAACCCCCGATGTGGACCATAGTTCTTGAGGCATGGACAAAGTCGGGCTCGCCGATGTGATGACGCTCTTCTTTTCTCTCGACGACGCCGCGAATGAACTCGGCGACCTCTTCATCGCTGGCGCCGCGTCGCATCTGGGCGTGCAGATCGTGATCCCAGACAGAGAACAGGCAGGTGCGAATCTTGCCGTCGCTGGTAATGCGGATGCGGCTGCAATGGCCACAGAAGGGATGGGAAACCGGAGCGATGATTCCGATCTCGCCGATGCCGTCATCGAAACGGTAGCGGCGCGCGGTTTCGGAGTGCGCGCGCGGGATCTCGACCAGCGGCCGATATTCGTCCATGCGCGCCAGGATTTCGTCGAGGGTGACGACGGTCGAAGGAGTCCAGGTGCGGCCTTCTTCCAGCGGCATGAATTCAATGAAGCGCACGATCACGTCTTCTTCACGAGCAAACATGCCGAAAGGAATGATCTGATCTTCGTTGAAGCCACGCATCAGCACACAGTTCACCTTGACCGGGCCAAGACCGGCGCGGCGCGCGGCGCGAATGCCCGCGAGCACACGATCATATCCGCCAGGCACGCGCGTGATTCTGGTGAAGCGGTCGGGATCGACGGCATCCATCGAGACGGTAACGCGGGAAAGGCCGGCACCTTTCAGCGGCTGAGCGAGATCGGCGAGCAGGTGGCCGTTGGTGGTGACGGCGATATCGAGGGAACTATCTGAAGCCGGACGCGAACCGGAATCGTGGAAGGGCATGGCTTTAGCCGCGCCGTTAGGGGCATCATCAGAGCGCGGCCTTAGCTCCTGCGTTCGCAGTTTCGCCAACTCGCGCACGAACTCGACCACGCCATTGCGCAACAATGGCTCGCCACCGGTCAAACGAATTTTCGTGACGCCCATGCCAACAAGGATGCGCGCCATGCGCAGGTAGTCGTCGAACGGCAGGTCGCCATAGAGTGCACCTTCATTCCCGGTGCGGCAGTAGACACACTTGTAGTTACAGCGATCGGTGATGGAAATGCGCAGGTCGCTGATGCGGCGCCCGAATTTGTCGGCGAGAACCACCTAGCTATAGATGCTAACGGATGTCGCAGGACACAGCAATTAAGGCTTGCTGGCGAGGGCCTTGGCAATCGCGGCCTCGGCCAGCGGGGCCATGAGCTTGTATCCGGCGACATTCGGATGCAGGCCATCTTCAGCCAGCTCGCGCTTCAGCATGCCTTTTTCGTCAACCGTGGCGGAGAAATAGTCGAGATAAATCTCACCATCGCTGGCGCAGTAGTTCTTTAGCCACTCGTTGAGCGCGAGAATCCTCGCCGGCGAGCGCTGGGCGAAAAGTTCTTTCGAGCGCTCGGTGTAATTGTTCACGGGCAGGATGGATGAGAAAACCACCTGGATCTGATGCAGTCGGGCCAACTCGGCTAGGGACGCGTAGTTGGCCTCGATGTCCTCATTGCGAATGGGTCCGGTGTTGCCGGCAATGTCGTTCGTGCCCGCGAGAATGACTACAACTTTGGGATGAAGGTCGATCACGTCCTGGCGAAATCGGACGAGCATTTGGGAAGTAGTCTGCCCGCCGATGCCGCGATTGATGTAGGGCTTGCCGGGGAAATAATCGGCGAGCTTCCACATGTCGGTGATGGAGTCACCAAAGAAGACGACGCGATTCTCGCCCGCGGCCGGCGGAGCGAGCGCGGCGTTGGCCTCGCGATAGCGCCCGAGCTGTCCGTAATCGTCGGCATAGATGGCGATATTGCCGGCGCGATAGTGATCGAGGCCGGGGAAGCCGGTGGAAGGAATGGCGGGTGGAGATTGGGTGAGCGCCGATACGGCTATGAAGATGAGCGCCGCGATGATCTCGAGTTTGCGCGAAAATTTCATAAGGGCGTCCCTGAAGCCAGAATAGCGTGAGGAGCGCGTCCACTATATCTGACAATCCCCATCAGGCAGTAATCAAGGCGAACTTGCAAGCGCTCTTGTGATCGCTTTGTCCGCAAGCGGCGCCATGATTTTGTATCCCGCCCCGTTCGGATGCAGCCCTTCATTAGAGAGATCGCGCCTCAGCATGCCCTTGTCATCGACCATGGCTGAGAAATAGTCGAGATACACCAGCCTGTTCTTCTCGCAATAATCCTTGAGCCACGCGTTCAGCGCCAGAATTCTTTCACGCGGACGCAGGGCGAATGATTCCTTCGCGTCCTTGGTGTAGTTGTTCACCGGAAGCAGCGAGGCAAAGACCACGCGAACGTGGTGCAGGCGCGCCAACTCAGCCATGGACGCGTAGTTGGCCTCGATGTCCTGGTTGCGCGTGGGGCCAGTGACGCCGGCAACGTCGTTGGTTCCGGCCAGCACGACGAGCACCGCGGGATGCAGATCGATCACATCCTGCCGAAAGCGCACCAGCATCTGCGGCGTGGTCTGTCCATCGATGCCGCGGTTAGTGACGACGTAAGGCTTGCCGGGAAAATAATCGGCCAGCTTCCAGTAGTCGGTGATGGAGTCTCCGAGGAACACGACGCGATTCTGTCCGGCCGTGGGCGGGGCGAGTGCGGCGTCGGCTTCGCGATAGCGTTTCAGTTCGCCGAAATCATCGGTGTAGATGGCGATGCGGGAGGCTCGGTATTGATCGAGATCTGGGGAGCCGGTAGAGGGGATTGCGGTAGTCGATTGACTAGCAGACCGCAAGGTGAAAGCGATGACCAGAAAAGAAACGTGCACTATCCTATGAGGCGCTCTCAGCACATTCGTCCCTTTGTCCTGAAGTAGGCGCTTCGGTCGGTATGCGGGAGCTAACGATGTTCCGAAACTCAGCTAATCGCTCAGCGGACAAAGCGCGTTTGGGAATCGCGTGGAACATTCTTGCCCCAACATATAGCAGGATCAGATTTCGCGTTTCCTGATACCTCACGAACGCGGGCCATTTCGTATAGCTATTGCTATTCTCGCCCTCAAGGTACAAGCCGCCATCGTCGATTCGCGCGGATGTTTCCCGCGAGAAGCTCGGGTGATTGAGAAAGTCTCGCCTAAGCCAGCGACTGAACTGGAAGCTACTCGCTACAGAAAGCAGTTTGGCAACGATGAAGCTGCCGGCCAGCATCGCGACGGTCGACTGAGCCAGCGTTAGACGCAGCGAGATCAAAACAAATATACCCAGAAGGAGGACCAATAAGACGGCGAAGGCGAGCAGAGTTTTTCGTGGACGCGACTTGACACGTTGTGCCGCCAAGGCCTCCTGGTAGTCGCCAAAAGTGCATTGAAATTGAATTTCCATCCCGTAACCTGCCGCAATAGCTTAACCTCAAACCAGCCCCGCGGAGCAAATTCTACCGCTTCATAGTTTATCGATGACTATAGGCGGATCCCGTGCGACAACCATGCCCTGATTCACTCGAGATGGCGGACTTTGCGAATCCGTGCGAAATCCGCGGCAAAGGAGTCTGGCCCATTAGTGTCTGCCGTCACAACCTTCCGTGACACATCGCACTGAGTTTCTCTTGGACTGGGTACAGCCTCTGAGTGTAATAGCGCTTTCCGCGCAGCCTGGGTCTCAGGGGCCCTTCCACCCGGCGCGGGAGTTTCTGGTTCGGACCCCTGCCCGCTATCCGCGGGCAACATCTCTTACAACTCGGTCGGAGGATCGCATGCTCCATCTCGATACCGGCAATACCGGTTTCATGATCTTATGCACCAGCCTGGTCATGTTGATGACGCCGGGGCTGGCTTTCTTTTACGGCGGCCTGGTGGGCCGCAAAAACGTTCTGGCCATCATGATTCAGAGCTTCGTCTCCATGGGCTGGACTACTGTGATCTGGTATCTCTACGGCTATTCTCTGTGCTTCAGCGGCGACTGGCACGGAGTTATCGGCAACTTTCATTACGCCTTCCTGCGCGGCATTAATCTGGGCACGCCATCCCCGAACGAAACCATTCCCGCATTCGTTTTCATCGCATATCAGATGATGTTTGCCATTATCACGCCTGCGCTGATTTCGGGAGCGTTCACCAACCGAGTTACGTTTAAGGCGTACATGCTGTTCCTGACCGGGTGGCTGACCTTTGTGTATTTCCCGTTTGTTCACATGGTGTGGGGCGGAGGATTTCTGCAGCAGTGGGGCGTGAAGGACTTCGCCGGCGGCATCGTGGTGCACAACATTGCCGGCATCGCGGCTCTGGCGTCTGTTATCTACGTCGGCAAGCGGCGCGTGCAGGATCCCGGTCCGCACAGCATTCCTCTGGTCGCGCTGGGCACGGGCCTGTTGTGGTTTGGCTGGTACGGATTCAATGCCGGTAGCGAAATGCGCGTGGACTCCGTTACGGCGACCGCTTTTCTGAATACCGATGTTGCGGCGTCATTTGCCGCGGTGGCGTGGCTGCTGGTCGCGTGGTTGAACGAGAAGAAGCCGAAGTTTCTCGGCTTGCTGACGGGCGCTGTTGCTGGACTGGCCACGGTAACTCCAGCCGCGGGATACGTTTCTCCGACAACTGCGGTCATCATCGGCATCGTTTCAGGCGTGGTTTGCTATTACGCAGTTGAGATGAAGAACAAGTTGCAATGGGACGATGCACTCGATGTTTGGGGAGTTCACGGTGTCGGAGGATTCCTCGGAATTATCATGCTGGGTATCTTCGCCAACAAGCAGTTCAATCCCGAGGGCGCGAACGGATTGCTGTATGGCGATCCGATCTTCCTGCTGAAGCAGGTGACGGCGGTTACTTTCTCGTCGGTGTGGGCATTCGGGTTTACCTATGGCATGTTGCGCATCATTGATGCCTTCACGCCGGTAAAGGTCAGCGAGGCATCAGAAGAAATCGGCTTGGATGAGTCGCTCCATGGCGAGCATGCGTATGAGCAGCTTACCGATGACGATGTGGTGCATAAGCTGGTTGCGTCGGTTCGGGAGGAAGTCGGCAGTAAATAGGGAACGAACTATCACGAAGAATCACCAAGAAACTTGAGGCCTCATCGGTTGCGGTGAGGCCTCAGATTTGATCGGTGGGAATCTTCGTTTGAACTATTGGTCTTGCGCAGCGCGGGCCTCACTTTGCTCGGTCGGACTGGCGAATGCGCTCCGTCCCCACACGCGCTTCGCGAATTACATGCCATCATAATTCGGTCCGCCACCGCCCTCTGGCGGAACCCAGGTGATGATCTGGTAGGGATCGGCGATGTCGCAGGTTTTACAGTGGACGCAGTTCGACGGGTTCAGGCTGATGCGCTTGCCGTTAGGCTGGCTGGGGTCGTCGACCATTTCGTAAACGTTCGCCGGACAAAAATTCTGGCAGGGACTGCCGAATTCCTTCACGCACTTCGTATTACAGATGTTGGTGTCGTGAATGATCAGGTGTGAAGGCTGATCTTCTTCGTGCTTGGTGCCCGAGTGGTAGAGGTCCGTGAGCTTGTCGAAGGTGAGCTTGCCATCGCCTTTTGCCGGGCCGAGTAGGTGAGCTTCCGCGCCGCCATTGGCAGGCAGTTCAGCCAGCTTGCGCATACGGTCATATCCGGCATGACCCGTGTACCGATTTCTCAGGCCGCGCCCGCCGCTGATCATCTGCAGGCCCGTATTAAACATGCCGGCAAACATGCCGTGCTCGAATCCCTGGTGCAAGTTGCGAACCTTCCAGAGCTCTTCTTTGATCCAGCTGGATTCGACTTTCTTCTGGAAGCCGGCGAGCGTTGCCGCTGACGAATCATCCTTGGTCAACGCTTCGAACGCGGTCTCGGCCGCGAGCATGCCGCTCTTTATGGCCAGATGAATTCCTTTGAGGCGCGCCGAATTGAGGAAGCCGGCAGAGTCGCCGAGAATCATCCATCCATTGCCGGAGACGGGCGGGATCGCCCACCAGCCGCCGTAGGGCATCGACTTCGCGCCGTAGCGGATCATCTTTCCGCCTTCCAGCAACTTCGCTACAAACGGATGCTGCTTGAAGTCCTGCAGCACATGCTGCGGATCCAGTCGCGGGTCGGCGTAGTCGAGTCCGGTCACGAACCCGAGCGAGACCACGTTATCTGTCGTTCCATGGCCGGGCGAGCCATAAATCCACGCGCCGCCGTATTCATGCGTGGTGAGTGGCCAGCCCATGGTGTAGATCACGTCGCCGGGCGCGATGCGGCCGGAGGGAACTTCCCAGAGTTCTTTCACGCCGACGCCATAGGTTTGCGGGTTGGCGTCTTTGGCAAGGTCGAATTTCTCGATGAGCTGCTTGGTCAGCGATCCGCGCGTGCCTTCGGCGAGAATGACGACCTTGGCTTGCAGATCGTATCCGGGTTCGAAGTTAGATTTCGGGTGGCCTTCTTTGTCGACCCCCTTGTCGTCGGTGCGAACGCCAGTAACGCGGTCGCCATCGAAGATCAATTCGGAGCCGGCGAATCCGGTGAAGGTAGTGATGCCGGTTTCTTCGACCTTGCTGCCCATCCATTTCACAAAGCGGTTCAGCGAGATGACGTAGTTGCCGTGATCGCGCAGGAACGGCGGCGTGATGGGAAATTTGAATTTGCCTTTTTCGGTCAGGAAGTAAACCGATTCCTTTTCGACCTTGGCGTCGAGCGGGGCTTCTTTTTCGAAGCCGGGAAGAAGTTCGTTCATGGCTCGCGGATCGAGCAGTGCGCCGGAGAGGCAGTGCTGGCCGATCTCGCGGGCCTTTTCGAGGACGTAGATGTTCTCTTTGCTCAGCTGCTGGTCGGGATGGGCGGCGTTGTGCGCGCCGATCAACTGCGCCAGGCGAATGGCGCAGGCCATGCCGGCAGGGCCGCCGCCTACTATGACCACATCGGCGGGCATCTGCGGCCGCTCGATACCTTCAATCGGTTTGCGAAAAATCAGCATGATTTAGCGGTTGGCAAGCGTAGAAATCTCGCCGAGTCCAAGCAATCGTCTGTCCGCGGTGATAAGAGTTAGCTTCAATACTTTGGCAGTCGCAGCCAGAAATCGGTCTGCAGGATCAGCATTGGGCAGAGTCAAGGCAAAGCTCGTACGAACAATCTCGCGCGTCAACGGCGCTTCCTGCATCTGACCGGCAGCGAGTTCAACCCAGGTCAACGGGTCGTCTACTTGCACCCGACCTTTGTGCATCAGAGTGATAGCCTCCCATACACTTACTGGGGAAAGCCAGAGTTCGTTGTCTTCCGATGAAAGTTCCTTGGCTACGCGCTTTCCGATTCGTCTCGGATCAAGTTGACTCCAGATCCAGATGTGGGTATCAAGAAGTAAATTCAATCGCGATACGCCTCAAACTCGTCCAGATCGATGACGGGCGAAACGATATCGCCCACGACTTTGCCGGTTCCGACCAGGGCGCCCAGGAATTTTCGCTTACGGTCAGGCCCCGCGGGTATTACTTCAGCGACCGGGCGGCCATGACGCGTGATGCGCAACGGCTGCCGGGTCTTGTGGACCTTCTCGATCAGCCCCAGGCACTTGGCTTTGAATTCGGAGATGGAAACATCATCCATGACCATTATTTTATCTATGGTCAACATAATAGTCAATATACAAAAGGCAGCGTCACGAGCCCGCTTTTGCCTTCTTCACTTCTTCGATCAGCGGCGGGACGATGTCAAATAAATTTCCCACTACCGCGAAGTCGGCGATCTCGAAAATCGGAGCTTCTGCATCCTTATTCACCGCGATGATCGTGCGTGAGCCCTTCATGCCGACAATGTGCTGAATGGCCCCACTGATGCCGAGAGCCAGATACAACTTGGGCGCGACCGTCTGTCCGGAGGAGCCGATCTGGCGGTCCATGGGAAGCCAACCGGAATCGCAAATGGGCCGCGACGCCGCGAGGTCGCCCCCCAGCGCGTCGGCCAGTTTCTGCGCGATGTCGAGATTCTTCTGCTCCTTTATGCCGCGGCCCACGGCTACGATGACTTCCGCTTGCGTGAGGTCGACGGCCTGCTTGGCCTCCTTGAAAACTTCCTGCGGCCTGTTGCGAATGACGCCGTCGGCAATTTCAACGCTTATGGTTTCGACGGGTGCTGCACTCGCTCCGGCTTCGGCCTTGTCTCCGCGGAACGAGCCGTTCTGGAAGGTCGCAAACCACGGTGCATCGCTGGTAAAGCTCACGTCCGCGGCCAGCTTGCCCTGGAACATCTGGCGGGTGAGGACCAGGTTTCCGCCATCATATTTGAAGCCAATGCAGTCGCTGATGACGGTGCGTCCCATAGCGGTCGCGAGCTTGGGAATGAAATCGCGCACCTGATAGGTGTGCGGCATGAGCACGAGCCTGGGCTGATGGTTTGTGAGGAATTGCCTTAGCGCCGCCGCGAAGGCGTCGGGCGTATAGGGCTCGAGCTTCGGCGACTCGATGGCATAGACTTTCGCTAACTTCTTGCCGGCAACTTCGGCGGCGATAGCGGCGGCGTCTTTCCCGACTACCGCGGCTTCGAGATTCCAGCCCGTAGCTGCGGCAATGGCTTGGGCCGCAGTGATGGTTTCCCAGGAAACACGATTGAGTTTGCCTTCGCGCTGTTCGACGACTACCAGGATTGTGTCTGACATGATTGAGTTCTCAGTTCTCGGCTCTCGTTAACAGCTGCCTCGCATCGCTCGGTGGCCAGCCGAGGGCGGCTGTCCCTACATATGTTGCTACAGCACGCGTAGTTCGTTGCGCAGTTTGTCCACCAGCTTTTTGGCGATTTCGGCTGGAGAGCCTTCGATGTGCTGGGTCTTCTTGGTTTTTTGCGGAATGTAGAGGCGCTCTATTTTCTGCAGATTATTGCCGATGGCCGACTGCACTTCGGCCAGCGCTACTTTCCGCAGCGGCTTGTTCTTGGCTTGCTTGATGCCAATCAGCGTAGCGTAGCGGAGCTTGTTAATCCCCGACTGAATCGTCAGCACCGCGGGCGTAGGCATGTCGACGAACTGAAAATATCCTGCTTCGAGTTCACGCTTTACGCGGACGCCGCTGTCGGTTTTCTCAATCTGCATAATGATCGTCGCGTGCGGCCAGCCCAGAAGTTCGGCGAGGATCACTCCAGTTTGCGCGTAGCCGTAATCGTCGGACTGCAGCCCGGTGAAGATCAGATCGAATTGCTCGTCTTTGATCGCGGCTGCGATGGCCTTGGCGGTGTTGAAGGCGTCGAGGCCAACGAACTTGTCGTCTTCGAGGTGAATGGCGCGGTCCGCGCCCTTGGCCAGCGCTTCGCGCAGCACCTGCTGGGCGCGCGCCGGGCCGCTGGTGATTACGACTACTTCGCCCTTGTGCTTCTCCCGCTGGCGCAGGGCTTCCTCGAGCGCGTAGGCGTCAGGCTCGTTCACTTCGTAGGAAACATCTTCGCGGATCCAGGCGCCAGTTTCGTTCAGCTTAAGCGGCGCATCCTTCTGCGGGACCTGCTTCATGCAGACCAGAATTTTCAAGAGGAAGACTCCTTCTCTAGCGGCCCCGGACGGCCACTGCAAAACCTGTCAGTATAAATGACACGCGCGGAGGAGGGAATGTACGAATTCCATTAGGCAAGCCGGCTACTTTTTGCGCACCGCGGTCCCACCCAGGATCTCGGGTTTGAACAGCGCACCTCCGACCGCGATGAGGCCGAAAAGGATGGCCAGTGGCTCGAAGATCAACTCTCCAAACCAATTCGTGTAATGCAGGTCCCCATGAATCAGGATTGATTGGAGTCCCCATCCAATCATGGTGAGGCCAGCGACTCCAGCGACAATTCGAAAAATAGGGCTTCTCGCATCATTCCTGAACATGGAGCTCATTATTTCATCAACTGAGCCAAAGCTGGAAGAGTTGTGATTCCCATCACAGACCGCGACAGCCCAACCACGTCAGCATGGCCGAGAGTCTCTTTATGTCCGACGATCTCTTCTCCACGATGCGGCAGAGCATTATTGATGGAGCGCCGGATACGGCTTCCAGCCTGGCGCAGCAGGCGGTCGCCTCCGGTGTGGCGGCGATCGATGCCATCAACCGGGGCTACGTTCCCGGAATGCATGATGTGGGCGAACAGTTCGCCCGCGGGCAAATGTTTTTGCCGGACATGATGGCTTCGGCCGAGGCGATGCGGGCGGCGATGGCCGTGCTCGATCCAGAACTGAAGAAGCTGGGGACAGAACGGCCGATGGCCGGAGTCGTAGTGCTGGGCACCACCAAGGGAGACATCCACGAGATCGGGAAGATTCTTGTGGGCACGATGCTGACCGCGCACGGATTTCGCGTCCACGATCTGGGGGTGGACGTTGCGGCGGCCAAGTTTGCCGACAAGGTGCGCGAGTTCAATGCCGATATCGTGGGTATATCGGCGCTGCTGACTACCACCATGCGGAATCAGAAAAGTGTGATCGAGGCCCTAGGGAAAGCGGGACTGCGCGGACAGGTGAAGGTGATGGTGGGCGGAGCTCCGGTCACGCGCCGCTGGGCTGAGGAGATTGGAGCCGATGGCTACGCGAAAGATGCGATGAGCGCCGTGGAACTGGCCCGAGATCTGATGCAAAAGCAGACATCGTAGACGTTGCTTGTCTCTGTCGGCGGCAGCGCTAGTTCGGGGTTTACCGATGGAACGGGCCAAGACGTAGCGAGCTACGTCTCTACGAATGAGCTTATGAGACCGAAATTTGAGTTGATCGATCGCGTATTCATCGAACGCATTCTAGACGAGGCGTTTCAGCTCATCGAAGATCCCGGAGTGCGAGTTGCGCCTTACGTGGTCGATCTGTTGCGCGGCGCTGGGATCTCGGTGCGAGACGGTGTAGCGCATATTCCTGAGGCTCTGGCGCGGCGCTTGCTCGATCTCGTTCCGCGCGGATTCTATCTCTACGATCGCAGCGGCCGGCCGGTAGTTCACTACGGATCCGACAACGTGCACTTTGATCCCGGGTCGTCGTGCCTGAACATTCTGGATGCCAACACGCAGCAGGCGCGTCCGGCGATGGCTGCCGACCTAGTGCGCCTGGTGGAAGTGGCCGAGATGCTGCCGCAATTTGCCGCCCAGTCCACCGCGATGGTCTGCAACGATATTCCGCAGGAGATCGGCGATTGGTACCGGCTCCTGCTGGTGCTGTGGTATTCGGAGAAGCCGGTCGTTACCGGAGCTTTTTCGGCGGAGAGTTTGCACACGCTGCTGGAGTTGCTGGCGATTGAAAGCGGGGGGAGCGAGGCGCTACGCGAGCGTCCGCGGGCAATTTTCGACGTATGCCCGTCACCGCCGCTGAACTGGTCAGAGTTCGCATCGCACAACATCGCGGATCTAGCCCGGGCGGGGATACCGGCGGAAATTGTCAGCATGCCGCTGGCCGGGGCTACGGCGCCGGTAACGCTGGCGGGTTCAGTGGTGCAGCACGCGGCTGAGTGCATCAGCGGAATCACGATCCATCAGTTGGCTCAGCCTGGTTCGCCGATTGTTTGGGGAGGCGCTCCGGCAATCTTCGATATGCGTAGTGGCAGGACTCCGATGGGCGCGATCGAGACGGCGATGCTCGACGTGGCGTGCGCGCAGGTGGGCAAGTATCTGGGCTTGCCCACGCATGCTTACATGGTCGCCGGCGACAGTCGCGTGATCGATGCGCAAGTGGAAATGGAAAGCGGGATTTCGGCAGTGCTCGGCGCGTTGGCGGGTATCAATATGATTTCCGGCGCCGGCATGCTCGATTTTCTTTCCTGCCACAGCATCGGGAAGCTGGTGATCGACGCGGAAGCGATTGCCTCAGCGCAGCGTCTGATTGACGGAATAGAACCGCGAACCGATTCATTGGCGGTTGCCATGTTCGCCCAGACAGGACTGCAGGGCGACTTTCTAAAATTGAAAGAAACGCGGGCGCTGTTCCGCAAAGAACAGCACTTTCCGTCGGCGGTCATTGATCGCGGCTCGCCCGCCCAGTCTGGCGAGACGCCGGATATTCTGGCGCGGGCGCGCCAGCGAGTGGAAGAACTGCTATTGAGCTATGAACGGCATCCGTTGCCGGAAGAACGCGAGAAAGAGATGATTGCCTTCGCGCAACGCGAAGGCAAGAAGGCCGGGTTGGAAGGACTGCCGGAAATCCTGCGGCCAGAATACGCGCACGAGCCGGACTGAGACAGCCACGGCGAACTACTCCGTGAAGACCACCGACTGCACGCCCGAAATGTCAAAACGTTTTCGGCAGCGCATATTCTTGCAGGCCATTAGGTCGTCCTTGCGCAGCATGTACGAACGGGCTTTGGCGAAGCGGGCACGATCGCGCTCGTCGGCGCGTCCGGAAAGCTGGCGCTTCTTGGTGCGGACCACCCATGTAACCTCGTACTCCGCCGACTGCTGGCAGTGTGGACAATTCAGCGTGGCTGGCTTCTTTTCCTGACGCTCATCAAAAAAATCGCGTTCTTCCATAGATTATGACTCGGCTTGGTTTCTTCCTGAATTATTGCACATCTGCACACTGCCGCACGATCCGCGGCGGCGTTTTTGCTGGCGGGAGTTAAACTGTCAGAATTCGCGAGAGGAAGTTTGCCATGCCCAGAAAAAAGAAGATGAAGCGCTTTCGCGCCGTCACTGCGGTGAAGGAATTGGCGCGCGAGCGCGTAGGCGCTCCTCCGGTGGAGAAAATTGTCGTCGAGAAAAAGAAGAAGCCGGAGAAGCACAAGCCCACGCTGGGCAAGCTGCTGGAGGAAAACTGAAACGGGTTTGAATTACCGTCACCCCTTGACGGCTTCCGCTACAACTTGGGCGAACTGCTGAATGTCCTCTTCGGTCGTGTCGAACGAACACATCCAACGGACGATGCACTCCTCCTCAATCCAGGGATAAAAGAAATATCGCTCCTTGATCTTCTCGATGGCATGGCGGGGAATTTGCGCGAAGACTCCGTTGGCCCCGACTTTCCAGACGATGCGGACGTTCGGAATCTTCGCCACCTCAGCCTCAAGAACGCGAGCCATCCGGTTGGCATGTTCGGCGCTGCGACGCCATAGATCGTTGGTCAGCAAGGCTTCAAACTGCGCGGCGATGAAGCGCATTTTCGAGGCGAGCTGCATACCCTGTTTGCGCAAGTAAAGAAAGTCCGAGCTAAATGCGCGGTTGAAGAAGACAACAGCTTCACCGCCAATGATTCCATTCTTAGTTCCGCCGAATGAGAGCACATCGACGCCCAGATCGCGCGTTGCCTGACGCAAAGTTTGTCCCAGGCTCTCGGCGGCGTTGGCGATGCGGGCGCCGTCCATGTGCAGGAACATCTGGTGGTCGTGGGCGAAGCCAGCGAGCGCTTCGATCTCCGCCGGCCGGTAGACTGTGCCCATCTCGGTGCATTGGGTGATCGAAATGACGCGCGCCTGCACGTGATGCTGGTCGCCGATGCCGTGATAGGCGTGCCGCACCGAGTCAAGAGTGATTTTGCCATCCTGATGCGGAAGTGGAATCAGCTTGCACCCAATGTGCTTTTCAGGCGCGGCGCATTCGTCGGTGTAGATATGCGCATATTCACTGCACAGCACGGCGTGATACGGCCGGTTGATCGATTGTAGGCCGAGCACGTTCGCGCCCGTGCCGTTGAAGGTGAAGAAAACTTCAATGCCGTTTCCAAAGTGTTCTTCGAATTTCGCAATGGCGGAACGCGTGTAGGGATCGTCCCCGTACGCGACGACGTGTCCCTGATTGACGCGGGCAATGGCATCGAGCACTTCAGGATGCACGCCGGCATTGTTGTCGCTGGCAAAACCGCGCATGGGTGTGGCGGGAACCTGTGGCATCACGAACCAATTTAGCAGAGGACTTGTCGTTGGCGCCGGGGCAAGCCACGAATTACAATGCCTGATCTTCATTCCTGCGGGAGGCGGGTTCGTCGTGAGATCACGTGTGCGTGTGTTGACCGGATGTCTTCTAATTATTTTTTCTCTGTTCGCCGACGCAGGCGCGCAGACTGCCGAGCAGAAGGCCGAGCGTTATCTGGAATCAGTGCGCAAGCAGCCCCCGCTGGCGCTGGCCTTTCTGGCCGATATGCCCAAGGGCGGCGATCTGCACAATCATCTCGACGGCGCGGTGTACGCGGAAGACTTCATCGACTTTGCCGCCTCCGACAATTTCTGCGTCGACCGAACGACTTCGCGCTTATTAGCGCCGCCCTGCGATTCCTGCGAACATTACACCGCCAAACCCGCGATACGCTGCGCTTACAACGATCACGTGCTCTACAACCAGATCATCGACGCGTGGTCGATGCGGAACTGGAAGCCGGGAGATGAGTCGGGCCACGATCATTTTTTCGCAACCTTCGACAAGTTCATTCTCACTTCGAGCAATCACGCCGCCGAAGACATTGCCACGTCGATCAATCGCGCCGGACGCGAACATGTGCAGTACATCGAATTCATGCACACGGCCGACGGAATGGCCGCGGCGCAACTGGGTATGAAGTCAGGATGGGAGGGCGACCTCGGCAAGATGCGGGAAAAGCTTCTTGCCAACGGCCTGAAAGAAATTGCCGCCGCGACCAGCAAGACGCTAGACGAAGACGATGCTCGCGTGCACACGGAATTGAAGTGCGGTACGCCCGACGCCGAGCCGGGGTGCGGAGTCACGGTGCGCTATCTGTATCAGGTGCTGCGCGGCCTTCCGCATGAGGCGGTCTTCGCGCAGATCCTGCTGGGTTTCGTGTTGGCGTCTACCGACCCCAAGTTTGTGGGATTAAATCTGGTGATGGCCGAAGACTGGTATGTGCCCATGCGCGATTTTAACGAGCACATGGCGATGATCGATTACCTGCATCGCGTCTATCCCAAAGTGCACATCTCGCTGCATGCCGGGGAACTGGCGATGGGAATGGTGAAGCCGGAAGATTTGAAATTTCACATTCGCTCCTCCGTCGAGAACGGCCACGCCGAACGCATCGGGCATGGTGTCGATGTGATGTTGGAAACGGATGCGACCGGCCTGCTGAAAGAAATGGCGGCCAAAAATGTATTGGTCGAGATCAATCTATCGTCGAACGATCTGATTCTCGGGGTTAGCGGCGCCGATCATCCCCTGCCGATTTATATGAAGTACGGCGTGCCCGTCGCGCTGTCGACCGACGATGAGGGCGTCAATCGCTCGGACATGACGCACGAATATCTGCGCGCGGTCGAGGATTTTCCCCTGTCCTATTCAGAGTTGAAGCGAATGACGCGGCAGAGCCTGGAACACAGCTTTCTGCCGGGCGAAAGTCTGTGGGCGGTCACAAAGACGGATTTCCGGCCGGTGGCTGCGTGTGCGAGAGACGGTTTGGGCGCGGAGAAACCATCGCCGGCCTGTGCGACTTTTCTGACGGCAAGCGCACGCGCCCGCGAACAATGGAAACTTGAAAGGGAATTCACTGCCTTCGAAAAAAGATTCTGAGACACACGCGGAAGGAGGAGGTTTATGGGCCCCACTGCCTCGATGAAAACTGAGAACCGGTATGACGTACATCCGGGCGTCGCCATGGTTCAGAAGTGGATTGCCGAACTAAAAGACAAGACCGGGCGCTCGCTCGACGAATGGATCGCCCTCATCCGGAAACAGGGCCCCAAAGATGAAAAGGCCTGTCGCGAATGGCTCAAGTGGAAACATAACCTCGGCACCAACTCAGCAGCGTGGCTGGCTGAACGCGTCCAGGGCAAAGGCGGAGAAGAGGACGATGCTGAGACTTACCTGGCGGCAGCGGCTGAGTTCGTGGAGCAGCAATACGCCGGGCCGAAGCAGGCTCTCCGCGAAATTTACGAGGAGTTGCTCAGCCTCGGCAAATCGCTGGGGCCAGACGTGAAAGCGTGCCCGTGTAAGACGATGGTGCCGCTCTATCGCAACCATGTCTTCGCGCAAATCAAGCCCGCGACCAACACGCGCATCGATCTCGGCCTCTGCCTTATGCACTATTTGGGAAAGCTGCCCAAGCGCCTGGTGGACACCGGCGGCATGGCCAAGAAAGATCGCATCACCCATCGCATGGAGATCAAGACTCTTTCCGAGGTCGACGACGGAGTAACACGCTGGCTGAAGATCGCCTACGACCTGGACGCATAGCTGTCTTCGATGCGCCACAAAACCACGGGCAGACATGACCGACCAATTCACACTTGCCGAATCCGCCGCGCAACTCATCCTCTCGCGCACTCCGCTGCGGCCAAAGATCGGACTCGTTCTCGGCTCCGGCCTCGGCGCCTTCGCCGATTCGCTCCGCGACGCGACTCGCGTGCCCTATGCCGAAATTCCTTCTTTCCCGCAATCGACGGCGATCGGGCATGCCGGCCGCATGGTGATCGGGAAGGCCGACTCGGTGCCAGTGGCTGCGATGCAGGGCCGCGTGCATCCCTACGAAGGATATCCGGCGCAGCAAGTCACATTTCCGATTCGCGTCTTCGGGCGCATGGGCCTGCGCGCCGTGATCCTCACGAATGCGGCCGGAGGAATTAACCTCGGCTATTCGCAGGGCGCGCTGGTGCTAATTCGCGACCACATCAATCTGCAGGGAAGCAATCCGCTGGTCGGTCCAAACGATGACCGCTTCGGGCCGCGCTTCCCAGACCTGACGCGCGCCTACTCTCGGGAATATCGTAGCATTGCCCGCGAAGAAGGGCAGAAGCTCGGCATCACGCTGCACGAAGGCGTATATGCGGCGATGCTTGGCCCGAGCTACGAGAGTCCGGCGGAGATCGAATTTCTGCGCCGCATCGGCGCCGACTTAGTCGGAATGTCGACGGTGGCCGAGGTCATTACCGCGCGCCACATGGGACTGAACGTCCTCGCTATCTCGTGCGTCACCAATATGGCTGCGGGCATTCTCGACCAGCCGCTCTCGCACGAGGAAGTCATGGAAACCGGCGAGCGCGTGAAGAACACTTTCGAATCGCTGTTGCGAGCCGTGCTGCCGCGCATTGCTGACAGTCTTTTCTAGTTCGCTCGCATTCACTTCCCGGCGCGCGGAATGATAAGCGAGATCGGCGGTTTGATGCCATAGGTCGCCGCGAAACTGCCCTGGTTCACGGCCATTGCAAGATGTCCGCGCGAATCGATATAGAGCAGCGGCTGACCGACCGGCACGTCGCTGAACGTCTTCACGAACTTCAACGGCATCTCTTTGTCGCCGACTTTGACCGGAACGTCCTGCCCGCGTTGATATCCGAGCTTCAGGAAATCCTCGGCAGCCACGTTCGTGACCAGGTTGCCAAACGGGCCGTCGGTGGCGATCACCGTGGCACTCAGCCCGTGATCGTCCACGGTGGCGATTTTCCAATCGAGGCGCACCAGATCTTTCACCGGCATTTCGGGGCCGACCGTGGTCCAATCATCGCCGCGGGCCATATGAGCGCCCGCCGGTGAAAAAATGTCGCGACCGTGAAATGTGGAGGAAAGTTTGCTGCCAACCATCCAATCAGTGTTGGTGATGACGCGAACTGCATCGATGCCGTCGCGCTGGTCCACCAGCGTCAGCAGCCCGTTATCGGGCAGAACAAAATATTGCCCGCGCTTGGAATGAGCAACGATGGCCTTGCGCGTACTGCCGACGGTCGGATCGATCACCACGACAAAAACCGTGCCGGCGGGAAAATACGGGGTCGCGCCGTAGAGAAAACGCGCTCCATCCTGAATGGAAAATGGCGTCACCTGGTGACTGAGGTCCACGATTCGGACGCTGGGCATGATGCCGTACATCACCCCGCGGCAGATGGCCACCGAGTCGTCGACCACACCAAAGTCGGTCATGAACACAATGGTCGGCGGATACTTTTCGGCAGTATCGGCGGCTTGCGCGGCCGGAGCGACTCCGGCCAGTCCACAGAGCAGTGAGACAACGATGATGCGCGTGAAGACGAAATTCCAGCGTGGCGAAGACATTGCTTGCGGGCTCCTCAGTGATTGAGACCGGAATTCTAAACGGACGGACGCGTCGATGCGCAGAAAAAGTTCAAGAAACCACCGCGAGGAAAGATCGGTCCACGCCCGCTAGCCCGAGTTTGTCTATAATCGATTTGCAATTTCTGATTCTGGAGGATCCATGTCGCAGGTCATCCCCGAAAAATACCGCGATTTGTTTCAGAAGCGCGCCTTCGCCAGCCTCGCCACGCTCATGCCCGATGGCCGCCCCCAGGTCACGCCCGTCTGGTGCGACTTCGACGGCGAGCACGTCATTTTCAATTCCGCCAAGGGACGGCAGAAAGACCGTAATGTGCGCCGCGATCCCCGCGTCTCGCTGGCCATCATCGATCCTGAAAATCCATACCGTTATCTTGAGATTCGCGGCCGCGTTACCGAAATCACTGAAGACGGCGCTGCGGAACACATCAACAAGATGGCCAAGAAATATCTCGGCGTGGACAAGTATCCCTACGGGCAGCCTGGGGAAGTGCGCGTGCTCTACAAGATCACGCCCGAACACACAACGGTGATGGGATAAGCGTGGTGCTGGGCCGTGACGTGTCGGGTGTGACGTGGAAGAGCGGCGCTTCAGCGCCGCGTCCGGCGGATTAAAAGAGAACGGGCTTTAGCCCCGTCTTCGGGAATAGCCATTCGTACGTATAATCTCTGCTTTCTCGGTTTCGGCAATGTGAACCGGACGCTCGTCCGCCTGCTGGAAGACCGCGCACAGGAACTGCGCGAGCGCTACGGAATTTCCTATCGCATTGCTGGAGTGGCTTCGCGGCGACTGGGTTGGATTGCGGATGCGAGCGGGCTGGATACAGCCGCATTGCTTGCGTTGAATTCTGATTCAGGTGCGGGCCTTTCGCGGGCGGGGGCGCCCGCGCCACATTCGAACATCAGGAAGTGGCTGGCTGCGGCTCGCGCCGACGTGCTCTTCGAAGCCACGTCGTTGAATGTTGAGAACGGGCAGCCCGCTATCGATCACATTCGCGCCGCGTTGGAACATGGAGCCCACTCGATCACGGCGAATAAAGGGCCGATCGTGCACGCTTACCGCGAGCTGCGCGATCTGGCGAAGGCGCGGGGCAAGCGCTTTCTGTTTGAGTCGACGGTGATGGACGGTGTTCCTGTCTTCGCTCTTTTCCCCCAACTTCCGTTGATTCATCTGCAGGGATTTCACGGGATTCTTAATTCGACGACGAATGTGATTCTCGGCGAGATGGAGCAGGGGCTGAGCTTTGACGAGGCTTTGAAAAAGGCGCAGGCACTCGGTGTCGCTGAAACCGATGCCACACATGACGTCGACGGCTGGGACGCGGCAGTCAAGACCGCAGCGCTCATTACCGTGCTGATGGACATTCCGGTGCGCCTCGATCAGATCGAGCGCGACGGCATTCGCGATCTCACCACCAGCGCGGTGCGCAATGCACGCCGCGACGGCTGGCCCTTCAAACTTGTTTGCCGCGCGCGACGTACCGCGAATAGTGTCGAAGCCTGCGTAAAGCCCGAGAAAGTTCTGAGCACGCAGCCCATGGCTCGGATTAGTGGGACGTCATCGTACATTTATTTCGAGACCGATATTTTTCCGGGGCTGGCGATCACCGAAGAAAATCCCGGCCTGTACGCGACGGCATACGGCATGCTCGCGGATTTTGTGAGAGCGGCGACCGAATAGCCCGCGTCCTCAAGATAAAATGGGGAAGAGCACGGCGTTCAGCCGTGCCGCCCGACGCTCTGACATGACGAGGCTTTAGCCACTGTGGCCTCCGAAGGGTCCCATATGATGATTGGCCCTAGCGCGACGCGTGGTTGGATTCAATTGATCGCGGTGATTCTGCTAGGGGTCTCAGCGTGTGTTGCTCAAGCGATTCCCAACACAATCTGGGGTAGGTGGAGGGTTCAGCGAGAATTGCCGACACGGACAATTTCGTGTTGGGGAGACACCGACGCGAAAAAGATAATCGGGACCCAGATCGAATATTCGAGCAAGATTTTTCGTTGGAATGGCATTGTTGCCAACGATCCAAGAGCTGAGGTAAGGATCGTCACTGCCGATCAGTTCAGCAGTGAAAATTCGTCTCCTAGCTCAAACGGCTCGCAAGTCAGTTTTCGTCAACTGGGAATCGTCGCCAAGAAAACTACACAAGTATCCATTCAGCATGAGCCCGCCAACATAACCGGGGCAACGGTCGAGATTCCTGGAGATAGTGTGCTTGTGAAAGATTCAAACACGATCGTATTTTCAGTCTGCAATCTCTATTTTGAAGCCAAGCGAGTTCGCGATATATAGATAGGACAAAGATGCCAGCATCTACCGAAACCCTCGCCCCCGCCCTCGACCTCACCCATGCCCGCTCTCAATTCCCATCGCTAGCTCAGACCGTCAACGGCCACCCTGCAGTCTTCTTCGATGGCCCTGGCGGGACGCAGGTTCCGCAGCGCGTGATTGATGCCATCTCCGACTACCTGCGGCGCGATAACGCGAACTCGGGCGGAAACTATCCGACGAGCCGGCGGACGGATGCCGTCATTGTGGCCGCTCGCGAGGCCATGGCTGACTTCTTTCATTGCGCGGCCGACGAAGTTGTCTTCGGCCAGAACATGACCTCACTGACCTTCGCCTTCTCGCGTGCCTTCGGGCGCGAACTTAATCCGGGCGACGAGATTCTGGTGACCCGGCTCGATCACGATGCCAATGTCTCTCCGTGGCTGGCGATGGCGGAAGACTGTCAAAGAAACGGCCGCGGTGTTACCGTGCGCTGGGCCGAGATTCACGACGAAGACTGCACGCTCGACCTCGCCGACCTCGCTTCCAAGATCAATGACAAAACGAAGCTGGTCGCAGTCGGATACGCTTCGAACGCGGTCGGCACGCTGAATCCGGTGAAAGCCATTACGAAGCTCGCGCACGCTGCCGGAGCGCTCGCCTTTGTGGACGCTGTCCACTACACGCCGCACGGTCTGATCGATGTGGCTGCCATCGATTGCGATTTTCTAGTGTGCTCCACTTACAAATTCTTCGGGCCGCACATGGGCGTGCTCTATGGCAAGCGCAAGCATTTGCAGCGGCTGCGCCCATACAAGGTACGTCCACTAACCGACACGATTCCGTTTCGCTGGGAGTGGGGCACGCTCAACCACGAATGCATTGCCGGCATCACCGCTAGCGTGGAGTACATCGCCGATATCGGCCGGCGGGCGCGTCCCGACGTCGCGGATCGGCGGGCGGCTATCGTGGCCGCATACGAGGCCATTCACGAACACGAGAGCCGCTTGCTGCAGCGTGCGGTTGACGGGCTCAACGCAATTCCTGGAGCGAAGATTTATGGCATCACCGATCCGACGCGCTTCAACGAACGCTGCGCCACGCTGGCGGTTCGGATCGACGGGCACACGCCTCTCGAACTCGCCACCAAATTAGGAGAACGCGGTTTCTTCACCTGGGACGGCAATTATTATGCGTTGAACTTGACCGAGCATCTGGATTTGGAGAAGTCGGGCGGATTCTTGCGCATCGGTCTGGTGCATTACAACACGGTGGAGGAAGTCGACCGGATGCTGAGCGCTCTGCGGGAGATTGTCGGAACGCGGTAAGAGAGGGTCAGGATCCAAAAAAGATTTGTCATCCTGAGCGAAGCGAAGGACCTATGCACTCTGCTAGCAGCAGATCTGATGCCGGCGACTACAAAGGTCCTTCGCATTGCTCAGGATTACAATTTTCGCGAGGTGTTTATGGCCAGCGCTTGGAGCCGTCTTCCCATCCGGCGGCGCGCACGGGCTGCGGCGCGGGAATCGACGGGGGCGTGGGGATAGTGATGCGGGCCGTGGACTGCGGTCCATTGACGGCCTGGGGCAAAGCCGATTTGCCCATGTCAGACATCGGTTCTTTTTCCTCGGAGAGCAATGGGGCCACCAGCCGCAATGCCTCGACCTCTTTTTCCAGACGGGTCAACTCCATCTCTTTTTGGCGCAATACTTCGTAGACGTTCTTCATAGCCTGGGCACCTAGTTTGGAGAAATCCATAACCTTCTCCGAACTCTAGCAGAGTTGTTTGGCTTGTCAAGGATTTCTGAGGTTCCCCGCGTCCCGAAATTGCAACTAGCGGAGTAGTAAAGCAGCAATCACGGCGGCGGCTGCTAAAACGGCTCCAATCATGTATTTATAAGACGACAGCCAGGAGCGGGAGGGCTCGAGTCCGCCGCTTAACGTGAAGTTCGACACGGTGGATAGAGAGGTCTGCGCAACTTCTTGCATAGCCGGCTTCGAGATCTGGGCGGAAGGTGTTGCCGGAGCCGCAACAGAAATTACCGTGGTGGACGGGCTCGCATTCACGGCCGGAGCCGCACTCGGTCTCCGCGTAGCACCCGTCAGCCGCCCGCGCCAATTCTTTTCTTCGCACTCCACGCAGAATGAACGCCCCGGCGAAATCGGGAAGCCGCAGGCATCGCACTTGCGCAAGCTCCGCAGCCCAGTCGGCACCCGGCTCGTATCGACCTCGGGGTCTTGACCGTCGCTGGCGGCATCGAGGGCAGACCAAAGCTTCTTCTTGTGCTCTCTTACCGGAGCGGGCGGGCCTACTAGGCTAGGCGCAGGCAATATCTTCGCCTCAACGGCGGGACGGATCACTGCTGCTGCTGCCGCCGACTCGGATGCCGGAACCGTGGATTTCAACGATTGCGGGCCGGCCCCTGCGGCGCTCGCCAGCTTCACCGCAATTCCAACCATCTCGCTCAGCCGCTGTAGCGCGGCCAGATCGCGATCGCCGAAGGCATTGGTCTTTCCCGAAAACAATTCAAAGACGCCCATCACATGGTCATCGTTCACGATGGGCATGACCACTACCGACGCGATTCCGAGTTCGCGGCAGATTTCTCGATTCACGCGCGAGTCGCGCTCAGCGTCATTACAGCGCAAAGCCTGAGCAGTGCGTACGCTCTCCCCGGAAAGTCCGATCTCGGTGGAAAACAGCGCGCCCACTTCGGGAGCATTGGCCCCGGCCCGAGCGTGACACATCATTTCGTTGCGGTCATCGCGGCGCAGGGCAATTGCAGCTCCGCCCGCTTGCGTGATGTACTCCGCGCGCTGCGCGAGCAGCTGCAGCGCGGCGCTGAGATCCCGTTGCGCCATTTCGACCAGATCGTAGCGGCGATCCTCTGCCCGCGACAGCGCAGGGACAGCCGCCGCGCCGGCGCCCGATTGCGATCCACGGTTTGTAAGATTTTGCTGCAAGCTTGTGCCTTGAACCGACTCCTGGAAAAATCCCCGTAAGTGAAGTCTTGCGCGGACTTTACCGGAAGTCAAAGCACTGGCATACACGTAGGTACTAGAACAACCGTGTCAACCAGCGAGGGCGATGTTACTTCTTCAGGAGAAGGGCGAAGTGGGCCAGCCGATTGGCCTCGTCATTCCGCTCGCGGGGGACGTGCGAGATGGAAAACTTCAAGGCCCGGGCCAGCTTGCGGCACGTCCAGTGCAGGGAATAGAGACGCGGGCTACGGCAGGTATATTCGCCGTTCATCTGGCGAACCACTACCTGCGAATCAGAGTAGACGTGCAGCTGGCGGGCGTTGCGGGAGATCGCGTACTGCAGGGCTTCCATCAGGGCAGCGTATTCGGCGACGTTGTTGTCCTGATGGCCAATCCACTTGGAGATGCGGACGGGATCGGCCTCGCCGCCGCTGATCACCACCCCAATACCGGACGGCCCCGGATTTCCCAGGCAACCACCGTCCACATAAGCGACGAGTTGAGACATCTTGATTGGGTTCGTTGCTGCTTTGAAGATGCGCTTTGCCGAATCCGCCGTCAAGACGATTATTTGATTCCCTTTCAGCGTTTTGCGGTCGTGTGGGAAGTTGTGCAAGCTTTTGTGCAAAATCGGGAATAATCAAATCGCTCCTCGGGTAAGTAATGACTTTACAGAGATTTGCATTTTTCGTTTTGCACAGCTTCATCTGCATGGATTGCACCGAAACTTTGCGTTGACTTTTGTGAATGCTCTGTTAACTTTACTCACGTCGACGGTCGAAAGGGTTGGCACAATAATACTGAGCCAGTCCGAATAGACTGAGTGATCAGCCAGGCGGGGCGACTCGCAGGGCGACCAAACCCGAAAAAACCGACGGCGCTGCGAGGTGCAGTCGGGGTTAGGGACTGCGAAAGCAGTGATCGCATCAAGGGGCTGTGACGGTACATGCTTCCACGTCGTTAACTCCCTCGCAGGAGTTGGCGGCTAGGGCATAACCAATGTCACGGCCCTTTCAATTTTTTCCCTCCTGTTTCGCCTCTCTGATATACGGACTTCGCAAACCCTTCAAATGTCGGGACTTTCTCAAAGTGAAAGTTTGATATCTGTCTTATCCCGCAGTTATTGACTCTCTCATTTCGCACACGTAAGATCAGGGCCGCGTGATCGACCAGACCATCTCCCACTACCGGATTATCGCCAAGCTCGGCGGCGGCGGCATGGGTGTGGTGTACAAAGCCGAAGACACCCGCCTGCACCGCTTCGTTGCCTTAAAGTTTCTCCCCGAAGAACTAAGCCGCGACCCGCAAGCGCTCGCCCGCTTTCAGCGCGAAGCCGAGGCCGCCTCCGCCCTGAACCACTCCAACATCTGCACTATTTACGACATTGGAGAGGCAGATGGAAAAGCGTTCATCGCGATGGAGTTTCTCGACGGGCAAACCTTGAAGCATCGCATCACCGGCCGCCCGCTCGATATTGAAGATCTGCTTCCGATTGCGATTGACGTTGCCGACGGGCTCGACGTAGCGCATTCCGCCGGAATTGTTCATCGCGACATTAAGCCGGCAAATATTTTTATCACCAAGCGCGGCGCAACCAAGATTCTGGATTTCGGGTTGGCCAAGGTCTCCTCGCGCCTCGGTTCTTCAAGTCAGATCGCTTCCGCGAACACGATGACGGTTGCCCCCGAAGATCCGAACCTGACCAGCCCCGGTTCAACTGTCGGCACGGTCTCATACATGTCGCCGGAGCAGGCACGCGCGAAAGAATTGGATCCCCGCACCGACTTGTTCTCCTTCGGCGCGGTGCTCTATGAGATGGCCACGGGGCAACTGCCCTTTCGCGGCGACAGCACTGCGACCATCTTTGAAGCCATTCTCAATCGCACGCCCACGTCGCCCGTGCGGCTCAATCCCGACGTCTCCCCGGAACTCGAGAGAATTATCAATAAGGCCCTGGAGAAAGATCGGGATCTTCGCTATCAGGTCGCCTCCGAAATGCGCGCCGACTTGAAGCGATTGAAGAGGGAACTGGAGTCGGGCAAGAGCACCGCAGCCCCGGCTGCGACAGCGTCTGGTTCCGTAGCAGCCTCTTCGTCTCCAGCGGTGAATGCATCCTCGGCTTCGCAAGTCATGGCGGTCGCCGGTAGCGCGATCTCATCACAGTCGGGCGCTATCGCGGGAGCGCCCGCACGCAGTCGCGGCCTGCTGTTCGCCGCAGTAGCCCTGGTCGCCATCCTCGCCGTGCTTGCGTTCGGATACTTCTCGGGCTGGTTTGGCGCTCACGGTCCTTACACCCAAGCCGAGCTCAAACCGCAGGCGCTCACGTCCAATTCTTCTGAAGACCCCGTAGCCCTCACCTCGATTTCGCCGGACGGAAAGTATCTTCTCATCGCCGATCTGGAAGGCCTGCATCTGCGCCTCATGACCACCGGCGAGATCCAGACACTGCCCACTCCCGACGAATTCTGTTTTAGGTGAGCCAGCATCCAATGGTCCCAGGATGGGACCAAACTGCTGGTAAGCGGCCCGGTCGCGCAGGAAAAACTGGGCATCTGGATGATCTCGATCGTGGGCACCTCGCTGAAGAAACTGCGCGACGATGCTCGCGAGGCATCCCTCTCTCCGGATGGCTCGCAGATCGCATTTGTGAATGTCGGCAATACCGAGATCTGGGTGATGGCGGCAGACGGCAGCCAGGCGCGCTCAGTTCTCAAAGCAGAGTCCGACTCCCACCTCTATTCTCCATCCTGGTTTGCCAATGGAAAGCGCCTCTTCTATTCTAACGAACGGGTGTCGAACGGAAGCCATGACTTGAATATTGAAAGCCGCGATCTTCTAGGCGGCAATCCCGTTCTTCTGCTGGACGAGCCCAAAATAACCGACGGCACGTTCGATCAGCCCGGCCGACTCATTTACGCGCGCAGCGAGCCGCCGCCCAACCCGTACGATTCCAATCTTTGGGAGCTCTCTTACGACCAGGAGACCGGCAAGCCCCAGGGGTCTCCACGCCAGCTCACCCAGTGGACGGGCTTTTCTTTCTCCAGCACTTCGTTGACAAAGGACGGGACGCATTTCGTCTTTCTCAATGACCGGCTGCAAAGTGCGGCCTACATTGGCGAATTGGCCAATGGTGGCGACGAATTGAAAACGCCGGAGCGCCTCACGCTCAACGAGAACCTCAACTGGCCGGGTGGATGGGCTCCCGACGGCAAGACCGTGCTCTTCTATTCCAATCGCGACGGCAGTTTCAGTATTTATAAGCAAGGCATAACAGAGCGCACCGCACATCCGATCGCCACGGGAGCGGAAGACAAGTGGGCGCCGCAGATCAGTCCGGATGGAAATTGGGTGATCTACCTGCAGTGGTCGAAAGCCCCCGATGGGACCTTGTCAGCCGGTAAGTTGATGCGGGCTCCCTTTGCAGGCGGAGCTCCCGATAGCGTCTCCGATATCGAGGGGCATCCCGCCCTGAGCGAATACGCGGGCTCAACCGCGGGCGGATTTCCCAGCTTCCGTTGCCCGCGAACATCCGGTGATTGTGTCGTAGCCGAAAGGCACGACGAGCAAATTGTGTTCAGCTCTTTCGATCCGATGAAAGGACGCAAGGCTGAACTGTTGAAGGTTCCTTTCAATCACGTGCGTACCGCATGGGATCTATCGCCCGACGGCAAGCGGCTGGCGATCTCCGAGTTCAGCTACGTCAAAGGCGAAATCAGTCTGCTACCCCTGGACGGAAGCACCCCGCAGAAAATCTCACAAACAAAGTGGACTGAACTGCTCAGCGTGGCCTGGGCTGCCGATGGCAAGAGCCTGTTCCTGGCCAGTTTCTCTTCCCGCGGAAGCGCCATCGTGCACCTCGATTTCGCCGGAAATGGCAAGCAACTCTTCAAGCCAAACTGGCGCATTGCGACGCTGGAACCTTCCCCTGACGGCAAATATCTCGCCTTCGGTCCGGTCATTTCCAACTCCAATGTCTGGACCATGGGCTTCTTCCCGCCCAAGTGAAGCATCCCCTCCCATAATTGCTCGCGCGCGCCAATTTGGCCGCATCTTCTTTAGAAAATCGTTTTTACAAAGGTGTCGGTTGTGCAATAATTCTTCTCCGGTAGGCTCCGGCCCTGGGGAAAACGTGGCCGGAAATTCAACGAACTTCAAATACACCGAACTCCAAGGCGGAAAAATTTCCATGTCGAAAAATCCCCTGTCTCGTCGTAAGTTCATGCAGATCGGCAGCGGCGCTCTCGCTGCCACCACCGTCGCCAAGAATGTCCTGCAACCTCATATACTCTCCGCTGCCACGCGCCCGGTCGCGCCCAGCGATACAGTGCGCTTCGCTTCCATCGGTACCGGCATTCGCGGCTGCGAACATCTGGAAGCTTCGCTTGACGTGCCCGGGGTGCAGTGTGTCGGCGTTTGCGACTTGTATGACAGCCGCCACACGGCCGCGCAAGAGTCGGTGAAGAATCCGAACGTACCCGCGACCCGCGACTATCGATCGATCCTCGATCGCAAAGACGTCGACGCGGTCATCATCGCAACCATGGATCACAATCACCGCCGCATTTTCGAAGACGCCTGCGCCGCCGGCAAAGATATCTATTGCGAGAAGCCGATGTCGCACACCGTGGAAGACGGGTTCTCCATGGTGGAGGCCGCTCACAAGAATAACCGCATGATTGCAGTCGGCAGCCAGCGCGTCAGTTCTGTGCTCTATGCCAAGGCGAAAGAGATTTACGATTCCGGCAAGCTTGGTGAAGTGTTCTCGATCAACGCCTATTGGGATCGCAATTCGCCCAGCGGGGCATGGGTGTATCCAATTCCGCCGGACGCCAGCGAGCAGACCATCGACTGGAACGATTTCCTGGGCAGCGCTCCGAAACGCCCCTTCGATCCGGTGCGCTTCTTTCGCTGGCGCTGCTACACCGATTACGGAGAAGGCTTGGGCGGCGATCTCTTCGTCCACCTGCTCTCGGGCATTCACTTCATCACCGGCATAAACGCGCCGGCACTGCGTGCGCAATCGGCGGGCGGCCTTTTTCACTTCAAGGACGGACGCGAATTTCCCGATCTGATTGAGACGCTGTACGACTATCCCAATTGCCGCGTCACCCTGCGCTGCAATCTCAACAACGACGGCGGAGAGTTCATCGGCTTCTACGGCACCAAGGGCACGATGATAATCAAGGACGCGACCCTGAGCTACAAGCCGCAAGATACGCGCCCCGAGCCTGAAGGCTACTCGATTTTCGGCTGGCCGAAGGCATTGCGGGATCAGTATCTGCAGCAGTGGCATGCGGAGCATCCAGTGCCTGCAGCCTTGGGCTGGAACGTTGACGCAGAGGGCGAAGCGTATGCCAATCCTCCGGGATACAGCGACACGGTCGACCATCAGGCCAACTTCTTTAATGCCGTCCGCACCCGCAAGCCGGTGGTGGAGAACGAGGTATTCGGCAATCACACGGCGATCGGATGCCACCTGGCGAATTTTTCCTATTTCAACAAGACTGTCGCGGTTTGGGATCCTGCCGCGAGGAAGATCGTAAAGGGATAACGGCAACTCTCTTCCTATCCTTCCCTCACGGGAGGGATAGGACGGTTTTCACACCGCCCAAAAACACGCGACATTCAACACCTTCACGGCGATCTTTCTGCATCGCGCGCGCGTGTCTTCTCATCCTGACCCATAGAGGCATTTGTTTGGGGAGACCTTCATGAATAAACCAACCCGGCGCCTGGCGATGGCGCAATGGGACGTTTTTTCTTCCAAAGCCTTAGAAGGGAATTCACTGGCCGTCTTTTTCGACGGGCGCGGGTTGTCCGACGACGACATGCAGTTGATCGCGAAAGAGATGAACCTGTCGGAGACGACGTTCATCATCCCACGCGATAACGAGGTGGAGCGCGAACACGGCGTGCGGGTGAGAATTTTCACCGTCCAGGAGGAACTGCCTTTTGCTGGGCATCCTACGTTGGGCACGGCGTTTGCGGTGCGCGGGGAGAGCGGCGCGAAGGAAGTCACGCTCGATTTGAATGTGGGCAAAGTCCCGGTCCGGTTTGAGCAGGCGCCAGGCGAACTGGCGTTCGGAGAGATGAGGCAGCTCGACCCTGTATTCGGCATGGAGCATGATCGCGATGCCGTCGCCAAGGCGACCGGCATAAGCCTGAAGAGTTTCGATCCGAAACTACCGATTCAAACTGTGTCGACGGGAGTACCGTTCACGATTGCGCCGTTAAAATCTTTGAGCGCAATTCAGAATCTGCGGTTCGATTCTCATGGTGCGGCCGAGTATCTGGAGAAAACAGAAGGAAAATTCTTCTACTTCGTGGCCCGGGAAACCGTCGATCCAGCGGCCCATTTGCACTCCCGCATGATTTTTTATAACGGAGAAGATCCTGCAACCGGGTCAGCTGCGGGATGTACGGCGGCATGGATGGTGGCGCATGGCGTGGCCCCCTCCGACAAGCGCGTGCTGATTGAGCAGGGCATCGAGATGCAGCGGCCGAGCCGGATTTTCGTGCGGGCTGCGCGTGATGGTAACCGTGTGGTTAACGTTCGCGTTGGCGGCAATTGTGTCGAAGTGATGCGCGGCGAAGTTTTTCTCTAACTCGCGCCACGCAAGGTCAGCAAAACATGCGAACACACCGCGGCTCGTGGAAGTCAATGGGCTGAAAGTCCCATTAGCATCCACGGCACTTTACAGCGGCACGTCTTCCCGTTACCATCCACTTCGCTCTGACATTCTTCATATTGAGAAAAAGCCTCTGTCCGGTCTGCGATTGTCGGGTCAATCGCGGCTGACGGGTTGCGGAAGGCGGATGAAACCCAAGCGCACCATCCTGTGTGTTGACGACAATGAACAATCTCTTTCGAATCGCAAAATTGTGCTGGAAACACGCGGCTATCGCGTAGCCGGCTTCTCCCGCGGAGAGGACGCGCTGCAAAGATTCCTGCAGGGCGGCATCGACCTGGTGATCGCCGATATGGCCATGCCCGGCCTCGACGGCTCGCAATTGATCGCCAGGATCAAGCAATCGTCGCCGCAGACTCCTGCCATTCTGATTTCGAGCAAGGTTCGCGTCTACGAGCACGACTCGCAAGCTGATGTTTTCCTCACCAAGGGAATGTATGCGACCGCCGATCTGCTCGAGCGCATTCGACAACTGCTGGTGCGCAAGCGCGGTCCCAAGCGACTGCAGCAGCGGCCCGTCGAAATCGCGCGCCAGGTGGGCGTGGCCTAATTCTCCTGCTGCTTTTGAGACGCGTTTCGTTCCCTCGATCGCGGTCGCGCGATCTCGCCCGACTCCTGCCTTCGTGTAAGATTTAGTCAACTCATGGCAGGAACATTCATCGAAGCCAAAAATCTGCGCAAGGTTTACCACGTAGGCAAAATTGAAGTGGAGGCCCTGCGCGGAATTTCCTTCAGTGTGGGAAAAGGCGAATTCGTCAGCGTCGTAGGCCCTTCGGGCAGCGGCAAATCAACCCTCTTCTATCTATTAGGCGGACTCACTCATGCCGACGGCGGCAGCGTCGTGCTCGACGGCGACGATCTGGCGACACTCTCCGACAGCGAACGCACTCGCATGCGCAAGCACAAGATCGGCTTCGTGTTTCAAAAATTCAATCTGCTGCCGACTCTGGACGCGCGATCCAACATCCTGATGGCCAAGGAAATTTCTGGAAATGGCGATCGCGACTCAGCACATTTCGACCGCATCACCGACCTGCTCGGCCTGACCAAGCGGCTGGCGCACCGTCCGGCGGAACTTTCCGGAGGCGAGCAGCAGCGCGTGGCCCTGGCGCGCGCGCTCATCAACAAGCCGGCCGTTGTGTTGGCTGACGAACCCACAGGCAATCTCGATTCCAAAAACTCTGATGTGGTGCTCAGCATGCTGCGGCGCTCCAATCAGGAACTCGGCCAGACGGTGCTGATGATCACGCACAATCCCGAGGCGGCGAAGTACGGCGACCGCATCATTCATATGCGTGATGGCCAGATTGTGCGCCCCGAAGACGATCCGCAGTGGGTCGCGCACTAAGGGATTCGCGCCGCGATGATATCCTAATTAAAGTTCTCTTACGGACCCATAATCCCGCAATGAGGCTGTAAACCTCTAATGTCCAATCCATCCACTACCAATCCACAAACTCCGGAAACCCAACCAGCCCCCGAGACCACGGAATCGTTCGGCGAAATTTTCGCGCAATATCAGAAAAGCCACTCGCGCAAAGCCGAGGGCAGCCGGCAGATCGACGCCACCGTCATCTCCGTAACCGCTGACTCCATATTCTTCGACATCGGATACAAGTCGGAGGGGATTCTGCCTCTCGCCGCGCTGCAAGGACAGACGCTGAAGCCCGGCGACAAAGCGCTGGTCACCGTCAAGGGCCGCGACCTCGACGGCTATTACGAACTCTCGCGCTTCAAAGTCGAGCGGCCCATGGATTGGTCCGCGCTGGAGAAGGCTTTCGCCGACAAATCTTCCGTCCTAGGCACGGTGACAGCCGTGGTGAAGGGCGGTTTCAGCGTCGATGTTGGTGTGCGCGCATTCATGCCTGCCTCGCGCAGCGGTGTGCGTGAAGCGGCCGAGATGGAAAACCTGATAGGCCAGGAAATTCGCTGCCGCATCATCAAGCTCGATGTGACCGATGAAGACGTGGTCGTCGACCGCCGCGTGGTGGCCGAAGAAGAAGAGCGCGCGTCGAAGGATCGCCTGTATTCGCAGATCAAAGAAGGCGATGTGGTTAATGGGACCGTGCGCAGCCTGACGGATTACGGCGCGTTCGTGGAACTGGGCGGAGTCGACGCGCTGCTGCACGTGAGCGACATTGCCTGGGGACGCATCAACAAACCCGCAGACGTGCTTTCCGTCGGACAGCAGGTTGAAGTCAAGGTGCTCAAACTCGGCACCGAAGGCGACAAGCGCCGCATTTCAGTCGGACTGAAACAGCTTCAGGCGCATCCCTGGGACGCCGTGGCCGGAAAGTACAACGCTGGCGATCGCGTTCGCGGAACCGTCACCCGGCTGATGGAATTCGGCGCCTTCGTCGAACTGGAAACCGGCATCGAAGGCCTCATCCACATTTCTGAAATGTCATGGTCGAGGGGCAAGGTCCGCAAGGCCAGTGATGTGGTGAAGCCGGGCGAGACCGTCGAGGTCGTGATTCTTGGAGTGAATTCCGCCGAACGCCGCATCGCGCTTGGCCTGAAGCAGGCGTTGGGAGATCCCTGGGTAGACGCGCCGCAGCGCTTTCCGGTGGGATCGGCGATCGAAGGTCCGGTCACCAGTCTTACGAAGTTTGGCGCGTTCGTGCAAATGGCCGAAGGAGTCGAGGGCATGGTGCACGTCAGCGAGATTAGCGCCGAAAAGCGCATCAATCAGCCCGCTGACGTGTTGCGCGTCGGGCAGGTAGTGCAGGCGCAGGTGATCGCCATCGATCCCGAAAAACGGCAGATGCGCCTCAGCATGAAACAGCTGGTCCCCACGGGAATCGACGAATATCTCGCTGAGCACAACGAGGGCGACGTAGTCACAGGCCGCATGATGGACGACCCCGGCCGCGCCGAGTTGGGTGAAGGAATCCATGCAACGTGCCGGAAGACCGCGCAGAGCGCCGCGAAGCCCGAAACTCCCAAGGAGTCGAAGGCGGATCTTTCTTCGTTGAGCTCCATGCTCCAGGCGCGCTGGAAGAGCGGTGCCGGCGCTCCACCCAAGGCCGAGCCCGCGCGCGCTGGGCAAGTTCGCAGCTTCCGCATAGTGAAGCTCGACCGAGCCGTAAAGAAAATTGAAGTGGAACTGGCCTGAATTCGGGGTCGCGTCGCCGCTCACGGCGAAATTGGAAACCGCCTTTTCACCAGATTATCCTGAGTCCGATTGAATAGGCTTTGAAAGGGCGCGGCTTTAGCCGCTGGGGCGATCCAGAACTGACCCTCTGCCGGTATTCGGTAATGTTGGCAGCCGTGTTCAAGTGCTGTAAAATGATGTGGCTGAGCGGGAGTAACTCAGTGGTAGAGTGCGACCTTGCCAAGGTCGAAGTCGCGGGTTCAAATCCCGTCTCCCGCTCCAGATTTGCATCCTCCCCAGGGCGTTTCTTCTGGCACTGACTTCCGATGGACATTTTCCGGCCGGAACGCTAACGTAATGAGCAGGGGCGCGGTACCCAAGTGGTAAGGGAGAGGTCTGCAAAACCTTTATGCGTCGGTTCGATTCCGACCCGCGCCTCCAAAACTTTCTCAGACTTCGCCGCTTCTTAAATACTTCTTCATCCGCCGCCGCCGATAATGGTTGACCAGCCAGCGCTCTTCCACCATGATTTCCACACACTCGACAAGTACAATCCCTTGCGCAGTAGGACCTTATGAAGCTTTCGGTGGTCATGCCTGTGTACAACGAAAGAGCCACGCTGCGCGCCGCAGTGGATCGGGTTCTTGCCCTCCCTATGGATATCGAACTGCTGTGTGTCGATGACGGCTCCGACGATGGCTCTCGGGAAATTCTTGCCGAACTACAGGCTGCGGAACCGCTGAAGCACGACCGGTTGAAGGTTTTTCTGCAGCCGCGCAATCTTGGCAAAGGAGCTGCTCTCCGCAGAGGCATTCAGGCTGCCACGGGAGATTTTCTCATCATTCAGGACGCCGACCTCGAGTACGATCCCAACGAATTTCACACGCTTCTCGCACCTCTATTGGAAGGTGAGGCAGATGTCGTCTACGGTTCGCGATTCGTCGGGGCAGGGCCACACCGTGTGCTGTACTTCTGGCATCGAGCGGGAAACTGGCTCCTGACCTTGCTTTCGAACATGGTGACCAACCTCAATCTCAGCGACATGGAAACCTGTTACAAGGCATTTCGGCGAGAAATCATCCAAGGCATTCCACTCGAAGAGGACAGGTTCGGCTTCGAGCCGGAGATCACCGTGAAGATCGCCAAGCGCCGGCTCCGAATCTACGAAGTCGGAATCAGTTATCGCGGCCGCACCTACGAGGAAGGGAAGAAAATCGGATGGAAAGACGGCGCTCGCGCCATCTGGTGTCTACTGAAATACTCCTTGGCCGAGCCCGGCCTTTCCACCGCTCCTGCTACCAACAGGGAACCGAGCGACATGCGCGCTCCCGGTTCGCATCCACGCCGTGAAAAGGTTGAGAAATGATTCTGGCCGCCGCGCGGTTTGACAGCCAGCAGCAGCGCTTTTATCCTAATTTTGTGTTCAGTTCCTTCATCGCTTGCGCCATGTGCTCTTGTTGTCGGCTGCCGCCGGCGTGTGGTTAGGGACTCATCGAGATTTTCCCGACCCACCCGGTAAAGCGGGTGGGTTTATTTTTCCTCCGCTGCTTTACCTTTAAGCAATCGCCTGAACACGAATGAATCCCCAGATGATTCCAAGGATAAGGAGAAGATAAAGATCATGACGACCGCGACGACCAACCCAACCTCCAGCGTTCCTCGTATCAATGACACGGCCCCTGATTTCACCGCCGAAACTACGCAGGGGAATATCGATTTCCATCAATGGATCGGAGACGGCTGGGCCATTCTGTTTTCGCATCCCAAAGATTTCACGCCCGTCTGCACGACCGAGCTCGGCGCCATGGCAAAGCTGCAGCCCGAGTTTGCCAAGCGCAATGTGAAGATCATCGGACTCAGCATAGATCCCGTGTCTAATCACTCCAAGTGGGCGGCCGACATTGAAGAGACCCAGGGAGCCAAGGTGAACTACCCCATGATCGGCGACCCGCAACTCAAGATCGCCAAGCTCTACGGCATGCTCCCCGCGGACGCCGGCGACACCAGCGAAGGCCGCACGCCCGCGCTCAACGCCACCGTGCGCACCGTGTTCGTGGTCGGCCCGGACAAGAAGATCAAGCTGCAACTCAGCTATCCCATGTCCACGGGACGGAACTTCGATGAAATTCTGCGCGTGATCGACTCCCTGCAACTCACGGCCAGGCATTCGGTCTCCACCCCGGCGAACTGGAAGCCAGGCGAAGACGTCATCGTCGGCGGCAACGTCAGCGACGACGATGCCAGAAAAAAATTCGGCAACTTCAAAGCCCCCAAGCCGTATCTCCGCATAGTGCCGCAACCCAAGTGATCCGCGTTGGCAAAGTTCAGTTCCCGATGGGCGGATTCACCTCGGACTATATTCGGAAGATGCGCAACCACGAAATTGTATCCGGCGAAGCGTCCGCCCCATCGGGATTTACTGCCATGGGCATGTTCTTATTCTTCGGCGCCACCATGGCTGCTCTGGCAGCAGTTACATTGCTTTGGCGCGGCACGCCTCTCGACCGAATCTGGAGCCTGAACCCGACAGCCTACCGGCAACTCGCCCCCTTGGGAACTGGCGTAGGACTACTATTTGCGTTGCTCGCGGTGGCGCTCGCCACAGCCGGTATCGGCTGGTTCCGACGCAGCCTCTGGGGATGGAGATTAGCAACAGCTATCATCGCCGCGCAGATTTTCGGGGATATCATCAACTCCATCCGAGGTGATTGGCGCCGCGGCGCAATTGGCGTAGTCATCGCAGCAGCGCTGTTGGCGTTCCTTCTGCGTCCCACCGTCAAGAACGCATTCGCTTAGTGTGATAGCAAATCATCAAAGCCAAAAGAGAATGTTAGATTGACGGCCCTTTGGATGGCGTCTCAGTCAGATCCGAACGCAGAAGGCGCATGCAGTCATGATGGGGACGCCGCAAGCCAGCCGGCGCGCGTCATCCAGAAATAACTGATCTGGCCTTATCATAAGAATGCCAACGGAAGCGCATGCGGTCCGGTGATCGTCCCGGTCTTCAAAACCGGCGGGTGGCAGGCAATCCTGTCACCGGTGGGTTCGACCCCCACTCGCTTCCGCCATTTTGTTTTCAGGGGGTTAGCTGGTACCGAACTTTTCGTCGCAATGTGAGACTGCACTAAATTTGGAGCACTGCGTGATGAAAACGTGATAGTTGCATGTACTGAAATGTTTACTGAATTGAATGTGGTTCGCCTTTGTGCGCGTTTCTTGCTGCATCCAGGGCCGTAATGACAGCTCTAGTATTTTCGTCGAGCGGGCGGACGTAGGCGGGAAGCACGTTCGTGTTGGCGTGCCCCAAAAGGTGAGCAACGGTCAACCCCGTGGCCCGGCACTGGTTGGCACGCGAAGCAAACGTCGAACGCAGATCGTAAATACGCCGGTCGCTCAATCCTGCGTTTCTTAACGCTGTTCGCCAGGCCGTTTTGTAGTCGCGGAAGTGTGCCGACGGATTTCGAGGGCTCGGGAAGACAAATGGAGATGAAGTGGCGCCGAGAAATTCAAACCACATTTTCAGCGCACGGCGACAATATTCTGTAAGCCAAACTGTACGTATTCCGGCCGCAGTCTTGGAATCGACGATGCGAATCCATGCTGGGTCCGAGTTGAGAGACACGTCCGACCGGCGCAGGGGGAGTGCCTCTTTCTGAACTCGCATGCCAGTCTCCGCGAGCAATGTGATGAGCATGTGCAGCAGCGGGGGAGCAAACTGTTTTACGCGTTCTTCCTCGTCGTAGGACAGAGGTCTTGCCTGGCGACGGTCACGCCTCTCATTTAGTTTTCCCACGTCAGTGCATGGATTGTGAGAGACCAGTCGCATCTTCCTCGCCCGAGTGAACGAAGATGAAAGCATTGCAACGTCTCGGTTCACAGTTGCTTTCCCGGTACCGTCCTCCAAGCGCTTTTGTTGGAATCGAAATACTGCTTCCGGCGTTATGTCTGCCATTCGAATTTCCTTGCCGAAATAGGCGAGCAGGTTGTTGGTGCTAGACGTGTATCGTGAACGCGTGTTGTCATGGCTGATGGACTTGAGGAATTGGTGCAACCACGTACCCAATTGGGGTGACTTGGACCTGGGTAGGCGCCACCGGTCCTCGACAACTTCGGCTTTCCGGACTGCCAACAATCGAATTGCAGTTCGTTTATTCGTCGTCCCGGTACTCTCCCGATACTGACGCCCTGCTTTAAAGTAGCTCATCCACCAAACTTGCCCTCTGCGGCCGCGGTCTTTCCTTCGAAATACGCCCATGTTGTTGTCCGCCTTTGATTACCCGATAAAATCTTCCATTCGCGTGGCGCGTTCCCATTCCTCGTCTGCGGCGGCGCAGTCGTCTGCTGCTTCCGGGTCACGTAGGTACAAAAACACGTGCCCGAGTTCGTGTCTCAGGTCCGTCATCACTTCTTCTTTGGGCATACGCTCAATGTTCGGCTGAAACAGTAGAAGCAGAATTCTGGTAGCAGGCCGTACCTCCACGGCTTGCTTGATCCACTCGTAGCGATCAACCAGGCATGCCCAGGTCGGATACCCATCACCTTCCACGGGAGTCACTTCGATCTGGAGGCGTGGATCGAGCAGAGCCACCTGCGCGAGAATTCCGAGCTCCCCAATCACGGCCTCGAAACACTGTTCAATGGCTGGGAAGTGGTAGTCATCCGACCACCCATTCATGAATGCCCAGCGCTCCCACTTCCGCCAAATGCGGTTGACAACGCGACTTTTCCAATAGGGATTCTGTCTGGCGGAAGGGATGTAGGTCGCCAGCTCATTCAGCGCTTTATTGAAGTGCTTAAAAACCTCCTCCCTGGCGTCCTGCGAAAGGTGCGAAAAATGAGGGTCTAGTTTCGGCATTTTTGGCCTCCCAAAAAGATTTGTTATTAGGCGGCGCGTCTCAGACACGCGCTTCGCTCATTTTGCTGATGAGGTACTGTGTAGTGCCGTACTGGAGGGCCAAACTACGGACGCTTGCCCCTCTCTTGCGGAGCTGCCGGATCTCGGCCACGTCATCAGAATCAAACTGACGCAACGCAGGACGACCGAGTTTCTTTCCATTACGGCGAGCCATTTCAAGCCCCGCCTTTACGCGGGTTCTGAGCATTTCTCTCTCGAACTCAGCTACCGCGCCCAAGACCTGAAACGTCAGGCGTCCCGCCGGCAACGTTGTGTCCACGTTCTGCTTCAGTGAAACCAAGTCCACGCCGAGGGATCTGCATTCCTCCGCAATGGTTAGGAGTTGTTTCAGTGATCTCGCCAGGCGATCCAGAGCCCATACAACGATCACGTCCACTCTGCGTTTGCGTACGTCCGCGAGGAGAACATCAAGTGCCGGTCTGCTCTCTTTAGCACCGCTTTGGCCCGCGTCTCGATAGATTTTGTATTCCCACCCTCGCCGTGAGACATACTCCGTTAGTTCCACCTCCTGCATTTCCGTCTCTTGCGACTTGGTAGAGCACCTCAAGTAAACTGCCGCTCGTTTCGCTTTCATTTCGCCTCCTGCTACAGGACAATTTTGAGCGCCTGCGGCCTAAAACCGCAACTTTTGGCCGAAATGGCTGAAAACTTGCCTTGCAACACTGTGCTGAACCAGACCGTTGGCTTTTATTTAAGGGCTGGTTTTTCGGAGAACAGCTAGCCGAACTCGCAACTGGCCACAACCCCTTGCCAATAAGGGCGACGGTTTCTCGGCAAGAACGGCTTACCGAAGGTCCGCGAATCAACCGAAGTCAACGGAGCAGAGTTGGGGAATCTCAGAGCTGAGAGGTCGACACGCGTTTCGCTGCCCCCTCGATGCTTCAGCGCACAGCGTTAGCAACACTCCAAACGACTCTGGTGCTTCCTCGACCCACAAAACTCTTCTACCGAGCCTCCTTCCATTGAGCTTTTTGATCGCCGATCTTGCAGCTCCAGGGTGCCGCATTTGAACAATTGCGAATCGACGTGACTTGTCCTTGGTGTCGACCCAAAGGCTGACGTAGTTAACCATGCCGCACCCGCGAAACAACCATTCCAAGTCGTCGTACCCTATGCGGCGGGAGAGATTGGTCACAAGAATATTCATGCTGTCCCCTTCGTTGATTTGGGTCGCGGATCCTCGCCAGTACTTTTCCGTGCTTCCTCTGTGAGATCGTCAAACCAGCGTTCGAGGCTGGAAAGGCGAAACCGTATGCAGCGACTCGAAATGCGAACGACCTCCACCCGCTTCTCCGAAACGAGGTGGTAGAGAGTACCCACCGCCAGGCCCGTCAATTCGGACACTTCCTTAATCGTCAGGAGGCGATCCTCGCGAGAATTATTGCTGGTCACCATCACTCCTCCTGCACTGGCATCGCCTGCCACAGCTCCGCGGAACGCCCGGAGGTCTTCAGAGTTTTCCGCCGGACTAATCCTTGCTTTTTCAAGTCATGGAGGGCGCGTGAAATCGCCGTACCAGACACATGGTGGTGCAAGGCGAGATTGATTTCCGTTCGTCTTAATCCGTTTTCGGCTTGCCTTAATGCTGCGAGTATTCTGTCCTCGACAGTGACCAGGGAGCGGCCACCGAAAATGTAAAACGCAGATTCATCGCAATAGCGCCAGACATCAAGTGCGGCGAGCAAATGTTTGCTTCTGACCTCACGGGAGCGATCGATAAGCGCGAATATCAGCGCAACGCGGCGAACCTGAGATTCTGCCCGGGAGGTCACGGCTCCAACGAGTCCCGGAATATCAGCACTTGTCTGCGGGTATCTTTCTCTCCACAAATCCGCCGCATTGGAACTAAACCGTATTTCCTTCTGGTCCTTCGCAAACGCAACACTCTTCTTCAACTCTTTTTCCAGGACAGAGAGCTGTTCCCTCCGAATTCCGCCGCCATCTGGGAGGAGCTTGGAACGTTGCACAGAAAACCACAGAAACCGATTGGCAAAGCCGTTAAAGATGTCAGTCTGGAACAGGTAACGGTTGAGATCGTGTTCGGTGGTTTGCGCAACAATTGAAATGTGAGCATTGCTCACCCTCAGCGGGGCTGCACGGGTCATTACCTGTAGCAATCTCCTATCCCACGCATGACGAATCGTCGTGGACAGCGTATTGCCCCAGCGCGACATGACTCGCAATACGGCACTGAACTCATCCTCGAAGATGAGAAGCCTCTTGTCCTTCTCGAAATCCACGTTGTCCGCAATTGCTTGGATCAGTCCTTCCCCTGTGCTCAGTCCGGGCTGAACGTGCTGGCGTGCCCACTCGTAGTCCACATGCCGAAACATTCTCCAGACATATCCCCATGAAGTACCCTTTCGGCCTCTAGCGCTTTTTCCCACCAGCGCAACGAACAGATTTGCGGAATGCCGGTCTGCTTCCACCTCGTAATAGGCCTTCGGGCCAATGACGCTTCCGTAGGCTGTCAAAGCTTGGGCAACTAGCGATGCCGGATCGGCCTCTGTGTGGGGGCCGATCGTCCCGACCATGTCACCCATCCAGCCCTGCAGGGCATGTTTTCCTAGGGGCTTAGGCCAGCCCTGGGGTAGCGAAATAAGGGCGTTCGTTTCCTTCGCAGTCTTCTCGTGCATGGCTTCACGCTAAAGGTTTCGGAACTCGCTGCGAAAGAGGGCGAATTTGGGGGTGAGTTTTAACTGACCTGCGAATTTCTTGCGTGTGCTTTTTTCCGTCGTGTTCTGTCGCGGAAGTATTCTTTAATTGAGGGCGGAAAAATAGGATCCAGACCACTCGACTTCAGAATGGCACTAATGATTCGGTATCGAGTCGTGTCAGTCACACGCTTGTGTCCCCGAACGAAACAACGCTGAAGTGTCCGGTCCAGCGTTTCTACGAGCCACTGATGTGGAGCCTTTTTGTTCAACGAATCTAGTTCGTAGTCATACGCAGGCAGCAACGATTGGAACCGGAGCTCGTATTTAGTTTCGGGAGTATCCTTATCATGTTTGCGGCGTAAGTCTGGATGAATGCGCGAGGATTGTGTTGTTTCGGCGTCAAAAAGAACATCTTCTGCGAACATCAACTCCTTGGCAGCAGTGTCTAGATGTTCCAGAACATGGGGAGCGAGATCCCTTTCAAGGTGTGCCCTTAAAGTTCTGACTTGCTTCTGCAACCGCAGTAGTGTTTTCTGGGCATCCCGGTATTTTCTTACAGACCTCCCCAAATTCGCTGAGACCCCACAGACTTTTCCTTGCTCTTGCATCAAACGAGCACATTCCCTCAGTAATCGATGAACTCGGTGCAGGAAAGCAGTTTTGAGCAAAATCCCCTTTACTCCGGCATGCTCCAACTCCTTCGCACCGGCACTCTTGGAACCGGGTTCGATATCGTGCTTACGTTCCCCAAAGTGGGGTGAGGACAGCTCTCTCGTGAAAACTTGCTGGAAAGTCTTGAAAGTTGGCACCTGGACGCCAACTTTAGCCTCACCCTCCTCTTTTTTCGCATTTTTCGCATTCTTCACATTGACTCGAAGATCGGCAGGCATGGATTCAAAAATAAATCACACTGGTCTAGAACACAAAAAAGCGCGAAGCGCTGCACCCCGAAGGGGTGCTACAGAACGTGGCTCATGTCTGAACAACTTCTTCAACCACTGAAATCTAGATCACGCGCATCATTGTGCGAGAAAAGCGTAAAAAGCGAAAAATTGGCTCTCCGGGGAACTTGAACCAAAACAGCCAAAATCCGCGCGGCAAGAGGCAATTCTCCGTCTGCGTCTTCGTTTATGCTAACTCCAGTTGGAATGGCGTCTTTGTTTTCTTGGCTATGAGCCTGACAACCCGAGAGGTTGATCCGGTTCAGCGCGTCACGAGAGCATCGCCAGTGCTGCCGCGCGGATTTTGGCGGGCGGCACCGCTGACGCGGTGCCTACGAATCTTTTCCTCCAGGGGGATAGGCCATGTAAGAGGTGCGCGTAGAAAGCGAAAATGCGAAAGATGGGATCGACCCTCTCACACTGCTGGGTGGACCGGCGGTGGGTATGTACCGAGTGCTCTCTCTCTTTACACACGAAAAACATCCAAACTGGGAGGCACAGCAGATTGACGTTTGACTGGATGTGACAACGTATTACCAGTAAACGCAGCCATTTACTGGTAAATGACGGAATGGGAACAATGTGGTTTTGGATGAAACCACAAAATGCCAATTTACTGGTAAATTTCACGCCTGACGTTTGCTCTTATGATGCGTCTTGCGGCGTTTGCTGGGTTGCAGCTTCTTGCGCAACTCATCTCGCTGTGCTGAGCTCAAGCCTTCCTTCTTCGCCCGTCGCAGCAAGCATTTCAAACAATATCCCCGCGCAGGGAAGGAACCCTTGATCTGCTTCTTTCCCGTAAGACCCACGCCGTAATAGCTGGTGAACACACCCACGATTGCGTGATGTTTCCTGCAATGCACACATGTGTCGAGTTTCGATCTCTTTGCCATTGGGGAAGCATTCTATTGCACGTACCGTCGTGATACAAATCGCCCTGAGGCTGCCCCACCGACCGGTCTGGCCTCACCAATAGAATCGTCACAGAGAATAGCCTGCCTGACCTACACACGGTCAACTGCTCTCAACCAGGATCAGTTTCGAGGCGCGTCTGCTTGTGGATTATTTTGCAGCCGTACATCGATTGGAATTGTTTTCCCGTTAGGGATGTAGTGCTGCTCAAACGCCTGGTAGCCCTCCAATTTTACGGCAACGGTTCGAGGCTTATCCGTTCTTAAGAGAAAGAAATGCAATGGAGTCACCCCGACGTTAAGTCCGTCGACATAAACTGTAGCTCCGCTCGGTGTACTCAACACCGCACACCGAGAGGCCTGCCCTTTGTCGGCCAATACCTGGGAGTCACTCAGATAACCTCCATCCTCGGCAAGAGCACGGGCAGCAGCGGATGTGACTCCAACCTGTGAGCGGACGAATTGCTCGGTAAGCTTGACAATGACTTGGCCTGTCCTGGCGTTAAATAGCCACAATTGCTCGGGAGCGACTTGCAGATATCTATCGTTAAATTGCGACTCAGAAGGAATATCTATTGTCGGGTTTACGCGATAAGACTGTTGTCTCAACCACGGCTCGGATAAGCGGCAAATGAGCAGAAGCTTCGCGATGGTTTTGATCACCCTCGCGTCCTCTGGTCGCATAGGAACATGGTAGCTAAACGCGTGGGAATCACCGAAGAGCCAAGTGTCCGGTACGAAGGCGACTCCATAGTCCTCCGAGGTAGCTCTCGTAACGACTGTGGTCGCCCCGAATGCATTGCTGCCCAAGTACTGGCCTCGGGTGTGAACAGCGTGGCGGATGGGGATAGCATCCAAAGTGGGACTGCCGTCCTCCAAGAGAAATTTGATTGTCTGAGCAGTAAGCGTAAAACTGAGGAGTTGAAAATCAGCGTCGTAGTTAACCTCAACAGCATCACCACCAATGACAAATGCGAAATAATCACTCGGCTTCAGGTTGCTGTATAAGGGGCGATCAACGAAAGTGTTTCTTCTTCTGTCGAAATTCACAGTCGACTCGAACTCAGATTTCGGAGTGAGCCAGGGGGATGACTTAATTGCGCTAAAAACTGCTACAACATCATGCCCCCGGAAATTCGGGCCGAGGTTTTCAGAGTTTAAATTCAGCTGCTGCGTAACGGCCTTCGATTCCTCAGTCTTTGGATTGCGTGGCGTGGTGGGATTGCTTCTCGATTGTGCAAGGCTAGTTCCTGAGAGTGCGAGAATGAGAACAGACGCCCCGAAACGAGGGAACGAAATCATGTGCGAGTCCTCCCTACTGAGATTTAACGAACTGCGGAAGTAATCTGCGAGCACTCTTATTGCAAACAGCGGATTCACGCCGTGATTCCCGTCACTGCAGCCGACCGCGCGCGCGATTGGCCGCGCTCCGGTTTCCTGACGGATGGTATTGTACTGCTGGATGTTGCTTTTGCTGATA
>CAVPBQ010000004.1:0-890420 GCA_963701925.1 uncultured Acidobacteriota bacterium
GGAATCGGGAACGCGGATACCGTTACCGTCCGGAATTGATTGCGGCGCTTGATTTTCGATACCGCCATTTCCGTCGTGACGTTCGATACCTGTCCCAGAGGTACGCGTTGATTGCTCGTCAGCGAATAGACGTACGCATTTTGAATGTCAGAGAGTCCAGCGCGTTCCTCCATCCGCAAACGAACGGCAATGGGGATTTGTTTGTCAGCTTCCCTGTAGGTTGACACAGGTAATCCACTCTCCGCGGCAGCCGATGAGAGGGCTATGTCCAGATTTGTGACCCCGGAAAGGTTGGCGCGGTCGGGGTCAACTTTCAGCCGGACATTCATGGCGGGCTCTCCCCAATCGTCTCGCACCCGAGTCGCGTTTGGCTGGGCCCGAAAGACTCCCTGGAGTTCGCCGGAGAGATGGTGCAGAACGTCAATTTCCGGGCCTGAAATTCGAATGGAAACGGGAATGCCAACGGGCTTGCCGGTTTCGAGTTGCCGCACATCAACCCGGGCTCCCGGGACTTCGCGGCTCAGCGCCGTCTGCAGCGGCCCAACCAATTCGTTGGTAAGGTGCTTGTCAGCAACCTCGACGAGAATTTGCGCATAATTCAGCTGTTGTCGCTCGGGATCGACGGAGAACCAGAATCTGGGACCTCCGCCGCCGACAAAAGTGGTCAATGATTTCAGAACGTCTTTCTGATGATGTTCGTTTCCGAAGCGTTCGGACTCTTGCCGAATGACAGTTTCTGCTCGTTGTGCAACGGTGTTGGTCGCACCCAGCGGGGCGTCAGGCGGAAGCCAGACATCCACATACGAAAGGTATGACAGGTCCTTGGGGAAGAATTGCGGCTTCAGCATTCGGAAAAACACTCCGCCCAACACCAGAACGATGAGCGAGCCGGCGAATGTAGCCCAACGATGTCTCAGTGCGAAATTACCTACGCGGTAATAGAGCGCGGGGAACCCATGTTTCCGCCGCTCCGACATGGGCGGCTCCAGACGTTTGGGCGGTTTAATCAGGTAATACGCAATTAACGGCATGAACGTAAATGAAACAATCACTGAAGCAATCAGCGTGCACGTCATCACGACCGGCAGACTGTAGAGGAAGAAGCCTGTATCGCCGCTCAGCATCAAGAACGGCAGGTAAGCGACGATGTTCGTGATGGTCGCAAACACAATCGCCTTCGCTAGCTTCGTCGGCCCCATCCAGGATGCGAGATGGCGCGGAGAGCCCGAGCCCAACTCACGCTTGATCGCGTCCCCAGCCACAACAGGCATATCGACCAACAATCCGAGCGCGATGATCAGAGTCGCAATCGAGACTTGCTGAATGTCAATCCCAAGAACGTGAACGATGCCGAAGGTCATCGCCAGCGTCAGCGGGATGGAGGCCGCCATCAGCATGGCGGCACGCCAGTCCCAGAATCCGACCAAGGCGACGATTACGACTAGGATGATGGCCTCATAGAGACTGCCCATCAACAGACTGACAAGCTCCTTCACTTGCCGCGGCTGGTCTGACGTGCGAACCACACTAAGGTCCGCTGGAAGTTGCGGGCGCACGTTGGCTAAGGCCTTGTCGACCGCCGCGCCAAACTTGAAGATCTGCTCCCCCGATCGCATTTGCACGGCCAAGGTGATGGCGCGGTTACGATGCCACGATCCGTTCGCATCGCGAGCGACCATATAGTTCGAGTACCGCATGGGCGTCTGATACGCCCGCGATATGTCGACAAGATCGCGCAAGTAAAGCGGCGCCCCACTAGGCGACGATGCCAGGAGCACGTTCCCAATATCTCTTGTGCTTTTAAACTCGGCGGTTGCGTCAACCAGGACATTTCGTGATTGGGTCTGGACGATTCCACCTGGAGCCGTCACATTCCGCGCGTTCAGGACGTCTTTGATCTTCGTCGGCTGCAATTTCAACGCTGCCAGCCGCGCGTCCGAGTATTCCAGATAGATCTCCTCCGGCAAAACACCCACACGCTGGACCTTCGCTACCTCTGGTACACGTTGCAGCGTGCGCTGGATCAGATCGGTGAAGTCATCAAGCTGCCGATACGAATACCGGTTATTGGCTACTTCCGCGATTCGCTCTTTCGTGGATTGAGGATCGCGAATGATAATGGGACCCCACGCGTCGGGATGAAAGTCGTATTCTTGCAGCCGCTTCTCAATGAACTGCTGCCCATACGCGCGGATTTCGTCATCCGACTTCGCCGTCGCAAAATCAATCCCGGAACAGCTTCCGACGGACATGGAACGAACATCCCGCGCGAATCCATCCCGCTGAGCCTGCGCCGAGAGGAGAACGAATGGACGTTCAATGACGGCTGGTGAGACTGAGGCTGGGTAACAGTAGAGAACGGTTACACGTCCACTGGTAACTCCCTGGCGGACCTTTTCAATCGCATCCCGTACGCCGCGGGCGCGCAACGCGATTTCAAGATCTGGAACGGTGGGACTGGCGACAGTCAGCATCAGCGCTGCCGTGTCTCCGAAATCGCTTATCCAGGTAATAGGCCCTGCACCTTCGGGAAGGTCCGTAATCTGGTTCAATCGTTGTCCAATGTCCTGGAACTCCTGCTGAGTGTTCTTGATGTTGTCCAAGAGTCTGACTTGCACAACAGAAATGTTGTCCTGGGTGGTGGACTCCACGCGATCCACCTTGCTGTTTCCAGTGACGGATTGCTCGACCTTCCGCGTGACCAACTGCTCAACCTTGTCTGCCGAGATACCTGGCCACGGGGTGATTGCCAGCGCGATGCGCACAGGGATGTCGGGGTCCTTGCGCTTGGGCATGTTCATGTACCCGAACACGCCCCAGGCCAGAGTTGCGAACAATGCGACCCAAGCAATCTGCCGGTTTTTGACAAAGAATTGCGCGACGTTACGGCTGTTATTGGGGTTCTCGGCTTTCATTGAAGGACCTCTACGCGCTGGCCATCCTTAAGCAGATTGGCGCCGGTGGTGATGATGCGTTCTCCGGTTTGCAGCCCGCTGACGACGGTGATTTCACTGCCATTGACCGCGCCGATGTCTACACTGTGGAGGAGAGCGACTTCTCCGGCGCTTGAGTTGGAGACGAGAAACACGCCATATTTCCCGTCTTTCGCTTGTACGACTGCGGAAAGAGGCACCTGCAGCGCCGGCGTCCGACTGGCGGCATCGACATTCGCGAATTGCAAGGAGCCGATCATCCCGACCTTCAATAAATGATCGTGATTCGGTATAGCGACTTCGACCTCGAAATTACGGGTAACTGTGTCCGCCGCCGATGACATACGGCTGATTCGCGCATGAAATGTACGTGTGGGAAATGCGTCGATGGCAACATCAACGGGCTGGCCGACCTTTACGAAACGGACAACCGTATCGGGCACTCCAACCACAATCTTGACGGTGTCGGTTTTGGCGAGCGCGAATGCGGGGACGCCAGGTCCGACGAACGCGCCGAGCTCGACGGCTTTCTTCACGATGTCGCCGTCGAAAGGTGCAATCAGAGAGGTGTCACGCAGAGCGATTTCCGCCTCGCTCGTCATGGCCCGAGCAGATTTCAGCTGCTCCTGGCTGGCATCGTATTGCGCGCGAGCGGAATCGAAATCGGGCTTCGTGAGGCTCTGGGTGTCATACAGATGCGTAGCCCGATCAAAATCGAGCTTTGCTTTCTGAAAGACAGCTTCCGCAGCCGCTGCTTGCGAGGATGCCTGGTGTACCTTGTCCTCGTATTCAGACGATCGCATTCGGACGAGCATGGCTCCCCGGCTGACCTTATCCCCTTCCGCAACATCGCGCATCCTGCCATCCTGGCCGCGCATTTGTTTCAGCGAAATGACATACCCAGGAATTCTGAATGACAGGGGAACTTCCGAATCAGGCGTTACCACCGCCGAGAAACGCAAGCCGTCGCCGCTGAAGCCCGCTTGCTTCTCAATGGATTGAGCCTGGACTCCCTGTGGGGGTTGATTGAGCAGCTTGTTCGAGCCACAGCCGGCCATAACAAGCATCAATGAAAAGATTGTGATTCTGGTTCTCACGTTTATTCCTCTCCCATCGCGCGGCGCAAGTCTGCAAGGGAACTCCAATATGAAGAAAGCGCCTGCTGATACTGAAATGCGGTTTCTGAACTTCGAGCTTGTGCCTGCAAAAGATCTCTTACGAGTGCTGCTTGTTCGTTGTATTTGTTGCTGGTGACGCGGAACTCTTCGGCTGCGGCCTCATGACCGGTGCGCGTGGCCTTCAACAACAACGCAGACTCTTTCCACTTGCGGTACTTCGCAGCGACTTCAACCCCGATCTGCGATACTGCCTCTTGTGCACCGTTACGCGCCTGCGCCAGTGTGTTCGATTTCTCGCGTACTCGATTGTGGCGGCGCCCCCAATCGAATGGCTCCCAGGTCAAGGCAAAGCCTGCCACGGCGACATTCGTGGGAAGCACCTGCACGTTCTGAACCCCCTGGTAGCTAACCGCGATACCAAGGTCCGGTATGTATTCGGCCTTCGCAATGCGGCGGTCGTACTCGGCTTGTTTTTCCTGGAGGTAAGCCTGGCGGATCTCAGGCCGATTCTGCGAAGCCTGATGTCGCACCTCCTCCAGACTCAGAGTTGTCGTGTCATCCTCAGGAATGAAATCAACCCGAAAGGGAGTTTCAAGATCCCGGGCCAAGAGTTGATTCAGGTGCTCGTGCTGTGTGGCAAGTCCGTTCTCCGCAACTGACAAGTCATACTGCGCCTTGGTCAAACGCGCATCGACCTCCAATGCGTCTCCTTTAAGTACGGTCTTCTCGCTGATGTAACGCAGCGTAACGCGCTGCGCCTCCTGGAGCGTCTTTACTGCTTCGCCCGTCGCATCAACAGCCGCTTGAGTCGCTACCAGCTCGAAATATGCATTTCGCACTTCGGCCGCGATCTTCTGCTTCTCTGCGCGAACGTCCTCCGTAGCGATCGCGCGCCCAAGTTCTGTCGCGCGAATTCCCAGTCCGATCTTGTACTGCTGTGTCAGCGGCTCGTCGATGCTGCCGTTCACAAAAGCAGTCAATCGTGCCGGCGTGTGAACTTTGGCGTCGGTTGACGGTATAGGTCCAGTTCCTGGATAGGTCCCGAAGGCTCCCTTCGCGAATGTGAAATCAAACGGCTGCAGCAGTTCGCCACCGAGAACCGAAAAGTGAAAATTTGGCAGCCGCTTGCTGCGCATCGTGCTCACCTGGAAGTCATACTTTTGCGCTTCCAACGCTGAGTTCTTCACGAGCCGATTGTTCGACAGAGCAATGGAGACTGCGTCGTCAAGCGTAAGAAGGGGGACGTCTTGCGCATCCTGTTGAGCAAACGACCCAAGGGGCGATGCAAAGACGAGAAGTGTAAGAAGCAGTGCGAGATGGTTCGATTTCATCATTCTTCTACCTGGAACTTTGGTTGAGGCCTGACGGCACTTTGAAATTGAGCGAATCGTCTTGTCGCTCGTGTGTAGGAAGATTGCAGGTTCCGTGCCAACCGGGACTTCACTGCAAGTTCTTGAATCAGAAAGGGCGACTACTGCGGGTGCCGAAGAATGCCCACATCTGGTCGAAGGGCGCTGCCCTCATGCGGGCACTTGCCGCATTACCTCATCTGTCGAAGAGGAGTCGGCTACGATCGGGCACGACGCCGGGGCATCGAAGAAAGAAGAGGTCCAAGATCGCCGCCGAATCCTTCAAACGCTCTGTTCGAGGGGGTGCTGCCTTCGGGCAGACGGTAAACCGGAGTGCGAGGGCACTTGCTGTGATCAGAAGTTGAGGATGATTTCCGGTTTGCCCGTGCCTCGGGTGCAACCGAGATTCCCCAGCCTCCCCCTTAGGTCCTTGTTTCTTATCATTAACTGTGGTTAACTTCATATAATAACCTCTAGTTAACAGATGCTATTGGGGACGTATTGCCGCCTTAAGGCAAATGAGTGGGTATTCATGGCACGGGCAGCGCACTTTGCTTTTCTTGTGTTGATGGTGGCGTGTCTCATTCCAGTGAAGGCGCTGGCACAAGGCGAAACCACCAGTGCCATTGTTGGCCAGGTTCGGGATTCAACCAACGCCATCGTGCCCGGCGCCATTGTGACGATCACAAACCCTGATACCGGACTGAGACGCAGCGCCAAAACAGATGATTTAGGCCGATTCAACTTCCCCCAACTAAAACCGGGCACTTACTCGGTCAAAGTGGAAGCGCCGGGCTTCGAGCCACGGCAAAACAACAATGTCGTTTCGGCCCTGGGTCAAAAGCAAAGCGTGGATTTCACCCTCGGTGTGGCGCGATCCCGTGAGACGGTGGAGGTCAGCAGCGAGGCTCCTATCCTCAATCCGGAGAACGCCAACACATCCACCACTTTGAATGCCCCCGCCCTCGAGGATCTACCCAATCCAGGCGGCGATCTCACGTACCCATTGCAGTTTGCTCCAGGCGCTTTGATCAACACAGCAGGCAGCGGCAATGATTTTGTTGGCGGTACAAACGGCTACGGCAATGTGGAATTCAACGGCCTGCCTGCTCTCTCGAACGGCTATATCGTTGACGGACTGGAAACCAACGACCCGCTTACCAACCTGAATAGCGGCCTCTCCACCAATCTCGTACTGGGACTGAATTCCATCTCAGAGGTGACGGTCAATACTCTCTCCTATGCCGTGGATCAAGGACGGTATGGAGCATCCCAGGTCAACTACGTCACCAAGTCGGGCTCAAATCAGTTTCACGGGAATCTCTATGAACTGTGGAATGGTGCGCTGCTGAATGCAGCGGATTACTTTACCAATGCGACGCCGGGGAATCACAAGCCCGGAGCGACCGTCAATCATTTTGGGGGCAGTCTGGGCGGGCCGATTGCACACGACAAGCTCTTTTTTTTCTTCGACAGCGAATGGGTTCGGATCGCGCTGCCCATCGTGACGCCCACGACGGTTCCCAGCACGGCGTTCCAGCAGTACGTGCTGCAACAACTCCCGCTGGGTGGAACGGACTCCGTAACCGGATCAACCTATTCGCCCTCCCCGCAATCAGTCTCGTTCTACGAAAAGATGTTTGCCCTGTACGGAAACACCGGCGGAACGCCTCTCGCGGTGCTTGGATGTCCCTTGAACGCGGACGGCACTTCGGCCTCGGGCAATCCACCGAATGGAAACGGTTGCGCGAACCGGAGAAGCGTGTCGCACTCCAGCGATGACCACGAACAGGTACAGACGGTCCGCATCGACTACAACATCAACCAGAAAGACTCGGCCTGGTTTCGTTTTCAGGTGGATACGGGCGTACAAGCTGCCTATACGGATCCCATCAACTCTTTGTTTGATGCGGTCTCTCCTCAGCCTCTCTACTCGTTCGCAGCGGGCTACACCCACGTTTTCTCACAAAACCTGGTGAACTATTTCAACCCAGCGTTTTCGTGGTACGAAAGCTTGTTTGGGCCTGCCAACTTGCAGAAGACGCTCGCGGCATTCCCGATTGTGTTGCAGGGCAGTGGGGCCAATGCACCCTTCACTACAATTGGGGGGCTCGACAATACGTGGGTGCAAGGCAGGCGAGCTTCTCGCTTCTTCATCAATGACAACCTCGCTTGGAGCCATGGCGCTCACGAACTGCGGTTTGGCACCAACACTCGAATCTTTCGCTTGAATGACTATGACTTCGCGCAGGGCACAGTTCCAACCGTGGCCTACACGACATTGCCTCAATTCATCTATGGAGTGGCATCGACTGCAAACGACACTTTTCCCTTGTCGGCGAACGAACCATTCCGTTTCCTCAATCTCGATTTATATGCCCAGGACACCTGGAAAGTGACGCGGAAGATTACCTGGACATTCGGCGTGCGCGACACCTTCAACTCAAACCCGCTCAATCCCCACGATCAAATCGCGCGTCTGGGAGGTTCTTTCAGTTCGATCCTGCATGATGTGAATCAACCGTTAAATGCGGCCATCCAGACTCATCTCGGCAAACTATTTTCGTCCACACCGCTGGCCATTCTGCAGCCGCGAACCGCGATCGCATGGCAGTTCGAGCCAAAATCAGTGCTGCGAGTCGGTTTCGGGATCTTCAGCGATATTTTGCCGGGCAGTGTGGCCGACCTGATTGGCACGAATCCTCCTTACGACAAAACCTTCCAGGGAGGTCTGCTCGGTACAGCAGGCGGGACTGCCGTCGCTCCTGGAGTGCCGAACAGTGCAGTGGACGCAACTGTCGCCGCAAATCAAAGATTTAGTTCGGGATTCCCTCAAGGACAGCTTTCGTGCGCATCCCCGCAGGCAGATCCCGCAACGTGCCTCCCACCCGTCGCAATCACGGCGGTGCCCACTGGCACCCTGCATGCTCCGTACTTCATGGAGTGGAGCTTAGGAATTGAACATCAATTCGGAACCACGGCGAGTTTGCTAGCGCGATATGTAGGAACACGCGCTGTGAACCAGCCCTTTCTAACTCAAGTCAACGGATACCAAACGGTTTGCCAGGGCTGCTTTGCGCCATTTCCCTACATGCAGCCAACCGACCCAAGATTCAGCGCCGCGACTCAACTCGCTACTGGGGAGAACAGTCATTACAACGGCCTTCAACTCACCGCGATGAAGCGCCTGGGGCACGGTCTGCAAGGACAATTCAACTACACGTGGAGCCGCTGCATGGACACGGTTTCGAACGGGGGATTCCTGCAGTTCTCTGCGGGAGGGATTCTTTCCCCGCTGCCGGGAGAGCTGGCTCGCGATTACGGTCCTTGCGATTACGACATCCGGCAGAACCTCAACGCGCAGTATGTGTATCAGCTGCCAATCCATCTACGGAATCACCAGTTGGCGCATGCGCTCAACGGCTGGCAGATTTCGGGGACCATGTTCTGGCACAGTGGAGTGCCGTTCTCCGTTCTGAGTACGCCCTACTCCGCCAACGGGAACGGCATTGTGCAGGGCAGTGGACCGCAGTTCGCAAGCGTCGTTTCCGGCGTTCCGCTCGATCAGCATCATCCCGTCGCCGGTGTAACCCAACCGGGCACACTGCAGTGGCTCAATCCGGCCGCTTTTGTCTCCGCGGTTGATCCCAGTACGGGGCAGTGCGCCGGTGGCGACGACCCAGAGCATTGCCAATTCGGAAACCTCGGCCGCAACGCTCTGCGCGGGCCAGAGTTTGTCTGGAACGACTTCTATCTCACGAAATGGTTTCCGGTGACCGAGCGCGTGAAGCTTAGGGTAGAAGCCCAGTTATTCAATGTCTTCAACCATCCGAACTTTGGGCTTCCCAGCATGACGCTGGCGGGGATTCCAGGAAAGCCTTCCACGCAGACGGGATTTGGAGCCCTTACGTACACTACCTCTCCACCGACTGGACTGCTGGGCGTCGGTTTGGGCGGGGACAGCAGTCCACGCATGATCGCGTTTCAGGCACGCCTGGAGTTCTGAGCGTGCCCTCCCGACGATTCTGGTCGGATTGTCGGCCATCCGGATATTATAGGGACGAGAATTTCCTCATTTCGCCATTCGATGTAAAAGGCGAACAACAAAGGTGGGTCGCGTTTTGCGCCGAGCCAATCCTGGACTTGGGTGCCGGTTTAGCGTGCCTTAGCTTATCGGCGGCGAGGACGATGCCCGTCTCCGTCCGAACTAACCGGCTCCGGCATCTTCGACTTCCGCGGGCCAATAAACGGGAGCTCGAGCCGTTCGCAAATGTCCCGGGAATACGAAGTCTCGGCAACGAACTGGGCTCCGAGCCTCTCCACGAACAAAAGCACCTGTTCCCCGACGGCGTCGATAAACATCACTTCCGTAAGATCGACAACTAATTCCAGTTTGTTATCGCAGCGCGTGACGAGCGTGCGGACTTCCTCAGCTCCCTTGCCGGTGAATCGACCTTCGAGCCGGCAGATCAAAGCACCGTCTAATTCTTGCGTCTCGACACGAAGCATGATGGGCCCCTCTTACATCCTTAGCAGCCACAAATCGCTGGCTATAGTCATCTTTGCAGCTGTCTTGCCATGGACTCTCAGTGCAACGTATTGAAACTAAAGGCTCTCCCGGAGGTATGCCGGTCTTAACAACGGGCAGTGCCAGCATGAGGGCAGCCTTTGGTGTGAGCTAAGAATCAAGGCGACTGAAGCAGCCTCCTTGAAGGGTTGAAGAAAGCGAGAAGCCGGACCGAGCTAGAACGTAAATACCAGGCCGGCGGAGGGCACAGCGGAATGAGTGTATTTTTCGACTTTGAGGCTGCTCATCTCGAAGTCGGGAGTCTTATAGACGAACCCGCGATATTGTGCGCGCAGGAGGAAATGTTTTGACATCGGCACATCGAATCCACCGCCATAAACGAAGGCCCCTCGGGTCTGCTCGTTACTAACAGATCCCCCACGTGGAGCGAAGAACATGGGTCCGCCTCCAGCCAGCACGAATGGAGACACGATCTTGACGCCAGGTATGTTTAAGGGCATTTTGAAGGAAGGAAGCTTCACAATGGCAACACCAGTCGCGGCGTGAACATTCATTGGTATGAATGTGGTGCCACTGCTCCCCGAGAACGTCTGATGATTTCTGAAATAGTCGTAATCCCCTTCGACCGCGAACCAGTTCTTGAGGTTAAATCGGTATCCGGCCATCACGCCGCCAGAGTTCGTTGGATCGTTGGTGATCCCGCCGGAAGTGGTCTGCTTCTGGAAGAAACCGGAACCTTGAACCGTCACTTCATTTCTGACTTCCTGAGCCCAGGACGAGATTCCAAAAAGAACGAGAATAATTGCCAGTTCGGTCAACTTCTTCATTTATGAGTTTCCTCTGTGATTTGTTTTAGTCCCCTTTGTGTAGCTCTTAGAGCGGGGGCACTGAGGAAAGAGCATATCTATCGCCGAAACGCGACTCTGATTTAAGTGTTTAGGAAACAAACACGTTAGGGATGAACAGAGGGGCGACACGAGCTCCTTTGACTTGCCCGTATGCTGGCGGGCGACCGTATGCCGTCAGGCCGAATAATCAGCGCGCTCGATACTTAGCCTGCGCATCTTGTTCTGCAGCGTGGTTCTCTTAAGGCCGAGGCGCTCTGCCGCCCCACCTCGGCCCGATATTCTTCCGGACGCGCCTTTCAAAGCATCGAGGATCGCCTGTCGCTCTGCTTGCTCAAATGTGGACGCTGCCGCAACAACGGTGCGGCCAGAGGATCTGCTCAGCTCTGCTCGTGGCACATTCAGTTCGTCCCCTTGCGTGAGTATCACGCAGCGCTCAATAAAGTTTTCCAGCTCTCGGATATTTCCTGGCCAATCGGCATTCACCAGCGCTTCCATCGCGGGTCTCGGAACAGACCGGATGCGCTTCTGCATACGGCGGGAGAGCCGCGCCACAAAAAAGTGGACCAGGAGTTGAATGTCTTCGCGCCGTTCGCGCAGCGGCGGGATTTCGATCGGAAAGACCCGCAACCTGTAAAAAAGGTCCTCGCGAAACTGATTGTTGCGGATCATGCTTTCCAGGTCCCGATGTGTGGCCGCAATCAGTCGAACATCAACCTGGATAGTTCTGGTACTTCCGAGGCGTTCCAACTCCCGCTCCTGCAGGGCACGCAGAAGCTTTGGCTGCAAATCCATAGTAATGTCGCCGATCTCGTCGAGAAACAGAGTGCCGTGATCCGCCAGCTCAAACCGGCCTCGCTTCTGGATGAGCGCGCCGGTAAAAGCCCCCTTTTCGTGGCCGAACAGTTCACTTTCCACAAGACCCGAAGGAATTGCCGCGCAGTTCAGGCGGACAAATGTGCGCTCTCGACGCGGGCTGAGATTATGAAGCGCTCGGGCCACCAGCTCCTTGCCCGTACCGGTCTCGCCGTGCAATAAGACGGTGGAACTGGTTGGAGCAACGATCGTGACCTGGTCCAGCACTTTACGTAAAGCGGCACTCTTGCCGACTATGTCTTCGAAGTTGAATTCAGATTCGATTTCCGATTCGAGGTAAAGCTTCTGCTCTTCCAGATCGTCGCGTGATGCCAGGAGCCGACCGTAGGCCAAAGCATTCTCGAGTACCAGCGATGTCTGGGTGCCGATCTGCGACAGCAGGTCGCGATCCGCCTCGTTAAACCCATCAACCCTGCGACTGCACATGGTCAACAGGCCCAGGGGGCCATCGGCACCCATCAGTGGCATCACGACGGCCGAGAGGAGTGCCTCGGCTCGGGACGCCTCGCGGAGAGCGGGAGGTATATCTGCTCCACACGGCGAGTAATACTGGGGTGTCCGGAGGAGCGACCATTCGCTCCATAGCTTCGTTGGCTCGACTACATTCACCTTATCGAGAAAGCCTCTTCCCGTCGGGAAGTCGAGAAATCTACGTTCCAATCTGCCTGACTGCTTGTTAAAGAGCCACAATGACGTGAGATCGTTGCCCCAGTGCTTGCGCATCGACCCTGCTACCGCCTGAAACAAGTCATCCGCTTCCAGCTTATTGACGATATGGTTGTTGATTTCCAGTAACAAACTGAGCCGATCTCGCTGGTTTACGACCTCACGGTGGTAACGCTCCACCGTATCTCTTGCCAGTGCACACTCGAGCGCGACTGCAACGTGAGACGCCAGGGCACTGAGCATCTCGACGTCTTCGGGAGCAAATTGCTGGCCCTGCAACTTTGGCGTTGACAGAATTCCGTACCGTTTTTGTGCGGTCGATACTGGGAACAAGTAGCTGCTTCGTCCGGCAACTTCGGCTGCAAAAGGAGCCAGGTCAGGGTGTTCCAACAACGCCTGCGACAAGTCCGGGACAAACACCGGCTTCTGTTCGTCGAGCACCTGCGCCACCAGGCCAGTGAGCAACAATTTGGCGCCGCGTTGGATTGCGGGAGCGTCCGGCTCTCGATCAAATTCGAAGCTGGACAAGCTCTGCCCGTCATCGCTCAGGACGTAGAGTTCGGCCCCGTGCAATCGGGACGTGCTCGAGAGAACACCTCGCAGGCTCTGCAGAACGGCCTTCACTGTGGGCTGATCGGCTAGAGCGCTGGAAGCACCTAACAGCAGTCGATATCGATCTTCGGTGATGGTCATGGCACTTGAGCTCCCCACAATTCCCGGATTACAGATTCGAGCAACCTGGTCTTCGCACAGGACTGCAATCTAAAGATCAGAGAATCTCACTAACCAATCCTCGGTCGTGTGCGCGCGAACGCTGAAACGCGCGCCGCTGACCGCCCTAGTTTTTGTGTTTGCAAGTATCAGCTAACCAATTTCCCAGCGCAATCGAGATTCGGAAATTCCCCACGACATTCCGACTTCGGCGGCCCGGTTCTGCCTGAATCCTATCGTTCACTACCCAGCGACTGTGGAACACTAGAAAGGAGTTCGTTGATGGCAAGATCCATAGTCCGATTCATCTGGGACACGATCCCGGTTACATTTCGTTGGGACACTGGTCGAGTTTCGGAAACAGCATTGCTCCAGACCGTTGCACCGGTCGCGACTCGGGTGATTTGTGCCGAGATTGCAACCTCGACCTTGACCCCGGATTCGTAGTCCACTTCCTCCAGCTTTTCCAATTTTCCGCTGAAAACGTAGTCATTGTTCGGACGGCCGTCATATAAAGAGACCATGGAGAACAAACCACCGGCGCGCAGATGGTCGACCACCGCACTGGTCACGAGCACACGGGGGTCCGTCGCCCACCGGTGATATTCGTAGAATCCGATTTCCTCAGGCGTCGTTCGATACACAATGGGTCCTTGCCTTAGATAGTTGGGAGATTGAAATTCCCGGACCACGATTGAGGTTCGGACGTTTTCCGCAGCGGGCGGATCCGGCGGCGCCGGCAAATTGAGCGTGTAATATGCGGGATATCGTACTCTGCCGCATCCGGACAGAGCGGGTAGCAGCGTGACCATCAATACAAGCGCCGTCGTAAGCTTTTTCATTGTCGATTCTCCTCTGTCCGCCCTATTTCGGAACCTGCCGGTCGCCGGGCTGCTTGGTGCGGATCAGGCTCCAGGGGCGCTGCTTCAATGTATTCGTAAACTGGTTGAGGTTGTCGGTCGCATCGCGGAGATTTTCCACCGTGTCGCCGATCTTGGAGTCATTGGCTCGTACTACGATTTGCATCGACTGCAGCAAGCCCTTGGCTTCTTCCAGGGTTGTCTGTAATTCAGCCAGGTCTTTCTGCACGGGAGTGCGCAGAACAGTCACCGTGCCATCTACATTCTGAATGGTGTCATCCGCATGCTCGCTAACCTTGGCCAGCTGATCTGTGAGGCGTTCAATCTTCGGGCGCTCTTCCCCAATTAATTGGTCAACGTTGTCCAGAATGGCTTGGACTTTTTTCTGATTTCGCGGCCCGGTCATCGTGTCCAGGTTGGCAATCAGATGGTTCATGTTGCCGCTGACATCGTTAAGTTCCCCCTGGGCCTGCGTGATCAGCGTATTCGCGCTGTCCGCAACGGTTGCCAGTTTCCCGGCGATCTCATCCAGACTGGCCGCTTCTTGTGAGGCGACGGTTGACTCTGGGGGAAGGCGCTTGGCATCAATGGTGCCGGTTGTGATCGACAATGCCGCGCTGTTCATGACGCTGGTGAAACCCAGCTTGGCCACTGATCTCTCATTCAGAGGAGTGTCCTTTTTGACGTCAAGCAGAATCTCGATTCGGGTTGGATCTGCCGCCCAGGGCCGCACGGCTGTAACTTTGCCCACGTTCATGCCTCCGTACAGCACGGAGGCCCCGGGCTCAAGCCCTCCGGCGTATCGCAGGCAGGTGCGATAGTGCACCGTGCCGCCACTATACTGCACATTCAAAAGGTAAATGACCGTAAACGCGAGTACAGCGAAACAGCCGAGGACAAAGGCACCGACCTTTGCTTCGGTTTTCATGATTTTGCCTCCTGACTTTGCACATACCGTTCCAGATAGGAGGCCAATGCCGGCGTATGCATCGGGTTGGCCGGCACACGGTCGAGGAACTGCCTCACGCGTGGATTCTGGTTTGCGCGTATTTCGTCTTTCGTGCCGACTGCAAGGAGCTTTCCATCGAACAGCATCGCGATGCGGTCGGCGATTCGGAAGGCGCTATGCATCTCATGGGTCACGACAAGAGCCGTGATCTGAAAAGTCTCCTTCAGAAATACGATGAGTTCGTCCAGCTCCGCCGCCACAATCGGGTCAAGGCCGGCCGAAGGCTCGTCCAGCACCAGGATTTCGGGATCCAAAGCGAGAGCCCGGGCAACAGCCGCACGCTTCTTCATGCCTCCTGAGAGCTCCTGCGGGTGCAGTTTGCCGAAATCCGCCAGCCCCACTACCGCCAACTTCAACCAAACGATCAGGTCAATAATCGGTGGAGCGAGTGCGGTGTGCTCACGCAAAGTGAGCGCAACATTTTCTTCCAGCGACAGTGAATTGAACAATGCAGCGCTCTGAAAGGCCACCCCAACCGACCGTCGGATTGTTTTTAAGTCCGCCCGGGAACAGGTAGTAATGTCAATGCCTTTGATCGAGATGCTGCCCGATTTCGGATGCTCGAGACCAAGAATTTGCCGCAAGAGCGTGCTTTTTCCTGAGCCGCTCCCTCCCAGCAGAACGGTGACCTGGCCTGGCTCGATGTCAAGGTTCAAGCCATCGAGCACACGCCGGCCATCGTATTCCACCACTAGATCGCGCACTGAAATCAGAGACATCTAAGCCTTCCCTACAAAGTAAAAGATGGTGGTAAATATCGCATCGGCAACGATGACCAGGAATGTTGATCGCACGACCGCCGAAGTCGTCGACCGACCTACTGCGTCGGGCCCACCGCGGACGCGAAGTCCTTCCAGGCACCCCACGTGGGCAATAATGGTGGCAAATGCCAGGCTCTTGATCATCGCGGCGACCACATCCCGCAACACGATCGAGGTCAACACATATCGGAAATAGAGCAGGAGATCCAAGTGCGTGCTAAAGAACATAAATAGCCCCCCGGCGAGAATGCCGAAGAAGGCCGCGACGATACTGAGACACGGAACGGCTACGAGTGCCGCCAGATACTTTGGCGCTAACACGAACTCCACCGGTTCGAAGGCCATGACCTTAAGGGCATCGATCTCTTCCGTGACCTTCATGGTCCCGATCTCGGCGGCAAATGCAGATCCCGATCGTCCGCTGACCGCGATTGCAGTCAACAGCGGACCAAGTTCTCGCGTGAAGCCGACTGCGACCAGATCGATGACGAAGTGCAGGGCTCCGAACCGCCGCAACTCAGAGGCTCCCTGCATCGCCAGGATGAATCCACTGCACATAGACATCAGGGCAACCATCGGGAGCGCGTCAACCCCGATCTCTAGTATTTGATGAGCAGCTGCACGCCACCGATGTCGATTTCCAACCAGGGGCAAAGCCGCGCGCATCCCGCGCAGGGTGGCCCACCATTGAATGTTCAGGCTCCCAACATAGTCGAGTTGGCTGAGAGTCTCTCTGCCGGTAATTTCGAGAAGATTGGCCATCAAACCGCCTCGCTCCGAGAGTGGTTCATCTGCTAATACCGTCATTGAACAGGGATAAAATGCCCGTCGCCTCAAACAGGCGATGTAAACGATCATGCAATCCCTGCAGCCTAAGCTCAGTTTTGCAGTTTCGTGCGATCTTTAACGCTTCAAGCAGAGTGGCAACGCCTGAACTGTCGATATGGGTGACGCCCGACAAGTCAATGCTCACTGTCCCCGGATGCGGCGCGTGCAAAAGGGCGATAAGTTGGTCGCGCACTGCTGGAGAGGAATCGATATCAATCCGACCGTACAAGGATGCCAATGCGCCATTCTCGCCGGCGACGGTCTTCATTCCCGATTTCTCGATACTTTCGCTGTTTTTGCTCAGCACGGAATCAGTTCCCTTCCAGCACAATGTTCATGCTCTATGTCGTCGAGCGAATTCCGGATCGATACTCAGAATCGCAATTCGAGTGCCGGACGTGAGCGCTTCTAAGTGCCTGAAAACCGCCAGTTTGTAAATCGTCGGTGCCCCAACTCGGGCAGTCGATAAAGACAGTGACCGTATGTGGGCAGATGAGGTCAGCCTGCGGATAGGTAACGCTTGGCGCTCTGCCAAATTTCTTTCGTCGTGGTGTCAGCCCGTTATGGTCTCGCCAGAAGTCGTCGGTCTGAGGGAATAAAAAGGCGCGGCCTCCGGTTTGATTGCGGGCACGGCTGGATCGTTCTGGTGTGGACGCCTGGGCGAGCAGGATTTTCGTTCCGCTGGGCCCTGGTGGAGCACCCCTCGTATCGATTTCAGCACTTTAGCTCGTGCCCGAGCAGTCTGCGCTTTCACCGTTCCGATGGGAACTCCCAGAACGCGAGCCGTTTCGCAGACTGAAAGATGATCCACATACCGCAGGTGAAACGTTCTCCGCAAAGTCGGAGATAGTCTTGCTGCTGACTCTATTAAGCGCGCATTCGCCCAAGCTTTGTGGCACTCATCCTCGGGGTTGGGCCGGTGATCCACCAAAGTGTCGGACAGCGGATACTCCCGCTCTTCTCCGATTCGCGAATCCAGGGATACATGGATATAGCGAGACCGCTTGCGCAAATGCATTCTTGCGCAATTGATAACGATAGTGGTCAGCCACGTCGAAAATCGCGCGTCACCTCTGAATTGGTTCAGGTGCTTGTAAGCTGCCAATAGCGCATCCTGCACCGCATCCTCGGCATCAGCTTTGTTTCCCAAGAGTCTATATGCGTATCGATAAAGAGACGGTAAGCAATGCGACAGAACAGAGAGCATCTCCGCGGGTGAAGGCTTCGCCGGGTCGGGGGCGGCGCCCTCACCGCCCCAATTAATTTCTCCGCGGTATCGCATGCTATGTTTGCGCTCCTCTGTCCCCACTGAAGGACGTGAAGTTCGATGCGACCCTGGCGAAGATGAAATTTCGATGTCATCTGGATGCAGGGACGGAGCCCGGAAAAGGAACCACTAAAACCGTATCGGAGCTTGTCGTTTTCAGCGACTGCCTTGGCTGCTGCTCTGCTGCTTCGTCGATGTCATGTTTCAGAACATCATGTAGCGCGCTAAGCACCTGATACTGCATCATTGCCATCTGGTAGCTCTGCTGCAGCAGATATTCTGCCTTTTCCCGGGTAATTTGATTTGCTTGTTGGGCCTGCACGATTACAGAGAAATCGGCCGATGTCTTCTCTGTCACCATGCTCATGGCGATTTCGTAGGATTTGAGAACGTCCTGTGGGCCCAAGGGCCTTTCGGGTTTGAGCGCAGTCAGATCGGATAGAACAAGATTGGACTGCATGCTTGTACCCGCCAGAATGCTCTCTGGCGGAGGCGCATCTGCCTGGATGTTCTTTTTCTTCGGCTGGGCCGCGGCAGTGTGCCACACCGTGCCGAGAATCACTATAGTAATAAGAATCTGTCGAAACTTCATCGGTCCTCCTCGTGCGACTTGCTGCACCCGGCTGCTGATTGGGTGATCAAGCGCTGTTCTATAACCCTTCTCCACGTTTCACCTTGTGCTTCCATCAAAAACCAGGAGATCGTGTGCCGTCCGAAGTCTGAGTTGACTGGTGAGTATCGCGCCAGCCGCTCGGATCCTAGCCATTCCGATTGCTTGATCACTTTGGCGATATTGCGGGCCAAATTGTGGGTAGCGCGCAAATTGCTGCCGAAGAAGCGAACATTCCCGTTCACGGTGTGGTCGAGCACAATTTTTCCCTCGCGGGTAACCAGTTGGATCCGAACGCTTAATTTTGTCGCTCCGCTAAAAGTAGTCACTGCGCGCCGTGTCTCGCTCCCCGGCGTGTATTTCACCACGGTCGCTTTTAGAACGAGCAAGTTGGGAGCGTCGCCAGCCTTACGATCTCCCTCCCGGAACACGTGCTTGAACTGGTGTGTCTTGTTCAATTCCTCGAGGAGGCTCTCGTAGATGGCGGCTTGGAAGGAATAAGCAAGCTGGATCTCGCCGGGCTCAACCCAGTCGATCTGCACACTCCATTGCGGGGCGTAACCGCTGTTTGCAGCCGAGGATTTCTCGGATGGAGATTGGCCAGCCATTTCACGGGGAGATGCAACCGCGACGGCCACGATGACCGCGAGACAGATGTATAAATTCAGTTTATTGCTTTTCATAGGCCTCCGAAGTGCTGGGTTCCGCTGACCGGTCGTCGTGATGACTGGGAGATACTTCCCGAGTCACAAGCTCCTGTCGGACGTGTGTAGCTTGTCCTTCCTTTACCTGGAAAATCGCGCCGTGAACTCCTCCATCAGCGTCGACATATTCCACGGTCAGGGTGTCGTATTTCTTATGGGCAAAGAGACTGACGACCCGGCCACTTCCGAACGGAGCCGCAGCCTTCCCGATCTCAGCCGGCGTTCCGCCGACCTGCTTGCTCTCGCTGCCCAGAAACACCCCCTGAACAGACGCGATCTTTACCTCTGCGGCGGGCTTGGCATCCCGCTCAAATCGCAACGCGTCGTCCTTAACCGACAAGGTCCCGTTGCAGTTGTTTTTTGTGTTGGGGAAACCCAGGAGATGAGTAGCGCGAATGCTGAACGGTGGGCTCACCTTCGATGTTGTAGTGGCGCTCTGGGCCGATGCACCAATGCCGGAGCACAACAGTAATGCCCAGACACAGGTAAGTACGCGTCCGTAGAAGCAGCCGCTCTTTTCGTTCCTTCGAACAAATAAACGATACATTCTTCCTCCGAGTCGACTCGAATCGCTGCGTCGAAAGGTAACTCCTGAACAAAACTTCTCGAGCATGACTCTGCCGCAACAGGCTCTATTTCGATTGCTTAGCATCGGTAACCGGTCTCTGGCTTACAATCGGCACCTGAAGCGACCGACCCAACATGTCGTTGTAGGTGATTGTGTTCTTTCCGACGAGTACTAACATCTCGCGCCCGGTTGCGTATTTCGGGGCGATTTCGCCCGCCGGTGTTGTGTACCGCACCAGATAAATTGTGCTACCCACCTTCACGGATACTTCATAGGTGATGGGATCAGACGCGTCCTCTCCTGCGGCCGGATGCGGCTTCACCTCAGTAATGGCGGCTATCTGCCAATTCGACGTCGTCTGGCAAAGAGCCGGAAATGTCAGCAGGCACAGAGCGATTAGACCTATTAGCTTCCGCACGATTGACTCCTCCCGTTTACTCTTTCTTGGTCCGGCAATTCGGTCCCACGAACGACCGCTCGCCGAAGAGCAGACCCTAATCACTTGTGTTGGATCGCAATCCCCATGCCATTGGCTGAAGCGTGGGGTAAAGTCTTCAACGCGGTTGACTCTTCATGTGTTTGCATGTCTTCGGTCTCGCAGACTCACCGCACCTCAAGTGCCAAGTTGAGCCCACATCTGGGCACATGCCTAGTGCTGGGCACAGGCAGCATATTTAATACCAACGCCCCACTGAGGAACTGCTTCGTTGTCGGCTCTTATTCGTCGATTCGGCATTGGCATTGCGCTTGCACTCTCGTAGCTGAGCGAGGCGGCAGGCAGTTAGTGGCCGAGACGGACTCCGCAGCCAACCACTACGGGCTACTGAGAGCCGAAAACCCGCGGCACATCTCCGTCTTTTGCGGCCGCTGTTCTGCCCCTCGCATCTTTTTAGGATCTCTGGATAGGAGAATGATTATGAGCACCTTTGACACACTGCCGGGTGAATCGAATGCGTACGTCATCTCGTCAATCATTAACTTGGTCTGCCCACAATGCGGTGGAAGAATGTCGGAATTCCAATGTGAAGGGAGATGCCGCAGAAACTGGATCGCTGAATGGGAATGGGCGAGTCAGGTCACCAGGAGTCCCAAATCACGGCTAGGCGCAGGCGTTTTAACCAAATGAACCACGCCCCGCTTTGTTCAGTGCGCTCGTGCCACACTGTTCCTTCTGTTGAGGAATCTGCAATCGGTTGTTCGCCTACAGTCGTGAGCCCCGAGAATGTGAGGATTAGCAGAAAGACGAGCTTGATGCCGGAATTCGAACAGCGCTAACGTCTGCCTGTGCTGACGATTCGTGCCATGACCGCGGTGAAGGCTACCCAGCGGTTTTCTTTGCTGATCGATCTCTTTGAGGTGGTGATTCGGTTCATCGTCCTTGTACAAGTTGCAGACCATTTGGGTGGCTCACAACAAGCGGAGGTACTTGCCAATATTCCAGATTTGTCCAAACTGTCCAAACTGTCCAAACCGTCACTGGGCATTTGGGTCTCCTACCATGTTGTTGGTTATACGGCTACCATGGTTGTCGTTATACCCAAGGAAGGCACTACGCTTGAAGTCGCGCAAACATACAAGAAGCCACACCGCGATTAGGAGGTGTAATTGGCTGATTACGCTCCGCGGATGTGGCTTCTAATAGTCTACGGCGTTATGTTAAATACGCTCACCTCGGAAAGTCAACCTAGGATTGCATTGATATACCGTTACTTACGGCAGCGCTGGAGGCGCTCGAGGTTATCCCGATCTACCTGCGTGCGTGCTGCTAGAAAAGTGTTTTCGGCTTCTCCTAGGACGCGCTGCCGGTCTGGAGGGGGTTGCCAGCACAATGACCTGAGCCGTCGTTCACCTTCCCGCAAGAAAGAGCAGTCGTCACGAACACTTTCTCCATGCGGTAGGCTGGTTTTAGGTATGGTTTCTTCTTAGCCGGGGCAAGCGAGTTGTCTGTGCTTTGGGTGTCCGACATTCCAATACAAAGCCTTTCCGGGTGAGCGCGCACATCATAGCCATTCTTTTTCACCACGGCTTTGCCATCGTGGTTTTTGTTACGAAATCGAGACGGATCAGGGCTGGCAATCCCGTGATTGCTGGAATCCAGAGAGATTCGTGCAGCTCTTTGCTCGATTTCGCGGTGCTTTCAAGCGTTGCTTGTTCGGATTTTGTGACAAGAACCCTGATGAACCACACTTCGTAACATCCCAGCAGCTACGTTGGGTGCGAGGGGGAGAAAGGTGTATGCCGTGGATGTCTGGTTTGTAGCGACGTTCTTTCTCGGTGGAGCAATTGGTGCGTCCGCCAGCGTGCTGGTGTTTTCCGTGCAATGCCAGCGGTTGCGGTCCGAATTAGAAAATGGAACTAGTCGGCGACGTTAGCGAACGAATTAGCTCTCCTCTCACGCGATTGTCTCGGCTAGGCATTACTCCGGAAGATGCCGTCAAAGAACGCCACTGCTGCCAGGGCGTTGGGGCTTCGTGGGTGGTGTCTCACAATTGTGACGATCAAACTTGCTAAACAGGTATTGCTGTGCACCAACGGCATCACCTGAATAAGTGGCCGGCGTAAAGAACTTGCGTTGGCACCTCTCGCAGCCTGCCATGACAGGAACCTTGCCCTCATATTTCAGGACGATGAAGTTGCGGTCTGCCATGTCGCGGACAGCCTGTCACAGTTTCAGGGGGTTATGAACTGGGAAACGTTTATCGACCGATTCCTATGTCGAGAAAAAGACTTTCGAGTTCGCCGTGGAGTCCACACGAATCGCATATTCTCCTGTCGGTTTCATTTTCGAAAGTTTCATGAGCAGTTCTTCAATTTTGCGCTGCTCATGCGGCCGGGGAAGGCTGGTCTGGGTCATGCTGCAATTCTCTCACCTGATCCGGGCAAATGAAAGCACTCTTCGGACCGCACCACCCGGAAGGCGGTATCTGTGGAAATCTTGAAACATTCCGCGTTGGAGGGGAATCGCCTAGATGGAGCCTTCTTGTTTTTCCAGCATAGGCGTAGAGTTCACACATGGACGATTATTCAATCGCGGGACGGACTGGAAAGCTCCGTCGAGAGATTGAACTGATCCAGCAACAGGAGCAACGCTACCGCAACAACAGCCGCCATTCACCAGCTGAGAGTGCAGAACATCAGAAACGAGAGTTTCGTGTCCTTGCCATCCGTGAAGAACTTAGAACGCTTGCTGAAAAAGCAAAGCAACAATCAGGCCACGGATCAGTCTGGTACAGTTGACTTCTTCTCTGCAGTCCTTCAGGCGGCGCGCGCGGTAGAAGAATTGCAGCCTGCTGTGCTGAATTCCTGCCACGGAATATTCTCCCTGAAAGTTGTTCAGTTCGTTGGCATGCACTCGGGGAATTTCTTGGCGACCCTGCCGTCTCAACTCGCCGTTCTTCCATTCCAGTACCTTTAGCCAATCCCACTCATTCAAGGACTGGAGTCCTGACGAGCGGCTAGAGTTCTCCATGAAATTGACTGAGGTGTTCCACAGAAACCCCGTTCATATTCACGGATGGGATATGCCGCTCCAGATTTTAGTTGAGGAGTTCCCGGCGGTCGCACCCAATCCCATCGGCTTTGCCTACATCGTGCTCTTGATGGAGCTTATGCAGCAGATCGGGGAGACCACCTTGAGCCTCAAAGGCTACAAGGATGAACTTCTGAGCCTGCATCACGACCGTTGTGATTATGACGCCGCACTCGCTCAACAGTTCGGTTACATATTGAATGACGAAACTTTTGAGTTTCGCCACCGATTCACATCAATAAATCCAGAATGCTGGGAGCATTGCGTACCGCTCCAACCTGCTGACCTCGTAGCCTACGAAAATTTCAAAGAAGGGATGCGATTTCACGTGCCTGAGTCCAAGGAAGCAAAGCGCGGGAAACCACGCCAAAGCCTTACGGCGCTTATTGACCTGGACTCAATTTCTGCACGGGCTAGAGGCTTCACTCGGGATGGTATTCGGGCACTGAAAAATACCATCGACACTCTGGATGAAGATGCCAAGAAAATCCTGTTTGCCACCGCAAGAATACGACAATGACCAAGTGCTGCTACCTCTGGCGTCATCTCTGGGTCTGTGCGCCTTTGCCCAGCAAATGACTTCCGTAGAAGTCCTGACGTACGAGATGAACTCCGCAGAAATATGAACCAGTCGCGGGTTGGCATACCGACTGGGCGACCAGCCTGGAATCGTGGCCGCAAGCTCGGCTCCTACTCAGACGAACACAGGGAAAACATTCGCAATGGCGTGACCTTGGCATGGGCCAGAAGGGGCCCCTGCTGAAACAGTGGAGTCCCGAAAATTCCTCACCGCGCAGAATTCAAGGCGATATAGACGAGGCCCGAAATCGAGACCGCCAGGTGGAGGAGAAACAGAAACGGATTGAGTTCTTGGAGAAGAAGGTGCAGACCAAGGACGAGGTCCTGGCCGAGTTGATGGCGGAGCACATCGCGCTAAAAAAAACACTTGGGGAACTCTAACCGGCAGCTGGGTGCCGCATGACGTGCGGGACCAGGTGGTGGATTTCGTCCGATGCTGGTCGGAGAAGACCGAGATCGGCGTCGGGCGATTCATCCAATGGCTGGGCGTGACGGCCAGCAAGTTCTATGACTGGCGAGAACGCTACGGGTGTGTCAACGAGCACAACGGTTGGGTTCCTCGGGATTTCTGGTTGGAGTCATGGGAGAAGGAAGCTATCATCGGTTTTCATCTGAAGAATCCGTTGGAAGGCTATCGACGGCTGACGTTCATGATGCTGGATGCTGACGTTGTGGCAGGGCGATGGCTTGATTGAAATAGGAGATCGCGGCGGCAATGTCCGAAGGAGTCCGTTTGTTCCACGAGTAACGCCCCTTCGAATACAACTCGTAGGCTTCTGGATTCTGGGTGCCCTGTTTGGTGACCTGCTGCTTTTCTGAACTGCTGAGTTGGGAGCGCAGTTTCTCCGCCAGGTCGCCCGCAATCTGCTGCTGCAACGAGATGATGTCTGTGCTCTTGCCGCTGTAATGCTGCCCCCAGATTACGGTGTTATCTCGAACAGCGGTAAGCTCGGCGCTGATTTCCACGTTGTCTCCGTGTGGCGTCACTCGTCCGCTCACCAGCGCCGACACCCCCAACTCATTGCCTACTTTTTGCACATCAACATCTTTGAGCGACATCCGTCGAGGACGTGGCGGGAAGTACAACTGAGCGCCCGGTGTCGGTATCGCGCTTCAGCCGTTGCAGGTCGGTGCGAATGTCGGAGGCGTGCTGATAGCGGAGGTTTCTGTCTTTCTCCCGAGCCTTGTAGATGATCCGTTCCAGTTCCGCAGGCAGATCGCGGTTGAAGCGAATCGGGGGTGGTGGAACAGAATCGAGTATTGCTTTGAAGATGAGCGCAGAGCTTTCGCCATAAAAGGGTAGTTGCCCTGTCGCCATCTCGTAGAGAACAGCACCAAACGAAAACAGATCGGTGCGGGCATCCAGTTCTTTGGCGCGGGCCTGCTCCGGTGACATGTAAGCCACCGTTCCCACCATGGTACCTGGACTGGTCAGATGCTCCGCATCCACAGTCTGTGTATTAAGACCCCCGATTCTGCTCCGAAGAATTGCTTGCGAGCGTGACTTTCGCCAGCCCGAAATCCAGAATTTTGGCGTGGCTGCGCTCGGTGACGAAAATGTTCGCGGGCTTGATGTCGCGGTGAACGATTCCCTTAGCGTGTGCGGCATCGAGGGCGTCGGCAATCTCGATCGCTAGCGACAGAATCAGTTCCGTTTCCATCGAACGCCCGCCGATCTGGTGCTTCAGCGTCATGCCATCAAGAAACTCCATGGCAATGAACAACTGGTCTCCACTTTTCCCAATTTCGTGAATCGTGCAAATGTTGGGATGGTTAAGTGCAGAAGCGGCACGAGCTTCACGGCGGAAACGTTCCAATGCCTGCGGGTCTCGGGAAACGTCATCTGGCAAGAACTTGAGCGCTACGAAACGACCAAGATCGGTATCCTCGGCCTTGTACACAACGCCCATGCCGCCACCGCCGAGTCTTTCCACGATGCGGTAGTGGGAAATAGTCTGCCCGAGCATTAGGGGCAAATCTTACGTGGGCGAAACAAAGTAAGTCAATGAAAGCGTGGAGTTGGGTAGTGGCTGAATTGCGCTGCGCCACAATCTCGGGTCTCCGCCGTCTCCGCACTCTGGATAATTTTCTAGGCACATATCGTCCCCTACACTCGTGACTAGACTTGAGTCGCCTCGCTGAATGACATTCCGGCGACAGTCATCTGGGCCTTCAGAGCCGCGTCCGCCCTCAAATAGATCAGCGTGCTCGAGGAACTGCGGTGGCCGACGTGGTCCTGGATCGCATTGAGGTCGTGCGTTTCCTGCCACAGCAGAACGCAAATGCTGTGCTTGAGGACGTGGTAGTGCCGTTTTGCTGGGTGAATGCCCGCGAGGGCAGCATATCGTTTAAGCAGAACATCCATGTATTGGCGCGACCACGGAAACAATTCGGTCTCAGGATTCGCCTTCACGAGTTCCAGGAGGGGAGATTCGTCGAAGAGTGGATCGCTGTCAATTCGCAGAGCGTGCAGCGTCGCACGGCTCTTCTTGAGTCGCTTGACTGCGAGCCGGCCGTCGCAGATGTCCCGTCCACGAATCGCCAGGGTCTCTGACACTCGAAGACCGTGTAAAAGACCGACGAGCAAAGCGACGTGGTGGAGCAGATTGTGCTGCCGGGCGACCCTGAACAGTCTGACCAGTTCGTCGCGATTGAGGTATTCCATAGGCTCAGTCTACAATGTAACTACAGGCATATCTATAGCACTATAGTCATCCATAGTAATCTATAGATCATCTTATTGACAGGTATATGCCTACAGGTTACGCTTGCGTATGAAAGACACAATGCTTCGGACGGCGCTGTTTGTGAGATTGGGCCAGATGACCAAGTTGCAGACCCTCTCGAAGGTCACAGGGGCGCCAGTCGCAGAATTGATCAGGCGCGCGATCGACGCCTACCTGGAGCAGAGAAAGGCGGAAATCAAGAACGCCTGACGATGGCGTACGCGGTGCTGAAGCACTGTGTGCCTCTCGCGCGCGACCGGCTCGATGTTGCAATATCGACCCCACCAATGCGCTCAAGGAACTAGCACGGCAGAATCCTTCCGTTTGCCAGTAATCCGCCCGGATTCGATGGAAGTGCGGAGATCACTTCCGACAAGCCGACTTGAACTAAGCCGCGTTGCGGCGGACGCATTCGCGTGTTGCGGGGCCAACGGTCGAGGTGATCTGAGTTAGTTTGTGGCGCAGAGGAGGAAGTCTCTGTGACCCATCTACGTCAGATCATGCTTGAGGAACTACGGCGCCGCAACTACGCCGAGTCCACCATCCACGCTTACATTCACACGGTCGAGCATTTCAGTCGGCACTTCCATCGTTCGCCCGATCAGCTTGGCCCCGAGCATATTCGCCAGTATCAGGCCGCGTTGTTCACGCGCTGGAAGCTGGCCCCGAACACGGTGACGCAGCGGTTAGCCGCCCTGCGTTTTTTCTATGTCCAGGTGTTGAAGCGAGGCTGGAGCGTAGCCGAGACCCCGTATCCGAAGAAGGTTCTGCACTTGCCGCAGGTGCTGAGCCAGGACGAAGTGGCACGTTTGATCGACGCGGCAGAGTTTCCCTTTCATCGCATTCTGTTGATGACCCTCTATGCCACGGGCGCACGTCGCGCAGAAGTGGCGCACCTGAAGATCAGCGATATTGACAGCCAACGGATGGTCATTCATATCCGGGGCGGTAAGGGACGCAAGGACCGTGATGTCATGCTCAGTCCCAAGCTGCTCGATGCATTGCGCATCTACTGGCGCGGGCTTCGGCGCAAGCCCACCGACTCGCTGTTTCCCGGCAATCGATGGCATACGGCGAGTCATCCTGTCTCCACCAAGGTTCTATGGACCGCCTGTCAGCAGGCCGCCGAACGCGCCGGTCTTGAGCACAAGCGCATCCATCCCCACACTCTGCGCCACTGCTTTGCCACTCATCTGCTCGAAGCCGGTGCCGACTTGCGAACCATCCAGATGCTGTTGGGGCACCGCGACCTGGAGGAAACCACGATCTATCTGCATCTCTCCCGGCGGCATCTCAGCGCTACCGGCAGTCCGCTGGATGCACTCCCCATCCGCGGAGAAGGAGAACAGACGCAGAACGCATGAACCGGCCACCTCTGGAGGTGGCCGACATCGTTCGCTGTGCAGGACAGTCCTTCATTGAACGCAGTCGCAAGTGGATCAACGGCCAACACGAAAAGGTGTTGTTCGCCATCACACGCTGCCGAACCGCCGCGCTGGGTGGACATCGCGATCAGTGCTCGGACTGCGGACATTCCGTCATCTCTTACAACTCCTGCCGCAACCGGCACTGCCCCAAGTGTCAGGGCAACGCCCGCCTGCGCTGGCTCCAGGCGCGGGAACGCGAGTTGCTGTCCACCAGCTACGTGCACGTCGTCTTCACGCTTCCGCGGGAACTGGCTCCGCTCGCCTTGCAGAATAAACGGCTGATCTACAACCTACTGTTTCACGCCAGCGCTCAGACCTTGCTGGAGATCGCTCGCGATCCCCGTCACCTCGGGGCACAGATCGGTTTCTTCAGCGTGCTCCATACTTGGGACCAGCGACTGCAACATCATCCCCATGTCCACTGCGTGCTGGCCGCCGGCGGTCTCGCTCCGGACCACTCCCGCTGGATCTCATCGCGCCGATCTTTCTTCCTTCCCGTCAAAGTGCTCGGCCGTGTCTTCCGCGGCAAGTTTGTCTCCGGACTCAAGACCGCCTTTCAGACAGGCACACTCCAGTTCCACGGAGATCTCTTACCGCTTATGGAACCGCGTGCCTTCGCCTCGTGGCTGCGGCTACTGTTCCGTCACGATTGGGTCGTCTACTCCAAGCGGCCTTTCGGAGGACCGGAACATGTGCTGCGATATCTCGGTGCCTACACCCATCGCGTCGCCATTTCCAACAGCAGGTTGGTTGCCCTCTCCGAGGGCAACGTAACCTTTCGCTGGCGCGACTCCGCTCACGGCAACAAGAAGAGGATCATGACTCTGACTGTCGATGAGTTCCTACGCCGCTTCCTACTGCACCTGCTGCCGCGCGGTTTTATGCGCATCCGTAACTTCGGCTTCCTCGCCAACCGGCGGCGAGCAGAACTCCTTCCGCTTTGTTTGCGGTTGCTCCAGCCATCCGATCAGCCAGCAGTATGTGTCGCTTCGCTGACCACGTTCCCCGCTCACTCAACATGGAACTGTCCGCTCTGCAGCGGAACCATGAAGGTTGTCGAGCGCCTCTCCGCCGCGCAACTTCTCCTCCGATCTCCGCCTCATCTCAGCCGGTGTACCTCATGAATCCACATCTCCAGCCTCGAATCTTGCTCGTGCTTCGGCGCGCACACTGGTGCTTTGTCTCCCACTCCTCAGAATGCTATATGGTGGCGCGCTCCATGCTCTCTGAGGTGCCGCCCCACGACCACTCTCTCTGCCACGAGCAACTGAAACGGAAGCGCACCGACAGCAAGCGCCATCTCGCAAACGACAACGACCGGCTCATCGGAATACAAATCCCATAGTCCCCCGGGGCGGCTTCCTTCAAGTCGCTGTATCTGGAGCGCCCCTACAACAGCTTCTCAACTCCCAGCTCTTCGCTCGGGGGCGCTCCAGATACAGCACTAGGACTTATCCTTACTAATCTGGTATCGGTGAGCGCAGCGGCGATTTTGGCACTCGTCCAGACGCATAGCCCCCGAGACGTGAGTCAGATTTGCTGGCCAAGAATCAGGGGCACATAGCTTCGGGCGTCTTCCAGCAATTCCTCGCGAGTGATACCAACCTTGGCGCGAAGCTGCAAACCCTGCAGCAAGTCAACGAGCAAACGGCCTCGCACCTTGGCAGAGGGTGTGCGAGTCAATCGCCCCGCCTTTATCTCCTGGTCGAAACGTTTCGCGAAAATATCAGCGGATCCGGTCAGGCCCCTCTTGAGCCGGGAACGGATCTCCGTTACCCGCTCCGACTGTCCCAGCGCAGCAGCGGCCATCATGCAGCCGCTGCGAGCCTCGCCAGTACAGGAGTCGACGGTAGCCTCGCAAAAGGCGGTTACGGCCTTGTGGATGTCCGGCTCCGCTTGAAATGCCGCCATTTTGGGAGCTCCATAGATCAGCGCATAGCGCTCGACGGCCCTTAGCAGCAGGGTGGACTTGTCTCCGAAGGCTCGGTATAGCGCGGGTTTGGTGACGTTCACGGCGCGCGCGATCCGATCCACGTCGACTCCTTCATACCCATGCTCCCAAAACATCTCAACGGCACGGTCGAGTGCTTCGCCAGGGATAAAGCCTTTTGGACGTCCTGGGAGACGCTTTTTCGCAACATTAGTTACCATCGAGTACGAAACTCCTTGCATTGCATCTATTGGTATCGTACTCTTGCGTATGTAACGCTGCAAGACAGTAAATACCAGAGACGCCCATGGAACATTCGATCGCGCTCGTCACCGGCGCCACTTCCGGGCTCGGCAATGCGGCAGCCCGCCTGTTCGCCAAAGAGGGCTGGCACGAGATCATCGTCACCGGGCGCAGCCTGGCCGTAGCCCAGCAAGCGGCCCCTCAACTCGCGGCTGAGACCAAGAAACAGGTCTTTACGCCGCTGGAACTGGATCTGGACGCGCCGTCCAGCGTTCAGTCCGCCCTCGCCGAGTTGGGTAAGCGAGGTCGGTCGATCGGTTTCTTACTGCTCAATGCAGGGATGGTCCCAGGTAAGAAGCGCGTGCTCACTTCGGAGGGCATCGAGGCGGCTCAGGCCCCGCTCATTGGCCATCATCAACTGACTGTCGGATTGCTCCATTCCCCAAGTAACTAACAACCTAAGAAGGAGAGAAACATGACCGAAAGTATCTTGATAACCGGAGCAAATGCTGGGCTTGGGAAAGAGACTGCCCGACAGTTCGCCTTGAAAAAAGAAACAAGAAAGGTAATTCTTTTTTGCAGAAATCGTGCGAGAGCAGAGGCAGCAAAAAAAGACCTTGAGGAGAAAACGGGGGGGAAGGTTTTTGCAATTGTTATTGGGGATGTTGCGGATGCAAATTCAGTAAGAAAGGCTGTAGAAGAAATAAAGGAACCTATTGATGCCATCGTTCTAAATGCAGGTGGAGTAATTGGGAAAACGGCTGCGAAATCTACACCTTCCGGCATGAATCAATTAGCTGCTACGAATATTTTAGGCAATGTAATTCTAGTGGAGGAATTGATTAAACGGAACAAGTTGAGGAAAACAGTCCTATCAGTCAGTGCGGAAGCTGTTCCAGGCGTAAAGATGCTCGGAGTAAAACGAGTTTCAATGAGGACTTCTTCTGTAGATGAGTTTGCTGCTGTTCTTGATGGATCATATTTTGGTAAGAAGTTCAACGCATTGCAAGCATACGCATATGTCAAGTATGCGGAAACCATGTGGACGTTATCAATGGCAAGAAAATATCCTAAGCTCAAGTTTGTTGTTGTGAGCCCAGGAAATACAAAAGGAACTCAGGCGCCAGATAGTCTTCCCCCGCCGATGCGGTTTATGTTGAAGTTTGTGATGATGCCTATCGTATTCCCATTGATGGGCGAAATGGTGCATACGCTGGATGTAGGCGCAAAACGCTTTGTAGATGCCATTTCGGATGAGCGGTATCAAAGTGGCGTTTTTTATGCCAGTAAAGAGGGTAAGTTATCAGGGGCCATGGTGGACCAGAGCACTTTTTTTACTGATTTGAAAAATACTTCATTTCAAGATAACGCCAACGAGGCAATTCACCATTTCATAACTTAGGCGCTCGGAACCGACGTCTCAGGGCAATCCTTCGCCTCGGCGCAAGGGAAGTTCTCAGGCCCAATTGAGGCGCAGCGCTACCCACACCTCTTCACGACCGGCGCTGAACTTCCGGTCGATGGCGGCTGGTCTCAACTCTAAGGCGTGCACCGTCCGGAGAGGGCAAGCTGGCATCGAGAACGGTCTTCAATGACTCGCATACCGTTGCGCACTTTATGCAATAGCGAACGCAGTGGCGGCGGCTCAGTCGTCGCCACTGCGCGCTCCGCCCAACAGGAAACATCGTGTTCGGCGCGAGCTTTACGATTGGCGCGGAACTCCCACGGTAAAGGAAGGAGCAACAAGATGCATAACTTGGTAGTGGGCTGTTTGGTCGTTGCTTATCTCTCAGCGAACGTATACGCCATCGTGAAGGTGCGGGTTTTTGAGTTAGCCCGTTCGCGCAAGCATCTCCTACTCTATGGCGTCCCCTTCATATTGTGGGGCTCTCTCTTCCTGTTGGGATGCAAGCTCATGGAGATCATGCGCCGATTCGATGAATGGGCCGCCTGACCAGGCGTTCCGAATTGAAGAAAACAGGCTAATGCTCTCATTGTCGGCGAAAGACCATCGTCGTGATGACTCCTGATAAACGCGCAGATGGTCAGAAAATAGCGATCGGGAACATCCTGTTTGGCGCGGCAACAGGAGGCCGCGCCGATGGCTAAGTCCTCGAATCCCAAAAGGAAGAAGACCCCGAAAGCTGTTCTCAGGCTGCCTGATCTCGAACAGTCAAAATCCGCTGTGCTGAACAGCCTGGTCTCTTCGAGCTCCCAGCGTTCCTACGATCATGCGATTCGTGAGTTCATCGAATGGTATTGCTCTGAACCACGACTGGCGTTCAACAAAATGGTCGTGACTCGGTATCGCATTGCTCTGGAGCAGAAGCATTACGCTCCTTCCACCATCAATCTGAGATTGGCCGCGGTCCGACGACTGGCCTACGAAGCGTCAGATAGCGGGCTACTCAGCCCCGACTTGGCGGCTGGAATCCGCCGTGTCAAAGGAGTCCGCCGCCTCGGAGTTAAGATCGGTAACTGGCTCACGGCTGAAGAGGGCCGGCGTCTGCTGTCGGGTGCTGGCAACGCGACTCTGCGAGAGCGTCGGAATTATGCAATGCTCGCAGTACTGGCAGGCTGTGGTCTGCGTCGGGCGGAAGCAGCAGCATTGAAAATCGAAGATCTGCAGCTTCGCGAGGGGCATTGGGTGCTCGCCGATCTGAACGGCAAGGGCGGTCACATTCGAACCGTTCCCGTGCCTGATTGGGTCAAGACAGCAATTGATCAGTGGGCAATCCCGGCGTCGATCATATCGGGGACGTTATTTCGATCGATCAACAAGGCGGGCCGTGTGTGGGGTACGGGTTTCACACCGAAAGTGATCTGGTCCATTGTCAGACAGGCGGCGTCAAACAGCGGTCTCTCTCGAATAGCACCTCATGATCTTCGGAGAACCTGCGCGAAACTGTGCCACGAAGCGGGAGGCGAACTGGAGCAGATCCAATTCTTGCTTGGCCACGTTTCGGTGCAAACCACAGAGCGTTACCTCGGATGCAAACAACGTTTTCGCAATGCAGTGAACGATTGCATCGGCCTGGAACCGGGCTCTTCATGAGCCCATGGTTCGTAATTCCATGCCGACTTGGGCTAATCCGAACATCTTCTGCTGTCCGTTGCTGGTTCGGTACTCATAAACTTACTCTATCTACTAACGCCTCCCACGATCAGAAACGCGAAAGCTATCGTGAGGAGCACAACACGCCAGCGGTGAAGCAGGTCCCATCTGTTCCGAAATGTCTTCCAATCGGCCGGGGGGGGTGACCTTTTCCCAGGATGCAATACGGTTGTTGATCGGCACCAAAGCAGCGATCGAATACACACTCGCCAACGCCCACAATACGGCTGACGTAGAAACCCAGATAGGTAAGCGGCTGGATTGGTGCCATTGGAAAAAGACCTCGGCTAAAGTAAGCAAGAATACGAGGATGTACCAAAACGGCATGAATCTCCCCAGCACGCGAGCCAGGGCGCTTGCCACCGGCAGATGAACACTATCCGGAAGCCGATCAAGAGTTGGGTGAACAAACGCGGCGATGGCCAGTTCACTCCCAACCATCAATCCAGCGACAATGATCGCAACGGCATTTAGGTATTCCATCATGAGTTCCCCCTAAGCTACACCCAGGCATAAGTCAGGCGGCCTTCCTTCTCAGAAGAAACGCGGCAACGATCATCATGTAAAGCGCTGTTCCCCAGTGAATATAGATGGGCCGCGCTGCCACGTATGCTCCTCAACCTTATTCAATGGCCGCGACGGCAAATCTTGCGAGAACTCGCTGTCGACGATCAACAACCCAAGAACTCATGCGGCCTTTGGCGATAGTTGACCGGCAAATACGTTCGCTACGAAACGCGCTGTGGCTTCTCCAATTTCAGAGGGGGCGTCCTCCTGCAGGAAATGTGTTCCTTTTACCGTAATCTCTTGCTGATTTGGCCATTCCCGGCAGAATTCCCGCTGCGCGCCGATTAAGAAACCACCAGGGTCCCCGTTGATAAACAGCTTGGGTATGGGGCTCGCCGATAGCCAGCGTGCATAGGAGTCGACGATCTTGACAACATCTTCCGGTTGTCCCGCGATCGGCAGATCTCTTGACCACGTCAGCATCGGCTGGCGAGAAGGGCCAGGGTTTCTGAAGGGGCGACGGTAGACCTCCATCGCTTCCCTGGAGAGACCTCGAAGAGGCAGGAGATATTCGATAAAAAGGTTCTTCTGAAGGATCAGCTCTTCCCCGGCCGGTGTGCGCTGCGCTTTGAAAAATTCTCGCGTCGCTTCTGGCCATTCATCCCAGGAAAGAAATGGCCGAACGATGGCCTCCATGTAAACCAACCCCTTGATTCGCTCGGGATGGCGCTGTGCCCATGAAAATCCAAGTGCTGATCCCCAATCGTGAACGACTAGAATGATGTTCTTTGTCAGTCCCATTGCGTCAAACCAAGCATCGAGGTAGCGACGGTGATCCACAAACCGGTAGGAACCGTTGGGCGCAGTCCCCGAATTGCCCATTCCAACATAATCAGGGGCAAGGCAACGTCCCAATGGCAGCACTTGCGGAATGATATTGCGCCAAAGGTAGGAGGGAGTGGGATTGCCATGCAGGAAAACAATCGGGTCTCCCTCTCCCACATCGACATAAGCCATATTTGTATCGAGTACTGGAATGTGCTTTCGATAGGTGAGGTCTTCGGTCGAAATAGCAGGATACGTCATATCATCTCCTCCGTTACGAACTGGAATCGACGAATCATGGCGCTGAAATCATGTTCTCAATTCTGAATGCCCACACACGTAATTACCCCGCCTTCCCAATGAGCTTTGGGAGTCTTCGAAGAGTCAACAGCCCAGCCCAGTAATCGGCCCCACCCGGATCAAAAGGTCGGGCCTCCTGAGCCGACGCACGGCGACAAATTCGAACACGACGGTCGGCCACCGACATAGGCAACTGTGACTCGCTCAGGCATCTTCCAACTACTTTTTTCGATCAAGTTGCTGAGCGCCGGGATTCACAGACTCATGATTTTTTTTGCGGAGGCCGCAGCATGATCTCCGACTCAGGTGATCACTGTATGGGGAAACATTTGAAGGGTTCGCGGCGGCGGGGTCATTCAGGAGTCAGAGATTCTTTTTCAAGTGGCTGGGCATCAAAAGCTCAGAGGAGGACGAAATGAGAATCTTCTTGGCAGGCGCAACTGGTGCCATCGGCAAGCGGTTACTGCCCATGCTGGTCAGCGCCGGGCACACCGTTACTGCAACCACACAGCATCCGGACAAGATGAGATCGATCGATTCAGCCGGAGCGACACCGGTGCTGGTCAACGCACTTGATAAGGAAGGGGTGCTGGCTGCCGTGGAGAAAGCGCACCCCGAGATCATCATCCATCAACTGACGGCGATACCAGACAATCTCAACTTGCGCCACTTCGACCAAGGGTTCCATGTGACGAACCGACTCCGTACTGAGGGGACAGACTACTTGTTGGCTGCCGCACGAGCCGTAGGGACCCGCAGGTTCATCGCACAAAGCTACGCCGGATGGTATGCAAGAACCGGGGATTGGACTAAGGCCGAAGATGATCCGCTGATCTGCAGTGGCATTTCAGATGGTCGCAAAACTCTCGACGCTACAATTCACGTAGAAACGGCGGTTTTTACAGAAAAGGCTATGGAGAGTTTTGTGTTGCGCTACGGATCGTTCTACGGACCCGGCACGTCGCTGGCGCCGGGAGCCTGGTTTTTGGAAGGCATTCGGCAGCGGCGAGTGCCAATTGTGGGAGAAGGCTCGGGGCATTGGTCCTTCATTCATATCGATGACGCGGCAGCAGCTACACTTGCCGCGATCAATGCGTCCACGCCCGGACTCTACAACATCACGGATGACGAACCCGCGCCGGTGTCGGCTTGGTTGCCATACCTTGCAGAGGTGTTGGGAGCCAAGGCGCCAAGACGTGTACCAAAGTGGCTTGCTCGATTCGCAGTCGGAGAGTACGGCGTGGCTGTTATGACGAAACTTCGAGGTGCGTCCAACCGCAAAGCCAAGTCATTGCTTCCTTGGACGCTGAAATGGCCGACCTGGCGACAGGGGTTTAAGAACGGACTCGAAAACCAAGTTCGACCCATCAGCAACGAGGTTACGCGCGCTGTCGCTTGATACTGGAAGGTAGCACAAGGGGCTGTCTCGCGAAGGCACAGTCCAGATCAGTACCGTTAAACGCGCATGGGACGATCCATTCAGCAAGACCGTCCGAACTACAATTCTGGCGCGATGCCGACTTATCGGTACTGATCCGCTCGGTGCTGTCCAACTTCTTTAGAGGCCGGTGCGAGTTGCGTAATTTTGGTGAATTGCTGTCGCAGACTCTGCTCGTACTCTGCAATCTGCCGTTCAATTTCCGCCTCCTCTTCCTTTCTGCGCAACAGATCCTCCCCGTACCGCTTTAAGAAATAATCAATTGTTTCGACGCGGAGCTTAATAGTGTTTGCCGGCCGGTTCTCGTCCAGGTCTTTGAAGGAGAAATAAGGCGTGCCCGAGCGTTCCACGATCTGTTCGACCACACTGTAAATGGGCGCGTCGTGACCACACTTGAAGCTGGAAATTTCCACCGCCACGAGGTTGGGATGGCGGGCAGTGAACTTGGCGGCCCAAATCTTGTGGTTGGAACTGGCCGAGTTGGCCGTTTTCCACACATCGGAGATGTCAAGCGGGTGGCTGATTACACCCGCACGTACTTCACCACCGAACAGACGCTCCAGCAGGTCCTCATCCAGCGGCAAGGTGCTCTGCGAGAAGACCGGGTAACCCAGCTTCTGAAACTGCTCCAAGATCTCGTGATTCACGCCGGGATCGTGGTGGTACGGGCGTCCCAGCATGACGATACCTAACTTTTGGTGCGACTCCAGCTGGTCAAGAACCTCGCGAGCACGGCGGCGAATGCTGGATTCAAATCTTCCTAACTCCCGGAAGCCGATCTCGATGGCGCGCTTATTTTCCTCCTCCGAGAGGCCAAGAATCGGCGCCCACGCTTGGAACATTTGGCGCGCAAAGAACTTGTGATCCGAAAGATTCACCAGCGGATGTACATATCGAATGTCGTGTTCGCTAAAGAGGTCCGTTTCTTTTGTGAAAGCTGCTTCCACGGTCTCCGGCGTCACCGACACTGTAGGGCAGGCGTTATGCCCCTTTGTGCTTACAAGCGGTGAGGCAAGCACATCGAACATGGGGAAGAAAATCACCTGCAGCGGTTTGTGCGAGTGCTTGTTGAAGATAAGGTTGTGGACGTGCGCGATGGTGATTTTTGAGGGATAGCAGGGATCGATCGAGCCACGGCTCGATCCGGCGCGGTACATCTCCCCGCTGGTGAAATCCGAGTAGACAATGTTTTCTGCCTGCAAGCCCAGGCTTTCCAGATAAGAACTGAAGAGCGGTGCGTAGGCATACATGTTCAAAACGCGAGGAATACCGATGCGCAGCTGCCCGCGTTTTTTCATCAGCGCGACGCGTCGGCGGGCGGCGGCGGTCCAGGCACGGGCGGGGATTGGATCAGCAGCGCTTTCCGGGTGGCGCGAACGCCATACTTCGCGCGCGGAAAGCTCTACCAGATTTGGGTTGGCGGCTTTCCTGGCGTCGAGATCGGCTTTGATGCCGCGCATAGTTTCCACATCCTCCACCGCACCTTTTTCGCAGGTGGCGATGATCATGCGCTGCTCACCCGGCTGGAGCGGCACCTTGGTGGGGAAAGACGGTGGTTCCCAACTTTCCGCGCCTCCGGTTTGTACGTCGAGGAAAGTACGCAGGCAGGCATTCTTGCAGAAGTGGCAGCGCGTGCCTTCGCTGTGCGTGGTGCGGTAGCTGGTCTTGCGAACGGCGTCGAAGCCGATGAAGGTGGTTGAGTGCCCATTGCGCCACAAGCGAATGGCCTCAATGGCGGCACCGATGGCTCCCGATTCGCCACAGTGCTGGTGAACAACAATCTCTGGTTCTTTCCCCAGGGAGCGGAAGCTGGCGCGCAGGAAGTCCACCTCTGCCTTGACGACCGCAAGATTGTTCTGTGTGCCGCCCTGCAGAATGAAACGTGTACCCAGAGCAGCAAGGTTCGGCACCTTGGCGACATACAGAAAAACATTCTTGGGCAGTACCGTCGCTAACCCGGCCAATATCTCTTCAGCCCGCCAACCCTGACGCTGGAAGTTGACGATGTCGGATTGCAGGAACACAGCGCAGCCGTAGCCGAAGACGGGCATATTATCGGCGGTGAAAGCAACGTCCGCATAGTTCTGGACCGGGATACCAAATCCTTCCGCTGTGGACTGCAGGAAATAGCCATTGCCCGCCGAGCACTGCGTGTTGAGCTTGAAATCCTTAACGCGGCCATTTTTGAGGACGATGAGCTTGATATCCTGCCCGCCGACGTCCACGATGACCTGTGCATCCTTGTAGAAGTGCAGCGCCGACTCCGTGTGCGCCACGGTTTCTACCAAAGCCACATCGGCGTGCAACACCCTTTTCAGGATGTCCTTGGCATAGCCGGTCGTGCCCACGCCGAGAACTTCCAAGATCGCACCTTGAGTTTCTACCTGCTGCCGCAGATTCTCGAAAAGGTCAATGGTGTCCTGTATCGGGTTGCCATTGGAGAGTCGGTAGGCCTTGCAGAGAACCTCGCCCTTCTCCGACAAAAGCACTGCTTTGGTGGAAGTCGATCCGCCATCGAGGCCGATAAAAGCCTGGACGCGCTCGCCGGGCTGGAAGGTCGCCGGAGCAAATCTCGGACGCTGGTACTTGGCTGTGAACTCTTCCAGCTCTGTCCGCGAAGCACACAAGCCGCGACTGCCGGAAACTTGGTTTTCCTTTTGACGTCCTTCGAGAATGTAACGCTCAAGACACTCAGTCCCCAGGTACTCCCCAACCTCCGAGTCTTCTCCTTTGCCGAATTCCACCGCGCCCAGAGCCGCAAAATACAGCGCGTTCTCCGGAGTTTTGATTACATCTTCAGGAGCACTATCGGACGGCAGCTCGATCGCCCGCTCTTTCCAGATGAGAGGAATGTTGTGCTGCCAAGCCTCGCGCATACCGCGAATGAAGGTGTTAGGTCCACCGAGCAGCAGCACGTGCGGGCGCAGCGTGTGCCCACGAGCCAAAACGGTGAGGTTCTGCAAAACAATTGCGTCGAACAGTGAGGCCATCAGCTCATCCGCAGGAATGCCTTGTTTCTGCAAGCCATTGATATCAGTCTCGGCAAATACGCCGCACTTGCCCGCGACGTGATGGACCTTGATCCCCTTGTAGCCGAGGTTGCACAGCTCGTTGGGCGGAATCTTCAGCTTGGCATTGATCTTGTCGATGACCGCACCGGTGCCGCCCGCGCACTTGTCGTTCATCGACGGGATCTTCTTCCTGCGGCCATTTTCTCCGTCCGCCTTGAAAATGATGATCTTGGCGTCCTGTCCGCCGAGCTCGACGACCGAGTTTACTTCGGGATGGAGTTTCTCCACCGCCAGCGAGACAGCGTTTACTTCCTGCACGAACTTGGCGCCGATCAGAGGGCTGAGTGCATTGCCGCCAGAGCCGGTGATGAACATACAGCAGTTGTCGGGAGCAATTCCGGCTTCGGCTTCCATGCGCTGGAGGAATTCCAGGAGTTTCTCGGGTTGGCGCGCCTCATGGCGCTGGTAGTCTTGCCAGAGGATGCAGTCGGTTCCTGCTTCAACGACCACGGCCTTGACCGTGGTGGACCCTACGTCCAGGCCTACGCGATAGCGGATACCGGCCCCTTGTATGGGTTCAAGCAATTCAGCTTGACGTTCAGCGACACACACGCGTTGTTCAGTTGTATCCACCAAAATTCCTATTGCGTCCGGCTCTCGCCTGGCAGTCTGGCAAGACGTGCCCTACCATCCATCAGGCTGCTCACGTGCAAAACAAAGTTGGCGGCAACCCCGGCAACGCCTCGGCGGCGTGGAACCGGATAAAACGGACTCCGCAGTTCCCGATGCTCAGCGACGTAGGCCTTGATCTCATCGAGTTTCTTGCCCGTGGAAGCAAGTGCCTGCTCGAACTCCGCCTTGGCCTTGAGCTTGGCTTCGCCTAGGGCCATCTGCACACGGCTGTGCGCGTTGATCTCTCCCTCCCCCGAAGTCTCGATGGGCAGGAAAATCATTTCCCGGAAGCGATTCACTACCGCTGACTGCACGCCATCGGACTGGGAAGACGGCATGCAACCGAATGGCTTCAAAGCCAGTACCATGTGACACAAGCTGTTCGTTGTGTAGTAGACGTTCTTAGCCACTTCCAGATGCCCTTCGCCGCCGCGGGCGAGTGAGTGGTAAAAGGGATGCGCCACACGTGCCAGCTTACTCTGTGGAACGAGACGGTGCGTGAGTCGTCCCAAGTGGCGGGTGGTGCGCGCATGCTGGCGGTTCCAGATGCCTTCGCTCAGCCACAACAGCAGCCACTTTTTGCGAAATTTCCACTCGTTGGCCAGTTTCTTCTTCAATTCCCACCGACGTGCGTCAGGATAGGGGGCATCGAGGCCTTCTTTTGCTTCAGCATGGGCGCGGGCCTGATGCAGGAGATAGGTGACCCAGCAACCGATAGGTTCCACGCAGACGTGGGCGCCTTCCTGCTCCAGAAAAGCAAACAGGTTGAAGTTGCCGTCACCTTCTGTGAGTTGTGCCCAAAACTCACCCGTGATTTTGACAATCGGTTTTACGCGCATGCGATCTACTTCGACTTGGTTCAGACGCCCGCGGGCGACATGCATAACTTTGAGGAAGGCCTCGCCGTAGAGGTGATCCAGAACCTTGCCCAGCGTGTTGAAGATGTCTTTAAGCTTCTTGTTCCGCGCTAGGCGTTCTGAAATCCATCCAGGCGTTTGCTCAAGGACTTCGTAGCGCTTCCGGTTCTCCAGGAAATTACTGATTTGATCCACGACTTCCTTGATTGCCTGGTCGGTTGCACCCGCAGCAAGCTCGTAGGGACGGATTTGGTAAACCATGTCGTTGATGACATCGCCCAGGTTCAGTGCGTTGAGCGCACCCATGCCGAGGTCTACGGAGAACTTCAGGCCGGGGTTGCCAGATGCAGCCTTGACGCCATGTTCCTGCTGGAAAAGCAGAATCCGGAAGCCCCCGAAGCCCGCATTCTCGAGCGCCATGCGGTACTCAGACTCGTACATGCCGAAGCGGCAAGGTCCGCAGGAGCCGGCAGTGAAGAAGACGTAGTTGTCAAGAATTTCCTGGCGTGAAAGACCTCGAGCTTCTAGCGACCTCAGAAATTGGATGAGGTTACCGACCGTGAAGTAAGTCGGATTGCACTGGCCGTTGTTGCCATACTCCTTACCGATCTGGAAGGCGGCTACGTCGGGGTCAGGCAACATCTGGAAACGATAGCCGCAGCCACGGAACACGGCTTCGATGAAGCGTTCGTGTTTCCAGGTAAAGCCTCCGAAAAGGATGGTCACCCGGTCACGTTCTTCAGCGGTGAAGGACCGCTCTACGGGCCGGTGGAAGTGCTCGACGGGTTCTTTCTGCAGCCCCGCGGCTTGCGCCAGTCGCAGCCTTTCCTCGGCCACGCGGCGACCGATTTCTTCTTCAACTTGCGGAAGAAGCGTAGCGTCGGGGGAGTTTACGGTGCATCTCATTCGTTCAGGGTCTCCTCTTACCAAGTCAAGGAGAAGCGTTGTGGAGATGTGGAGTGTGAGCGCAATAACGCTTTTCAGCCTTACCCGCCGCGTGAGTTGCTTCCTTCTAACATTCAACGCGGATACGCACTTTGGCTGTGTGAGCCTCGTCACACACGCGTGTGATGTGCCCCGCTTCGTTCGTCTCTCCTGCCGGCGGCGCAACTCAAGCCTACGACGGCATCTTCAGTCTGTAGCCTTTGCTAGACTGCCGACCCGAGTGCCCGATCAATGTCGGCTTCGAGTAGCTTCATTGCGAAGAACCGGGCAGGTATCTTGGGCGTTTCGCGTCTAGCGCAAACGATTTTTCTCATGGCCTGTTTCGGCGGATCCATGGCCTACCACTGATGGCTTGCGTTTCGGGACCTCACCGGTTTCGCGCCAAACAAATGAGGCTCTTCGCCCGAGTGACGGCAACCCGGAAGTTATCGGTTGGTCCGTCGGATAGTACTGACCAACGCGCTTGCGGCCACCGAACTATCAACACCTATTGGTTAGCCAGAAACGGGCTTCTGGGAAGCACCAGGAACACCATCGCCTCGAACATCCAACTGATGTGAACTAACTATAGAGCGGAATATCCGCTCGCTGGACTCTTCAGTGAGTTCGTGACGGCGGCGACACATCGCTTAAGTCGGCTGTCGAGAAACGGAGACAGTCAAGGCGGGCATAGGAGCCGATATCGAACGCGCTACGCCGCGATATCAATGACCCTGATTTTCATCAGCAGATTCTATCAGTCGCCCAACCGTCGCTTTGAGAGGACCACGGTTTCGCTTTAACGACTCAGGCCCTGAATCCGGCCGTGTTGAATCCGAGATCCCTGTTCAGTTTGAACGGACCGCACCACTCCACTCCGAAGGTTTGACATACGTCGGGCAGTTGTCGGTTCTGGCGCGTTTTTGTTGGCTTTGAAACCTCCGTGGTCACCACGCAACGCTCTCCTCCTGCCATCGCGTAGGCGACCAGGAAGGGATCACGGCCGAGCTCCTCGATCTGAACGTCGGTCAAATCAGGTGCATAACCTTCTGTGACCACTCGCCGGACAAGATCCAGAGAGACCTCTTCGCCAAGGAGGAGCGATCCTCGATTCCTGTCGTTCGTAATCCAATTGAGCAACGTGTCATCATGACGACCCTCGCGAACCTCTTCCATGATCTCAATCGGAATCTTCACAAGACCCGCAGATCCCTGGTGCTGGAGCCAACTCCAGAACTCCGGCACCTTGTCGATGGGGTAGTACGTGTTATGCGCGGTGATGAGGATGTTCGCATCCAGAAGGCACAACATCATGTACGGCCTCCGCGTTTCGGAGGAGCCGGGAAAAGGAGCGGATTGACGTTTCGCGCCTTAACTCCAAGTACCTGCCCAGCTTTGGTGTAACTTAGGAGACCTTCTCCCAACGAACGTGTAACGAAGTTTACGAGAGCGTCGCCAAGCCTATGCCTCTTCACAACGTAGTAGCTTGGACCGCCTTCTCTGATTCTGCGTTCGATCGCTTCTCGCTCCCTACTGGCGAGCCATTCTTGTTTGAAGCGCGTGCTCACTTGGTTCCATCTCTGCTCGTCGATCACACCTAGTCGATATAACCTATACGCAACCATCGGTCGGCTAACTCGATGGCTCCGAGCATACGCGGAGACTCCGTCGATAACCTCGTCCAACGAACCCACTCGGATTCTCACGAGCTCTCTATTCTCGCGGTCTGGTAGGAGGATCTCGCTCGCGACGTCATTGCAGTACCTTTCAATCTGAGATCCGTCCTCCCATCCGCTGATGCCCGACCTGCCGAGCCACAGGTGTGCAACTTCGTGCAAAGTGGTGAACGACCAGGCTGATCTTGCATCTTGATCGTTTATCAAAATCAAAGGCGCAATGTCGTCGGCGATCGCGTAGCCGCGGAAGGTTTCAACCGAGATGTTTGTGTGGTGCGAGCCGAGGTTCCCGAGAAGTAGAACGAAGATGCCGCGGCTTTCGATCTTGAAGCGTAGATAGGCGAATGCTTCGCCGATACCAGGTTGAGCGCGAAAGTCATCCAATCTGAAGTCGAGTTCTCGCGCGATCCTTTGCGCCAAAGTCCCGACAGAAACGTTCATGTTTGCGGAGCCGATGAACGTCGACCGCTCTGTATCAGCATCTTCCAAGCCTGACTTGAGAATATTCTGGCGACCTCTGATGTCGCGGATCAACGCATCAAGGAGCGGATTGTAGAGTGGAGGTTCAGCTCCGGGAACCGTGCGAAAATCATCGCCGCGATCTCCCGTTCGAGGAGGTTCCGCCATGTAAAAAACCAGGAGAGATCGGCGATACTCCTTCGCCATTCTGAGAACTAGACTTCGAGAAGGTTCCTCCTGTCCCGCTTCAATCTCAGCTAAGCGATCGGCACCGGATTTTCCATAAGCCTCGTTGAGGTCGATAGCGCGAGCCGCGTCATCGAGGCTGAGTCCGGCTGTGGTCCGCGCCCAGCTCAGAACTGTAGGGTTGAGGGTTGGCATGGCAGTCCGCGCTCGTCGTCAGAATCGTAGCACTTGCGCTGATTTCACCGGCCATCGCCGGTCGATCTCAGAGAGAATCTGCTCAGCGGGAAGAACCGCGTTCGCGATACTGACACTGTCGCTGACCGCGCCGTGACGCCGCTCGGCCGCTAACATCTCATCCCGACGCTACTCCAGCCAGTTGAATGGGTCAACAGGTTGTGGGAGGGGGACTAAAAATTGGGACTAACCTCAGCGGGCTATTTCATAAAGTCTCGCAGTTAAGCGACACCGAATCAAGGCTTTGACGTAAGCCTTCACTGTGTCCCCGACCAGGCGCTCGTGAGCAAGACAGACTTCCACGTGGTCGATACTGACTGTCGGGAAGCCCGACTGTTCCGTCTTCCTTCTAATTCCACCTTTGTTGTTCGCCACGTATGTGCCGAATAGCGAGTCCAGAGGAGGGCGACGTTAGGGCGTTAAGGACACAAAATCGCATCTGGAGCCTAGTAGTGATCTGCCGATTTCATATCGGCGATTCGATGCAGGTGCGGGAGTTAAGGACCCGGTCCCGAGAGATGTCCCGACACTGACCTGACTGGACTGCTTTCCGCGATGGGGACCGCGCGCTTTGCAGATCCCTTCGATAGATCTTGCGACTAGGCTGCGCGCGAGCCAACCCGCCGATCGACTTCGCGCGACCGTTAGCCCTTCCATCTCACGCAACCGGCCAATTGTTAAGGCGTGAGGGGGCACCAATGCTATCGTTCTCTTTGTTGCGGTTAGCAAAGGGAATCTCACGGTCAATCAAGTGCTTTCATTCTTCCAACTGCTGGTCGGTGTTGCGTTCACCTTCATAAGAAATCGGATGCCGGAGAGCAAATTCATCCAGCTGAGCTTCCGTGAGCTCGGCAGCATTGCCGTCCAATTCCAATACCTCCAAGATGGTCCCGTCTGGACATTCATTGCGAACGCATCGTGATTTCTCCAAGTCGAGCGGAAGCTCGGGGTAGTGAAAAATCACTAGAATTCGCTTCTGATTCTGCGCTAGCAAGGCTCGCGCAGCGGCTCGCGATTGGGCCGATCCAACTGGGAATTGCTCCGGGCGGATACTCGAACCCTGCTGGGAGAGTTCGTTAATTTGTTTTGATTTGCGTTGATGATTCATTCTTTTTTGGCCAGAGCTCTAAACCACTCTGGCAGCTCCCCTGTTCTGGCATACAGGTCCATCTCCTGTGGCGTCATCCGCTCGTAAAGCTCACGCAGGCTGATCCGCTCGCTCGGATCGATCCATTGTCCGGCCGAATTAATTTTCGAATAGACCTGGACCGCCGACACAATTGCTGCAGACGTGACTTCGACCTCGCTAGCCTTTTCGATAATTCTTTCAAGCGCTGCGCGCAGGTTCAGTCGCCTTTTGTCAAAAAGGGAGAATGCATGTGCGTGCCTATAGACGGTACCCCGATCTGCTAGCCCGTATTCGGTGGCAATGACAGCCGGACTTTGCCAAGAGATAAAATCGGCTTCAATCTGGTCGCGCTGAGCGTGAGCGCATATGGAGCAATTCCGCCTATGCCTGCCGATGCTCACCGCTTTCTTTTTCTGAGGCATCTTGCATATTGTATCGATCTGGGCACATTCCAAAGGCAAAGCTTAGGCCCTCGTGCTGTCAATGTAGGTACTCCGGCAATTGCGCGAGATGAAGCAATCTGAGCACGAGGCGGGAACCAGCGTCTATCTTTTTCGGAACAAAACAAGTGGACGATCGTGCTTGTGCCTTACGCGGCACAAAACGACTACACTTCCCGCGAATGATAAGGCCTCGTATCATGGTGCTTTCTACCACGTCATCATGGATAGAACAGAGTCAAAGACAAGATAGCGCTGCGCGGACGCTTCTCGTTGTCGTCTTGCTTCCATTGCGCGATCTTCTCCCGAGCGTCGGCCAGATCGCGGAACTAGTTCTCGTTCAAGCACTCGTCCCGGAAGCCCCCGTTGAAACTCTCCATATAGCGATTCTCCGTTGTCCGGGTCGGATCGTCTGCCACGGCCCGGCCCTGCTCGTAGGCTCATTGATCGACCGCACGGCTCAGGAACTTGGTTGGTTGTCGCTGCGGATCTGCTGCGGCAGTCCACGTCTCCGCTTCAGTCTTCCAGTGCGCCCACGACCCGCGCTCCGCCCAGCGAGGTGTCGACCTCGATCGCCAGGCACTCCAGCTTGTAGTCATCCACGATGTTTAAGGTACGAACCCTCCGCCCGAGCTGAGCTGTGGCCCGCCAGAATGATTGCATTTCGGCGAGTTTCAACCCCGTTTTTACTACTCGCCGCCTACCTCACCACTTCCGCTTGCGAAACTTGCCCCGCTTGTTTCTAGGGTGGCGGGACCGCCGTACTAGTGCGAGATGCTGGCACGCCTGACTGTGGAAACGCTTGCCAGGCTTCCGAGGAAACAAGACAAGACAACCTTCGCACTTCATGTATTGAGTGCCGCGAATGATATCGATCAACATTGTCGCTGTGATGGCAGCCACGCAGCAATTCGTTTCGACTGTAAATCTGGGAGCACCCTGATTCCATTCGAATGCTAGGCTGAAATTTCTCGCCAACAGCCCCGGGAACCGTCCAAACAGGCCGCGCGATGACAATTCCTGCGCCCTGGCTCTTTCTGATCCGCACAAGACCAGACGCAGCGATTCTTGAAACTCCCAAATTTCGGCGATGGGGACAACGCGCTGCTCATCCCACCATCCGTAGCGGTTCAGAAAATGCAGCAGATCGGCGTCACGGTGCGCCAGTCCCTGAAACTCTTCACTGAGGCGCCGCGCATCCACGGCTTTCGCGGCGCCTTCTATTGTTGTGCGCTGCTTCTGTCGGACGTTTCGTCCATCGAGCGTGGTCTGAGCCGGATGAACCAGAAACGGAAACACCAGCGGAACTTCGATCCCTTGCGGAGGATGCAACCGGGCTGCGGTTGCAACTTCCCGCTGAGCAAGTACCCAAGCCTTTCCTATGCTTGTGACATCCATAACTGTTGCCTTTTGGGTGTGACTGGCACTGTGACCTTGCAGCAGTCACAGCATAGTCTCATACTCACCGTGTATACAACAATGTTGTTGAGAAAAGTGACTTCCTCAGAGGCTAAGAAATGCATGAACACACGAAGCTGCGAAAACGCCGAATGATGGCTGGGCTCACCCAGTGCGAACTCGCAACGTTGGCACGTGTCGAGAGAAGCCGACTGAGTATGTACGAAAACGGGCACCTCAAGATCAGCGCTCAAGAGTGTGCAGCGGTTGCGCGAGCGCTACGCTGTGCGCTTCAACGCAGGGCGAGAGAGTTTCAGGAAGAATTAGCGATCGGATAAACCCATCGAACCTCCGTCGATTTGTCTAATCGACACCAAGAGATTTCTCGTTGGCAACAACGAGCGGCAGGCAGAACGTCACATGTCGATAAACGGAATGCAAAATGCTCAATCCGGTAAACCTTTGCAGGCGGATTTGGGCGTGAGGGTTCGTCAGTGCATCGACCGTCGTCACGAAGTAAGCAGGCTAGGATGTAGCAGCCTGCCAAGCGCCGAAGCCCACGCCACCAGGCGCGGGATGCGTACAGTGACGATGCCGAGACGTCGCCCCTTGTCGTAAGGCCGGAGGCCCCACGCGGGTCTCTACACAAAGCGGGTGGAACGGATGTCTTTCGGGCGACAGGGTGCGGTCTCAGTTTTTCTGTCCTGTTGCCGCCACGCGGTGGCTCCTATATGCCGGATGGCACTTGAAAGGGACTCTTGGCAGAGTCTCTTTCCGCCTCCGGTCCACCATTGTCCGGATATTCAAGTGCGGACATTGGATCTCTGACGGCGGGTGAGGATGCACATGAACGAATCCCGAGGCACGCTGCAATTGATCGGAAAAGCGTTGGACATTCTTGAGCAAGACGGCTCGATGACACTCCGTCAATTGTTCTGGCGGCTTACGAGCGCCGGTGAGATCCACAATGATGCTGCGAATTATCACCGCCTCACAGAAATCATGACCGAGCTTCGCGAAGAAGGGCGCTGCCGTTCTCTAATTGTCGTCGACCGTTCTGGATTGACGATCGACGGAAACTGAACGAGCCGCTGCATCGAGGGAGTGTTACTCGCGTCACAGATCAGGTTGGTCGAACGAATGGCTAATTTCTAAACTGAGTCTAGATCACGTTTAGAACTAGAACGGAAGGTCCAATTGGCTCAAGGACTGTGGGACAAGAGCAGGCAGTTGATAGAGCGGGCGAGGGTCATTCTCGAACACGAACGGCCCATGACCATTCGGCAGATTTTTTACCGCCTCGTCAGCATGGCATTAATCAAGAACACGAAGGCGGACTACCAGCGTGTCATCCGCCTTATGACCATTGCGCGCAACGACGGAGAAATCCCGTTCGATTGGATCGTTGACCGTTCGCGTCCTGTGTATGCGCCGCCGGTGTTTAGCAACCCCAGAGCATACGCGGAAGTCGTGAAGCACAGCTATCGCTTGGACTACTGGACTTCGCAGCCGTTCCTCGTGGAGCTTTGGTGCGAAAAGGACACGATTAGCGGTTCGATCGCGGGTGTGACTGACGAATTTGGAGTAACGGTTCGAGTCGGGCGAGGGTTCAATAGCACAACTCGGGCCCGCGAGATCGCGGCAGTATTAGGCAGTACAAAAAAGCCAAAAGTAATTTTCTACTGTGGTGATCACGACCCGAGCGGGCGTAGCGCGGAAGAGGAAGGACTTTCCCGCGTTCTGACGCACTACCGGAAAATCATCGGTAACACCCAGGCCAGCGACGTAGAGCTGCGGCGTCTTGCAATTCATCAGGAAGATATTAAGAAGTTCAACCTTCCACCCCTACGGGTCAAAGACAGCGATTCCCGCACTCCTGGTTTCATACGCAAGTACGGTCACGACTGCGTCGAACTCGATGCCCTTCCGCCGAACGAACTCCGAAAGCGCATACGCGTCGCCGTCACTGCTTTGCTCGACCTTGCAGCCTGGGAGCGAGCGATCGCAGTCGAAAAGGTCGAGCTTGCGAGCATTGTCGACACAGTGAGCAACTGGCCGGGATTCCATTCCGCTCAGAGATGAATTGCCATTGGCCGAATAACGGCTCTTTGGAACCCAGTGAATTTATGAATGCAGAAGGAACCACTGTCCAACACCTGTCCAAATTGACCGGCTTCTCGTCAGGCTTCGAGATGGTCGATGCACCAGAGCTTGCCCGGCGCCTCCAAGTCCCGGTGAGTTGGGTCAGGCAAAGAGCAACTTGCCTTCGCTTCACGAAGGAACAGCGCATCCCACACGTAAGGCTCGGTCGCTATATCCGATTCCTGTGGGGATCACCAGAACTGAATGCATGGTTGGCAAAACACTTCGAACAATGAAAAGATTCTCATCGTCCGCGGCTGATGGTGGAAATAGGCGTTTCCCGAGCGTATACTCTGAGGCGCAACGGGCCGGTGCAGCAAACACCAGCCCGATGCTAACCAGTTCGCCTAGGAAAGAGGCAAACATGGGTGACCTCACTGTAACGTTCCCACTCTCTCATACTCAACCCTTGTCGCCCACAAGGGAGATCCCTGTTCACCCTGGCTTTTTAAAGCGACGGTCCTTCGGACCGAAAAGGAGGGGAACAGTGAGGAAACAAACCGGCACTATCGTGCAATTTTCCGGACGTTGGTATGTCCGATATTCGGACTATCGAACCGAAAATGCCACTTTGGTGCGAAAAAAACTCAGTCACTGTTTGGGCAAAGTGACTGGGAAAGGCAAGCGTCCTCCCGCCGACATTGAAAAATCGGCCGAGGAGTTCATGCAAACCATCAACGAGAGCGTCATTCCGCCAGAGCACAATTTGAGTCTCGCCGATTTCGTCGAATCCGTATATCTACCATGGGTGAAACAGAATCGGCGACCGAGCACATACAAAAATTGCCGTGATGTCTGGAATGACCATCTTCAGACAGTCAGTCAACACGATCGCACAGTTCTCAGACAAACTCGCACCTTCACGGTACAGAACTGGCTGAATCAGATCGGCAAAGAGGATCTCAGCCGCAACTCGCTGAAGCGTATTAAGTCGACGGTCAGCGGGATGTTTACGTTGGCCAAGCAGCTTGGCTACTTTGATGGCGTGAACCCGGTACAAGGAACGTCCGTAAACCCCCACGCCAGAGAAGCGGCAGAGATGCATGCGTACAGCCTGGAAGAGATTAATTCCATGCTGATGTTATTCCAGGAGCCGGCATCCACAGCTTTCGCAGTTGCCGCCTACGCGGGGTTGCGAAGGGGCGAAATCGAAGGCTTGGAATGGACGGACTATCATGATGGCGCACTGTGGGTTTCTCGCGGCATTTGGAATGGCCGGGAGTTGCCCACAAAAACCAAGAAAAGTACCGCGCCAGTTCCGGTTATTCGGCAACTGGCTGATCGGCTTGAGCTTCACCGTCTCCGATGCGACAATCCCCATAAAGGGCCTATTTTCACAAGCAGCCTGGGGACTCGTGTCTCGACGAACAATCTGCTCAATCGCTACATGCTGCCGGCCTTAAATCGCTGCCAGCATTGCGGGCTACCCAACGACAAAAAACACCTGAAACGAAACCACAAATTCGAGCGCGACCAACGGTTGCCGATCTGGCACGGATGGCACGCAGCAAGACGCGGTCTGGGGACAAACCTATACCGGTTGGGAGTTCCCGACAAAGTCATCCAGGCGATCTTGCGCCATTCGAACGTCAACGTCACGCTCGGGTACTACATCAAGCCTCAATCCGCCGATGTGATCGCAGCTATGGGCAGATTCGAAGCAGAAATAGCTGCCCGGAATTTTCGGGACAGTGATGGGACAGTAAATCAGGCCCCGGGCGCAATGCCCAAATCCGTAAACTAGCCTTTTTCGAAGAGGTTAGGATGGAGCCGACGAGCGGACTTGAACCGCTGACCTGCCGATTACGAATCGGCTGCTCTACCAACTGAGCTACGTCGGCTTGCTGCGCCTGATTTAGTTTATCAAATCGCCCTTTCTTTTCATTACAGGGAGTGATGCGCTTTGAAAGACCACGGCTTCACATACCCTAATAAAGATAAGTATTATTTCTTCAGCGGGACCAGTCCATGAATAGCTCCGACGAATCACGCCGCAGCTTCCTCAGAAAAGCGGCCTCAACCGCCGCTGCAGCGCTTTTATCGCCCTACGCCCTGTCTCAGAACAGCGCGCCCTCGCCCCAAAACGCTCCCGCAAGCGCTCCCATCTCCGCTCCCGACAAGGCCGATTACACGCTGCACATCAAGACTTCCGCAATCGAAATCGCTCCCAACCGCATCCTGTCGCTGACCAGCTACGACGGGCAGTTCCCCGGCCCGCTGCTTCGTTTCAAAGAAGGCCATAAGGTTTCGGTCGATGTGTTCAACGACACCGATGCGCCCGAGCAATTGCACTGGCACGGCCAGAAGATTCCCGCCGATGTTGACGGCGCTTCCGAAGAAGGCACGCCCTACATTCACGCCCACGGCATGCGGCGCATCGTCTTTGTTCCTCAGCCGGCGGGTTTCCGCTTTTATCACACCCACAACCACGCTGGCGCGAATCTTTCCGCTGGCCTCTACAGCGCGCAAGCCGGCCCCGTCTACATCGAACCGAAAAATGAGCCCGGCCGTTATGACCACGAAGTTTTTCTCGTGCTTAAGGAATTCGAGCCCACATTCAGCCGTGGCGGCGACATGGCGCAGGATTTTCTCTCACCCGCCACCAAGATCAAGGCGCTCGAACAATCCGGCGAGTCGGCGATGAAAGCCTCCCTGGCCAAAGGCATGCCTCATGGATACGAAGTCGGCTACGGCTCGTTCACCATCAACGGCCGCATGCTCGGACACGGCGAGCCGGTCCGCGTGAAGCAGGGCGAGCTCGTGCTGTTTCACATCCTGAATGCTAGCGCCACCGAGATTCGCAGTCTCGCCCTGCCTGGACACACGTTTCGCGTGGTCTCGCTCGATGGCAATCCGGTTCCGAATCCGGCGCCCGTGCCCGTGCTCTGGCTGGGAACCGCCGAGCGCGTCTCCGCCATCGTCGAAATGAATCATCCCGGCGTGTGGATTCTGGGCGATCTCGACAACCACGACCGCCGTCATGGCATGGGCATCGTCGTCGAATATGCTGGCCGCGCGGGCAAGCCGCTATGGCTTCCGCCAGCCCCTTTCCGCTGGAGTTACGCGGCATTCGCCAAGCCCGGCCCCGCGCCCGCCGCTCCCGATCAAACCTTCGAAATGACCTTCGCGAAAGACAACGCCGCCGAGGACGGATTCAACCGCTGGACCATCAACGGAATTTCCTATCCCGCTTCTCGCGCAATGACCGGCGAGGTCGTGCCCGCCGCATTTCATTTGCGCCAGGACAAGCGTTACCGCATTCGTATGCACAATGCCAGTGACGACATTCATCCCATCCACCTGCACCGGCTCAGCTTCGAATTAACCAGCGTCAACGGCAAGCCCACCAGCGGAGTCATGAAAGATGTGGTCATGCTCGGCGGCTACCAGGAGACCGAGATCGATTTCGTCGCCGACAACCCGGGGCTGACTCTGTTTCACTGCCACCAGCAACTGCACATGGACTTCGGCTTCATGACCCTGTTCGACTATTCCTCCTGATCTCAGCTTCCGCTACTCTGACCTTCAATGAGCGCGAATCCTGACGCCCGAGCCTCCGGGAAGACCTCGCTGTCTGAGATCGCCTTCGCTTTCCTGAAGCTCGGGACGATCGCCTTTGGCGGGCCCGCGGCGCACATCGCCATGATGGAAGAAGAATTCGTGCGCCGCCGCCATTGGATCTCGGACGCGGAATTTCTTGACCGCATCGCCGCCGCCAGCCTGATTCCCGGTCCCAGCTCCACTGAAGTCGCCATCTTCATCGGCCAGCGCAGGCGTGGATGGGCTGGCCTCGTAGTCGGAGGTTGCTGCTTCATTATTCCCGCTGCGATTCTGGTGACGCTGATCGCCGCGGTCTATGTCCGCTTTGGTTCCCTGCCCCAGATCGCCGGAATTTTATACGGCATCAAGCCCGCCGTGATCGCCATCATTCTGCAGGCTCTGTGGAAGCTCTCGCAGACCGCGGTCAAAACCAAATTCTTAGCCGTGATCGGGCTCGCCGCAGTGCTTCTCAGTGCGATGGGACTCGCGCCCCTCCTCGTTCTCGCCCTCGCCGGAATGGTCAGCGGCGCCTCCGTCCTGCTGCGAACTCGCGGACAACTGTCCGCCACCGTGATTCCGCTGTTCGGAAATTTCGCCTCGCCCCTCGCCGCCGCAACCGTAATCGCCGCGCCAGTAAGCCTCGTCCGCCTCTTCCTCTCGTTCCTCAAAATTGGAGCGATCGTTTTCGGCAGCGGATATGTCCTGCTGGCATTTCTGCGCTCGGAATTCATCGAGCATTTGCACTGGCTCACCGAACGGCAACTCATCGACGCCGTAGCCGTCGGGCAGTTCACTCCCGGCCCCGTGTTCACCACCGCTACTTTCATCGGCTATCTGGTTGCCGGAATTCCCGGAGCATTCCTGGCAACGCTGGCTATCTTTCTGCCGGGATTCTTGCTGGTGGCCTGCAGCGGCCCATTGATTCCGAAGCTGCGCCGCTCGCCGCTGGCTGCGGCCGTGCTGGATGGAGTGGTGGTTAGTTCGTTAGCGTTGATGGCAGTGGTCGCCTGGCAACTGGGCCGAGCCGCAATCGTCGACTGGCGCACGCTCGTGATTTTCGCCGCCAGCGCCGCCATCATCTTTTGCTTCCGGATTAATTCAGCCTGGATAATCGCGGGCGCCGCCCTCGAAGGCTGGATCTTGCGTTAACGTAGCAGCGGACGCATTCGTCCGCCTGCGAGCGGATCGAACCCCTGGACGAAGGCCTGTCCCGCATCATCGCGCTACGCCGCCGGTTCCACGGCCGCCATCGCCTCATACTCATCATGCGATTCGCCCGGCAGCAGCACCCATAGCGTGTACACGCCCAGCGCAGTTCCGAACGGAATGTGAATCAGCGCGATGAAGCCCAGCACCAGCGCTAGCACGCGCGCCCAAGGCTCGCGATGCAGCAAGCCCCATCCCGCGAGGAATCCGCAGGCAGCCTTGGCCAACACAATGACGCCAATCGTGCTCACAATCGCAGTCAGAAATCCCGTAGGCACTTCAGGCGGCGCTCCCATCTCGTGCAGATGCGTGAACAGCGTGTTGCCCACAACGACCAGGATCAATCCCAGAGCGCCATTCAGCGCCGAAAGCGCCAGCCACAGAATCGCCAGCAGGTGCACATGTTGCTTCACCCGGCCCGGACCTCGTTGTGCCACCGCGACTGCCACCGGTCCGACGATCTGCTTTCCACATCGGCTGCAGAACGCCTGCCCACTTTGAACCGCCCCCCCACATCCGTCGCAGAACATCGCTTTGTCCTCCCGGACCACCCGGCGAGTTTCCCTTCGCCCCTGCGCTCAACATGACTCTCAACAGAAGATACGAAACAACTGCCGCATAAGTTTCCAACATCCCTCGTTCGTCAGCCCACGCACGAATCGAATGACCAAAGATATTTCGCCACTGAAACAGTGCACTCCACTCGTCGCCGATGTCGCAGCATTGCTGTCGCAAGCGACAACGTTAATTCCGCCGCAGTTTATTCCGCGCCCACCCACTTCACAACGCAAATGAAAAGGCCACCCGGCAACTGGGCAGCCTTTTCTTCAAGGGAGAATAGCTCCAACGGAGGCTTCAGATTCCGTCAAAACTTTCTGCCGAAATCTTATGAGTCTAAAAACCGGGGTGTCAAGCGATTTTTCCGAAATAAATGCCTTTGTTTTCTTTAACTTACAAACTGAGCCAACATCGGGAAGAAGTGTGCAATTTTGAGACAAACGCCCCCTCAAAGTTGCCTAAGCCGCTATTTCTAATGTACTTACCCTCGTTCCAGCAGGCTCAGGAAGCCTGCCGCCCACCCTCGGGACCACTCTCCGGGGGGATCTCGATGGTCTCGGTAATGATGGTCTCGGTGGCCGTTTCGGTGAGGTGAAGCGAGATGAATTCCATATGCTCCGGGCGGTCGAACACTCTGTCGGGATACATGCGCTTCATCAAAATGCGGAAGCCTCCGAACGCCACGCCCGCAATAATCGCCAGCCCCGCCAAAATTCCGCACAGGACCACGATGTTCAGAATCAGCATGTAGAGATCACGCACTTGCGTGCTCTCGGCCTGAGCGTTCCAGGTAACGCTGGCCTCGTAATTCACCCGCCCCAGCAAAGTCTTGGCGTCGCTGGCAGACGCCGGCCCCGCCGCTATTGCCAGAATTGGCCCAGTGCGCTTGCTGCAAAAAGAATCCGCGCATTGAATCACGGAAACTCCTGGCTGCGACTGCGCTTCGTGATGCTCCGCTTCAATGCGATGCAGATGATCGGCGGCCAGCTGCGGCGTGGGATAGGAAATCAACATCAGTGTCGCTTCGCCGCTCGGAGTGTCGTAATTCGCAACACTCACCTCGGAACTCGCGCCGAAGTCCACCAGATTCGCCCCCACCAGCGGCGAAATCGCATTCAGCGCCAGCGGCCCCATGGCGTATTTCTGAGTGTTGGGAATGTAGTCGGCATGCGGCAGAAATGCGATAAAACTGGGCAAATTGCCTGCATTTCCCGTGGGCCGCGGCAAGTCTCCCGCCAGCTCGCGCAACTGCGCCGCGGACATGGCGCTCTGCCTGCTGAAAATGGCGTCCACCAGCACGGCCCCGCGATAGAACAAAACCCGCTGCCCCGCCGGCGAAATCAGCGATGCCGCCTGATCCCCTACCCGCTCCGGCTTCATCTCCGACTGCAGATAAAACGTGTACGCTCCGAATGCCCCCGAGGCATCGGCGAAGCGCGCCGCCCGAATCTTCAGCGTTCGCCCATCCTCGCTGGTGTAGGTGGATGAAGCGAAATCGGTAAAGCCATACTCCTTCAAAACTGCCCCATTAGCCTGGTCGGCCGCCGAAGGATCAGTGCTGGTCTGCGCCGCGCCCTGCATCTCCCATCCGCCAAACGCCTTCGGCAGAATCGCCCGCGAAGCCTCCGTGTTCAAAGCTCTTGGCATTTGCGCATGCGAAGCCGGCGGCGGCGCAGCGCTCTGCGCCCTAGCCACGGAAACGAAAGCCAACGAAACGATCGACAGTCCGAGGCCCGCCAACCTTTGCAGGAAACGGGTTCGCACCAAGCGGGAAAAGTGTAGGCGCAGCAAGACTAAAGCGGACTCCTTATATTAATTAGACCACAGAGACCCCCGAAAAGTTTCCCCAGGCCCGCAAATGCCCGCCCCGGTGGCCTTTCGAAACGTGGTTACCATCGGGCAGCACACCACACATCGGAGCCATTCCCTGCCGCCGCCTTTCACGGCAAACTGTGTGTGGGTGGAGAAGATGCGTTTGAAGGCTCTGGATAATAACAAGCGCCGCGGAAGCCGCACCAAGGCAGTGCTTCCAGTAAAGATGAAGGGGACCGACGTCTCCGGCGACGTGTTCGAAGAACTGGTGCACACCTTGGATGTAACCGCGACTGGCGTCCGCTTGGGCTCGGTGCGGCGCGAACTGAATTTGATGGACGAAGTCACCGTCCTGTTCCGGCAACGCAAAATGACCTTTCGCGTGGTCTGGGTCAAGAGATTGAAGGGCACCTCCGAGTTTCAAGTGGGATTGCAAGCTGTAGCACATGATCGAGAAGCATGGGGCATCAACTTCGCCGAGCAGGAAGCAGTAGCCCGGCGCCGCCAGGATGCTATGCAGGCGTCAGGCTCGGCATAAACGTTCGCCATTTTGGAAAGGAAGATTAAGGAGAAAGTCGATGCGAAACAAATTCTGTAATCCGTGGAAACAGTTATGGTCCGACGAGCAAGGTCAGGATATCGCCGAATATTCGGTGATGCTGGCGGTCATTCTTGTGATCGTGGTGGGAACCGTCCGCCTGATCGGCTCGAACGCGAACAACGTCTTCTCGAACGTTGGCAGCGCGATCGGCCAGTAAGCTCTCGCAGCAAGCATCCCGGAGAGTAGTTTCGCAAGCACTACGCAGGCTGGACGCCCCATTTCCCATGCGCTCTCGCGCGGGAAATGGGGCTTCTTTTTTTACTGTAAGTAGCGCAAGCGGGCCATGTGGAGCGGGCACTCCCGCAAGACCTTCCCACCAGCCACCTCCAAAACCTGGAACGGACGCTGCCAATCCCCGTAGTCGTTGATCAACCGGAAGTCGGGTGCCCCATTTCTCGCGCGTTCTTTGCGCGAGAAGTGGGCATTTTGCCTTTGCCCGACTCTAGGGTTTCTCTGCTTGATTCCCTTGCAGCCGTTATCGTAAGTAACTTTCGCGAACAGCTCCGCCGAAGTAAACTCTTTTCGTTCATCGGAGCTGCTATGCGCCTGCTGCGCCTTCGGGACGTCGAGATTGGCCCCAACGACCGCCTATTCCATCACGCCCGTCTGCGGGCCCTGATCGTCTGGCTCGCCGGATTCGCCGCCGCCACCGCCTTCCTCTTCCACGCCTACACGGCAAAGTGGCGGCCCGGATACTTCTTCGGTCCATTTCTGCTGCTCTTTCTGCTCTTGACGCTAAGGATGGTCACCGCGCGCTTTCATCCTTCCAATTGGCTCGTCCGGATGAACGAGATGGGGATCTATGTGCAGTATCGTTCTTATCTGAACTACGAGCTGCCCGCCGATGACCCTTCAGTCGTTTTCCTTTCTTTCGGCGAGATCGCCTCGGCCCGACTCATCAAAGAGCGCGTCGAGACACGCGATATGGGAGACCCCAACCGCACGGAAATCCATTACCTGCGCTATATCGAATTTGAGTTATCCGGCGATCTCGCGCCGCTCGCCGACGCGTTGGGAACCGAGCTCGGCGAACAGGCCCCGACGAAAAAGCACTGGTATGGCTCCAGCTCAACTCTTTACCAGGATTATCCAGTCGCAATGTCCGGTGCGGCGAGCATTCGCATACATTGGGACGTGGTGCCGGGCACACACAAATTTCTCGAAGCCCTGCGCCCCTACGCGGTCATCGCCGATCCGGTTTCCTTAAAGCAGGATTTCGCGCACCTGAAATCGCTCAGCCGTGAAGAACAGCAACTGCAACTCCGCAAACTCGTCGCCCGCGGACAGGACATGACAGCCGTGTACGCCGCCCGCAAACTCTACGGCGGCAGCCTCGGAGAAGCTAAGCAGATGGTGGATTCTCTGCGCCAAAACAAAGTACCGCAGTAGCCCCCTGAATCCTGTTTCGTGGCAAGCGCCAGGCGCCTCATTCTTGCCCTCGGCGGGGTCGAAGGGTCTCGTGCGCGGATCTGAGTAAAGGAAGCCGCGAGAATTGAGGATTTTTGACTTCGACCCCAGCAGCGCAAGTAAGAACTCCGTTCGCTGTCCCCCGAAAGTGTCGCTCGAGGGTCACCCTCAGACCGACCGCGTGACTAACGCCTGATATCGCGATTTCTCACCAATTGTGCCTTACTGACCTGCAAGAAATGCGGTCAAGCGCGTATCTACGTTAGAATGTGCGAAAGTACGCTCTTGGAGGTTCCTGCCTTGCATTGTTGCAAAAAAATTCTGCTTACGACAGCGCTTCTTGTACTTGCTGCGTCGATTTCGGTGGCTCAGGAGTCATACCATGCCCCTGACCCCAACTTGATGGCTCGACTTTCCTATGAGAACTCCCGTGTTGTGGAGGGGGGAACTGTGCGTCACGTCTGTGTTGCTGTATCTCGTGATGGCGAATATCGAATCGTGCGGTCGTTGGATAACGGCCAGACGCAAAGGTTACATGGGAAGATGCCGAAGGAAGACCTTCGCCAGTTAACCAAACTGCTTGGAGCGGCTGACTTCCGAAATCTGTCTGGGGATGGTGGTGGTCTGATTCGCCAGGAAGCGGAGATTTTTATGGTGGAGATTCTCGAACCTGAAGCATGGCACTTGCAGTGGTTGAATGCAGACGGTGAAAACCCATTTCCAGCTTCGGTTTTCAAGCTGATTGATTGGCTACAACGTTTCCAACCTAAAGATGGAAAGTCGTTCGAATACGCTGAGTACCCAGATGTTTGTCCCGCCGGAGGACTTCGTTTACTGCAACCATCCGTAGCTGAAAACTCGCCCCGCTGAGTTCTTCGAGGATGTGCTCGACGGGTACAACTGGCGCTATCGGGCCTTAGGCCCATTGAGGGTTGTAACTGAGTCCGATACCCACTTCGACAACGAATTCCGGCATCGAGATTGCTTACTGTCCGGCGGCCTTGTCGAACTTGCTGGCGACCTTCACGCCGCTGAGTCCATCCACATATTTCGCGATGCCGCGGTAGAGCGACTCGGCAATCTTCTGGCGATACTCGCTCGTCTCCAAATGATGTTCGTCGCCCGGATTGCTGACGAACGAAATCTCGGCCAGAATCGACGGCATATTCGCGCCGATCAGCACAATGAATGGCGCTTTCTTCACGCCCCGGTTGCGGATCCCGGGACTCTTCGAGGCCAGCCCGCTATGCAGCGATGCCTGCACATCGCCGGCAAATTCCCGCGACTCTTCAATCTTCTCTTTCAGCGCGATCTTCTTCACCAGGTCTTGCAGCTCGTAAATTGATTTCTCCGAGACTGCATTCTCGCGCGCCGCAACTTCCAGCGCCTCGGGCGACGAAGTGAAATTCAGATAATAAGTCTCAACTCCCCGCGCGGCCGGATCGTGGCTCGAATTGGCGTGAATCGAAATAAACAAATCGGCCCGCTGCTGGTTCGCGATCGCAGTGCGCGTTTCGAGCGGAATGAACGTATCGTCCTTGCGCGTGTAAACCACCTCCGCGCCCATACGCGTCTCCAACATCTTGCCCAACCGCCGCCCCACTTCGAGCACCAGATCTTTTTCTTCCAGGCCGTTAGGCCCAATCGTCCCGGTATCGTGACCGCCGTGCCCCGGATCGATAACGATCTTCCCAATCTTTAGCCCCAGCGCGCGAATCAGCGAACGGTCACCGCTGGCCGTGGGCTTGGCCTCATGAATTTCCGGTTCGTCCGAGTTGTCTGCAGCAACTTTTTCATTCGCCCTGTCGCTAGTGTCCGCATGCGAGGAAGCTTTTTTCCGTCCGTGGCCGACGTGTGCAGCTGTGTCGTCATCATCATTGTCGACCACAACCTTAGTCGGAGCCGGCGTCTCCCGGCTCAAATCCACCCGCTTCGGCAAATCCGTCGCCCGCGTCTTCGACGACACAATCGCCGGCTTGGGAATAACTTTCGCCCCCTCGCCGCCGACGTCCTCGCTGCTCACCGGAGCCTTCCCCGCCTCCGCACGCAAATCTTCTTTCGCCAGTGACTCCGCGTCGGCAGCGGTTTCCGCTTTCGTCTCGGCGGCCGAATCATCTGATCCACCCTTCGGCGGCGCCGCCACATCCGCCGTGGCCGCTTTATCTTTCGGAAGCGAAGCGTGGGCACTCTTCTTACCGTGGATATCGATAATCAGCCGGTAAGGATTGGGCAGCAGAAACGCGTCGTAGTCCGAGAGATCATCCACTTCCAGCACAACACGCGTGCGCCCCGGCTGAAACTGCGCCACCCGAATCTTCCTCAGAAATCCGTCATCCACATCGAAGCTCTTGCCCACGAGCGTCGACGCCAGCTTCGTGCCCCGCAGGTCGAAAAAGATGCGGTCCGGCCCGGAGATGCGCTGCGATCCGAATTTCACGTCGCTCTCCAGATCAATGGCAACGCGCGTGTAATCCGGCGTCGACCAATGCCGAATCCCCGTCACGCGCGGCATGCGATTCGAATTACGATCTGAATTGTGGCCTGAATTCCGGTCCGAGTCACGAGAAGACTCCTCCTGCGCCAGCGACTGATCCGCGTCCTTCGACGCCGAGTCCTTCGCCGTCTTGTTCTTGTCAGCCCCGCTCTTGTCGCTTTTCGCGCTTTTCGCAGCTGCGGTCTTCTCCGCCTGGGCATCGCGATCCAGTTCCGCGATTGCTGACTGCGCATCTTCCACCAGACGGTTGTGCGGATAGCGTTGCAGAAATTCCTGGAAGACAGTCCGTGCCTGCGCCGGATCGTTCAGATCATCTTTATAGATTTCGCCGATCGTAAACAGCGCGTCACAGCGGTACTTGCTGCCCGGATATTCCTTGCGCAGAAACTTGTATTGCCCGATGGCGCTCTTCAGAATTTTGTCGTCATCGAAGCGCCGTCCCATCTCGACCAGCATTTCGGCGACGGCCACGACACTGGGATCGGCTTTGGCCGAGGCCGGCGCCCCGTAGTAAATGCCGCGGTAGGCGTTGATGACGCGCTGGTAGTCCTGGCGGGTGCGATCCGTCTGCGAGCGGCCGTTCAGCGCCTCGCGCATGCGTTCGGCGCGAGAGAAGTGGTCGCGCGCCCATGACTCGTTATGATGAGATTCGCTGTGATGCGCCCGGGCAAACGCCGGCACCGCCGGGAGCGCCACCAGCAACAGCAGCGCCGCCCAGCCCAATCTCCACTGGCTGGATGATCTTTTCAAATCGCCGACCCGTTAACTGTCCTGATCGCCGTTAATGTTGAACCGCTAAAAGGTGCCTGAGAGATTAAGTAAAAGACGCCTGGTGTAACAGATGCCGTAGACCCTAGTCGGTGTTGCTGATGTAAAGCACGCCGCGCGCATCCCGTTGAACCTTCACCGGTTCGTGCGATGCGCCGGTGGATGAAAAATCAAAGCCGCCATAGTAAAGATTCGTGATCCGGCGGACATAATTCTGCGTTTCGGCATAACGCGGCACGCCTGCGCTGCGCGCCACCGCTCCCGAACCCGCGTTATAAGCGGCCAGGGTCAGGTTCACGTCACCGCCATAGCTTTCCAGAAGCTGCTTCAGATGCCGCACTCCCGCATCCACGTTCTGTTCCGGATCGAACGGATTCTTCACGTTCAACGACCGCGCCGTGGCCGGCATCAGCTGCATCAGCCCCATCGCGCCCTTGCGCGAAACCGCATTGGAATTGAAATTCGATTCCACCTTGATCACCGCCCGCACCAGGTTTGGATCGACATTGTGCCGCGCCGCCGCCATCACAATCGACGCGTCCACTTCTTCCGGCGAAGCCTGATGCCCGTGGGCATTCGCGGCCACGATCTTCGCATTCGCCGACTGCGCCGACTCGCGCCCAAAATATTGGCTGACTTCCGCGGCCGCCGAACGCGCCGCCTGCATCGACGCCGCATTTGCCGATGCCACCGGCTTCCAGCGATTTTCCTTGGAACTCCAGTACACCAGATTCGTGCGCTTGGGCTGTGCAGCCTGCGCCTGCCGCGGCTGCCCCGGAGCCGGCTCATTCACATAAACTTTGCGGCCATGCTCGTCGGTGGTCGCAATCAGTTCCGTGCGCTTGTCGCTTTCGCTGGCCCACGCGCGAAAATAGGCAGAGGAAGAAAAGGAGGTCGCGACCGCCGTGCTTGCCGTCAGCATCAGTGCGAGTTTCAGGCGCTTGCGCATATCCGGGCGTTTTTCCCTTTCACTGAACCTTCGCCAGAAGAATGATCTCCCAAGACAAACTTCACCCCTCTCGCGAACTACCCGGAACCTGACGGAGAAATCCTAACCAGAGTAGGACGATTATAGGCGGCAGGGAATAAGCCGACAATCTTCCAAAAGGGAGTAGAACCACCGAAGTAATCGAGGTAACCACCTGAAAATATGATTGTTAAAGTTCGGCCAGAAAGCCAGTCCGGGCGGGGGTAACCCAGCCGAAGTTACCGTTTTCCGCCTGGAGGCGTTTATCTGCGAGACCGGACTCTAGTCAATGATCGCAATGGGGATTTTGGGTAGTGCCTCAGTTTGAAATCTCATCCTGTCGCGTGCGAAGACCAAGCCAAGAAGATCAGGAAGGCCAGCAGTATACCGCCGAGCACGAAAGAGGTTATCTTTTGACGGCGTAACGCACGCCTATTTATTTCGATGGACTCTTGCTGGTTCTTGAGCGCCTCTTTGTAATTCTCTACATGGAGTTTCTGTAAGTCTCTGATCTCTTCCAAGAGTTTAATCACTTGTTCGTCAGCCACGGTTTTCCTCCGTTCGTTTCTTGTAAGGGCCGCGCGGCTTCGGTGCTGGTGTGTAACGGTCGGCCATCATTACGATTTCCTCAAGACTCCACACATGGTCGCTCAGGCCGCAGGCCATCGCTGGGGTGATCCTTAGCGTCTTGTGGATTCTGGCGAAGTTGTAGTGTACAGCGTAGATCGCAACCATTGCCGCGTGATTCTGAACTTTTTTGCTGAAAGCATTCGTCAAGCGGGTGAACCGTCTCATGCCCATTCTCATGCTCAGGTTGTGGCGCTCCACATAAGACGTGCTTACATGCTTGGGGTCAGGATCGCCGCTCACCGTTTTCATTTCGCAGCCGATGCAGACTGCCGGAGAGTAGCGCGTGTCATTCTCTGCTGGAGCACCGTAAATTTTCTGGAGCATTGCGTAGTCAACGTCCGCTCCGAATGCGGTTTCGACTGCCTCCAGATACGCCTTGTGGCCGTCAGTCGTGACCTGCACGCGGCCTTTGATCCGGGCAGCACAGTCCAGCATAAATTCCATTGCCCAGTTCGCGTCACGTCCGCCAACCAGATAGCTCACACAGAGCTTCGTATCCGCATCCAGCCCCGTCCACGTCCACGTATCGCCCCATCCTTGCGCTTTCTGCTCCAGCGTTACGTTCTTGGCTTTGGCCCCTACGAAGCACCAAATTTCATCGCATTGCAGGCGGCGCACGCGCACGTTCCTAACCTGCTCATCGTGGAATTGCTCACAGGCCGCTCCCATGTCCACTAGCAGCTTGGTTACGGTATTCAGGGAAACATCGGCCATTCGCGCACAGGAACGTAGGCTGTTTCCCTCGACCATCATTCCCAGAATCTTTGCCCGTTCGGAAACTGTCAGGCGGTTCTAGCCTATGAAAATTCAAACTGAGGCACTACCGGATTTTGCAACAGTTGGCTTTCAGGTGATGACTGGCCTACACTGCCAAGTTCAAGGATGTTTGGTCGACTGTGAGAATCGTTCTGAAAGCATTGCTGGTGCTGGCGGCCTCTGCTGTGGTTATGCTCGCTGTCTGCCTGTACTGGTTCTTCCTCTATTCCGGTGACCTTCCGAATTTTGCGGCAGTGGCTAACTTTGCGGCGGACTCGCCTACGACCGTGTCTTCCCTCTGTTTCGGTAGTCCAGTACATGTCATTCCACCCACTTTGATAGGCAAGAACCTCCAGAATGCAGTTCGCGCTGCGGAAGGTAATAGCGACGATGTGTTGGCTCGCCAAATTTCATTCGACCTATTTTGTAATTCTCAAACAAGGATGTTGAAACGACACCTGCTGGAGTACAAAGCATCGGTCCAGATTCGGCGAAGGTTTACACCCGATCAACTGTTGACGATCTATCTAAATCGAGCATATTTCGCCAATGATCTCATCGGGGTCGAGAGTGCCTCTTTGCACTATTGCGGGAAGCCTGCTTCGGAGTTGGATGTTCCGCAGGCGGCGCTGATTGCCGGACTGATAAAGGCTCCGAGCATCTACTCGCCTGAACGTCATCCCGACCGAGCGAAAGAGCGCAGAGATTTAGTAATTCAGGGAATGCTCAGGAACGGCTCTATCACTGCTCAACAGGCCCAAGCGGCGGAACAAACCGCGCTTCGCTGATTCGCAGGTTCTTGTCAACTGACGAAAGCAGGCGATAGCACTCATTGTTGCCCTTCACTCAATCAATAAGTGACGCCGCGCTCCGCCACGCTTATCGCCGCCGCGAACGCGTCCAGCGAAAGTGACCGCAGCAGGTTCCGCCGCATCCCGCGCTCGACCTCGGCCAACCGGTCGGACGCCATCGTAATCCAATCGAAATCGATCGCCTCCGCCAGGCGTTTGAGTTCGGACGAAATGTCCGTATTGCGGACCATCTCCGGCGCGCCCGATTCGAGGAAAATCAGATCGCGCAGCAGCGAGTACAGCGTCCGGATCAACTTCTCTGTCTTCTCTCTGCCTTCCGCGCCCGGGCGATAGGACTCGGTGACCTTGAACAACTCGCTGTGCTCGCCGCCGCGGACCGCAGAATTCAATATCGCCAACGCATGCGCTCGAGCGGCGACATAGCCTTCCAGATCGAAGCCCCGCGCCCGTCCTACCGCACCTTCCGAGAGCCGCGCCACCAAAGCCCGCTGCGGCGCCTTCCACTCCGGATGTCGCTCCGCCAGATCGCGCTCGATCTCTTCCGTGGTCAGCGCGCCCAGCATGAACACCATCGACCGTGAGCGGATCGTCGGCAGCAGTTCTCCCGGATTCTCCGTCAGCAGAAAAATCGTCGCGAACTCCGGGGGCTCTTCCAACACCTTCAGCAGCGAGTTCGCCGCCTCTTTCATGAACGCCGAGTCGGTGAAGATGTACACCCGTTCCCTGCCCTCGGCCGGACGGTAATAAATCGTCTCTATCACGCGCCGCACCTGATCCACCTTGATCATCATCTGCGGCGGATCCGGCGGGATGACCAGCACATCGGGATGTGTCTGCACGAACAGGCGCGTTTCTTTCTTGTCGGTCTCGCGCAGGTTCTCGCGCGCCTCGACCGCTTCCGCAAATCGCGTCTCCAGATCGGCCGCCTGCGCGATCCGGATACAGTTGGAGCACTTGCCGCAGAAATCCGGCAGGCCGTCGGTCTCCGTCGGCGAAAGGCAGTTCAATGCCTGCGCCAGCATCAGCGCCAGCGTGTACTTGCCCGATCCTCGCCCGCCCGCCAGCACCACGGCGTGCGGAAACCGTTCCCGCGCCAGCATGTCGCGCAGCCGATGCACGATCTCCGCGTTGCCTTGAAAATCAGAAAACATAACCATCCACATTCATCGTCTGTCATCCTGAGCGGAGTTGTCATCCGCGAAGCGGATGACAGCGCAGTCGAAGGATCCCTCGCAGTCTCGCGCTACAACCAGCCTCGCGAGGAATCTCAAGGACCTATCCTCCCATTCCTACAACTTCAACTTCCTCCTCACCAACTCTACAATCTTCTGATGCGTCTCCCCCGGCGTCCCGCGCGCGTCCACCATCACCATCCGCCCGGGCTCCCGCCGCGCAATCGCCGCATAGCCTTCCCGCACTCGCGCGAAAAATGTCGCCGTCTCCTGCTCAAAGCGATTCTCGTCAGGTGCATGCCCCGCATTCCTCCGCGCAATCTGGTTACGCCGCCGCGCTCGCGAAAGGCTTGCCGCTGGGTTCGAGTCCATCAGAATCGTCAAGTCCGGATTCAAATTCCCGCACAACACGCGATGCAACTCCAGCACTGGCCTGTTGCCCAACTTCCGTCCGCTCCCCTGATACGCCTCGGTCGAATCCGTGAAACGATCGCACAGCACAATGCTTCCCGCCGCCAGCGCCGGCTCAATCAACTCCGTAATATGTTGCGCCCGTGACGCGAACATCAGCGCCATCTCCGCCAGCGGCGCCAGTCCCGCCGTATTCGAATCCAGCAGCACCTTGCGAATTCTCTCGCCCGTGGCTGTGCCGCCCGGCTCCCGCGTCTCCACCACTTTGTGTCCGGCAGCGCGCAGCACGGCCGCGAGCTTTCGCATCTGCGTGCTCTTGCCCGTGCCGTCGAGCCCTTCGAAGGTGATGAATTTTCCCCGCCTCGACATCTGCCGCATCATAGCAGCGCCGGCCGTTCAGAAATACTCCGCCAGCCACTTCAATCAGCCGGGCCGGCAAAGAGGATCAGATTCTCGTCGGGATCCGAAACCACAAAAGTTCTGGCCCCCCAAGGTTCCTTCTTCAGTGCCTGATCGAACGAGACTCCGGCCGCCTGATAACTCAGAAACAGTTGTTTGATTTCCTCCGTGGTGGCAACCGTGATGGTAGCGGAGAGCAAATGCTCGCGCTTGCGAACATCGCCAGCGAACACCGGTTCCGCGACCAGCCTCAGGTTGAGCCTCGCATGGTCGCGCCGGACCTGCCCGTAGAAGGGCGGATCGCCATAAACGAATTCCACCCTGAAGCCGAGCAGGTTTGTATAGAAATCGCAAGAATGCTTGATGTTCGCGACGTAGAGTTGCGCCTCAATGGAATTGAGAATGGGATGCGGCGTCTCTTTGGGTTTGTCGATCACGGCATCTGCTCCTGATTTGAGCGCCTGCCATCCCTTGAACCCCATCTGCCGCGCCACCAGTTCCTGGGCATCGGCAAGCTTAAACTTCGCCTCCAGTATCTGCTCGTCGGTGAACTGGCGAAACCGCGGCAGCGCCGCCCTGATTTGAGCTGCGACCGGATAATATTTCTCGCGGTGCCAACGCAGATATTGTTTGGCTTGCTTCCTGAGGTTTTCGAGGTTCGGCATAGGCGCAATTGTGTTCCTATGTAGGCGGGCGTTGCCCTTTCGCAATGACCACTCACCGATGCGCCCTACGCCGCACGAAAATATTGCCTCGGCAGAATTCAGTTGTCAACCGATGCGTCTCGACCCGCGACCTCTGTACGATCGCCCTCTGCGGCTGTTATATTCGTAATCTCTGCCACCGCAATTTCCGTATCGCGAATCTGTGTTTCAAATACATGGGGGAACAGGACCAATGAAGCTCTCGAAAGCCTGGGGAGTCGTATGCTTTGCCATGCTGGCAGTTTCCGGATGGTGCGCAACTGCGCCCGCCGGCGCGCCCACCATCAGCATCTCAGTCGATGCCACACACGCGCCTCGCAAGATTTTCCACGCCTCGCTGAAAATTCCAGCGAGCCCCGGCGACCTCACCCTCTACTATCCCAAGTGGATCCCCGGCGAACACGCGCCCGACGGCCCCGTCATCGACCTTGCCGGATTATTTTTCCGCGCCGCCGGCCACGATCTCAAATGGCGCCGCGACACGCTCGACGGCTTCACCATTCACGTCGAAGTTCCTGCAGGCGTGAATGAAGTGGACGCCGAGCTCGACTTCCTTTCTCCCGCAACTTTCGAAGGCGGATTCTCCGCCGGCTCCTCCGCCACAGACAAGCTTGCCATCATCAGCTGGAATCAGGTTCTGCTCTATCCCAAAGGATGGAAAGCCGACGAGATCAACTACACCCCCAGCCTGAAGCTGCCCGAAGGCTGGAAGTTCGGCACGCCGCTGCCCGTCGCCAGCCAGAGCGAAAATGAAGTTCATTTTTCGACTGTGCCGCTCACCACGCTGGTCGACTCCCCCGTCATCACCGGAGAATTTCTGAAAATCGTTCCTCTCGCCCAGGATCCGCCCACCGAGATGGACATCGCCGCCGACGCGGCCGCCGATCTCGATGCCCCCAAGGAAGTCTGGGATCACTACAAGAGTCTGGTCGACCAGGCGCAGAAACTTTTTGGCGCCCATCACTACCGCGACTATCACTTTCTCTACACCTTGAGCGATCACGTGGCGCACTTCGGCCTCGAGCATCACGAATCCGACGACAGCCGCGTCGACGAACGCGCCCTCGTCGACGATACCGACCGCAAACTTTCCGCCGGGCTTCTGCCCCACGAATACGTGCACTCGTGGAATGGAAAATATCGCCGCCCCGCCGACTTGGCCACGCCCGACTACGAGCAGCCCATGCAGGACGATCTGCTCTGGGTCTACGAAGGCCTGACTAACTATCTGGGATTCGTGCTCACCGCGCGCAGCGGCCTGCTCACCGCCGATCAGGATCGCGATGACCTTGCCATCACCGCTGCCGGCCTCGATCACGAGCCGGGACGCATCTGGCGCAACTTGCAGGACACCGCTGACGCTGCGCCCGAACTTTATTTCGCTCCGCAGGCCTGGTACTCATGGCGCCGCGGCACTGATTTTTATTCTGAGGACACGCTCAACTGGCTCTGGGTCGACGTCATCATTCGCCAGCAGAGCAAGGGCGCGAAGTCGATCGACGATTTCTGTCACATTTTTCATGGCCCACCCAGCACCGGTCCGGCCCTGAAGACCTACACTTTCGACGACGTCGTCAACGCCCTCAATCAGGTCGCACCCTACGACTGGCGCGGCTTCTGGACCGAGCGCCTGACCACCCATGCTCCCCGCGCGCCCCTGGGCGGCATCGAAGGCAGCGGATGGAAGGTTGTCTACGACCAAACCCCTTCTGACATGATGAGCAGCCAGGCCGGCATGTATCACTTTGTCCCAGCGGCATTCGCGCTGGGATTGAGTCTTCGAGACGATGGAGGAATTTCCGACGTCATCGAAGGCGAACTCTCCGCCAAGGCCGGCATCGGCCCCGGAATGAAAGTGGTCGCCGTAAACGGCCGCCGCTTCTCGCCCGAAGTTCTGCGCGACGCTATCAAAACCGCGAAGAACGCAACCGCGCCCATCGAACTGCTCATCGAGAGCGACGAGTATTATAAAACCTACAAGCTCGATTACCACGGCGGCGAAATGTACCCCCACCTGGTCCGCGACGATTCAAAACCAGATCTGCTGGGCGAGATATTGAAGGCGAAGTAACTAGGAAAGGACGTGGATGCAAGAGGAGGTGGAAGAGCGGCCCTTTAGGGCCGCGTCAAGCATTCTCACACCCCGCGGGCTTTAGCCCTGACCCCGGGTGCCCCATTCTAAACTCGCGCCTTTTGCGAGTTTAGAGTTGGGACTTTGACTTTGTTCCCTCCTCGTACTCCTGAGTTACAATCACTCCGCCCATGCACCTCTCCCGAGCGTCCCTCCTTTTACTCCTGCTCTCCTGCGCGCAAGCCCAATCCATCCTCGGCTTCACTCCCTACAACTCTTCCCGCGAAGCAGAAATCGAAACCAAATTCGAATCCATTCCCACTCCCGACGAAGAACGCCGCCAGCACCGCATCTTCACCGCCCAGCCCCACCTCGCCGGATCGAAGCGCAACAACGAACTCGCCGACTACATCGCCGACCAGTGGCGCGCCCAGGGACTTTCCGACGTCATCATTCGCCGCTACGACGTCTACGGCACCAATCCCAAGAGCGCGTCGCTCGAGATGATCGCGCCCACACACTATCAGGCTACGTTGCGCGAGGCTCCGCTCGACGCCGACCCTGACTCGCAAAGTTCCGGCATCAGCGGCGCATGGCTCGGCATGTCGATCTCCGGTGAAGTCACCGCGCCCGTGGTCTACGCCCACAGCGGCAATCCCGAAGATTACGATCTGCTGCGCAAGAACGGCATCGACGTCAAAGGCAAAATCGTTCTCGTGCGCTATTCCAATCCCTACAGCTATCGCGGATTCAAGGCGCTCACCGCGCAGCGCGAAGGCGCCGCCGCGATTCTCATTTATAGCGATCCCGCCGAAGACGGATACAAAAAAGGCAAGGTCGATCCCGATGGCCCCTGGGGCCCCGAATATCACATTCAGCGCGGCGCCATCACCTACGACTTCATGGTTCCCGGCGATCCCCAGACTCCGGGCTGGGCCTCGATCCCCGGAGCGAAGCGCATTCCCCTCGAGCAAGCGGCGTCCGTGCCGAAAATTATGGCGCTGCCGCTCTCCTGGCACGACGCCAAGCCGCTGCTCGAAAACTTAGATGGCCCGCCCGCTCCAGAAAATTGGCAAGGCGGATTGCCCTTTCAATATCACCTCGGCGGCGACCGCGTGAAAGTCCATCTCAAAATCGAAATGGACAATGGCACGCAACCCTACTACGTCGTCGAAGGCCGCATCCGCGGCTCCGAGTTGCCCGATGAATGGATCGTCCTCGGCAATCACCGCGACGCCTGGGTCTTCGGCGGCGTCGATCCCTCCAGCGGCACCGCGTCGATGATGGAACTCACGCGCGCCCTCGGACAGCTTGCCCAGCAAGGCATGCGGCCGCGCCGCACCATCGTCGTCTGCAGTTGGGACGGTGAAGAGGTCGGCCTCACTGGCTCCACGGAGTGGGGAGAGCAATTCGCCAAGGAACTGAAAGAGAAGGGAGTCGCCTACATCAACGTAGACGAAGCCACCTCCGGCCCGAATTTCCATGGCCAGGCAGTCGCGTCGCTCGCACCTATGCTCGAAGAAACCACGCGCAGCTTGCAGGATCCATCCGGAAAAAGTCTGTACGACGCATGGAAGGCGACGACCGAACGCGAAAAAGAAACGAAACAATCCGGCCCATTCAATTCCGGCGCCGCCAACTCAACCCTCACCGACACCCGCATCGGCAGCGGCTCCGATCACACCGTCTTTCTCAACTTCATCGGCATGCCCGTCATCGGCCTGGGATTCGAAGGCGACTACGGCGTCTACCATTCCGCCTACGACGACTTTTTCTGGATGAACAAATTTGGCGATCCCGGCTACCACTATCACACCTTGATGTCGCAACTATGGGGCGTAACTGCGCTGCGTCTCGCCAACGCCGATCTGCTCCCCTTCGACTTCGCAACGTATGCAGAAAACATTCGCCAATTCGTAAATGAGCTCGCGGGCAAAAATAAATCTGTCATCCTGAGCGGAGCGGGGAATTCGCGAAGCGAAATCACCCCGCAGTCGAAGGACCCCGTTCCAGCCTGCACCACCTGCAACCCATCCGGGAGTTCTCAGGGATTTTTTTCGCATCCTTCGGAGGCGTTACCTCAAGCCGCCACTCTCGACCTGACGGCAGTCGCAAAAGCCATCGACGCCTTCGAAGCCGCCGGGAAAAAGCTCAACCAATCCCTCACCCGCAAGCTCGCCACCGGCCAGGTCGATCCCAAACTTGCCGCCACGCTCAACCGCGGCATGATGCAAGTCGAACGCAACTGGCTTAACCCCGACGGCATCCCCGGACGCCCCTGGTTCAAGCACATGCTTTACGGCGCCCGCTTCACCTACGCGCATCTCGAACTGCCCGGCCTCACCGAAGCGGTCGAAAAGCAAGACTGGCCGACGGCCCGCCAACAAGCCGAACTTCTTCAGCGCGCTCTAGAAAAAAATACCAAGCTGCTCAACGAACTCACCGCACACCTCCCTCACTGACATCTCAAAAAAAAACAAGAACCCCTTCAACGAGCCCGGCAATCTAACTCACTACTTAGGGCCCTCGGTAAAACTAATTGTTCCCAAAGCCAAGAGGAGGCTTTCCATGTCCTACGTTGAAGTTGGAAAAGAAAATTCCACGCCCATTCACCTTTACTACGAAGATCACGGCTCCGGCCAGCCCGTCGTTCTGATTCACGGATATCCACTAAGCGGCGCGTCCTGGGAAAAGCAAATTCCTGTCCTGCTGCAAGCCGGACATCGCGTCATCGCCTACGACCGCCGCGGATTCGGCAAGTCCAGCCAGCCCACCACCGGCTACAACTACGACACCTTCGCCGACGATCTGCACAAAATCATTTCGCATCTCGGCTTGCATAATTTCACGCTCGTCGGATTTTCCATGGGCGGCGGCGAAGTCGCGCGCTACATCGGCAAGTACGGATCGAAGAACGTCAGCAAAGCCGTCATCATGAGCGGCGTGCCGCCCTACCTGCTGAAGACCGCCGACAATCCCGAGGGCGTCGACGGCTCGGTCTTCGCCGGCATCGAGAAAGCTGTTGCCGCCGATCGTTACGCCTTCTTCACCGCGTTCTTCAAGGACTTCTACAACGCTGACGTCTATCTCGGTAAGCGCGTCAGCGAGCAGGTGATACAGGCCAGCTGGAATGTCGCTTCTATCGCGTCGGCCACCGCCAGCCTCGCCTGCGTCCCCACGTGGGGTGAAGATTTCCGCAAAGACGTGGCCAAAATTGACGTCCCCACACTAGTCATTCAGGGCGACGCCGACCGCATCGTGCCCTTCGCCTCCTCCGGCCAGCGCACCGCCAAGCTGATCAAGGGCGCCGAATTGCACATCATCAAAGACGGCCCCCACAACATCGCCTGGACCCACGCCGACGAAGTGAACCAAGCACTGCTGAAATTCCTCGGAGCCTCAAAGGCACCGGGCCAGTCCTCAGAGCGCAAGAAGCAAGTCGCCTGAGCCGAAGCAACGATCAACGACTTAAGATGCTGGGAGGCCGTGGGGTGTCAGACACAACTTCGTCAGGAAACGTGAGATCAAGTATGTACACGGTCTGGTCGCGGGTTACCACGAGAAGTCTTTTCCCATCCGGAGAAAACTTCTTGTACAACACCGAGATCGGGAATTTATAACTTCGACGAAGCTGCGACGTGGAAAGACTGTAGACACCCACGGTTCCCTCTGCGGTGGACACAGCGTAAGCGCCGGCGGCTTGTGACAGGACCGGCGAATACCCGAACACGTGCCCGGTTTCCTTGCCAGAAGAGATCGAGTATATGAGCACTCGATTCCCACTGACCGAAAGCGCAGCCCAATCACGCTCAACCGCAGCGCTCGTCACGAAGAAGGAAGATTTGTTTGTCTTTACCAGCAGCTTGCCGATAGTCGTATTGCTTCGCAGGTCCAGAAGTTCGTAGAGCATGTCTTCTTTTTCCGCCGAGCTCTTAAGATCGGAAAATTGTTTCAGTTCCTCGTGCGCAGCATCGGAGTAAACATGCCAGCCCATCAGAATCGCATCGTGATCCGTGGTCCAGGAAACGACCGGAGAGTCCTGAAGAAAATGGCGGGACCAGATCACAGACTTCGCTCGGAAATCGCGCAGCTCATAAGTCCAATTCTTGCGCACGTAGGGCTTGTCCCCCGGAGGAGTTCGCACCAGAACATATGGCCCCTCCTGCTCCGCCAAAAGGTCGCCTAAGGGATACGTAACAGTCGAATTACCCGTCTTATCCAACAGAACCAGCGCCCGCTCCTGTGACTCATGCTTGGGAAAATCGACGTAACAGGAATCATCCGGAGCGAACCATACGCCGGTGAAGTCGCGCACATGATGCAGTCGAACATTATGTGACAGATCCCAAAGCGCTCCGCGGCTTCCGCTGGATGCTGCCAGCCAGCGAAAGTCGTCCGACACAGCGATGGCGTGGTCGTCACCCAGCCGGGACTGCGTCAGTTGCGCGCGCGCAAGAACCTTCGCCGAAGACAGATCGCCTAGCACCAGCCGCCCGTCTATCTCCTCAAAGACGACGGTATTGTCGTAAACGTCTCCGGCGTCTTTCTTGAAACCAACTGGAATGTTCCCGTTAGAGAGATCCAGAAAACCCCGCTTGCTGCTCTTCAGCGGTCCCAATCCAACATAGTTCCCGTGGGCAGCTGCGAACAACTCCAAAACACCGCCCAAGGCAACTTCCTGAATTCGGCGCCCACCTGGAAATCGAACCAGCGGAGATTTGTTCGGCACAAAATGGTTAATGGAAAGCAAGCGGTCGTTGTCCACAAAGACGAATTCGTCTCGCGTCAGGTTCCGCACCGACATAGGAATGTCTGCGTTCCGTTTCGCCGCTAGGTCGTAGGCGAACGTGTCAGTGGAACTTCCGGCGAGAAAATAGCGCCCATCTGGCGAAAATCCGTAATGCACCAACTTAAGATTGAAGTTGCCCGATTCCAGCTCGAGTACAACCCAAAGCAAGTAACGGAACCCCAGAGAGCGCAGCTCGAAGAAATTTTTCTTCGAGGCGATTTCATTCCCAGTCGCCACTTCAAACAGTGACAGCGTAAACTCCTTGTCCAGACACGCCATGTGCTGACCGTCGGGCGAGAGCAAACTCTGCAGACAGCCGACGCGCAGCAGCATTTCGTGCACCGACACCCGTTTCTGGCTGGAGACATCCCAAATCTCAACCCTGAGAGACGGAGTCTTGAACACCACCGCCTTTGAGTCGGGGCTGAAGAACGCCTTATCGGCATTCGGCGCGTCGATAAAAAACAAAGACTGGAATGGATCGCGGGAAAGAACTTGAATTCCACCTTGATCCTGCGCCAGCACAAATTTTCCGTCAGGGCTGAAGCGCAGATTTTGGATGTCCGGACGAAGCGGCTGGTCGAGTTTCTCGCGAAGCACCAAGCCGGGCAGGGACTCGATGTGCGTTCCGGTTGCGGATTCGACGATCTGCGACTGCCAAGCCTGGAAATCCGTGGACGACGACGGCGCAATGCGCGCGCACTCCGCCGGCATTTCCGAAACCGACTTCAGTAATTCCCGCAAGCGCCGCTGCGCCGGCTTAGTCTGGCCAAATACATCCGATAGCCAGTTGCCCGTTTTCCCGTGAGTGGCGTTGAACCGATCCCACAGATCGACATAAGCCTGCGGCGAAAAGCCCGCACGCGCCATCGCAAAAAGAGCAACCTGATCGGCGACATACTGATCCCCTTCGCTTTCCCCGGATACGTGGACAGGGTGGCGACGCCCGTTCTCCAGCACGCGCTGAAACTTGTCGTAGATATCGGCCCGGTCCCCGACTTGAGTAACTCCCAGTACCTGTTTCAGGATCAGAGTCATGTAAATCGCGTGCTGGTGGGTCACGATGTGTCCCATCTCATGCGCCAGCACGCCCGCCAGTTCATCGTCATTTCGCGTCAATGCGACCATCTTTCGCGCCACATAAATGCGGCCGCCCGATAGGCTGAATGCGTTTACCTCAGGAATGTCAATGAGGTAGAAGCGGAACTTCAAATTATTCGGCGGCAGATAGCGCGCCAGACGAGCGCCCAGTTCGTCCAGATGGGACGTCAGCGTCGGGTTTTCGATCAGGGAGACTTCCCGCGCTAGGCTTTCTCCCATGGCGTCTCCCAGATCAACTTCCTGCTGATCGGTAAAGATGTTTTTCCCGGAAACTTTTTGCAGGGCCGGCGGCTGAGGGCAGGCCTGTTGGGCTGGCGAGGGAGCACACCCGCAGAACAATAACGCCAAGAGAAAAGCAGCGGAGAACTTCATGGCAGCCAATTAGTGTAGCCTCGCGGCCCAGCAGGTCAAGGCAAATCTCGACCGCTACCATCGCCGTTGCATTTCCGCCTAACCTCCGGCATAATAAGAGTTTGTCTTGACCTCTCCGGACTCTTCCGGCATTAAAGGATAACTGTCTCGTGTTAATGATTCGTCTATCGCGCATGGGTGCGCGCAAACAACCGCACTATCGCATTGTCGTGATTGAGAAGGAGCGCGCGCGCAATGGCCGCCCCGTGGAAGTGGTCGGGACCTACAATCCCCGCACCAATCCCGCGAGCGTCGAAATGAAGCGCGATCGCGTCGAGTACTGGGTTTCCAAGGGCGCCCAAATGTCGGAGCGTGTGCACAAGCTGTTCTCCAAGACTCCGGCCGCGGCCCCAGTTCCGGCTGCGTAAAGCGGGCAGCTGTCAGGAAACGCCGACTCGGAATCACGAAATGCGCCAAGGCAGGCCGGAAAGTCAGGCCTGCTGAAGGCACAACCGGGAAGGCGCGACTAGAAATGGCGCGACTAGGAACGCCACGACCGGGAAGGGCACAACTTTAGTCGTGCCGCAAGCGCCTTCCACGACCGCGGCTTTAGCCGCTGAGGGAATCTCATTCACATCGAGAACTGCACACTATGACTGAACCCTCTGCCAACGTTTGCGCGCTCGTGGAACTGATCGCGAAGTCTCTGGTCGACGCGCCCGACGAAGTCTTCGTCGAGCAATTCGACGACGGCGTCATCGAACTCGAAGTCGCCGAAACCGACGTCGGCAAGGTCATCGGCCGCCAGGGACGCACCGCTCGCGCCTTGCGTGCCCTGTTGAGCGCCGCCGGCCACCGCGCCCACCAGCGTTACACCCTCGAGATTCTCGAGTAAGCTGGAAGAGCAGGCATTTTAGGTGGAAGAGCGGCCATTTATGGCCGCGTAAGCGTTGCCAGAAATCGGGGCTTTAGCCCCTGAGGCTCGTTCGAAACGAACGGTGATTTCATCACGCTGGCCCGCGTCGTGAAAACGCAGGGCCGTCACGGCGAGGTCGCAGCAGAAGTTCACAGCGACGTGCCTGACCGTTTCGTGCCAGGAATGAAGTTGCTGGCGCTAGGCAGAGATCAAGCGCGCCGTGACTTGCAGATCGAAGATCTTTGGCCCCACAAAGGCCTGCTGGTTCTCAAGTTTCGGGGCGTCGATTCGATGTCGGACGCGGAAACTCTAATCGGCGCGGAACTGCAAGTTCCCGGCAAGGATCGGGCCCAGCTCGAGCCGGGATGGAATTACATCAGCGATCTGATCGGATGCACCCTGATCGATCAGACCGGCGAAGTCGGACGCATCGAAGACGTGCAGTTTGGAGCGGGCGAAGCTCCTCTGCTGGTCGTAAGCGGTAAAGCAGTGAGCGGCCAAGCAGGCAAACGGTTTGACGTGCCCTTCGCCGAAGCATATTTGCAAAGCATAGATACAGCGCACCGCCAAGTGCGCATGCACCTTCCCGAGGGATTGCTGGAAGTCAATGCGCCGATGACAGCAGAAGAGAAGCAGGAGCAGGCCGAGAGAAAGAAGTAGCTCTAGGGGATTTGGGAAGGGCACGGCTTTAGCCGTGCCTCGAGAAGTGGAAAATGATCAGGGCTTTAGCCCCTGAGGGCGCAGCGATCAAGCGTCCACCAAGCTTTAGGCTCGCCAATGAAGGCCGACATCGTCACGATTTTTCCGGACTTCTTTCGCGGACCGTTGGATCACGGCATCACCCGCCGCGCCCAGGAAATGGGCCTGGTGAAAATCGAAGTCCACGACCTGCGCCAGTTCACGCACGATCGGCACCGCACCGTGGATGACCGCCCTTTCGGCGGCGGCGAAGGCATGGTCCTTAAGCCGGAACCGATCTTTGAATGTTTAGAGTCGTTGCAGGTCGCGTCCCGCGAACAGCGCATAAGTGCAAGTGCACGCGAGTCGGTGATTCTGCTTTCCGCGCAAGGCCAGCGCTTCACGCAGAAAGTCGCAGCAGAGTTGGCCTCGCTCGATCGCATCGTGTTGCTCTGCGGACGGTATGAAGGCGTGGACGAGCGGGTTTCCGATTTTCTCGCGGACCGCGAGCTCTCGATCGGCGACTACGTTTTAAGCGGCGGAGAACTCGCTGCCGCGGTCGTGATCGAAGCGGTCACGCGGCTGCTCCCGGGCGCAGTGGGCAACGAAGCGTCGACGCGGCAGGAGTCGTTTACGACTCACGAGAAAGCAGTCGAGGTCGCTGAAAACGGCAGGGCGGATTCGACCTGCGGTTCGCGCGGGTTGCTGGATTACCCGCACTACACGCGCCCCGCAGACTTTCGCGGCATCGCAGTGCCGGAGGTTTTGCTTAACGGGAATCATGACGAGATTCGCCGCTGGCGCCGCGAAGAGTCGCTGCGGAAGACGCTGCGTAATCGTCCCGACTTGTTGGAAACTGTAAAGCTGGACGCGGAAGACGCAAAGGTTCTGGCCCGGCTCGAAAACGATCGAGGCAAAGAGATTTGAAAGGGCGCGGCTAAGCCGCGGCGCAACAAGCAAACTTTTTAGGCGGCTTCAGCCGCCGAGCGAATTCGCACCGAAGGATAAAAGATCATGTCAAACCTAATCATTGAAAAACTGCTGGCCAAAACCAAACGCACCGACCTTCCCGCCTTCCGCCCCGGGGACACCGTACGCGTCCACGTGAAGATCAAAGAAGGCGACAAAGAACGCCTCCAGGCTTTTGAAGGCGTGGTCATCAAGCGCGACAACGGCCCGCAGGCCAGCTTCACCGTCCGCAAGATGAGCTTCGGCCAGGGCGTCGAGCGCATCTTCCCATTGCATTCCAAAGTCATCGACAAAGTGGACCTCGTCCGCTCCTCCAAGGTGCGCCGCGCCCGTCTGTTCTATCTGCGCGGACTCCGCGGCAAGGCCGCCCGCCTGAAGGACGTCGAGAAAGCCTAAGCCCTCTGGACAAGCGAGCATGGCCCGGCTCCAACCGGGCCAGCGCTCCCGCCCGTCGCGCTGCAAATCCACTCTTGCGCGATTCGCCACTCTCGGTGAAGATGAAGGCGAACCCCTTTTCGTTTTGCCGATGAAGTCGTCTCCAACCAACTCCTCTTCCGCGCGCCCGCTCTCTCCCTCCGCCGCCAAGCTGCGCCTGCTGAAGACATTGCGCTGCACCCTGCGCTACGAAAAGAGAGCGTGGGAAACTGGGGCTGCGCGCGTCGCCGGTGTCGACGAGGTTGGCCGCGGATCTCTGTTCGGCCCCGTCGTTGCTGCCGCCGTGATTCTTGACCGAAGTTACCGAGTGCGCGGGCTCCGCGATTCGAAGCTACTGCCGGCGGAGCGGCGCGAAGTCCTTGCCGCGCGTATTCGCCAGCACGCCGTCGCCTGGGCGATCGCCGCGGTCGATGCCGCGCGCATCGATCAGATCAATATCTATCAGGCATCGCGCGTCGCCATGCGCGAAGCGGTCAACCAATTGGCTCCCGCGGCGGATCACCTTCTCATTGACGCCTTACGCCTCGACTGCGATGTGCCGCAGAAAGCGATCATTCACGGCGACGCGCTCTCCGCCTCGATCGCCGCTGCTTCCATCCTGGCAAAAGTAGAACGCGATCGCATGATGTGCGAATGGGACGTGATTTTTCCCGCCTACGGCCTGGCTTCGCACAAGGGATACAGCACGCCCCGCCACCTCGCTGCGCTCCGCGAGCATGGGCCCAGCCCGCTCCACCGGCAGTCATTCGCGCCCGTCTGGCAGAATCCAATCCCGCAAGAAGTCTTCGCCTTCATGGATGAAGCTGAAGAGGAGCTGGCCGCAGAAGAGCTGGCTGCAGAAGACCTGGCCGGCTAGTCTTCCTTTCCGATGTCGCATAGTGTTCCTTCAGGAACATTTCAAGGTACAATCTTGTACATACGCAGCCGTACAGCCTGCAAACGGAAGGAGCTACTCAAGTTATGAAAAGCCAGAAGCATCCCGCCAAGCACCCTGCATCGAAGAAGGCCACCGCTCACACCGCCCGGACGAAGGCCGCCGGAACAAAGAAAGGCCTTGGCCTCACGCTGATGGCAGTCGCCGATTCGTCGAAGCGATCGGGCGGCTCCAAATCAAAACCCTCGCTGCAGAGTATGCGCATCGCCGATTTCTACCGCCCCCTGAAGAAGCCGATCACCGTCCGCCTCGATGTGGACGTGCTGGCCTGGTTCAAAAAGGATGGCGGACGCTATCAGAGCCGCATCAACCAGGCCCTGCGCAAAGTCATGGAAAAAGAGATCAAGGAATCCGGGCTCTGAGCGGTAGGCGCCTGTCCTGCTAGACTGAAATTTTGGAGGTAAGGAATTGCAGGCGGTCTATATTCTTTCGGCGGTGCGAACGCCGATTGGCAAATTTGGCGGTTCGCTGTCATCGCTGACCGCCGCAGACATGGGCGTGGTCGCGGCCAAGGCCGCGCTGGAGCGGGCCCACATTCGTCCCGAGCAGGTCGAGGAGACCATCTTCGGAAACGCCCGTCAGGCTGGCGGCGGCCCGAATCCAGCGCGCCAGATTTCCGTGCGCAGCGGCGTTCCGCAGGAAGTCCCCGCATTTACCCTAAACAAGGCCTGCGCCTCCGGCATGAAGTCGATCGCGCTCGCGTATCAGGCGATCCTGCTGGGCGACTCGACCTGCATTCTTGCCGGCGGCACAGAGTCGATGTCGCGCCTGCCCTATTACCTCGACGGCGCGCGCTGGGGATACCGGCTGGGCAATCAGGAACTCGTTGACGGAATGTATCGCGACGGATTTTTTTGTCCACTGGCGAAAATGGTGATGGGCGAGACCGCCGAAGTTTTGGCGGAGGAGTACAGGATTTCCCGCGACGAGCAGGATGAATTTGCTTTGCTGTCACAAACGCGCGCGGCCCGCGCCATTGCCGCCGGAAGATTCGAGGACGAAATTGCCCCTGTTACCATCGAGGGAAAAAAGGGGACTACCATGCTGAGCCGCGATGAGCATCCGTTCGCCGATGCGACTCTGGAGAAGCTGGCGAAACTGCCTCCTGTATTTTCGAAGACAGGCGGCATCACCGCGGGAAATTCTTCGGGCATTACCGACGGCGCCGCAGCGGTCGTTGTGGCCAGCGAGCATTTTGTGAAGACGAACAATCTGAAGCCGCTGGCGCGGATTTCGGCGGTAACGTCGGCCGGCGTTGATCCGCGAACTATGGGAATCGGCCCCGTTCCCGCGCTGCAGAAACTCGCCGACAAACACAACCTGCGGTTGGCCGACTTCGGACTAATCGAGCTGAACGAAGCCTTCGCGGCGCAGGTGCTAGCGTGTGACCGCGTCCTGAATTTCGATCGCGTCCGGCTCAACGTCAATGGCGGTGCCATTGCGCTGGGGCATCCGATCGGCTGCACCGGAACGCGGATTACGGTGACGCTGCTGCACGAGATGCTCAAGCGGAATACAAAGCGCGGGGTCGCCACGTTATGCGTCAGCGGTGGAATGGGCATGGCGCTCGCGCTGGAGAACGTGAACTAAGCGAACAGCACACGCCCGTCGACAGCGAGCGCTTCTGTTATGCTTTCCCCGCACGGGCTGCCCGAAGGCCCGGCCAACTTCAACACAAAGTTTCCAGGAGAATTCACATGCTGCGATGGAAGATCCAACTAACGTGTTTGAGTGCGTTGTTATTGAGCGCGACAGTCGCGCTGGCCCAGACAGAGTTCTCGGCCGAAGTTGTGAACACGGGAAAATCCGACACCACCAGCCAGGCAAAAATATATTTCGCCAAAGACAAAGTCCGCATTGAACCCACGAAAAGAGATCCGCGAGGCGGCGGTGCGGCAATCATGAACCTTGCAACCCAGACCGCGACCGTAATCATGGACCAGCAGCGCATGTACATGGAGATGCCGGCGCAGACGGCGAATCAGCGGTCCGCTTACAACTTCTTCCGCACCGGCGACGCGGAAAATGCCTGCTCGGACTGGCTTCAGATGCAGCAGAACAAAGGTGGCACTTGCCACAAGGTCGGCACCGAAACCGTGAACGGACGCAGCACCGTAAAGTATGAAGGCACGAGTGCAAATGGCGACGCGGGCACGGTATGGCTGGATCCGAAGCTGCGATTCCCAGTGAAATGGCAAGGCAAAAATGGCGCCGGAGAGTTGCGCAACATTCAGGAAGGCTCCCAGCCTGCGAGCCTGTTCGAGGTGCCCTCCGATTACAAGAAGTTGGACATGGGCGGCATGATGCAGCGCCCGCAGTAAATTTCTCACTCACCCAGATCGAGGTTGCCGGATTGCGTTCGATACTACCATTCGCACTGCTCTTTGCAATCGCCTGCGCGACGGCGTCTTCGCAATCCACTTTTTCAGCTGAAATCAAGAACAGCCTGACTGACAACACCTTCCATACAAAGATTTTTTCGACGACAGGAAGGCTGCGCTTCGAAGGCATGGACAAGCAAGGCCGGCCCAACAGCATCATGCTGGTGAATCTTGCGAACCGCACCTCCGTTGTGCTGATGCCGCAGCAGCATCAATACGTCGAGAACACCGTGCCCCAGATTCCTGGGCAGGGCGTGACATTTTTCCAGGCGAAAGACGCGGAAGACGCCTGCGGCGACTATCAGCTCATCGCAGAAGCCAAGGACACAAAGTGCCGCAAAGTTGGTCATGATGCGGTGAACGGGCGCGACGCGGTGCAGTACGAATTGTCCGGAGAAAAGACCAACACCGGATTCCTGTGGGTCGACACCAAAATTTTATTTCCCGTGAAGTGGACGAACAGCGTGGGCCAAGGCGAGTTGCAAAATATTCATGAAGGCCCGCAACCTCCGGAGCTGTTCGAGATTCCCGCGGGCTACAGCAAGCGGCATTACGCCACGCCCTAGGATTTTGCGGAGCGGGCATGTGGAGCGGGCACTCCTGCCCGCTGCCTTCACGAGAGGTAAGCCGTCGGGGGCAAGCCCGTGATGCGAATTCCTGCATGGCCCTTGTGGCGAATGTTCAGGCCAATCAGCAGTGCAGTGATCTGCTCAACGATGCGGGCATTCTCCAATTTGCCGCCGTCAACCGCGCGCACGTTCGGAATCTTCGCAGCCAGCGCGCGAACCCGCTTCACCGCTTCTGGATCGTCCGAGCAGACGATAACATCGCAATCGATGGCAGCGTCTCCGTTCAGCAGATCGGCTGAGACGCTGTGAAATGCGGCCACTACACTCACCTCTTTGGGAACCAGTTCTGCTGCCTGCTGCGCGGCCGATCCTTGCCAGACTCCGAGGGTGCGCGATGCTCGCCCGCCTACGCTAGCCGCGAGCGGGACGGTAGCATCGATGAGAGTGCTGCCTGCTTTAATCGAAGGCTTGAGTTGCTTAAGCAGCGCGGCCTGGCCTTCGAAGGGAACGGTGAGCATCAGGATGTCCGCGGCGGCGCACGCGGCGCTGTTCTCCATTCCGGAAATCTTCGATTGCGGTCCGGCCTTCTGTTGAATCTCGGCAGCAGTTTCTTGGGCGCGAACTGCATCGCGCGAGCCAATGATCACGGTCTCGCCCACCCGCGCCCAACGGAGAGCCAGACCGATTCCCAGCGGACCTGTTCCGCCGATAATCGCAATCGCTCGCCCAGTCGATGCATTCCCGCTCATGCGAACTCGGCCTCGAACGCCTGTTCGGATGCGAACGCGTCCAGCGACTCCTTGATATGGATGCGCGAGTACGTCGTATTCCGCTCTGCCGGAATGCGCCCGATCTCAAGAATCATGGCTTGAAAATCTGCCGGGCTGGTGTACTGTCCGGCGGTTGCTCCGGCCTCGCGCGAAATATTTTCTTCCATCAGCGTGCCTCCGAAGTCATTGGCTCCGGCGTGCAGGCACAGTTGCGAGAGACGCCGATTCAGTTTCACCCATGAGACTTGAATATTGTTAATCGATCCCGCCAGAAGGATTCGCGCCAGCGCGTGCACCTTCAGATGCTCGGCGAGCGTGGGCCCGGTGCGCGCCAGCCCTTGCTGGAACAGAAGCGTATTCTGATGCACGAATCCGAGCGGAACAAATTCGGTGAAGCCTCCGGTCTCCGACTGAATGTCGCGCAGCAGGCGCATCTGGCGCACCCAGTGCGCGGGCGTCTCGGCGTGTCCGTACATGAGCGTGGACGTGCTGCGGATGCCGCAGCGATGTGCCGTGCGGATGACCTCGATCCATTGCGCCGTCGTGAGCTTGTTCGCAGAGAGGATGTGTCGAATACCGTCGTCGAGAATTTCCGCGGCGGTGCCGGGTAACGTGCCCAGCCCGTTGTCGCGCAACATCGAAAGATAGTCCCCGAGCCGTATGCCCGTGAGTTCCACGCCGTAGACGATTTCCATCGGGGAGAATGCATGAATATGCATCTGCGGGACGGCGGCTTTGATCGCGCGCAGTACGTCGCGATAATAAAACTTTGGCAGATCGCGGGGCAGGCCGCCTTGTATGCAGACCTCGGTTGCCCCGATTTCCCAGGCTTCGACCGCCTTGCGGGCCATGTCGTCGAGCGTGTGGAAGTAGGCATCAGACTCGCGCGGGCCGCGGCTGAAGGCGCAGAATTTGCATCCCACAAAACAAATGTTGGTGAAATTGATGTTGCGATTGACCACGTAGGTGACGATGTTGCCCGCGAGTTCGGCGCGCAGCAGATTCGCGGCGGCGAGCAGGCCCAGCAGATCGTCGCCCGCGGAATCGGCCAGTGCGTAAGATTCTTCGAGTGTGAGGTCCGCGCCATTCTGAGTTTCGAGAACTCTTTCGAGCGCGGCGCGCACTCCGGCAGACACGCGGGGCGCGACGTCCGGCCACTCGACTGAGGGAAATGATTCCAGTTCTGGAGAGTTCAATTCGCTGACCATGCTTCCTCCGTTGAAGCGCGCTTGCTTCTCGCCTCATGATTGATCGTCATCAAGGGCGAGAGGTTGCCAGCAACGTTGGTACAGTTTAACGGAATTTAGCGAAACAGATCTGTCGCCGGCGACCGCAGTAACTCGCGCACGCTTCCCTTGCCGGCTTCATATTGAAATCCGCGAACGATGCAGGCCGGAGTGCGATTAAGTTTGCCGCAGACCAGTCCGGCGGCTGCGGCAAGTTCGTCGGCAATGGCCTCTACACTGGCTTTCAGCTTGTATCCATGCGGATCGCGTCGCCCGCGATCGTCACGCACAGGCTTCATGCCGGCAACGCCGATTGCAAAATCGGTAAGTCCTTCGCGCCACGGGCGTCCAAAACTATCAGTAATGATGACCGGGATTTCGAGGCGAGTACATTTTTTTATTTCTTGCCTCAGCTTCGCAGCGGAAAGGTCCGGATCGTCCGGCAGAAGCAACGCTTGTTCGCCGCCATTCACGTTGGAAACGTCGATGCCGCTGTTGGCGCACAGAAATCCGTGATGCGTTTCGGTGATGAGCACTCCGTTTTGCCGTCGGATGACGGCGCGACTCTCGCGCAGCGCCAGTTCGATGACACGCGCATCGAGCTTGTATTGCTTCGCCCAAACTTCCGATTCAGCTGAGGGTTTGACGGCCGCAAGATCGATCACGCGGCCTTCGGATTTCGACACGATCTTGTGTTTCACGACGAGGATGTCGCCTAGGCGAAGACTGATCCGGCAGCGGCGCAGGGATGCGAGCAGCTTCTCGGCAACAGAATCCCCGGGATGGATCTCGTCGGTAAAAGTAACCGGGATCAGGCGGAGTTCGGTCGATGAAGCGAGCGGCAGCTTCTTTCGCCGCTTCGCGACTGACCTTTTTCTGTTCGCGTCCGACTGGCGCATATTGATATTTATCAATGCAGACTATCGCGGCTCGGCTCGACAGGCAATTCATTCTTCCGCACACGGTCCAAGCCCGCGCGCGCATATGCGCGGCCCAGGCGCTGGGCGCGGGTTTCGCCAGGAAGCGAAATCAAATGCTGCAGATCCGATGGATTATCCACATCAACGGCAATGCCCGGAAGCTCCAGCACGACGCATGGCTTGGCCGTAGCATTGGCCGCGGCATGATGCGGTTTAAAGCTGTCGTTGCCGAAGCGCAGCGGAAACAGATTTGCGGGCCGGCGCAAAGCGGCGTTGGTGCCTCGCCCGTCGCCCGCCGGGACCAGCACCGTGCCTTCATCCGGTGCATGCTTCAGAATTTCTTCCAGCTCCCAACTTTGAATCAGCGGGATATCGCCGGGGATCACTAACGTGAAATCCACGCCTCGTTCGATGCACACGCGAGTTGCCATCTCGATGGCGCCGGTTTCCCCAGGATTGTCCGGGTCATGGATTATCTCAAAGTTATAGCCCGCGGCTAACTCACTGGCATATGGATCGCCGGTCACCACCGCGACCCTCGGGCGATCTTTCCAGCCATGCAGCGCGCTGAGAACATCATGCAGCATGGCCTGCGCGAGTTTCGTGCGCGAAGGCTGGTCGAGGACATCGGCGAGACGCTGCTTCGCCGATGCCATGTTCTTGACTGGAATCAGAATCACGACTAGCTTTCCACGCCGCGAGATCCGCCCACCGCGGCTTCCCCGCGCAGCAAATCGCCGCACGCCAGGCCCAGAACTTCGCGCGCCAGAGTGGCCTTGTCTTCCGAGCTGCGCATGATCGTCTGGGTGCATTGCACGCGCAGGCCAGCTTTGCGCACGGTTTCGGCGGCGCGGGCGTCGCGCGTATCGCAGATCAGGATATCGAGAAATTCTTCGTAGGCCTTGGCGATGCCTGCGATCGAGCATGGCAAGCCTTGAGCCTGCATCAGGATTCCGGCCGGACCGGCCACCGGCGCGTTGCCCACGATCGGACTGATGGCGGCAATTTTTCCTCGCGCCCGCGTTAGCGCCAGGCGAATGCCCGGCACGGCAAGAATCGGTCCGATGCTGGTTACCGGATTACTGGGTGCAATCAAAACCGCATCCGCTGAAGTAATGGCGTCGATCACGCCCGGGGCCGGTTCGGCATCCGAGGCACCGGCGAAGCGCACCGATTTCACTGGATCCTGATACCAGCGCTGCACAAAATATTCCTCGAAGCTCAGTTCTCCCGCCGGAGTGTCGACGCGCGTCTCAATCCGCTGATCGCTCATGGGAAGCACGCGCGCTTTCACTCCCAATTTTTCCGAGATCACATTGGTGGCTTCAGACAGCGTCTTGCCTTCGGCCAGCAGCCGCGATCGCAGCAGGTGCATGGCCAGGTCGCGGTCTCCGGTGTGGAACCACGTCGGCTCCCCGAGTTGCCCCATCGCCTGCAGGCACAAAAAAGTATCGCCCTTCACGCCCCATCCGCGCTCGCGGCTGAGCATGCCGGAAAGAACGTAGGTGATCGAATCGATGTCGGGCGAGACGTAGAGTCCCCACCACAGCAGATCGTCGCCGGTGTTGACGACCAGCACAATTTCTTCGGCCGGCATCACCTGCCGGAGACCGTCAACGAATTTCGCGCCCCCCGTGCCGCCGCTGAGAACGCAGATCATGCTGCCCTCTTTATTCTTGCTAGACCGTCGTCATCCGTGAGTGCGCCCAATTTTTGCGCGAGCAGGCCGGGCGTCGCCGCCAGCGCTCCCGCGAACTCCGGATACACCGGCAGCCGCTGGCGCAATTCGCATCCCTTGGATTCCGTGCGCAGGCGCAACTGCTCCACATGCGGCCAGGGTTTTTCCGGATTGATATAGTCAGGGGTCAGCGGCGAAACTCCTCCCCAATCATTAATGCCAGCATCGATCAAGTCTTCATAGTACGGCGCGGAGAGATTGGGCGGAGCCTGAATATTGACGTTGGGGAGTAACAATCGAGCTACTGCCACCGCGCGCAGCATATCGCCGCGGTCGGGCTCGGCCCATTTCGCCATAGGGATGGAGGGCTTGACCCGGAAATTCTGCACGATCACTTCCTGGATGTGTCCATACCGCGCCTGCAGATCGCGAATGGCGAGCAGCGTGTCGACGCGGTCTTCGATCGATTCGCCAATGCCGATCAGCAACCCCGTAGTGAACGGCACACCCAGCCTCCCCGCGTCTTCAATCGTGCGCAGGCGTTTCGCCGGCAGCTTGTCGGGAGCATTATCGTGAGCTGTGCCAGGTGCGAGCAGCGCGGCATTGGTCGTTTCCAGCATCAGGCCCATGCTAGGGGAAACCGCGGCCAGGCGGGCAATCCATTCCGCGCTCAGCAGCCCGGGATTCGGGTGCGGCAGCAGACTGGTTTCGCGCAGCACCAGTTCGCACATGGCCTCAAGATAGTGCAGCGTCGACTTGTACCCGAGGTGGCGCAGCGCCTCGCGCATCTCCGGGAACAGTAGTTCCGGCTTGTCGCCCAGACTGAAGAGCGCTTCGGTGCAGCCCAGTTTTTCTCCCGCGCGAGCTACCGCGAGAACTTCTTCAGGCGTCATCGTGTGCGCTCCAGGATCGCCGGGGTCGCGGCGAAAGGTGCAATATCCGCAATAGTCACGGCATAGATTGGTCAACGGCAGGAAAACTTTGCGCGAGTAGGTGATGACGGTAGGCTTGAAGCGCTCTTTCGCGGCGCGGGCCGCCGCAAGAAGCGACGGGAGATCGTCGTCGGAACATCCGATCAGTTTGAAGGCCGCGTCGCGCGAAATCGATTCGCCGGAGCGAACACTCGTCAGAGTTTCGACTACACTCATTCCCGCACTGGCCATCGGGGTCATGCTGCTCGAATGATACAACGGCAGGACATGGTAATGTAGGCGGTTGCAGAGGCCCATCCGTAGAGACGTAGCTCGCTACGTCTCTGCCGGCAGCGCGTCAAATGGTGGGAAACAGAGAGACGTTGCAGCAACGTCTCTAGGATATGACTTTGAATCCTTCCGAATTTCGCAAGGCGATGGGCAGTTTCGCCACCGGTGTCACGATCATCACCGTCGACCTCGACGGCGAAGTCCACGGCATGACCGCGAACGCCTTCGCCTCGGTGTCACTCGATCCCCTGCTGGTGCTGGTTTGCGTCGATCACAGCACACGCACCCACGCCCATCTGCACGCCAAAAAAAGGTTTGGCATCAACGTGCTCTGCGAAGATCAGCGGGCGATTTCGGAATACTACGCCCGCCCCGAACGCTCTCACGAACACGCCGAGGCCGAGGCCGGAGCCCGCTTCGAGCGTACGAAACAAGGCACTCCCATCCTGCACGGAGCGCTGGCTTATCTCGAGTGCCGCCTGCACTCGGCGCAGCAGGCCGGCGACCACACCATCTTCATCGCAGAAGTCGAGGATGTCGTAGTAGGCGAGGGCGACCCGCTACTCTATTTCAAGGCGAAGTATCGCAAGGTGGGCGAAGACGTGGATAAGTAGTCCCCGTTGATCTCTGTCACTTTTTCGCCCCGGAAACATCCAACTATTGCACAATAGAAAATTGAAAACGGAGCGGATCTATGACCGAGAAGACGGCAGAGAAAATCACAAAATCGGAAGCGGAGTGGAAGAAGCAACTCACCGACGAGCAATATCACGTAACCCGCGAAGCCGGCACCGAGCGCGCCTTCACCGGCAAGTACTGGGACAATCACGACACCGGGATGTATCACTGCGTATGCTGTAACGCCCCGCTATTTAGTTCGAAGACCAAATTCAATTCCGGCACCGGCTGGCCCAGCTTTTTCGAACCGGTCGAGAATGGTGGCGTGGTCGAGCACCGCGACACGCAGTACGGCATGGTGCGAACCGAAGTTCGCTGCGCCAAGTGCGACGCACACCTAGGCCACAAATTTGAAGATGGGCCGGCGCCAACCGGGATGCGCTACTGCATGAATTCAGCCGCGTTAGATTTCAAAAGCGCCGGGAAAAAATAAGACCCAATCGTAGAGACGTAGCTAGCTACGTCTCGGCCGGCAGATTGCAAATCATGGTAAGAGAGACGTACCCAGAAGCCAAAAGGGGCACGCGCAAGCGTGCCCCTCTTTTCCCTCTCGACACAATTTCGCGAGCAGCCTATGCGCTGGCAGTAGCAGCCAGGGCCTTCGGCGTTTCCACCGGCTTGGCCTGCGTCTGCACGTGCGGCTGCTCCTTGTGCTTGACTTCGTTGCGGACCTGGATTCCGCCCTTCAGCGCCGCGCCGTCTTCCACGCTGATGCGCACCGTGGAGATGTCGCCATTCACCGAACCTTCGCTGCGAATGTCCACCCGGTCGCTGCACTCGATGTTGCCCGTCACCTTGCCCATAATCACCACTTCGCGGGCTTGAATGCTGGCATCCACTTTGCCGTTCCGGCCAATGGTGACACGGCTTTCCGGCATGTTGATCTTGCCTTCGATGCAGCCATCGACATAAAGCGCTTCGGAGCCGCTGATTTCGCCCTTAATGGTGAGCGTGCGGCCAATCGTAGCCTGATCGACCGGCGCGGTCACGTTCTTAGCGGGGTTGTACGCGTTGGGGTTGGAAGCCGGAGCGTTCGACTTGTTGAAAGCATCTGACGACTGAAGCATGCGACCTTCCTTGGTCCGCTGCGGCGATTGCTCAGCTGGCGCCGGCTGACGCGGTGGCTCTGGGATTTTTTAGCCCGGCAGTTGCTGGCCATTGGGCCAACTCGAATATCGCACAGGGGTAAGCCAAACCTTAAGATTACGGAAGGTGCTGTACGAGCGCGGAGGATAGATTTGCCAATAGAACGGCGTTCGAGACTAGCGATGTTCGGGTCGCGAAGCCTAGAATTCCACCCACTGGTCATCGGCGCGGGATCTCGTGAAGAGTTGAATTCCGTTGCACTCTGATTGCACACCTTTGATCTCGGGAATTGACTCTTCACTCGCCGCAGGGTCCAGAACAAGGGCAAGGGAGCGGTTATCGAAGCCTGCTTCGCCTTTTTTCGGCAGCGCCAACCGCACCGCGTAAACGCCTTGACCGTTGGCGGCGAATTCGAAGTCGCCGTTTACATCTGTGCTTTTAGATTCGAGGACCCGCCCTGAGTACAGGTCGCGCAGTTCGACCGTCGATCCCCGCAGAGGAACCGCTGGACTGCCCCCTCCTTCTTCGGAAACCGAGAATCTTCCCCTCGGGCTTCGGACAACGATGGCATGTTCGGGCCACTCTACAGCCTCCTCCTCGATGGATGGATATTTAGCTTTAACTTCCAGATTGGTGGAAGGAAAGAGCAGGCCGTCGGTCGAATCCGCAACGTAGCTTCCCGCCGGAACCGCGTGGAAGTGCACAACACCGCGAGAGTCAGTTTTCGACGTCGCTACTACGTCGCCTCCGCTGTTGCGGAGCTCGATCTTATTCCCCAAAATAGGTGCGCCGCGGAACGATACCTTCAACGAGAAGTCAGAACCCACTTCCTCCATGGAGAATATCCAGCTGACATCGCAGTTCAACCACTTCCTCTGAGTTGGGACATCATCCTGGGACTGAGCTCGGCACGTAACGAGACTGCCCACAAACGCGAGCGCCAATAAGCTCACGCGAAATTTTGACGGTGTAGTCATTCCTCTTCAAGCCTTGGATGCCCACGCTACACTCGAGTTGCCCGATCTTGAATTCTATTCCGAAGTCTGCAGCGTCTCCCCCAACTCTTCCCATTCCTTGATCAGCGCAGCGTGGGTCGCCTTATTCTTCTCCAGTTCCTCCGCCTGCCGCTGGCTCTCTTCCGCGCTCACAAAATTCTGCATAGCATTTTCCACATTCGCGATCTCGGCCTCGGCGCGACTGATTTCTTCCTCCAGTTCGCCGACCCGCTCTTCCATCTGCTTGCGCTTGATCGGATTTAAGCGCTTCTTCGCGGCTTCCCCGCCCGTGAACTCGCCGCTGCGATTTCCGTTGCTCGGCCCGGCCGCGGCCGGCTCCGCCTTAGCTTTGCTCATCCCCGGAACATCATCCAGCGTGGGCGCAACATGCTGCCCTCCCTGCTTGCGCCACAGATAGTCTTCGTAATTCCCGGGGAATATCTCGACCTTGCCATCACCCACCTCGAACACTCGCGTCGCCAGCTTGTCAATGAAATATCGATCGTGCGAAACGAAGACGACCGTGCCTGTGTAATCCATCAGCGCCGAAAGCAATACATCTTTCGCCCGCATGTCGAGATGGTTCGTCGGTTCGTCGAGCAGCAGAAAGTTTGCCGGATGCAGCAGCAGCCGCAGCAGCGCGTAGCGCCCGCGCTCCCCGCCGGAAAGCACTCCGATTTTCTTGAATACTTCCTCATCGGAAAACAGAAAGCAGCCCAGCAGCCCGCGCAGTTCGGTCTCCGTCGACCGTGGCGAGATCTCGCCCAGGTCGTCCAAAATACGGGCCTCGGCATCGAGTTCCTTGTACTGATCCTGCGCAAAGTAATCGGCCTGCACGTTGTGGCCGAGGCGAAACTCGCCGTGAGTCAGCGGCTCGGTGCCCGCCAGCAATTTGATCAACGTGGACTTCCCTGCTCCGTTCACTCCGACCAGCGCGATCCGATCTCCGCGCTCGATCATGAAGTTGACATTTCTGAAAACTTCCTTCGCCCCCGCGCCATTTTTCCCCGGATAGCTTTTCGCCACGTTCTCAAACTCAGCCACAATGCGTCCGCTGACCTTCGGCTGCGGAAATTTGAAGTGGATGGTCTTTTCTTCCGCCGGAATCTCGATACGCTCCATCTTTTCGAGTTCCTTAATGCGGCTCTGCACCTGCTTCGCCTTGGTCGCCGTGTAGCGGAATCGGTTGATGAAGACTTCCAGCTGCTCGATGCGGTCGCGCTGGTTGTTGAACGCCGCTGTCAGCTGCTCGTTGCGCTGCGTTTTCTGGGCAAGGAATTTGTCGTAGTTGCCGGTATAAAACCAGATGCGCTTGTTCCAGATTTCGGCAATCTTGTTCACCGTCACATCGAGGAAGTAACGGTCGTGCGAGATCAGCACAAAGCTGTATGGATAATTCTGTAAGTACTCCTCCAACCAGTTGCGCGCTTCCAGATCAAGATGGTTGGTCGGCTCGTCCAGCAACAACAGATTCGGCTTTTGCAACAGCAATTTCCCCAGCGCCAGCCGCATCTGCCATCCGCCGGAGAACTCATCGGTCAGGCGCGGCCAATCTTCTTTTTGAAACCCCAACCCCATCAGAACCCGGCCGACTTCCGCTTCAATCGAATATCCGTCGCGCGCCCGAAATTCGTGCTCGACCCGCTGGTACCGATCGGCAACGGCCGCATATTCCGCGCTGGTGTGGTCGATCTCGGCCATGCTATGCATCAGCGATTCCAGTTCCTGCTCCATCGCCTTGACGTCGTCGAACACCGACATGCACTCGGCAAACACCGAGCGTCCCGACAGCGTCAGCCCATCCTGCGGCAGATATCCGGCCGACGTTCCTTTGGCGATGGTGAGCGCCCCATAATCCAGCGTGTCGATCCCGGCCAGAACTTTCATGATCGTCGACTTGCCGGTGCCATTGGCTCCGACCAGCCCCACGCGGTCATGCGAGGTAATAAGCCAGTCCGCGTTCTCGAACAAAAGTTTGTGGCCGAATCGTTTTCCGGCGCCAGCAAGCTGAATCATGGTCTGCAATCATCATAAAGCAGTCTCAAGGTCACAAGATCTCTTCGACGTTCGAGGGCAACATTCGACATCGCAAAAAATCGCCGCCAGAAGGCATTTACGCACTCCTGGCGGCGATATTTTATTGCCGGCGAAGGATCGAGAAATCCCGATCCTTAAGCCGCCTTTTTCGTCTGCGATCGCATCTGCTGGCCCATCTTCCGCATCGCGGCGACCATGCCGGGAGTGTGCTGTTCCGCCCAAGCCTCGAACCGGTTCGCCGCTTTTTCGATGTTTGCGGCAAACAGTTTGTTCGAGAACCGCTCCCGGCCTTCCTTGACGGTCGGCTTGATGCGATCCCATACACCGAAAAATTCGCCGCTGGTTTCAAAGAACAGGTCCTCGTGCAGTAGTCCGTAGTTGAGGAGCGCGCAGGCCTGGTCCCAGTAGCTGATCACCATCATCAGATTGGTTCCCGCTTCCGTTCCCATAGGAGCAATGCGCATGGCTTCGTCCAAATTATCGGCAAAGTAGTTGGCGAAGAACCAGTCTCGCGCCTGCCGAAGCCGCGGGTCGCGGCGCTCTTCGTAAATTCGTAAATGGAGTTGTGCTTGTTCGTGTGTAGGCTTGGATGGCATAGGATTCTCTCCTTCCTGAATTTGTCTTGATTCCCTAAATCATACGACTGTCTTTGCACGTTTTGCAGCACCGCGCGGTGCAAAAATCAACTTTTAAATAAAGTGATTTCACTGGATCGTCGCCATCCCGACGCCGTTGACCCGCATCCTAAAAAAAGGATTCTTAACCCAGGAGGAAGCAATGATCGGAAAAAATATTACATTGCCGGAGATGATCCTTTGGACCGGAACGCGTGTAGCACTCGGCGCCGGGATTGGCATGTTAGTTTCAAGGCGACTCAGCAAAGACGCCATGAAGGCGGCTGGACTTGCTTTGATTGTCGTGGGAGGATTCACGACCATACCATTGGCGATCGCCATCGTGGGTAAGAAAGACTTGACCCGCCCTGAAATTCGGTCCGTAGCCTGACCAACTCGCAAGACTTGTATGTAGCACGACAACAGAGGCTTCCCGTCCAAGCTTTGCTTGGGCGGGGCTCGGAGCTGCCGGCGCAAAACATCTTCGTACTTTTGCAGTGAAACCAGTTGCAAATCGCTTTTAGGAGTCATCTACTGCGCGACGCACCAGAGGATAAGCAATCCGCCGCCAATCGCAATCACGTCTTCGACCACCGCCACGACGAAGTCTGGCACATGAGCTTTGGAGACCACGAAATGCCGGCTGTGATATCCGGCAAAGGCCCCAACAACTCCGCCGGTAGAACCGAGCAGCGCTGAAAAAAACAAACTTGTCCCGGCACTCGTAGCAACTCCCAGACCACACGCTCCTCCAAAACAAATCCGTGCGACGAGGCCGAGCGGTGCCGTGCGCGCTGGCGTTTTCGGCAACTTGTCCGCGATCAGTTCGATGACAGCCAGCACCGTGAACACGATCAAAGTGGACCGATGGTGGATGAAAGCGAGCCGCGTCCCGGCAAAATGCAACCAGCCGAAATGCGCCGCCCAACAGATCAGTGCCGGAGGCGTGAGCGACCGCAGGCCATCGACGCAGCCCAGAAGAAACGTCAACAAGAATGTCATGATCATTATCGAATCGACACTTCCTATACAAAGTGCCTCGCCCCCCCGCATATTTTGCAAGAGCCGAAAGCGCCCGCGCTAGCGCTGCTTCAAGCCGAGCCACGGCCTGCCGCGATAGGAATCCGCCACTACCCATGCGGCAGTCGTCAGCGCCTGGGAGAGCACCGTCTCACTCTATTGAAAAGCGGTCTTAAGACCGGCCGCCGCCACGCGCGGATCTTAAGTCGCGGACTTTGACTTTCGTTACGCTTCCCGCGCCATAAGCCCGGAAGGCGTGCATCCCGCCGGGACGATCCCATACTTCAAATCCAGAAAGCGCTGCAAGTCCGGCGCAACCCCTCCGCTGATCTCCTGCCACGTCAGGACCTTGCATCGGGTTCGGAGCTCGGAAACTCTGACGCATTTCATCACCCCATACCACGCCTCGAGCAGATCAGGACGGCGCGCATCCAGCAACACGCAAAAAGCAAGTGACCGCGCATGCGCTGCCAGCACATTTCGGATCAGTTGGTACGAACAATAATATCCTTCGACCGTGTGCAAAGCCTCGACGGCAAATACCTCGTGCAGATCGCGATACGATTCCACCACCGCGACCTCCCGCATCTGGAAGTCGGTCTCCGTCAACTTCGATTCGACCAGGAGATCGCCGAGCTTCATGTCAACTTCGGTTCTGTCTACGCGCCCGCTCCGCAGCGGAACTCGCGCCTTGAACCCGAACTCTGGAGTGCCGCCAATTTCAGATCCCAGCAGTGCGCCCAATCTAGATTCCGCCAGCGCTTTCGGGTGACAGAAAATATTCATCAGCAGCGCATCCGAACTCATGCACGAGTCCAGTTCCCGCCATCGCCGTTCCGCTCGCGGCAGCGACCGCGCTCCATGGCTGTGAATTTTGTCCAACCGGCATTTCCATTCCGGCCGCTGCAGAATCGCCCGATACGTGCCCTTCAGAAAATTGCCGTGTTCCCGCAGACTCGGCGAAGGCTCATACACAATCACCGGCTGTTCGCCATAGCTGAGAACGTGGGGCAGACGCCGCGCCCCAGCAAACGCAGCATTGCGCGCACTCAACTCCTGCCGCAACTGCGCCGCATAACTGATCAACTCACAAATCCTTGTTTGTCCATGGTACCAAGATCGTCGGCTGCGCCATTTCTCGCGCGCGCCGGTCGGCAGGGGAAAAAGGAACAAGTTCCCGCAAAGGATGGCACACAGGGGTTAGCGCACTTACCGAAAATTTCGCGAACTTTAGAAATTGCCGAGCATGCCCCGTCCTTGCGCATCCTTGCAAGGGCGGGGCATTCGCATTCCTGGTGATGCCAGCATGATCGGAGCGTCGGCCACCCGGCCGCCTCAATAAGAGTTCACGCAATCAACGTAGTCCTGCTCGTCCATTTGGCTAAATCCACAGGCATAGAGCGGCCAGTTACCGGTGTTGGCCATGTTCCAGGAAAATATCGCGCTGCTGGATACGTAGTAGTTGAGGAACGTCGCAGTTCCGGGAGCAGTCGGCGTAAGCTGCGGGTAAAGTTGCTGGAAGGAAGACTCCAGCGTCGTGTTGGCAGTGGCGCCATAGGCACCCGAGAACGTGTAGAGGCTATTGAATTGTGTCGCCGCCGGCGAAGCGGCGAGATTGTAGTTGATCGACTGATAGTCCATCGGCATCAGCGTGTCTTGTGCAATGGTGAAGATCTTGAACGCCGGGTTATTACCGAACACCGGACTTATGCCCGGAATTCCAAACATCACGTCGCCGGTGGGCAAGACGCGGAATTCATCCATGTGGGTGTGCCCGGCGATGCCCATGGCGATCAGGCCCGGATACTTTGAAAGGATCTGCATAAATTCGATCTGGAATTGTGGCTGCCACATCATGGCGGCTTCGTCGTCTGTGATCTGGGTAGAGGAATTGAAGGTTCCGACCTTTTGTGCGGTTGCCGTGGTGTTGGCGCCGGGGGGCACATGCATGACGAGCCACACCTTTTGACCGGCAGATTGCGCGGCGGCCAACTGTGAATCCAGCCAGGTAAGTTCGGCGTAAGGATCCAGCGGCGGCAGATAGGGCGACTGAGCGAGCGGGTTGCTATCGAAGGCGATTACCAATAACTTCGATCCCAGCGGCTGCGCCGAATACGATCCGAGGGTCGTGAATGTGCTCTGAAATGATGCCCGGTCTGTGCTGCCATTCAACAGCTGCGTATAGTATGTGCTCGCGTTATCCGCAAGGAATTGAGCGTCCGGACCGGTGCCGTACGGGCTGTAGGTATCGATGTTCCCTGGCACAAAGATCACTGGAACGTTCCCGACCGCTGCCCTGATCTGCATGGAGACGAAGGCTACCGTCTTGTCCATGAACTGCTGCATCGCGGCCGTTCCCGCAGCGTCCAGCGGTCCACAGGTTGCGGCTGGCGGGAGATTTGAATATGCCAAACAAAAATTCAATGGCATCTTATGGGCGAGCATGTCTCCGGAAAAAAGAACCACAGGGCTCGCCCCAAGATTCTGACTGACTCCGGCTAGCGCAAGGACCAGTGCCGGGTAGTTCGTATCGGATCCCCACGCGGCGGGAGCCTTTTTGCTCAAGACCTGCGCGCTTTGAAAAATGTTGTCCCACTGACTCGCCGGTTCGGCAGCCAGCTGTGAATACAGGGTCGGATCATCGAAGGGATTAAAGTGAATATCGGAAATTGCCACCACCGGGTACGCCGCTGGGGGAGTCTGGGGCCCAGCACTGACGCCGCTGCAAGCAAACATCAAAACAACGCTTCCTAATATGAGAATAAGAAGGTACCGCGAAAGCTTGGTCATAATCCCTCGTCGATAAAACGGAATTTCTGCATAGTTGCCGCACCTCTCCCTCATGGAAATAGAGGAGCAACGCCGCATAGTCTTCAGATCGGCCGTTACCATTTTGAGGTTTAGTGTTTGACTGTACGGACATGCGGACCCATGCCGGCCCTGCTCAGCATCTGCGATTTATGAATTCATTCTGAGAGAACTCCGACAGGAAACGACGGACGAGTTCGAGGATTGACGTTGTCGTTACGCCCGGGAAGAAACCTGGGGAGAGAAACGTGCGAACCTACCCCAGTAATTCTCCTGCTTCGGGAAGTCGAAGTCGTGAAGACCGGAGTCTGCACTCTCGGTCTGATTCATCCCAAGGGTTGTGAATGCCATTATGAGCAGGTTCCGAGCCGGGACAGTCACCAGAGCAGCGCTCGCGAGCCACTACTTCGTACATCGCCGCATTCGCGGCGAGCGCACGGTGCTCATTGCACGACCTGAGTGATTGAGGCCGCACTACCCTTGATGTCGGAATCTCCGCTATAAGTTGCGGTGACCGTCGTGCTGCCCACCGGCAGCGTGGACGTCGTGAACTTCGCGCTGCCCTGCGATAGCTGTGCTGTGCCCAGCACCGTTTTGCCTACAGTAAATGTGACCGGACCCTTTGCTTTTGCCGTTGGCGACGTAATCGTCGCGGTCAAGGTCACCGCCTCACCCTGCGTGGAAGGGTTGGGCTTGGAAGTCAGCGTGGTTGAGGTTGTGGCCTGCGTCACGACCTGATTCACCACCGGGGAGGTGCTCGCAGCGTTGTTGTTGTCTCCTTTATATGTCGCGACGATGGGGAAAGTCTGGGCATTGAGCGTCGATAGGGGGAAGGTCGCAACTCCGCTGGAGTTGAGCGGGGTAGAACCGAACCAGTTTCCATTCCACGAGAAACTCACGGAACCTGTAAGCGGCACCGAACCCGTGGGAGTGACAGTTGCAGTAAAACTGACGGTTTGTCCGTAAATCGAAGGGTTCAGGTTGGAAGAAAGCGCGGTGGAAGTGGTCGCTGGGACGTATTCGATCAGCGTCGGCGAGGTACTTCCGATGTTGTCGGAATCGCCGGAGTAAGTGGCGATGATGGAGTGCTTTCCTCCGACGTTGTAGCTGGTCTTGTAGCGGGCTTGATTGTTGCTGATCGCGACCATCGCGACTTGAGCGCCATTGTCGGTAAGCGTTAGGAAGCCGCCGGTCTGCCCACCGTACGGTGTCGTCACACTTGCCGTGTAGTTCACAATCGTATTGATGGGTGCGGGATTGCTCGATGAGACAACAGATGTCGAAGTGACCGCCGGATTGACGACTTGGATAAGGGGAGCAGACTGACTGGAGCTAAACTCCACCGACCCTTGATATGCGGCGGTCAATGACTGCGATCCTGCCAAAAGAGAGTTGCTTGAAGCTGACGCAGTACCGTTCGCCAAGGTAGCGATTCCGGCCTCGTTAGCTCCTTCGTAGAAGATGACAGTTCCGGTTGGCGCACCCGATCGGGAAGTCACGGCAGCTGTGAAGGTGACTAATTGCCCGAAGGTTGAGGGATTGGGAGCGGCGGCCAGTGACGTGGTTGTGGAGGCCGATCCAGTGTGCAATAGAACCGCGATCTGATTGTTGCCGCACCCAACTTGGAGGCACCCCCCGACAATCACGTCAGGTTCATCATCACCGTTCAAATCGGCGACCGCGATCGGAGTGAGGAAGGTCTGCGGCGGGGGCTGACTCGTGTCGTAATCCTGCGCTGGCTGGAACGTACCATCGCCGTTCCCTAAGAGCACTGCCGCATCCTGAAGCCCAGAGCAGGGGCTGAGGTAACAATTCGCCACAATGGCGTCGAGTTTCCCATCGTCGTTCATATCGGCGAGAGCGATGCCCTCCACATTTCGTCCGCCCGCGTCATAGGTCATCGGAGACTTGAAGGTGCCGTCGCCGTTGTTCAGTAGAACAGCAACCTCGCCGGGGGAAATCTGACCGAAAACCGTATCTTCAGCTACCAAGATATCCGGCTTGCCATCCCCGTCCACGTCCCCCACCGTCATCGCGATGGGGCCGTTCCCCTTCCCGCCGACGTCGTATGACGCAACCGGCCGAAAAGTGCCGTCTCCGTTGCCGAGCAGAACGCCCACCGTGATGAGCAGTGCCCAACTTGGGCCCGTGTCGGCCACGATCAGGTCCAACTTCCCATCTCCATTCACGTCCCTCACGCTGAGCGCGTTGGGAAGCGAGTTGCCGGAACTATAGGCACCCCCTGGCCGGAACGTTCCATCTCCATTCCCTAGACTCACCGTCACTCCTCCGTCGGAGTCCGTAACGATGAGGTCGAGCTTTCCATCGCCATTCACGTCCGCCAACATGGAGGGTGTGGAGGTCCCTCCTGACTGGGAAACGATCGGAGGCTGGAATGTCCCATCACCATTCCCGAAGAGGACGCTGATACTGGATACTCGCGTGTTGATATTGAATCCATGCAAGACCAGGAGGTCAGGTTTGCCGTCGCCATTCAGATCGCCGACCAGCGCCTGTGCTGTTGTGGTGCCGTCGCTGCCGGTGTTGTACATAACCGTACTCTGGAAGGTCCCGTCCCCTTTGCCAAGCAACACCGCGACGTCGTTGCCGTTCGGACAAGAGGGGGCACCGCAAGCGTCTCCTACCACGACGTCGAGCTTGCCGTCGCCGTTGAGGTCGGCGACAGCGATCGACCCGGGCCATGACGGACCCGAGGCATAGAAGGTGGGTGGCAGCAAGAGAGAGATACCCGGCCGTGACGCCTTCGATGCGTTGCTTTTCACATTTCCGGGTCCAGATTGCGCAGCGAGCCCATTCGACGACGAATGAGCCTGTTGGGCGACCATCGGGACGGCAACGATGATCAATTGTGCAGCGAGAGCAATCAAGACGATAGAGACACGCGTTCTTGCAATGGCGAGCACGGAATACCTCCACCAGAACGCCGTTATTCAATCCATGGGATCTCGGGGACTTGCAAGTCACGCGTCAATCACTCGAGGCTGGGATGATCCTTTGCCGGGGTAGGACAGTTTGCGTGACAACGTTCGGTAGGGCAACTTAGCACCGTCAGGTGCCCACGTCAATCAGGACATTTCGAATGCAGAGCTGGGGGCATTGCGTTTTCCACAGCTAAATTTTTCTTTTGTGACGAATGACCTTTACTGAGGATTTTGAAAGTACAAGATTGGGAATATGCCGGGACGGTCCCCAAATCGCGATGCAAATACGCCAGCTAACTCCTTTGTTAACAATATTTTACTCCTAAACCATTTCATTTCAATATTTTGCCGCTGCGGCCACCGATCTACACTCCACAACTCCTTTGTGGTCAAGTCTATACATGCCCCCATCAAAAAAAATATCGATGTCTATCTCGCCAACACGCCCAGGTTTGACACTGCTCACCCGGTTACCTAGACTGCCTGTGTATCGCTTTGCTGGGGCAATCGATCAAAGCCGATCAAACGAACGACCGCTGACGAGGTTCATTCATGGGCTGGCTGCAGAATAAGTTCGAAAAGAATTTCATGATTTCGACCGTGGACTACGTCTTCAACTGGGCGCGCAAGTCCGCCGTCTGGCCGATGACCTTCGGCCTCGCCTGCTGTGCCATCGAGATGATCGCGTCGTCGACCTCGCGCTTTGATATTGCGCGCTTCGGATCGGAAGTGTTCCGTCCCAGCCCTCGGCAGAGCGACCTTATGATCGTGGCCGGTACCGTCACGCTGAAGATGGCTCCGGTAGTGAAACGCATTTACGACCAGATGCCCGATCCCAAATGGGTGATCTCGATGGGCGCATGCTCATCGGTCGGCGGCCCGTTCAACACCTATGCTGTCCTGCAGGGAGTCGACAAGATTGTCCCGGTCGATGTGTACGTGACCGGATGCCCGCCGCGTCCGGAAAATCTTTTCTACGCGCTGCTCAAACTGCAAGACAAAATCGACACCATGACGCTGGCTAAAAAGCCCACCGCAGTACGTCTCGATCCCAACATGGTGGAGCACTTCAAGCGCCAGGTAATGATCGCCCAAACATTGCAACCGAAATAACTCACGTGGGGACGGACGCATTCGTCCGTCCTGCGAAGCGCAGCGAGCCGCAACAGATCGCTATTGGCTATCCCAGGAGTCTCAGGAATTTCCCGGACTCATTGTCGTAGCCGGGAAACACTTCTGTCAGATTCTTGTTCGCCATGTGCCGGACAACAGCCTCTCCGATGACTTGGCGGAAGTCGGTGGTCAGCGCGAGATCGCGGCCTTCGTAGAGTTGCGACTGATCGAGCCCGGGCCAGCGACCGTAAACCTTGCCACCCTTCACCGGCCCGCCCAGCACGAACATTACGTTGGCATGGCCATGATCAGTTCCGCGGTTGCCGTTTTCGCGGGCGGTGCGGCCGAACTCCGACATGGTGACAATGACGGTGTCTTCGCCCAGATCGCCGAGATCGTTCCAGAACGCGGCAATCGATTGCGAGAAGTCGCCCAGCACGTTGGACAGTTGGCCATCCACCGCGCCTTCGTTGACGTGATGGTCCCATCCGCCGATATCGGCGAAGGCGACCCGCACTCCGAGATTGGCTTTGATCAGTTGCGCGAGCTGGCGCAGGCTGTCTCCAAAGCGGCCCTTCGGATAGTTCGCGCTGGCCGCCGGCGTGTACTTGCCAGGATCGGCCGACTTCAACATCTTGACGGCATCGAAGGTCTCTTCCCCCGTGGTGTGCAGCACCGCGTCGGAAGAGTGATCGTACATGGCCTCAAACGCACTGGCGGCGGGCGATGCCTTCGCATTGCGGCCACCGACGGAGAAGTCGTTGATGTTGTTCATAGCCACGGCAGGCTCTAGTCCGCTCAGGATGCGCGGCAAGGACGGGCCCAGCGCGATCGCGCGAAACGGAGAATTCTGGGCGGTGGCCGGCAGGCCATGCAGCGAGCGGTTGAGCCATCCATCTTCGGTGGCCTTCACGCCGGGAGTACCGGTTTCCATGAAGTCCTGCGCGTCAAAGTGCGAGCGCGTCGAATCCGGCGATCCGGAGGCATGCACGATGGCGAGATGCCCCTGCTGCCACAGCGGCTGAAAGGACGCGAGCGACGGATGCAGTCCGAAGAATCCGTTGAGATCAATTACCGACTTGCGCGGGATATTGATGCTGGGCCGCATCGCGTAGTACTGCGCTTCGGCGTGCGGAACCACGATGTTCAGACCATCCGCCGCGCCGCGCTGGAAGATGACGACAAGGCGCTTGGTGCGTCCACCGTTTTCGACCGCGCCGAATGCGGCGCGCGTGAGAAAGCTCGGCACGGCCGCGGTTCCAACGACCGCGAGCGCGCTGTTGCGAAGAAAGATGCGGCGCGTGATGGACATAAAAGGTCTTCTACTCATCTTCTCTGAAACTCGGGCGACCCCAGCAGCAAGCCGGCTACCGTGCTGGCATCCGGCGTTTTATTCCCTTGCGTCTGCGCTTCGATGGAGTCGTGAGTCTGCTTCGAAACGTCCGCCGTCAGCAGCTTCGCTTCCATAGTGGAGATCTCAAGGGAGGCATCCGCCGGCGCGGGCGTGCTCCCGGCAAGTTGCGCAACATCGACTTTCACCCCGCGGATTTTTCCGGCGGTTAGCGCCAGCGCGAAATTCATTCGGTTGAGCAGCGACGATGAACTGACCCAGGTATCGGCCTTCATGGAATATCCCGTGGGCGGCTGCGCGCCATAGAGCGGCATGCCCATGTTGTTCAACTGGCGAGCGAGAGGCATGGCGTCATCGACCTCTGCTCCCGTCGCGCGTACTGCCGAGGCGACAAATTCGAGCGGGGTCTTCACCTTGGCGCGATACGCGGCGTCGTCCCAGAACTCGGGCGAGTGGAAGAGTGTGCTCAGCACTTCGCGGATGTCGCCTTTTTTCTTAAGAAATGTTTTCGCCATGCGATCGACCAGCACCGGCGGCGGATCGTCGGAAACGAAACGTTCTGCGAGCTTCAGCGAAATGAAATGCGCAGTCTGCGGGCTGGTCGCCAGCATGTGCAGTACTTCCCTGCCTTCGCCTTCGCCGTTGGGCTTGATCTTTTTACCGAGGACAAACTTCGGTCCAGGCTCGTGCTTGCGCTGATCGTACTGAAAGCCTCCGCCTTCGAAGGGCTTGTCGATGGTCCATCCGGTAAAGACCTTCGCGACTTCGGTGACGTCACGCTGCGAGTAGCCGCCATTCACGCTGAGTGTGTGGAGTTCGAGTAGTTCGCGGCCATAGTTCTCGTTCAGACCGCTATTCTGCTTTTTCTTGGCATTCGGATTTGGATTCGGCCCCGGCCCGGGGAAGCGGCGATAGCGATAGGGACCGTAAGGTCGGGGACGCGCTGGCATTCCGATCGCCTGCATGGAGTCGGGCCCGACACTCTGCCAGTTGTCGAGATAGAAAAGCATGGCTGGACTCTTCGCAGTGGCCACGAGCAAGTCTTCAAATTTGCCCATGGCATGCGGACGAATCACATTTTGCTCATAGTCGGTGAGCAGCACGCGGTCGGCGCCTTTGTTGATAAATACGTTGAAATGGTTGAACCAGAAATCAGTCATCACCTGCTCGAGCTGGCGGTCGCTGTAGATGGCTCGCAGCAACTTCGCTTGCACCAGTTCGTCGACCACTACGCCCTGCGGATTGTTCATGGCGAGCAGCGTCTCTTTTTGCTTGGGATCGAGACCGACGAGAAATTCCTGGCCCTTGCCGCCGCGCAGGGAATCGGCGAAGGCAAGTTTTTCGTCCACTGGCATCGATATGATTTTCTTGAAGCGCTGATCGGGTGGAAGGCTGGCAAGGTTCTGCTGAATGTCGAGATCGGCGTAGAGGCGCTCTTCGCGGCGGCGGGCCTCCGGGTCTTCCTTGGGAGTGGAGTTTACTTCGGTCGTGGACGGCATGGGCATTTCGCTGGCGGACGCCGACGCGGCTCTGGCAGTGTCTTTGCCGTCGTTGGTTCCATTCATCGCGCTGGCATTGGCTGCGCCGTCGGCAGGAGCGCTCGCCAGATTCGCGTCTGCGGCGGTGGCCGGCTTGGCGTCTGGACTGGCGGCCGCGGCGGCGGCAAGTTCTTCGGCAGTTTTCGCGGAGCCGTCAGCGGCCTCTGCCGGGATCGGCGTTGCCGCTGGAGCCGGCGCGACCGCTGTGGTCTTCACTTCTGCTTTTTCTTCTTTCCGCTCCTTCTTTTCTTCCATTCGCGCAATCTGCACCTGGAACACGGCGCGCTTCGCCGGATCGGACGGCATCGATTTCTTGCCATCCATCACCTGCTTGACCATCGGATTGTCAGGAAATTCTTCGACGAGTTCGCGCGAACTCATGCGCAGCGTACGAAACTGAGCCAATCGTTCATCGATAGCAGAATCCGAAATCTTCTCGGGATGCAGTTGCGCATCGATCCATTGGTCGACGCCCATGGCCATGACTTTCTGTACGTCGCCTGGACGCGGACCGAATGCGAGGCGATTCAACGCATGCGCAGCGCGCTTCTGCTCGTTGGGCCCAGGATGGCTTGCGGCTGGCTTTTTCTTGGCAGAAAGTTGTGGCACTGCGCAGGCCAGACTCAGTGCAAGCAGGAACAGCGCGGGCTTCGCGAAACGGCTTCGCATGAAACTGGATTTCATCAAGAAGACTCCCCCGGACCGAGCAAGTTCCTCTCATTATGAACCCGAATGGCGGGAAAAGTTGCTGGGGATAGTTTTCGGAGGATCCGAAAGGGCGTTGAAAAGAAGGGACTTTGGTGATCTTCTGGGCCGGAATCAGGCCTTCTAGGTGGTGTTTCCCTGGGTCAGGTAGACTTTGCCGCGTGTGACTTTATGCTGCAAAGTGGCAGCCAGCTGATCGATATCGGTGGCGGAAATGTTTACCAGCGCGCCGTCGATCAGGGGAGCGCGGCTGCTGCCCACGGCGTCGCGGCGGACTTGAATCAGCAGGCCCTGCACCACATTGGGATCGAACTTCTGCGGAGCCATCCGCACCAGATCGCTGAGAGCGCTGCCGACCGTCATGGGGGCGCGATACGGGCGGACGCTGGTCATGGCATCGAAGGAATCGGCTAGACCCACGATGCGCACGGCCTGCGGCAAATCGTCGAGCCCGAGTTTGTCGGGATATCCGGAGCCGTCGCTGCGCTCGTGATGCCAGCGAACTGCCTCGGGAATTTTCGGCCAGGGAAATTGCACGCTGCTGACGATCTGGTGACCGACGGTGGTGTGATCAGCCATCTCGCGAAATTCTTCCGGGTCGAGCGCGGAGGGCTTGCCGAACAGGCGACGATCGACGGCGACCTTGCCGATGTCGTGGAGATATCCGGCGCTGCGGAGCGCGGCAACTTCGGCGGCTTCCATGCCCATGGCTTCGCCGATGGCCGCAGCGTAGCGGCCCACGCGCAGCGAGTGGCCATGTATCGCGACATGCTTCACGTCGATCGCGGTGGCGAAGGCCTCGAGAGCGTTGTCATAGAAGCCGTGCAGAGAGGCCATGAGGCGAAGATTTTCTGAGACGCGCTGGGCGATAGTTTGGGTCAGGGCATGATTTTGCACGGCCAGCGCGACGTAGCTGCAGAGCAATTCGAGCGCGTCGAGTTCACTATCTTCGTAGAGCGCGTCGCCGGGACGGCGGCCAAGAGCGACCACGCCCGCAAGTTTTCCGCCCGCTTTCAGCGGAGCGAGGCAACGGAATAGTTCCGGCGCGACGTTGCCGTTGGAACTCAAGAAAACAGAATAGGTGGATGAGTTCAGAACGATGGGGCCGCGGGCCGCGGTCAGGGCGTGCACGTGTTTCGGAAGGAGAGGAATGAAGGCCGGATGCGGCATCAGGGCGTATCCCTGAACGGCCGCCGAGGTCAGCATGGCGGGCTTGTCGTTGAACAGCAGAAGCACGCCTTCGCGAGCGCCTGCCGCTTCCATGATGGCAGACAGCATCAGTCGCGAAGTTTCCGAGAACTCGCGCTCCGCGGTTAACGCGGGGCCGAGCTCGGAAAGCGCTTCAACGGTGTGCAACAACCGCCGCAAATTGTTGGTCTGGACCGCCACGGACGAAGTGGGAGTCAGATCGCAGAGCAGATTGAGCGTAACATGCTGAAACCGAAGGCGCGAGGGACCGTTGTTGGTTAGTTTGATACGGTAGCAAGAAAGAAACGATGACAGAAAAGATTCCGCTACAAACGGGCAATGGACGCTGCAAAGAATAATTCGGTGCTGGTGACGGGCGGCCGCGGATTTGTGGGGCGCGCGGTGGTGAAGCTTTTACTGCGTGCAGGCTACCGCGTGATTTCACTGGACACATCAGAGCCGGTAGCGAGGGATGACTGTGAGGCCGTTCGCGAGGTTGTGTGCGACATCGGCAACGCCGACAGACTGCGGTGCGTGTTCGAAGCGGAGCCGATTGGCGGGATCGTCCATCTGGCGGCGGTTCTCCCCACCGCGGCGGAGCGAGAGCCGGTGCGAGCGACGAGGGTGAATGTCGATGGCAGCCTTCACTTGTTGGAAATGGCGCGGCAGTTCGGTGTTGGGCGATGGCTGTTCGGGAGCTCGCTCAGCATTTATGGAACGTGTGCTGCTGACCAGGTTGTATCCGAAATGGATAGGGCCGCGCCGGAAGATTTGTACGGCACAGCAAAACTTTATGTCGAGCGACTGGGGCAGACATACCGCGAAGGTCACGGACTGGAATTTGTCAGTCTGCGGATAGGGCGTGTGGTTGGGCCGGGTGCGCGGTCGGCGACTTCGCCGTGGAGGAGCGAGATTTTCGAGTTCCAGCGTGCCAGTCATGCGGTCGAGATTGCGGTACCGTATGTTGGCTCGGAAAGGACCCTGCTGGTTCACGTGGATGATGTGGCCCGAATGCTGGTTAGGCTTCTGCGGGCGACTAGTCCCAGGCATGCGGTTTACAACGCGGTTTGCGAATCGATCACGGTCGCCGATTTGAAACGCGAAGTGGAAACGCTGAACTCTAACGTGAAGGTCAAGATGGGCGAGGCCGATGCAAAGGGGAACCCGCGATTACTCGACTCCAGCCGGTTCACGGGGGAGTTTGATTTCACGACGGCGCCGATCAGAGAGCAGTTGAGGAGCGCGGCGGGAAAATAAAATTCTAAAAATGCTCGCGCAATTCGGCGAAGCGGCCTATGATCAGCAGCTTTTGATTCGGCGGGGCAGAATTGAGTTCTTCGTGCTCGAGGATCCAGGTGTCGCCGTGGGGGATGAAGACGGCGTGCAAACCCGCGGCCAGCGCGGGATTAATGTCGGACTTCGGGCTGTTGCCGATCATCCAAGTGGAGTGATGGGTGAGGTCGTACTTGGCCGCTACGGTGGAGTAAACGGCGGCGTTTTTCTCGGGAACGATTTCGACCGACACGAAATATTTCCTGATCCCGGAGCGTTCGACCTTCCCTGACTGCTCGGCGGGGGCTCCCTTGGTTACCAGAATGAGTTTGTGGCGCTGCGACAGGTACTCTAGAGTTGGCGGAACCTCCGGAAGAAATTCGATGGGATGATTTTCGATGCTGTGAGCGAAGCTGGCGACCTGAGCATGCAGCTCTGAAGTTACGGGCACGGGGCTCAGGCGTTCAAACGTTTTGCCCAGCGCGTGGGCGAAGCTGTGCAGCCCGTAGCCGTGAGTGACGATGCATTCGCGTTCCACGTCGTTGAGCACTTCGCGCACCCGCTCGGCGGAAAACTCGTGGTGATTCAGAAATGAGATGAAGCGGGCGATGGCGCGCTCAAAGTAGATGTTGTTCTCCCACAGCGTGTCGTCGGCGTCGATTAGGAGGGTTTGGGGCACGGCTGGCTCTTGGCTCTCGTAGAGACGTAGCTGGCTACATCTTTCTTTCCACGAGTGAGAAGACGTAGCAAGCTACGTCTCTACACTCCGCCGTCCTATACCCAATCCACTTGGGCTTCGGGGCCGATGATTCCGGCTTTGTGACCCATGTCGAGCAGGCGGTGGACGGCTTCGCGGCCGTCGGAGCCGTAGTCGAGGGTGCGCTCGTTGACATACATGCCAACGAATTTGTCGGCAGATTGCGTGTCGAGATCGCGGGCGAACTGCATGGCGTAGGAGAGCGCTTCTTCGCGATGATCGAGGGCATATTGAATGCTCTCGCGCAGGGCATGGGAGGCGGAGGTCATCAGATCGTGGCCCAGAGCGCGGCGAATGGCGTTGCCTCCGAGCGGCAGCGGCAGGCCAGTCATTTTCTGCCACCAGCGTCCGAGATCGACGATGCGGTGCAGGCCCGATTTGTCATAGGTGAGCTGGCCTTCGTGAATGATGAGCCCGGCCTCGTATTTGCCCTCGAGCACCTGGGGAATGATCTGATCGAAGGGAACGACTTCGGTTTCGATTCCGGGCGCGAACAAATTCAGCGCCAAGTATGCAGTGGTCAGCGTGCCTGGGACCGCGATGCGCTTGGTCTTGATTTCGCTTTCGGTGAAGGGGCGGGGCGAGACGATCATGGGGCCATAGCCCTCGCCAACGCTGCCGCCGCAACCCATGAGCGCGTACTTATCCTGCACGTAAGGATAGGCGTGGAAAGAGATTGCAGAAATATCGTAGACGCCTTCGCGCGCCTTCTGGTTTAGCGTCTCAATGTCGCAGAGGGTGTGGGTGAAGCGCAGGCCCGGCGTACGAACCTTGTTGGTGGCCAGGCCGTAGAACATGAAAGCGTCGTCGGAATCAGGGCTGTGAGCTACGGTAATCTCGCGCACCGAACTGGTCGTGTTGGGCGCCTTCGCGGTTTCGGAAACTGCAGTCATCTTTCGATCCTCAGTTCTCGGTCCCCAATTTCAAATTCAATTGGCGGAGTTGCGGCGCCAGCGGCTGGCGATGGCTGCGGCGAACATCACCTTCATGATTTCGGCGGCGATGAAAAAGTACAGACCGAAATATGCGGCCTTGGCGAGCGAATGCGTGTAGATGTACAGCCAGCTCAGACCTCCGACGAACAACAGGATTTCGGCCAGTAATCCGGCGACCGCGGCGCGCACGAAAGACATCGCTCCGCGCTCGAAAATATATCCCGCGAGAAACGCGACTAGCGGGTAGACCATCAGGAATCCGCCAGTCGGTCCGAAGAGTTGCGCGACTCCTCCCAGCCCCGTGGGATTGAATACGGGCAAGCCCACGGCTCCTTCGACCAAGTAGAGAGCCAGCGCGGCAAATCCGCGGCGGCTGCCGAGGAACAGTCCGACCAGCAATACTGCCATGTTCTGCACGGTCAGCGGCACGGGAGTGAGAGGCATGAGCGGAATCGTGACGTGTGCGCAGAGCGCCACAAACAGGCTCGCGCCCACGACCAGCGCCACTTGGCGCGTGGCTTGCAGCGCGCGGCTCGGCGGAGCACCTAGAGTTTGAATCGCTATTTTTTCCATGGATGAGGACCTCCCATCAGCAGACGCTCTTATCATTTATGCATAGTGTCGGATGGGCGGTCGCTGTCTGTCTTAGGGAGCGTGCCCTCGTGAGCATGCTCCTTCTGCAAGTTGTGCCGCAAGTGCACGTAGCTTGCAATGGCCACGCACACCACGACCAGAGTACTGAGGCCCAGGATCAGGAACCACCAGATCATCCGCACAGCCGATTAGGATAACAGACGGGGAGACAATGAGCGCGAGCTTAACTGGCTTTCGCCGCCGCTCGTTTTTCGCGCAGCGCAGCTACGCGTTTCAGAGTCCACTGGAGGCGCTCCCGGCCGAACTTGGAGCTGCTAATGACCTTCTCGATATTTCCAAACAAGTTAGGGTCACCCATTTTTTCGCGGAGCTCTTTGAGGAAGGGATGGATCTTGGCGAGGATGAAATACATTTCACCGCTGTTGCTGGGGTGGAGGAATATATCGGAATTCAGCGTTCCGTGAAGAACGAGGCCTGCCGCCATGCTCCAGTACCCAGCGGCTTGGCGGAGCCAGGCACTCTCCTGTGTGCCCATCGCCATCGCGACTTTGGCGAAGTCGTCGGCATTGGCGGGCCAGAATTCGGTGAGCCACCAGTTGCGCGCCTTGCGGAGTTCCGCTTCGCGGCGCAGGTCGTAGAGCTGCAGGATCAGTTGAGCGTCAGTCGCGGTGGCCTTGGGCATGTCCTCTCCTTACTCTTACGCGTGCTGCGCCGGGGCGGACGCGCTGGCCGCGGCTTCCGGCGGTGGCGGCGCTGGGCGCTCGTAGTCGCATTCTTTGTTGGGGCAGGCGATCACCGGACCAGCCTTCAAGTTTTTCTCAACCAGATATTCGCTGCCGCAGCTCGGACACTTTTCAGCAAGCGGCTTGCCTGCCGAGGTGAACTTGCACTTGGGATAATTCGAGCATCCGTAGAAGGTGTTGCCCTTGCGCGCACGTTTTTCGACGAGGTCGCCGTCTTTGCAGTCGGGACACTTTACGCCAATGAAATTTTGCTTGACGTACTTGCATTCGGGATATCCGCTGCAGGTGGTGAACTCGCCGAAACGGCCGTGGCGGATCATCATATTGCGCCCGCATTTCGGGCAGAGTTCATCGAGCGGAATATCCGGAACTTTCTTTCCCTGATCGAGCCGCCGCGTAGTTTTGCAATCCGGATAACCCGTGCACGCCATGAACTGGCCGAAGCGCCCGCGCTTCAGCACCATCACGCGGCCGCAGTTCTCGCAATATTCCTCGGCCGCGCCCGTTTCCTGCATGTCGGCGGAGTCGAGATCGGGCAGGTTGATGGGATTCTCTTTGGTGAACTTGCAGGTATCCGGATCGTCTTTTTCGTAAGTACTGCAGGCGTAGAAGGACCCATGCTTTCCCCACTTGATGACCAGCGGCGCGCCGCACAGTTCGCACTTCTCGTCTGTGGGCTTTTCCATCCGCTTGATGTTCTCCATATGCTTTTCGGCATATTTGAGGTCCTTCTGAAATTTCTTATAGAAGTCGGCCATGGCGTCCTGCCACTTCTCTTTGCCTTCTTCTATTTCGTCGAGGTTCTCTTCCAGGCGCGCGGTGTACTGCAGGTCGAAGATGTCGCGGAAATTTTCCACCAGCAAGTCGGTGACGACCAAGCCGATCTCCGTCGGCGTGAACTTTCCTCCAATTTTCTGCACGTACTGCCGTTCTTGAATGGTGGTAAGAATCGCGGCATACGTGGATGGACGGCCGATACCGCGCTCTTCCAGCTCTTTCACTAGTGACGCTTCGTTGAAGCGCGGAGGCGGTTCGGTGAAGTGCTGCTCGGGTTTCAATTCTCTGAGCGTGAGTTTCTCTCCCGCTTCGAGCACGGGCAGCTTGTGTTTCAGTTCTTCGTCCTCTTCGTCCTTGCCTTCCTTCGACTCTTCGTAGACTCTCAGGAAGCCGTCGAACTTGAGCACCGATCCGGTGACACGGAACCAGAAAACTTCGGCGCCAGGCGTCGTTGCGGCCTTCGCGTCGATGTCGACGGTAGTCTGATCGAAGACCGCGGGGTTGATCTGCGAAGCGACGAAACGCTGCCAGATCAGCTTGTAGACTTTGAACTCATCTTCTTTTAAGTACTGCTTGATCTGGTCAGGATGCCGCATGGCCGAGGTAGGCCGGATGGCTTCGTGCGCGCCCTGCGAATCTTTCTTTTCTTTGAATGTGTTCGGCGCTTCGGGCAGGTAGGTTGGGCCGTATTCCTTGCCCACGTACTCGCGCACTTCCTGAATGGCCTCGGGGGCGACGCGGGTGGAATCGGTACGCATATAAGTAATGAGGCCGACCGAACCTTCCTCGCCGAGTTCGACGCCTTCATAGAGGCGCTGCGCGATCATCATAGTGCGCTTGACGCTGAAGCGCAGCTTGCGGGAAGAATCCTGCTGCAGCTTGCTGGTGGTGAACGGAGGCGCGGCATTGCGGCGGCGTTCTTTTTTGTCGACGAAGCGAACAATCCAGTCGGCTTGTTCGAGCGCGGCACGGATTTTTTCCGCATCTTCGCCGTTAGTGACTTCGACCTTCTCTTCACCCTTGCCGACAAAGCGCGCGTCGAATGCCGGAGGCTTGCTGGCGGCGAGATGGGCGTCGATGGTCCAATATTCTTTTTTCTCGAACGCCTTGATCTCGCGTTCACGCTCGACGATCAGGCGGAGGGCGACGGTCTGCACACGTCCGGCGGAGAGCCCGCGACGGACCTTGTCCCAGAGCAGCGGAGAAACCTGATATCCGACGAGGCGATCAAGCACACGGCGGGCTTGCTGGGCGTCGACCAGATGCTGATCGATGGCTCGGGGATGTTCGAAGGCGGCCTGCACGGCGCGCTTGGTGATTTCGTTGAAGGTGACGCGCTGAATGCGTGGCGGCGCTGCTTCCTCACCCTTTTTCAGCTTCTTGGCTTTCTTTTTCTTGCCGCCGTTGTCATCGAGTTCGAAGGCGAGATGCGCGGCGATGGCTTCGCCTTCGCGGTCCGGGTCAGGCGCCAGATAGATATTGTCCGCGGATGCGGCCAGCTTCTTCAGCTTGGCGACAACTTTTTCTTTGCCGGGGATGACGATGTAATCCGTCTCGAAGTTATTCGTGGTATCGACGCCGAGAGTGCTCTTGGGCAGATCCTTGACGTGGCCGAGCGAGGCTTCGACGGTGAAACCTTTGCCAAGATATTTTTGAATGGTCTTCGCCTTGGCGGGCGATTCGACAATGACTAAACCTTTAGACAATTTTTCCTCAATCTCTGCAAGATTCGTTTTCGACGCTAGCACGAATGGGCGGAAACGGACAAGTTACTGGGAAAGAAGCTCCTGGCTCTTAGCCTTTAGCTCTTAGCTCCGAAACACTCGATCGCACTGTGCCTTTCACTCGCCCAGACAGCGCCGATAACATCCTCATCACTTCTTCCAAATCGGCCGTCAGGCGGGAAAACTCCACGGTCCCAAGGATGCCAAGATCGCGACACAGCAGCAGATGATACGAAAGTTCGGCACCCGATCCCATAGCGATCTGGATGAATCTGCCCATCTCCCCGTCTGACCGCCGCCCGCACCCCTCCGCCAAGTTGGCAGGAATCGAGGAGCACGCCCGACGAACTTGGCTCGTCAACCCGTAGCGCTCGTCTTTTGGAAATAAACTCGACTGTTTGTAAACAGCGAGAGTGAGTTTGTGCGACTTCTCCCAAACCGTCAGGTCCTTGTAGTTCCGCACTATGTCCTCCAAAACAAAAGCAGATTGAGCTAAAGGCTAAGAGCTAATAGCTAAAAGCTTTTTACGAAATTCTTTCCGGGCATTTGGCGGACTTTGCCGGTGAGTTCCAGTTCGAAGAGGGCGGCGAAAATTTCTGAAGACGAGAGTTCTGTCTCCAGCTTTTCGACGAGCTGATCGATGTGGGTGGCTTCGTCGGCTTTGAGCAGGCTCAGGATTCGCTTTTCGTGAGGAGGAAGCCCTTCATCCGAAAATAGAGATGCGGAGGAGGTGCCAGAGGATTCAGGGGAGGAGGTGGGAGTCAACGCAAGTCGTACATCTGTCGGGAGATCCTCCCACACGTCTTCCCATGTCGCAACCAGCTTGGCGCCCTGTTTGATGAGTGTGTTCGGACCCCAGGAATTCTTGTTGGTGACGTTGCCGGGCACGGCGAAAACATCTCGATTCTGCTCGAGGGCGCAGCGCGCAGTGATGCGCGTGCCGGAATATTCGGCGGCTTCGACGACCAGCACACCGATCGACATGCCGCTGAGAATGCGGTTGCGGATGGGAAAATTCTGCGGAGCTGGAAAAGTGCCGATGGGAAATTCGGAGATCAGAGAGCCGCCGAGGGCAAGAATCTGCTCGGACAGCCGCGAATTTTCTTTGGGATAAATCACATCGACGCCGGTGCCGAATACGGCGGCGGTTTTGCCCTTGGCGGTGATGGCGCCGCGATGGCTGGCGGTATCGACGCCGCGGGCCATGCCGCTGAGAATGACGAGGCCTTGCGCGGCCAGATCGCAGGCCAGGCGCTCGGCCATGCCAGAGCCGTAGGGCGTGGGATGGCGCGTGCCGACCATGGCGATGCCGGGCTTGGTCAGGACTTCAGTATTGCCGCGAATATAAAGGACCAGCGGCGGGTCGTAGATTTCTTTCAGCCGGGGCGGATAAAACGGGTCATCAAGAGAGAGTACGGTGACGCCGGCGGCGGCGGCGCGGGCGATCTCTTCGCGGGCGAGTTCGGCGGATTTTCCCGTGGCAATGGACTGTGCGGAAACCGCGCGAATCCCGGCAGCCTCGAGTTCGGTCAATGACGCACGGAAAACGGCTTCTGGGCCGCCGAAATGCTCGATCAGCTTCCGGCCCTTGGTGGGTCCCATGCCCTGGGTCAAGGAAATGGCAAGCCACTCCAGCAAGTGCGTGGCGGACGGAGATATGGCGAGGCTCGACATGGCCGACAGCGGACTGTACTGAGCGGGCGAGGACGGCGTCAAGGTCACACGTCACATCCGGTTTGTTAATATTGTGGAAAGCTCGAATAAATGAGGAAGAATGCGTCGTTTGCGGATTTCCGCCATTTCCTACCTGAATACCGCGCCGCTGATGTGGGATTTCGAGCATAGCGGAACCCACCCTTTCGCAAGAAACGCGAAAGGATGGGCCACCCAGTTCGATATTTCCTACACTTTGCCTTCGGCTTGTGCCGGCGCGCTGGCTGAAGGCCGCGCAGATATTGGGATCATTCCGGCTGCGGCGTACCCGCAGATACCGGGGTTGCAAGTGCTTCCCGATGTTGCGATCGCTTCGCGGCGGGCGGTACGGTCGATTCTGCTGGTCAGCCGCATGCCGATTGAAAAAGTGCGCACGGTCGCGCTGGATACGTCTTCCATGACGTCGGTGGCGTTGACGAAGATTCTGTTCGAGAAGTGGCTCGGCGGCGGACGAACGTTTACCTCGATGGCGCCTGATATTGAGCAGATGCTGGCCGCGTGCGACGCCGGTTTGGTCATCGGCGATCCAGCGCTGCAGATTGATCGAAGGCGTTATAACACGCTCGACCTGGCGGAAGAATGGATTCGCTATACGGGCAAGCCGTTTGTGTTTGCGTTCTGGGCGGTGCGTGGGGATACGTTGAGCGAGGCCGATCCGTCGGTCGATTTGGCGGCTGTATTTCGCGATTCCCGCGATCACGGGCTCGCACCTTCCAGCCTGCAGTTGATCGCCGAGGATTGGGCACCCAAACTGGGGATCAGTCAGGCTGACGTGCAGTCTTACCTGACGGAGAACATTCACTATCAACTCGATGCCGACTGCCTTGAAGGGCTACGATTGTTTTATCGCTACGGGGCCGAGGTTGGGGCGCTGCCAGCGGCGCCGGAGTTGCGGTTTGTCCAAAGTGTGACGGCAGGCGCGTAAATTCTCTTTCGCTCTTTCAGGGCTTGGTCCTTTTTGCGGTTATCACCCAGGGCTGCGCCCTGGCTGTATTCTTTCGGCGCTTCGCAGCTTGAGGCACTGAGCCTTACGCAGAGGTGCCATGCCAACGAAAATCCTAGAATCGCCCTAGCTTATCGAGCACCTCCAACTCGTCGTCGCTGCGGTGCAGCCATATCGCCAGAGTGCACCAAAACAACGCGATGACGGTTGTCGTCGCCAGCCGTATGTAAAACCGCATGCGCCACTCATTCGCATTGGCGAACGGATAGGCCGTCATCCATGAATCGAACAACACCTGATACAGGCTGATTAGTCCCCCAACCGTCAGTAATACCAAGGCAACACTTGCCCAGAAGATCTTCGGACGCGCCATTACGGACCTCCTTCTGCCGTCCGCACATACCAAAGCGACTCGCCTTTATGGGTTCAGCCCCATTTTCCGCATGGTTTCGATGTAGCGCGGATCGGAGCGCAACGGGTCAAACTCCGGGCCGCGGATGAAGTCGCCGACCAAATCTCCATTTTCATAGCCTGACTCCAGCGCCTGAAAAGCCACTTCGCGGTTCGTACTCGCGCAGGCCAGGGCTGACGATGGCATTCTGTCGGCTCCGAGGATTGCCTGATTCAACGTGCAATATCCCTTGGCATCAGGAGTCACCGACACACGCCCGACGAGTTCCTCCAACTTCTGCATCTCGCCCACCGCCTCTGTATAGCGACCCATTGCGGCCAACACGTGCGAAAATTTAAAATGCCCCGGCCCAAATTTCGGATCCTGATTTATCACTTTTTGGAATTGAGCTAGAGATTCGTCATAGTGGTGCGCCACCATCAGGGTCCAGCCGTAATTGGTATTGATGATCGGGGAGAGCGGGTCCAGAGAAAGCGCGGTGCGAAATTCCGCCAGCGCCTCGTCCGCCCGGTTTTCGGGCACTAACACCAGGAACGCATAGAAATAATGCGCATTGGCATTGTTGGGATTGATCTCGATGGCCCGGCGGAATTCGCTCTCGGCCTCACTCCAGCGCCAGGCAGACGCCAGCGCGGAAGCAAGCGAATTGTGGGCTTCAGAGAGTGAACCGTCCAGCTGCACAGCCTTGCGTGAGGCGTCATCGGAAAGCGCAATCGACTGCTTCGAGCCGATACCGATGTCATAGCTTGGGGCCACGCCATAGGTGTCGGCCAGTCCGGCATAGGCGAGGGCGTAATTAGGATCGGCGGCGATCGCCTGCTGGAATAATTCGATGCTCTTTTTCAGGCCCTGCTGCGTGCGCCCAGCCCACTGCTGGCGGCCTTCCAGATAGAGGCGGTAGGCTTCTGCGTTGCTGGTTCCGGCCTTGCCCAGTTTCTGTTCCTCCTCCCCGCTGATCTGCAGGTGCAGGCTTTTGGAAACGTCGCGGGTGATATCGCTTTGCACCTGCGTAATGTCCGCCTGCTTGCGAGTGAATTGCGCTCCCCAAATTTCGCTGCCGTCGGCGGAATTGACGAGTTCGGCGTGAATGCCGAGTTCGTCCCCATGCTGCGTGATGCGTCCGGTTAGCACGGCTGCCACTTGCAGGGTTTGCCCAACCTTCTGGGGATCGTCCTGGCTGTTCTTGAAGCGGAAGACCGTGCTGCGTGCCATAACCTTCATGCCCGGAAGGCGGGAAAGCGCGCTGATCAGGCTCTCCGTCAAGCCATCGCTGAGGTATTCTTTGTTCGCGTCGGCGGTGGCATTGGTGAACGGCAGGACCGCGATGGAAGAGATTTTGTTGGCTTCGGTCCTGAGCCGCAGCCAGTACGCTCCGGCCGCAATCACGGCCAATAGTGCGGCGACGCCGGCCCACAAAAGCCAGCGCGAATTCTTGGCTGCGGGCACATTGACCGCGGAGCCTGCACCTGAAGATTGGGAAACGTCGGCCGCGGAGGATCGTCCGGAGTCCAGATCGCGCTTCAGTCGCGAGAGATCCGCCCGCAGGTCAGCTGCATTCTGATAGCGCAGGTTGCGATCTTTTTCGAGGGCCTTGTGGATGATGCGGTCCAACTCCGCAGGCAGATCTGGATTCAGCCGCATCGCCGGAGGGGGTGCGGCATCGAGGATCGCCTTGAAAATGACGGCTGAACTTTCTCCGCGAAACGGCAGGATCCCGGTAGCCATCTCGTAGAGAACCACGCCGAAAGAGAAAAGATCGCTGCGGGCGTCGAGTTCTTTGGCACGCGCCTGCTCCGGGGACATGTAAGCAACCGTGCCCAGAGTTGAGCCCGGACTGGTCAACTGCGGGCCATCGAGGGTACGGGTTTGCGTGTTGCCGGAAGTGGAGGAAGGATTCGCAACTTCCACCTTGGCCAGGCCGAAATCCAGAATCTTGGCGTGACCGCGCGCGGTTACGAAAATATTTGCGGGCTTGATGTCGCGGTGAATGATTCCCTTGGAGTGCGCCGCCTCCAGAGCGTCGGCGATCTCGACCGCCAGCGTCAGCAGCACTTCCTTGTCGAGCGGTTGCGCGTTGATGCGGTGCTTGAGCGTGGAGCCATCCAGAAATTCCATGGCGATGAACATGCGCTCGCCGCTCTTGGCGATCTCATAAATGGTGCAGATGTTGGGATGGTTCAGGGAAGATGCGGCCCGCGCCTCGCGGCGGAAACGCTCGAGCGCCTGCGGATCTCTGGCCAGATCGTCAGGCAGAAATTTCAAGGCGACGAAGCGGCCCAGTTCAGTGTCCTCAGCCTTGTAAACGACTCCCATCCCGCCGCCGCCCAACTGTTCGAGAATGCGGTAATGGGATATGGTCTCGCCGATCATGCGTAGAGGAATGGTAGGGGCTGCGGCGAATCGCGTCAAATAGGGCGGCGCACGGCGTTCCGCAGAAAGCCGGCTGTGAGTTAAGCTGAAGCAGAGAAGCGAATTGGCCACGTGAACCTTTTTCAGCCCATCCCGAATGCCGGCAATGTCGCCGACGCTACGCGCCCGCTGGCCGACCGCATGCGTCCGCGCACGCTAGAGGAGTACGCCGGGCAGGAGCATTTGATCGGACCAGGCAAGCCGCTGCGGGTGCAGATTGAACGCGACGACATGGGCTCGCTCATCTTCTGGGGACCTCCGGGCACGGGCAAGACGACGCTGGCCAAGATCATCGCGCACATGACCAAAGCGGAGTTCATCGAATTCTCCGCCGTGCTGGCCGGCATCAAAGAGATCAAACAGGTTATGGCCGACGCCGAGCGGGCGCGTCAGTATGGCACGCGGACCATCGTCTTCATTGACGAAATTCATCGCTTCAACAAGGCGCAGCAGGATGCATTTCTACCGCACGTGGAGAAAGGAAACATCCGGCTGATTGGGGCGACGACCGAGAATCCTTCGTTCGAGATCAACTCGGCGCTGCTCTCGCGTTGCCGCGTGTATGTGCTGCAGCCGCTGACAGAGGATCAGATTGTGGGGCTGTTGCGGCGTGCGCTGAATGATCGCGAACGCGGGCTGGGTGAGATGAACGTGGCCGCGCCTGACGATGTGCTCAAGAAAATTGCCAGCTATACGAGTGGGGATGCGCGGAGTGCTTACAACGTTTTGGAAGTGGCGGCTGGGTTGGCAAAATCAACATCCCCACCCTCTCGCAAAGTACGCGAGAAGGATGGGGTATCCGACTCGTATGAGATCACTGACGACATCGTGCGCGATGCTTTGCAGAAACGGATTCTGCTTTACGACAAGACTGGCGAAGAGCATTACAACCTGATTTCGGCGCTGCACAAGTCGGTGCGCAACAGCGATCCCGACGCCGCACTCTATTGGCTCGGCCGGATGCTTGAAGCTGGAGAAGATCCGCTGTATGTTGCCCGTCGAGTCGTGCGCATGGCTGTCGAAGATATTGGCCTCGCCGATCCCTCCGCGCTTTCACTGTGCATGGCGGCCCGCGATGCTGTCGACTTCATCGGCATGCCGGAGGGCAATCTGGCGCTGGCGCAGGCGGTGGTGTATCTGTCGGTCGCGCCGAAGTCGAATGCGCTCTACACGGCATATGGCGACGTGCAGCAGGATGTCGAGCAGACCGCGGCCGATCCCGTGCCTCTGCATCTGCGTAACGCCCCGACGAAATTGATGAAGGGACTTGGTTACGGTAAAGGCTATCAATACGCGCACGATATGGAAGGCAAGGTCGCAGACATGGAATGCCTGCCGGAAAATTTGCGCGGCCGCGAGTATTACAAGCCGACCAACGAGGGGATTGAGAAACGCATCCGCGAACGGCTGGAGCAGATCAAGGCCGCGCGTTCAAAAGAATCGCGCTAGAATTTATCTTGCGCGGACGTGATGTTCCTTGAGGATGCAACGGTCCATCACCACGAAAATCCCTGCCCGGCGCGCTTTTTCGGCTGCCTTCTGGTGGATCACATCTTCCTGCATCCAGATGGCTTGGACTTTGAGTTGGATCGCCTGATCGACAATCTGCTCCACAAATTCGGAGCGCCGAAAAATATTCACGATATCAATCTTCCCGGGAACGTCGAGCAGAGACGCGTAAGCGGGCTCACCGAGGCATTCGTCGATATTCGGGTTGACAGGAATAATACGGTATCCGTGCTGCTGCATATAGGCGGAAACGCCGTGACTGGGACGCAGCGGATTGCCCGACAGTCCGACCACCACAATGGTTTTAGATTCTTTCAGCAGATCGGCAATCGGATCGTTTTGGATTGAAGGAACCATGGGCCCTCATTTCTTATTCGCCGCTTCCAACTTCTGCTTGTACATCTTGAGTGCGAGTTTTCGAATCGTCTCCGCGATTTCTTTGTTGGCGGAAAGATTTTTCAAATCCTGAATCAGAAGATTCTTCATCAGGGTGAGGCCGAGATCGAGGGGCGTGCGCGGATTCGCCACGAGATTGCGCACGACAATATAGTTTTTCGCAAAACGGCGCTTGAGCGGAATCTGCCGCAGGACGGCCTGCAGCACGTTTTTCTGGCTGGCAAACTTTTCCACTTCGCCGTCAGAAAGCTTGGGGGCTTCCAGCACCGCGAGCGCGACCACCTTGGTACCATCACGAATCAGAAGCGAGCGCTCTTCCTTATTTCCCTTCAAGGCCAGCTGGATGCGGCCCTTCACATCGAGGTGGTTAATTTTCTGCACCGTATTTTCGCGTTTGGCCGCAACCGGGGCGGGCGGCTTCTTTGCAGCAGCGGCGGCCTTCACCGCTGCAGGTGTTGGTGCAGCGGCCGGATTCGCGGCCGGTGCTTGCGCGGGAGCGGCAGCCGCCTCCGACACCTCAATCACCGGAAAGTAGTCTTCGCCTAGCAGATCAACAATGCCGCCTACGGCCTGAAAAGGCTTGTCGCGCTCGGCTTCGATTTCGTGGGCGTGCTCGCTGAGATAGGCGGTGACAGTTTCCTCATGGGCTGGATCAACGGGCTCGGAACTCTCATGGGCTTCCGGTTTGTCTTCGGCCGCTGTCACCGGTTTCGCTTCCAGCGCAGGGCTGGCGGAAACGCTTGCCTCCTTTGTCGAGAGTTTCTTTAGCTCCTCGGCCTCTTCCTTTCTCAAGTACGGATTTCCGCGCAGGGTTTCCAGAACCTTGGGAAAAGAGCGCACACGATCGCTGTTCAGCATCTCGGTGATCGTGTCGCGCCCGGCAGAGACGGCGAGCTTCGCAATCTGGGCTTCGGTGACGCTAGGGTTCGCCAGCAGATCGGGCAAGAGCGCGGGGCGAAGATTGTCGTGCGCGATCATGTAAGTCAGGACTTCGGCGGAAGTCTGCGGATCGGCGGCCGCGGCGCGCGAGGCTTTCTCGTCCCAGCCTGCCAGCGTCATGCGCGCCAGTTCGCCGAAAACTTTGTTGTGCACGGCGAGATAGACCAGGATTTCGATGTTCTCCGCTGGAGGCACTTGCAACGCGCCGCGGGCAGCGAATTGCATCATGTTGGAAGCCAACTTCGATGCGCGGATTTGATCGATTGTGCGCGTCATCAGATCACGCCTCCTTCGACTTCATATTCGAGTCGCGTGCGACCAGTGATTCCAATTGGTTGACCGCCAGTTCCAAATCGCAGGTGATGCGATTGGGCGGCCGGCACAGAAATTCGTCGAGCAGCGTGCGGTAATACCACAGCGTCCCTTCGCGCCCGCCGTTGAAGCGGAGCCAGATGTCTTCCCCGATGACACCGTAGTCGCTCAGAATGGAGCGCACGTTGTTGAGCTTATCCGCCGCTGAGACCAGGCGCGTGTCGTCATTTTCGGTCTTCAGGTGGGCGATGTATTTATCTTTGCGTTCGCGCCACGGAGGTTTGGGATAAGTATCGGAGTCGGTGCAGCCGTCCACGACTTTGGCGACGCGGCTGCCAAAACGGCGGCGAACTTCTTTCAGCATGGGCGCTCCGCCGCAATCTTCAACTATGTCATGCAGTAGCGCGGCGATGACGAGATCTTCGTCGCCGCCAGCTTCAAGCACCAGCGAGGCGACGCCCATCAGGTGCGCGACATAGGGGATCGAGGAAGCCTTGCGCGTCTGATGCTTGTGCTTCTCGGCAGCAAACAAAAAGGCTTTCAGAAAACGCGGGCCCAAGAGCGTCTTCTTCGCAGCGTTGCGGGGCTTCTTTGGTCGAGCTTTCTTTGTCGCCGTCACTGATTCTCTCCGCGGCGCGCCAGCAGATATGCGCGGATGAACGGCTGCAGGTCGCCGTCGATCACCCGGTCCACGTCGCCGACTTCGGTCTTGGTGCGATGATCCTTGATCATGCGATAGGGCTGCAACACATACGAACGAATCTGGGAGCCGAATTCAATGTCGAGTTTCGAGTCTTCGATTTTCTTGGTAGCGGCGCGCTTCTTCTCCATCTCGTACTCGTAGAGTTTCGAGCGCAGCATGCTCATGGCGCGTTCTTTGTTCTTGTGCTGCGAGCGCTCATTCTGGCAGTTGGCGACTAGGCCTGTGGCGATGTGCGTGATGCGCACCGCAGAATCTGTCGTGTTGACGTGCTGGCCGCCCTTGCCGCTGGAGCGGTAAGTGTCGATGCGAATATCTTCGGGCTTGATGACGATCTCGATGCTCTCATCGATCTCCGGCGAAACGTAGACGCTGGCAAACGAGGTATGGCGGCGCTTGGCCTGGTCGAAGGGAGAAATGCGCACTAGTCGGTGCACGCCGATTTCACCCATCAGCAATCCGAAAGCGTACTCGCCGTTCACCGCGAAAGTCGCGGACTTCAGACCGGCCTCTTCGCCCGGTTGATAATCGTAGAGCACGGTCTCGAAACCCTGACGCTCGGCCCAGCGCAGATACATGCGCAACAGCATGTCGGCCCAGTCCTGCGACTCGGTTCCCCCGGCGCCGGGATGAATCGTAACAATGGCGTTGCGTGCGTCATTCTCGCCGGAGAGCAGCGTCTCAGTTTCGAGTTTGTCGATAAGGCCGGTCAGCGCTTCGATTTCGCGCTGCAGGTCAGCATCGACGTTTTCGCCTTCGCGGGCGAGATCGAAGTATGCAGCGATGTCGCCACTGCGGCGAGCGAGATCGGCATCGGTCGCGAGCACATGCTCCAAGCGTTTCTTTTCGCGCATTACCTGCTGGGATCTCTGCGGGTTCGACCACAGGTCGGGCTCAGCGGCCTGTTTCTCGATTTCGGCTAGTTGCGGACGAACTTTCTCCGCGTCAAAGATACTCCCGGAGCTCTTGGACTTTTTTGCTCAGCTTGTCGTAGGCAACTTCCAGTTCCTGATTCATGATGAGGCTTCGGCCTTCCGGCGATTCTTTGAGGATGTGAAGCGCGCGAGAAGCGCTCCCAAAGAAATTATCGCACAGGCATAAGCGAACCAATCGCCGTGACGAGTGTAGAAAGTGGTTACGGAGGTGAGGGCATAATGCGCAACCAGCGCCGTCCGCTCTTTGCGCGGAATGCGCGCGACCACGCGGCCCCAGGGATCGATCGAGGCGGTGACGCCGGTATCGGTTGCGCTCAGCAGCCAGCGATTGTTTTCAATGGCCCGCATGCGCGTCTGATTCAAGTGCTGCGCGAAGGCGCCGCTATCTCCATACCATCCGTCATTGGAAATATTCACCAGAAGCTGCGCGCCCTGATTAGCGAACTGCCGGACTTCGTCGGGAAAGACCGACTCATAGCAGATGAAAATTCCAAGCCGCTCGCCGCCTGCGTCGAGCGGTACGCGGGATGCGCCGTGAGTGAACTCGCCGACTTCTTTGGTCAGGCCGCCCGCGAAGGCAAATAAGCTGGGGAACGGAAGATATTCTCCGAAGGGCACGAGATGAACTTTGTCGTAACGGGCCACCCACTCGCCAGATGGACTGATCAACGCGGCGGAATTAAATATGCTTGGGTTCTCGCTGCCCGAGGATTTTTCTTCGCCAATCGCTCCCACCAATGCCCAGGCCCGAGTCTCGCGGGCCATATCGCCAGTGGCGCTACGAAATTGCGCATCGCTGGCGAAGAAAGGCGCGGGCGATTCGGGCCAGACGATCAGATCAATTTTCACTGGCTGCGACGAGGCAGTCTTCACGGTGAGCGCGGTCAGTTCGCTCAAAGTCTGCCGGAATCTGGCCGGAGTCCAATTGCCGGCAACTGGAATATTTTGCTGCACCAGGACTGCGGCTCGATCGGCATGCGCCTCCGGAGGCGTGACCAGCCTTCCGGCCTGCAGCACAGCCGCAGCCGCCAGGGCAGCGACCAGCATCGCGGCGCGCTTTTCTCTGGGCACCAGGAAAGCGGCGGCCAGTGCCACGTTCACCAGCACAATCTCAAACGAAATTCCGTAAACGCCGGTCCGCGCCGAGATGTGACACAGGGCGGAGTTATCGACTTGCGCGATGCCCAGCAGATTCCAGGGGAAGGCTGTGACGCGTGTACGAGCCAGTTCCACCGCGACCCACAAGAACGGCGCGACCACGAGCGCGCGACGAAAGTCCCGCGGCTCGGACAAGAGGCTCAGCAGAAGGCCGAAGAAACCGTGATAGAGCCCCAGGTAGCAGCAAAATAAAAACAGCACCAGTACTGCCATGGGAGCGCTCAGGCCGCCGTATTGGCGCATGGTGTCGTAGATCCAGTAACAGGTGCCGGCATAAAACAGAATTCCGCAGAGGTAGCCGAGTAGAAATCCTTGCGCCGGAGATGCGGCGCGCAATCGCAAAGCGTCGGCAAATTCCAGTTCTCCTGCTGGACGCGCGCGCAGCAGGGCAAGAATCAGGGGTGCGAGCGCGAACCAGGAAAGAATGTAAATGCCAGGAAGCGGAAAGATGAGCACCTGCAGCACTGCCGACAGGAGCATCAATAGCCAGGCGCTTAGATGAATTTGCCGCACGGGGGAAGGATAGCAAATGCAGGTTGTCAGCGCGTGAGTAGCGAGTTCGAGCTATGAGCGATGAGTTGTCAGCTGTGAACGAACCCAGTCGACGATTTGTGGCGTGACGTACAGAGGGGGAGCGATGCGGAACGTGGGTTGACTCGTCACCGGCTTCAGGGAGACTGCTTGCCATGCAGCGTCGCCGCACTCATGGAGAATGACGGCGTCGGCGCGGTCGAGGAATTCGCGGGCGGAATTCTTAAAGTCAGCAGTGGACGGATCGAGCACCGTCAGATATAAATCCGGCCGCAGAAACTTCATCACGCTGTTCGACTCGATGATTACGTTGGTCGCGCTCTGCAGCCGCTGGCGCAGGGTGGGCATTGCCTCGGCGAGTCTTCCCTGCTCAGTCCGCACCCAGAGCGATCGCGCCGCGCCGGCCAGGAGGAAGCGCGATGTGTCCGACTCGCCGGATCGATCGCGCTCTTCGCTAACCGCCCAGGAATGGTCGCGGGTGGCGCAATCGCAGGCTTCGCCATTGGCCGAGCAGATGCCGTGGCCGTACTGCGTAATTTTCACGGCAGTCCAGTCGAACTCGCGCAGGGCGGAGATTATTCCGGCGACTACGCTGGTCTTGCCGACGCTTCGCGAATGCCCGCCAATGACGATTAGAGCCATGGGAAAATCGTAGTTGCGCCGTTGGCGCTGACGTGGGTCGCAGCCATTTGTCCGGGGCTCGCTGCGCTCGCAGGCGGACGAATGCGTCCGCCTCCACGTGATCAATCTTTTTTTGCCAGACGCGCCAGTATTGCTAACTGCCGCAGGTATTCGCGCAGCGGCTGCGCTGGAGTTCCCCAGAACGGCTGGCCCTTGCCGCGCAGAACCTTTTTCGGCAGGATGCCGCCCTGGCCGCCGACCATCACTCCTTCTTCCACGCGCGCGCCCTCGCCGATGCCGACCTGGCCGCCGAGGACGACTCCATTCTCGATGACGACGCTTCCGGAAAGGCCGGTCTGCGCGGCAATCACGACGTCTTCGCCGATCTGGCAGTTGTGGCCGATGTGCACGAGGTTGTCGATCTTCGCCCCGCGCCGGATGCGGGTTTCCTCGAGCGCTCCGCGGTCAATGGTTGTATTGGCGCCAATCTCGACATCATCTTCGATGACGAGCTTTCCGACTTGAGGAAACTTTTCATAGCGCCCGGTCTTGCGGTCGCGGACATAACCGAAGCCGTCGCTGCCCAACACTGCTCCCGCATGCACGAGGACGCGATCGCCCAAAGTTGTGCCTGCGTAGATGGTTACATTTGGATAAATCTGGCAGTCGCGTCCAATGATGACGCCGTCGGCTATGGCGCATCCAGCGTCAATTGACGAACCGCCGCCAATTTCAGCGCCAGTGCCGACAACCGCGCTCGGATGTACATTGGCGGATTTCGGTCCGCCGTCGCGCGCCGCGAGGTCGTTCAGCAAGCGTGCCGCCCGCGCGAAGGCTAGCTTAGGATGATCGCTGATCAGCAGGGGCTTGCTGCAGGAAGTCGAGGCCGCAAACTCTGGCGCAACTACAGCTCCGGCTCCGCATTGCAGAGCCGCCGCAAGATATTTTTCATCTTCAACGAAAACCAGGTCGTCGGGCGAGGCCGCTGCGATGCTCGCCACTCCGCTGACCGAGACGCCGCCATCGCTGATCAAGCGCGCGCCCACGGCGTCAGCAATCTGCTGGAGAGTGCGCTTCATAGCTTGAGACTCTATAGCAGTCCGGCATCCCAAATAAAGCTCGGAAGATTCGGCTTTACTCGATGACGGGGGTGCAGGTAGCCGCACCCTGGCACATGAGGAAAGTTCCCTGGCCCGTGCAGCCATTGGTGCCAGTCAACGTCCAGTTCCCTGTGACCGCTCCATTGGTCACCGCGCCGTTACTGCGGATACCAGTCACCTCGCCACCCGGCAACCCATCGCCGGCAGTGGTCGACAGCGTGAGCGTATTACCACTCGGGCTGGATGAAATGATGGTCATGATCATGGATCCCGTGACCTGATCGGTCACGTTCGTCGTCAGGATGGTCGATCCGCTCTCACTTTGCACTCGGGAAAAGCAGGAATTGGAGTCAACGTTGATGAAGCTGAAGGCAGTGATGTCGAGCGCGCCGCCGCCGGAATTCGCCTGAAAGTTAGCCAAAAAATCCAGCTTGCTGGCCTCGCCGAGGCCGCCGCTTAACGTCGCTTCCCAATTACCACTGGTAATCGCGGTCAGGTTTGTGGGCGTAAGGGTGCGGCTGGCGCAGCCGCCGAGCCATACTCCCAGCGCCAGCAGGGCGCCAACGGCAAACAACTTCTTCATTCGCAGTCCTTCAGTTCGGTGAGGATGATTGCCTGGATTCCGTATCGAGAATTGTTCGTACTGAGAATAGAGAGATGCAGTCTCACCCGTCAAGGGATGTAAGGTGGGCCTCGATCGCTCGTGCGAGATCGAAGCCCGCCTGACTAACGGCCAGCTTCTGCCCCCATGAGATGGGGGCAGATGGGCAGGCCTACATCTTGGTCATCGTGAAGGTGCCGTTGCCGGTGCAGCCCGTGCCCGTTGCCGACCACGTGCCGGAGATCGTGTTCCCGTTGGCGGTGCCCGTCAGCTTGATCGTGTTTGTGGCTGGCGAGTCGGATTGCACGGTGAAGCCGAAGGTTCCGGTCACGTTCCCATTGAAGTTGCCGCTGAGCGAGAACGATCCCGTTTCGGTGGTTCCACCGGTCGAGGTGATGCAAGGCGATGGCGAAGTAATGGTGAAGCTGCTGACCGCCAGCGTCCCGTTGCCTTGCACGATCAGATTGGTCGCAAACTGGAAGAACGCCTGCTGGTTGTTCGAATCCATGAGTGTGGCAGTCCAGGTTCCGTTAATGCTCGCCGGATTGCTGCCGCTGTTCGACCCGCAGCCCACCAGCGCCGCGCACACCCCTAACAACACTACTGCCACTAGCTGCCTCATAAAGAACCTCAGAGTGAATTTTGGAAGCGCGCGCAACCGGGGATTCTCGCCCCGGAAAAGCCGTCGGCCACGGCTGACATCGTGTGGTATTAGAAACCCGGAAGGCGGAGAATTGTTGCCTAGAGCTGTAAGCGTCTGGAAAATAAATCAGTTACGGCGCCTCGCTGGGCGGAGACGCAAGCCTCGAAAAAGAAAGTTGTTGAGCGGAGGAATCACTAGACGCGCGGCGCCGTCATTCGGTCCGGTAGAAGTGACTACCGCGAAGCGCCGCGCCGCTGCTGCACGGCCCCCGCAATGATGAACACGATCGACAAGCCGATGAAGAAGCCCGCCGCGAACTCAGAGTACCGGGCGTGCGTCCAATTCCGCAGAATGATCCCTGCGCACAGTGACAGCAATCCCACCGAGATAAAACCATTCAGCTTGCGGCCCGACATGATGCCTCCCTTTCCTCCGGCTCATCGTGAAATAGAACTTCCATTCCCAGTTCCTAGAGCCCATCGAGATCTCGCCACACACTGCGATCCAACCTGTTCACGCTTGGGTTGTCCCTTCGATAGCGGACCGTAACCGCCTGTCCGGCGCGGAGGATTTCGCCAATATTCATCAGGTCTATGTTATCGAGCAGCGGCGACCAAGCCGATTCCCCGGTGTAGGGCCCGTCGTCTCCAAGCGAGAACTTGTAGACAACTACAAGTTGCAAAGTCTCGGTCGCGTTGGAGGAAGACTGAACGCGTCGGAGATCGACGGCGGTAATCACGCCCTGAGCCTTGGGCCAGCGCCAGTAAAACATCAGCGAAACATAGTCGTAGATGTCGCTAAACATAAATTCAAACGCGTTGCGATCTAGCTACGCGCCGCGCTTGGTCTTCAGCTCGGCCAGCAGTTGCTCGATGCGATCTTCCTTTTCGAGCGCTGCGAGGCGGTCGTCCATGTTGTCGCCTGCGATTTCGGACTTGGCCTGGCTGAGCGCCTCGGAGTGCGCGACCTTGCGCTTCATGCGATCGAATGCCGCCGCCTTCGATCCATCGCCTGACGCCATGCGCGCGTCACTGGCCTTACCCACGGCGCGGGCGCGGCGATGCTGCGCGATCAGGACGTCGGCCTTGGCCTGAGCCTCAGTCAACTTCTGTTCGAGCTGCCGCAGGGCGGACTTCAGGTTCTCCACCTGCGCCTTCTGATCGCTCACCTGCTGCTGAAAGCTCTCGCTCAACTCGCGATAGCTTTCCACGCGCTGCAAGGAGGCGCGTGCCAGGTCGTCTTCTTTCTTGTCGACGGCGAGCTCGGCCTTGCGCATCCATTCGGCAACTTTTTCTTCGTTCTCTTTCTGCCTTTTTTCCAGCAGGTGCTGGTCGGCAATCGCGATCGCCACTTGCGTCTTGACCTGCAGAAGCTGGTTCTGCATGTCGAGGATGACCTGCTTGATCATCTTCTCCGGCTCTTCCGCCTTGTCGATCAGATCGTTGATGTTTGCACGAACCAGTGTTGAAACACGTTCTAGTAATGCCATATCGAACCCCCTTTTCAGCTTCTAGCTGCTAGTTCCTAGCTTGTTGCTTTGATTTCTGCTCTCATGCGCGCGATGAATTTCCGCGCACTCCGGGCATGATGGTTCATTTCGCCGGAACATCGTGCCTAGAGCCATGCCGATGGCTACTCCGATGGCGAGCCACACTCCCATGTTGCCCGCCAGTGCCCCCGCTACCGCGCCCAGCGCGGCTCCCAGCGCGATGCCTAATCCTGCGTGATTTGATTTCCTGGTCACAGAGCCACTCCAAGTCCTCGCTTCGCTCGGAGGACGGGCGAAGGCGCCCGTCCCCACACTTGCTGTCCCCACACTTGCTGTCCCGACACTTGCTGTCTTCCCCACCAACACCCGCTTACGCCTTCGGCGGATCGACTGGCTTGGGCGACTTGTCGCCGATCAGCCGCACCTTGCCGAGCAATTCGGACAGCGGCATGCCCGATAGCGTCTCGAACAGCGCCGGCACCTGCGCCGCCATCTTGGTGATGTCGCCAGTGACTTTGCTCATGCCCGCGCCATCGCCGTTGCCGGTGGAGACGATGGTGATCTTGTCGACGTTCGCGAGCGGAGCCGCCAACGCCTTCACCACTTCCGGCATGCTGGCGAAGAGCCGATCGATCACCGCCGCCTGGTTGTACTCCTGGAAGGCCTCGGCCTTCACGTTCATGGCTCGGGCTTCGGCATCACCTTTCTTGAAGATGATCTCGGCTTCGGCCTCGCCCTGCGCGCGAATCGAAGACGCCTGGCCTTCGGCTTCCGCAATCAGGCGCTGCTTCTCGGCCGCCGCCAGCGTCTCAATCCGCTGACGCTCGATCTCGGCGCCTTTCAGCACGGTCGCGATGAGTTCTTTCTCGCGGCGATTGATCTCCGCCTCCTGCACCTTGACCTGCTGCTCCTTCTCGACTTGCTGCACCTTCACCTGCTCGGCGACCACCTGCTGCTGCATGATGTTGGTCTGAATGTCGTAGGCCTTGTCCGCCTGCGCCTGCTGCCGCTTGGTGACTTCGAGAAACTGCGCCTTCTTCACTTCGAGATCGCGTTGCGCCTCGGCTTGCTTGGCTAACGATAAAGTTTCCGCGAGCACGCGCTCCTGGTCGGCCTGCGCCTTTGCTACCGCGGATTCCCGCGTCGCCAGAGCGCGCCTGATAGCCGTGTCGCGATCGGCTTCGGCCGCGGCTACATCGGCGTCACGCTTGATGCGAGCCACGTCGGGCCGGCCCATGTTCGTGATGTATTCGTTCTTGTCACGCACTTCCTTGATGGTGAAAGAAATGACCTCCAGGCCCATCTTGTTCATGTCATCGGCGCATGTGCCGCGCATGCGGTCGGAAACCATCTCCGGCTGCTTCACGATTTCTTCCACGGTGAGCTGTCCGATGATGCCGCGCAGATGGCCTTCCATCACCAGTCGTATCAGGCCTTGCCGCTCGTCGTCAGTCTTGGTAAGAAATTGCTCGGACGCTGTGAGAATTGATTCCGTGTCGGATTTAACTTTGATCTGCGCCACGGCCTCGACGGTCACGGCGACGCCTTGCTTGGTGTACAAATCCTGCTGCGGCGCGACGTCGAATGACATCAGTTCGAGCGACAGTTCTCTGCAGATCTGCACCATCGGCAGCACCAGCGTGCCGTGGCCCTTCACCACGCGCGTTCCACCAAAGCCATACACGATGAGTGCCTCGTGCGGCCCAGCTTTGCGATAGAGCCTGGCCATTCCGCTCATCAGGAACAGGATGACCATCACTCCGAGGCCAACAAAAATCCAGATCACCACCGCATTCGAAATTCCTTCGAACATAACGACCTCCCCTTCGCCAACTGCAAAAACTTTGGTTGTAGAGACGTAGCTTGCTACGTCTCGTTGTTACGTCGCCAAGTGCGACCCGGAAAAAACTTTCGAACTCAATACTCGGTGCTCGGCTTGCGTTTTCAAATTGAACACCACGATGGCGTTATTTCCGTAACAGACCACCGCCAGAACGAGATAAGAAATCACCAGCACCGGCCACGACGCGCTCGGTTTGAGGGCATGGGACAGCAACGCTGCCAATGTCGACGAGGTCAAGATGAGCACCATGATTCCCAGCCCCAACTCCAGCGCGCCTTCCTTCGTCGTGAAGCCGTTGGGATGATTGTTCACGTCGAAATGAACCGCCATCCGCGCCGGCAACCGATCCCAGGCTCGCCAGTAATTCAGCGCCGTGATGGGCAACGCCAGCCACATCAGCCACGTCAGCGTCTTGTACCAGTCGCGATTCATGCAATTCTCCTATGGTGAATCACCGCTGGGATGACAACCCAGCCGCCTCATCCTCTTCGCCCGACATTTCGCTCCATAAGCGCACGTATGCAAGTCCTTTGTCGTAGCGCGTCACTACGACCTCGGTGCCCTTTGCGATCGCTGAGCCATCTTCGCTGCGCGCACCGCAGACGCGACGCGTTCCACCCTGCGAATAAATCAGTTCACCGGTGCCGCCTTCACGAATCGACACACTCAACTTGCCGAGCACTCCAACCATTTCGTAATCCGCGCGATCCATGGTCTCCTCCTCGGAGATCAGAACTCGGCTCAGAAAGATGAATATGATCCCTGCACCGATCACTCCGCTTATCACGGAGAGCATCAATCCCATTCCTACCCAGAGCGAAGAAAAGCGCGTGAGCAAGTATCCTGTGCCGCCAAACCAGGCCAGGAACGCCGCCATCGACGGCGGGTTGAACGGCGATACTCCGCTTCCGTGATGGGCCTGCGCCGTATCATTGGTTGGACTCGCGCCATGCGCTCCGCCAGCGTGCCCTGCAAGACCCGGCGCCGGACCATGCGCCAGAGGTCCATGCGCCACCGGCACATGCGGAACTGCGTGTCCATGGAAGTGCGGCAGATGCAACTTACCCGTGCGCGCGCCTCCAAATACAAATGAAAAGAAGCTGAAGCAGAAGCCGATCGCAAAGCAGATCAGATAAAAATCAGACCAGTTGAAGTTCGTCATCGGATTCGCCTCCCTTCCGCCTTCACGCCATTACCCCCAACGGCCAACTCAGGACGCAGCGCTTCGAGCAAACGCTCCGCTAATCCTGGCGTATCGAGAATCGCGCCCAGCAGCAACAAACTGCGCCGCGTATCTTTTTCGCGCGCCGCCTTGATCAGCACGTTGCTGACCTCCGGATCGGCGGCAAACTTTTCCGAACCCTGCAATAGCCACACATCAATCTGGCCTTCGGTGGTGCGCAGATCGGAAGTCAGCTCGGTGTGATATCCCTCCGGGTCGTCGACCAGGAATCCGGGATGCACCTTGAAAAACTTCGCCAACAGCGCCCGCGACGATTGCGTCATGTGGGGCCGAGCCCCGCTTTCGATTTGCGACATGTAGGACTGGCTGATGCCCTTACCCAGTTCCTTGCGGACGGCGCGAACAATCTCCAATTGCGTCATCGGGCGGCCCAGTCCGCGCAACGAGCCTTCGACTTCCCGCAGGTAGCGGATTTTTTCGCCCAGCTTCATTCCGTCACCGATCTGTCATATTTCAGATCGGGATATTTATATTGCAATTTGCAATGTTTGTCAAGAAAGGAATTTACCCTGTTTCCATGGGCTTGCCGCCATCAATTAGCCCCCTCGCAGAACAGACGGTAGTATTCTCCTGGTCACTAGGGGGCGTATGCCGGTCGACACTTCACATTCTTTAAACGCGAGCACAGAAAATCCTCGGCCGTGGGGCCGCATTGATCGCCAGCGGCTTTTCGTCTGGGTCGCAATCGCTTTTCTTCCTCCTTTACCGGTGGCATTCGCGCTCCATCTCCTGGCGGGACACAACAATTCCCTACTCGCCGTGCGCAGCGAGTTGCCGCTGAAGGCCCTGATGGCCCTTTTCGTTTCGCTGGCGACCTGGGTCGTCTCCCGCATGGAGAAGCGCCCGCTGGATGATTATGGAATCCCTCCGCGGCAAGCATTCGGAGGAAGATTTTGGGAGGGCTCGGTCTGGGGCTTCGCGATGCTATCGGCGATCCTGCTGCCGCTGAACGTGTCGGGCCATTTTCATATCGACTCCATGGCACTCACAGGTAGCTCAGGCTTGCGTTGGGCGCTGGCTTGGGGTGCGACGTTTCTCGCAGTGTCGTTGAGCGAGGAACTCACCTTTCGCGGCTATTTGCTTTTCACCATGTCGAGGCGCTTGCGCTTTTGGCCGGCCGCGCTGTTTATGTCAGTCGCATTTGGGGTCGCGCATTTGGGCAATCACGGAGAAAATTGGCTGGGGATTCTGCAGGTGGTTGCGACCGGATTGCTGTTTTGCCTGATGATTCGGCGCACCGGCAATCTCTGGTTTGCCATCGGATTCCATGCAGCGTGGGACTGGGCCGAAACTTTCTTCTATGGCACACCCGACAGCGGCCTCCTCGGCGTTGGACGTTTTCTGAACAGCTCGGTGCAAGGGCCGAACTGGCTGACCGGCGGCTCAGCCGGACCGGAGGGCAGTATCTTAGCGTTTCTCATTCTTCTGGTTTGCGCGGCGCTGATTCACTTTCGCTTTCCCAACGCGCTCTATCCGGATCGCCCCGTATAAGCAAACATCGGTGCGAACACAAGAACGCCCCCGGCTTTCGCCGAAGGCGTCGATGCTTTCGGATTGCTGGCTGTGGAGCGGACTTTTGCCCACTAGTCCGCCGATGCTGCCGGCAAGCGGGCAGGAGTGAGGGCTCCAGACTATGAAGATGCTTACTGCTTGGCGGCGTTGTGCTTGTCCCGATAAATCTTGCGCGACTGGCGATTCTGCTCGCGGTTGACTTGCGCGCGCTCCTGCGGCGTGAGTTTGCCGCCATTGGCCACGCGCTGGTTGTGAACCTGACGATCGATGCGCGCCTGGTTCCTTTCGAGATGCGCGGTTTCGCCCGGAGTCAACTGGCCGCTTTTGACGCCTTGCGCGATGCGATCCTGCTGGTTCTCTTCGCGCTGGTTGACAGTGTTTTGCGGCGGGTTCGCCGGGGTGCTGCTTTGCGCAACCACTGGCAGCGCGAACACCGCCAGGGCCGCGCTCATCAGGGTAAGTTTCATTCGATTCATCGTCTCTCTCCCGTGTGCGCTGCTATTTTTTGTCATCGCGACTTGCGCCGCTCACGGAATTGAAACCCAGGCTGTAAAGAATTGTTGCGCAGCCCGGATGTCCTTACTGGCGCGGGGTTTGGAGGATTACTTCCTAAAGCCCGGCTTCGATGCGCGAGCGCGGATCGAGGTAATCGCGCAGCGCATCGCCGATGAAGTTGAAGCTGAGAACGGCGAGCATCACTGCTAGCGCAGGAAAGACTACGAGGTGCGGCGCTTCGAAAAGATAGGCGCGGCCATCGTTCAACATGGTTCCCCAACTGGCGGTCGGGGGCGGCACGCCGAGGCCAAGAAAACTCATGGTGGCTTCGGCGAGAATCGCTCCGGCCATGCCGATGGCGGCCTGCACAATCACGGGCTGAATAATATTCGGCAGAATGTGGCGCACGATGATGCGCACATCGCTAGCGCCAAGGGCGCGAGCTGCTTCCACGAACTCGCGCTCGCGAGCCGCGAGAACCTGTCCACGAACCAGGCGCGCGTAGCCGACCCATCCGCCGAGCGAAAGGGCAGTCACGAGATTGAAAATGCCGGGGCCGCGAAAGGCGACGAACGCGATGGCCAGCAAAATTCCAGGGAAGGAAAGAAAAGCGTTCATGAGCACAACATTGACGAAACGGTCGATCGCTCCACCATAGTATCCGGCGATGGAGCCGATGATGAGGCCAAGCGCGAGCGAGGTCAGCACAACGCTGCTGCCCACCAGCAGGGAGATGCGGGCACCGTAGATGACGCGCGAAAGAATGTCGCGGCCGAGTTCGTCGGTGCCGAACCAGTGGGCGTGCGAGGCTGCGTCGAGGCGAGCGGCCAGATCGATCGCCGCTGGATCTTTGGGCGCAATCCACGGAGCAAACACAGCGAAGATCGCGAAGACGACGACCAGAACCACGCCAATGGCCGCCAGCGGATTGTGGCGTGCATTTCCGACAACCCGACGACGGAGCAGCATGGCGACGGCTGACATGGGCCAATCTTATACGGAGAACTCCTAGACATTTAGGTCAAAATAAAATCGCAGTCTTGCGGCTCGACTACGATTATGTTCTGATAGAGAGAACTGCAGGACGTCACGCCCGCTCCGCGTGCACGCCGTAACCTCCACCCTTAGCCCCCAATTCTAAGGAGATAAATTGTGAATAAAGTCTCGTATATTCCCAAAGATTACAACTCCGTCACACCCTACCTGGTCGTTAAGGACGCTGCCCGAGCCATCGAATATTACAAGAAAGTTTTTGGTGCGACCGAAACTGTCCGCATGAATGGCCCGGATGGCAAGGTCGGGCACGCTGAGTTGAAGATTGGTAACTCGCATATCATGCTGGCCGAGGAAAACCCCAGCATGGGCGCGGGACACGTCAGTGCCGGGACAATCGGAGCGAGCCCGGTGAGCCTGTACGTTTACCTTCCGGACGTCGATACCGTCGTTAAACGCGCTGTGGCCGAAGGCGCGAAAACCCTGAAGCCCGTTCAGGACCAGTTCTACGGCGACCGCAATGGCTTCATTCAGGATCCCTTCGGACATCTTTGGGGGATTGCCACCCACATGGAAGATGTATCGCCAAAAGACATGGAAGAACGCATGAAGAAAACTATGCAGGCCGCATAGTTGCGGTGGGAGGCGGGGCAGACATGCCCCGCCTTTAGTTTGTCCCGATGGTTTATTCTTCCAGGGCCTTGCGAAGGTCTTTCATCAGCAGCATCAGCTGCAACTCATGAATGGGCGAGGACTCGAAACCGAAGTGCTCATAGAACTTTCTCGCCGGCTTGTCGATCGCGTGAACCAAAACCGCGCGCGCGCCGACGATATCCGCGGCGTGAGCGATTCGTGTCAGTGCCTCTTTTAGCAGAGCCTTGCCGAGCCCCGTCCCTTGTTCGCTTTTATCCACGGCGAGCCTTGCCAGCAAGATGACCGGGATGGGATGTCGTGCAAGCCCCTTGGCGATACGAGTTGGAGATTCCTCGGCTGCCACGCTGCCCGCGGAGATGGAATAGTAGCCAACTACGGAACCGCCGCGGTGTGCGACGTAGGTTCGGGCAGATTCGTTTTTCTGGCTGGTCAGGGCGAAACGTTTCAGCCAGTCATTCAGAGATTCGTGAGCACCACAATCGAAGCGGGTTACGTCGTGGGATTCGGAGATTGCCTCTACGCTTGATAGCGGCAGTTTCGGATGCGGCATCAGCGCTTGTCGAGGAGCGTGGGCTCGGCAAAGAGCCTCTTGAGCCGAGACTTTATCCCAGCCGGCCGGTCGAGGGCCTCACTGAACCTCTGCCAGTCCTTAGGGCTGAGTTCGAAATGGCGGGCCTCGGCAATTTCTTGCGCTGCCCGCACGCAGGCGCTTTCCAGGATAAAGTTCGTCATGTTCACTCCCCGCTGTTCGGCGCCAAGGCGAATGAGCTTCGCTTCCCGTTCGGTGAGGCGAACATTAAATCGTGCGCTACGTTTCTTGCTAGCTGCTGTCCCAGGCATAGATGTAATCTTTCAATGTACGTACACAAGACGTACACCGTACATACAGTGTACGTCTGTATCGGGGGTCGGTCAAGTCTGGATTCATGGACACCTGCATCCGCACCCTATCCTATTGCCTGATCCGCGGATTCGCCACCGAGTACATCACATCTGTCAGAAAATTTACCGCTACGTACGTTAGTCCTATCGCCAGGATGCAGCCTTGCACCAGGAAGTAGTCGCGGTTGGAGATGGCGTCGATGGTGAGGCGGCCGATGCCGGGCCAGGAGAAGATTTTTTCGGTGACGATGGCGCCGGCGAGCAATGCTCCGAATTGCAGTCCGAGGACCGTGAGCACAGGGATCATGGCGTTACGCAGCGCGTGCCGGTAGACGACCGTGCGCTCGGGCAATCCTTTGGCGCGGGCGGTGCGGATGTAGTCCTGACTCAACTCTTCGAGCATTGAGGTGCGCACCATGCGGGTGAGAATGGCGGCGAGCGATCCGCCCATGGTGAGCGCGGGGAGGACGAGGTTGGCGAATGATCCGGCGCCGGAGACGGGAAGCCATCCGAGTTTGATGGCGAAGAGCAGAATGAGAATCGGCCCCAGTGCAAAGTTGGGGAACGACAGTCCGAAGAGGCTGACGACGGAGAGCAGACGATCGTCCCAGCGATTGCGGCGGCGGGCGGAACGGACTCCCGCGGGGATGGAGAGGATGATGGCAACAAAGAGGCTGGCCAGCGTCAGGCGCAGCGTGTAGGGATATCTTTGAGCTATAAGCTGGGTGACGCTCTGGTTGAAGCGCAGCGAGCGCCCCAGATCGCCGTGGAGGACGCCTTTCCAGTAGCGGAGATATTGCTCGCTGAGCGGCGCGTCGAGGCCGTAGGCGTGGCGGGTGGCGGCGATGTCGGCGGCGGGCGCGCCCTCGCCCAGCATCTGCGCGATGGGGTCTCCGGGGACGAGGTGGATCAGAAGGAAGACGAGGCTCACTACCAGCCAGATAACTGGCAGCGTGTAGAGCACGCGTTGGAGGACGGGTTTCAGTGGTCAGTTCTCAGTCGTGGGCTCTCATAAGGTCGACCCTCAGCGCCTAAAATCGGAAGTCATCGAACCCTTCACGGCACGACTGAAGTCGTGCCCTTCCCTTCCGGTCAGTCTCCGCCCTGCTTCGCCGTTTCGGCTCCGCCTTCAACTTTTGCAGTTTTTTCTATGCGCACTCTCGCGATGCGGTGGCCTTCCAATTCTTCTACCGTGTAGCGGCGGCCTTCGTATTCGAACGATTCGCGCAGATTCGGTATGCGCTGCAGTCTTGCCAGGATGAATCCCGCCAGCGTTTCGAAGCCGGCATCGCGGGGCAGAGTCAAGCCATATTCGGTTTCCAGATCGCGAATGTTCACCGCGCCTTCCAGCACGATCACTGATTCATCTTCGATCGCGGGTTCGCTGGGCGAGACGTCGAATTCGTCTTCGATGTTGCCCACTAGTTGCTCGAGGATGTCCTCGACTGTAATGACTCCGGCGGTTGAACCGAATTCGTCGACGACCACGGCGAGATGGCGGCGGCGCTCTTTGAATTCGTGCAGCAATTCGTCCAGGACCTTGGTCTCGGGGACTACCAGCACGTCATGCATGATCTGGCCAATCTGCATGCGCGAGATTTTCGTGTTGGAAGTCTGGCCCAGATTGCTCAGGCGCAGGCGCATCCAGCGCATGAGGTCTTTGTAATAGAGCACGCCGACAATGTGCTCGGGACCGCGCTGCGGATCGTACACCGGAATGCGCGAGTGCTGGCCTTCGACCACGCGAGCAAGGGATTCATCGAGCATGAGATCGGAGGGCAGCGAAAAAATGTCGGGGCGGGCCACCATAACCTCGCGCACGGTGATGGTATCGAGTTCGATGGCAGAGTGAATCATCTCTTCCTGAAATTCGGGAATCTGGCCGAACTGGCGGCTGGCAGTGACGATGAGTTTGAGTTCGTCGGGAGAGTGAACGGCGCCACGGCGGCGAGTGAGTTGAGCTCCGAACATGCGAAGCACGAGGCCTCCGGACCGCCGCATGAAAAAGAGGACGGGCCGCGTCACGGTGAGGAAAGCCTCCATGGGGGCGGCGACAGCGAGCGCCACCTGCTCGGCCCGCTGCAGGGCGAGAGTCTTCGGAACCAGCTCCCCGAGGATCACGTGCATGTAAGTGATCAGGCTGAAGGCGATAGCGATGGCGATGCCGTGGGCGTAGATGGCCACGTGCGGCAGTCGCTGGACGATCTGTAGGCTTCCCACCAGGCTGGCGACCATGGGCTCGCCCAGCCAGCCCAGGGTCAGACTGACCATGGTGATTCCCAACTGAACGCCGTTGACGACCTCGTCGAGATTCTGGTGGAGGCGCTGCACCACCCGGGCGCCGATGCGTCCGGAGGAGATCAGTTGCTGGATGCGGGTATCACGAACGCTGACCAGGGCGAATTCGGCTGCGGCGAAGAAAGCATTGGCTGCCACCAAAAAAAGGATCAGAAAGACCCGTAGCAGCACGCGTGCGATCATGGAACGGCCATTCTATTGGATTCGCGAGCCATAGACCAGTGGGTCCTCGAGGCTTTGTGCCCGGATCTCGCATCTAAACACATGCGGCCGGAACCCCCCTTTGTGCTTCCGGTCACGAAATTCACCCTCGGGATCAGCTATCCTTTTTACAGCACGCAGGTCTAAAAGGCAGGCGACAGAGGAGTTGAACCAGCTCGCCCGGTTTTCAGTCATGATTCTTAAGAAGTCAGGAACTAAAGCAAGCCAGACCACGTACTAACCAGTGAGGGCGCTCAGGCCCCCAATTTCCGGCTGACGAAATCCCAAGGAGGCATTTGTGAACGGCAATAATCCTAAGAAGAAGCGGCGCAGACTGTTAATTTGGGGCGGCATCGGGCTGGCGATTGTGCTGCTCATCGCGGGCGGAGTGATCGCCGCAACCCGCGGCGGCACCAAGATTGATCCATCGAAGCTGGCCAAGGTGGAAAAAGGCGATCTGGCCAAGAGCGTAGTGGCGACCGGGAAGGTTACGCCCATCACCAAGGTCGAAGTGAAATCGAAGGCTAGCGGCATTGTGAAGAAGCTCTATGTCGACTACGGCGACCGCGTCAAAAAGGGGCAGTTGCTGGCGCAGCTCGACAAGATCGAGATCGAAGCGCAGGTCGCGCAGTCCAAGGCCGCGCTGGAAGCGGCACAGGCCAGCCTGAAGGGTTCGCAGGCGGATTACGAGCGGGCCAAGGTGGATGCCGAAGGCCCGGATGTGCCGCTGCTGAAGCGCGCCTATGATCGCGCCAACAGCATGGCGAAGGACGGAGTCGTTTCCGCATCGTCTTTGGACGATGCCGAGAAAAACTACGAGATGGCGCTGAACAAGCAGAACGTATCCAAGGCGCAGGTCACCGTTTTGAAGGCCAAGATTGCGCAGTCGGGGGCGCAGGTGGCACAGGACCAGGCGAACCTGACCCAGCTCGAGGAACAGCTCAGCTATACCGACATCGTTTCGCCGATCGATGGCATCGTGCTCTCGCGCGATGTGGAGATGGGTGATGCGGTCAGCTCGATTCTGGTGTTGGGATCGTCGGCCACGCTGGTGATGACGCTGGGCGATACCAGCGAGGTTTACGTCAAGGGCAAGGTCGACGAGAGTGATATCGGCAAGGTCTATCTGGGACAGCCGGCGCGGATCAAGGTCGAATCCTTCAAGGACAAGACTTTTCAGGGCAAGGTCACGAAGATTTCTCCCATGGGCGTGGAGAAAGATAACGTCACCACCTTCGAAGTTCGGGTATCGATCCAGAATCCGGGCGGCGAGTTGAAGGCGGAGATGACGGCGAATGCCGAGATCATCCTAGACGAACATAAGAATGTCCTGCAGATTCCGGAAGGCGCAATCCTGTACGACAAAGACAAGAAGGCTTCGGTCGACATTCCGGACCCCAAAGGCAAGGATGGCATGAAGAAGGTCGCGATCAACATCGGAATCTCGAACGGAGCGAAAACCGAAGTGTTGGGCGGCTTGAAGGAAGGCGATCAGGTCGTATTGCAGTAGGGCTAGCGAGAATTCGAGTCCCGAGTCGCGAGTTACCGCTCATCTCGGGACTCGCGGCTCGGGAGTTTTCACTTTTGGAGTGACTACGATTATGAATAGATTTCGCAAGCATTCTCTCCCGCTGTCCATTCGGTTGTCGATTGCGATCGCCATGATTGCAATCCTGACCACGGCTGCCCTCGGTTCCACACCGCAAGGCACCTTTGACAAAACGCTACAGGTAAGCGGCCCCGTGGATCTTGAGGTCCTCACTCATTCCGGAGACGTGACCGTGCGCGCGGGCGCTTCGGGATCGGTGCAGATTCACGGAAAGATTTATGTAGGCGACCACTGGCTGCGGGGAAACCGTCAAGGCGACGTTCAGCAGATCGAACAGAACCCGCCGATCCGGCAGGACGGCAACAGTGTTCACATCGATTATGTGAACGCGCAAAACATCTCGGTGGACTACGAAATCACCGTGCCGGCCGAGACCACCATCCGCTCGCATAGCGGCTCGGGCGATCAGACGATTGAGGGCACGCATGGCAACGTCGACATCGAAACTGGCTCGGGCGATGTGAAGCTCACGAGCCTCACCGGAGAAGTCCGCTTGCATACCGGCTCGGGCGACGTGCGGGCGCATCAGATTTACGGCCCGGTGCGCGGTGGGGCGGGCAGCGGAGATATTGAGATCGAAGAGGCCGCTCAGGGTGACATCGATCTGCACACCGGTTCGGGAAACATTACCGTGCGCGGTATTCAGGGAGCGTTCCATGGCGAGGCTGGCAGCGGCGACATTACCGCCGAGGGCACGCAGAGTGGCTCGTGGGAAATTCGCACCGGCTCCGGCAACGTGCGCGTGCGGCTGCCGGCAAACGCGGCATTCGATGCCGACATTTCTACCAGTTCAGGGACCGTGGATGTTCAATCGCCGATTGAGATGACTGTGCAGGGACGCGTGGAGGAGTCGCGCAAGCAGATTCGCGGCAAAGTCCGCGGCGGCGGCCAGTTGCTCTCCGTGCGCACGGGCTCAGGCGATATTGAGATTCAGTAGAGGCGAATAACTTCATTGGCCACGGAATTCACGCGGATGAACACGGATAAGACACGGGCTTGCCGGTTTTCCCCAAGCACTCGTTTCATCCGTGAAGATCCGCGTTGATCCGTGGCGATTTTGTCGTTCGCCCTAGGCGAAGACTTCTCCCGGTAGGGCGGTCAGGGTTCGCGACGCCAGCGTGTTCTGCACGACCCGCGTCGGGACGCCGGGGGCAGCGCTGTCAAACTGCCGGCGCTCGATTTTTAGCTTGAGAACGCGCTCGATGTGGCGGAGTTCCAGAACCTCGGCGCCTGCCACCAGGCTGGAAGCCTGCCCTTGCAGACCTGCTCTTCCGGTGCGGCCCACGCGATGGATGAAGTCTTCAGCCATCTTGGGCAGGTCGTAGTTGATGACATGGGCGACGTCGTCCACATGCAGTCCCCGCGACGCGACATCGGTCGCGACCAGCACCTGATAGCGGCCTTCCTGGAATCCATTCAGGGCCGCGTTGCGCTGCGATTGCGAGCGATCGCCATGAATCACGCCGGCGTTAAAGCCATCACGAACCAAATCTTTGACTAGCCGATCGGCTCCACGCTTCGTGCGGGTGAAGATCAGGGTCTGGCCTTTTTCCGCATAAAGCAGTTGGCGCAAGGCGTCGAGTTTCTCGCCCGGACGCAGTTCGTAGGCCTGTAGTTGCACGCTTTCTGCGGGCTTCAGCACCGAACCCAGAGCGACCCGCACCGGGTCGCGCATGTACTCGTTCACCAGGCCGGCAACGGATTGTTCCATCGTGGCCGAGTAGCACAGCGTCTGCCGCTTCGCCGGCAGCACCGACAGGATGCGCTGGATCGCGGGCAAGAATCCCATATCGAGCATGCGATCGGCTTCATCGAGCACGAGAATGCTCACGTGCCGCAGGTCGGCAAATCTGCGATTCATCAGATCCTGCAAACGTCCGGGAGTGGCAATCACCAGCTCCGAACCAGCGCGCAGGCTTTGAATCTGGCCCTTCTCCGACACGCCTCCGATCACCAGCGCAGCTTTCGGCATGTTGCGAGTGCGGAGTTGTTCGTATTGTTCGTGCACCTGCATGGCGAGCTCTCGAGTGGGCAGCAGCACCAGAGCGGTGGTGTGCTTCGACGCTTCGCGCTGCAGCATCTCAATCAGCGGAATCAGGAATGCGAGCGTCTTGCCGGTGCCCGTCTGGGCGGTGCCGATGACGTCGCGCCCCTGCAGCGCGGGAGGAATCGCTCCTTCCTGGATCGGGGTTAAGTTGATAAATTGAGCCGCCGCCAGCTTCTGCTGCAACGCAGAAGACAAGGGCAGTTGTGAAAATGTGGTCATTCGATTTTTTCTTTCTTGGAGGGGCCGTTTGTCACGCACACTCGGACACACGTCTCGAGCCGCAACGCCGCTCACACTTGAGTTTTGGAATTAGCTCTAACTAAACGGCGGGCAGGAAAGGCGGAGATGAAACTGGTCAAAAGCAGCAGGACCACCGCGTCACAAGCAAACCGTGGTAAAAGCATCAACGGAATTAGTATAGCAGAAGCGTTAAGCAATATCGGATTATTCAGCAGACCCTATTACCTCCGTGCCTTGACGCGTCGCTTCGTCGGCAATTAACTTTCCTGTAAGTCATTTTGTCTTCCAATTCTGTCTTCCAGCGAGGATTCCGTTGGCGCATCGTCCCATCATTACTCTCACCACCGATTTTGGATTGAACGATCATTATGTTGGCACCATGAAGGGCGTCATTCTCGACATTGTGCCCGAGGCCGCGATTGTCGACATTTCGCATGCGGTGCAGGCCTACGATGTGCTCGATGGAGCCATCGCCATTTCGCAAACCTATTCTTATTTTCCGACCGGGACGGTGCACCTGGTGGTGGTCGATCCGGGAGTGGGGACGACGCGGCGGCCGATTATCGCCTCGAGCGACGGATATCATTTCGTCGCGCCCGACAATGGCGTGCTTTCGATGGTGTATGCCAAGGAAGAACGCATCCATGTGCGACATATAACTTCCGAACATTATTTCCGGCAACCGGTGAGCAGCACCTTTCACGGCCGGGATGTGTTTGCTCCTGTAGCGGCCTATCTTGCAAAGATGGTCGACTCGCACAAGTTTGGCGACGAGATTGAAGATTACGTGCGCTTCGCCGCGCCGCGTCCCAAACCGGCAGGCGAGAACCGCATTCGCGCCGTGGTTCTGAAAGTCGACCGCTTCGGAAACCTGATCACCAATATTACCCCGCAGGATGTTCCGGCGTTGTTTGAGTCGAATGCCGGCGCATTTAAGATTGTCGTAGGAAGCCGCGAGATCACCTCCATTCATTCCACGTTTGCGGAGGGCGAGCCGGGAGAAGTTTTCGGCATTCTCGGCAGTATGGGATATCTCGAAATCGTGGCCAACCGCGCGGCGGCCGCTCAGCTGACGGGTGCGGGCAAGGGCAGCGAGGTCAGCATTGTTCTCGGCGAGGCTGCGGCCGCGGGCAACGGGGCGTAGCACCGTAACTAAGACCTCTTCGGCTTGGGGTGCACGTAGCGTTCCATCTGGCCGGTCCACTTTAAGAAGCGCCACAGGTCATGGCGCTCGCGCCACACGAACTCCCAAAATTCCAGGAATCCGATCTGCGTCATCTTGACGCCGGTATAGGTCTCAATGCGCCACAACAGATAGGGGCTGCGCCAGGGCGCGAGGTGATGCCCGCGAGTGGCGTTCCACAGAAAGCGGAGACGGTAGCGCATGCAGCCATCATACCTACTGCGTCAAGCCGCGGAACTTACAGGGCCGCGTGGTAGAATCCGATTCTGCCTGAGACCACTTCATGTCTGATCCGAACACCCGCCAGAAGGCCGAAGACCACTACTACGCCGCGCTCGACCTGATGGCCGAGGGTCATCTGGAACAGGCTGTGTCCGCGTATCTGGAATCTGTGACGGTCGACCCCACTTTCACCGAAGCGATGCACGGGCTGGCCCGCGCTCTTCAGGATTTGCAGCGCTATGACGAGGCGATCGCAGTCGCGCAGCAGATTACGGAAATCGATCCCGATGACGTGCTGGCGCACACCAGTCTGTCGGTGCTATATCAGAAAAAAGGAATGATTTCCGAGGCCGAGGCAGAGGGTGCGAAAGCGCGCGTGCTGGGATGGAAACAGCAGTTGAAAAAGTCGTAGAGACGTAGCTGGCTACGTCTCTCTCACCACGCAGCGCAACGGGTCTGGGGCCGTGGATTGTCAGCGGGTACGGGCCGGATCACCTCTTGTGGCCAGAAGAGATGTTGCAAGCAACGTCTCTACAGTCCGTACTTCTTCATCAAATGGCGGAACGAGCGGTAGGAGATGCCTAGCACGTCGGCGGCTTTGGTCTGCACGCCGCCGCTGTGGTTGAGAGCGCTTTGCAGCAACGAGCGTTCGATGCCGGCAACATAATTTTCCATGCCTACGCCCTGCGGCAGGGTCATGTCGCTGCCGGCCACCGGCAAGCCTCCGGCGGATGCGGCGGCGGCGCGGGCTTTGGGGCGCTCGGCCGGCAACTCCACGTGAAGTTCCTCAGTGGTTTCGAGGGCCACGGCGCGCTCAACCGTATTTTCCAGCTGGCGGACGTTGCCCGGCCACTCGTAATCGCAGAGTGTAGCCAGCGATTCCTGATGCATGCGCAGGATACTGCGGCCGGCGGCAGCCGCATATTTCTTGAGGAAGTGGTTGGCCAGCAGAGGAATGTCTTCGCGGCGCTCGCGCAGCGGAGGCACGCGGATGGGAATCACGCTGAGTCGGTAATAGAGATCTTCGCGGAAAAGATTCTCGGCGACCGCCTTGTCGAGTTCGCGGTTGGTAGCAGCGATGACGCGGACGTCAATCGAGATTTCACTGGTGCTGCCCACCGGGCGCACCGTGCGTTCTTGTAATACGCGAAGAAGCTTCACTTGCATAGCGAGAGTCATCTCGCTGATCTCGTCGAGGAAGATCGTGCCCTTGTCGGCCACTTCAAACAGGCCGCGCTTATTCTGGTTTGCTCCGGTGAACGCGCCTTTGAGATACCCGAACAATTCGCTTTCGAGCAGGGTTTCCGGAAACGCTCCGCAGTTTACCGAAACAAAGCCCTCCGGAGCGCGCGGCGAACAGACGTGCACGGCGCGGGCGACCAGTTCTTTACCGGTACCGCTTTCGCCGTGAATCAGCACCGTGCTGGCGGTGGAGGCCACGGTGCGCACGGTCTGCTTAAGCTTCTCCATGGCGGCGCTGGAACCGATGATGTTGTCAAGCGAGTTGCGGGTAGCGGCGTCGCGGCGCAGAGCAAAGTTCTGCCGGCTCAGAACCAGCTTCTCGAGCGCGCGATTGAGCGCGAGCTTGATTTCGTCCACCAGGCCCGGACTTTTGCGGATGTAATCGGTCGCACCCCCGGCTTTCACGGCCTCCACCGCGGCGTCCAGATCGTCAACCGCCGTAATCAGGATGACAGCGGAATCGGGCGAGACGCGGTGGGCGTGGCGCAGGACTTCGATGCCGTCGACGTTCGGCATTTTGATGTCGGTAATGATGACGTCGTAGAGGGCGCCGTCAATTTTGTTCTTGGCATTCTGTCCGGCCTGTACGGTCTCGACGCGATGGCCTTCGCGGCGCAGAGAAATGTCGAGCATTTCGCAGATGGAGCGTTCGTCATCGCAGACCAGGATGTTAGCCATCGAACCTCCCTCCGGCGGCCGCGGCCAGCGCCGGCGCCGAGCCCGGGGTCGCGGATTGCGGGGATAGAGTGGCGGCGCCCTTCGCGGAAGTGGCGCTGTGCTCCGCTTCCAGGCTGCGCACGCGCAGAACGAAAGTCGTTCCCTGCCCCGGCTTCGATCGCGCCCAGATTTTGCCTTCATGCGCCTGCACGATCTGGTAAACCAGCGCGAGGCCAAGCCCAGTGCCGCCTTCGAAGTTCGACTGGAAAGGCTCGAACACTTTCTCGATCTGCTGCGCGGTCATGCCTGTTCCGGTATCGGCGACCGCAATCTGGCAATCGTCGCCGAGATGATCGACGGAGACGGTCAGCGTGCCACCATGCTGCATGGCGCGAACTGAATTCTCGCAAAGATTCCAGAACACCTGCTTCATGCGGTCGCCGTCGGCCAAGACCAACGCTTCGCGAACCGAGAAACGGCGCTCGATCGTGATCCCGGTTTTCTCCGAAGCCATGCGATGGTCCATCAGCGTGAGCGTGTCTTCGAGCAGATGAATCAGATCTACTTTGTCGAAGTGATATTTCTTGGTGCGCGAGTACGCGAGAAAGTCGGTGATGATGGCGTTCAGCCGGTGCGATTCGCGAGTTACGATGTCGAGCAGGCGGCGATGCTCCTCATTCATCTCGGGCACGCTGGAAAGCATGCCGACCGACCCGGCAATGGAAGTGAGCGGATTGCGAATCTCATGCGCGATGGCAGCGGCCAGGCGTCCCACAGCGGCCAGTCGATCTTGAATGCGGACTTCCCGCTCCAGGCGGCGGATCTCGGTGAGATCATCCAACGCATAGACGAAGCCAAGGGCGGCGCGATCGGGCAGAGTCATGGGCGCAACTCGCACGCGAAAGGTTCGGCGAAAGCGCGTGGGCGTGTCGCTGCGGACTTCGGCATGGGTATGCGGCGATTCGGTGTTGGGCAGAGGATCGAGGAAGAGCCGTTGCACGGGAGTTCCAGCAAGATCCGATGCGGTGTGGTCAAGCATTTTCTGCGCGGCTGCGTTGGCCAGAGTGATGCGACCATCGAGCGCGGTGGTGATGATGCCGCTGCTGATGGAATGAATAATGTTTTCGTGCAGCGCCTGCAGGTTCTCGAGCGCGCCGCTAGCGTCCTTCAACTGGACGCGCACTTGCCGCAGTTTTGCAGTCAGCAGGCCGGCTAAATAAGCGACGGCAAGAAACGCGAAAAGGTTGACGAAGATAATCGCCTGCAACGCCTTCAGGCCGGGATGCGTGGTGCAGTAGGAAGGAACCACCCCGTAGTAGTTCAGCTCCAGCACCGTGCCGTAAAGGATGAAAGCCAGAGCGGCGACCAAGCCAGCCCACACCCGCGGCAGCAGCACGCTGGCGACGATGATCACCAGCGGGTAAAGAAAGTTGAGCGAACTGTCCCATCCGCCGGTCTCGTGAATTACCAGGCTGACCAGGACGAGGTCGGTGAGCACCTGCAATGCGGCTTGCAGGCGATGCTCCTGCCAGAAGGAAAGCAGGAGAACATAGAATAGCGATAAGCTATACCAGAACGAGATGGTGCTGAGGAAGAGACGAAGGGGTAGCGGCGACGGGCTGAACAGGGCAACCGCCAGCTCAATCGCCAGCAGCAGAGTCAGGATCAAAATCCGGACCTTGACCAGCCAGGCCAGCCAATTGCGCTCGTCAAATGTGGTCTGCATCTCGGTTTTGCTTCCGGGTTAGAAGCGGGCGGGACTGTTCAGTCCCGCCCGGCGGGTTTCGTTAACCGGCGAGTTTGGCGATCATCGAGAACAGCGGCATGTAGAGCGAAATCACGATGCCGCCGATCATCACGCCGAGAATGCCGATGATGACCGGTTCTAACATGGCCAGCATGTCTTTGGTGGCGGCATCGACTTCTTCCTCGTAGAAGTCGGCGATCTTCTGCAGCATCGAGTCCATCGCGCCAGTGGCTTCGCCGACTCCGATCATCTGCGTCACCATGTTGGGGAAGACGCCGCACTCGCGCAGCGGATCGACGATGGTGCGGCCTTCTTCGATCGCCTTGCGCACTTTCAAAAGCGCTTCTTCCAGCACCGCGTTGCCCGAAGTCCTGGCGGTGATGCTCAAGCCCTCAAGAATCGGCACGCCCGAAGTAATCAGGGTGCCGAGGGTGCGGGTGAAGCGGCCGACCGCGATCTTACGCAACAGCGATCCGATGACCGGAATATGCAAGAGCATCTTGTCGAAGTAATACCGGCCGCGGGGATGTTTCCGAATCTGTTTGGTGCCGTAGATCATGCCGCCCAGGCCCAGCAGGACCATCCACCAGAAAGTCTGCACGAAAGCGCTCAGGCCGATGACGATGCGGGTGGGCAGCGGGAGAGCCACGCCCAGTCCAGCGAAAAGGTTGGCGAAAATCGGCACGACCCACTTGAGCAGCGCGCCGACGATGACCACCGCCATACCGACGACAGCGACGGGATAAATCAACGCCGACTTCACCGCGGCCTTCAAACGCACCGCTTTTTCGACGTAGGTCGCAAGGCGCTGCAGAATGATGTCGAGAATACCGCCGGTTTCGCCAGCCTCGATCATGTTGGTGGTGAGGTCGTCGAACGCGGTCGGAAATTGGCGCATGGCATTGGCCAGAGTAGCGCCGCCTTCTACCGTGGTCCGCACGCCGGTCAGGGTTTTCTGGAAAGTCTGGTTTTCCTGGTTCGCGGCCAGAATTTCCAGACACTGCACCAGCGGCAGGCCGGCATCGATCATGACCGAAAACTGGCGGAAGAAGACGGCGATTTCTTTGACCGGAACCTTACCCGATCCGAAGGTCGGCATTGAGAATTCTTTGCCTTTTTCCCGAATCGCGCCGGGTGTGATGCGCTCGCGGCGCAGGGTTTGCGCCAGAGACGCTTTGTTGGGCGCCATCCGCTCGCCGGAAATTTTCTGTCCGCTGGCATCCTTGCCAGAGAATGTGAAGATTGGCATGGTTTAGCTTCTCCTCGCTGACTTGCCTGTTACCTCAGACTGCGTTCGTTTCATTTTCAATTCCCCCGCATTAGTGCTTGGACGGGGCTGCGCCGCGGGCCAATGTTGTCCCAGCCGTGGTCGGCCGGTTCACCAGGCTGGCGCCGCGATTGATCATTTCCTGTAACTCGTCGGGATTGCTGGAACGCGCCATCGCCACTTCCAGCGAAATCTGCTTCTGGAAGTAGGCGGTCGCCAGCGACTGGTTGAAGGTCTGCATACCGAATTTTTCCTGGCCCGACTGCATGGCGGAATAAATCTGGTGAATCTTGTCTTCGCGGATCAGGTTGCGCACCGCCGCGTTCGGTATCAGAATCTCCATGATCATGGCGCGGCCTTTGCCATCGATTCGCTGCAGCAGGCTTTGACACATGATGCCTTCCAGCACCAGAGACAGCTGGGCGCGAATCTGCGGCTGCTGGTGCGCCGGAAACACGTCAATGATTCGGTTGATGGTCGAGGTTGCCGAGTTGGTGTGCAAGGTACCGAAAGTCAAGTGTCCGGTTTCCGCAATGCGCAGGGCGGATTCAATGGTTTCGAGATCGCGCATTTCGCCGATCAGCACGACATCGGGGTCTTCACGAAGAGCGGCGCGCAAGGCGTCGGTGAAGCTCTTGGTGTCGGCATGCAGTTCGCGCTGGTTGACCAGGCAGTTCTTGTTCATGTGCACGAACTCGATCGGATCTTCGATGGTCAGAATGTGATCGTGCCGTTCGCTGTTGATCTTGTCGATCATGGCGGCCAGCGTGGTCGACTTGCCCGAACCCGTAGGCCCTGTGACCAGTACCAACCCGCGCGGCTTGTCGCACAACTTGCTGACCACCGGGGCCAGGCCGAGTTGGTTGAACGACTTGATCTCGAACGGAATGAGACGGAAAACGGCGGCCGTGGCGCCGCGCTGGTTGAAGACGTTGGCGCGGAAACGGGCCAGGCCTTTCAAACCGAAGGAGAAGTCGAGCTCCAGGCTTTCTTCGAAGCGATGCTTCTGCGAATCGGTCATGACACTGTAGGCCAGTTGCTTGGTCTCGGCCGGCGTCATCTGCGGCAGGTCGAGCGGCACCAGGTGGCCGTGCACTCGAATCTGCGGCGGCGAGTTAGTGGTGATGTGCAGATCGCTGCCGTTCATCTCGAGCATTCGTTTGAGCAGATCGCTTAACGACAAACCCATAAATTAAGTCCTTCCTCTCCAACCCGTAACTTGATTCCTAGTGAATGGTTTCGCGGGCGACTTCTTCGAGCGTGGTCATGCCCGCTGCAACTTTGATCAGGCCGCTTCGCCGCAGCGTGATCATGCCGCGCTCGATCGCCTTCTTCTTCAACTCCACTGCCGAGGCCCCGACCAGAACCAGTTCGCGAATCTCGTCGTCGACCTCCATCACTTCGTACAAACCGCAGCGTCCCTTGTAGCCGGTGTTGTTGCAGACGCCGCAGCCCTTGCCTTTCTGAATTTTGATGGTTTTCGACTCTTCCGGCGTGAACCCGGCATCGATCAGAGTCTGCGGCGGGACGTCGATGGGCTCGATGCAGTCCTTGCAGATGCGGCGCACCAGGCGCTGTGCGCAGATCAAGTGCACCGAGGTGGCTACAAGGAAAGGTTCAATACCCATGTTCATCAAGCGCGTGATAGTTTCCGGAGCGCCGTTGGTGTGCAGCGTGGAGAGCACCAGGTGACCCGTAAGAGCAGCTTTGATGGCGATCTCAGCGGTTTCAAAGTCTCGAATTTCGCCCACCAGAATGATGTTGGGATCCTGGCGCAGGAACGATCGCAGGGCAGCCGCGAAGTTCAGGCCGATCTGCTCTTTCATCTGCACCTGGTTGACGCCGGCCAGCTGGAATTCGACCGGATCTTCCGCAGTCATGATGTTGGTGTCGGGCTGGTTCAGACGCGAAATAGAGGAGTACAGCGTGTTGGTCTTGCCCGATCCGGTGGGTCCCGTGACCAGCACCATGCCGTAGGGCTTCAGAATGGCTTTCTCGAATTTCACCAGCGACTCGGGCTCGAAACCGAGCTTGGTCATATCGAGGCGCAGGTTTTCTTTGTCCAGCAAGCGGAGCACGATCTTTTCGCCCCACAGTGTGGGCAGCGTGCTGACGCGGAAGTCGAGCTGCTTCTTGCGCCCGCCGATATTCATCTTCAGCATGATGCGGCCGTCTTGCGGCAGCCGCTTTTCGCTGATGTCGAGCTTCGACATGATCTTCAGACGCGAAGTGATGGCGTCTTTCAACTTCATCGGCGGAGACATGATCGACTGCAGCACGCCGTCAATGCGGAAGCGAACCCGGAATTCTTTTTCGTAGGGCTCGATGTGAATGTCGCTGGCTCCGCGCTTCACCGCATCGCCCAGGACAACGTTCACCAGCTTGACTACGGGAGCTTCGTCGGCAGCCTTCTCCAACTCCGACAGTCCCAGTTCCTGTTCCGTCTGCTCGCCCAGTTCGACGTCTTCGTCGTTCAACTCCGACATCGACTGCATTACGGTTTCGAGGTCTTCTTCCTTAGTCGCGCCGTAAGCCTTGTCGATGCCCGCCAGAATGGAGCTTTCTGAAGCCACCACCGGCTCGATGTTGAAGCCGGTCATGAACTTGATATCGTCCATCGCGAAGACGTTGGTGGGATCGACCATGGCGATGGTTAGCGAAGCCCCTACGCGGCTGAGGGGAAGAATCTGATAACGCTTGGCGGTCTCGAACGGAATCAGCTTGACGACTGCGGGATCAATCTCAAAATACGAAAGATTGATGGCGGGTACGCCGTACTGCCGGGAGAGAAAATTGGTGACGTCCTCGTCCGTGAGGAAGCCGAGCTTCACCAGCGCAGACCCCAGCCGGCAGCTCTGCTCCTTCTGAGCCTTGGTGGCTTGTTCCAACTGCTCTGGGGTAATGATCTTCTCTTTGACGAGAAGGTCACCCAGCCGTTGAGACATACGTCGATCTCCTATCCACGTGGATGGAACGACGCCTGACCATTGGGCAGGCGCAGCGCGAGAAGCGACTCATTAATAAGGGAGAGAATGCAGCTCACCCGCGTTGACATAAATTGTCAACGCAAGCGCATTACCCTTCCAGTAACTTTGGTACTTGGACTTTGCGAAGCAGGGAATGTGGGAAGAGGGCGATCGCCAAAGTCTACGCCAATCGGCCATTTTCGCTTGTATCGCCGCGAAATCGGTTGCTCAGTACATGCACTTCGGTAAGCAAAAGGGACAGCGCACAACTCCCTTCGAAAGTCCGGTTACACTGGCGCTGAGGAATTTGTAATTTGCTCGCAGACCGTAACGCTCCTGAACTTCGCCGCTACTACGATGCTCTCTTTCGGGCATGGGGAGCGCAGCATTGGTGGCCGGCCGACACGCAATTCGAAGTCGTCGTCGGTGCGTACCTGACGCAAAACACTGCGTGGACGAACGTAGAACGCGCTCTCGATAGTCTGCGCGCGGCGAAGGCGCTGAACCTGGACGCGATTCGCAAGATGAGGCTTTCACGGCTGGAGCGGCTAATTCGGCCTTCAGGATATTTTCGCCAGAAGGCGGCGCGCCTCAAAACTTTTATCGCATTTCTAGATAAACATTACCGCGGATCGCTGGATCGAATGTTTTCCGACCCCACTGAGAAATTGCGCCAGGAGTTACTGGGTTTGAACGGCGTGGGTCCGGAGACGGCCGACTCGATCCTTCTATATGCCGGGAATCACCCGGTTTTTGTGGTGGACACCTACACTCGGCGAGTCCTGGAGCGGCATGCGATTCTGCCTTCGTCCGCCGCCTATGAAGACATTCGCGAACTGTTTCAGCGAGCTCTGAAGCCTATGGCTCAGAAGCTAAGCAGGCCTGACGAAAATCCAGCGCCTCAGCTCGAGGCCGGATTTCGCGGCGCAGCGCATCCGCCTTCAACTATGAGTACTGCACGTCGAACTGCGGTCGTGCAGGTCTACAACGAGATGCACGGTCTCATTGTGGGAGTGGGCAAGCATTATTGTGGAAAATCACAGCCCAAATGTGACGGATGTCCTTTACAGCCCTTCCTGCCTTGCGATAAGGGATAAGAGTACGCGCACAGTTGGCGCGAATCTCATGCTCAACGCTTCCCTGCTCTTCGTTTTAATAACGCTGCTCACGGGGGTGGCGGCCGCTCCGACTCAGACCCTGCGGCAGGCGGCAGATCGGGCGGGCATCCTGGTAGGGACTGCAGTTCGCCCGTCTGTATTTTCCGAAGCCGCATATTCACAGACGCTGGCCCGCGAATTCAACATGGTCGAGGCCGAGGACGCGATGAAGTGGTGGACCATCCGCCACGATCCAGACCGCTTCGACTTCCGCGAAGGCGATGAGGTTGTTCACTTCGCGCAGGCTCACGGCATGAAGATCCGCGGGCATTGTTTGGTGTGGGATCACAACAATCCCGATTGGCTGGCGCGTGCAAATTTCACGCCTGATCGCATGTCTGCGCTTCTGCAAGAGCACATCGCAACGGTGATGAAGCATTATGCGGGCCAGGTTTTCGCCTGGGATGTGGTGAACGAAGGTCTGGATGAAAATGGCCAAGTGAAAGATTCTCCATGGTTCAACCGTCCCGGAATCGGCCTGGCGGGAAAAGGCACGGCATACATCGAGCAGGCTTTCCGCTGGGCTCGCGAGGCCGATCCGCAGGCTCTGCTTTTTTATAACGAAGCCGAGGGCGAAGGACTCAACCACAAGTCTGATGCGATTTACGAAATGGTGAGAGATTTCAAGAGGCGTGGAGTTCCCATTGACGGCGTCGGATTACAGATGCATGTTCCGAATCTCGAAGTCGATACGGTTGCGATTGCCACCAACATTGCGCGCCTTGCCGCGTTGGGCGTTCAGGTTCACATCACGGAAATGGATGTATCTCTTCCCACCGACGCCAACCTACAGGCCGGCAACGCCGATCTGCTTCGGCAGGCCGCCGTGTACCGCGGGATTATTCGCGCATGCCTGCAGAATCCCGGCTGCACCGCGATTCAAACCTGGGGATTCACCGACAAATATTCGTGGATCGGCTGGCATTCGCACGGAACGCACGGCGCAGCCTTGCCCTTTGATCGCGCCTACAAACCGAAGCTTGCCTATGACGCCATCGTCGAAGAAATGATGGCCAGCGACAGCCCTTTCCGCCAGCGAGCCCCCGCCGCACAAAAGTAATCCAAAGATAACCGCCGCGGTTCACGCATCTTTGATGCGTATTCATCCATCTATAATGACTTGCGTGTTTCAGGTTCAGGCGTTGCTGATGGCTTAACCCGGCCCGCTGGAATTCGCGGTTCGATATTCGTGGCTCAAACAACTTCCATTCCGCCGGTCAAGACTTCTTACCGAAGGCAGGTCCTCATCCTGCTGGCCATCTCCGTATTTCTGCTGTTGGCCATTCTGGTTTCGCAGACGGCATTTGATCAGACCATTCTGCGACCGGAGACCAACCAGCAGACGGTGGTCTTCTACGCGCTGTCGCTGCTGATTTCGATTTTGTTCGTGGCTTTGTTCTTCGTGCTGGCGCGCAATCTGCTGAAGCTGATGGCAGAGCGGCGACTGGGCGTGCTGGGATCGAAGTTCCGCACCCGCATGGTGGTGGGCGCTCTGCTGCTGTCGTCGGTCCCGGTAATGGTGATGTATTGGTTCTCCTACGGTTTGATGAATCGCTCCATCGACAAGTGGTTTTCGACGCCGGTGGAAGAAGTACGCGCGGACACCCATGCCATGGCCTCATTGCTCGCCAGCTATGCTTCGCAAAATGCCCGGGCGGAGGCGGCTGCGATTGCGGCGTCCCCGGAGGTCGAGCGGGCGTTTTCCGGACATGGATTTTCCAGCGCAGTGACCGAGTTTCAGCATCACGAGATCACGCTGCAGGGCGGCTTCGCGGTCGCGGTGCACGATGGCAATGCCGAAGCCAGCTTCAACGCTCCGGCCGCCTGGTCGATGCTGAAATCCCATATTCCGCTGGCCGAAGCGGAAGCGGGTCATGCGACGCAATTCAATTGGCTGGGCACGGACTACACGTTGGGCAGCGCTCCGGTGGCGGGCGGAGGCCTGATTCTGGTGGCGATTCCGCTGCCGCGAGAGTTCTCTCAAACCGTCCAGCAAGTCGAAGCCAGCCAGCTACGCTACTTCCAATTGAGCCGTGAGCGCCGGCGAGTGCGGCAAACCTACATGGGCTTGCTTCTGCTGCTCACCATGATGGTTCTGTTTGTTACGACCTGGCTCGCGCTCTTCCTGGCCAAGCTGGTAACGCGGCCGTTGGCGGCTCTGGGCGAGGCCACGGAGGCAATCTCGCAGGGACGTCTGGATCATCGCGTGGACGTCAGCTCGGCCGATGAAATCGGCGACCTGGTGCGATCGTTCAACCGCATGGCGGAGGATCTGGAAGGCAGCCGGCGCCAGATTGAAGCATCAAGCCGGGACCTGAGCGCGGCCAATGCCGAGCTCGACGAACGCAGTCGCCAGATGGAAACGATTCTGGAAAGCATTCCGACCGGCGTGCTCTCGCTCGATGCCGGCCGGCGCGTAACCCACGTGAATCATGCATTGCTCCGTATGTTTCAGCCCGATGCCGGGCGCCAGGCCACCAACTCGATTTTTCGAGGCGCGACTTTGGCTGAAATGTTTCCCGCAGAAGTGGTGGAAGATTTCGATCCGCTACTGCGGCGCGCCGATCGCATGGGCATGACCATCAGCCAGATGGAATTGCAGCTGGCGCGCGGATCACTCAACGTCGCGGTCACAGTAGCAACGCTGCGGCAGGGAGAGAAGTCCGGATACGTGGTCGTGTTCGAAGACCTCTCCGATCTGCTGAAGGCGCAGAAGCAGGCCGCGTGGCGCGAAGTGGCGCGGCGGGTCGCACATGAAATCAAGAATCCGCTGACGCCGATCGCTTTGTCTGCCGAGCGCATTCAACGGCACCTGGACCGGGCGAATCCGGCGGATCCCGCATCTTCCGCGGTTGTGCGTTCCTGCGCGGAGACGATTGCGGGCGCGGTCGAGACCGTGCGCCGTCTGGTCGACGAGTTTGCCACGCTCGCCCGCTTCCCTGTCGCCAAGCCGCAACCCGCCGACATCAACGAAATTGTCATTCATGCGCTGGCGATGTTCGCCGGCCGACTGGATGACATTACTCTCCATCAGTCGCTCGCACCCGACCTGCCCAGAGTATTGGCGGACAGCGAGGCGATCAAACGCGCGGTCGCCAACCTCGTGGACAACGCCGCTGAAGCAGCGCAGAATTCCGTGGTGCGGGAAATCTATATTTCAACCGCGTTGGTGGCCAGTCGTGACGCAGTCGAGATCGCGGTGTCTGACACGGGTCATGGCGTCACTCGTGAAGTGAAGGAGCGGCTCTTCCTGCCATACTTCTCGACCAAGAAACGTGGAACCGGGCTCGGGCTGGCCATCGTCAGCCGCATTGTGGAAGATCATCACGGCTCCATCCGCGTAGAGGAGAATCATCCCGTAGGCACACGGTTCATCATCGAACTCCCGGTTGTGCCGGAGGCGGCCGCAACTCCGGCGACTGCGCAGCATGCATAACATTCTCATCGTCGACGACGAAACCGGAATTCGCGACTCGCTAGCCGGCATCCTCGCCGAAGAGGGGTACGCCGCGTCGACGGTCGACAGTGGCGAGGCCTGTCTCGATCTGGTGCGCAAAGTCGCTTTCGATGTGGTTCTGCTCGACATCTGGCTTCCGGGCATCGACGGACTGGAAACGCTGGAAAAAATTCGCGAAGTCGATGCCGCGCCAGAGGTCGTCATGATCTCCGGCCACGGCACCATTGAGACTGCGGTGCGCGCCACTAAACTCGGCGCGTACGATTTTCTGGAGAAGCCGCTTTCGATTGAGAAGACTCTGATCGTGGTCAAGAACGCGATCGAGTCGAAGAAGCTGCGCCGCGAGAACGTGGACCTGAAGAAGCAACTACAGGTCAAGAGCATCATCGTAGGCGACAGTATTCCCATGAAAGCGCTGCGCCAGCAGATCGGTCTGATGGCTCCCACCAACGGGCGCGTGCTGATCTATGGCGAATCGGGCACGGGAAAAGAACTGGTTGCGCAGGCGATTCATGCGCAGAGCCTGCGCAAAGATGACACCTTCGTCGAAGTGAATTGCGCCGCGATTCCCGAAGATCTCATCGAGAGCGAACTCTTCGGACATCACAAAGGTTCCTTTGCGGGCGCGAGCGACGACAAGGAGGGCAAGTTCCAGAGAGCCCATGGGGGAACGCTGTTCCTCGATGAAGTCGGCGACATGAGCCTGAAGACGCAGGCCAAGGTGCTGCGCACACTGGAAGAGCAACGCTTCACGCCGGTCGGCAGTGATACCACGATCACCGTCGATGTGCGGGTGATTGCGTCAACAAACAAGGATTTGGACGAGGAGATTTCCCGGGGCAATTTTCGCGAGGACCTTTTTTATCGGCTGAATGTGATTCCTTTTTTTGTGCCGCCGCTGCGCGAGCGCCGGGAAGATATTCCGTTATTCACGCGCCATTTTCTAAAGGAACTGGCTGCAACCTACGGCCGCCGTCCCCGCGAAATCACCGACGATGCCATCGAAGTGCTGATGCGTTATTCGTGGCCAGGCAACGTGCGCGAGTTGCGCAACGTGATCGAGCGCATCGTGATCATGAATCCCACTACCACGCGCTTCGAGAGCAAGCACCTGCCGCCGCTGGTTTACCGTGATGGCACGCGGCGCGCCGCCAAGAGCGAGTTCTCCACGCTGCAGCAGGCGCGTGATGCCTACGAACGCGACTACATTCTGAAGACGCTGGACCAGAATCATGGCAACGTCAGCCGCACGGCCGAAACGTTGGGCCTGGAGCGCAGCCATCTCTATCGCAAGATGAAGGCGCTGGGGATTGCCGCCAAAGAGTAGTTGAAGGTTAAAGCGGAATTTCTCGAGCAGTCTTCGCAGAATCTAAACTATGGTAGCGGAGACAAGGCCTCGCAGGCCGCTTCGCTGGCTATGCCCGCGCCAGTGGGCTGCACCCGAATCACCGCATCTTCGAACGAGCAGAAACTGCGAATTCCGGTTTGGTTCACCACTGTTGGAACGCCTGTGGCGTAATACTGCACCGCCGGAGGTCCGCCCGAACCGGCTGCCGCGAAGTTATATCCGCTCTTGACGCCGCTCGCCAGAACGCTGTCGATCAAACACGCTGTGGTTGAGGTCGGTGTGCAGGGTGACACGCCACCCATATTCGACAGAGAGGCGGCATAGCCCACGTTCGGGTAAGTGGAATTGTAGGTAATCTCTGCAGTGTTGATGGTGCGGATCGACGCTACCGCCGACGACTCGTTCGCAGCCATTTTGGCGTGCAGCAAGTTCGGAATTGCAATGGCCGCGATAATCAGAATAATCGCGACCACAATCAGCAACTCGATCAGCGAAAAGCCATTTTGCTTTTTCATAGAATCGTTCTCCAACCTAAAATCGCACGCTGCACAGGACGCAACGCCGCGCGGGAGCACTAGCGCTTGACCATGTGAATTTCTGTACCGTTTTTACGAAATTGCACTTCGTCCATCAGTTGGTTGATCAGAAAAATCCCGCGGCCATGATTCGAGTAAACGTTCTCTCCCATGGTGCAGGTCGGGATCGCGCCCGGATCAAATCCCTGGCCGGGATCCCGCACAATAATAAGAACGCCGTTTTCGTCGTCGCATGCAACCAAACATTCAACTATTTTGCTGGGATCCTCTTTGGCCCCGTGAACCACGGCGTTGGCCAGGGCTTCCTGCAGGGCCAGTTCGATGGCGTCGGACTTGCCGTTGACGCACTCCACTTCGTTGATGGCTTCCATGACCTGCTGCACCACCGGGTCCACCGATCGGCGATCGGCGGCCAGTTGAACTTTCACTCGCAGCCGTAGCTTCTGCGGATCGAAGTCGTGTTCGGGAAAATGTGGCTCGGGAGAGGCCTTGGGATCCATGGGGACGGGTTCGACCCTTTCGCGTTATACGCGGACCCTAGGATTCTAGCGGCAAGCGATAAATACGGCAATGGCGCTATCGTCGGCCCTGTGCACGAACTTTCATCTTGTGCCCTCGTCTTCGTGGCCTTGCACGAGCATCGGCGGACCATTGTGTGGAGTCGTCATCCGTTGTTCGAGCTGCCTGCGCCAGTCGAGTTCCTCCACGAATGCGCGAGAATCGCGCCATCCAGGCTGAGCCTTCACGTAGAGTTCCAGATAGACTTTAGTCCCTAGCATGCGCTCGATCTGCAGGCGGGCCGCGGTGCCAATTTTCTTCAGCATCCGCCCGCCCTTGCCAACCAGGATTCCCTTCTGGCTGTCGCGCTCGCAATAAATTGTCGCCGCAATGCGGGTGAGGCGCTTGCCCTCTTCGAAGTTGTCCACAATCACTGTGGTGGCGTAGGGAATTTCTTCGCTGGTATTGAGCAGCACCTGCTCACGCACGCTTTCCGCGGCCATGAATCGCGCCGGCTGATCGGTGACTTGATCTTCTGGAAAGTAGGCCGGGCCCGCGGGAAGAGCGGACACTATCGAGTCGAGAAGGGCGTCGAGGCCTTTGCGCTTCAGTGCGGAAATCGGAAACACTTCGGCAAAATCGTAGAGCTTGCGGTATTCGTCGATGATGGGCAACAGTTTCGACTTTTCGTGGATGATGTCGATCTTGTTGAGAAGAAGAAATGCCTTGGTGCCCGACTTCCGCAGCAGATCGAGGGCGAACTTGTCGCGCGGATCGAGCTTGTGCGTAACGTCGATAATGGCCAGCACCAGATCGCAGCCCTCCATCGCCTCGCGCACCTCGACCATCATTTTGCGTCCCAGAGAACTGTCGGGCTTGTGCACGCCGGGCGTATCGATGAGCACGATCTGCGCGCCGCCGTGGCCCTTGCGCTTCGGGATATGGACGATCCCCTGAATGCGATTGCGCGTGGTCTGCGGCTTGGGCGAGATGATGGCGAGCTTCTCGCCGACCAGCGCATTGAGCAGCGTGGACTTGCCCGCGTTAGGGCGGCCGAGGATGCAGACGAAGCCGGAGCGAAAGGGCATAGAGGTGTTAGGCCCCTGGCTTACGCGCGACGCGAGGTCGAGTAAGTCGAGAAATCAGGAGACCGACCCAGGTACCTACCAAACCAGAACATACGGCGGTCGCAAGCGTGCCCGGCTCGGAGAATGGCCTCTTGTCGAAAAAAAGGCCGCAGACGATCAGCATGCCGACCATCCAGAACCAATCTCGCCTTTCGAGTTTCAGCATAGATATTCGGCAGAGCAAGCTTACATCAACTTCAGTTGCTCCGGCTGCACTGCGGTCACGCGGACGCGCTCCACCTTGCGGTCGGTCGACTCCAGGACCTCGAAGCGCAGGCCGTCATCCTCAACCACCTCGCCCTTGTGTGGAATCCTTCCCGCGAGTTCGCTGACCAGCCCCGCGATGGTGGCGGATTCTTTGCCTTCCAGCTTGGTGCCGAAAAGTTCGTCGAGACGATCCACATCCATGCCGCCGGACACGAGGAAAGAGCGCTCGCCTTCGCGCACCACCTCGGGCTTGTCATGATCGTCCCGAATCTCGCCCACGATCTCTTCCACCAGATCTTCAATCGTGACCAGGCCCGCGACGCCGCCATATTCATCGACGACGATCGCCATGCGAATATTCTGCCTCTGCATTTCGCGCAGCAAATCGCTGCCCAGCTTGCTTTCCGGAACGAAGTAAGTGTCGCGGCGCATCAGAGTTTCGAGCGTGCGGATGTGCGCCTCGCTGTCCGGAACCTGCAGCACATCCTGGGCGTAGACGATGCCTTTGATGTTGTGCACCGTGCCTTCGTAGACAGGCACGCGCGAATAATGCCGCGTGCGCAGCATCTCGATAAACTTCTCAACGGTCGTATTCGTCGGCACAGCGAACATCACGGGGCGCGGCTTCATCGCTTCGCGCACGGTCTTGCCGCTGAATTCGACCACGGACTGGATCAGATCGCGGTCGCCCTCTTGAATAATTCCCTCTTCCTGTCCAGCCTCGATCAGCGCGTCCACCGCCTCTGCCGAGCTTTCGGGAGCGTCTCCGGTATTCTGCCGCGTGAGTGATGCCACCGATTTCATGAAGCCGAGCACAATCGTCGCCGGCAGCGCAAGGTAGATGAGCACCTTCAGGATGGGCGTCCAGCGCACCAGCCACTCGCCGTTGGTGCGCGAGAAAAACACAAATGGCAGGAAGCGGTTGAACACGACCACGATCAGCGTCAGGCTAAAGGTCGCTCGCAGGATCTCGTAGACGGTCCAGCGCTGGTCGTTGAAGATGATGAAGCCCACCAGCAGCGCGATCGCCGCCATGGTCAACTGCGCCAGCACTGCCATCGACAGCGAAGCACGATCGCGGCTGATCTTCAAAGCCGGTTCAATCTTCTGCTCGAAGACGTCAATGTTGTCCTGAAATTCGCGCGAAAGAAACTTTCCGGCTTCCTGGTAGACGCGATCGACGTAGGAAACCAGGGTCAGCAGTCCGAGCAGGAAGAGCAGCGCGAGGGCAACGCCAACGTTCATGAGGCGCTCCGAGCCGCACTCCGTGCTGGAGGGCGGATGCGCGCGCGCTCAATTAAGCCATCTGGCAAGCCGAGCTCTCGGCGCAACGATGATTCCTTGCGCGCCATCTTTCCATTATCGCGCTCATGATCGAAGCCCGCCAGGTGCAGGATGCCATGCAGCGCGAGAATCTTCACTTCTGCGGCCGGGGAATGTCCGATGCGCAAGGCATTGCGCAAAGCGATGTCGGCAGAGATTGCAATGTCGCCCGCGGCGGCCGCGCTGGTTCGAAGCCCCGCAACCTGCGAGACCGGAAAAGAGAGCACATCGGTGAACTTGTTTTGCCCGCGGAAATTGCGATTCAAAGAGCGCACCTCGCTCCCGCCGGTTACCAGCACGTTCACAGTGCCGCGCAATCCGGCCGCTCGTCGAGCGCGAACGACGAAGCGTGCGAGCGAATTCTCACTCAGGCCTGGCACTTTCTTCCGCAGAATCACCAAGTACGTTGTCGCTCCATTACTCCTGAAGCTATCAACTGGCAAGCCCGGTTCGTCCCTCGTTGCCGGCAGTCTCGTTCTTTTCCTTGATGGCTGCGGCATCCGCAGTGCGTGGCTCTGCCAGCAAGAGCATCTGCTGCTCGGCCCGTGTTTTGTGCTCGTCGTAGGCGCGAACGATGCGCTGCACCAGGTGGTGGCGCACCACATCTGTTTCGTCGAAACGCACAAAAGCCAGACCGTCGACGCTCTTCAAAACGTCCATGGCTTCGAGCAGGCCGCTGCGCCGCGCGTTCGGCAGATCGATCTGGGTGACATCGCCGGTGATCACCGCCTTCGAATTGAAGCCCAGGCGGGTGACGAACATCTTCATCTGCTCCGAGGTGGTGTTCTGGGCCTCGTCCAGAATGACGAACGAGTCGTTCAAAGTGCGCCCGCGCATGAAGGCGATGGGAGCAATCTCGATGACGTTCTTCTCCAGATAGCGATCCACCTTTTCGGGATCAAGCATGTCGTAGAGCGCGTCATAAAGAGGACGCAGATAGGGATCAATCTTGTCCTGCAGCGTGCCCGGCAAAAATCCCAGCCGCTCGCCGGCCTCCACTGCCGGACGAGCTAGGATGATCCGGTTCACCCGTTTCGCCAGCAAGGCCGAAATTGCCATCGCCACGGCGAGATAAGTTTTCCCAGTTCCCGCCGGGCCGATGCCGAAAACCATGTCGTGCTTTTCGATGGTCTCCAGATAGCGGCGCTGGTTGCTGCTCTTAGGCTGCACGGTGCGGCGTCCAAATGAGCGCTGCTTCCCCGCATCCGCCAATCCGCGCAGGGTGCTGGACGGATCGGAGGTCAGCACCCGCAACATGCTGTTGAGATCGCCATTGCTGAACGTGTGACCGGAGCGCTGCAGGCTCTCGTAGTCGGCAAAGACCTGTTCGGCGCGGGCCACGTCGCGTGCCGCCCCCTCCAGTTCGATGGCGTTGGAGCGCAGGTTGATGGTGATGTTGAGCCCGTCTTCCAGCAGGCGCACGTTCTCATCCCGCGTGCCAAATAAGGTCTCGATGTTGGGACTGATTCCAATACTTTTTTTCATTCGGATGGTTTCAGCTCACGGCCAAAGCTCGCCTCGATCAAAGGCAATCGAATCTGGACGAACACATTGCAATGCAAAGATTTCGATGCACTTCGCAGGCAAAGGTGCAGGCCAAACAGAAATATGCTCAGAGACGGGTATAAAGCCGATGTTCGCGCCCAGTGGGCGAACGACTACCATTGGCTAAAGCCTACCCCGGCGCCAAGTGCGAGTCAATGGTGGATAAGGAAGCCCGAATTCGGATATGGATCGGGCGGGATGGCGCGGACATCGCGGCATCTGATTGACCCTCCGAGAGTTGCTGGCTTATAATCGTTGATTCGGACACGCTCCCGAAGAATCTCAGATACTCCAAAAGGTAAATAACTCAGATATGGCAAACCATCTTTCGGCGCAAAAACGCGCGCGCCAAACCGAACGCCGCACCGCGCGGAACCGCGCCAACACCTCCAGCCTGCGTACCCAGTTGCGCGATCTCCGCGAGACCATCGCCAAGGGCGACAAGACCGCCGCCGAGCAGGTTTATCGCAAAACCGTTTCCGCCCTCGACAAGGCTATCCAGAAGGGCACGCTGCACGAGAACACTGCGTCGCGCTATAAATCGCGGCTGGGCAAGCGGGTTACCGCGCTGAAATAGCCGTTATCGCAGTGGTCGGCCCTCGTTCCCAGGTGGGAACTCGATTCCGAAGTATTCACGTAGGACGGCAACCCTCTCGTCTTCGGTCGCCAGCAATCTTTCTTCGCGATGGCCGTGATGCGTCTCAATCAACTTCAAACCTGAAAGTGTGATGCGCCCCTCGGACGTGGCTCGCGTGCAAATGGTGTTCTGCGTGAACGACGTATCGGGCGAAGTCTGATGGTAGTGGCACATGCCGGCAAAATCTGAGAGCTGCCGCGGCTGCAGCGTGAAGGAATATTGCCCCCTCCACGCGCTGGGATAAAGTTTTTCCATCTGCAAACGCTCTTCGCATCGCACGATGCGGAATACTCCGCCAGGATCCGGCTGCTCCTTGCCAAGCTTGAGTTGCAGCGGCTTCAAAAAGGAATCTCCGAAACCGACGTCGGCCAGCCACGCGCCTTCATCGTCATCATCCGGCAAATCAATCCGCAAGGTGAGGTGATCGAACTCCGGCCCCTCGCCTCCGCTCTCTCTTGATACCCGCGCTGAAAGCAGCGTGACTGCAAAGCCCAGTTGGCGCAGCAAGGCAGCGAATGCGCCGTTCATTTCATAGCAGAATCCTCCCCGGCGCTGATCGACAATCTTGCGCAGCAACGCATCTTCCTCGAGAACAATCTTCCGGCCCGCGGAAATATCGAGATTTTCGAACGGAACGGCTAGCATGTGCGCGTGGTGGATCGCGCAGAGTGTCCCCAGCGTGGGCGCGGTCGGCCCGCTGTACTGGATGCGCGCCAGATAGGAAGTTACATCAACCATGGCTGCCCAGAACGAAGTGGTCAAGAGCTAAAGGCCAAGAGCTGCCTCTTAGACCGGCAGCTGATCCTGCATCCAGCCCGGCGCTTCCAGCTTCGGCTCGGCGGTCAAATCCATGACCAGACGCTCGAGCACCATGCGCTTGCTGACCGGATTCGAGCGCAGCGCCAGGTCCGCCTTCGCGACGAGGCGGATCGCCCGCGTGAGTTCGCGGCGTGATTTGTAGCGGCGGGCCTGCTTGATGATGTCATCGGCGGCAAACGGGGGCACGCGGAATCCTTGCCACAGTGCGGCCCACAGCATGCGCTGGTCGCGGACATTGCGCTCGAGAATCACCAGCATCTGGCGAAAGGTTTTCGCCAGCATATAAACATGGCCGATCGACGACTCTTCGCCGTCGCCGGTGGACAAAATCGCGTCGAGAATCTCCAGCGCGTGGACCCGATCCTTGCTCGAAATCGCGTCCGTCAATTCGTACAACGAACGCTGCTTCGCAGCCAGCACCATGGTCTCCACATCGCCCAGCGTGATGCGCTTTTTCTCGCCGACGTAGAGAATCAGCTTCTCCAGTTCGTTCGAGATCATCATCATGTCGCCGCCCAGGGCGTCGACCAGTTCGCGGGAGCCATCGGGCTCGATCTTCACGCCGCGGCCGGTGCAATATTCGCCGATCCAGCGCACCGCCTCGCCCTCTTCCACGCGCGCCAACTCTACAATTCCGCAATACGGCCCCATGGTCTCGCGAATGCGCTGGTAGCGCTCCTTATCTTGCATCTCCATGCGGCGAGCGTCGGCGGGAATGCTGATGTGGTCAGCCACGAAAATAATGAGCGCGTCAGGATTCGGATTCTTGCAGTACTCCTCAATCGCGGACATCTTCTCTTCGTTCGATCCCCGGCCAAAAAGATTCTTCACGCCGCGCACGAAGAACACCTGAAACGGAGCCATCAACGATGGCGTGCGGGCGCGGTCAAGAATTTCGAACACATCCGTATCGACAAGATCAAACTCGAACAGACTGAAGTCTCTCAACTCCGCGGAAACCAGATGCTCCAGGATGGCGTCGCGCAGGCGCTTGCGGAAAAATGCCTCATCGCCCACGAACACGTACGCCGGCGGAAGCTTGCGCGACTCCAGTTCGCTGACAAAACGTTCGGCCTGGGCAAAGGCACGCATTATGGCTCCCACACTGCTGGCCGGCTTCCGACTTTAGCATTCTGACTCTAGCATCGCGAACCGCTTTGGCATAGAGACAGTGCAGCGGATGACTACAACTTGCCAAGAAATTCGTTGATCTCTACCGAGTTCCAGTCGATGGGCCCGACAATTTTCCGCCGCAGCACACCGTCGCGATCCACAATGTAAGTCTCCGGCCACCCGGACGTGCCGTACATGTCGGCGATTTTCTGTTCGGGATCACGAACCGTCAGGAAGTTGACGTTGCGCTCTTTCAGAAAGCGGTGATATGCGTCCGCGTCGACGTCGATGCTGATTCCGAGTACCGTCACGCCTTTGGCTCGCGTGCGTTCCTGCAGGCTGATCAACGATGGCAACTCCGCCTGGCATGGCGGACACCAGGTCGCCCAGAAATTCACCAGCAGCACTTGTCCGCGAAACTGCGCCAGAGTGACTTTGCGGTCGGAATCCTGCAGCGAGAAATTCGGCGCTGCGGTGCCGATCCGTCCGGGCCGCGTTTCACAGCTCGACGAGAACAAGGCCATAACCAGCAGCGCCATCGTCGCCTTTCTCCGCAATTTAAAATCCCTCCAGAACATTGGAGACCAGAGTGCGGGCAAAATCTTGCGACAGGCGGCGGAAGGCCGGCGAGTCTTCCTCGAAGAAACTGGAGAGATCCTGCGAAACTTCATACTGCTCGCGGAACAGGTATGCCGGATTCAGATACAGAACTTTTCCCTGCCGGTCGGTGAGCGTGACCTTCATGCTGACCACGATCAGCACGCTTGCCGAACGCCCCGTCGCAGTGTCGTAAGCCACGGGCGAACTCACCGTCGAAAGCACGGTGCCGCGCAAGGTGGCATCAGCAGCATCGGTGGGATCGTTGATGATGTGGTATCGCGTCCGCGTCGTAAATTCGTGAACCACCGCAGCCGTGAGCATCCGCTCGATACCGTTGTTATTGGTCTCATTCTTGAAAGCGGGAACGGCAATTGTGATTATGCTTTGCGGAAGCTGTCCCGCATGACCCGCCGTGTGATATCCACATGCCGTGGTGAGCAGCAAAAGCGCCAGCACACCACAGGCACGCAGGCTCATTGAATCTTCCCTGTGGGCCGCGTCGCGCTCATGCTCTCTGCGCATTCCACCGCGGTCAGCGCAGAGAGGCGGAGATTGTCGGCCGCAGCCCACAGCCAGACTCCGTTCGGCTGCGCCGCGTCCTGCCGAATCGAAAGCTGAATTTCTGTTTGCCCCGCCGAGCTGACGTTGCTGGGTGAATCGTCATCGGGTCCCGGAATCACAATGTGATCGCCTTCCATCGCGCTCTTCAACGACAGCCAGTCAACCGCATTCTCCAGCTCGAGGAAAATCGAAAGCGCATGCCCATGAAACACCGGCGCCTGCAGCAAAAACAACGACGGCCGCGGCGCTTCCTCGCCGACAATCTTGCCATAGTGACGAAGAATGCGAGATTCAATCGAATCCAGCGGCGGCTCGGCTTTTTGTCCGTAGCGCTCCACCATGTTGAAGGCGACCTGAACGTCGAAAACATCTTTCGGCAGCGGCTGAAACGAGAGCAGATTCACCGTCTGCTGGTGCAACTCGTCCATGCCACGCTGCCCGTGCTCGGAAGCCGGTTCGAAGGCGACAACAGTCGCGCGCCGGATCGCTCCCGCCTTTTTCGCGCGCAGCAGCAACAAGGCCAGCACCACTGAAATCGGATGCGCTACCACGCACGGCCCGGGTTGCAACTCCGGAGGCACCACCAGCCCGCGCTCGCGCTCGATCCAGATCGAACGCACGCTGGCTCCCGGCTCGTCCTCCAACGCGGTAGAGAGATCGATGATGGCGCTACCCGCCTTGCTGGCGCGCTTCCAGTTCTTGCGAGCGCAATCCGCGTCCGAAGCGAAGAAAGTAAAGTCCACATTGTCGAACTGCTCGGCGCGCACGCTCTGGATGAAGCTGATCTCGTCGCCCATCGCCTCCAGCTGGCCGAGGGATTCGTCGTCGTCGAGTAGCCGCACATCGACGGCGGGAAAGTTGCGCTCGTTCAACATCTCGGCGATCTCTTTGCCCTTGAGCGAGGCCGCGCCCACAATAGCGGCGCGATACAAATTGCTGCGAGCCGCGAGCGCATGATTACTAGTTGTAGAGGATTCGGTCATGAAGCCTGTGATGCCTCCTGGTACGGCGGAGGTGGCGGATTCGAGCGCCTACGAAAGATCCACTGTAACCGCCAAAAAACGCCTGACACCATATAGAGCAGCGCGATTACAAAAAGAACCCAGCGCGAGAAGAAAAATATCAGGGCGAACAGTGCAGCCAGAATTACGATCAGCCGAAACGGCCGCCGCGCGCGGAAATCAATGTCTTTAAAACTGTAGAAACGCCACGTGCTCACCATCAAATAACCCACTGTCGTCACCATCGCCAGCCAGGTCAGCGCCGTGTACCAGGAGATGATCGGATCCCCCAGGGTAAAGTGCACCACGGCCGCGATCACGCCCGCTCCCGCGGGAATCGGCATGCCGACAAAATATTTCTTGCCCGGGCGTCCCGGATTCGAGGGCTGCGGGTTACTGGAGATATTGAAACGCGCCAGTCGGCTGACTCCTGCGATCAGGAAAAGAAAACTGGCAATCGCTCCCAGCCGCGCCAACTCAATGTGCCAGTCGGTCAGCAGAACCGGCGGCATGAGATGGAAACCCCAGGTCCACGCCAGAATTGCCGGAGCGACACCGAACGTAATGGCGTCGGCCAGCGAGTCCAGTTCGCGGCCGAAATCACTGCTGGTCCCGGTCATACGCGCGATGCGCCCGTCCAGTCCGTCAAACAGCACCGCGAAACCGATCGCCTTAGCCGCATTGTCGAGGTGCCAGTACTCAGTGAGCGTGGCATGCATCACCTCCAGAATGGCGTAGTAGCCGAGCGCCATATTCGCGGTGGTGAACAGTGAGGGGAGGATGTACATCCCCTTGCTCATGCGCCGCCTCGGCTTGCCGCCCGGCTGCTCCATCAATGCGCCCTCTCCCCTGCGACGGTCTCTGCACGTACCAGCGCGCCCTGCGGTTGCAGGTACGCCAGCACGGTGGATCCGCCTGCTACATGATCTCCGACTTTCACATTCATGCTGGCCGAGGTGTCGAAGAGCACATCCACGCGCGATCCGAATTTAATCAGGCCCACCCGCTGGCCGCGTTCCAGGCGATCGCCCACCTTCGGATAAAACACGATCCTCCGCGCTAGCAGGCCGGCAATCTGCTTGAAAATCACCGTCTGGCCATCACCCTCCACCGTGACGATGTTCTGCTCGTTCAACTCGGCGGAAGCCTTGTTCATGGCATTCAGATATTTGCCCCTCTGGTAGCGCACATCGCGGATCACTCCCGCGATCGGCGAACGGTTCACATGTACATTGAACACGCTGAGGAAAATGCTGATACGCATCCACTCCTGGCCATCCGCCGTTATCTTGGCGATCTCGGTGACCTTGCCGTCTCCCGGCGAAACCAGCGCGCCGGGTTCTTGCGGAATCGCGCGCTCCGGGTCGCGAAAAAACCAGAGAAAGAAACCGGCCAGTAGCAAGGCCGGAATCGCCCACGGCGGACTAGCAAGCCAACCGATGAGAATAGCGGCGGCAATCATCGCCGCGGCATAGAGATATCCGTCACGAACCATGGGAGTTCACACAATTATAGCTGTGTGGGATGCGAGGCAAGCCCGAATCTTGCCGTCGTGGCTGATGCGAATGCGACTTGCAAATGCTAAATACAAACAAAGAAAGGCGCTCATCGGCGCCTTGCGGAAGATACATTTTTCCCGAAGCGGCAGGTAGCCGCCTGCGCTGGCCAGCGATTACGCTACGTTTACGCCGTACTGCTGCCGAAACTCGCGCTCGATGGATTCCATCTGATCCTTAAGGCGCAGTTTCAGTTTCTTCAGCCGGACTTCTTCCAGCTTCTCGTCTTCGCTCAAGTAGCGTTTTTGGGTGAGTGAATCAAGACGTTGCGAGTACTGCGAGTGCTCCTGGGCCAATCTGCGGAATTCCTCATGATTGGTCAGGAGTTGGTCTCTCGAAGTCAGCATCCAGCAGACCTCCAAACCGGGTATCTGCCGTCACGGTAACACAGCGTTAACATGCGGGCAATGCCCAAAACTGGTGCAGTCTCAAAGTGAGAACGCCAACGTATACAAAATGGCGTCTTCCTCAGGGTCGGAATAATAGCCCTTGCGGCGGCCAGTCTGGCGGAATCCAGCTTTCTCGTAGAGAGCGCAGGCGGACGCATTCGATTCCCGCACCTCGAGAAACACGGACTGGCTGTTTGTTTCCCTGGCTTGCGCTAGCAGTGCACTGAGAAGCTTCATTCCCCAGCCAGTCCGCCGGCACTCAGGCGCGATCGCGATGTTCTCCAGTTCCCACTCGGGAGCAACATGCAGCGCCACAAGAAAGCCAGCAAATCCGATTATGTTGCCCGAGGAGATTGCCTCTGCCACAAAGACAAGCCGTCCCCCGCCTGCCGCAAACGCCTGCCGATACTGCTCTTCGCTCCAACGCGATCCGCCCGCACATCGGCGCTCCAGCGCGATCAAAGAGGGAATATCCGCGAGAGTTGCGGGACGGATCGTCATTGGGGCTTGGAAAAAATCTCTGCGTCGGAGCGCCGGATGTAGTTCGCCTCGAGTGCCTCGGGCGACACGGTTTCTCCGGCGCGAAGCTTTTTCCATCCCAGGCGCGCAATTATCTCCGTAGTGACCGCCTCGATAAAAACAACCGGCAGGCAGGCTTTCCGCGCGACGTCGGACAGCGTTGGGCTAATGGTCGCACCCGAAGAACCGGCGGCTGCGGATACGAAATCCGCAACCGGCAATAGTTGCTCGTTCAAGCGCTGCGCCGAGCCCTCCGTCACTTGATACTCGCCAAGATAAACTTCACCCCGGCCCGCATCGATCGCGGCTGACACTTTTCCGTCCAGCCGGCTCGCCACGGCGATGATCTCCAGCAGCGATACCGGCAAAATCGGCTTCTGCAGAATTTCAGCCAGCGCCTTGATCGCAGCCAGCCCGACGCGCAGTCCGGTAAACGATCCCGGCCCGGAGATCACTACGAATGCGTCGATGTCCCGCTTGTCCAACCCGTGCTTGGATAGCAGCCCGGCGATCTGCGGAATGAGTTGCGCCGAGAATGTCCCGCCGATCAGAGGAACTTCTTCGATGACTTCGATCCTCTGCGGCTCGACGTCCGCGACGCGCACCAATCCCACGCCGCCCTGCTTACCCGAAGTGTCCGCAACCAGAAGAAGCATGAGTATTGATTGATCCGTGAAGATGCGTGAAAAGCGATCCGTGGCGCTTTATGCCTGCACTAATTCCAGCAGCACGCCCCCCGTGCCGGAAGGGTGCACGAATACATACTGATGCCCACCGGCCCCCGTTTTAATCTCTTCCGAGACCAACCGCACGCCATCATTTTTCAAGCGCGCCACCGCGGCCCGCAAATCTGGAACTTTCAGGCAGACGTGATGCAGACCCTCGCCACGCTTGGAAATGAATTTCGCGATGGCCGAATTCTCTGACGTGGCCTCCAGCAATTCCAGCCGGCTCTCACCCACGGGAACCATCACCAGCCGAACCTGTTCCTGCTCCACGGTCTCCTCGGGCGAAATGCTGAGCCCCAGCTTTTCATAAATCGCCTTCGCCGAAGCCAGCGACTTCACCGCAATGCCGAGATGATCGATGCTGTATTTCATATTCTCTGGTGGGCTCCCGTCATTCCGACTCGGGCTGGAACCCCGGTGAGGAACCTGCTTCCCCCTCACGCTCTATCTTGCCCGCAATCTCTTCCACCAGCGTATACGGATCGCGCTTGTGCTCGGCAACCTCCGCCGCCAGTTTGGCCACATTGCCGTCGCCGAACTGTGCCCGCGCCTTTTCCAGCATGATGTCGCGGAGCATCTCCACCAGCCGCTCCTGCCAGTTTTCGGCGCTCTTCTTCAGCACCAGATTTTCCCTCTGCAAGTAAGTCTCGTACGAAGCAATGGCCAGGGCCAGATCGTCGACGCCCTTGCCTTCGCTGGCCACGGTTTTCACAATCGGAGGCGTCCAGCCATCATGCCGCACGGCCAACGACTGCAGCGCTCGAATCTCGCGCTCGACGCGTTCCGCCCCCTCGCGATCACTCTTGTTGATCACAAAGATATCGGCAATCTCCATAATGCCGGCCTTGATACTCTGCACATCGTCGCCCATGCCAGGGACGAGGATTACAACCGTGATCGCCGCCAGTCGCATGATGTCGATTTCGTCCTGCCCCACGCCCACAGTTTCAATCAGAATGTCGTTGCGTCCCGAGGCGTCGAGCACCGTGGTGACGTCGGCCGTGGTGCGCGCCAGCCCGCCCAGCGAGCCGCGCGTCGCCATGCTGCGAATATAAATTCCGGGATCGGAGAAATGACCCTGCATGCGGATGCGGTCGCCCAGAATCGCTCCGCCCGTGTAAGGACTGGTGGGATCGACGGCAATAATTCCGACCGTGCGGTTTTCTTTGCGATAGACCCGCGCCAGTTGATCGACCAGCGTGCTCTTCCCCGCGCCCGGCGCTCCGGTCATGCCGATCACCCGCGCCCGCCCCGTGTGCGGGAATAACGCCTTCAACAGCTCAGACCACTCGGGCGCGCGATTTTCGACCGTCGAGATGGCTCGCGCCAGCGCGCGCACGTCCCCGGAGCGCACGCAGCCCACCGTGGTTTGCAGGTCGTGATTCAAACCATCAGTGTAAAGCAAAACCTTAGGGGTTCAACTTTTTGCGGGTTAGCCCATTTAGGACAAATTTTCGAAAATACCTGCCGCTCCCATGCCGCCGCCCACGCACATGGTCACGATTCCATAACGCGCGTTGCGGCGCTTCAGTTCGCGAATCACGGTCGCCGTCAGCTTGGCGCCCGTGCATCCCAGGGGATGCCCTAACGCCACCGCGCCGCCATTGGGATTGACGCGCTCCGGATCAAGCCCAGCTTCTTGGATGACGGCCAGCGACTGCGCCGCAAAAGCCTCGTTGAGTTCGATCACCGCGATGTCATTCAGCTTCAGGCCTGCCATCTTCAAAGCCTTCGGAATCGCGAACACCGGGCCCAGGCCCATTTCCTCAGGCTTGTAACCCGCCGTCGCGAATGACACGTAGCGAGCCAGCGGCTTGATCCCAAGCGCCTTCGCCCGTTCCGCCGACATGACGACTGCGGCAGCGGCACCGTCCGACATCTGCGACGAATTTCCAGCGGTGACCGTTCCCTTCATGTGAAATGCTGGTTTCAGCGCGAGCAGCGCTTCGAGCGATGTATCAGCCCGCGGACCTTCATCCATTTTGAAAACGATCTCCTGCCGCTTGGGCTTCGAGCCATTCGGCGTAGTGAAGCTCACCGGAACCGGCACAGTCTCCTCGTCGAATTTGCCCGCCTGAATGGCCGCCATCGCCTTCTGATGGCTGCGCAGCGAAAATTCATCCGCCAATTGGCGCGTAATGCCGAAGCGCTCAGCCACGCGCTCCGCCGTGAGACCCATGGAAAGATAAGCATCGGGATAGTTGCTCACCAGCCAGGGGTTGGGAGAGATTTTATGCCCGCCCATCGGGATCATCGACATCGATTCGGTGCCGCCGGCGATCATCACTTCGGCGCCGCCGCTCATGATGCGCTCCGCAGCCATGGCAATCGCCTGCAGGCCCGACGAGCAAAAGCGATTTATGGTCATCGCCGAAACCTCGACGGGCAGGCCCGCGCGCAGCGAGGCGATGCGGGCCACGTTCATGCCCTGCTCGGCCTCGGGCATGGCGCAACCCAGGATCACGTCTTCCACTTCTTTAAGATCGAGTTGCGGCACGCGTTCCAGCGCGCCCTTGATGGCGATCGCGGCCAGTTCATCCGGACGAGTAGCACGGAGCGTGCCTTTGAACGCGCGCCCCACAGGAGTACGAATTGATGATGCAATGATGACTTCACGCATAAATTTCTCCATTCCAGGGCGGATATTCATTCGATGCCAGAGTTTCGTCCTGGCTTCGAACCGCCTGCATCACTTCACCGGCGCAAAAAAGAAATAATCCGCCGTATAACTGCTCTTGGTCTCGTCCCCCTTGTGCGACTCATCGCAGCCGTAAGCTTGAGGCATGCCGCCGTGCGTGTGCACCCGCTGAATCTCCGTCACTTTGGCGAGCGCCCCCTTGCCAGAATTGCTGGTGATGTTCACCAGCAGCCAGGGAACGGAATCCGCATCGAGCGAATCCACGTGAGCCGCGGCCTTCCCCGTGACTTCGCTGCCGTCTTTCAACGTCCACTTCGGCCCGGCAGAATGCTGCCCGATGACCTTATCTTTTCGATCTTTCAATTCAGCATCCGGACCTTTCAGCGTCCAACTGAACTTGCCGTCCGCGCCGGCTTGGCACGTGTAGATCTGCGATCCAGACGCGCGCACGGATAGGACCGGCTCCAGCCCTGCGGGCACAGCGATGGCATCGGGCACGTCGGGCGCCGACTCGCTGGCCGCAGCATCGTTCTGCGCACGCGCCAACGTGCCTAGGGAAATCACGATCAGAATCAAAATCAAATGTTTCATTGATTAATTCCTTAGCGTCTTTCCAGTCTTCAATGTGTACTGAATTCGTTCCTGCGTTTTCTTCTCGCCGCAGAGCGACTTGAAGCCCTCGCGCTCCAGATCGAGGATGTATTGCTCACTGACTGGCGTTCCCGGAGTTACGTACCCGCCACAGAGCACCTCGGCAATCTTTCCTGCCAGCTTCACCTCATAGTCAGTGATGTAGTCTCCCTGCCGCATCATGTACACGCCCATTTTCAGCGCGGCCAGAAGACTCTCGCCCGGCGCAGGAATGTCGGTGCGTGGGATAGGCGGTTCGTATCCCGCCCGCGCCAGTTCGAGCGCGCGTGCCTTGGCGTCGGATAGCACGCGTTCGCGATTCATCGAGATGCGGTCGGAATCGGAGAGAAATCCGAATCCGCGCGCCTCATGCGCCGACGTCGCCACCTTGGCCGTAGCGATGGTCTCGAACGCTCGCTTCATAGCCTCCATCATCTCCACCGAGCCGGCCAGAGCCTCATTCGAAGTCTTGCCGCGCGAAGCCGCCGCGCCATCGACCGCGCGCAGCAGCATTTCCTTGCACCCGCCGCCCCCCGGTAGTAGGCCCACCCCAACCTCAACCAGGCCGGTATAGAGCTCAGCATGCGGTTGCCGAGCAGCCGCGTGCAGCGAGATTTCCGTGCCACCACCCAGGCACAGTCCGAACGGCGCCGACACCACCGGCTTCGGAGAAAACTTGATCGCCTGCGTCATTCCCTGAAATTGCCGAATCGCGAGATCTACATCGTCCCACTCTTCTTCCTGCACGCTCATCAGGAGCAGCATCAGGTTCGCGCCCACAGAAAAATTCTGCGCGTCATTCGTAATCACAAACGCGTCGAAGTTATCTCCCGGACCACCCGCCTTCAGCGACTGCGAAATCAGGCTCAGGATGTCGGCGCCCAACGAGTTCATCTTGCTATGGAACTCGATGCAGGCCACGCCGTCGCCCAGATCGACCAACGACGCTCCAGAATTCTTCTTTACCACCCCATTCGATTTCCTCGCCACCGTCACCGACCACACGCCCGCCGGCACTTGCACCGGCTGCAAGCCTGCGGTAGCAAGATCGAAATACTTCTTCCCAGCGGCCGTTTTCGGATCGTCCGCGTACCAGGATTTCTGTCCCGAGGCCAGCAGCTTCTCCGCATTCGCCGCCACGGGCTTGCCCTCTTTTTTCATGCGCGCAACCGTGGCCTCTACGCCAGCGGCATCCCACAGTTCGAACGGGCCCAACTCCCAGTTGAATCCCATGCGCATGGCGCGGTCGATTTCTACCACTGAGTTGGAGATTTCCGGTACACGATTGGCAGAGTAAGTCCAAAGATCGGTGAGCGCCGCCCAGAGGAAGGCTCCAGCTTTGTCTCCCTTCTGCGGAGCGCCCTCCAGTCCCAGCAACGTGCGCAGCCGAGTGCCCGTGTCTTCAATATTCTTGGCCATATCGAGCGCGGCGAATTTCGGCTTCTGCCGCGGATGATATTCCAGCGTCTTCCAATCCAGCGCCAGGCGCTCATCTTCCTTGCCCTCTCCGCCTTTTGCCTTCTTGTAGAAGCCACCCTTCGTCTTGTCGCCCAGCCATTTCTTGGCCAACATCTGCTGATAGAAATCGGGCAGCTTCAGCTCGCTGCGTTCATCGCGCACGTTGGCCGTCATGTTGCCGACAACGTGGCCGAGAATGTCGAGCCCGACCAGGTCAATGGTGCGGAACGTGGCCGACTTCGGCCATCCCACGGCCTGTCCCGTGAGCGCGTCGACCTCTTCGAGGCTGAGGTCCATCTCCTGCATCAGGCGAATCACGTTTAGCACAGAAAAAGTTCCGATGCGATTGCCGATAAAGTTCGGCGTGTCTTTCGCGATCACCACGCCCTTGCCCAGCCGCACATCGCAGAAATGCGCGATCGCATCCATAGAGGCGCGATCCGCCTCCGGCGTAGGAATCAGCTCAAGCAGGCGCATATATCGCGGCGGATTAAAAAAGTGTGCACCGAACCAGGCTTTGCGAAAGTCGTCGCTAAATCCTTCGGCAATTTTGCCCACGAGCAGGCCGCTCGTATTGGTCGTGATGATCGTCCCCGGCTTGCGAATTGCTTCGACTTTCCGCAGCAGGCTGCGCTTGATCTCCAGATTTTCGACGACGGCCTCGATGATCCAGTCGACATCCGCAAGCTTCTTGAGATCGTCCTCGAAGGTGCCAACGGTCACCAGCCGCGCCAGAGACGGCTCCATAAAAGCGGCGGGCTTGGATTTTTTCGCAGCGTCCAGTCCAGCGGCCGCGATCTTATTGCGCGCGGGACCATCGGCGTCCGGCGGAACGATATCGAGCAGATAGCTGGGCACTCCGGCATTGGCGAAATGCGCGGCGATGCGGGCGCCCATGGTTCCGGCGCCCAGGACTGCAACTTTATTAATGCGCTTCATAAGTATGCCTCGTAGAAAACCGTCCGAGAGAGGAGGGCATGGAAGTAAATTGGCGTGCTGAAAATCAATGTACGCTTACCAATCGGTGAACGAAAAATAGTAATCGCTCGACGCGCATTTTATCCAGTGCGCCGAGTCACAACCAGCACCCTAATTATGAGGATCCCCCAATCACACCTCGGCATGCGTCGAGAGATATTCCAGCGCCTTGCGCGCCATCTGCTTTTCGCCGCGATACGCCAGCAATTTGGGCGCATCTTCCAGCCGTATCCATTTCGCGCACGCCACCTCGACGCGCATTTCTTCGGAGACGTCGTCGATGCGGCCCGACTCATATCGCAGCAGGTAGAAGCTGACAATCTTGAAGACGCGCTCGCCATCGCCCCAGGAGCGCACGTAGACATATTTAATGTCGGCGAGCTTGATGAGGAGCGCGGCGGTGACTCCGGTCTCCTCGCGAACCTCGCGCAAAGCCGCCTCCAGCGCCTTTTCCCCGGGATCGACCAGCCCCTTGGGCAGGCAAAGCACCACCTTCGCCTTAGCCGGGGCACCCCGCTTTCCGGGCTGCGCCGGCCTTCCCGCCTCTACCGGCAGTTCGATGGCGGCCATCCACCACTCCCCATCCCGCTTCCGAACCACCACGCCGCCGGCAGAAATCTCGCGCACCATACTGCTTGCAAGTTAGCAGGAATGCGAGAATTCCGTCACGGCCTGCATATTTCACAGTAAATACACCATTGGTAACCGTTACTCGGGGCCGCATAAAACCTGCAGTAACCTCACCAAAAGACCCTCAAAATGGCACGCCTGGGCCCTTACAGCCTGCAACCGTTTTGTGGCATCTTATGTGCACGAGCCTTGTGGGCGGCTGAACCTGGTTGGTTGAGCCGAGAACGCTGAGCCGAGAACGTGGGGTTCACGATGAGCGGTCTGGGGAAAATCGTTCGCTCGGTACGTGCCTTTGGCCGCGAACTCTCGCGCAAGAATACTCCGGTTCCATCTGACTCGGCGCCCGCTATCGGCCTCGCTTTAGGCGGAGGTTTTGCCCGCGGCATCGCTCACATCGGAGTCCTCAAAGTCCTGGAAGAGGAAGGAATCCCAGTTGCCGCAATCGCCGGAACCAGCGTCGGCGCGCTCATCGGGGCGACTTATTGCAGCGGTTTATCGATTGCCGAACTCTATGAGATTGCCCACAGCGTGCGCTTTACCACCTTCGCCCGCTGGACGATTTCGCGCTGCGGGTTCGCTACCAACGACCGCATGAGCTCGTTTCTGGAACATACCTTGAAGGTAAAGTCCTTCGAAGAGCTGCGCATCCCGCTGGGCGTGACGGCCACCGACTTCAATAGCGGCGACGGCGTCGTCTTCCAATCCGGATCCATCATTGATCCGGTTCGCGCCAGTTGCGCCTATCCTTGCATGTTTTTGCCAGTGGAAATCGGAGGCCGTTATTTCATTGATGGCATGCTTTCTCATCCTGTGCCCACGCGTCCGCTGCGCACCATGGGCGCGGACCGCGTGCTGGGCGTGCATCTGAAAGGAACGTGGAACACGGGCGGCGCGCCGCGCCATTTGTTTGACGTGATGGGGCAATCCTTCGCCATCGCGCAGGATGCGATGTCGAGCTTGTGGAAGAATGCCGCCGACCTGATCATCGAACCCGACGTCGCCGGCTTCGCCTACGACGACTTCAAGCGCGCCGACCAGTTGATCCACGCCGGCGAGGTCGCCACCCGCCAGGCGCTGCCGCAAATCCGCAAGTGGCTGGAAGTTCCCGCAGCGGCCTACCCGCAAGTGGAACGCCGCCGCGCCCCGCGAATCTCGCCCATGGCCGCCGACTAGGGGCGAAGCCTAGCGCGATTCGAGCCCGTCTGATTCCTCACCAATTCTTTTCCACGCGTTCTCCACGTGTCGCGCCCGCGTGTTCATCTGCCCAACGGAGAGTCTTAGAGTCAGCTTGCCGTTCAACTTCGTGTGCGTGAGAAACAGATCGCCACTGCGGTTCAGGCGATCCATCATCTGCTGATTGGCAGCGTCTCCCGCTTTGTGGCGAAAGCAAACCACATTCAGCGCGACCGCCGCAGCCAGTTCGAAACGCGCGTCGTTGCGAACCCAACTCGCAAATTGCTGCGCCAGCCGCACATGCTCGCGAACGTTGTGCTGCAGACCTTCCACGCCATAGTGGCGAATCACGAACCACAACTTCAGCGAGCGGAATCGCCGTCCCAGTTGAATGTGCCAGTCGCGATAATCAATCACCGCGCCCGACTCTGTCGCCTGATTGCGCAGATACTCGGGCAAAATGCTCAGCGTCTGAATCAGTGCTTTGCGCTCGGCCACCCAGAAGCAACTGCAATCGAAGTTCGCGCCCATCCATTTATGCGGATTGAAGTTGTAACTGTCGGCCAGCTCTACGCCGTTCTGCAGATGGCGGAATTCCGGGCAAACCATCGCCGTGCCCGACATCGCCGCATCAACATGTAGCCAGAGGTTCTCCCGCCGGCAGACCTCGCCAATCGCACTGATGGGATCAAAGGCATTCGAGCTGGTCGTTCCCACGGTCGCGCAAACATAAAACGGTGTCAGACCCGCGCTGCGGTCCGCCTCGATCTGCCGCGCCAGCGCGTCCGGCTTCATGGCGAAATTCTCGTCGACCTCGATCAGCCGCACGTTATCGACACCAATGCCCGCGATCATCGCCGCCTTCTCCATCGACGAATGCGTCTGCGTTGAAGCGTAGGCAACGAGCTTTCCGTCGCATCCTTTTTTGTTGCTGGAATAGCCAGTAGCGCGTTCGCGCGCCGCAAGCAAGGCGCAGAGTGCCGCGCTGGAAGCCGTGTCCTGAATAACTCCGCCACCGGCGCTCGAAGACAGAAATTTCTCCGGCAAGCCCAGCATGCCGACCAGCCAATCCATCACATGCGTTTCAAGTTCCGTGCACGCTGGACTCGTCGACCACAGCATCCCCTGCACGTTCAGGCCGGATGAAAGCAGGTCGCCCAGAATTCCCGGCCCCGACGCATTGCAAGGAAAATACGCAAAGAAATTCGGAGACTGCCAGTGCGTAACGCCGGGTAGAATCACGCGGTCCACATCCTTCAGAAACGCGTCAAAAGGCTCTCCGTGCGCCGGAGGATTCGCGGGCAACCCCGCCCGAACTTCCCCCGGCTTCACCTGCGAGAGCACGGGAAACGACTCAATGCGCGACTGATAATCGGCGATCCAGTCGATCACGGCATGGCCGTAACGGCGAAACTCGTTAGGAGTCATGTGAAACGATTTTTCGTCGGACACTCTGCTCTTCATCTCACCTCAATTGCCCAAAATACACCCGCGTCTTGTAATCGAAGCTCACATGATTGTCGCGTGCGTGCGCCTCAAAAATCCTACGCAACTCCCCCAGCATAGGCTCGTGCTTCGGATGCCCGGGCCCCGGCGCATACGACGACGACAGCAGCCTGCCCTGAAGACCGGGGTAATCAAATTCCTGGCGCATCGGGAAAGTTCGCTCCTGAAACGGCAGCGGATCGAAGAACTCATTCACCGCGTCAGTCGTCCGCTCGTGCCGCACCTCTTCATAGTCCGTCCCGTAGGCCAGCAACAGTTGTTCGTAATCGAGCAAGAAAGGCGTCGTATCTATCTCGCGCTCGTTCCACAAAAGCACCAGCGATCCGCCGGGATTGAGGATGCGCACAAACTCCCGCCGAGCATTGACCCGATCAAACCAGTGCGCAGCCTGGGCCGCAGTTACGAAGTCAACACTCGCATCGCCCAGCGTAGTCGCCTCAGCAGTTCCCGCAACACTGGTGAAGTTCGGAAAGCGCTCCAGCAGCCGCTCGCCAGCCTCCCGCATCTCCGCATTCGGTTCCACACCGAAAACGCGGTTGCCATTCTCCAGCAAGAGCCGCGTCCAAATGCCCGTGCCCGAAGCGATGTCGGCCACAACCTGCTGCGGCCTAAGCCCACACTCATCTTTAAGCGCCACCAAAACCTCTGCCGGATATCCCGGCCGGTAACGAACGTAATTCTCCACTCGATCCGAAAAACGGCTGGTGGCATTGGAAGCAGGCATAGAAGTATGGAGTAATGTCCGGCAGATTTTTCAGCTTGCCAGAAGCCTCATTCTAACGGCAGGATAGAGATGTTGTCCCTCCCCGCCAGCGTGCCATCGCGACCTTGCGAAGGGAAGGGCACGAGTTCCACTCGTGCCGTAATGGCGCCCAACCGCACCGCGCTTTAGCGCCTGAGGAATTGTTTTTCCGCTGTCAAGAAATGTAGATCGCAACGAGACTATGCGCATCGTCATCAAAGTCGGCACCAGCCTCATCGCCCCCGGCGGCCAGGTCGATATCAACCTGCTGCGTGGCATGGTCGATCAGTTCGATCTCTCGAAAAATGAATACCTGATCGTGACTTCGGGCGCGATCGCCGCCGGCATGTCCGGCCTCGCGCTCGAAAAGCGCCCCAGCGACGTGCCCCGCATGCAGGCCTGTGCCGCCGTCGGACAGAGCAAGCTGATGCACACCTACGAGCGTTTATTCTTCGGCAAAAAAGTCGTCGCGCAACTCCTGCTTTCCAGTGACGACTTCACTTCGCCGGTGCGTTATCGCAACCTCCGGAATGCGCTGGCCGAATTGCTGGCTCTCGGCACCGTCCCCATCGTCAATGAAAATGACAGCGTTTCGGTGCGCGAAATCGAGGGCGCCTTCGGTGACAACGACGAACTCAGTTCCCTGCTCGCCACCGCCGTCAAGGCCGACTGGTTGCTGCTGCTCACCAACGTCGACGGATTCATGGTTCCCAACGGCCGCAAGAAGCCGCGCCTGCAGCGCGTGATTCGCAAGCTGACGCCCGCGCTCGAAGCGCAATGTAACGGCAAGAGCTCCCTGGGACGCGGCGGCATGATCTCCAAGTTGCGCGCGGCGAAGTTGGCCAGCGAAGCCGGAGTCCACGTGGCCATCGTTAACGGCCGCCATCCGCAGGCGATTACACTGGGAATGCTGCGCAAGATCGGCACATACTTTCCGCCGCAACGCGGAATGTGATCGCGCGCCCACTGCGTGTGCACGAAGTAGGTGTAGTGAAAATGACTGCGACTCTGACCACAACGTTTTCAACGCAAGACAAGCTGCTACGCGCCCGCGCCGCCTCCGCCCATCTCGCGCTGCTTTCGACCGCAGAAAAGAATGCTCTGCTGCTCGCCATCGCTGACGCACTCGAAGCCCACGAAGAAGACGCTCTCGAAGCCAACCGGCTCGATGTAAATCTCTCCGGCCTCGAGGGCGCGATGCGCGATCGCCTGCTGCTCAATTCGGATCGAATCAAACATATGGCCAGCGCGGTGCGCGACGTCGCTGCCCTGCCCGATCCGATTGGCGAAACCCTGGCTGAGTGGACGAAGTCGAATGGCCTGCGCATCCGCAAAATTCGCGTGCCGCTCGGCGTCATCGGCATCATTTACGAGTCCCGCCCCAACGTAACAGTCGATACCGCTGTGCTTGCGCTGAAGACCGGCAATGCGATCGTGCTGCGCGGCGGCAAAGAGGCTACCCACAGTAATCAGCGGCTAGTGGAAATAATGAACGCAGTCACGGGCGTTCCCGAAGGTTCCATCGAATTGCTCGATGCCAGCACCCGGCAATCTGTTCAGGAACTAGTCAAGGCGCGCGGCCTGGTCGACGTCATCATCCCCCGCGGCGGCGCCGGGCTGATCAACTTCGTCACCGAGAATTCCGTTGTTCCCGTAATCGAGACCGGAGCCGGCAACTGCCACATCTTCGTCGACGAGTCGGCCGATTTCGAAATGGCCGACCGCATCGTCATCAACGCCAAGACGCAGCGACCCTCGGTCTGCAACGCGGCCGAGAAGTTATTAGTCCACCAGGGCATCGCGGCGGAATATATCCCGCGCATCGTGAAGAAGCTGATCGAAGCCGGCGTCGAAGTGCGCGGCGATGTGAAATCGCAATCCCTGGCTGGAGGCCTGGCCGTCGGTCCCACCACTGAGCAGGAATGGTACGAAGAGTATCTGCGCCTGTGCATCGCCATCGGCGTCGTAGCCAACGTTGACGATGCAATCGCGCACGTCAACAAATATTCAACCAAGCACTCCGACTCGATCGTCACAGCCAACGAAACCAACGCTCGCAAATTCCTGCGGAGCGTCGACTCCGCTGCTGTCTACTGGAACGCCTCCACCCGCTTCACCGATGGCAGCGAATTCGGTTTCGGTGCGGAGATGGGCATCAGTACTCAGAAACTCCACTGCCGCGGCCCCTTCGCGCTGGCCGAACTGACTTCTTCGAAGTACGAAATTGTGGGGACCGGGCAGGTTCGTTGAACTCTGGGTGGCGCAGGACCGGTAGCATCAGGAAATGCCAAATAGTAGTCGTGATTCCTGCTCACGTCACTGAGTCGCTGTCTCCGGCTGGAGTGATCTTTAGCGGCTTGTATTTCCGTTTCATGATCCACCATCTTCAGCGTTCCGCAGTCCTGTGCTACCTTACTAGCTTTCACACTAGACATCCATGAGACTTCTCTCAGCCCCTGTCTTATTTTCCTCCATTTTGCTTGCGTCAATCTCTACCGGAGCCGGAACTCAGCCCGCATCGTCGACTTCGCCCATCTTTGGCTTTCGCGACTCAACCGCTGAATCCGCCACCGAAGCCCGCTTCCTCGCGGTCCCCGATCCCAAGCTTGCCAAGGAACATTTGCGTATCCTGACCCAGGCTCCGCACATGGCGGGCACCGTCGAAGACAAAGCCACCGCTGACTATGTCGCCCAGAAATTCCGCGACGCCGGGCTCGACACCGAGATCGTCGAATACAAAGTCTGGATCAACTATCCGGCCGAAATCAGCGTCGACCTCACCGCTCCCGCCGGCGTCGAGATGCACGGCCCCTCGCGCGAGCATGTGTCCGACGATCCTTACCAGGACGATCCACGCATCGTCATGCCCTTCAACGGCATGTCTCCTTCGGGCGACGTCGAGGCCGACGTGGTCTACGCCAATTACGGCACGCCCGAAGATTTCGAAAAGCTCGACAAGCTGAAAGTCGATGTTCGCGGCAAGATTGTGCTGGTTCGCTACGGTCAGAACTTTCGTGGCGTGAAGGTCTTCGTCGCCCAGGAACGCGGCGCAGCGGGAGTGATCATCTACTCCGACCCCGCCGATGATGGCTGGCGTCGCGGCGACAAATATCCCGACGGCCCCTGGCGGCCCGATACCGGCGTACAGCGCGGATCGGCCGGCTACATGTTCGAATACCCCGGCGATCCCACCACTCCCGGCATCGCCTCCGTCCCCACGCTTCCCGACTCGCAGCGAACTCCTCCGCAGGATTCGCCGCAGATGCCGAAAATTCCAGTCACTCCGCTTTCCTATCACGACGCGTGGCCCATCCTTCAGCATCTCAGCGGCCCGGATTCACCCCGTGAATGGCAAGGCGCGCTGCCCTTCACCTATCACGTCGGCGCAGGGCCTGCGCGCGTGAAGATGCACCTTAAGCAGGATTATCAATTCCGCTCATTGTGGGATGTGGTTGGCCGTATTCCCGGCAGCGAATTGCCCGACGAATGGGTCGTTTCCGGCAACCACCGCGACGCCTGGGTCTACGGCGCAGTCGATCCCAACAGCGGCACGGCGGCCATGCTCGAGGCAGTCCACGGCGTCGGAGAGTTGTTGAAGTCCGGTTGGAAGCCGAAGCGGACTCTCGTCTTCTGCAGTTGGGACGGTGAAGAAGAAGGCCTGATGGGCTCGACCGAGTGGGTCGAGCAGAACGAAGCGCAGCTTGCGAACGCTCCCGCCTACTTCAACATGGACGTCGCCGTCTCCGGCCCGAAGTTCGGAGCGTCCGCCGTGCCCAGCCTAAAGCAGTTTCTGCGCGACGTCGCCAAAGCCGTGCCCGCCGCCAAAGGCGGAACGCTTTACGAAGCCTGGCAGGCCGCCCAGCTGCCTGGGGCTCCTTCCACGCAGTCACCCACCGAAGCCATCGGAGACGGCCACCGCACGCCCGTGGCCCAAGTGAAGAACGACGTGCCGGTAGGCGATCTGGGCAGCGGCTCGGATTACTCGGCGTTCCTGCAGCACACCGGCGTGCCTTCCACCGATGTGAGTTCGAGCGGTCCATACGGCGTTTACCACTCGGTGTTCGATAACTTCGCGTGGTTCACAAGATTCGCCGATCCGGATTTCATCTACGAGCAGCAGATGGCGCGATTCTTTGGCCTGGAAGCGATCCGCATGGCTGATGCCGATGTGCTGCCCTACGACTACGAGGAGTACGGCAAAGAGGTCTCCGTCTATCTGGACGCGGCGCGCAAGCGGGCCGACAACAAGTTCGGCAAGCACGGGCTCGATTTCGGGCCAGTGGAGATGGCGGCACATCACTTTGAATCCGCCGGGGCGAAAGCTTTATCCAAGCAGAAGGCTTCGCCGCGCGATCCGGCGCGCTTGAATGCTGCCTTGCGGAATGCCGAGCGCGCTCTGCTGTTGCCCCAGGGATTGCCGCATCGCCCGTGGTACCGGCACTCGATTTATGCTCCGGGCGAATACACGGGCTATGCTGCGGTCGTGATCCCGGGCGTAAACGAGGCGCTCGACAAGGGCGATAGCGAACGCGCCCGCCAGCAGCTCGCGGCCGTGGCGGAGGCGTTGGAACGCGCCGCGAAAACTCTCGATGGATATCGTCCATGACTGGAACCCACGGCCTCGGACAATTTCTGCACACGCTGCCGCATTCGGCGGCGGCCACATTCCTCGCGCTCTTTCCTATCGTCGATCCTTTTGGCGGCATTCCGATTTTCTTCACCATGACATCGTCATGGACTGCGCGCGATCGCCTGCGAACTGCGCTGAAAACCGGGATGTGGGTCTTCCTCATTCTGGTTACGTTCCTGTTCTTCGGCCGCTTCGTGCTCAACTTCTTCGGCATCTCGTTGCCCGTCTTGAAAATTGCCGGAGGCTTGATCGTCGCCAACACTGCCTGGGGCATGGTCACCTCGCACGCGCGCATCACCCCCGCCGAGAGCCACGAAGCCGAAAGTAAAGAGGACATCTCTCTCACTCCCCTGGCCATGCCGCTGATGTCGGGGCCGGGCGCGATCGGCGTGGTCATGGCGCTGGCCGCGCACGTAGATAATTCCGCCGCCTATCTCGGCATGGTGATCGGCATTGTCGCCATCGCGCTCAGCGTCAGCCTGTTCTTTGCCCTGGGAGGTCCGCTGGTCCGGCGGCTGGGGCCGAGCGCGGTGGGGGCAATCAACAAGATCTTCGGCTTTCTGATTCTCGCCATCGCCGTCCAACTGGTGTGGGACGGTATCGCCGACTTCTAGGCGGAAGATCGGCAGCGCCCGAACTCGCTGGGAACTTCGGCTCTACCGCTTGCGTATCAAGATATGACGCGACTGCAGCGCGAGAGGTGTCTCTATGCGTGACTCTCTTCTCCTCATCCTCAGGCAGGTTCACATCACAACTTTGGCGTGTTTGCTTGTGGTTCCGTTTTGCCTGGCCAGCAGTTCGAGCCACGACGACTGGAACTATGAGGAAACTCACACCGACGTTCGCGACTTCGCGCCCGGCGGCATGCTGCACCTGCGCATGAGCGTGGGCGACGTGGTCATCAAGCGGGGCGAGGACAACAAGATTCGCCTGCAATACACGGTGAAGTCGCGTCGCGAGAAAAATCTGAAGGAATCGCATGTGGACTTCGATGTCCACGGCACCGACGCGACCCTTGAGTTCCATGCCTCCTACGAGAGCAATACCCAGTTCGATGTTGAAATCGAGGTCCCGGCCAACACCGCTCTCGACGTGCACGAAAAAGTCGGCGACTTGACGCTGGAAAAAATCGAAGGCGATAAAGACTTGTCGCTCGGCGTCGGCGACATTCACATTCAGCAGGACGAATCGACGTATCGCATGGTGCGCGCCAGCACCGGTATCGGCGACGTGAGCAGCAGCTACGGCGAAAGCAGCGGCTGGCTGGGCAAGACCCTGAAATATCACGGTGACGGCAAATACGAACTGCGGGCCCACGTCGGCGTCGGCGACATCAGCATTGAAGGCAAGTAGTTCGCACCGGCACTGACGGCACACAAACCCGATTGCGGGGGGAAGATACGCGCTTCGGTTATACTCGCTGCCGCGTATGCACCTATCCGCTGCGAGTCGTACGACCGCGTTCTCAGAACGATTCATTACTCTCCTGCTGGTCACGATCCTCAGCGTGGCGTCGACCGTTCTGATGCTGGCATTGACTTCGCCGGAGTTCAGTTGGGACGAAGCGGATTACGTCGCCAGCACTGCCAATTCCTGGCACTTCCTTTGGAGCGACTCGGATTACAACCGTCACGGTCACGGACCGATGGCGATCTATCTGGCCAAACTGGGGCAAGAAGTATTGCCCGCCAGCGTGTCGCTGGAACGGCGCATGCGCTTCTTCGACGCACTGGTCGCTTCGCTGGGCATTGGGTTTCTCTACTGGACACTGCGGCGCTCTTTCAAAACCTCGAAATCTGCGGCGCTGGTGGGGTCGGGCTTGCTGCTATTCAGCATAATCCGCCTGGAAGAGACCAATGTAGTCGGCCCCCATCATCTGATGCTGCTCACAACGCTTGCCATCTTCGGATTGGGTTATCACTGGCGCGACCAGCCAACTTTGCAGGCCGGCCTCGGGCTCGGAGTTGCGATGGGATTCGGCGCGCTCTCCATGACGTATGTCATTCCTGCGACACTCTGTTGGGCCATGGCGATCACGCTGGCTGGAAGTGGATGGTTCACCTGGAATAGCAGTCACTTCAACGTCTCCTGGTCAATCCCGATCATGCTGGCCACAGCTACATTCCTCCTGTTAGTTCTCTGGCCGCCGGGAGTGCTGCAGCATGTCGTGATCAGCAATTTCAGGTGGTACCTGCACTACGGGCCATCTACCGCTCTGGTTGGCAACCACGTGGTCAGACCCGCGCCCCGCTGGGCTGCGCTTTACTGGCTTGCGCATCTGGACGCGCCCATTCTGGTGTTCTCTCTGGTAATCCTCTCGGCTGGCGTTTGGAAGGTGTGGCGTAAGAGACGCTTGTCGTCGAAGCATGCCTACCTCGCAATCTGTTTGGCGTTCCTGCTGGGCACGGCCTTGTCTGCGCATCTGGCCGGATCCCGCAATCTGCTGCAGTTCATCGGAGTGTTGTGCCTGGCGACGGGCGCCCTCTACGACGATGCGATCGAGCATGATGCGATCGATCATGACGCGGTCAAGGATAGGTCCCGGTTGGGGCGGTTCGGCGCGGCGGCAATCATTGTTGTGGCGGCGCTGAACCTCGTGTGGTTGTCGCGAAGTTCCAGCTACATTCCATTTCTGGCGACTGATGGGTATCGAGCCTTCATGAAAGAAAACCAGAGCCGGTTGCAAGAGCGGGTCAAAGCGCAAGCCTTCAACACGCCAGCGTTCGAGGTGTATGCGCAAGCCACCGGCACACCGGTAGCCTGGGACCTAGGCGAAGTGGCCTGGAATCCTCGAGCCGACGCGCCCCTCCCGGCCGACGTCAAGTATGTCTTGATCCCGGCATTCATCTACGATGACATGCCTCCGGACCAGCCCATGCGGCGCGTGGTGGCCGCACACTGGAAGCGGGTGTGGTGTCACCGGGAAGGGCATGCCTGGGAGCTTCGGCTATACGAAAACCCGAACCCGATCGCGCCTTGATTTCGCATTCCATGATCGTGATTCACATTTTTTTTGGTGGGAGCCGGTAAATTATTGATTCGGCGTAAGTTGTGTGCGGCGCATCTCCGCGTTTCTGCGTAAAATATTGACAACAAATAAGTTATCGGCAAAATATTCTGAAATAATGACTTAGGCCCTATTCTGCTAGCTGTACCCGTGCCCGTTTCGATCGACTGATCGTCGACGACAGGCTATGAGAGCAATTGCGCATGGGCTCAGTGTGCGCTTTCTGTTTTCTCGGTCAAGGTTGTTCGTCACAAGGAAAGTAATTCTTGGGGCCAGGGTTGTGGAAAAGTCCGGACGGGTGGCCGACGTTGGCTTCGATCTCGACCTTGAGACCTCGCTGCACTCAGTATCATTCCCACCCTTTCGCAAAGAGCGCGAAAGGATGGGCCACCCGCGTTGCCCTCGGCAGCGCGGATATTGCCCGCGCGGGCGGGGGCGCCCGCGCCACACATGCGCTATTTCAGCGTTACTAGTCTCTCCACCAGTTCTGAGTAGTCTTTCTTCTCGATGCCGTGGACTTGCTTGTTGTATTCGTCGACTTTGGACGAATAGTTCATCGAGCAGAATTTCGGGCCGCACATGGAGCAGAAGGCGGCTTCTTTGTAGAAGTCGTCGGGGAGGGTTTCGTCGTGCATGGCGCGGGCGGTTTCTGGGTCGAGCGACAATGCGAACTGCTTTTCCCAATCGAATTTATAGCGCGCGTAGCTGAGGGCGTCGTCGCGGTCGCGGGCTCCGGGACGTTGGCGGGCTATGTCGGCGGCGTGGGCGGAAATCTTGTAGGCGATGATGCCGTCTTTCACGTCTTTTTCGTTCGGCAATCCCAAATGTTCTTTGGGCGTGACGTAGCAGAGCATGGCGGCACCGTACCATCCGATCATGGCCGCGCCGATGGCGCTGGTGATGTGATCGTAGCCGGGAGCGATGTCGGTGACCAGCGGGCCCAGCGTGTAGAACGGGGCTTCGTAGCAGAGCTCGACTTCTTTTTCGACCTGCTCCTTGATCTTGTCCATGGAGACGTGGCCGGGGCCTTCGATCATGACCTGCACGTCGTGCTCCCAGGCTTTCTTGGTGAGTTCGCCTAGAGTTTTGAGTTCGGCAAACTGGGCTTCGTCGCTGGCGTCGGCGACGCAGCCGGGGCGGAGTCCGTCACCGAGGGAGAAGCTGACGTCATACTTCTTGAAAATCTTGACAATGTCGTCGAAGCGCTCGTAGAGGAAATTCTGCTTGTGGTTGTAGGCCATCCACTGGGCGAGGATGGCGCCGCCGCGGCTGACGATGCCGGTGATACGCTTGGAAATCAGCGGCAGATACTGGATCAGGACGCCGGCGTGGATCGTCATGTAGTCCACGCCCTGCTGCGCCTGCTCTTCGATCACTTCGAGCATGACTTCGGCGTTCAGGTCTTCGACACGCTTGACGCGGGCGATAGCTTCGTAGATTGGCACCGTGCCGATCGGAACCGGCGAGTGGCGGAGGATGGCTTCGCGGATCTCGTGGATGTTGCCGCCGGTGGAGAGGTCCATGACGGTGTCGGCACCGTAGTGGACGGCGGTGTGGAGCTTCTTCAGTTCTTCATTCACTTCCGAGGTCACGGCCGAGTTGCCGATGTTGGCGTTGATCTTGCACAGGCTGGCCACGCCGATCGCCATGGGCTCGAGTTCGGGATGGTTGATGTTGGCGGGGATGATCATGCGGCCGCGGGCGACTTCGTCGCGCACCACCTCGGGCGTCAGCTTTTCTTTGTGCGCGATGAACGACATTTCTTCGGTGACGATGCCCTGGCGCGCGTAGTGCATCTGCGAGAAATTGCCGTCGGTGTTGGATTGCTTGCGGCGGGCAAGCCAGTCGGCGCGAGGTTGGGGGACAGTGTAGTTGCCGTTGTTGCCATTTCCTGAAGTCATGAGGTCGTTACCCAATCCTTGATTCTTAAATGTTGATGTTGCGAGTTGAGGCCCGCAGGGGCTAAAGCCCGAATTCTATTTAGTGATGCTGACGGCGTGGCTTGAAGCAGCGCCCTTTCAAAGCTCACACGGAACCCACTCCAAGCATTCGATTATACGCGCCAAACGCGGGCGGGTTTTCTGCATCTTAAGTTTCGCTCCGCTACAGCATTGCGGATATCTTGCACGAGTTTGGGAGGAATCATGGCTCGCTATGGCACGCTGGGGGATTACCGATTTTCCGATCAGCAGGAAGCTGCAGGCGATATCCGCGGCTCGAAGGTGTATGGACCGAACGATCACAAACTGGGGGATATCGACGACGTGATTTTCGACCAGGCAACTGGGGCGATTGTCTACGTCGTGGTGGATACGGGGGGATGGCTGTCGAGCAAAAAGTTTGTGGTGCCGCCGGAAAGGATTCGGCCTTCGCTGCAGCACGAGAATGACTATCTGGTCGATCTGACGAAGGAACAGATTGAGAGCTTTCCGCCCTACGATGGGCAGGCGCTGAGTTCGGAGGAACAATGGGCGGACTACGAGCGGCGGTATCGCTCGAAGTGGTCCGAGGACGAAATCATGCATCGCGCGGGCACGGACCGAAATGTCACGCCGACGACGAAGCAGCAAATCGACGCGGGATCGGGATCGATTCCGACAACTGGAGAAGATGTGGCCGAGGATGCGGAGGAGTTGGAGGATGAGACGGACCTGACTCCGTTGCATACGGAACGGGATGCGGAGGTTTCTCCGAACATGCCCTCGTACCGCTGGACTACGTTTGAGGACACGCTGAAGCGGCGGCGCGAGGATGTGTTGCAGGCTTCAATTGATAATGTAAAGCGCGCGGATCGGGAGGGGCTACCGGAACGGCGCAAGGCCAGCTAGAAACGGAACGATATCGGGCGACGGTTCGCGCTTTCCCGGAGGGTGCAAGGAGAGAGCGCGAGCCGTCGTCATTTTTTATTGGAATTTCGCTCCCAGTCCCCTCCGATGCTTTCTAAGTTGTCGGCAGGGGCAGAACCACGCGGGCTCCAGCGGACCGGCACACGTCGATCACGTGTACGACCTGGGCGAAGGACGCGGCACCGGATACTTCCACTGGAACTACTTTTTCTTTGCGGTCGCCGAGTAAGGTTTCGAGCGTATGCGGCAGAAGATCCCAGGTCACGGGCTCGTGGTTGATGGTCAGCGCGGAGGCGCCGGCGGCTTTCAGTTGAATCCGCGGGCGCAGTTCGGCGCCGGGGGCTCTGATGAACACTTCTATGCCGTTGGGGGGAACGATGGCACCCGCTGTCGGCGATGTGGGCGAAGCGGTCAACAGCACGACTGATTCGAAGAAGGGACGGATCCCGACAAGGGCTTGCTGGATGGAAGCGTAGGGAGTGCCCGCGTCCACCTTCAGGTAGAGCTTCTTGGGAAGTTTGCGAGCGTGGGGCTTCATCTTGTAATACAGCCCCTCTGAGGTCACCGGAGTTATTCCGAAGTAAATGCCGCCGTCCGCGGTAATGGTGACAATCCAGGCGTTGGGAGCGTCGGCATCGGGCATGGCTTCGGCGTTTACGGCGGTCGCCAGTTGGACGCTGATGCCGCGTTGCTGTGGCGGATTTTGTGCGGCGGTGTAGAGCAGAGTGAGGAATGATGCTGCGAGAAACAGGATCAGATTGCGTTTCATGGGAGACCTCATTTTTTCACTCACGTGGCGAACTGTTAAAGAGCAAAACCGGCCCCGGACGAATGCGTCCGGGGCCACGTGATTTGGGTTCGTGCGCTACGGCTTGACGCCGCCCAGTGAGGCGGTGGCCAGGGTTCCGCCCAGGCCCATGGTTTCCACCGCGGTTGAGGGCACGATGACCATCGCGCCTTTTTCTTTGACCGCTTCGTAGAGCATGTTCATGGCGCGCAGGTGCAGGGCCACGGGATTTTCGGCGTAGGCGGATGCGGCCTGCACGAAGCTGTTGGAGATTTCCTGTTCGGCCTGGCCGAGGATAATGCGGGCCTGGCGTTCGCGCTGGGCTTGCGCCTGGCGCGACATTGCGTCCTCGAGGCCCTGGGGAATTCTCACATCGCGAATTTCGACGGACTGCACGGTGATGCCCCAGGGATTCGTCTTCTCGTCGAGAATGCGCTGCAGTTCGCGGCCGAGGGTTTCGCGCTCGGTGATCATCTGCGCCAGTTCGTGGCGGCCGATGGACTCGCGCAATCCGGTCTGGGCGCTGAGCGTGATGGCCTGCACGAAGTCCTCGACTTCGAGGATGGATTTTTCGGCGTTCCAGACCATCCAGAAGATGATGGCGTCGACGTTGACCGGAACGGTATCGCGGGTGAGCGTTGATTCTGCGGACACGCTGGCCACGCGCACGCGCTGATCCACGTAAGGGCTCAGGGTTTCGAGGATGGGGATGATGTGGCACAAGCCGGGGCCGCGCAGCCCGACGTAGCGGCCGAGGCGCAGTACCGCGACTTTTTCCCACTGACGCACAACCTTAATGGCGAAGAGAAAATAGAGGCCGACCAGAGCGCCCACGATCATCCAAGCGGTCTGTTGCGTTATCTGCGTGACGGCGATTCCGATCAGCATCGCGACCACGAACAGCAATAGGGCTACACCATTCATTTCCTGAATTTGAATTCTTTTCATGACTATCTCCTTTGCGCGGGATGCGGCAGCAAGTCCCGCAATCGATCGATCAAATCTTCGAGGGCGAAGCCGGCGGCTCCGGCGCGGGCGGCGAATTCGCCTGCCATTTGAGCGAGCTTGCGTTCGCGCTCGGCGGATTTCTTTTCGAGTTTCTTATCCGAAATAAATGTTCCCGTGCCCTGATGGGTTTCGAGCAGGCCGCCGAGTTCTAGTTCGCGGTAGGCGCGCATGACAGTATTGGGATTGATGGCCAGATCGACAGCAAGTTGGCGGACGGTGGGAAGCTGATCTCCGGCGCGCAGCGATCCTGACGCAACGCCGGAATGAGCCTGATCAATGATCTGGCGGTAGACCGGAACGCCGCTGTGGAGATCGAGGGCGAACTGGAAGGGGCGACCGGCTTGGGATTTGTTTCCCACGCGTCCTAATGTACTATACTACTAGTACATTGTGTCAAGTCTTTTTTAAAAAGAAATCAGCTTCGTCGTCGAAAGCATGCGGTCACGCGGGCTAAAGCCCGTCTTTTAATCGCGCTGACGCGGCCCTGAAGGGCCGCTCTTCCACCGATTGCACACCGGAACGCTTCTGTGGCGATGGCGAGTGCGGTGGCGAGACGCCGGAGCTACAGATGCCGGCGCTACAGGATGGCGCTACTTAGCTCTTCGCGCCTTTGAAGCCCTTGCGGCGTTGTTCGCTGTAGCGGTGCAGAGCGTCGAGGATGATGGGATGCGCCTCCTCGGACGGACGGATTTCGTCGACCTCGACGGCTTTGCCTTCGAGCAGTTTGTAGTCCTGGAAGAAGCGGCGCAGCATGATGAGGCGGTGCGGCGGCATTTCCGCGGCTTCGTGGTAGGGATTGAACTCGGGATCTTCAGTGGCGATGGCGATGATCTTGTGGTCGGGCTTGCCCTGGTCGATCATCGTCATCAGGCCGACGGCGCGGGCATGAATGATGGTCAGCGGGACGACTGTTTCCTGGCACAGCACCAGCACATCGAGCGGGTCGTCATCTTCGGCGAGGGTCTGGGGGATGAATCCGTAATTCGCTGGATAGTAGACCGCGGAATAGAGGACGCGATCGAGGCGGATGAGCCCGCTGGCCTTGTCCAGTTCATACTTCACGCTCGATCCGAAGGGAATCTCGATAACGCAGTCGAATTCCTGCGGCAACTTGTCGCCGGGAGTTACATCGTGCCAGGGATGGATCATGGGTTCGTTCCGGAGTACCGGTTGATTGTATCTCGTGCGGACTACGTGGGCAGTCTTATGCGGGAGATGCTTCCCTCCGCCTGAAGAGCGGCTCCGGTCAGCATGACGCCGGCCGGAGTCGCCGAATCGCACATCTCGCGCGAACTCTCGCGGCTTGCTTCCGCGGCCTGCGACGCGTAATGTTTATGGAGAGTCTTGCGCACTTCTGGGGTGTCTTCTATGTCGAGCGTAACCAGCACTTACTTAAAATTCGGCGCCGTCACGGTCGTCATCCTGATGCTGCTGAGCTATCTCGCCTACACGGGCGTGCAGGATAGCAAGAGCTACTACGTCACCATTAAAGAGCTGCACAAGATGGGCAACGACGCCTATTCGAAGCGCCTGCGGGTTGCGGGAAACGTGCAGCCGGGATCGATCAAGCGCGTCGGGACGCATGTGCAGTTTGTGCTGGTGGAAGAAGATCAGACACTAGCCGTCGATTACGTGGGATCGGAGGCGCCGCCCGATACATTCAAAGATGATTCGCAGGCTCTCGCTGACGGCCGCTTTGACCACGACGGCGTTTTTCATGCGAAGCAGTTGCAGGCGAAGTGCGCATCGAAATACGCGCCGCAACAGGGCGCTCCGGCGAACGGGATGCAGGCGGCTCCCGCGAAGAGCATTACGTAGTTTGTCAGGGGCTGAAACCCGTTCCTCTTTTTCCGAGACCTGAACAGTGCGGCTTGAGGCCGTGCACTTTCAAATCGTCGTTGAGATCGCATTTCCCTCGAACGCAACCTTCCCTTTGCAAATGACGGCCAGAATGCATAGATTCGCTAGCAGCCAATGAACGCCTCTGCTCTCACAAGTTCCGCCATCACAGTTCGCGACGTGGTCAAACAATTTGGGCGCTTTGCCGCGCTGCGGGGCGTGACTGCGGAATTCGATGCGGGGCGATTTCACGCCATTCTCGGCGATAACGGCGCGGGCAAGACTACACTGCTGCGGGCGCTGGCGGGGCTGGCGCATCCCACGCGGGGCGAGATTTCGATTTTCGGAAAGACCCCGAAGGAAGCGTGCCCCGACATCGGGTACATGGCGCATCCGTCGCTGCTCTATGACGAGATGAGCGGCATGGAAAATCTGCGCTACTTTGCCGGACTGTATGGCATTGCCGGAGACGCTCGCTGCGAAGAGGCGATCCGCGCGGTGCGACTGGACCCGGGGCTGAAGCGGGCGGTTGGGCAGTATTCGCAGGGCATGCGGCAGAGGATGTCGCTGGCGCGGGCAATCCTGCAGGATCCGAAGGTTTTGTTTCTGGATGAGCCGTTTTCGAATGTGGATGCGCATTCGGCGCGGGAGATGGTCGGGTTGCTGAAGTCGATGCGCGATGCGGGCAAGACCGTGTTCGTGGTGACGCATCAGGCGCTGCTGCTGGAGGACGTGGCCGACGAATTTCTTTGGATGCAGGAAGGGCGGCTGGTCGGGCGGACTACGAGCGCACTCGATCCAAGCATGATCAGTATGAGCTCGCAGTCGTCGGGCGAGGGCGCGCGATGAGCTCCATGTGGGCCGTGACGGTGGCGACGCTGCGAAAAGATATTCGCCTGGAGTGGCGCTCGAAAGATGCGCTCAACTCCATGCTGTTCTTTTCCCTGCTGGTGGTGGTGATCTTCAGCTTCTCGTTTGATCCGCTGGCGGAGGAGTCGCGGCACATTGTGGGCGGTCTGGTGTGGGTCGCATTTTTGTTTGCGGCGGTGGTGGCGCTGAATCAGACCTGGGCGCGCGAGCTGCGCAACCAGGTGCTGGACGCGTACCGAGTCTCCCCGGCTCCGGCGAATGCTCTGTTTCTGGCCAAGGCGCTGGGGAATTTTTTGTTTGTCACGATTCTCGAAGCGGTGATGACGCCGCTGTTCATCATCTTCTACAACCTGCACGTGCTGGGGCCGGCGTGGCAGTTGATTCCGGTGGCGCTGCTGGGAACGTGGGCGCTGGTGGTGAATGGAACGTTCTTTGCCTCCATCTCAATCCGCACTCGTAGCCGCGAGCTGATGCTGCCTCTACTGCTGTTCCCGATCTCGATTCCTGCTGTGGTAGCGATGGTCGAGAGCACCACGATTCTGCTGACCGGCGATGGCTCGGCTCGCTTCTGGATCGTGTTGCTTCTCACCTACGATGTGGTGTTTACTACTGCTAGTCTGGGGTTGTTTGAAACAGTGTTGCAGGCGGAATGAAAAAAGCCTTCCCTTTCCTTGCGGTGATCACTGCCCTGCTGGTGGGCTACGGATTTTATCTTGGTCTCTTTGTGGCTCCCACGGAGCGCACGATGGGCCAGGTGCAGCGCATCTTCTACTTCCATGCGCCTTCGGGATGGACGGCATTCTGGCTGTTCTTCGCCAATCTGGCGGCATCGATTGTCTATTTGGTAAAGCGAAATTTGAAGGCGGATGCGCTGGCTGTAGCTTCGGCGGAAGTTGGGGTCGTGTTCACCACGGTGGTTCTGGTAACCGGGCCGTTATGGGCGCGGCCGGTCTGGGGCATCTGGTGGACGTGGGACATGCGGCTCACCAGCACGCTCGTGCTGTGGCTGATTTATGTCAGCTACCTGCTGCTGCGCCGTTTTTCTGAAGGCACGCAGACGCCGGTTCTGGCGGCGGTGCTGGCCATCTTCGGAGCACTCGACGTCCCTCTGGTTTATTTCTCGATTTGGTTTTTCCGCACGCAGCATCCCCAGCCGGTCATCGGGGGAGGGGGATCGCTTGATCCCGCGATGCGACCGGCATTCTGGATGAACGTGCTGGCCTTCTCCTGCTTTGGAGCACTTCTGTGCTGGGCGCGCTATCGCATCGAACTGATGCAGCGGCAAGCGGATGAACTCGAGGCCAACGCATCGCTGACTGAGCACCGCCCGCAACCGGTTGCGAAGCCGGTCTACCGGGAGGTGGCGCGATGACTTCGGTGCAATTCCTTTACGCTGCGCTGGCCGCCTTCGTGATCATTCACGGAACCTACCTGACGATCCTCATCCGCCGCTATCGCGCGTTAAGCGACGAATTGAAAGAATTGGGCAAGTCGGGAAAAAGCGGTTAACCGCCAAGATCACCAAGTGTGCGCGAAGTTCGCAAAGAGCAAGGGCGGGACGTTCAGTTGGTGCTTTTCCATTCAGCTTGCAGGGCGGTCATCAGGTCGGGACTGCCGTTGGAGCGGAGGAATTCGTAGTTCTCAATGGTGGCGGCGATGCCGACGCGGGCCGAAGGCAGAGGATTCTCCACGCGGATGACGCGCGCGCTGAAACGTACACGGACCGCGTCGGTGAGCGTGATGTGGGGCGGGAAAGTCAGCGTGACTTCGAGCTTGGTTCCGGCTTCGACGGGATGCTCGAGGTAAAAGAAAACTCCGCGGGCGCTGACGTTCTGGGTCTCAGTTTCGATCTCGCTGGCGCCTTCGAGGCGAACGATGGCGGGCAGGCGCATATCGAAGCGCCGCATCATTCGCCGTTCTTGTGGGTTCGTTTGCATCTTCCAACCGGCTGATTCGCCTGAGCCCATCGCCCTAGTTGTCCTCAATGTATAGAAGTGCGGGTTGATTGCAACAGCAAAAAGCGCCACGAATTGACTCGGTTAATCCGCTTTGAGGCGGTAGAAGCCGGGGGAGGGACGCAGGTACGCGCATGGCTTCAGGAATAAGGGAGCAATCCGGGGGCCACCGGACTTAGCCTTGCAGGTTAGTTCTCCGTCGGATTGCGGCTTTTTGAGTAGCGCGAGGGGTAGCGGTAAGTGGTGCCATCCTTTGAGTTCGCGACAGAATTTAAGGCGGAAAGCAGGACTGTCAGGGTTAATCACACCACCTTTGTGCCATCACGGCGCTTTGCACAATAAGTGCGAACATCTTTCACCTGCCTGAGGCGCATCTGACGAATCTTGTAGGGCGCGGGCGGAGGACGGCACAGTTTGGAATCGCCGATTTCTGGAAGTCATCCCGAAGACCCGCGCTTTTTACCGGCGGGGCAAGGGATCTCCAGCTACCCAGTGGTCGTGTTTGGGAGATTCTTCCCTCCGCCTGAAGAACGGCTCCGGTCAGGATGACTTCAAAACAAGAAGGGCGCGGGCGGAGGTTGGCTTGACTTGCGTATCCGTCAGATGTTTAAGTAGTTACTTAATTTTTCCGCCAGTTCCAGTGATCAAGCAAGCTGCGGGCAGGCCCGCCGGATAAACGTCGGCTGGCTTCCATGGACCCGTGTGCGGCCAAATTTCCCGATCGGCGTGCAATCCGGTCTGAACGGAAAAAACTGGCTGGGCGAAGAGTTGCGACGATATCTGGCTGAATGCGATTTGAGAGTACCGGAGGGACGAGTGAACGTTGATTTCCGTTGGTGGGGAGCATGCGCGAGACGAGTACAAATTCTGGCCGCCGCGCTGGCGCTGGTTGTGGCCGGGTGCATGGTTCTCGGGTGGGGTTCGCGCTCACGCTTGGCGGCAGTGAAGGGCGATGGCGACGCTCATTCGATGCTCACCGCTAACAATTCCGATTCCCCGGCAACGCCTACATTGAAGATGGCCGCAGCCGAGACGCAGGCCCGCTCACTGATGGCCGGACTGCCGCTGATGTTCGAGCCCAACCAGGGACAGGGCAATCTGAATCCCGCTGACCCGCGAGCGCGTTTCGTGGCGCGGGGCTCGGGATACAGTCTTTTTCTCGGCAACGAAGGCGCGGTTCTGAACCTGAGGGCGCGCGCTTCAGCCGATCGTCACAGCGCGAGCCGGATGGATTCGCTCGAGATGAAGCTGGCCGGAGCCAATGCCAACGCACAAGTCAGCGGCGCCGAGCTTCTTCCCGGCAAGAGCAATTATCTACTGGGCAGCGATCCGGCGAAGTGGAAGCGCGGCATTCCGCAGTTTGCTCGCGTGCGGTATGAGAATGTTTATCCTGGCGTGAACCTGGTCTTCTACGGAAATCAGGGCCGGGTCGAGTATGACTTCCAGGTCGCTCCCGGAGCCGATCCGAAGCGCGCGGAACTTGAATTCGACGGCACCAAGCGGCTGGCGGTGCAAGACGGCGCGCTGGTGGTGACGGACGAAAATGGCAGCGTGCGCTTTGACGCTCCGCAGGTGTATCAGGAGATCGCGGGACGGCAACAGCCCGTCGAAGGCAGCTTTGTTCTGCGCGGGGCGCATCGTGCGGGATTTTCCGTCGGCGCCTACGATCATTCGCGGGAGCTGGTGATCGATCCAATCCTCGTGTTTTCTACTTATTTTGGCGGGTCGGGCGACGAGCTCAATAACTATGTAGCCGTCGACCAGTCGTTCAACGTATATCTAGCTGGGTCGACGAACTCCCCCAACCTGCCAGCTTTAGTAGGTTGCCAATATACCGGGTGCGGAACGCTGAACGGAACCCGCAACGTTTATATCGCCAAGATCACGCCCTCAAGCCCGCCCATTCTGCAGTATGTAACCTACCTCGGCGGTAGCGGCACCGACACTCCGGTGGGCATCGGCGTCGATGGAGCGGATAATCCTTATGTCGCGGGGAATACGACTTCGACCGACTTCCCACACACTCTGAATGCGTATCAAGGGAACGTGGTGAGTCCGGGCAACACGCATGTCTTCGTAACGCGCCTGCAGAATACGGCGGCTACACTGGCCTATTCTTCCTACCTGTCGGGAAGCGGCGAGGACCTCGCCACCGGCATGACGATCGATCAGCAGGGATTTCTCTACGTAACCGGCACGACCACTTCGACCAACCCGCAGGATTACGCCTCGGGAGTGGAATGGCCGGTGGTTGAGATCCCGTACGGTCAGCCCTACCAGAACACGCCGAAGGCAGCGGCTGGAGTGGTTCAGTTTTTTGTCAGCAAGATCAATACCGCGGCCAGCAGCAACAGCAGCATTGCCTACTCCACTTACTTTGGCGGCGGAGAGTACAACACGCCGCAGCCAACGGCCACAGGCGGCGGCATCGCAGTAGACAGCAACAGCAACATCTATATCAGCGGAACCACGAACTTTCTCTATCTCGGTGCAAATGGGGGAAACAGCAATTCGGACTTCCCCATCCTGAATGCCTACCAGCCCTGCCTGGACACGACGCCGACGACGGTGATTATCAATCCGCCAAGTTGTTCCAATACGTCGGGGCTCACCGCTCCGGATGCGTTCGTGGCAAAGCTGAATCCGAATGCGTCGGGAGGCGTGGGCGGATCGCAACTGGTGTGGTCGACCTACCTGGGCGGAGGCAACAACGATTCGAGCACGGGCGTGGCTTTGGACACGGGCGCGAATTCGGTGTTTGTAACCGGCACCACGAACTCCTCCGATATCGCGTCAAGCATTCTGTTGTCGACGACTACCACCGCTTATCAACGCTGCTTGAATACTCCGATGAATCCGGCGATTGGGACGTTGTGCGCCGGCTCAACGGCGTTCACTGACGCCTACGTCGCGAAATTTACGAATCTCTCGGCCAGCACTACGACCACGCTCAACCTGCAGCTGACCTATTTCTCGTACCTGGGTGGCAGCAACAATGAGGACGGACTGGCAATCGCAGTCAATGCCAGTGATGGCGCCTTGCTGACCGGCTCGACCCAATCGGCCGACTTCCCGAGCTCAGGGTTTGCAGATGTCCAGGGAGCCACGGGTGGAGGGCAGGACGCATTCATGGCCAGCCTCAATACCAACGCCACCAGCCAGAGTCTGGCGGGGTCGTGGAGCGGTTATTTTGGCGGCAGCGGATCGGATGAAGGCACCAGCGTCGCGCTCGATGCCAATCAGAACGCTTACTTCGCGGGCGACACCAACTCCGCCAACTTGCAAGTCACAAATGCGCTGGAAGGTACCAACCAAGGCGGCTACGACGCGTTCGTGACGGAACTGGGTACGGCATCGAGCCTGACCATCAGCGGCGTGCTGACACTGGGCACCAACCAGACCTACATCAGCGCTGGCAACCCGGCGACCTTCACCTACACCATTACGAATACTGGCTCCGATACCGCCAACAACGTCAACATCACCGACCAGCTGAACAATACGGGGTTGCCGGTCACCTTCGTTTCTGCGACCGCCAGTTCTGGTACCTGCAGCGGAGGATCGACCTCGACCTCCGTGGTTTGTACGATTCCAGCGCTCGCCTCCGCAGCCACGGCGACCGTCACCGTCGTGCTTACACCGTTGGCAACCTCTACGGGAAATTCGCAGACCTTTACGGGAGGCACGGTCTCGGTCACGAGTTCCAACAACATCAACCTCGCGCAGACCAGCGTGTCGGCGCTAATGTCCGACTTTACGATGTCGACTTCGCCGAGCAGCTTCACTGTGCCTGCGGCGGGGAATCCAGCGACTTACTATCTGCAATTGACGCCGCATCCGCAATACACCACGAGCGTAGCACTCTCTTGTGCCGGGGTCCCGGCCGGAGCAGCCTGTACGTTCAGCCCGACTTCGGTAACGCTGAACGGCGGCCCTCAGCCGGCGACTCTATCGATCAGCACGACGGCGCGGCCGATTGTGACCCCGGCGGCGTTCCTGCTGACGCCCAACTTCTATGCCATGGGCGTGGTCATTCCCATTCTCGGCTGGCTGGCCCTGGGATCGGGCGACCGCAGACGGCGAAGAGTTGCGGGAATGCTGATGCTGGGCGCGGTGTTCGTATGCCTGATGATGCTGCCGTCATGTAGCCACCAGAATGTCCAGCCGCCGGTCAGCGGAACGCCCGCGGGAAACTACACCATAACCGTGACGGCGTCCGCGGGCAGCGATACGAAGACGACGTCTGTGCAGTTGATCGTGCCGTAACGCGGGCCCTGAAGGGCATTCGATAGGGACTGGGGACGCGGCGCTAAAGCGCCGCTCTTCCACTGCCGAACGCGGCGCTCCCGCTCTTGCACCGGCGACCTCGCTCTTTCGCCCGATATCTCAGAACGGGATCCTCTGGTCTGGGGTCTATGCGCCGGCGGAAAGTCTGTGGTGGCTGCGGGCTTTGGCGATGCCGTACTGACGAATCTTGTAGAGCAGGGCCTTATAGCTGATTTGCAGAATGGCGGCGGCCTGCTTGCGGTTCCAGTTAGTCTGTTCCAGCGCTTGCGTGATGGCCTGGGCCTCAGCTTCATCTTTGGCGCTGCGCGCCAGCGACTTCAATCCTCCACCGTCGGCTTTGTGAGGGGAATCACCGTGCACTCCGCCGGTGCCATCATTTCTGGGCAGCAGTTCGCTCATCGCGAGTTGTTCGTCGCCGAGAATCAAATAACGTTTCAGGAAATTGTTGAGCTCGCGCAGATTGCCCGGCCAGGAATGGTCGTGGCAGGCCTGCAGCAGCGCCGGAGAAAGCGGCAGCGGCGGCCGCGCGTAACGCTCCGCCATCTGCGACATCGAGTGCTTCAGCAGGATGGGAATTTCTTCCTTGCGATCGCGCAGCGGCGGCAGATGCAGCGTGAACGCGTTCAGGCGGTAGTACAAATCTTCGCGCAGGCGCTTGCTGGCCAGCGCCTCGGGAATGTTGATGTTGGTCGCCGCCAGAATTCGGACATCGACCTTGATCACCGACCGGCTGCCCAGCCGCGAGAATTGCTGGTCCTGCAATACATGCAGCAATTTCGCCTGCAGCAGCGGCGGCATCTCGCCGATTTCGTCGAGCAGAATCGTTCCCTTGTTGCAAAGCTCAAACTTGCCGGGCTTGGCGTGGGTCGCTCCGGTAAAGGCGCCGGGCTCGTAGCCGAAGAGTTCGCTCTCCAGCAGATCGGCGGGCACGGCCGCGCAATTCACTTTCAAGAATGTGCGATGGGCCCGGGGAGACAGCTTGTGAATTAAGCGTCCGAGAACTTCTTTGCCGGTTCCACTTTCGCCGAGCAGCAGCACGGGAATGTCAACATTTGCGACCAGCGCGGCCTGCGAACGAATCTTGCGCATGGCGGGGCTGGCAGCGATGAAGAATACGTCATCAGCGAGTTCTTCGACTTCGCCGCTATAGGTCTGCCTGCCTTGTCCAAGGCTGAGATCGATGACGGAATCGAGCTCCGCTTTTTGAAACGGCTTGGTGAGATAATCCTGCGCGCCCAGCTTCATGGCCTGCACAACTTTGCGCGTGTCGTTCACGCAGGAAAGCATGATGACCTTCACTCCGGGCTGCATCTGACGCAGGCGCTCCAGCGTTTGCAGACCGTCGATACCGGGCATCAGCACGTCGAGCAGTACCAGTTCCGGCTTCAAACCTTTTTCAACCAGTTCCAAGGCCTCTTCGCCGGTGGTCGCGGTCTCCACTTTGTAGTTGTCGACCTCGAGCAAGGTCTTGATGTAGCGCAACATGCCGGGCTCGTCATCGACCAGAAGAATTTTGGCGGTAGGCTTCATCGGGTCTTTCCTTCGCTTGAGCCTTTGCCTGAGCCTTTGCTCGTGCCGCCTTTGCCGGCACTCTTGCCGGCATCCTTGGTAGCGGCAACCGGGGGCTTGTAAGGCAGCAGAAAAGAAAACTTGCAGCCGCCGGCGGGATCACTCTCCAGCCAGATCTTTCCTCCCATGCCTTGAATCAGACGCCGCGCGATGGCCAAGCCCAATCCCATACCCTCCTGTGCCGTCGTGTTGGGAAGACGGAAGAAGTCGTCGAAGACTTCAAGATGAAACTCCGGCGAGATCCCGGGCCCGGTGTCGGAAACGCTGACCTTCACGGAATTGGGATAACTCAGATTCTGCTGGCGGCGTTCGGAAGAGGAGGGCTGCGCCGCGGTTCGGCGGTCCCACATGTAAGGCTCAGCATGCAGCCAGACGGTCCCGCCCTGGGGCGTGAACTTGAAGGAATTCTCCAGCAGATTCGAGATGACGCGCTCCAGTTTGGGAGCGTCGAAAGGAAACGCAGGCAACTTATCGTTGGCTAGAAAATAAAGTGCCAGCGCTTTTTCCTGAAAGCGATTGGACCAGAGACGACAGACTTCCGAAAGCGTCTCATTGATGTCGCCCTGCACGAACAGCATGCGCAGGCCGCCGGTTTCGAGCACGCTGTAAGTCAGGAAATCCTGGATGAACTGCTGCAGCCGCTTGCCGCTGCTTTGCATGTCGCGCAGAACTTCGTTCTGGCGATCGTTGAGCGCGCCCAGTTTTCCGCTCTGCAGCAACTCGACGTACCCGTTCAGAATCGAGAGCGGGGTTTTCAGATCGTGAGCCGCTGAAGCCAGGGCGTTGGTGGTGCGGAGAAAGCGATCGCGCAGCGCGATGTACTCCTGCAAAAGGTTCTCAGGAGCGGGCACATCCGCCGCGGAACCGGCCGCTGCGGGCGCCGGCTCAGGGGCAGAAGCCGCCGCCGGGGCCTCCGGCACACACGTGTTCTTGTGGGCAGTCGCCATGTGGAAAAGCCACAGATCTATGCGGGGAGGAAAAGCTGCACTCTACCGCCAGGGGAGAGCGCCAATGAAAAAATCGTAGAGCAGCCCTGAGTGCTTGTCAACGAAAAATGACAACGGAATTACCCAAGTGTAGCAAAACCTTTCACTTTTGCCTGCCGGGGATTCCAATACCGGAGGGCAGCCGGAGCGAGTGCAACCCGAATTTTAGACTGGGAAACGTGCGACTCTGTGCGGGTTTTGGGGTTTAATGCGCCGCACTTTTCCGGTTCCTGCCCGGTTTTACCTTGTCCTTGCCGAGATTGTGGCCCGTGAGGTGCTTCGTAAGGGTGTGCTGGCGACTCGGGAAAGGTCCGTGACCGTGGCAAAACTGGAAGCAGAGCGGCGAAAATGGGCACGGCTGCCTCTGGCCATCCCCGTCTTCGTACGCACGCGCGACGAAAAAGGCAAGGAATTCCTTGAATTTGCTACCGCCCTGAATGTCAGCGCCGGCGGGATGCTGGTCGCCGTGCGGCGAACCTTGCCGCTCGCTGGCCAGATCGAGCTCGAGATTCCGAGTGCCCCAGTAGCGGCTCTGGCCATGATGCCGCAGGTTTCGCGCAACCTTCGCGCCAAGGCTTTGCGCACTACCCCGGCGGATGGCTACTACCTGCTGGGACTGAAATTCTCCCGTCCACTGCTGCGCTCGGCCGAGTCCGACGGCTTCCGCCGGCGGAAAATGGCAATCGCGTAACGGCGCTTCCTAGTCATCCCTCCGACATGGTTACTTTTGCGCAGAAGTCATGTGACTGGAGTGTGCGCACATTGGCGCTCCGGTAAGTTGATCGTGCACCGCCAGATCAGTTAGAGTTGGTTGAAGACCGTGAGCCTCGCGGGTTTGGCTCTTCGGGTGCAACGCAGTGAGCGTCTCCCCCCTAATTAGCTGACACTCCAAAAATGACAACGAGCAGTGTGAATACGCTGGTCCAGCCTCTCGGCGAGATGCCTCCCGAGTCCATCGTCTTTGGCCGGACCGAGGGGATGCAGGCAGTTCGCGAGCGGCTGGTGAAGCTCGCCGGGGCGAACGTGCCTGTGCTGATTCAAGGGGAAAGTGGAACCGGCAAAGACATTGTGGCGCGCATGATTCACACGTTGTCGCCGTGGCGCAGTGGCCCGTGGGTGAAGGTGAATTGTCCCGCGATCCCGGGCACGTTGCTGGAGAGCGAATTATTCGGCTACGAAAAAGGCGCGTTCACCGGAGCCTACGGCATGAAGCCGGGCCGGGTGGAGATGGCGCACCGCGGAACATTGTTTCTCGACGAAATTTCCGAGCTGGATATGTCGCTGCAGTCGAAGCTGCTGCAACTCCTGCAGGACGGGCAGTTCTGCCGCATCGGCGCGCAGGAAGACAAGAAAGTTGAAGTGCGCGTGGTCTGCGCCACCAACCGCAAGCTGGAGCAGGAAATTGAGAATGGGACGTTTCGTTCCGACTTGTTCTACCGCATCAACGTAGTGAATCTGCATCTGCCCGCGCTGCGCGAGCGCGCCAGCGACATTCCGGATCTGGTGGCGTATTTCCTCGAATATCACAATCGCAAATACAACTGCCGGGCCAAAGCGCTGTCGAATGAAATGATGGCGGTGCTGAAGAAATATCACTGGCCGGGCAACATTCGCGAGTTGGAAAATCTGGTGAAGCGTTACGTGATTCTGGGGAATGAAGAAGTGATTTCGGCGGACTTGTCGCCGCGCGATCCCGATTTCTTCAGTACTGACATTGCGCTCGATGGAAACATCAACCTGAAGAAGATGACGCGCCAGGCCGTGCGCGAGCTGGAACGAAAAGTGATTCTGAAAGTTCTGCAGAACCACCACTGGAATCGCAAGCAAGCCGCGCGCACGCTGGGCATCAGCTACCGCGCCCTGCTCTATAAGATTCGCGACGCCGGCCTGCCCTCCAACCGCGCCACCCGCGCCCAGGATGCCGAGAAGGCGCGGACCGAAATCGCCGCCGACTAAGAGGCCGCTTCAATCATCCGCGCTGACTGTCGACTGCGGAGCCTGCTGGATTTCCTGATCTTTGTATTGCAGCTGGTAAAGCTTGTAGTAAATGCCGCGCTGCGCCAGCAGCTCCTGGTGGGTTCCCATCTCGCGAACCTGGCCTTTGTGCATGACGATAATCTTGTCGGCGCGCTGCACGGTTGACAAGCGATGGGCGATGATCAGCGAGGTGCGGCCTTCGACCATGCGGCTGAGCGCGTCCCGCACTTTGAATTCGGTTTCGGTGTCGACGCTGGAGGTGGCCTCGTCGAGAATCAGAATTTTCGGCTCGTGCGCCAGCGCGCGGGCGAACGAGATTAGCTGCTTTTGTCCGGTCGAGAGAGTCGAACCGCGCTCGCGAACTTCCTCATCGAATCCCTTGGGCAGCGCGCGGATGAAATCGGCGAGGTTCACATCTTCGGCGGCCTGCTCTACATGCTCGTCTCGAATGCGATCGGTGCCCAGCCGAATATTTCCGCCAATCGTTCCCGTGAACAGGAATGGATCCTGCAGGACGACACCGAAGCGGCTGCGCAGGTCGGAGAGATCCATCTCTTTGACGTCGACGCCGTCGATGCGCACTGCGCCTTTCTGCACGTCGTAGAAGCGCAGCAGCAGTGAGATGAGCGTAGTCTTTCCGGCGCCCGTGTGGCCGACTACCGCTACGGTTTCTCCGGGCTCGATGGCGAAGGTCACATCGCGCAGGACCCAGTCGGGCCTAAATTCGTCATGGCCATTTCCTGGCGCCACCTCGCTTCGCTTCGGCGGGACAGCCGAGGCGGCTGTCTCTACATGTTCTGTGCCACTGTCGATCGCGGCGATCTCTGCAGGCACGTCGCGATAGGCGAACCATACGTGGTCAAACTCGATGCGGCCCGGGCCTGCGGGAGTTTTCGTCATTGCAGGAGAGACGATATCCACGGGCGTATCCAGCAGCTTGAAAATACGCTCGCTGGCTGCCATCGCGGACTGCAGAATGTTGTATTTCTCGCTGAAATCCATGATCGGGCGGAAGAAGCGCATCGCGTATTGCGTGAACGCGATGAGAACGCCGAGCGAGGCCGCGGTCGCAACCAGATGAAAACTCAGCAGCGTGTGCGGATTGAACTCCAGGCTGACGCTGGTCGAGACCACGCTGCGAATAATGTCCTTGCCGCCGAACCAGATCACGCAGGCAATCGCGATCGCCGAGAAAAAATCGACCACCGGGTAGTAAACCGCGTAGGCGAGGATCGCGTCTTTGTACGCGTCCATGTGGCTTTGATTGATCTCGGAAAACCGCTTGTAGGCCTTGCGCTCGCGGTTGAACAACTGCAGCACGACCATGCCGCTGACGTGCTCCTGCAGATAAGAATTGATGCGGGCGATGGCGATTCGAATACGCCGGTAGGAGTCGCGCACCTTGTCGCGGAAAATCTTGGTGGCATAGATGATGAACGGCATGGTGGCGAAGGTGATCAGCGCCAGCTTCCAGTTCATGCACAGCATGACGCCGAGAATGCCGGCGAGCACAAAGAAGTCTTCGAAAATCGACACGACGCCCGAGGTGAACATTTCGTTCAGGGCGTCGACATCGGTGGTGACGCGGGTGACCAGGCGGCCCACCGGATTCTTGTCATAGAAAGCGACGTGCATGCGCTGCAGGTGGCGGAAAATCTGGCTGCGCAAGTCGAACATCACCTTCTGGCCCGTCCACTGCATGAAGTAGGTCTGCAGGAATTCGAGCAGGAAGGTGAACAGCAGCAGGCCGAAGTAGATGGATGAGATTTGCGCGATGCCGGTGATGGGACTCGGGCTAAGCCAGTTCCACATACCGGCCCTTGAGCCGGTAACCGGCGCCAGATATCGATCTACGGCCACTTTGATGAGGTAAGGCCCGAGCACATCGGCGAACGATTTCAGAATGATCGAGACGATCGCGATAGTGACCGCGACGCTATACGGGCGCAGGTAGGTGAGCAGGCGCCGCATCAGGCGACTGTCATAGGCTTTTCCTAATACTTCTTCTTCCTGGGCCATTGTTGCGGGAGCGACAGAAATAGGATCCGAGCGCTGTTCACAGGGTACCTCAAATAGATGGCGGAAGTAGCCTGCGGGATGGAAAAGGTTCGTGCGTGAAATAATGAACGCGTGGGGCTGGGAATCTACATCTCGGTGCCGTTCTGCAAGACGAAGTGCAGCTACTGCAACTTCGCCTCGGACGTCTTCTCGCGGGCGGCATTTGAACGGTATGTGAGCCGCGTCTGTGCCGATATTGGCCGCGCACCGCAGATCGCCGGCGAAATGGGCGGGAGAATCGAGTCCGAGGTGGATTCGATTTATCTTGGCGGCGGCACGCCAACCACGCTGCATCCGGAACAACTGCAGAGAATATTTGACGCGGTAAGAAACCAGTTTACGTTGCCGCCGGGCGCCGAGATTACGGTCGAGTGCGCGCCGGGAACGCTTACGCCTGAAGTGCTGGACACCCTACTCCGATGCGGTGTAAACCGTGTCAGCCTGGGAGTTCAGTCGTTCATCGACGCCGAGGCCGCAGCCGTTGGGCGTTTGCACAAGCGAGTCACTGTGCTCGACGACATTGCGCGCCTACGAGCTGCGGGAGTTACGAACATCAATGTCGATCTGATTGCCGGCCTGCCGCACCAAAGCATGGAGAGCTGGCGGACTTCTCTGCACGAAGCTATCGCCACTGGCGCGCCGCACGTCAGCGCCTACATGCTGGAAGTAGACGAGGACTCGCGGCTGGGACGCGAGTTGATTGCGGGCGGCACGCGCTATCACGCGCACTTTGTGCCCGATGAAGAAGCGACCGCGGATTTTTATCTGGCGGCCTGCGAAGCACTGGAAGGAGCGGGGATTGCGCAGTATGAAATTTCCAACTTCGCGCGATCAGGATTTGAGTCGCAGCATAACCTGAAATATTGGACGCGCCAGCCCTACCTAGGCTTCGGAGTGGATGCGCACTCGATGCTGAGTTCCAGCGAGCCAGGCGCGGAAGCCGTACGATTTGCCACAGCAGACTCGCTCGAAAAATACATCGCAGGTACTTCCCTGCAGCCCATGATGGTTTCACGCGAAGACGCCTTCGAAGAATATTTTTTTCTGGGGCTGCGTCTGAACCAGGGCATCGATCTGCGAGAACTGTCTCAACGCTACGGCAATGACGCAGTCGAGAGCGCTCGATCCACGATCGAGGAGCTCATCACCGACGGACTCCTGAAATCGCGCGGCGATCGCGTGCGCCTCACACCGCGAGGCCGTTTGCTTTCGAACGAAGTATTTCAGCGCTTCCTCGCGACCGCGTAGCCGGGGCAAACCATCCGGTCGGTTGGCAGCTCCCTTAACACATGTGAAATCGCCCGTGATTATGCGGCTCCGAGCACATTCGCCTGCAGCGGCCGCGGGTAACTTTTGCGCTGCGCAACGCTATGTTCTAATCGAATCACGTGGGCCCGGACGCATTCGTCCGGGCAGTTTTTCAAGCGTAGACTACAGGCGTACAAAATGCGCGCACCGCTGCGCAGGTAAGGGCTCGGAGGAACTTTGGATTTCCAATTGAACGAAGAGCAGTTGCAATTGAAAAAGAGCGTTCGCGAATTCGCGGAGCGCGAGATCAAGCCGCACGTCATGGAGTGGGACGAGGCGGGCGAATTTCCGCTGGCCACGATCAAGGAATTGGGCAAGCTCGGGCTGCTGGGAATAATTTTCCCGCCCGAGTACGGCGGCGCCGGCATGGGCTATGTGGAGTATGTCACGGCGATTGAGGAGCTCTCGCGCGTTGACGGGTCGGTCGGAATCATTGTCGCGGCGCACACCTCGCTGTGCTCGAACCACATTTTCGTGGCGGGTAACGAGGCGCAGAAAAAGAAATACGTCAGCAAGCTGGCGACCGGCGAATTCATCGGAGCATGGGGATTGACCGAGCCGGCCTCGGGCTCCGACGCAGGCAGCGCGCGCATGACCGCGGTGCGCAAGGGAAATCAGTGGGTGCTGAACGGCACCAAGACGTTCTGCACCAACGGCCACTATGCCGATGTGGTGGTCGTGCTGGCGGTGACCGATCGAACGGCGCACACGCATGGGCTCTCGGCGTTTGCGGTCGAGAGAGATACGAAGGGATTCCGTCCCGGCAAGAAAGAGAACAAGTTGGGATTGCGGGCCAGCGACACGGCGGAGCTGATCTTTGAAGACTGCGTCATCCCTGCGGACAATCTTCTCGGCGGCGAAGGCCAGGGATTTCCTGACGCCATGCGCGTGCTTGACGGGGGGCGCATTTCGATCGCGGCGCTGTCGCTGGGCATGGCAGAAGGTGCTTACGAATCGGCGCTGAAATATTCCAAGCAGCGCAAGCAGTTTGGCAAGGCCATCAGCGATTTCCAGGCGATCCAGTGGAAGCTGGCCGACATGGCTACGGAGATCGATGCGGCTATGCTGCTCACCATGCGCGCGGCATCGATGAAAGATGCCGGCATGAAGAGCACGCAAGAATCATCGATGGCGAAGCTTTACGCCAGCGAGGTGGCTGTGCGCTGCGCCAATGAAGGCGTGCAGATTCATGGCGGATACGGATTTATCAAAGACTATCCGGCGGAAAAGTTTTATCGCGATGTGAAGCTGTGCACTATCGGCGAAGGGACAAGCGAGATCCAGCGCCTGGTGATTGCGCGGCAGTTGCTGCGGGATTAGCTGGGCTAACGGCCACCTATCTCCGACAATTCTTTACTCGATTGCTACGCTCGTTTACGCGATTGCGGCGTATGTTGGCTTGTAGGCCTGATGGTGGAGGTGCTATATGCAGCGCTCCAGCATTTGTCTCGTAGTTCTTCTTTTCCTCTCTTCCCTCTCCATTGCTCAACACGCAGGCAGCGCGCCAAGCGCGCCCGCGGCGACTCCAGCTCCGGCGGCAGTTCCCAGCACTCCTGCGCCGCCGCCGAGTCCAGCGCCAGCGCCGGCAGCGCACGTCGAAGCGAGCGTACCCGCTCCTAGCGCATTTCACAGCGCTCCGCCTCCTGCTGTTTCAGAAAGCCACGCGGTGAGCGCAACTTCTCCGGCAACTCCCGTCGCAACTCCTGCTCCTTCTGCTTCCGCGAGAGCGGCAGCTTCTGTATCGACTGCACCAGCCGCGCATATGGATCAAGTCTCTCCGGCCGGGCGCGTGTCCGAGTCTGCATCAAATCGTGTAACGCCGGCGGAAAAAGTTTCAGGTGACGAGAGAATCTCGGGTGCTCCACGAATCGGCGAACGCGGCCCGGAGAAAGATCCGAACGCCAAACCGGAATCCGACCTGCGGCACCGTGTATGCGAGGGAGCGGATTGCAAAGACAATCCGAAAAAAAAGGCGCCGGAGGAAGCCGATCTGCGGCATCATGTATGTCCCAACGGCCACTGCGAATGTCCCCCGGGCCAGACTGCGGGCAAAACGGGATGCGTGGTCAGCCAGCCACCGGATCAGTGCCTGCCTGGCGAGGCGTGTTCCGCCGGGACTGCATGTCCCGCGGGACAAGCTCGCGTCGGCGGATCGTGCCAGTCCGACTGCTCGGCCACGATGGGAATCACCAGCAATCTGACCGTCGAGTTGCGCGGCGCGCGTCGGCAGAGAGATGAAGCCTGCCAGCAGGATCCGGCCGGAAATGTGTGCCAGCAACTGGACGGGCACTATCACGCGGCGTTGTCGGAATATCAAAACGCCTGGGCTGGCGCGCCGGTGAACTGCCGTACGACGCTGCCAGTGCCCGATTCTCTTTAAGGGCGGTCACGTAGCCCCCACTTCAGCGGTCCGTGCGGACGTGTTTGTCCGAACAGGCAGAAATCGCGTTGCACTGAAGTGCTGAATATCGGGCGCAGTCCCATCAATCCTGCAATCCTTTATGCATTAGAATTGAGCGGGCAGCAGTTCCTGAGGGAAAAGTCATGGCTACGACGACCGCAATACCTAAAACTCGCATCACCGGCGGCAGCTTCCTACTGGAATCCCGCCAGCCGAAAGAGTTTTTTACGCCGGAGGATTTCTCCGAACAGCACCAGTTGATTGGTCAAACTGCGGAGGAGTTCGCGGTCAACGAAATCATTCCTAACATCGAGAAGATTGAACACAAGGACTTCTCCGTCACCCGCGATTTGCTGAAGAAAGCGGGCGAACTCGGTCTGAGTTCGGTGGAAATTCCTGAGGCCTATGGCGGGCTGGAGATGGATAAGGTCACCGCGGCGGTGATCGCCGATCACATCGCGAAATACGCCGGGTTCGCAACCACCTGGGGCGGGCACACTGGAATCGGCACGCTGCCGATCGTTTATTTCGGCACGGAAGAACAGAAGAAAAAATATTTACCGCGCCTGGCGTCGGGCGAAATCGTTGGAGCCTACGCGCTTTCGGAATCGACTTCCGGCTCCGATGCCATGAATTGCCGCGCCCGCGCTGAGCTCTCAGCCGACGGCAAGCACTACATTCTCAATGGCGAAAAGATGTGGATCACCAACGCCGGATTCGCCGACCTGTTTACCGTGTTCGCAAAAATCGGAGACAAGTTTTCTGCGTTCCTGGTGGAAAAAACTTTCCCTGGATTCTCCGTCGGTGCGGAAGAGCACAAGATGGGCATCCGCGGATCGTCGACCTGCCCCATCATTCTGAACGATTGCAAAGTGCCGGCAGAGAATTTGCTTGGAGAAATCGGCAAGGGGCATCTGATCGCCTTCAACATTCTGAATATCGGGCGCTTCAAGCTGGGTGCGATGTGCGTGGGTGGCGGGCGCGTCTCGCTGGAAAACGCCATCGGCTACGCCAAGCAGCGCAAGGCTTTCAACAAGGTGATCGCGGACTTTGGCCTGGTGCGGGAGAAGATTGCGAACATGGCCACGCTGCTTTTTGTGGGCGAAGCGCTGGTCTACCGCACGGTGGGCATGATGGACGCGGCGCTCAGCGACGTCGATAAGGCGGCGAACGAAGCGGCCAAGCAGACGCTGAAGGCAATTGAAGAGTACGCCGTCGAATGCTCGATCATTAAAGTCTGGGGCTCGGAGATGATCGATTACATCGTCGACGAGACGGTGCAGATTTATGCGGGCTACGGCTTCGTCGAAGAATATCCGGCGGAGCGGGCGTATCGCGATGCGCGCATCAATCGCATTTTCGAAGGCACAAACGAGATTAACCGGCTCATCATCACCGGCTTCCTGCTGAAACGGGCGATGAGCGGGCAGTTGCCGCTGATGCCGGCGATCAAGAAGCTGATGGATGAAGTGCTGTCAGGGCCGTCGGCGGGCGAGGAACTCGAGGGCGCGCTTCCGGAAGAACGCAAACTGGTCGGGCAAGCGAAGAAGCTCGGCCTGTTCGCTGCGGGGGCGGCCACACAGAAATACATGCAGGCAATTCAGGATCAGCAGGAGATCATGGGAGCGATCGCTGACATGACCATTGAAACATATGCGATGGAGTCGGCAGTGCTGCGGGCTCAGAAAATCGTGGACGCCAAGGGCGAAGCGGCGGCCGCCTTGCCGGTTGCGATGACTCGCGTGTATCTGTCGCAGGCAATAGAGAAGGTAGAATCGGCGGCTCGGAAGGTAATTGCCGCCGTAGCCGATGGCGATATGCTGCGCACACAGCTGGCCATTCTGCGGCGCCTGGCAAAGTACGAGCCCTTCAACACCATCGAACTGCGGCAGCAGATTGCACAGAAGATGATCGAGCGCGGGAAATACACGCTGGCATAAACGTAAGATCGAATCACATTTGTCAGCCGGATCCCATCACAGGGATCCGGCTTTTCTTGTCATCCCGAGCGAAGCGAAGGATCTATGAACTCGCCTGCAGTACGGGCGCCGCCGGCAATGTACACAGGTCCTTCGCTTCGCTCAGGATGACAAAGCAGCTTCATTTTTTCTTTGCGGTATCAATCGCGCGACACTTCTGATAAAAAACTCGGCATGAAATCGCGACACATCATCTTGGTCGTATTATTCTCGGCAGCCAGCCTTGTCACGAACCTGATTGCGCAAGAACAACCTTCCCCCTCCGCCAACCTCGCCCTCACTCCGCCCATGGGATGGAATTCGTGGAACAAATTTGCCTGCAACGTGAGTGACGAATTGATTCGCGGAATGGCCGATGCGGTCGTGAAAAGTGGGATGAAAGATGCGGGCTACATCTACGTCAACATTGACGACTGCTGGCAGGTGAGCCGCGATGCGAGCGGCAACATTGTTGTCGACCCGCAGCGATTTCCCCACGGCATGAAGGCGGTCGGCGATTACATTCATTCGCTGGGGCTGAAGTTTGGAGTCTATTCTGATGCCGGATCGAAAACTTGCGCCGGACGACCGGGTGGCCTGGGCCACGAATATCAGGATGCGTTGCAGTACGCGGCGTGGGGCGTGGACTATTTGAAATACGACTGGTGCAATGCAACTACCCAAGATGCGAAGGCCTCCTACGCCAATATCCGCGCGGCTTTGGACGCGGCGGGGCGGCCCATTGTTCTCAGCATCTGCGAATGGGGCACGGCTAAACCCTGGCTGTGGGGAAAAGAAGTTGGCGGCAATCTGTGGAGGACCACCGGAGACATTCAGGACCGCTGGGCCGGCAAAAAAGAATGGAAGCCTGGCGATTGCTGCAGCTATGGCGTGCTCGACATTCTCGATCAGGAGGCCGCGCTCTATTCTTATGCCGGGCCGGGACATTGGAACGATCCCGACATGCTCGAAGTGGGCAACGGGGGAATGACGGATGCGGAATATCGCTCGCACTTCAGCCTGTGGGCAATTCTGGCGGCGCCGCTGATTGCCGGAAACGATCTGCGAAACATGCGGCCGGAGATTCACGACATTCTGACGAATAAGGAAGTGATCGCAATCGATCAGGATGCGCTGGGGCGCGAAGGCGAGCGCGTGGCCAAGCGCGGTGATCTGGAAGTCTGGGCCAAGCAACTGCAGGATGGCAGCCGTGCCGTTGTGTTGTTAAATCGGAGCGAGTCGGAGCAGGAAATTTCTGTAACGTGGCCGGAGATCGGCTATCCGAGCAGCCTTGGGGCTTCGGTCCGTGATCTCTGGCTGCACAAGGATCTGGGAAAGTTCACGGGGAAATTTTCGGCGCGGGTGGCGTCGCACGGCGTGGTCATGGTGACGGTAAAACCGTAAGGCGTAAAACACGAAGCAACCAAAGAACCACGCAGGCCCCTACAGAGAGATTTCCTTCGCGTCCCTTCTCGTCCCTTGTGGCTATCGCCTTTTGCCCTATTCTTTCGGGAAGTTTGGATCGGCCTTTACTTCTTCGATTTGCTCGGTGTGGCGGGCGCTATGCGCCGAGATGAACAGCAGCCACTGGTAGGCATCTAAAGTTCCGAACACCGAATGGTCGAAGAAGTGGTCGCGGAGATCGTCATTCGTGGTCCGAATGTAGTCCATGTTCAACTTGCGGGCTTCCTCGAACGCCTTCGTCAAATCAGCCTGTGTCGCCCAGCGGTTCTTGGGGCGCAGGAACTCCGGGGCCGTCGCTTTGTGGCTGCGATCGAGCAACTTGGTCACAATGATCTGATCTTTCCCCTTCACCAGTTCGCGCTTCTCAAGAGTGGCCGGAGACTGCATAATCTTTTGCTCCAGGCCGAAAATAGTCGATTCCGCAACCGTGATGTGTTCGGCAACTTCGGCGACTGACCACCGATCGGGCGCGGGCTTGAACGTCCACTGCTTCTGGGAAAGGCCGGAAATCGACTTGAGAAAATTGTCGCGCGTGGTTTGAAACTGCTGCAAAGCGAAGGCCCGCTCTTCGGCGGAGAGTGGAGTGGGCGCCGGCGCGGGGGCCGCAGTCTGTGCGATCGCGGCGCTTACGACCAGACAAAAGATCGCGAGGACCGAGAACCAGTTTTTTCCCAGAGCGGTGCGAGAGGAAGGATACAGGAATGCCTAGGCCTTGTCTTTCAACTCCTGCATGACACTCTGAATCAGTTCCTTGGCGTCGGTCAAACTTTTCATGATCATCTGAATATCCATGACAGGTTTGCCGGGCCAGCGCTGGCTTTGGCAGTAGACGCCGTGCTGGCCGACCAGAGCCATGGCGTCGGTGATCATGTCCATGGTGACGGCGAGGCGGCCGCGGGGTACGCCCATCATGGTTTCGTAATGCTCCAGCTCTTCCTGCTTGTCGTCGAATACTGGCATGCCACGATTGTAACTTCCGCGGCGCGTGCGGCATAATGTCTGCCTGACGAAATCCTTTCTCAAGCGTCAAACTATGTTGGCACTTCCAGCCATGCAAAACAATAAGGAGAGATTCATGCATAAACGAGTGAGCATCTTGACGGCTGTACTTTTATTTCTGGCAACTGCGAGTTTCGCGCAGATGGGCGGAGGCAAGCCCAGCCCCGCAGCATCGGCTTCCTGCGATCTAGGCGGCGGCAAGTCGATCAAGACCGATTATTCCAGTCCGCGCATGAAGGGCCGTAAGATTTACGGCGGCTTGGTTCCCTACGGCGAAGTCTGGCGGACCGGAGCCAATGAGGCCACAACGTTTGTAACCAGCGCGGATGTGATGGTGGGCGGAAAGGCAGTTCCCGCAGGCAGCTACACGATTTTCACCGTCCCGAACGCCGAGAAGTGGACACTCATCATCAATAAGAAGACTGGCGAGTGGGGCATTCCCTACAAGTATGAAAGCGACGAACTGGGACGCGTCGATATGCAAGTTTCGCAACTGTCTTCGCCCATGGAGAACTTCACCATCTCCTACGAAAAGGCGGGCGGAGGCTGCAAGCTGAATATCGAGTGGGACAAGACGAAAGCTTCGGTCGACATTACCGCGAAGTGAGAAAGCGTTGTGAGTGAGAGCCGCCCGCAAGGGCGGCTCTCATGAAAACTAAATCTACTATTCCCAGCGGGCGTACAATTCCTCCAACAGTTTTTCCACGGGAGGTCCCGATGCCCGTTTACGATTACGTTTGCCTCGACTGTCATAAACCCTTCGAAACAGTTCTCACCCTGAACGAGCACGATGAGCAAAATCCCAAGTGCCCGCATTGCGGAAGTAAGGACGTGGAGCAGGAAGCCGCCGCGTTTTTCGCAGTGACTTCGAGAAAAAGCTAAGAAGAAGATTGCTGGAAATTAGTGGCTGCGCTGCCGGAGTGCGTCGGCCGCCTGCTGCGCTTCTTTGAGATCAGGGGCGAGTTTCAGCGCCCGATCATAGGCGTCGAGCGCTTCGCTGGCTCGTCCAGTTTGCTCTAACGTATGCCCGAGTTCGAAGTACGCCTCAGCAGTGGGCTGCAGTTCGAGCGAACGGCTGAGGTCGCGAATTGCCTCGTCGACCTGGCCTTGCTTCCGCGCCAACAAGCCAAGGCCGAGCCATGCGTTGAACTGATTGGGATTCAAGCGCAGAGATCGTTCAAAGCTATCGTGCGCGTCCTCGTCTTCTCCGAGTTCTCGCTGTGCCGCCCCCATGTTGGCGTAAGTCTGCGCGAGAAGTCCGGGATCGGACGTTAGACTGATCGCCGCTCGATACTGTTCGACGGCCTGTTGCATCTGCCCATGAGTTTGATCGTAGGTTCCCAGATTGCTGCGGCTCATAGGATCGTGCGGATTGATGCGCGACGCGGCTTCGAAGTGCGGGTGCGCCTCCTCTTCCTGCCCTTCGAGGATGAGCGCGCCGCCGAGATTGTCCTCGGCGATGAAATTATTCTGCGTGACGGTCAGAGTGTGCGACCACAACTCGCGATTGCTCTGCCAATAGTCGATCTGGCGATGCGTGCCGATGGCGAGCAGGATAAGCACTGCCGCCGCGGGAATCGCAGGCGATAGAGCGAAATTTTTCGACTCCACCCAATCCGCGATGCCGAATGCAATCATTATAAAAATTCCGATGAGCGGGATGTAGGCATAGCGGTCGGCCATGGCGGCGTCTCCGACCTGCACCAGGCCGATGACCGGGACCAGCGTTCCGAGAAACCATAACCAGCCCACCAGCAAATAACGCTGCGCGCGAAGCTTCAAGGTGATCACCGTAATGGCGATCAGGACGAGCGCGGCGACTCCGACTTGCCACGCGGCCAGCGACGTCCCCGGATGCGGGTACAGCGGCGCAAGATGCACCGGCCACAACATCTTCCACAAGTACATGGCATAGGCGTAAATCGCGTTGGCGAGGCGCACTGCCAGGGAAAACTGCTCGACCGAACGAAGTGCTCCGCCCGCCTGCTGCGCTTTCATGGTGATGATGGCGCTGGCCGCGGAGAGCGCGAACAAAGGCACCTTTTCAAGAACGAGGTGGGAGAGCGACTGCCCTTCCCCAAACCTGCGCAGCGGCCAGTAATCCCAGAGCAAGAGAACAAAGGGCAGCGTGATCACCATCGGCTTCGAGGCCAGTCCGGCAGCGAACAAAGCGGTCACCACGGCATAGCGCTTCCAGTCCGGGTGTTTCGCGTACCACGCGTAGGCCCAGAGGGCGAGAAAAAAGAACGTCGTGCACAGAACATTCTTTCGCTCCGCCACCCACGCGACTGATTCAACATTGATAGGATGCAGCGCGAACAATGCCGCTACGAATAGGCTTGGACCCGTGTGCCCGGTGGCCCGGCTGAGAAGCAGGAACAACAGAATCACATTCAGCGCATGCAGCAACACGCTAGTGAAATGATGGCCCGCGGGATTCAAACGGTAGAGCGAGACGTCGAGGGCGTGCGACATCCAGGTCAGCGGATGCCAGTTCGCCTGCTCGGTGGAAGTCAGCGCCCAAGTGACGGTGTCAGTAGTGAACCCCTGGCGAACGTGCGGGTTCTCGGTGATGTAACGATCGTCGTCATAGTTGACGAAGGGATGCCGGTTAACCGGGTTGTAAAGCGCGAGCGTGACCGCGGCGAGAATAAGGCAGATGATGGGGTTGCGTTTTTCAGCGGACGCGAACAGGGCTGATGATTTGCTCGCGGGTGCGGCTTCTGATTTGCGGGGCAATAGAGAGATTTAACCACAGAGAGCGCGGAGGATCACTGAGGAACCGCGCCGAGGAATTCCGGAAGGCAACGGTTATTGCGGCGGCTTCCAGCGCAGCACCGGCTTCCTGGCCGCGGCAGTTTCATCCAACCGCGAGACGCGGGTGGAAACTGGGGCATCGAGCACGGTCTGCGGATTTTCCTCGACCTCTTCGGCAATCGACTTCATGGCCTCGACGAACAGATCCAGTTCCTCTTTCGATTCACTCTCGGTCGGCTCAATCATGAGCGCGCCGGGAACGATCAGCGGAAACGCGGTTGTATAAGGATGGAACCCGTAGTCGATGAGACGCTTGGCGATGTCCATGGTACGCACGCCTTTTTTCGCCTGCAGCCTGTCGCTGAAGACGACTTCGTGCATGGTCGGCGTGGAGTAAGGAAGATCGTAAGTGCCCTCAAGCCCCTTGCGAATGTAGTTGGCGTTGAGCACGGCGTCTTCGGTGGTCTGGCGCAGGCCGTCGGGGCCGTTTGCCTGAATGTAGGCCAGCGCCCGAACGAACATGCCGAAGTTTCCGTAGAAGGCGCGCACCCGGCCCACAGAATGCGGACGATTGTAATCGAAGCCCAACGTGCCATCCGATTTCGTAATCACCACGGGTGCAGGAAGAAATGGCTCGAGCCCCTTCTTGATGGCCACCGGCCCGGAGCCAGGGCCTCCGCCGCCGTGAGGCGTCGAAAAAGTCTTGTGCAGATTCAGGTGCATCACGTCGACGCCAAAATCTCCGGGACGCGCCTTGCCGACGAGCGCATTCATGTTGGCGCCATCCATATAGAGCAGGCCACCCTTGGCGTGAAGAATGTCGGCGATCTTGTGAATATCTTGCTCGAAAACGCCCAGCGTATTGGGATTGGTCAACATCAGCGCAGCGACGTCTTCGTTCATCTGCGCGGCCAGCGACGCGATATCGACCATGCCGCGCGCATCGGATTTCAGATTCTCGACCGCATAGTTCACCATCGCCGCTGTCGCGGGATTGGTGCCGTGAGCGGAGTCGGGAATCAGAATTTTCTTACGCGCATTGCCCTTCGACTCGTGATAGGCGCGCACCATGAGCAGGCCGGTCATCTCGCCGTGGGCGCCGGCCGCGGGTTGCAGCGTGATCGCGTCCATGCCGGTGATTTCGAGCAGGCAATCGCTCAGCGTCTTGATGATGCGCAGCGCGCCTTGGGAAATCTTCTCCGGCTGGTAAGGATGCGCGTTGGCAATTCCTTCCACGCGCGCGACGGCCTCGTTCACACGCGGGTTGTATTTCATGGTGCACGAGCCCAGCGGGTACATGCCGAGATCGATGGCATAGTTCCACGTGGAAAGCCGCGTGAAGTGGCGGATGATTTCAATCTCGCTCACTTCGGGCATTGCGCCCAAGTCTTTTCTTTCCGATGACCCTAGCAGCTTCGAGGTGTCGACCTCAGGGACATCGAGCGGAGGCAGCTTCCATGCGGCCTTCCCCGCCGAGGATTTTTCGAAGATCAGGCCTTCGTTCTGATTGACGTGGAGGCTTGCCTTGGGACCAGTTTTCATCGCGCCACCTCCTCCACGTCCTCTTCCTTGGCCGAGCGCTCGGACCGCTCGCTTTCGGCGATGAGACCGGCTGCGGTGTCGATGGCGGACCGCGTGGTCAATTCCGTGCAGCACCATAGCGAAGCGTTACCGAGTTCGGGATAAAACTTCTTCAGCGGTAGGCCGCCGACAATCTTGTGGCCGAGCAATCGCTTGTTGATCGCCGCCGGATCTTCACTGGTTTGGACCACGAATTCATTGAAACGCGGCGCGCCGAAGAGCAGTTTGCCATGCTGCGCGAAGTGGCTGGCCGCGTAGGCAGCCTTCGCCAGATTTTGCTTGGCTAACTCTCTCAGCCCAACCTTGCCGTACACCGTCATGAAAATATTCACCATGAGCGCGACCAGCGCCTGGTTGGTGCAGATATTCGAAGTCGCCTTTTCGCGGCGAATATGTTGTTCGCGCGTGGCCAGTGTAAGCACAAATCCGCGCCGGCCCTGCTTGTCCACGGTCTGGCCGACGAGGCGCCCCGGCATCTGGCGAACGAATTTTTCGCGCGTCGCGATGACACCGCAATACGGTCCGCCGAACCCAACCGGCACGCCGAACGACTGCGCTTCCATCGCGATAATATCCGCCTGCCGCGGCGGTTCAACAATCCCGAGCGAAACCGCTTCGGCGATCGAGACCACGAGCATCGCGCCGGCGCGGTGCGCGATTTCCGCCACCGCGTCGACATCTTCAATCGTGCCGAAGAAATTCGGCGACTGCACCAGCACGCACGCGGTCTCCGCCGTAACCGACTTCTCCAGCTCTTTCACATTCACGCGGCCATCGTCGCCGAATGCGACCACCGAAAGGGGCATGCCCTGATGCATCGCATAGGTTGCGAGCACCTCGCGATACTCGGGATGCAGGCTGCGCGCCACCACGACCGACCGGCGGCCAGTCAAGCGAACCGCCATCATCACGGCCTCGGCGGCAGCCGTCGAACCGTCATACATCGACGCGTTTGCCACCTCCATGCCGGTTAGCTCGCAGATCATGGTCTGAAATTCGAAGATCGACTGCAGGGTGCCTTGAGAAATCTCCGCCTGATAAGGCGTATAGGCGGTCAGGAATTCGCCGCGCGAAATCAGCGAGTCGATGATGACTGGGCGATAGTGCGAATACGCGCCCGCGCCCAGAAAGCTGGTATAGCCCTCGCCGTTTTCGCGCGAGCGCTGGCGAAAGAAGTCGACAATCTCCGATTCGGCCATCTGCCGCGGAATATTCAGGTCGCGCTTCAGCCGGTACTCGGCGGGAATCGGGGCGAAAAGGTCGTCGACGGTAGTGGCACCCATCGCTTTCAGCATGGCTTCGCGATCAGCGGGAGATTTCGGTAAATAGCGCATAAGAAGTTATATAGATGTGCGAAGCAGCGATTCGGATTGCGACACGTAGGGACGGACGCATTCGTCTGTCCTGCGAGCGCAGCGAGCCCTCCGGATGAGAGTTCACGGCCGCCAGCCCCCGGACGAATGCGTCCGGGACCACATAATCGGCAATGGTCAATCTAGTGTCCCGCCTCTTCCTTGACGAATTTCTCGTAGTCCGCGGCCGAAAGCAGCCCGTCGAGTTCGCCAGGATCTTTCAGCATAAGCTTTACCATCCACGAGCCGTGGGCATCTTTGTTTACGTTCTCGGGCGACGTGGCCAAAGCTGCATTCACCTCGGTCACGGTGCCCGTGGCGGGCGCATACAAGTCCGAGACCGCTTTCACTGACTCGACCGTGCCGAAAGTCTTGCCCGCCGTGAGTTCAGAGCCGACTTTCGGAGTCTCGACGAACACGATGTCGCCCAGCGACTGCTGCGCGTAATCGGTGATGCCGACCGTCGCCGTCGTTCCGTTCACCTGAATCCACTCGTGCTCTTTCGTGTACTTGCGATCTGTGGGGTAGGGCATAAAAGCTCCTAGCTGCTGGCTTCTAGCAAATCTTCTGAGAGGCTCTGTGTCCTCTGTCGTTAAGCACTTTTCTTCGGTCGTTTATAAAAAGGCGTAGGAACTACCACTGCGCCCGCGCCCTGGCCGCGAATTTCTACTTTCACCGCAGTTCCTACCGCAGAAAACTCCGGCGGCACGTAGGCCAGCGCAATATTCTTCTTTAAGAACGGCGCCGGCGATCCGCTGGTGACATATCCGATTTCGCGGCCGCTGGTATCGAACACCTTATAGCCGTCGCGGGCGATGCCGCGCTCCGTCATCTCGAGGCCCGCGAGCGTGTGCATCAGGCCCGCGGCTTTCGCCTTCTCCAATGCTCCCCGGCCGATGAATTCCGGCTTGTCCATTTTGCAGAAGCGTTCGAGTCTGGCTTCCCAGACATTGATCGTATCGGAAATTTCGTGGCCGTAGAGCGACAGCGAGCCCTCCAGTCTCAGCGTGTTGCGCGCGCCCAGACCGCAGGGGACGACGCCGAATTCTTTGCCCGCCGCGAGAATCTCGTTCCACACACGCGCGCTGGTTTCTTCGTCCGCAGGAATGTAAATCTCGAAGCCGTCTTCGGCGGTGTAACCGGTGCGGCCCATCAGGATGTTGGGCAGGCCACACAGTTTTCCCCGCGTCACCCAATAAAACTTCACGGCGCTCAGATCCGCGTCGGTGAGCTTCTGCAGAAGGTTGACCGCCTTCGGCCCCTGAATCGCGATCTGGGTGAAATCGTCCGACAGATTCTCGACCACGCAATCGAACTGGCGCGTATTGTCGCGCACCCAGTTGAAATCTTTCTCGCGCGTGCCGGCATTGATGACCAGCAAGTATTCGTCCTCGGCCAGGCGGTGCACGATGACGTCGTCCACGAATGTTCCCTGCGGATACAACAATGCCGAATACTGCGCCTGCCCGAGGGCCAGCTTCGACGCATCGTTCATGGAAATGTGCTGCACGGCCGCGAGCGCTTGCGGCCCGGCGAGGCGAATGTCGCCCATGTGGCTGACATCGAAAATTCCGACGCCGGTGCGCACCGCCATGTGCTCATTAATAATTCCGCAGCCGATGGACGCGGGATATTCGACCGGCATCTCCCAGCCATTGAACTCGACCATCTTCGCGCCCATCTGGCGATGGACGGCGTTCAGCGCAGTTTTTCGGATGGCGGGAGTCGCCTCAACGGAAGACAAAGTATCCTCAATCGCGGGCAGTGGCCGGTCTGCCGGACTGATTACCGTAACACGCTGTTTTTCCGTGGGTCAAACCGGGAAGAGTTCACCACAGAAGACACGGAGGATCACAGAGTAAATCGTGTGATTCCGCCGTATGCCTTCGGATCGTCTGTGGTAAAGACTTTGGCTCTAGCGTCCGAATTGCACGGTTACGCGCGAGCCCGCGGCCACGTGGGTGCCTGCGGCTGGAGTCTGCTGGCGGCCTACGCCGCTGCCCACGGGTTCGAGTTCGAGGCCGGCATCCTGCGCGGCCTCCACGGCGTTGCGCACGGTTTTTCCCATGAACGACGGCACCACGATTCCGCCCTGCTCCACATCGAGGACAACCGTTCCGGTGGCAGGCAGCGGTGTGCCGGATGCGGCTTCCGAACTTTTCGGCTGCGATGGCGGAAGGTTGGATTCATTCGCAGCGATTGGTTGACGCATTGCCGCTTGTTCTAAAGATCCGTTTGCGCTGCCGGCAGTCGCGGGCAGGAGTGCCCGCGCCACACTTGGCGGCTTCGCCGCTTCGCTGGTGTCGCCCGCCACTTCCGCCGTTTCGAGCGGCTCTCCCGGATGGTCCGGCGTCCCCTCTTCCAGATCCTGATCCCTGGTCTTCGCTGTCGCGAGCAGTAACTGGTGCTGCGGAGCCAGCGGCAGATCGTGCGGCACGTGCAGATATTCGAGCACCTGCTGCGAAATGCGCTTGAATACTGGAGCCGAAACCTGGCCGCCTTGATGCAGCCCCACTGCCGAATCCAGAATCACCGCGACCACAACCTGCGGATTGTTCACGGGAGCGAATCCGGCGAACGAGCCGATATATTTCGTCTTGGAATACGCGCCGGTCGCAGGATCAACTTTCTGCGCGGTTCCCGTCTTTCCCGCCGACGAGTAGCCCTCAAGAATCGCCTTGCGGCCCGTGCCTTCGAGGACGACCTTCTGCATCATGGCGCGCATCTCGGCCGCCGTGTACGACGAAATCACGCGATGCGAATTTCCCGGATGAAACGCTACCATCTGCGGCGTGCTCGCGGGCTGCACGGTTCCGGCCACAATGCGCGGGGCGACCCACACTCCATCGTTGGCGAACGTCGACACCAGTCCGGTGAGCTGGAGCGGAGAAATGCCAATCTCCTGGCCCATGGAAATCGCGGCAATCGAAACCTTCGACCAGCGGCTGGGAGGCTTGGTCAAGCCGCGCGTCTCGCCGGGCAATTCGATGCCGGTCTGCTGGCCAAATCCGAAGGCGCGAATGTATTTGTAAAAACGATCTTCGCCGAGACGCAGCGCAATCTTGATCGACCCCACATCGCTCGACTCCGCCAGCACACCCCACACCGGCAGCAATCCGTGCGGCTTGGAGTCGCGAATGCGCATGCCGTTGTAGACGATCGACCCCATTTGGCAATCGAAAATCTCATTGGGGTTCGTAACTTTTTCTTCCAGCGCGGCGGAAATCGTCACCAGCTTGAACGTCGATCCGGGCTCGTAGACGTAGCTCACGGCGCGGTTGGTCAAGGCTGCGGGCGTAATCTGCTTGCGCTGATTCGGATTGAAGGTCGGCCAGTTCGCCAGAGCCAGGATTTCGCCAGTGTGCGGATTTTCCACGATCACCGTGCCCGCAATCGCCTGCGTGTCGTGGATCGCCTGGTCGAGTTCCTTCTCGGCGATGTACTGAATGTTCTTGTCGATGGTGAGAACGAGGCCTTCGCCGGGCTCGGGCTGCTTCTCGACGTCGGAGAACCATTGCTTGCGGGCGTCGACCGAGATGAACATCTTTCCCGCACGGCCGCGAAGTTGATCATCAAATTCGTGTTCGATGCCGCTCTGCCCGGAATCTTCCATACCCACCGAGCCCAGCACCTGCGCGGCTAAATCGCGCGCTGGATAGAAGCGTCTCGGCTCCTTCTGAAAATGAATGCCCTGCAGGTTCAGCGATTTGATGCGGCCGATGGTCTCGTCGTCGGCTTTGCGCGCGACCCAGCAGAAAGTTTTGTGCGCGCGACAGTCGGCGAGAACAACATTCGGGTCATCGCCGGCCATGCGCGAGATCAGCGAGACCGCGGTCGGCAGATCTTTTACTTCGCTGGGCACGGCGAACGCGGAGTCGACCTGCACCGACATCGCCAGCTCGTTGCCGGAGCGATCGTAAATGTCTCCCCGCTTGGGCGAGAGCGAAATGGCGCGCTGCTGCTGGTGTCCCGCCATCTTGACGAACTTTCCGTAGCTGAAAATTTGCAGGAAGACGAGGCGCCCGCAAATGGCGACGCACCACAGCACGAGGATGGCGCCGAGAAGATAGAGTCGGGAGTTCTTGCCGGAAGTGGAATCGGAAGCCATGGCTGCTCTCTAAGGGTTGTCATCAACGCCTTGTCTTCCTGAGCGCAGCGAAGGACCTATCTACGGTTAGGCCTTCGCGATGCTGCCGGCAAAGTGCCGAGCTCCTTCGCTTCGCTCAGGATGACAAGTGAAAACTGTGAGATAACAATGGCGGCCCAAATAAACCGGGCCGCCAGATAAGTCTCGTGTGGGGACGGCCGCCCTCGGCTGTCCATGCCGAGCGAAGCTCGGCCGCGTTACCGCCGCGAAAGCACCGTCACGGGCGAGACGCTGGCCATGACCGGGCCTTGGCCATCGGTCAATGCGCTGTCCATGCGAATGACTTGTCCGGGCTGCGGGGGAACCAGACCCATGCCGCGCGCCAGCGCATCAATGCGCTCGGGATTGCGCAGCGACGCGTCTTCCAGGCGTAACGCATTGTTCATATCGTTCAGTGCGGTGAGGTCGCGCTTCGCCGACTCAATCTGGTAGCCGTATTCGATGGCCTTGAAATGCTGCCACGTATAAGTGAATACGAGGAAGAACAGAACGACCAGCGCGGCGCCAAAATATTTCATGTCGCGGTTGCGGCGCGGGTCTTCCACCTTGACCAGTCGCGAGTTATCGATTGCCTTGGAGAAGTAAATTTCCGGGGTGCCGGTCCAGAATGGACGCCGCCCCGCCGCTGATCGTACGTTTGCCATCCCCGCCGTGGTCGAAACTGCGCTCTGAAGTGTCGCCGCCGCTGCTGCCATTTACGCCGCCCCCTCGTAAATCTGATCTGCCGGTACCGCTATCGGCATTGCAAAAATTTCATGCAGTTCTTGGGAAATGCGTTGTTGCTCGGCGCAGAACTCAGCGCGCTCGACCGCCGTCATCAGATCCCTGATCAATGTGCCCGTGTACATTTGCCACCAACCTCAAAACTGGATTCCTACCACGGAACCCTTAGCGCAGCTTTTAGCTATCAGCTATCAGCTTTTCGCAGGTCTTCTGCCTGCTCGTGAACCTGAACTTTGGGCCCCGGCACGCCATTACAGCTATGCCGGGCGCTCCGGCAGGTTTTCCGGAGCAAACTTTCTAAACTCTCTCCGCGGCTCTTAACTTGGCGCTGCGCGCCCGCGGATTTCGATCGCTTTCTTCATTCGATGCCGTTACCGGTTTCTTAGTCAGAATCCGGTAGTACTTGTCCTTCATCGCGCCCTCGCGGAAGGCATCCTTTACGATGCGGTCTTCCAGCGAGTGAAAACTGATCACCACCACGCGTCCCCCGGGCTTCAGAATCCGCGGCGCTGCCTTGAGCAGCGCCTGCAGATCGTGCAGTTCGCGGTTTACGAAGATTCGAAGAGCTTGAAAGGTTCGCGTCGCGGGATGAATCCTTCTTTCGGCCTGATTCATTGGCCGGGCCGCGGCTGATATGACATCCGCAAGATGTGCGGTAGATCGTATCGGCCGCGACCGGCAAATGGCTCTGGCGATTCTCCGCGACCTCCTTTCCTCTCCGAATTCGTAAATCACATCGGCAAGCTCGCGCTCGTCGAGGTGGTTTACCACTTGTTCGGCGGTGCGCTCGGAATGCGGGTCCATTCGCATGTCGAGCGGTCCATCCGCCTGAAAACTGAATCCGCGCGCCGCATCATCCAACTGCAGACTGCTCACCCCGATGTCGGCCAGGATGCCGTCGACGGTTGCGGCTTGCACGCCCTTCGCAATTTCTGCAAAAGATCGATGCAGCAGCGTAATCGTCGGCCAGTCGGTTTTGACTTCGCCCTGACTTTGCGGTGCGAGCTTTTCGCGCGCCAGATTTATCCTGGCAACGTCGAGCGCTGCTGGATCTTTATCGAGGCCAATCAAATGTCCCGGTGCGCCGAGGCGTTTTGCGATTTCGTAACTGTGCCCGCCCAGCCCCACCGTAGCGTCGATATAGGTTCCACCGCGCCGTACGGCTAAAAAGTCGATCGCTTCTTTTAAAAGAACCGGGACATGACTTGCTGAAAGGCGACTCACTTCCCTTCCACCACCATGCCCAACCCCCTGAGGGGTTTCTGTTGATCCCTCGCCCACTAGATGCCCAGTTCGTCGAGCGTCTTCGCATCCTCAGAAGTGAACTTGTTTTCCTCGATCTCTTTGCGGTAGGCCTCCAGGTTGCGCACTTCCAGATATTTCTGGAAGCCGACAACCGCGACCTCTCCCTTGAGCTGCGCCGCGTCGCGCAGCAACTGCGGCAGCAACAACCTGCCCTGCCCATCCACTTCGACCTGCTGTCCCCAATATCCGGTCGTACTCAGGAACTTCTTCTTGGTGGGGTTGAAGGTGGGCAGCGCGGCCAGCTTCTGCTCGATCTGCTCCCATTCTTCGAAGGGATACACTTGAGCAACCTTGCCATCCCAACTTGTGATGTAGAATTGCTGACCGTATTTCTCGTCGATCACCCGCTTGAACTCGGCCGGAATCTTCAGACGGCCCTTCTCGTCGACCCGGGTTGGATGATTGCCGCGAAACATGCAGGAACTCGTGAACGGTCAAAGTGAAAAAGGAGGCAAAAACGGCGCAGAACCTGTTGTGTCTCGGTCGATTCGGGCTGTTGGTCGATCTCTTGGGTCGGATTTCCACCGGCTCCTCGGACTTCAGCTCAAGTCTTCCACAGGCGCTACCGCACTCGCCACTTTCTACCACTTTGTACCACATCTTAGCTGTAAGTCCTTTAATGTCAAGCAGAAACTTGAGGCGACCTGTCCCACTCCTGCACCATTTCGGGAAAGTACGAAGTCTTGTGGTTAACTTCTAAGGCGACTACTAGGGGTTGTGTTTAGGCCCGTGGTTCTTTCGCTATTCCTTCGCATGGATTTTTCTTGACCCCGGCTACCGGCGCACACTTTGTTGTGGAAAAGTGGGGATCACTCGTCCGAACGGCAAACCTTGCACCACGAAGGACACGAAGCATCACGAAGGAATCCAACTTCCTCGCTTCTTTGATCTTCCTTCTGTCATCTCGAAAGCTGCCGCCATCCCTCTTCCGCGCGATGTCATCCAAGGCAAGACTGCTATTACTCGCCTCGACCTTTCGGGAGTTGTGATGAATCGTGTCTTCGTTCTCGCTGTCGTCCTGTTGTTTTCCTCTTTCACCTTTGCGCAAGATCCTGGGACGCAGAATCCCGCGCCACCGCTGTATCCGGCTCCGGGCAATCCGGCGGATCAGCAATCGCAGCAAAACCAGACCGCTGCGCAGATGCCGATCTTCCGCGTGAACGTCTATGCTCGTACGGCCCGTGCGGTGAACTATCGCAACCGCGGCGGCTCCACGACGGTCGACTTCAAGGGAACTGATCTCATGCCCGGGATCACGGGCAAGGCTAAAGTTGACGGCAAGGCCGGACGCCTGGCCATCGACGTAGAACTGGAGCACATGGATCCACCCGCCAGGCTGGGCGGCCAATATCTGACCTACGTCTTATGGGCGATCACGCCGGAGGGCAGGGCCGTGAACCTCGGCGAAGTGCTTCCCGGAGGAAATGGCAAGAGCAAGCTCGACGTGACCACCGACCTGCAGGCCTTCGCGCTGATCGTCACCGCGGAACCTTATTTTGCGGTCACGCATCCCAGCAGTGAAGTGGTGGCGCAGAACGTGATTCTGCAGCAGACGAAGGGATTCGAAGAGTCGGTCGACGCCAAGTTCGACGTGCTGGAAGGGCGCGAGTACATCATTGATGTGCCCGCCGACCAGCTGCCATCGGCACAAGCCTCGGCGCAGGTTCCGCTGGACCTGCTGGAAGCCCGCGATGCGGTAGTGATTGCCAAGGCTGCCGGAGCCCAGCAGTACGCGCCCGACAGCCTGACCAAGGCGGAAGATATGTTGCAGCGCGCCGAAGATTATTACCAGCGCAAGCAGGGACGGACTCCCATCGGCACGGCGGCCCGCGGAGCCGTGCAGATGGCCGAAGACGCCCGCGTGCTGACGTTACGCAAGAAAGAGCAGGAGCGCATTGACGCGGAACGCCGCGCCAACGAAGAGGCTCGCGCCAAGGCCGAAGCCGATGCGCAAGCCGCGAAGCAGCAGGAGCAGGAAGCCCGCGATCGTGCCGATGAAGATGCCCGCCGCCGCCGCGAGGCCGAACAAGCGCAGGCTCAGGCGGATCAGCAGCGTGCCCAGGCTTTAGCTCAGCAGCAGCAGGCAGAAGCGCAGACGGCAGCGGCGCAAGCCGCGGCCGCGGATGCGGAACGCCAGAAGCAGGAGGCCATTCGGCAGAAAGAAGAGTTGCGGCAAAGACTGCTGACGCAGTTGAATCAGGTCCTGCAAACGCGCGACACGGCACGCGGTCTGATCGTGAGCATGCCTGATGTTCTTTTCGACTTCAATAAATACACGCTGAAACCGGAAGCGCGCGAGCGCCTGGCCAAGATTTCTGGAATCTTGGTCGCGTACCCCGGCCTGAAGCTGCAAGTCGAGGGATACACCGACAACATCGGCAGTGAAGAATACAATCAGGAGCTTTCCGAGAAGCGTGCCGATAGCGTGCGCGCCTATCTCATCTCGCAGGGAGTTCCTCCCGATACGGTCGGCGCACAAGGGTTCGGTATGACCAATCCCGTGGCAGATAACAGCACTGCGTCAGGCCGCAAGCTGAATCGCCGCGTGGACATGGTGGTCTCCGGCGATGTGATCGGAACTCAGATCGGCGCGCCATCGAATCAATAAACCCTTTGGAAGGGCCGCCTTCGCGGGTGCCAGCAAGCTGCCCAAGCCCTCTCGCCCGCTGGTGTCCGCGCTAACGAATTGGTGTACACTTCGTCCGCTTCTTAGCGCGGTAGTCGACACGCGCATATCGCGGAGGCGCATATGCAGCTGAACCGGGGCAGGATCTGGCTGGGCGGCGTGGTCGCGTGGGTGGTCTGGTTTGTCTGGAGCTTTGTGGTGGGGATGTTCGTCATCGGGGATGCGCGCTATAAAGCTGCGCAGAGCGCCGGTCTGTTCCTCAAAGACTCGCGCTACCATCTCTTCCCCGCATGGTGGATCGCAATCCTGTTTGTGCTGGCCGTCATCCTGGCACATCTCTATGCCTGGACGCGCGCCACGCTCGGCCCCGGCCCGCTGACGGCGATCAAAATTGGCGTGGTGGTCGGCTTCGCGGCCGGCTTCCCCGATAACTTCGGCCAGGCCGCATGGTCGCCGGTTGATCGCATGTTTCCTCTGGGCTGGATGCTCGACATGTGGGTGGGATCCATTCTGGCAACGCTGGTGGCGGGCTGGCTTTACAAAGAATGAGGAGTAATTTCTCTTCTCGTCTCAGATTCCCGCCTGATGCCGCACTGCGTCGGAAATGTTTCCCCCGGTAACGAGCAGGGCGACGCGACCGGGGACCGGACGGTTCAGCCACGCAGCGGTGGCGGCCGCGCCCGCCGGTTCGGCAATAACGCCTTCGTCGCGATAGAGGCGGCCGATCGCGTCGATCATCTGCGCCTCGCTGACCAGCGCCACTTCATCGACCACGTTCCGGATCGCGGCAATGTTCTCTGCCTCCGGAGTGCGCGTCGCCAGGCCGTCGGCGCAGGTATCACAGGTATCGGTCGGCATGGGCCTTCCGGCGCGCCATGACAACGCATAGGATGGCGCCTGCTCCGCCTGAACTGCCACGATCCTTACTTGTGGTGCGAGCGCTTTGACCGCCGCACCCACACCGCGAATCAATGCGGTGTCGCCCATGGGAACGTAGACGGCGGTGAGCGTGGGAAGTTGTTCGAGCAACTCCAGGCCAATGGTTCCCGGACCTGCCGGCAGATCACGATCTGTAGCGTCGTTGAGAAAATAGACCCCGTCTCGCAGTGAATATTCCTGCGCCAACTGGAAAGCGCCCGCCAGATCGGCGCTTCCGTTGCACACGACGCGGGCCCCGAGATCTTTAATCTTTTTCAGCTTGACGGGATTCGCTCCCTCCGGCAGGAAGATGGTCGCGCGCACTCCCAGCGTGCGGGCGGCGAAGGCCGTGGCGGCTCCATGATTTCCGGTGCTGGAGGCGACAACCTCCTCGACCACGTCACGCTGCAGATTTTTCGCCAGCGCGAAAAACGCCCCGCGAGGTTTGAACGAGCCGGTGGGGAGCCCGGTTTCTATTTTGAGATAGACGTCGGCACCCGCGCTGGAGAGGCTGGGCGCCTTGACCAGCGGCGTGGCGGCGAAATGCTTTGCGAGCAGCGCCCGCGCCTCGCGGATCGCAGAAAGATCAGGGAGACCCCGCATGTCGGTTTCTTATTTTGAAGGCTCGACCAGCACCGCGGTGCCGTAGGCCAGCACCTCGGTGACGCCATTCATGATTTCGGTGGCGTCGTAGCGGGCGACGAGCACCGCATTCGCGCCGAGTTCGGCGGCGTGCTGCAGCATCAGATCGAAGGCCTCCTGGCGCGTCTTCTCGCAAAGATTGGTGAGCAGCGTGATGTTGCCGCCGACCAGCGTCTGCAGACCTGCGCCGATGGTTCCGAAGATCGATCGCGAACGCACCACGATTCCTCGCACCACGCCAAATGTCCGGGTCACGCGATATCCATCAAGTTCAAACTGCGTGGTGACCATGTTGTGAGCTACCATCCTGCCAGCACTGTAGCCAGTTGCCATTGTGGTGATCCTTTCTGCGACGCGCGTGAACTGTTCACTATAACTCCAGCCGAAGGAAAAACCGATGTAGAGACAGCCGCCCCCGGCTGCCCGTCGGGCGCAGCTCGAACGGGTCTTCAATTCATTCCAACTGAACAATTCACTCCAAGTGTGCGGTAATAAAAAATTCCTGCGACGAGTTGTCATACTCGATGCGCAGCACATTCGGTTTGCAGCACACTTGGCAATCTTCTACATAGCTCTGCCGGCGTCCCGCGGACTCGTCGACCGAAGTCGCGTTCCATTCTCCGCAAGCGGCGCATTGGTAACCGGATTCCATGGCGTTGCAGAGAGGATAACTCAGGGGCCTGGCCGGTAAGTAAGCCTTGATGCGGTGGTTTCCGGCGTAGGAAAGGGCATCGCAGGCGGGCGTGGAAAACGTTTTATCTGCTGAACCTTCCGTCAAGAACCCGTCTCAAGCTGCGCGAAATTTCCCATCTTGAATTCCGGAATCTGTAATCTTCACGAAAAAAACGCTTAAGGCCTTGACTCGATGGTTATAATGCGGTTGTTCGGGGGGCGAATCGAACATAGGCCAGCCTTTTGAGGGGGAGGCGGGCACTCGGGGATGTGTATTTGCATTGGTATCCCTCAGCTTTACAGATCGTAAGCACGCGACTTCTTTCGGCAGCCGCACCTGGCGCGATGGCGGACGTCGTCGCTTTGCGTCAGCCTCCGCGTCGCCGTGAACCCTCCGCTCTGTCCCCGGCCTTGAGTTCCGATTTCATCTTCCTGTCCCCTGCTTTAGAGGTGTCTCCCCATGGCCTCTAACCTCGCAGTGTTCCAGCCAGATGATCCCAGCCCCTTCCCACTGCCCGAGAACCCCAGCCAGCCGGAGAAGTTGCTGACTGCGTACTTCAACTCAGCCAACGTCGGGCTCTGCATTCTTGATACTGAATTCCACTATGTCGCCATCAACCAAAAACTGGCCGCCATGAACAGTCTGCCCATCGCCGCGCACCTGGGAAAAACTTTGCGCGAGATCATAGGAGATTTGGCGGGCCCGATTGAATCAACCATCCGGCAAGTGCTCAGCAGCAAGCAGCCCATGGATCATGAGGTTTCCGGCAAGGTTCCGGCCAAAGATGAAATTGGGCACTGGATGGTGCATTACGTTCCCCTCGCCGACGAATCCGGCAACGTGACCCGCATCGGCGTTTTAGTGGTCGAGATCACCGTCCAAAAGGAATTGGAAAAATCACTTCGCCGGGAGAGCGCCCGCCTGCAAATGCTGATGGAAGTCAGCACCCTGCTCTCCTCGAACTGGAGTTTCGATCAGGTTTTTCCCCAGATTTCGGCGCGCATCCGGCGCGTGCTGCGCCATGAATTTGCCAGTTTCAACATGCATGATCCGGCTACCGGCCTGCTGATTCGCCAGGCGCTGGATTTTCCCCTGGGAAAAGGAATCACCCAGGCAGTGCCCATCGCCGTGAGCACCAGCCCCGCCGGCGCTGCTCTGAAGCAGCGCGAGACCATGATCTTCTCGCAGAAGCAGCTTGAGACTTTCGACAGTGCGATCTCCAGAAGCTATGTGGCCGAGGGCCTGAAATCTTTGTGCTGTGTGCCGCTACTTCGCCCTAAAAATCCCGTGGGCGTACTGGTTCTGGGAAGCACCCGCAAGCATGCCTTCCATTCCGACGATTTACACCTCCTGAATCAGATTGCGGCCCAGTTAGGAATTGCTATTGAAAATCAGCGCGCCGCCGCCGAGATTCACACCCTGAAGAGCCGTCTGTCAGAGGAGAAGAAATATCTCGAAGGCGAGATTCGCGCCGACTCGAACTTTTCGGAGCTCGTGGGTGACAGTGCGGCCCTCACCCAGGTGCTGGGCCAGGTTTCCACCGTCGCTACCAGCGATGCCACCGTCCTGATCCTGGGGGAGACCGGAACCGGAAAAGAACTCATTGCCCGCGCCATTCATCAGATGAGCCGCCGCAAAGGCCAGAGCTTCATCAAGATTAATTGCGCCGCCATCCCGACCGGGCTGCTGGAGAGCGAACTATTCGGCCATGAGAAAGGAGCCTTTACCGGCGCCGTCACCCAGAAAGTGGGACGCATGGAACTGGCCGATGGGGGCACCCTGTTTCTCGATGAGGTGGGAGAGATCCCCCTGGAACTGCAGCCCAAACTGCTGCGCGCTCTGCAGGATCAGGAATTCGAACGTCTGGGCAGCAACCGCACTCTGAAAGTGAACGTGCGGATGATTGCGGCTACCAATCGCGACCTGGGACAAAGTGTCGTCGCCCACGACTTCCGCGCCGACCTTTTCTATCGTCTCAACGTCTTTCCCATTGTGGTTCCCCCTTTGCGGGAAAGACGCGACGACATTCCTCTATTGGTGCGATATTTCGTCCGCAAATTTGCCCTCCGCATGGGCCGCCACATCGAGAGCGTCCCCACGGAAACGATGAAGGCGCTAAAGGAATGGTCGTGGCCGGGCAATGTGCGCGAACTGGAAAATCTGATTGAACGATCGGTGATCTTGAGCGAAGGCTTAGTTCTGTCGGTGCCAATTTCTGACTTGCGCAGCCAGGGTCCGTCCGGCGTCGATTCGGCTCGTACCTTGGAAAGTGCTGAGCGCGATCATATCCTTCGCGTGCTGCGTGAAACCAAAGGCGTGCTGTCCGGCCCACATGGCGCCGCTCATCGTCTAGGGGTAAAACGCACCACTCTGCAATCAAAAATGCAGCGTTTGAAGATCACGAAGGCCGATTATTCCTGACTCCCTCATTCTGAGCGTCTTATCTCGCGACGATCCTGGTTGACGGTTCGTCGGCACATTGCCGGAATTTCGGCAGGATTTTCTCAACCCCCTTGTTCCAATATCCGGAAACTATTTCAAACAGGGAAGTTGCACCGCCATTTGGGACAGGCCATTTCGGAACTCCAAGTGCTCCTTCATTACCGATTCTGCCTCTGGCCCGGGTATCCCAGCTCCTCCCATCGGCAGCCTTGAAGTCTTCGTAATCCCGTACCGTTTTGGGATAGGGAGTAGGTGTTGTGTCAGTAGCAAGTACATTTCCGGCGGCGCACCCGCCATTGTCGCTGCCCGTCCCTCAGGGCGTGCCTCGATCGTCGCAGGCCGGCCCATGCGGGCTAGAGGACTCTGCCCGCACTGTATTCAATCCACCGAACTTACATCTGCCGCATTTCAGCCCACCGCATGCGCCAGCCCATGAGGCCAGCCAGCCGGCGATCGATCCCTTTTATCTTCTTGCCTGCAAGCTCGAATGGGAGCAAGAGCAGGAGCCCAGCGCAGCCTGGGAGTTACTGGCGGCCGCTCAGAGTTCCGACTCCGACACCCGAGCCCACGCTCGGGCGCTGCTGGCCACTTCGCCCGAGTTGGGCGGTCTGGCATTGAGAGAATCCGAGAAACGTTCAGAGGTTCGACGGAAGCGCCGTTCTGCCCCGGAGATAACCATGAAGACCGCGTGCGGGCTGGAGATGATTGAAACCTGTAACGGGTGCGCCCACACTCTGCCCGATTTTTTTTGCGGATTCTCTGCCCCCGCGACTCATTCTCTCGATCAGGCCAGCCATAAGAGCAACTTGTCGGCCGGCGCGATTCTTTTCGTGGAAGGGCAGAGCCCCCAGGGCATCTTCATCCTGTGTTCCGGCCGCGTGAACCTCTCCACCACTTCACGCGAAGGAAAGATTCTCATCCTGAAGACGGCTGAATCCGGCGAGGTTCTTGGCCTGAGCGCGGTCATCTCTGGCGTCGGATACGAAGTGACGGCTGAGGCCGCCAGCGATTGCCAGTTGAACTTCATCGATCGCAAACACTTGCTCGAGTTGATGGAGTCCCACAGCGAGATCAGCGTGCGCGCCGCGCAGAGCTTGAGCCGCGATTTTCAGTCGGCCTATCGCGACATTCATGACTTGGTGTTGACTCGCTCGTCGGCCGGAAAACTGGCTCGCCTGTTGCTGTCCAATTCCTCGCAGGACGCGAGCGTCGCGGAGACTCGCGTGCGCTCGAACATGACCCACGAAGAGATGGCGCAGCGCATTGGCGCATCCCGTGAAACCGTAACCCGTTTGTTGAGCCATTTAAAGAAGAAACGTCTGATCCGGCTGGAGGGCCCGATCTTGATTATTCGCGACCGTATGGCGTTGGAAGCTTTGTCAGCATAGCCATAGCCTTCCCCCCCGAAGACCGGAGGATGGACCTTTCTCTCTCTCAGGCCGTCCTCCGGATTTGTTGACAACCAGCGTCGCAACCGTCGAGCGCAACCGATGCACACCGGAAAACTGATCAAAGACATGTTCGACGCAGTGAAGGAGGCGGAGAATTCGGCCGGCCTTCCTTCGAATCAGACTTCCCCGCAGTCCAACGAAGAGTCACGCCAGGAAGGCCCTGTTCCCACCGCCGAATCGCACGCATCGCGCCCGAAATAAGTTGCCCCTGCAAAAGTGAAAAGGCAGGAACCAGGAAATCCTGGCCCTGCCTTTTATCCTGTCATTCCGAACCGGTCTGAGGAACCGGTGAGGAACCGGCTGCTCGCCAGCCTCCGCTGGCTGGTCGTGCGGATAAAAGCTACGGTCCAACTCCCCCCGTGTGGCAGTCGGCGCAGTTCACTTGTGTCAGATCGCCAATGTCGACGGGATGCTGAAATGCGGCATTGCTATTCATGGCCACGCTGGTCGTCCCCTCGCTCTGCGACATCAGGGTGTGGCACTGGTTGCACTCGCGGCTGACCACCCGGCCGTCCGCGCTCACGTGCTGCCCATCATGGCAGCGGAAGCACCCGCTGTAATAGAAGTGGCCCAGATTGTTGGGATGGGTCTGCCAGTTCAGCTTCATCTCCGGGAAGGTGGTGCGCTTGAAGATCTGCTGCACCTCGGTGACGGCATTGCGAATTTCAAGTTGCTTGGTCTTGGCGACATCGGGATATTTCGTCTCGTAAAAATTCTGCAGCCCGCTGGCGATGCCCCGCAGGGCCTCGTCGTCCGTGTTGTAATTCGCGGTTAGAACCGTAACTGCCTGCTGCTTGAGGAAGGGCAGCCCCACGTCGAGACGCCGCGCCAGCAGCGACTGATCGACCGCCAGATCCGGCGGAACATAAATGTGCGTGGGACGGTTGTGGCAGTCCACGCAATCCATGCGGTGGTGTTCGGCCTTCGATATCTGATCTTTGCTCAGCTTCGAATCTTTCGCGTAGTACTCGGTGACCCGGCCCTGCTGGTCTTCGACGTGAATATAGGGAATGGTCTGGCGTTGCTCATCGGCCGCCACGTATTCGATCTTGTTGGCGATGTTCATGTGCCAGTGAATGCCTTCGGGCGCCCCCGTGGCCGGATCGCCGCCGCCCGTCTTGATCAGCATCCGCACTTGGCGCAACGTATTTTTCTCGTCGTTCGAATAGTGGGTGAAGACTTTGAGCTGGCCCCCATAAAATTTCTTCGGCCAGTGACATTGCTCGCAGGTATCCTGCGCCGGGCGCAGGTTATGGACCGGCGTTGGAATCGGCCGCGGGTAGGTTTTGAAGGCCGCGGCATAGACCTGCCGCGCGCCCGAGAGCTTCGACTTTACATACCAGGTCGCGCCCGACCCCACGTGGCAGTCCACGCAAGCCACGCGCGCGTGCGGAGAAAGCTGGTACGCGGTGAACTCTGGATTCATCACCGTATGGCAGAGCTGTCCGCAGAATTGCACCGAGTCGGTGTACTCGTACGCTTTGTAGCTGCCCGCTGCGCTCACGGTTACGAACACAACCAGGAAAGTCACAAACGAAAACACCGCGCTGCGCTGGGCGCGATCATTCAGGTCGAGCCGCGGATAAAAATCCGTGGGCGCAACTTTCTTGCGGCGCTCGATCAGTATTCCGAGCAGCATCATCAACAAGCCCAGCCCGAGGAACGCAGGCGAGATCATGTAGGCCAGAATCCCGATGTACGGGCTCGGCTTGGTCGCGATCTGATCGATCAGAAAAAACAGGCAGATGTTGGCGAAGCTGACAATCACCAGCGCAACGCCCGCCAGGCTGATCGGATTGCGCATCAACATGCGCGAAATGTGCCAGGGTTCGACCGCTGGTGCGGGTTTCTCGTTATCCATGTTTTGCCCCGGTGGGCTCGGCCTTTTCTTCGGACTTGTTTTCCGCCTGTACGGCTTCGCTTGCCGCATCCATTAACGTCGCGCTGTCGAGGCCGTGCTCTTCTTCGTAATGGTGCATCGTCATCTTCCCGTCCCACCAGGCCCAGTTCATGGGATACACATCCGGATCGAGAAATACCTGGTAGAAGTGCCAGACCAGAATGGCCAGCGTCGCCAGGATGGCTTCATAGAAGTGAATCGCCGTGGCCACATCCAGCCACCAGCGCGGCAGATGATTTCCCACCAGCACCTTGGCCCACAACGCCAGCCCGGTCACGCCCATCACGATCATGCCCCACACCAGCGCCCAGTACTCCGCCTTTTCTGCGTAGTTGAAGCGCGGGAAGTCAGGCTTGCGCGGGGTCAGGCCTAGATAATAGCCCAGATTCTGAATTGCTCCCGTAGCATCGTCGAGGGTGGGCAACAGGTCGCCCAGAAGTTTGCGCCCTTGGCGCGTTACCACGCTGTCGATCATGTGGTAGAGGCTGACCGCGATCAGAACCACCGCCGCGATGCGATGCAGCAATCCGCGCATGTGTTCGCCCAGGAACAGCATCGACGCGAATGAAGATTCCGGAAATTTCAACGCGAAGCCGGTAATGACCAACACGAAAAAGCTGCTCAACAACGTTGCATGCTGCCAGCGGAAGCGCAGCGCCATGCGCGTCACAAAGCGATTCTGCAGCTTGCGCAGCGCCACAACTTTCGCTCGCCAGATGATGAAATTGTGCAGCAGCATGCCGCCAATCACGGCGACGATCATGCCGAGATACATGCGGCGAATCCAGCGCACTGCCTTGCTGCCGATATCGGCGGACAGCGGCGCATCCACGTGCACCTTGGCTGAGGCGAATTTTTCCGTCACGCCCGGATGGCACTGCCCGCAGGTTCTGGCCAGATTCGCGGAATTGATGGTCGACCGCGGATCGGTCGACGGCAGAATGTTGTGCACTCCATGGCAGCTCGCGCAGTTGGCGACAATCTGCGATCCGCGGCTGGCTGCGAGGCCGTGATAGCTGGCCAGATACGTGGTCTCGCGCCGGCCTTCTATGCCGAACTCCTGCGATAGCCGCACCCCTTCGTGGCAGCGCGCGCACGTCGCCTGCGCGAGGTTCGCCGCATTCACCGGAGAATTCGGATCCAGATGCGATTTGATGGAGTGAATTCCATGGCAGTCGGTGCATACCGGTGCCTGCCAGTTTCCATTGGCGATCGCCTGCCCGTGAATGCTCTGCCGAAATTCTTTGGCCACATTATCGTGACACTTGGCGCAGGTCATCGGCACGTTGAATTTAAAGATGGGCGACTTCGAGTCTTTGGCGTCGAGAATCTCGTGCGTGCCATGGCAGTCCGTGCAGACTGCGGCTTTCTCCGAGCCTGCGGCGACCGCGTGCCCGTGCACGCTCTGCTGGTAAGAGGCGACCATCTGCGCGCTCTGCCCGCCATCTTCCATGACGAGTTTTTGGCTATGGCAGGCGCCGCACGTAGCGGGAATGTTGGTATGGTGCACGCGCGATTTCGGATCGCTCGCGGGCAACAGTTCATGCGGACTGCCGTGACAATCCACGCACTTGGCGGCGTTGCTGTTGCCGCCCTGCACCGCCTTGCCGTGAAAGCTGCGGTCGTAGGCGGCCTGCTCATCCGCGTGGCAGGTCGCGCAAGTGATCTTTTGCGGAGGCGTTTCGTGCCCGGCGGTCTTTACGTCGGTATGGCAGTCGACGCAAGTGAACATGCTGCCGTGAATCGAATCCTTGAACGCCTGCGGATCAACATGCAGGCTGGCTGGCTTGCCGTTGACGTCGTGGGTCAGCGAAGCGTCGCTATGGCAGGCGAGGCATTCATCCGCGGTAGGTTTTTGGGCAGGTTTGGCGGCGGCGTGGGCGGTGGCGGCGGCGAACAGGGCGGCTAGCAGGAAGGTGAGAGTACCTCCAGGGACAAAAAGATTCCGTATGGTTCGCGTGGACATACCCTCACCCGCCAATCCTTCCTAACCGTATTTTTTCCGTGCGGCCGCAATGAGCCGTCTTTCTTTTTTGCTACTTGCCCAAACCACGGATATAAGCCACCAGGCCCTTAATCTCCGTGTCCTTCAACTTCTCGCCGTAGGCCGGCATCTTGGGTGGCTTGCCCTTGGTGACGATTTCGGTGAGCTGCGCATCGCTCTCAGCCTTCACTTCCGCTGACGCGAAATCGCGCGTGCCCATTTTGCCGCCCTTGCCGTCCGCGCCGTGGCACATGGCGCACTTTGCTTTGTAGGTTGCTGCCGCATCCTGGGCTGCTGCGGGATGGCTGCAGATTGCGATCAATCCAACGGCCAGCAGAACGGCCAGGCCTAGACGTACTGAGAGATGTTTCACGTGTGCTTCCTCCTGAGGAAGAATTTTCCCTCGCACGATATCACAGGGGGGAGTGATCAACCTTGGTAATTGAAGACGTTCGGGCCTGCTGGCATTCCATTTCCGAACCGCATCTTCCGTCCCGTCATCTCCTGCCCTGTACATCCGCGTGCAGCCGTAGGTTCGCATGCGGCTCAAAGTGGACCTATGGCATAAGTCACGCCGCCCTGTGATAGTAATCACAGGGCTATTTCCAGCAGATTGTGACAGATGTCACCGGTCACCGTGCAGTGTCGCACTGCATCGCGAGCGTGGCGGAACTACGATTTGCTGGTATGTCGAAAGTCTTGGCTCCGCCAGTTCGCCTTTCGAGGGTTGCGGAATCGTCGACATTCTCCTCCGCGCATGCGGGAGACTGGTCGCAGGCGCCTGAATTTCAGCCGCGCCCGTTGCAGGTTACATGGGAGATGACGCAGACCTGCGACTGGAAGTCATCGCCGGCCCGCGCCGCGGCCCGCGGCCAGCGCAATAAGAGCGAATTCTCCACCGCCGAGGCCTTCCATCTCATCGAGCAAGTCGCTTCTATGCACGTTCCCCTGCTGGTGTTGACGGGAGGCGACCCGCTGCTTCGCCCCGACCTGTTCCCCATCATCGAATTTGCCGCGCGGCATTCGGTGCGGACTTCGCTGACCCTGCTGCCTACTCCGCATCTCGACCGGGAGACGATTGCCGAGCTCAAGGCCCGCGGGCTGATGCGGGTGGCCTTCTGGCTGCATGGCTCGACGGCAACTTTGAATGACAACCACTGGGGCGTTTCCGGCTCCTATCGGCGGACGGTCGAAGCCGTCGGATGGTGCCACGAGGTCGAGCTTCCGGTGCAGATCAATACCGTGATGGAACGGCGGAATTTGCACGATGTGGATTCCATGATCGAACTGCTGACCCGTCTCGACGTGGCCCTATGGAATGTTTTCTTCCTCGTTCCCACTTCGGCCGAACAGACTCGACATTTGCTCAGCGCCGAGGAGCATGAGGATGTTTTCGCCCGGCTCTATGCGGCTTCCAAGCGGGTTCATTTTCAGATTAAGACCACCGAGGGCCAGCACTACCAGCGCTATCTCTTGCAGCAGCGGGCGCGCGAATCCCGCGGCCGCATGACTGCCGAGGAGGTCATCACCTGCGCTCCCCGCGGCGTCAATGATGGCAAGGGCTTCGTGTTTATCAATCACGTCGGGGATGTGCTGCCCAGCCGCTATCTTCCTCTCCCGGCGGGAAACGTCACCACCGAAAGCTTGTCGGATATCTACTGCGAAGCTCCGCTGTTTGTATCGTTGCGCGATAGTTCGCAGCTAAAGGGGAAGTGCGGCCTGTGCCCGGTGCGCAATGTCTGCGGAGGCTCGCGCGCCCGCGCCTATGCCATGACCGGCGACGTGTTCGCCGCCGATCCCTGCTGTGCCTACCAACCGTGATTCCGATCACGCGCTGACGTGACCTTTATCACGCCTAGCATTCTGGGACTCCTCTAAAAATCAGCCGAACTCGCTTCCCGCGCCGAGGTAGCGGCAACTCGAGTGTGACCCGAATCACGAATCCCCGTGACCCCACATACGGAGCTTTCTTTCCCGCTCTGGCATCCTGAGCCTCAAGTTGAGGTGCCCTATGACTCACGACAAGCGCGACATTTTAGAAGTCCTCAAATTTGAACTTAGTTTTCTGGAAGATGGGGGTTACGGCCGCTCTCCGCATTCTCCCTGGCGCGCACCGGCGATTTTTGAGGATTCGCCCATCTGCCCCAATTTCTGCGACCCGGCGCGCCCGCATCCCTGCACGACTTGCCTGCTGGAGCAGTTTGTTCCGCCAGAGCAGCGCGCGGAAAGTGCTCCGTGCCGCTTCATCCCGCTCACCAAAGAGGGACAGACGGTCGACAATCTGTACCGCACCGGCAATCAGATTGAGATGGAAGATGCCCTCGCCCAGTGGCTGCGAGATCAGATTCAGAAGATCGAGCGCGAGCGTGCATCGGCGAAGACGCAGGGAGTGGCGTAAAGCCAGAACGAAGCATATTACCGGCAAATTCAGCGTGGTTGAGCTCTCTGCCGTAATTCGGCGTCAAACTTTTCTCCCAAGGAGTTCTTACTATGAGTGACGAGCACGCGTATCGAGTGGCAGCATGGTGGACTTCCGGCCGCACCGGGCTGGCTAAATCAGATTCCGCTCCCAATGCAATCCACTTTACCGCGCCCGCTGAATTTGGCGGCCTCGAGGGACGGTGGACGCCCGAGGAACTCTTGCTCGCCGCCGTGGCCGGTTGCTATACCACCACCTTGCGCGCGATCGCAGGCTCGGCGGATTTCAACTTCACCGATTTGCAGGTGGAGGCCAGCGGCACAGTGCGCAAGACCGAGTCCGGCTACAACTTTTCGCAAATTACGGTGCGCCCCAATCTGAAGATTGCCTCAGCCGACGAGCGGGAGCGCGCGCTGGAGTTGCTCAAGCGCGCCGAAAAGCTTTGCCTGGTTTCGCGGGCGATCGGCACGGCGCTGAAGTTCGAGCCGCAACTGGAGATCACCCATCCCGCCCCCGCGGTGTGAGGGCGCGTTCCATTTTGTTCGGCTACAAAATGAGTTCTGCGTAAACCGAGGAAAGGTCGTCCATCGGGCTCAACTTGAAGCCCACTTTCTTGAAGATCGCCTGCGTGGCTAAATTGTCGCGCAGAATTTCTCCCGACAACTTGCGGAATTTCTCCTCGCGCGCCACACGGGCAACGCTGGCCAGCAACTCCGTCCCCAGACCGTGGCTATGCCAGCGATCGCAAACCAGCACGGCGGCTTCGGCTTCCATGCGATTGATGGCGCTGAATCGCCCCACGCCCAGCACTTCATGCGCCCCGTTCGCAGGATTCTCATAATCCGCCACCAGCGCGAATCCGCGATCATAGCTGCCAAAGCAAATCCGCACCAGCCGCTCGTGCTCCACTCGCGCGGTCAGGCTCAACGAACAGAAATAACGCAGGTATACGCTGCGCTCCGACAGCGTGGTGTGAAAGTGCACCATCAGAGGCTCGTCTTCCGGACGAATCGGTCGAATGGTCACGGCCGTTCCGTCTTTCATACGCCACTGCCGTACATATTGTGAAGGGTAAGGACGAATCGCTGGACGCGGCAAGTCTGCGAATGGCGTCGCCGCATCATGCAGCACCACGCGCGCATCCAGCGCCAGTAAATGATCGGATGACGCCAGCAGCGGGTTGATGTCGATCTCGCGAATCCAGGGCTGCTCCACCACCAACTGGCTGAAGCGCACCAGCAATCCTTCGAGCGCGGCGAGGCTCACGCGCTTGCGCCCACGCACGCCCTTCAGAGCCGTATAGATTCTGGTCTGCTCAATCATGCGCTGGGCCAGCGTAGTGTTCAGCGGAGGCAAGGCCAGCGCGCGGTCGCGGTAGACTTCCACCATCACGCCCCCGGATCCGAACAGGATCACCGGCCCAAACTGCGGATCGATGCTGCTGCCGACGATCAACTCGTAGCCCTCGCGGCTCACCATCGGCTGCACCGTGACTCCGGCAAAGTGTTTTGCCCCGGCTTGTTCTGTGACCGAGCCCTGAATCGCGCGATACGCGGCCCGAACCTGCTCACCGTTCTGCAACCCGAGCCGCACTCCATCCACATCGGTCTTGTGCGCAATCGTGTTCGAGAGGAGCTTCAACACAACTGGATAGCCAATCCCCGCGGCGCAAGCGACCGCCCGTTGTTCGTCCTCGGCAACCTGCGTCTCGACTACCGGAATTCCGTAGTCGGTCAGGATCTGCTTCGCTTCGAACTCGTTGAGCAAGGTGCGACCGCTGGCGCGCGCGCTACTTACGAAGTCGTTGACCTTGGTGCGCGCGTCGGCTGCCATCGCCGGACCTTCCACCAGCGCCGGTGTTTCGTACAGTCCGCGCAGATTGTAGGTGTAGCGCCACATGTAGGTGAAGGCGCGCGCCGCAGTATCAGGATAAGAAAAGGTCGGGATGCCCGCACCGTTCAGAATCGCCGTTCCCTCGGCCACGCCCTCGCCACCCATCCAACTCGCCAGCACCGGCTTGCCGGAACCTTGCCCATGGGCCTTCATCTTCTCGGCGGTCATAGTGGGATCGGCCAGCCCTTGCGGCGCGATGACCGCCAGCAATCCATCGCTCGACGCATCTTTGGAAGCAATGTCAACCGCTTTCACGAAGCGATCTGCATCGGCATCCGCCAGCACATCGACAGGATTGCCGTGGCTCCAGTGCGCAGAAAGAAAGCTGTCGAGCTGCTGCACCGACTCCGGAGAGAGCGTGGTGAGTTCTCCACCCGTAGCGATGAGCGCATCGGTCGCGAGCACTCCCGGGCCGCCGGCATTGGTCACAATGGTGAGCCGCGGTCCGCGCGGACGCGGCTGCTTGCTCAGCACCTCCGCCATATAAAAGAGGTCGGCAATATTCTGCACGCGCAGCACGCCCGACCGCCGGAAGGCCGCGTCGAATACTTCATCGCTTCCCGTCAGCGCGCCAGTATGCGAAGCGGCCGCGCGCGACGCGGCCTCCGAACGCCCCGCTTTAATGACGATGATCGGCTTGCCCAAGGCAATCTCGCGCGCCGCGGAAAGAAATGAGCGCGCGTCACCCACCGACTCCATGTAAATGAGAATGCTCTTGGTGTGGGGATCGTCGCCAAAATAATAAATAAGATCGCCCCAGCCCACATCAAGCATCGAGCCGGTGGAAACGATGGCGCTGAAGCCCACCTGCTCGCGCCGGCTCCAGTCCAGAATCGCGGTCTGCAGCGCGCCGCTCTGGCTCAGAAACGCGACGCTCCCTTTATGCGGCATCGAATTTGCGAAGGTCGCATTCAACCCGATCGTCGGGTTCATGAATCCCATGCAGTTCGGCCCCAGCAAGCGCAGCGAACCTCGTCGCAGATGAGCTTGAATTTCTTCTTCCAGATGAGCGCCCAAATCTCCCTGCTCGCGAAATCCGGCGGAGATCACGACCGCCGATTTCACGCCCGCGTCCACGCACTCGCCGATCAACTGCGGCACGGTTTGCGCCGGCGTGACAATCACCGCCAGGTCCACGCTCCCGCGAATCTCGCCGATGCTCTTGACGGCTTTTACTCCCAGCACTTCCTCATGGCTGGGATTGACGGCGTGCAGTTTGATCGGGGACTTGCTCTCCAGCAGATTGGAGAGCACGCTGCGGCCCACGGTTCCGGCTCGATCGGTGGCGCCGATCACAGCGGCCGATCGCGGAACGAAAAGCGATTCCAGCCCCGGCCGCGGTGGACGGGCCAGCGGCTTCGAAATGGCGGGGAGCGCTGACGTGGAACTTGAGAACTGACTCACGGAAAATTCTCCCAACAGCGCGCAGGCTGGCGCCTCATTCTTTCACAAATCTTGCTTTCACAAATTCTGCGCCCACAAATTTCGCGCTCGACTGTTTCACAAATTTTGCTCCCACCACGTGAGGTGCCCCCCCCACGCGCACACCGTCTCCAGTCTGGCACAGTCTTCTACAGCTGTCTGTGATCGCAATATGCGCTCGATCACCAGGGCTGGTGATGATGATCACAAGCAAAAATCCAATGTTACAATGAGGTGAAAGTGAGGTGCCGGGTGCGTGCTCCTTACGGTCTGAATATCTTTGATAACTGTCTCACCTGCCCGGTGAGAGAAGAACATTTGTTCTGCAATCTTTCCGTTCAGGGTGGGCAACGTCTCAACGAAATCAAATCAACTGCTGTTTACCCCAAGGGCGCAATGCTGTTCATCGAGGGGCAGCAACCGCGGGGTGTTTTTGTGCTGTGTGCGGGCAAAGCCAAGCTCTCAACTTCGTCGCGAGAAGGCAAGACCATCATCACCAAAATTTCCGAAGGGGGCGATGTGCTCGGCCTTAACTCCGTGATTTCCAACCGTCCCTACGAAGTGACCGCGGAAATGATGGAGCCCGGCCAGGCGAATTTTATTCCTCGTGATTCCTTACTGCAGTTTCTAAAGGACCATGGAGAAGTCGCGCTGCGCGTTGCCGAACAATTGAGCCGCAACTATTACACCGCGTATGAAGAGATCAGGACTCTGGGTCTCGCGACTTCACCCTCGGAAAAATTCGCCAAGCTCCTGCTGTCCTGGACCACCAAGACGACGCAGAACGATGGCTCATCGCAGGTGAAGCTTACGCTGACGCACGAAGAGATCGCCGAGATCATCGGCACGACACGCGAGACCGTCAGCCGGCTCTTTTCTGATTTCAAGAAAAAACAGCTGCTGCAGTTGAAGGGATCGACGCTGGTGATCCGCAATCGTCCGGCGCTCGAGAAGATCGTTCAGTCGTGACGCTCGGACGAAGTTACCTCTGAAGTTGCCTCTAACGAGTTGCCGCGGGCGATTGTGTTGCGGAATAGCGGAAGCAATCGCTCGTGCAATTCATCAATTGCCTTATATAGTTCCTCGAGTCCCGCTGTCCCGAAATCCACTTCCAAAGCCTGCAGATCGAGACTTAGTTCTTTTGCCATCTGCGTCGCCCGCCGCACCCGGTCCTCGGTTAACGTGCTGATGGCGGCATAGGGATCGCGATTCTGCTGCTTCAATCCCACCCACATCTGCGCCACGCGGGCGGTGTGGCGGACGTTGTCGACCGCGTTGCGGAAGTCGGCGAACAGGCGCGGCGAGACGTCACAGGTCACAAGCAGCTGTTCCGTAGCTTTCAGATCCTCGGTAAGCCTCCGCAATCTCTCGGCAATCGTCCCGCCAGTCATCCTTGACTCCTCGCACTGCACACCTCCTTCATCGGCCCATTGACTCTCGGACTTCAGGCCTCCCATTTAGAATGGGGCCCAATGCCAATTTCCTGCGCCGCTCTGCTTTTCGATCTCGATGGAGTTCTCATCGATTCCACTCCCGCCGTGGCCCGCGTCTGGGGCCGCTGGGCCGTCGCTCACGGCTTTAATCCGGATGAAGTGGTGGCCAATGCGCATGGCCGTCCCAGCATTGCGACGATTCGCGAGTACCTTCCGGACTCGGACTACGAGGCCGAAAATCTCATCGTCGAGAGCGGAGAGCTCGAAGATCTCGACGGAGTCGTTCCCCTTCCCGGCGCAGTGGAACTGCTGGCGCGCCTTCCAGAAAATCGCTGGACCATCGTGACCTCCTGCACCCGAGCCCTGGCCGAAGTGCGCATCCGCGCCGCCGGCCTGCCTTTGCCCGCAACCATGGTCACTTCGACCGACATAATGCACGGCAAGCCCGATCCGGAGCCTTTCCTGAAAGGCGCGGCCAAGCTGGGATTTGGCGCCGCCGATTGCATCGTCGTCGAAGATGCGCCCGCCGGAATTCGCTCAGGCAAAGCGGCTGGGGCGAAGGTGATCGCCGTTAAAACCACGGCGGCCGAGCCAGTTCTGCGCGCCGCCGGCGCCGACTGGATCGTTCCCGATTGCAGTCATGTTCAGCTGGTAAGTTCCAAGGGCGCCGTCCGCTTGGAACTTCGGTAAGTGAATTTCGGTAAGTTACCGTGGAGTGGGGGTTGGGATGAAGTATTGGGAAAAATCTGCCGACAACTAAAGTCCGTCCGGGTTGCGCCGATGAGGTCAAAGTATTGCAACGGTTCCAGCAAGTGAACCGCATTTAGATTAGGAGCGCCTCATGTCAATCGCAGCCCTCTCCGCGAACGTACTTAGCCAGACCGCCGAGACTTATTTCCAGCAGCGCCGCACCGACCTGCAGCAGCTGGGACAAGATTTACAATCGGGCAACCTTTCCGGCGCCCAGCAGGATTTCACCACTCTTCAGAGTCTGGCCCAGAGCGGCCCGCTCTCGGGCGACGCTTTCGTCAAAACCGGCCGCCAGCAGGACTTCACCGCTATTGGCCAGGCCCTGCAATCGGGCAATCTCAGCGCCGCGCAGTCGGCTTATTCCCAACTGCAAAGCACCTTCGACCACCGCCTGCGAGTGGCGCCTCCGGTCGCAGAAGGTGGCGGCACGACAACTTCTACGCCGACGACGGGTACTACGCCGACCACCGGAACTGCGCCCACCTCCGGTGCGCCGGCCAGTTCTGAGATCATCGTCAATTTGGGCACAATAACTCCGGGCGAGCAGGTCAACATCAATATCGCCAATGGAGCCAACGGATCCGATCAGATCACGATCGGCGTGGCCGGCCAGGGTTCAACTCCCGAACAAATTACTCTGAACCTCAACCCCAGCGCCAATCAGGAACTGGTTCTGAACCTTTTCAACAGCGCCACCAGCACGACCGGCACTTCATCGCAGGGCACCAACCTTAGCCTGAACGGCTAAGATCATCGCCACGAAGGTCACGCAGTTTCACCCAGGAATGCTTACAACGAACTCCTTAGTGATAACTTAGTGACCTTTGTGGTTTATGCGTTTTTTAGCTTGAGTTCCACCCGCCCCTCTACGCCTCTTACCTGATTTCCTGCCGCTTGAGCTCCGGAGTACACTGGCGCATCTAATTTCCGACTGTGGGGAGTGATCCATGAAAGTCCGATTGTTTTCCACTCTCGTCTGCGTGCTGGCGATCGCGCTGCCAGCCATTGCTCAGCCCCAACAAAATTCCGCGCGCGAGCAAGAGCGCATCACCAAAGCAGTTCGGCACGAACTGCTGATGCTGCCGTATTTAGGCGTATTCGACAACATCGCATTCAAAGTAGACGGTTCCACCGTTACCCTGCTCGGCCAGGTGGTGCGGCCCAGCCTGAAGCCGGATGCGCAGAATGTCGTCAAGCACATTGAAGGCGTCGACAAGGTTGACAACCAGATTGAAGTCCTTCCGCCCGCGCCCACCGACTCCCGGCTGCGTCGCCAGCTGTACCGCGCGATCTATGGCTATCCCGCTCTGGAAAAATATGCGCTCGGCGTGCAGAAGCCGATTCGCATCATCGTCAAGAATGGCCATGTAACCCTGGAGGGCGTGATCGACAGTGATGCCGACAAGAATCTTGTCACTATTCGCGCCAACGGGGTCCCGGAAATTTTTTCCGTAGACAATAACCTGCAAGTGGTTAAACCGTAGACCAGAATTCGCCCAAGACTGTGCCAGCCCGCCGCAGCCCGGGCGAGGCGGCGACGATTCTGGTGGCACGGCCGCCGCGTCTGGGTATAATGCTTCCGTACTCCACTTCCAAAAAAATCGCTAGAATAAGGATTTTCTTCATGACAATCCCTGGCTTCAATCGTCGCGGCCTGAACCGTCGCGCGTTTTTGCAAACCACCGCCGCCATCACCGCATCGACTCTGCTCACGCGTAGAATCAGTTGGGCAGCGGACGACCACAAGATCGAAAAAATTGGCGTGCAGCTTTACACCGTGCGCGACCAGATGAAGGCCGACTTCGACGCTACGCTGGCCAAGGTCGCCGCCATCGGCTACAAGGAAGTTGAATTTGCCGGATACTTCGGGCGCACGCCGCAGCAGGTTCGCGCCGCAATCGACAAGAATGGGCTGTCCGCGCCGTCGACTCACGTGCAATATGACGAGCTCGACGAAAAATTCCCTTCCATCATCGCGGACTCGAAGGTCATCGGCTTGGACTACATCGTATGTCCCTGGATTCCGGAGGAACTCCGCAAGTCTCCCGACATCTGGAAGCAGGCCTCCGAAAAATTCAACCGCTGCGGCGAGGCTTGCAAGAAAGCCGGACTACAGTTCGCCTATCACAATCACTGGTTCGAATTCCTGCCCACCAGCGGCGGCAAATTGCCCTATGACATGTTGCTCGAGATGTGCGATAAGAATCTGGTGAAGATGGAAATGGATTTGTGCTGGATTACTGCCGCCGGCGGCGATCCCGTCAAGTACTTCAATCGCTATCCCGGACGCTTTCCCCTGGTTCACGTGAAGGACCTCAAAACTCTTCCCAAGATCAGCACGGGCGGCGCGCAGAATTTCGGTGATACGGTTGACTTGACCGAAGTGGGCAGCGGCATCATCGACTGGAAAAAAATCTTCGCGCACTCCGAAAAGGCCGGCATCAAGCATTACATCGTCGAGCACGACCACCCGAAAGACGCGTTCCAGAGCATCGCCACCAGTTATGGATACCTGAAGAACCTGCGCTGGTAGTCGAGTTCCGCCTTACCCGGCCGCGGATGCATTCGTCCGGGGCCTTTCTATGCCCAACAAAACAAGCAGAATCCAGTGCTTGACGCGACTCCTGTTTCGCAGCTAAAATAGTCCATAAATGGAGAAAGCATGAACGCCCTGGCAGTAGTTCCCGACATTGGGCTAGATCTGCGGAAGATGCCGGATCTCTCCGACGCCGGCACGCGTGCCCGCCTCAGCCCCCCGGCGATCAAGGCATTCTTCGCCATCGTCGACCATTGGGAGATACGCAACGAGGACGCTATGGCCTTGCTCGGCGGCGCTTCGCATGGCCGCTACTTCGAGTTGAAGAAAAATCGCAACGGCCTGCTCTCGCAGGATGAATTGACCCGTATCTCGCTGCTGATCGGTATCTACAAAGCGCTCAACATTCTTTTCAACCGCCGCCTCGCTAATCATTGGAGCGCGCTGCCTAATTCCAATTCCATGTTCAACAATATTTCGCCGCTGCAATTTATGACGCGGGGCGGAGTGCCGGGCATGATCGCCGTGCGCCGCCTGCTGGATAGTCGTCGTGGCGGCCGATAAATCTGCTGGAGCCACCTTCCCGCCTGCGAACTGGATCGATCGCCGCGATACGCATCGCCTGATCCCTGCGCAATACGCGGACGGCGGCGCCAGCGTGCTCACGCGCCTCACCGACGACGAAGAGATTCTCGACGCCATCTTCGAACTCGACAACGTTACGAACGACCGGCTGTTGGCCGAATCGCGCTCACTGCCCGGACTGCTGCCGGGAATCGACGAGCGTGAACTGGTTTTCGGAATTCCCTCGTATCGCATCATCAATGCGTCCTTCTGTCACGCTGCGCCCAACGGATCGCGCTTCAACTCCGCCGACCGCGGCGCGTGGTACGCGGCCTTTGAGTTGCCGACCTCGCAGGCGGAAATTGCATTTCACCGGCAGTTATGGCTAGCGGAAATTGCGTGGGAGGAGGAAGATTCTGCCGACTACCAGGATTTTCTCGCCGACTTCCGCGCCGAGTTCCACGACCTGCGCGAGACGAAACAGCACGCGGACTGCCTGTCACCGACGAGTTATGCAGCCTCACAAGCGTTCGCGGCACAGTTGCTCGCGGCCGGATCGGCCGGGATTGTCTATCCCAGCGTTCGCCGGAAAAGTGGAACCTGCATCGCCTGCTTCCGTCCCGTGCTGGTGACCAACGTGCGCCTGGGAGAACTATTCAGCGTGGTATTTGCGGACTACCGCAGCGCGCCGTCAATCCGCCGCGCAAAGCGTTGAGGTCCACAGGGAATGCCAACCATCAGGACTTCCCGAAGGGCGCTTCCAGCGAGGGGCTCTGCGGCGTGAACAATTCCGCGCCTTCTTCCGTGAGGTGCATGTCGTCTTCGAGACGTATGCCGAACTCGCCCGAAATATAAATGCCCGGCTCGTTGCTCGTAGTTACATTCGTCTGCAGCTTCGTCGTGTTGCTGCGAACCAGATACGGCCACTCGTGGCCGTCCATGCCCAGACCATGCCCGAGGCGGTGCCGGAAATATTTGTAGTCCGGGCCGTAGCCCGCGTCGGTAACAACTTTGCGCGCCGCGGCGTCGACCGCGCCGCACTCCGCGCCCGGCTTGGCCGCGGCCAGCGCCGCCGACTGCGCACGGTGCACGATGTCAAACACCTGCTTCATCTTGTCTGAAGCTTTGCCCAGCACGAACGTGCGCGTGATATCGGATTGGTAGCCCTCCACTGTGCAGCCGTCGTCGATCATGATGATCGAACCTTCGCGAATCACCTGCGGCGTCGTTGATCCATGCGGCGAGGCGGAATATTCTCCAACCATCACACTGGCGTCGCCGGGAAATCCCGTGCGCGCATAGGCTTGTTCGATCAAATTGCCGACATCGTGTTGCGTCATGCCTTCGCGCAGAGACTTGTACACCGCTTCGTAAACCGCCAGCGTAACTTGCGAGGCCAGGCGCATCAGTGCAATTTCGTGCGCGCTCTTCACCATGCGGCAGCCCGCGGTCACCGGCGTCGCGCTCGTCAGCGCGGCTTGCGTTGCGGCCTTGGCCAGGCCGTCGACGAAGACGAAGCGCATCATTTCTTCGATGCCAATCTTGCCGGTGGCAATACCGCGCTCTTTCAATCCTTGCGCGACGAGTTGGTATGGGCTCTCGTCTTCCTGCCACGTGCGCACGTCGGCGTGCTCGCCGTCGGGAGCATTGTTCAGTTGCTCGCGCGCGCGGCCTTCTTCGAATGCGGGACACACATAAAACGCCGCGCCTTTGGCCGGTAGCACCAGCGCGAACATGCGTTCGCCCCCCACCAGCGCATGCCGGTGAAGTAGCGCAGCGATGTGCCTTCCATCATCACCACGGCGCCAAGCAAGTTTTCGGACATCAGTTTGCGCGCGTGCTCCTGGCGCTCCTGGCGTTCTTCGCGGGTAATGGGTTCCGCTTCGCTTTTGCGCGACTTCAGCTGCGCGATGGATGGTGGCAGAGAAGCGTCGTCTGATTTGTCGGTAGCCGTGGCGCAGAGCGGAGAAGGCGATGTCACCGCTGCCAGGCTGGCTGCCACACTGCCCATTTTCAGAAATCGTCGCCGCGAAATCATAAACCCCTCCCGGATGATGAGTGCAGTGAGGCAATTATAGAGGGACAACATGCTGCAATCGTGCGCAAGCGTTGTCGTTTGTTGGGAGCAAAGTCATATACGTACATGCATGTACATATAATGTAGCGAGGAAGTTCCCGTATAGAACCTACCGGACCGGATGCTATGGAATATGCCGGACGGCGCGGACTATAATTTAGAAGTGGCGCGCGGATGGGAAAGCAAGCAGGTTGAGGATCAGCAGGCCGAGGCCGGTCGACAGTCGCAGAAAAGTGGCCGGCCGATGAGTCCGAGCGAGGCTGCTGGCGTGCGAGCCAAAGAGAGCCTTCGTTTATCCCGACAGCGCGTTTTGCAGCAGATGGAAGCCAGCACTAACCCGCGACATCGGGAATTGCTGGAGCTGGAGTTGAAAGCGCTGGACCAGAAACTGCGCAATCTGAACTAATCGCAATCTGCGCTAATAGCGGGCGCGGCGTGCATCATCTAACCGCCTGAAGATGCACCGACTGTGGAGCTCGCTGGGCTGGCTCAGCGGACCCTTTCAACACGCTCAGGTTAGGCTGCGTCCGTCGCAATGCTACCCGTGTAATAATCTTTTCATGACTGCCTATGTTTACGTTTCTTTAAAGAAGAGCGTCCTCGACCCGCAAGGCAAAACCATCCACAGTGCTCTCAACAAAATGGGATACAAAGGGCTGGAAAGCGTGCGCCAGGGAAAGTATTTCGAGCTGACGCTGGATGGCGAATTGTCGCGCGACCAGGCCCAAGTGGAGGTCGAGCGCATCGCTCGTGAAGTGCTGACCAACCCGGTCATCGAAGAATTCCGCTGCTCGCTGGGCGAGTAGTAGCTGGCGAATAGCATCGAAAGCCTCTGAGGTCTCAATCCATGTGCGGTATTGTCGGTTACGTTGGCAAGAAAAGCGTGGTTCCGGTGATCATCGAAGGTCTGCGGCGGCTGGAGTATCGGGGCTACGATTCCGCGGGGATCGCGGTGGCCGGCAATGGCGACGGGCTGCAGATTCGGCGTGCCGAAGGCAAACTGCGCAACCTGGAAGAAGTCATCCGGCAGAATCCGCTGGAAGGAACCTACGGCATCGGGCACACCCGCTGGGCCACGCACGGCCGACCCACCGAAGAGAACGCGCATCCTCATCGCGACTGCACGGGCAAGATCGTGGTGGTGCATAACGGCATCGTCGAAAACTATCTTGGCTTGAAAAAAAGGCTGATCGAGGAAGGCCACAAATTCACTACCGAGACCGACACGGAAGTGATCGCCCACCTGGTGGAGAAATATTCAAGTGGCACGGGCAAGGGGAACAAAGTGGCACTGGAAGACGCGGTGCGCAAGGCCGTGAAGGAGCTCAGCGGCGTATTCGCACTGGCAGTGATTTCGACGGATGATCCCAACAAAATTGTGGCGGCGCGGAATGGGCCTCCGGCGGTGATTGGGCTGGGCAACGACGAATATTTTGTGGCCTCGGATGTGCCCGCGATCCTGTATCACACGCGCGACATTTTCTTTTTAGCGGATGGCGATATGGCGGTGGTCACGCCGGACGGTGTGCAGCTTTCTGATTTCGACGGCAAGCCGATTCAGCGGCAAGTGCAGCATGTTACCTGGGATCCAATTCTGGCGGAGAAGGGCGGCTTTAAGCATTTCATGCTCAAGGAAATTTATGAGCAGCCGCGGGCCGTGCGGGATACGACTCTGGGCCGGGTGTCGCAGGATACGGGACACATTTTTCTCGATGAGATGGAGATCAGCGAAGAGGAATTCCGTGCGGCGCAGAAGATCAACATCATCGCCTGCGGCACAAGCTGGCACGCGGGGCAGGCGGGAAAATTCATGATCGAATCGCTGGCTCGCATGCCAGTGGAAGTCGACTACGCCAGCGAATGGCGCTACCGCAATCCGATTGTTGATCCCAATACGATCACGATTGTGATTTCGCAATCGGGAGAGACCGCGGATACGATCGCCGCGCAGCGCGAGGCCAAGGCGAAAGGATCGAAGACGCTGGCGATCTGCAACGTGGTGGGATCGATGATCACGCGCGAAGCGGCCGGGACGATTTATACGCACGCCGGGCCGGAAATTGGCGTGGCGTCGACCAAGGCTTTCACCGCGCAGTTGACCGCGCTCTACGTGCTGGCCATGTATCTGGCGCAAGTGCGCGGAGTGATGCCGCCCGACAAGGCGCGCGCCGCCATGCTGGAACTCACGCAAATTCCCGCCAAGCTGGAGAACGTTCTCACCGAAGACGAGACCTGCGACGCCCTGGCCAAACAGTACCAGCGGGCGCATGATTTTCTTTTCCTGGGACGCGGCATTCACTATCCGATCGCACTGGAGGGCGCGCTCAAGCTGAAGGAAATTTCTTACATTCACGCCGAAGGCTATCCCGCGGGCGAGATGAAGCATGGGCCGAACGCGCTGATCGACGAGAATTTGCCGGTGGTGATCATCGCGACTCGTGATGCGAATAGTCCCGGCTCGATGCTGCGCTATGAGAAGACGATGTCGAATCTAAAGGAAGTGAAAGCGCGATCGGGAGTTGTGATTGCGGTGGCGACGCTGGGGGATGTGGAGATCAAAGAGGCGGCGGATCACGTGGTGTATATACCGGCCGCGCCGGAGGAACTGTTGCCGATCCTGGAGATTGTGCCGCTGCAGTTGCTCGCGTATCACATTGCGGTGCGGCGCGGTTGCGACGTGGATCAGCCGAGGAACCTGGCGAAGTCGGTTACGGTGGAGTAGGGCAGGAGAGCTAGAATTCTGCCGGTTCAACATCGGTATGCGCGAAGTCGCGGCCCTTGTAGAGAAGCGGTTCGTCCATCTCTTTCGCTAGCGCGTACGCGAAGCAGTCTCCAAGATTCAGTCCAGCCTTGTGCCGCCCTTTGCCGAAATCGCGATAGGCCTGGCGGGCGATCTGTGCTTGCTGGGGAGTGACCGGCTCTATTTGAATATGGGATGCTCGGAAAAGATCGTCGAACCGGCGGCTGGCGATGGCATCCCTGGCGCTGTCAATGACAACTGCCGTCTCAACGTAACTGACCGCTGAGATCCGCGGTGTGACGGCACCTTGGATGGCCGCTGCAAACTCGGCAGCCTCCGGTTCGGCGTACAAGATGGATAAGATGGCGGATGAGTCGACGATCATTTAAACACTCCCTTCTCGTCGTAAAGATCGTCGATCGTCATCGACTTACGCGACTTGTTGAGGTGGGCCGCGCATTCCCTTCCAATCTTCAGAATGCGCTCCACCATGTCTTCCTTGGTACTTCCGCGGACCCGTTCTAAGCGTTCGCGAATCGCTTCGCTGACGGCGACAGTCATATTTTCTCCGGTGAGTCGCGCCAGCTCACGCGCCTGTTTGTGGGTCTTCTCGTTTTTAATGTTCAAGCTCATGATTCTACCTGTCTACCACTCATTTCTACCATTCTACCACGGCTAATTTCAGGCGGGCGAGGACAGTCAGTAATGCTGCGATTCCAATGCCCCACACCGCAAATGCCGTGTCCACTACCCACTTCGGGGCCACACCCACTCTGCGCAACAGGAAGGGGAGAAAGTTCCAGGTGGTGATGTGGACGTAGTCCCAAGGATCGTAGGTCATGTCATCGGTATTGAGGCCCCAGGCGTTCATTTTTCCGAGGGCGAAGGCGATGGTATTTTTGAAACGCAATGCGATGACGAATCTGGGATGGCCGAAGGTCTCCATCTGATAGATCTCGAGCGGAAGCCAGAAGGCCAGCGAGGCGGCTTGAATCAGGAAGCTGACGGCAATCACAGCCACACCAACCGTGCGGACGGACTTACTCAGATTTTCGCGATATTGGAGCAGCAGTGGAACCGCGAGCATTGCCGCCATCTCGACTGCGGTAGAAACGTAGCGATCGCCCCAAGCGAAATCTCCGGCCCAATAGGTGTAGCGGGCATAGAAACTGATGTAGCCCACCAGCAGCAGCAGAGAAGTCACGGCATAGGCGCGCACGTCCGGGCCCAGTCGCTTCCATAGCAGTACGAGCAAGAGAAGTGTAAGCGCGAACAGGGGGTCGAAAAGGAAAATCGATTTCTCCGGCTTGAGGAAGGGGCCGATGAATCCATCGAAAAACGGAGTGCTCCAGGGAAAATTGACGGGGAGCGTGGGATCGATGATGCGCTCCTCTTTGGCGAAGATCGACACGTAGGTATTGGTGAACGAACCGAAGCGGTAGAACTGGTAGACACGGTCGATCAGCAGAAAAACCGCATAGATGGGCGCGGCGACTTTGCAGTAATCGACAAAGCGCCGCCACAAATCGCTCCCGCGCACGCGCTCGAACCAGCAGACGATCAGGAGAAAAATTCCCGCCGCCATCAGGTCGAGACCGGTGGTAAGGCGGGTCAGCAAATTCAATCCCAGCGCGGTTGACCCGATCATCAGGGCGCGGGAACTTCCCCTGCGCAGCCATTGGTACTGAAAGGAGAATCCCACCAACGTCAGAAGCATGATGTAGTTGTTCTCGGTCATGTTCTGGGTGTAGTGCAGATGGGTGGTGCAGAACAGGAGCGCCAGCACGCCGGCGATTGATTCCTTGAGGCCGAAGCGCAGTTGCCGTAGGAAGCGGAAAGCGATCATCGCGGTCAGCACGTTCACCAGAATGCTGGTGCTGTAGACGGCAACAATGCTGCGCACGCCGGGGTCATCCTCGTAGTCGGTGAAGATGTGCCAGTGCGAAATCCATGTGCCGACGAGGTCGGCGGGGAGCATGAGCAGGGACTGGCCGATGCCGTACCAGCTATAGAGGCGCCCGCCGCGGCCGTGCAGGCCAAATTCCGGATACTCGTAGGGGAGGACCTGTGGATCGGAGGTCCAAAGCCAGTGGGTGGCTTGCAGGCGATGCGTGGTGTCGGAGGTGCCCAGTTCGCCGGATTGCACGACGAAGGCCAGCAGGCCGGCAGTCAGACATAGCAGGAAGAATGGATCGCGCAGCCAGCGAGTCGGGCTCATTGCTTTGGATGGTAATACATTCGCTGCGCTATCTTGCATCGTGAGCGGGATGGTGGTGCGGACATCTGGCCTTCTCCGGACTACGTGCGCTGTTGGGTACGGGAGATCGCTTCGGCTGCACCTCAGGGCAGGCTCCTCCCTCCGCCTGAAGGATGGCTGCGGTCGGGATCACTACACCGGTGAAGTGCCCTCGGACGAATGCGTCCGGGCCTACGTGAGTTATCCTGTTGCGGGGAAAATTATGGCTCAGTGCGTATCTTGCGGGAGCGAGCTGCCGGCGAATGTGCGCTTCTGCTCGGCTTGCGGGGCCCCTGCGGGCAGCGCTCCTCTGAACGCTCCTCCGAACGCGGACGACATGGCGACCATCGACTTCGCTTCGGCCACAGCAACGTCGCCATTGCCGCCTGCGCCGCCGCGGCCGCCATCTTCCAGATCGTCGTCGCGGCCTCCCAGTTCTGCTGAGTTCCTGCTGAGCGAAGGACGGTTTCTTCCCGGACGGCTGCTGGCGGGACGCTATCGCATCATCGCGCTGCTGGGGAAAGGCGGCATGGGCGAGGTGTATCGCGCCGACGATTTGACTCTTGGCCAGGCCGTCGCCATGAAATTTCTGCCCGACGAAGCTTCGCACGATGAAGGCTTGCTGGACCGCTTCCGCAACGAAGTGCGGATCGCGCGGCGGGTGTCGCATCCGAATGTGTGCCGCGTCTACGACGTGGGCGATGTAGAGGGACAGACATTTTTCACGATGGAATATGTCGATGGCGAAGATCTCGCTTCCCTGCTCCGCCGCATCGGACGCCTGCCGCAGGATAAGGCTCTAGAAATCGCGCGCCAGCTTTGCGCAGGCTTGGCGGCCGCGCATACCAAGGGCGTGCTGCATCGTGATCTGAAGCCCGCCAACATCATGCTGGATGGGCGCGGGCAGGTCGTCATCACCGATTTCGGACTGGCAGGAGTGGCCGACGACATTCGCGGCCCGGAAGTGCGCAGCGGAACTCCGGCCTACATGGCCCCGGAGCAGTTGGCTGGGAAAGAGGTCAGCACGCGCAGCGACATTTATGCGCTCGGCCTGGTGCTCTACGAAGTCTTCACCGGCAAGCGCGCCTTCGCTGAAAAAACTGCGGGAGCCCTGCACGGGGGCGCCGACCGCACTCCCAGCCGGCCGTCGTCGGTGGTGAAGGATCTTGATCCGATCATCGAGAAAGTGATTCTGCGCTGTCTGGAGAACGAGCCTTCGGCGCGTCCGGCCACCGCGCTGGCGATTGCAGGGGCGCTGCCGGGTGGCGATCCGCTGGCCGCGGCGCTGGCCGCGGGGGAGACTCCGTCGCCACAGATGGTTGCGGCTGCGGGAGAGACCAGCGGACTGCGCCCGCAGATTGCGGTGGCTTGCCTGATTGCGATTCTTGTGGGGCTTGGAATCGGAACGTATTTGACGATCCACTACAGCGCCCTGGAGAAAATGCATCTCGAAATGCCGCCGGAAGCGCTGGCGCAGAAGGCCCGCGAGATCGTGGCCAAACTCGGCTACGCGCAGAAGCCCGCTGACACTGCCTACGCGCTCGATTACGACAGCAACTTCCTGGATGCGGTCGAAAAAGAAAGCAAGACGCCGCCCAATTGGAATGAAATTCTGGCGGGACGTCCGCTGGCACTGCTGTTCTGGTACCGGCAGAGTCCAAACCTGATGTCGGCGAGCAATTATCGCGACATCCTGCTGATCCCCGGAATCATTGAGGAAGAAGATCCTCCGACGACGCTTTCCGGGATGATCAATGTGAAGACGGACGCGGCTGGGCGGCTGATTTATTTTCAGGCGATTCCGCCACAGAAAGAGACTGGGACTGCGAGCACGGCCACTGCAGACTGGAGCCCGCTGTTTGCCGCGGCCGATCTTGATTCCGCGAAGCTGCAGCCCGCGCAGCCGGAGTGGGCTTCGTTTGGCGCGGCCGATGCGCGCGCGGCGTGGACTGGCGTGTGGCCGGGATCGACGCGTCCCATGCGCGTGGAAGCTGCGGCGTGGCATGGCAAGCCGGTGTTCTTCGCAGTTATCGGAAATTGGAACAAGCCCTGGCGCATGCCGGAGCCGGAGTCTGACACAAAAAGTCAGATTGGCCACATCATGGAACTGCTGCTGCTGATCGCACTTTTGGGAGGAGGAGGGCTGCTGGCGCGACGCAACTTTCGCCAGGGCCGTAGCGATCATGAAGGCGCGTTGCGGCTGGCGGTTTTTATTTTCTGCCTGGAAATGCTGCTGTGGTTATGCCGCTCGCATCTGGTGCCGGGCTTCGACACATTCGGGCTGTTTATGATTGCCATCGCGGCGGGGCTGCTGTGGGGCGGCGTGCTGTGGATGCTCTACCTGGCGATCGAACCCTGGATTCGGCGGCGCTGGCCGCATGCGATCATCTCGTGGAGTCGACTGCTCTCCGGACAACTGCGCGATCCTGTGCTGAACCGCGACATTCTGGTGGGAGTTGCCTTTGGCGTGCTGTGGATTCTCATCTTCGAGGTGCTGTATATCCCTCTGGCCCGCGTGGGCGCCGCGCCACAAACGAACTCGCTGGCTTACCTGGATAGTGGGCGCTTTGCGATCGGGCAGTGGCTGATGCAGATTCCTTTCGCCATTTTTGGGACGCTGGAATTTTTCTTTGCGCTGCTGGGACTGAAGGTGCTTCTTAGAAAAGACTGGCTAGCTGCCATCGCTTTCCTGGCGATTATTGTCGGCATGCGCGCCCTGCAAAGTACGCACCTGGCAGTGGTGCTTCCGTGCCTGATCCTGGTTTACGGAGTGCTGGTTCTGATTGTGTTTCGCTTTGGGCTGGTGCCGCTTTTTGTGGCTTCGTTCACCGTGAATATGCTGGCGAACGTTCCCTTCACCGCGGATTTTTCGGCGTGGTACATGGGGGCGACGGTTCTGGCGTTGCTGAGCGTAGTGGCAATCGCGGGATGGGCGTTCTATCACTCGCTGGGGGGAGCTCCGGTGTGGAAGGTGGAGATGGAGTAGGGGGAGAACACGCTTTGTCCATGGGCCGGCGCCCTATCGTGCGGAAGCGACTTGCGTTTCGTGAGTCCCCAACGCGTGTTGGCAGTCGCTAGCGATCCGGATGACAATCGATTTCTGGAATCTGCGGAATTGGCCAAAGCAGACTTCCTGGTCACGGGCAACGAGCGACACTTCCCGAAGCAATGGCGGCAGACGCACCTAGTAAACGCGAGAGAGCTGCTGGAGTGGATCATTCCAGAATTGCAGCGCTGAGCTCGGACGTCCCCGAGAGCGTTTTCAAAAGCCCTCGGGGACATGCGGGATAGATTCTACTTTTAAGGTTCGCTTAGCGCCGTCAACCATGGGGTGAAGAGAATGCCGGGTCCGCTGACGGTCGCGCATCCGGTGTTGCCAGGGCCAGCAGCACATCCCCAGTAGTTTTGAGTCGCATTGACGGTTCCGGTACAAGCCGCGTTGTCCAGGGCGCAAACGTTGGCGACGCCGATCTGACCATTGAGCAGATCGTTGAAGTTAGCGTCGACTTCGGCCGGGGTATTGACGGCGATGGCCACATCTTCATTTTCGATTACGTTGCCGGAGATGACCATTCCCGTCACGGGCGATCCGCCGCCGCCGCTATTGATGTTGATGCCAGTCGGGCCGGGAGTTGCGGTGTCGTCGGTATCGGGTCCATTTCCAGAAATGAAGTTGCCGATCACCATGTTGCCGGAGAACGTATCCGCAGGCGCGCCGAACGCTGGACCGACATGCGTGTGCAGCGCGACTCCGGGAATGCCATTCCCTGTCAGCTGATTTCCCTTGATCACATTGCCGGAAACCGTGCCTGGGCCAGCGCCGTCGGAGAATAAGCCGGCTCCAGCGCCTCCAACCTGCACGCCGTTGTTCGCGGAGATGTTTTCGGAGACGACGTTATTGTTGACTCCGTTATGCGGCGGCAGCGGCACCGTCATGGTTTGGCCGGCGGGGGGATGCGACGCCAGAACGATGCCACATTCCAAGGGATTGTTCACAATAATGTTGTGGGTGATCAGATTGCCTTTGGCTTCCGCAGTCTCATCGCTGAGCAGAAGGCCGTCGGCGTTTCCAGTCATGGTGTTGCCCGACACCAGAGAATTCACCGTACCGACCATGTGAATGGCTCCGCCGCAGTCTCCGGTCTCATCGGTTTCGTAGGTGCCACTTCCGGGCTGGTTCGGACAGCCGGTTAGCGCTCCGGTGAACGAGAGTCCTGAAGTGGAATCGTTGTCCACGACATTATTGTTAAGAATCTTGGCATTCGAAACGCTTACCACCAAAATGCCCTCATATAGTGCGCCGCGCACCGTGAAACCGGAGATGGTGACGTTTGCAAGGCCGGGATTGTCGTAGCCATCTACGAAAATTCCGTGGGCGAAATTGGCCGCCTGGATGATGACCTGAGCGGCGCTGGAGCCGAGCAGCGACAGAGGCTTGCCGATCGTGACTTCCTCTGGATAAATGCCGGCAGCGACTTTGATTACATCTTTGTTAGCGGCGGCATTGACTGCCGACTGAATGGTCGAGTGGCAACCGCCGGAACCTCTAGGGTTCACGCAGAGAGTTTTAGCTGCAGCTTGGTTGAGCCCAACGATCAGGATCAGACAGGGCATCATCAGAAGTGAACAAGAGAGACATGCACGCATGGAATTACTCCTCCCCTTTTAGAAAAAAGGCGCCAAAGCGGTGATAGAGATAATGGGGAACCCGAGTGCCGGGGGATTGTTCTATCAATCGTGTTGCGGGTCAATACACCATAATGAGTAGTCCAAATGGCCCATAAAAGGGCCAGGAGATTTTCGCAACCTGACTGTGGGGTCGAGCATCTAAAACCTTGACAGTGATTCACTCAACCCCTATCATGTGCTTGATCCTAAAGCAGTTGATGGCAGAATGTCATTGTTGATAAAGGACTTATCAAGTTCAGGAGGCTCGAATTATGAGCAAAATTATTGGAATTGACCTGGGGACGACCAACTCGTGTGTGGCCGTCATGGAAGGCGGGGAACCGAAGGTTATCCCGAATGAAGAAGGAGGGCGAACCACGCCCTCGGTAGTGGGATTTACCAAGACCGGAGAACGGCTGGTCGGCCAGGTGGCGAAGCGGCAGGCCATCACCAATCCGGAGAACACGGTTTACTCGATCAAGCGATTTATGGGACGCCGCTTTGACGAGGTACAGGAAGAGATCAAGATGGTCCCATATAAGGTCGTGCAGTCAGGCGACCACGTGGCCGTGCTGGCGCAGGGCAAGGAATATACCCCGCCGCAGGTTTCGGCGTTGATTCTGCAGAAGCTGAAGAAGGCTGCGGAAGACTATCTCGGCGAAAAGGTGACCGAGGCAGTTATCACCGTGCCCGCGTACTTCAACGACGCACAGCGGCAGGCGACCAAGGATGCCGGGCAGATCGCAGGCCTGGAAGTGAAGCGCATCATCAACGAGCCGACGGCGGCGGCGCTGGCCTACGGGCTCGACAAAGGCAAGGACGAGACTATTGCCGTGTATGACTTCGGCGGCGGCACGTTTGATATTTCCATCCTCGAAGTGGGCGGAGGCGTGATTGAAGTCAAGGCCACCAATGGCGACACCCACCTGGGCGGCGACAACATCGACCAGCGGCTGGTGGATTGGCTCATCGACGAATTCAAGAAGGATGAAGGCCTCGACCTGCGCGCCAAGGGCAACGAGATGGCGCTGCAGCGTCTGCGTGACGCAGCGGAACGCGCCAAGATCGAGCTCTCGACCACCATGGAAACCGAAATCAACCTGCCGTTCATCACGGCGGACGCTTCTGGGCCGAAGCACCTGGTCAAGAAGCTGACCCGGGCGAAGCTGGAAGGCATGATTGAAGACATCATTCAGCGCTCAGTCGGTCCGTGCAAGCAGTGCATGAAGGACGCCGGCATTGATGCCAGCAAGATCAACGAAGTCGTGCTGGTCGGCGGACAGACGCGCATGCCTCGCATTCAGCAGCTGGTGAAAGAGCTGTTTGGACGCGAAGGCCACAAGGGCGTCAATCCGGACGAAGTGGTAGCGATCGGTGCGGCGATTCAGGGCGGCGTGCTTAAGGGCGAAGTGAAAGACCTGCTGCTGCTCGACGTGACTCCGCTGACGCTGTCGATCGAGACGCTGGGAGGCGTATCGACGCCGATGATTCCGCGTAACACGACGATTCCGACCAAAAAGACGGAAACGTTCTCGACCGCGGCCGATAGTCAGACGTCGGTTGAGGTGCATGTGCTGCAAGGCGAACGTCCCATGGCGGCGCAGAACCGGACTCTGGGCAAGTTCCACTTGACCGGAATTCCACCGGCTCCGCGCGGCGTGCCGCAGATCGAGGTGACGTTCGACATTGACGCCAACGGCATTCTGAACGTGACCGCGAAAGATACGGCCACGCAGAAGGACCAGAAGATCACGATCACGTCGTCTTCCGGCTTGTCGAAGGACGAGGTCGAGCGCATGGCGAAGGAAGCCGATGCACATTCGGCCGAAGACAAGGCGGCGCGTGACCTGATCGACGCCAAAAACCAGCTCGACTCGATGGTCTACAACATCGAGAAGATGCTGCGCGAGCAGGGCGACAAGATCTCCGGCTCAGAGCGCGGAGATGTGGAGAATGCCTTGGCGGACGCCAAGAAAGCGCTGGAGTCGAGCGACAAGGCGCAGATGGACAAGGCCCGCGAGACGCTGACTGCGGCCTCGCACAAGCTGGCCGAGCAAATGTACAAGGCGGCTCAGCCGGCAGGCGGAGCGCCGGGAGCAGGCGGACCGAGCGCAGGCGCGGGACCGCAGCCGGGTGGGAACGGCGGCGCACAGAAGAAGGACGAAGGCGTGATCGACGCTGAGTACGTGGACGTGGAAGACAAGAAGTAAGCCAACAACGGCCACGGATTGCCACGGATCGACACGGATAAAAACAAATCCGTGAAAGCCCGCGCGGATCCGTGGCCGGGTTGTTGAAGGGAGAATGTAAATTGGATTTCGAACTGAACAACGAGACATATTTCCTGGACCTTTCCGATGAAGAGAGGGGCCAGTGGATCGTCATGGCGCAGACTCCTACGGGAATGCGGCACATTCCGGTGTACGTCGACGACGTCATGACGGCAGATGATTTGCCACTTCTGGTGGAAGACAAGAAGAGACGTAAGATTGTGAACTGAGTATCCTGTCTGGCAGTATCGACGAGTAATGGCGACCTCCACGAAAAAAGATTATTACGAGATTCTTGGGGTGAAGAAATCGGCTTCGGCTGACGACATCCGCAAGGCGTTTCGCAAACTGGCGCGCAAGTACCATCCGGACGTCAATCCTGGGGACAAGTCGGCGGAGGAGAAGTTCAAGGCGCTGTCGGAAGCCAACGAAGTTCTGAGCGATCCGAAGAAGCGCAAGATTTACGACCAGGTTGGGTTTTATTCCGACAACATTGATCCGGCTACGGCCGAAGCTTATGCCCGGGCTGGGGGCGGGGCGAACGGCGGCGGCTTTCCTCCCGGCGGATTTCAGGGTGGCGGCGGTCAGGCGGGGCCGGGCGGAGTACACTTCGACTTTGGTGGATTCGATTTCTCCGACATGGCGGATAATGCCGCGCGCGGCGGCAAGGGCAGTTCAGGCGGTGGCGGCAGCTTTCGCGATATTTTTGGCTCGATCTTTGGCGGAGGACGCGGCGCGGCGCAGGCTGAAGAAGGTCCCGAGCCCGGCAGCGATCTGGAATATCAGGTCAACGTTCCGTTCTGGACGGCGATTCGCGGCGGCGTGATTCGCCTGAACATCACGCGGCAGGATGTTTGCTCGACATGTCATGGACAGGGGGCGATTGAGTCGCCGGGCAAATGTCCGGAGTGCGGCGGCAGCGGGCAGATCACGCAGACCGGCGGGCGAATGAAGTTCAATGTGCAGTGTCCACGCTGCCATGGGACGGGTAAGAATCTGACTACCTGCCCAACCTGCCACGGCGAAGGCACCGTGACCAACAATGAGCCGCTGGAAGTGCGGATCAAGGCTGGAACCCGCGACGGGCAGCGCATTCGACTGCCGGGCAAGGGCAATGCCGGTGCGCACGGTGGTGTGGCGGGAGATCTTTACGTGATTATCCGCACGGGAGATCATCCGGTCTTCCGCCGCGATGGCGACGACATTTATCTGAGCGTGCCGGTTAGTGCGACCGAGGCCGCACTGGGATCGAAGATCGAGGTGCCGACTATCGACGGCCGGGCCCTACTGAAGATTCCGCCGGGAACGCAGTCCGGACAGAAGCTGCGGCTGCGGGAAAAGGGTGTGCCTTCGGCGACGCGGGAGGGCGAACGCGGGGATGAGATTGTCGAGGTCACGGTAACCGTGCCCATGCCGCGAGACGAACGGACGAAAGAGCTGCTGCGGGAGCTGGCTAAGCTGAATCCGGAAGATCCGCGGGCGGAGCTGTGGAGTAAGGTGTAACCTTCGCATCCGGTGTAAGAATCCCATCGCGTTGTCATCCTGAGCGGCGTTCTTCGCCGCGAAGGACCCAAGCAACCCTGCGGCGAGGCACTGCCGGCAAAATTGCACGGGTCCTTCGGCCCGCAAAGAATGCGGGCCTCAGGATGACAGAGTGTTGATAGGACCTACTTCTTCATGCTCGGATCATCCGCGGGATTGATGTAGTTGAACTTCACCGGGGCCTGCCCATGAATTTGAACTACGGTCTCCCCAGACGCCCCGGCGTAATGATGCATGCTGGGGTCGAGATAGGCAAAGCTTCCCGGCTTTAAGCTCATCAGCTTGCTGTCATCCCATTTGTCGCCCATACCGACCACTAGCGTGCCCGACAGCACAGTTACGTTCTCCCGCTGCGGATGGGTGTGCGGGCCGATCTTGTAGCCGTCCGGCATCTTCAGGCGAATCGTGTAGTCGCCGGAGTCAGCCATCGGATTCCCCTCGAGCACCGCTAACTGCGCACCCGCCGGAATAAACGGAGGCGCAGGTCCCCACTTCACCTGATCGGGAGTGAACACGTTCTGCGCGAGTAGCGGCTGCGCTGCGAACAGCGCCGCTACCGACAAACAGACTGCGAGAAACGGTAGTCGCATACAAGTCCTCCTGTGGAACGCGGAGCATCATAGGCCCGCGAATCGCATTACGCAACCGAATCGAACGGCATTGATCACAGCCTGACAACTCCGGACTCACGATTCAGGACTCGCCCAAGATAGTTGACTTAGTCAACTATCTTTTATAAGCTTGGCGTCGTGGCTCCCTCTGCGAAGACCCTCCCTTCCCCAGCTTCCGACCCCGTCCACGCGATTCGGCGTTTCAACCGCTTCTATACCCGCCAGATCGGCGTACTGCAGGAACACCTGCTCAAGAGTCCATTCTCATTGACTGAAGTTCGTGTTCTCTATGAGCTGGCACACCGGGACCGGCTCACGGCAGGGCAGCTCTGCCAGGAACTGGGCTTGGATCGCGGATATTTGAGCCGAATGCTGCAGCGCTTTGAGACTGAGGGTTGGATCAAGAATTCGCCGTCTTCCCGCGATCGGCGAATGGTCCATTTGTCGCTAACCGCAGGTGGTCGTAGAGTTTTTGACCCTCTCGATCGGCGGTCAAGCGATGAGGTTTTGGCAATGCTTTCCCGCCTTTCACCGCGCCGGCAGACACTTCTGCTGGCCGCGATGCGTGACATCGAGGCGGTCCTGGCACCGCCATCGACGAGGGAAGGCAGTTATGTTTTGCGCCCGCACCGTCCCGGCGAAATGGGCTGGGTGGTGCAACGGCATGGCGAACTGTACTGGGAAGAATATGGCTACGACGAGCGCTTCGAAGCCCTGGTAGCGGAGATCGTCGCTGAATTCATCCAAAACCTGGATGCCAAACGAGAGCGCTGCTGGATCGCGGAAAAAGATGGCGAAAACGTGGGATGCATATTCCTGGTGAAGAAATCGGCCAGCGTGGCCAAGCTGCGTTTGCTGCTGGTTGAGCCATCGGCTCGCGGGCTGGGGATTGGCAAGAGTCTGGTGGAGGAATGCGTCAGTTTTGCGCGGCAGGCTGGTTACAAGAAGATCATGCTGTGGACGCAGAGCGAACTGGCCGCTGCGCGCGGCATCTACAAGGCCGCCGGATTTCGTGTGGTGGGCCGGGAGAAACACCAGAGCTGGAGCCGCAAGGATCTGGTGGCGGAAACGTGGGAACTGAAGGTGTGAACCGGAAGCCTGGACCCAGAGGCGTGGACAAAACAGTTCCCCGCTCTGCGCTCCAGTCACTGGGCGCTCGATGCTATTACCTCCGTGCCACGCCTCTTGCTTACAAAATTTTGCAAAAAAAATCGAAATATTTCTTGCATCTGTGGAAATTTTCTTTAATCTCACAAATGCGAACTAACTTCGCCGCAATGCCCGGGAAATCGCATCAAACCCGGGAGCCGCGCAGAAAGTCTTTCGAAGAAACATTTTCGAGGGCTCAAGGGAGACGCGGTGGTGAGAGTGAGTCGCTTAAGGAGGCAGCCATAGAAATTGGCAACAGCTAGCCAGCAACAACTCGAAACTTCCCAGCCTCTCGCCGTCGTCCCCAACCGGAATCCGAACGCCAAGAAAACGTTCGTCCGCCTCACGCTTTGGCCCCTGGTCGCCGCCACATTCTTTATGGTTTCCGGCGGAACCTATGGCACCGAAGACATCGTGCATGGCGCCGGGTACGGACGCGCGATCCTGATTCTGCTTATCACCCCTTTGCTTTGGAGTCTGCCGACCGCGTTCATGATCGGCGAGCTATCTAGCGCGCTGCCCTACGAAGGCGGCTATTACGCCTGGGTACGTCGCGCCATGGGCAATTTCTGGGGATTTCAGGAAGCCTGGCTATCGCTAGTTGCGTCAATTTTTGACATGGCGATTTATCCCACGCTATTCGTGGCTTATCTGACGCGGATGTTCCCGTATTTTCAGGAGGGCAATCGCGGATGGTGGGTCGCGCTGACGGTGGTAGTCGCGTGTGCGCTGCTCAATATTGCCGGAGTGAAAGTCGTCTCCCTGACTTCACTGTGGCTGTTTCTCGCGCTGTCGGCGCCGTTCGCGGCGATCGTGATTCTGGCTCCGTTCAAGTTTGGGGCCTTGGCGCACGCGGTGACCAAGCCGACTACGTCTACTGTCGACATTCTCGGCGGCCTGCTCATCTGCATGTGGAATTACATGGGATGGGACAATGCCTCGACCATCGCGACCGAAGTGGAGCGTCCGCAGCGGACTTATCCGCGGGCGATGCTGGTCGCGGTCTGCATTGTGGCCGTCAGCTACGTGCTGCCCTTCGCCGCGATGTGGATGACTGGGCTCAAGGCGACGGCTTGGGAGACTGGGTCGTGGGCCGACCTTGCCGGGCTGATCGGCGGTCCGCTGCTGCGCATTGGCGTTGTTCTGGGCGGAATTATCAGCGCGTTCGGAATGTTCAACGCGCTGGTGATGAGCTATTCGCGCCTGCCGCTGGCGATGGCACAGGATGGGATGCTGCCGGCAGTTTTCGGCAAGCTGCATAAGAAATCGCGCGCGCCCTGGGTAGCGATTATTGCGCTGGCCATCGGATGGGCGATGTGTCTTGGCCTGGGCTTTGCCCGTCTGGTGACAATCGACATCCTTCTTTACGGTGTGAGCCTGGGATTGGAGTTCGTGGCTCTGGCCGTGCTGCGCTTCCGCGAACCTACTCTGAAGCGGCCGTTCCGGGTGCCGGGCGGGCTGTTTGGAGCGATCTGCATCGGCATTCCGCCGATGCTGCTGCTCGGATTCTCGGTGGTGCGCAGCGAGCATGAATCGATTCTGGGAATGAGTTCGTTTGCGTTTGGGATGATCCTGATCGCGGCGGGCTTCGTCGCCTACTTCGTCAACCATGCGCTGAAGCCAGCTGGATGGTCGGCTTCTGCAGAAGGCAAGCCGCAGCCCGCAGCCTAAATCTCGGCCACGGATCGGCACGGATCACCACGGATTCTAGAATCCGTGAAAATCTGTGGCGATCCGTGGCCATGGTCTTTTCTGCTATAAATACTCGCAATGACCAAGCGGAAATCGAAGGGCGCTTACATGATCTCGGCGGTTGCCGAGATGTATGGGATTCATCCTCAGACGCTGCGGCTTTACGAGCGGGAAGGACTGCTCAAGCCTTCGCGGACCGAGGGTAACACTCGGCTTTATACCGACGAAGACTTGCAGCGGCTAGAATTTATTCTGACTCTGGCCCGCGATCTGGCGGTGAACATCAGTGGGATCGCCATCATTCTGCAAATGCGCGAGCGCATGGAAGAGATGCAGCGGCAGATTCAGGATTTCGTGCAGTACATCCAGCACGAGGTGCTCACGCGCGCGAGTGCGGCCGCTGATCCGGCGAAGGGAGCGATTGTGCCGGTGCGAAGGCCGATGGTCGCGCCCACCGTACAGCCTAAAAAACGGTAAACTCCCATCCGCGAGCGTATGATGTAGCGTTCGCCATGCTGCCCTTCAAGCTTGTCTACAGCGACGCCTACCAGCTTCCGATCGGCAACCATGTTTTTCCAGCGGAAAAGTATCGCCGCATTCACGACCGTTTGATCTCCGATAAGGTCGCCGAACCTGCCGATTTTCTCGAGCCTGAGCCCGCCACGGATCAGGACATTCTTCTGGTCCACAAGCCGGAGTACGTGCAGAAGCTGCGCAGCGGCACGCTGAGCCCGCGCGAAGAAATGGAAATGGAAATTCCCTACTCGCGCGATCTGGTTGAGTCGTTTTGGCTGGCGGCCGGGGGATCGATTCTCGCAGCGCGGCAGGCGCTGGTCGACAAAGTGTGCATCAGCATTGGCGGCGGATTTCATCACGCCTTTCCGGATCATGGCGAGGGCTTCTGCATGATTCACGATGTGGCGGTCGCGATCCGGCGCATGCAGCGCGACGACAAGATCCGCACAGCGATGACGCTCGACTGCGACGTGCATCAGGGCAACGGGACCGCGGCGATTTTTGCGGGGACGCGCACGGCGAGCGCGCTGCTGCCATCATCGTCGGTGTCGACCGTACACCCGCCCGCGGGCGCGCCTCCTGGCGGAAAGATACGCGGAGCCCATGCCGGCGATGTGTTCACCATCTCACTGCACCAGCACAACAACTATCCGCTGTGGAAACCGCCTTCATCGATCGACGTCGATCTGCCTGACGGCTGCGGAGACCAGGATTATCTGGCGTGGCTCGATAACGCGCTAAGCAGCGGCCTCCGGCAGTTTGAGCCGGATCTGCTGTGCTATGTCGCGGGAGCCGATCCGTATCGTGAGGATCAGCTTGGCGGGCTGGATTTGTCGATTGAGGGACTGAAGAAACGCGATGAACTTGTGTTCCGCGTGGCGCGTGCTCGCGATCTTCCGGTGATGGTTACTTATGCCGGCGGCTACGCTCAGAATGTCGAAGACACGGTGACGATTCACAGCAACACGGTGGTCGCGGCGAAAGAAGTGTTCTCGTAGCACATCTGCAGAAACGTGACAGCCACTCGCAGGACACCTTTTCTTCCTGAGCGAAGCGAAGGACCCGTGTAGTCGCCTGCGGTCCTGGTGCCGCCGGCAAAGTACGGAGGTCCTTCACTTTGCTCAGGATGACAAAGAGCGTTTTAGCCAACTACGGAATCGACGTCCCTGATCCCTGCGTCTAATGGCCGTAACCTATTTCCAGGGACATCCGATAAACGAATATGGACATTCGCACTTCTGACATTCCGCACAGCGAGTTGTATGGCATTCTGCTCAATTCTGTGGCGCCGCGCCCGATCGCGTGGGTTTCGACGGTCAGCGCCACTGGACAACCCAATTTGGCGCCGTTCTCTTTCTTCAACGCAGTGTGTGTCGGTCCGCCGTTGCTGGCGTTCGCGCCAGGGCTGCGTCCGTCCCGGCAGGGCAAGGTTGGCGAGGGCGAAGCGAAAGACACGCTGCGCAATATTCGCGAGACGAAGGAATTTGTGGTGAATATCGTCACCTACGAATTGCTGGAAGCGATGAATATAACCAGCGGGGAGTACGATCCCTCGGTCAATGAATTCGAACTGGCCAAGGTCACGCCGATGCCTTCAAAAGTCGTAGAACCGCCGCGGGTGGGCGAATCTCCGGTCAGCTTCGAATGCCAGCTTCATCAGATTCTCGATTTTTCTTCCGCTCCGACGAGCAGCAGCCTGGTAATCGGCGAGGTCGTCTTCATTCACATCGATGACGCGCACATCAAGAACGGCAAGCTGGACCGGAATTCGCTCGACCTGATCGGCCGTATGGGCGGCATCCAGTACACACGCACCACCGAGCGCGTTGAGTTGGCGCGGCCGAAGGTGGGGTGAGAGCCCGGTAGCAGGCTAGTAAGTGCCGACCGTGACGCGCAGCACTTGCGGCAGCTGCGTGAAGTTCAGTCCCCAGTCGGTCTGATCGCCGTTCCACAGGCGAATAGGATGGAACGTCCCACCTTCGTAGGTTCCTTCCTCGACGCGCAGGTATTGCCGCTGCTTGCCGGACGCCGTGTCAGTCAAATTGAAATCGACGCGGCAGAAAAATCCCGCTACTAGAAACTGGTTTTCCCCGAGTTCTGCGACCAGCGCCCGGCCCTCGGGCTCGGGATTTCCCGGCGGATCGTCGCTCGAAAAAAACTCTTCCAGGCCGTACGACACCGTGGCCGTCCACGCGCCCAACTGTATCTTCTGCGAATGCTCATTCTTCTCTTCCGCAACGGCGTGGAGTTTGCCTTCAAAACTGAGTCGGGCAATCTCGCGGTCCATAGGGCCGAGGAGCTTGTAATTCATCGCGTAGGGCGCCATCGACTCTTCGGTGATCTTCTTCACGCCGAGTGGGCTATTGGAATAGCCCGTGTAGTCCATGCCGAAGGGTGAGAATCCGATGGTTCCGTGGTCCAGCGCGACGAAGAGATAGCGCGCAATCTCAGGATTGTTACGGGTCTCGGGGACGAACATCGGGTTGTCGGGACGGTGATAAAGATCCAGCGCCTTGCGGTAAGCCTCGTTCTGATCCACGTCGACGTAAATGTCAGGCGCTAGCAGGACTATGGACGGCGCGGCGGCCTTCCAGACGGGGATGACGTTGTCCGTAGCTCCGCCACTTTCGTAGGTGGAGGGCGGGCCGGGATGCAACGGATCCCGCAGCGCAACGTTGACATACATGGGCAATGGGTAGACAGCCTTTCCCGCCGCAGCTACCTGCTCGATGTAGTGCGCGATCGACCAGGCGTGGAAAAATTCCTCTGCATCGGCACCGAAAACGGATTGCCAGTCGGCCGACGACGCGGCTTCTTTGTGTAATGCGGCGAGCAGATCGCGCGGCACGGGAGCTTCGAACGCCTTCTGCGCCGCGGGGGAATGATCGCGCACGCTGGCGTAGGTGCCGGGTTCGTTTTCGACCTGAACCATGAGCACCGTGTGCTGCAAGTCGGCGGTTTTGAGATGGCGCATCAGGGCGGTGAATGCGGCGATGTCTGCCTTGAGCGTCTCAGCACCGTAAGGCGAGGCTGAATCGACCGGGTGGCCATCTGCGCCAATAAGGCGCGGATAGCGGTCTGGCGCGGCTTTCATCCATCCCGGCATGTAGTGCGGGTTGCCGTTTTTCCAGGTACCGAACCAGAGCAGGATCAGATGCACATGATGCGCGCGCGCCTGCGACAGCAGAGTATCCATCACGGAATAATCGAAGCGTCCCTGCTCAGGCTCGAACTGCTCCCAGTAAATCGGCATTTCGACGGTGTTAGCGTGTATGTAGTCGATTGCCGGCCAAACCTTGGGCATCATCGCAGGCCACGCGCTGGAATTGTTCACCTGCGCGCCCAGCATGAGGTAAGGCGCGCCCTCGACCAGCAGCGCGTAGCGGCCGTCTTTCTCGACGATGCGCGGCAGTGAACGGTCGGCGGGGGTTGCCGGCGACTCCTGCGCGTGACCCCATGCCAAAAGAAGAACGAGGGACAGCGGAGGGAGGAAAAGCCGTTTGACGCTGGGAGAATTCATGGGGGCGCGACACCTCGTGCGATTTGAATGGCCCAATATATGCCAAGCGGAAGTCGCGCGCAAAAAAGGTGAACTCTCAGCCAGGCGCGGCGACCGCGGTTCCCTGCCTGCTAAAATGAACGCTTACGCTTATGTTTGAGAATTTACAGGAAAAACTACAGCGCGCCTTTAAGTCCCTGCGCGGGCAGGCCAAGCTCACCGAAGAAAATATCGATGAGGCGCTGCGCGAGATTCGTCTGGCGCTGCTGGAAGCCGACGTCAATTTCAAGGTCGTCAAACAGCTGATCGATCAGATTCGCGCCAAAGCTGTCGGGCAGGAAGTGCTGACCGCGCTGTCACCGGGCGAGCAGGTCATCAAGATTGTGCGCGATGAGCTAGTCGAGATTCTTGGCAAAGACACGGCGCGCATGAAGTTCGCCTCGCAGCCTCCGACGGTCGTGCTGATGGCCGGGCTGCAGGGTTCTGGTAAAACGACGACCTCCGGCAAGCTGGCGCACTGGTTTAAGCAAGGCGGACATCGCCCGCTGCTGGTTTCGGTCGACGTTTACCGCCCTGCCGCGCGTGAGCAGCTGAAGATCGTCGCAGAAGCGGTGAAGAGCAACTTCTACGAAGGGCAGGTCGGCGAGGCGAACACGGCGACGGTCGAGCGTCTGGTGAAAGAGGCCAAGCGCGAAGCGATCGTTACCGGCAGCGATGTGCTCATCGTCGACACCGCCGGCCGGTTGCACATCGACGACCAACTCATGGACGAGATGCAGTCGCTCAAGAAACTGCTGAATCCGTCGGAGATTCTGTTTGTCGCCGATGCCATGACCGGACAGGACGCGGTCAATTCCGCGGACGAATTTCACAAAAAGCTTTCGCTGACCGGCATCGTTCTCACCAAGATGGACGGTGACGCGCGCGGGGGCGCTGCGCTCTCGATTCGGCAGGTCACCGGACAGCCGATCAAGTTCATTGGCGTTGGCGAAAAATATGATGCGCTCGAGCCCTTTCATCCCGACCGCATCGTCTCGCGAATTTTGGGCATGGGCGACATTCTGTCGCTGATCGAGCGTGCTGAATCGCAGATTGACAAGAAGAAGGCCGCGGAGATGGCGAGCAAAGCGCTATCCGGCGACGGCTTTTCGCTGGAAGATTTCCGCGACCAGTTGCGGCAAGTGAAGAAGATGGGATCGATGAAGAGCCTGGTGGGAATGCTGCCGTCGATCGGTCCGTTCTCCGGCCTGCAGAAGGCCGCCGACAATGTCGACGAGAAGCAGATCAACCGCGTGGAAGCGATCATCAACTCGATGACGTCGCACGAGCGCGTGCATCACGAAGTCATCAATGGCAGCCGCCGCAAACGCATCGCCCGCGGCTCCGGCACCAGCGTACAGGAAGTAAACAACCTGCTCCGCCAGTACGCACAGATGAAAAAGATGTTCAAGCAGATGGGCAAGGCTAGTTTCTCGCGACGGCTGGCAGGGATGAAGCTGCCGGGAATGTAGAAACCAGCGGCCAAACAAATCACACCGTTCCGCGGATCGCCCAAGGAGGAGTTGTGGGATTGGTCGACGTGTTCGTCGAGCACCTCCTCCGACTCATTATTTACTCCTTCAAATCGGTCGTGCACTCGGTGAACGTGGCTGGCACTGGAAGGTGGTCTTGTACAGAAGCTACCGTCACTACCGAGCCGACGGTTGCGCGGGGATTCGGGTGTCCGACCGTTGAAGTAGCGTATTCCTATCGAGTTGACGGGGAGCTTTACACTGGCATCTACGAGCAACCATTCCTCCTGGCTGATTCGGTCTCGGAGTACGTCGAGCGCTTCTCTAATGGACGGAAGTTCGTTGTACGCGTTAAAACGAATGAGCCTGAAGTCTCAGTAATGCGCGAGAAAGACCAAAGGATGCAGCTGGCACGATCCTGAATTTTGAGCCATCCCCATGAAGTGGCGCTCCCTCGAAGAATCGGCTCCCGCGACTGACGCGCGCTCGCTGCGCGAGATCTTTGCTGAGCGCAAAGCGCTGATCGCGAAGTATGTGCCTCAGGAAACGCAGGCGATCCACGCGCAGGTTGTTGCTGAACTCAAGACGCGCCATCTTGCGGCGAACATTCTGCCCGTCGGTACGAAAGCACCCGCATTCGAACTGCCTGATCACGATGGCAGCATCGTCTCTTCTTCCTCGCTGCTCAGTCGCGGACGCATCGTGCTGTGCTTCATTCGTGGGCGCTGGTGCCCGTTTTGCGTCGGGCAGATGGAGGCGATGAACCTCATTCTTCCGCAGATCGAGCAATCCGGGGCGACTCTGCTTGCCGTCTCGCCGCAGACCGTAAAGCAGTCGTACTTCATGCGTGATCAGCACAAGCTGCGATTTCCTCTGCTGTCCGATGCAGGAAATCAAGTCGCGCGGCAGTTTGGACTGACCTATCGCGTGCCGCCGCAGCAGGAAGCAATCTATCGGCGGGCATTCGTGAATCTGCCGTTCGTGAACGGCGATGAAAGCTGGGAGTTGCCGATTCCGGCAACGTACATATTGGATCGTGATGGGACGGTGCTCTTCGCGACCGCGAATGAGGATTACACGGAACGCCCGGAGCCGAGCGAGATCGTAAAGAGTCTTCAAGCTTGATCGTAACCACTTCCAAAAGTTTGTCATCCTGAGCGCGCTTTTTGCCGCGAAGGACCAATGTACCTTGCCAGCAGTAGGCGCTGCCGACGAAGTGCGGAGGTCCTTCGCTGCGCTCAGGATGACAATGGTTTTAGGGCCGCGCCGAAGCCGCGGTACACTGATAACTCATGCACTACATCTATGGCATCAACGCCGTTGCTGAGGCGCTGAAGGCTCGCGGGCGGGCGTTTGAGTGGGTGGGAATGGCGAAGGAACGCCACGACATTCGCCTGCAGCGGCTCATCGAAGACTGCCGGCGGCTGAATGTGCAGGTTCGCTTCATCGAGCGCTCGGAACTTGATCGCATGGCCGGGCACGTGGCGCATCAGGGCGTGGTCGCCGCCACTTCATCGAAGCAGTACAACGATCTCGATGACGTGATCGCCGCCAAGCGCGGAGAGCATTCACTGCTGGTGGTGCTCGATGGCATTGAAGATCCGCACAATCTGGGAGCGATCCTGCGGACGGCCGACTCCGCCGGCGCGGATGGCGTGATCATCCCAGAACGGCGCGCCGTGGGCGTGACGGGGACGGTCACCAAGGTCTCGGCGGGCGCGAGCGAACATATTCCCGTCGCCAAGGTGACCAACATTGCGCGCTCGGTTGAAGAGTTGAAAGATCGCAACATCTGGACCGTCGGCCTGGACGAGCGCGGCAAGCAGAGTTACGAGGCGCTCGATTACAGGATGGACTGCGCGCTGGTGCTGGGCGCCGAGGGTAAAGGCCTGCACGATCTGGTCAAGAGAAAATGCGATTTCCTGGTTTCCATCCCAATGCTGGGGCATGTGTCGTCGCTGAACGTATCGGTGGCTGCAGGCGTAGTGTTGTATGAAATCGTCAGGCAGCGGTCGGCGGGCAAAGCCGCATCCAGTCAGAAATGAAGTTTTCAGCAAACTATTTTGCGCGACTTCTGAGCGTGGTCGTCTTTTTATGCCTAAATTGTGTCGCGATCGATCGTGAGGCGTTCACCATCACTCACTACGATCTGAACCTGCGGGTCGAACCCGAGCAGCATCGTCTGGGCGCGCGCGGGAAGATCACGCTGCGCAACGATTCGACGGCTCCGCAGAAAATTGCCGTGCTGCAGATTTCGTCTTCGCTCGACTGGCGGTCGATCACGGTCGGAGGGAAAGCTGTTCAATTCCTCGCCCAGCCATATGCGTCGGACATCGATCACACGGGAAGTTTGTCGGAGGCGATCGTCACTTTGCTGCAGCCGGTCGCGCCGCATGCGACGGTTGATCTCGACATTGCCTACGAGGGGGTGATTCCGCGCGACGCCACGCGGCTGACGCGCATCGGTGCGCCCGAGGATGCGGCGCAGAGTTCGGATTGGGATCGGATTGATGCGACTTTCACGGCAGTGCGCGGGGCAGGGTATGTGGCTTGGTATCCCATTGCGACGGAGTCGGCGGATCTCTCCGATGGTAACTATCTGTTTGAAGTGCTGCGACGGTGGAATGCGCGAGAAGCGGGCGCGAAGATGGAGATCGCGTTTGAGAATCCTCAATTTCTGACGGACGACCCGGCTTCTCTGATGCTTTGCAGCGGGAAAGCGCTTCAGGGCGTTACCCGGGAGGGCACCGCCAAAATTCCTTTTGCCAAATGTGCTTATCCGGAACTTGGCCTCTCTGCGCCGTCATTCGCCATCGCCAGCTACGGAGTCGTCGATCACCCATCGATCACTGTCTACAATTTGCCCAGTGATGCGATTGCCGCTGGGGCATATGCAGACGCAGCGGAGAAAGTCGTTCCGTTGATCACCGAATGGTTCGGGGCTCCGCGCGAAAAGGCACAGACCGCTGACTTGCCTGACCCGCAGTCTGCGCCGTTTGAGAGCGGATCGCTGCTGTTCACGCCCCTGTCCAACGCCGATTCCACGCTCCCGGGTCTTTCGGCAGCGCATCAATTGACCCATGCAACATTCCATTCGCCGCGACCGTGGATCAATGAAGGGCTGGCGCACTTTGCGCAGGCGCTATATCTGGAACGGGAAAAAGGGCGGCAGGCTGCGCTCGACTATATGGGACTGCATCGCTCGGCGTTGATACGCCTCGAGAAGCCGGTGACGCCTGCATCGGGAGTGGAGCCTCGCCCGAAAGATGAAGCTAAGAACTCCCTGGTGAATGCGGCCAATGACGAACTGTATCGCAGCAAGGCGATGTGCGTGTGGTGGATGCTGCGCGACATGATCGGCGACGTGGCGCTTAAGAAGGCGATTGCCGCGTATCGTCCGGAGAACGATTCAGAGCCGTCATACGTGCAGCGGCTGATTGCAGCGCAGACGCAGCGTGATCTGGAATGGTTTTTCGACGACTGGGTTTATCGCGATCACGGGCTGCCGGATTTCAAAATCGAATCGGTATTTCCGCGTAAAACTTTGACGAATACGTTCATCGTTGCGGTCACGGTGGAGAACCTGGGCGGGGCCGGCGCCGAGGTTCCCGTCATCGTGAAGTTTCCTGGCGGCGAGATTGCTAAGCGGCTGGAAGTGCGCGCGAAGCAGAAGGCCACGACTCGGCTGGAGACTTCTGTCGCGCCGACGGAGGTCGTCGTCAACGACGGCAGCGTGCCGGAGAGCGATCTGACTAACAACGTGTTCAAGGTCGAGGCTCTGGCGGCTCAATAGTGGAGCCCTCGCCGCCTCCAACACAGTCTTCCGTTACTCTGTGTCCCTGTGTCTCCATGGTAAGTTCATGGGTTATTACTGGAGGAAACTTTGGCCTACATCCAGTTTCTAGGCGCTGCCGGGACGGTGACCGGCTCGAAACACCTGATCGATACTAGCGATTCTTCCGGCCGCGATGGATTCAAAGTCCTGATCGATTGCGGCCTGTTTCAGGGACCAAAGGAATGGCGCGACCGCAACTGGCGTGATACGCCTGTGCCCGCGAAGCAGATTGACGCGGTCATCCTTACGCATGCGCATCTCGACCATTGCGGCTGGATTCCGCGCCTGGTGAAGGAAGGATTCCGCGGACCGATTTATGCTTCGCCGCCGACGATTGATTTGTGCGGCATTATTCTTCCCGACTCCGGCCACCTGCAGGAAGAAGACGCGCGCTACTACAACAAGCAGAAAAAGTCGAAGCACGATCCCGCGCTGCCACTCTACACGTTTGAGGAGGCGCAGAGTTCTCTGCAGTATTTCAAGCCGGTGCAGGTGGGCGAGACGGTCGAGCTTTCAGCGGAACTTTCATTCCGCTTCGTGCGGGCGGCACACATTCTGGGCTCGTGCATGGCCGAGGTGCGGTTGAGTGCGAGTGGACAGATTCGCAAGCTGCTCTTTACCGGCGACATTGGCCGGGTGCTCGACCACAAAGTTGCGCCCGGGAAAGTGGTGCACTCGGGGCCGCAGGAAGGCGAGATGGCCGACGTAGTGGTGATGGAGTCGACCTACGGCAATCGCGAGCATCCCAAGGAAGATCCGCTGCCGGAACTGGCTGCGCTGATCACGGAGACGGCTGCGCGCAGCGGCTGCGTCGTGGTGCCAGCGTTCGCGATTGAACGCACCCAGAAATTTGTTTTCATTCTGAAGCATCTGATCGAATCGGGGAGTGTGCCGCGCATTCCGGTCTTTTGCGATAGCCCGATGGCGATCAAGGCGGTAGAAATCTTTCTCAAGCACGACGAGGAGTACAGTGACGAGACGCGCGACATGATCCGCAAATATGGCTCGCCGCTGACGTGGCCGGGGTTCACGTTTGCTTCGACGCCGGAAGAATCGAAGCGCATTAACGCGACGAACATGCCGGCGCTCATCATTTCATCGAGTGGCATGGTGACGGGCGGGCGCATTCTTCATCATCTGGCGCAGCGCTTGCCGGACCCGCGGACCCTGGTGCTGTTCATCGGATTTCAGGCGCCGGGCACGCGGGGATTTGCCATCAAGAACAAATCCGCCGAGGTGAAGATTTTCGGCGATTATGTGCCGATCCGGGCGCAGGTCGCGGCGCTGGAGCAGTTCAGCGATCATGCCGATCCGCCGGAGTTGATGGAGTGGCTGCGAACATTTCAGGATCGGCCGGCGACGACATATCTCGTGCATGGCGAGCCGGATGCTTCGGGGCAGTTGCGGGAGTTGATGACGCGGGAGTTGGGCTGGGACGTGCGAGTGGCGGAGTATCAGCAAAAAGTAAATCTACAGTAGGATTATCACACCAATCAGCGTGTCGGCGTCGCACCGATACAGACTTGTCATCCTTCGCAAAGCGAAGGACCTGTGCAATTTGCCAGCGACACCGGAGCCGCAGGCAAAGTGCATGGGTCCTTCGCTTCGCTCAGGATGACAGAGCTATTTAGCGAAGTGCACGAGGGCTTGCAGCTTTGCGGCGGCCGCTCCGTTATCGACTGACGCCGCCGCTTGCGGGACTGCTTGGGCTATGTGATCTGTTTTGCCTGCAGCTACCAGAGCGGCAGCTGCGTTCAGCAGCACTACGTCTCGACAAGGCGATTTCTCGCCTCGTAGCAGCGCGCGAATAATTTCTGCGTTCTGGGCGGCATCGCCGCCGGAGATGTCTTGTAGCGTGGCTCGCTTTAACCCAAACTCTTCGGGCTCGACTTCGTAGGTTCGGACCGAGCCCTCGCGAGCTTCGGCAATGCGGGTTGTTCCTGTGATGGTGATTTCGTCGAGGCCGTCCATACCGTGCACCACTAGCGCACGGCGGAGGCCCAGCATACTCAGCGCTTCGGCTAACTTCTCTACGAGATCGAGCGAGTACACTCCGACAACCTGTCCGGAGGCGCGCGCGGGATTCGTTAGCGGCCCGAGCAGGTTGAACATGGTGCGCATGCGCAGCTCGCGGCGGATACCTTGCACCTGCTTCATAGCCGGATGCAGATTCGGCGCGTAGAGAAAACAGATGCCGATTTCGCGCAGGCACTGCGCGGCGCGGCCCGGCGAAAGTTGAATATTGACACCCAGGGCTTCGACCACGTCGGCCGATCCGCACTTCGAGCTGATGCTGCGATTGCCGTGCTTGGCCACGCGCACACCCGCACCTGCGACGACGAGAGCGGTCGCGGTGGAAATGTTGAAGGTGCCGCTGGCATCGCCGCCGGTGCCGCTGGTGTCGACTAATGCATCTTCTGGAAATAGCGCGTCGCGTCCGGTTCCGGTCACGGCTAGCGCGTCAGAACCCGCGATGGGCAAGGGCGCAGCGGCGGCGCGGATGGCTTCGGCGAAGCCGACAATCTCCTCGACCGTTTCGCCTTTCATGCGCAGGGCGATCAGGAGCGCGGCGATCTGCGCGTCGGTGCACTGACCAGTGAGCACTTCGGCCATGACTTCGCGCGCTTCGGCGCGGGAGAGCGACTCATTGTGATTAGCCAGGCGATGAAGGGCGTCGAGGATCATGCAGGTCGCCATTTTACGGCATCGGCGGACCGGCTGTGGGAGTGTTAATCGACACTCGCGCCGACGAGCCGCTTGGAAAAGTGGTCGCGCCAGTTTTCCGGAAGAGCTTCGGTTACGATGGCGTTTTCGAGCAGAGCACGATTGTACCGGTCGAAGGCTATGAGATGATTCATTTCCTGGATGGTGATGCCTTCGGGATTGCGACCGAGGAACGTGAATGTGTCACCGGCCACGACGGTTCCTTCCTGCTCGACGGAAAAATAAAATCCACTGCGACGGCTGCTAAGAAAGCGTTCCAGCATGTCGTCGCGCTGGAACTTCGCAGCCAGTTTGTAACAGGGCGTGCGCGTCTGCCGCACCACCAGGATGGCCGAGCCAAGTTGCAGGCGATCGCCGATGTGAAGATCGTCTTCGTGCATGCCTTCGGTGGTAAAGTTTTCGCCGAACATGCCCCAGGGCAGATTGATTCCGGGCAGTTCCCGACGCCAGTAATCGTAGTGCTCTGAGGGATATCCGTAGACCGCTTTGTGCGGGCCTCCATGCACGCTGAGATCGGCCTGGCGATCTCCGTCGAGATTGAGGGTGCGCAGGGCGAACGGGCCGTTTACCGGTTGCTTGAAAATTCCAGTGTTGATGGTTTCGCCTTTGTAGACGATCAGGCGCGGTCGGGAGACGTTGAGGGAGACGAGTTTCATCGCGTCGTGTTGATTCGATGTTGCGAAGCCGGGAAAAGACGCACAACGCCGCTCGGCGGCATGGAAGACGGCCCAGCGGGCAGGAGTGCCCGCTCCACACAGGCCGGCCCTACAAACTCACGCTTCACAAACTGTGGACAGCCGAGTCGGCTGTCCCTACATGGGCATTTTGGCGAAATAAACACAGCCTTTTGCAGGCCGGCGGTTTGCCCTGATCTCCGGTTCTTCTATAGAATTGCAGGTTTGCTGCTCCGCTGTGCGCGCCGCAAGCAGGTTCCTTCCGATTCTTTTTACTGACGAGTCATTATGAAAATCCATGAATATCAAGCCAAGGGAATTCTTAAGAAATATGGCGTAACCGTGCCGCGCGGATCGATGGCCAATTCGCAGGATGAAGCCGAGGCCGTGGCCAGAGAATTGTTCAACTCGGGCGCGACGGGCGTGGTGGTGAAGGCGCAGATTCACGCCGGAGGCCGCGGCAAGGGCGGCGGCGTGAAGATTGCGAAGTCGGTGAACGAGGCCGGCGAGCTCGCCTCGAAGATGCTGGGCATGAAGCTGGTGACGCATCAGACGGGGCCCGAGGGGCGCATTGTGCGGCGGTTGCTGGTTGAAGAGACGCTGCCGATCGAGAAGGAACTTTATCTTGGTATCTTGGTCGACCGCGCGGAGGGCAAGCCTGTGTTTATGGCGTCGGCGGCGGGCGGAATGGAGATCGAGCAGGTCGCGGCGGAGAGTCCGGATGCAATTCTGAAGCAGCACATCGATCCGGGCATGGGGCTGGAAGCGTTTCAGGCGCGGAAGATCGCATTCAAGCTTGGGTTGAATGCCAAGCAGATCAATCCGGCGGTGCAGTTTCTGAGCAGTCTCTACAAGGCGTTTCTCGATACCGACTCTTCCCTGCTGGAAATTAATCCGTTCATTACGACCACTGACGGGCGCTTGTTCGCGCTCGACGCGAAGATCAACTTCGACGATAACGCTTTGTTCCGGCATCCCGATCTGCGCGAATTGCGCGACATTACTGAAGAAGATCCGCTCGAGGTTGAGGCGTCGAAATATTCCCTCAACTACATCAAGCTCGACGGCAATGTGGGCTGCATGGTCAACGGCGCGGGGCTGGCGATGGCGACCATGGACATCATTAAGTATGCGGGCGGCATGCCGGCGAATTTTCTGGACGTGGGCGGCGGCGCGAGTTCCGAGCAGGTGGCGCATGCGTTCGAAATTTTGCTAAGCGACAAGAACGTGAAGGCTGTGCTGATCAATATTTTCGGCGGCATCCTGCGCGTGGATACACTAGCGACCGGCGTGGTGGAAGCGGCGCGTAAAACCAATATGAAATTGCCGATCGTGCTGCGACTTGAGGGCACCAACGTGAACGAGGGCAAGAAAATTCTGCAGGATTCGGGATTGAACTTCGTGGTTACCGACACGATGAAGGACGCGGCCGACAAGGTGGTCGCGGCGGCCAAGGGCACGTTCGGCGCTACAGAATGGAGATAACTAGATCAGGAACCGGCCAGGGGCCAGTACATGGAATCGGTTTGCTGCCCTGATCCCAAGTCCCCAACCCCTTCTGGATTTGACAATCGAGGATTCGTACTTATGGCAATCTTAGTCGACAAGAATACGCGGGTGATTGTGCAGGGCCTCACTGGCCGCGAAGGCACGTTCCATGCGAAGGCCAGCGCGGCTTATGGCACACAGATTGTGGGCGGCGTGACTCCAGGAAAAGGAGGCACGACCCATGAGGGCTGGCCGATTTTCAACACGGTGCGCGATGCGGCCGACGCGACCGGGGCTAACGCGACGGTAATTTTTGTGCCGCCGCCGTTCGCCGCCGACGCGATCATGGAAGCCGCCGACGCGGAGATCGATCTGATCGTATGCATCACCGAGGGGATTCCGACGCTCGACATGGTGAAGGCGTGGGACTTTTTGCAGGACCGGCGCTCGCGGCTGATCGGGCCGAACTGCCCGGGCATCATCTCGCCGGGCAAGTGCAAGATCGGCATCATGCCAGCGTCGATTCATAAAGAAGGGCCGATCGGGATCGTTTCGCGCTCGGGCACGTTGACTTACGAAGCGGTGCATCAGTTGACGCAGCGCGGCATTGGGCAGTCGACGGCGCTGGGCATTGGCGGCGATCCAATTATCGGGACAAACTTCATCGATGCGCTCGACCTGTTCAATCGGGATCCGGAAACCGAAGCGGTGATCATGATCGGTGAGATTGGCGGCAATGCCGAAGAGTTGGCGGCTGAGTTTGTGAAGACACACATGAAGAAGCCCGTGGTGGGATTCATTGCCGGGCAGACGGCGCCACCGGGACGCCGTATGGGACATGCCGGGGCGATCATCTCTGGCGGCAAGGGCACGGCCGCGGAGAAGATCAAGGCGCTGGAAGCTTGCGGCATCCGCGTGGCGAAATCGCCTGCGGCCATAGGCGAAACGCTGGCGGCGGCAATCGGCGTGAGCGTGTAGGCCACGATAAACGGCACGAAGCAAGCAGGTTCCTCGCTCCGCTCGGAATGACAAACTTTATAGACTAACGACTAAGGACCAACGACCGAACTTTATGAAGACTCTGCAACGTACCCTGACCATTGTGAAACCAGATGCCGTGCGCAAGAACGCGATCGGCGACATTATCGAACAATTTGAGAAGCAGGGATTCCGCATCCTTGCCATGAAGATGCTGGAAATTTCCAAGCACCAGGCGGAGCAGTTTTATGCCGTGCATGCGGCGCGGCCATTTTTCAATACGCTGACCGACTTCATGTCGAGTGGGCCGATCGTAGTGCTGGCGCTGGAAAAAGAAAACGCCATTGCCGACCTGCGCAAGCTGATGGGCGCCACCAATCCGGCGAACGCCGAGGAAGGCACGATCCGCAAGAAGTGGGCGACCAACATCGAGCACAATGCGATTCACGGGTCGGACGCGGAAGATACGGCTCGGTTTGAGTTGAGCTTTTTCTTTGCGGGATACGAATTGGCGAAGTAGGCCACGGATCTTCACGGATTCTCACGGATGAGTCAGCGCTTTCACTGAATACTGGCCACTGGCCACAGGGGTTCTATGCCTGTCGTTCAAATCACAATGCTGCAAGGTCGCACCGCCGATCAAAAGCGCAAGGTCGCGAAGCGGATCACCGATGCTTTAGTGGAAGAGGCCGGGGCACGGCGGGAAGCGATCGTCGTCGCTTTCAACGAGGTTTCGAAGGAAAGCTACGCTTCGGGCGGCGAGTTGATGATCGACAAGAAGTGAGTTTCTACCGCCCGTCCGTTTTCTTAGCGTCTAGCAAGCTTCCATAAGTTCGCCACGCCTGCTTACCCTTCTCAGTCGGTCTAAACCAATAGTGGTGGAGTAAAGAACGATCCGGCGGCATCGGAAGGCTAATTTCGTTGCAGAACTTCGGAGCATCCAGGTAGCCATCTTTGAGAAGTGTGTCTAGGTCATCAACGATCTCTCTCAGAGGATATTCAGGCGGTATACGTCCTGCCTGAAGGGATCGCCGGTTGACTGCGAGGTAGATCTGCTCAACGTCCTCGGCATCGTCCATCGTAGCGTTCAGGACTTGAAACTGCAGTTCGGTCATGCTAGTCCGCTCTGGTGCGACCGAATAGCTCGTTCCCTTCGCTTATCCCAGCGGCTCGAACAGGTGCCCTTCCACGCGGTCGGCCACCTTGGGCAAATCTTTTTTCGCTAGCTGCAGGAAGTGCGGTGCGGTGCGGTGAGCCTCTAGTGCAGCGTCATCTTTGTACTGCTCGTAGATGAAGAAACGGCGTGACTCGGTTTTGTGCCGATGTACCTGGTACATAGCGCATCCCGGCTCCTGGCGGGACTGCTCAGTCAGTTTCTGAAACACTGCGGTAACATCGGCCTCGTGGCCGGCCTTCGCCATCCAGGTAACCGCCAACACCACCATCGTTCGCTCCTTCGCCGGGCTCCGCCGGGGAGGACATTCTAGTGTTTATTCGCGGTCACCTTCAAGGAGGTAATGAATTCATCGATCAGAATCGTGTGGTCGCGGTCCGGCCCGGTGGAAATCATGCCGACCTTTGCGCCCGTTTCTTTTGCCACGAAGGATAGGTATTCGCGCGCCGGCTTGGGCAGTTTTTCGAAGTCGGTGATGCCTTCGGTCGAGGTGTGCCAGCCCGGAAGGTTCTGATATACACACTCAATCTTCTCGTAGCCGCTGGCTTGCGGAGGAATTTCGACGGTCGCCCTGCCGTTGATTTTGTAGCCGACGCAAACCGGAATCTCGGTGAGATCATCGAGCACATCGAGTTTGGTGACGACGAGCCACGATGTACCGTTGATCATGCCGGAATAGCGCAGCAGTGGCAGGTCAAGCCATCCGGTGCGCCGCGGACGCCCGGTGACCGCGCCATATTCGTTGCCGCGTTTACGCAGGTTCTCGCCCGCCGCGCTGTGATCTTCCGATGGAAACGGCCCTTCGCCGACGCGCGTGCAATAAGCCTTAGTAATGCCGATAACCGAATTGATGACGTTCGGCGCCACACCCGTGCCAATGACCGCTCCGCCTGAAGTTGCGCTCGATGACGTCACAAACGGGTAGGTGCCATGGTCGATGTCGAGCATCGTCCCCTGCGCGCCTTCAAACAGAATCGATTCGCCCTGATTCAAAGCCTGGTTCAACAGCAGTGCCGTGTCACAGACGAAGGGGGCGATCTTCTCGGCCGCCTGCGCGTATTCGGTATACATTTTGTCGGCGTCGACCGGCTCGGAATTGAAGAGCGCATGCGCGATCATGTTCTTCTCGCGAACCGCGTTCTCAATGTGTTTCTTTAGCAATTGCAGGTCGAGCAAATCGGCGACGCGCAGTCCGCGGCGTCCCATCTTGTCTTCGTAGGCAGGACCGATGCCACGCGAGGTGGTGCCGATCTTCACGCGGCCGGGAGCGTTCTCCGCGGCCAGTTCAATCATGCGGTGATAGGGCAAAATGACGTGCGCGCGATTGGAGACGAAAAGATTGCCGTCGACCTTCACGCCCGCTTGGCGCAGCGCGGCAACTTCCTTTAGAAACGCCAGCGGATCGAGCACTACGCCGTTGCCGATGACGCTGCGGCAGCCCGCTCGCAGCACGCCACACGGCACCAACTGTAGAATAAATTTCTTGCCGTTGATTATGACGGTGTGGCCGGCGTTGTGTCCGCCGGCGTAGCGGGCCACAACAGTGAAATTCTCTGAGAGGACATCGACGATCTTTCCCTTGCCCTCATCGCCCCACTGGGCGCCCACGATGACCGCGGTCTTGCCTTTATTCAAGTCGAAACTCCGTTTGGGAAATTTAAGCAGGCAAATTGGCTGCGCTCTCCCCGGGGTCGCACACTTCTCACCCGCGGAGACGTCTTCGCACAAAAATTCTGGGATAAGAGCGGAGAAGATGTGTACGAACTATTCTATCTTGGCTGGGTGAAGGGAAGCAACGCGAGCGCTTGTGGGCGCTGGATATTTCTTGCGTCATCGCGAAGGCCGGTGCTGCTCTACTCAGGATGACAAACGTCTGGTTTCTGCGATGCTTTCCCGCAGCTGGCGCACGATAGCTTCCGTTACCTGATGGCGCTCGTACTCGCGCCCTTGCGCCTTGCCCATCGACACTCGCGGATTGCGGTACGCGACGGGACTTTCGAGCACGGTGCTCAGTCCGGCGTGGATGTCGCGCACGCCGGTGGCGGCGATGATCCGCGCTGCGTTTTCCGGACGAACTCCACCGCCGGCCATGATGGCGATGCGTCCGCGGGCGGCCTTCACCAAAGCGGCAATCGTTTGCAAGCCATCGAGGCAGTTCGCTTCGCCGCCTGAGGTCAGCAGGCGATCGGCGCCGGTCGCGCAAACGTCTTCGAGCGACTCGAGCAAGTCGGCGGACATATCGAAGGCGCGATGAAACGTGACCTCCAGCGGGCGGGCTAGATCGACCAGCCGCCGGGTGCGGTCGAGATCGATGCGGCCGTTGGTCTTCAGGAGGCCGAGGACGACTCCGTCCGCAGCCAGGCTCTTGGCCATGGCGATGTCGCGGGCCATCACGTCGATCTCTGCGTGGTCGTAGCTGAAGTCGCCGCCACGTGGGCGGATCATGACATGCACTCCAATCGACGCGGCGCGGGTGGCTGCGATCATTCCAGCACTGGGAGTCACGCCGCCTTCGAGCAAATTGGCGCATAGCTCGAGGCGCGCGGCGCCTCCGCGTTCGGCAGCCACGGCCGACGCAACCGAATCGACGGCGATTTCAATACAGACGGTCTGGGAGGAACGCTTCGTCACCTCGGGATTCTAAACGTTTTCCCTCGCTCGCTTCTCCGGCCTCATTCTGATGCCTTATTCTGGTTTTATGCCAGATTACTTCACTCCCGAACTTTTTCGTTTTCTTACTCGCCTCAAGCGCAACAATGACCGGGATTGGTTCCTTGCCCACAAAGACGAATACGTGATGCACGTGCAGCAGCCGGCGCTGCGTTTCATCACTGACTTCGCCGCGCCGTTGTATGAAATCAGCCCGCATCTGGTGGCCGATGCGCGGCCTACGCGCGGATCGTTGTTTCGGATCTACCGTGACACGCGTTTTTCGCATGACAAGCGTCCGTACAAGACACACCTCGCCATGCGCTTCTCGCATCGCGGCAAAGACGTGCACTCTCCGGGCTTTTATCTGCATATCGATCCCGCTGGATGTTACGCCGCTAGCGGTCTCTGGCACCCTGAACCGGCCACGTTGGTGAAGGTTCGCAATGCCATGGTGTCGCGTCCGAACGAGTGGCGAGAAGTCCGCAATCTGCTCAACTGGGACGACGCCACCAAGCTCTCGCGCCCTCCACGCGGATTTCCCTGCGATCACGAATTCGTGGACGACCTGAAGCTGCGCGATCTGGGCAGCGCCGCGGAGTTCACGGTGGAGCAAACTTGCAGCCCGAAATTTATGGGAACGTTCGCGCTGGCATGCCGGAAGATGTCGCCGCTGGCGAAGTTTCTGAGCGGAGCGCTGGGCCTGCAGTTCTGAAAGGGATTCGTAGAGACCTTGCTTGCAACGTCTGCCTGCAGCGCGGTGCCGGCGGAGACGTAGCGAGCTACGTCTCCACGAGGAGACTTTCGCAAGTGCAAGTGGCGTGGTAGGCCCGGCAGGAATCGAACCTGCAACCGCCGGATTAGAAATCCGATGCTCTATCCGTTTGAGCTACGGGCCCGGATCGCAGAATGTGCAGGCAAGAATACAGAATGGTGGGCGCTATAGGATTCGAACCTATGACTTCCACCGTGTGAAGATGGCACTCTACCGCTGAGTTAAGCGCCCTGCCTTGATTATTCAAGCATCCAAGCGGGTTTCCGTCAACCGCGCGTACTTTCGGGTGTGATGGTGAAAATTTTACTCACGAGGACAGGGCCTACGAAGCCTGTTTGACGAGGTGCATGCGGGAGCGCTGCTGCTCTTTCATCTGTTCCACGGAACGGACCCGCCGGCCAAGGTCCGCCAGTTGGGACAGTTCCCCCTGGATTGCCTGTAGCCGTTCATGTCTTTGGCCGTGCGCGACTTGGGCCTGGATGTCATTGCGGCCTTGCTGGCGATACTGGTTATTCAATTCTTGAAGGTGGGCGATCTCAAGGCGAAGACGCCCAATCTTTTCTCGAAGCACGGCTAGATGATCCATATGAATAGAATAGCTCATAAATACGGGAAACGGGTGTGGGGAACTTCCGCGGCAAACCGAGGGTGGAGATCAGTGCGGTTGGGCGGGCCATCTGGGGCTTGCCCTGCCAGATTTTTGCCCGGGACAAGGCAACTAAATTCCACTTACGAACTTCGCGGTATGGCGCGGCCACGAAGTATGGCCTACCTTGGCCTCAATGCGTTTTGACCGAATGCGGCGGGCGATCCGTTTCACCGTTGAGGACGTGCTCGATCATCATACGGTTCAGACCTCGGCGGCGCTGGCCTATTATTTCGTACTTTCGATCTTCCCGGCCCTGATCGCGCTTTCTGCCGTGCTGAGTCTGATTCCCGTACCCAATCTCTTCGGCAGCGTCATGGGATATCTCAGTCGCGTTCTGCCCGCGGAGAGCATGCATATTGTGCGCTCGGTTCTCAGCAGCGTGCTCTCGGCCAACCGGCGCACCTGGCTTTCGGTGGGCACCTTGGGTCTGGTATGGACTACCTCATCTGCATTCGATGCGATGATCGAGGCGCTCGATATCGCCTACGACGCTCCGGACCAGCGTCCGATCTGGAAGACGCGACTTCTGGCGGTGGGGTTGGCGATCGTGTGTGGAGGACTGCTTTTATTTTCGCTCGCGGTCATGATTGTGGGCCCGAGGTTCGGCGAATGGGTAGCGCTCGAACTCGGCTTTTCGTGGGCATTCGGCGTGATCTGGCCCGTTCTGCGGTGGGTGCTGGCCATCGGCTTTACTGTGCTCGCGGTCGAGATGGTTTATTTCCTCGCGCCCGCCGTTAAGCAACGATTCTCGGCGACGCTTCCGGGAGCGATCTTGTTTGTGGTTGTGGGCGACGCGCTTTCGTCCGCGCTGGGAATTTACTTCCGCAATTTCGCCAACTTCAACGGGATTTACGGCACGCTGGGCGGCTTCGTCGCCTTCATGACCTGGCTGTACTGGAATTCATTCGTTCTGCTGGTGGGCGCCGAACTCAATTCTGAACTCGCAAAAGCCCGCAATGAAAAATCGCTGCGGTTTGTAGCGCCAACGGAAAACCGTCCCCGGCGGGACGAAGCGGCCTAGCCTGGCTCACGCGGTGATTCAGCAACAGCCACTCAAAAGTGGGTGTGATAGCGGCCGTCCACTGCAACTCCACCGAGTTGGTCGCGCTGCGCGCTTACCGACCAATGCTTGTTGACCTGATATTCGCCCTGCACGATTTCGCTTCCCGGCTGCGAGACGTCGGTGGAAAAAGTGAAGAGCAAATTCTTCGTCACCCGCTGCTGAATAGCGACGCGCGCCGAGGGATTCTGGCTGCCGCCAATCGTCGGATCAATTTCCAGGCTCGAAATGCCGGCCAGCTTCTGCACGCTATTGCTCAATTGACCCACCGCTTGCGAGGCGATGATGGAATCGGTGCTTTGAGTGGCCGCTGCGGATTCCTGCGTGGTCTTGCCTTGCGCAATCAGATTGATGATGTCGGCGGTGGCCAGGGGAGGATCGGAAGTGTACGCGGTAGTGAGTTTGTCGAGCGGTCCGCGCAAAGTGATGGTCAGATTGTATTGCTCGACGGTCGTGGTGACGGACACGTTCAGGTCGGGCTGCGTCTCATTGGGATTACCGAACTGAATGAACCCGCGTTGCAGTTGGTAGCGCACGTTGCGATAAAACAGTTCGCCGGAGGTCAGATTTGTGCGCCCGGTGATCACTGGATCGGCAGCCGTCCCACCCACTTGCAGGGCGACGCGCCCGGCAATGCTCACTTGCGAACTGGTTGCACTCAAGTTTCCCTGTGACTGCACCGCAATCGCGAGCTTCACGGTGTCGGCAAAACCGGGCTGCGAGGGCGTAACGGGGCCCGCGCCGAACTGATCGGCGAAGGTCGAGAGATCGAAGTCGGGAGTGAAGCCAAGGCTGTTGATGACAACGCGGCCGTTCAGCACCGACCCTTGTGTCGTACCGCTGAACGTCAGGTTCGCATCGAGGGAAGAACGCGTCCCCGCGGGATAAAGCAGGCGCACTCCCTGGCCTTGCAGGGCGAGATTGAACTGCACGCCGGGCTGGTAGGCGACGGAACCAGCCAACGAAACCGGTCCGCCCCCGACCTGTGCAGTCATCTTCGCGATTTGCAGATGATCGCTGGTGATGTCGACGGTGCCGTTGAGTTTCTTGACTCCCACAGGGGCGGCAGCAGTCGACAACGCGACGTCTTTGAATTCAAGCTGCCCCTGAATCGCCGGAGTCCGGCTCGACGACGAGGTGAAACCCGATGCGCGCACATCGACCGCGACCACGCCCGAACTTTGCACATCGGGATCGACGATGCGCAGAATGCGGGCATCGATCGAACCTTGAGCAGTCAGCGTAGGCGCAGCGTTGCCGCCAATGGGCACCTGACCTTGGACACGCAGCGAAGTCCCCGTGCCTTGAATCTCCGCCGGCTGCAGGGTGATTACGGAATTCACGTAGTCGGCGCGAATCGGATTGCTGATTCCGATCTGCAGCGACTGATAACTCGCATTCAACACCGGAATGGAGATGTGGGCTTCGAGTTGTGATTTGTTTTTCAGCGGGCCCTTCAGGGACGCATGCAATTCAGTCTGCCCAGTAAAGCCTTGGGGCACACCGGTTGCATAGGTGGCCAGCAACACATCCAGGGGAACCGTGCCGGTGTCAATTTGCGCGTCGGCGTAATAGTCTCCACTCAAAGCAACGCGACCGTGCCCGTGCACCGCGGCTTGTACGATCTGCGTATCGAAGTTGAAATCCGCCGAATGATTCGCTATGCGGGCTTCAGCTTTCAGCCCGGAAATGGAGTCGTTTCGAACTTCCAGTTGCGGCAGCTGCACAATCGCCGTTAGTTGTGGATCATCCAGCGTGCCTTCGCCATTGGCCGACGCGCTCAGCGCTCCGGTCACGCCCAGATTCCTCTGCTGGAAGGTTTGCAGCTTCTGCAGCGCAAGCGAAGGCGCATCGAGCCGAACCTTGTACGCTCTTGTCTTCGGCGTATAGGAGAGGTTCGCAGTTACCGCCCCCGCCGGGGCGGAAACATTCAGAGTAGAAACGATCGTGCTCTTGCTCGCGTGAAATTGTGCTGCGAGATTTTCAATCGGCTCCCCGTAAGCCCGCGCATTGGTGATCTGTGCGGTTCCCGAGCCGGCGGGATTCACTTCCGAACCCGAAATCGAAATATTGGCTGAGAGCTCTCCCGAGACTGGGAAATTCTGCTTCGCCAAGCGCTGCAGATCCGACAGTCGTAGCCTCTGCGCATTCAGGCTCGCTTTGATCGAGTCTGTGGGCTGATATACCCAGTCGCGGAGCGCAACGTTTCCGCTGAAAGTGGCCTGCCCCTTCTCCGCGTTCACCAGGGCGCCATCGGTAATCGAAATGCCGGAAGGCGACGCCTGCAGGTTCAGTTTCGCGCTGCTCCACTGGCTGCCTTCCACCTGCAAATTTTGCGCGCTCAGATGACCGGTGATTTTCGGCTTCTTGATCGCACTGGTAATCGGGCCGCGCACAGTGGCTTGCAGCGCAGCCGAGCCGGAGATGGCGGGCATGGTTACGTTCGAGGTTGCGAATGAAGAGGCCAATGCGATCACCTGATGCAGGTCGCTGGCATTTATCTGAAGCTGCAAGTTTGAATGCGAACTGATTTCTCCTTGCGCGGTGAGGGCTGCGGAGGGAATGCGCAACGAGGTCTGGCGCAAGGCTAGGGCCTGCCGCGGCCCGTCATAGGTCAGATGAATTGCGCCGTCTACCGGGACATCGCTTGCCGACGGATTCGTAGTGGTCCCCGCGAGCGCCCGCAGCGTCAAATCCGACTGCACGTGCAAGTTGCTGATGGCGCCTTTCCAATCGGCCACAGCCGTGCCGTTCAGCTTACCCGACAGCCTGGCGCCATGAAGGGCCTGATGGGGTGCCATCTGTTGCAGCGCGCGCAGCGATACTTCATGCACGGAGGCGCGAAGGCGCGACGCCGGAGTCGTATCCAGATCATTCATTTCCAGATTAGCGTCGATTCGGCCCCCGAGTGTATCGATGCGAAGATCGCTCACCTGCAACCTGCCATTCGCTAGTTGATAGTCCCCATGCAAGCGCCGCAATTCCACGCGCCGGCCAGAAGCGGCGGCGGTAAGCACCTCACTGGCAAGCCGGCCGGTCACAGAGAGGCACCGCAACAAGGGTTGGTTTGCCGCACTCTGATACTTCAACTTGCCCGTAAGCGACACATCTCCGGAGGTAGCCACTGCGGGAGAGAGTTGGGCGAAATCCTGCGCGTGAATCTGGATTTCATAATTCGCATCGGCGATCGGATTGGAGTAGTTCGAAATTTCAGCGTGCAGCCGCACCGTCGAAGCGCCCACCTTCAATTCCGCCGACTGCAAATCAAATCGTTCCGGCGAAGCGCTGAACCTGGCATTCAAATCGTGCTCCACGGGCGCATACTCGGCATAGCGCAAGTGCCCACGAGCGTAGGAGAGTTGCCCTTCGTACGTTTTGCGGATGAAAACGAAATGAACGTCGGCGTTCAGATCGAAAAGGTCCGCATCCAGCGGGGCCTTGCGATCGTTGTAATCGATCTCACCATTGGTCAGCTGCGCGTGGCCGATCGCGAGGTCGAACAGATTGGTGGTGCCGTGACTGTTGCTGGGTGGAGGCGACGGCAGATTGGTTTTCCCATCTTTGCTCACCTGGAGATGAGCGACCGGATGCGCAATGAGTAAGTGCTGGAGAGAAAACTTGCGCCCCACAAGCGACAAGATCCTGATCTGGACCGTAAGCTGGTCGACATGCAGCAGCGGAGGCTGCTCCACAGACTCCGTTCCGTGCACGGTGATGTTGTAGAGGTTCGCGGTCAACGTATGCAGGTCGAACTGCAACCCGCCAATCTGGGCCTTGCAGCCGGTTGCGGCGTCCGCTTCCTGGACGATTCTCTGCAGGGCGAATTGCTGGAAGCTTGCGCTCTGCAAATAGAAATATCCTCCGACGCCCACGACGATCAGCAATGCTGCCAACCCCGCGACAATCCAGGCGATTCTGCGTTTCCAAGTCATGACCGTTCCTAAAAAGATTGCCCGATCGTGATGTAGTACTGCCAGGGATTGATCCCCGGAAGCGGATTCAGGTTGCGTCCCAGATCAAAGCGAACCGGGCCGATGGGCGTGGAATAGCGTAATCCGACGCCAATTGTGTTGCTGTAATTGCTGATGAAGTTATTGAAGTTGATGGCGCTGAAAACATTTCCACCATCATAGAAAACCACGCCCCCCAGCGCCTTCATGATGCCAAGCGGAAAGCGTTCTTCGGAATTCAAAATGAAAAGTTGCTTGCCGCCCACCGGCACGGTCACGTTCACGCATCCTGACTGGCCTTGCAGCACGTTGCAAAACGGCACCAGCCTCTGCGGGCCGGCTTCGTCGATGGGGAACCCGCGCAGCGTTGTTCCACCGCCGGAGAAGAACAACTCGCTCGTAGGCACGAAACTTCCGGCAAGAGGCAATGCGAATCCCAGGCGAATGCTGTTAGCGAACACCGTGGATTTGATTGGTTTGTAGAACGCATGTTGGGCAAACAACTTCGCGAAATTCGAACTCGACCCAAGGGCCGTTGGCGTTAGCCCCAGATTCACGGTGGTAAATTGGCCGCGATGCGCGTCCAGCGGCTTATCGCGCGTATCGTGAATGAAGGTTCCCGAGATAGTGGAGAGCAGCACATTGCGGTCTTGGGCCAACACCAGCTCGGGAACGAGCAAGTGCGACAAGTCAGTCTTGTTGAAGTCGTAGCGAACCTGCGCCCGCATATTTTTCTTGTGATTCAGCGTGCGCTCCAGCTGAAATGAAATATCGCCGAGGCTCGCGGTAAACAGTGGATTCTCGCTCGTGCGCTCTCCGCTTAGGCTGGTCAGCGAACTCCACTGCGATCCCCAGAAATGCGGCTGCGCGTAGTTGGCCAGCATCTTCTGATCGAGCCGCGAAAGCAGAATCGATGCGCCCGCGGTCTCGCCCAACCCGCGCAGGTTGCGTCGGGTGAATTCGACCAGCCCACGCGGGCTGGCATAAGTCGCCTGACTGGGAGCAATCTTATTGTTGCCCAGTCCAATCGCCCCACCGCCGCCTGGCAAAGCGACAGTCCCGGTGGGAATGTTGCCGCCGCGATGCGAGACCTCAAATCCGAGGCCGTAGGTAATCTCGTTGCGCTTGGCTTCATGCACCTTGACCAGCGCGTCTTCGCTGGTCTGATCGGTGATGGGCTTACGCGGCCCTACGCTGGCCCAATCAAAAATGTTCAGGTCATACAGGTGGCTCTCGCCTTCCATCAGTTGCAGGCGCTGCATGGGAGTCTCCGGGGGAATGTTGGCCGTCTTCTCAATCAGCGAAGTTCGCGTATGCTCCTGCCCCAAATAGACCACCTGTTCGATGCGCACTTGCTGGTGCTCGACGATCGCGTAAACCACGTTCACGCGATGCGCATCGCCTGCGACCGGCAGCACCGTGGCTTTCACCTCGGCATTGAGATATCCGCGATCCAGATAGGTGGCCGAAATTCGGTTGCGATCTTGGGTGGCTTTACGCGGTGAATAAGGCGCGCCGCTGCGCGTCTGTAATCCCTTCGAGTCGGCGAGCTGGGCATATGGCACATTCTGATTCCCGGAGACCTTCACGTCCTCGACGATGGTCTGCTGCCCCTCTTCGATATCAAACTCGACAGCATTCTTCGACCCGTGGTCGATGGCGCGGGGCGTTACCTTTGCCTTCTCATAACCATGATCCGCGTACAACGCGGTGATGTTGTCGGCACTTTGTTTCAGTAGCTTCTGGCTGACGCTGCCATTCGACCAGATGTGCGATCTCTTCACCGTCACCTGCGCCATCAGCTCTTTTTGCGAGAGCGCGTTATTGCCGTGAAACAGAATCCGTTCGACCTTGCGCTTCGGGCCGCGATCGATGTTGTACTCGACCAGAATCTGATCGAGACTTTTTTCCATTTTTGCTGTCACCTTGACGTCGGAATATCCCTTCTTCTGAAAATAGTCAGTCAGATTGCGCTGGCCCTCATCGACCAGTTCCTGGTCGATTGCGGCCTCGGAATAAATCGGAATGAGCTTCTTCATCTCGCGATGGGCGAGAAACGGCAGGAATGACAACTTGGCGCCCACCGCGCGCACAGTGACCAATGGACCCACCTCGACTTTAAACGAAACATCCGCCAGATTCGTGTCGGCGTGATACTCCGGTGGATTCTCATGCACACTGGCTGCCAGCCGGCCTTGGTGGATAAGTGATTTCTTCATGCAGGAGGCAGCCTCACTGATCCGTCCCGGCGAGTAGGTCTTACCCTTTTTCAGCAGGCCTCCCGAGAGTCGCGCGCGCAGCGAGTGGACTGAGTGCAGCAACTTCGCGTCTTGCGCAGCCGTGGGACCTTCGAGAGTAATCGAGCCAATGCGCGCCTGCTTGCCCGCCTCCACCACAAAATTGACGTTGACCAGTTGGTGCGCGTCGTCGATTTTCGTCTCGGCATGCACCTGCGCCTGGAAATATCCGCTGTGGTGAAGAAAATTCAGCAGAGCCTTTTCGGAGCCGGGCAAGCGCGAAGGATCATAGGGATCCTCGTCGGCTAGATCAACTACTTGCAAGAGCCGCGTATAAGAAAAATATTTTGCTGCCCCCGGAAACTCGACCACGCCCAGGTAATACGCGGGCTCGAGCAGGAAATTAATTCTCAGCCCGGAAATTTCCGGCGTCACGCTGACGTCGACCTTGGGAAACCCTCCAGCCTTCTGCAACACTTGTGCCGAGGCTTCGATCTTCTCCTGCGAATAAGGCGCGCCCACTTTTTGTGTGACGTACGAGTAGAGCGGATTCAGGTCGCGATGAGGATTGGCAATCAGCGATATGGCGCTCACATTCTGGCCTTCGTACGCGGCCTGAGGAGCCTGTGGCGCAAGTTGCGCCGACAAGAAGACGGGGGATAGTAATAGGAGTGCGAAAACTAAGACACGCATAATGAACGAAAAAGCACCCGAGCGCTGCGGCCCGCCAGCCCCAGAAATAATCTATGTGAAGCAGGCCGCTTGTAAAGAATTGCGGTGATGGGATGCTGGCCCGAAGGGGTTAGTTGTCGCAGGCTGAGGAAGGCGAGCGCCGGATGTCCTTCGCGGTTTTGCGTGCCGCGCCCGCCATGGTAGCCTATGCCGGAGAGGGGTGTAATCCGCCTGTTTCTCCCCCTATTTGCACACCTTGGTATGAGCCTCGAGCAGAAACCTCCGCGAAGCCCGCTATCTCGAACGGCTTCAAGCACTTCGGACGACCTCTCCGCCCTTTCTGAGACGCAACTTTCTGCCACTTCCGGGGTTGAGATAAGTGTGAGCACGGCCGCACTGGATCCGGGCATGCTGATGGCGACGACCACGCCTGCATCAGCGTTCTCTGGCTTAGCGGGAGCGCCGTCCGACGCCGACGTCATGCTGCGGGTGAAGGCGGGCGACCAGTCGGCTTTCGATTATCTGGTGCAGAAATATCGCCGCCCGCTGGTGAGCTTCATGTATCGTATGGCGCGGAACTCGGCAGCGGCTGAGGATCTCGCCCAGGAAGTTTTTTTGCGGGTGTACCGCTCGCGCGCGAGTTATGAGGCGAGCGCGAAGTTTACGACCTGGCTTTACCGTATTGCGACCAACCTGGCGGTCAATCATGCGCGCGATACGCGCCATGAACGCCCCGAGGTGACGGTCAGCATCGATGAGCCGGACGACGATACGGGCACGACGTTTGAATTGGCCGATGCCAGCCTGACTGCCGAACAGGCCATGGTACGGCGCGAGCGCATGCTGGCGATCCGCAACAAGGTGGAGGCACTGCCCGAGCAGCAGAAGTTAGCGGTGATCATGCACAAGTACCAGCAGATGGATTACAAGCAGATTGCCGAAGTGCTGAAGAAGAGCGAGTCCGCGACCAAGTCGCTGCTCTTCAGGGCCTATGAGACTTTGCGCGAGCAGTTGAAAGAATTTGTTTAAAAAGGCGCGGTTTCATCCGCGCGATCAAGAAATGAAGAGGGCTTCAGCCCCAGTGGAAGCGACGGTAGGCGGGAAGTGAGAGGAACGAGGTTATGAACTGCGAAGCGATTCGCGAACGAATGCCGGAAGTGGCGGCGGGATTCGATCAGCCCACGGCGGACGAGAACAAGCATTTGGAGGGCTGCGCGGCCTGCGCCGGGCAACTGAAGGCGATGCGCGCGACCATGGCAGTGCTGGATGAATGGCAGGTGCCGGAGCCGTCGCCGTATTTTGACGTGCGGCTGCAGGCCCGGCTGCGCGAAGAAATGGCTAAGCCCCAGGCGGGCTGGCGCTATTGGCTGCGCCGTCCCGTGCTGGCTGCGGCGCTTACTGTGTTGATGGGGGTGGGTGTCGGATTGTTCTTTGCGCGCGGCAGCTATCGTCCGAATGCCGATATGGCGACAGCCAATACTGTTGTCGAGCCGGGTAGTGCGGTCAGCGATCTGCAGTCTTTGGAAAAGAATCACGATCTCTATTCGGATTTTGAGCTGCTCGATGATCTGGACGTGCAGCAGGATGTGGTGGCGAATCCGTAAGCTGGATAGTTTTTGGCAAGCGAGTTTGCAGGGTCTTTCAGGAATTGGCGTTGTGGCGAGTTTGAACGGGGAACATGAGTCGGGGACAACATCGCGTGGAATGGTTGGCGGCTGCTGCGCTGGCGATGGCAGCGGTAGCCCCACTTCCCTGCCCAGCGCAACGAGGAACGTTCCATCCGGTGCAACAACGGCGTCAGGCTCCAGCGTATCAAGCGCCCCGGCAGCCGGCGCAGCAGCGCGGTCACGCCGGCGACTGGCTGCGCCGCTATAAAGACATGCCTCCTGCCGAGCAGGAGCGCCAACTGCAAAACGATCCCGACTTCCGCCGCTTGCCTCCGGCGCGGCAGCAGCAACTCCGGCAGCGTTTGCAGCACTTCTCCAGCCTGCCGCCGCAGCAGCAACTGCGCATGCTCAACCGCATGGAAACCTGGGAGCATCTGACGCCTGGGCAGAAGGCGCAGGCGCGGCAGATTTTCGGCCAGATGCGCCAGCTTCCGCCCGACCGCCAGCGCATGGTGACCACCGCGATCCGCGATTTGCGCTCCATGCCGCCCGATCAGCGCGAGCAGGTCATCAACTCGGAGCGCTTCAAAGGCATGTTCTCTGACCAGGAACGTTCCATGATGCGCGACGCCACGCGACTGCCGCTCGCGCCCGCCGAGGGCGAAGGGCCGCAGGAGTAAGCGTGATCAGCTCTGCGTCAATTCCAACTTTGTCATCCTGAGGCGGGCGTTCTTTGCCCGCCGAATGGACCTATGCACTGGCTGGCAGCATCAGCGCTGCCGACGAGGTACAGAGGTCCTTCGCTTCGCTCAGGATGACAATTCAGCGGGGGATGACAATTCTTTTGCATGACAATTTTCTAGCGATGACTATGGCGGAAATCACTTCTTCCTGCGCGGGCGCTGGCGCTTCGCAACTGCACGGATGATCATTTTGCGGCGCTGCCTCGCGGGCATCGGCACTTTGGCGCGATTCAATGCCACGTTGATCAGGCTGAGCACTTCAAGATTATCGAGCAGCTTTTCGTCTTCTTCGCCGTTGGTGTAGAGCCGGATATTTCGCACCACGTTGCCGCTTCCGCGCAGCAGTCCCGCCGGATCGGGGAGTCCGGCTCCTTGCAAAAAGCACAGCGTCACTGCGCCCGGCGGCAGCACGACAGAAAAGATCGCCTCCGAGGGCCGCTCGCTCGGGCTGAAACCGATGACCAGCCAGTTGAAGTTGTCGTAGACCATTTCGATGGCGCCGGGAACAAGCTTGCGCATCTTGGCGAGTGCGCGGCGGGCGAACGCCTCAACGTCGGGCGAATACTTTGCGAGGAAAGAATCGAGTTGGGTTTCGGCATCGGTCTGCGAGAGCTCGGTGGGAACTTTTTTCGGGCGAGTTGGGGATTTTGTTTTCCGCATACATCATCCTCTAAACCTCAGCTTTGTCATCCTTAGGCCTGCGTTTTGCAGGCCGAAGGATCTCTGCACTTGCCGGCACCGCTGGTACTGCCGGCGCTTGCACAGGTCCTTCGCTCCGCTCAGGATGACAACACCTGCTATGACAACGCCGCTCATCACAGCGGCTTGCCAATCTCCCAATGATGGCCGAAAGGATCGACCACGCGGCCTACGCGCCAGCCATAATGCTGGTCTTCGACCGGCCAGACGACCGTGGCACCCGCGGCCAGGGCACGGGCGAAGGCCGCGTCGGGATCGTCGATGACCATAACCATGCGCACTGAGCCGCCTCCCAGTGTCTGCGGACTAAAGTTCAAATTCTCTGGAGATTCATCGGTGACCCAGAAGTCCGACGCACCCACCGACAACTGCGCGACCACGGAGCCGTCGGGAGCATCGAAGCGGAATAATTCCTGCGCTCCAAAGGCCGCTTTGTAGAACTCGACGGCGCGCGCGCCGTTGCGCACGGATAGCATGGCGGAAACGGAGGGTCTGAGTTTCTTGGCATCAAGTGATTCAGCGGTCATGGGTGAACCTCGAGTCTCGTAGGCTGCGTTGTCATCCTGAGGCGGGCGTTCTTTGCCCGCCGAAGGACCTATGTACTTGCCTGCAGTGCCGATACTGCCGGCGAGTGCACAGGTCCTTCGCTTTGCTCAGGATGACAAAACTTCTGGGCCCCTTCATCATCTAAGCCCGATCACGGCTTCGTCCATTGATCGACCCAGGCGTTTACTGTTTCGTACCACAGCTTTGAATTCTGCGGCTTGAGTACCCAGTGGCCTTCGTCGGGGAAGTAGAGCATCTTCGACGGCACGCCTTCCATCTGCAGCGTGGTGAAAAGCTGGAAGCCTTCGCTCACGTCGAGGCGGTAGTCGCGCTGCCCGTGGATGACCAGCGTCGGCGTCTTGAAATTCTTCGCGTACTGGTGCGGCGACCACTTTACATAGCTTTCGCGATTGTCGTAGGGCGTGCCTTTGAACTCCCAGTCGTTGAACCAGAGCTCTTCGGTCGTGCCCCAGGCCGACTCGGCGTTGAACATGCCGTCGTGCGACACCAGGCACTTGAAGCGGTCGGTGTGGCCGAGGATCCAGTTGATGGCGTATCCGCCGTAGCTGGCGCCCAGCGCGCATTCGCGGTTCTTATCGATGAACGGATAGGTCTGCTCGGCGTAGTCGAGGCCCTTCATCAGGTCTTCAAACGGAGCGCCGCCCCAGTCGCCGTTGATGGCGTCGATGAACTTCTGCCCGTATCCGGTCGAGCCGTGGAAGTTGATCATGATGACGACGTATCCATTCGCCGCAAACAGTTCGGGATTCCAGCGATAGCTCCAGTCGTCTCCCCACGCTCCTTGCGGCCCGCCGTGGATGAGGAACTTCACGGGATATTTTTTCGAGGCATCGAAGTTCGGCGGCTTGACGAGGAAGCCTTCGACTTTGTCGCCGTGAGCGCCGGTGAACCAGAAAGATTCGAGCTGGGACATGGCGACCTGGGAGAGGACGGCATCATTCATGTGTGCAAGTTGTGCGATCGCTTGAGGAGAGTCGGCGAGCATGACATCACTCATGCACCCTTTGCCCGCTGGCGCAGGATCGACGCAACCCGTTTCATACTTTAGCTTTGCCTTGAAGACCTCCGTCGGTTCTTTCAGTGACATGCGCGTGAACAGAATTCCGATAGGGGCTACCGTTACATCGTCATTGAAGCCGCCCAAGATTTCTTTGGGTTGGCTCGGAGCATCGCGGAAACTAAAAACGCTTTCGTAAAAGACGGGAGACGTTCCCTCTTTCTCGGCACTAAAGAATATGCCGTTTGGGCCAGCCCAAGCGAACGTACCGACCCATCGATCGAAACTCTCCGTCAGATTTTTCTTCTCGCCTGTCTTGCGGTCGTAGAGCACGAGCCGGAAGCGGTCGCTCTCGTATCCGGGACGCTGCTGGGCGCGGTAGGCGATGTAGCGGCCATCGGGCGAATAGAGCGGCGACGTGTCGCTGGCAGGATTGTCGGCGGTGATGTTCTTGGCCGGCCCTCCGCTGACTGGGACGATCCACAGATCGTTATTGGTCGAAGCCGCCGGATTCTTGTCGTGATTCGAGGCGTAGCAAATCTCCTGCCCGTCAGGGGAGAAGGCATAGTCGTCCTGCCCGCCAAGCGAGAACACGGGCGCGTCGTAGTCGCCGGGCGTGAGGTCGCGAGGCGTCCGCAGGGGTCCAATACTTCCAGAACCGGGCGCTCCGGCGGCGTTTTGTCCTGTCTCGGGTTTGGGCCCCGTTCGCTGCGGGTAAGGGGCACCTGCCTCGACGACGAAAATATGTGTGCGCTTGCCCGCCTTAAAAGCATTCCAATGCCGATAGAGCAGGTGGTCGAAGATGAGTGCCTTGCTTTTCGATCCTTCTGCCTCCTTGAGCTTCATCACGTTGCAGTTTTCTTCGATGTATGGCGAGTTGTCGCATTCGGGATATACGTCCGAAGTAAACAAAATGTTCTTGCCATCCGGTGACCAGAGTTCGCCACCGGCTTCGGTGGCAATGGAAGTTAGCTTATGCACGCCCGCCACTGTCCCCGTAGAACCATCGAAATCCGCACTCCACACCTGCGACCCGCCTTCCTTCGTCGACAGAAACGCGAAGCGCTTCCCATCCGGCGCCCAGCGCGGGCGATCGGCATCCTGGTCGGCGATGATTTCTTTTTCCTGACCTCCCGCCGTGGGCACGATCCAGATGTGCGGCGTCTTCGTATTGGCCGCGAGATCGACGTCGACCACGCTGAAGATCACCCACTTGCCGTCGGGTGAGACCTGCGGATCGCCGACACGCTTCAGCTTCATCATGTCGTCGAACGTGAAAGGATGCTTGGCCTGAGCTGCAAGTGGAAGAACGAAGGAGAGCACAAGAAGAGAGAGAAGAAGACGGCGCATAAAGACCTCCTACGGCAAACCCTGAAGTATACGCCCAGGAGCCATCTGCCACGCTTTGCCATCGACCTCTCAGGCTTGTCATCCTGAGGCGGGCGCACTTTGCCCGCCGAAGGACCTGTGGACTTTGCCGGCAGCACTGGCGCCGCCGGCGAGTACATTGGTCCTTCGCTTCGCTCAGGATGACAACGCTTTTTGGTGGCTAGGAGACTCGGTATTTGCACAGGCTCGATGTTCATTCGTCACAGACGCCTACGACACCGAGTGCAATGCTTTCGGCATGCGCGAGGAGAAAACTTACTTCGTCTACATCATGACGAACCGATCGAAGACCCTTTACACCGGCGTCACGAACAATCTCATGCGGCGAGTGCGGGAGCATAAGCTTGGGGTCGGTTCTGCCTTCGCAGCGAAGTACAAGCTTGACCGCTTGGTCTATTTCGAGCGCTTTCAGGATGTGCACAATGCAATCGAGCGGGAGAAGGAAATCAAAGGCTGGTTGAGAATTAAAAAGATTGCTTTAATTGTCTCGGTGAATGCGGCTTGGAGAGATTTGAGTTTGGAATGGTTCGAGCGGCATGAGTTTCAGCCAGATGGTGCGGCTAAAAAAGGCTTGTCATCCTGAGCGAAGCGAAGGACCTATGCACTCGTCGGCATTGTCGATGCTGCCGGCAAAGTACATAGGTCCTTCGGTGGGCAAAGAACGCCCGCCTCAGGATGACAAGCGTTTGTATCAGCATGGGTAGATTCATCCAACGCCGCGCCCTCCACGGCAACCCCTTGGGGGAAGAGGCATCCAAGTAGACGGCAGAACTGCAGGCGCTCTCCCTCCGGCCTCACTGAGCGGAGAGGGGTACGGAGGGAGGGTCGCCGCGGTCACACACAGACATCGCCGCCAAGAGACATATCTAGTTACGTCTCTGCGAATGATTACGTTTTCATGCAACGTCTTGGCAGTTCCTTCCATCCGATACACTAGAGATATGAGATTCTTGCTCCGCCCTTTGGTGCTTTGCTTGGCCATCGCCATGTGCGCGCTGGCGCCATTGACTGCCCACGCCCAGGAAGGTCCGCTGCAGGGAACACAGCCTACGGGCATCACGCCCGATGAGATCATCAAGCGCTTCGCCACCAAGGAGACGGAGTTCGCCAAGGCGCGCGATCAGTACACCTATCGCCAGGACGTGAAGGTTGAGACCGTCGACGGCGAGACGGTCGACGGCGAATACCGAGAGGTTTTCGACGTGATGTTCAACGATAAAGGCCAGCGCATCGAGAATGTGGTGTTCGCGCCGTCGTCGAGCCTGACAAGGATCTTCATGTCTGAGGAAGATATGCAGGACATCCGGCACCGGCTGCCGTTTGTGCTGACCACGGACGATCTTCCGGAATACAACATTCTTTATGTTGGGCAGCAGCAGGAAGACGAGTTGCACTGCTTTGTCTTCGACATTGCGCCGAAGAAGATTGAAGGCAAGAAGCGCTACTTTCAGGGACGCGTCTGGGTCGACGATCACGACTATCAAATCGTGAAAACTTACGGCAAAACCGTGCCGGACTTGTGCAACGGGCATCCCTGCGCGGCCAAGAGAAGTAGCGACAACGAAAATCTCTTCCCCAAGTTCACGACGTGGCGGCAGCAGATCGATGGACAGTACTGGTTCCCGGTCTATACCAAGGCCGATGACGAACTGCACTTCAAGACGGAAGATGTGCACATCCGCGAGATCGTGAAATACGAAGACTACAAGCGATTCGGCACCAACACCAAGATTCTGTACGAGGGCAAAGAGATTCCCAACGCGCCGAAAGATCAAAAGAAGCCGGACGGGACCCAACCCCCGACCACCCAACCCCCGGCACAGAGCCCGCCACAGAAGTAAGAAACACGTGGCCCCGGACGCATTCGTCCGGGGCTCGCTGCGCTCGCGGGCGGATCCTCGTAGTTAGTTGCTTAGCACCCCGCACTCCTGTTTAATACTGTTTCTTCTCCGCACAAGCGATGAAACTGCGCTGGTACTTCGGGTTCTTCTTTGTCTCCGGCTTCTGCAGCGTTCTCTATGAATTGGTGTGGCTGCGCCAGGCCATGGCGCGGTTTGCGGTGACAACCGCGCTGGTATCGATCGTTCTGTCGGCGTTCATGATCGGGCTAGGCGTCGGCTCCTGGGGCGCGGGCAAGCTGGTGAGGCGACGAGTGCTGCGCGTGCCTAGCTTGCGTCTCTACGCCGCGGTCGAATTCCTCATAAGTCTGTCGGCGTTTGCGGTTCCGTGGGAACTGTCTGTTGGGCGGAGCATTCTGCAACGTCTCGAAGTCGGAGATCCATTTTCTCCTCCGCTCTACTACCTGCTGGCGGGATTGTGGATTGGGATCGCGATGGTTCCGTGGTGCGCGTGCATGGGAGCGACCTTCCCCTTGGCCATGGCCGCCATTCGAGAGCGATCTGGTGCCGAGGCCGGTGACTCGGAACGGTCGTTCAGCTACTTGTATCTGGCAAACGTGCTGGGCGCACTCGCCGGAACTGGCGTTCCTTTATTGCTGATCGAAGAACTGGGCTTCAAAGGAACTCTGGGCTGCGCGGCCGCGCTGAATCTGCTGCTGGCGCTATCGGCTCTACGGTTGTCACTGAGCGAAGGTCGACGCGAAGAAAGGGCGCAAGTGGAGCCGACTCCGGCCCTGCCTCAAGTTGCTGTTGCGATCCGCTGGCCCTATCTCGTTCTGTTTGGAACCGGCCTCACGAGCATGGCCTGTGAAGTGGTCTGGATACGGATATTCACGCCGGGGTTGGGGACGATGGTTTACGCCTTCGCCACAATTCTGGGACTCTACTTTTGCGCCACCTACATGGGTTCGCGTTTCTACCGCAAGAGCAAGTCCTACAAAGACGAGTTGGGCGGTCTGCTGTTTGCGGCGCTTAGCCTCTCGGTCTTGCTTCCACTATTGATGTGCGATCCGCGCATCAGTCTCGTCTACCAACTGCGCGTGTTCAGCATCCTGCCATTTTCATTCATCGTGGGATGGATCACCCCCATGATGATCGACCGCGTGGCACAAGGCGATCCGGATCGCGCGGGCCGAGGATACGCGGTGAATATTGCGGGCTGCGTGATCGGTCCACTGATCTCAGGGTTCGTGTTGCTTCCTTGGATCGGGGAACGGTACGCACTCTTGATTTGCGCACTTCCCTGGATGGTTGCTGCCTTCCTGCCGGTTGCCGCGCTGGGGGCCGCTGGCGACGTTCAGTGGCACGTGAAGTGGAAAGAGTCGCTCGCTTGCCTGCTCGGACTGGCGATGGTCGTCGGGACTCGAGACTTCGAATCCACATTCGTTCCGCGGGAAACTCTGCGCGACAGCACCGCGACCGTAACTGCGATCGGGTCGACGAAACGAGGCAAATACCTTTTGGTGAACGGGGTCAGCATGACTTCCATGACTCCGGTCACCAAGATGATTGCTCACTTGCCACTGGCCTTTCTGCCGCATCCTCCACAGAGCGTGCTGGTGATTTGTTTTGGCATGGGCACGACCTACCGCTCGGCGCTTTCCTGGGGAGTTTCTTCCACCGCGGTGGAGTTGGTGCCCAGCGTGGTGAAGTTCTTTCCTTACTTTCACTCCGATGCGAATGCGCTGTTGGCTTCTCCGCTCTCTCATGTGGTGATCGACGATGGCAGGTCTTACTTGCAACGATCGGGGCAGCAGTTTGATGTGATCGTGATCGATCCACCGCCGCCAGTCGAGGCTGCGGCGTCGAGCCTGCTGTACTCGAAAGAGTTCTACGCGATTGCCCGGCAGCATCTGCGCTCTGGCGGCATTCTGCAGCAGTGGTTGCCGGTTGGAACGGAGGATCGGGCAATCGTTGCGGCGGCTGCGCGGGCTCTGAGGGAATCATTCCCTCATGTGCGCGCGTTCAGGTCGGTGGAAGGTTGGGGATACCATTTCCTGGCCAGCGATTCTCCGCTTGAGAGCTACCGCGCGGAAGATCTTGCCGCGCATATGCCCCCAGCGGCGAGCGCCGATCTCGTCGAGTGGGGCCCGTATCCCACCGCCGAGCAGATGTTCGCGCGGGTGTTGAGCCAGGAGGCGAGTGTCGATGAACTCATCCGCGCAGAACCAGGAGTTCCAGCCCTCGACGATGACCGCCCGGTGAACGAATATTTTCTTGTTCGGCGGTTGAAGAAGCAGGACTATTGGGGAAAGTTGTGGGCGCGAATCCGGGAGCGCGTGGGCTGAAAGGGGTCAGGTCTACGTGACCCCGGACGCATTCGTCCGGGGCTCGCTACGCTCGCAGGGCGGACGAATGCGTCCGCCCCCACGTAACAAAAGCGCGCGATTAGTAGAACAGGTACTTGCGCCACTTGTCGTCGCTGCGGCCCATGAGGCGCATGATGTGGCGGCTGGTGTGGAGATTGAAGGCGCGAGGCTCGCGCATCAGCTTCATGCCCGCTTCCATGGGGGACTGGTTGCCCTTGCGGCGATTGCAGCCGTGACAGCAGGCGACCAGGTTTTCCCAGGTGGACGAGCCTCCGCGAGAACGCGGAATCACATGATCAAGCGTGAGTTCGCTCGAAGGCAGCACGGTGGCGCAATACTGGCAGGTATTGCGGTCGCGCAGCAGGATGTTCTTCCGCGACAGCGCACGGCTCTGATGCGGGATGCGACGGTATTCGAGCAAGCGGATCACTGAAGGCACGCGCATGGCCACGCGGGCGGCGTGCAGGAAATGTCCATTTTCTTCTTCCGTCATGGCCACGCCCTTGAGCACGAGCACGAGTGCGCGGCGAGCGGCGCAAACGTTGATGGGCTCATAAGAGGCGTTCAGAACGAGCACGGGCGCGAGCAGGGCATGACCGTCCCCAGCCCGGTGCGCAGCCGCCGAGGTGAACAGCCCGGCGGCGATCCGGGATGTTGGTTCTACTCCGTGTTCCATGCGTGGCGACATGTATTCAACCCAGGTTCAGTGCTTTAGTGTTTCCAGACTCTCAGCTTCAGTTGCTGCCGGTTCGCCGCGATCTTCGGGGCCTTGAAATTCGCGACCTTGAAAGCCCAGCACTTTGAGACTTCCCTGATTAGATGCCATTTTCAGGGTGCGAGCTACGGTCGCGACCCAAACCTGCGCGGCTCCGGCGCGGCGCAGCACCTTGGCGCATTCCGTTGCCGTCGAGCCCGTGGTGTACACATCATCGACAAGTAGCAGCGGGCGATCCGCGATTTCGGCGGACCGAGAGACGGCGAAGGCTCCGCGCATATTTTCGCGGCGCTGGTGGCTGGTCAGGCCGATCTGCGAATGCGTGTCACGCATGCGTTCAAGAATATCGGTACGCAGTTCGAAACGCTCACGGGAAAGATGCTCCAGCGCCGCCTTTGAAATCAGCTCCGCCTGATTGAATCCGCGCTGGTGGCGCCGGCCCTTGAACAGCGGAACAGGAATTAAGATAACTTTGGCTTCGCCCAGAGCGGGGCCAAGGTCGCCGATCGCCTCGGCCAACATGCGCCCCAGAACTCCGGCGGCAGGGCGGACCCCGTTGTACTTCAGCAGGTGAATCAGTTCACGCAATCCGCCGTCGTAGCTGCCATAAGCAACCGCCTGCTCAAATGGGCGCTCGAGGCGGCGGCAGATCGGGCAGCACACTAACTCATCGGGGCCGCTTAATGCGTACGTAGACAGCACGCGCTCGCCGCAGATGGAGCATACCTTCCCTTCAACCGGATGAATCCCAGCCAGGCATTGGAGACAAACCGGAAGACGGGAAATATTCAGCAGGGGCTCGCCGCAGATGCGGCAATCAGAAGGGAACAGAACGTTGAAGAGGCTCTCGGCAACTCGCAGCGGCCAAACCCAACGCATTCGCGAGGATGAGGTCTGTTGCGAAACAATAGAAGGCCGCGCTACCGCCGTGGTCGACTGGCTGGCCGGGATTCGGTCCTCACTACTGCTGAAGACAGCCTCCTAAACCGCCCGCTGGCCGGAAACAGCCGCGGGCCAACCTTTGCTGCAGATAGCAGTATAGCGGCGAGGGCCGTTTCTAGGCAACGTTACGGTTCGACGTAGCCGCCGGCTTGGGCATCATCCGGGGAGTATCCGACAGCCGGTCGCGGACCTGGGTGAAGACCAGGCGATAATCGCGGCGGAAACATTCTCCACAGCGCACCGGCTGCAGCATGAACAACGGCAGCAGATAACGTTCGCTGAAGGTCCGGCGGCGGGAGCGGAAGCCCACATCACTTCCACAATCATGGCAACGGTAAGGGGGAATCCACGGTTGGGCGGGGGAGTTGCTCATATTCTGCACCTCGGGATAACGAACTACGAAGGGGCGGCAGACCTGCTTAAACTCTATTTTACACCGGGATACCTCGAAGATGAAGGGGGCGGCGCACCTTGGCGTTAATCAGGGGGGCGACCAAACGCGTACGCCTTAAGATTCTTAGATTTACCGCCTCACTTCACCTTCACTTTCGCCCAACAGCCTGGCGTCTGATACCATCCTCTGTCTTTTTCAAGGGAGGCGGCCATGGCTGGCGATACAGGGCTGGAACCCCATCGCGGAATCCTGCGGCGTTATCACTTCAATCGTATTACCGGGCTTATCAGGGTCGTCGCGCTCGTTCTGGTAGGCATAGCGGGCGCAACCGCGCAAGCAGCCCCCAATACTCCACAAGATTTCAAACCCTCGCCTGAACTGCTGAACGCCATGGGCCGGTTGTTTCAGAAGATGCAGCGGGAAGTGCAACTCCCGCCGGTGCGCAGCCAGAGCAGCCTGCTGCCGCTGCTGCCCGAGTTCACTACGTTCTACGCGGCTTTTCCCAACTATGGCGAGGCCGTTCACCAGGCGCTGGCGATCTTTCACAAAGGACTGGAGCAGGACGACGATCTGCGGGCCTGGTGGCAGCAGGTGCAGCCGACCGTGGGCGGACCGCAGATCGAAGAGTATCTGGAGAAATACTCTGCGCTTTCGCAGTATCTCGGGGACGAAGTTGTGCTGGCGGCTGCGCTCGACGAGAAAAAGGAACCGGCGTTTCTGATTATCACCGAGGTGCGCAAGCCGGGGACGAAGGAATTTCTTGTCCAAATGGCAAAGGAGCTTAAGGGACAATCGCAGCTCGCTATGCGAATTTACGCCCCCCAGGAACTGGCGGCAGCGAGAGAAAACCACGGCGAACAAAAGCTTTCGATTCTGGTCCGCCCGGGCTTCGTCGTAGGAGCCTTCGATGTAGCCTCGCTTCGGCGCTTCAACGCGCTGTTGGACAAGAATGGGCAGAGCTTCGCCTCCACGCCTTTCGGCCAGCGTGTTACCCAAGCTTATGAAGGCGGCACGACGGCCGTGGGCGCCATCAATTTTCAGAAGCTGCTCGCGCTTTCGCCCACGGGATCGAAGCAGGACACGATGATGCTGGAGCGTTCGGGGTTCGCCGACGCGAAGTATCTTGTCTGGCAGCACACGAGCACTCCCGGCCGGGCAGCCAGCCAGATGGAGTTGAGTTTTACCGGGCCGCGGCGCGGCATCGCTTCGTGGCTGGCCGCGCCCGGACCGATGGGCAGTCTCGATTTTGTATCGGCGAATGCCATGATTACCGTCGCGGCATTGCTGAAGAATCCGGCAGAAATCTTCGACGACATCAGCGAGCTGACGAGCGCCTCCAATCCGAATGCTCTCGATGGGCTGTTCAAGATGGAAGCGGCGCTGAAAGTGAATCTGCGGGCGGATCTGCTCAGCCAGTTGTCGGGCGAGATCGCTCTGGAAGTGGACGCGCTGGAACCGAACCCAACATGGAGAGCAATTCTTCGGGTCAATGATCCGCAGCGCCTGCAGGCAACGCTGGACACAATGATCGCCGCCATGCAGGTCAGCGTGAAGCGCGTTGACGACGGTGAGATCACCTACCGCACATTTGAAGTTCCTTCCGCGCAGAAGATGACCGAGGTCGGCTACGCATTTGCGGACGGCTATTGGATTATCGCTTCCAGCCGCGAGGCAGTTGCCAAAGCTATTCGGCTGCATAACGCCGGTGAGTCGCTGGCCAAGTCGAAGAAGTTCCAGGCAGCACTGCCTCCGCCGCCTTTGGCGGAAGTTTCCGGAGTGCTGTATGAAGACGCGGGCGCGATGATGGCCTTCAATCTGAAGCGAGCGGTGCCGCAGATGGCCGACGTGCTGTCGCAGACCTCGATGGAAAAAACACCGATCGTAATGTGCGCCTACGGGGAGGAGCGCGCCCTGCGCGAAGCCAGTTCGAGTGGAGGAGTCGATGTGGGCGCGGTGTTGGTGGGAGCGGCGATTGCGATTCCAAACTTGCTGCGGGCGAGAATCGCGGCGAATGAATCGGCGGCGGTAAGTTCGATACGCTCCATAAATACTGCGCAGGTGGCGTACTCAACCCTTTATACGGATCGGGGCTATGCGCCTGACCTGGCTACACTCGGGCCTGATCCCAAGAATGCGACTTCCTCTTCCAGGGAACGGGCCGGATTCATTGGCGCAACTCTCGGCGACGCCATCTGCATCTCCGGGGCATGGTGCACGAATTCCGGCTATCAGTTCACTCTCAAGTCCATCTGCAATGGGCAGAAGTGCCGGGAGTATGTAGTCGCGGGCACACCTGAGAGCTACCAGGCGGGTTCGAAGAATTATTGCTCCACCTCGGATGCGGTGATTCGCTTTCGGATTGGCCCTCGGTTGACCGCGCCCGTGAGCGCATCGGAATGCCGGACCTGGGCGCCCCTGCCATAGTCTGATCAAGCGCCCAAGCAGTTCGGCAGCGCACTTGTAATGCGGCCTTGCCGCGTGCTAACGTGCGCCGTTCGTGAGATTTCGTAATCCATTTGATAAGGTTGAGCACATCACGTTAAATCAGACCGCGCACTGGAACAAGCTTCCATCCCAGGTCCGAAAAGGATTTCGCCCATGAGCACTCCCGTCACCGAACTTCCCACAAAAAAGAAACACGCGCCCTATGTGCCCGAAACCATGGAGATGAAGGAGTTCACCCTCCGCGCCCTGCTGATCGGGCTGGTGATGACGGCGATTCTCGGCTCGGCCAACGCCTATCTTGGCTTGAAGGCTGGGATGACGATTGCCGCGACGTATCCCGCGGCGGTGATCGGGATGGCGCTGCTACGGCTGATGAAGGGCTCGCTGCTGGAAGAAAATATCGCGCGAACCGTGGGCTCGATTGGCGAATCGGTGGCGGCGGGGGCGATCTTCACCATTCCGGCATTTGTGATGGCTGAGCTGTGGCCGCCGCTGACGCCCAGTTTCAGCTCGCCGGAATACTGGAAGTCGGTGGCGCTGATGATGATCGGCGGCACGCTCGGCATTTTATTTGTGACCCTGTTGCGGCGCGTGATGGTCGAGGATCCGGATCTTCCCTACCCCGAGTCGGTGGCTGCCTCGGAGATTCACAAGGCCGGCCAGCAGGGATCGACGGCGGCGAAGATTCTATTCGCGAACATGGGATTCGGCAGCTTCATGTATCTGCTGGGCGCGATCAACGTCTTCAATCCCAATAACACGTTCCCGGTGACCATCGGAAATCTGGGCAAGAAATTGTTGCTGCGGACGAGCACGAATCCCAACGTGGCCACGACCATTACCGGGGGCACGACAATTTTCACCGCGCCCGATGTCAGCCCGGCATATCTGGGAGTGGGCTACATTATTGGGCCGCGCTTGGCCGCGCTGAACTTTGCCGGCGGCGTGCTGGCCTGGGGCCTGCTGGTCCCGCTTCTAACTTTTACGATCGGTCCCTACATACAGGCGCAGGCGGGCGGACAGCCGATCGCGTGGAGCCTGCTGGCGAGCGCGATTTATTTTTCGATTGTGCGACCGATTGCGGTGGGCGGCATGCTGGTGGGCGCGTCTTACACGTTATTCAAGATGCGCAAGCAATTGGCGCTGGGCATGGGGCGCGCAGTTTCTGATCTGAAGAAATCGGCGGCCGCGCACGCGGCGACCAATCGCACCGAACGCGATCTTCCGGCGAGGGCAATTTTCGCGGGCGTGGGCGTTGTCTTTGTGGCAATGATTCTGCTCTATCACTATTTCATCGCCGGAGCGGGAACGCTAACCGGGGCGCAGGTGTTGTCGGGATCACTGGTCGCGGCCGGCGTCATGATCGTGGTCGGATTCTTCTTCGCCGCAGTGTCCGGAAACCTGGTCGGAATGATTGGATCGTCGAACAATCCGGTCTCGGGCCTGACCCTGTGCACGCTGGTGATCGCCGCGTTGCTCATGGTGGCCATGGGCGTGAAGGGCACGGGCGGAGTAGCGGCCGTGCTGGGAGTCGCTGCAGTCGTATGCGTTTCATCGGCAGTCGCGGGTGAGATGTTGCAGGACTTGAAAGTTGGATACATTCTGGGCGGCACTCCATCAAAAATGCAGATCGGAGATTTATTCGGCATCGTCGTGGCGTCGCTGGTGCTGTTCTTCCCCATCGCAATTCTGGCCAAGGCCTATCACTTCGGCAGCGCGCAGCTTCCGGCTCCGCAGGCGGGACTGATGGCGATGCTGTCCAAAGGAATTGTGGGTGGCGATATGGCGTGGCCGCTGGTGATCGTGGGCATCCTGCTTGGGTTGGGGATGATCATGATCGAAGTAAAGAGCGTGATGCTGTTCGCCGTCGGCATGTACCTGCCGCTGGGGACCACGTTTGCGATCTTCGTGGGCGGCATCATTCGCTGGATCACCGACAAGTTGCGCGACCGCCGCGGCTTCAACGATGCGCAGAAGGCGCGTGTGGACAATGCAGGAGTGCTGACGGCTTCGGGAATGATCGCCGGCGAAGCGTTGTGCGGTCTGGTGATCGCCGGGCTGGTGGGCTCGAATCACGATGTGACGCTCTTCAAATGGACGCCGCCGTTCCTGCTGGCGATGGCTGCGCTGGCGGTTCTGGCGATTGTAATGATTCGCGTGCCGCTGGCCAATTGCGGACGTCCGGAAGATCCGGCGCCGCCGACGGCGATTATGTAGCTGAAAGCTCATTTGTCATCCTGAGCAAAGCGAAGGACCTATGTACTCGCTTGCAGCCTCGACGCTCGCAGGCAAAATGCAGAGGTCCTTCGGCCTGCAAAATCGCGGGCCTCAGGATGACAATGCTTTTTTAGGCAAAGGGATTTCATGTCGATCGCGGAGAATATTGCGGCGATTCGCGAGCGCATTAGCGCCGCGGCGCGGCGGGCGGGGCGTTCCAGCGATGAAGTAGTGCTGATGGGCGTGACGAAGACGCATCCACCGGAGCGCATTCGCGAGTCTTACGCAGCGGGCCTGCGCGTGTTTGGGGAGAATCGCGTGCAGGAGTTTGCCGGGAAGACCGGCGCGCTCGCAGATTTGCGCGAAGCCGAGTGGCACATGATTGGACATCTGCAGACGAATAAGGCTGGCAAGGCCGCGGAATTGTTCGGCGCCGTGGACTCGGTGGATTCGGTGAAGCTGGCGGAGAAGCTGGACGCGGCTGCCCAGAGCTTTCGCAAGAAGCTGAAGGTTTTGATTGAGATCAATGTCGGTGGCGAGGCAGCCAAGAGCGGAGTTGTGCCGGATTCACGGGAATTCGAGGAGTTGCTGCAGGCCGCGCCGCGTTTTGAAGGGCTGGAGCTTCGCGGGTTGATGACTGTGCCTCCGTTTACGGATCATCCTGAAGGCGCGCGGCCATTTTTTCGCAAGCTGCGCGAATTGCGGGATGCGATCGCAGCGCGCAAGCTTCCAGCGATTCAGACGGATGTGCTTTCCATGGGAATGTCGCACGATTTCGAGATTGCGATCGAGGAAGGATCAACCTGCGTACGCGTGGGCACGGCGATTTTCGGGGAGCGGGAAAAAGCCTAGCCACAGAGGGAATGGGGCGACTCTGCGGCTGTGTCATCCTGAGGCCTGCGTCCTTTGCAGGCCGAAGAACCTGTGCACGTTGCCTGCGAAATCGGTGCAGCAAGCGGGTGCATAGGTCCTTCGCTTCGCTCCAGGATGACAACAAGCTTCTTGAGCTAACAATGGTTGCGATCCACGACTGCAGTGGCGGCATCAGCTTCGCGGTCAAGGTTCATCCTCGGGCGAAGAAGGATGCGATCACTGGCCAAGTCGGCGATGCGCTGAAAGTGTCTTTGACCGCGCCTCCGCTTGACGGGCGGGCCAATCAAGCCTGCATCGAATTTTTCGCGAAGCTTTTGAAGGTGCCGCGTAGTTCCGTTACTATTGCGTCCGGCTTGAGCAGCCGGAATAAGCTGATTCGCGTGGCGGGAATTTCCCCCGAGGAATTGCGCAAGCGGCTGGATGGTTAGGGCGCACAGCGAGGCCAAGATGGCCTCGCGGGATGCCGACGCTACGCATTCGCGGCTGGAAAACGCGGGCAGGAGTGCACGCGCCACATTAACGCCCGCGCCACAGATTCGTCAGGAGCCACTTTGACTTTCACTGAACGCTTTCACGAGATCCGCACCGGATTTGAGCGGCCCTTCTGGGTTGCCAATATAAGCGAACTTTTTGAACGGCTTTCGTATTACGCCGTGTTCGCGGTGCTGGCCCGCTATCTGCACGAGGGGCTGCATTTCGATGTCGAGCGCGCGAGCAGCCTTACCGGCATGTTCGGTGGCTGGGTATGGTTTCTGGCGGTGATCGGCGGCGCGGTGGCGGACCGGCTGGGCTTCCGGCGCGCGCTCTCGCTGGCCTATCTCTTTTTGACCATCGCTTACTTCTCGCTGGGATCGATTGGCGCAGATTGGATGGCGCCTCTCCGCAATGCGATTTCGCTGCCGACATTAGTGACCATTGTGCTGATCCTGCCGGCGCTGGGCGTGGCGCTGGTCAAGCCCAGCGTGGTGGGCACTACGGCTCGAGCGTCCAAAGAGAACGTCCGCTCCGTGGGCTATTCGATCTACTACACGCTGGTGAATATCGGCAGCACCGCCGGACCGTTGCTTGCCGGTTGGGAAGAGGATCACGGCAGCGCTCCGGCCCTGTTTCGAATCGCGGCAATCAGCGTTTTTCTCATGCTGGCGTTTGTGCTGCTGTTCTTCAAAGAGCCGCGGCGCTCCGATGAAACTGAGACGCCGAGCCTTGGCCAGGTCGGCAGAAATTTTCTGACCGTGCTGTCGAACCCGCGGTTCATGCTGTTTCTGTTGATTTTCACTGGATACTGGGTGGTCTTCTGGCAGGAGTTCATCGCACTGCCGTTGTACATTTCCGCCTACATCGATCCGAATGCGAACACAGCGAGAATTCTGGCGACCGATCCCATCGTCGTGATTTGTTTCACGATGGTGATCGGATTTCTTACCAAGAAAATGCACGCCTTTCACGCCATCGTGCTGGGGACACTGATTTCGAGCCTAGCGTGGATTCTGCTGATTGTGCATCCGTCGGTGTGGATGGCAGTGGCGACGCTGGTGGGAGTGGCGATCGGCGAAATCGTGCAAGCGCCGCGCTATTACGACTACATTTCGCGGCTGGCGCCGGCGGGTCAGCAGGGCACGTATATGGGATTCGCCTTTCTGCCGCTGGGCATTGGGTCTTTCGTTGCCGGAAAGTTCAGTGGCTACGTGATGCATCACTTCGGCGAGGAACTGCACGAGCCGAAGATGGTGTGGTGGTCGGTGGTTGCGGTTGGGATCGTGACCACGCTTCTGCTTTGGATTTATGACCGCGTGGTGCGGGTTGAGACTGAAGAGGCGTAGCTCATCCTTTCGCCCCCGTCGGGCTTCGCATCATCCCTACTTTCACCCATGGCTTGCGCTGGACGCTTTATTCGTTGGCGGCTTCGCGGTGACGTGCAGGGCGTCGCCTGTTCCCTTCATTATTCAACTCTAGAAATAGCTCAGCCACGGGTCGCTGCGGCGTTGCCTTACTCCGGCGAACCAGCGGCACAGCGGGTAGAGCGTCAGGACCACGATTCCCCATATTAGATAAACAATCGGTAACGAATATCCCCAGCCTGGAGGCGGCGTGATGGGAAATTGAGCGAGCGTTGGCGATTTGAACATCCAGTACACCTGGCCGTAGCGGGCGTAGCAGACCGCGATGGCCAGAAGGTGAATCAGCGGGATGTGGAGCAGGTAATAAAACATGGGCACTTTGCCGAAGATGAGTGCGGGGCGCAGCCAGCGCGAAAAGCCGGCGTCCACCGCCCAGAGGAACAGAATGGCCGGGCCCAGAGTCATGAGGAGGAACAGCAGCGACGGCGGATATTTGTTCGTGTTCAGAAATGAAAGCACGGTGAACGCGGGTGATCTTTGAGCGCTCCACGGCAGCGGGTCGCCGTAGAAATTGATGGCGCGCAGGATGAAGAATGCCGCGGTCAGGCCGAGGCCGAGACGCGGCAGGAATGCGCGACGCCGGTCCGCGGGCCAGCGATAAATCTGCCCGAGCCCGTAGCCGGCGGCAGTGACGCCGACCCACGGAATCAACGGGTAAGCTTCGAAGACCGAAAGCCGCGGAGTCCCGACCAGCAGATTTGGCACATGCAGGATCGACCAGAACCAGTTATTCCACGGCACCTTGTCGAAAAGGTTGTGGGTGGCGATCATGACAATGCCAAATGTCGTGACCGCTGCCGGGGGGAGATAGACAAGCACGGAAAGTACGATCATCGCCCAGCCCAGTGCCCACAACACGATCAGTGGAACGACGTGGTAATCGAAATTGAACTGCCATCCCAGATCGCGGGTGACGACAAGTTCCAGAAAGATAAGCCAAACGCCGCGCGTGAACAGGAACCACGAGAGTTGACGCGTGGACTTGCGGCGGCGGGAGAGAAAAGCGCCGGTACCGGTCAGCAGGAAAAATGTGGGTGCGCAGAAGTGGGTGATCCAGCGCGTAAAGAAGAGCGGGATCGTAGTCGTGGCCGGGTCTGTTGGATTGACGCCTCCAGTACCGAAAAAGTCGCGGGTGTGGTCGAGGGCCATCAGAATCATGATGGCGCCGCGGAGGAGGTCGATTGATTCGAGGCGCACGAGGCTGGCCGCAATCTGCGGGCCTGCGGCGACGCGTTCGATGGTCGGGGACATCTGGCAGAGTTTAGCAAAAAGGCTGCTGGCCTGCGCCCGGCCGGATAGCCGAGGGCCACCGTCCCCACAAAAACCAGTTCTTGTTTACAATAGAAGTTTGCCCATGGATCTTTCTGCCATTCAGTCTGCCCTCCGCGAACGCAATATTGATGCGTGGCTTTTCTACGACCATCACCATCGCGATCCCATCGCTTACCGGGTGCTCGGCTTGCCTGCGAGTCTGATGGTGACGCGGCGCTGGTTCTATCTCATTCCCGCCGAGGGCGATCCAGTCAAACTGGTGCACAAGATTGAGGCCGGACATCTGGACTCGCTGCCGGGCAAAAAACATCAGTACTCGGGCTGGCAGGAGTTGTTCGATCAGCTCAAGGCGATCCTCGCGCAGCATCGCGATCTGGCGATGCAGTATTCGCCCAACAATAGCGTGTTCACTATTTCGCTGGTCGATGGCGGCACGATTGATTTGCTGCGCGGGCTGGGAAAGAACGTGGTCAGCTCCGCGGACTTGGTTGCGCAGTTTGAGTCGACGTGGAATGCCGAGCAGATTCAATCCCACTTCGCGGCGCGCGACAGCATCGATTCGATTGTGGCGGACTCATTCAAAGAAATCGGCCGGCGAGTTCGCAACGGAGGAACCAAAGAGCACGAAATCCAGCAGTGGTTCATGGAAGCGTTCGCCCGCGAGAATTTGCTGACCGACGATCCCCCGATTGTGGCCGTCAACGCTAATGCGGGAAACCCGCACTACGAGCCGCATGCGTCGCATCCGGTGCCGATTCGCGAGGGCGATCTGGTTCTGCTCGATGTATGGGGAAAGAAAAATACTCCGGGCGCGGTTTATTACGACATTACCTGGATGGGTTTTGTGGGCAGGGCGCCTTCGGGAAAGATGCGCGAGGTTTTCGAGATTGTGCGCGACGCGCGCGATGCAGGAGTCAAGACGGTGCTGGATGCCATCGGTGCGGGACGGAATATTGCCGGGTTTGAAGTCGATCGTGCGACCCGCGGACACATCCAGAAAAAAGGGTACGGCGATTATTTCATTCATCGCACCGGCCATTCCATTGGCACCGACGTCCATTCCAACGGGGCCAATATGGACGATCTGGAAATTCACGACGAGCGCCAGATTCTGCCGAACTCCTGCTTCTCGATCGAGCCCGGAATTTACCTGCCGGAGTTTGGCGTGCGCAGCGAGGTGAATATGCTGGTGCGCGCGAAGTCGGCGGAAGTGACGGGAAAAATTCAACGCGAGATTGTGACCATTTAGAATGGCGGACTCCACGACTGAAAAAGCAAAGATCACGCAGGCCGAGCCAATGAGCCTGATGGCGGTGGTCGCACCGGCGATTGGCTGGCTGATTCCGGGCGCGGGCCACATGATTCAGAAGCGCTGGATTCGGGGGGCGTTGCTGTTCATCTCGGTCGTGACCATGTTCCTGCTCGGACTGGCCATGCAGGGCCGCATCTACAAGGCCAATGGCGGCGACATTCTCGACATTCTTGGATTCGTTGGCGACGTGGGCGCGGGCGCTTTGTATATATTGACCGTGGTCAATGATTGGGGCCAGGGCGCGATTGCGTTTGCCACCGCGGATTACGGCACAAAGTTCATGATCGTGGCGGGACTGCTGAATTTTATTGCGGTCGCGGACGCATATCACATTGCGATTGGCAAAAAAAAGTGATTGGTGGCCAGGGGCCAGTGATCAGTTAGAAGCTTTCTAAACGGACATTAATACTTGACGATTACACTCACTCACTTCAGCGCGGCGTTTGTCTTCGCCTTCTTTGCCTCGATTGTCTTTGGCGTCACTCACCGTGACAGCACGCGGGAGATGGTGCGGTACGGGCTCTACTGCTTCGTGATGTTTCTTGGCGGAGTGTTCGTGGCCGGCTGGCTGATGTGGCTCGTGAAACGATGATCTATTCGTAGAGACGTAGCTTGCTACGTCTCTGTCGGCAGTGCACTCTGATATCTAATACGTGAGCGAACATTCCTGCACGCTTGCCGGCGGCATTGGTGCAACCAGCGGGCACGAGTGCCCGCTCCACACAACAGCACCTCTGCCTGGTTAGGACGATGTTGCCAGCAATGTCTCTACAGCTTCATCCCTGCCAGACGAAGGCATCGAAAATTCTCTTCGTGTCGAAATTGATCCTGCGGTAGAGCGCAACCGCGCGGGCGTTCGCCTCCGTTACCGTCAGCGAGAGTAGGGAGAAACTTCTCTTCTTCAGATTCCCTGCCGTCGCCGCCATCAGTGATTCTCCAATGTGGCGCGAGCGGTATTCAGGCAGAATGCACACCTGCGTGACGTGGCCTACATCGTAACGGACGCGCGAGCACAGGATCAGGCCGATCAAGTTCTTCGCACGCCGGTCGACGGCCACAAATGACGATTCAGGATCGAAGACGCCGCATCCCGGAAAGCGCACGATGTTGTTCAGGAAGCGCAGCGAACCGCTGAGCGTGTGGTACTGATCATTGATCTCGGAGTCGACGTGGCCGCGGTAGGCCGCAGTGATCACCGCGGCAGATGGTTGATAATCAGCCTCGGTCCACGGACGGATTTCAACGTCGGGATGCCTCGCGATGTTCTCCTCAACCTCTTTGTCCAGGCCGAGAACCATGAACAACCGCGGATGACGCTGAAATCCGGTGTCGAGGAATGGGCGTGAGACGGCGTTCGCATCGTGCGCCAGCAGTTGCGCTTCCACGCGATGAATACCCGGCGATTGCTGCAGAGTTTCGATCACGTGTGTAAGTAGCTTAATTTCGACTTCGCGCGCATTGGGTAGGCGAGTCCCGTTGGTCACATAGAGATCGCCGATCACTCCCTTGCTGCCTTCATACACAAAGAATGAATAGCCGAAGACGCGGCCGCGATCGACGGCAGCATAGCCGGGCAGGATTTTCGCGTCGACGTAGCGCAGGATCATCTCCGCCGAACCGGAATAGTCCCAGGACAGCAGACGCGACCACAACTGGGTCTCATCGTCGAGCAAAGAGCGCAAATCTACGGAAGAAAAATGCCTGAGGTCGAGAATTTCCAAACGATGATCTCCAGAGCTTCTTGCAACGTCCGCGCCAGAGGGCGGCCTGACATGGGCGGGCAAAAGTCCGAGTGTAGTGGGTTCGCGGGAGAGAGGCAAACCGGGCGAATCCGCAGCGGTAACAGAAGAAAAAGCGACCGCCCGAGGTGTGTTCAACGGTACTGCATTCGGTGATTGGCATCACCCCGAATCGATTTTCCGCAGCCGCTACCACGCACAGAAACTCTTGTGAGCAGACTGTAAGTGTCACATTCTTATGGTCATTCGTGGCATCGTGGGAAGTTGGTCGAGTGCGCCACCTCACCTTCACCTGTGACGCGGATCACACCGTCTTGCCCTGCTTTCGCCGCATAATCCAGTCCTCAGGTTCAATATCCGGAGCGAAATTTTTACTCCTAAGCTGGGGGATCAAGTGGCAAAAGGACGCGTCTCAATAGTTGTCGAGCGCTGCAAGGCCTGCGGCTTCTGCGTGGAATTCTGTCCCACACATGTGCTCGCGCTCTCTTCTGCATTTAATTCCAAAGGCTACCATCCGCCGCACGTCGTGCATCCGGAAAAATGCAGCGGCTGTGACTTGTGCGGTATGTACTGCCCCGACTTCGCTATCTACAGCACAAAAGTAGCAGCGGCCGCCGCGAAAACGCCGGCCAAGGAAGCAGCTCAGCCCGCCGGAGGTGAGAAATGAAGGCTGATCCGAAGGGGGTGCTAACCGGCACTCATTTTATTGATGGCGACCACGCTTGCTGCGAAGGCGCGCTGGCGGCGGGAGCGCGGTTTGCGGCGGGATATCCGATCACACCTTCGACGGAAGTTGTTGAGCGTTTCGCGTCGCGGGTTCCTACCGTCGGCGGCAGCTTCATCCAAATGGAAGATGAGCTGGCGGCATCGATTGCACTGCAAGGCGGCGTGTGGGGCGGGGCGAAGGCGTTCACGGTGACCTCGGGCCCGGGTTTCTCGCTGATGATGGAGCACATCGGCTACGCGGCCATGACGGAGACGCCCTGCGTGTTCGTGGATGTGCAACGCGGCGGCCCGTCGACGGGATTGCCAACGCTGCCTGCGCAGGCCGACATGATGCAGGCGCGCTGGGGATCGCATGGCGACTACGAGATCATCGCGTTGTGCCCGAACTCTCCGCAGGAATGCTTCGATCTTACGATCACCGCGTTTAACATGGCGGAACAGTATCGCGTGCCGGTGATGTTCATGATGGACGAAGTGGTCGGCCACATGACAGAGAAAGTCGTCATTCCTCCGGCCGATCAGATTGAAGTCGTGCCGCGCAAGCACACAAAACAGTCGGTGGAAGATTATCTGCCCTACGCCACGAATGGAGACATGGTCCCGGAAATGGCCCATGCCGGCGAAGGCTATAAGTTTCACGTCACCGGACTGACGCACGATGAGCGTGGCTATCCCAACATGACGCCGCAGACGCAGGACAAGCTGGTGCGTCGCCTGCAGAACAAGATTCGCTCCGCGGAGGACAAGATCTGCCTGTTCGAAGAAGACCGGCTCGATGATGCGGATGTGGTGGTCGTTTCTTACGGAATCACATCACGCGTGGCGCAACGGGCGATCGATCTGGCACGCGATCGTGGATTGAAGGTCGGCAAGCTACGACTGATTACCGCCTGGCCCTTCCCCGACAAGAAAATTGTCGAACTGGCCAAGCATGTGAAGGCTTTCGTGGTGCCGGAACTCAATCTTGGACAGATGGTGCGCGAGGTTCAGCGGGCTGCCAATGGAAAGGCGAAGACCTTCGCCGTGTCGCATGCTGGGGGCGGAGTGCACAATCCGGACGAAATTTTTAACGCGATCGTGGAGGCAAGCCGATGCTGAACGTTCTGAAAGATGACACCATCAACCCGGTCGAGCCGTTTTTGCGTAGCGACCGCATGCCGCATATATGGTGCCCGGGATGCGGCATCGGCACCACGGTGAATTCGTTCGCGCGCGCGCTGATCGAATCGAAGATTGACCTGCAATCGCTGGCTCTGGTTTCCGGAATTGGCTGTACGGGCCGCGTGGCGGGCTACGTGAAGCTGGACTCATTCCACACCACTCACGGGCGCGCCATTCCCTTTGCCACGGGATTGAAGATGGCGAATCCCAAGCTGAACGTCGTCGTGTACTCCGGTGACGGTGATCTTTCGGCGATCGGCGGCAATCACCTGATTCACGCCGCCCGGCGCAACATCGACCTCAAAGTCATCTGCGTAAACAATCTGATCTATGCCATGACTGGCGGGCAGACCGCGCCGACCACTCCGGGACATGCGACGACCTCGACCAATCCTTATGGAACGTTCGAGCCGGCGTTCAACTTGCCTGCCCTGGTGGATGCGGCCGGCGCCGTCTATGTCGCGCGCTGGACGACCTTCCATGTGCGGCAATTGGCGAGAGCGATCAGCGAGGCGTTCGCAAAAAAGGGATTCTCGTTCATCGAAGTCATCTCGCCATGTCCCACGCTATACCAGCGCCGCAACAAGATGGGCGACGGCCTCGACACCATGAAGTATTACAAGGAAGCCAGCAAGGTGAAGAACGGCGCGCCTACGGGCGAAGTCGGGCTCACGCTGAATGGCGAGATTGCGGTTGGTAAGTTCGTGGACCGCGACCGCCCGGATTATCAGACCTTGATGCGAGCGCAGTATGTGGAATCACTGGGCGATCGCTACCTCGGGGATACCGATCACGCTGAGGTGGAAACGGAGTGTGCATGCGAGTAACAGAGATTCGAATCGCAGGTTTCGGCGGCCAGGGGGTGATTCTCTCCGCCGTCGTGCTGGGCAAAGCGTCGTCGATTTACGAAAACGGCTTTGCCACCATGACGCAGAACTTCGGTCCGGAGGCACGCGGAGGAGCGTGCAGCGCGCAACTAGTCCTCTCCGATGCGCCGGTGCTGTATCCCTACACCACGCGGCCTGACATTATGGTGATCATGTCGCAGGAGGCCTACAACCGCTTCGCACATGAATTGAAACCCGGCGGCACGCTCATCGTCGAAGAAGACCTGGTGCGCGTGTCGGATCTTAAGGGCGATCCCAAGGTGTACGCGATTCCAGCTACGCGCTTCGCCGAAGAACTAGGCAAGCGCATGGTGCTGAACTCGGTCATGGTGGGATTCTTTACGGCAGTCACGAAGTTGCTGGAAGCGGATTCGGTGCGCAAGGCCGTGGCCGATTCGGTGCCGCCAAGCTTCCGTGATCTGAATGTGAAGGCATTCGAGCGCGGATATGAGTATGGGCTGACGGTCTTGGCTGCCGGCCCGGCGCGGCCAGAACTCGAAGTGCTGGCCTCGGTGGAGGAGTAACAGCAGCCCCCCGAATTCTCATCTTGTCATCCTGAGCGAAGCGAAGGACCTATGTACTCGCTGGCAGCATCGGTACTGCTGGCGACTAGGTGAACGTCCCGTCTGTCCCCACATTTCAGTTCTCCTCCTTGTTACGCTCGGCAAGTTCACCATACGCAAGGCGAGGTCGGAATAAAACGTCGCTCCAATGCGGGTCGATCAGAAGGGCGCCGCTCGTATGCGGCAACCGCGAGATGGAACTCTCGCAGACCAGCGAAAAGAGCAGCAGCTCGATAATACGTTTCTGCATCTCGATTTCGATCCCGAGCTGAGTCGTGCACACCCTGAAGATCAGAGTGCAATTGAGCGACGTTCTCCGCGCTAGGCGTCGCATTCAGAAGGGATGACGATAACGTGGACAAGACGCTCACGTCGCCGAGCGATTCACCCAGCATCTGTTTGATGCATCGCAACGCAGCTGGCTTATTGTTGCACCAGATGTGGAATCGCGCTTTCGTGAGGCACCACGCGATCTGTGCGCGTCTCAGAAGCATCGAACTGGACGCCTCACTGCTTCGATTCGGCTGCTGCCACAGCCAACATACTCTGTCGTCCTGAGCGAGGATTCTTCTTCGCGCCCCAAATATTGGATCCGGCAAGAAGCTCTATGCCGGTAGCCGCAGCTGTCGCGACAGAAAAAAGAATCAACGCTCCGCCGGTTCAGCCGAGACCCAATAATAATCCACATTCTGCGGGGCGTAGTGGCCAAGAAATAACACGCGGCGACCGGCAGTGTGATCCGCGATGGCGACCTTCCATGTCGGCGACGCGATCAGAAGATGCTCTTCCGGTGGCACGTCTCCTGACTCGTAGCGGGCGATGGTCTGATTGCGGTAGAAGGCGAGACCGTATTCCAGTTCGCGCGACGCTCCGCAGATCGCTACCGGCACCTCATGCGCTTCAACTGCGGCCAGTTCGATCGCGAGCGGGCGGGCGGAGAGCGTCTGATCGATGGCCGATGTGCCCAGCTTCAACACCGCAGCTACGGCCAGGACTACGGGAATCAGCGTCACGAAGCGCAACATGCGCAGCCCCGCCTTGCTCAGCAGAGTGAGCAGGACGGCGATGCACAGGGTCAGGGCAAGGGCGAGCGCGACGTAGAGTGGGCGGCCGGTCGGCAGATGATGCTGTGTCACGATGTAGGCGATGAGCACGGCGGGAATGATTGGCGCAGAGGCGACTAGTGCGTGCGCGAGGGCGAGCCACTTCGCGACAGGCGCTTCGTATTCGAATTCCTGGCGCAGATATTGCGCCAGCAACAGGCCTCCGGCGGGGATCGCGGGGAGAATGTATCCGGGCAGCTTCGATTGCGAAATGGAGAAGAATGCGACGGGCATAATTAGCCACAGGCTGGCGAAGATCGTGAACTGAAATTCAAAGTCCGGATCGACGGAGGATGACTTTCGCTCTGCCCACCACACCCGGAGCGCTCGCGCGAAGGCCGCGATGATGAAAACGGTCCACGGGATGAGCGCGAGCAAAATTACCGGGACGTAATACCAGAATGGCTCGGGATGATGGTAGAGATTGCTGGAGAAGCGGGCGAGATTGTGTTGGAGAATAAATTCGCGGAAAAATTGCGGATTGCGAAGTTGCACTGCGATGTACCACGGCAAGGCGATCGCGCAAAACAAAGCGACGCCGGGGAGCCACGCGGTCTTGAGTATCAGTCGCCATTCGCGCCCGGCTGCGGCGAATAGAACGATGATCGTCGCAGCGAGGAACGGCGCGACTGGGCCCTTGGCGAGCGTTCCAAGCGCGATGAATGCATAGAACAGCGCGAGGTATGTTTTCTTCCCGCTCTCGCGCCACGCCCACCAGGCGAGCATTCCGATGGCGAAAGTAGCGGTAAGCGGCATGTCCATGGAGGCGGCGCGCGCGTAGCCAATGATCCCGGCACACGACGCGGTGATTAACGCAGCGTCGACTTCGGTGCCGCGGCGAAAGCGGCGGAAGAAAAGATAGACCGCGATGACAAGCAGCGTGGCGTCGATGGCGGACGGGATGCGGGCCGCAACATCGCTCACTCCGAGCACGGAATAGGCGAGCATTGCCTGCCAATAATAAAGTGGGGGCTTTTCGAGCCACGCATGGCCGGCGAGTGTGGGAGTGATCCAATCGCGATGATCGAGCATCTCGCGAGCGACCTGCGCGTAGCGCGGCTCGTCGGCGCCGATCAGGCCGAACGATCCCATGCCGTAGAAAAAAAGAAAGCCGCAGAAGCCGGCAAGCAGCAGGATGTCAGTACGCGTGCGGGCGGTCATGGTGGTGAACACGAGATTGTAGCGCCCCGCCGAGGCCGAGACGTCTTCGCGACAACCGTCAGGATGAGGGCGCTACGAGAAACTGAAATTCTATTGTACGGAAGGGCCGCGGCCGAGTTGCAGCAGGACTTGGCGGACGGCGTCGGCGAGCGGGCCGTCGACGGAACATCCGCTGGCGCATTCGTGGCCGCCGCCGCCGAAGTTTTCCGAAACTTTTGCGACGTCGAGCTTGCCCTTGCTGCGCAGGCTGACGCGATAACGGCCGTCGGGCAGTTCGCGGAAGAATGCGGCGACTTCCACTCCCCCGATGGAGAGAACGTAATTCACCAGGCCCTCGCAATCTTCTTCCATGGCGCCGCAGCGCTCCATCTGCTTCTGCGTCACCCAGACGTAGCCGATGTGGCCTTCCAGATGAAGGCTGCGAAGGGCTTCGCCGAGCAGGCGAATTTTGGCTTCGGAGTGCGCGAAATAAATTCCGCGGGCGCAGTGCGCCGGATCGGCTCCGGCGAGCACGAGTTCGCGAGCGAGCGAGAATGTGTTCTCGTTCGTGCCCTGAAACATGAAGGAGCCGGTGTCGGTCATTAACGCGGTGTAGAGGCAAGTCGCGATCTCGGGAGAAAATTTCACGTCCGCCTCGCGAGCCAGGCGGAAGACCATCTCGGCCGTGGCTACGGCGTGAGGATCGATCCAGTTGACGTGGGCGAAGGGCCGTCCGCTTACATGGTGATCGATGCTGATTAGGAAACGGTCTTCGAGACCTTCGAGGCGCGTGCGATTGATGCTGTCGCACTCAAGGATGATGGCCGCATCATAGTCGTTCATCACGCGGCTGGATTGCACAACCTCGTCCGCGAACGGAAGCGAGCGGTAAATGCGCGGCACGCCGTCATGCAGAACAACATCGGCCTGCTTGCCCATGGCGCGCAGAACCTGGCAGCAGGCCAGCGCCGAACCGACAGCGTCGCCGTCCGGTCGCGCGTGCGATGTCAGCACAAAACGATCGCGCTGTCCGATCTGCCGGAGCACGTCTTCGAGCGCGTTGTTGTGCCTGATCTCCATCACTCCTACTTGCCGGTCTTGCGGCGCTTTTTCGCGCGCGCCAATAATTCTTCCACTCGTGCTTTCTCGCGCTCGGAACGATCGAGGCGGAAAATCAATTCCGGCGACCGCCGCAGACGCAGACGGTCGGCGAGTTCGTGACGGATGTAAGCTTTCGCCGCATCGAGACCTTCCATGCTGCGCTCGGCTTCATCGTCATCCCCTTCTACATCAACCAGAACCTGCGCCGATCGGCCATCTTCGGCCAGTTGCACTCCGGTGACGCTGACCAGGCCGATGCGCGGATCGCCCAATTCGCCTTCCACCAGCGCCTCAATCTCCTCCCGCAGGGCTTCCCCCAAACGTCCGCGATGATATTTGACTGCGCGCTTCTCCACGTGCGTCACTCCCTATAAAACGCATGAGAATATCAGAAAATCGAGGATGCGTGTTGGCCCACAGGCGCTAGTGTCACTCGCTTTGGTGTGGGAGCGGTAAGTACGGAGGTAACAATATGTTAGAAGTCTGTTGCAATTCACATCAGGCGCAAAGCGTCGACCTACGCCGGAAACACTTGCGTCCGCTTGACACTCGCCAACTCGGATTCGCCTACAATGCGGAATCAGGAGTTTGAAGTGCCGGATTCTACAATTCTCCGGAGAGCACGTCGCGGTCGTGGCAGATTTTTTTCCTTGTGCCTGATTGCTGCATCCGTTCTCATCGCATTGAGTTGCAATTCGAACCCCGGGCCCCCCGTGGCGTTAAGAGTCGCAAGCGTTACGGATCTCGGAACGATTCCGACTAATCCGGACATCCTCGGGAGGGATGGGGGATATAGCGCGCTGTTTCAGGGCCATTCCGTGTGGCTCTACGGGGACACGTTTCTCGCCAATCCGAATGTAGATGGCCGAGGTCTTATCAGCGACTCGTGGTCGTTCACTACAGACTTGACCGCGCAGGATGGAATCTCGGGTTTTCAGGAGCGATTGGATTCGGCTGGCGCGCCTTCAATGATTCTGGTCGAGTCGCCGGCGGAATTTGCGTTCAATCAGGCGCACAACGGCAATCCATGCCAGGCGCAGGCTTGCGGAGCACGCTGGGCGTTATGGCCCGCTGCCATCGTGACGGATCCGAGCAGCGGCAATGCTTATGTCTTCTATGGAGTCGTCTACGCTTTGCCAGGAGCTTTTAATTTTCAGGGCGTCGGCAGTTCGGTCGCGGTGTGGCAGGACTTCAGCCAGCAGCCGCAGCGGCCGACTTTGAACCCACCGATTGTGGCGAATCATCCAGACCTGATGTTCGATCAGGACGAGCCTGCATTCGGATCGGCAGCATTCATTAACAATGGAACGCTCTACATCTATGGCTGCGGCATTCCGAGCAACAGTTCGGACAAAGGATGCCGGCTGGCCAAGGTGGATCCAGCAAGCGTGCAGAATCGCAGTGCTTGGATGTTTTATGCGGGTAATGGCGGTTGGTCATCGCAGGTCAGCGACGCTGTGTCGGTGATTCGGGACGCGAATATTCTCAGCGTCTCGTGGAACGATTATCTGCAGCAGTATGTCGCGGTCTACAGCCAATTGTTCTCGCAGGATGTAAACTTGCGGACTGCGCCTAATCCCGAAGGACCGTGGTCGCGGTACGTCACCGCCTTCGTGGCGATGCAACCAACTTCGGGGGACGTGTACGATGCGCACGCCCATTCGGAATACGACGTGAACGGCGGGCAAACTATTTTCGTGAGCTATTCGCGGGCGACGGGAGCGTTTACCAGCGAAGTGCGGCTGATAGAAGTTCAACTGCGGCGACCTTGAATTTTTTAGGCTGATCAGCATCACGATTTGGCGCCGGCTCCGCTCTTGCAGGACAGCCGAGGGCGGCTGTCGCTACATGAACTCCACAAACGAATCGGCGACATCTGCGCCGTGATTGTTGGCGATGCGCGTGGCGGCGCGCTCGACTTTTTTCATGAGACCGTCGAGGTAGTCGCGCGAATCGGAGATGCTTACCACGCCGATAGTGGCGCGATTCCAGAGTTCTGCCGCGTCGAGTTCGGCGACAGACACGTTGAAACCGGCGCGCAGCCGGTCTTTCAGGCTGCGTACCACTTGGCGCCGATCTTTGAGTGACTGCGCAGCTTCGATATAGAGTTCGAGGGTAAGGAAGGCAATCATGCGAGTGGCAGTGGCCAGTGATCAGTGGCTAGTAAATACAGTCGAGGTTCTTACTGACCACTGGCCGCTAACCACTGACCACTTGGTTTACGCGATTACTTCCGCGGCGATGCGCTCGGTCACGAAGGCTTCGATCACGTCGCGGGCCTTGATGTCGCCGTAGTTAGCGATGGAGATGCCGCACTCCATGCCGTTGGTGACTTCCTTGGCGTCATCTTTGAAGCGGCGCAGCGATCCGACCTTGCCTTTGAAGACGACCACGTTGTCGCGCAGCAGGCGCACTTCGGAGTTGTTCTTGATCACGCCATCGCTCACGCGGCAACCGGCAATCGTTCCCACTTTCGGGATGCGGAAAGTTTCCAGAACTTCGGCGCGGCCCTGGTAGGTTTCCTTTATCGTCGGTTCGAGCAGGCCGCTCATGGCGCGCTTGATCTCGTCCTGCAGTTCGTAAATGATCGAGTGCAGGCGGATGTCGACGTCTTCCTGCTCGGCCAGTTCCTGCGCCTTGCGCTCGGGGCGCACGTTGAAGCCGATGATGATGGCGTTCGACGCTGAGGCCAGCAGCACGTCGGTTTCGGTGATCGCGCCCACGCCGGAACGAAGCAGCTTCAGGCGCACCTTGTCGTTGGAGAGTTTGGCGAGAAGGTCGCTGAGCACTTCCACCGAACCGCCCACATCGCCCTTCAGAATGATGTTGAGTTCCTTGGTACCGGCAGTCTTGATCTGCTCGGCGAGGCCTTCGAGCGACACGCGCGAACTCTTCGCCAAGGTGGCTTCGCGGGCCTTCTGTTCACGGTATTCGGAGATGCCGCGGGCCTTGTCGCGATCGGCCACGACTACGAACTGATCCCCGGCTTGCGGCAGACCTTCCATGCCGAGAATTTCCACCGGCGTGGAGGGCGGCGCAGATTCGAGAACGTATCCGCGATCGTCAAACATAGCTCGAATCTTGCCGTAGACGTTGCCTACAACGAAATTGTCGCCGGCGTTGAGAGTGCCGTTCTGCACGAGGACGGTGGCCACAGGTCCGCGGCCGCGATCGAGTTTCGCTTCGAGCACGACACCCGATGCAGCGCGTTCTGGAGTGGCCTTCAACTCCGCGAGATCGGCGACCAGGCAGATCATTTCGAGCAGAAGATTCAGATTGGTTTTCTGTTTCGCCGAGACGTCGACGAAAACCGTTTTGCCGCCCCAGTCTTCCGGCATCAGGCCGCGATCGGCGAGTTGTTTCTTCACACGATCGGCCATGGCGTCGGGCTTGTCGATCTTGTTAACTGCGACAATGATGGGAACTTCCGCCGCATGCGCGTGATCGATGGCTTCGACCGTCTGCGGCATCACGCCATCATCGGCAGCCACGACCAGCACGACGATGTCAGTGGCCTTGGCTCCGCGCGAACGCATGCGAGTGAAGGCTTCGTGACCGGGCGTATCGAGAAACACAATCTCGCGACCGAACGCCGGCGATGACTCATCGGTGATGCGGACTTTGTAAGCGCCGATGTGCTGTGTAATGCCTCCGGCTTCCCCACCGGCAACATTGGTCAGGCGGATGGCGTCGAGCAGCGTGGTCTTGCCATGATCGACGTGACCCATGATCGTGACCACGGGCGGGCGCGGCGTCACTTCCACGGCGGAGTCTTCCCCGCTCGCGGTCGCGGCGTCGGTATCTTTTGCCGCCTGCTCTTCGAAGGTGATCACGTTGGTGTCTGCGCCGAAGAAGCGCGCCATCTCGCTTGCTAATTCGGCATCGAGCGTCTGGTTGATGGTCGCGAACACGCCGCGCGAGAGCAGGCGCGAGATCAGATCCTTGGCGCGAATGTCGAGCTTCTCGGCAAGATCTTTGACGCTGATTCCTTCCGTGATCGTGATGTTGCGCGTGATCGGCTGCGGCTCGTTCGACACCACCATGCGCGGCGGTGGCGTGTAACCCTTCATCGGGCCTTCTTTTACACCGCGTGGAACGTAGCGCTGGCCAGGTCGTCGAGAGGGCGCGCCCGGGCGCGCCCCTGGACGAGCGGGGCCGGGAGGCGGAAGACCTGGGCCCACGCCGAGTGGACGAGCCCCTGCGGGCGCTGAACGCGTGGGATGCATCGGGCGGCGTTCGCCGGGACGCAGCGGCGGCCGTGGAGCACCCATACCGCCGCCAGGAGCGGCCGGACGCGGGCGCTGGAAAATCGGCTGGCCGGGCACGGGACGTCCGGGCGCAGGACGCATTCCTCCAGCAATCGGAGCGCTGCTTTGTGAGACCGGCGGAGCAGGCCGTGGCGGCGGAGCCTTATAAACCGGACGCGGTCCAGTCTGCGGCACGATCATGCGCGGCGCTGGCGGCCCAGGCGGCGCGGGACGCGGCGGCGAGGCGGAAGCTGTGACCTGCGGTGCTCCCGATGCCGGCGGCGCGACTACCGCGGGCGGAGGCGCGGGTACCGGACGGCCTGTCGGCGGAACTGGCGCAGACACAGGCGCGGATGGACCTGCGGGTCTATCCGCGACAGGAGGCGCTGTGACGGCCGGCTTCGGCGGAGCTGCGGGCGCGACCGGCGCGGCGCTCGGTGTAACGATTCGCGGCGGTGCCGGCGCAAGCGGAGGCGCAGGAACCGATGTCGGCGGAGCAGGCGACGCAGCTTGCTGAGTTGGAGGCGCAACGAGCGGTACTGGACGCGGCGCCGATACTGGCGCAGAAGCGGTTGCAGCCGGCTTGCCAATGGTCGATGCAGGCGGAGCCGGCCGCGTGGGCGGCACAACCGCTTCCTTCTGTTGGGTAATCGCCTTCAGCACGTCTCCGGGCCGGGAGATGTGCGACAGATCAATCTTGGTCTTGATTTCCTCTTCGCCGCGAGACGGGCGTGCCCCGGATTTGGGCGCAGAAGCCTGTGCCTCAGAAGAGCCACGAAGGTGGATGCGTACTTTTTCCGCTTCGAAGTCTTCGAGAGAACTGGAATGGGTCTTCTTCTCCGTCACCCCGACGATCGGTAGGACGTCGAGAATGGCTTTGCTTTTAACTTCCAGCTCCCTGGCTAGATCGTTGATTCGAACCTTGCTCATCCGACCTTTCTAGTACCCCGCGTTATGCCTAGGTCTTCATCGCAGCCTCACGGAGTTAGCTTGTGCACGCGCACCGCTTCGAAGATGAATTCGAGCGTGCCATGACTTTATTCAGTTGATTCGGGAGCAGAGCCGTGTGCGGGCTCATGCTCGGGTTGTGATTCTGATTCTGATTCAGGCGAGAGTGCTTCAGCCTCCGTCGTTCCTTCCGGAGCCACCATCACCTCGCCCTCGGCCGCGGCCTCTGCGGCGGGCTCGCCACTTTCTTCGGCAACACCTTCCGCAGCGGCTTCTGCCGGAACTTCCTCACCCTCAGCAGGCGCGGCTTCCACTTCACCTTCCACGGCCGGCACTTCACCGCCTTCCAGGCTGGCGAAATAATTATTCACTGCGATGCTGATTTTTTCCACCGTTTTGGGGCCAATACCTTCAATGGCCTCAAGCTGCTCTGGGGTCATATCGGCAAGCGCTTCCACGGTCGTGACGCCGGCCGCAGCCAGCTTCTCAACCAGCCCTTCGCCGAGGCCGGGGACGTTCTCCAGCGGAGTCGTCGCCGGTGGGGCCATGGCCGCCATCTGCAGCTCGACTTCCTGCCGCTTCTCTTCCTCGCTCTTGATGTCGATTTTCCAGCCCAGCAACTTCGCAGCGAGACGGACGTTCTGGCCCTTCTTGCCGATGGCGAGCGAGAGCTGGCTGTCGTCGACGACGACTTCAAGGTGCTTCTCGCCGCTATCGACTACGGTGACGCGGCTGACCTTGGCCGGTTGTAGCGCCTTTTCGGCGAAGGTGACCGCATCTTCGTGATACTCAATTATGTCGATCTTTTCGCCGCGCAGTTCGCGGATGATCGATTGCACGCGCATGCCCTTCATGCCGACGCAGGCGCCCACCGCGTCCACGTCTTTGTCCTTCGACATGACGGCGATTTTCGTGCGCTCGCCAGCTTCACGGGCGATGGCGCGAATCACGACGGTGCCATCGTAAATTTCCGGAACTTCAGTCTGGAACAGATGCTGTACCAGTTCCGGCGCGGCGCGAGAAACCACAACCCCCGGGCCTTTCGAGGCTCGTTCCACGCGGGCAATCACCGCGCGCACACGCTCACCGATGGCGAACGATTCCAGCCGCGACTGCTCCTTGCGCGGCATGCGGCCTTCCGTCTTGCCGATGTCGAAAATCACATCCGGGCCTTCGACGCGCTTCACGGTGGCGTTGACAATCTCTCCGACGCGTCCGATGTATTCGTTGTAAACCGTGTCGCGCTCAGCTTCGCGCACCTTCTGAAAGATGACCTGTTTCGCGAGCTGTGCGGCGATGCGCCCCAGAATGCCTTCGGTCGCGCGCGGAATCTGCAACTCCCCACCGACTTCGAGCGCGGGATCAACCTTGCGCGCATCTTCCAGCGTGACTTGCAGGTTCGGATCTTCCACCTGCTCCGGAGTCTCGACCACGGTCTTCACCGCGAAGGCGTTGATCTTGCCGGTTTCCTTGTCCAGCTTGGCGCGCAGATTTTCCTGCGACTTGTAGTACTTGCGCGTCGCCATGACGATGGCATCTTCCACCGCGCTGACTACAATCTGCGGATCAATCCCTTTTTCGCGGCTCACGCCTTCGATGATGTTGTAGAGCTCGCTAGCCATAAAATTCGGTATCTAGATTTCAGGTACTAAGTTCGCCTTCTCTACGTTGGCGAATTCGATCTCAATCTTCTGCCCGGCGGCCGCGCCCATTTTCTTGCGCGACTTGTGGCTGGACACAGTCAGATCCAGCGTCAAGCGACCGTCGGCAAAACTTTCCAGCCGTCCTTCAAAGTTCCGGTTATTGTTCACCGGATTGCGCGTCGTCAGCTTCACCCGGCTGCCGGTGAAGCGCTGAAAATCTGCGGCTTTGACCAGCTTGCGATCCAGGCCCGGAGACGAAACTTCCAGCGTGTACGATCCCGGCATCACATCTTCGACGTCGAGAATCGTGCCAAACTCACGGCTGAAGTTGGCGCAGTCTTCGTGCGTGACACCTTGCGCAGCACCTTGCCCAGTCGTCCCGGACACATCCGGAACAGACCCCGGCTTGTCGAGAAAAACTCGCAGCATTCTCGCCTTGCCACCGCCGAGGAACTCGATGTCGACTATTTCGAGCCCGCTCGAGGCCGCGATCCGCTCCGCGATTTCCCGCACCCGATCAACGTCAAGCGCCATGAATCCAGTAACTTACAACGGCTTCTGGCGTCGAGCAGTCGCCTGCAACTAAAAAGTGGGCTTGCGCCCACTGGTGTGCTTCGCCAAATGCCGGTAGTACACAGCAGCTTCCGAATACTTAATATACGCCCGCGAGGGGGGAAAAGACAAACCGGGGGGAAGGAACTCCCGGCCTTCTCGACGCATTCCGGGGGCGCGCGTATCGAATGTCAAAGAGTGCTATCGCCTGATAACAGAAGTTGTGCGGAACTTTTCTTCGGTACTCGGTGCCTAATGTCTGTATGGCCTCTTTGCGACTGTTTCCGAAAGTGACGTGGCGAAAGGCCCTTGTAATCCTTACAGTGGTGTTCGTCGGCCTTCCACTAACCACCTATGCTTCTCTGCTTGCGGGAAATGCCTTGTCTGCTTGGCGCATTTCAAGAGTGCTGAATCGCTTGGAGAAAATTCGAGTCGGCGATCCCGCGCCTACTCTATTCAGCACGATTGAAGGCTGCGCGATCACGCAAAGCGGATCGGAATACGATTGTCAGATGTATCACTTTCCATTGCAGTTTCGATGGCTGTCTGCGGCATTCGCCAAGCTGCCTGATGAGGTGAAGTGGGACGAGCGCCTACGGCATCTCGGATTGCGAGAACAATACTTGAATGTTTCCGCGACAATCGACCACCAGCGAGTTCAGCGCATTTCTGTTGGGCTTATCGTCGCTGGCCGCTATGAGTCTATAGGGAGTCAGTGGGAAATCGCGGAGCACATCCCTGAGCCTTATCTGGATGATTCCTTATCGGACGAGGATCGTCGCACTTTTATGAACTGGTTTCACATTACAAGCTTTCGCCCCGGCGAGGGATTCCATTTCTATGTGACTCCGACGAGTACGCCAGTCGAATTACAAGCACGACATGCGAACACCCATTGTCTATTCTCGTTTCGAGGCTGCGACGGATTGTGTGAGTTGATGCCGGACGCCATTCCAGTTTTGAAACAACGAAACCGCGGATTTGGCGGTTGCACGAACGTTCCCCACTCCGCTTGCGAACTGCCCTCTGGGTATGAGTGCCGCAAGGGTTTTGGGGAGTAAACGAAGTCGCTTGGCGTAATATCCCCATTACGCTCATTGACCCTCCGACCTTGCGTTCGAGGGCAATCGTGTCAGAGCAGCCGCATTCTGAAGATCCTTCAATGACTGAAACCAGAGTAGATTCGACAAGCGACACTGGTCCGCTGAAGTTCTCGAAGCTCTTGCCGTTCGCACCCTGCTCAATACGGACGCCAAAGCTTACCGTGTCAGAGTCGGGCTTACGCTTGCTGAAATTCCCCTTGAAGAAGTACCTGTGTTTTCCCAGAGTATCGAATGGGCGCGTTTGGAGAATCTGTCTCAGCGTAACGTATCCCCGCCGTTCGACACCGAACTCGAATGCCGCGACTTCGTCAGCGACGGTCACGCGCACTGCTCCATAGAACAAGCCGTCACGCTCATAGGCGTCAAGGAGTTCGGGATAGCCGTCGTGATTGTCCCTCATGCCCAGACCATATTAAACAACCTTTGCGATGGTTGGCGTAACATCCCGATTGCACTTACTGGCGCCCCATCCCATTTGCCTGATCTTCCCGCGCTCTCTACAATAAAGTTTCACCCACAGTCCGGTGGGATCCCGAAAAATCTATGATTCATTTTCCCGTCCCCGAAGCTCTTACTTTTGACGACGTTCTTCTGCTGCCGGCGCGTTCCGATGTGATTCCGACGCAGACCAACACGCAGACGCAACTCACGCGCAACATCCGCCTGAATATTCCCATCGTAAGCGCGGCCATGGATACGGTGACCCAATCGCACATGGCGATTGCGCTAGCCCAGCAGGGCGGCCTCGGAATTGTTCACCGCAACCTGACCATTGAGCAGCAGGCGAACGAAGTCGACAAGGTGAAGCGGTCGGAGAGCGGTATGATCGTTGACCCGGTGACCATGCGTGCCACCGACAAGGTTTCGGACGCGCTCGAAGTCATGCGCAAGTACAAAATCTCCGGCGTGCCGATCACGGAGAACGGCAGGCTGGTGGGCATTCTCACCAATCGTGACCTGCGCTTCGAAACCCGCTTCGATATCCCGATCGACAGCGTAATGACCAAGAAAAATCTCATTACCGTGCCCGTAGGAACCACCCTCGATGAGGCGGAAAAAATCCTGCACCAGCATCGCGTGGAAAAACTCCTCGTCGTCGACGACAAATACAACCTGAAGGGCCTGATCACCGTTAAAGATATTCAGAAGAAGCTGAAGTATCCCAACGCGGCGAAGGACCCGCAGGGACGATTGCGCGTGGGCGCGGCCATTGGCGCTACGGGAGATTTTCTGGAGCGCGCGCAGGAGTTAGCAGAAGTCAAAGTCGACGTTCTGGCGATCGACAGCGCACACGGGCACTCAAGCAAAGTTCTGGAAGCGGTGAAATTGATCAAATCGAAACTACCACATGTGGAATTGCTCGCTGGCAACGTGGCTACATTCGATGGCGCTTGCGAACTGGCGCGCGCCGGAGCGGACGGAATTAAAGTCGGCATCGGCCCAGGATCGATCTGCACGACGCGAGTAGTCACAGGCGCGGGCGTGCCGCAGATTACGGCCATTGCCGAGGCGTATCGCGCGACCAAAGATTCGGGCGTGCCCATCATCGCCGATGGCGGAATTAAATATTCCGGCGACATCACCAAGGCGCTGGCCGCGGGCGCAAGTGCGGTCATGATTGGATCGTTGTTCGCCGGCACCGACGAAAGTCCGGGCGAGTTGATTCTGTATCAAGGCCGCTCGTTCAAGTCGTATCGCGGCATGGGCTCGCTGGGAGCGATGGCGCAAGGTTCGAGCGAACGCTACTTCCAGAGCACGGAGTCCGATTCCTCATCGGCGTCCTCCGCGCCCGACGGCGAATCGAACCGCCTCGACAAGCTGGTTCCAGAGGGAATTGAAGGCCGAGTCCCCTATCGTGGTTCAGTGGCGATGATTGTCTATCAGATGGTGGGCGGATTGAAATCGGGCATGGGCTATTGCGGCTGCGCCACGATTCCGGAACTGCTGCAGAAGACGCGCTTCGTGCGCATCAGCGGCGCGGGCCTGCGCGAGAGCCACGTGCACGACGTCATGATCACCCGCGAAGCTCCGAACTATGCGATCGAATAAGGTGGAAGCACTTTTCAAAGCGGCTGCCCCATCCCTTCGCTCGACTCAGGGCAGGCTCTTCGCGTTTCTTGCGAAGGGTGGGCGGCGCACCGGTCGCCTATCCGCTTGAGTGCCGACCGTCATCATGTTCTAAAGGCGTGGATCGCCGCCATCCTGTGGCTGATTGTCATCGCCATCGAATCGACTGCGTGGCTCTCCGCGCATAACACCAGCCGCGTTCTCTATCCGATACTGCACTTCCTCTTTGGCTTGAATCCGTTTCAGTTCGAGCACTGGCACTTCTACATTCGCAAGGGCGGACACGTCTTCGGCTACGGACTGCTGAGTTTCCTGCTGTTCCGCGCCTGGCGCGAAACCCTGCCGGATGTCGGCAACGCGCGCTGGAGCTTCCCCTGGGCAAGTCTTGCCGTGCTGGGAACCGCGCTGGTCGCCAGCTTGGACGAGTGGCACCAAAGCTTCATCCCATCGCGCACGGGGACTCCGCGCGACGTCCTGCTCGACACCTGCGCGGGAATTTGCGCACAGATGCTGGTATTTCTATGGACTCGTTTGTCATCATGAGGCCCGCGTTTCTTGCGGGGAGAAGGACCTGTGTACTTGCCAGCGGCATCGGTAGCGTGGCCGAATACGTAGGACCTTCGCTTCGCTCAGGATGACAAAATCAGCTGGACGACGAACGACTTTTCGGGATGATCAACAGCACGGCCGAGGCAGCAGCCAGCGCCGCTGAGAAATAAAATGGGACGCTGGCTCCGTAATGCTTCCACAACTCGCCGGTGATCAGGCTGGCGGCCAGGGTCGCCACACTGGTCACGAAAAAGAAAATTCCCAGCGCGCGCCCGCGGACGTCAGGCCGCACACTTTCCACCACCATCGTCTTCAACACCGGCTGCGTCAGTGCATAGTAAGTTCCGTAAATTGCCATCGTGATCCAGATGGCCATGGTCGAAGTCGCGCGGCCGAAAACGAAATACACTCCGGCGAAGATAAAGTAGCCAGCCGCCGCGATCCAGCGTCGGGAAAGTCCGCGCCGCAAGAAACGATCGCTCATCCAGCCTGCAGGCCATGAGCCCAGCGTGTAAGTGATGTTAAAAACAAGCCCAAGCAGCGGCGCCAGCGCAACCCGAATACCGACATTCTGCGCTCGCATTACCAGAAACATGTCGCTCGAATTGCCCAGCGAGAAGAGCGTGACGGCGAATAGGACGAGATAAAAGGATGCAGGCAATGACAAGGATTGAATCGATGCGCGCGGCGTCTCAGCTTTCGACTTCGTCTCCGTAGGCTCACTTCGAGTACGCCGCTTCTCCTTGATTCCGAAAACTGCGGCCAGCACTGACAGCGCACCGGGCACGGCGGCCACCCAGAACACCCTGCGCAATCCATAGTGCGCCAGAAGAACAAGCGCCAGCAGCGGGCCGGCGATAGCGCCGCCGGAATCCATCGACTGAATCAGGCCGTAAGCCGAGCCCAGCCGCTCTTTGGGCACTGACTCGGCGACCATCACGTCGCGCGGCGCACCGCGAACTCCTTTGGCAAGCCGGTCGGTAAAGCGAATCAGAAGAATCTGCCACCACGCCGTAACCACGGCCAGTATTGGCTTCACGGCATTGGCGACGAAGTATCCCGCGACCACCAGAGGCTTGCGGCGGTGGATGAGGTCGGTGAAATATCCGGAGAAGAGTTTGGCGAACGATGCGACACTCTCAGCGACACCCTCGATCAATCCCAACTGCGCCGGTCCAGCGCCCAGCGAAACCAGAAACGCCGGCAGCACCCAGTACGCCATCTCGGTCGCCGTATCGTTGAAAAACGAGGTGAGACCGAAGGCGTAGATGTTGCGGTCAGCAGAAGACTTCGGCTCGGAAGGAACTGCAGGCATGAAACATTTTTATCATGCGCTGATTTAGAGTCGGGATTTGCCCGGCCGGACATCCGAGGGCGGATGTCCCTACATCACTGGCTCAGTACATAGCGTCGTACTTGGTGACGTTCCACTCGGCGCCCTGATGGGCCATGGTTAGCGTGAAGAGATCCTGGTCAATGCCAGATTGCGCCGGACCCGCGTTGCTGGGCCGCTTGGCGCGATAGTGGAGGATGATCAGCGGCGGAGCATCTTCCCAGTCAACCAACTCCCACGAGAGCAGGGGATGCTGCGCCTCCGACTGGCAGATGTATTTGGCGTATTTCTTATGGTAATCATGCTCCCACTTGTTGAGCAGGTCGTCGCAGTGGCCGTCGCGCATCTCGCGCAGGAATTTGTTGGCAGATTTTTCGGTGGAACGATCGCGCAGCGGATTCATCTTGATACTGACGGGTAATCCGGTGAGCGGATCGTGATCCTCGGAGCGCGCGAGCACCGGGCCTTGATTGCTCAGCCACCAGAGATAGCCGACAAAAACGAAGACCAGCAAGGCTCCGCCGCCGACGGCAATGCCGATCTGAGTCTTGGTGAAGGCCATCGCTCAAGTTTATGAAGGGGTCCTCACGAGGGCAAGATTACCGGCGGAAGGCGCGAGGGTACATGTACCACCGGCCGGTGTCTTGGAAAGAAAAAGGCACGGCGGAATGCCGTGCCTCATGAAAAATCGACAGCAGACTACTCTTTCTTGTCCTCGTCCTTGACTGGCTCGACGCCGCCATCGTGCTGAGCCTGGGCTTCGGCCTCTTCCATGGCTTTCTTGGTTTCGGCGGCACGCTTGGCGCGGGCTTCAGCGCGCTTCTCGCGCTTTTCGTCGAGAACCGTCTCGCTGCCGAGCAGTTCGAGGAATGCCTTGTCGGCGCCGTCGCCTTTATTCCATCCGGTGCGAATGATGCGGGTGTATCCGCCGTTGCGATCGCCGAAGCGCGGGCCGACTGTGTCGAAAAGCTTCACCACGGCTTCGTCGGTCATCAGATACGAGGCGGCCAGACGGCGCGCGGCGAGATCGCCGCGCTTGCCGAGCGTGATCATTTTTTCGACGATAGGCTTGGCGGCCTTGGCCTTGGGCACTGTCGTCTCGATGCGCTCCTCAACGATCACGGAAGTGACCAGGTTGCGCAGCAGGGAGCGGCGGTGCGAGGTGTTTCGTCCGAGTTTATAGCCTGCAACTTTGTGACGCATTTTCGAACCTCAGGGGCGAAAGCCCCGATCTGATTGGCCCCGGGCGGCACGGCTAAGCCGTGCCCTTCCCAAGGCAGAGTCGCTTACAGCTGATCGTCCGGTCCGTAGGCCGACGCGGGCAACGGTACATTCGACGTCGGTCCGGGTACGGCGTTGCCGTGCTCGTCGATCTTCATGCCGAGACTCAGTCCCATCGAAGAGAGAATCTCTTTGATCTCGTTCAGCGACTTGCGGCCGAAATTTTTCGTCTTGAGCATTTCGGCTTCGGTCTTCTGCACGAGCTCGCCGATGGTCTGAATGTTGGCGTTCTTCAGGCAGTTGTAACTGCGCACCGAAAGCTCAAGCTCTTCCACGGAACGGTTGAGGTTCTCGTTGTGGATCTCGGGCTTGCGGTCATCGCTCGACGACGTGCCAGTCTCGATCTCTTCCTCGAAGTTAATGAAGATGTTCATGTGGTCCTTCAGCAGCTTCGCCGCCAGGCCGAGCGAATCGGTGGGCGTGATGGAGCCGTTGGTCCAAACTTCGATGGTGAGCTTGTCGTAGTCGGTGATCTGACCGAGACGGGCGGCTTCGACCGTATAGTTGCACTTGCGAACCGGCGAGTGAACCGAATCGATCGGAATGAAGCCGATGCCGAGATCTTCGTCGAAATTCTTATCGGCGGAGACATAGCCACGGCCGCGCTTCAGGCGCATTTCCATATCAAGCTTTCCGCCTTCGCTGACGGTCGCGATGTAAACGTCTTTGTCGAGCACCTCGACGTCACCGTCGGCTTCGATCATGCCGCTGGTTACGACGCCCGGCTGATCGGCGCGCAGGTAGATCGCTTTTGGCGCATCGCCCGCGAGCTTAAACGGAATCTGCTTCAGGTTCAGGATGATGTCGGTCGCATCCTCGACTACGCCGGGGATCGACTGGAACTCGTGCAGCACGCCTTCCATCTTCACCGCGGTGACGGCCGCGCCTTCAATCGAGCTGAGCAGCACGCGGCGAAGAGCGTTGCCGACCGTGGTGCCAAATCCGCGCTCGAACGGCTGCGCCCAGAAAATGCCGTACTTGTCGGTGAGGGTGGAAGTGTCAACTGCGAGACGTTTCGGTTTTTGAAAACCTTTCCAAAGCATGTGTTTCTCTCCTTCGGCCGTTTGGCTCAATCCTGGCTCGCTGAGCGGTCCAACTCAGGTCCCTGTCAGGAAAGGCTGATCTGGCACGAAATCAACAGACCGATTGTGCGATTGCTGGATCGGGCGATTGAGTGATTTCAAATCGCTAAATCACCCGATGGCACAATCGCTCAATCTACTACTTGCTGTACAACTCCACGATAAGCTGCTCGTTGACCGGCAGCTGAATATCTTCACGCTTGGGCAAATTCAGGATGCGCGCTTTGTAATTGTCGCGATCCACTTCCAGCCAGCTGGGCAGCGTGCCATGGCTTGCAAATTCCTTCGCCAGTTCGAGCACGGTGAGCTTCTTACTCTTCTCCCGGATGGCGATCTCTTCGCCCGCGCTCACTTCGTAAGAAGGAATGTTGACCTTACGATTGTCGACGGCGACGTGTCCGTGACGAACCAGTTGGCGCGCCTGGCGCCGCGACTGCGCGAAGCCGAGGCGGAAGACCACGTTGTCGAGACGCCGCTCGAGTTGCTGCAACAGCTTCTCACCGGTAACGCCCTGCGAGCGCGCAGCCTTTTCGAAGTAGTTGCGGAACTGGCCTTCCTGCGTGAAGTAGATGCGCTTGGCTTTCTGTTTCTCGCGCAACTGCAGGCCGTAGCCAACAATTTTGGCTTTGCGGTCTTTCCCATGTTGTCCGGGAGCGAAGTTGCGCTTCTCGATGGGACACTTATCGCTGAAACACTTGGCGCCTTTGAGGAACAGCTTCATGCCCTCGCGGCGGCATAGACGGCAGACTGCATCGGTATAACGTGCCAAGTTTCTTCTCCTTTAGATGACCGGTTTACGGGTTTGGCTTCACCCTTCGTCCCGGACAAAAATCAGCTACCAGCTTCTAGCTGTTAGCTCTCAGTTAAATCCTACACGCGTCGTCTTTTCGGCGGACGGCAGCCGTTATGTGGAATCGGCGTCGTGTCGCGGATGGAGCGCACTTCGATTCCCGAAGCAGCCAGCGCGCGCACGGCCGATTCACGACCGGACCCAGGGCCGCTGACCCGCACATCGACGCTGCGAACACCGTGATCGCGCGCCATGTTCGCGGCGTTCGACGCGGCTTGCTGCGCGGCGAAGGGCGTGCCCTTACGCGATCCGCGGAAGCCGAGCGATCCCGAACTCTTCCACGACAGAACGTTACCGTTCATATCGGTGATGGTCACGATCGTGTTGTTGAAGGACGCCTGCACATACGCCAGCCCATGCGGCACGTGCTTGCGCTCCTTCTTCTTGAAGGTTTTTTTCTTGCCTTTTTTATCCGGTGCGGCTGCGCCGCCCGCTGCTGCTGGTTTCGCCATAGTTAGCCTTTTGCCTTTATGTCTTTGCCGTCGCCTTCTTCTTCTGGGCGACCGTTCCCTTGCGCGGACCTTTACGGGTACGGGCATTGGTGTGCGTACGCTGGCCGCGGACCGGCAGGTTACGGCGATGGCGGAAGCCGCGATAGGAACCTATTTCGATGAGCCGCTTGATGTTCATCGAAACTTCCTTGCGCAGATCGCCTTCGACCAGTCCCTCCGCCTCGATGACCGTACGAATGCGGTTAACCTCTTCTTCGCTGAGGTCCTGAACCTTCTTCATCGGCTCGACCTTGGCCTCGTCGAGGATGCGTACGGCGCGCGGATTCCCGATCCCGTAGATGTAGGTCAACGCGATGTTGATGTGCTTTTGGCGAGGAAGATCCACGCCCGCGATACGTGCCATTGTTTCTAACCTCAGCGGCTAAAGCCGCAATCGAAAAGCTCGCTAGCGGCACGACTGAAAGTCGCGCCCTTCCCAAGACCTTAGCCCTGGCGCTGTTTGTGTTTCGTGTTGACGCAGATCACGCGCACCACGCCCTTGCGGTGGATGATCTTGCACTTGTCACAAATTTTCTTTACCGATGCTCGTACCTTCATAACCCAGCTTTCAGCTGTCAGCTCTTAGCTGTCAGCTAGTTCAAGATCATTTATAGCGATACACAATTCGTCCGCGATTCAGGTCGTAGGGCGAAAGCTCCACCGCGACTTTATCGCCGGGGAGGATGCGAATGAAGTTCTTGCGCATCTTGCCCGAAACGTGCGCCAGCACCTGGTGCTTGTTTTCGAGTTCCACCCGAAACATCGCATTGGGCAGTGGTTCCAGAACGACTGCCATCACTTCAATCGCGTCTTCTTTGCTCATTCGCTCCTAGGCTTCTTGCTTCGTTACTGCGTCAATATCACCGGACCATCCTTCGTCACCGCGACGCAGTGCTCAAAGTGCGCGCTGCAACTGCCGTCTACGGTGACCGCGGTCCACTTGTCGCCCAGCACGCGCGTTTCCGGCTTGCCGTAATTCACCATGGGCTCGATTGCGATGACCATGCCTTCCCGCAATTTCGCGCCATGCCCGCGCGGACCGTAGTTCGGAACCTGCGGCTCTTCGTGCAACCGGGTGCCGATTCCGTGCCCGACAAACTCGCGCACCACGCTGAACCCGGCCGCTTCCACGTGCTCCTGCACCGCTGCGCCCACGTCGCCGATCGAGTTGCCGATGCGCGCCTGTTCGATCCCGCGATACAGCGAAGCCTCGGTCACATCCAGAAGCTTCTTCAGTTCCGGCTTCAGCCCGTTGCCCACCGGAACCGTAATCGCCGCGTCGCCATAATAACCATCGAGCACCACGCCGCAATCGATCGAAACAATGTCCCCCTCTTTGAGCAAGCGCTTCTCCGAGGGAATCCCATGCACAATCTCTTCATTCACCGATGTGCACAGCACGCAGGGATAATCGTAATACCCCTTGAACGCGGGCTTGGCTCCGAGTTCCTTGATCTTCTTCTCGGCGGCACGCTCCAAGTCCATCGTGCTTATGCCGGGAGCCACCAGGGTACGGACATAATCGAGCACCTGGCGAACGATGCGGCCGCTGTGCCGCATCTTCTCGATCTCACTCGCCGATTTGCAAACTATCGCCATGCCAATTCTGCAGCGGATCCTTCCGGGCAATCACGCGTGGTGATCTTCCAAAATCTTGTAAATCTGCGCGGTGACTTCGTCGATCGGCAGATCGCCATTCACTCGGACCAGACGGCGGGTGCGTTCGTAGTAATCCGCCACTGGACGAGTCTGCTCCCGGTAGGCATTGAGGCGCGGTTGAATTACTTCCAGCCGGTCATCATTGCGGATTTCCAGCTTGGTCGCGTGCGGTAGATCGCAGACTTCATCCACGCGGGGCGGCTGGAAGTGGACGTTATAGATCCGTCCACAGGTGGGACAAGAACGGCGTCCAGTGATCCGGAGCAAGAGCTGATTATAGTCCACATCGAGGCTGATCACAATTGGCCAGGCCCGTGTTGGACGCGAGTTTTCAAAGAGCCCGTCCTCGAGCAGCGCATCGAGCCACCCGGCCTGGGCTGCAGTCCTGGGAAACCCGTCGAGAATGTATCCACGCCGGCAATCCGGCTTTACTAGTCGCTGCCGAACCATGTTGCAAACCAAGTCGTCGGAAACCAGCTCGCCCCGCGCCATGACGGTCTTGGCAGCCAGACCGAGTTCAGTGCCTTGGGCGACATTCTCCCGCAGCAGGTCCCCGGTCGAGACTTGGGGAATTTCATAGTGTTCCATGATGCGCTTGGCCTGAGTGCCTTTTCCGGCGCCCGGCGGCCCCAGGAGCACAATGGGGCCCACATCGATTGAGGTTTTCTGCGTCATCGGCTGGCCAAAGCCTCCCGATCTTCAATATCCCCGGCCCCCCAAACCTCCACCGAGGTGATGCAGCAACCCCACAAACTACTCCTAAATCCTGCGACGCGCGAGATGAAATATCCTCGCCCAGCCTAATCCGTCTAGACCTTTCCCATATCCGGCTACCAGGCGCGGCGGCCGCGAATCCGCCCGCTGCGCGGGGTAAATCCATCGTAGTGGCGCATAATCAACTGCGCTTCGATCTGCGTAACCGTATCCATGGCCACCCCCACGACGATCAGCAGCGATGTGCCGCCAAAATAAAAGGTCACTCCTAAACCATTCAAAACCCAGTTCGGCGCGCTCTCGAACATTCGTCCGATCGGCCCATACAAGTGGTTGAGATGGATACCCGTAATCATCCATTCCGGAATGAATGAGATCACGATCAGATACAACGCACCCACGAGCGTGATGCGGGTCAGAACTTCGTTGATGAAATCTGCCGTGCGCTTGCCGGGGCGAATGCCGGGAATGAACCCGCCATATTTGCGCATGTTGTCGGCGACTTCGGTCGGATTGAACACGATCGAAACATAGAAGTAGGCAAAGAAAATAATGCCGACGGCATAGAGCACCGTGTATAGCGGCTCGCCCCAGCCTAGCCAGCGGAACAGATCGCCGAAATAGCGACTATTGCGCATGCCGTAGCCGATGGTTTGCGGCAAAGTCAAAATTGAAGAGGCAAAGATGACCGGCATGACGCCCCCCGCGTTGACGCGCAGAGGTAAGTGCGTCGACTGCCCGCCCATGACCTTGCGCCCGACGACACGTTTGGCGTACTGCACCGGTATTCGCCGCTCGCTGCGCTCCACATACACGATGAAGGCGACGACGGCGATCATGAAAATGACGAGGCCGACCATCAGCGGGAAAGTCATCGCGCCCCAGGCTGCGTTCTTCGCCTTGTCAATCAGGTCGACCACGCCGCGCGGCAAGCCGACGACGATGCCGGCAAAAATCAGCAGCGACATGCCATTCCCCACGCCGCGTTCGGTGATCTGCTCGCCCAGCCACATGATGAACGCGCTGCCCGTGGTCAGGGTCAGCATGGTCATCGCCAGGAATCGCCAGCTGGGATCAAGAGCGAATCCGCCCTTCTCCAGGCCGATTCCGATACCGAAGGACTGAACCGCGCTGAGGATGACAGTGATATAACGCGTCCATTGCGTGATTTTCTTGCGCCCGAGTTCGCCTTCCTTCTGCAGCTTGGCCAGCGGCTCATAGACCACGGTCAGCAACTGCAGAATGATAGAGGCCGTAATGTAGGGCATGATGCCCAGGGCGAAAATCGTCATCCGGCGCAACTGGCCGCCGGAGAACAGGTCCACAAATCCTAGTAACGATCCGCTGGTGCCGCTCTGCGTGAAGAACGATTCCAGCTTGGCGGTGTCAATGCCCGGAGTCGGAAGATGCCCGCCGAGCCGGTATACGAACAGCATCGCCAGCGTAAACAGGATGCGCTTACGCAGATCCGGAATGCGGAAGATGTTCGCCAGTTTCTCAAACATTACTGCCCTGCCTTCACTATTAAGACCTCAAACTTGCCGCCTGCCTTGGTGATCTTTTCCTGAGCGGATTTCGAGAACTTGTGGGCATGCACCGTGATCGCGGTGGTGAGCTCGCCGTCGCCGAGAATCTTGACCGGATGCTTGGTCTTGATGACTCCAGCCTTGCGCAGCACTTCGGGCGTGATGGTCGTCTCGCCCAGCGCAGCCAGGCGCTCCAGGCTGACGATGTTGAACTCTTTGCGGAAAATGTTGGTGAAGCCGCGCTTCGGCATGCGGCGGTGCAGCGGCATCTGGCCGCCTTCAAAACCGCGAATCATGCGCGAACCGCTGCGCGAACGCTGCCCTTTGTGCCCCCGGGTGGACGTCTTGCCCATCCCCGAGCCCATGCCGCGCCCAACCCGCTTGCGCTTTTCCGTCGCCTTCTTCGGTGCGTGTATGTTGGATAAATTCATAGTGAACCTATTGCACGATCTCCACCAGGTGCGGCACTTTTGCCACCATGCCGCGAATGGCCTGGTTGTTCGGACGTTCGATCACCTGGTTCAGCCGCGTGAAGCCCAATCCCTTGATGACCAGCTTCTGTTTCACCGGAGCACAAATCGCGGAACGCACCCACTTGATCTGGATCGTCCCGCCGCTCGAATTCGTCTTCTTCGCCGTCATTTGCAAACCTCAGTGGTCAATGGCCAGTGATCGGTGGCCAGTAAAACCATATTTTTTGATATCGCTCAATCCGGCCACGGACAACTGCCACTGGCCTTACAACTCTTGCGCTGATTTCCCGCGCAGGGCCGCTACGCTCTCGCGATTTTTCAACTGCTTCAGCGCGTCGAAGGTCGCCTTGATTACATTGTGCGGGTTGGTAGTCCCAATCGATTTCGTCAGCACGTTCTGTACGCCAGCCGATGTCATCACCGCGCGCACCGCTCCGCCCGCAATCACTCCAGTCCCTTCCGGAGCCGGCTTCAGCAGCACTTTGCCCGAGCCATAGCGCCCGAGCACCAGGTGCGGAATCGTGGTTTGCGTCAGGTTGACCTTCACCAGATTCTTCTTGGCCGATTCAATCGCTTTGCGAATCGCCTGCGGCACTTCTTTCGCCTTGCCGGAACCGTATCCGACTACGGCGGCCGAAGGATCGCCGACGACCACCAGGGCCGCGAACGAAAGATTCTTGCCACCCTTAACGACCTTGGTCACGCGGTTGATTCCGACCACCTGGTCCTTCAGCTGGTACGAACCCGCATCGAGTTTCTTGATTACTGTTGGCATAGTTTTTTCAGCTTCGAGCCGTGAGTTCCGAGTTATGAGCCCGGAGCAAAATCGCTTTTGCTCAAAGCTCGTAGCTCGCAACTCGTGGCTAAAATTGCAATCCCGCCTCGCGCGCCGCGTCGGCCAGAGCCTTCACGCGCCCATGATAAATGTAGCCGCCACGATCGAACACGACTTTGGTCACGCCCTTGGCCTTGGCGCGCTCGGCAATAGTCTTGCCGACAGCTTTCGCCGCCGCCACGTTACCGCCCGTGCCGCGCGTTTCTTTCTTGCCTTCAGCGGTGCTGGCCGAAACCAGCGTCTTGCCCGCCAGGTCGTCGATCACCTGCACGTAAATATGATTCAACGAGCGGTACACGTTCAGCCGCGGACGCTCCGACGTGCCCTGCAGTTTCTTGCGGATGCGCTCGTGCACATGTCCGCGCTTTTCGTTTTTCGTAATCTTTGTCAGCATGATGAAAGCTCTCAGCTATCAGCCGTCAGCTCTCAGCGAAACGCTGAAAACTGCACCGGCGAAAGCTTACTTTGCTCCTGTCTTTCCAACCTTCTTCTTCAGGCGCTCGCCGGCATAGCGTACGCCCTTATTCTTGTACGGATCCGGCGGACGCAGCGAACGCATTTCGGCCGCGACCTGGCCCACCTTCTGCCGGTCGATACCCGTCAGCGCAATCTTCGTCTGCTTAGGATCCACCGTGGCGTCCACGCCCGTGGGCAACGGATATTCAATCGGATGGGAGAAGCCGAGGTTGAACACAATCATCGACTTCCCCTTCATCTCGGCGCGATAGCCGATGCCGACGATTTCCAGTTCCCGCGTCCAGCCTTTGGTGACGCCTTCAACCGCATTGTTAACCAGCGCGCGAGCCAGTCCATGCACCGCCGACTGCGAATCGTTCTCGCGAATCGCGACCAGGTGCCCGTCCTTCTGCTCGACCTTGATGCCGGCCGGAAGAGGCGTATCCAGCTTGCCCTTCGGTCCCTGCACCGCAACCGTGTTGCCTTCGACTTTGATCGTGACCCCCTTGGGAATCGCGATCGGCTTTTTTCCAATTCTCGACATAAGCTCTATTCGTAGAGACGTTGCTCGCAACGTCTCTTACGCTCTCCACATTTCTTGCCGCAGTCGGCAAGACGCAGCAAGCTGCGTCTCTACACGAAATTCGCTACCAGATCTGGCACAGCAACTCGCCGCCCACGCCTTCTTTGCGGGCCTGGCGACCGGTCATCACGCCGCGCGGAGTGGTGAGGATGTTGATCCCCATGCCGCCCAGCACGCGTGGTATCTCAGTGCGGCGTACGTAGACGCGGCATCCCGGGCGTGAGACACGCTCCGCCTTCGAGATGGCCGCCTCGTTGTTGGCGCCGTACTTGAGGTAAATCCGGATAATCTTGTGCCCTTCCTCTTCGGTGGGCTTGAAGTTGGAGATGTAGCCTTCTTCTTTTAAAATGCGGGCAATCTCCAGCTTCAGCCGCGAAGCCGGAACATCCACCTTCTGGTGCCGCGCCTGCAGTGCGTTGCGCACTCTCGTCAGCATGTCTGCGACCGGATCGGTCAACCTCATCGTTTTGCTTCTCCTTCAGCCACCCGTTCGCTCCGCATCCGGCGGAGAACCTGCAGCAGCTTGTTGCCACATTCTTGTTGTCATCCTGGGCGAGACGATTTATGTCTCGCGAAGGACCTGGGCGCGCCGCGCGAAGTACGTTGGGCGCGCTACCTTACTACCACGAAGATTTCGAAACCCCTGGAATCTCCCCACGCAACGCCAACTGCCGGAAACACAGCCGGCAGATGCCGAACTTCCGCAGAAAAGCGCGCGGCCGTCCGCACAGCTTGCAGCGGTTGTGACGCCGCGTGGAAAACTTTGGCCGCGGCTCCTTCTTGTCGCGCGCCTGCTGAAACTCTTCCTGGATCTTCGCGTCCTTCACTCGTTTTGCTGTAGTCATGTAATCCTTAAGAAATCTTCGTAACCGTTAGAACCCTGCCAACTTGAAACTCTGAACCCTCAATTACTGCGCCCGGAACGGCATCCCCAGATGCTTCAACAGGGAGCGCGCCTGGTTATCGTTCGCCGCCGTGGTCACAATCGTCACATTCATGCCCTTCAGCTTGTCGACCTTCTCGTAGGAAATTTCCGGGAAGATCAGCTGATCGTGCAGGCCGAGCGTGAAGTTGCCGCGGCCGTCAAACGACTTGGTCGAGACTCCTTTGAAGTCGCGCACACGCGGCAGGACGATGTTCACCAGCCGGTCCAGAAATTCGTACATGCGGTCGCCGCGCAGCGTGACCATCGCGCCGATGGCCTGCCCTTCGCGGACCTTGAAGGCCGCGATGGATTTCTTGGCCCGGGTCGTGACCGGTTTCTGCCCCGTGATCTGGGTCAGTTCATTCACCGCGGGATCGAGCACTTTGGCGTTCTGCGTCGCTTCCCCCACACCCATATTCACCACGATTTTGTTCAGGCGTGGAACCGCCATCACGTTCTTCAGTTCAAGCTCTTTCAACAGAGCGGGAGCGACTTCCTTCTCGAACTTCGTCCGCAACCGCGGACGTTCTTTCGCGCTATGCCGCGCCTGCTCGGGAGCCTTCTGCTCCTGCGCCGCTTCTTTCGATCCTTTTTTATCTTTTGCCATGTCGATTTAATCCTTCTCACGGTTTCGGAGTGGTTACCGGTTCGTGAGACTTCTCGCTACTTATCTAACGTGGTTCCGCACTTCTTGCACACGCGGACTTTTCTGTCGCCGCGCACTTCGTGCCCGATCCGCACCGGCCCGCAGGTCGGACACAGCAATTGCACGTTCGAAATCGCGATGCGGCTCTCCTGCTCTGCAATGCCGCCCTTGATGTTGCGTTGCGGGTTCGGGCGCACGTGCTTCTTCACCATCATCACGTGCTCGACCAGAACCTTCGAGTCGTTGGGAAACACGCGCAGCACGCGCCCTTCCTTGCCCTTGTCCCGTCCGGTGATCACCTTTACGGTGTCGTTCCGCTTGAGATCCACTCGTTTATTTTCCGTGCTTACAGTTCGCATAATCTAAGACCTAATCTTGCAAGAATCCCTATATGACTTCCGGCGCCAGCGAAACAATCTTCAGGAACTTCTTCTCGCGCAGTTCGCGCGCCACCGGCCCGAATACGCGCGTACCCACCGGCTCGCCCGCATCGTTGATCAGCACCGCGGCATTCGAATCGAACTTGATATAGGTTCCATCGCGCCGACGGGACTCCTTCCGCGTACGCACGATCACGGCCTTGACCACGGCTCCCTTTTTGGTCTGGCCCTCGGGCGCCGCCTCCTTCACAGCCGCCGTGATTATGTCGCCCAGCCCGGCGTTCAATCCCGTGGAGCCGCCGAGCGGCAGTATCATCTGCAGCTTGCGGGCGCCGGAGTTGTCGGCGACTTCGAGCATGCTCCTCATCATCACGGCCATGGCTTCAACCTCCCGAATAATTCGTCGTCATTCCGAACCTGCGCAAAGCGGCGGTCGGAACTGATGTTAGCTCGCGACTTCCACGGCCGCTTCCGGCACCAGCGGAGCTTTGCGCACAATATCTTTCAACTGCCAGCGCTTCAGCTTCGACAGCGGACGCGTCTCTTCGATCCGCACCACATCGCCCACATGCGCTTCATTTTTCTCGTCGTGCGCATAAAATTTCTTGTTGCGCGCGATCACGCGGCCGTAAAAAGGATGCGCCTTCTTGCGCGTCACCTTCACCACGATCGTTTTCTGCATGCGGTTCGCGACCACTTCGCCGACGACTTCCTTGCGGCGGCCCTGCGGTTTGGCTAACGTTTCCGCCATTATCGTTTCTCCATTATTTCTTTTCACCGGCGGCGGCGCGATCGCGCTCGCCGAGAATCGTTTTCACGCGCGCAATGTCCTTGCGCAGCCCGCGAATCTTCTTCAGGCTCTCGGTCTGTCCCATGTTCAGCTGGAACTTCAGCTTGAACAACTGGTCGGCCAGTTCCTGCTCCTGATGCTGGAGCTCTTCTTCGGTTAAGTTTCTGACTTTGTCTGCCTTCATAAATAAATTCTCAGCTCTTCGCGTTTCTTAGTGCGAAGCGTTTTCCCGCTTCACCAGGGTCGTGCGCAACGCCAGTTTGTGCGAGGCCAAGCGCATCGCCTCGGTCGCATCCTGGATGCTCACGCCTTCCATCTCAAACAGAATCTTTCCCGGATGCACCACCGCAACCCAGTGATCCGGAGCTCCCTTGCCCTTGCCCATACGGGTTTCGGCAGGTTTCTTGGTCACCGGCTTGTCGGGAAACACGCGAATCCAGATCTTGCCGCCGCGCTTCACGAAACGCGTCATGGCCACCCGGCTGGCTTCGATCTGCCGGTCGGTGATCCATCCCGGCTCCAGAACTTTCAATCCGAAATCGCCAAACGCCAGCGTCGATCCGCGCCACGCTTTGCCAGTCATGCGCCCGCGCTGCTGTTTGCGATACTTCACTTTCTTTGGCATCAACATAAGATTTTCCGTAGAGACGTTACTTGTAACGTCTCGCTCTCACCACAAGTTCACCTCTCCGCGCCGGCAAGACGTAGCAAGCTACGTCTCTACGTTAGAACCCGCCCGCAGTCGCCGCCTGCGGCTCGCGCTTCTTCTGCTGCAGAATCTCGCCTTTGTACACCCAGCACTTCACGCCGATCACGCCGTAGGTCGTGCGCGCTTCGGTGAATCCGTAGTCGATATCGGCGCGAAGCGTGTGCAGCGGCAACCGTCCCTGCAGGTACCATTCGGAGCGCGCGATTTCATTGCCGTTCAAGCGGCCGCTTACCCGAACCTTGATTCCTTTGCAGCCAAAACGCAGCGCCGAATCCACCGCCTTGCGCATGGCGCGGCGGAAGCCGACGCGCTTTTCCAGTTGCAGCGCGATCGCTTCCGAAACCAATTGCGCGTCGAGCTCCGGCTTGTGCACTTCCTGGATATCGACAAAAATATCTTTCCCGCCGGTGCGCTTCTGCAGTTCGCCCTTCAGCTTGTCAATCTCCGCGCCCTTGCGGCCAATGATGATCCCCGGCCGCGCCGTCTTGATGATGATGCGCAACTTGTTGCCGGGACGCTCGATCTCGATGGCGCTCACGCCCGCCGACTTGAGCTTGTCCTTCAATTCAGCCTTGAGCTTCACATCCTCGTGAAGCTGCTTGTCGTAGTCCCGCTCGGCAAACCAGCGCGACTTCCACGGCTTGGTGTAGCCGAGCCGGAAACCATATGGATGGACTTTTTGTCCCATTGCTTCTCCTAAATCAATCTCGTCAATCGCGACTCTCGAAACCGAAACTCCCGGCACCCTCGCAAGCCCCTTGTCATTCCGAACTCGCGCAAAGCGCGGGTGAGGAACCTGCTGTTATTTCGCCGCTGCTTTTTTCTTTCCCGCAGCCTTCTTCGCCACCGGAGCGCGTCTCTTTGCTTTCGCCGGAGCCGCAGTCTCTCCGCCCACCACTGTCGCCACTGCCTCGCCATTCTTGCCACGCTCGGCCAGCACTAGCTCAATGTGAGCGATGCGCCGTTGATAGCGGTACGCCCGGCCTTGGGGCGCGGGACGAATGCGTTTCATGCGTGGCCCATCATTGGCGATGGCCCGCTTCACGTACAAGTTGTCAATCTCGACGTCGATGCCCTTCTCGCTGGCCAGAAAGTTGGCGTTGTCCAGCGCCGACTGCAGCAGCTTGGCCACCGGCGCCGCAACGCGCTTCTTGGTGAACAGCAGCGTGTTGCGCGCATCTTCCACGCGGCGTCCTTTAATCAGATCCAGCACCAGTCGCGCCTTCTGGGGCGAGACCCGCAGGTAACGCATTTCCGCTCGAAATTCCATAGTCGTTGCTCTCTACGCTTTCGGCGCCGCCGGCGCTGCCGGAGTAATCGCTCCCGGACCGCCCGGAATTCCGGCTGGCTTCGCTGCCACTTCAGTCGCCGCCCTCATGGAGTGCCCCTTGAACTGCCGGGTGAAGCTGAACTCGCCCAGCTTGTGGCCCACCATGTTCTCGGTGACGTACACCGGGATGAACTTCTTGCCGTTATGCACCGCGATCGTGTGTCCCACCATTTCCGGAACCACCGTGGAACGCCGCGACCAGGTGCGCAGCACTTTCTTCTCGTTGCGCGCATTCATGCCTTCCACCCTCGTCAGAAGGTAAGCATCGACGAACGCGCCTTTCTTGGTTGAACGTGCCATAAACTCCTCATGTAGAGACGCTGCTTGCAACGTCTCTTCTCACCACAAGCTGGCCTGCCTCCGCCAGCAGGAGACGTAGCAAGCTACGCCTCTGCGAAATCCTTACTTCGACCGCCGGCTCACGATGAACTTATCCGTGCGCTTGTTGTTACGCGTCTTGTAGCCCCGCGTGGGCTGGCCCCACGGAGTTACCGGATGCCGGCCTCCGGACGTCTTGCCTTCACCGCCGCCATGCGGATGGTCGACCGGGTTCATCGACACGCCACGGTTGTGCGGACGCTTGCCCAGCCAACGCGACCGTCCCGCCTTGCCGATGGTGACGTTTTCGTGATCGATGTTGCCGACTTGCCCGATCGTCGCCATGCAGTCTTGCGAAATCTTGCGAGTCTCGCCCGATGGTAACTTCACCAGCGCGTACTCTGCTTCCTTCGCCACCAGTTGCGCCGAACCGCCCGCCGAGCGCACCATCTGGCCGCCCTTGCCTGGCTTGAGTTCGAGATTGTGGATCTGCGTGCCGGGCGGAATGTTGCGCAGCGGCAGCGCGTTGCCCACCAGAATGTCAGCCTCGGGGCCGCTCACAACTTTCTGTCCCACCTTCAAACCCTCGGGCTGAATAATGTAACGCTTCTCTCCGTCGGCATAGGCTAACAGCGCAATGCGCGAAGAGCGGTTGGGATCGTACTCAATCGTGGTGACGGTCGCCGGAATGCCAGTCTTGTCGCGCTTGAAATCAATGATGCGCAGCTTGCGTTTGTGGCCGCCGCCGATGAACCGCATCGTCATGTCGCCCGAGTTGCGCCGTCCGCCGGTACGCGGCTTGGGCTCGATCAGGGGCTTGTGCGGATTCTTGGTCGTGATGTCGTCGTTGACGATCGTCGTGCGGTAGCGCAACGTCTGCGTCGTCGGTCTGTAAGTCTTGATTGGCATAATCAGCTCTTCTTTAAATCTTTGTCATTCCGAACCCGCGCGAAGCGCGAATGGGGAACCTGCTTCTTACCTGCGCTACAAGTTCTGCGCGTATTCCGGCATCTTTTCGCCGGAGCGCAACCGCACATAAGCCTTTTTCCAGTCCGGACGGTAGCCGGCAAACTTGCCGCGCCGCCGCTCTTTTCCCGGATAGGTGGCCGTGCGCACCGAATGCACTTTCACTTTAAAAATCGACTGCACCGCCTCTTTAATCTCTGTCTTGGTCGCCTTGGGCGCCACTTGAAAGACCAGAGTGTTCTGGTTTTCCTTGATGGCCAGGCCCTTCTCGGTAATCACCGGACGGCGAATGATCTGGTATGCGCTTTTCATATCAACTAGGCCCTAGGCCACCTCCGCCGCTTTTTCATGCTTGGCCCGGCGCCGCGGAGCCGCCGTCGCCTTCTTCGCGCCTTCGTCCTCTTTGCCTCCGGACTTGTGCTGCCGCTTCGACGCCGTAGACTTCAGCGATATCTGCAGCTTCTCCATCGCGGGATGCGAGAAGATCACGCGGTCGTAGCGCAGCAGATGATAAGGATGCACTTCGTTGCCCCGCACCAGTTCGAGCCCTTCGATATTGCGCGCGCTCAATGCCAGATTGCGGTTCTCATGCTTCGCCTCTTCCACGATCAGAACCGTGGAATCGACCTTGAAAACGTCGAGCACCTTGCGGAATTCCTTGGTCTTCGCTTCCTTCACATCGAAGGCGTTGACCACGATCAGCTTGCCGTCAGCAAACTTCGCGGCCAGGGCCGAGCGCAAAGCGCCCAGCAGCTTCTTGCGCGGGAAGGTGTAGTCGTAGCTGCGCGGCTTCGGACCATGCACCGTGCCGCCGTGGCGCCACAGTGGCGAGCGGATCGATCCGATACGCGCGCGCCCCGTGCCTTTCTGCTTCCACAGCTTCTTGCCCGAGCCGGAAACTTCCCAGCGGGCTTTCGTCTTGTGCGTTCCGGCGCGCTCGCTGGCGCGGTAATGTTTCACCGCTTCCCAGAGCAGGTCTTCGTTGACCGCGCCGAAAATCTCGTCGGCCAGATCCAGCGTCCCGACCTTCTCGCCGCTCAAATTGTGAATATCAATCGTCGCCATTTTTCTTAGTCCTGAGTCCTGAGTCTTGAGTCCTGAGCAATTCCTCGTCGCTCGGACTCGCGCCTCGCGACTACTTATGCCTTCTTGGCCGCCCGCTTCGCAGCCTTCAACGGATCGACCGTCGCCGAACCCGCAAATCCGCGGCGCTCTCGGGGTGGCTTCTTCGCCTTGGTGATCACGATATATCCGCCCTCGGGCCCGGGCACGCTGCCTTCGACCACCAGCAGATTCTCGTCCTTATCCACGCCCAGCACCCGCAGGTTGCGCTGAGTCACGCGGGCATGGCCCATGTGGCCGGACATCCGCATGCCTTTAAACACGCGCGAGGGGAACGCCGAACTGCCTATCGAACCCGTAATTTGAAACATCGACCCGTGCGACTTGGGGCCGCCGGCGAAGTGATGCCGCTTCACCACGCCCTGAAAGCCGCGCCCCTTGCTGACTCCGACGACATCGACAAATCTTTCGCCGTCAAAAATCTCGACCAGCACGCGGTCACCAATTTTGACTGATCCGTCGCCGTCCGCGGCACCGTCTATTTCGAGCGGCACCTCGCGCAGGAATTTCACCGGAGGAAGATTGTTCTTCGCCAAGTGTCCGCGCTCGGGCTTCGACAGCTTCGACTCTTTTACAAACTCAACCAGGCCAATCTGGGCCGACTCGTAGCCATCTTTCGCGGCCGACTTGTGCTGCGTGACCACGCACGGGCCAGCCTGCAGCACCGTGACCGGGCGAACATCGCCCTTCGAGTCAAACAGTTGCGTCATGCCGACCTTCTTGCCCAGAATTCCCGTAACCTTCGTTGCCATTTCCTTCTCCATCCAGCTTGACTCGTCGTGCGACGGCTATTGGCTGGCAGCTTCTTGCTCACTGCTCATTGCTCGCAGCTCGAAGCTATTTATGTTCCTTGCCGAACGCCTTGATCTCCACATCCACGCCAGCGGGCAGATCGAGCTTCATCAGCGCGTCCACCGTCTGCTGCGTCGGCTCCAGAATATCGAGCAGGCGCTTGTGGGTGCGGATCTCAAACTGCTCCCGCGATTTCTTGTCCACGTGCGGCGAACGCAGCACGCAGTACTTGTTCTTCATCGTGGGCAGCGGAATCGGTCCCGCAATCTGCGCGCCGGTGCGCCGCGCCGTCTCCACGATCTCGCCCGTCGACTGATCCAGAATGCGATAGTCGTAAGCCTTCAACCGGATGCGAATTCTTTCTTTTCCAATCACTGTGTCATCTCTCTAACCCCTCCCAGCATCTGGGCTCTCGAAACCCAGGAGGAAAGATCTGGCGGCAAGGTGCAAGCCGCTTGGTTTGCTACTGAATAATCTCCGCGATCGTGCCCGCGCCTACCGTGTGCCCGCCTTCGCGAATGGCGAAGCGCAGGCCCTTTTCCATCGCGACCGGCGTGATCAGTTCGATGACGAGAGATACGTTGTCTCCCGGCATCACCATCTCGGTGCCCGCCGGCAACTCCGCCACTCCGGTCACGTCCGTCGTGCGCAGATAAAACTGCGGGCGGTATCCTTTGAAGAATGGCGTGTGCCGCCCGCCCTCTTCCTTCGTCAGAATGTAGACCTCGGCCTTGAACTTCGTATGCGGCGTGATCGATCCCGTCTTGGCCAGCACCATGCCGCGCTCCACGTCTTCTTTCGCAATGCCCCGCAGCAAGAGGCCAGCGTTGTCTCCCGCCATGCCTTCGTCGAGCTGCTTCTTGAACATTTCGACGCCGGTCACAACCGTCTTGCGAGTCTCGCGGAAACCCACGATTTCCACTTCCTCGCCCACCTTCACTTTGCCGCGCTCGATGCGTCCCGTGACTACCGTGCCGCGACCCTGAATCGAAAAAATATCTTCAATCGGCATCAGGAACGGCTTGTCCAGCTCGCGCGCCGGCTGCGGCACATACTTGTCCACCGCCGCCATCAACTCATCAATCTGCGCTTCCGCCTTGGCTTCCCCGTTCAGCGCGTTCAGCGCCGACACCCGCACCACCGGAACATCGTCGCCCGGAAACTTATACGACTTCAGCAACTCGCGAACTTCAAGCTCAACCAGTTCGAGCAACTCCGGATCGTCCACCGCGTCGACCTTGTTCAATGCCACGACGAGGTAGGGTACGCCCACCTGGCGCGCCAGCAGCACGTGCTCGCGCGTCTGCGGCATCGGACCATCGGTCGCCGCGACCACCAGAATGCCCCCATCCATCTGCGCCGCGCCCGTGATCATGTTCTTGATGTAGTCGGCGTGGCCCGGGCAGTCGACGTGAGCGTAGTGCCGGTTCGCCGTCTCGTACTCGACGTGCGCCGTGGCGATGGTGATGCCGCGAGCCTTTTCTTCCGGCGCGTTGTCGATCGAATCAAACGACCGGAACGTGTTCTTCGGATTGTGTTTCGACAAAACCTTGGTGATCGCCGCCGTCAGCGTAGTCTTGCCATGATCGATGTGACCAATCGTGCCTACGTTGCAGTGCGGCTTGGTGCGGTCAAATTTCTCTTTCGCCATTTTGCAGCCTCTAGCTCCTAAGCTCTTAACTTCTCGCTAAACCCCTACTCTTCTTGGGCTTCATAGTACGCGCCGACGAACTCTTGCTTCTCAACCAATTCGCCGACAATCAGCCGATCGAACTCCGAGAACCCTTCCGAGAATCGCTCGCGAAAAATCTCAAACCCGCGATGCCCAGCCCAGAAGTCCAAGATTCGGTAACGCCCGTCGTCGACAGACTCACGTCTCACTTCTGTCGCAATATATCCCTCAGCCGGCCTTAAGAATCGGACCCAAATTCCTTCCGGCCCGAACACTCGCTCAAACTCGACCCGTTTCGCTTCTCTGACCCAGAACCTGCGGTCGACAACGAACCGCGGCGCCGGCAGTCACTTTGCCGTCCCTTGCACCTTCGCGATGATTTCCTCCGCGACGGATCGCGGAGCCTCCTCATAACGCGCAAAGTGCATCGAGTACTCCGCGCGGCCCTGCGTCGACGAACGCATATGGGTCGCATACCCAAACATCTCCGCCAGCGGAACGATGGCCTTGATCACCTGCGAACCCGCGCGATGCTCCATGCCCTCAATGCGTCCGCGGCGCGAACTCAAATCGCCCATGATCACACCGGCATAATCTTCCGGCGTCACCACTTCCACCGCCATCACCGGCTCCAGCAGCACGGGAGAAGCCTTGCGGGCAGCCTCTTTGAACGCCATCGATCCCGCAATCTTGAATGCCATTTCGTTCGAGTCGACGTCGTGATAGCTGCCGTCGTACAACGTGGCCTTCACGTCGACCATGGGATAGCCGGCAAGAATGCCGCCTTCCAGCGCCTCGCGAATGCCCTGATCGATCGGCTTGATGAATTCTTTGGGCACCGATCCGCCCGTAATGTCGTTGACGAACTCGTAGCCTGTGCCCGGCGGTTGCGGGTCGAGATAAATTTTGGCGTGACCGTATTGTCCCTTGCCGCCAGTCTGTCGAATGTATTTACCTTCGGCTTCGGCATGCCGACGAATCGTTTCGCGATAGGCCACCTGCGGCTTGCCGACATTGGCCTCAACCTTGTACTCGCGCATCATGCGGTCAACGATGATTTCCAGATGCAGTTCGCCCATACCGCTGATGATGGTCTGCCCGCTGTCCGGATCGGTATGAACCTTGAAGGTAGGATCTTCCTGCGCCAGCCGTCCCAGCGCCATGCCCATTTTTTCCTGGTCAGCCTTGGTCTTGGGTTCGACCGCAACCGAAATCACGGGCGCAGCAAACACAATCGACTCGAGGGCGATGGGATGATCCTCATTGCAGATCGTATCCCCGGTCCCGACGTTCTTCAAACCCACAGCCGCGCAGATATCGCCCGCCAGAATCTCGCTGATCTCTTCGCGCTTGTTGGCATGCATTTTCAGCAGGCGGCCAATGCGCTCGGTCTTGGTGGTACGAACATTCAGCACCGAGTCGCCAGTCTTAAGCTGGCCCGAATATACGCGAATGAATGTGAGCTGACCGACAAACGGATCGGCCATAATCTTGAATGCCAGCGCAGAGAACGGCTCTTTGTCGTTCGCTTTGCGCGTAATTTTCTCTCCGTTGTCGGGATTGATTCCGTGAGTCTCGACCACGTCCAGAGGAGAAGGCAGGTAATCGACCACGGCGTCGAGCAGCGGCTGAACGCCCTTGTTCTTGAACGCCGTGCCCACCACTACCGGAAACACTTTCAATGCGATGGTCGACTTGCGCAACGATGCGCGCAGTTCGTCGGCCGTGATCTCTTCGCCTTCCAGAAACTTATGCAGAATCTCGTCATCATTTTCGGCGACGGTCTCTACCAGTTGCGCGCGGAAGGCTTCCGCCTTCTTTTTCAGGTCGGCGGGAATCTCTTCCGTGACGTACTCCGCGCCCATGGTCTCGTCGTTCCAGACAATCGCCTTCATGCCAATCAGATCGATGACGCCGACGAATTTCGCTTCCTGGCCGATAGGAACCTGAATCGCGACGGGCTTGGCGCTGAGGCGCTTGCGGATGGTATCGACGGCATGCTCGAAATCAGCACCCATCTTGTCAATCTTGTTGATGAAACAAATTCGCGGGACGCCGTACTTATCAGCTTGGCGCCAGACTTTTTCCGACTGCGGCTGCACCCCGTGCACCGCGTCAAACACCGCGACTGCGCCGTCGAGCACGCGCAGCGAGCGTTCCACCTCAGCCGTGAAATCGACGTGGCCAGGGGTATCAATAATGTTGATGCGAATGTCGCGCCAGGTGCAGGTTGTCGCGGCGGACGTAATCGTGATGCCGCGCTCCTGCTCCTGCTCCATCCAGTCCATGGTGGCAGTGCCTTCGTGCACCTCTCCGATGCGGTGCGTCTTTCCCGTGTAAAACAGGATGCGCTCCGTCGTAGTGGTCTTACCGGCATCGATGTGGGCCATGATGCCGATGTTCCTGCAACGCTCTAATGGGACTGTTCTAGGCACGGCTCTCTAAACTCTTTCTGGGCTCCAACTTCAATTTCTGATTTTGCGATTGAGCGATTTCGCGATTTGGCGATTGAAAGTCGAAACCGATTCATTCTTTAAATCGCACATTCACCCGATCACTCAATGACTCAATTCCTTACCAGCGATAATGCGCGAACGCCTTATTGGCTTCCGCCATGCGATGCACATCTTCTTTTTTCTTGATGGCGGCACCGCGGCTGTTGGCCGCGTCCAGCAACTCGTTGCTCAACTTGTCGATCATTCCCTTTTCGCCGCGGGCGCGCGCATAACTGATGATCCAGCGAATCGCCAGCGACGTTCGGCGGTCGGCATTCACCTCGACCGGAACCTGATAGTTCGCGCCGCCCACGCGCCGCGTCTTCACTTCGAGCAGCGGCTTGGCATTCTCCACGGCCTTCTTGAACAGTTTCAGGGCCTCATCGCCGCCTTTGGACTCCAACTTCGTCAGGGCTTCATAAAAGATGCCCTCCGCGGTCGAGCGCTTGCCCTGCCACATCATCGAGTTGATGAACTTCGTCACCAGGTCCGAGCCGTAAACGGCATCCGACGGGACGGTCCGCTTTGCGATATGTCCTTTTCTTGGCATCTCAGCTTTGTCCTGTCATTCCGAACCGGCGTACAGCGCCGGTCAGGAACCTGCTTTTCGCAAGTTTTATCCCTTTTTCGTCCGCTTCGCTCCATACTTCGAGCGGCCTTGCTGGCGGCCGGCGACGCCGACCGCATCCAGCGTTCCGCGAATCACGTGATAGCGCACGCCGGGCAGATCCTTTACGCGGCCGCCGCGGATGAGCACGATCGAGTGCTCCTGCAGGTTATGGCCGACGCCAGGAATATAGGTCGTGACCTCAATACCGTTGGTCAGTCGCACGCGCGCCACCTTGCGCAATGCCGAGTTCGGCTTCTTCGGCGTCTGGGTGTACACGCGCGTGCAAACTCCGCGCTTTTGCGGACATCCCTGCAGCGCCGGGCTGGCCGTCTTGTAGCGAGGCCGCTTGCGGCCCTGCGCAACCAATTGATTAAACGTAGGCACTGTTAGACGCTCCTCAAGCGCGCAGCCTCATGCACGAGACGCACGTTTCCACCTTTGCACGCACATTCGCGGGCATGATCAGCGCATCGCCGACCATTCCTTCTCACCGCGCAACTTCCCTACAGCAAGCACGCCGGAGAGATTCTGGGTTCCTAGTTGGACTTACGCCGCCGACGGTGGCGCCCGGCCAAACTCCGGGGGCACTCCGTTTCGTCAGCCTTGCCCTGCATATCCTTCCACATAAGGGCGGAAGGCGCCGCAGGTACGTTTCAGCGAGGAGAGTCTCCGAATCTTACTGCCATCCGGAAACACACTTTCAAAAGCTCGACTGCAAATTTCCCCTGCCGATCAAAACCCTATGATCAAAACAAGGAAAAGAGACGCAGCATACAGCAAGCCTGGATGAACTCGCGGAACCAAACTAATATAACAACTCCGCTAAACATCGTCAACCCATGTTTGCAGCATCCCAGAGACACGGGGCAACACACAGCCGAAACGCGGAATTCTTATAGGCAAATTTGCCGTCAATGAAAAAATGAAAACAGGTCTTCGCTGCGCTCAGGACTTAGACTGCGGATTGACGTCGGCAAAGCGCCTCAACTTGCCGATTCAGCCTCCAGCCTCTACACTACAAGTTTTCCAGTTCATGACAGCGCCGATCATGCTCTCTCTGAGCAGAGGTGCGGCCGAAATCGGATGAGGTGCATGACCAGATTGGGTTCCAGGATTTTTTTGTCGGCGATGACGGCTATCTTTCTGCTGTCTATCTCTGGTTGCGGAGGCCATACACCGGCCGGCATTGCGCCCTTCCCGGGCAGAATCAACCTGAATCCCACCGGCAGTATTTCGGTGCAGGTTGGAGCCATCTTCGTCTTTAACGCCAGCGCGGTCAACGCTGCCGGCGGCAATGTGAACACGGGGTTCACCTGGGCCACCAACGACAGCTCCGTGTTGAATATCTCGCCTGCTGGTGCAGCGTGCGCCGGACAATGGAACGCGACCTACACCCAGTGCACTCCGGGAAACTTCGGCCCGGTTACGGTCACCGCATCTGCGCTTGGTGCCACCAGCGAACCCACATTGGTTTTCGTACATCCTCCGATTGACAACCTTACTGTCACCGGCATCTTGCTGACCGGCATTCCGATTCAGGAGCCCTGCCTCTCCCAGGGGCAAACCATGACGATCGAGGCTCACGCTTTCAGCCAGGGAACCGACATCAGCAGTTTCGTCGGCCCTTTTAGCTGGTCTGCCAACAATTCCAACGTGGTCAAGATCACTCCGATTACCAACAACGTCGTCTACAACAACTTTACCTTCAACGTTGCGACCAATCAGGCGACGGTGACCGCGGCGAATCCAGGATTGACGCAGATCTATGCCAGCGCCAGCGGCGCTTCTAGCACCGTCTTCCAGCAGCCGCAATATCAATACCAAGGCGTAAACTCCCCCGTCCTCGATTTCTTCGAGACCTGCAACATTCAGAACGTGATGCTCGAACTGGGAGCGGCGGGAAACCAGCAGACCACACAGACCTCGTTCACCACCATCAAAGGAACTCCGCAAAATGTCACTGCGGTCGTGACCGACATCATGGGCGCCAGTTCGTTACCCAACACGGTAGGGGAGGTCGCCCTCAGCAAAATTCCGTTGACCTGGACCGCGTCGCAGCCCGCCGACATCGCAACCGGAGCCGGTTGTACTTTGTCATGCGGACTTACGACGCCAGCTCCGGGCGCTGGATCGGTGACCGCCTCCTGCTCGCCGCCGACGTGCAATATCGGATTTCCTTACGTACCGGCTTCGCTTTCCAGCCCAGCACTGATCCAAGCGTGCAGCAACTTTTTTCAAGCGGAGTACCCGCAATTCGCTGGCTGCAGCGCACTGATCCCGGTTCCCGTCTACGCCAAACCGCCCTGTGCTCTTAATTCCAACGGAATCGGCTGCAGCACCCCTCCGCCCCCACCGCTGGTTGGAGCCATCACAGGTCTGGTCACTGGCACCCCAAATGCCACTTCCGTGCTCGCCACCAGCACCGGATGTTCCGCCGTGCCTCCGGACACTTGCAGCAGCGCGATCTATGATTTTCCGACCTCGAAGGGCGTAGCCGGCAGCGCGATCTCGCTGCCCGACTCGCCTAACTCCCTGATCTTTGATCTCGCCGGAGACCGCGCCTACATGGGCAGCGAGTTCGGCGCGCTGCAGGTCACGCCCTCCAATTTCAATAGCAGCAACAATCCGTTCAGTTCCTTAGGCACGGTGAATGGAAAAGTGCTGGCTGTTTCCAACAACGGCACGAGCGCAGTTTTCTCAGATACCGTCCACACCCCGAACCAGGTGTATGTAGTCAATTCTGGAAACAGCAATTCCGCCTCCGCCCAGGCGTTCAATATTTCTGAGGGAGTCACAGCGGGTTACTCTCCGGACGGATTGAAGGCGTTCATCGTCGGAGATTCCGGCAGATCCCTCTACGTCTATTCAACCTTGCAGGCACTGCAGGGACCAATTTCACTCGCCGAACCGGCTAACTCAGTCGCATTCTCTCCCAACGGCGCGTTCGCCTTTCTGGCCGAAGGCTACACCACCAGCGGCGGCGCCAATCTGACCGCCTATAACGTTTGCAATAACGCGGTGGCAACCGACAACAATGGGCTGCCTGACGTCGTCCCCCTGCCCGCCTATCCTCTTTTCATGCAGGTACTGCCCGCCGGCCACATCGATGGGCACGACTCCGTGGGAACGTCCATTCCCGATGGCGTTCATATCTTCATTCTGGATTCGAACGGATTCGACGTCATCACGGCCAGCGTTGGGGATCCTCTGGGTGGCGCACTTTGCCCGCAGACGCTGACCTTCGCCCCAATCGGACTTCAGCGCGTCGAACTGAATCACGGAACCATCCAGCCGGTAAACTTTTTCGCTTCCGCCGATAACTCGCTGCTCTACATTCCCGTCCTCGGCGACTCCAGCGTGCTCGTCTATAACTTCGAAACCGGCGGAGCCACCGGCGGCATTCTGTTGCAGGGGAACGCCACTCCGCTGAGCGCCTCCATGACTGCCGATGCCAGCGCGATCCTGATCGCCGGCAGCGATGGCATGGTGCACCAGATCAACACTGGGCTGGGCGGCTCCGACTCGTTCCCGGTAACCTTCCCCGATTTGCCGAACGTGCTCGACCCGTTCTGCACCTCCGTCCCGAGTTCCGGGCCGTGCAGTTTGAATCTGGTGGCCGTCAGACCGTAGCGGACAAGTGGTGGACTCCGATTCAATTCAGCTCAGATACGCCGGATGGGCGCGGAAGGGCGGCCCTTTAGGACCGCGTTAAACGTTCCGCTCAAGACTAGGCTTTAGCCCCTGTGGTTGATTTAATTTGTTGCGGATTAAATGAACTGCAGGGATCACTTGGGCGTGCCGGCGCCTTCCAACTCTTTCCCAACGCTATCCAGCACTCCGTTCACGAAGTGCACCGACTCCGGACTGGAAAACTTGCGCGCTATCTCCAGAGCTTCGTTGATCACCACCGCCCGCGGCGTTTCCTTATAAGCCAGCAACTCCGCCACTGCGGCGCGCAGCAGATTCCGATCGACGGCGGCCATGCGCTCCATGCGCCAATGTTCGGCATGCTTTTCGATCAACCCATCGATCTCTGCGACACGATCCGTGGCCACGCGAAACAAATCGTCGGCGAAGCCGCGCACCTCGTCGCTGGTCGCGCCATGCTCCGCCCAGAACGTGCGCCGGACGTGCTCCGCATCCTGCTTCCCCATATCGGATTGAAACAGCATCTGCAAAGCAAGCTCGCGGGATTTGCGTCGAGTACCCATGAAGAAGGCTATAGTTGCCAGTTTAATGCACCGGCGACCTACTTGCGCCGCTTCGACCTCGATACTTTGGGCCGCACGGGAATCTTGTCATTCCGATCGAAGGAAGGAACCTGCTTTTTGCTGATAGCTGAAGCCTGAGAGCTGATAGCTTTTTTCAGCGACGCCATCTCCACAGCAGCCAGCGCCGCCTCGAATCCCTTGTTCCCCATCTTCAATCCGGCGCGATCGATGGCCTGTTCCAGCGTCTCGCAAGTCAGCACGCCAAACGCGTGCGGGACTCCAGTTTCCTGTGCCGACTGTCCAATGCCGCGCGTGACTTCGTTGACGATCACATCGTAATGCGCGGTATCCCCGCGCAACAGGCAGCCGATGCAAATGATGGCATCGAACTTTTTCGTTTCGGCCAAAGTGCGAGCGGCTGAGGGAATCTCGAACGCACCCGGCACGCGCACAACCACAATATCTTTTTTAGCCGCGCCCGTACGCAACAGACCGTCGCACGCGCTCAGCAAAAGGCGCTCGGTGATAAAGGCATTGAATCGCGAAACCAGAATCGCGAAGCGCATCCCGGAGGCATCCAGCTTCCCTTCGAGAGCGGAAACAGCAGGCGCAGGAGGTGGTTCTATTTTGATCCTGATCTCGTCCTCCCTGACCTCTGTGTCCTCTGTGGTAAAGATTTTTTCATTCCGCGAAATCCGCTCTAGTCCGTGGCGAGAAGTTACTTGCCTTTGAACTGCGCCGCCCGCTTCTCCAGGAACGCCGTCGTGCCTTCCTTCTTATCTTCAGTAGCGCAGCACACGCCGAACAAAGTCGCCTCCAGGTAGAGGCCCTCGGCCAAAGTCATCTCCATCCCTTTATTGACGGCCTCCATGGCGTACTGCACGGCCAGCGGAGCGTTGGCGATAATTTTCGCCGCGATGGCTTCGGCACGCGGAATCAGGTCGGCCGGCGCCGTGACTTCATTCACCAGCCCGATGCGATGCGCTTCCTGCGCCGTGATCATCTCGCCAGCAAGAACCATCTGCATGGCAAGCCCTTTTCCGACCAGTCGCGGCAGCCGCTGCGATCCACCGTAGCCGGGAATGATTCCCAGCTTCACCTCCGGCTGGCCGAGCTTCGCGTTGTCGCTGGCGAGCCGCATGGTGCAGGCCATGGCGATTTCACATCCGCCGCCGAGGGCGAATCCGTTGAGGCATGCAATGACCGGCTTGCCCAGATTTTCGATCAGGTTCAGCACCGACTGCCCCCGATGTGTATACTCCTTGCCGCTCACGGCGTCGTGCTTCGAGAGTTCCCCGATGTCGGCGCCGGCAATGAATGCCTTCTCGCCAGATCCGGTAAAAATGACGACGCGAATCTCTTTGTCGTTCTTGATATCGTGAAACGCCGCCCGCAACTCCTCCATGGTCGCCATGTTGAGCGCGTTGAGCACTTTCGGCCGGTTGACGGTGACGTAAGCAATCGCATTTTTCTTTTCGAGAAGAATATTTTCGAAGTTCATAAAGTCAAATTCCTGGCTACGGATTGAACCAGATTAAAGCGCCTTGTCATTCTGAGCGCAGCGAAGAACCCATGCACTCTGCCGGCGCAAGCAAACTGCATGGGTCCTTCGCTTCCGCTCAGGATGACAAATCATTTCTTAGTCCCTGTAAATCCGTGGCTAAAGTTTTTGCGCCTTTGGCTTCTCCGGGTCCGAGTAATCATAAAACCCGCGGCCTGACTTGCGCCCGTACCAGCCTGCCATCACCAACCGCTTCAGCAGTGGAGGCGAGGCGAAGCGCCGCTCTTTGAATTCGTCATACATCACGTGCGTAATGTAATAAGTCGTGTCGAGTCCGACAAAATCGAGCAGGGTAAACGGCCCCATGGGATACCCACACCCCAGCTTCATCGCGTTGTCGATATCCTCAATCGACCCTACGCCCTCTTCATAGGCGCGAATCGCATCGAGCAAATACGGCACCAGCAGCCGGTTCACGATGAATCCCGTCTTATCCGACGTGCGCACCGGAACCTTACCCAACTTCTTCGCAAATGCGTATGCCGTGTCGTAAACGTCGTCAGCAGTGGCAATGGTCCGCACCACTTCGACCAACTTCATCAGCGGCACCGGATTAAAAAAGTGCAGCCCGATAAAACGCTCCGGCCGCTTTACTGAAGTCAGAAGCTCGGTTACCGAAATCGAAGAAGTATTCGAGGCGAAGATCGCGTCTTTCTTCACGATGCCATCGAGCGACGCGTACATCTTCTTCTTCTCTTCTACGTTCTCGATAATCGCCTCAATCACAATGTCGCAATCGGCCAGATCGGACTTGTTCGTCGTCCCTTTAAGTCGCGCGCGGATCGCCCTCGTCTGCTCAGCCGTGATCCCACCCTTCTCGACCGGCCGCTCGGCAAACTTCGCCAAAGATTTCTCAATCCCGGCAAAGCCCTTGTCGAGAAATTTCTGCTCGACCTCAAGCACCGTAACGTCAAATCCAGCCATAGCGCAAACCTGCGCAATGCCAGATCCCATCAGCCCGCAACCGAGAACGCCAACTTTTTTAATTGCCATTTAGAAAATTCCTTCATCCGCGGATCTGCGCGGATTTTCGCAGATCAGCGGCAATTTCACCACAGAAGCACGGAGACACAGAGAACAACAAGCACGGTCACCACCGGGCCGAAGTTCGCAGCCCCTTCACTCCACGCCAACTCAGTTCTAGCAGGACCACTAGGGCAGACCACGTTGCGACATTCGCCAAGAACAATGTGATCAACCGCTTCCCCGCGTTCAACGGAATCGACGATTTAAAGGCTCGTTCGAATAGCACCATGGGCTCGTACAGAAGGCGTAGGGAATTCAGGCTGGGTAAGAACAGAGGCAAGAAGGTAAGCGCAACACCCACTAATAGCGCGATCCCGATATGTTTGACCAAAATCATCGAAACCCCTATTTAGTTTTCTCTGCGCTTCTGTGTCTCCGTGGTGAAACTCAATTCATGCTCTCCACCACCATCGCTATTCCCTGCCCGCCGCCGATGCACGCCGACTAATCGTGTGTCGCAACGGACCCCAGCCTCGCAGCACGAACCAACAAAGGATCGAAAACGTGAGGGCAATTGCACTCATTGTGACCACGTCCGTGTCAAATGCGCCCCCATACCCAAGCCCGAACGTCCGGCCAACGAACACAAACATTAATTCGCAAGCGTCGGGAGCGACTCTGCAAAACAAGTGGCTGAAACCCAAGCCTAACAGCGGACCGGCACTCAACGCAGCAACGACTCTCAGACTGCCGACCTTTGTTCTTCTGTTCACGCGCCGCACTCCGGGCTGCTAATTCATGCTCTCCACCACCATCGCAATCCCTTGCCCGCCGCCAATGCAGGCCGTCGCCAGCCCATACTTCTTGTGCCTGCGCCGCAATTCATACAGTAGCGTGATCACCAGCCGCGTCCCGGTCGCGCCCAGCGGATGCCCGAGCGCAATCGCCCCACCATTCACGTTCACTTTCTCGCGATCGAGGCCCAACTCCTTTTCGACAGCGAGATACTGCGCCGCAAATGCCTCATTCACTTCAATCAGATCAATGTAATCCAGCGAGAGCCCGGCCTTCTGCAACGCGATCTTCGTTGCCGGCACCGGACCGCGTCCCATCAACTTGGGCTCGACTCCGGCAATGCCCCAGCTCACGATTCGTCCCAGCGGCTCCATATTGCGCTTGCGGACTTCTTCGAGCGACATCACCACCACCGCGGCCGCGCCATCCACGATGCCGCTCGCATTACCCGCTGTTACAGTTCCATTCTTGCCGAACGCCGGCTTCAGCTTCGCCAGACCCTCCATCGTAGTCTGCGGACGGCGGTGATCGTCCTCAGTCAGCGACTCGCCCGTCGGCTCGCCTTTTGAATTACGCAGCGGCACCGGTGTGAGTTCTTCCTGAATGCGCCCTGCCTTGTAAGCGTCGTCGGCGCACTTCTGCGACCGCAGCGAAAACTCATCCTGCATCTGGCGGGTGATGCCCTGCTCCGACCCATATAGCTCAGCAGTGTTCGCCATATACGACCCGCAATAGGAATCGAGCAGCGCCACCATCAGCGAATCTTCCAGCTTGCCGCCCGGAGCCAGCGTGAAGCCATCGCGGCCGCGAATCACAAACGGCGCCTGCGACATCGCCTCCATGCCGCCGGCGAGAACAATTTTCGCCTCGTCGGTCTGGATCATCTGCGCGGCGTTTACGATGGCCTGCATGCCCGACCCGCACAAACGGTTCACGGTCAGCGCCGGAGTCTCAATCGGAATCCCCGCGCGCAATCCCACGTGCCGCGCGCCATAGAGCGCATCGCCCGATGTCTGCTGCGCGTTGCCCATCACGACATGATCGAATTCCTTCGCGTCGATCCCGGAACGCTCGATCGCCGCCTTGCCTGCAACCGCGCCCAACTCCTGCGCGGTGTAATCCTTCAGCTTGCCGCAGTAGCGGCCAAAGGGCGTCCGCGCCCCACTGACAATTGCAATGTCCCCTGGTTTCAGCATGATTTTTTCGCAGTACTCCACTCTGGGCCGACCAGAAACGATCAGCCAAACTTGTCAGTGTAGCAGCGCGTAAGCGGATTTGACTATCGCAAGGCACGCCGATATCGTAACGCGGTCGAAGGTCGCGGCGACCAAATGGAACAACGCATCAGCATCATCACTTTAGGAGTGGCGGATCTCAAGCGCAGCGCGGAATTTTACGAGCGCATGGGATGGCGTCGCGCCGTGAGCAAAGCCGAAGGCATCATCTTCTTTCAGGCCGGAGGAATGGCGCTTGCACTGTACCCGCGTCACGAACTCGCCAAGGATGCGAACGTCGCTCTCGAAGGCGAGGGTTTCAGCGGAATTTCGCTGGCCTATAACGCGCGCAGTCGCGAAGAGGTCGATGCCGTGCTTCGCGAGGCTGCCGGCGCCGGAGCACGGATTCTGAAGCCGGCGAAAGAGGCTTTCTGGGGCGGATATTCGGGATACTTTGCCGATCCAAACGGATTTCTGTGGGAGGTTGCCTGGAATCCGTTCTTCCCGATCGCAGACGATGGAAGTATTCGAATTCCGGATGAGAGCTGAAAATCGCTTACGCCACAGCGCTGGTCGACATCTCGGCAGGACCCAGAGCCACAATCTTTCCCGGGCCTTGCGCCAACGCCTGACCGAGCGCATGCTCGACGCGGTTGATCACTTCCGTGACCACGTCCACGGGATCATACTCGCTGCGAATGACGACCTCTGCCAGGCCTGCGGAAAATTGCATGGGGTGGCCTTGCGCGGCGCCATCTTTCGCGGGCAGTCGCACTTCGCCGACGATCTTTCTTAACTTTTCCACGGCCAGCATCGCTTCCTTCTCGGCGGTCTCGCCGAGCAGAATCGCAATGGTGCTGTTGTCGTAGCGAAATGCCAGATCGTTGGAGCGGATATTTGCGGCAAACAACTGGCCGACGCGCTCCATCACGGCCTGCACTTCGGCTTCTCCAAATTCCTTAATCATCGCTGCATGCTTGCCGAACTGCATCAGCAACACCGACATGGGAGTCGCATTCTGCAGCGCCCGCTTGCTCTCGGCCAGCAACAAATCGAGATACGACGCCCGCTTCAACAATCCAGACTTCTCGTCGGTGACGGAAAGATTCTTTACCAGTCGCCGCAGGCCAACGTTGTTGAGAGCGATCACCATCTGCTCGGAAACCGTCTTCAGAACCACGAGATCAGCCTGCGGCCACGCGTGGCCACGGCTGTGGATCAATACCAGAATTCCAACTTTTTCTTCGCCGTCACTCAGCGGAATTGCCACGATCGACGCAGCATTCAGCTCGGCCACAACCTTCTTCACGTCCACCAGCAGAGTAGATTTCGGCGCATCTTCGATGACCAGCGGTTCGCCGGTGCTATCCGCCCGATGCAGGCAGGCAACCAGTTCCGCAATCGCCGTGCCACTCGCCTTCTTTAAGCCTTCCGCACAAGATTCATCGACGGCGCTGGCCGGCATGCCGGGCTTGCCCATCGTGGCGATGCAGCGCGCCGCTTCCCAATGCGATCCAATTTCTTTTACCGCGGTGCTCAGCACCGCCGGAGCCGTGCTCTGGTGATACAGCTTGCGTGTAATCTCGGCTACGCGGGTGAAACTGCGAACGTCGCTGCCAGGGTCCGCCACGGGACTGGGCTCTTTGCCCGCGGGTGCAGGCGTTCCCGCGGCCGCCGGTGGCAGCGGAGCCGACCCGGCATAGCGCGGAGTGACTCCCGCCGACAAATACAGCCGCTGCAAATCTTCGTTGCGTTCCTCCTCGCGGGGAAACAGTTCCTGAATTCTCTGCAGCCGTTCGACTGCCTTATTGCGCATTCCGTATTGCACCAGAATTTCCGCCTGCAGCATCAGGTCCTGCAGCGTCCCGGCACCCAAGGTTGGCTCGTCCGCGTGGGCCAGGTGTTCTGCCGGCTTGCCGATCGGACTGAAGCGGGACGAAATCACCTTGAAGCGCGCCTCGTCCACTTTTCCCTTCAGCATCTCCAGTCGCTTCAAATGGCCGGGTTCATAGGGATCCACTTCGGCCGCGCGATCCAGGCATTCGGCCGCCTTGGCGAAGTCTCCCGTGCTGCAGTAAAGATCGAATAACTTCAGCAACGTCTGACAGTAGTCATTTTCGCGGTTGGAGGAGTTGTAGAGTTCGCTCAGAAATTCCAGCATCTGCGACGATGCGCGGTGCCCCGCCGTGATGTCCTGCAGAATAGCGATGAACTGTCGACGCTCGCCGCGTCGGCGCTGAAACTGTTCCAGCTTGCGAGCCAGCGCTACCGCCGCATCGTCCTGATCGGAGTCGAGAAGTTCGCCGATCAGCGAAATGACCTGCTGCACGCGCGCCGGATTCTTCTCGAACAGCGTCCAAACCAGCGGCTCAGCCTCGGTGTAGCGGCCCGTCGCCATCAAAGCGCTGGCGTAAGTTTCTTTCAACTCGACCGAAGCCTCACCGCCATTCATCTGCGGTTCAAGGATAAAAATCGCCGCGCCAGCCTGGCCCTGCGTCATCAGAGTCTTACCGTAGGCGAGAGCAATGGCGGGATCGGAAGCATCTTCCTGATAGGCGCGTTCGTACCACTGGCCGGAATCGGTGCCGTCCGCGGTCGCCAGTTGCGCCAGGCGCTGGAATGCCGAGGCCGCGCCTTTGCGATCTCCCAACTCCGACGCGCTTTCAGCAACGCGCAGCAGGTTGGTCTGATTCGGTTCAAGGGTTACGATTCGATTCAGCAGTTCCAGAGATTCCTGCTTCTTGCCAAACTTCGCGAGATCGAGCAACGCCGCTTCGTAGGTTGCAATCGCCAGCTTGGTGTTCGAACCTTCCAAAAGCTGCGCAAAGCGAAGCTTCTGCTGCCACGTCGGGCTGCCGTGCCGCGCTAACTTCTTATAAGTAAGACTGGCCCGGGTGGCGTCTCCGGCCCCAACCTGCCGTTCAAACAAGTCGCCAAGCAAGCCCACCGCGTCGGCATTGCGGCTCAACGAGAGGCACAAATCCGCCGACAACTGGCGCACCACATCATTTTCCGGATCGTCCCGCAGGACCTGCAGATATTCTTCGAGCGCTTCGGCAGTCTTACCCTTTTGCAGGAGTTTCTCCGCGCGCTCGATGCGCTTGGCCAGTTCGGCTCGGTCCAATCGTTTTGTGAGTTCAGGCATGAGAAGAGCGGAGTAAGCCCTGCTTCGATTCTAGGAGTGCCCTCTGACCCCAGCAATGCGGTTACGGGTAGAGGCGATTACGAAGGTCATATCCCAACGAACGCCAAGCTAAGGAACTTCTCATCACCAGCGGTCGAAGAAACGACCCTCCAGGGTACGAAGGATGGGCGAAGGAGCGCTTTATTGTGTGGGCCGTCCCAAATATCCGCCGACAAGCCGCGCACAGGCTTCGACAAACTCCTGTTCAGGCTTGCTGAAAGTGGCTGGAAAATAGCTCTCGATATCAAGCTCGCCCGCAAGCTCCCGCTTCACCGAGATGGGGACGACGATCTCGCTCACCACCATCGTAGATCCAGACAGGTAGCGCGGGTCTTTGGAGACGTCGTCGACCACAACGGTCTGTCGGGTCAGGGCCGCGGCGCCGCACAGGCCGCGGTCCAGCGGAATCCGCGCATTGGGCGTGAAGCTGCCCGCATAGGGGCCCACCAGCAGGATGCCGGAATCGGTGGGATCGACGAGATAAAAGCCGACCCAGTTGTAGCGCGTCATTTTTTCGTGCAGGCGCCGGGCCACCCGCTCCATCAGAGCCGTTGCCGAAAGCCCAGTTTTTGTAAGGGTTTCAAACTCGCGCAGAAGCCCCTCGTGGTCAACGGTCATAGCGGCCTCGCGAAGCTGCGATATTGGTTCAAAGAATTTCTGCCTGCGCCTGCCTGGCAGGGTCAAGCGCAGGATGGAACGGACGACCTTTCAAGCCCGACCAGTTTTACAACCCCTTCAGAAACAGCTTCACCAATACCAAAGCGTACGCAACCATCGCCATGATGCCGTTGGCGCGAATCACGCGGTGATTGGCAGTCCAGGGGAACATCAGGACGCCAAACACCGGCATCAATTTTTCCGGCCAGATCAGTCCGGCCACTCCGAACACAAGATAAAGCTGCACCACAAGACACAACGACAAATTGAACATAAGAAAAATGGACTCCAGGAGGAACGGCAATTTTATCGAACCGAAGTGAATCCACAAAGAAAATTACGCGCCGGGCGGTGCCCGAAGTACTAAGCCGGAAGCCGCGCCTGCAGCCGCCTTTAGCATCCCGTCTGGGCGAGCCCCCTATTTCTTGCTATCGTGCTCCCTTGCCCTCGGACGCTCCTATCCCCGTCGCTCGTATCGACGCCCCTTCCATCCATGAGGAAGGGCTCCATCACCAACTCACGGCCGGACAAATGGCGATGGTGGCCGTGGGCGGCTCGATCGGCACGGGCCTGCTGCTGGGCTCGGGCGCGGCGATGGAAGCCGCTGGCCCGGCGGCCATTCTCAGTTTCATCGCCGCCGCATTCATCAATTTCACGGCGGCGATGGCGCTGGGCGAATTGGCCTGCGCCCATCCTGCCGCGGGATCGTTTGGAGTCTACGGCGATCTCTATCTGAACCGCTTTGCCGGATTCGTGGCACGCGCCGGATATTGGCTAGGCCTCGCGCTCGCCGTCGGAGCAGAACTGGTCGCCGCTGCGACTTACATGGCGACATGGTTTCCGCGCGCGCAATCCTGGATGTGGATCATTCTCTTCGGCGCTCTGCTGCTGGCCATCAATCTGAACAACGTCGGCTCCTACGGGCGCGCTGAGTTCTGGCTGTCGATGATCAAGCTCGCGACGATTGTCGCCTTCATCGTAATCGGCGCGTCGCTGCTCTTGAGTGGTCGCGTCGCCCCGCAATACACCGCGCACGGCGGATTCTTCCCCAAAGGCGCGTGGTCTCCGCTGCTGGCCATTACATTCGCCGTTTACAGTTTTGGTGGAGTCGAAATGGTGGCGGTCACCACCGGTGAATCGCGCTCGTCGAAAGAGACGCCGCGCGCGGTCTGGCTCACTTTTCTTACATTGACGTTCGTCTATGTCGGCGCGATGGTCGTCCTGCTGGGCCTGATGCCGTGGAACAAGGCGGGCGTCACAGAGAGCCCCTTCGTCACCACATTTCGGCTGGTAAATATTCCGCACGCATCCGGCGTGATGAACTTCGTGGTACTGACTGCCGCGCTCTCCGGCGCCAACGCAACAATTTATGTCGCGTCGCGCATGATCTTCTCTCTTGCCCGCACCGGATGGGCTCCGGCCCGCTTCGGCGTGCTCAATCGCCAGGGCTCCCCACAATACGCGGTGCTTTTGTCATGTTGCGGAGTTCTGTTTGCGCTGGCCCTCGTGTTGTGGGCTCCGGAAAATGCCTTCCGCTATATCGTCGGCGCGGCTTTCACGGGAATGATTCTTTCCTGGCTCATCTCGCTCGCCGCGCACTTGGTCTTTCGCCGCCGCCACACGCCGCAGCAACTCGCGGCACTGCCCCTGCGTTCTCCGCTCGGCACTTGGGGATCAATCATCGGGATCGTCGCGGTGATGGTCGCGCTGATTCAAACATGGCTCTCACCGCGCGTAAATCTCTGGAGTGGCCTTGGCTGTTTAGCTCTGTTATTGTTTGCCTTCCTCTGGCTGCGCCCGCGTTCCGCCCCTGCGAAATAACTCGTACAGCTTTTCCGCAAGCGATGAATACAGCAATTTACGGATTCTCTGGGTTGGCGGAATCGTAGATAGTTTTCTTCAAATAAGAAGGTCAGACTCCCGTCACAATTCCGCCTCCAGAAACGTACCCACGCTGGAAAAAGACGGACGCTCCGCTGCGGGAAGTTGAGGTCTTCATCTGTACTCCGCTTGTGTCCTGTTCCGCTTGAGCGACCTTGGCGAAAACGACTCGGGGGATTTCTGTGTCCGGTTCACTCCGTATCGCAGTTGACCCTCTAGTCCTGTCCCCACGTTCTTTGTTCTTACTCGGAATCCGGAGGATTTGGATTGTATGAAGTCTCTTCTGTTCTGCACCGTGATCTTATCTGTCGCCGCTCTCATCGCCTTACCCACGCCAATGCTTTCGCAGTCTCTGACTTCGGGAGACATTACCGGCACCATCACCGATCCCAGCGGCGCCGCGGTTCCTAACGCGAATGTGACGCTGAAGAACAACGACACCGGAACCACGCAAACCACCACCAGCACCGGAACGGGAGCATACCGCTTCGCGTTGTTGAATCCCGGGAACTACAGCCTCTCTGTAACCGCGCAGGGTTTTCAAGCGCGACAGCACTTTGTGGCCGTTGCCGTCGGACAGGGCAGCACCGCGAATATTCAACTCGAGGTCGCGAGCGCCAGCCAGACTGTCGAGGTGACCGCGCAGGGCGGAGTCGTGCAGACCGATAATGGCAACGTCTCCACCACGATCACTCCTGAAATCGTCGCCAACATGCCCAACCCTGGCAACGATCTCACTTACTACGTGCAGACCGCGCCAGGTGCGACTATGAACACGCAATCCGGATACGGCAATAGCGCGACCTTCGGAATTTCCGCGACTTCCAATCTTTTTACCGTCGACGGCATGAACGAGAATGATCCCTTCCTGAATCTCAGCAATTCAGGAGCGACCAACCTGCTGCTCGGCGCCAACGACATTCAGACCGCAACCGTAGTCAACAACGGATACTCCGGCGAATACGGCACGCTGGCCGGCGCCAACGTCAATTATGTGACCAAAGCGGGCACCAACAAATTTCACGGCAACGCAGAATATTTCTGGAACGGAAGCCTGCTCAACGCCAACGACTGGTTCCTGAACAACAACGGCGCTCCGCGCTCCTTCGACAACGCCAACCAGTGGGCAGCTTCGATCGGTGGTCCGATCATCAAGGATAAGACGTTTTTCTTCATGGATACCGAAGGCTTGCGCCTGCTGATTCCAACTTCTCAGCCCGTCTTCGTACCGAGCCAAGCCTTCCAGACGGCGACTCTTGCCAACCTGGCAACGAACGGCAACGCTGCAGAAATTCCGTTCTATAACCAACTCTTCAGCGTATTCAACGGCGCGCCAGGCATCTCCCGCGCCACCCCGGTTGCCAACGGCGGTTGCGACGGCAGCGTCGCCCTCGCCGGTAGCGCGCCTTGCGTGAATCAGTTCCAGTCGAACATTAACAATCTGACCACCGAATGGTTGCTGACCGCCCGTGTGGATCAGAACATTGGCAACCGCGATCGCGCTTTCATTCACTTCCGCACCGATCACGGACTGCAGGCTTCGATCACGGATGTCTTCAATCCGATTCTGAATGCGCAGAGCCTTCAGCCCCAGTATGAAGGACAAATCCAGGAGACCCACCAGGTCGGCGCGTATGGAGTGAACCAGTTCATCGCCGCCGGATCGTGGTATTCGTCCATCTTCTCAACTCCGAATCTCGCCAAATCTCTCGCCCTCATGCCCTACGATATGTTATTCGCTGGAGGCGAATTCACTTCGCCGGGCAGTCCAGCTCCTGGAACATTTTCCTATTCCTCGTGGCCGCAGGGACGCAACGTGACCCAGTACCAGATTTCGGACGACTACGGCTGGCAGAGGGGCGCGCACAACCTGAAGTTCGGCGCAAACTTCCGGCGCAATGACATCACCGATTACAGCCCGGGCGGCTTTCTTGGCACCGTGCCGCTGGCCATCTTTGGCGATGAAGGAAGTTTCTTCGGCGGGACCGTGGACACATTCGAGCAAGCCTTCGCCACTCGCCCCACCCAGCCAATTGCGCTCTATTCTCTGGGACTCTACGCGCAGGATGAGTGGGCCGTTCGCTCCAATCTGAAAGTCACGCTCTCACTCCGGGCTGAGCACAATTCCAATCCCATCTGCCAGACCAATTGCTTCGCGCGCCTGACGAACTCGTTTCCTGACATTTCGCACAACGTTAACCAGCCCTACAACCAGGCCGTGGTGAGCGGATTGCATTCAGCGCTGCCCAGCCTGCAGAGCATCAGTTGGGAACCGCGCATCGGATTCGCATGGCAGCCGTTCGGTCAAGGCAAAACCGCGGTTCGCGGCGGCTTCGGACTTTTCTCTGACATATTCCCCGGAACCATCGCCTCGGCATTCGATAGCAATCCCCCCTTCAGAAATACTTTCATCACCACCGGGCAACTCGCGCCCGGCTTGGCAGGAAGCGCTCAGACCATAGCGGCGGCATCGAACGCCGGCTTTATTTCCGGATTCGGCGCCGGAGAAAATCTGGCGCAGATCAGCACCGCAGTGCCTGCCTTCGCCCCGCCAGCCTTCACCACCTCGGCGAATAACATTCGCTATCCAACCTACGAGGAATGGAACCTTGAGGTGCAGCAGGCGATCGGCAACAAGAACTCGCTCAGCATTAATTACGTGGGAAACCATGGATACGATTTGGCGGCTGAAGATTTCGGCTACAACGCGTTCTGTGGCACGGCTTGCGCGGCATCGCTGGGCGTGAACGGCTTTGTCGGCTTGCCCGCTGCGCAACCCGATCCGCGTTTCAGCACCATCACCGAAGCCGGCAACTACGGAGTCTCGAACTACAACGGCATGACCGCGGAGTTCACGCGGCATGTCTCGAGCAGCTTACAACTGCAGGCTTCCTTCACCTGGAGTCACGCTCTCGACGACATCTCCAATGGCGGATTCCTGCCCTACAATTTCAGTACGAACACCAGCATTCTCTCGGCGGAGAATCCTTACAACCTCAGACAGTACAACTACGGCAACGCCGATTACGACGCGCGCAAACAGGCGAACTTAAGCTACGTATGGCAGACCCCGAAGATGCACGGCACACTGCTCGACCTGTTGACCGACTGGACGGTATCGGGGACGTTATTCGTGCGTTCCGGTCTACCTTTCACCGTGATTGATGGTGGCGACAGCGGCCTGCTGGCCAGCTACGGCTACGGCGGGACTCTGTTTGCCGACACCACCGTCGGGCCGCTGAGTTGCAGTTCGTCCAACGCCTACACCAATAATCTTCCCGGCGGCGGGTCGCCGTGCTTTACCGATTCGCAGTTCTCCTCAGCGATTGGACCGGGCGGCGTGGGCAACTTCGGCAACCAGCGGCGCAATCAGGTGTACGGACCGAATTATTTCGACACCGACCTGACGCTGATGAAGAATTTCCGCATTCCTCACTGGGAGGGCGCGGAATTCCAGGTCGGAGCGCAGGCCTTCAACATCCTCAACCATCCCAACTTCGATCAGCCCGTCGGAAATCTAGGCGCTTCGCAGTTCGGATTCAGCGATAAAACCGTGGCCACTCCGACCAGCATCTTCGGATCATTCCTGGGCGCTGACGCCGCTCCGCGCACGCTCCAGATTCGCGCCCAGCTACGCTTCTAAACCGCAACTCACCCGTTACTAAGGCCCGGCGCAATCCGGGCCTGATTTTTTTCTGTCAGGCTGACTGTTCGACACCAGCCAGGTTCTAAGGCCGGCACTCGCCCGCATCCATCTTTTTCACCAACGACTTCGCCTTGGAATAATCCGGATTGAACTCCAGCACGCGCTCTACATACTTTCGCGCGTCGTCTCTCTGCCCGGCCGCGCAAAACGCGATCGCCAGATTGATTCCAATGGCGCTCCGGTGTGGCGCTCGCGCAAATGCTCGCTGCCACAACTCCACGGCTCGGCGTAAATTTCCCGCGCGCGCTTCCAGTAGCCCAAGGTTCGTCGCCGCCTCATTGTTCAGCGGATCAGCCTTCAACGCCTGTTCATACAACTCGCGCGCCTCATTCTGACGGCCATTTTCCTGTTCCACAAAAGCCAGCGCCGACAGCACATCGGGATCGTCCGGGCGTTCCTTCACTGCCTTTTGTAGATATTCGGCGGCTCGTTGCCCGGCACCATCCACGCCGCGCTCAGCCAGCGTTTGCCAGGCGAGAGCAAAATCGCGCGTGGTAGCGAGCCCGGCATCGCTCTCCGGAAACGCCACCAGTGGCACCCCGCGCAATTTCAACCGCGGCAACACCTGCGCGGTCGGATAACTCAGAATGCGATGATCCGTCCCCTCGGTGTGTGCAACATCCTTCGAAGGCAGCGCCGGCATGTGGCACGACGTGCAATCCCGCTTGTCCGCATGATGTCTCGCCGCAAATGCCTCACCATGACATTTCAAACATTTGCCGCGATAGTAGGCCGCCTTCTCACTCGCGCTCGGCTCGGCATGGGGATCATGGCAACTTCCGCACCACATCCTGTCACCCGATTGCCGCTTGCATGCGCTCAATGACAGCGCCTCGAACTGGCTCAACGCCTGCGCCGTTCGCGGTTCATTTCCCGACAACAGAAAATAATGTTCGTAGTCGGAAAGCCGCTCTCCCGGCTCGAAGTCGTAAAGATGTTTCCCCGGTTGCTCGACCGCCGCAGTTCCCTCGAAGTGGCATTCCATGCATATTGCATCGCGCCGTTCCGACGTCAACTTCGCCGGATTCACAATCGCGCCCTTGCCCTCAATGTGCCCGTTGCCCGCTCCGTGACAGCGCTCGCACGTGATGCCGCTGTGGGCGAAGGGCTCGCCAGAAAATTTGCTGTCCGTGCCGGGCTCGGGCGCCTGCATGCCGCTGGTGTGGCAATTCAGGCAACTGGGATACGCCGGCAGATTCATGGGAATGTTCTGCGCCTCGGTGTAGGCGGGCGTCATGTTCCACTTTCCTTCCTGCGAGTACCAGTTGATCGGCGCCTCAAACAGAAATCCATCAGTGGAAAATAAATAGGTTCGTCCCTTCACCCCCGAGCCGATGAAATACAAAAGCTCGCGCTGGCCGTGAAAGTCTTTTTCGCTCTGGCGCTCATAACTCATCCACACCTGCCCGTCCTGCGTGTACACGCGATAGCGCACGCCGGATGGCTTGTGCAAGAACTGTCCGGTGATCAGCCCGTCGCCGGCCCGGCCGCTGGCGCGCGCCATCACTGTCTTCGAATATGTGTTATAGATTCCCGCATGGCAGGAGGCGCAAGCCTCATTCCCCGGAACTGTGCTCGCAGTTTGCGATTGCGAAGAGTGCGAGTGCGCCGAGGTCACGACGGCGAGCAGGAGAACACCGAATACGATGAGACTCGGCCGCGGGAAGCGCATCGCTCGAAATTGTATTCGATCCAGTAGCCGAAGCGGGTGCAAGCATATCAATCACACTCTGTTTTTGTTTAGCCCAACGCAATTCCGTTCAATCCAATAGAGCTCCATTCCTGATATTCTCTTCGCCGGAGAAATCGAATGCGCACATTTGCTCTTGCTGCACTTCTGCTCGCCCTGCCCACTTTCGCCCAGAACCAGCGCCATCCTTTCACCTTTGAAGATGCCGCCACTCTGCACAGTGCTACCGCGGTCGCAGTCTCGCCTGATGGCACCAACATTTTGTATCGCGTCCGCTTCGGCGGCGCCAAAGGTCCTGACAAAACCGAATGGCACATGATTCCGGTTGCCGGCGGCGATGCGCGCTTGCTGACCATTCCCGAAAACTTCAAGCCCATCGCCTTCACGCGCGACGGCGCCCTTTACGGCATGTACGAGGTCGATCACAAACCGCAGCTCGCCACTTTCCCCCTGGCCGCGCCCAACACTGCAGCCGCCGCCGCCGCGACACCCGTGCCCCTCACGGCGCTTCCCCGAGGCATTCACAACGCGCACATCTCGCCCGACGGCTCTCACTACGCGATCCTCGCCGACTCGCGCCTGCCGGACCCTCTGGCCGAAGTGCACAACGTAATCGAAGCCGAACCCACCAGCATCTACGTTGTCGGTGCCGATGGCAGCGGCGGCACATGGTGGTGCCCCACACTGCACGACGTGAATCAACTTTCGTGGTCGCCGGATGGCTCCTCTCTCGCCGTGGCCTCGCAGGTCCCGAAAATCGGCAATCACTTCGTGCGCTCCTTCATTGACGTTTGCAATGTTGGTGGCGCACGCCACGTCGCTACCATCGAAAATTCCACCGACGGCATCGGCTGGATCAACGGCGGCAAAGACCTCGCCTTCCTCAGCACAACCACGATGGTCCTGACGCCCGACCACGTCTGGACCGTTCCTGCGAATGGCGGAACTCCCACCGACCGCACACCCAAGCTCAACGCCAGCGCGCTGCAGATTTCGGTCGATGTCCACGGCAATGCCTGGGTGACCGTGGCCCACGGCGTTCGCTCCGATATCGAATCATTCCAGAACGATGCGCTCGCGCCCGCCTATGCTTGGCCCGACGGCACTGTCGACAACATCGTTTCGCCGCAGATCGCCTCTGCGCCCGATGTTCACGTGTTCTCGATCAGCGATCCGCAGCACGCCCAGAACGTCGCCGTCGCGCATGACCACACGCTCGAGCGCATCACCCACGAAGGCGAAGATCAGCTCGCCAAGATCGCGCTCGACGAAGTGCGCGCCGTTCATTGGACCAGCAAGGAAGGCATTCCGCTCGAAGGCATCGTCAGCTTTCCATCCGGATATCAGGCGGGCAAGCCGTATCCATTCCTGGTCCTGCCCCATGGCGGGCCCGAGGCCAACGACTCTCTGCGCTTCGACGCGTTCACCAAGATCATCGTCGGCATGGGGTACGTCGTGCTGCAGCCTCAATATCGCGGATCCACCGGATATGGCAGCGATTTTCTCAGCGCCATCTACCAGCACTTCGGCGACCGCGCCTATCGCGATGTCGACAGCGCGACTGATTACGCCATCGCGCAAGGCTGGGCCGATCCCAATCGTCTGGCAATTTTCGGATGGAGCGCCGGAGGCTTCATGACTTCGTGGACGGTCACGCAGACCAATCGCTACAAAGCCGCGATTGAAGGCGCAGGCATCACCGACTGGCTCACCTTTATCTGGACCAGCGACGTGCAGCAGATCGACTACGACGCGCGCTGGACCGACAAAGATCCGAATGCCTTCTTCGCCTTCTCCGCCATGATGCACGCAGACAGCGTCACCACACCGTTGCTGGTACTGCACGGAGCCGCCGACCAGCGCGTGCCCACCTATCAGGGACGGGAATATTTTGAAATTCTAGCGGCCAAAGGCAAGACGACGCGCATGGTGACCTATCCCGGCTCGCCCCACTTCCCCACCATCTGGGAGCAGCGCCAGGACGTCTTCCGCGAAATCGCCGCCTGGCTGGCCAAGTACAACCCATAGGCGGGAGGAAGGCGTGGGCTCATCTCATCATCATCGAGATGAGATGAGATAAGCCCACGAAACTCAGAACGCAAACCGCAAGGCGAACTGCATAAACCGCGGCGTAGTCAGGGTTGTAAAATATTTGCCGAATTCTGAAGCGTCGAAGGAAAGCGACGGTTGGGCAGCGCGCACGTCATAGCGAACTGAGTTGGTGGCATTAAAGGTCTGCCAAGTGAACTCCAGACGCCTCCCTTCGCCAAAAGACCAATTCTTGCTGACGCCGGTATCGATATCGAAGTAACCGTCGCCAATAACATTGTTGCGGACGCCGGACTCGCCCGGCCACTCTGGACGGAACGCTCCCTCGGCCGCTGCCGGATCTTTGAAAATATCCGGACCGATGCCAACTCCATTCACGATGGCGTTCTTCGGATTGGACGCGACCGGAGCTGGACCGTTCGGCTCGGCATCGCCCTCGATGTTCCAGTTGGTCGCCCAGGTGAAACCGTTGTCGATCGTGATGGGGAAACCGCTGGTCCACCGGAACACACTAGAGACGTTCCATCCACCGATGAGCGCATTGAGTACATGCCCCGCATTTCCGGCCACGCTCTGGCCTTTGCCAAATGGCAGGCGATAGACCAGGTTCCCGTTGATTTGGTGTTTGTTGTTGAAATCGGAAAGTCCACGCAGGGAGAGTGGATCGTAGGAATTGATTACAATCCCGCCGCCATTCAAGTCGTTTCCGGTTCCGCCAGTTCCTTCATAAGGGCCGATGCGTTCCGCGGCCGACGCTTCGTCCAATGACTTCCCAAACGTGTAGTTGAACTGCCCCTGCAGGTTCGCCCCCCAACGCGCGGTGTAGGTGACCTGCAAAGCGTTATAGTCGGACGTGCCGATATTCCGCCATGCGAAGAGCGAGGCGAACTGATCGTGGTAGAAGGCGTACGGGCCGAGTTTGCTGTTAGGGAGTGCCGGGCTCAATCCGGTAATGCTTGCCGGCAGATCCATCTCGAATAAAGAGAAGGTTTCGTTGTGCGGGAAGCAATTCCAGAGCTCGTATATGTTCTGAGTAGCGGTCGGATTTGCGGGTAAGTTGCCAGGGGCGCAATTGTCGCCCTGCGGAGTAGATGAGCTTAGGTTGTTCTGGCCTAGAGCACTCTGGACGGCTACACCGGCCCAGGCCGGAAAGATGTTCTCGAAGAAGGGTATCGGTTGGATCGAATTGACATCCGCGCCGGTGGTGCCTCCCGATTGCGGGGCTGCTGCGGCCTTAGACAGCATGGTGGCCGCCTGGAAGTACTGCATCTTGCTGGCGGGATCGGTCAAGTTCGTCGGCATCGCCAAATCAACCTGCATGGGCAGACGCCTCCCCACACTGCCCACATACGCAATCTGAAGTGATGATTTTGATGTGATTTGCCGTTGGATGGAGAAATTGAAGATGTGCGAGTAGGGCGTCTTCAGAGTTTGGTCCAGCCCCCAGTTGATGGCGAAAGCAGTATTGCTTGGCGTAACCGGGAAGCCACCCGATGGCGCGGGACCGAACAAGCACCCGGGGTTGTTCAACGAAGGGCACGGGGTTGGCAAGCAGGACTGGCCCGACGTCCCCGGAACCAGGCAGGTGAAGCGTGGAGCGTTCGATGGTGAAACCACGCCTGCGGGATTTCCCAGATCAGTGGAGAGCCCGAAAGAGCCGTGCTGGTCAAAGCTGTTCACGATCGGAATACCGAAGTGGTCGTACATGATGCTGTAGCCGGCACGGATAGAGAATTGGTCTTTCTTACCCAGAAGCTTCGAGACCCATCCCTCGCCGGTATCTGGCGCCCAGGCCACGGCGATGCGCGGCGAAAAATCTTTGTGGTCCCAATTCCATAGCCCGGGGCCATGATTTTTCGGACCGCCCAGAACGAATGAAATTTCCCCGGCATTGTTGGCTGGCATGCCCTGTGCAGCCAGCTGTGCCGAGTGGTTGAACCACTGAGCCACATTTTGATTGGTGCAGCCGCCGCCCGTGGCTTCCACGCAGGGCGCGACCTGATATCCGTTGGTTTCGTAAGGCGGAGCTTCCAGCACCCAGCGCAGGCCATACGTGAGGGTTAACCGGGAATTGACCCGCCAGGCATCCTGGCCATAAAACTCGTAGTCGTTGATGGCATAGCGCCGATTGATGGCCTGGCCTTGCGGCAGCGCGGTGCCGTTGCGCGAGAAGTTGTAGATGCCGTCACCCTCTGCGAACATACCCAGTACAATCGCGATTGCGCCGTCGTAGTTCGGACCGAAGCTCGGATCCACCGTCGGATAGCCGTTGTTGCCCGGATCCAGCGGGCTGGACGTGTTGGCGATTCCTCCCGTGTTGAGATAGACCGGGTTGGTCTGAATATCGGAGAAGGAGTTGGCGTAGCTGTTATGGTTGTTGCGAATCACAAAGAAATCGGCGCCAAAATCGAAGGTGTGATTCTTGTGAGTCCAGTTCAAACTGTCGGTGAACTGATTGACCGGCACAAAGTAAATCGTGGAGCGCGTGAAAGGGTCAAGATCGGAAAGCCCATTCAAGAAAACTCCCGGATTCTGTGAGATGCCCGCGTTCTGTCCTCCCTGGCGAACGTAGCCCCAGTGAAAATTGTTGACCAGTTTGGGATTGATCAGGGAAGTCAGTCCGACGGTTATGCCCCGGCTGTCATCCACGAGGGTCGTGGAGGCCGCCTGGCCGGGAAACTGCTGCTCCCCAGGATTGTTTTCATTCTGCGTCTGTCCGCGCACGAAAAGCGTCTCCGAACCGCTCGAGTTGAGGTTCCAGTCACCCTTCAGAATGTATGTGTTCCATTTCGCGTCAGCGTTCGAAGAAAAACGGTAACCAAGCGTGTTGAGGCCGTCGCCAGCATTTTCGTTGGACGGCTGATATTGGTTCAGAACGCTCAGGATGCCCGCACTGGGGCCGATTCCGAGCGGATCGATGGCAGTGATTTGGCTCGGGGTAAGCCAGTTGTAGCCTGGCTGGACGGTGACGGGCTGCCCGTTGTTGGCTGTAAAACTTCCGCCGGGACAGGCAGTTGTGTTCAGGCTTCCGTCCGAATTTAGTGTGCACAAGTACTGCAGATAGCCGCTTGCCAGTCCCGCGCTCGGCACGTCGCGCAATACGCTGCTGCCCTTCGCTTGCCGGAAGCCTTCATAGTTGGCAAAGAAGAACAGGCGGTTTTTCTTGATCGGCCCTCCCAGCGTGGCGCCAAAAACGTTGTACAAGAGCTTTGGTGCCTTGTTCGGTTCGCCAGTTGTGAGTTGCGACTCCCTAAGGAACGGGTCGTTGGCGCTGAAAACGGTGTTGCGGTTGTACTCGTAGGCGGAGCCGTGAAACTTGTTGGTGCCACTCTTGGTCGCCAGGGCGACTTGCGCGCCGCTGGAATAGCCGGAGTCAGCATTGGAGTTGGCGGTCGTGACCCGGAACTCCTGCACTGAGTCGGGTGGCACATTCAAGACGCTGGTAAAAGCGTAACCGTTGTTCTGGTCGTTGACTCCGATACCATCGAGCGTGACGTTGGACTGGTCGCTGCGCAGGCCATTCACTGCGCCGCTGCGCGTGTCGGTGTCTTTATCTACCTCGTCCCCCAGATACGCCACACCGGGCTGAAGACTCAGCAATTCAACCACGTTGCGGGCCGCGATGGGCAATTCTGCGATCTGGTCCTGGTTGACCACGTTGCCCAGCGATGCATCCGTGCGATTGATGAGGGGCGCTTCGCCTTCGACGCTGATCGACGTGGTCGCGCCTGCGACCTGCAACTTAAGGGGCACGGTCGAGGGCAGCTTGACCAGGATCGTGACCTTGGGGACCACCACTGCCGCAAAGCCGCTGGCGTTGGCCTCCAGACGATATTCTCCGGGCGGCACATCCAGGAACTGGTAGAGGCCTGACGCGTTGCTGGTGGTCGTGCGCTGCAAGCCAGTTGAGGGCTCGGTCAAAGTGATCTTCGCCCCGGCAACCGCCGCGCCAGAGGGATCGGTTACGCTGCCGTTCAACTGACTGGTGGACTGTGCCATCGCCAGCGAGGCCAGTACCGCCAGCATCGCAAGAACGCAGATCGCGCGCCGCACGCGCTGAGCGATCGTGCCCGTGGAACTCCCCTCAAGTCGCATGCACAACTCGTACCGCTCGTGCTGCGTGCTGCTCACTTGCTGATGGATTCGCGTCATCGACACTGCCTCCAAAATAGAAGTGACTGCCAGACGAGCCACACCAGAGACTCTCGGGTGCGTTCCCGTCCGTTGCGCCCTTGCGACTTCCGGTGTTCGTTGTGGGGAAGAGTTCAACCCGTCCCGTCCTAGTGCCGCAGTGCCGCGGATTATAACCGAAGATGTGGTCAACCTTCCTGCAGAAAATTTGATTTCTCAACAGCATTTTGTCGAATCGTGAAGACGTAAATTCGAACCCGGCAGCGCCCTGCCCCATAGTCGGCGACTGCCGGGTGGGCAACCATGCCGCTGCGCGCAATTCATTCCGCGGGCGCAAGAATCGCGTCCACGCGGTCGGGCGTGGACTCGACTCGCTCCAGATGCGGATAGCGCATGCCGCCGTGATAGTCCAGCGAGATGGTGACGAACTCATCGCCACGCTTCAGCAGCAGCTTGATCGGATCCTTACTCTGCTCCGCCGCCACGATGGCTTCGCGCAATCCCGCCGCAGTGTATTTTTGATCGTTGACCGCCTGCAGTTGCATGTCCGGTGTCATGCCGGCTTTGAACGCCGGACTGTCCCACCAGACGCTGTCGAGGCCGCCATCCGGCTTGACCGAAAAGCCCAGCGAGAACACGAAGCCCACCGGGCGTATCGGGTCTGGCTTCTTCAGCCACTCCGGTTCGTGATCGTTGTAGACGAGCCGGTATCCGCCCTGCGTGAACCCATTTTCCGGAACGCTGGCGCTGACCTCATAGACCCGCGTGCGGAAAAATCCCGCCCAGTCGTACGGCTGCACCGTGTTCATGGCCTTCACGATATCTTCCAGCGTGTAGCCGACCGTGACGTAACTGCCGTTATCGATTCCGTAAAAAAGTTTCGCAAAATCGTCCAGCGACTTTTTTCCTCCGCTCAGTTCGCGAATTTTTGTATCCGCATCCAGCCAGATCAAGTCCGACTCGGGGTAGTAGTCGTATCCACGCTGCCAGTTCTGCCACGCGCTCTGGACAGTGAAATGCGACGACATAATGGGCTCATTCGTCGTGTCTTCGAGCGAACGCCAGGTGCGCCCGGGACTGATTTCGAAGACGGCGGCGATCTGCGCCCATACATCGCGAGCCTGCTCCGGAGTGCGCATGCCAGAACGTGCGGTGAGCACGTTGCCGTAATAATCGGTCAAGCCCTCATAGACCCACAGCAGATCGTTACGCATGGGCACGTTGAAATTCGGCGTCCACAAATCCGCGGGCCGGCGAAATTTTCCGTTCCACGAATGCGTGTATTCGTGCGGCAACAGAGCGCGCCCGGGAATGCCCGCGGCCCAATCCGTAAAGTAATTCGCGCGCGAGCCGTCCTCGCTCGACTGGTGGTGCTCCAGGCCTTTGCCGCTGACAATGTCACTGACCGAGAAAAGAAAATCGTAGTGCTCGTAGTGATGCGACTTGAAAAGCTTCTGCGCTTCGATGACCAGATTCTTGTGGAATTGCAGCTCTTCGGAACTGATCTCGAGATCGGCCGGCTTGTCGGCGAAGACATCGAGGTAGACGGGATTCTCCGGTCCGCTCGACAAGTCCACGCGCTTGAAGTTCACGCCCGCATACAGCGGCGCATCGATCAGTGTATTCAACGTCGTTTCTTTGAAGTGAACTAGGCTGCCGTCCTGCGATTTCGTTTCGAGAGCACAGGCGAACTTCCATCCGTCGGGCAGGCGCAGCGAAGTTTCGAACTTGATGTCGCGCGAGAAATATCCCGCCGGATAAAGCAGTACGCTGTTCCATGTAAGGTCGGCGAACTTCGTAGAAATGCGGCCGCGCTTGGGATCCATCGGGCCAAGATATTGAAAGCTCGCATCGATCGAGGTTGTGTCCGGCGGCAGTTCCACATGGAACGCGTGCATATCAACGCGGTCGCGCACCCACGGAATGCGTTTGCCCTTCGCAGTGATGATCAGGCCCGCAAAGGGCTCGACGGGATTCGACGGCGAGTGCGTCCCCGGCAGCCACTCCGGATAGAGCAGCGTAATCTCGCGGCCTTTCACCGGAATCGTCTCCTGCACCTTGAAAATGCGGTCCGACACATTGGTGATATCGACCAGCAGCGAAATCATGCCGGGATACGGCGTATCTACCGGCGCGGCAATGGGCGGAGTCATGGGGACGGGCTGCGGCCCAGCGGAATTCTGCGCATGGACAGTTGTAAGACAAGCAACGCATACAGCCGCGAAAATCGCAGCCGCGCGACGGAACGTACAACCAAAGAACGAACGTGGCATGAAGATCCTCTGGCACTCGCCCGGTCTTTCGACAGCGCGAAAAGTGGAAGATGTTGATTCGAATTCTGAACTTCGATTCCTGAATTTCGAACCTCGGTGCAGAATCGTACGTGCAACAAATGGCTCAAGTCAACGAAAGACAGGCTCCGCGTGGGTTTCGGCGCCCACAGTCCTAAACAAAATGTTTATCCCGTGTGACCTATCGAGGGCTATGGAAATGCGGTATGGCTTCCAGCGATCGTTACGCGGGCTGAAGGTCCTAGTTCAAGAAAAAAAAGGCGCCGGTGGGAAGCCGGCGCCACGAAGGGAAAGCGCCCCGCGAGATGCGGTCAAGCGGGGTTCCTACCATAAAATTCGAAACTCACAACTCGTAGCTCGATGCTCGCAGCTCTACTTGCTCTCGGCCACGCCCGGTGACGGCGCGCCAAAGTCGCGGCGATTATTAGCCGCAGTGCGCGCGGCTCGCGCCGCAGGCTGATTCGCGGCCGCCGCTCCATAGCGCTCAAGTAGCACCGGAGCCATCGCGTTCTCGGCTTCTTTGACAAAGATCATCTTGTTTTCCGAAGCCATATCGACGCGAACGAAATCGCCCAGCTTCACCTGTCCCGTAGCGACGAGGTTGGCCAGCGGAAACACCAGATTCCGCTCAATAGCTCGCTTCAAATGCCGCGCCCCATACCGCGGATCGGTGCCTTCCTTCAGCAAATACTCCTTCACCGCCGGAGTGCAATTGAACACGAACTGGTTCGTGCCCGCAGCCATCAGCACGCGCTGCTGCACCATGCCCAGTTCGATGTCCAGAATCTGCGAGAGGTGCTCATCGCGCAGCGTCTTGAAGACGACCGTCTTGTCGATGCGGTTCATGAACTCGGGCGTAAATTTCCGCCGCGCCGCTTCCACTGCCGTGCGCTGAATCTTGTCGTCGAACGACTCGTCGACCTCGACCGCCTTCGGAGCGAAACCGAAGCCGCCGTCGACCAGGCTCGTCATCTCACTCGCGCCCAGGTTCGACGTCATAATGATGATGCACTGTGAAAGATCCACGCGGCGGTTGTCGCCCAGGGTCAAGGTGGCCTTGTCCAGAATTCCCAGCAGCAACTGCCAGAGCGAATCGCTGGCCTTTTCAATCTCGTCAAACAGCAGAATCGACAGTTTCAGCTTCTCGGTGAACCACTGGTTCAACGCTTCCTGCGTCAGCAGAGGATGGGTCTCGCGATGTCCCAGATATCCCGGAGGCGAACCGATCAGCTTGGCAATCTCGTGCGAATGCTGGAACTCGGCGCAATCTATCTTGATGCAAGCCCGCGAATCGCCAAAAAGAGACTCGGCCATAGCCTCCACCACGCGCGTCTTGCCCGACCCGGTCGGCCCCAGGAAGAGCAGATTGCCCACCGGACGCCCCGGCGCATTCAGCCCCGCCAGGAACATCTGGTAGATCTCGACCACCTTTTCGACGGCTTGGTCTTGGCCCACAATGCGGCGGCGCAGCGCGGAGTCGAACTCTCCAGCATCGTTGCTGCGGCGGTTCGGATCGAGCACGGTTGCAAGATTCGTTCTCATAAGGCGCAGTGTCCAAACAACCCCGGCGGACGTTTTCCCTTTCCTAATGGCCGTTTCCCGGCTCTCTAGTCAATTTTCGTTTGGCCGGAACCCCATTTCTCCGGCCAGCTTTCTGAAAGGCCCCCTGTTACCTGAATCCCTTCCAGCTCAGTGGCACCTCTGCTGGAATAGGAAATAAGCAACCCGCTGGCCACGGATGAGGGCGGCCTAACATTTCGGCAAATCGACCTAACTACAGGAGTTAGCTCTCCACCCTGCCACATTCTGGTGCATTAATTTACACCCGTGGTCTGACCAGAAGATAATACTTTGCACCATCGCGGAAGGAATATGTACCGGGCATTTCCAGTAACCGGGTAATCAGCCACAAGTAACCAAGCCAACTCACGCACACACGGCCCGCCTTCACCACCGACGAAGGCGAAGCCGAGAGCCGTTCTTCTCGGACCCTCCGTGCCCTTCATGGTGTCCTTCCGCACCGACCAACCGTATTAGTCCGCACGTAACTAGCGAGCCCAAAGCACCGCCGCTACGATCGATTTTCAGGGATTTTCAGCGGAGGAACGCGTGCGCCTTTCGTCTATTCGCATCATCACTGCCATTACCTGTCTAATCTTTGGAGCCGCCGCCTGGCGCCTCGGACCGCATTCCGCCTCCGACTTTGCCGCCCAGGCCCAAACCGCCAAGTCCAAACCCGCGCCGCAACTGCAGCCGGTAAGCGCCAGTGTCCCCTCGGCCAAGCCGGCGATCGCCGAGCCTAATCTGGCCGCGCCCGGCACCGAACTCTATACCGCCAAGCGCGGAGAAGCCATTCCCACGGTCGCCCGCCATTATCTGGGCAAGACCGCCTATCTGACCTCGTCCGAACTGTCGGACGCGATCCGCAGCACGAATCACCTCCCGGAATCCACCAACATTCTGAAGGGGAACGAGCAGATCGTCATCCCTGGGATTCTGCCGGCGCCGATCACGGAAAAAACCGTTCCCGTTGCCCGAGACTTTGAAGTCCGCGCCGTCTACCTGACCGGAGTCATGGCGGCCAGCGATCACGGCATCCGCATCATCAAGCACTGGCGTGAAGTCGGCGGCAACGCCGTGGTCTTCGATATCAAGGATTCCGACGGCAGCGTCAACATTCCCTTTGAGCATCCGCTGCTCGGAGAACACAAAGTTTACATTCACGATGTCCCCAAGTTCGTGCACTTCCTGCACCAGCAGAACATGCACGCCATCGCCCGCATTGCCATGTTCCGCGACGAGCGCCTGGTGGTGACACATCCTGAACTGGCCGTTCAGTCGCGCAAGAATCACACTGCATGGCGCGAAAACGGCAAACTGGTCTGGACCGATCCCTCGAACCCCAAAGTGCAGGACTACGATATCGCCCTGGCCAAGCACGTAGCCCAGCTCGGCGTCGACGAAATCCAGTTCGACTACGTCCGCTTCCCCGCCGAAGGCGACCAGAAAGATGCCCAGTTCGTATTTCAGGGCCAGCAGACGGAAGTCGCGCAGATCGAGGATCAACAAGGCTCATGCGCCGGAAACGGCCACGTGGCGACGGACGCATTCGTCCGTCCAGCGAAGGCGAAGCCGAGCGGTCCGGCGAAGAACGCGGATAGCAGCAAATCCAAAATCGAAAAGCCCTGTCAAGAATCAAAGCCTCGCGGTCCGCAGCGCGCCGACGTAATCGCCGGATTCCTGAAGAAGGCCTACGCCGAACTTCATCCTACAGGCGTCCTGCTAAGCCTCGACGTCTTCGGCGTGATGGCCTGGCAGCGCCAGGTCGATCTCTCCCACACCGGGCAAGACATCGTCCAGATGGCAAAATATTGCGACGTGCTCAGCCCCATGATCTACCCCAGTCACTTCTTCGGCATGGACAACATTCCGCATCCCGGCGACGAGCCCGCCCACTTCATCGGCGAATCCATGGACCGCTTCGAACTCATCACCAAAGGCTCAGGCGTAGTGATCCGCCCCTGGCTGCAAGCCTTCCACTGGCGTACAAAAACTTATTCACCCGAATACATAAAGATCCAGGTGGAGACCGCCCGCGCCAAAGGCGGCATCGGATTCTTGTTCTGGAACGCCGCCAACGACTATTCCAAGCCCTTCACCGCCATGCCGGAGATGAAGGCCGAAGATCAGAAGCAGGCCAGCAAGCCGAAATATTTCCGCGGCGACGAACTCCCGACCACCACGGTGCAAGCCGCACTGGCTCCGGCCAAGTAGCCACTTGTCTGTCATTCCGCAGAAGCATTAGTCTTCGCGTCTGAGCACAAGCGGCAGGCCCCCCTCGCCCTGCCGCCCTACAACACCACAAACCCATCACAGCAAGTCCTTGATCGTCGTCCCCATGCCGATGCGAGTTCCACTGATCGAACCGGTGATCGTAACCATCGTGTTTCCTGAGGTATCGTTAGCGATAAGCGTGAACCTGCCTACGTAACTGTTCCCATCCGCACTCAGCGTAATGTTTTCGATGATCCGGGGTGGGGCCTTGCGGGTTCCCAATTCCGCTCACCCCCTTGATCGTATCTAATCGGTCCATCTGGTTAGATTCACATCCTGAGCGCAGCGAATTCCCAGGCCGAGTTCTCAAAATGACGCACCTCGGGCGCTCGATTTCGCCTGTCCACGCGCCTTAGTGCCTGCCTGCCAACATTTCGGCTGCCCCGCAACTTTAACGATCTAGGCTGCTTATTGAGTTGTACGTACATTATTGTGCATATGAATGTTCCTGAAGGAACACTTCGTCAAAATCGCAGTCAGGACCATCCTCAGGCCCCCACCCGCCGCCGCGCAACCCATATTCCTAGGTCGCAAAGATGGACTACCTGCGCCCGTCCCCACGGCGTCTGTGGTCATCCCCGCCGTCTATCGGCCTCTCTCAGCGCCTCAGATATAATGTCCTGTAACGCTGGTGGGGTTCACACCTCCGTCCCCTGTCTCCAGAGGAAACATTCCGCCTCGTTGCAACATCTCATTTCATTCAGCAGCCCAAGGAGCGCGCTTCGATGGCCATTCAGAAGACCGACAAGATCTGGCATAACGGTAAACTGATCAACTGGGACGACGCGACCATTCACGTGATGTCGCACGTCGTCCACTACGGCTCTTCGGTCTTTGAAGGCATTCGCTGCTACAACCCGCCCTCCGGGCCGGCGATCTTTCGCGCCACCGAACACATTCAACGCCTGATTGATTCCGCCAAGGTTTACCGCATCGACGTTCCCTTCACCCGCGACGAAATCATCAAGGGCATGCTCGAAACCGTCGGCCACAACGGCGCCTGGCCCTGCTACGTTCGGCCCGTCATTCTGCGCGGATACGGCGAGGCCGGCGTGAATCCCTTCAACTCGCCCACTGAGGTCTACATCATTAATTATCCCTGGGGAAAATATCTGGGCGGCGAGGTGGAAGGCTGCGACGTGTGCGTCTCTTCGTGGACGCGCCTGGCTCCGAACACTCTGCCCACTATGGCTAAGGCTGGCGCGAATTACATGAACTCGCAGCTCATCAAAATGGAAGCCATCGTCAACGGCTACGTGGAAGGCATCGCGCTCGATGTGAATGGATTTGTCAGCGAAGGCTCGGGCGAAAACCTTTTCATCGTGCATCGCGACAAGCTGATCACTGCGCCGCTGGGCAACTCGGTGCTGCCCGGCATCACGCGCGACTCGATTCTGCAGATCGCTCGTGACCTGAATATTTCCATCGTCGAGCAGATGATTCCGCGCGAGATGCTCTACATCGCCGATGAAGCGTTCTTCACCGGCACCGCGGCTGAGGTCACTCCGATCCGCAGCGTCGATAAGATCAAGGTCGGCAACGGCGCAGTAGGTCCGGTCACCAAGGCGCTGTCGAAAGAGTTCTACGCTATTGTTCGCGGGGAGAAGTCGGATCGCCACAACTGGCTCACGCCCGTGCCCGTGCGCAGCAAGCAGCCCGTCGGCGTATAATCCTCCCGTCGGATAACCAATGAAAGGGCGCTCCCAGGCGCCCTTTTGGTTCCTTCAGCCCCTAGCAACATAACAATCGAAAAGTGGAGGAAAGATTATGTCTCAAGGCCTGACTCCCGAATTTGCCCTCGGCTACCGCGCCATGATGCTCGATGGAATCGTGCGCGAAGCGGAATGCACGAAGAAAGTAATTTCAGCTATCCCCGACGCCAAGTCTGACTTCAAGCCTGATCCGCATGCGCGGACGGCGAAAGAGCTGGCGTGGCACATTGCCAACACCGATATTCAGTTTCTCGATGGCATCGCCGACCTGAATTTTAAGATGGAAAGTCCTGAACACAAACCTGAAACCTCAGCGGAAGTTGTCGCCTGGTATGACGAGAACATGAAGCGCGGCGCAGCCCGCATCGCCGCCATGAGCGCCGAACAGTTAATGACGCCGGTGACCTTCTTCGGCGTATTCAACTTTCCCGCCGTGTTCTATCTGGGATTTTTGAACAACCACAGCATCCATCACCGCGGCGAGTTGTCGACCTATTTGCGGCCCATGGGATCGAAGGTGCCGTCGATCTATGGGGGCAGCTATGACGAACCGTTCGTGCCGCCGGTGGCGGAAGAAACCGCGGCGTAAATCGATGGAAGTCAATGTATGAAGCCGCCCTTGTCGGGCGGCTTTACTATTTTGGGCTGATTACTCGGCGCTGCCGGGAACTGCGGCCGCGGCTGCTTCGAAACCAACCTTGGAATGGGTTCCATCGCAGAATGGTTTATTGGTCGAGGCGCCGCAACGGCAGAGCGCGATTTTTTCTCCCGCCTCGATCTGCTTGCCGCTGGCGTCGGTAAGCGTGAACTTTCCGGTTACAAGATACGGACCCTTGGGCAGAACTTGAATGGTTGGATCGGACATGATTCTCTCCTTTGATTTTTCTTGATTTGCGCGAATCTGTAATTAGTTCTTGCGGGCGTCCAGACTCCACGGGCCCGAGCCCAGCTGCGTGATCAGCAGCGCGCCGCCGAGCATGGCCAGGTTCTTCAGGAACATCACCATCTGCATCTGCTGCATCACGGGGTCGCTGATTCCCCAGAACTTGTGCATCGGGGTCACGCCGATTAGGAACAGCACGATCAACCACGCGCCAATGCGGGCGCGGTAGCCGAGAAGGATGGAAAGACCGCCGAAGAATGCAATCACTCCAGCCGCAGGGACCACGATCGAGGCCATGGGCACGCCTTGCGAAGCGGCGAAGCCGATCGTCTGGCTGGAAAAATGAGTGAAGCCGGACATCAAGAAGATGAACGCGAACAGAAAGCGGCCGAGCAGCACGACCGGCCCTGCAGTGGAAACTTCAGATCTGGTTTGCGTAAAGGTCTGGGTGAGAGTTGCCATAAATGTTCTCCGGAAATTCTGTGAATTCCAATCAGTCGAATGGTTCGAAGCTGATTCAGCAGGCTTAGATGTGCCCCCGGAGGCGATGGTTACAATAAATAACTATTAGCTCTTTTCATAGCAGGCACTTTAGAGTAACCTAGTATGGATGAGGGAACTACATGCGACGAACCGCTCAAACTTCCTCGCCCTGCGCAATTAGCGGATTGCTGGAGCTGCTGACCCGGCCATGGACGCTGCACATCCTCTGGGCGCTGAGTAATCACGGACCGATGCGCTTCGGCGTACTGCGCAAGAATGTTGCCGGCATCTCCGCCCGTGTGCTGACCGAGCGTCTGCGCACGCTCGAGGACAAGGGCTTCATCTACCGCCATTACGAGCCGACAATTCCGCCTGCCGTAACGTACGGAATCACCGACCGCATGAAAGATATTGAGAAGGTGCTGGCCCAGCTCGAAGGTCTGGCCCGCAAGTGGCACGCGGAAGGGGCGGAAGTTCCGGATGTGGCGGAGGAGTCAGCACATCGCCCGGCTGTCGCGACCAGCCGTCGTGGATAGATCCGACCTAAAACGTCATTGCGTGGAGCTTGGAAGCGACCATCTGCACTGCACCTCGACTGTTGCAAAATCCTGATTACCCTCGTTAGCCTATGCAGCTATCTGCCGTTACACACGCACACACAATCTTCACTAAACTTTACTCGCGGACCGAGGTCAGGCCACGACATGCTGTCCCGCTTAGGGTTCGACTAATTAGAAGATCTCGCACCGCAGCTCTTAGCAGACACGAAAAGGCGAGACTCAAAAATAGCGACGGGGAGGCTGATCATGGCCGTGTTCAGGTTTCCGGCATTCCTGCATTTCTCTTCAAGAATCCATTCCATCCGCAATCTAGGTTTCGTCCGCATATTGCTGCCTGCCGCTTGCCTGCTCGGTCTGGGCGGATGCTCATCGCTGAAAGTGCGGCTGGGAATGAAGGTCGATCTCACGAAGATTCCCGTGAAGTCGATGGACGTGAAGCTGCAGAACGGTCCGGGCATCGTGCCCGGAGGAAAGTCCGCGCTGATTGTGACGGTCGCCGAGCCCAACGGCAAAGTTCTGTTGAGCGAGGGCAAAGGCGGCGGCAAAGTGATGTGGAAAGATCTCAGCGTCACCGCCGACGTGGTGAGCGTTACCAAAAAAGGAATTGTCACGCTGCCGAAAGATCCCCGCGTCAGCGACGGCAAGCTTGGACACGTAACCATCACGGCGCCCAGCCATCCCGACCTGCGCGCCGAACTCGACATTCCCGTCAGCTACGATCACGACTTCGTCTCCGATTTTTCGGGCGCCTCCGGATCCAGCGGCACGGATGGAATGAGCGGCACCGACGGCATCAGCGGCAGTCCGGGATCAATGGATCCCAACAATCCGTCCGCCGGCGGCAATGGTGGCGATGGCACCGATGGCGGCAATGGGGGGGATGGCGGCAATGGCGGCGATGCGCCGCCGGTGCAGGTGCGCGTCACGGTGAAAACGGAAACGCGTCCGCTGCTGCAAGTGAGCGTCGCGGCCAAGGGCAAGACGAGATTTTATCTGGTCGATCCCACTGGAGGTTCGCTGACGGTGAAGGCCGACGGCGGCGCGGGCGGATCAGCCGGCAGAGGCGGGCGCGGAGGACATGGCGGCTCGGGTGGCATGGGCTCGCCGAGTGGCAACAGCGGACGCGACGGCTCGGACGGCCACGACGGTATGAGCGGCTCGCCCGGCCGAGGCGGGCTGATCACAGTGACCTACGATCCGGCGGCCAAGCCCTACCTGACCAAGCTTCGCCTCTTGGCGCAGAACGGCCCCAAGCCGGTATTACGGGAAGAGCCGGTGGCCACACTCTGGTAAGCGCGCCTCGAACCCATCAAATCGCGGTAGGGGCGGACGCATTCGTCCGCCGCGAGCGAAGCGAGGTCCCCCGGACGAATGCGTCCGGTGATACGTGCTAATCGGCCAATCGGCCAGTTACCTAGGTCATCTTGGGTAAGGTGACGATTCGGGCGATGATGCTGAGAGAGCCTCAACCCGGAATCGACTTCCAGGGGAAAGTCTGCGATGAATATTGATGACCTGTTGCGGATCGCAACTGAACGGCGCGCCTCGGACTTGCATTTGAAGGTGGGAAATTATCCGCACCTGCGCATTGATGGCGAACTAGTGCCGCTGACCGACCAGCCCCGCATCAGCGCCGAAGACATGTTGAACATGGCGTTCAGCATGATGTCGGCGCGGCAGAAACAGAAATTCAAAGAGACCACGGAAATCGATATGGCCTACGGCGTCGCCGGACTGGGCCGCTTCCGTGTGAACATTTTTCAGCAGCGCGGCAACGTGGGACTGGTGCTCCGCGTCATTCCCACCAAGATTCGGGCGCTGGACGAACTATTCCTGCCCAAGGTTGTCGAGCAGATTTGCGACATGCCCCGCGGCCTGGTGCTGGTCACCGGCGTCACCGGCTCCGGTAAATCGACGACGCTGGCCGCCATGGTCGACCGGGTGAACTCCTCGCGGTCGGAACACATCGTCACCATCGAAGACCCGATCGAATTTCTGCACCGCGATAAAAAAGGCTACGTGAACCAGCGCGAGATCGGCGTGGATACGCCCTCGTTCGGCGCGGCGCTGCGCGCTTCTCTCCGTCAGGATCCCGACGTGATTCTGGTCGGCGAAATGCGAGACCTGGAAACGATCTCGACCGCGCTGCACGCGGCCGAAACCGGTCACATGGTGTTCTCGACCTTGCACACTTTGGACGCGGTCGAAACCATCAACCGCGTGATTTCAATTTTCCCGCCGCCGGAGCAGAAGCAGATTCGTATGCAGCTGGCGGCAGTGCTGCGCGCCATCATCAGCCAGCGGTTGGTCCGCCGCTGCGATTCCGAGGGCCGTGTGCCCGCAGTCGAAGTCATGATCAACACTGCCTACATTCGCGAGTGCGTGCTGGTCCCGGAAAAGACGCGCTCCATTCGCGATGCAATCGCGGCAGGCACTTCGCAATACGGCATGCAGACCTTCGATCAGTCGCTATGGGATTTGTTCCAGGCAGGCCTGGTGAATTACGAAACCGCACTGGAGAATGCATCGAACGCCGACGACTTCAAGCTGCGCATGCAGGGCATCGCGTCGACGTCGGACATTTCACGGCAGTCGATGCAGTCGGCGGGCTTCGGCGGACGATAAGGCCGGGGCAGACAAGTTTTGTTAGACAAGTTTTGATTGTTCCTCCTTGCACGGGCGCGCGAAAGCGCGCCCTTTTTTATTCTTCACCACCTCGCAAATCTGGTGTTCTACGGCTGGGCGGCGAACTGGGCGAACGTAACGTAATGACCCGAGGGATCCTTGATGCCGATCTCCTTCGATCCATAGAAAGTATCGCGCACCGGCATGACCACTTCCGCGCCCTGAATGGCCGAGATCGCCTCGTCGAGGTTGTCCACCTCCACATAGAGAAACGTCGGGCCCTTACGGACCTGCTGCGCGATCGTGGTGACGTCTTTGTCGGCGCTGGCGTAGCTCTGGTACATCAGTTCGATACTGCCTTTCTGAAGCATGGCGAAAGCCAGCTTGTTGCCTTCTGGAACCTCGGCGGTTTTCTGGAATCCGAAGCGGTCTACCCAGAACTTCACGCAGGGTTCAATCTCCTCGACAAATAGAATCGGCGTAATTCTTTTCACATTCATCATTTTGTCCTTATCTTTTGAGTGTAGTCTAATTTAGACTAGACGAGTCTATTGAGCCCTGTTTACCGTGTCAAGGAGGATTTAACGTGCCCACTCAACAACGTCGGATCGAGGACCTGGTTTCCGTAGGACCGGCCATGGTTCGCGACTTTAGAATGCTCAGGATCTGCAGCGTAGCGCAGTTGGCGCGGCGCAATCCCGAGAGGCTATACGAAAAACTCTGTGAAGTCACCGGGCAGGCGCAGGACATCTGCTGCCTCGATGTTTTTCGCGCGGCTGTGGCACAGGCGCGGAATCCGCGGCTGCCGCGGCAGCAAGCGCAGTGGTGGTATTGGAGCCGGCAACGAAAGGCGCGCGATGCCCGCCGCTAAGAAGCGTGCTCTGACTACTCCCGACCTGGTTCTTCTAAGCCTGCTGGCGGAGCGGCCCATGCATGGCTATCAGGCCAACCTGGAGTTAGAACGGCGGCAGGTGCGGGATTGGGCAGGCATCTCGCGGCCGCAGGTGTACTACTCTCTGGAAAAGCTGGCAACGATGGGATTGATCCGGGCGGCGGATAGCGACGATCCCGCAGCCGGGCCCGAGCGCAGTGTGTTTTCGACTTCAGCGCGCGGGCGTGCGGCGTTGGCCGACTCTCTGGAGCGCGAAGATTGGGCGACGCAGCGGGACCGGCCTCCATTTCTTACTTGGCTCGCGCTGTCATGGCAGGCGCGGCCGGGAGTATTCGAGCAACAACTGCGACGGCGGCAGAAATTTCTGGAGGAAGAGCTAGCGCGCGAAGGGGCTACACTGCGCGCCGTCCGCGCGGAAGTTGGGCACCGTTTTCATGAGGCAATGTGGATGCTCAGCCTGGCGATCCAGCAGATTCGCACCGAGTTGCGGTGGGCGCGGAAACTCTCGCGAGAGATCGGCCAACGCGCCGCGGCGAAGCGTCCGGAATATGTAGAGGCCCAAGGCTGAGGACCGAAGCCAAAAGCCGCTCTTCCACTGCGACGCACGGGTTATCGGCATTCGCGTCGGCAGCAGAATCGCGCTATCGTTAGCCCATGGCATTCGCTCGTCCCAAAAAACGGTTCTACAGCGAGGACGAGCTCTACCAGTATGCAGTCGGATCGCTGGCGCGGCGCATGCGCACGGTCGCTGAATTAAAGCGACTGATGCGCGCCCGCGTGGAAGACTCCGAGTCGGAATATGGAACTACGCTGGTCGAGCTGGTAATCCGCCGACTGAAGGATCAGGGATATCTCAGCGACTCGCAGTATGCGGCGTCGTTCTCGTCGCTGCGCCGCGACAATCAGAAATTCGGACGCATGCGGATCGTTACCGACCTCAAGGCCAAAGGCGTTCATGGCGACGTCATCGAAAAGGCGGTAGGAGCGGCCTTTGAAGGTGTTAATGAAGAGAAGCAGGCTCGCGAATTTCTGCGCAAGAAGCGCCTCAGCAAGCCCAAAGATCAGAAGCAGACCGCGCGCATTTTCCGGCAAATGGCCAGAGCAGGATTCGGAATGAAGACTATCTTCACCATCCTGAAAAAGTGGGAGATCGATGACGAAACGCTGAGCGCGCTGGAAGACGAAAGCGCGTAAGACCTCTCTGTCCCCTCAAAACAGGCCTCGATTTGCGCGAGGCTTTCTCAATGATGCATACTTCTGAGTCGATCCCAGGAAACAAATTAGGAGGAAAGCTATGAAAGCAAAATGGGCGTTGATGGTTGCGGCTGCCTGGTTGATGGCGGCAAGTTTCGCTATTGGACAGGACGCGAGCACTACCGATAAAACCAGCTCTCCCAGCGCGGGAAAAAAGGTAGAGCACGCGACCAAGACCGCTGCGAAGGACACCGAGAAGGGCGCAAAGACGGCGGCAAAAGACACAGAAAAAGGCACCAAGGTAGCCGCCAAGGACACGGAGAAAGGTACGAAAGTCGCAGCGAAGGACACTGAGAAAGGCACTAAAGTCGCGGCGAAGGATACCGGCAAGGCCGCGGAAAAAACCGGCAGCACGATGAAGAAGGGCGTGAAAGGCGTCGGGCACGCAATGAAGAAGAACGACGACAAGCCGGCTGAGACCAAGCCTGCCGACCCCGCAAAATAGCGAAATAAAAAATCGACCACAAAGGATGCGGAGAAGCCGGAGTGCGCAATAGCCTGCGGCGGCCCTCCGCGTTCTCTGTGGTTTTGTTTTTCATTTAGAATTGAGCCTCGATGCTCACCGGTTCTCAGATTCGTCGCAGATTTCTTGATTTCTTTGTGCAGAAGGGGCACAGGGAAGTGCATTCCTCGTCGCTCGTTCCCGCCAACGATCCCACGCTGCTGTTCACCAATGCGGGGATGAACCAGTTCAAAGATGTCTTTCTGGGCCTCGAAAAACGCGATTACAACCGCGCTACGACTTCGCAGAAGTGCGTGCGCGCCGGGGGCAAGCACAACGATCTGGAAAATGTCGGCTTTACCAACCGCCATCACACGTTCTTTGAAATGCTGGGAAATTTTTCCTTCGGCGACTATTTCAAGAAGGACGCGATTGCCTACGCCTGGGAGCTGATCACTTCGGCGGAGTGGTTCGGCATCGACAAGGGCAAGTTGTACGTCACCGTTTTCAACGGCGAAGGTGGCCTGCAGCGCGACGCCGAAGCCTACGACTTGTGGGCTGCGCAAGGCGTGCCCAAAGAGCGCATCTTCGAGATGGGCTTGAAAGACAACTTCTGGCAGATGGGCGATACCGGCCCCTGCGGCCCCTGCAGCGAAATTCATTACGACATGGGCATCGCCGCGTCGGATCTGGGACACACCGATTGCGCCTTCACCTGCGACTGCGGACGGTATGTCGAAATCTGGAATCTGGTGTTCATGCAGTTCGATCGCGACGCGTCGGGCAAGCTGACACCGCTGCCCAAGCCGTCGATCGATACGGGGATGGGACTGGAGCGCGTCGCATCAGTACTGCAAGGCGTGATTTCGAATTACGAAACAGATTTATTCACGCCGCTGATTAAGCGGGCCGCAGAGTTGACGGGAGCCTCACTGAAGAAAGAACTAGACAAAGAGGCTCGCACGAAGTCGGCAGCGTCCTTGCGAGTGATCGCCGACCACTCCCGCGCCGCGACGTTCTTGATCTCCGATGGCGTACTGCCCTCGAACGAAGGTCGCGGATACGTGCTGCGCAAAATCATCCGCCGCGCCATCACCCACGGTCGCCTGCTCGGCCAGACGAAACCATTTCTGAACGAGATGGTCTTCGCAGTGCGCGACCTCATGCACGATGCGTATCCAGAACTGGACGAAAGTGCGGAGCGCGTTTCAAAGGCTGTGCTGGTCGAAGAAACTCGCTTCGCGCACACGCTGGATGTCGGCTTGGAAAAGCTGGAAGGGTTGCTGAAGCAGGCCCATGGACAGCTCGCCGGAGCGGACGCGTTCAAACTCTACGACACCTTCGGCATGCCGCTCGACTTCATGCAGGATGCCGCGCGCGATCTTGGAATCGGATTTGATCAGGCGGGATTCAACCATGCGATGGACGAGCAGAAGACGCGCGCTCGCGCGTCGTGGAAGGGCGCTGCAAAGCAGACCGCCAACCCCGCATATCAGCAACTGCCGAAATCCGAATTTGAAGGTTATCGCCAGACGCGCTCGGACAACTGCGAAGTGCTGGCCATCATTCATAGCGGCCAGGGCGCGCGTGAACTCAAAGCGGGCGAAGCCGGCGAAATTATTCTCGACCACACTCCGTTCTACGCTGAGGCTGGCGGCCAGGTCGGTGATCGCGGACGGTTTTATTCCGACGACCAAAACACGATCGTCGCCGAGGTGACGGGCGTCTACTACCCGATTCAGGGCGTGCGCGCACATCAGGTAATCGCGAAGTCGCCGATCCGCGTGGGCGACAAGGTCGAGGCGGTCGTGAACACCGAGGTCCGCGAGGCGACCATGCGCAATCACACGGCGACGCACCTTCTGCACGCCGGATTACGCGAAGTTCTGGGCAAGCACGTCAAGCAGGCCGGGTCGCTGGTTGCGCCGAATCATCTGCGCTTCGATTTTTCCCACTTCACCGCGGTCGAAGATGAAGAGTTGCAGGACATTGAGGACATCATCAACAAAGAAGTCTTGCGCAATCGCAAGGTCGAAACCATTGCCGACGTTCCCATCGACGTGGCCGTCAACGAGTATCATGCGATGGCGCTGTTCGGCGAAAAGTATGGCGACAAGGTGCGCGTAATCCGCATCGGCGATTTCTCCACCGAACTGTGCGGCGGCACGCACACTGCTGCGACCGGCGAGATCGGACTGATCAAGATTCTGAAAGAAGGCAGCGTGTCGTCGGGCGTGCGCCGCGTCGAGGCCGTCACCGGCGAAGGATCGCTGCAACATTTCCGCGCTGATCACCAGCTCGAAGGATTTGTTGCCAGCATAGCCTCACACTCCGAAGGCGCTTCGCCCGCCGACGCTCTGAAAGCCGAACTGGAAAAGAAAGACGCAGAGATCAAACGCCTGGCCCGTGAACTCGATCAGGTCCGAATGAAGTCGGCGTCGGCTTCGATCGGCACGGCGAACATCGGCGACAAAGTCAAACAAGTAAAGGGCGTGAAGGTGCTGGCCCATCGCGTGGATAATCTCGAACGTGCGCAAATGCGCACCCTCGTCGATCAACTGCGCGACAAGCTGGGCTCGGGCGTGGTGGTGCTCGGTTCAGCGTCCAACGGAAATGTTTCGCTGATCGTCGGCGTCACCAAAGACTTGACCTCGCGCGTGCAGGCTGGGAAGGTAATTGCTCCAGTCGCCCAGAAAGTTGGCGGCCAAGGCGGTGGCCGTCCCGATCTGGCGGAGGCTGGCGGAAAAGATCCGGGCGCGCTAGATGCCGCGCTGGACGGCGCTTATAGCGTAGTGGAGGGGATCCTCGCATGACGACAGAAAGCTCTCCTGACAAGTCCGGCGAAGATCGGCTGCGCTTCGTCCGGCACAAAGGCCACGCCATTTTTCTCCTCGATTTCAGTCACTGCTCGGCGCATGAGATGCTCCTGCTGCTTGATCAGGTTCGGGCCGATGTAGCCCGGCATACGCCCGGCACCGTGCTGATCTGCGCGGATTTCGCCGGAGCCGAAATCGACAAGAAGGTTGCGACGCGGATGAAGGAAGTTCTGGTGCTGGATCGCCCGTTCGTGAAAAAGTCCGCGTGGGTGGGCACGGAAACCTTGCCCCACGTCTTCTACGAAAATTTCAAGACCTTCTCGCAACGCGATTTCCCTCTGTTCAAAACCCGCGAAGCAGCTATGGACTGGCTGGTCGCAGACTGAGCGCTGCTGAACCAGACACCATCGCTCCGGGCTAGCTTCTCCACTTTAACGTTACCGGCCCCGCCATCGGATGTTTCATCTCGGTTCCCGCACGCTTGGCTTCGAGGTGCGCGGCCTTCAGTTGGAAATACCACTTGGCGGGACGGTCGGCATCGTCGATCAGCATCAAGTGCGGGTTGTGTTTCAGTCCCTCGGCTTGCATTTCCATGGTGCGGCGATCCTGTTCGACAAACTTTGCAAACACAAATTTCAGCAACTCCGGAGCCAGGGGCATCCAGCGAAAAATATTCCAGGCCGCGACCACATCGATGCGGCAATGGCTGCGTGTGATCGGCGTGACCGTGGTCAGGCTGGAGAACCAATACTTGCCCGCGCGAATCGTCTCGGTGCGAATATTGGGAAGAATGAAATCGATCGTGGTGGTGATCGAGTCGGCATCTGCGTACAGCCGCAACAGCTTGTAGGGCGCGGAGTTTGAGCTGGGTGTGTGGGCACTCATGCGAAAGCCGTTGGCGATGGGCTCGAAGTTTTTCTGCTTCTCGTGAATGCTGTGTTGCGTGCGCCACCACCATGCCTGGTGAACGAACGGCCCGTGCGCGGGATCCATCAATCCGATAATTCCGTGATCAATGCTCACCGGCATCTCGGCCTGCAGGTAAGCGAGTTTGTACTGGTCGCTGAACTTCTCGATTTGCGGCGCATCCTCCGGAGCGTCGTCGGGCTTGGTGAAACCCGCACCCTGCGGCGGCGGGTCGGGGATGTACACCCAGATGAAATCGTCCTGCTCTTCGCAGGGATAACTGCCGGCGTAGATGCGATCAACGCGCATCGTCTGGTCCTGCGTGAGCGATGGAATCAATTGGCACTGCCCGTTATGCGCATCGAACTGCCAGCCGTGATACGGACATTCCAGGTTCTCTCCATCAAACCGGCCGCTATTCAGGGGCATTCCTCGATGCGGGCAGGCGTCACGCAGGGCGAATGGAAGTCCCTGGCGGTCGCGACCAATGACCAGCGGAATCTCCAGCAGCGTGGCCTTATGCAACTGGTTGCGATGCACGCGATCAGCGGGCAGCGCGCGATACCAGAAGCCGGTAAGCATCAGCGTATCGGTGGCCTGGCGTTGCGGTAGGTCAAGTTCGGGCATGGAATTCGATATCAGTGGAATGAAACTCACATGCTAGCATCCGTAGGACCGCGTGTGGGTTGAACAATCGGTGAACCCAGGTTCACTCGCGATCCCATCCAGATGGAATTCTTTGGCCACTTCCGCCGGCTCACCAGCATGCAACGGAATACATTTATCGCCTGCTTTCTGGGCTGGTCGCTCGATGCCTTTGATTTCTTCATTCTGGTTTTCTCCGTCAGCGCGCTGGCCGGGCAGTTCCACATAAAGCCTTCTCAAGTTTTGGAAGCGAATTTCCTCACGCTGGCGATGCGTCCCATCGGCGCATTTCTGTTCGGGCTCATCGCCGATCGCTACGGGCGACGACCCACGCTGATGATCGACATCATCGCCTTCTCAGTGTTTGAACTTGGCACTGCGTTCGCTCCTTCATTCACTTTCTTCCTGATCATGCGTGCTCTGTTTGGAATTGCTATGGGAGGCGAGTGGGGCGTTGGCGCGGCCCTGGCCTTCGAAACTTTGCCGGCCGAGGGGCGCGGCTTTTTCTCAGGGCTATTGCAGGAAGGATATGCCATGGGATACCTGATCGCAGCCCTGGTTTACGGAACGCTTTTCAGCCTTGTCGGCTGGCGAGGCATGTTTGTCATCGGCGCACTTCCCGCGTTCCTCGTCCTCTATATCCGCAGCAAAGTGGACGAGTCGCCGGCATGGCTGCAGGGAAAAATCGCACGCGAAGACAAGATTCATCTCGGCAAAGACATTCTTCCGCACGCCGGAATTTTCCTTTTCGTGATTGTGCTGATGTTCGCATTTAACTCGTTCAGTCACGGCACGCAAGATGTTTATCCGACCTTCCTGCAGATGAACCTGCACTTCACGCCGCATACCGTCGGCTTCATTGCGATCATTTACAACGTTGGAGCGCTGCTGGGAGGAATTCTGTTTGGCAGTTGGTCGGAGCGCATCGGCCGGCGGCGGGCGATTGTGATCGCAGCCGTGCTATCGATCCCCGTCATTCCTCTATGGGCGTTCTCTCACAGTGTCCCCATGCTGGCCCTGGGCGGATTTCTCATGCAATTCATGGTGCAGGGAGCCTGGGGAGTCATTCCCGCGCACTTGAACGAACTCTCACCACCCGCGCTTCGCGGCACGCTGCCCGGGTTCGCCTATCAGATCGGCAACTTCCTCTCTTCCCGCAATTCCGTGCTGCAGGCCAGATTCGCCGAAAACCGATACGGCGGCAGTTTCGCGGCCGTGCTGGCGTGGAGTGTGCTGCTCGTGGCCAGCCTGGTCGCCATCGTGACCTGGAGCGGCAGGGAGCGCCGTGGGGCCGACCTCTCGAAAACGAATTAGGCAGCTAAATCGTTATTCTCGCGGGTATGCAACTTTTGGCACATCCGTGCCTGGCACGAAGGAAGGATTGTCATGCTCTAAAGTCCTATGGTACGGTATGTGAAACTTCACGCCTTAATTGCGATACATTCACTTGGGTCCCTGTAAGTTGGCAGCCTGTCCGGGTGCGTGTATCTAAGAGGTTGCGCCACTATGAAGGAAATCATGATCGATCCCGCGCTGGCCGGCGACTCTGAGAAAGATAACTTCGCCAACCGCAAGCTGATTCGGCCGACTCTGCCACGCGGCGAGAACCACAACAATCACGGATCGGCGCCAGCACAGGTCCAGGAGCGCCGCGAGCGCCATGATCGCCCGGAACGGCATGATCGCGCCGAGCGAATGGACCGCGATCGCGGCGATCGCGGCGACCGCGGTATGGGCGTCGGGGGCGGCGCAAAAAAACCTTCTCCACCGGAGCAGACCAACGCCGAGAATTTCTATTATCAGAAGCAAATGCAGTCCCGCACCCCGATGGTGATCGTGCTGCGCGACGGCGAAGAAATCCACGGTATGATCGAGTGGTACGATCGCAACTGCATCAAGGTAAATCGCAATGCAGGCGAGCCCAACCTGATGATCTACAAGCCAGCCATCAAGTACATGTATAAGGAAGGCGAGAACCAGCGCTAGGGCTGCGGTCGTGCTTCATTTCAAGATGGGTGGAATCCACCCTGACAGCCTTCTCACAGCTTTGGCAGCACAATCCCCTTCTGTGCCTGATACTTTCCCTTGCGGTCGGCGTAGCTGGTTTCGCAGATTTCGTCGGACTGGAAGAACAGAATCTGGCACAGGCCTTCGTTGGCGTAGATGCGCGCCGGCAGGGGCGTCGTATTCGAAATCTCCAACGTGACAAAGCCCTCCCACTCCGGCTCGAACGGCGTCACGTTCACGATAATCCCGCAGCGCGCGTATGTACTCTTGCCCACACAGATGGTCAGCACGCTGCGCGGAATCCTGAAATATTCCACCGAGCGCGCCAGCGCAAATGAATTCGGCGGCACAATACAGATATCGGTCTGCACGGTCACAAACGACTTTTCGTCAAAATGTTTGGGGTCGACGATCGACGAATTCACGTTGGTGAAAATCTTGAACTCGTCGGCCACGCGCAAATCGTAGCCGTACGACGACAGTCCGTAGGAGATCACGCCCTCCCGCACCTGCTTCTCGGAGAACGGGTTGATCATGTCGTGTTCCTGGGACATCTTGCGGATCCAGCGATCGCTCTTCAGCATGAAACTCCCTTTTAAGAATTGAGTGATTGGGTGATTTTGCGATTAAGTGATTTGAAAAACGTGGGTGCGATTCGGACATGCTGCGCTAAAAGAAATCACAAAGTCGCCCGATCACCCAATCACTCAATCTCTATCGGCTGGTGCCTGCCAGTTTACGGGATAGGTGCTCCCGTTGACAATCTGACTTATCTTCCTTAGCATCAATAACTTGGGACAACATTAAAAGCCTGTACCCAGGGAGCGCCCCTTGATCAAGCTCGACATCATCAACGAAGTCGTGGCCAAGACCGGCATCACCAAGACCAAGGCTGAACTGGCCGTCGAAACCGTATTTGAGAGCATGAAGAAGTCACTCGCCTCGGGCAATCGCATTGAGCTGCGGGGATTTGGCGTCTTCAACGTGCGTCCGCGGAAGACTGGAATCGGCCGCAATCCGCGCACCGGGGCTGAAGTTTCCATCCCGCCCGGAAGAGCGGTCCGCTTCAAGCCAGGAAAAGAATTGCAGTCGATCGACTAAGAATGGAGCGCGCCCGCTCGGACGATCAACCGCCTACCGTTTCAGGTTGGAAACAATGGTACGCAGCGTTGGTCGCAGCCTGCTCGCCACCGGAAAAATCGCTTTCTGCCACACCCGGAACCATCCCTGCTTTAACACCACCGTCAGCGCACCCGGATAGCTCACCGGATGCTCGCAGAACTGCCGTTTGAATCGCGCCAGCGATCCCGGTGCCGGACCCAGATTGTAGCGGCGAGCACCCAGGCGATACATGTCGCGCATCGCGTGCCAGTGCAGAAACACCGCAGCATGGCGGTGCTCGGAATCGAAAGCCGCCAGCAAACTGTGCGCGGTGGTGCGATCGCGAAATACCAGGCTGCTTCCCACCATCTTTCCATTGAGGTGTACGGAATAGATTCGCACGCACTGGTGGGCTCGCGCCCGCCGCACCGCGTCCTGATACACCGACAGGGGCCGCTCCAGGCGGAAATGCTTGCGCCGCGCGCAATCCTGATACAGCGACCACGCCTGCGCCAGCGCGTCCGGCGAATCGTCGGCATGAAATTCGTAGCCTGCCTCATCCGCCCGCCGCAGCTTGCGCCGCGCTTCGCGGTCGAAGCTCCCGAGCGTGGCCTCATCGCAATCGAACTGCTCCACGATGTAGTCCGGAGACTGAATCGGATAGTCCAGAAAATACGGGAACGCGTCAAACTTCTCCGCATGCCCCGCGGCCGCCAGTTGCTCCAGCACATGCTCGTCGGAGTGCGTGAAGCGAATGAAAATGTATCCCCGCTTGCGGGCCCAGGTGAGTAACTCTTCGATTGCGGCTCTCGAGAATTGAAAGCCTGCCTGCAGCCGGGTTGGGCCGCGAAACACCAGGCCAATCTTAGCCGGACCGAAACCAACCGTCAGAATGCTCACAAATGCCTGCGGCTGATCCTGCGTTCCCCAAGCCAGATAGCGCGGCGTCACCCACAAGGGGCGATAAGGCTCATTCCAGAATGGATATTGATAAAGCGAGGTCTCCGTACCCAGCAGAATGTCGTTCCAAACGGCCAGGTCTTCGCGGCACACTTCGAACCACGTGGCACGAATCGCCGCCGCAGACGAACGGACGCCGATCTCAGGAACTGAGACGACCAAACTCATGCAGGGGACCACTTTCAGGGGGAGAAAGTTGCCGAACAATTTAAACTGGATCGGCAATCTGCGCGTGAACTTCTGCAGGGCCGGCATCTGCCAACAGGGGCCGTTCCTACGTTTCAGCGCGATTTAAAAGATCCTAGTGGCATATTCTGCTACCGAGAATAGCCTTTTCGTAATAGCGCGAAAGTGCCATATCACGGTGCGCCGGGCTAACCGCGTTACGCCCGCGATCCGGACGAAATCACCCCGTTTTCGCCGCTCGTAGTAGCATCAAGAGGATGGCCGTCTGCAAACGCGGTCGGGCCCGATTCTTCGCATGTCGGAAATAACTCCTCCAATCCCCACTTCCACCCTCGAGTACTACCACGCCCTGCCGCAACCTGCGTGGCAAGAACCCCGTCCGCGCTATTGGCTGCACGCTTTACTGCTGGTGGCGACTGGCTTCACCACGATGGTGGTGGGCGCGCGCATGCAGTTCAACTTCCTGCACAACCTCCCGCCGCTCACCGCGGGAAACGAATTCATCCCCTTCTTTCCCATCGAATGGGTACTGAGGCAGCCCTCGCGCCTGTTGCTGGGCATTCCCTTCTCCGCGACTTTGTTGACCATCCTGCTGGCGCACGAGATGGGACATTACCTGGCATGCCGTTACTATGGCGTGCGCGCGACTCTTCCCTTTTTCATTCCGGCGCCCACCGTGATTGGCACGCTGGGAGCCGTCATCCGCATCAAATCGCAGATTCGCACCCGCGCCGCGCTATTCGATATCGGAATCGCCGGGCCGATCGCGGGGTTCGTCGTGGCCATCGCCACGCTGGCAGTCGCGTTGACCATGTCAAAGCCGCTCATGACCGGCATGGGGCCATCGGATTTGCAGCTGGGATTTCCCGCCATCTTCTATCTTATGCACGATTGTCTGCGTAGCGTGGCGCCGGGCCATGCTGCCGCGGCGCTGCCGCTGACGCGTGTATACCTGCATCCCACGGCGGTGGCCGCGTGGGTGGGCATGTTCGCCACCTCGTTAAATTTGTTGCCCAGCGGGCAACTGGATGGCGGGCACATCGTGTACGCGGTGGCGCCGCGCGTGCACCGCGCCGTTTCCTGGCTCACGGTGATCGCGCTTATCGGGCTGGGCTGGCTTTATGTGGGATGGTGGATGTGGTCCGCGCTGATCGTCATCATGAACGTGCTGACGTGGCACCAGCGGCAAGCGCCCGATGAACCTGCGCTCCCCGCCAATCGCTGGATCTGGGCCGCGCTCGGCCTGATCATGCTCGTGCTGACGTTTACTGTCTCGCCCTTCAGCACTCCGCTGAATCCTCACATCAGCCAGAGCGCGTCCACATCCACGATGACCTGCGTGCGCGGAATTTTCGCTTTGACGGCGTATGCCAGCATCGCGCGCAGAGTTGTGTTCAGCTTCTCCCGGCTCGGCGATTTCAGCACAAAGTGATAGCGATAGTCGCGCTTCAGCCGTGTGATGGGCGCGCTGGCCGGGCCGAGCACACGCACGCCCTCGTGCCGGGTTGAATCAAACCATTTGCCGAGAATGCCCGACCAGCGCAGGGCTTCATCCAGTTTGTCGCTGCGCACCAGGACGTTAGCCAAGGAAGAGTACGGCGGATAATGCATCCAACTGCGGAAGCGCAATTCCTTTTCGTAGAAGCCGACAAAATCATGCTGCGCCGCGTATTGCACCGCGTAGTGATCCTGAAAATAAGTTTGCAGAATCACCTTCCCGGGAGACGACCCGCGCCCGGCTCGTCCCGCAACCTGCGTGAGCAATTGGAACGTTCGCTCGGCCGCGCGGAAATCGGGCAGCCCGAGAGCTACGTCGGCTCCCACCACACCCACCAGCGTGACCCCGTGAATGTCGTGGCCCTTGGCAATCATCTGCGTGCCCACGACCATGTCGAGTTCGCCTTCATTCAGCGCGTTCAGAGTGCGCTCAAAATCTTCATACCCGCGCACCGTGTCGCGATCCAGCCGCGCAATCCGAGCCTGCGGAAACATGCCGTGCAGCAACTCTTCGAGTTTCTCAGAGCCGGCGCCCAGAAAATAAACGTACTCACTGCCGCAGTTCACGCACGCCTTAGGCACCGCCGCCATGTAGCCGCAGTAGTGACAAACCATCTTGTTTCCGCCCTTGTGATGGGTGAGCGCGATGGCGCAATTAGCGCATTCCATCTTCTTGCCGCAGGTCCGGCAGAGCACGACCGGCGAGTACCCGCGGCGGTTGAGCAGCACCATGACCTGCTCTTTACGCTCCAGCCGTTCTTTGATCTCCGCCGCAAGTTTGCGCGAGATAACCTGCTCCTGACCGGTCTCCTGAAATTCCTGTCGCATGTCGACGATCTCGACTTCCGGTAGCGGCCGCTTCTCGATGCGATCCGGAAGTTCGATCAAAGCATATTTATTTTTCTTCGCGTTGAAATACGACTCGAGCGATGGCGTCGCCGATCCCAGCACCACCACCGCGTTGCTCATCTTCGCCCGCACCACAGCCACATCGCGCGCATGATAGCGCGGAGTCTCCTCCTGCTTGTACGAGGCGTCGTGCTCTTCGTCGACGATAATCAGCGCCAGATCCGCCACCGGCGCGAAGACCGCAGAGCGTGTGCCCACCACCATCCGAGCCTCGCCACGCTTGATGCGATGCCACTGCTCAGCGCGCTCTTTATCCGACAGCGCCGAGTGAAGAATGGCAACTTCGTCTCCGAAAATCTGATGCAGGTCGGCCGCGACGGCCGGAGTCAATCCGATCTCGGGGACCAGCAGAATGGCCGATCGTCCAGCATCGAGCACCGCCCGCATGCCGGCGAGATAGACCGCAGTCTTGCCTGATCCGGTCACGCCATGCATGAGCATGCCGGCAAATTTGCGGGCGCCGATGGCCTCTTTCAGTCTTCCTAGCGCCGACTGCTGCGCCGCATTCAGATCAAAATCAAACAGAGATGGCCGGGGCTTGCTGCGCGACACTGTAAAGTCCGCCGGCTCTTCGACAATTTCCACCAGTCCGCGCCGCACTAGCGTCGACAGAGTCGACCGCGGCACCTCCAGCGCTTGCAGCACGGCGACTGAAACCTTGCCTCCGGCCGCAGCCAAAGTATCGACGATCAGCCGCTGGTTTTCATTCAGCTTGCCCTCGGCCGACTTGAGCACCGCTGCCTGAATCGTTCGCCGCGCGTCCTGCGCCGCCGAAACGTCCTCGCGCGCAATCCACTTCTTGCGCGCCATCCCGGCGAGCACCGCCCGCGAAACGTGAGTAGCCGAACGCAACGCCCCCTCGCGAACTAACTCGGACTCAGGCGTAGCGCCAGCATCGCGGGCAAGAGTGCCCGCGCCACACAGATAGTCCAGCACTCGAAACTCCGCGTCCTGCTCGTCGGGCGTGCGCCGCGACCGCGCCGACGAGCCCGCTGTTCCCGCCGCATGTAGCGCCGCGTGCCCCTGCTCGGTGATGCGATAGCCAATCGCCCGCTTGAACTCCGCATTCAGCGGCAGCATGGTGCGGAAGACTTCACCGATCGGCGCCAGATAGTAATAGGCGATCCAGCGGCCGAGGCGCAGCAACGTTTCATCCATGACCGGCGTGGCATCGAGCACCGAGATAATACTTTTCGTCGTGACCGAAGGCTTGCGATCATGAAGCTCAATCACGATCCCGCTCATGCGCTGCTGCCGAAACGGCACCAGCACCCGCCCGCCCACCACAGGCGTAGCCTCCGCCGGCACACGGTAGGTAAAGACCATGTCCAGCGGCACGGCCAAAGCAACGTCACAGAATTCGGGCATCGGTGTTGGAAGGATAAATCAGCAGGATGAGTCTTTCTCTATAATCGCAGCTTGGCGCTTATCGGCGGCGATACCAAGGTTGAGGAATGTCTGAGCGAATTTTCAGTGCACTGAATGAGGATACCGGCGCGGAGGAACGGATCGGCCAGCTCATGCGGGATCTGCTGGCTCGCATTCCTAGCGGGTCGGCTACGCTGTCGGTGCATCGAGGCCCCAGCGGGATGATCTTTCAACTGAAGCCAGCAAATCGAGATTCCGCAGCTTTTGGCGTTCACTATGACGGTTGCGTTGACGTTTTCTTTGGCACAGGCACAACTTTCGAGCTACCGTGGGAGTCCGGGCTCCCGGAGGACGCCGATTTTGAAGCCGTGCTGCAGTGGGCCAAGGCGATGGGGGAAGCCGTTATCGCAGGCAAATGCAAAGAACGCGCTGGGTTACTCGGCGTGAGCGGCACGATATGGGTCAATGGCAAGCCATTCAAAACCGCTAACTTTTTTCACCTCCGTCTACACCCCACGACATACCGTTACGCGGCCTACTCCCCAGAAGCCTGCTGAGGACAAAGGCTCGTCGCCTACCCCGCTATAATCCGACTTGGCTGAGAGCTGACAGCTGATAGCTTCCCCATGCGCTTCGAACTCTTCATCGCGTCTCGCTACCTGCGCGCCAAGCGGCGCCAGGCCTTCATCGGCATCATCACCGGCATCTCCATTTGCGGAGTCGCCGCCGGGGTCGCCTCGCTCGTCGTAGCTCTCGCCATCAACAATGGATTTCGCCAGGATCTCCAGCAGCGCCTGCTCGGATCAACCTCCAACGTCAGCCTCGAACGCATCGCCGACGACGGCATCCAAAATTGGCCTCCGCTGCTCGACCGGCTCTCCAAAGAGCCGCACGTGACGGCCGCAGCCCCAGCGATCTTCGAGCAGGTGCTTATCTCCCGCGGGCCGCGGGCGCGCGGTGCGGTGATCAAAGGCATGATTCCAAGCTACGAGCGTAAGGTCGGGGATCTTCTCAGCTCCGTGAAAGAAGGCTCGGCTGCCGCGCTGGAACAGAACGCAGACGCCGCCGATTCGCAGCCAAAATCAGAATCAACGTCAACCGCAGCGGGCGTGGGTGCCCCCTCTACACAATCTCCCGACTCCCTCGCCGCGGTCGAGCAGCGCGTCGCCGCCATGCCGCCCATCGTCATTGGCCAGGACATGGCTAACGGCCTCGGCGCCACCGTAGGCTCAGTCGTAATGGTCACCAGCCCGCAGGGCGAACTCACACCCTTCGGCATGGTTCCCAAGTACACACGCTTCCGCGTAGTCGGAATCTTCAACTCCGGATTCTTCGACTATGACTCCAGTTGGGCTTTCGTCCGCCTCTCCGATGCGCAGCAACTATTCGGACTGGGCAATCTGATCTCCGTCATCGAGTTCAAAGTCGATGACATCTACAAGGCCGACATCATTTCCCGCGAACTCGAAGACGCGGCCGGCAAAGGCTTCATGACCACCAACTGGATGGAGCAGAACAAAGCCCTGTTCCACGCCCTCAAACTCGAACGCCTGGTCACCTTCATCACCATCGGCCTCATCGTCTTTGTGGCCGCGCTCAACATTCTCATCAGCCTGATCATGATGGTCATGGAGAAGACCAAAGACATCGCCGTGCTCATGTCGATGGGCACTCGCAAAGCGCAGGTACGCAACGTCTTCATCGCCCAGGGCGTGCTCATCGGCGTCATCGGCACCACCATCGGCCTGGTGATCGGCTACGCGCTGTCATATCTCGGGGGCCACTACCACATCCTCACGCTGTCGCCGGAGGTCTATTCCATCGACTATGTGCCCTTCGCCCCGCGCCTAGCCGACGGCCTGATTGTCGCCCTGGTCGCGGTCGGAATTTCGTTCGTCGCCACCCTGTATCCTTCCTGGTCGGCATCGCGCATTCTGCCAGCCGAGGCTCTGCGCTATGAATGACGCCGCGTGGTCCTTTTTCCTGCGTTTTTGCGGCAAAGTCGGGGAAATATGCGCCGTGACCTCGATCACAGGAGGCAAATTCGCTTGCATGTACAGTTTTCGAGGGGTATGGATTTCGGGAATCGGAAACTTGGGCCATTGCGGATAGGTACCTCTGCAGGCGCATACTAGGGCCGCTGTAATTGCCCTGCGGCGCGATAGTAGTCTGTCGCGGAACCGCTGAAAACGCCAGTTGGAACGAAAGAGACGCACTTTGCATCTAAGAAGTGAACAGTCGAGCGCAGACTTGATGCTTCGTGTCGAAGGTTTGAAAAAGGTTTTCCGGTCCGGCGCATCGGAACTCGTGCTCTTTGAGAATTTGTCGTTTGCCGTGAAGCGTGGTGAGATGCTGGCCATCGTCGGCGAATCAGGTGCCGGTAAGAGTACTCTTTTGCACATCCTGAGCGCTCTTGATCGTGCTTCTGCAGGTGACGTATACTGCGCCCACTTGCACCTGAATTCTCTGACGCAGGATCAGGCCGCCGATTTTCGCAACCGCGAAACCGGGTTCGTCTGGCAGTTTCACTATCTGCTGCCGGAGTTCACCGCTGCCGAAAATGTTGCCATGCCGCTTCTCATGCGCGGCCAATCCTGGCAGCAGGTCGAACCGGAGGCGATGCGCTGGCTTCGCCAAGTCGGACTCGAAGCGCGCGCCCATCATCGCTCAGGCGAGCTTTCTGGGGGCGAACAGCAGCGGGTGGCTCTGGCGAGGGCGCTCATCACCGGTCCCAAGCTTTTATTGGCGGACGAGCCCACCGGCGACCTAGACGGGCATACTGCGGAAGCGGTGTTCAGCTTGATTGCGCGGTTGCATACCGAGCATCAACTCACCTCCCTGGTTGCCACGCACAATCTGGCGTTCGCGCGCCGCTGCCATCGCGTTCTGCGTATCGAGCGTGGGCATGTGCAGGAGATTTCGCCGGAATCGTTGCCCGCTTGAGAGCGGAGTTGTTAAGTAAGGCACATTAGGTCTGTGAAAGTGCAAAGCAGTGCGGCTCTGGGCCGAAGGATTTTGCCAGGCATTCCTTCGGTAACGTGATCAAAGGGTTTAGTGAGTAGTTTCTCAGCTTGGGTTTCAAGGCCCTTTGATTGCATAATGTAAGAAAGAAGATGAAGATTGGGAGCTAGTACGACCAGGGACGGGTTCGGTAGGTCGGGCAGGCAAGTCCTCCCCGGCCAGGAAGGTCAAGGGGAAGGGCATTATGTTTGAGAGATATACGGAGAAAGCCAGGCGCGTCATCTTCTTTGCGCGTTACGAAGCCAGCCAGTTCGGGTCGCCTTACATAGAGACCGAGCACCTGCTTCTCGGTCTTCTGCGTGAAGACAAGGCCCTGACCAACCGCTTCCTGCGCTCGCATGCCTCGGTCGAATCGATCCGCAAGCAGATCGAAGGGCATACCACGATCCGCGAGAAGGTCTCAACCTCAGTCGATCTTCCATTATCGAACGAATGCAAGCGCGTGCTCGCCTACGCGGCGGAAGAAGCCGAGCGTTTATCGCACCGGCATATCGGGACCGAGCACCTGCTCCTTGGTCTGCTGCGAGAAGAGAAATGCTTCGCCGCTGAGATTCTGCACGAGCGCGGCCTGCGCCTCTCGACCATCCGCGAAGAACTTGCCCGGACCACGCAGGAAAAAGCGCAGCCCCAGCGCCAGCGCGAATCTTCCCTGCTCAGCGAATTTTCCCGCGACCTGACCCAGGCCGCGATGGACAGTCAGCTCGATCCGCTGGTCGGCCGTGAAGGCGAAGTCGATCGCGTCATCCAGATTCTCTGCCGCCGCACCAAGAACAATCCAGTGCTGATCGGCGAGCCCGGCGTCGGCAAAACTGCCATCGTCGAAGGCCTCGCGCAGCGCATCGCCGATGGCGAAGTTCCGTCATTCCTTGCCGACAAGCGCATCCTGGCTCTCGATCTTTCTCTGATCGTGGCTGGCACCAAGTATCGCGGGCAGTTTGAGGAGCGCCTGAAGACCATCATGAAGGAGCTGATGGAGAATCAGAACTCCATCATCTTCATCGACGAGTTGCACACGCTGGTCGGAGCTGGATCGGCCGAAGGTTCGCTCGATGCCGCCAACATTCTGAAGCCTGCTCTATCCCGCGGCGAAATTCAGTGCATCGGCGCCACCACGCCGGGCGAATTCCGCAAGTCGATTGAGAAAGACCGTTCGCTCGAGCGCCGCTTCCAGGCGGTGAAAGTTCCGCCGCCAAACGAGGCCGACGCGGTGAAGATTCTGTTTGGCATCAAAGATCGCTACGAAAAATTCCACGCCGTCACCTACACCGACGACGCCATCAACTTCGCGGTCTCGCACTCCAACCGCTACATCCCGGATCGCTTCCTGCCAGACAAGGCCATCGACCTGGTCGACGAAGCGGGAGCCCGCGTAAAACTGCGCCAGACTTCACTGCCGGAAGAGATCACCGAAGTGCAAAAGCGCATCAAATTCATCGTTCATCGCATGGAAAATGCCATTGCGAATCATGAGTTCGAGAAGGCGCGCTTCTATTCCGACGAAGAGCGCAAGGAGCGTGAGAACCTGCGCGCCCTGCGCGAGAAATATCATCTCGACGAATCTTCCACGGGCGTTGTCAACCGCGAAGACATCGAGGACGTGGTTTCGCGCTGGACTGGCGTGCCCGTCACCTCCATCAAAGAGGAAGAAACGCAGAAGCTGCTCCGCATCGAAGAAGAGCTGCACAAGCGCATCATCTCGCAGGATAAGTCGATCAGCGCCCTGGCTCGCGCCATCCGTCGTTCACGCGCTGGCCTCAAGAACCCGAATCGGCCTATCGGCTCGTTCCTGTTCCTCGGTCCCACGGGCGTCGGCAAGACTGAAGTCGCGCGCACCCTGGCACAATTCATGTTCGGCACCGAAAAAGCGCTTGTTCGCTTCGACATGTCCGAATTCATGGAGAAGCATTCGGTCTCGAAACTGATTGGCTCGCCTCCAGGATACGTCGGCTACGAAGAAGGTGGCCAGCTCACCGAGCGTGTGAAGCGCGCCCCTTACTCGGTCGTTCTGCTCGACGAAATCGAGAAGGCGCATCCCGATGTCTTCAACATCTTGCTGCAGGTTTTTGAAGATGGCCAGTTGACCGACGGTCTCGGCAACACGGTCGACTTCAAGAACACGATCATCATCATGACTTCGAACATCGGCGCCCGTCACTTGCAGCGCCGCGAAGGCCTGGGCTTCGCTTCGACCAAGGAAAACGACATTGTCGACAAGGTCGAAGAGCTGGTCAAGAACGAGGTCAAGCGCACCTTCAACCCGGAGTTCCTGAACCGTCTGGATGAAATCATCATCTTCATGGCTTTGGGCGAGAACGACCTGATCCAGATTCTCGAGCTCATGGTCAACCAGCTCAACCAGAATCTGGCGCAGAAGTCGATCACAGTCACGGTCGCCGACGAAGCCAAGAAGTGGATTCTTAACCAGACCCTTACCGATCGCAGCTACGGCGCGCGCCCGCTGCGTCGCGCTTTGCAGAAGTACATCGAAGACCCGCTGTCGGAGGCGCTGATCCAGGGCACCATCACCACGCGCCCGGCCTTCATCGAGGTCTTCTTAGAAGACAACAAACTCTTCTACCGCCCTGTAGATTCCGAAAAGGCGGAAGGAGTCCTGCTGTACGAAAACTAGAACTGCTCATGTAGGGACAGCCGCCTTCGGCTGTGCCAGCGAGCCAAGCGAGCCCACCAAAATGAAAGCCGTCAGCCAAAAGCTGGCGGCTTTTATGTTTGCCCGTTCCCGCCTCAGTTAACTTCCTGTTTGTGCCCGAAACCCGCTCCGGTGTAGGCTTTTAGCCGACGACCTGGGAGGCCCCATGACGCGATTCAAAACCGCTGGCAACATGCACCTGATTCCTACCCTCGCAACCATTGTGTTCATGATCGCGCTCTCCGCCGCCTCCGTCGCGCAACAGATCATCTGGCAGGGCCACACTTGGGCGGTCACCAAGGGCGGCATGGCCGGAGTTGCCCCTGGCAGTCCGAAGAATGTCTACATTGACGCCAAAGGCTATTTGCATCTGAAGATCACAAACAACGCAGGCACATGGACGGCTGCCCAACTTTTCACCGTCGACAATCTGCCATTCGGAACGTTCCAGTGGGTGGTGGAGGGCGACGTGTGGAACATGGATCCGAACACCGTGCTCGGGCTGTTCCCCTACGGGCCGGAAAATGGAATCGGCAAGGACGGATCGAACGAGATCGACATCGAATTCTCCCAGTGGGCCAATTCGTGCGGCTGCAATGCCGACTTCACCATTTATCCGGCTGTGTTTCATCAGTACAGGTCGAGCTACAATCGTAATTTCACCGTCAGCAACGGAAAAAATCTCACCACCGCGCGCATGGAGTGGAGTTCTACCAGCGTGGTCTTCACTGTGATGAGTGGCGTTCAGCCCATCGGGACCCGCGCCAATGTCCTGCAAACCGCCACCTACACATCGACCAACACGACGAATATTCCGCAGCAACCGCTCCCCGTGGGCATGAACCTCTGGGCGTATACCGCCGTGCCCGCCACAGACCAGTCGGTCATCATTCGCAGCTTTGAATACATGCCGTAACTTTGCAATTCTCTTATTGCGGATCGCGCTCGCGTGGTCGGAGCACACACGCTCCGCTCCTGTACAATTCTGCCGTGACCTCGCGCGCAAGACGATGCCTCGTCGCTCTCTTTTTTCTTGCGCTCTCGCTCGCCGCCTGGGCTGAACCCGTCTCGCAACTCAAGTACACCGGCTACGTCAACGACTTCGCCCACGTCCTCGATCCCGGAACCGCCGCGCAGATGGAAGACCTCTGCCACCAGATCGACGACAAGGCCCACGCCCAAATCGCCGTAGTCACCATCAATACGCTCGACAACAACGATATCGAAAGCTACGCGGTCGCTCTTTTCAAGCAATGGGGCATCGGCGCGAAGGCGACCAATCGTGGCGTGCTGATTCTCTATGCGATTCAAGATCGCCGTGCGCGCATTGAAGTGGGATACGGCCTCGAGCCCATTCTGCCCGACGGCAAGGTAGGAAGTTTCCAACGCGAAGCCGCACCGCTGATGCGCAGCGGAAACTACAGCCAGGCGCTGTTGCTGGTGACCACGCGCGTCGCCGACGGCATCGCCACCGACGCTGGAATTCAACTGACGAACGCCCAGCCGCTCGCTCCCACGCAGCCTGACCGCCAGCCCGAGGATCACGGCATGTCCCTTGGCGGCATCATTCTGCTGATTGTTGTTATTCTGATCGTCCTCGCCACGCCGCTACGCAGCGTCCTGTTCTGGATTTTGTTTTCCGGTATGTTCGGCGGCGGTGGTCGCGGAGGATTCGGCGGCGGAGGGTTCGGCGGATTCGGCGGCGGAGGGTTCGGCGGATTCGGCGGATTTGGCGGATTTGGCGGGGGAAGCTCTGGCGGCGGCGGGGCCAGCAGCAGTTGGTAGGAATTGAGGACGTCCATGGTTCCTGAAAATAAACTTAACGACTTTGTACAGCGCGTTCGCGACGCAGCCGGATCGAATGTTGAAGCCGTTATCCTCTTCGGTTCCGCAGTCAGCGGTGACTTTCACGAAGGCCTCTCCGACCTGAATCTGTTCTGCGTTCTGCGCAACTGTGCCTTTGCCGATCTCCAGGCACTGGCTCCCGCCGTAAAGTGGTGGCAGCGCGAGAAGCAGCCGCCTCCGCTCTGCATGACCCGGCACGAGCTCGAGCGCTCCACCGACGTGTTCACCATCGAACTGCTCGACATGGTCCAGCATCACCGCGTTCTATACGGTGAAAACGTGCTCCAGGGTCTGCACATTTCCATGCATCAGCACCGCGTACAGGTGGAATATGAGCTGCGCGAAAAGCTGCTTCTGCTGCGCCAGCACGTGCTTTTAGCCGCCGACAATAAATCAAAGCTGTGGGATGTGCTGCTGCACTCCGTGCCCTCATTCGCCACGCTCTTCCGCCACTCTCTGATTGCCCTGGATAACGAGAATGCGCCGGGCCGCCGCGAGGCTGTGCAGGAACTCGCGAAGAAGCTGGAATTCGATCCCTCTGCCATCACCCGCGTGCTCGACGTTCGCGAACACAAAGTGGACACGAAGGAATTGGATGTGACCGATCTCTGCGCCCGCTATCTCGCCGCCATCGAGAAAGTAGCCGCAGCGGTCGACAAAGCTCTCGCGTAGGGGCGGAGGCATTTCTCCGCAGCGAGCCTTCGACGACGAACTAAAGAGAGAGCCCGGACGAATGAGTCCGAAGCTAGTGATTCAAGTTAGAACGAACAGGAGAGCGATATGGGCAAAGGATTAATCGCCGTACTCGTAGTGATAGCAGTGATCGCGCTGATTGCGTTCATGACTTTTGGCCAGTACGTGGGCGTGCGCAACACGCTCGTGACCAAGAATGAAGCCGTCAAAGCGGCCTGGTCGCAGGTCGATATCGTCCTGCAGCGCCGCGCCGACCTCATCCCCAACCTGGTCGAAACCGTCAAAGGATACGCGCAGCAAGAGCAAACCGTCTTCGGCGACATCGCCAAAGCCCGGTCCGCACTGCTTTCCGCCGGAACGCCGCAGGACAAGATCGCCGCCAACGGCCAGTTGGACGGCGCCCTCGGCCGCCTGCTGTTGATCGTCGAGAATTATCCGCAGCTGAAATCAAATGAAAATTTCCTGCGACTGCAGGACGAACTGGCGGGCACGGAGAATCGCATCGCTGTCGAGCGCAAGCGCTACAACGACTCGCTGCAGGATTACAACACCTACGTGCAGCAGTTCCCTAACAACATCTTCGCCGGATGGGCCGGATTCAAGCCCAACCCCGCCTACTTCGCCGCATCCGAGGGATCCCGCGAAGCGCCCAAGGTGAACTTCGCCAGTCCGAACACAGTGCCGCAGTCGACGCCGCAGCCGGCTCCAGCGCACTAAGCAGCCACGTGGGGGCGGACGCATTCGTCCGCCCGGCGAGCAAAGCGAGCGCGAGGTTCAACCATGCGCAGGCCCAGACGCATTCGTCCGGGGCAATGTTTTCTTTGCGACCTTCGCGCTAAAAATGAATCTCACCCTCGAGGACCCTCACCCAGGGGAACCCATGTCAAAGGTCAACATCGCCGATAAATTTTCCAAGATCTCCGAATACTGGAAGCCCTACATCGCCGCCGAACTCAACGGCCAGATGGTCAAGCTCGACAAGATCAAGGGAGAGTTCATCTTTCATCATCACGACCACGAAGATGAAATGTTTCTCGTCGTCAAAGGCCGCTTTCGCATGGAATTTCTCGATCATCATGAATGGATCGAAGAGGGCGAGTTCATCGTCGTCCCGCGCGGGGTCGAGCACAAGCCCGTCGCCGACGAAGAATGCTGGTTCCTGCTCTTCGAGCCCGCCGGCACGCTCAACACCGGCAACGTAAAAAACGAGCGCACCCACCAGCAACTGGAGCGCGTATAAAGTACGCGTATAGAGTATCTCTGTGCCTCTCGGTGGTGAGTGGGGTTAGAGCCAACGACGAAAGCGGCAGAAAGCATCTACATCGAACAATGGAACTCACCGTCTACTCCACGCCCTGGTGCCCGGACTGCCGCGAGGCCAAACGCTTCCTCGCCAAGTACAACATTCCCTACAAAGAGGTTGATATCGCGACCACTCCCGGAGCCGCCGAGGAGGTCTTCAAGCAGACCGGCAAGCGCGCCGTCCCCCAATTTGTCATCGATGACGAATGGGTACAGCCCTATGTGCCCGGCAAGGGATTTCTGTATCAGGAAATGGCCAAGCGCCTCGGCATTAAGCATCTCTAATAAGAAAAAGAAGGACGAAGCCCATGCCTCAGGATCTTCCCCTCACGCTCGCTCTTCTCGCACGTACTCCCGCAACTCTCAACGCGCTGTTGCGTGATCTTCCGCAGGAGTGGACTCACCGCAACGAAGGCGAAGGCACCTGGACCGCCTTCGACGTCGTCGGCCACCTTATTCACGGCGAGCGCACCGATTGGATGCTGCGCACTAAGATGATCCTCGAATTCGGCGACGCGCGCGCCTTTGAGCCCTTTGATCGCTTCGGCCAAGAACGCGAAAGTAAGGGCAAATCACTCCCAGAGCTTCTCGACGAATTCGCTCGCTTGCGCGCGCAAAATCTGCAGCAGTTACGCGCGCTCAACCTCTGGCCTAAGGATCTCGAACGCCGCGGCAAACATCCCGCCCTCGGCCTCGTCACTCTCGACCAACTCCTCGCGACGTGGGCCGTGCACGATATGACTCACGTGCATCAGATCTCCCGAATTTTGGCCCATCAGTACCGTGAAGCCACCGGCCCGTGGAGCGAGTATCTCGGCGTATTGCAGTGCGCTGGCCATAGCTCTTAAGTGCCATCCACGGGATAACCCCCGTACATCCCCTTCAGTACCGTGGAAAACCCGCGCCCAACGGGCGAAGATACGTGGGTCATCAAAAACATGGGCGAACTCACGTTTCTCTCCGAGCAGGACCAGACCGGGCAAGATCAGAGTTGGCACGATCAAATTTTGCACGATCAAATTTTGCAAGATCAATATTCTGCGCCCGCTGCGTCTGCGTCTTACACCTCTTCGCAGCCCGACGCCCCCAGCCCCGTCTGCGATAGCTGGCAGGAAATTATTCAGGCCGTGCTCGCCATCGTCATGATCATCGGCTCGCTCGCCCTGCTGCACTATTACCATCCCATGGCCGCGCAGGCGATGCCTCCCGACGATCTGCAAAAACAAGTTCACGAGTTAACCGCGCAGGTTGAGCAACTGAAGCAAGAGCAGGGCATGCCCGCCGCCGTGCTCAATCGTTATCGCAATTCCGTCGGCTACATCTATGGCGTGTATCAGATTGCCTTTCCCGGCGAGCGTCCGGCGGTGCGGGCGCGCGTTTCCGGCACGGCCTTCATCGTGGGCAACGGCCTGCTGGCCACCAATCGTCACATCGCCGAGCCCTGGTACGGCGACACCGAGTCCGAAAAATTGATGGAGCAGGGCGCCTCGGCCATGCTGGAAAGCCTGGTGATCTTTTTCCCCGGCTCGCCCACGCCTGTGAGCCTGACTCCCGCAGCAGTATCGAAGATTTCTGATCTCGCAGTCCTGCGCGCGCAAAATATTGAACTGCTGCGCGGCCTTCCCATTTTGCCTCTAGCGAAGTTGCCCAGCGCACCCGGCGAGCACGTCACGGTCATCGGCTATCCCATGGGCATCGCCGGCATGGTCGCCAAATCGCCCACGAGCATTTACGATCGGCTCGCCGATCGCCATAACGACATCAACGCCGCCAGCGAACTCGCCGCCCTATCACTGATTCGCCCCTCCGCCACCTGGGGACATCTCGGCGACGTCGTTGGCGACAAACTCATCTACGACGCCACCACCGCCCACGGCGGCAGCGGCGGCCCCGTCTTCAATTCCAAAGGAGAAGTCATCGGCGTCAACTCCGCCTACATGGACGGATTCTCCGGCGGCACTCTCGGCGTCTCCGTCGATTCCCTGCGCCCCTTGATCGAACAAGCCCAAGCCAAGAAATAGTTCTACTCTCCGACCTTCGCTCGAAAACTGGCCAAGTTGACGTCTGTCGTGCGCATCCGCTCCCTCATTTGCAAACCTTGCTCGCGATTGAATCGCAAATCGCCCATTCCCACATGTCTCAACGTCTCCTCATCCCACACTGGCGTCATGATTCCGATCCACGAATGAGCATGCAAACCAAGAAGCAGATGTCCGATCTCATGCGCGGCCACGGCTCCAAGCAGTTCAGCCACGTTAACCCCGCGATCGCGATGCGCCTGTCCGATTCGATCCCAAGAAATATCAATGTACTTCCCTCTTCCGTCTCCGCCCAGAAACGCCTCGCCATACACCGAATCGTTCGACGTCTTTCCTCCCGGCACAATGTGCACCACCAGTTCTTTACCGCCGGGAGTGACCCGGCACTCATTGATCCTCTTTTCGGTGGAGCAATTCACCCACTCCAATTCAATCCCCGCAGCGCGAAAGATTCTCACGGCTTCAACTCCCCCTTGAGCCACTGCTTCCATCGAAACCCGTGCATCTTTAAAGACCAGTACGCGCACTTGAGCAGCAGTCGTTCCCACCTCACCGCAGACGCTCCCGATTAACAAAACAATCCAAGCCGCTTCCCATTTCCATCCACCTGTGAACCCCATATCCCCACCCTCCGTATCAGCAAAGGTGGGCTTGGCAACCGGGTGCCTCAAGGCTCCGCGGGTGACCCGAGGATAAAATTTGGGTGACGGGATAAGTTACGCCACGTCAAACAATTACAGAGTCAGGTGACATGGGGAATAGAGCCGCAAGAGTGTTAAACTCCGGGTTTGTGGGGAACTTTAACGGACACGGGGCAGAAGATTCGCGAATACTCCGCTTCGGTGTGTTCGAACTGGACCTGCGCGCTGGTGAACTGCGCCGCAACGGGACCAAGGTCAAGCTGCAGGAGCAGCCCTTTCAGGTCCTCGCCCAGCTTCTGGAAACGCCTGGAGAGGTTGTCACCCGGGAACAGCTCCGCGACCGCCTATGGGCTGCCGACACTTTCGTCGATTTTGACCACAGCCTCAATGCCGCCATACGCCGGCTGCGCGATGCGCTGGGCGATTCGGCGGAAAATCCCACCTTCGTTGAAACCGTCGCCCGGCGTGGCTACCGCTTCCTGGCGCCGGTTACCGTCAATCCTTCGAATGGCAATGGGGTGCTGCCGCGTGCTTCTGACTCCATTGCAAAGCAGTCGGACCACCGTAGTCGCCTCTGGTATCTCGCCGTTGCCGCGGCAAGTCTTGCCCTCATTCTCATCGGTGTTGGGCTGGGACTATTCCTCAGCCATAAACACGTGGCAGCAACTCCGCCGCGTATCTCGCAGCTCACGGCGAATCCAGCGGATGATCGTGTTCGCGCGGCTGCTATCTCGCGCGATGGGAAGTACTTCGCCTTCTCCGACGAAACCGGTCTTTATCTCCGGCAAGTCGATACCGGCGAGACGCATCCCGTTGCCTTGCCGGAAGGCAGAGTACAGTCAATCGCATGGTTTCCCGATAATGTGCATCTGGTTGTAAGTCTGGCTGCGGCCGGCGGTAACCCTGCTCTGTGGGTGGTTTCCAGTCTCGGAGGAAATCCTCGAAAGCTCGCCGATGACGGCTGGGGAGCAATCGTCTCTCCCGACGGCACGCAGGTCGCATTCATCACAAAGCCGAACGTCCTTCAGCAAATCTGGCTCGTGGATGCCGATGGCTCTCAGCCTCACCCGCTTCCAGGCGGGGAAGCGGAATTCATTGGCCAGCTGGCCTGGTCCCCGGATGGAGCCAGCCTCGCCTACACGAAATATGGATCGAAAAAAGACGACAAAGGATTTATCGAAACCAGGGCAATTGCGGGGTCCGCGCCGACCGGCACGGCGCGTCTGCTGAATACCTGGACCATTAACGGCCTGCACGAGCCCTTGGCGTGGACATCCGATGGTCATCTGATCTACTCGCTGGTCGATCCTCCGCCTCGACCGCCGGATACTTCCAGCCTCTGGTCGGTGCCAGTGGATAACCACGGTCGTGAAACTGGCGCTCCCGTCCAGTTGACGGGAGAAAATGCTCTCATCTATAACCTTACGGTCTCGGGCGACGGTCGCCGAATCCTTTATGTCAAAGAGATTCTTCAGCCTGACGTCTACGTTGCCACGACAAGCGGCGATTCGATCACCGGTGCTCCAGAGCGCCTAACACTCGATGACCATCAGGACTTCCCATTCGACTGGACCATGGATGGGAAAGAAGTCTTGTTCACCTCCGACCGCATCGGTGCATTTGGCATCTTCAAACAAGCTATTGATAAAACGGTTCCGGATTTGCTGCTTCGTTCTCCGTACCCGACTAACGAAGTTCGCATGACCCCGGATGGTACACAGTTTCTGTATCTGCTCTATCCCGAGTGGGAAGACAAGCGCCCTCCCAGCCCGCTGATGCGCCTGCCCCTGTCAGGCGGCGCCCCGCAGAAAGTCCTCGAAGCGACATGGATCGCCAATTATCAATGCGCGCGTGCCCCAGCGACAACTTGCGTTTACAGCGTCATCGACGATACCGCCCTTACCTTTTTTACTTTTGACCCCTATAAGGGAAAGGGGAAGCAGGTTTATCAGATTACGGGCGATCTTCCTCACGCTTATAACTGGAGCCTCTCTCCGGACGGAACGGCCCTGGCCATCGCGCGAACAAAAAACGACGACCAGCCGCCGATTCATCTCGTATCGCTCGTGGGGGCTCCGGAGAAGTGGCTGACCGTCCACGGAGTCTCGATGGTCGGCGCCATCGATTGGGCGGCCGATGGCAAGAGTTTCTGGGCTCCAACCGCAAGAGAGGGAGGGAACGTTTTATTGAATATCGATCTGCAAGGTCACGCTCGCACCATCTGGCAGTCGAAGAACAAGACGGTCTTTTGGGCCATTCCGTCGCGCGACGGAAGCCATCTGGCGCTCTGCGTCGACAGCAGCAGTTCCAATGTTTGGATGCTCGAACGCTAGAGCCTGCCCCAGCCCTCTCGCGTCTTTTTTGAGGCACACGGGGCGTCACCGTGGAATCGCTGCGGCTTTTGCTCGAACGCGCCGGCAGGCACTTCCGGCTTGCCGCTGCGGCTCGAGGGTTTAAAGTGTCTGCATGCGCTCTCGCCCTGCATTGTTGATCTCTGTCCTGCTACTTCCGTGCCTCGCCCGTGCCCAGAGCAAGCCGCCGTCTTGGGCTTATCCCTTAAACTCGCCCTCCAATGCGGCCGCGCCGACCAAAGCAGACAACGCTCCGCAACACATCCCGAACAGCGACCTCTCCTTCATGCCCGCACAAATTCACGATCTCTTCGCCGTCCCCGACTGGCACCCGGAGGCCCATCCTGCCATGCCCGAAGTCGTCGCTCATGGCCACCAGCCTGACGTTTACGCCTGCGGCTACTGTCATCTACCCAACGGCCAGGGACGCCCCGAGAACGCCAGCCTCGCCGGACTTCCGGCCAGCTACATCATGCGTCAAGTGGAGGATTTCAGAACCGGTGTGCGCAAGAGTTCCGAACCCCGCCACCTGCCCACTGCAGCCATGATCAGTGCCGAAACCAAAGCCACCGACCAGGAGGTCCAGGCCGCTGCCAATTATTTTTCCCGGCTCGAACGCAAGCCGTGGATTCGCGTCGTCGAAACCAGCACCGTCCCCAAAACGCATGTCGCCGGATGGATGCTGGTCGCTGATACTCCCGCCGCGACCGAACCCATCGGCCAGCGCATCATCGAAACACCGGAGAACCTCGAGCGCACCGAATTGCGCGACGACACCTCCGGCTTCGTCGCCTACGTACCGGAAGGAAGTCTGAATAGAGGAAAGCAACTGGTCAAAACCGGAGACAATGGCCGCACCGTTCCGTGCGCCAAGTGCCACGGCCCCGGCCTACGCGGCACGGGCAACGTTCCGCGAATTGCGGGCCGCTCGCCCAGCTATCTTGTCCGTCAGTTGTTCGATATGCAATCGGGAGCGCGCCACAGCTCAGCCGCACTGCCAATGCGCCAGCAGGTAGTGCCGAAGCTAACCATCGACGACATGATTGCCATAGCCGCCTACATGGCCTCGCTGCGGCCCTAGGATTTTGAAGCTGCGTCATCCCGACCGGAGCCGGTTTTCAGGCGGAGGAGGGATCTCCCGCAAGTTTGCAGCCGGCGAAAACGAGACAGCCGGAAGCACGAGGCTGCCGGCTGGTCGTTGTCTTGAAAATCCCCTAGAACGCATACCGCAGCGAAAACTGAATCAGCCGCGGATTCCCTTCCGAATTCAAAATCTTCCCAAAGGAAGATCCTGCTTCGACATCCGTCACCGCAGGATTCGCAAAGTTGGCGTGATTCCAGATATTAAAGAAGTCCGCCGTAAAACGGATTTCCTGGCGCTCGTTGATCTTGAAATATTTGATCAGCGAAGCATCCCAGTTTTGCTCGTGTGGGCCACGATAGATATTGCGGCCCAAGTCTCCGAAGCCGGTACCGCAATAGTTCGGATCGCTCTGGCACTGAGTCGGATAGAGAAGAGGTGCGGGAGTGAACGCGCCGAGATTCAGATATCCGTTGGTGACCCGGCTTTGAATGCTGCCACTCGTCAGTCCGCTCGAAATGCTGGCGCCCGGCGCCAAACTGGCTCCGAGCAACGGCGTGCTGCCTTGACCTAAGAACGCAGTTCCTGCGCTGGAGTCGAGAATCGAAAACGGATTTCCCGATTGAATGATAGTCACTCCCGACACAGACCAGCCTCCGAGCGCAGTGTGCATCAGCCCCTTGCCCTCCCGGAATATCGGCAATTCGTAAACGTAACTCACCGACAGCCGGTGCCGCCGGTCAAAGTCCGAAAGTCCGCGAGAAGCGTTGATATTGCTCTGATCGTTATACGCCGTGTTGAAGGCCGTGTTCCCGGTCGAAGTCGCGTCAATGTTCTTCGAGAACGTATACGCCGCCTGCAGGTAATTCTGTCCCCACCGCCGCGATAACGTCGTCTGTAACGAGTGGTAAATCGAGTAAGCGTCGTTGGCGAAAATCTGATACCCGCTATACCCGTTCAATCCTGGAGCCGGCGTCCGCGCAATGGCATTGGAGAACGTGTTGTCAGTGATACTGTAGTTGTTTCCGTTCACATCGGTCACGGTAAACGGATTCTGCGGTGTCGCATTCACCGATTGAATCGCATCGCGGGTCTCGCGCAGGTGAATGCCACGCGTGCCGACGTATCCCACTTCTCCGACCCAGTGCTCGCCGAACTCGCGCTGCAACGTGAGGTTCCATTGCTGCGTGTTCGGCACCACAAAATGCCGCGGCACTTCCAGCACAAACAGGTTCTGCGTCGTGTTCACTCCCGGCCCCCCGGTGCAGGCGTAATTCCCGTCCTGCCCCGTCGGACTATTTGGCGTGAAGCTGATCAGCCGCGCCAGGCACGGCACCCACGCCGGCGAGAGTTGTCCCGCCTGCGGCACCGCGTTCGGATTCACCGCCGGTGTTCCGGTGAAGAAGTTCGATAGCGTGAACCCGGGCGTCGTCGGAAAGAATACGATCGGAATGAACGGCGACTGGAAGCTCAATTGGTCCACCGCGCCAATATCTTCACGCACATAGTAAATTCCGTATCCGCCGCGAAGCGTGGCCGTGTGCCGTCCCAGCAGATCCCACGCAAATCCCACCCGCGGACCCCATCCCGTCGACACGCTGTTATTGAACGTCGATCCCGCCGCGTTCCCGCTCAATCCGGAAACATTCAGCTTGTTCACGCAACTCGGATAAATAAATGGATAGGTCCCAGACTTCGTCAACGACGACTGAATATTTCCAATGTGGCAGTCCCCATCCGTCCACGCCCCCAGAAACTCCGTCCGCAATCCCAAATTCACCGTCAGATCCCGCGTCGCCTTCCAATCATCCTGCGCGAACACCGCTGAATCATTCTGCTTGTAGTGGTGGTTGTAAACGCCGCCGCCGCCGAAGCTGAACTGCACGTTTCCATTCGCGAAGTTTTCGAAGTCCGTCAGCCCGTTCGACGTATTGGTAAAGAAAACCTGTCCATTGAACACTTGCGGAAATTGCTTATCTAGGTTAACCCGCACATACTGCCCGCCAAACGTAAGCGTATGCTTGCCCCGCACCCAGCTCAGGTTTTCGACAAAGTTGTAGTTATCCTGCGTCTGAAACTGATTCGCCGGCGGCGTCGGCCCAAACTGAAATCCCGATGTACCAAAAGTAAATTTGTAAATGCTGCTCGTCAGATTGCTGGTCGGCCGGTCGATGCCCACGTCGCTGGCGCTCACCGGATTCACATTGATGCCGCTGTTATTGATGTGCACCAACCCAAAGCGAAAATCATTGACCAGCCTCGGGTTGAACACATGGGTCTCCGCGATGCTGAAGAAGCGGTCATGCACCGGAATGTCATAGGGGAAGTTCAGATCAGTCCCACTCGCCGGCGCGCCCAGCGAAGCTTGCAGCCCGCCCGCTCCGAAGGGAATATCCTGCTCCGAATCGGAGAAAAAGAACCGCGCCGCCAGAGTGTCTTTCGAGTTGTTGAACTCCCGATCCCAGTTGCTGGTGAACTGATCGTCAGTGAACCGCCCCGGCCGGCTTACCGTAAATTGCACCGGAGTCCCGGGCAGCGTTCCCGCCGGAACATTCGGCATGGGAAACAGATATCCATTCGCCGGCGCCCCGAATTGATTGCTGGGGAATGCCAATAGAGAAGCCGCCACTGAATCAATGGTGTACCCGGCAGGCAATGCCTGCAGCCCGGAAGTCGCGAGATTGTACGCATTCAAATCATTGATCAAATTCGCTTCCGAAGTGGGATCGCTTCCCCGATCCGCCGCCGGAATATACGGAACAAAAGTACTGATCAGTGTCCCCGGCGAATCGCCGCTCCGTTGCCGGGTTCCTTGATAATTGATGAAGAAGAATCCGAGCTTCCCGCCCGGACTCACCGGCCCGCCCAGACTTCCACCAAAAATATTCTGCTGAATCACCGGACGCGGCGATCCCGTCTGCTTCAGAAAATATTCATTTGAATCGAGTACCGTATTGCGAAAGAATTCGTACACGTCCCCATGAAACTGATTGCTACCCGACTTCAGGATCGCATTGATATTCCCTCCCCCATTGCGCCCTTGGCTGGCGTCATACAGCGAAGTCTGCACCTTGAACTCCTGCACTACATCCGGATTCGGCAGGGGCGTCGTCGTCAGCTCCGCCACGTTGTAGTCCGTCGCGCTGATGCCCTCAATCAGGTAGTTATTGTTATCCTCGCGCTGGCCGTTGACGAACATGTGGACCTGGCCACGCCCCAGTTGCGAGGCCGCATTCAATTCGCCTTCCGCGCCCGTCGATAGCGTCAGCAACTGCTGGAAGTTTTGCGTGGCCAGCGGCAGCGCCCGAATCGTATTGCTTTCGACCGCCTGTCCCGTGGACGCATCGGTTGTGTCTACCTGCTGCACTTCCGCCTGCACTTCGATTTTCTGCTGCACGGCCTGCGTCGAGAGCTTGGCGATCATGCGCGTCGTCTCGGTGACGCGCACCACAATGTCGGAGAACTTCCCCTCGGCGAACCCTCCCCCATGGATGCTAACTGTGTATTTTCCAACCGGTAGCAACGGCGCTACAAACGAACCGTCCGCTCCGGTCTTCACTGTGCGCTCCAGCACATTCGTGTCTTGATTCGTGATGCGCACCTCGGCATTGGCCACCACGGCGCCACTCGGGTCAGTGACCGTGCCCGCAATGGCTCCAGTCGCACCGCCTTGACCGAACGAGAACGACGTGAACGCGAGAATCGCAATAGCAATAACAATCAACCTGATGGATGGGCTCGGCATTGTCTTTCTCCAAATGCTGGAAATCTTGATTGCTGTTTAGTCAGTTGAGTGTGCAAGACATCGGATACGACATTTGCGAAAGAATCCGGCGATACCGCACGCTCGCGTGCTCGCTCCCTTGGCTTCTGCCAGGAACGACTTGGGCACTGATATCCGCATACCGGATACACCATTCCCTGTGGGACTGCTGGGGATGGCGAAAGCTTATCGGAACGGAGCGCCCGTTTTCAAGCGCACTTTTTGGGAAGGTTACTGTTTAGAGGCGCGCCTCACCCGGCTTTGGGTTCGCGCCTAAACCCCTTGAACCATCCCGGTTCCCGGACGTGTTCATCCTGGAAACGGCGCATGCGCGCTACTAAAATCGTCGACCGGTTCAGGTAGCCCACAACCTTTCGCGGGTCTGCGCGGTCCACCACCGGCATGCGGCCGATGTTATGGTTCAACAGTTTCAGCGCAGCCTCAGAAACCAGTTCGTCGGGATACGTCACCACCAGGTTTCTGCAGCCGGCTTCAAGGGCGGTCATCGCTCCGGAAGGATCCTTGTCAAGGGCGCGCAGGATGTCGCCGCGCGTGATGATCCCGGCCAGTTTGCCTGCGTCATCCTTGCTCGCATCATTGACGATCAGCAGTGCCTCATACCGCGCCACCGCGGGATCGCGCTTCGCGATGCGCTCGGCAAGTTCTCCAATTTTTACGCTCGCTGGGATCACGGGAGGATCCCTTTCCATGGTTTCGCCGACGGTTGCCTGCGTAAGCGCATCCGCCTCGTAGTCCTGGTGCACGCGCAATCCGCGCCGCGCTAACTTCTCCGTCATGATCGAACTGGTGGGCATCAGCAGCATCGCGATGCCATCGGCGATCACCGCCACCAGCATCAGCGGCAGCACTGAGTTGTAATCGCGCGTAATCTCAAAAGCAAAAATAATGAATGAGAATGTTGCCCGCGATGCCGCCCCAAAAACTGCTCCCATCGCCACCAGGGCAAACGCTCCCGGCGACAGGTGCGCCGACGGGAACACGCGGTTCCCGATCATCGCAAACAGCCCGCCCATCGCGGCGCTCCACATGAACGTCGGCGCCAGCAATCCTCCCGACGTGCCCGATCCCAGGGAAACCACCAGCACGGTAAACTTCGCCACCATCACCAGCAGCAGAATCTTCCACGCCAGGCTTCCCGTCAGAATCGCGCCAATCGTGTCATACCCTACGCCGAACACGCGCGGCACAAAGAATCCGATAATGCCTAACGCCAGCGCCCCAATCGCCGGCCACCACAGTTCGTCGAATGGAAGTTCTTCAAACAAATCCTCCACCCAGTACAGCGCCTTGCTCAAAACTACCGCGGCCACGCCGCAGATCGGGCCCAGCACCAGATAAAACGGCAGCGCATGCGGAATCCCGAAGTCCATCGCTCCCACCTGGAACATCGGACCTGCCCCCAATAGCTGCATGTGCACCGCGGTCGCCAGCGTCGACGCCACCACTAGCGGAATGAACGATCGCGATTTGAACTCAAACAGCAGCAACTCAATGGCGAGAATCACGCCCGCAATCGGAGTGTTGAACGTAGCCGACATGCCCGCCGCGGCTCCGCAAGCCAGCAGAACCTTGCGTTCGACGGCCGTTGTATGCAGAAACTGTCCGACCAGCGATCCAATCGCGCCGCCCGTCTGAATGATCGGTCCTTCTGCGCCAAACGGACCGCCGGTGCCAATCGCGATCGCCGCTGAAATCGGCTTCAGCAGCGCCACTCGCGGCTCAATGCGGCTGCGATTGGTCAGCACCGCCTCCATCGCCTCCGGAATGCCGTGCCCCCTAATCTTCGACGTCCCGTACTTCGCCATCACCCCTACGACCAGGCCGCCGATGACCGGGACCAGAATGACCCAGGCTCCCAGATGATGCTGCCCCACGCTGGTAAAGGCCGTCGACCAGCGATGAAAAAAGAAGAGGTTGGTGAACAGGCCAATCAGCTTGTACAACACGTACGCGACCAGCCCGCCAATCAGCCCAATCGCCGCTGCCAAAAAAGACACCAGCACAATGCGGAACTGGGCCGGGGGCTGCACTGGAGGAAATGGAACGCCATCTACAGGCGCCGCCGATGCAGGCGCAATGGCATTCAATCCCTCCGCGCTCAGTTCCGAAAATGAGGTGGAAGAGGAGTGCGTTGTGGAGGAGTGCGTTGCGGAAAAGCGGCGCTTTAGCGCCGCGTTAAGCGCCCTCAAAACGTGGGCTTCAGCCCCTGCGGCTTTCTCTGCCATTTCAAATCACTTTCTAAGGACCCGAATCCCCCAGCGCGCAACGAGGAACATTTGCCGCGTCAACGCAAGCGCGAAAGACTTGGCGCGTCAACGCAAGCGCGGAAGAGCGGCGCTTCAGCGCCGCGTCACGCTTACGAGGAACGACGGGCTTTAGCCCCGGTCTTCGCCCGCGAGTCGCCCTGCATCACCCGCCGCAAGGCCGTCACTAAGCGCGGAGCCGCATTCTGCAACTCCTCATGATGATGCAGCGCCAGTTCCGCCAGCACCTTCTCGCCCTTGCCCGTCAACGCCAGCAGCACTTCGCGCCGATCGTCCTGCGCCGGTTCCCGCCGCACGTATCCGCCCGCTTCCAGCCGGTTGATTAACTCCACCGTGCTGTGATGCTGGATCATCATGCGGTCAGCCAGTTCGCGAATCCGCGGCCGCACGCCCTCCGGCATTCCCTTTACCGTCAGCATCAGCTGGTACTGTCCGCGCTCCAACCCGGCGGCATGCAGCGCCAGTTCGCTGAAATGCATGAATTTCCGGATCTCGTAGCGGAACTCCGCCAACGCTTGATAATCCGACACAGTAAGTTTCTTCATCCTGCCGATTGTATCGTGCTCCGATAGTCCAAATAATATTATATCGTATAACGATATTCATGAGATTTGAGGGTGCCCTACCCTTGTCGCGTTTGCGACGACAGAGCCGGCCCCGGGCGAAGCCGAAGGGGTAGGGATCTTGACCACTCAGCGATCCTCCGTGCCCTCTGTGGCAAAAGCCTCTGCTCTGCATTTAGAATCCTCTGTCCACTACATCCAAGGAGCTCAACCGTGATCCCGCGCTACACCCGCCCGGAGATGGCCCGCATCTGGAGCGACGAGAACCGCTTCCGCACCTGGCTCGCCGTCGAAGTCGCCGCCACCGAAACCCTGGCCGAAGCCGGCCTCGTCCCCAAAGACGCCGCCAAAGCCATCAAGGAGCGCGCCGACTTCCGCGTCGAACGCATCCACGAGATCGAAGCCGAAGTTCGCCACGACGTTATCGCCTTCACCACTGCGGTAGCCGAAATCGTCGGCCCGCACGCCCGCTGGTTCCACTACGGCCTTACGTCGAACGACGTGGTCGATACTGCGCAAGCCCTGCTCATCAAGCAGTCATCGCAAGTCATCGCGCAGGACTTGCAGCATCTCTCCGAAGTCCTGGAGCGCCGCGCCTGGGAGTTCAAAAACACGCCCATGATCGGCCGCACCCATGGTGTGCACGCCGAGCCCATTACCTTTGGATTCAAGATCGCCAATTGGTATTCCGAAACGCAGCGCAATATCGCGCGCTTCATGGCCGCGGCAGAAGATATGCGGGTAGGAAAGTTCTCAGGCGCGGTGGGCATCTTCGCGCACCTCACGCCTGAACTTGAAGAGAAGATCTGTGCTCGCCTTGGCTTGAAGGCTGCTGCGGTTTCGTCGCAGGTGATTCAACGCGATCGGCATGCCAACTATCTGGCGACGCTGGCTGTGATCGCTTCGACACTGGACAAGATCGCTACCGAACTGCGCCACCTGCAGCGCACAGAAGTACGCGAGGCGGAGGAGTTCTTCAGCGAGAAGCAGAAGGGCTCATCGGCCATGCCGCACAAGCGCAATCCGGTGAACGCTGAGCAGATCAGCGGACTGGCGCGCGTGGTGCGGGCCAACGCGCAAGCTGGATTCGAGAACGTTGCCCTGTGGCACGAGCGCGACATCTCGCACTCGTCGGTGGAGCGCGTCATCCTGCCAGATTCGACCACGCTGGCCGACTACATGCTCAACAAGACGGCGAATCTGATCGACACCATGTTCGTCTATCCCGAGCGAATGCGCGCCAATCTGGAATCGACGCGCGGCCTCATCTTCAGCGGACAGCTTCTGCTCGACCTGGTCGAGCAAGGCGTCAGCCGCGAGGACGCCTATCGCCTGGTGCAATCCCACGCCATGCGCGCGTGGAAGGAAGACCTCGACTTCCACCAGCAGGTGCTGGCCGACAAGGAGATCACCGGCCGCATCCCGCGGCAGAAGATCGAATACGCCTTCGACCTCGCGCGGCAATTGAAGAACGTAGACAAGATCTTCGCCCGCGTGTTTGGGAAGAAAGGCAAGGGCAAGGTCGCGCCGAGGAAGGCGGCCAAGCGGCGATGAATCTTCACGACATGTTCCTTCAGGAACATGTTTTACGGAAATGTATGTACAATGCGCGATAAGGCGTTTCGTTTCTGCGGGTATGGAAATGATCCACGCGACCCGGGACACGGGGCCTAAAGGCCTGTTCTGATCGGGTGACGCTTGACGCGGCCCTTGAAGGACCGCTCTTCCACGTCAGCGCCGGCGGGATTGGTTGCGGCAAACAGGGGGAAGAGTGCCTTATTTCACGCGGGGAGTGGGACTTACTGTCGTTTCCAGTCGGAGTAGTAAGACCCATCGAGCAAATAATTCACCAGCTCAGGGCTATTGCGCGAGAGCGAAGTCTCCGATTTCAACGCTCCCATAAATGTATTTTGTAAGAAGTAGTAACTCTTGCCGGCCTCGATCTGCGTCTCGAAGCCGTTGGCGTTCTCCGATTGAGAAACGAATTGGTACCTGCCGGGATCAAGATAGGCGAAGCTATAGGTTCCCTGCCGATTAACTGCAATCACTTGGTCGTTGGCATGGAGTTTGAACTGACTTCCATGACCGACATAGCTCGCACGCAACGATGGGCAAACCACTACGACGGTGGCCTTGTCGGGCTTGACCTCTGGCAGCGGATGATCCTGCCGATCGACCTCGGCGATCTCCTTGGACTTGATGCCGGGCAGCTTTTTCTTTTCGATCTCCTTGCCTTGCTGCGGGATGTCGTTGAGCGTCACTCGCGGACCAAACGTACTCAACGCCTTCGCTACCACCTTGTTGGCCGAGCGATTGGGAACTTTCAGCAGAACCTGCTGCGTCCGGTCACCGTTCTTGTATTCGAAGTAAAACCAGTAATCATCCACGTGCTCCTGGGCAAGAGAGAGGCCCGCGGCAGGACTGATTGCCACGATGAAAAGAGGCAGAGCCCCTCCGCGCATGCGATTGGTAACTTCGAACACGACTTTGCTGATCGAGTCATAGCTCACATCGAATTTGTCCGGAACCTCGGACTTGTCTTCCGGGATGCCTTGGAAGCGGATGGTCCGGCTGACATCGTCGAAGGTGAGACCTCCTGACCTGTCAATAAATTCGCGCTGCGTGTCACTGCGGTGACGATGGATCTTGACGTGATAGGAAGTGGTGGCATCAGTTTCGGCCAGGCAGAGTGATGCGAGTAGTACGGGGGCGATCAGGAAGACGGCGCGCTTCATGGACTGCCTCTGGTTCTCAGTTGCGCAAGGCGCGATCATTTTCCCACTCGCGCGTTAGAGAGCGCAATCAAGTTTGACTCCACAGATGAGGCAAACCTTCATCTCAGCGGCTAAGGCCGGTGAGGGTTGGTTCTTGTTTGCGGCACGGCTTAAGCCTCGCGCTTCCGGGGATCGTCCCTCGGAAGCGGAACAGAAGGTCCCTCGGTCGCGCTTTCGCGCTCGGTCGGAATGACAACGATCTTATACAGCTGCCTTCCCTACGCGAGGTTAAAACCTAGGCGGACGAATGTGTCCGCCCCTACGCAAGATTCTTAACTGCAGCCGCTGGTGCTGCCGCAGCTCATGCATCTATAGCAGCTGCCGTTTCTGGTCATGATGCTGCCGCAGAAGCTGCAGCTGGGAGCGTCTCCCAGGTCGACTAGGTTGGAGAGGGCGTCAGCTGCGTGGACGGAGCCGGAGCGCGGCTCTCGCTGCTCCGCTCTGGGAGGCGCGCCGTTATCTACATCTTCAACTTCGGCTGGCTGGCTGCTTGCTACTGATCCTCTCAGGCGCAGATTCTCGAATAGCATTTGCTGCTGGCCAGTGAGGAAGCGCAGTTGGAGCCAGCGGAAGATGTAATCCATGATGCTCTTGGCGTAGCCGATGTCGGGATTGCCGGACCATCCGCTGGGCTCGAAGCGAGTGTGGGCGAACTTTTCGCAGAACAATTTCAGAGGCACGCCGTGTTGCAGGGCGATGGAGACGGCTAGCGCGAAGCTGTCCATCAGGCCGCTGACCGTGCTGCCTTCTTTGGCCATGGTGATGAAGAGTTCGCCGGGATCTCCGTTGGGATAGAGGCCTACGGTGATGTAGCCCTCATGGTCTCCTACTTTGAATTTGTGGGTGATGGAGGCGCGCTCTTCCTGGAGCTTGTGGCGGATGGCTCTGGGCGGAGCGTTCAGGTCTTCTTCTTCGGCAACGGCGACGGGCTGCAGTGCCCGCGCCACACCGCCTTCGGCGGTCTTGGTGCCTGCTGCGCTCAGAGGTTGGGCTTTCTTGCAGCCGTCGCGATAGACGGCTACTGCCTTCAGGCCCAGCTTCCAGGCTTGGAGGTAGGCGTCGCTGATGTCTTCTACCGTGGCGTTCTCGGGAAGATTTACAGTCTTCGATATAGCTCCGGAGATGAAGGGTTGGGCGGCGGCCATCATGCGGAGATGGCCTAGATAATGGATCGATCGGGTGCCTTTGGCGGGCTTGAACGAGCAATCGAAGACGGCCAGGTGATCGTCCTTCATGTGAGGCGCGCCTTCGATGGTTCCGGTGGCGTCGATGTAGCTGACGATGGCGTCGGTCTGGTCGTGGGTATATCCCAGCTTAAAGAGGGCGGTGGGGACGGTCTGGTTGACGATCTTAATCATGCCGCCGCCGACCAGCTTTTTGTATTTCACCAACGCGAGATCGGGCTCGATGCCGGTGGTGTCGCAGTCCATCATGAAGCCTATGGTTCCGGTGGGCGCTAGCACTGTGACTTGGGAGTTTCTGTAGCCGTGTTTTTCGCCGTGGGCGAGGGCTTCGTCCCAGCATTGTTTGCTTGCTTCGTAGATGCTCGTTGGGACATTGGCTTTATTGATGCCATTCACTGAGGCGCGGTGCATGCGGATTACGTCGAGGAACGGCTCTCGGTTGATGTACCAGCCGGGGCAGGCGCCTCCGGGCATGGTTTGAGCCGTGCTCGACTTGCTCGCTTCGCTCACTGGACGGACGAATGCGTCCGTCCCCACGTGAGTTACTCCGGCTCCTAGATTTGTTTCGGACAGATTCTTCTTTGTGGCTTCTGTGGCTGGGGCTAACGGCTCACACGATTCCGCAATCCGCGAGCTTTGCAGGTAGGCTTCGCCGCACATGATGGCGGTTACGCAGCTGGCGTAGTCGCGTCCGGCGTCGGAGTCGTAGGGTAGGCCCGCGGCCATTAGAAGCGCGCCTAGATTTGCGTAGCCCAGACCAAGCGGGCGGTAGTCATGGCTGTTGCGCATGATTTGCTCGGTGGGATATCCGGCGTTGTCGACCAGAATTTCCTGGGCGGTAATGAGGACATCTACTGCGTGACGATAGGCCTCTACATCAAAGGTTCCGTTGGGCGCGAACTTCAGAAGATTGAGGCTAGCGAGGTTGCAGGCGGAGTCGTCCAGGAACATGTATTCGCTGCAGGGGTTGCTGGCGTTGATGCGAGCCGTGTTCTTCGAAGTGTGCCAGCGGTTGACCGTGGTGTCGTATTGCATGCCGGGATCGCCGCAGTGCCAGGTGGCCTCGGAAAGCTTGTGCAGCAGGTCTTTGGCTTTGTAGGTCTTGATGACGCTGTTATCGAGGACGGAGCGGGTGGAAAAATCGGTGTCGCGCACCACGGCGTACATGAAGTCGTCGGTGACGCGGACGGAGTTATTCGCGTTCTGGAAGAAGATGGAGCTGTAGGCCTCGGCGTCGGGAGAGGCGCCATCGTATCCCATGGCGACGAGGGCGTGGGCCTTGGCTTCTTCCTTCTGCTTGCACTCGATGAATTCGACGATGTCAGGATGGTCGACGTTGAGGATGACCATCTTGGCGGCACGGCGAGTCTTGCCTCCGGACTTGATGACGCCGGCGAAGGCGTCGAATCCTTTCATGAAGCTGAGCGGGCCGCTGGCGGTGCCGCCGCCAGAGAGGACTTCGTTGGATCCGCGGAGGGTGGAGAGATTTGTGCCGGTGCCGCTACCCCACTTGAAGAGCATGCCTTCGGTCTTGGCCAGAGTGAGGATGGAGTCGAGCGAATCTTTTACTGAGTTGATGAAGCAAGCGGAGCACTGCGGCTTGGAATATCCGGTGACGCCGAATTCGACTTGCTGAGTCTGCGGATTCCAGTGCCAGTTGCGGCCATCGGAGTTGGGCTCGATGCGATCGCATCCCACGTTGAACCAGACGGGCGAGTTGAAGGCGGCGTACTGGCGGACGAGGATGTGGACGAGCTCGTCGTGAAAGGTCGCGCCGTCTTCGGGAGTCTTGAAGTAGCCCTGGGCTTGTCCCCAATCGCGTATGGTTTCGGCGACGCGGGCTACGAGCTGACGGACTCCAGTCTCGCGCTCGGGGGTGCCTAGCTTGCCGTGCAAGTATTTCGAGGCGACGATGTTGGTCGCGGTCATGGACCAGTCTTTGGGGACTTCGACGTCTTTCTGCTCGAAGATCACGCCGCCTTGGGAGTCGGTGATCTGAGCGAGACGGAGCTCCCATTCGACTTCAGAATAGGGCGAAACGCCGGGCTTGGTGAAGAGGCGGCGGAAGGAGAGACCCGGAGCCTTCTTCTTGGGAACGGAGGTCTGGGCGGCGTTCGAGACGGCGGGGGTGGCGGTTTCGGTGGTCTTCAATTCAGGCATTTCTAGGCTCTCCTATTAGATTCTATGGGGCGGTGCGCCGATTCGGGCGTCTGGCCAGCAGACGGGGGATCGGGAGAAGCGGGTCTCAGGGCCGTTTTGGTACAGGATTTGAGTTGATTCTCGTTCGATCATATTTCGATATTCGCCAGGTAGCTAGGGTCTAAAGCCCGTTCAAATTTTGCTTCTTACGGCACGACTAAAGTCGTGCGCCCTTCCCAAAAATCGGTCATCGCGACGCTCAAAGCGCTGCGCCGCCAAGATCCCGTCCGCCTAGAAGCCGGAGGGGAATGGGGACGGACAGTGAATGTTGGTGGCGGCTCCGGAGTGCATCGGCGGAGTTGCGGACGTCGGGCTTGGCTGACGCACGTCGGACTTTTCGCTTTCGGCAGACGCGGACAGGAGTGTCCGCGCCACACTTTCTTTGGCCACGTTCTTCTGCGCCAGATTAGTTTCGGTCATCTCCAGGCTGGTGGCGAAGTGGGCGCCTATGCCTGTGGCCTTTTCGGTGGAGTTGACGATCCATTGATTGAGGGCGGCGCAGATGGTGCGGCGCTGCGATTCGTCCTGCAGGACTACATAACGGATGAAAAAGCGGCCGGAAGTCATGCGGGCGCGCATGGGGTTTGTCCAGGTGAGCATGCGGTCGAGGACGAAGGCCATGTCGTCGTCCTCGAAGAATTGGGTTACGGCAAGCATGCGGCGGGCAGGGGCTGAAGCCCCTTTTTCTTGTGGGCCTGACGCGGCCCTGAAGGGCCGCTCTTCCACGGTTGTACCGGGAAGTCTCTGTTCCACGGTGGCGCTGAGGCGCAGGTCTTCCACCTCGCCTGCAGAGTTCGGTGGTTCCGCCTCGCTTCGCTTTGGCGGGACAGCCGAGGCGGCTGTCGCTACAGGGGCCTTGGTCGTTCCGAAATCGGCGATTTCTTCGGCCAGGGCGAAGATGCCGGGCTTGCTCGGAACATGCAGGAGGCTGCGGTGGGACTCGCAGCGGAACCAGCTCGACCATTGTAGACGGCGGTAATCCACTGGACGGTCGAAGCCGTGGCGCGCCAGAGATTCGGTGACTAGGCGAGTTAACGTTTCCATTGCGGGCTCCTGCTGTTGCTTTTGGAGATCTTGCGTCAAGTTCAGGGAAACGAGGTCTCCCGGAAGCCTGGCGATCTTGCTGCAATTTCAATGTGTTGTCGTGCCGCTATTCAGGTCGTTACCCCGGGGGAGGGTCGGGGAGACGGCCACCGCACTGCTTTCGGGCTGCAACAACCTCCGGCCGCCGAACCAGCCAGAAGTTTGGTTTAGGTTGAGGGTACCCGGCCACGGATATGGACGCGGGTCCCCGGTTTGTGGCTGGACAGCTTCCGGTCACCTCTGCCGGAAGCCAGCCAGCTATTTTTCGACACAGCGCTTAACTTAACTTCAGTTTCGAACTCCGCTCATTCCCGTGAGCCGGAAATTCGTGCTCTGGGATTGCAAAGTTACTCCCGCAGATTGTGCCTGTCAAGAGGTAAACCCTATATGTTGTATCCTCAGCAATGACGGGCTAGATGCGGGACGGTTGCCTGGTTTTCCACATCAAGGTTCAAATGGGTTTAAGGGAGATGAGAGACAGTCATGAGTTTGGGGTCAGATGGGTGGCAAGGCAATGGAAAAAAGGCCAGGAAGCGTTGATTGGCTGTGACAAACCGAGGAAAGTTGTGAATGTCTGTGGGAAGCTGGGCGGGATTGGTTGGAGGGCGGAGTGCGTATTGCCTCGGCTGCAATCTTTATCGTTTCCCACCCTTCGAAAACCACGAAGGGTGGGGCAGCCTCTTCAGTGTGTTACGCGGAGTTTCTCAGATATTTGTATTCTTCGCCGCTTTCGTCGGCTAGCAGGACCCAGAGAGTGTAGACGCCGAGGGCTGTGCCTAGCGGGGGATGGAATAGGGCTAGGACTCCCAGGATTATGGCCATGACGCGAGCCCAGGGTTGGCGCTGCTTCAAGCCCAGGCCCACGCAGATGCCGCCGGCGCCGAGGATGGACAAGGTGGCTCCGATGGCGTAGATGGCCAGCGGGATGAGGTTGGCGAAGGGCTCTTGCCGGTGCACGACCAGGTGCATACCGCCGCCAAAGAGGATCAATCCGAAGGCGGGGATCAGGAAAAGGGCTCCGAGAATCATCCAGAGCATGCCGAGGGTGTGGAGATGGCCTTGCAGCCGGGAGCGGGCGACGGCGCCGACGGGGTCTCCGAGCTGGCGGTTGCATTTGGGGCAGGCTACGGCGTTGGGTGGAATCTCGGTGCCGCAGCGATTGCAGAACATGGGGAGCCTCCTGAGTATGGTACGTGGAAACTGATGTAGAGTTCCCGCATCCCTGTCTAGCTTCGCTCGACCTGGACGGGCGACGGCGCCCGTCCCTACATGGGCTTTTTCGAACGCTGGGCCTGAAGGCCGTCTTCTTCCCGGGCGCTTAGCGCGGCGCTGAAGCGCCGCTCTTCCACGGTTAGCCTGCTCCGGAGGTACATGGTCTTTGTGGCCGTTGAGACGGTGTACGAATTCCTGGAAAATCGGTTGGGGCGGTGAATCCCCGTGGAGAGAGTGTGCGTTATCTACGAATCCTTGGCGTAGGTGTGATTTCTTTGGTTTTTGTTGCGTTGGCCGGGGCGCGCGATCTGGCGCTGGTCTCGAACAAGAGCAACAGCGTGTCGGCCATGACCTTGCCGGAACTGGTAAAGGTATGCAGGGCGCAGACGAATCGCTGGCCGGACGGCAAGCCGGTGACGTTCATCATGCGCGCGGCTTCGACGCCGGAGATGAAGGTGTTCGTGGAAAAAGTTTTCGAGATGCCCGAGTCGCAGGTGGACGACATGATTGCGGCAGCGAATCACGGGCGGGTGAATCATCCGGCAATCATGGTGGTGAATTCGGACGAGGATCTGGTGAACAAGGTGGCGTCGATTCCGGGCGCGATCGGAGTAGTTGATGTTTATTCGATCAACAGCAGCGTGGCGGTGGTGAAGGTTGGAGGCAAGCTGCCTTTGGAGCCGGGATATCTGCTGCACGGGAATTAGAAAATCTTTCACAGAGGGCACCGAGGAACACTGAGTCTTATGGGAACGGTCACCGACAAGAAGACGGCTAGCGATTCGGGGGAAACTTCTCGTGAGGCCGCTTCGTCGGAGAAAAAGTCGGGCAACAAATTTGCGATGATGCGGCGGTTCCCGCGGTTTACGCTGGATGTGCGGCTGCAAGTGAAGATGTTTCAGAATGGAGAGTTCTGCAGCTGCTGGGGACGCTCGACGGAGATCGGTCAGGATGGAATTGGAGCGACGCTGACCGGGAGCCTGGAGCAGGGCGAGATTGTGACGCTGGAAATTCCGCTGCCGCTGACTCCGTATCCGATTAAAGTACGGGCGATCGTGCGTTACGTGCAGGGATTGCGCTACGGATTTGAATTTCTTACATTGAAAGAGACGCAGCGCGATACGGTGCGGCGCGTGTGTGAGTATCTGGCAACGAAAGCGTAGCGCCTTCAGGGCTAAAGCCCCAATCATTGTTGAGCCTTGACGCGGCCCGGAAGGGCCGCTCCTCCACCTCTACGCGGCGCTGAAGCGCCGCTCTTCCACAAGGAATCAAACCAACGGCTGACTTCTGAGGGGCATCCCACCGTAGACTATTCGTCGTAGACTTTCGTCGAAACTCATGCGGGCTTTTCTGCTCACGGGTGCAATGACGCTGGCGTTATTGGCGGGCGCGGCTGCGCAAACAGCGGCGCCGCCGACCATTGCCGTGGTGGATGAGAACGGAGTTGCGGTGAGCCGGGCGCGGGTGTTTTTGCAGGTGCAGCAACCGGGGACCGCGGCGGGAACGGCGATGCCGACTTTGCGCTGCCAGACCGATTTCAATGGGCACTGTTCGTTTCCTGGACTGGCCACGGGGGCTTATCAATTGCGCGTGGAGAAGGAGGGATTCTACGCGCTGGCGCAGACGAACGTGCAGATTGCTCCGGGATCAACGGTGGAGGCGGCGATCTCGCATCAGCAGGAGGTGCGGGAAGTGGTGAATGTGCGGGAGTCGCCGCCGGCGATCGATCCGGCGCAGATTGGCGCGCAGGAGACGATCAGCGGGATTGAAGTGATTGACATTCCTTATGCGACCACGAATGATTTTCGCAACGTGCTGAATTACATTCCGGGAGTGGTGCAGGATTCTTCGGGACAGCCGCATGTGGCCGGGGCGGAAACGTATCAGACGATTACTTTGCTCGATGGCTTCAACGTAACCCAGCCGGCGAATGGGCAATTACTGGTGCGAGTGAGCACGGATGCGTTCCGCTCGATCCAAGTGGAGCCGTCGCGCGAACCGGCGGAATACGGCAAGGGATCGGGCGGAGTGTTGAGCCTGCATACGGGGATTGGCGACGATCACTTCCGCTTTCTGGCTACGGATTTTATTCCATCGGTGCAGGAGAAGCATGGGCTGCGATTTGATGAGATCGTGCCGCGCCTGACGTTTTCGGGTCCGGTGATCAAGGAGAAGGTCTGGTTCTATGACGCGTTTGATGGCGGCTTCACCAATGTTGTGTATACGGAGTTGCCGGCGGGGCAGGATAACGATCACATCTTGCGCCTGGGAAATTTGTTCAAGGTGCAGACGAACGTGACCAGCCGCGACATCTTGACGACGAGTTTTCTGGTGAATGGACTGAATGACCGGTATGCCGGGTTGTCGCCGTTAAGCCCGCAATTGAGTAATCCGAAGGATGCGGAAGGGGTATACGTAACGAGCGTAAAGAATCAGCATTACTTCAAGGGCGGAGAGTTGCTGGAGACGGGATTCGCGTTCGATCAGTACAACGTGCGAGTGACGCCCTACGGGACGACGTCGTACACGCTGAATGCGGTGGTTGGGGCGGGCGGGAATTTTTATTTCGGCGATGAGACGCATGCGCGGCGCTGGCAGGAGTTGGTGAACTTGTTCCTGCCTTCGCACCAGTGGCACGGGCGACACGATTTCAAAGTTGGAGTGGACGTGGACCGGATCGCCTACGATGCGAAGTTTGCGCGGCAGCCGATTTCATTTCTGGGTCCGGCGGCGACGGACACGCTGCCTTCGGGCGAGAGTTGCCTGGATGCTCCGCAGACGGCGACTTTTCCGTGTACGAGGTATGCGACGTTTGGCCCGGCGCCATTCCATGAGCAGTACAACGCGGAGGTCAGCGCGTATGCGGAAGATCGGTGGAGTGTTACGAACCGGCTGCTGATTGAGCCGGGAGTGCGTTTGGATTGGGATGAAATTGTGCGCCATGCGGAAGTGGCTCCGCGGCTGGCGGGAACTTATGTTCTGGACAATGGTGGGACGACGAAGATTTCCGCGGGGATCGGGCTGGTGTATGAGGAGACGCCGATTTTTCTGATCGCGCGGCCCTATGCGGGGACGCGGCAGGACACGTTTTTTTCGGTTTCAAGCATAGGCTGCACGACGAGCTGCGTGACGACAAGCGGCCCGGCTAGCACAACTTTTTCGGCGGATACGAACGGGCTACAGGCTCCGCGATTTATGAATTGGAGTTTGGGTCTGGAGAAGAAACTTCCGCAGGCGATTTATTTGAAGGCGGAATTCCTGGAAAAACGCGGGACGCGGGGTTTTGTATACGACACGCCCAACGACACGGCCGGGGGGAATTTCGCTCTGGAGAATTCGCGGCAGGACCGCTATGACGCGTTGCAGGTCTCACTGCGGCACAACTTCCGCGAGAGTTACATGGTAATGGGATCGTACACGCGGTCGCGGGCGCGATCGAATGAAGTGCTCGACTTCAATGTGGACAACCCGATTTTGAGCGCGCAGCAGGCGGGCGTGTATCCGTGGGACACGCCGAATCGGTTTTTGTCGTGGGGATACTTGCCGCTGTTCAACCTGCCGATTATTCATCGGCTGCAGCTGGCATATGCGATGGAGGCGCGGACAGGATTTGCCTTCAGCGAGATTACGGACCAGCAGCAGATTATTGGCGCGGCGGATGCGCACCGCTTTCCAGAATATTTTTCGCTGAACCTGCAACTGGAGAAGAAGTTTCATTTCATGGGGTATTATCTGGCGCTGCGCGGGGGGTTCGACAACATTACGGGGCGATGCAATCCGTATGTGGTGAACAATGTGGTAGACGCTTCACATATGGCGCCGACGTTCAGCGCTTGCCAGGGGAGAGCGTTCACGTCGCGGATCCGGTTGTTGGGGAGGAAGTAGGGCCACCGGGCCTGAAGGCCATCTGCTTCGATCTTCGACGCGGCGCTAAAGCGCCGCTCTTCCACGTTTCAATTCCTCACGTTTCCAATTCCGGGTGTCCAGGCTGGGACAAGTGATCAACGGGCCGCGGTCGGATACTTCCGGGCCGCTGGACAGCCGTGGGCGGCTGTCCGTAAAGGTGGGTTCGTGGGCCGGCGGGCCGGTTGGATCGTTTGGCGATATAATCGCTTTATTCCGATTGCATCGAAATAGTGTCGTCTGTCATCTCAAAAGCTGGAGGAGAAATCATGGCTTTTCAAGTACCCCCGCTGCCCTATGCCTATGACGCCCTGGAACCGATCATCGATAAGCAGACCATGACTCTGCATCACGACATGCACCACGGCGCCTACGTGAAGAATCTGAATGCCGCGCTGGAGAAGCATCCCGAACTCGCGGAAAAATCCGCGGAAGATCTGATTCGCAACCTGAACGCTATTCCGGAGGACATCCGCGGCGCGGTTCGCAATAACGGCGGCGGCCATGTCAACCACAGCATGTTCTGGAAGATTATGAAGCCGAAGGGCGGCGGCGATCCGACGGGCCCGATCGCCGATGTGATTTCGAAGACCTTTGGCAACTTCAAGGATTTTCAGACCAAGTTCAACGACGCCGGCGCGAAGCAGTTCGGCTCGGGATGGGTCTGGCTGGCGGGCAAATCGAATGGCGAAGTGCAGATTGTGAGCACGCCAAACCAGGACAGTCCGATTTCGCAGGGAATGTATCCCATTTTCGGCAACGATGTTTGGGAGCATGCCTACTATTTGAAGTACAACAACCGGCGGCCGGAATATCTGGCGGCCTGGTGGAACGTCATCAACTGGGACGAGGTAAATCACCGCTACGCGGCGCTGAAGGCAGGCAAGGAAGCGCACGAACCCTCGCTGGCGCACCGGTAGATTGAAAAACTGATTCGACGCAAAGGCCCTTGCGGTAGGCAAGGGCCTTGTTTTTTGTGGAATTAGAAGCTTTAACCACGAAGGACAACAAGGTTCACGAAGGAGATCTTTGTGCCCTTGTGATCCAGGCTAGGAATCTAGGCGGCGTTCTCTATGTAGTTTTCCGGATGCTGCTCGAATTGCTTACGGCAGTCATCGGAGCAGAAATAGTATTTCTTGCCGGCGAAATGGGCTTCGGCCTTGGGATTTTTCTCGTCCACGTTCATTCCGCACACTGGGTCTTTGGTCATATTCGCACCTCGGGGGAGTTGATTCCTTAGCGAGCAAGGATTGATTAAAGTTGGATGCCGGGGCGGCGGAATGGGGCTAGGACTAATTCCGGGCTGTGTTTCATTTTGCACCTCGGATCGGGAACGTTGTTTCTGCATTTCCTGTGTACGGGCTGTGGAGATTTTGACTTGCCCTGGCGGAGGGATCGGAGCGCAGGCGGGAGAAACCTCTCCGCAATGCGGGTTGCGAGCACTCTTTGAGAATGATCTTGAGTGTTGCGACGGGCGGAGTTGGGCGACGGATTTTTCCTCAACATGCACCAAAATTTTGGATTGACCGACGCAGGATTCGCTCGTAGAGTCGCCTTCGCTCTCATAAAAAATTTGACTGCTGGTTTCCGCCGCGAGCGGCCGGATGAGATCCATATTGAGTTCAACATTGATTGAAGGCAGAAGAACAGATCCGGGGCATTGCTATGAAATCTGAAGAATGGAAGACATACCGCACGCGGTTCTTGGTGAAGGCGAAACAACTGAACGCAAATCTCAGCTTCGTCGATCACCTGGGACGGAAGCATGTGGGACGCAAGGGAGATTATCTGGTGGAATCGTCGGAGGGCGTGATCAGCATTGCGCCGCGGAGGATTTTCGAAGATGTTTATGTGCTGATGGGCGTGGAGGTGGACGGCACGGGCATGAGTTCCACCGATCTGGGGTTAGGGCCAAGGAAATTGCCGCAGCCTTGCCGCGACCGGCGCGGCACCAGCCCGGCCTGGGCGTGATGCCAATAACTGGGTTCCGGCATTTCCAATGGGCTAAACCCTGTAGGCAGGGTTCGTAGCCGGGGGGATGGGCAAACCGTGCGGGATGGGGTAGACTGTGCCTTCTTTTAAAAGCCTGTCATAACGAGGATCGTTCCCCCATGACAAATCGCATTAGTTATGCTCCTCAGGATTTTGACAAAATGTGCGAGCAGGCCGACCGGGATCATGAATCGCGCAAGCTGCTACGGCTGATGGAGCGAGTGAAGCGGCAGATCGCGGATCGTGAAAAGACGGTCCTGAAGCCGCAACCCGGGCCGCAGCCGGTGGGGTTGAACGATCTGATGTCGCTGAAGTTGCCCAACCGCCGAACGCCGTTCGAGAGATAGTCCCGCATTTTTTATTTCTTAGCGCAGCGAAAATTTTTCCCGGCTTGCACAGGGTGAATGCGCTAGAATCACAAAAGTTTGCCGGTAGACCTCCAGTGCGGCTATAGCGAGGTTGCCGGTTCGCCTTCCCCCAGGAGGTAGTAGATGTACCGGCCCTATTCGAGTGCCCAGGCGGATTTTCGTCCGCTGCGGGATGTTGAGTCTCAGCTGCGAGACTCGACTCAGGATCTTGCGACTTCCTTCAACACCGGAAACTATGACCAGGCGGCGACGCTGTTCGCACCGGATGGCGTGCTGATGGCGCCACGCTTCGAAACTGCCTATGGACAGAAGTCGGTGGAGCGACTGCTGCGCCAACTGGGCGAAGCGGGCTACAGCGATCTGCGGCTGGAGACGACGCGCATCGACCATTCCGGGGATATGGCCATGGAATTGGGCCGGTTCACGGCAGTGGTGCGCCACGCGGACGGCAAGATGCTGCCGGAGCATGGGAAGTATGTGAAGGTATGGCGGCGGCTGGGAGCGTGGCTGCTGGTAGCGGACTGCTGGAGTCCGGCGGGTTCGACTGCGAATGAGCTCGCGGCGTAACGGTGGATCGATCGTAGACCAGGGATAATCCTGAAAGTGTCCGAGAGCAAGCCAGGGGAGATCGGCCAGGCAATGACGCCTGTCGCGAACGAGCGCGGGAATGGGGCGGAAGCACGGTCCGCGGATCTTCGGCCTGGTGATCTTCGGCCTGCGGATCCGGGGCAGTATTGTCCGAACTGCTCAATGAAGTTGCGCGAGAGCCGGTGCAAGTTGAAATGTCCGCAGTGCGGGTTCTATTTGAGCTGCTCGGATTTTTATTAGACTAGCTGTGTTTTAAACGAACGGAACCCCTCAGGGGCTGAAGCCCAAATCTCCTCGACGGATCACACGGCACGGCTTGAAGCCGTTCCCTTCCCCAGAACACGATTGCAAAGCGGTTGCCGGTCCTGACACGTTCGCAGCGTTCCGTCTACAATGACAGGCTGGACTTCATCTCAATAAAATTTGCAAGGAGAACTTCATGCAACGCAAGGCGAGCGCGGTTTGGAAGGGCGGATTGAAGGATGGGAAGGGATCGCTGACGGCTCCGGGCGGAGCGCTGAACAATACGCAATATTCTTTTGCAACGCGGTTTGAAAATGCGGCGGGGACGAATCCCGAGGAATTGATTGCGGCCGCGCATGCGGGATGCTTTTCGATGGCGCTGTCGGCGCAGCTGGGTGGAGCGAATCCTCCGTTGACGCCGGAGAGCATTTCGACGACGGTGACTTTGTCGCTCGACAAGCTGGATTCGGGATGGACGATTACATCGAGCCACATCGATGTAGTGGGAAAAGTGCCAGGGGCGGATGCGGCGACGTTCCAGAAATATGCGGAGGCGGCGGAGAAGGGATGCCCGGTGTCGAAGGTGCTGAACGCGAAGATCACGATGAACGCGAAGCTGGAGTAGCGGGCGTGGGGCTCACCCGCCGATGGCACGAAGGTATACGAAGGAAGCTTTGGGCGATTCGTTTGACACAGGGCGACGTGTCTGTAGAATAGAAGCGTTGGTCTTCCTGATCGGCGGCTTTCGAGCCGCCGCTGCAATGAAAGTCCACTTGCCATCGTGGCGGAATTGGCAGACGCGCATGGTTCAGGTCCATGTACTCGCAAGGGTGTGGGGGTTCGAGTCCCTTCGATGGCACCAAGATGGTTTGCTCAGGGGCTGAAGCCCTGTCTTCGTTAGAGCCTTGACGCGGGCGCTAGAGCGCCGCACTTCCACGTTTTCTTTTCGCTTTCAGGCGGCCCTGAAGGGCCGCTCTTCCACCTTCGAAGCGCGACGGATTATTGCGATTTTTACGGGTTCGTCTACTTCAGTTTGTCTATGCAGAAACAAGGAAATGGTGGACAATCTAGGCTGGGCGGGAGGTCTGGCCAGTGAAGATTTCGCAGAAAGGGCTGTACGCGCTGCAGGCAATCATGACTTTGGCGCGACGGCACGGTCAGGGAGCGATCAAGATTCGGGACATCGCCGCCGAAAGCGATTTGCCGGAAAAGTTCCTGGAGTTAATTCTGCTGGAGATGAAGAACGCGCGCATTGTGGACAGCGTGCGGGGAGCGCGCGGCGGTTACCGGCTGCGGCGCGATCCGGCGGAGCTTCCGTTGAGCGACATAATCCGGTTGATTGACGGGCCGCTGGCGCCAATGGGAGATGCGGAGCAGTTGCGCGGATTGATTGCGAAGGATGCGGAGCACCGGGCGCTCTACGAAGTATTTCTGGCGGTGCGCGACGCAGCAGCAAAGATTCTGGAGAACACGACGATCGCCGACATTGTGCAGGGACGCGGGCCCAAGAGCAGCGGTGGGCGGGCGCGATCCGAGAAGAGGAAGTAGCTGGGGCGCCAGCGCCGGGCCTTTTGGGGCTCCCCCGGTCAAAAATGGGTGAACGCATCCCCTGGTTTTTTCCGCCGTTAGCTTTCCCGCTTTGATTTTCTAGCTTTCATTCCCGGGCTTTCCCGTATGATGTGGCGAAATGACGACCAAGAAAAGACTGGGGAAAATCCTGCTCGTCTGCATTGGCGCGATTTGCGTCGTGCTTTCTATTGCGATCACTTTCACCATCGGCTGGCGGCCCTTTCTCGGTCCGAAGAAGCGCGCGCTGACCAGGCGGCAGTTCGAGCGCACTCCGGAGCGCCAGGCTCGCGGCCGCTATCTTGTACAGGGACTGCTGGGCTGCGAAGATTGCCACTCTCCGAAGGACTGGACGCAGCGCGGCGCTCCGGTGCTGCCGGGCATGGAACTGGTGGGCCAGCCCTTGCCGGTCCCGGATTTTCCGGGGAGCATCTCTGCGCCGAATCTCACGCCGGATGCGGAGACTGGCAGCGGCCGCTGGACCGATGACCAGATTGCCCGCGCCATCCGCGAAGGCGTGAAGCATGACGACACGATCCTGTTTCCCATGATGCCGTACAGCGAGTACAAGATCCTGTCGGACGAAGACCTCGCTTCGGTAGTCGTCTACCTGCGATCGATCACTCCAGTGAAAAATCGGCTGCCGGCGACGCACATCGACTTTCCGGTGAGATATCTGGTGCGCAGCGCGGCTGAGCCGGTTCTGGAACCCGTGCGCGGGCCCGACCCTTCGGATGTACGCGCTCGGGGAAAGTATCTGGTCGCGCTGGGCTGCGGTTGCCACAATGTTGTCGACAAGCTGGACTATGCCGGCGGAGATCATCTGGCCGGACCGTGGGGCGACGTCACCAGCGCCAACCTTACGCCGGACGCTTCCGGCATCGGCTATTTCAGCGAGGCGACATTCATCACCGCGCTGCGCACCGGGTACGTCGGGGCGCGGCAGTTGAATTCGATCATGCCATGGGGCGCATTCAAGGGGCTCAGCGATGACGACTTGAAAGCGATTTTTGCCTATCTGCGGACCTTGCCGCCGGTGAAGCACCGGGTCGACAACACGCTGCCTCCGACTTACTGCAAACTGTGCAAGCAAAAGCACGGCGCCGGCGATCAGAACTAAGGAGAACCTTGGAGTGCTGGCTCGGCCTTCGCCTGTCTCTGGTCTTTCTGTCCGATCCGCGAAACTCGGTGGCCTTGCATTTCCTTCTCACGTCACTGGGCGGGTACTGGCGCTGTGGTTACTGCATTTTCTTGGGCTGAGACGGCCTGCCATTTTTCTGAGTGCTTCACAAAGACGTCGGTAAAGAGGAGCTTGCGAGTTACTTGTCCGTCGGAATTCGTGGTGATGAGGACACCTCTGGCTAGGGCGGTTGATCCATACAGAGTCACGGTCATGTCTTCGATGCGCTTTTGGCCGGAGGTCAGGGGCGAGAGGTGTGAGCGGTAGAACTGGAGCAAGTCTGTCTTATTTACGAATTGGCCGGAATCCGGGGCGGGGCGGAGAAAATCATCGGACAAGATTTCAGCGATCGTACTTACGTGGGATTGGTTGAGGGCAGTCAGCCAACGCTCTTCGAGGTCGGCGACGGCGGCCTTGTCCTTTTCCGCGTCGCTCGCTCTGACTTTGACATCGCCTTTTTGGGCGAGCAGCGGTGTGGCAGAAACAGAGGCTAGCATCGGGATCATGGACAACACGTATAGGACAGTGCAATTCAAACAAGTGTTCAACCTAGGTAGAATCATTTTCTCCTTTCCGCGTAGGTGAACGACGTTCGATGTCGCCCATTTCCAAGCCACCCAGTCCCATCTCCCAGTCATCTCGAATCACGAATCAGCGGGAAAGTTCCTTCTGATCTTTTTCCGCGCCTTCCCAGGCTTCGTGGGTTAGAACGCATTTCCAGGCCCCGTCTTTCCAAAGCCATACGTCGGTTTGGCGCTCCATCACATCGTACGGAGTATGTTTGTCGCCAAACGTGCCGGCGTTGTGGAGCTTGGTCGTCACCAGCGCCATGTCGCCGTAGAGGCGCACTCTGGGTTCCGATACCTCATAGGCGGAATGCTTCAAGAATCCCGCCTTGATCGCATCGGGAAAGACCGACTTCCCTTCCCCTAGGCCGCCCCTGGCAGAAATGACGACCCAGTCATCGGAGAGGGAGCGTGCAATGCCATCGGGATCGTTGTCGCGCAAGGCTCGTGCGAGTTCTGCTTCCGCCGCCATCACGCTTTCCGCGGTCGGTCCAGCCGCAGGCTTCGCCGCCCCGGCAGCAGCTTTCGGTATCGCTATGGGTGTGATGAGCAAAGCCATCACGCTCAAAGTGAGAAGGATATTCATAAGCTTCATGTTGGTTCCCTTTCGCGCCGAGGCCAAAGCTTGATCCAAGAAGATTTCTTCTCTTCGCAAACTGACGCAGATCGGGTCATTCGGTTAGCGCCAATGTGACGAAGTGTTGGGTTCTCAAGTTGAAAGAACAGATGAACGCATCGCATTCGTTGGAGCGCGTTAGCGGTTGTTCGTTAAGATGAAAGTCGCGGTGCTGCAAAAGGCTGGAAGATGATGCAATCTGGAATCTCCGAACGGTTTGGACAAACTGGGCAGGGGGCGGTGCTGCGTAAAGCACGATCCACCGACGCTCGATCGATTTCAGCTTTGCTCCGACTGGCCTTCCAGGAATTCGAGCCGCTCTATACTCCCGAGGCATTTCTTGCGACCGTACAACCGGAGAGCGGCATCCTTAAGCGTATGGAAGAAGGACCCGTCTGGGTTGCCGAGGATGCTGGGGGGATCATTGGGACGGTATCGGCAGTACGTGCCGAGAGCGCGATAATGATCCGTGGAATGGCCGTCGATCCAAGGGCACGTGGACTGAAGATCGGAAAAGCGTTTCTGGATCTGACAGAGACTTTCGCACACGAGGCGGGGCTGGATCGTATGTCATTGTACACAACCGGATTTCTGCTGAGCGCCATCCGCCTTTATCAATCCTCGGGCTTCGCGTTTACCGGCCGAAACGTCAGCCCGCACGGAACAGAACTGCTCCAGATGATGAAAATTCTGGATGGCGTGGATCGGCGCGCATGACACCGACAATTGCGATCGAAATTCAGGATTCCCGCCCTTCGCGAAGTGCGCGAAGGACGGGCCACCCACGTATTCTGTGATACCGACTAAATCATCGTTTCCAAGCGGGCATAGCTGGCTTCCATGCCGTGTTCCATGCCGGTCGAGAGCATCATTTTCCGGGTTTGCTCGTTGGGCAGGGTCATGCGCATGGTCATGAGCGTACCGTCACCGTCGGGCTCGAAGCGGGTTTCGACGTGATTATCGGGCGTCGGATCGGGCAGATGCATGCGTTCGATGTGAACGATTCTGCTGTAGGGCTCGAGTTCTAGAAATTCTCCGGTCAGGTGAAAGCTGCCCTGCTTGGGATGGGCCCACTCGTAGCGGATCTTACCGCCCGGCCTCGCTTCGTTGATGCAGACGGGCATGGTCCAGCCTTCGGGGCCGAGCAGCCATTTCTGAATCAGCTTTGGATCGGTATGAGCGCGGAACACAGCCTCGGGACACGCGGCGAAGCGCCGGGTTACGATTATGTGTGTATCGCCTTCGGTTTTGAGCGTAAGTTTGGTCATGGTAGTCATCGTTTTCTCCTCTTTTCGTGCAATTCCATTGCGGCCAGAACTTCGTCGAGCCGGTCGTAATTCTTCTCCAAAGCCTTGCGCAGCATGGCCAGCCATTGATCCATCGCTTCGATGCCGGCCTTGGCCAAGCGGCGCGGGCGCTTAGTGCCATCGATGCGCTGGACGATGAGGCCGGCTTCTTCAAGCACCTTCAGGTGCTGGGAGATGGCGGGCTGCGTCATCTCGAAGGGCTCGGCCAACTCGTTCACCGTTGCCTCACCGAGCGCGAGCCGGGCAAGAATTGCCCGGCGGGTGGGATCGGCGAGGGCGGCGAAAGAAGCATTCAGGTCTGACATAAGTAGTATCTTATATAAGATATAAATTATGGTCAAGAAGAAAATATAGGGTCTTCGTTTGCTCCGGTCTGTGCCGAGTGGGGAAAAGCCGGTCAACTTGGTGCGGTGTATTATTTTGGGCATGAACCCGGAACCGAGTGCGGAAGGCCGGGAAAAACTGAAGTGAGGAATTCTTCCGTGAAGGCTCTTCTAGTCGCAGTCCTGGTTGTGGTTCTTGTAGGGGATGGGAGAGCACAGCTTGTGCCGCGCACACGGGCCGTGACTCTGGACAAATCCGTAGTGACGTTTCCTCCAGGTGAATACGGAAAGCTCCTTCTCCTGCTGATCAGTTTTTCGCACAAGGGTGAGAGAGAATGTGATCAGTGGAATCAGCGATTGAAACCTGCCTACCTCCATCACGCGCACGTCGACTACTACGAACTGGCGGACTTTGAGGGCGTGCCATCGTTCATCATGCACATGATTTTGCATGGTTTGCGGCGGCAGGTTCCAAGAGACGAGCAAGCGCACTTTGTGCTCATGTACTCCAACGAGGCAGAGTGGAAGAAGCTGGTTGGATATTCTCGGCCAGAGGATGCCTATGTGGTTGTAGCAGACTCTGGAGGACGGGTATGGTGGCAGGGTCACGGGGCGGGGACGGATGCCCAGTATTCCGGGTTGCAGGCCGCCATCGACAAGCTGGTCTCGAAGCCGTGAGAGCTGCAAGCCGCCTCTCAGAATGCCCGCTGGGTGCGGGAACCGCGTGATTTTCACAGGGGCTTAACAGGTCGAGCGGCCGGGGTTACATTTATCCTGATCAATAAATATGCGGAAAACCCGCTGCGGGCGCGGCTCGAGCGAGATATCGCAGGGCACGGCTGCACCAAATCCGGTCACGGGGCTGTGAACGGGCTGCACTCGATTGATTTTGCAGGAAGTTATTGGGTGCGATTTTTCGTTGACTGAAAAAATAGAAGGAGTACAACAAGATCGTTCTTTGACAGCTTCTTAGGTTTTTCCGGTTGGTGCGGCGTCCGGGGCTCGAGCGGAGTCACTTCTCTGATCGAAAGATTGGAGAGGAGGGCGAGCAAGGGTCTATAGCAAAGCGCTGGTCGAGGAGAACGAAGAAAATCTAGTCGAAGGCAGGATAGAGTTCCGAGGCGTAGGGTAGGTTTATCCGGTTGGCGGTGAGCCCGGAGCCCAAGCAAGATCGCGCAGAGCAGCCCCGCAAGGGAAGGCACTGGAGCAGGTCAGCAAGGGTCAAACGCGAGCTACTGGCCGAGACGAATGGCCCCTACATCACCTCGGAACTCTCTTACTTTTTGCAGCTGTGAGCTGTGAGCTGTGAGCTATGAGCTTTGAGCTCAGAGCCTTGTCGGGCGTCCGCCGCCATCTGCGCTAACTGATCCTCTCGCACTTTTCTTTTATTTCTGCCATTCTGACAAACATCCTCATCGGAGGCATGTTGTCTCATTCCAGCCAAGATTTCGGCACGCTTATTGTTACTGGCGCTAGCCGGGGAATTGGCGCAGCCGTGGCTGCGCTGGGCGGCGAACGCGGGTATGCGGTTGCGGTCAATTTTTCCACGAGCGAGGTTGAGGCGGAGAAGGTTGTGAAGGCGATTATCGCTGGCGGTGGACGGGCCGTTGCGATCCAGGCGGATGTTTCGCGGGAAAAAGATATCCAACGCTTGTTTGCGACTGCGGAGCGCGAGTTGGGTCCAATCAGGGCATTGGTGAACAACGCCGGGGTGACCGGTGGATTCGCGCGAGTGGAAGGGGTATCGGCCACGGCAATCCGAACTGTGTTCGACGTGAACGTGGTGGGAGCGATGTTGTGCGCGCGCGAGGCGGTCCGGCGCATGTCAACGCGCCGGGGAGGCGCGGGTGGAGCGATCGTGAACATTTCTTCGCGCGCCGCGCATACTGGTTCGCCCGGCGAATGGGTGCACTATGCGGCTTCGAAGGGTGCGATCGATAGCTTCACCATCGGACTGGCGCGGGAGGTGGCGACGGAAGGGATTCGCGTAAATGCGGTTGCTCCGGGACTGGTGGAGACCGGGCTGCATGCGGCGAACGGCGAGCCGGGGCGGCTGCAACGGTTGATGGGCACGATTCCGATGCAGAGGGCGGGCCTTCCGCAGGAAGTCGCCGAGGGCGTGCTGTGGCTGCTGTCTCCGGCGGCGTCTTATGTGACGGGGGCGATTCTGGAGATTGGGGGCGGACGGTAAGGCAAGCAGGGATCAGGGGTCGGTGTTACATCTTCGCTCTTTCCATGCGGCGCCCTCGATATACCGTCACTATAGACTTGCTTTGCTCTGGAGGATCGTGTGACTGATGGCGGCGGGCGACTTGTGATTCTTAGCGGGCCTTCTTGCGTGGGCAAGAGTCCGCTGTTTCATTCGCTGGGAAGGTTTTATCCGGAGTTAGCTGGGCGGTTGCGCAAACTTGTGCTGGTGAATAGCCGGGGGCCGCGGCCTGGGGAAGCGGACGGCGTCGATTACCACTTTCGGACACGGGCGCAGATTGAGGCGCTCCGCGCGGATTCGCGATATGCGGTGCTGGAGGCGCGAAGCGATTTGCAGGCGGTGGATGTGGAGGAACTGGTGTCGTGGCTGGCTCGCGGGGATGTTCTGTTTGAGGGCAATCCTTATGTCGGGCGGGCGCTGCAGGCGCATGCGGGGCTGGCTGGGGTGAAGCGGCTCAGTATTTTTGTGTCGCCGCTTTCGCAGGAGGAGATTATTTATTTGAAGGATGCGGCGAGGAATGTTTCGTTGTCGGAGTTTGTGGCGGATGTGATGCGGCGCAAGTTGTTGCGGCGGACGATGCGGCAGAAGCAGATTTTATCGGCGAAGGATTTGGAGGAAATTGAGATTCGCGCGGGGAGCGCGTATCGAGAGTTGCAAGAGGCGTGGCATTTCGATCATGTGATCGTGAACCATGATGGCGAGGATAGCGAGAATTGGGATGCGTTTCATTATTTGATCGGCGATGCGCGGCGGACGTTGGCGGCGTTCGCGGGGTTGCTTCAGGACGTGGTTGGGGATGGAGTGGAGAAGTGGGAGGGGGATTTGTTGCCCTCGACCGCTCGACTTAAGAGCTAGCCCCGAAGCATTCTTCGGCTCGCTGCCCTCGCGGGCGGACGAATGCGTCCGCCGCACGTCATTCTAATCCTCGTGTTCGCCCTCGGCGAAGCCTCGTTCGGCTGCTGGGAGGATGTCGCGCTCGCCGGCGATCCAGACATATAGCGTCGGGAGCAGGAAGACGCTGATCACCAAGGCCGCCATCAGGCCGCCTACGATGACGATGGCGAAGGGACGCTGCGAGTCGGAGCCGATGGCGTGCGACATGGCTGCGGGTAGAAGTCCGAGAGTCGCGACCAGCATGGTCATCATGATGGGGCGAAGGCGGAGAACGGCGCCCTCGACGGCTGCGTCTTCGATGGTGTAGCGGCGGACGCGGAGCTGGTTGATGTACTCCAGCATGATGACTCCGGTCTGCACGGAGACGCCGAAGAGTGCGAGGAATCCGACGCCCGACGAGACGCTGAAATTTGTTCCGGTAAAGAGCAGCGCTAGCAGGCCGCCGATGGGCGCGATGGCTACGTTGGCCATGATCAGCAACGCCCATTTGAACGACTTGAACATGGTAAAAAGGATCACGAAGATGATGAAAATCGTGATCGGCAGAACGATCAGGAGGCGGGCGTTGGCGCGCTTCTGGCTGGCGTATTCGCCCTCCCACTTCAGGTGGTATCCCTTGGGAAGCTTCACCTGCTCGTCTATTTTCTGGATGGCTTCTTCGACGGTGCTGCCGAGGTCGCGTCCGCGGACGCTGTATTTGATGGCGATGTAACGCTGGTTGCCTTCGCGATAAATTTCCGAACCGCCGTCCTTGATCTGAATCTTACAAAGTTGGGCGAGAGAGACGCGCTCACCGGTGGGCGAAAGCAGGCGAATATTTTCGATGGCCTCCTGGGTGTCGCGATATTTGGGCAGATAGCGCAGGGTGAGGTCGTAGCGGGCTTCATCTTTCAGCACCTGAGTCACGGCGTTGCCGCCGACCGCGGTTTGAACGGCGTCCTGCACATCGGTCACATTGATCTGGTAGCGAGCAGCGGCGTCGCGATCAATGGTGACGTTGAGATTGGGCTGGCCGAGGACGCGGAAGACGCCCAGGTCTTCGATTCCCTTGATGTTGCGCATGACGCCGACGATCTGGTCGGCTTTTTCTTCGAGCGTGGGCAGATCATCACCAAAAACTTTAGTGGCGAGTTCGCCTTTCACGCCGCTGACCGCTTCCTCCATGTTGTCTTCGATGGGCTGAGAGAATCCCCAGAGGACGCCGGGGATCTTGGCGAGTTCGCGCTGCATGGCCGCGACCAGTTCATCTTTGTCTCCGTGAAAAACCGGCCGCCAATCTTCTCTGGGCTTCAGGTCGACAAAGAATTCGGTGTTAAAAAAACCGGTGTTATCGGTTCCGTCGTCGGGACGGCCCACCTGGCTGGTGCACTGTGGAACTTCGGGAAACGAGCACAGAACGATGCGCGCCTGATTCATGACGCGGATGCCTTCGTCGGGTCCGGTGCTGGGGGCGAGCGTGCCGCGCACCCAGAGGGCGCCTTCATCGAGGTGGGGTAGGAATTCCGAGCCGATGGCGCCGCCGAAAGCGAGGTACATCGCGATGGCGAAACTGACAGCCGCCGCGCCGACCGTAAGGAAACGGCGGTGAATGGCCCAGCGCAGACTCTCACGATAACGTTCAATTACGAACTCCATGACCGGATTGCGCCATTCCGTCGCCCCTTTGGCGAATGCGAAACTGGCCAGCACCGGCGCGACCACGATGGAAAAGAACAGCGCTCCCAGCAGCGCAAAAACTACTGTCCATGCCATGGGATGGAACAGTCTGCCTTCGACCCGTTGCAGGGTAAAGATGGGCACGAAGGCGGTAATGGTAATGACGATGGCATAAAACACCGGGCGTTGGACTTCGTGCGATGCCTCGCCAATCCGTTCGGTAGAGGTTTGCGTGCCATCGGAAAAGGCCATGTGGCGCACAATGTTCTCAATCAACACAATCGCGCCTTCCACCACCACTCCGAAGTCCAATGCGCCGAGAGATAGGAGGTTGGCGGGAATGTGCATCAAGTTCAGACAAGTGGCGGCAAAGAGTAAAGCGAAGGGAATGGTGGCGGCGACGATAATCGCAGCCCGAAAATTGCCGAGAAAAAGAAGTAGAACAACCGAGACCAGGATCATGCCCTCGGTCAGGTTATGAAGGACGGTGTGGCTGGTGAAGTGGACCAGGGTGCTACGGTCGATGAAGGGAACAATCTTCACGCCTTTGGGCAGGATGTGATCGTTCATCTCGTCGATTTTTTCGTGTAGCGCTTTGAGCGCAGGATCGGCGTTGGCGCCTTTGCGCAGCAGCACGATTCCGGAAACCACGTCATCGTTGTCGATGATCTTGCCGTCGTCATGCTGGATGGCACCATGGGGGCCATAAGGGCAAGAAGTGCAGGCGCGGGCGAACTGGCCGAGTCGGATCTTCGGCCCCTGTTGGACGATGCCGAGATCTTTGATGCGGAGCGGTGTGCCGTTCTTGGCGAAGACTACGGTTTCTTCGATGTCGTGCACGTGATCGACGAGGCCGACTTCGCGAACATTGATTTGCTGCAGGCCTTGCTGAATGAAGCTGCCGCCGGCATTAGCGTTGTTGTTGGTGAGTTGCTGCTCGATCTGGGAGAGGCTGAGACCGTAGGCGATGAGCTTGTTGGGATCGAGGCGAACCTGGTATTCGCGGGTGGGGCCACCGAAACTGGCTACGTCGACGATGTCGGGCACGGACTTGAGATTTTTTTCAACCACCCAGTCTTCGAGCGACTTGAGCTCCATCGCGTCATAGGCAGGATTGTCGCTGTGCAAGGTGAAGAAATAAATCTGCCCGACCGGGCTCCAGTCGGTGCCCATCTGCGCGTTGACTCCGGGCGGCAGCATCACTTGATTCAGGCGTTCGAGGACGCGCTCGCGGTTCCAGGCGTTGTCGGTTCCATCTTCGAAGATGAGCTTGAGGTCAGAGAGTCCGAACAGCGAGAAGGAGCGCAGGTGCACGATGCCGGGGATGCCGTTCATGGCAGTTTCCAGCGGGATGGTGACCTGCTGCTCGATCTGCTCGGCGGAAATTCCCGGCCATTGCGTGATCACTTCCACGTAGTTATCGGCGACGTCGGGATAGGCCTCGATGGGGAGGTTGTGAAAGGAGATGATGCCCCACACGAACAACACGATGGCCAGCCCCAGGACCAGCCATCGGTTAACCAGCGCGAAATCGACGACGCGGCGGATCATTGGTTAAGTCTCAGTTCTTCGTACTGGGTTCTTCGTTTTCGCAGGCTTCAGATTTTGGGAGATCCTTCGCTCCGCCTGTAAGGCGGCTGCGCTCAGGATGACGCCCGGATTCTTTCTTTGATTCCACTTATTGCTCCACTGTGTTTTGCAGATCTAAGGCGTTGGAGACTACTTGATCGCCGGGCTTGATGCCGGAGATGACTTCCTGCTGCTTGTCGGGGAGCATGGGTCCATCTTTTATTTCCACGCGGCGGAAGTGGCCATTGCCCAGCGGCATGTAGACCCAGTCGCGATCGTGCAGATGAAGGATCGCTGTGGCTGGAACGGCTGCGTGGGTCTCGGGCTGCTTGCCGTAGAAAGTAGCGCTGACGAACATGCCGACGCGCATCATTCCGGGATTTTTCACTTCGACGCGAACTTTCGCGGTGCGAATGTTGGGATCGAGAACCGGCAGGATGTTGTCGACGCGGCCTTTGAATACCTGATCGGGATTCGCGCTCAGGCGAATGTCGGCGGTCTCGCCGACCCGCACCGCGTCAAGATCATTCTCGAAGACGTCACAGACGATCCATACAGAAGAAAGATCGGCGATGGTGAAGGGGTTGGGACCGGATAATCCCTGCACGCCGGAGGCGTTGGTGACTTGCTGATCTGTAATGACGCCGGAGATAGGCGCGACGATGTCGACGATACCGGAGGGATGGTCCTTGTCGATGCCGAGCAAGCGCAGTTGTTCCGTGGAGGCTTGCAGATCGGCCTTGGCGTCAGCTTCGGCGCTTTGGGCTTGCTCGAGCGCGCTCTTGGCGACGGCGCCTTTGTCGTAGAGAAGCTGGGCACGATCGAGCTGTACGTGGGCCAGGCGCTCATCGTTTTCGGCTTTGACATAGGTCTGGAAGGCGCCGGAGATATCGCTGCTCTGAACGCGGAGCAGGATCTGACCTTTTTTGACATCATCGCCGAGGCGCGATTTGATTTCGACGACGCGGCCTGCGGCGAGAGAAACCACGGGCACGGCGCGGGTGATGTCGGGTTGGACGACCCCGGTGACGTTTAGCGCGGAGACGGATTTGTGGGCGGCAGCGGTTACCACCGGGAACTGGTCGGCGTGGTCGACTTTGAAATTGTTGGCGTCGAGTTCGGTTTCGACCTGGGCTTTGGGCGGAGCTTCATCCTCCGGGTTGGCTCGGCCGTTGTTGCAGGCGGTGGTGACAGTCAGGAGACAGCAGAGAGCTAGTGGGAGGATGCGTACTGGCGCCGACATTGCCGTTGAGCTTCGCCCGACTGGACAGCCGGGGGCGGCTGTCCCTACATACACATTTTTGGTTCTCATTGAATTACCTCGCGTCCTACGGCCTGATTCAGCTGGGCTGCAGCGGTGAGATAGGCGCCGACCAGATTCACGTAACTTAATTCGACGGCTCGGTAGTCGTTCTCGGCGTTGAGGAAATCGAGCAGAGCGGCGCCGCCGTGCTGGTAGGAAAAATAGACGGTGTCGCGCACGCGGACGGCCTGCGCCAGATATTTTTGCTTGTACGGCTTGAGGAGCGTGATGTTGCTGGCTAGCGAGGCGTAGGCGGAGTCGACGTCGCTGTAGACCTGAGTTTCGGCGGCGCGGCGCAGCTTGTCGCTACGGTCGATGTCGATTTTCGTGCGCAACTTCTCGCCTTGATTGCGATCGAAGATGCGCAGCGGAATACTGACGCTGGCACCGAGTGTGTTGAGCGCGTCGGGATTGTTGAACGATCCGTTGTGGGTGAACCAGACGCCGATGGTGGGATCGGTCGAGCCATCGGCTTCGGCTAATTCGTAGTTGGTGTGAGCCTGCTTCAACGTCAGCACGGCGGCGGCCAGGTCGGGACGATCATCGAGCGCGTCTTTTCGATAGTCATCGAGCGCGAGCAGATCGTCGCTGAAATCAAATGTGCCTTCGACATCGAAACCGTCGACGGGCCGACGGTCGTCGAGCAGGGCCAGCAGGTTAATTTTGGTGGTGCGCAGGTTTACCAGTGCCGTCTGCACGTCGGATTCGTATTGCAGGCGCTGCAGCTCGAGGCGGTCGAGATCGATCTGGGCGATGTCTCCAGCCTGGTAGCGATCGCGGCTGATCGCGAGAATGTGGTCGTAGTAGGCCAGATTATCCTGCGAGACTTTCACCACGGCTTTGGCTTGCAGGATGCCGACGAAGGCACTGCGCAGATTGAAGAGCAGCGTTCGTTCGGTATCGGATTGCTGAGCGGCGGCGATGGAGGTGCCTTCCTTGGCAGCTTCGTAGCGCAGGCCACGCTTATGGCGGCGCTCGAAGAGATAACTGACGCCGGGGGAGACGAAGGTTCCGGCAAAGGGCTGCCACAGGCCACGGCTGGGAGCGATCTGAGTTCCGTCAGCGGAGAGGGTGAAGTCGGGATTGGGGCGCAGGTTGGCCGTGATCTCCTCAGCCTTCTGTTCGTCGACGTTCAGTTTGGCCGCGAGCAGCGTGGTGTTGCTGATCTCGAAGTGACCTTTTACCTGATCCCAGTTCCAGAGCTGCTGCGGCGGAGACTGCGGCTGCTGGGCCTGCGAGGCGGGATCTGGCGCAGGCTGCTGCGCGGCGAGTTGCGTCGCGCTGGCCAGAGCGGCCATGAGCATCAATCGTCGCCAGGAATTCGTGCGCATCAAGAATCTCGCTTTTATGTCCACATCGATGTCCCGGGATTTTTCGGGACTTACCCCCTTGGAACCTGACAACCACACGGCTGGTTACCCGTGTCGGACTGGTCGCGTAAGAAGTAGGGATGAACTGACCGAAGCCACCGACTCCAGGAAATGGGATCGAGTTCTCGATCAGACTCCGAGAAATCCAAACGAGTCAAAGTGGTCTGGGCAAGCTGGATGACTATGCGGGGTGGGAAGCGGGAGGAGCACGGCCGGAGCGAAGGGTCGGGACCGCCGGCAAAGAGAATGCGAGGACTGGGGCGCCTTCAAGGAGCTCCGCTCCCACGGCAATCGAAATCGTGGCGCCCAGGATCGCGGGCGGAGTTTGCGGCCGGCTATTCCATGGCGAAGCTTTGTCGGTGCTGGCCTGGTGGAGGCTGCGCTTGCTGGCCGGCGTTTCTTCCATTTCTGTGCGCATGGCGTGGAGATCGTCCGTTGCCGAAATTACCGGGAAGAGGACGACCAGCATGCATGCCAGCGCGAGCAGGCAGTGCAGAGATTTCAACTTGCGCCGTGCCTGGCTCTGGAGCGTGCTGCGCCACAGCCAGTAGGCGGGCAGCGCCAGGAGAAGCCACGCGAGATTGAGGAACAGTTCCATGCCTACATGCCGGAGGACGGAATCATGCCGATGGCGTAGTTTTTCAGAAATGCGGAAAGTAAGTCAATGTGACCACCGTACTGATAGTGTGCGAGGGTCTGGCGCGGCGAAGTCAACCGGGAGAATTTCCCATACAAAATGCTTCACCGGTTGGGAGATCCTTGCCTCCGCCTGAAAAGCGGCAACGGTCAGGATGACCAGCGCTGAACGGTTACTACTCGCGGCCGTGCTTCCATGTGCAAGGCGGCGGCTCGGGGACGTTCTGGATTGGAAGTGGGTCGGGTATTGTGTGAGAGTAGGAGTGAGCCTGCGGCAGGCTCCGGAGCGTTCGGCATGCATGGATTCCGGTGGGGATTGGGGACGGTGGTTCTGGCGACTACCGTGACATTGATGGGCGCTGCTCCTGGCAGACCTGCGCGGTCTTCTGCGGTTGCGCCGATTCAGGACGGGGCGTCACAACTGCAGATCGAAAATGACGCCATCCTGCCTGAAACCTATCCCGGAGCGAACTATGCGGTCACCTTCCATGCTCGGGGAGGCGTGCCGGTGCTGCATTGGAAGGTCGTAAAAGGAACCATACCGCCCGGACTAATCCTTGACGACGGTGGAAATCTGTTCGGGCGGCCGGTGCGGGATGGGGAGTTCCGGTTCACCGCGTCGGTGAAAGACGGCAGCAATCAGGCAGTGCAGAAAAGCTTCGTGATTCGGGTGAAATCGGCGCTGACGGCGGATTGGAAGGTTCCCGCGCACGTCTCCGGCAACCGGATCGATGGCAGCGTGAAGGTAAGCAACACGACTCCAGACGAGGTGGACCTGACCTTTGTGGTGCTGGCCGTGGCGGAGAATGGACGCGCGACCGCGATTGGCTACCAGCATTTTGTGCTCCCGCCAGCCACGCTGGATAAGGAACTGCCGTTTGGAGACACTTTGCCGCGGGGCGGGTATGTGGTGCATGTGGACGTGGTGGGCGAGGTGGCGCCGAAAAACCTGATTCATCGGAAGCGACTGCAGACGAAGGGGCCGCTGCAGGTTACCGTTGGGCCGTAGGATGTTGAAAAAGCTCTCTTTCGCAAGGCGTAATCACGCTTTTCAGTGATGCGAATCACACACTGGCGTGCGGGAATTGACCCATTCCACAGCAATTTCCCGTTTTGACAGGCAATCCGAGTTACCCCAGCTCCAAGGTAAGTGATTAATAATGAAATACTTAGAGTGACTTCGATCCAAGGTCCGTAAATCCCCAGAATTGGCTGGCGAAGTGCCCTACCTACTAGCGAGGAACGAAGGTTGACGAAAAGTCGCCCGTCCTCGGAGGAGGTTGCGAAATGCGAGCACCTTACGGCCTCAATATTCTGGATAATTGCGTGACTTGCCCATCGCGGCAGGACCATCTGTTCTGCAACCTGCCGCTGCCCGCGGCACAGCGGCTGAACGAGATCAAGTCCACTGCGGTTTATCCCAAGGGCGCGATGCTCTTTATTGAAGGGCAGCAGGCGCGGGGAGTATTTGTGCTGTGCGCCGGGCGAGTGAAGTTGTCAACCTCATCGCGGGAAGGCAAGACCATCATCACCAAGATTTCGGATCCAGGAGACGTGCTGGGGCTGAACGCGGTGGTCTCGAACCGGACCTATGAAGTCACGGCCGAGATGATGGAGCCGGGGCAGGGAAATTTCATTCCCAAGGATTCGCTGCTGCATTTTCTGAAAGAGTTTCCGGAAGCGGCGGTGCGCGTGGCGCAGCAGTTGAGCCGGAACTACTACACGGCCTATGAGGAGATTCGCACGCTGGGACTGGCGGTTTCGCCATCGGAGAAGTTTGCCAAGCTGCTGCTTTCGTGGTCGACCAAGAGCGCTGTACAGAGCGATGGATCTACGCAGGTCAAGCTTACCCTGACCCACGAGGAGATTGCAGAGATCATCGGAACAACGCGAGAGACGGTGAGCCGGCTGTTCTCCGATTTCAAGAAGAAACAGCTACTTCAGCTTAAAGGAGCGACTCTGGTGCTGCGCAGCCGTCCGGCGCTGGAACAGCTGGTGCAACTCTAGAAATTGGCGCAGCTCTGATGCAGCCGCGTCCTACGCCGCTGGGCGACGCGGATAGTTCCCAGTAATTTTGCGTACGAACCCGTGGAGCGCATGAATCGCTCCCGGGTGGCCGAGGAACATAAAAGGGCATTCCCCCGGAACGACTTCAATTCCATTCTCCCAACAGAAGGCCAGGGCGCGATTGCTGACGGCGCCTTGTCCACTGGCGCTATACATCCAAACCCGCCTGATACCAGCCTCCGCGCAATCGCGCACAATCTCTACCGTGACATCGGGCGAAGTCATGAGGAGCGCAGCCTCGACCGGAGGATCAATATCCCATACGTGTGCGAAGCACTCGCGGCCGTCGACTTGCGGGATGCAGGGATTGACTGGAACGACGTCATAGCCGCGACGGCATAGTTCCCGGAACAGCGCGACGCTGAAATCGTGAGGGTCGTGGGAAACTCCGACCATGGCGATTCGCTTCTGCGCGAGAAAATCGTCGATAGTTTGGCGCGAGGCAGTGTGGGTTGGCATGGCGTTCCTCCTGGCGCGAACTCGGACGTGAGCTGTTTTCCGGGCCTTTCGGCTATGCTGTTTCCTATGCGTTTCCGGGCCGTTTGTCAGTGATCACAGACACACGGCAGTGAGTCGAAAATTTGGAGGAACCTCATGGGGAAAAACGGACTCATTCAGGTTGCGAGTAAATATTCAGTCGATGAGACGGTGCGAAAGCTGGAAGCGGCCTTCGTGGGCAAAGGCATGCAGATTTTCGCGCTCATTGATCATACCGGCGAGGCCGAGAAAGTCGGATTGAAGATGAGGCCGACCAAGGTTGTGATCTTCGGGAGCCCGAAGGGTGGGACGCCGCTGATGGTCGCCGCGCCAAGCCTGGCGATTGATTTGCCCTTGAAGGCTCTGGTTGCCGAAGACGTCAGCGGAAAAGTTTCGGTGACTTACAACGATCCGGAATATCTGGAGGAGCGGCACGGCGTGCCGGACGATCTGATCAAGAACCTGGCGGGCGCGGGCGCGTTAATCGGAAAAGCTGTGGAATAATGCTGTTCGGCAGCGGGAGGGTTGATGGGCGAAGATCCGAGTTCTAATGCGAATCGTACGCGCGATCACCTGGCCAACGAGCGCACGTTCCTGGCGTGGGTGAGGACGGGCGCGGCGATTGTCGTGTTCGGATTCGCGATTGGACGGTTCTCGATTGCGCTACGGCAGATTGCGGCGTTGCAGGGACACACCGTGCACACGACAGGGCTGTCGGTGTGGATGGGTTCGATTTGTATTGCGGCGGGAGTGGTGCTGGTGGTGGCGGGACTGATGCGGTATCGACGGACGCGGGCGTTGTTGGATGCGGGAAAGTTTGAGCCGGCGGGATTTGTGCTCGATCTGGTTACGATTCTTACGGTGGTGTTTGGGGCGGTGCTTGCGGGGTATTTGATCTATATCGAGAAGAGTCTGGGATAGGGTGGGGGCTAAAGCCCCCTTTTTTGGGGGAACTGGACGCGGCGCTAAAGCCGCTCTTCCACGGTTGTCCGGGCGGCGGGGCGCGTGTTGGGGGTTGTGCCGGGGAAAAAAAAGCAGGTTCCTCTCCTTCGCTCGGAATGACAAGGCTATAAAGACTGGAGACAATGGCGAACGATCAGGAAAAAGAGGCGGCGGCGCGGGCTAGCTTGCGTTTTGTGAAGGACGGGCAAGTCGTCGGGCTGGGGACGGGGTCGACGGCAGCATTTTTTATCAAGCTGCTAGGCGAGCAGGTGAAGCATGGAATGCGAGTACGCGGAATTCCTACTTCGGTGCGCTCGCGGGATCTGGCACTGAGCCTGGGCATTCCGCTGGTCACGTTTGACGACGTGCAGGAGATCGCGATCACGGTGGACGGTGCGGATGAGTTCGATCCGCAGTTGCGGCTGATTAAAGGGGGCGGCGGAGCGTTGTTGCGGGAGAAGATTGTGGCATCGGCGTCGAAGCAGGTAGTGATTGTTACGGACGAATCAAAGCAGGTTGCGGTGCTGGGGAAGTTTCCGTTGCCGGTGGAGGTGATTCCGTTTGCGCAGGCGTTGATCGCGAAGAGAATTGGCGAGCTGGGAGCCGATGTGCGGCTGCGGCGTGATCCGAATGGAGAGGCCTACTTGACCGACGAGAAGCATCTGATTCTGGATTGCGCCTTTGGCGAGATTCGCGACCCAGACGGTTTGGCGCGGCAGTTGAGCGAAATGCCCGGAGTCGTGGAGCACGGGTTATTTATCGGCATAGCGACGGTAGTGCTAATGGCGAAGGGGAATGAAGTGATCGAGCTGCGACGGTAATGGATGAACCTATGGCGGCAATGGCCCATCCGCGGGAGTGGAGTGGAGCGTCGCGCCGGCGTGTGCCGCGCTTTGAACTGCCGGCTCCAGTGGATGTGACCGTGGTGCGATCGGGAGTGACCGAGAGCATGCCGGGGCGTTCAGTGAATATTGGAGAGCGGGGCATCGCGCTGGTACTGGCGGGCGAACTGGTTCCGGGAGAGTCGGTCAGCCTGGATCTGATGCTACCCGAGGTCGCCGATCCGGTGCGAACGCGGGCGGTGGTGCGGCATCAGAGCGGGTTCAGCTGCGGTATGGAATTCCGCGGACTGTCGGCCGAGCAGCGGGTGATCATTCGGGATTGTTTGAAGAAAGTGGAAGCGGAAATGGAAGCGGAGAAGGAAGTTCCGGCGGCGGCGGTGGTGGTTGCTGACAATGACTTGCGTCGCGAATCCGAAAATCCGCACTTCTCGCGCCAAGAACGCGTGAGAAATGGGGCACCCTCACGCGCTCAATCGGGACGGGCTCCGGGTGACGCGGGCGGCCCGGGTAAGCCAAATTCTTTTTCTTCAACCCTTCTGAAATATTGGCCACCGAGTTCAGGATGGACGCTGCTGCTGATTGCCGTCCTGGTTTTCGCCATGGTGTTCTGGTGGGAATGGAACCGCGGCTGGGAGGAGTTGGAATCTGGCACGCGGAATCAACAGACGACTGTCGAGAAGCCGCAGGCGCAGGTTCCGGCAGAGGAGATCGAGAAGTTGTTGATCCATCGCGTCGAGCCGATTTATCCCGCCGAGGCGCGGGCGAAAAATCTGCAGGCGATTATTGCGCTGGATGTAATCATTGGGCGCGACGGCTCGGTGGAGAGCGTGCGGCCGCTGAATGGTCCTGATATTTTGGCGCGGGCGGCCATGGATTCCCTGCGCTGGTGGAAATTTCAGCCTTATCGGGTGAATGGCAACCCGGTCGCCGTGGAGACCACGATGGCGGTAGAGTTCAAGCCGTAGACCCCCGTCAAAGTGGTTTCTAACGGATCTCCCCGGGCCACGTGTGCAGTCGTGCGCTGGAGATCCCTTCGGCTGCACCTCAGGGCAGGCTCTTCCCCCCGCCTGAAGAGCGGCTCCGGTCAGGATGACCCGAAACCCTCGCCTGATTTATCCCGCTTTCTTGCGTAAGGCGCGCAGGACCACCACTCCGCTGATGGCAAAGCAGGCGACCGCTCCAAAGGCGGCCACGTGGAGCAGGTTGCCGTTCGAGTGGCGGACGTCTGCCACGATCGCTGCGACGGCTAGAAGGACTCCCAGCACATTCAGGCCGAGCGGGGCGCGTACGGTATCGCCAATGTCGTGCCGGAGCCGGAGTTGCAGAAGGAGCGCCGATAGGCCAATCGCGGCGACCACGACTAGAGCCAGCGGACTGAAGAACGCCGCGTGGCTGGTATAAATCACGACCAACGTGAGCGCGAACAATAAAAGAGCGGCGGCCAGAATTGTCCAGCGGCGGGACGGAGGCGCGGCGGCGGGCTTGGATTCGAAGTCAGGCAAGTAGTTTCGTCCCAAGTTATACAGGGGCAGAGCCTGAGTTTTCAAACGGGTTCGCCATTCAAACAAGTTGAGCCCTCGAAGGAATCAGACTTTGGCTGGCGGAGTCTCCGACGTTGGCGCAGTCGGGGCACCGGCGAGCCACTCCGCCTGCCGGGGATCGCCGTTATTCATGGCATAGAGAACCAGCTCGACCCGGCTGGAAATGCCAAGCTTCTCGAAGATCCGGAAAAGATATTTTTTGACGGTGTGCTCGCTCAGGTTGAGTTCGCGAGCGACCTGGCGATTGGAAAGTCCTTCGGCAACCACCGCGACCACCTGCTCTTCGCGCGGCGTCAGCAGCGACGCGCCGTTGGTGCTCAGCACGCGCAGCGAGGGTACTTCGGAAATGAGGTCCATGAGGAAGTTCAGTTGCTCGGTATTGGCCCACACTTGTCCGGCAGCCACGCGCACCAGGCACTTGCATAACAGGCGAAGATTGGAGTCAGTCAGCGTGAAGATGCCGCGGACGCCGGAGCGAAAAGCGCTCACGAGGAGCTGCCGGTCGCAAACGTCGACCAGCAGAACCTTGGGAATGTCGCGGTGGGCGAGATGAAACTGGCGCAGGGTGACAACGGCTTCTGGAAGGTTGCGAGAAGGGTGCAATGACAAGAGGGCGACCCGCGGACGTTTGGTCGCCACTGCTTGCAGGATGGCGGCGTGTTCCATCGGGCAAGTGACGACGCGGAACTCCGGACGGCGGCGCAGCGCCCCCGCGAGCAACTGCGCTTGCATGCGGTTGGAGTCTGCGATCAGCACGCCTAACGTGCCGGGTGAGGATATGGCCAGAGGCATGGGATCGATTTTCTGTGAGGTGCAGGCGCTAGGAAAATTGTAGGGAATACGCAGAGCGATGCACAAGGAAGCTGGGCACAAAATCTGTACTCGACTGTCGAAATGGGAATGTGATTTTGGGAGCGGCGCACGAACGGTGGGCGTGCCAGACTGTGGAATTCATGGTGCGATCAGATCGCGGTGGATCGGGCTGGACTGCGTTTATTGTGACTCACGTCACGATCACTTCTGCCACATTGTGATGAGAATCACAGCTCCAGTTTCATGATGGGAAACGGGGCTAAACCTCGATGCGCAGGGCTGTGAGCTAGCGAACACGCAAGTCTACTTTCGTGGGTACGCCTTTGGTAGGTGGGTCGAGTCCTCGCGGGAAAATCTCTGCCCGCAACCTGCATCCGGCAAGTGGTTGAGGCGTATAGAAAAAATACATGGTAGCGGAAGCCTGCGGGGTAGACGACTTGTCTACTTTCGTGGACGGAACTTCCCATGTCTTGTTGAATTTCGGAGATGACCGTAAGTTTCGCAATAGAGATTTCTAACGGACCTGGAAATCCGGAACATGAAGCGCATCACGCTCATTCTTCAATTCGCAGCAATCGCCATGTTGATGTTGGAGTGTGGTCCGGCGGCTCTCGCGCAGGGTCAGGCTATAACAAGACCCAGCGAGAACAAGGAGTCCTCGCAATCCGGTCTAACCGGGGCCGGATTGCGAGGCAGTATTGGAGTAGCCGCAAAGCCCGGCGAGGCGGATGGCCTGGGAAACCCTCAGCTCGGAGGGCTGCGCCATCCGCTTTACCGGTTGCAAACCAGCGACGTGATCGAAATCAGTTTTACCGTCGCCCCCGAGTTCAATCAGGCGCTCACCGTGCAGCCCGACGGATACGTGATGCTGAAAGACGCAGGCATGGTGCTGGTGCAGGGAATGAATCTGGCGGAGTTTACCGATGCCGTGCAGAAGGCCTACCGCGGATATCTGCACGACCCCCAAGTGGCGGTGTCGCTCAAGCAATTTGCCCGTCCTTATTTCATTGTTGGCGGGCAGGTGCAGCGGCCGGGCAAGTTCGACTTGCGCTCGGATACCACGGTCGCGGAAGCGGTGGAGATTGCCGGCGGGCTCACGGCACAATCGAAATCCTCGCAAGTGGTGCTGTTTCGGCGAGTGAATGACGATCTGGTCGAAACCCGTTTGCTCAATTTGAAGAAGCTGCTGAAGGCCAATGGGAAGGTCTCCGGGAAGAGCGGGGGGATTTATGAAGACGCGCACCTGCAGCCTGGGGACATGGTCTTCGTGCCCCAGAATACGATTTCAAAAATCGCTCCCTTCATCACCCGGCCGTCGGCCAGCATGTATGTGAATCCAACCCAATTTTAGAAGAAACTCCCCCACTGTTATGCCAGATGAAGACCCAATCCGCGGCAGGCTTTTAGGCCAGACCCCTACTGTGCGGGAGTTGGTGATGACCTTGTTTCGGCAGTCCCGGGTCTTCCTCTGGGCGGCGGGAATCGTCATGGCGATGGTGTTGCTTTATCTGCTGACTGGGGCACGCTACCGAGCCCAGATGAAGCTGCTGGTGCGGCCCGGGCGAGCCGACGCCCCGGTCAGCGCACAGACGAATGCGCCTCTGGACATGACGCGGCTGGCGATTACGGAAGAAGAACTGAACTCAGAAGTAGAACTGCTGCAGGACGACGACGTGCTGCGCAAGGTAGTGGAGGAGACGGGTCTGGGCGGACGCGACTGGCTGCATTTCCTCCGCATGCATGAAGGCCGTCCCGAGCGGGTGGAGCGGGCGGCGCGGCATCTGGCGAAAAAGCTGCAAGTGGAACCGGTCAAGAAGACGAATCTTATTACCGTCAAGTATGCATCGAGCGATCCGGCGATGGCGGCCAAGGTGCTGCAATCGGTCGCGAAAGCGTATCTGGAAAAACATGCTGCGGTGCACCGGCCGCGGGGGGAGTTTCCCTTCTTCGCACAGCAGGCCAGCGAATCGCGGCAGCAACTGGATGAAGCCGAGCAGAAATTACTGCAATTCATGGCCGCAGACAATGTCATCGCGGCGGACCAGGAGCGCGATCTGGTGCTGCAGAGGGTTAGCGCCACGGAAGGCAGCTACCGCGAGACGCAGGCCGAGTTAGTTGAGACTCAGCAGCGGATGCAGGTTCTCCAGTCGCAGCTGGCGAAGTTGCCGGAGCGGACCACGACCCAGGTACGCTCGGCTGACAATGCCGAGGTGCTGTCCGCATTGAAGTCGAGCTTGCAGACACTGCAGGTCAAACGCATTGAACTACTGACCAAGTTCGAGCCCAGCCACCGACTCGTGCTGGAGGTAGACCAGCAGATCAGCGAGACGGGAACGGCGATCGCGCGCGAAAACGCGGCACCGTTGCGCGACGAAACTACCGACCGAAATTCGCACTATGAATGGGCGATGGCGGAACTGGAAAAGTCGGAGGTGCAGTTCCGCGCATTACGGGCGCGGGCCGCTGAGATAGGTGCGCAACTGGCGTCTTACCAGCAGGCAGCCCGTCAATTCGGGCAGGCGGCCATCACTCAGGATGATCTGCAGAACAGCGAGAAAGCGGCAGAAGAAAACTATCTTCTCTACCTGAAGAAGCGAGAGGAGGCGCGCATGGCGGACGCGCTGGACGAACAGGGCATCGTCAATGTGGCGCTTGCGGAGCAGCCGGTCGCACCGGCGTTGCCCGTTTTGTCGACGTGGACCGTGCTGGCGATTGCGATGGTGGCTGCCGGGGCGGGAGGCGCTGGGGCGGCGTTCGCCGCGGACTATGTGGATCAGGGTTTTCGGACGCCCGATGACGTTTTGGCGTATCTGAATGCTCCGGTGCTGGCTTCATTGCCGAGTTCATTGCAAACGCAAAAAAGGATTTCAGGATGACCAATGGACTCATCACCGAAGCAACGCTGTCTTCCAGCGACTCGGAACCCTTGCAGTGGAGCTCTTCCGAAACGGTTGAACCGGCCCCTACTTCAGGCCAACCGGCTCCGGCTGGCCCCCATCAAGGATGGAGCCTGGAGAACTTTGCCCGGGAGCAGATCCGCGGGCTGGTACGGCAGGTTTTCTTTTCGAGCTTGGACCACACGATCCGACAGGTGGTGTTCAGCGCGGTGGATCCAGAAACGGAGGTGCTGAGCATTTGCCGCCGTGTGGGAGAGGCCCTCGCGTCGGAGACGCAGGAGAGCATCGCAGTCGTGGGCGGATTTCCGAAAATTCTGGAAGTGCGGGAGATTCAGTCCACTGCGATTCCGAATCGAGATGCTGCAAATGGAAGCGATCGGCTGCGGCAACTGGCGACGAAGGTGCGAGGCAATCTCTGGTGGGTTCCGAACGAGGCGGGAGAGAGAAGCTCGGGATCAGCGTCGTCGCTGCATGCGCATTTGAGCCAGGTGAGGCGGGAGTTCGATTACTCGATTGTGCAAGCCCTGTCGGCGGCAGAATCGCCCGCGGCGATGGCGATGTCACAGTTCGCCGATGGAATCATTCTGGTCTTGTCGGCCCGCTACACGCGGCGGGCGGTGGCCCGAAAGATCAAGGATTCACTGGAGGGAGCGCGGGCGCGAATTCTGGGAACGGTGCTTAGCGACCGGGTATTCCCGATTCCTCAGGCAATTTATCGCAGGCTGTAGGGCCGCGCGAAATCGAAGGCAGATCTAAGGATTGGAACTCGGCAGAGGATGACGACGTGTCTTTAAGTACTCCATTTCCGGCGCGGGACCCTGAACCAATCGACTGCGCGCGATTGATCCCTGGAGAATTTCCTGCCGGAGTGTTGAGTGGAAAACGAAAGCCTCCGCAGCCAGTAAGGACAGTGCAATCGCCAAGGATCGCAAAATTTCCTGCGGGGGAAAAAATCAGAACATCGGAACTGCCGCTGGCCCTGCTTGTGCCCGCTCCGCTGCGGACTCGACGAGCGCTTCCCTGGTTGCGCGCGACGGCGGCAGATTTTGCTCTGGTCGGGCTGAACTGGTTGCTGATAGCAGCGGTGTTGGTCCAACTGCGAACCTTTCTGCCGGGCGCTCAATTCCAGGCCTATGCCAGCGACCTGCCCATCTCCCTGGCCGGAATCGCTCTACTCCACGCTGTTCTCATCACGCTACTGGGCTACACCGAAGGGCTGTACATGCCAGGAAAGACTGTTCAGCAGCAGGCTCCGATCCTGGGCAAGTCTGTGGTCTGGGCGACAGTGGTCCTGGGGGTGGGATTCGGGATACAACGCCCCTTGGGACCGACGCTGGGCCTGTTCGGATGCGTTGGTTTGCTGCACTTCGGAGCACTTTGGGTTTGGCGATGGCAGAGCTCAAGGCAGCAAACGGCGGATCGGCCAAACGGCGACGAGCGCACTGTTCTGATCGTCGGGGCGGGCATCACGGGGCGCCGCGTGGCTTCCTTTTTTGAGGAACATCCCTCCGCTGGGCGCGTGGTTTACGGCTTCCTCGACGATGAATACCCGCTGGGGGAAGGAGTGATTGGGCGCGTGAGCGAACTGGCTCGATTGGCGCGCACTGGCTTCGTGGATGAAGTCATTCTCGCCGCGCCGCGCGACCGCAACCTTACCGAACAAGTGGTCCGTGAAGCCACCGGCCTGCGATTGGATGTGGAGATCGTTCCCGAGTTGTTTGGCTACAAGCTGGGGGCAAGCGAATTGGAGCGGGTGGGGGATTTGCCGGTGATTTGTCTGCATGCGGAGCAGTTGCCCGCGGCCGCGCTGCTTGCGAAGCGAATGGTAGATCTGGTGGGAGCGGGACTGGCATTGCTGATTCTGTCGCCTCTGCTGTTGGTGATCGCAATTCTCATCAAACTGGATTCGCCGGGGCCGGCTTTCTATAGCGCGCAACGCGCGGGACGCAAAGGCAGACTGTTCCGCTGCCACAAGTTCCGCACCATGGTCAGCAATGCGGATGATCTGAAGGATCAGTTGCGGCAAAGCAACGAGCGGTCGGGCCCGATTTTCAAAATTGCAGCTGATCCGCGGATTACAGGCGTAGGCCGATTTCTCCGGCGCTACAGTCTGGATGAACTACCCCAGTTGTGGAATGTCTTGAAGGGCGACATGAGTCTGGTGGGCCCGCGCCCGCATCCCGCTGACGACTACGCCGCGTACGAAATCGAACATCTGGCCAGGCTAGATGTGACTCCTGGGATCACCGGACTCTGGCAGGTCACGGCGCGACGAGACGCATCCTTTCAGCGCGGAATCGAGTTGGACCGGGAGTACATCCGCACCTGGAGCCTGCGCTCCGATGCGCGGATTCTGGCAAGGACAGTGCTGGCAGTGGTGCGAGGAAGCGGAGAATGACGCCGGCAATCGCGACTCCGATGCGGCGAGAGCGCGCTGGCGATTTCCTGGCGCGTGGCGTGGAGATGGCGTTTCTGCCCTTGCGGGCGCTGATGGCCGCACCGTCATTGCTGTTCCTCGCAGCGCTAACAGCAATGCTTCTGCGCCATCCGGATGTGCAGTTTTATGAAATTGACCGGGTGGCTTTTGTCTTGTTAGTGATTGGCGTCGTCGGTTGCGCGGTCGCGCAGCGGCGATCGGTACTCTTTGTGGAGCGAGCGACCTGGCCGATGATCGCTTTGACAGCGCTGGCAATCACGAGCGCAATCGGCCAGCCTTTTGATCACGAAACCTGGAGCCTCATCGCCTCGAAGTTTATTGTGCCGTACTCGCTGTTTCATCTGGCGGGACTGGTTTTCACCACGGAGAAGCGCTTCCGGCAGTTTGAGATCTTCGCGATTGTGGTGCTGGCGTACCTCAGCTTCACTGCGATTGCCTTCCTGGTGGGAGCGCGGGAGTTGATTTTTCCCCGTTACATCCTAGACGAGAGCCTGGGCTTTCATGCCGACCGCGCACGCGGTCCGCTGCTGCAGGCTGTGGCGAATGGCGTATCGCTGAACATCCTGGCGCTGCTGGCGCTGCACGCCTATCGCCGGGGCAGTGTGCGCGGGGTCAAGATGGTGCTGATCCTCGGCTCAGTTCCGCTTGCCATCCTCGCCACAATGACGCGGGCGGTGTGGCTGTCGTTTGCGGGAAGCATTGTCGCCCTGACCTTCGTTTCAAAATGCCGTGCGCTACGGCGTGCGTGTGTCGCCCTCGTGATAGTCGGCGGACTGGGGCTCGCGATAGCAATGACTACCACCGAGATGGGAGGCACACTTGGCGATCGTCTGGCAGAGCGCGGCCCGGTGGACTTCCGCGCGGCCGTGTATGCGGGAGGGTGGCAGATGTTCCTGGAACGTCCTCTAACCGGCTGGGGTTTTCACCAGATGCCCGCGGAGTTGCCGCGGTATGTGAGTGGATATGACGAAAAAGTGTTGTATCCGCATAACACGTATCTGGAGTTGCTGGTGGAACACGGAGTTGTCGGGCTGGGTCTGTACCTGTGGCTTACGTGGGAGATCTGGCGCCTGGGGCGAGGCCGGATTCCGAATAAGGAGAAGCATGGGTTTCTCGATGGGCAGTTCCACCGCATGTGGCCGATCTTGCTGGGAGTGTACTGGGTGAACGCCGCGATGGTGGTGATGAGCTATCAATTCGTGAACGGACTGCTATTCACCATGGCTGGAATGCTCGCGGCGCAGCGTCGCCGGGCGGAGGTCTGCCCGTCATGCTGACGATTGCTTATCTCGCGAATCAGTTCCCTTGCCCGGTTGAGCCGTACGTTGGGGAGGAGATCGAAGAGCTTAGGCGGCGAGGAATCCGGGTGATTGCCGGCAGCGTACGGGCGCCGCGCGACGACAGCGAGACAGATTCGGGGGCAAGGTGCGCCCCGGAAGTTTTGCTGCTGCCGGTGGGCTTGATGGTTCTGTTCAAAGGCGCGTGGCTTGCGTTATGCCGGTGGAATCGAATTTCTGGATTGATCGGCCGGGTGGTTTTGCGAGGGCGCGAGGGGCCGTTCGGCCGAATGAAGGCCCTGCTCCACACCTACCTGGGCGCGTGCTACGCCGTCATGCTCGCAGAGAAGGAAGTCGATCACATTCATGCGCATCATGGATACTTCGGCTCCTGGATCGCGATGACCGCATCGCGGTTGCTGGATACTGGTTTCAGCCTGACGCTGCATGGCTCTGACTTGCTGCTGCAAGCGGCTTATCTCGACGTGAAGCTGGAGAAGTGTTCGTTTTGTCTCACCGTCTCAGATTACAACCGGCGCTACATTCTGGAGCACTATCCCAACATCGATGCGGACAAGGTACTGGTTTCGCGGCTGGGAGTGGAACTGCCGCAGGCGAAGACGCATCATTCCTCGGCCTATCGTGAGCGGAAAATTTCGCTTTTAGCAGTGGGCCGGTTGCATGCAGTCAAAAATCATGCGTTCTTGATTCGCGCCTGCGCACAGCTTCAAGCGCGAGGCGTGCAGTTTGTGTGTTCCATTGCTGGGGATGGTCCGAAACGGAGCAAACTCGAATCGCTGATTCGGAAATTCGGTTTGAAGCACCGGGTCACACTGCTGGGACACGTGGCTCGCGAGAGCATGGATTCGCTCTACGACCGCGCCGACATCGTGGTGCTGACCAGCCGCAGCGAGGGCATTCCGCTGGCATTGATGGAGGCAATGGCACGGGGCAAACTTGTGCTCGCGCCCGCGATCACCGGGATTCCTGAGCTGGTCGTCTCGGGCAAGACCGGATTTCTTTACCAGCCCGGCTCGATGGGCGATTTCCTGGCGCAGTTGTTATTTATTCATTCCCTGTTCGAAAACTCGCGTCCATCCGATCGGAATTACAGCCCTGCGGCCGCCATGAACCTAAGCTGGGTTCGTCACGCTGCCCAGGTGCAGGTGCGGCATAACTACAACCGCAAGAAAAATCTAGCAGCCTTCGCGGAGTTATTCATGAAGCGGATCAGGCAACAGAAGATCCCGCAGATCGAGAGCCATCGTAATGAGGATTTTGTTTTGCAACAAATACAACTACCGGTTCAGCGGAACCGAAGTCTACCTGTTCGAACTGATGGAGTTGATGCGGTCGCAGGGGCACGAAGTAGCGCTGTTTTCGATGGCTAACCCGCGTGGCAAGCCGACCTCGTACGATCAAAATTTCGTTCCCCTCATCGACTTCAAAGCAGCGGGGGGGCTCTGGCAGAGGGCGCGGAGGGCGGGACATGCAGTTTACTCGACGGACTCGCGCAAGCGGATGCGCGCCATGATCCGCGAGTTCCGCCCGGATCTGGCGCATGTGCGAAATATCTATCATCATTTGTCGCCATCGATCCTGTGGGAATTGAAAGCTCACAAAGTTCCGGTGGTCTATCACCTGAACGATTTCAAGCTGCTGTGCCCGAGCTACAACCTGGTTGCACAGGGCGAGGCTTGTGAGGACTGCAAGGGCGGAGCATTCTGGCACGCACTGCAGGCGAAATGCTATTCGGGGCTGGGCGCCCGTGTGACGCTGATGACGGAAGCGTACGTCCACCGCTGCGTCGGCACGTTTCGCAGATGTGTGGACACTTTCCTGGCGCCGAGCCAGTTCGTACGCAACAAGTTCATAGAACACGGATGGGATGGCCGGAAATTCGAGGTGCTGCCGCATTTTCAGGAGGCACATGCCCTCGTCGAGTGTGAGGCCGGGGAGGACGCGCCGCTTCTCTACTTTGGAAGATTGTCCGTGGAAAAAGGTGTGCATGATCTTCTGCGTGCGATGCAGACCCTGCCACATCGGAGACTGATTGTCGCCGGAGAGGGGCCGCAACGCGCAGAACTCGAGCAACTCTCGAGTTCTTTGGAATTGAGAAACGTCGAATTCGTCGGGCGGGTTGACGGATCACGCAGAGATGCGCTGATCGCACGCTCGCGATTCACGGTTTTGCCGTCACATGCCTACGAGACTCTGGGCAAGACTATCCTGGAATCCTATGCAGAAGGACGTGCCGTAGTGGCGTCGGACACGGGGTCACGGCGCGAATTAGTGCGTGATGGTGAAACCGGAATTCTCCATCCCACGGGGGACGTGGATCAATTGGCACGAGCGATTGAGAAACTGGCAGGCACCCCGGAGTTAGCGCGGAAAATGGGTCGGGCGGGATGGGAGTTTGTCAGGCAGCGCCATACTCCAGAGGAGCACTACCGCAAGCTCACGGCAATCTACGAGCGTGTGACGGCAGCCAGACATCGGGTCTTTCCTGCATTGATCCCGACCAAGGAGGCGGCGCCGTGGGACCGCCCTTTCCACCGGCCAACTCGCGGACTGGATCGCAAGTTGCGGATCGCCTTTATTGGCGGACGCGGCGTGGTGTCGAAATACAGTGGCATCGAAGCCTATTACGAGGAAGTGGGCAAGCGCCTGGTCGAGATGGGACACGAAGTCACGATTTACTGCCGGACATACTTCACGCCTGCGGCAGCCGATCACAATGGCATGCGACTGGTACGGCTGCCCACGATCCGGTCGAAACATTTCGAGACGGTCGTGCACACTCTCTTGAGCACGGCGCATGCTTTGGCACACAAGTATGACGTGGTGCATTACCACGCACTCGGTCCGGCCCTGTTCTCGTCCTTGCCCAGGCTTGCGCATATGAAAACGGCGGTAACCGTGCAGGGTTTGGACTGGCAGCGCAAGAAGTGGGGACGCCTGGCTGCCGCAGTGCTGCGAGCGGGCGAGCGGGCGTCGGTTACGTTGCCCAACGCGACCATGGTGGTTTCGAGGGCGTTACAGGAACGATATCGAGAGATGCATGGCATCGACGCATCGTACGTACCGAATGGAGGGGTATTGCGATCCTGGGTCGAACCACGACAGATTCTGGAGTGGGGGTTGGAGCCCGGGAATTACGTGCTTTTTCTGGGGCGATTTTCGCCTGAAAAAGGCTGCCATCTCTTGGTGGAGGCTTTTGAACAGCTTGATACCGATGTGAGGCTGGTGATGGCCGGGGCTTCGAGCTACTGCGACGACTACAGCCGCGAACTGCGAACGCATGCCAGCGACCGAATCCGAATGCTGGATTGGGTTTCCGGGAAGACGCTGGATGAACTAGTGACCAACGCGATGATTTTCGTACTGCCTTCTGATCTTGAAGGGCTGTCGCTCGCGTTACTGGACGCGATGGGCGCTGGACTCTGCGTCTTGACCAGCGACGTCCCGGAAAACCGCGAAGTGGTCGACGGTGCGGGATTCACTTTCCAACGGGGCTGCGCCAGGGACCTGGCGGACCGGCTACGATTCTTGATCGCGAATCCGGCCGTGCGTGAGGCAGCCGGAAAAATGGCGAGAAGGCGAATCGAAGAGCAATATCAATGGCAGCAGATATCCTCTGAGATAGAGGCAGCCTACTTCAGAATGATGGGCTGGGTTGAGACGGATGCAGTGCCGAAGAAACCGAGCGCCAGCGCCGTGACCGGCAGGTCGCAGCCTGCGCAGCAAAAGGCTGGATAGGACGAAGCAAGATTTAAAGTAAAGAAAATGCGAATTACGAACAATGACGGGCCTCAGGCCCGTTTTTTTATTTACAATCAATTGCTTGCCTCGCACGGGGAGACCCGGGGGCAAGCACCATACATGCCCGACACGATTCTGGTTACTGGCGGCGCCGGATTCATCGGCTCCAACTTTGTCCTGCAGCAGATGAAGGAGGAGTCGACCTCGCTTGTTAATCTGGACAAACTCACGTATGCCGGGAACCCGCACAATGTCGCGTCCATCGCGAGCGACCGGCGATACAAATTTATCCATGGCGACATTTGCGATCGGGCAGTGCTGCATCAGATTCTCAGTCAGCATCGACCCAGAGCTGTTGTGCACTTCGCCGCTGAAAGCCACGTGGATCGCTCGATCCACGGTCCAGATGATTTCATTCGCACGAACATCGACGGGACGTTTGCACTGCTGGAAGAGATAAGGGCGTACTGGTCCCCGTTCTCTGAGGATGCGCGAAGAAATTTCCGATTCCTGCACGTATCCACCGACGAAGTTTATGGTTCGCTCGGGACAGACGATCCGCCGTTTTCTGAAACGACGCCCTACGCGCCGAACAGTCCGTACGCCGCATCCAAGGCCGCATCGGATCACCTGGTTCGCGCCTACCACCACACCTATGGCCTCCCGACGCTGACGACGAATTGCTCGAATAACTACGGACGATTCCAGTTTCCAGAAAAGTTGATCCCGTTGATGATTCTGAATGCGCGGGATGGCAAGCCACTTCCAGTTTATGGCGATGGCAAGAACGTGCGCGACTGGCTGTATGTTGAAGATCATTGCGAGGCGATCGCAACCGTTCTGCGCAAAGGCCAGCCGGGAGAGACTTACAATATCGGCGGCTGGAACGAAAAACCGAATATTGAAATTGTGGAGTCGATCTGCGATCTAGTCGATGAGATGGCGCCGAGGCTCACGAAGCCGCGTCGCGAGTTAATCACTTATGTGAAAGACCGCCCGGGGCATGATCGGCGCTACGCGATGGACGCGCGCAAGATCGAACGCGAGCTGGGATGGAAGCCGAAGGAAACCTTCGACAGCGGGATTCGCAAGACGGTCCGCTGGTATCTTGAAAATGAAGACTGGGCGAGAGAAGTGACTAGCGGTAGTTATCGGGATTGGATCGCCCTGCATTACTCGAGTTGAGCAAGGCCCGAAATCATGCAAGAAAGCGCATACAGAGGAATCATTCTGGCGGGCGGTGCGGGCACACGTCTCTATCCGGTGACTCAGGCCATGGGAAAAAGCCTGCTGCCGGTTTACAACAAGCCCATGATTTACTACCCGCTTTGCACGCTGATGCTGGCGGGGATTCGCGAAATCCTAATCATCTCAACTCCCGAGGACATGCCGAAATTCCAGGCTCTTCTCGGAGACGGCAACCAGTTCGGCATTCATCTTCAATATCGCGTGCAGCCCAAGCCTGAGGGAATCGCACAAGCATTTCTACTGGGCGAAGAGTTCATTGCAGGCAGCCCATGCGCGTTAGTCCTCGGAGATAACATTTTTTATGGGCACGATCTGGTTAAAGATCTCCGTGAAGCATCTGGAAAGGTGCGCGGGGCAAGGGTTTTCGCGCATCGGGTGCATGATCCGGAACGTTATGGAGTAGTTGAGTTTGACGCCGGTGGACGCGCCTTGAGCATCGAAGAAAAACCGCACCAGCCCAAATCAAGCTACGCGGTGACCGGACTTTATTTCTACGATGATCAAGTGGTGGCGATTGCGAAGTCGCTCACACCAAGCGCGCGCGGCGAACTTGAGATCACCGATGTCAATAAGACTTACTTGAAGAACAATCAGCTTGAAGTCGTGGTGATGGGCCGCGGCATGGCATGGCTCGACACTGGAACCCACGAATCTTTGATGGAAGCGGCACTCTACATTCAAGCGATCGAGAAACGGCAAGGGCTGATGGTGGCCTGCCCGGAAGAGATCGCCTATCGTTCGGGCTATATCACGGCCGAGCAGGTGGAGCGGGTCGGCAGTTCGATGAAGAACAGCAGCTACGGGGCATATCTTCTGCAACTTCTGCGCGAAAGGGTATTCTGAAATCAATGCGGCCCGCGTAATGCAACCTGCAGCGGGGCAAAGCTACGATGACTGCGATTACTAAGATTCCGACATCTCTGCCCGGGCTTTTCATTCTGGAGCCACGCGTGTTTGGCGACGAGCGCGGATTTTTTCTCGAAAGCTATAACGAGCAGGGGATGGCCAGCATTGGCATCGACGAGCGCTTCGTGCAGGACAATCATTCCTGCTCCGGCCGCAACGTCCTCCGCGGATTGCACTACCAGATCCAACAGGTGCAAGGAAAACTTGTGCGCGTGGTGGAAGGAGAAGTTCTCGACGTCGCTGTGGACTTGCGGCGCAGTTCACCAACCTTTAAGACGTGGGAGAGTGTGTGGCTTTCCGGCGACAACAAACGCATGCTGTGGATCCCGGCGGGTTTCGCGCACGGGTTTCGAGTCGCGTCGGAAAGAGCGCATGTGCTCTACAAGACCACGGCTTACTATGCCCCCCAACACGAACGCACTTTGGCGTGGAATGATCCGGACTTAAAGATTGATTGGGAACTCGACGGAGCGCCCATCGTCTCTGCAAAAGATCAGCGAGGCAATACCCTTCGCGAAGTTGAAACTTTCAAATAGCCGCAACGAGCCTCACCATGAGAGTGACTATCTTTGGCGTCTCGGGTCTTCTGGGCCAGGCACTCATGCGCGAATGGAGTGGGGATGAGATCAGCGGCCTCACTTCGCGCGATGCCGACATTCGCGATCCGGATCAGGTGCGAAGGGCCCTGGAGCAAGGGCATTCCGACTGGATTGTGCTGGCGGCCGCATACACCGACGTGGACGGCTGCGAGAGGGAGCAAGAGCGGGCCTTCTCGGTGAATCGCGACGGCGCAGTAAACGTCGCAAAAGCCGCCAAACAGGCTGGCAGCAGGATGCTGTTCTTGAGTTCCGACTATGTCTTTGACGGGACAAAGCGCACACCTTACGAAATTGATGACTCACGAAACCCGCAGAGCGTTTATGGCCGATCGAAAGCGGAGGCGGAAGTCCAGTTGCTCGAAACTATTGCCGACGTCTGCATCGTCCGCACCTCGTGGCTGTTCGGAGCTGGAGGGAAATGCTTTCCAGATACGATTCTAAGGTTGGCCGCTAGCCGCCCGGCGCTGGATGTTGTAGACGACCAGCGCGGGTGCCCTACGTATGCAACGGATTTGGCTGGAGCGATTATTCAGCTATGCCGAAACAGCGCCCACGGAATCATTCATGGGACCAACTTGGGCAATTGCTCGTGGTTCGAATTCGCGCGGGAAATCGCGAGGGAGGCGGGCTCTATCGCCGAGATTCGCCCCGTCAACACGCAGCAAATGCCCCGGCCAGCGAGGCGCCCCGAGTATTCTGTGTTGTCTCCCGCGAGTCTCAAACGCTGGGGAATTGAAATGCCCACCTGGCAGGATGCATTACGGCGTTATCTAAAAGAGCGAAAGACGTGAACATGCTTTGCTTGAACATGGTTCGTTGCGTCGTTCCGAGTGCGACTGGTACGATTTCTCTGAGATCCCTCCAGTGAATCCCATTCTCAATTACATTGACGGCCGATTCGTGCGAGGGACGCGCGACTTCGTCGACGTGAATCCGGCAGACGGGTCGGTGATCGCAGAGGTCTCGGAGGCGGATCGGAATCTGGTTGACGAGGCGGTGCGAGCAGCGCGAAAAGCACACGCTGGAGAATGGGGCCGGTGGGGAGCTCGCGAGCGTGCAGCGTGCCTTCACAAGATAGCGGAGGCAATCGAGAAGCGCTTCGATTCCCTGGTTGCAGCCGAAGTGGCGGATACTGGCAAACCCATCAGCCTCGCCTCAAAGTTGGACGTTCCTCGCGCGGCTGCAAATTTCCGTGCCTTTGCTGACTTGATCAAAGTTGCGGCACTGGAATCTTTTCAGACCGAGACCCTGGATGGCAGGAGCGCGCTGAATTATGCAATCCGCAAACCCATTGGAGTTGTGGGCGTCATCACACCATGGAACCTGCCGCTCCTCTTGCTGACTTGGAAAGTAGCGCCCGCACTGGCCTGCGGCAACACTGTTGTTGTAAAGCCTTCGGAAGAGACTCCGGCAACAGCCACCCTGCTAGCGGAAGTCATCAAAGAAGCCGCAATTCCAGACGGCGTCTACAACGTGGTGCACGGGTTCGGACCGAATTCGGCTGGGGAATTTTTGACGCAACATCCGGACGTGAATGCGGTGACCTTTACCGGCGAGTCGCAGACAGGCGCGGCGATTATGAAGACGGTTGCGGCGTCGGTGAAGCCGGTCTCTTTCGAACTCGGAGGGAAGAATGCCGCAATCGTTTTCGCAGACTGCGAATTTGAGCAGGCGATCGACGGGGTCGGCGATGCGGCTTTCCTAAATACAGGGCAAGTTTGTCTGTGTGCGGAGCGCATATATGTCGAGCGCTCAATCTTCGATCGTTTCGTGGAAGCGCTGAAGCAGAAGGCCGAGAGCTTGCGTCTGGGATCTCCGCTGGAAAGCTCTACTCAGATGGGACCACTGATTTCCAGACAGCATCGCGAGAAAGTGCTGTCGTACTATCGACTGGCACGCGAAGAGGGAGCCCATGTGGTCACTGGAGGCGGAGTACCCGAGTTCGGCAACTCGCTGGATCACGGGTTTTATGTGCAACCGACGATCTATACTGGGTTGTTGGAATCGGCACGCTGTGTGAAAGAAGAAATTTTCGGGCCGGTATGCCATGTTGCTGCATTCGATACGGAAGAAGAAGCGGTCAGCATGGCGAATGACACGAAATATGGACTGGCGGCGTCCATTTGGACGACGAATTTGAGGCGCGGCCACCGTGTGGCGCAGCGGATGAATGTGGGGATTACGTGGGTCAATTGCTGGTTCCTGCGCGACTTGCGGACTCCGTTCGGTGGCGTCGGGCTCTCCGGCATTGGGCGCGAAGGTGGCACGCATTCGTTGAATTTCTATTCCGAGATGAATAACATCTGCATTCGGCTGTGAGCGATGGCGAAAATCGAAAGCCAGGTCGTCGAGGGGAAGGCGAGGCCGCGCGGCAAGTATCCGCACTTCAAGCGCGCCGGCGACTTTCTTGTGATTTCGGGAACAAGCGCACGGCGAGCTGATAATACGATTGCGGGCGCAGAGGTGGATGCTTTGGGAACCACGCGTCTCGACATACAAGCTCAAACGAAAGCCGCGATCGAAAATTTGCGAGACATTCTCCACAGCGCCAGTGCGGAGTTGGAGGATCTGGTTGAAGTAACGACCTACCTCGTGAACATGAATGATTTCGGCGGATACAACGAAGTGTATGGCGAATACTTCGGCTATGATGGCCCGGCGCGAACCACCGTAGCCGTGCACCAACTGCCGCATCCGCATCTGCTGATCGAAATCCGAGCCGTTGCTTACAAACCGGAGAAATAGGAGCAGATATGCCGTCAATCAAAGAATTGAAGGCTTTCAATTTCCAGGGATGGATCGACCAGAACAAGGAAAAATTCAAGCCGCCAGTGGGGAACGCACAGGTATGGGAAGACGGCGAGATGATGATCACGGTGGTGGGCGGACCAAACCACCGGCGCGATTATCATGATGATCCGACCGAAGAATTCTTCTACCAGTTGAAGGGCAACATTTTTCTTCGCATCATGGAAACGCCTGGGAAACCGCCGCTTGAGATTCCCGTAAAGGAGGGCGAGATTTTTCTTTTGCCCAAACATATGCGGCACTCGCCGCAGCGACTGCAGGAAGGGAGCATCGGAGTGGTGGTCGAGATGCCGCGTCCAGAAGGCGCTTTGGACGGTTTCGAGTGGTACTGCCAGAATTGCCATCAGCTCGTGCATCGCGCCGAGGTTAAGTTGAAGAGCATTGTGAGCGATCTGCCTCCTCTATTTGAAAAGTTTTACAGCGACGAGAATCTGCGCAAGTGCAAGCACTGCGGAGCGATTCATCCCGGCAAACAGTAAATGCCAGTCATCGACATTCACAATCACTTTTTTCCCCGCACATGGCCGGATCTCGCGGCTCGCTACGGCACCCCGAACTGGCCATGGATCAAGCACACCGAACCCGGCAAGGCAGAGATCATGGTCGGCGATCGCTTCTTTCGCCACATATATTCTGCGTGTTGGGATCCTGCAGTTCGGCTCAGCGAGATGGACCGAGATGGCATCGACATTCAGGTGATGTCGGCAACTCCTGTTCTGTTCGGCTACGAGCGGCCGGTTGAGCACACACTCGACTACGCGAAATTCTTCAACGATGCTGCACTCGAACTCTGCGTGCAAGGCATAGGCCGGCTGAAGTCGCTTTGCCAGGTTCCGCTTCAGAATGTAGACGCTGCATGTGGCGAACTCAGCCGTTGTATGCGAGCCGGGCATCTTGGAGTGCAGATTGGAAACCACGTTGGAGAAAAGAATTTAGACGATCCGGGCATCGTCACATTTCTGCATCACTGTGCCGACGAAGGTGCTGCGGTGCTGGTCCATCCCTGGGACATGCTTGCGCCACAGCGGATGCCGAACTACATGATGCCCTGGACTGTAGGGATGCCGGCAGAGACGCAACTTGGGATCGTGGCCATGATCCTGGGGGGCGCGTTCGACAAATTGCCGCAGAGCTTGCGAATTTGTTTCGCGCACGGCGGCGGAAGCTTCGCGTTTCTCCTGGGGCGATTGGAGAATGCGTGGCAGCATCATCCCGTGGCACACGGCGTTTGCAAGATGCCTCCGCGGGAATATCTGAACCGCTTTTCCGTGGATTCGGCTGTGTTCGATCGGCGTGCTCTCGAATTTCTTGTCGAGACTATGGGATCTGAACGGGTGATGCTGGGTTCCGATTATCCGTTTCCATTGGGCGAACATGGCATCGGCTCACTGATTCGCGGAAGTCGTTTGTCCGCGCAAGCGAAGGCCGATTTGTTGGGCGGCAATGCAGAACAATTTCTCGGACTTACAAAAGAGAGACCGCAAACTGGAGCTCCAGGGGTCAAGGCACCTGTAGAAATTCATCGCGATCAACTCACGTACAGCTCATACCTCCGGGTTGCTGATCTGCTGCAGCTGCAACAGCCGCAGTCAGCGCCGCCACATCACGATGAAATGCTCTTCATCATCGTGCACCAGACGTACGAGCTATGGTTCAAGGAGTTACTGCACGACCTGGATGCAGTTGTCGCAAACCTGCGCGCGGCAGGGCAAAATCCGCAATCGCATGATGCCGTGTATGAAGCGGCGCGACTATTGCGGCGTTGTACGGAGATCACGCGCGTTCTGGTGGAACAGTTTACGATCCTCGAAACCATGCTGCCTACGCACTTCCTTGCTTTTCGCGGCAAGCTAGAGCCGGCCAGCGGATTTCAATCAGAGCAATTTCGCGAGCTGGAATTCCTGTGCGGATTAAAAGATGAAAAGATGCTGCGCTATCACCGGCCTACTCCTGAGGCACACGCTCAATTGGAACGCAGGTTGCGGGAGCCTTCGTTGCATAGTGTTTTTTTCGACGCTCTGCGTGCGCTGGGCAAACTGGAGATTGGCGCCGATGCGACCGAACGACAGCAGTTCGACGCGCGCGCCAGAGCTGTTCTCTCGTTGTACCGCGACGAGCATGCACATCGCGATTGGATCGATGTATGCGAGCGCCTCACCGAGCTCGATGAACTGATAGTGAGCTGGCGATTGCGGCACATCCAACTGGTAGAGCGCATCATCGGGGTCCGCATGGGCACCGGCGGTAGCGCGGGTTCATCGTATCTGAAGCTCACACTCGACAAGAAATTTTTCCCGGAACTCTGGGAGGCGCGAACGCTGTTGACCGAATGATGATAGTGCTATCTCGCGTCCTATGACTTCGAAATCCAAGACTATCACCCTGATCGGGGCTGGACTGACCGGCCCGCTGCTGGCGATCGGACTAGTGCGCCGCGGGTTTCAGGTGGAGATCTTCGAGCGGCGTCCTGATATGCGCCGCGTTCGAATGAGCGCGGGGCGATCTATCAATCTGGCAATTTCTGCGCGCGGAATTCATGGCCTCTCGCAAGCCGGGTTGTGGGGCGGAATGAAGAACATCATCATCCCCATGAAGGGCCGGATGATGCATTCCCTCAAATCAGAGTTGACATTTCAAGCCTACGGAAAGAACGAAACCGAAGTCATCAATTCGATTTCTCGTGCGGGCTTGAACATCGCGCTGATGAACGCGGCCGAGGCGGAGGGCGTGAGGACTTCTTTCGAGCAGCGCTGCACGGGGATCGATTTGAAGTCGGGCAGGCTTGAATTACGCGACGAGCAGAGCGGTGAAACTACTTTACATGACTCAAATGTGGTGATCGGCTGCGACGGCTCAGCCTCCGCCATTCGCAGCGAAATGCTCAAACTGATTCGCTTCAACTTCTCGCAACAATATCTCGATTACGGATACAAAGAACTTACCATTCCAGCGCGGCTGGATGGAAAACACGCTCTGGAAACGAACGCTCTGCACATCTGGCCGCGCGGAAACTACATGCTCATCGCTCTGCCGAATGTGGACGGGACGTTTGCTTGCATTCTTTTTTTGCCGTTCGAAGGCCCGGATAGTTTCGCAGAACTGAATAGTGGCCAGGATGCGCTTTCGTTCTTTCAGTCACGATTTCCCGATGCAACTCCCCTCATGCCCGATCTGGCTGACAATTTCTCTGCCAATCCAACGGGCGCGATGATCACCGTCAAATGCTTTCCCTGGCACGTCGAAGGAAGAACTCTTCTGTTGGGAGACGCTGCTCATGCGATCGTGCCCTTCTTTGGCCAGGGAATCAACTGCGGCTTTGAGGATTGTAGTTGTTTGCTCCAATTGATTGACAAGCATGGCGACGACTGGGGACGCGTCTTTCCCGAGTTTGAGCGAGCCCGAAAAATAAACACCGACGCCATTGCAGGTCTTGCAATTGAAAATTTCGTCGAGATGCGGGACCGGGTCGCAGATGCGCACTTTTTGTTTCGTAAGAAAGTTGAACTGGCGCTGGAATCGCGATACCCGAACCTTTTCGTACCGAAATACGCAATGGTCACATTTCATCGGATCCCGTATTCCACCGCGCTCGTCAGAGGACGCGTGCAAGAGCGCATGTTGGCCGAACTGTGTGATGGCATTGAGCACATCGAGGATCTCGACTGGAATAGAGCAGATCATTTGATTCGCAGCGAACTCACGCCACTGGAGTTGCCCTCTTGACGGGCATCGATTATCAGATGGGACGGGAGTTTGCCGCTGCAATGGATGCTCGCGATCCTCTGGCAGATTTTCGGGCACGCTTTTTCATTCCAAAAACTAAAGACGGCGCCGATTGCGTTTACCTGTGCGGACACTCGCTTGGACTGCAGCCCAAGACCGTCCGGTCATATCTTGAACAGGAATTGCGCGATTGGGCGGAGCTTGGCGTCGAAGGACATTTTCATGCAAAAGCTCCATGGATGCCTTATCATCGGCTGCTCACGCAGCAAACTGCCGCGCTGGTCGGAGCACAACCTGGCGAAGTCGTAGTAATGAATTCGCTGACCGTCAGCCTGCACCTGATGATGACTTCGTTCTACCGGCCTACTGCCGAGCGACACAAGATTTTGATCGAGCGGGCGGCATTCCCTTCGGATCAATATGCCGTGCAGTCACAAATTCGATTGCATGGGTTGAATGTGGCGACCTCGATGCTGGAAGCGACTCCGCGCGAGGGCGAGCCTTGCCTGCGAGACGACGATATCGAATCGCTGATTGAGCGCGAGGGGCGCTCCATCGCTCTGATCTTACTGGGTGGCGTCAACTATGCGACTGGTCAAGCGTTCGACATGGAAGCAATCGCGAAAGCCGGGCATCGCCTCGGCTGTGTGGTCGGGTTCGATCTGGCCCATGCGGCGGGAAACATTCCGCTAAGACTGCACGACTGGGCGCCGGATTTCGCGGTGTGGTGCAGTTATAAATATCTGAACGGCGGCCCCGGCTGCGTTGGCGGATGCTTCGTGCACGAGCGTCACAAGCGCGCCTTCGACCTTCCCCGCTTTTCTGGTTGGTGGGGGCACGACGAAAAGACCCGCTTCCAAATGGGACCGGATTTTCATCCCATGCAAGGCGCGGAGGGTTGGCAATTGAGCAACCCACCGATTCTAGCGCTTGCTCCGTTGCGAGCCTCGATGGAGATTTTCGCCGAGGCTGGTATGGAAAATTTGCGAGCAAAAAGCGAAGCGCTCACGGGATATCTGGAATTTTTGCTGCATCAGGAAGACTCAGCAAACTTTTCCATCGTCACCCCGGCAGAACAAACGCGAAGAGGCGCACAGCTTTCCATTCGCCTGCGAAACCACGGACGCGAATTATGCGACCGACTGGCCGCTGAGGGCGTGATCGGGGATTGGCGTGAGCCAGACACTTTTCGGGTGGCACCGGTGCCGCTGTATAATTCTTATGACGACGTTTACCGGTTTGCGAAACAGTTCATGGCCATTCTTTCCTGACTAGAAACCTCCGGATTATCCCCTTTCAGCCGTTACGTTGGTAACACACAGAAACTCGAACCGGAAACTTACAATCACGCTGTGGGGAAATCTCCGCTCCAGCGCGGCCGCATGTGGGCGACCATCGTGTGCACGGTGGTGTGTATCCATATTTGCCTGTCAGTTTTTGTTGCGCGTGGCTTCGCGCTCACCGCGTTTGGCGATATTCTGCAAAATGTAATTCTCCTCTGCGCCACACTCGCGGTTCTCGCAAATCTTAAGACAGCTCCTCCGAAGGCGCGTCTTTTCTGGGTATTGATGGCCTTGGGGATGGGCATGTGGCTGGCCTCGCAGGTCCTGTGGACTTATTTTGAGGTATTTCTGCGGCATGAGGCGCCGAACCCTTTTGTCGGAGATGTAATTTTATTTCTGCACGTGGTTCCGATGATGGCTGCGGTTGCGATCCAACCCCAGGTCCAACAAGATCATCGCGCCATCCGCGCGGGAACGCTCGACTTCGCCCTGCTCCTTACCTGGTGGCTGTTTCTCTATTTGTTTGTCGTGATTCCCTGGCAGTATGTGCACCCGATCGAGGCCATTTACGGCAGAAGCTTTGACGTACTTTACGTTTGCGAGCAACTGGTGCTAGCGGCCGGGCTGGTTCTGGTATGGAGGCGGGCTACGGGCGCGTGGCGCAGCATTTACGCTCACTTATGCGGCGCGACCCTGCTTTACTGCATTGCTTCGCTGGAGGCCAGCGAGGCGATCGACATGCATATTTACTACACCGGGAGCCTTTTCGATGTTCCCCTGGTGGCGGCCATGTTGTGGTTTGTCCGCATCGGTTTCCTGCCGCAGGACGATGCGACGATGAATCAGAGCCAGGAGACTCCGGCTCGTGGACATGGCATATGGAAAGCGCGTCTTGCGATGTTGGCTGTGTTCATCACACCGCTGATGGTGGCATGGGCAGAATTCGGCGGGAATGTGCCGCACAGAGTGCGCACATACAGACTGTTGCTGACTGTGGCGACCATGGTCGGCATGGGCGCATTAGTATTTTTCAAACAACATTTGCTGGACCAGGAACTTCTCAGCCTTCTGCGCTTGTCGCGCTGCAACCTAGAGGAAATGTGCCGGCTAAAAGATGAACTGGAGAATAAAGAGCATTCTCTGCGATGGCATAGCCTGGAGTTACAGCGCAAGAATCTGGAACTGCAGGAGATTTCATTCACTGACGCACTGACCGGCATCTGGAATCGCCGTTATCTGGAAGAAATTCTCACCGCTGAAGCGGGCCAGGTGCTGCGAAATTATCAGCGGGCACGAGGCAGCGACATCCGCAAGATGGATCATCGAGATCTCGTGTTCATCATGGTTGATATGGATTTCTTCAAAGAAGTGAACGATCACTATGGCCATGCGGCCGGGGACCGGCTGTTGCAACTGGTGGCGCAGCGTTTATCTTCGGTGGTTCGCAAATCCGACGTGCTGGTCCGCTGGGGCGGAGAAGAATTTCTGATCATGAGCCGCTCGGCAGATCCGTCAGGAACACCGGCGTTCTGCAGTCGTGTGCTCGAGGTCATATCGTCGGAACCGTTTGATCTGGGGCATGGAATCATGGTTCGCAAAACTTGCTCGGTTGGATGGGCGCCTTATCCGTGGTGCCGAAATGCGTTCGAGTCCATCTGCGCTGAGGAGGCGATCGAACTTGCGGACATCGCGCTGTATCGCGCCAAGGCGCTGGGGAGGAACCAGGCCATTGGAATCTTACCCAGCGATACCGCGCTGGCAATGCCCGAACTCGACCTGGCCGCCGTTCGGCAGCCGAATTCGCTGCTGGCCCGGATAGTGAAAACTCCGCCTCCGAGCCGCGCTCAACTCGCTGCTCCAGAGCTTGAGTCCGCCGAACCCGCCGAACGATCTAGCGAGTAGTCATCACCTTTCTTGCGTCGAATCACCCGTTATTCCTTGAGAGCGCTTGACCAAGCTGGAGAGCGTTGAATACATTGAGTTGCTGGCTTCGATAGGCGCGAAAACACATGAATGCAAAAAATCCTTCCCGTAAAACAGGTCTTCGCCAGAAGGCACAACTCATGTCCGCTTCCGAGATCGAGCGCACGCTGGTTCGTCTCGCTTATGAAATTGTCGAGAAAAATGGGGGCGTCAATGGCCTTGGACTGGTTGGAATCCGCCGGCGCGGCGTGCCAATCGCAGAGCGGCTCGGCAAAATCATCACGCGAATTGAAAATGCTCCAGTACCGGTGGGCACTCTGGACATCACCTTCTACCGCGATGATCTTTCCACGCTAGGCCCAAAGCCGGTGGTGCAAGAAAAAGAAATCGGGTTCGAGATCGAGGATAAGAACATCGTGCTGGTGGATGATGTTCTCTTCACAGGCCGCACGACGCGGGCTGCGCTGGACGCGCTCTTTTCTCACGGCCGGCCGCGCCGTGTGCAACTCTGTGTGCTGATTGATCGGGGACACCGCGAGATCCCGGTCGAGGCGACGTTCGTCGGTCGCAATGTGCAGACCACGGTCAACGAAGTCATCGAGGTCAAGCTGATTGAAATCGATGATGCTGAAAAGGTCCTGTTGATGGAAAAATAAACACCGGCGAGGTTAGGGACGCGGCACCCAAAAAATCAGGACGGTGGCCCGGGCCACCGTCCTTTTTGGTTAACGCCAACTTATGCGATGCGCGTGCAAACCGCTTTGGTCTGGGTATAAAGATTGAGCACGTCGTGCCCCATCTCACGTCCCCAGCCGGACTGCTTGTAGCCGCCGAAGGGCATGGCCGCGTCGAAGATGTTGTAGCAGTTAATCCAGACGGTGCCGGCGCGGAGTTGCTCGGCCATGCGATGAGCCTTGCCAATATCGCGTGTCCACACCGCAGCGGCCAGGCCATATTCGCTGTTGTTGGCGCGAGGAATAATCTCTTCTGGATCGGTGAACGGCATCGCCGTTACCACTGGCCCGAAGATTTCTTCCTGCACGACCTTCATATTTTCTTGCGTATTGACCAGTACAGTAGGCTCGACGAAATAGCCACGATCACCCACCTTGCGGCCGCCGACCATAGCCTTCGCGCCCTCTGAGAATCCAGCTTCCAAGTATCCGCAGACACGGTTTAACTGTTCCTCGGAAACCAGCGGTCCCATCTGCGTGCCAGGATCGAGGCCAGAGCCGACTTTAATTTTTCTGGCCTGTTCAGCGACTCCTTCGACGACCTGATCGAAAACTGCCTTCTCGACGTACAGCCGCGAGCCTGCGCAGCAGCACTGTCCGTGATTGAAGAAGATCGCGCTTGCGGAACCGGGAATCGCGGCACTAAGATCGGCGTCTTTGAATACGACGTTGGGAGATTTACCGCCGAGTTCGAGAGAAACTTTCTTTAGATTTCCAGCAGCCGCATGCACGATTAACTTGCCGACTTCGGTCGATCCGGTGAAAGCGACTTTGTCGACATCCGGATGTGCAGCTAAGGCTGCGCCTGCAGTCTCGCCATATCCCGGAACCACGTTGACCACGCCTTCGGGGAACCCAGCTTCCATGATCAGTTCTCCCAGCCGGAGTGCCGAGAGTGGCGTCTGCTCGGCCGGCTTGAGCACGACTGTGCATCCCGTGGCCAGCGCGGGGCCGAGCTTCCACGCGGCCATAAGCAACGGGAAGTTCCAAGGAATGATTTGCCCGACAACTCCGACCGGTTCGCGCAGCGTGTACGCGAGATATTTCGCGCCAGGCGTGTAGGGCACCGAGAGCGGAATTGTGTTGCCTTCAATCTTCGTCGCCCATCCGGCCATGTAGCGAAACAGATCCACGGCAAGGGGCACGTCTGCGGCCTTGGCGATACCTAGCGGTTTTCCATTGTCGAGGCTTTCGATGTAGCCGAATTCTTCGGTGTGCTGTTCGAGCAGGTCGGCGAGTTTCCAGATCAGCCGACCGCGCTCGGATGCGGTCATGCGGCGCCACGGGCCCGCATCGAAGGCACGGCGCGCCGCGCGGATTGCTTGTTCGATGTCTTCGCGATCGCCCTCGGCGATCTGCGCCAGCACTTCACCAGTTGACGGATTGTAGGTTGGAAAAGTCTTGCCGGAAGCAGCATTGATCCATCGACCATTGATCAGCATCTGGCGCGGCTTGTCGATGAACTCAGCGACTTTGGGATGGATTTGCGGGGAAACTGCGATGCCCATACGTCCTCCTTAGGTAAGAACAGAAACGTCAAACCGAAACGCGCACGAGAAGAAAATCCCGGACGAAGGATACGCAACTCCGGAGATGCTAGCGCTACGCAGTTGCAATTGCAACCGGTGGCAGGAGGGGACGGCACGTGGAGCAATTTCGAACGCCGTTAGCAGGCACGCATTGCCTCACTCGCCGTAGGGCACCCAGATATTTTTCACCTGGGCGGCATGTTCGAGAAACCATCGGCCTTCGCCCTGCTTCGAATCGAACCAATCAATCACGCGCCCTTCGTTCGTCCAAACCTGCTTCAGATTTCCGATCGACATGGCCTTGGCCGAGGCAACCATAACCTCGTCTCCGTAGCACCAGATCGCGTCCACATCGTCGTGCTCAGCCAGGGTTTTCAAGAGCGGCGAAGCGTAGCCGGTCACAATATTTATTGCGCCGGCGGGCAGATCGCTGGTATCGAAAAGTTGATAGAGGTCCCCTGCGATCAGCGGATATCTCTCGGATGGAACGGCAACCACCGTGTTCCCCATGGCGAGCAGAGGCATGACGAGAGACATGAAACCCAACAGGGGAGCATCTGTCGGACAAATTACACCGACCGTACCAATCGCCTCGTTCATCGCAATCGCGATGTTACGGAATGGCGGATTGTGCACGGCACCATCAAATTTATCGGCCCAGGCTGCGTATGAAAAGATACGCTCGATGCTCGCTTCAACTTCCGTGATAGCCTGCTGCTCCGACACTACCGCCGCAAGGCGATGAGCGATCTCGTCGCGCCGTTGCGCCAGATTTTCAGCGCAGTAGTAGAGCACTTGCGCGCGATTGTGCGCCGTCGCTTTAGCCCAGGACTCGGCCTTGCGCGCGGCTTCCACAGCGTTGCGAATATCTTTGCGATTGCCGAGAGGAGCTTCGCCCAATAATTGTCCATCCCCTGCGCGCACTTCCATGCTGTAACCGGAATCTGGCCGAGCCTGCTTCCCGCCGATGTACAACTTGACCGTCCGGTCAATCGCAGACGAATTCGTTTGCTCCTCTTTTTGTTGAGCAACAGGCGTATTCGATGCGGGTAGCTTCGTGGCCTGTTTGAACCAGGACAATTCCAAGTATTCGAGCATGCCTTCCCTTCCGCCTTCACGGCCATAGCCGCTCTCGCGGTATCCGCCAAATCCGCAAGCGGCGTCGAACAGATTCGTGCAGTTGACCCAAACCACTCCGGCCTTGAGTTGCGCTGCTACATGTAGCGCTACGTTGACGCTCTCGCTCCACACGCATGAAGCGAGGCCGTAGACAGTATTGTTGGCCAACTCGACCGCTTCCCGCGGGGTGCGGAAACTCATCGCGGCCAGCACCGGGCCAAAAATTTCCTGCTGCGCCACGATCGAAGTCGGATGCACATTGCTGAGCAGCGTAGGCGGAAAATAAAGTCCGCGGGAGGGCAATGCGATTTGCGGCTGCCAGCAGGTTGCGCCCTCGGCGATGCCCTGTGAAACCATGCGCTGAATCCGCTCCAATTGCACGCGTGCCACGATCGCTCCGATATCGATTGCTTTGTCGAGCGGAGGGCCCATCCGCAATGTGTTCATGCGATCGCGAATTTTCGCGAGCAACGCTTCGGCGATGCTCTCCTGCATCAGCAACCGCGATCCGGCGCAGCACACCTGCCCCTGGTTGAACCAGATTCCGTCCACCAGGCCTTCCACTGCGCTGTCGAGGTCCGCATCTTCGAAAATAATGAACGGAGATTTGCCCCCTAGTTCGAGCGATAGTCGTTTGTGACTCACCGCTGTGGCGCTGCGGATCGCGCGTCCGACTTCGGTGGAACCGGTAAACGCAATTTTGTCGACGTCAGGATGCTTCACCAGCGCCTCGCCCGTCGCGCCGTCTCCGGTCACGATGTTCACCACACCTGCAGGTAATCCGGCTTCCTGGCAAATTTCGGCGAATGCAATCGCGGTAATCGGGGTGAATTCGGCGGGCTTGAGGACGACCGTGTTCCCAGCCGCAAGCGCAGGCGCAATCTTCCACGCCAGCATGAGCAGCGGAAAATTCCACGGAATGATCTGACCTACAACCCCGCAGGGTTCGTATCCCGGAAATTCTTCTTCCAATAGTTGCGCCCAGCCGGCGTGGTAATAAAAATGTCGCGCCACGAGAGGAATGTCGATGTCGCGGCTCTCGCGGATGGGCTTGCCATTGTCCATGGTTTCAAGAACCGCAAGCAGGCGGGAATGCTTCTGCACCAAGCGCGCGAGCGCGTACAAATAGCGAGCGCGATTATGGGGCGTTAGGGCGCGCCATTTCGGCGAAGCCGCACGCGCTGCGCACACAGCGGAATCAATGTCGTTCTCGCTTCCCTGTGCTACCGCGGCGAGTTTGTCGCCGGTCGAAGGATCGAGCGTGTCGAAATACTCTCCCGCCGACGGTTGCCGCCACGCACCGCCGATGAAATGCGTAAAGCGGCGTCCGTGGCGCTCCAGCCACGCCAAGGCTTCTTTCGGATCCTCGGGAGCCGGACCGTACTCCATCGTAACGAACTTCTCAGCAATGCTCATGTGTTTTCATCCGAGCCAATAATCGTCGTCCGGACTGGCTGCCCTGATTCCTATGCGAGCGGGTGCCGATAGTCGGCAGAATACCTCCCCGTCGCATAGTGTTCCAACTGCCTCTCAATGTCGCCCAGCAAACCGCTGGCGCCGAAGCGGAACATCTCGGCACGCAGCCATGAATCGTCGAGTTCATCCTTCATCATCGCAAGCCAATCGAGGGACTGCTTGGCGGTGCGAATTCCGCCAGCGGGTTTGAACCCAACCGCCATACCAGTTTGCTGTGCGTAGTCGCGAATCGCCCGCACCATCACCAGGCTGACAGGCAGCGTGGCGTTCGTGGGCTCTTTCCCGGTCGAAGTCTTGATGAAATCGGCGCCCGCCATCATGGCCACATAGCTTGCGCGCGCAACACTGCGGAAGGTCAGGAGATCGCCGGTACCGAGGATGACTTTCATATGCGCGCCGTCGCACGCCTGCTTAAAGGCGGAGATCTCGTCGTAGAGTGCCTGCCAGCGCCCGCCAAACACATGTGCACGCGTGATCACGACATCAATCTCATCCGCGCCAGCTTCCACCGAGCGCCGAATTTCGGCCACGCGCTCGGCCAAAGGAGACAGGCCCGCGGGAAATCCGGTGGAGACTGCAGCCACGCGAACTCCGCTGCTGTGTAATGCGTGCAGTGCGGTCTCAATGAACGTGTGATAGACACAGACTGCGGCAACTTTGATTCCGAGTTCTGCGATTCCGAGCTTCTGGACTAAATCCTGTTGGATCGGCTGCCGCGCCTTCGCGCACAGGCGGCGCACGCGATCATCGGTGTCATCGCCGGAGAGAGTGGTAAGGTCCATGCACGAGATCGCGCGCAGCAACCACGCCGCTTGCCATTCCTTCTTCACAGTCCGACGCGAGATCTGAGTCTGGGCTCGCCGCTCCACGGCGCTGGTGTTCACGCGAACGTTTTGTATCCAATTCAGATCGAGTGGAATGCCGGAGTTGGGCAGCAGGGCGCGTCCGCTCAAGCTTGCGATGTCAATGGGTTGCGAATCTCGAGTCCGCAACTCGCTCCCGAACTGTCTTCCGGAATGGCCGGTCATTTGACTGACGCCGAGACGTAATTGTACGGCAGGCGATCCCCGCGATGCGAATTCGCGCATCACTCCGCGGAGACAAGTTTTGTTAATCAAAAGGACTGCGCCATCAGCTGCGAGAAAAACTCAGTCAGAATTCCGCATCGAGGGTTTACAATGCGCACTGTTTCAGGTACAGCACCACCGTGGTGCCATGCAGTTTTTGCTATGCCGAAGAAAAATCTCTCTGCCACCATCCGAAAAAGTTTGGACCGTGCCGCACGCAAGGTAATGAAGAACGCACACGCCCCTTACTCAAATTTTCATGTGGGCGCGGCCATCCTGCTGTCAAACGGCAAGATCTTCTCAGGGTGCAACGTCGAAAATGCTTCCTATGGAATGACCAACTGCGCCGAGCGGACGGCAATCTTTTCCGCCGTCGCGCAATTAGGGCCGAAGATAGAGATTCTCGCGGTAGTGGTGACGAACGACCATGGCGTGGCCTGCTCGCCGTGCGGAGCCTGCCGCCAGGTTATTTATGAGTTTGGCCCTGATGCCGCTGTCTTTTTTCAAGGCGCTCTCGGACCCAAGCAGGCGCACATTACTGAACTGCTTCCGGAAGGATTTCGTCTCCAGTGAGTCAGACAGCGGCCTCCCAAAGGTTTCGCGCGATCGACGTCATCCGGAAGAAGCGCGATGGCATCGAGTTGTCGCGCGACGAGATCGAGGGTCTCGTCCGCGCATATACCAGCGGGGAAATTCCGGACTACCAAGTTTCGGCATGGCTGATGGCAGTTGTACTGCGCGGGATGACGCGTCCGGAAACCGCCGCCCTTACTGATGCGATGCTGCACTCGGGCGAAGTGCTCGACCTTTCGTCGCTTCCTGAAAGGAAGATCGACAAGCATTCCACTGGCGGCGTGGGAGACAAGACTTCACTTGTGCTAGCTCCGTTGGCGGCCGCGGCAGGAGTCACAGTGCCTATGATCAGCGGCCGGGGACTAGGCCACACTGGTGGCACGCTCGACAAACTCGAATCCATTCCCGGATTCAACGTGAATCTTCCGGTCACAGAATTCCGGAGAGTGCTCGAGGCTTGCGGCTGCGCCATGATCGGCCAGACGGCAGAAATCGCTCCCGCGGATCGCAAGCTCTACGCCCTTCGCGATGTAACTGGAACCGTAGAGAGTCCTTATCTGATCTGCGCGTCGATCATGAGCAAGAAGCTGGCGGAAGGCATCGACGCGCTCGTGCTCGATGTGAAGACTGGTTCTGGCGCCTTCATGAAGAGTGAGAAGGACGCTACATTTCTCGCTGAGCTGATGGTGGAAACCGGAGAGCGCATGGGCAAGCAGATGGTCGCGCTGATCACGGACATGGATCAACCGCTCGGCAAAATGATCGGCAATTCACTTGAGGTGATCGAGTGCGTCGAGATACTGCAGGGTGGCGGCCCAGAGGATCTTCGCGAACTCTGCCTCGAACTCGCCGCGTGGATGCTACATCTCGGCGGCGCGGCAAAGTCCATCGCCGAGGGAAGGCAGCGGAGTGCCGAGATGATTTCCTCCGGGAAGGCTCTCGACATATTCCGGCGGATGATTGAATTGCAAGGCGGGGATGCAAAGGTGGTTGACGATCCCAAGCGCCTGCCGCAGGCGCAACGAACGATGCAGGTCAAGAGTGAATCGACTGGTTATGTCTTCTCGATGCAATGCGAGCAAATCGGCACTGCTTGCGTAATTCTCGGCGGGGGCCGTGAGCGCAAGGAAGATTCGGTCGACCCAGCAGTCGGGATTGTGCTCCATAGAAAAGTCGGCGACAAGGTTGCGAAGGGCGAGCTTCTGGCTACGATTCACTACACCAGCGAGGACAAGGCGCAGCGGGCGCGGCAAATCATCGAATCCAGCTGCCAAGTCACCGACGCGGCACCGGCGAAGCGCCCGCTCATCCACAAAGTCATCGGCCAACCATCGATCAAGTTGGCGGAGAAAAACTGAATGGGACGATTCACCGGAATCCTCGGCCTCCTCACCATGCTCGGGATTGCTTTCGTCTTCTCAACCAACCGACGTGCCATCCGGGTGAAGACCGTGGTCTGGGGGTTGGGCCTGCAGATCGTGTTTGCCATATTCGTGCTGCGCGTTGACCTTGGGCGCCGCGCCTTTCAAGTCATCGGCGATGCCGCCAACAAAGTACTCAGTTACTCTTTTTTCGGCTCGGAATTTATTTTCGGTCCACTCGGCAAGCAAAATTCAAACATCGGTTTCATTTTCGCCTTTCAGGTACTTCCTGTCGTCATCTTCATCTGTGCTCTCTTCGCGATTCTTTATCACGTCGGCATCATGCAGGTCATCATCCGCGCTATGGCGTGGGCCATGACCCGAATCATGGGCGCCAGCGGGGCTGAATCGCTCAATGTCGCTGCCAGCATCTTCATGGGACAAACCGAAGCGCCGGTCACCATCCGCCCTTTCCTGCCCGATCTGACCCGCTCTGAACTCATGACCGTGATGACAAGCGGCATGGCACACGTCTCCGGTTCGATCATGGCTGCTTACTTTGCTTTCGGCGCCGAACCGCGCCACGTCCTTAGCGCCGTCATCATGACCGCGCCCGGCACCATTCTCGTCTCCAAAATGCTGGTGCCCGAAACCGAGCAGCCCAGAACCGCCGGCAAAGTCATCATGCCCGAAGGTGAAGCGGAAAAAGAGAAGCACGAAAATCTTCTTGGCGCCATCGCTCGCGGCACCGGCGACGGACTGCACATGGCCCTCAATATAGGCGCCATGCTGATCGCATTTATCGCATTGATCCACCTGCTCGATGGCATCATGGGCGGCATTCATAATCACATCGGCTGGTTTCCATCGAGTGTCGAGGGACCACTCGGCGTGCTGCTCTCGCCCGTTGCCTGGCTCATCGGCATTCCGTGGCACGATTGCCCCATCATCGGCAACTTGCTCGGCACACGTATGGTGCTCAACGAACTGGTCGCGTTCTCTATGCTTGGGCCACAAAGAGCGGCGCTCGATCCGCGTTCGTTCACCATCGCAACTTTTGCGCTGTGCGGGTTCGCGAACCTGAGTTCGATCGGTATTCAGATCGGCGGCATCGGCGCACTGGCTCCGAATAAGCGTGGCGAGCTCGCACGTCTCGGATTCCGCGCCATGATCGCCGGCACCATGGCCAACTTGATGTCGGCTTCGATTGCCGGAATGCTGCTGTAGGTGCGTGGAAATTGCCTTACCCTCGAAGGAAACTTTCAACATGAAAAATGTTTGTTCGACGTTTGCGTTCTTATTCGTTGTTCTCAATATCGTAGCCTTTGCGCAGAGCTCCAAACGCGTCATCATCGACACCGACCCCGGAATCGACGATGCCATGGCGATTATGCTGGCCTTGAATTCGCCCGAACTGAAAGTTGAAGCGCTCACGGTTGTCCCCGGGAATGTCGAAGCGGCGCAAGGCTTGGAGAATGCCTTGAAGATCGTCTCGCTGGCTGGGCGCTGCGACGTTCCGGTTGCGGGTGGAGCGCAACATCCGCTCAATCAGAAGTTGATCACGGCCCAGTTCTGGCATGGCAAGAATGGACTCGCCGGGGTCGAGTTACCGGCTTCGAATTGCAAGCCCGACGCGCGCTTCGGCCCCGATCTCATCATCCAACTGGTGCATCGGTATCCGCACGAGATCACCCTGATTCCTGTTGGACCTCTTACGAACATCGCGCTCGCTGTGTCTATGGATCCTTCGATTGTTCCTCTAGTGAAAGACATTGTGATCATGGGCGGTTCCATCACTGGCGGGAACGTGAACGGAGCCGCCGAAGCCAATATTTATAACGACCCGGAAGCCGCCGCGATTGTCTTCAACGCGGGGTGGATGGTCACCATGGTCGGCTCCGATGTGGGCGAGCGCACGCTGATCACGCGCAAATATCTGAACGACCTGAAATCGATGCACGGCCCGGAAAGCGACTTCATTGCGCAGCTCGCGGATTTTTACATTACGCGATCGGAAAAGAGCGGCTACGCGGGAGCGGCGATGTACGATCCGCTTGCCGTCGGCACCGCGATTGACGGATCTCTGGTCACGCTCAAGGAAATGCACGTAGATGTGGAAACCAAGGGCGAGTTCACGCGCGGAGAGACGGTGGCTAACCGCATGGGATCAGACGAGAACAACGTGCTGCACGGAGACCACTACGAAATCGAAGGAGTGGTTGCACTGAAACCGAACGCGCGCGTTGCCACGGCTTCAGACGCGGACCGTTTCATAAGTCTATTCATCAGTCGAATCAAAGGAAAATAGTGCGCAGCATTTCCCGCGCTCTTATCCGTTGGAGCGAGCGATCAGCAGGATCGCCAATACGTAAAAGGCGAACATCAGTACGAGGTACATTTTTGCTCGCGATCCCGAACCTGCGAACTCTTTCCATGCGAACACCCCCCACAACGCGGCGACCATCGGCGCCGATTGGCCAATCGCATAAGAGATGGCGACTCCGGTGAAACTCGCGGCGACCAGGTTGAACACCATTCCAATTCCCCAAATCGCTCCACCCGCCAGGCCCAGCAAGTGTCCGGAAGGAGGGCCGCTAAAAAATCCACTGAAGCTAACGGGTTCGCCGACCAGTGGCTTCTTCATAAAATAAATATTCCAGATGAAACAGGAGAGCAGCGCTCCCAGCGTCAGGAAAACTGCAACGCTGTAGGGGCCGAGCGTATTTCCGCGCGTCATCGAGCGAGTCACGAATGGCGCCCACAGTCCCATGAGAACTCCAGACACCACGCAGGTGATGATGCTCTTGCGCGACACGGAGCGGCCCGCAATTTTCAGATTGCCGTAAGCCTTGCCGTCAAGGATCACGGCGATGAGCGCGCACGCTACACCCGCCGTTAAGAACAAGCCGTTCCCCTTCGGTTGGAGGGCATAGCTCAAAACGACTCCGACCACGAGAGCGATTCCGATCGACACCGGGAATGCCACCGCGAGACCGGCCATATCAATCGCGGCTACCAGCAGCAGATTGGCCAGATTGAATATCACCCCGCCGACCATGGTGGAAACAATGTTCGAGGTGTCGGCCGACTGCACGTTGTTCAGGAAACTAGATGAATCGTGCCCGGAGCTGCCCATGGTGAAGGCGAGCACAAGTGAGATCAGAAAAATGCCGACCGCGTAATCCCAGTAAAAGAGTTCGAAGCGATAATTCTTGACGCCCTTGTAGGTGTTCGCCCAGGAACCCCAGCAGATGGCGCTGGTAATCATCATCAACAATGCAACGGTCAAACTCGGCGGCGTAAACATTGGCTCTCCCCGGCGAAAGGCGAACTTTACACGGGTTGAAGGTATCTCGCAAGCGTGGCCATTCGGTGCGCGCCGTCTGCTATGCTACGCGCGTGCCTCGGACATTTCTGATCGACACCGACACCGCCTCCGACGACGCGGTCGCGATCATCATGGCTTTGCGCGCGCCGGACGTTCGCGTCGCCGCAATCACGGTGGTGACCGGAAATGTCGATCTGCAGCAAGCTACACGCAATGCGGTGTACACCGCGGAGCTTTGCGGAAGCGATGTGCCGGTTTTTGCTGGCGCAGGAAAACCGCTCTTGCGTCCATATCAGAACGCAACCTGGTTTCACGGTCGCGACGGACTGGGTGATCACAACTATCCCGCACCGCCGCGATCAGCTGAACCTAAGCATGCGGTTGATGCCATCATCGAGACCATCGAGGCGAATCCGGGGCTAACTCTTGTAACTCTGGGCCCGCTGACGAACGTCGCCCTCGCGATTTCGCAGCGTCCTGACCTGGCCGCGAAGGTGAGTCGCTGTGTGGTGATGGGTGGCAACCCGTGCTGTGAGGGGAATATCACACCTGCGGCGGAATATAATTTTTTCGTGGACCCGGACGCGGCGCGCATCGTGATGCGCAGCGGATTGCCCGTTGAGTTGATTGGCTGGCATCTTTGCCGCGGCGGCGCAGTGCTGGGCGAGAAAGACATTGCACGAGTGAAGGGTCTCAATACGCCGCTGGCTCACTTTGCCATTGAGAGCAATAGCCATGCGCGCATCGCGCTGAAGACGCAGACTGGCGAAGATGGAATATGCCTGCCTGATCCGGTTGCGATGTGCCTGGCGCTCGATCCTACGGTCGGCGAATGGAGCCAGCATTACGTGGAAATTGAAACGGAGGGTGAATTCTCGCGCGGGATGTCAGTTGTTGATCGTCTCAATGTGGCCCATGACGAAAGAAATCGCGATACCTGGGCGCAGGCGCTCATGTCGCCGAAAGCAAAAATTTGCTGGACGATTGATAACATACGCTGGAAGGAATCGTTGTACGAAGCATTGCGCTAGGTGAGTCTTATCCGTTTACCTGCGCATAGGTCGAACGTCGCAAGAAATCCCCCTGCCCGGCACGCCCCAGAAATTTGTCACCTTCCACCACGATTCTGCCTTTCGAAAGAACTACGTCAGGCATGCCGGTGACCTGGATGCCTTCAAACATCGAGTAGTCCACGCGCATGTGGTGCGTCTTTGCACTGATGATGTGCTTGCGCTTGGGATCAAAAATGACCAGATCGGCATCGCTGCCAACGGCGATCGTTCCTTTGCGAGGGTAGAGTCCGAACAGTTTCGCGGGGGTTGAGGAGACGAGTTCGACGAAACGATTCGCGCTGAAACGCCCACTGGCCACGCCTCCAGAGTAGATCAGGCTCATGCGGTGCTCCACCCCCGGCCCGCCGTTGGGAATCTTGGTGAAATCATCGCGCCCTAATTCTTTCTGTTCCTTAAAGCAGAACGGGCAATGATCCGTCGAGACGACCTGCAGATGATCGCGCTTCAGGCCGGTCCAAAGTTTCTCCTGATGCCATTTTTCGCGCAGCGGCGGGGTGAAAACATATTTCGCTCCTTCGAAACCTGGGACATCAAAGTTCTCGATCGAGAGATAAAGGTATTGTGGACAAGTCTCGGCGTAGACAGGCAGGCCGCGGTCACGGGCTTCGCGAACTTTTTCGAGCGCGTCATTGCAGCTCAGATGCACGATGTAGAGGGGCGCTCCTGCCATTTCTGCGAGTGCGATGGCGCGTCCCACGGCTTCGGCTTCGGCGGTCGTGGGCCGCGTCAGCGCATGGTACTTTGGCGCTTTCTTTCCTTCGGCCAAGGCCTGCTGCACGATGACGTCAATCGCGCTGCCATTTTCCGCGTGCATGCATACTAGGCCGCCGTTGCCCGCAGTTCGCTGCAGTGCTTTGAAGATGCTGCCATCGTCGAGCATGAATACGCCTGGGTATGCCATAAACAACTTGAAGCTGGTGACGCCTTCATGCACGAGATCGTTCATTTCGCCAAGCTGGCCGCCGGAAATATCCGTGACGATGCAGTGAAACGCGTAATCGCAGACCGCCTTGCTGGCGGCCTTGGCCATCCAGGTATCGAAAGCCTGACGCAGCGGCTGGCCTTTGTACTGGATTGCGAAATCAATCAGAGTGGTCGTGCCGCCAAATGCAGCGGCGCGGGTTCCAGTTTCGAAGTCGTCGGCGCTGGTCGTGCCGCCGAAGGGCATATCGAGATGCGTGTGCACGTCGATGCCGCCCGGCATAACCAACTTGCCCGATGCCTCAAGAATTTTTCCTGCGTTCTGAGCGGCGTTGGATGAAGCGAGATTCGATCCGATCGCGGCAATCTTCCCCGTTGTAATGCCTATGTCCGCGGTATAAGTGTCCGTCGCTGTTACCACCGAACCGTTTCTGATGATTGTGTCGAAGCCCATCATGCTCTCCTCGCCGCCGCAGTCGCCGGAATAGGAAAAAGAATTCTATGCTAAACTGCCGCTTTTTAGCTCTTCATGGTGATAATCGGAAATTCTTCAGGGGGACCCGCCATGCATTTCGGCATCACCATCAAACCGGACATTTCCATTGAGCGCATCGTGGGCCTCACGCGTCAGGCCGAGCAAGCCGGATTCGAATACGGATGGATTTTCGACTCGCATGTGCTTTGGAAGGATCCGTACCCGTTGCTCACGCTCATGGCGACCAACACCCAGCGGATGCGGCTGGGCACTTGCGTTACGAATCCTGCGACCCGCGATCTGACGGTCACCGCCAGCCTGTTCGCGACATTGAATCTGATCTCCGGCGGCCGCATGGAACTCGGCATTGGGCGCGGTGATAGCTCAAGGCGCGTGATGGGCAAAAAGCCCGTGAGCTGGTCGCAGTTAGAAGCGGCGGTGAAGGAATTTCGCGATCTCACGTCCGGTAACGAAGTCGAGCATGATGGCCAACCCACGCGCTTGACTTGGGCCAAAGTCCCGCCGCGCGTTTGGGTCGCTGGATACGGGCCCAAAGTTCTGCACATGGCAGGGCGCGTTGCTGACGGAATCATTCTGCAGTTCGCCGATCCGGCACTGATCGATTGGTGCATGGGATTCGTAAGAGAGGGTGCAAAAGCTGCCGGACGCGATCCTGGAAAGATCGAAGTGATGTCCGCGGCGCCGGTGTGGGTTTCGGATGACATGAACGTAGGGCGCGACCGCGTACGCTGGTTCCCGGCACTGGTTTCTAATCATGTAATGGATCTCATTCGCCAATACAAGCCTGAGGATCTTCCGCCCGCGCTGACGTCGTACGTGCAGGATCGTGGGCACTATGACTACCAGCATCATTGCGAAGTCGGCAGCGACAATGCGGAGTTTGTTTCCGACGAAGTGATCGATCGATTTTGTTTGCTGGGAAATGCCGAAGCTCATCGCAAGAAGCTGCGCGCACTCGCGAAGGTGGGCGTGACGCAGTTCAATATTTACCTGATGTGCGGGGAGGAAGAGCAGACGTTGCAAGACTACCAGCGCGACGTTCTGCCGGAATTTCTCTCCCGCAAAACGCTCTAGTGTCCTGGCGCAAGGTCTGGAATTCTTGGGACGTCGTCGCGCATCATTGCGTAGTAGGTCACGAAGGAAATTACGAACCCTACAAACCAGGAGTAATCGTACAACGCATGCACCGCAGGATTCGCTAACCCAGCTAGCGCGGTGCCCGCTCCGAGCGTGAGCGCAACTATGGCTCGCCAGTTAAATCCGCGAGAATATTCATAGATTCCATTGCGGAGATATAAATCGTCGACCGCGAGCACGCGTCTGCGAATCACGAAATAGTCGCAGATCATGATTCCAGCGACCGGCCCGAGAAACGCCGCATAGCCGCCGAGCCATCCCAGAATGAAAGTGCGATAGTTGGCCAGCAGTTTCCAGGGCATGAGGGCGACTCCCATGAAGCAGGTGATTACGCCGCCGGTGCGAAAGTTGATGCGGCGGGGCCAGAGGTTAGAAAAATCATTCGCGGGAGAAACCACGTTGGCGCCAATATTGACGTTGAGGGTGGCCAGCAGAATCGCGATCAGCGAAATCACGACGACCACCGGCGAGTGAAACCGGCTAAGCAGTTCCACCGGATCCCAGATCGCACGGCCATAAATAACGACGGTCGCGGACGTGACCACAATTCCCACGAACGCGTAGAGCGTCATGGTGGTGGGCAATGCGACCGCCTGTCCAATAATCTGCTCGCGCTGGTTGCGGGCGAAGCGCGTGAAATCTGGAATGTTCAGCGACACCGTTGCCCAGAAGCCTACTGTGCCGTTAAGAGCGGGAATGAGAAATTTGAGGAACTCGGGGAAACTCGCGAATCGCGAGCGTGCGGAGAACATCGGCCCAAAGCCACCTGCCGCGTGGTACGCCCAGCCGAGGAGCAACAAGCCCACGCCCAGAAGAATCGGCGCACTGATGCCCTGAAGAATTCGAATGTATTCGATCCCCTCTAACACAACGACGAGGTTGATGAGCCAGAAAATCAGGAAGCAGATTGCCGGGCCGTAGACAAAACCCTTCCATGCCGGAACGAGAATTGCGAACAGTGTGCTAATCGCCTCGCCGCCGATCCAAGCCTGAATGCCGAACCATCCGCAAGCCACCAGCGCTCGCAATACCGCCGCGACATTCGCTCCCAGCACGCCGAACGAGGCTCGCGCAAGAACCGGAAATGGAATTCCGTACTTCGCTCCCGGGTGCGAGTTCAGCAACATGGGGACGAGTACAATCACGTTGCCCAGGAAGATGGTGACGACAGCCTGCTTCCAATCCATCCCGCCCTGAATCAGGCTGGCGGCTAGCATGTAGGTGAGAATGTTGACCGACATTGAAACCCACAACGCTGCGAAGTTGTAGGTTCCCCAGTGCCGCTGCCGGGGCGTGGCCGGCGCAAGATCTTCGTTGTAAAGAGGACTGGCTTCTATGCGTGCGTCCATGAGAAGGTCAGGATCGTGGAGGAGCGGATTTTAGTCTGCGACGGCCGATGAGCTGCTCTGACTTGTGATCGGACCATAACTGTCGGGACGCCGATCGCGGAAGAACTGCCAAACTTTCCGCACTTCGGAAATCATGTCCAGATCGAGATCTGCGACCACAACCTCATCTTTGTCGCGGCTGGCCTGGGCAATAATTTTGCCGCGTGGATTGCAGAAATAACTTTTCCCATAAAATTCACCGATGCTCCACGGCTTCTCGCTGCCAACGCGATTGATGGCGCCGACGAAATACCCGTTGGCGACCGCGTGAGCGGGCTGCTCCAGTTCCCAGAGATATTCAGAGAGTCCCGCAACCGTGGCCGACGGATTGAAAACAATCTCAGCGCCGTTCAATCCAAGAATGCGTGCGCCTTCCGGAAAATGGCGGTCATAACAGATGTAGACGCCGACTTTTGCATACTTGGTCTCAAACACCGGATAGCCAAGATCGCCCGGCGTGAAATAAAACTTTTCCCAGAATCCGGGATGGCAATGCGGAATGTGATGTTTGCGGTATTTACCGAGGTATCGTCCATCGGCGTCGATCACCGCCGCAGTATTGAAATAGACTCCCGGCATCTGCTCTTCGTAAACCGGGACCACGATCACCATGCGATGCTTGGCAGCGATTTTCTGCATGAGTTTCGTAGTGGGCCCATCGGGGACAGGCTCTGTCAGTTCATACCAGCGCGCGTTTTGCTCCGCACAGAAATACGGGCCGTAGAAAAGTTCCTGCAGACAGAGAATCTGGGTCTTCTTTTTCGCCGCCTGCTCAATGAGTTTCAGGTGCTTGTCAATCATAGCTTTCCTAATCTGCGCGAGTGGGCGATCAGTGCTGAGCGCGTTACTGGCTTGAATCAGGGCGCAGCGAACCGTGCGAGGCATGGTGTCCTCCAGAAAAAAACTGATTATCGAAGAGGAAAACTATAGCAGAAATGCGCGCCTCGGAAGCCGTGGGAGATTGACAGTGTTCATCACCCTGACTAGACTCGCCCTTCTTCGAATTAGTGTCTTCGAGAGTGGAAATTATGACAAAGCGGCCGCGGATCGCAGTGATCGGCAGTGCGAACATCGATCTCACAACTTTTGCCGAGCGCTTCCCCAAGCCCGGCGAGACCATCTTTGGACAGAAATTTGATCTTGGATTTGGCGGCAAGGGCGCGAATCAGGCTGTGGCGGCGCGACTGTGTGGCGCCGAAGTCTTCATGGTGGCTCGCGTGGGCGGCGATTTATTTGGACCGGCCACCATCGAGAACTTTCGCAAGCAAGGAATCGATCCCACGCACGTGAAGCAGGTCGAGGGATCATCCAGCGGGGTGGCGCCGATTTTTGTTGAGCCCAATGGTCAGAATCGCATTCTGGTCGTCAAAGGTGCAAACGATGCGCTGGGGCCAGCCGATGTCGATGCTGCCGCCGAGACGCTGAAATCCGCCGACTGCATCGTGTTGCAGTTCGAGATTCCAATCGAGACCGTCTACTACGCGGTGGCCTTCGCCCGGAAACACGGCATCCGTTGCATCGTCAATCCGGCACCGGCGCAGGCTCTCGATATGGCGGAACTCAAGGATCTCGACTACTTCGTGCCCAACGAGAGCGAAGCGGAGACGATTACCGGCTCGCCGGTGAAAAATGTCGCCGACGCAGAGAAGTGCGCCCAGCACCTTCTTGGGAGTGGAGTTCGTCGGGTGATCATCACGCTCGGCGCCAATGGATCATTGCTTGCCACGCGTGAAGGTTGCCAACACATCGCGCCGTTTGCGGTAACCAGTGTTGACAGCACCGGAGCGGGTGACGCATTCATCGGCAGTTTCGCGGTCTTTCTTGGCGAGGGATATCCGGAGCGAGAAGCAGTTCGTCGCGCGAATCTTTATGCCGGGCTGTCCACTACCGGCGTAGGCACGCAAAAGTCTTTTTACGACCGGGCGCGCTTCGACGCCGAGTGGGCCATGCGGAACTGAATTTCCACTCAAGAATTTGCTCGCCAGCATCCCTATTTTTCCACCGCGAAAAGTCTTGACTTACTGATGGCAGGGCATTTATAAGCCCTGTCTTGCAGTCAGACGGACAAACGGACCTCCCACTTCGAGGAAGAGGGAGTGTCTTTTTCTTTTTGCGCGTTTTCTGCGGGGCGTGGGCAAGCGTTTTGAACAGCAAGACATCGAAAGGGGTTCAAAAGCAAATGTCGAGGAAATCGGCGCTGTGCGCATTCATCGTGTGTTCCCTGGCTTGTCTGGTGGTTCCGTCGCTGTATGGTCAGGCAACGGGAAGCTTCTCCGGCACAGTCTCGGACAACTCCGGGGCAGTCGTGGCTGGGGTGAAGGTGACCGTTACTGCCCAGGCGACCAACGTCTCCCGTGAGGGGAGCACCGATGCTACCGGACACTACGCCGTTCCTCTGCTCGGCGTCGGCGACTATACGATTCGGGCCGAAGGCGCGGGCTTCAAAGTGGGGGAAGCCAAGGACGTTCGCTTGCAACTCGATGAACATCGCGAGTTGGACTTTAAGTTAGTACCCGCCGCAGTAAGCACCAGCGTGGAAGTGAATGCTACCGAGGTAGAAGTGCAGGCATCGAATCCGACTCTCGGCCAGGTCATTACGTCCAACGAGGTGGCGGAACTGCCCTTGAACGGCCGCGACTTCGTGCAACTGGCTACATTGACCGCTGGCGTGACCCAGGAGACGAACCCGAACAGCTTCTTCAATGGTGGCCCGAGCAGCGAAGTTTCCGCTCGCGGAACCTATTCCCTTTCGGTTGGCGGGTCGCGCGCGCAGAGCACCGATTGGCTGCTCGACGGCATCGACAACAACGAACTGACTGCCGGCGGCATCGCCATCCTTCCGTCGATCGATGCCATCGAGGAATTCAAAGTTCTCACTTACAACTATTCTGCGGAATGGGGGACGCGCGCGGGGCCGACGGTCCTGGTTACGACCAAGCAGGGATCGAACCGATTCCATGGTTCGGCATTCGAGTTTTTCCGCAACACCAAACTAGATGCGCACTCCTACTCTTTCGGGCTTACTACGCCCAAGGAACAGTTCAACTTAAACCAATTCGGCGGGACATTCGGCGGGGCGATCCAGAAGGACAAAACGTTTTTCTTTCTGGACTATCAAGCGAAACGGCAGCGGCATGGGATCCCGTTCAATGGCGTGATTCCCACGCCGGCAATGGCCTCCGGAGATTACCGGATCGGCCCCTTGGGCCAGACATTACCGCTCCTCATCAATCCCTATGCGGACTCAACCGATGCGAGTAATAACTTCCAGTGCGTTCCAGGAACAGAGACCTTGCCGGTGCCAACACCCGAGCCGATAAATGGTCATGGCGGCCAATCATTGGGAACGTCCTGCAATTACGTCCCCTCATCCTTGATCGATCCCTCTGGTCAGGCCCTGCTGCAGCTGTATCCTCAGCCCGACGTAGCCAACCCCTCGATTGTCGGATACAACTACACCAATACTCCGGTTCGCAAGCTCAACGAAGGCGAATTCGACGTCCGCCTCGACCACAACTTCTCCAGCAAGGATCGCGCTTTCGCGCGCTTCAGCTACGACCAGGCTTACTCTTTTGTGCCCGGCGGAACTCCCGGCTTTGCCGAGCAGGGAGCCTTCGCCAGCAGCCAGAACATTACGAATCACGGTCGAAATATCGTGGTTTCCGATCAGCACATTTTCTCGGACAAGACCATCAACCAGTTCAACCTCGGATTCAACCGGATATTCAATCACATCCTCTCCTTTGGAACAGGCACATGCGAGGCCGCGAAGCTCGGCATCCAGGGCGCTGACTTGGGAAGCGCATGCGACGGAGTCACGGGCTACCCGGCGAGCCTGAATCAATCAAGCTCCGATTGCGTAGGTTGTGGATTGAGCTCCACGCAGTTGACCGGATACTGGTCGGTTGGCGACCGTGGTTTCTCGCCATTTCAAGGCGGGACCAACGTATTCCATATATCTGACTCGCTGGACATGATCCGTGGCCGGCACGAACTGCACGTCGGCATAGGTTTTCGAGCCAATCAGATGAATGTGCTCACTAACGGATTCGGCGATGGTTACTTCTTGCTCTTCGGTAATTACACGGGTGATGCTTCCGCGGATTTACTCCTGGGCCAAGTTGGCGGCGCGATCCATGACCAGACATTCCTTGGGGCAACCACAGGCCGCCGCTGGAAGATGTACCGGCCGTTCATCCAGGACGACTGGCGCGTGAGTGACAGCTTGACGCTGAATCTGGGAGTCGCGTGGTCGCTTACGACACCGATCACGGAAGCGCAAGGGCGTCAGGCCAACTTCAACTATGCGACGGGACAATATTTGATCGCAGGATCGGCTCCGGGTATCAGTGCCTGCACGAATTGCGTCCGCACCAACGGAGATGTTGGAATTCAGTTTGATAAGAGAGCAATCGAACCGCGCATCGGCTTCGCGTGGAAACCCTTCCGCAGCACGAGCACTGTCTTGCGCGGGGGCTATGCCATCTATCATGATTCAGCATGGAGCCAGGGGGCACAGGGCCTTTGGCAGAATCCGCCCTACTACGCCGAAGTTGATAATTTCTTCAATTTCTGCCCCTACGGCAACTCGACTGCAGCCTTTCCATCAAACTGCGGCGTGCAACGGGCTTTCCTGCAGAACCCTCAACCGGGAGTGCTGCCGCTGACGCCATTCCTTTCGGCGCCGAATCCTGACAGTTTTACGGGAACCATCCAGACGCAGAACTTGAACTTCAAACAAGGCACGGTCCAGCAGTTTAATCTGAACATCGAGCGCCAAATTCCAGCAGGCGTGGTGGTGACTGCGGGCTATGCGGGATCACGCGGCACCCACATCCTGAACGATGGTTTGAATCAGAACATCGGCTCTCCAAGCGCCTGCGGCGTGGTTACCGGTTACACACTGGGCTGCGGGCCTGGCGGAACGGCGTTTGGCGCGCCTTACGGGCCCTTTACCGCCATCGACAATAACAGCGACAACGGCCGCATTCGCTACGACTCGCTTGAGATCAAGGCTGAAAAGAACGCGCGCCATGGTCTCTACGCGCTGCTGAGCTATACCTACTCACGAACGTTTGACTCAGGTCTGCCGGATGGATTAGGCACGCTCCCCGGCGCGATGTATTGGCCCTTGCCGGGAAATCAAAAGGCCGACTGGGGCCTTTCCACGCTGAACCTCAACAATCAATTCACTGCCAGCGTCCTCTACAACCTCCCATTTGGAAAAGGCCAGCACTTTGGCAGTAATTGGAGTGGCCCGGCCAACACTCTATTCGGAAACTGGAAGCTGAACCTGATCGAGAAGGCGATCTCGGGATTCCCTCTGTTTGTAGTGGATAGCTCGAACCCATCCGACGTTAACTTTATGTGGAACGGAAACGTTTTAAGCCGCCCCGATCTGGTTGGGGATCCAAACAAGGGCGGCGCGGAAGGCGGCCGCACAGATTGTCCAGCCGAAGTACACACGGTTCCGAACTGGTTCAATCCCTGCGCCTTCGCGTCGGCTCCAGCCGGCGAATTAGGGACTGGGCCTCGCGCCCCGGTTTACGGGCCGCGCTTCATCAACACTGACTTCTCGGTGATGAAGGATATTCCAATGTCTTTCCGGGAGGGCACATACCTGCAGTTCCGCGCTGAGTTCTTTAACTTGTTCAATCACCCCCACTTTTTCCTGACGGGCTCCAGCGCTAGTTCAATGCAGGACATTGGCGATCACTCGACCTTTGCGCAGGTCAACTCAACTCTGAACGATCCACGCTTCATTCAATTCGGATTAAAGCTTATCTTCTAGCCGCGAGAACAAATCGGCGCATTTTTCAGGGCAGACCGAGATTCCGGTCTGCCCTGTTTTGACTGGCTGCTTGTGGCAGGAACTTGCTTCGCGGCATACAATGTTGGGTTGCGTCGTTTTTGAATATGTCTCCCATTCCAGACGATCTCTCGACCATTAAAGACGACATGATCGCCTTCATTGAAGGCCATGGCATGCGCCGCTTTCACGGTTTTGTGGACTATGAAGAGGTGCAGTGCGTCATGTGGGAGATGGGGGACAATCCCGACGGCTGGAAGGATTTCGTCGAGCTGGCCAAGACCGCGAGCGCTCCGTTCCTGACGATGCATTCCTGGACGCTGGAGCGCACCGAGCTGGACGAGATGGTCGACCGGCTTTCGAACTCTGAATTCAGCGACGGGGACGACGTCGATGATGCCCGCTGGCTCCGCGCTTACGTCGGCAAGATCGGATTCCTGCAGCTCGGCTGGGCCTATCAGGGCTCGATGTTTCTCTGCGAAGTGTCGACCGAGTGGTACGAGCGCTACCAGCGCCTGCTCGAAGTCTCCGATGAATTCGGCGGCCTCACTCTGGATGAGCCTGATCAGGACGAAGAGACTTAGCCTGCCCGGTTTTCCGAACCCTCCACATCTCTGCACAATTTCAGTTGGAGTACACTGCATCATCCTTGGAGAGGTGGCGAGCGGGAGACGTAGCGAGCTACGTCTCTACGACATGTTATGCAGTGGATTCAAAAACCGTCCGATCGCAACCTCGTCGAGGCGCTGATCTCGTCTTTGCGGACCGATGCGGCCTGGCGCGGCGCGGCTGAAATTCTCGCGCCTCTGCTGGCGCATCGCGGCATTACCGATCCCGACCTCGCCCGCCAATTTCTATCGCCTTCGTTGGATCATCTTCATGCTCCCGATCAGATGTTAGGCTTGCGCGCGACCGTTGACCGCATTAATGCCGCGATCGAACGCAAAGAGCCGATGCTGATCTATGGCGACTACGATGTCGATGGCACCATGGCCGTGATCATCCTGAAGACGGCGATAGAACTCTGCGGAGGCTCCGCCGATTTCCATGTGCCGCATCGCATTCGTGAAGGCTATGACATGCGCGACGACGTCATCGAACGCGCAGCGGCTGCGGGCATTCGGCTGATTATCAGCGTCGATATGGGCATCCGCGCATTTGCTCCCGCCGAGACTGCGCATCGACTGGGAGTCGACCTCATCGTCACCGATCATCATCTGCCCGGCCCCGATGGTGTTCCCCGCGCGCTCGCAGTTATAAATCCGAATCAGAAAGATTGCAGTTATCCCTACAAGCAGCTGTGCGGCGCGGGGGTGGCGTTCAAGCTGGTGCAGGGATTGATGGCGCGACGGCTCGACGCGAAAGATCAGAATAAGTTGCTTCTGTCGTTTATGAAAATCGTTGCCATTGCAACCGTAGCCGACGCCGTGCCGCTAACGGGCGAAAATCGGGTCTTCGCGTCGTTGGGGCTCGATGCTCTGCGCAGGGCGGTGAACCCGGGACTGAAGGCTCTTCTCGAAGTCGCACAGATTTCGGCGAAACGGCCGCCTACGTCGGGCGAGGTCGGATTCCGCATTGCGCCGCGCATCAACGCCGCCGGCCGCATGGATGTGGCTCAAGATGTGATCGAACTTTTCAGCGTGAAAGATTCCGAACGGGCGCGCGAACTGGCTGCGAAGCTCGACCGCCTCAACACCGATCGCCAAGAAGAAGAGCGTCGAATCCTGCGCGCCGTGGAAGAAAAGTTCAGCGGCGATCCAGCCCTCTGCGACGCTTACTGCATCGTGATCGACGGCGATGACTGGCATCGCGGCGTTATCGGCATCACGGCGACTCGGATCGTTGAACGCTATAATCGGCCCACGGTCGTGATCTCGCGCGAAGGAGATGAGTCGTTCGGGTCGGGACGCTCCATTCGCGCATTTCATTTACTGGAGGCGATTGAATCGTGTAGTGGACTGTTCTCGCGCTATGGAGGCCATGCGCACGCCTGCGGGTTTGCCATGCCGACAGCAAATGTCGCCGAGTTGCGCTCGCGGCTGGATGCATTCGCGCGCGCGAGGCTGACCCCGGCCGACTTCGATCCTGTGCTTGATCTCGACGCTGAACTGAATCTTGGCGACGTGACTCCTGATCTGCTTCAGGCCCTGCACCGACTCGAACCTTACGGTGTGGGAAATTTGGAGCCCGTCTTCGCAGCGCGAGGTGTGCAGCTGACTGCACCTCCGCGGATCCTGCAAGATAAGCACATCAAACTCAAGCTGCGCGACGGTGAGCTAGCAAAGGATTTCGTGGACGACGCACCTGGCCTTTCTGCCGCCGCCATTCTGGCCACTCCACGTTGCCATCCAGACGGCGCGGCGATCAAGCGAGCCGAGCGCGCCGCGGCCGTAGCCGAACTGACGGACGAGAATCGTGCGCCAAGACGTGCCCTGAAGATCACCTTCGACGCCCTGGGCTGGCACATGGCCGAACGAATCGCGCAAACACCGCTGCTGGCCGGCGACGCCATCGACATTGCATTCACGGTCGGCCACAACGACCATCCCGAATATGGCGGGCTGGAATTGACACTGCGCGACTTCAAATCACTGCCAGCCAAATAGGCCAGTGATAAACTTTCGGTTCCGTAAGCTCGGCCTCGGCAAAAGCGGATGAGCCCGGCGATGCAACAGGCCTTTGATCGCGTGCTCAAGCAGAAAGAGAAAGTTCAGACGATCACCTTCCAGATCGGCGAGCGCAAACGCGAATCCGATGAGATCGCCGCGGACCAGGCGCGCATTCGCGAAAACATGAAGGCCCTCAAAGGCAACTCAGAGGAAAAGGCATTGCTGCAGCGCTATGTCGGCCAACTCGATTCGCAGGAAAGCCGGCTCGCCACGCTGCGCAAGGAGACGGCCGATCTCGCCACGCAGCAGAGCGCTGCCAACGTGGAACTCGAGCGAATGATCACGGAAATCAGCGTCGACGAGACATTCTAAGGCGTAATGACGCGCCTGTGACGATCTCCGACAGGGTAGGCTCAAGCTCAACACTGCGTCATTTCGAGAGCACCAACGATTAAATTTTTGCCTGGCCAAAGGACTTGACACTTTATCTCACGCGATGATATGTCATCATACGACATGTCGTTAAGATGACTATTGGGGAGCCGCCATGCAAGACACGCTCGCAGTAGCAGAAGTGCCCGTCTGTTCGAGCCGTCCCTTAGCGCGGGACTATGTCGCTTATGTCGCCATCGCCTACGCCTTCACATGGACTGTTCTGATCGTTGGCGTCAAGCTCGGCTGGAGCGAGGACTACTTGAATCTCAGCGGCGCTGGTCCCGCCCTGGCGGCTTTGATGTTATCGCGCAGCCGAACTCCTCTAGTGCGATTTTCCGGGATGCGGTGGCTTTGGTTCTTTGGCCTGCTACCGGTCTGTTGGATCGTACTTTCCCTGCGCACATCATGGTGGAGCGCCAGCAGCGGCTTGCCCACTCACCTCAAAGCGCTTCAACTTGTCCCGGCGCTCGCCCCGGCGTGGATTCTTTCCTCCTTTGCGTCAACCAACGAGGGCATTCGCAGCATAGGCAGGCGCTTGATTCATTGGCCGAACCGGTGGACAGCATTTGCACTGCTGTTCTTCCCGGTGTTTCTCGGCATTCCGTCAGTTATCGCATCGGCCTTCGGTGCACGTCTGGTCTGGCCGGGCTTAGGTGGAATTACGCTGGTCGCCACTGCCACTGCGGCAATGTCGTTCCTTTCGAGTGTTTTATATACAGCGACAGAAGAGGAGCCCGGGTGGCGCGGCTTCCTGCTCGACCGCTTGCAGATCAGGTTCTCACCGCTTTGGGCCAGCCTTCTGGTGTGGCTGCCCTGGGCTCTGTGGCACGGTCCCGTCGACTACTACCGTCCGGTTCGTTTTACGCTCGTTGAGGAGATTCTGCTGCGCGTGGTTTTCCTGATTCCGCTCACTATCATTCTCACCTGGTTCTACAACCGTTCGGGAGAATCAATCCAGGTCGTGGTACTTTTTCACGCAGCCATGAACACCTTCCCCTACGTGTTCGCTTATTATCAGCCGGCTTGGTTTGTGGTATTTCTGTTCGCGGCATACGCAATCATCGCGGACCGTATGTGGTCGAGGGTTCCTGGCTGGCCGAGCAAACGCGGTACCATCTTGCTGACTTAGCCGCGCCCTGCGATGCGTAACCACGCGCCTGCATTACACTGAAGGCATATGGCGCTTCCCGTCTATCATTTGCGACGGCTGCTGGCGGCGACTGCCGTGCTGTTCACGGTAGTGATCGCCGGGATGTATTTCTATGCGCGGATGCGCACGCGCGACTTTCGCAACGAGGTTCCCCACAGACTCGGCTTCGATATCAAGCAGACCGCCAACGGTTTTCAATTTTCCAAGTCCGATGGCAAGCGCACGCTTTTCACCGTGCAGGCCAGCAACGTCAAAGAATTCAAGCTGAATGGCAACGCCGAGTTGCACAACGTCACGATCATCCTTTATGGCCGTGACTCGTCGCGCTACGACCAGATTTACGGCGACGATTTTGCCTACAACCAGAAGACGGGCGACGTCACGGCCAAAGGTGAGGTGCAGATTGATCTGGTCTCAAATCCCACCGGCGAAAATAGTCTCGACCAAGCCACGCCGAAGGAAATCAAGAATCCAATTCATCTGAAGACGCGTGACCTGGTCTTCAACAAAGATAGCGGCAACGCGTCGACCGATGCAGCCGTTGAGTTTAGCACTCCGCAAGCGAGTGGATCGGGCGTGGGCGTCAAATACGAGGGGAAGAGCAATACCCTCATCCTGTCTTCGCAGATTCACATCGTAACTACGGGTCCAGATGCAGCGGTCATCAATGCTGAGCATAGCGAGATCACTAACGACCCGCGGGTCATCGTGCTGGAGCATCCGCGCATGGATCGCCAGGAATCGTTTCTGAGCGCGGATCAGGCCACGTTTTATCTTGGGCCGGAAAACGATGTGCAGCGGGTGGTGGCCGATGGCCAGGTAAGCACCGACACGAAGATGTCCCCGACCGCTCGCGCGAACTCAAGCTCAGAGGCTCCGCAGGAGATGCTGGGCCGCGCCGAACATGCTGAACTCTTTCTCACAGAGAAACGTAATTTGCTTCGCAGCGCAATCCTGACCGGTAATGTTCATATCGAACAAACTGGATCGCAACCCATGCAAGGCGACGCAGGCCGCGTTGTGCTCGACTATTCCGGACAGAACGTGTTGCAAAAGGTGCACGCGCTCGATGGAGCGCGCATCACGCAGGAGTCAGTTGCCTCAGGAAAATCGGGGGCAGGATCGGCGCCGCAGCGCTTCGAAGTAACCGCCCCCATCATCGACTTCACAGTGGCTGATGGGCATCTCCTGGAGAAAGCCGTCACCTCTGGAGCTGCGAAAATCCAGATTGATTCGGCTCCGGATTCGATGGCTCAATCGAAAGCCCCTCGTGGCCAGCGCACGATCGTGACCGCAGGCAAGTTCGAGGCGCGGTTCACAGAAGCTGATGGCCGAAGCCGCCTGGCGACGGTTCACGGCGCACCCAGCGCGAAGATCGTCAATTCAAATTCCGGCGAGCCCGACCGCATAAGCACCAGCGAAACTGTCGATGCCATCTTCTTGCCGCAGGCCGGCGGCATCGAGTCGCTCACGCAACAAGGGAACGTAGCGTACTCCGACGGTCAGCCTCCCGAAAAGCGAACGCTCGCCTGGGCAAATAATGGACGTTACACTCCCGCGGATCAGATGCTGGTGCTGACTGGGAACCCGCGTGTGATCAACAGCGGCATGGAGACCACCGCCAACGCCATCCACATCAATCGGGCGACGGGCGATGCCATCGCCGAAGGCGACGTCAAAAGCACTTATAGTGAATTGAAAGAACAGCCCGATGGCGCGCTGCTGGCCTCGTCCTCGCCAATTCACGTGACCTCCCGCAGCATGACGGCGCACAACAATTCCGGCATCGCGCTTTACAGCGGGAACGCGCGCCTGTGGCAGGATGCGAATATCGTCGAAGCGCCGTCGATTGAGTTCGACCGCGATCGCCGATCTGTGCTTGCTCAGGGCACACTGGCACAACCGGTGCAGACCATTCTCACGCAGGCCGCGAAAGCCGAAGGATCAAACCAGCCCGCGCCGCAGAAGAATGCCACGAAGATCCAGTCCGCCGGCTCGGGCCTGATTGTGATTACCGCGGCCAAGCTCACCTATACCGACGACGAAAGGAAAGTTCATTATGAGGGTGGAGTCAACGCCAAGGGAGACGACTTCACTGCCGACGCGCAGACCGCCGACGCGTTCCTCGTCGCCCGCAATCAAGCCGCAGGGGCAAAGTCGTTCGCGGGACCGAGCCGGCTTGACCACATGATCGCCGAGAACAACGTGGTCGTCCGCCAGCCAAACCGTCGCGCAGATGGACAAAAGCTGGTCTACACCCCGGCGGACGACAAATTCGTTCTGACCGGCGGGACTTCGAGCGAACTCCCTAGCATTTTTGATGCCGAACAGGGCAAGATTACCGGGGTTTCGTTGACTTTCTATAGGACGGATGATAGGGTGCTCGTAGAAGGCGCTAAAAACACTCCTGTGGTAACGCAAACGCGGGTTGCCCGGTAAATGGCACGATAAATGCGTACCTTGGCCACCGAAGAAATTGGCAAGTCCTATCGTGGCCGCCGCGTTGTGAATGGGGTTAGCCTGACAGTCGACCAGGGCGAAGTTGTTGGATTACTTGGCCCTAACGGTGCAGGCAAGACCACCACGTTTTATGCGATCGTTGGCCTGATCCCTCCCGATACTGGCCGCGTGTTGTACGACGGTCAGGACATCACTGACGTTCCCATGTACCTGCGGGCCCGTCAGTATGGCATCAGCTATCTCCCGCAAGAAGCTTCGGTATTTCGCAAGTTAACCGTAGAAGAGAACATCCTCGCCGTGCTTGAAGCACAGTCGATTTCCTGGCACGAGCGCCGCGAGAAGATGGAACAGTTGATTGACGAACTGGGACTGGAGCACATTCGCGAGAATCGCGGGTATGCCCTGTCAGGAGGCGAGCGCCGGCGCGTGGAAATCGCCCGCTGCCTCTGCATCAGTCCCACATTTATTTTGTTGGACGAGCCTTTTTCGGGGATCGACCCTATCGCCGTGCTGGATCTGCAGAAGATCATCAGCGGCCTCCGGGCGAGCGGCATTGGGGTGCTGATCACCGACCACAACGTCCGCGAGACGCTGACGGTCACGGATCGGGCCTACATCATCGATGACGGCAGAATTTTCCGTCACGGACCGCCGGAGCAACTGGCCAGCGATCCGGAAGTAAGAAGAGTGTACTTGGGAGAAAGCTTCTCGCTGGTGTGAACCTTCAAGTTTTGTCATTCCGAACACCCGCAAAACGCGGGTGAGGAACCTGCTGTTCGCCCGGCGCTAAGGTTCCTCCGCCCCTCGCGTTCGCTCGGGGGTAGGAATGAAGGTGTAGAAGTAGAAAAAGGAAGAATCGGCCGAACTCATGGTGTTACTGCAGCACAAACTCAGCGTAAAGCTCTCGCAGCGCCAGATCCTCACCCCTGGTCTGGTGCAGATGGTCTCTGTGCTCGCGCTCAACAAGCTTGAGCTCAAGGACATGATCAACGCTGAGATGGTCGAGAACCCGGTTCTCGAAGAGCTCGAAGATTCGGTTCCTCTGCTCGACGAAGTTGGCAAGAAAGAAGAAGACCGCGACCGCGCCGCCTCAGCCACCACCGAAGAAAATCCCATCACCGCGGCAGAGAAAAAAGATCCCTTCGAAGAGATTGATTTCGGCTCGTTTTTTCAGGACTACCTCGATCCCGGGTACCGCACGCATGGCGAGATGGAGGATATCGAGCGGCCGTCGTTTGAAAACTTCCTCTCGAAGCCGTCGAATCTTACCGATCATCTAGCGTGGCAGCTTGGCGCTTTGAATCTGCGCCCCGAGGTGCGGGAGGCCGCCGACCTGATCATCGGCAACCTGAACGAAGACGGTTACCTGATAGCCAGCGATGAAGAGATGCTTGGCGTCGCGCCTCCGGCTCCGCCCGAGGCGGACGAGCAAACCGCCAAGAACATCGTCAGCGAGGCGCAGGCCCTGGGGCTAGCCGCGGATGTCGCTGGGAACGATGCGCCAGGGGACGATCTGGCCGGGAACGATCTCGCAGGAGACGAACTCGCAGGAGACGAACTCGCGGCCAGCGACATCGCCGGCGTAGAAGCCGAAATCGTTTCTGAGGATCCAGCGGACGTGGAGAAGGTGTCAGAATCCTCGATGGCCACGCTTATGGATGCGGCCAATCTGCAGGCCTCTGTGACTGCTCAATATATTCTTCCCTCTGCCGTCATTCCTGAGCCTGCTTCGAAAGGCGCGCCGCCGTCGCCACCGCCCTACCAACCGAGATTTTCCGCCGCGGATTTGCAGGAAGCCATGGAATGCGTACGCCAGCTCGATCCGCCGGGCATTGGCTGCCGTGATCTGCGAGAATGCCTGTTGCGCCAGCTTCGTTATCATCAAGCCCAGCTTGCCTTGCATAAGAATGGCAATGGCACGGCGCAAGTTCTGAACGATGCGATCGCGGTGGTCGATCAACATCTGCGCGGCCTGCAGAGCAAGCAGCACAAAGAAATCGCCAAGGCCATCGGACGCCCCATCGAGGCCGTGCAGGCGGCGCTCGACTATATCCGCACTCTCGACCCGCGTCCCGGTCTGCGCTACAACAAGGTTACGGCGCGCCTGATCGAGCCGGACGTCGCTTTCGTGAAGCATGGCGACGAGTGGCTGGTCATTATGAACGATGAAGACCTGCCGCAGCTTCGCCTTAATCCCGCCTACAAAAAGCTGGTCACGCGCGACGGCACTAATGACAAGAACACCCGCGATTACGTCAAAGAGCGCTACAAGAGCGCGATTCAGCTCATCAAGAATATCGAGCAGCGAAAGCAGACCATCACCAAGGTGTGCTACTGCATCGTCGCGCGCCAGCAGGATTTCCTCGAACGAGGCATCGATCAACTGAAGCCCATGATGATCAAGGAGGTGGCCGAAGAAATCGGCGTGCATCCTTCCACGGTAAGCCGTGCAGTCGCCAGCAAATACGCGCACACACCACAAGGCGTATTCGAGCTGCGATATTTCTTCAGCGAGAGCGTGCAGGGGCCGGAGGGCGGCAACACCTCGTTGCTCATCCTTAAGCGCCGCGTCAAAAAGCTCATCGATGAAGAAGATCCCAGCCGTCCGCTGACCGACGAGCAGATCACCCGCATCCTGCAATCGCAAGGCATCCAGGTGACCCGCCGCACGGTAGCCAAATACCGCGAAGACATGCGCATCCCGAGCACGCACCAGCGCCGGGTCAAGAAATAGATTTGGTAATTGTGCAATCGGGTAGTTTGGAGTCTTCTCGCTTGACTCGGTTTTCAATTACAAAATTAACCAATTACACAATTGCTTTGAGTGCAGTGCCCATTTAGCTCGATCAAACGAATGACTTAGGAGGGGCGCTCATGAACGTCGAATACACTGGACGGCATTACGAAGTTACCAACTCCATTCGCAAAGAAGTAGAAACCGGCCTCGCCAAAATCCGTAAAATCCTGGGCGATAGATTTGAAGCCAAAGTAATTCTCGCCGTTGAAAAGCATCGCCATAAAGCCGAGATTACCATCAGCCCCCGCAAGGGGCCGCTGATCGCGCTCGCGCAGGCCAAGGACATGTCCATGGCCGTCAACGAGGCTCTCGATCATCTGGAAAAGCAGGCGGTGAAGTACAAGGCGCGCTGGGAATCGAAGAAGCGGGTCGCCCGTAAGAGCGAAGAAGACAAGAAATGGAACGGCCATTCCACCCAGGAAGATCTGCAAACTGTCGTCGGCATGTCGGAAAAAACTGCAGTGCCGGTTGCGGTGCACCGCTATCCTGCGGTGGCGACAACCACTGAGGTTCACCTGGTCCGCTCCGATGAAGCCGTCGCCATGCGTCCCATGACGCTGGAAGAAGCGATCAAGGAAGCACACTTCAAAGATCGCGACGTTTTTGTCTTCCGCGACACCAAAGGCAAGGTGATGATCCTGCATCGCAAGCGCGACGGAAAAATGGAGCTGATCGAAGCTCCGTAGAAGTACAGAAGCCTGAGAACCGTGGGTGCCCCATTTCTTGCGCGGAGTGTGCGCGAGAAATGGGCTTTTGTTTCTGTCAACAAAGAAAACGCCCCGGAGGTCACTTGAGAAAGCGAAATCCTGCCAGTGCCTGCATCAGCTTGCTCTTCACCTGTTCTCGTTCCGCCGCCGTCAGTTTGCGAGGCGCATCTTCTGGAGCAAACGCAGCCGGCTGGGCGATAGCAACATTTACATCCAACTCGTAGCATACCCCTTCGTGGAACGTACGATAAATCGTCTCTGAGTTCGCGTGGTTGTTGGCAGATTCCTCGGCATCGGCGGCTTCAAACTTCACTCCACTGATTTTTTCGCTGTGCATCCCAGATGTGTTGCGGCGCGGCCACTTCTGCGTGCATTCACTCGCGCTGCGGAAATTATCAATGCGGCTCACGGCGAAAGCAGCGGCCTGCAATTCCGATTTCCTGAACTCACCCGGCGGATAAGCCAGGCACATCATTACCTCGCCCGCATGACCGCTGTTGTCGCACACCGGAATATCCGCCATGCATTCACTCGGTGACCACACGTCGGGATTCTCCCCGTCACGGTGACTGCAAACTGCCAGGAAATTCGGATACCGAACTCGGAACAGCCGGTCGGGACTGGTTGCGGTCGCGAGGTCTTTGCTCGTTCTTTGTTGACTTTGCGCGAAGCAGCCGAGGCTTGCAAAAGCAAGACAAATAATCAATGCAACCAGCAAGCGTCTGAAGAAAGTCATCGGTTCAGCGTAGTCTACCAAGCCAGTGCACCCTTTATGGAATCGTTTCAGTGGCCCGATCCCGCGTGCTAACATTCACCGCCGGAGACTCCCGATGACCAACAATTTCTACCGCGAATTCTCTCGCCCTTCCCTCCTGGTTCTTTCCTGCGTTCTGAGTAGCTTGCTCTTATCGGCCCCGCGACCTGCCCAGGGACAATCGGACCCTTCCACGAAGCTTTCCGTACATTGGGAAGAACTCACCGCATCCGATTTCCGCGACGGCATTCGCCGATCGCAAGGAACCTGCCTACTGCCGTTTGGAATTCTCGAAAAGCATGGCCCGCATCTGCCGATTGGCACCGATCTGCTCGACGTCCGCTATGCCGCACTGCACGCGGCGGAACAAGAATATGCTGTGGTATTTCCTGAATATTATTTCGGCCAGATTGCCGAAGCCCGCCACGAACCTGGAACGGTGGCCTATAGCCGGAACATTCAACTCGCTGTGCTGCAGGAAACGACCGAGGAGATGTCGCGCAACGGCTGCAAGAAAGTTCTGATCGTCAATGGCCATGGCGGCAATGACAGCCTTCTGCCGTACTTCGCACAGACACAACTCGACAAGCCGCATGACTACGTCGTCTATGTTTTCAACGAGCGCACTCCGCACAACGGAGGTCCGGCGAAGAAAGACAACATCGATATGCATGCCGGCGAAAGCGAAACCTCGAAGATGATGGTCTCCCGCCCTGACTTGGTGCACCTCGATCGCGCCGGCAAAGAATCGGGAGCCGACCAAGCGCGCCAGAAACTTCCGGAAGGCCTCTATACCGGGATCTGGTGGTATGCGCGCTTCCCCTTCCATTATTCGGGCGAGGGCTCAACGGCGACAAAGGAGCTTGGCGAATATCAGATGAATTGGTGGATCGATTCGCTGGTCAAGGCGATCCACGCCGTGAAAGCCGACGACGAGAGCTTGAAACTGCAGAATGAATTCTACGGCAAGAGCACGCACCCGCTGGATACGCAGCCGTAAGGATCGGGTAACACGTGCGGAGGTGGCATCCTGTGAGCGTCGAGGAAGCTAGCGGCAGGCCGAAAGTCGCCGAGCGCGTGTTGCCATTATTTATTTTCCTGGTGTGCAGCTTGCTTCTTTTCGAACTTCCATTTTTTGCTTTCAATAGCACGAGCAAATGGTTTCAGGTCATGACTTTCATCGGCCTCCCGGTGCTCTTTTCCATGATGGCCGTGCTAACCCACCGGCAGCAACGCTTCATTGAGTATTGGCCCGCGTTTTCCTCTTTCGTGATGGTTTCCATCGCACTCTTCCTGATGTGGCTACTCGACGATTTTCCCCGGCGCTGGCTGAATCTGGGTCCGAAAGCGCCTTCGGGCAGGGCAATCGTCAAGCTCTCCGATGCTCTCATCCTGCTCTTTACGGTCGTGGTTCTTGCGAAACTACTCCGAATTGATTTCGATTCCATCTACCTCCGAAAGGGGATCCGGCCACGACTTGGGCTGGCTATCGGGCTGGCGAGCTTTGCTCTGATGGCGTTGTTTGGTGTGGTTGAGGCTCACGGCATGGACATCAGTAACCGCCGCCTCCTCGATTGGACGCCCTGGATTCTGAGCTTTGTCCTGGCGAATGGTTTTTTCGAGGAGTTGATGGCGAGAGGGCTATTTCTCAAGAAATTCGAGCCCCTTCTGGGCGCAACTCTGGCAAATATTCTGACCGCGTTCGTATTTGCTGCGGGACATGCCGGAGTGACTTATTCGGAAGATCTACTCGTGTTTGTGCCGATCACGTTCGTCCTCGCGCTGATCTGGGGTTACATGATCCAGAAGACCGGCTCGCTATTGGGTTCGGCGTTATTTCATGCGGGCGCGGACACATTGCTCATCATTGGCATTTTTGCAGGCATAAAGACGTAGCCATACGCATGAACTCCCGCGGCAGGTAACTTTTTGTGCCGCCGCGCGCCTTGCCGATGGTGTGGCAATTTCTGCAGGCTGCTCACGAGCTTCCGATCAGCACGCCCGTGATAAACACGAGCACGCCGCCGAGTCCGACCTGCAACGCTGCGGTTACCCAGGGCGTGTCCATGTAGCGTTTGCGAATCCAGGTGATCACGCCTAGTTCCGCCACCACAACGCCACCGGCGGCCCAGAGCGCGACGCGGAAATCACGAATCAAGAACGGCAGCGTGTGTCCGATGCCGCCGACCGCCGTCATCGCACCACAAATCAGGCCGCGCACCCACGGATGCCCGCGGCCAGTAAGGCTGCCATCGTCGGACAAGGCTTCAGCGAATCCCATGCTAATGCCCGCTCCGGCTGATGCCGCGAGCCCAACCAGAAATGCGTCCCAGCTTTTTTGCGTGGCGAACGCAGCGGCGAACACCGGGGCAAGCGTGGAAACCGATCCATCCATCAATCCTGCAAGGCCCGGCTGCACGATCTGCAAAACAAACAGGCGGCGCTGCGCGACCTCTTCGTCCGCCTTGACGTGGTCGGGGAGTTTTTGTTTGTCGAGCTCCTGAGCGCGCTCTTCATGCTCGCGTTCCTCGTTGGCCAGATCGTCGAGCAGTTGCCGGATGCTGGCATCCTGCGTGCGCGCCGCCGCCTTCTCGTAAAAGCGCCGCGTCTCAACTTCCATGGTGGAAGCTTCTTTGCGCACAGCCTCGATGCGCAGCGGCCGCACTAGCCACAGCGCTGGGCGTTCTACGAATCCGCGCACATCCTGACGGCGAATCAGCGGAATGTGTTCGCCAAATTTTTTTTGAAAGAGTTCCAGCAGTCGCCGGCGATGTCCCGATTCCTCTTCCCGCATTCCTTCAAACATCGATGCGGTCGCCGGATAGTCTGGACGCAGTCCTTCGGCAAAGTCGGCGTAGACGCGTTCATCTTCTTCTTCGAGAGTAATGGCCAATGCCAGGACTTCGCGCTCCGTGAGCTCTTCGAACTTTTTCATGACGGAATAGATTACCCGCCAGCGCCGTTCGGAGACAATTGAATTGATAACGTGCCCCGAATGACCCGCCGCCAGGCTCGGTATCTCAGTTGGCAATCGCAAGGGAAAGCACGGCGCGCGCTTCGATGCTAGTATCCCATTCATGGCGCCCCGAAAGACCCTGCCCCCTTCGCGAAAAAAGGGCGACAAGAAAGCACACAGCCCCCGGCAGCACGCGCCCGAACTGGTGATCATCACCGGCATGAGCGGCTCGGGGAAGGCCTCGGTTCTCAAGGCCTTTGAGGATCTCGGCTACTACTGCGTCGACAACTTGCCAGTGGATTTGATTCCGCGCTTCGCGGAACTCGCCGTGCAATCGGGCGACATTCGCCGCACAGCACTTGTGGTGGATGTGCGCGAAGGCTCGAAGCTCGAGGAATTACCGGGAATCCTGAAGTCGGTCCGGCGCATGATTCCGACCCGGGTTGTATTTCTGGAAGCTTCCGACTCCGTGCTGGTAAGGCGTTTCAGCGAGACGCGCCGGCCGCACCCGTTCGGTACGGGCGCGCCGGTAAAGGCTGCTCTCAAGACCGAGCGGCGGCATCTGGGCACAATTCGCCGGCTGGCCGATTTCGTGATCGATACCTCTAAGTTCAATGTTCATGAACTCAGGGCCCATATCAACGAGACCTTCCACGAAGAGGCCACGGAGAAAAGTATTCTGGTATCGTGCGTGAGTTTCGGTTTCCGGCATGGCGTGCCGGAGGATGCCGATTTGATGTTTGATGTCCGCTTCCTGCCGAATCCGCATTTTGTGGAAGAGTTTCGGCCGCTGACCGGACGCCATCCCCGCGTCGCTAAATATATTCGTTCGTTCCCGCAGAGCCGCGAGTTCGTCTCGCGCATCTCCGACCTGCTCATCTATTTACTGCCGCATTACATTCATGAAGGGAAAAGCTATCTGACCATTGCCTTCGGCTGCACCGGCGGTCAGCACCGCTCGGTAATGATCGCCGAAGAAGTTGGAAAACATTTGCGGCAGGCGGGATACCGGATCAAGGTCGTGCACAGAGATAGTCCAAAATAAAAGGTAGAATAAGGACTTGCACTCGATGCGCAGCCCAATGGCAGCAAGTGATTGCAGCCCCCGCGCGGGAGCCCTATGCGGCAACTGACGCGACTGGTGCGCTATGCGCTCCCCTACTGGTGGAAGATCCTCTGTTCGGTCTTGCTGATGGCTGCGGTGGGCGCGCTCGACGCCTTCAAGTATCTGCTGGTGCGCCCCATCTTCGACCGCGTACTGAATCCTGTCAGCGGTTCTCAAGATATTCAATTGTTCACTGTTCCGGGAACGCACCGTGTGATCTCCTTGCAGCAATTCGTGCCTTCGCATTTCACAAATGCATGGAACATTGTTGCCTTCGCGCTTGTGGGCTCAACCGTCCTGAAGGGAATCTGCGATTACGCTGGAACGTATCTGGTCAATCATGCCGGATTCGGCATGATCACGGATCTGCGCGACGATTTGTATAACGCGATTCTGCGCCGGTCAGCGGCCTTTTTCGCCCGTAATACCACTGGAACCCTCCTGTCGACTATCGTGAGCGATATTGAGCGCGTTCAGTATGCCATGTCGACTGTCTTGGCAGAGTTTTTGCAGCAGTTCTTCACCTTCCTATTCGTGGCGGGTGTTGTCATCGTTCTGGGAAAGAGCCTTTCCTGGGTACTGCTGCTGTTCGTGCCCGTAATTATTTATTCGTCGCGAAAGATTGGCAGTCGCGTTCGCAACACAACGCGCCACGGGCAAGACAAGCTGGCTGAGATTCAGAACATTCTTCACGAAACCATTACGGGCAACCGGATCGTGAAGGCCTTCAACATGGAAAACTGGGAGGTTTCCCGGTTCCGGGGCGCGGCGCGGCGACTGTTCCGCGCAAATTTGCGCTCGGTCGCCGCTGCCGCCATGAGTTCGCCCCTAATGGATATTTTCGGCATGATCGGCGTAGCGCTTCTGTTGCTGATCGGCCGCGAGCAAATCAAGCATGGAAAGATGACGCCGAGCATCTTCGTGGCATTCATCACCGCCGTGTTCAGCCTATACAATCCAGTTCGCAAGTTCGCTTTATTCAATAATAATTTTCAGCAGGCGCTGGGAGCGTCGTCAGAAATTTTCAGGTTCATGGATGTGGAGGATGACGTAAGAGAAAAGCCACGGGCCGCGACCCTTCCGCAGTTCGCATCGAATGTGCGCTTCGAGCAGGCGAGCTTTGCCTATCAGGCGGCGAATGACGGAGATGAGGTTCGCACCACCCTGCGCGACATTGATCTCGAAGTAAAGCACGGAGAAGTGCTGGCGATCGTTGGTTCGAGCGGCGCAGGCAAGAGCACGCTGGTACATTTGATTCCGCGTTTCTTCGATTTGACCAGCGGACGCCTACTCATTGATGGGCACGATGTGCGCGATGTGACCCTGGCGTCGCTGAGAGCACAGGTCGGCATCGTCACGCAGGAGACAGTTTTGTTTAACGACACCGTGCGCAACAACATTGCCTATGGCCAGCCGCATGTTCCAATGAAAGAAGTCGAGGCTGCGGCGCATGCCGCCTTGGCGCATGACTTTATAATGGCTCTCCCAACAGGTTACGATGCCATGATCGGAGAGCGCGGCGTGCGGCTTTCCGGGGGCGAGCGGCAGCGGATCGCGATCGCGCGAGCGTTGTTGAAGAACGCACCGATTTTGATATTGGACGAGGCGACCTCGGCGCTGGATAGCGAGTCGGAGTCGCTGGTGCAGTCGGCGCTGCACAATTTGATGTCCGGACGCACGGTTTTCGTTATCGCGCACAGGCTTTCCACGATTCGTCGCGCTGACCGGATCGTCGTCATTGAAAACGGTGCGATTGCAGATATGGGCACGCACGAGGAGTTGATGAAAAAACTTGGCACCTACCGGCGGCTGTATGATTTGCAATTCGCCAGTATGGAAACGCACAGCGTCGCGACGGAGTCCTGAACTTTCCCTATGCCTATACGTTCAATGACGGGTTTCGCGCAGGTAACCGGCGAGGTCCAGCGTTCCGGGACAGATGGCAAAACGTCGCCCGGAACCAATGGCCGCCTCGGATTCGCGCTCTCGCTCAAGTCGGTGAATCATCGTTTCCTCGATCTGCATTTCCGTCTTCCCTCGGGCACCGATTCGCTGGAGATGCAACTCCGTCGCCTGCTGAAAGAGAAGATGGCGCGCGGCCATGTTGAAGTAACCCTGAGTCTGGAGCGGTCGAACAACGATTCATTTTCCCTCAACCGCGAAATCGTGGGCGGATACATCGCGGCCTTTCGCACGGCAGCAGCGGAGTTCTCGCTCTCCAGCGATCCCGACCTGAATGCGGTGCTGCGCATTCCGGGGGCGCTCGATTCGGCGAACGCCGCGGCCAGCGAAGAGATCGAGCCCGCGGTCATGGCTCGGGTCGACGAGGCCATCGAGCGATTGAATCAAATGCGCGAGGAGGAAGGCCGGGGAATCGCTCGCGAACTGCGGGAACGGATGGGTCACCTGCTGGAAGCCGCACGCAGCGTGCAGCAGCACCGCCGCGCCGTTATGCAGAATTACAGCGAGCGCCTGCAATCACGTTTGCAGGATTTGCTGGGCGCGACTATCGACAAGGAACGCATACTGCAAGAGGCCGCGCTGCTGGTCGATCGCAGCGACATCCAGGAAGAAATTGTGCGCCTCGAAACTCACGTGCAACATTTTCTGGGATTGCTCGACGAAGGTGGCGAGATTGGGAAGAAACTCGATTTCCTTTTGCAGGAGATGAATCGCGAGGCCAACACCCTGCTTTCGAAGACTTCCGGGCTCGCCGGAGAAGCATTAAGAATTACGGAGGCGGGGTTGGCCATGAAAGCCGAGATCGAAAAATCCCGGGAGCAGGTGCAAAACCTGGAATGAGCATCCCGCGGGAAACAATCGTCTACATCATCTCAGCCCCTTCGGGGTCGGGAAAATCGACGCTGGTCAATGAGGTTCTTAAGACGGTTCCCGGCCTCGATTTCTCCATTTCCTACACTACCCGCCCATCCCGTGGCAGCGAGCAAAACGGCAAGCAATATCACTTCGTTACGCGCGAAAGATTCGAGAGGATGGTGGAGGCCGACGAATTCCTGGAACACGCCGAGTTCGATGGAAACTGTTACGGTACTGCCCGCCAATTCTTGAGGGAGGCGCAGCGGAAGGGGACGGATCTGCTGCTCGACATCGACGTGCAGGGCGCGACACAAATCCAGCAGAAGCTTCCCGACGCTGTCAGTATCTTTGTTCTGCCGCCCGATAAGAAGGAACTGGAATGGCGACTCCGGAAGCGCGGGGAGAACGATGAGCAAGATATTCGGCGCCGACTCGAGGCTGCGGGTCGTGAGATTGAAGAATATGACCGCTACAATTACGTCCTGATCAACGACAAACTCGAGAAGTCGATTGAACGGTTCGAGGCCATCGTGCTTTCCGAGCGCCTGCAGCGTGAGAATCGGCCTCTCTCCGATCAGGAGGCCACGATCGTCGAGCGGGCGGAACGTCTTCGCCTGGCTAATCTGAAGGAGAAGGTCCAACCCATTCTGTCGTCCTTTCGTACTCTGGCACCCTCGGCACAACCTTAGATTTCGCGGTATGATTTCAGGGAACCGGAGTTGCCTCCGGAACACGTATCTTGCGGGACTGCCCGAAAGGTGGGCATGTTCTGCGGCAGGCTTCATTCGACGCTCGGGATGGATTGGACTTCAAGAATTTTTCAAAGGGGAGAGTCCGCATGAAGTTAATCGAAGGCTTCGATAGCAACTATCGTTACATCCTTGTAGCCGCGCGGCGCGCGCGCCAGCTTCAGTCCGGCGCTCCGCCGGTGGTCGACACGAATTCCCGCAAGCCCTGCCGCATTGCGCAAGATGAAATTCGCGCGGGCAAGGTGAAGTGGGAAATTACCGAGACCCGCTCGGCCGCGGAGCAGGCTGCAGAAGTGCTGGACAAAGCGCTGGGCCAGGACTAGCTAGAGCGTTAACAATGGAAAGAATCGCCGAGTGCGGCGGAGCGCTGCCGCGATGATCGATGATCAGCTATTAAAGATCTACGACTAATCGGTGATGGGACATCGTCATGAAGGTCGCTCTCGGCGTCACCGGCGGCATCGCGGCATATAAAGCTGCCGAATTGGTCCGCCTGCTGCAGGATCGCGGCATTCGCGTTCAGGTCGTGATGACCCGCGCCGCCCAGGAATTCATTCGCCCCCTCACCTTCGCCGCGCTCTCGGGAGAAAAAGTCATCACCGGTATGTTCGCACCTGGCGAAGAGCATGAGCCCAATCTCGACTCGGCCATCGAACACATTTCGGTTGCGCAATCCATTGATGCCCTCGTAGTTGCGCCCGCGACGGCGGATATTCTGGCTCAATTTGCGCAAGGAATCGCGAGCGATTTTCTGACTACGCTGTATCTCGCGACCACTGCGCCCATCGTGGTCGCGCCCGCAATGAACGTGAATATGTGGAATCATCCGGCCACGCAGGCGAACATCGAAACATTGCGCAAGCGCGGGGTGAACATCGTCGAACCCGGCTCCGGCTATCTGGCTTGCGGCATGGTGGGAGCAGGACGGTTGGCCGAAAACGAAAACATCGTGGCTGCGGTGCTTGAACGCCTCGGTGCGTCGCAGGATCTGAGTGGTGAGACTGTGCTGATCACGGCCGGCCCGACGCGCGAGAGAATCGATCCGGTACGCTATCTGACGAACCGTTCCAGCGGGCGCATGGGCTACGCTCTAGCTGAAGCTGCGCTGCGCCGTGGAGCGCGCGTGCTGCTCATCAGCGGCCCGACATCGATCGCCACGCCCGCCACTGCCGAAGTCACTCGCGTGGAATCGGCGGAAGAAATGCGGAATGCGGTGCTGAGGCTGCTGCCGGAAGCGACCATCGTTATCAAGACCGCTGCCGTCTCTGATTTTCGCCCGAAGGCCGCAGCCGAGCAGAAGATCAAGCGCAAGGGTCCGATGAACCTCGCGCTCGAACCGACCGCGGACATTTTGAAGGAGATTTCTGCTCACAAGACTACGCAGATCGTGGTCGGCTTTGCCGCAGAAACAGAAAATGTTCTGGAAAACGCCCGCCAGAAACTGGTCAGTAAAAATCTCGATGCGGTGGTGGTGAACGACGTTGCGCGCGATGACGTCGGATTCGATTCCGATCGCAACGCGGTCACCATCATCACCCACGAACAAGTCGTGGAAGTCCCCGAGGCTCCGAAGCTCGACATCGCCCAACGCGTTCTGGATCAGATCGTCCACCTACGCCAGCGACGCAAATCGACCATCAAAGCCTAATCGGGCTTTGATTCCGACCGCTCTCCCCTTACAATCGACACACCGATGCCCACAGTTCTTGACCCTGCTCTTCGCAGCGCCCTGGCTGCGCGGCTGCGTTATTATCACGAACTCGGCATCTACGATTTCTACCGGCGTAAGCCGCGAACCGATCAACAGACGTCCACATTTCAGCCGGAATTGCGAGAGGAAATGTCTCCCAGAAAATCTGCCGCCGTCGCCGCAATCGCCGACGAAACTGTTCTTGAGATTCTCATTCCCAAGCCGGAGCAAAAAATAACCGATCCCGCCGCCGCCCTGAAGATCATCCGCGAGGACTTGGGCGACTGCACGCGTTGCAAGCTGCACCAGCAAGGCCGCAAGCAGATTGTGTTCGGCGTGGGCAATCCACGCGCGGAGCTAATGTTCGTGGGCGAAGGGCCGGGGGCTGACGAAGACGCGCAGGGCGAACCGTTCGTCGGGCGCGCCGGGCAACTGCTCAATAACATGATCAAGGCCATGGGCATTCGGCGCGAGGACGTTTACATCGCGAATGTCGTCAAATGCCGCCCTCCCGGGAATCGCACGCCGGAGCGCGATGAGTGCGAGACGTGTTCGCCGTTCCTGATGCGGCAAATCGCATCGATCAAACCCAAAGTCGTGGTCGCGCTGGGCGCAGTCTCGGCGAAGAATCTGCTGGCCATGAACGCACCCATGTCGGAGTTGCGCGGGCGCTTCTACGATTTCATGCCCACCAGCGCTCGCAGTAGCGATCCCAGCTGGCAGGGAGCAAAGCTCGCCGTCACATACCATCCCGCATTTCTTCTGCGCGATCCTCGTCAAAAAGGGGAAGCGTGGAAAGATTTGCAAATGGTGATGAAGTACCTCGGACTCAACCCGCCGGCGAAGACTGAGTAAACCGCACCTCACTAGTTATGAATGTGGACTGCGGCCGAGCCGCGGCAGCAGAGCTGGAACCTGCTTGCGATAATCGCGGAATTGTTCCCCGAATCGCTCTTCCAGTTCAGCGTCCTCCATGCGGACCATCGCCGCGCCCGTAATCAATGCGAATCCGCTCAGCAGCCAGCAGACGAGAAGCCCAGTTGCCACGCTCCAGGCCAGCATCTCGCATAGATGCGCGAGGTACACGGGATGCCGGACCCGCGAGCGAATACCAGTGGTAATCAGCCGGTCGTCGCGATGTCCTTTGCGAACCTCGGGCAGGCCACCAAGCTGAGCCAGGCTAAAATGCGCTCCCGCGCGCGAATAAAAATAAACTCCGACTATGAAAAACAGAGCGGCGGGAAGCCAGCTCCACGGCGTCGAGTAGAGTTGCAGCGATCGCCACGGCCCAGTCAGCGCGGCCGCACCGATCCACATCGTCACCCAGGCCGGAATCAGGACACGAAATGGCGAACGATCACTTGCTCGCCAGCGCTCCGCCTGCGGATGCACCATCAGCCAGAACGACGGGATGGTCGAGTAGACAACGCAGGCGAGCCATGCGAAAGCCAGGAGAAAGGACACCGGAAAATTCTACAAGCCGGAGCGGCCGTTCTTTGCGCCAGACATCGGTTATCTACCCGATTCCCTCCGCGAGGGCGATAATGGAAAAATGGGTGATGTTTTCTTCAGCGATAACTGGCTTCCGAAGTCTGTCCTCTGCCTCCGCGACTATAACCGGCACAAATTTCTTTTGGATGTGATCGCGGGCATCACCGTTGGGCTGGTGGCTCTGCCGCTGGCGATGGCGTTTTCGATTGCATCCGGGCTCACGCCGCAAGCTGGCATTTATTGCGCCATTGTCACCGGATTTCTGATTTCTCTGCTGGGCGGATCGAAGACACAAATTGGAGGACCGACCGGCGCCTTCGTCGTAGTCGTGGCCGGAATCATTGCGGTGCATGGAGTTGATGGCCTGTTCATGTGCACGGTGATGGCTGGTGTGCTCCTCGTGATTATGGGCCTGACCGGCCTGGGGACTGCGGTCAAGTTCATCCCACGTCCAGTGGTCATCGGATTCACCAACGGCATTGCGGTGCTGATTGCCAGCACGCAGGTGAAGGATTTCTTCGGACTGCATCTCGATAACGTCCCCGGAGTTTTCTGGCACCGGATCGAGGCGCTGGCGGCAAGCTTTCACACTCTGACATTTGAAGCCACGGCGCTCGCCGTCTTCACGCTGCTGGTGCTCATCATTTGCCGCACTCTTTCGCCGCGAATTCCCGGGCCAATCGTGGCGCTCCTGCTTTCCACCTGCGCGGTGTATTTTTTCAAGCTGCCGGTCGAGACTATCGGCACGAAATTCGGCGGCATTCCCGGCGGACTGCCGCATTTGCAAATTCCTCATTTTCGCGTGGACTTGATCCACGGCCTGCTCGGTCCGGCGTTCACCGTGGCGATGCTGGGAGCCATTGAGTCGCTCATGTCGGCGGTGGTTTCCGATCGCATGAGCAATGATCGCCACAATCCTAATGTGGAACTGATGGCGCAGGGCGTGGCTAACGTCTTTTCACCGTTGTTTGGAGGGCTGCCGGCCACAGGCGCAATTGCGCGCACTGCGACCAACATCCGCTCCGGAGCCCAGTCACCCGTGGCAGGGATAATTCATGCTCTGACGCTGCTCTGCATTTTGCTCTTCGCTGCCCCGCTGGTTAGCTTTGTGCCCATGGCGGCGCTGGCAGGAATTCTGATGGTCGTCGCCTACAACATGGGCGAATGGCGGGAGATCCCGCAACTGCTCAAGCTCACCAAGACCGACATTAGCATCTGGCTCGTGACTTTCGCCCTAACCGTTTTTGCCGACCTCACGGTCGCGGTTGAAGCGGGAATGATTCTTGCCGCTCTACTCTTCATCAGCCGCGTGGCCGCGACTACTACGGTTTCGCAGGTAACCGACGACTACGTCGAAGATGGGCGCGTGCACATTTTGCAGGACAAAGACATCCCCTATTACGCGACAATCTTCCGCATCCACGGACCCTTTCTGTTCGGAGCGACTGACAAGATTCTGGCGGTCACGGAGAACCTGCACACTCTACCACCCGTGATTATTCTGCGGTTGCGAAACATGACGGCTCTCGATGCGACCGGCCTCTTTGCCATGGAAGAAGTCGCCAAGACTCTTCAGGCGAGCAAGCGCACTTTGATTCTTTGCGGCGCGCGCGAGCAGCCGGCAAAACTGATTCACCAAGCGGAGTTCGAAGAAGTAATCGGTGCGCAGAACATCTGCGACAATGTGCAGGACGCCCTGCGCCGGGCCGAGGAGGTGTTCAAAGGAATCAGAGGACAACTGGTGGAAAGCAGCAAGTAATGACCGCTCGCTTTGGCCGGACCTCCTCGATTCCCGCGTTATCCTCTAGACTGTCAGTCAGGACTACTTTCTTTCGATGATCGTCAACTTCGCCGAACGCGCGCACAACCATAACTGGGAACTCGATCCGGTCATCCGCTCGCTGCTGGATACCGACTTCTACAAGCTGCTGATGCTGCAGTTCGTCTGGAAGCACTTCCCTGCCACGCGCGTAGAGTTTGCGTTGCACAACCGCCATCCCGCGGTGCGCATCGCCGACACCATCCATATCGAAGAACTGAAAGTGCAGCTGCAGCATGTGCGCGGCCTGCGTTTCCGCAAGTCGGAACTCGTATGGCTGGCCGGCAATACGTTTTATGGCCGGCGCGGAATCTTCGAACCCGCATTTCTGGAATGGCTGGAGAACGATTTCCATCTCTCTGACTATCAACTCCGCGTTCGGGATGGACAGATTCATCTTTCGTTCGAAGGCCGTTGGGCAGAAACCACGATGTGGGAACTGTACGCGCTCGCCATCCTCGACGAGATGAAAACCCGGGCGCAGCTGAAGACGCTCAGCGAGTTTGGGCTCGACATTCTTTACGCGCGCGCCAAAACAAAGTTGTGGAATAAGATCGAACGCTTGCAGGGCGTGCCGGAGCTAAGCGTCGCCGACTTCGGAACCCGCCGTCGGCATAGCTTTTTGTGGCAGGAATACGTTGTCGTCGCCATGGCCGCTAATCTGGGGAGTAATTTCATCGGCACCTCGAACGCGTTTATGGCGCACAAACATGACCTGGAAGCGATTGGAACCAACGCCCACGAACTCCCCATGGTCATGGCAGCGCTCGCGCCCGACGATGTCTCCTTGAGGGCTTCTCAATATCGCGTTCTCGAACTCTGGCAACAGGCATACGATGGCGCTCTCCGCGTGATGCTGCCGGATACGTTCGGAACTACACAGTTTCTCGCTGGCGCCCCCGATTGGGTTGCCGATTGGACCGGCCAACGCATCGACAGCAAGGATCCATACATAGCCGGCGATGAATACATCGCATGGGTGAAGGCGCATAGTCGCGACCCGCGCGAGAAGCTGCTGATTGCTTCTGACACGCTCGATGTGAACGCCATTCTCGGGCTGCACGCATATTTCGGCGGGACTGTTGCCAGGAACATGCAGCCGCTCGATTTCCGCAGCGCCGAAGATTTCACCGATGCGCAAAAGTGGACGCCGGACCGCCGTATCCGATTTAGCGCCGGCTGGGGCACGCTGCTCACCAATGATTTTCGCGGTTGCAATCCCAACGATGGCGCCGGTTTTGATCCCATCAGCCTTATCTGCAAAGTTTCTACCGTCGAAGGCAAGCCTGCTGTCAAGCTTTCCGACAACCTGGCTAAAGCTCTCGGCCCGGCGTCGGAGATCGAGCGTTACACTCGTGTCTTCGGGACCGCCGGGATTACCAACGCTCCCGTGCTGACTTGATCGATTACTGACTTGACCCACGCGTTGGCGGTTTTGTGCGACATTAGAAACTCATGCCCGCCCACGACGACGCCAGAGCCGGACGCGCCGCCTTCACCCATCCTGCGTTCGTGTTGTTCCAGATCGCCCGTTTTCTGATTGTTGCCGCAGTCGAGATGCAAGCCGTTGCCGTGGGATGGCAGGTTTATGAAATCAGCAAGAGGCCTCTTGATCTTGGCCTGGTCGGGCTGGCGCAATTCCTCCCCGGAATTTTGCTGTTTCCAATCTCCGGCCACGCGTCTGATCGTTACGAGCGGCGTAACGTGCTCTCAGCCTGCTACGGGGGCTATGCAGTCTGCTTTGCCTTGCTGCTGGCACTCGCGCAGCGCACAACGCAGTCAGTGAGCGCAATTTATGTTGTACTCGTGCTGATTGGGGTGGTGCGATCTTTCAACAGCACGGCCAGCCGCTCGATTTTGCCACAGCTCGTTTCCACGGAACACTTCCCCAACGCCGTCGCCTGGAACGCGACCGTCTTTCAGGCGGCAACAATTCTTGGCCCTTCGTTCGGCGGAATTCTATACGCGGTATCTCGCGGGCCTTCGGCCGTATATGCGATTGCGATCGTGACGGCCATCGGCGCAACCGTCTCTTCGTTCCGCATCAAGCCCGAAGTGAAGGCGCGCCCGCGCGAGCCCATGACTTTCAAGACCGTCTTCGCGGGATTGTACTTTATCTGGAAACGAAAATTGATTCTGGGCGCAATCTCGCTGGACTTGTTCGCCGTGCTGCTCGGAGGTGCGGTCGCGCTGCTGCCGGTTTACGCGCGCGAAATTCTGCACACCGGACCGTGGGGCCTCGGCTTGCTGCGCACCGCTCCCGGAGTCGGCGCCGCCCTCATGGCCGTGCTGCTGGCGCATCGGCCGCTACGCGGAAAGTCTGGCATGACTCTGTTGTGGGCCGTGGCTGGCTTCGGCATCTTCACCATTATCTTCGGCCTCTCACACAGTCTGACACTTTCTCTAATTTCTCTGCTGCTACTGGGTGCCAGCGACATGATCAGCGTGATCATTCGCGCTACGCTCACACAACTGGCGACTCCGGATGAAATGCGCGGACGCGTTACCGCTGTTGACATGATTTTCATTGGCACCTCCAACGAGTTTGGACAATTCGAATCGGGCGTCACTGCGCAATGGTTTGGAACCGTTCCCGCAGTTGTACTCGGCGGGGTTGGAACTCTGGTCGTCATCGTCCTATGGGCCTGGCTCTTCCCTGACCTTCGCCACGCCGGCGATTTGCACTCGATTCGCAGCGAGGACCTGCCGGCGCCTTCCGAGAACATAACTCCAAGTTGAATTGAACCCTATCCTCGGCGAAGCTTTTCCTGGCAAGGTCGATCGCAGCAATTGCCCATACCGTAGAATGTTCGCTTCCACCGCACACACAAAGGACCCACATTGCTCGAGCGCTACTTTCGCCTCAGTGAAAACCAGACCACGGTGCGCCGAGAATTTCTCGGCGGCTTGACCACATTTCTCACCATGGCTTACATCGTCGTGGTGAACCCGCAAATTCTGGCGCAGGCAGGCATGCCGGTTGAAGGCGTCGTATTCGCCACCTGCATTTCCGCGGCGGCGGCAACGCTGGTGATGGGTCTCTACGCAAACTATCCCATCGCCCTCGCCCCGGGCATGTCGCTCAATGCTTATTTCACCTATTCGGTCTGCCTGGGGATGCACGTGCCCTGGCGCACCGCGCTCGGCGTGATTTTTCTCTCGGGCGTTTTCTTTTTGATTCTGACTGTGACCCGCGTGCGCGAGCAGATCGTCAACGGTATTCCCGATTGCCTGAAGCACTCGACCGCCGGCGGCATCGGAATGTTCATCGCCTTTGTAGGTCTGCGAAATGCCAAGCTGGTCGTTGCCAATCCCGCAACGTTCGTGAGCCTTGGCTCTCTTTCGAATCACGAGGCGCAAATGGCGGTCGCAGGCTTGGCGCTGATTCTCATTCTGATGGCGCGCAAGGTTAGCGGCGCGATTCTAATTGGAATTGTCGGCACGACCGGCCTCGGCATGCTGCGCGGCATGGCCACTTGGCCGGTAGCGATCTTCTCATTGCCTCATCCTTCATCTACCTGGCTGCAACTTGATCTGCGCGGCGCGCTTCATCTCGGCCTGCTGGAAATTATCTTCGTGTTTCTGTTTGTCGATCTCTTCGACAATGTGGGCACGCTGGTCGGAGTCTGCGAGCAAGGCGGGTTCGTGCAGAACGGGAAAATTCCCCGCGTAGGTCGCGCCCTGGTTTCTGACGCTGTGGGAACAATTATCGGCTCGCTGACCGGAACTTCGACGGTAACCAGTTATATCGAGAGTGCAGCCGGAGTGGCCGCGGGCGCGCGCACCGGGCTCAGCAACATCTTCGTCGCAGCGTTCTTCCTGGCAGCATCGTTTTGCACGCCGCTGGCCAGCGCGATTCCGGCCTATGCAACTGCGCCCGCGCTGATTCTGGTTGGAGCATTGATGGTCGAATCCATCGGCCGCGTGGAATGGAGCGAGTTCACCGAAGCAATTCCTGCCTTCGTCACGCTGCTGGCAACGCCGCTGACTTTCAGCATCGCCACCGGCCTGAGTCTCGGTCTGATGTCTTACACATTGGTGAAAGTAGCGGCGGGAAGGTTTCGAGAAGTGAGCCCAGTGATCTGGGTTCTTACCTCGTTGTTCGTGCTTCGGTACATCTATCTCGCAGCAGGATGACTATATTTACGGTACGTTCACGGTGACGGTGGCGTTGCTGCGGCCGTACTGATTCGTCGCATACAAAGTGTAAGTAGTCGTGTACGCGGGGTTCAGCGTCACGCTGCTGCCGCGGACGGCGCCCGCTCCTGGCGACACGATCACGTAGTCTGCCGCATCGGCTGTCCACGAAAGAGTCACCGCCCCGCCCGCGGAAACGTGTGTCGGCGATGCCGCAAAGTTGCTTATCGTTGGCGCGGATCCCGTCGGATAGCTCGAATTCGTGTACACCGGATTCATCTGCACGACCTCGAAAGCCGAGGCCGGCACATTCTTCAGCGATTCGAGATCCGATCCCCACCGGCTATCCGACACTCCCGTCACGAACAGCGAACTGCCGTTGTCGGCCAGAATGAGCCCGTACTGCTGCATCGCGGTCAATATGACCTGCATCTGTGCATCGTAGCCCGAGATGTTGTAACTCGCCTTCAACCGCAGGCGCATGCCCATCGGCGGGGCAGTTGGATCGCTCGATGTCGCCGCCGAATGCGAGGCCGGCGGAGTGAATGCGTCGCGCGTGCGGGGAAGCGTGAAGCGAAACGCGTGGGAAATTTTTCCAGCGGCTACTTCGTCGTGGCGCACCAGCCCAGGGAAAATCGGCAGCCCGGCCGCATCGGCCGACGTCCACGTATATGGACGCTCCTCGTTCCCCAACAAATCCCACACGGCGGTCGAGTCCGCGTTCCAGGTTCCATCGGAATTCGGCGAGGCGTTATACAACTCGTAAAGAAAACAATTGGCATTGTTGAGCACAAGCACATGCCGATCGCCGGTGCTCGCCGAGCCGCCTTCAATCGGAGCATCGGACGGAACCGGCATCGGCCCCGGATCGCTTTCACCGGGGTACGCGCCGAGATTCACATTCACCAGCGGCTGGCTGCCGTTCACGACGATGTAAGGAATGCCGTAGGTCGGATCGTTACCCCAGTCGGGATGAAGATTCACTCCTCCGACCCAGTCCCTGATGATGCTGTCAGAATTCGGATCGACGGGCGCTGATGCTATATTCGTGTTCCACAAACTGTCGCCGGAGAACGGAAGGAAACCGTTAAGGCTGGCAGTCTGCCCGGTGGCCATCACGCTGCAGGCGAGATCACCGCCGCCCGTGCCGTTCCCGCCGCCTCCGCCACCATTTCCGCCCGAATTACCAGGGTGCGAAACGCCAGAACAGGCCACGAGAGCCAACGCCAGTACGGAGAGAAGAGCGAGAGAAACGGAAAGCTGCCTCGCTGAACACGCACAAGTGCGCATGTTATATATTGTCGTTTTTGAGGTATGCGCCCGAAAGAGTCCGGCAGGACATGTCCGGATTCCCGGTGCGGCCAATTGCTAATCGCCGCTTTCCTCACTTGCCATGCAGCACTGTTTTCGCTGCCCCCATATTCTCGTACTTGTCGTACACACGCACCACGATGACATGCTCAAGGCCCGCATCTTTGTTGGCTGGCAGCGCAACTTTTATATCGTAGTCTTCGGCCTTGGAGTCGGAGAGTTGTCCAACTGGCGCCACATAACTCCAATCAGCCGCATCTATGGAAAACTCAGCGCGGTGAATAATCGAGAATCCGTCGACCGCCCGGAAGCGAACATGCAACTGCCCGCTCTCAATCGACGCGGTTAGATTCTCGATGCGCGGGGGCGTGGTATCCACTTCGAAACGGTGACTCTCTTTTTCCGCGGTCAAGGCCTCGCCTGGCGAATGCGACGGCGCATCCGATGCAACCACCTTCACAGAATAACCTCCGTCTGGAAGCAGGCTGGCGTCGAACGAATACGCCTTGTCAGTGAGATTATCTTTCAGCAGCAGCCAGCGCGTTTCGCCGTCGCCACGGTAGTAAAGCGAATACACCATCTGATCGTCATTCTCGTCATGCGCGCTCCACTTCACGCCGATGGCATCGCGGTCGTGCGTGCTGGTTGGCGGAGAATCAAAATGACTGCCCGAAGAAGTTCCGGGATCAGAGCTCGAACTGGTATTCGAGGACTTCGTCGCCGGCTGATAGCGCGTGCCGATCTGCACTGACACGTCGTCGATTTCCGGCGGCACATTTTTCGGCAGATAATCGAGGGTGACGCTGTCCACCGCCGGGCTGGTTGATCCCGAGTGCAGCACCGCTTTCCACTGTGCGTAGCGCGCCGAAGGAACCCCCATCTCGGCGTCCTTGGCCAAGTCAACTTTCTTCCACGGGCTCCAGTTGCGATCGGGATTATCCACGTTGCCGCTGCGCGCGAATAGTTCGATGTTGCCGCTACCGCGAAATTCTGCCCGACCCCAGCGGGAAAAAATTCGCGCATCGAAAACATCACTCTCGTAGCTACCCTCGTTCTCCGGGTTTGGCCCGAGCACGAAGACTTTCCCCAGATTGCTGGTGGCCGCGTAGAGCCCGCCGCCTGGCGCTTTGGCGAATGCGGTGACCTGCGAGGCCGGAGCCTTCAATAAATCGGAGAACTCATCTCCTCCATCCACCGCGAATACGTGCCCCCGATTTCCCGTGCCGGCGAGCAACTGATCGTGCGAGTCGAAGGCGAGTGCGTAAACGATGTCCTCGTGCGAACTCCATATGCGCGACGGAGTGCCGTCGGCAGCAATTTTATAAATGTCAGATCCCCCGCTCGCGCCGGTTCCCGGCACCGGGAACGGCCCCATCTGCATCATGCTGGGCGCGGACGGAACCGACAATCCGGGAGGTGCAGAAGTAGATGGCGCAGGCGCGGTCATGGTGATCATCGCCGACGCGCCGCTGATCGAATTGATGCCCGGGCTCGCCTTCTTCTCGCCAACTCCTGCCGCAAAAATATTTCCCTCGCGGTCGAGCACCAGTGCGGTGATTTCTTTTTTCGCCGCGCTGTACAGGACGAATCCCTCGCCCGCCGCAGAAATTCTGTAGATCAATCCGCTGCCATCGGTTCCAGCAATCACGTTGCCCTGCGCGTCCAGAGCCAGCACGCGAATGTGCGTCTCGTCGCTCTTGAAGAAAAGTGAGTGCTCCCCTTTCGCCGTGACTTTATAAATTTCGCCATGGTCGCCGGTCGCAACATACAGATTGCCGGATTTATCCAGCGCCAAGTCCCAGATGTATTTCGTCTCTGGCGCGAAGTAGACCGACGAAGTCCAAGCCGGATCAAGAGCAGGCTTCGCAGCGTCTTCCTTGCTCGGCTTCGAACCGATCTGCGTTACCTGTTTCTTCTCTGCCCCACTGTGGTCGATCTTGTAAACCTTGCCGTCTGGCGCGGTGGCCGCGTAGATCACGCCATTCGCCGCGACCTCAAGTGTTTGAACCTGCAATTCCTGCGGCTCGAAAATTATCGACGCCTTACCCTCAGGCGTAATGCGATAGACGCGCGCGGGCGCGCCAGTGGCGGCGTAAACGTTGCCCTCATCGTCGGCCGCGATCGCCCAGATGTACGTCGACGGCGTGCCATAGAGCAGTTTGAATGATGGCGCCAGTTCGAGCCCGCCGGCGCTGCGGATGGCGACGCCCGTCGGCGTGCCTCGAATCAATTCTTCGAACTTCGACTGCTCCCACGCGCGCGTGCCGTCAGCCAAAGCAGTCGCGGTGATCCCGCAAATTACGCTTAGGAAAAAAACTAAACCAAGAAAGTTAGGAAAAAATGCCGAACGCAATCGTTGCAATTTGTGCCTCGAATCGGAATGGTGATGAGACGGGCTGCTTTATTCTGCCCGAAATCACAGAGTATCACGCTAAGCCGTGCTGCGGGCTCAGGTGGGCTGCGACTCTTCCGCTCTTCTCCACGCGTGATCTCCGCGCGTGATATCGTAAGTTTTCATGCATTCCTCGCGGCAGAAACTGCTTAGCACGCTGGCTCACAAATCGTTCCGGCTGGGACAGTTCAAGCTTTCGTCCGGAGCGACCAGCGACTACTACATCGATTGCCGCATTACCACGCTCGATGCGCAAGGCTCGCGGCTTACGGGCGAAGTTTTCCTTGAAGAGATCCACACCCGAGGCTGGAAGGCGCAGGCGATCGGCGGGCTCACCATGGGCGCCGACCCGATCGTGGTGGCGGTCGCAGTGGTTAGTGGCGAGTTGAATGGCTTCCTGGTGCGCAAGGCCGAAAAGCAGCATGGCACCGGGCAGCGTATTGAAGGCTTTCGCGAGCAGGGCGCGCCGGTTGTGATCGTCGACGACGTCTGCACCACCGGCGCGTCGACGGTTCAAGCAATCCAGGCAGCGCGCGAGTTCGGATTCGAGATTGTCGGTGTGATGTGCCTGGTTGAGCGCGAAGAAGCGAACGGCCGTCCGAATGTGGAGAAGGCCGCCGCGCCGGCGCCGTTCATCTCGATCTTCACCGCGAGCGATGTGCGCAAGCAGCACCTTCTGCAAACGGACGACACAGAACCGAACATTTTCGCAGTATCAGCAGCATGCGAAGTCTGCGGAAGGCCGGCGGTGACCAACAATCCCAGAACGCTGTGCGAAGTGCACAAGAATTGAGCGATTGAGTCATTGAGTGATTGGGTCATTTAACTCGCCAAGTCTGTGGAGTGGCGCTTCAATGTCTCAATCGCTCAATCGCGCAATGGCTTAATTCCTATGATTCAGACCCTCGAATGGACCGACCGTGGCGTTCGCTTCCTCGATCAGACGAAGCTGCCGACCGAAGAGACCTACGTCACCTGCACAACGCACGAGCAGGTCGCCGACGTCATCCGCAATATGGTTGTCCGCGGAGCGCCGGCTATCGGGGTCGCGGCTGCCCTGGGCATCGCGCTGGGCGTGAACAATTCGAAGTCCGAATCAACGGGCGACCTCAAGCGCGACTTCGACCAGATCTGCGACATCATCGGCAAAACCCGGCCCACTGCGGTGAATCTTTTTTGGGCCATCCGGCGCATGCAGGAAAAGTTTGAGCGCATCCGCATATGGCCCATCCCGCAGATCAAGCAGGCGCTGATCGAAGAGGCGCAGCGCATGCACGCCGAAGATATCGCCGCCAACCAGGCGATGGGGCGCCACGGCGCCACGCTGATGCCGAGCGAGGGCGGCGTGCTTACACACTGCAATGCCGGCGCGCTCGCGACCGCTGGATACGGCACCGCTCTGGGCGTGATTCGCGCCGCCATCGAGCAGGGCAAGAAAATTCATGTCTACGCCGACGAGACGCGCCCTTTTCTGCAAGGCTCGCGCCTCACCGCGTGGGAGTTGATGAAGGACGGCATCCCGACCACGGTCATCTCCGACAACATGGCTGGGGCGATGATGAAGCAAGGCAAAATCGCCGCTATCATCGTTGGAGCCGACCGCATCGCGGCCAACGGTGATGTGGCTAATAAAATCGGAACGTACACCGTCGCGGTTCTTGCCAAAGAGCATGGCATCCCGTTTTATGTGGCCGCGCCCATTTCCACCGTCGATCTCGCCTGCCCCATCGGCAGCCAGATTCCCATCGAGCAGCGCAACGCCAGAGAGGTTACGCATATCGCCGGCAAGCAGATGGCTCCCACCGGAGTGCTGGTAGAAAATCCTGCCTTCGACGTGACTCCGGCCAAGTACGTGGCCGCCATCGTCACCGAGAAAGGCATCGCCCGCGCCCCCTACGAAGAGTCGCTGCGCACCTTGGCCGGACAAGAGGCCGAAGTCCACCCGTGACAATGAATGTAGGGCGAGCCGCGTTATGTAGCGACAGCCGCCCCCGGCTGTCCGGTCGCGCCGTAAGCTCGACAGTCTTTCGGCCCGCAACGTAAAGTCCTGTAAACACAGAAAATTTTCCGCCCCGCGCTACTAATCCTCTAGGTTCGGGTTGGAGCCTTGAGAAAGTTAATCGTGCTAACCTGAGCCCAGAAGACCCAATTTCTGCGCCGAAACGCTTCGTCAGGGGGACATCCATGTCGTTACGCAACCGCTTCGCTCTGCCATTCGCCATCCTTTCACTTGCCTTCTTAGCCGCCTGCGGAAGCAGCTCATCTCCGAAAGGGGTTGCTCCTCCCAGCGGAGCTTTTAGTAACAGCAACCTCAATGGAACCTATGTGTTCTCCGTTTCGGGCACCGACGTCCAAGGGGCGGATTACTCAATGGTCGGAGCCTTTACGGCCACAGGTGGCACCGGTAACGGCAGCAGCAGCATTTCCGGCGGCACAGTCGACATCAACGACGAAAACACCAGCGTCTTTACGAGCGGGCCGATTCCCAATGCCGCCATTGGCAGCAACAGCACCTTCAGCGTTGGTGTAGACGGCCGGGGCAAGGCCAACCTCACTACTCAGACTCCATTCGGTACCATCGTTCTCGATTTCGTTCTCCAGGATAGCTCCCACGGATTGGTCACGGAGTTTGATGGAAGCGCCAGCGGAAGCGGGACTCTCGACATCCAGACATCCGGCACGACACCCAGCGGCGCTTATGCGTTTAGCTTTACCGGCGTGGACTATAGCACTGGCAATCCATTCGCCACGGTCGGAAACTTCACGGTATCGGGAGGAGCGATCCAGGCCGGCGGGATGGAAGACTTCAACGATGGCGGATTCGCATACACGGGCCAGTTACTCTCGGGCACCGTGGTAGCTGGCCCTTCCTCAACGCCGGGCTCAACCCTGAGCACCGGGCAGTTTGGCGCCCTTGCCTTCGACGTGTATCCGATCGACGCCAACCACCTCAAGTTCATTGAGATGGACGAGGTCGCTACTTTTTCGGGAGACGCTTACTCGCAGAGCAGCACCTCGGTGCAGACCGGCACCCTGCCATTCGTCCTGGAGGGTTTCATCAGCAACACCTCCAATCCCACCGGTGCCGGAGGCTTCATGGTCACCGACGGAAGTGGTGGGATCGCAGGCACGGAAGATGTGAATTTGGCTGGAAGTGTCTCGCCGTCGCCGCTGACATTCTCTGCAAACTATGCTGCGGCCGGAACTGGGCGCTATATTCTCAACAACTTCGCTGGGTTCACTGGAGGAACCGAGTACGTCGCCTATCCGTTCAGCGGTGGAATGTTCCTGCTTGAAATCGATAACGGTGGCCTCTTAACCGGCGCTTCGTATCTGCCTCAGACCTCAACCACGTTCGCCGCATCGCAGGGCTACGGATTGAACTTTACGGGCATCAACCTCTCGGGCGTTGAAGTGGACGACGTGGCAGAGTTCACGGCGTCAACAACTTCGTGCGGTTCGGGAAGCGGACAGGCTACTGGTAACGTTATCAGCGGCCTCGTGGATGAGAATTACGCTCCGAGCGGAGTACCGATCTCGTCGCAGGTGGTCTGCGGCAACTTCAGCGCCCCGGACTCTAACGGCCGCGGCCAGATCGACACCGTAACCACGAACACTACGATCAACGGCGGATTCCTGATGAACTACTACTCCGTGGACGGGACGACGTTCCCATTCATCGAGACGGACAGCGGGCAGGTTTCGGCTGGCGTGATGTTCGAGCAAAATGCCTCAGGCACTCCCGTCGAGGCGAAGGCGCATGCGTTCGTAGTTCGCCCGCTAGTAAGGGCGAATGCCGCTCGCGCGAAGCAGAAGAAATAAGTTCGTAGCGGCAAGCAATAAGGGCGCGGCTTCGGTCGCGCTTTTTTGTCTGCGCGGCCGCCCCTATCCCAGGACTTCCCTGACCTTGCGCGACAAATTCTGTAGCGTAAATGGTTTTTGCAGAAACGCTGTCGCCTTTCCGGTATTGCCTTCACCGGTGATGGCCTCTTCGGTGTAACCGGAAAGATAAAGCACCTTGGCTTCGGGGCGGCTTTTGGCCAGGTGTTGCACCAGTTCGCGTCCGCCCATGCCGGGCATCACTACATCAGTAATGACGAGATCGATCTTTTCTTCGCGCATGGCCACATCCAGCGCGGCTTCGCCGTTACCTGCTTCCAGCACATGATAACCGCGCGCAGCCAGGGTCTCGCGCACCAACTGGCGCACGGACTCCTCGTCCTCGACCAGCAGAATGGTCTCCGTGCCGCCTTGCGCCGTGCGTGCTACCGGCGCGGCGAGCTTCTCGGCCACTCCTGCGACTTGCGGCAAATAAATATGGAAGCTGGTGCCCTGCCCGATCTCGCTCTGCACCATGACATAGCCGCCGCTCTGCTTCACGATGCCGTACACCGTCGACAATCCCAAGCCCGTGCCTTTGCCTTTTTCTTTGGTCGTGAAAAACGGCTCAAAGATGCGTGACTGCGTCTCCTTGTCCATGCCCATGCCGGTGTCGCTCACCGATAGCAGCACGTAGCTGCCGGGACGAATGAAATTCTGTCCGCGGCGATGACTCTCGTCGACCACAATATTCTGCGTCTCGATGGTCAGCTTGCCGCCGTTGGGCATGGCGTCTTTCGCGTTCACCACCAGGTTCATCAGCACCTGTTCCAGTTGCCCGGCGTCGGCCCGGGTGAAGCCGGCCTGTTTGGCGAAGCGGGTGACCAGCTCCACGTCTTCGCCGATCAGCGGGCGGAGCAGGCGCTCCATGTCCGCCACAATCGAATTCACGTCGACGACTTTTAATTCCAGAAGTTGCTTGCGGCTGAACGCCAGCAATTGCCGGGTGAGCGTGGTGGCGCGGTCGGAGGCCTGCTGGATGGCGCGCGCCTTGTCATGCAGCGGATGCTCCAGATCCAGCGACGCGAGAATGACCTCGGCATAGCCGCTGATCACCATCAGCAGATTGTTGAAATCGTGCGCCACGCCGCCGGCGAGGCGCCCTACAGCTTCCATCTTCTGGGCTTGCCGAAACTGATCTTCGAGCGCGCGCCGGTCGGTTACGTCTTCGGCGATGGCTTCCAGCACGTCCGCGGGCTCGTCGGCGCTGCTCACGGCGCGGCCGCTGATCCGCACCGTGATCGTGATGCCATCTTTCCGCTTCCACTTCACTTCCACTCCGTCGAGCCGACCGGTCTTGCGGAAATCTTCAATCAGCCGGTTGTGCTCTTCGGCCTGCGCGAAAACATCTTTCTCCGGATCGAGTAGCAGCACCTCCTCGGCCGATCCGTAACCCAACATGGTGATCAGCGCTGGATTCACATCCAAAAATCTTCCCTGCAGGCTCGACCGGTAAATGCCATAGACCGAGCTCTGTACCAGCGACCGGTAACGCGCCTCGGAGCGCCGCATGGCCTGCTCGTTACGCTTGATCTCTACCGCGCTGGCCACCTGCCGCGCAACGAAGGTCAGAATTTCCTTGTCCCGCAGCCCGTAACGGATGTTCGTGGAATACGTCTGCACCACCAGCGCCCCAAAGGTGTGATTGTTCACCTTGAGCGGAACGCCCATCCAGTCGAGCGAACGCGAGCCATTGCGCGCCACGTCGCCACGATCTTCCAGTTCCTGCAGTACCTCGGGCGTGGCCAGCAGAGGCTCGCCGGTGCGGATCAGGTAGCCGGTGAGGCCGCGTCCCATCTTCTTCGGCGCGGGAGCCGTGTCCTGTTCGTCGACGAAGTAGGGAAAGCTGACCAACTCCGTTGCCGTGTCGTACAGCGCGATATAGAAATTTTTCGCGTACATCAACTCGTCGACAATGCTGTGCACCGCGGCAAAAAACTGCTGCAGGTTGTGCGCGCTACTGCTCTTCTCCGCGACGCGGTATAGCGCTGAACTCAGCGCTTCAACCCGCTTGCGGTCGGAGATGTCGTGGTATCCCGCATAAAAGCCGGAGATTTTTCCATCGACCCGCATGGGCGCGCAGGAGAGGCACACATCGAGCAGGGTTCCATCTTTCTTCCGGCGCTGCGTGTCCAGAGTAATGCGCTCGCCCTTAGCCAGCGCCTCGCTCACCCAGCGCGATTCGGCCAGGCGATCCGGAGGGACGACCAGATTTTCTAGAGCCTGACCAATGATCTCAGTGGGCTCGTAGCCGAACATGCGCGCGAATGTCTCATTGGCCCAGAGGACGCGATGTTCGCCGTCGGCGATGCTCAAGGCATCGGGCGAAGACTGAAATGTTTGCTCGAGAATTTGCGCCCGCGTCTGCGGACTCTCCAGATCTTTCCAATAAAGCTCCGACGCAGGAGGCACCGGACAAGATCGTGGCGAGCAGTTCGGATCAGGCGGTGGGGACTGGGATGGATCGAGAGCGGGCGGAAGCGCGCTTGGTGAGGATTTTTTCATCCTCGTCGCGCGACCAAAATCTCCTCCGCCGGATTGAGAGACACGTTCTCCCATTGCGCGAATTGCCCCCTCTGAATTCGCAGGTTCTCCTTGAGAATCTTAGGTTGGGGGGTACTCGGTCGAAAGTTACGGGGGTAATGCGGGGCTGGCGTCAATCGGGGAAGAGCCGTTTTGGCTTCACTCGCGGACCGGACTCGTTACTTCGGTGGGCCTGTGATGATCTATCCCACGATCGTGAAGGATGCCCGCCGAACCCACGGGTAGCTCTGCGCTATGTGTAAGAACCCGCAATTAAGCAGAAAGTTTCTGGCAGAATCATCGCCGATTTCAAGCCGTTACGGCTTGCATCTTCATCAACTGATCGCGCATCCAAGAATTAACTCTGGTTAATTCGTAAAGTTTCGTCAATGACGGAGGTGAAAGGATGAAAGGTAAATTCAATTTCGTGCTGGCCGCGGGTCTGCTGACCGCGACCCTGGTCGCAGAGACTACGCCGGCAGTTCGCTACGATAACCAAATCGAAAACAGCGTGACGCAGAAGCTGGCCGCGAAGAGCCAGTTCGGCAATGTGAAATCAAATGTTGAGGACGGCATCGTAACCCTTACCGGCACGGTCGATCTCTATCAGCGCAAGCTCGATGCCGAAAAGGCCGCGAGCAAAATCGCGAATGTCCACGGCGTGCGCAATCTGATCACGGTCGCAGGTGCGGATGTTCCCGACGCGCAACTCGAAGCCAAGCTGGCAACAAAGCTGCGCTACGTGCGCTCGGGTTATGACAGTACCTTCGATTTCTTCGCGCTCGGCGTGAAAGATGGAGTGGTCACGGTCGAAGGGCAGGATCGGACGGGCGTCGGCCGCGATGAAGCGCTGGCCGACATCGCCAACATGCCTGGTGTGAAGGATGTCATCAACAACGTCAGAGTGGAGCCCGTCTCGATTTTCGATGATGGCTTGCGCCTGCGCACCGCGCGCGCCGTCTATGGCGACTCCGTCCTCAGCCGGTACGCGACGGACCCGGGGCGGCCGATCCGCATCATCGTCAACAATGGCCACATCACTCTATATGGCACGGTCGACAACAAGATGGACAAGGACCTGGCCGGCATCCGCGCCAACCAACTTCCCGGCGCCTTCAGCGTAGAGAACAAGCTGGAAATCGCGGGAGGTTCGAATCAAGGAATGTAACGAAGCGGTGCAGGGCGGGGCGCAAGCCTCGCCCATTTTTTTAGCTCACGGCAAGGTGTTGATCAGCGACGCCACATATCCCGCCCCGAAGCCGTTGTCGATATTCACCACGCTGACATTGGAGGAGCAGGAATTCAACATTCCCAAAAGCGCGGCGATGCCTTTGAACGACGCGCCGTAGCCGATGCTGGTCGGCACCGCGATCACGGGAACGCCGACCAGGCCGCCCACTACGCTGGGCAGAGCACCTTCCATGCCCGCGCACACGATCACCACGCGCGCCTTGGTCAATGCCTCGCGATTGGCCAGCAAGCGATGGATTCCGGCCACGCCTACATCGTAGAAATGCTGGACATCATTACCCATTAGTTCCGCCGTGACCAGGGCTTCTTCGGCCACGGGAATGTCGCTGGTTCCGGCGGAAACAACCGCAATCATTCCTTTGCCATACTTCTTCGGATCGCGCTCCAGCACAATCGCCCGCGCCAGTTCTCGAAATTCCGCAGCCCGAACTTTTTTCTTTACCGCAGCGAACTGCTTCGCATCCGCCCGCGTCGCCAGGACGTTTCCGCCATGCTTCGCCAGTCGCCCAAAAATTCCTGCTACTTGGGCCGGCGATTTGCCCTGGCCGAAAATGACTTCCGGCATTCCGGCGCGCAGTAGACGATGATGATCCACCTTCGCGAAGCCGAGATCCTCAAAAGGAAGGTGGCGCAGACGAGACACCGCCTCGTCGGGCGAGAGCTTGCCCTTGCGCACTTCCTGAAATAGTTGGCGGATGGATTCAGCGTTCAAGGAATTAGATTAGCATTCGGCGGCGAAGGAAAGCCTCAGGCTTCGGCAGCCCGCGACGCGGGGCGAGAGAAAGACCGCAGTTTGGCGATGACTGTTGCACAAACTTTGCGAGCCACTCCGGACTCGTCAAGACGCGTCAGGAAGAGCCGCCGCAGACCGGGCAGCGGAACATTGCCCGCCACATAGGCATCATAAATCTGGCTCCCGATGCGGTATCCAAACTCCTGCGCAGCCGTAGCAGATTCGGCCGCATCCGAGCGGACGGCCCCTTCCGCGGCCTTGGCCAGCCCGGCGCGTGACAGAGGTGCGGCGTCGTCCGCGGCAAGGGCAGGCCGCGCGGGATAGAGCACACGCGAGCCAAAATACGCGACCGCATGCTCGACGACGTGTGCGTAGAAGTGATCGACCGCCTTCAGCCCATCTCCCGCGCCAGGGAGGCCGTTCAGTCGGTGTGGCAACCCCTGACAGGCATGGTGCAGAAAGCGCGCAGCATCTTCGGCCACCTGCATCATCTGAAACTCGCGCACATAAAATGCATTGACCCCAGGCAGATACGCGCTGCCGCGCTCTTCCACTTGCCGCAGCATCAATTCACGATCGCGTTCGCTGACTGCCTTGCGCGAGAGCAAGCGTTGCAGAGTTGCGCCGGAGGATTCGCCGTAAACCTCCGGCATCATGTCCACAAGAAATTTCGGCTGAGTTCCGTTGTGCGGTGAGTAACGATTGATTTCGAGAAAGCGCGCCAGGCTATCGATCAAATTGTAGATGGTGGGCGCAAAATCCGGAGCATCGCCGCAGCGGCTCCATTGATCGAGGAACAGCCGGTAGCTTTCATATTTTTCGAGAGGCGTGGCGTTGAACACGCAAATGATTTCATCGCTGACGCGAACTCCATGGATCCGGTCGGCACGCTCTCCCGCCGCGCGCCAGTATAGCGAGTCGATATTCTGCAGCACAGTGAGTATCTTCGCATCAGGCATCTGCTCGCGCACCAGTCGCGGCAGATGCGAGGGCGCAAGATGCGACTCGCCAAAGAGCACGAAGATGGCCGCACTGGGATGGCGCTCACGAATCTCGTTGAGCTTCGCCGCCGCATGGCGGTCGCGCGCCCCGATTTTTCGCAAGTCTTCTCGCGGCATGCAATCCAGCCCATAAATAGCCTGCGCATGATCGCGCGCCGTCGCCAGCAATTCGTAAAACGGCGCCCAGTCGTATCCCCAGTCAAGGTCGAAGCGGATGCGCTGGCGGAATTCGTCTTCGTCAATCTCGCGCCGCCACCATTCATCCAGGATGTGTTGATCGCGGGCGAAAATCGTTTCGAGGCCAAGCACGACGGGCCGGCCGCCCGCGAGCGCCCGCAGTTCCAGCAGCGACGCCGCACAGCGCTGCGCCGCCGGCAAAGCGTGATAATCGCCCACCAGTACGATATCGGCGTCACCCACCGCGCTTTGAATTTGGTCGGCGTCAAGCACCGACTCGTAGCCGCCGAATGCTTCGTTGAACTCGCGCAGATATTTCCGCCGATTGTGCGAATCCTGTGCGCGAATCTCGCGCTCGACTCCAGCCAGCGCATGCAACTGCGCCGCACTGCGCCGTGACCGGAGATTGGTGGTCGATGCCATATTGAAGTGTGGCGCGGGTACTCCTGCCCTCGAATTCAAGCCTTCTTGACTTCCTCTGCGCTGCGTCCCTATCCTCCAGATTCGAGACCGGAGGCACGTTGCCGAGCCATTCATTACAAAAACTGGCGCCACAAAATCTGACAATCGCCGCCACCGGCGCCAGCGGAGCCGTCTTCCTGCAACAGCTTCTTCTCGCCGCGGAGCGCGATCAGCGCATTCAAACCGTAAACTTCGTCGCCTCCGATAGCGCTCTCCGCGTCATGGCCGAAGAGCTCGGGGTGAAGGGCCGGTCGAATCTCGTCGGCCAACTTCTCGCCTCTCCCGGCCCTCGCCACACGAACACCCGCGAACCCAGCAAGATCCAAGTCCAATCCAACGATGACATCGGAGCCAACATCGCCAGTGGTTCCTATCCCGCCGACGCCATGATCGTCATCCCCTGCAGCGTCGGCACTCTGGCCCGCATCGCGCACGGCGACGCCTCTCATCTCATCGAGCGTGCGGCCGATGTTTCGCTGAAAGAGAAACGACCGCTGGTGCTGTGCGTCCGCGAGACTCCGCTCAACAAAATTCACATTCGCAACCTCTACCGTGCCGCCGACGCCGGCGCGATCATCTTTCCGCTCATCCCTGCGTACTATTTCCGTCCTGCCTCTTTAGATGAAATGGCACGCGAATTTGCCTACCGCGTTCTGGCTCATCTCGGTCTATTGCAGCCCGACGCCTTCCGCTGGAAAGCCTGAAAGCTCAATAGCTTCGCGATATAAAGTAAAAAACGTCCCCGCCTAAGTAACATCGGCAACGCGGCACAGGATTTCAGTGTAGAGAGCCAAAAGTGCACAAGGCAGATGCCCGCCGGACATGTACGCAAGGGCGAAAATCACGCAGGAGAGGATGAAGTCGCCTGCCCAAGAGCGAAGCGAGCGCCCCGGACGAATGCGTGACAGATTCGTGTAGGGACAGCCGCCCACGGCTGTCCGGTCGAGCGAAGCTCGACTAAGTTTTCGGTTTTCCCGCGCCGAGATTTCCGAAGCTTCCTTCACCACTCCTTGGCGTAGAATGCGGGGAATTTCCCAAAGGACATTCATGCTGAGAACAACCATGGCGTTGATCTTTCTGCCGACATTCACCCTCATCCTGGCGACCGTCGCTCTAGCGCAGGATCGCAACCCGCCGGCCGTCGACGCGAAGGCCGCCAAGGCCGGCGAGTATGAATTCCGCATCAATTGCGCTCTCTGTCATGGTCTCGGCGCTCACGGCGGAGGTCGTGGCCCCGATCTCACCCGCGCTCAAAAGAAGCACGCGCACTCCGACGCTGAGATGTTTCAGGTGATCAGCAACGGAATTTCCGGAACCGCGATGCCCGCCAACGGCACCAACGGCCAGGGCGTGGGCATGACCGACGAGGAAATCTGGCAGATCATTGCCTACATTCGCAGCCAAGAAGTGAAGGTGCCGGCGCAACCGCTGGGCAACGCTGTCCACGGCAAAGAACTTTTCTACGGCGATGCGAACTGCTCGCTCTGCCACATGGTCGAGGGCAAGGGTGGACGGCTCGGGCCCGAGCTCACTGCGGTGGGCGGATCGCGCACGCGCGCCGCCATCATCGATTCGGTGCGCAATCCCAGCCGCAGACTGGCCTGGGGATTGACCGAAGCGACCAAGGAATTTCCACAGGAGTACGAAACGGTCACCGTCGTAACGGCCGACGGACAACAAATCAAGGGCGTGACCCTGAACGAGGACAGCTTCACGGTGCAGATCATGGACATGAACGAAGAGATTCATCTATTCGACAAAGCGAAGCTGCGGTCGTTTCAGAAGACGCGAGAGTCGGCGATGCCGAAGTACGATGCCGACACTCTGAGCGACAAAGAATTGGAAGACATCGTGGCCTACCTGGTCAGCGTGGGGGCGAAATGACGCGGCAGAATGAACGAATGGATCGCGGACGATTTCCGAAAGAGATTGTGCAACCGTGGAAGAGCAGCCGTTATAGGTCCGCTCTTCAGATTCTGAAGATGATGGCCTTTAGGCCCCGTGAAACGCAGGGGCTAAAGCCCCACCAAGAAAGAATGTCTCGACGCGGCGCTGAAGCGCAGCTCTTCCACCTCCTGCTCACAGCGCGTGCCTCACGGACTGCCATCCTTTTCGCAGCGTTAGCAGCTTGTGGAGCACTTTCAGGTCACGCCCAGGTCACATTCGAGCGCCTGACAAACTCCACCAAAGAGCCGCAGAACTGGCTGACTTATTCCGGAGATTATTCCGGCAAACGCTTCAGCACTCTTGATCAGATCAACGTCACCAACGCGCGCACCATTGCGGCAAAATGGGTGTATCAAACGGCAGCGACCGGAAAACTCGAAACCACGCCGCTGGTAGTCGACGGAATTCTCTACGCGACCGCGCAAGATAACCGCGCCTTCGCCCTCGACGCGCGCACCGGCCGTCCCATCTGGATGTACCAACGCCAGGTTCCAGCCGATATCCGTCCCTGTTGCGGGCACGTCAATCGCGGCCTCGCCATTCTCGGCAAAGCAGTCTTCATGGGCACGCTGGACGCGCACGTTCTCGCGCTCGATGCAAAAACCGGCGCCGTCATCTGGGACGCAACCTCGGCCGACTATCGCACCGGCTACAGCTTCACGGTCGCACCGCTGGCGGTGAAGAATCTCGTCGTCATCGGCGTCTCTGGCGGGGAGTATGGCGTGCGCGGATTCATCGATGCCTACGATGCCGACACAGGCACGCGTAAATGGCGCTTCTACACGGTGCCCGGTCCCGGCGAGCCCGGACATGAAACGTGGGAGGGCGACTCCTGGAAAGTTGGCGGCGCTCCCGCGTGGAACACCGGCACCTATGATCCCGCGACCAATCAGATTTTCTGGCCCACCGGCAATCCTGCGCCTTCGAATCGCGGCGAGGGACGCAGCGGCGACGATCTCTACAGCAATTCCCTTCTCGCATTGAACGCCGACACCGGCAAGCTGAACTGGTACTTCCAGTTCACCAAGCACGACGAGCACGACTGGGACGCGACCCAGGTCCCCATTATCATCGAGAGCGGCGACAAGCACCTCATAGCGCAGGCCGACCGCAATGGGTTTTTCTACGTCCTCGATCGCACCAACGGCAAATTGATTTCCGCGACAGCCTACGGCAAGCAGACCTGGAGCGACACCAAAGACGCCGACGGTCGGCCGCTGGCGGAAAAAGAAGCGTCGCCCACACTCGAAGGACACACCGTCTGCCCAGGAGCGCTCGGCACCACCAACTTCATGGCGCCCACCTACGATCCGCAGACGAACCTTTTCTACGTCACTGTGCGCGACCAGTGTGACATCTTCTCGACCGCGCCTCAGCCGTACGAAGCCGGGCATGCGTATTATGGCAGCGCCTACTTTCCGTCCGAAGACGCTCGGCCATATCTCGGGTTCCTGAAGGCAATCGATCCTGCGACGGGTGAACTGAAGCAGAAATTCCAGCACACCACGCCAACCTGGTCGGGCGTGCTCTCGACTGCAGGCGGACTTGTCTTCAGCGGCGATGCGGAGGGCAACTTCATCGCCTTCGATGCCGCCACGCTGAAGCCGCTGTGGCACTTTCAAATGGGAGGCGCCGTCTACGCCGCGCCCATGGCGTTCGCCGTCGACGGAAAAGAATATGTCGCGATCGCCGCCGGCAGTGCCATCTACGCCTTCGGTCTGCCCTGATCGGATCCTCGATTTTCCTGGCCAGCGTATTCCGTCAGTTACTCCTAGGATTTCGCCTGATTGACGCGGCCTTCGATTTCGTACTAATCTGCGCTTACACCGGAAAGGAGGTGGTCGAATGCAAAGTTCTGATGGCAGTAGTAGATGTACCCAAAGACCAGGTGAGGTGGCTGAGACTTAGAGCTTGGTTGCTCTGAGCGGGGCTTTTGTGTGGAAGCGGGCAATTCCGCCCGCGACGCCGGAAGCTACAGCCCGCACACTACCGGTGAAGTAAGGATTGATTCCGCCTGACGCAGGTCGGTCAGGATCGTCGCCAGACGACGAACCCGGAGTTGCCGTAGAGGCCACGTAGAGTGACCACCTCTTGGTCAATCCCAAACAGTCCACCGGGCGGCCCGCAGGCTCGAAAGAGTCGGCGGGCCGTTCCTTTTTGCCGTCATCTTTTGAGGTCAGGCTGACCGCAGCCAGTTTCCACGTGCTTATGCCCTCTTGCAACTTGGCGCTCTCCGCCCGCCCGCAGTATTCTGAAAGCGGTGTCGAATCTCGAACAATCGAATGAGCGCCAGCGCCTGGCCGCAACCTACGCCGCCATGACCGACGGCGAACTACTTCGTCTCGCGCGGAATTCCGAATCGCTGACCGAAGAGGCGTGGGACGCGCTGGAAGACGAACTCGACTATCGCCATCTCGAGGTGCCGGTCGAACTTCCTCGGCAGGAGCTTGATCTGCGCAAGCTCGTCCCCATCCGGCAGTTTCGCGATCTGCCGGAAGCCCTGCTTGCCAAGGGCTGCCTTGAGTCGGCCGGACTCGAGTGCTTTTTCCGCGACGATAATCTGGTTCGACTCGACTGGTTCATCTCGAACTTTATCGGGGGCATCAAACTTTGCGTCAAGCCGGAAGATGTCGGCAAGGCTCAAACCATCCTCGATGAGCCCATGCTTGAGGGCTTCTACGTGCAAGGCGTAGGACTATATGAGCAGCCGCGCTGCCCGCAATGCGATTCGCTGGACGTGAATTTTCAAGAGCCCGAAGGCGATCCGCAGCGCGCTACCCTGCGCTGCCAAGCCTGCAACGCCGAATGGGAAGACGACGAAGTTCCAGGCGCCGCCGAATCGGCCGACTAGTGGGCTGTTGGAGTATGATTCCCGCCTATGGCTGCGATCGATCCCCAACAGGAGCGACGGCGATTAGCAGAGTACTACGCCGGCCAGCTGGACGGCGAACTCGAGAAAGTCGCCAGTCAGGCTCGCGAACTGACTGGTCTCGCGCGTGAAACTCTGCAGGCCGAGTTGCGGCGCAGGGGCTCCACAACCGAACTCTCGGAGGCGCCTCCCACACCAAGGGAACAAAACCCGGTCATTTCTGACGATCCACCTCATCCACCTCCCCCGACGCTCGCGCCTGATGGCGACCTAGCACTGCGAAAGATGGTGACGATCCGCCAAATTCGTGACCTTCCGGAGGCGTTGCTCGCGAAGGGGAGTTTGGAGTCTGCTGGCGTCGGGGCCGTTCTCACGGACGACAACGTGATCCGGTTGGATTGGCTCTGGTCGAATCTGCTTGGTGGAATCAAACTGAGCGTGGCTGAGGAAGATGTTGAAGACGCGGACGAAATTCTCGATCAGCCCATTCCAGAGGAATTCGACGTCGCCGGCGTCGGAGAATATCACCAGCCGCACTGTCCGGCTTGCGAGTCACTCGACGTCACATTCAAGGAGCTCAACCGGCCCATTTCGTACTTCACGCTTTGGCTTAATGTGCCAATCCCGATCTATCGTCGCGCCTGGCGTTGCCACTCTTGTTGGACAGAATGGGAAGAGGTTAACGAAAACGACGACAAACCGACGGAATTACACCCCTAAGTTCAAAAATCCCTTACGGATCACATCCTGCGTATCGGCTGCGAGTTTGAGCGCTGGCAGTTCTTCCCGCATAAACCATCGGACTTCCGCAGCATCACTCGCGGCGAGCAGTTCGCCTCCGGTGCGGCGGCAGAGGAAATCGATCAGCACGTAGTGATACTGCACGCGCTTCTCAGGATTGCGCAGGATGCGGTCATAGACTCCCAGTAAGTCTCCGGGTTCGACCACCAACCCGGTTTCTTCCAGCGCCTCACGCACCGCCGCTTCGCGCACCAATTCGCCCACCTCGAGCACGCCTCCGGGGATCGACCACTGCGCCTGCAGCGGAGGATGCGCGCGCTTCACCAGCAGCACGCGCTCATCCTCAATGATGATGGCGCCCACTCCCACCAGTGGAACTTCCGGAAATTCTCGCCGCACAGCAGTGAATTATAGCGGCCCGTCGGAGATGAAAAAAGAAAGGACAGCCAAGTCGGCTGTCCCCTAAGTGTGACGTAGAAATCCTGAACCGCGAGCGAACCTAGTCTCCGGCTCCGCTCAGGGTCACTTTCTGCGGGCTGGTCGTAGCGTTGTCGATAACCTCCAACGTCGCCGGACGCGATCCCTTCGCGCTGGGAGTGAAGGTCACATTGATCGTGCACTTCGACAAGCCATTCAGAATGCTGCCGCAATTCTGGGTTTGGGAATAGTCGCCCGCCGCCGTGCCGATAAACGTAATGTTGGTGATCGTGAGCCCTGTTTTCGTATTATTGGTCACTGTCACGTTCTTCGCCGCGCTGCTGGTACCCACCTTAACCGACCCGAAGGCAAGAGCGGCAGGAGTCACCGTTATCGGCAGTTGTCCGGTGCCGGTCAGAGTGATGGTTTGCGGGCTGTTCGGAGCGCTGTCGGTGACGGTCACGCTTCCACTGGAAGCGCCGGGGACCGTCGGCTTAAAAGTCACGGTGATGGTGCAAGTTCCGCCGGCAGCAACGCTGCTCCCGCAGGTATTCGCCTGGCTATAACCGCTTCCCGACGCCAGAACCGTGATGCCAGTCAGGGCCACACTCATTTGATTGGTGAGCGTCACCGCCGCCGCTGTCTTGCTGCCCCCCACTAGAACCACGCCGAAGCCCAGACTGCTCGCCGAGAGCGTCACCGGAACAACGCCGGTACCGGAGAGGCCGACGGATTGCGGGCTGTTAGGAGCATTGTCGGTTAGAGTAACCGCGGCACTGTAACTGCCGCCTGTCGTCGGCGAAAAGGTCACGTTAATAGTGCAGCTATTGCCCGCTGCCAGGGAAGGAACGCAATTGTTCGATTCACCGAAGTTGCTGGCATTGGTGCCGGTCAGGCCGATGCTGGTGAACGTCACCGCCGCGTTGCCGGTGTTAGTCACGGTAATCGAAGACGGGGCCGTGGTAACTCCGTCGGCCTGATTGCCAAAATTGATGCTGGGGGGCGACAGGCTGATTGCTGCTCCGTTGGTCCCTACTCCCGTCAGGGTCACGGTTTGCGGGCTGTTGGCGGTACTGTCGGAGATGACCAGGTTCGCAGTGCGAGTACCGGTTGCCGTCGGAGCAAAGTCGATGCTGATAGTGCAAGCCTCGCCCGGAGGCACGCTCGAACCGCAATCATTGGATTGTTGAAAATCGGTTGAGTTCGTGCCATTACCAAAAATGTTGTTGATGGCCAGCGCCGTGGGCTCGCTGTTGGTAAGAATCACGTTCTGCTTCGCGCTGGTCGTTCCCACCGCTTGTGAGCCGAAGTTCAGGCCGCTCGGCGCCACTGACACTGATCCGCAGGTCGGCAATGCAAAAGTGGAAATCCGCGTCTGCCAGACCGGCTTTCCCGTGCCCATCTGATTGTTAGCGAAGTATTCGTTCACATACCAGAACGCGCATCCCCCCACCGGATCAACGGTCATGTCGCTGTAATCGCCCCAGTGATACGAGTTCTCCTCATCGCCTGTTCCCGAATAGAGGGGAAGTTCCGCGGGCGTGGTCTGATTGGTCAAGCTCCAGTACGAAGCGGCAATTCCCGGATGCTTTGATGCACTCGAAATACTGTAGCCCACGGCCGCGTTCGCACTCTGGTCCTGCGTGATGCTGGGCATGAAACGATAATTCGTAGTGTCAGGGCTGACGGTTCCCGATTGGTAAATCGTGGGCACGCCGTTGCCGCGAAGTTCATACCACCGGATTCCCGTCTGGCTGAGCGCTCCCGTTCCAACTTGCACAGTATGGCTCATCAGATACGACTGGTAGGTGCCGAAATTCCGGTAGGAGAAGCGATACATGAAGCGGTCGCCGACCGAGTCGATGGACTGTTTCGTGCTGGCTGTCGACGGTTCCGGAACGCAGACCGTGTTCGTAGGAAATCTGACGTTGTAACAACCCGGGGTGTACGAGGGCGATGTCACGGTGCCGGTTATGAAAGTCGAATTGGCCGGGTTCGACCAGTCCACGTGAAACTGCCATAGGTTAAACGAGTCTGAAGTGGTGGTCACACCATCGATGATCGGATTCTGAATGCTTACAAAATATTCGGGACTTCCCGTCGGCGGTGCGGTCGTGCCTTCAACATCGGCAGGCTGCAGACTGTGGTTCAGAGCCAGGCTGGCGCCGCTCGTAGGCGTGCGGAAACATTGCGGAGGCAATGCCGTTGCGCCGATCAGCATGTCCGCTCTGTCAAACGCGCAGGCAATCACGCCATCTTCCTGAAAGCCATTGTTCACATCTTGAAAATCCACGCCCAGGTAGTAAGCGTCGGGCCAGGTGGCCAGTTTCGGCCAATCGGGGAAATACAATGTGCCCTGCGAATTGGTCCCCAGGATCGAGTCCAGCGGAAAAGCGTAGGCGAACCACTTGAGATTGCTCGCAGTCAGATCGTCGGTGCTGGAAATCGCGATGCAGTAGTAATAAGCCGTGATCGACGCAGTTAACGAATTGTGAGCGGCGATGATCCAGCGCGACGCCAACCGATCGAACTGTACAATACCGTCCCCTTCAATCGATCCGCACTGCGTGAGGCCGGCAGCCGTGAACGGCGTTGTGCCGACTTGAGGTTTGGACCAAACCGCCGTGAACGGACTGGTATTGCTCCATGCCTGATAGTAAACATTGGTCCATTCCATGTACTGCTTGGTTCCAATGGCGCCGTTGGGATCAATATCCAATTCCGGCTTGGAAAGTTGCGAGGCGTCAATCCCTTCGAATGTCGTCACCGTCTGTGCCGGCAGACTCAACGAGGACAGTAGCAATAAAAAAGCGGACAAGTAGAGACGAGTCAAGTAGCGCATACGCAAGAATCCTCGGTGAATGGCTCTGAGTCGGTAAATGAATCGGGCTTAAGGGAGGGATAAAGCGAGCCCGCCGAATTCGTCAGTTAAAGGTATTACGGGAGGCATCGGATGTCAAGTTTTTATCACTCGTAAGCTATTAATAACAATGGGGTTGTATGCAAGTTATTGCAACATTGTCACTCCCATTTTAACCCTCCTTCGGGTACGGGAAATCCATCAGAGCGCCGGCTCAAGCTGAATTGCTAGAATCACTTGCAGTGGCTCTCGAAGAGTATCAAAGAAAACGTCGTTTCGAAGACACACCCGAGCCTCCTCCCAAGGTCGAGACCAAGTCTGGCCACCGCTTCGTGGTGCAAAAGCACGACGCGACGCGACTGCATTACGACTTCCGCCTGGAGATGGAAGGAGTACTAAAGTCATGGGCCGTGCCCAAGGGCCCGTCGCTCGATCCCGCGGATAAACGCCTCGCTATGCAGGTGGAAGATCATCCGGTTTCCTACTTCGATTTCGAGGGCAATATTCCGGAAGGCAACTACGGCGCCGGCAGCGTGATGGTGTGGGACGTGGGCACGTGGCAGCCGCTCTCGCCGGTTCCCGTCGAAGGCAAGTATGTGCCCGGCACTGAGGCGGAAGCAGCGGCCATGCTGGCCAAGGGCGATTTGAAATTCCGCTTGAACGGCAAACGGCTCAAAGGTGACTTCGCGCTCATCAAAATGAAAGGCCGGCGTCCGGGCAGTAAGGGCAACGAATGGCTGATGATCAAGAAGCACGACGATCACGTTGTCGAAGGCTATGACGCTGGAGACATCGATGAGTCTGTACTCAGTCACCGCAGCATGGCCGAGATCGCCGGCGATGCCCGATCGAAAGAATGGACGAGCAGTCGCCCCGCCACTCGCGGGAAGTTGAAGGCCGCGTGGCTGGCGGATGCTGTGGCCCGAGTGGAAAAGAAGAAAAAAGAAGAAGCGGGAAAAACGGCAAAAAAAAAAGCGCCAACCACAGAGGCCGCAGAAAACCACAGACCTAAATCAGACGGATTAAAGGCAAACGGATCCGAAGCAAAAAAGAAATCCTCTCTAACCTCAGTTTCCTCTGTGGTGAAGGCCCCTGACTCAAGCCCAGTCAAGCGGCCGATGCCGTCGACGATCCATCCCATGCTGGCCGAATCGATTGATAAGCCCTTCGATGGCTCCGACTGGCTGTTCGAAATCAAGTGGGACGGCTACCGCGCGGTCACCTTCATCGAAAACGGAAAGGCGCGCCTCTTTTCGCGCAATCAGAATGACCTCACGCCGCGCTATCCCGAACTGCGCGACCTGCCGCAATTCATCAACGCGAAGACCGCCATCCTCGACGGCGAAGTGGTCGCGCTCGACGAGCAAGGCCGCGCGTCGTTCACGCTGATGCAGCAGCGTACGGGCTTTCGTCCCGGCGGCAAACGCGCAGCGCAGAAAGCTGACGTGCCCGTGCTCTACTACGTCTTCGATTTACTCTATCTCGACGGATACGACTGGCGCCGCATGCCGCTCCTGGAGCGCAAGCGCAAGTTGAAATCAATTGTGAAGGCTGGCGATTCCCTGCGCTACTCCGATCACTACGAAAAAAATGGCAAGGCGCTGTTCAATATGGCAAAAGAAAAAGGCCTGGAGGGAATTCTGGCCAAGCGCCGCGACAGTTTTTACGAGGAGCGCCGCAGCCGGGAGTGGCTGAAAATCAAGATTCGCCACACCATCGAATGCGTAGTCGGCGGCTACACCGAGCCCGAGGGCAGCCGTACGCACTTCGGATCGCTCGTGCTCGGCCTCTATGACGCGAAAGGCCGGCTCATTCACGTAGGGCAGGCGGGCAGCGGATTCGATCACAAATCGCTGGCGGGAATTTGGAAGATTATCCAGCCGCTGGAGACGAAGAAGAATCCATTCTTCGGCGAAGTGGAAGCGCTGCGCAAGACTTTGTGGCTGAAACCGGAACTGGTCGCTGAAATTGAATTCGCCGAATGGACCGGAGGTCGCAACCAAGGCAGCGGCCCCAAACTGCGCGCCCCGGTTTTTCTCGGGTTGCGCGACGACAGAGATCCCAAAGAGTGCACACTGGAAGACGCCGAGGCCTTATCTACTTAATTTCCTTCATCGCCATCAGCGTTCCATAATCGTGACCGTTGGCGTCCACCGCGCGCGCAACAATTCCCGTGAACGCTCCCCGAATCTCAGGAATCTTTGCCACTAGCGCGTTAATGACCGCCATGTTGCTCTGGTAAGACTGATTTGTATTCGAAGCGTCCGGAACCTGATACTTCACTACCAGATCCAGATCATCACCCACCGCCTGCGGAAAAAGCGCCGTCAGCTTGTAGGTTGAGCCCCCGGCCGCGAGATCGGACGGTTTCCCGCTCGCCGGAATATCGGTCGGAGCTACGGTGTGCGATTCGTCATACAGCTTGTCGGTCGCTGCCGTCGCCATGAAACTCAGCGGAGACGCCAGCTCACGCGCCTCCAGGAAGTAAAACCAGGCATTATGCAACTGCCCGTTCTTCTTGTAATCCCGCGCCCGGTTCAAATACCAGTCCACATCGTGTCCGCCCACCGTACCCGGAGTGATGTACAGCCCTCCGATCTTCCAATCATTTCCTTCCTTTTGCAGGATCAGCGAAAAATTGCTTTGCCCTTTCGCCGAGGTGGCGCTCAGCAGAGCGACCGCGTACTTTCCCGGCTGCAGGTTGTCGAGATAAAACACCGCGCTGCTGGCCGTCTGTCCATTCCTCCCAAAGACTCCGCAGTAAAACTCACCATGCCCCAGCGGGCCTGTACCTTCCACGGTCAGAAGGAAAACATTTTTCACCGTGGCTTTGGCATCCGTCAGATCCTTGGCATGATCCTTGACCGCAGTCTCGATACCAGAGAAATCGGAGGCCAGACTTGCAACCGCGTTCTGCTTCATGGATGCCAGGTCGCCCTTAGCGGCCATATCAAAGAAGCGCTGCGCGGCGCTGGTGATGGCGGATCGAGTCGCGTCGTCGAGGTCACTCGAGGTCTGGCAACTCTGCGTCCATGCCCGCACTCCTAAAGACGTAATGGCGAACAGAACTGCGAAAAACAGACGAATCCTACTCCGGCGGAGACCGTGGCGCACTTGCATGTGGACTCTCCTCTTGCTCGTGTTGCTGGTGCCATCTGAATTCTGGCACGTACGAATTGCGGGAGCATGCGGAAGCGCCCAACAATTCCCTCAACGATTGTAGGATTTCGGGAAGTGCTTGACTATACAGGAATTACCGTGCCCCCGATTGGTGCCATAGTGAACAAAAATGCAAGATAGTAAAGTGAATACGTTCTCCGGTGGGGAGGCATTCCAGCAGCATTCACCAGCCTCGATCCGGTGTAGAATGCAGATAATACGCAGTCTCGCAGCGCCCCCGCAATCCCGCCTTGAGGGAGAAGTGGTTATGAGCACGGCATTGAAAACCGGCAAATTCGCAGCAATTGGATTGTGCGCCCTCGCGCTCTTAGGCACGCTTAGCTTGAATGCCTCGACCACCCAGCGCCACAAGACCAAGAAGCCCCTAGTGCCGCTCCACTCGGGCCCGACCGGCCCGGTGCCGCAGGTTCCGCTGGATTCCATCCGCCCGGTTGCGCCGCAGGTGAGTTTTCAGAACGGTCAACTGACCATTGTGGCCCCGAATTCTTCGCTGGGAGACATTCTGCGCGCCGTGCATCAACAGACGGGAGCCGAGATCGAGATTCCCACCGATGCGCACGAGCGCGTGGTCACGCGCCTTGGGCCCGGCCCCGCGCGTGACGTCATCGCCGATCTGCTGAACGGATCGCGCTTCAACTATGTGCTGGTCGGGTCTCCGGAAGATTCCAACGCGCTCACTCGTGTCGTCCTGGTAGCGAAAGCAGGTCCGGACGTTGTGCCCGCGCCTGCCCAACCCTCCGTCGCCGAAGCCGCGGGCAACAACATGGCTCCGCCGCCGCCGGCCAATGCGCAGCCTGACGCCGCCGATGCTGACGCCACCGACGACGCCAATGCGCAACCAGATGAGAACGCCGAACAACCCGCCGCTGAAGCCGAGCAGGAACAACCGGCCGCGCAAGCCGATCAGCCCGGTGTAAAGACTCCGCAGCAGATGTTGCAGGAAATGCAGCAGCGTCAAATGCAGCTGCAGCAAATGCAACAGCCCGGGCAGCCGCCGATTCCGGGCTCAGGCATGCAACCGCACCCTCCACAGGAACCGTAGAAGTTAGACAGCGTGAGCCGTGTGGCGCGGGCACTCCTGCCCGCGTTTCCGCTTAAGGCCGATCTCCGCGGCCGGTATCCGCATGCGAACCAACACGGCCCGGCGTTTCCGAGTCGTGTCCGGAACCAGCGGAAGGCAGAGTCTGTTGCAGCAACTTCCAATCGCGCGTCACCTCAGTCTCGGTCACGCCCTTCGCTGACGCCCGGCCCAACTCTGACTGCAACCGCGCCTCCAGCAACTGGCGCACCAGTTCCGGCGGCGCAGTGCCGCTGAGAATATTTTCCGCCGAGTCCCCGATTCGAACCGTCTGTTCGCCAACCTGCATCTCCAGAATAGGCCGGCCTTTTTCGTCGAGGTCGATCTTTGCGTGCGATTGCAGCTTGCCCCACATCCGGTCGACGCGCCGCCCCGAAGCTTCCGGATACGCGCCCGCCAGAAGATGTTTGAGCTGCTGCTGGTAAGCCCGGCGATCTTCGCGGTCCAGCGGAGGCTCCAGATTACCGCCCACTACAAACACATCCGCATTGCGCGCCGGCCGAAAACCGCCCGCGCCCGTGCCCACATACACCGCGGCCACGCAGCCGGCAAAGATCGGGCTGATCACGGCGCTGGTCACAATGTACTTCCCTGATTTGAAGAATGACTCCACCACGCCATGAACGGCCGCACTGCGCGGCATGCTGCCCGGTACCTGCGGAATGATCATGCGCGACAGTTCCAGGTCAGGATGATGGTCGCTGAATCGCGTCAGCGTCTTCGCCATTTGCTTGGGCGTGGTGATACCGACATCGGCAATCACGCTGCGATGCAGCGCTTTCGGATAATAAAAGTTGATGATGTCCTTGGCGAAGTCGGCGCAGTTGCGCGACACGGTATGAAAGTGCGAGCGATTGGGCGACGAGTTCAGCTTTTCGATCAGCGCCTCATCCTGCTCGTGCGTAGTTTCAATTTCGAATCCGTAAATCGTGCGGTCGTACGATGAACCGACCAGTTCATACCAGTTTCCACCCGGAGCTTCGCCATTCTTCGCATCAGGGGCAACCGCTTCCAGATATTTGCGGCGATAGCGATCGCGCAGGAACGCCGTCATCTTCGCATCCGCAAATAGCGGCACATCTTCCGGTCGCTCGACCGCGTAAAGATACGGCATCAGCGGAATCGCCACCCAGTCGTATCCGTGGACGCCATCGTACCGGCTGATCACCACGCCCGTCTCACCAGGCCGGCAGGGACGAAGCACGACCGGAGTCTCGGCACACACATCCGACAAATAAACTGCAGCGTGGCCAGTCGCCGTGAAGAAACCCAGCCTGCCGTAAGGCTCCTCGAGCAACAGCGTTGCCGAGGCGTGCGCCAATGAGGCGCAGGCTATCAGCATCAACGCAATGGTCGATACAATTCGCCGCTCGAATTGGATGTTAAGTGAAAACATTCGCTGCCCTTGGCCCAATTGAACCGCTTTGATTAGAACCCTTTAGCGAGACTTTAGTTGCTGTGGATTGGAGTTGGCGAGTTACCGAGGTTCAAAAGCAAGCGGCAACCTTTGTGCCATGTCTTTGCACAAGGTTAAGCAAAACCGTTTCGCCTATTTTTCACCAGAGATTTTGCAGTTCAGAGGCACGAGGATTTACAAGGCGGAAGAAGCATCGAAGCGCAGGTGTGCGATGGCCCAGCGCGCGGCCTCGGCGACAGTCTCATCTTCATCCCGCGTCATCTTTTCGAGAAGCGGGATAAAGTTCGCATCACCGCTATTCCCCATGGCGATCGCCGAATTGCGCCGCAGGCCAGCGCGCTTAGTGCGGCGAATCGGTGATCCGCGGAATGCCTCGCGAAATTCTTCCGCCGACATTTCCGCGAGCCACTCCAGCGCAGGATTCATGAGCCCGGGCCGCGGCTCGAACTCTGTCGCAGTCGTGACTGGCGCTTTGCGATTCCACGGGCAAACATCCTGGCAGATATCGCAGCCGAAAATATGACGGCCCATGCCCGCGCGCAATTCCTCAGGAATCGATCCGCGCTTCTCGATCGTCAGGTAGGAAATGCATTTGTTCGAATCGAGTCGATACGGCGCGAGAATCGCGTCCGTCGGGCAGGCATCGATGCAGCGCGTGCACGATCCGCAACGGTCGGGCGCGGGCAAATCTGGTGCAAGATCGAGCGAGGTGAGAATCACTCCGAGAAAAAGCCACGAGCCCTTCTGCTGATTGATGATGCAGGTATTCTTCCCGATCCATCCCACGCCGGAGTACTTCGCGAAAACGCGCTCGACGATGGGACCGGTGTCGACATAAGCGCGCGTGACCATTTCTGGCGTGGTGAGATCAGGCGGGCAGGAGTGCCCGCCCCACACGTGCCCGCCCCACACAGCCTCTTCGACTTTCTTCAGTCGCCGCAAGACCGCGTCGTGATAGTCTTCGCGGCTCCACGCGTAGCGCGAGATCCATCCGCGATCGCTGTCATGCACCTGGGTCGAGTAGGGATGCGCTGTGTTGTAGTTGATAGCGCAAACAATCACGCTGCGTGCCCAGGGCGCCACGCGCGCCAGCGAAGCCCGTTTCAGCTCGCCGCGCTCATCGCGCGCTTCCAGGTACTTCATTTCGCCGGCGCGCCCGGCGGCAATCCATTCCGGAAAACATTCTAGCTCCCGCGCCTCACCGGCCGGAGCGATCCCGCACAAGTCGAAACCTGCATCTTTGGCCGCGCGTTGCACAGCGACCTTCAACTCCGAGTTGTGAAAACTATTCATGCGATGCCGCCGCTGACAACCGCAGGCGTCCGCGTTATCCTCCCATCATGCACAGAAAACAACTTGGCGTCATCCTTCTCGGCTTCGCGCTCCTGGCGTCGGCGGGCCTGATCGCACAAGAGAGCATCACCACTTCCTCACAAGAACCGTCGCCGGCGCCGAAGCCTTCGATGAATCAGTTGACCCTGACATCCGTTGCCCACCCGCCAATTGTTCTGTCATCCACAGACCTGAAGAGTCTTCCGCACATAACCGCCACGATTCACAATACGCATACCAATGCTGATGAGACCTATTCCGGCGTTCGCCTCGCTGATTTGCTGGTCAAGGTTGACGCGCCCTTAAACAGTGAACTGCGCGGCAAAGCGCTCGCCTATTACATTGTGGCGACGGGCACAGATGGTTACAAGGCGGCGCTGGCGCTGGCTGAGGTCGACCCCGGTTTTCATCCCGGAGAAGTTATTGTGGGCAGACGCGATGGATGCCAAGCCGCTCGACGCCCATTCGGGCCCGTTCAAATTGGTGGTCACCGAAGATAAGCGTCTCGCGCGGTCGGTTCGCAATCTTATAACGATCGAGCTCAAATTTATTCCCTAGCCCACGGATCATTCGATCCCAAGGTGATCGCAAACCGGCTCGAAAATCCGGGAAGGAGATCTACCGTACGCCGAGTTTTTTGACTTCTTCGCTGTAGTACTTCCGGTAGAGGATGTCCCACTCTTGCGAGCCTTCGAGAATGGTGCGTTTTTGGCTCTCGATCTTCAGCCGGGCGGCTTGATCGATTCGTTCTTCCTGGGTGAGCAGGTCTTCCAGAATTTTGCGCGTTTCCTGGCGGATGGTGTTGAAATCCTCGATAAATTCGACCTCATCCATCTCTTTCAATACGTCGGATGCGGCGCGGGCCAGCACGTTCACTTTGTCGCGGCTCAGTCTCACAGCACCGCCTTGTACTTGCGCACCAGTTCGGTCTTCACCTTGCGAAACATCTCCTGGTAATTAGCGCCGCTCTTGCGCATTTCTTCGGAGTAAGCTTCGAGAATGACGCGCACTTCGTCGTTGATGCGGTCTTCGAGCGAGAGCTCGTCCACCAGCGCTCCGTTCACGCGCTCGGTCACGGCCGGGACCGCCGTGGTCTCGATGAACTTCCCCGCAATCAATTTCTTGGTTACTTCGCGGGCCAGATAGCCCACATATTCCTTGGAAAAAAGCATTTGTGGATGAGCGGTCGCGCCGCCAGGCAGTTCTGATTTTGAAGAAAAAGTGTAACACAGCAGATCAGAAGAGGGCGGAGCGCATCCACGGCCGGATCCTGTGTTGCCGTTATTGAGGAATCTGGCGCGGCGTTGCCGGATCGCGGAGCGTATACACGAACTGCAGGATTTCATGCCGCTCGCGCTCCGACTGCTGCTGGGACGCCTTGACCATGCGTTGATAGATTTCCGATTCCGCCTTCGCCGCTTCCACGTCTCCGGCTCGGCGGTAGGACTGCGCCAGCCGGTAGTGCGCTTCCTGCAATTGAACATCGCCGTCGTCGGAATCCGCACCTGACTGAATCGCCTTTTTGTACTCGGCGATCGCTCCGCGCAAATCGCGCTGTGCATCGCGGACCATTCCCAGTTGCACGCAGGCAGCTGTAAACTTTGGGTTCAGCCGGATGGCCGTGTTCAGAAGAGCTTCCACCTGCGCCGTCTGCGCCGCGCTTTGCGCCTCGCTCTGCTGCTTCCACAAGCCGACCGCGTAGTAATAGTTGGCGTCTGCATTTTCGGGATGTAGTGCAACGAAGCGTTTCAGCCGCGCCAGGATTTCGTCCCGCGATATTTTCTCCACCGCCTGAATTCTGCCGAGAAATAGATACGGAGCCGGGTCCTCGGGATCTAGGTCGGAAGCCTTGGAAATAAATGCGACCGCCTGATCTGGCGATCCACGGGCCAGCCACGCCGAGCCGAGTCCAAGCAGCATGCGCTCCGACTGGGGGAAATTCGTGCTGCCTCTGCCAAATACTTCCGACGCAGGCTCGGGGGCATGATGCAACAAAAGCTCCGCTCCCCAATCGAAAAGATCGGCTTCCGTGGAATCCATCTCCGCGGCACGCTGGAACTCGCGGACTGCATCGAGCGACTTGCCCAACTTCTCGTCGAGATCGGCCAACTGATGATGCAACTCCGCTGAATCATGCTGGGCCAGCAAGTCCTGCGTATGCTCCTTCGCGCGCTGCAACTCCTGCATACTCGCCGGGTCGGCCGAGCCCTTCCCCAGTGCAGCCGTCTCTTTCGCCAGCGAGTCTCGCGTGCGCACCACAGCATCGGAACCGTGCCCGCCGAGGCCGGTAGTGTCGGTCACTCCGGAAACCGTGAACTGGGGCGGATCAAAAAATTGCGGCGCCGACGATGCGGCCGGTGTCGCAGGTTGCGCCGCAGCAGGCGCACACTCACTCTGCTGTGCACTCGCCCATTGCCACATTGACACGGACAGAAACAAAGCCCCGGCGAGAAGACGGCGAATCCTCCAATGATTTGCTGCGAACATTGACATAAGTCTAAGCGCCCGCAAATGGTTTCGGCTCTGACCGCAAAATTCTAGTCATTTGCTCCTCTCTGAGCAACCGGCGCCGGGTGATCAAAAATTAGTGGCGCGCGGCCTCATCAAGGCAATAGAATGCGATCCTTCATGATCAATCACACTTCGGCGGGATTCGCGTCCTTTGTGAAGGTCACCTGCGCCTCAATCGCCCTAACCCTGCTTCTGTTGCTGAGTGGTCTTCCCTGCTCAGGCCAGCAATCCGGCAAGCGAAAGATAATCATCGACCAGGATGCCGCCGGTCCGGCGGGCACCGATCAGCAATCCATGCTGCTGCTGATTCAATCACCGCAGATTGAGGTTCTTGGCATCACCGTGGTGACCGGCGACCAGTGGCTGAAATCAGAAGTCGCCCACACTTTGCGCATGCTCGAGATCATCGGTCGCACCGACATTCCAGTGGTGCCTGGCGCGGAATATCCCGTGGTGCGCCGCCAGGCTGAAACAGAATTGTGGGAGCAGCAGTTCGGCGTGGTTCGCTGGGTGGGCGCGTGGACGCCGCGTTTCTATCATCCCGCCGATGAACTCGGCGATATGCCCGAGGGCAAGTCTACCGCTAAGCCCCTCGACGAAGATGCCGCGCACTTTCTGGTGCGCATGGTGCACAAATATCCACACGAGATCACGATTTACGAAGGCGGTCCCATGACGAATCTGGCACTCGCCATCACCATCGATCCCGAATTTCCCAGCCTGGCGAAAGAACTCGTCTTCATGGGCGGCAGCTTCAGCCCCAGGACCGACGACCCTGAGTTCACGAGCACCCCGACACGGGAATTCAACCTGTGGTTCGATCCCGAAGCTGCGCACACTGTACTTACATCCGCGTGGAAGAAAATTGTATGTACAACCGTGGACATCTCCGTGAAGACCCGATTCACTCAAGATTTACTGGATCGCGTGAAAGCGGGCAACACTGCAGCCGCGAAATATATCGGCACCTACGCGCGCATGCGCGGCACCTACGACTATCTCTGGGACGAACTGGCGGCGCTGGCCTGGCTGGATCCTACCATCATCACGGCCAAAGAAACGCGATACATGGATGTCGATCTCGATCGCGGCGCGAGCAACGGCACTACGCTGAGTTGGCTGGAGCAAGATAAACCCAAGATCGTTGGGCCGCCGGTGGAAGTTCAGGTTGATCTCGACAATGCGAAGTTTAACAACCTGTTCGTCGATCTACTGACGGCGCCCACTCCGAAACCGTAACCGCACTTATTGCTGAAGTTGCTCCAGCATCTGTTCTCCCTGCGTATGGCCCGGATGCTGCTGCAGCAAATCGTGTAGCACGCCGCGAGCCTTATCACGCGCGCCTCCCAGTGCGTAGACGCGCGCCAAATTCAGGTACGACTGATCAAACGCCGGAGCTACGCGAATGCACTGCTCAAACGCGGCGACCGCATCATCCCGCCGCTCGGTCACCAGATATAGCACGCCCAGATTATTCAGCGCCTCCGGATAAACCGGCCGCGCCTGCAATGCCCGCTGTAAATATTCATAAGCCTTAACGTTGTCGGCGGTCTGCGCGAAGACCATGCCCAGGCTGTAGTTTGCCTCCGCGTCTTGCGGAGCGACTTCCAGCGCGCGCTCTAGCACTCCGCGCGCATCATCCCAGCGCTTCTGCATGCGGTACGCATTCCCCAGATTATCGAGCGATAACAGATGATGCGGATCCAGTTTCAGCGCCTGCTGAAAGTGCGCAATCGAATCCTCGTACCGCCCTTCGCGCGTCGCGATCACCCCCAGGTTATTCCATGAGTCCGGCAGCGTGCCCGGATAATTCGCCTGCAATTTCACTGTGCGCTCGAACACCCCGCGAGCCTCGGCATTTCTATTCTGGTTCAGGTACACGCTCCCGATTCCGTACAGTGCCTCGGCGCTTGCTGGATCATCGCGCAAAGCCGACTGGAAGGCCACTTCTGCTTCATCGAAATATCCACGCTGAAAAAACACCGAGCCGTAAGAGAGATAATTCCGGCCGTAGGCAAACGATGAAGCCGGTCCACGAAATGGCAATGCGCGCTCAATCCGTTCCGCCTCCGTCTGCGGAATGTGCTGAACGTCTTGCTCCACATGTTCTGGATCGACCTGCCCCTGATACACCTTGACGATGTCGCCTTCACCGTCGATCAAGAACGAAGTAGGCAAACTCATGTCGCGGTGCCGGTCGAACAACTGCCGGTAGAGAATGTTGTAGACCGCGACAACATCCGCAGAGCAGCGCAGTATGGTCGGAAATCCGGTCTTGCGATCGAGGGTGAAAGTAGTATCGGGATATCCCATCGCCTCATCGACATTCACGGTAAGAACCTGCAATCCCGATGCCGCCCATCGGGACTGAAGTTTGCCGAGCCCCTGCAATTGGTCTGCACCTTGCGATTCTGGGGTCCAGAAATTCAGCAGAAGAGCCTTGCCGCGAAAACTGGAGAGCTTGCTCTTCTCGCCGTTCGCAGCAAGGATTTGGAAGTCCGGCGCGGGAAACGGCGCCAGGAGCCAGGTTCCAACCTTCCGCGGCAGCGCCTCCGATTCCCGAACGGGCTCCTTGGACAACTTGGAGGGCGAAAAGTTTCGAAAGGCTTCCACCCGCGAAGGCTCGGAGCCCTCGGTCACCCGGATTCGATGATTGACCGGCAAATCGTGAAGTTCCTGCACCAGCCCGCTCGGCCAGCGGATGTTCGCGTGAACCACGCCCTTCGCTTCTCCCAGGCCAAAGAAAATGTCCTTGCTGTGCTGCGATAAGAATCCGGAACCGCACTGCACTGTGCGAACCTGGCGCCCTGACCGCGTTTCGATCGCAATCGACGCCCCAATCGCGTCGCGATTACTTTTCTTGCCTTCGAGACGAAACGCAATCGCCGGCGGTAGGTCCTGCATCCCGTTTTTCAAAATGCGCAGCTGCGGCCCATTGCGATTCTTGAGCACAATTTCAAGCCGCCCGTCGTGATCGAGATCAGCCAGCGCAAACGATCGGCCGTCTTCGAGGAAGTCGAGCCCCACAACCGCCGAAACGTCACAAAACGTGCCATCACGATTGTTCGCATAGAACACATTGCGCTCGTACCCGCTCCAGGTGCCGTCAGAGCGGATGAGTTCATTGATCGCATTCCAACCCGCTTCGTAATCGGGTGCGGCCCGCGCTTCATCCGGAGAGTTCGCGACCACCTGCCTCCAGAAAAAACTGTTGAGATCGTCTTGCGCAGGCCCGTCGCGCCCAGGCCCGGAGACCATGCCATCGGTGACGTAGAGATCGGGAAATCCATCGTGGTCGAAATCGAACGCATCGCTCGACCATGACCAGCGGCCCATGCCGGCGCCGGATGAGCCGGTCACATTCTCGAACGAGTCCCCGTGATTGCGAAGCAGCGAATTCCCCATCGCGTGCTTCTGATAAAGCGCGCGAACTTCCCTGGAAGAATTCTTCTTGAAGATGTCTTGTCTCGAAATGCGCAAGCCCGCCGCCGTCCACATGTTGGCGATATAGAGATCGTCCGCGCCGCGATCGTCGTAATCGAGCCAGCAGACGCTCATGCCCGCGCCCACATCCTCAACTCCAGTTTGCGCGGCAACGTCGACGAACGTTCCATCGCCCTGGTTGCGATAACAATTCTTGCGCCCGAAATCGTTCACCACATACAAGTCGGGCCAGCCATCGCCGTTGTAATCGTTCCAGGTGCAGCAGAAGCTATAGCGAGTGTTGTTCTGATTCAATCCACACTCGGCGGTCACGTCGCGAAATGTGCCGTCGCGCTGGTTGCGCATCAGAAAATTTGGCGGGCCATTCTCCGCATCGTGATAAGGAGACGGATACCGGTACTGCCCCGTGCCCTGATAGTAGGCATAGAGACAGAAATAAATATCGAGCCAGCCGTCGCGATCGTAGTCGGCAACGGCCGCTCCGGTAAAAGTTCCTTGCGGCAGATTCGCGAACTGGAATGCGCCCGGATTCTCGCGGAACTTTCCGCCGCCCTCATTCAAGAACAGCGCCGGCCCATTCGCGCGCACCAGAATCGCATCCTGTAAGCCGTCGTTATTAAAGTCGGCAAACAGCGCGCACGCCGTATTTTCCAGGATGCCCAGTCCAGACCCGCCGGTAATGTCTTCGAACGTTCCATCGCCCCGGTTGCGATAGAGCCGGTTGGGAAGCCCTGCCGGCTGGCACACGTAGAGATCGTCGAAGCCATCGTTATCCACATCCGCGACCGAAACTCCGTTGTGTCCGTAGATATCAATGCCGCATGCGCCATCGAGAATCGTCCGCCAATAATCGGAGCCGTGCAGGATTTGCGCGGCATACGAAGAGGCTCCTGCAAACGCGGACGCCGCGATATCGGAGTACACCAGGGACTTGGCGCGGGCTTGCGTCTCCTCGATCGCCTTCCAGTTCTGCAGCCGAAAATCGCCGCGTGTCGTCGGCGTCCAAACCTGGTCCCAGTAGCCCACTCGCTGTTCGCGATGAAAATCAGCGCCCGTACCCACAATTTCATAACGCACTCGAATAGCAACGCGGGAGAGTTCAGCAGAGTTTGAAGCTGCTTCGATTTCCGTAATCTGAAATTCGGCGATCAATATCTGAGAGTAAGGCGCGAAAAAATGATGCAGCTCGCGAAGAAACGCCGCACTGCTCAGTGCGCTCTGGCTGGCAAAGCTATTTTGTCGCACCTCGATCCCAGCATTCGATCGCAGAAGCCGCGACTGTACCGGCTGAATCGGCATCCCTGAAAAATCCGCGGTGAATGAATTCGCGAGCGACTTCACCTCTGGAGGAGTACTCCGGAGACTTGCGCTCCAGTCGGAGAGAATGGCTCCAATCTGCTGAGCATATTTTTCCGTGATGAATTGATCGAGGCCGGGCTGCACCTTCAACAGAAGATCATCGAGCGGCCGCTGGCTGCGATAGCGAGGGTGAAGTTGATAACCAGCGCCACCATTCTTTCCCAAAACAGTCGACTGGCTCAACGGGAATTTCCATCCCCACAAAGAGTTGGGAACCAGCGTAGCCCCCGCCCCCTGGCAGAAGCGAACCAGAAACTGGCGACGATCGAGCCCGCCAGCCGGACGTGGATTCGCGGTCCGGCTCAGAGCACGGCCCCCCGCACCTGTAATTTGGAAACCGAGAGACAGAACCGCATCACTTTAGCTCTGCATTCAAAACCTGCGCCAGCCTCGCTCCGGCGAGAGCGACGCGCTTTTGCGCCAGTTTGTACGACTCGAGATCGTAAGGCGACATGGGAACGATGGTGTACGCCTCGTCGGCAGTTCCTATCGGATCACGATATACCTTTCCCCGCGCCAGTTCGAAGCTCTCGCGTACCCATGCCGCTGTATCCGTGTTGCCGCCGTCTTTCGCGCTCACCGGCGGAAGCGCCTTCGCATATACCGTCGCACGGTTCACGCACGGAATCTTCTCGTTGCAATATTTGCAATCAGAACCGGGAAGGCCGTCCCAATAGGCGTGCAGATTCGGCGACGCATCGCCCAACAGTTTAACGAAATTCCCGCCGGCATCGCCCTGGCGGTGGGCCTGCGTGACCCGCGCCACTGCGTGCAGCGGCTGATGAATGTCACCCACCAGATGCAGCAACCAGACCAGATCGTACGACTTCAATTCAGCCGGGTGCGAAGACGCCAGCACTGCGCGGAAGGCGACAATCTGCGTCTCCGCATTCGGAGCCGGGGTGGCAGGCAAGGGCGTCTGATCCGGCGAGAACGCAACGTCGATGAAGTGCCAGTATTTGTGGCGAAGCAAATCGGAATAGCCAACATTTTGCGCTGCACTCGCGCCCTCAGGAACGTTGCCCTCTCTTGCGCCATCGTCGGAATATTGCGGCTCGCCCTTGATGTCGTCCGGCCAGATCGAAGCCATCATGAAAATCATTCGATCATGATCGTCAGCGGACGTGCCTGCGGGAATCTGCTTCTCCCACTTCGCATAGTCCGGATTGAGTTTGAGCAGATCGCGAACCCGGGCCTTCACCGTGGGCGTCAGACCTTGATAGGCAACATACGCAACGCTCATGTGGCCGATCGGCCCCCAGGCCAGCGCAGACGCGGGCAGGATCGCAATAATTAGGAGGCAGGCAAATGCGCGAAGAAGTCTCATGGAAATCTCAATGAAAAAGCGATCGTCTCGATGAACCGGCAACGGCCTCCCATTCTGCCATGCCAGTCATACTCACGGCGATGGGTGATCAAACGCAGAAGCAAAAGGGCAAGCGGCCCATGCTCTTGGCCCCGCTCACATCTTAATGCGGAGAGTACCTGTTGGGTCTTCAGTATCATTAGTGGTATTTTGAAGCCGCCGTTGGAAAAGTTGAGAATAGATGGGTAGTCGCGCCACCAGCGCAACTCGTGGTGTTGAATTTGTGGAAACGATGTCGGAAATCAGTTTTCACTGGAGAAGAACTATGAATGCAACGCGCTTGCCGCCTCTGCTTTGCGCCGCCGTCGTAGCCACCATTCTAATATCCGCCCCTGCCCTTTCTGCAAGCGGACGCATTAATCGCGGAAGCTCGAACGCGGATGCATCTGCCGCCAATCCATTTCTCGGGCGTTGGGATCTGACCTTGAAGGGTTCCGATCGCGACTATCCCTCGTGGCTGGAAATTCGGCTGGACGATGGGAAGCTGGTCGCACAAATGGTCGGCCGCTGGGGGAATGCCCGGCCTCTGCCCAAGGTTGAAGTTGCTGATGGCCAAGTCACGTTCGTTTCACCGAAGACGGAGGAGGATACGCCCGATGACTGGGTCTTCGTCGGAAAGCTGACCGGAAAATCTCTCTCCGGATCGGTGACGGGACCGAAAGGCGGTCCCTGGACGTGGTCGGGAGTGCCTGCGCCGCTTCTCCAGAGAAAGGGCGCGCCGAAGTGGGGCAAGCCCATATCGCTATTCAACGGGAAGGATTTGACAGGCTGGAAAATGAGCGACCCGAATGCAGCGACGGTTTGGAAAGTAGAGAATGGAACGCTGATCAGCCCCGGACATGGGCCGGAGATCATCAACGATCAGAAGTTCCAGGATTTCAAATTGCACGTCGAGTTCAACTGCGGCGCTGGCGCCAATAGCGGTGTCTATCTGCGGGGACGCTACGAAGTGCAGATTGAAGACAATTCCATTCAGGAGCCGCCCAGTCACCACACCGGAGGCGTATACGGTTTCATCGCTCCCACGCCGGAGCTGCCGCGCAAGCCAGGAGAATGGCAAACCTTCGATATCACATTGATCGGAAGAACCATCACCGTGGTACAAAACGGGACCACGATCATTAATCACAAAGAAATCCCGGGAATCACGGGCGGAGCGCTCGACAGCCACGAAGAATTACCGGGACCGATTTATCTTCAGGGAAGCGAGGATAATCACGTCGCCTTTCGGAATATCGTGATCACTCCGGCAAAATAGTTGCGCGTCAGTCTGGTCTCGCAAACGCCACCATTGCGTTGTAGGAGAATGGTCCGTGACCCTGCCATCCAAAATTTCGCGCAGAAGATTCGTGAAGTCGGCTTCCCTGGTGACCGCTGGACTAGCAATTCCGGATCGCCTCTTTCCGATGCTGGCTCAGACCACAACCGCGGTGCCGCTGGCGCAGTTTGATTACGCTGATGTGACGCTGACAAGCGATCTCCACGAAAAGCAACTTCAAGAAACTCATGCCGTGCTGATGGGATTGAGCGACGACAGCCTGCTGAAACCTTTTCGTCAAATGAGCGGCCAGCCCGCCCCCGGCGACGATTTGGGCGGCTGGTATCACTACAATCCCGATTACGCGTGGGGCAAAGACGAAGACGGATTCGCTCCCAGCTGCACTTTTGGCCAATGGGTTTCAGCGCTCGCGCGCATGTATGCCATCACGCGTGATGCAGCCACACGCGACAAAGTGATCCGCCTCAATCGACTGTATGCGCAGACAATTTCCGGCAATTACTACGATAAGAATCGCTTTCCCACGTACTGCTACGACAAGCTCGTTTGCGGCCTGATTGATTCGCACCAATATGTGGGTGATCCGGATGCTTACTCAATTCTCGAGCGCACCACCAATGCCGCCCTGCCACATTTTCCGATGCACGCTGTCGAGCATGGAAAAGAATGGCGGCCAAACAAGGACGAGAGTTGGACGTGGGACGAGTCCTACACAATTTCAGAAAATCTTTTCCTGGCCTATCAGCGCGGAGCCGGAGACAGATATCGTGAACTGGCGCGGCAGTATCTTTACGATGAGTATTACGATCCGCTGGCGGAGGGCCACGATGTGCTTGCCGGCAGACACGCCTACAGCTACGTAAATTCTCTGAGCTCGGCCATGCAAGCGTATCTGACTCTGGGAAGCGAGAAGCACCTGCGCGCGGCCAGGAACGCTTTCGAGATGCTCTCGCGCCAGAGTTTTGTGACCGGAGGGTGGGGGCCGGATGAGATGCTGCGTGCGCCTGACAGCCCCGACGTCGCGGCCAGTCTGACCGAAACGCACAGCAGTTTTGAAACTCCGTGTGGCTCCTATGCGCATTTCAAGCTGACTCGCTACTTGCTGCGCGTGACTCGCGACGCGCGCTATGGCGACAGCATGGAGCGCGTGATGTACAACACCGTTCTCGGCGCTAAGCCGCTGCAGGCCGACGGGCGCACCTTCTACTACTCCGATTACAACTTCAAGGGACGCAAGGTGTACTCGGTCCATCAACACTGGGCGTGCTGCTCAGGTACGCTGCCGCAGGTCGCAGCCGACTATCGCATCAACACTTACTTCCACGATACGGGCGCTGTGTGGGTCAATTTGTATATCCCGTCGACGCTGCGATGGACGCAAGATGGTGCCCAGGTGGCGCTAACGCAAAAAAGCCAGTACCCGTTTGAAGAAATCGTGACCTTCGAAATTACGACCTCGCATAAAAAAGATTTCACCATCAATTTTCGAATTCCAGCATGGGCCGCGGGCGCATCGATTTCAGTGAACGGACGCCGCATCAATTCTTCGCCAACTCCCGGAAGTTTCGCGACACTTCGTCGCAAATGGCATACTCGCGACCGCGTGGAACTGGAATTGCCAATGAGCAAGCGACTGGAATCAATCGATGCTCGTCACCCGCAGACCGTTGCGCTGCTTTACGGACCGCTGGTATTGTTTGCCGTCACCGACACACAACCGGCTTTATCCGGCACTGACTTGCTGGCGGCCACACGAGTGGACCAGCGATCTTGGCAAATAAAAACCGCAGGCTCACTACTAAAGATGCTGCCTTTCACTGATATTGAGGACGAGCAGTATACGACCTATCTCCGCGTCACATAATTGTTGGTACCGCTGTTGCAGTCTTCGCAAAGCCATGCTTTTCGGGCAACGGGAGAGAACATGGGGAAAAAGGTTTTGCGGCTTCGCTGGCTTCTGTTGGGACTCTTGCTGATCGCAACGGTCGCGTCGGCTCAGGACACGGCCTCTCTAACGGGAACGATCCGAGACAAAACCGGGGCTGTGCTTCCGAAAGCCAATGTCATCATCAAGAACAACGCGACTGGCGTTATTCGAGAGGTCCAGAGTAATTCCGCCGGCGAATATGTTGCCGCTGCGCTGCTCCCCGGACGGTACGACATCACCATTTCTGCCGCCGGATTCCGCAAATATCAAGCCGAAGGCGTCACCCTGAACGTGGCTCAAAATGCCCGCATCGACATCATCATGCAAGTGGGCGACACCCACGAAGAAGTCACGGTGAAGGGAGAAGGACTTGCCCAGGTGAATACGGAATCCAACGAACTCGGCGGCACGATCACCGGCAAAGAGGCACTGCAACTGCAATTAAATGGACGCAATTTTACCCAGTTAATCACGCTCGTGCCGGGTGTGAGCAACCAGACTGGACAAGACGAAGGCGTGGTGGGTGCGGCGGGCAATGTGAATTACAGCGTTAATGGCGGCCGCACCGAATACAACAACTGGGAAGTGGATGGCGGCGACATGATGGATAACGGTAGCAACTTTTCGCTAAATGTCTATCCCAGTGTCGAGGCGATCGGCGAAGTCCAGGTGCTGACTTCCAACTACGGCGCGCAATACGGGCGCAATGGTTCGGGCACGGTCGAGGTGGAAACAAAATCCGGCACGAACGCCTTTCACGGCTCAGTATGGGAATTCGTGCGCAACGAAGCCTTCAACGCACACAACTATTTCGACCAGCCGGGGACGCCCGTCTCTGGTTATCACAAACACGACTTCGGCTACAGTGTAGGCGGTCCGATCTGGAAGAACCATACTTTCTTTTTCTGGTTACAGAACTGGCGCCGCGAAGTCGTTCCGTACAATTTCTTCAATTACGTTCCTTCAGTCGCTAACCGCGAGGGAGACTTCAGCGACCAGTGCGCGCCGATAAATCCCAATCCAACCGACTGCCCCTTCGACCCTAATACTGGGAACCCATTCCCTAATAACACAATCCCATTCATCGATCCCGACGCCCAGGCGCTGCTGCCGATGATTCCACTGCCCAACACGATTAACAGCGGACAGGCCACATTCGCTGAGGCGGTAGGTCAGCCGACGCAATGGCTGGAGAACCTGGTACGGATCGATCATGATTTCAATTCCAAATTACGCGCGACGTTTCGCTTGATTCACGATTCCTGGAATACGACGAGCGGCACTCTCACATTCGAGAGTGGAAGCTTTCCGACGATTCGATCGCACTTTGTCGGCCCTGGAGTCGAAATGGTCTCCAGGGTGACGGCCACCATAACACCAACTTTGCTCAACGAATTGGTCGCCAGCTATACCACCGACCACCTCCAACTCACCAATACGAACCCGGCCGTGTGGACACGGGGTAGCAACTTCACTATGCCCGGGCTGTTCCCAAACTATGGTGGCAAGCTGCCTGATTTCTGTCTGAGCACTTCCGGCGATTACGGAGGCGGATTCTGTGAAGGCCCTACCGCCTTCCCCTGGTCCAATTCGAACCCGACCTTCACTTATCGCGACAATGTCACCAAGAGTCTGGGAAAACACAAACTGGAATTCGGCGGCTATTTCGTTAATGCCGAAAAGAATGAGTACTCATTTACTGATCTCGGCGGCGACTTGACGTTCGACAGTACAGTGCCAGTTTCCACCGGCAATGCTTTTGCCGACATGCTGATGGGAAACATTGCGAATTTCCAGCAGGCGAACGCGCAGCCCAAATATCACATCAATTACAAAATGTTCGAGCCCTACTTTCAGGACGATTACCACATATTCAAGAATTTAACTTTGAATCTAGGCGTACGCATCAGTCTGTTCGGCACCTTTTGGGAGCGGAACCATCTGGTCTCGAACTGGGATCCACTGGCCTACAATGCGGCGCTCGCTCCCAAGATTGACGCCACCGGTAATGTGACTGGGCAGGAGGGCGCGCTCATCCCGAAGGCTGGTACGACGCCCTTCGATGGCCTCTTGCAATGCGGCGTGGGAGTCGTGCCGCGGGGATGTTTGAACGGCCATTTATTTAATCCGGCGCCGCGCCTGGGATTTTCGTGGGACCCTCTGGGCAATGGCAAGATGGCGGTTCGCGGGGGCTATGGAATCTTCTTCGAGCACACCAACGGCATGGAGGGCAACGCGGAAAATCTGGAAGGTACGCCCCCGCTGGTGCAGGAGCCGACCCAATTCAATATCGTCGGCTACAGCAACGTCGGCGGGCTCGGACTGCTATTCCCGCTATCGACTGTCTCCATCCCTGACACCGTGCAGTGGCCTTATGTTCAGCAGTGGCACTTGGATCTGCAGCGCGACCTGGCTAAGAACACGGTAGCAACTCTGGCATATGTTGGCGCCAAGGGAACGCATCTGACTCTGCAGCACGAAGAGAATGCTCTGATGCCGGTGCCAGCTTCTCAAAATCCTTTTCAACCCGGCCAGCCGATCACTTCAGATATTTGCAACTCGCAAGGAGGAGGCGCCCTCACTCCCACCTTCAAAGTGAATGGCCAAAAAATTAGTGGGCAGCCCGCGATCAACCTTGACGTTGCCTGCGGAAATGATCCGAATCCGTTTCGGCCGTTCTACAGTCTCGATTCCCTGCAACGCGTCGAGCCCGAAGCTAACTCCAACTACAACGCTCTGCAGTTTTCTCTGCGAAAAACCGACGGCCCGCTCACCCTCGACGTGGCTTACACCTATAGCCACTCGCTTGACGATTCTTCCGACAACGTGGACGGCAATTTCGTAAATTCTTACGACATCCACGGCAACTATGCCAGTTCTAATTACGATCAGCGGCACGTCCTGACCGTGGCCTGGGTTTACGAAGAGCCATATTTCAACGGCAAAGGCCTCTCCCACACTTTTCTGGGAGGATGGCAGTTTGCCGGCATCATGACTCACCAGAGTGGTGATCCTTTTTCTGTAGTGGATGGAATTTTCGGCGACAGTGCCGGCGTGGCGGACGGAATTACCAACAACGGTTCCTATGCGGATCGCGTCAGCGATCCGCACACCACTCCGGACCCGAGTTGCGCTGTGCCGGGAACCAAGGCCCAACCGCTTTTCAATTGTCTCGCCTACGAGCAGCCGCAAGGTCTCACTTTCGGCAACTCCGGCCGGAACAGCCTGAACATTCCCCGGCGCACCGACGTCGACACCTCGGTGTACAAGGTTTTCAAGCCATCCGAAAAAGTGCAGATGCAATTTCGCGCGGAAGCTTTCAATGTCTTCAACCACACTCAATGGAACGGCGTGAACAGCTACGTCGGCACACAGAATTTCTTGTACCCTACGGGAGCGCACATGCCGCGCGTCTTGCAGTTTGCGCTTCGCATCACATTTTGATTGCGGATCGCGGATTATTCGATCCGCGCCGCGTTGTATGATTCGCAAAGGAAATAATCATGGCCGGACAAAGCATAGAACGGCGTGAGATCTTGCGCATCCTTACGGTGGCCGCTGGTGTGGCCACTTTCCCTGGCTTTAGCAAATGGAGCTTTGCCTGCGCTCACATGGGCAACTCACCGGCGCAGACTAAGCCTGCAGTCTATCGTCCAATCTTCTTTATTTCGCCGGAATATGCCATGGTTGAGCGTCTCACTGATCTGATCATCCCTTCCGATGACACGCCCGGCGCGCGCGAGGCTGGAGTATCGGAATTCGTCGATCTCATGGCGTCGCGAGATCCGGAATTGCAGCGGGATTTTCGCACCGGCCTGAGTTGGTTGAACACGCGTAGCCGCGGGGGTGAAGGCAAGGCATTTCTCGAACTCAATCCTGATCAGCAAACAGCACTGCTTGAGTCTCTTGCCTACCAGAAGAAATTCCGTGAGGGCGACGAAGCTGGGCGGAAGTTCTTCAATGTTTTTCGCGAATACACGGTAATGGGTTTTTACACCAGCGAAATCGGATTGAAGGAATTAGATTATCCCGGCTTGCGGTTCTACGCCGAATCTCCGGCTTGTCCGCACAAAGACGATCCTGAACACCGCCATCTCAACTCCGCAACTTCCAAGTAACTAGGGCCTATGCCAAAAGAGACTTACGACGTCATTGTGATCGGAACCGGCGCCGGTGGCGGCATGGCGATCAAGACCCTGTGCGATGCTGGACTCAAAGTATGCGCGTTGAATTCCGGGCGGCGACTCGATCCGGATAAAGATTTTCGAAACCATCGCGCGACGTGGGAGATGAAGTATCGCGGCTTCGGCGATCCGCAGACGCGCATGAAAGACATGCCCGATTTTCTGGACTCGGAGTACAACCCCGGGGCATGGGAACACGATATCGGCTACACCACCGCGCCGGGCACGAAGTGGATGTGGCCGCGTTGTTCTGCGGTCGGCGGAAAGACTAATTTTTGGGGACGAAGCTCGGCGCGTTTCGGGGATATCGATTTCAAGGCCGCCAGCCTTGACGGATACGACACCGACTGGCCGGTGACCTACGACGAGATTGCACCGTACTACACTCGCGTGGAAAAAATGATCGGCGTCGCCAGCACTGTGCAGAATCGCCCCAGCAATCCCGACGGAGTCTACCTGCCGCCATTTAATTTCAGATGCCTCGACTGGATACTTCAGAAGGGGTCAGAGAAAATTTGCGTGCCTTATTTGCCGGATCGCCTCGCGCAGCTTACCGTGGCGCACGAGGGACACCCTGCTTGCCACTACTGTGGAGATTGCACTTTTGGCTGTGAAGTAGGTTCGTTCTTCTCCTCACCCTGGTTCTTGTTGCCGTCCGCGGAAGCGAGCGGGAACCTCGAACTCCGAACCAACGCCGCCGCCAAAAATGTTCTCATAGATGAAAACGGTCACGCGTCGGGAGTGGCTTACATCGATCGTGAATCGAAGCAGGAACGGGAGGTCCGGGGGCGCGCGGTTGTCGTGGCCGCGTCGTGCATCGAAAGCGCCCGGATCATGCTGAACTCAAAATCGCGCCAGTGGCCGAATGGCATCGCGAATTCCAGCGGGCAACTGGGCCGCAACCTGTGCGACCACCTATACGCAACAACCGCGAGCGGATATCTGCCCCAGCTTTTGGGCCAGCCCAGCTTTCCAGACAATGTAAGCGCCAATTCCATCGCCTGGATGCCGCGCTGGCAGAATCTGCAACGCGCCCATGAAGAAAACTTTATTCGCGGATATTCGGTCTATCCCGACGGAGGGTGTTCGGAATTCCCCTCGTACTACGATGAGGTCGAGGGCTTCGGCTCGTCTTTCAAGCGTGAGATGAAGCGCCGCTATCCCACGCCCGTCAGTCTCACAGTGCAAGCTCCAACATTACCCTCCGAGAAAAACTTCGTGGATATCGATCCGGAAGCAAAGGATTCGTACGGCATTCCGATGGCCCGCATTCATTTTCAATGGGGCGACAACGAGTTGAGTATGTTCCAGCATGCGAAACAAATCTCTGCCGACGTGTTCCGTTCCGCGGGCGCAGTTTTGGAATATGCCGCGGACGAACCGGAAATGCCCGGCTACAGCCTGCACGAGACGGGCACATGCCGCATGGGAAACGATGCCCGGAAGTTTGTCACGAATCGCTTCGGCCAGACCCATGATGTAGCGAATCTCTACGTTTGTGACGCCGGCGTTTTCCTGAACTGCACTGACAAAACAACCACTCTTTCCATTCTTGCCTTCACCCTTCGTACCAGCGAATATCTGGTGCAGCAGTTTCGCCAGGGAGATCACTAAGTCAGATTACTTCCACGTGAAGGTGGCCACAGCGCCCGCCGGCAGAGTGTAGTTGAATGATTGGCCGTTGACGCTTACAGCAAACGTTCCAGCGTTGCTGGCCGAGTTACCGTCAATGGACCATGGAATTATGAAACTCCAACGACCCCGCTGACAATTTCGGAAAACACGGGCTGGGATACGAACGCCGCCACGCCCAACACTGGCCCGGGAGGTTTTTACGTGATTCAGTTGGGCGCCAAGGTTTACTTCTAACCACCTGTAGGTGATTGGCAGTAAGGAGAGAGCTATGGCGACCAGATCTGTCAATCGCCAGCCAAATCCGAGTTGAGTGTCGAGATGCCTGCGCTATGAATTCTGAGGCCTACCCCGAGTAGCTTCAGAAAACTCAAGAGGCTGGACGAGAGTCCGGCCTCTTGGCCTCTTGTTGTTCGCGCGCCGGCACCGCTAGCGTTGCGCAGATCCGTTCGTCGTGGGCTCGTAGACGCGCACGTAATCCACCAACATCTCCTGCGGAAAGTGCGTGGACGAATCCGGCGGACCCGGCCAGTCCCCGCCTACGGCGAGATTGAGAATCAGAAAAAACGGCTTGTCGAAAACCCATTTCCAGCCTGGTCGCAAATCAGCGCGCGTGCGCTTCACATACATCGTCTCGTCCACAAAGAAGGCGATGGAGTCCGGACTCCACTCCACGGCAAAAACGTGAAAGTCGTCCGCGAAGCGCTGCTCGCCTGGCAAGGTATATGGCGCTTCAATGCCCACATTCCCAATGTAGCCCGGTCCATGGATCGAACCGTGAATCATGGAAGGTTCCTTGCCAATGTTCTCCATGATGTCAATCTCGCCGCAGCCCGGCCAACCGATTTTGCCGATATCGTCTCCCAGCATCCAGAACGCCGGCCACATGCCTTGCCCAAAAGGCACTTTGATGCGAGCCTCGAAAAGGCCGTAGGTCTGGCTGAATTTTCCAAATGTCTTCAGCCGCCCGGAAGTATAATTTTGGGCTTTGGGATCGGATGGCGGATACTTCTCGCTCAGCGCGCGGATGACGAGATTGCCATCTCGCAGAAAAACGTTCGCCGAGCGGTCGGTATAGTACTCGAGTTCCTCGTTCCCCCAAATCCCACTCCCGGTTTCGAGCACCCACTTCGACCGATCCACACCCGAACCATCCACCGCATTAAATTCATCGCTCCACACCAGCTTCCAACCTTTATCTTTTAGGATGGGAGGGGCATTCTGCGCATGGCACACCAGCGCAGTTCCGGCCACGAGCGCGATAACAACCGGCAGCAGTTTTCGCTTCAACACGACGCCACATTACCACAATGCGGGGAAGGAAATCGTGATGTCTGCAAAAACGTCCGCAGAGATTTCAGCAAGTACAAGACGGAGATTCCTTAAAACTTCTGCCCTCGGATTCGCCGGCACAGCGTCCGTCGCAACCTGGCCGTGGCTACACATGCAAGGTGAGGCCGGCCAAAATTCGACCGCTGCGAGCGGCGAAATCACTGCCTGGGTAACTAGCGACAAACGGCGGTTCGCGAAACAGGATCCGATCCGCTGGCGTTCCGCCCCGACTAGTCCCACTCCAGACGCGATTGTCCTCAATCCTGATAAGAAGTTTCAGGGGATCCTGGGATTCGGCGCGGCCTTCACCGATGCAGCCTGCTTCATGTTCAACCAGCTTGCGGCTGAGAAGCGGGCCGAGTTATTCCACGAACTATTTCATCCCTCGGAAATGGCGCTCAATGTTTGCCGCACTTGCATCGGCGCCAGCGACTATTCGACCAAAGTTTACAGCTTCGACGAAGGAGATCCCGACCCTGAATTGAAGCGCTTCTCGATCGATCACGACCGCGAGTACATCCTGCCCATTCTGCGCGAGGCGCGAACCGCGAATCCGGACTTGTTCCTTTTTTCCTCCCCCTGGAGCCCGCCCGGATGGATGAAGAGCGGTGGCTCCATGCTTGGCGGCTCTATGCGCCAGCATTATCTTTCAGCCTATGCGCAATACTTCGTAAAGTTCCTCCAAGCCTATGCAGCCGCCGGGGTGCCCATTCAAGCCGTCACTGTGCAGAACGAAGTCGACACCGATCAGGACGGGCGCATGCCCGCCTGCATATGGCCGCAGGAATATGAAATCGGATTCGTCAAGCGTGACCTCGGTCCCGCTCTCGAGCAGAACGGATTAAAAACGAAAATCTGGGTTCTCGATCACAACTTCAACCTGTGGGGACGCGCCCTGGACGAACTCGAGGATGCTGGCCTGCGGCGCTACTCCAATGCAATCGCATGGCACGCCTACGGCGGAAAACCCGAAATGGCCAGCAGGGTTCACGATGCACATCCCGATGCCGAGATGTTCTGGACCGAAGGCGGTCCCGACTACAACAGTCCCGATTATCAGACCGACTGGGCTAAGTGGGGCGAGACTTTCACCTCTGCCCTGCGCAACTGGTGCCGCTCGGTAACGGGATGGAATCTCGCGCTCGACGAGCACGGCCGTCCGAATATTGGCCCCTTCCCCTGCGGCGGCCTCGTCACCATCCATTCGCAGACTCGAGAGATTACGCGCAGCGGCCAGTATTGGGCCTTCGCACATTTTTCCCGCACCATCCGCCGCGGAGCGATTCGCTTTGATTCCGCAAGCGCCCTCCAGGGAATCTATCACGCCGCCTTCGAAAATACCGACGGCACGCGCGCTCTCGTCATCACCAACGCGGGGACTGCTCGATCCGTAGCGATTCAAACGGGAACCATGCAGGCGGACGTCGCACTCGACAATGATTCCCTGACCAGTCTGGTCTGGTCATAACTCGTCCGGTCATAACTCGCGCATAGCCAAGAACGGTCGATGATTCGCGTCCATTTCGTTCCGGCGCGGCATAAGCTAACATAGCCGGACTCATGGAAATCTCGCCTGCTGCCGCTCCCGGCGTGTCCCGTCTGCGCCGCACGCTGACGCTGTGGGATTTGATCTTTTATGGCATTGTTCTCATTCAGCCCATCGCGCCCGTGCCGCTATACGGCGTCGCCCAGAAACTGTCGGATGGTCACTTCGTCACCATCATTCTCATTGCTCTGTTCGCCATGTTAATTACCGCGGTCAGCTACGGACGCATGGGCGCGCTCTATCCCACGGCAGGCTCCGCCTACACCTACGTGGGCCGCGGCCTCAACCCGCATCTCGGATTTCTCGCCGGCTGGGCGATGATTCTCGATTACCTGCTGCAGCCTCTCATCAATACTGTCTGGATCTCAACCGCTTTGCATGAGCGTTACCTGCCGCAGATTCCCTACATCGCGTGGGCAGCGTTGATTGCAGGAATCATGACGGTGCTGAATCTTGCCGGAGTGAAATCCTCCGCGCGCGCCAACAAGGTGCTGCTGGCCGGAATGTCTGTGGTCGTGGCCTTCTTTGTATGGCTGGCGATTCGATACTTGTGGCATGGCCAGGGCTGGGCCGGACTGCTTTCGATCGAACCGTTTTATAACCCGAAGACTTTCAACTCCCATAAAATCCTGACCGCGACTTCATTCGCGGCGCTCACCTACATTGGTTTCGACGGGGTGACCACGCTGGCCGAAGACGTGGAAAATCCCAAGCGCAACGTTTTGCTGGCAGTAGTCCTCACCTGCATTTTTGCCGGAGTGTGCAGCGGCTTCGAATCGTATCTAGGCGCGCGTGTCTGGCCCGACTGGCGCTCATTCCCCAACCTCGAAACCGCATTTATGGATATCTGCAGCCGAGTAGGCGGCGTGCTCTTGTTCAATGCCATGGGCGTGACTTTGATTGTCGCCGCCTTCGGCAGCGGATTAACCGGCACGCTGGGCGCGGCCCGCCTGCTCTTTGGCATGGGCCGCGACGGTGTCCTGCCTAGAAAATTTTTCGGCTATCTCAAGCCCGGAAGCAGCACTCCCACCTACAACATTCTTTTGATCGGCGCTCTCGCATTCCTGGGCGCGGTGCTGCTCAACCATATCGGCAGCGCCTATGAACACGCCGGAGAATTGCTCAACTTCGGAGCCTTTCTCGCTTTCATGGGAGTAAACTTCGCCTGCTTCTGGCAGTTCACCGTGATCGCCAGGAAAACCGGAGCATCGCCAAAACTTCTGAAAGACGCCATCTTGCCGCTGATCGGCTTCGCCTTCTGCGCCCTGATCTGGTTCAACCTGAATATCATAGCCAAGACGGTCGGCGGCATTTGGTTCGCGGTGGGAATTATTTACGTGGGCTTCAAAACCAACTGGTTCCGCTCCGCCCCGGTCATGATTGATTTCCGCGAATCCTAGAAGAGAAGAAGTGAAGAGAGAAATTTGGTCGGGGAGAGAGGATTTGAACCTCCGGCCCCCTGGTCCTGAACCCGATTCCACGCCTTGTTGAAATCTGTTGAATTCTGTTGCTTATAATTGATTGATATTGAACCGTTTGCGGCTCGCAGATGGAACCTGTTGAAGCTTGTTGAAGTCGTGTGCTCTTGCAGCTACGAAATCATCTACGATGCTACACGCGAAGAAAAAGCGAGAGCACGAAAACTCATCAGGCTTTCCGATTTTCGCAATTATTAATGGGCAGTGATGTCTTCTGACAGCTCGAGAAGCAATCTCGTTTGCATCTCGAGAAAAGGAGAACCTCACCAATTCTTGAAGACTTGTCGTCCTCTTCCCCAGCGGGCGGAATGTTGACTATTCAGACAAAATGAGAGAGTCTTTTCCGCGTGTAATCAGGAATGGTGGACGCCAGCACACGCGTTTCAAAGCTGATGGAGTTAGCCGAACAGGGAGACCGCGCCTCGGCGGACCGGCTCTTTGGGCTACTTTACGTAGAGCTTCATCGGCTCGCGAAAAGCCAACTGGCGCGTCAAGGAGTCATAAGCCTCAGCGCCACCACACTGATCCACGAGGCGTATCTGAGTATGGCGGATCAGGAAAGGCCCGGATTCCAGGATCAGGCTCGCTTCATGGCCTATGCAGCACGGGTCATGCGCGGATTGATTATCGACCACGTTAGGAATCGGCTTGCAATCAAGCGGGGAGGTCGTTTTGAGATCACCGCTCTCACTACTAACGTTGAGGAGAAAATCCCAGAGGCTCAAGAGTTGGCCAGCCTCAGTGAAGCACTGGACGAATTGGCGACTGTAGACACCTCGTTATCGCAAATTGTGGATTTGAAATTCTTCTGCGGGTTTTCTTTCACCGAGATCGCCACCATGTTCAGCGTGTCGGAAAGGACCGTACAGCGTAGGTGGGAAAAAGCGCGTATTTATCTCCATCAGAGGATGCGGGAAGAGTTGCCATATTGAGAGCACCCGATGTCGTCTTTCACACCCGAACAATGGCAGCAGGCAAGCCCGTATCTCGACGAGGCTCTGGAACTAACCGCGGAAAAAAGGAATGAATGGTTATCGTCTCTGCGTACGAAAGATGCTTCGCTGGCTTCAATGTTGCAGGCGTTATTGGAAGAACAGCAACAACTCCATCGTGAAGGCTTTCTTGAAACCCCGCCTCTATTGGCATCTATGGGGCTCGCCGGACAACAGATTGGCGCCTACACGCTGATCAACGAGATTGGTCAGGGTGGAATGGGAACGGTTTGGCTGGCACGGCGCAGTGACGGCCGATTTGAGCGCCATGCGGCCGTCAAATTTGTAAATCTGGCGCTTGCCGGTCAAGGCTCCGAACTCCGCTTCCGTCGCGAGGGCAGCATTCTAGGCCGGCTTACCCACCCTCATGTTGCTGAACTTTTTGATGCCGGTATCTCGTCCGGCGGCCAGCCATATCTCATCCTTGAATATGTCGATGGAATGGCGATAGATCAATATTGCGATCAGCACAAGCTTGACGTTGAAGCCAGAGTCCGGCTGTTTCTTGATGTGCTGGAGGCGGTGGCATATGCGCACTCGAACCTGATCGTTCATCGGGACATAAAGCCCTCCAATGTGCTGGTTACACAAACCGGTCAGGTCAAACTGTTGGACTTCGGTATCGCTAAGCTGCTGCAAGGCGATGGACAAACTGGTGCGGCCACCTTGCTAACCCGAGAGATCGGCGCGGCCCTGACTCCGCAGTACGCTGCGCCAGAGCAAATGAAGAACCTGCCGGTTACGACTGCGACCGATGTTTACGCTCTTGGTGTATTGCTGTACGTCCTGTTGGGCGGTCACCATCCGGCTGGCCCCAACGTGCAATCTCCAGCGGAATTGATCAAGGCAGTGCTTGAGACCGAACCCAGGCGTTTGTCGGATTCAGTCGCGGCGGGCGACGGCAAGAAAGTATCCGAATATCGCAAAACCACCTCCGAAAAGCTTCAACGACAGCTTCGCGGAGATCTTGACACAATCATTGGCAAGGCGATTAAGAAAGATCCAAGCGAGCGATATGCGTCCGTGAGTGCATTCGCGGATGACCTGAATCGCTATCTCGAACGCCGGCCAATCCGAGCTCGGCCGGATGCGATGACCTATCGCGTGTCGAAGTTTGTTCGTCGGAATCGGATCTCAGTCGCCTTGGCCGCACTTAGTGTTCTGTTCCTGGTTGGCGGTGCGATAGAAATTCTGATTAAGGCCCACGAAGCACGATCGCAACGTGACTTTGCCTTTCGCCAATTAGCGCGTGCCGAGCAATTGAATCAGCTCAACAGATTTCTACTCACTGACGCCTCGCCGTCCAATGCGCCGATCGCAGTCGGACATCTACTGAGCCGCGCCGAGGAGATAGTAAATAAAGAAGACTATGCCGATCACCCGGCTGATCACGTTGGGATCCTGATCTCTATTGGCGAGCAATATTCTGCCCGGGGAGAGGTTCAAGAGTCCAAACGTGTTTTGCTACAAGCTTATGCCCTGGCGGGCAAGCTGCTCGAGAACGGGGTGCGCGCCCGAGCCGCCTGTTCGCTGGCGGTGACTTTGGACCAAGCTGGAGAACATGCCGAAGCCGAGCATTTGATTCAAGAAGGGTTGCACGAACTTCCCGAGGATTCTTCGGTCGTCCTCGATCGGGTTTCTTGCCTTGCTCAAGCTAGCGAAGTGGCTATAGGGAACGGAGCCGCTCGCGAGGCCATTTCGCTTGCACAGCGTGCCCAGAGTGCATTGGAGCAATCCCCCATTCAGTCTGACAATTTAAAGTTGGAAATCATGCTGGATCTGGGGCAAGCCTATGCCTTAAGTGGACAGCCCGCACAGGCGAGTGCAGTTTATGAAAGGGCAGCAGGCCTGGTCTCGAAGCTTGGATACGATGAAACTCGCGTCGCCGTGGACGTCCTTGATGCCTTTGGGTTTGCCATGCATATGGCAGGACACCCAAAGCAAGCGGAGCAGATACTTCGCCGTGCAATCGACTTAACTAAAGCAAAGGGCTTAGAGGACGCTTCGACGCCGCCGCTTCTTCTTACGTACTCCCGCATTCTTTATGAACTAGAGCGGCCCAAAGAAGCAGAACCGTATGGAGAGCGAGCGCTGGAGAAGGCCCGCAGTACCGGTGATGAGGTTACATTGGAGCAGTCGATGCTGAACCTCGCCAGGATATACAGAGATGAGCGCGAGTTCGACCGTTCCGAAGCGCTGCTGAACAAGGTTGAACCGTTACTGCGCCGTGAACTGCCCGCCGGACACTATGCATTCGCGAAGCTCGACAACGATCGTGCGCTGCTTGCCGCAGCAAGAGGAGATTTTGTAACGGCGCTGCGCCTCAACAACCAGGCCATCAATATTATGGATGCGGCCCTCAAGGCTGGTCGCCAAAGTTGGGCTCCATCCTTGCTGGTCGACAGGGCTGGTATCGAACTGGCGTTGCACCAGCCGGAGAAAGCATATGCCGATGTGGAACGAGCATTTAGCACCGCGGACCTGGGGACTGGAACTATCTCAGCTACCCGAGGGCGATTCTATCTGGCACGTGCACGCGCGTTGCAGGCGCTCGGGAGATTTCCTGAAGCGAAAGCCGACGCCCAGAGCGCGATTGAGCAACTCGAGCCAACTGCAGGCTCAGACTACCCTGGTGTCATTGAGGCCCAACAGATCGTGCGGTCTCATGCGCAGTCTCCCTAGGAAATTGGCTTGCGCGTTTCTTTGTTCCTAACGCTTTCAAAGCGACGAATGGTCACTTGCCGCCTCCTCATACGCTAGATTTTTTTTTCGCACCTGTCGTGTATTCGTCTCCGTTTCCGATTTCCTGTATAGGGCCGTTGCCGACTCCCAGGTGGACCGACCAGGCTGTCCTGTGGTTATACAGGCGCAACAGCCTTCCACCGTAGGGAACTCCGTCAGAGGAATATCCACGCCCGCAGGGTTCTCGAACAAAAATTCACTCCGCGTGTCGTCTTTTGCCCAACATTTTCGATTTTTAAATAGAAGGGCAGTTTTTTCTGTATCGGGGGGCTGGCTATGAGGTATCTGAAAGGTTTCTCGAGAGTCGCCGCAACCTTAGCTGTCATCGCGACCTGGCTCACGTCGGGGAGCGGTATGGCGCGGGCCGCGGCCGCCAACAACAGTCCCCATTTCGCCTATGTGACCAACAGCGACGACAATACGATCTCCATTTTCAGCATCAATGCCAACACAGGTCAGATCACTTCTCAAGGCTACAAAATGTCGTCCGGACTGGCTCCGGTCGCGGTGGCGGTCGATCCCACGTTTCGATTTCTATATGTCGTCAACTCCGGCTCCCACACCGTGGGCACATACAAGATTGATCCTACGGCCGGGGCGTTGAATCCTGCGGGAAAGGCGGTACCGACGGGCATCGCTCCCAGTGCTGTCGTGGTGGATCCATCGGGCCAGTTCGTCTATGTCGCGAATGAATCTTCCAGCACCCTCTCCGAATACAGCGTTAATTCGGTCAGTGGTGCGCTCACTCCCATCGGCACGGTGAAAACAGGATTTGACCCCGTCGCCCTGATTGCGGATCCTTTGGACAGATTCATCTACGTCGCCAACCTGGCCAGCGATACCGTTTCGGCTTACACCATCAATACCGCTACGGGAACGTTAACCGCGGCAGGGACCGCTCCGACCGGATCGCGTCCCTATGGGCTCACAGAGGATCCCCACGGCCAGTTTGTTTACGTCACCAATCTTTCGGCGAATAGTGTTTCCACTTTCAGTATCAATAGCACCAGTGGCGCGCTCACTCCCACCGGGACAGTTGCGGCCGGCGGCAGTCCGGCGGCAGTGGTGGTCGATCATACGGGGCGGTTCGTCTATGTAACCAATGCGGACTCGAACGATATTTCCATGTACCTGGCCGACGCCAACACCGGCGCGCTTACTTCCCTCGGGTCGAATATTCTCGCGGGCAGCGGACCGGAGGCAATTGCAATCGATGCATCGGGCAAGTTCGTTTACGTAACGAACATCGACTCGAATGATGTCTCCAGCTACGCGATCAACTCATTATCTGGTTCACTGAGCCCCATTGGCACCACACGCGCGCGACTGGGCGCAAGCGCCATCGCGATGACTGCCGGCGCTGCGCCGTTGGTTTATGAGCCTCGGTTTGGCTTCGCCACCACCCCCTTCGGAAGTATTTCCACATTCACAGTCAACCCAAAGACCGGACAACTTCGCAGCACCGGTTATAGCGGATTCGGAGGCTATTCCATCGCGGTGACCCCATCAGGCCGCTTCGTGTACGTGGCCGATGCTGGGCCAGTCTTTGCCTATTCTGTCAATTCCAGCACTGGAGCCTTGACCAGTCTCGGGTACGTATATGCGGGAAGCGGTGCCATTTCTCTGGCCGTGGATCCCTCGGGACGCTTCGTCTATACGGCGAACTTCAATTCCAATGATGTCTCCGCCTTTAGCATCAATGCTGTTACAGGAATGCTGACCCCGATAGGCAACAATGTACAGGCAGGCACGTCGCCTCATTTTGTGACCGTGGATCCCTCTGGCCGTTTCGTCTATGTGGCGAACTCCGTCTCCAACGATGTTTCCGCTTTCAGCATCAATCCCGGCACAGGAGCGTTGACATCCGTAGGTCCGAACATATCCGCCGGCACCTATCCTTATTCGGTGACGGTGGATCCGTCTGGCCGCTTTCTATACGCAGCGAACTTGAATTCCAACGATGTCTCCGCCTTCACCATCAATTCCGATACAGGTGCCTTGACGTCGATCGGACCGAACGCAGGGGCGGGAAGCAATCCCGACTACGTCACAGTAGATCCTTCAGGTCGCTTCGCTTATGTGCTGAATCTGGGAGGCAGCGTTTCCGTTTACAGCATTAACGCGAGCACCGGAACTCTGACGTCCTTGGGGCAGAATGTACCCACCGGGACTAGCCCCTTTTCTCTAACTGTGGACCCATCCGACAACTTCGTTTACGTGACCAACAACGGGTCGGATGCAATTTGGGCCTACCGCATCAATCGAACCACTGGCAACCTCACATTCTCCGGCACCGTAGATGCTGGAGGACCAGTCGCGTTTGTGATGACCCAAGGCCTGCGTGCGGTGACCTACACACCAACCTTCGCGTACGTGGCGAATTACGGTTCCAATGACGTCTCCGCTTACACCATCAATGCCACTACAGGAGCGTTGACCTCGATCGGCCCGAACGTAGCGGCGGGAAATGCCCCTACCGATGTAACCGTCGATCCTACCGGCCGCTTCGTCTACGTGGTGAACTCTTACTCGTTTGATGTCTCCGCCTATTCGATCAATGCCACTACAGGGGCGTTGACCTCGATCGGCCCGAACGTAGCGGCGGGAAATGCCCCTACCGATATAGCCGTCGATCCCTCGGGCCGCTTTGCCTACGTGCCGAACGGGAATTCCAGCGATGTCTCCGCTTTTAGCATCAATGCCAGCACGGGCGCACTGACCTCGATTGGGAACTTCGCTGCGGGAAGTGTCCCTATTGCGGTAACCGTGGATCCCTCCGGCCGCTTCGCCTACGTCGTAGATTACGGTACCAATGATGTCGCCGGCTTTAGCATTAACGCCACTACAGGGGCACTGTCTTCGATCGGACCAAACACAGCTGCAGGAAGTCAACCTAAAGCCATAACTGTGGATCCCACCGGCCGATTCGCTTATGTACCGAACCAGAATTCCGGCGATGTTTCCGCCTTTAGCATCAATGCAGACACGGGCGCACTGACCTCGATTGGTAACTTCGCTGCGGGAAGCGCCCCTGAGGTTGTAGCCGTGGATCCCTCCGGCCGCTTCGCCTACACCGCAAATTATGGCTCCGGTGATGTCTCCGCCTTTAGCATCAACCCCAGCACGGGAGCACTGAGCTCAATTGGAGCAAACGTGGTTGCGGGATGGGTTCCTTCTTCTGTCACCGTAGATCCCTCCGGCCGCTTTGCCTACGTCGCAAATGCCGGGTCCGGCGATGTCGCAGCCTTTAGCATCAACGCCACTACCGGGGCCCTCACCTCGCTCGGACCGAATATCGCCGCGGGAACGGGTTCCACCTCAATCACCACAACGGGTACAGTGCATTAAGGGTCTCTGAGAAGGCAGGAGAACGCTCGGCCCAAAAGTGTTACCCATGTAACCGGTACATTCTGTAACCCATGTCTCCGGGTTGGACCCGGAAAAGATGGTCGGGGAGAGAGGATTTGAACCTCCGACCCCCTGGTCCCGAAGCAGAGAAGATCAAAAATCTAAGTGCTTCATTTGGTGTCGCATAGGGGCAAAAAGCCAATTTTTCTCTCGCCTGTCAGTTGTACCCCAGTTGTACCGAAATTCCGCCGACGAACTACTTCGTATCGTTAGTCTACGGACCCGCTCCGACGACCGAGCCAAGCGTTCATCGCTGGAGAACCCCACAAGTATCTTCGATGTTTGCCAAGCCGGAAGACCGGGATCGGATCGGCAGTTCGCGAAGGTTTGCTCTGGTCAACGACCCAGCTTTCTTTCACCTTCAGCCGCCCGGCAAGCTCAGTTGTGGTTAAGACCTCGTAGGGGAATTGGGAAGCCGCCTCATTGTGTCGAGGGTCTTTCATTGCGCCACAACTCCATCGATGTTCCTACGGTGCCTAATGTCGCCATTCTGCCCGGCAGGGTCCGTTACGCTGACTTCTTTTGAGCAGCCTTGACCTTAGCCCATCTCGCTCTTTGGACGGCGGCGATTTTCTTTCGAGCGGCGGCTGACATCGTCTTCTTCTTGGGCATGCTGACGACGTTCTGTTTCTTCCCATCATTCCTCCGCACTCTCGCCCAACGTGCTCTCTGGGCAGCCGCGATCCTCGCCCTTGCTGCCGCCGACATCCTGCTCCGTGTTCTTGTCCTTTTCCCGTATGAACCGCCATTGAGCGCGGCAAGTGCTGCATCAAGGCGTTCGACTACTGTTGCCGCCTGATCCCGCTCGCTGCGTAGGCACGAGGGTAGTTTCCAGCGCGATAATGCTTGAGTCCGGTGCCGCGCACCTGTTGGGCATCCAATCGTTCCGACAGTTCCGGAGTCGATTTCGCCTTAGAACGCGCCTGTGCCTGATTGCAGTTCGAGCAAAGAACAATGAGGCGATCCAAACTCGCGGCCCTGACCGTAGCATCCTCATACAGGTGAGCCACGTCCACCGTTAGCCGGGACGCATCGGAATAGCTTCCTCTCCCTTCCGAATCTCATAAGCCCGGTCGTAGCAGGTGTCACAAACACGCTTTGCGCCACGCTTAAACGGAATACTGAATTCGCCAGAGGGTTTCACGCCGCAGCCATAGCACAGAGCAGCCTTAGGCTTCTCAGGAGCCTCCTCCGTCAACTTCGGAACAATCTCTTCCACTACTTCTTTGCATTCCCAGAATGCAACGCGATCCGAGCGCAGTTCCTTGATAAGCATGCCCACGCTTGTCGCCTTCGAGGGGTACGTAAATAAAGCCTTTCCCTTCCGCATGGGTCCCAATTCATCGCCGATAGTGATCCCATCATCGCCGATGAGGATTCGACCCCGCTTGGCGAGAGCCTGAAGCTGTGCCTTGAGGTCTTGAATCTGCTCCTCCGTAGGCACAGGGATGGCAGCCAGACGTTCGGCTTCTGCGGCTTCACGCTCAATGCGGAGAGCTTCTTGGCGTGCTGCCTCAGCCTCATCACGTTTACGCTGCTCGCGCTTTTCCTTAATGGCCGCGATCACCGTCCGGTACGGCTCAATCCCGTGGGTCTGGCACATCTCGCATTCAGCGAAATTGTGATCGAGATAATCGTTGATGAGGGCGGCGTTCTCGGACTCCAAAGCCTTGAGCATCTGTTCAGGGGTCCGGAGCTTCATCGCCCGGTCTTCCTTGGTCGCGTACTTATGGTCACGGTGGGCATGGTTCCACTCAATAACCATCTGAGCAGCGTAGCCACGGAACTCTGGGAGCACGTCGTCGAAATAGGTCAGAATTTTCTCGCAGATCGGCAGACCCTTACGAAGGGCAGCCATGGACGGACGAGTCTGGAGACTGGACATCACCAAGAACACGGGCTCACCACACAGGTCGGCGTAGTGATACTCCAACTCATCGTCTGACATCTGAGCAAGGCTTTGGGGGGTGAGCGCAACTGGGGGGCGCGGCGTAGCCGCGATCTGTGGACCAGAGGGGGATTCAGGGTTCGAGTCTGGATCAGCAAACTCAGAGTCATCAGGATCAGGATCAAAAGTATCGAACTCAGAACCGGGGCCGACAGGCCCGGAGTCCGAACCCATACTGGGGGTCGAGGGGGCCTGTTGGCCCCCCGTCGCCGAAGGCGAAACGAGCGAAGCGAGAGTCCCCGAAGCCGGAGCCGCCGAAGGCGGAACTGACTCGCTAACTGGCTCACTACCGCCCGTAAGGGCGGAAGCATGCGCAGCCCCTCCCAGCGCGTCAGCGGCGTGATTGGGGTTATATCCCTGAATAGCATCACATTTTGCTACGCCACACTTTTGCTGTTTTGCTACACGACACTTTCGGCGTTTTGCTACACGACTTTCTTGAGAGCCATGTCGCATTTTGTTACCCCAGTTGGTCTCTAAGTTGAAGATCACGTCGAGGTCGAGGTTGAAAGCCTCGGTCCAGTGGTTCCCACCTTGTTGGTAGTGGCGCGGACCCTTCGGACAAGCCCCATTTCCACACTCGTGGGAAGCAGCCTCAACCAGTGCTCCGAGGTCAACCATTCCGTCAATGTTGCGGTATGCGGTCCAGCGGGAAACCCCGGCCTTGTCCGCGATTGTTTCCTTAGCCTCGAACATGTTCGTGCCATCTTTCCGGGCACGCTGCGCCATGGCTAACAAAACCCGCTTGTACTTGCCGGGAATGTTGCGCATTTGCTGAATTTGATCTTGAAGTTTGAAACCCATATCTACCCGTGTTTTCCCTACCCGTGTGTCCTGACCTTTCTAGCCTTGTCGAAGGGCTTGTCGGAGCCTCGTGGGGATGGCAACGGGTAGGAAGCCATCCCCGGCAACAATCTGTTCGACCCTTTGGCAGCGCCGACAGACCCGACATATAAGAGTTACGTATTGCGTTTATCCTCCAGCTTGTACAGTTGTTCGAGCCATTCCACCCACTGGGCGTCCCCGTCCTTCTTGCATATCTGCGCGAGCGGGAGGCTCTGAATCGAACTCGGCGGACAGCAAATGGGCACCATTCCTCCGGTTGACCGCTGGCGAGGAGTCTGATCGGGGCCGTTGAAATTCTTGTCAGCCACGAGTTGCCCCCTGTGCCTTCCGGCCTCGTTTCCGGGGTCCGAGGAAGTTGCGGCTGAGCTTTGCTGCATAGTTCCGATGAACTCCGAACCACTCGGCAACCATCCGGTGTGGTTTTTCCGGGTTCTCGGTCATGAACCTCACGATCTTCGTGTCGAACTCAGCCTGCGCCTGCTTTGTTGCCTGACTGAGGGTGTCCTTCAATCTCTGCATTTCGACGCCATCCTTCCCGTTGTGAGGTCGGGAGCCTCTTGATTGCCCTTCAATAAAGCATTCGGTAGCGTGCAAACCCAATTTGCCGCGAGAAAATTATTTCGAGAAGTCGGATTTCCCCAGTTTTATTCGGTGATTTGACGGATCAGACGACAAATCTCCACTGCCCGGAGACACAAAGCTCCGCGCCCTCAAGTTCTTAATTTTTGGGATTGTCGCTCGCAGCCAAGGCTCGACTTACGGCCCGGAAGGGAGGCATACAGCACCTATCACCGCTTTGCCCAAGCGGGGTTCGCAGTAGTTTCCGAACCGGACATTTCGCCGTTCAGCACGGCTTTGCGTTCGCCCCGGTCGCGCAATTTTGTTCCAATCAATGCGCTTCCAACGGTGACGATTTTTCGGTCGCAGTAGTACGATTCCGCGATTTCAAAATCGTCGCTAGTTTTTGAAAATATTTTTTTATGACAGGAATTACAGGTGTCTTTGGTAACCCAGAGTGTGCAGACGATCACGCATCATGAGCTTTGCTAATAGAGTCGTTTTTCCAGACGAAGTATCCGCTTTGCACGGATGTCATTGAAAACGCTCAGAAAAAACCCAAGAAATAGTGCTAAAAAGAGGGCGCGGAATGTCGTGCCTAAGAAGCGGATTGGAGTGTTTGTGGACCATACCGGGGCCTGCCACTTCACATTCCCGCCCCGACTCCGTTTACGCGGCATGAGCACTCACACCCTGCTAAGGCTTTTTGCTCGTCCGGATGCAGACTTTGTGCCTCCAGACACCGAACAATGCCCTGTCCCTGCCCAACGCTTCCGAATCGTTTGCCGTTTGCCGTCCTCGATTCGAAATAAGTGCAGAAACCCTACCGAGGCTTGGGTATTAGTCAGTAGAGAGAATGCTCACGGCGTTCTCGCTTAGAAGCATTTCGGCACCCAAGGCAGGCTTACGTCTCTCAAGGCACGAGCAGCATGGAGAATCCGATGGCGGCTTCGATTGGAATTTTGATTGGACGATTTGCTGTACGTCTCCGGCCCGACGCCCGAACCTTGTCCGGGTGTCCTTATTTCCGCAACGGAGTCTGTAGCGGTGAATGGACGGGTCTGCCTCCAAGGCCTCTCTGCCTTGACAGGCGACTGGCAGCACCGCCTGTTGCAATTCCCCGGAAGTGATATTAACGTCTCTCCTGCGACACCAGTGAAGCGGAGAGGAAAGTCAATGTCTCGCCGAACTGGTCAAGATGGACACCTTGAGAGGAGTGGTAAGTGGTGGGTTGTTCGCTGGTGGGAGGATGTGCCCGGTCAATATGAGAGGAGCCACAAGCGAGCAAAGATTTGTCCGATTTCTGGAGTCGGAAAACTCTCGGCATCGGAACGCAAACGGCGTGCCCGTGAGATCGTTGCGGCAAGTGGCGCTGATACGGTCGAACACTTCAAAAATGTTGTGGGGCAACAGAAAGAAGACTGTGTCACGTTCAAGCAGCAATCGTCGATCTGGCTTGAGCGTCTCCGCGCACGCAAACGTAAACCCGTTTCACCCGACACGATAGATGAGTGGGAGCGCATCCTGAATAAAGAAATCAATCCTCAGTTAGGAGAGCATCCCATCTCTGTCGTAAACAACGGAGTGCTGAAGAAACTGGTCACGGCAATGGCGCAGAGGGGATTGTCGGGAAAAGCCATCGAAAACTATCTCCAAGTTCCCAAAATGGTTGTCGCATCAGTGGTGGATGATGAGGGCAATCAGGTCTACCCACGCAAGTGGAACCATGAGTTCATGGATGTGCCACTGGTCGAGAAGTCGAAGCAGAACAGGCCGAGCTTCTCGTCAGAAATAATGGCTGGACTGGCGAAATGGAAGAAGCCGAAGGAACGTATGCTGTTCGTTCTTTGCGGTGCGGCTGGCATTAGGATAAGCGAGGCACTCGGTATTGAGATCGACAAGCATATCTCGTCCGATTTCGGAACCATCAGCGTCAGACAGCAGGCACGTCACTGCAAAGTGAAACCCCGGCTGAAGACGACGAACGCCTTCCGCGACGTGGACATCCATCCGGCCATCGCTTCTCTTCTGAGAGCTTTTGTCGATGAACGAAAGTCTGGATTTCTGTTCGCTTCTCGGACGGGGAAACCACTCTCTTCTTCGAACATCATCCGTCGCCATCTGCACCCGGCTCTCAAGAAACTCAACTACATCAATCCCCACACTGGGACGCACAAGGCTGGGAACCATGCGTTTCGACGCTTCCGGAACACATATCTGAAGAATTACACGGATTGCCCTAAAGGACTTTATGACTACTGGTTGGGGCACGCCGGAGAAGATATGAGCGACCTCTACGACAAGATCAGGGAGGACGTTCCGTTTCGCAAAATGTGGGCGGAAAAAAGCGGATTCGGCTTTGAATTGCCCTCAGTTGTACCGAATGTACCGAAAAAAGAGGATCAATCGGAAGCCGCAAAAGCTGCGTAACCGACTGAATGTGCGAGAGAAAGATTGGTCGGGGAGAGAGGATTTGAACCTCCGACCCCCTGGTCCCGAACCAGGTGCTCTACCAGGCTGAGCCACTCCCCGACTGTGCTTGGGCGCTGGAGGAATTTCGGGCGCCCTTGCGGAAACTGCCTGCTTGCCATTGAGATTATAACATCGGGCCGCACTGGCTCCCTATCGTTCGCGTCGAACTAGAATGCGTCTGCGCACTACTTGCCTCGTGTCGCAAGGGAACCGCGGGTTGTTTCCGGCACAGGCTGCGGCTACCATAGGGGCTTCGCTGGTGCGTCATGAAAATCGCTCTTACCGCACGCCGCATCTACACTCCGATCGATGAGATCGAGGGCCCACTCGTGGTTATCGAGAATGGGCGGGTCGCCGAGGTGACGACGCTGGCGGCGAAAGCCGTGGCTTCGAATATGCGTTTCGTCGATCTCGGCGATGCAATTCTGGCGCCGGGATTTTTCGATATTCACATTCACGGAGGGGCCGGGCTGGATGTCATGCAGGCTCTGCCGTCCGAATTGCCGCGGCTGGGCAAGTTTCTCGCCTCGCACGGCGTGACCGGATATTTCCCGACTACCGTAGCGGCCCCGCTCGACTCCACTTACGCATCTCTGGAGCGCATGGCCGAGGCCATTGAAGCAACCACCGATGGCGCGGTGCAGGCGCGCCCGCTGGGCATTCATCTCGAAGGGCCGTTTCTTAGCCATAAGCGCCGAGGCGTGCATCCGCCCGAGTACCTGGTCGAGCCCACGGTGGCGATCTTCGATCGCATGTGGCAGGCCGCGCGCGGCCATGTGTGCGTCATGACGATTGCGCCCGAACTTCCCGGCGCGATGGAAGTCATTGCCGAAGCGGCGCGCCGCGGCGTGTGCGTCAGCATTGGCCATTCGGACTCCGATCTGCCCACCGCAAAACGCGCCGTCGAATCGGGCGCCACCCACGCGACCCATACTTTCAATGCCATGCGGCCGCTGGATCATCGCGAGCCCGGAATCCTCGGCGATGTGCTCACCGACGACCGCATCACTGCGGACATGATCGTCGACGGAATTCACGTCGCGCCCGAGGTGGTTAAACTTTTTCTGCAAGCCAAGGGAGTCGAGCGCGCGGTGCTCATCACCGACGCGATCTCCGCTACCGGCATGCCCAACGGCCGTTACAAGCTGGGCCCGATCGAGGTTGACGTGAAAGATGGAAAGTGCACGTACAATGGCAGCCTCGCAGGCAGCGTGCTCACCATGGATCGCGCGGTGCGCAACGTAACGGAATTTTCCAGTTGGAGTTTGCGCGATGCGGTGCGCACGGCCACGTATAATCCGGCGCGGGCCGTGGGGATGGAAAAAAACTACGGCGTGCTCGCCCCCGGCGCCGCCGCGGATTTCGTCGTGCTGAATACAGCCGGAGAAGTCATCAAAACAATTGTTGGCGGCCGCGGAGTCTAAAGGGAGAATTTATCTGCGTGGCTGCAGAGATGTAGTCATTTACGTCTCTACGGACTGATCAACTTAGTTCGGCTTGCGCTGTTTGGCTTGCGCCATGTGGTGGAGCAGAACTAACTCATCGGCGCGCGAGAGTTGATCGAGAAAGGTGCTCTCGACCTTCGGACTTTCATCTGTAGTGACTTTCGTCGAACTCGCCTGCCGCAGCTTGTCGCCCAGCTCGGGTTCGTTGTTCATCACCTGCGAATAGAACCACAAGAAATGCCGCATCTGGTCGAGAGCCTGGCGCAGGGTTTCGATGGGTTCAGTTTCCGACAGCGAGTTGAGCGCTTCCATCAATTCCGGATCGCTGGGCGCCTGCATGGCGGCGCAGTTCAGTTCCTGCTGAATGCGGCGTAGATCTTCGGTGACGCGCTCAATGCGCAAGTGCAAATCGTCCATATCGTCTCGAGCGATTTCTTCCAAAGTCATAGGCTCGCCTCTCAACATCTCATCGGCAGGGGAGCGCGAGTAGATGTCCCACGGGCATGCGCTTTCGTAAGCCGGGGATTACTTTGGTCCGCGCAAAGGTCACTGCGGCGAAATGCCTGTATTGGCGGGCCTTTTCAAGCGGCTGCGGCGCGGATCTCCGGCACCTCGACTACGCGCTGCGGGGGTACCGAATTTTCTACCGCGACCGTTAGTGCACTAATCATCTGCTCCAAGGTCACCAGCCCGAGCCGCAACGCCCCTTCGCGCGTCCTTGCCCGCGGTTTTAGACGAGCCGCATCGCCCGTGCCAAGAATGTGCCTGAGCTTTTGTGATACAAACTCGCGGTGACTGAAAGCGGCCGAGGGCGCGTGTCGAACGGGCGAGTACCGAACGGGCGAATGCCGGACCAAGGACTGGTGCGCGCCATTGGCCGCTGGAGCCTGGCCGCCCTCGTCGTGAACTGCGTCATCGGCAGCGGCATCTTCGGCCTGCCTTCAGTGCTCGCCGCTCTGCTTGGCCGCGCCAGCGTTTTGGCAGTGATCCTGGCGGCATTGGCCATGGGTATCATCATGGCCTGCTTCGCGGAGGTTTCCTCCCGCTTCGCCCAGACTGGTGGCCCGTATCTTTACGCGCGCGAAGCTTTCGGGCGCTTCATGGGAATTCAAGTCGGATGGCTGGTGTGGTTCGTCCGCTTGACGGCGTGCGCGGCCAACGCGAATCTCTTCGTCACCTACATTGGAGAATTCTGGCCAGGCGCGACTCAGCCGATCCCCAAGCTGGCGATTCTGACCGCGCTGGTCGGGATTCTTGCAGCCATCAATTTTCGAGGCGTGCGCGCGGGCGCGGGGATCAGCAATGCCTTCACTGCCGCGAAGTTGGGCGCTCTCGGATTGGTATGTGCCGCTGGAGCCGTTTACTTAATCGCGGCGCATCGCATCGTTCCGCCCTCCAGCCCGGCGCCGGGCTCTGACGCATGGGTGCGGGCCATGGTGCTGTTGATTTTCGCCTATGGAGGTTTCGAGGCCGCAGTGGCTTCGGCGGGCGAGGCGAAAGATCCGCGGCGCGACATGCCTTTCGCTGTGATTGCCGCGCTCATAGCCTGCGCGGTGATTTACGCGCTAATTCAATGGGTCGTGGTAGGCGTGCTGCCTGATCCGGGGCACAGCGAGCGCCCGCTGGCCGACGTGGCGCACATCGTGCTGGGGCACAGGGGTGCGGCCTTGATCGCGGCAGGAGCGCTGTTTTCGACGTATGGATATTTAAGCGGCAACATGCTGGCCACTCCGCGCATTACCTTCGCCCTGGCCGAGCGCGGAGATTTCCCGGCAGCTTTCGCGATGGTGCACGCGCGTTTTCGCACGCCCTATTTTTCTATTTTCGCGTTCGCGTTGCTGGTTTGGTTGTTCGCGCTGTTTGGCAGCTTCGCCGGCAATGCCACGCTTTCCGCGGGATCCCGGCTGTTCTACTATGGTGTGGTTTGCGCTGCCCTTCCTGCATTGCGCCGGAAAGAAAAAACGCGAGCCGTGTTTCAACTGCCCGGCGGAATCGTGCTGGCCGCGCTGGGAGTCTTGATCTGCGCCGGACTGCTCACGCGAATCGAATACCACAAGACCCTCATCCTGGTCGCGGCCGTCGCGGTTGCAGTGGTGAATTGGCTGGTGGTGAGGAAGCGTGGGGAAGTAGCGATCTGATTTTCGCGACCGGTGAAAGAGGAAGGGCCGTTGCAGTGCTGCGCATTCTCCACACAAAGCAATTGTGAGTTACTTCTCAAGCTCATGCACCGCGTTCACAATCGACTCCGGACGATCTGAAGGAATGTCGTGGCCACTTCCCTGTACCATGACGCGTCGCCCGCGCGTGCAGAGACCCGCCAATCGCATCTGCAGATCGTCCACCCAGATGCGTTGAAATTACTCGAAATCGCGCTGGCTGAGCCCGCTCCTCAGCATCGTGTCGGTATTCTCGGCCGCTGTCAATACGATCAGACGCTTGTCGCTGATGTGGTCTGCCGCTCGCGCTTGCTCCGCGCTCACCTGGATTTGCTCAAGCTCGCTGGCTCTAGCTTTCAAGTACTTCGACTGCAGGATCAGATAGGCGCCATGGTCCGAAGCGTCCTGCGCGCGAAGCATGAGCCGCCCGACGCCCAGGTCGACAACCAGAAGAGAATACCTCGCGAGGCGCCTCGCGTCCCGCCATGCAAGATGCCAAATTGCATTCCCGGCCGGTTACCGAAGTTTGCCTCAAACCACGTGCAAACCATTGTATTCACACTGCTTAGCTGATATTTCTTAAGTGGGGTTCGTGTCTTTATATTTATGACCGGTGCCACGCGTATCGCGGAAGCTTCATCTCCACACGGCCACAGTTGGAAGGCTTTGTCGTGGCCCGCCAAGCTCTTTATCGGCGTAATGGTGATCGCCGGATTGAGCGTGCTTCTCTACGGCGGCATCCACCAGACCAGCAAAAACATCGCGGAATTCATCTGTTATTTAGGCATCGCAATTCTAGCTTCGCGCCTGAAGGTCAATCTCCCCGGCATCACCGGAACGCTCTCGGTAAATTTCCTCTTCGTGTTGATCGGCGTTCTGGAACTAAGTCTCACGGAGACCTTGACACTGGCCGGGGTCGCGATGCTCGCGCAATGCCTCTATCCGGAGCGCCCCCAGGCGATTCAACTCACCTTTAATGTTTGCGCCGCGGAGGTTTCCACCGCCCTCGCTTACCTCGCTTACCATCATCCCTTCATCACCCAGATGGTGGGCAATGGGCCGGTGCAACTTTGCTTCGCCGCCACCATTTATTTCATCGCCAACGCCGGCTCCATCGCCACCGTGATCTCGTTGAGCGAGCGCCGTCCGCTCCGCCGCATTCTCGTCGACTGCTATTTCTGGTCGTTCCCGTATTACCTCGTCGGCGCAGGAATCGCCGGCATGATCTCCTGGTTTAATCACAACTTCAACTGGGAAACTTCCCTGCTCCTGGTCCCCGCGGTTTATCTCATCTACCGCTCCTACCGCCTCTACCTGGGCAAACTGGAAGATGAAAAGCGCCACGTGGAGGAGATGGCGAACCTCCACCTGCGCACCATTGAGGCGCTCGCGCTGGCCATTGAAGCTAAAGATCACACCACCCACGAGCACCTGCAGCGCGTGCGCGTCTATGCCATTGAAGTCGCCAAAGAGCTGGGCATCACGGGAACTGATCTGGAAGCTCTGCACGCCGCCGCGCTGCTGCACGATATTGGCAAGCTCGCCGTTCCCGAGCACATCATCTCCAAGCCCGGCCGCCTCACGCCGGAAGAATTCGAGAAGATGAAAATTCACACCCTGGTTGGCGCCGAGATCCTGGAACGCGTGCGCTTCCCGTACCCTGTTGTGCCCATCGTGCGCGCGCACCACGAAAAGTGGGATGGTTCCGGTTACCCACTGGGGTTGAAAGGCGCGGAAATTCCCATTGGCGCCCGCATTCTCTCCGCCGTCGATTATCTGGATGCCCTGGCCTCGGACCGGCAGTATCGGCGCGCTTTGCCGCTGAAGGACGTAATGCAGAAACTCGCTGCCGAGTCCGGCAAATCCTTCGACCCGCGCGTCGTCGACATTCTGCAGAAGCGCTACCGCGAACTGGAACGCCTGGCGGTCGCCAAATCCGCAGAAGATCCCAATCCGCTCTCCAAGGCCATCAAGATCGAGCGCGGGCTCGAGCCCGCCGCCGGATTCGAAAATGCCACCGCTGAAGACTCGGCCGGGCACGAAGCCACGTTCCTCTCGTCCATCGCCGCCGCCCGCCAGGAAGCTCAGTCCTTGTTTGAACTCAGCCAGGATCTGGGCGCATCCCTCAGCCTGGGCGAGACGCTCTCCGTCTTCTCGGTGAAGTTGAAGCCCATGGTGCCCTACGACGCCATCGCCATCTACATCACGCGCGACGAAGGCCTGGTGCCCGAATACGTCAACGGGGATAACTACCGGCTATTCTCTTCCCTGCGCATTCCCGTCGGGCAGGGGCTCTCGGGCTGGGTGGCGCAAAATCGCAAGCCCATCGTCAATGGCAATCCCTCGGTCGAGCCCGGATATCTCAACGATCCTACCCAATTGAGCACGCTACGCTCGGCACTTTCCGTGCCTCTGGAAGGCGTTGCCGGAGTGATCGGTGTGCTCACGCTTTATCGCGCCGAGCGCGATGCATTCACCACTGATCACCTGCGCATTCTGCTCGCCGTAAGCGGCAAGATGGCGCTCGCTATCGAGAATGCTCTGAAGTACCAGCAGGCGCAAAACTCCGCCACCACCGACTATCTCACCGGATTACCCAATGCGCGTTCGCTCTTCTTGCAGTTGGATCGCGAACTTGCCCGCTGCAAGCGCGACAATTCCTCGCTTACCGTCATGGTCACCGACATGAATGGCTTCAAGCAGATCAACGATCGCTTCGGCCATCTCGAGGGCAATCGCGTTCTGCGCCTGTTCTCGCAAGCTCTGAAAGACAGCTGTCGCGAATACGACTACGTCGCCCGCATGGGCGGAGATGAATTCGTGGTCGTGGCCCCCGGACTGGCCGCCGATGCCGCTGGAAAGAAGGCCGTGCAACTCAGCGAACTGGCACGGCTCGCCGGCAGTGAGGTTTGTGGCGAAGATCTGCTCTCACTCAGTGTGGGCCGCGCCGTCTACCCCGCCGATGGAGAAGATGCCGAGCAACTTCTGGCCGAAGCCGATCGCCGTATGTACATCGAGAAGCAGAAGCAGCTTTCCTACAAAGATCGGCGCTCCCATCCCCGCATGAAATGCCGCGTCGCGATCCAGGTGCAAACCGAGACCGGCACCGCTCCCGTCTTCGCCAACCTCACAGACATCAGTATGGGCGGCTGCTTCGTGGAGACCAGCGACATCGTCGCGCCCGGTAGCGCGCTGAAACTATGCTTCTCCATGGACGATGCCAGCCTGGTCGCGGAGGGAGTCGTAGCCCGACTCGATCCCGGCTCCGGGATCGCGGTGCAATTCCGCGAGGTCAATCGCGAAGGCCGCGAACGCATGCTGAAGATTGTTGAGTTCGTGCAGAAGACTAGCGCCTACTACAACAACCGCTATCTTGAAACTCTGCTGAAACGCTAAACGTTAACGCGCATCCCCGCGAACAAATGCTCTCAAATCCAGGTTAGATTCTTGATCCGTGTGAATCCGCGCAGATCCGTGGCCAGGATTTTTATTCCGCAGGAAATTCCCAACCCTCTTCGCGCATCTTCCGGTTGGTCCAGCGATGTAGTTGCTCGAAGAGCGCCGGCTCAATCACCACAAAGCGTACCCCGACGCGGCCTTCGTCGCCGATCCACATCAGGCGGGCCTTAGCCTGAAACAGCGTCTCGCTCTCGGGAAGAACGAAACTGACGTCGAGCAGTCCGGCAAAGCGCAGCGCCTGTTTGAAGCCATCAAGGCCCAGGCCGCCAGTGCTCAAATTCACCCCTTGCACGCAAGCTTCTTCGCCTTGCGCATTTCTCACCGTGACGGTAATTTGCACCCGGGCCCGGAAAAATTTCTGCTGCTCGTTGCTGATGAATCCCAGTGCTGCCGCCGATTTATCTCCGGGCGCGAAGGTGATGTTGTATTCCTTGAGCTTGCGGCTGAGCGTGCGCCGCGAAATGCCCAACTCTTGCGCGGCCAGCGCGCGATGCCCGCCCGTGCGCTCCAGGGCCTTTACGATCATCTGCTCTTCCATCGTGTCGAGATTCGCCACCGGCATGGAAGCAGTCTGGCGGATCGCCGTCGGCTCTCCCGTGAGCGCCGCACTGAGCCGCGTGAAATCAATCTCGGCCCCGGAGGACTCCATCGCCATCCGCGCCACCAGGTTGCGCAATTCCCGAATGTTCCCCGGCCATGCATGCGATAAGAGCGCAGAGATCGCCTGCTTGGAGAAGCTCTTGTTCGGAGCCTTCAGGCGTAAAAAATGTTCGGCCAGCGCCACGATGTCTTCCGCCCTCTCCCGCAGCGGCGGCACCCGCAACTGGAATTGACTGAGCCGGTGAAACAGATCCTGACGAAACCGGCCTTCCCTCACAGCGGCTTCCAGATCCTGGTTGGTGGCCGCCACGACGCGCACGTCGACTTTAATTTTCTTATGCCCGCCCAGCCGGTAAAATGGCTGGCGATCAAGCACGCGCAGCAGCTTCACCTGCGTCTGCAATTGCAACTCGCCGATTTCGTCAAGGAACAGCGTGCCCCGGTCGGCCAGTTCGAACAGGCCCGGCTTGGAAACATCGGCCCCGCTGAACGCGCCTTTTTCATAGCCGAAGAGTTCACTTTCCACCAGATTTTCCGGCAACGCGGCGCAATTGATGTCGACCCACGGCCGGCTGCGCCGTTGCGATGACCCATGCACCGTTCGCGCAATCAATTCCTTGCCCGTGCCCGTCTCACCCGTGATCAATACGGTTTCGGTTTGCCCGGCGACGCGCTCGACCATCGCCATGAACTGGTGCATCACCGGACTCGCCAGAATGAATTGTGTCTCGTCGATCACGCGGCAGGTGATGCCGGAAGCAACTTTTCCGTGGTGAGCGTCCGCGCCCGCATGCTCTTCCGGTTGCGCAACCGGTGTCACCACTCCGATCACAGCAGTCGGCGCCGAATGATGGTTGCGCAGCACGGTGGCGGATACGTGGACCGCTACGCTCTGTCCTGATTTAGCTTTAAGTAATAGCAAAGAATCGAAGCTCTGATCGCCCGAGGCCGCTTCGAGCAGCCCCTTCCACAAATCCTTCGGCTGCGACCCGCCGTTTTCTTGCGCCGTGAAGAGTGAGGAAACTTTGCAGCTCTCCAACTCTTGTGCCGATAAGCCGACGAGGTCGGCAAATGCAGGATTGCTCGCCGTGATCGAGCCATGCAGATCGGCGAAAAAGACCGCCATCCTTCCGGCCGAAGTCGGCGCTGCTCCTGCCTGGACAGCCGGCGTACCCGGCTCCGGCAGCGGTCCCTTCTGCCCCGAATTGTGGTACGTGACAGACATTCGTAAGACAGTTTGAGAACGATGTTGACACGAACCCGCCTCTCCGCGGCTGCAGAGCTTACCTTTCTACGTAACGAAGGTAACGACGCTGAGTTTTTCTCTGCAGGAATTTGCCGCCGGATTTTCGGAGTATGCAAAAAACGTATTTCCCCCTCGGGGATTCCCCGCACATTACGAGGGTAAGCTGTTGAAACTTAACTCTCTGCAATAGGATTTCCCGAGGCTCGGAATACGCAAGAAGTGTGTCTTCCGGACTGACAGAGTGCGGATCGAACATCGCGCCGACAAAACGCTTGTTGACGCCCGCGTGCTGGATTACGAAAGGGCGAAGCGGCCATGAGAGCTGCGCCATGAAGGAGTAAATGAAACTCGCAGAGGGATTGTCGCTGCAAACCAAGCTGTTTGTCGGCATCACCGCCATTTGTGGTCTGGTGACGCTGGCCTTTTCCATCGCCCATTTTCATTCGCAGGATCTTCCGCGATTTCTCTGCTACCTTGCCGTGGCCATTCTGGCCTCAGGTTTGAAAGTACAACTGCCCGGCATCGACGGCACCATGTCGGTCAACTTCCTGTTCATCCTGCTGGGCGTGATGGAACTCAGCCTGCCCGAGACGCTGGTCATCGGATGCACGGCCACGCTGGTGCAGAGCGTCTGGCAAGCCCGCAAGCGCCTCGATCCCGTCAAAGTTCTTTTCAACGTTGCCGGCATGATGGCCAATGCCAGCGCGTTCACTTACGCCACGTTCCACTGGCTTTCCGGAAGATTCGCATCCAGCAAGCCGATTCTGCTCATGCTGGCCGCGCTGGTATTTTTCTTCGCCAACACGCTGCCGATTTCGGTGGTGATCTCGCTGACCGAAGGCAAGTCAACGCGCAAGATTTGGAAGGAATGTTATTTCTGGTCTTTCCCCTACTACCTGGTCGGCGCCGCGGCGGTTGGCCTCGTCGGAATCGTGAACCGCTCCGCCGGATGGCAGACCTCCCTGCTGGTTCTGCCGCTCATCTACTGGGTCTACCGTTCGTATCGCCTCTATCTCGGCCGCCTCGAAGCCGAGAAAGCGCGAGTCGAAGTCGAAAAGCACCACGTGGAAGAGATCGCGTCGTTGAACATGCGCACCATTGAGGCGCTCGCGCTCGCCATTGAAGCCAAGGATCACACCACGCATACGCATCTGCAGCGCGTCCGCACCTATGCCGTCGAAGTGGCGAAAGAGTTGAATCTCGGCGTGGATCAGATCGAGGCCTTGCGCGCCGCCGCGCTCCTGCACGACATCGGCAAGCTCGCCGTCCCCGAGCAGATCATCAACAAGCCCGGACGCCTCACGCCGGAAGAATTCGAGAAGATGAAAGTTCATCCCCTGGTCGGCGCCGAAATTCTGGAGCGCGTCGCCTTCCCCTATCCCGTCGCGCCCATCGTGCGTTCGCACCACGAGCGCTGGGATGGTACCGGTTATCCCGAGGGCCTGGTGGGCGAGCAGATTCCCATCGGCGCTCGCATTCTGGCCGCTGTCGATTGCCTCGATGCCCTCGCATCGCATCGCCAGTATCGCCAGGCACTCCCGCTGATCGAGGCCATGGAGAAAGTGAAGGAACGCTCCGGAACCTGGTTCGATCCGCATGTGGTTCAGATTCTCGTAGACCGCTACGTGGAACTCGAGCGCCAGGCCCAGATGATCGAGAATGAAGTATCGACCCTCGGACTCTCGAAGTCGGTGAAGGTGGAGCGCGGTCTCGCGCCTGCTACCGGATTCGAGCGCACCGAGTCCACACAGACGGGCGTGGAGAACACGGACTTCCTCACCTCGATCGCCTCCGCGCGCCAGGAAGCACAAACCATGTTCGAACTCAGCCAGGATCTGGGAGTGTCGCTCAGCTTGAGTGAAACGCTTTCCGTTTTGTCGATGCGCCTGCGGCGCCTGATTCCTTTCGACTCGATTGCTGTGTTCGTCAATCGCAATGGCTGGCTGCTGCCGGAATTGGTCAGCGGTGAAAATTTCCGCGTTCTGTCATCGTTGAAAGTTCGCGTCGGCGAAGGCTTGTGCGGCTGGGTGGCGCAAAATTCAAAACCCATCGTCAACGGAAATCCCCAGGTCGAAGCCGGATACGTGATCGACCCAGAGCGCCATGCCACACTGCAATCCGCGCTGGTCGTGCCCCTGGAAGGTTTGAACGGTGTGGTCGGCGTTCTTGCCATGTACCACACCAACCGTGATGCCTTCACGGCCGACCACTTGCGAATTTTGCTGGCTGTCGCGTCAAAAGTTGCGCTCTCCATCGAGAATGCGCTCAAGTATCAGCAGGCCGAAAGTTCTGCCACCACCGACTTCCTTACGGGACTGCCCAACGCGCGCTCGCTCTTCGTCCATCTGGCGCAGGAAGTTTCCCGCTGCCGCCGTATGAAAACTTCGCTCGCCGTGATGGTCTGCGACATCGACGGCTTCAAGCAGATCAACGATTCCTTCGGGCACCTCGAAGGTGACAAGCTGCTGCGCGAGTTCTGCACGCGCTTGAAAGATGTTTGCCGCGGCTACGACTACGTCGCCCGCATGGGCGGCGACGAATTCGTCATCACCGCGCCCGGTCTCACCGCCGAAGCCGCAAAAGAAAAGGCGGAGCGCCTGAACCAAGCAGCCGTTGAAGCGGGACGGCACGTCTGCGGCCGCGAGTTGATCACCTTGAGCGTGGGCACCACTTTCTGTCCCGAAGATGGTTACGACGTAGAACGCCTGCTCGCCGAGGCCGACCGCCGCATGTACTCCATGAAACAAGTTCGCCACGAAGAAGCCGCCGCTCGCGAGCAGGACACAAAATCGCGCGGGGCCACGGTAAATTGATCATGCCTCGGTTAAGGATGGTATCGCTGGGCGGAAGAATCGCGCGCCACGCTCTCGCCCTTCTGGCGACGGTTCTGCTTGGCGGGCTGATTTCCGCTGCGCTGGTTCGTCTTGCCCCGGGATTCGATACCGACGAGCAGGAACTTGATCCGCACCTCAACGCGGCCAGCATTCAGTCGTTGCGCCAGGCGCGCGCCAATCAGCGCAATATTTTTCACTTCTACGTTTCTTCACTGCAGCGCGCGCTGCACGGCGATCTTGGAACCTCGATTTCACTCGGCCAGCCTGTGACCACGCTGCTCCGTCAGCGCGCTCCTCTAACTCTGCGTCTGGTCTGCCTCGGCCTGCTATTGAGCTGGGCCGTCGCGATGGGCTTTGCTCTAAGCGCGGCTTGGCTGCGCAGTTCTGCCTTCGATGCGCTGACAACTTTTCTCAGTGGAACATTTCTTTGCCTGCCCGCCGCTGTACTGGCGCTGCTCGCCGTGCTCTGGCACGTTCCAGAAGCACTCGCCGTCGCACTGATCGTTTTCCCGCGCGTCTATCGTTACGCGCACAACCTGCTCGATAAGGCTTACGGCCAGGCCTACATCGTCACCGCACGCGCCAAGGGCATCAGCGAGCTGCAAATTCTTTTTCGTCACGCCATCCCTGTCGCCGGACCGCAACTACTGGCAGTCGCCGGAATCTCCGTAAGCCTCGCGATGGGCGCTGCGATTCCCGTGGAAGCAATCTGCGGACTGGCGGGAGTCGGGCAACTGGCATGGCAAGCCGCGCTGGCTCGCGATCTGCCGTTGCTGACCAATATCACGATGTTGGTAACCGCGGTAACCTTGCTGGCAAACTCCGGTGCAGATGTAATCGGACATATGCTTCGAGGCCAGGAAGCATGAAGCACTGGCCCATAAATGTCTGGCGCACAATTATCTGGCGATGGCTCGCAGCCGCGGTTTTGCTGATGATCGTCAGCGTGTCACTGGGCGCGAACTGGCTGGCCCCAGCGGGATATGCCAAGCAATACCGCGAAGCCGCCGACGCGCCTCCATCGCACCAGCACTGGCTGGGCACGGATGAAATTGGCCGCGATCGCTTCGCGCGCGTACTCTACGGAACTCGAATTTCGCTGCTGCTCGCACCGGCCGCAGCCCTGGTTTCAACTTTGATGGCGGCGCTGATCGGCGGACTGGCCGGCTATCTCGGGGGCACCTGGCAACGCGGCGCCATGGCAGTCACAGATTTGTTTTTGTCGCTGCCCTGGCTGTTTTTGCTGATCACGGTGCGTGCCGTCATGCCGCTGAACGTGTCGCCGCTGTTTTCAGTGACCGTCACATTTGTGCTGCTCGGACTTCTGGGATGGACCAGCGCGGCACGTGTGTTGTGCGCGACCGCAAGTTCTTTGCGCGATTCCGATTTCGTACGCCAGGCGAAGGCTTCCGGAATTCGCGGCGCCCGGCTCTTTTGGATTCACGTGGTGCCGAACCTGAAGCCGGTCCTCTACGCGCAGTTCTGGATTTCAGTTCCGGCATTCATTCTGGCCGAAGCGAATCTGGGAATTCTAGGACTCGGCGTCGCTGAACCCATGCCGTCCTGGGGCAGCCTGCTGAAGGAATTGGAAGGTTTGATGTCGGTGGGCGAAGAGCCCTGGAAGTTCGTACCGCTGATTTTACTGGTCATGGTGGTTACATCATTTCAATTGTTGCTCTCAAAGCAGGATAAGGTGGCCGTGTGAAGAGCCTCCGAGGAAGAAGTTCAATGCCAAGAAATTCGGCCGTAAAGAAAAGAAACTCCGCCCTACTGCTTACCATCTTTTCCCTCGCTCTTGCCATCGGCCAGGCCGCCGCGCAGGGCGAACTGCGCTTCTGCCTGCGGGCCGAGCCGAAAACTTTTGATCCGCTGAAAGTCGAAGAGGATTCCTCCTTTGCCATTCGTTATCTGACCGGAGGCATGCTGGTGCGCATGAACCGGCAGACGCAGGCTCTCGAACCCGGCCTCGCATCCTCGTGGAAGGTTTCGAAAGACGGCAAGCAGATCAGCTTCAAGTTGCGCAGCGGCCTCGCGTTTTCCGATGGCACGCCGTTTTCCGCCGAAGACGTCGCCTACACCGTGCAACGGCTGATGGATCCTGCTTTGCACTCGCCCACTGGAGACGCATTTCGCTCCGGTTCCGGCAATGTAGAAACAAAAATTATTTCGCCCACACAGATTTCGATCACATTCCCCGCGCCCGTCGCCGGACTCGACCGGCTATTCGATCAGGTTGCGATCCTCTCCGCGCACTCCCCGAAAAAAGAAATGGCAGTCCTCGGCGCCTTCATGGTCGACGATTACAAGCCGGGCTCGACCGTGCTCTTGAAGCGCAATCCGAATTATTGGAAGACCGACGCGCAGGGCCGCAAGCTGCCTTACCTCGATTCCATCCGGCTCGACATTCAGCCCAATCGCGATGTCGAGATGCTGCGCTTCCGCCGCAATGAGATTGACCTCATCAACTTTCTGGACAGCGAATATTTCGACAAGCTGGCGGCGACCTCGCCGCAACTGGTGCACGATGCCGGCCCCTCGCTCGATACCGAGCAGATGTGGTTCAACGAAGTTGAGAAATCACCGCTGCCCGCCTACAAGAAAAACTGGTTCCGCTCGCCAGCCTTCCGCCGCGCGATTTCTGAGGCTGTCAATCGCGACGATCTTGCCCGCGTCGTCTTTCACGGACACGCCCAAGCGGCAGTCGGTCCGGTTTCACCCGCAAACAAATTCTGGTTCAACGCCAAGCTGAAGCCGCAAGCCTACGCGCCCGACGCCGCGCTGAAAGCCTTGCAGGCCGGAGGCTTCCGCATGGAGAACGGCACCCTCAAAGACAAAGATGGTAACGCCGTCGTCTTCTCCATCATCACCAACTCGGGCAACAAATATCGCGAGCGCATGGCCACCATGATGCAGGAAGATCTGCAGAAGATCGGCATTCACGTCAATGTAGTCACGCTCGACTTCCCTTCGCTGATTGAGCGCATGACACAGACTTTCGACTACGAAGCGATTCTGCTCGGCCTCACCAATGTCGGCCTCGATCCTTCCGACCAGATGAACATCTGGCTGAGTTCCTCGGACAATCACCAGTGGAACCCCTCTGAGAAGGCTCCGGAAACCGCATGGGAAGCCGAGATCGACCGCCTCATGCGCGCCCAGGCATCGTCCGCCGATGCGAAGAAGCGCAAGGATGCCTTCGACCGCGTGCAGGAAATTGCCGTCGAGCAACAACCATTTATTTATCTGGTGAACCGCAATTCGTTATCCGCCGTCTCGGCTTCGGTGCACGGGGCCAGTCCCGTTATCCTTGTGCCGCAGACTTACTGGAACATCGACCAGCTGTCGGTGAAGTAAACGCGAATTCTTCGCCACGGATTTGGACGGATTAACACGGATCTTTCTAAGTAGATCTGAGGCAAGCCACCGAATCGCAACATGGCCCACAACGCACAATCCGGCACTCTACTCTCCGCCCACGTTTCCGTGGGCTACGGCGACAAGCCTCCCGTGCTGCGCGACGTTGAACTCGACATCCTCCGCGGTGAAGTGCTCGGATTGATCGGCCAGAGCGGATCGGGCAAGAGTACGCTCGCCATGGCAATTCTGGGACTGCTCGATCGCAAGCGCGTCCAGGCCAGCGGCGTAATCCAATTCGAAGATTCGAATCTGCTGCAGCTTCGCGAGCGCGAACTGCGCTCCTTGCGCGGACGAAAAATTGCGCTCGTCCTGCAAAGCCCGCTCTCTTCGCTGAATCCCGCGCTGAAAATTCGCACCCAATTACGCGAAGCCTGGCGCGCCCATGCCGCCGGATCCACCGCCGACTGCGACGCCGCCATTCGCGCCACGCTCGAAAGCGTCAGCCTTCCATCCAGCGACGAGTTTCTAAAAAAATATCCTTCGCAGATGAGCGTCGGCCAGGCGCAGCGCGTGCTGATCGCCATGGCCGTAACCCATCGCCCAGCGCTGCTCATTGCCGACGAGGCCACCAGCGCCCTCGACGTCATCACGCAAGCAGAAATCCTCGCGCTGTTTCGCCAACTCAACCGCACTACGGGCATGTCGATCCTCTACATTTCGCATGACCTCGCCTCCGTCGCAGAAATCTGCGATCGCATCGCCATCCTTCACCTGGGACAGATTGTCGAGCATGGAACGACCGTGCAAGTCATGACCAACCCGCGCTACGAATACACGCAGCGCCTGATGGCCGCTCTGCCCAAATCCCCGCAGGCAATCGCCGCCAAAGCCGCCGCGCGATAAATCCCAGTTTCAGAACAAACTCGCAAGTAACCTCCACTGCGAAACGCAAGTCACACGCCCTCATGTCCGGGACATTGTGTCCCACCGCCCCTCGGAAAGGACAGAGTGGCCCAACTCGCATCCCGGAGATCCCCATAAATACCAATAAATCCAATTACTTAGCCGATCTCGATTGGCCGCCCCCGTGCTCTATCGCTTGTGGGTAAAGACTCGATTTGTCCCCCGTTAGACCGAAAAGGTGAGATTTTATGGTGCGTTCAGAGATTTCAAAACAGCCTGCGAAACGTGGCGAACGACGCAGCGCGGCGTGGGGCAAGCGCCTCGCGACGACGCTGCTTCTGACCACGGGCTTGCTGTTCGGGCAATCCTCCGAGCTGCAACGTTTGGGGCCCATCAACATGTCGCCGGCCATCAAGCGGATTGCGGGCAACGCGGTGGCTAATCCCAGTCAGATGGTTCGCGTCATCGTGCAATACAAACACGGCCCCAAGACCGAATCGCTCGCGCGCGCGCAGGGCATGGGTGGGCGAGTCTCTCGCTCCCTGGGTCTGGTCAATGGAGCCGCGATCGAGGTTCCGTCGCGCGTTCTGGCCGAACTCGCGAACGATCCCGAAGTCAGCTTCGTTAGCGTGGATAACCCGGTCAACGTCTCCGACGATCTGACCAACTCTGCGACTGGCGTCTCCTCGGCCTGGAGCTCCGGCTTCACGGGAGCGGGCGTGGGCGTGGCCGTTATCGATAGTGGCATCAACGACAGCCATCCCGATCTGTGGAACTCGGCGCACACTGCTTCGCGCGTCGTTTATCACGGAGACTACACCGGCACTCCGAACACGAACTTGGCCGGTGGCAAATATGATCTCTACGGCCATGGCACGCACGTCGCCGGCATCATCGGCGGCAACGGATCGCTCTCCGGCGGCAACTACGAAGGTGTGGCCCCGGGCGTCAACCTGATCGACCTGCGCGCCCTCGACATGAATGGCGCGGGCACCGACAGCACCGTGATCGCGGCCATTCAGGCCGCCATCAACCTGAAGAACACTTACAACATTAAAGTCATCAACCTGTCGCTCGGCCGCGGAATCGCCGTCGGCTACGCCCAGGATCCGCTCTGCCAGGCAGTGGAATCGGCCTGGAAGGCAGGCATCGTCGTAGTCGTGGCGGCCGGCAACTATGGACGCTTGACCATCAACGGCAGCAACGGCTACGGAACCGTTACCGCTCCGGGCAACGATCCTCTGGTCCTGACCGTGGGCGCCACCAAGAGCAACGGCTCGTCCTCACTCGCAGCTCAGACTCTGGCCAGCTACAGTTCGAAGGGCCCCACCACTTATGACCACGTGGTGAAACCTGACCTCGTAGCTCCGGGCAACGATGTGGTTTCACTGTCTGCTCCGGGCACCACGCTGGCAACGCTGTTTCCTTCGGAACTGGTCGCCGGCAGCGATGGCAAGAATGATTACTTCACCCTGAGCGGCACCAGCATGGCGACTCCCGCCGTGGCGGGCGCCGCTGCCCTGCTGCTGCAGGAGCACAGCACGCTGACTCCGGACCAGGTTAAAGCCCGCCTGATGCGGAACGCCTACAAAATGGGTCTGACGTCGACGGCCGCATGGGTGCCTCATCTGTCGCAGACCTTCACCTCCATGTATGACCTGTTCTCAGTGGGCGCGGGCTTGCTGAACGTGCAGGCCGCTACCTCCGACACCAACCTGGCTCCGTCTACTGTGGGCGCTGCCCTTTCGCCGTATGTGTCGTACAACGCTCAGACCGGCACCGTAACCCTGGTGAACGGAAACTCCACCGTGACGAACACCTCCGTGGTTTGGGGAACGTCGGTGGTCTGGGGAACCTCAGTCGTGTGGGGCGCCTCGGAAGTCACCGGTTCTTCGGTGGTCTGGGGAAGCTCGCTGCCTTGGAACTCCAACGCACTTAGCGCGTTCAGCGTGGTTTGGGGCTCCAGCACCGGCTCTGCCAGCGCGACCAGCGTGGTCTGGGGAGCAACCGTGGGCAATGCGGACGCAGCCTTCAACGATGCGGGAGACGACGAACAATAATGCCGTGTGCATGGCACGATGAAAGGAGACGACAATGAACGACACACGGCGAATTAGCGGATTAGTTGGCGCGATGATGCTGGCTGCGATTGGCGCAACCACCTACGCAGCGTCCATCAGCCACAGCCTGCATCTCTACTTTGTCCTGGCAGTTCTGGCTCTGGCGGCGGCAACGTCGCGCATGAAAGTCAAGCTTCCAGGGATCGACGGCAACATGTCAGTGAACATGCCGTTCCTGCTGACCGCAGTGGTGAATCTCAGCGCTGCCGAAGCGATCCTGATTACCTGCGTGGCGACCGCGGTGCAATGCTGGCCGCGGAAGAACGCAGAATTCAACCCGCAGCAATTCAGCTTCAACCTCAGTATGATGGCCTTCGCCAGTTGCATGGCCAGCCTGATCTTCCATGCCCAGTGGTTGAACCGTATGCAGTGGAACTCCTTGACTCCGGGACTGGTGCTGGCCACGGCCACACTGTTTCTGGGACAAACTATGCCCGTAGCCGCAGTCATCTCGCTCAGCGAGGGCAAGGCGGCGGGCTCGATCTGGTGGAGTCTGGCTCACCTGTCATTCCCGTACTACGTAGTCAGCGCGGGCGTGACCTCGATGCTGGAAGCTGTCGGATCACACCTGGGATGGGGACTGGCTCTTGCAGTCTTCCCGGTGATGTACGCGATTCATCGCTCGTATCAAACCTACTTCGCGAAGGCGGACGAATCGGTGCGTCAAGAAGTGCTGGTACGTGCGGCTGGAGCGGGAGCCTAATCACCGCTTCCTAGCTCACCCGAAAAAAAGTGGCCACGGCGCAAGCCGCTGGCCACTTTTTATTTCTGCGCGAATTCATAGCGTGAAGAGGATGAACCACGGAGGAGACGCAGTCACACGATGGAATTCACTGCAGGAGTTCCTTCGTCTCCATTGTGGTTGATGCCTTTCGATCCTAGGAACGCTGGCACGCGCCCGTGCATCCGTTCATCTCCCACGCCACGCCCAGCGCGTGCAGATTAATTCGATCCGCGTCGCTCAACTTCTCGGGATCAAGCACGACCTCATACGCATATTGCACCCGTGGCGCGCAGGTGATGCACCAGCGTTCGTGGCGGATGATTCCTCCACAGTGCTCACACTCCGATTTCGCGTCGTACTGGTTGCTGTGGAACCAAGTGGCTGCTGCGGGCTTGGCAAACATGGATTACACCTCCGGGGATGAACTTGTCATCAAATTCCCCGTGGCCTACCGATCAGCTCGGTGGAACTTCGATCTATCCGCAGGCTAGCGGCGCAGCGGCAAACCCTCCATTGTGCATGTCACGCACATACGTGATTTCAATCACAGAATTCCCATCGTGGCACTTTCACCTGGCGGTGATCCTGATCACACACCGGCAACCGCCGAGTCTGATAATGTGAATTAAGTTCGTTCCCCCGAAACTCCTCTAAGCTATGGTCAGAAATGCCTTTATTTCTCTGAGTCTGCTGCTGTGCCTGCTGGCTTCCCCTTCGCTCTGGGGTCAATCCACCATTGTGGAAGGCACGGTTCGAGACTCCAGTGGCGCTGCGATCGAAGGCGCTGCGGTGGTTTTCATTGCTCCCGCCTATCGCGGCACTACCGTCACCGATTCCACGGGACGCTTCCGATTTCTCTCTGTGCCCGCGACCTCTGGACTGATCGAAGTCACTCACCAGGGCTTCGCTCCTGCATCGCAGACATGGCAGGCAGATTCCGACAGGCTCGAAATCATGCTGCAGCCCGCGACTTCCAACGAGCAAGTCACAGTTTCAGCGGCGCGCACCGAGATGCGGCTCTCAGAAACTCCCGGCAGCACGATTCTGCTATCGGCCGCCGACATGGATTCCACGCCCGCCTTGCGCATCGACGATGTGCTGCGCCAGGTGCCGGGATTTTCGCTGTTTCGCCGCTCCGACAGCCGCGTCGCCAACGCCTCGAATCAAGGCGTGTCGTTGCGCGGGCTGGGCGGCAGCGCATCCAGCCGCGCCCTCGTGCTCGAGGACGGACTGCCTCTGGTCGACGCTTTTGGCGGATGGGTCTATTGGGATCGCGTGCCGCGCGAGGAAATTTCTAGCGTCGAAGTTTTCCGCGGAGGCGCTTCCAATCTTTACGGCAGTGACGCTCTCGGCGGCGTGATTCAGTTCATCACCCGCGAGCCGGAAGCGCCCGCCTTCGCCCTCGACACCTCCTACGGAAATGAACTCACGCCCGATCTTTCCTTGTGGACGGGAACGCGCGCCGGTCCGTGGGATATCTCGCTCGCCTCGGAAATGTTCCGCACCGATGGCTACATCATTGTTCCCACCTGGCAGCGCGGCAGCGTCGACACGCCCGCAAATTCCCGCGATGCCGCAGTTGAAGCGACCATTGGACATCGACTCGGGGGTCAAGCCGACGATCAGGGTCGCATCTTCGGCCGCGGCAGCTTCTACACCGAATTCCGCCACAACGGCACTGTTATTCAAACCAATGACACCGCCGTGGGCGAAGGCGCCTTCGGCCTCGATAAGCGCTTCGGCGCCAGCGATGCGCTCATGTTTCGCGCCTACGGCTTGGTGCAAGGCTACGACCAGCGCTTCTCGTCGGTCGCAGCCGACCGCAACAGTGAGGCGCTCACCGATCTGCAATATGTTCCCGAGCAGGTGGGCGGCGGCGCGGCACAATGGACGCACATTCTCGGCAAACACCAGACCCTGATCGGCGGCGCCGACTTGATGGAAGTGATGGGCGCCAGCGACGAACAGTTCTTCTCTGCCGGCACCAACACCCGCGACAACGCCTCCGGAGGCCGCCAGCGCATGCTGGGAATCTTCGGTGAAGACCTGGCGCGCTGGAACAATTGGACCGTAATTCTTGCCGCCCGAGTGGATGATTGGAACAACTTCAAAGCGAGTTCGATCTGCACGCCCGTTGCAGGCTCATGCCCTTCGCCCAGCACGCTGTATCCGACGCGCAGCGACTTGGCCTTCAGCCCGCGCCTTTCCCTGCTTCGATCGCTCACCCGCAATGTTTCCGTGACGGGATCGATGTACCGTGCATTTCGCGCGCCCACGCTGAACGAGTTATATCGCACCTTCCGCGTGGCCAACGTGCTCACCACGAACAATCCGTCTCTCAACGCGGAACGCCTGACTGGCGCCGAGGCCGGCGTGAATGTCACCGCGCTCGATCATAAGCTGGATCTGCGCGGAACTTTTTTCTGGAGCGACATTGTCGATCCCGTTCAGAACGTGACCATCAATCCGAATTCGAATCCCGTTCTACGCGAAAAAGAAAATGTTGGGCGCATCCGCTCGCGCGGCGTGGAACTCGATGGCGTGGTGCATGTGAATCGCGACATTCAACTCACTGCCGGCTACGAATTCACGGGCGCGACCATCGTCAACTACACCGTGCCCCAGGGCGAGGTCTCGCTGCTGGGCAACCAAGTCGCGCAGGTGCCGCGCAATGTCTTTACCTGGGAGGCGCGTTACTGGAATCCGGCACGGTTGCTGCTCAGCGTGGAAGGCCGCTTCGTCGGCAAACAATTCGACGACGATCAGAACCAGTATCCGCTGGCCCACTTCTACACCATGGATGTGCAGATCGGACGCAATCTTACCCGCAACCTGCAACTCTACGCCGCCGCCGAGAACATTACCGACGAGCGCTATGCCGTAGCCAACACGCCGGTGACCAACGGATCGCTCTATAACATCGGCCCACCGCTGCTGTATCGCATCGGCTTGCGAATGAATTTTCCGGCGGAGAAGTAACAGGTTGTCCTCGTAAGCCCGATGCGTCATCCTGAGCGCAGCCGGTTTTCAGGCGGAGCGAAGGATCTCCCATAACGACTGCGTCAAGCAAGCGAATGCGTTACCGCACTGCCGGGTTGCGCTTGGTTGTGATACAAAATTCTGTGCGCTTGAGACCGCTTCTTGGTGTGTCCTTTCCTACTCCTCCGGAACGATTCCATCCGGAACCGGCAGGTTCATTATGCTAAGGGCTTTCTTCGTTCATCTTTCTGAAAATCGTTCGCTGCGCAGCTTCGCTGAAAAGTCGGCGATTGGCCGCCGCGTCTCTGGACGCTTTGTGGCCGGCACCGAAATCGCCGACGCGGTTCGCGTCACGCAAACGGTGAATCGCGCCGGCATGAGCGTCAGCATCGACAATCTCGGCGAAAACGTCACCAACGCCGACGAGGCGCGCCAAAGTGCCCGGCTGTATCACCAGATTCTCGACGCCATCGCGGCCAATCGCCTGAATGCCAACATCAGTTTGAAGTTGACCCACATGGGCCTCGACGTGGATGAGGCCATGGCGCGCGAAATCGTGAGTGGGCTGGTCGCGAAAGCAGCCGGAATGACGCCGCCCGGATTCGTGCGCGTCGATATGGAGGGCTCTCCCTATACCCAGCGCACCCTCGATTTCGTGCACGAACTGCATCGCATGCCGGGCAACGGCAACAGTGTCGGAACGGTGATCCAGTCCTATTTGAAGCGCTCGGAGAGTGATGTGGAGAAATTGCTGGCGGAAGGAATTCGCATCCGGCTGTGCAAGGGCGCTTACAAGGAACCGGCCAGCATCGCCTTTGAAAGCAAGGCGGATGTGGATGCGAACTACATCAAGCTGATGAAGATCCTGATGAAGAGCGGCATTTACCATGGGCTGGCGACGCACGATGAGAACATCATCCGCCAGGCGCAGGCGTTCGCCAAAGCTGAAAAGATTGCGCCCGACTCGTTCGAATTTCAAATGTTGCACGGCATTCGCCGCGATCTGCAGCAGAGCCTGGTACGCGAGGGCTGGCGCATGCGCGTCTATGTGCCGTTCGGCAGCGAATGGTACCCGTATTTCATGCGCCGACTGGGCGAGCGGCCGGCCAACGTGTTCTTCATCGCGCGGAATATGCTGCGCTCATAAGGGCACGGATGCAATTCCCCTCACCGCCGCGGCTGTTTTGTTTCGCCGCCGTTTAAAAACGGAACACCCTATCTCCGAGATTGCCCTCGCATTTTTTCAACGACTTACACCAAGACTCAATAACATGCAGACAAATGGACGCCGGCACGCCGTGGCGGCCGCGTCTCCCGCCCTGACGACCCCAGGGTCGCAGGCAGCAACGATCGTCGGCGCAGTCGCCCCGCAGGCTCAGGAAATGGCACTCCCTGAAGCGGGCGGCCTCGACTTTATCAAATTGCGTTCGAGTCGATATTGTGCGCACGTAATTGTATGTACAGTGCTTTTCTGCTTTCACCTCCCATTGCGTTCGATTCGCGTTGTGTCCCAATCCTCCTGCCCGAAGCTAGTACCGGTCTCATAAATAGTTGCGGTGCTTTGTGCTTTGTGTTGGCGGGGATGCGAGAGATAAAGGAAGGCTCAGGCGCTTCTCCGATTCAGCATGCGAGGACGCGGGGAAGTCAGTACCGAAGAGTGGGTGGTGTTGGAACCGCTGCTGCGCTTTCGGCAACGGCCCGACGGGCGGGGAAGGCCGCCGCAGGACACACGCGCGGTGCTGAATGGGGTATTGTGGATTCTGCGCACGGGGGCGCAGTGGCGGGAACTGCCCAAGAAGTATCCTCCCTATCAGACCTGTCACCGGCGTTTTCAGCAATGGGTGCGCAGTGGGCAACTGGATAAGGCACTGCGGGCACTGGCGTGGGAACTCCATGGTCACGGATTGCTGCCACTGGAGGAAGGCTTGCTGGACGGCACCTTCGCGGGTGCAAAAAAGGGGTCTGGCCGTGGGGCCGACGAAGCGCGGCAAGGGGACGAAAATCATGGCCATCGCTGCCGTTACCAGTCTTCCTCTGGCCGTCACCGTCGAGAGCGCCACGCCGCACGAAACAAAACTCGTCGAGGAAACCCTGGCCGGAAGCTTTCTCGATGAACTCCCGGCACGGCTGATCGGCGACCGGGCCTATGACTCGGATCCTCTAGACCGGCGATTGGAGCGCGATTACGGCATCGAGTTGATTGCGCCCAACCGGCAGAACCGCAGCCAGACCCAAGACGGGCGCAAGCTGCGACGATACAAGCGACGTTGGTGTGTCGAACGGCTGTTTGCCTGGTTGCAGTGGTTCCGGCGACTGGTCACGCGCTACGAATATCACATCGAGAACTTCCTCGGCATGGTCCGCCTCGGCTGCATGAGAATCATGGTGCGGTATGTGTAGCGATTACTCGTACCGCAGCGCCACCATGGGATCGACTTTCGCCGCCCGCCGCGCCGGCAGATAGCATGCGAACAACGCGATGCCGGAGAGAAGCACGGCCACGGCCGCAAATGTAACGGGATCGGTTGGGCGTACGCCAAACAGCATGCTGGCCATCAGTCGCGTAAGGGCCAGCGCCGCCACTAAGCCGATGGCCGCGCCCACCAGCGCCATACGCGCGCCATCTCCCAGAACCATGCGCAACACGTCAAGCCGCTGCGCGCCCAGCGCCATACGCACGCCGATTTCCTGGGTGCGCTGTCCGACCAGATACGACAGCACGCCGTAGATCCCGATGCTGGCCAGCAATAGCGCCAACCCCGCGAATGCTCCGAGCAGAATCAGCGAGAAGCGCTGGATGGCGATCGAGTTCGCTACCACTTCCTCTTCCGTTTGGTTGTCGGAGACGATCATGTCCTGATTGCCCGCCAGGAGTTTCCGGCGAATGGATTGAAAGAACGCTTCGGGGCCGAGCGGCGATCGGGAGCGAACAAATACGTCGAATCCTTGAGCCAGGTACTTCATCTCCGCATCCCCGCTTTGCAGAATCGGCCGATACATCTGCGCCTGCAGAGGCTGGCTGGCCTCGTCGGCGAGCCCCCATTGATTGACATGCCCAACGACACCGACAATTACCAGCGGTATCTGGACCTGTTTGGTGGAATCGTTCTCAAAAATGCGGATCTGTTTGGCGATCGGGTCCTGACCGGGGAAGTATTCTTGCGCGAAGCGTGTGTCAATCACCACGACGCGCACAGAATGTTCATTGTCCTGGTCGCTTACGAAGCGTCCGCGCAGCAGCGGAATCCGCATAGTCTTGAGATACTCCGGCTCAACGGCGTAATTCAAAGCCTGCTGAAGATTCTTATGCGTCTGCGTGGAAAGGTCCTGCCCCTCAAGCAAGAACCGTCTTTCGTTGTCGCCGTCCATCGGACGCGCGCCGGAATGCAGGGACAAGGCTTCGACTCCCGGCGTGCTGCGGATGGTCGCTTCGACTTGCCGAAGCATAGCACGGACCGCGTCTGGAGATTGACGGGCCAGTGAAGCTGCGGGAGTCACGGAAAAGTAAGACACATTATGCGGATCGAACCCCGGATCCACCTTCCACAATTGCACTAACGTGCGGCACATGAGCCCCGCACCCACCAGCAGCACAAGCGCCATGGCCATTTCACCCACCACCAGCACAGACTGTGTGCGCGAACGGAAGCCAGAAATCGTACGACCGCTCTCTTTAAGCCTCCCACTGATGTCGCTGCGTGACATTCTCATAGCGGGCAACAAGCCAAACACGATTCCAGTAAGAACGGAAATGAACAAGGTAAACAGTAGTACCTGGAGATTCAGCCCGATCTCCTCGGCGCGCGGAACGGTTTGCGGCACAGCGGCTAGGGCCGCGGTCGTTCCCCACTTGGCGAGAATCAGGCCGAACCCACCGCCCAGCAATGAGAGCAGAACGCTTTCGGTCAGCAGTTGGCGCAGAATCCGTGTTTGACTGGCGCCGAGCGCGGCACGAACCGAAAATTCGCGCTGGCGCGAGGTTGACCGGGCGAGGAGAAGATTCGCGACATTCACGCAGGCGATCAACAGTACAAATCCGACCGCGCCCAACAGCACCAGCAGCGCTGGCCGCATGTCGCCGACTATCTCTTCCTTCAAGGTCATGAGGTAGGCTTCAATCTTCCCATCCTCCTTCGGATAAGCGACTGCCAGAGCGGCATTGACCCGCTTGATATCGTCACGAGCCTGCGCCAGCGTGACCCCGGGCTTCAACAGGCCGATGGCCTCCATGCCCCAGTATGTATCCCGCAGGAAGAAGGCCTGGTCCGTATCTTCCCCGATAGGCTCGTACACATCGGCTGTTTGGAAGTTCTGAATATTAAGCCGAAACGAGGCTGGAATCACACCTACGATCGTGCGTCCCTGACCAGCCACGATGAGTCGTTTGCCGATTACATTCGGATCCCTGTTGAACTTCCGCTTCCACAAACCTTCTGAGATCAGGGCCGTCGGGTTGGCGCCGCGGCGATCCTCCTCAGGAGTGAAGTTGCGTCCCAGGATCGGGTTCACCCCAAGAATCGGAAAGAAAGTCGCCGACACGCGTCGCGCTTGTACCTCTTCTGGTTCCCCCACGCCCGTGATAGCGCCGTCTGTCCAGTGGTAGGCAGCCATGGCCTCAAAGGAATGATTCTCGCGTTGCCAATCGAGGAAGTTGGGATAGGAAATCGAGCCTTGGGGAAAATTGGGCGTTGCCTCAAATAAGGAGACGATGCGGCTCGCATTCGGAAACGGGAGGGGGTTGAGCAAAACCGCGTTCACGACCGAGAAAATTGCCGTGTTGGCGCCAATCCCCAGCGCGAGAGTAAGCGCGGCGACAGCTGTGAACCCGGGATTCTTGCGTAACTGCCGCACTGCATAACGAAGATCTTGTCCCAGTCCGTTCATCTCGGGTTCGTCCTCCTGCCCGGCATCGGTGCCCGGCCATGCCCAGTCAACGCCCCGGTCCCGGTCGCCGATTATTCCCTTCCGCCTCGCAAGGCCCTTACCAATCTAGCCACAAGTGTAACCGCTTGACGGCAAAGAGCAAGCACACGCCGCCGTCGACGTATGAAGTCTAAAGGTGTCCGCTCTCGCTTTCAGATGTCCGGAACCGAACAGGCCACCATCGGTTTGCTTGTTTATGAGGCCGGTTCTAGTCTCGACCAGAAAGCCTGCCCGAATTTGAGGCTTCGTTAGTCATTCCAGTAATTGCTCCTGCCTGGATTTCGCGGACGGATTATCCGCGGCACAACGCTTGCGCATCAGCGGCAGTTGTCGCTGACTCGCGAGCCCGTTGCTCCCAATGCCGGGATCTCCCCCGGCCAGCGTCTGATTGGCGGCTGCTCCGGCAGCGATCTCTTACCCGTGAGTGTGCCTGTACCACTTCCTGAAAATAACTCCAGCACAGAATTGAGCGACGCTGACGTTCCAGCCGCAGCTGCCACCTCCACGTCGAGCGGTGCATTGAGTCCCGTGACCACCGGCGTGACGGTCGCCAGTCCGTTGATGTCACTCATAACACTCGCCTGGCTCACGCTCAAAATGACGGGCATCCCCGGATTGCTGGAATTGGATTCACCGCCCCCGCCCGCAGATGACGCGCCTTGCGGACGCAATGCCGTAATTAAGAAGGTGACCGTGGCCCCCAACACCGCATGTGGCGGCGAGGCAGCATCGACCACGCGCACTACCACCGGCGCGAAGCTTTGTCCCATAGAAATCTGCCCTGCCCCGGATACGGCTTGCAGGTTCAATTGCGCGAGCGGCACGGGATTCGCATAAATCTGCTTGCAGGGGGCATTCGCCGGAGCCACGCAGGCGTTGACTTGCGCGCCCGAGGCGAACTGGCTCGCCGATAGCGTGACCGTGGCGTTGCCGTTGGAATCAGTCCGGGCGCTGGCCGCACTCAACACGGCCGATCCGCTGGACCGGGAAAAATTCACGGTCGCATTTGCTTGAGGGATGCCGTTGCTCAAGACTCGCGCCGTGAGCGGCACGCTGACCGTTGCTCCTTGCGCGATCCACAAATAAGGCGTCAGCACTCCCAGGTCGGAGGCAGACTCGGTCGCCGTCAAGTTCGCTTGCACCGATTTGCTGGGAACATAGACTCCCGGCGCCAGCGTGGCAGTGATGATTGCCGAGCCGGTCGCCGCAGGTATGAGCCAGGTTGAGGCATTGCCGCTCTGATCGCTGACCATTGTGCATGACGAGTGGCCGCCGCAGATGGAGAGCTGCAATCCATTGCTGGCGCTCCATCCGATCGTCGCGCCCGCAACCGGAGTCACTCCGTCGCCGGCCAGCACGCGAACACTTACCGGATTGGTGGCCTGCGTCCCCACCGCGGCTGATGGGTTCGTGCCACTGAGCAGGACGATGTTGTCGCTGGCCGCCGCTCCGTAGGTCACGGCATCGGTCATAGTGCTGGAGTTGCCAGTTAGAGGATCGGTAAGTGTAATGCTCTGTGGCCCATCGGGAAACGCGGGCGCAGGCACGATCATCTGCCCGGCGCTGACCGCCAATGGTCTTACCGGCAGACTTCCTACCGACACCGTTACAGCGGAAGAAAATCCGATGCCGGTGATCGCGAGCGCGCCTCCGCTCACGGCAAGCCGTTGTGGAGAAACCGCGTCCGCATAGAGCACCGACATGCGATAGCGATAGTCGGGACGGCCATCTCCGCGCAGATCGGCGATGCCGATAATGAAGTTGGCGCTCGTCGAGACCTGTGCATTGAGCAGGGTCATTCCCGGAACCGTGGAATTGAATGGAGACGGCGTGAATGCCGGCGGCATGCTGCCTTGCGCATCCGACGCAGTCCACATCCCGATGACGGGCTGGGCTTTGCCTTGTGTGGCAGCGCCTGATTCGTCGAGCGCCGTCACGGCTACCGACAACGTGCGATTCGCCTGTGCGGGCAGCAGAGCGTAGGCCACGTTGCCATAGCCGTTAAGCGATCCGGTCCAGGCGCCGGGCTTGGGAACGTGCGCGGGCGCGGACCATGTCTGTGTGGGCGACCACGGCGGCACGGGCTGTGCACTGCCCGTCATGAGGATGTCCTGCGCCACATCCTGCCCGGCAGAAACGGTTACCAGAATGGATTGCATCGACCCCGACGGCCTGACTTGATAAGGCGCGTACGGCCCCACGCCCAGCGCCCACGTTGAATCGATTGCCTCGACTGTAAGTTGATATTGTGCGTTGCCTCCAGCGGGCAGCGGCAACCCGGCCAGGTCGAAGAAGCCTTCCTGCGCGGGATTGGTCGATCCCCAGTCGCTGAAAGGATCTCCCAACGCGTCCATGGGGCCGGTTACGGGATTTCCAGCATTCCCGGTGAACAGGAAGCCGGAGACCGAAGTCACGACATACTTGCGCGAGGGCTGCCCGGTCGCGGGATTGATCCAGCGCGCGACGACGTTGACTCCCTGCATGGGTTGCGTCGGATTTCCCGCCACGTCAGTGAACCAGATCGAACCGTGAACCCGAGCGCTAACGCTGGAAAAAATCTGCGTTCCAGGAAAATTCGCCTGATTCTGCGAAGTCACCGGATACAGCCGCGATAAGGCCGCAACATCATCGGCGGACTGCTGAAAGGGATTGGCATAGCAGTTCGTAATGGGCACGCAATAAGCCGGATCGCTGTAGTGCATGACGGGAAAGCCGGCATAGTCGTCGCTGGTTGGCGAAGGCGCGCCGGTCAGCACATTGGGATTCGCCTGCGACCATCCCAGGCCGAGAACTGTGCCCATCACGCGCACCAACCGGTATTCGATGTCGACCACTTGCGACGATTCCTGCGCGCACTGGCCATTAATGACGATGAGGGCGTGCTGGTACGTGCCCAGCGCGCCGTAATTATCATTCCCGCCGAAAACGGAGTTGAAAAAACACTGGCTCGCATCGCCCGCGCCCGCTCCCATCAGCGCGTCCGTCACCGACCCGTCATAGTCGTAGACCACGCCCAGCGGTGTGCTGGTCGCGGAAGGCTGAATGTCGGGGGGCATGGAAATGCTGCCGTCAGAGTTGACAGTGACGTTAGAGCCATTCACATCTTCGGCAAGTTCGCCACCGCTCGAGACATTCAAGGCTGCGGTGGAGACAGCGGTCCACTGGCCGAAGGCATTCGCCACCAGAGAGTTGACGGCAGCGTTGGGCAGGATCGGGCTAAGATCGCCTTGATCCGTGTAATAGATGATCTGCCCCAGCGGCCAGGTCAGCGGCTGGCCAGTCATGTTTGCGTTGAAGTAAGTAGTACCGGCAACATACTTCGGGCCGCCGGCATGAGAGAGCGCGGCGAAAACGAGCACAATTCCGATAGCGACGGCCAGCCTGAGGAGAAACGAGCCCATGGTAGATGCCGCGCGGATTGGCGCAGTCATCTCTTGGCTGAGAGTTTTCAGCATAAGCTCATTCCTCCCCACTGGCGTGCCGCACCGCCCCGGCGAAATCGCTGAAACGAACGCGCGATCTCCCACCCAGGACGGGATCTTTTCGGAACACAGAAAGTTGTTGCGCGGAAAGCAGAACTTTTCCGGCGGGATCGAGGCTGAAGCGCCCAAGGCCTCCGCCGACGCAACTGGTCAGCCCTAATTTGCTGGGTGCATAAAGAAAAAGGAGCAACCGCTCCCCAACCCGGTAACGCTGGCCTTGGGACCAGAGTCCGATCCATTGCGCAATCGTGAAATCGTCGCCGGGCGTAGCGCCGCGAATGGCATTCTCGACATGAAAGGTGATGGCGACGGTCTCGACGGGCTGGCCTGCGGTCGCGGGCCGGCGCGCGATGGACGTAACCGTTCCCGAGAAAATGGTTCCAGCCGCCGCGGCGAGCTGAGGCAATTCGTAGATGCGCGGCAAGCCGACGCGCGGAACGTGCCCGGTCGGCGGTAAAGCCGGCAGGGCGAAATCCAGCCCACGGTCGGGAGACTGTGACTGGGCGCTGACCACAACTGCGGTCAGCGCGACAAGAAAAAGTGCGAGCAGACGCCAACTTCTCCCATACATGGGGAGGACCTCACACGATCAGTCTGCTCGGAGGGAACCGGGAACAACCGGGAAACAGGTGAGACTAACGCGAGCCGGCCTTGCAAATCTGTGACAGATGTCACAACGAGGTGTGAATATTGCAGCCGACTTCAATTCGGGAATGCGTGTAGCCGATCCCGCTCTACGGGATCACTCGGAACGGCTGGTTGCTGGTGAGTGTTCCGTTCGGTGTGACGACCATGACGAGTCCTGTTGTCGCTCCCGCAGGCACAGTTGCTGTAAGTTCCGTTGCTGACCTCACAGTAAACGCGGCAGGAGTGCCGTTGAAGTTCACGGCGGTCGCTCCGGTCAGATTATTTCCCAGGACTTGCACGTGCGATCCTAGCCGGCCTGAGTTGAGCCGTACTTCGATGAACGGGCCCAGTCCCATTGCCAGACTGAAAGCGGTGCCGCAGCCACCGATGCAGTTGGTGCTGGCGCCGCCGCCGAATGCGGTCCCGTAGAATTTTCCGTTGGTGGCTTGCATCAGGCCTTCAAAGGGGCCGGTGCCATCCGCGCAATTCGTCTTCGCACAGAAGTCATAGAGCGTGGTCAGCGCGCCCGATGGCGTGATTTGGAATACCGTTCCGGCCACGCCGTTGGTCCCGCCATTCGGCGTCGTGCCGTAGAAATTTCCGTCGGTGCCCTGGATTGGCGCGGCCTCGGGATAGGCGCCATCCGGATAAGAGGCGAAGCTGTGCAGCGTGGTGAGTTTGCCGGCAGTGGTGAGTTTGAAGACGGTTCCGTAACCGTTGGCTCCGCCTTCCGCAGTTGTGCCGTAGAGATTACCGTCGGAGCCTTGCACCAGGCCGCCGAAAAGTTCGAATCCGTCAGTGCAGTTGATTTGTGCGCAGAAGCTGTAAACCATAGTCAACTTGCCGCGAGGAGTCAACTTGAAGACGGTGCCGCAGCCGGAACCGCATGCGGTGCTGGCTCCGCCGGCCAACGTGGTTCCGTAGAAATTTCCATCGGTGGCCTGGATGAGCGAGCCGAAGGCCGGGTCGTCGCCGTTGCTGCCGTCAAAACTCGCCACTGTGGTGAACGCGCCGGCCGGCGTTATTTTGAAAACCGATCCCGCGCCAAAAGCTCCGCCGACTGCGGTTGTACCGTAGAAGTTGCCATCGGAGCCTTGCAGCAATCCTCCGGAAGGATTGGCGCCGTCGCTGCATCCTGACTGCGAGCAGAAGGTATAAACGGTTGTCAGCTTCCCCGCCGGGGTGATTTCGAAAATCGTTCCGAAGTTGTTGGAACCGCCGCCATCGGTCGTTCCGTAGAAATTGCCGTTGAGGGCTTGAATCAATCCTGCGTTGGGACCGGCGCCGTCGCTGCAGTTGGCCAGCGAGCAAAAACTGTAGAGCGTGGTGATTTTGCCCGCGGGCGTCATGGCGAAAACTGTGCCTTCGTCCTTTGCGCCGCCGGCAGCAGTGGTGCCGTAGAAGTTTCCGTTGGTGCCCTGCACGAATGGAGCGCCCGGCCAGCCGGGATCGCGGCCATTGGTCTTGTTGAAGCTTGCCAGGGTGGTCAACTGCGCGGACGAAGAGATCGTCGCCGCGCAGAATAGAAGGATGCAGGCTAGTCGCTTCGTCATAATAAGGTGACCATCCGGGGGAGAGATGATGATTGTCCCTTGGGATGTGTGAAGGGTCAAGATGAAGATTCCTGCGGGGCGTGGGAAGTGTCAGAGGTTTGCGCGGGAACAGATCGGGCTGAATAATTTTTTGATGGGCGGTGCGTATGCGATTGGTGGCAAAGGATTTATGGGGTGTAGATCTGCCTGCGTAGCGGCAAAATATTGGATCTAAATGGGTTACAGGCAAAATATTGCGAAGAAAGGAGTTAGCGGACCGGCTTGATTCGTGACTTGTGGAGCGCGCCATTTTGCACTTTTGAAATTCTCAGTAAAGGTTGTTCGTCACATCGGAATGAGTTTTTCTTCTTTGGGAGCTGTGGAAAACTTCATGGCGCAGGCGTTCAGAGTTCCCACCCTTTGCAAACCCCGCAAAGGATGGGCCAGCCACCCGAAAACCGAAAGCTAGAATGAGGCGGCTTTTTCTCTTTCCTGATGGGGGTGGCTCCCCATTTCGCCAACACTCGGTCGATCTCGAATGCTGGCGCATTGGCCCGCTTGTCCGATGGCATGCGCATAGTTGTTCGTTCTGCCGCTCTCACGAAGCGCTGCTGCCAAATCCCGTTGATAGTCCAAACGTCTTCAAGACTGCAAGGTCGAGAAGTTTTTCCGGAAGGAGTCGAGCGAGAAAGGCGAGCTTTGCTGAGTCCTTGCCCGCCGGGTAACGCGTCTTCGGATTGCGCTCGGTCAAGGCGCGCTCCACAACCTTGGCTACGGCGTCAGGCGAACTGCCGGCGCGCTCATTCCTGGAAAAAGCGCTGGCCATTTTTCGAAATGGTTCGGCATATAAGGCACGCGCCGCCGGTGACATGACGGAAATCGATTGTTCGACGCCACCAAGAGTCTTTTCAACTGCCGGCGTATTGATCGAGCCTGGTTCGATCACGCATACATGGATACCCTGACCCCGAAGTTCGAGTCTGAGAGCGGAACTCATGGATGCGAATGCGGCTTTGGAACTTGCCAACACCCCGGCGAACGGGGGCGTAAGATGGTCGCCCACTGAGCCAGTATTGATAATGCGTCCCATCGCTTTGCGCACCAAAGGCAGGAAGGCCTGGATCACAGCAATCTGTCCAAATAGATTGATTTCATAAATGTGGCGCAGCGCATCCAGCGGAGTATGCTCCACCGGCGATACACTGCCAATGCCGGCATTGTTGAAGAGGCCGTCAAGGCCACTCCCGTTCAACCGCAATTCAATTTCAGCTGCAGCAGTAGCGATGGAGTCCCTATCTCCCACATCGAGAAGAACAGATTCCACATTGCTTCCGGCCTTAGCTATGATGTGCTCAGCATCAGCTTCCTTGCGTACCGCAGCGAATACGCGCCAGCCACTTCTCGCTAAGCGTAGTGCGGTCGCAAGTCCAATGCCGCTGGACGCGCCGGTGATCACGACACTCCTGGTTTTTGACATCGGTTTTGACATCGTTATCGCTCTCCCGTGGTTCAGGTTCAGACACGTGCTGTAGTCGAGAGTGTTTGAACGAACGCATTCCCGCGCAGCTCCATTTCTGTCGGACAGAAAAAAAGGGTGGGCCAGCGGCCGAGCCCGTTAGGAATAGAGCTTCTGTCCTTTGATCCCTGAGACAGTCGCAAGATCGAAATACTCGTGAAGCCAGTCAAATTTCTCGTTCTTGATATGCGCAACGATGCAGATCGGAATGCTCAGGACTGTTCCGGGTGCGGGACGGTTCTTCGAGGCAGGCCACTTCTCCGTGACAATGGCATTGTGGACGTACTCTATGACGAAATGCTCTTCCGCGGCGAACAGCGTTGTGGGCTCCATCTTGATTTCCTTCGTATGCGTCCTGCCCGCTACGGATCGTTTCGCCAACTCCCTGACTTTTTCAATCCCGGCAAACTTCTCTCCCGTAGCCATGATCGTCCATTCGCAATCAGGAGCCACTAGCGCCATGAATCCATCGATGTCCGACTCAACACCCAGGAACGTCTGCTTGAAGGTTTGAACAAGTTTCTGGTGCGGCATGTTTTCCTCGGAGGAAGGTTTCACGCGGGCTCGCATACATATTTGAATTGAGCCGTGAGATGAACGGTGTTGTGCGCGGGTTGCTTCAAACGTGACGAAGGCACCCTCCGCAGGGATGGAGCACACGGACATCTCAAAAGGGCGGGCTTCATTTCAGCGCTGCAGCGACTTCTGGGGCTACTTCCAGGACCTCCTGAACCACGGCATCGATATCCTTATCTTGCGTGCGGTGGTTCACGATGCAGGCCCTCAGGCAGAACTTCCCTTTCAACTCTGCGTTCGAGAGATATACCTTGCCGCGCGCTACGATGCGTTTGAGTAGCGCCAGGTTGAAACGATTGCGCTGCTCTTCGGAAGCGTGCTGGCCGAGGAGGTGGCGGAAACAGACTGCGCTGAGTTCCACGGGAGCAAGAAGCTCAAGCGACGCAGAGCCTTGGATGGCGGCCGCCAGGCGTTGCGCATGATCGAGGTCTTGGGCGATGGCGGCTCGGAAGGCGTTCAACCCATGGTAGCGCAGCGAGAGCCAGACCTTTAACGCGCGGAAGCGGCGGGAAAGCTCGATCGACTCTTCGAAAAACGCGAAGCCCTCCACGGGATCAGAGCTGAGTTGTTTCGCATAGCTGCCGGTATAGGTGAAGGTACTTTGCGCGAAGCTGACATCTCGATAGAGCAGGCAGCCACAATCGAGGGGCTGGTAGAGCCATTTATGGGGATCGAGGGAAAGTGAATCCGCCAGCGGGAGGCCATCGAACTTTTCGGGCGCGGCCATCGCCGCCAGCGCTCCGTAGGCGCCGTCGACATGCATCCAGAGATCGTGGGCGCGGGCAATGGCTGCTATCTCGCGCAGCGGATCGATGGAGCCGGTGTTGACGGTGCCCGCCGATGCGACCACGGCGATGGGCTCGCGGCCTTGCGCCTTATCCTGGCGGATCGCTTGATCGAGGAGCGATGAGATCATGCGATAGGAAGCGTCGCAAGGAATGTAATGCAGGTTCTCGCGGCCGATTCCGAGCAGGGCCACGGCTTTGGGCACGGCCATATGCACTTGCTCGGAAGCGTAGATGACGCCGGCCTTAGCGTTGTACAGCCCGCGCTCATTGGCGGGAGTTTTTCTCTCACGCGCCATGGCCAGGCCCATGAGGTTGGCAGCGGAGCCTCCGCCGGTGAGCGTTCCGACGAAACCGTGACAGCCCACGGCTTCCGCCAGCCAGCGAACCACGGTGCGCTCGATGGTGACTCCTGCGGGCGAAGAGCGCCAAGCCGTAATGTTTTGGTTCAGAATTGAGGCCATGAGGTCGCCGAGCGCGGCAATGGGCTCTCCCGGGCCCTGCACGTATCCGAAGAAGCGGCCGTTCTGGGCGCGCGAATTTGCAATTACATCCGTGAGGGCGGCAAAGGCCTGATCGCCCATGCCACGCTCCGGCAGGTCGAGGTCGAAGAGGAGCTGGCTCTGGGCGCCAGTTGTCTGAGGGAACGTAGATCGTTGGTCCAGCGTGGCCAAATATTTCGCGCAGAGATCGACAACGTCGGAGGCTAAACGGCGAAAATCTTCGGAGGAGAGATCAAGGGAATTCATGCTGGGTTGAATTTAATCACAGGCGGAGAGAATCGGTAGAACTTTGCTCTTCTCGGAGAAGTGCGCCGTCTATCGCGAATACCGGCGAGATCACAGGCTGGCCCGACTACGTGTACAGCGTTGCGCGGGAGATCCTTCGCTGCGCCTGAAAAGCGGCTCCAGTCAGGATGACAGAGGGAGCGCTACTCGTTTCGCTGGCGCTTGCGTTGACTTGTTTCTTGGCCGCTCCTAAGATGGCGTGATCCTTTTACAACGCTGCTGGCTTTCGGACTTATGCTCGGCCAAACCATCTCTCACTACCGGATCATTGAGATGCTCGGAGGCGGGGGCATGGGCGTGGTGTACAAAGCGGAAGACACGCGGCTGGAGCGCTTTGTCGCGCTGAAGTTCCTGCCTTATGAAGTTTCGCGCGATCCGGTCGCGCTGGAACGTTTCCGGCGAGAGGCCAAGGCCGCGTCGGCGCTGAACCATCCCAACATCTGCACCATTCATGATATCGGCGAGGAGAATGGCCGTGTCTTCATGGTCATGGAATATCTCGACGGCCTGACTTTGAAGCACCGCATTGCCGGCCGCCCGATGGATCTCGACTTGCTGCTACCCATCGCCGTGGAAATTGCGGATGCGCTGGACGCGGCGCATGCCAAGGGAATCGTGCATCGCGACATCAAGCCGGCGAATATTTTTCTGTCGACGCGGGGGCATGCGAAGATTCTCGATTTCGGATTGGCCAAGGTCACGCACACCAGCACATCGAGCAGCGGCAACACGGTGACCCGCGCGGAGTCCGACGCCGATCACCTGACCAGCCCGGGAGCGATGCTGGGCACGGTGGCGTACATGTCGCCGGAACAGGTGCGGGCCAAGGAATTGGATCCGCGCACCGACCTTTTTTCGTTTGGCTGCGTGCTCTACGAGATGGCGACCGGACGGATGCCGTTCGACGGGTCGAGTTCGGGGGAAATCTGCGGCGCGATTCTGCATCAGGAGCCACCGCCGCCAGCCAAGGTGAATCCACTGGTACCGACGGGGCTGGAGGCGGTGATTGGCAAGGCGCTGGAAAAAAATCGCGATCTGCGCTACCAGCATGCGTCGGAGATGCGCGCCGACTTGCAGCGACTGAAGCGCGATACCGAGAGCCAGCGCTATCCGGCGAGCGGGTCGGGAGTCAATGTTGGCGCGGTGCGGCAGGTGGCTGAGGCGGCACGGCGCGCCGAACTCAAGCCGGCTCGCAGGCTGAGCAAACGCTGGCTGATTTCTGTCGCGGGCGCGGTGGTGGTGATCCTTGCTCTGGTCGCCGGAGGACTTTACCTGCGCTCGCATCGCGGGCACGCGCTGAGTGATAAAGACACGATCGTGGTTGGCGATTTCGCGAACAGCACGGGCGATCCGGTATTTGACGATACGTTAAAGACGGCGCTGACGGTGGCGCTGAACCAGTCTCCATTTCTGAACGTGCTTCCCGACAGCAAAGTCTCGAAGACGCTGAAGCTGATGACGCGACCCGCTGACACGCGGCTGACGCCGGATGTGGCGCGCGAAGTTTGCCAGCGCAACGGCAGCAAGGCTTATATTGCGGGATCGATTGCCACGCTGGGCACGGAATACGTGCTGGGATTGAAGGCGGTAAATTGCCAGAGCGGCGATCCGCTGGCGCAGCAGCAGGCGACGGCGAACGGCAAGGAAAAAGTTTTGAATGCAGTCGGCGATGTCGCCGCGAAACTGCGTACAGAGTTGGGCGAATCGCTCGCGACCGTGCAGAAATTTGATGTCCCGCTGGAACAGGCCACGACTTCTTCGCTGGAAGCGCTACAGGCTTTGACGCAGGGCCGAAAGATTGATCACGCCAAGGGTACGGCTGCGGCGCTGCCCTTTTACCAGCGAGCGATTCAACTCGATCCCAACTTTGCCATGGGATACCGGCAGCTCTCGAGTAGCTATTTCAGCATGGGTGAGTCGAGCCGGGCGGGTGAATATGCGACCAAGGCGTTCGAGCTGCGCAATCACGCCAGCGAGCGCGAGAAACTGATCATCACCGCCGACTACTACCGGAACGTCACGGGAGAACTGGACAAGTCGGCGGGCACGTATCAGGAAACGGTGGACAATTATCCGCGTGATTTTTCGGCGGGGAATAATCTCGGAGTGGTGTACGCACAACAAGGTAATTACGAGAAGGCGCTGGAGATTACCCGGCAGGAGCAGGGAGCCGCGCCCGACCATGTCAGCGTGTACGAGAATATCGCGAATTACCTGCTGGCCCTGCATCGCTTTGATGAGGCGCGGCAGACGATTGACGGGGCGCACACGCTTCACCTGGAAGATTGGATTCTGCACTCCGAGCTTTATGCTCTCGGTTTTCTGACCGACAGTTCGGCGGGCATGGCTGCAGAGCGGCAGTGGTTTTCGAGCAAGCCGGACCTGGAAAATTTCGGGCTGTCGCTGGCATCGGACTCTGAGGGTTATATAGGGCATGCAGGTAAGTCGCGGGAATTGCTGCGGCGGGCGGTGGATTCGGCGATCCGCGCCGACAGCAAGGAAAGCGGCGCGACCTGGTGGGCGAATGCCGCGCTACGCGAGGCCGCATTCGGAAACTTGGCGGAGGCGCGGAAGGATGCTGACGAAGGATTGAAGCTGGCGCCGGCGAGCCAGGGCGTGCAGACGGAAGCGGCGCTGGCCTACGCGATGATTGGCGATGCGGCGAAGGCGCAATCGCTGGCGCAGGAGTTGAACAAGCAATATCCGCTGGACACGCAGATGCAGTCGATCTGGCTGCCGACAATTCAGGCGCAAGTGGCGCTGGTTCACAAAGACAAAGACGGGAAGGATTCGGCGGCGGCGATCAGCTTGCTGCAGAGTGCGTTGCCACCCATTGAGTACGGGGCGATTCCCTTCCTCACGAATCCATCGTGTCTCGAGACGAGCTACATTCGCGGGAAAGCGTATCTGGCCGCGGGACAAGGCGCGGCGGCGGCGGCGGAGTTCCAGAAAATTCTGGATCATGGTGGAATCGTGTGGAATTGCTGGACGGGAGCGGTGGCGCATCTGGGCGCGGCGCGGGCGAACGCTCTGCAGGCGAAATCGACGCAGGGCGCGGAGTCGGATGCGGCACGGGTGCGCGCGCTGGGCGCGTACAAGGAATTTCTTGAGCTATGGAAAGATGCCGACCCGGATGTGCCGATCCTCAAGCAGGCCCGGGCGGAGTACGCGAAGCTGCAGTGATGCAGTTCGCATGAGGCGCGATGAGGAGCGTCTTTGCTCTGGCGTTGCCGTAAGATCAACGGGCTAGGCCCCGACGTTGGCGCCGGGGCCGTCGATCGGCAGCGTTACGATGCCCGCCGCTGTCCGCCTTGTTCCTTCTGGTCGCGATCCTTGTCTTTATCGGTTCCGCCCTGCGAGGGGCGCTTGTCGTCAGGATTGCGCTGCTGTTGGCCGGATTGCTGTCCCGGATGCTGCCCGCTTTGACCGCTGTGGGTGGGATCATTCTGTTTCTTATTCGGATCGTCAGTCATGAAAACTCCCGTTGGTTTGAATTGGAGGCACGCATCGCCTCACTGTACGGCACCTATTAGTTGCGTAAATTCCCTACAGGGGTTGATGCGCGTTATAAGAAGCGCTGGAGTTGTATTGAAGAACGGGCAGTCACTGAGTCCATTGTGCCCGGACCATTCAATGCAATCGTGGTCAGGACAGCAACCACTTTTCCCCAAGTGCATCCTACATATTGCCGGAAAGGAGGTATCGCGATGGCCAGACGGACGGGCAAGTTCCTCGTAGCGACATTGACTTTTGGGTTCTCGCTGGGGATCGCGGCTCAGCAGAACTCAACCATTCAAGAGCACCCGAATGGAGCGCCGGCGCGCAACGCTGAAATCACTATCCGTGGTTGTGTGACTGGAGGGAAGCGCTACACCTTCATGCAAGCCAGCACAGGGGAAATATTTGATTTGACTGGTAGCGCTGACCGCTTTGCTTCTGTCCGAGGCAAACTGATAGAGGTAACGGCCAACGAATTCGCGCCCCCAGAAAATAAATCGGATGGACTCCCGAGATTAGCCGTCAACAAAATGCGAGTAGTTGCAGATAAGTGTCCTATTCAGGCTCACCCGGAGCCTATGAAGCCGAATTCGGCTTGGACAAATCCGCAGCCGCCGCCTCCCGCCACATCCCCAGCCATCAGGCCCTACTCCGATCCTGGGACCGTAACCCAGAAACCGCCGAATGTTAATAACCCGAACATTTCCGGCGACACGGGTGCTCCAAGTCCGGGCACCGGCAACCCTCCCCCCAATGCTCCTCAGTAAGTGAACTTCGCGAGATGCTGCAGGGTCATTTGACGAAGTTATTGACCTCTGCAAACTGTCTATTTTTATGAGGGGTTTGTCCGGGGCGCCGAACGCCCGATAGGCCCACAAGGATGGCAGCGGACGAGCGTCCGTGGTTTTACGAATTTTTCCCTTCTAACGGACCTGCGCGATTCGGCCCTAGAAATGGGGGCTGCCCGCACCTCGCGATTTTGGCCTCCACCTTGAGGGCTTTCTAGGCTACACTGTGTCGCGTTTGGCGCCGTGATCAGCGGTTATTTTCAAATTACACAGCGGAGGAAGGCGCGATCTGGCCGCGCCCCGCAGATCGAGGAAAGGTTATGTCTGCCCCCTTCGTCAGCGCAGGACAAGTTGGATCGGCAGCAGTTCGCGAAAAAGGAAGCAGCGCGGAGAACCAGTTCAGAAGGTTCGTGAGCCGGTATTTCTATTTCGTGATGGCGCTCGCCTTCGCCGTGCTGGTGGTGTCGGGCTTCAGCCGCACGGTCGAGCACAACCTGATTCACGCCGCCCCGCCGCGGCCCTTCCTGCTGTGGATGCACGCGACCGCATTCGTGAGTTGGGTGGTCTTCTTCATCGCGCAGTCGGGGCTGGTGCGCATACACAAAGTGGGCTGGCACCGCACTATCGGATGGTTTGGAGCCGGGCTGGCCGCGGTGATGGCTCCACTGGGTATTACTGTCGCCATTGTGATGGCGCGCTTCGACGCAGTCACACTCCATCAGAGCGGCACGGACGCATTTCTATCGATCCCGTTTTACGACATGCTGGCCTTCGGTGTGACCATTGCGCTGGCCATCTATTGGAGGACGAAGCCCGAATTCCATCGCCGGCTGATGCTGATCGCGACTATCTCGCTCATGGACGCAGCCGTGGGCCGATTTGATTTCGTGTTCAACCACAACCTCTTTTTTCTTTGCCTGGACCTGCTAATCCTGCTGGGCGTGGCGCGCGACTTTATCGTCGACCGGCGGGTGCACAAGGTGTATCTCTACGCGCTGCCGCCGCTGATCGTGGGGCAGAATCTTGCGATCTACCTGTGGCGGGTGAATCCGGCGTGGTGGCGGGGGATCACGCACGGAATTTTAGGATAGAGGCGGCTGCGCCGCCGACGGCCGACGAGCGTAATCGGAGTCTTTCGGCAAAGCTGTAGGATTACTTTTTCTTGTTCTGGTTACCGGCGCCGTGCATGGCTCCGTCGAGGGGACAAAGCGTTGGCGGTTCCTTGTTGTCTACGCGATGGGCGACCGGCTTCACTGCCCTCAGATAGGCAAAGATTCCCGCCAGATCCTCGTCCGTAAGGTTGCGCAGCGTTGACCAGGGCATAGTCTTGTCCAGCTCGCGCGCTTGTACCGTTCCAGTGCGCATCGCCTTGATGAACGTGGCCTCATCGTAATATGGAATCCCTGAAGGATCCGGTGTGAGATTTGAACTTGCGACCGTGCCCCAAGGAACGTGGAATACCTGCCCTCCTGAGAATTCCATTCCCGGGATGGGGTTGTGATGGCTGTCTACCGGCGTGTGGCAATCTGCGCAACCGATCATATTGACCAGAAATCTACCGCGTTTGACCGGATCAGAAACGTCGGGCGAGGGGACGCCGGTGGTGAGAGGCTGCGGATCGTTCTGAATGATGTACTTTACCGGGAAAATGAGCTCTGTCTTTGGAAGGACGTTCCTGACCGCCGGCAGCGATCGCAAGTACACGATGATCGAGGCCAAATCTTCGTCCGGCATGGTGCGGTAATGGGGAAACGGCATGATCGCGAAGAGGGCGCGACCGTCATGGCCGATGCCCTCGCGAATGGCGCGAGCCAGCATGTCGTCCGTCCAATTGCCGGCACCGCTGTCTTTATCAGGGGTGAGATTCGGCGCAAAGACTTTGCCTGGAAGGTCGGTATATGGGAGATGCTGCCCGGCGCCCGTCATCCCGGGAAGAATCGGGGTATCCCGCTTGCTCCAGTCATGCGGTGAGTGACAATACAGGCATCCGATTGAGTTCGCCAAATACTCTCCGCGTTGCAGCCGTGCCGGAGTGACGTCAAAGGTGCGGGCGGTGAGAGGTCTCGAACGCGGACCGAGAAATGCGCGCGGTCCGAGCACTATTACTGCACCTACGCCGATCACAACCAGCAGAACGATTACAACCACCAGGGCAATTCTCGGTCCCAATTTCATGCGAGCCTCCGCGTGAAAGGCCACATAATAGCATCCGCAAGGCCAGTATCAACCGCAGGCGAAACGTCAGTTGTGACGGGGATCCGCGACTACTTTGCCAGAAGGCCTTGGTTGTGGTTGTAGCTGATCACGCGCGTCACCTTCCAGCCGCCATCTTTGTTCTGCCACAGCATGATGAACTTGGCGTCTCCGACATTTTTGGGGGCGTCAGGGTGGTGAAAGCGATGAATCCCGATCTCGACCGCTCCATATCCCTTCAGCGGGTACACCTCAAGTGTGCCCGATAGCAGTTCGCGCTGCACTTTTCCGCAGATGTTCTGCTTGATGGCAGCGAGGAAGGGCTCTTTCCCGACGGAGAGCCCGGTCTGGTCGTGATAAAACTCCAGGTCATCCGAAACCATTGCGCCCAGCGTGGTCAGATCGCAGTGGTTGTATGCGTCGAAAAGCTTGGCATCTTGCGCCTGGATCGTCGTAAACAGAGGATCGGGCTGTGGGGTAGATTGCGCGCCTACGCGCACGACACAAAGGGGCAAGAGAACAAGCAGGAAAAAGTGAGGCAGTCTTTTCATCGAGAGAGAACTCCTTGCCTGGGATACACGCCAGGTTAATACGGGTTGCGACCTGCATTTGTTCAACCGAGCGATAGGCCGGCACTAGTCGCTCCCTAATGTTCATCCACCCGCATAAACGCCGCCAACTTTATCTTCCCTTTGCGCATCTCTAAGCAGCTGTTTTTTGCGTTTCAGGTCGCATAGTTGCCATACCATGGAGGAATTTCGAGATGAAGCTAACACTGGCATCACTGTTCATCAGCGGTTTTGCTCTTTGCTTCGCGGCAGCGCAGGGTGGGCCGGGCGCGGTTGCCCAGACCTCGACTGCATCGGCTCGGAATCAGCAGATCAACAATGGACCGGTGGCGGAATATGTCTCCGATTCGAACTGCACCATTGGCTGGTCGACCCGCGCCCCGGGGACAATGACTTTGCGATACGGCACCGACCCCAGCAAGATGACGCAAACCAAAGAAGCGGTGGAGAGCAACGAGGGGCGCAATCATCATGTGCAGCTGGATGGGTTGGCGCCGAATACTCGGTATTATTTTCGCGTGCTCAGTGATGGCGAAGCGCTGGGCGGCGTAGGAACGTTTCAGACGGTAGCGTCGGGCGAGACCCCGGTCAAGAGCAGGGCGATCATTCCACAGTAAGCCGGCCGTAGAACTGCACCACCTGCGTCGGGACGGACGCATTCGTCCGTCCTGCGAGCGCAGCGAGCTTCTCCAGACATCAGCCGAAGGTCAAAAGCGCCCGGAAGAATGCGTCCGGGGCTACGTGGTTTCCACCTCGGCGCGGCGTTTCCATACGATCCAGGCGGCGAGGATGGTCAGGGGGAGCATGGCGCAGCCGAATTCTCCGATCAGATAGCTGGTGCGGATGCCGCGGTCGGCGGTGAGCGCGTCGAGATAGCCTTGGATCACGGCATTGTGGGTGGCGTGCAGCAGCACGGCCGGCCAGACGCTGCCCGATTTCATGCGCAGCCACGCGAACACGAAGCTGATCGAGATGACCATGACCGCGAAGCAGCTGACGGCGTACCACGACGGCGTCTTCGAGTGGTAATCGCTCCACAGAATCAGCGGGACGTGCCAGACGCTCCAGATGATTCCGACGATGATGGAGGTGCGGGTGAAGGAGTTGAACTTCATGAGCTCGGGGACGAGGAATCCGCGCCAGCCGATTTCCTCGCCGCCCGCGGAAAGACAGCCCAGCAGCGCCGCGACCGTCGCGACGAGAATGTAGCTGACGACCAGCACGATCCACGTGGGAGTGGAAGGCATGTGGAGGAACGCGCGGAATTTTCCGAGCGTCTCTTGGTTCGGGAAGCCACCCAGCCCCGTGCCCCATACCGCGAGATAAGCGGGCCAGGCGTAGGCCATGGAGATCCACCATCCGGCGAGAAGGTATTTGGGCTTGCCGAGGCGCCATCCGAATTCGCGGAAGGATCGTTTGGTCAGCGCGGTGGTGAGCAGGCCGGCCGCGGCGGGACACCACATCAGCCCGTAGATGTACGCGGCCTTCATTCCGTGGCGGATGCAGAGTGTATAGAAAATCGAGCTGAAGGTGAATACGAGAATGATGTAGGCCAACACGCGAAAGCGCGGGCTCGAGGGCATCGGGGTCTCCTACGTCTGGCTGGGAACAAGGTTGCAAATTAACGGCCCGAAGGCCGGCAGAATTGCGTCCTGGAGCGGCACCTTTTCTATAGGGTGGTTCTTCTGCGACTGCCAGTTCCTGTACGCGTCAATCGACGACTCCGGCAAATCGGCATCGTTTTTCGAAAGATCGAGTTGGCTCTTTCGCATCATCTTCTCCGTAAAGGCCAGGTGTGCGATTGCCCGGGTCAGATGAACATCGCAGCTTTGAAGGGGAATGTTATCGATACTAACGTGGACGACCTTGCCAATCCGGTGAACATCCTCTACCGCCAAAATCGTAACGGTAGTGCCTCGCGAAGTTTTCCAGACCTGGCCGGATTTATATTCCATTGTCTTCGAGCTGGGATTGTTCGGATGATCTTGAGCCGCGGTGCGGGGTAGGCTGGCCTGGAGCAGAACGCAGGCCAGAATCATCGTCTTGCTCGCCGAGAGGGTCATGCGCGCCTCAGCGGAAGTATAGCTCAGGGGCTAAAGCCCGGATCATTTTGGACGATTGGACGCGGCGCTGAAGCGCCGCTCTTCCACGTGACGGCACCCCGCGCTGACTCGCGCTCTTCCAGGTCATGGCACCCTGCGCTGATGCGGCGCTCCGCCACGTCATGACGCGCAGCCCGCTCGTCGGGAATCCTTCCCTTGCGCTTCTTGTTATCCTCATGGCGTTTGGGCGTTTCGATTCCTAGTGGGCGAGAGGCGTGCGATGGCTTGCAATCCTGAAGTATTGAAACATGTTCCGTTGTTTGCGCAGTTGGACGAGGAAGAGTCGGCGGTACTGGCTGGGCAGGTGCGCTTGAAGACGTTTGCGCCGCGGCAGCGCATCTACAAGATCGGCGACACCAGCGGGCAGGCGTATGTAGTCGTGTCGGGACGCGTGCGCGTGGCGACTGTCGATCAGGATGGACAGGAGGTGGTGGTCGACGAGCCTTCGCACGGGGAATTTTTCGGGTTTGCCTCGATGCTGGAGCAGACACCGCATCAAACGGAGGCGACTGCGATCGAGGAGGCGCAGCTGATCGAGGTGGATCGCAAACACATCGCCACGCTCCTCGAGCGCAAACCGATGGCGGGCATGGACATGTTGACCGTCCTCGGCCGGCAGTTTCACGCATCGCAGCAACTGGTGCGGCTGCGGGCGAACCGGCATCCGAATGACGTGATCGAAAAGGACGCGACTGTTGGCGAGCACGTGGCCGACATCGTCGCTGGATTTGGCGGCTCGTGGACGTTCATTATTTTATTCAGCATCGTGCTGGCGATTTATATGACCGTGGATGCGGTGCTGGGCAAGCGGGCGTGGGACCCGTATCCGTATATTTTGCTGAATTTGTTTTTGAATATGCTGGCGGCGCTGCAGGCTCCCATCATCATGATGAGCCAGAACCGGCAGGATACGAAAGATCGACTGCGTGGCGAGCTGGATTTCGACGTGAACCGGCGGGCGGAGGCGGAGATTCAGGGTCTGGCGAGAAAGTTAAATCTGCTGGGCGAGAAGATCGGCGACGTGGAGGAGATTGTAAGAGTGAAGCTGGGATAGAGCGAAGTGCGGTAGATAACCAGTGGCTGCACAAGCGAAGCGATTAGCCGCGAGACTTGACCTGGTTTCCCGTACGCTTCGTTACCGAGCCTGCCTTCGACGCGCTTCCTGCCGTTTTATGGTCCCGTGGACGGGCGTCGCCTTCGTTGGAAGAGTAAAGAAAGTCTTCGATGGCTTCGATTCTTTCGCTGGCGTCACCGTAACCAATCTGAATGAGATCTCGGGTGTACTTGGAGGTGAACAGCAGGTAGCTCATCAGGTCGGCGGAGGAGGCCGCGTCCCGTCCCAGGCTGGATACAAAGTAATGAATCAGCGCGGGCATGTCTCGCTGGTGCTGCTCCGCCAGCTCCGACAAGTTGACCGAAGGCGACATGATGAAGGTTCGCAATGGCCGTATTCTTTCGTGTCCTTCGATGCCCAGTTGATTGATGTGGCCGTCGTCGAGCAGCTGATTCAGATGTTCCAGATGCTCGATGTCGGTTGCGAGATGGTCGAGAAACATAACGTTCAGCAGAACCCCCAACACCTGCGCGAGCGAAGGGTTTCTTTCATCCTCTGTAGTTTCTTCCTGGGTTTCTTTATTTCCGCAGCGGACCCCGATCACGAAAACCTTCTCCGCCCCCAGGCGGATCACCGGGCTGAGCGGCTGTTGCAGGCGCAAACAACCATCGCCGAAGAAGGCGGACCCGCGCGGAGTTTTGAGTTTCACGGGCTGGAAGAGCATGGGAATCGCCGAGGAGGCGCAAACGTGGTCGACAGTAATCTTAGTGGCCACTGTCACGACCCGGATGCGCTTCCACATGGGATGGCCCCGCTTTCCCTGAATAAAAAGGTAGCTTTTCCCCGAGTTGTAGTTAGTCGCGGAAATGGCAAGGGCGTAAAGGTTTCCGCGGCGAATGTTTTCCTGGATCTGGTCGCAGTCGAGATGCCGCTGGAGAAAACGGCGCAGCGGAGTGGCGTCTAACAGCGATCGGGCATGGCCGCCTCCCAGAATTGCTCCGAAGGAAAGATCGAGCATCCAGGTGAGGGAATTCTGCGCCTGGGATATGAGGCCGCAATGAAAAATCTCGGAGGGTTTGAGAGTGGCCCAGGCCTCCTCAATCAGCTGGGTTACGAGAGGGAAATCACCGCAGCCTGTGGCCAGGGCGGCGCCATTAATCGCTCCGGCAGAAGCGCCGCCGATGATCGGAAATGGATTGCCCTGGGTGCGGACGCGCTTCAGCTCGCCAATGCGCTTGAGAACGCCGGCTTGATAAGCGCCGCGAGCTCCGCCGCCCGTCATGACCAGACCGACTGCGTTTTCCATGGTTCATCCCTCGCGCGGCACTCCTATTCAATACTCACTTGCCCCCTCTTGACTGTGACGAGACTCACCGCGGGTTGGGGTGCGGACGAGGGTAATTGTCCCTTTGGTCACCTCGCGTTGGTGCCTTTAGTTTGGGGCGAATTACACCTTTGGGGCGCGACAGGGTGCGGCTGGTTGGGTTCTCCTTAAGGGAGCGGTCTTTTATCGGACGACTTTTCGAACGCCCTGGGAGGGCTTATGCAGCGTATGGCTTGGCGGATTCTTATGGTTGGATTGTGCATGGGTACGGCGGCGTTCGGGCAGTCGCAGTCTGGGGACTCGCTGGGCGAGGTGGCGCGGACGGTGCATGCGCAGCAGCAGTCAGACCAGGCATCGGGCGTTAAGCCCAAGGTGATTACGAATCAGGATTTGCCCACCGATCCGCCGCCGGTTCCGGAGTCTTCCGAGCCGATGACGACGGTGTCAGGAGTGAAGCGATCGGCCGCGGATCAGCATGCGGACCAGCGGGCGAACCAGCGGATGTGGGCCGAACAGCGCTCCGGCGAGCAGTGGAAATCGCGAATTCAGGATCAGGAAACGCGAGTCGCCGATCTGCAGGCGCGCATCGAGCGCGTCAACCGGTCGATGCATGCGGCGATCGGGACCGCCAGCTATGACACTCCGGTGGGTCGGTACCAGACGATTCAGACGGAACGGTTGGCACACATGCAGGAGATGCTGGATCAGCAGAAGCAGAGGCTGGCGCAAATGCAGGATGCGGCGCGGCGGGCCGGCGTGGGGCAGTAGGCTTCCGGCCGCGCGGGTTCACTACGTGTGCAGCTGTGCTGGGGAGATCCTTCACCCCGCCTGCAGTGCGGCTGCGTTCAGGATGACGGCGGTTTGGAACTGGCGAAAAGAAGCTGCGCCGTCGCAATTTCCTTAAAAACTTGGGATCCTTTCAGGTCTCTGGTCGTATTGTGGATAGCGCTCTGACGGATTCGAGAGCGCAGAGGAGTAGCCACGATGCGATTGCCGCTTTTAATTTTGCATGTTACTGGTGGCGTGCTGGCGATGCTGGCGGGCGCCGCTGCGGTGTCGTTTCGCAAAGGTTCACGCTGGCACGGCTGTTCGGGAAACGTCTTCGTGGTGTCGATGCTGTGCATGGGGATTGCTTCCACGCCCCTGGCCATCATGAAGCACCAGATGAACAATGTGTTTGGCGGCATGCTGACGGTCTACATGGTGGGGACGGCGTGGGCGACAGCTCGTCGCAGAGATGGAGCGACCGGAATCTGGGATTGGGTCGGATTTCTTTTTGCGTTTGCCATCGGTGCGCTGTCAGTGAACACGGGATTCCAGGCGGCCACAGGGCGAGCCCAGTTGCAAGACGGGGTTCCTCCGTTCATGCCGTTTTTCATGGGCTCGGTGATGTTGCTTGCCGCACTGGGAGACTTGCGCATGCTGGTGCGCGGAATTTCCGGCAGGCGGCGAATTGCGCGCCATCTTTGGCGGATGTGTTTTGGATGGTTCATCGCTACTGGCTCGTTCTTCCTGGGACAGCAGCAGGTATTTCCCGTGTGGCTGCAAGGATCTCCGGTGCTGATCGTGCCGGCACTTCTGCCGTTGGCGCTGCTGATTTTCTGGGTGATCCGAGTGCGCTTCACGGGCGCGTACCAGAAGATGGCAATGCCGCAGGCGCAGGCTGGTTTGTTGGGCACATAAAACCCTGCGGGCGCTGTTACAATCCGGCGAATGGCGATCAACGCTGCTGGGGATTTAGCTGGATCCGATACCCCGGCATCGCAAGTGGCGACGCAGCCCGACCGGTGGACCATCGTCGCCATCGCGATTGTGGCCACCATCGTGGGCGATGTTATCCATGAGGGGCTGGGCCACGGCGGGATGTGCGTGGTCACGGGCGGGCAGCCGCTGGTAATTTCTACGGTGCACTTCGATTGCAGCCTGGACACGCGCCTGGTGGCGGCGGGCGGAACGCTGGCTAATCTGATCTTCGGAGCCGTATTCTGGGGCGTTGCGCGGTCCATTCAACATTCGGCGCGCTGGCGCTACTTTTTCTGGCTGCTGATGTCGTTCAACCTGCTCGCGGCCGGCGGATATTTTCTGTTCTCCGGGATGGGCAACATAGGCGACTGGGCCGCGGTGGTGGCGGGATGGCAGCCGGCGTGGGCGTGGCGCGTCGGCCTGACCGCGCTAGGGGCGGTTACCTATTTCGCATTGTTTGTGCCGCTGTGCGTGCGCGAACTGCGTCCGTTTCTGGCGAGCGATCCGAAGATGCGTGTGCGCCGGGCGCGCCAGCTTACGGTCATCCCGTACCTCACGGCCGGAATTCTTGCGTGTGTCGCCGGCGCGCTGAATCCGGTGGGGCCGATATTGATTTTGATTTCTGCCGCGGCGGCGTCGTTTGGCGGAAACTCCGCGCTGGCTTGGATGTGGACGCTGCTGAACGGACGGCGCATCCCCAGCAGCGAATTGCAGATGCCCGAGATCCGTCGCAGTTGGGGATGGATGGGGGCCGCTGCGATTCTCGCGATTGGATTTATTTTGGGGCTCGGCCCTGGGGTAAAGCTTCACTAGGAGTGCGATTTACGCCGCTGATTCAGGATTGCTCTCGCGCGCAAGTGCGTAGAGCAAGAGCACAACCAACGCCAGCAGCAGCCAGCTCTGGTGCGGCATCACGAAACCATCCCACGCCCAGGATTCAGACACCGAAGCAGGAATGCGGTGGTTGAAGACTGCCTGCTGCAAGATGGCTGCGCCGGGAACGAGGAAGGGCAGCATGAGAACGAGCGCAGCGCGGGCGACATGGCGCAGGCGGCCGCCGAGCGCGGTGAGGCTCCAGCACAGGGGAATGGCGAGCAGCGACGCGTCGTAAAAGCGGTGATACACCGGCAGCAGGGTGATGACCGCGACCGCGGCCAGGGAGAGTAGTTCCGGCGCGCGGGCGCGATGGCGCAGGACAAGGTAAATCCATAAAGCAAGAAGTACGGCTGCGGTCGACAACGCCAGCAGGTTGGCGGATTTCGCCTGGTGGGTGAACGAATAAAACGGAACCTGCAGGTTAATCAGCATGAAGCGAATCGGATTGGCGGCGGTGAAGTCGTCGATCTTATTTTCGGTGGCGAGCACTTTGACATTGTGAAAATAGTCCGCTCGCCACGAGACGCTGCAAATCTGCATCCAGGCAATCGCGATCAGAGCGAGAAGGGCGGTGAAGGCGATGGCGGTGGCGAACAAGCGCCAGCGGCGGCGCAGCAAGAAATAAAGGACGATGAAAGTACCGAGGTGCGGCTTCAGGCTGCAAGCCGCGCCGAATAATAATCCGGCGGCGAGATCGCGGCGGCCGGTCGCTGCCCAAATGCCGAGTGTGCACAAGGCGACGACGAGGATGGTCTGATTTTCGGCGGCGATGCCGGTATGAAAAGGCGCTAGCGCGAGGCAGGCGGCGACGAAGGCGATAATTCGCGGGTCTTTGACGAGGCTTAGGATGGGACGTGGGGATCCGCCAGGAGATCCGGCGCGAAATCCGGCGACGTTGATCAGGGCCCAGACAGTGAGTGCAAACGACACCAGCAACACCACCAGCCATGCGATCTTGGCGGCGGGCCAGGGCAGCGCTCCGATAGGCGCCATGAGGACGAGAGTCCCGGGCGGCGGCGCGAGATGGGTACGGCCAGTGTGGGCATCCAGAGTGGAATGAACCTCGGTGCGCCATAGCGTGACGAAGTTTTCCGGATCCGCGAAATTCTGGCCGCGCAGCCAGATTCTGGTCGCCGCATAATTCTGCGAGAGGTCGCTCCAGTTGGTGAACTGCAAATAACGTAAAGGCGCGCGCAAAACAAATTCGGCTGCGGCCGCGAACAGCAGAAGATAAAGAACAATTCTGAGAGTTCGGACGGAATGCAGCTCATCGCGTTTCGGAAGCGCCGGGGGCTGCGTAGCACGGTTAATCATTTTCCGAGACTGCTCTAAAGCCGCGGGTCATTTTTCCAAACCCCTGTCGCTGCGGGAAGGCGCGGGACCACTGAAGCGGTAAAGCGATCCCGGAGGCTGGAGATCGGGTTTGTCCTGCAGTGATCGCAATAACTCGTCCACGATGCCGTGCAGGGAGTCGAATTTGTAATTCTTCGACAGGATCTCGTCCATCAACTCATCGAACAGGTTGGCCGTGCCGCGTCCCGCCCAGTGAACACCCTCCGCAGGCTCGGCCGTGTCGAAGATCTTTGAGCGGACGGAATCGTAGTGCGCCTGGGTCGGAGTGTTACACGCGACGAAGGTGGGATGAAAAATCAGAATCTTCAGCCCGGGAGTAAACAGAGATTTGCGAAAAACATCCACCGATAATGCTGGGTCGGCGGAGAAGGCGACGTCATCTTCGAGATAGACAGGCAGGCGCAGAATGCCGGTGAAGTGGACCATGGGCAGGAGATAGCCCTGGCAGGGAGTGGGATTCTGCGAGTCGGCAACGATGCCGGCCCGGGCCAGAGCGCGCGTGCGGTAGGAGTCCTCGGCGAAGCAGTGACAGCGCGCGGTACGGGCGCCGGGAAAATTTCGCTGGCAGTATTGCACGACCTCATCGACGGTCGATCCATGAGTGGAACCGGGCATGAAGTTGGGATGCCAACCTTGATCGATGACGCCGGCGTGGAGGGCAGAATCCAGAAGGGCGGAAGGACTGGTTCGAAATACATGAGCGAGCTGTCCCCATTGGCGGATTTTTTCGAGATAAGTGGCAATCGCCCATTCGGGCGCCCAGTCTTGATCGCCGGTGAGGACGAACACGGGCTCGGAGGCAACTCGTCCCCAGAGGCGCTCTGCATCAAACATGCTGCACCTGCCCGACTGCATCCAGGCGATATTTTTTTCCGCAGATCGCGCAGGCGGCGGCACCGTCCAGAAACTGCAGTTTGGCGCGACAGACACAGACCTGGGCGGCGACCTTGGCGGGAGATCCGTAGGCCAGTGAATGGGGCGGTAGGTTGCGGGTGACGACGGCCGCTGTGCCTACGTAAGAGTGATCTCCGATGGTGAGACCTTGATTGACGGAAACATTGGGTCCCAGCCAGACGCCGTCGCCCAGAACCACGCTGCCGGAAATTTCTGAACAAGCCACGAGAGAACAATTGCGGCCGGTGCGCACCGAGTGCGCGAAGTGCACCAGGTTATCAATGGTGGTATGAGCGCCGACAAAAGAGAAATCGCCGAAGAGGCCGCGATCGACGCAGGTCGAGGAGCCTACCTGCGCGCCCTCGCTGAGCCAGACTCCGCCCGCATGAGGAACGATGGAGCGGCGACCGCGGATGATGGCATTTTCAAAGCCGTCTCCACCCACCGTGGCGTTCGGCTTGATGGTCACGTTCTCGCCCACGTAGGTGTTGGGTAAAATCACGGCTCCGGCTGCGATGAGTGCGCCTGCGGCGACGTGGACGTTGTCGCTGATCACGGCCGCTGGGTGCACTTGAGCCGAGGGATCGAGGAATGGCTGAAGGCACTCGAAATTTCCATTCTCAACCGCAGCTGTCAATGCCGTAAAGAAGCAGTCGTGCGGGCTGCCATCCACCAGCAGCGCCGCGTTGCCTTCTTTAAGGTAGCTGCGCAATTCCGTTCGCGTGACGACGGCTACGTCTGCCCCGGGGCGTAACCAGTCCGCAAATTTTGGCGATGACAGATAGGTGACTGAGATTCCATCTTTCGTGCCAGACAGGCCGGATAGAGGTGCAAAATGGGCAATCTGGCCGTCCTCGCCGTTGAGCACCATTGCATTTTGTTGGGCTAATTCGGAGAGAAGCAATCCGCGGCAACGAAGCCGCCGCGGGTGCCCTTGCGGAGAAATGAGTGCGCTGGCTGGGACGAGAGAAGGCAAGGCAGTAATGAAAGCGAGGACGATTGTACACTGGCGGCGGAAAAACGGCCGGCCGCTGCGCGAACCGCGGGGTGTCCTCACTTCTCGCAAAGACGCTAGAAATAGGTCGCCTCGCGCGTCGGTCCCTTATAGCGCTTGCCTTCCCCGTGGGTAGCTTGCCTTCGGCTGCCCTGGACGGACGAATGCGTCCGTCCCCACGTGGTTCATCGTGACTTCCACATCAAGCGTTGCCGAACGCAGCGCCTACGCTCAGGGCAAGCTGCGGCTGTCCCTAGGTGGTTCATTGTTAGTAATGGAAGCGGTAGCGAAGTTCTACGTAGAGCTCTCTGGGATTGTTCCAGTGAAAGCCGCCGAAGGTCAGACTGTTATCGTACTCGACGCGGCGGTTGGCGACGTTCAGCGCTGTGAGTGAGGCGGTGAAGCGCTCGCCGAAGTCCTTTCCCAACGATAAATCGAAGGTGGTGTGCTGTGGCAGGTAGTCGCCGGGATAAGGCTGGCCCGGAAAGGCATTGCTGAACCCAGAGCCGTAATAAACATTGGTGGAAACATAAGAGCTGCGCGGCAGTGAGAGGTCTCCGCCCACGTTGAGCGTGTTGCGCTGGTCGTGGTCGAGCGGGCTGAGACCGGGCGAGAACATGAAGTCGGTGAGCCCGCCGGTGATGGTACCGCTGCCTTCGGCAATCTGGTTGGAGTAGGCGAGGTGCAATTGTCCGCGATGGGCGAGCCGCGGCGAGCGCAGGGTCAATTCCCATCCACGAATCACAGCCTGTGACACGGTGAGCGGAAAGAAGATGCTGGAGGCGCCGATGTTGTTATGGTCGAGAAAATTCTGCACGTTGGTTTTGAAATTGTCGGCGTCGAGCACCCACCCGTGGAATGGGATCATCACGCCGAACTGGTGCTCTTCATCGCGTTCGCCATGCAAAGGAACAAATCCCAGGCCTTGCTGTCCGGTGTAGTCGATCAGGGCGGGGCCAGACACGGTCTCGATCGGCGGCGCTTGATAGTAGTGGCCGTAGAACGCGCGGAAGGTCCAGCGCAGCTTAGGGACGGTTACGGTTGCGCCAAAGCGCGGCTGGATGGCGGACTCGGAGATCGGCGGCGGCGAGGTAGGCGAGAAGTTGCCCTCGGCAAATCGCGTGGGGCGCATGCCGGCGGAAAGTGTGATCCAGGGGAACGGAGTGAATTTGTCATCGATGTAGAAGGTTTCCTGGTTGGCCGTGGGCTGCTCAGTGTCAGTGAAAGGCTGGTTGCCGCTGCCGTCATTGAAGATGGCGCCGAAGAGCTGGCTGTCGCGTTGATAGAAGCTGAGGAATCCGACTTGCAGGTCGTTCTTGTTGTAATTGGCGGCGAAGCTGGCCTGGCCACCCACATAGGTCGAGCCGCGGTTTTCGGTGGTAGCCGCGGGAGTGTCTGTGAGCAGGCCGCTATAGTCGCCGCGGTTGTAGTGATAAAACGGCGACGCGGTGGTCATCAAATGCGAATTGAAGGTGTGGACCCAGCTGAATAGGACTCCGGCGTCAGTCTCGTGTTCACCATCGCGCAGACCGATGCTGGGATACTGTGGCGTGAAACCGTTTTCCGGGATGGATCCGTTCTCCACGTCATTGGGATTGGGATCGTAGGGAACCTGGAAGTAGTCGCGGCGGGCTGAGGTCATCAGCCGTAGTTGGTTGGAAGGATCTACGTTGAAGATGAACGATCCGAAGCCCCCGAAGCCGTTCTCAGCATCGTGCACCACCTGGGGGACAGGAGGCTGTAAGCCGAGATTGCTGCGGTTGCCATTGAGGCTGGCATAGTAGGCGAAGCGCTCGGTGTGGCTGCCAAAACTAAGCGAGTCGTTGGTCTGATAGAAATTTCCGGCGCTGAGGACGAGCTCGGCTTGTTTGTTGCTCTCGAACCCTGTCCGCGGGACCACGTTGAAGACGCCATAGGTTCGGTCGCCAAATTCTGCGCCGTAGCTGCCGCGATTGACTTCCACATATTCCAAATCTTTAGGATCGAACTGTGGGCCGACGTTCTGTGCGATGGCGGTATTGATGATGGGAATACCGTCTAGCAGCCAGGTGGTCTGGTGTCCACCGCGCATGTGCAGCATGTCATGGGTGACATAGGCGCCGGGAGTGTAGTCGGTGATCATAGCGAGGCTATTGGTGCGGTCGGCGCCGGGAGTGCGCTGGATATCAAGCTGGTTGACCAGTGTGATGGGCGTGGGACTGTCGGTGGGCACCACAGCCTGAGCGGCGGAGACGGTTACGGATTCCTGCTTGGTGGCAACCTTCAATTGAAAGTGCGCCACGGGCACGGTTCCGGAGATGACGGTGACGTTAAAGGCGGCCTGCTCGAAGCCGGCACTGGCGACGCTGATGGTGTAGTCGCCCAAGGGAATGGCGTTGAACTGGAACTCTCCGTTGGCGTCGGTATTGGCGGTCTTTGCCCAATCCAACGACTTGGCTTTCAACATGACCATGGCGCCCTGCACGGGGCGGTGCTGGGGGTCGTGCACGACTCCGCGGATGGCGCCGTAGACGTTGGCGAAGGCGGCAATGCTGGTCAGCAACAGCGCTGGAATAAAAAGGAATCCCCTGCAATTCATCTTGCCTCCATGGGCGTCGGGAGAGACTGATCGGGCAACGGAGCACATCGACCACGGAATCACCGCGTGAGCGGGAACTCCATGGCGAGAAAATTCCGTTTTCAGTGCGAAGCAGTTTCAGCAGGCGGGCGGTGCGCGTGGAGATTGGGATACGGCGATCTGAGGTGCAGGAGCGTTGGAGTGGGCGGCGAACGCGTGAGCCACGGCGCCGGCGATGAAAACGGGAGCGACCTGTGGAACGACGGCCGCGGATTGTGTTTTCGTCAGAGCACGGCCGCAGTTGTGATTGAGGCAGCAGCTACTGGCGGTGATGGCTACTTCGGATTGCGCGCTGGCGGCTGCGTGACACTTGTGAGCCATGCGCAGACAGCACGCACGCGGCGGCGCAGCAGTGGCGGCCAGCGCCACCGGAAGAAAATTTCCGGCGAGCGCGAACAGCAGCAATAATCTTGCGGTCAAGCGCTGCATGCTGTGACGAACCCAAGAACTGACAGCAGAACCCAAGTGGAGTAAGCATAGAACAGCGGTGAGGAATGGCGCAACCGTCCGACCTTGGCACCCGCACCTAGCGGTCTGATGGGTCTGGGCCGCTGGACAGCCGGGGGCGGCTGTTCCTACATGGTTCATCTTTGCTGCGCTCGCTTCGCTCGGTGGACGGACGAATGCGTCCGCCCCACACGTTCGATGGTTGTCCCTACGTGTGTTCTGGTGTTTGAGATAATCCTTGGTGCATCTAGACCGCTGGTTGGAGGGGGCTTGAAAATACTTTTGCTGGAGAACGTTGCTGGGGTTGCCGTCGAGGTATTTCGCGAGGCGGGATATGAAGTCGAGTCGCTGAACGCGGCGCTGGGCGAGGGCGAACTGGCGGAGAAGGTTCGCGGCGCTTCGGTGCTGGGCGTGCGTTCGAAGACGCGCATTTCGCCAGCGGTGCTTGCATCGGCGGAGAAACTGGTCGCGGTGGGCGCGTTCTGCATTGGGGTAGACAAGATTGATCGGGCGGCGGCCAGCGAGCGGGGAGTTGGCGTGTTCAACGATCCGCATTCGAACTCGCGGTCGGTGGCGGAGCTGGCGATGGGAGAAATCATCGTGCTGCTGCGGCGCGTGTTTGTTTCTTCGACTCAGATGCATCGCGGGGTGTGGAACAAGTCGGCGGCAGGAGCGCATGAGGTGCGCGGGCTGACGCTGGGCATTGTGGGATATGGAAAGATCGGGTCGCAGGTGTCGGACCTGGCGGAGGCGCTGGGCATGCGGGTGGTGTTTCATGACATCGCGCATGTGCTGGCGCGGGGCAATGCGCGGGCGGTCAGCCTGCGCGAGTTGCTGGAGACGGCGGATGTGGTCACGCTGCATGTCGACGGCAAGCCGCAGAATCAGGACCTGTTTGGCGCGGAAGAATTCGCGGCGATGAAGCCGGGCGCGTGCCTGGTGAATCTGAGCCGCGGCATGGTAGTGGATCATGCGGCGCTGGCGGAGAACTTGAAGAGTGGAAAGATTGCGGGGGCGGCGATTGATGTGTTTCCTTCCGAGCCCGAGTCAGGCGGGGAGTTCAAGAGCGTGCTGCAGGGCTTACCGAACGTGATTCTGACGCCGCACGTGGGAGGAAGCACCGAAGAGGCGCAGGAAAATATTGGGCATTTCGTGGCGGCAAAGCTGGTGGATTACGTGCGCACGGGGAACTCATTGATGAGCGTCAATCTGCCGCATTGCCATCTGGAGTACGAGCCAGGATCGCACCGGCTGCTGCATTTGCATCGCAATGTGCCGGGAATTTTGCGGGCGATCAACGACATCCTGGCGGACCGCGGGATCAATATTGAGCGGCAAGTTTTGGATACGCGGGGGAATTTGGGGTACGCGATTTACGACATCAACCGGGCATGCGATGCGGAGTTGATGCGGGAGTTGCGGGCGGTGCCGAATACGATTGGAGTGCGCGCGGCTGGGTAGGGTGGCGCTCGCGCTCATCTTTGCTGCCTCGCTTCGCTCGGTGGACGGGCGAAGGCGCCCGTCCCCACAGGGCCACCGTCCCCACATGAGTATTTTTATTCTGTTCGGCGGGCGCGGCGGAGGGTTTCGGAGGGGAGTTCTCCGAATTGGGCGCGGTATTCGCTGGAGAAGCGTCCGAAGTGGAGAAATCCCCAGCGAGCAGCTTCGCGGCTGACGCTGGTGTCTTCCACAGGATTCTGCAGTCCGGCGCGAACTTCCTGCATGCGAATGTTGCGCAGGAATTCCATGGGAGTGCAGCCCTGCTTTTTGCGGAAAGAATTCTGCAGAGTGCGGGCATTGACTCCGGCGGCCTGGCAGATGTCGCCGAGCGTCAGCGGAAGATGGGCGTTGGAGCGCATGTATTGCTGGGCGTCGTCGAGCTGGCGCGATCCGGCGCGACTGCCGCGATTGAGCAGGCGGGTGTAGTTGTGAGGCTGGGTCTGCAGGAGGAGTTGAATGAGTTCATCCTCGAGCTGGCGCAGCGGGAGCGAATCGTTGATCTGCTGATAGTCGGTGCTGTAAAGCATGCGGCGCAACTCACCGCAGATGACGGTGAGGCGCTGACCCGCGGCAGTCTTGAGGCGCAGTGCGGGAGAGAACACCAGATCGGTATGCACTTCGCGATCAAGGATTTTTTCCAGCTCGGCGACGGCCGCGTCGCGAGAGAAGCGCAGGAAGAGAGCTTCGAACTCAGCCGGCGTCAGGACTTCGACGGACTGGAGCGGCGACTGCAGGAAAGCGAATTCGGAATTGACGGTGACGTTTTGCGCCTGGCCGCGATGCAGGCCGACGCCGCAGCGCAGATCGAGCACGAGCGCAAAGCAATCGTCGGGCAGGCGCGCCTCAACCCGCAGGCTTCCGACGGTGACCACTCGCGACAACGTGATCTGCTGGCCTTGAGTGATGAAAATCTTGGTGGCAAATGCAGGCGAGCCCGGCAGAAGCTCGGAGTAATAAGGAATAGCGGAACCGCTCAACAATGAAGCCGCTTCCTCCAAATCATTGGTACGAAGAACAAAGCCGTGTGAAAACGAACCTGTATGAATACGCACTCTCCCCTTGCAAAGCGCGCCCGGCCTGGTGCGTGTCACGGTAGAGAACACGCATCGCAAACGCCCCCGGAAGCTTGGGGTTTATTTTAGCAACGCGCGGCCAGCGTTATGTCGGGCGGAGGGACCTAAGAAAGCATTAAATCGTTTCAATAGTCTCTAATAATTGTCCGGAACGCCCTTCAATTGCGCGAAATGGACACGTTTCACGCCCGCGGCGGAACTGCATTTGGCCTGAATGTGCGATCGAGAATATGCAACCGTTCGGTATGGCACGGAAGTCATGCCGGAGGAGAGCTTCAATTACGGATGTGGGATTGACCGCGGCGGAGAAGTACGAAAGAGTAAGAGTGAGCAAGTCGATTGGTCGTGCAGGGGAATCGGACAAGAAGAAAATGGTCAAAACAAGCGAGCAGCGCCGCTGGACACGTTATAACGTCACGCTCGATGTGAACGTCACTGCCGGAGTGAACGGGCAGCAGTGCCAATTGAGCGGGCAGGTGGGCGATGTGAGCAAAGGCGGATTGCGCTTGTTCGTCCCACGCAAGTTTGAGCCGGGCACGAGCCTGACGCTGGAATTTCTGCTTCCTTATTCTTCATCGGAACTGATTTTGCGTGGTGTGGTGCGAAACCGGTCAGAGTTTACGCATGGCATCGAGTTCATCAATCCTACGGTCCAGCAGCAGTCGATCATTGAGCGGACTTGTGATGTATTCGCGCTGCTGCGTTGAGATTGGGGTGAGTTCCCTCAGCGGTGTTGTAAGGGAGATTCTTCGCTCCGCCTGAAGAGCGGCTCCACTCAGAATGACCCCGCTACGCTTTTTTCTTCTTTCTGCGAAGGAAGTCAAAAGCCCCACCTCTCACAAAAGACGCGAGAAATGTAGGCACCCGACAAGAATGACGTCCTTCCTTCTGCATTTCGTTCTTCTTTCTAGGCAATCCTGGTTCGAGTCGTTATTCTGGGGTGATTTCATTTTCAAGTTTCAGGGGATCAAGACCTTGGACGGACCTTTCGGTTGCGCCCAGGTCGGGTTGCATCCGCCCCCACAGGGCTCTGGGAGATGACATGCGCGGCTTGAAAGATAAACGGGTTCTGGTAACGGGCGGGGCTAGCGGGATTGGGGCGGCTACGGCAGCGCGGTTCCTGGAAGAGGGATCTCGGGTTTGTGTTTTGGATCGCGACGCGGCGGCCTGCGAGCGCGTCAAGCGTGACTTGCATGGGCTCAATGAAGCGGGCTTTCTTTCAGCAATCATTGCGGACGTGACCGACCTGATGCAGGTGGAGGCGGCGTTTGCGGAGGCGATCCGACTGATGGATGGAGTGGATGTGCTGATCAATAATGCGGGGATCAGCGTGCGCCACAAGTTTCTCGACATCACTCCGGAAGAATGGGAGCGCGTGCTGGCGGTGAATCTGACGGGAGTGTTTTATGTGGCGCAGACGGCGGCGCGGCATATGTGGGAGCGTTTTTCCGGTAAGCCGGACAGTGGAGTGATTCTGCAGACGGCTTCGACGAACGGGATGATGGGGTATCCATATTATGCGGATTACAACGCGACCAAGGCGGGCGTGATTGAGCTGACGCGCTCGATGGCGCTGGAGTTGGCGCCGCGGGTGCGGGTGTGCGCCGTGGCTCCGGGATATGTATTGACGCCGATGCAGCGGGCGGAATATTCCGACGCCATGCTGGCGGAGGTGAATGCGAAGATTCCGCTGGGACGGCATGCGTCGCCAGAAGAGATTGCGGGATTGTTTGCATATCTGGCTTCGGACGATGCTGCGTTCGCTACGGGGCAGGTTTATACACTGGACGGCGGGGAGACGGCGGGAGGATTGGCTAGCCGGTGAGAGGCGTGGCTTCCGTTATCGGTTGACGCCGAGCCACGGGGGCTAAAGCCCCGTTTCTTTCAGGCCGCTGACGCGGCCCTGAAGGGCCGCTCTTCCACCCATCGCATGCGTACGTCCACACACGGGCCGCTCCACGTGAGCGCTACCCCACATGAGCACGGTTATGCGACTGACAAATAAAGTTGCGCTTATTACCGGCGGGACTTCGGGGATTGGCGAGGCTACGGCTTTGCTGTTCGCAGCGGAGGGGGCGCGGGTTGCGATCAGTGGGCGGAATGCTCAACGCGGGGCTGGCGTGGTGGAGCGGATCAAGCGACTCGGCGGCGACGCCATCTTTATTTCTGCGGATGTGAGCCGAGCCGAAGATTGTCGACGCGCGGTGGGGAAAACGCTGCGCGCGTTTGGGCGGCTCGATATTTTGTTCAACAATGCCGGAGTGTACTATCCGCAGACGGCGTTGGAGTGCTCGGAGCGCGAGTGGGATGAGCAGATCGACGTCAATCTGAAAGGGATGTTTCTGATGTCGAAGTGCGCGCTGCCGGTGATGATCGCGCAGAAAAGTGGAGTCATCGTGAACAACGCGTCGGGATGGGGCATTGTAGGCGGGGATCACGCGGTGGCGTATTGCGCGTCGAAAGGCGGCGTGGTGTTGATGACCAAGGCGATGGCCATTGATCATGGAGCGCAGGGGATTCGGGTGAATTGCGTTTGTCCGGGGGACGTGGAGACACCGATGCTTCCGGCGGATGCGAAGATGCGCGGGCTGAAGTGGGAAGATTACATTGCGGGGTGCGCGTCGCGTCCCTTGGGACGCGTGGGGACGGTGGAGGAGATTGCCAAGGCAGTGCTGTTTCTGGCGTGCGATGACTCCTCTTTCATGACAGGGGCAGCGCTGGTGGTGGATGGTGGAGGGACGGCGGACTAGGGCGATGCCTCAGGGGCTGAAGCCCCGATCCTTCAACAAAACTTACGCGGCCCTCAGGGGCCGCTCTTCCACGGTGGATCAGAATTCTTATGAAAGCTACGGTTTTTCTGGGTGGAGGGCGGATTACTGGAGCGCTGGTTGCGGGGTTGCGGCTGGCTGGGGATAGGCGCGGGATCGTGGTGTATGACCGGCATCCGGAGAAGTTGAGGGCGTTGCGGCGGGAATCGCGGGTCGAGATTGCGCGCGATTTGAAGTCGGCAGTGGAGCGGGCGGAGATGCTGATCGTTGCGGTGCGGCCGGGGTCGGTGCGGGAAATGCTGGGCCAAGTTGCGGCTTGCGGTGCTTTATCTCGAAAGGCTGGGCCGCCACCATTGTGTGTAAGCCTGGCTGCGGGCATTCCATTGAAGAACTTGCGGGCTTGGCTTGGAGGTGTGAGCTGGGTGCACGCCATGCCGAGCCCGGTATGCCGGATTGGGCGAGGCTTGACTCCCGTGACTTTTGATCGCGGGGTTACGAAGAAAGATCGCATTCGCGTACGGAAGTTTTTTGAACAAGTTGGGCCGGTGCTGGAGTTGGACGAGGCTGCAATGGAGGTGATCACGGCGACGCACTCGCCTACGCATGGGTATCACGCACTGGCTGCGCTGGCGAAGGCGGCAGAAGATGCGGGGCTGGATCGCAGGACGGCGTTGATCGCGGCGGCGCATGGATTGGCCGATGGGATCTTCTATTGGCGCAAGAGCGGGGAGAGTCTGGACGACTTGCTGCACGAGGCGGCGACTCCGGGAGGGATCGCGGCAGCGACGATGGAGGCGATGGATCGGGCTGGATATCGACGAGCGGTGGCTCAGGGAATTGCAGCGGGGATGGGGCGGGCGCGGAAGAATTCTGAGTTGTGAGTTGGTGGGGAGGCGGCCTTCCGGGCCGCTGGACAGCCGAGGGCGGCTGTCCCTACATAGGCCTACATTAGCCTCGCTGCGCTCGGGGACGAACGAATGCGTCCGTCCCCACGTGATTTCGGGCGTGTGATGTGAGCTGCAGTCGGTCTATTCCCCTTGGTAACTTCGGGAGTCTTCGCTGGGCTGGCATACTCGTGGCATATGGATGAACAGCCCACGGCTGGTGAAGAGAAGGTGGCTGCGGCGAAGGGTAGATTCGAGCAGCGTCCTTTTCGCGTGAAGCTGCGCGGGTCGGTGCTGGTGCTGGTACGTCTGCCCAACCGGCGGGATGTGCGGGCGGCCATTCATCAGCTATCGATTACGGGCGGGGTGATGCATCTGGAAAAGCCGCTCGATGAGCAGTTGGAAGTCGAGCTCTCCTTTCATATTCAGGACACTACGATTCGCAGCAAGGCGCGGATGCTGTTTCCCATGTGGGCCACGCAGGGATGGATGCAGCCGTTTCGTTTCGTTGATATGACAGATGAGACGCGGGCGAGCCTGGACGCGCAGCTGAAATCGTTTCTAAGCGCGGGCGCGGCTGCGGGCGCGTAGATCTCTCTGCTGGAAGCACTTCCTCTTCATTCATCCGAAAATGTCTGAACCTGTTCTGACGTTACCTTAGTCATCATCGGCGCCTTCACAATTGGAATAAGATTCGGCTTTGGGACACCTTTTATGAAGCGACTGCGCTTTCTGGTCTCACTCACCAACGACGACAACGACTATCAGCAGGAGCAGGCGACTGCGGCGCAGAAGGCGGCGCAACGACTGGGCGTCGAAATAGAAATCATACATGCGGGCAATGATGCGTTGAGGCAGAGCCAGCAGTTGTTGCACTACGTCCAGGACTCGTCAGCGGTGAAGCCGGATGCGATTCTGTTTGAACCGGCCGGGGGAACGGCGTTTCCGCAGGTGGCCCGAGCCGCGGCTGCGGCGGGGATTGGATGGGTGGTGCTGAATCACGAGGCGGACTACATCGCCGAACTGCGGCGAGCGTCCAAGGTTCCGGTGTTCGGCATCACTTCGGATCACGTCGAGGTGGGAAAGATTCAGGGGAAGCAGTTCGCAGCGCTGCTGCCCAAGGGCGGATCGCTGTTGTATATCGAAGGGCCGGCCAACAGTTCGGCGGCGAAAGATCGCACGCGGGGAATGAATCAGACGAAGCCGGCGAACGTGCAGATGAAAACGATGCGCGCGAATTGGACCGAGGAGAGCGCATACAAGACGGTGAGTTCGTGGCTGCGGTTGCGCACTTCGCAGGAGAGCCGGATCGATCTGGTGGGCGCGCAGGACGACAGCATGGCAATGGGCGCGCGCAAGGCGTTCAGCGAGATTGCGGGAACGGATGCCGCGCGCTGGATGAAGATTCCGTTTACCGGTTGCGATGGCATGCCGAAGACGGGGCAGGCGTGGGTGCGAAGCGGGCTGCTGGCTGCGACAATTTTTATCCCTCCAAATACGGACTTGGCGATGCAGATGTTGGTGGAGGCGATGCGCTCTGGAGCGACGCTGTCTGAGGTCAAGTTGACGGAACCGGAATCGGTACCTTCGTTGGAAGAGTTGGCGCGGGCGCAAAAATTAGAGCGCGGGGCCGGGGCTTAGAGCTCGGTTCACCGGAGTTTCGGGGCGTCCTTCGGGACGCCCTTTCTATTTCACCATCAAAATTCTCTCTCTCTCTCTTTATATAGTTTGTTCCGGCTCGCCTTCGGCTTCGCTAGGCGGGCGAATGCGTCCGTCCCCACACAAATTTTGGCATTGAGGTCACTGTCCGGTCGTGGCTTTGCTGACGGGCCTATGCTGTCTGAGTAACTGCTCGGCGGCTTCCGCGTTCAGAGGCTGGGAGAGCAGGAAGCCCTGTCCGAAATCGCAACCACATTCTCGCAGGCGCGTAAGTTGGGCGCCGGTTTCAATCCCTTCCGCAATGGCTTTCAAATTTAATTTGTGGGCGAGCGCGACAATCAGTTCTACGGTCTGAGAGGCGGCGCGACTGGCGAGCATCTCGCTGACCAGGGAGCGATCGATCTTAAGAGCATCGACGGGGAATTGGCACAGGTCCCACAGCGAAGATCTTCCCGCTCCGAATCCATCGAGAATGATTCCCGTGCCCAACTGGCGCAACTGCGCGACCACGCTTGCGGTCAGCCGCGTATCCGCCATGGCCGCGCTCTCGCTGAGTTCGATCTGCAGTGAGGCAGGGTCGATGCCGGTCTGACGCAAGATCAGGCGCAGATCGCGGATGAGCGCCACATCGGCCAGTTGCCGCGACGACAGATTGACCGAGACGCGGAACGCGTCCTGGGCATGATCTCCGGCTTCCCACGCCCGCAGTTGCCGGCAGGTTTCAGAAATCAGCCATTGGCCAATCGATACGAGCAGCCCCGTGTCTTCGGCGACGGCCAGGAACTTGGCAGGCGAGATCAGTCCGTGTTCCGGGTGCTGCCAGCGCAGAAGCGCTTCGAAACTCAATAGGCGCTTGTTCTGGAGATTGATCACGGGTTGGTAAAAGACGCGGAACTGCTGGCGCGCGATGGCGGTTTTCAATTCCGCTTCCAGGCGGAGGCGGCGCACCGCGCTGGTGTGCATGGCTTCATCGAAAACTTCACAGCGGCTGCCACCCAGGCCCTTGGCGCGGCGGACGGCGACGTCGGCATCTTGCAGAATATCTTCCGCCCGCTGATGGTCGGCGGTGTTCATGGCGATGCCGATGCTGAGAGATGGACGCACTTCGTGGCCTTCTACTTGAAAAGGCTCCGCCACCGCGACCTGAACGCGTTGTGCGATGCGCATGGCGTCACTGGGATCGGCGACGGCATCCAGCACGATGGCGAACTCGTCGCCGCCGAAGCGGGAGACGGCGTTGTCTGAGGGAGAGACGCCGCCCGGACGGGCTGTGGTGTCGATCAGGCGGAGGCAAGCAGACAGGCGGCGGGCAATTTCGACAATCACTTCGTCGCCGGCGCTATTGCCCAGGGTATCGTTGAGCGCCTTGAAGCGATCAATATCCACGAACATCACGGCATAGTGGTAGTCGACATTGCGTTTGGCCTGCTGGAATAGACGCTGCAGCCGATCGAGGAACAGGCAGCGGTTGGGCAGTCCGGTCAGGCTGTCATGGAAAGTGTGATGTTCCAATTGTTCCTCAGCTTTTTTTCGCTGAGTGATATCACGGTTGACGATGACCAGTTTGGCGACCTGACCGAGGGCGTCGCGGATGGCGGTCGCATTCGATTCCAGGACGCGCCAAGTACCATCCTTGTGGCGAATGCGATATTCCAATCTTCTGCCAATCCCCGAATTGCGTGCTTCCTGGGCCGCCTCCAGTATTTTGAAGCGGTCGTCGGGATGGATTTGCTCGAAGGCGGAAGTTTCCGAAAGTTCCGCGGGGGAGTAGCCCAGAATTCGTTTATACGCCGGGCTGTTATAGAGGCGCCTGCCTTTCACGTCCACCAGGGCGATCATGTCCGCGGCATTCTCGGTGATGATCTGGAATAACTCGTCGCGATGTTTCGCCGCCTGGTGCAAGCGGTACATCTGAAACTGCTGGTAACCGACCAGTCCTGCCAGTACCGCGAGCAGCCCACGAATGGCTTGTTCAAGCATAAGATCCGTTGCGATCAGACGGCAGACTGGCTCCCCCGTCGGCGAGTCAGTTGGGCGCATTCCGGATTACGGCGAGCCTTCCGGCTGGGGCGCTCCCTCGCTTCGCTCGGAGGACGGACGAATGCGTCCGTCCCCACGTGCATCTTTCTTAGGGCCTCATCTGGTAATCGGCAGGTTTCGGCGTGAAAGTTAGGGGGCCACCTTCCACCCTTGGTTTTTCACGTGGGAGCGACACGGCGGGGAAATTGCTGCTGGCTACAGTCTGCTGGACGGCTGCGCTCATTGGATTAGAAATTCTAATGTTCATCTCCTTTCCTGAAGACTGAATCGACCGTATGCCATTTGTGCTCCGGCGCTGGCGTTCGCAACCAGGGCGAAGTGCGTTGGAGTCTGCTCCCAAAATAAATAGACACATGTGAGGCGAATTCAATGAAACCTGTTGCGACCTTTAAGGTATGCCCTTCCTTGCCAGAAGCACTCCAGCCGCTGTTGCGCATTGCCTACAACTTGCGCTGGTCGTGGGATGCCGGGGCGGTGCAGTTGTTTTTGCGGCTGGACCGCGATCTTTGGGAGACGACCGGCCACAACCCGGTGCGTCTGCTGGGGAGTGTGGATCAGTCGGTGCTTGAGGCCGCGGCGCATGATGATTCGTTCCTGGCGCATCTGAAGGGAGTGGTCGACAAGTTAGATTCGCATGCCACCGGCGACGGCAGTTGGTATCGTCGGGAACATAAAAACAGCGAAATGATGGTGGCTTATTTCTCGGCGGAATTCGGACTGGCGGAATGCCTTTCAATTTTTGCGGGAGGATTGGGAGTGCTGGCGGGCGATCATCTGAAAGCCGCCAGTGACCTGGGTCTGCCGTTAGTAGGCGTCGGCCTGGCCTACCAGCAGGGATATTTTCGGCAGTATCTCAACGCCGCGGGCTGGCAACAGGAGGCCTTTGAGGATAACGATTTTCACACTCTGCCCATCCAGCTGATCCCCGACAAGAAGATCGAAGTGGAATTGCCGGAAGGAAAGGTCGCAGCCCAGATCTGGTGGGTGGATGTCGGCCGATTGAAGCTGTATCTGCTGGACACGAACATTCCGGAGAACCGGCCGGAACATCGCAAGATCACGCATCACCTCTACGGCGGAGACTTGGAGATGCGGATGCAGCAAGAGATCCTGCTGGGCGTAGGTGGATATCGGGCGCTGGAAGCTCTGGGACTCGAGCCCAGCGTCTATCACATGAACGAGGGGCATTCCGCATTTCTTGGATTGGAACGCATCCTGCGCCTGATGGAGACCAAGCATCTTTCTTTCCGGGAGGCCCGGCTGCTGGCGTCGGCGAGCCTGGTCTTCACTTCGCACACTCCGGTGGCAGCCGGCCATGACTATTTTCCGCCCTCGCTGCTCGACCGGTACTTCTCCAAGGTGATACGGCGGCTTGGAATCAGCCAGCACGAATTTCTGGGGCTGGGGCGCAAGGATGCCAACCATCAAGGGGAAGATTTTTGTATGACGGTGCTCGCGCTGCGGCTGGCGTCCTTCAGCAACGGGGTCAGCCAGCTTCACGGAAGCGTGACCCGCAACATGTGGAGCGAGATATGGAAAGGCGTTCCGGAATCAGAGGTCCCCATCGGGCACGTCACCAACGGGGTACACTTCCGCAGCTGGGTGTCGTTTGAGATGAACCAGTTGTATGACCGTTACCTGGGGCCCAAGTGGCGGGAAGAGCCGGCCGATCCCAAGCTGTGGCAGGGAGTCGAGTCGATCCCGGCGGCGGAATTGTGGAGGACGCACGAACGGCGCAGAGAACGCCTGGTGGCTTATGCGCGGCAGCGCCTGCGCGCGCAACTGATCGCTCGTGGAGCTCCGCAGGCCGCTCTGGACGAGGCCGACGAAGTGCTGGATCCGGACGCACTCACCATCGGATTTGCCCGGCGCTTCGCCTCCTACAAGCGGGCCAATCTCCTCATTCACAATCCTGCACGGCTGGAGCGCCTGTTGAACGACCCCAATCGTCCAGTCCAGATTATTTTTTCGGGGAAAGCCCATCCCCAGGACGGCGGCGGCAAGCAACTGATTCAATCTATCGTCAACCTGGCCAGCCGCCCGGAATTCCGCCGCAAAATTGTGTTTCTGGAAAACTACGACATGGCCACGGCGCGCTACATGGTGCAGGGTTGCGATGTCTGGCTCAATACGCCGCTCCGTCCCATGGAAGCCAGCGGCACCAGTGGAATGAAAGCGCAGGCCAACGCCGTCATCAACGTCAGCACGCTGGACGGTTGGTGGGATGAAGCTTGGCGCTTGCGCGGCGACAAGGGCGCGGACGTCGGCTGGGCGATTGGCGGGGATGAAACCTATTCTGATCTTGCCCACCAGGATCAGGTCGAGGCCGAGGCCCTGTACGAACTGCTGGAGCAGCAGATTGCGCCTATGTTTTATGAGCGCCGCGCCGATGGAATGCCGCCCAAGTGGATCGCTTTGATGAAAACTTCCGTGGCCAAGCTCTGCCCTGAGTTCAACACGCATCGCATGGTGAAGCAGTACACGGAGGCCTACTATCTCGTCACTCACGCGCGCTACCTGAATCTGAGCGCGGAAGACTCGGCAAAGGTGCGGAGGCTGGCCCAGTGGCTGACCCGGGTGGAAGCGGCCTGGCCGGCCTTGCGTGTAGAGCCGGTCAGAAGCGAGGTCTCAGAGATTCGGCTGGGCGAACAGATTCCAGTGAGCGCGAAGGTTGCGTTGAATCATCTGGACGCCAAGGACGTTGCGGTGCAGGTGATTTCAGGGGCGATCGACGCTGCGGGTCAAATCATCAATCCGAAGGTGGTTCCGATGCAGCCGGCGGGAACGGATGGATCCGGCTCGGAACTGTTTCAGGCTGTGCTGAAGCCCTCGAGCAACACGGGGATGCAGGGTTATGCGATTCGAGTATTGCCGCAGCACTCGGATCTGGTCAGTCCATTTGTGCCAGGGCTGATCCGCTGGACGGAGTGAGGCGCGCAAGCAGCACAGGCAAGATCGCCGCTGCTGAGAAAATTGCACGATCGGGAATGTGGTTCGCGTGAAGCGTGGACCGGGAAAGCTGTGGGGATATCTCCGCTTCAGAAAACCATGACGGTTTTTCGGCGGTACAATATTCACTCCGAGCATCACTTCGGTGATCGGGCCCATAGCTCAACGGTTAGAGCAGCAGACTCATAATCTGTTGGTTCTAGGTTCAAATCCTAGTGGGCCCACCATCAGCTGCACTTTCCTGGTCAGATGAAGAGTACCCACTTCTCGGGAAGAGCGCGAAAATTGGGGCACCCGGGGTGTGTCCGATGTCAGTCGAGTTCGTGCGCTGGTTTTTCCGATTCATCTGGAAAAGAAGCTTCGCTGTCTTCTGCCTCATTAGTTTCTGATTGCGTCTCCACCGGAGGGTGGGGGAGGATTTCTCGCAGCAGGTTGTGCGTAGCGACAAGTGCGCCTGCGGAGTACGCGAGACCTGAGTAGAAGGGTGCAACTGCGAACATCTGCCGCGCGACCCTGACGGGGTCAACCCGTCCGAAGGCCACGTTAGAAAACGTGGGAACGGTTCGCTGGATCACAAAGAAATATTCGAATCGGGTCGAGGAATGTGGTGCAAGAACTGACCCTGCCGGTTCAACAAACATAAGTAATTCGTAGGCGAGTATGACCGCAGGCAGAACCCAGGCGTAGGTTGCAAGCCTCGCGAAGCGCTTGGCTACCCAGTAACCGACAAAAAAAGGCCGGAACAATGCTTACCAATTCAAAATGCCGAAGAAAGTCGTCGCCCGTGGGATTATGGGTCGACAATCCCAGCAGAGGCATGATCCAGGCATACCAGCGGCTGAGTAGCCACGGACCAAGATGAATTCCACATATCGCGGCAGCCGTAGTATGAAGCGCAAAGGACCCAATGGCGGCGCTCATGGGCCACGTGAGGCCGGCGCGATGTGCGAGGCTATCCACTTCTGCGAAAGGAATGCCCTTCTCCACTAGCCGCTGTTCCCACCTTGGCAGCACGGCTAACTGCCACTGCCATGCAACCGTGAAACCGGCGAGCAGGTAATAGAGCAAGAGATGCGGGCCGAAAGCGCGAGTTTCGACGAATGGCACAAGCAGAATTACGGCTATCGCGGGCACGGTTATGGCTAAATGCCCAACGGCGATCGCCCGTTTTTCCCACGCACCTTCCATACTGCGGCGCAGTATATCGCTGCGTATAGTGTTAGTCCATTTTTGCCAAGGCTACCCGGCGAAGGTCGAGTCGAGCTTTGCTCGACGGGACAGCCGAGGGCGGCCGTGCCTACATATCTGGCAGTGATCATTTGACGCGGGAATGGTTGCCCGTGTCGGCTTCGGATGCTTGCATTCGGACTTGATCGCTGAGAATTCCGAGCAGGGAGTTCAGACTGCCGGCAAGGGTGAGGCGCCAACGCTCTGCGGACTGCTGGGCTACCTCTTCCATTCTTAGCTCGAAGGATTCGAGAGTCTCCGCAACCTGAATCCTCAGCGAGCCGGAAACCGCGGTCTCAATTCCCTTCTGGATGACCTTCAGATTCGCGCTCGCCTGATCAAGTTGACTGGCCAAGGCCTGGGCGTTGCGCACTCCCAACTCGTTCAGCACTTCCTGCAGGGCGCTGTCGAGCGCGGTGCGGGTGGTGCGGACGGTCTCGCTGGACATGCGAGACAGGCGCTGGTCGAGGCCGGATTCAAGCTGGCGAGCGCATTCGTCGAGCGCTGACATGCGCTGGTCGAGTTGGCCGATTTGTTCCTGGAGGCGCGCAGATTCCTCTACGACCGTGGCTCGAACCTGTTCCAGTTCCTGGCAGCGCACCACGTGCTGCTCATCAGAACTACTTTGCAGAACGCGGGAAAGGTTTGCGCTCAGGCGCCGCAGGCGGTCGCCGGCGTCGACGAGCTCCTGATGAAGCTCTCCCAGCCCACGATTCAGATGCTCTTGCAGGTTCTCCATCACCGCGGTCGAAAGCTCTTGCGCGCGCTGTTCGACGGTCTGCAGATCCTGCGTGACGAGGTGGCGAAATTCACTGTGGGATTCGGTCGTCTTCTGGTCAATGGCTGCTTTGGCGGCTTCCAGAACTTGTTCTGACTGCTCCCGCACCTGTTGCAACATGTGCGGCTCCAACTCTCTCCTCAGGCGGATTTCCAACTGCTCGGTGACTTCGGGAGGAATTTGGGAGAGCGACACTTCGAAGCGGTTTCGCTGGGCCGAGCGCGCGACCTTTTCCTTGAGATCATTCACTTCTGCGCCGAAGGGCTGAACCAGTTCCGCCAGCACGATCTTAAGATGCTCGTCGGAAAGCTGGTTCTTGATGCGCTCGAGGACGGCCTTTACCGTGGCCGCATCCGCTGGAATGACCTGCATATTTTCGGTCGTGGATTCCGCGGCACGCTTGTCGAGTTTATTGGAAGCAGGCGAGAGGCGCATCCAATCCCGGGGATAGGTTTTCAGTCCCCAGAAATTTTCTGGACGGTCGAGTCTGGCGGTCAGCATCCATCCTGCTTGATCGGAGCCGCGCTGGTCGGAGTCGATGGGCTGGCAATAGACAACCTGCGCCGTCGCCTCGCGACCGTCCTGACTGTGGAAGCGCAGGGGAACACCCGTTTCCAATTTCGCGGGAGACCGCATCGCGCAACCGTGGGCACTGACGACCAGGGTTTCGCAAACTTCGGAGAACTGCGCTCCGGGTTCGAGGCTTGTAACCATGAGGGGGACGGTGATCGGCACTCTCGAGCTGCGCCGCAGATTGGGGACGTTGGAACTGTGCATGGTCCCTGCCTTGTCGTAGAGGAGTAAGAAGCGGCTCAGCCGGTGAGACGAGCTGAGCTTTCTGTAGCTCTAAGTTAAACTCGAAGTTGGTGAGAAAGAATTAACCCGTGGTTCCGCATACCGACCGTTCAACCGGGCAAGGGCTTTGGTAACTGGCTGATGGGCTCGGCGTCAGAATCCACAGCGGGGCGCGTGAAGAGGCCGAAGATCGAGTCGAGCTTTGCTCGACTGGACAGCCCCTTCGACTTCGCTCAGGGCAGGCTAAGGCGGCTGTCGCTACATGAGGCTCGCAGCTCCCTGGCTCGTCTGCGTGTAAGATATTTGACAGAGGATCCAAATTACTCTTGGTTGAGGGAGTCATGGCGCACACCGTTTTTTGCGTGAAGTTTCAGAGGCAGATGCCGGGGCTCGACGAGCCTCCGTTTGATAACGAGCTGGGACAGAAGGTGTATGACAACGTGTCGCAGGAAGCCTGGCGCATGTGGACGGAGCATTGCAAGATGCTGCTGAACGAGTACCGGCTGAATCCGGCGCGGCGCGAAGATCAGGAAGTGATCGTGAAGCAGTTGGAGATGTTTTTCTTCGGCGAGGGATCGGCCAAGCCGAAGGAATACGTGCCTCCGGCGCAGTAGCGTTTGGCGGAGAGTTTCCGGCTCCTTCCCGATCCCAATCTTCCCCAAGGAGATCACTTCTCGTGCACGCACCGCGCGAGAAATGGGGCACCCAGGTTTATTCTTCTGTTAACCTTTTTCTTCTGGATGAAAAACCTCAGGCTTACGGTGCTGATTGTTGGCGCGGAGATCATGCTTACGGCTTGCGCCAGCATGGCGCCGCCGCAGCCGCCTTCGCTGGATTTGCCCAAGCCGCCTGCGGATCTGCATGCGGTACGCAAGAGCGACAAGGTCGAGCTGTCGTGGACGATGCCTACCACCACGACCGACCGGCAGACGATCCGCAAACTGGGCGTGACGCGAATCTGCCGCGCAGCTGAACCGAAATTGACGGATTGCGGAACGCCGGTGGGATCGGTGCCGCCATTGTCTTCGAAATCTTCGGCGAAGAATGCTGCTTCGTATAGCGACTCGCTTCCAGGGCAGATCCTCAGAGAAGATCCCGATGGTTCTATAACCTATGCCGTTGAGGTGCTCAATGAAGATGGTCGCGGAGCGGGGCTCTCGAATCAGGTGAGGGTCTCGACCGTGCGAACGCTGCCTCCACCGCGCGATTTCAAGGCATCGGTTACTGGAGCGGGAGTGGTGTTGAACTGGACTGGCGAGTTTGCAGTGCAGTCTTCACCCGCGGTGCATTATGTGGATCGCGTTTATCGACGCCCGGTGGACAGCTCGACGTGGACTGCGGTTGGATCGGTTCCAGTGCCGGAAGCGGGCGCGCTCAGCCTCACTGATGCGAACATCGAATGGGAAAAAACATATGAATACCGGGCGGAGACCGTGACGGTAATCGCGGAATCTGGGAAGCCCGAGTTGCAGATCGAAGGGGACGACACTCCCGAGATCAAAGTGTTTGTGCACGATGTGTTTCCGCCGGGCGTGCCCGCGGGATTGCAAGCGGTGTTCTCCGGGCCGGGGCAGCAGCCGTTTGTGGATCTGATCTGGGCTCCAGTGTCCGATCTCGATCTCGAAGGCTACAACGTGTACCGGCGCGAAGAGGGTGTGGCTCCGGTGAAACTGAATGCGGAAGTGGTGAAGGTTCCGGCGTATCGCGACATGAACGTGACAGCGGGCAAGACCTATTCTTATTCCGTGTCGGCAGTCGATGTGCGGGGGAATGAGAGTGCGCGCTCCGAGGAAGCGAGCGAGCGGGTGCCGTGAGCGCGTTATCCGCTCCCACGAGATAATAAAAGGAATATGAAATACTGCCGGTTTCAACTCGATGGTCAGGCACACTACGGGCTGGTGGAGTCGGTGGCCGGGCGCGACGCGATCGTGCGCGTTTTGGTGACTCCTCCGGAAGAGGCCGATGGCGACATGGAAAGTTTGCGCACGCGGCGCATTGCGCCCATTGCGCTCGACCAGGCAGTACTCTTGCCGCCGGTGCGGCCGTCAAAGGTCGTTTGCGTGGGGCGAAATTATCGCGAGCATGCGGCGGAGTTAGGCAATGAGGTGCCAAAGGAGCCGCTGATTTTCTTCAAGCCGACTTCGGCGCTGCTGGCGCCCGGCGGCGTAGTACGGCGGCCGCGCCTTTCGGCGCGCGTTGATTATGAGGGCGAGTTGGGTGTGGTCATCGGCAAGACTTGCTATCAGCCAACGGCCGACTCCGATATACGGCAATACATTCTGGGCTATACGTGCGTGAACGATGTGACGGCGCGCGACCTGCAGAAGATCGACGGGCAGTGGACGCGGGCCAAGGGATTCGACACCTTTTGTCCGGTAGGGCCGGTGGTGACGGATGAGATTGATCCATGTTTCGGGGCAGGCGCCGGTGTCGGCGTCGAGACACGGGTGAATGGCGAGGTGCGGCAGTCGGGGAATACGCGAGACTTTATTTTTTCGTTGGATGTGGTGATCCGATATATTGCGCAGGCCATGACGCTGTATCCCGGGGATTTGATTCCTACCGGGACTCCGGCGGGCGTGGGGCCGGTAGTGGCCGGGGATGTCGTGGAAGTCAGCGTCGAGGGAGTGGGGACGCTGCGGAATTCTGTGGCGGATGAGTAGGGGTTCAGCGCTGGCCGTGCAGCGTGCGGACGACGTCTTCGATATTGTTTTCCTGGAATAGACGGATGGCGGCGATCCCTGCGGCTCCGGCTTCGAGGCAGGAGCGGGCGTTGTTGAGGGTGATTCCGCCAAGGGCCACTACCGGGATGTTCGCGTGGGAGGCTTCTCTCAACATCGATAATCCAGCGGGACGCGCTCCTGGCGCGTCCCTTTTCTCGAAGATGGGAGCGAGGACGGCGAAGGTTGCGCCGTTGGCTGCAGCTTCGGCTACTTCTCTTGGCGAGTGACAGGAGACTGCTATTCGCGGATTTTTTGGTGAGAGTTCGCGGGCGGGGGCGCCCGCGCCACACTCTTGCCAGATCTTTCTTACGTCTTTCGGTGAGATGTCTTCTGCGCGCAGATTGACTCCTTGGGCCCCTGCGGCTAACGCTACGTCGGTGCGGGAGTTGATCAGTAAGACAGCTCTTGTTCCCTTAATTGCACGCACTGCTTCCTGTGCCAGCATTTCCAGTTCGCGCAGGGCAAGATCTTTTTCGCGGAGTTGAATGTAGTCGACTCCGGCTTGGGCGGCTTCGGAGATTTTTTCGAGGAGACGGCGGCGGTTGGGGTCGGCGCCAAAGGCGGCGCGATCGGTGATGTAGTAGAGGAGGCAGCTTTCAGCCATCAGCTTTCAGTTCTCAGCTAGCGGTCAGAGCGCTCCGACGAGTCTTGTCGTCTGAACGACATATGTACAGTCTTTACCGTCATTCAAGTTTCTGAGCCTCGTAGCCTCCTGCTCGGCCTGATCCGGCGACACCATTACCTTTACCACCGTCGCGCAGTTCTCCGATGCCCTGTGTGAATCAATCCTCACAATCGCGTAGACGTGTGGGAACTCGTGATGCGGTTTATCCGGCGCGCGCTGCATCCTGTTCACGGCCTCGTCTTGGCGATTTCGGGCATGGCATCTGGTTTTTTGGGCGGGCCTCCGAGGTGATGCTTAGTCAGGCCGTCGCGGAGGAATTCGAAGGCTTCGTTGGGGTCGTCAACAATCTTGAACAGATCGAGATCTTGCTGGGACACTGCGCCGGCATCGACGAAGGCCTGGAAGTTGATGATGCGATTCCAGTATTCGCTGCCATAGATCACGACCATAATCTTCTTGGCCAGCTTTTCAGTCTGGGCGAGGGTGAGGATTTCGAAGAGTTCGTCCATGGTGCCGAATCCGCCGGGGAAAATGACCAGTCCCTTGGCGAGATAGGCGAACCAGAATTTTCGCATGAAGAAGTAATGGAACTGGAAATTCAAGGAGGGCGTGACGTAGGGATTGGGATGTTGCTCGAAGGGGAGTTGAATGTTGAGGCCGATGCTCTTACCTCCAGCCTCGTGGGCGCCGAGATTGGCAGCTTCCATGATGCCGGGACCTCCGCCGGTGGTCACGACGAAACGGTGGCGGCGGGCGGGAATATTGATCGACCACTTGGTCAGCGCATGGGCGAGATGGCGCGCGTCCTCATAGTAGCGGGCCATGTCGATGCCGGCCTGGGCAAGCTTCAATTCTTTCTCTAACTTGTCGGCGGGAACTTTGCCGTGATTGTTTTCGACGGCGGCGAGGTTCTCGGAGGCGATGCTGCGTCCGTGAAAGCGGGCTGAGCCGAAGAAGACGACGGTATCTTGAATTTGCTCGCGGCGAAAACGGGCGAGCGGTTCCTGATATTCGGCGAGGATGCGCAAGATGCGGCCGTCGGGGCTGGCAATGAAGGGTTCGTTCTGATAGGCGACGGGAGCGGGTTTGAGAATGTCTGTCATGAATTACTCACGCGATCTCGGATTGTATTGAAATAGTCTTAACCAGCAGGGAACGATTCTTTTGCTTGTGTGCGACGGCGTCGTTAAAGCCGCCCCCTTCAAACCTCAGAGCGCTAATGCAGTTCGTGATAGTGAAGCGCCTCCCAGAAACCGATCCAGATATCGAGCAGGCCCAAGCCGCTGCAGATGCCGCGAAAAAATCCATTGGTCACCACGCTGCGCAGGCCGGGAAATGTGAGCAGAAGGTAGTTGTCCGTCCACTCCGGGGTCCAGGGAAGAAGAAGCAACAGCACGCCAGCTACGGCACTCACTAAGACGAAAAGAAAGACAGAAATACGGTGCATCCAGATTTGCGGATGGCCGGAAGATCGCACAAAAGAATCGGGCATTTCGTTTGAGTCTGCCGGTTCCGGTGCGTCTCCAGATGCGCTGCGCGAATTGGGAGAGACGTGGGTGGGATCGTTCATCCACGGCCCCCGCCTGGGCGCCCGATTTTTCGTCCAGCGGGAGTCTGGGCCGGACCGGAAGGATCATCCGATACACAAGCCTCCCGGAAAGGAAGATTGGGGAGTAGAACCATCGGGCTATTCTACGACTTCAAGGCCTTAATGCGCTCGGCGACGTCGCGATAGTCGATGTTGCTGCCGTAGACTTCGAGGAAATACTTGAGGGCGGAAGCCTTATCGCCGGCCGCATCATAGGAGCCGGCCAATTCGTAGTACAGAGCGATGCGAGTTTCGCCGTCAATACCGGAGACATGCAACGCCTTTTCATACCAGCGGACCGCAGCTTCGGGCACACCCGTTTCCAGGAAGCAATGCGCCAGCCAGGTGTAGGTTTGCAGGATCTGCGGGAAGGGATGGCCGCGATCGAAGGCCTGGCAGGCCTTTTGCAGTTCACCAATGGCTTCGTCAAGCAGGCCCATTTCGCGGAAGGCGATGCCGAGATTGTAGTGGGTTTCCGGATCCTCCTGGCTCACGGTGGCTCCGGATTCGAGATCTTGTTTGAGTTCGCCGAACATTTCGGCGAGATCGATGCCGGCCGCCTGAATCGCGGGAGGGACGATCGGAGAGGGGACGAGGGGAGCAGGCGCATAAGCAGCCATTGCCACGGGCGACGGTGCGGCAGATGCAGTCGGCGCGCTATGCGGAATGTGCAGAACTGGAGGCGCAACTTGCGAGTTCGCGGAAGCCGAGGCGGCCGCACTGGCGGCCAGCGGGGCGACCTGCGCAGCATGCGTGGCCACTGGGGCCGCTTTCAAGAAGTCATCGCCCAGCGACGCTTCGATTTCGGCTACAACCTTGCCCAAGACTGGCACGTCTGTGGTCGCGGCCGGGCTAGCCTGAAACGCCGCGGGCTGATACTGGGGCGCGGCAGGAGGAACGATTTGCGGTTCTACCGGCGTAGCTACAGTCGTGGGCAGGAAGGTTTCGCCCAGCGACGATTCGAGATCGGAGACGAATTCTTTCAGGCCTCCGGCCTTGGGTTTCGTGGCGGCATGCGCGGGTTGGGCCGTCGGTTCGGGCTCAGGTTCCGCGAGGGCAGGCTCGGGCGTAATTTCGGTTTCGGCTACAACGGGGGCCGGCTCGGCAGCGGGCGCTTCGGCTTCGACGGCCACAGGCTCAAGCTCGGCGACCGGAGCTTCGATTGCGGCGGGAGCTTCTTCCTCGACGGTAATTTCTGCTGATGGAATGTCGTCGGCGGTTAACTCTTCGACCACAGGTTCGGCGGCGGCAGGCGATTCCTCAGCCTGCTGCAGGGCGGCTTCGACTTCGGCGCGCAGTTCGTCGATCTTGGCCTGATCGTTGGTGAGGACTTGCAGCTTCGCCAAAGCCGCCATGGACTGCTCGGGCATGCCATTAGCGAGATAGAAGCGGATTTCATCGACGGTCTCGTCGACCCTGGCGGGATCGGGAACGTCAATCTCGGCGGGTTCTTCAGCCTGATGGCTGGCAGCTGCAGCTTCCGCGGGAGTTTCGACTCCCGATTGTGCAGGCTCGTCGATTTCGACCGTGGTGGCATCATCCCACTCCGAAGAAAGATCAATTTCCTCAGTCGGTGCGGCGGCCTCGGCAAGATGTTGCGCAGTCTCTGCGACTACCGGTAATTCTTCCGCTTCGATTTTGGGTTCATGAGCGTGCGCCGAAACCGTGGGCCAGGGCGAGGACGGCACCTCGGCTTCTGCGACCGCAGGAGATTCGTTATCGACGCTTATTTCCGCAGGCGCTTCGTCGATGGAAAACTCAGGAGCGGCTTCGGCCTGCTCGTAAGCTTCACTTTCAGTCTGCTGGTGAGCTTCAGAGAATGTGCCAGCAGTGGAGGCTTCATGAGTGACCGCAGCCATCTCATGGTTTGAGGAGCGTTCCTCATAGCGGTCGGCCAATTCGCCATAACGGGTAGCTTCTTCCGGATATCCTGCGTCGGAATAAAGCGTCTGCAGAGTGCGGCAGCACATGCCAGCTTCAGCGAATCGGCTGGCGCGAGTGTGCAGCGCAGCCAGGCGCTGATTGATGCGCAGATCGTGCGGCGCGAGCGGCAGCGCCGTCATCAGTGGCCCCAGGGCCTTCTGCGGCATGTTGTAAGAGATGAAGAGCTCGGCGTCGGTCAGCGCGGAACGAACCGAGAGCGACACCTCATCAGAATAATGCTGATGAATGGAGGGCGCGGTGGCCTCGAGATCGTCGATGAGAACAACGGCTTCCTCCGGAGTGATGAGCTTGCTGCCGGAAGTGCCGCCGAGCTGGCTGACCACCTGCTGATAATTCTGCATGTGCAGAGGGTTCTGCGGTTCGATCTGGGCCAGACGCTGGTAGAGATCGCGGGCGCGAGGAAGATCGCCGGCCTGCACGCTGGCATGGGCCAGCAGTTCGATGACTTCGCCGACGTGCGTGCTCTCTCCCGCCTTGTTGAAGAGGTCGAGAAGTTTTTGCAGCGAGTCGGGATTGTCGCGCACATGTCCGATGACGGTATGGAGGCTCTCCAGAACCTTGTCAGAATTTTCCGCCAGCAGCCGTTCGGCGTGCTGGTCGAAAACCTGGAGAGCGGTCTCGTACTGGCCAGCCTGCATCAAGGCATCGGCAAACATGGAGATGGCCGGCAAGTCGTTGTGAACGGTGAGCAGTTTGTTGGCAACGGTTCCCGCCTCGGAAAGCTGGCCAGTCTGCAGGTACGCTTTCAGCAGGTCGCGCAGCGCGTCGGGGTTGGAATCGATGTCGGCGATTTTCTGTAATGCCGTGACCGCGCCCGCAGCGTCGCCGGACTCAAGCAGATTCTTGCCCTGCATGACCAGCGCATAGGTATTACCGGGATCGAGGGTCAGCATGCGCTGCAGAACTTCTTCGGCGGCGTTGAGCGAGCCCTTGGAGCGCAGGCTTTCGGCGGCGGCCATGAAGATTTCCCAGGCCTCCGTTTTCTTTCCCAGCCGGACATAGACCTCGGCCAGGCGAATGCGCATGTTGCTGTTCTCCGGATCCATCTCCAGAATTTTCTGGAAGATGCGAACCGCGTTTTCGAGCTCGCCCGCTTTTAGAAATTCTTCCGCGACTTGCAGGTATTGCGCGCGCGCGTCGTTGAACAGGCCCTGCTGAGTGTAGAGTTCGGCCAGCTTGAGCAGGCTTTCGAGCGAGGGCTTGAGCTTGCCGATTTTTTTGTACATCGCGATGGCCTTGACCGTGAAACCCTGGCTGGCATAGGCATCGCCGACGTTCTTGAAGCAATCGGTGGCTTTGTCGACCTCTCCGAGGCGCGAGTACAAATCGCCGACGGTGTTGGTAACCGTCAGGTCCTTGGAATCATTCTTGAGGACCTTTTCGTACTCGGAGATGGCATTCTGCAGCTTACCCTGCTGGACATACTTCTCCGCAGTGGCGAGAACCTTCTGTTTGTTGAAGCCAAACAACGCCATAAGAATGCGAGCTCCAGAAACCTGGTGTACAAAGCTCTTGTTCGAAAGCAAACTCTGTTGACGACCGGGAAAGCGACGCTCCCGAAAGCGTGTCCGGATGGGCTAAATGCCAGATCGACAGATGGCCTACCGCACAAGGGCAATTGTACGTCTGGGAGTCATGAAAGCGGTGGTTACCAAGGGTTACCAGAAGGGAGTGTACGAATGGGTTACCAAGGGAATCAGGGGGAAAACGCTCGGGTAAAATGACTTCGCCCCGGAAGTTGAGGGGAAACGGCCTCCACCGAGCGTTGCGATGACCTCAACCGCAGATCGTCGGCCTCCGCTATCTTCCTTGCTTTCGTTTGCTCTGGTCGCATTCACCATCGAGTTTGATAACGATGCGGAGCGGCGAATTTCTCATCGCACCACCCGACATGGATCGACCGAGGGCACATTGTCTAAGCCCTGGCTGGTCTCGATGGCGATGTATTTGAACTGCATGCAGTTTCTTGATGAGGAGGGCATGTCGGCGCGGGACCTGGTGCGCCGGGCCCGGGCTAAGACGAACTTTCGCGGGATGCATCGCTGGGGATACATTTCGGTGAGGCCGCCTGCCGACGAAGGAGCCAAGGCTCTAAAGGCAGAGTGGATTGTGCGCCCGACGGCTGCGGGCCTTATGGCGCAGGAGACTTGGAAGGCGCTCATCGGTGACGTTGAGGATCGCTGGAAGGCGCGTTTTGGCAAGGATGCGATTGAACGGTTGCGCGAGGCGCTTGCCGCGATCGAGCAACAGATTGAACTCGAACTTCCGGATTGTCTGCCGATCCTTGGATATGGCCTCTTCAGCAAGGGAAAGAAATATGGGCCAAGGCGGCCGGAGTCAGAGAATGCGAGGGACAGGAGGCTACCGGTGCTTCTGGCGCGCATTGTGCTGGCGTTCGCGTTGGAATTTGAGAGCGAGTCGGAGTTGTCGCTGGCAATCAGTGCGAATGTGGTGCGTGTTCTGGATGATGTGGGAATACCGGTGCGCGATCTTCCGCGGCATACCGGCACGTCGAAGGAGGCGGTCGCGATCTCATTGAGCTTTCTTACCAAGCAGGGTTACGCGGTGGTAGAAACCGATCCCATGGGGGCTCGGGCCAAGCTGGCGCGCCTTAACGCCAAGGGATTGAAAGCGCAGCATGCTTATCTGCGGCGGCTGGGCGCAATTGAAAAATCCTGGCTGGCGCGTTTCGGCGAGAGCACAATTCACGGTCTTCGGAAAGTATTGGAGCCGCTGGTGGGCGATGGAACGGCCGTTCGCTCGCCGTTGTTTCGCGGGTTGGAGCCTTATCCCGAGGGCTGGCGTGCCGCCGTGCGCAAGCCTGAGAGGCTGCCGCATTATCCGATGGTGCTCCATCGCGGCGGATACCCGGACGGCAGTTAATGCTTCTACGGGAGGATCTCCATTGCCAGATGCCACCCTCCGAGGTGTATCGAGTTCGACCTAAGCAGCGTAGCGGAAGGGCCGCTGTTCGTGGCTGCTCCAGAAGTAGGCGAGGATGATCACGCTGGCGACCGCCGCGTAGGCACACCAGACCGAGGTGAAGGCGTAGCGCTTGATCACCATGACTATCAACACGAGCGCCAGGTTGGCCGCGCCGAAGATGACCATCATCCGGATCTTCGAAAAGAACAGGGCACCGCAGGTGACAATCACGTAGAGAATCGCGACCGCCAGGTTGTTCGTCGCTTGATTGATGTACACGATGCTGTTGGCTTTGACATACAACTGCAGCGGAAATGCCGCCAGAGCCCATAAAATGTAGAGCGTCGTGGCTCCGCCGAGCACAACGAAGGGCAACATTTTCCGGCGGCTTTTCACGTTCGGCTCAAATAGCAGCACGCTGAGCGGCAGGAGAAAAGGCAGCAATCCCTGCGCATAAAGCATGAACGCCGCGCCCATGTCGTGCGCCACGGCGGACGAGAAAGTTCCGTCCAGGCCCAGCCAAACGAACCCTTCGGTGAACTGATGAATGGCGAATAGCAGGGGCAGAGCCGCGAAGAGCAGTTCCCGCCGGTGCTTCACTCTGGTCAAGGTGACGACGCCGACCGCGCCCAGGGCCCCGCTGCCCACAAAATTTGCTGTCGCCGAGAAACACATGGTCTATTTCTCCGTGCCGAGAATTACATTTATCATCGCGGAACGCAAACATTCTACATGCAGCCGATCGCGTGTAGTGGACTGGGGACCGGAGGGGCCATGACTTGGATTCGCACCGTAACACTCGCCGACGCTGACGCAACGCTGCGGCAGGCGATTGAAGCGCAGAAACTGGTTTATCCGAAAGAATACGTTGACCCGGTGCATCCGGATGCTTCCGGGGCGTCGTCGATCGTGGGATCGCACACGCTGATTCCCCAGGCGTTGTTTCATGCGTTCTCGACGTTTGGCGCGCTGATGTCGCCGGAATTGCCGCTGAGCCGGCGGCAACACGAGATGATCGCGACTATGGTCTCGGTGACCAACCGGTGCGTGTATTGAATCGAGTCACACGCAGAGTTTCTGCGCAGGGTGACGTTAGACAAAGGATTGGTGGAGGCGCTGGAAAAAGATTACAAGACGGCGCCAGTTTCCGAGCAGGACCGGGTGATGCTGGATTATGTGGTGCAGGTCACGAAGGATGCGACTGGGGTGGGAAAAGTTGATATCGAGGGGCTGCGAGCGGCGGGGTTTGATGATCGCGGAATTTTGCAGATCACGCTGATAGCGTCGTGGTTTAACTACATTAATCGAGTGGCGGACGCGTTGGGGGTGGGACGAGAGTGATGACAGACCGCATGGGCTAAAGCCCTGGAATCTCTCGGACGCCTTGACGCGGCGCTGAAGGGCCGCTCTTCCACTTGCCGGGACGAACGCCTCCGAAATTAGGGCTTGAAGGGGACGCTGTAGTGCGACGCCACGACCTGCCAGCGGCCGTCGATTTTCATCCAGGTATCGGTGAGGCGGTCGTGGTACTCGTAAGGCTTGCCGCTGGATTCGCCGCGTTCGTGATACGCGCCGGTCACGATGGCCGTGTCGCCGTGAACCCGCACCTTGAGATCTGACAATTCGGCTACCTGCACGCGCACGGCACTGTCGGCGCTGTGGCTGATATAGCCTGCCTTGCTGTAGGTGCTGCCGTCTTCGATGGTGATTACGAAATCGTCAGCGAGGAGCGAGGATAGGATTTCGATGTTGTGTTGCTTGTAGGATTCGGTCCACTTGGTTTCGAGCGAACGAAGCGTGGCCGCGTCGGATTTTTCCTGCGCGACGAGGGCGCCGATGGATGCCGCGATCGATGCCGCGGTCAGAAAGACGATCAGCACTTGGCGCATGGGGGAGCGCATATAGGTGTTTCGCACAACTCGTGGGGCTGGGCAAGTGCTTCTTGCGCCACCGGGCCGTGTCACTATTTTTTACCCTTTTTCGCAGCCTGGGCAAAGAGCACCGAAATTACCGACATTTCCTCGGCGGTCAAAGCCTGCGAACTTCCCAGCGGACCGGTGAGAATCCGGTTCACCTGATCGAGCGGCATGCCGTGGGTTTGGCTGACGAAACGGGTCCACTGTTGGGCGACGGCAGAGCGTTCGTCATCGCCGGCATCGGAGCAGAATTCGCGGGCGGCCTCTTCAGCCGAGCCGTATTCGTCTTTCATATCCTGATGCAAATATCCGCGGAGAAAACTGCGTAGCCCCTTGAAATCATCGGGCGAGAAGGACTGCGCCGCAGGTTTCGGCTTTTTGGGAGCGGCGGGGTTGGGAGACGGATCAGGGGAAAAATCGGCTTTCATGGACGACACTCCGGATACGCAGTCAGGACGTGATAGCTGTTCGGGGGATCCCACTTCAAGACAATGACGGCATGGGCGCAGGGCTCAACCTGATCTTCGCCGCGGCGCAGCGTCCGTCCGAAAGGATGCGCCGGGTCGCCGTCGTAGTCAAGCACAAGATTGGAATGACGGTCGCGCCCGAGCCAGCGGGAAATCTTCTCATTCTGCTCGGCAAGAGCAGCGCCCACGGCGGACTCGGCGCTGGGACGGTCATTCCAGGTAGAAGCGGCGGAAATGTTGCGCTCATGATCGAGGCGCTCGCGAAGTTCATCGTCGGTGCGGGCAACGTGCTTGCGCAGAGTGTGGCCACCGACGGCTTCATCCTGCGAGAGATCGTGCGGGGCGGCGCCGTGCGATGAGGCCGATTTCGGGCTCGAAGAGAATGGCAGGGCGGCCGAATGGCTGTCTGCCGGCGGACGAGTACAGGCAGCGGTGATTAGAGTCAGGACGAGCCCCAGCGCGACGACCGGGACGCGGCGCGGGCGAAGCGGTGGCGGGCTGGGCATGCGAGCCAGAGTACACAACCAGGGCAAAAAAAGCATCTGTGAGGCGCTATGGGACACCGCGCAAAGTGTCCGGTCTCCGAATTCTCCTTTGGGATCTTTCCACTACACTTGAGCCAGAAACCTGCGCGGACTGGCCATGACCGAATCGCTGGCTCAATTCTTTCTCGAACATTTCGAGGCTCACCGTACGGAGCTTGCTTACCGGCAGCGCGCTGGGTACCGCTCGGAGTCGTTCACCTACCACGAAATTATGCATATGGCTCTGGCTCTCGCGGGCGAAATGCGCGCCCGCGGAATTCAGAAGGGCGATCGCGTGATGTTGTGGGGCGAGAATTCGGCGGAGTGGGTGGCGGCTTTTTTCGGATGTGCCGTGAACGGTGTGGTGGTGGTTCCGATGGACGATGGGGCCTCGCCTGATTTCACGATCCGGGTTGCGGGACAGGTCCAGGCCAAGCTGTGGGCCGGATCTGGGGACAACCTAGAAAAGCTTGGCGGGACTGCGGTTCCGGCATTGAGCTTCGAGAACTTCGCGCGACTTAGTGAGCATGCCGGATTTGCTCCCCGAGAACTCGCGCTCGGGCACGATGACATCCTGCAAATTGTGTTTACCTCAGGAACGACCGCGGACCCCAAGGGCGTGGTTATCACACACGGCAATGTTCTGGCGAACATTGCGCCGCTGGAGCGCGAGATGCAGCGTTATTTGAAGTACGAGCGCTGGGTACATCCTCTGCGGTTTCTGAATCTGCTGCCGCTGAGCCATGTGTTCGGCCAATTCCTGGGAATGTTTCTGCCGCCGCTACTGGGGGCTACGGTTATTTTCCAAAACGAATTGAAGCCTTCTGACATCGTGCACACGATCAGGCGCGAGCGCGTTTCAGTGCTGGTTAGCGTGCCGCGCGTGCTGCAAGCGTTGAAGCAGAAGATCGAGCGGGAACTGGAGGGTCAAGGCAACATCGAATCCTTTCGCAGGAAATTTTCAGCTTCGAAGACGCAGCATTTTCTGCGTCGCTGGTGGACCTTCCGCGCGATTCGCCGGCAGTTTGGCTGGAAATTCTGGGCGATGATCTCGGGCGCCGCGGCTCTCGACGGCGAGACCGAGGAATTCTGGAATCGGCTGGGATACGCGGTGATTCAAGGCTACGGGCTCACGGAGACGACTTCGCTGATCAGCGTGAATCATCCATTTCGACTGGGTAAGGGTTCGATTGGCAAAGTGTTGCCGGGTCGGGAGATGAAACTAGCGGATGATGGCGAGATTCTGGTGCGCGGCGGAGGCGTGGCTTCCGGGTACTGGGATGCACGCGGCGCTCATGGGGTGTTGGATGAGGCCGGATGGTACCGCACGGGCGACATTGGCGCTCTGGACGAGGCCGGAAATCTTTATTTCAAGGGCCGCAAGAAAGAGGTCATTGTCACGCCCGGTGGGACGAATGTTTATCCGGAGGATTTGGAAGAGGCGCTGCGGCAGCAACCGGAGGTAAGGGATTGCGTGGTGGTGGGAATCGAGCGCGACGGGAATGCGGAAGCTTGCGCGGCGCTGCTTCTGCGTGAGGGAGCGTTGGCCGAGGACGTGGTGAAGCGGGCGAACCAGTCGCTGGCGGAATATCAGCGCATGCGCATGTGGGTGGAGTGGCCAGAGGAGGATTTTCCGCGGACGAGTACGCAGAAGCCGAAACGAAATCAGATCGCTGAGGCCGTCCGGGAAATGATTCACGAACCCCCGCCCTTCAACAGGCTCAGGGCAGGCTTTCTCGCGCACACACCGCGCGAGAAATGGGGCACCCACGCATCCAGTAATAGCCCTTTGGGCGATCTGATCGAGCGGATATCGGGGCGCTCGGTTCGTGGATTGAATGAGGACGCCAGCCTCGATTCCGACTTGGGGCTGAGTTCGCTCGATCGCGTGGAATTGCTGGGCGCAGTCGAGGACCGGTACCAGGTGGATCTGAGCGAAGCACGATTCAGTTCGGTGCGAACCGTGGGCGATCTGGAGCGCATGCTGCGGGGAGAAGCACCGCCGGGCGTGGCCTATCACTATCCAGGATGGGTGCTGCGCTGGCCCGTGACCTGGCTTCGACTTCTTGCGCACTATTTGCTGATGCGTCCGGCGATCATGCTGCTGGGCTGGCCGCGTATAGAAGGTCGCGAGCATTTGCGCGGAGTAAAGGGACCGCTGCTGGTGGTGGCCAATCATATTGGGGACGTCGATCCCGGGTTTATTCTGACCGCGCTTCCCGCTCGCTTTCGACATCACCTGGCAATCGCCACTGGCGGCGAGGCGCTGGAAGCTCTGCGCTCGCCCGCGGCGGATCGCGCATTTTTCTTGAAAATTTATGATCGGATGCAATGGACTCTGGGAGTCTCTCTGCTGAATTTGTTCCCGCTGCCGCGCGAGGCGGGATTCCGGCGAAGCTTTGCGTTTGCGGGCGAGGCCGTCGATCGCGGCTATAGCGTGCTGGTGTTTCCCGAAGGGCGGCACACTACCGATGGAAAGATGCTTCCGTTTCGATCCGGGATTGGATTGTTGGCGGAGAATCTCGGCATCCCGGTATTGCCGATGCGCATTGATGGACTATTCGAAGTCAAGCAGGCGGGGAAAAAGTTCGCGGCTCCGGGGAAGATTCGGGTGAAGATTGGCGAGCCACGGCGATTTCAACCAGGGACGGATGCGGGAGAGATTGCTGAGCAGTTGCGGAGCGCAGTTGAAGGTCTCTAACCAGCACAGGGGCTAAAGCCCAGAATCCATTGGACGACTAAACGCGGCCGTGAGGGACCGCTCTTCCAGGGGCCGCGCTAACGCGGCGCTGAAGGGCTAGTGTTCCACATCTTTCTACGGGTCGACCTCGATCTTCGCCATCATGCCGGCATCTTCGTGGTCCAGCACGTGGCAGTGATAGACGAAGGTTCCGGCGATGTTGGGATCACGGAAATCCATGCGCACCGTGATGCTGGGATACGGCCCTTTGCCATTCCAGTAAGGCACCTGAAAAGTGTCTTGCATCGTCGGAGTTGCCAACGCAACTCCGTTCACCGCCATCACCAGAAAATGAATCTGGTGCATGTGAAACGCGTGCTCTTCCGACGTATGGTTCTCAATGGTCCAGTCTTCGACCGCGCCGACTTTGGTCACGATCGCGGGCGGCTCATTCGGAGTGAACAGTTTGGGTTGCTGGCCATCTACCGTAATGAAGAAATTCACTGGCGGACCCGAGCCCAGCGCAGCCTCAGAGAAATAAAGTTTTCGGGTTGTCGTCGGTTTGATGGCCGCCAGGCCCGAGAAGCGCTGCGTCTCGGGCTGCGCTGGTGGAGCGGCCACGACCTTCGTCTGCGAAGACGAACTGGCCGTCGTGGTCACAATATTGGCCAGAACTTGCGCCGGATTCACATTGCCCACCGGCCCCGTGTTGAAACCAGTGTTAAGGAAGGTCGCATTGGTCGTGCCCGATGGAGGCCCAGTCACAATGAATTCTGCGCGTCCCGCCGGAGGAATCGTGATGGAAGTGACCATGGGATCGCCGGATACGGGGACGCCATCGAGCCCAATCACCTCGAGGGTTTGCGCCGTCGAACCAAACATCACCGCCAAGTTTAGAAATGCCTGCGTCGAGGCATTGCCTACGCGCCAGAACTGTTTCTCGCCCGCGGCCATCTGGATAATCGGCGACGCCTCGCCGGGAAACATCGCCGGCTGGAAGTTCAGCGTCAGTTGATAGGGCCCGGGAATCCAGGCCAGCGGATTCAAGAACTGCTGCCGGATCATGAAGACGCGCTCGGTCAAACCCAGCACTTGCGGCTTCACCTTCTCAATGCCGCCCACAATCAGCGCGCCCGCCGCCCCGCCGTTCACCTGCAGCGTGGTGTATCCGTGGGGATGGGGATGATACCAGTAGAGGCCCGGCGGCTCGTTGGTGGGAATCTGAATCTGATATTGAAATGTGTGGTTGGGCTGAATGAGCGTGTTGATGACATCATCCTGATGGCACACCGGCGGCACGTTCAATCCGTGGAAGTGCATGTTGGTGGTGTTGGCATCGATTGTCGTGGCCGGGCAACCGCTGGTGCTGCCAGTCGCACTGTTGTGCGCCGTATGCATCATCATGGGCCGGCTCATGCCCGCCGCGGGCGGATTCACCACGTTCAACTGGTCAGTCAGATTCAGGGTCAAGGTGTCGCCGGGATTGAGCCGCATAGTGGGCGCTTCGATCATTCCGGTTGAAGTTGTGTAATCGAAGCAGTAGTGCATGAATCCCGATGAGTCGGCGGCATTGCGCACTGTCAGCCCCAGCGTAAGGTTGCCGTTCCGGCTGTTCAAGCTGAGGGCGTCCGCAACGATGCTGCCGGGAATGGGGCGGAGCGGGCAATTCGGCAATTGAGCCGATGCCGCCAAACAAGCTCCCACCACCATTTGCACTGCCAGTCCGAACTTCGAAAACTTTTTCATCGCTTGGACTCCCTGTCTGGCTTTATGAATTGAAACCTGTGACGCTCAAAATGGGCAGGGTTAGAATTGCCGTGGCGGATAAACGCCAATCGATAATAGCGTTGTGCTGTTCGGATCCTGCACCGGAGAACCCGAAATTTCCTTCAGCGTGCATTTGCCGCCGCTGGAAGTCACTCCCACCTCGGCCACCCCGGACACGCTTCCGTACTCAGCGAGGTACACAACCGATCCGGTGCCCGTGTTCAGCTCGGTAACCACGCTACCCAGAAAAATCCAGGTGTTATCGAATCCCTTCAGCGTCCCGGAGGTGCAACCCGGCGTAATCTTGCCAGTACTCGCGTTAAAAAATGCCGCTGTTAGCTGCCCAGTGCCTCCGTTGCCGATGTAGAGCAGGGTCTCGTCGGGGCTCAGATAGATGTTGGCTGAGTTCGCCGCGGTGTTCATGTTGTAGAGCACCGTCTTGCTCAACTTGCCGGATGACAGGTTGGAGACTTCCACCGTCGTGGTGGTCGACTCGTCGCCAAAGATCGCGTAGTGCCCGTCAGAGGTGATGTCCACGCCGATGGGAAAGCGGTCAGTCGAAAAGCCGCTGGCATTTTGCAGGTCCCCATTCGAAACGGGGATGCCGCCGGACAGATTGAATGATTGGATGGAGCCGTCGCCGAAGGCCACAACCATCAGGTTGCCGTGTACCGCCATGCCCTTCACGTTGCCTTTTTGCTTGCCCAGCACGCTGATGTCGCCCAGAAAGTTCAGGCCGCATCCGGGCAGCATGGTGAAGGTCGCAATCGTATTGGAGCCAGTGAAATTCGCGTAGAGATAGGTTCCATTGTTGGCGAGGCCGATGCCGTTGGCGCCCGCGGAATCCGTGGTGCTGCCGGAAAAATCGCCGATATCCTGCTGCGCGTTGATATCGACTGCACCGATTTCAGCTGGTCCAGCCAGGGCCGCAAATGCGCAGGAATCGCCGCTGCTGTTAGCGAAAATGCTGATGCGCGCGGCATCGAAGTAACCTCCGCCGATCCCAGATCCGCCCAGGCTAACCCGGGTTGAATTCCCGAGAGTTCCGCCGGAACTGATCGGGAAGAATGTGACGCCTGTGGACCCGGCTTTGCCCGGCGAATCGTCATTGGTGATGACGTAACTCGTGGTTGTGTTGGCCTTTTGAACAGCCGGTGCCGATCGCGGCCCGCTTGCCGCAAATAGTCCTGCGGAAATCATCAGAATGAGAATCAAGGGCACGGGTTTCATGATCTTTCCCTTTCGGATTGGGCGGAGGCAAAACAGTCGCAGGGGAAACGCAGTTGGCACAGGATGCGACGCGGTTTGTGCACTGTCAAGATGCAATGAACCGCACAGCTCTTAACGCGGCATCCGTATCAGTATCTGAAGCGCCAACTTCGACTGAAACAAGATTAAAACGGGCGCTGCCCTTCGTCGACGTGACGAAGGCGCAGCGCCCGATGGGTTAACCACGCCGTTGCGATGGTTAGTTGATTGTGACCGCCTTCGGAGCCGACGCGATGCCGTTGGCTACGACTTCGATCGTGGCCGCACCGGTGGCGATGGTGGACGGAATGTCGAACTGGGTCGACACTCGCGTCGTGCCGGTCTGCACCCCGCCCAGCCAGCCGTGCGTCTTGCAATATACGACGGCGCCGGTGGAATCGGTAATGCGCACGATCGGGAAGTTGGTCGACGATTGATTATCGTCACCGTAGTAGCTGCCCTGATCCATGCCGTTGAACTGTGTTCCGGAAATAACGTTGTTGATGCTGCCGTGAGTCAGTGTGGCCTTGACAAAGCCAATTTTCGGAGCGCAGCCGGCGCAGCCGGTCAGGCTCGACGGGGTATAGATCTCAACACTGGACGAGAAGTCTGTGAAGAGAACCTGGCCGGTCGGCAGAACAACCAGACCGCCGACGTAGGAACTGTCGGTAGGCGCGTTGGGCGGAGCCGACGTCGGATTCATCGTGGTTCCATCCCACTCAAAGAACTTGCTGCCGGTGTTGAAAACGCCGGGGCTGGCGTCGAACAGCGCGTTGCCGTTGGGGAGTACCGCAGCCGGTCCGTCAGCGATGTCCAGTGTGCCGCCGAACTTCGGGGCGGAAGCCCAGGTTCCAGTCGAGACGGTGTAGATGGCGTTGTTGGTGGTTGCGCCCGCGGCGAAGACGGTGCCGTTAGGCAACAGCGGCATCGGTCCGAGTTCGAGCGACGAAGGGTCGACGAGGTTCACAACCGTATTATTGCTGGGAGTGGTCCAGGCGCCGGTCGTGGGGCTGTAAATCTGATAGCCCAACTTGCAGCAGCCGCTGGGAACGTAGGCATCGACGGTGAGGATGTTGCCGCCGGGCAGCATGGTCCAGCCTTCCTCATCGTTCCAATCAGCCTTGCCAGTTCCGGTGGCGGTCCAGGTGGCCTTACCCATCGACAGAGTCAGAATCGCTTCGTCGGTGGTGCAGCAATTGGCCTGCATCAACTTGCCGTTGGGAAGGATGATGCTTTGCGCATCGCCGACTGTGGTCCAGCCAGTCGGAGCGGCTAGCTTCTGCCATTTGTTGGTCGCGGGATTATAGATCGCACCCAACGTTGTCCACACGCTGCTGCCATTGTTGTACTCGCCGCCCAGAACGGTCACTTCGCCGTTGGGAAGGACTGAGGAGCCGAAGTAGAGCGGGTTGTAGCCAGTGGGCAGATTGCCGGCGTTCACCCACGTGCCGTTGACGTAACTGCCGGTGCTGTCGGGTACCAGGCGATACCAGGTGTCAACGTGATTACTGAAGAAGAAGCTGTTGACCAGCACAGAGCCGTCAGACAGCAGCATCGCATGAGCGACGGCAGACGGCGGAGGATTGGTCGTCTTAGTCCACGTCCCCGCGGTGAAAGGTTCCTGGGCGAAAGCACTGGCGCACGCAAGCGCAAGCAAAGCAACTCCGAGAATTCGGACCACCTTCATGATTGACCTCGCAATTTGATTGGTTGGAAACCTGGCTACATGTGCGGACTTCGATTGGCCGACCCCCACAGAAGGAGAAAGTCCCCAAGGCTGGCAATGCGAAATCCCAAAGTCGCCGGATTATAACCCGGCATGGCTCGGTTCCAAATAGGTTGTACCGGAAAAATCACATTAAATTTTTTTCGCGGCGAAATGTCGCAAGAAAATGCGCGAACATTTGCAAAACTTTGCAACTCTGCGCGGAGCGAGGGTCTGAGAGGGGAGAAGAAAGACTCATGGCGACCAGAGCGCTGGCACCTTCACTGAATCGCAACTTCAGTTCTCGAATTCTCTACTTCGCAAATTCTATTTACTCTTCGTCGCCCTGGCCTTGATCGTAGTCAATTTCCGAATCAGGTTTAATCTCTGGAATATGCGCGTCATGCAGTGAGCGGTTGGCCGAAGGCAAATCCGATTGCAGGAATTGTTGCCAGCGTTGCATCACGTCGGCGCTTTCGTGTTGCGTCGTAGCGAACGCTTCCATTTGCGGTGAGGTGGGAACTGCGTCCGCTTGCCACACCTGCTGGTACAAAGTGCTGGCCGCTCCGTTGATTCGAGTCAGCGTGACCTCGCTCGTGGGCGGTGCCAGAAATCCTGCGGGAGTTCCTAGCAGCACGCTCAGTTTCTTGTCGAGAGAATCCACCGTTTCTTTCGCGCTCGCCTCTCCGCCCAGCTTTTTGAGTTGTTCGCGAATTGAGGCGGCTTGCAGGATTGCGTTCGTCGACTGGCTCACCATTGCAGCCAGTTGGGTCTCTGCCTGAAATTTTTTCTGCAAGGCGTCGGGCGAGATTTTGATGCGCGGATCCATTTTGATGCGCAAAGGTGCGGTGGAAGATTTTCCATCCACCGTGAGCCGCACAGAATAAATTCCGGGAACTGCATTGGGCCCAAGCGGCAGGCGCGGCGTGTCATGCGGAACCGCGGAGATCGGATATTCATGGCGCGTGGAGTTCGGCGGCGCGTAATGCAGGTCCCATACCCAGCGATGCATTCCGGCCGCCGTCGAAAGCTGCTGAGGCGGGCGCAGCCAGTAGGGCGGAATCAATTGTTTCGCGAGTTGCTCCTGAGTTGCTTCGGGCTTGTCGTCGCTGGCAAAATGGCGCACGAGCCTGTTCTGAGCATCCAGAATTTCGAGCGTAACTTTTGTTGCGGCGGCGGGTAGAGAGTAATCAATGATCGCGCCATCGGGCGGATTCTCACCCACCGGTTCGTCGGGAGGAAGCGGCGTGTCGGTATAGGTGTCACGCTCCATGCGATAAGCAGGAGCTGGCTTGAACAGATGAGGGCTGTTTGCGATCTGCGCGGACGTTTCGCGCAGCGGTGTGATGTCGTCGAGAATCCAGAAAGAGCGGCCGTGCGTGGCAACGATCAGATCGCCGTCATGAATCCACAGATCGCGCATCGAAGTATGCGGCAGATTCAGCTGCAGCGATTGCCAGTGGTCGCCGTCATCGAATGAAACCCAGACGGCATTTTCTGTTCCGGCAAACAGCAGACCCTTGCGGACGGGATCTTCGCGCACCGTATCAACGGGGCCAAATTCCGGCAGGCCGTTGGTGATCAGCGTCCACGATTTGCCGCCATCGTGGGTGCGGTAGACGTAGGGGTGCATGTCATTAATGCGGAAGCGGCTCACGGAGGCGTATGCGGTTTGCTCGCTGAAGTGTGAGGCGCTGATCTGGGTGACCTTGCTCCAGGCGGTGAGTTCTGGCGGCGTAATCTGGCTCCAATTTTTCCCGGCATCGCGAGTGATCCAAATGAGACCGTCGTCGGTGCCGGCCCACAGCGTACTTACAGTTTTGAACGACGGAGCCAGCGCGTAAATGACGCCGCGCACTTTCTCGAGCGCCTTGTTGTAAAGTGTGCCGACGCTGGCCGGTACTTCGGGATGTTCGCGCGTCAAATCAGGGCTGATCGTCTGCCAGGAATCTCCGCCGTCGGTGGTTTTGAACAACACGTTGGCAGCGTAATAAAGGATGTGTGGATCGACGGGCGAGAACAGCAGCGGTTCGGTACGGTCGGCGCGGTATTTCGGAGTGCGGAGCGGGATCGGCGTGACGTCCTGCACTTGACCCGTGGACCAGTGAAATTTGGAGACCTCGGTCCTGCCTCCGCCGTAGACGAGATCTTCATCCAGGGGATCGGGAGCGACGTAGCCGTACTCGATCACGCCCACGGGATGCCAGTCACGGAAAGTAATGGCGCCATCATTGCCGCGGCTGCGAATGCCGACTGAGCCGCTCTCTTGTTGTCCTCCGTAGACGCGATAGGGGAAAGAATTGTCGGCGATGGCGTGGTAGAACTGCGCCGTGGGCTGGTTGTACCAGGAACTCCAAGTCTGGCCACGATTCACTGTAACCAGCGCGCCCTGATCGCTGACCAGCAGAAGAATGTCGCCGTTAGTGGGATTAATCCAGAGATTCTGATAGTCGTCGCCGCCGGGCGCGCCGCGAAATCCAGACCAGGTCTTGCCACCGTCGGTCGAGCGCATGGTGACGGTGCTTACTACATAAATAAGGTCGGGATTCTTGGGGTCGACGCGCGGAATGGGGAGATCGCCCCCGCCGATACGGCCGGAGGGGCGGGGATCCTCGGTGATCTGGGCCCAGGTGTCGCCGGCATTGTCGGAGCGGTAGACGCTGAGTTTTCCGGCAGCGGTCGACAGCGTTGCATAAAGGCGATGCGGATCGCTAGGCGCGATTGCAACATAAATTTGAGCAAGATCCTTCGGCAATCCGTCGGTCAGTTGGTGCCATGTGCTGCCACCGTCGGTCGATTTGAACAGCCCGCCGCCGCTGCCATCGAAGCGGTTTCCATCCTCCCATGGACCTTCGCGCGCCTCCCACATGGAGGCGTAGACCACGTCGGAATTGGAGGGATCGAGTTCCACATCGGAGGCGCCTGTGTTCTCATCTTTGGAAATAACTTTCTTCCAGTTCTGGCCGCCATCGGTTGAGAGATAAAGCCCGCGCTCTTCGCTCGGACCATAGGGGTGTCCGAGCACCGCGGCGAACACTTTGTTTGGATCGCGCGGATCGACGGCCAAGGCGGGAATCTGCTGGCCATCGCGCAGTCCGAGGTGAGTCCACGTCTGACCGGCGTCGGTGGATTTGTAGATTCCGTTGCCGACGGAAAGATCAGGGCGATGTAGTCCCTCGCCGCTGCTGGCGTAAATGATGTTGGGATCGGAGGAGGCGACCGCGATGGCGCCGATAGACTGTGTGGGTTCGTGATCGAAAATCGGATTCCAGGTGCGGCCGTAATCGTTCGACTTCCAGACCCCTCCGTTCACTTGAGCCATGTAGAACACATTGGGCTGGCTGGGAACTCCGCAGGCGGCCCGGGTCCGGCCGCCGCGAAAGGGACCGATCATGCGCCAGTGCAGATCCTGGTAGCTGGTTTCAGGAACCTGCGCGCATGCAGCAATGGCAATGAGAATCACGCAAGGCAGAAAACGATGAAGCCCTTTCGCATGGATCAAGTGCGCCCCCTTCAGAAACAAGCTCAGAAATAAGAGGTAAGCATAAATCAATTCGCGGTCAAATTTGTTTTGAACTACAGGTCAGCCCATTTATCATGGCGAGACTTTGCCCCTGCCTATGAATTTAAAAGCTCGCCGAAAGTCTATATTCGTTTCCTGCTGCTTGCTCGCGGCTGTTCTTTGTTCGGGAATTTCTAGAGCGCAAAGCAGCGGGCCTACGGTAACCGTCGAAGGCCAGGGTCTTAAACCGATTCTCAACTACATTTCATCGGGCTGGGATACGCTGACGCGTTCGATGACTGACTGCCAGAGCGTTACAGATCCGAAGATGCGGACGGCTTCGGTGCTGTATCTGCCGGCAGGCTTGGCAGAGCCTGCGGCCGTGCAGAAACTGAGTGCCGATTGCAACGTGCAGGTACAACATCTGCCGTTCGCGATTCACCGGCTGGGCGAGGTCAACACCAGCAACATCGAGCCTTCGGGCCTGCTCTACCTTCCTAATAAGTATGTGGTGCCTGGCGGCCGCTTCAACGAGATGTATGGCTGGGACAGTTATTTCATCGTCCGCGGACTATTGCAGGCCGGGCGCGTGGAACTGGCGCGCGGAATGGTGGAAAACTTTTTTTTCGAAATCGAAAATTACGGCGCGATGCTGAATGCGAATCGCACTTATTATTTGACGCGCTCGCAGCCGCCGTTTCTGAGTTCGATGGTGGTCGACGTTTACGGAGCGATGCAGAAAAGCGGCCACGAAGCCGACAAGGCCTGGCTCGAACGCGCTTATGCCGATCTCAACAAGGATTATGAGATGTGGACGCACGATCCGCATCTGGCGGGGCAAACAGGGCTGTCGCGCTACTACGACTTCGGCCAGGGTCCGCCGCCAGAGGCGGTGAAAGACGAGACCGGCTTCTATAAGAAAGTGGCGTCATATTTGTTTTTCCATCCGCAGCAGGCAGACGATTACATTGTGCGCTTGCCCGCAGCAGCGAATCAGCCGGTCGCCGGTTCGGCCTACTCGATGGAGGTCTGCGACGTCCCCCTGACGATGCAGAAGCCTGCCTGCGAGACGCCGCAACAATTCAAGTTGAGCGCGGACTATTATGAAGGCGATCGTGCCATGCGCGAGTCCGGATTTGACGTCAGCTTCCGCTTCGGCCCGTTCGGCGACGCGACTCACCATTACGCTCCCGTATGCCTCAATTCCCTTCTCTACAAGAATGAAAAAGATATGGAGGAGATCAGCCGCTGGTTGGGGCACACCGCGGATTCAGAGAAGTGGAACAAGCTCGCCGAGGAGCGGAAACGGCTGATCAATCGCTATCTGTGGAGCGCGGAGCAGGGCATGTTCTTCGATTTCAATTTTATGACGGGAAAGATGTCGAGCTACCTCTATGCTACGACTTTCTATCCTTTGTGGGCCGGGCTGGCGACGCCCGAACAAGCCCAGGCCGTTGCGGCGAATGTGAAGGTCTTCGACAGGCCGGGTGGAATCCCGATGAGCACGGACGACACTGGGGCGCAGTGGGATCTACCCTATGGCTGGGGCAACATCGAGATGCTGGCGATCGATGGCTTGCGGCAGTACGGCTATAACGCCGACGCCGATCGCATCTCATACGAATTTCTCTCTATGGTCGTGGAGAATTTCCGGAATGACGGCAACATTCGCGAGAAGTACAACGTGGTGACGCGCTCATCGGAGTCGCATGTGGAACTGGGCTACGAAATGAATGTGGTCGGCTTCGGCTGGACCAACGCCGCATTTCTGGAACTCCTGCATAATCTGCCGCAAGAAATGGTGGCCCGGTTGGAGAAAGATCAGAACCGGGCCGCTTCGTCCGCGAAATGAGGCTGGTGACAACTTCGCGGGTGACAACTTCTGAGTCAGGCCGTCAGTAGAATACGGTCGATCTATTTTTTGGAGTCAAGGAAGGAATTCCGGTTCATGAGATCTCTTTTTCAGCTCGCTTTCGTCACTTCCCTGCTCGCTTGTAATGTCTTCGCCGCGCCGCCTGCATCTGATCTTGAGGGCCGCCGGAAAGCCTTGAACGATCTGCTGGCCGAACAGTGGGAGTACTCGCTTCAACACAGCCCGATTTTCGCTTCCATGCTGGGCGATAAGCGCTGGAACGACAAGCTCGACGACTTCTCGCAGAAAGCGATTGACGACGATCTGGAGCAGAGCAAGAAATTCCTTGCGCGCTTCGAGGCCATCGACACCGCCGGATTTCCCGAACAGGAAGCGTTGAACAAGACGCTGATGGTGCGCGACCTGCGGAACGATCTCGATGGAGCGCGCTTCAAGGGCTGGGAGATGCCGGTTTCGCAATTCGGAGGCGTGCACCTCAATCTTCCGCAACTGGTGTCACTGCTCTCGTTTCAGAGCGTCAAGGATTATGACGATTACATTTCGCGGCTGAAGCTGATGCCGCGCATGTTCGACGAAAACGTGGTCCAGATGCGCAAGGGCATGGCCGATGGCTTGATGCCGCCTCGCATTCTGCTGGAGAAAGTAGTCGATCAGGCCAACGGCCTAGCCACCAAGGCGCCCGAGGCCACTCCTTTTGCGCAACCTTTTGAGAAGTTTCCGGATTCGATTCCTGCCGCCGATCAGAAGCGTCTGCGGGAGCAGGGCCTGGCTGCAATTCGCGACTCCGTGCTGCCGGCGTATGTGAAGTTCACAGCCTTCGTGCGAGACGAGTACGCACCGAAAGGACGGACCGAGCCAGGTGTGTGGTCTCTGCCCGATGGCCCCGAACGCTATGCCTTCCGGGTGAAGGAGAGCACGACCACCGATCTCACACCGGAAGAAATTCACCAGATTGGTCTGGCGCAAGTCAAAGAGATTGAAGCGCGCATGCTGCAAGTGGTCAATCAGCTGGGATACAAAGATCTGAAGAGCTTCAGCGCGTCACTCCCTTCGAATCCCAAGGTGCACGCGCATTCCCGGCAGGAGATTCTCGATCTTTACCAGAAATACATCGACCAGATGTATACCAAGCTGCCTGCGATGTTCGGCCGCTTGCCAAAGGCAAAGCTACAGGTTATGCCGATCGAAGAGTTCCGCGAGAAAGAAGCTTCGACACACTACGTTGAGGCCGCGCAAGATGGATCACGCCCCGCGCATGTCATGGTGAACACCGGCAACTTCGAAAAGGGCACAACGCTCGATTGCGAAACCACGGCGTATCACGAGGGGGTCCCGGGACATCATCTGCAGATCGCGATCGCTCAAGAACTGCCGCAGCTTCCGCCGTTCCGGCAGAACGAGTACTACACCGCCTACACCGAGGGCTGGGCGCTCTATTCGGAACGTCTGGGAAAAGAGGTGGGATTCTTCCAGGATCCTTACAGCTATTACGGTCACCTGCAGGATGACATGTTGCGGGCGATTCGCCTGGTGGTCGACACCGGGTTCCATTACAAACATTGGACGCGGCAGCAGGTGGTGGACTTTTTCCACGATCATTCCGCGATCGACGAAGCTGAGGTGCAGAGCGAGACCGATCGCTACATGGCGTGGCCGGCGCAGGCGCTGGGCTACAAGATCGGACAGCTCGAGATCCTGAAGTTGCGCCAGTATTCCAAAGATCAGCTGGGCGACAAGTTCAGCCTGAGCGATTTCCATGACCAAGTGCTGGGCGCGGGAGCGCTGCCACTGGACGTGCTGTCGAGCCGAATCCACGAGTGGGTCGCGCGGCAGAAGGGCGGGACTTCGTCGGGTACGCGGTGACGGTCTGGCCGATTTGACTCTCCTTTTCGTCGCTCCTTAAGATGGGAGAACTTCGTTCCTCCCCATGACTGGACCCGACATGATTGGTCAGACCATATTGCATTACCGCATCACCGGCAGGCTCGGCAGCGGCGGGATGGGTGTGGTTTATGAGGCGGAAGATCTGAACCTGGGGCGCAAGGTTGCGCTCAAGTTTCTGCCTCCACAGTTTTCGCGCGATCAGAATGCACTGGAGCGTTTTCTGCTGGAAGCGCGCACCGCGTCAGCGCTGAATCATCCCAATATCTGCACCATCTACGCAGTCGAAAAGACCGCGAGCGAAAGCGGCGAGGCGCAATCATTCATTGCGATGGAGTTGCTCGAAGGCCAGAGCCTCGACCAGCGAATTGGCGCCGGTCCGATCCCGACCGAGAAACTTCTCGACATCACGATCCAGCTGGCAGATGCGCTGGATGCGGCGCATGCCAAAGGAATCATTCATCGCGACATCAAGCCAGCGAATATTTTTCTGACGCAGCGCGGACAGGTGAAGGTGCTCGACTTCGGCCTGGCCAAGCTGACGCGTCCAGACCTGGAAATGGAGACAATTGGAGCGACGCAGGATTCGCCCAATCCCATGCAGCTGACGAGCCCGGGATCGACCGTGGGCACGATTGCATACATGTCGCCGGAGCAGGCGCGCGGCGAAGAACTCGATACGCGGTCGGATTTGTTTTCGTTCGGCGCCGTGATTTACCAGATGGCGACCGGACGGGTACCGTTTTCCGGCGGCACTTCGGCAGTTGTTTTCCATGCCATTCTGCAACTCGATCCGCCGCCGCTGCAGCAATGGAATGCATCGTCTCCGCCCAAGCTGCAGGAAATTGTTGACAAGCTTCTGGAAAAAGATCGCGACCTGCGCTACCAGTCGGCTGCGGATTTGCGCGGAGATCTTAAGCGCTTGAAGCGCGACACGGAATCGGGACGCAAGGGCACAACCTCTGGCGCGGCGTCGATTCCCGCATCGGGCCCGGCTTCTGCTCCGGGTGCGCTCGCTGTAGCGGCTGGCAGCGGGGCCACGCGCGCCGCGAGCAGTTCCGCCGAGGTCGCCGCTGTTCGCCATAATAAATTAGGCTCGGGCGTCACCGTAGGGATCGTATCGGTTGTGCTAGCCGCTGCGGCGTACGGCATCTATGCCTTCGTCACGCGCACGCGTCCCATTCCTTTTCAGAACATCTCCGTCCGCAAAGTGACCGATACTGGCAATGTGGTACTGGCGGGGCTTTCACCGGACGGAAAATATATTGTCAGCCTGATGCGCGACAACGGGAAGTACGGCTTGTGGCTGCGCAACGTGCCGACGAACAGCAACACGCAGGTGGAATCTCCGGCCGACGTCTACTACTACTATGACCTCACGTTTTCCAACGATGGCAACTACTTTTATTTCGTCCGGACGGATCCCGGAAACCCAGCGCTAAGGTTTTTATATCGCGCTCCTCTTCTGGGAGGAGTGCCGCAGAAACTTCTCAGCGATATCGATTCCAACATTGCCTTCTCGCCCGACGGCAGCAAGTTCGCATTCTTGCGCTACGACAATCCGGTTGCGGGCAAGTACCAGCTTATCGTTCGTTCGCTAGAGGGTAATGATGAAAAGGTGCTGGCCAGCGGATCGAATGCACTGCAGTTTTCCCAGCCCGCATGGTCGCCTGACGGGAAAGTGATCCTTTGCAATGAGCTGCGCCAGGGGAACCTGCAGAACCTGGTCGCCATCGATGTTGCAAGCGGCCAGCAAAAGAATATTGGCGACGAGAAGCAGGTGTTTTACGACCCGCGGTGGCTACCCGATGGCCGCGGATTGGTTGGCTTGACCACTTCCGAAAGTTCGAATTACACCCTGACCCAGATCTCCTACGCCTCCTATCCCGATGGCAAGGTATCCGCCATCACGCACGACACCAACAATTATTACGGTCTCAGCGTGGCAGCAAGCGGCCGTGAGCTGGCGGCAATTCTGAAAGAAGGGCGCTGGAATATGTACATCATGCCCATCTCCGCGCCCGCGCAAGTGCGCGAAGTTGCCTCCACCGATGCGTCCACCAACTTCACGTGGACGAAGGATAACCAAATTATCGACGACCAGGGCAACGGCTTACAGTGGGTGAACCCCGCGACGGGCGCGAAGGCGCGGATCGCAACCGAAGAAGGCAAGCCCGGCGGCAATCCCACAGCCTGCCCGGACGGACGAACCGTCGCGTTTGACATGGCCTTTCATGGCGGCTCGGGCAGCACCAACATCTGGCGCATCGATACCTCCGGCGCCAACTTGAAACAGTTGTCTACCGGAGCCCACGACCATTACGCCGTGTGCTCGGCGGACAACCGCTGGGTGTACTACATCGCCCAGGAGGAGGCGGCAAAGCTGACGCGCGTGCCGATCGATGGCGGGGCATCGCAGACGATCTCGAATCTGCCGATCGACGGTTTCTTTGATCTCTCCCCTGACGGCAAGCTGGCGGTGTTCGCCACGCTGGAGCATTCTGGACAGCACAAAGAAAAGTTGGCGATCATTTCGGCCGAGAGCGGCCAGATAGTAAAGATGGTTGACTTCGAACGCTTCCGGCTGGGCGGGTTGTTGCGCTTCGCCCGGGATGGCAAAGCGGTGGTCTATCCCGACCGCCAAAATGGCGTGGACAATCTGTGGTACCAGCCTCTGGACGGATCGAAGGGGCATACGATTACCGATTTCAAAGCGGAGCGCATTTACGACTTCCACTGGTCGTTCGACGGAACCCAACTCGCATTGGTGCGCGGCCATACCGACACTGACGTGGTCCTGATGCGCGACATGCAGCCGTAACTCCTCCCGAGCGGAACTTTTCTAAATTCCTGCCCGTACCTCATGACTGTAGGCCAGCGAGAAAAGCTCATGAAGAAATATTTCGTTTTGTGCGTGTGCCTTTGTGCGGTGGTTTGTTGGGCGCAGTCCGCGTCGAGCCCTAACGGAAATCGAAGCCGGATCACCAATGTTTTTATCGTCTCTCCGGAAAATCTCAATCATGTCGAAAAAGGCAGCGTTCTGATCGAGGACGGGCGGATTGCCAGGGTTGAGCGTGGGAAAAACTCGAAGAAAATGGAGGGCACCACGGTCGTCGACGGTCACGGACAGTATCTGACACCGGGGCTCATTGACTCGCATGTGCATCTGGCCAGCGTTCCCGGAGTCAACTACGACCAGACCGAAGACAAGAACAAGGCGATGGTCGACGAGTATTACCGGCAAATGCCACGTTCTTACCTCTACTACGGCTACACGACGCTGATCGACCTTGCCGTTTACGAGCCACAGGTGATCGCGCAGTTTCGAGGTGCCCCGCTGCACCCAGACCTGTATGACTGCGGTGGGTCTCTGCCCTTCGCGAATGGATACCCGATGTCGTACGCGCCGGCGCCGCTACGGTTCCAAGCGTTCCCGAATTTTATCTATGATCCACAGCAGGCCGACCGCATTCCGCCGGAATACAAGCCGGAAGACCACACGCCTGCGGCTGATGTAGCCAGAGTAAAGTCTGAGGGTGGAATCTGCGTGAAGACGTATTTCGAGCGCGGCTTCGATCGCGACCGAAATCTGCCGGTAATGGGCCCTGACGTCCTGGCGCAAATTCGCAAGGCAGCGACCGCGAATGGCCTGGTGTTGATGATTCATGCCAACAGCTTGGAGGCACAGAAGTTCGCGGTTGCGGGAAACGTCGACGTGATCGCGCACGGATTGTGGAACTGGGGAAAGTTTGACGACAGCCCCGAACTGCCGGACGAGATCAAGCACCTGCTGGATGAGATCGTGGAAAAGAAAATCGGATATCAGCCGACCATGCAGGTTCTGTATGGATTGGAGGCGTACTTCGATCCCGAATACTTAAGGAATCCAGCAGTTGCGAAGGTCACGCCCAAGGCGCTGCTGGACTGGTTCGAGACTCCCGAGGGCAAGTGGTTTGGTAAAGAGTTGAATCCTGACGGCACGCCGGACGCCGTCGTGGCGCAGCATTTCGAGCGCGGCCCGTTGCATCACGTGCGGTTAGTGGCCGCGTATCTTGCCGGCAAGAATGCCAATTTTCTATTCGGTACGGATACGCCCTCGGCGCCGACCTATGGAAATCTGCCGGGGCTGAACGGTTATCTGGAAATGAGGCAGTTGCAGAAGGCGGGACTATCTCTGAAGCAGATTTTTCGCGCGGCCACCATCAGTAATGCGCGTGAGTTCAAGATGGAATCGGAGATTGGCAGCATCGAGCCGGGGAAAGTCGCGAATCTCTTGCTGATGACGAAGTCCCCGCTCGAAACCGTGGATGCCTATGACAGCATTACCAGTGTCTGGGTGCGTGGGAAGGAGTTGCCGCGGGAGAGCCTGGCTGCGGACGCGAAAACCATCTACAACGAAGGGCACTAAGGATCACGAAGGAATACACGAACACGGTTCAGCCGAAGATTCGACCCAAAAAATTAAAGGCGGCCATTTCTGGCCGCCCTTATGCGAATTGTGGAAGCGGTGTTTAGACGCCTTTGACGTTCTCTGCCTGCCAGCCCTTGGGGCCTTTGACCACGTCAAACTGCACCTGCTGACCTTCTTGAAGGCTGCGGAATCCACTGGCCTGGATGGCGGAGAAATGCACGAAGACATCCTCACCATTCTGGCGGCTGATGAAACCATAGCCCTTGGCGTCGTTAAACCACTTCACTGTTCCGGTTTCCATGTTGTTGCTTGTTCCTTTTTCTTTGATGTAGCGCTGGAACTTTCAGGGTCTTCTTGCAGGCAGGTCACGCGCTGGGTTAAGCGGAGATGCTTTACTGCGAAGGAGCTCTAAAGTCAAACGCAGCTCGATTGTAGCGGAAACGCCCCGGAAACGCTACATAATTTGCGCACGACGGCCTGTAAACGTCTGATATTGAGGGTGTTATGTATGTTGCCGGAATGTGAATTTTCTGCCCTGAATTTGCCACTTTGACGGAAAAGAATCATCATGGAAGCATGAGCTTTCGTCGTTTCTTCCTCTCGGTTGGGATTTCTCTGGGACTCGCTGCTTCGGCATGGGCGGGCATTGTGGATAACGTGCGCATTGCCCTGGCGCGGAACAATTTTTCGGCTGCCGAGTCGGAGTTGAACTCGTATCGCAGCCAGCGCGGCGTGGATGGCGAGTATTTGGATGCTTATTCGTGGCTGGCCCGGGCGGCGCTGGATCAGCAGCAGTACGATCAGGCGGCGGCTTACGCGAAGGAGACCAAGGCCTTGGCGGTGGAACAGCTAAAAAAGCGCCCACTGGATGCGGAGCCGCACTTGCCGCTGGCGCTGGGCGCTGCGCTGGAAGTGCAGGCACAGGTGCTGGCGGCGCGCGGCCAGCGGACGCAGGCGGTCGCGCTTTTGCGGTCGGCGCTGCAGACATACGGAACTACCTCGATCCGCGACCGCATTCAGAAGAACATTAACCTGCTGTCATTTCAGGGTAGAGTCGCGCCGGTGCTGAAGGCGGATGAGTCTCTCGGCGGCGCTTTGCCGCCAGCGGCTCAGCTGAAGGGGTCCCCGGTGCTGCTTTTCTTCTGGGCGCACTGGTGCGCGGACTGCAAGGCCGAAGCGCCGATCATCACGCAGCTGCGCTCGGAGTTCGCGCCGAAGGGATTGAAGGTGATCGGACCCACACGCCTTTATGGATACACCGCGCAGATTGCCCGCGCCAATCCAAGCGACGAGCTGCAGTATGTCGACGCGGTGCGGCACCGCTTCTACTCTGGCCTGCTCGACATGCCGGTCCCGGTGAGCACCTACAACTTCAACGTCTACGGGGCGTCGACCACGCCGACGCTGGTGCTGCTGGATAAATCCGGGAAGGTGGCTTGGTACCATCCGGGCGCGGTGCCGTATGACGAGTTGCGGGGGGAGATTGCGAAAGTGATGCGGTAGTCTGTGTGGCGCGGGCGCCCCCGCCCGCGAAATGTGCCCGAATGAAGAAGGTCTTATATCCGGCATTCCGCATCGGATGCCTCGCATCTGTGATTGCACCCATCATCGCAATCGTCATTTATCCGAGAGCAAATTGGCTGTTTGCCTTCCTATTCCTTGGGATCGCTCTCGTTGTGGTCGGTGTGGTTACACGTAAGCAACCTACGCCGACAGAAGTAGCTGACCTCGCTGAGCATCTGTTGGATGGTACCTATGGCGGATGGGCCGTCGACAACTACGAGCACCTCAATCCTAAGGGTGAGCAGCTGAAGGATCTGCGGGGGAGAACAATGGGCATCGGCGGCCTGCCCGAGAAGTGGGCTAGTTCGGATGACGAGATCAAGAGTAAGATTCGCGAAGTAATCGCTGAGATCAGGCGACTTGAGTCCCATGTCCGGTGACCCCGGGTGCCGAGCTTCGCCCGGCCGGACAGCCGAGGGCGGCTGCCCCTACATTGCTTCTTTCACTTCTTTCAGCCTGCCGGTCTTCACGTCGTAGACAAATCCCCGCACTGGGATGTGTTTCGGAATCCAAGGGTGCGATTTCACTTTGTGCACTTGCTGGCGGACATTGGCTTCGAGATCGTCGAAGCCGTGAAAATGGGCCGGCTCGCTGGCGACCATGCCCATCTTCTCGGTCAGGCGCGATCGCAATTCATATTCCTGCACTTTTAGCAGCCCGCAGTCGGTGTGGTTGATGATGATGAATTCCTGGGTGTCGAGCAGGTGATGGGAGACGATCAGCGAACGCAGTGCGTCATCGGTGGCAATGCCGCCGGCATTGCGGATCATATGCGCATCGCCGGGCTTGAGGCCGAGGCAATGCTCGAAGAGGATGCGGGAGTCCATGCAGGAGAGAACAGCCACATGCCGCTTGGGGCGAACGGAAAGCTCTCCCAGTTTGAAATTGCGGGAAAATTCTTCATTGGCTTGTAATAATTCGTCGGCTACCGACAAGTTTGCGCCCCCATGAGTCCGGAATTTTAGGTACCCCACTCGCTCGTCCCATCTAGTTTACCCGTTACAATCGGCGCGTGACTCTTGGTGTCCATCTAGACGACACGATCGTGGCGATCTCTACGCCTGCCGGACGCGGCGGGATTGGCGTGGTGCGGCTAGCGGGGCCGGAGGCGCGGGCGATTGCATTGCCGATGCTGCGGCTGAAGCATGAACCGGAGTCAGGGAGGGCGGTGTTCGCAGAGTTAGTAGAGCCCGAGGCTGGGAAGGAGATCAAAATCCCCATCCTAGACTCGCCACACGACGGCGAGTCTAGGATGGGGCACCCTCCTGTTTCTTCTCGCATCGATGAAGTCGTCGTCACCTACTTCGCCAAGCCGTACTCTTATACGACCGACGACATTATTGAAATTTCGGCGCATGGATCTCCCGTCGTGCTGCGTCACATTGTGGAGCTGTGCCTCGCGGCAGGGGCACGGCTGGCGGAGCCTGGCGAGTTCACCATGCGCGCGTTTCTGAACGGGCGCATCGATCTGGCGCAGGCGGAAGCTGTGCGCGATCTGATTGACTCGCAGACTTTGTATCAGGCGAAGGTGGCGGCGCAGCAGTTGGAGGGAGCGCTCTCGCGTCGGTTACAGCCGATCAAGCAGAAGTTGGTGGAATTGATCGCGGTGCTCGAGGCCGGAATTGATTTCGCGGAAGACGATGTTTCTGTCATGCCGGACGAACAAATTCTCCATCGCATGGCCGCCATCCGAAATCCGTTAGAGCAGCTGAGCGCCAGCTTCGCCTACGGCAAGATCGTGCACGAGGGCTTGACCCTTGCCATCGTGGGCCGCCCGAATGTGGGCAAATCGAGTTTGTTCAACCGGCTGGTCGAGCGCGAACGCGCTATCGTGACCGCAACTCCGGGGACGACACGCGATCTGGTGAGCGAGACGGTGGCGATTGGAGGGATTCCGGTAAAACTGGTCGACACCGCCGGCATTCGGCAGGCTTCCGATGAGGCGGAGTCCATCGGCATTCAGAAATCGAAGGAGGCTCTGGCCGACGCGGACTTGGTCCTGGTTGTCATCGATGCATCGCGAGGCGCGACGGAAGATGATGCGGAGTTGCTGCTGCTGGCGGAAAGCCGGCCGATGATTGTTGTGGGGAATAAGAGCGATCTCGGAGTCAGTGGCCAGTGGTCAGTGGTCAGTGATCAGAAAGTCCTAACTTCTGCCACTACCGGACAGGGCGTGCCCGAACTGCGGGCAGAGATATTGCGTCACATCGGGGGTGAGTCGGGCACGCAGGCTGAGTCAGGATTTCTGACGAATGTCCGGCATGAGACTCTGATCAAAGAATCGCTGGCCGCGCTGGATTCGGCTTGCGCGGCGGTTGCCGGAAAGATTCCACACGAGATGCTGATGATCGATCTTTACAACGCTCTGCGCCCGCTGGACTCGATCACCGGGGCCACGACCTCCGACGACATTCTGAATTTGATCTTCAGTACATTTTGCATTGGGAAATAACGCGAGTGGCGCAACGCGGGCGGTCGGCTGGCCGGAAATTGGAGAGCGGTTATGCGATTCTGCTGCGCGCCGTCAGCCACGAGCCTTGTTCGCTGACGTCAGAGCCGTCCCCGGACAAATAAGAAAACTCGGGGAGGATCTCTTTAAGTTTGGCGCGAATGCTGTCAGACCCGTTCAAGAATAGTACCGCTTCGAGCTCGTTTAGTTTTTCGGCGAGCGCATTCCAGTCGCGAAGAAGCCCGCGCGCCCGCTTGATCTTGGCGAACGAAGTATTGTCGACCTGTTCGCTCTCATAGAAAAGATCTTCTACCAGTTTCTCGCCCGGCTGGCGGATTTTCTTAAACACGTGAATCCTCATTTACCCTCCACACCCTCAGTCAGCCAGAGTTTGCCAGAGGTGTAGGAGTCGTCCTGAGGGACGAATTTGTAGCCGACGCCATGAACAGTTCGAATAAACACGGGACAGTCGGGATTGCCCTCGATCTTCCGGCGCAGCTTCGCGATGCAGTTGTCCACGGTTCGAAAACTGACCCGCTTGCGTTTCGGCCACGCGGAGTTGATGAGCCTTTGGCGGGAAACAACAACTTCCGGTCGGGACACGAGGAATTTCAGCACTTTGAACTCTCGCAGAGTGATTTCCACCGGCTGGCCGGCGCGACGTAATTCCATCTTGCGGACGTCCAGGGAAAGCTCGCCAAACTCCGACACCCGGTCGATCCTGATGGGTTGAAAATCTGACATGTTGGGCGTTGCGGACTGCGCCTCGAAGTTAAACTTTGCTCATGTTATCGCTCACCCCAGATGGGCTTGTCATAAAAGGGTCACATTCTTGTTAAATCCCTGCGTGCGAAGAAGTCGGTATTTTCAACAGGAGTGATGACGCCGGAAGCTAGATGCATTCTGGCAGTCACTCAGTTAAAAGTGATCCGGCCGGAACACGATCCGCTAGAAACGCGGGCGATCGGTCAGTTAACATAGGCGACCAGTCTGTCGAGACCGGGAAGGTGCAGAGTTGTCCGCGACCACACAAGCCAATCCGGGGAATGAACTGCTGCACGCCGGAAAAGCGGCTGGCCCGTGTGTGTTCGTTTTGTTTGGCGCGGCCGGGGATTTGACCAAGCGCAAGTTGGCGCCCGCGTTGTTCAATCTTTCACGGGCCAAGTTGCTGCCCGAAAATTTTGCGGTCATCGGAGTTTCCGTCGACGACTTGAGCCTGGACGACTTTCGTGCCCAGGTGATGAGTTTCCTGCCTACCGGAACTGACCTGGCGGATTCCCTGGAGTGGTTTCGCAAGCGGCTGTTCTACGAGCGCGGGGACTTCGCCGATCCCAATACGTTTACAAAACTGCGCGAACGCCTGGCCGCAATCGACGCCGACCAACACACCGAAGGGAACTACCTTTTTTATCTAGCCACCGCGCCCAAGTTTTTTTCGCAAATCGTGCAGCAACTTGGCGCGGCCTCGCTTTCGCGCCAGGAGGATGGCCACTGGCGCCGGGTCGTGATCGAAAAGCCGTTCGGGCACGATCTGGAATCGGCGCAGGCGCTCAACCGCGACATCAAAAGCGTGCTGCAGGAAAATCAGATTTACCGCATCGATCATTACCTGGGCAAAGAGACGGTGCAGAACATCATGGTGTTCCGCTTCGATAACGCCATCTTCGAGCCCATCTGGAACCGGCGCTACATCGATCACGTGCAGATCACGAACGCCGAGACGGTAGGCGTAGAGCGGCGCGGCGGCTACTTCGATACGGCGGGCACACTGCGCGACATGGTTCCCAACCACGTGATGCAACTGCTGAGCTTGACGGCGATGGAGTCCCCAGTCTCGTTTCAGGCGGATGCCGTTCGCAACGAGCAGGCCAAGGTTTTGCACTCGATTCAGCCGCTGGACTCGGACGAAGTTTTGCAGCGCAGTGTGCGCGGGCAATATGGCGCGGGAGTGTTGGCCGAAGAAAAGTTGGCCGCCTATCGCGCCGAACCGGGAGTTGCACCGGAATCGCGCACCGAGACCTTCGTGGCGCTGAAACTGAGCATCGATAACTGGCGGTGGGCAGGCGTGCCATTTTATTTGCGAACCGGCAAACGCATGGCGCTGCGCCACACCGAGATCGCGATCAAATTCCGACGCACTCCATTCGAACTGTTTCGCAACGCGCACTCTCGCGAGTTGCATGCCAACACGCTGGTCATCCAGATCCAGCCGGTGGAGGGAATCTCGCTGAGCTTTGGGGCGAAGATTCCCGGGCCTCTATTGCGCGTGGGGTCGGTCGACATGAGTTTCGAATACTCGAAATATTTCGGAGCGGACGCCTACACCGGATATGAAGTTTTGCTCTATGACTGCATGATTGGCGATGCAACCTTGTTCCAGCGCGCCGATATGGTCGAGGCCGGATGGAAAGTGGTGGATCCGGTATTGGATGTGTGGAAGGCGCTGCCGCCGCGCAAATTTCCGAATTATGCATCGGGCAGCTGGGGCCCGACGGAGTCGGATCATTTGCTGGAAGCGGATGGCCGCCAGTGGAGGAGGATCGAACCATGATTCTGATTGAACAATGATTCTTGCAGGGGAGATCGGCGCAACGCGCACGCGACTGGCCGCTTTCCAGACCGAGGGCAACCGGCTGCAATCCGTTGTGGAAAGAATTTACATCAGCCACGATCATGACGGTCTGTCTGGCATTCTGGCGGACTTCATACGAACCGAAGGCATTCCCGTGCACAGCGCATGCCTGGGCGTGGCCGGGCCGGTGCGCGCCGGACGCAGCAAAATTTCCAACCTGCCCTGGCTCATCGATTCGCGCGACGTCGCCAAACAACTCAAGTTGGATTCGGTTGGATTGCTCAACGATCTCGAGGCCTACGCATACGGAATCGATGGCCTGGAATCGACAGATTTCATCACGCTGAATCAGGGTTTGGATGAGGCCGAGGGCAATCGCGCCGTGATCTCCGCCAAGACCGGCTTGGGCATGGCCGGGCTTTACTGGGATGGATTCAGGCACCATCCTTTCGCCAGTGAAGGAGGCCACGCCGACTTCGCGCCCCGAAACGATCTGCAGATGGAACTGCTCGCCTACCTGAAAAAAAAGTATGGCCGCATCAGTTGTGAGCGAATTCTTTCCGGCCCAGGGATCAAGAATATCTACGACTTTCTGCGCGATGCGCGCAAAGCCGAAGAGCCGGAATGGCTGCGCGCCGAGATGAGCGCCGCGCCTGATCCGCCGGCTTTGATCTCAAGAATCGCGCAGGAGGGGAAAGCCGCGGTCTGCGATCAAACCATGTCGATCTTCGTCAGCGTTTTCGGCGCGGAAACTGGGAACTGCGCGTTGCATTACATGTCCACCGGAGGAATTTTCATTGGCGGCAGTATCGCGGCCAAGATCGTGCCCAGGATGAAAGATCCACTTTTCATGGAATCGTTCCTCGACAAGGGCCGCATGGAAACGATCCTGAAGGACATGCCGGTCAAGATCGTCGTCAACGACGATTGCGGCATGATCGGAGCGGCCCGCTACACGCTGGTGCAGAAAGCGTTTCGCAGCGCGGGGCGGCCCGGGCAATAGGCGCGGAGCCTCTGCTCGCGAAAATTCGGTTGACTATTTCGACAGCCGGCCGAGAGCCGCGCGGAACATCTGGTCGAACGACTTGGCGGTTCCATCCTTGGCTGCCGCTTCTAACGCCTTTTCGGCGCTGGGCCGCGGGTAACCCAGATTCAACAGCGCGGAGAGCACGTCTTCTTCGGTCGCATTCATCGCCGGCGGGGCCGTATTCGTTGACGGCGCGGATTCCGGCAACTTGTCTCTCAGTTCGAGGACCATGCGCTCGGCGGTTTTTCTGCCAATGCCGGGAATGCGCGTCAGGCGCGCGATGTCGTTGCCGCGAATCGCCCCTACCATTTCGTCAGCGGCCATGCCGCTCAGGATGGTAATCGCCAGCTTGGGGCCGATACCGCTCACCGTAATCAGTTTTTCGAAGAGCAACTTTTCTGACGCGCGCAGGAATCCGTAGAGCGCAATCATGTCCTCGCGCACGTGCGTATGAATATGAAGTGCAACCTCGGCGCCGAGAGCAGGTAAATCAGAAAATGTGGGCACGCTGATGGTGACGTCGTAGCCCACGCCGGCGGTTTCGACCACCGCCTGGTTGGGATGCTTGGCCAGCAGTTTGCCGCGAAGATGCGCAATCATAAGTTGATCAGAGTCTGCACCCGCCATTGTAGCCGAGTGGTTGCGCCACGCAGTGCTGAAGCTGGGACTTTGGCGAGCGCCCCAAGGCCCGCCGTTTTCGATGCTCTGCATCCTCGAGCCGGCCTGCTCTCTTGACATCTAATTCCGACTAGATCAATAATGACACTGTCATGAATGATCTATTACTTCTCGCCATGCTTCTCGACGGCCCGAAGTACGGCTACCAGCTCAAGCGCGAGGCGGGATGGATGTCAGGCCAGGAATCCCTGCATAACAACCTGGTCTACCCCATGCTGCGGCGGTTTCTGGACGAGCGCTGGGTCAGCAAAAAATCGGTTCCCGGGGAGCGCGGGCAGATGCGACAGCAATACGCCGTTACCGGGGAAGGGCGGCGCTATCTCATCGGGCGCCTTCACGAGTTCAGCGACTCGGACGCGGCTTCGGAAGGCGCATTCAACTTGCGCGTCGGATTGTTCGAGGCGATCAAGCCGGAGTCGCGAGAGGCGATCCTGTCGCGGCGCGAGAGCTACCTCGAACACCGCGATGAAAGGCTCGCGGCCCTCATGGAAAAAATGGACCTGGGAAAATTTGGCGACGAGATCGTGAAGCACCTGCGCCAGCAGTTGGAGACGGATCGCGAGTGGGTGCGCCACCTTCGCCGGATTGCAAAGAAAACTGACCGCGGAAAATAGGAGGCCTATGACTACTCTGCCCTGGCGCGTCGATCTGCTGCCCTGGTACGCGTTCGGCACCTACTGGGTGCTCACCGCAATGGCGGTCAAGCGCACCAAGGCAACGGAGAAGTCCGCGGACCGAATCGCAACCGTTGCCGCCATGACGGCGGCGTTCATTCTTCTATTCTATGAGTGGCCGAGCACCGGACCGCTGCGCTTGCGCTTTGTGCCCGCCGCGGAGTGGGTCGCGTGGCTCGGCGTGGCGATTACGACCGTCGGCATCGCGCTTGCCATCTGGGCACGGCGTTGTATCGGGGAGTATTGGAGCGCCCGTGTCACCTTGAAACATGACCATCAACTGATTCGCTCGGGGCCATATGGTTATGTGCGGCATCCCATCTACACCGGGATGCTGCTGGGCGTAGTCGGCCGCGCTCTCACTATCGGAGAATGGCGCGGAATGCTGGCTGTGGTATTAGTCTTTGCGGCGCATTGGCGTAAGGCTCTGCGCGAGGAACGAATGCTCAAGAGTGAATTCGGCGAACAGTATGAGTCATATCTCCGCAGCACCGGATTTCTCTTCCCGGCTCTATGGCCGAGAACCGGGATGGACACTCAAGCCGGGCGCCCTTAGAATCCTGGTTGAGGTTGTAACGAGGCGTGATGCGGGTTTCCAAGCTGCAGGCGGGGTTCGCTCTCCTTTTTGTTTCGGGAATAATTTTCGCGGGCCTGGTCTTTCCGGACATGGGATGGGGGCAAGACACCGCCGTCAATCTGGAGGGCCACGCGGTCAATCCTCTGGCGGCGTCTTCGGGCAAAGCAGTCGTACTCATTTTTCTGCGGCGGGACTGCCCAGTCTCCGGCCGCTACGCGCCCGCGCTTCAGCAGATCAGCAAGGAGTACGCCGATCGCGCGAATTTCTGGCTGGTGTATCCTGACAAGACTGATTCGGCGGAGGCGATTCGCGCGCATCTCACGGAATTCGGATATCACCTGCCTGCGCTGCGCGATCCGGGGCATGTCTTGGTCAAACTCTCGCGCGTGAAGATTACTCCCGAGGTTGCCGTATTTGGCCGCGACCACCAGTTGATTTACGATGGGCGAATTGATGACTGGTATGTGACCTTCACTCGCGCCCGTCCCGCGCCGACGACCCACGAACTGGAAGACGCGATTCGCGCCGCAATCGAAGGGAAAACGGTTGCGAAAAGTGAAGTCAGGGGTGTGGGATGCTACATTTCCGATCTGGAATGAGTTCCCGCGCTCCAAGGCCGCTATGCATTATCGTTCTGCTGGTTAACGGAGCGATCGGCCTCCTCGCCGCCAAGCCTGCGGCTAACTCTGAGCCTGCGGATCATTCTCAGTCTGCCCCGCCGCAAGTGACTTACAACCGCGACATCGCTCCCATCGTTTATCGCACGTGCGCGATGTGCCATCGCCCGGGCGAGGCTGGGCCATTCAATCTGCTCACCTATGCCGACGTAAAAAAACATGCGCGCCAAATTGCCGATGTGACGCAATCGCGAATAATGCCGCCGTGGTTGCCCGCGCCGCAGGAAGCAAAATTTGCCGATGAACTCCGATTGTCGGAGCACGAGATCGACCTGATTCAAAAATGGGTGGAGCAGGGAGAGATCGAAGGCGCGCCGGCCGATCTTCCTCCTGCGCCTAAATTTGTGGAGGGCTGGCGGCTGGGGCAACCTGATTTGATTTTGAAGGCCGAGAAGCCGTTCATCCTTCCGGCTCAGGGCAGCGACACGTATTGGAATTTTATTTTTCACGTTCCCATCAACGAAACGCGTTGGGCAAAGGCGATTGAGATTCGGCCCGGCGACAAGCGCTACGTACACCACGCCAATATTATGGTCGACCGCGCTGGCGTTGCGCGCAAGCGGGAAGCCGAACCGGGCGCTGGTTTTGGTGGCATGGAGATTCGCATCGAGTCCCAGGTCTTCGATCCCGACAGTCATTTGCTTTTCTGGAAGCCGGGGACGATTCCCTATGTTGAGCCGGAGGGAATGGCGCTGCGTCTCGACAAGGGAACGGATCTGATTCTCAATACTCACATGCAGCCTTCGGGCAAGCCGGAGGTGATTCAGCCCAGCATCGGTATCTATTTCACCTCGCATTCGGCGACCAAGGTACCGATGTTGCTGCAACTGGAGAACGACGCCAAGCTCGACATTCCGCCGGGAGACAAGGATTTTCTGATCGGCGACGATTTCACGTTGCCCATCGATGTAGACCTGATGGCGATTTATCCGCACGCGCATTATCTGGGGAAGGATCTGACGGCGTACGCCACGCTGCCCGACGGCACGAAGAAGATACTGATCCACATTCCGCAATGGAATCTGAATTGGCAGGCGGTGTATCGCTACGCGCAGCCGCTGCGTTTGCCCCAAGGGACGACGATCAGCATGCGCTACGTGTACGACAACTCGGCGGAGAATCCGATGAATCCGAATCATCCTCCGGTTCGAGTGCTTGGCGGAAATCGCTCGACCGATGAGATGTGCCACCTGTGGCTGCAAGTGTTGCCGGTAAATTTTGACCGGGCACAGGGCGATCCGCGAATGGTGCTGCAGGAAGCTCTCGCGCGGCACAACATCGAGAAAAATCCCGGCGATTTCGAAGCACACTACAACCTCGCGGCGATGTTGCAGGCAAAGAACGACCTGGAAGCCGCGATTCCGGAATACGAGGCTGCGGTGCGGTTGCGCTCCGATGATGCGGCCGCAAACAATGGGCTGGGCGCGGCTTTGCTGGCGGCGGGACATCCAGAACAGGGAGCCGTATATCTGCACGAGGCGTTGAAGGTGCGCCCGGATTACTTCGACGCGCACTACAACTTGGGTTTTGCGCTGGCGCAGCAGAACGATTTTCAGGGCGCGGCGGAGCAGTTCGAATCGGCTCTGCAGTTGCAGCCGAAAGACGCTAATGCGGAGGCGAACCTGGGCGCGGCGCTGGCGGAGATGGGAAAATTCATCGAAGCGAAAACCCATTTCGAACATGCGCTGGAGATCGACCCGAACCAGCCGATTGCCCGCGACAATTTGGATGCGGTGAACAAAGCGATTCGAGAGCAGTAAGCTGGATCGTGCGCGATCGTGATGCGCCCGAGAGCGAGGCGGAATTCCACGGTGACGAGCAGGAATGTGCCAATGCGAAGTCTGTGGTTCGGAATTGCTCTGGCGGCTTGTTCGGCGATTTGCGTAGCGCAGCAGTCCGCGCCGGCGGATGCGCCATCAGCGCCGACTCCCGCGGCGTCGGCTGACGTATCGTCCGACTTTGCGGATGCCCGGAAACTGATGCATCAGGGCCGGACGGATGAGGCCATCGCGCAATTGCAGACCATCGAGTCGCGCGATCCCTCGACCAAAGGTCTCGCCCTGGAACTGGGCACGGCTTATTACCAGAAGAGCGATTTTCTCAAGGCGATTGAATATTTGCGAAAGGCGACTGCGGCCGATCCGGCAAACGGCGAGGCGACGCAACTCCTCGCTCTTTCCTATTACGTGAGTGGACATCCCGCCGATGCCATTCCGCTGCTCGAAAAACTGGAGGGCCGGTTTTCTTCTCCCAACGTCGACTCCTCGTACATTCTGGGGACCTGCTACATCCAGACCAAGAACTATCCCGAAGCGCGCAAGGCGTTTGCCAAAATGTTCGATGTGCCGGCGGACTCCGCCGCAAGTTATCTCTTCACGGCGCGCATGCTGTTTCGCCAGGAGTTTGATCCGATCGCCGAAGAGTACGCACAGAAGGCGGCCGAACTCGATCCCAAATTGCCGCTGGTCCACGAGTTGTTGGGCGAGCTTTATACCTACAAATCGAGAATTCCGGAAGCGATTGCGGAATTTCAGAAAGAGTTGGCCATCAATCCCGCGGACGCTTCGGCGTATTACAAGTTGGCCGATGCTTATACCCGCATTCAGAAATATGATGATGCCCAGCGACTTCTGCAGCGCTCCATTCGACTCGATTCGACATCGACGACTCCGTTCATCCTGATGGGAAAGGTGCTGGAGAAAAAGGGCGACTATGAGCTCGCCCTGAAATCGTTGCAGAGGGCGGCGACGATGGACCCGAATAATCCGATGACGCACTTTCTTCTGGGGCAGGCGTACCGCAACGTGGGAAAAACAGAAGAAGCGGAGAGCGAACTGAAACTTTCCGAGCAACTGCGAAACAAGCAGAACGCGCAGTGAGCCGACGCTAGAGAGCGGCGGCCTGCTCGCGGCGGCGAGCCTGAATTTCAATGTAAACGTTCACCAGCGAAACCGCGGCCGGAGTCACTCCCGGAATGCGCGATGCTTGGCCGATGGTGCGAGGCTGGATCTTCGTCAGCTTCTCCTGCATCTCGCGTGACAGGCCGCTCACCGATTTGTAGTCGAACCAGTCGGGGATGGTGTGATGCTCGGCCTTCTTCAGTCGCTCCATGGCGCGCTGCTGTTGAAGCAGGTAGCCTTCGTACTTGATTTCGGTTTCCACGGATTTGAGTTCATTGCGGGCCTGGGACGAAATTCTCGCTGCGGATTCACGCGGATTCACGCGGATTTCTTCTCTGGCAAAAAACTTTGGATCCAGATCGCGCAAAATCGGCGCGAGTTGCTCGATCGTGATTTCTGGCCGCTTTACTAGCTGCGCTAGCGTCTGACCAATGGCTCCAACAAAAGCCGGTTCCTCACCGCTGCTCCGCTCCGGTTCGGAATTATGAGGATTCAAGAGTTCGATCATTTCCGATGTCAGTCTTGCGCTTTCCAGCTTCTTCTTAATCTGCGCCAGGCGTTCCTGCTTCGCCTGAAAATCGGTCCACGCTTGATCATTGATCAGACCCACGCGGCGGCCGTGCGGAGTTATCCGTCGATCGGCGTTGTCGATGCGCAGGTGTAGGCGAAACTCTGCCCGCGAGGTGAACATGCGGTACGGTTCATTCGTGCCCTTCGAAATCAGGTCGTCAATCAGAATCGCGGTGTAGGCTTCGGTGCGATCGAGGATCAGCGGCTCCTCCCGCTTCACCTGCAATGCTGCATTGATGCCGGCCATCAGGCCCTGGCACGCGGCTTCTTCGTAGCCGGAAGTTCCGTTGATCTGGCCGCCCAAAAATAGCCCAGCGATCTTGCGCGTCTCCAGGGTGTGTTCGAGTTCCGTCGGATCGATTGAATCGTATTCGATGGCATAACCAGGGCGCAGCATCTCGGCGTTTTCGAGTCCCGGAATCGATTTCAGAATCGCGAGTTGAACTTCGACCGGCAGCGACGTGCTCATGCCGTTGACGTAAATTTCGTGCGTGTTCAGACCTTCCGGCTCAAGGAAGAGCTGATGCATCTCCTTGTCGGGAAACTTGACGATCTTGTCCTCGATCGAAGGGCAATATCGCGGGCCGATCGATTGAATCTGGCCGCTGTACATGGGAGAGCGGTGCACGTTTTCGCGGATGATGCGATGCGTCTCGGCCGTGGTCCACGCGATGTAGCAGGGCACCTGCGAATCATGATGCGCGACGCGCTTGGTTCGGAAACTGAATGGCGTTGGATCGACATCGCCGGGCTGGGCCGGGAAGCGTGACCAGTCGATGGAGCGGCCATCGAGGCGCGGCGGAGTTCCAGTCTTCAGGCGGCAACCGCGCAAGCCGAGCTTCTTCAGGGCTTCGCCAAGCAGAACTGCGTTCGGCTCGCCGGAACGTCCCGCTGGATATTGCTGCTCGCCGCAGTGGATGAGGCCATTGAGAAATGTTCCCGTGGTGATGATGACCGCTTGCGCGCCCACGGTGCGGCCGTCGCGCAAGCGAATGCCGCTAATTTTGGACCTTGAGGGGAACGTTGCTCTCTGGCCGTCAGCGCCCTCAGCGGCTAAAGCCGGATATGTAAAAGCGGCTTCATCGGCACGACTGAAGTCGTGCCCTTCCCGGCTTTGCTGTGAGCTGACAGCTGAGAGCTGAGAGCTTTCCGTGATCAGATCCGCAACTTCTGCCTGCTTGATCTTCAGGTTTGGCTGCGACTCCAGCACTTCGCGCATCTTCAGGCGATAGGCTTGCTTGTCGCACTGCGCGCGCGGCGACCACACGGCCGGCCCGCGCGAAGTATTCAGCAGGCGGAATTGGATGCCGACGGCGTCAGTGATCTCGCCCATAATGCCGCCGAGTGCGTCCACCTCGCGAACGAGATGTCCCTTCGCAATGCCACCGATCGCGGGGTTGCACGACATCTGGGCAATCAGGTCGACGTTGAGCGTGTAGAGTGCGGTCTTCAAGCCCATGCGCGCGGCCGCCATCGCTGCTTCGCATCCGGCATGGCCGGCGCCGACCACCACAACGTCAAATTGTTCCGTGAATTGCATCGGTGTAATCAGCCGGGATCCCACGTTCCAGGCTATTTCTGCTTTCATTCTAGCAACTTAGCGGCGAGTGGTGATCGCCCTCACTTGCCGACGGGCCGGGCTGAACGTATATTAGCCTGTCATACGAACAACTCTGCCAAGGAAAGAGGGGGCCGCATGAATACCGCTGAATTCCTCGAGCAACTCGACGCTCGTATTGCGAAATATGATCTGCTCTGCCATCCGTTTTACCAGGCATGGTCGGCCGGCCAGTTAACGCGTGACGAACTCCGTGAGTATGGCCAGCACTACTATCATCACGTCGAGTCCTTCCCTTCCTATTTGGCGGCGCTGGCGTTGCGCCTGGAAGACGGCGAATTGCGCCAGGCGGTGCTAGCCAACATGTGCGACGAGAAGGGTGCCGAGGGACGCCCCGGGCGCGAGTCGGTGCCGCATTCCGAGCTGTGGCTGGACTTTGTTGAGGGCATGGGATCGAGCCGCAACCTGGAATGGCACGCTCCGCTCACCGAGATGCGGCAACTGATCCGCCACTTCCAGCATGTGGCCGGGGAGGGCACTCCGGAAGAAGCCCTGGCAGCGTTTTATGCCTATGAATCGCAGGTGCCGCGCATCGCTAAGGAGAAGGAGCGCGGTTTACGCGAAATGTATGGCGCCGATCACAAGACTTGCGGTTATTTTACCCTGCACACGGAAGCCGACGTGTATCACTCGCGGGTGTGGCGGAATCAGCTGCAAAAGCGGGTTGAGGCGCATCCCCAAACCGCCGAGGCGGCGCTCGATGCTGCCGAGAATGCTGCGAAGATGCTCTGGAAGGCGCTGGACGGAATCGAATCGCGGCGCACGGCGACGGCAGCCGCGTAGGGATTGGCATTGGACAAAGTTTGAGCCAATGATTCATTCGAATCGTTGGCTCTTTCCTTTTTGGAGGACGAATTCTTGGCAAGAACTATTCCCATCGCAACTCGCGGCGAAGCCGAAGAGACCGTCGAGTTCGAGCACACTCTGACATCACATCACCCCGAACTGCCGCCGGTTTATTCCACGCCGGACATGATCCGCCTGATGGAGACGGCGGCCTTCCATGCGCTGCAGCCTTACTGCGAGGGCGATGAGATCACCGTGGGCACTTCGATTCATGTGGAACATCGAGCGGCCAGCGGCATCGGCGCTCGCATCAAGGCCGAAGCGGTGCTCCAGTCGTTCGATGGGCGCTTCTATACGATGCGCGTCACAGCTCGGGATGAGGTGCGAGAGATTGGCCGCGGCACGGTTGGGCGGGCCGTAGTAAGCGTGGGGAAGTTTGTGGAAGGGATGAAAGATAAATCGTAGCGCCAGGACGGGCTTCCAAATTCTTATCGGCGTCATTTCCGATACGCACGGAATGCTTCGGCCTGAGGCGGTCGCGGCGCTGCGCGGTGTTGACCACACCATTCATGCAGGAGACGTGGGCGCGCCGGAGATTCTCCAGGAACTCGCCAAAATTGCGCCCGTTACGGCCATTCGCGGAAACGTCGACAAGGGTGCGTGGGCCCGCAAGCTCCCCGAGACCGAGGTGCTCGAACTAGGCGGAATTTCGATCTACGTGCTGCACGATCTGGCGCAGCTTGATTTGAAGCCCGAAGCCGCGGGATTCGGTGTAGTGATCTCGGGGCACTGCCATGTTCCCAAGCAGGAGGTGCGTGGAGGAGTGCTCTACTTCAATCCCGGAAGCGCGGGACCGCGGCGGTTCAAGCTGCCGATCAGCGTCGGAAAACTCTCTATTGATCGCGGGAAAGTTCGCGGAGAGTTGCTAACAATTGCCGACTGAAATCACGTGGCCCCGGACGCATTCGTCCGGGGGCTCGCTGCGCTCGCAGGCGGAGGAATGCCTCCGCCCCTACGTAGGTTGCTACAATCCCTTCACGGTGTCGACTTCCTTTCACATTGAGAAAACTGCGGGCGCGGCGCGGCTTGGCCGCATATCGACTCCCCATGGAGAGATCGAAACGCCAGTGTTCATGCCCGTTGGAACGCTGGCTTCGGTAAAGGGCATTTCCCAGGAGACGCTGGAAGAACTCGGCGCGCAGATCATTCTGGGGAACACCTATCACCTCTACCTGCGGCCGGGAGTCGAGACCGTGCGCCGTCTGGGCGGGCTGCATGGGTTCATGTCATGGCCGCGCGCCATCTTGACGGATTCCGGAGGCTTTCAGGTTTTCAGTTTGAATGAACTGCGGAAGATCAACGAAGACGGGGTGACTTTCCGCTCGCATCTGGATGGCTCCTCTCACTTCTTCAGCCCGGAGAACTCGATGGCGGCGCAGATCGGTCTGGGTGCGGACATCATCATGGCGTTTGATGAGTGTACGGAGCATCCGGCGGCGCGGGAGCGGGTGCGCGAGTCGATGGAGTTGACGCTGCGCTGGGCGGCCCGCAGCAAGAAGTATTTCGAAGAACACAAATATGAAGTTCCGTGGAACTCGCTCCCGACTTCACAGCTTCCCACCCTTGTCGCACCAAACGCGACAAGGATGGGGCACCCTCTGTCCTCTGATTCCACGCAGTCCTTATTTGGCATTGTGCAGGGCGGAATGGACCGCGAACTCAGAAGAGAATCCGCCGAGCGCACCATCGAAATCGGATTTCCCGGCTACGCGATTGGCGGTCTCAGCGTGGGTGAGGCTCGGGAGCTTACCCGCGAGATCGTCGAATCCACCCTGCAGCACCTGCCCACCGACAAGCCGCGCTACCTGATGGGCGTTGGCACTCCGGAAGAAATTGTCGAGTATGCAAATCTTGGCGTAGATATGATGGACTGCGTTTTGCCCACGCGAGCGGCCAGGCACGGGCTTTTATTCACTTCAGAGGGAAAAGTCTCCATCAAGCAGGCGCGCTATGCGCAGGATCCTACACCCCTCGATCCCAATTGCCCATGCCGCGTGTGCCAGCGCTATTCGCGGGCCTATTTGCGGCATCTTTATGCATCCAACGAAGTGTTGGCACAAGTGTTAAACACCGTCCATAACCTGAGTTTCTACCTTGACACTATGCGGCGGGTGCGGCATGCTATTTCACTTGGGGAAGAGTCCCGTTTCCTTGCGGGTGTCTGGTCTCGACCAGGACCCTAGACGTCAAGGAAAAGATGTCAGGGCAAAGGCCTCCAAAGGAAGATCTCCCCGGATTCAAGCCTGAACTAGAAGGAACCCGGCCGAAGTCGATCCAAACCCCGTGGCGAGATGAGATTCCCGCGGCACCGGTGAGCGCGGGTGCTGATTTGCGGGTAAAGGTTCGCGGATATCCGCTTTGACATTTGCAAACATGCTGGCTTTAACGATGATGCAGGCGGGCGCTGGCGGCGGTGGTCTGTCGCTATTGATCATGTTCGTCCCCATGATCGCGCTGATCTATTTTCTGCTGATTCTGCCGCAGCAGCGCCGTCAGAAGAAATGGCAGGCCATGCTCGATCAGCTCAAGACCGGCGACAAGGTCACGACCAGCGGCGGACTGCGCGGCACGGTAGTTGCGCTGAAGGACGATTCGATTCATCTGCGCGTGCCGCCGGACAATCTAAGAATGGAAGTCACGAAGGCCTCGGTCATGCAGGTTTCGACCACCGAGGAAGAAGCGAAAACCAAGTAGTGGTGAATATTTCTCATGAATAAGACCTTTCTCTGGAAAATCGGCCTCATCCTGGGCATTCTGCTGGTCTTCCTGTTTGGAATTTTCGGCGTCCCTAAAAGCTTTTCCCGCCAAGGACTGACTTCGGCGCTCACTGACCACATTCACCTTGGCCTCGATCTGCGCGGCGGGACGCACCTTATTCTGCAAGTGCAGGTTAACGACGCCGTCAGCGTGACTGCGCAGAATGCAATTGAAGTGCTGAAGGATCAACTGCGCAACCGCAAGATCGATTACACCGACATTACCCAGCCCGATCCGCAGAACAACCCGGACCGTGTTGTGCTGAAAGGTTTGCAGGCAAGTGCCCGCACCGATTTGTTGGGCATCGTGCAAGACCACTTGCCGGAGTACGACGTCAACGGCAACGCGGACAACACCTGGACTCTTTCGATGAAGCCCCAGCAGTTGGCCGACCTCAAGAACAAGGCCGTCTCGCAGGCTATCGAGACTATCCGCAACCGAATCGACGCTCTCGGCGTGAGCGAGCCGACAATTCAGGAACATGGTCTGGGCCAGTACCAGATTCTGGTGCAACTGCCGGGCGTCGACGATCCGGCGCGCGTGAAAGACATCATGCAGTCCACCGCCATGCTTGAGATCAAGCAATCCTTGGGTGGTCCGTATCCCAGCGAGGCGGCGGCCATGCAGGCAAACAATGGTGTGCTGCCTCCCGATGCGATTCTGCTTCCCGGACACAGCATGCCCGGAGCCGAGAGTGAAGGGCAGGCGTGGTACCTGGTTTCGCGAGTTTCCGCGGTCAGCGGAAAAGACTTGCGCGACGCGCAGCCCAGCCGCGATCAGAACGGCCAGCCCAGCGTGAGTTTCCAGCTCACCAACGAAGGCGGGCAGAGGTTCTACAACTTCACTTCCTCGCACACCGGCGACAGCCTGGCTGTGGTGCTCGACAACAAAGTGCAGGAAGTTGCCAACATTAAAGAGCCCATTCGCGACCGCGGCGAGATTTCCGGCGGCAAGATGAGCGACCAGCAGGCGAAAGATCTGTCCATGATCCTGCGCTCGGGGGCGCTGCCGGCCGGCATTAAGTATCTGGAAGAGCGCACCGTCGGACCGTCGCTGGGCGCGGATTCGATTAAAGCCGGCGTGCGCGCCGCCGTTTACGGCATGCTGGCCGTGCTTATTTTCATGCTGATCTACTATCGCGGCGCGGGCATCAACGCCGACGTAGCGCTCATCCTGAACCTCATCATCCTGCTCGGATTCATGGGCTACTTCGAGGCTGTGCTGACTCTGCCTGGAATCGCGGGAGTGATTCTAACGGTCGGTATGGGCGTAGATTCCAACGTGCTGATTTTCGAGCGCATTCGCGAAGAGTTGCGCAACGGCAAGACGCCGCCTTCGGCCGTGGATCAGGGATTCAGTCATGCCTGGATCACGATCGTTGACACGCACGTCACGACGATTGTCTCGGCGGCGATTCTGTTCATCTTCGGCACGGGCCCGGTGAAAGGGTTTGCGACCACGCTGACTTTCGGCTTGCTGGCGAACTTGTTTACCGCAGTGTTCGTTTCGCGCGTGATCTTTGATTGGGTGCTGACCCACAAGCAGCGCGGCGAAGCGCTGAGCATTTAAAGATTGAGTGATTGTGCGATTGAGAAATTGAGCGATTGGAATGACCCAATGGCTCAATCGCCAAATTTTATAAGGGGCAATAAAACCGGTGGAGTTCTTTCACGACGTCAATATAGATTTCCTGGGCAAGAAGTGGTACTTTCTCGCCTTTTCGCTGATCTTCAGTGTGGCCGGCATTTTTTCCATGCTGTTCTGGCATGGGATTCCATGGGGAGTAGACTTCCGCGGTGGAACGCTGGTGACGGTGAAGTTCTCGCACACGCCAAATCTGAACGAAGTTCGGGCAGCGATGGATCGCGCAGGATTGCACGATCCGAAGATTCAGGCCTTCGATCAGGCCTCCCTCAACGAGGTCTTGATCGACTTGGATGTGCGCGAAACCAACAGGCAGGCGCTCGATCAGGGCAAGGCCAAGATCATCCAGGCGCTCGAGGTCAATGCTCCTGCCGGCAAACAGGATCTGAATAACGCCAGCTTTCTGAGTATCAAGAATTACCTGATCGACAAAGATCCGATGCACGTGGCCGGAGATGAGCAGAAGTATGCGGCCCAAGCCCAGGCCATCGTTGACTATCGCGACAAGACGCTCAGTGGCGTGCTCAGTTCGATGGATCAGTTGAAAGGCGCGCCGGGCACGGATCCGGCGGCTGTGGCCTCATTGAATGACGGCTTCTTTTTGTCCGACTTCGGAGTGCGCGATGTCGCCATCGTCGGCCCTGAGGTCGGAGGACAGTTGCGCAAGCAGGCCGGTTTGGCCACTCTTTACTCGCTCGCCGGAATGCTGGTCTACCTGGGCTTCCGCTTCGAATGGATTTACGGCGTGGCTGCAGTGGTCACGGTATTTCACGATACTTTGATCACTGTAGGCTTCTTCTCGCTGACGAAAACTGACATCTCACTCACGGTCATCGCGGCCATTCTAACGTTGATTGGTTACTCTAATAACGACACGATCGTGGTATTTGACCGCATCCGGGAAAACATTAAACTCATGCGGCGAGAGAAACTGTCAGACATCGTTAATCGGAGCATTAATCAAACTTTAAGCAGAACGATCTTGACAGCGGGCTTAACCTTCCTTACCGTATTGGCTCTCTTTTTATTCGGCGGCGAGGTGCTTCGAGGATTCAGCCTCGCGCTGGTAATCGGCATCTTAATCGGGACGTATTCGTCGATCGCCATAGCCGCGCCTATTCTGGTTGCCTATCAGGATTGGCGGATTGAGAAGGGAAAGCGTCCTGTAGGCATGCCGGGCGCAAAGGGCGGAACCGGGTCAGCGGGAAAGCCCGCGGGTTCCGGGAAGACTGCGGTTTCGGCTAAAGCGAAATAAATCATAAGCCTGGCATACAGATCAGGCGTTAGCGGTTGGGCTTCTTATAAGTACTACCTGGGAGGATTTGCGGCTGCAGTTTGCTGCACAGAGCCGTTCGACTCCCGGGAGCAAATGAGAGGCAGTCGGTGTCTAAGTCTCCATAGGGTCTAGAAGTAGGGAGAAACTTATGTTTGAAGACAGCCTGATCGAGTCCGGGGGCAAACTCAAAACCAAGCGTGGGCGGACGTCGCTAGTCGCGTTCATTATCGAGGCCATGATTGTGGGTGTCATGGTTCTGATCCCGCTTATCTTTACCGAGGCGTTGCCCAAGCAACAGCTCATGACATTCCTGGTGGCCCCTCCACCACCGCCGCCACCACCGCCACCAGCCGCTGCGCCGGTCAAGATTGTGAAAGTAATCCAGACGGATATCGTCAACGGCGAACTCCGCACGCCGACCAAGATTCCCAAGAAAATTGAAATGATTAAAGAGGACGAGGCTCCGCCGCCGGTCATGGCATCGACGGGCGTAGTGGGCGGCGTTCCGGGCGGAGTACCCGGAGGCTCGATGGGCGGCGTGATGGGCAGCATTCTGAGCTCGACGCCGACCGTGGCTCCCAAGATCGCCACCCCGCAGCGCGTGCGCGTTTCCTCCGGCGTGGTTTCCGGACTGCTGGTGCGCAAAGTCAACCCGGTGTATCCTCCACTGGCGCGTCAGGCTCGCATTCAGGGCACAGTGGTTCTGCAGGCGCAGATCAGCAAGGATGGCACCATCCAAAACTTGCAGTTGATCAGCGGGCACCCGATGCTGGCTCCTGCGGCCATTGAAGCCGTGAAGCAGTGGAAGTACCGGCCGTACCTGCTGAATGGCGAACCGGTCGAAGTCGAGACCCAGGTGCAGGTGAACTTCACTCTAGCCGGCGGCTAGAACGAAAATGCCAGCGCAGCCGCCCTCGGTTGCGCTGGCAAGTTTTGTGACCTGGCAATAATGTTCCATCGGGACGGCCGAGGGTGGCTGTCCCCGCAGCAGGAAGTTTGCGAAAGCCCCTCCCCTTCCCACCTAAATCTCTGGTGGCCGGGAGCGGCTGTTTCAAAGGCTCCGGCATTGCCGCCGTACCGCCGTTTCTTCAAAGCGCGCGGACAGCCGAGCTCAATGGGCAAAAAGCGGAGGCCCGTTCAATTTCCGGCCATCGCCGAGAGCGGATTCACGCATCGAAGTGCCTTGAGAAAGCAGCGCCTTTAAGAAAACGCAGAGTCAAAAGTTTCCGAGGAGGGAAAGCAACTCATGTTAGCAATTCACGCTGGTGCAGTGCTCCACCATATTCCCGCCGCAGCCGCCTGGATCGTCCAGGAAGGCGGTGGCACGCTCGCGACCGATCCTCTTGGCTTGTGGAAAGCCATGGGCTGGGTTGCCCGAACCGTGGTTATCATTCTCTTCATCATGTCCGGGTGGTCCATCGGCGTGATGATTGACCGCTGGATGGCCTACAGCGCGGCCCGCAAACAATCGCGCGCCTTCGCTCCCGCCGTTGCCGGCGCACTTCGTGATGGCCGCATCGACGAAGCCATCAAGGTTGCCGAGCGCAACAAGAAGAGCCACCTGGCCAAGGTTGTCACCGCCGGCCTGATGGAATTCAAGGCTCACCAGGATTCCCCGGGCGCGATCCCTGGCGAAACCATCGAAGCCTCGAAGCGTGCTCTGGAGCGCACCGAAGCCATCGTCCACGCCGAGTTGAAGCGCGGATTGGGCGGCTTGGCCACCATCGGATCGACGGCTCCGTTCGTCGGACTGTTCGGCACGGTGATGGGCATTCTGAACGCCTTCATCGGCATCAACAACTCCAAAGCCACCGGTCTGGCAGCAGTCGCCGGCGGTATCGCGGAAGCTCTGGTTACGACGGCCATTGGGCTGCTCGTCGCTATCCCTGCCGTCATGATGTTCAATTATCTGACCGGCCGCGTGGAAGCGTTCGACGTCGAAATGGACAACTCGTCCTCCGAATTGATCGACTACTTCCTGAAGAAGCGCGGCGACGTTCGCCGGTAATTTTCGGTAGATCGTTGCGGTCTGATTCTCGGATGTGAGTTGCTGTTGTGAGATTGCAAGTCCGGCGCTGGATACCCGGCGCCGGACCTCCCTTCTTCCCAGGGATGCTCGTCCGAAGCGGGTCGCGCGGCACAGTACGGGAGAGATCAAAGCTATGGCATTAGCAAAGCGAGACGAAGGCAAGAAAGTAAATTCGGAAATCAACGTCACGCCCATGGTGGACGTGATGTTGGTCCTGCTGATCATCTTCATGGTGGTCACGCCCATGTTGCAGAAGGGCATCAGCGTCGACTTCGCCAAGGTGAACAATCCGACGCCCATGGAAGACGCCGACAAGGAAGACGCCCTGCTGGTCTCGATTACGCGAGACGGCAAGGTGTACTTCGGCAGCGAGCAGATCCAGGTGGACTCGCTGACCCAGAAGGTGAAAGACCGTATGGCCAGCCATCCGCAGGATCGCGAAGTGTACGTCAAGGCGGATATGCGCGCCCGCTACGGCAGCGTCGTCCAGGTGGTTGACGCCGTCCGGTCGGCCGGAGTCGATGATCTCGGCCTGTTGACCGATCAGCGCAAGTCCGCTACTCCGCCGCCCCCGGCTCCGGGAGCTCCGGCGCAGCCAGGGCAATAAGGAGAACTATCATGGGAATGGGAGTTAGCTCGGGCGGAGGACAGAGCGCCAATATTAACGTCACGCCCCTCATTGATGTACTGCTGGTTCTGCTGATCATCTTCATGGTGATCTCGCCGGTGACCCCGAAAGGGTTGGATGCGCTGGTTCCCCAGCCGCCTCCGCCGAATGCGCCCAAGAATACGCAACCCGATCGCACCATCGTGGTGCAGTTGATTGATCGCGGTCCAGGCCAGGAGCCCGGGCTCAAGATCAACGACGAAGACGCGACTTGGGACAACCTGCAGGGTCGTCTGACTGACATTTACAAACAACGCGCGGAAAAAGTGATGTTCGTGAAGGGCGACGACGCCATTCCCTTCCAGAACGTCGCCAACGTCATCGACCTCGCCCACGCTTCGGGCGTCGATAAAGTTGGATTGATTACCGCGAAGATTGAAGCGGGCCAGTAGAGCCGGCTTTCCCCAGGGAACGCTCGGAGCCCGAATCGAATCCGCTGCTGCACGAGAGCACCACGCTTTCGTGCAGCATTCGTTTCGCGTTCAGGACGAACGATTGACGCGCACTTGTCAAACCGCTGTCTCTGGGCCTAGGATGCTGTGGCGAGGGAGACTTATACCGCAATGAATAAGAACCTTAGACTGCTGGCGCTGGCTGCAGGAATGCTGGCGCTTTTCTCCGCTGTGGGCTGCGACAAACTGCGCGCCCGCGACCAACTCAACAAAGGCGTTGAGTCTTACAAGAACTCGCATTACGAGCAAGCCATCGATCATTTCCAGCAAGCCGTTCAGTTGGATCCCACACTCATCAATGCTCGCATGTACCTGGCCACCGCCTTCGTGTCGCAATACATTCCCGGCGTAGATTCGCCGGACAATAACCGCACGGCGCAGCAGGCCATTGATGAATACGAAAAAGTGATCGCGGCCAATCCCGCGCGCGATCAAAAAGTGAACTCGGCCAAGGGCATCGCCTACCTCTACCTGAACATGAAGAAGTTCGACGAGGCTAAAAAGTATTACCGCATGGCCTCCGACCTCGATCCCAACGACCCCGAGCCCTACTATTCGGTGGGCGTGATTGACTGGACCGCCTGTTACCAGCCGCGCATGGAAGAGCGCGCGAAACTGGGCCTGAAGCCGGAAGAGAATCTGAATCCCAAGAACAAAGATCAGAAAAAAGCCTGCGACGAATTGAAGGTCAAAAATACTCCGGCGATCAACGAGGGCATCGACAGCCTGAAGAAAGCTATTGACTTGCGTCCCGACTACGATGACGCGATGGCGTACATGAACCTGATGTATCGCGAGCGGGCGGACGTAGAGTGTGACGATCTTGCGGCGCGCGCTGAGGATCTCAAGACTGCCGACAACTGGGTCGACAAGACCCTAGCCACCAAGAAGGCGAAAGCTGACAAGGCGGCGCAAGCCGCTGGCGGCGGCATTACAGTGGATCAGCCGAAATAAAGTCAGCCGAAATAGCGATCGGCCGAATTAGCGATTTTGTCCGATGCAGGGTTCTACTTGCCTCCTTCGCAGTCAACGCGGAGGAGGCATTTTTATTGCGCGCGGATTATTGGGTGCTCATGCGAAGGTCAGAAACCTCGCCGACATTCGGCGTCAGGCGGCAAACCAGGATGTTCTCCCCGAAGCTGCGCGGCGCCGGGCAGCCGAACAGCTCCAGTTCATTTTTCAAAGCCGACGCGGAATCGTTGATCCAACCCGCATAGAACAACCAGATCTCAGTTCCCGGGGTCCGAAGGTTGTTGGCCTGCGCGAACTGGGCAGGAAAGGTTTCGGCGGTGAACTTCCAATCGCGGAATGACGTTGCAACGACCGCATACTGGCCACATCCGGCGCGTGCAATCGGCCGTTGTGGCGGAAACACCTGCACCACTCCGTGGCTGCAAAAATAATAGCCCAGCAGAAGCCCGCTCTCGTAATCGGTCAGCATCGCGCTGCCTGCGGGCACCGAGGCGTGCAAGTAAGCGACCGCGTCCTTCATCAGGGTTATGGACTGATCCTTCGCTCGAATCGGTGGAGGCGGCGCCGGAAAGAAATTGCAGATCAGCAAAGCGAGCAAAACCACCGCGATCGTTGCCCGGCGGTTTACCGGCACCCGCGCGATGCCCAGGCAAGCTCCAGCAATCGCAAACGGAGCCAGGAACGAACTGTGCCGCGTTGCCCCCAGCGGGTAGAGCCCGGCCAGCGATACCGCCCAGTTCACTACAAACGGCAAGCCTAGAAGCAGCGCGAGTTCGCGGGACGAAGGTCCAGCGGTCGATGGCTCGCGTTGCCCCTGCTTATTTCGCAGCAGCCAGAACAAGCCGCCCACAAATGCGGCCAGCATCAGCGTGCCGATCAGCCCGTGACTGAACACATACGTGAAAACGCGCAGCGTCTGCGCCGTGACGAATGCCACTGGATTGCGTTCGCCGGGATGAAACACAGCCTTGCGCAGGTAGGATTCCAGGTCGGCGCGGACCATTCCCGTTTCTCGCAAACGCGGAATGTGTGTGACCATGAAGTATGCGGCGATGGTTATCCCGCCGATCTGACCTGCCGCCCAAGTCAAGCACATTCCGCGCTGGCGATACGGGTACATCCGCACCAGCATGTAAATCCCGAGCGCGAACGCAAACATCAGCGCCGAGTAGTGCGTGAGAAGAGCGCCATACAGATACAGGGAGAACACAAGCATCAGGCTCGGCGAGTTTCTCTGAACCGCAAGTTCGGAAAGCCAAAGACAGCCCGCAATGAAAAACAGCAGCAGCGCATATTGCCGGATCTCCGCCGACAGCAGAATCAACGATGGCGCGAAGCAAGCCAGCAACAGCCCTAACCATGCGGTGAAACGATCACTCACCAACGTGATCCACCGAAAGGTGAGCCAGCAGGCAGCGGTTCCGGCGAGAACCGAAGGCAGCCGTAGCCACAATTCGGAATGCCCTAACGACCGCCAGTAATACAGCAGGAGAATCAGAAGAGGCGGGTGAGCGTTGGTCAAAGCCGCTGCCCAAGCATGCGAGATGCTGGTCTGGCTCGCCAGCAGATTGTGCAGAGCCTCATCGGGATCGAGAAAGAGACGGCTCGCCGGAACCAGGCGAACCATAAATCCGAGGGCCGCAACCAGAAGAGCCATCCAGCCCGGCGCTGCAAACTCCGCGCCCTGCGCGCGTTTGGCGAGTGTCGCTCGTGAGATCACCGTCGATCCTATTTGTGAGTCCGGCCCTACCGCGGAGGATGGGGTCATGCCTGATTACAATCCTGCAATGCGCAAATGATACTATGCTCGGGGTTTCAGAACGCCCTCGAACTTCTCGCGTTGTCGACAGGCATGCGCGGCCGTTGAACGAAGAAGAATGTCGATCGCAAGTTCTTCAGTGAATACGGAACTGAACTCCCCTCCCAACCCGCCGCAACTGCGCCTGTCCGCATGCCTCGCGCTAGTCGTCCTCGTGATCGTCTTTGTCGGAGCGATTCGCTACCGCCTCCGCGATATGCCTCTGGAACGCGACGAGGGCGAGTACGCGTATGCCGGGCAGTTGATGCTCCAGGGCATCCCGCCCTACGCTCTCGCCTACAACATGAAGTTGCCCGGAATCTATACAGCCTACGCGACGATGCTCGTGGTCTTTGGACAAACTCCGGCCGGAATTCATCTCGGATTGCTGCTGGTCAACACGGTCACGACACTCCTGCTCTTCTTTTTGGCGGCACGGCTTTTCGGACGACTGGCGGCGGTCGTCGCCGCCTGCACCTACGCTCTGCTTTCCACCAGCGCTTCGGTGATGGGGTTTGAAGCGCACGCAACGAATTTCGTCGTCTTGCCGGCGCTGATCGGGGTCTTGCTCCTGTTGCACGCGTTTCGCTCACAGCGTTCCTGGCTGTTCTTCCTGAGCGGATTGCTGTTCGGAGTTGCTTTCCTCATGAAGCAACACGGCATGTTCTTCGTGTTGTTCGGACTGGTCTATCTCATCTGGAGCCAGTGGAGGCAGCAACCGGGGCCCATGCTACTGCGGCAAGCTGGAGTGTTCCTGGCGGGCGCCATCCTGCCCTACTTGCTGACCTGTTGGCTGATGTACCGCAGTGGAGTTTTCCCGCAATTCTGGTTTTGGACAGTTCGCTACGCGGGAGAATACTCGAAGATGGGCCTGCAACGGGCGATTCGCGCGCTCATGGAGAACTCGCACACTGTCGTCGGCCCTGCCTGGCCGATCTGGGTTCTAGCTGCAATCGGAATGTCGGCTCTGCTTTGGAATCCTGCCACACGCCACCATTCCCGCTTCCTGATTGCGTTCTTCGCCTGTTCATTCCTGGCACTTTGCCCGGGTGCGTATTTCCGCCCACATTATTACATCCTGTTGCTGCCCGCGATCGCGCTGCTGGCCGGTGTTGCGCTCAGCGCCCTTGGCGAGCAACTCGCAACCGCGGGCAGCCAACGCTACTCGCTCGCGATTCCACTGTCAGTATTCGTTTTATGCGGCGCAGCGACTGTGCTTCAACAACGGCAAACGTATTTCGTCGAAACTCCGAATCAGGTGGTCGAACAAATTTACGGACACAACGCATTCGTGCCGGCGGTGCAGGTCGCTGATTACGTCCGCGAACACTCTCCGCAAGACGCGCGCATCGCCGTCCTCGGCTCCGAGCCGGAGGTTTACTTCTATTCCCATCGCCATTCCGCGACCGGATATCTCTACATGTACAGCTTGATCGTGCATCACAAGTACACAGCTCGCATGCGCGATGAGATGCTGCAGGAACTCGAAACCAACCGGCCTCTCTATGTCGTCTACGTGGACGTTTGGGACGACTGGGGCGGTCCGGAAGGCGGTCCGGAGCTGGCAGAATTTCTGCCGCGTCTGCATGCGTTTATGGATCGATCGTACGAAGAGGTCGGCGTCGCTGACATCAGAAGTGATATCGGCGAGCGCACCGATTATGTGTGGGACGCGGCGGCACAGGGCTATCAGCCTCGTTCTTCGAAGGCCATCTATGTCATGCGGAGAAAGGAAAGCCCGTGAAACCGGGAAGTGCTATCCTGATTTCGCAGCGTGATTTCTAAAGCAGTCATGAGCGTAATAGCCCCAACTGCGGAGCCAGTCGTGCCAGCGACCCAGCCGCCCGCTTCCGGCCACCGCGCCTCGGATCATTGCGTCCAGGGATCCGTGTCGGTAATCGTCCCGGTCTACAACGAAGCCGCGCATGTGGACGAACTTCTGCAGGCCATTCACGCGTCGCCGGTGAAAAAAGATATTGTCATCGTCGACGATGGGTCGACCGACGGCACCCGCGAGAAGCTGCAGGCCCTGCCGCCTTCCGAGAACGTCACTGTCGTATTCCACGAGCGGAATTACGGCAAGGGAGCCGCGATTCGCACGGCCCTCGCCTATGCCCGCGGCGAGTACGTTCTCATTCAGGATTCCGATCTGGAGTACGATCCGCAGGATTATGCCGCGCTGTTACGCCCTCTGGAAGAGGGCAAAGCGAACGTGGTTTACGGCGTGCGCCCCGATCGTCCGGAGCGCGGCCTGCGCTTTTTTCTGGGCGCGAAGCTGCTCACCCATCTCGCCAATGTGCTCTATGGCGCCGACATTCACGACGAAGCCACTTGCTACAAGGTCGTGCGGCGGTCGTTGATGTCTCGGGTGCAACTCGAGTGTCAGCGATTTGAGTTCTGCCCGGAGATTACGGCCAAGCTGTGCCGCATGGGCGAGAAGATTGCCGAGGTGCCGATCTCGTACCATCCCCGCTCCGCCATGGAAGGCAAGAAGATCCGGCATTCCGATGGCTTGCTGGCGATTTGGACGCTGGTTCGCTATCGCTTTATGCCTCGTCGTCGCTGGCTGCGGACGGCGTCGGCCGAACCGGTGGCCCCGTTTCCCGTGAGCTTCGCGCGCCGACCCGTGCAGTAGCGGCCTCCTTAAGCACGGCGCAATTTCCGGCTCTCCAGTACAATAACGGGTCCGACGGCCTGCTGAACCGGTTTTCCGGCGCACAACGAATGTTCAAAAAGATTCTCATTGCGAACCGTGGCGAGATCGCCGTGCGCGTAATCCGCGCCTGCCATGAGATGGGCATCGCCGCGGTAGCCGTCTACTCGGACGTAGACCGGGCCTCACTGCATGTTCGCAAAGCCGATGAGTCCTATCCCATCGGCGCTCCAGCGGCTCGCGAATCGTATCTTAACATCGACAGGATTCTCGACGTCGCGGCGCGCTCGGGAGCTAACGCGATTCATCCCGGCTACGGATTTCTTTCGGAAAGTGCGAAGTTTGCGCGCGCCTGCGTCGATGCCGGAGTGAAGTTCATCGGTCCCACAGCGGCGGCCATGGACGCGATGGGATCGAAGACCAGAGCGCGCCAGGCCATGGAGCGCGCCGGCATTCCGTTCGTGCCGGGTACGTCGCGCGGCCTCGACTCAGTGGAGCAGGCCGAAGAGGTCGCGGCGCGCATCGGGTATCCCATCATGCTGAAGGCCGCAGCGGGCGGAGGCGGCAAGGGCATGCGCCTGGTGCACTCGCCGCACGATCTCAAGTCGGCGCTCGAAGGCGCGCGCAGCGAGGCGGAACGATCGTTCGGCGACAGCGAAGTCTACATCGAGAAGGCGATCCTCAATCCCCGCCATATCGAAATGCAGGTCCTCGCCGATGAGCATGGAACGACGGTCTATCTCGGCGATCGCGAATGTTCTCTGCAGCGACGCCATCAGAAAGTCGTCGAAGAAGCGCCTTCTCCGATTGTCGATGCAGAGATGCGTCGTCGCATGGGCGAAGTCGCCGTGCGCGTCGCGCAGGCCGCCGGTTATACGAATGCGGGGACGGTCGAATTCCTGGTCGACCAGGAGAAGAATTTCTACTTCCTCGAAATGAATACGCGTCTGCAGGTTGAGCATCCGGTTACGGAATTAGTCACCGGGCTGGATTTGGTACACCTGCAGATTCACATTGCGGCGGGTGAGCGCCTGCCCTTCACGCAGGACGACGTCTTGATTCGCGGGCATGCCATCGAGTGCCGCGTCTACGCCGAAGATCCCGACAACAATTATTTTCCAAGTCCGGGCAAGATCACGCTGCTGCTTCAGCCTTCAGGACCGGGCATTCGTCGCGACAGCGGCATGTATGAAGGCTGGACTGTGCCCATGGATTACGACCCGCTGCTGGCCAAGCTGATCGGCTACGGCACGGATCGCGAACAGGCCATCAGCCGGCTGACGCGCGCGCTGAACGAATATTTTGTGGGCGGCATCAAGACGAATATTTCGCTGTTCCGCCGTATATTACGAAACCCAGATTTTCGCGCGGCCAAGCTTGATACCGGATTCCTCGACCGCATGCTGAAGCAGAAGGAAGACAAGGTGATCGATTCCGCGGAGGAAGCGAAAGCGATCGAGGTGGCCGTGATCGCCGCGGGAATGTTCGCTGCGCTCGGCCAAAGCGGTGCGGCGGCGGGCGAGCGGAAAACAAATGGCGAATCCTCGGAATCGAAATCGAATTGGAAAGAGGCAGCCAAGCGCGAGGCCCTGCACTGAAGCAGAGTCGACAGAATACTCTACTGGCCACTGACCACCGATCACTGGCCACTGTTTTTCATGACTTACGAAATCTCCATTGACGGCAAGAGCTACCGACTGGAACTCAGCCGCGACGACGGCAAGTGGTTATGTCGTGTCGACGGGCGAGAGATCGCCGTGGACGCCGTTCTCGCGCGGCCTGACGTGCTCTCTCTGCGCATAGGCAATCAGGCTTACGAAGTGAAATGCGAGCGCGTGGGCGGCGAACAGCATTTGTGGGTTGGGAGCCGGCGGTTTGAGAGCGAAGTCCGCGATCCACGCTCATTGCGCGGGCGCGTCCGCACGACTGACGATTCCGGTCCCAGGAAACTCACCGCGCCCATGCCCGGCAAGGTGGTGCGCGTCCTGGTGAGCGCTGGGGTAGAAGTCGAGGCTGGCGCCGGCATCCTGGTGGTCGAGGCGATGAAGATGCAGAACGAGCTTAAATCGCCGAAGAAGGGAACGATCCAGAAAATCTTCGTGAGCGAGGGCGCCACCGTCAACTCCGGCGACGTCCTCGCGATCGTTGAATAACTCTGTCGAGCGGTTATCTCGAGCAGTTACTGTTTCTCCAGCCCGTTCGTATCCAGCACATGCTGCGCATAATAGTTTTCCACCTTCGCCGAATCCCGAATCACCTCAAAGTACGCGGCCTTCAGCAATTGCTTGCGCCGATCGTCGAGCTGCGAGCGGATCGCCTGCTGTACTCGCGGATCCGATAAATCCCGCTGTCCGGCCGGTTCTTTAGCCACCAGCTTCACGATGCGGAATCCCAACGTCTGCCGGGTCGCCGGATTCACGATGCTGATCACTGAACTGTACTGACCCGGCTTGAGCTTTATGACCGCTTCGCGCGTGGGCGGGTCTGTGTTGCGCAGCGAGGACTCAGGCACCGTGCCCAGATCGCCGCCATTGCCGGAAGTTTCAGGATCTTCCGAATACTTCATCGCCAGCATGCCAAAATCGTCGCCACTGTCGAGGCGGTTCGAGACCATCTGAATCTTCTTGCGAGCATCGCCTTCGTTCTGCGCCTTGTCATTTTGATTGTGAGCCTGCGGATTCGGTTCCGGCGTAACCAGAATTTGCGCCAGATGATATTGCGGCTCGATCAGGTTGAACTCGCCCTTATGCGAGTTGAAATAGTTGGTGACGTCCTGGTCCGTAACGTCGATCTTGGAATTGACTTCCTTGTTCATGACTTTGTCGACCGTGATGGAGCGGCGGATATTGCGCTTGAAATCCACTGCGGTGATCTTTTTTTCCGCCAGCCGCTTGTCGAATTCTTCCTGCGAGAAGGGGGATTTGTACTCGTTGTACTTTTTGTCGACTTCATCGTCCGTGGCCAGCAGCCCGAGCTTTTCCGCGCGCCTCATCAGAATCTCGTCATCAATCATCTGGTGCAGGATATTCAGGCGCAGGGCGGTCGCCTGCTCTCCGGTCGGAGCCTGCTGCGCCGAGGCGAGTTGGCTCTCGTAGTATTTGTCGACATCGGCGCGAAAGATCTTCCGGCCGTCCACCGTCGCCATGACGTCGCCGCCGGCTTGCGACTTGCAGCCGATGAGTGTAGTCAGCAGCACGGTCAGCGAAATCGCGGCCGCGAGCTGGATGGTCAGTGATTTTTTTCTCAAGCGAGTCTCTCCAGATTTTCCTGATCTGATGCCGTATCAGTCACACCGCGAGCGGCGGACCGGCATGCGATGCCGGACTAGGCCAGCCGTTCGGAAATCCTATTACTTGGAAGCCGGCGCTGTCGCACTCGTTGTATGGTTCGGCACGGGCTGCCCCGCATCCTTCAGGGCGCTATCCAGCGCGGCACGCAGTTCGTCGATTGAAACCACGCCGTCAATCTTTTGCCCGTTGATGAACAGCGTCGGAGTTGCGTTCACGCCAATGTCGTCGGCCTGCTTCATCGAGGCGCGCACTGGCATCTCGTCCTGCGCTTTCACGCAAGCCTGCAACTTCGTCACATCCTCGTTGTGTTTTTGCCCCTGCAGCATGGTCATCTTGTCGAGCGCCTCAAAGCGCGCGCCCTGTGTCTTCTCGCCATCCACCTCGCGTTTGTTGGCATGGATATAGTCGGCGAAATCCCAGTAGGCATCAGCATTTTGCGCGGCCAGGCAATTGGCATCGACGGCCGCATGAATCGCCCACGGATGAATCTCCGCCAGCGGATAGTCTTTGTACACGAACGTCACACGGTCGCCGTATTCCTTCAGCAGTTCGGGAAACAGCACCTGGTGCATGCGCGAGCAATACGGACATTCAAAGTCGTCGAAGTTCACGAGGACGACCTTGGCGGACTTCGCGCCGCGCGTCGGCCTGCCGTTGATATCAATCTTGCTCATCACCTGGGCAAACGGATCTTTCGTCAGATCGAACTTGGTCATCCGCAGCATGGTATTGCGATCCCTCGAGAGGAGAAACTGGTAATCCTTCTGCTTGCCGTCACCGCCGTCAATATTGACCGTGACAGCATCGTAGCCGGGCCATTCGCTGCTGGGCGCGATCGCACCCACGGTGACCTTCACATCCGCAGGCATATTGTAATAAGAGCGGACTTGCCGTTCGATTTTGCGTGCCACATCGGGCGGCGCAGACTGGGCGACACACCCCAAGCAGATCAAAAGCAGGATAAGAAAAGAACGTCGAATTGTGGTCACCCAGAACCGCCTCAGCATCACAGATTGATCTTCCGATTATCTCATAGCATATACGGGCGCCCACTTAGCAGCGGAGGGTCTGAAGCTAGCCGGCGCGGCGAAGTTGCTCGGCGGGAAGCAGCGAATTCATTGATCCGGAGCGAAAGCCTTCCAGATCGAGGGTCACAAATTTGAAACCCAGCGCCTTGAAAATGGTAATAAATTCCTCGGCCATCGCTGGACTCAATGCCCGCTCGAGTTCCTCGCGAGCGATCTCGATTCGAACCATGTCGCCATGATGCCGCACGCGGAACTGCCGGAAACCAAGAGCACGAATCGCGTCTTCTCCGCGCTCCACCACCGAGAGCGCCTCGCGTGTGACCGGGCGCCCGTACTCGATGCGAGAAGAAAGACAGGCCGATGCCGGCTTATCCCACACCCGCAGGCCGGCTTGCCGGGCCAGTTCGCGAATCTCTGCCTTGCCAAGACCCGCTCGCACCAGCGGCGCGGAAACATGGTGCTGCTGGGCCGCTTGCTGTCCGGGCCGGAAGTCGCCTTGATCGTCCAGATTCACGCCGTAGGCAATCGTATCGTAGCCGCGCGCGGCGCGAAGATTTTCCATCATTGCAAACAATTCGTCTTTGCAATGAAAGCAGCGCTGGCTGTCGTTGCGCGCATATTCGGGGCGATCGAGCTCCGCAGTGGCGATGACTTCAACCGGGATTCCGTGTTCCTTCGCGAAGGCAAGCGCGTCTGTAAGATGAGTGCGCGCCAGGCTGGGTGAATCCGCGATCACCGCCAGCATCTCACTGCCGCGCGCGCGATGCGCAGCCCAGGCCAGATACGCGGAATCGACTCCGCCCGAATACGCGACGAGCAGGCGACCCATCTGGCCAAGAGCGCTGTGCAGCTTCGACTCTTTTGTCCCGAGTTCGCTCTCCGAGAATTGCATGGGATGTATCGTATCAGCCCCGTCACTGCGACGCAGTCTAGTAGAGCCGTTCCTGCCGCCGCAGGTTGCCGAATGACCCGATGTTCGCCAGCGTGAAGGTGAAGCGAAACAGATTTTCGTTGCGCACGTTGGCAATCGCATAGCGGCGGTATTCAAGCGTCATTCCGCAGCAATCCCAATTGTAAGTAGTCTGCGCCGTGGCAAACTGCAACTGCCGCAGCTCGGCATCAAAACCGATGCTGCTGGCCGCGCTGAATCCCCGCCGGGTGAGGCTGCCGTAGCCCAGGGCCACGCGAAATTGCTGGAACTTGCATGTCACCTGTTGATTCGCGCTGGTCACCGGACTGCAAGTGCCTTCAGGAGGAATGTTGGTGGTCGTAGAAGTTTGCGGAATCTGCAGAAAGGCGTCGCCCCCGCCAAACGTAAACGGCCCCAGGTTGTAGTTGACCAGCAGCGTACTGGAATTGATGCGACCGAGCTGGAAGTCGTAATCGAGATCCCACTCTGTATCGGTGTGCGATCCAGTAGCCGCCCGCAAACGCGAGACCAGGGGCGACAGATGCCTGGGCTCGGTGGCAAACGCAATGCCCGTCAGATCCTCGGTAGTGGTAAAGACATTGCGCTGTCCTGCGATCAGCGTTCCGCCGAAGGTTGGATCAAGAAAATACTTTTGCGCCAACTCCCAGGTCACGACCTCAGTGACCTCCGGGCGCACCGGGCATGCCTGCTTCTCGAGCGGAGTGGGCCGCTGCCAGGGCACTATCTGCTCCGGAGCAGCCGCGCCCACGGCCAGGGCGGTCATGGGCGTCTCGCATTCCTCGATGACCAGCGTATGGTTCGTATGCTTCGCGTAGAGACGGGTGACGAGCCCGTATTCGACTTCGTGGGTATTACTCAAAATATCGCGCTCATCAAAATGCAGCACGCTGGCGAAATCGTTGACTCCGGTCACGAACCGGTAAACGATGCGTGGTTCAATCACATGCTTCCACTTGCGGCCCAGGAAATCACTGTCGAAAACTTTCTCCAGCACGGGCGGCCGCAGTTCCACCGAGGCGTCGAGCGCCTGACGGTTGGTGGGATCGTTCGAAGCCTGCCCATTTACGAAGCGCTGAGTGTAGTAGCCCTCGTGGATAGCAAGCTCGGGCCGCAGCGACCATCCATGAAACTGCAGGGGCAGCGAAATGTCCGGGCTTAAGGTGAATCGTCCCAACAGGCTGCTGGTGTGGAAGCCCGGCTCGCTGCGCGAAAGTCCCGCAAACGACGCGTCAAAAGACCACAGAAACGGCGTGTGCCATAGGGGCCGGTCCACGCTGCCAGCGTCAATGCTCGGAGTGTGCCAGATTTGAACCGCAGCGAACTGAGGCGGATTGGTCAGGACGCCATTCGAAGCGAGCTGAAAGAAATCCTGATAGCGTTCCGTCATCCCGCTCAGAAAATATCCGTTGCCGGCTTTGGCGAGAAAAAGCTGAGACTTCACCTCGGAGTTGATCGCCTGCGTGAAAATCTCGCTGAACGCTAAACGGAAGAGAAACGAACTCAGATAATCCACATTGGAGACGGCTCGAAATCCTTCAAAATTTCCTTCCGCAGTCAGCCGCCCCTCTTGCCCTCCTTCGCGTAGCAGTTGCGAGGTCGGTTGGCCGTTGCTGTTGACCACAGTGATCGGCGTACCTCGATCAATGACCCCGAAATAATTCAGGTCGACGTAGGAAGTGTCCGTGGGCCGGGCGCGAAATTCTCCGCGCTGCGACCAGCCTCGCTTGGAATAGTATTCGGCGCCGACCAGGCCATCCATGCTACGACTAATCGCCCAGAAAAATGCTTCCCCAACAATCGTGCCTTTGATGGAAGACTGACCCGCGGTCGGTATCAAAAATCCCGTCTGCCGCGCTTCCCGGTCAATCGGGACGGCGACGTAAGGAAAATAGAAGATGGGCAATCCCAGAAGCAAGAACCGGCTGTCGGTGATGCTGGCATTGGCCCCGACATCGACGCGGACCTTGTGCGCTGCGAACTGCCACTTGGGATTCGGAAGTTCGCAGGAAGTGATGCTGCCGTCGAAGACCAAGTAGCGGTCCGGACCAGTTTTTTCCACGCGCTTTCCGGCGAAGGCGAAAGGAGTCGTGGAAGTGAGAACCACGCTTCGACCACGCAGGCGCATGCCGGTGGTCGCCGTAACGTCAAAAAAAGTTCCCACCTCGGTGGTCAGGTTGTAATTACCGTGGCTGGCCAGGATGTGATCGTCATTGGGGCCGCCATCCAGTGTGAAGTGCCCCGCGCCTGTGGCTTCACCCGTGTCCGAGTCGTAAGTCACCTCATCGGCGCGAAGAATGTAGGTTCGATAGTGAATTTCGGCATTGCCGTGGAGTTTGTAGACATCGCCAATTTTTTCCTGCTGCAACGCGCAGATCGTGGTCTCATCCGAGGCCTGGGTCGCCGCTCGGTCCGCGCAGGCCGAACCGGAATTCTGGTCTGCTCCCGCTGCGGTTTGCGGCGAATCCTGGGCGAGCAACTGGCTGGTTACTAGGCGGGAGGCGAGAAGCTGATGACAAAGAAACAGCGCCGTGATAAGCAATCTAGTGCGACGCGTCATCGTAAAAATAGCATCACTGAAAAAGTTATCGGAAATTAAAGACCGCTAGCTGTGAGCGGGTCTGGCTAATCGTCTTTTTGTCGCGGCATCGTGAACTTAGCACGGCGCTGGCTGTGAGGCAAAGTGACGATAAAGGCTAGGATTCCCGCTGATCTGCTCCCGGTTGCACGCTGCGCTGAGTTGGGCGCGATTTCGCAGATTGGGTTTCATGAATTGTTCGCTGTGCGGAGAAGTTTGCCGGTGCCATCCGGAGCCCCCTCCCTCTGTCTTGCTGCCGGACGCTCTAAGGCAAGACAGAGGAGACGCGGAGACCGCCTCGGGATCGGCGCTCGACCCAGATCGTCCTGAGCCCGACGCCTGGCGCGATGAACTTTCGGCTCGGCTCGACCGTTATCGCGCGCGCCGAAAAGTCCGTCCTCCGCGCTACCCCTCTTTGCAGCTGCCCTTTGCTACGGGCGGATCGTTCCCCCGCTTTCATACCTCCAATGCTCCTGCACAGGAACCCGTGTTCGAGGTTACCTCAAGCCATGCTCTCGCCCTCGATCCCTTGCCGCAAGAGTTCATCGCCGCGCAATCAGAAACAGATCTGCTCCAAGCCTCGCCCGAGCCGCAACTCCGCTCCAACCCGCTGGAGGTAACTGCAGGCGCCAAGATCATCGAATTTCCCCGGTTCGCCTGGGCTCCGCCGACCCCGCCACCGGATCAATTGGCCGGGCCGGTCATCGACCGGCCGCGAATTCTTGAAGTTCCTGAAAGCGTTCCTCCAGCTCCGGCGCTGGGCGGGATCACCATCGAGCCGGTTGAGCCGAAGGAAATCGAGAAGCGGCTAGGGATCGACACGCCTTTGCAAAGTGCCCCCTTGACCCAGCGACTGGTTGCCGCCGCAATCGATTCCCTGATCGTGGCGGCTGCCTCCACTCTGTTTGGTTATATCTTCTGGAAGGTCGCCGCGGTTCGCCCTCCCCGACTCCAACTGCTTGGCATGGCTGCCGGAGTTTTGACTCTGCTCTGGGCCATTTACCAATACCTGCTGATCGTCTATGGAGCCAACACTCCCGGATTGCGGCTGGCTGGGTTGCGCCTATGCCGTTTTGACGGCTCTGGAACTAGCCGTTCGCTGCGTCGTTGGCGGGTTCTAGGGTCTTATCTCTCTGCGGCTTCGCTTGGCATGGGATACGCCTGGGTCTTCCTCGACGAAGACGTCCTCTGCTGGCACGACCGAATCACGCAAACCTATCTGGCACCGGCCCAAAACGATCCCAGCCTCGGCAAGTCCGCGCTTTAAGCCGGCGCTCATCCCCCTCTTGCTGTGCTATCTTCAATGGGTTTACTACTAAGCGGCTGATCGCATTCATGCTACATGGCTATTCCAGTAGAGAGTTCTAAACCAGCGGTAAAGGTCTTCGTCGCCACCACGGTGATGTTGACCTTCATTTCGTTCTGGCGCGCCTCCGCCATTGTTCTCTCCGATCTTGCGTCCTCCGCGTACTATGCGGGCGGCGACGCCGAAAAAGTCATCGGCAAAAGTGCTCCCTGGTTCATTCTCGCGGTCATGCTGTTTAGCTATGCGGTGCGGGCGCTGTATATCGAATCGAGCAGCATGTTCGTGCGCGGCGGCGTCTACCGCGTGGTCAAAGAGGCCATGGGCGGAACGCTGGCCAAGTTTTCCGTCTCCGCCCTGCTGTTCGACTACGTCCTCACTGGCCCCATCAGCGCCGTTTCCGCCGGACAATACCTCGCCGGATTTATCAAGGACATGGGGATCTACCTGCACCGTCCCCTGAACTTTTCCGACGACCATTTCGCCGCCGGAGTGGCCATCGTCGTCGTGATTTATTTCTGGTGGAAGAATACGCAGGGTATTCACGAATCCAGCCAGAAGGCATTGCAGATCATGGTCATCACCACCGTGATGGTGGTGATCCTTCTCATCTGGTGCACCATCACAGTGCTGCGGGCGCCAGTGCAGTTGCCGCCTAATCCCTTGCATGCTGGCGTGGTTCCGTTAAATAAGGAATCGCTCGGCTGGCTTAACGGAACCTGGTTCACTCACCTCACCTGGATCATCCTCTTCGTCGGCTTCGGGCATTCGGTGCTGGCCATGAGCGGCGAGGAAACTCTGGCCCAGGTCAACCGCGAGATCGAGCATCCCAAGCTGAAGAACCTGGAAAAGACCGGGCTGGTAATTTTTATCTACAGCCTGCTGTTCACCTCGCTGGTCTCGTTCTTCGCCGTCATGATCATCCCCGACCAGGTGCGGTCGCAATTTTTTGCCAACCTGATTGGCGGCATTGCCATGTACCTGGTGGGGCCGACCAGTCTTAAGTTGCTATTCCACGGATTCGTGGTGCTGGTGGGTGTTCTGATTCTCGCCGGGGCGCAGAACACTTCTATCGTAGGCGCCAACGGCGTACTGAATCGCGTCGCCGAAGACGGCGTTCTCACCAGCTGGTTCCAGAAGCCGCACAACCGTTTTGGCACCAGCTACCGCATCATCAATCTCATCGTCGGCATGCAACTGCTCACCATCGTCCTGAGCCGCGGCGACGTCTACCAGTTGGCCGCGCTCTACGCCTTCGGCGTAATCTGGAGCTTCACCATGAAATCCCTCGCGGTGCTCGTGCTGCGCTTTACCGAGCCCGGCAACCGCGAATGGAAAGTTCCCGGAAACCTGCATATCGGCAAGACCGAAATTCCCCTCGGCCTGTTGGTCATCTCGGCCGTGCTCTTCATGACCGCCGTCGTGAACCTGTTCACCAAGTATCAGGCCACGATCGCTGGGATCGTGTTCAGTGTATTTTTCTTCACCATCTTCACGCTTTCTGAGCATCACGTGGCGCGCGAGCGCCGCGGCAAGCCTGAGCAACTCGACCAGTTCCGCGTCTACGGCAATCAGGAGCTGGGCAGCGGAGCCATGGGCGTGCGCCCGGGGAATATCCTGGTCGCGGTACGTGATCCCCGCAATCTGTATTACTTGCGAAATGTTCTCAGTCACACCACTACGACCAAGCAGGATGTTGTGGTGATGAGCGCCCGCCTCTATCATCGCGAGCACACCTTCAGCGGCAGCACCGTCTTCGACGCGACTCAGGTTTTCGACCATTACGAGCAGGAGTTGTTCACCGCGACCGTGGCTGTTGCCGAAAAAGAAGGCAAGCCGATTCACCTGCTGGTGGTGCCGGCCACCGACGTGTTCGAAGCCATCATGGTGACCGCTCAGCGACTGGATTCAACCCGCGTGGTCTGCGGACTTTCCAACAAGCTCTCAGCTGATGAGCAGGCCAAACTCACCGGCGATGCCTGGGAGCGCTTGCCCGAGCCGCGTCCCAGGCTGAATCTGGAGGTCTTCGCCCCCGACGGCACGGTGCGCGAATACGCTCTGGGCCCGCACTCTCCGCGCATGCGTGCGCAGGATGTGGAACTCATGCACAAGCTCTGGCTCGATATCACGACCGATCCCAAGTTTGCCGGAGCCCACCACTATCACATCGTGGCCCTGGCTCTCGAAGAATTGCGGCGCGAGCTGACCACCGAACAGCGAGCTGAACTGCTCGAAAAGCTGCAGCAGGAAATGAACCGCCCCAACCCGCAGTGAATCCAAATAAGTAGGCAGATTTCAAGGAGGTTCCATGGCGCGCGTTTCTGGCGCTTCCGCTAACCAGGGCGGTCTACTCCGCCGCTTATACGTGGGAATTGTTTACGCGATGACGCGGAAGCGTCTGGGCCGCGTCATCATGCCTCTGCAAGTGACCGCGCATCACGGACCCATCTTCTGGGGATATACCCAGATGGAACAGGGGCAGATATCGGGCAAGCTGGTCGACCACAAGCTGAAGGGATTGGCCGAGCTGCGGGTGGCGACGCGCGTGGGCTGCCCGTTTTGAATTGACATCGGCTCTGCCGTTGGCAGAAAAACTGGCATCACCGCCGAGCAGATCGCGAACCTCAGCAACTACCGCAGCGATGTGAATTTCTCTGACCTGGAACGGCTCGTCCTGGAATATGCCGACACGATCACGGACACTCCGGTAGAAGTTTCGGAAGCTCTATTCGCACGTCTAAGGGAGAAGTTTAACGAAGCGCAACTGGTCGAGCTGACCTCGGCCATCGCGTGGGAAAATTACCGCGCTCGCTTCGACCACGCCTTCGGAATCGAAGGCGAGAACTTCAGCGAGGGTGCCGTCTGCGCCATGCCGTCGCGTAGCGCCTAAACCAGCAACTAGCCCGCATTGTGTGGCGCGGGCGCCCCCGCCCGCGTCTGCCGTCACCGTCATTGCATGCAGCGCGGACGAGGGCGTCCGCGCCACCTATTCCAATTCTTATTAGCTCTTCATCCGCCGAGCGCAGCAGTTCGCAGCCGTCGTCTTGTCGCCCTTATTCTCCGCGCAGCAGCTCTTTCCATCTTTAGAGCACTTATCGCCACAGCAAGCGCCAGCTGTTTTCTCGCCAGACTTCCCGGCGCAGCAGGATTTCGCGCCAGCGTCCTTCTCGCCCTTCATGCACGACTTCGCATCCTTGTCGCCGCAACAGGACATCTTCGCGCACGAGGCCATTTCTTTGCCATCGCTTGCCTTCATGTCGTGATGCATGCAGGCGTGGCTGTCCTTGGCATCGGCGGAGGCCATCTTCGCGCAGCATGCACACTTTGCCGCCGGAGCAGCCTGGGCCGGCGGGGAGGGCTCATTCTGAGTGCCGGTTTGAGCCCACGACGCAACCGTCAGGGCCAGGAATAAGGCGAAAACTTTATATTTCATAAAGTCGACGCTATCGGCAGGAGGGCGGCGGGTCTGTGATTTCGATCACACCGCGTCGTACGATCAGTCCTTGATGCAGTTCTGCAGCGAAGATTGCAAATCGCGAAAGCGGAACGGATATCCGCTCATGACTAACTGGGACGGTTCCACGCGCTGGCTTCCCAGCAAGAGCGCCTCGCCCATCTCACCGAAGGCCAGCTTCACCACAAATTTCGGAACCGGAAAAATCGCCGGCCGCGAAAGCACCCCGGCCAGCGTCTTGGTGAATTCGGTATTCGTCACCGGCCGAGGCGCGACCATGTTCACCGGCCCGTGCAGCAGATCGGTTTTTAGGATGTGATGAATCGCGCCCACCATATCCTGCACGTCGATCCAACTCATCCACTGCCGGCCGTCGCCGATCCTGCCGCCGACGCCCAGCTTGAACGGAGTGACCATCGGCCCCAGCGCGCCGCCTTTGGGACTGAGCACGATTCCGGTGCGAAGATGCACGGTGCGGATGCCTATCCTCAATGCGGGTTGCGCGGCTGCCTCCCACTCGCGGCAAACATCAGGCAGAAATCCGTTTCCCGGAGCGCTGTCTTCGCGCAGCACTTCGTCGCCGCGGCTGCCGTAATATCCAATCGCCGACCCGCAGACGAATACCTGCGGCTTCTCTTTCGCGCGGACCAGCGCCTCCGCCAGATTTTTCGTTCCCAGAACGCGGCTGTCGCGAATCGCCGCCTTCTTCGCCGCGGTCCATCGCCCAACAATGCTCTCGCCCGCGAGATGAATGACGGCGTCGAAGCCGGAAACGGCCTCCGGAGAAATCGGCTTCGCAGGGTCCCAGGAAATATGCGCTTCAGCCGCCGCATGGGGCTTCGAGCCCGTGCGGACGAGCCGCGTCACCGTCGCCCCGGTCGCCTTGAGCGAAGGAACCAGCGCCGTGCCGATCGGCCCCGACGCTCCGCTCACCAGCACGCGTGCCATGCGAAGGTTCACCACGTGCTCACTCTACCAGAGGCGACACGGGTGCCGCAGAAAGCCTGAGATTTCAATAGAACGGAAATTTCTTCACACGAGAATCTGCGCTGAATATTTTGAAAAGTTCGATCCGGCCGAGGCCGGACAGCAATAATTCCCTCGCCCCTCATGCCGACCCCGCGCTTGCGACACGCCGCACTCCGCGCCAGACGCTATAATTGAAGTAGAGCCCCGCGCCCTAGAGCTGTTCCCCCAAAATGTTCCCTGGGCTGTGTGCGGGCTATAATCCTTCATGGCGAGCCTGCGCCAACAAATTAAGACCACCGCTCTCACGCTGACCAAGTACCGCGATCTGATGAAGCGGATGCAGGCCAACCGTCCGCAGGACGATCTCGAAATCGTCAAGAAAGCCTACGACTACTCGCTCATCCATCATGAAGGCCAGACTCGCGCCTCCGGCGAGCCCTATTTGGTTCATCCCCTGGAGGTTGCGCTCGTCCTCGCCGAAATGAAGATGGACCCGGTGGCCGTCGCGGCCGGACTGCTGCACGATTCCGTTGAAGATACCTCGGTCACCATCGTCGACATTCGCAAAGAGTTCGGCGAGCAGGTCGCGCACATCGTCGAAGGCGTCACCAAGATCAGCAAGATTGATTTCGCCACGCGCGAGGAACAGCAAGCCGAAAATCTGCGCAAGATGATGCTGGCCATGGTCGATGACATTCGCGTCGTCCTCATCAAGCTGGCCGATCGCCTGCACAACATGCGCACGCTCGAGCATCTGCAGCCCGACCGCCAGCACAAGATTGCCGAAGAGACGCTGGAGATCTATGCGCCCATCGCGCACCGTCTGGGCATGGGCAAGATTCGCGGCGAGCTCGAAGACCTGGGCTTTCGCTTTCTCGATCCCGTCGGCTACGAGCAGGTGGAGAAGGCCGTCAACGCCCGCCGCAAAGAGGGCGAAACCTTCCTCGCCAAAATGCAGCAGACCATCTCCGACAAGCTGAAAGAGGCAGGCATTCAGGCCCGTGTCGAAAGCCGCATCAAGCGCCTCTACAGCATTCACAAGAAATTGCAACGCCAGCACATCTCCGTCGACCAGGTCTACGATCTCTGCGCTATGCGGGTCATCACCCGCTCGTTGCAGGATTGCTACGCTGTTCTCGGCATCATTCACAATCTGTGGCGGCCGGTGCCGGGGCGCATTAAAGATTTCATCGCCATGCCGCGGCCGAATTTTTACCAGTCGCTGCACACCTCGGTCATCACTGAAGACGGCACGCCCTTCGAAATCCAGATTCGCACCGAAGACATGCACAAGATGGCGGAAGAAGGCATCGCCGCCCACTGGAAATACAAAGACGGCTCAGTTTCGGCGCAGGACGAGCAGCGTCTGGCATGGCTGCGGCAGGTAGTCGAATGGCAGCGCGATGTCAGCGATCCCAACGAATTTCTTTCCACGCTGAAAGTTGATCTCTATCCCGAAGAGGTTTATACCTTCACGCCCAAGGGCAAAGTCGTGGTTCTACCGCGCGACGCCACGCCGATCGATTTCGCCTATACCATTCATACTGAAGTCGGTCACACTTGCGTCGGCGCCAAGGTCAACGGACGCATGGTGCCGCTCCGCTACAAGCTGCACTCCGGCGACATCGTCGAAATTCTGACCCAGCCCGGCCATAAGCCGAGCCGCGACTGGCTCGCTCTCGTCAAGTCTTCGCGCTCGCGCAACAAAATCAAGCACTGGCTCAACGTTCACCAGCGTGAGCGAGCAATCGAAATTGGCCGCAAGCTGATCGAAAAAGAAGCCCGCAAATATCGCATCGCGCTGAAGGAAATTAAAGACGACGAATTGCAGAAGGTCGCTTCCGGATACGGCCTGGGCAAGGCCGACGATCTCATGTCCGGCATCGGCTACGGAAAATATTCGGCGCGCCAGGTGCTCGCCCGGCTCCTGCCCACCTCGCCACAATTCCCCGCCGATGCGGGGGATGACGCGCTCACCTCGCAGCCTGGCGGATTCGCCAGCGTCGTGCGCCGCGTCTTCGGCGACAGCAACGCCATCACCGTCCGCGGTCAGGGAGACATGCTCGTTTACCGCGCCCGCTGCTGCAATCCCATTCGCGGCGAAGGCATCGTCGGATACATCACGCGCGGCAAAGGCGTGGCCGTGCACTCAGTGAATTGCTCCAACGTCACCAACCTGCTCTACGAGCCAGAGAGAAAAATTGACGTGGAATGGGCGCGCAACGAAGCCACGCCGGCGGCGTATCCGGTAAAGCTCACTGTATTTTGCGACGACCGCTTCGGCATGCTGAAGAACATCACCGGAGTCATCGGGGACGCGAAGAGCAACATCAAAAACATCGCCGCTCACACATCCAATAGTCAGGCTAGTGTCGAAGTCGTCCTCGACATCTCAGACCTGAAGCACCTGGAGCAGATCATCGCAGGCCTGCGAAAAATTCCCGGCGTCCACGAAGTGCAACGACTGCAGAAGATCTAACCCACTGCTCTTACTACCTCACGCTACTGGGGCAATTCCTCTGTGTTACTCTGAGCCTTCTGTGGTTTTGTTGTTAACGCAGACCCGGGATGTCTCTATGCGCGATGTGATTTCGACGAAAGACGCTCCTAAAGCAATTGGCCCCTACTCGCAGGCCATCAAAGCCAACGGATTCGTGTTTACCTCCGGACAAATCGCCATCGATCCCGCCACCCAGCAAGTCATCGCCGGAGACGTGGCGGCGCAGACCGATCGCGTGCTGCGCAACCTGTCGGAAATTCTGGAAGCCTCCGGAAGCGGCCTGGGGAAAGTCGTGCGCTCGACCGTATTCCTCAAGAACATGTCGGACTTCGCGGCCATGAACGAGGTCTACGGCAAATATTTCAGCTCGGCCCCACCGTCGCGCTCGACTGTGGAGGTGGCACGCCTGCCGAAAGACGTTCTGGTCGAGATCGATGTGATCGCGCTGGAGTAGCTGCAAGTGCCCGGCATTTGGAGGACTTCAAAAATGAAGAAGAGTTTTGTCATCCCAACGCTACTGGTTCTGATTGCCGCGGCCGCAATCGCGCAAACCGCCTCCCACAAGCCCGCCGTGCCCAGCACTAAAGCTCCCACGAAAGTCACTGGTGACGGCGTGAAGACTGCCTCCGGGCTGCAGTATTGGGACATCAAGGTCGGTACCGGCGCCGAGGCCAAGGCGGGCAGCCACGTCACCGTGCACTATACCGGATGGCTGACCTCGGGCAAGAAATTCGACAGCTCCGTCGACGCCAACCAGCCCTACGATTTCGTTATCGGCAAAGGCGACGTGATCAAAGGCTGGGAAGAGGGTGTGACCGGAATGAAAGTAGGCGGCAAGCGCCAACTAAAAATTCCGCCCGACCTCGCTTACGGCAAGCAGGGATATCCCGGAGTGATTCCCGCCGACGCCACGCTGATCTTCGATGTACGGCTACTCGCGGTGAAATAGAAAAACCCAACCACCGAGACAGGAAGGAACACAGAGAAATCCAATTTCCTCTGCACTTCTCCGTGTCCTCTGTGGTAAGAGTCTAAGCCTTCGCGACTTTACCGCTGCGCAGGCAGGACGCGCAGACGCGCATCCGTTTACCCTGGCCGTTCACTTTGGCGTGGACTGGACGAAGATTGACGTTCCAGCGCCGCTTGGTGACGTTGTGGGCGTGGCTGATGTGGTTTCCCGCTTGCGGCTTCTTGCCGCAGATATCACATTGTTGAGACATGACTGCGCTGGATCCTCTCGGGGCTTGGTGACAAACTAACATTTTACCGCAATGACCCTCTTTTCGCCACTCCGACGCGCTGTGCGATACTTGAATTCATGCAGTCCCCGCTCCCATCGGACACGGCAGCGACCGATCCGAAATCGGTAAAAGTGAACCTCAGCACAGGCACTGGCGTCGACATCGAATGGGCTGACGGCCACGCCTCGCACTACAATTTCGTCTACCTGCGCGACGCTTGCCCCTGCGCCATGTGCGAGGAAGAGCGCGGAAAGTCCGGACGCCGTGCCGGCGACCCTCCCAAACCCGCGCCGGGCACCCTTCCCATGTTCAAGGCAGCCGCCAAGCCGCTCTCAGCCGAAGGCGTCGGCAAGTACGCCATCAAGTTCTCGTGGAACGACAGTCATGACCTGGGGATTTATTCCTGGCGCTTCCTGCGCGAAATCTGCCCGTGCGCCGAATGCAAAGCCGCCGCGAAATGAAAACCGCGGGGGACGCGGAGGACGCAGAGATTAAATAATCGGAACATTCATTTTGTTCCACTCCTCCGCGTCCTCGGCACCCTCTGCGGTTTTAATTAATCCCTTGTAAAATTGGAATCATTGGATCCGGAGCCGCTTCCGCATTGTCTTTTCTCGACCAGTTAAATCCGCAGCAGCGCGAGGCCGTCGAAACTACTGATGGCCCAGTGTTGATCCTCGCCGGCGCGGGCAGCGGGAAGACGCGCGTCATCACCTACCGCATCGCATATTTGATCGAGCACAAGGGCGTGATGCCCGAATCCATTCTGGCGATGACCTTCACCAACAAAGCCGCTGCGGAGATGGGCGAGCGCGTGGAGAAACTGGTCGGCGGTTTGAGCATCGCAAAACCGGTCATCTCCACCTTCCATTCTTTCTGCGTACGCATGCTGCGCCGCGATATCGAAGCTCTCCGCATCCCATCCACCGTGCCTGGCCAGCCGCCCATCGGGAACACGAAAAAATTCGTCATCTACGACGAAGGTGACCAGCAATCCGTGGTCAAGTCGATCATGAAGCGCCTCGGCCTCGACGATAAGCAACTCACGCCCCGCATCGTTCTCGGCCGTATTTCCTGGGCGAAGAACCACATGCTCGATCCCCAGGAACTTTACCTGCAATCCGCAGACCCGAAGACGGAGAAAATCGCTCACCTTTTCGAGGAATATCGCAAGGAGCTGCGCAAGGCCAATGCGCTCGATTTCGACGATCTTCTGCTCGAAGCCGTGCGCCTGCTGAAGTCCGCGCCGCAAGTGCGCGAGTACTACAACCGCAAATTTCAGTACCTGCTCATCGATGAATATCAGGATACGAATCGCCCGCAGTATGAACTCATGCGCATGCTGGTGGGCGAGCGCCACAACGTCTGCGCGGTCGGAGACGAAGATCAGTCGATCTACTCCTGGCGCGGAGCCGACATTCGCAACATCCTCGAATTCGAAAAAGACTTTCCCGAGGCGAAGATCATTCGCCTGGAACAGAACTACCGCTCGACGCAGAACATCCTGCAAGCCGCGTCGGCGGTGGTCGCGAACAACATTCGTCGCAAGGGCAAGAACTTGTGGACATCGCGCCAGGGCGGGACCAAGGTCGGATACTATGAAGCACCTGACGGTGAGAACGAAGCGCTCTTCGCCGCCGACTGGATCGCGCGCTACCTGCGTGAGGCCGATCGAACAGAAAACGACCGCGGAGACGTGCCGCGCGCGGCCGTTCTCTATCGCACCAACTCGCAATCGCGATTGTTCGAAGAGGCCATGCGCCGCTATGGCTTGAAATATCACGTGGTGGGCGGATTTTCTTTCTACGAGCGTGCCGAGATCAAAGACATGATCTCGTACCTCAAGGTCATTCAGAATCCCGACGACTCGATCTCGCTGCTGCGCGTCGTCAACACGCCGGCTCGCGGCATCGGCAAAGGCACCATCGACACGCTCGAACAGTTGGCGCTGGAAACCGGATTGTCCCTGTGGGGCGCGGTCGGTGAAGCCCTCAAACGGCAACTGTTACCGCCCCGCGCTCTAACTTCACTCAAGAGTTTTCAGCAATTGATCGAAGATGCTAGCGCCATGCTGTCCGGAAATTTTGCAGAGCAGTTGGTAGAGGGCATGGCAGTCATGGAGGGTCAACCGGCCTCGGCTGTCCAGCACGGCGAAGCCCTGCCGTCCGCCACGGAGTCCGGAGCTCAAGACGCCACTGCCTTCGATCCCACAGAATTTGGAAACTTCTCCTTCGACTTCGGCGCGGCCGAAGAATCGTTGGCATCAGCAAAAAATGAGACTCAGCCAACCGATCTCCCACCCCAACCACCGGAGCCCGAAATCGAAGCTACGCCCGCCGAATTCCCGGCACCTACCGTTTCCACTGCCGACATCCTCAAATTCCTTATCGATCGCACCGGCTACATCAAGCTGCTCGAAGACGAGGACACGCCCGAAGCTTTCTCCCGCATCGAGAACCTGCGTGAACTGGTCAACGCCGCCATGGACTCGCGCGACCGCGCCGAAACCCTCGACATGTTTCTCGACCACGCCGCCCTCATCGCCGACGCCGACGACTACGATCAGCGTGCCCAGATCACGCTGATGAGCCTGCATGCCGCCAAGGGCCTGGAGTTTCCGCTGGTCTTTCTCAGCGGCTTGGAAGAAGGACTCTTCCCGCACTCGCGCACCATGCTCGTCCCGGAAGAAATCGAAGAAGAACGCCGCCTCTGCTATGTCGGCATGACCCGCGCCATGGATCAACTCGTGCTCACCCGCGCCGTATACCGCCGCCGTTACGGTACAGATTTGCCTGAGGCCAGCGTCCCCTCGCGTTTCCTCGAAGAGGTTCCCGCAGGCCTGATCGAAGAATTAGGCACAAGGAGAACTCGTGCGGGAGGCGCCGGTGTGGGGACGGGCACTCCTGCCCGTCCGGCAGGGCGAAGCCCCGTGTATGCCGAAACCACTCACTATTCCTACGAAGACGAAGATCAAAGCGCAGTGTGGAAGGAGAGTGGGGACAGCCGCCCCCGGCTGTCCGGCGGAGCGCAGCCCCGCAGCTCCACGCCGACGCCGCCCGCCCGTGCTTATAACTCCATCGAGAACATCGCCGAGTTCTTCGCCAGCCGCGGCAAGAAATTTTCCGCCCCGAAAATGCCTGTAGAAGAGCCCACCGGCAAGCGCGGATTCCGCCCCGGCCAGAAGGTCCGCCATCCCAAATATGGCGAAGGCACCGTCTACCAGCGAGAAGGAGAAGGCGAAGAAGCCAAGATTACGGTACAATTTCCACGCTTCGGCTTGAAGAAGCTGGTAGAGAAGTACGCTCAGCTCGAACGAGCCTGAAGCATCGAGCTATTGAGCCATTCAGCCATTGAGTGATTGAAGCGATGGTTTTCAATCACCCAATGACTCAATCACTCAATCTCACAATTCAAAAGGAATCATGGCCAATACAACCAAGTTAGCTCGAGAAGACCGCAAGAAAGCCAAGCGCGCCGCGCGCAAGAAGCGCAAAGCGGAAAAGCCACTGAAGCCCCGCGAATATGCGCGCGGCTCCAAGAAGCCCAAGGTCAAGAAAATGACGCGTGGTCAGTCCAAGCGTTAGGCGAACCTAAGAATTCGGCAGTAACGTCAGCCAGCGGTGTTCCTTCGAACGACCATCGCTGGCTGACCGCTGAGAGCTGACAGCTAATAGCTAAGCCCCAGGAGATCACAAGCGCTTGTCACAAACCACGGAGCCCGCGAACGTTGTTCGCACCTCAAACAGCCAGCTTCTCTGCTGCAAGTCGATTGACAAGCTGATCTCCGAATCCGAGGATCCGGAACATCGGCTTAGCAAATCGCTGGGCCCGTGGTCGCTGACCGCCCTGGGCATTGGCGCGATCATCGGCTCGGGAATTTTTGTCCTGACCGGGACGGCTGCCGCCGGAGAATATTTTCAGGCTCCATCCCTCCTGCATGCCCAGGCGCTCGACGTAATCATCAATTTCATACGCACCGGCAGCACTGCGGGAGCACTCATGCACGGTCGCCCACCCGCCGGGCCCTCGATTGCGATTTCGTTTCTGCTTGTGGCAGTCGCCTGCAGTTTCGCCGGATTATGCTACGCCGAACTGGCGTCGATGATCCCCATCGCAGGCAGCGCCTATACATACTCCTACGCAACGCTCGGTGAAATTTTTGCCTGGATCATCGGCTGGGACCTGATCCTCGAATACGTAGTCTCGAATGTCGCCGTTGCCGTCGGGTTTGCCGGTTATACGAAAGCGCAACTGGCCGTCTTCGGACTCAACTTGCCGGAAAAATGGGCGAGCCCGGTCTGGGCCGGTGGACAGTGGACGGGCTCCTACTTCAACCTTCCCGGCTTCCTCATTGTTTTCATTCTTACGCTGCTACTGGTGCGCGGGGTGAAGGAATCGGCCGAGACCAATAACATCATGGTCACGGTCAAGATCGGCGCCATCCTGACCTTCCTGGTCGTAGGCGGAATGCTGGTGAAGCCCGCCAACTGGGTGCCCTTCGCGCCTTCTGGCTTCGCCGGAATCGTTACCGGAGGGGCCATCGTTTTCTTCACCTACATCGGATTCGACTCAGTCTCTACAGCCGCAGAGGAATCGCGCAACCCGCAAAAAGATTTGCCCTTCGGCATCATCATGTCGCTAATCGTCTGCACCCTGCTTTACGTCGGCGTCGCCGTCGTACTGCTCGGCATGATGAAGTACACGACCTTCGTCTCCGGCGCCGCCGCCGAAGCTCCCGTAGCTTATGCGATGAAGTATCTCGGCGTGCACCCGTTCTTCCGCTCGGTCATCGTGATCGGAGCGCTGACGGGGATGATCTCTTCCTTGCTCGTGTTTCAGTACGGGCAGGCGCGCATTTGGTACGCAATGTCGCGCGACGGCTTGCTGCCGAAGTTGTTCTCGGCGGTGCATCCGAAATATAAGACGCCGCATTGGTCCACCTGGATCGCCTGTTTTGCCGTGGGAATTCCCGCCGGCCTCGTCGATATTGGAGATGCCGCCGACCTCGCCAACATTGGCACGCTATTTGCCTTCGTTCTCGTGTCTCTGGGCGTGATTATCCTCCGCCGCCGGCAGCCGGATCGCAGGCGTGCGTTCCGCGTCCCCTTTGTGCCGTGGTTCCCGCTGCTCTCCGTGGTGCTGTGCGGCGGCCTGATGTTCGGCCTCACCCTGATCACCTGGTTGCGCTTCGTGATCTGGCTGGCGCTGGGGCTGCTGATTTATTTCTTCTATAGCCGTCACCGCAGTGAGTTTGCTCGGCGCTGAATTCCGTAATTCCGTAACTTTGTGCGCCTCGCCCGCTAACCGCACGGCTGCTCGCTCCGTCCAACCCCACAGTCACGCAGGTACTCGTTCGTTCAAACGCTTCGTTTGGATAAGGAGTGCGTCATGCAAGTTCGCTTTTATGCCAGTTTCTGCTCCCGGTTGGGATTGTTCTTACTCGCGCTGACTCCGGGATGCGCCTTTTCCTTGCCCGCCTCGCCGGCCACCCCTGCCGCTCAAGCTCCCAAAGGATCCCTTCCTCCCGATCTTGTGAAGTACTTCGCCGGAAATTGGACGGGAAAGGGCGCATTCGTGAGATCCGGCAAAGAACTGGCCTCGGATTATAGTTTCGTCCCTGACCTCGACAACCAGTGTCTGGTCGTCCATCAAAAAGAGCATCCGCCGAATGACTTCACCTTCGTCGCGCTGTGGAGCGTGAACTCGGACACGGGACAACTCGTCATGCTGCTCGTGAGCAACCATGAAGGCGGTGCCAGCATGCTGCGCGGCAGCGGGTGGCAGGACGGCAAGCTGGTTTTCCAGACCGTGCCGGAAAGCGCGTCAGACGTGGGCCTGGAACGCTTCACATTCATGCGCGATTCCGCGACCGCATTCCACACCACTTACGAATATAGCCAGGATGGCGGCAAGACCTGGGCTGTCGGAGATCATCAGAGCTTCACAAAAACGTCCTGAGTGCTTTGAAAGGGCGCGGCTTCAGCCGCGCCATAAGTAGCACAAGAGATCAATCGCGGCTTCAGCCGCTGGGGCCATTTCCACCTCCCTCGCAAATCTCTCGGCAAGAATCTACAATCAGACGCATGACTGATGCGGTAAGCGCGCCGCCTTCGAGTTTCATCCGCCATCTTCCCAAGGCCGAGTTGCACCTGCATCTGGAAGGCGCGGTCGAACCGGCGACCCTGTTCGAACTCCGCCAGCGCCACGGTGATCCCTGCACCCTCGCTGAAACCGAGGCGCTCTATCGCTACACTGATTTCCAAAGTTTTCTGATGGCGTTCAAAGAAGTCAGCGCGCATCTGCGCGGACCGGACGACTACGAGTTCGCCACTTACAGCCTCATGCGGCGCCTCAAAGAGCAAAACATTCTGCACGCCGAGGTCTATGTCGCGGTCGGAGTCTGCCTCTACCGCAAGCAGGATTTCGCCGCCATTTTCGAGAGCCTGGAGCGCGGACGTGCCCGCGGCGCGCGCGATTTCGATACCTCGCTGCTCTGGATCTTTGACGCTACTCGCCACTTTGGCGCCGAGGAAGCGCAGAAGGTTTTCGAACTCGCGGCGCGCTATCACGACCGCAACGTAGTTGGAGTCGGCATCGGCGGCGACGAGGTGAAAGCCCCGCCCGAACTTTTCCGCAGTGTTTACGAATACGCCAGCGCCAACGGCCTGCGCCTCACCGCCCATGCCGGAGAGACCGGCCCGGCAGAATCCATTTGGGGTGCGCTCAACCTGCGCGCCGAGCGCATTGGCCACGGCCTTACCGCGGCGCAAGATCCTGATCTGATCGAGGAACTGTCCTACCGCCAGATTCCTGTTGAAATCTGCCTTACCAGCAATGTACGCACTGGAGTTTGTAAGTCGATCGCCGAGCATCCCGCCAGGACCTACTTCGACCAGGGGGTGATGATCACGCTCAATACTGACGACCCTGCTCTCTTCGGCACTACGCTCTCGCGCGAATATCAACTCGCCCAGGAAACCTTTGGATTCACCGACGAGCATCTCCGCGAACTGGCGCGTAATTCGTTCGAAGCATCATTTCTTCCGGCCGAGAAAAAGCTCGAACTTCTCAGCCTGTTCGATGCCGCCGCCGCACGCTAGAATGCAGACGCTAAATTTCAGACCTTCCTGGCACGGATTTTGTAGAATCACCCTGCCCGGATTTCTGCTCGTTCTGGGAATTTCGGCATGAAGACTCTAAGCATCAGTCTGGTGGCCACGGCGGCTGCAATCATCGCCTGGCGGATGAGACTGCCGCAGAAGATTTGGCCCGCCCATCCGCAATGGTTCGATTTTCTTCTGGCACTGGCTCTCTGCGTCGTGCTGCAATTAGTCTGGTCCGATCCCGAGCCGGCGCCAAAAAAATAAACGTTGTACCGGACTGACACCATGCCCATTCGCCCCATCCTTCAACTCGGTGATCCGATCTTGCGAGAGCCATCTCTTCCAGTCGAAGACCCGACCTCCCGCGAGATCCACGACCTGGTGCGGGATATGGCCGATACGCTCGCCCACTGGCGGTCGACTACCGGCTACGGGCGCGGCATCGCAGCCCCTCAACTCGGCGTGTTGCGCCGCGTGATCTTCCTAAAACTGCCCGGTGTCGAGCCTTGGCCGCTGATCAATCCGGAAATCGTCGACCGCAGTTCTGAAACATTCGTGGTCTGGGACGCCTGCCTCAGCTTTCTTTCTATCTTCATGCAGGTCGAGCGTCATCGCCGCATCGTCGTCCGCTATCAGAATCTTTACGGCGAGACGCTCGAATGTGAGGCCAGCGAGGACCGCGATCTTTCCGAACTTCTGCAACATGAAATCGATCACCTCGACGGCATTCTCGCTATCGACCGCGTCATCGACATCAAGGCCATCATCTCGCGCGAGGAATTTGAAAAACGCTACCGCGATCGCAGTCCCTACGCTGACAACGCGGCTCAGATGAGCGACTCGTCGGAGAAATCAAGACTCGCATCCAACAAATGGCCGCCGGCCTCCGACCGGAACGCCTGAAGTTAAACCATCATGTTGAGCATCGGCATCGTCGCCTGCAGCACCGAAGGAGCCGCACTCTGCTATCGCACCATCTCGCTGGAAGGCGCGCAGATGCTAGGCCGCCACAATCATCCTGAAGTCGTGCTGCACTCCTACCCGCTGGCGCAATACATGCAGTCGATTGACGCCGGAGATTGGGCGGGCGTCGCGCAGTTGATGATCTCTTCCGCCGAAAAGCTGGCCCGCGCCGGCGCCGATTTCCTCATTTGCCCAGACAACACCATTCATCAGGCATTCGATCTGGTCGAGCACCGGTCGCTGCGGCCCTGGATGCACATCGCCCGCGAAGTCGCCGCCGAAGCCCGTCGCCGCCAGTTCAAACGCGTGGCCGTCCTCGGCACGCGTTATCTAATGGAGGGACCGGTCTACCGCGAAGCCTTGAAGTCCGCCGGCATCGAACCCCGCGTTCCTGGCGCCGACCAGCGCGAGCACCTGAATCAGATCATCTTCGACGAGCTAGTGAACGGCCAGATTCTTCCCCGCTCGCTCGCCTACTACGTGGAAGTTATTCGCGGCCTGAAGGACGAAGGCTGCGACGCCGTGGCGTTGGCCTGTACCGAGATTCCGCTGTTGGTGACCCCGGAGTCCTCGCCGCTGCCCACGCTGGATTCCACGCGACTGCTGGCCAGAGCCGCAGTGCGCAAGGCAATCGAAGGATAAGCGTTCCACCTAGAGACGATATGTAGGGACAGCCGCCCCCGGCTGTCCAGCCGAGCGAAGCTCGGCGGCGTTTGGAGCGAAGGGGAGTGCGATGAGAATTCACGTAATGCTGTTTGCGATGTTGCTTTTGACGGCGGCAGCGCTGAGCCAGAGCGAAGCTGGCTACAAACCGGAAGCAGGCTTCGTGCCCGATGCGAAAACAGCGAGCGCGATTTCAGAGGCTGTGCTGATCCCTGTTTACGGCAAGAAACAAGTTGAAAGCGAGAAGCCGTTCAGTGCCAAACTAAAGAACGGGGTGTGGACCGTCGCGGGCACCTTGAACTGCCGTGATCAAACAGGTGCCTTAACGACGGAGTGCGATGGCGGAGTAGCAGTTGTCGAAATCTCCAAGAGCGACGCTCGCATCCTGTCAATGATACACGGAAAGTGACCGCGTAATTATGTCGACCACCGCGGACAAACAGAATGGCACTCGCCAACTCAAGTACCGCAAACTTCCCGGCACCTACGCCGTAGTCCGCTTCTCCCCCGACGCGCCCATCCCCGCATGGGCTATAACCGCTGAATTTACCTCCATCACACGTACCGCTGACGAGCTTTCCATCGTCTGCCCAGCGGAAAATCTCCCCGCGGACATGCACTCCCCGCATCTTTGGATCTGCCTCAAACTCGAGGGCCCATTTCCCTTCACGCAAACTGGCGTGCTGCTTGCCTTCATCCAGCCGCTCTCCGGCAACGATATCCCAATCTTTGCCGTCTCAACGTACGACACAGACTACGTGTTCATCCCACAGGAATTCGCGGGGAAATCTCTGATCGTGCTGAAGCAAGCCGGTCACGTGGAGATCCGGTAATCTATTGCTGAGGAAAGCATTATGGTTCGAGTCGCCCTACCGTTCCACCTGCGAAACCTGGCGAACGTAGGCCACGAAGTCACGCTTGAGATCGCCGGCCCAGTCACGCAGCGCACAATTCTCGATGCTCTCGAGGCGCGCTATCCCATGCTGCAAGGCGCGATCCGCGACCACAGCACGCAACAGCGCCGCGCATTCCTGCGTTTTTTCGCTTGTGAAGAAGATCTTTCCCACGAGCCGCCCGACGCTCCCTTGCCGGAAGCAGTCGCGACAGGGAAAGAGCCATTCCTGGTGATAGGTGCAATCGCGGGAGGGTAAACCCGCAAGGAGAGCGCGCCGTTATCCCCGCAACAAGGGTCGCGTCAGACAGGTCGGTCCCCCGCCGCCGTTAATGCAAAGTTCATCGCCAGAGAAGGGTCGAACATCGAACCCCGCGTCACGCAGCCGATCATTCGTTTTGTGATTTTCCTCAATCGCCAGGAGTCGCCCATTGCCCAGTGCGAGGACGTTGCAGCCCAAGGTGTCGCGCTCCGACGGATCAATCTCGACGAACTTGAATCCGCGCGCCCGCAACAGTTCGACCGTCTCGACCGCGAGCCCCGCCAGATCGACTAGCGCAGTTCGCGCGTCGAGCAGGCTGATCAGCGACATTAAATGCAGGCACGTCGCCGGTCCCGCGCCATGCGGCAACGGCGCGGAGATCACCTCGACTCCCTTCGGCGCTAACAGGTCGCGCATCTGCTGAATGCCTGCGGCATTGGTGCGATAACTGCGCCCGATGAGCAGAGTCTTCGCATCCAGCCATAGGATGTCCCCCGCCTCGCTCGTGCCCGGAACAACAATTTTGGCGGGGTTCGGAATCCCCATCCGGTTGCAGAACGCACCGTGATTCCTGCCTTCGGTCACGCGGTTCGTTTTTCCCGGACGCATCGCGATCACTCCAAAATCAGTTGCCAGCGATGCATCGTGAGCGTAGACCGCGTCGAGCGAAAGATCGACGGCCGGCGGCAACTCCAGAACTTCCGCCCCCACCGCCTCCAGTTCGCGGCACAGCGAATCATGTTGCGCCTGCGCCTTCTCAAAGTCCGGGGCGTGCAGGAATCCCAGGTCGCGCCAGCGCGCCGCGCGTTCCGGCTGATTCCATCCGGCAGTCCGCGGCGAGCAGACCAGCACGCGCTCCAGTGCTCCCACCATCGAGTGCCCGTTGAATCGCACATCGATTGCCGTTTCTCCGACTGCCACGTTCGAAGGTTGTGAAGTCATCAGAGCTCCCATCACACTCAGGAACCATTATGGCAAAAGCGAGGAGGGAAGGCGCGGTGAGTTTTCAGAATTCTACGTGCGCGCGGAATGTGGGCACCAGCACGGGCCCGCGGTCACGGTTGTAGCCCGGATTTTCGATGTGCTGCAGCCCCGGCGCGAGATAAATTCCGCGCCACACATGGGCTGTGTAGTATGCCTCCAAAATATTTTCCCGGCCGTAATTGAGCTTGCCATCGCCCAGCAGGAATCCCTGGCCGCCAGCCGCCAGATAATTCTGGTGATCTTTCTTGATGGCGTTGCTGACGAAGGCGATTCCGGCGCGATCCTGTTTGCGGTGCCACCACGCGCCATTCGCCCCGAGTCCCTCGTCGAAAGTCTGATCCACTTCCGTGTAGGCGAACGACTCGGTCTTTCCATTGTCCCAGCCGAAACGCCCGAATGCCGTGAGATATCGAGTCAGCGTCTGCTCCACGTTCATGCCGAAGCCAAACTTACGCGTGATGTGCCAGGCATGATCGGTGATATCAGGCGTCGCACCCGTCTCTTCCGCCAACGCGTCCTGGTCGCGATAAATTCCCATGTTGGCCGAGTTCGAATAAGCGAGTAGGCGAATCACGCCCGATTTTTTGCGGATGATTCCATGCCGCAGTTCGTATTCGTAATTTTCCGCGTGAACCTGCCAGGGCTTCCACACCAGATCAATGCCGTTGGCGATCTTCGGCATCAGCGCTTCTGCGAAGCGGAATCCCCAGTTGCGGTCTTCGAAATCGGCGGTCAATCCCACGGTGTAGCCGCGCGTGTCCGCCGCATAGTCCCAGGCGCCGTTGTTGTCGACGGTCCAGTTGAGGAACTGAAAATGCGTATCCGATCCGACGGAATTGACGTCGAAAAAATCGGGCATGCTGAACTTTCCGAAGCGCAACTCTAGGCGCCGCCGCGGCAGCTCGTCAAAAAGACTGAAAGCATTGCGCTGATTTTCCACCTTTTCCCGACTCAGGGCGAATACATGATGGATCATCCCTCGCCCGAGATATGGCGCCTTGCTCAACAACGGATTGCGTACGATATCGAGATCGGTGTTTCCTGCCAGGCCGAAACCCTGGGAAAGTGCCGCGCCGCCCGCCTCCTCCACATCGACGATGAGTTCGGTGGAGTTGCTCAGGCGCACGCCCGTATAGAGCGTCAGCACGCGCGACGTCGCCTTCTCGTAATGCGGACCCAAGCTGTGCGGCCCGCTGTAAAGCGCGTGAAATTCCGGATGCGTCTGGAAAATAAAGTTGGCCTGCCCGGAGAGCCAGAAGCGCGAACTCTTGAAGTGAGGCAGCATCGCCTCCGTGCTGTCGTCGGACGGTGGGTCCGGGAGGGCAGCGATCGCCGATGCGGAAGAAGTAAGCGTAGCGTCGGCTGGCGGACTCGGGGGAGACTGCTGCGCACGCGCGGAGCCGCTGGCTAAAACGAGAATTGCCACCAGAAATCGGGCGACCCAACCCGCACCCGAGCGAGTTACGATATTGAAAATGAATTTCAATTTCAATTTCCAGGCTTCACCGTAATCGGTGCCTGCCGGGCTGTTCCGTGTGGGGGATCACGCCTGGGCGTGATCCGGCTCACGAGTTTTATCGAATGCGAACCCCGAATATGTCATTAACTATAGCATCCCTATAAATGTTAATCATGGTTAATTCTATGATTCGTGGCGACTGGACTCACTGATTACCGCAAGCTTGAGCCTACGTTTCCATCGTTACAGTAGTGTTAAGACGGCCCTTCTGCCCAATACTTCATCGGGCGCAGGACGAGCACTCCAAGCCCGCTTGCGTCCGGCGCGGGATGCTGCTGGCGGCCATTCGCGGAGGAGTTAACAGCCTGATGGCCGAGATCCTAGCGAATCCTATCCGCCTGCACATCGTTCATCGCGGCTGCGGCGCCAGCTCTCCCGAAGAACTCACCGAGGATCTGATTTCCCTGGTGCAGTGCCTACTTAAGATGAACGGCTCTGCCGGTGTGGGGAGGGGCGCCCGTCCCGTCCGCGCACCGCCTAGTTGTCGAGCCGCATTGTCGCCAAAACCTGCTCCAGCAACGCCTTTGCATGAGGGCCCGCGCTCGTAATCGCCCAGATATTTCCGCCACTGACGAGAACGGCTTCCGCTTTATGTCCGGAAGAAACAAGGGTGCCTTTGCGTCCATCAATCATGACAGGCGCGCTCTTTCCGCGAATGCCTTCTTCAGCGAATTCTTGCCGGAGATCGAATTCCCCTGTCGGCAGCGATGCTGAGAGATTCTTCACTTTGATGGTCTCCCCACGCGCTCCCTCCATCGATACCAGATCGCCCTGCGGCCACGCTGCGCCAAGATCGCCAAACTTGAAAGAAGGCGGTTTTCGAATCGACAAGCCGATCCACGGATTACGGTAATCATTTCCGTTGACCGTGAACGCCGGAGCACCCTCCGGCACTGCAACGCTCTTGCCATCCACCGTGTACTGCAGGATCTCGACGTCAACATTGCTGAAAAGCTGTCCGAGCCCGCCCACTCCGTCGAGAGTTCCGTCCTCCAGGGTGCTGGTGAAGAAACTGAAACGCGCCGCATCGGCCGCGCCCGGCGAGTAAAGCGCCCCGTCGATCGGAATCCAGCTATTGCCGATGCTAACTTCAATCCACGCGTGCCCGCCCCAAATGCCGCCCGCGTAAACATATCCCATGCGCAGCCGCGACGGAATGCCCGCCGCCCGCGTGAGTGATCCCAGCAGCATGGAATATCCGAAGCACGTGCCACGCCGGTTGCGCGCCACCTCCGACGCTGGCGCAATTGCGATCCCCATATCGAATTTCATATTGTCATTCGTCCAGCGCTGCAACGCCTGCGCCGCACGCCATGCGTCGTGCTCATTTCCCACTACCTTAGCCGCGATCGCCTGGATGTTCGCGTCGTCCGACTGCATGAGCGCATTCGGCGCGAGAAACGGGGCGGCTGAAGCGTCGCTCGCGGGACGGCCGGCCGCCACTTTCGGCTTGACCCGGCGAACTTCGAGCACTACGTAGTTCGCAGTCTTTTCGATGACTTGCTGGTTCTCAGCCTCGAGTTCAGGCCAACCCAACTCCGGACGTTTGTGGATCAATTTCAGTCTCATCTCCTCGACGAGCCGTTCCTCCGGCAAACGAACGTTTGCCTTCACGATCGACCGGCTGAACGTCTCTTCCGGCAGCGTCGCGCCAGTCGCCGCGGGAGAAGCCTGCTCGCCCTCAACCCGCAGCGCTTCCATTTCTCCCAGCGGGCTGGGCACGACCTGGCGAAGGAGCCAGCCTTCGTGATCGATCCACAATGTGGACTTGCCCGGCATAACGTCGATGCTCTGCTCAATTTTCAGTCCGCTGATGTGTTGGCCGGCAAAGGTCACATCCTCATTTCCAACGAGCGTGCTGGTGATCGTCGCCACCGAACTCAACTCCGCAGAAAACGTCTGGTAGGCGACGGAATCGCCAGGCACATGCAGTCGCGAAACTAGCAAATGCCGCGCCCCGTCGGGCCCCAGCAGCGCGCCACTATATCGCGTGTCGTGCGGGTACGACTTCCCGCCCGTGGTCGTCGTGACCGCGAGCGATCCGTCGCCCACATGCACATCGATGCGCGTACCCTGCTGCGAACTCGATTGCTCGCTCGAAACGGTTTTCAAATGCCCCTGACCATCCTCGTGATACTGAGTCGTGAATTTCATCTCGAGCTTGGTGCCCATGCGGTTGAATATCAAATCACTTTCGATGGAAGTAACCACGCCGCCGTTCACGTCCGGCATAGTGGATTCATGATAAGTTCCGGTGGGCTGGCCACCGAGCGTGTAGACGGCCGCAACTGCGCGGGCCGCCAGCCGCGGCGAAACCTCTTGTCCCTCTACCGGCGCGATAATGAAGAGCGCCACAAGGCACACGGAAAGGGCGGCAAGCGAGAACCCACGGGTTCCTAGGGATTGGTGTTTGGGCATGAGATCGTTCTCCTTGAATTCAAAGTGCTGTCGTGAGAGGCAGTCTCGAATCCGCCGAGACCTTACACAGAAAAAGGAATTCGCCCTGGAAATAAGTTTTGTAAGGTCTTCTGTGGGCCGGAGACAGCCTTGTTGGATGGAGAACTGTGTCTCGTTTCCAATTAAGCCGACCGTGGTGAGCGCAGCATGACTTCGGAAAAGGAAATAACAGCGGACGTAACCGCAGCGCCCAACTTGCGCACGAGGGATCAGTTCGAGCGCGAGCGCGAGTACGACCAACTCTGGAGCGATTTCGGCCCGAGCCTGGCCCGTCTTGCCTCCTCCTACGAATCGGAGCCGCACGGTCGCGAAGATCTTCTACAAGAGATTCGCCTCGCCATTTGGGTGGCCCTGCCGCGATTTCGTGGCGACTCGTCCCTGCGCACCTTCGTCTTTCGCATCGCCCACAATCGTGCCCTCACTCACGTCTGGCGCAGGAAACGCGCCGGCATCGCCGAGGAGCCCCAGGACATTCCCGATCCGCGCAGCACTCCTGAGATCGACACCATGCAGCGCGTGGACCAGGCCCGCCTGATCGAAGCCATCCGCCTTCTGCCTATCCCATTTCGCCAGATCCTCACGCTGGCCCTCGAAGATTTTTCGCACGCCGAAATCGCAGCAATTCTAGGCATCAGTGAGAACAACGTCGCCGTGCGCATGAATCGCGCCCGCAAGCAGCTCAGAGAAAGGTTGAGACCATGACGAATCCCGACGCAGAAATCGAATCCTGGCGCGTCGCTTGGACCTCAAGCGCGGAAGTTCCTGCCAGCGCTCCAGCCGAATTTCGGCGCAAAGCCGTGCAACAGCAAAGGAGCCTGCGCCTGCAGCACATTGCTGAGCTCGCGATGGCCATTGTGTTTCTCGTCTTCAGCGCCATCGTGGTTTGGAAAAGTCCCGGGGTCGAAGCCTATGTGTGGGCAGCCGTCGTCTGGGCGGGCACCATCGTAGCCGCGATATTTTCTCTGTGGAACTGGCGAAGTCTCTGGACCGCTGACTTGAAATCGGTGGCCGAGTTCACCGAGCACTATCGCAAGCGCTGCCTCGCAGGTCTTCGGGCCGTCCGCTTTGGCAGGGCATTTCTGGTGGTTCAAATCGCAATTACAGTGCCCTGGCTTACCGCCGACTATCTCCGACGCCAAATGAGCGGGACTTCTTTCGCGCTCGCAATGCTGATCCTAGCCTTGTTTACCGTGGCATTCGTGCTGTTCTTCGCGCGCGTCCAGCGCCGGAATTCTCTGGAATTGAACGAGCTGAACGCAATGGATAAATTGGACTAGTAATCGGCAGGCCGAGAAGATAAAGACTGGGCGTTTCCTTAGACAAAACAAAAAGGACAGTCCGGAGCCCCCGAGACTGTCCCTCAAACCCTCCCGGTTAGAAGGGCACTTGATGACTTTCAGGTTACTACCGCCATATTGCAAAGTGATTTCAGAAGCGTGAATATCTGATGAATTCGCGCGGGCTGCTATATTAGTCGCTTGCGCGCACCGCGGTTGAAATCTCGCGTGACGTCTTTCTCTTTTCTCTCTTGCCGGGGGATTTGATGCCGTCCACAAGATCGCGAAAAACTGAGCAGTCCCGTCGCCTGCAGCAGCGGGCGGAGAGCATGATTCCCGGAGGCGTGAACTCGCCGGTCCGCGCCTTTCGCTCGGTCGGCGGCGATCCGCCATTCATCATCCGCGGAAAAGGTTCGCACATCTGGGACGCGGATGAAAACGAATTCATCGATTACATCGGATCGTGGGGACCGCTCATTCTTGGGCACGCTGAGCCCGCCGTGCTCGACGCGATCGTGAGCGCTGCCTGCAATGGCACAAGTTTCGGCGCCTCCACTCCCGCCGAGGCCGATCTCGCCGAACTCGTCTTATCCGCCTACCCTCACATGCAAAAAATTCGCTTCGTCAGCTCCGGCACCGAAGCGACCATGTCGGCGATCCGCCTGGCCCGCGCCTACACCAAACGCAAATACATCGTAAAGTTCGAAGGCTGCTACCACGGCCACGCCGACGCGCTGCTAGTCAAAGCCGGATCTGGAGTGGCGACCCTGGGGATTCCGGGCTCCGCGGGCGTTCCCGACGAGTTCATCCAATTCACGGTGGCGCTACCCTTCAACAATCTCTCTGCCGTAGAACATGCGTTCAACAAATACAAACATCAGATTGCGTGCGTGATTGTCGAGCCGGTCGTCGGCAACATGGGATGCGTTCCGGCCGCCGACGATTATCTGGTCGGCTTGCGCCTGCTGACCGAGCGCGAGCATTCGGTTCTGATTTTTGACGAAGTCATGACCGGATTCCGCGTTTCTTTCGGCGGAGCGCAGGAGCTCTACAACATCAAGCCCGACTTGACCACGCTGGGAAAAATTATTGGTGGAGGTTTGCCCGTCGGAGCCTACGGCGGCCCCAGCGAGATTATGGATCTAGTCGCTCCGCTTGGTCCGATGTATCAAGCGGGAACCTTGTCGGGGAATCCGCTGGCTATGGCCGCGGGATGCGCCATGCTCAAGCAATTGCGCGATCGCAAGAGTGAAATCTATCCGCGCCTCGACAAGCTCAGCGGAGACCTCGTCGAAGGTGTGACCGCCGCGGCGCAATCCGCGGGCGTTCCGCTTTGCCACAACCGCGTTGGATCGATGTTTACCTGGTTCTTCCAGAAAGGCCCGGTGACCGACTGGGATTCCGCCTCGAAGTCTGATACAGAAGCCTTCGGCCGCTTCTTTCGGAGCATGCTCGACACCGGCATCTATCTGCCGCCCTCGCAATATGAAGCCGCATTTCTGGGCGCAACGCACAGCGAAGAAGATGTGCAGAAGACCATCGCCGCAGCCAAAGAAGCCTTCGCCGCGGTGAAAAAATAACTCGCAGATTTGGCTTGTGCCCTAGCTGATAGCTGGCAGCCGAGAGCTGACAGCTCGTTTCATCATCTCCGGAATCGTCACAAACTCATACCCATCCTGTTTGTAACGCTGGATAAGATTGTCGGTCGCGAGAACCGTCTGCGCGCGGTCGGCCCCCATCTGCTTGTGCCCACCATCATGCAGCAGGATCACGTCTCCGCCGCGGACCTGATGTGCGATTTTTCCTTCGATCACAGCTGCAGCCGGCGCATTCCAGTCATATCCAGTCACGTTCCACATCACGGGCTCGAGGCCCAGTTCGCGTGCGATTCGCAACACCGCCGGACGGCGTCCACCAAACGGCGGACGAAAGAGGTTGGAATGATTTCCGATCGCATCCTGCAGTGCGGCCTGGCAGCGCAAGAGTTGTCCGCGAACTTCTGAACCACTCTTGAAAATCAGCAAAGGATGGCCGAACGTATGGTTGCCGATCACATGACCGGCCTTCGCAATCTCGCGAACAATCTCTGGACGCTGCTGCACATAGCACCCGATCAGAAAAAAAGTTGCCTGCACCCCATGCCGCGCCAGCACTTCCAGCAAGCGCATAGTGTGCGCATCATTCGGCCCATCATCGTAGGTGAGCGCGAGTTGCCGCGTCCCGCGCGCAAGTCCGGTGAAGGTACGCCCGTACCACTGTCCCGTGGCCGACATCGTCTGATATCCGGTCGCCACGGCGGCGGCAGCGGCCGCGCCGGCCACCAATGTTCCAAGCATGCAGCGATTGTAGAAGAATTGAGTCATTTGGCGATTGAGCCATTGAGCGATTGAAAACGAGGACGGACTCTGCGATGTTCAATCACGCAATCGCCCAATCTTTTAATCGCGCAATTGCACTGTTAACTCATCCCTCAATTGTCACTCACCCGCAACCGATATATCCTGCCATATTCAAAACATCGCGAGCCCCCATGGCCAATCTTTTTGAGCTTCCCCGGTACATTGCAGTGGAAGGCCCCATCCGAGTCGGCAAGAGCACGCTGGCGCGCATTCTGGCCGAGCGCCTCAACGCCCAGCAGGTCATGGAGCCCGAGGCCAATCCGTTTCTCCCCGCGTTTTACGAGGGTGAACGCGGCGCAGCCTTTCAGGCGCAGTTCACTTTTCTGGTGAGGCGCTTCGAGCAACTGCAGGCGCTCGATCTAGGTCCGCGTTCGCAGCGCATCGTAGTCTCCGATTTCATTTTTGAGAAGGACAAGCTCTTCGCCTGCCTCAATCTCACGGATCAGGAACTCGACACCTACAACCGTTATTACAATTACTTTCGCGAGCACTTGCCCACGCCTGACCTGGTGATTTATCTGCAAGCCACGCCCGACGTCCTGAAAAAGCGTCTCAAGAAAAAGAATGCCTCGGGCGAGCGCGCCGTCAGCGACGAATATCTCGAAGAAGTCGTGAAAGCTTACGAGCACTTTTTCTTTCACTACACGTCGTCGGACTTGCTGATCGTCAACACCTCAGACATCGACTTCGTCGACCGCAATGAAGACCTGCAGGAACTCCTGCGCAAAGTAAGCGAGCCCATCAAAGGCACGCAGTATTTTCTGCCGCTCGGTGGCCAGGAAGCCGCCAGCGCATAGTGGATCATCTAGCCCCGGACACATTCGTCAGGGGCGCCCACTCCAAACAGCGTTCGGGATTGGTTCACAGCCAACTACGGCTTTCTTCCGATATTGCCAGCCTTCATCGGCTTCTAAAATCTCCGTATGCACGTGCCTCTGATCTTCTCTTTCTGGTTCATGGTCGCGGCCTACGTCATCCACGTCATCGACGAATCCCTCCTTGGCGGCAGCTTCGTCGAAAAAGTGCGTGAGCACTGGTGGCCGGAATATTCCTGGACGAAGTTCTTCTGGTTCAACACCGGTTACTTCGTACTCATGATCGCAAGCGTGGTGCTCTACGACTTCCTAGGCGGAGCATGGCTTATTCTGCCGCTGGCATGGGTCATCGAACGCCTATGCAATGGGTTCTGGCACCTGGGCTGGGCCATCCGTTTTCGCGAATATTCCCCCGGCCTGCTGACCAGCATTCTGATGTGGATGAACTTTTACTTCGTCCTTCGCTATCGTCCCATGGAACAGCCGATCACGCCCGCGATGTGGGGCTGGGCGGTGGGCATTGGCACCCTGGCCACGGCATTTCTGACGTTATACATCCCATTGGTGAAGGGCAGAGGGAAGTCGAAGCGTCCGCGAATTGTTGGTCGAGTCGCGTGATGTGATCGCAGGACTTCTTTTATTTGTCATGTCGCGGGAGTGAGTACACTGCCAGGGTCTTTCCCAATTTTGAGAACTCCGGATCAGCTGTCACCAGCCAGGCCGAGCGCTCTACAGCGATTTCGGCGGCGAAAGCATCGGCGTAACCGAGGTTGTGTTTCTGCTTTAGAACCGCGGCGCGAGTTGCGCGTTCGAGGTCCACCGCGATAAGGGCGATGGGTAAGCGGTGCAGATAAGACTCGACTTCGCGAGCCTTGGCCTCCCCGTGATGTACGTCTTACCTGGGTAATGCCCTTCCCGCAACTTGCGGAAGCGCTTGACGGGGCGCGTTTTAGCTGATCGCGTGGCAAGTCAATATTTGCCATGGCCTGTTTCTCTTTTTCCCGTTACAATATCTCCAGCAGTCATATGCAGATGGGTACAGGCTCTATCCGGCGCGCCGGAGGGGCACTGGAGGACATCATGAGTTTGACCCCGATCACCGGGCGCCTCGACGCTTCCCGGCCCAAAGTCACCACCGCAACTCTTCGCGAACAGAAACTCCGTCACGAACCCATCACCTGCCTCACCGCCTACGACTACGCCTCTGCGCGCCTGGTCGACGAGGCTGGCATCGACATGGTGCTGGTCGGCGATTCGCTCGCCCAGACCATGCTGGGCTACGAAAACACGCTCTCCGTCACCATGGATGAGATGCTGCATCACGTCAAAGCCGTGCGCCGCGCGGTCAAGAGCGCGCTGCTCATCGCCGACATGCCCTACGGGTCTTATCAGGTTGACGCCAAAGACGCCGTCCGCAACGCGGCCCGCTTCGTGAAGGAAGGCGGCGCGGAAGTGGTCAAGATCGAGGGCGGCGAAAAGCGCGCTGACCTTATCCGCCAGATCATCGACGCCGAAATCCCCGTCGCCGGCCACATCGGCCTCACGCCGCAATCCGTCAACGTGATGGGCGGATACAAGGTGCAGGGCAAGAATCTGAGCGGCATCGAGCAACTCATGCGCGACGCCACGGCGCTCGACCGCGCCGGAGTGGCCTGCCTCTTTCTGGAGGGCATCCCCCGCGAAGTCGCCGCCATGATCACCGCGGAAGTCAGCGCTCCGACCATCGGCATCGGCGCCGGCCCCGAGTGCGACGGCCAGGTGCTGGTATTCCACGACATTCTCAACCTGACGTTCGGTCCGTCCGCAAAGTTTGTGCGCCGCTACGGCGACGCCGCAGCGCTGATCACGGAAGCCGTCCAATCGTACCGCGCCGACGTGAAATCGCATCAATATCCGTCCGACGGCGAGTCGTATCATCTGCCGAAGGATACGAAAGCCGCGCTCGATACGGTTCTAGAGCGCAAGCGTGCCATGCGGCGGTAGAATTTCCTTGGGTACCTGTTTCGGGGAACCTGGGTCCCCACATTTGCGTATTCTAGTAGAGTCGATACGCCTGCCCAGTTGGTGCTAGGCTAATACAGGAGGGTCAACATGATTCTCTCGACGATTTTCTTCTTCCCGTTCTTCGGTCTCGGCGCGGTTATGTATTTTCTGCCGACGATCATTGCCGCCATCAAGAGCAAACGCGACACCCTCGCGATTTTTCTGCTCAACTTTTTCCTCGGCTGGAGCGTCATAGGATGGATCATCGCGTTGATCTGGGCCGCGAAGTCCGACATCCCGGCGACGGTGAGGTGAAAAGACGGTGGTTCGAACGGTTGGCAGCTTTGCCCTGATCCTGTGTCTTGAGATTTTTCTCGCGGCTTGCTCGCAGCGGACGGCCAAGGCGCCCGATCCCGGCGCGACTCTGCAGGCGATTCCTGCGGCGCAATCCTCGGCCTACGATAGCGTCAAGGACATGAAGCAGTGGCGCAATCCCTATCTGATCGTCCGCGCCGACGGCGTCGTCTTGTTCGATGCGCCCGACAACGCCGAAATCATTTTGAAACCCGATCAACTGCTGCCCACACTCGCCACGCTGCCAACGGCGGACTGGCCTTATGGCCGCGTCGTAGCCGCGACTGAATCCGCTCACGCGACCGCCGATCAGGATGGAGTTGCCATTCGCCGCAACAAAGGCATCGTCGGCGGAATTCTGCAAGGCGCGCATATTGCCATAAGATGGGTGCCCTCCACGTGAAACCAACCCCTAGCGGCGGACGCATTCGTCCGCCTGCGAGCAAAGCGAGCCTCCCGGACGACTGCATCCAGGGCCACGTGATCCGCCTGTGAAAGTCCACTCAACCGTCAGTGAAATGCGCGAGGCTTCCCGCACCCTGCGCCGCGCCGGCCAGCGCCTGGGATTCGTTCCGACCATGGGCGCCTTGCACCAAGGCCATCGCTCGCTGGTTCTCGCCGCCAAGGCCTCGTGCGACGCAGTCGTCGCCTCCATCTTCGTCAACCCCACGCAGTTCGGTCCCAAGGAAGATCTCGCCCGTTATCCGCAATCGTTCGAACGCGACTGCGAAATGCTCGAGCGCGAAGGCGTCGAGCTGCTCTTTGCCCCATCGGTGGAAGAAATGTATCCCGCAGGCGCGGTGACGTGGGTGACGGTGGAAGGCCTAAGCGAAAAGCTCGACGGCCGCTCGCGCCCCGGACATTTTCGCGGTGTCACGACCGTAGTCGCCAAGCTGTTTCACATCGTCGACCCGGACGCGGCCTTCTTCGGCCAAAAAGACGCCGCACAGTTAGCTATCATCCGCCGTCTGGTGCGCGACCTTAATTTTCCCATCGAAATTGTAGGATGCCCAATCGTCCGCGAAGCCGACGGCCTGGCCCTGAGCTCGCGCAATGCCTATCTCAATCCCGATCAGCGCAAGCAAGCGCTGGCCCTGCATCATGCGTTGATGCACGTGGAAAAAATGGCAAGCGCGGGCGAGAGCTCCGCCGAGAGATTAGCGATTGCAGGAAAACAGGAATTCGTAGGAGCCACCGGCGTCGAGCTCGATTACTTCGAGATCGTGAATCCCCAAACGCTTGACTCGGTAGAAAATGTATCGCAAGGGGCGCTGGTCGCTGTGGCCGCTTATGTAGGCACAACCCGCCTCATCGACAATCTACTGCTAAACAAACCGCAGTCATCCTGAACGCAGCCGTTTTTCAGGCGGAGTGAAGGATCTCCGCTGCGTAACTGCACACGTAATCCGGAAATCCGCGGCACTAGACTTTCTACGCGTCCGGATAAATGTAAGCCGGAGAATTGTAGTACCACCATGGGCTATACCAGTAGGGCGACCAATCCCAGAAAGGCCAACCCCAACCCCCCCAACCCAATCCCCAGCCCCATCCCCAACCGAGGCCCCAACCACCCCAGCCTCCCCATCCACCCCAACCTCCCCATCCGCCACGCCCGCCCCATCCACGCCCGCCCCACCCGCCGCGGAACCCGCCACCATTCCATGCACCGCCGCGAAATGAAGAGTTGAAATTCCCTAATCCCGAGCGGCCGATCGAGGCTGTCCCCGTCGACCGCAAGCCCAAAGACGTTCCGGCAGCAGCGTGGGCCCCCCCGAACGAGTGCCAAGCGCCGTCTGCAATCGCAGCATGAGACCCTGCGCCGCCTTCGCGCCCACCGGCAGCGCCAGCCGCCGATCTGCTGCCCGCCATACCTCTGCCAGCTCCATTGGCTCCGCCATGCCCTGAGAAAGCATGGTAGCCCGGTGAGTTGCTGCGACCAGCCGAAGACGACCGGCCTTCCCATGACCAGGGCCTGGATGACGCCGCCGAGGAGCGACCGCTCATGCCGCCATACGAGCCACGCCCACCATAGCCGCCACGATATCCGCCCCCGTAACCGCCACGGTATCCGCCGCCGCCGTACCCACCATGGTATCCGCCGGCGTACCCGCCATGGTACCCACCACCGTAACCTCCACCACCGTAACCTCCACCACCGTGGAACCCTCCACCGCCACCGCCGAAATGACCTCCGCCGCCTCCACCCCCGCCATGTCCTCCGCCTCCGCCATGCTGCGCGAAGACAGGGGTGGGCAGGCAAACCAACAGACCGCTGAGAATGAATGAAGCGAAACCTGCGAGAAGAGTCCTGGAAAAGGTGGAATTCTTCATAGCCAATACCTCCACCGACCGCGAACCGCGCTCAGGACGAGCCAATCCGCTTATATCAATGTTACTCCTATTTAGAACCCCGTCAGCAGCCGGAAAGTTGCTTCATCGTCCGGCTTTAATGGCCCGACTCTAGCTGACCAGGATTTACCGCCACGGCGCTCGGAGTCTCCAGCCGCGGCCGCATCAGGTCTTCCACCTGCGACCACACGTGAGGGTCACATTCGGCCTCCATGTGGCCGCGCGTGAAAGTGCGATCCGCCCAGGAATAGCCCTCACACTTCACCGGATTCTGCTTGTAATCGGACCGGTAGTTCCCCAGCACTTGCGTGCGCGCCGGATCCGCCGCCTCGATCTTCGCCCGCCCATGAATAATTCCGTTGGACTGATAAAAATTCACGGCCGCCGCCACATTCGCCGGCACGATGCCGTCCCGTTCCCATAACTTGGCCACGCTGTCCACCTGAACCGTAAGCATCACCGGAATTTCCAGCCGGTTCAGTTCGCGAGCCAGCATCACGGTAGCGGCGCCGCCCCAACTCTCTCCGTAGAGAATGATCCGCGCCTGCGCCTTCTCTTCTGCGCTCAAAATTCCGTCGCCATTGCGATCCAGCAAATGCAGGATTGTCCGGTACGCGGCCTTCCGCCGCCGATTCTCGAAGACCCGGATGTAGGCGTTCTTGGGAGCGATGCGGTGCAGCCGCTCCGCAAACAGGACCGGTCCATGATGAGGATTATCGTGGCGCACGAACCCGCCCACGAATCCGATCACGATGGTCGAAGGCGTCTGCGACGCGCGTACGACAGCGGCTCCATCGGCCGCCAGAAGCGGGGTTGCGGCGATGATGCTGACAGCCAGAACGGCCCACGTCGCCGCACATGACAAAGGAAAAGTCATCGCTCTGCAAACATCCCAACCCGAGCCATCTGCCGCCAGCAGCCGCATGAGAAACGCCCAAGGCTTATCGCTCACTCCAAAAGATGAAATGCACGATCAAAAGGATGCGGCTAAATCTGTGCCAGCCGGGTGCCTCATTTCTCGCGTAGTTTGCGAGAAGTGGGGATTCGGATAGCGGAACCCACGTCCAGCAAGGCTTTGAGCCTGCCGCCCCGCCGCACAGTCTACACCCGAAGGTCCGCCTGGGCGCGAAGAAATGTTGCCGGCCCGCTCACGAACCGGTTGCCGGCGATCAGGTAGCGCAGGTTCTTATCCGCCGCCTTGGTAATTCCGATGCGTGGGGTCAAGGCGACTCGCGGAGAAGGGCTCCTATCGTCGCCGATCCACAAACTGCCGCGCCTGGTCAGATCGTGGCCGTTGTAGCGCTCTCGCGTGATGCCAAAAGCTTCACACAGCCTGCCCGGCCCGCTGGTGAGCTTGCGCAAGTCGGCAGGCCGAAGTACTTCGACGCCCCGGGCCCGCGCCATCTCCTCAATCCCGGTCAGTGGCTCCAGTGCCCGGAACAGTACGCCTCCCGCCTTGTCCTCGCGCTCGCACGAAACGTTCAGGCAGTAATGATTGCCGTAAATGAAATAGATGTAGGCATAGCCGGGCGGCCCAAACAGCACAGCGTTGCGCGCGGTGAGGCCGGCAGCCGAATGCGCCGCAGGATCATTCACCCCAAGATAAGCTTCGACCTCAACGATGCGCGCAGTGAGCTCCGGTCCGCCATCTTCCCGCACCAGCACCTTCCCCAGCAGTTCCCGTGCCACCCGCTGCGGCGACCGCGCATAGAAATCCCTTCCCAGAGGCTTTGGAAGTTTTGTCATCCTGAGCTAAGCGAAGAATCTCAGCGGGTGCCCCATTCTAACGTCGCGCTCTATGCGACGTTAGAGTGGGGATTTTGCCTGCCACCACCACGAAGCCCTCTATCCCTTCCCCGACTTCAGATATTCCAGCACCTCTTCGGCGTGGTCGTCGGGCTTCACCTTCTCGAAGATGTGCTCAATCTTTCCATCCGGCCCGATCACGAACGTGGTTCTAGCCACGCCCATCACCTTCTTGCCGTACATGTTTTTTTCCTTCATCACCCCGAAGGCGTCGGCCACTTTCTTGTCTGCGTCGGCCAGCAAGGTGAAGGGCAGCTTTTCCTGCTCCTGAAATTTTTTCTGCGCTTTTGCAGTATCCGGGGATATGCCAAGCAGCACGGCGCCCGTTTTCTGAATCTGTCTGTATGAGTCGCGGAACCCGCGAGCTTCCACCGTTCAACCCGGCGTGTTGGCCCGAGGATAAAAAAACAGAATGACGGTTTTGCCCCGCAGATCCTTCAGCGAGAACTCTTTGCCGTTCTCGTCCTGCAAAGTAAACTCCGGAGCCTTATCATGGACTTTCATGGCAATGTCTCCCGGCAAATTAAAAACCCAGGCTCGCGTCACCGGCCAGCCCGGTCTTCGAAAGATTTTATACTGCATCTGGATTCCCGCCCTATTGCTGGCAGGAGTCCTCTGCCTCGCCCCCAGCCTCTCCGCTCAGGACGAGCGCCCGCTCATCGTCGCCAGCGGCGACCGCCGCACTCCGCTCAAAAAAGATAACGGCCCCCGCGCCGTCGCCGTGCTGCAGATGTCGGCCAAGGGCAAGACTTCGCTGCTGCCCATCGCCATTCTCATCAACGGCAAATTCTGGGACGCGACCGCCTACAAAGCCGATCCCGTTCCCATGGCGCTCGAGTCCGGCACAGTCTACGAAGTCGAGCGCGACGGCCGCTCCCTGGGCCTGTTCACGGTGAATAGCGCCCTGCACAGCAACGCGCCCAACGCCGTAACCCCCTGGCTCGGCACCGGAGCCTATACCGCCTCCGGAAGCGACCTGGGCAAAAAGACATTCGAAGCCAAGCCCGTGCCGGTGGGAATCGATAAGAGCGACGAACCGCCTCGCCTCACGAAGAATCCGAAAGACACCGCGCCCGCAAGCACCAGACCGTCATCGGGAACGACGCCGGCTTCCGGCACTCCACCCCCGACGACGCCCTCGACTCCGCCGCCGTCCAGCAAATCCGGCGATGAGCCGCCGCGGCTGAGTCGAGGCACCAGCCCAAGCTCGCCTGATTCAACTCAGACCAATCCGCCCGCAGGAACACCAACTAGCGCGCCTTCTACCTCGCCCTCAACGCCTTCGACCAGCTCGAAGCCGGCAGATCAGAAATCGCCAGATCAGAAAAGCACCGATCAGAAATCCGCCGACACAAAGCCAACGACACCCCCGCCGCCCGCCTCCGATAGCGGGGCCACCGAGTCCGGCCGTCCCCGACTGCGCCGCGGTATGCCCACCAAGCCCCTGCCCGACGAAGAAGATGTCCCCGGCTACACCCGGATCGGCTCCACGCCCTCGTCCCCCTCAAGCAGCGCCGCCAAAGCCGCCGCACCAGCCGATCAAACGGTCGATACGGTTCCAGCCATCTCCGATGCTGCCGGTCCCGAAGCTCACTCCTACGCCTTTCAATGGCTTCCAGACGAAGAACAGGATCGCCGCAAGCAGATCATCGCCCTCGCCAAGGACCAGGTCCGCGCCTATCTCGCGGCTCAGGCCAAAGCCACCACAACTTCGGCAAAGGCGCAGACCGCTCACGCTTCAACCTCTAAAGGCCCAGCCGCGAAATCAGCCGCCGCCAAGCTGAAGGATCCTATCCTCGACGACGCCCATATGACGACCTTCGATCCATGGCTCTCGAACCAGCCGGTGATCGTCTTCAGCGCACAGGCCCACATGCCTCCGCCGCCCGCGGGCGCAGCGCACTCTGCCACGCAGGACGAATTGGTCTACTCGGTCCTGATCGTCGCCTACCCCGACATCTACAACAACCTGCACAAACTTTATGCCGGAGTGACCGACAAATATCACCTCGACGTCACCCCGCGCCTCGAACTCATCGACGCCGTCGACGCCGACGGCGACGGCCGCGGCGAATTCCTTTTCAAAAAAACTTCCGACGCCGGCACCGGATGGGTCATCTACCGCCCCACCGCCGACAAGCTCTATAAAATGTTCGATAGCCTCAACCCGGAGTGACCTCCCGGCTGCGAATCCAAATCAACACCGCACGCCGGAAGCGAATCGAACGTAATATTTAGATTGGCGGCCTTTCGCCGTTACTGGCACTATCTTCCTGGGGAGCTCAACTGCCGTTGCGCCTAACTCGTCGTCAATTCTTGCGATCCGCAGCCGGGGCCGGAGCCGCCGCGGCTCTGCCCGGATTTCTCTCTGCCTGCAACGTCTCCACCAAAGCAGGCGCGGCCACGAGTCCGATTCACCCCTTCACGGCCGCATCATGGAGCACTTCCGCCTCCGACTTCGCCTTCCCCAAAGGGTTTTTCTGGGGCACGTCCACCGCCGCGTATCAAATTGAAGGCGCATGGAACGCTGACGGCAAGGGCGAATCCATCTGGGACCGCTTCGCCCACGCACCCGGCAAAATCAAGAACGGCGACACCGGCGACACCGCATGCGACTCCTATCATCGCTGGCGCGAAGATATCGCTTTGATGCGCGCCATGAATCTCAACAGCTACCGCTTCTCGATTTCCTGGCCGCGCATTCAGCCCACTGGATCGGGACCGGCTAACGCCAAGGGTGTTGACTACTACAGCCGCCTGGTCGATGCGCTCCGCGAAGCCCACATTCGCCCGCTGGTCACGCTCTATCACTGGGATTTGCCGCAGGCTCTCGAAGACGCCGGGGGCTGGCCCAATCGCGACACCGCCGGACGGTTCTCCGATTATGTGCAGGCAATCGCGCAGGCCCTCGGCGATCGCGTCAACGATTGGATTCTTTTCAACGAGCCCACAGCCTTCCTCGAGTTGGGATATCTCGAAGGCACGCACGCCCCGGGAAAGAAAAGTCTCTACGATTTTCTGCGTGCCTCGCACGTCGTGAACCTCGCGCAAGGCGAAGCATTTCGTGCCCTGAAATCCGTGCGCCCCAATGCCCGCGTGGGCACGGCTTTCAGCATGTCGCCTGCCGAGCCCGCGACGGATTCTGACGAAGACCGGCTCGCCGCCGACCGCGCCCACGCCATCACCAACGTATGGTTCCTCGAACCCGCGCTGCGCGGACGCTACCCCGACGCCTTCACTTATCTTCCCGAAACCATCATGGGCATTCGCTCCGGCGACATGGAAAAGGCCCGCGCGCCCCTCGACTTCATCGGCGTCAACCTTTACTACCGCACCGTCGTTTCCACTCCCTCCGCTTTCGAGCGCGTCGCGCACGCGCAAGAGTGGCTCTTCCCCGTCAACCTGCATGGAGGGAACGAAGGCCCAAAAACCGAATTCGGCTGGGAGGTCTGGCCCAAGGCGATCTACGACATGGTCACGCGCATCACCCGCGACTACAGCCGCCCCGCCATCGAAATCACTGAGAGTGGGTGCTCCTTCAACGACGTCCCTGATGCGACCGGCGAAATTCACGACCCGCGCCGCATCGCCTATCATCACGACTATTTGGCAGCACTCGCTCGCGCCATGGCCGACGGCGCCGACGTTCGCGGATATTCCGCCTGGAGTCTCATGGACAATTTCGAATGGGCGGAAGGCTTCAGCCAGCGCTTCGGCCTGGCCTACACCGATTTCAAAACCCAGAAAAGAACCATCAAAGATTCAGGCCGCTGGTACGCGAAGACCGCCGCCCAAAATCGCCTGGTCGCGCCTCAGTAGGCGTTATCGGGCTGGCGCAAATACGTAGCCCCGGACGCATTCGCCCGGGGCAGTCAAACAACTCTGATGGCGTCATCCTGAGCGCAGCCGCATTTCAGGCGGAGGGAAGGATCTCCAGTGCAGCAAATACTGTGAGGACTACGACTGTTCTAAGCAGCGCACCTAGTTGTTCGGAACCTTCATCCGGTCGTGCTCCTCTGCAAGCTTTTTCTGCAGCATCGGATTTACCAACGACACCGGCACTTCCGTATCCCCAACTTTAAATTCCGTAGGATCAAACGTGGCGTAACCGTCCTTCTCGCCCATATGGCCGGAGATTGTCACCCAAACATCCTTGCCGCCAATCTCGGTCAGAAACTTTCCGTGAACCACGTCGCCATCCATCGTGACCTGTTGATCTTTGATGTTGGGCTCACCGCTGCCCACGTTCGAGTCGGGGCTCAAACTCGCCGCGCTAGCTCCGCCTAGCGTCTTCGCGATCATCGCGCTCAAGCCATCGGCGCTGGGCATATCGGTCTTGGTGCTGGCGGCCGCCGGAGCCGCGCTCTGCGGCGGAGCAACAGTTTGCGGAGCGGCCTGCCCGGCCGCTGGCTTGCTGGAATCCGACGAAGTATTGGCTTGTAATTCCTGCGCAGGCTGCGCCGCGCTCTGGTTCGCAGCAGCGCTCTGCGGTGCACTCACCACGGTAGTCTGCGGCTGCGCCACCGGAGCCGGTTTCTTGAGCATCACCGTGATGGCCACGATCAACGCCAAAAGCGTCGCTATGCTGATGAAGCGGTCAAGTTTCAAGTTCATGCACTCCCGTAGTCAGCCCGAGACGGTCGGGCCCCAAGCCATCGTAGCCGCTCCGTAAGCGCAGTTTCAGATGACCGAAGTCACAGCCCCGTAGGTACCAGCGGGCTGTACCGCGCAGCCGATTGTCATCCCTGAGCGCAGCCGCTTTTCAGGCGGAGCGAAGGATCTCTCTGAGAATGCTGCGTGCGTGTGCCCGAAAATTCCAGTGGTCATCGGTGTGCCCATTTCTCGCGCACTTTGTGAGAGGTGGGGATTCTTGGTCAGCGATTACCGTCCCTGCATCACCAGTTCGCCATTCTCGATCTTCAAGCCGGTCACGTTCTCCGGCAGCTTGAGGCGATCCCGCTGCTCCGCCAATTTTTTCTGCAGCGCCGCATTCACCAGCGACACCGGCACATTCAGATCTCCCACCTTAAATTCCGTGGGATCGAATGTTGCGAATCCATCCTTCTCGCCGAGATGGCCGGAGATGGTGATCCACACATCTTTGCCGGCAATTTCCATCAGAAATTGCCCATGAACTACATCGCCCTCAAAGCCCACTTGCTGATCTTTAATAGTCGGAGCGGCGATACCAGTAGCGCCACTCGGAGCGCTCGCATCCGGCTTGACCTCGCCATTCCCCAGAGACTGCGCCAGCACGGCGGAGACTTCGTCCGAACTGATCCGCACCTCGGGCTTCGACGCAGCGCTCGACTGCGTTCCACTTTCATCGGTGACATGCACCGCCGTCTGCGCGGCCTGCTCGAACTCAGTCATCTTCTGATCGAACGACTGGGCCTGCGCTGAGATCGTCGCCGGATTCTGCGATCGAGCCACCGGAGCCGGCTTTCCCAGCATCATCACCAGCGCAATCACCGACGCCACCAAAGTCGCAATGCTGATAAGACGGTTGATCGTAATCTTCATGGTTTCCAGGCGCGGCTTGCCATAGTCACCGCCACTTACACAAATGCTAGCGCCCGCAACGAGAAAGTTCAGATGACCGAAGTCGCAGAGCCGAAGTGTCAGGGGATGCCGCTTGCGCGCGCCCCATACCCCACCCGTGATCCCCCGCATAACCGCCCTTTTCCCCACGCGGCTATAATCCTTCCCCATGGACCTCGCACAGAAAGTTGCCGAACTCAATAAACGCAACCAGCTGGCCGAAGACGGTGGCGGCGCCAAGCGCCGCGAGCGCCAGCACAAAGAGGGTAAGATGTCGGCCCGCGAGCGCATCGAATTCTTGCTCGACGAAGGCACCTTCGAAGAGACCGACAAGCTCGTCACTCACCGCTGCAGCGACTTCGGCATGGCCGAGCAGAAAATCTACGGCGATGGATTCGTCACTGGCTACGGCCGCATCGAGGGCCGCCTCGTCTACGTTTTCGCGCAGGATTTCACCGTCTTCGGAGGATCGCTCTCCGAGGCCAACGCCGGCAAGATCGTCAAGATCATGGACCTCGCCGCCAAGATGGGCGCGCCCGTCATCGGATTGAACGATTCCGGCGGCGCGCGCATTCAGGAAGGCGTCATGTCCCTGGCCGGCTACGCCGACATTTTTCTGCGCAACACGCTCTACAGCGGCGTAGTGCCGCAGATCTCCGCCATCATGGGTCCCTGCGCCGGAGGGGCTGTTTACTCTCCGGCTATTACTGATTTCGTGCTCATGGTCGATAAGACTTCCTACATGTTCATCACCGGCCCGGATGTCATCAAGACCGTGACCATGGAAGAAGTCACGAAAGAGCAGCTCGGCGGCGCCATCACCCACAACGAAACTTCCGGCGTAGCGCACTTTCTAGCGCACGACGACGCCGAATGTTTGTCGATGGTGCGCGAGCTGCTCAGCTTCGTGCCCTCGAATAATCTGGAAGAGCCACCGCGCAAGCCCTGCACCGACCCGATCGACCGCGCCGACGCAGCGCTCGAAAAAATCGTGCCCCCGCAATCGAACCAGCCCTACGACATCAAAGACGTGATCCACGCCGTAGTCGACGACGGATATTTCTTCGAAGTGCAGGAGCACTATGCGAAAAATATCGTGGTAGGATTCGCTCGCCTCGATGGGCGCAGCGTCGGCATCGTCGCCAACCAGCCCGCGGTTCTGGCTGGCACGCTCGATATTAATGCATCAGTTAAGGGCGCTCGCTTCGTGCGCTTCTGCGACTGCTTCAACATTCCGCTCGTCACCTTTGAAGATGTCCCCGGATTTCTTCCCGGCACCGCCCAGGAATACGGAGGCATCATCAAGCACGGCGCCAAGCTGCTCTTCGCCTTCGCCGAAGCCACGGTGCCGAAGGTTACGGTCATCACCCGCAAAGCTTACGGCGGCGCCTATTGCGTCATGGCCTCGAAGCACATTCGCACCGACGTGAACTACGCGTGGCCCACGGCCGAGATCGCCGTGATGGGCCCGGAAGGCGCAGTCGACATCGTCTACAAACGCGAACTCGACGCCGCCGCCAACCGCGAACCCGCCCGCCGGGACGAAGTGCGCCGCGAAAAAATTGAAGAATTCCGCGACCGGCTGGCGAATCCCTACGTGGCCGCCGACCGCGGTTTCGTAGACGCCGTAATCCAACCAAAAGATACGCGCAAAAAACTGATCCAGGCCCTGGCCATGCTGGAGACTAAACGCGATAAGAACCCGCCGAAGAAGCATGGGAACATCCCGCTGTAGCTCGTTAGATATTGAAAAGCTCGCCTGAATGTGAAAAACTAAAATCGAACAACAGCGAATAAAAGGCGAACACAATGCGCGGTCCGAAGATTGATGAGATCGGGCCCTGGTCTGAGGTGAAGTTGGAAATCCTCAGGCGCTATGCGGTTGAGTATTCCAAGATACTTGCAAGTCAAAGGTCGCCATCTTTCTGGCATGTTTACATCGACGCGTTCGCTGGCGCAGGGGTTCATCTGTCTCGGACTTCCGGAAAGATGGTGCCTGGAAGCCCTCTAAATGCCCTGATAGTGCAACCGCCTTTCCGCGAATACCACCTTGTTGATTTAGATGGTGACAAGGCGCAAGGGCTACGGGAACTAGTTGGAAACAGAACGGACGTTCAGATTCACCACGGTGACTGCAACGAGGTACTACTCGAAGAAGTTTTCCCACGCGTTAGGTTCGAAGATCGAAAACGAGGTCTGTGCCTTCTTGATCCGTATGGCCTGCACTTAGACTGGCGGGTGATTCAAACCGCGGGGTCGATGGGATCTTTGGAAGTCTTCATAAACTTCCCGATCTATGACATAAACATCAACGGACCAATACGGTTCCGAGCATCACATATTGCGTTTCGAGCGGTCCTGAACCACTTCCTGCGCCAGCAAGGACGCAACGGTCTACTATCTCTTTTTCGCCTCACAGAAAAATACCACGGAGAAGATCGAAGTATATCTTCGACAACTTCGGAACGTAGGCAGCGAACTGGATGTCTCTCAACTCCCATATCGAATGGACCGACGCGACCTGGAACCCGGTCCGCGGCTGCACGAAAATCAGCCCCGGGTGCAAGCACTGTTACGCTGAGACGTTCGCTGAGCGGTTCCGCGGCGTTAAGGGACATCCTTACGAACAGGGCTTCGACCTGCGCCTCGTTCCCGAGAAGCTGACGGAGCCCTTCGCCTGGCGCTCGCCGAAACTCGTGTTCGTGAATTCGATGAGCGATCTGTTCCATGAAGGTGTGCCCGACACTTATATCGAAGCGGTGTGTCGCGTGATGGTCACTGCCAAGTGGCACACATTCCAAGTCCTCACCAAGCGCGCAGAAAGGCTCAAGGACTTGTTAGGTGGCCCGATGCGTTTTGCCGCCGAGCAGGATCACATCTGGTGGGGCGTCAGCGTGGAAGACAAGAAGTATGGCTTGCCGAGAATCGGTCACCTGCAGGAATCACCAGCCCGTGTCCGCTTTCTCTCAGTCGAGCCGCTGCTGGAGGATCTGGGCGCATTTAATCTCTCCGGCATCAGTTGGGCGATCGTAGGCGGTGAGAGCGGCCCAGGTGCCCGCCCGATGCAGAAAGAATGGGTGATCTCAGTTCGCGATCAATGCTGCAAGTATCACGTTCCGTTTTTCTTCAAGCAGTGGGGCGGGGTCAGAAAAGCGAAGACCGGGCGCCTGCTCGATGGGCGCACTTACGACGAGTATCCCGAGCGCATCGTGTCAGCGGTTCCGGACCGGGCAATCTGTGCCGCCTTTGCCCAGGACATCCTGAATTTTTTCGCCTAGAATCACCGCGCCCGCCCTCGGGAGAAGCCAATGGAAAAACTCGTTCTACTTTTCATCTGCCTTCAGTCTGCTCTCCTCACATCCCAGGATCCCTCCACTTGGCTCTCCTCCTTACCTCAAGCCAAGGACTACATGCAGCATCGGGCCTCGAGCTACGATCGCAGCGGCGGCAACGCAGACTTCCGCATCATCGCTCCCGGCGAAACGCTCACGCTGCTCGATCAATCCGGTCCTGGCCTCATCACTCATCTCTGGATCACCATCGCGAGCAGCGACCCGAATCACCTCAAGGCGCTGCTGCTGCGTATGTATTGGGACGGCGAGGCCACGCCCAGCGTCGAAACTCCTATCGGAGATTTTTTCGGCCTCGGCCTTGGAGAGTACTACCTCTATCAATCCGTCCCGCTCTCGGTCGGCTCCGACAAAGCTTTGAATTGCTTCTTTCCCATGCCGTTTCAGAAGCATGCCCGCATCACCGTCACCAATGAAGGCGCCATTAAGGTCGACGCGTTCTATTTCAACCTCGACTATCGCACCTACGATCACGCGCTGCCCCCCGACGAACTTTATTTCCACGCGCAATATCGCCAGGCCGCGCCCGCGCATGGGTGGACCAACGACTGGCGCTCAAATGGCGACTCCAAAGTCAACGACAAGAAAAATCTCAACGGCGAAGGCAACTACGTCTGGATGGAGGCCACGGGCCGCGGCCACTTTGTGGGCGTCACCATGTCGGTGCTGCAGAATCAGGACGACTGGTGGGGCGAAGGCGATGACATGTTTTTCATCGACGGCGAGACCACGCCATCGATCAACGGAACTGGTTCGGAAGATTATTTTCTGGGCGCGTGGGATTTCGGCGATCGTCCATTCGCCTATGGATTCTACGGCGCTCCGGTGAAAGGTCCAGAATTCGCGGGTAGCCGCTCGTCGGTCTATCGCTTCCATCTCGATTCGCCGATCCCGTTCACCAAGTCACTGCGCGCGACCATCGAGCACGGCCACGCCAATCATCGCTCCGATAATTTTTTCTCGGTCGCCTACTGGTACCAGACGGAGCCGCACGCGGCATTCCCGTCGCTGCCGCCGCTAGAAGAAAGAATCCCCAAGATTCATGCGGTGGGCGGGCCAGGAAACGCGGGGAAATAAAACTGGGACGGAAACTCGGAACTCACAGCTCCAAAAAGTAAGAGAGTTCCGAGGTGGTGTAGGGGCCATTCGTCTCGGCCAGTAGCTCGCGTTTGACCCTTGCTGACCTGCTCCAGTGCCTTCCCTTGCGGGGCTGCTCTGCGCGATCTTGCTTGGGCTCCGGGCTCACCGCCAACCGGATAAACCTACCCTACGCCTCGGAACTCTATCCTGCCTTCGACTAGATTTTCTTCGTTCTCCTCGACCAGCGCTTTGCTATAGACCCTTGCTCACCCTCCTCTCCAATCTTTCGATCAGAGAAGTGACTCCGCTCGAGCCCCGGACGCCGCACCAACCGGAAAAACTTAAGAAGCTGTCAAAGAACGATCTTGTTGTACTCCTTCTATTTTTTCAGTCAACGAAAAATCGCACCCAATAACTTCCTGCAAAATCAATCGAGTGCAGCCCGTTCACAGCCCCGTGACCGGATTTGGTGCAGCTGCAACAAGAGAGATTGGCCGCCGCCGCGCCCACAACCGCTTTTACGCAGATGGATTGATCAGGATGAATATAAACGGGGCCCGCAGGATCGGCGCCGTCTCTGTGAAAATCGCGCACTTCCAGCGTCCAGCAAGGATTCTGATGAATTCAGTTCTGAGAGTTGTCGGACGGAAAGCCAGATGAAGAATTGCGCTATGAGGGAGCCGCGACGCTAAGCGAGTTCTATCTTTTCGTCCAGCAACCGCTTATCGTTCTCGTCCGCCCCGACCAGTTCAAACGAGTTCGTGATCGACGCCTTACCCTTTTCCACGGCGGTGATGACATAGGAGCAGCCGACCCAGTGGGCTTCCTCAAAGTCGGTCTTCGACCACTGCGCCGGATGATCGGGATGCGAATGGTAGAATCCGACAATGTCTTCGCCGCGCTCGCGCCCTTCGCGCTGAATGCGCACTAGTTCCCGCGGATCGATGTTGTAGCGGTTGTGCAGCGAATCGGTGCGCGTGTTCCCGCAACGCGCCGTCGACGTCACCACGCGGCTGCTGTCATCCTCAAAGCGTCCCAGCAGCACGCCGCAGCACTCATGCGGATACGTCTCCTCGCCGTGCCGGCGGATCGCCTCATAATCCTTGCGGGAAACCTTCAGCATAGAGATCATTCACCCCAGAGGGCACAGAGGACCACAGGGGTATACTGGGTCCGATTTCCTCCGTGAACCTCAGTGACCTTTGTGGTGAAGGTTCTTATTCTTCCGTCCAAAACCGCTCACTCAAATACTTGTCGCCGGAGTCGCACAGAATGGTCACGATGACGGCCTCGCTGCCCTTCTTCATCTGCAACTCCTCGGCAACCTTCAGCGAGCCCACCACCGCGGCCGCAGCCGAAATGCCCACCAGTAGGCCCGCCGAGCGCGACATGCGCCGCGCCATCGCGTAAGACTCTTCCGTGGTAATTTCCAGGTTCCGGTCAGCCAAGCTCGCATCGTAAATTTTCGGCACAATCGCGCTCGCCATGTGTTTCGCGCCCTCAATGCCGTGAAACGAAGAATCCGGCTGCAGCGAGATGCACTGTACCCGCGGATTCAGTTCTTTCAACCGCCGCGTCGTTCCCACAAAAGTTCCGCTGGTTCCCAGCATGGCCACGAAGTGCGTAATCCGTCCCTGCGTCTGCTGCCAGATTTCGTTCGCCGTAGCGAAGTAATGCGCCTTCCAGTTCGCCTCGTTGGAATACTGATCCGCATAAAAATATTGCTCCGGATGTTTCGCCGCCAGCTCACGCGCCAAGCGGATCGCCCCATCGGATCCATCTCCGGGATTCGTATAAAGAATGTTCGCGCCGTATCCCTGCAGAATCTGCTTGCGCTCGCGCGAAACATTTTCCGGCATGCACAGCGTCACCGGAAATCCTTCCGCAGCGCCCAGCATGGCATACGCAATGCCTGTGTTGCCGCTGGTCGCATCCAGCAAAATCTTGCCCGGTATCAGTTTCCCCAGCCGCCGGCCCTCCGCAACAATATTGGCCGCCGCCCGGTCTTTCACCGATCCGCCGGAGTTATACCATTCCGCTTTGCCCAGAAGTACTACGCCCGGCAGGTCGCGCGTAAACACATCCAGGCGCAGCATCGGTGTGTTGCCGATCCGGTCCATGAGGCTGTGGCCCAGCGTTTCGCCCAATGGTGGCGCGACTTCGCGCGGGCCGTCGGCTTGCGGCGCGTCGGTCATCTCGTCAAAATTCTTGGAGCGCTCTGCCATTTCTGAACGAAATCCCCATGACCATCGTAATGTGCGCTATTAGGCGAAAACACGATATGTAGTATTTTGTTTGGATGAGTTAGATTCACCCGGCGATGCAGCTCGTGTAAAGTTACGCCCGGTACTCATAGAATCTGCATCCAATTCGCGAGCATGCCGACGGCTATAAGAAAGGTTGATGTACAGCAATGCCTAAAACGATTGAAGCACGAACCTACGAGGAAGCGCTAGGCTGGCTGCGCGACCACGGGTTCGACGTCACCGAGGCCCCCGGCACCAACGGCCGCGTCTTCCTGCGCAAATACAATGTGTCCGCCGCTATCCAGAAAACAGCTGACGACGGCGTCAAGATTTTCGCCTACCCCGGCTACTTGATCGGCAGCGAGATCTCCAAGCTCGTCAACCGCGGGTATCAGCAGTTCCTCAAGACTTCGAAGACCGAGGTGCCGGCCACTGCCGATCACTTGAAAGCTCTGCAATCTTTCGCCGAAGAATTGAAGGTCGCGCTCGGCCTGCCCAGCTTGTACAACGAATCCCTGGGCTCCGTCAGCGAGGCCTACCAGTACGACCGCATCGTCGATCGCGATAAAGCCGAAGCCGACCGACCGAAGCGCCCGTGGGAAGTCGCAGGCAAAGAAGCCATCGCCGCCAAAAAGGGGCGCGCGTAAAAGAACTCTGCCGCGGATTCTCATGGATACTTTTTTTATTTTCTTTCTTGATCCGTGGAAATCCGTGTTGATCCGTGGCTAATGATTTAAGCTTCGCCGCTCGAAGAATTTCCACTTATCCATTTCCGCCGGCACGGCCACGTCGAAAAACCCCACCATCATTTCGTCCGTCGTCTGATCGCCCCATGTAACCATCTTTGTGGGATCGGGATTGTGTGGATTGTTCTTCGAATTGTCGTACCACGCGATCGCCCGCAGCTTCGTTCCAGCCTTCAGCACTCGCGGCTCAGCCAGCCTATAACTCAACTGCCAGTGAAAGTGATAATTCACCCGCAGCAGCACTTCAGCGCTGCCGTCGTCGTGCACAATGTCGTACTCGAAGCGCTTGCCGCGCAGGTGCATGTGCGGAAACAGGCTGAGCAGCGTCGCGTCATTGGGCAGCGTGCCCTTTACTTCGACGCGAAAATCGTCCGCGCCCGGCGGAATCAGCAGTTCATGATTGTTCAACTGCAGCGTGATGACGCGCTGCTTCGGCGGAGTCTTCGCAAAAATGATCCCGATGCTGGTCTGATCTTCCGCAGCCGTGCCGTTAGTGGTGTAGTGCATCTGAAACACGAGATCGGATCCCGCGGGCACAAACTTCGCCATGCCGTCGGGCCATTCGTCGGGCGAACTGCCTGGAGCGTAGACCAGCAGCAGGTCACTGGTGGTTTCGTGCGCCTGCCGGCGCTCCGCAGGATCGCTCAACGTTGATGCGGTAAACGGCTCGCCCACCGGAGCGTGGCGCAACCACGGCGAATCCGGAGGACGAATATAGACAACGGCGTGATGCACGTGCGCGGGAGCACCCGGACGAAACTCCGACATCTGCACCCAGCGGTCCTCGGCGAAGTGTGTGGGTACAATTTCGTACGTATAGTCCACCGCGCCCTTATCCGGGATCCGTACCGCCTTCGGCATCTTCACCACCATATCCGGCTGCGGAATGTTCCATCCCGCTGCCCACTTCCGCGGCGGAGGACCATCTTTCACGTCGCCCGCAGGCGCGCCGGCCTCAGCCCAGGCCGCAATCGTGGCAATCTGCTGCTCGCTCAGTGACGGGTCATTGGCAAAGTGTCCGTAGCGCGAATCGGCAAACCACGGCGGCATCATCTTCGTCGTGACTTCATGCGCCACAGTGCCTGCCCATGGCCGCGTCTGCTCATACGTGACCAGCGGCATCGGCCCGACTTCGCCCGCGCGATGGCAACTCTGGCAGTGTTCCTGAAGAATCGGCAGAACGTCCTTATAGAAAGTGGGCGGGAATTTCGGCGGCGCAGACGCGGGCGCCTTCGCCTGCCACGACTTCCCCGGCCAGGCCAAGCCTGCAACGAGCGCGGCCGTCAGCAGAATTCCAGGAAACTTCACGGCCGCAGAAACTCCAGGCTCAAGGCCCAGGCCTCACGCGCAGCCCGCCCATTGTAGGAAGACCGTTCGTCGCAGAAAAAACCGTGGTCCGCGTCGGAGAACTCCGCGCTCACATAACTCTTCTTCGCCGCGGCCAGCGCGTCGGCAACCGCTTTGCGGTGTTCGGCCGTAATATTTTTATCCAGCCCGCCCCAAACCAACAGCATCGGGCCATGCAGCTTTGCGGCACGGTCCAGCAGACCAGTGGCAATGCCACCACCATAGAACGAAACCGCCGCGCGCAACGGAAGCACGCTGTTCGCGATAAATGAAACCCGACCGCCCATGCAGAATCCGATGGATGAAATGTCTTCGCCGTCCACTTGCGAATTCGCCCGCAACCACTCGCAAGCCGCGCGCGCATCGGCCTCGGCCGTTTCGGTCGTGACCGCCGTGTAGTGCGGCTTGATCCCGGGGAAGTCGCCGTAGCTTCCTTCAAATCCCGGAGGCGCGCTGCGATGAAACAATTCGGGCGCAATCGCGACATATCCCTGCGCCGCGAGCCGCTCCGTCACATCGCGAATGTGGCCGTTGACGCCGAACGCCTCTTGAAACACCAGCAGCCCGGGATGCGGTCCGGGCGACTCCGGTCGCGCCACGTAAGCCCACATGGAATTGCTACCGGGCACCTGCAACTCGACTCGCTCTTTCACCATCATGTTGCTCGCAACCACTGCCGCGTCCTCCGCTGCTTTCAGTCTCGCATAAGTTTCTCGGCCCCGTGCGGCCGCTCGTCGCACAACTCACGGCCGAGGTGCTACAGTCATTAGTTTATGTCTGCGCCCAATTCCGCTTTTATACGAGCTTGCAAATCGCAACCTGTGGACCACACTCCGGTGTGGTTCATGCGCCAGGCCGGACGCTACATGGCAGAATATCGCGCCGTCCGCAAAGAGCATTCGCTGCTTGAAATCTGCAAGAAGCCTGAGCTCGCCGCCGAAGTCACCATCACCGCCGCGGAGATTCTCGGCGTCGATGCGGCCATCATTTTTGCCGATCTTCTGCTGCCGCTCGAAGTCATGGGCCTGCCCTTCCATTTTTCCGCGGGAGAAGGTCCGGTCATCGAAAAGCCGGTGCGCAGCAAAGAAGACATCGCGCACCTGCGCACCGATCGCGCCACCGACCTGGGATACGTTTCCGAAGCCGTCGCCCTGGTCGCGAAACATTTCGCCAATCGCGTGCCCGTCATCGGATTCTGCGGCGCTCCTTTCACGCTGGCCAGTTACATGATCGAAGGCGGCGGCTCGCGCAACTACGTTCACGCCAAGAAGATGATGTACAACTCGCCTCGCGATTGGGACGCGCTTATGAGCAAACTGGTCGAGGTCACCGCGTCATACTCGGCGGACCAGGTGCGCGCCGGCGCCGATGCCATTCAGATTTTCGACAGCTGGGTGGGCTGCCTCAGCGTTGAAGATTATCGCCGCTACGTTCTGCCGCATGTCTCGGGCATGGTGAAGTGCCTGCAGAAGACTGGCGCGCCCATTATCTATTTCGGCACCGACAGCTCGACGCTGCTGCCCGCCATGAAAGAAACCGGCGCGGAAGTCATCGGCCTCGATTGGCGCATCCCGCTCGATGAAGGCTGGCAGCGCCTCGATCACACCGTCGCGGTGCAGGGCAATCTCGATCCCGTGCTGCTCTTTGCCGACTGGAAGGAGTTGAAATCGCGTGCGCAGGAAATTCTGCGCCGCGCCGCCGGACGTCCCGGCCACATCTTTAATTTAGGACACGGCATCCTGCCCGAAACCCCGGTCGACAACGTAAAGAACCTTGCCCGCTTCGTGCAGGAGTACGGCGGAAAAGCGGCGCTTTAGCGCCGCGTAAAGCGTGCAGGAGAAATGGAAAGATGAGCTTCCGCCCCCGTGCCCTGACGACCAAACGATCCTAATGAAGCGCATCGCCATCATCGGAGGGGGCATCTCAGGTCTCTCCGCCGCCTTTGAACTCGAACAGCGTCGCCGCGCCGGCGCCGAACTTGAGTACGTTCTCTACGAATCCTCTCCGCGCCTCGGCGGCGTGTTGCGCACCGAGCACATCGCGGGATGCGTGGTCGAAGCCGGTCCTGATTCGTTCGTCACGGAAAAACCCTGGGCCGCCGATCTCGCGCGCACCCTCGGCATGGGCGATCAACTCATCGGCTCAAACGACGCCGACCGCAAGACTTATATCCTCACCCGCGGCCGCCTCGTCGAAATGCCCGACGGCCTGATGTTCATGGTCCCCACAAAAATCCTGCCCACCGGAATGTCTCCGCTATTTTCATGGAAGACCAAGCTGCGCATGACGCAGGAATTGTTTCATCCGCCGCGCGCCGTCGATCACGACGAGTCGGTGGCGCAATTCGTGGAACGCCACTACGGCAGCGAGATGGTCGATCGCCTCGCCGATCCCTTGCTCTCGGGCGTGTACGGAGGAGAAGCGGCGAGCCTCAGCGTGCGCGCCGTGCTTCCGCGGTTTGCCGACATGGAGCGCTCGCACGGAAGTCTGGGCAAGGCGATGCTCGCGGCCCGTAAAAAAATGCATTCCGGTCCGCGCAAGCCCGCGCCTCCGCTGTTCACATCAATGAAAGATGGCATGCAGTCTCTGGCGGAAAAAGTTGTTGCGCAACTCAATCCCGCGGCCCTGATCACGAATGCAGCCGTACAGGCCTTGCAGCGTGATGATGGCGGCTGGACGGTTTCCGCGGGCATGCAATCGGACCACTTCGACGCGGTCATCGTAGCGTTGCCGGCGCGCGCCGCGGCTGCCGTGCTGCACATGGCGAGCCCGGAACTCTCCGCGGAACTTGCCGGCATCCAGTACAGCTCGTCGATCACTGTAGTGCTTGCCTATGATCGCGAGGTGCGGAGGACGCTTCCGCCCGGCTTCGGATTTCTGGTTCCGCGCAGCGAAGGCAAGCGCCTGCTCGCGGCAACCTTCGTGCACAATAAATTTCCTCACCGCGCGCCCGATGACCGCGCGCTGCTGCGCTGCTTCTTTGCGGGATCGAATGCGGAGGACGTCTGGCCGCTTTTTGACGATCAGATTGTCGAGATCGTACGCACGGAGTTACAGCAGATTCTTGGGGCGCACATCAACGGGCTGCGCGCTGCGCCGTTATTTGCCCGCGTTTACAAGTGGAAGTCGGCGATGGCGCAGTATGGCGTGGGACATCTGGAGCGCCTCGATCGCATCGAGCGCCTGCGAGCGAAGCTGCCAGGGCTCGCGCTGGCGGGAAATGGATTCCGCGGCATCGGCGTGCCCGATTGCGTGCGCTCGGGACGAGATGCGGTGTCTGCCGTTCTGAAGCTTAGGCTTGGATAACGAATGACGGGGACTAACTGATCATTGGAGGAGCGGGCGTGGCTGACTACGATCCCCCTAAGGAAAAGGAACCTACAGACTACACAGGGCTCAAGATTGGGGCCATTCTGGCGCCCCTATTTCTGATTTTCATTTACTTCGGCAAAGCAGATATGGGACTGACGGTTTTCATTGTCTTAGGCGTCACAATGTTTGCGATCAAAATTCGCTGGGGTTTGAGGAAACATGTCTGGTTCTGGGCGGTTATTGTTTTCATATTGGCCCTCCACGTTCCATTGTTTCTCATCGTTCGATGGCCGCAAGGGAAAACCCCAACGATTTTCTATACGATGCCACTGGGAATCGCAGATTTTCTGATCATCTCGGGAGCTTTAAGGCTCGCAGAAAAACTTCTCCCGAAAGAGTCTCCTTCTAATGAGGAGAGATGATATAGATCTGGGCCGCGTTCGGAGGTGGCCTGTTTTGCGCAGCCAACCCCTTCGCTCAGCGGACGGCCCCTTCGGCTGCGCTCAGGGCAGGCTGCGTCCGTCCCTACGTGTTCTTCGTAAGTGCATGAGTCTTGGTGTAAGTCGTTGAAAAGTCGTCGGGCGCGTTTAAGAGCCGTTTCAGCCTGACTATTCTGCATGATGAGGTTTTCCTCCTCTGGGAGGAGCGGCGTCGCTTCTAGGGTCGTTTCCGGCCCGGCAATGGGCATTCCAGACGATGAGGGCAGGGCTGATTCCTCATCCCAGCTAGAACCGCTGTCTCACTGTGAGAGTTACGCACATCGTTGTACATACACAATTGTAAATTTAGGCGCTGCTTCTAGGCCGGAATTGCCCCGCGCCGGTCCCTTCGCAGGTGGGCCACTACCAGCCGAATCTCGTCGTAGGTGATTTCCGGCGGGAGAACGTCTTTCAAACTGCGCAGCCGCTCGATGCGATCCAGTCCACCCACCGTAGCGCATCCGGCTTCGATGACTGACTGCTTGGCGCGATCGATCCATTCCGGCTTGAATTCAATCTCGCCCTTCTCCACCAGCGAAGCCACGGCATTGATCACCGTTGAAAGCTGCCGGCCGCGAAGCTCGGCAATTTCTGCGAAGCTCTTGCCCTCGTTCAACAGGCGCAGGGTCTCGAGAGCGGGCAGAGTCTTCTTCTCCATCGAAACGGCTGACGCTCTCGCGCCTTCGCGATAGCGCTCCAGCACTGCCAGCACTTCCGCACCGTAGAGTTCAGCCTTGCGCTCGCCAATGCCGGTGATGGTTCGCAACTCTGCCCTCGATCGCGGCTGTACCCGGCAAATTTCATCGAGGGTGGTGTCATGCATCACCACAAATGCAGCCACGCCCTGCTCACGAGCCATCGTCCGCCGCCACTCCTTCATATAGTCGCGCAACTCCGGATCATCATAAGAAACTGCTCTGGCCGCGCCCGTACTGCGCGAAGCGGTCACACTCCGAGTCTTCGCCGCAGTCGCCACCTGCGTCAGCCAATCCGGCGAACTGCCGCACACATCGCAAGCGCCGCACGACTGCCACTTCGGAGTTTCCCCAAAGTGCGTGCAAATCTGGCGGTGCCGGCACTTATGCGATTCGGCGAAGGCGCGAATCACGTGATAACGCTGCCATGCCCGCTCGCGCTCCGCCGGATCGAGAATCTGATTGGCGAAGTAGCCGAGTATGCCCGCGTCCTGCTTGCGCCACAGCAGAATGCAGTCGGCCGGATTGCCATCGCGCCCGGCGCGCCCCGCCTCCTGGTAATACTGCTCCACCGATTTGGGCAGCGCCAGATGCACCACCGCGCGCACCGTGGCCTTGTTGATACCCAGTCCGAAGGCGATGGTGCCTACCAGCACGCGCACCTCGTCCGCCATCCAGAGTTCCTGATTGCGCTTGCGATCTTCGTTCTGCATTTTGGCGTGATACGCGACTGCCGAGAAGCCCTGATTTTCGAGAAAGTCGACCGTCTCTTCCACGCCCCTAATCGTGGGCGAGTAGACGATCACGTTGCCTTCTTCGTAGTTGCGCAAAGTCGTCAGCAGCAGCGCAGTGTGCTCGGCGCTGCTGCACTCGCGCACCAGGTAGCGCAGGTTGGTGCGATGAAAGCTGGCAATGTAGTTGTCGGAATTGCGCAGTGCGAGTTGCGCCAGAATGTCGTGACGCACATGCTGCGTGGCGCTGGCGGTGAACGCGGCAATCGGACGATCGGGGAACGATCCCCGCAGCCGCTTCAGCTGGCGATATTCCGGACGGAATTCGTGTCCCCATTCGGAGATGCAGTGGGCCTCGTCGATGGCGAAGAATGCGACGGGCACATGCTGCAGCCAGTCGAGCGTGTCGCCGCGCGCCAGCCGTTCGGGAGAAAGATAGAGCAACCGGTACGCTCCCGCGCGCGCCTGCCGCATGACCTGCGATTGCTCAGTGCCCGACATGGTGCTGTTGATGACTGCGGAAGGAATGCCCATCTGCGACAGTTGGGCGGCCTGGTCCTGCATCAGCGCAATTAGCGGCGAGATCACCACCACGGTTCGCTCTGAGATGACTGCGGGCAACTGGTAGCAAAGCGATTTGCCCCCGCCCGTGGGCATGACCACGCAAGTATCGCGGCCGGCAAGCAGGCTGCGCACGATGCGCTCCTGCAGCGGGCGGAACGCACTGTATCCCCAGTAGCGGCGCAGCGGCGTCAGCAGGTCGGCATCGGGGGACATGGAATCAGTATAGGGTCTGCGGCATGAGATCGATTCGCGGCCTGCACTTGTTGGGATGAAGCGCATCCCGAACTGAAACTCAAAAGCTCCCACCCGCCCGACAAAGCGTCAGATCCTTCACTCCGCCTGAAAGACGGCTCCGTTCAGGATGACGCCTCCTCCGATTTTCGCGGATACATGCGGTCGAACGCGGCCGCAGCGATCGTGATCACCACGAAGCACAGCACACTGCCCTCGGGACCAACGGATCCTCCGCTGAGCCATGGCGAGCCGTGCAGCGATGAACTCAGGAGATGTCCGGGAGATTTCATGCCGCTGTCGGGCACAGAATAGAAAAAACTTTCGCCCCAATCCCAGGCCGCATGAAATCCAATTGCGAACCATAAGCTTCCCGTGCGCCGCAGCGTGAGGCAAAGAAATAATCCGATGGCTGCCGCGGCCAGTGCCCCCTGCCAGTGTTCGCCCGGGTTGCCGAGATGGATCAATCCGAAGGACGCAGACAGAGTGAGCGCCGCGGGCCAGAAGCTGATGCCGCGAGCGAGCGTGAACTGGGAATATGCGCGGAAAAAGAATTCCTCATAGAGACCGACCGCCAGAAACATAATCGCCCAGAAGACGCCGAACCTGGCCAGCCGCGCTCCATGCAGGACGAGGTGTCCGAAGTCGAAGGCGTGAAACTCATGGAGAGATAGCATCAGCAGGCTGATGCCCAGAAATCCCCATAGCGTGCCGATCCAGAAGAGCGCCCCAAACGCGCGCCGGACCGGCAATCCGTAAGAGCGCCACGGGCGATGCTCGACTCGCGCCAGCATCGCCGCCGGAATGGTAGCCGCCAGGAACAGGCCGCATTCATCGGCGAACGTGGCTCGTAACTCGCCGAGTCCTGCGGAATAGGCTAGCCACAGCGATATCCGGCGCAGCCCGAAATAGAGGAGCGCGTAGAAGACAAGTCCCCAGCCGGGGCGCAGGCCGTCCGCCGCGAAAAAAAGCGTGCGCGCATATGAGGGCTGAGTCGCGACCGCAAAGTCGGGCGCGGTCGTGGTCGTGGAAGACGACGATGATTGCGCTGGAACCTCGGGCTCAAGGGGCTCACTCATAGAACTTTCGCGCGAACGGCCTCCGCCATGGTAAAACACTCGGCTCAGCCTTATGCGTTCCTATTTCACACCTGCGCGCCTGCTTGCTGGAGCGATGCTGCTTGCGTTTCTGGCGCAGACGGTATGGCTGGCGCATCGCGAAATCGCCAACGCCGGGGCTCCGGAGAGCGCGGAGGCCACGCGCATCGGCGAGGGATGGAAGCAACTGCACGGGCGCGGAATGGCCGGCGCGCCCTTTGGCGGCTTCGCCAGCAGCGCGGCCGCCGATACTTTTGGCGCGCATGCATGGGGCGACGCCAGCGGCTTCGATACCGAGCGCTCGCCGCTGCTTTACCTGGTGAGCGCGGCGCCGTTGATGGCATGGCCGCGCGATTTTGATCTGGCCAGTGCCAGCTACTGGCGCTGGCTGCCGCGCCTGCCCTTCATGGCCTGCGGAATGTTTCTGGGCGCATCGCTCTGGTATGTGGCGCGCCGGCTCTGCGGAACCGTCGGTGGCTTCATCGCGCTGACGCTTTATTGTTTCTCCCCCGCGCTGATTCAGGCCAGCGCGGCGTGGCATGAGGAACCGCAAATCTCCGGGGCGTGGGGCGCGTTCGGCGCCGTGTTTACTGCCATTGCGGTCGCGCACACGTTATATGCGCCGCGCGAAGTTGTGTTGTGGAACTGGCGGCGCATCGCGCTGCTGGGCGTATCTCTGGCGATTGCGATCGCTTCACAGTTTTCCATGATCGTGCTGTTGCCGATCGCTTTGGGATTCCTGCTCTATGTCGCGCCGGTGCGGCGGGGCGCTGCGCTGGTGATCTGGGTTGCGGCCTGCGTCGTGGGATTGTTTTTGCTGTTCGCAGTGTACTTCTTCCATCCGCACACTTTCGCAAAGGGGATGCAGCACGCTGTGTTCTGGGGAGCGACCTGGAGAGGGTTCGCAGTGCCCGCAGTTTACAAGCAGATTGCCAGGCACATGGCCCAGGCCTGCCCTGCGCTCCTGGTCGTGCTGCCGGTAGCCAGTGTGGTCTATGTTGCGTGGCCGCGCACGCGCTACTTCGGCAATACCGCGCCGCTGCTGGTGGCAGTGATTTTTCTGGCTTTAGGGATGGCGCATGCCGACTCGGCTTCTACTGGATTTCCGCTGGCCGCCGTCCCATTTCTTTTTCTGTTCGTTGCCGGAGTGCTGGCCGACTTGATGGAGACGCGCTATCGGACACTGATCACCGCGTGCGTGGTCGGATTGCTGGGCGCGTATGTGGTGTGGAGCGTGGCGAGCCTGGCGGGCGTGCCCGTGGGTTAGAGCTATGTTCCTGAAAGTTGCGCACCCAACCGCTCTGATAAACTCAGTGACTTCTGAGGTCTTCATTCCAACTGGAGTAACGAAACGGGGTAAGGAAACGATGAGCAGAAAGCTGTCGTTCGTATTGGCGTTTCTTACGGTGCTGATGGTGAGTGGAGTCGTCGTGCTTGGCGCGCGGGCACAGGCGAATGCCGGGGCGCATTTAACGGGCGGGATGCCTGCGCAGTCCGCGGATAAAACCGCGGAGCAGCAGTTCAAGAACATCCAGGTGCTCAAGGGAGTTCCCGCGGACCAGTTGATCCCCACCATGCAGTTCATCACCGCATCGCTGGGCGTCGAATGCGATTTCTGCCACGTGCAGGGCGCGTTTGAGAAAGACGATAAGAAGCCCAAGCAGATGGCGCGCAAGATGATGGAGATGATGTTCGCCATCAACGCCGACAATTTCGACCGGCAGCGCGAAGTGACTTGCTACACCTGCCATCGCGGCAACTCGACGCCGGTGGGAATGCCTCCCGTGATGACGTTGGCGGAGGCAACGGCGCCCATGACCGAAACCAAGGCGCCAGAAGCGAAGCCCGATGAAGCGAAACAGAATTCCGGGCCTTCGGCGGATCAACTGATCGAAAAATATGTGCAGGCCGCCGGCGGGGCTGCGGCGATCGACAAAGTCAGCAGCCGCGTGATGAAGGGCACGATCGAATTCGGCGACAAATCGTTTCCCATCAACATTTATTCGAAGGCGCCGGACGCGCGCATTTCGTACACCCACATGCCCGGCGGCGATAGCGTGACAGCATTCAACGGGCGCGAAGGCTGGCTAGCCATGCCGGGCGGGCGCATGCGCGAGATGCATGGCGGTGATCTCGATGGCGCTTCGATTGATGCCGACCTGCATCTGGCCACGCATCTGAAACAGATGTTCAGCGAGGTGAAGACGCGCGGGACAGAAAAAATTGACGACCACGAGGCGTACGTCGTGGTTGGGCAGCGCGAGAGCAGACCGCCTATCGAACTTTATTTCGATGCGCAATCGGGCCTGCTGCTGCGCCTGGTTCGCTACGGAGAAACCGCGCTGGGCCGGCTGCCCACGCAGATCGACTATGCCGACTACCACGAAGTCGACGGCGTGAAAATTCCCTACCGCTGGACACTGGCGCGTCCGAGCGGGCTCTTCACCATCCAAGTCACGGATGTTAAGAATAACGCGCCGGTGGACGATGCGAAATTCGTGAAGCCGACGCCGCCCGAGCCACCCAAAGGCCCGGCGAAGTAGGCGCTCGCGAAATCGCCGAGCGCACTTTACTGGGTCGTGCTCTCCGCCTCTATTTTGTCGGTTTCGATTTTTACTTCGACTTCCGTTCCCGGCTGCAGCTTCACCTTGTTTCCATCTTCGTCGACCAGTCGGTTGGGAACGCGAAGCTCGCGGTAGAGATGGTCCGCACCCTCGACGGAAATCTGCGCCTTCTCCGGTTCGCTCGAACCGGGATGCGGCTTGATGATTTTCTCGACCGTTCCTGGAAGTTTCGTGCTTGCTTTTCTTTTGCTATGACCGCTGGACACGAGGACACCCCTGACCGACGACAGATTGTGTGGCGAGTATGGCCTACATTGTTACACGCAGTTTCAAGGGCGACATATCAGGGAAATACCGTAGGGGATCGGCAGAGCGCCGCCCTTCGCTCCCAGCCGAATAACAAAACCTGATAGGCACGATAAATAGTTTCAATTTCCGCCAGACAGCACTGGACGATAGAGTGGGCATCGTCGCTACGGCGCTCGCTCCTGCAGGAATCTGGGGCGGAATTGTGCAGCCGGAACGCCACAAGTTTGAATTGACGCGGTAGATGGGAGAAAGGCCACAGTGTCCATCGGGAGAAAACTGATCGCGGGGCTGGGGGCGCTGCTGCTCATGCTCAGTCTGGCGCCGCTGGGGCATGCGCAATCGGCGCCTGCCGACATGAGCGCGCGCCTGGCCAAACTGGAGCAGCAGGCCGCCGACGCCAAGAGTTCTGCCGATAACGCCTGGATGCTCACCAGCGCCGCGCTGGTCTTGATGATGACCGGTCCCGGGCTGGCGCTGTTTTACGGCGGGCTGGTGCGCAAAAAAAATGTCCTCGCCACCATGATGCAGAGTTTCGCCCTCATGGCGGTGGTCACCGTGCTCTGGGGGCTGTTCAGTTACAGCCTGGCGTTTGGCGCCGGCAACAGTTTCATTGGCGGGTGGAAAAATTTATTTCTACACGGCGTGGGCGCCGCGCCCGACGCGGACTATGCCGCGACCATTCCGGCGCAGACCTTCATGGTCTACCAGTTGATGTTCGCCATCATCACGCCGGGCTTGATTGCGGGCGCATTTGCCGAGCGCATGAAGTTCAGCGCCATGCTGGCGTTCACCATCCTGTGGTCGATTTTTGTTTACGATCCCATGGCGCACATGGTGTGGGGAAAGGGCGGACTGCTGAATGCCTCGCTGGGCGGGCGTTTTCCGACGCTCGATTTTGCCGGTGGAACCGTGGTGCATGTCACGTCCGGAGTTTCAGCGCTGGTGTGCGCTCTTTATTTAGGCAAGCGCGTGGGATATCCCAAAGAGCCGATGCCACCGCACAGCGTGGTGCTGAGTTTTATCGGCGCCTGCCTGCTGTGGGTGGGATGGTTCGGATTCAATGCCGGCAGCGCGCTGGCCGCGGGCAGTCTGGCCACCAGCGCATTCGTGGCCACGCACTTCGCCGCCGCCGCCGCCGCCATAGGATGGGCCGGCGCGGAATGGATTCGCAACGGCAAGCCCAGCGTGCTGGGAGGAATTTCCGGCGCGGTCGCGGGACTGGTCGCGATTACTCCCGCGGCCGGATTCGTAACGCCGATGCCCGCGCTGGTCATCGGGCTGATCGCCGGCATCTTCTGCTACTGGATGGTCGCCAAAGTCAAAGCCATGTTCGGCTACGACGATTCGTTGGACGCCTTCGGCGTGCATGGGGCGGGAGGAACTCTGGGAGCGATCCTGACCGGAGTGTTCGCGACCAGCGTGATCAATCCTATTTTCAAAGACGCGCGGGGAAATACGACGGCGTCCGGATGGTTGGAAGGCAATGCGCATCAGATGTTGAACCAGTTGGTGGGCGTCGCCATCGCCTGGGTGCTGGCCATCGTGGGCACGCTGGTGATTTTGAAAATTGTAGATGTGACCATTGGAGTGCGGGTCTCGGAGGAAGAAGAAGTGCAGGGCCTCGATCTCTCCCAACATGGCGAAGAGGGATATTATTGGGAAGCGTCGGCGTAATTGGCGGCGTTCGAGATCGGACAACAGGATTTAGAACATCATGACGAAAGTCGAAGCAGTGATCCAAAACTCCAAGCTGGACGCGGTCAAGACCGCGCTGCACGAAATTGGCGTGGAAGGCATGACGGTGATCGAAGTGCGCGGCCACGGCCGCCAGAAGGGCCATACCGAGGTGTATCGCGGGCGCGAGTACAGCGTCGATCTGATTCCCAAAACCAAGCTGGAGATGGTGTTGCCCGACACGCTGGTGGATCAGGCGGTGCAGGCAATTCTGGCCGCAGCGCGCACCGGAAAGATTGGCGACGGCAAGATTTTTCTGTCGCGCGTGGATGAAGCGATTCGCATTCGCAACGACGAACGCGGCGAAGGGGCGCTGTAGCGCGCAGCGATTGGGCCGTTATATCGGGAAGCCATGCCCTTCCCGGTGATCTTCAACAACCAGTTTTTCATGGCGGCGACCTCTCTCATCGGCGAGCTGCGAAATTCCCTGACCGAGGAATCAGCCCGCATTCAGCGGACTTTCGAAGCCAGCGGCGATGGACGAGCCGCGATCGCGCAGCGCACGCTGCTGATTGAAGAAATCCTGCAGCGCCTGTGGCGCGAATTCATTTCTGCCGGCTCCACTGATACTGCTCTTGATCGCCCCTTGAACATTGCACTGGTAGCCACCGGCGGATTCGGCCGCGGATGGCTGTTTCCTTTTTCTGATATCGACGTACTTTTCCTCTTCGCCGATCGTGATGCCGAGCAGGCGTTCAAAGATCCGGTGCGGCGGTTTTCTCAGGAATTGTGGGACCTAAAATTGAAGTTGAGTCCGGCGTCGCGAACTTTAGCGGAGTGCGATCGCTATGACGCGAACAACACCGAGTTCACGATTTCGCTGCTCGATTGCCGTTATCTCGCCGGCGACCGCGATCTGTTCCGGCGCCTGCATGACAAAGTGATTCCGAAGCTGGTAATGCGCGAGTCGAAGCCGCTGCTGCAGGGACTGGCGGAGGTCACGCGCGAACGCCACATCAAGCATGGGCTGACCCTGTATCATCTCGAACCGAATTTGAAGGAAGCGCCGGGCGGGCTGCGCGATTACAACGTGGCCTGCTGGCTGGCGCTGATTTCGGCCATGGACAAGCTGCACGACTGGCCGCATGCGAGTTCTCTGCGCGAGCCGGTGCGCAAGCAGATGGAGGCGGCGCTCGATTTTTTGATCGCCGCTCGCTGCTTTCTGCATTTTCGCTACGGGCGCGATGACAACACGCTGAGCTGGGAAGCGCAGGATGAGGCTGCCGCGAAGCGCATTGGGGCACCGGACGCAGAGGAGCTTTCCGCCGCCGGCTGGATGCGGATTTATTTCGGCCACGCGCGCGCCGTGCAACGCACGGTGACGCAACTGCTGGAAGAAATTCCCGAGGCGTGGTCGGCGCTTTACCGGCAGGTGCAGAGCTGGCGCTCGCGGGTGACGACTGCGGATTTTTCCGTGGTCGATGGTCTAATCTTTCTGCAGCAGCCCGCGGCGCTGCAGGATCCCGAAGTGCTGCTGCGCTTATTTCATTTCATGGCACATCACGGGCTGAAGTTGAGCGCGACCACGGAATACCGCATTGAGCAGGCGCTCCCAGCGCTGGCTTCGACGCCTCCGCGCGGGGCGGAACTCTGGCTTTATCTCCAGGAAACTTTGATGGAGCCTTTCGCTGCTGACGCACTGCGCGCCATGCACTCGCTGCGCCTGCTCACTCTACTGCTGCCGGAATTGAAACTGATCGATTCCCTGGTGATCCGCGATTTCTATCATCGCTTCACCGTGGATGAGCATTCGTTTGTTGCCATCGAGAGCCTGCACCGGCTGAAGCAATCGCAATCGGAGTGGGACAGGCGCTACGGCGGGTTGCTCGGCGAGTTGGAGGATCCCGAACTTTTATATCTGGCGCTGCTGCTGCATGACACGGGCAAGGGCGTTGCGGGCGTGAATCATGTGACTGCGAGCCTGGAGATAGCGAATCGCGCCATGGACCGCCTCGATATCGATCCGCAGGAGCGCGAAGAAGTGCTGTTTCTGATTGGCAATCATCTGGAATTGTCGGCGGCGCTGCGGCGCGATATTTTCGATCACGCGACCGTCGCGGCCTTTGCCGAGAAGATGGGCACGCCGGAGCGCCTGAAAATGCTGTGCCTGATGACCTATGCCGACATCAAGGCGGTGAATCCGGAGGCGTTGACGCCGTGGAAGGCGGAAAACGTCTGGCAGCTCTATATCGCGGCGGAAAACTACTTGAACCGCAGCGCGGACCAGCGCGTGCACGCTGAAGCGAACGATGAGAAGCTGGCGCGGCTGCGCTCGCTCGCGCCCGTGACCGGAAATAAATTCAAAGCATTTCTGGAAGGATTTCCGCAGCGCTATCTGCTGGCGCACACTGCCGAAGAAGTGATGCGCCACCTCCAGATGGCGGATGAACTGGGCAACGATCAGGTGCAGGTGGAGTTGAAGCGCGGGCGGCACTGGTACGAACTGACGCTGGTCACGAAAGACCGTCCCGGTCTGTTTGCGACGTTGGCGGGCGTGCTGGCCGCGTGGGGCATGAACATTGTGAAGGCCAACGCATTTTCAAATGCGGAGGGAACAGTCGTCGATTCGCTGCACTTCACCGACCGCTTTCGCACGCTGGAGCTGAATCTTTCGGAGTGGGCGCGCTTCAAGAACAGCGTGGTGAGCGTGCTGCTGGGTGAGGCGGATCTCGAAAAAATGTTGCGCGACCGGCAGCGCTCGGAGAAGGGCGCGATCGCCAAGGTGAAGGTCGAGACGAAGATTGACTTCGACGACTCGTCTTCGGAGACGAGCACGCTGGTGCAGGTCATTGCGCAGGACCGTCCGCGGCTGCTGCACCGCATCGCGTCGTGCCTCTCGGATGAGCAATGCAACATCGAAATCGCGCTCATCGATACCGAAGGGCAGATGGCCATTGACACGTTCTATCTGACGTCGGGCGGGAAGAAGCTAGAGGCGGAGCATCAGAAGCGGGTGGGCAAGGCGCTGGTGGAGGAGTTGAGAGGGGAGTGACCTCTACGCAGCCCTTAAGGGCCGCTCTTCCACGTGATCGTCATCGCTCCCGTTATTTCGCCTCGAACTTGAATACCGTCTTCTCGTGGAACGTCTCGCCCGGCTTCAGAATCGTGTTGGGAAAATTCGGATGGTTCGGCGAGTCGGGATAATGCTGCGTCTCCAGGCAGAACGCGTCGCGCTTCTTGTAGACGTGGCCCTGCTTGCCGGTGACCGATCCGTCGAGGTGATTTCCGGTATAGAACTGCACCCCGGGCTGCGTGGTCCAGACTTCGAGAGTGCGCCCGCTGGTGGGTTCGTGGACACGCGCCGCCAGCTTCAGTCCATTCTGATCGGGCTTTGAATTGATGACGAAATTGTGGTCGTAGCCCCAGCCGAGCGTGAGTTGCTCGTAATTGTCGTCGATGTGCGCTCCGATTCTTGTCGGCTTCGTCAGATCAAACGGCGTGCCCTTCACCGGTCGCAGTTCTCCGGTGGGAATCAAGCCCTTGTCGACCGGGGTGAAGTGGTCGGCGTTGATCATGACCTCGTGATTCAGGATGTCGCCGCTGCCTTCGCCCGCGAGATTGAAATAGCTGTGCTGCGTGAGATTAATGGGCGTGGCCTTGTCGGTAGTCGCCTCGTAGTCGATGAGAATTGCATTGCCGTCGGTCAGTGTGTAGCTGACTTTCACTTTTACATTGCCGGGGAAACCGTCATCGCCGTCGTGGCTCACATAATTGAACTCAACGCCGTTCTTGCCTTTCGGCTCGCCATCCCAGACCACGCGATCGAACGTCTTGTTAATGCCCCCGTGCAGCGTGTTGGGGCCGTCGTTCTTGGGAAGCGTGTAGGTCTTTCCGTCGAGTGTGAAAGTTCCGTTGGCGACGCGGTTGGCGTAGCGGCCGATGATCGCCCCGATGTACGGCGGGTTGGGCTCGTATCCCTTCAAGTCGTCGTGGCCGAGGACGACGTCGGCGATCTGTCCCTTGCGGTCGGGCACGCGGATGGAAACGATGATGCCGCCATAGTTCATGGCTCGAACTTCCATGCCGTGCGAGTTGGTCAGCGTGTACAAGGTGATAGTCCTCCCGTCATGCGTGCCGAAGGGCTGTTGTTGGATTCCGGTCGCGGGCTTGGCGGTTTGCGCGAATAGTGCCGCGGCTGCGAAGAGCAGGCTTATGCAGAGGAGGAGGCGGGTTGGCATCATGGCGGAAGTTTACTACGGGATACCACTTTCGCTGCAGGCAGCATCGTAACCCACCCTTCGAAAACCGCGAAGGGCGGGGCAGCCGGTCATCTGGATACGCCGGCTGAAAGAAACGATTCCGCTTTGCTGCGGCAGGATTCGCAGAGCGAGTCTTCGCGGAGGTCGATCCATTCGACGGAGTGGGCAGAGGCCATGGCGCAGCGGTAGTCCTGGCAATGGTGCAGGCCGAGCGTGTGCCCGAGTTCGTGCACGCATTCCTTTGCAAGGCGCTGGGCGAGCAGGGCTTCGTCGCGTTCCAGGCCGTAGAACTCCTGATGCAGGCGGTGGTAGGAGACCAGAGCGCAGGGGCCTCCCATTTGGGCTTCACCGAAAACATATTTGAGAATCGGGATGTAAAGATCGACGGCTGTAATGGCGAGCAGGCGCCAGTGTTCGGCGCGGGTCTGTTCGGCGCGGACCAGCGGTTGCATGCGTTCCAGAATTTCTGACGAGTGATATTGCTGGCGCTCGGGGTGATAGCTGGGATTGGGGTCAAGTGTGAGCGGCGAGAGCTCGCAGGAAACGGGCAGAGCATAAGAAATTTCCGCTCGAACAGTTTCGAGCAGGGCGGCGTCGACTTTTCCGACCGGCAACAGCTGCACCACGTTGCTGGAGGCCGGTGCGAATCTCAGCCAGGTGGGTCGGCGGAAGATCATCGACTTGGACTCTCAACTTACCTGACGACGCTTACCTTGCCTTCGACCGAAGCGCGGCTCCAGCCGTAGCGTTTCAGCTTGTGATGCAGCGTGACCCGGTCGATGCCCAGCACCTCGGCGGCGCGACTCTGATTGCCGGTGCATTCCTCGAGTACGTGCAGGATGTGGGCGCGCTCGATGTCATCAAGCGATTTGCCGGCGACTGCGACCGGAGCCTGCGATTTGAAAATGAAATCCTGCTCCTGCAATTCCGGCTCGCGCGCGACCACCATGGCCCGCTCGACCGCGTTTTCAAGCTCGCGAACATTGCCCATCCAGGCCTGCTGCTGCAATTGATTCATGGCCGCGGGCGAGATGCGGGTGATGGGTTTATTCATGGCCAGCGAAAATTTACGCACGAAGTGCTCGACCAGCGGAGGGATGTCTTCGCGGCGCTCGCGCAGCGGCGGCAGTTCGATGTGAAAAACGTTGAGGCGGTAGAAGAGGTCGGGGCGGAAGGTGCCGTCCTCGATCATCGTCTCGAGATTCTTGTTGGTGGCGGCGACGCAGCGAAAATCGACTTTGATGACCTGATTGCCGCCGACGCGGGTGATCTCGCGCTCCTGCAGCACGCGTAGCAGGTCAGTCTGCGTCTTCAAGCTGATGTCGCCGATCTCGTCGAGGAAAACGGTGCCGCCTTCGGCGATTTCAAATTTTCCTTTCTTGCGATACTGCGCACCCGTGAACGCGCCTTTTTCGTGGCCGAAGAGTTCGCTTTCGAGCAGAGTTTCGGTGAGCGCGCCGCAGTGAATCGCGACCAGCGGATGAAACCTGCGCAGGCTGGCGGCGTGAATGGCGCGCACGACCAGCTCTTTGCCGGTACCACTTTCTCCCGTGATGAGTACATTTGCGTCGGTGGGCCCGACGGTTTCGATGGCGTCAAAGACCTTGCGCATGGCTGGGCTCTGGCCGATGATGTCGCCGGGATTGGTGGCTTCGGCGACGGTTTCACGCAGGCGGACATTTTCTTTTTCCGCGCGGTGATGGGCGAGCGCCTTCTTCACCAGATGAGCGATCTCGTCGGGATCGAGCGGCTTGCTGACATAGTCATAGGCGCCGTTCTTGAGCGCGGTGACCGCGGTTTCAACCGAGGCGTAGCCGGTCATCATAATGACGATGAGTTCGGGATCGAGTTCGTGCAGGCGGCGCTGCAATTCGATGCCATCGGTGCCGCGCATCTTGATGTCGAGCAGGGCTACATCCCATTTATTTTCGGCCATGCGGGTGAGCGCGTCGCTGGCGCTTTCCGCGGTCCCGATTTCATAGCCTTCTTCGCGAAACCATTTTCCCAGCGAGTCGCGTACGCTGAATTCGTCGTCCACAATGAGTAATTTGCCTTGTGTTTCCACTGTTCACCTCCCGACGGTTGCGGGAACTTGTTCGACTCGGGGCGCGGCGTCCTGATTGGCGCCAGCCTCGCAGGGCAGAATCAGGGTAAAGGTCGTGCCGCGACCGGGTTCGGATTGCACCTCGATGTTTCCTCCATGACGCTCCATAATGCTGCGGCTGATGGCGAGCCCTAGGCCCACACCGCGTCCGGTTTCTTTAGTGGTGAGAAATGGCTCGAAGATGCGCGGGAGAATGTCTGCGGGAATCCCGGAGCCGTTGTCGCGCACGATGATTTGAATCTGGTTCAGCCTGGCATTGGAGTTGGTGGTGAGCCGCAGAATGCCGCCCTGCTGCATCGCGTCCATGGCGTTCATGATGAGCGCGAGCACCACCTGCTCGATTTGCGCTGCGTCACACGAAACCTGGGGAAGATTGGGATCGAGTTGCAGCTGGACCTCGATGCTGGCCAGGTCGAGCTGATGTTGCACCAGACGCAGCGATTGCTCGATGACGCGGTTTAGTGCAGCCGGCTGCAGGTTCATAGGCGCGGTGCGCGAGAATGTCAGCAGATTCTTGACCAGATCGCCGCAGCGCCGACTTTCGCTGGCGATAAGGTCGAGGGAGTCGCAGATTTCTTTGTGATGCGGTCCGGCGGGTTCCCCGTTTGCACCTTGGACTCGATCGAGTTCCGCGCGTTCCACCCACTTTCGCAGCAGTTTCGAATAGGTCAGGATGCCGGAGAGCGGATTGTTGATCTCATGGGCGAGCACGGCGGCCATCTTGCCAATGGAAGCCATCTTCTCGGTTTGCAGCGCGTGCTCGTGGGCGCGGCGAAGTTCTCGGGTCTTATCCTCGACGCGGGCCTCGAGAGTGTTGGTCCACGCCAGATTCTGGTTGTGCTCGGATTGCAACTGGCGGCTCAGAATATTGAACGAGCCCGCAAGTTCGCCGATTTCATCCTGCGAGCCCACTTCGATCTGGTAGCCCAGGTCGCCGGCCGCGAGACGATCCGTGCCCTTTTTCAGAGCATCGACTGGAACATGAACCACGCGCCAAACAAAAAACAGGCTGACGCCGACGATGAGCAGCAGAGCGCAGGTGGTGTAGGCGATCATGCGGCGGCTGCTCTCCGCCAGTTGCACATCAGTTTTCGCCAGCGACAGATTGGTGTCGAGAACGCCAAGAATCTGCTGGTCGGCAGGATGCGCATGGCAGGCCGCATTGGAGCAGGCCGGCTGATTCTCGATGGGAGTAATGATGCCGAGGACGCGGGAGCCGGCTTCGTTGCGGTAAATACGAAAGCGGTCGGGGCGGTTCAACTTTGCCAGAGGCTCGGACTGGTTGTGGCAGGCGTAGCAAGCCTCGGCGCTCTTGTCGACGACGTGGTCGAGTTCGGCCGCGTCGGTGGTGTAGGTGATACGTCCTTCCTTATCGAAGATGCGAATCCTCGATATGCCGGGCTCGTCGGCAAAGGTTCGGATGGCGTTGTACAGGCCGGCGCGGTCGTTGCGCAGCATGTAGTCGGTGGTGCTGCGGCGGATGACGTCGCTGACGCGCTCGGCACTCAGCAGCACCGCCTGCTCCAGATGCTGCCGGTGCAACCTGATGTTGAGATAGCCGAGCAGCGCGAAGACCAGCAGCATGGCCGCGAACAAAAGCAGGTTCAGCTTGGCGCTGAGGCTGTGCGTCCAGCGAAAAATCCTGCTGGTGCGGCGAGTTGGTTCAGTCTCCGGCATGCTCCAACACAGGTGATGCGAGCGGCAACCGGTTGCTTTGCAAGCTCAATGCCGGCGCCCCATGTTCTTCCGCGGGGAAGATGGGCAGATACTTCACCGCGACTGCGAACAGGAAAAATCCCATGGCGACGATCATCAGCGTGACCGAGAACTCGGTCCACTTCGGCATGTAGTGATGGCCGACGAAGGTCTCAAAGCCGATCAGGCTGACATTGAGCCGGTTGGTAATGAAACCGAACAGGCAGATCACCGAGGCCAGGTACAGGCCCCCGGGCGACAACCGAACTTTCTTGAAGCTGAGCAGCGTAATCGGAATGACGAACGAGAGCGCCAGTTCGAGCCACAGGAAATAGGCTTCGTAACTCGGCTTGAGGATGGCGCGCAGCATGCCGCGATGGAAAAAATCCTCGAAGCGCAGCAGGGCGTTCACCCAGAGCGCGACCAACAAAGCTCCGCCGAGACGGACGAGAACCGAAGTTTCGAGGTGACGTCCGAGGGCCTTGGCGCTTTGCGTGGACTCGAAGATCGTCATGGCCAGGCCGACCGCGACCGCCGATCCGAAAAAGAAGAACGGCAGAGCGGGCGAATACCAGAAGGGATGCAGCTTGCTGGGCATGATCAGGTACAACGAGCCCAGCGAGCTCTGATGCAGCGTGGAGAGCAGTATGCCCAGCACGATCAGAATCGGATAGATCTTGTGAATCCACTTGATCGGCGCTTTCAGGTTCAAGCGCTCAAAGACATTCGGCAGAAATTCGAAGAAGAGCACCGTGGTGTAGGTCATCACGCACATGCCGACTTCAAACATGACCGAGTGCGGATTCATGTAGATGAGCTGGTGCCAGATGAACCACGGGCGGCCGAGATCGAAGAGCAGGCCGACGATGAAGAGCAGATAGCCGAGGAATGCGGTCAACACTGCGGGACGCACCACGCTGTGCAGGCTCTCCACGTTGAACAGATAGACCGCGCCCACCATGCAGAAGCCGCCGGCTGCCAGCATAACGCCGCAGAGGCAGTCGAAGCCGATCCAGAAGCCCCAGGGGAACTGGTCGGTCATGTTGGACACTGCACCCAGGCCGTGGAGATAGCGAACATAGGTGGAGTAAAGGCCCATGGCCATGATGACAAGGAAAACGGATCTCCAGAAAGTCAGCTTGAATTTCATCGCGTGCTCCCGTTCTGCTTTGCTTTCTCGTTTTCAATCGCTTCCGCGGCGGCTACCTCCTGGCGGCGGTGCGAGATCCAATAAATGCCTCCCAGCACCACCGACCACAGGGGGATGAAGTCGGGAACCCGGTCCATCACGCGGCCGGTGTATTCGGGCATGGGAATGTCGCCAAGCTTTTCCGATGTGGGATAGCCGAAGTCTTCGACTTTTCCGCTGGAAAGAATCAGGACGCAGGTTCCGCCGACTTCGTGAAGCCCATAAATGCGGTTGAGATAGTTGGCGGGATTCTGGCGGATGCGCTCCTGGGCTTCGCGGACAAGATCTTCGCGATCGCCGAATTTCGTCGCTCCCGTGGGACAGATCTCCGCGCAGGCGGTCTGCTGTCCCGCGACCACGCGCTCGGGACACATAATGCATTTGCGAACGCGCGGATTCAGCGATCCCCATTCGTACTTCGGAACGCTGAAGGGACATGCGGCCATGCAGTAACGGCAGCCAATGCACTTCCACACGTCGTAGACCACCGGCCCCTCTTTAGTTTTGTGGAAGGCCCCCACCGGGCAGACCGAGGCACAGGAGGGGTGCTCGCAGTGCATGCACAGCCGCCGCATGAACTTGTCGCCGTGAGTCAGGACGGCGGTGTATTTGTGCTCCGATTGCTTCTCCTCGGCGGCAATGCCGTCGTTATAGGGAAGCTTGTTTTGGGTAGCGCAGGCCTGCTCACACTGCTTGCAGCCGATGCAGAGGGTGGAATCATATAAAAGTGCTTTGCTCATGAATGATAGGTTCCGGGCGAGGATTCGAGCAGAATCCTGCTTGCCCGGAAGATCCTTTCGATCCGACGGCCAGAGCTGACGAGGGTAGGGGAGCGATTACCGAGTAATGGTTACGGAATCGGACCGGTTTTTGAGCTGCTAACCTCATCAGATCAGAGGCTGTCGCGAAATTCAGCAGCTTCAGACCATTAAAGTGTCTTCATTTGCGGCATTCCTAGCCGTGATAGGCGTCACCGTCCGAGGTGATGCTAGTCAACAGGGTTTTGCAACACCCCTCTGCGAGCTCTCGGTGATGATTTCCGCATCAGGTGGTGATAAAGACCACAACATAAGCTCCGCACCGACTTAAGTCGTTGAGTCTGCACTCGTTGCAAAATTCTCTGCGGGATATACCTGCTGCCGGTGCCTGATTCGTTGTTGCGATCTGCATCGCAAGGCGTGATGCGAAATTCCGCGCGCGCTTTCCAAAGATTCTGACGAATACCGCTATCTCACTGGCACATCGACAGATATCGATGTGTTCGCGCGGCCTTCGCGACTGATTGCGAGTTTGGCTCGGCGATTGCCTTTACTAAAAGCGTGAGTGACCCGGAAAAAGAGGCACTCCAGGCGAGGTGGGTTATGACAGTCATTCTGGTTCTTCTTACATTCGGACTCTTCCTAGGAATTGATTACGCACGCAGCCGGAAGCAGATGGAGAAACAAGTAGTTTTGCAGGTGGCGGATCGGGAATCGGCGCCTCGCATGGTCCCCGCGTTGGTCGCAGGATTTGAAGTTCCCGACAATCTGCGCTATCACGCCGGGCACACCTGGGCATTAGGCGAGAGCAGCGACCTGGTGCGGGTTGGCATGGACGACTTCGCAACCAAGCTGGTAGGCAAGATCGACCGCATCGCTCTGCCGCAGCGCGGCCGCTGGGTTCGCCAGGGGCAGAAGGTATGGACGGTTTATCACGACGACAAGGCCGTCGACATGGTTTCGCCGATCGAAGGCACCATCAGCGACATCAACGAAGCGGCCGCAGCCAATCCAGAACTGGCGCGCCAGGATCCTTATGGTGACGGCTGGCTGGTGAAGGTACAGGCACCCGACACCAAGACGAACTTCCGCAACCTGCTCGGCGGAGTGCTGGCGCGGGTTTGGATGGAAGAATCGGCCACGCGGCTGCGCTCCAGAATGCCGTTGGCGATGGCCTCGGCGCTGGCGCAGGACGGCGGCGTAGCCGTCGACGACCTGACGGCGCACCTGCCCGAGAAGGATTGGGCCACGCTGACCAAAGAATTTTTCCTGTCGTAACGGCCGTTACTAGCACAGCGACGGCTCATGCCTCGCCGAAATACCTGCCGCCCGGGAGTTGATCCCGGGCGGTTTCTTGTTCAGGTCGAAGACTAGAGCTGATCTCGTGGTGCCTCAGAAGGTCAACCACAGTCGAGGTCCAACATCCGCGAAGTTCGCGGCAATGATGTAAGAAACAGAGGATCGCGGAAGACTACCTTAGTTGCATGGGCCAAGAGCACAGCGATTTGGATAAGAATCGACAGAACGGCCTGTATCGCGAAGCTACCGCAGGATTCGGCGGAGCTATCTGTCGTCTGGCCCGGGCCTACGAGGCAGATCGCGAGAAACAGCGAGATCTGCTGCAGGAGATACATCTGGAGCTTTGGCAAAGCCTGGAGGATTTTGACGGACGCTGCAGTCTGCGGACCTGGGTGTATCGCATTGCGCACAACGTAGCCGCTGATCACATCGTTCGGAGCCGCCGAATTTCGGCCCGACTCGTCGGTCTTGACGACCTTGAAGGCGTCACGGATTGCGGGAACTGGAGAATGAACACGGATCAACGCTTGTCGGTTGCGGTGCTCCTGGATTTGATCTATCAACTTAAGCCGCTGGACCGGCAGGTCATCCTGCTGTATCTGGAAGGCGAAACAGCGGCAAGCATCGGCGAAACGACAGGCTTAACCGCAAGCAATGTCGCGACCAAAATACACCGCATCAAGAGACTGCTGAGGCAGGGGCAGACTGAGGGAGTAGGCCATGAGACCAAATGATCCTGACGAGCCAGAGAGTGTCTGGAAAGATCAGAATGATGAGAGGCAAATGCAGCGAATCAAAGTTCTTCCCGACGAGTTGGAGCACCTCGTCCGATCCCGGGAGAAGCTGAATCATTTTGCCCATTGGATTGCAGTTACCGTGATGAGTCTGCTAGCTGCGGGGTTTCTCTACAACGTATGGTCGGCGAACCAACCTTGGATTCGCTTCGGACAGGCGTGGGCGTTGGGTCTGTTGGTCTACGTGTTGTCAACCCAATTGCAATACCGAGTTGGCCGGAAGGGCGCCCATGAAACCTGCATACACTTTCTGGAGCGGCAGCACGAAGAGCGCGCCCGTGACTACCTGCGTATTCGACGTCAGTTATGGCTGCTGACCCCCAGCCTCGTGGCCTCCTGGCTCGGCAAGGGTCCACTGATGATCGCTGAGGCGAGGGGGCTTGATCCTTCGTCATGGCTTTTCCGGTTCTGTGCCGGTCCGTGGCCGTTCCTTTTGATATTCGCCGTGGTGGTTTTGATCTGGCTTGCCTTCGGGGCAGCTGCGGACAAAGCCAGGCGGGATGCACGGGAGATCCAGGCTGGCGTTGCCGGCGATGGAGGACTTCCGGACATGGCATAGACCAGGGGTAACCCGAGGGACTTGGCCGACGCTTGGCCCAGATCGTGGTGGCAACGATTTCTGAGATATGTCGGGGCTACTCGGAGGCCACGACTTCGGCCGTAGGACGCGAGTAGGAACGCACGATCCACGAACCCAACAGCACGGCAGAAGTCAGCATCACGACGCGCATGTATTGGGCTATGGGAAGCGCCGAATCTCCGAAGCTGGTGCGCAGCAGGCCGAAGGTTGCGCTGCAGGTGCAGAGAGCAAAGTACACGCGCTCCCGGGCTCCGCGCGAAACGCCCACCAGCCAGGCCAGGATCGAAGTCACCGTCAGATAAATCATCACCAGGATGAAGTCGCCTTGAGGCGCGTTGCCGTGCAGGATGCCGTGCTTGCGAGAGGCGAATCCGGCCGCCGCGATTCCTAGAAACACAATGGAATGGACCAGCGCGATGATGGCTCGCTTGCGATTGGTCAGGATGGCGAAGTCGTTCATAGGATGATCGAGTTTCGCCCGATGGAGGGGTCAAAGCCTGTGTGCAACATTACAGGCGGGTGTGATTCGGGTCACAAATTCTTGGGTCGGCGTCATTCGGACCGGAGCCGCTCTTCAGGCGGAGGGAAGGATCTCCGTGCTGGCTGAGCGCCTGGTGGCGGGGAGATCCCGCGGTCCGCAGGAGAAGACGTGGGCCTTCGGGATGACGCCTTTTACGGATAGCCACTCCGTGGTGAAAAAGTGTCCACGGTGGTACCATCGCGGGCCATGAACATCCGGAATCGTTTTGTATTCGCAGTTCTATCTGCATCTTTGGTAGGCAGTGCCGCCGCCCAATTTACTGCCGCCCATCCCATCGTGCTGCATGCGGCTCGGCTGCTCGACGTCAAGAACGGGCGCATGATCACGCCGGGCGAAGTGCTGGTCGAGGGCGAGCGCATCGTGGAAGTGGGCACGGCTGTGAAGCGTCCGGCCGGGGCGGAGGTCATTGACCTTGGCGATCGCACGTTGCTGCCGGGATTGATTGACGCGCATGTTCACCTGTTCCTGCATCCCGGAGCGGAGGATTTGCAGACCGTGCAGGAATCGGTTCCGCAGCGCACAATCACGGCAACGCTCGCGGCGCGCGATGATCTGATGGCGGGCTTCACCGCCGAGCGCGATATGGGTACTGAGGGCGCGGGATCGGCCGACAGCGCGGTGCGCAATGCGATCAACGACGGACAGATTCCTGGGCCGCGGCTGCGCATCAGCGGGAATGCGATCAACATTCTCGGCGGCCATGAGGACGCGATCGGATACAACCCGGAACAGCATGTGCTGCCCAATGCGAACTATGCCAACAACGCCGATGAACTTGTCGCTGTGATGCGCGAGCAGTTTAAGCAAGGCGCGGACTTCATCAAGATTTACGAGACGGGCGCGGACCGGATGAAGGATGGCAAGCTGCAGACGCCGTATCAGTACACGGCGGCGCAGTTGGAGGCGGCGGTGAAGGAGGCGGCGCGCGTCGGCCGGCACGTGGCCGTGCACGCGACCGGGGAGCCGGGGACTTTATTCGCGGCGCAGGCAGGGGTGGCGTCGATCGATCATGCCGATCAGTTGAGCGATGAGACGGTGCGCCTGATGAAAGAAAAACAGATCTTCGCCGTGCCGACCTTCACCATATTCGAATACTTCGCCAATCATGCGGCCACGCCGCAGCAGGCGGCTCGCGAGCGCGAGATGCTCGACTTCAAAGTCGCCGAGTTCAAAAAGCAGATTGCGGCGGGTGTGCCCATGGCCGCGGGATCGGATGTGGGGCCATTCCCGCATGGCACGCAGGCGCGCGAGTTTGTGCTGATGGTGAAGTATGGGATGTCTCCGCTGGCGGTGCTGCAGGCGGATTTGACTAACGGCGCGAAGTTGCTGGGGTGGGAGGGTCAGATCGGATCGCTGGAAGCGGGCTATTTCGCCGATGTCATCGCGGTTGCAGGCGATCCGCTGCAGGATATGGGCGTGCTGCAGAACGTGAGCTTCGTGATGAAGGGCGGCGTGGTTTACAAGAAGTAGGTCGGCTGACCGACCGTCAAGGCGCGAGGAAAAATAAGAGGTAATTCGGGACAGGCATGTGCAAGAGAATGCGATGTTACTTTAGGAACCGCTTGGGGGGATTCCGGAAGTTATTGATTTCACCTGCCTTGCTTGATATCTAATACAGATTAGTTGGTTTTCAGATTGCGCCCTCCCTGGTGCTGCGTCGAAAGTTTTGGCGAGCACCTATGACCATCCGCAGAGCATTCGAGACCTTGACGTTGGCCGCCATTTTGCTGTTGGGCGCGCTGTGTCCTTCATCGCTGGCCCAGGGGCCTCTGCCGGAGGCGCCAAAACCGGGCATTCAGCCTGCGACTCCGGCGCCGAAAATGCAGACGCGGCAGACGTTCAGCCTGGGCGAGCAGCACAAGTTCTGGGATAACGGGAACCGCGCCTTGTTCGCCGGCGTGATCGCGTCGAATGCGGCGGACTTCGCCATGACTTATACCAACCTGCAGAGTGGCGGGCGCGAATTGAATCCTATGGTGCGGGTTTTTGGGCGGTCGGCTCCGGGGCTTGCTCTTAACTTCGGCGGACAGGTGGCGGGGGTGATGGGCGTCAGCTATTTTCTGCACAAGACCGGACATCACCGGCTGGAGCGGATGGCGTCAGTGGTGAATATCGGGGCTTCGATGACCGCGGTGGGATACGGCTTCGCGCACCGGTAAGGGCGACCCTCGGCGGCTAAAGCCGCACACCAAACTTTGGTAGACGCTGCTGGCGTCTCGCTTTCCACAACAGATTGCCGCCGCGCAGGCAGAGACGTTGCCAGCAACGTCTCTACGACGGCAATCCTTCTCTGCTAGCGGCTCCTCTACCAGATCACTTTGGCGGCAATCTGAATGTGGCGCGAGCCGCCGGAGCCGATGACCGGATTGGCGGCGGCGACGTCGGGCGTGTAGACGACCGTTCCCACCGTGCTGGGGACGGAAAGATCGGTGTTCATGGTGAAGACGTCGAAGTTGGCGTGGTTGAGAATGTTGAACATTTCGCCGCGAAGCTGCAGCTTGAAGCGCTCGCCCAGCCGGAAGGTTTTGTAGAGACCCATGTCCCAGTTGGTGTAGGTGGGTCCGCGGAAGATGTTGCGACCCATGTCACCCTGGCTTCCGAAGGCCGTGGGAGTGATCACAGTACTTCCCGACACATAGCATCCCAGGTCATATTCATTGGGGCCGGCAAGGTTATCCGCAGCGCCGACTCCACCCGTCGCATAGGCCTGAGTAACGCAGGCCTGGGCCGCCGGAGTGTTGCCGCTGATCACATCGTTGGTGACGGGATCGAGATTGAAAGGAGAGGGGGAGGCATTGGGATTCACGTAGGGCAGCGGCGAGATCTGCGACCAGTGGATATTGGAGGCCGGCCCCGTCATGTTCCAGCGGTCGTTGTATTCGCCGGTCAAGCTGAGATCGTCGTTGAAGTCGCCCAGCGTGTAAGGCTCGCCACTCTGCACGTTCACAATGCTGGTGACTTGCCAGCCTTCCAGCATTTGCGAGCGCGTCTTCATCGAAGGAAATTCATAAGTCATGGAAAGCGTGAAGCGATGGCGAATATCGAAGTCGCCATTGCCCCGCTCTTCGCTGTAGTTGTTGCTATCTGGAGGGACGCCGGCCACGTTGCTGGTAGCAGTATCGATCGCGTGGGCATAGGTGTAGCCCGCGAGCAGATAGAGCCCGTGCGAGTAGCGTTTCGTCAAAGTGACTTGCAAGGAGTTATAAGCCGAATTGGAGCGATTGCCGAGTTGGTCGAGAAAGCCAATCCACGGGAAGCACGGTCCGCCGAATCCCTGCCCGCCTTGGGCCACCGGACAATTCGTAGCCAGCGGCCGGCCGATGGTCTCCGATTCGTCATCGTAGAGCGGGTTCACCTGGTTGATGTCGTCCACGCTGTAGAGATGCACGCCGTGATTGGCGACATAGGCCACTTGCAGCAGCGTGGTTGGCGTCAGTGCCTGCTGGACGTTGAAATTCCAGTTCATCACGTAAGGGGTCTTCAGGTGCTGGTCGACGCCGAAGACGTTGCACTGGCTATCTACACTACAAATGTTTCCCGAGTTCGCAGTATTGGGGAAGATCGTCGCTGACTGGTTAGGTGCTATCCAGTTGATAACGCTGCTGTCGTTGGACTCCTGCAGGAAAGAAGTGATGGTGCCAGTGGGATTTTGCTGGTTGCCGTTGGCGTCGATGTAGGGCACCCCGGTGGCATTCAGATTCAAGCCGCCGCCGTTGAACATGAAGGTGCGGATGGAGGGCTGCTCGAAGATCACGCCGAAGCCGGAGCGGACCACAGTCTTACCACTTCCGAAAACATCCCATGCGAATCCGACTCGCGGTGAGATGTTGCTGTAGTTGGTCGGATAAGGCGAACTGATTCCCTGTCCCACTTGCAACAGTCCGGTGGGAGAAGTAGGGACGTAGTTCGCGAGCAGGTTGTGGGAATCCTTGATGGGATCGGTGACGTCGTAACGCAGGCCCAGATTCAGGGTGAGGTTGTGGGTGGCCTTGACGTCATCCTGGGCAAAAAATCCGAATGCCTTCTGAGTGATTTGCCGGCCAGGATCGCCATAAAGGAAGCGCCAGCGCTCGACGTTGCCGGCAACGAAATCTTCCAGGGAGGCAAAGTCAATGCGTCCTCGACCGTAGCCTGCGCGGTAATAGGTGACGTCTCCGAAGTGGAAGCTGCCGCCGAAGCGAAGGGTCTGGCGTCCGCGTGTATAAGAAGCTGTGTCGGAGAAGCTGTAGGTTTTGCTGGGCGAGGTGCCCAGGGGCCAACTGGAGTTGCCGCCCATGTAATTGAAGTCGTTGCTTCCAGGATTGATGCGCGGGAAGCCGAACAGGCGCGGATCGGTGACGCCGGTATTGAGGCCATAACTGGACGGATTGACGGTGTGATCGACGGGCGCGATGTATTCATTGAAACTGTTGTAGCTAAAGCGAACTTCATTCGACCATGCTGAGCTCGGGGTCGAAGCCAGGTTCACACCGAACACCTGCGTAATGGGACTAGTGGTCGAGAGCCATTCGGGGCGCAAGGGCAGGGCGTCTTCCTCGGTCTGGTTCGTGTTGCCGTAGATGAAGCGAGCGCTGACGATGTTCTTCTTGTTCAGGACAAAATCGGTCTTGGCGACTAGATTGTCTCCGCGATTCTTGTTATTGAAGTCGAAGTCGATGGCGGCGGGATCGCTCTGCGAAGAAGTGAATCCGGGATTAGGAAGGACCAGGCCCAACAATGACAAACTGAGCGGGTTGCAGCTGGCGGTCACCATGCAGCCATTCGGGCCAGAAACAGCGTCGACGATACTGTAGTCCTCGGGCGCGTCGCCGAGACTCGCCAGTTGAGTCGAATTCAACAATGAGGACGTGACCGGGCTATCCACCACTCCCGGATTGCCGACCTTGTCGCGAATGCCTTCGTAGTTGACGAAGTAGAACCACTTATCCTTCTTAATGGGCCCGCCGAAGGAGACGCCGAACTCATGCATAATCAGCGCCGAGACCGGCTGCGGCGCGGGGTTGAAGTAGTTGCGCGCGTCGAAGGCGGAATTGCGGGTGAAGTAGTAGGCGGAGCCGTGAATGTCGTTGGTCCCGGATTTGATGCCTATGTTCATGACCACGCCGGGCTTCACGCCGTAATCGGCGGTCGGGCTCTCCTGGGTGTTGAACTCTTGAATTGCATCGAGAGGCAGGAAGCTGGCGGGCGTGCCCTCGATCCCGGCCTCGTTGGCGACGCCTTCGCCGTAATAGGCATCGTTGTCGTCGGCTCCATCGATGAAGAAGTTGTTATCGTCAGCGCGGTTGCCGTTGGAGGTGATCGACTGGAATCCGCCGCCGGGCGTGCGCTGCACTCCGGGATGAAGTTCGAGCAGGTTCTGGAAGTCGCGGCCTTCGACCGGAAGTTCGGAGATGGCTTTGTTAGAGAGTACGCCGTTCAGCGTGGCATCGGAGATGTCGGCGAGCGATCCTTCGGCGTTCACCTCCATGGTTTCAGAAATCGCTCCGGGCTGAAGTTTCAAATCCATGCGGAGGTCGCGCGAAACTTCCAGGGTGAAGGGCGTGCTGATGGTCTTCTTGAAGCCTGCGGCTGTGGCGCTGACGGTATAAGAGCCGGGCTCAAGATTGGACGCGACATATTCGCCGGCGCTGGTAGTGGTCAACTGGCGACTGACGCCGGTTGCCGTATTCGTCACGGTGACCTTGGCCCCGACAATCACGGCTCCGGTGGAGTCGTAAACCGTGCCGAGAATCCGGCCCTCTGAAGTTTGGGCTGCAAGCAATCCGGCAGCAAGCAGAACCAGCGCACTGCATAAGAAAAATCGTGGAGTTTTCATGATGCCCCCTTAGAGAACAACAAAGAACAAAGTAGTGCTGGCGTTCTGAGATGGAAACCGGAGATTCTACCCGGAGCCGGGATTTGCTGGTTAGAGGCCGGCTTCGAGCTTGCCAATGTTCAGCAGGAACCTGCCGAGATCGCTGGCAGCAATAGGACGGAGCTTTGCCATAGAAGGATGCGAGCACGGCAGTCTGGCATGAGAGCACGGCCAAAGTCAATGCTCGATACGGAAAGCGTTAGGCGGTATTCTGATTCATAACGTTGCGGGTGAGACTATATAAACTGCGCGCGATTGAAACATGAGGACGGGAAGACATTTTATGAAGATTGCCAATAGTGTGACGGAGTTGATTGGAAATACGCCGATGGTGCGGCTGAATAAGGTTACGGGCGGCTGCGTCGCGGAAGTCGTCGCGAAGCTGGAGAGCCAGAACCCGCTGCATAGCGTGAAAGACCGCATCGGCGTGAGCATGATCGAAGACGCCGAACGGGCGGGGAAAATTCAGCCCGGCAAGACTGTGCTGGTGGAGCCGACCAGCGGCAACACCGGCATTGGCCTGGCCTTTGTGGCCGCGGTAAAAGGGTACAAGCTCATTCTCACCATGCCGGAGACGATGAGCCTGGAGCGGCGCGTCTTGCTGCTGGCGCTGGGCGCGGAGATCGTCCTGACGCCGGGGCCACGCGGCATGCCGGGAGCGATCCTGAAAGCGAAAGAAATTATCGCCAAGACTCCGAATGCTTACATGCTGCAGCAATTCGATAATCCGGCGAATCCGAAGATCCATTTCGAGACCACGGGGCCTGAAATCTGGAACGATACCGACGGGCGCGCCGACATTCTGATTTCTGGCGTGGGCACGGGCGGAACCATCACCGGCGTGTGCGAGTACATCAAGCCCAAGAAGCCTTCGTTCAAGGCGGTCGCGGTTGAGCCCACCGACAGTCCGGTTCTTTCGGGCGGCAAGCCAGGGCCGCACAAGATTCAAGGTATCGGCGCGGGCTTTGTGCCCAGCATTCTGCGCACTGATCTGATCGACGAGATCATCCAGGTATCGAACGATGAGGCGATCGCCATGGCTCGACGCTTGCCGCTCGAAGAAGGCTTGCTGGTCGGCATCTCTTCTGGAGCGGCGGTAGTCGCCGCGCTGCAAGTGGCGAAGCGCGCCGAGAATAAAGGAAAGCTGATCATCGTCATCATCCCCTCGTTTGGCGAGCGCTATTTGAGCAGCGTTTTGTTTCAGGAGTTGCGGGAGAGGGCGTTGCAGATTCCGACGGCGGAGCTGCCAGCTTAATCGATATCTATATCTATGCCCCACTTCTTTGCTCTAGTTCGAGAAGACGTCGCCAACGTGATGGAGCACGATCCGGCGGCGAAGTCACGTCTGGAAGTGTATTTGTGCTACTCGGGATTGCATGCGGTGTGGTGGTACCGCATCAACCACTGGCTGTGGAACCACAAATTATTTTTCTTCGCCCGCTGGTTCTCACAGGTTGCGCGTTGGCTCACCGGGATCGAGATTCATCCCGCGGCGAAGGTCGGACGGCGCCTCTTCATCGATCACGGCATGGGCGTGGTGATCGGCGAGACCTCGATTGTGGGCGATGATGTGACGCTGTATCAGGGCGTGACCCTGGGCGGCACGGGCAAGGAGCACGGCAAGCGGCATCCCACGCTGGAAGATGACGTGGTGGTCGGCGGGGGCGCGAAGATTCTGGGCAATATCACGGTGGGGAAAAATTGCCGCATCGGCGCGGGGTCGGTAGTGCTGCGCAACGTGCCGGAAAATTCGACCGTAGTGGGCGTGCCCGGCCACATTATTCTGCGCGACGGCAAGCGCGTGGTGATTACCGATCCCAAGCAGATCAACGATCCTTTGTCGGAAGCGCTGGCTGCAGTCGCGACCGAAGTTCATAAACTGCGCGAACGCGTGCAGCAACTGGAAGGCGCAGATGCGAGCCGAGAGCCGGTTGCGGCCTCGTTCCAGAGGGCGATGGAAGATATTGACTACCAGATTTAGCTCGCCCGGACGTAAGATAGTCCGCTGAGAATTGCCCCGGGCCTAGCGGAGGGCCACATCGTGCGACGCATCCCTTATGCAGTCGTTCTACTCCTCGTGCTTTTGACCTCACTCTGCCTGGCAGCTGACAAAAAAGAAGAAAAGCTGAAGCCCGCCGAATCGACGGACGAGCTGCGGCAGCAGATCGAACAAGTTCTGAAAGATACACACACCCCCGGAGTCGCGGTGGCGATTGTGCATCGCACCGGCCCGGAGTGGATTGCCGGGCTGGGACTGTCGGATGTGGCCAGCAATCGTGCCACGACCGCTGACACATTGTTCCGCATTGGCTCGACGTCGAAAGCTTTCGCCTCGCTGTCGCTGCTGCTGCTGGCTGATCAGGGCAAGCTGTCGCTGGAAGATCCGGTTCATAAATTGGCGCCGGACGTGTGGTACCAGAACCGCTGGGAGGCGACCGATCCGATCCGCGTGGTGAACCTGGTGGAGCACACCACGGGATGGGACGACATTCACTTCCGCGAATATGCCAAGCAGGCGCCGGATTCGATGAGCGTGCGCGAAGGCCTCGACTATGACCACACCTCGCGCATTTCGCGCTGGCCTCCGGGGACGCGCATGGCCTACTGCAACGCCGGGCCCGGAGTGGCGGCCGCGGTTGTGGAGAAAATTTCCGGGCAGCGCTTCGAAGACTTCGTGCAGCAGAATCTTTTCACGCCCATCGGCATGAAGACGGCGACGTACTTCGAACCGCCCGCGGGAGCGGGGACGACTCTGTATCACGACGACGGCAAGACGCCGTTTTCTTACTGGCACATTTTGTTGCGTCCGGCGGGTGCCATCAATGCGTCGGCCAACGATATGGCGGCCTATGTGCAGTTCTATCTCAACCGCGGTGCGGTGAATGGGAAGCAGGTCGTTCCGGCTGCGGATATCGATCGCATGGAAAGTCCGACCAGCACCTGGGGAGCGAAAGAGGGGCTGAAGGCGGGATACGGCCTGAGCAATTACTGGACGGTGCATGACGGATTCGTGTATCACGGGCACGATGGCGGCGTGGATGGTGGCCTAACCGACATGAGCTACATGCCGGATTATGGCGTGGGATATTTTTTCAGCATCAATAGCGGGAGTGGCGATGCCTTCGAGAAGATTGGCAAGGCGATTCGGGCGTACATTACGCGCAAGCTCGAAAAGCCGGCGCTGCCGCCGGTGGCGGCCCTTCCGGCGAATGCGGGTGATTATGCCGGATGGTACGAGCCCGATTCTCCACGGGTCGAGCTGACGCATTTTATCGAACGAATCATGGGCATCAGCCGTGTTCGTTTTCAGGATGGCAAGATGATCATGGCGAACGTCAGCGACTTGCACGACGAATACGTTCCGGTGAGCGGGATGCAGTTCCGCCATGTTCCGAAGAAAGATCCACCCGATCCGGTAGCGACGTTGGAATTGTTGACACCTAATAATGAAGGGCGCTTCGTGGAAGTGAGCACGGCCGTTATTAAGCAGATCCCTGCCGGGCTGGCGATCGGCGAAATTCTGCTGACAGCATTTGTGCTGCTCTCTATCGTTGCTATCGTGCTGTACGCGCCGTTCTGGATGTTGGGCGGCCTCAGCCGGAGCCGACGGCGTCCGGCGGAACGGGCGATGCGTCTCTGGCCGATCATTGCGGTGCTGAGCCTGGTGGGATTTGTCGTCCTATTCATGCTGAGCAGCGACGACCTGATCGGGCGCCTGGGCAATCTGACGGTATGGTCATTTGCGCTTTTTGTGAGCACGCTGATCTTTGCACTCGCCGTGCTGGGTAGCGCCGCAGCTCTGGTGCGAGCGCCGGAAGAAGGCGTGCGGCGCGGGGTTCGGCGCTTCTCAGTGGTGGTGACGATTGCGCTGGTGATTGCCGGCTTGTACCTCGGGTATTGGGGGATCATCGGGCTGCGAACCTGGTCGTGACGAGTTCCGCAAGCAAACTTCTTAGCCACGGAGTTACACGGATTCGCGCGGACTGAAGCAAAGTAACCCGTGAACGCTCGTGTGATCCCTGACCGCCTCTGCCGTTGCTGAACGGTAATCTCCCCACCCGCCTGCACGTTATTTTCCACTTGACATCTGCGCTCATGCCCGTAATATCAGGAGATATTTATTCACTCGGATGAATATTTATTCATGATGAATAAAACCCTACGGCAGCGGGCGGTGCTGGATGTGCTGAAGCACAACTCTATCGCCAGCCAGGACGATTTGCAGCGGGCGCTGCGCAAGCGCGGATTCAAGGTCGGGCAGGCCACCTTGTCGCGCGACATCCACGACCTGAACCTGAGCAAGACGCCGCACGGCTATTCCCTGCCGCAGGGCGAGAACGGGGCGGGAGCGGCGCTGCCTCCGGTATCGCGACTGGTGCGCGAATTCGTGCTGGATGTGCGCTCGGCGCAGAATTTGCTGGTCATCAAGACCATCGTGGGCAGCGCACAGCCGGTAGCAGCGTCGCTCGACGAGACGGAGTGGAATGAGGTGGTGGGCACGATCGCCGGAGACGACACGATTTTGATTGTGTGTCCCGACAAAGAGCAGGCGCGAGATTTGGCGAGCCGGATTGAGGAGATGTTGGGGTAAATGGCGGCGAAGCTAAAGACGGCCGTGCTGGGCGCGACCGGATATTCCGGCCTGGAGTTGACGCGCATTCTTGTGCGGCATCCGCTGGTCGAGAAGCCGGTGCTGCTGCGGCGTCCGGCGCAGAACGGCAGCGGGGCGGAGTCCGACGGTGCCTTGGATTTGGCCGAAACTTTTCCGGTGCTCTCGGGCAACGGAGGATATCCGCTGCACCCGCTTTCCTGGGAAGCGCTGAAGCGGCAAGGGATTGAGCTGCTGTTTTTGGCGACGCCGCATGCGGCTTCGCGCTCTCTAGTGCCGGAGGCAATTGCACAGGGCTTGCGCGTCATCGATTTGAGCGGGGCATGGCGTTTGAAGGAAGAGCAGCATCGGGCGATCTACGGCTTTGAGGATGCGGATGCGGTGACCGCGGCCGAGTTGACGGCAAAAGCGACCTACGGACTGCCCGAACTGAACGGAGATCGCATCGCGAATGCCGCGCTGATAGCCAATCCGGGATGCTATGCAACTTCAGTGATTCTGGCGCTGGCGCCGCTGCTCAAGGCCGGGCTGGTCGATCGCAAGCACGGCATTATTTCGGATTCGAAGTCGGGAGTTTCGGGAGCGGGCAAAGAGCCGACGGCGAAAACGCATTTTATTTCTGTCGCGGACAATCTTTCCGCGTATTCGATTTTCAGTCACCGGCATGTCGGCGAGATGGTCGAGCAGTTGGGATTGAGCGCGCAGGAATTGACGTTTACGCCGCACCTGCTGCCGATTCCGCGCGGGATTCTTTCGACCATTTATGTGCAGCTCAACCGTGCCATGACTCCGATCGAGGTGGAGAACTGCTTCCGCAGTTTTTATGCGGGCAAGCGCTGGATGCGGGTATTTCAGACGCCAAAACTGCCGCAGTTGCAGTTTTCGCTGCACACGAATTATTGCGATCTGGGATTTTGCCTGGCGGACGATGGGCGGCGACTGGTGCTGATTTCGTGCATCGACAACTTGCTGAAGGGCGCGGCTGGGCAAGCCGTGCAAAACATGAACCTGATGAACGGATGGGCGGAAGACGAGGGACTGCAGTGATCGTTGTAATCAAGATCGGAGGCGCCGCGCTGGAAGATGCGGCGATCCTGCGCAAGGCGGCGCGGGCAATTGCCGAACTCGCGCAAGATGGGCATCGCGTGGCCGTGGTGCACGGCGGCGGCAGCGCATTGACGCGCGTGCTCAAGCAACTGGGGAAGAAAAGCGAATTTGTCGGCGGCCTGCGCATCACCGACGCGGAGACCCGCGACGTTGCGCTGATGGTGCTGGGCGGCATGGTGAATAAAAAGATGGTCGCGGCGATTCAGTCGGCGGGCATGCCGGCGGTCGGTTTTTGTGGCGGTGACGGCATGTCGTTCCGCGCGCGCAAGAAAATTGTCGCTGGGAACGATCTCGGCTTTGTCGGCGAAATTTGTTTCGCCGAACCCTGCTGGATCGAAGCGTTGTGGCAGCAGGGAGGGATTCCCGTACTGGCGTCGATCGCCCTGGGCGCGGATGGCGAATACTACAACGTGAACGCCGACGAAATGGCCGCAGCCTGTGCGTCGGCTTGTCATGCTGATGCGCTCATCTTTCTGACCGATGTTCCGGGCGTGAAAGACGCGAGCGGCGCGGTTATTCCGTGGCTTAACACGAAGCAGGTTGATGAATTGACCGCTGAAGCAGTCGTGAGCGGAGGCATGCTTCCGAAGCTGAACGCCTGCAAGGCGGCGTTGAAGCAGGGAGTGGGGCGGGTGAGAATTCTTCCGGCTGCGGAAGCCGATGCACTGCCGCAATTTTATTTTACGAAGCTGGAATGCGGGACCGAGGTGACTTGCGCATGAGCGATCTGCGCATGAATCGGACAGCCGCCCTCCGCAAGCGAATTAAAGACGAGAGAGAGGGATCAACATTGAGCAACTCGTTGCAGAGTCGGGCACCGGTTGTGCCGGAAACTTTTCCCGGTATTTTCTGGTGCCCGGATTTAATTTCCACTCGCGACCTGGGTCCGCAGGGCGTGGAAGCCGTACTGCACCTGGCGGAACTGATGAAGTCGCGGCCATCGGTGTTCCAGCGGTCGCTGGCGGGCAAGCAGATGGTGATGTTCTTCGAGAAGCCGTCGCTGCGCACGCGGCTCACGTTTGAGGCCGGGATGTCGAGCCTGGGTGGGACGACGATCTTCGTCGATCAGACGCAAGGCCGCCTGGACGCGCGCGAATCGCTGAGCGACATCGCACACAATCTCGAACGCTGGGTCGATGTGATCGTGCTGCGCACGTTCGCGCAGGAGACGATTGCGGGCATGGCGAAGTTCGCTTCGGTTCCGGTGATCAATGCGCTCAGCGATCTGGAGCATCCCTGCCAGGCGTTGGCGGATTATTTCTCGCTGCAGGAACGCTTCGGCGATTTGCGGAAAATTACTCTGGCCTATGTCGGCGACGGCAATAATGTCGCGCATTCTTTGCTGCTGACCGCGGCGTGCCTTGGCTCCTCGATTCGTATTGCGACGCCAAAGGGCTACGAGCCGAATCCGCAAATCGTCGCGGACGCGCGCAAGATCGCAAAGCAGACCGGCGCAAAGATCGAGTTGATGAACGATCCGCAGGCGGCGGTTGCTGGCGTTGACGCGGTCTACACCGACGCCTGGGCGAGCATGGGGCAAGAAAACGAAGCGGAGCAGCGAGCCGTTATTTTTCAACCCTATCAGGTGAACGAGGAACTGATGGCGGAAGCCGCGCCGCATGCGGCTTTCATGCATTGCCTGCCGGCGCATCGCGGCGAAGAAGTAACCAACGCAGTGATGGACTCGGAAAATTCCATCATCTTCGAGCAGGCGGAAAATCGCCTGCATGTTCAGAAATCAATTCTTTATCTATTACTGGGCGGCGCCGTGCGCTTGCCCGTGAGGAGCGCACATGCCTGAAAAAATCGTACTCGCTTATTCCGGTGGATTGGACACCTCCATCATTATTCCTTGGCTCAAAGAAAATTATTCTTACGACGTCATCGCTATGGTCGGCGACGTGGGTCAGGGCGACGACATTGAGGCCGTGGTCGAGAAAGCTTACAAGACCGGGGCGAGCAAGGTCATCGTTGAAGACATGCGCGAGGAATTTCTGACGGGATATGTTTTCCCCGCGATCAAGGCCGGGGCGGTGTACGAGCACAAATATCTGCTGGGCACTTCGCTGGCGCGTCCGGTGATTGCGAAGCATCAGGTGGAAGTGGCGTTGCGCGAAGGCGCGACCGCGGTCGCTCACGGATGCACGGGCAAGGGGAACGATCAGGTTCGGTTCGAACTGACGTACCAGGCGCTGGCTCCAGAGTTGAAGATCATTGCGCCGTGGCGCGAGTGGACGCTGAAGTCACGTGAAGATTGCCTCGATTACGCCGAGCAGCATGGCATTCAGGTGGAGGCGAGCCGCACCAAGATTCACAGCCGCGACCGCAATTTGTGGCACATCAGCCATGAGGGTGGCGAACTTGAAGACGCTGGGAACGCTCCGCTGGCGACGACGTGGCAGATGACGAAATCTCCGCAGGAGGCGCCAGACAAAGAGGAGCAGGTCACGATCGGCTTCGCGCAGGGAATTCCAGTGTCGGTGAACGGGATGAATCTCGATCCCGTATCACTGGTGGAGTTGGTGAACGAAATCGGCGCCCGCAACGCGATCGGACGCGTTGATCTCGTGGAGAACCGTTTTGTTGGAATCAAGTCGCGCGGATGCTATGAGACTCCCGGTGGCACGCTGCTGATCGCTGCGCATCGTGAACTGGAAGCGCTTTGCCTGGAGCGCGAGGTGGCGCACTTCAAGCAGCAGATCGGATTGAAGTATGCCGAGATGGTTTACTTCGGCCTGTGGTTCACGCCGCTGCGCGAAGCTCTGGATGCTTTCGTCGACAGCACCCAGAAAGGGATGACGGGCAGCGCGACGCTCTCCTTATATAAAGGAAACGTTTCCGTGGTCAGCCGCGAATCGGAAAACTCTCTCTACCGCACTGATCTGTCGTCGTTCACCATGGGCGATAGTTACGACCAGAAGGATGCGGCGGGATTCATCCGCATTCTGGGCCTGCCGTCGCGTTCGCGGGCACGGGCGCGCGTGGAGGTGGCCTGATGAAGATGTGGTCGGGACGGTTCCGGCAGCCGCTGGATCCGGAGTTCGAGCGCTGGCAGCGGTCGTTTCAATTCGACCGTCGGCTGCTGCGGTATGAAATCGCCGCCAGCAGCGCACACGCGCGCGCGCTCAAGAATGCGGGTGTGCTCTCGGCGGATGAGTTGATCAGCATGCTGCAGGGACTGGAGCAGATTGGTCAGAAGGCTGCGGCCTCGCCGGCGTTTCTTGACGATGATGAGGCGGAGGACGTTCATCATTTTGTCGAGAAGCATCTGGTCGGGCTGATTGGGGAGACGGGTTACAAGCTGCACAGTGGGCGCAGCCGGAATGAGCAGATCGCGACCGACCTGCGGTTGTATGTGCGGGCCGTAATCGATCAGCTGCGGCAGGAGCTCGCGGATCTGTGTGGCGCGCTGACAGAACGGGCGGAGCAGGCTGGCGAGGCGGCGATGCCGGCTTACACGCATCTGCAGCGGGCGGAACCGGTGCAGGTGGCGCACTGGTTGCTGGCGTATGTCGAAATGTTTTTGCGCGACGCCGACCGGCTGGCCGATTGTCGCAAGCGGATGAATGTGTGTCCGCTGGGCTCGGGAGCCGTGGCGGGCGCGACCCTGGCTTTGGATCGTGCATTCATGGCTTCGAATCTGGGATTTGACGCTCCGACCGCGAACAGCATCGACGCGACCAGCGATCGCGATTTCGCGATTGAGTTTGTGAATGCTCTGTCGCTGCTTTCCATTCATCTCAGCCGCTGGGCGGAGGAGATGATTCTTTTCTCCACGCAGGAGTATGGATTCCTGGTGCTGCCTGAGGCTTATTCGACGGGTAGCAGCGCAATGCCACAGAAGAAAAACCCTGACCTGCTCGAACTGGTGCGGGGAAAAACAGGCCGTATTCTGGGCTATGCCGCCGGGCTGGCAGTTTCGTTGAAAGGCCTGCCGCTGGCCTACAACAAAGATCTGCAAGAGACGCAGGAGCCGCTGTTCGATGCGGCCGACACTCTGCTGCGGATGCTGCCGCTGATCACGGGCTGGATGAAGGCGGTGGAATTTAATTTCGAGCACATGCAGGCCGCGGCGCAGACGGGATTCATGAATGCCTGGGCTGCTGCTACATATCTTGTGAACCGCGGCGTGCCTTCGCGGCTGGCGCATGAGCGGGTGGGAAAGGCCGTGCAGATGTGCATTGAGAAAGGCTGCGAGCTGCAGGAGTTGCCGCTGGCGGAACTGCAATCGCTGAGTTCAGATTTCGGTCCGGACTTTTACGAGTCGCTGAAACTTGCTTCGGTATTGGCTATGCACGATGTTCCGGGCGGCACTGCCCCTGCGCGGGTACAGCAGGCGCTGCGGGCTGCCCAGAAAAAAGTCGAGTCGCTTCGTGAGGAGGTCCATGCTCATGCGCACGCGTAAAGCGATCCTGCCCGATGCGGAGCAGATTCACGATTTGATCGCGGGATATTCCGGTGACGGCACCTTGCTGCCGCGCACGCTGGCGGAGATCTGCGAGAACGTTCGCGATTTTGTCGTGCTCGAGGATGAAGGGCGAATTATCGGCTGCGGCGCGCTACATCTTTATGGCACGCATCTGGCCGAGATCCGCTCGATTACCGTGGCTCCGTGGGCGCAAGGCCGCGGCGGAGGGGGACGCCTGGTAAAGGCTCTGCTGGCCGAGGCAAAGCGACATCGCGTAGATTGCATTTGCCTGTTCACGCGCAAGCCGGATTTTTTCGGGGCGCAGGGATTTTCGGTCGCGCAGCGTGAAGATATTCCCGACAAGATCTACAAAGATTGCCACGCCTGCCCGCGCTATCACTGCTGCGATGAAGTGGCGATGGTGCGGGGCGAACTGCCGAAGTTCGCGATTCTTCCCGAGCCCGCGAATTGGCTGGTGAAACTGCAAAGCTGGGCGCCGGGCAGCCAGACTACTTCCAGCTAGACAAGCCGACTATTTACGCGCGCCTTGTGCTGCCGCCGCACTCTGCGGGGCCGCGCCCTGCTCTGTGTTCTTCAAATCCCATTTGCAGAACGGGCAGCGGGTGGTCAGCGAATAGAAGATGCGGCCGAATGCTGTGCAGGCGGGGTTGCGACAAGATCTCATGATGGGCCTCCGGGGGAAGTCCGATGTTTCTTGTGAAAAACTTAACATCGAACTCGCACGCTGGCACACCCTTCTTTTCGACTAGTACGAATAGATTTTTTTTCTTGGCAAGAGCTTCGCCTGAGAGCGAGGAATCATCTCCAAACACTAAGGCCACGAAGGTACACAAAGGAAGGCGCCTGAAAAACTGAAGGGCCTACCGGAATTCCCTGTTGATCCTTGTCACGTCATTCCGTGATTTGGGTCACTTACGCAAAAACCGGAATAGCAGATAAACAATCCATTCGATTGCGGTCTGACCAGCTGACGGAACCTCAGCCAGCTGGCTGGAGAGGAGGGAGCCGGAAGGATCAACCGGGGATCGCGCACGCAAGCTGGGCCAAATTCTTAACGTTCTCATCATCATCCGCGCAGCAGTTAATCCCAGACGAATCCCGCCGACACTCTCCGCACAATCGAGTTCATCCCGGGCAAAAAGCAGCTACGGCGCCGCATTGGGAGCAGCCGCGGCCAGGGGTTTTCAGTGCCCGGAGAGCAATCCGACTCGAGTTTAGTCAGGGAGACTGCCCATGTCGACAGGCGAACGAGAAACAATCGCCGCTCATCTGCAGAAAACCGGAGTATCGCGCCGTAGCTTTCTGCAACTCTGTTCCAAAATCATGATCGCAGCGCCCGTCGGTCTGAGCCTGACCAGCAACCGGTCCGCCGCCCAGATTGCCAAGCTCGTCGGCAAGGCGAAGCGGCCGTCGGTCATCTGGCTGCATTTCCAGGATTGCACGGGATGCACCGAGACCCTGCTGCGTACCACGGCCCCCGACGTCGCCCACCTTATTCTTGACGTCATCTCGCTCGACTATCACGAGACCTTGATGGCGGCCTCGGGAGCGCAGGCCGAAGCGGCGCTAAAGTCGGCGATCGAAGAAAATGCGGGCAAGTTTGTGCTGGTGGTCGAAGGCGCCATTCCTGCCAAGGACGACGGCATCTACATGGAACTGGCCGGCAAGCCCGCCATCCAGGTTGCCAAAGACGTTGCGGCCCAGGCTGCGGCCGTCATCGCCATCGGATCATGCGCTTCGTGGGGCGGCGTGCCCTCGGCTGATCCAAATCCCACCGGAGCGATGGGCATCGACTCGGTGATCTCAGGCAAGCCCATCATTAATCTCCCCGGCTGCCCGCCGAATCCTTACAACCTGCTGGCCGTGGTTCTGGAATACGTCACCATGGGACGCCTGCCGGAACTCGACGAATTCAAGCGGCCGAAGTTCGCCTACGAGCGGGTGATTCATGAGAACTGCCCGCGGCGCGCGCACTTCGATGCCGGACGCTTCGCTACTGCCTTCGGAGACGAAGGACATCGCAAAGGTTGGTGCCTTTACAAGCTGGGCTGCAAAGGCCCGGTGACGCACGCTTCGTGTTCCACGCGGCACTTCAATGAGATTCCCGGCGTGTGGCCGATCGGTTGCGGCATCCCCTGCGCGGGATGCACGGAGAAAGGCGTGATCTGGAAGATGGGAACGTTCGAAACCGTTCCCATTCACCTGGCAACGCCGCCTGATACGTATCCGCCGATTTACAGCGCGGCGGGCGGATTGAAAGTTGGAGCGGCCGCGCTGGTGGGCGTGATCGCCGGAGGCATCGGGAGCGCCGCCTGGGTGGCCTCGCAGCGATTCGAGAGCAGCACTGAGGCGGGCGTACAGCGGGTATCCGCCGACATTGCTTACGCAGAAAAATTGAAAGCAAAACCGGACGCCAGGAAAGAGGACTGACGTGGCCATCACTCGGCGACAACTGATTACCGGCATCGCCAAGGCGGGAGTTCCGGCCGCGGTGGCAGTCACGGTCGGCAGCCAAACGCTCGAGGCGGAAACCATGACCGTGCCGACCGCGGCGGTCGGTCTGCTCTACGACGCGACCATCTGCATCGGATGCAAAGCCTGCGTCGCTGCTTGTGCCGAAGCCAACAACACTCCGCCCGACACACGGCTCGACTCATTACATCAGGCGCCAACGGATCTGAACGACCTTACCCGCAACGTCATCAAGCTTTATAAGTCGGAGGACGGCTCGCAATTCTCGTTCGCCAAGCGGCAGTGCATGCAGTGCCTCGACCCGGCCTGCGCGGCGGGATGTCCGTTCCAGGCGCTGCATAAGGATCCAGAGTCGGGCATCGTGACCTGGACCGCCGACAGATGCATCGGCTGCCGTTATTGCACGATCACCTGCCCCTATCACATTCCGCGCTTCCAGTGGCAGGGTTACAACCCGCGCGTCACCAAGTGCGAACTGTGCAGCGAGCGTTTGGAAAAAGGATTGAAGCCGGGATGCACCAGCGTCTGCCCCACGGGCGCTGTAATCTTCGGACCGCGTCCAGTTTTGCTGATCGAGGCCAAGCGCCGCATTCAGAACAGCCCCGGCCGCTACTACCAGAACCGCGTGTATGGCGAGACAGATAACGGCGGCACACAGGCGCTCTACCTGTCTCATGTCCCCTTTGAAAAGTTAGGTCTGCCGGAACTCGGACCGGAATCGGTTCCCGCCAAGACGCTGCGCTGGCAGCGGCGTTTGTATCAATACTTCGCGCTGCCCGCGTTGCTCTACGCCGGACTGGTGCAGGTGATTCGTAGAAATCTCCACGGCCACGAGCAGGAAGCCGTCGATCGCGAAAAACAGACCGGGCTGAGGGCGCAACTATGAGCAGCGCGAACACAAGCATCAATCGCAATAGTGAACGCTGGGAACGCGCCGTTCCCGTGTATGGATTTCCAGTGGTGAACGGATTTTTTCTCTGTCTGTCCGGGCTGGTTCTGATCGCGCTGGTTTTGACCGCTTATCGCGAACTGGCCGGACTCGGCCCGGTAAGCGGTATGAACGACGCCTACGGCTGGGGCATCTGGAAAACATTCAACGTGATGGTGATGACCGCGCTGGGCTCAGGCGCGTTCGCGGTGGGAATCGCGGCGTGGGTATTCCGCCGAAAAAAGCTTCATGCCCTCATGCGCATGGCGCTGCTGACCAGCTTTCTGGCATACGCCTGCGGGCTGCTTCTGCTTGGCATTGATGCCGGGCGTCCGTGGAATTTCTACTGGATCGTCTTCCCCTGGAAGTGGAACATGCACTCTCCACTGGCGGAAGTCGCGATCTGCATGTCGATCTATGCCATGATCCCACTGGCCGTTGAAAACATTCCCCCGGTGCTGGAGCGGCTGTGGTATTTCGATTCGCGCCTGCGACCGGGCGTGGAAAAGATTGAAAAGCGGCTGCACTATTTTTATCCCTACATTATCGCCGCCGCATACCTGCTGCCAGGCATGCACCAGTCGTCGCTCGGCGCTCTGATGCTTCTGGCCGGCGAGCGCGTGCATCCGCTGTGGCAAAGCCCGTGGCTACCGCTGCTCTATCTGGGCGCGGCGACCTTCATGTCGTTTGGATGCGTAGCCGGCACAACCATGCTCTGCTGCCTGGTGTGGAAGCGCGGCATGGACATGGACGTTCTCGACGAAGCCGCGAAGATCACCGCCTGGCTCATCTATGGCTGGCTGGGCCTGCGTTTTCTCGACATCATCTTCCGCGGAGCGCTGGGCACTGCGTTTCTTTTCGATCGCTTCGCCGGCGTCTTCTGGGTGGAAGTGATTTCGATTGCCCTGGGTGCCTGGCTACTGCAACGGTCGTTGAAGACTCACGATAAGCGCTTCATGTTCCTGGGATATGTGATCAGTTCGGCCGGAGGAATGATTTACCGCTTCAGCCCGACCACGCTGGCGTTCCGGCCGAATCCCGAGGCGCTGTACTTCCCCGCCACCATCGAGATTCTGGTTTCGCTCGGATTCATCTCTCTGGGCGTGGTCGGATTTTTGATTGCGGTCAAGCGTCTCGCCATCCTCCCCGCGCCGCTGCATGAGTGGCACGACATGGCGAGCTACTTCCGGTTCCGGCGGCCGTACATCCGGTGGACCGGCTATTTCAAGTTCGGATATTTCGGCGAAGACGAACCCAAGCCGACCAGCGGCGACTAACAGCAGGTAACTATGGCACAGCGAATCACCATTGATCCCATCACCCGCATCGAAGGCCACCTCCGCATCGACGTGGAGGTCGACAACAACGCCGTGAGCAATGCCTGGGCGTCCTGCACCATGTGGCGCGGCATCGAAAAGATTTTGCGCGGCCGCGATCCGCGCGATGCCTGGCTCTTCACCCAGCGCTTCTGCGGCGTTTGCACCACGGTGCATGCCATGGCCAGCGTGCGTTCGGTGGAAGACGCGCTGAACCTGGAGATCCCGCCGAATGCGCAATATATCCGCAACCTGATTCTGATTGCGCATGCGCTGCACGATCACATCGTGCACTTCTATCAACTCTCCGCGCTCGATTGGGTCGACGTGATGCAGATTCCGAAAGCCGATCCGGCCGCGACGTCGAAGCTGGCCGAGAGTCTTTCGCCCTGGCCGCGCAACTCGCGCAATGAGCTAAAAGCCGCGCAGGATCGCGTGAACGCCGTCGCCGCCAGCGGGCAGCTGGGCATCTTCCAGAATGGGTACTGGGGACATCCTGCGATGCGGCTTTCGCCCGACGTGAACCTGCTTGCGTTCTCGCACTACGTGCAGGCGCTCGAATATCAGCGCAAAGCATTGCAGGTCGTCGGCATGCTGGGCTCGAAGACTCCGCACATTCAGAACCTGACCGTGGGCGGCGTGGCCAACGCGATTGATCTCGACAGCGCCAACGCGCTCAACATGGAAAAGCTGGAAATGATCAAAGTGCTGCTCGACGAGGTCATCCAGTTCGTGCAGCAGGTCTACTTCGTCGATGTCTGCGCAGTCGCGGCGATGTATCCCGAGTGGTTCAAAATCGGCAGTGGCGTGACCAATTATCTCGCTGTTCCCGACCTGCCGCTCGATAGCAAGGGCTCATCGTATGATCTGCCCGGTGGCTACATTCATGCCGGAGATCTGGCGGGAGTTCGTGGATTCCAGACCGCGGCCGATCCGATCTTCCGGCAGTCGGTCAGTGAAGACGTTACGCATGCCTACTATCAAGGCGATCGTCCATTGCATCCCTGGGTGGGCGAGACCGAGCCCGCATTTACCGGATGGACCGCGGATCAGAAGTACTCATGGGTGAAGGCTCCGCGCTACAACAATGAGCCCGCGCAGGTGGGTCCGCTGGCGCAAGTGCTGGTCGGATATGCGCAAGGACATCCACTGACTAAGAAATACGCCGATCTTGCAATCGAGAAGGTTGCTGCAATCGGCGGAGTTCGCGCCACGCCTGCGGCTCTGCACTCCACGTTGGGACGGCACGCCGCCCGCGCCATCCGCGCCTGCATGTTGGCGGAACTTGCGCAGAAGCACTGGCAGTTGCTGGTGAATAACGTTGCCAAGGGCGATTACACGGTGCACAATCAGCCCGTTATGCCGTCGCATGAGGTGAAAGGTGTGGGAACACACGAAGCGCCACGCGGCACGCTATCGCACTGGATCGTGATCGAAGATCAGAAAATCAAAAACTATCAGGCAGTGGTTCCTTCGACCTGGAACGCCAGCCCCCGCGATCACGCCGGAGCGCACGGCCCGTACGAAGCCTCGCTGCTGCACACTCCGCTGGCGAGACCGGAAGAGCCGCTCGAGGTGCTACGCACCGTCCACTCGTTCGATCCCTGCATGGCTTGCGCGTGTCATGCCTTCGATCCCTCGGGCCGCAAGATCGCGGTGGCGAAGATCCTGTGAAACGCGCTCTCATCGGCGGGATCGGCAACGTGCTGCTCGGCGACGACGGCGTGGGGCCGTACGTGGTTCGCGTCCTCGAATCGGAATACAGTCTCGAGGGCGATGTAGAAATCGCCGACCTCGGCACGCCTGCACTCGATCTGACGCACCGCATCGTCGGCCTGCACACCGTCATCCTTGTCGATTGCGTCGCGTCCGATGATCCTCCGGGCTCGGTGGTGCCTTACCGCAAAGCCGACATTCTTCGCGAAACTCCCGCGCAAAGACTCGACCCCCATTCTCCGGCGCTCTCCGAATGCCTGATGAGCGCCGAAATGCTGGGCGCCAGCCCGGAAAATGTGCTGTTGGTAGGAATCGTTGGAGAAAATTTCGAGCCGGGATGTGAGCTCAGCGAAGCTGTGCGGGGAGCGGTGAGGCAAGCCATCGGCGCGATTCTCGACGAACTGCAAGAGTCCGGATTCGTCTACGAAAAAAAACCAGTCCCCGACAATTCAAACATCTGGTGGAGCGACGACCGCACCCCAGCGGAAACGTCCCCGCCGCATTGAGGCCCGATTAAATAAAGATGTAAGCGCACAAATCTGAAGCTCTCCGGGCCTTGCCGGTCGCTTGCGCAAGGCCGTGATAAAATCAAACCCGACAAGCCGCAGGAGAGGTGGCAGAGTGGCCGAATGCGGCGGTTTGCTAAACCGTTGTACGGGCTAACACCTGTACCGAGGGTTCGAATCCCTCCCTCTCCGCCAGTCCTTTTTTGATTCCAATGAGTTGTAGGCAATATCGGCGACCGGAAAGCCCTTAGATTAAAGACCTCGAAACCCCGAAAAACCCCAAATTGTCATGAAATTGTAATGGTCGCTACTGGATTGAGCCGCTAGCCGGTATCTGGCGCGGCTTTTGGGCGGAGGCATGATCGTCGCGGAGTTCTTCCAGCTTGTGAATTGCGTCCCTGCGGTATTCATCGATGGCGCGGGCGTAGGTATTGAGGATACTGGTGCTGGAGTGCCCGATGATCTGGGCTACGAACACCGGCGAAACACCTGCCTGGGTGAGCCGCGTGGCCAGCGTATGCCGAAGGTCGTAAATCCAGAAATACTGCAGGCCAGCATCTTTCAGCGCTTTCGCCCAGCTTCTACGCAGATCCTTCAGGGGCTTTGAAGGTGCCTGCGTATTCGGGAATACGTAAGAAGAGAATTCCGGCCCGATAAGAGTACGCCAGCGCAACAGCTCAGTTTTGCATCTGGCCGAGATGGGGATCGTGCGCTCTCCAGCGATCGTTTTCGATTCGCGCACGTGGATAACGTCGTTTACAAGGTCTACATCGCTCCAAAGCAGCGACAGCGCCTCTCGACGTGACCGCATTCCAGTTTCGAGAATCAGAACGGCCAAGGCACGAATGTGAGGTGCAGCCACCGCGAGCAGTCGATCTTCCTCATCGTAGGTGAGTATGTGTGGGCGACGTCGCTGCTTGCGCTCTTCGAGAAATTCAACGTCTCGGAAAGGACTTTCGCCGATCAGCCTCTTGCGTTCCGCCAATTTCAGCATCCGACGGAGAACCGCAAGATCCCGGTTTACAGTTGCGGTGCGAACGCCGCCCGATAGACGCGCTCTCTGTGAAATCCTCGATCGAGGTCCGCCGTGATGTCCGAAAGTTTTGGGTCACCGAAGTGCGCAGTCAAGTTCTGAATCGATGAGCTGTATCGCTTGAGCGTATTCGGACTTTCGATGTTAAGCAGAAAGCGTTTTGCGTATTCGTCGAAACGAGGGGATTTGGTTTTTGTTAGCCGCAACCGGCCTTCTCTGGCTGCGCCTTTGCGGATGTCCAGCAATTGCTGGGCGTCCCGCTTCTTTGGTGACCGCGAGCTCTCGAATCGTTGACGACCTCCAACGAAGTAGCTGATCCACCAAATCTTTCCTCGCAAGTAGATGCCCATGGAAAACTCAGTGCCTTTCCTTTCCTCTGCACAGCTTGTGCGCCGTCCACACCGACACGCCATATTTCATCGCAAGTTCCCTGAATGGTGCCCTTGTGCGTGCTCGCTCCTTCCGGAGTGCTGCCACATCCCTCGGGTTCAACACGCGCAACGGAGGACGACCCAGGCGTTTCCCTTGGCTTCGGGCGTGCTGAAGGCCAGCTTTCACGCGTTCAGCGATCAGAGACCGCTCCCATTGGGCAATAGCGCCGATGATCTGGAAGAGCATTTCGCCATGTGGCAGAGAGGTGTCGATCGCCTCTGTACAGGAAACAAAACCGATCCCTAGCGCTCTGAATAGCTCCAGCGAGTTCAGGAGATGTTTCAGTGACCGCGCAAACCGGTCGAATTTCCAGAGACCACGACTGCCGAAATCTTGCCGCGACGGCAGTCTTGCAATAGTTCGTCGAGTGCAGGGCGTCCTCTTTTCGGCTGCGCCTGACACGCCCTTATCGCAGTAGACTTTGTAGAGTTTCCAGTTTCGGCGCTTGACGTATTCCAGCAATTCTTGCTCTTGCATTTCGGGATGTTGTTCCGTCGTGCTGACCCTGGTGTAGATGGCTAGATGCATCGACTCATATCAAAACAACCTCGAAATATCTGGACCTGCCGCACCCTCACGGCCAGCACCGACACGTGCGAGTCTCGTTAAGTCACCCATGTTCCCGCAGTGATTTGCGTCACTACATAGTGTGATGGAGAAAAACATTCATCCTTTGACATTGGTCATTTGTGATGGTGTGACGCGTTCCTCGCGGGAGGGAGCACTCTGTAGCGCGCGGACGGGCCAGAACCAACCCCGACCCCGGTCTACGGTGGGGGAGGGCGCATTTAACGTTATGCCAGGTCTGCTCGCGCTGGGGCATCTGCGCTTCCGTGTGCTTGGTTCAAGACACTCGCCGTCCGCTCCGCCGCCTGCTGGCGACTGTGCACTCATATTCAACGGCGTACGGATATGGGGGGCAAGGTCAGTGCCCCTCGAGCTCCCCCTTCCCGCCTCAAACCGAAAGGGAGTATCGAAACTTTGTCCCATTCTTACGTGAACGAAAGCTGGATGCATGTCAAGACTGAGGGCAGAATAACTCCCGGTAGCGGGGCATGACCCTTGTAATAAGGCGTTCGTAATCTTCCCCCGGTTGCCACCTTCCACGATGTTAGTGGAATGAGTTCGATCAAATCCAACAACCCACAGTTTGCGACACTCTTCACTGCGATGGAATGCGTGCTCAACGGAGAGAACGCAATTTACTGCAGCAGTGAGCTGACCTCAGGCCTCCGTGCATTCAACGAGATGCGAAAGCAGAGGGTAAAAACCGGTGCGGAGTTGAAGGGTAAACTCGGCTCCGAATGGTTCCCTAAGATATTCGGTCCCAACATCGAACTGGCGAACAAATTCGCAGAGTCGGTTCGACGGGCTGAGGATAGCAAGATGCTGGTCATAACACCTGCGCCGTTGAAGGTTGAGGATTGGGGACAACCTGAATACAACGGATTCTGGACCGAGTTACTACACAGCAAACGGATCGAGTCTGTGCGATTCAACGAAGACTGGCAGTACAGCAACGGCTGTACGACCGAGTTTGTAGAAGCGCACGCAGCTGAGGTTCATACCCTTGACGTGAAGCGAGAGATCATAACTCGGGATGCTGCGATTGAGCTGATGGCAGCGGCGATCAAGAATTTTGCAGATCTCGACACGTCACTGTTGCAACATAATCTCGATCGACTTGTTGCAACGCGCACCCTCCACACCATAGCAACGGTAGAGCTCGACGGCCTGAAGACAACAGTCCCGAGACGGCGCTAGAAAATGAAGGCAGCCCTTCCGGCGCGCATTGCGTGGCTGTTTCACCCACCATAGAGGGTAAAAAGCGTATCGGTTGTTCGAACGTACACAATAAAAAGGGGCACGCTAAATGTGCCCCTATGTACTTGATGATAATGCCTGGCGAAACCGGTTAGGCTGCCTTCTTCGCTGCCTTCGCACGCACCTTTGCCCACCTTGCCCGTTGTGCAGCTGCAATCCGCTTACGGGCCGCTGCCGACATTTTCCGCCGTCCGTGGCCATTACTCGATTGAGTTCCAGAACCGATTCCTAATACTCCGCCGAGAGCCTTGATTGCATTGTCCAGCTTGGCCCTTTCATGCTTCAACTGCTCTAGTACCGCACCTAGATCGGTCATTCGTCTCTTTCCTTTAGGGTAGATTGAACCGCTTGGCTGCAATCATACACTTGCCAACGATGCTGGATTGAGTGATCTGGTCGAGTCGGGACCAGGAAAGGGCGTGCAGCCGCCCCTGTAAAGCGTTCAGGAACCCGGTTTACGAGCTCGCAGTCGCGTTCTGAGGTGAGGCATGGGGGTTCGGTCTGATGGCGCCGAAATCGTGCGGAATCGGCGCTGATGCCGGGTCAGATGTATAACCTATAGATATACTTTGATTTGCTGCGACTTGGGATAGTTTTAATCAGCTGGGGGGGTGCTAATCGGGGAAAAGGGAGGCTGATATGGCTTATCTGCACGCCCTGTGCGATGGGGCGCAGTACTGTTTAGGCGCTGCTAGACGAGCTTCGGAAGCGCACTTAGGGGTTTGGGTCAGGCCGGCACTCACCCCTGCCAAATCGCAACTATCGCGGTCCAGGTATAACCATAAGATATACAATGATTTATGCTAACTCGGCGGATTTAGAGGCTGAAATCGAGGGCAAAAACGCCCGGATCGGGCTGTCATTGGCGAGTTTTCTTGAGGGCTAAGGCGCTCTCGCGTTGCTTGATGTAGCGCACCGCGGCGCCGGTTCGGCTGATGCCGGCGCTGCAATGGATCAGGAGGGGTTTGGGCAGCTTCTTGTACGCTTTCCATACCTTTCGCAGTTTTCGCTTCGACAAGCTCGGCTTCTGGTAGTTCTTCGCCGGGATGTGCTTAACTTCAAGTCCGTTTGCCTGATAGTAGGCCAACAAACCCCCAATGTGCTCGTAACGACGCAGCTCTCGTTTGTGAAGTAGACAGATTATCGTCCGAGCTCGAAAATCCCGCTTGGCTGTTCCGATCCACGCATCGACGGCAGCTTTCGGCACTCGCGGTAAAAACCTATTTGCAGCCCTGGGTCGATGCGCCGCAGCCAGCTTGTCGGGAATCGTCCATCGAAACATTTACGTGAGCTCGGAGCAGAGTCTAAATCTTCGGTTGAAAAATGCAACCTGCGGGCAGGCTGCGAAGTAGTAGTCATCGTTGTGGACATTTCGTGGGAAAGTCTCGTCCGAACACCTCTGTGAACGGTTTAAATGCGCCGGCGAAGTGAGCCGTGTATTTTGTGCAACTAGCATTCTCCCGAACGGCCTGCTCGAACTCATGTTCATTCTTGCACCGGTAAAGGGGTTTTTTAGTCAAACGTTTCTTGATCCCGCTTCCTTGACATTCCGGGCAACGTTGAAGCACACGAGTAGAGGGCTCCTCATCGATCCTCATGATGCGAGCAATACCCACCGTGCCGTCTGACTCTCGATATTCGGTTGTCAGGACGAACCACAGCGAGCGCGCGGAACTGCGACGCGCTGGCCCTAGGGCCAAGCCCATCAGAGCACGAAAACTGCCCTCTGAATCGTCGGCCTGAAAGTTAAGCGCGTACGTTGCGTCGTAGCTCGATTATCGTTCATGCGAAAACCAGCGCGGGACGCGGGTTTCCTAGATTCTAAGGAATGGGATTTCTAGCGGCGCTGGGCCGGGCTGCTCACCTGCGATTTACTAAACGTTTTGCAGTTTCACAGCACGTACATTCGCGACATTCAGCTTATAATTTCATCATGCCATTTCCCCAAGGTTCTACCATCACGAAGAGCAGTTATAGATGCGATAGGTGTCAGACCTCTTATGAAGGGCAGTGGGTCACCATCCCGCAAAGAGACAATCCGATTGCGGGTGCTATTGCCAAGGAGATCGCAAGCAAGAACGCGTTCGCGGTGCCGGACAAATGCCCGAATTGTGGCGCTACTATCGATCCTGCGACTGTTAAGGTTGTGGAAGATGAACAGAGCTGAGAGATGAACAATTCTGGTGATCCGGCAGAAGCTTTATCCAAAGTGCTCAGCTCCGAGCCTGTTCGCAATCTGCTTGCGCCAGTCACACGGGAGATCGGCGAAGCGTTAGGTGATCTTGGCAGTATTGTTCGCTTCTACTCGTACCGCAATCTTTCGAAAATCTTCGCCAAGTGGGCAGCCTCACGGGCGACCGTTTCGCCTAGTGAGTTCGAAAACGTTATGCCCCTACTCCTACTCGCTGCCTATGCAAGCGATGACGAACTTCAGACCAGATGGGCAGCATTGTTGGAGAGTGCCGCCGTCGAAGCTGATGGGTTTCTGCCATCCTTTGGGCGCACACTTTCAGAGCTAACCGCAGAAGAGGCTCGTTTCCTAGATCGGCTCTGGAAAAACTTATCCGTGCCCCTCGACCACCTGTCAGAACACCGTCATGGTAGACAGCCGATTTCCTATTTCACATTGATAAAAACCTTCGACTCGAATATCGAAACGAACATCAGTGAGGTTGAGTTTAAGGTTTTCAGGCACAGGATGAATAAGGAGCGAGAAGCCAATTACAGAATGCGCGTTCACGCAGACCTCGTGATTCAGGATTTGCGGCGGCTGGGCCTACTGGTTCGCGACCCTGTGGTTGATTCGACCCATTCTCTACGCCTACTCGGTGGGGCTCCTGTAGCGAAAGGTGAAAGTGCACTTCTCTTTGAGTATTCGCTTACCGAATACGGCGTGAGTTTCATACGAGCTGTGACACCAAGGGATTGATAGTCTTACCATGCCGAAAGCGAACGAATACAAGAACCAGCACTTGATCCCGAGGAGCTATTTGGAAGCATGGTGCGATCCGAATCCGCCGCAAAACTATGATGCGTATCTCTGGCGGATTAGATTGGTCGATAGATCGAAGTTTCGTCGTTCTCCGGAAAAAACATTCGCACAGAATAATCGCTACACCATCGTGCTCCCCGACGGGGGACGCGACCTCACCATGGAGAAAACTCTCGGCCAGACTGAGGGCGATTTCGTCACGGTTCGCGAACGCATTATGCGAAGAGAAGTGCTTAACCTTGCCGACAAAGCGACAATCTGTATTTTCGCGGGGGCGATGGCGACGCGGTCGGAGCGGCAAGGAGAGCACTGGCGAAGCCAAATGCAAGGCTTCCTCGACCAGGTGCGTCGGTTCGAAGAGAAGTTTAACCTAGACCCCAACCGAATACTCGACCGCAGCAACTTCGCCCCGAATCAGTTTTCGATCACCTCTAAGGAGCTAGAACAGATAGTTGCAGAGGCGCATATAGAGATCATCAATCAGGGGCTCGCGGTGATTGCTCCATTTATGTACTCCATGATGAATCTACAGATTCTCGTTACAAGTGATCCGGTCGGATTCATAACCTCGGACTCCCCCTTCGTGATCTACAATCCGGAACTACGGAAAATGCCGCCGGGCATCGGCAGAAATCCCGGTCTCATGCAGGCCGGAACTGAAATCACATTGCCGCTCACACCTCAATGCCTGCTGTTCGCTACGCGCAAAGCCTTGCCCACTCCTGATGTGACCCCCGTCACGTACAAACAGGTCGATCAAACAACCGTGGATGAGGCAAACAGAACGACACGCGCACACTCTCTCAATGAGATTGTGTCGTGGACGGGGGAAAGCCGCGCTTGCTGGTTCGAGGATGGCCCGATTCCCGAAGATGCGTGGGAAAACACCCCGGAAGGAAGGGCGTTCAAAAGTAAGAACTAGGGTAACAGCGCGCCTAGTTTCGTTAACGGACTCTGTTCTTAATGTCGCTCAGCTCGCTTCTAGTTTCTTTAGATCAGACTCTATTGCTCGCGACAGTTGGACCAATCCATCCGCGATCTGCTTCATAGCCGGATCGTCGGTTTTTGCTTTTGCGCTTTCAAACTCACTACGCGCGGTTGGATAGCCCATCAGTTCCTCCCTTTCGCAATCACTGGATTCTAACAACTCGCAGTTGTCGGAAGGGAAGCACCCTGGCGAGATTAACCTTTTGTTTTCGCGGCATAAGGCGCGTCACCTTCCGCTGCCGCTAAATGTTCAGGATCGCGATTTGAGGCTCGGTGACCAGATCACCGACAGGATGGTTGTCTGCGTCTAGGACGGTGTATGACTTCTTCGGAATGTGCTTTTCCATTTTCGCCTTCAATGCCTCTGCTTCTTCCATCGTCGCAAGGAAGAAATATTCTCCGGTGGGCCGAAACAATCTATCCTCCAGCTTCACGCCTTCAAGAACGGCTGGATAAAGATCGACCCTCTGAGCTGGATTCAGCCACGACACATGCACGATCTTGCTCACTAAACTCTCCATTCGGTCAGTTGAATGAGACGTTCAACACGGATAATGGCTGCTGAGACCAGATCGTAACCACCAGAGGTGTGTCTGGTCGAAAGGCAGGGCCATCAAATTGCACAAAGCCTTTGCGGTTGCTGCTGCCCTCTACCCCGCCGGTATAAAGTTGAAAAAATATGCCGCAGCAGACCGACAAATCACTGATCGAGCTGTCCGCTTCAATGTGAATCGAGACTGGCTGAACCGTCACGTTCGTTTGAACCGTGATTTCCTTGGCGAATCTGTACTCTGGTTTGGTGGATTTGGCATCTTCAGCACTCCATGTGTAGTGGAGAGGTGGAGGCGGTGGTGGCGGGCAGTTGACTGTGTTTGCACCTCCCACGATGTTAGGAGAACAGTCGCCGCTGCTTTGTTGTTCGATCTTGGAACCGTGATCTACGTGGACTGAGTTGTCCTGTGGAGGTGGAGTGGCAGCTTTTCGCTTGGTAGCTAATTTTTTCACGACTGGAGGCGTCGGCCCGGACTGCGGCTGCTGCTGAGTCTGAACAGGAGTAGGAGACTGCGACACTGGCACCGACTGAGCCTGTAGTGTAACGGGGCTCTTTCGTTCTCTGGTCAGAAAATAGGTACAGGAGAGGATGATCAGGATTGCCACCGGCACGACGATCTTGAAATTGCGCAGCCCAAGGTAATAGCGGGCATAATTAACTATTGCGAAACACAAAAAGATTGCTGCTCCCCATGCGAGCCACACAATCGAATGCCGAACTGCAAGGTACTCCGCGATGAGTACAAGTACCGTGCAAAAATGTTCCCAACCTGCTTGTTTGTGCGAATCTGCTGAATCGTCCATAGCTTACGTTCATGGTTATTTTACCTCGTTTTCAAATGCAGGGTGTTCGGAGAGCAGCGCGGCTTAGCGGCCTGAGCAGTTTCGCCCAAGCCTCACGCCGAGTCAGTTTCTTTTTTAGGAGTCGGCGTACTGAAGGCCGACGGTGCGCGTTTCCAGACGGTGCGCGAAAAAGCGACAGGCCCTCAGCAGCGCCCCGTCCTGCCTCCGCGCCCGTGAGGTATGAACCAGCTCGCTGAGGGTCAACTCGAAAAAAATGTTAGGTCGTGCCCGCGTTTGACGGCGGCGTTGTGCCGACGTTCGGGACGTTCAGCGTTGTGGTCAGATAGCTTTGGGTCGTAGTCAGCCCGTCGCTGTTCGGACTGGCCGGGAACCCTGTGGCTCCGAAATTGGAAGCGGTCGATGACGTAGTTGCGGTCACCGCGTTTGCTCCCTGATTGCTCGTCGGTAGAAATTACATGGAATGATCTCCTGAAAAAAATTTGTGTTCCGTTCGCAAAAAGTTTGAGGCAACTCCCGGCGAGCCGGAATTTTTTGGGACAGATTTTTTGGGACAGATTTTTTGGGACAGATTTTTTGGGACAGATTTTTTGGGACAGATTTTTTGGGACAGAATGGGACAGAATTGAGGGTGCGCTGCTTGGAAGTGATCGAAAATATGGTGGCCTCGGGACGGAGTTGAACCGCCGACGCCAGCCTTTTCAGAACCGTGGTTTTGAGTACTTTCAACGCTTTACGAGCCGCCGAGGACTGCCTTAGTACATCATAAGTCCCGTAAAGCGCAAAGACCACAGGTGGGCTTAAGGGTTGCATTTGGACGAATGGCAGGAATCAGGCTTTCATGGGGAAATCGGCGGGTGTTAGAAAACCCTCGATGAAACACCTTCAAAAAACCCCATAAACATTGATCCTCGTTCCTCCAATCGCCAGGTTAGAAAAGTGTAGTTTTCTAATCCGGTCTCTGCAGAATTGCTTGGACCCGTTCGGAGCCGGAGGTCAATGAGCGTAATGGCGATTTACGCCAATTTGACGTGTCGCAAAAGCCGGATCGCAGCAGCTCGACAACCGAGTACTTTGACATTCGGTTGTAGAATCGTGTGCGCGCAATAACCAAGCTTCGGAGGTCGCTCATGTTGAAATCTCTGATTCTGTCGCTTGTCACACTCGCTTGTGTATTGCCTGTCGCTGCACAAAGTAGTGACGGAAGTTTGCAATCCGAACTCGAAGCGGTACATGAGAAATGGTTCAAGGCTTTTGATACCGGCGATGGCGCAACGATGGACAAGATCGAGGCCCCTAATTTGATATTGATCCTGCCAAACGGGCAGATATGGCCGAAAGATGGGCCGCGTGCGGGAACTCAACCGAAAGGCGACGTTACCGCCCGACGGAGTTTGAGCAAAGTTGCGGTCCGTCAATTCGGTGATGTCGCTATTCTTACGGGCGTTGTAACGACAAAAGGCACACAAGACAATGGTCAGATGGGAACCACGGTTGTATTCGTTCGCTCTGCAGGCGCGTGGAAAATAGCGTCTGCTCAATGGTCTCCAGTTTCGAGCAGCAAGTAGGCGACGGAAACACGAAGCAATCAGCCGTCTTTATTAAGGATGCGCTGTTCCTTCCACAATGAGTTATGTTTTGAGCGTAATGGCGATTTTTCGTAAATCGCGGGGGAGATGTTAGTCTTTCGGGGCGTGACATTCGGAGGTGCTCTTTGAGAGTTCTTTCGTACTGCGTCATTTCGACCTTCGCCCTCACGATGTTGGCCGCAACCACTCCACTGCTTCCTCAGTCATCGGGTGACAATGACACCCGTGAACTGGAACGGCTTGAAAAGGTTTGGAACGAAGCTCACGAGCACGGGGATGCGGACGCCTTAGATGCTTTGTGGGCTGAAGACATGGAAGTTGCCGTTCCCAAAATGCCGGTAATGTCAAAAGCCGAAGTACTCAAGTTCGCGCGATCGGGTCGAATGAAGTTCCTTATCTACCAAACATCTGATGTTCACGTCCGTCTCTATGGCAACGCTGCCGTCGTCACAGGTCGTCTGCAACGGACTCGTTCGATGAACGGACAGGAAATCTCCGACGACTGGCGATTCACTAAGACGTATGTACGCCAAGAGGGACATTGGCGGGTCGTAGCGTTTCATGCATCGGACGCCGTACAACAGTAAGCTTCGGTTTCTCTTAGAAAATCAGCCACTGCACCTGTTGTTAACAGCCGATTTCACTCATTGAGAATCGGGCCGAATCGGGTCAATGAGTGTAACAGGAATGTTACGACAACCACGGTCTATAATCGGCAAATTCGAATCGTCACTACGGAACTGGTTCGCATGAGATAGCGATTGTTATTCGCGGTGTCGCTGATGTTAGGTTCTGCTGCGACGGCACAGGACGCACCGGATTCTTTCAAAATCCGACCTTCCCAGCAGAGGGAAGGCCGGCCCTCGCTTACGCGGCCATTTGCTTACTTTTCTTGAGGAACGCCAACAGGTCGGTGTTGATCGTAGCGGCCTCGGTCGTGGGCATGCCGTGCGGAAAGCCCTTGTAAGATTTGAAGGTGCTATTCCTCAGCAACTTTGCCGATAACGGTCCCGCGGCAACGTACGGAACGATCTGATCGTCTTCGCTGTGCATCACCAACACCGGAACTGTGATCTTCTTCAGATCTTCGGTGAAGTCGGTCTGGGAGAAGGCGACGATGCCGTCATAGTGCGCCTTGGCACCACCCATCATGCCCTGCCGCCACCAGTTCCAGATCACCGCCTCGGAGGGTTTCGCACCCGGCCGGTTGTAACCATAGAACGGTCCAGAAGCGACGTCGTAATAGAACTGGGAACGGTTGGCTGCCAGTTGCGCCTGAAAATCGTCAAATACCTGTTTGGGCTGCCCGAGCGGATTGGCCGGCGTCTTCACCATCAACGGTGGCACTGCACTGATGATCGCCGCCCGTTCGACGCGACTCTCGCCGTGACGACCCAGGTAGTGCACCACCTCGCCGCCGCCGGTCGAGTGGCCGACATGGATAGCGTCCTTGAGGTCGAGATGCGCCGTCAGCGCGGCTAGGTCGTCGGCGTAGTGATCCATGTCGTGGCCGTCGGAGCCCTGCGAGGAGCGGCCATGCCCGCGCCGGTCGTGGGCTATCACGCGATAGCCATGGTTGAGGAAGAACATCAACTGCGCGTCCCAATCATCGGCGGACAGCGGCCAGCCGTGACTGAACACTATGGGCTGGCCTTTTCCCCAATCCTTGTAGTAAATCTGCGTACCATCCTTCGTTGTGATTGTGGGCATATCTTTTTCTCCTTTACTGCGAATCGTCTTTTCTAAGAAGCATCGAAAACAACTGTGTTCTCCATCAGGCCTTACGGCATTCGACGACTGCGCCGATGGCGGCGAATTCGTCAAGGGTTCTTGAAATCGCCTGCGATCATCAGCCCCATATCAAACTCCCTGATACACGAGCGCAAGAAATGCACTCGGGGTCATGAACAGGTTGCCCCACTCCGTGTCATAGCGTGCGCCGGGTCTGGCCGCGACAACTTCGGGCAGGGACAGACCCTGCCTTTTGAGAGCGGCGACCTTCTCGCGAATTTCAACCAGCACGTCTCGGAACAAGACCAGGTCGGTCCGGGCGCCAATCGCCCCGTGACCGGAGACGACGATGGTCTTGTCCGTAGCCATCGCCAGGTTCGTCTCCGCCGCCTGGATCTGTCCGTCGATACTGCCGCCAGTCGAGTAGTCGATGAAGGGGTAATCGCGGTTCCAAAAAGTGTCGCCCACATGAAGAATATCGGCCTCGGCGAAGTACACGGAGATGTCTGAGTCTGTGTGCGCAGGCGCATAGTGCTTGAGTACAAGCGTTGTGCTATTGGCGTGCAGCGTGAAGCCATCCTTGAAGACAGTCGAGGGAATCGCACCCGCCGGCGCGGAGGGAAAGGTGTACTTCCAACCCTCGACGCGCGTGTCCACTAAAAGGTGCTTGCGCGTATTCTCGTGCGCTAAGATGCTCGCTCCGGCTTCATGAAGCCACTCGTTGCCCCCGGTATGATCGAAGTGCCAGTGAGTGTTGATCAATTGCTTTATCGGATCCGAGCTAATGCTCGCCAGAGCCGCGGAGACGTTCGGACCCGCGGTGACGATTTCAGCGTCCACAACAAGCTTTCCGTCAGGGCCGGTGAGGACCACAATATTTCCACCCGGGCCCAGTAGAACGCTAACGCCGCGGCGCAGGGTTTGAACCGTGATCTTTGCCGTGGCGGATGCTTTTAGTGCCTCCTCAACGAGATTTCCCGTTTGGGCGAACAGACTTCTTGGCATTAGGTAAGCCGTAGCAACTGAAAGACTTCCTGCAGCGAGAAACTGGCGGCGTGAGATTTCGAATCGCGGTCTGGTTGTCATAGGAAAACTCTCCCTGCTCAGTACCTTGCATTGGCCTGTACCGTGTGAATGAGGTTACCAATCCGCTTGAGCGTCTCACTCAAGCACCCGACAACAAGGTATTCATATTCTGATTTTCGAGAAACCTCAGAAACCTCAGGATTTTACCTACATCTTTCTGCAGGTCGAAAGTGGCTATTCGGGAGAAATCGTGGCGTGGACGGTCGGTTCATCCGGCTAAAGACGGCCTTTGCTCTTTTTCAACGCTGTGCCGGTGGTCGCGACGCCAGAGTATTTTGGCATGACTGTTGTAAGCAGGCGATTGCACTCATTGACCCCGATGATGAGTGTAATCGCGATATTTCGCCAACTGGAGCAGTTTCCTGTTTGCCGACAAAACACCCACGATCCGTCTTGAACAGGGTAGGCTTTGACTTCCGCAGCAGTAGCACCCTAACATACGGCAACCTAAGGTTTCTGCGGCACTCATGATCGGTCAAACCATCTCGCATTACCGCGTTTTGGAAAAACTGGGCGGCGGCGGCATGGGCGTGGTCTACAAAGCTGAGGACACGCGACTGCGCCGCTTCGTCGCCCTCAAATTTTTGCCGGACGAAGTGGCCGGAGACGCACCGTCGCTAGCACGATTTAGGCGTGAGGCTCAGGCCGCCTCCGCCCTCAATCATCCCAACATCTGCACGATCCACGACATCGGGGAAGAGAATGGCAATGCCTTCATCGCGATGGAGTTCCTCGAAGGGGTGACCCTGAAACACAGGATCGGCGGACGTTCGATGGAAATTGACGAGATTCTGCGGTTGGGGATCGAACTTGCGGATGCGCTCGATGCGGCGCATGCCGCCGGAATCGTGCACCGCGATATTAAGCCAGCCAACATATTTGTCACCAAACGAGGTCATGCGAAGGTGCTCGACTTTGGGCTAGCCAAGGTGAAGGCGGAACAAGCCCAATCTTCTCAACTCGGGGGACTACAGGCGACCGTGGAAGGCACCGACCAGCACCTCACGAGTCCCGGCACTACGCTGGGCACGGTCGCGTATATGTCGCCCGAACAGGCTCTGGGAAAGGAACTGGATCATCGCACCGATCTTTTTTCTTTCGGTGCGGTGCTCTATGAAATGTCAACGGGAACGCTCCCGTTCCGCGGTGAGACCTCGGCTGCGATTTTCGACGCAATTCTCCACAAATCTCCTGTTGCGCCCGTTCGATTGAACCCCGATCTGCCTCATCGATTGGAAGAAGTCATCCACAAAGCGCTCGAAAAGGATCGCAATCTGCGTTACCAGCAAGCCGCAGAGATAGGGACGGACCTACAGCGCATCAGGCGCGATCTGGATTCGAGTGGGCGTCCGGTCGCCTCGAATGGCGAATCCTCGGCTTCGTCGGTCGCCTCGGCAGTGCCGATGGTCAGCGAATCCGCCGGGGTCGCGAGTTCGGCAGTTGCCCCGTTAGCTTCCAGGGAATCATCCTCCGCTGTTGCCGCTATCCGGCGGCACAAGACCGCCACTGGGTCCGCTCTGCTCGCCGGCCTGCTGATCGTGGCCGCCGCCGCTTACGGCGTATACACCCTTTTGCGCCGCCCGGCCGCCAGTCCTTTTCAAAACTTTTCCATTACCCAGTTAACCAATACTGGCAAAGTGCAGAACGCCGCTATTTCTCCGGACGGTAGATTTCTGCTCACCGTGCAATCCGACAACGGCAACGAAAGCCTTTGGCTGCGAAATATTCCCACCGGCAGTAACACGCAAGTGCTCCCGGCGTCGGGACAGTCGTTCGCTTCGCTCGTCTTCTCTCCCGACGGCAACTCTTTCTATTTCCGAGAGACCGAGGGCGGCGCAACAGCGTTTAATCTTTTCCGGGTTCCGCTTCTCGGCGGTTCGCCCACGTTGCTTGCCAAGGACGTGGACGGAGGGCCGATATTTTCACCAGACGGCAAACGCATCGTGTATGCGCGTTACAACGACCCCGAGCTGAACAAGTGGCGCTTGCTGCAGGCCGACGCCGACGGCGGTAACGAGAAAGTGCTGTATGTTGAAGCCGCGCCAAACGGTCCGGCCGCGGAACTCTCCTGGTCTCCAGATGGCAGACGAGTTGCCATTTCGAACTTGACCGCGAACAGTAAATATCTCAGCCAGATTCGATTCTTTGATTTCTCGCGCGGGAGCGTGGAACCGTTCGTCGCAGCCGCCGACAAAATTATCTTGGGCAATGCTTGGGCGCCGGATGGACGAGGGATCTTTGTCGCCTATGTGCCCCGCGGAGAGCATTTGTCGGTCCAGCTCCAGATCGGATTTTTCTCCTATCCCGACGGTGCCTTCCGTCCCATCACCAACGATCTGACAGACCACAACTCTCTGTCGCTTTCCGCCGACGGCCACACGCTGGCAACTGTGCAGAAGGAAACTTCTACCCAGATCGTTCTAATGCCCGCCGGCGGAGCAGGGCCACTGAAGGTCGTGCCCGACATTGCAACCCGCGAAACCCTGCCGAGCTTCTCGTGGATGGGAGATGGACAATTGCTCATCTCGCACGGCGATCGCTTGGTCAGGGAGCATACAGATGGCACCCACGCAGTAACCATTCTGAGCGATCCGGCGGCCTGGATCAGCGATCCGGTATCGTGCGACAACGACCGCTGGATTGCTTTGAATTGGATGGTTCACGGCGAAGGAAGCGGCAACGGAATCTGGCGGGTGAATCCTGACGGCTCCGATGCCGTGTCGCTCACCTCCAAAGAATTCGGCGGCATTTGGGGATGCTCACCGGACGGGAAGTGGCTGTACTATTCAGAGCTAATGACGAACGGCGTCTCGCGAATCCCTTCGGGCGGCGGCAAACCGGAATTAGTGCCAGGAGCAAACCCTCCGAATTCGCTCACGGCCCAGGCCACACTTTCTCCCGACGGCAAGATACTGGCGATATTTACCCAGCTGTTGAATCCTGAATCGAAGACTTACTCCAATCGGATTGTCCTCGACAGCCTGGACTCCCGAGTACGAAACCTCGACCTCGATCCCGCTCTGAAAGCGGTATTCCGGACTCAGGGTCCGCCCGACAGTGCCGGATTCCGCTTTTCTCCTGACGGCAAATCGATTGCCTTCGTGATCGACGACGCGGGGGTGGACAATATCTGGATGCAGCCTCTCGACGGGTCCAAAGGGCACAAGCTGACAAACTTCAATGATTCGGAGAGAATCCAGGATTTCCGTTGGTCCCCCGACGGCAAGACTCTGGCCATGCTGCGTTTTAGTTCTGTCTCCGATGTCATTCTCTTGCGCGACACCGGCAACAGTTCGAGGGTTGCTCACTGACGTGCCGCATTGAAGGAACAAAGGCATCTCTCCAAAGGTCCACCAGTTTGACTGGTCATTAAGGAACGATTTCTCTCGGCTTTAGAAGTTATTTCGCGAGGGATTGTTGGGATTCTCAGGATACCCGAAGACGGAATTAATCTAGCCGCCAAACAAAGTTCTTCCGACGCAATAAGAAGTTCATATACTTCTGTGTCATGAACCAATCAAAGCGATTTCTCGGCGCCCGAAAGCTCGTGTTGATCGCCTTGTTCATCGCGAGTTCTCTCGCGATGCTTGGCCTGTATTTTTACGCCTACGGACAGGACCAATCGGGTTTCCCCGATGGCTTCGACGCTGTGCAAGCTGCTCCGAATAGTCACAAAGTGATTTTCGAAAATGAATTTGTACGCGTGCTCGAAGTTACTGTGCCGCCACCGGGCACGACAGAACCGATGCACCACCACCGTTGGCCGAGTTTCTTTCTTGACTGGGATACTGGAGGCGGAAGGCCGCATATCCGTTATCACCGCCCCGACGGCAGCGTGAGGGACAGCCCTAGCACGGAAGAGCCAACTCATCCTGGCACTTGGAGTGTGCATTGGATGAAGCCGGAGCCGATGCACGCCATCGAGGTCGTGGGGGATCCTAAGAGTCCCTCCATTCTTGGTAAGGGCCATCCCGGCCTTCTTCGAATAGAAATCAAATGCCAGCCGTGAAGGGGGACGAATCTTACAATTAGTAAATGCAACGGGAAATGCGACACTCGGAAGTGATTGTTGTTAACCGCGCGCCAATGACTCGGACTGGCTACATTCCTCGGATGGATAACGGACAACTCGGAAGTCAGTTTCCGAAACCAGGCCATAGCGCTCATTGACGTGACAATGAGTGAAATGGCCTTCCATGAGAAGGCCGGTCGGAGTCAAGTCGATTCTTGTTTTTTCATGAACATGTTTTTTGTCGGCCGAGGAGCCACTGTCGCCATGCTTCCATCCGCACTCTCGAGGAGCGAATCATCTCGCTCGGTGCATGTTGGGCGTTCTCGTTTCAGCCGGTGCTGCTATCTGTTTAGCGACCTCTCGTTTCACTCAAGAGTGGAACGTGGCCCAGGCCATTGACGCAGTCACCGGAACTCGGCTTTGGCTTTTGATCTTTTCCTTCCTGGAACGATTTTGACTTAGTTTTGCTTTTTTGTTTTACGCGGCTGCCGGAACCGTCACTCGGCTGCTGTTGTGCAAAGGCTCGTATACTTCTCCGCTCACCCACAGATGATGCAGCAACACCGCCAGCTTTCTTGCCGTGGCGACAATCGCTCGCTTCTTACCGTTTCTTCCCCCGCGCTCCGCCAGTTTCAATCCCCAGCGTCTGAGATCGCAGTCGATCCCGAACGGTCCCAAGATATGCTGCGCTCCCTGCACAAGCAGCGTCCGCAGATAGGGATCGCCTTCTTTACTGATGTGCAGCTGCGGCTCGCTCTCTCCTGACTTCCTGCGTCCCGGTTGCAGTCCCAGATAGCCACCCACGTCGCGACTCTTGCGGAAACGATGCGGATCTTCCAACGTCAGCAAGAACGTCAGCGCGATCAGCGTGCCTACCCCCTTGATCTGCTTCAGCAACTCGACTTGCGGATAACTGGTTTGCGCCAGCGCTTCGATTCGGTCGTTGTACTCCACGATGCGTCTGCTCAGTTCTTCGATCGTCGCCAGCAACGGCTTCAGCGCCCGTTGCAGCTCCGGACTCAGCCCTTCGGCTTTCTCCGGATCCAGGTTGCGCACGTTGCACCCGCGCAAGCGTTCGCCATAACTCTTGGCCAGCCCGCGAGCCGCGTTGACTAGCCCCGTACGTGCCCGCACCAGGCTGGCGCGTGCCCGAATCGTCATCAGATCCGCTTGCGCCTGCGCGCTGCGATGCTTCACCGGATATAGCAACTCGGGATCGATCCTGGCCAGCCGCGCCAAGGTCTGCGCATCCAGCCGATCGTCTTTCTTGCGGCTCTCGCCAATCAGTCGCACCTTGCGCGCATTGGCCACGATCACCTCGTGCCCCAGATCGCTCAGCAAGCGACTGATCCACGGTGAATGCGTCCCGATTTCCAGCGCAATCCGGCTGCGCGGCATGGCGCCGAACACTTCCTGCAACGCTTTCGCGGTTGTACGCACCCGCTGCTCCAGTTGTATCCGGCCAGCTTCATCCAGCACACAGTACCAGCTGTTGCGATCGCCTAGATCGACTCCGATGGTCAGTTGCTGTTGCGAAATATTCCTGCTCTGCTTCCTCGCCGCGGTGCTAACCTTCTTCATTGCCGGTCTCCTTTTATCTGTGCTTCGAGCACGTCGATAACTTGGGAGCGTACACCGCATCCCGTCCGGAGACCGGCCTTCTCATCTCATCTGATTACAATAGTTGCGAACTTAGAGGGCACCATACTTGGCCAATCGGGTGGTTATCCAAGACTACGATCCGCGCTGGCCGCAGATGTTCGAGAAGCTGCGCTTACGAATCGCTGTTGTTCTCAATGAATTGACGGATTCTATAGAGCACGTCGGTAGCACCGCCGTTCCTGGACTAGCAGCCAAACCTGTCATCGACATCGACGTACTTCTGAGATCAGCGTCCGATCTTCCACTTGTGATCCGTAGACTAGTCGACTCGGGATACGAGTACCGGGGCAACTTGGGCGTTAGCGGACGCGAGGCGTTCGGTGCGAAGCCCGACGACTTTTCACACCATTTGTATGTCTGCCCACCAGACAGCCGGGAATATTGTCGGCACGTCGCGTTTCGAAATCATCTCCGGGCGCACGCAGACGATGCGAATGCGTATGCGTTTCTGAAGCGTAAACTCGCCCTCCAATTCGGCACCGACCGTGAGGGTTACAACCAAGCCAAGAGCGATTTCGTGGAGCGTATTCTGCAACGCACGCTGAACGCATAGCTTCGCGTTGTTTGGCGAGAACAGATGAGATGAGAAGGCCGGTCTCCGGACGGGATGCGGTGTACGCTCCCAAGTTATCGACGTGCTCGAAGCACAGATAAAAGGAGACCGGCAATGAAGAAGGTTAGCACCGCGGCGAGGAAGCAGAGCAGGAATATTTCGCAACAGCAACTGACCATCGGAGTCGATCTAGGCGATCGCAACAGCTGGTACTGTGTGCTGGATGAAGCTGGCCGGATACAACTGGAGCAGCGGGTGCGTACAACCGCGAAAGCGTTGCAGGAAGTGTTCGGCGCCATGCCGCGCAGCCGGATTGCGCTGGAAATCGGGACGCATTCACCGTGGATCAGTCGCTTGCTGAGCGATCTGGGGCACGAGGTGATCGTGGCCAATGCGCGCAAGGTGCGACTGATTGGCGAGAGCCGCAAGAAAGACGATCGGCTGGATGCGCAGACCTTGGCGCGGCTGGCCAGGATCGATCCCGAGTTGCTATATCCGGTGAAGCATCGCAGCGCGCAGGCGCAAGCGGATCTGATGACGATTCGGGCACGCGCCAGCCTGGTGCGGGCACGTACGGGGCTAGTCAACGCGGCTCGCGGGCTGGCCAAGAGTTATGGCGAACGCTTGCGCGGGTGCAACGTGCGCAACCTGGATCCGGAGAAAGCCGAAGGGCTGAGTCCGGAGCTGCAACGGGCGCTGAAGCCGTTGCTGGCGACGATCGAAGAACTGAGCAGACGCATCGTGGAGTACAACGACCGAATCGAAGCGCTGGCGCAAACCAGTTATCCGCAAGTCGAGTTGCTGAAGCAGATCAAGGGGGTAGGCACGCTGATCGCGCTGACGTTCTTGCTGACGTTGGAAGATCCGCATCGTTTCCGCAAGAGTCGCGACGTGGGTGGCTATCTGGGACTGCAACCGGGACGCAGGAAGTCAGGAGAGAGCGAGCCGCAGCTGCACATCAGTAAAGAAGGCGATCCCTATCTGCGGACGCTGCTTGTGCAGGGAGCGCAGCATATCTTGGGACCGTTCGGGATCGACTGCGATCTCAGACGCTGGGGATTGAAACTGGCGGAGCGCGGGGGAAGAAACGGTAAGAAGCGAGCGATTGTCGCCACGGCAAGAAAGCTGGCGGTGTTGCTGCATCATCTGTGGGTGAGCGGAGAAGTATACGAGCCTTTGCACAACAGCAGCCGAGTGACGGTTCCGGCAGCCGCGTAAAACAAAAAAGCAAAACTAAGTCAAAATCGTTCCAGGAAGGAAAAGATCAAAAGCCAAAGCCGAGTTCCGGTGACTGCGTCAATGGCCTGGGCCACGTTCCACTCTTGAGTGAAACGAGAGGTCGCTAAACAGATAGCAGCACCGGCTGAAACGAGAACGCCCAACATGCACCGAGCGAGATGATTCGCTCCTCGAGAGTGCGGATGGAAGCATGGCGACAGTGGCTCCTCGGCCGACAAAAAACATGTTCATGAAAAAACAAGAATCGACTTGACTCCGACCGGCCTTCTCATGGAAGGCCATTACACTCAAGTGCCGTTGCCGGATGATGAGTGTAATCGAGATGTTACGCCAATCTTCAGTCGCCGAGCGCGATAGCCATAGATTTCAGAGGAGACAATCGCTACAATCGGCTGCGACCTGAGGAGAGTTTGTGGGCATCGAAGCTGCGTCGTTGGCGGCCGTTATACGCAAAGATGTGCACACAACAAGTCCGCTCAAGATGTTCTTGGGCAGGTACTTCTATCTCTGCTCATCCGTCGTGATGGCCGGACTTGCAGGCTGGGCCTTCAGCCATACCGTCGATGCCCGTCTCTTTCATGCCAGCCCGCCAAGACCTCTCTTGCTGTGGTTTCACGCCGCGATCTTCTCGGCCTGGATCGTGCTGTTCATCACGCAGTCCGCCCTGGTGCGCGTGCGCAAGGTCGGGCTGCACCGCACGTTGGGATGGTTTGGTGCAGCATTAGCCGCGACCATGGTTGTTTCGGGCTTCATCGTCTCGGTAGTCATGTTGCGATTCGAAATGACGGCGCTCAACCGGAACCGCGTTGCGTCCTTTCTGTCCGTCCTCTGGGCCGACATGGTGATCTTCGGCGTGTGCATGGCGCTGGCGATCTATTTTCGGAAACGACCGGAGTACCATCGCCGCCTGGTTTTTATGGCCAGTTGTCAGCTCATGCAAGCCGTCTTCGTCAGATTTCATTACATCGGGTATCACGACCTGTTCTATCCGGCGCTCGACGCGCTGATCGTGGTTGGAATATTGCGCGACTGGGTGGCAGATGGCCGAGTTAACAAGATATATTTCCGCGTCTTCCCGGCAATAATTCTTCTGCAGTGTTGGGCCACGTACCTAGAGCGGAAAAATCCGAGTTGGTGGCAAGACACAACGCGGGCGATTCTAGGGTAAGGTGAGTATCGCAAACAGACGGCAGCGCTCATTGACAGATTTTGAGCGTAATGGCGATTTATCAACAACAAGACCGAAGAAATTCAGCTATCGCGGATTCTCTCGCTTCTTGTCGTCGAGGCAGTTTTGCTCGATGGCTCTGGTATCGGGAGGTGGTGGTGCTCCTTCTAAAATTGGATTTTGGGCCTCGCGCACCATGCCCTCATTGAAGTCCTTCGGCGACTTGGAGGATTCTCCGCCCCAAAAGCCCATCAGGGACTGTCGCCGCCGCAGTTCCGCCATGTAATCGGCATCCAGAGCAATGTCTGCGGGCATCGGCTCCTTCAATCTAAACTCTTGGGGACCGAGGTAAAGAAAGGCATCGATGAACTGTTCTACCGGCCCTTGGAACTGTTCTTGCAGCCTGGGAGGGAAAGAGAGATGGACCTTGCAATCGGGGGTGATCCAGATCCCCGGCGGAAAAATGTCACTGACCGACAAGGCTCCCAGCCACGTACCCTTCGTTAAGGCCATTGAGGGGTTAGGCCACACAGCAAAGGGGCTGATAGATGCGACTGGCCGGTTCGTGTCATAGACGCCAAGATCGCTGATCACAAAAGTGAGGTGCGGATAGTCTTTCTCATAGATTGTCACGGCACTGTCTGCAGGGCCATGCATCAGGTGAAATGTGCCGAAAAGCATGAGAGCCTTACGATGTTTGGATAAGACCTCTTTCTCCATCACGGAAGCGATGGTAGCGTCGCGATCGGCGCTGTTCGCTGCTTCTTCGGAAGTCTTGATCTTGTCCCAGTCCCTTGGGGGATCGCCAGCCAGCACACGGAGGCCCTTGCCTGTTGGGAGTCTCTGATTGATGGCACGAACCAGCGGAAAAAGCTGCTCAAAGAAACCAGAGTAGCCACACATAGGCTGCGTGGTGTTTCTCCACACTTTCCGGACCTCGGTGAAAGGCACATCTTCTCCAGCGGTGTAACGGTCGAGAACAGACTGATAAAGCGAATTGCCGCATTCGACTGCAATGTCATTTACTTTTTCGGGAAATCTCGGATCGCGGATGAGAGCCAGAATGAAATCATCTACATCTTTCATTCCATGCGCCTCTGGCATGGCCACGACTTCGTATCTATCGAAGGCGGCAAAGATCGCAGCGGTGGCAGGTTGGGGGATGGGGTCTGCGCCTTTTGTTCTGCCTTGTTCCGTTTGGGCATGCAGGGTGACAACTAGCAGCAGCGCTGTGATGCCACAACGATGCAAAATTTGCGTACCGAAGATCCGAAACACTCGTTCAAATCGATTCATTGACACTCCTCCTTTTCAGAGCGTGAGCATGGCAGTTCCGGGACTGTTCAGAGAACAAAACGACTTGGGCTCGCTATTCGAGCCCATGACCGACGCATTGTTGTTTTTCAGGAGAATCTAGGAGGAGGTCGGCGTTGAATCGCACTATAAAAGAGATCGGACGGAGGTCCTACGATTTCAGACACCTGTCTGATCCTAACTGAACGAAATTCGCGAGAGATGGGTTTTGGTAAGAGAGCCTGGGAGCATCGGTGGAACTGCAGTCTTAAAGCTTCGCACAGAGCTGCGGAATCTGGAAAAACACTCTGGTCAGCCCGGCGCGCAGCAGAACTCGTCTCAACAACAACTGTTTGACGAATGCGCCCACGAGATCCCAGCACGATGGCAACGAGAAATGCACCAAGTGCCCAGATATAGCTGCTTCGCCGCATTAAGCGAAGGTTAGCACAAAGGCGCACGACTGTCGTTAACAGATGAGATGAGAAGGCCGGTCTCCGGACGGGATGCGGTGTACGCTCCCAAGTTATCGACGTGCTCGAAGCACAGATAAAAGGAGACCGGCAATGAAGAAGGTTAGCACCGCGGCGAGGAAGCAGAGCAGGAATATTTCGCAACAGCAACTGACCATCGGAGTCGATCTAGGCGATCGCAACAGCTGGTACTGTGTGCTGGATGAAGCTGGCCGGATACAACTGGAGCAGCGGGTGCGTACAACCGCGAAAGCGTTGCAGGAAGTGTTCGGCGCCATGCCGCGCAGCCGGATTGCGCTGGAAATCGGGACGCATTCACCGTGGATCAGTCGCTTGCTGAGCGATCTGGGGCACGAGGTGATCGTGGCCAATGCGCGCAAGGTGCGACTGATTGGCGAGAGCCGCAAGAAAGACGATCGGCTGGATGCGCAGACCTTGGCGCGGCTGGCCAGGATCGATCCCGAGTTGCTATATCCGGTGAAGCATCGCAGCGCGCAGGCGCAAGCGGATCTGATGACGATTCGGGCACGCGCCAGCCTGGTGCGGGCACGTACGGGGCTAGTCAACGCGGCTCGCGGGCTGGCCAAGAGTTATGGCGAACGCTTGCGCGGGTGCAACGTGCGCAACCTGGATCCGGAGAAAGCCGAAGGGCTGAGTCCGGAGCTGCAACGGGCGCTGAAGCCGTTGCTGGCGACGATCGAAGAACTGAGCAGACGCATCGTGGAGTACAACGACCGAATCGAAGCGCTGGCGCAAACCAGTTATCCGCAAGTCGAGTTGCTGAAGCAGATCAAGGGGGTAGGCACGCTGATCGCGCTGACGTTCTTGCTGACGTTGGAAGATCCGCATCGTTTCCGCAAGAGTCGCGACGTGGGTGGCTATCTGGGACTGCAACCGGGACGCAGGAAGTCAGGAGAGAGCGAGCCGCAGCTGCACATCAGTAAAGAAGGCGATCCCTATCTGCGGACGCTGCTTGTGCAGGGAGCGCAGCATATCTTGGGACCGTTCGGGATCGACTGCGATCTCAGACGCTGGGGATTGAAACTGGCGGAGCGCGGGGGAAGAAACGGTAAGAAGCGAGCGATTGTCGCCACGGCAAGAAAGCTGGCGGTGTTGCTGCATCATCTGTGGGTGAGCGGAGAAGTATACGAGCCTTTGCACAACAGCAGCCGAGTGACGGTTCCGGCAGCCGCGTAAAACAAAAAAGCAAAACTAAGTCAAAATCGTTCCAGGAAGGAAAAGATCAAAAGCCAAAACCGAGTTCCGGTGACTGCGTCAATGGCCTGGGCCACGTTCCACTCTTGAGTGAAACGAGAGGTCGCTAAACAGATAGCAGCACCGGCTGAAACGAGAACGCCCAACATGCACCGAGCGAGATGATTCGCTCCTCGAGAGTGCGGATGGAAGCATGGCGACAGTGGCTCCTCGGCCGACAAAAAACATGTTCATGAAAAAACAAGAATCGACTTGACTCCGACCGGCCTTCTCATGGAAGGCCATTGCACTCATTGACCCTCGTGGGGGCATCGGATGAGGCGTAGGTGTTCTTCGTTGAGGAAGTACTGAAACGCTGGTTGTCCGCCATCCATAAAACGCACACGCCAGCGATGCGGAAGCTGTTTCTTGCCATCCGAAATGTTTTGATCTATTGCGTCAATCTCGCCGTGTCGCTGGGTTGCGATCTCTTCGACAATGTCACGATGGTGAAGCACAGCATTTATTCTAGCAACCCGACATCGGACCTGCGCTCGTCACCTGACGCTATCAGGCGTTATCACTCATTGACCCTAGCCGCCCGTTAATGAGTGCAATGATTCCATAAACAATGTTGGCTCCCAGGCCATTTGCAGGTTAGGTCAGCGAACAATGCGGTCACGGTTGCGTCATCGGTTAGGAGTTGATTGACAGTCGAACTGAGAAAGCGCCCATCCAACTCAACGACTGTAATAATGATCGACGGACATTTTCCAGCGCTTCAACAGCCATTCCGGGACGTAGCATCTATCCTTGTTGCGCTCGCACCAATGCTTCAGCTCCCCTGAGGCTTCGCATGTCTGCTCAGTCAATCCGAGGGATTGGACCTTCTCTTCAAACCCAGTCGGCTCTGCTGGGCGATTCTCAGGCGGCCTTCCGCTCGCCCAGTTCGAGTTTCTCAGGTAGCGCGGCATGAGAGGTTCGTGGTCAGGACGATCATACGTCTATTTTGGCCCGTCGGGGACTCCACTTTCTACAGTCAAAAGACCTCTTGTCTGCCCACCAGTAGACCTGTACTCTTTGGCGATCTGTTCGGCTGGGTCCCGTGATTCTCGCCAAGTTTGGGGGTGGAGAGAGAATCGGGGCCTTTTTTATATCCGCCAAAAGGCTCTCGCCTAGGCAACCCGGAGGGTCAATAAGCGAAATGGTGAATATTTCAATAACCACAATCCATGATCTTGGTTTTCGCGGTCCGCGCACCATTGATTATTAGGGCTGTGATTGGAATCACAGCTTCGGACGCAGGGGCATGAAACGATGTCCACCGTGAGCGATGATCACAAGTCCGAATCCGACGTATGCGGCCAGTGCAAGGACGCCGGAATCATGGTGATGCCGACTGGAGAAACGTACAAGGTGTGCGCACCGAAAAAGTGGAAGAGTTACGAATGCGCGAGGAAACAGCTAGTCGCCCTGAAAAAACCAGCATCCCACGTTGAACTTCCGAAATCAGCGAAGTCTTCGCAGCGACCGGCCTAGCATCATCCCATTCGGCTTACGACCGTATTCCGGCAGTTTTGGTGGTTCGCAAGAGACCCAGGCCTACTGGACCATCTTGCGCCTGATCTCCGACAGCTTGGTTTCTGCCTCGCTGATCAGCGTGTCCAATATTTCCAGACCCGGCCCCTTTTGGACGTACCCCCGCAATTGTCTGAGTCCAAGCAGAGTGACTTCCATCTGTTTCACTAGACCGAGAATCGCATTCAACGAGCCATCATCAATCAAAACAAATAGCCCCTGTCTGTACTGGAGAAAACAGAACCCCGGCTCGGGGCCGGGGATTAGGTGGAAGCTATCTTGTTCGAGCAGGGAAAAGTGTAGCACAAGATGATCGGCTGGATTCCTTTGTGTACTAGTGTGTTTTCTTCGCCCTCACCTTTGCCCATCGTGCTCTTTGCGCGGCTGCAATCGTCGCTCTCGCCTTCGCAGACAACTTCTTGCGTATGCGTGTTGGTTTCGCTCCCGTGTATACACCCGCGAAGGCCGCAAGTGTTGCTTTCAAATCTGAAAGTCATTTCTCTACCCGGTCGCGCTCTTTCTTTAGGTGCTTCACAACATCGGTCATGGCTCCCATTGAGTTCCCCCCTCACGGTTTTGGATCATAGCAAACCCAATCACCGACGCGCCGCATTATGAAGTTCTGCAAGGGTTTCCGGTTTGGGTTTTTGCCATCGGGGGCCCTTTCAAGTGCCTCAGTTGGTATGAAAGCTGGATCGCATCCATCACACTGGCCTTTGTCACCGTGGTTATGGGGTTCTACAAGCCGCCGGTAGGTAGTTGAGAAAACCTGCCTCTGTTTCCGTTATTCGAACGAGATCTGATGCTATGTACGTCTGCGATCGCCAGAGTGTCATTTCCGGTGGGAAGCCCACCCACACTGTCATGAAATTGTAATGGTTGCACGATCAGAACGGGTCATTTCCAAGCAGAATGGATCAAATCGACTGATTTGTAACCCGTTGAGAAGAGGAGTAGAGTAGAAAATTTTCCTAACGGTGCAGAACCCACTTGTGAATTGCTAAACCGTTGTACGGGCTAACACCTGTACCGAGGGTTCGAATCCCTCCCTCTCCGCCACGCAGTCTGAACTGCAGAGAATTCCTGCCTTAGTTTCCCGCAGAACTCGCGAATTATGCCCATTTTTAGCGATTTGTGCTCTACAGGTCGGACTGCAGAGAACGGACTGCTCAGGAAGGGACTGACGTCTATTCGCCCTTTTTCTCCGAAGAGTCGATAAGCAGTCCGATTTGCAACCACCCGTAGAGCGAACAGTTGGCGATCACAAGATCTGCTCGTTGCCAACAAGACTTGACTTCCGGTTATTGTGAGAATCGATGCCCTCAGTCCGACTGACGGCAATGGGTGTGATCGCGATTTCTCGCCAATTGAAACAAAAGGGGAAGCGGGGCTAAGCTGAAGCTGCCGATGCTTTGGGCTCCGAGAACACGAGCCATTCCAGACTCGAGAACGGTAGATAAACGTTGGGCGCATTCATGTTAGCCATTGCGCTGCCGGTAATCTCGCGCAAAGCCGCCACCATGTCGTCGCTCAGAAGGTGTATACGCGCAAGGCGCAAACGTGGCAAGTAGTTTCCTTCCATGCGTCCGAAGCCGCCAAACCGAACTAACCTTAGCGTTGGCGAAATCACGCTCGCCGGGATCATTGAACAGGACATTCGATTTCTTATCGTCCCAACTTGCTCACAAACTTTTCGCCTGCCAGCACCGCATTGATTGCGGGGATGAGGTCCTTTGGCCGCCTCCGATTTCAAAACATATCCGTGTGTCCCCGTGGTGAGCTCCGCTTTGGCTACCAGAATGGATTCGGGCTCGCTAGACAATGCCTGGTTCGAATTCAACTCGATTACGTCCCTTACTTTTCGCAGTGTACAGAGCAGCGTCGGCACGATTCAGGAGACTACTGAATTCGGGAGGCGGAGTTCCCCGAAAATCTGCAGCTCCGAAACTGGCGGTTACCTTCGCGGTCTTGCCTTCGAAATACGGGCATGTTTCGTGCATTTTGCGGAAAATAGAGGTAGGAATTCTTTGCACTCCCACAATCGAAGCAAACCTTTATGTACGGCTCTTAATGGTGAACACCCTGCTGAGGTGATGGTGCTTGCAGCCTAAGAGCAGCTGGAAGATACGCCGGAAAGGTTTCATAAATCCTGCGCACGCTGGCGACGCTCACAACTTCCATTGGCGTCGAGCCACGCGAGTAGAGAGCTAACGCTGGCCGTAGCTAGGGCAATTGCACAGTCCGCTGCTCCGTAATAAATGTTTAGCGTGTCGCCATCGGCATCCATCGTGTAACCGCAGGGGAATACAACATCGTCGACATCGCCGTGGCGTTCGTACGATGCCTCCGGTCCGAAGATCCACGAATCCCCTCGGAGCAAACACTTCGCCGGATTCTCCAGATCGAAAAGAGCTAAGCCCAAGCGATACAGACAGCCCGAGGGCGTATGCCGTACGCCGTGATAGAACACAAGCCATCCTCGGGACGTTTCGATCGGTGGCGGCGATAACCCGATCTTGTTGGCATCCCACCAGGCGCCGCGGCGGGCTTCGAGCATGAGCCTGTGTCTACCCCAATAGCGCAGATCGGGAGAATAGGAGATCCACATGTGGGACCCGAGCTTCGTCATAGGACGATGTATCAGCGCCCAGCATCCGTCGATTCTCCGCGGCAGAAGTGCAGAGTCTTTGTCGTCTGGCGACATAATTACGCCATATCGTTCGAAGGTTCGGAAGTCTTTGGTCAGCGCCAGCGACACGCCAGGACCACCGCGTGAATAGGACGTGTAGGTGATGACGTATTGCTGCAACTCAGGGACGAATGTGATGCGGGGATCTTCAATGCCCCAGATCTCTTCCGGATAGTTCTTCGGGTCGGGCATCAGTGTGGGCTCGCTGTCGATTTGCCATCCATCGACACCGTTGCGCGAGCGCGCGGCGCAGAGATGCGACAGGCCTCGTCGATCTTCCACGCGGCAAAGTAGCAGGGTCGTACCATCCGCTAAGAGGGTCGCGCCGGCATTGAAGACGCTGTTGATGGGATATGGCCAATCTTTACTCGTCAGGATCGGGTTTGCCGAATGACGATGAAGCAGTGGCTCGAAGCGAGTGCTCAACAGACTCGCTTGCTTTTCCACAGGGAAGGTCATGAATGGATTTCCTTTTGTTCTGGCTCTTGCAGCGAGCGCATATCGACGAGCGCCATCAAGAAGGAAAGCGTTGATTCCGCTCCCTGGTTCTCATTGGCGCGGTCGGGATGCAGGCCGTCCCGGCAACCGCCGGTGACGGAATCATAGAGTGGAAGCTGTAGATCATTGTCGCCGAGGAACCAGTTGAGGGCCGACCAGGCTTCTTTGCGCCAGCGGCTGTCGCCAGTTATCCGATACGCTTGCAAGCACGCGGAGACTGCACCGGCGGCCTCAATCGGCTGCTGATCAAAGCGGGCCTTATCGCCATCCTGGTGACAGAAGCCTTGTGACCCGATCGGCACGAAGTGGCCGTTGAGTTCGCAGCGCTGCGTTTGAGAGAGCCAGTCCAGCGACTCGAGGCCGGCGGAAACCATGCGTTCGTCCGAGCACGCCGAGCCCACCACCAACAACGCCTGGGGCAATCTCGCATTTCCGTAAGCCACGACGTTCTCAAACCATTTCCAATCCGGCCTTCGGATGGATTCGTACATTCGGAGGAGCCGCTGACTAAGAGCGGATCGCATTTTCTGCGCGTCGCGGTCTCCGGGATACGCGCCGAGGTATTCCTGAATCCCGAGCAGGGCGTAGGCCCAGGCCCGTGGACTATTGAATTCGACAACCGCGGGAAGAGAAAACTCAAACAAACGTCCCGCCGCGCCTTTCAATCCCTGATCTTGAGATCGGCCTAGAACTGTTCCCAAAGCCCACAACGAGCGCCCATGGGAGTCTTCGGAACCGACAGGCTCGTTCCACCGGCGATCGTAGCGAAGGAAATTCTTGAATCTCCCCTTCGCGTTATTGAAGGCATGTTCCAGGAACGCCAAATAGCAGAGGGCTGACGTTGCCGTTGATGGATTCACCATCCCACTCTGGTGTTCTTCCATTTGCCCCAGCAGCACCGCGAAAATAAGTGCGCGCGCATTGTCGTCGGTGGTGTATCCCTCGCGGCGGTTCGGGATGGTGAAGATCGAGTGTTGCAGCATGCCAGTGTCGTCGGTTAGACGATGCAGGTGATTCAACTTCAATTCCGGCAGCTGATCCAAAACTTTGGGAATCATCCGGGCTGCGAACTGTACCTTCGGCGTTTCCATGCGGTCGCTGCGAACCCGGGCAAAACTTTCCATGTAACCCTGCGCGACTCGTTTCCAGACCGTGTCGCGGGCGAACAGATACGCCCGCTTGCGCATGGCGTGACGAATCGCAGGAGTGTCCAGCAGTTCAATCGTCTTGTGCGCAATTGCATCGGGATTCTGGAATGGCACGAGCGCGCCTCGGCGGTCGTCCAACAACTCAATTGCATGCCAATAGGGAGTCGAGATGATCGCCTTGCCCGCACCCATCGCATAGGCAAGCGTACCGGAAACGACCTGCGCTTCATGCCGATACGGCGTGATGTAAATGTCGGCGGCGCCGATGAACTCGACCATTTCCTCGGGGCTGACGAAGCGGTTGTGGAAGATCACTTGCGACTCCACGCCTACTTCCTTTGCCAAAGCCTGCAAGCTGGCTCGGTACGCGTCCCCTTCGCGGCGCAGAATGTGCGGATGGGTCGCGCCCGCGACGATGTAAACCACGTTCTTGTGTTTGGACAGAATCTGCGGCATCGCCTGAATGACGTTCTCGATTCCCTTATTCGGTGAGAGCAGGCCGAAGGTGACCAGCACCGCTTTGCCTTCCACGCCGAATCGATCCTTATAGAAATTCGGGTCGAGAAAAGGAAGGTCGGGAACACCGTGCGGAACGATGTCGATCTTGCCGCCGGGGACCTTGAAAATTTCCTGCAGAAACTGCGACGAGAGCTGGCTCATCACCACCAGGCGGTCGGAGAGCTCTGCAATCTCTTCCATAACCAGCAGTTGGTCTGGGTTGGGCTCGCGCAAAATCGTGTGCAGCGTGGTGACGACGGGCATCTTCAGGCCCCGCAGCAGATGCAAAATGTGGCTTCCGGCGGGACCGCCGAAAATTCCATACTCGTGCTGCAGGCACACCATGTCGATGTTGTTGAAGTTCAGAAACGCCGCGGCTTCCTCATACGACTTCTCATCGTCCTGGGTCAGCGACCATCGCACCCGTGCCGGATAATCGTATCCGCTTCCGTGTCGTTCATGGGAGCGCCAACAGCCGAGCCGTCCCGTACTCCGCGGCAATGGCGCTACACAGGTCGGTGGTGAAGGTGGCGATTCCACATTGTCGCGGAAGGTAATTTCCGATTACGGCGATCCGACTCGGCAGAGATGGCTTTGATTGCGATCGGAACCGAGGCGGCATAACCTGGTCGCGAATGAGAGGCCGTAGTGCGACAATTTCCAAGGGAGGCTTCGGCAGCGCGGTGTGTGGTAACGACATTGTCCCCCTTTAAACCTGGTTGGAAACAACAACGAAGGGGTCGATCTCCCGATCGTGCGAGACCATCACCGGCACTCTGAGACCAAAAGGTAGGCCTAGCGCGTTCGGCTTTGGTGTGGGTTACATCCACCGGTGGATTCTTCTGTTGTTAGTATCCGACGACAGTGGACTGGCGGACTGGTCAAAATTGACCAGTCTCGAATCGTTGAGATCGGACTTGATTAAGTTGCTCATTCGGCGCGATCAAGGTCAGCCGCAAAAAATTGACACCCTGAGAATCCAGGGTGCCGAGTATTCAGTCAGCTTTTTGATTTTCTCTAACTGCGCTCGCCTCAGTTCTGCTTTGGCTTTTCTTCCTGAGGCTTTTTCTCCCTGGCTTGTTGGGCGCGGGCTGCGACCGCTTTGGTTGCGGTTGCGCCTTTGGTTCCGAAGGAGACTTGTGTTCGGGCTGCGATCGCTGGCTCGACAGATGGACTCAGCGGCCGCTGTGTTGGCGCATTCCGGTTGGGCTCAGCGCGATTGTTAGGCTGAGCGGCTGGCGCACGATTCGACTCTGGCCGAGTTGTAGGCGGACGGTTTGGCTCTGGCTTCTTGGGCTCAGAACGTGTTCGGCTCAGGCTTGAGCTCCTGACGGTTCGGTTGCGGCTGATTGGTCGCCGCAGGCCGCTCCGAGCGAGCCGGGTTGTTCTCTGTACGAGCGGCCGGGTTGTTGGCCGGGGGCCGAACTGCTGCGCGATTGACGGGTGCGTTGTAGGGCGTCCCCGTTGGCTTCGCGTGTACAACAGCGCTGTCGCTGAATGCTCCAGGTTTCGGAGTCGCCGCAACAGCCGGCGTGCGATGGTTCACGGAAGCCCGCTGCTCCGGGTTGGACGGGCCGCCTGCTCACGTTGCGTCTGAGCGGCCACGGGCGGAATATGCTCCTCATGTGCGACCGTTTCCTCTTGCGCCGTCGGGCGGGCGCTGATTCCGCCACTACCGCCGTTGTAGCTGACGCGGTTGATCGTGGTGCTGTTGATGACCGTGGTGTTGTAGACATTGTGGATGTTGGTGACATTCACATTACTCACAGAGCGGTTGTAAAAGAACTGCCCGTTCTGCCAGCGTCCACCCTGGTAGCCGTCACCGTATATCCATATCCATAACTGACGCCACCATAGAAACCGACCTGCTGGCCCCAGTAGCCGTTGTAGAAGACATATCCGTTGCCGCCCCATCCCCAATAGGCCGGCGTCCATAGCAGACCAGGTCCTGGAGCCATGACCCAGGCGCCCGGCACCAAGCAATAGCCGTCGTCGTCGGCATAAGCCCAGTAGCCGGGCGTCCAAGATATAGCCGTCACCGGGGAGCACTGGCTGCTCGTACACCGGCAACTCTGGCGGGGCGAACGAGATGGAGCGGCTCATCTGCGCATACGCTGTAGCCATAGGGCGAGCAGTACAACTGCAAACAGCGAACTCCGAATTGAACGAGTGATACTCATTCGCGTTCCCTTTTCGCCCGATGGTCCTCGCGTGCCCGGTGATGCTGTACGTCGTGAGCCGCGCGTAAGGAAGAGGATGTTCTTGCGAACGAAACGTAGTGCAAGCGTGTACCGTTCAGCGAACGATTCTGATAGAGACCTTCTCACGTCGGAGACGTCGAAGTCTGAGCAAGATAGCTCAGTTCGAGTCTCTGCAGTTTCGCGGCTCGTTTAATGAAGTTCTGCGCGAACGAGTGCGTCGGCTAAATCCTCGTGCGTTCGTCGGGAGCCCGCGATGACCCCGCCGAATCCCATTCCAGCGGCATTAAATGACGCCCGCGCCGGTTCGGTAGCCGCACTTTGCCGGTGACCGCAAGAAATGCAGGTCGCTCCGACTTGCCCAAGTTTCGTTTCTTTTGTATTTCATTCTCCCCCCTGCAGCGCCGAGCCAGCCACCAATCACGGGACTAGCGCACTCGTCACAGGGGTAAGCCGAGAGATGGAGATATTGCTTTTCCACGCCGTGCTCCTGACTAAAAGATACGAATCAAATCCTAGACTCCCTTCATGCCGACGTCTGCTCAGTACTGCTCGATTTGGCGCATCGCAGACCGTGAGCAATTGTGGGCAGACCCGTGCGAATCCAAGCTGTATACGTAACT
>CAVPBQ010000005.1:0-886170 GCA_963701925.1 uncultured Acidobacteriota bacterium
TGATATGCGGATTGCCATCGATACCGGCGGAACCTTCACGGACTGTGTCTACCTTCAGGGCGGCGTTCCCAAGGTTCTAAAACTTTTCTCGACCCCGTCCGATCCCGGAAATGCCGTGTTGCAGGCGCTGCGTCAAGTCTGCCCCGCTGGGAGCCCGGAAATTCGGCACGGCACGACCGTGGGAACGAATATTCTTCTTGAACGCAAAGGGTCGCGTGTGGCCTTCGTGACCACCGCGGGTTTCGAAGATACCATTGCTATCGGCCGCCAAGCCAGAGCGAATCTGTATTGCTGGCGGCCGCAGCCTCCGGCGCCGCTTGTGCCGGCAGAGCTGCGTTTTGGGGTCCACGAACGAACTGCTCCCGATGGCAGCCTCCTGGTTCAACCCTCCGACGCGGAACTGAGCGAGTTATGCGATCGCATTCAGGCGGCGAGTGCGGAGGCCGTCGCGATCTCATTGCTGTTCGCCTTTGCCAATCCGCAAAACGAGCAGCAAGTGCAACGCTCTCTCTCGCGACTGGGTCTGCCGATTTCCGTCTCCCACGTAGTGTTGCCGGAATTTCGCGAATACGAGCGCGGGGCAACGGTGGCCGTGAATGCTTATCTGGCGCCGAAAGTCGGCCGCTATATTCGTGAACTTGAGAGTGCTGTTGACCGCGCCTATGAAACCAACCGGGTGCAGGTCATGCAATCGACTGGAGGAATCATTTCCGCGCGCCTGGCGGCCGAGCAACCGGTTCGCACCGTGCTCTCCGGTCCCGCCGGTGGTGTGATCGGCGCGTATCACGTGGCCCGGATCGCCGGCTTCGACAAAATCATCACCTTCGATATGGGCGGAACGTCGACCGACGTCGCCCTCGTGAGCGCCGATGATGGCGGACCCCGCATCACCAACGAATCGATCGTCTCGCAGGTCCCGGTGAGCGTCCCCATGCTCGACATTCATACCGTGGGAGCCGGCGGCGGATCTCTGGCTCGCTTCGACGCGGGCGGCATCCTGCACGTCGGGCCTGAGTCTGCGGGCGCTGATCCCGGCCCCATCTGTTATGGCCGAGGGACTCTACCTACCGTTACAGATGCGAACCTGATGCTGGGCAGGTTGGATCCGGAACTTTTTCTCGGGGGTGAAGTCCGGCTCGACGAAGCGCGAACCCGCCAATTAATGGAGGTTGCAGCGAGGCCCATCGGATCGATCGAGCAATTCGCCAATGGCATCCTCTTATTGGTGGAGAGCGGCATGGAGAAGGCGCTGCGCGTTATTTCGGTGGAGCGCGGCTATGATCCGCGAGATTTTACGCTGGTTGCTTTTGGCGGCGCTGGACCGTTGCACGCGTGCGCTCTCGCACGGGCGCTGCGCATTCCGCGCGTTCTCGTGCCACAAATGCCGGGAGGATTATCGGCATTGGGCATCTTGCTCGCAGACGCAACCCGCGATTATTCGCGGACAATAATGTCGCGGCCCGATGAAAACTCACTGCAGCCGAAGTTCGAAGAACTTGTGCAGCATGGCCTCCGCGAGTTGCAGTCCGAAGGCTTGGCTGGTGAGGCAACCTGTTCCGCCGACCTGCGCTACGTTGGACAGGGCTACGAGTTGAACGTTCCGTACGACTCCGAAATGCTGAGCAGCTTTCATCGCACACATCAGCGCCGCTACGGCTATGCGGATGAAGCCAGAATGGTGGAAGTCGTGAATATCCGGGTGCGGATTACAGCCAAGGCGGCAGGCGTTCGACTACCGCAAACTGATCCGCGCCCCGGCGACGGCTCCCACGCGGTAGTGAAGAGTCGCCGCGCTGTGTTTGACGAACGAGAATTTCAGGCCCGAGTCTATGATCGCAATCGTCTAGTCGCGGGTGATGTGTTCCTGGGACCGGCCGTGATCGCCGAATACAGCGCCACGACGGTCATCCCGCCCGGCTGGGAGGCTTGCGTCGATAGCTCTGGCAACCTGGTGATCCGCGTGGACGCTGTGCGAAGCACACATGAAAAATAGAAATATGGCCGACCCGATTGAACTGGCGCTGTTCCAGAGCGCCACGCATTCCATAGCCGAGCAGATGGGCGCTACACTGCGCCGCACTTCGTTTTCTCCGAACATTAAGGAGCGCCGCGATTATTCCTGCGCGGTTTTCGATCGCATGGGCAATGTCATCGCCATGGGCGACCACATGCCCGTCCATCTCGGAGCGATGCCCATGTCGGTGCGATCGGCGATGAATACTCTGGCGCTGAAGCGCGGCGATATTGCGCTGTTAAACGATCCGTTTGAAGGCGGAACCCACCTGCCCGATCTCACCTTGGTGCTTCCGGTCTTCGGAGACGAGGAATCGCCGGTATTTTATGTGGCCGCGCGCGCTCATCACGCGGATGTAGGCGGTTGCTATCCCGGATCGATGGGCTTGTGCCAGGAAATTTACCAGGAGGGCTTGCGTATTCCGCCGGTGCGCATTGTGAAAGGCGGCGCCGTCGACCGCGAGATCCTTAGTCTGCTGCTGCTCAACGTTCGGACTCCGGTGGAGCGCGAGGGCGATCTGACTTCGCAGATTGGCGCCTGCCGCGTGGGCGAAACGCGCCTGCAGGAATTGATCGTGAAATATGGCGCAGAGGCGATTGGCCGCCTCACGGGCGAACTTATCGCCTACTCAGAACGGCTGACCCGCGCCGAATTGAGTGGCATGCCTGCAGGAGAATTTGTTGCCGAAGATTTTCTCGACGATGACGGCCGCAGCGATACGCCGGTAAAGATCAAAGTCGCAATCACGATCGACCCTAAACAGCAATCCGCCCGCATCGATTTCGCCGGATCCAACTCGCAGGTCGCGAGCAGCATCAATGCCGTATACGCGATTACCTACTCGGCCGCCTACTATGTTTTCCGCTGCTTGCTCCCGCCTGATGCTTCCGCCACCAGCGGGCTGATGCGGCCTATCGAGTTGCTCGCTCCCGAAGGCAGCATCGTGAATGCTCGCCCTCCCGCTCCCGTGGCCGCGGGAAACGTGGAGACGTCGCAGCGCATTGTCGACGTGTTGCTGCGCGCTCTAGCGCAGGCGATTCCCGACCGCGTTCCCGCAGCGAGTTCCGGCACTATGAACAATCTCACCATCGGGGGGATCGATCCCAGAAGCAATCTGCCATTCGCCTACTATGAAACGGTCGCTGGAGGAATGGGCGCGGGTAAGGGAAGCGCGGGAATTTCAGGCGTCCACACTCACATGACGAACTCCCTGAACACGCCGGTCGAAGCCCTGGAATATGCCTATCCGTTTCGCGTGCGTCAGTACAGCTATCGTCCGGGGTCGGGTGGACGCGGCCAGTGGCGCGGCGGCGACGGTATCGTGCGGGAGATCGAGTTACTGGCGGATGCGCAAGTCACTCTGCTAGCCGACCGGCGCCGGTTCCCGCCTTATGGATTGTCAGGCGGCGAGCCTGGCGCCACCGGCCGCACGGTGCTGATCACGAAGGCCGGCGAAAAAGAACTGCCGAGCAAGTGCAGCGTCGCCGCTCAACCCGGCGACATCATCCGCGTTGAGACTCCCGGCGGCGGCGGCTGGGGTACGATCGCGTCCGGTTCGATGTCGTCGCGCTCGATCGCCTGCTACAATCCCCGCGAGGGGGAAACTCAATGACGAACCTGGGTGGTGTAGTGCAGATGTTGCGGAAAGAACATGACCGGTTGACCAAGGAAATCAAAGCGATTGGCGCAGCGCTGTCCGCTTTCGGAGCGGAATATGGCAAAGGCACGGCACCTCGGGGCAGGATGTCTGCCGCGGGACGAGCCCGGATTGCGGCGGCCCAGAGAGCACGCTGGGCGAAGGTGAAGGCCAAAGGCAAAACTGCCAACGTCGTCACCCTACCCAAGAAACGAACCATCTCTGCCAGCGCTCGTCGGAAGATTGCGGCGGCCCAACGCGCTCGGTGGGCGAAGGTGAAAGCTGCAAAGAAGTCCGCCTGAGCGGGGAAATCGGTAAGCTCCGTTGAAACGCCCAGACTCATTCCACGAGGCTGGGCGTTTTCATTGCGAGCAAAATGCGCCCCAAGTGATACCATTTCCCGCGTGCTGGATTCCGCGTGTGTTTCAAGTGCGGTTACGGCTGTCCCCGCGGCGAGGGTTCCCCCCCGCCACTCCGCGGTCGTCCGGGTCACTCATTGGATCACCACCCTCTGTTTTTTTGCCCTGCTGGTGAGCGGAGCGGAAATCGTAATCTCGCATCCGCGTTTTTATTGGGGCGAGACCGGCAACGATTTAACTCCGGTGCTGTTCAAGCTGCCGATCCCGGCCTCGAGGAATCTGGTTCCGACTGGATACGGATATGTTTTACCGGACCAGAATGGCTGGAGCCGCTATCTGCACTTTCAATCCGCATGGATTCTGGTTCTCACCGGCTTGCTCTACATAATCTCCGGCATCGTTACCGCACATTTTCGGACAGGCCTGTTCCCCGGGAAAGCCGATCGTTCATGGCGGGCGTTCGCGGCGGCATTTGCCAGTCATCTGCGCTTTGAGCGTCCCAGCGAGTCCGAGGCTTGGTCGTACAATTTACTCCAGCGCCTCAGCTACCTTTTCGTGATCTTCATTCTTTTTCCATTCGTCATCTGGACGGGACTGGCCATGTCGCCCGCTTTTGTATCCGCGTTTCCGGCGACGGTGAATGTGCTCGGCGGCCAGCAGTCGGCGCGCACGCTCCATTTTTTCGTCACTCTGGCGCTCGTGCTGTTCCTGCTGGTGCACGTGGGCATGGTTTGGTTCGCCGGATTCAGAAGCCGCATGCGTGCCATGATCACCGGTTGTGCCGCTGCGCCGTCCGATGCGGCAGTGGAGAACCCATGAGCGATCTCCCAGCGGGAAAATTCTCACGCCGCCAACTCATCACCACCGGAATCGCAGCGGTGGCCGGAGTATCGGGCCTCGGAGTGGCTGCGCGTCTGGCGCAAAAGTATGGTCTGGTGCCGCCTGACCACGGCGGAATCTACGGCCTCGGCGAAACTTTGACCTATGCCTCTCAGCGTTTGCTCACGCGGCATTCCTTAGCTCGCGAATTTCCGCGGAGCTACATTTCGAAGCCCCCGTTCGCGAACGAAATCCCGCCGCTGAGCGACGAGTTCAAACGCTTGCAGGCCGATCATTTCGCTGACTGGAGACTCTCCATCAACGGCATGGTCGCCAAGCCCGCCTCGTTTTCAATCGATCAACTGAAGAGCTACCCGTCTCACAGCCAAATCACGATGATCCAGTGCGAAGAGGGTTGGTCCTATATCGCCGAATGGATTGGCGTGCCGCTCGCGCAAATTCTGCAAGCCGTGGAAGTCCACCCGCAAGCCCGGTACGTAATCTATTTCTCCCTCGATCCCGACTGGTGGGAAAGCATCGATATGGCCGATGCGTTGCATCCGCAGACGTTACTCACCTATGGAATGAACCGCGATGAACTCCCCGTGGGCAACGGCGGCCCGCTTCGCCTGCGCGTTCCCCGCCAGATCGGCTACAAGAGCGTGAAGTTCATCACGCATATGACCGTGACCGACAATCTGAAAGGTTTCGGCAAGGGGTTGGGTTCCGCGTCTCCAGAAGGCGGCTACGCCTGGTACGCCGGCATCTGACCGGCTCCCCCGCATCAGGGAGGTTTCCGCTTGACACGGCCCCTGGTAGTTTTATAATAATTCTCATCCGATAATCATGCGCCTTTCCCACGAACAGTTCCGTGAGCTGGCCGCGGAGCACGGTCTGGCGGTCACGCACCAGCGTCAGATCGTCTACGAGGCCGTCATCGCCGCCCACGGGCATTATTCGCCGGAAGATATTTACGCCGCGGTCCGGCGTCGCATTCCGTCCATTTCATTGGCCACGGTTTACAACAATCTCCGTCTCTTCGTAGAGCGCGGCCTTCTGCGCGAGGTCTCGCCGCATGCCTCCACCTTGTTGGTGGATGGCAATCTCAAACCCCATCATCACCTGGTGTGCTCGCGCTGCAAGTCGGTGCAGGACATCGAAGGCGATTTCATTGATTTCAAACGCTTGTCTCCGCACGTTCCGCATGGATTTGATCTGACGCAACCCGTGGTTGAGGTCTTCGGCCTCTGCCGCGCGTGCAGCGCCAAAAAGTAGGTTTCACGCAATATTCATTAGAGATTCGAAGGGAAAATAAATATGGAAAATACACTTGCCTCCTCCTCAGGAACTGTCGTCCCCGAAAAAAAACAGAATACCTCAACCGAATCCAAATGCCCGGTAATGCATGGCACCGGCAAATCGCTGCGTAATGAAGACTGGTGGCCCAATCAACTGGACCTGCAGGTCCTCCACCAGCACTCGCCGCTGGCCGATCCCATGGGCAAGGAATTCAATTATGCGGAAGAGTTCAAGAGCCTCGACCTCAACGCCGTGATCAAGGATCTAAATACCTTGATGACGGACTCGCAACCCTGGTGGCCGGCCGACTTTGGCCACTACGGGCCGCTTTTCATTCGCATGGCGTGGCACAGCGCGGGCACTTACCGCATCGGCGACGGCCGCGGCGGGGCCGGATCCGGGCAGCAGCGTTTCGCCCCGCTCAACAGCTGGCCTGACAACGTGAACCTCGACAAGGCTCGCCGCTTGCTGTGGCCGGTCAAGCAGAAATATGGCAAGAAAATTTCCTGGGCCGACCTCATGATCCTCGCCGGCAACGTGGCCCTCGAGTCTATGGGCTTCAAGACCTTCGGTTTCGGCGGTGGCCGCCCGGACGTGTGGGAACCTGAGCAGGATATTTTCTGGGGGCCTGAGGGCAAGTGGCTGGAGGACGAGCGCTACAGCGGCGATCGTGATCTGGCGAATCCGCTTGCGGCCGTGCAGATGGGCCTGATTTATGTGAATCCGGAAGGACCCAATGGGAAACCCGATCCCCGTGCTGCGGCGCGCGATATCCGTGAAACCTTCGCCCGCATGGCGATGAATGACGAGGAGACGGTTGCGCTCATTGCCGGCGGACACACTTTCGGCAAAACCCACGGCGCTGCTGTTCCGGCGGATTACGTGGGGGCCGAGCCAGAAGGCGCCAGCATCGAGAATCAAGGCTTGGGCTGGAAAAATAAATTCGGCAAAGGCTGCGGCGCCGACACCATCGGCAGTGGTCTGGAAGTTACGTGGACCACGACGCCCACGAAGTGGAGCAACAACTTTTTCACCAATCTGTTCAGCTACGAATGGGAACTGACGAAGAGTCCGGCCGGCGCGCATCAATGGACGCCAAAAAATGGCGGAGGCAAGGGCACAGTGCCCGATGCGCACGATTCCTCCAAGCATCATGCGCCAATGATGCTGACCACGGACCTCGCCTTGCGCTTTGATCCTGCGTACGAAAAAATTTCGCGGCGCTTCTACGAGCATCCCGACCAGTTCGCAGACGCGTTTGCCCGGGCATGGTTCAAGCTTACCCACCGCGACATGGGCCCGATCTCACGCTACCTTGGCCCGCTGGTTCCGAAGGAGACCCTGCTGTGGCAAGATCCCGTCCCCGCCGTCGATCATAAATTGATCGACGAGAAGGACGTTGCCGCGCTGAAGGCGAAGATCCTCAAATCCGGACTGTCGATCTCGCAGTTGGTCTCCACGGCCTGGGCTTCGGCCGCGTCTTTCCGCGGATCTGATAAGCGCGGCGGGGCGAACGGCGCGCGCATTCGTCTCGCACCGCAAAAGGACTGGGAAGTGAACCAGCCGGTTGAACTCTCAAAGGTTCTGCCGAAGCTGGAGGGGATCCAAAAAGATTTCAACAGCTCGCAGGCCAACGGGAACAAAGGGAAGAAAATCTCGCTGGCGGACCTGATCGTTCTCGCCGGCGACGCTGCCATTGAGGAAGCTGCGAAGAAAGCCGGTCACGACGTGAAGATTCCTTTCGCGCCAGGACGCACCGACGCTTCGCAGGAGCAGACCGACGTGCATTCTTTCGCTGTCATGGAGCCGGTTGCGGATGGATTCCGCAACTATCTCCGCAGCGGACAAATCATGTCGGCTGAGGAACTGCTGGTGGATCGGGCGCAGTTGCTGACTTTGACCGCCCCCGAGATGACGGTTCTCATCGGTGGCCTGCGCGCCCTGAATGCGAACTACGGTCACACCAAACACGGCGTCTTCACCAACCGGCCTGAGACTTTGACGAATGATTTCTTCGCCAATCTGCTGGACATGAATACGGAGTGGAAGCCCTCCACTACCGCCGAAGGAATTTCCGAAGGCGCGTACGAGGGGCGCGATCGAGCGACGGGCAAGACCAAGTGGACCGCCACGCGCGTCGATCTCGTGTTCGGTTCGAACTCACAACTCCGTGCACTCGCGGAAGTCTATGCCTGCAATGATGCGAAGGCGACGTTTGTGAAAGACTTCGCGGCCGCATGGACCAAGGTGATGAACCTCGATCGCTACGACCTGGCCTGAGTTGTGTATCTGGATGCTCGTGGGGGCGTATCGAGCGCCCCCAACTCTTTTTTGCCCGCTGAATTCGCTCAGGGTCATCGATCTTTCCCGAGAGTTGCTGCAGGTTCCGCGATCAGAATTTCGCTCGTCGCTGCCTTCTCCGTTCCGGGATCGTGAACTCTCTGCATGAGCACCGCTGCGACAATCATGAAGCAACCGCCTGCCACCACAGCGGTCAGCCGGTTATTGTTCAGCAGGTGGTTCATTACCCAGCCGAAGAAGAGCGACGCGATGATTTCGGGCGTCACGATAAAGAAATTGAAAATCCCCATGTAGACGCCAGTCTTTTCTTTGGGCAGCGAACCAGCCAGCACCGAGTACGGCATCGAGAGCGTGCTCGCCCATGCGATGCCCACGCCGACCATGGTCAGCAGCAGGACATATTTGTTGTGGATGAATGCCACCGAGATGAGGCCGATGCCACCCGCGATCAGCGAGAGGCTGTGCGTATGCTTTCTTCCCATCGCGCGGGAAATTCCCGGCAGGAAGAACGCGTAGGCAAAACACACCGCGGAATATAGACCGAAGCAGATGCCTGCCCACTCCACTCCTTGGGAATAAAGCGGGGAAGCCGTGTCGGGCGCACCGAACACGTTGCGCGCCACCGCAACCGGGAAATACAGCCACATGCAGAACAGGGCCAGCCAGGTGCATATCTGCACCGGAGCCAATTGCCGCATGGTCTTCGGCATCTTAACGATGGAGTCAAAGATCTCCGCGGCATTCGCTGCCAGCCCGCGCTTTTCCGCCTTCGCGCGGCGGAAGGCCTCCAGATCGTCGGGCGGATATTCTTTTGTGCTGATAATCGTCCACAGCACAGCGCTGAAAAATACTGCCGCGCCCACGTAGAACGAGAGCCGGACAGTCAGTGGAATGGCGTGTCCCGCAGTCCAGACTCCGAGATGAAACCAGTTGGTGAGCATCCACGGCATCGCGGATGCGAGAACGGCCCCGATTCCGATGAACAGGCTCTGCATGGCGAAGCCGCGCGTGCGTTGCTGTTCGGGCAGCAGATCGGCGACGAAGGCGCGAAATGGCTCCATGCTGATGTTGATGGAGGCATCGAGGATCCATAACAGCCCCGCCGCCATCCACAACACCGACGAGCGCGGCATCATGATCAGCGCAACCGAACTGAGAATCGCTCCGGTCAGGAAGTAGGGACGGCGGCGCCCTAGCCGTCCCCATGTGTGGTCGCTGGCATGTCCTATGATGGGCTGCACGATGAGTCCGGTGAGCGGCGCAGCCAGCCAGAGAATCGGAATCTGGTCGGCGCGCGCGCCCAGATATTCGTAGATGGCGCTCATGTTAGCCATCTGCAGTCCCCAGCCAAACTGAATGCCGAAGAATCCGAAACTCATGTTCCAGATTTGCCAGAATGATTTGTTGGGTTTTTCCATGGGTGGTGTGGGAACCTCACCGATCGTAGAGAGTCACCAGTTTCTTCAGTCGGGCTGCGATCACTTCGGTGGCTGCGCCCGGCCGCATACGCCACTTCCAGTATCCGCTGGCCATTCCAGGCAGGTTCATGCGCGCCTCGCTGCCCAGCCCCAGGACGTCCTGCATGGGAGCAATCGCGGTATTCGCCACCGATGACTGAATGCAGCGAATCAGAACCCATTGGATGGGTTCATCTTTGAGGTCAAGCTCCGTGAAATCAAGATACGCCCGCGCGTATGCGTGCTCTTTGACAACATCGTCCGGCGTGCGCGTGCTGTCTCCGCCTTTGCTCGCCCACCATCCGGCGACGGTATCGTTATCGTGCGTCCCCGTGTACGCCACCAGATCGTGAACATAATTGTGCGGCTTGAAGCTCGGCGCCTGCGGGTCTTTGCCGAAAGCGAACTGCAGGATCGCCATGCCCGGAAATCCAAACTCCTGCGCTGATGGCCTCGACCTCCGGAGTAATGACTCCAAGATTCTCCGCGATGACAGGAAGCTCGCCGAGTTCTTTGCCCAGCACGGCAAACAGCTCCACGCCCGGACCCTGGACCCAGCGGCCGTTCACTGCCGTCGTCTCGTTTCCCGGAACCTCCCAGAAGGCCTGAAAGCCGCGGAAGTGATCGATGCGGACAAAGTCATAAAGCCGCAGCGCGGCCCCCATGCGGTCGATCCACCACCGGTATCCGGTCTGCTTCAGTGACGCCCAGTTGTAAATCGGATTGCCCCAGCACTGTCCGGTGGCGCTAAAGTAGTCGGGCGGCACACCGGCAATTTTCGTCGGCTGGCCTTTTTCGTCGAGCAGAAAAAATTGGCGGTTTGCCCAGACATCGGCGCTGTCCTGCGCAACGTAAATCGGGATGTCCCCGATGATCCTGATGTTCCGCGCCAGCCCGTAGGCGCGCAACGCCTGCCACTGGCGAAAAAATTCGTACTGGAAAAACTTATGGGCCGCCACGGAATCGGCCTGAGTCTCCGACCAGCGCTTCATCGCCGCAGGTTCGCGCGCTGCGATGTCCGGCGGCCACTTGTTCCAGGCGACGAGGTCGTGCGCCTCTTTTACGGCCATGAATAGCGCAAAATCATCGAGCCATGCGGAGTTCGTGCGGCAGAACGCTTCGAATTTTCCCCGGTCGGCGGCAGAGGCATCGGTATGAAAGCTCTTCGCCGCTTTTTTCAGCAATGGCATTTTGAAGTGGATTACCGCGCCGTAATCCACGCTGTCGATCGGAAACCTCGGAACGCGGCACAGATCGTCCCCGCTCAACAGTCCCTGATCTGCCAGCCGTTGCAAGCTGATCAACATCGGATTGCCAGCACTGGCAGAGAAACATTGAAAAGGCGAATCCGCATAACCTGTGGGATTGAGTGGAAGAACCTGCCAGAGCTTTTGTCCAGCAGCATGCAGGAAGTCCACAAAGCGATACGCCTCGGGGCCGAAATCGCCCACCCCGTGAGGGCCGGGCAACGAAGTGGGATGAAGCAAAATTCCGCTGGAGCGCGGAAAATTCATGTGAGCACCATAAATGCTTGTCCTAGTGGGAAGAGCCGATAAAATCCCGCCTCCTCAATCCACCAGCTTCATCATCAGGTAAGTGAAACCCTCAGCGTCCGTTCTGGCTTCCTGTTTCTTGTCCGCGCCGGGGCCATGCCCGCCCTCGGTGATCTCGTCATAGAAGAACGGCTCGTGAAATTCCTCCATGCGCGCGGCAAACTTGCGCGCGTGCACGGGCCCTACTCGATCGTCTTTGGTCGTCGTAAAAATCAGCGGCTCGGGATAATGCACGCCTGGCTTCAGCTGGTTATAAGGAGAAATCGACGCCAGAAACGCCCGTTCCTCCGGCACCGAGACCGAACCGTACTCACCCACCCACGACGCGCCCGCCGACAAATGCTCAAAACCTAGCATGTCGAGCAGCGGCACCTGGATCACGACCGCATTCCACATCTCCGGGTGTTGGGTGAACTCGACGCCCATTAGCAGGCCGCCATTCGAGCCGCCACGAATTCCCAGTCGGCGCGATGAAGTAATCTTGCGCGTCACCAGATCTTCGGCCACCGCGTAGAAATCGTCGTAAATCCGCTGCCGGTGCGTCTTCAGTCCCGCCTCGTGCCACGCCGGACCGAACTCGCCCCCGCCGCGAATATTGGCCAGCACAAAAACACCTCCACGCTCCAGCCACAGCTTGCCAGTCACCGGAGAGTAGTACGGAGTATTCGAGATCTGGAATCCTCCGTAGGCGGTCAGTAGAGTCGCATTCGATCCGTCATACCGCATATTCTTCGGACGCACCACAAAGTACGGAATCTTCGTTCCATCCTTTGATGTCGCCTCCAACTGCTCGACCACATCGCTACTCGCATCGAACTGCGCCTTCTGCGATTTGGCCAGACTGAACGATCCATCCGCCGCATCTCCCAACCACAGCGCGGGCGGCGTCAGGAAGCCTTGCAAGCCCAGAAAAAATCGGTCATCAGTGCGGCTCGCCGTTCCGGAATCAATGGTCAGATTGTCGGGCACTGGAAGGCGCTTCCGCGTCCAATTCCCATCGCTGCCCAGGGTGTAGACATACGCGCGCTGCTGCACGTGTGCGAGCGTGGCCAGGATCAAGTGATTCTTCGTCGTGGAAAACCACTGTTCAAACTCTTGTGAGGTTGGGGCAAACACCACTGTCGTCTTCAGCCGCACCGGATCTTTCTCGGCCGCGGCCAGGTCGATCGCTACCACCGATCCCTGTGAAATATTGGTGCTCTGTCCTTCCGGCGTCCAGTCCTCATCCAGCGTGACCAGCAACTGGCCGTCCAGCATCCCATCCACGCTGGATTTCAGCGGCAGGCCTAGCTTCTTTGGTCCGCCGGGCAACAGCAGATAATTCTCATGGGCGAAAGTGCTCAGATTTCGCTCCACCAACGCGGCCTGATGGCCCTGCCCATCAATGAACACTCGTGGATTATCGCCATATCCGTTGTCCTTGATGTCTCCGCGAAACACCTCCTTGGCACTCTCCAAAGGTTCGCCGCGTTTCCACCGCCGGACAGTAATCGGATAGCCAGCCTCGCTCATGGTTCCCGGACCCCAATCGCGCGCAATCAACAGCGTGTCTTTGTCAACCCATGCAACGGTCTGTTTTCCGCGAGGCAGCTCAAAACCGCCTTCCACAAACTTCGCGGTGTTCAGGTCCATCTCGCGCAGAGTTGACGCATCCTCGCCCCCCGCCGAAAGTTCCACCAGGCAAAGCTGCTCCTGCGGTGGCAGGCAGGTCAGTCCTTGCCCCACCCAACTCTGCTTGTCGGCCTTGGAGAGCGCATCGTAGTCCAGCACCGTCTCCCACTTCGGATCTTGCGTCAGATAATCCTTGAAGGTTGTGCGGCGCACGATTCCGCGCACATGCTCGGCGTCGCGCCACGTGTTGTAAATCACGCCATTGCGAAGCTCTGGGTCCGGCAGTCGGTCCGGAGACTCCAGCACCTTCAGCGCCTCGGCTTCCAGAGGTGCAAAATGACTGTTCTTCTCCAGCACCGCCGCGGTTCGCGCGTCCTCCGCCTTCACCCAAGCCAGTTGCCGCTCGCCGTAGATATCTTCCAGCCAGGTGTACTTATCCGGCTGTTCGGTGCTCGACTGCTGAGCCGACACTATTACACCCGCGCCCGCTAGTATCATCGCAAGCGTCGTCAGCGCCCCCACTTGTTTCATGGACATTCTCAAAGCACACGCTCCTCGCCAGATGTTTCTGGATCATGGCCTCTGCGATAAGAAGCAGGACCAACTAGCTGGTGAGCAGTATCGCATCAGGAAACCATCGCCGTCACGGAGCATGAGGAAGGTTCTGAGTTGCCCGAGCTTCGGGCGAAGGGAATTATCTCTTGCTGGAGTGGACGCGATGTGCCTGGGAATGGCGTCGAATCTTCATGTCTGACACCGATTTTGGGCGCGGTCAATCGCAGGGGAAATCAGCGGGTCAGACTTCCCCGAACACCCCATAAGCCTGCGAAGCTGCAACGGGGAGACGCCGTGCGACCTTTCTTACAGATAGGGCGGGACCTGCGCCCCCTCGACGCAAATCCCGCCCTCTCATCCCGATTTATTGCTGGTTGTGCATCGCCGCGCTGTCCCCGTTGCGGTTGCTGATGCCGTTGGCCTCGGCGATTTGCTGCGTCTGGCTGCGCTCCCAGTCCGGACGCATCATCATGGCCTTGATGCGGAAGTGCGACTCCTTCGTCGAGTCGTCGACGCGAATCAGCATTTCATTTTTCTGCAGCCGGAAATTCGTCGACTCCGCCAGCGGCAACAAGTCGTCAGAAGTCTTGCCGGAGATCGCATACACCACATTGTCGGTGACCAGCAAGTATTCCGGGCATTGCGTCCCCATATCCACTCGCGCCGGCGCTCCTCCCGACATCATCGCCATGAAGCCGTGGTCCGCGGGCATGCAATCCGTCATGCGCATGCGGACGATCGTTCCTTCCTTGCGCGTGGTGTTCTGCGCCATCCCTGCCACCGATATCATCGAGAGCACAACCGCCAGCAATAAGATGCGTTTCAAAGGGGCCCCTTTAGCGGCCGGAAGGATCGACATAACCTTGCCGGCAACGGAAAATTAGGTTGAGGTTATGAGTTGGAAGAATGCGAATGCTGTGAAATCCCGCGCTGGAATCCGGAAGGTGATACGTGACCTGGTAGCTGTTCCGAAAGTCGGCCAGCACCGCGTCGGCCACTGCGCTCGCTTTGTCGCTCAGGCGAAATGACTGTCCCCCAGTGGCGTACGCCAGTTTCTTGAGAAACATCCCGCCATTTGATGAGCCGGGGCGGTTCACGTCCAGGGTATAAACGTGGACGTCATTCGCCACCAACTCTGCCACGGCCTCGCCGGCACTTTTGCGGCTGATCGTGTCCTCGCCGTCAGAGATCACGATCGCCACTTTGCGGACTTTCGGATCCGGCGCCTGCAAATCGGACTTCCGCGACAGCAAGTCGGCGGTGAACGCCAGAGTGTCAAACAGAGGAGTCATTGTCCCTCGGGTGCTGGTCGATATAAGCTTCGCCGTTTGCTCACCGACGCAGTTTGCTTGGCAGATGACTGCCGGCTGCGCTCCATGAAACGAGACGATCGAGATGCTCTGTTCCGGCACGCCTGCTGTTTCCGAGATCAGATTGATTGTCTGCGCGATCTCTTCTTGGAAACGCGGCGCAATCGAGTCGCTGTTGTCCATGAGAATGGCTACGTCCAAACGGGTATACTCCGCACGTCTAAAGCTGCGGAAGTTTCTGACGATGAAGTCTTTGTCGACCACTGCAAAATCAGAAGCGTTCAACGTCGCGATGACGCGGTCATTCTGATCGCTGGCGGCAAACGTAATCTGCACTTCCTTGGCCTGGGTGCGGAAAGTGGGAACGCCCGGGGCTGCATTTTGCCGGGGCGCGGATTGTGCGAGAACCAGATTAAAGGAAGCTAGGAAAACCAGAAATCCTGCTGCTGTTACAGCTACCGCATGGCCGACTCTGCATTTTCCGCTCACACAGGGTCCATCGGCCTTTCGTTCGCGACCTTAGGGAAAAACCGCTAAAGCTCCGTTACGCCGATCATCTCCCGCGATTACTGCCGTCTATGAGAAACGGCTAGCAACGCCGCTTGTGGCCGATTGTCTGCGTGGACACGCGCGCGTGGAGGGCGCCGAGGTGAGAGATCGCTTATCGTGTGCCGCTGAAAATCGATCCAGCCTACGTGATGCTCACTTCCGTATACGTCCCGTACACCTGTCGCAGCGCTTCGCAGATTTCGCCTACAGTCGCATAGGCGCGAACCGCGTCGACGATGTAGGGCATGGTGTTCGCCGGAGAGACATTCCCGTTCGATCCAGAACGTGGTTCCCGCGCCGCAGCTTTCTTCAGAGCCTCGAGCGCATGCTGCACTGCTTCGTTGGAACGTCGCGCCCGCAGCGCCTTCAGCTTGGCCGACTGCTGCTGCGCGACGGTCTCATCGATATAAAGAATGTGCGGCGGTTCTTCCTCGATGGTGAACTCGTTCACCCCTACGATCACTTTTTCTTTCGCCTCGGCCGCTCGCTGGTATTGATACGACGCTTCCGCAATCTCCTTCTGCGGATAGCCGCGCTCAATCGCCTTCACCATGCCGCCCATCGCGTCCAGTTTGCCGAAGTAATCGAAGGCACCGTTTTCCATCTGCAGAGTTTGATTCTCCACAAAATACGAACCGCCCAGCGGATCGACTGTCTGCGCGACGCCCGATTCATAGGCGATGATCTGCTGCGTGCGCAGCGCGATCCGCGCCGCTTCTTCCGTCGGCAACGCCAGCGCTTCATCGTACGAATCGGTATGCAGTGACTGCGTTCCCCCGAGCACTGCCGCCATCGCCTGCAACGCCACGCGCGCGATATTGTTCATCGGCTGTTGCGCTGGCAGCGACACTCCGGCTGTCTGGGTATGAAAGCGCATCAGCCAGGTGCGCTGGTTCTTCGCGCCAAAGCGGTCTTTCATTACGCGATACCAGATCTTGCGAGCCGCGCGATATTTCGCGATCTCTTCGAAGAAATCATTGTGTGCGTTAAAGAAAAAGCTTAGCCGTGGGCCGAACTCATCTGCATCGAGCCCGCGCCGCCTCGCCCACTCCACATACTCCACGCCGTCGTACAAAGTGAAAGCTAGTTCCTGTAGCGCCGTCGAGCCCGCCTCGCGAATGTGATATCCGCTGATCGAAATAGTGTTGAAGCGCGGCGTGAACTTCGATCCGAACTCGAAGGTGTCGATCACCAATCGCATCGAAGGCGCCGGCGGGTAGATGTATTCCTTCTGCGCGATGTATTCCTTCAGAATGTCATTCTGAATCGTGCCGGAAATCTTTTTCCAGTCCGCGCCCTGCTTCTCTGCGACGACTAGATACATCGCCCACAGCACCGATGCAGGTGAATTGATGGTCATCGATACAGTGGTCTTCTCCAGATCGATGCCGCCGAACAGAATTTCCATATCTTCCAGCGAATCGATGGCCACGCCGCACTTGCCGACCTCGCCCTCGCTTGCGGGATGGTCCGAGTCGTAGCCCATCAGCGTGGGCAAATCAAAAGCGACCGAAAGCCCGCTGCCGCCGTGCTCGAGCAAATATTTGTAGCGCTGGTTGGTTTCCTCCGGCGATGCGAAGCCGGAAAATTGCCGCATGGTAAAAAGTTTGCCGCGATATCCAGTGGCGTGAATGCCGCGCGTGAAAGGTGGTTCGCCGGGATAGCCGAGATAACTTTCTTCCGTCCAATCCGCCGGCAGATCGGCCTGCGTGTAAAGCCGCCGGATGGGCACTCCAGAAATGGTGGTGAAGCGGGCGTGGCCGTGCTCGTCGAGATTCGTGCCCGTGGGCGCGCCAATCGGCCGCTCCGGCGATTTCTCCAGCGTGGGCGCGAGCGTCTTCTCCGCCCAATGCTTCTCGGCGTCAGATGGACAGCGATTCTCAAAAACATCCGCGGCTGGACTCTCGGTGACCGACGGCGGATTACGCTTTGAAGACGGCTTTTTTTCCATGCGAACCCCAGTGTTCTCCCTCGATCATAGGGGACGCGCCGCAGGGCGGGCAAGGTGGCGAAGCGGTGGTCAGAACGACCGGTCGGTCAAGGCCGGAAGAAGTCCAGTGTGACGTTCCGCTATATGGAGTGAGATTTTCAGCTGCTCGGGTTGGTGGAGGTATTACTCGCGGTGCTTCGAGGCCAGTTCCCAAGCCTTGGAGTATTTCCACGACACGTACACCGCGTGATACATGTGCAGCAGCAGGCCCTCGCGGCCGTCGAGAAATCCCAGCCGAATGAAATAGTTGTAGAAAAAAGTCGCCATTGGCCGCACCACGATATTCCCCACGCTGAAGCTGCGATGCCCCTTCTCCACCGCCAGCTTCGCCCCCAGCGACGAATAACGATTCATGTGCGCGAGATACAGTGTGAGATTAGGGTAGGTGTAGTGCACGATCGCATTCTGAAACTGCCGCGTGCGCTGGGGAACTTCGGGTTTCAAATCACAGCGATCGTGGGGGTCATGACCCGCGACCACTCCCTGCCCGCGCCGAAACAGCCGCAGCTTCGGGTCAGGATAGAATCCCCCATGCCGCATCCAACGGCCCAGAAATAAATTCTTGCGCGGAAGCCAGTAGCCGCTCACCGCATTCGGATCGGCAATGGCCGCGCGAATCTCCTCCCCCAGTCCGGGACTGATCTCTTCATCAGCGTCGAGCAGCAGCGTCCAATCCATCGTGCACAAGTCGAGCGCATATTGCTTCTGCGCAACATATCCGCGCCAGGGCTCGACGACCACCCGCGCTCCGTACTCGCGCGCGATCTCGCAGGTACGATCTTTCGATCCGGAATCGACCAGCACAATCTCGTCCGCCCAGCGCACACTGGCCAGAGTGCGGCCGATGTTCGCTTCTTCATCCATGGCAACGATGGCGACGGAGATCGTCATAAGCGGCGGAGAACGCGGTATTGTCTCACATGGAACTTTTCTTAAACGCGGCTCGGGCCCGATGCCATAATCCCGGGGCGAATTCGCACCTGCGAAAGCAAAAAAACAATCAGAATCAACAGCTCAGGCTCCATGGGATGACGGTAGCGCGCATGCGGGAAGACAAAGTAATACGCCGCCGGGTACGTCAGCACCAATCCCGCGTAAAGCCAAGCCCCAGGCCGCTTCTGTCGCAGCGCCCGGGACAGTCCCCACAGGGCCAGCACCGAAGTTGCCAGAAATGCCGAGCTGCGAAAATCAAAAACAGCCGTGCTGCCAGTCGGCCGCGGCACGCCATTCCAGAAATAAAAAAGACGTTTTAGGCTGATCACAGCAAACCGTCCGGGATGCTCCCGCACCCATTCAAAGGCCACGCGCTTGCACTCTGCCGCATACTTGAGCTCGCCCATCCGCTGGAATTTCTCCAGTTCCAACTGATTCAGGTTCGGCTGCAAGTAGGGCATCAACATACCGTCCGCTCCAGGCCCATTGCCCAACCGGAATTGCAACCCGAAATCGTTTCGGATGAAAACAAATTGCCCAAACACTTCGTAATTCCGAATCAGCCACGGCGACAGCACCATAAAAAATGTGACCGACGAGAGCACCACTCCCGCCAGCGAAGGCAACCCGCATTTGTATCGTCCGCGCCAGATCCACAATCCGCAGAACGGAAGAAACGCCAGCATCGTGGGATTGGCCAGCGTGCCCAAGCCATACAACGCGCCGAACAGAATCCAACCGCGCCAGCCCGGCCAATCCTGCAATTCGAGAGCGACCAGAAAAACGCACGCCAGCACCAGCGGCGTGAACGTCGTGTCCCAAATCCAGTGAATCGACCAGTACCAGACGTAAGGGCACAATGCCCACACAAACGCCGACCAAACCGCGTTGCGTTCCCCGAAAGTGCGATGTGCGATCCAGAAAACTGGAATGGTCGTGAGCGTTGCCAACAGTGAATTAATGCTAAGCAGAACCCACGCCGACGCGAGTGTATAGACTCCGAAAACTTTGAACACGCCGCCAATCAGATACGGATACAGCGGCGGTTCCCACGCCGACGGCCCGGTATCACCTTCATACGGACTGCTGAATCCATGGCCCTCGGCGATCGACCGGCCGATCCGCCCCATCTCGAAGCCGAAGCCGAAGTGATCGTCTCCCACCCGCATTCGATATTGATGGAAGACTCCAATGCTCGCGACCTGCAGCGCGAACGACAGGGGCAGGAGCCAGACGAAAAATCTGGGGAGTGAAGAAAAAAATCCAGGCCGCGCCGATCTCGCCATCGGCCGCTAGTTTATCAGGTACAAACACGTAGCCCCGGACGGCATTCGCCCGGGGCTACGTGACGCTCGCTGGCGGACAAATGCGTCCGCCGCTATTCGTGATTTATTTTGGCGCAGTTTTGTCTTCCACCTTCTGCGAGCCTTGCTTGGTTTTCTTCGCGGCCTTGTTCGTGCCTTTTTTTACTGCGGTCCCGGTTTTCTTCGCCGTCTTCTTGGTCGCGCTGCCTGCGTCTTTGGCGGCGTTCTTAGTATTGTGGCCCGCGTCCTTCATATCCTGCTTCGCGCCCTGCGTGGTATCCTGCGGCGCTGCGAACGCGATGCCGGCCGTTCCCACCGCCAGACCTCCCGCCGCGCACAGTGCCAAAATATATTTCCCTACGCTCATCTGTGAGTTCTCCTGAAATGGATGATTTCGACCGTATTGAACTCAGCCTAATTGTCCTCTCAGGACCGTGTCAGTACCGCAAACACGGTAATTGCGCAGAACAGCCGGTGTACGCGACGGTTATGACATTCATGGTTGTGCCGGCGCGATGCTCTGCGGATTCGGATTGGGCTGCGCCGGGTTCACATCCCGTCGCGGCGCAACAAACGGCACGCTGGGCAGATGTGTCACCTGCCCGCTGGTCGCGTCCGCGACGTCAATATGGGCGTGATCGAGCAACAACCCGGTGGCGCGATCCAGTTCGATGCGCGACTTCTCATATGCCGCTTTCGCCGACACCAGATTCGATTCGTTGGTCGTCAGCGTGGCCGCGTCCTGCAGAATCGTCACTTCCGTAGTCAGGCCGACTTTCAGTTTTTGCTGGTCGGCATCCAGCGTCTGCCGCGCCAGGTCGACGGCCGATTGCGCTGCCTGCACGGCCACTCGATTTTGCTTCACATCGAACTGCGCATTGCGCACCTCGATGCGCACCTGATTTTCCAGTTGCAACTGGCGCGCCTGCGCCTGCCGAAATTCCAGTTCTGCGCGCACCTGGTTCGATTGCGCCAGGCGGTTGCGAATCGGAATATTCAAGCTCAGGCCCAAACCCTTATCGGGTGCGCTCGAAGTCACCAGTTGGTTGAGGGTTCCGCCGTATCCGACGGAAGTCGCCTTTTGAAACGGCGGCGGCGCTTTTGCCTGATCGAAGCAGAAATTGGTGGTGGGCGGATTCGTGCAGGTGGGCACGGTCGGGTTCACATCCCCACCAACACCCGATCCACCGTAATAGGCGAACGCCTGCAAAGTCGGCAACAACGCGTTACGCACCGCCCGGTTATTAATGTCACGCGAGTTTAAATCGATGCGCGTCTCCACCAATTCCGCGCGATGTTGCAGAGCCTCATTAATCATCTCCTGGATTGGGGTCACGGGTTCGTGATCAGGCAACAGCATTCCGGAAGTCGGAATCACATCCGCCTCGGCCAGCGCCGGATCCTCAATGCTGCGGCTCAACGCGTTCTTTACCAGCAGTTGCTGGAGTTGCAAATTGTTCTGCGCCACGATCAGGTTCTGCTGATCCGTTGCCAGCGTGCTTTGCGCGCTCACCACCTGGATCGGTGGCACCGTCCCCACTTGCGCCTGATGTTGCGTATCCTCCAGCGCCTTCTGCGCATACGTGATGGCTTCCTGCTGGACGCGCACGTTTTCGTATGCGTAGACGAGGTCCCAGTACATGTTCTCGATCTGATCCACCGTCGTGATGATCTGCAAACGAAACGCTACGTCGGAAATCTCGCGGTTATTGCGCGCGATACGGATGAAGCGAGTATTGGGCAGATCGCCGAAGCCTTGCAGTAGGTTCTGCGTGAACCTGGCCTGAAAGCTCGACCCCAGCTGAGGTGTCAGCAAACTCGTCGGGCTATTGGTGGTGACGTGTGTGTTGTTGAAGCCCACGGTAAACGCGCCGCCCCAATGAAATCCCTGCACGTAAGAGAGGTCTGCGGTGTAAGTGTTCGTCCCCACGACCGGAACAAGATTGAAGAGGCTGACGGATTCGGTGTCATTCTTATCCAATTGCAGCGTGCCGGTGAGTTCCGGGTCAAAGCTGGTGATCGGCGCTCCGATTCCCAGGGTCGAACTGACCAACCCGTTGGTGCCCGTACCTGCGCCGCCGGCGGCGATGGTCGTCCCTCCCGTGCCCGATCCCACCGTGCCGCCCAGTCCTCCCACGCCGCCGCCCGGCGTGTTCTGCACAACTCCGGTGTTCACGCCCAGAATGCTTGCGCCCGACTTTGCCCGCAGTAGATCAACGTCGGCAATGTTCAGGTTGTAACGCGCTATATCGATATCAAGATTGTTTTCCAGCGTCAGAGCCACCGCGTCGTCAATCGACAGGTAAATCTTGCCGTCGCGCATCAGCGAGTTAATTCGCGGCGAGTTCCCCAGGCTCGGCTGCGGCAACTCCCGCGGCGCATACGACAGCAGAGGATTCGGGAACGCGGGCCGCGGCTGAGAATAATCCTTCAAATGGATCGCCTGGGGCTGCGCCGGTTCTGGCGCCGACGGAGGCGCGACCTGCGTGGGCGCCGAGGCACTCGACTGCTGTGCCAAAACTCCGCCGGGCACAATCCAACACGACAACACGGCAGCGGCACTCAACAAACGGAGCACTAAACTCACACGCGGTAAGAGCATCGTTCTTCTCCTCGAACTTTCTCTCCGAAAACTCTATGCATCACACAGGAAATCGAAATGATTCCAATGTTGGATGCGAAACAAAAAATGGCGTCACTTCATCTTAGCGGGAGAATCTTCAGGGAAAGTCGAGGCCTTTGTAAAGAATTGTGAGGCGGAACTGCAGCCCGCGGTGTCAAACCGCGTCGTAGCGCCAGCCAGCCTACCATCGCAATAAAGCCCTCCACCTCCAGCACAATCTGCTGGAGCCCGAGGGCTGATTGGGATATTCCGCCGCTTACTGCTGTTGCGCCGGTTGCGCCTCCGACGGCAGGTCCTTCCGCGGGGCAACGTAGGGCACACTGGGCATCCGCGTGACTTGACCCCGGGCAGCATCGTCGATGCTGATTCCGTTGTGATCGAGCAGGGTGCCTACAGCGCGGTCCAGTTCAACCCGCGATTTTTCGTAGGCAGCCATTGCCGACATCAGGGTGGACTCCGCCGTGGCTAACGCACTGCGAGTTTGCAGGACCGCAGTGGTGGTGGAGGTGCCGAACTGATATTTCTTTTGCTCGGCATCGAGCGACTGTTGTGCATAATCCATGGCTGCTTTGGCCGAAGCTACGCTGGCCTGATTTTGCTCCACCGCGAATTGGGCCTGGCGGACTTCGATGCTAACGCGGTTTTCGGTCTGCTGCAGGGCCATCTGGGCCTGCCGGTATTCGAGTTCGCCGCGGATTTGCACGGCCTGAGCGGCGCGATTTCGCAGGGGGATGTTGAACTGCAAGCCAACACCTTTGTCGGGCGCAGCCGAGTTGACGAGCTGGTTTAGAGTCGAGCCATAACTCACCGAAGGAGTCAGCGGGAACTGGCTCAATTGGGTATTCGGGTTAGCGGTGGCACAGAATTGTTGATTTGGATCTTGGCAAATGGCCAAAGGATTCAGCGCGCCTCCCAGGCCCGAGCCGCCATAGTAAGCGAAAAGGTCAAGCGTCGGCCGCAGACCGTTGCGCAACGCCCCGTTACTGAGTTCCTGGCTGTTCAACTGGATGCGGGACTCGACCAGTTCGGCGCGATGGCGGAGGGCATCGTTGACCAAATCCTCGGTCGGTTGAATCTGCTCGTTTTCCGGAACTTCCATGGTGGATGTGGGAATCACGTCCGCTCCAGCGAGCACAGGATCATGGAGCGTGCGGCTGAGTGCGTTCTTCATGACCAACTGCTGTAACTGAAGGTTGGTCCTGGCCACCGTTAGAGCCTGCTGATCAGCGGATACTGTGCTTTGCGCACGGACTGCTTCGATGGGCGCAAGACTGCCGATCTCGACTTGTTTCTTGGTGTCAGAAAGCGTTTTCTGGGAGAAGGTCAACGATTCTTCCTTCACCCGCTGATTTTCGTAGGCGTAGACCAGATCCCAATACATGTTCTCGATCTGATCTACGGAAGTGATGATTTGCAACCGGAACGCCACATCGGATAGCTCTCGATTGTTCTTGGCGATACGGATGAAGCGATTGTTCGCGGCAAAGCCAAAGCCCTGCAGCAGATGCTGCGACAGCTTGAACTGAAAACTGGAGTTCAATGCCGGGCTTTCCGTCTGGAAAGCGCTATTGCTGGTGATCCGGTTGTTGTTAAAGCCGACGGACAGGTTGGTCCCCCACTGGAAGCCCTGAGTGTAGGTAAAGTTCGCAGTCGTTGTCCCCTGGTAGGTTCCGGCAAAGGGACTGGTTGGGATGAAGCCCGCGTGGTCGTTCTGAAGCGTACCGGTGATAATCGGGTCGAAGCTAGTGATGAGCGGCCCGAAAAGTCCACCCGCGGTAGAGCCGACTAAACCCCCTGCCCCAGCTCCGGCCCCGCCCGCGCCCAGTGTCGTCCCACCCGTGCCGGAGCCAACCTGGGCTCCGATTCCGCCCACGCCGCCGCCAGGAGTATTTTGCACGATGCCCAGAGGCACGCCGAGAATCTGAGCCCCAGCCTTGGCGCGCAGCACATCGGTGTCGGCAATGTTCAGGTTGTAACGCGCGATCGCGATGTCCAGATTATTTTCCAGTGCCAGCGCAATCGCGTCGCTCAACGAAAGGTAGAGCTTGCCGTTGTGCATGAGGCCGTCGATGCGCGCCGTGTTGGCGAGATTGGGCGGGGCTAAATGCCGAGCCGTGTATGGTCCAATCGGATTCGGAAAATGCGAAACCGGCTGGGCATAATTCGTAACCGGCAGCGGCTGCACCATGGACGACTGCGGCTGCGGAGCGGCCGGCGCATCCTGCGACCAGCCCGTGACCGTCAACGTTGCCAACAGACTTGCCCCCACCATCAACCGGATCATCGTTGCGAAACGTGCGAATGGCATTCACTCATCTCCGTTATTCACACCAGTCCGTCTACTATTTCCTTGAGACCGATGAATTAACAACCTGCAGATATCGTCCCGGGTTACGCTCAAGACGGCAATCCATAACTCTCAAGCGGTGTTACGCAAAATGTGAGCAGAAGGTTCCTCAAAGCCGACATAAACTAGCTGGGATAATGAAAATCCTCCGCTGAGATAGCCGAATCGCTCCGGCGCCCGATGCCGTGCCACTCCCGCAGCCAGAATTCAGTAGGAAACTGATCAGTATATCTGACAAAGCCCGTGCAATTTCTCGTCGCCGGCCGCGAAACTGATACATTGCTGGCTCGGCATTAATCTAATCGGCGCAAGTCTTAGATGGTGCAATCGAGAAATCGCTTCATGCGCAATCTCAAAATGATCCTTTCTTATGACGGTGCGGACTTCTCCGGCTGGCAGGTCCAGCCCGACGCGGTCACCGTGCAGGGCACGCTAGCCTCAGCCATTGGACGCATCACCGGAGAAAAAGTCCTGCCCCAGGGTTCCGGCCGCACCGACGCCGGAGTGCACGCGCTGGCCCAGGTTGTGACGTTTGTCACGGAGTCTTCCATCCCCACGGAAAATTTTGTGAAAGCGCTCAACGACATCTTGCCCGCATCGGTGCGCGTGCTCGCAGTTGCCGAAGCGCCAATGAAGTTCCACGCCCGCCACTCGGCGAAAGCCAAGACCTATCGTTACCGCATCCATCGCGAGGCGATCTGCCCGCCGTTCCTTGCGCGCTACGTCTGGCATTTTCCTTATCCACTGGATGAGCAGGCGATAGCGACCGCGGCCAGCCTCGTGGAAGGCCGTCACGACTTCACCTCCTTCGCTGCAGTCGATCCCGATCGCGGCCACGACTCGAACGGCGAAACGCTGCTAAACATTCGTGAGATTTTTTCCTCCTCGTGGCAGCGCGATCACGAAGAATTCATCTACACCGTCCGCGGCTCCGGCTTCCTCCACCACATGGTGCGCAACCTGGTAGGGACGTTCATCCTGGTAGGCAAGGGAGCCTTGCGGCGGGAAGACGTGACCCGAATTCTAGAAGCGAAAAATCGCTCTGCAGCCGGGGCGACAGCCCCGGCCAGCGGCCTCTATCTGGTAAGCGTCGAGTATTAAGAATCACGGCGAGTCGAAACTGCCCTAGCGCCCGAAAAAAAAGAACAGGGGTTTAGCCTCTGACGCCAAACGGGACTATCATGTCTCGTTGACCACCGCGGCTCCAACCACATCGCGCATTGCCTCGCTTAACCCAGCCACCGGCGAACTCCTGCGCGAACTCGATTGCGCCACTGAGCTCGATGTCTTCGGCGCCGTTGCCCGCGCCCGCAACGCGCAACCTGCATGGGCCGAACTCGGCCTGCAGCGCCGTATCTCCCTGATCCGCGAATTTCAAAAAAGGCTGCTCGAAAAAAAATCTGAAATCGCCGCCGCCATTACCCGCGAAGCGGGCAAGCCGATGGTCGAAGCCCTCATCACCGAAGTGCTGGTGGTGCTCGACGCTGCCCGCTTCCTCATCGACAACGCCTACTACCTGCTGAGCGACGAGCCCGTACCGCACGGTAATCTGGTAACGAAATTAAAAGCCGGAGCCCTCATCCGCGAGCCCCACGGCGTCATCGGCATTATCTCGCCGTGGAACTACCCCTTCTCGATTCCAGCCACAGAGACTCTGGCCGCGCTGGTTGCGGGAAATGCCGTCGTGCTCAAACCTTCCGAGTTCACGCCGCTGGTCGCGTTGGAACTGGCGTCTCTGCTCCATGCGGCGGGCGTGCCTAAAGACGTGTTTCAAGTCGTCATCGGCGAAGGTCCCGCGGGCGCCGCTCTGGTTCAATCTTCTATCGACAAGCTGATCTTCACCGGAAGTGCCGCCACCGGCAAGCGCATCGCCACCTCCGCGGCCGCGCGCCTGCTTCCCGTTGTGCTCGAACTCGGCGGCAAAGATCCCATGCTCGTGCTCGACGACGCCAACGTCGACCTCGCCTCCAGCGCCGCTGTTTGGGGAGCTTTCGTCAATGCCGGCCAGGCCTGCCTGTCGACCGAGCGCTGCTACGTGCATCGGAAGCTCTACGAATCATTCGCCGCGGCCTGCGCCGAAAAAGCCGCGCGACTGCGCGTCGGGAACGGCATGGATCCGCAAACTGACGTCGGGCCCATGATTCATGAACGTCAATTGAAAATCGTCGAAGCCCACGTGGAAGACGCCAAGGCCCGCGGAGCGCGCATTCTGGCCGGAGGCCGCCGCCTGACAGACTTGGGGCCGAATTTCTACACGCCCACCGTGCTGGCCGACGTCGCGCCTGAGATGCGCATCTTGCGCGAAGAAACCTTCGGCCCCGTGCTGCCCATCGCATCATTCGAAGACGATGACGAAGCGGTGGGCCTCGCGAATGCATCCGAATACGGCCTCGCCGCCAGCATCTGGACGCGCAGTTCCAACCGCGGCGAACGTCTCGCCCGCCGCATTCACGCCGGCACGGTCATGGTCAACGATGTCATCTCCTGCTTCGGAATCAGCGAGGCGCCGCACGGCGGCGTGAAAGCCAGCGGTCTCGGCCACACTCACGGAAGCTTCGGTCTGGAAGAAATGGTCCGCCTGAAATATCTCGATGTCGATCTTGCCCCCGGCATGAAAAAAGTCTGGTGGTACGGCTACGGCGAAAAATTCCGCCACCAGATCGAAGGCTTCCTGGATATGCAATTCGCGCACAGCGCAAGCGCCCGTGTAATCGGCGCCCTGCGTTCAGCCGGAATCATCTTCCGCAAGCGCCTATAAATCTAGCGGGACGCCGCCAGCAAAATCTCCGCCACCTCCTGCGGATGTTCAACGTGGCAGTCGTGGCCAGTTTCCACTTCAACGACATTCCAGCCGGAAGCACGAGCCTTTGCCGCAAACGGCACGAAGAATGTTTTTGCCGGATATCCTTCCGCGACGCAGCTAACAAAAGTGGCCGGAGTTCCGGCCTTTCGATTCGCAGGAAGAGGAAGCGGCTCCTCAAAGCAGCGCAGACTGAAATCACATAGCCGGGCACGCACAAAGTCCCGCGCCTCGCCAGGCTTCAGTCCCCAGAGATCGAGTTGTCCTTCGCCACTCGGCAAACGCCAGCCGTCTCCATGCTCCTCCGCGACCCCGCGGAAATACGCACCAATCTCCTGCGGAAGCAAGTCCAATGAACACTGGCCATCTTCAGGAATGAAGGCATCCAGGTAAACCAAGTGTTTCACCTGAGTGGGATTCGTCTCTACGACGCCGCTGATGATCATGCCCGCGTAACTGTGGCCGACAAGAATCACCGGTTCCGGCGACTTTGAGAGTTCGCGTGCAACGTCCTCGATATGCTGCCGCAGCGCAGTGTCGGGAGACAGGCGGCCTGGATCCGTACCCAGCCCGCTGAGGACCGGCGCTAGCACCGTATGGCCGCGCTTTTCCAGTAGAGGCGCCAGCAGGTCCCAAGTACCGTTGGACTGCCAGGCGCCATGTACAAGGATGAACATCGACATGCGGGGATTCTACCAGCGTGACCTGACTCAAGCTTGGGCTGGAATGCCTACCCGTCCGAGCGATCCCCGCGACTCGGCGGCTGGGAGATCACCAGAAACCGCGTCGCGCTCGACGACGGATTCCGAATCTGATGCCGCTCTCCCGGCAGCACGCGAATCCCGCTCCCTGCCGGTACTAGCGTGGTCTTGCCCTCGACCTCCATCAGGACTTCGCCCGCCAGCACAAAGAAAAATTGCTGCGCGGTCTTGTGATGATGCCGAACTTCAGCAGCGCCCGGCGGCATGAACTCTTCGATCACGGTCAGCGCGGGATCCTTCACCAGATACCAGGCGTCGCAATCTTTCCCCCAGCGATAGTGCTCGGCATTCTCGCGACTCACCGCAGCCGCCTGCGCAGCTTTTTTGGCCATGCTTTTCGTCTCCCCGCGATCCAGTGTAATCTGGGCGCATGTCTCAGCCGAAAATGCTCACCGATCCCAAGCGTGAAATGTTGCGTCACACCGTCGCTACGGTAGCCTATCGTGGCCGCAAGGCCATCACCGGAGCGCCCCCGACGTTCGCCGATTTCAATCCCGGCGAAGGCCTGCGCACGCCCGGCCAGATTCTCGCGCACATCGGCGATCTTTTCGATTGGGCGCTGTCGATCGCCAAAGGCCAGCAGGCTTGGAACAACACGACGCCGCTGCCTTGGGATCGGGAGTGCGAACGATTTTTCGTTTCCCTGACAAAATTCGACGACTACCTGGCCTCGAACGAACTGCTGCAATCGCCGCCGGAACAATTATTTCAAGGCCCGGTCGCCGACGCACTCTCGCATATCGGCCAGATTGCGATGCTGCGCCGCCTGGCCGCCGTACCCATCAAAGGCGAGAACTACCACAAGGCCGCGATCGAAGTAGGCCGCGTAGGCGCAGATCAGATCCCACCCAAGCGCGAGTTCTAAAACGGGCGCAGCGCTTCAGCAGTTGCGACGAAAAAGTGGAAGAGCGGCGCTTTTAGAGCCGTGTCAGGCGCTGGAAGAGTTATGGGCTTTAGCCCCTGTCGGCCTTTACTTCCCCCGATTCCGATACAACGACTGATCCACCTGCTGCACCATGGCGGCCGTGTCCAACGCAACTCCCAGAAACTCGCCTACCTGCCCCGCGATCTCCGCTGGCTTGGCCAGCACATCGTGATACAGAACGCGCAACGCCTTCACATAACTCTTCCCACCCAACCAGGCGTCCACCTCGCGCAGATGTTTCTCAAACGCCCCGGAAATGATCGCCGCATTCTCAGCTTCCTTATAAGTCCCGCGCCGCCGCAGCATTTGATTCTGTGAAGCCAGCACCTCATGCAAAGGCCGCTGCATAAAAATCACTCGATACTCGTGCCCACGCGGTAACGAAAGCAGCAACCGCGAAATTACTTTCACAACCTTGCCCTCAGCCTCAGCCATGCAGCCCGGATCATGGGGCAGCGTCTTGATCCGCTCCCACTCGAGATAGCCGCGCGGATTATCATCATCAGCCTTGCGCTCGCCATCGGCCAGCGCCGTCATCCCGCCGGCGACCAGCATCTGCATCATCAAAGAAGTGCCCGACCGCGGCAGTCCAGAAACGATCGTGATCATAATCGCCTACGATAGCAGAGCATGCCCTTATGTACGGACTTCCGCCGCGGCGGTCCCAGTCGAGCGAAACTCGACAGACGCGGGCAAGGGTGCTCGCGCTACATTTTCGTTTACAATGACCGCATCAGGCGAATTCAGCGGCGTTTCGCGCCGCACACTGACATGGAGAGGAGCACGTCCTTTGGCGACAGGAGAAGTGGCCGCTTCCGGCTCTCATGAAGTTCAGCAGTTACCCAACCACAAAGTCCGAGTCAAAAAGGATGGCCAGCGCGCCTGCAACGAAAAAGACGCCAAGGGAAAATTTTGCGGCGGCCACTTGAAACTCTGGGCCTATACGAAGGATGTGGTCGAACGCGAATGCGGCGACATCGAGAAGGCCTGGGGACCGAAGGCCGAAGTCTACCGCTGCGAGAATTGCAAAGCGCTCTATCTGCCCACTCCCGGCGAGACGAAAATAAACGTAGCCGGCAAGGGCATGATTTCAGTCTTCGGCCTGACGCTGCCGCCAAAAGAGAAGTGAGCGATGAGCCATTCGAAATCGCCGCGCCGGTAATTGGGGAATAAGAAAAAGTGAGCGGGACGTTTTTGCGCATAGCTCATTGCTCACCGCTGCTAGCTGATCCATGAACACCTCCGATCTCATTTACGACTGGAACCAGAAAGTTCCTCCGGGAATCAAGCCGCCGGGCCCAATTCTGCTCAACGACGAGAGCCTGCGGGATGGTCTGCAGTCGCCCTCGGTGCGCGATCCTTCGATTGACGAGAAAATCGAAATCCTTCATCTCATGGAGGCCCTCGGCATCGACTCGCTCGATTTGGGCCTGCCCGGCGCCGGTCCGCGCGCCGTTGAAGCAGTCACGGCGCTGGCCCGCGAGATCGTCTCGCACAAGATGAAGATTCGCGGCAATTGCGCCGCCCGCACGCACGAGAACGATATTCGCCCTATCGCTGAAATCGTGCAGAAAACCGGCATGCCCATAGAGGCCGCCACTTTCATCGGATCCAGCCCCATCCGCCGCTTCACCGAAGGTTGGACCGACGACTTCCTCCTGCACACCACCGAGAAGGCCGTCAAATACGCGGTCTCGCTCGGCCTCGACACCATGTACGTCACCGAAGACACCAGTCGGTGCGATCCGGAAACCGTGAAGCGCCTGTACTCAACCGCGATCGCGTGCGGGGCCCGCGCTATCTGCATCTGCGACACGGCCGGACACGCCACTCCCATGGGCGTGCTGGCGCTGGTGCGCTTCGTGATCGCCGAAGCGGTCAAGCCGTCCGGAGAAAAAATTCGCGTCGACTGGCACGGCCACAGCGATCGCGGCCTCGCCATCGCCAACTCCATGGCGGCCATCATCGCGGGGGCCAACTCCGTTCACGCATGCGCCATCGGCCTGGGCGAGCGCGTGGGCAACACGCAGATCGATCAGATGCTGGTCAACCTCAAACTCATGGGCATCGCGCCCTGGGACACACAAGATCTCACCAAGCTGAAGGATTATTGCCAGGCGGTTTCGCGCGCGACGGGCGTACCTATCCCGAAAAATTATCCCGTGGTCGGCGACGACGCCTTCCGCACCGCGACCGGAGTGCACGCCGCCGCCATCATCAAGGCCTATCACAAAAACGACATCATCCTCGCCAACACCGTTTATTCCGGCGTGCCGTCGCACGTATTCGGGCTCGACCAGATTATCGACATCGGCCCCATGAGCGGTAAATCGAATGTGCTGTTCTGGCTGGAGCGCCACGGCATCGAAGCCAGCGACGAGACTGTCGACCGCATCTACCAGCGCGCCAAAAAAAGTGACCACACGCTAACGGAGGCAGAAATCCTGGAGTGCATCGAATCGGCGAAGGCAACGTGAAAGTGATGCGCAAAATTGCGTTGTCATCCTGAGTGGAGCCGGTTTCCAGCCGGAACGAAGGATCTCCCGCAATTTGCTGTCCCACGTAGTCCACGCGATATTACCAACTGGTGAGACCGTGGGGATCAGGATGGTCCAGAGAGAAAAATGTCAGATCCACTTCAACACGCAATCCTCGGAGCCGGAGGCGTCGGCGGCCTGATCGCCGCCTGCATCGCCCGTTCCGGAGCGCCGGTGACGATGGTGGTGCGGGCCCAGTCTCTGGCACAATATCCCGCGCAACTGCAACTCGAAAGTCCTTTCGGAAATTTCACCGTCCCAGTTTCACGCGCCGCCGAAGTTCCGCCCGTCGACGTGCTCTGGCTCACAGTGAAGGCCACTCAACTCGAAGCGGCGCTCGCCGCGCTCACGCATCCCGAAAGAGTGAGAGCCGTCGTCCCGCTGCTGAATGGCATTGACCACATCGCGTTGCTGCGCTCGAAGTACGGCGCAGACAAAATTATTCCTGCGACCATCGCTGTCGAGTCCGAGCGCGTCGCGCCCGGGCACATCGTTCACCGCTCACCCTTCGCCCGCCTGAGTTTTTCTTCCCAGGGAAAACCGCTGCTTGCCGCGACTGTCGACCACCTGCAGAAAATGGGATTCGAATGCCGCTTCGTCGACGACGAGCCCACGTTGATGTGGAGCAAATTAATTTTTCTCGCCGCCTTTGCGCTCTGCACGACTTCCTCGGGCAAGACCACCGGCGAAATTCTTGCCGATCCCGAATGGTGTCAGCTTGGCCTTTCTGTCATGCGCGAGGCCAGCGCAGTCGCCATCTCCGAAGGCGCGAAGATCGATGTGGACGCCATGATCGCCGGAGTCATGAAGATGCCCGGCAATATGCGCAGTTCCATGCAAAAGGACGTCGAACGCGGCAACCCGCCCGAACTCGATGCCATCGCCGGACCCATACTGCGCGGCGGACAGAAGCACAGAATCCAAGTCCCCGCCACCAAGAAACTGGTGGAAATGGTCGAACGCAAAGTTGACACCTCTCGCCCCTGACTCGCTATCGAGACGCCGGTGCTAACAAGAGCGTCCCCATACCAGCCAACCCCCGCCCCTTCCCCCGCGTTGTAAACTGACCCATAACTCCTATGACGCCGAATCCTCCGCGCGCAGATATCCCCGATGCTGCCCGTGACGTCAAGACGAACGACGTCAAGGCAGACGTCCAGCACGAGATCGCGCGCTTGGCCGCGTCGCCGGAAGTGCGCTCCGCTTTCAACTGGTTTCGCCTGCAGGAGCCGCAACTCACGCAGTGGCAAATGGAGATGGCTCGCGTCCCTGCACCCCCATTCGGCGAGACGGCGCGCGGAGAGTGGCTGGCTGAGCGCTTTCGCGAAGTTGGACTCGACGACGTTCGCATCGACGATGTGGGCAATGTTTTCGGCACGCATCCCGGCTTTGGACGCCGCTACCTTGCGCTCAGCGCACACATCGACACGGTCTTTCCCGCCAACACGCCGCTGAATATTCGCCAGCAGGGAAGCCGCATCTATGGCCCGGGCGTCAGCGACAACGGCGCGGGCGTCGCTGCCATGCTCGCCATCGCCGCGCTGCTGCGCGCGGTACGCATCCGCCACGCGATGCCTTTCGTTTTTATCGGCAACGTCGGCGAAGAGGGCGAAGGCGACCTGCGCGGCATGCGCCACATTTTTTCCACTCCGCGCTGGAAAGATTCCATCGCCTACAGCCTCGTGCTTGACGGCGCGGGGGCCGACACCATCGTCGCCGAGGCCCTGGGCAGCCGTCGCTTTGAAGTCATCGTGCGCGGCCCGGGCGGACACTCCTGGAGCGATTTCGGCGCCCCTAATCCCATCGTCATTCTCGCGAAGGCCATCGAAACTTTTACCGCAACCCCCGTGCCCAACTCGCCCAAGACTACCTTCAACATTGGAGTGATTCGCGGCGGTACTTCGGTGAATTCGATTCCTGAGTCGGCATCGATGAAGGTCGATATACGCTCCACCAACGCGACGGAGATCGAACGCCTTGAGCAGTCGCTGCGCCTCGCGCTCAATTGCGCCATCGAGGAAGAGACGCTGACCGCCGAGATGCGTTCAACCGCGCAGAAGCGTCCATCGGGTGTGAATTGTGAAGTGGTGGTGATCGGCAGCCGCCCTGCCGGAGAATTGCAACCCGGTGCGCGCATTCTGCAAGTCGTCCGCGCCGTCGATGCGCAACTCAACAATGCGGCACAGGTGCAGCGCGCCTCCACCGACGCCAACATTCCGCTCTCGCTCGGACTCGAAGCCGTTGCCATCGGCGGCGGAGGCTCCGGCGGCGGCGCGCATACTTTGCAGGAGTGGTTTGATTCCAACGGGCGCGAACTCGGTCTCAAGCGGATTCTGCTGACCATCCTCGCGCTGGCAGGAGTGGGGGAATGACTTTCGGCGCTTTGGCTGGAACTATCAATGTGGAGCGCGTTGGTGTGGAGCGGGCACTCCTGCCCGCTGGCCCTTGCCACCGCAAGCAAAGCGGGCAGGAGTGCCGGCTCCACATAATCCCGATTTCATGGGGCTTCGTTCTCATCGCGATTCTCTTCGCACAATTGCTTTCGCCTGCCGCCGCTCAAAACGCCGCTCCGAAATCCGAAGACGCCAAGCCCAAGGCCGACATTCTTTTCTTTCACGCCAACGTCTATACCGGAATTCCCGCCAGCACTCCGTTCGCCTCCATCGATCGCCAGGAGGCCATCGCGGTGCGCCGCGGCCGCATCCTTGCCGTTGGAAAAAACTTTGATCTGCAGACGAAATTCAAAGGGCCGGACACGCAGGTCGTCGATCTCGGCGGACACTTCGTCATGCCCGGATTCAACGACGCCCACCTGCACCTCTTCGACGGCGGCATGCAACGCCTCGGTGTCGATCTCGAAGGTGCCAAGTCGCTCGATGAAGTCCGCCAACGCCTGGCCGCCAAGGTGCAAGAAGCCCAGCCCGGCGAATGGATTCTCGGCGGCGGCTGGGACGAATCTCTCTGGCCGGTGAAGGCGCTGCCCAGCCGCTGGGATCTCGACGAAGTTTCGAACGGCCATCCCGTATTTCTCGATCGCGTCGACGGGCACCTCGCCGTCGCCAATACGCGCGCGCTGCAACTGGCCAGCATCACTCTTGCCAGCCGCGATCCGCAGGGCGGGCAAATCGACCGCAACGAAAATGGCGAGCCCACCGGAATTCTGCGCGACACCGCGCAGCAAGCCATCCGGGCGGTGATTCCTACGCCGAGCCACGACAAGCGTCGCCGCGCGTTAGAAGTCGCCCTCGCCGAGCTGGCGCAAAACGGCGTCACCTCCGCACAGGATTATTCTCCCGGTTTCGAAAATTTTCAGGTGCTCGAAGAGATTGAAAAAGATGGCAAGCTCACCGCCCGCATCAGCGAGTGGCTGACCTTTAACGATCCGCTCCCGGAGGTCGAGAAGGAGCGCGCCTCCCATCCCCAATCCGATCTCATGCTGCACACCGGCATGCTCAAGGGATTCATGGACGGCTCCCTCGGCGGCCATACCGCCGCGCTCTCCGCGCCCTACGCCGACGATCCGAAGACTTCCGGCCTGCCCCGCTACGATGCCGACAAGCTCAACGCCATGACTAAAGAGCGTGTGCTCGCCGGATTTCAGATCGGCTTTCATGCCATCGGCGACAAGGGCGTGCAGATGGCGCTTGACGCTTTCGCCGGAGCGGAGAAAGCCGCGAAGGAAGCCAACGTAAAAGCCGCCAACGGTGGCGACGACTACCGCCTGCGCGTGGAGCATGCGCAATGCACGCCGCCCAGCGAAGTCGCCGAGTTCAAACAATTGAAGGTCATCGCCTCCATGCAGCCCAGCCACGTGCTCAGCGATATGCGCTGGGCGGAAGCGCGTCTCGGCGTGCAGCGCGCTGCGAATTGCTATGCCTGGGCCTCAATGCTTAACAAAGGAGTCACCCTCGCCTTCGGCACCGACTATAACGTCGAACCGGTTAGCCCCTACCGCGGTCTCTACGCCGCCATCACGCGCCGCAGCGAAAACGGCAAGCAGGAATTTTTCCCCGCGCAGCGCATCACCATGGACCAGGCCATGGCCGCCTATACCACCGGCTCCGCCTTCGCTGAATTTGAGGAGAGAGAAAAAGGCAAGCTTATCCCTGGCATGCTCGCCGACTTCGTTGTCCTCGACCGCGACGTCACCGCGGCCTCGCCCGAAAAACTACTGGGCACAAAAGTCCTGCGCACGGTAGTCGGCGGCAAGACGGTCTACGAAGCCAAATGAAGGTGTGATCCTGAGCGCAGCGAAGGACCTATGTACTCGCCTGCAGCGCCGGTGCCGCCAGCAAGTACACAGGGCCTTGGCTGCGCTCAGGATGACAAAGTGAGCTCAAGGTGACGACAGTGCGCATTTCCCTCCAAACGATTTCCCCTCATTTCGCGTCTAATACTGAACCGGGCACGCCCCCTCGCGCGCCTCCGTTCAGGCCGTGCAAATGGGTATACTAGTAAGGGTTTAACCGTTTCGGAGGAAGGCAATATATGGATTCGCGCGCAATGTGGATGCGCCTCAAGGCCCACGGTTGGGTCTACACGTTCAGCATTCTGGTGACGCTCACGCTGGGCATTCTCATCGGCACCGTCATTTCTTACGGGGTCAAAGGCAAAGAAGGTCAGAGCAAGGGCGGCGACGCGACTCCCCTGACCCTGCCGAGCCCGAAGCAGATGTCCAATACCTTCTCCACCATTGCCAAGCAACTTGGCCCCAGTGTGGTGAACATCAATACCGAATCGACGATTAAAAACGTTCACCGCCGGCGCGGCGGTCAGGGCGACGATGAAGATCCGGACAACGGCGGTGGCGGCGGTGGGATGGACGATTTCTTCAACCACTTTTTTGGAGCCCCTGGCCAGATGGGTCCCGATAACGGCCCGATCCGCGAGAAATCGCTGGGCTCCGGCGTCGTGGTGGATTCCAAAGGATACATCATCACCAATCGCCACGTAGTCGAGAAGGCGGACCGCATTCGCGTGCGCTTCCAGGAAGACCCTCCGGGCGTGCAGCATGAAGCGAAGGTCGTCGGCACTGACTCCGAAACTGATCTTGCCGTAATCAAGGTCGACGTCGATCATCCCTTGCCCGCGGCCAAGATGGGCAACTCTGACGGCATGCAGGTCGGCGACTGGGTGCTCGCCATCGGCAGCCCCTTCGGGCAGATCGGCACCGTGACCGCCGGCATCGTCTCGGCCACTGGCCGCGACATCGTGCCCAACCGCCAGTTCCAGAGCTTCATTCAGACCGACGCGGCCATCAATCCCGGCAATTCCGGCGGCCCGCTGGTCAACATGGAAGGCGAAGTCATCGGCATCAACACTGCGATCTTGAGCGAGACCAACGCCTACGCGGGCATCGGATTCGCGCTGCCTTCGAAGACCGTGGTAAACGTTTACAACCAGCTCACCGGCCCTGAACATCGCGTGGAACGCGGTTCCATTGGCATCATGTTTGACGCCGTGGAGAATCCCGCCATCACTCGTGTCTACGGCACGGGATCGGGCGTCACCATCTCCAGCGTTGTTCCGGGAACTCCCGCCGATCAGGCTGGACTGAAAGTCGGCGACACCATCACCACCGTCGACGGCAAGAAGGTCAGCAAGGGTGCCGATCTGGTGGCCGACATCGCGTCGCGCAAGATTGGTTCGAAGGTTACTCTGGGATTTGTCCGCAACGGCAAAACTCAGGAGGCGGCCGTGACCATCGCCGACCGCGCAAAGCTTTTTGCCGCGCGCCTGGGCGACGATCAGGAGAGCGAAGACTCCAACGCGCCCAAGCAGAGCAAGATGGGCGTCACCGTGCGCAAAGTTACGCCGGAGATGGCCGACCGCCTTGACATTCCGTCCGGCCGGGGCGTCATCGTGCAGGATGTGAAGCCGGGCTCATTCGCCGACGATATTGACCTTGGCCGCGGCGACATCATTCTTGAGATCAACAAGCAGCCCGTGAACAGCGAAGATGATTTCGCTCACATCGAGGCCAGCCTGAAGAGCGGACAGGACGTCGTTCTTCTGGTACGGCAGCGCGGATCGACTAAGCAGGACGGAACCATCTTTAAGGCCGGCACACTTCCGTAACCTGAAATATGGCCCAACCGGAACTGGCGCTGTACTTCGTCCCTCGGGGATGATTACAATGCCAGCTCTAGTTGGGCTTTTTGTTGTCTGCGGGTTGTCCTCAATAAGATGAATTGGAATGAGCGGATGATCGGAAATGCCTGCAGCAGCGCGGCCTGCGCGGCACTGCTGGCGTGTGCCCTGGTTCCGGCGGCGCTGGCCAGCCAGACTTCGAATACTCCCTCGACTGCGCCGAAGAAATCGGCCAAGACAACAACGCATTACACCACGGCTAAGAAATCATCCAGGCACAGTTCGACTCACAAAACGTCCGCGTCCACCAGCACGTCGAGTTCAACGCACACCGCTTCTGCGCGCCCCCATGCTTCGCGTAAGGGCAAGAGGACACTGGCCAAGCGCCCGCGCGGCCAGCAGAAAATCGATTCTGAGCGCGCCCAGGAAATTCAATCCGCGCTGATTCGCGAGCACTATCTCAGCGGAGACGCCACCGGCACCTGGAATCAGGCCAGCGAAGACGCCATGCGGCGCTACCAGAACGATCATGGCTGGCAGACCAAAGAAGTTCCCGACTCGCGCGCCTTGATCAAACTGGGCCTGGGCCCGAGCAAGGATCACTTGCTCAATCCCGAAAGCGCCATGACCAGCGCACCCGACACCCCGAAATCCGCATCGCTTCCAACTACGTCGCAAGCACCCATGCCAGTCAGTTCCACGCCCGGAAGCACCACCACCCAACCGCAGAAATAAAAGGCGGCAAACTTGTAGTGCGTCATGCTAAACGGAGCCGTTCTTCAGGCGGAGTGAAGGATCTCCCTATACACGCGGCGTCGGTTCATTGGGCGTTCTCTCAGGATACTGAGGTTTAACGCCATCCAATCAACCCAAGCCATCACTCCAAGAACTCCAGTAATAGGCATTGCAACAATCGATGCCGATGCCGGAACTGGCCACTGGCCACCTAGCCACCGGCTACTTTTTTTAATTTCTCTTGTTGTAACTGGAAGCGACAGGACGCGGGAAATAAGGCAGAGGTCGGTTGTTGACGATGGCGCGGGGATTGGTCTCGACCAGCGCGTCGGCCACTTCGTCGCCGCAAATGTCGGCCGCGGCTTCGCGCGCCGTCGAGAGGACCGCGACCCGCTTCTCAGTATCGTGCGCGTCGGTGGCGAGAACATGCACCGCCTGATGTTCAAGCAGCCATTCCGCAGCGTGCAGCGTGCGGTCGCCCCAGAATCCAGTCAGAGCCGAGCCGGTCATCTGAATCACGAATCCCTGTTCCGCCCATTCGACGACGCGCTGCAAGTTCTCGCGCAGAATCGGATTGCGCTCGGGATGCGTGATGACCGGCGTCAATCCGCAATCGCCCAGCTTCAACAAAGAATCGGTGGTCTGCTGCGGAATGCCGTAATTGCTGAACTCGACCAGCAGGTAGCGCGTGCGGCCAATTGTGTATCGCGAAGGGTTCACCATCGCGTCCTGCAGGTTGTCGTAGGAAAGATGGAAATCGCAGCCCAGAATCAGTTGGGGCGCGTCGCCGACCAGTTCCTGCAGGTGAGCCAGCAGTCCGGAGAGATATTCACGGTCGTAGTGGTAGCGATCGTTGGCATGCGGCGTGGCCACCATGTGCGTGATGCCGTCGGCAGCCGCGGTGCGGCAGATGGCTACGCACGCCTCCCAGGTCTTGGGCCCGTCGTCCACTTCCGGAAGAATATGAGAATGGATATCGACCACGATTACCGAAACCCGCCGCCCGCCCCGCAGTTGCGTGCAGTCGATTCTATCGGGATTCAGAAGAAAAGGGAACGCGTGCAGGCAGAAGGATAGGCGGGTCAGTTGGAATGCATTTGAAAGGGCGCGGCTTCAGCCGCGCCATAAGCAGCTCAACATGAATACGGCTTTAGCCGCTGGGGCGACGCATTCTTGAACTGTGGGAAGCGCGGCTACATGGTGCTGATCTTGATGTAGCGCCGCACATCGCCCAAAGACGTCAGCAGCACATAGCCGCCAAATACCAGCCCGCCAGCCATCAGAACCAGCGCTCCGTTTCCGGCCACATTGCGTAAAGAAGAAAGCGCTCTTTTCATAATCGAACTCCTTTGGCAAACAAAAGTTCGATGCCAGGGTGGCCGGGAAGGAAGCCAGGGAAGTGAATTACCAGATGGTCGGAAACGCTCGCGACTTGCGGATTTGTGCATCCGCGGTCAACAAGGGAATATCCTCGATCATGGCCGTTGCTCCAATGACGCGATCCACAGGGTCGTTCGGATAGCCATCCGGTAGCGCAAATGCCTGCATCGCAATGTTGCGAGTAGTGGGCAGGACCACAAATCGCTGCTCGACGTCGGACAGGAAGGTCTCCAAACCAGGTATGAGCTCCACCCCGCCGTAGCTCGCCAGCCTGGCGATCTCAAGGATGGTTATGCAGGAACCAGCCAGACCGCTTTCTTTCTTGCGCGATGCTCCGATCGCCGAGTGCGCCGCAGGAGAGATGCGCGAATAGTCCTGGGCCAGCCAGATCACTACGTGCGTGTCCAGCAGGATCAATTAGAGATTGCCCCACTCTTCGGGAGTGAAGGCTGGGGAGACAATGTCGCCCTTAATTTCGATTTTGCCCTTGCTCTTGAAGAAGCCGAAGATGTCGTCCTTTTCCTGCTCAACCGGGACGAGCTTGGCCACGGGCTTGCCGCGCTTGGTGATGACGACGGCCTGGCGCTTGGATTGGACCTCGTCCATAATGGCGAGGCATCGAGCTTTGAAGGCGCCGGCGGGGATGGTTTTCATGGGAGCTTTATGATCATGGTCATTCATACCATGGTGAGAATTGAGGCTCTGTGAGGTTTGATTGTGTAAAGGGGGATAACATTCTTAGCGATGACCATCGTCGAACAGGTCGAAGAGTGGTACGCGACTCATGAACCCAGATTTGCCAGCCAATGCTCAATGCTAAGAATCAAGACATTGACCCCAAATGATCAAAGGAAAGGCAAAGGAGTAATTCGAATCGAAACGCCGGCAACCTTGGCAACTATCACTTTTTGGAATAAAGGCGATGTTGAAGTGCTGACAGTCGACAAGGTAGCAGGGAAGAATTCTGTTGTGGACGACCGTAAACTGAACGCTGAAGATTCTATCGAATCGCTCCTACGGGGCTACTTCGAGAAAATCATTGGCCCGTAATGATGAAGGCGAAATCAGACCTACCCGGTAGTGATCAGGCTCGGTCATATCTTTCCCGAATGAACTCTGCGATCCCGGCATAGGCCTTGGTTAGCGTCTGCTCGTCTGGCAGGAACACGATGCGGAAGTGCTGCGTGCCGGGCTTCTGGCCAAAGCCGGAGCCGTGGACGACCATGACGTGTTTCTGGCGGATGAGTTCCTTCACGAAGACTTCATCGCTCTCGGGGATATCGATTTTCGGGTATGCATAAAAAGCCCCACGCGGCGCTACGCAACTTACACGTGGTGTCGCCTCACACCACCTCTGCGTGAGGTCGCGGCGCGATCGCAATTTGCGCTTCACTTCGATGAGATGATCCTGCGGGCCTTCGAGCGCGGGCTTGATCGCGTATTGCTCGGGATGATTCGCGCATAGGCGCGCGCGCAAGAGTCGATGCACGCCCTCGGTGTAAGTTTTCACCGCGGCCGCGTCGCCGGAGACGATGCCCCATCCGATGCGCCATCCCGGGACGAGATAATTTTTCGACATGCCGCCGAAGGTCACGCAAGGCACATCGGGCGCGACGGCGGCGAAGGCGAGATGCGGGGTGTCTTCCAAAATCAGCTTGTCGTAAATTTCGTCCGAGAACACGATCAGGTTGTGGCGGCGCGCCAGTTCGGCGATCTGCTCAAGCATCTGCCGTGTGCACAACGATCCCGTAGGGTTGTTGGGATTAATGACGACGATCGCGCGCGTGCGCGGCGTCAGTTTGCGTTCGATATCGGCCAATTCAGGCTGCCAGCCGTCGTCTTCGTTCAGATCGTAAGCGTTCAGCTTGATTCCCAGCTTGCACAGCACTGCCGAATACAGCGGATAGTCGGGGCTGGGCGTGAGCACGTCTTCGCCGTCGTTGACCAGCGCGGAGAGACAGAGATCGACGGTCTCGCTGACGCCCGAAGTCACGAACACGTCGCGCACCGTGGTGATGCCTTTGCGCGCGGCTTCGCCGCGAATGGCTTCGAGCGCGGCGGGAATGCCGGGCGAGGGCGCGTATCCGTTCTTGCCGTCGCGCATGGCCTTGTAGGCGGCTTCGATGATGTGCTGCGGCGTCTGGAAATCGAAAATGAGCGGGTCGCCGACATTGAGCGGGAGAACCTTGTGTCCCTGGGCGATGACCTCATCGGCGACGCAGGCCAGGTCGCGAATGGCGTAGCGAACGTTGTGAAGCCGGGCGGCGGCAGCAATTTCGCGGGCTTGAGTAAGAGGCGTCATAGAATCTGCCCGCGGCGAGTGGTCCAAAACCGCAGACAGCTATCGATTCTAAACGCAGGGATGTGATGGAAGCTGGGAAATCTTGCGCTGGATACCGATCAGTCCAGCAAGCGATTAGTGAGGGGAAAAGCTGAGATCAATGCTCTCAACCGTTTGCGACGCCGCGGGCGCGAACTTCCACTTCATCACAGCCGTGACCGCATTTTCGGCGAGGATGGGATTGCCGCCCAGGACGTCGACCTTGCTCACCGTCCCGTTGGCCAGGACCGTGGCTTTCAGTCGCACCAGTCCGCCCACCTGCGCGCGCTTCAGAATTTCCGGGTATTCCGGCTTGGACGACACCAGCACTTTACGGTCAGACAAGGAAACTCTCTGGGCCTGGGAAGCGGGAGCGAAAGCGGTGATCAGGAGCGCCAGCAGCAGAGTCGCCCCAGCGAGTCCGTGCCGGACGTTCCTCGTCGACTGGGCGAGAAAGCATTCCTTGCGCAACATGGAACCTACGTTCGAGAAGGCAGATTGAACCCCGAGTAGTGACGGTAGAGTGACGAGCGGGTATCTTCAAGATTACCAAGGTAGTTGGGCTAGCAGGGAGACTTCATCACAGAGAGCAGGGTGATACACAGAAGACGCTTGTCATCCTGAGCGGAGCGAAGGACCTATGCACTTGCCGGCGGCGTCCATGTTGCCCGCGAGTCCAAAGGTCCTTCGCTCCGTTCAGGATGACAAAGGGCAGGGTTAGTCTTCGCGGTCGATCTGCGCCTTCTGCAGCTTATCGGAATAATCGACATATACCGACTTCCACTCGGTATAGAAGTCGATGGCGCCGATGCCGCCTTCGCGATGTCCGTTCCCGGTAGCCTTCGTTCCGCCGAACGGCAGGTGCACCTCTGCGCCGATCGTCGGAGCATTGATGTAGGTAATCCCGGCATACAGATCGCGAATCGCACTGAACGCCTTGTTCACATCTTTGGTATAGAGCGCGGATGACAATCCATACTCGATGCCGTTGGCGATTTCGATTGCGTCTTCCAATCCTTCGCACGGAATGATCGAGACCACCGGCCCAAAGATTTCTTCCTGCGCGATCCTCATCTTCGGATTGACGTCGGTGAAGACGGTCGGCTCCATGAAAAAGCCGTGGGCGTACTCGCCTTTGTCCAGGCGGCGGCCGCCGCAGACCAGCTTCGCGCCTTCGTTCTTGCCGATTTCCACATAGCTCAGATCGGTTTCGAGTTGCTTCGCGTTGATGGCCGGGCCCATCTGCACGGTTTCGTCGAGGCCGTTACCGACTTTCAATTTCCTGGCTCGATCGACGAGACGATCGACGAATTCGCGGTACACGCCTCTCTGCACGATCATGCGGCTGGTCGCGGTGCAGCGCTGGCCGGTGGTGCCGAACGCTCCCCAGAGCCCGCCTTCAATGGCAAGCTCGAGGTTGGCGTCGTCGAGCACGATCATAGGATTTTTCCCGCCCAGCTCAAGCGAACAATGCTTGAAACTTTTTGCCGCTATGCCGCCGATGATGCGGCCCACGGCGGACGATCCGGTCAGCGAGATGGCGCGCACGTCGGGGTGCTCGGCGATGGGCGTGCCCACTTCCGCCCCGAATCCGCTGACAATGTTGATAACGCCATTGGGCAGCCCCGCGTCGGTAAGGGCGCGGACGAGATTGAACGTCGAGAGCGGCGTATCCTGCGCGGGCTTGATCACGCAGGTATTGCCGCAGACGATGGCGGGCAGCAGCTTCCACGACGAGATCGCCATGGGAAAATTCCAGGGCGTGATCATGCCGCACACCCCGATGGGCTGGCGTACGGCCATGGCGAACTTATTGGGCATCTCCGACGGAACGGTCGGGCCGAAGAGGCGGCGGCCTTCGCCGGCGTTATAGTAGGCGGCGTCGATAGCCTCCTGCACATCGCCCCGCGTCTCGGCGAGCACCTTGCCCATTTCACGGGTCATGTCGCGGGCATAGTCTTCTTTGCGCTCGATCAGAATTTCGGCGGCACGAAAAACCACCTCGGCGCGGCGTGGCGCGGGCACGAGACGCCACTTGGCAAATGCGCGCTTGGCGGCCGCGACGGCGGCATTCACGTCGTCATGGTTCGACTTCTGGAAGATGCCGACCAGGTCGCGAGTGTCGGCGGGATTGCGGTTTTCGAAAGTCTCTCCCGAGGAGGACTCAACCCACTCTCCGTCGATGAAGTTCTTGAAAACTTTAGTCTGAGTTTCGCTAAGTGCGGCAGGGGCGGTGAACGTGTCGGTGGCCATGATTGCTCCTTATGAGTCTGCGATATTGATGCTACAGCGGCGACGGAAGGAGCGGCAAGGTGTGGGGATTCGGACGCCCATGTTTTGACGAGACAAGTGGCGATATCTTAACGTTTGGAGAATGTGGGTCAGGCCGCAACCACCTTGGCGGCTGATTGCACCGAGAAGAAATGAAGGAGCAAAATGCTGACGTGCCATGGTGTCACCATTCCGCAATCACTGGAAGAAATTATTTCGCCGCAGAATACGGCCCTGATCGTTTACGACATGCAGGTGGGAATTACTCCGCAAATCAAGGACGGAGCAGAGATTACGACGCGAGTGGGCGAGGTCCTAAAAGCGGCGCGGGCCGCGGGTTTGCGAATATTTTTTACGCGCCACATGTCGCTGCCCCTCAACCTCATGGGAGCATTTCAACTTCGAACCGCGATGGCCTGGCAGAGAACGGATTCACCCGAAAAAACTAAGCCTATGTTCCTGCGCGACTCTCCGGCATTCGAGATCGTTCACGAGCTGAGGCCTATGCCCAGCGAGGCGATCTTCGACAAGATCACGATGTCGGCGTTCGCGGGTACCCCGCTGGAAATCGCTCTACGAGATTGCGGCGTACGAAGCTTTATCATTGCTGGCATCGCACTTGAGATCGGGATTGACCCTACATGCCGGCATGGTGCCGACCTCGGATTCTGGCCCATCATTGTTCGCGACGCTTGCGGCGCGGGTAATGCAGGAGCGTCCGGTCATGCTCTCGCGGCATTAGAGCACATGGGGGACTCGATCATCACCGACACAGCTACGGTGTGCGGACTCCTGGAGCGAATCGGGAAGAACGACGTCGGCAAGAGCGAGGCTGTGCCTTAGCCTGCGGCGATCCGATTTTGTGGGCGAACTAAACGCGTGCATTTGCTTGGCGTTCTTGCAAATGCAAAGCTCCCTCCCACGTTTTCGCAAGATACCCGAGAGGATGCGGCCTCCTCGCAGACGTTACGCCAAGTCACTTCCGTAACCCTGCATGCTGATTACCTCTACTTCCTTGCATTTTCTCTGTGCTACGGTTTTCTTTACCCCTGATTTCGCGGGGGCATTGCGTCCACGTGTCTACTGACAGTCGCAAGCCGGGGATCCACATTGCCTGGACGGCAGTGTCGTACCGCAGTGTGGCCTTGATGGTCATGGCGGTCGCGGCACTATTCCTCGGCGCGATGTGGTTCACGTTTCCGCAATTCACGCAGACCAGCCTGAAGAAGTCAGAAGACATCGCCGGCAAGTTGCTCGAAAAAGTTGCCGGGATGGCTCCGAAGGCAGCCGGGACGGGCGTAATCACGGCGCAGCAGGCACACTTCACCGCGCTCGATGGCACGGTGCGAGTGAAAAAAGGCAACAGCAATACCTGGATTACCGCCGACTACAACATTCCGCTGGAAAAAGGCGACGTGGTGCAGACCGGCTCCGAGGGCATGGCGAAGGTCGTCTTCAACGATGGCACCAGTTATACGGTGAAGCAGGATTCGCTGATTGTGGTGGAAGAAAACTCGGCCAACGATCAGCAGCAGACCAACGTCGCGGTCGCGGTGAGCACGGGAACGGTGGATCTTTCGACGGCGACTTACAGCCAGGGATCGAAGTCGCAGGTGATTGTGGCCGGAGCAACCGCCTCGCTGGCGCCGGAATCGGCGGCGCAGGTGCACAATGATCCCAAGGCCGATGAACACGAGATCTTGATGAAGAAAGGTGCTGGCGAGGTAACGCGCAACGGCGAGACGGTACGGTTGGCCAACTGGGAAAAAGTTACATTCGCCGGGCCGCAGGCGCATTTAGAAAAGGTGAGAGAGACCGGGCCGCCCACGCCGATCGCCCCAGCGAATATGGCTCCGCTGTTTTCCGGCGAAGCGACCAAGGATGTCGAGTTTACCTGGACGGCGATGGCGAACGCGGCTGGGTATCGCCTTCGTATATCCCGCAATCCTTATTTTTCCTCTACACTCGTGGACAAGAAGGTCAATACCGCAGCAGTGACGGTGTCGGGACTTGGCGAAGGTGCGTATTACTGGGCCGTGCAGTCCTACGACGCGGCCGGCAAAGAGTCGGTGGAGAGCGAGAAAAATCGCTTCACCATCATTGCCAAGGGCAAGGAAACGGAAGCGATCGAACTGGATCTCGATCCCTTCATTCAGCACGGGCACGTCATCGAGGTGACGGGGAAGACGCAGAATGGGGCTCGCGTGATGGTGAATGGCAGCGAAGTGCCCATGCTGGGCACCGATGGCTCGTTCCACTATTTCACGCCGCCGCTGCCCGCGGGCGAAGCGGTGATTACGGTAACCGCGCAGACGGCGCAAGGCGGTGTCAATACGCAACAGAAGAAGATCATTATCCAGTAGTCAGATCAGTAATCGGGAGGCGGCCGAGACAGGCGCAGCCTCCGGGCTAGAGACTTTCAGTGTGGGCAGGGTTGCCGATGATCCCGTAGAATTAAGGGTAACCAGCAACCCAGACAGAGAAACAGGAAGATCACCCGGCAGAAACCGGGAAGGAATGCGTCCGCGATGGACGCGGGAAAGATTTGCCATGTCGAACAACGGATATTCCAACGGAACACGCGCTCATAATCTACGCTCGCTGTTCAGCATTTTCTCCAGCGATCTGGCTATCGATCTGGGCACCGCGAACACGCTGGTCTACGCTCGCGGCAAGGGCATTGTCGTGAACGAGCCGTCCATCGTGGCCATCAACAAGAACACGGGCGAAGTCGAGGCCGTCGGCAAAGAGGCGAAAGAGATGCTGGGGCGCACCCCCGGCAACATCGTCGCCATCAAGCCCATGAAGGATGGCGTGATCGCCGACTTCAAGGTCACCGAGAAGATGCTCAACTACTTCATCCAGAAGGCCCACAACCGCAAGATGCTGGTGCATCCGCGGATCGTGATTGGCGTGCCTTCGGAGATCACCCAGGTGGAAAAGCGCGCGGTCATGGACTCGGCCTATCGCGCCAAGGCCAGCGAAGTGCACCTGGTCGAGCAGGCCATGGTGGCCGCGATTGGCGCCGGTCTGCCCATCACCGAGCCCTCCGGCAACATGGTCGTCGATATCGGCGGCGGCACCACTGACATCGCAGTCATTTCCCTAAGCGGCATCGTATATTCGCGCTCGGTGCGCATGGCCGGCAACCAGATGGATGAAGCGGTCATGAATTATCTGAAGCGCAAATACAATCTGCTGATCGGCGAGCGCACCGCGGAACAGATCAAGATGGAAATCGGATCGGCGCACCAGCTCGACAAGCCGATGACTATGGAGATCAAGGGTCGCAACCTGATTGAGGGCGTGCCCAAGACCATCACCGTCGACGACGGCGAAATTCGCGAGGCGCTCAGCGAGTGCGTATCGACGATTATGAATGCGATTCGCGTGGCTTTGGAACGCACCCCGCCCGAGCTTTCGGCCGATATCAGCGACCGTGGCATTGTGCTGACTGGCGGCGGCGCTCTGTTGAAGAATCTCGATAAGCGCATTCGGGAAGAAACCGGGCTGCCGGTTTCCATCGCCGACGATCCGCTGTGCAGCGTGGTGCTGGGCACGGGCAAAATGCTGAGCGACTTCAAGCTGCTCAGAAAAATTTCGATCGAATAGAAAAAGTGGTCAGTGGCCAGTGATCAGTGGTCAGAAAAGAACCCGCTGACCACCGGCCACTAGCCACTGACTACTGTTTTTATGGAATCCGTTCTCGGCCGTTATCGCAATCTGATCATCCTGGTGGGCGTGTTGTTTCTGCAGGTGCTGGGGCTGGCCGTACAGGTCAAGCGCGGCACCACCACCACGGGTGAGAATACGCGTCTGATCCGCGTTTGGGTTGTGGGCGCCATCACTCCTTTCGAGCGCGGCCTGATCTGGGTCGAAAATGGGGGCGGCAACATCTGGCACAACTACTTTTATCTCCGCGGCGTGCGCGCGGAAAATCGCGAACTCAAAGCCCAAATTGAGCAGATGCGCATCGAGCAGGTGCGTCTGACCGAAGATGCGACGCAGGCGCACCGTTTGCAATCCCTGCTCTCGTTTAAAGAACAGTACATTCAGAAGACGGTTGCTGCCCAGGTGATCGGATCGAGTGGCAGTGACCTTTCCCGCGTCATTTACATCGACAAAGGGGAAGAGGACGGGCTGAAACGCGATATGGCCGTGATCACTGCCGACGGAATTGTGGGGAAGGTCCTGCAGGTGTACAAAACCCCACGGGTTTCGCAGGTGCTGCTGATCAACGATCAGTCCAGCGGCGTGGGAGCGATTCTGGAAAAGACGCGGCTGCAGGGTGTATTGCGCGGAACGGCAAACGGCGAGGTCGTGCTGGAACGCGTGATGAGCGACGAGCAAGTCGGCGTTGGCGACACCTTGCTGACCAGCGGTGGCGATCAGATTTTTCCCAAGGGATTGCCGGTGGGAACGGTGACCCATGTCGGAAACGGTAAAGATCTGTTTTTGAATATCAAGGTGCGGCCGGCAGCCGACCTGAGCAAGCTGGAAGAAGTGCTGGTGCTGGTCGAGAAGCAGGATCGGCAGGCGGTGGCGGACGATTCGGCGCGCGCCAAGGCGGCTGACATTCTGGCGGCGCGCTTGCCCGGCGTGCCCGAAAAGCCCGCCGACGCGAATGCGGCTGCAACGACCGCTGGCACAGAAGGCGCGGCTGGCGCGGCGAAGCCGACAGTACCCAAGGCGGTATCGGGAGCTCCGGCTGCCGTTCATACGGGCGCCATTGCTTCGCAGGCAGCTACGCAGACGGCGGAAATTGCAACGCCCGCCGCGGCGGCTCCGAAAGCAGCCGGTGATTCCGCGGGAACGGGCGCGCCCACGAATTCCGCAACTACAAATTCCGCAACTACAAATTCCGCAACTACGAAATCGGCAATTCAGAAAGCGGCACCTCCGAAACCGGCGACGCCCCAGATCAAGCCGGCTGCGCAGACTACGTCGAAGCCAGTCACAACTCCGCCTTCCACGCCGCAGCCCTCTGGCGACGACGCCAATCCTCACTAGCGTGCCCATCACTTACACATCCGGGGAGCAGGTTGAGGTTTACCGGTTCAGCATTCCGGTCACCGTGGGAGTGCCGCTCCTGGCCCTGTTTGTGCAGGTGTTCGTGCCGCTGCGCTTTCCGAAGTTTGCGGTGTACTTCGATCTGCCGCTGTTAGTCACCATCTTCTTTGCCATGGCGCGGCGCAATCCGATCTCCGGCCTGCTGACCGGCGGCGTGATCGGCCTGGCGCAGGATACGCTCGGCCACCTTCCGATTGGGTTGAACGGGATCGCAAAGACGATTGTGGGCTATGGCGCCTCGTCGCTGGGCGCGAAGCTTGATGTGGAGAACGTGGGCGCGCGTTTCCTGGTAACGCTGGGATTTTACCTGGTGCATGCCGCGGTCTACTTCACCGTAGCCCGCGGGCTGGTCAGCCTGAACCTGAACTGGAGTTGGAGCCGCGGCGTGACTGCCGGGCTGGCGAATGCCGTGCTGGGCGTGGTGCTGTATTTCGTTCTGGATAAGTTCAAGCAGAGAACGTAGAGCAGTGGCTAGGGATCAGAGGGCAGTGGCCAGTAGCGCAGTGCGGGTTATGACTTCCGTTACCTCCTTCGCAAGGGCGCACATCGCGCAGGCAGTACAATTTAGTGCAAGAGCCATCATGCAACTGGGGGCGTGTCAGTTTGAGGCCGGATAGATTCTACGATTTTCGCTGGCCCCTGACCCCTGTCCCCTGATCTCTCACTATGTTTGGCCGTGACGAAAAAGTATCGGCGATTCGGCTGACCGCGGCGCAGTACGCGATCCTCGGGATCTTCCTGATCCTCGCCTACGGGTTGTGGCGGCTGCAGGTGATGCAGAGCGATTACTACTCGCTGGCTGCGGAAAAGAATCGCATTCGCAATGTGCCGGTGCTGGCGCCGCGGGGAAAAATTCTGGACCGTGAAGGACGCACGATTGTCGACAACTATCCTTCGTTTTCCGCCCTCCTTATGCGCGACTCTTCGCGCGATCTGACCGCTGACGCCGAGTTGATTGGCGAGGGGCTGCATCTGGATCCGGAAGAAGTTCGCACCCGCATCAAGCGCGCGGCCTGGATGCCCCAGTACCAGCCGATCTTCCTGAAAGACGACATCACGCCCGATGAGCTGGCGTTCATCGAGGCGCACCGCAACGAACTCCCTGAACTCGATACCATCATGACCCACCGGCGGCTTTATCCGCGGGCCGGCTTCATGGCGCATTTGATCGGCTACGTCGGCGAGGTCAGCGAAGATATGCTGAACCAGCCCCAGTTCGAACTCTACAATCCGGGCGACGTGGTGGGCATTTCGGGAGTGGAGCGGCAGTACAACACGCTGCTAATGGGCAAGAATGGATCGCGGCAAGCGCTGGTCGACAGCCATGGCCGTGAGGTTGGACGGCTGGGCGAGACTGAGGCGGTTCCTGGAAAGCAGCTGAAACTGACCATTGATCTTGACCTGCAGATTGCGGCGGAAGAGGCCCTGGCCGGGAAGAACGGCGCGATTGTCGCTATGGATCCGAAGAATGGCGAAATTCTGGCGATGGTCAGTGGGCCCACGTTTGATCCCAATGACTTTCGCGTGCACATTTCGCGCGATGAGTGGTCGAAGCTGTTGACCGATCCTGACAAGCCGCTGCTGAACAAGGCCATTCAGGCGCAGCTTGCTCCCGGATCGACGTTCAAGATCATCATGTCGGTGGCGGGATGGCAGGAGGGGATCGCGCAGGACCTGCATGTGGACTGTCACGGCAGCGCGGAATTTTATGGGCGAAGGTTTGGCTGCTGGGTAAAGGGCGGGCATGGGCCGGTCACTCTCGAAAAAGCCATCTACCAGTCGTGCGACGTTTTCTTTTACACTCTGGCGGAAAAGCTGGGCATCGACCGTATTGCGAAGTACGCGACCATGCTGGGGTTGGGACAGAAGACCGGAATCGACTTGCCTAACGAAGTCAGCGGCGTGATGCCGTCGGAAGAATGGAAGATCAAGAACTTCAAGCAGAAGTGGTTTGCGGGAGAAACAATTTCAGTCGGGATCGGGCAGGGCGCGATCGCGATTACTCCGGTGCAGTTGCTGCGGGCGATCAGCGCGATTTCCATGGGCGGACGCCTGGTGGTGCCGCACGTGGTGAATCCGGACGGGCTGCCGCCGGGTTTTGTCGAGGCCGCGAACTACACGGAAGTAAAGAGCGTGCCCATTGATCCGAATGGATGGACGTTCATCACCGACGCGATGTCGCGTGTGCTGCTGCCCGAGGGCACGGCTCCTTCGGCGCACATTCCCGGGATCGATATTGCGGGAAAGACTGGTTCGGCGCAGGTCGTGTCCCTGGCATTGCGGGCCAAGGCGAAGAACCAGGACGAGTTTGCGCAGAATGGTTGGTTTGTGGGATTCACGCCGCGGCGCAATCCGGACATCGTCGTCTGCGTGCTTTTCCAGGGTGGCGAGCACGGCAAGCTGGCGGCGCGGCTGGCGACGCAGGTGATCAAGGCTTACGTGGACAAGCAGCGCCGCACGCCGACCAAGATGGTGGAGAAAAAACCCGGCGGCACGGTGGAGATTGGCGGCCTGTGGACTTCTCCGGACTCGGACACCAAGGACAAAGAGAGGCTCGAAGGCGGGCGGTTCTTGGTCGATTTGCCGAAGAAGCCGGTGGCTTTGGCGACTGCCGCGCCGGGAGTGCAGTAGTTCTCTACGAAAAATGTCACGTTACGTTTCATATCGCGATTTTGACTGGGTGCTGTTGATCTTTGTGCTGCTGATTTGCGGGCTGGGGATTATGGAGATCCACAGCGCTACCGAGCACACAAAGTTTGCCGGGGCCCAGGTCAAGCAGGTGTATTGGGTGCTGGCTGGGGTCGGGATGATGTTCCTCATGAGCCTGATCAGCTACCAGGCGCTGCTCGACCGCATTCACTGGTTTTACATTGCCGGGGTGGGCTCGCTAATGGCCGTGCTGTTGTTTGGAACGCGAGCTTTGGGGGCCAAGCGCTGGATCAAGATGCCGGGCGGGAATCACTTTCAGCCTTCGGAATGGATGAAGCTGATCCTGATTCTGGCGGTGGCCAAGTATTTTGCCGACATGCGCCAGCGCGAGTTGTCATGGCCCGACTTCATCAAGGCTGGGGCGATTGTCGCCGTTCCCATGCTGATGGTGCTGGCGCAACCCGACCTGGGCACGGCGCTGACTTATGTTCCCATCGCCATCATGGGAGTATTTCTTGGTGGAATGCATTGGCGGCAGGGGCTGGCGGTTTCCCTGCTGGCTACGATTGGCATTGCGGCGGTGTTTCTCGTGCCGCGAGTGCATGTATTGAAGTCGTATCAGAAGCAGCGGTTGACCAGCTTTATCGATCCCGAGATGGATCCACAGGGCTCGGGGTATCAAGTTGAGCAATCCAAGATTGCGGTAGGTTCGGGTGGGCTTTGGGGCGGGAAAGGGTCGCAAACACACGGGAATTTCCTTCCAGTTCCGCAAACGGATTTTATCTTCGCGGCGTTCGCCGAGGAGCATGGATTCGTAGGCGCTCTGGGAGTTCTGCTGTTATACTTCATTGTGCTGATGCGTTTGACCCAGAACGCGCAAACAGCGCCCGACCGCGCTGGCACGTTCGTGGTGATGGGTGTGGTCGCAGTGCTTAGCTTCCATGTCCTGGTCAATGTCGGCATGGTGGTTGGCTTTATGCCGGTCACTGGAATACCCCTGCCGCTGATGAGTTATGGCGGGTCTTCCGTGCTGTTCATGTTCCTGGCGCTGGGGATGGTTATGAATGTTCGTATGCGCCGCTTCGTAAACTAGCCGGGTGAGCCGGCTAGCCGGAAGCAAACAAGGGTTCGGGAACAGGCTGCATAAGGGGAAGACGGCAGGGATGCAGTTTCTGCTGTGCTGGGCGGGGAGAAAACTCTTCGGAGAAGATCCGGCGGCGCAGCCCCAAAAATATCGATCGCCCTCGCGTAAAGAGGGCATTTCACCGGCCGAGGTAAGTGAGAGGCCGGGCAGGATTGAAAGCTTCGAAGGCAGCCGGGCAGGGAACGGCCCCCCGACCGAATATCGGTCTGAGAGCGGTCACAACCCCGGCGGAAACTTAAAAAGCGAACAGTGCAGAAGATTTCCCAAGCTTGTGCAACGGACCCAGCCGGACGCGAATGCTCCGGTCGATGCCGTCCCCGGTACGGGGCCTCGCCTTCAATCCTCCCCCAAACCTCACTGTCTCCACCCCGGTGAATCCCGACCGGCTCCTTTTATGAGCCGCGGGACCGGAGTGTTGCATGAATAAGGAACTATTTGTCTCTTCCACGCCTCACGAAACCAAGGTGGGGCTGGTGGAAGACGATCTGCTCGCGGAGATCTATCTTGAGCGCGAGAACGAGTACACCCTAGCAGGATCCATCTACAAAGGGCGCGTTACGCGCGTGCTGCCCGGCATGCAGTCGGCATTTGTCGACATCGGCCTGGAGCGCGACGCGTTTCTGTATGTCTCCGATTTCATGGATCTGGAAGAGCATGACGAGGATTTGACCGACACGGTTCCGGCCAACCGCGGCGTGCAGGATATGCGGTCCCAGCCGGCGCCGAGTTCGCCCGTTGGCGTGGATGCCGGCGAGGTTACGGATGCGGAAATTGATTCAGAGCTTACCGCCGATGCGGTCGAGGCTGGCCCTTCGGACAGCGAGGTAACGGCTTCCCCGGACACAGCCCCAGAGTCGGGCAATGGGGGAGACGGGCAAAATCGCGATCGCGGCGGTTTTCGCGGACGGCGCCGGCGCGGGCGCGGTGGACGGCGGGATCGGTCTGATCGCGGCGGGGAGCGTGGCACCGAGCGCAGCGCGGCGGGACCTGAGCGCGGCTCCGATCGAAGTTCAGAGCGAAGTTCCGAGCGCAGTCCCGAGCGCAGTCCTGAAAGAGGTTCAGAGAGATCCGATCGTAGTGGTTCCGAGCGCGGATCGGAATCCCGTTACTCCCGTCCCAGCGAGAGCTTTCGCGCTGGGGATTCGGGCCGAACCCAGCCTTCCGGGCCGCCTCCCGGATACACCCCGATTCTGTTGCCCGGAGAATCGATTTCGAAATATCAGCGCTATGCCCAGGCCGTGGCTGTAACCGAGCCGCCAGTGCGACCAGCTGCGGAATCCACAGCTGAGGCCGGCACTGCCGAAGCTCCTTTGGCCGCGACTTTCCCGGAAGATGAGCCCATCTTTGCCAAGGGCGGCGCAGTAGGCGAAGAGTCCGCGAGCGACGTGGCCACCGAACCTCTCCACGAAGAGCATGAAGAGGTGAGAACCGAAGAACATGCCGAGGCGTCGACGGCGGCCGCCGCATGGCGACAGGAATTCCGGCGCGCAGAACCGGCGTGGGGCGAGCCCGTTCGCAGTGAGCGTGAGCCTGCTGCAGCATCGTGGAACAACCAACAGCGCGAGCCTGCTGTGGAACACGAGGCCAACGGAAACATCGCAGACGAGATTCACGAGGAAGACATCACCCAAGATGTGATGGTTCCGGCACAGGCGCGCACGGATCTGGAGCGCCTGGATCAGCCAGCGCGTGAAGAGCAGCCTCCGGCGTTTGCGGCTCCCGGCACGATGGAGGAAGAGACCATCGACGAGGAAGAGGCGGACACGGTTCGCTACGAATCTTCTTCCGACGACAGCTACGACGAGTTTGAGGAAGAGACGCGGGCGGCGGCGGGACACTTGAACGGCGATGCACGCGATGCGGTGGCGGAGATTCACCAGTCAGCGCTGGCGGAAGTCCCGAGCGGCGCGGCGCAGGAAGAGCACGCGGCGGAATCCGAAGAGGATAGTGAAGAGTTGGAACTGGAGGAGGCGCAGGCCGAGGCCGAAGCCATCCTCGACGCCGAAGCTCGCGGCAATGGCACGGTCGATGCTCGCGTGGAAGTGCGAGCCCCTGCGGGAACGGCGGGATACACGCAGCGTGCCCCGCGTCCGGCATGGGAACGCCGTGGCGGCCAGCGCGGAAGGCGCGGCGGTGGAGGCGGCGGTCAAGGCGCACGTCGTTTCCGGCGGCGCGAGTCCGCTCCCGTGCCGCTGATCAGCGACCTGCTCAAGGAAGGCCAGGAAATTCTGGTGCAGATTGCGAAGGAGCCCATCGGCAAAAAAGGCGCGCGCATTACCAGCCACATCGCGCTGCCGGGGCGGTTCCTGGTCTACATGCCCACGGTGAATCACACCGGGGTTTCGCGCAAGATTGCTTCCGAAGAAGAGCGCCAGCGGCTGAAGCGCATCATCATGAGCGAGCGCGAGAATGGCCATGGCGGCTTCATCGTTCGCACCGCAGCGCAGAGCGCCAGCGAAGATGAACTCCGCGCTGACATTCGCTTCCTCAAAGGCTTGTGGCAGGACATCAAGAATCGCGCCGAAAACTCCAAACCCCCGGCGCTGATCTATCACGATCTCAACGTGGTCGAGCGCGTGCTGCGCGATCAGGTCACCTCCGACTTCTCCGTCATCTGGGTCGACACCGAATCGGAATACGAGCGCGTGCTGCGCTTCTTCAATCGCTTCCAGCCCGCGCTGGTCAAGCGCGTGAAGCTTTACACGAAAGAGACTCCGCTGTTCGAGCAGTTTGGCCTGAAGGATGAGATGGATAAAGCGCTTAAGTCGAAAGTCTGGCTGAAGAGTGGCGGTTATATCGTCATCAATCAGACCGAGGCGCTGGTTGCGATCGACATCAACACCGGCAAGTACGTCGGCAAGACGGCGCGCCTGGAAGACACCATCGTCAAGACCAACGTGGACGCGATCAAAGAAATTGTGCGGCAGATTCGGCTGCGCGATCTGGGTGGCATCATCATCATCGACTTCATCGATATGGATGAGCGCCGCAACCGCCAGCGCGTAATGCAGGCCCTGGAAGAAGAATTGCGGCACGACCGTGCTCCCTCAAAGACGCTACAGTTCAACGATTTCGGACTGGTCGCAATCACCCGCAAGCGCGTCAAGCAGTCGCTGGAACGCACCATTGGCGCGCCTTGTCCTTATTGCCAATCAACCGGCTACGTGAAATCGGTGAACACGATCTGCAACGAAATCTATGTCGAGATGCGAAAAATTGCCAAGCATCTGGAGCATGAAGACGTCATGCTGCGCGTGCATCCCGATGTAGCCAAGGAATTGAAGACGAACAACGGACGCCTCCTGAACGAGATGGAAGAGCTCACCAAGCGCACCATCATCGTCAAGAGCGACCCGGCCGTGCATCAGGAGCAGTTCGATATCAACTAGCTGCGAGCGATGAGCTATGAGCAGTGAGAAGGACGGGCGAAAATCGCCCGTCTTTTTCTTTTGCGGTTAGCGTTGGGAGACTCGCAACGACTGTGGAAGAACTTTGAGCGACTCAGAGTAGTCGGCCGGATGCCTTTATTGAAGACGAATGTCCACATTCACCTGTATTTTGACCTCCATCGGGTCGCCACACATTGCCGGAGTGAATCTCCACTGTCGGACCGCTTCCATTGCCTGCCTGTCGACATCTTTTCCGCCGGACTGGATGACCGTCGGATTCTTAACTTTGCCCCTCTTGTCTACCGTCAACTCTAGCCGTGTCGTGGCGCTCTTCGGTCCTTTTCCGAGCCAACTATCAGGAGGCGACGGCGGCGGATTAAAGACAACCTTCGGTGCCTTACATGGGGTCTTCTGCGAAGATTCCTGCTTTGGTGGGGTTGAGGGCTGATTGCTGGAGCTCAGGGCGATGGATGAATAATCTGCGCCGAGTGCTATCGCACAGATCGTTACCGTTACAAGTCGCATTGTGTTGCCCTCTCCTTGGCAATAGGCCAAACCCGCATCTTAGCTGATGTAGCGAGGCGTTAGCACAATCGAACGGCATTTCTTTGCCGCAAGCGACTGAAAGAGATTGGGATTTGAAGACTTGAAAGTCCGGGCGCTTTTAGCTGACGTTAGCCAGGGTTTTCACGGCGGCGTCGGAGCGGTTGCGGAGTTTCGCGACCGATTCGTGGATGGATCTGGCAGCGACTCCCGCCCCGCCCTGCTCGGCCTGTTTGGCGACACTGCCGGATTCTTCCGTGCACGTGCTGGCCATATCGATCAGCACAACCACCGCGTCGGCATGCAACTTCCATAGCGACGACATTTTCTGGCTGCGCTTCAGTTCTTCCAGTTCAGTCGAGATGCGGGCGGAGATCGATACCAGTCGAATCAATGTGCTGGCCACCGCAGCGCGCAGAGATTTCTCTTCCAGGAAAGCGGCGCTGTAGGCGTCGGCCTCCGCGGTCGTGAGCGTCAGGTTGAAGAAGCGCATGGGTACGACCTGGCGGTACTTGGGGTCGGCGACGCGCACGAAAACGCGAATCGATTCTTCCACGCGGCGCAACTTGCTCTCTTCGGCGGCGATCTGCTGCGCGGTGACGGTAGGCGGTTGGAAGACTGGAATGCTCGCCGGAGCTTTGGCGGCCGCGACCTTGGCTGGCTTAGCAGCCGCGGCGGCGCCGTTGGCCGGGTTTGCCGAATTCGCGGCCCGCGCGGCCGGGGTCAGCAGCGAGCGGCGGATCGGCGGCCGGCGATCGAGTTCCTTCTTTAACTTCGACACGCGGCGGAATTTTTCGAAGGCACTGCCGTAGTCGGCCTGCAGCATCTGCTTGCCCTCAATCGCGGCCACATGCTCGACGGTGACTTCTACGCCGTCGACCGTGCTGAGAATCGTTCCGCCCATTTCTTCCAGAGCCTGGCCGAAAGTTTTGATTTCGGTGAGCGCTTTGGCGAAGAGTTCGTCAAATTTCTTGCCGAAAGACGCGTTGTAGGCCGCCACCGTGGCCAGCACGCCGGGATGATAGAACGACGCATCCAGCCACTGCTTTAATTCGCGCACGCGGCCGATAATGCCGGAGTCGATAAGCGCGTTGAAATCGCGGAAGCGCGAAACTTCTTCGCGCAGCGGATCGAAGCGGCGCAGCAATTGCACGTGCTCCTCGGGCAGCGAAGGCACATCGCTATCGGCGAGGATCTCGATCAGCGCAATTTCGAAGGGAGACAGCGGCAACGAGCCGTCAAGTCCGTAGCCGCTCTGCTCCCACTGTCCGGGAACGCGCGGATGGCGATACAGAAAAGTCGAGATCAGATCAGTCTTATCGCGGTTGACGTCAGTCGGTTCGCGGCGGCGTACGAAGTAGCGCAGCAGCGCTTCCGCGACTTCAGAATCGGTGTCAGGAGTCAGGGCGCGGCGTAGCATGGCAGGCGTGATCGCCATGTCGAGCATGTGCAGCCAGCGATACATCTGCGTGAGCGTGCCCGGAAGCTCGTGCTCGGATTGGCGGAGTGCTTCCTCGTCGAGTCCGCTGGGGACGGGCACGGCACCGCCCAGCGGTTCGACCATGAGCTTCTGGTAAAAGCCCTGAACCGTCGCCAAAATGGCTAATTCAAACCGAAGATCCTCGGCCAAACATGCCCCCGCGCGTGCGTATTCTGGATGAAACTTTACTCATGTGTAAGTAAAGACGAAAGGTTACCAGCGGTGCAAGTTACCTCCGGATATTGGCAGGAAGGTGCCGCGGAGGGGCATGAACTTCCGCGCGGCCGCGAGCGAGGCGCACCGATACAAGCTTCCCGTAGAGACGTTGCTTGCAACGTCCCTTCTCACCACGAAGAGGTTGTGTCTCTAGAACACGACGGTTTTATTCCCGTAAAGCAGAACGCGGTTTTCTACATGCCAGCGCACGGCGCGCGAGAGCACCACTTTTTCCAGGTCGCGGCCTTTGCGGATGAGGTCTTCGACGGTGTCGCGGTGCGAGACGCGGACCACGTCCTGCTCGATGATGGGACCGTCGTCCAGGACTTCGGTGACATAGTGGCTGGTGGCGCCGATCAGCTTCACTCCGCGCTCAAACGCCTGATGGTACGGTCGCGCGCCGATGAATGCGGGCAGAAACGAATGGTGAATGTTGATCATGCGCTGCGGATACCGGTTGACGAAGTCGTTCGACAGAATCTGCATGTAACGCGCGAGCACCATGAAATCCGGCTGGTGCTGGGCGATCAGGGCATGAAGGCGGCCTTCCGCGTCGGCCTTGTTGTCCTTGGTCACGGAGACGACCGTGTAAGGAATTTTGTAGAAGTCAGCGATGGCCTGGTTGTCAGGATGGTTGGAGATGATCAGCGGAATGTCGCAGTTAAGTTCGCCGCTGTGGTGACGGTAGAGCAGGTCGACGAGGCAGTGATCATACTTCGAAACCAGGATGATCATGCGCTGACGATGGGACGACTGCGCCAGGCGCCACTTCATAGCGAAGGCTTCGGCTATGGGCGAGAAGTGCTTGCCGAAGTCGGCGAGGTCGCGCTGCGAAAGGTCGATGTCAAAATCTTTGGGGTCAAACTCGACGCGCATCAGGAATAGCCCGGATTGTTCGTCGGCATGCTCATCGGCGTGCAGAATGTTTCCGCCGTGGCGATACACGAAGTCCGCAATGGTGGCTACTTCGCCCTTGCGGTCAGGGCACGAGATGAGGAGGATGGCGGAGTTCTTCATTGGATTCGTGGAGCGGCCCCGCCCCCTGTTCCTGGCCAACTGCAGGCAAGCGGGCAGGAGTGCCCGCTCCACACGCTACTTCTTCAGTGCCTTCACGATTTCCCTCGCCGCGTTGGCGCCCGAGCCCCCGGTTAATCCCGCGCCGGGATGCGTGCCGCTGCCACACAAATACAAATTATCAATCGGCGTCTGGTAGCGCGCCCAATCGAGCAGCGGGCGCATGGTGAAGAACTGGTCGAGCGCCAACTCGCCGTGGAAGATCTGGCCTCCGGTCAGGCCGTAACGCTCTTCCAGATCCCGCGGCGTGATGATCTGGTGCGTGAGGATCAGTTCGGGCAGGTTCGGCGCGTATTGCGCCAGCGTCTGCACCACCGTCTGCCCGAGTGCGTTGCGTTGCTGATCCCAATCGCCCTTGAGCTTGTAGGGCGCGTACTGCATGTAGATCGACATCACGTGCTTGCCTTCAGGCGCGAGCGTAGGATCGGTGAGCGACGGGATCGCAACCTCGAGATATGGCTGGCGCGAGAAATTGCCATACTTCGATTCGTCGAAGGCGCGCTCCAGATAGTCGATCTCGTTGCCGATATGAATGCGGCCCTTCAGCGCAGCCGCTGCATTGCCGTTCAGCGCCGTGAACTTTGGCAATCCAGAGAGCGCGAGATTGACTTTCGCGACCGTGCCATTGCCGCGATAGTGCTGCAGTTTCTGCACGAAGTCGGGCGACAGATGCATCGGGTCAGTCAGCTTAAGCAGCGTGCGCTTGGGGTCGGCGTTGGAGATGACGGCTTTCGCGTTAATTTCTTCGCCAGTTGAAAGCAACACTCCGGTGGCAGCGCCGTTCTGCACGCGGATCTCGATGACCTCGGCGCCCGTGCGAATCTCCGCTCCGGCGGCCTTTGCCGCCGATGCCATGGCCTGCGTCACCGCGCCTGCGCCACCTGCTGCGAATAACGCTGAGCCCGCGGGATGAGGATCGCCCGCGGCGCGAATAAGAAGAACGAGCGCGCTTCCCGCCGACCAAGGTCCTAAGAAAGTTCCGAAGACGCCGCGAGCAGCGATCACCGCCCGCAAAAGTTCCGTCTCGAAATATTCTGAGGCGAGATCGGCGACCGCCATCGGTCCCCAGCGCAGCAGGCGGAACATATCCTTCTTGCCGAGCTTGCGAATGGCGCGTCCGGTCTGCAGCATGCTCCATAGGTCGCCGCGGCTGGGATGGTCGATGTCAGGCGGTGCGGTAGCGAGCGCGTCCGCGATCACTTTGCTGATCTTCGCGAGCGACTGCTGAAATTCCGGATACTTGGCGGCATCTTTCTGGGAAAACGCCGCGATCTGCTGCGAAGATTGGCCGGCGTCCTGATAGAGCGAAAGCGCGCGTCTATCAGGCGCTAGTGCGGTGACGGCGACCTCCGGCTTGATCAGCTTGAGACCATGCTTTTCAAGTTGCATGTCGCGGACAACGTCCGGCCGGATCGGTCCTGCCGTATGCGACAGAGTTGAGCAGCGGAAGCCGGGATGAAATTCATCAGTAATCGCCGCACCACCAACCTGTTGACTGCGTTCGAGGACGAGCGGTTTGTAACCGGCCTTCGCCAGGTAGAATGCCGTGACCAGGCCGTTGTGTCCGCCGCCGATGATGACGATGTCGCGCTGATTCCCGTTCGTCGCCATGGCTAGGCCGCTCCCTTTACGTCTTTCAGAATTTCGAGAGCAGCGAGACGTCCGTTCGCGCCCATGATGCCGCCGCCGGGATGCGTGGCCGATCCGCACATGTACAAGTTCTTGATCGGTGTGCGGTACCGCGCCCAACCGGGCACAGGACGCAGGAAGAATAGTTGTTCGAGCGAAAGTTCGCCCTGGAAAATGTTGCCCTCGCTCAGTCCCCACTCGCGTTCAAGATCGAGCGGGGTGACTACTTGCTTCTCAATGATGATGTCTTTCAAGTTGGGCGCGTATTCGGATATGGTATTGACAACCGTGTCGCCGAACGCTTCTTTCTGATCGTCCCAGCTCAAGCCGGGGCGCAGCTTGTAGGGCGCGTACTGCACGAAGCACGACATGACGTGCTTACCCGGCGGCGCGACCGAGGGATCGGTAAGCGACGGGATCACCATGTCGATGTAGGGGCGCTTGGAAAAATTGCCGTACTTGGCGTCATCGTAGGCGCGTTCCATATATTCGACCGAGGGCGAAATGGAAATCGCGCCGCGCAGATGCGCTCCGGGGCCGGGCATGCATTTGAAATTCGGCAGGCCGGAAAGCGCCATGTTCACCTTGCCCGACGAGCCTCGATATTTGAAGCGGTTGACATCTTCTAGAAAGTCGCCAGGCAGATGCTGCGCCTCGATGAACTTGGTGAAAGTCATGCGCGGGTCAACGCTGGAAGAAATCACGTTGGCGTAAACTTCGTCGCCGTTGGAGAGCACGACGCCTTTAGCGCGTCCGTCTTTCACGATGATCTGCGAGATGCCGCTCTGGGTGCGGATTTCAACGCCGGCTTCGCGGGCCGCGTCTGCGATGGCGTTAGAAATCGCGCCCGTGCCGCCGCGAGCGAATCCCCAGGCGCGGAAAGCGCCGTCAATCTCGCCCATGTAGTGATGCAGCAAAACGTAGGCTGTTCCCGGCGAGCGCACGCCGAGAAATGTTCCGATGATTCCTGACGCCGACATCGTGGCCTTGAGCACATCGGTCTCGAACCATTGATCGAGAAAATCAATGGCGGACATCGTCATCAACTGGACCTGGTTGTATTTGTCATAGCTCGACATGCCCTGAAAGCGCTTGCCGATGAAGAGCAGCTTCATCAGTTCGCGCGGGTTCAGCGTAGTCGGATCCGGCGGCACCATGCTGAGAATCGGCTTCACAAAGCGGCACATGGCCTGCATGGCTTTGCCGAATTCGTCATAGGCTTCAGCGTCGACCCGCGAGTGGCGGGCGATCTCGCGATGCGTCTTGCCATGATCGTTCACGCGCCACAGGTAATCGCCGCTGGGCATGGGCGTGAAAGTCCCGTCGAGCGGAAGGATTTCCAGACCATGGCGGGGAAGGTCGAGGTCGCGGATGATCTCTGGCCGCAGCAGCGAGACGACATATGAGCAGACCGAGAACTTAAATCCGGGAACGATTTCTTCGGTGCAGGCCGCGCCTCCAAGAACGTGGCGGCGCTCGAGCACCAGCACTTTTTTTCCCGCTCGCTGCAGGTATGCGGCATTGACCAGACCGTTGTGGCCACCGCCGATCACGATGACATCGTATGAATTAGCCATTAGCTTTTAGCCTTTAGCGGATAGTCTTAGGTTTGGGAAACGCAATCATACTCGCGCGTGGAAGGAGGTGGTAGCGCGATTAGAGTCCGCTGGGCAGGACCGTCCAGCTGCGTAGGATGCCGCACAGGCTTGGCAGAATCGTTTGCATAGAGACGTAAACGCGAAGCCGTATTCTAGCCGGAATGTCAGGATTTGTCTGCATCATGCGTTGTGCGCCAGCACGCCCGTTGTCATCCTGAGCAACGCGAAGGACCTCTGTACTCGCCGGCGGCGTGAATGCGGCATGCGAGTGAATAGGTCCTTCGCTTAGCGCAGGATGACGCATCCCCGGTGCTACCTGGCCGGCAACCTGCACGCCACCTCCGTGTAGCTGACCAAACGCCACATTTAGGGTATTGTTTGAACGCCTATGAGCCGTCCTCGACAAGAGACGCCCACGATGAGCCCGCTGATCTGGCTGGTGGGAATCATCCTGATTTTGTATTTCGCGCGCGCGGTTCTGATTCCGCTGGCGCTGGCGTTGACGCTCAACTTCCTGCTGATGCCAATGGTGCTCCGGTTGCAACGCTTTCATATGCGGCGGGTGCTGGCAGTGGCGCTGGTGATGCTGATTTCGATCGCGGCCGTGGGCGGATTGGGATGGATCGTGGCCGGGCAGATGCTGCAGGTGGCCAGCGATCTGCCGCAGTACCGGCTTAACATTCGCAATAAAGTTGAGGCGCTTCACCTGGCCCCGGAGAGCGCGCTAGGCCGGGCGGCGGAGAGTGTTCGGGAAATCGACTCAGACTTCGCGGAGCCTTCAGCCGCGCGCGGATTACAAGAGCGCTTGCCGGTGCCGGGATTATCTGCGGCTGGGCCGGCCATTCCCGTGCAGGTCGTGACTCCGCCGGCAACCGGACTGCAGTATCTCGGGCAGCTGTTGAGCCCCATGCTCAAGCCCCTGGGGACGGCGGGCATGGTGCTGATTTTCACCGTGTTCATTTTGATCGCGCAGGAAGATCTGCGCGATCGCTTCCTCCGCCTCGCCGGCGTCGGACAGTTGCATGCCATGACGCTCGCGCTGAACGATGCGTCGCAGCGCATCAGTCGTTATCTGGCGATGCAGTTCCTGGTGAACACCGGGTATGGGATTTGCTTCGGGCTGGGACTGTTTTTGATTGGCATTCCGAATGCAGTGCTGTGGGGCGTGATTGCCGGATTGTTCCGGCTCATTCCTTACGTGGGAGCTCTGGCGGCAACGGTGTTTCCTCTGGTGCTGGCGCTGGCGATCTTTCATGGATGGGGCCCTCCGGTGCTGGTGGTAGCGCTGTTCTTGTTATTGGAACTGATTGCGTCGAATGTGGTGGAGCCGTTGCTCTATAGCGCCCATACCGGAATCTCATCGCTGGCGCTGTTGGTCACAACCGTTTTTTGGACGCTGCTCTGGGGATGGGCGGGGATGGTACTGGCGATTCCGCTGACCGTTTGCGCGATCGTGCTGGGACGCTACGTGCCCCAGATGTCGTTCCTGCATGTGCTGCTCGGCGACGAAACCGCGCTCTCGGTCGAGGCGCAGTTTTATCAGAGGCTGCTGGCCCTTGACCAGGACGACGCGCGCAGCGTCGCGCAAAATTTTCTGCGATCGCACTCGCTGCTTTCTCTTTACGACAAGGTGATGGTTCCCGCACTCACTTTGGCCGAGCAGGATCGTCACCGCGGGGCGCTGGATGAGACGCGAGAATCGTTTGTGTATCTGAGCACGAGCGAGATCGTGTCGGAACTGGCTTCGGACGCGCCACCCGAGCCGGCGCGGAAAGGGCGGAGGTTGCTGTCACGTTGGATGTCGACGACCGGGCATGGTGCACCCGCGGCCGGCCGCGCCGATGCCGCTCCTTCGACCATGCGAATCTTCTGCCTGGCTGCTAACGATCAGGCGGATGAGATTACTTCTTCGATGCTGGCCCAATTGCTGGAGCGGGCCGGCCATGGCGTGCTTTCGCTGCCCGTGAGCTCGCAACTGGAAGAAATTCTGCAGAACCTTCCACCCGAGCCCCAGGATGTGATCTGCATTTCGGCTTTGCCTCCGTTTGCCTTTGCCCAGGCCGCGGCGCTCTGCCAGCGCATTCGGCTGCGCTTGCCTGAGGTGAAGATTCTGGCGGGGGTCTGGGGATTCTCCGGCGATCTCAACAAGGCGCAGCAGCGCTTTGGCAGCGGCAATCCCGACGCGCTGGTGGCCTCGCTGGCGCAGGCCGTCGACCAGATCAGCGTGTGGCGCAATCAGTCGGTGGAAGCAGTGAGCTAAGCGGTTTCCTCCCTCGGGGTCATCCTGAGCGGAGCCGGTTTTCAGGCGAGAGAAGGATCTCCCGTATAGATATGTCGCTGGGGAGATCCCTCACCCGGCTGAACTGCGCCGGGTCTCGGGATGACGCCTTCAAAGGGGTTTTCCCTATCGCGGCATGCACCTTGCCGTGCCGCGTCGCGACTGCATATAATCCGGCTTCGCATTGTTTTTGAATTGAGGCCATTCTCTTGCCCATTGGGACTGCATTTCACGAGCGCACTTTTCCTCTTTGCAACAGCCTGAGCTACCGCGAGTGGTCGGGATATTACACCGTCAGCGTGTACGAGGTGCATCACGAGCACGAATACAATGCGATTCGCAACGCGGCCGCGTTGATCGACATTTCGCCGCTCTACAAATATCTGATCACCGGCAAAGACGCGACCCGGCTGGTGAACCGCGTGATCACGCGCGACATCAACAAGGTGAAAGTCGGACAGGTGATCTATTGCTGCTGGTGCGATGAAGAAGGCAAGGTCATCGACGATGGCACGATATCGCGGCTGGAAGAAAACGTCTATCGCTGGACCGCGGCCGATCCCAGCCTGCGCTGGTTCCGGCAAAACGGCCTGAACATGGACGTGCAGATCGAAGATATTTCGGAGAAGGTTGCGGCGCTGGCCTTGCAAGGGCCAACTTCGGCGAAGCTGCTCAAATCCGTGGCGGAGGCCGACATCGCGAACCTGAAATACTTCCGCGTCACGCGTGGCAAGATTGCCGGCGTTCCCGTGGACATTTCGCGCACAGGGTACACGGGCGATCTGGGATTCGAAATCTGGATGCCCTGGAATGAAGCGGTGAAAGTCTGGGACGCGCTGGCGGAAAAGGGCAAGGCGTTTGATCTGCATGCTGCGGGAATGCTGGCTCTCGACGTGGCGCGGGTCGAAGCTGGGCTGCTCTTGATCGAAGTCGATTATATGAGCTCGAAGAAGGCGCTGATTCCATCGCAGAAATATTCTCCCTATGAGCTGGGTTTCGGCAAGATGGTGCACCTCGGCAAAGAAAATTTCATCGGCAAGCGGGCGCTTGAGCAGGATGCGAAGAAGGGCGTGGCGCGTCAACTTTGCGGGCTTGAAGTCGACTGGACCGACGTGGAGCAGCTTTACGAGCGCTACGGCCTGACCCCGGCGGCGCCGCAGCAGGCCTCGCGCGTAGCGGTCCCCGTATATTCCGGCGATCAGCAAGTGGGGAAGGCGACGACGACTTCGTGGTCCCCGATTTTGAAGAAGATGATCGCGCTCGCCAGCCTGGAGACGGAATACGCGAAGCCGGGGACACAGTTGCAGATGGAGATCACGATCGAAGCGATCCGGCTGAAGAGCAATGTGAAAGTCACGGCGCTGCCGTTCTTCAATCCCGCGCGAAAGACGGCAAGCCCGGTGTAGTCTGGAGCTAGCGAGGTTGACTATGACTACGCGGGTTGAGCGGCAAACCGTCGATCTTTCCAAGTATCCCGATCTGGTGGTGATTTACCTCGGCATGCGTGTGAATCGCCTGCACGGAATGAAGACCTTGTTCGGGTTTGGGCCGAAAATATCGTCTTCTGTGCAAGCGAAGCCAGATGGGCTGCTGCAGCACGAGAATTTTCTCTTTTCTCTGTTCCCAATGCATGCCGGCATGCGCCAATACTGGCGCGATATGGACTCCCTCATGAAATGGACTCGCTCCGATCCTCACCGCGAATGGTGGCAGCAGTTCCTGAAGGATTCGGGAGGCACTGGTTTCTGGCATGAAACTTATCTTCGGCGCGGGGGGATGGAGGCCATCTACGATGACATTGCTCCGCGGATTGGATTCATGAGTTTCGCCCCCGTGGTGCGGGCGCGAGGCCCAATGTTCGGCGCTGCAGCAAGAGCCGAAAAGGAACACTCGGCGGATGCTGTGGTTACTGAAGCGGAACTGTATGGCGATTCAGCGAACGAACACGCTGCTTAACCCGTGCGCGCCCGCCGCCTTCCGGCGAAATAAATCCAGGCTCCAATCAGTACGAGCGCGCCACAACCTCCCACTACTTTGAACAAGGCGAGCGGCTTGTTGGGCTCGTCGGGCTGCGGGATCAGCGAGAGCGCGATGGTCAGCGTTGTGGTGAGAAATCCTACCGCCGCAACTAATACCGCAACGCGCTTTCCACCGGGCACACGAATCACATCTGGCCCAGCCGGCTCGCGCTGCAGCTTGATCATCGCGGCGAACAGATAAAGATACGGAATGAAATACGTGATCACTCCCATGCTCACCAGCACGTCGTAGGCGCCTTTCACACTGGTCCCGGCCTGACCTAGAAAAATAAACAATGCGCCCAGCACGAATTGTGTGAGCAATGCGACCCATGGAGTTTTCCAGCGCGGGTGAAGCGATCCGAAGGCGGGCGGCAGGAAGCGATCAAGCCCGGCGACAAACGGCAGGCGCGCCACTGCGGCCAGATACGCACCTGCCGCGCCGATGTTGCTCAACGCGATGAGAAATGCGACCAGTGGCAGGATGCCGGGGAATCCCACGCGGGCCGCGGTTTTCGAGACCGCCTGCACTAATCCCTGCAGGTCGTTCACTTCACTCGCCGGCAATGCTAGCAGCACGCAGACGGTTCCAAGGATGTAGCAGATCGTCACCGTGACTCCGGCTGCGAGCAGCGCGAGCGGAATGGTGCGCCGCGCGTTCTTGATCTCTTCTCCCATGAACGATGCGGTTTCACATCCCCCGAAGGCGAAAGTCAGCACCGACCAGAAGATAATGTCGTTGAGGTGCGTGCTGGGAATCATGGCGTGGGCAGTGAAATGTGTGGCTGATCCGTAGCGATGCCATGCGATGAATCCCATGATGATGACGATGGTGACCGGGATCCACATGGACAGCGCGCCAATGTTGTGCAGCCATTTCCCGACGTCGAGTCCGACAATGTTCAGCAGCGTGGCCGCGCTCAGGGTCAGCAACGCGAAAACAATGTAGAACGTCCGGTTGGCGGACAGATGCTGCCAGTTGGCCTCGCGCATGAAGAGCACATTGCTCGCGGCGAAATACAGCACGGCGGGGAAGTAGGGAAGATTGCTCGTCCAGTAAGTCCAGGCGGACATGAATCCAGAGAAATCTCCGAAGGCGCGCTTGCTCCAGACATAGAGGCCGCCCTCGTTGGGATAGCGCGAAGAGAGTTCGAGAACCGACAGCGCCAGTGGAGTGTAGAAGCAGAGCCAGGCCCCGATCCAGATCACAATGGAACTCGGGCCGGCCGCGGCGGCGCTGGCGATCCATCGCAGGCTGATTCCCGTGATCACGTAAAACAGCAGGAGATCGCGGAAGCCCATGACCTGGCGCGGGCGGTTGGGATCTTCCGCTTCGGCGATGGAGATTCCAGGGGAAAGAAGCGTAGAAGATTCAATGGGCCGATGCGGATTGGAATCTGACAATGGCTTGTCCGGTGGTCACATTGCGGGAAGCAAGGTCCCACTCCGTGGGTGCCCGCCCACGAGAGATACCATCTAGAGTCACGAACAGCAAGACGAAAACGCTCTAGTCGCCAGCGGTCTTCCTGTTGCTGCGCTTCCAGTACAAATATCCAGGGACGCCCAGGAAAACGATGGCAAGGCTCCAGAAGGCTTCGAGCGGGCGCTTCCAGAACGTGTTCAGAATCCAGGCTGCACCTGCAATCAGATAAATCGCGGGGAGCCACGGATATCCCGTGCAACGGTAAGGGCGAGGAATGTCGGGGCGTTTCCAGCGCAGCCAGAACATGGCGATCACCGTGAGTTCATACGACAGCACCATGCCAAGAATCACATAGGTGTAGAGCTGATCGTAGCGGCCGCTGAGGGTGAGTGCTGCGGCCCAGATTCCTTGGCCGATCAGGCTGAAGGCCGGCGTCCGCCACTTCGGATGAATGACCGCCATCTGCTTGAAAAAGACGCCGTCTTCGGCCATTGCATGATAGACGCGCGCGCCCGAGAGCGTGCAGGTGGCTGCCGCGCTGAAGCACGAGATGGCGATCATGAGTGAGAGCCACACGGCCGCTTGCGGAGAGAACAACGACGCAGCTGCCGCGTGCGCGATGGTCTCATGTTTCGCGATTTCGCTCACCGGCATCGCGTAGACATACGTCATGTTCATCGCAACGTAAATCGCGCCGACCGCGAGCACTCCCAGAACCATGGCCAGCGGCACATTGCGGCGTGGATTCTTCACTTCGCCCGCAACCCACGTGATGTACACCCATCCGTCGTAGGCCCAATACACGGCGATGAGGCCCACGCCCAGAGCGGAGATGAATTGAGTCGGGCTCATGCCCAGCGTGAGCGGGACGCCGTGCGGATGAAAGTTCGACCAGTGGCCTTTGCCGATGGCGAAGCCGAGCAGGACGAAGGCCGACATCGCGATGAACTTGGTCCAGGTGGAGACGTTCTGCAGCAGCGTTCCCCAGCGCAATCCAATGACATTGACGTAGGTGAGAATCGCGATCAGTACTATGCCGAGGAGGTGAGCTCGGCTGACCGCGATGCCCGCGAGCGAGAAGACAATGTGCTCCTGCGAGAAGAATGGGAGAACTTGCCCGACGTATGCGGCCGACGCGACCGCGAGCGCCGCGATTGAGCCGCCATTGGCCACGCTGAACAGCATCCATCCGTAAAGGAACGCGACCAGGTCGCCGTAGGCTTCGCGCAGATAAATGTACTGGCCGCCAGAGTCGGGGAACATCGATCCCAGCTCGGCGAAGGCGAAGCAGGCGCAAAGCGAAAGCACCGCGCCCAGCACCCATACGGCAAGAAACACGATGGGTTGGGGCAAAGGGCCGGCGATATCTTTTGCGGTGAGAAAAATCGACGAGCCAATGATGCCGCTCGCCAGCAGCAGAACGGAATCGAGCAGGCTGAGCCCGCGGACCAGCGTGGGCTTAGCGGCTGGTGCCGCGCTGGATTCGGCCGCTGCGCTCACCGTTAAGACCGGGGTGGGGTCCTTCATCCGATTCCGAGTTCGTCCGGAGATTCAAGCGGCGTGCCGCAGCGGCGGCAGATCACCGCCGAGCAGTCGCCGCAGGTAAGCGGATCATTGACTTCCAGCGCGCAGTTGGGGCAGTAAAGCGGGCCGGGATCAGGCTGCGGGGGCGGGTCCTGCGGGCGCGTCGCCATGAGGAAGGACTGTAGCATAGGTTGGGGCCCCTTCGTGATCCTTCGTGCCCTTGGTGGTTATAGAATTCAAAGCTGCAACCATAAAGGACACGAAGGATCACTGAGGAAGCCTTATGCCTGACAAATCGCACACTCCCGACGAGAAGCTGCAACAGGAATTCAACCAGTGGGCCACCGCTGGGGAAGGCCCCAAGATGGAGCAGCACCATCTCGACATCACCGAGAAGACGATCCGGCTGATGAACCTGCGCCCGGGCGAGCGCGTGCTCGATCTCGGCTGCGGTTCGGGATGGGCGACGCGGCTGCTGGCGCGGCTTGTAGGCGAAGGCCCGGAAGGCTTTGGTCAGGTCATCGGGCTCGATGTCTCGGACGAGATGGTGCGGCAGGCGCGTGAGTCGTCGAAAGATTTCGAGAACGTTCTTTACGTCTGGGGATCAGCGCAGCAGATTCCCTGGGAAGAAAATTTCTTCGATAAAGTGCTCTCGGTGGAATCTTTTTATTACTACGCCGATCAGGACCGGGCGCTGATGGAGTTGTTTCGCGTGATGGCGCCGCGCGGCCGGCTGTTCATTCTGATCAATCTTTATAAAGACAACGTCTATTCGCTGCAGTGGGTGGACAAGCTGAATGTTCCCGTGCATGTGCGGTCGGCGGCGGAATACGTTGAGTTGTTGCAGAAGCACGCGTTCGAAAATGTTGAGGCGCGGCGTATCCCCGACGACACGCCGACTCCCGACGATTACAAGACGAAGTCATTCCACAGCCTGGAAGATTTGAAGGCGTTCAAGCGGGAAGGCGCATTGCTGTTAATGGCGTCGAAGCCCGACCTGCGGACTCCAGCTCCGGGGTACACGATTTATTGAGAGCCAAAACACGTAGCCCCGGACGCATTCGTCCGGGGGCTCGCTGCGCACGCAGGGCGGACGCATGCGTCCGCCCCTACGTCATTCTAGATATCGCTGTCGTCGTCATCGTCCCGGCTCAGATCTTTTACTGGGCTCATGGCGCGTCCGTCCTGGGCGTGATGAATTTCGATCCTGCCATTCACATTCTCCAGTTTGATGTGCGTGCCGCCATTGCCGAGTTCCCCGCGCAGATTGTGGCCGACGAACTGGTGACGGTTCACGTGCAAGCCGAAATCGTTTTCAATGCCCCCGGAGATTGTGTTAGCTGAGATCTGCGCCTGCGAGTCGGAAGGGATGGTCAACTCAACCGATCCGTTGACCGAGTTCAGTTCCACCGACTTCCCCGCAAGCTGATCGAAGCGCGCATCGAGGTGTCCATTTACCGTCTCGAGATGGGCGCGTCCGGCCAGATCACGGGCCGCCAGCCTCCCGTTGATGCACGAAGCGCGAACTTCCCCGCTCACGCCCGTGATATCGAGCGCGCCGTTGATCAATTTGATTTCATCGAGCCGCACGCTTCGCGGCACGGTGAGCGTGTACTCCACTCCCGCGGGATTGTTGTGCGAGCCCCAGTTAAAGTTCAGGTCGTGATCGTGATATTTGGTACGAATGGAGAGGTAGTCCTTGCCGGAATCGACTTCGATCTTGGCTTCGTCGAGTCGCTCTTTTGTGTTCGCGTATTTAACCGCGTCCACCTTCACTTCATTGCGGTCCCAACTGGAAATGTGAACATCGCCGTTGATGTTGTCGAGTTCGATATGGCCGTCCGGGGACAGAGCGTAGGTCTGATGGAACTCCTCGGTGAGGGCTCCCGGATGATCGGCGGCCGGGGCGGCCATGGCGCAGGCGATCAGGGTAATAGCGCCCACTGTGCCTCGGAACCTCAGGGCAGAGACGAAATACTTCATGTTTTCCTCCATTTCCCTTCGTTAGACGGGACAGAATGCAATCGGTGAGGCGCAATTCGGCCGCTTCCAGGGATGATACGCAGGGCAAGGCCCGGATGTTCCAAGCCGGCTAATTTGCGGGCGCTGGCTTTTCCCCAGCTTCCATGAGGATATAGACGCACAGGATGGCGATCAGCGGCTCGATGGGATGGCGATAGCGCAGGATCGAATACACGCCATAATAGACGCTAGGGTAAAGCAAAATCAGCCAGAATAGAAGCCACGCGCCTGGCCGCCGCTGGCGCAGCGCGCGGCCCAGTCCCCAGAACATCAGAATAGATGATGCGAGGAATAGAGAATTCTTCGCCGGCCCCAGCCATTCCGGCTCGGTGGCCTTCGGTGGCCCGGCCCAGAAACAGACGAAGCGCTTGAAGCACAGCACGGCGAATCGTGTGTAATCCGCCCTGATGTAGGCGAGCGCCTGCTGCTTCCGCAGGGCGATCCACGCCAATTCGCCCATCGATTGGTATTGCCGCATCGCATAAACGTCGTGCATCGGATCGAGATAGATCATCAGCGTGCCGTCGGCGCCGTTGCCATTACCCAGACGAAGCTCAGCTCCGAAATTGTCGCGGATGAAAATGAATTTGCCGAAGACCTCATAATTGCGAACGATCCACGGCGTGATGCAGGCGAAGAAGACTACGGAAGCGAGGGCAACACCGCCGATCGACGGCTTGCCACTCTTTGATCGGCGGTACCACACCCACAATCCCGCGGCTGGCAGAAACGACAGCAGCGTGGGACTGTTGAGCGCCGCAATGCCCCAGAGCAATCCGAATTCGATCCAGGAGCACCAACCCTCGCGATGTTGCAACTCAAGCGTCAGCCAGAAAATCATGGCCACCAGCAGCGCCGACAGGCTTGTCTCCCACACATAGCGTGTGCACCAGAAGATCACATTCGGAAGCAGCGCCCATGCCCACGCCGAGCCGACCGCGACCTTCTCCGAAAACATTCTGCGCCCGATGTAATAGATCGGGATGCAGGTCAACGCAGAAAATGCGCTGTTCAGCGTGAGCAATACGAACGCCGACGCCTTGGAATAAATTCCGAAGACCAGGAAGACGCCAGCCGTGAGATAGGGATAGAGCGGAGGCTCCCATGCAGTTGGGCCAGTGGCAGGGCCGAAGGGGCTGCTGAAGCCTTGTCCGGAGGCGAGCGAGGCGGCGATGCGTCCCATCTCGAAGCCGAATCCAAAATTGTCGTCGGTGGCCTTGAATCTGTAAGTGTGGCCGACGACGATCCAGCCGACGCGCAGAAGGAATGCGATGCCGACGATCCAGGTGGTGGGGCGGGCAGACACCGCTGATCTGGATTCCATGCGTGGTTCTATTTGTAACAAAATCCCCGCCTTGACGTCCCAAAGACGCCGCGCTGGATAAAGGCGTCCGCAACTGTAGGGGCTTGGCCATGGCGTACAATCCCGTCACTGGAGGTGCAGCATGATTCTGGGGATGTCCACTGCTACTTTTACTCTTCTGCACGTGTTGATCAGCCTGCTCGGGATCGGTTCGGGATTCGTCGTCATCTTCGGGTTGATCGCGGGCAAACGCCTGGAAGTCTGGACGAAGCTTTTTCTGGCCAGCACGGTCCTGACCAGCCTGACTGGGTTCCTCTTTCCGATCAAAGGGGTCACGCCGGGAATCGTCGTCGGCGTCCTGTCCCTGATTGTGCTGGCAATCGCAATTATCGCGCGATATTCGCGCCACATGAGCGGCGCCTGGGGTTGGATCTATATCGTCACGACCGCGCTCGCGTTGTACTTCAATACTTTTGTGCTGGTGGTGCAGTCGTTCGAGAAAGTGGCGGCACTCAAAGCGCTGGCTCCCACCCAGAAGGAGCCGCCGTTCCTCGTCGCGCAAGTCGCTGTGTTGATCCTGTTCATCGTCCTCACGGCAATGTCACTGAAGCGCTTCCACGGCGAATCCGCGGCGATCGTCTGACATCCAGGCCTACTGCGATTTCCTGCCTGAAGCCTTAGCGCCAGGCGATCCGTACATAATCTCCCTGATGTTTCTTTGGCGCGAGATTTCTTACGATTAGTTGTTGATCTTGCCTCTATGAGAATCGCCCAATTTGCCCCACTCTATGAAGCAGTTCCGCCCGCCGGATATGGCGGTACGGAACGTGTCGTCCACTGGCTGACCGAAGAATTGGTTCGTCAGGGACACGACGTCACCCTGTTCGCCAGTGGTGATTCCCGCACTTCGGCCCGGCTCGTGCCCGGATGCGCCAAAGCCCTGCGGCGCAATGAGGCATGTCTCGACCCTTTGGTGCATCACATCCTCATGCTGGAAGCTCTGCGCAAAAGGCGTGCGGAATTCGACGTGGTGCATTTCCATGTCGACTACATGCACTTTTCCCTGGTGCGCGAATGCGAACTGCCGCACATCACAACCCTGCATGGACGCCAGGACCTGCCCGATCTCGAGTTCCTGTATCGCGAATTCTGTGATGTACCGGTAGTCTCGATTTCGAAAGCACAGCGCAAGCCCCTTCCCTATGCCAACTGGGTGGGGAATGTGTATCACGGCCTTCCCACAAATCTATTGCGGTTTCATCGCCGCCCAGGATCGTACCTCGCATTTATCGGCCGGTTGTCGCCGGAGAAGCGTCCGGACCGCGCCATTGAGATTGCAACCATTTCGGGCATGAATCTGAAAATTGCCGCGAAGGTAGATCGCGCCGACACTGCTTATTTTGAAACCGTAGTCAAGCCGATGCTCGACCGGCCGAACGTGGAATTCATCGGCGAGATCGGAGATCGCGAGAAGGCATCCTTTCTGGGCAACGCGCTGGCATGCCTGGCGCCGATCGACTGGCCCGAACCTTTTGGCCTGAATATGATTGAATCTATGGCCTGCGGAACTCCATCCATCGCCTTCAATCACGGCTCGGTGCCGGAACTGATTGAGAACGGAGTGAGCGGTTTCATCGTGAACAGCGTCGAAGAGGCGGCAGATGCGGTGAGCCGAGTGCGATCGATTTCGCGAGCCGCTTGCCGGGAGGCATTCGAAAAGCGTTTCACCGTCCGCAGAATGGCGGAAGACTATCTGCGCATCTACACGCAGGTTTCAGAACCGCAAGAAAGGTTGCTGCCATTCAGCGGCCCAGTGGACCCCGCAGCCGACGGGGAACAACTCTTAGAGGAGCCGGCTGCCTGATTTTGCAAGATGTAATCCAAGTCGAAAGTCATTTTTATATCCTGGCCAGTTCGTCGCTTGCTGACGATCGCACGCGTGTTCTCAAGCACGGCGAGACCTTTCTCGTATTCAACCGCGTTGGGGACATCGGCGGTCTGGTTGGCGAGCAAGGACTGTTTCATGAGGGGACCCGCCACCTTTCGCGCTATCTCATGAAACTTGCCGGCCGATCACCCCAGCTTCTGCGCTCAACCGTGCGCGACGATAACGCGGGCATGACGCTGGAAGTGATGAATACTGATGTATACGACGGCAGCCGCCTGTTGGTGCAGCGCGGATCATTGCATCTGTTTCGCTCGATGTTTCTTTGGGAAAGCGTCTGCTATGACAAGCTGAGGCTGTCGAATTTCAGCATGCGTCCCGTGGACAGCGAGTTGAGCCTGCAGTTCGCCGCCGACTACGCCGACATTTTTCAGGTGCGCGGCACCAAGCGCGAACTGGTGGGAGAAATGCTCCCGCCCCTAATCGAAGACGACAGCCTGACCTTCGCCTACCAGGGCCGCGATGGCATCCTGCGGCGCACGCGGATTCAGTTTTCTCCGGCGCCCTCGAAGTTGACCAAAGATTCAGCGCTCTTCTCCATTCATCTCGATCCCCGCGAGGAGACTACGCTCAAGGTCAACATCGTCTGCGAGCAGCAGGCCTCACGCCGCCGGGTGTTCGATCTTGAACATGCGATGGCCGAGACCCTACGCAGCATCGAGCACGCGAATTCGCAATTCTGCCGCATCTCGAGTTCGAGTCCGTTCTTCAATCGCTGGCTCACCCGGTCGGAAGCCGATCTGGAAATGATGATCAGCGGAAATCCCGAAGGCGCGTATCCCTACGCCGGCGTGCCTTGGTACAACACGGTTTTTGGACGCGATGGAATTCTGACTGCGATGGAGTGCCTCTGGGCTACGCCGTGGATTGCCGCCAGCGTCCTGAAATATCTTGCCCAGACCCAGGCGACGGAAGTGATTCCCGAGCAGGAAGCCGAGCCTGGCAAGATTGTGCACGAAATTCGCCACGGAGAAATGGCGAATCTGAAGGAAGTTCCCTTCGGTCTCTACTACGGCACGGTAGACGCAACTCCGCTGTTTGTCATGCTGGCCGACGCTTACCTGGAACGCACCGGCGACCGTTCGCTCATCCGCGACATCTGGCCGCATATTCTCGCCGCTCTCGACTGGATTGACACCTATGGCGATGCCGATCATGACGGATTCGTCGAGTACAAAGCAAAGTCCGGGAAGGGACTGGTGCATCAGGGCTGGAAGGATTCGTACGATTCCATCTCACATCAGAATGGCGACCTGGCGCAGCCGCCGATCGCCCTCTGCGAGGTGCAGGGATACGTCTATGCCGCGCGCCAGGCGGGTGCGCGCATAGCCGCGCAACTCGGCCAGGTGGAGCTGGCTCGAAAACTGTCTGCGCAGGCCAATTCCATCCAGGAACAGTTCGAGGAAAAGTTCTGGGACGATGAGCTGAACACCTACGTCATCGCGCTCGATGGCTCCAAAAGTCCGTGTCGCGTGTTGAACTCGAATGCAGGGCATTGCCTGTTCACCGGCATCAGCCGTCCGGAACACGCGGCCAGGCTGGTGAACACGCTGATGGGCGACCAGCTTTATTGTGGCTGGGGCATACGTACTCTGGGCAGCAGGGAATTGCGTTACAACCCGATGTCATATCACAACGGCTCGGTATGGCCGCACGATAACGCGATTATTGCCCGCGGACTCGCGCGTTACGGCTACAAGCACGAAGCCAGCCAAATCCTGACTGCGCTCTTCGACGCCAGCATGTTCATGCCTCGCAACCGTCTGCCCGAATTATTTTGCGGATTCCATCGCCGCACCGAATCAGAAGGGCCGACGCTCTATCCGGTCGCATGCTCTCCGCAGGCGTGGTCCTCGGCCGCGGCCTATCTGCTGCTGCAGGCCTGCTTGGGAATCGAATTGAACAGCGCCCATGGCAGCGTGTCGTTCTCTTCCCCGTATCTGCCCGAAAGGCTGAGCGAGATTCGATTCTCGAACCTCCGCCTGGGAGCTTCCTCAATCGATATTGCTCTCCATCGTGACCAGGACAAGATCGCACTGGAAATTCTTCGTAACGAGGGCGGCGTCAATATCCAACTCTACGATCCTCACGCGTAGTGCAAAGGTTTCCTTCGCGGTAATGGTTCTTTGCATGCCGTCCTGGAATAAGCACTAAATTCGTTGCTCACACGCGAATCCGGTAAAATATAAGGTTTCACCGGACCCTCGCTTGAATTTTGATCTCATGCTGTCTACGTGGCTTGCGCTATCAGATGCTCCCAAGGGCATCGGCCCTTACATCCGGCAGCATTTTCTGGATACCACGTTTCGCGGCCTCTACCACGTCAACGGTTTCGATCTGGCGCTGCTGATTCCGTATTTCATCGTGCTGATCCTGCTCGCAGGATACGGCGTTCACCGTTACGTTCTGGTCTATCTCTATTACAAGCATCAGAAGAATCGCACGACCGAGCCTGCGCAACGTTTCCCCGATCTGCCGCGGATTACGGTGCAATTGCCGATTTTTAATGAGCAGTATGTGATCGAACGCCTGCTCGAATCCGTGTGCAAGCTGGAATACCCGCGCGCGAAGCTCGACATTCAGGTGCTCGACGATTCCACCGATGAGACCGTCGAAGTCGCGCGCAATCTCGTCGAACGTTACGCCGCGCTGGGCAATCCGGTGAGCTATCACCATCGCACCAATCGCTCGGGTTACAAAGCGGGTGCGCTGGCCGAAGGATTGAAGACGGCCAAGGGTGAGTTCGTCGCCATCTTCGACGCCGACTTTACTCCGCCGGAAGATTTTCTGCTGCGCGTGGTGCACCACTTCGTCGACCCGAAGATCGGCATGGTGCAGACCCGCTGGACCCACATCAATCGCCATTATTCGTTTCTCACCGAAGTCGAGGCGATCCTGCTCGACGGCCACTTCGTGCTGGAGCATTCCGGTCGCGCCCGCACCGGCCTCTTCTTCAACTTCAATGGCACTGCCGGCATGTGGCGGCGGACGGCGATTGACGAGGCCGGCGGTTGGCAGCACGACACGCTCACCGAAGACACCGACCTTTCCTATCGGGCACAGCTTAAAGGGTGGAAGTTCATCTACCTGCAGGATGTCGAGTGCCCCGCCGAGCTTCCCGTAGAGATGACCGCGTTCAAAACGCAGCAGGCACGCTGGGCGAAGGGGTTGATTCAGACCGGAAAGAAAATTCTGCCGCGCGTCATGCGCAGCGACGCTCCGCTGCACACTAAGATTGAAGCCTGGTATCACCTGACCGCGAACATCAGTTATCCGCTGATGATCATGCTGTCGGTGCTGCTGCTTCCGGCCATGATCATCCGTTTTTATCAGGGCTGGTTTCAGATGCTCTACATCGACCTGCCTCTATTTATGGCGTCGACCTTTTCGATTTCCAGCTTTTATCTGGTTTCGCAGCGCGAGCTTTTCCCGCGCACTTGGCCGCGCGCGCTGTTGTATCTGCCAATCCTCATGGCGCTTGGGGTCGGTCTGACAATTACAAATACGAAAGCGGTGATCGAGGCGCTGATCGGCAAGCAGTCCGCGTTTGCGCGGACTCCGAAATATCATGTGGTGTCCAAGCAGGACAAAGTTGGTGCCACAAAATATCGCAAGCGGCTGGGCTGGGTGCCGTGGCTCGAAATGTTGATCGGCGGCTATTTCGTGCTCACCGTCTACTATGCCATCGACAATGAGAATTACATTACCGTGCCCTTCCTGCTTTTGTTCGTGGTGGGATATTGGTACACCGGATTGATGTCGCTGCTGCAGGGCCGCTTCAGCCGCGGCGCAGCGACTGCGACCACTCACACTAAACCGTTCCCCGTCGGCGTTTAACCTTCAGTCTTGTGGCCGGCTATTGACCTCTCGGGTACAATCCTGTCTTCCAAGATTCTCGTCCTGCCCTTCTCTCGCTTGAGGGATGGGAAATCTCGATCGATGGAGGATGCCATGCTCCTCTCCGGAAAGACTCTCCACATCGCAGCTCTCGCGATTCTCCTGGTACTCACAATCAGTTGCGGCTCTGCCCACGATTCCGACGAATATTTCGTGCTCGTATCCGCGAACCTGCAGGTACCTTACTGGAAGGCTGCGGGCGCCGGTTTCGCAAATGCCGCAACCCAGATGAAAGTTCGCTCCGATCTAATGGGCCCGCAGAACTTCGATCCCAAGGCCGAGCGCGAAGCTCTCGATCAGGCCGTGCAGAAAAAAGCCACGGGCATTCTGATCGACGTTACCGATGTCGAGTCGCTCAAGGATGGCATCGCCAAAGCGATTGCAGCCGGCATCCCCGTGATCGCGATCGACTCCGACGCGCCCGCCAGCAAGCGGCTTTTCTTTATCGGCACCAACAATTACCAGGCAGGATTCACCGGCGGCCAGCGCCTGGCGCAGGAACTCAAGGGCAAGGGCAACGTGGTCGTATTCACCATGCCCGATCAGCCCAACCTGCAAGACCGCCTGCGCGGCTACAAGGAAGCATTGGCGGCCTCGCCTAACATCAAGATCAGCCGCGTCGTCGACATCCAGGGCGACCCCCGCATCGCCTTCGATACCACCACCCAGATTGTCGGCAAAGAGCGCGACAAGGTAGACGCCTTCGTCTGCCTCGAGGCCCAATCGGGCAAAGAAGTTGCCGGCGTGCTCAACAGCTATCACGTCACCGACAAAATTGTCATGGCGATGGACACCGATCCCGAGACGCTGGACTTGATTCGCAATGGCGCGATCGCGGCCACCATCGCGCAAAAGCCTTATACGATGGCCTTCGTGGGCATGCAGATGCTTGATAACCTTTATCACCACAAGCCGTCTTCTCTGGATACGGATTGGTCGAAGGACAGCTTCGCGCCCATTCCCAGCTTCGTGGACACGGGCTCGGCTCTGATCGACAAGACCAATGTCGATGCGTTCATTCAGGCAGGCAAGAGCTTGTCCAGTTCGAAATAGAACTCTCGAATCGTCGATCTTCGTACAGGAGCCTAATGCGCAAGCAGCTTTTTTGTCTTTTCGCTGTGATCATTGCTCTGGCCGTCATGGCTAACGCGCTGGAGAAACAATCTGCCGCTGACTATCACGCGCGGCGCGAGGCTCTGGCCAAGAAGGCCGGCGGCCTGGTCGTGCTTCTGGCGCCGCTGGAGCCGCCAGATTCAGTCTACGAATTTCGCCAGGAAAATAACTTCTACTATCTTTCGGGATCGACTGTTCCCGGCGCCGCATTGCTGATCGCGCCCGCGGTCGAAGCGCAGGCCGAGAATCCGGCCCGTGCCTACACCGAGATTCTGTTTCTCCCACCACGCAATGTTCGTTTGGAAAAATTCACCGGTCCGAAGTTAGGGGCGGACACTCCAGACGCCGCCAAGGTCACGGGTTTTGACCGCGTGGCCGAGATGGGCAAGCTGCCGGAAGAAGTCGCGAAAGTGCTCGCTACCGGCGGGCGGCCGCTCATTTACACCGATGTTTCTGCCCAAGGCGAAGCCACCATCGACACGCAGGGGCTCGACTTTCTTAAGCGCACCAACACATTCGTAATCTTTCAAGACGTCAAGCCCATGCTGTCCTCGCTGCGGACGGTGAAAGATGCGGGCGAAATCGCGCTGCTTCGAAAAGCCGTCGATGCTTCGGCCGCGGCTCACCTGGCGGCGATGAAAGCCGTGAAGCCAAATGTGACGGAGTACGAAATTTCCGGCCTGATGCAATATGAGTGGACGCGTCGTGGTTGCGAGCGGCCGTCGTACGCCCCCATCGTCGGCTCTGGCCACAATTCCACGATCCTGCATTATTCCGAAGACATCAACACCATGAAGTCGGGCGACGTGGTCGTCATCGATGCGGCCTGCGAATATTCGATGTACGCCGCCGACATCACGCGGACCCTCCCCATCAGCGGACACTTCACGGCGCGCCAGCGCGAGATTTACGACATCGTTCTGGGCGCGCAGCAGGCCGCGATCGACGCCTTTCAATCGGGCAAATCATTTCTTGGCGGCCCCGGCGACAATACCCTCGACAAAGCCGCGCGAGATTACATCAAGACTCACGGCAAAGACCTCCACGGCGACCCGCTCGACAAATATTTCATTCACGGGGTCGGACACTACCTTGGCCTGCACGTGCACGATCCGGGAGACTACAAAGTTCCGCTCGGTCCGGGCATGGCATTCACCATCGAGCCGGGCCTCTACATTCCAGAAGAGAATATCGGCGTGCGCATCGAAGATGACTTCCTGGTCGACCAGGACGGCAAGCTGATCAAGCTGAGCGCAGCCGTGCCCTCAAAGGCGGAGGATGTGGAGAAGGCGATGGCGGGCAAGTAAATCCTTGAGTGATTGAGAGATCGGGTGATTGCGCGATTGATTTTCAATCGCACAGTGACTCAATCTCCAAATCGCCCAATTCAAGAAACATATTCCCGGATGTACTCATCCTTGGTATGCGCCAGTTGCCGGATATCGCCGTCGAAAATGACCTTGCCTTCGCGCAGAATCAGAAAACTCATGGGCACGTCGCAGTACTGGCCTCGGGGTAGGGCGCGCAGCGTGCTGTTCGTGGGATCGAATTGATGCGTCGCCATGGTGAAGGCGTCCTGCAGACGATGCGTGACCAGCAGGGAACTGGTCTTATAAACGTCACGTTGCTTCATGATCAGCTCGATGATAGTGTTCGACGTAACCGGATCGAGTCCTCCGGTGGGTGAATCGTAGAGCAGCAATTCGGGCTGGGTGATGATGGCGCGCGCGATGGCAACCCGTCGCCGCATGCCCCCCGACAATTCCGACGGGAACATGTCCAGCGTATGTTCGAGTTCCACGAAGCGCAGCGCCTCCCGCACCCGGCCATCGATCTCGTCGCTGTAGACGCCACGCTCCTCCATGAGCCGGTAGGCAACGTTCTCGGCAACCGTGAGCGAATCGAAGAGCGCGCTTTCCTGAAAGACCATGCCGATTTTTCCGCGCAGCGCAAATAAATCTTGTTCCCGCATCTGCGTGACGTCCTGGCCAAGTACGATGATGCGGCCGGAGTCTGGCGGGAACAAGCCCAGCGCGAGCTTCAGGATCGTGCTCTTGCCCGATCCCGCAACCCCGAACAAGGCCTTGGTCTCGCCGAACGGCAGGCGAAACGATACCCCGCGCAGCACGTGATTCTCTCCGAACGATATGTGGACGTCCTCGAACTCGATCGCATAGGCGGCGCGATCACTTCTAGCGGGTGACGCGGAATCCAGCGGCAAAGTCGGAGCGGACATGGCTATTTGTACGACAGCACGTTCATCAGGAATTGCGTGACAAACAAATCGGTCACCACGATCAGCACCGAAGCGGCCACAACCGCCTGCGTAGTGGCGCGGCCCACTCCCTGCGTGCCGCCGCGCGCCGTCATGCCGTAATAACATCCCACGGTAGCGATGATGAATCCGAACAGCACCGGCTTCACCAGCCCCATAAAAATATCCTGATAGACCAGCGCCTGCCAGGCGTTATACCAGTACTGCCGCCAATCGAGATTAAACAGAATCCGGGATACCACCGCGCCGCCCGTCAGCCCGAGCAGGTCCGAAAGGATGCTCAAAAAGAACAGCATGAAGACGGTCGACACAATGCGCGGCGTCACCAGCTTCTTCATCGGATCGGTGCCCAGCGCGCGCATGGCGTCGATCTGTTCCGTCACCACCATGGACCCCAGTTCGCTAGCCATGCCCGAAGCGTTGCGCCCCGCCACCATCAACCCGGTCAATACCGGACCGAGCTCGCGCACCATCGACAGCGAGACCAGTTGCCCGATCAGGGTGATCGATCCAAAACGCTGCAGCGTATTGGCGCTCTGCACTGCCAGCACGGCCCCGGTGAAGAATCCCGTCAGCACCACGATCGGCAGCGAGCCCACCCCGATCAGGTCAGCCTGCTGGATCATGTCGGCAAAATAAACCGGTTTGCGAAAGAGATTGCCGAGCGACTGCGCGGCCAGAAAGGTGTAATCCTGCACCGCCTGAACTTTTTCCTTGGCGAACTCTGTGGGCGAAGTCAGTTCCATGCGATCAGGAGCCCGCACAGGCCTAAGGCGTCACCGCGCGCGGCTTGACCGAATATAGCAGAGAAGGGCGGCGCGTATCAGCCGTTAGCCGCGAGTGATGCTTTTGGCGCAGGCTGGGGTCAAGGAATAGGAACTCCTGATTACCACGGCTAGGTGCTTTTCTCAGACTGATATAGAAATCGGGGCAGGCGTTCTCGAACCATATCGTGCAGGCGGCGGTGTTGTTCGAGCATGGCCGGCCGATCGCGCCGAGGGACTTTGTAAACGTCCATCGAAATCTCGACTACGGTTCGATCCAATGCGCGGAGTGCATTGAGGAGTTTCTCGACCTCAGTCGCTCGGACGCCACGGGAGCGCGGTTTTCGCCATGGCTGTTTATCTGGAGGCATCGCACTTCCCTCTCCGAACTAGAAGATTGATAGCGCATTTCGGAGGGGAAGGGAAACGCAAACAATTCATCGTTGCCATCACCGGATTGCGTAGCCGCACAATGGACAAGCATCTTGAGCGCAACCGCCAGTTAACGGTAGTCGACTCTGGAAGTGTTACAAATTCAAGAGCAAGCTGCGTGCATGAAAACAGGGACCCCTGCAAACACTGCTCGGTGGCATATCTTGTTGTGCGCCGTTTTCTGTTTGTTCGCGATACTGCCCATCGGGTACGCGCAAAGCATCACCGAACTCTAGAGCAAGGCTGAGGACGCTGACGTAAAAGCACAATTGGCCCTTGCCAAGGCGTATCACCTCGGTGAAGGAGTGCCGAAGGATGAGGCGCAAGCCGTGCAGTGGTGGGAGAAGGCCGCGGAGCATGGCGATGCGGCGGCGCAGGTCAATCTTGGGGCCGCTTATACGCTTGGAGCCGGCGTTCCAAAGAACTACGCCGCTGCCGTCCGCTGGTATACCAAAGCCGCCGATCAGGATAATGTACAGGCCCAGTCGGATCTTGCATCACTCTATCACTTGGGTGGACAGGGTGTTCCACAAGACGCCGCCGCAGCTGTGTGTTGGTGGAAGAAAGCCGCCAAGCAAGGCGATGTAACGACTCAAGAGCGACAAGGGAAAGATGGATGTTGAGATTAGGGTGAAAATGATTTGCGTGAAGATAAGGGTAACGTTGCGGTCGCCAGCATTTATGGGTTGGCCAAGTGCTTTGGGCCTGGGAGTTGTCACCTCTCCAGCGACGACTCAACTCTGAATGCCCTCTTGTCCGAGCCAGGCGGGGAAACCCAAAGTGGCATAAATCTCTTCAAGGGATTCGATGAGGACATGGCAAGGAGCAAGGACCAGATGATGCTGAACCACTAATCTGGTCGCGTGACCACGCGATTCGACATCTGCACGTGCGCTGTTCACGGAACGATTCTACGACGCAGATATTCGCTGGGAGCCAATTGGTGCGATTTACACTCATCGTGTCGTGAAAACCCTGCTGAGGTCCGAAGCCCCGGTCTAGCCACGCCCCTTTTTCCTGATCTCGATATTCAGCCGCCGAATCTTCTGATTCAGCGTGGACAGCGGGACGTGGAAGCGCTCGGCGGCTTCGGTCTGATTCCAGTTGCAGCGCTCCAGCATATCGGTGATGACGCGCCGCTCCACGTCTTCGACAATTTCGAACAGCGACGCATCCGAAGGCGCCTCATGCATGGAGAACGATGAGCCTCGGCCCAGCATGGAATCCGGCAGCAGGTCGGAACTGATTTCCTGGCCGGAGGAAAGCACCACCGCGCGCTCGACGACGTTTTCCAGTTCGCGCACGTTGCCCGGCCACGAGTAGGCCATCAGCGGGCGCAGCGCCTCCGGGGTGACGCGCGGCACCGTTCGGCCATTCTCCTCGGCATATTTTTTCAGGAAAAACTCGACTAGCAGCGGGATGTCTTCTTTGCGCTGGCGCAGCGGCGGCAGTTCAATCGTGATGACGTTGAGGCGATAGAACAAGTCTTCGCGGAATCGTCCTTCGCGCACCATCTGCCGCAGATCGACATTGGTGGCGGCGATGATGCGGACGTCGACCTGAATCTCCTGCACGCCGCCCAAGTGCATAAAGCGGCGATCCTGCAGCACGCGCAGAATCTTGGCCTGGGTCTCCAGACCCATGGTAGCGATTTCGTCGAGAAACAGCGTGCCCTTGTCGGCCATCTCAAACAGGCCTTTTTTCGACGCGATCGCGCTGGTGAACGCGCCCTTCACGTGGCCGAACAGGGTCGACTCGAGCAGGTCAGTCGGCATGGAGCCGGTGTTAACCGGAACAAACGCCCGGTCACGACGCGGCGAGTTCAAATGAATTGCTTTGGCAATAACCTCTTTGCCCGTGCCACTTTCGCCTTGCAGCAGGACGGTCGACCGGCTGTTCGCGACCTGGCCAACGAGATCAAAAATCTTCAGCATCGGCTCGCTCTTGCCGACGATGTTCTCGAAGTTGTAGCGCTGCTTGAGCGCGCGCTTGAGCTGTACGTTCTCTTCTTCCGCCTTCCGCCATCCCACGGCGGCCCGCACATCGGCGAGAAGTTTTTCGTTGTCCCACGGCTTCTGCACGAAATTTGCCGCTCCAGACTGCATGGCCCGCACCGCATTCTCCACCGTGCCATAAGCGGTAATCATGATCACGGGCAGGCGCGCATCGTGCGAATGGATCTCGGAAAGAATTTCCATCCCATTGCGCCCCGGCAGAGTGAGGTCAAGCAGGATGAGATCGAAGCTGCGGTCGCCCATCTCCGCCAGGCCGTCTTCGCCGCTGGCCGCCGTCTCCACCGCGAAGCCCTCCATCTCCAGCAGCGTCTGCAGGGATTCGCGAATCTCGGCTTCGTCATCGATGATCAGCACCGATCCTGACGCCGATTGGCCGTGCAGTGGATTGGGCGCGATGACCGCGGCTTCAGACATGGACTGCCTTTCTGCTTAACGGAAAGTCCAGGGCGAACGTCGTGCCCGAGCCAGGATTGCTTTCGACCCGAATTTTCCCCGCATGTTCTTGGATGATGCCATAGGTCACGGAGAGGCCTAGACCTGTACCCCGATTTTGACCTTCTTTGGGCGCAGTCTTGGTGGTGAAGAACGGATCGTAAATGCGCTGGATATGCTCGGGCGCGATGCCCGACCCGGTGTCGGAGACGCGCACGCTCACCAACTCACCGTTGGTCGTCGACACGTTCAACGTGCCGCCGCCCGGCATCGCGTCCTTGGCGTTCAGGAACAAATTCAGGAAGACTTGCTGCAGCTTGCCTGGGTTCCCCAGGATCGGCGAAATCGCCTGCGTCAGCTCGGACCGGACCTCGATCCTCGAAGACCGGAACTGGTGTTCGAGTAACGCCAGCGTGTCGCTGATGACTTTGTTCACGTCGACGTCGGCGAATTCAGTCCCCCCGGTGCGCGAGAAATTCAGCAGGTTGTTGACGATCTCCGAGGCGCGGAAAGTTTGCCGCGTAATCTTTTCCAGCAATCCATATTTCTGCGGATCGCTCTGCAGTTGCTTGGCCAGCATCTGCGTGTATGAAGAAATCACCGCCAGAGGAGTGTTCACTTCGTGCGCCACGCCCGCGGCCAGCAGTCCGATCGACGACAGCTTGTCGGCCTGCGAAAGCTGTGCTTCCAGTTCGACCCGCTCGGTGATGTCGTCCATGATCACCAGTCGCCCAACTACTTCAAACTTGCGCGTCACCAGCGGAGCGATCGCCACATTCACCGTGCGCGTCTCCCCCGCAGGCGTCTGCAGCCGGAACTTGTACAGGTTGTTGATGCCCGCGTTCTGCCGCACCCGGTAGAATTCTTCTACGAAGTCGGCCGGGAAGATGCTGCGCAGCGGCTGCGTCAGAATCTGCCAGCGCGGCATCGCATACATGACTTCCATCTGCGAGTTCCAGCTCTCGATGCGGTCTTCCATGTCGAGCGCCATGATGCCGACGTTGATCGACTCCACGATGTTCTCGTTGAAGTCTTTCAGGCGCTCGTACTCCGCCATCTTCTGCTGCAGCGATGCGTAGAGCCGGCCATTCTGAATGGCGATGCCCAGATATCCGCCCAGGGTTTCGAGCAGTTCCACGTCTTCGCTCGAGAGGAAGTCCCCCTTCGCCGTCTTGCCCAGGCCCAGCACGGCAACAGTTTTCTGCTGCGCGCGGCAGGGGATGTAGTAATTCAGATCCAGCCTGGCGATGGATTCCTGTGACCCGGCGGTCTCGCGCGGAACCTGGTGCGTGTTGTCGAAGAAGAGGTGCCTCGCCGCTTCCGGGCGCGGCTCGCTCAGGAAGTGCAGATCGAGTTTTCCCGCCGGATTCACATTGACCGACTTCGACAGGAAGAACTGTTCGTCGTCGCCGGTGGAAAGAAAGATCGCAATTCGATCCACGGCGAGCGTTCGGCTTAGCCGGTCGACCACCGACGAGAGCAGTCGGTTCAAATCCGTTTCTGAGCTCAGCTCGCGGCCGAATTCGATCAGCGTGCGGCGATAGTCATACACCGTCCGGTAGAACAAGTGGTCGACGCGATCCTGAATCCAGTTGCGCACCGGATCAAACAGCAGCGCCGTGACTACAATCGCGATCGTCAGGCCAACTGGCCCCGTGCCAGGCTTCTGCGAATGCACCAGCTCCGCGACTCCAGCCACCAGCGCGAAATACATCCCTACCACGGCCGCGGCAGCCAGCCCGTAGACCACGACGCGCTTCGAGATCAAGTCGACGTCCATCAATCGATAGCGGAAGATGGCATAGCCGAAGGTCAGCGGCAGCAGCCCCAGCGAGAGCACCGATAACTTCATCACCGGACCGGGCATAGTGCCGCTGAGATAAGGGATCACATAGAACAATGTGTAGGGCACGATCGCCAGAATCGTTCCGCGGGTTACCCACTTCAGTTGCTGGCGCAGAATCGTGGTCGTAGCGCGACGATAGCTGTACCACAGCACCGACGCCGAAGCGATGAACAACAGCGCGCCGTAAGCGATCTCCTGCCGGTCCATGTTCCAGCGCAGTTCGCCGGAGGCCTGCGCCAGCTGCAATGCCAGAATGTGCCGGGCGAGCAGCACCGCTCCGGGCAGATACGCCAGCAGAAGCAGACGCGGATGCTGCTTCACAAAACGCCGCTTCTCCGGGAAGGTCAGCACGAAGTGCAGGAACAGCGCTGGTTGCATCACCCAAGCCACAATGTTGCACCAGTAAATCGTCCAATCGAAATCATTCAGCTTGCCGGTGTACTTGAAGGAATACGCGATGAACGAGACCAGGCAGAAAATATAGAAATGCATGGACCCCGGAGCGGTCCAGCGTCGCAGTAGCACGTATAAGCCGATCCCCAGGTAAATCAGCGCAATCAGGCGCAGCCAGTCATTCAGCGAGCGGTTGGCGGGAACCAGGATGACGTTCGAGTCCAGCGGAATCGACTGCCGGATCAGCGCGTAATCGGCGTTCGAGTAAACCCCCGTCCCAAAGAGTTGGCGAACCAGGGATGAGGTGGTATTGACCTCGTAGCCATTGACCGAAACCAGCTGGTCTCCGGCTTTGATCCCTGCTCGGGCGCCAGGACCGGTGGGCTCGACCCGGTCGGCGATCAGATGGCCGTTGTGCTCGACCCACCAGACGCCATCGTCAGGAACGGCGTAGGTGCGTTCCTTTTCAAAATTGAAGCCGGCAAAGACAACCGCTGCTACCGTCAACACAAACAGTAGAACCGCAACAAAGCGAACTTGGCTCTCCTGATTCATGAGCGGCGGGGCGGACCCCGAACCCCGAGGCGCAGGCGAGACGACTGGCCGAACATCAATGAGCAAGTTCGCTGCCATGTGGTTTCCCGGAGTGGAACGCTTAAGTACCCTAGTTCAAGGCACTTGTGAAATTATAGATGTACTTTTCGATGCGATTTACGTTTTTTTGGATGTTTCTGTGGGATTCCGTATCCGCTTGCCGTTGCGTTGCTTAAGCTTACAGCCGGATGGATTTCCATTTGTCTCGTGGATATGATGTTCGAGAACTGCCGAATCGTTGTTCTAGCTTATCCGGCCCTGCGTTCTTCCTTGGGAGCGAGTGGAAGGGCGTCCTCATCCCACTCGAACGAAAGTGTCCTGGCGCTGGTTTCGACCGGCTCGACTTCGGGAATCTCTTCGGCGACCGCCGCGCCCAGTTCGGCAAACTTCCGCGCCGAAACTAGAACGCGATTTTCCAGCGACCCGACTGCCTTGTTGTAACACTCGACGGCACGATCGAGGCCGGCTCCTACGGCCGCGATATGGCCGCCGAGATGGCGCAGGCGTTCATGCAGTTCTTTGCCTAAATCGCTGATCTGCTGAGCGTTGCGAGCAAGCTTCTCCTGGTTCCAGCCGTAGGCCACAGCCTTCAGCAGCGCAATCAAAGTCGTCGGAGATGCCGGTATGACTTTGTTCAGAACTCCATGTTCGATCAGACCCGTATCCTGCTCGAGCGCGGCGCTGAAGAAAGTCTCTCCTGGAAGAAACATAACGACGAATTCCGGCGTGGCGTCAAACTGCTCCCAGTATTTTTTACCGCTCAGCGTGTTGATATGATCGCGCACCTGCCGCGCATGATTGGCCAGGCAGGCGCGGCGCGTCTCTTCATCGTTGGTCTCGAAGGCATCCAGGAAAGCTTGCAGCGGCGTCTTGGCGTCGACCACAATTCTTTTTCCGCCCGGAAGTTTCACCACCAAGTCAGGTCGCAAACGGCCGCTGTCGCCAGTAATAGTTTCCTGCTCGGCGAAGTCGCAATAAGGCAACATGCCTGCGATTTCAACCACGCGCCGCAGCTGAATTTCTCCCCAGCGCCCGCGAACATTAGGCGTGCGCAGCGCGCGCACCAGGTTGCCGGTTTCCGATTGCAATTCCTTCTGCGTGATGATCAGCGATTGCACTTGGCGCTTAAGATCGCCATAAGCCTCACCGCGCGCAATCTCCATTTGTTGGATCTGCGCGTCCACTTTGCTGAGCGAATCTCGCACCGGCGCAACCAGATCGGCGACCGCTTTCTGCCGCGCTTCCAAGTCGCCCTTGGCCTCGCTCTGGAATCGCTTTAGGTTCTCTTGCGCAAGCTGAATGAAAGACGCATTGTTGCTCTTCAGCGCATCGGCAGCCAGCGCCTTAAAGGCATTCTGCAAGTCTTCGCCGGTGCGGCTTAATAATTCAATCTTTTCGCTGCTGGTCTTTCGTTCCGATTCGAGCGCGGATTCGAGCCTCCCGCGGCTCTCGAGCAGCCCCCGCTGATCCGCCAAAAGCCGCGCCAGATCAGCCTTTGCACCCGCTAATTCATTCTGTGTCAACGATAAACGGGCCTGTAGCGCAGCCGTCCGCGAACGCAGCAACAGCCAAGCAACCAAACTTCCAAACAACAGGCCAATGGCCCCACTGATCCCTAGTTCCATAGACGGAAGTAACTACTTTGCCCCTTTGTCGAACTCTAGCGTAGCACCAGCGGCAAGTTTGAGCCGGTACCAACTTGAGGCTTGAAAGAGCTGGAGAAATTTGATCTCCCCCAAGGTCAGCGGCAGGCCAAACTCAATGCATAGATCGCCAAAATTCGCGACGCCAAAATTCGTAGCGCCAAGATTCATCACCGCCAGATTCCTGCTGGCATTTGTTCTGGGAACCGGCGTCGTAACCCTCCGTCCCGCAGTTCGCCTGATGGCCGCTTCCGAATCTTCGCCAGCCGCGCCACAAGTAGCAGTAAAGAAAGCCTCGCTGCAGCCGGTCGCTGCCACCTCGCACGACATTCCTTTTCCAGACGCTGAATCCGCTGTCGAGCAGCAGCTTCTCCAATTCGCCAACCAGTCGCGGCAGCAAGCCGGAGCGCCTCCACTCACGCTCGATCCCGGACTCTCGCAGGCCGCACTGATTCACGCCCAAGCCATGCTCAACGCCCGGGAACTCTCGCATCAATTTCAGGGCGAGCCTTCCTTGCCGCAGCGCCTGGCCGCCACCACCGATTTGCAGCTTGATCAGGAGGGCGAAAACGTTGCCCTCGACTACGACGCCGAGCACGGCCACCAGCATCTGATGTTATCCCCTCCCCATCGCGCGAACCTCCTCAACCCGGCCTACAACGTGGTCGGGTTGGGCGTGGTTCGTAGTGGAGACCGCTTGTACATCGTGCAGGACTTCGGCCATGCCCTCCCCAATTATTCGGCCGCGCAGGTGAAGGAGAGAATTGCGGAGTCGGTGAATCAGGCGCGTCGCCAGGCCAATCAACCTGCACTAGCGAGGGCTCAAGGACGATCGCTGAGAAGCCCGCTGGATGACGCCGCCTGCTCCATGACGCAGGCCGATAAACTGGGAACTCAATCTATCCGCGCATTGTCCGATCGCCAGACTGTGCTGACTTACACCAGCCTGCATCCCGAGACGCTGCCCCTAGGCGCGGAACATGCGATTGCCAGCGCCAAACTGCGCCGATTCTCGGTGGGAACCTGCTACGGCCGCACCGACACCTATCCTACCGGCGTCTATTGGGTCGTCCTGACGCTGGAGTAGATTCGTCCCGCCTTCTCATTCGATCCGCTGGCTGGATGTCTACCGCTTGATGTACATCCACGCCGCCAGCGCCAGCAAGAGAACCGTGGTGACCCACAGGGACGAATCGCTCATTCCAGTTTTCTTAGCCATGCCCGCCATTTTAATACCCACTGTCAACCCCAACTTTCGTCCGACTCTGCTTTTTTCTGTCCGCGGGGTGGCCCACTCAAGCCCGGTTTTGGCTTGAGTGGGGATTTTTCTCGCGGAAGGATGTTCACTTGTCACAGACTTACTAATCTGAGCTGAACTAGATTGTCCCCTTGCCATGGGGACTGACGCGTTTTCAACACCGCGGGCAAAGTCATTTCATCACATTCTGCTGTTACCACCGCCGTTGTTTTCTGACCAGCGACGACAGCCGAAGAATCTTCGAGTCAGCCCTAGAGCGGGTGCGGCGCAAATTCCTACTGCAGGTTTACGGATATGTAGTCATGCCCGAGCATGTTCACCTGCTCCTCAGCGAACCGGAAAAAGATGCGTTGGCCGATGCGCTGAAGTCGTTGAAGCAGGGGGTATCGAGGCGTTGGAGACGCGGATCATTTCTGGCAAAAGCGATACTACGATTTCAACATTCGCAATTACCCGCAGTTTGTGGAAAAGCTGCGCTACATTCATCGAAATCCGGTAAAGGCCGGGTTGTGCGAGCGCCCGGAGGACTGGCCGTGGAGCAGCTTTCGCCACTACGCAATCGGCTGCGAGGGACGGGTTGACATCGAATCAGAATGGACGGCACGAAAACGCGAACGCGCGGTAGGAAGGCTTTGTCCAGCTATCGAACTGCCCCACTCAAGCCAAAATCGGGCTTGAGCGGGTCACCCGCCCGCCGAGTGTCAACTCCCACGCTGATGAGATCCCGAGCCGGGTGCCCCATTCTAAATTTCGCGTTCTCCGCGAGTGGGGAAGTTGCCTCACCTAGTCTTGCCATGGGTCCTCCGGCTGCCCCACCTTTCGCGGCTTTGAAAGGTGGGCACCCGTGCTGCTGGTATCAGGTGTCTTTTCTCAACCGAAGCTGCGCCTTCTTCGGTTCGTCCATCACGTGTCCCGCTGCCCCCTGATTTCCCCGCAGACCAGAACGCCCCCATAGTTTTCCACAGGCTTCCACAGAAAGAATTCCAGTTCCTGTGACGAACGACCTTTACTGAGGATCTGGAAAACCGCAAGCTCAACACTATGCGCGAAAAATCTTCGAACCAGTTCTCAGCGAAAAGCGCCCTGACCCGCTCTGCCCCGAAGGTTCCGAGCTTCGCAGCTAACTCCTTATTCCGGAATATTTTGCGTGTAAGTTATTGCGAATCAATATTTTGCGCGGACCCAAGGGGTATCTGGAGGGCGCAAGTTGTTTGAAGTCAATAATTTACCCACAGGCCATCAAAAAAAATGTGAGGACCCGGAACACGCTTCACGGGCTTGCCAATCGGAGCCAGTCAAGCCCGTCAAATGCCACGCCAGACAGATCAGGCGCTGAGCGCCGTGACCTCTTCGTCCGCGGGTTTTGTCTTCTTGATGTCGGCTTGAGATTCGCCGAATATTACGTTGTAGAGTCCGCCGCCAATCGCGCCGCCGACCAGCGGGGCCACCCAGAACATCCACAACTGCTGCAACGCCCAGCCGCCGGCAAACAGCGCGGGACCGGTGCTGCGCGCCGGATTCACCGACGTATTCGTTACCGGGATGCAGACCAGATGGATCAGCGTAAGGCAGAGGCCGATCGCGATCGGGGCCAGCCCTTTGGGTGCGCGGCGATCGGTCGAGCCCATAATCACGATAAGGAAGAATGCCGTCAGCACAACTTCGGCGACGATTCCCGCGAGCAGCGAATATCCACCGGGAGAGTGCTCGCCATATCCGTTGGAGGCGAATCCGGCATGCACGTCGAAGGTCGGCGTTCCGCTGGCGATTACATACAGAACTCCCGCGGCCGCGATGGCGCCCGCAACTTGCGCGGCTACATACGGCAGCAATTCGGAAGCCGGGAAGCGCTTGCCCACCACGAGTCCCACGCTCACCGCCGGATTCAAGTGACAGCCCGAAATGTGTCCGATGGCGAAGGCCATGGTCAGAAGGGTGAGTCCGAAGGCCAAGGCCACGCCAGCAAATCCGATGCCGACCGTGGGAAATCCGGCGGCAAGCACGGCTGCGCCGCATCCACCAAAGACCAGCCAGAAAGTTCCAAGGAATTCTGCCGTTGCGCGTTTACCGATAGGCATGGAATTTCTCCTTCCACAATCCTGAATTGCAATGAATGTTGCGGGGCCCCGTTTCGAGGGCCAAAGGTTAGCACACGCGGGAAAGAATCAAAACTGAAACTTGTTTTTCGCCGGCGCGAAATCGTCCAGGTTACGAACGCTTGGCCTGCAACCTTGGCGTAATTGTCCGTTCCTTCAGGGGATGCTAGGCTCGGCACAGGTGAGTTCCGCGTACGCCAATCCGTTGAAACCCGCGCCTTCTTTGCCCGCACGCATCGCCGAATGGCTGCAATCGGCCTCGGCGGAGGTGTGGGTGAAGTTTCTGCTGGCATTGGTCGGGCTGGCGATGGCCTTCGCCGCCGCCTTGTTCTCCACCGTGTCGCGCGATGCCGGCAACGTGCTGGCCACGGTCATTCTGGCTTCAACATCCCTGCTGCTGGCCGCGCTGGTGGGACTGGTTACGGTGCCATATCTGGCGCGCCGTGTCGCCGTGGAGCGGCTGCGCGAATCGTTCGACTACGATGTAACCCGCGCGGGCATCATCTATGTGTTGGTCACGCTAGTGATCGCCATCGCGGCGCTGAACACGGGAAACAATCTTCTCTACATTGTCGTGGCGGCGATGCTGGCGGCGATCCTGGTTTCGGGCTTCGTTTCGGCCTGGGTGCTGCGGCGATTGGAACTCGATATTCGCCTGCCCGAGCATATTTACGCGGGGCATCCGGTGCTCGGCCGCATCGTCCTCAACAACCCGCGCAAGGTTCTGCCTTCGTTTTCGATCTGCGTTGTTTCCACGCGCAAGCAGACGAAGAAGCTGCAGCAACAATGGCGCTGGGAGGCGACGACTTTTGCGTTTCCCTTCAACCGCCCCTCGGAGCAGCAGTGGCTGCGCCTTCCCGATCGCCGACTGCGCCGAGTGGCCGTCGTGCCGCCACCTCCTGGAATTTTTCAGGGCATGGCATACTTCGCGTATCTGCCTGCACAAGCGGAGTTGTCGGCCGACCTGGAATTGAAGTTCGAGCAGCGCGGGCGTTATAGCGAAGATAGCTTCGGCCTGGCCACGCGCTTTCCCTTCGCGTTCCTCACCAAGACGCGCCATGTATCGCTGCCACGCGAGGTGCTGGTGTATCCGCGCATCGAGCCGAAAGATGAGTTTTTCGAAATCCTGCCGCTGGTGCGCGGCGAGTGGGAGAGCTTCGTGCGCGGGAGAGGCTCCGATTTGTACAGCATTCGCGAGTACATGCCGGAAGATTCTGCGCGCCATGTGGATTGGAAGGCGACGGCCAAATCGGGCTCGCTGAAAGTGCGCGAGTATGCCCGCGAGGACGAGCGCAAGCTCTGCATCGTCTTCGACAATCCAACTCTGGAATCGATCTCCGAGCAGGGATATGAACGGGCGGTGGAACTGGCCGCGTCGCTGGCCTGGCATTTCCAGCAGACTGCGGAAGTGTCGTATGCGGTTGCCGGTGGCGCCCACACCCGCGAGTTGCATGAGTTTCTGGGTTGGATGGCCATGATCCAGCCGGGAAAAGCTCATATGCAAACCGACCAGGCAAATGCGGAGTCGTCGCTGGAGAGGAATCTTCTCCCGGACGGTTTCAATATCGTCATTACGGCCCGCCCGCGCGGAGGTTTTCCCGCCGCGCTCTGGAATTCCTCGTACTTCGTCTTCGTGCTAGACGAGTCCACTGCTTCGGTCCGCCAGCGATAGGGGATTCACCTACATCTGCACCAAACCTGTGGCACGAAGGTAACGTTGCCCTCGGAGTATCCATAGCGTAACGTTACTTTCGATTACTTGGGTGCATTGAACATCCGTTCAGGAAACGTTAAGTTTGCATTATCACCCTGTACTTTGGTGCAGGCCTGGATCCTGAGTCTTACCGTTCGAACCGGCTTCGGAATCGCTTTGCGATGAGCGCCAAACTTACGCTTCTTTATTACACGCTGTGGATCGCGCATCCTCTGCTGCAGATGGGGATCGTCGCGGTCATGCTGCAGCGTGGGCTGCATCGCAAGTTCAAGTTCTTTTTCGGTTACCTGCTGATCCAACTCATCACCTTCGGCCTGGTATTTCCGGCCTTCTGGCGGAGTTCGTCGGCGGTCTATTACCTCTACTGGGGCTGTGATGCGCTAAGCGTCTGCTTCGGCTTTGCGGTGATTCACGAAGTCTTTGTCGATGTCTTCTCCTCCTTCCACACGCTACGGGATCTGGGCACGGTTCTTTTCAAGTGGGCGGCGCTGGTGATGCTGCTGGTGGCCGGAGTGGTGTCGCTGTCCACGCATTCCAGCAACATGGCGCCGTGGATGGAAGCGATCCTCACTTCCCAGCGTTGCGTGCGTGTGATCCAGGTGGGGATGGTGCTATTTTTACTTTTCTTCTCGAGCTACGTCGGGATCAGCCGGCGGCAACACAGCTTTGGGATCGCGCTCGGCTTCGGCGCTTATGCCATCGTTGAACTCATGCTGATTGCCTCCTTCGTGGGCAAGCATCTGGCGGACCCATGGATGAGCATTGTAAACATGATGGCCTTTAATGCCAGCCTGATCGTGTGGGTGAGCTACGTAGCGGCCAAGAGCCCAGCGCGCGAGGCCTCTAACACGCTGCTGCAGCCGCAGCGCTGGGAGCAGAGCCTTTCCGACATTCATCACCCGTTCCCATCAGACTCGCTGATTCCGATGTTCGAGGGCATGGTCGATCGCGCCCTTTCACGGACCCAGCCCGAGGTTCCAACCGTCCATGAAAAGCGGGATGCCAATGCCAGCGACTGGAAAGCCACGGCGGCTCCCATCCGTCACTTCGATATCTCGCGCACCCGTTGACTTCAACGCAGGCTCAGGGAACTCTCATTGAACATTCCACTCTCGCGTGGGGTTTTGTTCGGATTTCGTAAATTCCAGCCTGAATTCTGGCCTTCGACGCCTGTTCACTAAAAGGTTAACAAATACTTTAACTTAGTTAAGAAAAAGACTGCATCCATGCGGGATGGGGTGATGATTTGCTTGCTTTGGAGGTGATCTGGAGAGGGAACAGCGGATGGCGCGGAACTTCCTTGCACGTTTCGCTTGACAGTTGCCTTATAATTCGTCTCCGCGTGAGTGCCCTGTCAGGGGAAATCTTACGTGGATATAGGAGACGAACCCATGAAACGCTCAATCAGGATTGCAATCCTGATGGTAGGACTAGTGGGCACGTTCATCACGGCTGCCGTTCAAGTGCTTCCGGCCCAAGACGGCGGTCCGTTGATTCTGTGCCCACCCAGAACACAATGTGCACCTTAACCTGCCCCCGTATTAAAACCGGAAGGCAGCTGTGACCGCAAGGTCACCGAAGTAACCACTTGTAGTAACCTGCGGTAACTGGGCCGAACCCTGGGCTCTCGCAATCTTTGGGCTGGCGGAATATCTAATCCGTCAGCCCCTATTTTTTTTCTGCGGGCGCGCTCAACGCCCGGGCGAGCGCCTGCCGGAGTTCGTCGGGGTCGGAGATGGGTGGCAGGCATGACGTGCCCGAACAAAGCACAGCGAATGATTGATCAGACGACAACTGGGGCAGATTCGGAATCGTGGCCGCCAGCAGAGGCGGGAGATTGAGTTTCACGGCTTGATTCGCGGCCAGGTAGAGCGACGTCTTGTTGAAGGCGAACGTAGCATTGGCTGCGGCATACAACCGGATCGCGGTCGCGTCCTTTTCGTTCTGTCCAATCACAACGACCTGCACGGGGCTCTCCAGCAAATGGAGGGCGGCGATGCCGTAGGTCGCGGCGAAAATTCCAAACTGCCCGGCGACCCCGGCGAAGGTCTCCAGGGTCTGCTCCGCTTTATCGCGGTATGAGTCATCGCCGGTGTAGCGATGCAACCGCATCAGGGCAATGGCCGCCATGGGATTGCCAGCAGGAGTGGGCGAATCCTGCAGCGGCTTGCGTCGCGTCGCCAGCACGCCGAGGCTCTTGCCGTCGGTCGCCGGCTCGCTGTCGAAGAATCCTCCCGAAGTCGCATCGTAAAAGCGCGCGATCATCACGTCCGAAATGGCGTGGGCGAATTTGAAATAGCTGAGATCAGTGGTGGCCTCGTAGGCGTCGAGGCAAGCCAGTGCGGTGAAAGCGTAGTCATCGAGCAAACCGGAAATCTCGCGGTGCGCGGCCTGCGGATCGGAGTACGCCACCACATGCAGAAGCAGGCCCGATTTCCAAGCCTCAGACAGGATGCGGTCGAGCGAGCGCAGGGCGAAGCGCCGAGCCCGGTGAAGATCGAGAACTTTCGCCGCTTCTAAATATGCGGAGATGCATAGACTGTTCCATCCCACGTAGACCGTCTTGTCGACGTAGGGCGTGGGCCGCACCAGGCGCGCGGCGTACATCTTTTTCGTCGCCGAGACCAGCAATTCCTGCACGGCAGCAGGGCTCAAGCTCATCCGCCGGGCGATCTCGTCGATCGCTGCTCGCACGAAGAGAACGTTCTTCGCCGGGTTGTGGTGCATCTCGCCGATTTCGTTTATGTCGTAGCGCAGCGCCGCCGCATCCGCCTCTTTTTCAGTCAGTACCGCGCGGGCTTCGTCGAGCGTCCAAGTGAAGTAGTCGCCGTCATCGTCCATATTGATGTCGGCATCCTGCGACGCGTAGAAGCCGCCGCGCTCGCGGTCGCTGAGCCACTCATCCATCCAGCGAATAATGTCGCGGGCCACGTCGGCGAAGAACTCGTTCCCTGTGGCTTGGTAGGCATGCACGTAGTTCTTAAGCAGTTCGGAGTTGTCGTAGCACATCTTCTCGAAGTGCGGCACCACCCAGCGCTCGTCCACCGAATAGCGATGAAACCCGCCCGCAAGCTGGTCATACACGCCGCCGTTCGCCATGTGCTCCAGAGTTGAAACGACGACCTCCCCGAGATCCGGGCACTTTGACTTGTCGGCGCCGCTCCGCGCATATCGTTCAATCAGCAAATCCAGCGCGGAGGGATGCGGAAATTTCGGCGCGGATCCAAAGCCGCCGTGTTCCGCGTCAAACATCTTCAAGGCCGATTCCTCGATCGTCGTAATCGCGCTCGGCGAAACTCGCCCGCTGCGTCCTGCGAACGATTCCGACTGCGCGATGGCCGTCTCGACCATGGCTGCCTGGTCGACTACGTCGCCCTTTTTTTCTTTGTAGGCATTCGCGATGCTGAGCAGCACGCGGCGAAAGCTGGGACGCCCGTATCCGTCATTGGGTGGAAAATAAGTTCCCCCATAAAACGGCTTGCCGTCGGGAGTGAGGAACGCGGTCAGCGGCCAGCCGCCCTGCCCGCTCACCGCCTGGACTGCGACCTGATAGCGGCTGTCGATATCGGGGCGCTCGTCGCGATCCACCTTCACCGCAATAAAATGCTCATTCACGATCGCCGCAATCTCGGGATCGTCATAAGATTCGCGATCCATCACATGACACCAGTGGCACCATACCGCGCCGATATCGAGCAGCATGGGCTTGCCCTCACTCTGCGCCGCGGCGAAAGCCTCCTCGCCCCACTCATGCCAGCGAATCGGCTGATGCATGGCGGAGCGCAAGTAAGCGGAAGACGCGCGGGCGAGGGAGTTGAGGGCGGCGGTCATGGGATCAAGTGTAAATCTAGGGAGAGACGTGCGGCTTGATATAAGGATTCGTGTTCAGGTGGAATAGGTCAGCCCCGATCCATGCCGCTACCCCTCGGCCACTTCGTCGAGGCGCGCCAACGTATCAGGGAAGCGCCGCACGAGGAGCACCAGCGCCGCTGCTTGCGGATTCGGCTTCGCCCGGCCCTGCTCCCATTTCTCGAGTGTCCTCTCGTTGATCCGCAGCTTGCGCGCGAACACCGCGCGCGAGCAGTGTAGTTTCTTTCGCGTGTCGCGGATGAGCTTCGAATCTACTTTGGGCAACGGCGTCGCCTCGACCTTGTAGCTTCGCAGCGTGATCTTTCCCTCGCGGTGGGCCTTCATCGCCGCCACGCCGCCCATTAGTTCAGAAAAAATGTCTCGCTTCGCCATTATTGAAGCCTCCGTGATCTGCTGCTGGCGGTTCTGCTCGCCGCTCGCGCTTTCAACCCTGCTGCAATTGCGACTTTCAGCGATTTTTTCTCTTCCGCCGTCAAATCAGCCGCCTCGTTCTTGTCGTAAACCGTCATCAGCCAGATCTGATGATCGGACGCGAAGTGATAATAGATAACTCGAAACCCGCCTCTCCGCCCTTTGCCCGGCGCGCATCGGCCCAGCGAAGTTTTCGAAATCCACCCGTGCCTGGCATCAAGTCGCCCATCTCGGGATTGGCGGCAACGCACGCCTGCAAGTCTCGTCATCACTCAGATGGGCGCCGCAGGTGACGGGTAAATGCAGGTGCCTCGACGAATTCCATGCTCTGTATACGCTATCAGCGTACCACCTACATCCTACGCTATTAGCGTAGAAATATCCACATGGTAGCCGCGCCTGTGATTGCAATCACAGCTGGTCGACTTGTCGCAGCCGGTTGTGGCGCAAATGTGGACGCGAGGCATCTCGACCGCTGCGCGCGGCATCTTCTAACCAATACAATCGTTGTCAGTCTTGTTGATGCACGAGGAAAAATTGAATGCGTTGCTATGGGGCCAAGATTGTTTCTGCCTTCATTCTGATTCTGATCTCTACACTCACCGTGAGCCCGCTGGCCGCGCAGGATGCAACCGCTGCGCTCTCCGGCGTCATCACCGACGTTTCGGGGAAAATTATTCCGGGCGCTAAAATTTCTGTCAAGAATCTTTCCACCGGACAATCGATCGCCACGCGGGCCGACCCTTCCGGTCACTACGCGGTTCAAAATCTTGCCGCCGGAGACTATGAGGTCAGCGCTTCCGCCGATGGACTCGCCGCGGGAGCGACTAAGGTTACGCTTGCCGCAGGCACCCAACAGACCCTGAACCTGACTCTTAGCGCGGAAGCGGCGCCGTCGGAAAATTTGCCCAACGCTCCTTCCGCCACGAAGACTGAACCCTCGCTCGAAGATCTGGGTTTTTCCAGAAGCGAGACGCAGGCGAACGCTGCGCAGCAAGCGCTACTCGATAAGCGTACGCACATGCTGAAGATCCATCAGCGCATGGGATTGATTACCGCGGCGCCTCTCATCGCAACTGTGATCCTGGGGACGGGCGCGGGGGGCAAAAGTGAAGGGTCGGCGACTCGTGACTTGCACGTTGCCCTCGGTGCGCTAACCGGCGACTTGTACGGGATCACCGCTTACTATGCGATCCGCGCGCCGCGTGTCCCTGGCACCAAGAAGAAAGGGCCAATTAAAGTTCACGAAGCGCTGGCCTGGATTCACGGGCCGGGCATGATCCTGACTCCGATTTTGGGCGCGATGGCCTTCAACCAGAAAAACAATGGAGAGAAAGTTCACGGCATCGCATCCGCCCACGGCCCGGTCGCGATCGTCACCGCTGGAGCCTTCGGCGCGGCGCTGCTGGCGGTGTCGGTGAAGTTTTGAGCCGACGTTCTCGGACTGAAATATTCTTTGACTTATTCTATGAACAAGAAACTAATTTTTGTTTTTCTATTTTTTGCGGCGTTGCATCTTTTTGCCGCTGACCGGCAATGGGTGTTGAAGCAGAGCACGCTCACCTATCATGTTTCGCACCCGCTGCATCAGACCGACGGCACCAGCCATGCCGCGCGGGGCAAGGGAATTTGTCACGAGGGCCAGTGCGAATTCCTGATTGCCGTTCCGGTAAAGACCTTTGATTCTGGGGATACGAATCGCGACCTGCACATGATTCAGGTGACGCGCGGCGCGGAATTTCCCATGGTCACGGTGCGCACTCGCCTGCCTGAGTCTGATACGACGGCTTCGTCGATCAAGGCGGATCTCGAAATCCAGTTTGCCGGACAGACCGTCAGCTACAAACAAATTCTCCTGGAAGTGAAGACCGAAGGCAGCGATAAGAGAATCACGGGAACCATTCCGGCGACGCTCAGCGACTTCAAGATCGACCCGCCATCTTTGCTGACCATGCCGGTGAAAAACGAAATTCCCATCCGCGTCGATTTGACTTGGTCGGAGCAGTAACGTCGTCCGAGAAAACATCAGGGTCTTGTGCTCTGCAATTGCTTTGCAAGTTTGACGTACAGATCGATCGCGTCGTGCAGTTGCTGTTTCTCGATGTACTCGCCGTCGGTGTGGGCCACATGAATTGACCCTGGGCCGACGAGCAGGGGCTGGCCCCAATTCGTGAGCTTGGGGATGTCAGTGGTGAAGGCGGCGATCATGGTGGGCAATCCATCGACGGTGCGGAGACGAAGGAAAGGAAGTTCGAGCGGGAAGTCGGCTTGCACTTGATCGCCGGCCGTGGAGAGAATTTGCTTGCGTAACGCGTCTGTCGGGCCGACGAGGCGATAGAGTAGATCCGCGTGGGCATAGTCGGGAATCACGTTGGGGGCGCGGCCGCCTTCGATCAGGCCGATATTCATCGTGCAGGGCCCGACGTCCGGATCGGACGGCAAGGGCATCGCGCGAAGGCGTCCCAGCGCGGCGATCAATTTGTCGATGGCGGAATCGCCGAGTTCGGGATACGCCGAATGCGCCATGCGACCCTTGGCCGTGACTTCGACGCGTAGCGTTCCCTTGGAGGCCAGCGCAATGCGGTTTTCGGTGGGCTCACCGTTCACCAGGAAGCGGCATGTTTTCGGGGCATGATCATTGGCCACTTTGGCTCCCAGGCTGTCGCGTTCTTCTCCGACGACGAACAGCAATCCAACGTAGATTCCGTCGTGGCGCAGGCGCTCGGCGGCGGCGATTTGCGCGGCGATGATCCCTTTGGCGTCGCAGGCGCCGCGGCCGTAGATCCGTCCTGCATCTTCGGACGAGGGAATGAATGGAGGAACAGTGTCGAGGTGAGTGGAGAAAACGATGGCCGGCTCCGGCTGATCTTCGAAAATTGCGTAGAGATTAAAACGATTGCCCTCGACCGGCATCTTGACCGTGTTGTAGCCAAGTTGGAGAAGGTCCCCGTATAAGAAGTTCGCGACCGCGGTTTCATTGCCCGAAATCGATTCGATGTCGACCAGTTGGCGCGTAAGCGTGATGGCGTCCATGGACGAGAGGATAGCAGAGCGATTCGGCGGCGGATGCGATCCTGCGATAATCTGAGATGTGAACACTTCGTCGTCGTCGATTCGGTCCCTGTTTGTGGAGGGCGCTGCGGGGCACCTGGAGGCGCTGCTGCATGCGGGCGCTGAGGGCGCGACGCATGCGGCGGTCGTTTGCCATCCGCATCCTTTGTTTGGCGGAACGCTGCACAACAAGGTCGTCTTCCACACCATGAAGGCGCTGAACAGCTTCGGATTCCCGGTGCTGCGCTTCAACTTTCGCGGGAGCGGATTGAGCGAGGGCGAGCACGATCACGGCGTGGGGGAAATAGAGGACGTGAAGGCTGCGCTCAACTGGCTGGAGGCGGAGTTTCATTTGCCGCTGGTGTTTGCAGGATTCTCTTTTGGCGCGGCCGTGGGATTGCGCGCGGCTTGCGACGACACGCGGGTGCGTGCCCTGATTGGAATTGGAACGCCGGTGGCGCCGGTGGCGGCGGATAGTGAAGAGCCGCGGGTCTACACGTTTGATTTCCTGCACGATTGCACTCGGCCGAAGTTATTCGTCAGTGGGGCGCGCGACCAGTTTGGACCACGCGCGAAGTTAGAGGCTCTGGTCGCATCGGTGCCCGAGCCGAAGAAGTTGGTGATCATCGAAGGCGCGGACCACTTCTTCGAGGGGAGGCTGCGCGAGTTGCGCGAAGCGATTGAGGGATGGGTGAGGGAATCAGTCGTCGCAACCTCTCTATAATCTTCCGCATGTCAGATCCGGCGAGCGAATCCAAATTTCGAGAGATGCGCGACCGTGCCCGCGAAATCTTTCGTTCCGCGCTCGCCCGGGCTTCGATTCGTTCCGGATTCGCGCGGCATCTGCATTGTGAGCGTGGCCTGCTGCGCGTCTGCGAGGATCTCTATGACTTGCATTCGTATTCGCGAGTGCAGGTGATCTCGATCGGAAAAGCGGGACACACCATGGTGGAGGCGCTGGCCGCACAGGTCGGCGATTCGCTGGAGGGCATCGTGGCGTCGTCGGTTGAGCCGGAGACGCAGCTTCGCGGGTTCCGCTATTTTCGCGGCGGGCATCCCACGCCCAACGCGGAATCGATTCGGGCTGCGGCCGCGATCCTAAACACCTTACAGAATCAGGTGGCTTCGGCCCTTATTATTTTTCTGATCAGCGGCGGAGGATCCTCGATCGTTGAGAAGCCTATCGACGACGAGATCTCACTGGATGATCTGATCGCGACTTATCGGGCACTCGTGCATTCGGGCGCGCCGATTGCGGAGATCAATGCGGTTCGCAAACATTTGTCGGCGGTGAAGGGCGGACGGCTGGCGCAGGCCGCGTATCCCGCGCAGCAAGTTTCGCTGCTGGTTTCCGATGTGCCCGATAGCACTCCCGACGCGCTGGCTTCCGGTCCGACCATGCCCGACACCAATTCCAGTGAAGATTGTTATCGCCTGGCGGAGAAATACGAATTGGCGAAACAACTTCCTGCATCCGTGAGGGATTTATTTACGCGGCGAATGCTTGAGGAGACGCCGAAGTCGGATGATCCAGCGTTTGTGCGCTCGCGCTGGTGGACCGTGCTCTCAAACCAGTCGGCGGTGGAAGCAGCCAGCACGGCAGCGGAACGGGCTGGATTCTTCGTGTACGTGGATAACTCCTGTGACGATTGGGATTATGAACGCGCTGCGGAATACCTATTACAGCGAGTTCGCGAACTCAAGAAACAGTGTTCGCCCGTGTGCTTGATCTCGGGCGGGGAAGTTACGGTGAAGGTCACGAACGGCGGAGTTGGCGGACGCAACCAGCAGTTTGTGCTGGCATGCGCCGCGAAGAACGCAGGTGAGAATATTGCCGTGCTTAGCGCGGGGACGGACGGCGTGGATGGGAATAGCCCGGCGGCGGGAGCCGTGGTAGATGGAAGCACTCTGGGTCGTTCGCAATCCAGAGGACTCGATATGAGGGCTGCGCTCGAAAAATTCGATGCGTATCCGTTTTTCTCGGCGCTAGGCGATGCGATCGAGATTGGGCCTACTGGGAATAATCTGCGGGACCTGAGAATCTTACTGGCGTGGTGAGAGATCCTTCGCAAGCGAAGGACTGCCGCACAGAAAAAGTGCACAGGTCCTTCGCTTCGCTCAGGATGACAAGGCTCGTCCTGACAGCTTCCAAACGTCCTTGTTCTACGCGGTTTTCTTCTGAGTTGCCTTGGCCATGGCTTCATCCATGCCTTTCTTCATCTCGTCCACGGACAAATCTTTGACGTGCGTGCCGATGGACCACTTGTGACCGAAGGGATCCTTGAGGCGACCGTAACGGTCTCCCCAGAACTGGTCCATCACCGGCATTTCGACCTGCGCTCCAGCTTTTACGGCGCGGTCGAAGGCGGCATCCACGTTGTCGAGGTAAATATGCAGGCCGCTGGATGAGCCGCCGACGGTCTGCGGCGAGGACGAGCCGAACTCGGGGAATTCATCACTGAGCATGATGATCGAATCGCCAATTTTCAACTCCGCGTGCATGACCTTGCCATCTGGAGCTTTCATGACTCCGCGTTCCTGGGCGCCGAATGCGGCCTTGTAAAATTCGATGGCGCGAAGCGCGTCGCGCACGGTGAGAAAGGGGGTGAGGGTGTGGTATCCGTCGGGAATGGGCTTTACTGGCATATTTTCCTCCTGGGCGAATGATTAGCGAAAGAGAGAATACACTGAGGGCTGCGGGGCGTGTCAATAGGTTGGAAAAGAAATTCATCGCCACAGAGAGCACAGGGGTTCACAGAGGAGGGTTGTTGTGTTTGGGAGCTTTCGGCCGGACAGCCGACAAGGCTAGAAGAACCTGGTTATGCCCTCTTCCATCACCACGACTTTGTCTCTGATCCCTGCGGCTTCGGCTTCCCGATCGAGCAGTTGTAGGGGTTCGTCGACCGGCTCGTGCGAGAGGCGGAAGGTGCCGTAGTGCATGGGGACCATCCAGCGCGAATGCAGATCAAGGAAGGCGTGGGTGGCGTCGGCGGGATTGGCGTGCACGTTGCGGAACTGTGGCGGATTGTAGGCGCCGATGGGAAGCAGCGCGACCTCGGGCGCGAGACGGCGTCCGATCTCGCTGAAGCCGGGGAAGTAGGCCGTGTCGCCGGCGTGATAGACCGAGTGCTTGCCGGATTTGAGAACAAAGCCTCCGTAGCCGCGATAAGAATCTTTCAGAATGCGGGCGCCCCAGTGGCGGGAGGGAACGTGTGTCACGGTGAGGTTGCCGTGATGCGAGTTTTTCCACCAGTCGAGTTCCACGATTTTCGAAAATCGCAGATCGGAGACGAGATCGGAAACGTGCGTGGGGACGATGATGGTCGGAGCAACGCCGCGCTGGCGGAGACTGTTGTTGACGATCGCGCGCAGCGAAGGGCGATGCAGGTGATCGAAGTGCGCGTGCGATACCAGGACAAGATCGATGGGCGGCAAGTCGGCAATGCGCAGTCCTGGCCGGCGCAGGCGCTTCAGAACGAAAAGCCAGGGCGCAAAATTGGGATCGATCATCACATTCTGCCCGCCAAGCTGCAGGAAGAAGCTGGCATGGCCGATGAAGGTGACGCCAAGTTCACCGTTGGTGACGAAGCGCGGTTTGTGAGTCTCGCCGCTGCGCGGAGTCACCGCGGAATGCCGCACCAATCGCCCAAACTGGCTGGCACGCTTACGAAGAGCCGGATTGCGAAGCGTCTGCTTAATCATCCTGCGACGAAAACCCGAGGTGTGCGGGAATCAGCTGCAATCTTCCGATGGTAGTCCTGAGCGCTGAAATCACCGAGTAACAAAGACGGTGCGGCGGAAGTTTTCATCAGTCTGTAATTTTAGATGAATCGCGGGCCAAGGGGGCTGCTTTTTACTTTCCGGGGCAAAACCGAGGTAATTGTAATTTGACGTAAAAAAACCACCAGCAGACTTGCCGGCGGCCCTGGAGCATCCTTCGAATTGATATTTCGTCACTTACCTCCGGTATTAGTGATCCAGCGCGAGCGCGGGATCGGGCGATGTCCTTCATCGTCATAGAAGAACTGCATGGGGTGATCGGACTTCGGGTTGGGCACGGGCTTGTCGTTGGCGGAACTGAAGCGCGGCGCGTCGTAGTTCAGCGGCAAAGCAGACTTCGTGGTGAACATCGACTCCGCGAAGCTCGTTCCAGTCTTGGCGCGGGCCACGGCAAACACGCCGAACGGATTGCCATTCGAGTAGGTCACGCCGATGTAGTCGGCAAGCATCGGTCCGTTGTCGGAGACCGGCAGCCATCCCACACTCATGGGGCCGGCAATCTCAGCGCCCGCGGTCCAGGTGGTGCCGCCGTCGGTCGAAGTGGTGAAGCCGACGTACACCTTGCAGGTGGTGAGCGTGCATTTCGCCACTGGATAGTAGTAGTAGACGATGGTGATGTGCGCGGTCGCGCCCGAAGTTGTGGGGTCGATGCCGATGCCGGGCAGGAAGTGATCGACCGTGCTGGTGGTAGCGTCGGTGGGAATGCGAGCGACAGTGCTCCAGGTAGTGCCGTTCGACGAACTGCTGACCACGATATCGTTGGAGGCGCACCGTGTGCGGAAACGGCAATCGGCCCATGCGACAAATACATTGCCTGCGCCGTCAATCGCGGCGGAAGGCAGATCAGGATTGCGCATGCCGGCAGCGACGGTGTGATAGCTGATGCTGGCGATGGCCTGACTCTTGCCCCAACTTTTGCCTCCGTTGGTGGAACTGAAAACATCGATGCCGCCGCCCTGGAAGGGAACGATGACGGTACCGTTGGGCTGAACCAGAGGCTCACCGCCGAGTCCGCCCGCGCGATCGGACGATGCGAGACCGGGGCCCCAGGTCGTTCCGCCATTGCTCGAAACACTCATCAACACGTCTCCAGTGCCGTAGGCCTGGTCCCATTCTGTATAGCAGTTGCCGTAGTAGGGGCTGGTCGAAGTGTTGTCGCAGACGGTCCAGTTCTTGTCGTCGAGGCCGGTGCTGTCGATCATGACAGGCTTGCCCCAGGTCAGACCGTCGGGAGAAAGGCTAACGGCGACGTCGCCAATTTTGCTGGAGGAAGAACTGAGGCCAACCAGCGGAAGAGTGGAAATCATCCACACGGCGTGCTTGGCGTCGTAGGCGACCGCAGGATCGGCGGCCGCGCCGAAGGTTCCGCCCGCGTAGTTGACGGTGAGGCCGGGCAGGTCGCCGTAAGTCCACGTCCTGCCGCCATTGGTGGAGGTGGAATATCCGACGTCGCCGCTGCCCCAGCCGATGCTGCCCGGCCGGCGCGCTACGTGAAACGCGCTCACCATCGTATTGCCCCAGGCAAAGATGTGGGGCTCGACTTCCGTCTTGTGATCGCTGTCGGCATTGGTGAGATTGTCGACACTGATTCGCACGGTGGGAACCTGAGCGGAGGCGGTCAGCGCGAGGGCCAAGGTTAGCAGGGCCGCGGGCAAGGCAAGGAACTGGCTTTGAAGCCGAAGACCGGATCGATTGCGTGTCATCAGATTTTTTCCCTCGGCGGTCAAGATTCGATTGGAAGAATGAGGTTGAATGGTGCCTAGCCGCGCGGCGAGCCGGGCGGAGCCATCCGCGAAACTATACCGAATAGTTGGTGGACTGTCGATGTGAAGGATTTTTCACACCGAAGAGCTCGAGCGCGAAGGCATCAACCACTACGGACACGAAGGTTCATGAAGGTTGGGCGGCGCTTCGCGTTATTTCTTGCCTTCATGGTCATGATGTTCGCGCTGACCCGGGCCACATCGACAAGATTCCTTGACCTTGTTCGCGTTTGTCATATCTAATCCGAAAACGTTCCTTTCACAGAGTCATTCTTACGAGGAGAACTCCGCAATGCGCGTTGCATTTTTGGGTTTGGGAATCATGGGCGAGGCGATGGCGACGAACCTGGTCAAGGCCGGACACGAGGTCACGGTGTGGAATCGCACTCCGGGCAAATTGGTTGAGGGCGCGGGCGTAGCTCCCAGCCCGGTGGCAGCGGTGCAGGGCGTGGAGGTGGTGTGGATGTGCGTCTCCGACACCGACGCGGTGGAGAGCGTTCTGTTTGGCGCGGAGGGTGCGGAGGCATCGCTATCAGAAGGCATGATCATCGCCGACTCGAGCACGATCTCTCCTTCGGCGACATTGAAGTTCGCCGAGCGCGTGAAAGCGAAGGGCGTGGCCTGGGTGGATGCGCCGATGACGGGATCGAAAATTGGCGCGCGCGACGGAACGCTGGTGTTTATTGTCGGCGGAGAGGAAGCGCCGATCGAGCGGCTGAAACCGCTATTCGCCGCGATGGGGAAGAAAATTTTCCGCATGGGCGAGACCAGCAAGGGACAGGCCACCAAGCTCGCCATGAATTTGCAGATCGCAATGATCTACGAGGGATTTGCCGAGGCGCTGACTTTGGCCACCAAGCTGGGAGTGGATTCGCAACAACTCGTGCAGCTGATCGAGGCCACCATGGTGCGTTCGGGAGTGGTCGAGTATAAAGCTCCGTTTGTGCTGCAACGTGACTTCACGCCGAATTTTCCGCTGCGCTTGATGCACAAAGACATTCGGCTGACGCTCGAAGCCGCGAAAGAAGCGCGCGTGAAACTGCCCGGGCTCGAGACCGTAGAAGAAATCTACGAGATGGCGACCGAGGACGGGCACAAAGATCTCGACTATGCGGCCACGCTGACACTGCTGGAAAAATGGGCCGGAGTGCAGGTGAAAGGCAAGGCTGCGTAGAGGCAACGGTGGCAAAAACTTCAGCGAATGGGAAGAAGGCTGACTCCTCCGCGACCAAGCGAGCGGCAAATGCGGATTTCGCCGGAACCTTCGATGCTTTGAAGAAAGTCATGGCGGCCGTTGCGCCCGAGCTGCACGTTATCGCCGACGAACCGAAGAAATACTACCTGGTCACGAAATCGAAAAGCTGGAAGGGCGGTCCTATGCACTTCGGCGCCGTCATCATGGGCAAGGCATATGTCAGCTATCACTTGATGCCGCTATACATGCATGGTCAGTTGTGTAGGACAATTTCGGGCGACCTGAAAAAGCGCATGCAGGGAAAAACCTGTTTCAACTTTAAGGCCCTCAACCCCGTGTTGTATGCGGAACTTGGCGAATTGACCAAAGCCGGCCTGGAAGCATACCGGGCCAAAAACTGGCTTTGAACGTAACGCCTATGTTCAGCCAGCTAAGTCGGTGGCGAAGACGTCAGAATCCACATTGCCCCCGCTGAGGACGAGGCCTACACGTTTTCCCGCCAACTGTTGCTTTTCCTTCAGCGCTGCTGCGAGCCCGGCAGCTCCCGCACCTTCGGCGGCATTGTGCGTGTCGGAAAAATAAATCTTCATCGCCCGACGAATCTCGTCTTCGCTGACCTGCACCACGTGCTCAACATTTTCCAGAACGACTTCGAGCGATTCATCGTCCGGGACGCGGCAGGCCATGCCATCGGCCAATAATGTGGTGACCGGAGCCGCAATCTTGCGCCCGGCTGCAAACGAGAGAGCATACGCGGGTGCGCCTTCGGCAACCACTCCGATGATCTTTGTTTTGCGATTTAACCCATTGCGCACGGCCACACAGGAGCAGATGCCCGAGCCTTGGCCGACAGGCACGTAGACGACGTCCAATTCGACCGTTGAGAAGAATTCGAGCCAGTAAGTGGCGACTCCCTTGACGATGTCGCGGTGATAGGACGGGACGAAATGCCATCCATGTTGCTCGGCGAGACGACGAGCCTGCTCCTTGGCTTCCTGATAGTCGTCTCCGAATTCGATCAATGCGGCGCCCTGAGCGCGCATGGCGGCGTTTTTCTCCGGGCTGTTGCCGCGCGGAACCAGCACGTGTGCGGGAACTCCAAAGCGCCGCGCCGCCAGCGCGACTGACTGTCCATGATTACCGCGAGTCGCGGTGACCAGTCCGGTAATCGCATTCGATTGACGAAAAAGTTCAGCCGCATAGACCACCGCCGTGCGGGCTTTGAAGGCTCCGATGGGCGTGTGGTTTTCGTGCTTCACCCAGATTTCTGCGCCCACGCGCTCGCTGAGCAGCGGCCACGCAATCTGCGGCGTAGGCGCCATGACGGAATAAACGAGTTCCTGCGCAGCTCGGATTTCGTCTAACGTCGGCAAAGAAGCAGCGGCGGCTGATACTCCATGCATGATGGACGTCCCTCGGCAAACGGATTGTTCTACATTCGAATCGCGGGCCCAGACCTCGGACTCAAAATTTCGCCTGAACACCGCCTTACCTAACCTGATCTGTTACTGCGGTAATGATCGACAAGGCCGCTATTACACAAGTATTACAGTCATCCCCTTATTCCTGCTGGTAGTTTTAATTTAAGCCAGACAATAAAACCAAGACCACGAGGCCTTACCCTGAACATGGAACTGCAGGATCTCCAAAAAACACAATCCGCCAAGACGGAAGTCAACTGGATTACCGCGATCTTTATGGCCGCATTTCACGTGGGCGCCATAGCGGCGCTGTTCTTCTTCACGTGGAAGGCGCTATTCGTAGCCATCTTCCTATGGTGGGTTGCAGGCAGCCTGGGCATCGGGATGGCCTACCATCGCCTGCTCACTCATCGCGGCTTTAAGACTGCCAAGTGGATGGAATATTTTCTGACCGTCTGCGCCACGCTGGCGCTGGAGGGTGGACCGATTTTCTGGGTAGCGACGCATCGCATCCATCATCAATATTCGGATCAGGAAGGCGATCCGCATTCGCCGATCGACGGCAAATGGTGGGCGCATATGGGCTGGATTCTCATGGGCAAGTCGATGCACCATGACACGACTACGCTGGCGCGCTACGTGCCTGATCTGGCGAAGGACAAGTTTCACGTCTGGATCACGAAATATCACTACGTTCCACAGATCATTGTCGGCGTTGCGCTGTATGCCATTGGCGGGCTGCCGTGGCTGCTGTGGGGCACATTCTTCCGCACCGTGTTTTTGTTGCACGCCACTTGGCTGGTGAATTCGGCCACGCATTCGTGGGGCACGCGCCGCTTTGCGACGCGCGACCTTTCGACCAACAGCTGGTGGGTTGCCTTGCTGACGTTTGGCGAAGGCTGGCACAACAATCACCATGCGCATCCTACCTCGGCGGCGCACGGCTTCAAGTGGTATGAAATTGACATGAACTGGTACGGCATCTGGATTCTGCAGAAGCTGGGATTAGCCTGGGACGTGAAGCGCACGCGGCTGGCGGAAATTGAAAAGGGATTGGTGGCCGCGCCCAATGGACGGCTGATCGCCCCGACGGCGGCAGCGGAGTTCTGGGCGTCTGGCGACTAGGTCTTAGCGTTCGTTCTTTATAACCCCGGCTATTTGCCGGGGTTTTCTTATGTTGGAGAGATCTGGCAAACGACATCAAACGCGGATGATCATCACTTCGGTGGCTTTGATCAGGGCGGCGGCGGTTTGTCCCTTTTTTAATTTCATTTCACGGACTGCGCCAGACGTGATTAGCGATGTGATCAGTTGGCCGCCGACAGACAGAGTGACCTGGGCCACCAGGCCGCTGACGCGCACGTCGACGATGCGTCCCACGAGCTGATTGCGGCCGCTGATGCGCTTGTATGTGACGCGGCGCTCGTCCTCATTGTGGCCGCGCGTGCGGTAGAGTAGGCGGTCGATTTCGGACTGCGGAATGCGGTGATGCCCGCCCGCAGTCCGGATGCTGCGAATTTTCTTCTTGTAAATCCATTGCTTGATGGTAGGGAAACTAATCCCCAGTTGCGACGCCGCATCTCGCGGCGGGAGCATGGCTTCAACACTTTGTACGGGCTGGAGTTTTCTGGGCACCGAGGAAAAATCCTACAAGTTGATGCAATGTCTGGTCAATGTTTCGAACGATGTGAGCCAATAAACGCCAAGCTGCGCCAATAAATGCATTAAATCGTGTACTCTTGGACGTGTATACCGTATTCAATGTACACTTTACAGTTTTCCTCTAATCAGGAGGCTGGATGCGAAAGTTTGCGCCGTTTGCCGTCGTGGCGGTTTTGTGTTTTTCAGCGTTGCAGGCGTGGCCTCAAACGGGAGCGAGCTCCGCCCCTGACCCCTGCACCAGCGGCCGCGAGTTCGCCACCACCGATTGCGCCCTGACCTGGCACGGCATTACGCTGTATGGCGCGTATGACGTTGGCATTGGCTATGTCAGCCACGGCTTGCCGGAAAACGGCTACAACTATGAGGGCGAATCCCTGGTGAACCGGAACGGCTATCAACATCGATTCCTGGTTGCGCCGAACAATTTGTCGCAGACGGGTCTGGGCATCCGGGGCAAAGAAGAGTTTCGGCCCGGCTGGTCGGTTGTGTTCAACGCATCCACTGGAATCAATCCGCAGTCCGGCCTGCTGGCCAACGCGTCCAAGACCGACATCATCAACAACGGCCTTCCCCGAATCAGCTATTCGATCGCGATCGACGGCGCGCGGGCGGGCCAGCCCTTCAATGACGAATACTATGGCGGTGTATCGTCCACGATGTTTGGCACGCTGACCTTCGGTCGTCAGCGCGCACTGGGCACCGATGAGATGCTGCAATACGATCCGGCTGGCGGGTCCTACGCGTTTTCCTACATTGGATATAACGGCACGATGGCTGGCGGCGGCGACACCGAGGACAGCCGCTGGGATTCCGCCCTGAAGTATCGCCTCACCTACGGCTCGGTCCACTTCGGCGCGATGTATAAATTCGCCGATGGCTCTGCCGGTTGCTATTCGGCCACCGCAGGGTGGACCGCCTCCACCTGTACGGCGGAACAAGCGCATAACAACGCTTACGGGTTCGATCTCGGCGGGAAAGCCGGCAGGTTCTCCGCCAACGCCGTCTTCCAGCATTACAACCAGGCGATCAGCGTATTGAACCCCTTGCTGGGCCCGCAGAGTCTGACGCAGCCCTATCAGTCGACTAACGACAGCATCAATACAAATCAAATCACCGGAGCGAATCTGATCGATCCGAACGAAACTGTGTACGGCATCGTGACCGACAACAACGCCGCTATGTTCGCCGCCAAATATGCATCGGAGCAGTGGAAAGTTTTCGTCGGCTACGAATACGTCTGGCAAAACAATCCGAAGAACCCGCTGGGCGTGGGCGCGTCGGACCAGGGCGGGTATTTCATGAGCGGCGTCGAAGACAACAATCTCGATTCTGAAAAGTTGGTGAACATCTGGTGGATGGGGGCGAAGTACACCTACCGCAGCAAGACCGACGTCACTTTCGCGTGGTATCAACAGCGGGAGAATGACTTCCGTCAACCACCGGCCTGCACGCCCACCAGTTTCCGCGCCTCCTGCGCGGGCACTCTGAACGAGGGCTCGCTCTATGTGGATCATCACTTCACCAAGCGCTTCGACGGTTTTGCCGGAATCGCGTATTCCTGGGTGAGCGGCGGCCTGGGTATCGCCATTCCGCATGGCCCGGGCGTTCCTTACAACTCCGACAACAACTTTGCTCCGACCATCGGCGGTCGTTTCAGCTTCTGATCGGTCCCGGGGCCGGGGCAGTGTGCTGGTGTCGAAAACGCGGCGGGTGGCGCGGTAGAATCAGTGCGAAGCCATGCGCATTTCGAGCCGCCGCGGAACTATCGCGTTCTTCCTCATCCTGGGGATCCTCCTGGTTGCGCTGGCCGTCGCGCTCAATGTTGGCTGGATCATCCTCAACTGGCGCGAAGGCGTGCTGCTGTTCTTCGGCATTGTCTTCTTTGCGCTGATCATTGCCGGGATGGTCGTAAACACGATCTTCCTGGTGCGCGAGCTGCGACGCAGCGAGCAGCACGACAGCTTCATCAACGCCGTTACCCATGAGTTGAAAACTCCGATCGCCTCCATCCGATTGCACCTCGAGACGCTGCAGCGCCGCAGTCTTTCAGAGAATCAGAAGCAGGAGTTTTATCGACTGATGTTGAGCGATGCCGACCGGCTCACGGAAACGGTGGAGCAGGTGCTGCGCGCGGGACGAGCCGGCGACAAGAAAGCCGGAAAGGAAAAAGCCGAAGTCGATTTCCGCCAACTGGTGCGCGAGTGCATGGAGGCGACGCGCAACCGGCATCACCTGCAGCCGAGGAGTCTCATCTACGAAGAGGGCGCGAGCAACGGGAACGGCCTGCGGGTGCGCGGCAGCGCCGAGGATCTGCGGACTGCGGTTTCCAACGTGCTCGATAATGCGGTGAAATATTCTGGAGAGAATGTCGAGGTGCGGGTGCGCCTGGAGGCTCCGAATGAGCGCCGGCTGATTCTGCGCGTGCAGGATCAGGGTGTAGGCATCCCTCCGGAGGATGTGAAGCGCATCTTCAAGCGCTTTTACCGCGTCACCCACCGGCCTCGAGCTCATGTGAAGGGAACCGGACTGGGCCTGTTTATTGTGAAAGCGATCACGCAGAAACATGGCGGCAAGGTATACGCCGAGAGTGCTGGCGAAGGCCACGGTGCGACGATTGTGCTCGAACTCCCGAGGGTTGAAGCATGAGCCGCATTCTGCTGGTGGAAGATGAGGCGCATCTGGCGCAGGGCCTGCGCTTTAACCTGGAAGCCGAGGGCTACACTGCCGAGGTGGTGGGTGACGGCGAGGCCGCGACGGATCGGCTTCTGACCAAGAGCGAGAATTTCGACGCCGTGGTGCTCGACATCATGCTGCCGGGGAAGGACGGGTTTGCAGTGGTCTCGGAGTTGCGAGCGGCGCGTAATTACGTTCCCGTACTTATGTTGACCGCGCGGGGGCGTCCGGAAGACGTGCTGCAGGGGTTCGCTTCGGGGGCTGACGACTATGTGGCGAAGCCGTTCGATTTATCACTCTTGCTGGCGCGCTTGCAGGGATTGCTGCGGCGTGGGGAGTGGATGCGCGGGCAAGCTCCGGCCAAGCCGAGCGAGAGTGCGCAGCCCAATGCCGCGATCGTCGGCGATTTTGAGTCGTTCACTTTTGGCGGAAAGACGATCGACTTCGGCTCGCTGGAATTGCGATCAGGGCAGAGCACCATTCATCTGACGCTGATGGAATCGGAGCTGCTGCGGCATCTGGTGCGCAACGATGGGAAGATCGTATCGCGCAAGCAGATTCTCGAAGAAGTCTGGGGACTGCACGAAGACACCGACACGCGGGCGATCGATAATTTCGTGGTGCGGCTGAGGCGCTATTTGGAAGACGATCCGGGCAATCCGCGGCATCTGCTCACGGTGCGGGGAGTGGGCTACCGCTTCGTGGCGAACCCGGAAAAGATTAAGTAATTGTGTAATTTGGCGATTGTGTAATTGGAAGCACGGTGTCGAGCCTTTCCAATTTCTCAGTTGCCAAATTTCACAATTACACAATTTCTATTCCGCGCCTAGGCGCGGCACAATTCCGCCAGCAGCGTCTCCCGGCGCTCGACGGCGATGCCATCCATTCGGCGTAAGACCATGACGTAGAGCGCAATCGAGATTACTGAGAGGACCAGGAAGATCAACGTGGTGATCCAGGGATTTTTGTAGAGGCGGGCGATGGCGAATGCCGCGACACCAATCCCGACCACCACAACTTGCACTCCAAGGCTGGCTAGCACCGTTGTCTGCGACACGTTCTGCCGGCCGAAAGTGGAGAAGTCGCGCTTCTTGGGCGAATAGAGAGAGAGCAGATTGCCCGCCGTGAAGTTCAGAGGCGCGGCAAAGAGAAGTCCGGCGAAAGTCGCGACCGAGACGGCAAGGGCGGGCTTGCCATAGAAAAGGGCGACCGCGATCCAGGCCAGCGCCGTGTTGGCCGCGAGAATGGCCGCATGGGTCAGATTTTTTCCCAGCACGATGTGACGAAACGCCACTGGCGAAGCGTAGAAGAACTGGATGCCTCCAGCCTCGCCGCCAAAACTGTTGTAGACGAGATTGGTGAGCACGAGCAGCGCGTAGGCGGCGGCGCCGGGAAAGGCCATGTCGGGCGCGCGATTGAAAAAGTTGGAACGCTGGTGCATGGAGTTCATGGGGCCCAGTCGAAAAATCACCAGCATGAAAAGCGGCATGATCAGTGTGAGCAGCATGGGGCCGCTGCGCCCCAGATAGCGGATCTCCTTCTCGAAAACGGCTGCGACTGACTGGGAAAATCCGGGCAGCTCCCATCCAACTTGTACCGCTTGCGACTGCACCACGGCAGGACGGGCGGCGGCTTCGCTCAGGTTTTCGCCGCGGAACTGCTTGCGCAGGCGCAGATGCAGCAGGTATGCGACGGCCGCGGTGAGCACGGCCAGAAACAGCAGAGACATAACTCCCGCCGCATAATTAGAGTGCGCGGCTTGGGCGATGGCGTCGCCTCCCAGGCCGGGAGGCAGCGCGCCTTGTATGCGAGCCAGGGTTGCGAAGGCTCGTTTGTATTCGGGCCGCGGGTGCTTTTGCAGACGCTCGGTCATGGGGCCGAGGAGCTGAAAGCTGAGCATGAACAGGATGAACAAGACGCCCATCACTTCGCGGGTGCGGCGCTGCGCCAGCCAGCGCTCCACCCAGGCGAAGACGGTCTGCATCAGCAAAAGATTGAACAACGCGAAGGTGAACAGCACCAGCAGAGCCCACGGAAACAGCACCGGCCGCGCGGCGGTGATGCCGAGAAGAATGCCGATGATGGCAACCGTGCCCAGAGCGCTGGCCGGATCGAACATGCCATAGGCGAGGCGCACCAGAAAGAAAGATCGGTAGGTGAGCGGGAAGCGCAACAATTCGGAGGAGTCCGGGTTGTTGGTGAACGCGGTCGCCATCACGGGAAAAACTTGCCAAAAGAAAAAGATGGGCCAGAACAGGGCGGGCAAGAATTCGGATTTATTTTGTGAGATGAAGTACCAGGCGAAGGCCGAAGCCGCCGCGAAGCCGCCGAATCCGCCCACGGTGAAGGCGAGAGTCACGATCACGCGTGACAGCAACTCCATCTTGCCGCGCCGGCTGCGGAGTCCGTTGACAAACATGTGCCAGCGCAGGTTCGCGATGGTCGTAACTTGCGCGGAGACACGAATGGGGCGTGACTTTTCCAAGCGCTCAATTCTTGCACAGGTGCGAGGAGTCGTGCATCTGTCTGCCATGTGCTGGCAGCGTGCCGGGAGTAATCAGAAGATGAAACTGATGGGGATCAGCCCAAAGTTCTTCAGTTTGTGATGGCAGTCACGAGTGGCAGTGGGACGACTCACGGTTCGCTGGCGCCGGCCGATCAATAATAGTAACTGCTAAGAGGTGGAAAGTTATGATGACCGAGGGGGTCCCGCTGTGGGACACGGTTGCGCGTCCGTTCGCCAGCGCGCTGGATTTTGCGTTTGGGTGTCACCATGCGCGGCTGAGTCGCGTCTTTACCATTGAGGGCCACACTTATAAAGTGTGCTGCGATTGTGGAGCGAGCTTCAAATATTCCCTCCGAACCATGTCTATTGTGCGGCGACACAAGCATTTCCCCAGCCTCAGACGTCTGCGCGCTCGGAGCCGGCGGCGCAGATCGCTGCGTCGAGCCGAACTGGTTTAGACATCCAGACGTCGCGCATCACTTTCTAGCCAAGCCAGGAAAGTTCCTGCTCGGTGCGGCGCTCGCCCCCCACGATGCGCAGGAAAATCTGCTCGAGGGTTAACTTCTCCGCGGAGGTCTCGCTGTCGTCGCCCGATCCTGCGGGCGTTTGCGCTTTCACTCCAGCGCGCAACTCTTCCAACGATCCCTGCGCGACCAGCTTTCCGCGGTGAATGATGGCAACGTGGCTGCACAGGCGCTCGACGATTTCGAGAACGTGCGAGGTGAGGAAAATCGTGGCCCCACGCGCGATCATGCCCTGCAGCATCGACTTCAGGGTTCCTGCGGCGATGGCGTCGACGCCTTCGAACGGCTCATCGAGGAACAGAACTTTTGGCCCGTGGATGACCGCGGCGGCCATGGCCAGCTTCTTTTGCATACCATGAGAATAGTCGGTGACCAGCTTCTTGGGCTGATCGGCGAGCGACATGAAGTCCAGCAACTCGGAGGCGCGCTTGGCCGCCGTCTCGCGGTCGAGGCCATACATACGTCCCGCGAAGCTGAGAAATTCCGCGCCGGTGAGGCGCCCGAACAATGCCATGCCCTCAGGCACGACGCCGATCTGCCGTTTGACGTTGACGGGGTCGCTATTGAGATCGAGGCCGAGGATCTCGACTCGTCCCGCGCTGGGGGCGAGCAGTCCGGTGAGCATTTTGATGGTCGTCGATTTTCCGGCGCCGTTTGGGCCAAGGAAGCCGAAAAATTGGCCGGGGGCGACCTGCAGGTTCACGTTGTCGACGGCGATGAGGTCGCCGAACCGGCGCGTCAGCCCCTGAGTCGAGATGGTGGGCGCGAGGCTCATGAAGATTCTGAATCTAGCACACTCCGGCAGATTGGTTGTTGCCATGTGGCCCCGGGCGCATTCATGCCGGGCGCTGGCTCCGCTCGCGGGACGGACCCTTCGGCTGCGCTCAAGGCAGGCTGGGTCCGTCCCAGGTGAAAGGTGGCTACTGCTTCGGAGGGTCGTTCTTTCCCGCCTGTTTCTTCTGCGCATCTTCGGTCCAGGGCGGAACTACGCCGATGAAACGCGCGTAGGCGATCGACTGGCCGAGATGCTCGGCGGCGTGGCGGACGATGAAGAGCAGGATGCCACGCTCGGTGTTCTTGCCGCCAAACCAGTCGAGGTTTTTGTCGAGATCGGCGTCGGGCATGGCCTTGATGGCGGTCTTGGCATGGGCGAATGAATCTTTCAGAGTAGCGATAACCTTCGCTTTGTCGGTGGTGGATTTCTCCAGATTTTTTACGTCGAGCGCGGCGGGTGGCGGAGTTCCCACCAGCTTATAAAGGTTGTAGTTCGCAGCACTGACGTGCAGAAAAACTTCCGCGAACGAGCGCACGTCGGGCGACGGGCGCCAGTTGTATTTGTCGGCGGGGATGGCTTCGGCCAGACGCGTGAATTTATCTTCCTGGATCATGACTTCGGCCAGTACTTCGCCGCGATATCCGGTGACGCCGGGCGTTCCGTCTTTATAGGGATTCACCTGCGCCGAGACGCGCACAGCGGCGGCCGCGACGACGAGCAAACAGAGAGCGGAGAGGATGCGTTTCATAGAGGTCTCCTTTGGCGACCAATAGTCTAACGGGTTGGCAGATTCGGCAAGGAATCAGCTTTGCCTTAGACGGATGAATCGAGGATTTGTATTCGGGCTTGCATGCCCCTTTCAAATCCGGCTCCCGGCGGCATTCTTTGGCAGGGGTCTTGCCTGGATTGCTGAGATCAGCGGAATCGCGTGGTGCGCCAGAGGGAAATTCCGCAGGTGGCGAGCAGGACGAGCATGGCCACGGTGAGCGCCGCGGCCCATCCCGTGCTGATTCCCATGTGTGGAAGTTTGGCCATGACGGCGAGGATCACGAACAAGGCGGTGGTGCCTAAGATAAGGATCCAGTCAATCGCAGTTCTGCGTGTTGAACCACTTTCGTAGGCGCGGCCTTCCATTCCTGCTCGCACGTATTCGCCTTCAATGCCGTAGCGCTGGCGTTCGCGGGCCGCGGCATCCCGCCAGGATGAATGCTCGCGTTCGGTTGCCGACGACATCGCGATGGCCACTGCGCCCAGCGCCATGAGGATCGATCCTCCGGCGACCTGCAGGTAAATCGCGCGGCTCGCGCCTTCGAGTTCATGAAACACCAGCGCGCCCCAGAGCAGTCCCCAGAGCTGATTGGTGTTGGAAAGCGGAATGCCGCGACTGATGCCGACATACTTCGTGGCATACTGCTGAAATAAATCTCCGATGACCCAGACGAAGCCGCCGAGCATCAGCCAGAACATCACCGCCCGGGCGCTGACCAGTTCATGCCAGAGTGGCGTCGCGCCACGGTAGCCGAGTGCGAGCAATCCCATGGTGGCGAGTTCGCCGACAGTGAAGAACGTGATGAACGACAGCGGATTCATGCCCGTCAGATACGCCTTGCGGTAGGGAATGTACATCGTTCCCCAAAGGATTCCGGCGCCCAGCGCAGCCAACACCCCTAGAGTCGCTTTGCCTGGCGCGGCCTGATGCGATGATGCGATGGCCAGCAGCGTTGCGCCCGCGAGCATTGCGACCGCGCCGCCTAGCACCCCGAGCCAGCGTTTCCATCCGGCGTAATGCAGTTCGTTGAACAGCAGGAATCCCCAAAAGATGCCGAGCAGGCTGTTGGTATTCCACAGGGGAAAAGCGATGCTCAGGCCAACGTTGCGAATGGCATAAATGGTCAGCGTATTGGCGACGGCCCACATGCATCCGGCGAGCACGGCCCAGACGATAAGGTGCGGTGCCTGGCGAACATCGTTTCGCACGTGCGATGTGCCGCGAATGAAGGCAGGCACGCTCCAGCGCGCCAGAAAAACTCCACACACCATAATCAGCGAAACCGTGATCGGCGAGATGTCAGGATTGACCAGCTTGATGGGAGCTTCGGCGCCGCCCAGCCACGCTCCGGCTGCGAATCCGCAGAAGATGCCGAGGGCTTGCAAGCTGCGCAGACGGGTTCCGCTTAGGGCGTTTTGAGAAACTGCGGCAGGTTCCGCGCTTGCGGGAGATAAATTCAACGGAGCTTATCCAGAAGCAGGAGGCCGCCAAGAAGCACGCCGAACGGAATCCAGAAGTGGACGTCGGTGGCGATGGCACGGAACAGATTGCGGGCAGAGCCCGTCGTCCTGGATCGCATTGCAGCCTCAGAATGAAGTGTGCGGAATCTGGAGTGCAATCTTAGGGATTGATTCGTGAGGAGTCAATGCGGACCGCTGACGTCTGCGTCCGGTCCGAATATCAGCTTCGCTTCCAGTTTTCGAAAGGCTAAAGATTCCTCCGCTCCTCGCATTCGCTCGGGGGTCGAAATTGCAAGGGATTTCTTGTTTTGCTGGCCACTGATCACTGGCCCCTGCCCACTGATCGGAAAAGTGGACGCATCGAACACCTGTAAGTGGCTATTGTTTTGCGTCTCTGTTCAAAGTAGTTTTTTGAGCGTGCGGAATTTTCCAGATATGCAATCGCAGCGGCGATCCTAAGCTGGGCTGATACTAAAAGGAATCCATGTTTTCCAGTCTCGTATTCTGGTCAAGTGTCTCGGGAGCGGTATTTCTAGTCGCGGGGCTAGTCCTCATTCGAAAGGAAATGGCTGCGGCCTCTGGCCTCGATAAAGTGATTTTGCTGGGATATACCTTTGTGGCGGCGCCGCTCGCGATCTTTGGAACGGAGCATCTGCTGTCCTCGCGCGCCATCATGCAACTCGTGCCGTCGTGGATTCCAGCACCCTTGTTCTGGACATACTTTGTTGGCATAGGTCTGTTCGCGGCGGCAGCGAGTTTCGTTGCGCGCAAGCAACTGCGTTGGTCCGCGCTGCTTCTCGCCATTATGTTTTTCATATTTGTCCTGACCATGGACATACCGGGTGTGATCCAACAACCCAAAGAGCGGCTGAGCTGGACGCTGATGCTGAGGGAAACTGCGTTTGGAGGTGGGGCTCTGGCGCTTGCCGGATGGGCACGCCAGGAAAATGCCCGACTTTCCAAGGCGCTGATCGCTATCGGGAGAATCTGCGTCGCCGTGGCGTTGATCTTTTACAGTATCGAGCACTTTATTTTTGCCCGGAACGCACCTGGCGTTCCGCTGGAAAAGATGACGCCAAACTGGGTTCCAGTTCCGCAGCTGTGGGCGTATGCCGTGGGGATCGTGCTGCTGGTTGCGGGAGCCGCAATGCTTTTCAACCAGCGCACCCAACTAGCCGCCACCTGGGTCGGCACTGTGATGGCGCTGATCACACTTTTCCTCTACTTTCCCATCTACTTGCAAGAACTGCGCACGCCGCTAGCCCTCGAGGGTCTGAATTACGTTGGAGACACACTACTGTTTGGTGGGACTGCGCTGTTTGTAGCGATTGCCGTGACCCCATCTCGCCGGCAGGCCGGCGGTACGCTGACCGAGTTTCCAGACCTCCCATCTCCTGACGTCCGATCTGATGTGCGCGTGGCCCAGAGATAGAGCACACCTTTTTTTCGAATAACTCGGGCTCTCGATCCCTAAATTCTTCTTGTCGCCTTGGGTAGCGTTTATTGACAGGCCTGTGCCGCTCACGTACGATTCGCGCCGATGACTGGGCAGCCCTGGCGCGTGCGGCAGGGCGCTCGAATAAATGGGAAAGCGCAGCCAGCCCCGCAAAGACATCGAGGTTCCGGTGCGCATATTTGGCACCGACAGCGATGGCCAGATCTTTTCTGAAAAAGTCTCGACCGTCAACATCAGCCGGAGCGGGGTGGAACTCGCGGGCGTAACTGGAAAGCTCAAGGCCGAGGAAGTCATTGGACTCTCCTGCGGCAACAACCGCGTGCACTTCCGCGTCAAGTGGATCGGAGGGACCGGCACGTCCAAGGCCGGCCACGTTGGCCTCCTGAACCTTGCTCCCGACAAGCCCTTGTGGGATTTCCCCTTGCCTTCGAATGCCGATGATGCGTACCAGCCGGGAACGGTCGACGTGCGCAAGCATCCCCGCTACCGCTGTCAAAACTCGGTCGAGGTTCATCTGCAACAGGGAGCCTCGTTTTGGGGCACAGTCACCGATCTCAGCCTCGGCGGCTGCTACGTGGAGATTCCCATCCCCATGGAGCCCGGAACAAAGTTGAAAGTTGGTATCTGGTTCGGGCAAGAGAAGGCTTGGGCGGAAGCGCAAGTAGCTCATCGAACTTCAGGCATGGGGATCGGGCTGAAGTTCTTGGAGATTTCCGATCAGGATCTCGATCTGATTGGACGATTTCTTGGTAGTCTCGCGCCGTTCGCGCGGAAAGCGGCCCGGCCGCTGGGACCAAAAAACTAGACTGCGATTTTTCACTGACTGACTGGCGAAGAATGATTAGCGGGAATCTGGGTGCGACTCGATTACAATCAGCGCATGAATCGTTTCTGCCGGATAGCTGCTGCGCTAACCGTACTCTGTTGCCTCGCCGCTTGCGATAAATCGCCGAAACCGGCTGCGTCGCCGAACTCTGCCGCCACCTCCGCTATCGCGTCCTCTCCGGATGCGGCCTTGCAGAAGTTGCAACAGGACTCGGGCAGCGGCGCCTCCGATTGCGGACGCCTGGGCGTGAGCGCGACTCAGGATCAGCTCAAAGGTGCGAGCGACTGTGCCATGGAGGCAAGTAAGGCGAAGCGTCCCTTTTATGTGGCTTACGATATGCCCGGGATGACGGTTGGGGTTGCGGGCAACTCCGATGCCAAATTGTTTACGGTGCAGTCCCACGGCGCGGGATCCGAGGATGTAAACAGCGATCCTTGCCCGTCGCAACTACGGATCGCATCCAGCGGCCGAGTCACTTGCTTCGCGCCTGGCGATATGGGATCGATGGGAAGCAGCCATGCCGGTGCCACGATGCCCGCCGGCACAGCCAATCCACACACCGGCGGCGCGATGGCGCCGAGCCACAAACCTTGAGGGCAGGGGCAGTGGGTACTGTTGCAGCGCTCCTCGCCTTGGCCTGAGTCTGTGATCCTAATCACACCCTTTCGTGACCCTCTTTGTTTACCCTGAATTCACGCCAAGTCACAATAGGCGCCGTATTAGAGAAGGTCAGAAGCTGCGGTACGGACCCAGGAGTTGGGGTAAACTCAGGGGATTCCGGGGCTACTGAGGAATAAACGCTAGAAGGCTTATGTCACTGCTTTGGTTACGCTTTGCGCTGGCTTGCTATTTCATCGGGCTGATCTACGCCTTCGTGGCGTTGACCCGGACCAGCGACCTGTTCAGCCGCATCGCGCTGCATGCTGCCAGCCTGGGTATGGTCTTCCATTTCGTCTCGCTTACCGAACTGTTTCTGTCCGACAAGGTGGTATGGGCGTCGGTGCACAACGGCGAGTCGCTACTGGCCTTCCTGTCGATGTCGTTTTTCATGATTATCTATGCCATCTACCAGACGACTTCGCCCGGGGTGGTAGTGTTCCCCATCGTCTTTTTTCTGACATTCGTGGCTGCAATCGATGAGCAGCCCGTATTGCTGACCCAGTTCGTGTCGCATAAAGGCTGGCTGATCGCGCACATCATTTTGATCTTTACCGGATACGCCGCGCTGGTGCTCAGCTTTGGGGCGAGCCTACTTTATTTGATTCAGGAACGGCGGCTGAAGTCCAAGCAGCCGACCAGCCTGATTTCGTTTCTGCCAGCGCTCGAAGTGATCGATCAGATCGGCTATCGCTCGCTTCTGCTGGGCTTCCCGTTCATGACTCTGGGCCTGCTGACAGGGTCGGTGGTAGCGCTGACGACGTACGGCCGCATGGATTTTCTGGATCCGAAGATTCTGCTGTCGCTGCTGATGTGGGCCGTCTACATGATCATGGTCTTCACCCGCTGGAATTCCGGTTGGCGCGGTCGGCGCGCCGCGTTCCTGGCGACGTTTGCATTTGTAGCGGCGCTGGCCGCCTGGGCGGCCAACTATTTCTCGACGATTCACCGATTTGCGTCTTAGGGTTCAAGGCATGAGATTTCAACTCATCGGCGTGAATCACAAGAGCGCACCGCTCGATGTGCGGGAGCGGCTGGCGATCCCTGAATCGCGCCTGCCCGATACCTGCCGCGAATTGGCGGCCTATCCGGGGATTGAAGAGGGCATGGTGATTTCCACCTGCAATCGCGTCGAGGTGGTCACGCACACGGTGAATGGCTCGGCCGACCTGCGCGGATTTCTTCATGATCATTTTCACCTGAAGCCGGAAGAGCTGGACGCGCATTTGTATGAGTACCGCGAGAAGGATGCGGTGCGGCATATTTTCCGCGTGGCCGCGAGCCTGGATTCGATGGTGGTCGGGGAAGCGCAGATTCTCGGGCAGGTAAAGGAAGCCTACGCGACGGCGCGTGCGGTCGGGGCTTGCCGCGGACAGCTCGATCAACTTTTCAGCCGTGCCTTTGCCGTCGCCAAGCGCGTGCGCACCGAGACTGCGGTGGGATCGTCATCGGTTTCAATCGCCTCGGTTGCGGTGGAGCTGGCGAAAAAGATTTTCGGCACGCTGCAAGGGAAAAATGTATTCATCGTCGGCGCGGGGAAGATGAGCGAACTCGCCGCCCGCCATCTGATGGCGCACGGTTGTGCCTCGATCTTCGTCGCCAATCGCACCTACGATCGGGCGATCGGGCTGGCGCAGAAATTCAACGGGCAAGCCATCAAGTTTGAGGATCTCTACAACACTTGCGACAAGGCAGACATCGTCATCACCTCGACGGGCGCGCCGCATGCGATTTTCCGCCGCGAGCATGGCGAGCAATTCCTCTCCCGCCGCAAGAATAAGCCGATGTTCTTCATCGACATCGCCGTGCCGCGCGACGTTTCGCCGGAGATGGCGAAGCTGGACGGCATCTTCGCCTACGATATTGACGACCTGCAGCAGGCGGTCACCAGCCACGTCGCCGACCGGCGCAAAGAAGCCGAACTCGCCGAAGCGATCATCGCCAGCGAAGTCGAGCGTTTCGAAGCACGTCTGCACACGTTGGATGTCGTTCCGACGATCGTGAGTTTGCAGGATCATCTGGAGACAATTCGCCAGGCGGAAATCGACCGCGTGCGCGGCCGCATGGGACAGTTAACGCCCGAGCAGGAAATCGCGATGGAAGCGCTCACGCGCGGCATTATCAATAAAGTCATGCACACGCCGATCACCACCCTGAAAACCGCAGCCCGCGAATCTGAGGCGACGACGGTGATCGACGTAGTGCGGCGGCTGTTTAACTTGCAGGTGAAAGGAAAAGACGAACCGGTGGCAAAGAAAGAAGAAGCGAGGACCGGGCTTTAAATGGCACGTCTTCGCATCGGCTCTCGCGGCTCGCAACTCGCGCTCTGGCAGGCGAACCACATCTCCGCGCTGTTGCGCGCCCGCGGGCACGCAGTTGAAATCGAAATCATTCATACCACCGGCGACAAGATCACCGATGTTGCCCTCGCCATGGTAGGCACCAAAGGCATGTTCACCAAAGAAATCGAAGAGGCCCTCGCCGTCGGCCGTGTCGATCTGGCCGTACATTCGTTGAAGGATCTGCCCACAGAACTTCCACCGGGATTTGAGATTGCCGCCATCACCGAGCGGCAAGATCCGCGCGACGCTTTCTGCTCGCGGCATTACGCCAGCTTTCAGGAGTTGCCGCGGGGCGCGCGCGTGGGCACATCCAGCCTGCGGCGGCAGGCACAGTTGAAGGCCGTGCGCCCCGATCTCGACATTCATCCTCTGCGTGGCAACGTCGACACGCGCCTGCGCAAACTCGAGCAGGACGAGTACGACGCCATCATCTTGGCCTCGGCCGGGTTGAAGCGCCTCGGCAAAACCGAACTGATCAAGCAGATTATTCCCGCCGAGATCATGTGTCCGGCCGCAGGCCAGGGAGCGCTCGGCATCGAAATTCGCCTGGGCGATGCCGCAATGCGCGAGCATCTGGCATTTCTGAATGACGCAAACGCTCGTGCCGCGACCACCTGCGAGCGCGCGCTGCTCAACAGCCTTGGCGGAGGCTGCCAGGTCCCGATCGGCGCATTTGCCGAGATGAAGAATGGCAAGCTGCATCTCGAATCCATCGTTGCCGACCCGGACGGTTCGAAACTGCTGCGCGATTCTCGCGATGGAGATGATCCTGAAAAGCTGGGCAATGCGGCAGGCGCCACGCTGCTCGCCCGCGGCGGCGATCAAATTCTCGAAGCCGTCTACGGTCGCGGCTTGGCCGTCCCGCCGCAACCCTAATCGCCCATGGCTAGCGGCAGATTTTTACTGCAATTGCTGGGCGGACGCGACGCCGCCCATCTCCGCCGCTGGGTCAATCTGTGGCCGCCGTTTCTGGGCGCAGGTATTCGCGTGGTTCACGTCGCGCCGGACATGAAAGCCGTCGACGTGGAAATGAAACTGCGCTGGTGGAACGCCAACTACGTGGGCACGCATTTTGGCGGATCGCTCTTTGCCATGACTGACGCCTTCTATATGCTCATGGTCATGGCGAATCTGGGGCGCGATTACATTGTGTGGGACAAAGCTGCGAGCATTCGTTATCGCAAACCGGGGCGCGGCACGGTGCGCGCCGAATTTCGGCTGAGCGACGCAAAGCTTGACGACATCCGCGACATCCTGAAAACGTTGTCGAAATACGAGCCGGTGTTTTCTGTGGAAGTGAAAGACGAGCAGGGAACTGTGATTGCCGAGGTGGAAAAAGTGTTGCACGTACGCAAGAAAGAAGCGCAGGCGACCGAGAAAACTTAACCATGTATGTCCCTGAACATTTTCGCGTCCGCGAACACGCCACCGCCATTTCATTTATACGGGCGAATCCCTTTGCCATTCTGATCTCCTCCACCGACGAAGGTCCTTTCGCCACGCATCTTCCGCTGGTGATCAGAGAGCAGCAGGAGCGCGTCATTCTGCGCGGGCATGTGGCCAAGGCCAATCCGCACTGGCGCTACCTGCAGCAGCAATCGCGCGCTCTCACCATCTTCCACGGGCCGCACGCCTACATTTCGCCCACGAATTACACGACGCGCGAGAATGTTCCGACGTGGAACTATGGCGCGGTGCATGTGTATGGCGAAGCGCAAACATTTTCGGACCCCGCCGATTTGCTGGCTGTTCTTCACGAGCTCATCCCCATGTTCGAGCCGGCATACGCTGAGCAATGGGGAAGCCTGGACGATGCCTATCGCGAGCGCATGCTGAGCCACATTGTCGGATTTGAAATTGCGGTAACCAGAATCGAAGCCAAATTCAAGCTGAGCCAGAATCGCACGAAGGAAGAGCAAGCCAACGTGATCGAGTCGCTGGGTGCGGCCGAAGACACGACGGTTTCGGGCACGGCTCACCTGATGAGCGCTCAAGGACTTGGGAAGAAATCGGATTGAGAGAAGTGTGGGAATGAGTGTGGGGCGGGCACTCCTGCCCGCTCGAACCATGAGGAAGAAAACGAAATCGCCGGCGACCCAACCACTGCGCGGCATACGGGTACTGGTCGGCCGCGCCCGCCATCAGGCGGGCGCGCTCTCGGCTGAACTGCACAATCTGGGCGCGGATGTGATCGAAATTCCGTTCATCGAAATTCGTAGGCCGAAATCATTGCGGCTGCTCGACGGCGCGTTGAAGAATCTTGACGGATACGACTGGCTCATTCTGACCAGCGCGAACGGCGTGGAGGCAATGTGGGCGCGCATATCGCGCCTGCGACTGAGCAACGATGCACTCCGATATCTGCACGTTGCCGCCATTGGCCCGGCTACGAAAAAGGCGATTGAATCGCGGGGGATTCGGGTCGACGTCGTCCCCAAGGAATACATTGCAGAATCTGTGGTTCGAAGCCTAAAGAAAAAAGTTGGTGGGAAGCGCGTTCTGCTGGTGCGCGCTAAAGTTGCTCGCGACGTAATTCCCCGCGAACTGCGCAAAGCCGGTGCTCAGGTGGACGTGGTGGAAGCTTACGAGACCGTCGTTCCGCAGAGTTCGAGGCGACGATTGCAGGCTGCGCTGAAAGATCCCAGGCGTCGTCCGCAGGTTGCGACCTTCACCAGTTCTTCCGCGGCAAAAAATTTCGTTCAGTTGCTGGGTGCGCGCCAAGTGGCGAAGAAATCCACGCTCACCGGAATCCGTATGGCCTCGATTGGCCCCGTCACCTCGGCCACTCTGCGTGATCTTGGCCTGAAGGTTGATATCGCCGCGAAAGAATTCACCATCCCCGGGCTGGTCGAAGCCATCGTGCGCGCTTTCCAGCCGAAGAACTAGCTACTCGGTCACCGAGCAGGCGCAATCCGCGGGCACGACGTGCGCCAGCAGGAAATCCGCCACGCGCTTGTAAGCGTCAATCTGATTTTCTACGCGCGCGAAGCCGTGGCCCTCATTCTCATAAATCTTGTAGTCGACGGTGCCGCCGCGTTTCTTGATGGCGTCAACCACTTGCTGTGTCTCTGATTTCGGACACCGCGGATCATGCCCTCCCGCCAGCAGCAGCAGCGGAGCCTTAATCTGATCGATAAAGTTAATCGGCGAGCGCTCCTCATACAGTGCTTTGTTCTTCGCCGGATCGCCCATGGTCGCCAGATCCGACTGTTGCAGCACCGGATCCTCATTCTCAATTTCCGTGAACCAGTTCACGAAGGGCACGATGGGCACGCCCGCGGCCCACACTTCAGGTGCCTTGGTTACGGCCATCATGCTCAAATATCCGCCGTAGCTTCCGCCCATCACCGCGATCTTTTTCGCATCGAGATGTCCCGTCTGCTTGATCCAGTCGACGCCGGCGAGCACATCCTGCAAATCGCCGCCGCCCATATCGAATAAATTTGCCTGCTGAAATTCCTTGCCATATCCCGTCGACCCGCGGTAGTTGGGCGCCAGCACCATGTATCCCTGATTCACTGCGAACTGAACGAAGCGGTTGAATGAATTCATGGTCTGCGAAGTAGGCCCGCCGTGAATGTAGACGATGGCCGCATTCTGCCCGTTGCGCGCCATGTTGAAAGGCACGTAAAGGAACGCGGAGATGGTCCACTTGCCATCGCGGCTCGGATAATGGACGAGGTACGGCTCAACCATATCCTCTGAGCGCAAGCCGGCCACCAGCGAATGCGTAATCTGCTCCGTCTTTCCGGTCGCGATCTGATATACCCACAGGTCTCCGGGAGCGGTCGCGCCGTTGTGGTAGTAAAGCAGCCGCTGGCCATCGGGCGAGAAGGCCCTCGGGCCGCCCGCGGGTTCATTCACGCCTTTGGGGATCGCGAGCGCGGTGGACTTTCCGGTTGCGAGGTCATGAAGATAGATGTCTTCGTTGCCGTCGACGTCGGCGCGAAAAGTCACATGCTTCCCGTCGTTGGAGAATTCGCTGCCGCGGATTTCCCACTTATCTTTGGTGAGCCATGTGATTTTCTTGGTCGCGATGTCGAGCAGCCCGATATTGTCGTAACCGTTCGCCGCATTCGAAGTCAGCAGGATGCTCTTGCCGTCCGGAGAAATGTCGTTGGCGGAAAAGCGCTGCTCGCCCGTGTGCGGCGCAAGCAGCGTGCTTTGGCCACTGGCAACATCGGCGATGTAGATATTCGAATCCGTGCCCTTCGCCTGCTCTTGCGTATACACGATCGATTTGCCGTCCCTCGACCAGATCGGACCGTAATTGCCTTTGTCCTGCGGCGTGCCGGTGGTGATGTGCTTCAATTCGCGCATCACCATGTCGTAGACATCGATCTCGTAAGCGGCCGAGTTCTTCGGCTTCACTTCGTAGGCCAGATAGCGGCCGTCGGGGGACCAGGTCGGACTCTGTTCAGCAATCTCGCGTGTCTGCGTCAGATTCACGACTTTGCCCGTCTTGGGCGAAACCAGAAAAATATCCCACTGCTCGTCGCCATCGTAATCGGATTGGTAGGCGATCCATTTACCGTCCGGCGACCATGCCGGGGCGGTCTGGCGCTGATCGCTAACCGTGAGTTGCACCGGCCACCCGCCATCCGACGGGACGAGCCAGATATTGTTACGACCACTCATGTTGGAGACGAAGGCGATGCTCTTTCCATCAGGTGACCAGGTTGGCCGTCCGATTTGGCGTGTCATGTAAAGTTTCTCGATGGTCAGGCTGCGCGGCTCGACCTGCGCGTTGGGCTTCGACGAAATCTTTTTCGGATCGGTGACCGCCTGCGGCTCAGGCAGAGCCTGGGCAAGTGCTTCCGCAACGAAGGTGCTCATAAATAGAACGATAACAAAGACGAGTCGAGTGCGCATGGAAGTAAAGGCCTCACATGAGGTGAAAGAGAAGTCTAGCAAGGACGCCGACAATTCGTTACGCCTTTGCGGCTTTATGCATGTCCACGGTGCTCCAGGTTTTGTCGGCCGCGTGGCACAGGTTTTCGATCGGGCAGTCGACGCATTTGGGCTTGCGCGCGTAGCACAGCTTGCGGCCGTGCCAGATGATCTGGTGGGAAAACAGAATCCACTTTTCGCGCGGAATTACTTTCATCAGATCCTGCTCAATTTTCTGCGGGTCTTCTTGCGTCGTGAGTTCCAGGCGGCGCGAGATGCGGTGCACGTGGGTGTCGACGACCACCCCGACAGCCTTTTTGAACCAGCTACCCAGGACGACATTCGCAGTCTTGCGGGCAACTCCAGGAAGCGTCAGCAGTTTGTCCATGTCGTCAGGCACCTGGCCGCCAAAGTCGCTCACGATTTTCTTGGCGGCGCCTACAACCGATTTCGATTTGTTGCGGAAGAATCCAGTCGAGCGCACGTCGGGTTCGAGTTGCTCTGGAGTGAGCGCGGCGAAGGCTGCGACCGTTGGATATTTGCGGAAGAGCTCCGGCGTGACGCGGTTGACGTTTACGTCGGTCGACTGCGCGGAGAGAATGGTCGCGACCAGCAACTCCCACGCGCTCGCATGGGTCAGTGCGCAGGTGACTTCAGGATAAGTCTGGTCGAGGCGCTTCAGAATTTCGGCGACGCGCTCGGGAGCAAGAGGATTGTAGCCCTTGATCTTGGCAGGAGCAGGCTTTGTTGCTGCAGGTCTTTTAGGAGTTCGCGCCGAGCTCTTGCCTCCACTGGGACGGGGAAGATCGCCCTTCGCCACGCGAACTTTATCCTGGCGCCCGGTTCGCGCAGGCTGGCGCGGAACTACACCTCGAGGCATGGCGATCCTTTCGCTTCTAAAGTCCGCTCATGATAACAACTGCCGATTCGCTAGCGCCAGTTTTCACGCCCGATCCACAGAGCTGTGATCGAAAATAAGATCCGCGATCGCCCCCTGTCCTTTGGTAACCGCCTCGGCAATTGACGGCCTTCAGCCCGCTCGCTACTCTGAAATTATCCCGCGTCTTTGAAGGACGACAACGTGGCCGTAAATTCCATCCAACTCGGGCAAGTCTGGCGCAGCGAAAGTGATGGCCAGGATTATCTTGTCACCAAGCTCTACAGCGAAGTCTTCACCCAGTACGCGATGCTGCGTCCGGCGGGTATCACTGCTCCCGAAGCACCGACGGTGCGTGTGAAAGTCACCAAAAATCTTCACGGCGCCTCCCTGCCTGGCTACGCCTTTACCCAGGACGGCTCGTTCTAAAGGCAGTGGTCAGGAACCAGGCGCCGGTATGCAGCACGAACTTCCAGCGATAACTTTCATTCCCTATATTCCGCTACACTTGGTTGTTCTCGTCCGGGTTCAGAGGGGCGCTCAGAGAAATATAGCTAACCTCTGACCCTCGGTCCCAGGCCCCTGCTTTCCTATGACTGAAAAACTTCTCGCTGTCATCTTCGTCTTCATCAAATCCGTGATCGCCGCCACCGGCTATGGCGGCATCACTTTGCTCATGGCGATCGAGTCAGCCTGCATTCCGCTGCCCTCAGAATTGATCATGCCTTTCGGCGGATATCTGGTGTTCGAAGGAACGTTCAAACTATTCTGGGTCGCTACCGCGGGAGCGATCGGTTGCAATCTCGGATCGCTGGTCGCCTATGAGATTGGATTCTACGGTGGTCGCCCGTTAGTCGAGCGTTACGGCCGGTGGATTCTGATGGGCCATCGCGAGCTCGCATGGGCGGACCGCTTCTTCGCGCGGTGGGGATATCTCGCCGTATTCTTCGGCCGCCTGCTGCCCGTAATTCGCACGTTCATTGCACTCCCGGCAGGCGTCGCGCGCATGCCGCGAGGTCGCTTCCATCTCTATACATTTCTAGGATCGTGGCCCTGGTGCTTCGCCCTGGCCTGGTTCGGCATGAAGCTCGGCGAAAACTGGCGCGAGCTGGGAAAATATTTTCACAAGTTCGACGCCGTGATCGGAGCGGTCATCGTGATCGGGGTGATCTGGTTTGTGTGGAACCACTGGCAGAATCGGATGAGCGGACAGGAATCAGCGGCGGAGAGCCAATAGATTTTCGTCGACGTTAGTTCTTCTGGTAGTAAAGTGTTCCATCTATGAAGCACCCCTTTATTCTGTTTTCACTTCTGCTGAGCAGCGCGTTGTTTGCTCAGGATCGGCCAAAGACAATGATCAAGGTGGAAGTCCAACTGCAGGGGCCGGCTGTTCCGGCGGGGAGTTTTGCAACTAAACCCGGGGCGATGTATCGGGCAGGAAACCGCTATTGTCGAATCGAAGAAGCGCCCGACCCGAGCGTGGACCTCAGGGGTTGGTAATCATCAATGAGCCGGATTACTGGATGGCGAACCTGATGACGAAAACGGCCAGGCATGGTGTAGACCCTGGCCCCACCTTCAATTGCCACTTGGCGATGTTCGCCGATGACCCCGATAAGGAAGCGGCAGGCCTAGAATTTGGGTTGGAAATGCAGTTCTTTAAGACAAAGGGCGCCGCGGCTCACGAAGGCGCGGTTCTTCAGGGCAAGAAAACCACCCAGTACCGGGTCGAAATCGGAAGTTCGAAACTCGCGTTGTTCACTTACGGAAGTCCGGAGCGCCCCTTAGCCGTGGGACGCGTCCGAGGAGACAACGGCGAGATTTATTGGTACAGCGGATATGGGGATATTCCATTCGATGCCAAGCTTTTCGAAAAGCCCGATGGCATGAAGATCGAAGATGCGAAACCTTAAGCCATCTTCGCTAACTGCGACGCCACAATCTGCCATCGACTGTCGCGCTTCACAACTACATCCATGTACACGTAACGGACAGGCACCGGCTCTCCGCCTTCCTCAATCACGTCATCTTCCGAGCCGTGAACAACCGCGACGTCGTCCCGCAAGATGCGGATACGCCGGCCGGTGCAACTCATGGAGAGAAATCGTAGCGCGCCCGACGTGAGATTCCGCAACAGATCCTCGCGAGTGGAAATGTTGCCAACCTCGTTGTACTGCACGTAATCGTCGGCGTAGATGCGCCGCGCTTCTTCCACATTCGCTGACATCAGCGCGCGGTCGCCGTCCTCAAAGAGTCGCAGGATCAGTTGCTCGTCGTTCGCCATCTTCGTCGTTGCCCGCCAAGGTGGTAGTGTACAAGCTATCATTTCAATTCTGGAGGCATTCCATGCGCCCCGCTCTTTCCGCTCTGTTGTTTGTTGCGGTCATGCTGCCCTTGGCTTCATCCGCGCAATCCGCGCCCGCCAGTGCTGACCGTCCTTTCGTTATCGAGTATTACTACAAAGCCAAGTGGGGGCATGCCGACGAATTTCTGAAACTGTTCAAGAAGAATCATTATCCTGTTCTGAAGAAAGAATCGGAGATGGGCCGTATCGCCAAAGTGTGGATGGATCAGCCGCGCTACCACACCACCGAAGATGGACGCTGGGATTTCCGTGTGACCATCGTCTTCAAGAATGCCACCGTGGCCAACGAGCCCTTCGATGAAGCCGCATTGCAGAAGCAGATGTATCCCGACCAGGAAACTTTTCAGCGGGAAGAGCAGCGGCGCTTCGAAATTCTCGACGCGCACTGGGATCTCCCCACCAAGACCGTCGATCTCGACGTCAAACCTTAACCTCGGTGGTTATATTTTTTGGCCGCTATTCATACCGATGCTCCAGCTTTGCGGCCGATGTTAATTCTTTGTGAAGATATGGAAGGAATTCCTTCATCGCGCGCATCGAAATTTGGAATTAGACAGCGACCCGAGTCCGTCCCTAAGCTAGCGCATGGACACTTTTATATCTGTCGAGGACTCACATGTAGACGTACTCCACGAATTTGGCGCCCGCCTGGGCACAGTGGAGGGATTTCACGACGTGCTGGGCCGCGTGGTCGAGTTTGCGTCCGCGCTGGTGAAGTGCGATTCCTGCCTAATCTACCTGCTGGAAGGCGATGAACTGGTGCTGCGGGCTTCGAAAAACCCCCATCCTGATGTGGTCGACCGGCTTAAACTCCGCGTCGGACAGGGCATTACAGGATGGGTGGCTGAGCACAGCGAGCCCGTGGCAATTCCCGAAAAAGCGGCGCACGATCCGCGCTTTCAATTCTTCCACGAGTTGCCGGAAGACAGTTACGAAGCATTTCTGTCAGTGCCGCTCATGTGCCGTGGCCGTGTCGTGGGCGCAATCAACCTGCAGCATCGCCAGCATCATGTCTACCGGCGGCGGGAAATTCGCCTGATCTCCACCGTCGGATTTCTGGTGGGCGCGGAGTTGGAGTTGGCGCGGCTGGAAGAAGCGAACTTAAGCCTCTCTGAGCAATTGCAGACGCGGAAGCTGGTGGAGCGCGCGAAAGGAATTCTGCAACGCGATCTGGGCTTGAACGAAGAGCAAGCCTATCTCGCGCTGCAGCGCCAGAGCCGCCAGAAACGTAAGGCGATGAAAGAAATCGCCGAAGCCATCATTCTGGGCGACGAAGTGCGCGGCCAGGCGCAAACCCCACCGGCATAATCGGCGCTTCTCAGCGGGGAGCGCGCGCGAAATGAGTGGTCCACTTTCGTCGCCGTGTTCGCCGCAAAAACCGAGGGCGGATATTTGGGAGAGTATCCGCCCTCAGCTCTTTGGCGCAGCGGGAATTTACTGGGCCGCTGACGTCGTGGTGCTGACTCCGATCTGTCTATCGACTGGGTGCGACGGCACGTCGAACTCCAGCGTCATGCCGAATGTGGGTAGTTGCATGATGCTCACATAGCTGCCGTCGCTGGTCGCTCGCAATCGCAGCAGGCTCACGTCAGAAGATTTGGTGTCCTCCGTCATGGGAACCATGATCAGGAATCCAGCACGAGAACCATTGAGCTTGCTCAGGGTCAGGATGTGTGGAGAGGCAGCGGGATCGAACGCGAAACCATAGTCTCCGGCCGGAACCAGCGCTTTTCCCCAATGCACATCGTGACCGAGCGTGAACTTGCCTTGCGCAGGTTCCTGAGCGGAAGCCTGGCTGGGGGCGAAGTTCAGAGTAGTGAATGCCAGCAGAGCGGCGTAAGCAAATTTGCGAAGGGTAGTCATTGATCTCATAGGAATAGATCTCCTGTTCTGCTCTCGGCCCTGAGGGCGAAGAGCGCCTCGGATGAACACGCCGCCCGCGTCATGCCAGGCTGCGTGAATCAGATTTTGGTGGAGAACAACAAGGTCAGGAGATTTGCCATGCCGCTGCCAGGCGAGCAGGCAAACATCAGCTTCGCGGAAACCGGCTGCAGAGCCAGGTGCGAAGAGGCTTGATTGTGCCGCAAGGGCCCGTTAGAGTCCAACGCAAAGAAGTGATGCGAATGATTTGCTCATGGAGCGGCACCTGCACATGTGGCGACGGCCGCCTCGGCCGTCCGAGCCAGGACGAAGCTCGCGAGCCCCACCTCAGCGTTCCAACCCCGATTAATGTGCAACAAAGCGGTTAAAGGGCAATTCTGCGCGCTTGGGCAACTTCGATTGCCAAACTCCCGTTCGCCATGAGATCATTTTCGGTTGGTGACGGTGGCTAGCCACCGTCACCAGAAAGGCGACGAAATGTATCAGAAAAGTCCGGGAGTTTTCATGGCCGACTGGTGGGATGCCGACGGCCGCCGTCATCGCAAACAATTCTCCAATTCAGCAGCCGCCCGAGAGCATGAGCACCGGGAGACTGCCCTGGCTCACGCCGAACGGGCCAGCCGCGAAATGAAGCTGGCGTCAAAGACTGGTGGCGGCAAACGGTCTTCCTCAAAGCCACAATCGACCACCATTGCTCCGGCCAACGGCAAACTGGGTGTGATGATTCCCGGCATGGGCGCTGTCGCGACCACCTTCGTCGCCGGCGTAGAAGCTATCCGTAAAGGTCTGGCGAAGCCCATCGGATCGCTCACGCAAATGGGAACAGTTCGGCTGGGCAAGCGCACCGACGGACGCTCGCCCAAAATAAAAGAATTCGTGCCTCTCGCCGGGCTCGACGACCTGGTTTTCACCGGCTGGGACATCTTCGAAGACAACATGTACGAGTCGGCTGCCAATGCGGGTGTGCTTGACTACCGCCTGATCGAGCAGTTGAAGCCGTTTCTGTCTTCCATCACGCCGCGCGCCGCGGTCTTCGATCACAACTACGTGAAGAAGATCGACGGCCCCAACGTGAAAAAAGGCAAGTCGAAAATGGATCTTGCGGAACAGTTGCGCGCTGACATCCAGGATTTCAGGAAGACCAGCGGCGCGACTCGCCTGATCACCATGTGGTGCGGTTCAACCGAATCCTATATCGAGCCGACCGAAGCGCATCAGTCGGTAAAGTCGTTCGAGAAAGCGCTGCGCGAAAACGACGAAATGATCGCGCCCTCGATGATCTACGCTTACGCATCCCTGATGGAAGGGGTTCCGTTCGCCAATGGCGCGCCCAATCTAACCGTCGATCTGCCGGTGATGCTGGAACTCTCGCGCAAGAACGAAGCGCCGATCTGCGGCAAAGATTTCAAGACGGGTCAAACGTTGATGAAAACCGTGCTCGCGCCCGCCTTCAAGGCGCGCCTGCTGGGACTGAGCGGCTGGTACTCGACGAACATTCTCGGCAATCGTGACGGCGAAGTCCTCGACGATCCAGGATCCTTCAAGACTAAGGAAGAGTCGAAGCTCGGAGTGCTCGATCACATCCTGCAGCCCGGGCTCTATCCCGATCTCTATGGCAATATCTTCCACAAAGTGCGCATCAACTATTACCCGCCGCGCGGCGACAACAAAGAAGGCTGGGACAACATCGACATCTTCGGCTGGCTGGGCTATCCCATGCAGATCAAAGTTGATTTCCTCTGCCGGGATTCGATTCTGGCCGCGCCCATCGTGCTCGATCTCGTCCTGTTCCTCGACCTGGCGCAGCGTTGCGGCGACCTAAAGGGGCTGGGCATTCAGGAGTGGCTTAGCTTCTATTTCAAGTCTCCGATGACAGTGCCGGGTCTCTATCCCGAGCACGACCTGTTCATCCAGTTGATGAAACTGAAGAATACCCTGCGTCATTTGAAGGGCGAGGAATTGATCACCCACCTGGGCCTGGAGTACTACGACTGAGCAAAGATTACCGTTCCGTCGGGTGCACTCGGTATTGTTCCTGTGCAATTTTTGACTGCTCGCGTCTTGTTACCCAACAGGTTGTGTTAGAATTACCATAGTTATTACGAAGTGACCATATGAAGACAATTGCTGCCGGAGAATTCAAAGCCCGGTGCCTCCAGGTGATGGAAGACGTGCGGACCAAGCGCACAACCGTGCTGATCACCAAACGGGGCAAGCCTCTGGCCAAACTGGTTCCCCCCGACGAGCAGCCTTCCGACGTCCTCGGTTGTCTCGCGGGGAAGGTCGAGATTCTGGGAGATATTGTTTCTCCCATAACTCCTCTTGAAGATTGGGACAGTCTAAAGTGATCCTGCTGGACACGCATGTTCTGGTCTGGATGGTCTCGAGTCCCGCTAAACTCTCACGGGGCGCGTTGCGTGAGATCCGCAAGGCGCAGCGCGAAGGCGGCTGCGCTATCGCTTCCATTAGCCTTTGGGAATTGGCCCTGCTCTTCGCTAAAGGGCGTTTGAGGGCCTCCGGCACGGTCGAGGCCTCAGTCCGCGAGATCGTAGAGAGTTCCGAAGTGAGCGTGCTCGAAATTACCCCAGAGATTGCTGGGCTGGCGATGGTGTTCCCGGAAACGTATCCCAAAGATCCAGGAGATCGCCTGATCGGTGCCACCGCGCGGGCGCTCGGCCTCACGCTGATTACGCAAGACGAGAGAATTCTTAACAGTCCTTTGGTCCGTTCGATCTGGTGAGAGACAGCGAACTAAATGCCTTTCAGCCTTCGATATTCATCGAACGTCGCGAGAAACCGGTCGATATCTTTTTTCTGCAAATAGTACGGCGTCGAGAGCCGCAGCTTATGCGGGTCGCCTCCGCGAATTTTGATCTTGTGCGTCTTCCACATCCAGTTTTCCAGATCCATGCGCTGCACCGGCGGCACGTTTACGCTGACAATCGCGCATCGCAGGGCGGCGTCCGCAGAGGTCCACGATTCCGCGCCCCGCTTCTGCATCTCCGCCAGAATGTAGTCCGCGAGTTGGCGATGCCGGCGTTCGATGCGCTCGATCCCGATGTCGGTGGCGAGTTTGATCGAGGCGCGCAAGCCGCACAGCGCCGGAACATTCGAACTGCCGATGCGCTGGAAGCGTTCGGCGCGCAACTGCGGCTCGTCCCAGCCTTCGGTGACGATCGTGTTCCACAGCCGGTTGATCACTTCATCGCGCACGTACAGAAATCCTGAGCCTTTGGTCGCAAACAGCCACTTGTGCGGGCTCGACGAATACATGTCGCAACCGATGTCGCGAATGTTAAGCCGCATCATTCCCGGCACATGCGCGCCATCCACGGCCGATAGAATTCCTTTGCTGCGCGCCAGCGCGCACAATTCTTTGGCCGGAAGCACCACGCCTGAAAAAGTCGTGATGTGGCTGAAGAAGACCACGCGCGTCCGCGCCGTGATCGCGTCGTTGAACAGGTTCAACACCTGCGCCGTATCCTTCACCGGACGGGGAAGTTCGATCTTCTTCACCACAATGCCATAGCGCTTGGCCTTCAGATTCCACGGATGCTGGCCACCGGGATGCTCCTGATCAGTCATCAACACTTCGTCGCCGGGTTTCAGATCGATGCCATTGGCAATGTAGCTGTTCGCTTCCGTGGCGTTCCGCAGCAGGGCGAGCTCGTCACGCTTACAGCCGACAAATTCCGCCAGCGGGTCGCGGAACTCGTTCCAGGCCGCGTATCCCCAGATCGGATAGTCTTCGGGGTCTTCCTGATCCATTTTTTCAGTCGTGTTGTAGCCGTCGAAAATGGCGCGTAGCACGGGCGCGGGACTCGAGCCCACGGTGCCGTTGTTTAGATAAATCTCCTCTTCGGGGATCAGGAACTGGCGGCGCATCTCCGCCCAATACGCGTCCTCATTCTTTTCGAGCAGGGAATGATCGGGCAGCGGCGGGGTCTTCTCCAGTTGCGCGAGCAAGTTGTGACCGAAGGATGATGAGGGCGAGGTGAGCGCTGCGATTCCAGCGGCAGCGCCCGAGACCGAAGAGAGGAAACGACGGCGGTCGAGCATGAAGCCTCCCAGCAATTCGAGCCAGCAACATCAACCAGCAAGATCAAAGCAAGGCGTTATGGTACGACCGCGCGGCGCGGGCGGCAAGCAAGGCCGAACGAGCGTAGCGAGCTGCGCCTTGAAACGGCTCGCTTTCAGCCGTACCCTAAGTCGCCCACGGCGTGATCTTTATCTCCTCCCTCGGATAACCCGGCGGTCACCCCGGAGCGTCTAACTGTCAGCGGCAGGACCAATCTGGCGTCTCCGTCACTTCTGGCTTTGGGGTGTTTGACTCGGGCGTATAATCGACCGTAAGGGAGTATTCCTATGAAACTCAGATGGCTGGCAAGCGCGATAGCATTGGCGGCGTTCAGCGCAGTACCTTGGACGTGGGCGCAGAGTCCGAGTCAGGATCCGACTCAAACCCAGCCTCAGCCCCAAACTCAATCCCCGTCCCAGACTCAGTCCCCAGCCCAGACCAGCCCGCAGCAGAATCCGAATCCTGATCAGAACTCGGACAAGCCCAAGGCAGCGGATGTGCAGAACGCGCCCAAGCAGAATCCGGCGGCGCTGCCGACGCAAGATGATGCCGCGATCAAGCATGATGGTGGTAAAGATGACGTGGATGCCGTGGGCAACCGCAACGTAGGATGCGGTCGCGGTGTGGGCAACTGGTACAGCATCGAGAAGCAGGTCGCCATGGGTCGCTCGTATGCCCAGCAGATCGAGTCGCAGATCAAGCTGATCAACGATCCTGTGGTCACCGAATATGTGAACCGCATCGGCCAGAACCTGGTGCGCAACTCGGATGCGCAGGTGCCGTTCACCATCAAAGTGATTGATTCTGATGTAGTCAACGCCATGGCGTTGCCCGGCGGATTCTTCTATGTAAATTCCGGCCTGATTCTGGCGGCCGATGAAGAAGCCGAAATGGCGGGCGTGATGGCGCATGAGATCGCGCACGTGGCGGCGTGCCACGCGGCCCGCGAGAATACCCGCTACACCCTGATGCAGCTGGCTTCGCTGCCCTTCATCTTTGTCGGGGGCGGAATCGGTTATGCGGGATACGAACTCGCTGGTCCGGCCGCGTTGCTCGGCATTCTGAAGTTCTCCCGTGGATTTGAAGCCGAAGCCGATTATCTGGGCGTCGAATACATGTATCGCGCCGGATACGATCCGTCGGCCTTCGTCTCGTTCTTCGAAAAAATTCAGGCGATGGAGAAGAAGAAACCGGGAACGGTCTCAAAGATGTTCGAGACCCACCCCCAGAACGGCGATCGAATCGAGAAATCGCAAGACGAGATTCGCAAGATTCTTCCCGCGCGGCAGCAATACGTGGTGACCACGTCGGAATTTGACGACGTGAAGGCGCGCCTGGCCTCGATCGAGAACAAGCACAAGCTGCTCGATCAGAAGGACACCAACAAGCCTAGCCTGCGGCGCACGTCGAATACCAGCGATCAGTCCGGCGATTCCAAGAGCGACGACGATCGTCCGACCCTGAAGCGGCGCGACGATTCCTCGAACTAGAAAGCGGACGTGAAGTATTCACCGGCGGCTTCGGCTGCCGGTTTTCCTTTGCGGGAGAGAGTTTCGAGGGGTTGAACCTCGGCACTATTGTCAGGTTCGACGAAGACTCTGGACCATGATCCTCACGTATCGAACTTTCCGGCACACCTTGCTTCTGTTTGTTCTGCTGCTCTGTCTTCCCGTATTCGCGCAGGACAAGCCAGTAGTGCGGATCGCGGTCACGCTTCCCACTGGTGGCGTGCAAGGCATCGCAAACCCTGATATCAGAGATCGCCTGGTAAAGACGCTCAACCAGCACAAGTCTGACAAGAAGCTGAAAATTTCTGTGGAAGCGGTTGCGCTGGATGCGCCTCCGGGGGGCGCAGCAGTCGCCGCGGCTGCCAAGAAGAACTGCCAGTTCATACTGTATAGCCGCCTGAAGCCGCTGCAGGGCTCCCACCATTTTGAGCGTACTGCCGATGGATCGGTCACCAACACCCCGACAGTCACCGCAACCCTGGAATATCTGCTGCGAGGTGTGGCTGATGGAGGCTCGTACGCCAGCGGCTCCGCCAAGAGCGATGAATCGTTTTCGGACAAGGATGCCGTGCTCGAGGCGGCTGGCCGATCCAGCAAAGCGGTGCTGGGCGATCTGGCAAATGGAGGCGGCGTGAACCGCAGCCAGACCGCCGATGCGACCTTTCTGCAGGAGACAACTCCTTCCACGGGTATGGCACCCACGACCAACGGAAATTTCTGCGACTGGCTGTCGCCAGATTTGCGTCATTCCGGCGCGGTTCGTGGGGTTTGCGAGTACGCCATGACCCTCCCGCAGAAGATGCCAAACTTCGTGTGCCAGCAGGAGACGTCGCGTTACGAAGGCCATAATCGCGTGCCCAGCGATCTGATCACCGCGACGGTGACCTATGAGGACGGAGACGAGTCCTATAGCGATCTGCGGCTGAATGGCAAACCTGTAGCGGATGTCATGACCAAAGCCGCGGGACTATGGTCGAGCGGTCAGTTTGAAGGCAATCTGCGCGATATTTTTCATGAGGCGAATCACCCCGATTTTAAATTTGTGAGAGAGGAACAGTATGACGGACGCGCCGCCTGGGTTTTCAGCTTTCGGATCGCGCGCCAGAATGAAGCAGTTTGGCAGTTGCGCGCCGAAGATCAGGTAGTCGCTCCGCCTTACGAAGGAGAACTCTGGATCGATGAGCAGACGGGCGCAGTCGTGAGATTTCACTCGACCGCGAAGGACCTGCCCACGGTGTTTCCCATGCAGAGCGCGGAAATCATAACGGACTACGGCAACGTGGAATTCGGCGATGGAACGACATTTGTGCTGCCGGTTGCGTCCAGCATCGCGACCCAATTTCAGGATCAGAAACCGACGCGGAATGTCGTCCGATTTCGCGGCTGCCACAAGTTCCGGGCGAAGGCGCGGATGGTTTTGAACCTTCCTGGCGAAGTGCCGAGCGGAGAATCGGCAGCAGCGGCTAGGGAAGAGCTGAAAGCAGAGTTGGAGCAGAACACCACCATTTACGAAATTCTCCGGGAGCAGGCGATCCGCGAAGACGACGCGCGCCTGGAGGTGGAGCAGCAACGGGATCTGGCTGCAGCCACAGCAGCGGCGCTGCAGAAATTGGCAGCCTTGCGGCAAGAACAGCAGAAACTTGTGGAAAGAGAAAGCGCCGTTGCAAAGAGCGCGGCGCCGGAGAAGCCCGCGAGTCCGGGCATACCGGTGTTTCGAGTGAGCGTGAACCTTGTGCCTGTGAGTGTAGTGCCACGAAATTCAACCGGACATGCAGTCGGAAACTTGAATAAGGAAAATTTCCACTTGTTTGACGAGCGCAAGCCGCAAGTCATTACGAAATTCACCGTCGAAAAGAACGACACGCCGGCAGCGCCGCGCGAGCAGACTGACGTTGCCGCAGATCAAGCGACGGCCGAGATCCACAGAACCGTTCCTTCGGAAAACGATATCGCCTATGTGTTCGACGATATTGGCCTTAGCCGGGAAGATCTATCAGCCAGTGCGGCAGCGGCGGGGAACCATCTCGCGGAGATGCGCCAGGAAGATCGCGCTGCATTATTCACCACCTCTGGGGAAGTTGGAGTGAACTTCACTGCGGACAAAGATCGTCTGCTGGCGGCGCTGAAGACCATGAAGCCGCATCCCATGCCGGGCTGGAACTGTCCGCCGATGAGTTACTACGAAGCGGACTTGATCGTAAACCATGCCGATGTCGACGCCGGTAACCTGGCTGAGGGCGAAGCCATGGGCTGCTCGCAGGCATACACAGCGGGCCAAGCCAGACGGTTGGCTGCTTCGAGGGCTCTCGAAGTAGTCAACACCGGGCGGGCTAATAGTGAGCAGACGCTCGGAATCCTGGGTGAGGTGATCGCCCGTACCTCGGCGATGACGGGCAGACGCATGATCGTGCTGATCTCCCCCGGGTTTGTGACGGTCGCTCCCGATTCGCAGGACAAGGCGATGGCCCTGATTGATCGCGCCTTGCAGGCGGGCATTGTAGTAAATACGCTCGATGCCACCGGCCTGGAAGACACGCCGGAGTCGAATGCACAAGGCAATCTATCCCGCAGCCAGTTTGACCGTCACGAGTCCTTGGCGCGCAGCGAGGTGATGGCCGATCTCGCCTATGGCACGGGCGGAACCTACTTTCACCGCAATAACAACATGAATGAGGGCTTCCGGCAGACGGCCGAAACGCCGGAGTTCATCTATGTGCTCGGATTCTCGCCGCAGAAGCTCGATGGCAAGTTCCACAAGCTGAAAGTCACGCTGAACTCCCCGGAGAAGCTGAGCGTGCAGGCCCGGCCAGGCTACTACGCGGTAAAGTCCGTCCCGAGCCCTTAGATTTAGTTATGGGGCCATCGCCGCCCTTCGGCACTGCATCACACCTGGATGTGACCCTAATCACAGAATGGCCTTGTAAAGCCGCTTAGGCTCGGCTACGTTGGAATGATTGGGCAGTTCATGCGGAGAGCCTTCATGCCAGAAAACACGCTAACCATTACCGATAATCGAACTAACAAGACTTACAACGTCCCAGTGGAGAACGGAACCATTCGGGCGATGGATTTGCGCCAGATCAAGACCGGCCCCGACGACTTCGGGCTGATGACCTACGATCCGGCATTCATGAATACGGCGTCCTGCAAGAGCGCCATCACCTACATTGATGGTGACAAGGGCATCCTGCGCTATCGCGGCTATCCCATCGAAGTGCTGGCCGAACGCTGCACCTTTCTGGAAGTTGCGTACCTCTTGCTATTCGGCGAACTGCCCACGGAAAAAGAGCTGAACCAGTGGGTGTATGACATAACCCATCACACCATGCTGCACGAAACCACGAAGAAGTTCATGGAGGGCTTCCGCTACTCCTCGCACCCCATGGCGATGTTCGTGAGCACGATTGCGGCGTTGTCGAGCGTGTACCCCGATGCGAAAAACATCCACGATCCCGCCAACCGCATGCACCAGATCACACGCCTCATCGGCAAGGTTCCGTCGATCGCGGCCATGTCGTACCGGCACAACGTAGGATTTCCCTACGTCTATCCGGACAACGATCTGAGCTATACCGAAAATTTCATGAACATGTTGTGGAAGATGGTCGAGCCCAAGTACGTGGCCAATCCCGCGCTGGCGCGCGCGCTCGACATTCTGTTTATTCTGCACGCCGACCACGAGCAGAACTGCAGCACCAACGCCATGCGCTCGGTGAGCAGTTCGCAGGCCGATCCCTACCTGTCGGTGGCATCGGCGGCGTCGGCTCTGGCTGGGCCGTTGCACGGCGGCGCCAATGAAGAAGTGCTGAAGATGCTCGACGAGATCGGCTCCAAGGATCATGTCCCGGCCTACATCAAGCGGGTTAAGGATGGGCAGATCAAGCTAATGGGCTTTGGCCACCGCATCTACAAGAATTACGATCCCAGGGCGAAAATCATTCGCTGGAGCGCCGAGCAGGTCTTCCAGGTTACGGGACGCAGTTCCAAACTCGACATCGCGCTGGAGTTGGAACGCATCGCTTTGGAAGACGATTATTTCGTGAAGCGCAAACTGTATCCCAACGTCGACTTCTATTCCGGGATCATGTACCAGGCGATGGGCTTCCGTCCGGAGATGTTTACGGTGCTGTTTGCCATTCCGCGCACCGCAGGATGGCTGGCGCAATGGCAGGAACTGATCACCGATCCCGAGCAAAAAATTGCCCGGCCGCGGCAGGTCTATACCGGACCCGCCGAGCGCGAATTCATTCCGCTGGATAAGCGCGTCGCAGTGCCGATTCCGGCGGAGTATCCGTCGAGATAAATCTCCGGCAAAAAGAAGGATCAGCCCCGCTGCCCAGCGGGGCTTTTCTATTCTGGAAAGGAAGCGGCCTGAGCCGCGCGCTCGTAACCCGTCTGCGAGTAAAAATGGGGATTTTTCACCAGTGGATGCAACTTTCCACTGCGATAGGTCCATCTCACCTTTACCGGAACTCTACACCGATGTACGCCCGACCCCATGTTTCTGCGATCGTAGCTACGCTGCTCTCCCGCAGGATCACCATCCTCTGTCTCATCGCTCTCGTCAGTCTGACGTCGGGAGCAACGCAGTCTCTTCCTCCTCTGTCTTTCGCGCAGTCAGCGAAGGTCGAACTCGCGCACCATAACGGCAGGCAGTGTTTTGAAAATCTGGATTTTCAATGCGAAGTGTTTCCAGCCAGCGCACAAGCCTTCCATGTAATCGCAATTTCGCATCGTCCAAAGGCCGTTGCCAGCTTCATCGATGAAGCACCAGTTGATAGCAGACGTCACAACCGCCCGCCTCCGAGTGCCTAGCCCCTCCGTCTCCCTTCAGCTGCAGTGGATTCTCATGCAACGCGGGATTGGTCTCCAGACCGATCGTTTCGTTGCCGCTTCAAACTTCAGAGAGGAGATTCAAATGGCACCCCCGGAAACAAATCTATCTTCGTGGAAACATGTTCTTGGAATCGCAATTGGCGTGGGAGCCGTCTCGTTTATAGCCACCGAACTCATGCACCGCTGGCTTGTGCCTGATCTAGGACGCAATCGCGAACGATTACTAGCGGAAGCTTTTTCGGCCCTCATCGTAACTGGCCTGGTCGCAAGACTCGCGCAGATGGCCCGCGAACAGTACCGCGCAACGGTCGCCCGCATGCAGGTGATTGGCGAAATGAATCATCACATTCGTAATGCCTTAGCCCCGATCTCGCTCTCCGTGGATGCGATCGAGAATCAGCATCTCATTCGCATCATCTCCGACGGCGTCGACCGCATTGACTGGGCGCTGCGCGAGATACTGCCCCGCGAAAAACCATTTTTGAAAGAGGGGTGGTACGCTGCGCCCCCATTCTTCGCGGCGCCGCAAAAGTCTCCGGCGACAGCCAGAAAAATCCACGAAACCACCGCTCGCTCCAACAAAATCTGATTTCAACGAACGGCGCACACGCGGGGCGGCTGCCCGCGAAAAGATTCAACATCCCCTACTTGGAGTGGGTAAACTGGCGAAATCGGTGGAGTCAAAAGAAACATCGCAAGGATCGAAATCGGAACTGCGAGTCGAAGAGGTTTTAAACCGCAAGCTAACATGATCGGGATGCGCAGCGGCGCCCGAACAAGCGAAAGCCGCGAGCAGTTTTGCTCGCGGCTCTGGGGGAAGGGACGGAATCAACTTCGCTACAATTTACGCGGCATGCTTCGCCAGTTCGGCCAGATGCTCGCGATGGCGCTCCGGCGACGTGATCACTTTCATGTCCTGCCAGTCGTACGGAAATTCTTTGCCGCAATCCAGGCAGGCGACGTAGGTGCCCGTTAGCGCGGCGGCCTGAGGCCGGCGCCCAGCGCGGCGAATCGTCACCGGAAAGCTATAGCGGGAGTGCCTGCAGCCAAAAAGCGCATCGTACAGTTTTGCGATCATGTTCACCTTCCACCTGCGGGATGGTTTGCCCGCAACCTGAGAACTGGGTCCGCTCTACACCGTACCCTCTAACTTAGATTCAGTCATCCCCTAAATGGTTTCCGATTTCAGGGGTATCCCTTAGGGCGAATGCAAGTGGTGTGAGCGGAAGGAGTTACAAAATTCCGGATATGGATCAGAACGGGAATGGGCAGAAAAAGTTAACGTAGAGCATGATCAGCGAGCAATGAGGGACGAGCTATTGAGCAATTAGCAACGAGTTTAAGAGCGAATCCGGAAGCTCACTGCTCACAACTCATCGCTCATTGCTCATCGCTCAAGATCGATCACACGCTTTGCGGGCCACGCTTCTTATGCTGCTGGCACTTCTGCATGATGGCGGAACGCAAGCGGCTGCGCAGATCGTCCGGCAACTCGTAGAGTTGGGAGTCGCGGTAAATCTCGATGGTTTTTTTGGTTGTGTCGCAGACGACGTAACAGTTGTGACACCAGGAAAGATGGTTCTCGAGTTCCAGCTTGGTTTTATCGTCGAGGACGCCGTCCAGATAATTGGTCAGCTCCTGCAGAAATTCAGCGCATTTCACTGGTTGCCGTCTCCACTCTTCGTGTCGCTGTTTTTACCATTGCCGCCTGCACCCTTCTGAAAGTACTTTCCCAGCCGGTCACGAAGCTGCAGGCGCGCACGCAACAATCGCGACTTGACCGCGGGCACACTCAGCTCCAGCGCCGCCGCAGTCTCTTCCGTAGAAAGTCCTTCCACGTCCCGCAAAACAAACACCGTTCGAAAGCCTGGGGGAAGGCCTTGAATCGTCTTGCTTAAAATCTCGCGTAGCTCGGCTTGCGTGTACTGTTGCTCCGGGTTCGGGCTCCAGTCGGCAATTTCGCGCGGAAGCGAGTCATCTTCCGTCTTAATGTCTTCGTCGAGCGAGACCGTGCGCTCCGGCTTGCGCCGGCGCAACTTCATCAGAGCTTCGTTGACCGCGATCCGGACCAGCCAGGTATAAAACTTCGACTGCTCCTGAAACTGCGCCAGATTTCCGTAGGCTTTCAGGAACGCCTCTTGCACCACATCTTCCGCGTCTTCGCGATTCTGCGTGATGTGTTGCGCGATCCGAAAAACGTTCCGGTCGTAGCGCCGCACCAGCTCTTCAAAAGCCGAGTCGTCGCCGCGCTTGGCGGCCTGGACCAGCTGCAGCTCCTCGCTAACCGGTCCTACTACTTTGTTTTGGATTGCTCCCATAGTGAAGACGATGCAACATTTTCCACTCAAAACGAAGCCGGGTGCTGAAACCGCGGCCCCACCACCCTGAGTGCGAACTGTTATTCTACTTGGTAACCAGCCGGTTTGCCCAACGGCTTTGCCTTGGTGGGCGAGGGAAATTTGCGATACAGTCCAGAAAGCCGACTGCTCGTGCTTTAACAGTTACCTAAGTACCCTGCAGTCTGTGCGCAAGTGCCAATATAATCAGCATTTAAGGCGATGCTGTTGGTGGCGGACATCACTTGAGCACGACGGATTGCAGCGTCCCGGGAAAGATTTTTTAACACCCATGGTGGACAGCAAGGAACTCCGGCAGATTATCGAACGCGCAGTAGCGCACGCTCTCGACCAGCAACTGCCCAGGTTGCAGGCCGAGCTGGTGGACCGCGTCCTCGCGGAGTTGCCTCAGTCCGAAGCGCCGGAAACGCCTGCTGGCAGCGCTAATGGAACCCAGCCTCTGGTGCAGGCTGTGGCTAGCATTCATGTCGGAACTACGCAAAAAGAAATTCTTCGCGCTCTGCTCGATGCAGCCGCGGGATATGCGACGCGCATCGCACTATTCGTGGTGAAGGCAGGATCGGCTCACGGATGGCAGGCGCGCGGATTCGGCGACGAGGAGGTCGTGAAAGATTTTCCTCTCCCGGTAACCTCCGGCCCGGTCGCGCATGCTTACCAAAACCGGATTGCCGCGCCGGCGAATATCGCGGAAATGGATGGCGGATTCCTGCAACGCTTTGGCGGTCCGGAGAATGAGCAGATCCTGGTGCTGCCGCTGGTTCTGAAGGATAAAGTTGCGGCGCTGCTCTATGCTGACGGCGGAGCCAACGGCATGCTGGACGCGTCTTCGCTCGAACTACTGGTGATGGCTACCAGTGCGTGGCTGGAAGTGACTTCGCTGCGCAAGCAGGCGCATAAAGAAGTTGTAGAGGGTGCAGCCGCGATGGCGCCGGTTCCGGTGCCGGCTCCAAGTACATTTTCCGATCCCTTTGCCGCGCATGCTCCGAAGCATATCGAACCGCGCGAGCCAGAACCGGTTGCGGAAGTGGTGGAAGTGGGCGCGCATGCGGCAGCAAGCGCTGCGGCCTCGGCGCCCGCAACGGCCGCAGACCCATTCGCCGCGATGTCCGCCGAAGATGCCGACACCCACCGCAAGGCGCAGCGTTTCGCGCGCCTGCTGGTGGATGAGATCAAGCTCTACAACCAGGCGAAGGTGGCCGAAGGCCGGCGCAATAAGGATTTGTACGGCCGGTTGAAGGACGATATCGAGAAGAGCCGCGCCACTTATCAAAAACGCTACGGCAGCACGGCGGCGGCGAGCGAAGATTATTTTCAGAAGGAAGTGGTTCGTAGTCTGGCTGAAGACGATTTGTCGGTGATGGGTGCGGCATTTCGCAAGTAGTGTGCAGTGAATTCTTCTAACAGGTTCTGGTTCGCGTCTCCGCGCGAAAAAAGTAAAGTGGTTCGATTGGGTCTCCAATGGTTTCGAGTGGTCGCGCCCGCGATCTTATGCGTGCTGCCGGTGGGCGCGCGCGAGATAGTGCGGATTCCTCAACAGGTCGTGAGTCAGCAGGCTCTCAGCCCGTCAGCAACGAACTCCCCGGATCAAAAGAGCACAGAAAAACAGAGCAGCACGGGCGCTGCGGCCAGCACTCCAAACAAAAAGCCAGCCGCACATGCGCCAGCACATAAGGCGCAGTCGCAATCGTCCTCTTCTGCCAAAAAAGCGACGGCGCCGCATAGTCGATCCGCTAGAGGGAAAAAAAGGCGGCCGATTTCTCCCCGCGTGCGCCGCATTCGGCAGGCGTTTGTAGCTTCCACCACCTTGCGGCCGATGGCGCAGCAACTGATTCAGGATCGCACTCCCACCGCGTACGCCGGAGTTGAAGTCTATGCGCGAGCGCATGCCAAAGAAGATGCGGGAGCGCTGGCCTGGCTGGTAGTGGGATACGCCCGCGTGCTCGATCACGATTGCGCCAAGGCGATCGATCCGCTCAATCGCGCGCGTCCGCTGGCTGGAGATCTCGGCGATTACGTTGCGTATTACCTGGGCACCTGTTATCTGCAGACTGGCCGCCAGGCCGAAGGCATGGCGATGCTGGCGGATTTCGGCGCGGCTCATCCCGAAACTTTGCTGGCGCGTGATGCGGCCGTGAGTTACGCTAACGCGCTGTTGAGCGAGGGACGGGCTTCCGAAGCCGCGGATTTACTGGAGAAAAATCGTCTGCCGGCACGTTCTGATCTGGAGTTTACTTTGGGTCGCGCCTATGCGGCGCTCGGTCAAAACCCGAAAGCGGCTGCGGCCTTCGCCAATGTCTATTTCAACATGCCCACTTCGGCCGAGGCAGATCCGGCGCACGCGGAGTTGGAGAAATTGTCCCTGGTGCTGGCCCCGACTTCGGCGCAGCACAAGACGCGGGCTGAGTTGCTGATGAAGGCGCGGCGCTACAACGACGCGGCGGAGGAGTATCGCGAGTTGCTGATTCACCTGAGCGCGGCGGAGCGTCCTGAGGTCGAACTGGCGCTGGCGGACGCATTGCATCGCGCCAGCCGCAACCGCGAGGCTAAGGCGGAATTGACCACGCTGGCCGGCGCGACCGGTGATCAGAGTGCGGAGCGATTTTATATTTTGGCAGAAGTGGCATGGGCGTCCGATCAGAATGAAGAGTTCTATCGCGATGTGGATCAGTTGCGGCAGGCTGCGCCGCAGAGTTCGTGGCTCGAATCGGCGCTGATTCTGGTGGCGAATCTGCACCTCGTGCATCACGAGTACGATCAGGCGCTGGACGCGTTTCGCGAATTGCAGCAGCGTTTTCCGACTGGATCGCGGGCATCGTACGCGCATTGGAAGGCCGCGTGGCTGACCTTGCGGCAGGGGCGCTCCGACGACGCCAAGAAGCAGTTCGAAGACCAGATCACGCTGTATCCCGCGGGGAATGAGGCTTCGGCGGCTTTGTATTGGCGGGCGCGCTTGGCAGAAGAGGATCATCAGCCGGCGATGGCGCGAGCGTACTATCAGAAGCTCTCCGACCGCTTCAGAAATTATTACTACGCGGAGTTAGGGCGGGAGCGTCTGAAGAAGCTGCCGGAATCGGACGATGCGCCGGGAGAATATCCGCTTCTCGATCGCATTCCGCCGATTGAAAACGCGAAGATCGAGTTGGTCGAGCCCCCGGCCGACGATCTGCATGTGCAGAAGGCCAAGTTGCTGGGCAACGGCGGGCTGGTAGATTTCGCCGTTCGTGAACTGCAGGCTGGGGCTGCCGAGGATGGCGGCAACTGGGCCGCCGCAGAAACTGCTCAGCTTTATACCGACACTGGACACTTTGATCGTGCCATCGAAGTGATGAAGCATGCCGCGCCCAGCTATTTTGCAGTGGATATTCCCACGCTGCCGCGGGTCTATTGGGAGGCGCTGTTTCCGCGGCCTTACTGGTCTGACCTGAAAAGATTTTCCGCCGCGAACGGCCTTGATCCGTACTTAGTGGCGTCGTTGATCCGGCAGGAGTCGGAATTCAACCCAGTCGCGATTTCGCGGGCAAATGCGGTTGGACTGATGCAGTTGCTGCCGCGAACCGGCAAACTTGTGGCGCACGAGGAAAAATTGAAACGCTACAGCCCAACCCAGTTGTTTACGCCGGCCGTGAACCTGGAATTGGGAACGCGCTATTTTCGCGGCATGGTGGATGAGTTTGGCGGATCGTTCGAGCACGCCCTCGCCGCCTACAACGCGGGTTCGGACCGCGTGGAAGAATGGATGGGGGGCGGGCCGTATCGCGATTCGCCGGAATTCGTGGAGTCGATTCCGTTCACCGAAACCCGCGAGTATGTGCAGGCCATTCTGCGTAACGCGGCGGTGTACCGTCAGATTTACGGCGCGCCGTAGCAGATCTTCTTTGCCGCGGATTCACGCGGATTTTCACAGATAAGGCGATTAGCTGCCTGTCATCCTGAGCGCAGCGAAGGACCTGTGCAGCGGCCGAGAGCATCGATACGGCCGGCGAGTACACGGGTCCTTCGCTGCGCTCAGGATGACACAGTAAAGCTCTAACTGCCTGCGGTTTCTTCCCGGGATGATTCCTGGAAAAGAATCTCCATCACCAACAGACACGCGCCGATCACGATTGAACTGTCGGCTAGATTGAAGACCGGCCATTGGTAGTGCTTGATGTAGAACAGCAGGAAGTCCACCACGCGGCCGCTGGCCACGCGATCCCAAAGATTCCCAATCGCGCCTCCCAGGATCAGCGACAGGGCGATGCCCGTCATCGTGAATGGGCGCGCTTGCCGCCATAACAGCACAGCCACCACCACCATCGCCGTCGCAGAGAAAGCAATCAGCAGCCCGGTTTTCCAGTGCGAGGGCGAATCGGCGAACAGGCTGAAGGCTGCGCCGGTATTTTCTGTGTGGGTGAGGCGAAAGAAGCCGGGAATGATCTGGATGTGCGCGTACATTCGGATGTGCGTCGCCGCCAGATGCTTGGTCCAGCGATCGAGAACAATGACGATGAGAGCAATTAGGAAGTGGGCTGCGCGTGCGCGGTTGGGGGACATTCGGATTTATTGTAGCGGTCGTGGGTCCAGCTCTAGCTCTGAGCGCCCAATTCTTTCAGAACGGCGCTGCAGCGCTCGCAGACTTTGGGATACGTTTTGTCGTCGCCTACATGCGTGGAGTAATTCCAGCAGCGATCACACTTCAGGCCGTCCGCCTTCTTGACTTCTACGTGGACGCCGCCCGTACCGTTGCCCGATCCCGGCTTCAACGTAACTGCCGACACGATGAACAGGTAGCGAAGCTGCTCAGAATAACGCTGCAGCAGCGCGTACAGCGGATCAGATGCGGTGACTTCGACCTGTGCCTCGAGCCCGGTGCCGATGAGCTTGTTATTGCGGGCCTCTTCCAGAGCCTTCAGCACTTCGTCGCGAATCGAGCGCAGGCTGGCCCAATCTTTATCTGAGGGTTCATTTTCGGCGGAGGACTTGCTCCCGGTGATCTCCGAGGCCGACAGAAACTGGGCCAGATGGACGCTCTGCGGCCGGTTTTCGATTGGGGGCAAATAGGTCCAGAGTTCTTCACAGGTGAAGCTCGTGATCGGCGCCAGAAGACGCACCATGGCTTCGCCGATGCGCCAGATCGCAGTCTGCGCGCTGCGCCGGGCCTGCGATTTCGGAGCGCTGATGTAAAGCCGGTCTTTGAGCACGTCAAAATAAAACGCGCTCAGATCGACGATGCAGAAATTATTGACCCGCTGGTAAATCTTGTGGAAGGCAAATTCGTCGTACCAGGCTCGCACATCTGCGGCCAGAGAACTGGTCTGGCGCAGCATGTACTGGTCGAGCGACTCCATGTCGTCGAAAGGAACGGCATCCCGTTCGGGAACAAAGCCGTCCAGATTTCCCAGGACGTAGCGAAACGTGTTGCGAATCTTGCGATAGTTTTCCGCGGCGGTAAGCATTAGCCGCTCCGAGCCAACCACATCCTCGCGAAAATCCACCGACGCGACCCACAGCCGCACCACTTCTCCGCCCAGCCTGCTGGCGATGTCGACCGGATCGACGTCATTGCCGCGCGACTTCGACATGGCCTGGCCGGTTTCGTCGAGCGTCCAGCCGGGCGTGACCACGCCTTTGTACGGTGGGCTGGCATGCGTGCCCATGCCGCAGAGCAGGGAAGACTGAAACCATCCGCGATATTGATCTCCGCCTTCGAGGTAAAGATCGGACGGCCACGGGTACGATGGTTCGTCGGCTACCAGCGCCAGATAGCTTGCGCCCGATTCAAGCCAGACGTCGAAGATATCGAATTCTTTTTCGAATTTCGTAGAGTTGCAGTGCGGGCACGTCTTCCCGGCAGGAAGAATTCCATCCGTCTCTGAGGTGAACCAGGCGTCGGCGCCGGATTTCGCAAACAGCCCGACAACTTTTTTATTGACCGCAGGATCCTTTAGCGGCTTGCCGCACGCCTCGCACAGAAACACGGCGATGGGCACTCCCCACACCCGCTGGCGCGAGATGCACCAGTCGGGCCGCGACTCGATCATGTTCGCCATGCGCTCTTCGCCCCAGGCGGGATCCCACTTCACATTCTTGATTTTGCTGAGCGTGGCCGAGCGCAGGGTTTCGCCGCTACCGCCGGGCATGGGAGTCTCCATCGAGATGAACCACTGCTCGGTGGCGCGGAAAATTACAGGATTGTGACAGCGCCAGCAGTGCGGATAGGAATGCTCGGTCCTCTCCGTATGCAGCAGTGCGCCGCGCGTCTTCAGCAATTCGATGATGGGCTGGTTCGCGTCCCAGACGCGCTTGCCGGTGTATTCCGGCAGGCCATTGCGCAGGATGCCCTTCTCGTCGACATTGCTGGTCGCATCGAGTCCATACTTCACGCCGGTGACGAAGTCCTCAGCGCCATGCGAAGGCGCGGTGTGAACCACGCCCGTGCCCGTGTCCATGGTGACGTAGTCGGCGAGCACGCCGAGGATTTTGCGATCCAGAAATGGATGCTGGAAATTCAGGCGCTCCAGCTTTCTGCCGGGGAAGTGCGTCAGTTCCTTTGGATCAGCCAGATGGCACTTCGCGACGACTTCGCCCGCCAGTTGAGACGCGACGATATATACTTCGCCGCCGGACTCGAGCGCGACGTAATCCGCGTCGGGATGAAACGCCACAGCCATCGAAGCGGGCAGCGTCCAGGGAGTCGTGGTCCAGATGATGGTAGAGACCTTCCTCCCTGCGAGGGCGGCGTCGATGGTCGCAGGATCATCGAGCAGCGCGTACTTCACGTAGACCGTGCTGCTGGTGTGGTTCTCGTATTCGACTTCGGCTTCGGCGAGAGCGGTCTCATCGTGCATGCACCAGTAAACGGCGCGCAGGCCTTTGTAGACGAATCCGTTTTCGTAGAAAGAAAAGAATGTCGACAGCACCACCGACTCGTATTGCGGATTCATGGTGGCGTAGGGACGGTCGAAGCGTCCGAAAACGCCGATGCGCTTAAACTGGGTGCGCTGCAGGTCAAGAAATTTCTGCGCGTACTTGCGGCACGCGGCGCGCACCGCGGAAGGCGCCATCTGCAGTTTCTTTCCGCCGAGTTCCTTGTCGACTTTGATCTCGATGGGCAGGCCGTGGCAATCCCAGCCGGGCACATAAGGCGCGTCAAAGCCCGCCATAGTCTTTGATTTAACGATGAAATCTTTCAGACACTTATTGAGCGCCGTGCCCATGTGGATGGGCCCGCTGGTGTAGGGCGGCCCGTCGTGCAGAATGTAGCGCGGCGCGCCCTGGCGGGCTTCGCGGATGCGCTCGTAGATGCCCATCTGCTGCCAGCGCTCGAGCATTTTGGGCTCGTTCTGTGGCAGGTTGGCCTTCATGGGGAAGGCGGTTTTGGGCAGGTTGATGGTCTTTTTCAGATCGAGCGGCACTCGGTTCGTCTCTCCAAATGATTGAATCCTTTCATTATAGGGAGCCGTGCAGGGAACGTCTATTCGCGTGGCGCAGGCTTGCAGGCTCAGGGCGTCATCATGAGCGCAGCCATTCCTGAGGCGGCGCGAAGGATCTCCTAGAGTGGAAGGTCATGTCTGTCTGGACCTTGACGGCATGTGGAAATGCACTGTCACAAAGTGCCGACTAGAGTTACAATTTTGTTAACCGATAAACTAGGAAATTTCGGCCCCGGCGGTATGGGGTGGGTCGAGAGCTTCCCATCCAAAAATTGGCTCAATCGAGCAACTTGAAGCGCCGGTTGCTCATCTGTGTGAGAGCGAGGATTTCGAAGGCATTTTGGCCGGGCTCTTCCCACACGGAAATCATGGAGTTAGCAGACAGGATTATGGGATCAGCGCCAATTAACCCGAACGTGGGTCACGAGCCGGAATTGCATCTGCTGCTAGCCCGGGAGAGCTTTGAAGAACCTCTCTGGAAGTCGCTGGCCACCCAGCTCGACGAGTTCTTTTTCCCCAAAAAACTTCCGCCCCTGAAGCTGGAGTCTAAGCCAGAGCCAGTGAAGGACATTTGGGGTTTCTACTCCAACTGGAGAAACGGCGCGCTGGGCTCGACTGGCGTGCACGTTTTGATCGTAGGAGTGATTGTCGCCGGTGCCCTGATTGGGCGTCGCGTGGTCGCGGCGGCTCATGCTCCAGAAAAAGTGACGGTCGTTTTCAGTGATGCCGATTTGCCGCCGTTGAAGCCTGCCCAGACGCAGGCTGGCGGTGGTGGTGGCGGCGGCGACCATGACGTGCTGCAGGCCAGCCGCGGCAAGTTGCCGAAGTTCTCCATGCAGCAGATCACACCTCCGGCGGCGGTGATTCGCAACCTCAATCCCAAGCTCGCGGTCGAACCCACCATCGTGATTCCTCCGCAGGTTCAGTTGGCAATCAACAACAACATGCCCAACCTGGGCGATCCCATGTCGCACGCCGTGTTGCCCTCGAACGGAACGGGCTCCGGCAGCGGCATTGGCGAAGGCTCAGGCGGCGGAGTTGGCAAAGGTAAGGGGCCGGGATTTGGCCCAGGCGAAGGTGGCGGGACGGGCGGCGGCGTTTTCCGGGTAGGTGCTGGAGTGAGTCCGCCGGTGCCGATTTATCAGCCTGAACCGGAATTCTCCGAGGAAGCCCGCAAGGCCAAGTATCAGGGCGTATGCACACTGGGCTTGGTCGTGGGAACCGATGGCCGTCCGACCAACATCCGCGTACTCAGCAGCCTGGGGATGGGTCTCGATGAGAAGGCCATTGAAGCGGTAAAGAACTGGAAGTTTGAGCCGGGCAAGAAAGATGGGCACGCCGTGGCGACCGAGATCGCGGTCGAGGTCGAATTCCACCTGTACTGAGATAAACCCCTTGACATCTGCAGCGAACACGAAGGCCCGGACGTATTCGTCCGGGCGCTCGCTACGCTTGCGGGGCGAACGAATGCGTCCGCCCCTTCGCGACACAGTCTCCCACAGCCGAGAAAGTCAAGACCACTTCCGGCTACGCCCTGCACCAGGATGGGTGCAGTGATCACGCAAGCGCTTGAATCGGAGACTCTTCCGCATTGCAAGTGCTGTGTAAATAAATCTCTGTAAGTGGATTATTCTTAACGACTTAAATATCGTCGTTAAATCGATTTAACGACGCGTTGGCTCGACCCAAAATGGAATCGAAGGCAAGTACGGTCGAGGCCTTCCAACTTCAACCTGCGGTTCCGGACGCGGTGGGCGAGGCATTTGTAGGAGCGAGCCGCATGGCGATTTACTGCGCCGCGTCCCTTCGAATTACCGCGAAGTGCATCAGCACTCTCTTACTGAATCCCAACTTTTCGTAGACGCGAATCGCGCGTTCATTGTCTTCCCGAACGTGCAGCAGCGGGGTTTCGCCGCGATCAAGAATGCGGCGCAAGACTTCGCTCATCAAGGCCTGCGCATATCCTTTGCCGGTGTGATCAGGATGCGTGCAGACGGCGCTGACTTCCGTGTAGCCCGGAATTTTCAAGCGCTCGCCCGCCATCGCCACCAATTTTCCTTCGCGGCGAACTCCGAGATACGTTCCCAGTTCGTGAGTGCGGATGCCGAAGGGGCCGGGCTTGGTGAGCGTCGCAAGTTCGACCATCTCGGGCGAATCTTTTGCGCCGAGCTCATGGATCTCGATCTCTGAACGGGCTGGCACCGTGCCGTTTTCATAGACCATCTCGAGCATCGGTGCGCCCGCGACAACTTTCCATCCGGGCCGCGGCTGGAATGGCGCTTCGAGGAAAAGTGCGGTCGTTCCGCCCGGGCCGGCGAGTCCGGCGAGAGATTGAAAGCTCTGCGCGCTGAGATCAGGCATAGCAGCCAGACTGGTGACGTCACGCATGAACCGCCGCGCCGAGTGGAAGGCCTCAGCAAACTCGGCCTGTCGCGTGGTGAGCGCCTGCCAGATGATGTTGTCGAGCGGATGCATCAGATTCCTTTTCTCGCTTTCCATTGGACATGGAATTCGTTTGAAGGACACAGTAATTGTCCGAGGCGAGGCGATCTATCCGAATCTCGCGGCCAAGCCCCTTGTCATCCTGAGCGCAGCGAAGGACCGATGTACTCGCTGGCAATGTCGACGCCGCCGGCAAAGTACAGAGATCCTTCGCTGCGCTCAGGATGACAAGGGGCGCTCAGGATGACAAGGTTGCTTATTCCTTCAGGTCGACGTGTTGCACCTCTGCGATGGTGTGTCCGAGGAAGCGCTCTCCCAGCCGGCGGAACTTCTCGACCGAATCGGTGGCGAAAAACTTCATTCGCGGCGCGGCGCGACGTTCTTCCGTGCTCGACTGGGCTGGCGGAATCAACTGCTGCAGTTGAGAAGCGACAGCGTGGGCGGTGGATTCCGCGGAGTCCACGATGCGTACGTGACCCGGCGCGGCGCGGCGCAGGAGCGGCTTGATCAGCGGATAGTGGGTGCAGCCGAGAACCAGAACGTCGGCGTCGTGAAAGCCATCGGCAAAGGCCTCAGCCAGGTAAATCTTCGCGACCTGCTCGGTAACGGAATGGTCGACCCATCCTTCTTCGACCAGCGGCACCAGCAGGGGGCAGGCTTTCTCGCGTGTATTCAGGCCGCGGGCGACGAGGGCCTTGTGATAGGCATGGCTGCTGACCGTGGCCTCGGTGCCGATCACAACCACTTTCTGATTCCTGGTTGCGGCAGCGGCTGCTGCGGCTCCGGGCTCGACTACGCCGACCACCGGCACATGCGCAGCCGCGATGATCTGGTTGAGAGCGAGGGCGGTTGCAGTATTGCACGCAATGACCAGCATTTCCGCACCCTGCGATTCGAGGAAGTGCGCCGCTTCAACCGCGTACCGGGCGACAGTTTCGACGGACTTCGATCCGTAGGGCAGACGGGCGGTGTCGCCGAAGTAGGCATAGTCGGCGTTCGGGATCGCTTCCAGCAAGGCTTTCAGAACGGTGAGGCCGCCGAAGCCAGAATCGAAGACGCCGATGATGGGGCGACGTGAGGGCATGGTCTATCCGGGATCATAGCAGCGCTGGCCGGCCGCGGCGTTTAGCAGACGTGTTCGGGCGGAAAGCGTTTAGCGTTGATTCGCCCGAACTGCGTCGGCTGTTAATCCTGAGCGTTCCGGGGACTGTCCGCAGCATGGGCCTGGGGGGATGGGCGCGCCGTGGGGGCAGGTGCGGGGATGGCCCAGGAACGCGCAGATTTTGTCGGTCGCTTCCGGGGACAGGATGTGCTCGAACTTGCAGGCCTGCTGCTCGATCTCGGTTTCGCTGTCCATCGCCAGGCTGTCGGTGAAGAGTCGCTCGGCCAGGCGGTGACGGCGAATGATGCTTCCGGCGCGTTCGCGGCCGCGCGGAGTCAGTTCGACAATCAACGTGCCATCGCCTACCGAGGCTGAGACCGGCTTCAGCGCGTCGTGGCAGGGATTCACGAATGGCCGGTGATCGTGCGGTTCGGGTGGATGTGGGGCCGAGACGACCAGGCCGAGATTGATCATTTTTTCGATGGCGATGCTGACCGGCAGCGCTCCGTGCACTTCCATGCGCTCGACTTCGGCGATCTCGCCATGCTCGCCAAGCACCCAGAGCTCCTCGAGGACTTCATCGAGTTGCTCCTCGTCGGCCATGGAGAAAACTTCCTGGGCGGCGATTTTGCCATGATGCAGTTCAATGCGGCGGTCGGCCAAGCGCGCCACGACGGGATCGTGCGTAACCATGACGATGGTGCGGCCTTGCTGGTGAAATTCGCGCAGCAGGCGCAGCACGATCTCTTCATTCTGCGCGTCCAGATTGCCCGTAGGTTCGTCGGCCAGGATGATGCGCGGGTCGTTGATCAGGGCGCGGGCAATGCAAACGCGCTGCTGCTCGCCGCCGGAGAGCTGCGAGGGGAGATGATGGGCGCGATCGCCCAGGCCTACGCGGGTGAGCGCTTCGACGGCTTCTTTTTCGTCGGTCATGCTATGAAAGTACTGAGCCAGCATGATGTTCTCGACCGCCGTAAGGAAAGGGATGAGATGGAATTGCTGGAAGACGAATCCAATTTTTTCGGCGCGCACGCGATTCAGATCCGAGGGGGAAATTCCGGCGATGTTTTCGTTATCGAGCCAGATTTCTCCGGACGAAGGCTGGTCGAGGCATCCGATTAGATTGACCAGCGTCGATTTACCCGATCCCGAGGGCCCCATGATCGAGAGCCACTCGCCCTTGGTGACATGGAGAGAGATGTGATCGAGTGCGTGAATCGAGCCGTTATCTTTGCCGGAGCCATTTCCCGCTTCCTTGGCGGGATATAGCTTGGTCACATTCTTGATCTGAATCATGTCACTCTCCCCTCAGAATCACTGCGGGTTGCACTCGCCGCAGCAGCGAGATCGGCAAAATCGACGACAGCAGCGTGACCAGCACGCTTCCCGCCAGCACGATGGGCAACACGCCAAGCCGAGGCTCTACGGACGCGTGAAAGTTAACCCGCCCGATCCAGGCGGCAATGCCGATGCCGATACAAAATCCGATGACCGCCCCAATGGCGCCGAGGGTGGCGGCTTCCGCGGCGAAGAATCCATTGAGCAACCCGTCGGAGGCGCCCAGAGCTTTCATGATGGCGAAATCGCGACGGCGGTCGAAGACCCACCCCATCAAGGTTGAAAGCACGCACAGCGCTGCGGTCAGAATGATCAGCGCGGCGGCTGCCAGCAACGTGGCGCGCGTCTTGCCGAGCACGCGAGCCTCGCCTTCCATGATCTGCCGCACAGGGCGAACGTCCGCCGCGGGCAGGGCTTGAGCGAGTTGATTCATCACAGCAGAAACTTCTTTGGGCGCTCCGTTGGCAGCGACTTCTATGGTCGACGGTTGCACGCCGGTCCAGGCCTCGAAGTCGGCGAGCGAAAGATAAATGCGGCTGTCTTCCGCCGCTCCGGTTTGAACGGTGCCGGAGGGAGTGAGATGAATGGTCTTGCCCTGGAAACTCAGATCGAATGGCTCATTCTTTGGCGCGACGGTCGGCTGCGCTCGCACTCCGATTAGCGCCTGCTGCGAAGCCGATGGCCAGTTACTCACCGACCACCAGCGATCCAGTTGCCGCACGCGATCGAAGTCGGCGCCTGCAACGGCGATGGACTGTCCGGTGCTGGTGCGGGCAACGATGAGGGCAAAGGGCGCGGCGATGCCATGGCCGGCTACAACGGAATCGACTCGTGCGAGCGCATCGGCGGGCAGAGACGCACCATCTTTGCCGACCAGAATGATGTTCGCGCCGTAGTTGCGAAACTCGCGCCGTAACTTTGCTTGCACGTCGACGTACAGATTCAGCATAGCGGTGGTGACGGCCGCTGCGACCACCATGGCAAAGAGGGCGGAAGCTGCGCGTCCGCGGCGCAGGACCGCTGCCCGCACCAGCATGCGCACGAGCATGGAACGATGCGTCGCTTGAGCGCGGCTGGTGGCAATATCGCGCGCGGCGCTCGACATGGGCTTGCTCACAGCTCACCTCGCAGCGCGAAGACAGGATCGAGCGCGACTGCGCGGCGAATTGCTGCCGCGCTGCCGGTGAAAGTCACAATCACCGCGATAGCAAGGATTACCGGCAACAGCACCGGATCAATAGAAATCTGCGAGTTGAAGATGGACTGCCCGATCTGGCGGGCCAGCAGCGCGCCCAGTCCGAAGCCGACGGCTCCACCCAGTAAGGCCAGCAGCAAGGCTTCGGCGAAGAAGATGGACGCGACCGCGATTTTTCCGGCGCCTAGAGCTTTCATCAATCCGACTTCTGCGCGGCGCTCAAAGATGGTTGTCGCCATGGCGGCCGAGACGGCTAGCGCCGAAGCGAGCAGAGCTGCGAGCGTGATCAGGAAAATGAGTCCTTCGATGCGCGTGAGCACCGCGCCCTCGTTCTGCGCCACCTGCCGAATCTGTTCGGCGTGCGAATGCGGGATGGCCTCGGTCAACTGCAATGCAATCGCCTGCGGATAGGGCGTGCAGTACCAGCGCTCGTAGACCGCGCCGGACAGGCTCTTGGGATCGCGGCGGCCGAAGGCGTCTTCCGGCTTGGTGAGAGCGCTCACGTAGATGCGCCGCACTGCGCCCGGCTTGCCCAGAATTTCCTGGGCGAGGGCAAGCGGTGCAACGACCTGATCGTCTTCTGCGCCTCCGGTGGAAAGAATGCCGCTGACCCGCAATTGGCGGCCCGAGAGGTCAAGTTGGTCCCCGGGTTTTTCGCCGAGACGAGCCGCCAGTCGTTCACCCACAAGCACGTCTTTCGAATTGTCATTCGGCCATGCGCCCGAAACCTTCCACCAGAGGTGTGTAGAGCGCACGCCGGTAGTGAAATCTTCACCGCCCAGAGGAATCCGCTTGGCGAAGTAAGTACCAAGCAGAGTGACGACCTGCTGCTTGCCATCGTGATCGATCGCGACTGTGACCGGAAGCATGGGGGAGAAGCCGGTGATGTTGTTGCGCCAGAAAATGTCTTTGATCTTAGGCAGGTCGTCTTCGTTGAGGAATGCGCCGTCACTCGGCGGCTTCAAATTCACTCCGCCGATTTCCACATCGAGGGAATCTTCCTGCGGAGTGACGACGAGATTCGCGCCGATGGTGCGCAGTTCGCGGTTGATCTTGTCGCCGATATCGGTGGCGACGGCAATCATGGCCGTGGCGACGGTTACGCCCAGAGTAATGGCGGCGCCGGCCAGGAGCTTGCGCCGCTTCTGCCGCCGGAAGGACTCGTAGACGAGCCGAACGAACATCGGCTACGGTTGCCCGAAGATGCGGCTTCCTGCCGCAACATCGGCCTCCTGAATGATGATGGCGTCCGCCGTCTGTCTAGCCTTCAGCGGCATCGGATTGCAACCGCCCGCGCTGCCGACGGATTGTGGATTGATGGGAGCTGCGCAGTTCTTGCAAACCACGCCGTTGCCGCTCTTGTAGAAGCCGACCGCGCCGCAAATTTCGCAGGCATCGAAGACTGTCGCAATCTTGCCGTCCGGCTTCTGATAGAGCCAGAAGCGGACTTCGGTACCCTTTTCCTTCGCCTCGAAGCGATGCAGGTCGCCGCCAGCGATTTGCGCGAGCGGGATGCTCACTTGCCCGTTGGTGAACGTGACTTCGGTCGCGGGCGAGAGCGCACTCACACTCTTCGAATAAATAAATTCCGCCGTGACCATCACGATGAAGACGAAAGAGAAGGTGTAGACCGAGGCCATCCACAGGCGCTCGCGACGGGCTGTCCAGGCGGCTTTGCGGCGCTCGGCGGGAGACGCGGACTCCGGCACCGGCTGGCGGCGCTTGGCTTCGAACAGAATCATCAACGCGGCCAGCGCGAAGATCGTGACAAAGAAGAACCAGTCATTGCTGACGATCGGTCCGATAATTGCCATCTCACGCTTCGATGAGGCGATCACGCCGCTTTCTGAAAGTTCGTGCAAGCCCGAGATGAGCAACTGGGCCGCTACCAGGAACAGGATTGCAGTTGTGACTTTGAAGAATTTCTGCAGGTTGATGCGCACGCTGCCTTTGACGAACATGACGCCGAAGGCGATGGCCGCGCCAACTCCGAGTAGCGTTCCGAGGAAGCTCATCAACTCGGTTGAGTTGAGGGAGACCGCGGAGAGGATGAGAACGGTTTCCGCGCCCTCGCGCAGGACCATCAGGAAAATGAATACAAACAGGCCGAACCAGGCGTCATTGCCGGCCAGCAGGCCGACTTTGCCCTCGATCTCACCCTTCATCTTGCGCCCCGTCTTCATCATGAAAATGACCATGGTGACGACGAAAAAGGCGGCCACCAGCATGACCCAGCCTTCGAACACATCCTCGTTGAGGTGGGTGCGGGAGATCACAATGGCCACGCCGATGCTGCCGAGGAAGGCTGCCGCGAGCGCGGCATAGACCGTTTTGCGCAGCTCCTGGCGCCCGATTTTATTCAGGTAGGCGAGGGTGATGCCGACGATGAGAGCGGCCTCAACCCCTTCGCGGAGCGTGATAATGAAAGCTTCTAACATAGGCCTCTAACGAATCGAACCTTGGTGCGGAATGATTTTGAAAATGAATTTCAATTTCAAATCCAAGGATATGCCGCGGGCGGCGGGCCAGTCAATCCGCCGCCTCACAACCGGGTGTGATTAGAATCACATGATCAAAATGAGGGCTTGAATGGCTTTTGCCAGCAGGGAAGGGATTGCGCTGCGGGACGCGGTGCAATCCGGCGGGCGATGTTTCAACAGCCAATGCGCTGTTGCTCAACACTGTGATGTCACTGAGACAACGGTTTACGGAATGAAACGGCATCGTAGGATGAGGATTCCCGTATTTTGTGCGTTGGCCCTAGCCCTTGCCACCTGTACTGCTGTGGCTTCAGTCGCACAACAATGCCCGCAATCCATCACGACTGGGCTTGGTAAAGCATCGGAGGTTCGGGCTTTGGAAGGCAGCCTCGTCTTCCATGATTCCATCCGAAAGTGGTTTGAATTGAAGTTGGACCAACTGCAATGCGGGCAAACCTCAATCGAATTGATGCCTATAAACGCGGACTGGACCCCGGTAGAGGTTCTCAGAGGCTGTCGAGTCAGATCAAGTGGCAAAATTTACTTCTCCCCAACCGGATACTATTCGCTTGATACCTCTCAGGCCGTGGAACAGGTTGAACCTGTCGGTGAATGCGCAAAGCAGTTGCCCTTTCGTGACCATTAAAAGGCCAAGCCCGACAAGTCAGTTCGTGAATATCGAGTCGAACTGCACGTGACTATGAGCCCGGAGATCACCCGATTACTTTCCGTGCCTCGAATCCGGGTAAGGAGTTGCAGCCGTGGCAAGCTTACGCGAGTTACATGCTGACGGGAGGTTTTGTCCTCTACGGATATTGTGGCAAAGGATTCGTCGTCGATGAGGTTCTTGGGACGCCGGAAGCGGATCCATCACACTTTACGGAGCGAGGAAGCCCTGGCGATGCTGCAGAGTTCGATCCCGAGAGTGCGGTGGCATCTGGAAAGAAGGACCTGAATTTAGGATACACCTGCGTGCGCAAGCCCTAGCTGTCGTTACCAGGGTTTGCACTCATAACCTTTTCAAGAACGTTTCCGCTTCAGCAACCTGGGGAAACAGTTTTTCTTCCTCTTGAAACTCGGCCGAGTGCACGCAGCGGCGGCTGCCTCGCATCTTCACCGGATGCTTCAGGTGCAGCATCTCGTGGTAGACGATGTATTCGACGACATAGCGCGGGAGCGCGGGATGGTCGAAGATGCGGCTGATGATGATGGCATTGTGCGCCGGATCGTAGTGACCGAGAATGCGGCGAGTCTTCGTCTGGCTCCAGCTCATGCGCGGTCGCGCCATCAGTCCGTGAAAGAAGCGCGTGTTCAAGTCTTCGAAGATCGCGTCGAGGTCGTAGAAGTGTCCGCGCGCGGACCGCAGCAGTTTGCGCCCGCGGATCTGACGTACCACGTGCGCCTTGCGGACGATCTCGTGGCTGCCCACATACTTTCGATAGCGCGCGGCATGCCCGCGATCAATTGGACGGCGATACATTTTGGCCAGCAGGATATGAGCGATCGAGCGCAACACGGCTTCGGGCGCGCCTTCCAGCAGATCAGAAAGCCGGACCAGCAGGCGGCCCTGGCGCAGCCGGATGGTGTTGTTAACGTTGGCGAAGGCGAAGAACTCAATCTTCAGTTCGGGCGGAGCGGTGCCCGGACGCAGCTCGCGATAGCATCCCTCAAAAATGTCCAGCAGTCCTTCACGCACAGTGAGCGTAGATTAGCACGCCGGGGAACGCATATTTTTCACAAGCGAGTCGAGGTTGCAGCCACTCTATTCAGGCTTGCCGGCCTTGTTGTCCGCGCCGGAATGCAATTTCTTGTGCTTGGCCGCATCTTCCTGATCCTCGAGTATCTTGCGGTGTTCGTCGGCGGATGTGTCCACGGTGTCGATGGCGTTGGTGAGAACGAACTCGTACTCGCGATATTCCGCAGGCTTCACGTCCGCTGCATCCTTTAGAGCGCGGAGGGTGGCTTGAAATTCAGTGTCCGCGGCGATGACCAGCTTGAGCGGCTTGCGAATGTCGTCTTTGCGATCAATGTAGGTGTCGATGTTGTCGTTGAGCTCGTCGTAGAGCAGTTGGAAATCGTCCAGCAGATCGTGCGTCTGGCGGGGCCGGTCGGTGATTTTGGGATCGCTGCGCACTTGCTCGAGCTTGGACAGGCGCGCGCGCGCGAACTGCACGTAGAGAGACAGCCGCTGCTGCGGCTCCCAGCTGGCGTCGCGGACCTGATCGATCTCCGGTTGCGTAAGGGGATCGCGGTGCCTCTGAGCCGCAGCCACGCTGGCAGACAGCAGAATGAATGCGACGCAAGCTTGCAGTAGGGTCCGTTTCATTTCACGCCTTTCGGAAACATGGAGGCGAGCAGATCATCGCGCACCCGTTGTAGCTTGCTGATCGCTTGCTGCAACGGCGCCTGCTCGGCATGAGGCAGAGTATGCATGACGTCGTTGAGCTTGCGAGTCATGCCGCGAACTGCGATCTCGGCCTGCTTCTGATATTTGTGCGACTGAATCGCATAATCCCGCGCCAGCTCCGAGTAGGCCACAATATCGGTCAGTGCAGCCTGTCCTTTGGCGTCGTCGGATGCGGCGTAGAGTTTGTCGACAGATTTGAGTTGCAGCTCCGCGATCTCGACGCACAGCCGGGGACGATCGCGAATTTCAGTGGCGGCAACCCGCGCTTTTAGCTCATCCACCGTGGGTTCAGCGGCAGTGGCGGCTGGGACCACGACAGAAAGCAGCAGGGCCGTCAGCATGGCCTTGGTGCAAAGCGAGTTGTTCCAGAGACTGCGCATAAACCGATGCCAGCAATTTATTTCTTGGGCTCGATGGCAATGAGCCGGTGCTTCGCCTGCCACTCCTGATCAGGATACTTCCCATTTGCAGTATTGAGAAAGAGATGATAGTTGGTTGCGGCCTGCTTGAAATCCTTCAGATGGTCGAAATCGGAAGCGCGGAGAAAATAAGTCAGAGGATTATCGGGCAAAAATTTGGAACGCGCCGCCAGCGCCTTCAGGCTCAGCAAGTAATCCTTATTTTCGCTGGCCGCGAAGGCGAGATCCTCATAGGCTTCACCGAAGTCCTGCTTGAGATTCACGGCGGCGAGAAATTCCTGCTGCGCGTCAGCGAACTTCTTTTGCCGCAGCAAACTCTGACCCAGACTGCGATACAGAGCGGGATCTTTGGGAGTATGCGCAAGCAGGGAACGATAGACGCCCTCAGCCTGATCGTTCTTCCCCAGCGTGGTATACAGCTCCGCGAGATCAAGCTGAACCGACGAATCGGCGGGAGCCAGCTTCGCTCCCGCTTCCAACTCTGCGACCGCGGCATCGTCTTTGCCCTGGGCTACCAGTACCCGTCCGAGTTCGATATGCGCTCCGGCGTCGTCGGGATGAGCCGCGACCAGCTTGCGCAGATACTCCTCGGCCTCGGGAAACTGGCGGCCGCGCAGGTAGACGTTGGCCAGTCCGGCCAGCGCGTCGGAACTGGGATCGAGGGCCAGAGCTTTCTTGTATTCGTCCACCGCGTCGGAGTATTTCTGCTGTTTCTCAAAAAGAACCCCGGCGGCGAGGTGAGGCTCAGGATCCTTGGGCTGCAGAGTCGCAGCCTCATGGTAGGCAGCCAGCGCTTCGTCCGGCTTGCTGGGTTGGCTGGCTTCGAGAACGTGCGCGAGCGAAAGCCATGCCCGCGCCTGACCTTCGTCAGGATGACTGGTTGGTTTGAGGCGAGTCGCCGCTCGCAGGAATTGTTCGGCATCGGGCTCGTTGGTTTTGGCCAGCTGCAAGCCCAGGTTCAAATTGGATTCGAAAACATCGGGCTTGGCCGCCACCGATTTGCGGTAGGCAGCAATGGAGTCGGCAGTGTTGCCCAATCCGTTTTCGGCGAAGCCGAGATCAAACCATGCCACATAGTTTTTGGGATCGGCGTCTACGACTTTGTGCAGTAGGGGCGCGGCGCCAGTGTAGTCGCGCTTTTGAATCAGATCTTCGGCGCGCGTGAGTTCCGACGGCGGCGCGCTGTCGTCTAGAACGCGAATGTGGTGAATGGTTTCGGCGGAATTTGGTCCGGTCTTGCGATGGGTGGTTCGACTGGAGGACGAGCCTCCGGGCTGAGACTGCGTTTGAGACGGGGATTGATCGGCGGACTGGGGCGCCTGACTGTCGGGCGTGGCAGGCGGGTGCATACTCTGCGCATCGGCTAGTCCGCCCGCGGCGCTCACGGCAAGAGACGCGAGCAAGATGTTACGAGCGATTCCTGGAACGCGACGCCCCGTTACTATTCGCCCCATTGCCATTCGCCCCATTGCCATTCAGAATACGCGCAAGATATTGGCCGGTGTAAGAGCCGGGAATCGCGGCAATTGCCTCTGGCGGGCCCACACCGACAATCTTCCCGCCGCGGTTTCCACCCTCCGGGCCGAGATCGATAACCCAATCCGCCGTCTTGATGACCTCGAGGTTGTGCTCGATGACGACAATCGATCCCCCTGCATCAATGAGACGGCGAAAAGCGGCCAGGAGTTTGCTGACGTCGTCAAAATGTAGTCCCGTAGTGGGCTCGTCGAAGATGTAGAGCAGGCGCTGTTTCGGGCGCGCCTCACCGTGCCTGGATCGCCCCAGTTCGCGGGAGGCAGGTTGCAGGTGGGCCGCCAGCTTCATGCGTTGCGCCTCGCCGCCAGAGAGCGTAGTGGCGGACTGGCCGAGCCGAAGATATCCCAAGCCGACTTCCTCCAGCGAGCGCAGCTTTTCGCTGACCTTGGGGGCTTCGGCAAAGAACCTGAGCGCCTCCTTCACCGTAAGGTTCAGCACCTCGTGAATGTTCTTGCCACGGTAGCGGACTTCGAGCACCTGCGGCTTGTAGCGCGTCCCTTTGCATTCTTCGCAGATGAGTTCGACGTCGGCCAGGAACTGCATCTCGACCGTGACCGTGCCGTCGCCCTGACAGATCTCGCAGCGCCCGCCGGGAACATTGAAAGAAAAATGTCCCGCACTCAGGCCACGCTTCTTCGATTCGGGGAGGGAAGCGAAGAGTTCGCGAATGGCGTCGAACGCCTTAATGTAGGTGACCGGATTGGAGCGCGGAGTGCGGCCGATCGGGGACTGATCGACGAGCACGACCTCGTCGATGAAGCGGTCGCCGGTAATGCTCTCCCACGTGGCCGGCGGGCCGCTCGTTCCATTGGCCGATTGCTGCCTGGCCTGGGCCAGCGCGCGGTAGAGAACGTGATGCAGCAGCGTGGATTTTCCCGAGCCCGAGACGCCGGTGATGGCGACGATCATTCCCAGTGGGATGCTGATCTCCACATTCTTTAGATTGTTGGCGCGTACGCCACGAAGCGTAATCTGCTGTGTGCCTGGCTTGCGGCGCACCGCGGGCGGTTGAATGCGCAAATCATGCGACAGATAGCGGCCAGTCAGCGATGTGGGATCGTGCAGAATCTGGTCATAGGTTCCGGCCGAGATGAGCTTGCCGCCGTTTTCGCCGGCTCCGGGGCCGAGGTCGAGAATGCGATCGGCGGCGCGCATGATGTCGGGATCGTGCTCGACGACGAGAATCGTATTTCCGAGATCGCGCAGGTCTTCGAGAATCTTGATCAGCCGGTGAGTGTCGCGCGAGTGCAGGCCGATGGAGGGCTCATCCAGCACATAGAGCGTACCCACGAGCCGCGATCCGAGCGAGGTTGCCAGCTGAATGCGTTGTGCCTCCCCGCCGGATAAGGTTGAGGAGAGACGGTCGAGCGTGAGATATTCGAGGCCAACGTCGTTCAGGAAACGCAGGCGCTCACGAATTTCCTGCAACAGCTTGTCGGCGATTTCGGCCTGCTCAGCGCTTAACTCCACGGCTGAGAAAAATTTCAGAGCGTCCTCTACCGTGAGCGCGCAGATCTCGCAAATGTTGCGGCCATTGATTTTAACTTGCCGCGCTTCCAGGCGGAGACGGCTGCCGTTGCATGCGGAGCACAGCGAATAGCCGCGATAGCGGCTGAGAAAGACGCGCACGTGCAGCTTGTATTTCTTGCGCTCCAGATGGGCGAAGAATCCGCGCACGCCGAGAAATTTGCCGTCGCCGTTCAGGACCAGATTCCTGTGCTCTTCCTGCAGGTCATCCCAGGCGATGTCGAGCGGAACTCCGGCCTGCTTCGCGTAACGCTTTAGATCGGTGAACAGCGGACGGTATTTCGGCTTCGTCCAGGGCTCGATGGCGCCTTCGGCCAAGGTTTTGCCCTTGTCGGGAATAACGAGGTCGAGATCGAAGTCGATGGTGTTGCCGAAGCCCTGACACTTCGGACAGGCGCCGTATGGGTTGTTGAACGAGAACAGGCGCGGCTCGGGCTCTTCGTAGCGCAGATTGCATTGCTTGCATTCGAAGCGCTGGGAGAAGCGCAGGGTTTGCGCGGCGAGGGCGCCCTCGCCCGCGTCGTCTGATGTGCCGGGAATCTCGAAGATGACCTCGCCTGATTCCCGGTAAGCGGTTTCGATGGCATCCACGATGCGTGTGCGGGATTCGGCGGATACTGTAAGGCGATCGACAAGCATGAATACGGGCTGGTCGAAGTTCACATCCAGCAAGGACTCGGGAGTGGAGAATTCGAAAACCTGGCCTGCCTGATACAAGCGATTGAATCCGGCTTTGCGCAGATCGAACAGCCTGGTCTTCAGAGCGTCGGTCAACTGGTTGGCAGGCGCGGCGTGCTTGGCCTTGGAGCCCGCTTTCGCAACGCGGGGAGCCTTGGCAGGCGCGTCTTTAACGGCGATGGTCGGCCGTTGCAAGGGAAATAGGACCTGCAACCTGGTCTCCGGTGCGAGCGCGAGGATGGCGTCGGCAACTTCGTCGACCGTGTCTTTTTTCACTTCGCGGCCGCAGTTGGCGCAGTAGGTGCGTCCGACGCGGGCAAAGAGCAGGCGAAGGTAGTCGAAAATTTCGGTTGCGGTTGCGACCGTCGATCGCGGGTTGCGCGTGGTATTTTTTTGCCGGATAGCGACTGCGGGCGCGATGCCGTCGATCAGATCGACTTCCGGCTTCTCGATGCGCTCCAGGAACTGCCGCGCATAGGCGGAGAGCGACTCGACGTAGCGGCGCTGGCCTTCAGCGTAGATCGTATCGAAGGCGAGCGAAGACTTGCCCGAACCGGAGACTCCGGTGACCACGGTCAGCGTGTTGTGCGGGATCTCAAAATCGATGTTCTTGAGGTTATGAACGCGGGCTCCGCGCACAATAATGCTGTCTGCGGCGGTCGGAGTTAGAAGCTTTGGATGCGCTGACATCGGGAAAAGGGCGGGCTCGCCAGGCGTCATTTGGGCGCACGCGCGCCCAGACGAGTTTTTGGGAGCTACCGAATCTTTCTATTATAGGGGATTCGGCAGGCGGGCGTGACGAGGCGGCGGGTCGACCTAAACGACAAAAGGAAGAGGGTGGTTAAACCGATGAGTCGCTTTCGTTCTCGCGATCGCGCCGTTTGCCGTAGCGGAAGGCTGCGCCCACGCCCACGGTCATGACTCCCAGCGGGGCGACGAGCATGATGAGGATGGCGCGGTTAATGGCGCGCTGGGCGTCTTTCGGAGTGGCTTTGGCAGTTGCGTAACACATGGCGCAGCCTTGGGCGAAGGCTGGGACCGAGGCGAACGCGAACAGCAGACCGAGCACAAGAACGCATAGCCCGTGTCGAAATGCCTTCGCGTTTCCAGGGATTCTGGACATCTTCCTCACTTTACTCCCAACCGCAAGATTCGATCGGCATCGGGGAAGAAGAAGAAATACATAATCACGAAGCACGCCGTCACCGAGATAACCAGCAGCCAGCGCATCAGCGCCGTTTCAAATTTCAGGTGCATGAAGTAGCCGATGATCAGCGCCGATTTGATGATGGAGAGAATTAGCAGGACTTCGAGCATGCGGACGGGCTCGAAGATTTGCTTGTATCCAAGCACAACCTCGATGGCCGTCAGGACCAGCAAGGCTCCCCACACCCAGAAATACTGCGCCTTGTTATCGTCGTGCGTCGCGACATCGTGCATGGTCAGCGCCCTCGCTCCGTGAAGTTACCAATTGACGTTATCCAACGATTTTCGTCGACATCAGATACACCAGCGGGAAGATGAACATCCACACCAGGTCGACGAAGTGCCAGTACAGGCCGCAGATCTCAACATCTTGTGCGTCGTAGACCTTGGGTTTCAAGAACAGAATCACCGCGGCAATGATCAGTCCGATGCCCAGCACATGCACCGGGTAATGAAACACATTGCCCGAAGGGATGAGAAGAGCGGCGGCAATCCAGATCACGGCCAGAATCGGCAGAAACATTTTTCGAAAAGCCACGACGCCGAGATAAATCACGCCGATGGTCACGTGCAGCATGTGCATCGCGGTCAAGCCAAAAAACGCCTGCGGGAATTGCGGCACGTTCTTGGAAATATCTGCCAGCTCGCCCGATGCCGACGACTGGGAAACGCCCAGCAGGCTGAAGAAGCCGGGAATGCTGAGTCCCTCGCTGATCAGCTTGCTCCACTCCATGCCGTGGAGGACGATGAACGCCGTGCCGAACACCATGGTGGCGAGTAGCCAGATTCGCGTCCAGGCTCTGTCTCCGCGCTGCGCCGCGAATACGCCCATGACCATGGTCAGCGAACTGGAGAGCAGGCACGTCGTCATGATGGTGGCGTTGAAGATGCTGGCCCTGTGAAACGGCGTGGGCCACGGTGTCGTGTAAATCCGGTTATAGCTGAAAGCGAACAGCAGAGCTCCGAATGTGAGCGAGTCCGAGGCCAGGAACAGCCACATGCCCACTTTCTTGGAGTAGGCCCCAAACAACGGAGCCTCGTACTCCCCAGAAACTGCGTGCCCTATCGCGTCATGCTCAAGCATGGCGTCAGCCATTCGTCACTCCTCCGTCGCGTTTAGTGTGCGAACCCCAACAATGCGAAGATGTAAATCCAAAGCACTAACATGAAATGCCAGTACCACGCGGCGATATCGACGACGATTCGCCGCGCTTCCAGAGTTTTGTGGCGAAGCGAAGCGGTCGTAGCCCACAGCAGAGCGATCATCCCGCCGCCCAGGTGAACGGCGTGCGTGATGGTCAGCAGAAATGCGAACGAACTGCTCGGATTCGTGCTGATGAAGAATCCGCCATTGTGCATTTCACCCCACGCCAGCCACTGGCCCGCTAGAAATCCGAAGCCTAGAATCACTGTGAGTCCCAGCCAGGGGAAGGAGCGTTCGTTCCCCAGCGAGACTCCCGGGATCGACTGCACCGGCGCCAGGGCCGCCTTCCGCGCCGCGCTGCGGCGGGCGAACTCCATGGTGATGCTGCTCAACAACAGAACTGCAGTGTTGATCAGCAGCAGGCCCCAGGGCAGTTTCACTTCGCCCCAGTCATGTACGTAACTGTTCGAAGCGTCGTCGAAGGTGGGAAGTCCTTGGCGCACGACGTAAGCGCTGGTCAGCGAGATGAACACCATGCAGACCGTGGCGATGGCGCAGATCAGGCCCAGCCGCGCTCGCCGCAACCGCGCCCCGTAGTCAGGGCCATTACTGCTGTGACCCTCGTCGCCTCCGCCCGCAGGCGGGACGGGAGGCTCTTGCCCGTGCCCGATGTGATCGACCGGAGTTGTTGGAGTGCAGGTAGCCATACCTAAATTAGTGCGTCAATGGGTTGCAATGGTTGCCGGGTCCGTCTGCATGACGTAATCTCTGGGCGCTCCCGGGACACCGTACTCGTAGGGCCCGTGATGAACGACCGGCGTACGTCCTCCAAAATTGTCGTGCGGAGGCGGAGTGGTCGTGGTCCATTCCAGCGTGGTGGCCTCCCACGGATTGTCGCTGGCCTTCGGGCCTTTGAACATGCTCCAGAAAAGGTTGATGAGGAAGATGAACTGCGCCGCGATGGTGATGATCGCCGCGTAGGTCATGAAGGTCTGCAAGGGAATCAGCTTGGTTTGATACGCGACTTCGGTGAACTGCGAATAGCGCCGCGTCTGTCCGGCCATGCCCAGATAATGCATGGGCATGAAGATGGCGTAGGTTCCGGCTAGGGTGATGAAGAAGTGGATGCGGGCCCAGGTCTCATTCATCATGCGGCCGAACATTTTGGGGAACCAGTATTGCGTGGCGGCGAAAATTCCGAAGATGGCCGCGACACCCATGATCAGGTGGAAGTGGCCGACGACGAAATAGGTATCGTGCAACTGAATGTCGAGCACCGGCTGCGCGAGAAATGGACCGCTCAATCCGCCTGAAACGAAGAGCGACACAAAGCCGATGGCATAGAGCATTGGGGATTGAAAACGGATGTGACCCTTCCACATGGTGCCCAGCCAGTTAAAGGTTTTGATCGCCGAGGGCACGCCGATGCACATGGTCAGAATTGAAAATGCAAAGGCGGAGTAGGGGCTCATGCCGCTCATGAACATGTGATGGCCCCACACCATGAACCCGAAAAATCCGATCGAGAGCATGGCGTAGACCATGGCTTTGTAGCCAAAAATCGGCTTGCGCGAGAAGGTGGAGAGAATCTGCGAGGCCACGCCCATGCCGGGCAGGATTGCGATGTAGACCTCGGGATGGCCGAAGAACCAGAACAGGTGCTGCCACAGCAGCGGCGAGCCGCCCTTGTGACCCATTACCTGCCCGTTCACCACGATGAGCGGAACGTAGAAACTCGTGCCCATGTTGCGGTCGAGCAGCAGCAGAATTCCGGCCGAGAGCAACACACCGAATGCCAGCAGTCCCAGGATCGCGGTGATGAACCACGACCACACGGTAAGCGGCATCCGCATCAGCGTCATTCCCTTGGCGCGCAGATCGAGCGTGGTAGTGATGAAATTCAGCGCGCCCATCAAAGAGGCGAGACAAAAGATCGCAATGCTGGTGATCCACAGATCGGCGCCCAGACCTTCACCCGGCCCTGCGGCTTGAACGGCACTCAGCGGCGGGTATCCCGTCCAGCCGTGGAGCGGCGCGCCTCCGGTGACGAAGAAGGCGGCGATGATCACGACGAATCCAACGAATGTGGTCCAGAACGACAGCATGTTCAGCACCGGAAACGCCATATCCGGAGCGCCAATCTGAATGGGCAGAATGTAGTTTCCGAAGCCGCCCTGCGGCGCCGTGGTGAGCACGAAGAAAACCATGATCGTGCCATGCATGGTGAGCAGGGTCAGATAAGTTTCGGGCTTGATCTCGCCGACCAGGGGAAGCGCGGCGGTGGGCCAGATCAGGTGAATGCGCATCAGCAGCGACAAGAACATGCCCACGAACACTGCCGTGAGCGCCAAAAAGAAATACTGGATGCCGATGACTTTGTGGTCGAGGCTGAAAATGTACTTCCTGATGAAGCCTTGAGGAGCGTGCGAGTGAATCGAAGCCGGGGTCGCCATTTTACTGTTTCTCCGCCTCCCGTGCGGCCAGCCACTTGTCGAAGTCTTCCTGGCTGACAACGTGAACCATGCCATGCATTTTGTAGTGTCCCAGTCCGCACAATTCCGCGCATGCAATTTCATACTCGCCAATGAGTGTCGGCTTGAAGTGCATGTGAATGTTCAACCCGGGCACCGCATCCTGTTTGAAACGCAGCGAGGGGACGAAGAAGCTGTGAATCACGTCCACCGCGCGCAGGCTGATGTCGACTTCGCGATTCACCGGCAGGTACATGGTTCCGGTGACGACGTCATCCTTGGATGCGGGGTCGGAGGTGTTGAGTCCGACGGCGGCTTCACCGCCCGCGGACGGATCCATCAGCTTGGTGCTCGTCGTGCCGTATTTGCCGTCAGGACCGGGATAGCGGAAGTACCAGGCAAACTGCATTCCCGTTACCTCCACCGGCACGGCGCCCGCTTCGGCGGGATCCCAGCGCTGGCTCGCCCAAACCGAACTGCCCATTAAGTTCAAGCCGATGAACAGGATCGCGGTCAGCACGGTCCAGATAATTTCCAGCTTCGTATTCCCGTGAGAATAGGAGACTGGCGGAGAATCCGGTTTCTCGCTGTATCGCCAGACGATGTAACCCAGTCCCAATTGGGCCGCGAGAAAGACGATGCCCATGATGACGAAGGTGAGCGCGAACTGGCCGTCAATCCAACCGGCGGCGGCGGAGGCTCCGACGGGCAGCCACCAGGTTTTGGCGACAAAAAAATAGGTGCTGACCAGAGTGATCAGCCAGATCAGGAACATTAACGCGAGGCCCATTCCCCAGCTCTCCCAGTAGGACGTTCTGAAAGGATTTTCCCCACGATTGCCGCGCCCCACAGCGCAGGCAACAGTCGGCGGCGAGTTTAACACAGGCGGCAGTTGGAAAAGCAAGAGAAGAAAAAGGCGAGCCACGGATTACACGGATTGGAGCGGATCAGAACAAAATGTCGGAATCGTGAGGCTCGCTGCGCTCGCGGGACGGCCGAAGGCGGCCGTCCCCACATACGAGATCTATTTTTCCTGTCACTCCGGGACCCGCCCCGGAGTCCATGGCGCGCCGGCGGCTTCCATATCTTTCTCCAGCTTGGCCAGATCGGCGTCGACCAGAGTGCGAAGCTTGCCGAGTTGATCGGTGAACTCTGATGCCGCGATATTGTACGAGTCGATATTGGACTGCGTCGGCTTGGCGAGCGAGAAGCGTTCGCCTTCCATGATTCCGCTGACACGCCCGTCGATCGGAGTAGGAACCGGCTCGTTTCGTCTGGCGATCTCTACATCACCGCGCAGGGCCCGCAGAATCTCGCGATCGTGCTGCTCAATCGAATCCGCAGCCGCGGTGAGCTGCTTGTCGGCAGCCGGTGTTTGCTTCAACGCTTCGCGAATCGTTTTAAGCCGCGACTGTACGTCTTGCGCCGTCTGCACCGCTCCGTAAACAGCTCGATAGAGTCGCCCCACTTTGAGTAGGAATTCCTCCTGCGCCGTGTAGTCGGACGCGCTCATCGACGCCGAGCCTTCGGTCGCAACTTTGAACGACTGTGGGGTTCCCAATTCCGTGACCACGCCGTCGATCTTCTCGAACATGCGAACCGAATAATTGCCCGAGAACACGAGCGGGCCCTGATCGGCGGAATCGGGGAAATCTTCTTCCGCGCCTTCCGCGTGCTCATGGACGCGCGCCGCCGGATAGCGCAGATCCCACGCTGTCCGCTGGAAGCCTTCGTCGGTGCTGCCATCAACGCGGCGGATTGGCGTTCCGCTCTTGTCGTACACCATGAAATAAAGTTCCGGCGTGGGCTCCTGCGCCTCGGCGCGCAGTTCATCGTTCGATGGATAGGGAAGCGTCTGATTTTTCTTGGCCGCCTCTTTCTCCGCGTCTTGCCGCTTTTCCTTCTTGGTCTTGATCTTCTCTTTTAAGTAGGCCGTGAACACGGCTCCATAGGGAGGGTTCGCTGCCGTGAAAAATGCATCGCCCTGAAATCCTTTATTCATTCCGCCCAGTGGATGGCGCTCGACATAAAGCAAAGCATCTTTCACCGGGAACATCGCCACAGCCTGCTCCGTCGTATCCGGCTTGATCTGGCGCAAAGGATTGATGTTGTCGAGGACATAAAATCCGCGGCCGAACGTGGCGACGACGAGATCGCCCTCGCGGGCCTGAATGACCATGTCGCGAACCGCAATCGTCGGCAGGCCGCCTTTGAGGCGCACCCAGTGATGTCCGCCGTCGATGGTGAAGAAGGCTCCGAATTCCGTGCCCGCGAACAGCAGATTTGCGTTGACTGGATCCTCGGCGAATGCGAGCACGGGGCCGTTCTCCGGCAGATCGCCGGCGACGGAATTCCAGGTCTTGCCCGCGTCGCTCGACTTCAGCAGATACGGTTTGAAATCTTCGTTCTTGTGATTCTCAAACGCCGCGTAGACCGTGCTCTCGTCGTGATTCGATGCGGCGATGCGGCTGACGTACGTCATATCCGGTACACCGGGGAATTTTTCGTACTTGGTCCAACTCGCGCCGCCATCACTGGTGACCTGAATCAGCCCGTCATCGGTGCCGACGTAAATCAGGCCTTCTTTTTTTGGCGACTCCGAGAGCGCGACAATATTTCCGTAGAACGAAGTGGAAGCATTCTTGGCCACCGCGTCGGGTCCCCAGACTTTGCCCATCACCGGAAGTTTGTTGCGGTCGAGTTGACGAGTTAGGTCGCCGGAGACCGCTTTCCACGTGTCGCCGCGATCGTCGCTGCGGAATAATTTGTTAGCCGCGAAATAGAGACGCGTGTGCGAGTGCGGGCTGATGATCAGCGGAGAATCCCAATTCCAGCGCAGCGGCGGTTCGCCCTTGCCCTCCGCAGGCTGCAGCACGAGTTCCTGCCCGGTGGGCTTGTCGTAACGCACGAGCACGCCGTATTGCGATTCCGCATAGACGGTATTCGAATCTACCGGATCGACGGCCGAGCGGAAACCGTCGCCGCCGGTGGTCACATACCAGTCTGCATTCATGATCCCGTTTACGTTGCGCGTGTGCGTCGGCCCGCACCAGGAAAAGTAATCCTGCGTTCCGCCGCATACGTTGTAGAACGGAGTCGCATTGTCGATAGCCACATCGTAGAACTGCATGGTCGGCAGGTTGGCCTTGAATTCCCAGCTCTTGGCGTTATCCCAGGTTTCGTACATGCCGCCATCGGAGCCCATCAGCCAGTGCTTGGTGTCGTCGGGATCGATCCAGATGGCATGATTGTCACCGTGATGATTGGTTTCGTGGACCTTCTGCAGCGTTTTGCCGCCGTCGAGCGACTCGCGGAGTTCCACCGCCATCACAAAGATGCGGTCAACATTTTTTGGATCCGGCACCACGCGCGCATAGTACATGGCGCCTTCATCGAATTCGTTGCGGCGCTCCCAGGTCGCGCCTTTATTTTCCGAGCGGAAGATTCCGCCTTTGCCGTCGGCGGCTTCAATCGTGGCATAAACCACATTGGGATCGGCGGGTGAGACCGCGAGGCCGATGCGCCCCATATTTACCGTGGGCAGCCCGGATTTCAGCTTGTTCCAGGTTTCCCCCGCGTCGGTGGATTTATAAATCGCGCTTTCCGGGCCGCCATCGATGAGCGTGTAAACATGGCGCCGCCGCTGGTACGCAGAGGCATACAAGATGTCAGGATTCGATGGATCCATGGCCACGTCGGCGACGCCCGTGTTCTCGCTGATGGTGAGCACGGCCTTCCAGTTTTTTCCGCCATCGGTGGTCTTGTAAAGGCCGCGATCACCGCCCGCGCCCCAGAGCGGGCCTTCCGCCGCGACATACACAACCTTGGAATCGCGGGGATCGATCACCACTCGACCGATGTGCTCAGTTTTTTTGAGTCCGAGATTCTGCCAATCTTTCCCGCTGTCGTCGGAGCGATAAATTCCGTCTCCCCAGGCCACGCTGCGCTGCGAGTTGCTCTCGCCCGATCCGACCCAGACCACGGAAGCGTCGTTGGGATCGAGCGCGACCCATCCAATTGAATAAGAGCCCTGGTCGTCGAAGACCGGAGTCCATGTGGTGCCGTCATTCACGGTCTTCCAGACGCCGCCGGACGCGACGCCGACGTAGTATTCGAATTTATTTTTCGGATTGACCGCAATTGACATCACGCGCCCTGACTCGGCCCCGGGGCCGATGGAGCGAAACTTCAGTCCGGAGAAGGTGTCGGCGGTCATGCCGCCCTTCTTCTCATCTTCTTTTTCTTCTTTGGCCTCGTCTTTTTTCGGCTCTTCCTTCTTCTCATCTTTCTTCGCCTGCTTCTTGAACTGTGGCGCCTTCGGCGCGACGGCAGGCTTGTCGGCATCTTTATCGTGCGCTTCTTGCGCGGAAAGAGTGAAAAATCCGAAAGAGAGACAGACAAGCACGAGAATGGCAAAGGACTTCATCGAAGGGCTCCAGTTGTTTCAATCGCGGATTGCGCCATTGGTTTGCGGAAACCGATATGTATACAGGATTTGGGCCGATGGAGGAAAGGGCCTTCACTGCGAGGTCATTTTCAAGGATCATTACCCGCGAAGGACACGAAGTTAGACGAAGGAAAACGCGCACGCTTCGCGATAGAATTCCTATCTATGCCCCGCAAGATCCACGGACATGAAACTGCTTACCACAAGCTGCAGAAAAACAACTGCTTCGCCTGCGGCCAGAACAATCCGGACGGAATGCGTCTGAAGTTCACGCTCGACGAAGCGCGCCAGACCTTTATCTGCCGCTTCCGCCTGAGCAAGCGCTACACCGGGCCTCCCGGCCACTGTCATGGTGGGATCATCGCAACCATCCTCGATGACGCCATGGGCAAGGTGAACAAACTCCGCCACGTAATCGCCCTGACCAAGGAGATGACGGTCGAGTATCTGAAGCCCGTCCCACTGCATAAACCGCTGCGGGTTGAAGGCAGGGAAGTGAGCGTGCATGGCCGGCAGCACATTAATATGGCTGAAATCCTGAATGAAAAAGATGAGATCCTGGCGCGCAGCCGGGGAATATTTATCGCCATCGATCCCGAGAAGATGTTTGGGAAATTTGTAGAGCGCTGAAACGGTCGGATTGGCGGGGTTCCGCAAACCTTTCGCCCGCTGTAGAATGAGTGCACGGCGAAACCCACCGGAGCACCATCACGAAAAGGTTGAGCTGAGAGCTGAAAGCTGAGAGCAGTTTTTCGGAGTCCACACATGTCCCAGAACAACGGATCTTCTCAAGATAGCGGCACGAGTCTTCGTCTGAAGACCGGTCTCGCCGAGATGCTCAAGGGCGGCGTCATTATGGACGTCACCAACGCCGAGCAGGCCGGCATCGCCGAAAAAGCCGGAGCTGTCGCCGTGATGGCGCTGGAGCGAGTGCCCGCGCAAATCCGCGCCGAAGGCGGCGTTGCCCGCATGGCTTCGCCCAAGAAGATCCGAGAGATCATGGCCACCGTTTCGATTCCGGTGATGGCGAAGTGCCGCATCGGACATTTTGCCGAGGCCCAGATTCTGCAGGAACTCGGCGTCGACTACATAGACGAATCCGAGGTGCTCACTCCGGCCGACGAAGCTCATCACGTCGACAAGCATGCGTTCACCGTGCCGTTCGTGTGCGGCGCGCGCAATCTCGGAGAGGCTCTGCGCCGCATCGCAGAAGGCGCCGCCATGATTCGCACCAAGGGCGAAGCCGGCACTGGAGACGTGGTCCATGCCGTGAAGCACATGCGCCAAATCGTGCAGGAGATGCGCATCCTCACCGTGCTCAGCGAAGAAGAACTTTACGCCAAGGCCAAAGAGCACCAGGCTCCGTATGAGTTGGTGAAGATGGTCGCAAAGACTGGCAAGCTGCCGGTACCGAATTTCAGCGCGGGAGGCATTGCCACTCCGGCCGACGCGTCGCTGGTGATGCAGTTGGGAGCTGAAGCGGTCTTCGTAGGCAGCGGCATCTTCATGGGAGCGCGCACGACCTGCATTCATTCGGTAGAGGCGCATCCGTTCGATGAGTCCTGCGCCTTTGCTCCTCCGGTCGAAGCCGAAAAGCGAGCCCGCGCGATTGTGATGGCTGCAACCCACTATCAAGACCCGAAGGTGCTGCTGGAAGTTAGCGAGCACCTGCCGGGCGCGATGAAGGGATTGGCAGTCAGCGCGATCGACGAAGCACACATGCTGCAAACCCGAGGCTGGTAAAAGGGTCTAGCCGCTAGATTCCCGTTCATCCTTCGCGACAGCTGTGGAGGTGTGCCTCCCGCCAGCTGCGATGGAGCTGTACCAATCGATGTTGCGGGTGAAATACATCACCGCAGCAATGGCTAGGAAGCTCGCCACTGCACCGACCAGGAGCGCGTTGTCCTCGAGGCGCAATAAGAGATAGATAAAGAAATAGAGCAAGCTGAACACGAAGAGTGCGCGAAGGCCCTGCACGCGACTGGCAAAAATCCATTTTGCATTCGCCGAAAGCAAAAGCACCGTAGCGCCGCCTGCCGCGAGAAATCCCCAGTCAAAACCAATTCGCTCGGCCAACGAGAGCAAGAGAAGATAAAAGATCATGTGGGCGATGCCGACCAAAACGTATTGCGCCGGATGTACGCGCTTGCCTGCTGTGGCCTCGAAGACAAAATAGGAGAGAAACAACAATCCAATAAACAAGAGCGCGTACTTCAGCGAACGACTCACCGACTGATACGGGTCGGCCACTTCGATGAACGAGATTCCTAAGGCAGTGCGATCGAGTGCGCTGACCGCAGCAGTCGTGCCCTCGGCAGGAACTCCGCGAGCAATAAAAGGGACAGACCACTCTCCCGTAAAGCCTTGTGGAGAGACAGTACGTTTGACGGGCAAAAAGCCTCCATCGAAGCCCGGACTCGGCCAGTCTCCCTCTGCTGTGAGGCGAGTACTCTTGCCGTAAGCCAGTACGGCAAGCCGCTTGGCTCCGGAAAAGTGGAGGTTAGCGGCGACGTTGAACGTCGCGTTTGGCTTGGCAACATCGGCTACGGCGACACCAAAATAGGCCAATGGCAGCCGAGAGTTTTGTTCCGCCGTGTATTCTGCAGGGACAAAAGTGCTCGTCTTGCCATTCACTGTCAGTGTTCCGTCGGCCAATGCTCCGCGGGCGTCGCTGACGCCAATGATTATCGCCGCGCGGGTCCAGTCCAATTCTGCGCCTACCGGCGCGGCCGATGGCACGCCCGTAAAATCGAAGGTTGCATCGAATTTCAATTCTGCCTGATAGACCGGTACCTTAAACAAAGAACGGCGCCGTTCTTCCGTGCGCACTCTTATGCTTGCATCCCCTTTCGAGGGAAACACGACATAGATTCCAAGCGTGGGCGAAGCGCCTTTATACGCTGAGGGAACACTATAAGGAATCGTTAGTGTGGGTCCGAGAAAGGTCTGTTGACCGCCTGCTCGACCGCCGATTTCTTCCATCACCTGCGTGGCTCGTTGGGTTCGTTCCTCCACTAGGCTGTCCACGAAAAGAGAGGGAATGGTCATAAATAACGCGAGGACACAAACGACGAGAAGTTTGAGTCCCATAGAGCGGGACCAGTTCCGAATCTGAATGCTTAGCGGTAGAACGGAAACTTGATTCAAGCGGCCTCCTGCTAGGGGACAGCGGCCAATCCGAGCCGTGGAAATAAGCTATCACAAATAACTTTATGTTGTAAAGTAACTTTAAGCGACTCCTAGCATTAGTTCTATGTAGCCTGATTCAGGCGGGTTCGCTCGCTAGATAGTAATCCATTGGACTGTTCGCAGGTGGTTGGTGCCCGAGCATGCGGATCATGCCGACTTCTTGCCCACGGTGCACCGTGGAGTGTTCGAAGCCATTGAAGGTAGCCTTTCCAGAGTTCCGGCCAATCGTAAGCCTTGCAAGGGAGAGCTCGGGCGCGGGACCCTGCGGCAGCCGCCAGGTTCTCAGATCTGCCGTGGTTCGCAAACAATCCAGTCAGACCCCTTCGGCATCGTAAATGTGGCGCAGGGTAGAGAGAATGCTGGCGTGCGAAATCTGGAGGTTGCGCCCAAGTTCTTCCGCCGTGAGAGCGGCGCAGCTGTCAAGCAAGTTCCGACTGGCCCACGCGGAGTTGCTTGCGCTGGTGAGGCCGCTTGCCTAAAGACACGTCACCCCGCCTTAGTGTGATTTCAGTTCCGTAATTCCCGCGAAGATTCGCTCACTGCGCGGTAGGATTCACGAAAACTTTGACCGCCGAAGACAAAAGCATGAACCACGAAGGACACCATGGTTCACGAAGGCGTTCTATTTGTGCGGTCTCTTTCGTGTTGCTTCGTGCTCTTCGTGGTAATGATCTTCGTCAGCTTGCGCTTTTGGCCGCTCGCCGACGATACTAAGAGATTCCGGTCATCATCGGAACAAAATCATGAAAACCTCAATTGCTCTCTCTTCTCCTTCGCAGCTTGAAACCGAGGCGCTGGTTGCGCTTGTGCTCGACCACTCGGAAAAATCGCAACAAGATAAAGACGCTAAGCCTCAGCTCAAGATTGCCAGCGCCGATGCGGCAGTGCAGTCGGTGGCAGCGGACCTGCTCGCTAGCGGCGAACTTACGGGCAAGCCGTTTGAGGCGAACCTCATGCACCGGCCGGTCACCCTGGTGGCGAAGCGGTTGCTGCTGGTCTCGGGCGGAAGCGCGAAAAAGTTCTCCAGCTACGATCTGCGGCGGATCGCCGGAACTGCGGTGCGCGCGCTCAAAAGCCGCGGCATCCGGTCGTTTGCGTTCATCTCGCCGCCGTCGATCGACGCTGCAGAGGCGGTTCGAGCCATCGTCGAAGGCGCGTTCGTGGGTAACTTCGACCCCGATTATTACCGCAGCGATCGCAAGGACCAGAAGATCGATGCGATCACGATTGTCGCCAGTGGCAATAAATCGGCGCTTGAAAGAGCTGCCAACGAAGCGCAGATCATCGGAGAGTCGCAGAATTTCACTCGCGATCTGGTGAACGAGCCTTCGAATCGCATGACGCCGACCATCCTCGCCGAACGCGCCAGGGAAATGTGCGCAGAAGTTGGGTTGAAGTGCGAAGTCTACGGCGCGGACAAGATCAAAGAATTAAAGATGGGCGCATTCTGGAGCGTGGCGCAAGGGTCCGATGAACCGCCCGCGCTGATCATCATGAAATACGAGCCTGCGGGCGCGCCCGAAAAGCCCGTGCTGGGCTTGGTCGGAAAGGGCATCACGTTCGACACCGGCGGTATCTCGATCAAACCTGCCGATGGTATGGAAAAGATGAAATACGACATGGCCGGAGGCGCGACCATGATCGGCGCCATGCGCGCGATTGCGCTGCTGAAGCCGAAGGTGAAGGTCATCGGCATCGTGTGCGCGACCGAGAATATGCCGTCGGGACACGCGCAGAAGCCGGGCGACGTGCAGATCGCCATGTCGGGCAAATCAATCGAGATCATCAATACCGATGCCGAGGGACGCCTGGTGCTCGCCGACGGACTTTATTACGCGCGGCAACTCGGCTGCACGAATCTAGTCGACGCCGCGACGCTGACCGGCGCGGTAGTGGTCGCGCTGGGCTACAACAATGCGGGTGTTTTCGCCAATGACGACGATATGTACAACAGGTTTCATTCCGCGAATGCGAAAGCAGGCGAGAAGATGTGGCGCATGCCACTCGACGACGAATATAAGGAACAGATTCGCAGTTCGATCGCCGACATCGTAAACTCCGGTGGACGCTGGGGCGGCGCGATCACGGCGGCAATGTTTCTGAAAGAGTTTGCCGAAGACACCCCGTGGATTCATCTCGACATCGCCGGCACGGCATGGATGGAAGATCAGAAGCCGTGGATCGCAAAGGGCCCGTCGGGAATTGCGCTGCGCAGTCTGGTGGAGTTTGTGAAGAGTTTCGCGGGATAAAAGTCAGGCACGAGCGGCGTTGAGGGAAATGGATGTGGTTGCTATAATCGATGCGTTCCACACGCTTCCGGCCGTGTGTTTCATTCGGTCGGTAATCCCGCCTCAAGTCGTGAAGCGAAGCGTCCTCGCAGCCCGCTGGTAACGGGTTTCGAAAGTGGCCAGGTAGCTCAGGTGGTAGAGCGCAGCCCTGAAAAGGCTGGCGTCGGCGGTTCAACTCCGTCCCTGGCCACCATGTTTTCAATAAGTTAGCCACCCTGGCGTTTCCTCTAAATTATGGGTTGCAACCCATCGTAACGGCGCAATCATCGGTTGCGTGCTCACATTGCCCGTGTGCTCGGGGTTTTGCATTCGCGAGTTGCCTAGCCTGTGCAGTAAAAAATTCGGCAATCTGATTAAATTGCCTCTTTTCTGCACGCCCCGGCGATTCCTCATCATCGGCGCGCGTGTGTCGAGCCTCTCAGGGAGAAGTTGCTACTCGATTCCAGCAAGTGCCTGTTTGACTGTTCGAACCCACAGAGGCGGGCTATCTGCAGGGCAGCTGTAATCCGCTACGCTGACATCTTTATTGGGCGTCGGCGAAGGGGAGGCCACAATGGGAACTCCGGGGAGCATCTCTCGGAAATGAGCGGCAAGGTTGCATCGTTCTTCCCATGGCGCGCCGCGCCCGATCAGGACGATAGCCCACTGATTCATGCGGGAGATCGAGATTTTGCGCAGCACGCGAACCGAGGTCGGAGGTTACAGGATGCCCAAGCCGGAGGATCTCATCACGGATTGAAACAAGGTCTCGCGAAATTCAGCCCGCACTATGGCTGTCATGGTTCTCCGGCGTGTCGGTCGTCGGAACAATCTTGCGCCGAGACTCGGCGCAGCCTTGGCTCCTTCAGGTGGGAACCCCGAGTTTTGGCAGCAGCCATTGTGTCAAGACCACATAGGCGACAACGAACGCCACTCCCCAAATCCAATTGGGCATGTTCACTCTCTCCTTACGTGCCGACTCCAAGTTTACGCAGGAACGTCATCATCGGGCACCAGTTCGTGAATCCGGACTGAAACAGATTCAACCCGACAAAAGCTGTGAACAGATACCAATACGGGCTTAGGTAGTGTCCGAGCGCTAAGGACAACAAGATAAAGCTGCCGGCGATCAAACGAAGCGAACGTTCTACGGTCATAGCAGTTCTCCTGGAAACAGGTCGGCCCTACGCAATTTCGCATTGCGGTGTTTCGCATTCGGCGACATTTTCCGGCGCATGCGGATGCCTCAGAGGAAACGACTGTCCCCTCTGAGACAGGTAGTAAAGAACCGGGACCGCGATTCGCGACAGAACTGTGGACGCAACTTCTCCCGCCATCAACGACAATGCAAGGCCCTGGAAAATCGGATCAAAGAGAATCACGCTGGCTCCCACCACGACGGCGGCTGCGGTCAGCAGCATTGGACGGAAGCGCACCGCGCCCGCATCGACGACGGCATCCTCGAGCGACATTCCCTGGGAGCGACGCAGTTCGATGAAGTCGACGAGAATAATGGAATTGCGCACGATAATTCCCGCTCCGGCGATGAAGCCAATCATCGAGGTCGCAGTAAAGAATGCTCCCATCAGCGCATGCGCGGGCAGAATGCCAACCAGCGTGAGCGGGATCGGTGCCATGATGACCAGTGGCGTGACGAACGACCGGAACCAGCCGACGACGAGCACGTAGATCAAGATCAGGACAGCCGCAAAAGCGAGTCCCAGGTCGCGGAAGACCTCCACCGTGATGTGCCACTCGCCATCCCACTTCATTGAGAAGCGGTCGGTGCGCTCGGGCATGGTCGTGCCTTTATATTGTTTTACCCCGTAGCCATCGGGCAATTTGATCTTGTCGATGGCTTCGCTCATCTTCATGATGGCGTACACAGGGCTTTCTTCTCCACCCGCCACATCTCCCGTCACGTAGACGACTGGCTGCAGATTCTTGCGGTAGATGCTGGTATCAATCGTCGTTTGGTGAAGGGTCGTTACTTCCTGGAGGGCGATTTGCCCACCCAAAGGCGTCGGGAGTTTCAGATTGCCAAGGTCCGCAATTCCCGAGCGATCCGGGCGCGCTAGCCGCACTTCGATAGGAATGTCCTCGCGCGAATGGGGATCGTGAAGCAAGCCCGCGTTGGCACCTCCGAGCCCCACCTGCAGAGTGCGCGTCACATCGGCGGGCGAAATGCCGTGTAGCGCGGCCTTGTCGAGATCTACTTTCATGTTGTACTTGGTTTGCGGGTCTTCGACGTACCAGTCCACATCGACGACGCCTGGGGTTTGCTGAAAGACCTTTTTGATCTGCGCTGCCAGTTCGATCTGTCCTTTATAGTCAGGCCCATAAATTTCTGCCACCAGAGTTTGCAATACGGGCGGACCAGGCGGAACTTCGGCTACCTTGATGCGCGCACCGAAAGGAGCGGCAATTTTGTCCAACTCCGGACGTAATCGTCGTGCGATCTCGTGGCTCTGCGCCTTGCGATCGTGCCGCGAGAGCAGATTTACCTGAATATCAGCCTGATTGGGTTGATTGCGCAAGAAATAATGACGCACTAGTCCGTTGAAGTTGTAAGGACCGGAGGTTCCGGCATAGACCTGATAGTTGATAACTTCGGGCTGCTGGCCCAGATATTGTCCGAGCGCCTGTGCCACTCGGGTCGTCTGTTCCAGAGGCGTGCCGTCGGGCATGTCGATAATGACCTGGAACTCGCTCTTGTTATCGAAGGGCAGCATTTTCACGCGCACCCACTTCAGAGGAACGAAGGCAACCGCGGCCAGTAGTAGCACTACAACACCACCGAGAAAGATCCAGCGGCGGCGCGCGTCGCGGATGAGCGGGTTCATCATCCGGCGGTACAGGCGAGTGGTCCAACCTTCAGTCTCGTGCCCGGGATTGTCGCTACTCCCCGCATGTTTCCTAAGCAGCCTCAATGCTGCCCACGGAGAAACCACGAAGGCCACAATCAACGAAAACAGCATGGCCGCCGAGGCGCCGACGGGGATTGGGCGCATGTAAGGACCCATCAGTCCGCGCACGAAGGCCATGGGCAGGATCGCGCCGATGACTGCGAAGGTGGCAAGAATCGTAGGATTGCCAACTTCGTCGACGGCCTCGACCGCGACTTCAGATAACGATCGACCAAGACTTTCCGGCAAACGAAAATGACGCACGATATTCTCGACCACAACAATAGCGTCGTCGACCAGGATGCCGATGGAAAAGATCAACGCGAAGAGTGTGACCCGGTTCAGGGTGTAGCCATACAGGTAGAAAATGGCAAGCGTAAGGGCGAGCGTGACCGGCACTGCCAGCAGCACGACGCCTGACTCACGCCAGCCCAGCGCAAGAGCAATCAGTAGGGTGACTGACAACGTTGCGATGAGCAAGTGCTTGAGAAGTTCGTCGGACTTGTCTTTCGCGGTCTCGCCATAATTACGTGTGACCGTGATGTTCAAGTCATTTGGAAGCACGTAACCGCGCAGGGCATTGATTTTGTCCAGCACACGCTCGGAAATGTCGGTGGCGTTTGTACCTTTGCGCTTGGAAAGGGTGATGGTCACGGCGGGATACTCCGCGCCCGCGGTTTGTCCTGCGCCGCCTTTTGCGTTTGCAAACAGGACGTAGGTGTTTGCTTCGGCGGGGCCGTCCTCCAGTTTCTCCGCTACATCGCGCAAATAGACGGGATGTCCGGCGTGAACTCCCACTACAACCTTACGCAGGTCATCGATACTCGTGAAAAAGGTGCCGGCTTCGACCTGAAACTCGCGATTGTCGCGGGCAAAACTGCCGGCTTGGCCGCGGCTATTCGCGTTTTGGAGTTGCTCCACGATCGCGCCCGGCGTAAGGCCATAGGCCGCAAGCCGTTGAGTGTCGAGCACGACTCGTACTTGCCTGGGCTGCCCGCCGATGATCTTGGTCTCAGAAACGTCGCCGAGCGGCTTGAGTGAATTTTCCAGCTCACCCGCAATTCGCCGCAGGCGATAGGAGTCATAGTCTTTCCCCCACAACGTGAGGGCCATGATCGGCACATCGTCGATTGAGCGGACCTTGATGATCGGTTGTGACACGCCGGGCGGGATGCGGTCGAAGTTGGAGTAGAGCTTGTTGTAGGTCTGAACAATCGCGTCCTCTTCTTTGGCGCCAACATAGAAACGAACAACCAGCATGCTCACGCCGGGATGGCTGATCGAGTAGATATACTCAACGCCCGGCACCTCGCGCAGTAACTTCTCCATGGGAAGGCTGACACGCTGTGCCACCTCATCCGCCGATGCACCCGGCATCTGAACAAAAACGTCGAGCATGGGCACCACGATCTGCGGTTCTTCTTCCCGTGGCGTCTTGAGGATGCTGAAAGCGCCGAGAAGCAGCGCAGCAACGATCACCAGCAGTGTCAGTTTCGAATCAATGAAAGTGTGGGCAATGCGACCAGCCAGGCGTAGGCCCTTTGCAGGCTGTATGACCGACTTGGATTTGCTCTCACTCATTACTGGATCTCAATGCGCTTGCCATTCAGGTCCACAGCACCGGGTTTGGCCACGAAGTGCTCGCCCTCCTGTAGGCCCGCCAGCACTTCGACATTGGCCCCGGAATTCTGCCCCAAAGTGATGTAGCGCAAGCTTGCAACCTTGTTTTGGTCGAGCACATAAATGCCCTGCAATTGGCCGCGTTCCACGACCGCAGAACGCGGAATCAACAGAGCCAGCCGCTCGCCGCGAGAAAACTGGGCTTGTCCGAAGAGACCGGAACGCAGACGCGTGTCTGTGGGCAACTCGATCTTCACCAGGAACGTGCGACTTGCGGCGTCCGCGGCTGGGACCATTTGCACAACATTACCTTTTAGACCCGCGTTGTCGAGGGCATCGATGACGACCAAAACCTGCTCTCCTGTTCGTACATACTGCAGATCGTTCTCGTTGACGGTGACCTCCAGTCGATAGTGGCGCACGTCCTCGACGGTGAAAATCGGCATGCCGGGCGAAGCCAGTGTGCCGGAATCGGCTTTCTTCCCGGTTACCACTCCGTCGAATGGCGCCCGAATCCGCGTGTAATCCAGAGACGTGCGTGCCTGACTCAATGCTGCCTGCGCCTGGGCCTGCCCCGCCTTCGCCATATCGCGACGAGCGAGAGCCGATTGTTGACGGGCTTTCACCTCGTCGAACTCCTGCGGACTCACCGATTTCTTTTCGTAGAGGTTCTGGTAACGCTTCAGCGTCGATTGCGCCAGGGTGAGGTCGGAATCTGCTCCGACCGCTTGCTGTTGGGCCGCTAGATCGGCTGCAGTCGCGCGATCGACAGCGGCTCGCGGCTGGGAGTCGTCGATTATGGCGAGCACTTGGCCGCGCTGAACGTGGTCCCCCTCGTGAGCCCGGATCTCGACGATGTTCCCCATCATCTGGCTGGCGGCGTCACTGGTTTGGGCGGCACGTACCGTCCCTACCGCTTCCAGCAAATCAGGCACGTTGGCCTGCTGCACGGCGAGCACGGGAATGTTCCGCACCGTTTCCGGCGAAGGAGCGGTGCGGAGTTGCTCGCTGGAGCAGCCGGCGAGGCTAACAATCGCGAGAAGTGCCAATAACGAAGGTCCGAGTCCTGTATCCATACGATTCATGGCATCACCACTGGAGATTGCGGATTCAAGTTTCCGCTCGCCAACTCCAGGTGGGCGTAGCTGGTCTGGAAGTGATAAACCGCCTCCCAGTAGTCGGTCTGGCTGCGGCGCGCCGCATCTTCAGCGCCCAACAAATCGGTAATCGTGCTCAGGCCGCTGTCGTAGCGGTCTTGGTTAATGCGCAGACTCTCCTGTGCCTGCGCGATGGCCGCTCGGGCTACGTCGATCTGCTGCCGATTGGCATCCGTCTCGTAATAAGCCCGCCTCACTTCGAGGCGAACGGCATCGCTCGCTGCCTGCTTCATCGCCACAACCTTTTCTTCGAGGGTTCGCTGCCGGGAGAGTTCCGCCCGTTTGGCGCCGCCTTGAAAGATGTCGAATTGCACTTCAATCCCTCCCATCCAGTTGTTGCCCCCGCCACCGGCAATGAACGTGGGGTTATCCGTCTCCCAGCCTGCAAAGGCGTTCACCCGCGGCCCGAATGACGACTTGGCGATCGACACACTCTGTCGCTGAGCTGTTTCCTCGGAGGCGATTCGCTTCAAGTCCGGGCGATTTATCAGTGCCTGCTTCTCGATTTCCCCAAGTACAGGGACCGGAAGCGTGCGCTCAACCAAAGCTTCGGTAGTCTGGAACGGAGAATCAAGCGGCACACCCATTGCGGTGTTCAGTTGGGCCCGCGCAACTTCTAGAGCGTTTCTGGCGCGGATCACTTCTTGCTGCCGCATTGCCATGCGAACCTTCGCGGTCAGCAGATCAGACTCGACAGTCAGACCGCTGTCGAATCTCGTCTGGCTGCGCTCCAAGATCGAGTCGGCAGTTTTCGCCGACTGCTCGGCAACCTCCAGCTCCTTGGCTGCCAACAGAACGTCGTAGTAGGAGCTGATCACGCGGAAGACGATCTCCTGATCCGTTCGGTCGAATTGGTGCACGGCAGCCTCGTTCATCTGTTTTGCCTGATTAATGCCGTGCCAGCTGGCGAACGAATCGAACAGGTTCCAGGTTCCCCCAAATCGCGTGCTGAAGTTGCCGAAGGGCAGAGGTGCATTCAGTTTGTTCAGTGCGAAGTCTGCAGAGTTGAACCGCTGCTGCCGTAGTTCGCTCCCGAACACATACACGGGGTCATCACCACGCGTCGCCGTTTCAGAAAAACTCAAGTGCGGCATGAGGAAGGAACGCGCCGTGCGAACACCAGCGGAGGCCACCTTCGAATCCGCCATCGCCACCTTGCGCAGAGGATTTTTTTCCAGGGCGATCATTACTGCCTGCTGCAGAGTAAGAGACGAAGACTGCGTCTCTTGTTGAGCTGAGGTTTCCCCAATAGTCAGCCACACAATGGCGAGGCTCAAAAACACTCTGAGCGCGGTTCTCAACCTTGCACTCCCACGGCCTGAGTCGGCTTTGCCCACTCGGTCTTGTCTTCAACGATTTCGTAAGTTGTATGGAAACTCGCGCTCTTCTGCACCATGGCTCCGACGGAGCAATATTTTTCCTCGGAAAGACGGATCGCCTCTTCCAGCGCTGCGACGTCAATTTCAAAGCCGGTGACCACATGGTGGATTCGCACGAACGTGAACACCTGGGGTGGCCGTTCCGCTTGATCGGCTTCCACCCGCACTTCGTAACCGGTGACTTTTTGGTGGTATTTCTGGCGAAGAATGGTGACGACGTCGAATGCCGTGCATCCGGCCAATCCGGCGGCGACCAGTTCAATCGGCTTTGGGCCCGTACCTCCGGCCGCATCGTCCAACAGCAGGTGATGACCGCTTCCGGTCTGGGCCACAAATTGGCGTTGCTGTTTAAGTGGTTGAGTCAGTTCGACTTTGGCTGTGATCACCATTGCCCTCCTGCTGCTCCTATCGACCAAGCACACGAATAAATGCAGAAAGACGGAATTTGTTACAGGAAAAATCTGTGGGGAAAGTCAGCGGCGAATTCAATGCCCTTATCGCGGACTGTGGACTTATTAATGCGGATAGAATCAATGAGTCTTGGTATCAAGTTTCGGCCGATCGTGTCTTTTAAACGTGCAGTTCCTAGCCTCTAGACCGCACTAAACGTCGAAATCAAAACAGTCGGCTCCGTTTGCGCTATTGTGTTGGGCAACAATTTTGTCGATCGGAGGATCTGTGATGGTCACCCACTTGTCTCCGGCCTGCAGCCGCAGAGACCTTATTAAGGCCGGTGCTTTGGCCGTAATTCCGCTGGCTCTTCCCTCCGCGATTTATGCGCTACAGGACCAACCACTGATGACCGCGAACGGCGGCACCGATCCCTTCCCAATTCCCTGGCTAGACAAGAATGGCAGCCACAATCAGCCAGCAGGCCCAAGTCTGGAACCGGCACACATTTACCATTTCAAGGGACGGGTGGCCCGGTGCAGCACCTTTACTGGCATGGGCACCGATAACAAGGGGAATCGAATCGCGTTTGGCAGTCCGACGACGGATTATGGCGTTATGCTGGGTGAATATTGGGCCGCTCGAACAACCCAGCAAGGGACCTTTACTCACATATGACTGACCCTGTTCCGGGGACAGGCTGTTCCCGCTAACCGGACACACGACTTTCATCCGCCCATTGCCCCGTCCGGACTTTACTGGGTGGTTCCTGTTCCAGAGCGTGCTCTGAGTATTAGTCCCGACGGGAATAGCTTCACGCTTGAGATGCAGAATGTAGCAGTAGTCGATCAGCCACGCTGGCCGGCGCTGGACTCGATAGCCACTCCGGCAAGAATGACATTCAAAATGGTTTGGAAATCAACCGGCGAACCCGCGAAGTACGAGGACGCCTCGAAGCATTTCCGATTCACGGGCACACGTGCGACGTGCCAGATAGAGGCGGAAGTTGAGGTCCCGTCTATCGATTTTTCGTGGAAGTCCGATCCGCTTAATACGTCTAAGTGCGACTTCGCCGTCATGGGGGAAGAAGTGAACGGGCGTTATTACGACGTGTGAGCGTGCGAAGAGGAACAGCGCTATCGACGCCCGTCACGGCTTCAACGCTCATCGGATCCGGACACAAGCGGCTCGGGAAGAGAACGCGACGATATATCCGCAAGGGCGAGAGCGTCGTCACCTGTCCGCCATAGCTCGCTCGTAGTTTGATATCACTTCCTTCCGCAACTTGGCTGCCTTGGCACGATCCGGGACTGGACTGCGCAGATGACGGCAATCCTCTATCGTCGCTTCCAGGCTGGCAAGAAACGCCTTGCAGGCATCACAACCGTCGAGGTGTTTCTCCAGTTCCTTGCATAAAGAGTCATCGAGTTGTTCGTCCAGGTAGTTCGAAAGTTCTGCGAACATCGCCTTACACCTCGTAGGTCTGGGCTGCTTGCCGGCGGTCCGGGACTCAACTGCCTCGATCATCCGTCCGACGTGCGGATGTGCCCTCTTCCCCTTCATCAATTCCTTGCGGACATACAACCTCGCACGGTGTAGCCGAACTCGCACCGTTCCAGAACGTAGCCCTGTGATCTCGGCTACTTCTTCATCGGTGAGCCCTTCCATATCCCGCAACACCAAGACAATGCGATATTGTGGCGGCAGCCGCTGAATAGCGTCTCGCAACCGTCCCGCTTCCTCACTTCGAATGGCGAATGCTTCGGGGTTGATGCTGGCATCATGGCCTAGCTCCTCAAGCTCCTTCCGATCCGGCATGAGTTCTTCCAGCGAGAGGTTTGGATTGGGCGCAAATTTGCTCCGGCGCCGACTCATCAGGCAGCGATTCTTTGCCACTTTATAGAGCCATACCAATAGGGCTTTCGGGCTATCGAATTTGGGCAGGTGCGGAACCGATTTCAGCAGCACTTCCTGCATCGTATCTTCCGCGTCCTCCCGTTGTCCGCAGACGCGCATGCTAAAGGAGAACACAGTTTTTTGAAGCAGAGCCAGAGCGTGGTCCAAAGCGGCGTCGTCACCCTGCTGCAGGAGTAGTACGGCTTGTTCTATCTCAGAACGCATCGCCGTAAATGTAGCATGGCAACATTTCGACTAGCCTGCGATGTCCCAGCCTTGCGCGGGCGACACCTGATCCAGAACGAGAAGCGACGGAATGAGCCACGCTTAAGTTCAGTTCCATCTCAAACGCCAGCCACTGAAATTCGCCTCTCCTTCCACTTGCAGTACGACGGCATCGTGCGGCTTGCTTTGCATCAGGGCCGCTTGAGGAGGATGACGTTGTAACTGACAGAACAAGTGCCAATGCGAAAGCGCTCGAAGTTATTGATTGCTCTCGTCAGAAAGAAGCGCTGGTTTTTGCGCAGGATGGTATGTGATCGGTTGAGATTGGGCCCTGAAAAGCGTTTCGGCGAGCGGAGTTGTTCGATCTATCGACCGGGCGCGGCTTCCATTGTTATAGTGGGTCGAGTCGTGCAGAGGGCTAAGATGCGTCATCTCGGCTACCTCGTTCCTTCAGTCTTCTTCGTCAGCTTTTTCCTGAGCGGTTGCGGATCGCACAATCAGAACGACTGTACCGGTCTGAATCGGAATCGGACCGAGTGTATCAGTTTGAGCGGCGGCGGCAGCGGCGGCTCGGGAGGCACGTCTGGCGGCACATCCGGTGGGACATCGGGCGGCACTTCCGGTGGGACGTCAGGCGGTACTTCCGGTGGTACATCGGGCGGCACATCCGGAGGCGGCTCCGGGGGATCCGGTGGCGGTTCGGGAGGATCAGGAAATGCCGTCGTCGGCATTGGTCACGAAGACTCGTTAGACTCCGACTCCTACAGTTATTATCTTCCTGCGCTCGCTCCTGGGCCATACCAGGGCGTCGTGAACGGAGGTCAATCCCGTGCTGTGGTTGGGAGCACGATCTATTTGCTTCAAGTCAACGCCGGCAAATATGGTAGGTCGTCGGTCTCGCTGCTTACCTCCGCCACAGGCAATCCATCCGATTCGATCGGTCACTACGTGCGCAGCAATGAATACGGCGGCTTCTCTATTGCTGGCGACTACACCTGCACCGCTGGTCGCCAGGTTTATGTTTATGCCCGAGGCGGAAATAGCGGGGATGATGGACCGAACTCCGCGATCGGCCTGATGGCCTCGCTGGGAACTTGCCCGGAATCTGGAAATTTCGACGCTGCTGTTCCTTTCATCTTCGTGAACGAAGTGACAACGGTAGCGGCAGCTTATGCGATGGCCGGAGATGCAACTGACGCAACCCATGTCATTGCTTCCGGCAAGCCTGGCGGTGGCATTGTCAACGCCGCCGACCTTGCCAGCACCGCCACGGGATTTGCCAACTCTACTCCGGCATCCAACCACGTCCCGCGGGCGAAGATTCATACCCTGGCCAACATCCTGTCGGCCTGCATCAACTCGAATTCGTCCACTTCCGCCAGTTGCGCAACTCTGTTCAGCAACGCGCGGAGCAATGGCGCTTCCGGAGCCACACCCGAAGACACGGCAACTGCCGCAATCAACATCGCGCGTAATCCTCATGCCAACATCGCTGCGCTCTATGGTCTCCAACCCAGGCTCGGTGCTCCTTTCATGCCGACTCTTGAATCTACTCCGCCGGATTTCGACCTCTCCCTCGCCGCTGAGGGTTCGAGCAACTCCGTCGCATCCTTGTCCTCGCGCCCTAACCGCTAGCCCGAAGATGTGAACTGGCCCTGCGAGACCAGCCCCTCTACATGGCGCGAGACTGGGTTCCAACGGGAATGAGGAATCGATTGAAAATAGAAAGGCGCCTCAGGATGGATGAGGAACTTGAAACCGACGCCGACGGCCGCCGGAGAACTCGCAGAGCGCACGCCTAAACTCGAGCCTCAGGGCTACTGGATTGGGCCGCCCTTGACCGCGTATCCGGAAGGCACGGACAACCAGGATGAATCGGGTTCTCCGCGCACAAGATTCGTAACCTGAAGGGTCACTTCCCCTAACTGGGGAGTGTTTCGGACTACGCTCAGGTCCATGTGCAGATCGGGGGAGTACCACACATCCGTGTGGGTGAGCGCGATGCGATTGTTGCCGGCATTCGATACAGTCTCACGCGTACCGACCACTGGTAAATCGTCTATCGTCTGCTGGCCAAGGCTCTCACGCGTGACGTTGCCGGAACTCTCGGAAAGCGTACCGTCAGAGCTTCCCAAAGGTATCCGCGGATAGAAGGCGGAGGTCGCGCAATTCATGGACGCCTTGGTGCAAACGGTGCGCGTGTCGGAGACCGGGTCCAGGATTGTGAAAGTGCGCAGAGGAGGTTCGTCGTTCGAATCAGCGGGAATGAACTCGCGAATTTCGCGGCGTACGCGTCCCTGAGAGTCGCGGGCCACCAACGTGTAATACTTCCGCGACGACGTGCCGCCCCCCACAAGCGGTTCGTTCCAGGTCACGATAACTTTTGCTGTAAATGGGGCATTGGCGATTGCGGGTATCTCAATACCCTCGATATTCGCGCGAACGGCGCCCACTGACGACGCAGACTGACAGATAGTCGAGGTAACGGAGAACGCAAAACAAAGGGAGAGACCGAGCACAATTGAGGAACGCATAGGTACGCTCCACACGGACGTTACAAGTATCCCACGAGTAGATTAGATGCATCAATCGTCTTTGAATTGCTCCGGTCATTCGTAAAGATTTGTCGGGATCACTGACTAGCTATGGCCTATTTCCGTCAACTGTGGCAACTTTTGTAATGCACGCACGACCCACCTTTGAGGGAGGTTCAGACACTCATGTGGCCTCGCCGGGTTGAAATTCTGTTGGTTGTCGCGATCCTTTTCGGATGTGCGTCACGGGGAGTACAGGCGCAGAGCACCAACGCCGGGCGGGGCGCGCAGCGCTTCATGGAATACTGCGCAGGCTGCCATGGCGCCGACGGCATGGGCGGCGACAACGCGCCCGCACTTGTTTCGCCGTCAGGCTCCACTCATCTCTCCGACTCGGAACTTTTTCGAATTGTGCAGGACGGGACAAAAGGTGGAATGCCTCCCTTCGCCCAGATCGGCGATGCAAACATCAGAGCCGTGGTGGAATTTCTAATCAGACTCAGAAACAACGCCCCGCTCACCAACGAATCGGCGGAGGTGGCGGTGCCGGGAGATGCCGATACCGGGCGCACTCTTTATTTTGGGAAGGCAGAATGCTCCACGTGCCATTTAATGCAAGGCCAGGGCGGATTTATTGCGAGAAATTTGACAGCCTACGGGCGGACGCGCACGGCGGAGGAGATCCTGCATGCCATTACCAATCCCGACACACCGCTCCTTCCCTCGTCACAAGTAGTAACGGTGACGACAAGGACCGGGCAGAAGCTGACCGGCCCTATGCGAAACGAAGACAGCTTTACGGTTGCGGTGCAGACCGAGGACGGCCGCTATCACTTGCTGGCGAGGAGCGACGTCACGGATGTGCACTACACCCAGCACTCTCTGATGCCGCGTGACTATCGCACGCGGCTTTCGTCGAAAGAATTAAATGACATTGTGAGTTTTCTGATTGTCGAGAGCAGGAATCCGCGCCCAGGCAAGGCGGAGGGTCGATGACTTGCCGGACACGAGGGCGGCGCTCACGATGAAGAAACTGCAATCGATTCCTTTGCTATCTGCCAGTCGTGCAATTCAAGCCCTGGTGACGATTTGCCTGCTGATGGCGATGTATCCAGCCCATGGCTACGCACAAGCCGGAAAACCTGAAACGCCCTCTGCTGGCAGGCCGGAAACAACCTCGGACGACAGCAATGGACTGATCGATGTTCAGCCCAGCGACTTACTTAAGACTCCTGTTACAAACAACTGGGTTTCCTACAACGGCGATTACAGTGGAGCTCGCCACAGCAGCCTGACTCAAGTCACACCGGGCAATGTGGCCCGACTAGCAGCGCAGTGGGTGTTTCACCCACGAACCGTCAGCCCTCTCGAAGTGACGCCCGTGGTAGTTGCGGGCGTCATGTTCGTGACCAGCGCCAATGATGGATATGCGCTGGACGCAAAGACCGGCAAAGTTCTGTGGCATCACATCCGCGCCGTTTCCCAGGGTCTGGTGGACGACCCGGCGCAGCATCACAATCGTGGTGTGGCGATACTGGGCACCCGCGTCTACATGGAAACGGACAACGCACATCTGCTGTGTCTCGATGCGCGCTCAGGCCACTTGATTTGGGAGGTGGCGTTCGGGACCGGGAACAAGAACTACGGCGCTACGAGCGCTCCATTGATCGTGAAGGACAAAGTGGTCGTCGGCATTTCAGGAGGCGATGCCGGCGTGCGCGGCTTTCTTGCCGCCTTCGACGCAAAAACAGGCGAGGAGAAGTGGCGGTTCTGGACCATACCCGGGCCCGGCGAGAAGGGCAATGAGAGCTGGCCGGGGGACAGCTATCTGCATGGTGGAGGCGCGACGTGGATGCCCGGCACTTATGATCCGGATCTCAACACGCTGTACTGGGGCACCGGCAACCCCGCTCCGGACTTCGACGGCGCCGGTCGCCCCGGTGACGACCTCTACACCAGTTGCCTTCTGGCGTTGGATCCCGATACTGGCGTGTTGAAATGGTACTTCCAATTCAGCCCTCATGACTTGTATGACTACGATGCCGTGCAAACACCGGTGATCGTGAATGCACGATTCAAAGGTCAGCCGCGTAAGTTGATTGTGACTGCAAACCGTAACGGCTTCCTCTACGTCCTGGATCGGACTGACGGAAAATTCCTCTTCGCCAAGCCGTTCATGAATACCCAAAATTGGGCCAAGGCCATTGATGAGAACGGCCGACCCATTTCCGCCGGACTTACTCCCGACGGGAAAGGCGTTCGCGTTTGTCCCGCCAACGGCGGAGCTACGAACTGGTACTCGCCCAGTTATGCCCCGTCCTCCCACATGTTCTACTTCCGCTCCTTTGAGGCATGCGCGATCATCCAGTCGAATCTAAAGCCGTTCGAAGTGGGAAGAACGTACTATGCCAGTGGTACGCGGACCGTGGATGAGCTCGGTAAAGCCTCTATCAATGCTTTTGATCTGAATACACTCGACTTCGCCTGGCGCGATCTGCAAATCGGCAGGAACAAGGGCTGGGGTGGCCTGATGTCAACGGCAACGGGCTTGGTCGCTTATGGAGACGACGCTAGCAATTTCGTAATTCTGGATGGGCAGACGGGCAAGCCTTTATGGCATTTCCACGTTGGACAACTGATACATGCCTCTCCTATGAGTTATGCGATCGACGGAAAACAGTATTTTGCGATTGCAGCCGGAAGCGATGTATTTTCATTTGCGCTTCCCTGAGCATGCAGGAAGGTTGAAAATTAGCGAGGAAACAGGGGGCCCGTTGTACCCAGCGATTCGTTCCTTGTTCTTGTCCGGTATCGTTTGATCGCAAATCATTCTGCACTCACATAAGTACAGCGACCCTGCAGCACTGTCCAGATCGCCGCGAGAGCGCAATTAGGATCGCTTGCCAGCCGCAAACAGAAGATTTTCGAGTCACCCACCGCAATCACCCACGCCATTCCCGACTTTCCCGTACTTACCAGTGTTTAGCAGTCCCACGGCAACCATTGAAGTTGTTGGAAACACTGGAAAGACGGAGCTCAAAAGGCTGGCGTCCGCGGTTCACCTCCCTCCCTGGCCACCATATTTATCGAAATTTCACGCTTGTAATTTCACACCCGTGTCGCTTGCGGTCCGTAACTTCCCCATTTGCGGTTCACAAGCTCGGATTCGCCGGACTCACTGCCGCACTAGGGAAATCCGAATTGCCACGCACATGATTTGCTGGTTGCGACCGAGGCACTAGGGGACGACCACGATTCTCCGACCGCGCTGATCCTGTTGCCATGCATTCTCAATTGCATCCAGAGGCACGCGCTCGATGTCGATGCGCAGTGCGCCGCATCCAATATTCGACATCAGCTGCCGCACGGCTTCGATCCACATCTCGGGTGACGCTGCGGCGTTGCCAGATCCGGCTCCAAGAATTTCCAACCGCGAGCTCCGCAGCACGGCCGCAGCTAGCGAAATAGTAGGCCCGGCGCTCTCGCCAACCTCTACCAACCGGACTCGGGATGACGCTGGCTTCAAGTCTCTTCGTGCAACGGCGGCAAGGAGAGCTTCGGTGGCGGGGCCCCAAAGGTAATCGATAATGACGTCGAAGCCGTTGTCACCGCCTTCGCGAATGAACGCTTCGGTGAGATCCTGGCCGGGCTTCTCGATGCGGATGGTTGCGTCGGCTCCGAGGTCGTGAAGGGTGTTCAGTACTTGTTCGTTCCGTCCGGCCGCAACCACCCGCTTGGCGCCGAGGAGCTTGGCTGTTTGTATGGCGAGTTTGCCCGTGACTCCGGTTGCACCGAGGACTAGGACAGTCTCGCCCGGGGCCAGTTGCGCGCGCCAGACAAGGGCGCCCCAGGCGGACAAGCCGGGGTTTACCACGGCGGCGGCGATATCGTCGCTAACGTTGTCGGGGATCGGAAAACAGCGCGACCGCGCCACGACGGCGCGTTCCGCCATGCTGCCGTAAGGCGGGCGGGGCCCACCGAAGAACACCCGCGTGCCATCGTCAAGGTGGCCCACACCATCGGTGCCACACACGGCGGGCAATTTGCCGAACGCTGCATAGTGCGAGCCGCTGGCCATTTGCTTATCTACGGGCTTGAGTGCGGCGGCCCGAACGTGAACGATTACCTCGTTTTCTTGGGCAACGGGCTCGGGAAACCGCTCGAAGTGGGGTGGTTGATTGATGGTGTGTAGCACAGCAGCGTTCATGTTCGCGTCCTTTCCGGATGGCCGATTTATGGTTTCGATTGAGGGCATTTTTTCGAACAGTGTGCGAATTTCCCTTTCTTGCTTTTCGCTCATCTGCCCCGTACTCTAGCTACATTCGTCTTGGCCTGCTAACGAGAAAGTGGCGATTTTTATCGGGAAAGGGTCGATCTCTCAATTCCATGTTCTCAGTCTCCATGAATGTTGAGGAGCTACGTCGGCTCGTCGAGAGCGACGTACCAGTACTGGCCTTTGCGTTCAAGAGGCGCACCGCCGAGGATTGGGCGCCCGAGCACAGTCATGCACGCGGGCAGTTCTTCGCGTTGACTCGAGGGCTGATGATTGTAGAGGCGGGCAATGAACGATGGATGTTTCCCTCGCAACGTTGCGCCTGGATCCCCCCCGATTGCATGCACAAGGGACGTTCGGTCGGAGGCGTCGCCGGCTCCATGGTTTTCCTTTCAGTCGCGATGTGCCGCGGCCTGCCCAAGAAACCATGCCTGTTTAGCTCATCTGAGTTATTGTTTTGCATCGTTGATCGTGTTCTCGCGTGGACTCCCCAGCAACCACTCGACCCGGCACAGAAGCGCCTAATCGCAGTTCTTCGCGATGAGATTGCGCAGACTGGACAACAGCCGTTGCATTTGCCGCTGCCCAGGGACGAGAGGCTGGCCAGAGTTACTCGCGTTCTGCTGGATGATGTCGCCGACGATCGTGGGTTGGAGGACTGGGCGCATTTTGCCGGTATGTCCCGCCGCCCTTTCATGCGCGCTTTCTCCGCTGAAGTAGGCATGTCGTTTGGCCGTTGGCGGCAGCAGGCACGGCTGTTCGCTGCGCTTGAAATGCTCGCCCAGCGCAAGTCTGTAACCGAGGCCGCCGTTGCGGTTGGTTATGACAGTGTGAGCGCTTTTATTGAAATGTTCCGGAAGATGTTGGGAACCACGCCACAGATGTACTTTCGAACTAAGCAAGAAGCGGTGCCCAAGTAGCATCCTTGCGCAATTTGCTTGTGCTTCAAGCCGGTGGGCGCACAGTTTTCCGCTGCTTGGCGATGGGTCGAGCTTCGTCGTTACGACCCAAGATTAGCGCTCATCTCGATTTATTTCTGCTTCGATTTCCGGTAATAACGGATCAAGTTGTTCGTGGAACTGTCGTGCGCGAGTTGCGGTTCCGTATTGCTCTCCAGTTCAGGGATGATGCGTTGAGCAAGGACCTTGCCCAGTTCGACGCCCCATTGATCGAAGGAATCGATGTTCCAGATCGTGCCCTGTGTAAATACGGAATGTTCGTACAGCGCCACTAGCTTGCCGAGAGTTTCGGGCGTGAGTTCTACTGCCATGATCGTATTCGACGGACGGTTGCCCTCGAAGACGCGGTGCGGGATGAGTCGCTTCGGAGTGCCCTCCGCCGCGACCTGCTCAGGCGTCTTGCCGAAGGCGAGCGCCTCAGTTTGCGCGCAAACATTGGCAATGAGCATGTCGTGGTGATGCCCCAGCGGATTGAGAGGCTTTGCAAACGCGATGAAGTCGCAGGGAATGAGCCTCGTCCCCTGGTGAATTAATTGGTAGAAGGAATGTTGTCCATTGGTTCCGGGTTCTCCCCAATAAATCGGACTCGTATCGTGCCTAACCTTTTTTCCATCCAGGGTGACGTGCTTGCCGTTGCTCTCCATCGTCAGTTGCTGCAGATAGGCCGGGAAGCGCTTCAAGTATTGTTCATAGGGCAATGTTGCGACCGTCTGGGCGCCGAAGAAATCGTTGTACCAGATCGCCAGAAGACCCAGCAGCACCGGCAGGTTGTGCTGGAATGGAGTTGTGCGAAAGTGTTCGTCCATCTGATGGAAGCCGTGCAACATCGCCCGAAAATTCTCCGGGCCAATGGCGACCATGGTCGACAGGCCGATGGCGGAGTCCATCGAGTAGCGACCGCCAACCCAATTCCAGAACTCAAACATATTGGCGGTATCGATTCCGAACTTGGTCACCTCGGCGGCGTTCGTTGAGACCGCGACAAAATGCTTCGCGATCGATTTTTCGTCGCCGGCTAATCCCGCGAGAGCCCACTCACGAGCCGTGTGGGCATTTGTCATCGTCTCAAGAGTGGTGAAGGTTTTTGAAGAGATGATGAACAGGGTTTCCGACGGATCGAGGTCGCGAACGGCTTCTGCAAAATCGGTGCCATCAATGTTCGATACAAAGCGGAATGTGATGCTTCGATCGCTGTAGTGCTTGAGCGCCTCGTAGGCCATAACCGGGCCGAGGTCGGAGCCGCCGATGCCGACGTTGATCACATTTCGAATGCGCTTGCCCGTGTGCCCCTTCCACTCGCCGCTGCGGACGCGGTTGGAGAAATCCGCCATATGGTCGAGCACGGCATGCACTTCAGGTACCACGTTCTTTCCATCCACGAAGATCGATGCGTCTCGCGGGGCACGCAGCGCAGTATGCAGAACGGCCCGTTTCTCCGTGACATTGATTTTGTCCCCGCGAAACATGGCGTCGATTCGATCTTGCAGGCGAGACTCCTCGGCAAGATGGATCAAAAGCGTGAGGGTTTCATCCGTGATGCGGTTCTTCGAATAGTCGAGATAAAGGCCCACAGCCTCTACGGTCAGGCGCGAGCCGCGTTCGGGATCGTCGGCGAAGAGTTGCCGCAGATGGAGGTCGCGAACCTGCTTATAATGAGAAGCAAGATTTTTCCATGCCTGACGTTGACCCGCGGAGCCCTTCGCGATTGCTTCTGCGCGTGCTGCCATTGTGATGCTCCTTTTCGCCGTGCAACCAGATTCGTCCAAACCGATTCGATGCCAGCAGCTGCACTTGGTCTCAAAGTCTATTTTAAGTCTCCCGACGGAATTGCCAGCCACAGGCGTGACGAAAAGTTGGGTCTGACGAAAATCTTCAGTATGCTTGGCGCAGATGAAAGAATCTTCGCCAATACGGACGGAAACTGGCACGGTTATCGAAATCTGTGACACGTCGTGCTCGCTGGGTGGCATTGAGGTCCTGCGAGGACTCACTTTGCGAGTGGGGCGCGGCGAAATCCTGGTGCTGCTCGGGCGCAGCGGTTCGGGGAAGACCACCACATTGAAGCTGATCAATCGCCTGGTGACGCCGACCTCCGGGGAGGTGCGAGTTCACGGCGTGGCCGACTCCTCCAACGTTATTAAACTGCGGCGCGGAATCGGGTACGTGATCCAGGATGTTGGATTGTTTCCGCACTTCACCATCGAAAAAAACATCGGACTGGTTCCCCGCATCGAGGGCTGGCCTGAGGACCGAATTCGAAAGCGCGTGCATGAATTGCTAAAGCTGGTCGGCCTTCCCCAGGAAATTGGATTGCGTTATCCGCATCAACTTTCTGGCGGGCAGCGGCAGAGAGTGGGCGTAGCGCGCGCCCTGGCGGCGGATCCGCAGATTCTACTGATGGACGAACCATTCGGCGCTCTCGATCCGCTGACGCGCGACGAATTGCAGAGAGAGTTTCTCGCCCTGCAAAAAGAACTCCGCAAGACAGTGGTATTTGTGACTCACGATCTTCGCGAAGCCTTGCGACTGGGCTCGCGAATTGCGCTGATGGAGGCAGGAAAGTTGGTTACGGTCTTAACGCCACAAGAATTCCTGCAGTCGGATAATCCACTGGCAGCTGCTTATGTTCGGGCGTTTGGGGATGGGCTGGAGTCAGCCGTCAATCGAGGCACCTCATGAGTCTCCTTCAATTCTTACTGCAAAACCGCGGCCAAGTGCTCGAACTCACGCTGGAGCATCTCTGGATGGTGGGACTTTCTACGCTGTTCGCGACTTTGATCGGCATTCCGCTGGGCATTTTGATCGCGCATCGACCAGTGTTTAACAAACCCGTGCTGGCGAGCGCGAACATCATTCAAACGATTCCCAGCCTGGCGCTGTTCGGATTTCTTTTGCCGCTGCCCTGGCTGGGCGCACGCGCCGATCGGCTGGCGATTCTTGCGCTGACTCTTTATGCGCTGCTGCCGATCATTCGTAACACGTATACCGGAATTCGCGGAATTGAGCCGGCTGTGCTCGAAGCTGGTCGCGGCATGGGGATGACTGAGGCGCAACTGTTGACCCAAGTGGAACTGCCGCTGGCTTTGAGCGTCATCCTTTCTGGGGTGCGTACGGCAATGGTTATCTCAATTGGTCTGGCGACGATTGCGGCAGCGATAGGGGCGGGTGGGCTGGGAGAATTTATTTTTCGCGGATTGGCGATGGTGGATAATCGCGTGATTCTTGCCGGCGCAATTCCCGCGGCGGCGCTTGCGTTGTTGGCGGATGTCGGCGTGGGATGGTTGGAAAGGCGCTTGCAGCCCCGATGAAAATCCGCCTGACTCTCACTTCTACGCTTGCCACGAAGCTCTTGTCGTTCCCGCTGTTGGCTCTCGTTCTTTTCGCATCTTGCTCGCACTCTCACTCCGACCGCATCGTTGTCGGATCCAAGAACTTCACGGAGTCTTTAATTCTTGGCGAGCTTCTGGCGCAGGAGATCGAAGCGCGCACGCCTATGAGAGTTGAACGCCGCTTTTATCTTGCCGGAACTTATATTTGTCAGCAGGCGATGCTGGCGGGTCGAATTGATGTGTATCCCGAATACACGGGCACGGCGCTGACTGCGATTCTGAAGCAAAAATCTGGCAGCGACGAGCGCGCCGTCTACGACCAAGTAAAAAGCGAATACGAAACCCGGTTTCACTTCACGCTGGGTCAGCCGTTCGGCTTCAACGACACATTTGCCATGGAGATTCGCGGCGATGATGCACGGCGGCTGAATATCAGGACGCTATCGCAAGCTGTGCCCTTCGCCCAGCATTGGCGGGCCGGTTTCGGATACGAGTTCATGGAGCGTCCAGATGGGTATCGTGGACTGGCAGCAGCCTATGGCCTGCACTTCGCAGAACCGCCGCGGGTCATGGATCTGGGGCTGCTGGCTCGAGCACTGCACGATCATCAGATCGATCTGGCAGCGGGAAATACTACGGACGGGCTGATTCCGGCCATGGATTTCTTTGTGCTGGCTGACGATCGCCATTATTTTCCTCCGTATCAGGCCATGGCAGTCGTTCGCGAGCAGACCCTGCAAGAGCATCCCACGGTGGCCGCCGCCCTCGGAGTATTAGCCGGCCAGATTTCCGACACCGATATGCAGAGCTTGAATTATGAAGTGGATGGGCGACATCGTGATCCCGTCGAAGTGGTCCGCGAGTTCCTGAATAGCCGAAAATTGTTGCCGTGATCCGACGTCCCAAAAAAAACCATTTAGACTGCGACCTTGTCAGATTCTCGGACATCCAAGGTAGGGCCGGTGGGACAGGCCCGCAACCGATGCAGGAGGTTTCGATGCTCGCCACGGAAAAGAGTGTGAGTGCCCGGCAGGATTTGCTGGAACGAATCTCGCGCGCCCGGCAGCAAAGCGACGCTCTGTTTCATGTGGTCCGCCCGGATTCGATTTACGAACGGCCCATTCCAGAGCGGCACCGAATCATCTTCTATCTCGGACATCTCGAAGCTTTTGACTGGAATCTGCTGCACGACAGCGCTCTTGGCCTGAAAAGCGTCGATCCGGCGTTCGATCGATTATTCGCCTTCGGTATCGACCCGATAGGCGGCGGATTGCCCTCTGACCAACCCTCCGACTGGCCTGCAGTTCCGGTGGTGCAGGAGTATGTGAAGCGCGTGCGCTCCGCACTGGATAACGCTCTGTTGGATCAACTCGAATCACAGAATGGCCGCGATGGATACTCGCTCGACACTTTGTTGCATGTCGCGATTGAACACCGACTGATGCATCTGGAAACGCTAGCCTACATGCTGCATCAGTTGCCGCTCCGTTCCAAGATTCCGCAGTTCGATCCTGCCGTTCCGGTCACGTCTACTCCCACCCATCGCATGATGGAAATTCCCGCTGGCACGGCGACGCTGGGGCTTTCGCGCGGCGACGAAACCTTCGGATGGGACAACGAATATGAGACTTATTCCGCAGCACTGCCGGCATTCGAGATTGATCAATTGCAGGTGAGCAATGGGCAGTTTCTCGATTTCATTCGCGCCGGCGGATATGAGAGCCATTCCTTTTGGAATGACGAGGATTGGCAGTGGAAGGCCGAGCAGGGAATCGCTCACCCGGTCTTGTGGAAGAAGGTTGGGGACGGATGGCTCCATCGCACCATGTTCGATGAGATCCCGCTGCCGCTGGGTTGGCCGGCTTACGTGAGCCATGCGGAGGCTTCGGCCTATGCCCGCTGGGCGGGGAAGTCGCTGCCGACCGAACCGGAGTGGCAGCGCGCTGCGTATGGAACGGCGGAAGGCAAGGAAAGAAAATATCCGTGGGGCGACAACGCGCCTGGTCCGAAATTCGGCAATTTCGATTTCGAGCGCTGGAATCCCACCGCTGTGAATGCGCATCCCGCGGGCGCAAGTGCTTTTGGCGTGCAAGGGATGCTGGGGAATGGATGGGAATGGACTGCCACCGTGTTCGCTCCATTGCCGGGATTCGAACCGTTCCCGTTCTATCGGGGATATTCGGCTGATTTTTTTGATGGCAAGCACTTCGTCATGAAAGGCGGCTCGTCACGCACCGCTGCGTGCATGCTGCGACCCACATTTCGCAACTGGTTCCAGCCAAGATACCAGTATGTGTATGCGGGTTTTCGTTGCGTAAGCCGCTGACATAAGGAGACGCGAAATGCTTGTACACACGATCATAACGAATGCTACTCATGAGTTCGCGGCTGAAGTACGGGCCGGGCTTACACGGATCGGTCAGAAGGAACTTCCCTCCAAGTATCTTTATGACGATGTCGGGTCGGCGTTGTTTGAAGTGATCAGCCATCTACCGGAGTACGGGCTCACGCGGGCGGACGAGCGGCTGTTGCGCCGTCATGCATATGAGATCGTCGATCGGCTTCCGGGCCCCGTCGCGGTGGCGGAGTTAGGCAGCGGCAGCGGCAAGAAGACGCGCTGGGTGCTGGAAGCGCTTTCGCGCCGACAGAGAACTTTTTATTATCCGGTTGAGATCTCACGCTCGGCGCTGGCCATGTGCGAGCGCGAACTCGGTGATATCGATTCGGTGAGCATCGTCGGATTCGAGCGGGAATACCTGGATGGCCTTCTCGAAGTGGCCGCTCGCCGCAACTCCAATCAGCGGCTGCTGGTGTTGTTTCTGGGGAGCACGATTGGAAATTTCGATCGCGAGGCGGCCCTCAAGTTCCTGATGGAAGTGCGCCGGATTCTGGAGCCTGGCGATTCGCTCCTGCTGGGAACCGATCTGGAGAAATCAGAATCGCAGCTGATTCCTGCCTACGATGACGAACTCGGGGTGACGGCGGCTTTCAATCTAAATCTGCTGGCGCGCATCAACCGCGAACTCGGCGCTGATTTTGATCTTCGCCATTTTGTTCATACGGCAAGAGTCAACAACTGTGCCAGGAGCGTCGAGATGCACTTGCTATCAACGCGCCGCCAGAAAGTGAGCATCCCGGCCGCCGATGCCGCTATCGAGTTCCTGGCCGGAGAGACTATCTGGACGGAAAGCAGCCACAAGTATTCGGCGGCCGAGGTGTGCGAAAGTGCGCGGAAGACGGGCTTCCGCTGCGATGCGCAATGGATCGATGAGCAATGGCCGTTTGCCGAGAATCTTTTAGTTGCAGAGTAAGCGGCGGGTCTGATCTCTAAGCAGCTCCCGATCGGCGCCATGCTCGCAGGTTGATGGCACTCACGACGATGCAGAAAACGTTGGCAGGAATGAATCCCAATTGAGCGGTTTTCACGCCAATGATGCACATCAGGACGCTATTGACGGTCGCGAGTGCCCAGCCTTCCCAGCACCGGCGTCCCACTAGAATTGTGGATGAAATGGTCAGTACACAGGACAAATAATCCAGCCGCACAAAATAATTGACCTCCGACTATTATTCTGGCCGAGCTTGTTTATTGGGTCTGTGATTGCACGCTTTCGTTTGGTAACCCAGGTAACTTGACTGAAGTAATAATTCACGCAGGAGGACGCGATGTCACCAAAATGCACACACCTCGACGAGATCAAAACCACGACAACCGAAACCCATGTATGTCCGGAGTGCGTGAAGGTGGGGGACACCTGGGTCCATTTGCGTTTGTGCCTCATTTGCGGGCACGTGGGCTGCTGCGATTCTTCGAAGAACAAGCACGCCACCAAGCATTTTCATCACTCCAAACACCCCCTGATCCGCTCCATCGAGCCGGGTGAGAGTTGGGTGTGGTGCTACATAGACCAGATTGAGGCGGGCGATCTCTCAGCTTAGTGGAGGCGGACGACAAGTTTATTCGCGACCGAAATGCCGCCGGCGATATCTAATCGCATTAAGTGGGTGAGACTCTCGACCGCGGGCGACCGTAATCATGGGGAAACCGATTTTATTCAGCGTGGATGACGATCCCGACGTTCTGCGCGCCGTCGAGCGCGACCTGCGGTCGCACTACGGGGCGGACTACCGGGTGATCGGCAGTGACTCGCCGCAGGCGGCGCTCGATCTCGTCAAAGAATTAAAGGTGCGTAATGATGCGGTTGCACTTCTGCTGGCTGACCAGCGCATGCCGCATATTGATGGCGTGCACTTCCTGCAGGAGGCTCGGAAAGTCTATCCTCAGGCCAAAAGGGCACTGCTCACCGCCTACGCGGATACGAACGCGGCCATCGATGCCATCAATCAGGCCAGTCTCGACTATTTTTTTCTGAAGCCATGGGATCCGCCGTCGGAGAGACTCTATCCGCAATTGGACGACCTGCTGGAGGACTGGCAGGCTTCTTACCGTCCGGCCTTTCAAGGAATTCGCGTGCTGGGAACGCGCTGGTCTCCGCGATCTTACGAGATGCGAGACTTTCTCGCGCGCAACCATATCCCTTATCAATGGATTGACGCGGAGAATGCGGCCAACGATCCGGAGACTAAGCTTCTGATTGAAACCCTTCACCCGGAGCCCGCCGATCTCCCGCTGGTACTGTTTCCTGATGGCACCAAACTATTGAAGACCGCGCCTTCGCAGGTCGCGCAAAAAGTTGGACTGCGCACCCGGGCGCAAACCAGCTTTTACGATCTGGCGATCATCGGCGGAGGGCCGGCGGGGTTAGCGGCTGCTGTCTACGGCGCATCGGAGGGCTTGCATACGGTCATGATCGAGCGTGAAGCCCCCGGCGGTCAGGCGGGAATGAGTTCTCGCATCGAGAACTATCTGGGATTTCCCAGCGGCCTGAGTGGCGGTGATCTGGCGCGGCGCGGCGTAGTGCAGGCGCAGCGTTTCGGCGTGGAGATTCTTTCTCCGCAGGAGGCGGTTGCGGTCCGCACAGACGGGCCGTATCGCATCATCAAGACGGGCGATGGCTCGGAGATTTCCTGTCATGCCTTGATGATTGCGACTGGAGTACAGTGGCGGCGACTGGACGCTCCCGGGGTGGATCGCCTGCAGGGAGCTGGCGTTTATTACGGCGGAGGGGCGACCGAGGCGCTTTCCTGCACTGGCGAAAATGTTTACGTGATCGGCGGCGCCAATTCTGCCGGGCAGGCTGCGATGAATTTCGCCAAGTACGCGGAAAAAGTCGTAATGCTCGTTCGCGGAGACTCGCTCGCCAGCACCATGTCGCAGTATCTTATCGACCAGATCAAACAGACGCCGAACATTCAGATCTGGACGCACGCCAGCGTCTCCGAAGTTCATGGCGACAAGCATCTGGAAGGAATCTCCGTGCTCTGTTCCGATACCAATAAGATCGAGCACGTAACGGCTTGCGTGATGTTTATCTTCATTGGAGCTCTGCCGCAGACAGACTGGCTGGGCGGTTCCGTCGAAAGAGACGAGCGCGGATTTATTTTGACGGGACCCGATGCGATGCGCGGCGGGGAGCGACCCAAAGACTGGCCGCTTGATCGCGATCCGTTTCTGCTGGAAACGAGCGTCCCAGGCATTTTCGCAGTAGGTGACGTGCGCCACGGTTCTATTAAGCGTGTGGCCTCGGGAGTCGGCGAGGGATCGGTGGCTGTCCAATTTATTCATCAATACTTGAGCAAGGTATAAATGGCCAGTACATCAGAGCTGTTAAACGTACCGGCATTCGCGGACCTTCCCGAAGACCAACTCCTCTGGTTCCTCAGTCAATCGCAGGAATTGCACCTCAAAGCCGGAGAGATTTATTCGCGGCAGGGCAGCCCCGCCGACGCCATGTATGTGCTGCTCGAGGGTGACTTTCAGATTCGCGGCGAAATTGGAGGTGAGAGCGTCGTGATTCCGCTGAAGGCTGGCGATATCACGGGCGTTCTGCCATTTTCGAGGATGAAGCAGTTCACGGTGAGCAGCAGGGCGTTGACCGATGCTCGCTATTTGCGCTTTCCGGCGGCGAGATTTCCCGAGCTCGTGCAGAAGATGCCGGAGCTGACCAGCCGGCTGGTCGGGCTGATGTCCGACCGGATCCGCGAGACCACGCGCTTCGAACAGCAACGCGACCGTCTGGCCGCGCTGGGCAAGCTTTCAGCAGGACTTGCGCATGAGCTCAACAATCCTGCGTCTGCCGCGAAACGCGCGTCCAGCCAGCTGCGAACGATTCTTAAGAAAATTCGCGATGCCAGCCACGAACTGGGAGCGCGCGATTTATCGCCTGCGCAGAAATCGGAAATCGAAAAGCTGGAGACCTCGATAACGCAAAATGATGCGCCACCACCGGATGCGCTCACGGCCAGCGAATTGGAAGATCGCATTGACTCGATCTTGCGCGGTCACGGGCAGAACGATCTGTGGCAGCTCTCGTCCAGCCTTGCCCGCAAGAATTTCCCGCCCGATGCACTGGAAGGCCTCTTCGAAACGCTGGGAACCGATAATGCCCGCGCGGCTCTGACGCGAATCGCGGCTTCGATAGAGATTTTTGAATTATTGAAAGAAATCGAGAGCAGCACGGCGCGCATCTCTGAACTGGTGGCCGCGATCAAGGAATACACCTACATGGATCAGGCTCCGGTGCAGAATGTCGACATCGTGAAGAGTCTGGAAACCACGCTGACCATCCTGAATCACAAGATTAAGCACGGGGTCACGGTGGTGCGGGATTATCAGAAGGTTCCATTGCTGGTGAATTCGTTTGGAAGCGAACTGAATCAGGTTTGGACCAACATCATCGACAACGCTATCGACGCGATGCAGGGCAAAGGCGAGTTGCGAATTCGCATCTATCGCGAAGATGGCTGGGTAGTCGTGGAGATCGGCGACAACGGGACCGGAATTCCTGCAGAAATTCAGAAGCGCATCTTCGAGCCGTTCTTCACGACCAAGGGTGTGGGTGAGGGTACGGGCCTCGGTCTCGATACCGCGCAGCGCATCGTAAAGAAACATCGCGGCACTATTCAGGTGAAATCGAAGCCCGGCGATACCTGCTTCCAAATATCGCTGCCGCTGTCGGAAAGTGCAGTCTGATGGCCTGTCCAATCCGCTGTTGGTGAGGGTAAACTTGCCGCGTGATCGTCATCGTGATGGGCGTTACCGGATCTGGAAAGACGACTGTGGGCAAGTTGCTGGCGGACGAACTGGGATGGCGCTTCGTTGACGGCGACAGTTTTCATCCGCCGGCGAACGTGGAAAAGATGCGGCGCGGTGTTCCGCTCACCGATAGCGATCGTCGGCCATGGCTCGCCGAGCTTCGGGGGCAGATTCAGGAGTGGGTTGCGCAACAACGCAATGTCGTTCTCGCTTGCTCGGCCCTCAAAAAAGACTACCGGCAAGAACTAGAAACAGGGCCCAAAGTGCGGTTCATCTATCTGAAGGGTACGAGTGAACTAATCGGCGAGCGCCTGCGAGTCCGTCATGGCCATTTTGCCGGCACACAAATCCTCGCCGGGCAGTTCGCCGATCTGGAAGAACCCACAGACGCTGTGACCGTAGACATTTCCGCGACACCGGACCAAATCGTCGCCGAAGCTCGACAAAAGCTGGGCTTGGCGTAGAATCCTCAAACCGCCATCGCTCTTCGATCGCGACACCTTGCCGACCACTGATCGCCTCGAATCCGCAGTGATCTCGCGACTGATGTGGCGGCTGATGCCGTTTCTATTTCTGCTTTACATCGTTGCCTATCTCGACCGCATCAACGTCAGCTTCGCTATTCTGCAGATGCGGGGGCAATTGGGGCTCAGCGACCGCGTGTACGGCCGCGCCTCGGGCATGTTTTTCGCGGGATATTTTTTCTTTCAGCTGCCCAGTAATGTCGTGTTGGAAAAAGTGGGCGTCCGGCGCTGGATTTCGTTTCTGATGATTACCTGGGGAGTGATCTCCTGCCTGATGATTTTTATCCGCGGCCCGGTCAGTTTTTACAGTATGCGTTTTGTCCTGGGCGCGGCCGAGGCCGGGTTTTTCCCTGGGATCGTACTCCACATAAAGCGCTGGTTTCCGGCTAGCGCGAGGGCACGGGCGGTCGCCTGGTTCATGACCGCGAACCCTATTGCAGGCATCATCGGTAGCCCAGTGTCTGGTGCTCTGCTAAGCCTGAGCGGCAAAGGTCTTTCCGGCTGGCAGTGGATGTTCCTGATCGAGGGCGTTCCTGCCGTCGTGCTGGGGCTCACAGTTCTGCGCACACTCGCCGACCGGCCTTCGCAGGCGCGTTGGCTGATGACGGAAGAAAAGAGTTGGCTGCTCGCCAAACTTGCACTCGAACAACAGGCCGAAGTCGTCGGTGGCGCAAAGTTCTGGAAGGCACTGGCCAGTTGGCGAATCTTGCTGTTGTCGGTTGTCTACTTTGGCGTGTCGACTACGATGTATGGAGTCACGCTGTGGCTCCCGAGCGTGATCACGAACTTGTCAGGACTGGGATATTTCTGGACAGGCGTAGTCGCCGTGATTCCGTTCGTAATCGCAACCGTTGCAATGGTGTTCGTCGGAAATCATTCAGACCGCACGGGCGAGCGCCGCTGGCATACGGCCATTCCCGCATTCGGCGGAGCGGTCGCGCTCATGATTGCCGGATATGGAGTTTCGCCGGTCGTTGTCGTCGCTGGCATCGGCCTGGGACTGGCCTGCGCCGAGTCGATGGTTGGGCCATTCTGGGCAATGGCGACCTCGCAGATGGCAGGCTTCTCGGCCGCCGCCGGAATTGCGGTTATCAACTCGCTGGCCAATCTTGGAGGCTATTTCGGCCCTGATATCATCGGCTTCTTCCGCACCGTTAACGGAGGGTTTCGCGGCGGTCTTCTGGCCATCGCCGCGACGGTCGCACTCAGTGGTGCTGCCGCCCTCGTGGTTGGACGTCCCGCTGGCGACAATAGGGCGAAATGACCTCAATTGCCCTGTTGGGGAGGTTGGTGCGTCGGGCCGGAATGACGCGGTCTTTCCCTACGCGCGGTCGACTTGATTGTTTACAATAGAGGACTCGTAGGAAGGCTCACTGAGAGCTTCCGGCAGAGGCGAAGCGCAAATTTGGAACAGCCCAACTCTACCCTCAACCCCGCGCCCACCGTCTACTGGCGCGTCGAAGGTGGCCTGCTCGACCTGACCGTGGTCAGGCCGGTGGCGTTCTTCGCCTGGAATGCCCAGACGTTTACCGGGCGCCTGCGCCGTCGCGGGTTGATTTTCCTAATGGCGCTGCTCCGGCCGTTTCTCTATTCGACTAACCGCAAGTTCGCCACCCGGGCCGTGCACACCGTGCTGCGCGGAGTGACTCGCGACCGCCTGGACTTGCTAGGCGAAGAATTCTTCCAGTACAAACTAAAGCCGCGGTTGAAAGAAAAAGGCGCGCAGAAGGTGCGCGAACTGGTTGAATCAGGCGCCGATGTGGTGCTGGTCAGCCAGGCGCTGGAGCACGTCATGCGTCCGCTGGCCCAGCATCTCGGGGTCAGGCACATCATCGCCAACCGGCTTGAATTTCGCGATGGCGTCGCCACCGGCAGGTTGATTGATCCAGTCATCCGCCCCCGCGGCGCGTTTGCACCGCTGCGCGAAAATATGCCGGATGGCCGTCGTGCCCCGAAAACGCTCGCGCGCCATCTCGATATCTCGCTGGAAGAGTTGCGGGGCGCGGTCATTCCTGCCGAACGTCAGGTTGAAACCCAGGTTCGCCCGATTGTGCACTTTGACGATCACCGGCAAGGCCAGGGATTTTCGGTGCGCAAAGCGTTTGCCGAAAGGCACGTGATGCTGATCGGGGTCACCGGTTTCATCGGGAAGGTCTGGCTCGCCAATACGTTGCTAGACTTGCCGTCGGTGGGTCGGATCTACTTGCTGATCCGCCGGCAGAAATCGAATCCCGCCGGGCGCCGCTTCGAAAAGATGATCGAAGATTCACCTGTCTTCGATCCTCTTTTTGAAAAGTACGGCGAGCGGCTTTCCGGTTTTCTGCACGATCACATTGAGATCGTCGAAGGCGACGTTACTCAGCCCGGTCTTGGCCTGAGCCCCGAAATTGCCCGTTGCCTGCAGAAAAATCTTGATCTCATCATCAACAGTTCGGGCCTGACCGACTTCAATCCTGACTTGCGCGACGCTCTCGCCACCAATACCGATGCAGCGCTGAATATTCTTGAATTCGTGCGCACGTCCGATCATGCCGGACTGCTTCACCTTTCCACCTGCTATGTTGCCGGTGAGCAGGACGGCAGAGTCGCGGAGAAGCTGACGGCGAACTACAATCCGCGCGGATTGGCCGACTTTGATGCCGAGCGGGAGTGGCATGAACTGCACGAACTGATTCACAAAGCGGATGCGCAATCCGAGAGCGAAGAAGTAACCTCGGGCCTGCGCATGCAGGCGCGCTCCAAAGAACATGCGGCAAAGGATTTGCAGGGCGCGGCGCTGGAGAATCAAATTCGCAAGAACCGCGTGCGCTGGCTGAAAACTTATCTCACGGAAATAGGCACGCGCCGCGCCAAAGAACTGGGCTGGCCAAATACCTACACTCTCACCAAGAGTCTGGCGGAGTCCCTGATTGTGAAACGCGGCGCGGGATTGCCGATTGCAGTGGTGCGTCCCGCGATTGTTGAGACCTCGGTATCTAAGCCGTTTTTGGGATGGAACGAAGGCATCAACACTTCGGCGTCGCTCTCTTATTTGCTGGGAACATATTTCCGCCAGTTGCCTTCGAACGAGAGTAAGCGACTTGACATCATTCCCGTCGACGCCGTTTGCGCTGGCATGACCTTGATTGCTGCCGCGGTGATGGAGCGCCGCCACGATCCTCTTTACCAGCTCGCAACCTCGGTTACAAATCCGTGCGACATGGGCCGCTCCATCGAACTCACTGCCCTCGCCCACCGCAAGCATTACCGCGCGCAGGAGGGGCTGGAATCCTGGCTGCGCTTGCGTTTTGACGCGATCCCGGTTTCGAAGGCGCGGTACAATCGCTTATCGGCTCCCGCTCAGAAAGCGATTGTGAAGTCCATTCAACGCATCATGTCTCCCCTCCCGCTCAAAAAAGCTCCGCTGGTCAGAACCGAGCGCAACCTGGAGCGCGTAGAAAAATTGATTGAGCTCTTCGAGCCGTTCATTCTCCTGCACGAGCACGATTTCGCGGCCGACAATGTTGAGAAACTCTCCTATGCACTGGCGCCGGAAGAGCGAGCGGTATTCCGCTACGACACTCGCTCTCTCGACTGGTGGGAGTACTGGATCAATATCCATATTCCGGCGCTGCGCCGCTGGACCTATCCTTTGATTGAAGGCCGCCCTCTGGAGGCGCGGCCTGCGCGCAGCTTTCAACTTGCCCCTGCCAACGGCGACACCGTGAGGACTGGGACCAACGGAGCAACGTGGCGATATTCCTGACCGGAGCGACCGGATATATCGGTGCGCACGTGGCCGCGAATTTGATCGACGGTCACGGCGCATCCTTGAACCTGCTGGTGCGCGCGCGCGACAAGCAGGAGGCGCAGGTGCGCCTGTGGCGTGCCATGCAGTTGCACCTGGATTTCCCGCGGTTTTATGAGTATTTGCAGACGCGAATGCGAATCTTTGTCGGCGATCTGACTGCTCCCGGATTCGGATTGAATCGCGACGAGTACGACCGCCTGGTGCACACGACGGATTCTGTCATTCACTGCGCCGCATCATTAAATCGAAAGTCCGAGAAGACTTGCCTCAACGTGAACCTGCGGGGCACGCTGGAAGTGCTCACGCTGGCGCGTCAAGCCGAGCATTATCACGGGCTTCGTCGTTTCAGCGAGGTCAGCACGGTTGCGGTCGCAGGCAAGCGTCAAAACGAAGTCGTCACCGAGGATCGCTCCATCGAGTGGGACCGCTCGGACTACGATCCTTATGCCCGCACGAAAAAATTCTGCGAGCACATGACGCGAGTGCTGCTCCCGGATACGCCCAAGACCGTTTTCCGTCCAAGCATTGTGCTCGGCGACAGCCGCCGGGCCGAGACCACGCAATTCGATATGGTGAAGGCCTTCGTTTTCCTTGCGGGACTGCCCGTGCTTCCGTTCCGCTCCAGAGATAAGATCGATATTGTGAACGTGGATTTCGTGGCGGACGCCATCGCCACCTTGCACCAGAAAGATCAACCGCAATACGACACCTACCATCTTTCGTCAGGCACTGGCTCGCAGACGTTTCGCGAGGTGACCCAGGCCCTGGCTGCGGCACAGCAGAAGCGCGCGCCCATTTTTCTGCCGTTTGCGGAAAAACCCTTCAACAGCTCGGTGCAAATGCTCTCGAACCGCAAAGGACGGCTAGGATACGGCGCTTCGCTGATGAAGGTATTTTTTCCGTATCTCGTCTGGAATACGGTTTTCGATAACACGCGAGTCACGGCCGAGCTCGGGCGCAAGCCGGTTCCATTTGCACAGTACAGCTTCCCGTTGCTCAAATTCGCGCGCGAAAATAATTTCGAATACAAATATCAACCCTGGCCGGCCGCAGCTGGAGGTAACGCCGCATGATGGACCTGGTCTTAGAGGCGTGGGTCAGCGGCAACATTGAGCGCGCCAAGACCGAATGGGTGTTCGGCGGCGGCAAGCCTTGGCAGCCGAACGAAAAATTGAAGCTGCTCTTCGCCGGATACAACGGCACGCGTAACATGGGCTCCGACGTCCGGGTGGAAGAAATGTTGAGGCAGATTCGTCACATCTTGGGTGCTGAACGTGTCGACTTCAGTGTGATGAGCCAGAATTTCGAATTCTCCAAAGGTTACTTCGAGGGAACGAAGCAGGTTCATCTGCCGGATATCTTTCCACCATTCTTGTCCGATGAAGTACCGCGGCATCACGGTGTGGTCGCTTGCGAAGGCTCGATGTTCAAGAGCAAGTTTGCCAATGCGCTCACCACGATGATGATTGGTTCTCTGGGCATCGCCGCAGTGCAGAACAAGCTTTCGGTGGGATATGGCGCCGAGGCCGGCCATATGGATCCGCTGGTTGCCAAAATGTGTGGCCGCTACTGCAAGAATTCACTGGTGATCACGCGCAACGACGAATCGCGCCGTATACTGCGCGAGCTTGGCGTGCCCACAGAATTGGGCACCGACACGGCCTGGACATTCGAACCGAAGCCGGCGGAATACGGGCAGGGTGTCCTGCGGAAAGTCGGTTGGGACGGCCGCACACCGGTCCTCGTCGTGTGCCCGATCAATCCGTTCGAATGGCCAGTGAAGGCGTCGGTCGCGAAATATGCACTTCGCAGCCTCACTGGTGCTTACAAAGAGAGTCACTACCGGACAGTTTATTTTCACAATTCAGGCCCGGCGGCGGATCGCGCGTACCAGCATTATCTCTCGTCGATCGCGAACGCCCTTGATACTTTCCGGAAGCGCCGCCAGGTTTTCGTGATTCTGGCCGCCACCGAGCGACTGGATGCCCGCCCGGCGAATCGCATCTCGGAGAAATTGGGTGGCGTACCCGTGCTGACCTCAGATCAATACAACATGTACGAACTGGTCAGTGTTTTGCGTGCATGCCACATGATGGCCTCATCGCGCTATCACGGTATTGTGACTTCGATGCCGGGACTCGTGCCTTCGGCAGGAATCACAATGGACGAGCGCATTCGCAATCTCATGCGCGAGCGCGGGCACGAAGAGTTGCTGATGAATGTCGACGATCCCGACCTGGAGCAGAAACTGCTTTCTGCGCTGGAAGTGCTTGCCACGGATGGAGAGCGCATCGCCGACGGAATCGCGCGAACCGTCGTGAAGAATCTGAAGGTCATGGCGCGTATGGGCATTTATTTCGAAGAAGAGTTGCAGCGCCGCTATCCGGAATTCCGCACTCGTACCGGGGAGTGGAACTGGGAAGATTATTTGCCGCCCATGAACGATTCGCTTAAACAGCTAGTTACAGCTTATAGCTAATTCATTCGCATACGAATCATGGCATTCGTCGCAGATATCTTCTCGCAACTGAAATCCGCGGCCGATGTGACCGTGCTGCGGGAGATCCGCGACGGCCAGGTCACGGGTGTGAGCGGGGCCGAGTTCCTGGAACTCATCCGCCAGGCGCGAACATTTCTAGCATCCAAGGGGCTGCAGAAGGGCGACCGCTGCGGATTGCTCGCGTCCAATAGTATCCGCTGGATGGCGTTGGACCTGGCGGCGATGGCCGAAGGATTGATCGTCGTCCCACTGTATTTTCGACAGGCTCCCGCGGAACTTGTCGCCATGATGAAGGACAGCGCTCCGTCTTTCATCTGCTGCGGAGATGCGACCCTGCGCGACGGAATTCTGCAGAATTGGCCCGGAGCCCCGCCGCACTTCCTGTTCGAAGAAATCTTCGGCGGAGTGGAGGGAATTGCGCTGGATCGCCCGCAGGTGCGCGATGCCGATCCGGTCACGATCATTTACACCTCGGGTACATCGGGCGAAGCGAAAGGGGTAGTGCTGACCGCCGCCAATGTTAGCTTCATGCTCGGGTGCACTGCGGCGCGCCTGGATGAATTAATGACCGGACGCACCGGGCAAGACCGCATCTTTCACTACCTGCCATTCAGTTTCTGCGCATCATGGATTGCGCTGCTAACCTTTCTGACGCGCGGGAGCCTAGTCACTTTGAATACAGACCTCGCCAGAATTCCGAGCGATATGCCGGCCGTGGCCCCGCACTATTTTCTAAACGTTCCTCAGTTGCTCGAGCGCATGCGCCGCGGAGTGGATGAACAGGTCGCGCAGAAAGGCGGCGTCGGGCAAGCGCTTTACAGTCGAGCCAAGGCGGCATGGGCGAGGCAGGAACAAAAGCAAGTCAGTTCGGCTGATGCACTCTGGCTATGGTTTGCCAATCGCCTTGTCTTTCCGACGATACGGAAGAAAATGGTCGGCGATAATCTGAAGGCGCTGATCTGCGGTTCTGCGCCGCTGACCCCCGAGACGCAGGATTATTTCCGCATGCTCGGGATTCCCGTGTTACAAGTCTACGGACTGACCGAAACGACCGGCATCTGCACCATGGACGATCCTCGCAATCCTGCGCCCGGTCGCGTCGGTCCTTCGATTTCAGGAATTGAAATGAGACTCGCCGAAAATGACGAAATCATTGTGCGCGGGCCAAATGTTTTCCCTGGTTACTGGAACCGTCCGCAGCAATCCGCCGAAGTCTTGCGCGATGGCTGGTTTCACACCGGTGACCAGGGCGAGATGGAGGCATCCGGAAACTGGCGCATCGTGGGCCGTCTCAAGAATCTGATCGTTCTTGGCTCCGGTCATAAGATCGCCCCGGAGACCATCGAAGAGAAGATTTCCCAGCATTTGCCCTCTGCGCAACAGGTTGTCGTTGTCGGCAACGGGCGAGGATATCTTTCAGCTATAGTCACAGGGCCGGTAGCTGAAGTTCAGGTGCAAGTGGCCCTCGATGCCGTCAATCCGACGCTGCCGCATTACAAACAAGTCCGAGCCTTTTGTATTCAGGCGGAGCCTTTTTCGATAGAGAATGGAATGCTTACTGCGAATGGCAAGCTCAAGCGCGATCTGATCTCGACGCGCATGAAGAATCAGATCGAAGACATGTACGCTGTGAAGCAGGCGGTTTGAGATGCGATCAAAAATGGAGGACGTGGCAAGTTTGCGAGCTTTCAAAGGCCAAACGCTGTCGTGGCGTCTTGACGCCGGGGTGATCGAACTCGCGCTGCATCGAGCGCCCTGCAACGAGATCGGCTCGTTGACACTTGGCGAAGTCGAAACCTTCGCTTCGGCGCTCGACGAACTGGAATCGCAGGCTCATGCCCTCATCATTCACAGCGAAATGAATTCGGGTTTCTGCGCCGGCGCTGACCTTCGCGAGTTGTACGAAAAGTCCCGCGCCATGCAGAAGTCGCAGGCATCGGCTGGCGTGCGGGACTTCCTGGAGAGAATTCACCGCGCACTCAATCGCATCGATGCCTCTACGCTGACAACGATTGCCGCGGTCCACGGCGTAACCTTCGGTGGGGGTTTCGAACTCGCTCTTACTTGCGACTTGATCATTGCCGACAAAATGGCCCGCTTCTGCTTTCCCGAGCTGAGGCTGGGATTGATTCCGGGCTTCGGCGGCATCCCGCGCTTGAAGCGGGATCTGGGCAACGCGGTCGTCCGCGACCTCCTCCTCACCGGCCGCAGCTTTAATGCAACAAAGGCGCAGCAGATCGGGCTCGTCAGCCAAGTGGTTTCCGAAGGGGAGGCATTACGCGCGGCGCGAGCGACGGCTGCACAAATCGGAAAGTTTGATCGTCAAACCTCCATCGCTGCCAAACGTTTCATCAAGCCAATTCCATACGATGAACTGCGGCAGGAAATTGATCTTTTCTGTGAACTCTTCTCCCGTCCAGCGGTCGAGGCTGGTTTGAAGAAGTTTGTCGAGAGCACAGACGCTCAGCCGTATTTACCGTAGGCTGCCGTCAGTTAGAATCGTTTCTTATGCAAACCGCCGAAAAGACTCTGGACGAAATCCTGAACCTGGCCGCCGCCCACTTTAAAGTTCCGCGCGAAAAACTATCTCCCGATGCCGATTTCTTCAAAGCGCTGGGCATCGACAGCCTCCAGACCCTGGATCTGCTGACTCGCCTCGAGCAACATTTCCGTGTCGAATTGCCGGATTACGAACTGCAGGGAGTCACCGACTTTCGTACCTTGGCGAGTAAGATTCAGGCGCGCCTTTAGCCGGTCTCCCCGATCCCGGCATTGTTGATTGCCAGGGAACCTTGCGTATGTGGCGATATCCGGTTTGCGGCCGACCAACTACAATCAATACTCAGCCAACTCCTAAATGCTCGATCTCACCAAGTACACATGTCTGGGCGCGGCATTGCGCGACTCGCTCGAACGCTTTTCCTCCGAGGTCTGCCTGATCGAGGCGGAGCGAGATCGTGAAAAAGTTCGCCTCACCTACTCCGATTTCAAAGAAATTGCGCTGCCCCTGGTTCGAGCGCTGGAAGATGCCGATTTCGATCCCGGCGACCGCGCCGCCATCATCATGACCAATCAGTCCAAGTGGCTGATCTCCGCGTACGCGATCTTCTATTGCGGAGGCGTGCTGGTTCCGCTCGATTACAAACTTACTCCGGCTGAACACCTGGAGTTGCTGGCGCATTCGAAATCGAAGATCCTGATCGTTGAATACCATCTCTGGCGCGCGATCACGCAATCTCCGGAGTTCGATAAGATTGCGACCAAGATCGTTCTTGTAACCGAGGCGCCGTTGGGAGCGGATCTGAGCGGAGCATTTCGCTGGGAGGACTTTAAGCGCAAAGGCTCCCCTGATTTCATCATGCGGCAGCTTGAAGATACGGCCTGTATCGTGTATTCGTCGGGAACTGGTGGCCGACCGAAGGGTTGCATTCTCACCCACGAAAATTATCTGGAGCAATGCCGTTCGTTGACCGCCTGGTACCCCTTTTGGCCAGGGGTGCGCTATCTCAGCATTCTGCCCACGAATCATGCCATCGATTTCATGGTGGGTTTCATCGGGCCATTTGTCTGCGGCGCGTGCGTGATACACCTGCGAACTTTGCGTCCGGAATTTGTGCGCGACGCATTCTTTCGCTACCGCATCACCTATGTTTCTTTGGTTCCGATGATCGTTAAGAATTTAGAACGCGGCCTAAGAGCGAAGTTTGATGAGCTGCCCTCCTGGAAACGCGCTCTGCTCAACTCGGCGATCGCGATCAACAGGCTGCTGACGCGCGGACGGCCAAGAGTGAAACTCAGCCGCATGCTGCTTCCCGGGGTGCACCGTGCATTTGGAGGTCAACTCCTCGCGCTCATCACGGGTGGCGCGTTCATGGAGCCTTCGACCATGCAGTTTTTCTACGACCTCGGCATCCCCGTAGTGAACGGGTATGGCCTCACAGAGGCGGGAACGGCTCTCACGCTGAATGATCTCAAACCATTTCGCGCGGATACCGTCGGCAAGCCTCTTCCTGGCGTCGAGTTGCGCATCCTCAGTCCGACGGCCGATGGAGTGGGCGAAGTCGCGGCGCGCAGCAAAACGATCATGTCGCACTATCTGGACGATCCGGGGCTGACTTTGGAAACGATCGTCGACGGCTGGCTTTTGACCGGCGATCTTGGCCGTTTTGATGGCTCGGGCCACTTGCAGCTGGTGGGGCGCAAGAAGAACATGATCGTCACCGAGGGCGGAAAAAATATTTATCCCGAGGATATCGAAAACGCATTCGACGGCCTGCCCGTAAAAGAATATTGCGTGTTTGCCGCCAACTATATCTGGCCGGCGAAGGCGCCACGCCGCGAGGTCCTACTCCTGGTGCTGCGGCTGGACTCGAATCAGAGTTTTGACGTCAAGTTGCTGGATGAGCTTACGGCTCGCAACCGTAGCCTACCCAATTTCAAGCGTGTGGGCGGATATATGCTTTGGGAGCACGATTTCCCGCGTACGGCTTCGATGAAGATCAAGCGCCAGGAACTGGCGATCGAGATCGGCAGATCGGTGGAGCGTGGAGCGATCGTCACGCTATGAAGTTGATCTAGTTGATCAGGAGACGTTCTCAAGTCCTTGGCAGAATTTCTGGCGATTGTAAATCCGGCGGCTGGAGGCGGACGCAGCCGCAAGCTGCTCACGCCTGCACTGGAACGCCTTCTGGCTGGCGGCATTAAGGTCAGAGTTGCCGAAACCCGAGCCCCGGGGGACGCTACCAAGATCGCCCGCGAAGCTTACGGGCAGGGCATCCGGCATTTTATCGCCGTGGGCGGCGACGGCACTTCGTATGAGGTTGTAAACGGTCTCTATCCGGAAGCTTCAGCCGGCGATCTTCCCACGCTCGCGTTTCTGCCGCTCGGCACCGGAAATTCCTTTCTGCGTGATTTCAGCGATCGCGGAGTTGATTATGCGATTGAGTCGCTGCTCGTCCAGCGTTCGCGCTCTTGCGATGTAATGCGGCTCCGCCATCGCGGCGGCCTTATCCACTACATCAATCTTCTGAGCATGGGATTCTCGGCCGACGTCGCGACCTTGCGCGCGCGCAGGTTCAATTCATGGGGAGAGGTGGGGTATGTCGCTTCCATCTTCCTCACGCTGGCGCGGTTCAATCGCCGGCCGTTTCCGGTGCGCGTCGAGGGTGAAACCGATTTCGATCAGCGCAGTTGCCTTTTTCTCACGTTCAGCAACAGCAAGTTCACCGGTGGGACCATGATGATCGCGCCCAATGCCGATGTTGACGACGGCATGATCGAATACGTTCGCTGGGGGCCGATCGGGCGGTTGGGCTTGATTCGCAATCTGCCGGGGCTTTACGACGGAACGCACATTGAGCATCCACTGGCCGAGCGCAGGGCGGTGCGCCGTGTGGACTTCAAGCTCGATGCGCCGGTTGACGTCATGGTCGACGGCGAGGTGCTCACGCTGCACTGCGAGGCGTTAGACGTTCTTCCCGGTGCGCTCAACGTAGTGGCCTAGCCGCGTGATATAAAAAAAACATGTCTGAAGCCCGACGCAAGAAGCAGGAGCAGGAGGCCGGCACACCGCTGCGGAAATATTTGAACTGGGGTGGGATCGTTCTTCTGTTCGCACTCGCATACTTCGCCGGCTGGTATTACAAGACTCATCGCTACGACGGTTTCGCCAAGTGTCTGGCCTCGAAGCAGGCGAAGATGTACGGGCTCTATTGGTGCCCGCACTGCGCCGATCAGAAGGCGATGTTCGGCGCGTCGTTTCATTACGTCCCTTACGTCGAGTGCGCGATTAGAGGCGTGCCCAAAGAACTAGCTCCGGAATGCAAAGCGGCTGGCGTGAAACTGTTTCCCAGTTGGCAGTTTGGAACCGATCCGCCCAAGGAAGGCGAACTCTCGCTGCATGAATTGAGCGACAAGACCGGATGCAGCTTGCCGTGATCATGATGCCGAGGGACGCGACGGATACGGAGTCTGACGCTCCCGCCAGCGGAGTCGATACCTTCCTCTCGAATGCGATCGCCGTTCTAGCCGTTGCAGGGATTATCGTATCCGGCGTTTCGTTGCAGCGTCACTTCGCGAAGTCCGCCACACAGTTCTGCGATTTCAACCAGAAGTTCAGTTGCGACATCGTCAACCGCAGCGAATACTCCAGCATCATGGGCATTCCTGTGGCCGGTATTGGAGTCCTCGGATACGCGGCCGTTTTCGCTCTATCCACTTTCCTGCGCAGGAGGAGAGATACTCCCGGCCGCCTGCTGGCAGCGGCGTTTGCCGGACTGGCGTTTGCTGTGTACCTGACCTGTGTCGAAGCCTATGTGCTAACGACCTGGTGCATCCTCTGTCTGATTTCGTTGTTCTTGATTGTCATGATCAGTGTGCTGGCTGCAATCGTCCGGGCAAGAGCGTAAATCGCTGCCGTCGTTGTATTCTGATAGTTCAACTTTTCCTGATGCAAGAATTCCAGAAAACTGAGGCGCCGCCGATTCCAGTTGTTCCAAATTTTATCCGCGCTGAGGCGGCTACCGGAGACCTGCGCCTGCACGAGTTCCGTAGCCGGACCTTTCGAAACACGCGATTCGTGCGCGTTTGGCTGCCTCCAGGCTACGACGATCCTGCCAACCAAGGCACGCGCTATCCCGTGCTTTATTTAAATGACGGCCAGAACCTGTTCGAGGCGGCGAGTTCGTTCACGCATGTTGAGTGGCAGGTAGACGAGACCGCCGACCGCCTGATCCGGGAGGGCGTGATTCCCTCCATGATCATCGTCGGTCTCGATAACACGGGCAAGAATCGCATTCGCGAATATGTTCCGCACCGCTCGCTGCATCCCATGATGATGCGAGTTCGAGGCGGCCGCTATCCCGACTTCCTCATCAAGGAAATCATGCCCTTCGTGGGCCGTTATTATCGCGTTGCCACCGGACCCGAGAATACGGGGCTGGGCGGTTCGTCCCTGGGCGCGCTGATTGCACTTTACACCGGCGCCTCGCGTCCTGATGTTGTCGGACATTTGCTTCTCGAAAGCCCATCGTTGTGGGTTTCGCACCGGCAGATCATTACAGAAAGTCGCGAAGTCAAAATCTGGCCGCAGCGAATTTATTTGGCGACGGGAACCACCGAATCGGGCAGGGAAGACGTGAGCCGCAGCATGGTCGACGATGTTCGCGAACTCGCGGGAATTTTCCGACGGGCCGGCCTCGGCGACGACCGAATGGAGTTGGTGATTGATGAAGGCGGCACGCATCACGAATCTGCCTGGGCGCGACGCTTTCCGGAAGCTCTTCGGTTTCTGTACGGCAATCGATGAAACGTCAGCGCGCCGTTGCCAGGGGCGCACGGCTCAAGCGGTCACCAGATTCTTCGCTCAGTTTCAAGAGCACGTAAAGCAGCGCGCACATTGCCACCACGGAAAGTTGTAGGTGCGTCCCTATTGCAAGGAATCCCAGCAGAGGAAGCACGTAAGAGAAGTAAAGAAGCATCTCCGACCAGTTGGTGAGAACTGTTTTCGGCTGTGTGAGCAACCAGTCCGCGAGCAGCAGAAACGCCGGCGCGAGAATCACGAGATCGTAGACCGTGAGATGTGGCGCGACCAGCACGGTCGCGAGCAGCAGCGCCGAATATGGCAAAGCCAGGGAGTCGGCCGATTTCCGCCGCCAGCAGGCAATGGTCAAGCCCAACACGACCAGTGCGCTCAGAACATAAAGCGTGAGCGAGATTCCCGGCGGAAGAAGCAAAGTCCAGAAAGTTCGCAGGGAATGTGTTTGATACGGCTTGGGCTCCAACAGCGGCATCAACCGGTCTACGTTGCGGAGAACATGGAACCAATTACGCAAGGGCTGCATGCCGTAATACAAGACTCCCACTGCCAGTTCCGCTGCCGCGGAAATAGCCGCGCCCGCGATCACCTTCCACGTGCCCAAAGCCACGAACACAATCGCAGCCGCCAATGCCAGTTGCGGTTTGAAGATGAGACAGCCCAAAGCAAGTCCGGCCAGAAATTCGCGCCGCTCGCGGAGAAGCAGAAATGCGGCGGTGAAACATGCCAGCGCCAACGCTGAGGTCTGTCCCCAGGCGATCAGGTGAAAAAATCCTGGATAGGCGATCGCCAGCATGCAAATCAGACGACCATAGCCGCGCAAGTTCGGACAGACGCGCCAAACGGCATGACAGCAAGCCGCATAGATCGCCGTGCTGAACGTCCACCACAAGGCTAGCGCCCACGGGTACGACAGATACGCGAATGGGGCAAACAAAATCGAAACCTGCGGCGGATAGAGCGGTAAGTACCGAATCCCAGCGGCCTGCGGCACGCGCTGTGCGGCCAACGCAGCCTGAGCGCTGATGTCATACAAGTCTGCGCCGCGATGAGCATCAGCCAGAAACCCCAACGTGTAGAAATGCAGGAAATCCGTGCCCTTGATGTTGCCATTCCGGTCGCGCAATCCGGGAGTCGCGATGGTCCAGAGGTAAAAGGACCACCAGCACACCGCCAGAATTGTTGCGTGCGCTCGCAAGCGCTTTGTGGTCAGCCACGCCGCCGAACGAAGTTGCATGAGGGTCAGCCTATAATAAGCTCCCTATCGCTCTTTCTTGTTGACGGAGCGCATACACGAATGGGCTCCTCGTCATCCGTATTGAAAACCAGGAATCTCGCGCGACTGTGGGCGGCGTTGCAACGTCCCCTGTTGATTGTTCTGGCCGCCGCCGCCGTCCGTTTGGCCGTAGTGGGTTTTCTGCTCGCTCATCAGCCACCGGTATGGGGAACAAACGAAGCTGCCGGCATTGCACGCCAGCTCGCCCTCGGCCACGGATTCGCATCTCCCTTTCATGATTCGATCGTGCGCACGGCCTGGCTGGCCCCGGTCTATCCTAGTCTGCTGGCGTGCCTGTTCCTCATCTTCGGGATTCAAAGTGTTGCCTCAGCCTGGGCCGCAATCCTGCTGAACATCGTATTCGCGTCGCTCGCCGCGGCCGTAATTCTGAAATTAGGAGCGCAACATTTCGGAAGTGTGGCCGGCACGATTGCCGCATGGGCATGGGCGATCTCCCCGCCAGTAGTCGTAATGCCGTGGCTGCGATGGGAGACATCTCTGTCCGCGCTGGTGATGGCGTTTGTTCTGATGCGGACATTGCGGCTGAACGCAGATTCGTCCGCCCGCGAGTGGGTCGCCTGCGGCTGCATCTGGGGATTTGCCGCGCTTCTGAATCCCGCTCTGCTGGCACCACTGCCCGCGCTCGCAATCCTGCTCGCGGCCAGACGGTGTCCGCTTCGACGCGTGACTTTGATGCTTCTGATTTGCGGGCTCGCCATTCTGCCGTGGACCATTCGCAACCGCATCAGCCTTGGAGCTTTCGTGCCGCTGCGAAGTAATTTCTGGCCAGAGGCTTATTTCGGAAATGTAGATTTTACTGAGCACCCGCTGGGCGCCAGCATGTTGTATCAGCGGGAGGGTGAACTCGCTTTCACGCAGGACTTGCGCGGGCGGGTGATTGAACACGTACAGTCCAATAAGAAAGAATTTGCGCGTCGCACGGCGGGCAGAATGGTCAGTTTCTGGACGCGGCCACCACAGTTCAGTCCTCTGCCGTTGCTGCTCTTCGTGACAGCGCTCTGCGGAATTTTTCTGGCGCTTCGAAATGGGCGGGAGTGGGCTTCGTTTGCCTGCGTACTCGGGTTCTATCCCCTCATCTACTACCTGACTTACACGTTTTCCCGTTATCGTCACCCGATCGAGCCGGTCCTATACGTACTGGCGAGCTATGCCGTCGCGGAACTCATCCGTTCATTGCGGAAAGCGGTTTCGCTCGCAGGCGAATGACGCGCCATTGGGCAGGCGACGGCCTTAGCTGCCCGCGGCTTCCTTGGCGTTGGTTTCTTCGAAAAGTCCATCCACAATGTGGATCATCTCGTCATCCACCGTACGATTCCTGGCGATTGCTTCCTTGAGTGGAATCGAAACGATCTTGTTGGACCGCAGCGCTGCCATGCAGCCAAATTCCGCGCGATGCAACATGTCGATCGCGCCCAGGCCATAGCGGGTTGCCAGCACGCGGTCGAAAGCGCTGGGCGAACCGCCGCGCTGAATGTGCCCCAACACCACCGGACGCGTCTCGAAGCCGGTACGCTTTTCAATTTCCCGGGCTAGAATGTTCGCGATGCCGCCCAGTTTGGCATGCCCGAACTCGTCCTTGCCCATATCCTGAATCACTGGTGCACCCGTGCCGCTCTGGGAAAATTTCGCTCCCTCGGCCACGACGATGATAGAAAAATAGCGGCCGCGCTCATGCCGCTGCCTGATCGACTCCGCCACTTGGTCCACGTCGAAAGGCCGCTCCGGAATCAGAATCACATCCGCGCCGCCTGCAATGCCGCTGTACAAAGCGATCCAGCCCGCATCCCGACCCATGACCTCGACCACCATCACGCGATTGTGAGCCTCGGCCGTAGTGTGCACGCGGTCAATCGCTTCGCAGACCACATTGCAGGCCGTGTCGAAGCCAAAGGTGTAGTCGGTTCCACCCAGATCGTTATCGATGGTCTTCGGTACGCCAACCAATTTCACGCCCTTTTCGGAGAGTTTCTGGGCAATTGACAAAGTATCGTCGCCGCCAATCGCCACCAGCGCATCAATCCCGTGTTTCTTGATCGTAGCCAGGCAAAGATCAAATCCATCGGGACGCTTGGAGGGATTGGTCCGCGAAGTGCGCAGGATCGTTCCGCCGCGGGGAAGAATTCCGCCAACTGCCTCCAGATCCAGAGCCATGGTTTTATCTTCGATCACACCCCGCCATCCCTCCATGAAACCGACAAATTGGTCGCGATAATGAAACACGCCCTTGCGCACCACCGCGCGAATCACCGCATTCAGGCCAGGGCAATCGCCTCCTCCTGTCAGTATGCCAACTTTCATCGTGTGCTCCTAAGAAGGGATTTCAGAACGAAGTCCGCGGAATACACCATGGGTGCAGGCCGTTTGCGGGCGCGAGCACAAGAAGTATTCCTGTGAAGGAAATAGGTTAACACCAAAAGGAGTGGACTCTGATACCAATGGGGGAGTCGCTTGCCGTTTTGCAGTCCTCGGTTGGCGCTGGTCGGGCAACAGGCTGACGTTAGCGTCGGAAAGCAGAATCGGTTTGCCGGGAAGCATAGTTCGTCGCGCTATCCTCGTGTTTGATGGAGAGCACCTCCAGACGATTATCTCTGGTATCGACATAGCACTTGACCGTGACCATACGCCCTTCGTGACCCTTCAGGAATTTCGCATTACTGATCGTCCACTCGGAGTCGATATCAGTCAGAAGCGTCTTTCCGTCGCTGCTGATTCTGCCGGAAACGACGAGCGGCTTAGTGGAGGGAGCCGCGGAGATAGCAGAACTTTCGCGCGCTGTCGATCCAGCCTCCTGGGCGAATATCCCGCCCGAGATGGTCAAGACAGTTGCGAGTGCGGCGATCGTCGTGCGGTTCATCGATCGGTTCATCGTATCCCCCTGATAGCCTGGCAAATTTTGCTCGAAACAGAATGTTAGGACAGTTTTGCCGACCACCCAAATTCAAAATTATTATGGGCAGGATTCAAAAATACGGCGATGTCTCAGACGCAGCCGCCTGTTCCCATAAGAAGTGACATCCCTGCTATAGGCCGGGACCCGCGAGCCGCGCTACACTGCCTGCAATGCGCGTCCTTGGTATTGACTGCGGCGGAGAGTATACGGGATACGGCGTGGTCGAAATGCATTCCGCCGGAAATCTGTGCTGCCTGACTTGTGGCGCCATCAAGCTGTCGCCGCGCGAAGCGCTTCCTCGCCGTCTGTCGCGCATCTTCGCGGAACTCGGCTCCATTATTTCGCAGCACCAGCCCGAGGAAGTCGCCATCGAAGATGTCTTCTATGCCCTCAACGTGAAAACGGCCCTGAAGCTCGGGCAGGTCCGGGGAGTAGCCATGCTGGCCGCGGCCACGGCCGGGCTCGAAGTGGCCGAATATTCGCCGCTCACCATCAAGTCTTCGGTAGTCGGCTACGGGCGCGCCGAAAAACAGCAGGTTCAGCTGATGGTGACGCGCCTGCTAGGTCTCGCCGCGCCGCCGCAACCTCTCGATGCTTCCGATGCGCTGGCCATCGCGATCTGTCATCTCCATACGGTGGCCACGCTTCGCCGGCAGTGCGCCGCATCGCAATAGAGAAAGAGATCAGAAACACAGAGATTAAAGATGCGCATAAAATCTAATTCCATGCGGGCATGCTTTGGTTTGTCGGCAATCTGTCTGACGATTCTGCTGCCTGTTTTCACGCACGCTGCCGCGCCTGCCACCATCACATTCTCGCTCGACTTTCCCGGCTCTGATCCCGAGCACTATTCCCTCGCGATCCAATCTGACGGCCATGCGAACTACGAATCCCGCAGCAAGGCCGCGAGCGCGGGCGATCCCGAAGCCTACCTGATGGAGTTCACCGTTTCAGACGCAACTCGGGCGCGAATTTTCGATCTGGCGGCGCGGGCTCATTATTTCTCCGGCAAGCTCGATTCCGGCAATAAAAAGCTGGCTTTTTCTGGTGCGAAGAAACTGGGCTACAACGACGGGCAGAAGAGGTTTTCTGCCGATTACAACTACTCGCCCCAGCCGCCCGTGCAACAACTGACGACCTTGTTTCAAAGCATTTCGGCTACTCTCGAATTCGGTCGCCGCCTCGCCTACGACCATCGCTATCAAAAGCTCGCCTTGGACGAAGAATCCAAGCACTTGGAAGATCAGGCCAATTCTGGCGAACTCGCGGAGTTGCAGACCATCAAGCCAATCTTGCGGGCGATTTACGACGACCCCTCGGTGATCAACGTGGTTCGGGCCCGCGTGCAACGGATCATGGAGATGCCGCCCAACACTATGCCAGCCCGCTGAATGGGAACTTAACCTTTGACCAACCCTTTACAACCCCTGACTACAATCCGTGTTCTAATAGGCCAGTAAGCCTCGGAGGCAGTCATGTCGGCAGTCATGTCCCCTCGATCTTTTTACCCTTGCAAACTGGCTTTTCTGGCGATCGCATCCTGCGCGCTTCTTGCCTTGCCCGCGTTCGCCGGTTCTCAGGCACGCATCGTTCGCCTTAGCGACGTGCAGGGCTCTGTGCAGATCGACAAGAACTCCGGTCTGGGTTTTGAAAATGCCTTTCTGAACCTCCCGATCACGCAGGGAACGCAATTGCGTACCCGGGGCAATGGCCGCGCCGAGATCGAATTTGAAGACGGCAGCACAGTCCGCATCGCCCCCAACTCGACCATCGAGTTCAGCACTCTCGGCCTGAGCGATGCCAGCGAGCGCCTCTCGACGATCGACCTCGTCGCGGGAATGATGTATGTCAATTGGCTGGGCAAGCAGGGCGATTCTTTCACGTTGACCTTCTCCCGGGAAAAGGTTGCGCTCGATCATGCGGCTCACTTCCGCATCGACGCATCAACCGAATTGGCCAAACTGGCCGTCTTTAAAGGCGATGTGAATGTCGCGGGGCCGGGCGGCACAATCGCCGTTGCGAAGAATAAGACCGCAACTTTCGACTTCAACACTGACGACAAATCCACTCTTGCCAGTCACGTCGCGGAGGCCCCGCTCGATTCCTGGGACAAAGAGGCGGTCTCATATCACGATCAGTACGCGAAAAACACCAGCCAGTCTCCCTACCAATACGGCCTGAGCGATCTGAATTATTACGGCGCTTACAGCAACGTCCCCGGCTACGGCATGATGTGGCAGCCTTATTTCGCCGGCGTTGGCTGGGATCCGTTTACCGATGGAGCGTGGGGATGGTATCCCGGCGTGGGATATATGTTCGCCTCAGCGTACCCCTGGGGATGGCTGCCCTACCGTTACGGCAACTGGATGTTTATTCAGGGCAACGGCTGGATGTGGCAGCCCGGCGGCTGGAATGGTTGGCTGGCCGTGCCGCACTACACGCCCACGACTCTGGCGCACGTGACTTCGCTAGTCGCTCCGTCCACAGGGACGGTCAAGACCGTCGTGGTGGGCAAATCGTTCATGCCTTCGATCGCGACTCCCGAACGCATCTCGGTGAGGGCCGGCTCAGCAGGATTGGGAGTTCCGCGGGGATTCGTCGACAATCTGCATCACCTGAACGGACAAGTCTCCAAGAACGGCTCCGCTGAAGTCTACTCAGCTCCGAGAGCGTCGTTTGGGCAGCCCGCATGGTATGGAGGCGGGGAAACGGCCCGTGGCTCGATGGCGAGTTCGCTGTCCGGGCACACTGCGTCTACATCGCATGCCTCTTCGCCTAGCGGGGGCGCTGCACATAAGTAGGTGGTGTGGCTTAGCGGCGCAAACTTGCAGAGGTAACGATCTTCTGACACAGCGACTCTAGCTCGGCCGATGGGCTGCGGTCCCAGCTACCACTCACGGGTACGACTTTGCCCCAGGGTGCGAGCATCAATCCCAGCACTCCATGGATGTTAGCCAGATCGCGCTGGGTTGCGCTGAAATCGGCAATCACGCTGGGATAGCCGTCGATGGTCGCGCTCGTAGAACTGGTGCCGATGCCGCGGCGAAAGCTGTGAGCCCACCTGATCCGGATTTACGCACATGACCGGGATCACGCCGTTGGCCGCGACCACAAATACCATCGAACCCAACACCTGATGGCTGAGCAAATTCGGAATGCCGCTCCAGGCGCAGCGAAACGCCTTTCGCGATCCCATCTTGATTGGGGAGCAATACGCGTCCTGCCCATCGCCGAAGCGAGCTGCTGCATGTAACTCATCAATTGCGGATCGCTCATTCCGGAGGGAATCGGAATGGGGCTGCCGGCGAGCACCTCAGTATTGGTAACTCCCAGGCGCGAGCCGAGCAACACAGCGCCGCCATTGTCGCGTCCCTCCAGGGTGTAAGGGGAAGGCACGAAGAGCCGCTAGTCGCCGGCATCGTAGCTTTTGAAGCCAGTCGGCGCGTTTTTCTGACGCTTCCTGCTCCTGCTGCATTTCGCCGACGATTTGCTGAGCCTGGCTGGGTTTACCCGGCGTGGCCGGATGCTGCGCGCGGTTCTGCCGCGCCGGGTCGGCGAGAGATGAGGATCAGGAGGACCTTTGCTGGTCGGAATCCTGTGCTTGCACGCTGAGCGCGCAGAAAAGCAGTGCCGCGGCTGCGACACTTACGCGCACAGATCGAGCCGTTTTCATGGCAGTTGCAACGATCCAATCATGGTGGAGCAGATCGCCTCGCCGTCGGCGAAGTGCTCACGCGGGGCGATACATCCGACGACCAGTGGAACTCCATTGCTCTCTATTTCAATTCGTTTGCCCATCCAGTCGTCGAGCCCTTTGCGGAAGCTCAAGGTCGTGATCGCCGCGGGCTTGCCCTGCAGCGTCGTGGTCTGGCTGCTGATCATCGAATATGTTCCGGGCGCACGCTTGTTCTCAGGATCCACCAGTTGCTTCCAGCGAACCAGATCGTTGGCCGCGGGCGTCCCGCTGTCGCAGCCCGCGGGGCCGGCCATCAGCAGGAACGACGTTCCCTGAATCTTGCTTTCGAAAATATATTGCTTGCAGCCGGAACTGAGCAGTTGCGCGTCGGCTGGAACAAACAGCGAGGCATCCCAGCACTGATTCGCGCTCTTGCAGTAGTTGAATGAGTGAATTTTGAAGCCATCAGGTGCGGTGCTCTGTGGGCGAGCCGGTGTAGCCGCCACAGAAGGCGATTGCAGGTTTTGCGTGGTGCCATCGGTCGCGGGTTTCTTGGACTGTGCGACCTCGACCTGCGCGCCGGCGTTGTCTTTGAAGTGGATCGAGCCGAAAACTGTGTCGCACTTCTGCCAGACCTGCCGGACGTTTTCATCTTCCTGAGCCACGGTCTGCCGCGCATGAACCTTCTGGTTGACTGAGGCCGCAGCGCTGTTCGCGACGTCGCGCGCATGGCTCTCCGTAGTGGCGAGGCACATCAGCGGATAAACGTTATTTGCGACCCGCACCAGAACTGCGTTGCCACCGACCGAATGCCCCTGCAGGCTCGCCTCTGCCAGGCCGCACTGATAGGCCTCGTGTTCAGCAATGGTGGTTTTGGTGCAGGTCGCAGATGGCGCATAGTGCTTGGCAAACTGGGTGGCGGCATTGTTGAAAGCATCATCGCCGCCATTGAGCACGACTGTGTTGCCCACGAAGACCATCGCCGCTGCAGTGTTGAATCGCGGCCCTGACAGGATGGTTCCGGCGTCGTCCTGCCCGCCCAGCGAATAGGGCGCGGGCACCCACACCTTGTAAGCTGGGGCGCTGTAGGTCTTGAAGCCTCCGGGCGCGCTGTCGTTCTGGTCTTCCGATAACTCGTTTGCAACCTGCTGCGCCTGGGTGACGTCTCCGCCTGACGACTGCTTCTGTGCCCGGGCTTGCCGCGCGAGGTCGGCCAGAGATCCACTCTGCGAAGTCTGGGCCACCAGCGCCGGAGAAATCAGCAGCAGACAACTCGCAATCATCCCGCTACAGGTCTTAAGGCAAAGTCGGTTTTTCAATGCGCTTGCGTCCTTCATTTGGAATGAACTCCCTTCAATTTGAGCCGTCGGCTGCGCTTGCAGGCTGCACAGCCGCTTCCGGCAGATCAAACTGAATTGGTTTGTTGTAGTCAGAAAAACTGGAATGCGATCCCTGCCAGTCGACCGTCATCTCGTAGGGCAGGTGGTCGTCCAGCCCCAGGCAAACTGTGTCGTGCTCCAGATTGGCCAACGGACCCTTCATGGTGACCAGCCACTCGCGGCAGTGAACGCCGTTCACCGTCTTCTTGTCGCCCTTCTGTAGAATGCCGCGCTTGAGCATGGTGGCGATCGGGGGCAGCACATTTGTGTCAGTGCCCTGCGCCAAGTTCATGCAATACCACTTGGCCGATCCGCCCTGCCAAACAATCCTCAAGGGGAGCCATCCGCCGTCGTCGAGGTGTTGGTATTGATGGCCTTTCACATAGACTTCGTCGCGAGTGAACTCCACCGCCGGAGACCCATCCGCACGTTGGGCGACGGTCGGCTTCACATGTTGTTGCTGGTGGACAATCTGGCGGTCGCAGTCGATCTCCCACAACAATTCGCTGTGCTGGTAACCGCTGGGCATGCCCGAGTACGAAGCGCGGAAGCTATGCACTTGCTTCAAGGCGTCGAGCGACTTCTGGAATTCCTTCTCACCGCCGCCACCGCCGAAGTAGTAGATTGCCGCGATCAGGCCGAGGATGAGCACTACCCCCAGGCGGGCGATCAGCCACAGCCAGTTGCGATTGAGCATAGACACGGCTCCCCAAGCAGTCCCGCTCTTAGGGTAATGGCGCTCAGCGGAGGGAGAAAGTTACCTATGTACTTGGACGAATGCCGAGAATTGGGCAGGAAATGCCGCGTTTTAGCCTGGTTTTGTAGCTGACGCCTTTCCAGGAGGAGCAATAGTTCACACGATCACCACGCCGGCGTAGCCGACCACCATGTTGCGGTCGCCGGAGATGTCTCCCGAGGTTGCGTATTTCACCAGTTCCGCCGACTTAGCCCGCAGCTGCCGTGCTGCCGTGAGCATGACAACGGCCGGTCCGAAGCCACACATGCTGATGTCCTGCTGCGTAACTACGTCGTAAAGGCCGCGCGCGTCGAGAGTGAGAATCCGTTCCAGCGCACGATGATCTTTCATCCGGGTCACCGTATCGGACTCGTAATGGTTCATGTCGCTGGAGGCGACGATCAGCACGTTCTCTCCAAGAGCGGCTATCACACCCGCGATCGCCTGGCCAAGTTGCTCGAGGAGGTCCACGTCTCGCGTGCCCAATGCGATCGGTACGAAGTGGAGCTCAGGTTGGCGTAACTGCAGGAAGGGGAGTTGAACTTCCGCGGCATGTTCCGCGCGGTGAGCGGCCGAATCATCCTGCAGGAGAGGGAAGCGCTGCTTGAGCGCTTCCGCCAATTCAACATCGATCGGAACATCGCCCAGCGGAGTTTCCCACGCGCCTTCGCTTTGTATTGCCAGCGCATGCCCCATGCCTGTGTGGTTTGGACACATCAGGATGCAACGCCGCGGAATTTCAATGCGCCCGAATACCGCGCCCGCCACATGCCCGGAGTACATATAGCCCGCATGAGGCACGATGCATCCGATGGCGCGCTCGGGCTCCTGATCAGCCTCGGCCGTCTGCGACAAGTAGTCGAGAGCCTCCGCGCGCAACTCCTCGGGATTGCGAGGATAAAATCGTCCCGCAACAGCGGGATGACGAAGAATATTCGTAGTCATGGGCCCTCCTCTCGGTGAGCGGCCTTTTCGTGGAAGAGCGGGCCCTTCAGGGCCGCGTCAAGCTCTAAATAACGGCAGGTTTCAGCCCTTGTGGTTATGGCTGCGGACTATGCAGCGCCCGATACAGCGCCGCGCTCTGCTCCAGGCTCAGCGTCTCTGCCCGCGCCGTCGCCTTAACGTGCGCTGCACCCAACGCCCGCTTCAGTTCACCCTCGTCGTATTTCGCTTTCAGATTGTTCCAAAGCGTTTTTCGTTTTTGCCCAAACGACAATCGCAGGAAATCAATGAACCCATCCCCTGCAACCCCTAATTCTTCCTGACGCGGCTCGATGGTTAATCGCAGCACTGAAGAATGTACCTTCGGCGGAGGTGTAAAGGCCGTGGGCGGCAACGTGAACAGATTTTCCACGCGAGCGTACAACTGCGCTGTGGCCGACAACACCCCGTAATCCCGACCTCCCGGCTCAGCCGCAATCCGATCGGCGACTTCCCGTTGTACCATGATCACAATACTCTCGAAGTATTTCGAAAACTCAAACAAACGCAGCAGAATGTCGGAGGTAATGTAATAAGGAAGATTTCCAACAACCTTCACCGGTTCCGGCTTGATCTCAATTCCCGGACGCCCCAGCCCGGGCTTGGGTCCGAAGACCGAATCGAAATCCATTGCCAGCACGTCGCCTTCGATGATCTCCACATTCCGCGACATGCCAAACTTCAGCCGCAACTGCGCCGCCAGCACGCGATCCAGTTCCACCGCAATGAGTCGCCGTGCGCGTTTGGCCAGCAGGGAAGTGAGAATGCCCCGCCCTGGCCCGATTTCAAGCACGGTACTCTGCGAGAGATCGCCCATGACGTCCACAATGCGTAAGGCAGTGTCTTCACTGGCGAGAAAATGCTGTCCCAATTTAGGTTTACTTTGTGGACGGCGCGCTGAAGCGACTTTTGGCACGTTGACCCCTTCTTTCGTCGGGAAGTAGACTTGCAACTCGGTCTCGGCATCTGATGCAAGGGACACCGGTCCCAGGCTCTGACAATCCATCTTTTTCATGATAGCGTGCGCCGCAGAAATTGGCGCTCCGGAGGCTTCTGTAGTCATGCATATCGCGTTTGTCGCTTCTGAGGGAGTTCCATTCTCCAAGACCGGAGGCCTCGCCGATGTGGTTGGCGCCTTGCCCCGCGCCCTTGCCGCATTGGGTCATCAGGTTAGTGTCTACCTGCCGCGCTATCGTCAGACCAAGCTGGCTGAGGCGGCGACCGTGGTTCGCAGCGTCACCGTTCCGTTTGACGATCAATACCGTTTCGCGTCGGTCGTGACCGGCGGCAGCCAAGGCGGCGTGCGCTTTTATTTTGTCGAATATCCTCCGTATTTCGATCGTGACGCGCTTTATGGCACCGCCGCCGGTGATTATCCCGATAACGCTGAGCGCTTCGCCCTGTTCTCCCGCACCGTGATCGAAGCCACGAAAATTCTTGGCGTGCCGCAAATTTTTCATTGCCACGACTGGCAGTCTGCCCTGGTGCCAGTCCTGCTACGCACTATTTACGCGGAGGACCCGGCATTCCACGAAGTCGGTACAGTATTCACCATCCATAACATGGGCTATCAGGGCCTGTTTCCGCCCGATACGCTGCCGCTGCTCATGTTGCCATGGGATCTTTTCACTATGTCGAAGATGGAATTTTTTGGCCAGGTGAACTTCCTGAAAGGTGCTCTCACCTGTGCCGACTACATCACCACGGTGAGCCGCAAATACAGCCAGGAAATTCAGACTGCCGAATACGGGTTCGGCCTCGAAGGCGTGCTGCGAGATCGCGCGTCCACCGTAACCGGAATTCTGAATGGAGTCGATTACGACGAATGGAGCCCGCAGACCGACAAGTTCACGGCCGCGAAATATTCGCCGCAGGATCTCGCCGGCAAAGCTAAATGTAAGAAGGATCTGCTGACTGCATTCGGCGTGACCAATACTGACTCCAAGCTGCCAGTCATCGGCATCGTATCGCGCTTCGCCGCGCAAAAAGGATTCGACCTGATCGCGCAGATCATGGATCGCCTGGCTCGCGAAGAGATGATCGTGGTCGCGCTCGGAGCCGGCGACAAGACCTACGAAGAGCTTTTCCTTCGCCTCAACAAACAGTTCCCCAACAGAATCGCCGTCAAAGTCGCCTACGACAATGCGATCGCGCACAAGATTGAAGCCGGCGCGGATATGTTCCTGATGCCCTCGCGCTACGAACCCTGCGGCCTGAACCAGATCTACAGTCTGAAGTATGGGACAGTTCCCATCGTTCGCGCTACCGGCGGCCTGGATGACACCATCGAGCCTTGGGACGCCCGCAGCGGCAAGGGGACTGGCTTCAAGTTTGCCGACTACAACGGAGAAGCGCTGCTGCTCACCATTCGCCGGGCGCTCGAAGCCTATCGCGACCAGACCTCGTGGCAAGTCCTCATGCGCAACGGCATGAATAAAGATTTTTCCTGGAACGCCTCGGCTCGCGAATACGGCAAGGTCTACGAGCGCGTAAAGCAGATGCGGTCCGGTGCGCCCGCGTCCGAAAAAGTCCCCGCAAGTCTGTCGTCTTGAACGGAGTCGAAGCATTCCTACCGTCTAACGCGAGGTTCGTCTTCGAACGGCCAGCCACATATATCCCAGGGTGAGGCCAAGTGAGCCGTATACCCCAGCATTCATCGGAGCCAGCAGGAAAAACGTGGCGACGAGCGATGGATCAAACGTCATCTTTACAAAATACATTGGACACAGCGGAAACAGGAATCGAGGGTCGAGATTCCAGCTGTGCGGTGAGAGGTCTGCGACGAGTGCCACGAGATATCCGATCGCCGCGAAGCCACCGAGCAGTGTGAGAGGTCCCTTAAACAACTGTTGGTCATCTCGATCTTTCTTGCTTGCATTCGCAATCCATGAACGGGGCAGCACTGCAATTGTCACGCTGAAGACTCCGATCACCGCGAGAGCGACTACAAATATCACCCATTCCCACTGGACCGGCAGTTCCGCACCCTGCAATGTCGCGTAGGGAACGCCCGTGAACAAGGAAATCAGTCCGCAAAAAATGAACGCGATGCGAGCAGTCGTTCTGATCGCGCGTCCGGACATGGGCGGATTCTAACACCGACTCACCGTCCGAACTCGCGTGGTTGCCTGTGCCAGTTCACTGCAACGGCGGCTGTTAGAATTCATGCTGTATGGCGGCTGCTCCTAAGCCAGGTCTGCTTCGCACAATCTTCCACGTCGACATGGATGCTTTCTTCGTCTCCGTGGAAGAGCTCTACGATCCTTCGCTCAAAGGGAAAGCCGTCGTGGTTGGAGGCCAACGCGACGAGCGCGGAGTCGTCTCCGCCGCATCGTACGAGGCGCGGAAGTTTGGTGTGCACTCTGCCATGCCCTTGCGCACTGCGGCGAAGATGTGTCCGCACGCCATCTTCGTCAATGGTCATCCCGAGCGTTATCGCGAAAGTTCCGAGAAGGTCTACCGCGTGCTCGGCTCATTCTCGCCGCAGGTTGAGATGGCTTCCATCGACGAAGCCTATCTCGATATGACCGGAACCGAGCGCCTACACGGCCCTGCACTCAGAGCTGCAAATGCATTGCATGAACGCATGAAATCCGAGACGCGCCTCAACTGCTCGGTTGGCATCGGCACTTCGCGCCTGATTGCGAAAGTATCTTCGGCGCAGGCCAAGCCCAATGGCGTGCTGTGGATCGTCCCCGGGGAAGAAGCAAAATTTCTGGCGCCGCTTGACGTGCGCGAGATTCCCGGCGTCGGCAAAGTTATGGAGACGCATCTCCACGAACTCGGCATTAAGAAAGTTGGAGACCTCACCAAGCTCGAAGACCACGAACTCGAACAGCGTTTCGGCAAATGGGGACTCGCGCTCGCCGGCAAAGCCCGCGGCGAGGATGCTGGTGGGTGGTTCGACAACGCCGTCGGCGCTGATCTCGATGCTAAGTCCATCAGCCATGAGCACACGTACAACGAAGACACGTCCGACCTCAATCAGCTCGAAGCCACGCTCATGCGCCTTTCTGAGATGGTTGGACGCCGGCTGCGCGAGTCCCACTTTCATGCGCGAACCGTCCAGTTGAAACTCCGCTACAAGGATTTCACGACGATCACGCGTGCGCACACGCTGGCCTCACCTACCCAACTCGACAACGAAATCTTCGAGCAGATTCGCGCACTATTCCGCAAGAACTGGAAAAAAGGCCTGCAGGTCAGACTGCTGGGGGTGCAAGCTTCTTCATTCTCGAATCAGCCGGACCAGATCGATCTCCTCGATGGTACCCGGCAGCAGCGCTGGAAAGACGCGCTGGCCGCGGCCGACCGCCTGCGCGACAAGTTTGGAGAATCCAGCATCAAACTCGCCGCCGGCATGCGCGGCACATTCCGCGAGCGAACTCACGAGAATCCGGCAGGCTTGCCAGGAAAAGGGAAGCCGCGCAACTCCTGAGATTCCATATTCAGGTTGCAAATTCCTTCATATTGACAGCCTTTTCTAATGGTAGGACGATGAAGGCCCCGTCGTTCTCTGGAATGCTCCATTTTTGCGGGATGGTTCCTTCGCAGCGGTCGCGCGCCGCCCCACTGCGAGTGGGTGTGAAGCTGGGTTCGAGTTTCAAAACATAGAGGTTGCCCAATGGTGAAGCTCTGTCGTTTTGCGGTCGTTGCCGGATTTTCGTTCGTCGTTCTCAATTGCGTCGCCCAAACCGCGGATTCATCGAACCCCGCGAACGCACCCAACACGCCGAACATCAGTCAAATTCAGCACGTCATCTATATCATTAAGGAGAACCGTTCGTTCGATAGTTATTACGGTACTTTTCCAGGGGCAAACGGCGCGACTTCAGCCAGGATTTCGACCGGTCAGACGATTCCGATGGGCCACCAGGGAGACCAGCTTCCACACGACATTACCGGACACGGCTGGTGGGACGCGATCACGGGCGAGGACGGGGGCAAGATGGATCGTTTCGACCTGGTCGTCGCGGGCAGCACTAACGGCGACTATCTCGGGTTCACTCAGCTTCAGCAGTCAGACATTCCGAATTATTGGAAATATGCCCAGAATTTTGTTCTCGCCGACAACATGTTTTCCGCGCTGAACGGCGCCAGCTTTCCCAATCATCTCTACACCATTGCGGCGCAGTCCGGCGGCGTCTGGAACAATACGCTGCAGATTAACGGTCACGGCCAGCTGTGGGGCTGCGATGCGAATCCCGCGACTCAGGTCCCCGTTCTCGCGCTCAATCTAGTTGTCACCAAGCCATTTCCCTGTTTCGATTTTCAGACGCTCGCCGATCTTCTCGAGGGCGCTGGTTTGACGTGGGCTTTCTATGCACCACCGGCAGGCACTGCGGGATACGTCTTCTCCACTTACGACGCCATCAATCACATTCGCAATACTGCTCTCTGGAAAGAGCACGTTTTCCTCGACACGCAGTTCGCCTCAGATGCTAAGGCCGGAAAACTGCCCAACGTCGCATGGCTGGTGACCACTGGCAAGTCAAGTTTCGGAACGGGAGGTAACGGCGGCAAAAGTTCCGTCGACAACAACGAGCATCCTCCGGGCAGCGTGTGCACGGGAGAGAACTGGACCGTGACTCAGTTAAATGCACTGATGTCGGGGCCAAATTGGTCTTCGTCCGCGGTTTTCCTTACGTATGACGATTTCGGCGGCTTCTACGATCACGTCCCGCCGCCGCCGGTCGACATCTATGGCCTCGGCCCGCGCGTGCCGCTGGTTATCATTTCGCCGTACGCGAAGACCGGGTACATTTCGCATACGCAATATGAGCTCTCGTCGGTGATCAAATTCGCTGAGGAAGTATTTGGCCTGCCTAGCCTCGGCCAGCGCGACGCAATCGCCAACGATACCACCGACAGCTTCGATTTCACCCAGTCGCCGCGCAACCCACTGATGCTGACCCCGCGCCTGTGCCCACTGCTCTCGACCGCGCAGTATTATTTCGGCTGGGAAGCGATGGGAGGAACCAGCGCAACGCGCAAGGTCACGATCGATAACGACCAGACGACGACCCTCACTTTCAAGAGCATCACTCCCACCGGGGATTTTCTGATTAGCTCGAATACATGCGGCACAACCCTTGCGGTCGGAAGTTCCTGCGCGGTGGAACTCGCATTCAAGCCCACTGCGATCGGATCGCGGACCGGGGCCCTCACCGTCACCGATTCTGGCGTAACCAGCCCTGAAACGGTGAACCTCTCTGGAATCGGCACCGCTTTGCAGGTGTCGCCGCTGAACCTGATCTTTGCCAGCACTCTAATCGGTCACACCACCGCCGTGAAAACCATCACGGTAAAAAATATCGGCACGACCGCTATAAATATTTCCAGCATTGCCGCAGTCGGCAGTTTTGCTCAGACGAACACCTGCGGAACGAGCCTGGCTGCAACCGCATCGTGCGCCATCCATGTGAGTTTTTCGCCCAAGACTTCGGGAACGCTTTACGGAGGAGTGAGTATTGTCAGCAATGACCCTGCGGACCCGGTCACGATTGATCTCACCGGAACGGCCACTGCCGTCAGCCTCTCTCAGACTTCGTTGACCTTCCCCACGACGATAGTCGGGACGGCCAGCACGCCCATCAAGTTCACCATCTCGAACACCTCGGCGGTTCCGCTGACCATAGGTACTCTGGCCACCACCGGAGACTTCGCTCAGACCTCGACCTGCGGCACCAGTCTGGCCGCCGGAGCGAACTGTACCGTCAGTATTACCTTCACGCCGACAGCGACGGGAACTCGCACCGGAGCGTTCAGTATTTCCGACAGCGATTTCCAAAGCCCGCAGAACGTCAGCTTGACCGGTACGGGCGACTAAAATATTCGACTGCATCGGGAGTGCCCGGAAAGCACTCCCCTTGATCTCTTGCTATGCAGTTGACCGTCCTGCTCCGCACGCACTAACATTCCGCTTCGCCTTTATCCCAGGAGCCCACATGCGCAAAACCTCGTCTATGCTTTTGCTTGTCCTCGCCTTAGCGGTTCTCATTATCTCGATGTCGAATCTCTCCTCCGCGCAGTCCGATCCGCCACTTCTTCTGCGCTTCCCCACGGTCAGCAAGACGCAGATCGTCTTCAACTACGCTGGGGATCTTTGGATCGTCAGCCGGGATGGCGGAGACGCGCGCAAGCTGACCTCTGGCGTCGGCGTCGAAATCCTGCCGCACTTTTCGCCCGACTGCTCCATGGTCGCCTTCACCGGCGAATATGACGGCAATCGCGATGTGTTCATCATTCCGGTCACCGGTGGTGTACCACGCCGGCTCACCTATCACCCGGCCGAGGAGAATGTAGCGGGCTGGACGCCGGACGGCAAGAGCGTGATGTTCACGTCATGGGCCAACAGCTTCCAGCACTTCGAAGATCAGCTCTACACCGTCCCCGTTAACGGCGGATTTCCCAAGCAGTTGCCCCTCCCCATCGCCGAAGAAGCCTCCCTCTCGCCGGACGGAAGTCACATTGCCTACGTTCCGCACCCGCAGTGGCAGCCCGCGTGGAAGCGCTATCACGGCGGGCAAACCACTCCGATCTGGATCGCCGACCTGAAAGATTCCAGCATCACAAAAATTCCACGCGACAACTCGAATGACCATCACCCCATGTGGGTCGGCGACACAATCTATTTCCTCTCCGACCGCAACGGCCCCGTCAGCCTGTTCGCGTACGACACGAAAACAAAACAGGTCTCCGAAGTGCTGCATAGCGACGGCTTCGATTTCAAAACCGCCACGGCCGGCCCCGACGCAATCATCATCGAGCAATTTGGCGCCATCAAGCTCTACGACCTGAACACGCATCAAGCGAAGAATATAAGCATTCATGTGGCCGGAGATCTCGAAGCGGTCCGCCCGCATTTCGCCAAAGTCGATCCCAAACGCATACAGAATTTCAGCCTGTCGCCCACCGGCGTGCGCGCCGTCTTCGAGGCCTGGGGAGAAATCTTCACCGTCCCGACCGACAAGGGCGATATCCGCAATATCACGCACAGCCCCGCCGTTGCTGATCGCGATCCATCGTGGTCACCCGATGGCAAGTCGATCGCCTATTTCTCCGACGAATCCGGCGAATACGAGCTTGCCATCCGCGATCAGAACGGCATGGGTGCCGTTCGCCACATCAACCTCGGCAATCCGCCTTCATTCTTTTACTCGCCCGTATGGTCGCCCGATAGCAAGAAGATTGCGTATTACGACAAGCGCCTGCAGCTTTGGTATGTCGATCTCGACAGCGGAACGCCGAAGCTGGTTGACACCGACTACTACTGGACTTTCGGCGGCGTGGCACCGGGCCAGACCTGGTCCCCGGACAACAAGTGGCTGGCCTATGCCAAGCAACTTCCCAGCGGCCAGCATGCGATCTTTGTTTATTCGCTCGAACAGAGCAAAGATTTTCAGGTCACGGACGGTATGAGCGATGCGCTCTATCCCGCATGGGACAAGGACGGAAAGTATCTCTATTTCACGGCCTCGACAGATGTCGCGCTTGCCACCGCCGGGCTCGACATGTCGAGCGACGAACATCGCGTGACCCGCAGCATCTACGTCGCGGTGCTTGATAAGGACGCGAAATCTCCGCTCGCGCCCGAAAGCGACGAAGAGAAGCCCAAAGAAGAGGCCAAAACCGACGAAAAATCGACATTGGCTCCGAGCGCCCAGGACCACAAGGACAAAACGAAAGATCAGGGCAAGAAAAAGTCAGGCGAAGAGACTGCGGCCGACAAGAAAGATAACGATAAAGATAAGGACAAGGATAAAGAGAAGGGCAAGAAAGATGCCGTTGTCGTCAAGATTGATATCGATGGCATCGGCCAGCGAATTCTCTCGCTCCCCATTCCTGACAAGAACTACACGAATATGATCGCGGGTAAGTCGGGAGTGCTCTTCATCGCGGAAGCTCCGTTGGTCGTGACCGAAGACGATCAGCAGAATTTGACGCAGACCATCCAGAAGTTCGACCTCAGCAAGCGCAAGGTGGACAAATTCATTGAAGACGTCAACGACTTCGCCGTCTCCTTTGACGGCGAAAAAATTCTCTACCGCAAGGGAGACGCCTGGGCAACCGCTGCCGCCGAAGAACCACCGAGCCCGGGAGGCCCGCCCAAGCCCGGCATTGGCCCGCTAAAGATGGATGGTTGGGAGGTCTATGTTGAACCGCGTGCCATGTGGAAGCAGATTTACAACGAGACCTGGCGCATCGAACGCGACTTCTTTTACGATCCGCACTATCACGGCCTCGATCTGGAGAAGGCGAAAAAGAAGTATGCTCCGTACCTCGACGGCATCGCCTCTCGAGCGGAGCTCACCTACCTTTTCGAAGAATGCCTTGGTGAGTTGACGGTCGGTCACATGTTTGTCGGAGGCGGCGAAACTCCCGAGCCAAAGAAGTTGAAAGGTGGGTTGCTCGGCGCCGACTACAGTCTCGAAAACGATCGTTATCGCGTGGCCAAAGTTTACAACGGGGAAAACTGGAATCCCGGCATGCAAGCGCCGCTCACGCAACCGGGCGTCAATGTCAAAGTTGGAGATTACATCCTCGCGGTGAACGGCCGCGAACTGCATGCTTCCGACAATATCTTCAGCTTTTTCGAAGAGACTGCCGGTAAGCAGGTCGCGCTGAAAGTCGGCGCGAACGCCGACGGCAAAGATTCGCGAGAGGTCACCGTCGTCCCCGTTGAGAGCGAAGAAGGCCTGCGCCATCTCGCCTGGATCGAGGACAACCGCCGCCGCGTCGACGAAGCCACGAAGGGCCGCATCGCCTACGTGCACGTTCCCAACACTGCGGGAGGGGGCTATACCAGCTTCAATCGTTATTACTTTTCGCAAGTCGGAAGAAGCGGCGCCATCATCGACGAGCGCTTCAACGAGGGCGGACAACTCGCCGACTACATCATCGACCATCTTCGCCGTCCGCTCATGAGCAAAGTAGTTACACGCGAAGGCCACGACTGGTTCAGTCCATCGGAAGCGATCTACGGGCCCAAGGTGATGATCATCAATGAAATGTCAGGCTCCGGCGGCGACGCGCTGCCGTGGTACTTCCGCAAAGCCGGAATCGGTCCGCTCATTGGCAAGAAAACCTGGGGAGGGCTCGTCGGCATTGGCGGCTATCCCGAGTTGATCGACGGTGGACACGTGACCGCGCCTCGCGCTGCAATTTACGGACTGAATGGCGAATGGGAGGTGGAGAACCACGGCGTTCCGCCCGATGTGGAAATCGATCTCGATCCGGCCACATGGCGTCAGGGTCACGACGCACAGCTTGAGAAGGCAATCGAAGTCGTCATGCAGGAGTTAAAAGATCATCCGCAGCCCGAGATCAAACGGCCTGCGTATCCCAACTATCACGAAAACGATGGCATGGGCGTTAAGTAGAAGAACATAAATCCCGAGAGGAGTTCCTCGGTGAGCCTCTGTGTCCTCTGTGGTGAGGGATCTTCTGAACTATTTCACCGAAGCCAGCAAAGATCCGACGCCCGGTTTATAGCCGTAGAAATCGCCGATGGCTTGCAGGTGTTGGATGATCTCTTCGTCGTAGCGCTGTTTGAGCGCGGGAGTCAGCATGTTGCGCTCGGCATTCGGATCCGCAGAAAGATCGAATAAATAGCTTTGCGCAGGAGAATCGTAGGTCGTATACAAGTAGCGCTCGTCCGCGGTAAGAATTCCGTAAACGGCGCGCATGTCGGATGCGAGCAGCAAGTCCTTCGCCGGATAAGCATCCAATTCCTTTTTGCTCTCCACAAACAACGGCCGTCCGTAGAGCGGGTTCTGCCGGATCGGCCCGTGGCCGAGTAGATAGTAAAGCGTGGGTGCGATGTCGGTTAGTGTCGAGATACGCGTGTCATCGTAGACGACGGACTCCCGCATTTTCGCAGGCAGATGAATCACCAGCGGCACGCGCATCACCTCGGGCCAGATTACTGTCGAATGGCTGATGCGTCCGAGTTCACCCGTGGCGTCGCCGTGATCGCTGGTCACAATGATGATGCTGTTGTCGTACATTCCACGCTGCTTGAGATATGCGAAGAACTGTCCCAGGCAGGCATCGACCCAATGCACTTCGTAGGTAATGCGCGAGTTTAACTGAGCGGGCGATTGCCAGTGCTCGGAAGTTGGCGAAGGCACATCATTGCGCGCGAACTGATGCACGTTTTTGGGTTGAGCGTAAAAGAAGATCGGCTGTTCTCCCTGCGGATGCGCATCCAGCGCGGCTTCGGCCTGCCGCAGCGTATCTCCTAGCTCTAGTTGGTTCCATAACTTTTTGTCGGTATCGAGTTGGACGTCAACTTGGTCGGTGGGCAGAATCAGTTTCAAGACTTCGTCCATGCTGACGATGGTGTGGTAGTTGTCGGCGTGCACCATGCGGTTGAGGCTGTTCAGGCGCGAGAACGGCTGCACATAATGCGCATGCAACATCATCGCGCCCGACCAGATTGCGGGCTCGGAGAGGGAAGTCCCGGCGTATTGCGTATAGGTGTGATGGAATACGATGCTGTCGCGGGCGAAGGCATCGAGATTTGGCGTATAGGTCGCGCGCGGATTGTATGGGCCGAGATAATCTGGCCGCATGGAATCGATGACAAAGATGAAGATGTTGGGACGCGTTTTGGTGGTCGCACTCAGATGCTCGACCAGTTGTACGTCCGTGCGGGCGCTAGTGTCGCGAACATTTGTGTATTCGCGCAGAATGCGGCAAAGATCGCCGCAGACTTCGCTCCGCTCGTTGCCCAGGATGTGGTGAGCGAGTTGGAATGACGCATCGCGTCCGGCGTAGGCTTCGAGTGCCAAAGAGATCTCGTCGTCGGTCGATCCCAGCGGCCTGCTCCAGAAGATCTCGCTGGCTTGCAGCGCTTTGTATCCGGCTGCGCTCACCAGCAGCAGCGCAATCACTGCGACCCAGGAATATTGCGTGCGCGCAGGGCGCAGGCGAAATAGGCATAAGCTGATCGTGATCCAGATGAGCAGGGTCACGACGCCCTCAAGGAATCCGCTCCAGTCGGCGCCGTCGATCAGATAGGGAAATGCGACGGCAAGAGCTGACGAAATTAATAATAAGATGCAGGCGAAGACCGGGAATTTAGAGCTTCCTCGCGCGAGCTTCAGGAATGGCGTGATCGTCGAGAATCCCCACAACGTTATGGCCAGCGCCAGTGCAGCCGCGTAGACGTATGCGTCGATTCCGCGAAAACTCAGCGCCCCCTCGAGGAAGCGATAGAGCGCGATCCACAACGCGATGCAGACGAAGCCGGAAATGGCAGTGCGTCGAACCGCTTGCGGTTTCGCAGTGCGCGCGGCCAGCAGGAATATCAGGTTCACGACCGAGATGGCAGCGATGGCCAGCGTGACGTGGGTTAACAGAGTCCATGCCGTTAATTCGGCGTCGGTGGTGTGAAACGCGAGCGAGCCATCGGCGAAGTAGAGGTGAATTCGTGCTCCGAGTTCGTAGATCGCGCAGATGACAATCGCGGCCAGCAAGGCTGCGGAGTAGGCGAAAGGCTGATCATCAGCCGTTTCGACGGAATCGCCGGATTTCGTTGCGGGCCTCCAGAACACCATGGCGATCGGGACGAGGAGCGTAGTGAATCCCCAAGAATAGGCTGTGCGATTATCTTCAAGCCCTGGCAGAAAAGGGCGGAAGGTGAGATATATGCCCGCAGCACAAAGCAACGCCGCACCAATCAGTAAGCGCGAGTCTTTGTGCTTCCATGCGTCGAGAGGCCAGTTTGCGGCCGTTGCCGCAGCCGCGGCAAGCCAATACAGCGCAGCTTGATGATGGACGAACCAGGGCATCCACACGTAAGGCGGAGCCTTCACCAGGAAGAAATAGGTGTAAGGGAGGTACGTGAGCAGGCAATAGAGCGACGTGAGAACGAAGTAGGTTCCCGCAACCAGCCGCAGCAACGCGTTAGTCCACAGCCTCAAACATTTCCTCGCGGGCGCATTCGACTTCAGGGAGTCGATTTCATTCTCTGTGATTGGCTTTGTGGGCCGCAAGTTACGGGTGTCGGTCGCTGGCTGGTTCCTGCTTGTCGGGTTGTCGAAGAGTCCAGAAGGCTTGCCGCTACATTAAGAACTATGCCTATTGTAATCAATTAGTTAAGGTTAGGACGTAACGCTAAACTATAAATCAATTGTTTTGAGATGGCGATTTTTGATCGCGATGGTAAGCTTGCCGACAAGTGACGTCGGGGTGCGGCGAAGCGACAAAAAGCCAAACCGCATCTCTGCATTTCCGGTAAGCCATGAGCTCACTGCTAACGAGAACAATCGATTACGAAGAGCCGCCGACGCCGGAGGATTTTTCCCGATTTCACGTCCGCAGCGGCGGGGTCGCTGGCACTTATTTCACGGAAACCCGACACCCGGCAGGTTACAGGATTCCGCGGCACGCCCATGAAATGACGTCGCTCTATCTTGTGCTTCAGGGCAGTCTTACCGAGCAATTTGGCCGTGAAGACGTAGAAAGGAAGACAGACGAACTGGTTTTTACGCCGCCGGATGCGCCTCACTCCAACGTATTTCTGGGGCGCGGGGGAAGTTGTTTCATCGTGGAGATGAATCCCGCCGTTATTTCGCGAGGCCTGGAATGCGGAAAGCTGCCCGGCAATCTGAAGTCGTTTCGCGGGCAGGCGGCCTGGTTGGCGAGGAGCTTGTACCGAGAATTCTGTTCCAGCGATGCATTCTCGCCTCTAGTGATTGAGGGGCTCATTCTGGAAATCGTCGGAGCGATTTGTGGCCAGCCAGCGGAACGCAGCAACCGTGGCCCGCAGCAAAAAATCAGCCAGGCCCGCGAGCGTCTGGACGCCTCGTTTTCAGAGTCGATCTCGCTCAGTGATGTCGCACAAGCTGTCGAGGTTCACCCTGTCTATTTGGCGAGGATGTTCCGTCAAACTTATCAGTGCAGCGTTGGAGAGTACCTGCGTCTGCGCCGGGTTGGTTTCGCCTGTTCTGCGCTTTCGGCTTCCGACAAGCCTCTGTCAGAGATCGCCTCCGAAGCGGGTTTTTGCGATCAGGCCCATTTCACCAGAACCTTCCATCGGCTCACTGGACTTACTCCCGGCCAGTACCGGGCCGCGTGTCGGCGCTAGTTCGAATCGTTCAACGCCGTTCCGAATGTGCAAGACCGTCTTCGCCGCTGTGCAGTAGGTTGGCAAAATATGAAATCAACGCTCGCACTACGGATGCTCGTACTGACTCTGCCCCTCTGCGCAACACCTTGGCTGGGGGCGGCTGACGATTTTGGAACCATCGGCATCCGCTTTGAGCAACTGTACGACGGTTCGCAGCCCAGTCAGCGCGGCCCGCTGGTTGTTCTAGACGTGGTCGAAGGACTCTCTGGCGCCAAATCTGGCGTGCACAAAGGCGATATTGTTTTCGCAATTGATGGCGCGCTGGTGATGGGAAAAGATTTGGATGAAATTAATCGTAAGTCCATTCGAGGTCCCGTAGGCAGCACGGTTCGTCTGTCGTTCGTCCGTTTGGATGGCAGCCAATACGAATTAACGCTGACCCGCATGCCTTATCCGCCGTACATCAACCCTGCGTCTGATCCATTCACGTACAGCATCCCAGGAAACTGGCGCATTGATCCCCGCTATAGCTTTCCACTTCCGTGGGCGTCCTCGATTGCCTATCACGGCATGGAAGACGTGGCTTTCTCCCCCGATTTCGATTACGCCGATTCGCCTGAGTACCATTCGTATCTTTTCTTCTGGTGGCTGGACGGAACCACTCCACTGACCGCGAAGCAGCTTGAGTCTGATATGGTCGTCTATTTTCAAGGCTTGGCAGAACAGCGTGGACAGAGAGGTGGCTTCAAACCCGATCCTACCAAGATCACGGCCAGTTACGCCGCGGATCCAACAGGCTCGCACACCCTCGGTGCAGCCCCTGCCAGCAGCTTTCAGGGGTCGGTCATTATCTACGATACCCATGGCAAGCTCATCACCCTGAATTCCGAAGTTGTGACCGGAGCGTGCCCAGGGTCGAATCACACCGCGGCGTTTTTCGGAATGTCCATGCAACCGCGCCAGGAAGAAATCTGGAAGCACATGGATGCGGCCCGCGACAGCTTCCGCTGCAGCCGGTGAAAGACCAAAGGCGATCTCCGCTGTCGAACTCGTGAAGATTGGGATCGAGACTAGGGATTGGAATTGTCCGCGCCGATATAGAAGTCCATGACCGGCCCGGGCGGGAAGTAGCCCGCCAGTGGCCTCATTCCGCCGGGTTAGTTCCTCTTTCACGTTGACGCCCACCGAAATTGGTAGGACAATATCGCCGTTCTTCGGCCTACGAAAAGATCCGCGCTCCCTGCAGCCAATTCGAAACGTCGAAATTTCGCCTCCGGAGGGTTGCGACCATGCGTCATTCCCGTCTGTCCCTAATTGTGTCCATTGCGATTCTTTGCTTGCTTTCCACCTCGCTTGCTTTTGCCGCTGCCGGTTCGGCCAGCGGGTGCACATCCATCGCGGTTGACCGTGTCACTAGCGTCGTCGACGAAAGCAGGTTGACGCCGCTGCAGGGAAATCTTCATCCGATGGCGCGCGCAGAATTCGACCAGGGAAAGGTCAGCGATGACTTTCCCATGGAACACATCATCATGCTGCTCAAACGCAGCCCCGAGCAGGAGACTGCGCTCGAGACCCGCATCGACCAGATGCACAACCAACGATCGCCGCTATTCCAGCAGTGGCTCGGCGCCGACCAGGTGGGTAGCTGTTACGGCGTCGCCGATGCGGATATTGCGAACGTAAGCGGGTGGCTGCAAAAGCATGGCTTCACGGTTGACTCCGTTTCCGCCAGCAAAATGATGCTGATTTTTACCGGCACTGCGGGCCAGGTAAGGGAGGCCTTTCACACCGAGATGCACCATCTCAACGTGCATGGTGAAAAGCACATTGCCAATATGAGTGCTCCGCAGGTGCCCGCCGCGCTAGCCCCGGTGATCACTGGTTTCCGGTCGTTGCACGATTTCATGCCCAAACCCATGATGCATATGGTGGGTGTGGCCAAGCGCGACGCAAAGACTGGCCAACTCCGCGTGGTCAAGGGCAGCCAGAAGCAGCCCTCGGTCAGCCAGGTCATAAGCGGCAAGAAGCCCGAAAGTCTTGTGACCTACACCGATAGTTTCTGCGCGCCTTCCGGCTGCGAATGGCTGGGGCCGCAGGATTTCTATACGATTTACAACGAGAAACCCTTGTTGACGGGCACGATCTGCGGCGGTCCGTGTGACGGTTCGGGACAAACCATCGCCGTCATCGAAGAGACCGATGTGTGCGCGGGCCAAAGCGGCACGTCACCCGACGATTGCGCCGGAGCGAATGATCTCGCAATGTTCCGCTCGCAATTCGGATTGCCGGCGGCGCGCGCCAAATATTTCTTCGGCATTTCGGGATATTGCGGCGACCCCGGAGTCCAAGGTCCTTTAGGAACCGGCGAGGAAAGCGAAGCTGACATCGATTTGCAGTGGGCCGGCACGACGGCACCGGGCGCGCAGGTGGATTTCCTCGCTTGTGCTAGCACCTCGACAACCGCGGGCGTCGACTTGGCCGCCATCTATGCGGTCGACCACCTGGCCAAGAGCATTTCGTCCTTTAGCTTGAGTTACGGAGTTTGTGAGTTGGGTCTCACCGAGGGCCAATACGGCGGTATTTTCCAGACCAACGCCTTCTACAACAGCCTCTGGCAGCAAGCGGTGGCTCAGGGCCAAACGGTGAACGTTTCCGCGGGAGACAGCGGCGACGACACCTGCGAGCGCGGGGCCGAGGTCGCCGTGATAGGCTGGAACGTCAGCGGAATCGCCTCGACCCCGTATGACGTTGCCGCTGGCGGAACTGATTTTAGCGATAACTACTCCAGCGCCTTTGCGGCTGCGCCGAACGCCTACTGGAACACAAATGATTCTTCGCCCTTTGGATCGGCACTCTCCTATGTTCCCGAATTTACTTGGAATGAAACCTGCGGCAGCGCTCTGCTCACCAGCTTTCTGAGTTTTGAGACAGACAGCTCTTTCACTCAGGAGCAGTTGTGCAGCGGGGACACTCCCTTTGGCTTCAACTTCACCTATGTGGATGCCAGCGGAGGTGGAGGCATCAGTTCCATCTATAAGCTGCCCACCTGGCAAGGCGTCTACGGCGTTGGCCGGAACTTTACTTCTGGAACGATGCGCAATTTGCCGGATGTGTCTCTATTTGCGTCGGCCAATTTCTGGAACCATGCCCTCCAATTCTGTGAGTCCGATATCCTCAGCGGAACCGGAGGCGGGACGCCCTGCGACTACACCAACGTTGACGAGGGCGGCATCATGGCCGCTGGTGGCACTTCCTTTGTAGCGCCCCAAATCAACGGTGTGATCGCTGTGATCAACCAAACCTGGCGAACACGGCAAGGGCAGGCGAACTACAAGCTGTATGCCTTGGCCGGTCACGAATACGGGGTTGCCAACAAGCCGAATACTTCTACCTCCCAGCCCAGTGTGCTGACTTGCGAATCTAACTACATTTCCATTTCCGAGTTCGGCCACACGTCCGCGAACTGCATTTTCCATGACATTTACCGCACGCCGGCCATTGGCACGACGACCTGCGGCGGGTCCAATAACAGCAATTGCGTGGTTGACGGCAACGTAATGCCTTGCCTTACCGGGAGCACCGATTGCTTTACGGCTACCTCGACTGACCTGGTTGGCCTACTCTCGCTCTCCACCTCCAGCTTCGAGCCCGCGTGGTATCAAAGCGCGGGATTCAACGATGCCGTCGGTCTGGGAAGTCTTAACATCAACAACCTAGTCCGAGATTGGGTGACTCTGATCCCGGGCTTTGCAACAACTACTACGGTTTCGGCCGGTGCCACAGTGGGCGCGAACAAGACCACAACAATTACCGCAGTTGTCACGGCTACAGGCCGAGGCAGTGTCGCTCCTCCGATGGGCACCGTAGATTTCTATGCGTCGGCGGGTGGCTCTGCCACGTTGGATTGCAGCAATGCCGGGCACTTGAACCATTTGAGCTCTGCGCCGCTGGTAGCGGCTCCTGGCCATGCAACTGCGGTGCTGTCAGGAGTTACGGCCGCGCAGCTAGGGGGCTCCGGTTCGCACGATGTGCTGGCCTGTTTCAGTGGCGACGCCGCCAATGATGCCCCATCCTTCGGCAGCACGACGGTGAGGCTGGACCATCCATAAAAAAGGCAAGTCGAAATTGGGGTTAGCCCTATGGGCTAACGCCCTTTAAGTAACACTCAAGGGCAATTGTTTAGTTAAAGAATCAGGTTAAAGTTATCTCCGACTTTCGGCCACTGGCGAGGGTTTTGGGGCGCCTGCCGTTAGGAAACTGAACCTTGGGAGGCGTCACTATGCGTCGGACTATTGTTGTACTCTGCGTCGTTGCGGTGTGTGCACTCAGTGCATGGGCCAGCGCGGGGCCATTAGCTACGGCCCCGGCCAACGGCATCACTGATGTATTGAAAGTGGATTATTTCGCCAACGCCAACACCGCGGGAGCTCCGGACGGAACGGTCCGGATTACTCACCCGGGTACGGCTGCGGGAAATCTCTGCGCTTACATCTTCGTATTCGATCCCAACCAGGAGATGAGTGAATGCTGCGGCTGTCTGAATACTCCAGACGGCTTGGCCACTCTCTCCATCAACAGCAATTTGACCAGCAATCCGCTGACCGGCGTCACGCTGACCACCGGCTTGATCAAGATCCTGTCGGTTTCGCCGATCGGCAACGCGTGCCCGCTACCGGGACAGACTAGCGGCTCAGACGTGATTGAGCCTGCCCTCCGGGCCTGGACCACGCACATTCAGAACGGCAACTTTGCCATCACCGAGACGGCTTCCCAGGACGCCACTCTCAGTGCGGGTGAAGTGGTCCGTCTGCGCAACGAGTGCGCAGCCATCGTTCTGGACGGCAGCGGCAGCGGCATCTGCTCTTGCGGCTCGGGAGACTAAGTCTCCTCTTCGTTCGTAGATTCCGGCCCACCACTGTATTTCATGCAGCGGTGGGCCGAATCGTTTGAGTCTACCTCTTGCTAACTTGCGGCTTCGGGGCCTCCGGCGGGCCGACGTTGGGTGGAACTTCTCCAGTCAGAGAGTTCAGGAAGGCTTGCAGGTCGCTGCGCTCCTGTCCGCTCAGGAAATCGAGTACGTGAATCTTAGGATCGAGATTGGGATTCGAATTGCCCGCACCAATATAAAAATCGATGACCTGCTTCAGATCTTTTAAACTGCCGTCGCTCATATAGGGCGCGCGCTGTGCGATGTTGCGCAACGAGGGCGTCTTGAACTTTCCTTTGTCGGCTTCCTGGTGAGTGACTCCGAATAGGCCGACATCGGTGAAGTCTCCGGCACTCACGCCGACTCCGACATCGTGAAACTGGTTATCGGTAAACAGTGCGTACTTCTCTCCGACGGTGTGGCAGGACGCGCAATCGGCTTTTTTCTTCGAAGTAAAGACGACGAAGCCGCGCTTCACGCTGGCGTCCACGGCGTTTTTGTCGTGTCCGTACTTCCAGCGATCGAACGGCGAGTTGCCGCTGATCACGGTGCGCTCGAAGGACGCGATACTCTTTTCCACCATCTCGTAGGTAATGGGCTTCGCGCCCCAGGCTTCGGCGAATTGCTGGTGATAGCTGGGATCGGCGGTCAGCCGTTGCTCGACCGCTGTCAGTGTGTTGGCCATCTCTACCGGATTCTGCACCGGGCCTTCGGCTTGGGTTTCGAGCGTGGGTGCGCGTCCATCCCAGAACTGGACTTTGAAGTAGGCGGCATTCACGACCGGTGGCGAGTGGCGCGCTCCGGTTTTCTTGCCGACGCCTTCAGAGACCGGGCGAGGATCGGCGAAACCGAATTGCGGGCTGTGGCACGATGCGCAGGAAACGCTGCCATCGACCGAAAGAATCGGATCGTAGAAAAGGCGGCGTCCGAGCGCGATCGTTTCCGCCGTGGGTGGGTTGTCGGATGGAATCACAACCGGCGGAAGACCGAGTGGAGCTTTGATCTGTACTGGGTGGCCGATGGGCATTACTGGCTGATTCTGGCCCTGGCATAGGCCAATGGCGGGAATCGCGAGGAGAAGGATGAAGAAGAATTTGCTCACGTTCATGGGACCTCCGATGTAGGCTCCGGTGCCGCGTTGCAGCGATGCGATTGATGAGGAGGGCCGGAGCCGGGTGTATCAAATGTGTGTGAAAGTTGCGGCAACAGGATCGTAATACGATCGATGGAGAGACTTTGTGATGGTGGTCACGCTAGATCGCTGACCCTATGGGCCCCGGCGAGTGCAGAACAGACGAAGGCCGGGTATCCCGGAATTGCTTCCGGATCCCGGCCCCGTCTTCTTTCAACTTGAAGTTCGCGCCTCTGCCTTGGCGGACGCGGTTTGAGCCCTGGGTGGCACGGCCTGGAGCCGTGCCTGCCCAGGAGCTTCAGCGGAGAGTTAGTTGCCCGAGTTGGCGTTGGAGGCTGCCGTGGTCGGAGCCGCGTTGGGAGCATTGTTGGCTCCGTAACGGGCGAGCCGCGGATAGAACGGCGTGACTTCGAACGGCATCTTGTCGCGAGCCGAGGTGATGGCAACGGGAGCGGTCTTCACCATCTCCGCCTTGTCATCCCAGGGATTGATCTTCACGCGCCCGCCCAGAGGCAGAGCTGCGATCTGATCGAGTTTGTTGTTGTCGAGCGCAGGACCCTGCGTCGACAGAGCCGACAAGCGGCTCACCGTTCCGCCTTCGGTCAGCGGATTTCCCAGGTGCGTGGTGAGCAGCGCGCTCAACTGCGGAGCCCGCGCTTGCAGCGCCTTCAGGAACAGGCCAACGCTATCGAGTTTCTGCGCGTAAGGCGAGTTCTTGAGAAGTTCGACAGCCTTTTTGTCAGCTGCCTGCTCTTCTTCGGGAATGTGCTTGAAGCCAAGGTTCTGATAAGTGGAATCGTCGGAGAATAGCATGCGATCGTTAAAGGCGAACTTCGAGCCCAGGTTGTGGCCGAGCACGATGTGCGCGAGTTCATGCGAGAGGACAGCGGCAAGGCTGGCCTCATCAGGCAGAACGTCAATCAGGCCGCGGCTGATCACGATGGTGTTGCCGACGCTGAAAGTTTCAAGAGGCGCGGTCAGCAGCACGCGAGTGCGTACCGGCCGCGGCAGGTCGATGTTGTTGGTGACTTCCAGGTTGTTAACAACGGTCTGCAGGATGTGGTCGACGTCGCCCTCAGGAGCGAGCAGGCCAGCGCGGGTGAGGCGCTCGACAACGTTATCTTCCGCCTGCTGCTGCCACTCGCGCTCAGCTTGCAGCGGAGAGGCGTCTTGCGCTGTGGGACTCTCGTCCTTCACGCTGTCGACACGAATATTGGTGAGTTCGTCGTCCTTGTCGCCCTTCTTCAGGTCGTATCCCCAGATGCGGGTTTGCGCTTTGAAGGCGGTCTTGTTCTTTACCCCAGCGCTGAAGTCGCCTTCTTCGCTGTAGATGTAAGCCGGAACCCAGTAGCCAGGGATCAGATTCAAGCGCCAGCTATCCATGTGGAAGAAGTAAGTGTTGTGCGCCGCGGGATAATAGGTACCGTTGAGGCGCACGATGTTGTAGCCCTGATCCTCAACCCAGACCCGGCCGAGGAAACGGCCATGACCGGACTTCGGTTTCGGTTTCACATCAAATACCAGGCAGCGCACGTCTCCCAGAAATTCGCGGCGAATATAACTGAAGTCATAGTGCTCACGGTCGAAGTCGGTGCGGTCAGCATAGACCATCCAGGAAAATCCGAGGGGCTGGTACTGAACCTTGTAGAGCTTGCCAATGCCGCCGAGCAGCCGAGCTTGCATCCCCTTTTCTTCTTCCTTCAAATAGTCTTTGCGGTCGACAGTCTCGCCCATGTCCATGCGGCCAAGAAAATAGTGGTCCTCGCTTGGAACCGGGCCGAGTTGGGGATCGCTGGTCAGATTCTGCAGGTAGGTCTCCACCACTGGGGTGCGGTTAGAGAGCGTCTTGATGAGCCCGTGCTCGCGCTCAATGAAAAGATTAACGACCTGTTCCATGGTGGTGGGAGCAGCGGTCGGAGCGGGCGCGGCGGTCGGCTGCTGTGACGGAGCGGATGCCGCCGGCTGAGACGGTTGTGCCGTCGGCGTGGCGTCGGGCGCGGTGGTCTGCGTCGTCGGCGCGGGCTGCGGCTGAGAGGCCGCGGTCTGCTGGCCGGCCGCAGTGTTGGCTGCTACAAAAGCCGATCCGAGCAGGGCGACGGTAAATATCCGATTCCAAGTGCGCATGACTCTTTCTCCAGGTTCTGTGACTTCGTTTAAGTCGCTGCCAATTCTCTAGTACGCCATCTGAAACACCACGTGAACGATTGCCGTTGAATCCACCGGTTGCCCATTGCGCAGCGCGGGCTTGAATCTAATCTTGTTGGCCGCAGCCATAGCGGCTTCATCGAGTCCGTGGCCGAGCCCCTTGACCACGCGATTCACATGCAGGGTTCCATTCGCCGTGAAACTCATCTCCAGCAGCACTTCGCCCTCAAGCTTCAGGCTGCGGGCCTCGTCCGTGTACGCCGGATTCGGCTTGAACGTAATCTCGACCGGAGTCGTAGGCGCGCCGGAGTCGGTAATCACCTTGGGAGCCTGATGGACGACCTGTTCCTGTCCGAAACCTCCAGTGGAAATGCCTTGTCCGTTGGCGCGACCGTTTCCGTTGCCGCCGGTAGCGATGCCGTTGCCGAAATCGGCGCTGGCGATGGTTCCTTTAATTCCTTTGGCGCCGCCGGAGCCGTTGCCTTGTCCCGGTCCCGCGGGCATATCAAAGGAGCCGGCCGGAGCGGCGTAGAGCTTCGCGCCCTGTCTGCCGGTGCCCTTCAATCCATTGGGATCACCGAAGCCACCGGTCTGCACCTTCTGCACGGCGGCGTTGACGGTCGGGGTCTGGGAGCTTCCACCGAAATCTCCGGTATGAACCAGTTGCGGCCGGGCCGCGTTGGCGATCTTTACTTCGGGAGCTTTGAATTCGTTCACTACAACCTTGGGCGCTTCGATGGGCTGCGTCGGAGTAACACGGCGTACTTCGTGCGGCAGGACCAGCTTCGGTTGTTCGAATACTGGTAGCTTCACTGCGGGCAGCAGTTTCGCGTGAACTGCGGGCTTCTTGATCGGCTCCGGCTCCGGCCTCAGCGCCGGCATGGGGATAAGTTCCGTTACGTGATACTGCGACAGCTGAAGGCGTTCCGGCACTATCAGGCCGATGTTGATCACCATGAGCAGCAGCAGGGTCACCAAACCATAGCTGGCCGCCAACGCCCGACGGTTGATCTTCCGTTCGGGCAAAAGTCCGAGTTGAAATCCGCCGTAAGGTGTCGGCATTCAAGTTCCTTCCATTGGGACCCAGATGGGGAGAGATCCAGGGCTTGGAGTCTTAAAAATACGAGAGATAGGACAGGGGGTAAACGTGTCCACGGCTCTTGACCTTCGGTAACTGTGGACATGTCCTCCGGGAAGGCGGTTGAAAACCCGTGCTAGACGGGTAATTCCCAGGACTATCGCTTGCAAGCGGACAAAATCGGCAAGAAACACGGAAGTACGGGCGTGCTTTCCCCGATACCGAACGCTCAGATCGCGAGACTGTGCAGGAGTCCACTCTAGGTTCGAAGATTCCTTTAGTTACGGTCTTCGCTTGATATCGCGTCCGCTCTCCCTGCAATAGCCTGCGAATGTGCCCGTGTAAATCAGCACAAGTCGGGTCTCCGCTGCGGGCATTTCAAAGTTTTATTCCTCGTCAGTTGTCACCGGCGGGAAGCCAAGGAGAAAACAGTCATGATCAGAATCGCGTGCAGGACTCTACTCGCAGCGGCCGTGCTGTGCAGCTTCGGAGTGTTGTGGGCCCAGCAGGACTCACAATCCGGGACACCGCCGGACAATACGAAAGTCAACCAGCGCGACCGCAGCGATGCGCAGCCCACTGCGGACCAGCAGACCAACAATAAGTCGGACATCGAGCTGACACGGCAGATCCGCCGTGCTGTGGTTCGTGATAAATCGCTTTCCACCGATGCGCACAACGTGAAGATCATCGTGCAGCAGGGTGAAGTCACCCTCAAGGGGCCGGTGAAGAGCGAGGCCGAAAAGATGGAGATCGAAAAGAAAGCGGTGGAGGTTGCAGGTAGCGCCGACAAGATTCACGACGAGATCGAGGTCACGGGCGACAATATGGGCGGGAAACCGTCTCCTAACTCTTACGAACAAAAATAAATACTAAATCCAAGGAGCACACACTATGGCAGGGAAAAATACGGCGGCATTCGGCATTTATCGCGATCGCATGGGCGCGGAAAATGGAGTCGACGCTTTACGGCAGGCAGGCTTTCGGAACACAGATATTTCCGCGCTGCTTCCGGAAAACGAAGGCACCAAAGACTTCGCGCACGAGAAGAACACCAAGGCTCCGGAAGGAGCAACCGCGGGCGCAGGAACAGGCGCGGTAGTCGGCGGAGGCCTGGGATGGCTGGTGGGCATTGGCGCCTTGGCGATCCCCGGACTTGGCCCGTTCATTGCTGCCGGGCCGATTGTGGCCATGCTGGCGGGAGCTGGGGCGGGGGGCGCGATTGGCGGAGTGGCGGGAGCTCTGATCGGCATGGGCATACCGGAGTACGAAGCCAAGCGCTACGAAGGCCGCGTGAAAAATGGCGGCATCCTGCTTTCGGTGCACTGCGACGATTCGAAGTGGACCAAGAATGCTAAGGAGATCCTGGAGCAAACGGGAGCGGAAGACGTTTCGTCGACCGGGGAAGCTAGCGCGGATTTCTCCAAGAGCGACAAGCCGATGCGTCGCGCCAGCTAGGATTCGGCAGTGATTGTAGGTGCCCCATTTCTCGCGTACTTTGCGAGAAATGGGGATTTTAGTTTTGAAGGCTCTGCCGGCGCCGTGAGAAATACAGGAAGAAGGGAATTCCGGCCAGAATTACCAGCAATCCATAGCCTGAGTTCGGCCATTCATTCCAGAAGGTGTAAGTGAGCAGCGCCGCGGCGACGGCTATGAACAGCGCGGGCACGACCGGATATCCCCAGGTGCGGTAGGGGCGGACAGCATCCGGCTCGCGGGCGCGAAAGACAAAAATGGTGCTTCCCGCGATCATGTAGAAGAGCCATTCGGCAAAGATCGCCAGAGAGAACAATTGCGCAAAATTTGCTCCCAGCAGAAGCAGCGCGATGGAGAGGATTAGTTGCAGTATGAGCGCCGCCGAGGGCGTGTGGTATCGCGGATGCACTTGGGCGAGGACGCGAAAAAAGTATCCATCGCGAGAGACGGCGTAAGGCACGCGGGCTCCGCTCATTATGGTGCCATTTAGGCCGACGAGCATGGAAAGCGCCATTCCAGCCGAAACGATGCCCGCGCCCAAGTGGCCGAGGATGAGCGCCACCGCGTCGGAGGCGGGACGCGGCGAGTCGGCGATGACGCTGGCCGGCATGACGTACTGCACGCCGGCATTGACCAGCATGTAGAGCACGCCCACCGTCGCTACACCCGCGATCAGGGCGATGGGAATGCTGCGCTCTGGATGCTTGATCTCGCCCGCAACCATATTCAGATCGTTCCATCCGTCGTAAGCCCAAAGGGCGGCCACCAGCGCGGCGACGAATCCAGCGAGTCCTCCCTTGGCGCCGCTAAACGTGGAAGCAAAGTTCGACCAGCCCGCGCCGGAAACTTTTCCGGCGCCGCCGAAACAGACGAAGACGATCCCGAGAATAATTGCAACTTTCAGCAGCGTAAAGACCAGTTGAAATTCGCCCGCCTTCTTTATGCCAATGTAATTCAGAGCCGAGATGAGAATGGCCGCAGCAATGGCGACCAGTTGTCCCCAGGTAACCGAGAAGGGAACGGTGATGGCTCTGGCGGAAAAAAACGAGAAGACCGCGAAGGTGCCGAGGATGCGTACGAAGCCGGTAACCACGGTTGCGACGGACGCTGGCTTGGCCACGATGAGCCACGTCCAGGCATAGAGGAATCCGCCAAGCGGGCCGTAGGCGTCACGCACGTAGACATACTCGCCGCCGGCCTGCGGCCGCATTGAGCCGAGTTCCGCGTAGGTCAGTGCGCCGAAGAACGAGAGCAGTCCGCCCACGATCCAGGCCAGGTAGACCAGTTTGGCGGAGCCGACGGCCTGCATCATTTCCGCCGGGACAAGAAAGATCCCGCTGCCGATGATGGTGCCAACGACCACGGCGGAGGCGTGGCTTACGCCCAGGTCGCGCGAGAGTTCAGCGTGGGGCTTGGACACCGACAATTCGGGCATGCGAAAGGGAGTATATACGGGACGGCGAATCCGCTACCGTAAAACCAAAGTTCGCGTAGGACGGACGCATTCGCCCGCCCCGCAAGCGATGCGAGCGACCCGGAACGAAAGTGCCCGGGATCCGTGGCTAAGGGCCTTTCTTGCGTGCTTCGGGCACGATGATGCTGGCGGTCCAGCCGATGCCGAAGGTCACCGCGCTTCCGATCATGACCCACCACGTCCAGGGAATGGTGGTGCCGAGCCAGAGATAGAGTTCGGTAGCGAAGCCGCAGAGCATGCCCGCCATCACCCCGCTTTGATTGGCGCGGCGGGTGAGTACGCCCAATAGAAACGCGCCCAGCAGCGCTCCGTAGGCTATAGATGCGATTTGCAATCCGACTTCAACGACGCGGCCAACTTTGTGCAGCGCGACCACAGCGAGACAGAACAAGATCAGCGCCCAGACAAACGTAGCGATGCGAGCCAGGCGCATCTTGGTCTTTTCGTCGGATTGCGGTCGCAGGTGCATATAAAAATCCATGACCGCGCTCGATGAGAGCGAGTTGAGGGCCGCACTCAGGTTCGACATAGCCGCCGCGAGGATTGCGGCAATCAGCAGGCCGGAAATTCCATGCGGCATGCAGGTGACAATGAACGTGGGATAGATGCGGTCGGCGCGGCCGAATTGCGCCGAGGGCACGCGGTAATACGCCCACAGCATGATGCCGACGGTGAGAAAGAGGGCGAATTGAAATAGGACGGCGATTCCGCTCGACAGCAGAGCAGTCGCAGATTGCCTTTGCCCGCGAGACGCGAGTAGTCGCTGCACGATGAGTTGGTCGGTGCCGTGACTCGCGGTGGTGAGAAATGTACCGCCGATCAAGCCCGCCCAGAAGGTATAGGGGATGTGTACGCTCGCGCGAAAATCGAAAACTTGCAGCTTGCCTGCACTGGCCGCGGCGGAGTGAATGGCCGTCCAGCCTCCGGGCACAAGATGCACAATGGTCACCAGACCGACCAGCGTGCCGCCGACATAAATTGCGGTTTGCACCACATCGGTCCAGATCACCGCCGCCAAGCCGCCTTCGAACGTATAGATGAGCGTCAATATGGTGATGATGGCGATAGAGGTCACTTCTCCCGTGCCTAGCGCAATCGAGACGACTATGGCGACGGCATAAACGCGCACGCCTTCGGCGGCGGCTCGCGTGAGCAGGAATAGTCCAGCGGTGAGCGAGCGCAGGCCGCGCCCGAAGCGGCGTTCGATCAGTTCGTAGGCAGTATAGAGATCGCCGCGAAAATAATGCGGCAGCAACAGGAAACTGATCACGATGCGGCCCACGACGTATCCCATCACCACCTGCAGGAACGTGAGATTGGTGTCGTATGCGAGGCCGGGGATGCTGATAATGGTGAGGGTGCTGGTCTCGGCCGCGACGATGGACAGCGCGATCGCCCACCAGGGAATTTCGTGTCCAGCCAGGAAATAGTCGCGCAGGGTGCGCTGCTTTTTGCGAAAGCGCAGGCCGAACAGGGTGATCCCCGCCAGGTAGAGGGCGATGATCGCGAAATCTGTGTGGTTCAGGCCCATGGGCATGGCAAAAGCTTTTTACTGCTGGAGCGCAAGAAAATTCGCGAAGGTCGCCACTAAATTTATCGCGAGAAAGACTTCACACAACTTTTCTAGTCACGCTTTCTGCCGGGTCGTAGGCTTGGGACGAAATCGCCACCAGCCATAAGACATCGTCTCCATCATTGCGCACCGCATGCGATGCTCCGGGGGAAATCAGCACCAGGACTGCACTCGCTCCGGCGAAGGAGCGATGTTGCGAAGCGGAAGCATTGCTGCCATCGGGATCGCCCTCATCCCAGTGCAAGGACCACTTTGTGCCCGGTAGAACCACGATGGCCTCGCGGCGGCGAAGGTGGTAATGATTGCCTCGGATTGCGCCTGGTTTAGTCGAGGCGAGATGAACGTCGGCCATCCGTCCGACGAACGCCAAAGCCTCAGCCGGTGCGGTGAAGCTGAGGCCGCGGGCGTCTCCGCTGTTTCCCAGTTCAGTGATCTGGATCTTTGCGGGCATTCGAAAGCTTTCTTCCGGCTGGAGTTTCGAATATTCATTATGGAGGGAGCCGCGCGCCCGCGCGAGTGAGACTCTGGTGACGCCGCCGGGCCGGGAGCAAGAATTGTCAACGCGGCAGCGGCGATGGACGCGACGTCCTGTGTTAGAACTGACGCGTGCATTACTACCTTGGCATTGATGGCGGTGGCACGAAAACCACGGGCGCGGTGGGAGATGACACGCGCGTGCTGGCGAAAGTCCGGACCGGCCCCAGCAACATAATTCGCGTCGGCGAGGAGCGAGCGCGCGAGTCGCTGCATGAGTGCGTGCGCCAGGCGTGCGCTGCAGCCGGAATCATTCCGGCACAAATTGAGCACACTTGCGTAGGAGGATCCGGCGCGGGCCGGCCTGAACTGGCGAAATTCGTGCGAGACATTCTTGCTGAGGCAGTGCCAACTCCCATTATGGTAGTCGGCGATATGGAGATTGCTCTGAACGCCGCGTTCGATACTCGCCCCGGCGTGATCGTGATTGCGGGTACGGGTTCGATTGCGTATGGCCGCAATGCCGCTGGCCAGACGGCGCGCGCTGGCGGTTGGGGGTTCGCCATCGGAGATGAAGGCTCGGCGCACTGCATCGGCCGTGCAGCTGTCAACACCGTGCTGCGCGCTGCGGATGAAGATGATAAGGCCGCATCAGCAGCAGGGGATCAGGAAAATTCGCTGGGTAAAGCTCTATCAAAAGCGTGGCGAGTTGAGTCACTGATCGAACTGGCGCGTCAGGCTAATGCCAGTCCGCCGCCTGACTTCGCCGCATTGTTTCCGGCCGTGGCCAGAAGTTCAGATGAGTTGGCCCGGCAGGTGCTGATGCAGGCTGGAAGGGAGCTGGCTCGCATTGCTGCGCTGGTGATGCGGCGTTTATTTGCTGCGGACAATCGAACTGCGGTCCGGGTAGACAGGGTCCGGGTAGCGATGACGGGGAGCGTCTTTGGTCACGCTCAAATTGCGCGTGAGAGTTTTTACAATGAGCTACGCAGGCTCGATGCGCGCGCCGAAGTTCAGCCGCAGATTGTCGAGCCCGTAGAAGGCGCGCTGCGTATGGCGAGGAGAGCGGCTCGAAGCTGAAATGACGTTCGCATCGGAAAATGCAGATGAGCGATTGAACACGCTGGCGTCCGTGCACTCGGAAACAGACTTGAACGAAGATGGCGCGCTCGCTCTGCTAAAAAATGGCGATATCTCAAGCGAGGAGATCGAGAAGCTTCGGCAGAATCCTGCCGCGATGAGTTCGCGCAAGGTGCGGCTGGCGATGGCGGCGCATCTGCGCACGCCGCGGCGGATGGCGCTGCGGCTGATTCGCGAGTTCTACACCTTCGACCTGATGCAGTTCTCGCAGCTGTCCGCTGCGCCTGCCGATCTGAGGAGAGTTGCCGACGATCAGCTCATCACGCGGCTGAGTTCGATTACGCTGGGTGAGCGCATCTCGCTGGCGCGGCGCTCGTCCACCCATGTTGTTTCCGCATTGCTTACTGACAAAGACGCCAGTGTATGGCAGCCTGCCCTGGAAAATCCCCGGCTCACGGAAGCGGCAGTTGTGAAGGCTGTGCAACGCGGGGTTACGCCCGCATTCGTCGAAGCGGTATGCCATCACCAGAAATGGTCGGTGCGCGCAGAAATTCGAATTGCCTTGTTGCGCAACGCCCATACTCCGCTAGGCCGCGCCCTCGAATTCGCCCGGCGTCTGCCACCCACGCAACTGCGAGATATTCTGCACGCCTCGCGGCTGCCCGAGAAAGTGAAGGCCGGCCTGCGAAAAGAAATCAACTCCCGGAGCTAACGCGTTAGGGCGTGATTTCGAAGACCGTGACCTGGAGGTTGTTAGGTTTTGGCTGGTTCGCGCTTGCCGTGCATCAATTCGACGATGGCTTCATTCAAGCGCTGGCGGGTTTCGTGGCGTTCGTATGCGCGCGTAATGTATCGAACGTGAACTTCGATGCCGGAAGAAGTGGGTACGACATTGATTCCTGGTTTGGCCGTCAGAGTCTTGGCGCGATAGTGGGCAGCGGTCTGTTGCCATTCGGCTTCGGCCTTGGCCGCATTTGCCTGAGTTTCTTTGTCAACCAACTTCTGAATGCTGTCGATGATGGCGTAGGCGTCCTGATCGGGCGGGATGCGCACTTGCAGTTCGTCCCACATCCACTGGCCAGAGCTGGTGAAGTTGAAGAAGTGCCCTTCCATCGCGAAGCTGTTGACGAAGGAGACGCGGCGGCCTGTGGGATGGCTTGAGTCCGTCCAGTTGCCGGTTTCGAGCAGGACCGTTTTCAGCAGGCCGATCTCGACCACTTCTCCGCCCACGCCATTAATCTCGACCCAATCGCCCACGCGGATGCCATTGCGTCCCATCAGCACGAACCAGCCAAAGAAGGCGACGATAAAATCTTTCATGGCGACAGTAAGCCCCGCGCCGGCCAGACCCAGGACGGTGGTGGTCTGCGTCGGCATGCCGATGACGATGAAGAGAATGATCAGCGCGCCCACGGCTTCGGCGCCGAATTTCACTACGGCGCGCAAGGTCTCAATGCGCTTGTTCTCCGCCGACATGCCGGTGAAGAGATGTTCGATGAGCCGGTTCGCAAGATAGACGGCGAAGATGACAACGAGAATCCACAGCAAGCACTCGATGATGTTGTGCAGCGCGGCGCGTTCGCGGGTTTCGACCAGAGCGATCCAGGTGGCGTAAATGTCGGCGAGATCCTGCTCGTCCTGGATGCGGCGGCCGCGGTCGGCGAGATTTTTCTGATCGAGCGTGTACTGCTTCAGCGCATCGAGCGCGGCTTTTGCCGAGGTCTTGGATTCATCGCGGCTCGCGGCCTTGCTGCTGGTCTCGAATCCTTGGGCCTGTTGTTTAGCCGCCTGCCGATTTTCCTTGTCTTTCTCCACCTGTGCGGCGAGGTCGGAGCGGCGCTTGACGAGGTATGCCTGCTTTTCCACTGCCTCCTGGCGAGCGTCTTCAAGGAGTGCCTTCTTTTCGCGGAGCGCGCGCCAAGCCTGCGTGACGGTGAGCAGAGTGTGGGTCTGGTACTCCTGCTCGTGCGCATTCGCCGCCGAGCCGGCGGATGTGGTGTTGTGATCTCCCGCCTCGTGCTCAGCCTGCAGACGCTTGATCTTCGATTGCGGATCGCCGCCCGCCTGCTCGAGATCTTCGCTGGCATCGTCGAGTTCGTCCTGATCGAGATCGGCTTGCGCCTTGGCAACATCAATCTGATCTTGCAGGTTATCTTTTTGCGCGGCCGGAGCAGTGGCGAGCTTACTGGTGAGCAGCGCGATATTTTGCTGGTCCGCGGCGAAGGTGTCGACGGCTTTGGCCTTGCGAGCGGCGATCTGCTTGGCTTCAGGCGAGAGCGGCGGAGGATTTTGTTCGGCGGTACGCAGCGCATCGAAAAAAGTCAGATCGACTTCGTGATCGCCGATCTTTTCCGCTTCATGGGCCAGCGCCTGTTCTGCTGGTGTGCCCGCCATGGTGGCCATGCGGCGGGCAGTCAGCAAGGGACGCTGATCGACCAGGCCGCGCGGCGAGGGCGGTGCCGTCTTTCGTCCGGTAAGCTTTTTACTGGGGGCAGTTGGAGCTTCGTCGGCGGGCGCTGGCAGCTCACGCGTCGACACTACCCCTACGATGGCGGCGGCCATCATCAGCAGCAGGACAATCGCGGTAATCCACTGGCGAAGTTTCATGAAGCGTTTTGCAGAAAGACCAATGTAACAAGAAACGGGGACTTCGGGCAGCTGCTACGAGTTCATGCGGCGCAGCGATATCCCGGGAAGACGAAGTCGATGGCTTCGACTGCCGTATTCAGTAGCAGGCCAGAGAGTCAGCCGATTTCTACGGCACCCAATCCGCAATAAAAATGTTGGTCTCATGAGGGGCCTTGCCGTTGCGGTTGGAGGCCCAGACCAGCTTTTTGCCATCGGGCGAGAACATGGGGAAGCCGTCGAAGCCGTCGCTGTAGGTGATGCGCTCCAGACCGGAGCCATCGGGATTCATCATCCAGAGCTCAAAATTTCCCTCGCCGCCGGTGGCGTGGGTTGCCGGATCGTAATTCGAGGAAAAAATAATCTTCTTTCCATCCGCCGTGAACGCCGGCCCAAAGCTGGCCGCGCCCAGGTTTGTGATCTGCTTCTTGCCGGAGCCATCGGCCTTCATGATCCAGATTTCCAGCGACGTGGGCCGGATAAGATTCTTTGCCAGCAAATCTTTGTAGTCGGACATTTCCTGTTCGGTCTGCGGATGGTAAGCGCGATAGACGATCCACTCCCGATCGGGCGAGTAGGTTGGGCCGCCGTCGTAGCCGAGTTCGTGCGTGAGTTGCTTTACATTCTTGCCGTCGGCATCCATGGAATAAATATCGAGATCGCCATTGCGCACCGAGGTGAAAGTGATCTTCTTGCCGTCAAGCGAAATCGTGGCTTCGGCGTCATAGCCGGGCGTGCTGGTGAGCTGCTTCAGACCCGATCCATCGGGATTGGCCGTGAAGATGTCATAGCCGGAATACACGCCCCATACGTAGCCCTTGGAATAATCCGGTTTGGGCGGGCATTCGGGGCTGGCGAGGTGCGTGGAGGCGTAGAGAATCTTCTTTCCGTTGGGGAAAAAATAGCTGCATGTAGTACGACCTTTGCCGGTCGAGACCATGTGCTGATCGATGCCGTCAATGTTCATGACGAAAATCTGGTCGCACTTCACATCACCATGGCTCGATTGAAAGATCAGCTTCTTGCCGTCGGAGGAGAAGTAGGCTTCGGCGTTCGATCCGCCGAACGTGAGTTGGTGGACGTCGCGCAGATGCTTTTCCTGCGGCGTCGCCATGTTGGCCGGGGAGGTGGTCTGCGAGTGGATCGGAGCGGCCGCGCATGCCAGCGTCGCCGCAGCAAAAACACAAACACAAAGCCTGGTCATAGGATGGCCTAGTTTAGCAAAGTGGCTGGCCTACGGGTTCTCGTGCGCCATTCCTACTTCCGAAAGTGATTCTGGATCGCTTCTGCTTGCGCGCGGGTCACTACCGCCGAGAGCGCGGCCGTGTCGGCCTGCTGGACGGCGCGCAGGCTGCCGAAATGCTCCAGCAGGCGGCGGGTGGTGCTTGCGCCTATGCCGGGAATCTCGAGAAGTTCGGTGGAGCGATCACGCATCTGGCGGCGCTTGCGGTGGAAGGTCACGGCGAAGCGGTGAGCCTCGTCGCGAATGAGCTGAATGAGATGCAAGACGGGCGAGTGATGGTCGAGCGCGATGGGATCTTTTTCCTGGCCGTAGACGTAGAGAATTTCTTCGCGCTTGGCGATCGCGGCCAGCGGCTGGTTGATGATTTCCAGCGATTCGAGGGCTTCGGCTGCAGCATGCAGCTGGCCGAGTCCACCGTCGATCAGGACGACGCTTGGCATCGGCTTGTTTTCTTCCTGCAGGCGCTTGTAGCGGCGAGTCACCACCTCGCGCATGGAGGCGAAATCGTCCACACCCTCCACCGTGCGGATAATGAATTTGCGATAGTCGGCTTTCTTCATCTTGCCGTCTTCCCAGACGACCATCGACGCGACGGTCTCGGCGCCCTGAATGTGGGAAATATCGAAGCACTCGATGCGCTTCGGCAGCTCGGGAAGGGTCAATACTTCCTGCAATTCTTCCTGAATCTTGCGCGCGTTCGGCTTCAGCACGCGGAAACGCTGATCGTAAGACTGCTTGGCATTGTTGCCGGCGAGATCGATGAGCGAACGCTTGTCGCCGCGCAGCGGCACAAGAATGTGCACGCGCGTGGGCCGGGCACTCTGGTTCGACACTTGGTCGGAAAGCAGGTCTTCGAGTGCCTCGCGGTCTTCGAAATCTACCGGGACATAGAGATTGCGAGGGACGTAGGGCTGGCCAATGTAGAGCTGCTTGAGCAAGGCGGAGAAAAACTCACCGGGATGAACCTGTTCGGGCTGCTCCTGCTCATGTGGGGACGGGCGCATTCTACCGTCCGCGCCGATCGAAGCTCGGCCAGGTTCTGTGGCAGGCTGATCGGGGCCCACGGTTGACTGCGCTGGCGAGCCTTGCTCGCCTGGATAGCCGGGGACGGCTGTCCCCATGTGTTCTACGCCTCCCGCGAACACCGGCAGGTCTTCCCAGAAGAATTCCCTGCGGTCGACCATTTTCCCGGCACGCATGTGGAAAAGATTCACCGCCAGCATTCCGTTTTCGTAGTGATAGCCGAAGACATCGGCATCGTCGCCTTCGGCGGCGGCCATGCGCTGGCGTTCCTGCAACTGCTCGACGGTCGAGATGAGATCGCGATAGCGGGCGGCGCGTTCGTATTCCTCGGCGGCCGCGGCTTGCTCCATGCGGGCGCGCAGCGAGCGAGCGAGATCGGTCGGACGGCCTTCCAGAAACAGCTTTACGTCCCGCACGGCCTCCTGGTACGCCTCCGGCGTGGTGAGATCTTTCACGCAGGGTCCGAGGCAGCGCTTGATGTAGTACTGCAAACACGGCCGCGGATGGAAGCGAGTGAGATCGACCTTGCAGGATGGAATCAGAAAATTGCGGTGGATCAAATCCACGATGCGATAGGCGAGATTTCCGGGAAAATATGGTCCGTAGTACTCGCTGCCATCTTTGCGCAAGCGGCGCGTGACGTAGACTCGCGGAAAGCGCTCGCTCAGCGTGAGTTTCACGTAGGGGTAAGTCTTGTCGTCGCGCAGCAGGATGTTGAAGCGCGGCTTGCGCTGCTTGATTAGATTATTCTCCAGTGCGAGCGCTTCCTTGTTGTTGGCGACGACGATGTAGTCCACGTCGACGGCTTCACGCAGCAGCGTGCCAGTTTTGGCATCCTCCCAACGGCCTTCATGGAAGTAGCTGGAGACGCGGTTGCGCAGATTCTTCGCCTTGCCGACATAGATGACCTCGCCCTCCGCGTTCTTGTAGAGATACACGCCGGGTTCGGTGGGAATGGTGCGGATTTTGGCGAGCAGGTCCATTTAGGGCAAAGCCGGCTTTTTCCGGGCTTTTCTTAGTTTAAGGGAAGTACTGGATATGAGTCGGACCGTATAAAATTTCCATGCCTCATGTGCGGTTTGCTTTCGCGAAATCCCTTGCGGATCGTCGTCCTGGCTACCAACCCTCCCGCAAGTTTTTGAAAACGTATATACTTACGACGAACATCCTAGGTGCGCCAAACTGGCATCTGAGGTGCACCTGAGGAAAGTGGGACTTGTAGCATTCGGTACTTCCCAGGGCTAAGAGATTACATCGGGCGCACCGCGAAACGCAGGATGCGTCACACAGATTGGATGAAGGAGCCTTACCTTATGACCCGCACTTCGTTAGTGATTTGTCTGGCAGTCAGCATCGCCGCCACCGTGGGCTGCTCCAGCAAGAACTACGTGAAACAGCAGACCACCCCGCTCATCAACAAAACCAACGAACTCGATGACCTGACCGCGAAGAATTCGCGAGATATCAAAGACGTCGACGCGCGTGTGCAGGCTGGCCTGGCCACTGTAAATGCAAAGACCGATGCCGCCGACCAGAAGGCGCAGACCGCCGGACAGAACGCCACTCAGGCGCAACAGATGGCGGATGCTGCCAACGGCCGCGTAGGCGTGCTCACTAACACGGTCGCCAACCTCGACAATTATCATGCGGTCGCCGAGACTTCGGTGAAATTCGGATTCAACAAAGATGTTCTAACGCCCAAAGCCAAAGAGGCGCTTGATCAGCTCGCGGGCAGCATCGCCAGCACCAAGGGCTACATTGTTGCGCTCGAGGGCGGCACGGATTCTGTTGGACCGGCTGATTACAACTATGATCTGAGCCAGCGCCGCGCCAACTCCGTGATTCAATACCTGGCGTCGAAGTACAACGTTCCGGCCCACAAGATTTATGTGATCGGCCTGGGCAAGGACAAGCCGGTCGAGTCGAACAAGACTGCTGACGGCCGGGCGGATAATCGCCGCGTAGATGTTCGCCTCATGACCAACACCGTGGGCGATACGACTCAGCCTGCTGCACCGACGACCGGACAGAACAATCCGTCATCGATGTAATAACAATTTTTCCCTCCACCCCGGAGGACTTCGCCAACCAGGCCGCTCATCGCCTCCCCCTTGAGCGGCCTGCTTTTTTTTTAGCAATGAGCCATGAGCAATCCAGAGAATCTGAGCCTGAGGCTTCAAGCTCATCACTCATCACGGATTCTTCACGGCGCGTAAGATACTTCCCATGCTACCCGCAGATCTGTCGCGTCGGTCGTTTCTTGCCATGTCTGCTGCGATGCCATTCGCGTTTCGCGGATTCGCGTCTGCTAGGGCGGACTCACGTTCCATTCCCGTTGGCCTCGAGCTATATTCCGTGCGCGAGGCGTTGAAGAACGATCCCGAAGGGACGGTGCGGGCGGTCGCGCAGATGGGCTATCAGGCAGTCGAATTCTATGCGCCTTATTTTGACTGGACGGATGCCCAGGCCAAACAAATGCGCAAGCTGATGGACGACCTGGGCATCCACTGCTACTCGACGCACAACAACGAAGACTACTTCAGCGCGAAAAACATTGAGCGGGTCAGAGACTTGAATATAATTCTCGGCTGCGAATATGTGGTCATGGCATGGACAGAACAGAACAAAGGTCTCGACGGCTGGAAAGCTGTTGCCGGAGAACTGAACGCCGCCGCGGAAAAATTAGAACCTGCAGGGCTGAAGGCTGGATACCACAATCACCAGGCCGAGTGGAAAACTGTGCAAGGGCAGCGTCCCATGAATGTTCTCGCGAAGGAAACGAAACCTTCAGTGATGCTGCAGTTGGACGTTGGGACCTGCATTGAGGGCGGAGGGGATCCGGTGGCATGGATTCGGGCAAATCCCGGGCGCATACGGTCCATCCATTGCAAAGACTGGTCGCGCGATCCTGCGGTCGGTTACAAAGCTTTGTTTGGCGAGGGAGTAGCCGATTGGAAGGGTATTTTCCGTGCGGCCGAGAGCGTGGGGGGAGTCGAATATTACTTGGTAGAGCAAGAAGGGAGCCGGTATCCGGAGTTGGAGACCGCGCGCCGCTGCCTGCAAGGGTTCCAAGCGGCGCGCGCATAGAGAGCATCTGCTAAGAATTGCGATTCTGCCTTGGCTGCGGCTGCGCTTGGCTCACTTCTGAGGTTCCTCCGCTTTTGCCGCCGGAGCAGGAGGCGGCGATGATTTCAGTTTTTCCAGCGATGCGTCCACGCGCTTTTTGAAATCACCTTCATCGTTGTTTACCAACCCGCTATAGGCTGTCTGCACCTGCATCTCACAACTGTCGCCCTTCTGGTTCAGCACAACCGAGTTGACGCGTTTGCCGGTGAGGGTACCGCCAATATTGAACGAGGCGGCCATGTCACCGTTGTCGATCGACAGGATCCCGTACTTCCCCGAGTTTCGGAGTGTGTCCTTCACTGCGGGCCACAATGCGCTGCATTGCATCGTATACATCTCTTTGTGCGTTTTGGCGAACAATGGGCCGGCTACGATCAACATCAAAGCCAACACTGCGAATCGTCTCATCGAAGTGCTCCTTTCATGGAACCGAGGATTTTAACACCAGCGGTGGTCAGACCGGCATTTCGCGCAAGGCCTGGGAGAAGTAGAATAGGGATATGCGTTTCTGGTTTCTCGCTTTGGCTGTGAGCGCGAGCATAGGAATTGCCGCGGCCCAGACTTCTTCTGCCAGTTCGCCTTCCACTGGGCAGCCTCCCGCGAGTCCGCCGGCGCAGGATGCCTCGCAGTCACCGCCGGTTTCATCGTCTCCGGCATCTTCGGCATCCAAAATGCCGCCTCCCAATTCCGCGCCTCCGCGTTCAGGTCGAGTCAATGCAGCTGATCTCGGAGATGATCCCGGCGAAAGTTCGAGTAAGGACACTCAGGTCGATTTGAGTCCTCCCGCCAACGACGAAAAATCGCATCCGCAGAGTGATGAAATGTTGAAGGCGGAGGGCTCCGCAGGCGCCGGCGACGTAAGCGAGGCGCATTTGTGGAATCCGCACCGGGCGGCAAAGGATATTGAAGTCGGAGACTTTTATTTCAAGCGCAAGAATTATCGCGCAGCCGAAGACCGTTATCGCGAGGCTCTGGAGTACAAAGAGAACGATGCCACAGCCACCTTCCGACTCGCCGAAAGCCTGGAAAAAATGGAGCGGCGGGCGGAGGCGCAGCAGGAGTACGAGAGCTATTTAAAAATCCTTCCCAACGGCCCGGAATCAGCGGCAGCCAAGAAAGCGCTGGAGCGACTAAAAGCGTCCACGGCGAACGCGACGCCGTCGCATTAGTCGCTACACCGGAACCCAGCGACTCCCTATTCCACCTACCCTCGGCGCAGACGCTTCACGCTAAACGCAGACTGTGGGGATCGTTTCGCGGGACGTCTGAGGACTGCTGATCCGCCATCGCCCTTCGTCGCGCCTTTTCCGACGCGGCTCTGCTTGCCCTCGCCCAAAATCAAATCAGCCGGCCACTTCGGCCCGGAGTGGACAAGCGTGGCGTTGGCGGATGCGTCGAGAATGGCATCGATCGCGTCGAGGCAGGCGTGGACAGTCTGCGTGCGCAGAGAGTCTTCGATACCGCCGCGGATGATCAGCATGGCGGTGCCGTGCATCAGGCACCAGATGGAGATCATCAGGCGCGTGTGCTGCCGAGGCGTTCCTCCGATGCGGCCGGTCACGCGCTCGCGAATCAGATTGAAGGTGGGCCACGTCTCATGCAGGGATGGCGGGCGGGCGACGTCGTCAAAAAGCACTTCATAGGCATGGCTGTGAGCGAGCGCGAACTCCACATAGCGCTCGACGGCATGACGAAGCGTGCGCGTGCGGCTGACTGCCATGTAGAGTTCGGTGCGCGTTTTGATGCGCAAGGCCTGCAGGATATCTTCACGGTCGCGATAGCGCTCGTAGACAGTCGGGGTCGTAGTGCCGGACGCCCGGGCTACCGCGCGCATGGTGAGGGCCTTAGCACCGCCGCGCGCCCAAAGGCGCGATGCCGCATCGAGGATGCGTTGTTCTAAATGTGGATCGGCAAGTCTGGGCACTTCGCCTCCGAAGCGTAGATGTAATCTCAGCTTCAAGAACTGGACGTCCGCACCTCTGGCCCGTTAAACGGTATCGCGAAATCGACCGCTGGTACAAATTGTTTTCTTACCCGGTAAAATACCCGACAAAGATATTAGTTGCACTGCGTTTTATTAACACTGTATACTCTATTCAATTAAGTAATAACTGACGACCTCGCAAGGCGGGTTCCGCCGGAGATGAAACAAGCAGTCCTCCCAATCAAAGTCTCCCGGAACCCGCCTGCGTATCTGTACGAACCAAGAAGGAGTAGTAGATGGTGCCAGCAGTAAAAAAACAGGTGGATGTGGCGCGGCTGAACGCCGAGTTGGCATCCGCCAAAGTAGAGTTGTTGAGTGCGCAGTGCGCCGTGGATCGTATTCGCTTGCAATATTCCGCGCAGGACATCGCCGCTTTTGGGGATCGCCAGAGCCTGAAGCGAGCCATCGCTTCGGCCGAAGGGCTGCAACGTTTTTTCGCTCAAATCGAGGATCACCTGGGCAGCACTAGCGATGGCGCCGGCAACAAGAAGTAGGACGCGCTTCGTCTCCTCACCTCAAGAAATAGTGGGATTCGACTCAACTTTCTGCAATTGAGATCGGGCGCGCTATTTTTCCACCCGGATGAATTCTCCCGTTGAAGCATTGACCGAGACCGTCAGCTTCGCGTCCTGCGGGCTGGCACCATAAATCACGTGCCAGACCAGTTGGTTCGTGTTGTGGTTCCAGTCGCACATGTAGGATACCGGTGTGTCGGGCGTCTTTTCGAGGAGCTTGTCGCCGCCGTGCTTTTGCGCGGTGTCAAAGGCCTGGTCGGAATCAATTTTCAGAAAAGCTACATCGAACACCTGCGTAGACGAGTTGGTGGGGCTGTAACTATCTTCGTGGCCGGGATTCACGCCACGCTCGGGCGCGCCTTCGGCGGCACTACCGGACCAGGTATAGGTCTTGGCAGAACGTTGCGTGGCGGACCCGAAACTGCCGCGCCAGATCGCCCACTTGCCGTCGTGCCCGTTGCCGTCAGTCGTGACGACGGATTCGATGCGATATGGTTTGGCGTCCTGATTCCACCCGCGCGCGGAGACGTAAAGTTTCTGAAAGGCTGAGCGCGCGCTGAGAAGTTCGGGCCCCTTAGGCTCAGGCTTCGCAGTCTCGGCGGGCTTGCCCGATTCCGACGAGCACGCGGTGAACAGCGCGAGAAGCGCGGCCACGAGCACAACCGTCAGATGCAAGTACAACGTGCGCCAATGGGTGGAGCTTCCGAAGAGTTCTTTGTGGCTATGCAAGAAAGCCTCTCGCGATGTCTCCGCCGAATGGGCAGTGGGCTCCGTGGGAGCGAGGCTGGCCGTTTTCATGGCATCCTTCCTGTTATAACTTTTCATGAGTTTAGTGCCGCGCAACATTCTACCCGAAGCAGCGGAAAAGTGAGGGATTGGATTGGACCGGCGTTTGCAGACACTACAGCGAGAGATTGCATCGGCGATTGAGGGCGCATCTTCGGAGCAGTTGCGCCGGCACCCACCGGGCAAGTGGTGCATCGTCGAAGTGCTCGAGCATTTGTATCTCAGCTACACCGGCACGCTGAAAGGATTCGAGCGAGTGGCGGCCGCGGGCAAGCCCCTAGCTTCGTCGACCACGTTCAAGCAGCGCGCGCAAACGTTCGTGGTGACTGCACTCGGATATCTGCCGTCGGGGCGGGAAGCGCCGTCAGTGACGCGGCCTCGAGGAATTTCCGCGGAGACGGTGCTGGCGGAAATCGCCCCGAAGATTGCCGAGATGGATGCGGCGATTGCGCGCTGTGAAGAGAAGTTAGGACGAGTTCGATTATTGGATCATCCGGTGCTGGGGTCCTTGAGCGGTGCGGAATGGAGAAAATTTCATTTGGTGCACGGGCGGCATCATGTGAAGCAGATTTGGGCGCTGCGCCGGCTGCACCAGTGACCGGGGTTCCTCGGCTACGACTTGCTGGACAGCCGAGGCGGCTGTCCCTACATGATTTTCCGTCCTTACGGTTCGCGGACTGAGGCTGGGACTCCGGCTTTGCGGGCGTCTTCCTGCAGGTCGTCAAGCTTCTGCTTGGCGTCTTCGACCGCTTTCTGTTTGTCGGCGATCTGCTGCTTGTACTGGGCCTCCTGCTTATCCCAGTCGGCGGAATTACGGAAGCGGCTGCCGGCGTCGCCGTACATGGAAGCCACGCGAATCTGATATTCGCGTTGCAGCACGTCGAGTTCGCGCTGCGCCAGATCGATCTGTTCTTTCTGCGTGTTGAGTTTTTCTCCCCACTTGTTCCAGGCAGCTTCCTTGGTATTGCCGCCCTCAAGCGCCTTCGAAGCTCCTGCTGCGGGTGCAGCGGAGGCGGTTCCTTCCGGCGCGGTCTTGCTTTCGGTCGTACCTTCGGCAGTCTTTGTCTCTGCAGGTTTGGTTTCGTCCGACTTAGTTTCGTCCGCCTTGGTCGCGGCCGCAGTGTCCTGCTTGGCGTCTGTCTTGCTTTCCGACTCAGACTTGGCCTCGGAGTTTTTTGCCGGGACCGGCTTACCCTCTTCGGTTGCAGTCGAGGGTGCGCTGGCAGCGGCTGGACTTGCGCTGGGCTCTTCCGTCTTAATCGCGGCCGAATCGTCGGCAGGAGCGGAAGACTCGGCCGGGCCTACGATGGAGAGCTTGTCGTTGACCGGAAGATTGTCGTTATCGAAGACGCGCGGCTTAGGCTTGGCGCCGCTATCTTTGCGGATGGACTTGGCGTAGTCGGCGAGCGAGTCGCCCGACTGAGTTTGCGCCAGCGCGGCCACGCCGAGAATGCTCAGCAAGAGTAAGAGTTCGATCCCATAACACGCGATACGTTTCATAGTCCCGCCCTTTCGGGTAGAGCCGTAATTCAATTCGTTCCTCGATCTTCTCGTTCGACTCAACTCAATTTGCCCGCGGCAACGCCCGCCGCGGAACGTTCTTGCCTGGAAGCATCTGCCGGCCTTTCACAAAGAAATCCCCCAATGCCGCCTTCCAGCTGCTCGGCTTCCTGCGCTATGTCGGCAGCAAGTTGCTTGACTTCAGCGGGACCACCAGTTGCGATTCGCCGGGCATAGCCGGAAATCGTAGCTAACGAACTGCGCAGTTGCAGTGCTTTTTCGGCCGAGAGTTCGCGATGGAGATCTTGCGCGCTCCGAATGCATTGCAATTCGCTGGCGTCGTTAATCAGGCAAATAACGCCGAGCAGGCTGCCGTCTTCGCCGCGCACGGGTGAAATAGTTACAGATAGAAAGCGCTGGACGCCGCCCGGCGTCTCATATTCCGCTTCGAGATGACGGCGGCCGCTGCCTTCGTGCAATACGGCTTCCACTTCGTCGACCAGGCGCGCCGGTTCATCAACCGTCGCGGCGGGCAAAATCTCTCGCATACGCGCGCCGGAAACTGGCGCCGCCTCGCGAAAAATATTTTCGCCACTCATGCCAGCGAGCGAGGCAAAACCAAGAATTTCCTTGGCCGCAGGATTGGCTGTCTTTACCAGCCCAGTGGCTCCGAAGACCACCACGCCGGTAGGGAGATTCGAGATCACGGCCTGGCTCAGCGTTTCAGAGATGCGGGCGCGATGCTGGTCGGATTTCGATTGCACATGCAGTTCGTGCTTCTGCTGCTTGAGCTGCTGAATGACGTTGTTGTAAAGATGCATCGGCAGGGCTTCCGCGGAAGTCGAGGGCGACAGGTCGGCCTCTTCGGCAATTTTCTTGCGTAACCCCCGAATGACGAGCAGGCCCAGCAAGAATGCAGCCGTCGCGCAGATCAATACGATCAGCGCGCGTACAAGAAGCGGATTGGCTAGCGCCCTTACCATAGCCCTCGATACCAGCCGATGAAATCATTGCCAAAGAAGAGCGCGACAAAGGCCATGCTGCCAAGAAAAACGCCGAACGGCATCTGGTAGTAACGGAGCACCAGTTGCGCCGATTGCCATCCCCGGCGCCGGGCGGCCTGAGCCGGTTCGATGCGCTTGAAACGGCGCGTGCGCTTGAGCCAGACGATCAGCATGGTCGTGACGCCGAAAAATGATCCGGCGAGCGACGCTGTGAAAATGGTGAAGATGGTCAGCTTCACGCCCAGAAACGCGCCGATCATGGCCATCAGCTTCACGTCGCCGAATCCCATGCCTTCCATGCCGCGCCAGCGCAGGTACATCACCCCGGCTCCGTAAATGAACGAAGCGCCAACGGCCGCACCCAGCAGGGAATCCAGCAGCGAGAAAAGTCGCACGACGATCGCATCACTGAGCGGCAGATTCACGATCCCAGGCAGAAACTGCGAGGCCAGATCATTGACCGGAACCAGCATGCTGAACACAATCCCGAGCCCGATTCCGGGCAAGGTCATCTTGTCCGGCAGAAGCTTAGTCTCAGCATCGGTGAAGATGAGGCCGAGCAGAAGGAATGCGAAGACGCAGTACTTCAAGGTGGAGAGCGTTAGCCCGAAGTACCAGTAGCAGACCAGGAACAGAATGCCCGTCAGCAATTCGATCAGCAAATAGCGTGGGGAGATGCGGGTCTTGCATTGCCGGCAGCGGCCGCGAAGAATCAACCAGCTCAAGACCGGAAGATTGTCATAGAAGGCGATGGCTTGCTTGCACTTGGGGCACGCTGAGCGCGGTTTGACCACCGACAGTCCCAGCGGCAGGCGATGGATGCACACGTTCAGGAAGCTGCCAAAGGCAAGCCCGAACAGAAAAATCGCCACTGCGAAAAATGGATCCATAAGGAGCATCGCTCGTCACTAACGACCCGCAAGCTTCCGCACGCACACACGCACGGGTAACCGACAGAACGCCGAAAGTTGCTGATCTTGAGGGGATTATAAGGCGGCGAGAGGGGTCTGCACTAAGGTACCGAAGTCACTGTCCATAGGGACAATGATCCGCCTGGAGAATGAATCCGGCTGGCAGCGCGAGCCGTGGCCCAAGGATTCTTCGAGGAGGAGCAGTGAGCCCGAGTACTGACTGCGCCTCCTCCCTATCCCAGCAGGCGCCTTTACTTTGCCTGCAGAGTGTCGATGTACTGCACCAGATTCGCAACTCTCTGTTGCACCTGAGCTTCGTGGCCCTGGCTGATACTGGAAAACAGGGGACCCCAGACCGGCATGTCCTGGCTGCCATGCGCCGGTGCAGTGGCCTGTCCGCGGATCACGGCGGCGACGTGGGCGGCGGGATATTTGCCGCCATTTTTTTGCGCCAGCGCGGTCAAATCCACCGGCGGAGTCTTCATCGCAGAGGCTGCTGGGCCCTCGCCTTTGCCGTTGGTTCCGTGGCAAACGGCGCAATAGCGGTTGAACATCTCTTTGCCCGAGTTCGACGGGGTATTGGCGATTGGAACATGCTTGACGGTAGGGGTAGTCTGCGCCGGGGTAGTCTGCGCTACGACGGCGAGGGCCGCGACCATGATCAGAATCACGGCCAAACTGATGAATTTCATTACACGCATTGGATTCCTCCTGGGCTTGCCAGCCCGAAACTGCCACAACCATGCAGTTTAGGCGTCGGGGAATCGGCGAACTGTGACCCAAATCACAATTGGGTGTGACGGCTGAGTCCGGAGACTGCAAACCCCGGGGGCAGTTTCTCGCATCTTTCAGGGGAGTTTTTCAGGGAAAAGCGAAACGCAGGAGGTCGCCTTGGAGCAGATGCGAGGAGTTGTCGCAGGCCGGAAGGCGGCCTTGCCAGCGACTCCAGTTCACGGGGACGAGGCGCGTCTGCGGCGCCGGATTAACCTGCCAGCCATCGACCGTCTCTTCGCGAAGAAACGTTGCGAAAGTGGCGCCGACGTTCATGGGAGTCAGTCCCGACCTGCATTCGTAAAGGCTCGCCGAGAGGCTTTCACTCACCGATTCTCGCGGATCGACGCAGAAAATCCATTCTGTCGTATTCGCTAGCGCCATGGGGAACGCCCGGGATGTGTCGCAGGTGACGACGCGGGCGCCGTAGGCGCGGGCGACGCGCAGCGTGTCGTCGTGGGAATCGTGATCGATGATCACCACATCGTCACAGGCATAAAGCATTTCCAGGCAGCGCCCCACGCGGAGGCCGTCATTTTGGGTGTGCACAAGGGCTGTGATCGTGGGCATGAGCGCGGTCTGGCCTCAGAGTGTACCGCAACAAAAAGACACCCAGTTACGTCTACCGATCGGGCCGAGCGTTCCTATTGCGAATTGTCCAGCTTCTGACGGCTTGCATCTGGACTGGTCGCTCGGACAACCGTGATTGGCGCCTGCAGGGTGAAGCTCAACACCGTCTCTGAGGGCAGCTTGATCTGTTGGCTCTTGCTGGCAGCTTGCACGCCGCCACCGACGCCGGCTCCGGCCGCTGCGCCGATCGCCGCTCCTTTGCCGCCGCCCGCCAGCGCGCCGATGATGCCTCCCAGCACCGCGCCGCCTCCAACTTTCTCGGCCGTGTTCTTGCCGCGCGAGGCTGCGGTTTTCTTGTACTGATCGGTCTGCACGCTATAGGTCTGGCCTCCCGAAGTCAGGCTGTCCAGCTGCAGGATGACTTCCGATTGCCCGGCAAATTTGCTGGCGCTCTTGACTTCAACCAGATGCCCGGTGAGTTCAACGCCGGCAGGCACGGCCTCTTCGCCGTCAGAGCTTAACGGCGCCTTGAGTGTGGCGTGGAAGTTGTCGCCCGTCTGATTTTTTTCGCTGTCGATCGGATCCATGAGACGAACCGTCATCTGCGTGCCCTGATCGATGATGAATTTTTTCGGCGCGGGCGGTGGCTGCGGCGTCGAATCAGCCACGGCAGGTTGTGCCGGCGGATTGTTGTTCGCGTCCATCTGGCCGCTATCGGCGGGCTGGGAAGAAGGTTGCGAATTATCAGCCATGGCAGAATCGCGCCCATGCGGATTGTGGGAACCCTTGCCTGCGGCAGGTTTGCTGCGGTCGGGCGGGGCAGGGTTCGAGGGCTGTGCAGCGGGCGTCCGCACCGGCGCGGCCGCGGCGTTTGCGTTGCCGACCTGCAGGTTGTTGACGACTTCCTTCACTCCAGCTACGGAAGCGGCTTGCCGCGCGGCAGCCTCGCGTTGGGCATCGTTATCGACATTCCCGCTCAGAGTGACCACGCCATTCGCCGATTGCACGCCGAGCTGCTTGGCCGAAAGCCCTGAATCCTGGCTGAACCTGTTTTGAATGTCGCTGGAGATCTGCGTGTCGTTGGGCTTCTTAGCACAGCCCACACTCAGAATCAGGGCGAAGAGGAGACATGACGATAGTAGCGATTTCTGGTTCATAATCGGCGCCTGCTTGCGACAGGAAGAATCCTGACCGTTTCTGTTAGGAATTGTCGATTCGCCGCGACCATAAGTCAACGGTCCGCTTCACAACGAAATCACTCCATAGCGGATCAGCACCAGCGATAGCGTGCCGACGATCGCCCAGAGCAGGACTCCTTGTAGCAGAGGACGAACTCCAACTTGTTTCAGCGTCGCTTTCGAAATGCCGGTGCCGATGAGATAAAGCGTGACCGTCAGCCCGGCCTTTCCGAGAGCGCTCAGCTGAGGGTAAAGCGGGCCGAACACTGGAAGGTAGGTTGTGGCCACGGCGGCGAAGCAGAAAAACAGAATGAACCAGGGCCATTTGATCTGCGTCTTTTCTTTCTTGAAGAGCGCGATGGCGAAGGCCAGCGGAACGATCCAAAGGGCGCGAGTCAGCTTGATGGTTGTGCCAACCGTCAGAGCTTCGGCGCCATACTTCGCGGTTGCCCCCACAACCGAACTGGTGTCGTGAATCGCGAGGGCGGACCATAGTCCGAACTGCGCTTGCGAGAGATGCAGCCCGTAGCCGATCGCCGGAAACAGAAAAAGCGCGACCGAGTTCAGCACGAATACCGTGCCCAGTGACACCGCCATCTCTTCGTCCCCGGCGTTGACCACGGGACCGACCGCGGCGATGGCGCTGCCTCCGCAGATTGCGGTTCCGGTGCTGATCAGAAGTGAAGGTATGTAGCGGACGCCGAAGAGGCGGCCGATGGCGAGGCCCACCAACAGCGCGAACGAAATACTGAGGGCGGTATAGGCGAATCCATGGCTCCCGGCATGTATCACCTCTTTCAGATTCATCCCAAAGCCGAGGAAGACGATCGAGGCCTGCAGCAGGAATGTGGACAGCTTTTTGGAATCGGCTGTATAGGGGTGCGCGAATAAGAGTCCGTAGATGAGACCGGCCAGAAGAGCGATTGGTGGCGAAATGAGCCCACTGGCCGAAACGATGACGCCGACAAAGAAGAGATTTTTGGTGTTCACGAAACTTCTAGTGTCGCCGCAGGAGCCTGTTCTTGTCTACTTTGTTTTCAACGTGGACCGCGCCGGTTCACTTTCGTAATTTGAAGACCGACCGCGCCGGATGGATGATGAAGGCTAAATGCCAGACTCTCGCAACAAACGGCGCTGGGATCGGCTTCCGGTCGACATTCCGGTTCGGGTGATCACCTCGAAGGGCTTTTCGACTACGGTGGTTACCGGCCGCGGCACAGAAATGAGCGAGGGCGGCATGATGCTCTATGCCGGATTGCTGCTGAATCCCGGCGACCTGCTGGAAATCGAATTTGATACGCCAGCACCTTCGCGCGTTCCTGCGATTGTCCGGTCGCGCAACGGTTTCTGCTTCGGGTTGGAATTCATCGCGCCACTTCCCGCCTGAGCTGTCGTACGACTACTCCGGGCTCAGAATCAAAAAGACAAGACAAACGAAGAACTGTCGCGGTGGTATCTGGGGCTGATTTGTTCTAGCATCTCTGCTGGGCAAATACCCCGGAGCCTTCATCCATGTACTTCGAACAATTCTACCTGGGCTGTCTCGCGCATGCCTCCTATATGTTGGCGTCGGAGGGCGAAGCCGTTGTGGTCGATCCACAGCGCGATGTCGAACTCTATCTCAAGGCCGCGGCCGAGCGCGGAGTGAAGATCCGTCACATCTTCGAGAGCCACCTGCATGCCGACTTCGTTTCCGGGCATCGTGAACTGGCCGCGCGCACCGGGGCGCAGATTTATATCGGCGCCCACGCGGGAGCGAAGTTTCCTCACATCGCGGTGCGCGACGGCTTCGAGCTGAAATTCGGACGAGCCTCGATTCGCGTGCTGGAAACTCCGGGCCACACGCCGGAGAGTATTTGCCTGGTCGTGAGCAACGAAGTGACTGACGTTGAGAAATCGCCTGCGCCCTGGGCGGTGCTGACCGGGGACACTTTATTCATCGGTGACGTGGGACGCCCTGACCTTTCGCCCCAGCACACTCCGGCGCAACTGGCGGGCATGCTCTATGACAGCCTGCACGGCAAGTTGCTGACGCTGGCGGACAACGTTCTGGTCTATCCAGCGCACGGAGCGGGGTCACTGTGCGGAAAGAATATGCGAGCAGAGCGGTCGTCGACCATCGGCACCGAGCGGCTGACGAATTATGCGCTGCAGATCAAGAGCAGGGAAGAATTCATCGTGCAGTTGACCAGCAATCTTCCGGCGCGTCCGGAATACTTTGCCAAAGATGCAGAGATCAACCGGGCCGGGGCCGCAGCCTTGTCGGATTTGCCGCCGCTACGCGCCCTCGCTCCATCTGAGCTGAAGACCATGCTGGATGACGGCGAAATCGCTCTCGACATTCGTTCCGGCGATGAGTTTGCCGCAGGCCACGTGCCAGGATCGGTGAACATCGCGCTTTCCGGACAGTTCGCGTCGTGGGCAGGAACCGTGCTGGGATTGACGGCGCATCCCGTGCTGATTGCGGCATCGGAAGACCAGGTCGAAGAGGTGCGGGTGCGGTTGGCGCGGGTCGGCATTGAGGCGTTGGACGGATTTCTCCGTGGCGGCGTGGCGGCGTGGAAGGATGCAGGTTTTCCGCTGGGGACGATCGCGGAGATGAACGCGGAAGCCCTCGCGGCGCGCATGCGGTCGCACGACGTGCAGGTGCTCGATGTTCGCCGCGCGCCGGAGTGGGAAGCCGGTCACATCGAGGGTGCGATCTGGTGGCCGCTGGATAATTTCAAAATCTCTCCGCCAGAGATGGATCGCCATGCGGAGGTTGCGGTGCATTGCAAAGGAGGATATCGCAGCATGATTGCGAGCAGCCTGCTGCAGCGCGCGGGATTCAAGAACGTGATCAATGTGACCGGCGGATTCGATGCCTGGCAACAGGCGAACCTGGCGGTGGTTAGCGCGAAACCTGTTGGCGTGTAATTGCTGAGAACCCTTGCGGGGAGCGTCATCAAACATGAAACAGAAACATTTGTCGGACAAATTTCGCGTCGAGAGCGGCAAGCATTTTCGGTTGAAAGATTACGATCCGGCCGACACGGGGCACTTGCATTCGAAGGAGCATGCCGCCGATGCCTTGCAGAAGGGCATCGAGCGGATGGCGGAGTTGCAGGACAAGCTCTATGCCCAGGATTGCTGGGCGTTGCTGCTCATTTTCCAGGCCATGGATGCGGCTGGGAAAGACGGTGCCGTCAAGCATGTGATGTCGGGAGTGAATCCGCAGGGCTGCCAGGTGTATTCGTTCAAGACACCGTCAGAAGTGGAATTGCAGCATGATTTTCTGTGGCGCACGACCCGCCTGTTGCCGGAGCGCGGGCATATCGGGATTTTCAACCGCTCGTACTACGAGGAAGTGCTGGTAGTGCGGGTGCATCCGGAAATTCTTAAGGGTGAAAAGACTCCGCCATCCTTGGTCGGCAAAGACATTTGGGACGAACGATTCGAAGATATCCGCAGCTTCGAGCGCCACATGGCGCGGAACGGAACGGTGATCCGCAAATTCTTTCTGCATCTCTCAAAGAAAGAGCAGAAGGCACGCTTTCTGGCGCGATTGGACGAGCCGGAGAAGAACTGGAAGTTTTCCGCAGCGGATATTCACGAGCGAAAGTATTGGGATGATTATCAGGACGCGTACGAAGACATGATCCGCAATACGGCGAGCAAACATGCGCCCTGGTATGTGGTTCCCGCCGATAACAAGTGGTTCACGCGGGTGGTGGTCTCGACCGTGATCGTGGAGACCTTGGAATCGCTCGGTCTGGCTTATCCAAAAGTGGACGGCTCGAAAAAGAAAGAACTCGAAGCGGCCAAGAAAGTGCTTTTGTCGAAGAAGTAATCTATCTCGACGCCGCGCAAAAAGCTTTTAACCGCGAAGATCGCGAACCCACCCCCTCGCTCTGGTCCCGCCCCTTTGCATCGGGGCCGCGCAGGATTACCATAGCCAATTGTCCAACTTTCCTGGGGGAGATACGTTCATGGGCCGAAAAAATGTACGCACTGGTTCGCCTGCACGATGGATCTTCGTGGTTGCATGCGCGGTTTTGTTGAGCGCAGCGGCGTTTGCTCAGACCAAACCTGAGCGCCAGTCCAAAGCGGCGAAAGCGGCAGAGGCGAGTCACTCAGCCAAACCGGCCGCTCCATCCGCCACCGACGCCGCAGACGCGGATGCGGCTAAGCCGGAAGACAAGCTCTTCAAGGGCATGAAATATCGGCTGGTCGGCCCTTTCCGCGGCGGGCGATCGCTGACGGCTGCGGGCATTCCGGGGGATCCCACGACGTACTATTTCGGCGCGACTGGGGGCGGAGTTTGGAAGTCGACCGACGGCGCGTTGACCTGGTCGCCAGTGTTCGACCACGAAGGCACGGCTGCGATAGGCAGCATTGCGGTCGCGAACTCGAATCACAACGTGGTTTACGTCGGAACGGGCGAGGCCTGCATTCGCGGCAATATCACGCACGGCGACGGCGTGTACAAGTCTCTCGATGGCGGAAAGAACTGGAAAAATGTCGGCCTGAAAGATTCGCGAGCCATCGGCAAGGTGATCATCAATCCGAATAATCCTGACATCGCTTTTGTAGCGGCGCTGGGTCATCCCTTCGGGGCGAACACCGAGCGCGGAATTTTTCGCACTACCGACGGCGGCAAGACGTGGGACAAGGTTCTCTACAAGGACGAAAACACGGGCGGCATCGACGTTGCCTTCGATCCGCACAATCCGAATATTTTGTTTGCCGCGTTGTGGCAGGCGCGGCGCACAGCATGGGACATGAGCAGCGGCGGCCCCGGCAGCGGGGTCTATCGCTCCAATGATGGTGGCACGACCTGGAAGCATCTGGAAGAGCACGGGCTGCCGAAAGGTCCCTACGGAAAAATCGGTGTGGCCGTGGCGGCGAATTCTGATCGTGTCTACGCGCTGATCGAGGCGCACAATCCGGACGGGGGTCTGTATCGCTCCGATGATGGCGGCGAGAGCTGGGAGCTGGTCAACGCCAGCCACAGCCTATGGCAGCGTCCGTGGTACTACATGCACATCATCGCTGATCCGCGCAATGAGAGCGTAGTCTACATCATGGACGTGGAGGCCTACGTGTCCACGGATGGTGGCCACCTGTTCAACAAAGTGCATGTTCCACATGGCGACAATCACGGCTTGTGGATTGATCCCATGGACACGAAGCGCATGATCGCTTCGAATGACGGCGGTGTGACCGTGACGCTCGACGGCGGAAAGAACTGGACCCGTCAGGACAACCAGCCGACCGCGCAGTTCTATCACGTGACTGCCGACACCGCGACTCCCTACCGAATTTACGGTGCCCAGCAGGATAGCGGCACGGTGGCGATCGTCAGCCGCAGCGACGATGGCTCCATCGATCGCACTGACTGGTACGACGTGGGCGGAGGCGAGGCGGGCTACATCGCGCCCGATCCGCGCGATCCGAATATTGTTTACGCCGCCGATTATCAGGGCAATATCACGCGCTATGACCGGCACATCGGGCAGGTGAAGTCGATTACCGAGCAACCGGAATTATCCGACGCGCATGGGGCGGCAAATCTGGAACATCGCTTTCAGTGGACGGCACCCGTCATGCTTTCGCCACACGATCCCAACACGCTGTATCACGCTGGCGAAGTTTTGTTTAAGACGACCGACGGTGGCGTGCACTGGCAGACCATCAGCCCTGATCTCACGCGCAACGACAAGAGCAAGCAGAAAGTTTCCGGCGGCGACATCACCATTGACGATTCCGGTACGGAATATTACGACACCATTTTTGCGCTGGCGGAATCGCCGCTCAAGAAGGGACAGCTGTGGGCGGGCACCGATGATGGCCTGATCCAGCTCACGCAGGATGAAGGAAAGACCTGGACCAATGTGACTCCGAAAGAGATGCCGGAGTGGAGTCGCATCAGCCAGATTGAAGCCTCGCCATTTGATGCGGGCACCGCTTACGTCGCGGCGGAGCGGCATCAGTTCGACGATCTGCATCCTTACATCTACAAAACCAGCGACTACGGCAAGACATGGACGAAGCTGGGCACAGGCATTCCCGACAACATGTTCGTGCGTGTGGTGCGGGAAGATCCGAAGAAGCGCGGCCTGCTCTATGCCGGGACGGAGGAGGGAATTTTCGTTTCGTTCGACGACGGGGCGAACTGGCGGTCGTTGAAGTTGAACCTGCCAACGACTCCGGTGCACGATCTGCTTGTCAAGAACAACGATCTGGTGGTCGCAACGCATGGGCGCGCCTTCTGGGTTTTGGATGATCTCAGCCCACTTCGCCAGTATAGCGACCAGGTCGCGCAGAAAGATGCGTTCCTGTATACCCCGGCAACCGCTTATCGCATGCAGGCAGGAGCGGGTGGCGAGCATCATCCCTCAAAAATCAGAGGGCAGAATCCGCCAGCGGGCGCCGTAATTTATTTTTTCCTGAAAGACGCGCCCAAGGCCGACGAGGAAACGAAGATCGAAATCCTGGACGCTTCCGGGAAAGTGATTCGAAAGTATTCGAGCGCTGAAGTCGATCCGCTGGACGAGCCGCTCGATCCCGACGACAAAAAGCCGGAGAAGCAGATCAAGGCGGAGGCCGGGCTGAATCGTTTTGTCTGGGACTTGCGCTATGAAGAGGCGCGGCATGTGCCTGGTTATTACCTGTGGGAATATGGGAGCGGTGCGCGCGGGCCAGTGGCCGCGCCGGGGCAGTATCAGGTGCGAATCACGGCGAATGGTCAGACGCTAACCGAGCCGTTTGAGTTGAAGCTAGACCCGCGGGTGAATGTGAGTCAGGCGGATCTGGAGGCGCAGTTCAACCTGCTGCTGGCGACACGCGACGAGTTGAGCCGCGTCTACGACACCGTCAATCAGATTCAGGACGTGCGGGCGCAGCTTGCCGGATTGAAGAAACGCTTGCCAGAGAATGCCAGCGCTAAGACCATTGTTGGCGCGGCCGACGAACTGGAGAAAAAGCTGGTCGCGGTGCGCGATGATCTGGTCAACCTGGACATCAGTGCCAACGAAGACTCGCTGGCCTATCCTCCTCAGCTGGATGCGAAGCTGGCGTTTCTGGCCATGGATGCTAGCAGCGCCGACTCTGCGCCGACTGAGGCCGAGCAGCGCCAGTTTGAGAAGCTGAAGCGGCAGACCGGGGAATTCGTTGCGCGTTGGGAGGACATCCAGCGCCGCGATCTGGCGGCGTTCCAGAAGCTGGCGGCCGAGGGCAGCTTGTCGACCGTGATGGTTCCACCCGCCGGACGCGTAGTGAATGATGATGTTCCCGCACACTGATCCCAACCCCGCACCCAGAAATCTGATCGTAGAGACGTTGTTTGCAACGTCTCTACGGTTGATCCTCTGAAGACACTATTACCTCCGTGCCACTTCTATAGCACGCACGTGCCTTGTCCCTAGGCACAGTCGTTGCTATTGTCCCCTTAGAGTTTGGCTGTTCCTCCCCTGAGGATCGAAGAGATGGTCCTGAAGGGGGTGTGCAATGCGAATGATGCATATTTGCTATGCGGCGATTGGCTTTGCGGTGGCCCGCTGGATATTCAAGCGGCAAGCAGTAGTCGATCCGGTCAGCCGGTTCCGGTCGCAGGGCCTTCTGTAGATCGAGCTTTTCGGGCTTGGGCGCGCGCCCCGTTGCGCCTCCATTTCGTCAGCGCGCGCCCCATGCTTCGTTTCCGCGGGCTTCTGGCCGAAGCCCGACGGTACCTTGGTTATTTCTTCCTTTCAGCGGACACTCCATACAATTGGAGCGAGGACATTTCCTCCCTCCGTCATGTCGCGCAGCTGTGAAATCCGCAAAGCTATTCTGCTGCCCCTGTTGCTGGCAGTGCTGACTGTATTCGGCATGACTGCGCGGATGCTGGCGCAAGATGGGGCACAGGACGATCCCAACAACATTCCACTCGGCGATGTGGCGCGGAATATGCGCAAGAATAGCCCCCATCCGCAGCCAGTCATTGATGACGATAATCTCTCGAATGCGATGCAGCAGGCGGAGAGTCGCCACACTGCACCCACTGGGCTGCGCTACGTGATGGGCGGAGGCGACAAGGATTTTCGCGTGGCCGCTCCCGATGTGACCTGCAGCTTGGCATTCAGTCCGAACGCGAAGTCGCTCCTTTCCAGCCAGTATGCCCAGATGGAATTGCCGCCCGATGCTCTGGCGAAAATTCATGGGCCGGCGACGATCGAGGGCGATGCGCTGACGGTCTCGATTTTCAACGGCACCGATTGGCATGTGAGCGAGATCGCGGTCGCGGTAACCATCGTGAAGAAGAACGTTGACGCGTCCTCACTCAATGGACTGTCGGCGATGGCAGGGCCGGATTCGACCGTGCGTCCGGAGAAAAAGCCGGATGTGACCTTCATCTATCGTATGCGGGCAGCGGCTGCTCCCTGGGCGACGACAACTTTCAATGCGCCGCTGAACGGCGATCTGGCCGAGGGCGAGGAGTGGCATTGGGCGATCTTGCAGGCCAGAGGTTATCCGCCCCAGGTCGACTCCGGGACCACGCCACAAACGACGGCTCAAACGCAGAATTCAGCGTCCGCACAAACCGCATTGCCCTCTACCACCGAGGCTGCCCCACTCTCGCCCGCAGTCGCGTCGCCATCAAGTCCTCAGTAGAAATCGCTGGGCGGAGTAGTGCGGCATCAGCGCAATCCCAGCGCTTCGAGCGTGCTGCGGTAATTGTCTCCGGTCGGCCCGGAGCCCTGGTGCGCGCGCACGAATCCTAGGATGCGTTTCTGAATTTCAGCAGCCTCCGGGAACGTGCGATCCGTCCAGAAACGTTGCGCCGAATCGAAGTATCCAATGCGCGCCAAAAACGATGTGCCGTAATATTCTGCGTCTTCCAATGAGCCGTCAGCGATGTTCACCTTGAAGGAACCATCCGGCTGCAGAGAGTTATGCAAGCACCAGGTGAGCATATGATCGATTTCGGCGGCCATCGCCTTGCGCTGTTCCGGACTCGCCTGCGACCAGCCGTAGTGAAAGAGCGCGACTACGTCCATGTTGTTGTGGTTCCAGAATTCTCCCTTCCAGAGCCAGCCCGACGGATAGTTAAAATCCTTGATCGCCAGCGTGGTATTGAGGACGCGTGGCATCTCAGGCACCTTTCCCTTGAGGTACGAGACCGCGTGAAACGTCATGCTGAGGTCGTCGGGGAAATCTTCACGGCCGTCGCGGCGATAGCGTTCTCCCCAATATCCAGTGTCGGGATTGCGATAGCGATGGAGCACGCGATCAAGCAGGGTGTCGCGCAGGGCGGGATCGACCTTGTAGTTCTCCGGCTTGCCGCGAACCATCATCTGGAGCAGCGTAGCCACTGTTTCGTTGAACTCGCGCTCGTGGTCGAGTCCGGATTGCCTAACATCGGAGACCGAAAGCGCGTCCAGGTAGGCCGTCAGTTTTTCGGGAGTCGAAACGCGCCCAAGGAAAGAGGGAAGCGGATGCGGCGGCGGATCCTCGCCAGCCTGCGCTTCTAAGTGATCGTAGGTGGCATAGAGTTTCAGGTACCACTCGTGATAACAAGCGCCCCACATGCCGTCGTCCGGTTTATCGGAAGAGGGATGGCCGATGCTGGCCTCGAGATCCGCTAGCCGCTTATCGATGAACTTGAAGTCCGCCGAACTCACCAGCAGCGATTCCAACTCGAACAAGATCTGATGGCCGCAAGTGGTCTTTCCGCCTTTAGCCTCTTCGTCGAACATGCGTCTGGCAAGTGCAAGAGTGCGCGCGACTCTGGTTTCGTGCTCGGCTTTGTAATGCGGATTGAAAGCCACGAAGTCCTGTTCCAGCAGAGGGTAGGCGTCGCGATCGAGGGCGGCCTGGGGGGGCGTCTGGCCAGAAGCGACCATGCCCATGGCCAGGGTGAGCGTCATTGTTAACAGAAGTCGCATGGCAGAATTTATACACGAGCGAGGCCATTTGGCCGCCGTGCTAGACTAAGCCCAAACTCCGAAAATTGAGGGCCCAATGAAATTTGGCGTCATCATCTTCCCCGGTTCCAACTGCGATCACGATGCCCACTGGACTGTCGAACATGTCATCCAGCAGAAGGCGACTTTTCTCTGGCACGAATCGCACGATCTGGAAAATTGCGACGCCATCATCGTTCCGGGAGGCTTCGCCTACGGCGACTATTTGCGCACCGGGGCGATCGCCAAGTTCTCGCCTGTGATGGATTCGGTCCGGAAATTCGCCGCTGGCGGAGGCCTCGTGCTAGGCATCTGCAACGGTTTCCAGATTCTCTGTGAATCGGGCCTTTTGCCCGGAGCATTGATGCGCAACGTCGGCCTGAAGTACGTCTGCAAGCCGGTCAACGTGAGGGTTGAGAATGCGGATACGCCTTTCACCAATGCCTGCGCTCTAGGAGAGGTGTTGACCATCCCCATCGGCCACATGGAGGGAAACTATTTCTGCGATGCCCTCACCCTGAATGATTTGCAACGTCACAATCGCGTCGTATTCCGCTATTGCGTCCCCGGCGGAGAGATTACGAGTTCGGCCAATCCGAATGGGTCTCTGGATAACATCGCCGGGATCTGCAGCCCCGGCGGGAATGTGGTGGGAATGATGCCTCATCCCGAGCGCTCGGCGGAGCCGGAACTGGGCGGCAGTGACGGGTTGAAAATTTTCCAGTCGATGGTGTCCGCGCTGGTTCCCCGGTAATCTGAACAAAAATCTTGGCGATTCACAGCGCTCCGGTGTATTCTTCGCCTGCTTCCCCCCTGTAATGTTGGCCCTGAACTTGGTTTGTGTCGCAAGCACACGCGGGGAGGCGTGTCTCCAATGACACCGAAGCAAATCCTGGATTCGTTTTCCGAAACATTAATGCTCGATGAGCGGATTCTTAGTCCGCAGGAACGAGCCCTGCTCACCAATCTGCTACACCACGCCAAAGTGTCGACCAGTGAAAATCCTGCGACGCGAGAGGCGGTGCGAGCCGTGATTGCGGCGGCGGTTGGCGAGACTGTCGCACAGCGCGCTTTCTCGATACTCGGCGCCAGCATCGTCGAACAAATTCTGCAGAGCGGCGCGGCGGGAATCGAAGAATCGCACACCCGCAGCCGGGAAGCCGTTCTGGGCGAACCGCAGACGCCGGGGGTTCCGCGCCGCCAGCCAGGAGAACCGCAGACGCCGGGCATTTCACCGGGCGAGCCCCAGACTCCCGGGAGTCCGCTGGAACTTCCGGAAGATGAGCCGCAAACTCCGGGTATCACACCGGGCGAACCGCAGACTCCAGGGCACATGATCCGACAGCAGGGAGCGCCTGGGTCGCCAGCGACGCCCGAGCCGCAGACTCCAGGCGTTACGCCGGGTGAGCCCCAAACGCCGGGTGGCCCCATCCGCGAGCCTCAAACTCCGGGCATTACGCCGGGGGAGCCGCAGACGCCGGGACATGCGATCCGCCAGCCGCATCCCGTATCGACGGCTCAATCCAAAACGTCAGTGGAAACTGGCGTGGCCGTCATGGAGCGCCCGGAAATTCTGCCGGGACGTTGTGTGGTGCTGGACGAGTTCCTGGCTCCGCAGGAGTTGGAGGAGTTGACTCGATTCACTGTCGAACACGAGGCCAATTTTTCCGCGAGTGAGGTGCTGTCGCCGCACTCGACAAACGGCGTCGTCAATTACGAGCACCGGCGTTCGCGCGTATTGATGGATCTGGCCCAGTATCAGGATCGGATGGTGGAGCGAGTAAAGTCGGTGATGCCGGAGGTTCTGCGAAAGCTGAACCTGGAAACGTTCACGATCGCGGGCGTGGAAGCGCAAATTACCGCCAGCAATGACGGCGACTTTTTCCGCTTTCACAGCGATAACGGCAGCGATCGCGTCGCCTGCCGCTATTTAACCTTCGTTTATTTTTTCCATCGTGAGCCCAAGGCTTTCGAAGGTGGAGAGCTTCGCATTCACGATGCGTGCCTGCAAGACGGTCTATACGTCAGCCAGGGCAGCTATCAGACGATTGTGCCCCGGCAGAACCAGATCGTATTCTTCCCGTGCCAAATGCGGCACGAGATCACTGCGGTTAAGTGCCCTTCGCGGCTCTTCGCCGACAGCCGTTTTACCTTGAACGGATGGTTTCGTCGCTAAACAATCCGGCGTGGGTTGAGTGGATGACAAGACTCATGGGAGGAGTGTCGAGGCAGAGCCACGCCTCGACATTTCCTCCCGACCGTTTTTTCTGCCTGCTGGACGAGTTACCTCTGCATCTGATCCCGCGGCATGCGACTGGTCTGCAGGTGCCCGATGATGCCGAACCGCTGTTTCTGAATCCTGACTGCATGATCAGCCCCGACGGCGTTGTGCCGGAGGAGTTGTCTCAGCGCAGAGATTTGCTGTCGGGCCTTTCTATACAGGGAACGATGGCGTGGGTGCGGCGGCGCGAGCCGCCGAGCTTGCTTCCTTTCTGGTTAGGGCCGGAAATAGAAGCTGTCGTGCGTGGCCTGCGTCCAGAGCAGCCAGTATCTTCTTGTCTGCCGCGCGAGTTACGGAATCTCCTGGCCGCCGCGAAAATTCTGGTTTCAAAAAAACGTGCCTTCGATCAGCCGAGCGAGCAGAACTTACATCAAACCGGCACGCTCTTCCGGGAAAGAGGGTACGCTCCGCTCGCTAGTTTGATTCACCCCTTTCACGTTGCCGCTTTGCGGCGCTACTACAGATATTTGATCCGGAGTGGAGCCGTCCGCCTTGGCGACGGTCAGAGCTCGCAGCGCTACGTTGCCTACAACGAGCCCGTGGCCAGATTTTTCCATCACCAGATCGCGGCAACGCTTAGTACGATTGCTGGCGAGCCGCTCAAGCCTTCTTATGTGTACCTAGCTTCTTATTTCGGGGGGGCAGAACTGCAAAAGCACACTGACCGCGAGCAGTGTGAGTTTAGCGTGACGTTGTGCCTGGATTTTTCTCCCGAACCTGAATTGGAAACTCCGTGGCCCATCCATCTCGACACTCCCGCGGGCACGGTCACCGTGTATCAGGCGATGGGAGATGGGCTTGCCTACCGCGGAACGCGTCTGCCGCACTATCGCAGCAAACTGGGCGAAGGATTAACTTCAACTTCGATCTTCTTTCACTACGTTGCTGCGGACTTCCCTGGCTCTCTACGCTAACGCCAGCCTCAAAGCGCTATTGCAATCCGGAGATTAGGTAGAGGGATGAGAGCGTCTGGTTGTAGCTGTAGGCGAAATGGGTCCCGTCGCGGCTGACGACAATCGGGGCGACAAGTACAACGCCCGCTGACACGGCTGGTTTGAGTTGTTGAATGGCCGTTTCTTTGCCGGTCGCGATCTCGACTTTGTAAATTGTGCTGGGAAGCTCGCCTAAGTGATTGCCGTATAGAAAACGCCCGTCGTTCGACCATTGCACGGGATTTAATTTCGCATTCAGGTTGGGAATGGAACGGGGCGAACCACCGCTTAGATTGTAAATAGCTATCTTGGGATTTGTGCCGAAGCCAACCATCGACTGGCTGTCGGGCGACAGTGGGCCGCAACGGACGCCATCGGGCGTGACCGGCGTGGCGTTTCCGCTGGATAGATCGACCACATAGCAACGCTTTCCATGCCCGGTCTGCTCGCCGCTGACTGCGATCTCCCGCCCGTTGGGGAGAAAGCGAGCCAAGCCGTTGTAGATCTTATCGAGTCCGGTGATGTTGATCGATCGAGGCTGACCCGCGCCGATGGGCAGCAGGGTCAGTTGCGAAGGTTTGTCCTTCGACAAGGAGATCGCCCACTTCCCATCTGGAGAAAGACCACCGGAACCGCCCTCCCCCAGGCGCATCGGCAAAGTGCCGTCAATCTTGCGCAGGGCCACTACGTAGTTTGGACCAGCGGCTTCACTGGCATCTTCGAAGAGCACATACTGTCCGTCCGCGGAGATATCGCGGGCGGAGTTCCAATCATGCCAGGAGAGCTCTACGTCCTCCGTGGCTCCCAAACCGGTCGAGCCCATTGCCAGCCGTTTGCTGTTCTGTGTAACCAGGACTCGGCCGTCGGCAGCGATGTCCTGCAGGGTGAGCCCTGGGGGCAAGTTCAGCAGGAACCTGGTTTTTCCCGATAAGTCGACAGCCATCAAATTCAGATTACTGCCCTTCTCGGCGGCGCTGAACCAGATCTCCTTGCCATCCGGGCGCCAGGCTAACCCCTGTTCTGATTCCCACTGCTGCGTCAGAGTGCGAACATGGCCGGCTAAGTCAACAACTGCAACGGAGCCGAGATTGTCGAAAAGCTGCTGATGATCCAGGAATGCGATGCGATCATGCTGTGGAGAAAAGCGGATGTGGCTGATCCATCCACCGCTGCGATAGAGCACGTTGCCGATGGGATATTCCAGACTGCAGTGACCCTCAACCTGGCGTACTACGGCGAGCTTGCCGTCCGCATCCCAGTCAGCCCAGCGTGCGTCGTGCAGCACTGCGCGTGGAGAGCCTCCGGCCATCGGAGTGGTAGCCAGGTCTCCATCCGTAAGTTCAAGCTGGCCACTGGGCGTGCCATGCTGCACCACGGCGAGTTCGTTGCTGGGCGATATCGCCAGCAGGTTCGCGTCCCCCAGATTCAGCGGTTGAGCCAGCAGGGAATTGCCGACCGTGGTGAAGGTTTGGATCGACTTGTCGTTCCAGGCGGCGCTGTACACGATGGCTTGGCCATCCGGGGCGAAACGCGCGGAGTAAATCGTTCCTTCTTCGAAGGTCAGGCGACGATACGTTGGCGAAGACAGTGGATGGCGTAGCAGATCGCCCGCCAGTCCCAAAGCTGCCGCCGCCAAAATCGCGACCAGCGTCCACGGCAGCACGCGAGGCTTGGCCGTTCTCGGCCGGATCAAGACTACCGATTTGTCGGAGGATGTGCCGGAAATGGTTTGCAGCGCAAAGGCCAGATCAGTCGCCGATTGAAAGCGATCTTGCGGTTCCTTCTCCAGGCAATGCTTCACAATGTCGCGATAGCCGAGGGGAACCGCTGCTTCATCGAGTCCGGCATCGGCCGGTTCTTCGCGCAGCACGGCCGTCATGGTGTCGACTTCGGTTTCGCCGCGGAACGCGCGCGATCCCGCCAGCATCTCGTACAGAATCGCGCCAAAGCTGAAGATGTCGCTGCGATGATCCACCGCTTTGCCACGCAGTTGCTCGGGCGACATGTAGGCGACGGTGCCGACCATGGTGCCGCTCTTTGTGACTGTCGTGAGACTCTCCACGGATCGTCCGTCTTCGGTAGCCTGTAGCTTGGCGACGCCGAAGTCGAGGATTTTGACCCGGCCTTCCGTGGTGAGAAAAAGATTCTCGGGCTTGAGATCGCGATGCACAATGTGCCGCTCGTGGGCCGCGATCAGCCCGTGTGAAATTTGCAGCGAATAGTCGCTGACTTCGCGTAATGCGAGAGGACATTCCAACAAGCGCACGCGCAGAGTCTTCCCGTGCAGCAGTTCGGAGACGATGTAGGGAGTCGTGCCGGCGAAGCCGACATCGTAGATCGCCAGAATATTGGGATGGTTGAGAGCGGCGGCGGCGCGCGCCTCCTGCTCGAAGCGCCGAAGATGCTCGGGGTTTTCGCTGGATGCGGGGCGAATCAGCTTGATGGCAACGTCACGGCCGAGTCTTTCGTCGCGCGCCCGAAAAACTTCCCCCATCCCGCCTGCACCGATCTTCTCGAGGACCCGGTAATGCCCCAACAGCTGGCCGATCATAACAATAGCCCTGGACAACAGCCCTGGCGCGCCTTGCCTCGGCATGTTAGGGAGGATGGCGAGCAGAGTCAATACCGACTTCGTGCCAGGCCGGTGGTGGCCGCTACAGTCGAGTTCTTGAGACTGGGCTGCGGCCGGCACCATGTTATAATTTCAGTTCGCCTGCATGCGTACTGAGGCAATCCTGTGATCTCCTCGAAAGGCGAATCCAGCGACATCCGTAGCTCTTTAAAGAAGCATCTTTAGATACGAGGTCGAACCATGTCCGGCCATTCAAAGTGGGCCACAATTAAGCACAAGAAGGGCGCGCTTGATGCCAAGCGCGGCAAGATTTTCACCCGTCTCATCAAGGAAATCAGCATCGCCGCGAAAAACGGCGGCGGCGATCCCGATTCCAATCCGCGGCTGCGCGGCGCTATCCTCGCTGCCAAGGCTGAGAACATGCCTGCTGACAACATCAAGCGGGCCATCCAGCGCGGTACCGGTGAACTCCCCGGCGCTACTTATGAAGAGTTTTCGCTCGAAGGGTACGGTCCCGGCGGCGTTGCCATTCTGCTCGACATTAACACCGACAATCGCAACCGCACGGTCAGCGAAATCCGTCACGTCTTTGGCAAGAACGGCGGCAATATGGCATCAGCCGGCGCAGTCGCCTATATGTTCCACAAGAAGGGCGATATCATCATCCCTAAGTCGGCAGCCAAGGTGGATGATCTGATGAACATCATCATCGAAGCGGGCGGCGAGGATGAGCCGATTGACGACGGCGAGAATTGGGAAATTCTGACCGCAACTTCCGCTTACGAGGGCATGCTCGAAGCCGTGAAGAAGGCCGGCATCACGCCGGTTTCATCAAGCGTTAGCATGATTCCCGATACCTTCATCAAACTGGAAGGCGCTGCGGCCAACACCATGATCCGGCTGATGGAAGCACTGGAAGAACACGATGACGTGCAGAACGTTCATGCCAACTTCGATATCGATCAGAAACTATTGGAAGAAGTTGCGGGATAGCTGTTGGACCCGCGAGAAATGAAGAGCCGCCCATTTTGTGGGCGGTTTTTTTTGCGGCTGGGAATACAGCGGATGCCTTATTTCTGGGGGTCGTCGCAAAAGTTTTCAACACATTCGTGGAAAAATCTGTGGAAAAGCGGCAAAGTATTGCCTTAAGTGGTTCACACACAGACGCTTTAACACTTTGCACTAGAGCGAGTGCTGGCACTTTCTGGGTAGAACCTTCAGCCCGAATTCAATCGTGAGTCCGACCATGAAAATTCGGCTCGACAAACTTCTGGTGGATCGCACTCTGGCTGCATCCCGCGCGCGCGCGCAGGCGTTGATCCTTGCCGGCAAGGTTCTCGTCGACGAGCAGAAGATCGAGAAGGCCGGTGCGCAGGTCGCCGACGATGCTGCAATTCGGCTTCTGGGCGATGATCTCAAGTTTGTCAGCCGTGGCGGGCTGAAACTGGAGCGTGCGCTCGAGTATTGGAATATTGATGTCCGCGGAAGAGTCTGCCTCGACGTGGGCGCGTCGACGGGTGGATTCACGGACTGCCTGCTGCAGCGTGGTGCTGCGCGGGTCATCGCCGTCGATACTGGTTACGGGCAGATGGACTTCAAACTCCGGCAGAATTCGCAGGTACGTCTGCTGGAAAAAACGAATGCTCGCTATTTGACGCGCGAGGCACTGCGCAACGAAGGAGAGATCGAATTCATTGCCATGGATGTGTCGTTCATCTCGGCCGCGCTGGTTCTGCCTGCGGCGATCGCTGCCGCTTTTCCGGAATCGCAGGTTGAACGAAAGCGACGGCAACTCGTGGTGCTGGTCAAGCCGCAATTCGAAGCGGGACGCGAACACGTGGGCAAAGGCGGCATCGTGCGCGACGAAGCGGCACAATTGGCGGCCGTCGAAAAAATTCGGAGCGCGCTCGCAGCCCTCGGTGCGAGGAGTACAGACGTGATCGACTCTCCCATTCTCGGTGCAGAAGGGAATCGCGAATTCCTCGTCCACGCCACGTTTTGAATGCCTGGTGCGGGGTTCGAGTAAGCGTGTGTGGTGAAGACGTGAATTTTCGATACAATCAGCTTTTCCCATGGCCAGCCCGCAAGCACCCTCCCGGAAACTCGCAGCGATTATTTCCCGACCCGACCGTCCCAAGGTCGCCGAAGTGCTTCCTGGACTCCTTCAGTGGCTGGGCGACCACGGCTACAAGGTCATTATCGATGAGGAATCGGCGGGATACGCCAACGGCTTGGAGATCGTACCGCGTGAGCAAATGGGCGCACGGCCGCTCGATCTGGTAGTTGTGCTTGGCGGCGATGGCACGCTGCTTTCTGCGGCCAGGGTCACCGCTGCCATTGACGTTCCGCTGCTCGGCGTCAATCTTGGCTCTCTCGGGTTTCTCACCGAAACTCCGTTGGAGTCGCTCTATTCCATGCTCGACGGGATTGAGCATGGTCGCGCCGCAGTGGAGCAGCGTTCGCTGGTGCAGTGCGATTTGCTGCGCGATGGCGGCGTGCGCAGCAGTTATCTGGTCTTTAACGATGCGGTGGTCAACAAGACCGCTCTCGCGCGACTCAACACGTATGACCTTTACGTGGACCAGGTTTTCGTCTCCAGTTATCGTGCGGACGGCATGATCGTTGCCACTCCTACGGGGTCAACGGCCTACTCGCTATCTGCCGGCGGGCCCGTGCTTATGCCCACGGTGCGCGCTCTCGTCATTACTCCAGTTGCGCCCCATGCTTTGACGCATCGTCCGCTAGTCGTGCCCGATTCCTCGGAGATCGAGATTCTGTTGCACAGCGAGGAAGAAGTTGCCTACCTCAGCCTGGATGGCCAGCCCGGCCTCGACCTCCGCGACGGCGACCGCGTGCGCTGCCGGCGCTCGGAACATCATGTGAATTTATTTCGTGCTGGCGCAGATTTCTTCCAGGTACTGCGCAGCAAGTTGAAGTGGGGAGAACGGCAGTCGTGAGAGACGAGCGAAGCATCGCTTCTCCGCCTACAGTTCGGCGCGGAAGAGATCGGAAACTTTCTCCCGCTTGCGAATCACTTCGGCTGATTTGCCGCTGACCAGGACCTCCGCGGGACGCGGGCGCGTGTTGTAATTGGAGGCCAGGACCATTCCGTAAGCGCCCGCATCGAGAATTGCGAGCAAATCGCCCTCGTTGACGGGGCTTAATGCGCGGTCGCGGGCGAAAAAATCTCCGGTTTCACAGACTGGGCCGACCACGTCGACGACCTCCTTGGCCGAATCTGCGCGCTGAATCACTGGAACAATTTCGTGATATGCGCTGTAGAGCGCTGGCCGAATCAAATCGTTCATGGCCGCGTCGACAATCAGAAATCGCTTGCCGTTGTTCGCCTTCTTGTATACAACCGAAGTGATGAGAACGCCCGCTGGACCGACGATCGCCCGGCCAGGCTCGAGCAGAAGCCGCAGGTCGAGCCCTTGGAGCGGCGTGGCCAGATGTTTTGCGTAGGCCGCGACTTGAGCGGGGAAGTTGGCGGCATCGGAATCCTCATACGGAATTCCCAGGCCCCCGCCGGCATCAACATATTCAATGGCATGACCTGCCTTGCGCAGTTCGCGAATCAGTTCCGCAATTCGCTCCATCGCCTCGCCGAACGGCGTTACGTCAGTGATCTGCGAGCCGATGTGAACACTGACTCCGCGCACGCTCAAATATTTCTGCTGAGCCGCCTCCGCATAAAGCTGACGCGCAACGCCGATCGGCACCCCAAACTTGTGCTTGTGCAATCCCGTCGAGATGTAGGGATGCGTCTTGGCGGCGACGTCAGGATTCACCCGCATGGCAACCGGGGCCGTCTTGCGCAATCGCGCGGCGCAGTCAGCCAGCGTTCGCAATTCCGACTCGCTCTCGACGTTAAAGAGCAGAATCCCAGCTTTCAGAGCGGCGGTGAGTTCTTCACGCGTTTTGCCGACCCCGGAAAATACAACATTCTTTCCGGCCTTACGATCGGCGGTCAGCACGCGTTCCAGTTCTCCGCCGGAAACCACGTCGAAACCGCACCCCTTCTTCGCCAGCAGGCGGAGAATGCTCAGATTTGAATTAGCCTTGACCGAATAGCAGACGAGATGGGAAACGTCATGAAAGGCCGCTTCGAAGGCGGCATAACGCTCGCTGATCGTCGCTCTGGAATAAACATACAGGGGCGTGCCGAAACGCTTGGCCAGCGCAGGCAGTGCGATTTGCTCGCAATAGAGCGTGAGACTCGCGTCTCCGCGGGTTCGAGGGTGCGGGCGATAGACGAATCCTGGCGGCCGTGCCGCTATTGAACGCTCGCGGGCGATGGTCATTTTTTCTTCGGAGAATGGTGCGGGCCGGCCAGCACGCTAATGGCAACTACGGTCTGGTCGTCGAATGTCTCTACTCCGGCGGAGTGGTCGGCGGCAGCCTTGAACAGCGAGTCGACCACGCAGGCGGCGGACTTGTCGGCGCACTCGGCGATAATTCTTTCCGCCCGGCCTCGCCCAAAAAGATCGCCTTTGCGGTTGCGGGCATCAAGAATGCCGTCGCTGAAAAAGACAAACATCTCCCCCGGTTTCATGTGGAATTTGAACTCTTCGTAGTCGGTCTCGTCGAATAATCCCAGCGGCAATCCGGTGGCTTCGATGACTTCGATTTTACCGTTATGCACATACACTGGGCGGGGCAGGCCCGAGTTCGCAACGGTCAGCGTGCGGTGCTCGTCGTCCCAGACGGCATAGATGATCGAAACGAATTGGGCCTCGATGCGGCGCTCGGCGAGCGACAGATTCACGGCCGATAGCATCTCTGCCGGTCCGGGTTCGATAGGCGCATGAGACCTAATGATCCCGCTGACCAGCGCGGCATAAATGGCGGCGGGCGCTCCCTTTCCGCTGACGTCGCCAATCGCAATGCCGAGACGCGACAGGGAATAGGGCACGAAATCGTAGAGGTCTCCGCCAATAGTTCGCGCGGGAACGAACTTGGCCGCAACATCGAGGTGAGCCAGCTTCGGATTCGTCTGCGGCAGTAAACGGCTCTGCAGTTCGCGGGCAAGCGAAAGATCGCGTTCCAGACGCCGCTCCTGGCGCTCGATTTCTTCGTACAGTCGGGCGTTCTCAACGGCGATGGCGATCTGCGCCGCCAGCGTCGTCATCGTTCGTTTATGCTCTTCGGTGAAAAATCCACGGCGCGTGTGCTCGAGATCGAGTACTCCAATCACTTTACCTTTGTAAATCAGTGGCACGGCCAACTCAGAGCGCGTCTCCGGATTGGTTTCGATGTATCGCGAATCTTTGCTGACGTCCGGCGCCAGCACCGCTTCTTGGCTCTGTGCTGCGGCGCCCACGAGCCCACGTCCCAGCGGGATTTCATGTTTCAGGTGAATGTTCTCGTTGAAACGCAGAGAGAAGCGGTGCTGCAGTTTCTCGCCCGGCGCATCCAGCAGCAGGATGCTGAACATCTGGTAATCGATCAAACGCCGCACCAGTTCCGCGATGCGGCTGAGAAGCTCGTCCAGATTCAGAATCGAAGTCAGTTCCTGCGCAATTTCGTTCAGCAGGAGAAGAATGCGCGCCTGTTTTGTGGTGCGGGCGTAGAGTTGCGCGTTCTCGATGCCGGCGGCCATGCGCGAGGCTACGAGCGTGAGCACGCGACGATGCTCTTCCGTGAAGTATCCCGGTTCGCGCGCTTCAAGATCGATGACGCCGATCACGCGGTTCTTGGTGATCAGCGGGATGGCCAATTCGGAATGCACATTGGGGACGGCTTCAATGTAGCGTGGATCTTTGGTGACGTCGTCGATGAGCACGGCCTGGCGCGAGAGAGCAGCGACTCCCGTCACGCCTTCGCCCACCTTGACCCGGCTGCGCTCGGCAAATTCAGGTGGATAGCCCACCTGAAAGCGGAAGCGCAACTCCTGAGTCTTTTCGTTCAGCAAAAGGATGGCGAAAATTTCGTAGTCGATGACCTTGCGAACGACTTCTGCGACGCGGCGCAGGGTGGTGTCGAGGTCGAGAGACGTGGCGAGTACGTCGGCTACGTCGAGCAGCAACGACTCGAGCGGCAAGCGCTCCGATTTGGTAAGCACAGAACCCATTCTTTGTATGATAGCAGCCGCATTAGAAGCCCTGCGGGTTCGGCGCTGCTGATACCTTACCCGCGCGGAACCACGCAGATGTCGGCAAGGTTGCGATACCTCTCGGCGTAATCAAGACCATAGCCGACCACGAATTCATCCGGAATCTTGAAGCCGACGTAATCGCCTTCGAGCGGCAACTTGCGCCGGGACGGCTTATCGAGCAGAGCTGCGATTTTCAGCGAGCGTGGCTGGTGCGCCAGCAGCAATTTCTTCAGGTAAGTGAGGGTCAGGCCCGTATCGAGAATGTCCTCGACCACGATCACATTCTTGTCCTTCATGGATTGGTCGACGTCTTTGGTCAGCTTCACTTCGCCGGTCGAATCCCATCCGCTCTTAAGTTCCTGGCTCGGGCTGGGACGGTTGCCGTAGCTGGAGACGCCAATAAAATCGAAGGTCGCATCTAAGCTGACATGCCTGGCCAGATCCGAAAGGAAGATGGCCGCACCCTTCAAAACTCCGACGAAAATAATCGATTGCCCGGCAAAATCCCGGGTGATCTCGGCGCCTAATTCCTGGACTCGCTTGGCGATCTCGTCGCGTGAGATGAGCACCTTCAGGTCGGTCATGGCGTTTCATATTAAACTAGAAGTCAAGGCGCGGATATTCCGCACATTTTTAATTTTAGAGAAAGTATGCCAGGAGCTATTCCCCCGATGAATCTCAACGGCGTCAAAATTACTTGGCTAGGCCATGCTACATTCCGCATTGAAACTCCGGCCGGGAAAACCGTCATTATCGATCCCTGGGTCATGAATAATCCAATGTGCCCGGAATCCGAAAAGCATGTGAAGAAGGTGGACGTCCTGCTGTGCACGCACGGACACGGAGATCACATCGGCGACGCGGTGGAAATCTGCAAACAGCATAATCCGGTTGTGGTTGGAATCCCGGAGTTGGCGCGCTGGCTGGGCAAAAAGGGCGCCAAGCAGATCGCCGAGATGAATAAGGGTGGCACACAGGCGGTGGGCGATATCAAAGTCACCATGGTGCACGCCGACCATTCCTGCGGCATTCAGGATGGTGACGAGACGATCTATGGCGGCGAAGCCTGTGGCTATGTCGTCGAATTTTCGAACGGCGTGAAGATTTACCATGCAGGCGATACGAATGTTTTCGGCGATATGGCGATCATTCGCGATCTGTATGCGCCGCCCATCGCAATGCTGCCTATCGGCGACCACTACACCATGGGACCGCGCGAGGCCGCGTACGCGTGCAATCTGCTGAAACCGAAGACCGTGATCCCCATGCACTTTGGAACATTTCCCCCGCTCGTCGGGCGGCCAAGTCAACTGCAAAAGCTTGTGCCCGGCGTTGAAGTTCTGGAGATGAAACCCGGCATGACGATCGGTGGCTAAGATCGCGGCGAAAGAGAACGAGAAAGGTCAAGAACCTTGCCAACCAATAAAAAGAAAACGGCGACTCCCAGTTGGCGGCACTATGACTTTGTCACTGCTGGCCCGGTGGACGATTACCTTTACTCGCTGCTGCCCAAGCGAGATGTCGTGCTGACCGAGATGGAAGAGTATGCGACCGAGCACGAGGTGCCCATTGTCGGCCCGGCCGTGGCGCGCGTTCTGCAGCAGTTGGCCTTGATGATCAAAGCGCGCACCGTGTTCGAACTGGGCTCCGCCATAGGCTATTCGACCATCTGGTGGGCGCAGGCGGTGGGCGAGAACGGCCGCGTCATCTATACCGACGGCGATTCCAGAAATGCCGAGCGCGCCCGCGGATATTTTGCCCGGGCGAAAGTCTCTGATTGCATCACGATCCACACGGGCGATGCGCTGGAATTCTTATCCGAGCAAAAGCAGGAATTCGACATCATCTTCAACGATGTCGACAAGGAAGATTATCCGCGCGTGCTGCGCCTGGTCGCGCCGCGCCTGCGTAAAGGCGGATTATTCATTACCGACAACGTTTTGTGGAGCGGTCGAGTCGCATCCAAATTTCCCGGCGATTCCAGGACGAAGGCAATTCTGGAATTCAATCGCAAGCTCTGCGACTCCAAGGATTTCTACACTACGATCCTGCCGATTCGCGACGGGCTGGCGGTCGCGACCAAACTCTAGCGGTGGTTAATTCGGCAGAAGCCCATAGACATCAATTTCTGTCCGCGTGCTGACGTACACCTTGCCATTGGCAATGGTGGGCGGCACGAACTTTACCGCATTTCCCGCCTGATCGCGATTTCCCGCCGCCTGCGTGCTGTTCCACAGTTCGCGGGAAAGATTGGTAGCGTCGTAGGCATGGAGGATGGCTGGGCCCGAACAGGCCGCGGGCACGGGCACATGAGAGCAGTTGACTCCGCCCGCCGCATTCCAACTGGCATAGCCGTACAGGCTCGAATCGATGGTCCACACAATCCCATGCGTCGTTCCCTGTGCCGAGACCGACGGAGTATCGCCGGTATATCCAAAAAAGAGCACAGTTTGTGACGACACCGATGGGTTGAACAGGCCGGTGCTCGGATTGAATGAGAACTGTCTCACAGAGTCACCCGCTCCGCCGATATACAGGTTGTTATTCCAGAAAGCTGGAGTACCCCACAGCCCATAGGCCGGACCATTAAAACTTTGCAGCACAGTGTTCGTGGCGTTGTATTGCCCCATGTTGTCGCGGTCAATCAGATACACGACGCCTTCTTCCGCCGGCGCTGCTTTGCCCACCTGTACTAGAACGTGTGTGGGGCCGACCGTCTGATCGGGAAGGAATACCGGCGCGCCCGAGCCCAAATCCGAGTCATTGTTCGAGAGGGTGAGTTGGTCATTGGGAGTAAACCAACCCGCCACGCTTAGATTTGCTCCATTCATCGTGGTTCCACTCGATGGATGCAATCGCAGAACGCTGTCTCCGTAGTCGTTGTTGGGCGGCGCCGGTGCCTCGTCGAAAATGCCGTTGCCCGTGGAAACGTAAATGTCGCCGGTGCTATCGACTGCGGGCGCGCCGCCTCCCGCCCAGATGCCGCCATCGGCTCCGCCCATCCCGTTGGGCGTGGTATTGAAGACCGCCATCTGCTCCAGCGTGTCGGCGGGAGCGGAGTATCCGATGAGCCATCCGTGATAGGGCGTGGCATCTTCGTGAGACGCAAAGGGCACATAGACGACTCCGCCACTCAAAGCCAGCCCAGCGCGATTGTGCTCCAGTTGTGAATTAAAGCTGACCATCCCGCCCGACGAGCCGTCTCCAGTTCCGGGGATCGACGCTCCGATGGTCACGGGCCCGTTGAACTTTTCACTGCCGGTCGCAAGGTCGAGTGCGTGCAGGCGATGATAAAACGTCCCCGAATAGTAAGAGCACCCACTTCCGCCGGCGCCGCCCACCTCCGACGCGCTCACCACGTAGATCGTGTTAGTCGTGGGATCGATCACCGGCGTGCCAGTGACTCCAACCTCAGGGTAGATGTCTCCAGAGCAGTTACCGACTTCGTTCCAAATCACGGGATTTTCGCCATTCGTGCCGCCGTGCATGGTATCGAGCAAGCTCACCTGCCAGTAGGTCACACACGGATTTGCGTCGGCGTCGAATACATAAACGCTGTCATGCTGGGTGGCGACCACCACGATATTGTGAGTGCCGCCTGCGATGCTGAAAGATGGCATCCAGAGCGGTTGCGTGTAAACTGCTCCGTCGACCGGGCAGGAAAATAATTTGCCGAACGTAGTGGTCGTGACGGTCGAGGGCGCGAGCGCGTACTCCTGCGTATTCGCCCCATCGCGCGCCAGATCGTTGTGATAGGTGAAGACGCCGCCGAGGTCGGTGACAGCTACGCTGGCCGACCCGGATGACGTCGGCAGGACTACGCTGGTTGCGGTTACCGTGTGCATCCCGGCGGCGGCCGGAGGAGTGTAAAGGCCGCTGCTGGTGATTGTGCCGGCGCTGTTACTGCCGCCAACGGTGCCGTCCACACTCCAGCTGACGGTGAGGTCCTTGACCGCTCCAATGACTATAGGGGTGAACTGCTGAGGCTGGGTCGAGACCACCAGGGCGGCCAGTTGCGGGGAGACGCTCACCGTGGCGGTCTGCTGCTGGAGTGCGTGATTACCGCTGCTGCCGCTGCCGCATCCGGCAAGCCAGAGCGTGCCCGCCAGATTGAGCCAAAGCCAGGAAGCGGCTGTGCTCCTTCTCATGTCTGAGTTCCTCGTTGTTTTGTCTAGCTGGTCTTGCCCGAACTTTGCGAACGCCGCGCTACTTTGCCGGCGGCTGAATCAGTTCCACATCAATCGTGATGGCGATATCGTCGGCCACAATCGGGTACGGGGCGCCATTGACGCCAAAATCGTGACGGTTGATTTTCGTAGTCGCTGATGCGCCAATGCGCTGGCTACCCCCCGGGCCCTTGATCGGATCCGATGGGCCGTCCACATCGAGCACGACTTCCCTGGTTACGCCATGAATAGTCAGATCGCCGGTAATCTGCATCTTTCCTTCGCCTGCAGCTTTTACCTGCTTGGAGTGAAAGGTAATGTCGGATACTTCTGCACTTCCAGAAAGTTCGGGCTGCGCAAATCGTTGTCGCGCATCTCGACGCGTGTGTCGACCGAGTTAGCGTCGATGGATGTGTCCAGAGAATCCCTCGACGGATCGGAGGGATCGTATTTTGCAGAGCCACTGACTTTCGTAAATGCGCCGCACACGGTCGAGACTCCGAGATGCTTCACTGCAAATTGCGCCGAGGAATGGTTAGGATCAATCTGCCAGGTTCCGGCCTGGGCTGCGGCGACTGCGGACAGTGCCAGAGCGGTGATCGCGATGAAGACGAATCGGGACATACGTGCGCATCTCCTCGACAGGCAGAATTGTGCTTGATGCTAAATGGACTTGACCGGAATGGCCAACAAATCCTCGACTAGGCCGACCTCTTTTTGCAGAAAAGGTTCCGCATAAGTTACGCCCCCGAGCATGCCGTAAAAGCGCGCCATCGACTCCACGCGGGCGCGAATCTCGTCATGCGCAGGGAAGAGATCTTTTCCTGCAGCCTGATCGCTGAACTGCGACTTGTAGGCCATGATCGAGGCGAACTTGCTTTCGAACTGCTCGCTGATATCGACGACAAAGGTAGGACGGATGTCATAGTACAGCGTGGCATAGATAATTTTGAAGGGACGATGAGGGGGAAGATGAGCTCCGCCATCGTTGGCCTCTGATCCCTGGCCGCTGAACTCTAGTTTGGTTAGTCCGGCCAGGAAACAGGCTTCGTATCCCAGAACTGATGCCGTGTAGTGATCGGGATGCCGGCCTTTCCAGTAGGGCAGAATGATTGCGTGGGGCCGCGTCTCGCGAATCACTGCGGCAACTTTCAAGCGATTTTCCCAGGTGTTCTCGACGCGACCGTCAGGAATGTCGAGGGCTCGCCGCCATGTCGCGCCAAGAATGCTCGCCGCGTCGTCGGCTTCGCGCGCGCGGTCTTCGGCTGATCCACGCGTGCCCATCTCACCTTGAGTGAGATCGAGGATGCCGGTGCGCTGCCCGCGCCGCGCGGCCTTCAGCAGCGTGCCGCCGCAAGTCTGCTCCACGTCGTCGCGGTGCGCGGCGATGGCGAGAATGTCGAGAGGCTGACTCTGAGGCAGGGAAGGCATGTCAGTCGAGATTCCCTTGCTCCAGCACGACGTTCTCACGCACGATCAGGCGGTGCGCCGCCATTTCTTTCAACGTGGGCAACACGCGCGCCACGTGCTCATCGGTGTCGACGAAAATGATGATCACCGGCAGCTTGCCTCCGGCCTCGACCAGGTGCGCCGTCTCGACGCGATGCCGCCCCAGGAATCCGGCCACGCAGTGAATCGCGGTCGCCGCGTAAACATTCTCTTTGCGGAGATAGCTGAGGATCTCCATGTGCAGCGGGCGGTGATGCCACTGGTCGGCTTCGTTCAGATAAATTGTGACTTGTACTGCCATTGCATCTGGCATTCTACTCGCGAACTCCCTTCTCGCGAACCTCCCACTCACGGCGTAAAATGCCAAACAACTCCGAGTCGACGAACTCGTCCCACTTGCGCAGATGCTCGCGCTGGCAGCCTTCATGGCGCATGCCCAGTTTCGTGAGGATGTGTCCGGACGCTGGATTGTGTTTGAAATGCGAGGCGTGGATGCGATGCAGCTTTAGATCTTCGAAGCCGTAGCGCAGCATTTCGCTCGCAGCCTCAGTCGCATAGCCCTGGCCCCAGTAGGGAACGCCTAGCCAGTAGCCGATTTCAGCGTTGTGATGCGTCGGGTCAAGGCGCAGGCCGATGCCGCCGATTTGCCGTCCATCGGTACGCAGCGTGATTGCCAGCCACATCTTTTCCGGGTCGCGCGCCAGTTCGAGAAAGCCGCGCGCGTCTTGCTCGGTGTAGGGATGCGCAATGCGCAGCGTAGTCGCGGCCACTTCACGCGTTCCGATTAGCGGCAGAAGTTCCGGAATATCGGATTCGCGGTACGGACGCAGGGTGAGCCGATTTGTTTGAAGAGTTGGGTGCATTTTCAGATCGCTCGCGCCAGCGCCATGCCGGCGAGCGCGCCGCCAAGGCAAAGTAGATTGTTGCTGAAAATGTTGGCCAGCATGAGTCCCCGCTGACCCTGTTCGAAGTAGGCCATCGTTTCGTAGGCATAGCTTGAGAGCGTCGTAAACGAACCGCAGAACCCGATGACCACCAGCAAGCGCCAGCGGGGATCGATCAGGACTCGCTCGGTGGTCCAGATCACGAAAAATCCAACCATGAAGCTCCCGACAATATTGATGGTCAGAGTTCCGTAGGGAAAAACCGCGCCGAACTCCCTGGCGACGAGGCGGCTGAGAAGGTACCGGAAGTTGGCGCCGACAATGGCGGCGACGGATATGGCGAAGAAATCTTTCACGCAAAGGCTCTTACAAAATTGAACTTGCTTCTGTAGGAGTTATCAGCCCAGCGGGCGGTTATGGCGAACTCCATCGCCGTGAAAATGTTTTATCACAGAGGGGGCCTGATGCACACCGAAGATCGTTCCCATAAGAGACAAGAAATCACACGAAGGAGTGCGTACTCCTTGGCGTTGACAATTTACTTCTTGCGTTCCACCAGGAATCGCGCCACTTCCTTTAGCCTGTCGGCGCTCTCGCCGAAGGGATCGAGTTGGGCGAAGGCTTCGTTCACCAGTGCGTCCGCTTTCTTCGTCGAGGCTTCGATTCCGAAGAGCGCGGGATACGTCGCCTTTTCCGAAGCAGTATCCTTGCCTGCAGTCTTACCCAGTTGTTCTGAGGTTTGCGTCACATCGAGAATGTCGTCGACAATCTGAAACGCCAATCCGATGGCCAGACCGAATGCGCGCAGGCGCGCGATCTGACTGTCCTTTGCTCCGGCATAAAATCCGCCCGTTACCAGACTTGCCGTGATCAGCGCTGCGGTCTTGGAGCGATGAATGTATTCGAGCATCTCGGCGGTGGGCTTGGTGTGTTCGGCTTCGAGATCGACAACCTGCCCGCCGATCATGCCGTCGATGGTTCCGGTTCCGTGGGCGATCTCTTCGATGATCCTCACTCTGGCTTCTGCGGGACACTTCAGACGGGCCAGCACCTCGTAGGCGCGAGTTTGCAACGCGTCTCCGGCGAGGATAGCGATGGCGTCGCCGAAAACTTTGTGGCAGGTGGGCCGTCCGCGGCGCAGGTCGTCGTTATCGAGGGCGGGGAGATCGTCGTGGATGAGCGAATAGGTATGCAACATCTCCAGCGCAGCGCCTAGTTCCTCAATGCCCGCGGGAAGCGATCCAGCAATCATCCGCCCGGCTTCAAAACAGAGAACGGGGCGCAGGCGCTTGCCGCCCGCGAAGACACTGTGGCGCATCGCCTTGTGAATGGACGCCGGATGCTCGGTCCCGAGCGGGATCAGGCGATCGAGCGCAGCGTCAGTCAGCTGCTGGCCCTGTGCGAGTGTCTCCTGCAACATGCGGAGTGAGTATAGCAAGGCCCGCCGGGGAAGAGGTTGCCGGGAAAGTAACAAAAAGTACGCTTCCTGGGCGCGCGACTACTCAGCCCGGTCCCCTTCTAAATCATCGAGGCGTTCGCTGTGATTGGGCACGATGCGCGTGAGCTGCGCCATGATGTCGGCCAAGGTTGCCATTTTTTCTTTAAGGTCCGTGCTCTGTTCGATGAGCGTGCTCATGCGCTTCTCACTTTCGATCTGCATGCCGGCCGGGAGCTCCACGCTGTGAGCGAGTCCATCGACCCGCTCTGTCAGTTTTTCCAGTTTTCCGTCGGTTGTCATTTCCCTCCGTTCGTGCTGCCAATTTGACACGTAGGGGGTACGTATGTCACGATCGTTCTTGCGTACCCCCTACGAATTTGTTATGGTGCGCTCATGGCAACAAAGGGCGAAATCCGCGAGTACTTCGCAAGATTCGGAAAGCAAGGCGGAAAGATGCGCGCCAAAAACATGACGCCAGAACAGCGCAGCGCATCCGCGCGTAAGGCCGTGGAGGCCAGGTGGGCACAGGCAGAGCAGCGACTCACCGAATCTATGCGGGAGATGAACGCCAACTTGAAGGCCCTGAAAAAACTGAACCGCTCACGGCGCAAGAAGAAGGGATCGAGCGCGAGATAGCCCTCTGCGGCAGCGGCCAGCCATGAATGAGTGGCACGAGACTGAATCCTGGAAAGGCTGAATTTTAGGCGGCCGCCGCGCCGTGGCTTTGCGCAGCGCTGCGCAGTACCGAAGTCAGTACGTTTTCCACGTCGTCAGCGGCGCAGACATCGCTGGCACCGGCTTCCAGCGCGGCCATCCACATCTCTTCGTCAGGAATGCGATGGGTGCAGACAATGGGCAGCGCGGGATAATCGCGGTGCAGACTCTCCACATCGGTCAGGCACCAATGCTCAATGTTGAGCACGACCGCCTCGGGGCGATTTGCGTTTACACGGTCCCGCAATTCTTCGCGGGAACCTATCACGTGAACCGCGAATCTGGATTGCAGTCCACCGGCGAGCGACCTGGCTAACTTGGCGTCTCTTTCGAGAACGAGGACACTCTGAGCCATACAACCCTCCATCTTCAACCGTAATTCAACGGCGAACGTCAGATCAGGGCTGCGGGGTGGGCTGGGAAACCACGACTCCACAGACATCATGCTTGCAAGTCGCTGCCTGACAGCCAGCCCCTACCGGTGGGCAGACGTTCTATCAGCCAGCGGCTCAAAATTTTCCGCTTGGAGCTTCCCGTTCTTTTTCAGCAGGATCTCGACCTTGCCTTCCGCCTGCTCCAATTCCTTCCGGCAGGAGGAGGAAAGCTGCATGCCTTCTTCGAAGAGGGTCAGAGACTTCTCTAAAGGGACTTCTCCCTTTTCCAGTTCCTGAACAATTTTCTCCAATCGCTGGAGGCATTCTTCGAATTTGGCCAACGGGTTATTCGCTCCACTTCTATTGTAATGCACTTGTTTCGAAGCGATGTCCACAAGTTTCTATGCACCGGATCGAAAAAAGTGCGGGCTGTGGTTCTCAATCGGGAGAATGACGCAACTGGAACTCGTTGCCTAGACTGCGGCGGGATTGGCGCTGCCCAGGGCCTCGAGTACGTCGACGGCCGAGCTATAACGCCCCAGCGGCGCGCTGATCTGTGCTCCCTGCACCATCTGGCGGGCCGCAATTAGCATTTCCCGCGCAATGGCGACCCCTTCCGAGCGCGCGGCCTCCGGATTCTGTGCCCGCGCCATTCGTTCCAGAATGGAGTCTGGTACGGAGACGCGCAGTTCGTTTTTCATGAACTCGGCATTGCGCACGCTGATCAGCGGCCAGATTCCGGCGATGACCGGGATCCGGCAATGCTCGATGCGGCGCAGAAAATTCTCCAGCAGCCGCAGGTCGAATACCGGCTGGGTCACGACATAATCGGCTCCCGCCTCGACTTTGAATTCGAAGCGGCGGACCTCTTCGTCCAAATCTGTAATGCCCGGGTTCGCGCCGACTCCAATTACGAATCCCGTTCCCGCGCCGATGGGATTTCCGCCCAAGTCGAGGCCGCGATTCAGATTGTGGACGATGTTCACCAGTCCGATGGCGTCCACGTCGAAGACTGCCGTGGCATCGGGATAGTTACCCATCTTCGGCGGATCGCCAGTGATGCAGATCAGATTCTTGATGCCGACCGCAGCCGCGCCCAGCAGATCACTCTGGATGCACAGCACATTCCGGTCCCGGCAGGTGTAGTGCAGGATGGCGTCGATCCCGACCTCGCGCTGAATCAGCAACGAGAGTGCCTGGTTGCTCATGCGGGCTGATGCCCGTGGACTGTCGGGGACGTTCACTGCATCCACGCCCACGGATTTCAGAAAGCGCGCCCCCTCGACCTCCTTGCGAATATCAATGCCCTTGGGGGGAACGATTTCCACCATAGTAAGGAATTCGCTGCGAGCCAGTCGCCTGCCCAGCAGGGAACGCTCTTCCAGCGGCACGGCGGACATCGCCTTGGGCGTCGCCTGACTCGTCCCGGCATGAGTTGCGGCCGTGCGGCCACGTGCCTCTCCCGCTCGCAGCGCCGACTTCATGGTCTTGATGTGCTCTGGCGTCGTCCCGCAGCAGCCTCCCACCACGCGTACGCCCGCCGCTACGAACTTTCGTGCGTAGCTGGCCATATATTCCGGCGAGCAGAGATAAATATTCCGTCCATCCACTGACCGCGGAATTCCGGCGTTGGGCTGCGCCGAAAGCGGCAGGGAGGTCGCCGCGCGCACGCGCTCCATCGCATCCAGCATCGCGACCGGACCCACGCTGCAGTTGCAGCCAATCACGTCCGCGCCCCATTCGGCCAGCTTGGGAGCAAAGGTCTCCGGATCGGAACCGTCCAGGCAGTTACCGTCTTCGTCGATCGTGACCTGGGCGATGATCGGCAGCGAGGCCTTCACATCCTTCGCTGCCAGCATGGCCTGATGAATTTCTTCGAGATATCCAAACGTCTCCAGGATCAGCAGATCGACTCCACCTTCCACCAGCGCTTCGATCTGCTCGCGGAAGGCGTCACGCGCCTCCTGGAACGAAGTCTTTCCCAGAGGTTCGATTCTAGTGCCCAGTGGGCCAACCGATCCTGCAACCCACACATCGAAGCTTTTGGCGGCCTCGCGGGCGAGTCGAGCTCCTGAGCGGTTGACGTCGCGAACTTTATCAGCCAGGCTATGGCGACCCAGACGAAACGAATTGCCGCCGAAGGTGTTGGTCTCAATAATCTCTGCGCCAGCCTGCAGGTATTCGTGATGAATTCCGCGAATCAGGTCGGGCTGAGACAGGTTCAACTCGTCGTAGGAGCGGTTGATGAAGATGCCCTTGGCGTAGAGCAGGGTTCCCATTGCGCCGTCACACAGCACGGGGGAATGCTTGATCGCGTCAAGAAAGTCGGCCGCCATAGATCGACTCAGAATACAGGATAGGCGCGGTTCCGCGCATCTGGAGAGTGGGATCGAGAGAGAAGCCGATAGCCGTCGCCGACGGGCTGATACAAAACAGGGAGCCTACGAGCGCGCGCGGGCTTTGGTATAATCCTGGATTCCACGAACTAAACTTTTCATTTTCATGTCGTTGGGAGCCTCCGGTTTGAAGAGACCCATTCTCGTGTTGGTAATTGCGGCGTGCTCCGCTCTGAGTATTCTGTCGTGCGGCGGATATAACGCCAATGGCAATACGAAGCCTCCCAGCAGCCTGCTGACTCGCGTGGTAGCGTCGGAGGGGGTCACTTCGGCGTCCACATTCGGCAGCCTGATTATTATCGATGGCTACGATGACACGATTCCGCGCGTCGCCCCGATGGCCGCCGGAACCGAGCCAGGCATGATGGTTCTGTCGCCGTCCCGTAACGTTCTCAGCACGTTTGATGCGGGCAGCAATTCGATCTTTGCGGTAGACACGACCACCGAAAAGAGCATTGGCCAGGTTCACCTGCAGGGACCATCTTCAAGCTGGGTCGTTCCAACCTCCAATCCCACGGGCTTCGCCGCCGTTCCTTCCGCGACCGCGCAGGGCTTCTCTTTCCTGGGCGCGGTGGATGCGATGAACTTTTCTGAGAATGGAGTCACCGCGACCATCGCCGTGAACAACGCCCAAACCGTAATCTCAAATTCCGGCGCGACTCAACTGCTGGTCTTCAGCAACGACTCCGACTCCGTCACCGTTCTCTCGCCGGGGAATGCCGTACCCCCGGTCGATACCAGTTGCCTGAATAGTCCTCCGAACGCCGCCGTGTGCACCATCATTAACGATCCGCGTTTCGACCGTCCGGTCTATGGAATCATCAGCGGCAGCACCGCTTATATTCTGAACTGCGGCCCGGAGTGCGGCGGAAAGCAGGCCGGCGTCGTGGTCTTCGATCTTCAGACGCTTAGCATCACCAATGTCATTCAGGTGGAGGCCGCGACTTGGGCTCTGCTCAGCGGATCAACGCTGTATGTGGCCGGCACTCCGCCGACCAACAATGCCTGCACCGGGCAGACCACCATGGCCACTACCTGCGGGCGTCTCGATATCGTCGATCTCGGCTCGGGAACGGTGACCGCCAGCGGCATTGTGATCACCGACGGTTACCATGACAAGATGGATCTGAACGTAATCGGCCAGTTGTTTATCGGATCGAAGGACTGCACCAATATCGGCAACGTGAACAATCCCAGCGGCGAGGTTCGCGGCTGCCTGTCGATCATGACTCTTTCCAACAACGCGGTCTTCATCCCTCCGGACAATGGCAACGTGGACGGCCTGCAGGGATTCATCATCCGCCAGATCGAGTACGTGGCCGAGGGCGGAAATCTCCGCGTCTACCAGGTCCCCGCTGACACTCTCGTGATCGATTACGAACTCCCTCTCGGAACCGTTCCGCTGGTCGGCTACGTTGGCGATGTAAAGGCAATTGACAACTTTTAGGCTAGAGTTGGTCGAATCCGGGCCAAGGCAAATTTGCTTGACCTTTGTGCGAAATCGACGTCCAGCCGCTCGCTGCACAGATTCCCCATTTAGCTGCTAATTGCAGCCATTTCTGTGGCTTACATTGACCATGCGGGTACTTTCCGGTAACTTTAAAGTATCGCCACAATGGGGATTTAGTATCCTGAAACGCAACTTGGCATCTTAAATAAAAGGCCTGAGATTCGGCCTTATCCCGGTCGGGTGGCCGACCTCGGTCGCGCGGCGAAGCTGAAAGCCGTAGCTGGAAGGTTCATGGAAAATAACGAGAAGACTTTATTGTTGCTGAAGCCGCGTGGTTTCTGCGCGGGCGTAGTGCGGGCGATTGACGTGGTCCGCATTGCGCTGGAGGCCTTTGGCCCGCCGATTTACGTCCGTAAAGAGATCGTGCATAACAGCTTCGTGGTGGAGGAGTTGCGGGGAAAGGGGGCGATCTTCGTCGACAGCGAAGACGAAGTGCCCAATGGCGAGCGCGTGATTTACAGCGCTCACGGCGTGTCCCCGGAGGTGCGCGAGCACAGCGCCCGGCGCGGTTTGCGCGTGATCGATGCCACCTGCCCGCTGGTGACCAAGGTGCACGTGGAAGCCGTCAAATTCGCCAAGGAAGGCTATTCTCTGATTCTGATTGGCCACAAAGACCACGATGAAGTCATTGGAACGTTGGGCGAGGCTCCGCTGGTCACGCAGGTCGTGGGATCGCCCGAGCAAGTGCAATCGCTGAGTGTGCCCGATCCGAATCGCGTCGCCTATTTGACCCAGACCACGCTCAGCTTGGACGAGACGCGGGACATCATCGCCGCTCTGAAGAAGAAATTCCCCAACATCAAAGGCCCAGCGGCGCAGGATATCTGCTATGCGACGGAAAACCGCCAGGTTGCGGTGAAGCAGGTGGCTTCCGAGTCTGACCTGTTGTTGGTGGTCGGCTCGGAGAACAGTTCGAACTCGAATCGCCTGGTGGAAGTGGCGCGGAATCTGGGCACGAACGCGCATCTCATCGATAGCTGCAACGACATCGAGCCCGGGTGGTTGCAGGGCGTGAATACAATTGCGCTGACGGCCGGCGCTTCGGCGCCCGAGTGCCTGGTGGAAGAGACCGTCGCGTTCCTGCGCAGTAAAGGTTTTGGTAACGTGCAGGAACTTGAAGTCATGCCCGAGAATGTTCGCTTCGGGCTTCCGCCGGAGATCGTGGAAGCCATCGCGGCCGCCCCGGCGGGCGCTGCGGACTAGCGGATCAGGAGCCGCAACATCGAAATGAATTTAGACTCCCCCGATTCCAGCCCTTTGGCTTCGTCAGGATCGAGTGCGTTAGGTTCTGCCCCGCAGCTTCGCTTCGGAAAAATTCAGGAACTGGCCAGCCGCGTGGGCGCGGCCATCGCGGGCGCGCGAAAGTTTCTCTTCTCCCAGCAGCACGAAGATGGCTACTGGTGCGGCGAACTGGAAGCCGACACTACCCTTGAGTCGGATTACATCCTGCTGCATACCCTGCTGGGAACCGGCAATCAGGAACGCTTTCAAAAGGCGGCCAACTGGATTCTTCGTCATCAGAACGAAGACGGCGGCTGGAGCATTTATGAGGCGGGGCCTTCAAATATCAGCGCGTCGGTAAAGGCTTACTTCGGCTTGAAACTTGCGGGGTATACCGCGGATCATCCTGCCCTCGCGCGAGCCCGCAAGAAAATTCTGGAGATGGGCGGTGTCACCGAAGTCAATACATTTACCAAGATCTATCTTTGCTTCTTCGGGCAGTATGATTACGACGCGGTTCCCGCCATTCCGCCGGAGATTGTGCTTTTTCCGAACTGGTTCTGGTTCAACATCTACGAAATTTCGTCGTGGTCGCGCGCCATTCTGGTGCCGCTGTCGATTTGCTATGCCAAGAAGCCGTTCAAGAAAATTCCCCGTGAGATGGGCGTGGAGGAATTATTCGTCGGCGGCATGCAGAAGTCGCGCATGCACCTGCGCTGGGCCAAGAAGCTGGCTTCGTGGAGAAATTTCTTCCTGGTGCTCGACCGAATCACGCATTGGTTTGAACGCGTGCACGTGCGGCCGCTGCGGTCGATCGCGCTGAAGAGCGCGGAAAAATGGATGCTGGCGCACTTTGAAATGAGCGACGGGCTGGGAGCGATCTATCCCTCGATGATGAATGCCATCATCGCGCTGCGCTGTCTGGGATACTCGCTCGACGATCCCCAGGTCATCCGCGCACTGGATGAATTCGAAAAGCTGGGCATTGAAGAGGAAGACACGTTCCGAATGCAGCCCTGCATGTCGCCCGTTTGGGACACGGCTTACGCGCTGTTTGCCCTGGGCGAGGCGGGAGTGCCGGCCAACGATCCGCGCATGGTGAAGTGCGCCGACTGGATTCTGCAAAAGCAGGTCCGCACCGTCGGCGACTGGAAGGTGAAGAACAAGAACGGCCAGCCCGGAGGCTGGTACTTCGAATTCAATAACGAGTTTTATCCCGACGTGGACGACAGCGCCATGGTTTGCCTGGCTCTGAGTCGGGTGGAGCATCCTAATGGGCGGTATCAGCGCGAGTCGGTGCAGCGGGCGATTGACTGGATCTTCTCGATGCAGTGCAAGAACGGCGGCTGGGCGTCGTTCGACAAAGATAACGACCGCATGATTTTCCAGTACATCCCGTTCGCCGACCACAACGCGATGCTCGATCCGGCGACGGTCGATATCACCGGCCGCATCCTGGAGATGCTTGCGACTTACGGTTACGACAAGAATCATCCGGCGGTGAAACGCGCGATTTCTTTCGTCAGGAACGAACAGGAGCCCGATGGCAGCTGGTTCGGGCGCTGGGGCGTGAATTACGTTTATGGTACGGCGCTGGTTCTGCGCGGGCTCGAAGCGATTGGCATGGACCTGCACGAACCTTGCATCCAGCAGGGAGCCGAATGGCTGCGCATGGTGCAGAATCCCGATGGCGGATGGGGCGAGACCGTGGGATCCTACGATGACCCGACTCTGCGCGGGCAGGGCGATAGCACTCCTTCGCAAACGGCGTGGGCAGTTTTGGGATTGCTTGCCGCCAACGATACCCGCAGCGATTCGGTGGCGCGCGGCATTGCCTATCTCCTGCGGACGCAAAAAGAAGACGGCTCATGGGATGAGGAGTTTTTCACCGGAACCGGATTCCCCCGCGTCTTCTACCTGAAGTATCACCTCTACCGGGAGTATTTCCCGTTGCTGGCGCTGACTACATACGCGAAGGTGATGGAGAAGAACGGCAACTAGCAATTAGCAGCCGGCAATTGGTTCTTGATCACACGGATGGACTGATGAATGCCGCTGGATTTGTTCTACTCGCTCTCGACGGCTCGATTTGCACGCTGAATTTTTACTTAAGCTACATCCGCTCTCTGTTGTTTCGTCTTGCCGGACGCCAAGCGGAGTTCCGATTCATTTCAGGTCTTCCGATTGTCGGTTCACTCGCCGTGATCGTGTATCCCTGGCTTGTTTTCGCCTTCCACGTTGGGCGTGGATTGCAGGGATAGTGTTGGCCGCGATTGATACCGGGGGTATTCATTGGTTTGCCGGCTCCATGGCGTGGCAGGGAATTAAAACTAGGCGCGCCTCCACGGGTAGGGCTAATTGCTAATTGCTAATTGCTAAACGATGCTTGCCTTTGTCACAGGCGCCACCGGATTCTTAGGCTCCCACGTTGCCCGCGCTCTTTCCGAGCAAGGCGCGGAGCTGCGGCTGCTGGTTCGTCCCACCAGCAACATGCGCAATCTCGAAGGTCTCAAAGCTGAGACCGCTGCCGGAGATTTGCGCGATCCAGATTCGCTCGAGAAAGCCATCGCTGGCTGCGACGCCGTCTTTCATGTGGCGGCCGACTACCGGCTCTGGGTTCGCAATCCCGACGACATGTACCGTTCGAATGTGGAAGGCACGCGAGCCATCCTCGAAGCTGCGCGCAAGAACCGGGTGGGGCGGGTGGTCTACACCTCGAGCGTGGCGACCGTCGGATTTAACCGCAACGGTGCGCCTGCAGATGAGGACTCGCCGGTTGCGTTGGCCGACATGATCGGGCACTACAAGCGCTCGAAATTTATGGCAGAGCAGATTGCGCTGGAAGCCGGCCGCAGCGGCGCGATGCAAGTGGTGACGGTGAATCCCACGACGCCCGTCGGCGAGCAGGATGTGAAGCCAACGCCGACCGGACGCATCGTACTCGATTTTCTGAAACGCAAGTTTCCCGCCTATGTGGAAACCGGATTGAATCTGGTCGATGTGCGGGAATGCGCGCGCGGACACGTGGCGGCATTCCAGAAAGGCAAGTCGGGCGAGCGCTATATTTTGGGCGGAGAGAATCTCACGCTCAAACAAATTCTCGACAAGCTCGGCCGGATCACTGGTCTGCCGTCGCCCAAAATAAAGCTGCCCTACTTTTTCGCATTCGCCACAGGTGTGATCGACGAGGCCATCACGGGCAGGCTGATGAAGCGCGAGCCGCGAGCCACGATCGATGCCGTCCGCATGGGCAAGAAAAAAATGTTTGCCAGTTCCGACAAAGCGGAGCGCGAGCTGGGATGGAAGGTGGTCCCCGTGTACGAGGCTTTGCAGCGGGCCGTCGCGTGGTTTCAGGCGAACGGGTATGTCTAGGGTCGCGATCGTGGCCGCGCTTGAACGCGAGGTGCGTCCGCTGGTGAAGGGCTGGCGCGTCAGCGAGAAGGAGTACGGCGAGCGCCGCTTTAAATTTTACGAGAATGAAAATGTGGTGGCAGTCTGCGGCGGGATTGGAGCGGAAGCGGCGCGGCGGGCGGCGGAGGCCGTCATCGCCCTGCACGGCCCCGAGGTGATCTATTCCGTGGGCTTCGCCGGAGCGCTGGATCCCGGGTTGAAGGTCGGGGATCTCATTCGCCCGCAGCGCGTGGTGAATGCGGCAGACGGCAGCAGCGTCTCACTGAACGTCGGCGAGGGGGTGCTGGTGAGTTTCGGATCGGTGGCGAGTCCGGAGCAGAAGGCAAAGCTCCGAGAGGCTTACGCCGCGCAGGCCGTGGATATGGAAGCTTCGGCGGTGGCGCGTGCGGCCGAGGCGCGAGGCATCCAGTTCGGTGTGGTGAAGGCGATCTCGGATGAATCCGATTTTCATTTGCCGGCGATGGAGCGCTTCGTAGACCCAACAGGGAAATTTCTGGAGCTGAAATTCGCATTGTTCGCCGCGGCGAGGCCCCGGATGTGGCCGAAGGCATTTCATATGGCACGGAACACTCGCCGGGCGGCGCGCGAGTTGTGTCGCGAAGCGGAGAAGATTGTCGCAGAAGTTCCGAACCGCGATCCTAGGCTGGGGCAGTGAACGCTCCTGAAAACCGGCATGTTTTATTTGAATTCATGCCCTAAATATCATTGTCGGATCGGATACGTCCGGGAAATAGCGCCGCCTAGTCATCTATAATCAACGCTAGGCGTTCTCCTTAAATCAAGATGCAATTTTTTCCCTTGCCTGCAGTGTTTGTCGGCGGCGAAATCGTCGACATGATCTCTAATACTGGCGCGGTCGCGAAACTTGTGCTAGTTTCGCTACTCGTCTTCAGCCTGATTTCCTGGGCGATCATTCTCACCAAATGGAGCCTGTTGCGGCGGGCACGGGCGCAGAGTGGGCGGTTCGTCCGCGCTTTCCGCAAGGCGCAGCGCCTGCAGGATATTGCCGCCGTCGCGGAACAGTTCAAGCCCAGCCCGCTGGTCGGCGTATTTGAAGGCGGCTTCGAGGAATATCAGCGGCAGGCCTCGACTTCGGGAACGCTGCGCAATCTGACCGCAATTCAGCGCGGCATGCAGATTGGCGCGTCGGAGGAGATTACGCGCCTGGAGCGCAATATGCCGTGGCTCGCGATCACGGCCGCAGTGACGCCGTTCGTGGGTCTGTTCGGAACGGTATGGGGCATTATCGATGCCTTCCACGGTCTGGGCACGGCCGGCGCTGCGACTTTACGGGCGGTTGCTCCTGGCATTTCCGAAGCTCTGATCACTACCGCCGCAGGCCTCGCGGCTGCCATTCCTGCCGTGATTGCCTACAATCTGATTGGCGCGTCGATCCGCGAATTCGCCGCTCGCAGCGATGACTTCAGCCTGGAAGTGCTCAATGCGGTCGAGCACAGCCAAGCGCAGGTGCAATCCGTGGTCGAGGCGAGGCGCTGATGGCGTTCACCGCTTCGAATGGCCGCACCCAGGCGGCGATTGCCGACATCAACATCACTCCGCTGGTCGATGTGGTGCTGGTCCTGCTGATCATATTTATGGTCACGGCTCCGGTGCTGCAGTCGGGCATTGACGTGAGCGTTCCCAAGACGCGTACCGTGAAGGAGATTACCGAAGAGAAGCTGGTGATCACAATCAATAAAGATCAGCGCGTCTTTTTGGGCAATGATGCCATCAACATTAATGAGATTGCGGTGAAGTTGCGGCAGAAGATTCGCGACCCGCGCAACCAGTCGATTTTTGTGCGCGCCGATGAGAACGTTCCCTTCGGGGCGTTCGCCACAGTGATGGATGCGGTGAAGCAGTCGGGTATCACCAACGTGAGCATCGTTACGCAACCGATCGAGCAAAATGGCAGCAAGCGCTGAAATTTACTTTGAGCACGACCGCTGGGGACGCGCGCTCGCGTGGTCGGCCGGCCTGCATGTGGGAATCACTGCGCTGCTTCTCTTGTACTCCGCGGTGTTCTTTCGGACGAATGGGGAAGGCTGGGGCGCCGGCGGTGGCGGAGAAGCGATGGGAGTGACTCTGGTGAGCACCGTTCCTTTGCCTGCGAGTCCGAGGCAGACGCAGAATGTGCTGGCCAACGAATCGAAAGGAATTACGCAATCGCAGCCGAAGGTTCAGGAGAAAGAGCCGGACGCGATTGAGATTCAAGGCAAGAACGCCAAGGTCAAGCCCAGCAAGAAGCAGGAAACGGTCTCGAAACAGAAGCCTGTTGCCGAACCGCAACCGGAGAGCAATCAGGTTGCATTTGGCGAGGGGGGCCCGGTCAGCGGCCCGTACGGCACGTTCAGCGCGGCCGGGGCCAAGGGCGGATTCGGAGTTACGGGCGGGGGCGGGGATTTCGGAACAAAGTACGCGTGGTATGTGCACGTGATTCAGCAGAAAGTTTCCGAAAACTGGCTGAAGTACGAGGTCGATCCGAGAATTACCAGCGCGCAGCGGGTTTACATCACGTTTGACATCGCGCGCGATGGGCATCCGTCGAACATTCAAGTCGAGCAGTCGAGTGGCGTGCCGTCGCTGGATATTTCCGCGGTGCGGGCGCTGCAACGCATTGACACATTCGGGCCTCTGCCGCCGGATTATTCCGGCGGGAAAATCTCAGTGGAATACTGGTTCGATTACAAGCGCTAGTGTTTTTGATGGTTACTCATAGAAACTTCGTAAGGGTCAATATCTTGCAAACGAATAAGTATCGGAATACGATATTAATGTATCTGGCAAAGAAACTCTGCTCACGGATGAACCGGGGCCTCAGTTCCATCTTCGCGCATCGGTCCAGCAGTTCTCGCACTCTCGCGCTTGCACTAGCCCTGCTGCTCAGTTGCTGGTGCTTGTTTCTTCCCGGCGTTCTTTCCGCGCAGGATTGGGTGAAAACTGGTACCAGCCTGGGCGTGGAGAAAGTCCGGTTGGCTGTGCCGGATTTCAAACCGTCCACGGCCGACCCGCAAAACGCAGCGTTCCTGAAGACTTTCAATGACACGCTGTGGAACGATCTTGACGTCTCCGGCGTGGTCGAATTGGCGTCGAAGAGCTTCTATCCACTGCAGATTCCGGGCCAGCCTCCGGAGGTGAATTTTCCCGCGTGGAATTCGCCGCCGCCAAATGCAGCCATGCTGGCATTTGGGAATCTCGGCGTCGCTGGCGGCAAGCTCACGGTGCAGGGCTGGCTCTATGACGTGAAGAATATTCAGTCGCCGCAGGTGCTGGGCAAGCAATATGGCGACACCGCCAGCGATGCCGCGGCGCGAGTGATGGCGCACAAGTTCGCCGATGAAATTATTTTTCGCCTCGGCGGCGGCATTCCCGGAATCGCAGAGAGCCAGATTGTTTTCGTCAGCGATCGCAGCGGCCACAAAGAAATCTGGGCGATGGATTATGACGGGTCCAACCAGCATCAGCTTACGCATCTGGGATCGATTGCCCTCTCACCGCGTATTTCGCCGGACAATTCGCGTGTCGCGTTTAGTGGCCTGACCAAGAGCGGGTGGGACATCATGATGTACTCGGTCGATCTCAACCGCATGGTAAGCTTTCCGCGCTTCGGCGGAACGAACCTTTCTCCGGCATGGTCGAGCGATGGCAGCAAGCTGGCGTTTTCATCCTCGCGCGGCGGGACGCCGGAAATCTATGTTGCCGATGGCTCGGGCGCAAATCTGCACCGCCTGACGGACTCCAAAGGCCCTGACGTTGCGCCCACGTGGAATCGCAAGACGAACGCGCAAATTTCCTTTGTCAGCGGGCGCACCGGCCTGCCGCAGATCTACACCATGGAAGCGGACGGCACCAATCAGCAGCGAGTCACCGATCAGGGTTATGCGGTTTCTCCGAGTTGGGCTCCAAATGGACAGTTCTTGTCTTTTGCCTGGGTAAGAAAATACGGCCCAGGTGAACCCGGAGCATCGGATCTTTATCTAATGGATGTTGCCAGCAAGCAGTGGGTGCAGCTCACCCATGACGGCGGCCGGAACGATTTTCCCTCCTGGTCGCCGGATGGAAGGCATATTGTTTTTCAATCGAATCGCTCGGGCAGTCTGCAGATTTGGTCGATGCTCGCCGACGGCACTAAAGTTCAGCAATTGACTTTTACGGGACACAATTCGCAACCAAACTGGAGTTGGAAATAAAACACTTCGTCTGACCCGGCTATGCACGCTGGATCGTTGGGAGGCTAACAGTGAAGCAGCAACGCATGAAGTTGTTCTTTCTTGTAGTCACATTGGGCGCCATCATGATGCTGGGCGCCTGCGGTAAGAAAAAGGCTCCGGCACCTCCGCCGCCTGCGCCTCCACCACCCCCCGCGCCGACGGCATCGATTTCGGTGAATCCGAGTTCCATTCAAGCAGGCCAGTCAGCCTCGCTGACCTGGCAGACCAGCAATGCCACCGATGTTTCCATCGACGGCATTGGAGCGGTCCAGGCCAACGGCTCGCAGTCCGTGTCGCCTACGGACTCGACCACCTACCACCTGGTGGCCAAGGGCACCGGAGGGACGCAGGAAGCGACGGCGCGCCTAACCGTCACCCCGGCTCCAGCTCCGCCACCGCCGACGCCGACCGTCACCGACGAGGACCTGTTCAATCAGAATGTGAAGGACGTTTATTTCGACTACGACAAGGCGGATGTTCGTCCCGATCAGCAGTCCTCAATTCAGGCGGACGTGCAGTTCTTCTCGCAGCATCCCAACATGAATTTCACTGTTGAGGGACACTGCGACGAACGCGGCTCGACCGAGTACAACATCGCGCTCGGTGACAAGCGCGCCAGCTCGGTCAAAGATGCTCTGACCGCGGCGGGCGTTAGCGCCAGCCGCATAAAGACCATCAGCTACGGTAAGGAAAAACCGTTCTGCACCGAGAGCAACGAAGCTTGCTGGCAGCAGAATCGCCGTGGCCACCTGGTCTATCAGAAGTAGCGACTTGTTCCGGGAGAGGCCCAGGCTGCTTCTCCCGGAGTCTTTCTTGCTACAGCGCGCAGGATTGGTCTGTCCGGCCCTCTCGCCATGAACTCCAGAGTTGAGACTTCCGGTACGGAGCCGGGTTTTCCTTCCACGCGCCCGACTTCTCTGTGGGACAATCAAAGCATCTAAAGCTTGATGTTTTTCGGGAGTTTTCTATGAAACCACATCGGATTTCTGTTTTCGTTGCGTTGCTGTCGGTGCTTTGGCTGAGCATTTCTCCTGCATGGGGCGCAAGTAAAGAAATGATCCAGCTGCAGACGCAAGTGCAGCAACTGCAGGAGCAGATGACGTCGATGCAGCGCAGCTTCGACGAGCGCATGGGCGTCATGAACAACCTTGTGCAGGCGGACACGGATGCGGTGAACAAGTCAGTAGCCGCGATCACCACTTTGCAGGCCATCCTGCAGAAGCAGCAGGCCGATGCGGGCGCGAAGTCGGATCAGCTCTCCGGCCAGATTCAGTCGCTCAACGACACCATGGACGAATTGAAAGTGCGCCTCGCCAAGGTGACGCAGCAGCTGGAGCAAATGCAAGCCGCGCAGCAGAGTATTTCCGCGCAACAGGCCGCGCAGCAAGCCCAGCAGCAGGCCCAGGCGCAGGCTCCTCCGCCCGACGTGCTCTACAACAACGCGCTGCGCGACTATAACGGCGGCAACAACGATCTCGCGACGCAGGAGTTTTCCGATTACATCAAGTTCTATCCCAATACCGACCTGGCGGGGAACTGCTACTTCTATCTGGGCGAGGTTCAGTTCCGGCAAGGAAAGTACGAGGCTGCGGCGCAGAGCTACGATCAAGTGCTGCAGAATTTTCCCAGCGGAAACAAGGCCGCATCGGCGCAGTTAAAGAAGGGCTTTGCGCTGATCGAACTGGGCAAGCAGGATGATGGGGTCACGGAACTGCGGAAACTGATTCAGCGCTATCCGCATGCTCCGGAAGCACTGCAGGCGCGGGAGCGACTGCGCAAGCTGGGAGTTCCGGCGCACGCGTAGAGTTTTGTCCTAAACGGTGTGATGGTGATGCTTGGGCGCGTGGTGCTTGCCGGCCTTATGCGCCTTGTGGTGCGTCACGTGGTGCTTCACTTTGACCCGCGTGAGGGTGGCTTGCGGCAGCGCGAAGGCGGATACGGCGGAGAAGGCGGCAAGTATCAGGATGGCAAGAATGCGCTTCACAAGATCCTCCCTCACGAACTCCCCTTTTATAAGTATTTTTCCCGCCCGAGTCCAGCGTTAAACTTGATTCCCAAGGGGCGTGCCTGACCTGCGAAATGCATGCCCCATCATACAGAGGTGGACTCATGCTGGAAAATCGAAAAGAGAAAGACAGAGACCAGGACGCCGCCAAAGGCGCCCAGGAGCCCGAAGTCCCCACCGTCGGCGAGAACATCGGAATCAGAGACCAGCTTGGCCACCGCGATCAAGATCCCATGCTGAAAGATGCGGACTCCGATTTCCCCGAGCCGGGACAGAGTCCGGAGCACACAGGCGAACCGCAGAAAAAGAGCGCGTAATCCTGGCAAAGGACCACCACACTCATTTGCACAGAGAATAATTGTCGCCTGTGGTCAGGTCCATCCATTGTCCCGGATGTTGGTTGTGTCCGGCCAAGCAGTCGATTTCGAGCCGTTGCGGACTAGACCAGCAAACCCGTTCTCCATTACCTCTAAAGGTCCCTAATATTTCGCCGTCGTTGACGGGGCCACCGAAACGATGATTCGGAAAAGGGAGAGAGCCAGGCTAGTCGATATTAATGTGCATTTGAGGTGGTTCCGTGCCCCGACAACTGCGACGCATCAGGACGGCCACTTAGCGACCGTCCGGTGACGTCTTCTCCAGGATCGTTCTCTCGGCGCAAAGCGATAGCGCATTCATCGGGTTGAAAAAGATGTCAATAAAAACAGCGGCAACCAGGGCCGCCGCTGCCAATGCGATCATCAATCCGTTGCGCACGGCAAACTCCCTCGGGAGAGGACTTGGTCGTCCGCCTTCCTTACTACTTCAGTTCTTCCATGCAAGCGTCCAGTACTTCCTTCGGCGGGCGCGTCATGGAATCCGGCAGCGTGGCCAGCGGCTGATCGACCACGTTCAGCATGTCGATGAAGTTGGGGGCCTTCGGATTCACGTAGAAAACTCCAGTCAGCACTTCGCCCTTATCATGCGCCTCGGTCAGGCGCGTGATGGCGCGAATCTTGTCCGTGGGATCGTAGTCTTCTTCCAGCTTGCGCAGGCGCAGATGGGAACCGTCGTGCATGGTGACGTCGATCGTCGATCCGGCGTCGTATTCCACGTCGATGTCTTCGAAGTGCGGGACGAAGCTCACGTCCTGTAGCGTCTCCTCGTGCTCCTTCACGTACTTGTAGGACTTGGTCGAGCCCTCATGATCGTTGAAGGTCACGCAGGGCGAAACCACGTCGAGCATGACTGTGCCTTTGTGCGCAATGGCAGCTTTGAGCATGGCGCTGAGCTGTTTCTTGTCGCCCGAGAACGAGCGTCCGACCAGCGTCGCACCGAGTTGGACGGCAAGCGCACAAGTATCGATCGGCGGCAGATCGTTGATCACGCCACTTTTCAACTTCGAGCCGAGGTCGGCCGTGGCCGAAAACTGACCCTTGGTCAGCCCGTACACGCCGTTGTCTTCGATGATGTAGATGATCGGCAGATTGCGGCGCATCAAGTGCATGAACTGCCCAATGCCGATAGAAGCAGTGTCGCCATCGCCGCTGACTCCTATGCAGACCAGTCTGCGGTTGGCGAGCAGCGCTCCGGTGGCGACCGACGGCATGCGTCCGTGAACCGCGTTGAAGCTGTGCGAGCGGCTCAGGAAATATGCCGGAGTCTTCGACGAGCAGCCGATGCCGCTGGGCTTGATCACATACTCCGGCTCGACGCCCATTTCATACATGGCCTCGATGATGCGCTCGGAGATCGCATTGTGGCCACAGCCCGCGCACAGCGTCGTTTTGCCACCTTTGTAGTCAATGACAGTCAGGCCGATGCGATTGGTCTTTGGTCCGGGTGCGGTGGTTCCGGGCTCTACGGTGGTGGTCGACATTACTTGCCCTCCATGCTGGTTAGTTCGTCGGTGATCGAACGCGCGTCGAGCGGCAGTCCGTTAATGTGAGCGAGACTGCGCAGGCGGCCGATCAGTTCGGGCTTGAGATCGAGTTTGAGCAGGCTGAGCATCTGTGCATCGCGGTTCTGCTCGATGACGTAAATGTGCTCGTGCTGCTCGATAAATTCATGAACTTCGCGCGTGAACGGATAGGCGCGCAGGCGAAGATAATCAGTCTCGATTTTGTACTCCTCGCGCATCTGGTCGCGGCTTTCGGTTATGCCCCAATGCGAAGTGCCGTAGCCGATGATTCCGATTTTCGCGTTGCTCCCCTTAGTGATTTCCGGCCGCGGAACGAACGCGCGCGCCGTTTCAAACTTGCGGTTCAATCGCTCCATGTTGTTTTCGAAGTCGTCGGCGCGTTCGCTGTACTGCGCTTTTTCGTTGTGACCGCTACCGCGAGCAAAGTACGCGGCATTGGGATGGGCGGTGCCGGGCAGCGTGCGGTAGCCGATGCCGTCTCCATCCACGTCCTTGTAGCGGGCGAATCCGCCGAGTCGGTCGAGATCTTCCATGCTCAGCACTTTGCCGCGCTTGATCGGCGTGGTGGGGTAGGGAAATGGATCCGACATCCAGTTGTTCATGCCCAGATCAAGATCGGACATGACGAACACCAGCGTCTGGAATTGCTCGGCGAGATTGAAGGCCTCTGGCGCCATGGTGAAACACTCTTCCACCGAGCAGGGAAAGAGCATGATGTTCTTGGTATCGCCGTGAGATAGAACTGCGGTCGAGAGGATGTCGCCCTGCGAGGTCCGCGTGGGCAGCCCAGTGGACGGTCCGACGCGCTGAATATCCCAGATGACGCCGGGAACTTCGACATAGTAGGCGAGGCCGGCGAACTCGGCCATCAGCGAAATTCCGGGCCCAGCTGTCGCGGTCATGCTGCGCGCGCCCGCCCATCCGGCGCCGATGACCATGCCGATGGCGGCGAGTTCGTCCTCGGCCTGCACAATGGCAAACGTGGCCTTACCGTCGGGGCCGATGCGATATTCCTTCATGTACTCGATCATCGTCTCGACCAGCGAAGACGACGGCGTGATCGGATACCACGTCACCACGGTGCAACCAGCGAACATGCATCCGAGCGCTGCGGCGGAGTTGCCGTCGATGATGATCTTGCCCGCGGTCTTATCCATGCGCTCGATATAAAACGCGCCGCGCTTTTCCAGATTCGCCTTGGCGTATTCGAACCCAGCTTGAGCCGCCGCCAGGTTCAGGTTCGCGGCCTTCACTTTTTTCGCGAACTGCTTCCGAATGGCCTTTTCGACTTCGCCCATGTCGATGGTCAGCAGGCTGGCCACCACGCCCACGTACACCATGTTCTTGACCAATTTGCGCAGCTTCGCTTCCGGGCATACTTGCGCGACGATTTTGTCGTAAGGAACGGCGTAGAAAATCAGATCATCGCGAAGCTTGTGCAGCGCCAGTGGCTCGTCATAAAGAACGGCTGCTCCCGGGGCCAGGGACATCGCGTCTTCCTGCGCGGTTTCCGGATTCATCGCCACCAGGAAGTCAATTTCCTTTTTGCGGCCGATGTATCCATTCTTGTTGGCGCGGATTGTGTACCAGGTCGGAAGTCCGGCGATGTTCGAGGGGAACATGTTCTTGCCGGAGACGGGTACGCCCATCTGAAAAATGCTTCGGAGCAGAACTGTGTTTGAACTTTGCGAGCCGGAACCGTTGACCGTCGCGACCTGAATGCTCATGTCGTTGACGATCCGCCTGCGCCCCATGCCACCGGCTGACTCGTGGGGCACAACATCCGTAGTGGCCATTCCTACACCTTCCTTCAATGAACGGGCGGAACCTTGGCGCCCGGGATTCGTCGAATTGCTGCAAGGGACCCAATCATTATACGGCGATTGATGGTTATGGTCGCAGCAAAGGGCGCGTCTGGAGCGGAGAGGAACCCGCCTTAGAACGGGAGAAAGCCGCGTGCCCCTATGACTCAGCTTTGAAGAACTGAGCCATGTGGCGGAACTTATTATATCGTGAGACGACCAATTCAGCGGGCGGAACTTTCTTCAGGTCGGCGAGGTGCCGCTGCAGGCTGACGTCGAGCAGGTTGGCGGCCGCTTCATAATCGCGATGGGCCCCGCCGTCGGGCTCAGGCACGATATCGTCGATGCAGCCCAGTTCTCTCAGGTCGGTGGCCGTGATGCGCATGGCTTCGGCAGCAAGCTCTTTCTTGGTGGCGTCGCGCCACATGATGGCGGCGCAGCCTTCCGGCGAAATGACCGAATAAATCGAGTTCTCCATCATCAGGACGCGATCGGCCACGGCAATGGCCAGCGCCCCGCCGCTGCCCCCCACCCCAATCACCGTGGCGATGATCGGCACTTCCAGACGCGCCATTTCGCGCAGGTTATAAGCGATGGCCTCAGCCTGGCCGCGTTCCTCGGCGTGGATGCCCGGATAAGCGCCGTCTGTGTCGATCAAGGTAAAGATAGGCCGGCGAAACTTTTCCGCGACCTGCATGATGCGAATCGCCTTGCGATAGCCCTCGGGATGCGGCGTACCGAAATTTCGGTAAACCCGCTGCTTCATGTCGCGGCCCTTCTGCGTGCCGACGACGAGAATTTCCTCACCGTGAAAGCGAGCCATGCCGCAGACAATGGCGGCATCATCGCCAAAACCGCGGTCACCATGAATCTCGCTGAAATCGGTGAACATGCGCTCAATGTAGTCGAGCGTCTGCGGGCGCTGCGGATGCCGCGCCAGTTCTGTCTTTTGCCAAGCTGTGTTGGGCGTACTCAAATCGTGTCTTAACGTCTCGATGCGATTCTGGAGTAGTGTGATCTGCCGGCGAGTTTCGTCGTCCGAGCCGCCGGACTTCATCTCGGCGACCTGGCGCTCGATCTCCTCCAACTCCTGCTGCGCCTTTTGCGGTGCTGCCATATCTAGCTCTAGCTGATGATGCGCACACTGCCGCGACCGCACAGTTGCTCGACGCGAGCAATGAAGTTGCGGTCTGGAACGACATTATAGCCGTCGGCTTCCATCACCACCATGAAATCTCCTTGACGTTCCACGTCAAACAATACACGGGCTTCGCCTTTACGTTCGACAAAAAGCGTATGCAGATCGTCGACTGTAGTCTCGAGCGAGTTCTCCAGAGGGATGCGAATGCGGATAGCGCGCGGCAGCGGGACCTTGGCGTCTTCGAGCGGCATAATTTCGGCCGCGGTAATCTTGGGATTCGCACCCTCTTCGATGCGCACCCCGGCCTTCACCAGCACGGGCACTTCGAGCTTTATCTTTTCGCCGATGCGCTTGTAAGCTTCGGGAAAGACGATCAGATCAATCGTGCCCGACATGTCTTCGAGCATAGCCTGTGCGTAGAAATCGCCCTTCTTTGACTTCAGCACGCGCACGTTGCTGATAATTCCGGCCGTAGTGATGGTTTCGTCTTTTCCGGTAGACCTCGTCATGCCGGATATCTCTTCGACGCTCAAAGCCTGCAGATCCTGCAGCTTGTCTGCGTACTTCTGCAGCGGGTGGCCGCTGATAAAGAATCCGAGAATTTCTTTTTCGGCGGAGAGCCGCGTGTGCTCATCCCAGTCAGGAATGTTGGGCAGCTTGTCATTGGGCGTCGCGGGTTCATCCTGAAAGACGCCAAACAGGCCGTGCTGGCCCGATTCGGCGTCGCGTTGCGCTTTCTGGGCTTGCTCCATCGCCTTATCGAGAACGGCCATGAGTTGCGCGCGCCGGCCAAAGGAATCCATCGCTCCGCTCTTGACCAGCGATTCGACCACGCGCTTGTTGAGCAGGCGAAGATCGACATTCTCGCAAAATTCGAAAATCGATTTGAAGCGGCCGAGTTTTTTCCGCGCAGCCACAATCGATTCGATGGCATTGCCGCCAACGTTTTTCACCGCCGCCAGGCCGAAGCGGATCGATTCGCCGTGCGGCGTGAAGTTGGCGTCGGAGACGTTGATATCCGGCGCTTCCACGGCGATGCCCATCTCGCGGCATTCGTTGATGTACTTGACCACGTCATCAGTTGAGCCGGTTACCGAGGTCAGCAGCGCCGCCATGAATTCAACGGGATAGTGGGTCTTTAAATAGGCCGTGTGATAAGCCAGCAGCGCGTAGGCAGCTGAGTGCGATTTATTGAAGCCGTATCCGGCAAACTGCGCCATCAGATCGAATATTTTTTCGATCTTCTTGGGCGGATACTTCCTCTGCGCGGCGCCTTCCACAAAGCGCTCGCGCTGCTGCGCCATCTCTTCGGCTTTTTTCTTGCCCATGGCGCGGCGCAGCAGATCGGCTTCGCCCAGCGAATAGCCGGCGAGGCGGTTGGCGATCTGCATCACCTGTTCCTGGTAAACGATCACGCCCAAAGTTTCCCGCAGAATCTCCTGCAGTTCGGGCAATTCGTATTCGACTTTCTTACGGCCGTGTTTGCGGTCGATAAAGTCGTCGATCATGCCGCCCTGAATCGGGCCAGGGCGGTAAAGCGCGTTGAGAGCCGTGAGGTCTTCTATCGAATTCGGTTGGTACTTGCGCAGCACATCCCGCATGCCGTGCGATTCAAACTGGAAGACGCCGGAAGTCAGTCCTTTATAGAAAACCTTCTCGTAGGTCTCTTGATCTTCGAGGGGAATCGCTTCGAGCGTGATGGGTGTGCCTCGAGTTTGCAGAATCAACTTCAATGCGTCGGTAAGAATCGTCAGCGTGGTCAGGCCCAGGAAATCCATCTTCAGCAGGCCTAACTTGTCGATAGCGACCATGTCGAAGGCGGTCACGATTTCGTCGTTCTTGGTGCGGTGCAGCGGAACCAGGTCGGTCAGCGGGCGCGGCGAGATCACCACGCCGGCGGCGTGCACTCCGGAGTTGCGCACCAGGCCTTCGAGTTTGCGCGCGGTTTCGAAGAGCTCGCGAATCTGGCTGTCTTTCTCAATCGCCTCCCGCAGCTGCGGAGAATCTTCGATGGCCTGCTCCAGAGTGATGTTGAGCTGCGTAGGGACCATCTTGGCGATGCGGTCGACGTCGGCGTAGGGAATGTCCATGGCGCGACCGACATCTTTGATGGCGGCTTTCGCGGCCATGGTGCCGAAGGTGATGATCTGCGCCACGTTGTCGCGGCCATATTTCTGCGTGACATATTGAATGACTTCGCCCCGCCGGTTCATGCAGAAATCGATGTCGATGTCGGGCATGGAAACGCGCTCGGGATTGAGGAATCGTTCGAACAGCAACTCGTGCTGCAACGGATCAATGTCGGTGATAGCAAGTGCGTAAGAGACAAGCGATCCAGCGGCCGAGCCGCGGCCGGGACCAACCGGAATGTCATGCTCACGCGCGTAGCGGATGAAATCCCAGACGATGAGGAAGTAGCCGGGGAACTTCATCTGCTGAATGATGGCGAGTTCGCGCTCCAGGCGCTGCTCGTAGTCAGCTAACGAATGCTTCAGCTTGCCCTGCTCGTGCAGCGGGCGCAGCACCTCAAGACGCCGAGCGAAGCCCTCGCGAGTGACGTGCACGAAATAGCTGTCGATGGTGTAGCCGGGCGGGACCTCAAACTGCGGGAACGGCGTCGCAATTTTTTCCAGGCGCACGCTGCAGCGTTCGGCGATGCCCAGCGTCCGCGTTACCACGTCTGGGGAATCTTTGAAGACCCGGCTCATCTGCTCGAAATTCTTGACGAAAAACTGATCGCCCTCAAACTTCATGCGAGCCGTGTCGCGAATCGATTTGCCGGTCTGGATGCAGACCATCACATCCTGCGCGTGGGCGTCGTCTTCGCAGAGATAGTGGCTGTCATTGGTGGCCACGAGCGGCAGGCCGAGATCTTTTTCCAGCTTAAACAGGCCGGGATGGATGCGATGTTCCATCTCAAGGCCCTGGTCCTGGATCTCGAGATAGAAATTTTCTTTGCCGAAGATGTCGGCGAACGTTCCGGCCGCGGCGCGAGCGGCATCGTAGTTCGACTCCACCAGGCGCTCGGCCACTTCACCTTTGAGGCATCCCGAGAGGCCGATCAGCCCGCGGGAATGTTCGGCCAGGAATTTCTTGCTGACCCGCGGTTTGTAGTAGAAGCCGTGCAGCGAGGCTTCGGACGTGATCTTGACCAGGTTGCGGTAGCCTTCGTCGTTTTCGGCGAGCACCAGCAGGTGGTTGTAGGTATCGCCGTCGGGCGGCGTGCGCTGGATGTTGTGGTCGTCCTTTTTGCAGACGTAAAGTTCGCAGCCGATGATCGGCTTTACGCCATATTTATGGGCGGCATTGACGAAGTGCACAGCGCCAAAAATATTGCCATGGTCGGTCATGGCGACCGCGGGCATGCCGAGTTGCTGCACATGTTCGCAGAGTTTTTCGACGTCGCAGGCGCCATCCAGCAGGGAATAATCCGTGTGCAGGTGCAGGTGGACGAATTGGGACATGGGTCTGCCGCTAGTCTAACGCAAAGGGGATAGGGAAGGTCTGTGGAGGCCTGTGCGTTTCGGGGGTCAATGGTGGATCGAGAATACCTGGGTCTTAAATCACTGACGCCAGTATCCGGGTCGACGATGTCCGTCTGAAATCGCGAGGATCTCGGTTCGCGACTCCGCTTCCCGATAGACGACTACATATGGAAATGGGTGCAGGACGAACTTCCTACAGCCATACATATATTCCGGCTAAGTGTGCGGTGCCCGTGCAATTTCTTCCAGACGGTCGTACACGGGCCAAGAACCGGATGGCGGCCTCGGGACTTTGCTGGCGGTACCAGGATTCGGCAGTCTCGAACTCCGCCCACGCTTCGGGGTGAAAATGATAGAGCTTACTCGCCGGCATCGGAAAGCCGCGCCATCAGCCGCCGGCGCACTTCTTCGTAGGGAATCAGCTGCACTCTGCCGGAGTCAACGTTGTCGATGCGGCGCTTGATCTCTTTTTCCCAGGCCTGCTCAACTCCCCTGTCGGGCTGGACGGTTCAAGGCTTTCCAGCAACGAGTCGGCGATCGCCGCGCGCGCCTCAGCAGGCAGCGCAAGGGCCTTCTTCAGGATTGTGGAAGCTTCTTCGGTCACGACACTATTTTACGCCGCCATCAAGCTGGGACTACCCGTGTGCAGTTGCACGTGGGCGAATTGGGGCATGTTGGGTGTGAATAGTCTATCGCAGCTGAAGACGAGGAAAACCGGGCAGTTGTGTGAGAGACTCTTAGTCGGCCCCGGCCCCCGCCGCTTGCGCTTGGGCTTTCTGCAGCAACCGTCTCGCTTGCGCGATCAATTCCGCCACTTCGAAGGGTTTCACCAGGAAGGTCACATTATTTTCCTGCAGGAAGGCGCGCTCGTCATTCTGATCGACGCCGCTGGAGAAGGTGTAGAGGAGATGAGCTTCCATGCCCGGACAGTTCTGCTTGAGCCACGGGAAGGACTCTTTGCAAGTCCATCCGCCGGGCATTTTGCCGTTCATGATGATGGCGTCGAAAGGTTCCGACAGAAGGCGGGTCTGAACGTCGTCGCTGTTGGTCGCGGTGACCACGGCAGCGCCGGCGCCAGCCAGCACGTCGCGCTCGAACTCGAGCACCGCCTCTTCTTCTTCGACCAGAAGCACGCGGCCGGCGAGCGCGCTTACGTGGGGGCGCGCCGATGCACTGGCGGGTTCGGCTTGCGGCGTCGTGGAAACCGCCGCGGGCAGCCGGACTTCGATGACCGCTCCGCCCTCGGGCGCGTTGTTGGCGGTAATGTCGCCGCCGTGTTCCTTGACGATGCCGTAGCAGATGCTGAGGCCGAGGCCTGTCCCTTTGCCGACACTCTTCGTTGTGTAGAAGGGATCGAAAATGCGCTTGGGATCTTTGATGCCGGGTCCTTCGTCGGTAAACTGCGTGCAAACCTGCCCACCCAGCGTGTAGACGCGGACTTTTAATTTGCCGTTGCGGCCGGTTTCCAGAATCGCGTCTACCGCGTTGTTGATAATGTTAAGGAAGACTTGTTCGAGTTGGTGCGCATCGGCGATGACAGTAGCGGCTTCTGCGGGAACGTCGCGCTCCAGTCGAATGTTATTGCTCTTGAGATCGTAGTCGCGCAGGTCGAGCGTCTCATCGAGCACCCTGCGAATGTCGACCTCTTCGCGCTGTGGCGTGCGCTGGCGGGCGAACGACAGCAGATTCTGCACCACGCGATGCGTGCGCTGCGCCTGCTTAAACAGTTTGGCGACAAATTCCTGAGCGCGGGTGTTGAGGCCTTCGCTTTCGAGAAGCTGCGCATAGCCCAGGATTGCCGTGAGCGGATTGTTGAGCTCATGCGCGACGCCGGCGATCAGCTGTCCGACGGCCGACATTTTTTCGCTCTGCAGCAACTGTTCCTGCGTCTTGCGCAAGTCTTCGTAGGCGCGGCAGGTTTCTTCGTAGAGCCGGACTTTCTCGATGGTCGTCGCCAACTGCCGGCTGATCGCGACCAGCAGATTTTCATCGTTGCTGGAGTATTCGTATCCCGAGTGGCTGCACAGGCCCATCAGGCCAACTGGAGCGTCTTTGCCCCAGAACAGCACCCAGATCCAGGAACGGTCCGTCTCCGAGCGCAGGAATTCCACCGCTTTCGGCGGCAGGTGCGGCATGTATTCGGCAGAGATCACTTCCGTGCGCGACCGCATGACCAGATCGCCGAAGCCTTCGGCAAAGGAAAATTCCGCCGCCCGAACTTTGTCACGGCTGCGCGGGCCCCACGCGGCCCGACGACGATACGTAGCCGAATCAATGTCAGAGAGGTAAACCGATCCGCTCTCGACTCCGAACAGCGTGACCACCTGGCGCAAAGTCAGGTTGAGGATTTCGTCCAGATCGAAAGATTGCGCGGCCACTACGGCCATGGCGTTAAGCGCATTCAATTCGCGGTTGCGGCGCCGCATCTCGTCTTCGGCGCGGCGCTTTTCCGTCATGTCGAGAACGAAGCCCTGGTAGCGTTCTATATTTCCCGACGAGTCGCGCGTGGCGAAGCTGCTTTCCGAAGCCAGCAGTAAGGTTCCATCTTTGCGGCGCAGGGTAATGTCGAAATTCCGAACGTAGTTGTGCTCCTCGACCTCGCGGCGGAAATTTTCACGCTGGCGGGAATCGACGCAGATTTCCGAATCCAGATTCAGCACCAGTATTTCTTCGCGCCGGCTGTAGCCCAGCATGTGAACGAAGGCGTCATTGCAGTCGATGAGAGTGCCGGCCGGTGTGGCCACATAAACGCCTTCCTGCACCTGCTCAAAGAGCACACGATATTTTTCTTCCGCCGAGCGCCGGTCGGTGATGTCGCGAACCACGTGGATGATGCCCTTTTGCGAAGTTTCCTGCTCGGCGTAAGCGGAGGTCGAGACCACGGAGAAGCCGCCAAAACATGGATCCGCTCCTTCGGTAAATTCTTTGTCGGCGCGGGTCGCGCAATAGGGGCAACCGGTCCATTTGCTGAATTTCTGCGGCAGCACCGATTCGCACAGGCTGCCAATCAAGTCCGCCGGCGCCTTGCCCAACTGTTCCAGCAGAAGCTGGTTGACCTTGATGATGCGGAAATCGGCGTCGTGCGCCAGGATGACGTCGTGGATGGAATCGAAAGTATTCATCCACTGCCGCTGCGATCGCAGTACCTGCTCCAGCAACCGCGAATTTTCTACCGCAATCGCCAGTTGCTGCGCGCAGGTCTGGATGAAGCGGAGTTCCTCTCCGGTCCACTGGCGGCGAATGGAATTGCCCAGCAAGAGCACGCCTTGCGCCGCCTTGTTGCCGATGACCGGCGCGATTACAACCTGGCGAATTTTTCCCACTTTCAGTTCTTCTGAGGATTCGATGGCGACGCTGTCCCGCGTCATGACCTGCGGTTGGGAGCTTTGAAGCAGCTTGGTAATGTCTTCGGCGAGCGCGATCCCGACGGCGTCTCGCACGAAGTCCGTCGACAGCCCGACGGCCTGGGTCAATACCAGGCGCTCGCCTTCAACCAGGCGAAACCAGCAGGCCCGCACACCGACTACGCGCTGCAATTCTTCAATCGCCGATTGAACCGCGACGCTGTAGGAGGATGCCCCCGCCATGCTGTTGGTGATGGCGTGCAGGGATTGCAATCTTCGCGTCCGCGCCAGTGCATCGCCGAATACCAGCAGCAACATCCCCGTTCCGAGCACGACTTCGGCGCCGAGAGACGCCGTCTCGGGCAATCGATTAGTCAAAGCAGGCCAGGGAAGATGCAGCATCGGCAGCGAAATGGCGACCAGCCACGCGGCCGGATGCCAGCGTCCGCGTCGCGCATGCAGTAGCGCAATCGCAGCCGTCAACAGGACGATTCGATAACTGATCTCAACTGCCATCCGCAGCGGCACCGAATCCGGCGCGAGTAGAACGCGAGCTCCGGCTAGGCCTACAAGCAGCGGAGTGATCACCGCCAGCGGCAGGATCAGGTTGCGGCTGCGGGTATAGAGCAGAACTGCGCCCGCGAGTAAGCCTGCTGACAATACGAAAGTGGCTTGGGTGGCAACCGTGCCGAACGGCGCCGGCAAGGCTGCCGACAGAGAATGCTCAAGGCAACGCGAGGCGACTAAGGCTGCCCAGCCCGCGATCCAAGTCTTGACGTAGCTGTCGCGGCAGGCTTTCAGTGCGAGCAGGGAAAAGCCCAGCAGCACAAGTAATACCCACTCGGCCGTTGCCGGCCTAGTCAGGCCGAATGCGGCCGCCGTCTTCCAGATGGACAACATGGAATCGCTCATCGTCCTCGGGGCGTACTAATCCCACTTTTCTGAATATCATGTCGCGCCTGGTTCTCGATGGACATTCCGGACCTCGTTGATTACTTTCGGCATCTGGAGCCTGCGTTACAATCGCCGATAGACTTTCGTGTACGCCCATGCCTGATCGTATTCTTGTGGTCGACGACGAAGAGCCGATCCGCGAAATTGTCTCTTCCATGCTCAATGCGGCGGGATATGCCTGTAAACAGGCTGCTTCCGGGATGGAGGCGCTCGCCATACTGACCTCTGGCGAAGAATTCGAATTAATGCTTTCTGATCTGATGATGGCTGATCTCGATGGCATCGGCCTGCTCGAGCGCACCAAGGAAAGATATCCCGACATGCCGGTGGTGATGGTGACGGCGGTCCACGACATTTCCGTCGCGCTGGCTGCCATTCGCAACGGCGCCTACGACTACCTCCTGAAGCCCTTCGAGCGCGAGCAATTGCTCAATACCGTCAGCCGCGCCCTGGAGAATCGCCGCCTTAAGGTCGAGAACCGGACCTACCAGACGAACTTGGAATCGCTGGTGACGGCGCGCACCGAGCAACTGCAAATTGCGCTGGAAGAATTAAAGCGCTCTTATGACATCACCCTCGAAGTGCTGGGTGAGGCGCTGGATTATAAAGATCGCGAAACCGAAGGCCATTCCAAGCGTGTCACCGCGTTCACCATTGCCATCGCCAAGGCGATGGGAATTCCGAAAGAGCAGATCGAGACCATTGCGCGCGGGGCGTTCCTGCACGACATTGGCAAGATGGCGATTCCCGACAACATTCTGAACAAGCCCGGCAAGCTTACGCCGGAGGAGTTCGCGGTCATGCGCGAGCACTGCTATCTCGGCTACAAGCTGGTGCAGAAGATTCCCGTGCTGCGCGAAGCGGCTGAGATTGTGTACTCGCATCAGGAACATTTCGACGGCAGCGGCTACCCGCGCCGCTTGAAGGCGGAGCAGATTCCGCTCGGCGCCCGGATCTTCTCGGTGGCCGATACCTTCGACGCCATCACCAACGATCGTGTCTACCGCAAAGCTAGATCGATTATGGAAGCGCGCAAAGAAATCCAGGCCTGGTCCGGCCGCCAGTTCGATCCCGATGTAGTCGTCGCCTTTCAGCAGATGCCGGACGAACTTTTCGAAGAACTGCGGCGTGCCATCAGTGCCCAGGCCGATCCCATGGCATATTCGGCCGGCGGCAAACTCTAGTCTTTTCCTCACCCAACTTCATCCCATTCGATCCCCAGATGACACGGAGTGCTTGCCTTGCTTAGAATGTTCGCATGAGGAAGGGGTTCTTTTTTTTGCTCTTCGCGGTGCTCGCGACTTCGAGCCTGGCATTTGGCCAACAGGATAAGGATGACGGTCCAACCTGCCTGCTGAGTTTCGTGGTGAGTAAGGACGACAATGGCAAGCCTGTGCGCAACGCGGCCGTGATCATGCATCCCGTAAATGCCAAGGGGAGCCAGATCCCGGGCGGAGCCGAGTTGAAAACCGATATGGATGGCAAGACTAGCTTCGATGGCATCCCGTATGGAAAATTGCGGGTGCAAATCCTGGCTCACGGATTCCAGACCTACGGGGAAGACTACGACATTGACAAGCCCAAGATGGAGATCACCATCAAGCTCAAGCGGCCGCAGCAGCAGTTCTCGATATACGACAATCATCCCAAAGATTCGACTGCTCCGCCCAAGCAGGATAATCCGCCGCCCAATCAAAAGCCGAATTAGCGAAAATCTATGGACTACTTACTGAAAACCGAGCCGTCTACCTACTCCTTTGCCGATCTGCAACGCGAAGGCACCACCATTTGGGATGGAGTATCGAATCCTGTGGCGCTGAAAAATATGCGCGGAATGAAGCCGGGAGAACGGCTGATCATCTATCACACTGGCGACGAGAAGAGCGCCGTCGGGACCGCGACCGTGGTCTCAGTCGATGACGCGGATTCGAAAAATCCGCAACTGAAGATCAAAGCTGGCGCGGCGATTGCCAAGCCGGTCACGCTGGCTGAGGTGAAAGCCCACAAGATTTTCTCCGATTCTCCCTTGGTCCGGCAGGGAAGGCTGAGCGTTGTGCCTCTGACCGAAGCCCAGTTCAAATTTCTCACTGGAAAATAAGAATCGGAAACTGAAACCCCACTTCTCGCGCACATTGCGCCTGAGAAGTGGGGCGCCCACCTTTACTCTTCGCGAAACACTCCCAGCACCAACAATGCTCTATGACGCACGCGCGTCGCGACGAATCAGCGCTGAATCCGCGAAGTAGCCTAGACCCAGCATGAACGGGATCGCGCCAAACGCACCGGCCATCATGGCATCGGGTTCAAATCTTGCGAGAATCGTGAACGCCATCATGTAGCCAACCGCGCCCGATACCAGCAAAATGCCGTGGCGCCGTGATTGCGCTGATTGCGAAAGTTCAGGCTCCATGGGGACATTCACGCCGCGCTGAATCGCTGCCAGGCGCTCTTCGGTGCGCAGCTTGCGCACGCGGTAAAAGGTGTACATGGCCAGTACGGCCGTGGGCATCCCCAGAAACATAATGACTGCTGCGAGACCGGTGAGTCCTTCCATGGCCTTTTCTCCTTGCCCGGTGCGCTGGTTGCGCTCGCCGGAGCTGAATTTCACTGTCATGAAGAGGTACGTAAGGGCTTCCAGCTTTGTTCCGGGCAACTTTTTATTCCGGCCAACTTCATGCCTGGGGAAGGCTTCAAACAGGTTGAAGTGATGTAGGGTTGGAGCCGTGATGTCTGGAGGCCAGATGAAATCCGCAAAAATCTATCAATTTGCCGCATGTAGCGGTCTTTTAGCTCTCACTCTGGTGGTTGGGCAGACGCTCCGGGCGCAGGAAACCAGGGAAAAAGTAACCGTCGATGACGTTGACCGCACATTCATGGTTCGTCTGCCCACGGGATATAACGCACAGCAGCATTATCCGGTGGTCATTCTGCTGGCGGGCCTGAATCAGGATCCGGATGACATGGAGCGCCTCACACAATTTAACTCGCTCGCAGACAAGAACGGCATCATTGTCGTCTATCCCGCAGCGCTGCATGGCCGCTGGAATGTGGGTGTGCGCCCCGAGGAGCACAGGATGGAGCAGATGGGGCCAGGAAGACGGCGCTACGGAGGAGGCTATCCGGGCGGATACCCTGGGGGCGGTGGCGGCTATCCCGGCGGTGGTGGAGGATATCCCGGAGGAGGCCAGCAGGGAGGGAATCGCGAGCCCAGTCAGGAAGCGGGCCGCACTCCGGCGGACGATATCGGCTTCTTCAACCAGATGCTCGACTTCCTGGGCACGAAGTTTTCCGTCGATAGCTCGCGCGTCTACACCGTCGGCCTGTCGGAGGGAGGCTTCATGAGCTTCCGGCTGGGATGCTCCTTGAGCGATCGCATCGCTGCGGTTGGAACCGTGGGCGCGACCATGCCGAAGACGATGATCTGCGTGCCGACGCGCCCCGTGCCCGCGGTCATGATCAATGGCACTTCGGACCCGGTCGTGCCCTACGGCGGCGGGACTGAACACAATCTGAGGCTGTCGACTTTATCGGCTGAGGATAGCGCCAAAGATTGGGCGAAGATTGATCGCTGCGGCGAGAAACCGGAGAAGAGCAAGTTGCCGTCTGCGGGAAAGGGCGGCATGGAGACAAAAGTTGACACCTACACCGGCTGCCAGCAAAACGCGGAGGTCGTTCTTTACAGCATCAAGGGCGCGGGCAACACCTGGCCGGGAGGCGAGCAGTACGAGCCCGAAAATACCATCGGAAAGACGAGCGAGGATCTCAAGGCGAATGACTTGCTCTGGAATTTTCTAAGCACTCGCAAGCTGGAAGAAAAAACTGAAACCAAGTAGACACTGAGAACTATGCGGGGACAGCCGCCTTCGACTGTCCCCACGGTGAAGTGCTTTCTAGAGTGACCGCAAAAAATTCAGCAGGTCCTGCATTTGCGATGGCTTCAGAGCGCTAAACTTCTTGATCACCGCATTCGCCTCCGATCCCGAACTCTTGTGAGCGTCAATGGCCTCGATCAGATCGGTGGTACGGCCATCGTGCAAAAAGTAAAGCCGCTGGCCGAGGCCCCAGAGTGGTGCAGTCCGGAATTCATTGGCAGTGGCAGCACCTTGCGCGATCCCATCCGACAAGCCGCTGCCCATGTTATGCAGCGCAAAGTCGGAATAGGGGTTATAGATCACGTTCGACATGCCCGTGTATGGGGACGAGCCGGTCGTGAGAGTGGGCGAGTGGCAGAGTGAGCAGCCGATCGACGCAAACGTCGCCGCGCCATTCTGTGTGGAAGTAGTTGGTGCAGCCGGTGTCGGTGGTGCCGACAGCCGGCCAAATACCGCAAAGTTCACGGTGTCGGAGGACATCTCCGAAGCCGTGCCGACGGTCGTGCCAAAGTTCGAACTGCTGGAGTTCTGATTCAGAATGTTGGTTGCGTCTTCGGGCGAGCCGTTGAACACGCAACCTGTAGTCGCGCTGCGCTCGTTGGGGAACAGCTCGTTCGAGACGCCTTGTTCCACGTTGTAAGCCTCGCCCACGAAAATCAGCAGGGATTTGTTCTGGGCCTTCCATCCAAAGCGCGTGATGGTGCCATCGTTGCCGCTGGTGTTGAAGACTCCGCCAATCTTCAACGCAGCCCGCGCCGAAGCAGTCGCAGTCAAGTTGGCTTGCAAGACGCTATCAGGAGTGGCCTCCACCAGGCCCAGGCCAAAAATCGGCGTGGGAATGCGAAAGATCACATTGTTTGCCGTAAGCGCATCGGCGAAGTCCGGTTGGGCAAGCGTGCACCCGATAGCGTCGGAGCGTCCGGTGATGGTGTAAAGACCGTGCACCCCGCCGTCGGCCGTGCCTGAGGAGGTCTTGATGAACCGGGCCTCGCGAACCGGTCCCGTGCTTGTGATGAACGATGGAACCTGGTTGGTCGCACCATCCAGCGTAGCCAGAGCAACCTGCGGATTCGGAATAGGATTCTGCGGGCTGAGCGTACCTGGGCTGCTGCCTCCGACGGCTGGCTGCGCGTGACACTGGGCGCAACTGTTGCCGTTGAACGTAGGCCCGAGGCCCGAACCAGCTTCGCCGGTAATCTTTCCGGACACCGAATCAATCTCCTGAAAGCGTTGCTGCGCCTGGGTGAAGAACGCCTGTTCATTGGCGCTCAAGGTTGGATAAAAACTGCCGGCGCCTGCCGGTCCGGGACGTGGCCCAGGATCGGTTTGCGCACAAAGTTGAAAGCCAATCAATACAGCCGTGGCAAGACAAACGACAAGCAGGGAACGCTTACGACAAGTCATTGTTTTACCTCCATGCGGGCAGGCACACCTCGACGTCTGGTTGTGTGTCTGGTTTGCGAAGGCGGGCGCAGGGTCGGTCTGCTGTTCAGCCCAGCTACGAGCCAGCCGGATGGCCGGTCTCGCGCCCCACGACGGGCGGAACAGCGCTATGGGAGAAGTGGGAGCCCCGACAGGAAACGATCCCCAGATCAAGAAAGAGCGGAACAACGTTGCAGCAATGTAGATCGGCCCTGCGGTAGGGTCAAGGGCCACAAGTGCATCGATGAACTTCTAGGTTCGCGGCGGAGGGATCAGAAGAATAAGAAATCGCCCGGCCTGACGCGCACGGCAAGCCGGGCGAACTCAATTTTCATTCAGCGAAGGTCAGAACGGTGGCGTTAAGCCCGTGTAGTCGCCGATCACCTTGGCGTCGTAGGGGCCGTTCAGCAGGTCGAATCCGTTGCCCGCCACCGCGATGGTTCCTTGCACGAAGTCGATGTTCTGGCTGGGACTGATTTCAAACACTTGCATATTGTTCTGATCACTGATCAGCACGTTGCCATTCTTCAGCATGACCGCGCGGCTGGGCGCGGGATTGGAGACGCTACCCACGCGCGCATTGGTGTAGTAGGTCCAGACCACGTTGCCGCTGGAATCGACATCAACGATGCGATTGTTTCCGCCATCGGTGATCAGGGTGGTGCCGTCGGGCAGGCGGCTGGCAAAGGCGGCGGCATTCAACTCACTGCAAGTTGCGCAGCCGTAGCTCCAGACGATGTTCTTGCTGCGAGTCACTTCGATGACTCGATTGTTGCTCTCATCGGCAATCAGGATGTGCCCATTGCTCAGTAATTCTGCGCTGTTGGGATTGTTGAGCTGATTGAAACCGGTACCGGTTACGCCGGTCTGGCCGTACTGCCAGACGATTTTCTTTTCGAGCGTCACTTCGATGATGCGGGCGTTGGCCTGGTCAGTGATCAGGATGTGCGTGTTCGGTAGCCAGGTATTCTGAACTGGGGTGTTGAGCTGGTCGGGGCCTGAGCCGGTGACACCGGCCTTGCCATATTCCCAGAAGATGTTGCCGGTAGGATCAACCAGCATGACGCGGTTGTCGGGACATCCGTTGGGACAAGTCGGCTCTGCGCCCGCGGGTACGCCAGTTCCAGCGACGAGCGTGATAGGACCGATGCGCTGCGCGTCATTGACTCCGACCACCGAATGGGGGCCTGCAATGCTGGAGCCGTTGCCGAACGACCATACAATTTTATGGTTGTTTGGGTTCACCTCGATGAGGCGATTGTTGTACTGATCGGAAATCAGAATGTTCCCGGGAGTATTGAAATTATTTCCCTGGGCCTGGGCAGAGAGAGCGCCAGCGGCAAGCAGGGCTGCAGCGCAAGCGAAACTCTTCAGTGGCAAACTCATAACAATCCTCCTGTGCGATGCCAACGGCGAGCACGTCAGCTATGGATCAGTGTGGGGAAGGCGGTGCGGGGAATTGTCAGCAGGATGTCAAAACCCTGTCATTTCTGGGCTTTAGCCGATCGCCTTTCTCAGTTCGCGGCGCAGAATCTTGCCGGATGCGGTTTTTGGCACGGTATTCACGAAGCGAATTTCGCGCGGCTGCTTATAGTGAGTCAGGCGGTCGGCCACGAAGGTGCAGAGTTCCTGGCTGAGTTTCTGGCCGTCCGCGAAGCCTTCACGAAGCGCGACGAAGGCCACGGGAACCTCTCCCGCAGATTCGTCCGAGCGTCCAACTACGCCACACTCCTTGACTGCAGGGTGTTCGAGCAACACGGCCTCGATCTCGGCGGGCGCGACGGCGAATCCCTTGTACTTGATCATCTCCTTGCGCCGGTCGACGATGCGGTAGAACCCTTCGCGGTCGCGGGTGACAATATCCCCTGACCAGTACCATCCATCGCGCAGAACGGCAGCTGTGGCCTGCGGTTCGTGCCAATATCCCAGCATGAATTGCGGACCGCGCATGACCAACTCGCCGGGCATGCCGCTCGGCGCTTCGGTGAGTTGATCCGGAGAATCGGTAGTAGAGATTTCCGTCTGCGAGAGAACGCGGCAGTCGGTCTGGGCGAGCGGATGTCCGATGGAATCGGGACGATAAAGCGCGGGCTCGAGAAATCCAACGTGCGTCACCGGAGAGGCTTCAGTCATTCCGTATCCCTGGCACACCAGAATGCCGGTGAGCGCGGTGAAGCGCCGCGGAAGTTCCGGAGCCAGCGGCGCCGCACCCGACTTCACCCAGTGAACTTTGTGGTCGCGCGGAAATTGTCCCGCTTCCGCCGCCTGGCATAGAGCGTTAATCGCCGGCGGGACCAGCGGCATCATGGTGACGCCTTCTTCGATCAGCAGTTGCGTGAGTTGCGGCACATTAAAGCGGGGCACAAGCACGAGCGTCGCGCCCAGAATCAGCGCTGGGTTGAGAACCACGTTCAATCCGTAGATGTGATAGAGCGGCAGGCAGCAGAGAACGGTGTCGTTCTCGTCAAGGTGAACCGAGTTCGGACCGATCAGCTGATAGATATTCGAAACCAGATTGTAGTGCGAGAGCATCACGCCCTTGGGCAGGCCAGTAGTGCCGCTGGAGTAGGGAAGCGCGGCCAGCGCGGTTTCGGGCGCCTGATCGGGTTTGGGGAATGTAGCCGTAGTCGGCTGCAGCAGGTTCGAGAACGGCTCCGTACCCGGCGTGTGCTGGCGGATCGAGTAAGTGCGGCGCAGGTTGGGAAGGTCACTTAGATTGATTCCTTGCAGATTCGCGCCGTCGCTGATCAACATTACCGCGCCGGAATTTTCCAGCTGATATCGGACCTCGCGTTCGCGATAGGTGGGATTCAGCAGCGTAGGGATTGCCCCAGCGAGTTGGAGGGCATGAAATGAAACGCAGAACTCCCAGGAATTCGGTAGAAAAATCGCCACGACATCGCGGGGCTGAACGCCGGCCGCAATCAATCCGCGCGCCACGCTCTCGACGGCGTCTCCATAGTCAGCAAAGGTCATGCGTCGTCCGCATGATGTGTCGATCAGCGCAGTCTTTTCTCGATTGCGGCGGCACGCGTCGAGCACCAGATTGTGCAGAAAGAGCCCGTGGGGATCGGCGTAGAGTTGGGTGCGCAGCATGCCGCGGAAGATTGTACTTGGAAAGACGATGCCTGACGAGGATTACTGGCAGATTAACTGGGGAACTTAACCGGCCAGCTTGCGCAGAAACTCCTGCTCGTCCATGCGGTACTTGAAGGCCTTGCGCCCGTCAATGAACACCACCGGAACTTCGTCGTTGAACTGCCGGCGAAGGTTCGGATCGGTGTCCACATCGACCTCTTGCCAACTGAAGCCGCCGCGTCGGGAGAGTTTGGAAAGACTCTCCTTCACCACTTCGCAGAGGTGGCATCCTCGACGCGAATAGATGACGACACGGGTGTCGGGCATGAGGGAGATTCTAGCGCGAACCGGTCGCGTCTTCCATGTGCTTGCGAAAAAAGGCTTGGTCCCAGGTACGAAAACGGGACAATTCCAAGCTGGCCGCGCCTCCCCAACAGGTGTGATTGCAAACACTGCACAAACAACCCACTCCGCTCATATTGGTATCCAATCCCCCACTCTAATTTGGCGAGACTTACAAATGGCTTGCGCAAAGGACGCCGCATGATAAAACGAGTCGGCAGAATCTTATGCATTGGCGCGGGCCTCATCGAGTTGAATCTGCGCTGTGCCTTACTTAAAGAACATGGATGGGACGTATTAAGCGCCGGCAACGGGCACGAAGGAGTTTTGGTCTTCAGCCAGCAATCGGTGGACGCGGTGATTCTGGATCTGGACTCGGACGGATCGGAAGCGGCTCTGATCGCGGGTGAACTCCGTCGGCTGCGCCCGAAAGTGCCGATCATCATGATCGTGGATGAAGACCGCCATTGGGTAGAGGGCGCGACCGATCTGGCCAGCGCGCTGATTATCAAGTCGGAGGAGCCCAAGACGATCGTTCCAACGCTGACCCGGCTGCTGCAGCGGGTTCAGTAGTTCTGAATTAGCCCGGGCCTGCGATGGCGACCTGCACCATTCGGGTAGAATCCCACCATGCCAGACCTTCAGGCAAGACCTCTCGCAGGAAAAACTGCGCTCGTAACCGGAGCGGCGCGCCGTCTGGGCCGCGCCTCCGCGCTGGCTCTGGCCGCGGCCGGAGCCGATGTGGCCATCACCTTCCGCACCTCCGCGCGCGAGGCGCAGCGCACTGTCATCGATATCTCCGCGCACGGTGTCCGAGCCTTCGCCCTGCAGTGTGACATCACCGACGAAGGCAGCGTCCAGGGCATGATGAAGGAGGTCGGGCGTGAACTGGGCCGCATCGACATTCTCGTCAACAACGCTGCCAACTACGAGACGGTTGCCTTCGAGAAACTGACCGTCGCCCAATGGGACGCAATCTTCGCCTCCAATACCCGCGGTCCGTTCCTGGTGACGCGCGAAGCGCTCAGCCTCATGCGCCGCACCCGCGACCGTAGAAAAGCTAAAGCTCTACTTGAAGCCAAGATTATCAATATGGGCTCACTCGGCGGCTTCAAACCCTGGGCCTCGCATGCACACTACTGCTCGTCAAAAGCGGCTTTGCACATGCTGACTAAGGTCATGGCAAAGGCCTTCGCGCCGGAGATTGCGGTGAATGCCGTGGCGCCGGGAATGATCGATCTGGGAGAAAAATCCGCTGCGGCTTTTATGCGCCGCATGGCCAAACAGACGCCCATGCGTAGAAGTGGTAGCGCCGACGATATTGCGCAGGCGGTGCTCTTTTTCGCAACCGCTCCGCAATTCATCACCGGACAGATTTTGCTGGTAGATGGTGGGCTGAGTCTGGATTAGCCCAGTCGAGGCGCAACTGGAGACTCCAGTTTAGGCGCTGAGACGAGGTTAGCCATCGGCAGGGCATCGCGGTATATTGAGGCGAATGACGAAATCGAAAACTAAATCTTCCCGCAGGGACCACTCCAGTCAGGATCGCTCGCGAAAGTCCGCCTCTTCTTCTGCCTCGGTGTCGCTGCAAGCCCCGCGCATTGCTGTCGCCATCATGGCGGCGGGCAAAGGCACCAGGCTGAAATCGCAAATCCCTAAAGTGTTACATGAAGTCGGCGGGATGCCCCTGTTGGAGCATGTCATCCGCACCGCGACTCGCCTCGTCCCCGCGGAAGATGTCTACGCGATTATCGGCCATGAGGCGGAGCGCGTGCGCGCGGCGATGGCTCACACGGGCGTCAACTTTGTGGTGCAAGCCGAGCAGCGCGGAACCGGCCACACCCTCATGGTGGCGCAGAATGCGCTGGCCGGGTACGACCACGTGATCGTGCTCTCAGGCGACGCTCCTATGATCACTCCGGAAACCATCAACCAGTTGCTCGATTTTCACCTGCAGCAACGCGCGGCGATGACTTTGCTCAGCGCGGAATTGCAGAATCCCGCCGGATACGGCCGCGTGCTGCGAAAAAGTCCAAGAAGCGCCGAAGTGCAGGCCATCGTGGAAGAGAAGTCCGCAAGTCCTGCGCAGAAAAAGATTCGCGAAATTAACTCCGGATTTTATGTCTTCGATGCGAAGGAGCTTTACGCGCATATCGCCAAGCTGTCTACCGATAATGCGCACGCTGAGTATTATCTGACCGACATGGCCGAAGTGCTGCGCAAGGCTAAACGGCGTGTGGTGGCGTCGAAGACCGCCGACGCCCGCGAAGTGTTGGGCGGCAATACACGGTCGGAGCTGGCGGACATCGATCACTTTCTCCGCGTGGCCAAGTGCCGGCAACTAATGGCGGATGGCGTGACCGTGTTTTATCCCGCAACCTGCGTGATCGACGGCGACGTTGAGGTTGCAGCCGACACCGTGATCGAGCCCTATGTTCAGCTTCTGGGCAAGACGCGCATTGGAGGGAACTGCCGCATCCGCTCCTACAGCGTCATCCGCGATACCGCGATCGCCGACGGCGTGACCGTGCGCCCGGGATGTGTGATGGAAGGCGCGCAAATCTCTGCCGGTGCGACCATTGGTCCGTACTCGCATTTGCGGCCAGGCAGCGAGATTGGCGAGGCTGCGCATGTCGGCAACTTCGTCGAAACCAAGAAGATCAAGCTGGGCAAAGGATCGAAGGCGAACCACCTCACCTACCTCGGCGACGCGGAGATCGGCGCGGGAGTCAACATCGGCGCGGGCACCATCACCTGCAACTACGACGGCGTGAACAAGCACAAGACCGTCATCGAGGATGGAGTCTTCATCGGCAGCGACAGCACGCTGGTGGCGCCAGTGCGCCTGGGTAAGGGAGCCTATGTCGGCGCGGCCTCTTGCATCACCGACGACGTTCCCCAAGACTCGCTGGCCATCGGCCGTGCCCGGCAGATGGTGAAAGAAGGCTGGGTGCGGGAGAGACGAAAAAGGTAGCTAAGAAAAGCATAGCCCCGGCGCATTCGTCCGGGGCCTTTGAATTTCTCTACAGAGCTCGCTTCGCTCGCAGGCGCACGAATGCGTCCGCCGCTACATGTTTTAGTGCGAGACGGCTGCGAACAAATCCGAATGCATCAGCGACTGGAATTGCTGGTCGTTGGCCTTGAAGTGCAGCTTCAGGTTCGAACTGTCGGAGTCGACCGTAGTGTTGTCGACCGCGACTTTTTCTGCCGGAGACGCGGTCATCTTCTTGTAGAGAATCCCCGCCTTCACTAGCGATGACAGCGTCGATGCGGTCACCGAATCCGAGGTCAATACCATCAGGTCGAAGTTCACGCCGCTGTTGAAGTTCATGGTGTAGCGCGAGCCCAGGATGCGCTTCTTTATGGTCTCATAGTCCGCGATCGAGGCCGCTTGTCCCAGTGCCGAGTGCATCACGTTCTGCGTGCCTTCCTGGTCCAGAATGCTCCACACCGGAGCGTCATCCACATCGGTCATCATGTCGGCCATGTTGCCGTTGGTGTCGAGGCCGAGAATCTTGCCGTCGCGGGTATCGAGCGCGGCATGCACGGCGATCGAATCCCCGAACAGCAGCGTGCTGTCATCGAGAAAGCTCATGATGAAGCCGCCGTCCATGGGATAAACGTCGGAGTTGTCGTATTTCTTGGGCACGAACTTCTGCAGCTTCATCTTCTTCAGCACGGCCTTCATGTTGAAGGGACCGGCGGCGACGCCAATATTTTTCACTCCCTGCTTGCCCGAGTGGAACGAGGCAAAGGTGAGCGTGTCGACGTCTTTGTCGGGATCAATGCCAATCGCCTTCAGCGCCGCTTCAAACTGCTTGATGTTGTCCGGCATGAGCTGCTGCTTCAGGGCCATCGCCGTGGACGAGTCCTTGAGGGCGCGGTAGTCCACCGAAATCAGCTGCAGCAGATCGGCCGGCACGCAGGAGCGGGCGGAGGAATTAATCGGCATGGCATAGGCCATGCTCGCCAGCATGATCCCCATCAAAAGAGAAACCAGAAAAACTTTAAGCAGTTTCATAACGCCTCGGAATCGGAAACAGATTGGGTCAGGTACACCCTTCGTTGGATGCACGATCGGACCCTGTCGTTTGTAGAACGATTTCATTCTATTTTACTTGCAGGAGGGGGTCATAAACCAAAAGTACAGTAACCATTGATGGATTGGAGTCCGGGGGCTGCAGGGGTAAATGAGTGTAACGGCCATGTTTCGCCAGTTGACCGCGTGCTGCATAATGTCCAGTGCCAAAGGGAGTCCGCTTGAGAAACGATGAATCGCTTCTGTTAGAAGCTGCAAGGGCTGCTGAACGATCCCACGATTACCCCGCTGCATTCGATGCGTGGCAGCAGTTAGCATCCGCGTCAAATCGCCCGGACTATCTCTGCAAGTTAGGACGTGCGGCGGAGAGGCTGGGAAGATGGACGGACGGAGAAAAAGCATTTCTGGATGCCATAAAGGTCGATAAGACATTTTCGCTTGCGATGGCACTTCGTGGTTCCTTTTTTCTAAGAAGAACAGATGGAGATCCTTCGACTAATGCACGAACGGCGAAAGCGTGGCTTAAAGAGGCGCTTGCCGCCGGTCCGAGCCCAATGTCGCTAAGCCTGCTGGGGGCCGTGCATAATCGCCTTGGGGAAAAGGAAGCCGCGAGAAAGGCATTCCGCAAAAGCAATCGAGCTCGATGAATCCTATTCAGAAGCATATTTTAACCTTGGGCTTCTTTTGGCGGAAGATGGCCAGAATGAGGAGGCAGAAAGGCTTCTCAGAGCGGCAACGCTGCTTGACCCAAATTTTCACGAAGCACATGGTAGGCTCGGAATTTTGCTGCAAGAACTCGGAAGACATTCTGAGGCTGAGGCAGAGCTCAGACGCGCTATCGAGATTGATCCTACGGATGCAACCGCCAATTTTATCTCAACCGTGTGACAGGTAGGGCAGGCTGAATTATGCCACTGTTGCTAACTGGCGATAGCTCTCAAGTCTGCTCTCCCAGCCGGTCTTAGTCGTCACCTGGCGGCGACGGCGGCCTCTTGTCGTGCAGGAAGAAATCTGCCTTCAGCGGCGCGTTTATTGTCTGGAAGGCATTTGCCGTCTGGCTGAAGTTGAAGCAGTCGGATAGATCGTCGGTCGTATTGGAGTCGGCGAAGCCGAGCGGCTGCAGGTTATATGCGTCAACCCCACACCTGGGATTTCTACTCGGAGCGGTGAATATTTTTGTCGCTGAAACGAAATTTGTGAAGTGCTAGGAAACCATTGCGGTCCGCCGGCGCACCTCAGCGGCGAAGCTTTCATCTTTGAGCGACGCCAGATTGATCTCCACGTTGGCCAGCGCGCCCGTTGCGGCGGCCTTCGCCAGGGCGATCGCGGTGGTCAGGTCCGACTTCATGTTGGGATTGGTGATGGGCTGGAGTGACTGCGCGATCTGCGCGGTTTCGTGCGCTTTTTCGGCGACCCCGAGCGGCACGGCCGTGGCCTGCTTGAGCGCGACATCGATGAGCGCATCGCCGACTTTTTCGTCCGCCGCAGTCTTGGCCTGCTTGTAGGCGTTCATGACCAGCTTGAAAGCGTTGGCGTCGGCATCGATGGCCGCCTTGAGCTCTTCACGCAGAGGCGTAAGGCGGGCGATCGCCGCGCTGAGTTGCGATTCGTATTGCAGGTATGCTTTCTTGCCCCGCGACATGGATGCGACCATGTTTGCCAGGGCCGCGGCCATCGCCGCTGCCGCGGCTGATGCGCTGCCGCCACCCGGAGCGGCCGTGGGTGCGGCGAGTTGCTCGACAAACGGCTCGACTCCAGCGCGCAGGCCTCCGACGGCCATCTTTCCGCCCATGACGGCGGCCAGCCGGTTTTCCAGAATCAGTGAAGAATCGAAATTCTCGACTTGCAGAAACCACTCGGCGGCCTGCTCCAATGCTTTCTTTGGAATCAGTCCGACTATCTCGCTCGACACCGGCACGACTCCATAGCGGGCCGCCTCTCGCTTGACCATCTCAAAGACGCGATGCACGGGCGTTTGCTCGAAGTCAGTCAGATTCATCGACACCTGCGCCTGGCCGCGGACGAGAAATCCGGCGCCCTTGACGAAGCGCATGCCGCCCGTCGAAAAGCGCACAGCCTTGGCGACCTTCTTAGCAATGTCGACATCAGGCGTGTTCAGGAAGACGTTGTAGGCAATCAGAAACTTGCGCGCGCCCACCACCGTTGCGCCCGCCGTGGGATGCAGGCGCGGTTCGCCGATGTCCGGACGGCGGGCAGGATTGGTCGCGATCTCGGCACTGATGCCTTCGAACTGGCCGCGGCGAATATTTTCAAGGCCCTGGCGTTCGGGAATTCGGGCGGCGGATTCATAGAGATAAACCGGAATCTGATAGCGCCTCCAAATTTCCTCGCCCACATGATTCGCCATGGCAACGCAGTCTTCGATGGTCACGCCGTCAATCGGAATGAACGGCACTACATCGGCCGCGCCCATGCGCGGATGTGCTCCAGTGTGCGTGGTGAGATCGATCAATTCAGCGGCCTTGCCCACGCCGCGAATGGCGGCTTCCTGAATGGCATCCCGATCGCCTACCAGCGTGATGACGCAGCGGTTGTGGTCGGCGTCCATTTCGCGGTCGAGCAGATAGACGCCGGGCATCTTCATGGCGTCGACGATGGCGTCAACTGTGGCCTGGTCGCGCCCCTCAGAAAAATTCGGAACACATTCGACGAGTGTGGACATGACTGAGAAGAATAGCGGTCGGCAGGCAAGAGCCGCAACCCGCAGCTCTTATCGCGAGGGAAGGCGTGTAATTCCGGGCAATCCGTCGAATCCAGGGTCGAAGGTCAGAATTCGCTCGACGCCATGCTGCTCCATGACCGCGAAATGCACGGCGTCGCGCGCGGACAGGCGTTGGTACGCGAGGACAATCTGTTTGGCTCGTTCGACAACAGGATGTTCAATCGAGAAGACCTCATCGACCGTGCTGCGAAGAGCGTCGAAAGCGCGTTGGATGTCATGACGACGATTGATCGACGTATATCTGTGAGGGATCTCCTGGAATACCTCGGCATCCGTGACTAGGCGCTGGCGCTCGCTGACTAATTGCTCGAGTAGTCGCTGTGCATCTGTCTTTTGCGGACTCGGTGAGCCGATCAGATATATCGGAATATTCGAGTCAACGAAGATCACGGCTTATGGCCCGAGAGGTATCCCTGTTCCATCTCCGCCAGCATGGTGTCGATGTCGGCGGTAGGCGATTCATGCTTGGCCGCTGCACGAATGGCAGCAAGCTTCTTTTCCACATCGCCCAGCGGCTCGCGGCGACGGGCGAGCGCAAGCGCCTGGCGGACCCCGAGTACCGGGAAATTCAGCGTGCGGCACGGTCACGCCATAGGTCGACTCATGGCCATGAGTCAACCTGCCCTGCTAGTGATTGCGGCTGAAGAACCTTCCGACCCCCAACCTCACCTGCACCGTGTTGATCCCCGGATTCAGATTGCCCAATCCCGCGTTCGAGATATGCATGTAGCGCAGTTCGAGGCTCCAGTTATATTTCTCGCCGAGGATGTGGCTCCCCAGCGCTGCCTGGTCCATGAAGTTCACCGGGTTCGTGCCCGTGGGAATATCGTGGCTCGTGAATACAGTGCCGCCGGTTAATTCCAGGTAGGGCGAGAAGCGGCCGCGACGCTCGAAATTCCATTTCAACCCGAGCGGGTCGAAACCCACGCCGTAAGCTGTGTTCGCCGGCTGGAAGATCAGGAAGATCGGAACCGCGTCGACTGCGTATTCGAAACGTCCGCGGAGAATGCCGGGAAGATGTGGCCCCGTAAGAATCCATCCGTAGCGCAGACCGCCATTGAAGGCTCCAATGTTGCCGCGTCCGCCGGCCACCGAGTGGCCGCCGCCAGCCCAGATCTCCACCTCATGCCCGCCTTTTTCCGGGCCAGTTTGAGCGAAGCCGAGTGAGGCGATCAGGAATAGACCTGTGAGAATCAAGGCAATGCGAATCGTTGTTTGATTCATCGCTAGCGGTTCACGCCGGCTCCCGGCGTTCCTGGGGGTTGGTGCGCTCCGCCGCCGCGGAATGATCGTGCGCTGTTACGTTCATGCGGAAATAGTAGCAGAGCGCGAGCCTCGGTAACGGTAAAGGAACGCGTTCACCGATCAGCTTCTAGGCGGTGGGCTTTGCCCGGGGTGGCTCGACCGCGGTGAATTCCTGGGCAAATCGTTCTGCATAATTTTGCAGCAGCGCGGGAATTCTTTGCGGATCTGCAGAACGAAGCACCAGTCCCGCGTGGTGATGCTTCTTGATGCGCAAATAAACCTCCGGATCGTTGTACGCTGAGGTATCCGGATTCTCCTGCCGCGCCAGTGAAACAATCACGCCTGCATACTCCGCGCGCACTGGTGGCAGTTTGTACGATCCGTCGCCGCCTGCGATTTCGATGCGCGCCCACTCCCGCCACAAGTTAATCCCGGTGGCCGCTTCGACCATTTCGTTGATGTAGGCCCCGCCAACTCGCGCGGCGCATTCGAGAAAATAAAAATGTCCGTCGGCGTGCGCACAAATAAATTCCGCATGCGCGACTCCACGCACCAGGCCCAGGGCCGCGATCAGATCGCGATTGATGCCGCGCAGCCCGTGATCGTCATCGCTGCCCCGAGGCACGGTCGAAGTCGTAAAGACACCCCCGCCTTGCGCCACATTCATCGGAGGCTTGCCGTACCTGCTGACGTTCGCGAAGACAATTTCATTCTCGGACACGACTGAATCGACGTGATAGACCTCGCCCGGCACGAATTTCTCTAATAGAAACGAGGACTGCTTATCGCCCAACTGCTCCAGCACTGGCCAGAGTTCATCGGCCGCGTGAATTTTCTTGATCCCAATCGCGGACGCCTCCTGCCGCGGTTTTAGCACCCAGGGACCGGCCACATGTTCAAGGTAGTACCGGATGTCGCCGTGGTTCACGACCGGGACGAAATCCGGTACCCGCACATCGCGATCGAGCGCCCGCATGCGCATCGCAAGCTTGTCGCGGAAATAGCGCATGGTGGTAAGTCCCATGCCGGGGATTCGCAAATGCTCGCGCAGGGTCGCCGCGGTTTCCATATCGTATTCATCGAGCGCGACGATGCGGTCCAGTTTGTGGGTGCGCGCCAGGTGAGTCACGGCCTTCACGATATCTTCGACGGAAATTTCTTCGGGAAGGTAGAACGTGTCATCCAGACTTTCTCGCGGCCAGTCTGCATCGCGCAGTTTCTCCGCCGTCAGCAATAGAACGCGGCAGCCCTGGCGCTTGCACTCGCGCATAAACTCCTGCCCTTTTTCATAGGTGGTGATGCAGAGAATCGTCAGCGCGCGCGCGTTGGGCATGGGGCTCCGTTGGGAATCAGGGTTAGGAGAATACCACGGAGGCCGTATGCCTAAGTATCCGTAGTTGTGATGAGGACTATCGTTTCTTTTCTCCGGCGGTGCGGTTGGGTTATAGTCTCAAGCCGGCGCCGGGAGTGATCTCGTAACGCGAGCAAGGGAGATATCTTCGATGGGAACGCAATCACAGTCACAAGGCAAGGTCCGCAGCTTCGGAGAAAATATTGAAAGCGATCTCGCGCCCAAGTTCTTGCGCGTGGTCGAGGTAGCCGCCATTGCCTCCGCCCGCACCATGGGTCAGGGCGAGCGCAAACTGAGCGACGAAGTTGCTACCGAAGCCATGCGCAAAACCATGGACTCGATTCCGATGCGCGGAACCATCGTGATCGGCGAAGGCGAGCGCGACGAGGCCCCCATGCTTTACATCGGAGAACGCGTGGGCGCGGAATTTCCCGACGGCACCGAAGTTCCCGAGGTCGACATCGCCGTCGATCCTCTTGAAGGCACGAACCTGTGCGCGACGGGCGCCCCCGGCTCCATCACCGTGCTCGCGGCCTCGGAGCGCGGAGGTCTACTCAACGCTCCCGACTGTTACATGGAAAAAATTGTTGTCGGTCCCTCCTGTAAAGACGCAGTCGAACTCGATGCCCCGGTCGCTGACAATCTAAAGAATATCGCCAAGCGCCTCGATCGCGATGTGGAAGATCTGGTCGTCATCGTGCTGGATCGTCCTCGTCACGACAAGCTAATCGCCGACATTCGCGCTGCCGGAGCTCGCATCCGTCTCATCGGCGACGGCGATCTTTCTGCCGGAATCGCCGCCGCCGTCATCGGCACCGGCGTGCACGCGGTGATGGGATCAGGCGGCGCGCCCGAGGGCGTGATTACAGCGGCCGCAATCCGTTGCCTCAACGGATATATGCTCGGCCGCCTGGTCGTGAAGCCCGATCAGGAAGAGCGCCTGGCGCGCATGGGAATTAAAGACAAGAACCGCATCTACGAAGCCGAGGACCTTGCCCCCGGCAAGCAACTCATCTTCGCCGCCACCGGCGTGACCGATGGCGCTCTGCTCAAAGGAGTGCGTTTCTTCGGTGAAGGCACGCGCACATCCTCGGCCATCTTGACTCTGCGCACCGGCAAGGTCCGCTTCATCGAGAGCATTCACCTCGAGAAAGGGCCCGATGTGAAAGTGCGCTTCTTGTAGGAAGGGAACTTAACTAAGCGCGAAACTTTCAATTAGTTGGCGAACGGATTTTCAATCCGCAGACCTTCGATCTCACGCCCATGTTGCAGATCCTCGCTGTACAGCGTTTCGCATTGCCCTTCCAGTGCGGCAGCGACGATCAGTGAGTCATACCATGCAAACCGATGCTTCGCCTCGATTCGGAGTGCTTCCATGTAGAGAGCGGGCGAGGAGTGGACTGCCAGCAACGGACGGAAGACGGTGATCAGGTACTGCTCCGCCTCCGCCACGCTCATAGGTTTTGCAAATCTTCGAAGAGCTACATTGAAGAATTCCTGTACGACCTGATAGCTGACGATTCCCTGGCCGCCATCAGCGGATCTTCGAACCAACTGCGCGGCCTTTTTTGCTTTGGATGTCGCCTTGGTGTCAAAGGTATAGACGAAGATATTCGTATCCAGGAAAAATCTACCGCTCATTCATTTCGTCTCGGGTGTAGGGACCGTTCGAGCGCACGTGCCGCAAGCGGCGCATCAGGGCCTCGACCGCAGCGCCGCCCCCTGCCTGCGCGGCATACTGCTCCAGCCACTCGCGGAAGGCGGCGTTCAACGTCTTATGTCGCGCCTGGGCCACCAGTCGCGCCTGTTCAATCAGACTTTCGTCTGCGCTGAGTGTGATATTTTTCATACTAAGTAAGTGTACACTATTTCAGTGTTAGAGTTCGACCCCCCCTATGCTCCGCGCCGGATCGCGTATCCTACTTCAGATATTCCGAATCCTTCTTCAACTCCTCCGGAATCGCCGGGAACGGCGGCCATTCCTGCGAATATCCCTTCAGCAGCGGCGTTGCGACTTCAGACCGCTGCGTGCCATCGTGCACGGTGAACTTGTGCGGATTCCCCTCGGAATATCCCTCCCACAGGCACACCCCCGCATAGGCGCCATCCTTGCGCAGAATGTAATAGGTCATATCCATGTAGCGCAGCTTGTTCATGTCGCCGTTGTAGTTGCGCACGATGCGCTTGAGCGCGTCTATGCCGGCGTCGTGGGGAGACATGCCATGCCGCATGTTCTCCACAATCGTGTGAGCGCCCGCCACCTTGATATTTTCTTCCCCGCTTCCGGTTGCTCCCGCCGAGCCCACGTCCTGATCGGTATAGCAGCCCGCTCCAATAATCGGCGAATCGCCAACGCGGCCGGGCAGTTTGAAGGCGAGCCCGCTGGTCGTGGTGATGCCGGAGATTTCTCCTTTTTCATTCAACGCGGAGCAATGAATCGTTCCGGTTGGCGGGAAGAGAACCCGCCGCAGCGCCGCCAGCTGAAATTCCGGTTCAATGCCCAGATTCGCGGCGCGCTCCTGCAACTCGCGAATGCGATCGCTCCACACTTCGGCCTGCGGCTTCGACTCCGGACCCGGCTGGCGCCAGTGTGGGCTCGCAAGTCCCGGCCCCCACCAGTCCCGATCAGAATTGAATTCCTTCCACAGCATCCAAATTTTGCGCGAGCGGTCGGTCAGCAGGTTTTCTCGCGGAAATCCCATGTCCACGGCAAATCGTTCCGCGCCATCGCCCACCAGCATGACGTGCCCGGTGTGCTCCATGACGGCCTTCGAGACCATCGACACGTTCTTAATATTGCGCACGCTGCCGACCGCCCCCGCCCGCCGCGTCGGCCCGTGCATGCAGCACGCATCCAATTCGACCACGCCCTCTTCATTCGGCAGTCCGCCCAGGCCGACCGAGTCGTCATTGGGATCATCTTCCGGTCCCTTCACCACGCGAATCGCAGCATCGAGTGTGTCTCCGCCGCCTTTGAGAAATGCATACGCCGCCTCGACATAAGCGTGCCCGTTGTTGGCGCAAACGATGATTGGACCCTTGGGAGCCCCCTGCGGCGAAGTACTCTGCACAGCATTACTTTCAGCAGCCCAGCCAGCGGGGATCCCGGCTCCTGCCGCAACAGCACCCAGCACAGAATTTTTTACGAAATCACGGCGTGAGAAGGTCACAGGCTCTCCTTAGTCCAGCAGAATGAAGGCGAGATTTTATCCGCGCGAAGCGAACTCTTGGGCGGAATCCGGAAGCATATCACGACGAGTCCGCCGCATGGCAGAAGGGAATTGCAGCTTGAACCTCCGTCCCATCCGCGCTAGGATGACTTGCTGCGCGGAATCGGAGCACTCATGCCGCAAAATTACGTACCCATTTTTATCTTCATCGCCATCGTCGGCAGTTTGCTGCCCATCACCTTGCTGCTGGCCAAGTTGGTCCGCCCGGACAATCCGAGCAAGACCAAGCTCATGCCCTACGAATGCGGCATCGATCCAATCGACAGCGCCCGCGGACGCTACACCGTCCGTTATTACATCATCGCGATCCTGTTCGTAGTCTTCGACGTGGAAACGATTTTCCTTTTTCCCTGGGCGGTGAAGTTCAAAGCCCTCGGCGGCTTCGGCCTGATAGAGATGCTGATCTTCCTCGCGATCCTGGTGGTCGGTTACATCTGGGTCTGGCAAAAAGGCGCCCTCGAATGGGTGTAATTCCGTGGGGTGGTGGCGCGGGTCGTAATCTCCGACAATTGCCTCATCGCCTACGCTCTGACGAACGTTGTGAGGCCCCGTCGTGTCCGCTCGCGGAGTTGGCACTCACGCAGAGTCTCTGACAATTCCCCCAGGCGCGGGACAGCTTTTATATAAAAATTCTCGAATTCCATATCGGACGAGAACAGGTGCAATTCCGCTTGCCCCAGCAGTCGCATTCCGAACGGCTTGCGCAACTCGAAATGGTCAATTCGAAACAGCTCCAGACTCTCCTGTTTCTTCGACAGCAACCCTACCTCTCGCTTAACCCGCTGCGTAGTGATGTCGTAGAGGACACTTAGACTGATGAGGTAATAGCACAGATAAATGGCGCTGCTCACAATTAAAAAGACGAGGAATCCGTAGAGGATGCCCCGTCCGGCGCCATTGCTGTACCCCACTGCCATACATAAAGTGAGCACCGCTAGAAAGGGAAAAAGCTGCTCTGCCCGGTAGATTACTGCAGGATGACCAGTAAACAACTTCTTTTCCGTCGCAAGCTCTTTTTTCTCCGCAAATGCTACGAGGTCAGTGTTGCAAAAGCGGCATTTCAAGGCGACGGCCTTGATGGTCTCTCCGCAGACGGGGCAAGCTTTCGAATCCGCATCCATTAGGAAATGCCTTCGAGGCAAAATCATAACTTAAATCCCGGCGGATTGCTTCCAGCCAAGAAAAATCAAAAGACGCGCAACGCATCCGCGATTTGATCGAGCAGTATCAGGCGCAGTCGCGCTGATGAGATTCCTCAGGCCGCGCCGCCGCTGTTGCAACAGGGGCTTTTGCCTGATCAACCTCGTTGACACCATTCTCTCAAGCTGATAAAAGTTAACGTTCTCCCCGAACGCGACTGGGCTTGAGTTGTGCCTTCGCGCATATGCCGGACGAAACTAAATCTCCCTCATCGCCGCCGCCGGACAATACACCAAAGCCGACGGCGGATCAGCCCGCTACTCCGGGCGGAGTGAAAGCTACACCCGCCGCATCGGTTCAACCCGAAACCTCGACCACTCCCGACAAGCCGCCCACCGTTCCCGTTCCACCAGCGAAAACTGAGACGCCGACCGCCAAGCCGTCGGCCCCTGCTGCCGCCGTGCCGGCCAAGCCCGCTGCTCCCGCGGCCAAAGCGCCGGTCCCCGTGCCCACGCCATGGGACTCGCCCATGGTCGCAAAGTTCAAACGCGAATACGGTTCGGGTATCGAGGCCCTCACTTATCTTGGCCAGAACTACATGGTCGTCGACCGCTCCCTGATTCCTGAAATTCTTCACCTCCTCCGCGACCAGGAACAATTCGATTACTGTGTCGACCTCACCGCCGTGCACTATCCCAAGCGGGAGAAGCAGTTCGACGTGGTCTGGATTCTCTATTCTTTCCCCCGCAACGAGCGCATTCGGGTGAAAACGCAAATCGCCGACGGCGAGTCTCTGCCAACTTCGGTGCCCATCTGGGAGACCACGAACTGGCTGGAGCGCGAAGTCTACGACATGTTCGGCATCAAGTTCGACGGACATCCCGACCTGAAAAGAATTCTGCTGCCCGACGGCTGGAAGGGATTCCCGCTCCGCAAAGATTACGGAATCCTGCAGCAAGACAACGAATGGGTGCAGATCAACCTGGGAATCGAGAGCGGCCAATAATTTTAGCGATGACTGACCCCAAGACACTCTCGCCGCTCGATCTCGAAACGCCCGACAAGACTTTTCTTGACGCGAACGAGCTCGTCATCAACATGGGCCCGCAGCATCCCGCGACCCACGGCGTTCTGCGCGTCATCCTCCGCCTCGATGGCGAAAAAGTTCTCGGCCTTGAATGCGTCATCGGATACCTGCATCGTGGGGTCGAAAAAATTGCCGAGAACCGCACCTACACGATGTTCAATCCCTACGTCGACCGCATGGATTACGTCGCCGCGGTTTCGAACGGTCTGGGATACTGCGAGGCGGTCGAAAAACTTCTCAACGTCGAAGCCCCGCCGCGCGCTCAATACATCCGCGTCATCCTCACCGAACTGAACCGCATCGCCAGCCATCAGCTCTGGCTCGGCACCCACGCGCTCGATATCGGCGCCATCACGCCGCTTTTCTATACCTTCCGCGACCGCGAAGAAATTCTCAAGATCTACGAAAAATATTGCGGCGCCCGCCTGACCACGCACGCCTTCCGCATCGGTGGCCTGCAATATGAAACCTACGACGGATTCGAGCAAGACGTGAAGGCGTTCGTAAAGTTCGTCAAGCCGAAGATCGACGAATACGAAGAGCTGCTCACCACCAATCGTATCTGGCTCGAACGCACCAAGAACGTCGGAACCATCTCCGCCAAAGACGCCATCGCGCTCGGCGTGACCGGGCCCGTACTCCGCGCCAGTGGCGTGAAGTGGGACATCCGCAAAGCCCTGCCCTACGCCAACTATAAGAATTTCGACTTCGACATTCCCATCGGCCAGAACGGCGATACCTACGACCGGTACATCGTGCGCATGGCCGAGTTCCGCCAGTCGCTGCGCATCATCGAGCAGGCGGTCGAAGGCATTCCCGAGGGCCCCATCATGGCGAAGGTTCCCAAGGTCATGAAGCCTCCCGTCGGCGAGGTCTACCACTCCATCGAAGCGCCCAAGGGCGAACTCGGATACTTCATCGTGAGCGATGGATCAACGCAGCCCTATCGCGTGCGCGTGCGCCCGCCAAGTTTCGTGAATCTGCAGGCGCTCGATCTGATGTGCCGCGGCCAGTTAGTCGCCGACGTCATCGCCGTCATCGGCACGCTCGACATCGTGCTCGGCGAGGTCGACCGCTAGATATCTAGTGGAAGAACGGCGCTTTAGCGCCGCGTTAGAGAAGCAAAGAATGGGGCTTTAGCCCCTGTGGGCAAGCACGGAATGCACGAACTGCTCAACTACATCACGGACTACCTCGGCAGCGATAAAACTCCCGGCGCGGCTGGGAACTGGTTCTGGGCCACGGTCTATGTTCTGCTCGTCTTCGCCGGGCTTAGCGTCGCTGTCATCTGCATGAACTGGCTCGAGCGCAAAATTCTCGCCCACATGCAGGTCCGCCTCGGCCCTATGCGCGTCGGCCCGCACGGCCTGCTTCAGCCCATCGCCGACGCCATCAAGCTTCTGCTCAAAGAAGACATCATCCCCGAAGGCGCCGACAAGCTGGTCTTCTGGATCGCGCCCTTCATCGTCGTGCTCGCGGCCTTCACGGTTTTCGTTGTCGTTCCGTTCGGCCCCACCCATGCCATCACCGACATGAACATCGGCATCCTTTTCATGCTCGGCGTGTCATCGCTCAGCGTTTTGGGCATTGTTACTGCCGGATGGGCTTCCAACTCCCATTACCCGCTGATCGGTGCCCTCCGCTCCAGCGCGCAGATGGTCTCTTACGAAGTGGCGATGGGCCTCGCCGTAGTTTCCGCGATTCTTATGACCAGCCTCAACGCCAAAGGCACCGGCACGTTGAGCATGATCGGGATCGTGCAGGAGCAGCAGGCGCAAGGCGTCTGGTTCGTGTTTAAATTTTTCCCGCTCGGACTGGTGGCCTTTTTCATCTTCGCGATCGCCATGGTCGCCGAAACCAACCGCGCACCGTTCGACCTACCCGAGGCCGAATCCGAATTGACTGCCGGATTCCACACCGAATACAGCGGCTTCCGCTGGTCGCTGTTCTTCCTCGCGGAATATTCCGCCATGATCGCCGTGAGTTCTATCGCGGTAACGCTCTGGCTCGGCGGCTGGCTGCGGCCGTTTCCTAACTTGCTGAGCGGCCCCACGTGGGACCTCGTCTTCTCGCTCTTCCCAGGAATCACGTTCGTAGCGTTAGCGCTGATGTGCTTCTACAACGTTGCCCGCATGCCCAAGCATCCGCTGTTCAAGATTCAAACAGCTGGCCTCGCGGCATTCGGTGTGCTGTTGGGATTGATCGGGCTCATCCTGTTCATTCCGCGGGTCCGCGAGCACGTGGGCGACATTTATTGGTTCGCGGCCAAAGTAGCCGCCTTTATGTACCTCTATATCTGGTATCGTGGCACGTTCCCGCGTTACCGCTTCGATCAGCTCATGAAAATGGGTTGGAAGGTTCTGCTGCCGATGGGACTCGGGATCTTAATCCTCACGGCAGGCGCAGGCTTCATTTGGCCAGGATAAAAAACAGGAAAGGGCACGGCTTTAGCCGTGCCGCAGGAAGTTGCAGTTTTGAAAGGGCGCGGCTTTAAGCCGCGCAGCACGGGAAGGGCACGGCTTTAGCCGTGCCGAAGAGCAGCAAAGAGACACGCGGCTTTAGCCGCTGAGGCAAACGATAGCAAACGCATGACGCCAGTAGCCACACCGTTCTTCTTCTACTTGCTCTCGGCCACCATGATCATCGGGGGCATCCTGGTGATCACGCGCAAAAATGCCGTCCATTCCGCGATGGCTCTGATCACCACGCTGCTGGCGCAGGCTGGTCTATATCTGATGCTCTACGCTCCGTTCGTCGCTGGCGTGCAAATCATTCTTTACGCCGGCGGAATCATGGTGCTGTTCCTGTTTGTCATCATGCTGATCAACCTCGAGCGCACCGTAAAGGAGCGCCAGTTCAATAAGCAATGGCTGGTCGGAATCGTCGCCGCGGGCGCGCTGGGCGGCCTGTTTATCACGGTCTATACCAAAGGGAAGAACCTGTTCCCGGAAGGCCGCATGACCTACAGCGAAGGCCAGAACGTGCAGGATATCGCTGCCCTGCTTTATGACCGAAGCAAGGGCTTGTACATGTTCTCGTTCGAGATCGCCTCCCTGCTGCTGCTGGTGGCGATCATCGGCGCAGTAGTGATGGCGAAGAAAAGAATTTAAGTAAGAGGGTTGTTGGAAGAGCAGCCTTAGGGCTGTGGAGTGGAAGAGCGGCCCTTTAGGGCCGCGTAAAGAGCTAAGAATAGAGGTGGGGCTTTAGCCCCAGTGGTCCAAATGGAATCCATGCTTCACATCACGACGCTGCACTACCTGGTCCTAGGCGCAGCATTGTTCCTGCTCGGCGTGATCGGAGTCCTCACCCGCCGCAACGTAGTCATCGTCCTGATGTCGATCGAACTAATCCTCAACGCCGTCAATTTGAATTTAGTCGCCTTCTCCCGCTACTGGCAGGGAATGCACATCCCCGGCAGCCTGAATGGGCAGATTTTCGCAATTTTCGTGATCACCGACGCCGCCGCCGAAGCCGCGGTCGGCCTCGGCATCCTCATCGCCTTCTTCCGCAACAAGGAGACGGTCAACATTGACGAGGTGAATTTGCTGAAGTGGTAGGGAAGCAGTACGCAGTACCGAGTTGTCATCCTGAGCGAAGCAAAGGACCTATGTACTCCTCGCCGTCGGCAGAGTGCATTAGATTCTCGCTCTGCTCGGAATGACAAACGAAAGATGAAATGTTCTTTCTAGATCACATCTACCTCATCCCGCTCTTCCCCGCGTTCGGCGCGGCGATGATGTTCTTCTTCGGCCGCAAGGCTTCGAAGCAGGCGGTGAACGCGGTCTGCGTTGGCATGGTCGTTCTGGCATTCCTCTTGGCCTGCCTCGCGGTCCTCGAATACACCCACTGGGCCGACGCCAACCATCACCGCCCTTACGAAAAAATCATTTACACCTGGCTCGGCACCGACACTGGCCATCTGACCTACCTCACCAAAGACGGCTCCCAAGCCTCGTTCCAGGCTGACGCCGGATTTCTCCTCGACCCGCTCTCCAGCATCTGGCTCCTGTTCGTAACCGGAGTCGGCATGCTGATTCACATCTACTCCATCGGATACATGGCGCATGAAGGCGGCTACTACCGCTTCTTCGGATACCTCAACCTCTTCATGTTCTCCATGCTGACGCTGATCCTTGCCAACAATTATGTGCTGATGTTCGTTGGCTGGGAGGGCGTCGGCCTGTGCTCATATCTGCTCATCGGTTTCTATTTCCATCGCAAGTCGGCCAGCGACGCCGCCAACAAGGCTTTCATCGTCAACCGCATCGGCGATGCCGGATTCCTTCTCGGAATGTTTTTCATCGCCTGGTATTTCGGCTCGCTGCGCTATGTCGACGTGAACCATCTCGCTCGTAGCGGCCACTTCGCCAGCGGCGATCCCATCATCACCGCCGCTACGCTGCTTCTCTTCGTCGGCGCCTGCGGCAAGTCCGCGCAACTTCCCCTCTACATCTGGCTGCCCGACGCCATGGAAGGCCCCACGCCCGTCAGCGCCCTGATCCACGCCGCAACCATGGTCACGGCCGGCGTCTATATGGTCGCGCGCTCGAATGCATTGTTCATGCTCGCGCCCACTTCGATGAAGACCGTCGCCATCGTAGGCGCACTCACCGCCATCTTCGCCGCTTCCATCGGCCTCGTGCAGAACGACATCAAGCGCGTCCTCGCCTACTCGACTGTTTCGCAGCTCGGTTACATGTTCCTCGCTCTTGGCGTCGGAGCCTTCGCTGCCGGAGTCTTCCACGTCTTCACCCATGCGTTCTTCAAAGCCCTGCTCTTCCTGGGCGCGGGCTCGGTAATTCACGCCATGTCCGGCGAGCAGGATATGCGCCACATGGGCGCCCTCCGCGACAAAATCCCCACCACCTACTGGACGATGTTGATCGCCACGCTCGCCATCTCCGGCATTCCGCCCTTCGCCGGATTTTTCTCCAAAGACGAAATCCTCTGGCAGACCTGGACCAGCGAAGGCGGCGCCTATCGCATCCTCTGGGGCATCGGCTACATCACCGCGCTGATGACCGCGTTCTACATGTTCCGGCTGATCTACCTCACGTTCTACAGCAAGCCGCGCATGAGCCACGAGGTCGAGCACCACATTCACGAGTCGCCCAAGTCGATGACCATGCCGCTCGTGATCCTCGCGGTCTGCTCGCTGTTCGCCGGATTTCTCGGCTGGCCCCACAGTCTCGGCGGTTCGGATCGTTTCGCGAAATTTCTCGATCCCGTTTTCTCGCGCGGAGAGGCGAAGGTCTTAGTCGAGGAAGGCAAGGGCGCGCAACTCGCCGCCGGGGAAAAAGAAGAAGAGCACACCAGTTCGACGGAATATCTGCTGATGTTCCTGTCAGTGGGCGCTGCCGGTCTGGGTTGGTTTATGGCAGGACGCTCGTACGAGAATGCCGACAAGGGTTACGTCGAGCCCATCGCCGCGGCCGCGCCTCCGGTCTACAACACCCTGATGCACAAGTATTACGTCGACGAAGGCTACGACTACGTCTTCACCGGCCGCCGCAAAGTAGGAGACGTGCGCCTCGGCGTGATGGGACTCGGCGAAGCCAGTTCCTGGTTCGATGCCAACGTAATCGACGGCGCAGTCAACGGTGCTGGACGGCTCACGCGGATCACCGCCACGCTCTCCAGTTGGTGGGACAAGTGGATCATCGACGGCATCGGCGTCAACGGCCCCGCGATCCTCGCCCGCATGCTGAGTTATCCCACGCGCCTGCTCGAATGGGGATTAGTGCAATGGTATGCGCTGGTAATGACCGCAGGTTTGCTAGGTTTTGTTTTCTATTACGTGTACCACTGAAAAGCAGCTTCTAGCCGTTAGCTCTTAGCTTTTAGCCACGACCCCAAGGCGAAAAGTTTTGACCTAAAGGCTAAGAGCTAAAGGCTAAGAGCTTTCATGCAAAATCACATCCTATCCATCATCCTCTTCACGCCGCTGCTCGGCGCGCTCCTGCTCTTGTTCGTCCCCAAGGAGAACAAGGACGCCGTCCGCTGGATCGCCAACATCTTCGCCCTCGGCGGCTTCCTGATTTCGTTGCCGCTGGTTCCGATGTTCTGGGCGCAACGCTTCGAGCCCGGCTTCAAATTTGTCGAGGGCACAGCCCAACAACTGGATCCCCTCCATCGGCGCCGGCTACGTCCTCGGCATCGACGGCATCTCGTTCCTGCTCATCATGCTCACCACGCTGCTGGGTTGGATCTCGATCCTCTCTTCCTGGACCGCCATCGAGAATCGCGTCAAGGAATACTACATCTGGTTTCTTTTTCTGCAGACCGGCATGCTCGGCGTCTTCATGGCGCTCGATTTCTTCCTCTTCTTCGTTTTCTGGGAAGCGATGCTGGTGCCTATGTATCTGCTGATCGGCATCTGGGGCGGCCCGCGCAAGCTCTACGCCGCCATCAAATTCTTCCTCTACACGCTGGCCGGCTCGGTATTAATGCTGCTAGGCATCCTGTTTCTGTATTTCCACCATCACGTCGTCACCGGCGTCTACACCTTCAGCCTGCAGTCGCTCTACCAAACCGCGCCAAGAATCTACTCCGACTACGGCCCTTACGCGGCCACGCTGCTATTCCTGAGTTTCTTCTTCGCCTTCGCCATCAAAGTCCCAATGTTCCCCTTCCACACCTGGCTGCCCGACGCCCACGTGGAAGCTCCTACGGCCGGTTCCGTCATTCTGGCCGGCGTTCTGCTGAAGATGGGAACCTACGGTTTCATCCGCTTTTCGCTGCCGTTCTTCCCCGATGTGCTCACGCACACCAAAATCCGCAGCTGGATGATCGTCCTCTCCATCATCGGCATTATCTACGGCGCGCTCGTCTCTCTCATGCAGAAGGACATGAAAAAGCTGGTGGCCTATTCATCCGTCAGCCACCTGGGTTTCTGCACCCTGGGAATTTTCGCGCTCACGCCCCTCGGTCTCAGCGGCTCGGTACTGCAGCAGATCAATCACGGCATCTCCACCGGCGCGCTGTTCTTGATCGTCGGCATCCTCTACGAACGCCGCCACACCCGCGAGATCTCCGAATACGGCGGCATCTCCAACGTGATGCCCGTCTACGCGACTATCACCATGATCATGTTCCTTTCCTCGATGGGACTCCCGCTGCTCAACGGCTTCGTCGGAGAGTTCACCATCCTGCAAGGCACCTTCATGGAAAATTGGCGGTGGGGCGCATGGGCCGTCCCCGGAGTCGTTCTCGCCGCCGCGTATCTGCTGTGGCTCTATCAGCGCGTCTTCTTCGGCACCGTTACGAATCCGAAAAACGAAAAGCTGCACGACCTCACGCCGCGCGAAGTCGCCACATTCGTGCCCTTACTGATCATGGCCTTCTGGATCGGCCTTTATCCCAAGCCGTTTTTCCAGATCCTTGAGCAGCCGGTAAATCATACGATCGCCATAGTGCGGCCCGACTATCCGCAGCCGGCAAGCGCGGTGAACGCCGCTGCTCTAACGCCAGCGCTCGCCGCTCCAGCAGCGGTTGTTCCGAACGCAGACGCAGCAGCAGCCAAGGGGACGAACTAGTGGGCGCGATAGGATTCTCGTCGACCGATTACCTGCTGGCGTTGCCCATCACTCTGCTCGCCCTCTTCGCGCTCGGCATTCTTCTCATCGACCTCATGCTGCCCGCCGAGCAAAAATGGGCCAACGCCGTCACCGCGTTCATCGGCCTGCTGTTCTCCGCCAAAGCCGTCTACAACATTCAGCAATGGCTAGGTACCTCCGGAGGCTCTTACGGCCTCATGCGTACCGTCCTGGTCGATCACTTCTCGATTTATTTCTTCTATCTCTTCCTCGCCGCCACGGCCATCACCATCCTCATCTCCGTCCGCTATCTCGAAACCGAACACGAAAATCACGGCGAATACTACGCGCTCATGCTGCTCTCAGTCGCTGGCATGATGTGCCTGGCCTGCGGAGCCGACATCGTCCTCATCTTCATCGGCCTCGAACTGATGGCCATTTCCACTTACGTCCTCGTCGGCTTTCTGCGCCGCGACCGCCGCTCCAACGAAGCCGCGCTGAAATATTTCCTGCTCGGCGCATTCTCGTCCGGCATTTTCGCCTACGGCCTCTCACTTTTTTACGGACTCACCGGCAGCACCAACCTGGCTACCATCCAACAAATGCTCGCGCGCATGGTTCTGGTCGGTCCTTACAAGCCGATCGCGATCATCGCCCTGGTCACCACCATGACCGGCCTGCTGTTCAAGATCGCCGCCGTCCCCTTTCATCAATGGGCGCCTGACGCTTACGAAGGCGCGCCCACCTGCATCACCGGATTCATGTCCGTCGCCGTCAAGGCTGCCGGATTCGCCATGCTCCTCCGCGTCCTCGCCTTCGGCCTGATTCCCATGCGCGCCATCTGGGTGCCCATCCTCGTCTTCGTCTCCATCGCGACCATGACCGGCGCCAACCTCGCCGCGCTTACCCAGACCAACACCAAGCGATTGCTCGCCTATTCCTCGATCGCTCACGTTGGCTACATGCTGCTCGGCTTGATCGCCGGCAGCGCGACCGAACTCAACCCCGACGGCATCAAAGGCATTCTGATTTATCTCCTGGTCTACACCTTCATGAATCTCGGCGCCTTCGGCGTGATCACTTCGCTGCGCCACAAGAAAGTTATCGGTGACGAACTCGACGACCTCAACGGCCTCTACTCGCGTGCTCCCGTCGAAGCTGTGCTCATGCTGATCTTCATGCTCTCGCTGGCCGGCATTCCTCCGCTCGCCGGATTCTGGGGCAAATATTTCATCTTCCTCAGCCTGATCGAAAGCGGGCACTACGTGCTGGCGGCGCTCGGCGTGCTCTATTCCGTCTTCGGCCTCTACTACTACCTGAAGATCGCGAACGCCATGTTCATGCGCCAACCGGAGAAAGGTGAGGAGCATCTCCCCGTCAGCTACGCCATGCGCGCCGCTCTCGGCATCGCCGCCTTTGCCACGCTCTTCATCGGAATCATGCCCAACCGTTTCATCGAGATCGCGAACTGGGCATTGGGCATCGCGCAGAATCCTGCAACCGCCAGGCTGATTCATTAACTCAGAATCTGTCCGGCATGAGGAAGATGCCGCGCGCGAGATCTGATTGCAGCGTCTCTTCTGTGTAGTAGCGACTCAGAAGCCCGCCCTTCCACACCAGCAAATCAGGATTGCGACCAGAGAACTCGTCCCACTCGTACGGCGCGTCGCGCATCATGCGTTCGCGAATCAGAAAGAAATAAGCGTACGTGATCGTCTCGTGATAAAGCTCCGACTTGCCCCGAGCCCCGGCATATCGTTTCAGCCCGTCGGCGAATCGCTCCAGAGCCTGCAAGACAGGACATTCCGACAGATACGCAAACGCCAGCCGAACGTGATCGCCATGATGAAAGGAATCGCCGGGCAGCGTATCGCTTTCAAATCGCTGGATGAATTCCTGGTTGGTCACGCATCTCTCCGAGCCCGACGCTAAGTTCCCTTACCGGTCGCAATCGCCCAGGCCGCGGCTGTGTAGATCACCAGATTGCCCACGCCGTACATCCCATGCAGCAGGTGAGTCACAATCGCCAGCGTGAAGATTCCCACGAGAATCCATGCCCCCCGAATCGCAGTCGGCGGAATCAGCAGCAGAATGCATCCCACAATCTCGCCGTATCCAAGAATCATGCGGATGAATCCGGGAAGATGCGTGCGCGCAAAATCATGCGCCGCCCCCGGCATCACGAATTGCACGGCCTCGGCCAGAATCACCACTCCCAGCACCCACTGCAGAACGGTCAATGCAAGTTTGGTTTGTGCGGCGCTCATCAGGGCTCCTAGGTATTCTTCGCTGTAGTGCGCTTGCGCTGCGCCTTGATCTCTCGCAATCGGTGGCTGGCCGCCGAATCCAGGTCCAGCCCGTAAAACTTCTTCAGCTCGCGAATGCGCTCCAGTGACGCCGGGCTGAACGGAGTCTTGCCGTCGAAGGCATGCAGCACGATGCCTTCCAGCACATCCCCCAGCGTCATGTCGTGATATTCCGCGAACGCCTTGAGCACTTTGAGGATGCGCTTTTCCATGCGCACCCCGGTCTGCACCCGCTCGATCAGCAGTTTGGGATCGTCGCTCATGTGTACCAAGGTACCATGGTACCAATATTTCGTCAAGCGCATATGCCGCCCGCGCTCTGCGCGAAGGGCAAACTTGCGTATGGCGTGTATACTTGCGCTCGCCTCGAAGCTCGGGACCAATTCGCAAGCTCACCCAGTGCAACTTGAGTTGCGAGGCCAAGGAGAACAAGAATGAAGAACCGTTTCTCGCTGTCTCGTTGTCTGCTGGTTGCGGTGGCGTTGACTGCCTTCTGCCTGCCCACCTGGGCACAAGATCGCAATTTGCGCACAGTGTTGTTCGTCAAAGTGAAAATGGATCAGGTCGACAACTGGAAGGCCACGGTCAAAGAATTCGCGGCGCTTAGCAAGAAAGCTGGCTCCGAACAGCCATTTACTGTCTGGGAATCCCAGACCGGACTCAGCGAGTACGCGGTGGTGTGGTACTCGGCGAAGTGGAAGGAAATAGGAGAGGACAACCCCAAGTTGAAATCTTCCGCCGCGGAGCTGGCCGCGCTTTTTGCGCGTCTAAATGGCCAGACTGACACCCTGGAAACCTGGATCGACGAAATGCAACCCGATCAGACCGTGCATTCCAAAGATGTGCCCTCGATGGTGCGAACCGGCAGGACTCGCGTAATGCCGGGGAAGATGGAAGAAGCGAAAGCCCTCTTCCGCGACCAGATCGTGCCCGCGTTCAAGAAAGCCGGCGCCACTTCTTACGGAATCGCTGTCGCTCGTTACGGAACGCCCACCAACGAGATTCATAGTTACCTGGGAATGAGCGACTGGGGCGACTTGGATGCACCGTTCGGCGTTGAAAAAGGCATGACTCCAGCCGAATGGAAAGCGTTCCTGGTAAAAGTGTCATCCATTATTGAGAGCACCGAGTTTACCGTCTGGAAGTATCAACCCGACCTGAGCTACGTACCCGCGGCCAAGTAAGAGACTCAAGTAGAGGTCTCAAGGGTGAAAGATGTCAGGGCTGCCCCACCCTTCTCGCGTTTTCTGCGAGAGGGTGGGGATTTTGAATTCCTATCTCCGAAGCGTCGCAGAGGTTGCCCCCATTTCTCGCGCGCCTTTTGCGCCAGAAAGTGGAGATTTGCTTCCCCCGTCTCTTCACCCAGGCCGCGGAAGTTTTCCACACCCCAACCTAATAAAAATCTCTCCATTGTGACGAACGACCTTTACTGAGGAAATTCAACGTGCGCAGATGGGACGATGTACGCAAACTTGCAGAACCGCCCTCACGAGCTGCTAAATAGCAGCGGTAAGTCCTTATTCAGCAATATTTTGCCTGCAACCCCTTCCGTTTCAATATTTTGCCCGCCCTGTCGTCGATCTACCGTACCTAACCTGAATCAACTCAGTCGGTTGCAGGCAGCATCGAAAAAAAATTGTGCAACCCTCATCTCTCCTGCTGCTCTCCGCCCGCCTCCGAATGGTCCCGAGCGATTCGCTATAATCTCCCTTCCACCGCAAACACTTAAGAAGGACAACATTGGGACTAGACGACAACATCTACGAACAACGCCGCGAAAAGTTGAAGCGGATTGAAGCTCTTGGCCAGCCCGTCTACCGCAGCAAGTACGACTTTTCCCACACGATCCCGCAGATTCTGTTGGAGTACTCGGCCAGGAATGCTGAGGAACTGGAAAAAGACCGGGTCAATGCCAAAGTCGCCGGCCGCATCATGGCCATTCGCCTGATGGGCAAGGCTGGCTTCGCTCACCTCCAACAAGGCGGGCAGAAGTTGCAAATCTACGTAAAGAAAGATGCCGTAGGAGACGCTGCCTTCGACCTCTACAAGTTGCTCGATCTTGGCGACCACATCGGGGTCAGCGGATATCTTTTCCGCACGCGCACCGGTGAGCTGACGGTTCACGTGGAAGAGATCACGTTCCTCAGCAAAGATCTTTTGCCCTTGCCGGAAAAGTGGCACGGTCTCACCGACGTTGAACTGCGCTATCGTCAGCGCTACGTTGATCTGTTCATGAATCCCGAAGTGCGCGAAGTTTTTCTGAAGCGCACCAAGCTGGTGCAGTCGCTGCGGCGCACTCTCGATTCCCACGGATTCATCGAAGTCGAAACCCCGATGATGCAGCCTATTGCCGGCGGAGCGGTCGCGCGTCCCTTCGTTACCCATCACAACACGCTCGACATGGATCTCTACCTGCGCATCGCGCCGGAACTCTATTTGAAGCGGCTGGTGGTCGGCGGTTTGGATCGCGTCTATGAAATCAACCGTAACTTCCGCAACGAAGGTCTGGGCTGGCGCTGGAATCCCGAGTTCACCATGCTCGAGGCGTATCAGGCTTACACCGACTATCAAGGGATCATGAATGTCACGCAGGAGGTCATCACCGAAGCGGCGAAGGCCGTTAACGGAAGCATGAAGTCGAAGTGGGGCGATCAGGAGATCGACTGGGCGAACTGGCATCGCATGACCATGCGCGAAGCCATCATGCATTATTGGCCAGAAAGCGCCGGAGCGAAACCCGAGATGGGCGACTTCTCTAGTCCCGAAGGCGTAAAGAAGCTGGTCGAGCACTTCAACGCAGTCCACGCCCACATGGCGTTCGATCCGAACGCGCCGCTAGGCAAGACGATTGCCGGACTCTTCGAAGCAGCGGCCGAAGAGCATCTCACGCAGCCGACAATCATTTACGAATTTCCTACGGCGGTGTCGCCGCTCTCCAAGCAGAAGCCCGACGAACCGGACTGGACCGAGCGCTTCGAAATCTACGCCGGGCAGATGGAAATTTCCAACGGCTTCAGTGAGCTCAACGATCCGGAAGATCAGCGTCGCCGCTTCGAGGCGCAATTGAAAGAGCGCGAGCGCGGCGACCTCGAGGCTCACCAGATGGATGAGGACTACATTCGCGCCCTCTCCTACGGCATGCCCCCGGCTGGAGGCGTGGGCGTAGGCATCGACCGCCTCTGCATGCTCCTCACCGACTCGCACACCATCCGCGACGTGATCCTGTTCCCATTGTTGCGGCCAGAGAAAAGCTCGACCGCAGAGGTCACAGAGGAAAAGCCGTGAACGGTGATCGGATTATTTTGTCGCCGCTTTCTTCTGCGGTGACCTTTCAGCCGAAGTCGCGGCCGCACTTCGCGGCGCCACATACGCCGGCTGATCCGGACTGAAGTTTGTGCTCAGGTAATCGATCAGCGCATCGCGGTCGCCGGAATCCACGAGCGCGCCCCACTTCATCATCTTGTCCACTTCCTTGGTCCATGTAGCTTTGCTCAGGCGCTGCTGCAGGATGATGCGCGCCTCGTGGCACTCCGTGCATGCCGCCGTAGCCTTGGCCCGCATCGCCCCGGCGGGAAGATCGTCCGTAGGCTTCGTTGCAGTCTGCGCCGCCGCGTTCAGCCAGCAAAGCGCAGCCAACGCAATCGCAAAGGCGCAACACTTCGAGATTCTACGCAACATGAATCTTCACCTGATCGACGGCATTATACAAATAGCCGCCCGGATTCCACACCGCAGCATCGGGCTGCACGCGCCCCTGGCTGTCAGTCGCGCGAGACAGGATCGAATGCTCGCCGTGAGTCGCCTTCCATTCGTAGCTCCAGAGCCGCCAGGCATAGTGCGCCTGATCGCGGCCAAGCGTGGCGCGATTCCAACTTGCTCCGCCATCGGTTGAGATTTCCACCTTCACGACCTCAGCCTCACCAGCCCAGGCCGCTCCGTGAATCGCGATCTTGCCCGGCTTCACGCTGGCGCCGTCCAATGGTCCAGCGATCACCGACTTCACGTTCAGCGCGGTCAGCGGATGTGTGTCCTCCGGTTTCACCGCTTCTCCGGGCTTACCGGGCTGGTTCGGGTAACGATAGCCGGGGCTCATGAAATTTCCCACGAACTCCGAATCCAGAATCTTGATTTCAGTGAGCCACTTGCAGGAAGCCGCACCAATCCACCCGGGAACGAGCGCTCGCGCAGGAAACCCATGATGCTTGGTCAAAGGCGTGCCATTCATTTGCGTAGCGACCAGAGTATCGGTATCGAGCGCTTTCTCGATTGGGATGCTGCGAATGAAGGGCGGAACTTTTCCCGGCACTTCGTCGAGGCCGCGGAACATCATGTGCTTGCCCGACGACTTTATTCCGGCGCGATCGAGCACATCACGCAAGCGCGGTCCGGAAAAGCGAGCGGTGCTGACAGCGCCTTTGCCCCATTGAATACCGGGAACCTGCGGGCGGTGCAGGCCGCGACCATTTCCGGCGCACTCCAGAGTATTGACGACCGAATGCGTCTGGAGTTTCGACAAATCCGAGAGCGTCAGAGTCAGCGGTTTCTCGACTTCGCCGCCGACTGTGAGCCGCCAGTCCAGCGCATCCAGTTCGCTCGGTTCGTGCATATGATTGCGCACGAAAAAATGCGGGACCGGGGTCAGCCAGCGATCGAAATACTCGACCGGCGTCTCCAGGTCGACGAAGCGGAACGACCGAACGATCATTCCATCTTCGCCGGGAATCTCGATCCCGCCACTCTGCGCCCGAGGAAGCGCCCACAACATCGACGGAGCCGCGCCCACAACCAGCGCCGCCCCAGAGATCTGCTTCAGGAAATTGCGTCTCGAGTTCATGTGCATTCAATAAAGACAGCTGAAGCTGGTTATTAATGATCACCGCCGGCCCGGAAAAGGCGATTGCCATAACCGGGCCGGCGGTGTTTTTCTGAGGGTATCACGCCTCAGAAAAGTTTTGCTTAGGGCAGGTAATAACGGAACGACGTGAAGATCATGTTGTCGATTCCGTGCGGCTCCGACCCGGGAGTACCGGCCGGCAAGCTGCCATCCCCTGACCAGGTATTGCGCGTTACATAGGAATACTGCGTGCCGAACTGAAAACGGCCGCGAGGCCCGCTATAGAAGCGATACCAGAAGCCCGCAGTGCCTTCGATGACGGCGCGAGTATCACCTGTGCAATTGGCAAGGCTGCCCGGAGTGAATCCGCTGTTCGAAGTCGGGACCGATTCCGCATAGCATCCCGTATTGTTAAAGCCCGGAGCGCCATAGCCGATTTCTGCGCCGGCGCCCTTGCTCAACAATGGATCGAAGCTCCAAGCTCGCGCCGCGTACTCGAGCCCGCCGTAGCTGAAGATGTCGAACTTCCTGGCGTGGAACTCGAGCGTGCCCAGACCCATCATGTTCTTGATGATGTGAAGCGAGCCGTCCGCGTTGACGGAAACGTCCGACAACCCTCCCGGGCCGTAGCGTCCGATTCCGCTGCCGCCGAATCCTTTGAAGCCAACGGTGACGTGATGGGCAATGTTAAAGCGCGCGCTGGCGCCCACGCCGCCGCCGTTTTTAGAAGCATTGTAAGCACCCGCGGCAGTGCCGGCCAGCGTGGCTGAAGGGCAACTCGCGGAGACGAGAGCCGTGCCTCCGGTCGGTGTGTAGGTTTCCTGGCAGGGAAAGATGCGATCGGAGAAGCGATTGAACAATCCAAATACTTCGTAATGTCCGAATCCTGGATCGAACGCAATCTTGGCGATCAAGTCTGGAGAGGGATTGAAGGAGTAGTTGGCCGTGATGTTGTAACTGTTGCTGGCGCCGGCTTCTCCCAGCACGAAATTGGCCGAGTTGCCGTGCGTGGTCAGCGTAGCCTGTGGGGCTTCGACTGCGAATGCGACGGCCACCTTGTCGCCAAATGCCTTGGTCACGCGAATTCCGTACTGGCGGGCGAAAGTGAAGCCGACGTTATACGAAGGGTCGATCGTTTTGGGACGCGCGTCGTTGGTTCTGCCGAGGTCATCGTCAGGAGAAATTCCCTTGCCGTTCTCGGTCACTAAACTCCACACCTGGCCCCCGAGGAAACTCCAGCCATTGTCGAACTTTGCCTGGCCCCAGGCCTGGCGGAGACGGAGTGTATAGCTGTTGGTCTGGTTTGAAGTTGAGGTTACGCCCGCCGAGAGGAAGTCGGCAGAGACGTAGGCGGAAAGAGCAACTCCGCTGGCTTTGCCATCGGCGAACGCTGTGATCTTCGACTGGCGGCCTGATCCGAAGAATTCCGGAATCTTGCTCTGCGATGCTCCCGGAAGCGTCAGCGAATTGAACGGAGTGGGAAGATCAGCGCCCAGCGCGTGCGAGCGGCGAACGAAGGCCGCTTCCGAATATCCACCCGGGGTGATGTTGATGCCGCGGAAGTGAATGGTGATGGGACCTTCCATCTGCTTGTTGAAGGTCTGCGGTTGGTCTTGCGCCGCGGCTCCCGGCGCCGGCGTGCCCTGTTGAACCATGCCGTTACCAAGAGCAACGAGTTGCGTTGGCGTCGCGGAAGCCGGAGTCGCATCCGCAGCAATGGCCGCTGCTTGTTGAGCTTGGACTTGCCGCTGTCTTTCCAGTTGCTCAGTCAGTCGCTGAATCTGCAACTGCTGCGCGGCCAGAGCGTCTTTCAATGCCTGCACGTCGGCTGCGGTCACCGCAGTCGTTGCCGGGGCAGAAGGTGCGGCTGGGCGCGACGCTGGAGTCACATTGGCTGCCGTTAGGGTTTGCGCCCATCCGCCGGCTGATAATGTGGCCAGCGTCAGAGCCATGACAAAGAACTTTCTAGTGGGCTTCATGTTACGTACAGTCCTCTCCTTTTGGAGTTGGCAATTCCAGTGCAATTAAGGGGGAGAAACTTTGGCTACTTCTGATCGGCTGCTGATGTCGTCGTTAGGCTGGAGTCAAGCCCCATCGGTTCTGCAGGCGGCGCTCCATTCCTTTGAAGACGATGCCATCCACGACGTATCCGATCGCGATGATTAGCAACATCACGGCGATCACCGCGTTCATATCATTCAAGTCGCGACCCATCATCAGCACCTGGCCGAGGCCGAGACTCAGATAGAGCATCTCGGCCGTAATCAGGGAGCGCCATGCGAAGGCCCAGCCTTGCTTCAGGCCGGACACGATGAAGGGAAGACTCGCGGGCAACAGCACGTACCAGAACAGCTTGAAACCTTTGGCGCCCAGATTCCGTCCAGCCTGGCCGAAAATCTTGGGCATTTGCTTGCGCCCGTCTTCCATCGCCAGCGTCACCGAGAGCAGCGAGCCCATGACCACGACAAACAGGATGGCGTTCTGGCTGAGACCGAACCAGAGCAGCGCCAGCGGCCACCAGCAAATGCTGGGCAGACTCTGTAAACTCACCAGCAATCCGCCCATGGTCTCTTCCAGAAATTTGTTGCTGGCAACACCCAACCCGAGAATCATTCCCAGCGCGACCGAGATGCCGTACCCGATCAGCACCCGCTGCATGCTGACGCGGATGGCGATCCAGTAGCTGTGATCCTGAAATCCTGCGAACAGCGATTGCGCCACGCCCCACGGAGTAGGGAAGAGATACGGCGGCCAAATCTTCAACTCGGCCAGCAATGTCCACAGGCCGAAGAGCGCAGCATAGAAAATGATGTAGCGGGCAGCGCGTTTCATGCGGAGACTCCCGGTTCAATCCGAGGCTTCACGCCTTCGTTGTATTCACTTTCGAGGGAGCGATTAATTTCGTCGCGCAGTTCGTCAAGAATTTCGCGGGCGGCGCGGGCCACTGTGGGATCTTCCAGGTGCCGCGGTCGCGCTAAGTCGACAGGGAACTCGTCTTTGACCCGGCCTGGCCGGAAGGTGAGCAGGATGACGCGATCGCCGAGGCGAACCGCCTCGCGCACATTGTGCGTTACAAAAATGATGGTGCGGCCGCTCTCCCTCCAGATGCGTTCGAGTTCATCGTGCAACAGGTCGCGCGTTTGCGCGTCGAGCGCTGCGAACGGTTCGTCCATCAACAGAACATCGGGCTCGGTTGCAAGAGCGCGGGCAATGGCGACGCGCTGGCGCATGCCTCCGGAAAGCTGGTGAATGTAACTCTTCTCAAACTTTGCCAGATGCACCAGCCGAAGATAGTGGCGAGTTTTCTCCTGACGTTCGGCCTTGGGCACGCCCTTCATCTTCATGCCGAATTCGACGTTTTGCCCGACAGTGAGCCAGGGAAACAACCCGTGGTCCTGGAAGATGAGAATGCGATCCGTGCCCGGACCTTGAACCGGTTCGCCATCCACCAGAACTTCTCCCGATGTTGGCTGATGAAGCCCTGCGATCAGATGTAACAGCGTCGATTTTCCGCAGCCGGAAGGACCTACGATGCAGACAAACTCGCCCGCCCTCACTTGTAGATTGATGTGGTCGAGAGCCAGCAGCCGCTCGCCGCTCTGGCCGCGGTAACTCAGGCAGATTTCGCTCAAGCCGACTTTCGGAACCTGGCCGTAATGCGGACGGTCAATGACTGCCACCGAGGCCAGCGCGATTTTTCTATGCGGGTCGGCGGAAATCGGAAACTGAGCAGGGAAGCGCTGTACGTTGGTGCTCATTGGATCGCTTTTCGTCCTTTCTCTGCGAGAACCTGGTTGAGCAGTGTCAGATCGTAGAGGCGGGAGAGGTCCGGCATCTGCCGTCCGAGAAAACCGTCGGCAAAGGCCTGCTGAGCAGCCGTATTCAAAGCGCTGTGCAGCGGATCATAGGTGACTTGTAGGCGCGAAAAAGCCTCGTCCAAAATGACGGGTGCGAGCGCTTTGCCGGTTTCCGTGAGGATCTGTTGGTTCAAAATCTTCTTCGCCTCTGCGGGATGCGCGTTGATCCACTCGGTCAAGTCGACGTTGGCGCGAATCCAGTTCTTCACCAACTCGGGATGAGCTTTCAGGAATTTGTTGTTGACCACGAGCAAGCCGATCACGAACTGCCCGTTCGGCCAAAGCGTGCGCTCATCCACCAGCAGATGCCCGTTGCCCTCATGAATGAGCCGAGTCGCCCAGGGCTCCGGCGCCCACGCCGCATCGAGGTCCTTTCGAAGAAAGAGGGTGAGCTGATCGGGATTGGCCATGGGCACGATTTGCACGTCGCCGCCCTTGTCGTTGGTCTTAAGGCCATGCGTGTTGAGCCAGTTGCGCAGGGCAACATCCTGCGTGTTGCCGAATTGCGGGGTAGCCACGCGCTTGCCGTGAAAATCTTCAGCCTTGCTGATTCCGGAATCGTTGCGCACGATTAATGAAGCGCCTCCGCTGGCCGCGCCTGCCACCACACGCAGCGCCTCTCCATTGGAGCGAACGTAACCATTGATCGCGGGATTGGGTCCAACGTAGGTCATATCAATCGCGCCTGCAAACAAAGCTTCGATTGCCGCCGGTCCGGCGTTAAAGCTGGTCCACTGTATCTTCACCTGCGGGCCCATTGCTTTTTCAAACCAGCCGTTGGCCTTGCCCACCATGGCTTGCGCGTGAGTGACATTGGGAAACGCTCCGACGCGAATCGTGTTGGAATTGCCCTGGGCTGAGGCTGTGCAAGAAATTGCAATCAGAGCTAGAGCGGCGAGCGCTCGTGGAATCCGTGCGGATTGGAAGAAACATTTCATGCTGTGCGAAGTATGTCACTAAACATGATTAAGTCAATAGACATTATCAACGAAGATACAATTGCAACCCGTATGCCATCGCCTGTGGAAAGCGAGCGCAAATTTCGCCTTTGAATTCAGTCGCTTAAACGGCCGATCTCGAACCTGAAACGGCCGATGTGCAGGGGTTTGCAGTTAATCGGTATTCGGCGATACCTGTGGAACGCGGAGAATTGCCGCGCGATTATTTTTCAGAGAAGGAAGGAACGCAGGATCAGGCGGAAACGCGAAGCACTAATAATGTGATGTTGTCGGGCCCGCCACGTTGCAGCGCCAGGTTCACCAAGGTCAGGCAAGTCTCCGCCGGAGATTTGGATTGCACCGCCTGCGCTAGTTCTTTCTCGGCTACCATGCTCCACAATCCGTCGGTACAGAGAATAAGGCTGTCAGCGTTTTCCAGTTGCAGCGGCTGAGGAGGAACATCGGGTTCTACATCGCGGCCCGACCCGAGGGCGGCCGTAAGGATATGCCGTTGGGGATGCGACTCCGCATCTTCCGAGCGCACGATCCCGCTCTCCACCAGCCTACCCACGTAGGAGTGATCGCGGGTGAGCCGCGAGACCGCTCCATTGCGGATCAGATAAAGCCGGCTGTCGCCGACATGGGCGAAATAGAGCCGCTGATCCACGATCGAAACCGCGGTACAGGTCGTGCCCATTCCGCTGAGATCGGGATGGTCCAGCGCATAGCGCTGAATATTGTCGTGGGCAGCAGCGATGGCAGCGGTGAGAGTAGCTTGAGGGTCGCCATTAAAGGATCCGTCATACACGGCGCGGACGGTTTCGACCGCGAGGCGACTGGCTTCCTGGCCGCCTTCGTACCCGCCCATGCCATCGGCCACTACGGCAAGGCGCCCCTTGCGGCGAAAGTCTTCGTCGGATTCCGGCTCCCAGTAAAGATAGGAATCCTCGTTATTGGCGCGCTGGAGCCCGACGTCGGTCAGGCTCGCAATCTCGATCCCCGGTTTGGTCTTGGCGGAATCCACTACCATGATTGAAGCCAGATAAGCCGCCTTTCGCAGAGCGAGCCCATGGCCGATGCAAAACGCTCAATTATAAAGGATGGCAAGTCTGATAAGAGCTTCCCAACTCTTCTGTCCAATGTCAGTGCCCGCAGAAGAGAAGTAGCCTATCACTTTTCTCACAGAGCGGAGCAGAGAATTCGCTGCCGTCCGGAAAAGCGAAGAAGCGTGCAAGATCCTATGCTGGGTTGCGTCCGAGGGCCTGTTGCCGGGCTTGATTTTATTGGTCGCTGGGGTTTCGAAAGGGCGCTATAATCTCAGCCGTTAGGGCTTCCCCGGGAGTGGGAGCGGACCAGTTTGTTTCCGACCCCGAAGTGGAAAGCCGCCGCACTTGGTTTGCAAAACTTGCAGAGGTGGCATATGTCGCTAACCGTAGTGGCTGTGATCTTCGGTGTTTTCGCCATTGGTCTCATCGTTCTGCTCATCTACCGCAGCACGCTGACGATGCACGAGGATGACCAGTTGTTCCTCGACGATGCTAATTCCCATATGCAAGAAGAGCAGACTGAACTGCTGACCAAAGTGAACCGGCTCACCATTCCGGTTCGCGTCTTCAGCATCGGTTCGGGCATCTTCCTGCTGGTATTGGTCGCGATGCTCATTTACCAGAAGCTCAACGAAGTTCAATAGCCCATAGAATTGACCAGCAATCACGCAGGGACGGCCGCCCGTCGTCCCGCGCCGTGACTTGTGGAGTTTTTTCGCTTCTGGTTACAACCCTCCCGGCTTCAAATCTGGCCCCGACCGCGCTACCTTCCGAAAAGCCAGGCAAAGGAATTAAACTATACACGCCATGCGAAAGTGGCGGAATTGGCAGACGCACCAGACTTAGGATCTGGCGGGTAAAACCGTGGGGGTTCGAGTCCCCCCTTTCGCACCAATAATTTAGGGCCGATCCCGAATCGGCCCTTTTTCATTGATGTCTAATTTCGAGCCCGCTTGGCGCTTCGGCGCGTCCTTTGGCCATCCGCTCGATGAGGCCGGCAAGATCCCCATTACGACAAAAAAAAGAGCGAAATATCGTGCGTCAGCCAGCGGAAAAACTACGAACCGGCCCGCACTATAGAGAACGGTTATCACCGTTAGATTCAAGAGGGCCCGACTCGGTCGATGCAGCAGGCCTATTACTCCCATCAAGCCGAACGCCGCGAAATCGCCGTGTATGACTCCAGCCAATCCAGATCGGAGCGCAGCCGCGTAGTCGTGGAATCCAAAGGTAGGAATCATTTCGCCTGGAGCGATTGGGGGTGCGATGAAGGCTCTGTAATAGAGCATTCTTGCTCCGTAGTCTCCGGCGAAATGATTAATCAGCATGACCGACGCGATGGCTACAGCTGCCAACACCACTGCCATCGCCTTTTCCAGCCTCCCCTCGATTATCGAGAGGTACGCGATAACGGTCAGCACAAGAAGAGCGTTGTCAGTGCGCACGTAAACGGAAGCGAGCAGAATTGCGAATCCGGGCGCGAGATAATTTTTTTCCAGGATCAGGTAGAGGGCGAGCAGCAACGTCATACACGACAGTGCATCCGGGGTAGGCGACCGCGCTAGATCCCATACCGGAGGCGTGAGCAGGAGCAGTACAGAAACGAGAGCCGCCCACGGCATCGGCGTGTAGCGCGAGATCCATATGAAAACGAACCATCCCAACACCCAATACGACACCACGGGAATGAGAACGGTTGCGTGCAGCAAGCTAATCCCCAACCAGTAGTGCAGCACGTACACAAGTTCATTGAAGATTGGGCGCACCGCAAAGCAGGGCAGGAATTCGGCAAATCGGTATGGATCGACTGCCCGTTCGTGGAAGGACCTGCTAGTAGCGGTCTCGACTGGATCGTGTCCCAGGAGATGATCGAGAATATTCTTTGGAATTCCCGCATACAGTTCGCGGTAGATGGTTTCGTGGATCTCAGGTGCGTGTGCACCGTGCATGGCCACTGCGTTTGCCATGTACACAAATTCATCCGACGTATAGGCAGGGAATTGATACGCACGCAACGCGGCCAGCGAAAGAGCAATTGCGAATCCCAGGGTCGCCAACTTTGAACGCGCCAATTAGCCTCCATCGATTTCGTTTGGGGACCATTATGGCAATTGCATGGCCCTGATGTCGAAGCGAGGGCGTCGAAGTAAGAAGCGAGAGGTCAGGCGCTGCGCAATCATCAGGCTTTCGTGGCACAATGCATGGCGACATGCATCGCTCTCTGAACTCATCCAAGGTGGTCAATATCACGGACCTGCGCCGCCTGGCGCAGCGCCGCCTGCCCAAGTTCGTTTTCGATTATCTGGATGGTGGTGCGGAGGCAGAAACGACTCTGGCGGAAAATTGCCGGGCGTTTCGCGATCTCATTTTTCGGCCTCGAGGCGCAGTGGCAATCTCGAATTGCGATTTGAGAACGACGGTCCTCGGACAAGAATTTTCTATGCCGGCATTGCTCGCGCCTGTCGGGTATAGCCGCATGATGCACCCTGGCGGAGAAGTTGCGGCTGCCCGCGCCGCCGGCAAAGCGGGCACCGGCTATATTCTTTCCACCATCTCCGGTCACAAGTTAGAGGATGTGAAAGCAGCGTCGAACGGTCCAGTCTGGTACCAGCTTTACCTTATGGGCGGGCGCGAAGCGGCGGAAGGCGCGCTCGAAAGAGCCCGCCAGGCAGGCTTTTCCGCCCTGGTGATCACGGTGGATACGGCGGTCGCCGGCATTCGAGAACGCGACTACAGGAACGGGATGAAGGAACTTCTCGGTACCTCTGCCTTCGCCAAGATTCCGTTCCTTCCCAATCTCCTGGCTCATCCCGGATGGCTGATTTCTTTTCTTCGCGATGGCGGAGTACCGCCTCTCGAGAACATCGTGATTCCGGGGAAAGGTCCTTTGCCGCTTACGGATGTGGTCGCCGCGCTGGCCCGTTCCACGGTTACATGGAACGATCTGACGTGGATTCGGCAAATCTGGCCGGGTCCGATCGTGGTCAAAGGCATCCTCATCGCGGACGACGGGCGCCGCGCGCTCGATGCAGGCGCGGCTGCAGTCGTGGTCTCGAATCATGGCGGACGGCAACTCGACGGCGTGTCCGCCTCGCTGCAAGCCCTGCCGGAAATCGTAGCGGCTGTGGGCAATCAGATGGAAGTTCTGATGGACGGCGGGGTGCGCCGCGGCGGTGACATCGTAAAAGCGCTGTGCCTGGGAGCCCGCGCTGTGCTTGTCGGACGAGCCTATGCCTATGGACTCGCCGCGGCCGGCGAAGCAGGCGTGACGCGGGCACTGGAAATCTTGCGAGACGATGTCGCACGCACTCTCAGACTGCTGGGATGTGAATCCGCAGGTCAGCTGAATCCGTCGTACATATCCGCTAAGCAGTAGGTCCGGGTCAGCGCGGACTGAACGATTTGCGCGATCTGGCGACCGGATGTTGCAGGTAAAATCGCTGCGAGGGATTTTCATGATCTGGAACCACACACGTCTCGCCGCGACGGTACTATTGGCGGGTTGTTTCGCCGGACATTTTGTGTCGGCGCAGAGCCGGCCATCTTCCGCCGCGCCTATGAAGGAAGCGCCCGCCAGCGACGCAATTCCAAAATGCAGCGAACCGCTTTCGTCCGTCGCTGTACCGACAGCACCTCACGGATTGTTCGTCATCATGTTTCCGCGCGCGCGCATCAACGAGCAGACAAATATTCTGCTGAAGAATCCAGCGGTTTGCGGAGCGAATTTTTACGTGGTATGGAAAGAAGTCGACCGTGGGCCCAATGCGAATCCGCGCTACGACTGGTCGTCGGTCGACCGCCAGATTGCGCCCTGGATCGCGGCTAAGAAACGCGTCAATTTCATCATCTGGGCGACCACTTACCAGAAGGGCGACAGCGCCACGCCGCAATACGTATTCGCGAAAGTGCCCTCCGTGACCTGCCCCGCGTTCGGTCACGTCCCGGTTTTCTGGAATCCCGAATTCATGCACAGCTACGAGTCCTTCATGAGCGCGGTGATCGACAAGTTTGGCAAGAACCCATCGGTAGGCTACATCCGCTTCGGGCTGGGGGCCGGAGGAGAAGTGTATCCCGCGTGCATGCACTTTATGCGCGATCAGGGATTTTCTGACAGCACGTGGCAGAAGTATATCTTCGAGATGCTCGACTATGAGAAATCGCTGAATTCGCCCAAGCAACTCGCAGTCGGTCTGAACGCCTATGGCGATCCGCCGCATCTCGACTTCGCTGCAGCCGTGGCCGAGCACGCGGTGCAAGATGGAATCGCGATCGGCAATCAGGGACTCACTGCGGAAGATCCGCGCAACGACGCGGCCGGCAAGCCGTGCATGGCCGACTGGTGCCGTATCTTCCGCGAGGCGCGCGGCAAGGTGCCGCTCATTCTGCAGACGGGGCATCCCACCGAGCCTGATCGCTCCGGCGAAATCGGATCGATGGTCGACATGCTGCCGTTTGCGGTCGAGCAGAAAGTGCAGATTTTCGAACTCTATCCGCAGGATTGGCTGGTCGCCTACGATCCCTACACGCCGGGATATCCGCGTTATCACCAGGAATATCAGAAAGTGCTCGAAGATGCGGCCAGAGTGCTGGGCGGAAATTAAGAGTCAGCAGCCTCCGAGGCCCATGGTCTCGCTGGCGGTATCCACAATTGCCCGGCCAATCATTAATGATGCAGTTGCCGCGGGCGACGGCACGTTTAACACGTGCAGCACCTTGCCGGAAGGCACAAATTGAAAATCGTCGACCAGCGCTCCGTCCGGTTTAAGCGCTTGCGCGCGCACGCCTGAGCCGCCCGGAACCAAATCATTCTCACGGATCTCGGGCAGGAGTCGCTGGAGCGCGCGCACGAATGCCGCTTTCGACAGCGAGCGATGCCATTCGTCCAAGCCATTGCGCCAGTGCTGCCGCGCCATGCGCCAGAATCCAGGAAACGCCAGGGACTGGCCCACATCGCGCAGATTGATGTCGCGATGGCGGTAGCCTTCGCGCGCCAATGCCAGCACGGCATTGGGACCGGCATCGACTTTGCCGGTAATGCGCCGCGTGAAGTGCACGCCCAGAAACGGGAACCGCGGATCGGGCACGGGATAAATGAGCGCCCGCACCAGCGCCGCGCGCTCCGGCACAATGTCGTAGTACTCGCCGCGAAAGGGAATAATCATCACGCCAGGATCGTCGCCTGCCATGCGGCTGATGCGGTCGCTGAACAGGCCCGCGCAGTTAATCAGCCAGGTCGTGGTGAACGAACCCCGCGGAGTCTCGACCACAATTTCATTGGCGAGCCGTTGCATGCCTGTCGCCGCCGCCGATGGGAGAATCGTTCCGCCGCCCGCTGAAATCAATTCGGCATATTTCTCGCATACGAGCGCGTAATTGGTGATTCCCGTTTGCGGCACAATCAGGGCCTGCAATCCGCTGGAATGGGGCTCGATCGCGCGCAACTCTTCGGGGCCAATGAGGCGCAATCCAGTCAGCCCGTTGGCCTCGCCCCGGCGGCGCAAATCTTCCAGTCGGGGAAGTTCGTCAGCGCCAGTAGCCACAATTACCTTGCCGCAAACCTCATGCGGGACGCCGTGCTTGCGGCAGAACTCAATCATCGCTGCAGCCCCAGTCACGCACAGACGGGCCTTCAGCGAGCCCGGTTTGTAATAGACTCCGGAATGAATCACGCCGCTGTTGTGTCCGCTCTGGTGCTGCCCGACGCGAGACTCCTTCTCCAGCACGAGCAGGCGCAGTTGGGGGAAGCGGCGGTTGATCTCAAGGGCAACGCCTAGCCCCACCACTCCGCCACCAACGACGATTGCGTCGTAACCAGTTTCGCTCATGAATTCAAGTGAAAGAAAGAATACGTAGAGACGTCGCTTGCTACGTCTCCGACAGCACGCGCCAGCTGCCTTGACCGTGCCCCGCTAGTTTACGACGAGCATCACGTTCGCGCTGTGACTCTCCGCAGGATTCTGCGAGGTTCCGGTCACCGTAATGGTATAAGCGCCAGCCGGGGTCGTTTGCCCTCCGCCGCCACCGCCGCCACTGCTGACGCCGCTGCAGGCTGCGAGGATCACGGTGAGGAGCAGAATTCCGAGCGCACCAATCCGCGCTGTCTTTCGTGGAGAGTTCCGCTTCGCCTGGCAGTAACTCAGTAGCACGCTCGGGAACAGGAGCCAGCCGGCATAGAAGATCCATCGGTCCGGCCGTCGCAGCGCGGCAGCGGTTGATCCGGTAGTGGAGATCGTCATCACCACAGTCTGCGCCGAACTGCCGGGAGTGACTGGAGCCGATGGATTGAACTGGCATTGCGTGCCAAAAGGCAGCCCCGCGCAGGCGAGCGTGACCGCCGCATTGAAGCTCGACCCTACCGGCAGAATGGTCAGATTGTAGGGGCCGGTCGTCTGGCCCGGAATCACCGTCTGGCTGGAAGTCGTGGACGTAAGCTGAAAGTCTTGCCCGACCGTGAGCGGAATCGTGATGGAGTGCGCGGGTGCGCCCGTCGTATCTGCAGTGGTGATCTTGACGTTGTAGGTGCCTTCGTTGGCGTTATTCGGAATGTTGATGCTTGCCGTGAGATTCAACGTTCCATCGCTCAATATTTTCAGCGGGCTGACTGGCGACAGAACGCACTGCGCGCCAGAGAGCGCGCTGGCGTCGCAGGTGGCATTTATTTGTCCGACATAGAAATGAGTTGAGGTCAGCGTCAGATGGGCCACGGCCTGGCTGCTCGGAGTCGCCGAGAGCGAAGACGTCCCCGAAATGCTGTAATCGCCCACGTTGAAAGGAACGGTAACCGACTGCATGTTGGCTCCAGAGATGCCGGCCACGCCTAGTGAGTAGGCGCCCGGTGCGAAGCTGCTCCCATTAATGACAAGGGTCGCAGTCGCTGGGAATGTGCTCACCGACGATGGGCTCATGCTGCAACTGTTGGCGCCGAACGTGTTCGCGCAGCTCAAAGCTACCGCGCCGCTGAATCCGTCTTGCGAAGTAATGGAAATAATTGGCCCGCTGGTCCCGGTGCTGCCGGCATTGACTTCCGGAAAGGCAGACGTTTGCGCAATAACGTAAGTGGGATTCGTGGTGACGTTCAACGCAAACGCGGTGGACAGAGTCGCCGGCGCGCCCACGCTGGTCGCCTGAATCGTAACCGTATAGGTTTTTGCTGCGGTCGTGGCTGGAACCACCACTGTAGCCGACATGTTCACCGGATTGGCTGCGGTGGGATTGACGCTGGTCCCGGGCGCCAAATTGCATATGGAGTTGGCAATGGCCGCGCTGCAAGCGACGCTAACGCTCTGGTCAAACGATCCCGCCGCCGTCACTTGAAATTCCACCGGCGATGAAGTCGTTCCCCGCGGTGCGGTGACGGTCGACGGGGAAGGCGTACTGAGCGCGAAGCTGACGATCTGCAGCGTTAGCGCAACTGAATGCGTCAGGCTGTTCGGGTCGGTTCCAATTCCCTGGATGTTGAAGTTGTAAACGCCGGTCGCCCCCGCAACGGCAACCGTAAACGATACGTTCGTTCCTGGAGTAATGGTCGCAGGAGAAACCACGCATTTGCTGGGCGGCTGCGTGCTGCCAGCAACGCAACTCAAGGCCACGCTGCTTGAGTAACCGTTCACGCTCGCGGCTGTTCCGCTGAACGCAACGCTCTGATTGGCAAAACTCGTCAGCGGAGAATTTGAAATCGCCAACTGATAGTCAGCTGTCGCGCTTACCGGATATTGCCACATTCCCCGTCCGTAAGTGGAAGCTCGCAGCAACTCTTCGCCGCCCGAGTTGAATAGTCCCAGAGCCGTAACCGCGACGTTGGGAAGAATTCCGGATTCATCGCTCGTCCCTTTCGGCCCCAGTTCCGTCCAGCTTGCGGAGGCCGTGGAACTCACGAACACTCCAACGTCCGTCCCGGCATACAACTGCGCATTCACCGCATCAATCACTACCGCGTTCACGGGCGAGTCTGGCAGATTTCCGGTGAAATCTGTCCAGGCAGCGCCGAAGTTTGTCGTCTTCCATATGTGCCCGGCGTCGCCAGTGAATCCCATGATCGTCAGGTAGGCGGTCGCGCCTGTGGCATCGGACGCGTCCATGGCCACACTGGAGATCGGAAACTGATTGGGATTGATGCTGCCTTGCGGCCCGTTCCCGGTCACGTCAATGAAACTCGACGGTCCTGTCGTGGCATTCGCGGTCATCCAGACATGGCCGCCCGTAGGCGTGGACAGCGGCCCGTTCAGCGGGCCAAATCCGCTGGTTGTTGCATAGATGACCATCGATCCATTGCTGTCCCTCGGCCCTCCCGCGGCCAGCGCCTGCACTTGATTCACTTCACTGCCCGAACAAGTTCCCGAATCGAGCGTATCGAAGTTCGGGCTCAGGACGATATATGTGCCGCCCGTCCGCGACCCGCGCCACACGCGGCAAGTACCCACCAGCAATGCTGTCGTCGATTGCGGATCGAGAATGTAAGGAAAATAAAAGCCCCCGTCGTCACCGCCGACACTGTCGCTGGTCACTACAAAACTGAAGGTGCTGTCGCTGCAGTTCACGCCGGAGGGACAGAATTGAATTTCCAGGCCGCCCGGCGGCGTGTCGGGGTTCGAGGCATAGAAGTTCGCCGGCGTGTTGGGATCGATCGCGTTGTAGCCGCCATCTCCACCCAGCACGTTGCCCCATGAAAGATTGGTGGTCGCCTGAGCAGTTGTAGGAGAGCCGTTATCTTGCGTGCCCCCCAGCAGCGTATTGGGATCTGTCGGATGCTGCGAGAAACTGACGAACTGCGACATCGACCCCAAGTCCTGATTCAGATCGTCAAACGCGTTCGTCCCCGAGCACGAGCCAGTAGTCAGCCCTTCAAATCCATCGAGCGCGCGGTAAATTCCGCCATCGTTAGCGAAGTACATCAGATCGTTTCCCGCGTCGCCGCCCGAACCCGGAATCATGAATGCCAGCGCGTGCTGGTCGGGATGCACATGCGCGGGCGCGCCAATTGGATCGCATCCATACACATGGGTTAAGTTGAGAAATGCTGCTGTCGTGCAAGTGGGATTCTGCGAACTGATCGAGCACTTGTAGAGATTGATCGCTCCCGCGTACAAATCGGTTCCCGCGCCATCGGGAACGGCCGACAACTCCAAGTTGTAAGTGCCTTGCTCCACGCCGCAGCCGTCGAAATCTCCGCAGTTCGTAATCCCAGCGTCGGAGATCGGGTTCCACGACGCACCGCCGTTCATGCTCTGCCACATTCCGCCGTCGACGACGTTCCCGCTCGAAGAAATCGAAACGTACCACGCATACATCTCGTTGCGTCCCGGCACCACGGCGATTTCGCCACGATAGATCGGGCAGGCATAACCGTTCGATGTGGACTGCGCCGGGCAGGCCGATGTGCTAAGCGCCCCGCCTCCAGGCTGCACGGCGAGTCGCGTCCAATTCACGCCGTCGGGGGATGAATACAATCCATGATAACGAATCGCCGCGAAGAACAACGCAGCGCCCGCGTTATAGACGACTGAAGTCGCCGAGGTCGCGTCCGTCGCCACGCCGGCATCGCTCAGCGCATCATAAGACCAGGCCTGCCCCGCATCCAGCGATGTGTACAGCCCGCGCGTCGTGCCGGTCGTAATCGCGCCGTCAACCAGACCCTCTGCACTCGTAGCCATGGCGCTGACCACAGTGTTGGCTGTGTTGAAAGCCATGCGCGTGCCGCCCAGTCCGGCAAAAGAAAGCGTGCCCGCGTTGGCCGTCGGAATCAGAGTCCATGTACTCCCTGCGTTGGTCGAGCGCAGAATTCCCAGCCCGAAATACGAATCGGCCGAGGTGTTGGCTTCGCCGGTGGCCGCGAGGATCACGCTATTTGCCGGATTGCTGTTTCCCGGCTGGATTGCGAGAGCCCCGATCGAAAGCGTAGCGGCATCATCCGCCACGGCAGTCCATGTGACGCCACTGGCCGCAGGATTCGCACCATTCGTCGACTTCCAGATTCCGCCCTGCGCGCCGCCGATGTAGACCGTGTTGCCGGTAGGGTCGGCCGTATCGATTGCCACGGCCGTGGCCCGCCCCGCGACCTGGTGATAATCCTGCGTGCCGTTGCCGGTGGCGTCCGAGGCGAGAGGTACCGGTCCCAGCGGCTGCCACGGCAAAGACGTAGGCGGAGTTCTGCTGTCGCGCCGAGCCGCCAGCGCCGCGGCCCCTTGCGCGCGCATTTGTAACTTGGTCTGAATCGCGCGCTGCCGCAGCTCCGCGGACGATTTTCCAGGAACCACCCGCCCGCGAAGAAACCATTCACTGCGTTCCTTCACGTGATCCGCATCTCGATCCCGAATGTGGGTTTCGGGAACCGCCTTCGCGCCCTGCGCCTGCACCGTGGGAACTGCTAGGAAACAACCAAAGAGAAATAAGAATCCGCAAAACTGCCATAAACTACAACGCCGCATGAGAACCTCGTCATAACCGTCAAGTATGGGAAGTGGATGAGGGCGAAGCAATGCAAAACGGCACAATTGCACTCCAGGCGGACCACTTTGGGACAGCCCGGCAGCCGGCCACCCCGTTTATAATCGCCTCGCAGCACAAACTGATCGAGGTTGAACGATGAAGCGCTTCGTCTCGCGAAGCAACATTTTCCTTAACGGATTTCTAGCCCTCACGCTGGCCCTCGCCGCTCTCGGGAGCGTGCCGTCGGCAGCCGCGCAGCAGGAGAGCGACGCACTGGTCGTAGCCGCCGCCGCGGATCTCAGCTCCGCGCTGCAGGAGATTGCCGACCATTACCAGAAGAAGACTGGAGTACAAGTGAAGCTCTCCTTCGGCGCTTCTGGAGCTCTCACCCAGCAGATTCAGAACGGAGCGCCCTTCGATCTCTTTTTCTCCGCCGACATGGATTACCCGCGCCAGCTCATCGCGGCCGGCGACGCCGACGGTGCAACGCTTTATCAATATGCAGTGGGGAAGCTGGTGCTATGGGTGCCGGCTGATTCGCCGCTTGATATCGAGCACAAAGGCATGAACGTCCTGCTCGATCCCTCGGTCAAGAAAATTGCGATTGCCAATCCGCAGCATGCTCCCTACGGACGCGCCGCCGTGGCTGCGCTCAAGCATTATGGGCTCTACGATCAGGTGTCCAGCCGCCTGGTGCTCGGCGAAAACATTGCGCAGGCCGCGCAGTTCGCCGAATCGGGCAACGCGCAGGTCGGATTTGTAGCGCTAGCGCACGCCATTGCTCCCTCCATGCAAGACAAGGGAAAATACTGGGAGGTTCCGACCGAGGCGTATCCCGCTCTGGCCCAGGGAGTGGTAGTGCTGGCGCATTCGCAGCATCAAAAAGGGGCGAACGATTTTCTGCAATATATAAAGTCCAACTCAGATGTGCTGAAGAAGTACGGTTTCACGCTGAAGCCATAGGCTTTTTCGGGCCCCTGTTCTTAATCTTTGGCCCCTGGCCCCTGAGCTATGACGCTCGACTGGCAAACATTCCGTCTAACGCTGGAACTTGCCGTCATCGTGTCGGCAATTCTGCTGATCATCGGACTGCCGATCGCATACTGGCTTGCCTTCTCTCAGTGGCGTTGGAAGTTTCTGGTGGAGGCGATCGTCGCTCTGCCCATCGTGCTTCCGCCGACGGTGCTGGGCTTTTACCTTCTGGTCGCTCTTGGCCCGCGCAGCCCGCTCGGCCGCTGGTGGATCTCCCTCACCGGGCACACGCTGGCTTTTACATTCAGCGGCCTGGTCATCGGATCGATCCTCTACAGCTTGCCTTTCGCGGTGCAGCCGTTCGCGGCATCGTTCGCCAGCGTAGACCGCAAGCTGATCGCCGCCTCCGCCACGCTGGGCGCATCGCCGCTGAGGACATTCTTCCGCGTAATCGCGCCGCTCTCGCTGCCGGGACTGGTGACCGGCAGCGCCTTAAGTTTCGCGCACACCATGGGAGAGTTCGGCGTCGTTTTAATGGTTGGAGGCAACATTCCCGGCGTGACCCGCACGGTTTCGATCGACATTTTCGACCGTGTGCAGGCGTCGGACTACGCGGGCGCCAATGCCACGGCCTTGCTGCTGCTGGTTTTCTGCTTCGTAATCTTAGCCGTGGTCTATGGCGTAAATCGCAACGCTTGGATGGTCAGCGCCGCCGGAAACTCAACCCGGTCGTCCTGAGCGGAGCCGAAGCATCCACCTGTAAGATACTGCTACGATGCTGCAAGCCGCCATCCGCAAGAAACTTGCCGCCCCAGATCACGAATTCCTGCTCGACGTTGATTTCGAAGCCGCTCCCGGCTTCACCATATTGTTTGGCGCTTCGGGAGCAGGGAAGACCACGCTGCTCGACTGCCTTGCAGGAATCACGCATCCCGACTCCGGCCGCATCGCAATTGGTGATCGCATCTGGTTCGACTTGGCACAGGGTGTAGACCTGCCGGCCTCCAAACGCCGCGCCGGATACGTCTTTCAGAGCCTCGCTCTCTTTCCGCACATGACCGTCGAGGAAAACGTGCAATACGGACTGACGGAACTTTCTCGTCGTGACCGCGCCGATCGTGTGTCGAAAATTCTCGACGCATTCCGCATCGCTCATCTCGCCAAACGGTCGGCCCGCCAAATTTCTGGTGGAGAGAGCCAGCGCGCCGCACTGGCGCGAACGCTGGTCACTGATCCCGACGTTCTGCTGCTCGACGAACCTCTGGCCGCGCTCGATGCACCGACTAAATCGAAGATCATCAGCGACCTGCGCGAGTGGAATCGTATTCATCAGATACCCATCCTTTATGTCACCCACAGTCGCGAAGAAGTTTCCGCCCTGGGTGAGCGCGTGCTCGTGGTCGATGCCGGGCGCATCGTCGCTTCGGGAACACCCCACGAAGTCATGACCGCACCCCAGCGGGAAACGGTCGCACAACTCGCGGGCTTCGAAAACATTTTTGATGCGATCGTGCGGGAGATTCATCCCGAGCGCGGCACCATGCTCTGCAGTATCACCATGAAGGAGCCTCAGTCGTACGGCGCGGGTGGGCCGGTAGTCTTGGAAACGCCCGTGGTGCGAGCTGGCATAGGATCGATCCTTCGAGTCGGAATTCGCGCCGGGGACATTCTGCTAGCGATCGCGCGCCCCACGGGATTAAGCGCCCGCAACGTGATTCCCGGCCGCGTGGCTGCAGTTGAGCAGCGTGATGTGATCGTCGCCACCCGCGTGAATTGCGGAGTGGAAATGGAAGTGCATTTGACTCTCGCCGCGCGAGACTCACTGCAACTTGACCCAGGCCGCGAAGTCTGGCTGGTGATCAAAACCCATTCTTGCCACCTGATGCGGGATGAACGGAATGCGGGATTCATGGAGTAAACGCCGCGATCGCAAAACGGCGAACTGGCCGCGACGGGTGGAAGAGCCGCCCTTCAGGGCCGCGTCAGGTCCAATAGGTCCGGGCTTCAGCCCTGGTGGTCGACTTCCAAGACATCCCACGCAACCTTACTGTAAAATTATATAGACAAAAAAGACGCAGCCCACGCTGATCGTATCCCGTAGGCCCTCCGCAAGGATGCATAGCTGAAAAGGCGGATCACGCTGCGCAAATTTCTAAAATTTCAGGAGACATTCTTATGGCAGTAGGCGCCAAGATCGCAAAAACCGCAGACCGCAAGAAGGTCATGGACACCACCAAAAGCACGGATTGCCCCAAATGCGGCAAGCCCACGCGCATCGTGAAGCGCGTAAAAGACCGCGAACGCGGCATCCCCGGCGGAGTCTACATCTCCTGCAGCGCCTGCGAGTTCTTCGAGAAGCTGTAAAGAACTGCTTCGAAAGGGCGCGGCTTCAAGCCGCGCCACGAAAACCATCAGATTCCGCTACCCGATCTGCCCCAGAATTGCCCGGGCCTCGGCCGCCGGATCTTTCGCTTCGGTGATCGGCCGCCCCACCACGATATGCGTCGCTCCCGAGGCGATCGCCTCGGCCGGAGTCACCACCCGCACCTGATCCCCAACGCTCGTGCCCGCCGGACGCACGCCCGGGGTCACGATCGCGAAATCATCGCCATGTTCTCTGCGCAGAGTCGATGCCTCCCGTGCCGAGGCCACTACTCCCTGGCATCCATTCGACAGGGCAATGCTGGCCAGCCGCGAAACCGTGTCTTCCACCGAGCCCCGTATTCCAATCTTATCCAGATCATTGCCGTCGAGACTGGTAAGCACAGTTACGGCCAGCACCATCAATCCCGGGCGCGCCTTCGCTGCCTGCACCGCCGCACTCAGCATCCGGCCGCCGCCCGCGGCATGCACGGTCAGCATGCTCACGCCGAGCTCGGCCGCTTCAGTGACGGCTCCAGCCACGGTGTTGGGAATGTCGTGGTATTTCAGATCGAGAAAAACCTTGCGTGCCGACGCCACCAAGTCGCGCACCACCTGCGGCCCTTCGGCCGTGTAGAGCTGCATGCCAACTTTATAGGTGAAGGCGGAGTCTCCCACCGCTGCCACAATCTTCTGCGCGGCAGCGGCGCTGGAGACGTCCAAGGCAACAATCAGGCGCTGGCGTGGTTCGACGCCGCGCCCGAAAGAACTTACTTGCTGGATGCCCACGGGCAGATCACCAATGGGCAAATCACTGGGCATCCAGCTAGTTTAGGATTTTTACGGGATTTGTGCTACCGGAGGATGATTAAACGCAACCGTCTGATACATGGGCGTGGACTGGTGCATTGGTGTCACCAGATCCAGGCGCACGCGCTGCAATCCGCGATCCTTGAATTGCAGAGTTTTGGCTGCCTGATATGACAAGTCGATGATCCGGCCCGGAACTACCGGACCGCGGTCGTTGACCCGAACCACCACCACCTTGCCGTTGCGCAGGTTCGTGACCCGCACGTAGGTTCCCAGCGGAATCGTCAGCGACGCCGCCGTCATGTCGTACATATCGTAAGGTTCGCCGCTGGCCGTGGGTTTTCCTACGAAATATTCCCCGTACCAGGAAGCCGTCCCAACTTGATACGGCTTAGGCTTGCCAGCCTGTTTGCGGACTTCTACTGTCTTTTGGGATGAACTATTAGGAGCCGGTTTCGCCTCCGAGTTGTTCGGTCCCTGAGCCGCTCCGAGGCTGGCGATTAGAAAAGCAAGCGCCAGTCCATGAGCTAAACGTCGATGCATTCAGTTCTCCTCGCATACTCAAAAGTGTCCTAGCCTTAGGCTTCAATTGTTGGACGTGATTGTGAGATGCTATCGGCATGCCAAACCAGTGTCAAGGCTAAAGCCCCCGGTGCGAGATGACGTCCTAGTAATGGATATATTACGTAACGCATTGGTAATTTAGGCAGATAGCGGAAACCCCATTTGTTTCAGGATGGTTACGCATTTACTATAAAGTAAATACTCCCCAGAGGAAGAGCCGGTAGAATTTACAAGGCGAGTGGAATCAATGACTTACAGTGATTACGTCGGCAAACTGAATGGAATCATGTATTTACACGAGTAACATGGAAGTCACCAGCCAGTATTTTTTTCTGGCTTGCGGCCTTCAAAGTACCTTGGCGCTTCTGCCGATCTAAGTGCTTGACCCCAATCGGCTGAACCTGCACTATCGCACGAGGGCAGATCGCAGGGAAGGGGGTCACCCGAAACCTAAGTCCATGGCCGAAAAACCGCCCGTAGTCCTCACAATCGCCGGGTTTGACCCCTCTTCGGGGGCTGGGGTGACCGCCGACATTAAGACCATTGCCGCCCATGGCTGCTATGGCATAGCCTGCCTGACCGCCTTGACGGTGCAATCCACCTCGGGAGTCCGCCGAATCGAGCCGGTCGATCCCGGCCTGATCACCGAGACTCTGGAAGACCTTACCAAAGACATCGAAATCGACGGCGTCCACATCGGCATGCTGGGATCGGCTAGGGTCGCCGAAGCGGTCGCGACTTTTCTAGCTGGAAAGCCTGCGAGCCGGAGCGGCAACCGGAAATCGCGGCTGCCCAACGTAGTCCTCGATCCCATCCTGAAGTCCTCTTCGGGCGCGGATCTGCTCGACGATGCCGGAACCCGCGTCCTGATCGAGCGCCTGCTCCCGCTGGCCGATGTCATTACTCCTAATGTCGACGAGGCTGCCGCCCTGACCGGAGTGAAGGTGACAGGCCTGGATGAAATGAAGGCAGCCGCCGCCAAGTTGCACGACATGGGCGCCGACGCGGTCGTGATCACCGGCGGCCATCTCGACAAGGCTATCGACCTATTGAGCTTCACCACCAAACGCGGAATCGAGCAGGAAGTCTTTAAAGCGGAGCGTCAACGTTCCAAGTCCACTCACGGCACCGGATGCGCCTTCGCCACCGCCATGGCCTGCCACCTCGCCCTCGACCGCGGCATCGCGGAAGCCGCGCTACTAGCCAAGACCTACGTTACGGCCGCCATCATGAACGGCTTCCCGCTGGGCAAGGGAACTGGACCCGTGCATCACCTCTATAGAATGACAGAGCAACGTCGCGCGGCAGGATCGGGCGGTACCTCAGGATCTGAATCGTAGCACTTGAAAGCCCTTGTCATCCTGAGCGAAGCGAAGGATCCGTGTACTCGCAAGCAGAACCTATGCTTTCGGTGCAGAGGTCTTTCGCTTTGCTCAGGATGACAGCGCGAAAAGGGTTTCTACTCGCTGTCGCGGTGGGAGGATTTCTTCAGCAGGATCCCTGCCACAAATGCCGCAGTCGCCGCCAGCAGCCATTCCGCCCGATAGAACTGAATGGCCTGCCAATCCACAAAGGTCTTCGGATTAACCAATCCCTCGACCAGGGCTCCGGCGACGCATCCCAGGCCAATGACGAACGCAATCAGAGATCTGGTCGAAAGACCTACCCATCGTTGGATGGCATGGAAGTGGAGGTAGCTGAGCCACCCTGGCCATTCAATGTTGCTCCAGGTCTCGCGGCTAAACAGATAGGTAGTGGCCGAATAGATGCGCGCGACCGCTCCTTCCCAGAGTCTGGCGATATCGGCGGCATCGTGGCGCGCCGTGGCGCTGATCGACTCGGGACGGCCTCGGCCGCAGCGGTGGCAAAAATGCGATCCCAGAAGAAACTCTGAGCCGCAACGCAAGCAAGCCTCCGCCATGGTGGGGAGGGCTGCGAGAACAGGTACTTCGGCAACCGTGGGGGAGGGGGGTTGCCAAAACTCCTGCTGGGTTTCCTGCACTACTTCTGACATAAATTTTCTGTTATCCGCACCCAGATCCTTAAGCCATCAAGGGCATTCCAGCCGCCAAAATATTTCCACCCTATAAGTACTGAGACCGCCGAGACTTACCGTTTCTGAAATACCGCATTCCACATCCCAAGCACGCAATTCTTACGCAAGCCAATGCGGAAAATGCACTGTTACCAAGGGCCGCAGCGCCCTTGTCCACTCGTGCTGAACCAGTGCGGGAAACCCAAGCATCAGGATCCCCAGAAACGCATCCCAATGACCGATGACAGCGCCGCTCGATTCGCTGAGCTCCATTCGGCGAATCACGTCGCAGAGAGCTACCTGAGCTTTCCCGCAACCTGGATCAGTCTGTGGCTGGGTTTGAGTATAGGGGACCATCGCCGTCCTGACAGGTAGCGTCGAAGGAACGTGGATAACGCCGAAGGTTCACATGGTCTGGCGTAATTGAAGTCAGAAAAGCGCGCACTGCAGTCATTCGTCTGCGGGGAAATTCATATAGACTGAGATTATTCTGTGGTGACGATCCAACTCTACCCCAAGCCTCTGCGAATGGGCCGAGCCGCTCCCGTGCTGGTTCTTCTGGCTGCGCTCGCATTTTCTCTTCCTCTGTTTTCCCAGGCGAAGGCCGCCATCGAGGTAGTCCATGGCGCTCCACACGATGCCGCGACTGACCAAGCCTACGATCACTTTTACAACATGGAATACGACCGTGCCTTGCAGGAGTTCGAGCGCATTGTCGATCGCCATCCCAACGATCCCTTCGCCGTGAATCATTTGCTCTCGGCGATCCTGATGCACGATCTCTACGAAACCGGGGGCATGAATACCGGCGACTATAGCAATGACAGCTTTATCGGCCACTCTCCGCGTTCCACCGACCCGAAGGTGAAGGAGCGCATCAAGGAACTGGTCGCGCGCGCGCAGTCTCTCGAAGACGCGCGCCTCAAGGCCAATCCCAAGGATGTGGACGCGCTCTATTGCCGTGGCGTCACCCGTGCCCAGTACGCGGTCTATACCGGATTGATTGAGCGTGCCTGGTTCTCGGCTCTGCGCAACGCCGTCGGAGCGCGCCACGACCATGAGCACGTGCTCGAGCTTGATCCCGACTATCTGGACGCGAAGATGGTCGTCGGCACCCACAACTACGTCATCGGCAACCTGCCCTGGACCTACCGGACGGCCGCTACCCTCGCCGGCCTGAGCGGATCGAAGGAAAAGGGCCTTGCCTATCTCCGTGAGGTGGCCCGTTCTGAGGGCGAGAATTCCGTCGACGCCAAAGTCCTGCTCAGCCTGTTCCTGCGCCGAGAGCACCATTACGACGAAGCCCTCGGATATATGCGCGATCTGGCCGCGAGGTATCCCCACAACCATCTCTTTCCAACCGAAGTGGCGAATCTGCTGCGTGCCTCCGGCCATCTCGACGAAGCCGAAGCCTTGTACCGCAAAGTTTGGCAGAACGGACAGGAAGGGAAGTACGATCGCCTGCATTACGAAATGGCTGCCTGGGGCTTGGGAGACCTGCTGCGCAACAAAAAGGATTATTCCGGAGCCGCGGCAGCCTATGACCTGGTCAACAAGGCGCCCGACCCCGATCCCGACATTCTGCAAAAGGCCAACCTCGCCGCCGGAGAAATGTACGACCTCCTGCAAAAGCGCGACTTGGCCATGAAGAGCTATCAGACCGTCCTCGCCGGCAATGGCAACACTGGCCCCGCCGACCAGGCCCGCCGATACATTCGCGAGGCCTATCGGGAGTAGGCCATTTCGTGCAGGGAACTCTGGAGCTACAATATTCGTATCACTCTACAGGGAGGGCCCAGCCATGTATTGCAACCATTGCGGCAAATCAATTCCAGATGACTCGAACCTCTGCTCCTATTGCGGTGCGCGGGTGGGCGCCTCGCTGGCCAGCAGAAAGCTGGTCCGTCCGCGCCAGGGGCGCAAGATTGCGGGAGTATGCCTTGGCTTCGCCGAATATTACGGCGTAGATGTAACCCTGGTGCGAGTCGTATGGCTGATCGCCTCGGTCACAACGGTCATCGGTCTGCTCTCCTATCCCATCGCATGGATCGTCATGCCGGAAGAACCGCTCATGCTTCCGGCAGTCAACGCCCAGCGCGCCACCAATCCTTAGTGGGAAGAGTGGCGTGCCAAAAGTAGTGTTGTCATCCTGAGCGAAGCGAAGGACCTGTGTACTCTGCCTCCGCCGCAGAGTCTGTTCGCGAGCGATGCCCATTGCTTCTTCGCGGTATGCTATGTCCGCATGGCTCTCCTCGCCGCATCCAGCGTAAAAAGCATCGACGCCCAAATCGCCTACTGGACCGTGGGTGACGGCCCGCCGGTCGTCCTCGTGCACCCTTTCCCGGTGCATCACGAATTTTGGCTGCCGGTGGTCGACACGCTGGCAGCGCGTTATCGCCTGATCCTGCCCGATGTCCGCGGCCACGGCGACTCCGAAGCCGGCGAAGGCCCGGCGACCATGGACAAGCACGCCGCCGACCTGGCCCGCGTGATGGATGATGCCGATATCGGCCGCGCTCCCATGGTCGGTGTCTCCATCGGCGGATATGCGCTCTTCGAATTCTGGCGCAGACATCGCGGCCGCGTGGCCGCGCTTGTTCTCTGCAATACCAAGGCCGCCGCCGACAACGCCGAAGCCCGCGCCGGTCGCTTGCAGGCCGCCAATGACGTCCTTGAACGCGGCACTGAGCCGTTCTTCGCGGGCATGATTCAAAAAGTGCTGGGAAAAACGACGCGCGAAAGCCGCCCTGATCTAATCGATGGCGCTCTGAAGATGATGCGCAAGATGTCGCCGCAAGACATCGCCCAGGTGCAGCGCGGCATGGCCGAACGTCCCGACTCCATGGATACATTGAAGACCATCAATGTTCCAACCCTGCTCGTCACCGGAGATGAAGATTCCATGACCGGCGTCAACGAAGCCGAAATCATGCGCCAGCAAATCGTAGGCAGCCAGCTGCGCGTGATCGCAAAAGCCGGCCACTACTCGCCCTGGGAGCAACCGACCGAAGCCGGCCGCATCCTGCGGCAGTTTCTGGACGGAATCTCGTGATAACCCCACTTCTCGCAAAGTGCGCGAGAAACGGGGCACCCGACCTGCCCTGTGTTCTAGAATCATGACACCATGAAGAAGTCCATCTTGCCTCTGATTCTCGCCGCCTTCCAACTTTGCGCTTGGGCTCAATCCCGTCCCGCAGAACGGCCGCGCATTACGGGCATCGACCACGTCAGCTTCTACACCACCGCTCCTGATGGCGTCCGCAAGCTCTACGCCGAAATACTCGGCCTCGCCCCCGCCGCTCCCATCGAAGCCGGAGGCACGATTCGCTACTTGGTCGGCCAGCAATGGGTCGGCTATGGTCCCGCGCTCGATCCTAAGGCGACCGACCGCATGGATCACGTCGCCTTCACCACCGACAACATCGTCGCGCTGCGCCGCTACCTGACAGCCAAAGGAGTCGGCGCTTCGCAGATCGAAGGCCGTTCCGACCACAGCCTCTTCTTGTTCGTGAACGATCCCGACGGTCACCGCATAGAGTTCGTTGAACGTGGCACTACGAGCGCCGCTCCGGCCGCATCGGCGGTCTCGCGCCACTTGATTCACACTGGCTTCGTCGTCTATCACCGCGACGCCGAGGATCATTTTTATCGCGAGATTCTCGGCTTCCGCCCTTACTGGCACGGAGAAGACAAGACTGGCACGGGCGATGACTGGGTCGCCTTGCAGGTCCCCGACGGCACTGACTGGCTGGAATACATGCTCAACCAGCCCGAGCACATGGATCTGCGTCTCACCGGAGTCATGAACCATATCTCGCTCGGCGTGGCCGACATGAAAAAAGCACAGGCGATCATGGAGTCTCACGGCTGGAAGCCGCACGACGACGAGCAAGCGGAAATCGGCAAAGACGGCAAGTGGCAACTGGATGTCTTCGATCCCGACCTGACCCGTATCGAGTTGATGGAGTTCAAGCCCGTGCAGAAGCCTTGCTGCTCCGACTTCACCGGCCCGCATCCGACGGAATAAATTCGCCCCAGGGCTCGTCTAAAGCTGGAGTCGCGAACTTCGACTCTGCTGTTTTGCTACAATCTTCTCGCCATGATCGATGTCTCTTTAGTGACCGAAAGAGTAGTAGCCACCTGCAAGGGCGACGGGCCATGTGTAGATATTAGTCATGCCAGCAGCCGCGTTTTCCTGGTGACCCTCGACATCACGAAGATCATCGAGCAGGAATCGCTGGACATCAGCATCTACGGTTCGGCGGATGGCGCGGCATGGGAGGCGAAATCGATCGCCGCTTTCCCGCAGAAATTTTATTGTGGCGAATCGCCTTTGCTGCTCGATCTCAACGCGCATCCCACTGTGAAATTTGTGCGCGTGCACTGGGAAGTCGCCCGCTGGGGACGCGGCTCCGAAACGCCTATGTTCGAATTTGATATCAGAATGAAAGAAGTCCCGCCCGACATACTGCGCGAGGCCGCAGCCGAAGCCAAGGCGCTCGCCTAAGCCCTCCACCCGTTACACTAACCTCTAGATGAAGACTGAGTCAGAAGCCATCGTGCGTCCGGCGCGCAATATTCGCGGCACCATCACTCTGCCCGGCGACAAGTCGATCTCGCATCGCTACGCCATGCTGGCCGGAATCTCCGAAGGCAGTTCGAAGATCGAGAACTATTCCACGGGAGCTGACTGCGCCAGCACGCTCGGCTGCATGCGCGCGCTGGGGGTGGCGTGGGATCGTAAAGACGGTAATGTGATCGAAGTGCCGGGCCGCGGATTATCGCTGTCAGCGCCCGCAACACCGCTCGACTGCGGCAACTCCGGATCGACCATGCGCATGCTGAGCGGAATCCTAGCCGGGCAGAAATTTACCGGTGACCACAAGTACGTGGAGATGATGGGGGACGAATCGCTCTCCCGCCGCCCGATGGAGCGCATCATCAAGCCGCTCACGGCCATGGGAGCGCAGATCACGTCACATGACGGCAGGCCGCCGATGCGCATTACGGGGGCGAATCTGAAATCCATCGACTACAAAATGCCCGTAGCCAGCGCGCAGGTGAAATCATGCCTGCTGTTCGCCGGATTATTCGCCGACGGCGAGACTCGCGTCGAAGAGCCGCTGCGCACCCGCGATCATGGCGAAGTGGCGCTGCGCGCTTTTGGCGCCGAACTCCACCGCAAGGCGATTCCCGGCGGAGGCAACGAAGTCCGCATCCGCGGGGGACAACGCCTCCGCGGCATTGAAGCCCGCGTCCCAGGCGATCTGTCGAGCGCAGCATTCTTTCTGTGCGCGGCCGGGTTATTCCCCGGCTCGCTACTGACCATCTCCCATCTGCTGATGAATCCCACGCGAGCCCGCTTGCTCGACATTCTCATGCAGATGGGCCTGCACATCTCTGTAACCCAGCTCGAAGAAATTCACGGCGAGATGGTCGGCTCGCTGCAAATCGAGGGCGCACAACTCAGCGGCGTGACCATCGCCGGAGCTGATTCAGCCGCGCTGATCGACGAAATCCCCGTGCTGGCTGCGATCGCGCCCTACACCGCCCAGGGAGTCGAAGTCCGCGACGCTAAAGAGCTGCGCGTGAAAGAATCCGACCGCATCGCAGCCGTCGCGACTAGTCTGCGCAAAATGGGCGCGCAGGTCGAAGAGCTCGAAGATGGATTCAAAATCCCCGGCGGCCAATCCCTGCATGGGGCCGAGATCGATTCCTTCCACGATCACCGCATCGCCATGGCCTTCGCGGTTGCTGCCCTGCGGGCCAAGGGCGAAACTCTCATCCACGGCGCCGAATCTGCAGCCATCTCCTACCCGGCATTCTTCTCAACCCTGGAAAGCTTGGCGGAGCGCTAGTTCGATCCTCGGAGTAACTTGAGGCCGGTAACTTCCGGCCCATCACCCTCGTGACCTGTGTTCACCGCTGACTTCATTAAAGAATCTTCATGAATGGGGTCGCCTCGCCTCGCGATCCAGAACATCGTTCATTTCTGGGGGGACGTATGCGTTCCAAATTGATGCTGTGCGCTGTACTGGCTCTGGCTTCTGCTGCCTATGCGAAAGACCCGAAGATGTATCAGACCGGTACATTAGTGCAGATGAATTCTGTGCAGTGCGGCAGCTCCGAAAAAGATGGCAACAGTAAGAAGACCCAGGACCTGCTGTGCCAAGAGTATGTAGTGGAATCCGAGCGCGTCAACTATCGCATTCGCCCCCGCGATGAGAAGCATCCTGCATTGCTGCCGGTTGGCGAGCGTGCCCAGTTCCGCATCGAGCAAGACAAAATGTTGCTGCGCATGGAAGATACCAACAAAGAACATAAATACACTGTAGTGTCGATGACGCCGCGTACTGACAGCAGCGCCGCCGACGCCACGCCCGCACGCGTCAACCACTTGCAATAATCGCAGCCACTCAAAGTTTCCCAGGTGCGGGCAATCGTCCGCGCCTCTAACTTTATTCACTTACTTAGGCTTCGCGAAAATTCTACTGCGGTCGCTGTATCCCTCTAAGTCAATCGCCGCACCAACCACCGCATCCAGCAAGACATCCTAGTTCCGACGTTCCGCTGCGTCGCGGCGCACATTTGTCACAAGCAATGTGCGCAGACAAAAACCTGCAAGGAGACTAATTCAATGAAGTGTTCGCTCGGGCTATTCCTCGCTACCCTGTTTCTCGCCGCGGCTCCGGGGATGCTGGCGCAGTCGTATGATCATGCTGAAGTCGGCGCCTTCGTCGACTACTATCGTTTGACGAATCCCGGCCCCACCCGCAATTTCATCGGCCTTGGCGGGCGAGCCGCGTTTAACCTTCGGCGCAGCGTCCAGCTCGAAGCCGAGATGGCCTACGATTTCCGGCGCAACTATGCCACGACGTTTACCAACGGCGTCACCGACGTGAACGTCACCAGCGGATTGCGCACCCTGCACGGCTTCTTCGGGCCGAAATTCCAGACTGGCTCGGGCCCGTTCCGCATCTTCGTGACCGGCAAGGTTGGATTCGACAACTTCAACGTGACCAACCAGAATGCTCCGACCGGCTTCACCAATTCGGTTGGATTGACCACCGGGGCGACTTACTTCGCGGTGTATCCGGGCGGAGGATTTGAAGCCTTTGCCGGACCGATCGGCATTCGTGCTGAAGCCGGCGATGACATCTTCTTCAATAACGGCGCGCAAAATAATCTGCGAATAACCTTCGGCCCGCAATTCCGCTTCTGATGTGAGCCAGAATATGCCTGGTGGCCCCATCGGCTGCCAGGCCCTTTTTCCCCCTGTCCTTCCGTTCCTTCCCGCCCTCCCCAAGCCTTCGAGCCTGTGATACATTATCCCCACTAAGCCGGACCGTGGGGGTCCGGACCCGCTCTGGTTCGACGTCCGCATTTTTCCCCCAAGGAGTCGTCCATGCCTACTCTTCGCGAACTGGTCAAAGACCGCAAAGTATATTCCGTGGATTCCGCCCGCACTGTCCTCGAAGCCGCGCGTTACATGATGGAACACAATGTCGGCGCGGTCCCCGTGCTGCGCAATGGAGAACTCGCCGGCATCCTCTCGGAGCGCGATATCATGAATCGCGTCGTGGCCGTCGGCCGCACTCCCGGAACGACCGCCGTCACTGAAGTGATGACGGCTAATCCGCGCGCCGTCTCCGCTGATGAGAGCATCGAAGAATGCCTCTTCATCATGAGTGAATTCGGATTCCGCCATCTGCCAATTGTCGAGGGCAGAGAGGTGAAGGGACTGGTCTCGCTGCGCGACATCCTCATGCGCCAGGCCGCTGAGGTCGAGCGCCAGACGCGCCGCGCCGCTTCGTAAGCAGACCCGCCGGCAGTCCAGTCAGTCTCGCTTGCGCAGGATCACTTCGCCCGGCTTGGGCGGAAGGGTGAAGGGAAATTCAAATATTTTCCCGTCGGCCGGCACGCGCAGAATGAGTTCCTCCGGCTTTTTCCACCCGCCAATCCATTTGCTGGTCACGCCGAAAAGCACCCATCCGCGGATGATGGGATTGCCGGCGTTCAGCTTCGCCGGCCGCAGGCTGTCCTTACTCACGAACTCTTGCAGTTCGGCCGACTCCTTCTGGAACGTGCGCGCGAACACTTCCTTCGATTCTTTCTTCTCAGGATGCTTCTCAATCTCGCGCCCAGTTTCGTGGTCCAGCGCGTCGGCGTCGTCTTGAATCTTCTGCGAAAAGCCGTCGGGGTCCAGCGCGGTCTGGATGACGTGATAATGCTTCACGAACTCGAGAGAGATGTTTCCCGAGTCGAAATCCAACCTGCCCATGCCCCGATAGCGCACTTCCAGCAGTGCGCTGAAAAACGGCTCGTGCCGGCGATGAACTTTTTCCAACTCCTGTGCATCAATCGATAAGATGATCCCCACGTCGCCCGACCACATTCCGTAGTGATAAAGACCGTCATCGCTGCGCGAAAAAGTGCAGCCGGGATTCTGCTCATCCCAGCGCACCGCAGGAATTTTGGATTTCGTTTTCGCCGTACTTATGCTCGAGAAAACGATGGTCAGAGCAATGAGAGCAATCAGAGTGACAGCGATGATTCTGACGGCTGCCAGTCCTCGCGGCTGACCTTTTACGCAATCCGCAATCCAGAGCATGACTTACGGGACTATAGGAGTGGTCACGGTGAGAGTGACGGTCGATTTCGAACTCGTCCCGGAATTCGTTGAAGTGAAACCGTCCTGGTCGACGCCCGTGACCGTAAACGTATAAGTGTTGTTCGGCGTGACCCGCCCCGTCCCGGTCGAAGGCGTGCCCGTCACCGTGGTATTGCCGCACGCTGGGAGGAGCAGCAAACATCCGGTCACAAGAACCACAGCGATCATGCCGCCCATCTTCGCCGCGCGTTTGCCGCCAGCAACGGCGCCAAGTCCGGCTAGCGTCAGCAGGGGCAAGAACAGCCACAGAGCATAGACGCTTCGGCCGCGCGGCACGGCCACCAACTGCAATGGCCCCGTCGTGGTGATAGTGATGATCGAAGTAGCCAAGGTTCCAGCCACGTTGACGGTTGGCGGATTGAATGAGCACACCGGAGGCGAAATCACCAGCGGCGTGAGGTTCGAGCACGACAGCGTCACCTGCCCGGTGTAGCCATTGATCGGATTGATATCGATGGTGCCAGAAGCCGGATTGCCCGCCGGCACGCTGGCCGGCGCAAGCGGAGCCGGTACGAGGATGTTGAACGCAGGCGTCACATTCAGAACGGCAAATGTCCCCGACGCCGTTTCCGTTTCCGTACCAGCGGTTCCTGTAATCGTGACGGTATAGCTACCGGGCTGCCACGTCCCCCCGCTGTACGCGGTTGCGATCGTGACCGAGGCTCCGGTCGGCGGCGTTACCGTCTCCGGGCTGACCTGGCAACCCTGATTTCCGTTCGGCGGCGCGGGAGTGATCACGCAAGTCAGGGCGACGGTGCTATTGAAGCCGTTCAAAGGCGAAAGCACCAGGCTGGCGGTATCCGTGCCCCCCGGATTGACCGCATCGGTGGTGAACACGCTCATCTGCAGCGAAAAACTTTGTGCCTGCGCACTCAGCGCCATCCCAAGCAAGGCGAACGGCAGCAATACGCGACTGACAATGCGCACGATGCGGAACTTGGAGCCGGAGGGCATGGGTCGGGTACTCTCCAGGAGCGGTGTCGTAGAAACTTCCGGATTGGGATCCAAGTAGCTTCGATTCATGGTTCGACGCAAACGCTGCCCGGCCGCGGAACAACCGCACCCGCGCAGATCTGTTTCGGGTCCTTTATGCAATCCTAAATACTACCATCGAAGCCCCTCCCGCCAGAATCGGCGGAGTGAGGAAAAAATCAGGGCAAAAAGAAAAGGGCCGCCCGTCCCAAAGGAAAGGCGGCCCGAAGCGTGATGCTGAAATCAACTAGTTGACCGTAAGTGTCAGAGGTGCGGAATGCGTGGTGCTGCCTGCCGTCCCGGTGACTGTCACGGTGTAGGTTCCAGGGCTCGTGGTCGTACCACCACCGCCGCCCCCGCCGCCGCCTCCACCACCACCGCCGCATGCCGGCAGAATCATCACGCCCAAAAGGGCGACTCCGAGCAACAGCGCGAAGAGCCGTTTTCTCCGCGTGCCGGCTCCCGTCCCCAGGACGGCAATCCCGAGCACTGGGAGAAATATTGCTGCGAGAATCCCGGTATGACGACTTGCAGGAAATAATTCTGCAGTCGAGCCGTTCGTCGATATCATCAGGCTTGAAGTCTGGGCCGAACTGCCAGGAGTAACCGAAGTCGGAGAGAAAGTACAGGCGGCCTTGGCCGGAACGTTCCCGCAGGAAAGGCTTACCGCCTGACCGAAGCTCGCGTTGACAGACGAGACAGTGACGGTGATCGCCGACGTACTTTGCCCGCTGGTCGCGGAGGTTGTCATTGGGGCCACGGCCACCGAGAAATCGGCCGGTGCCGCCGCTACCTTGGCAGCGAACCCATCCGAAGCCCCTCCCCCATAAGCACCGCTACTGGCAGGAAAGCTTGTGGTACTGGCCGTGATTCCACTGACGTAGGCATTGCTGGTTGAATCAACGGCGATTCCACCTGCCGCCGGCGAGGCATCCAATCCTCCCACACCATCCTCGGTTCCGGTCCCGCCCAAGAAGCTCGAGTAGACGACAAATCCCGTATTGCTGAACTCAGTCACGAAGGCGTCCGAGGTCCCGCTCAGAGCGCTTTGAAAGCTATTGCTCACCGGATAGTTGGACGACGTGGTTCTCCCGGTCACGTATGCATCAGCGAAAGAGTCCAGAGAAATACCCGTGGCGATGTCGTCGAGAGTGCCGCCGTAGTACGTCGAAAACAGCAGCGCGGTTGCATCCGGATTGAGCTTGCTCACGAAGATATTCGTCGCGGACGATCCGCCAAGAGCGGTTTGAGCCGCGTCGACCGTGGGGAAGTTGGAAGAGGTGGTGCTCCCGGCCACATACGCGTCGCCGGCGGCATCAACGGCGATGCCCATTGCATCATCGACTCCACTTCCGCCCAGATACGTTGAGTAGACCCATGCTGAGCCGTCGGCTTTGATTTCCGTTACAAAGCCGTCGTCTTCGCCTCCGCCTCCCGGAGTGGTCTGAAGAACGCCGGACGTGGTCGGGAAGTTAGAGGAGACGGTGATTCCGCTTACGTATGCATTTCCTGAGCTGTCGAGTGCGATTCCGGTGGCCAAGTCTCCGAGCGCTCCTCCAAGATAAGTAGAGTAGACCAGCGCTGAGCCCGTGCCGTTGAGTTTCGAAATAAATGCATCGTCGGTTCCGGCATTCTGTCCTTGAGGAACGGTCGCCCCGGCCGTGGGAAAAGTTGTCGAAGACGTTTGCCCCGCGACATAAGCGTTAGCGGGGCTCGCACCGTCGACCGTAATCGCGTTGACGATGCTGCTGTTGTTCCCGCCAAGATATGTGGAGTAAGTAAGCGCTCCGGTATTCGCCGCAAGCTTCAGCACAAAGCCGTCCAACGTTGCGCTCCCGAATGTTGTTTGAAAGGCACCGGTCGTTGTCGGGAAACCCGAGGTTGCACTTCCACCGACAAACGCGTTGCCTGCTGCGTCTACCGCGATCGCGTTGCCGGAACAGTTTCCGGTGCCACTAAATATTGATGTGTAGACCAGGCTGGCACCGGTAGTGTTGAACTCGGTTACGAACACATCAAAATTCGGTCCAGCTGCTTTTCCGCCAAAGCTGGGAGACTTGGTCTGTCCCGTGACGTATGCATGCCCTGAGGCGTCGACGGCGATTGCGAAGGCATCATCCTCCGCTGATCCACCCAGATACGATGCATAGCTGAGCGAAGGATCGATCACGAGTTCGCGGCCTCGATCGTAGGCTCCGATCGCGAAGGCTACTTCCTTCGCGCCGCTGGCCTTAAAGCTGACATCCACGAGTTCGCGCTTGCCGTCTCTTTCCTGGTAGGCAACCGGCTTGTGAAGAAGCACGTCGCCCGCTGTCGAAGAAAGCACGAGATTGCCCGCTGGATCGGTCGCAATCTTACTCGCGCCCTTGAAGCCAAGTTGAATTGGGGCAGGATTCGCTCCGGGCGAGACGATGAAGTCAAATTCCAGCTGCCGCCGCTCACCGTGAAACGCCAAGTTCACGCCGGGATACACGTCATGGTAGGTGACTGCCGAATATTGCTTCGCACCCTGTACCCACTTGCTGGGATCATTGCCGAGGTAGTAGTTGATGGTTCCGGGCACTTCGCTGCCCGGCGAAATCAGGGCGTGAGAATTGCCGCCCACTGGCTGCATATGGATCGCCGCCGTTTTCTCCGAACTCTGGCGGTTGGCCAATCGCGTTTTCAAGCCACGCACGCCGCGTACCTTCGCCAACCGGAGCGGAACTGAATCTGATGCTGACGAGTGCACCGCGAATACCGCCTCGTCCCCGGTCAGAAACAGCGTGTAGCCGTTCCCCCGCGCCATGTACTTTACCTGCGGATCGGTCTGTCCGGCGTTCGCTTCAAAGGCGACCGGCAGCGCGTCAAAGCGGGCGCCGATCCAGACGCGCTGCTCCGCATTCGGACTGGGTGCGGCCGATGCCCCGCTCTGATGGGCAGCAGAATCATGCTGGCGCGAAGCCGCGCTGCTAAGCGCAATCACCGCAAGGGCGATCACGGCTACGACCATGATCCATCCGACAAATTTCAAGGGGCTGGGAGCTGATGGTTTCGACACAACGATCCTCCTGTTTGAAGTGCTTCAACGCTGTAACTTTGGAACCCTGCTTTGGATCAATCGACTCGGCCCGCAGGCAAAAACGCCCAAAGTGCCCGCTAGGTGTAGTTCGACCCACCGGCCTTGGTCAACCGGCGCTCGATCCGCAAATTTAGTCATGAGTGCAGCTGCAGTCGCGAGCATCGACTGAGAAACGGTCCTCTTCAATGCCAGCAACGATAGCAATTTGGCTGCTATTGGGAAAGCAAAAAATTCACCGACTGGGCCTCAAGCCTGACTAAAACCCGCGCTGGACAAGGCATTAAGGCACGGTGACGATTACGCCAACACAGGGCTTAGAACCGCGCCGCCGGTAGCTGTGCAGCACCGCCGAGTCAAAGTAGATCGAATCCTCGGCCTCCAGAAGGTATTCATCGCTAGCGATCTTTAGCGTCAGCGATCCCTTCAGCAGATAAAGAAATTCCACCCCCACGTGCTGATGCGGCTTGGCTTTCCCCGCTGGCGATTCCTGAAATTCGGCCAGATATGCGCTTAACTTACGTTCATTGGCGCGATAGTCCAGGCACTCGAAGTAGTACTGTAGGTCCTGCAGGCCAGGCTTTTCGGGAAAACGCAGCCGCTCATTGCCCCGCACAATACCCACCAGGCGCCGCTTGCGCTCATCCGTGAAAAAGAAGTCGAGGCCGACCCCAAACACCATGGCGATGCGCAACAGGGTCGGTAAGGTAGGGAACAGCTTTCCTCGCTCCAGCTTCGAAAGCAGCGCGGCCGAAAGGCCGGTATGCTTGCCCAGTTCCACCAATCCCATGCTCTTGCGCAGGCGCAGAGTGCGGAGTTTTTCGCCAATCGAATATCGGCTTAAGCCATCGGTGATGGTCTCATTCGTTCCAGCCATTATTTCTCAATACTAAAATAAATATTCATATTAGTAAATGCTGCGTTGCAAAGAAAGGCCACGTCCCCCTTGGGAAAACGTGGCCGGTTTACCGCCGATCTTTGCCGGCATTTCCTTATTTAGGTTTCTTCTTGAACATCCCTGAAAGTCCGCCGAGCGGGTTCTGTGATCCGGCCTTCCCACCGAGAGCGTTCTTCAACAGTCCGGTCGCCATGCCCTTTACGTCGGGCGTGAACTTGGGATCGGAAGTCGTGCCCCCAACTGCGAAGGGCACTCCCAGGCCGCCCACGCTGGCATTCATCTTGAATGCAAGCTGGTTCGACGGGCTGACCGTGCCGCCACCGGTGACCACGCCGATCGAAGGCACATCCAGATTAATGTTATTGGCTTGCGTGCCCTCGGGCGCGACGCGAACCTCCGAACTGAAGTTCTTGATGGAAGTGTCGTTGCCGGTCTGCTTGCCCGACAGTGCCGAGATCGAAGAAAGTTTCGATCCGAGATCAAAGTTGGCCAGTTCGGTGTTCTGCATCCGCACGGTTCCAGCAGTTACCAGTTTGTCAACTGGGCCGACGATGGTCACATTGACGTTGAGATCACCGCCCTTGAGTGTTGCCTTCGGAGGTAATACAACGCCCAGCGCCGGAAGCATGGCTTCGAGATCGTCCACCGGCATGCCATCGCCGCTCAGTTTCATATTGACCGACGTGACTTTGCCGTGCGCGTCATAAGTGCCGGTGAGATGAGCCACCGCCTTGCCCATGGCCACGTCGCCCTGGCCGATAGAACCATTCTGCTTCTTCAAGTCGTAGACCACTGCGTAGGTGATCTCGACCGGTTTGCCCGCGGGCGATCCCTTCTCCGCGACCTTTAAATTCGCCACTTTCAGTGTTCCGTTTGTCTTCGCCTCATGACCGTCGGATGTAACTGTTCCGTCGAAATCGGCCATGCCCGCAATCCCGGAAGCGGGATCGATGAATCCCGATTGCGCGAGATTCATACTCTTCACCACGACCTTGGCGTTGAGCGGAGTGGTAGCAGCGTCAGTGGCATTGATGGGGCCCGCATTGCCGTCAAGATTCAGGGTGCCGCCTCCCGGCAAATCGGCTGACATGGTAAAAGGAAAAGATGAAGTGAACGAGAAGTTAGTAATTGTGATATTAACTTTATCGTATACTTTTGGTTTTTCCATCGAACCCGCCTGCGATATCGTAACTTGCCCATCCTTCACGTTCAATTTCGCCACTGAAAGATTCGGATTGGCGCTCGCCGACGAACTTCCTGCTGCCGGCTGTTCGACCGGTTTTTGTTCGGCAGGCTTCGCTTCGGCGGGAGCAGTCTGAGCCGGCGCCGGGGCCGAGCTATTTCCCAGGCTGGAAAAATTCCACTTCTCTCCATCCTCCGATTTCACCAGCGCGATTTGCGGCTGGTTCAGCGTGATGTGAGTTACGTTGAGCATCTTCGAGAAGATCAGCGGAATCATCTCCACGCCCACGGAAAGAGATTTCGCCTGCACGAATGGCGTCTTGCTGAACGCCGCGTCGTCGGCAATCGATATATCGTCTGCCGATACTGCTCCCGAAAACAGCGACAAGGAAAGATTGCCCACCTTGACCTGTCGTCCGAGCGTGCTGCTGAGTTCCGTTTCCAACTTCGGACGGAACGTATTGGCGTCGATGAAGAAAGGAATCGCGATGAGAATGATGATCAGCACCGCGACCACGATGGCGATGATTTTCAGAATGCGTTTCATGATTGGATGCCCTCCTGCTGGATCTGCCAGGCACTTTCGATGCGAAGAATTCGGCCGGAGTCAAAAGTCTAACACCGGAAGTATGCCGCCAAACGCTTGACTGAGTATCTAATTCGCGCTCGCCGAACCCCAAGTTCACTCCAGGCGAACTCTGCGGTAAACAGCGGCCCACGGCTTCGCATTGTGATTCCAGTGCTTGACACTCGTTGTACTCTCTGCTGTAGTGTCCGCCAGCGTTCGCCTGAAATTCAAGCGCGAGCGCGAAGGTGCGAGAGGCAAGCGGGATTACGGAACTGCCGCGGTTTTTTGTTCCGGTGCGAAGGGCTGCGATGGTCACGATTCGCGATGTCGCTAAGGAGAGCGGATTCTCGTCGACCACCGTGTCGATCGTTCTAAATAACGCGCCCTTGTCCCGCTACATTCCTTCCACCACCAAGAAAAAAATTGAGCGCGCCGCGCAAAGACTCGGATACCGTCCCAACCAGTTCGCCCGCTCCCTGCGCAGCAAACGCAGCCATACCGTGGGAGTCATGGTCTTCGACATGACCGATCCCTACTGCACTCTGGTGCTGCGCGGGATTGAGAACACGCTCTACGAAGCCTCCTATCTTCCGATCCTCACCGACGTGCACAACGAGCGCGGCCGCTTCGAGCGCTATCTCGAAATGCTGCTCGATCGCCGCATCGAAGGCCTCATCGTTCTCGCCAACTGGCTTTTTCTCGACATCAACCTGCTCGGCGATCTGGAAAAGAGCAGCAGCATTCCCACTGCGATGATCGGCTTTGAGCTCAAGACCGACGCCATTAGTTCCGTCATCGTCGACAACGAACTCGGCGGCTATCTCGCCCTTGAACACCTGCACTCGCTCGGACACCGTAAGATTGCGTTCATCCGCGGCCCGCGCGCCCTCACCGACAGTTCGCCGCGCTGGCGCGGCATTCGCCATTGTGCCCGCTCCAACGGCTTGGAGATTGATGCTCACCTCGTCGCTGATTTGCCCGAGTCGCGCGATCCGCTGTCCAGCTTCGAGGCCGGGCAGAAGCTCACCGAAGATCTGATTCGCGAGAAGCGCTCTTTCACCGCGCTGCTCGCTTTCGATGACATGAGCGCATTCGGCGCGATTCGCGCTCTGTCGCGCGCGGGAATCCGCGTGCCCGATCAATGTTCGGTCATCGGCTTCGACGACGTCGCCACGTCGGCGCTGTACACGCCTTCGCTCACGACCGTGCGCCAGCCCATGGAAGACATGGGCGCATCCGCGGTCGCCATCGTCATCGACGGCATCAACGCCGGACTGGAAAAGCGGGAGAACGGCGCCAGTCATCGCAAAGTCGCGCCGGAGCTGGTGGTGCGTGAATCGACGCGAAATTTGCTGTGAGAAGGCAGGCGCGCAGAGGTCGCGCCGGATTGTCTACCAGCAGTAACGATTTTGTGCAGTGAGCCCGGTCACAACCGGCGAGTGCCGCTCTTTTTTCTTGACAGAGAAGGCCTCGTAAAAGCACTATTCATACGTTTTAATAACTGATTTTCAGTCTCTTACCTAAAATGAAAGATATCGGTCCACACGGGAAACTCCGGGCTAACCTGCTCGGAAGATTCGGCAAGTGCCACACGGAAACAGCGCGGGTTTTCGCCCGCATCCACGGAGCGCGATCATGAATAGCAGAAATGCAACCGCCAACAAACTTCGGAATTTTCTCTCGGTTTGTGTTCTTTTCCTGTGCGCAGCTTCGCTCGCGCTTGCCCAGGCCGGCCGCGGCAGCATCAGCGGCCTGGTCACCGACCCCGGCGGAGCGCTCATTCAAGGAGCCAAGGTAGTCCTGCTGAACCCTGCCACCGGAGTCACGCAGCACACCGTGACGACCTCCGCGGGACTTTACACTTTCATCTCGCTTAATCCAGGCGTCTACAAGGTCACCGCCAGCCAGACCGGCTTTAAGAGCCTTGCCCAGGAGAAAGTCACGGTCAACGTCGATCAGGTCAGTGAGGTCAATATCACGCTGCAAGTGGGCGCCGCGACCGAGACCGTCACCGTCACCGAAGGAGTTGAACTGGTCGAGCCCAGCAACTCTACCGTTGGTTCGCTAATCCCGGCCGAGGCCATTGACCGTGTCCCGCTGCTGTCACGCAATGTGTTCGATCTTGTCCAGTTGAGCGCGGGCGTGAATGCAGTCAACGGTTCGCCGAACTCCAGTGACTCCATGCAGTCCGTTCAGAATATTTCAGTGGGACGCCCAGGAGTCGACGTTTCTGCCGATACGATCAATGGTTCGCTCGTGGGCTCTGTCTACTACATGCTCGACGGCGCGCCCATCGGCATTGCCGAGAACAACTCCGCCGCCATCATTCCGGCGATGAACATTCCTGAGGACGGCGTGCAGGAAGTGCGCGTCGAAACCCAGAACACGCCGGCGTCCTATCAGAGCGGCGGCGCGGGCGTCATCAGCCTGGTGAGCAAATCCGGCACCAATAAGTTTCACGGCGACGTCTTTGGGGTATTCCGCCCCGATGCTTTGTCTGCGAATGACTACTTCAACAAGCAGAGTCAAATCTCCCTGGGGCAGTCCAATACTCCCCCTGATTTCCACCGCTACCAGGAGGGCGGCGCCATCGGCGGACCGATAAAAAAAGACAAATTGTTCTTCTTCGCCGATTACGAGGACACGCAGCAGCAGCAGTTCGAGGGCCTCAAGACTTATACCGTTCCCACCAGCGCCGAAAGGACTGGAGACTTCTCAGCGCTTTTAAACTATGTAGATCCCGTGAACGGTCCGTCTCCCATCGTCATCTACGACCCGACTCAGCCCGACAATCCTGACGGTACGCGCCAGCCATTTCCCGGGAACATCATCACGAACCCGAATCCCATCGGCTTGCTTTATCTGTCGAAAATGCCGAAGTGTAACTATCCCGATCCGACGACGTGTGATCAGGCCACCAGCGACGTCAGCCCCAATTTCGCATTGCCCGGTCTGGACCCGTTCAAGGGGCACCGGTTCGACGTCCGCATGGATTGGAACAAGAGCGACAAGCAGCGCATCTTCGGCCGCTTCTCCTATGACAAGCTAATCTTCTCCACCGCCAATGTTTTCCCCAGCGGCTGGGATCTTGACTACGCCCAGAACACCACCAACGGGCGTAATGTTCTTCTCGCCGACGACATCACTCTAAACTCCAGCACGGTTCTGAATTTGCGCTATTCCTTTACGCGGCACTATGAGAATCAGGGAAATCCCGCATACCTGAACACCGACATTACGTCGCTTGGCTTCCCCGCATCCCTGGCAGCGCAAGAGGTGTTCAAGCAGCTTCCCTTCATCGTCTTTAACGATGTGGGCGGCGGCGTGGGCGGCACTGCCGACTATAACAATTTTGTCTTTGCCAGCATGAACAGCGATGCCAGTGCCACCATCACCAAGATTCGGGGCAAGCACGAAATCTCATTCGGCTTCGAGTGGATGAAGCGCTACCTGAACGTCGGCCAGCCCCCGGCACCAGCTGGCTCTTACCTATTCGACGTCAGCGCAACGGATCAGACGGTTGACAGCGTCGTTGGCGGCAGCGATTTCGCCTCTACGCTCATCGGCATGGGAACTGCCGGAACAGGGAGCGAGTCCAGCGATTATCCCAACTTCACCAAAGACGTCTTCGCCGCCGAGTCCAATCCCTACTACGCGACTTTCATCGAGGATACGTACCATCCCGACCCAAAGTTGACCATTACTGCCGGACTGCGCTGGGATATCTTCGGCGGACGTAACGAACGCTTTAACCGCCAGGAATACTTTGATCCCAACGCGAGCAATACGGTCAATGGCGTCTCTTACACCGGCGCGGAAATCTTCAATAGCAGCAGCAATCGCTCGCCCTATTCAACCAATCTGCACGACTTTGGCCCGCGTCTGGGCTTCGCCTGGCAGCCGCTCAACCACTTCGTCGTGCGCGGGGGCGCAGGCTTCTACTTCGGTCCCAGCACGGAAAACGTGGGCAGCGCCGGACTCAACACCGATGGATACTCATCCTCCACCACATGGAACGCCACCTGCTTTAATGCCGACGGAAACTCGGTCTTCAACGGAACCTCAGGCTGTCCGACGCCCACCCCCGGCGACTATACTGGCCCCTTCTCGCTCAGCAATCCATTTCCCAACGGTGTTATCCAGGTTTTCAACACCCCGCCGACTGGATTGGGGACAAATCTTGGGATCGCATTAAGCACCGTGCTTCATTCCCAGCGCACCCCCACCACGTACAACTTTAACTTGGGAGTGGAGTATGAACTGCCCCATCAAGTGGTTGTGAGCGCCGCCTATGTGGGCAGCCGCGGGCTTTTCCTGCCCTTTGGCTCCGTCGACCTGAATCAGCTCAATGTCGCCACCATTGAGAAATACGGCTCTGCACTGTGCATCACCAATGACCCGAGCTGTCAGGTGCCCAACATCTGGGCGCCTATTCAAGACCCGACCAACCAGTGGTTCGGTTCTCCCACGGTGCCGCAGTACATCGCGCTCGAACAATATCCCCAGTTCGGCGACGGCAGCTTCGGCAACGGCGTCGCCGTTCATGGCTATCCCGCCGGCGACTCCGAGTACAGCTCCCTGCAAACCAAAGTGCAAAAGAGGCTGACCAGCCACTTCACCACCTTGGCTTCCTTTACTTGGGGCAAGCTGATCACCGACGACGGCAATCCCCCCTTGGGCTTCGTAGGCTCTCACGCGGGTGCGGCTCAGGACTGGAGAGATTTGGGGTACGAGCACTCCATCAGCCCCCAGGACGTGAAGTATTCCTTCACTGGACAAGTGTCCTACGACCTGCCGGTAGGTAAGGGTCGGATGGTGAATCTAAGCGGCGTATCCAACACTTTGCTTGGCGATTGGACTGTCAACGGTATCCTCTACCTCAGCACCGGCGTTCCCATCGCCTCGCCAGGTTCCGGAACACCGAACACCCCGCTCGCGCAGCGTGCGGACCAGGTCTGCGATCCGTCGAAAGGCGCTCCACACACGGTGGCAGCATGGTTCAATGTCAACTGTTTCGTCCAGCCAGGCGGCTCCGCCAATCCCAATCCCTACATTCCGGGAACCGCTCCCGCCTACCTGGACAATGTACGCACCCGTGGAGCGCGCAATCTGGATCTCTCCATTTACAAGACGATCAACTTTACTGAAACCAAGGCACTTCGCTTCGACATTTCCGGCTATAACATGACCAACTTCGCACAATATGGATATCCCAATGTGACGAGCGTGGTCACGGCATCGCAGCCCGGCCAGAATTTCGGGCTGATCACCAACAACGTGAACTCGCCGCGCCAGTACCAGTTCGGTGCGAGGTTCAGCTTCTAAGAAATGGGAATAAAGAGCCGGCCCCGCAAGAGGCCGGCTTTTTTATGCTCTTGTAGCGACAGCCGCCTCGGCTGTCCCGCGAGGGCGAAGCCGAGCGGCCCCGTTCAGAAGCTAGAAGCAGCTAGACGCTGCTGCCGACCGTCTCTCGCGCACCCACGGCCTGCAGCGCCTGCTCCAGGTCCGCAATCAGATCCTCAGCATTCTCGATACCGACCGATAGCCGCAACATCTGGTCGCTCACGCCCGTCTTCCTGCGATCTTCCGCCGGAATCATGGCATGCGAGGTCATCATGGGCAGCGACACTAGCGATTCCACTCCACCCAGGCTGGGCGCAAGCGAGAACAGACGCAGCGCTTCACTCACCCGGCACGCATCCTGGCCCGTACCCTCCACTTCAAAGCTGACCATGCCCCCGCCACCGCTCATCTGCGCCCGCGCCAGGGCCTGCTGCGGATGACTCTTCAGAAACGGGTAATGCACCCGCCGCACCTTCGCATGCTGCTCCAGAAATTCAGCTACACGCAACGCGTTCTCGTTCTGCCGCGCCACGCGCACCGCCAGCGTCTTAAGCCCACGCACCAGCAACCAAGAAGCATGTGGATCCATGCAGTTGCCCAGCGTCGTGCGCGTCGCATGAATCTGTTCGATCAGGTCGGCCCGTCCCGCCACCACGCCGCAAATCAGATCGGTATGCCCGGCCAGATACTTGGTCCCGGAATGCATCACCAGATCGATTCCGAATTCCGCCGGATGCTGGTTGATCGGCGTCCCAAACGTGGCGTCAATCATGCTGATCAGCCCATGCTCCCGCGCGATCGCCGCCACCTTCTTCAAGTCCACAATGCGCAGCATCGGATTCGTCGGCGACTCCACATGCAACAGGCGCGTATTCGGCCGGATCGCCTGCTCATGCTGCGCGTAATCGGTCGTATCCACAAAAGTTGTCTCGATCCCCATCTTAGGCAGCCACTGCGACAGAAATTTCGTGACCCCACCATAAATGTCGCGCTGCGCCACGATGTGGTCGCCCGCCTTGAGCAGCGCCATGATCGTGGTCGTGATCGCGCCCATGCCAGAGGCGAAGGTCAGCGCCGCATCGACGCGTTCCAGTTCTGCGATCGTGCGCTCGGCCACCGTATTCGTCGGATTGCCGTAGCGTGTGTAGAAGCTATCGGTGTGCGTCGCGCGCAGTTGCTCGTCGTTGTCCGTGACGCGAAATGTCGAGGTCTGATAGATCGGCGTTGCCAGCGGGCCGTTCCTCTTCTCCAACTCAGCCGCGCCGTGAACTGCGGCCGTCTCCGGACGGCGCTTTTGCCGTTTCATGATGGTCTCCTAGACTTGCATATTAAGACTTGCTTATTAAGACTTCCAGAGTAAGCGCCCTTCCTCACCACCGGCAAGCGGATCGTGCTTTCGGACCGTTTATAATTCCCAGTTCGTACCATCACCGCTGATTATGGAGCTCGGACTAAAGAACCGCGTCGCCCTCGTAGCCGCCTCCAGCCAGGGAATTGGCCTGGCCACAGCCGAAGCTTTCGCCGCTGAAGGCTGCCGCATCGCCATGTGCGCCCGCAACCGCGAAACGCTCGATGCCGCCGCACAGCAAATCAGAAAGAAATACAACGTCGAGGTCTTCACCGACACTTTCGACGTGACCGAGCCCGCCGCAGTGGCAAGCTTCGTTGCCGCGGTGGCCGCGAAGTTCGGCAGCATAGACATCTGCGTCACCAACGCCGGAGGCCCGCCGGCCAAGGGCTTTCTAGCCTGCAGTCGCGAAGACTGGCAGCGTGCGATTGATGCGAATTTCATGAGCACCGTCTATTTCGCCCGCGAAGTCATTCCGCATATGCAGCGCAATCATTGGGGCCGCATCATCACGATCACCTCGATCACCACCAAGCAGCCGGTCCCCGATCTCGTGCTCTCGAATGCTGTACGCGCCGCAGTGGTCGGTCTGGTGAAGAGTCTCGCCAACGAATTCGGCAAAGACGGAATTTTGATCAACAATGTAGGCCCCGGCTTCACGGCGACCGATCGGCTGAAGGAGTTGGCTGCCGCTCGTTCGAAGACGTCCGGCAAGAAAGAGCAGGAGATCTTCGACGCCTGGGCCGCCGATGCCCCTGTGAAGCGCCTGGGCGAGCCACGCGAAGTGGCCGAGACGATTGTATGGCTAGCCTCCGAGCGTGCCTCGTACATAACGGGCCAGACCATTCTCGTCGACGGCGGCATGTATAAAGGATTGTGACGTTCGATGTTTGAAAGGGCGCGGCTTCAAGCCGCGCCGGAAGGGGCACCAAAAGATCGCGGCTTTAGCCGCTGGGGTGCGCGGCGCGAACGATAAAAACTATGCGATCCATAGCATCACGAATGTCAGTCATGAGCGGCGAAGGCGCGCTCTCAGTCTTCGCCCGCGCCAAGGAACTCGAGGCCCAGGGCCGGTCCATCATTCATCTCGAACTCGGAGAGCCTGATTTCCACCCCGGCCAGTCGGTCATCGACTCCGCCGCCCAAGCCCTCGCCGACGGCAAAGACCGCTACTGCGCCGTCGCCGGCATTCCCGCGCTCCGTCACGAGCTCGCGAGCTATCTCGCTCGCACCCGCAGCATCGCAGTTTCGGCGGATAACATCGTCCTCGCCCCGGGCTGCAAGATCGCGCTTTTCCTCGCCATGATGGCCTTGCTCGAACCGGGCGATGAAGTCCTTTATCCCGATCCCGGCTTCCCCGGCTATCCCTCGATCGCTCTCGGCCTGGGCGCGGTTCCTGTGCCCTTTGAACTTTCCGCGCGAAATAATTTCCAGCCCGATCCAGCCGAACTCGCCGCGAAGATCACCTCGCGCACGCGCATGCTGCTCACGAACTCGCCAGGCAACCCCACGGGCACGGTTTACACCGATTCCGTCCAGCGCGCTCTCGCCGACCTCGCGGTCAAGCACGACCTCTGGGTGCTCTCCGACGAAATCTACGCGCGCATTATTTATGGTGGTGAATATTTATCCATGCTGCGCTATCCCGGCATGGCAGAGCGCACGCTCATCATCGACGGATTCTCCAAGAGCTTTGCCATGACCGGATGGCGCCTCGGGTACACCGTTGCCCCGCCCGAAGTTGTCCCCGCTCTCGTGATGATGGCCGTGAACAGCTACACCTGCGTCGCTGAGTTCACCCAACATGCAGCCATCGAAGCCCTGCGCGATCGCGAAGGCAACACACCCCGCATGGTCGGGGAGTTCACCCACCGTCGCGATCAGTTTGTCCGCGATCTCAATCGTGTCCCAGGATTCCGTTGTCAGGCGCCTGAAGGCGCGTTCTACGCCTGGGTTGACATCACCGGCACAGGCGCCACCGCGGAAGAACTGTGCCGCATCCTGATCGAGGACGCGGGTGTGGCAGCGATTCCCGGCGCCGCCTTCGGTCCGGCCGGCAAGAATTTCATCCGCTTCTCCTTCGCGTCGTCGACGGCTACTCTGCGCGAGGCCGTTGATCGCATCGAGAGAGTGTCAAGCGCATGGCAGGGAACTGCCGCCGCGCGGTGACGACTTCAGCGCTCGAGCATTTGAGATTCTTGCGACAAGATTTTAGAACTGAGGAAACATGAAAGCGCAACTCCGCATTGTGAGCCAGTCGTTGCTCGGTCTCGCCATCACTCTTCCCGTTACCGCCGCCGCCCAAGCCCGTCCGTTCCCTGGGCCCGATGTCCAGCAAATTTATCAACGCATTCTTCCCCAAATCGAAAAAATTCCGGCCTTCGATCACCACGCCCATCCCGGCTTTGCCGACGATCCCGATGTCGATGCCATGGCCGCCCCACCTAACGCCAGCGAAGCTCTACGCACCCGCGACGACAATCCTGAGCTAGTGGCCGCGGCCAAGGTCCTGTGGGGATATCCCTACGCCGACTTTTCTGCCGACCACGCCAAGTGGCTCATCGACAAGAAAGCCGAGATGAGGAAGCAACTCTCGGGCACTGCTTATTTCAATTCGATTCTCGACAAGCTCAACACCGAGAGCTCCGTCGCCAACCGCGCCATGATGCCTGACTATCTCGATCCCAAGCGCTTCCCCTGGGTCTTCTTCGCCGATTCCTTTATGTGGCCGTTCGATAACACCCGCGAATCCGGCCGCAATCCGGACGAAGGCGTCTATATCCCCCTGCAGGAAAAAATGCTGCATCGCTGGATGCAACAGGAAAGCATTGCCAAACTTCCGGGCAGCTTTGACGCCTATCTCAAGTTCATCAGTCAAACACTGGAAGACAACTCCAAGCGCGGTGGTATCGCCATGAAATTCGAAGTCGCCTACTTCCGCCCCACCACGTTCGGCGATCCCCCGCGCGCCAAAGCCGAAGATATCTATCAACGCTACGTCACCGGCGGCATTCCCAGCGAAAAAGACTATCGCACCTTTCAGGATTTCATCTTTCGCTATCTCGTCGAAGAGGGCGGCCGCCTGCATCTCCCGGTGCACATCCACACGGCTATCGGCATCGGCGATTATTTCAATCTTTCAAAGAGCAACATCATGAATCTGGAGAGTGTGCTGCGCGACCCGCGCTATTCATCCACGACTTTCGTAATGATCCATGGCGGATACCCGCTCGAGCGCGAGGCTGTCTGGCTGGCCGCCATGAAAAATGTTTACCTCGACTCTTCGTTCGGCGAACTGGCGCAGTATCCGTCAGCTTTCAAAGACACGTTGAAAATGTGGCTCGAAACATTTCCTGACAAGATCACATTCGGAACCGACTGTTTTCCGTACAATGACGTTCTGGGTGCGGAAGAGAGCTACTGGCTGGGCGTGCAGTCAACGCGCACCGCGTTAGCCGCCGCGTTGGCGGAGATGATTTCTGAAGGCGAGATCACCGAACCGCGAGCGCTGGAGTTAGCCCACGCCTACCTGCACGACACGGCCGTCAAGCTGTACAACGGAAGAGTGCACTGAAAAAAACCGGGTCCGACAGCGACGGCACCAAAATAGGCTGAATGCACATGGCAAAAATCAAATCAAAATCGAAGTCGCTTCCGAAACCCAAATCGCGTCCCCGCGCAAAGTCCGCGCAGAAACCGGCGAAAAAAACCGCGGTCAAACACGCGCTCCAGTACATTCCCTGGAGCACGATCCCGCTCGAAGACCTCAACCCGCTGCTCCAGCGCCAGTTCGTCGTCGGGCAGGAAATCATGCTTGCCCGCGTGCTGCTGAAAAAAGGCTGCATCGTCCCCGAGCACAGTCATCACAACGAGCAACTCACTTACATTCTCGAAGGCGCGCTCAAGTTCTGGATCGATGGCCAAGAGATCGTCGTCAGCGCCGGTGAAACTCTCTGCATCCCGTCGCACATGCCGCATAAAGCCGAAGCGATCGAAGATACCGTCGACCTCGATGTATTCGCCCCGCCGCGCGCCGACTGGATCGACAAGACTGATCAATATCTGCGAGGGAAAAAATAAGCCCTATCCATGTCCTCGCTCTCAACTTCGGAGTCGAACTCACAACCAAGTCTCCGGCCGGCGGAATACCGCTTCCGCTGCATCGGCTGCGGACTTATGACCGACGAGGCCGGTCAGGACTTCCGCTGCGCCCAATGCGCCGATCTGCTCGAAATTTCCTATACCGGTTGGCAAGACTCGAAGCCGAATCCTGAAACGTTGAAAACGATCTGGCGGAATCGCCGCACCTTGAATTTTGCTGTCGATCTCAGCGGAGTCTGGCGCTTCCGCGAAATGCTTCCCGCCCTCGCGCTCAACGAACAACCCATCACGCTTCGCGAAGGCAACACTCCCGTATACGAACTTCCGCAATGTGCCCGCATCACCGGCGTCCCGCGCCTGTTTGCCAAGCATCAGGGAATGAATCCGACAGGCTCGTTCAAAGACACAGGCATGACGGTCGCCGCCACCTTCGCCCGCCGCGCCGGATTTCGTTGGGTCGCCTGCGCCTCCACGGGGAACACGTCAGCCTCGATGGCCGCCTACGCCGCCCGCGGAGGCCTGCGCAGCCTGGTGCTCGTGCCCGAAGGAAAAATTTCCTGGAGCAAACTTTCGCAGGCTCTCGACTACGGAGCCGTCACCTGCCAGTTGCGCACGGACTTCGACGGCTGCCTCCGCCTGCTGCAGGAATTAGTTTGCCGCGCCCCAGTCTACCAATTGAATTCGATCAACCCGTTTCGCCTGGAAGGGCAGAAGACTCTCGCCATCGAACTTCTCGAGCAACTCGACTGGCAACCGCCCGATCACATCATCGTTCCGGGAGGCAATCTGGGCAACAGTTCCGCCATCGGCAAAGCGCTGCTCGAAATGCGCGACCTGGGCCTGATTTCGCGTCTGCCAAAATTGTCAGTGATTCAAGCCGAAGGAGCGAATGCGCTGGTGCGAACGCTGCGTGAAGCCGAAGGCGAGCGCTTGATGCCCGTGCAAGCCGAGACTCGCGCCACCGCGATTCGCATCGGCAATCCCGCGTCATGGAAAAAGGCCGTGCACGTCATCCACGCAACTGGCGGCGCTTGCGAGCAAGTCAGCGAAATCGAGATGGCTCAGGCCAAGGCCGAGATCGGAGCCGAAGGCATCGGATGCGAGCCCGCTTCCGCCGTCACCTTGGCCGGACTGAAAAAATTAGCGCGGCAGAAATTCGTAAAACCTGACGAGAGCGTGGTCCTGGTGCTCACCGGAAATCTGCTGAAAGATCCCGACTTCACCATCGAATTTCATCAAGGCGAACTGTTCAAAGACGCCGCCGGCGGATCCGCCGCCAGCCTCAACCGTCTCCGCCGTCCGCCCATCGTCCTCGATGCCACGCTCGACGCTGTAATCACGACGCTCAACGAAGCCGAAAAATCCTAACCAACATGCCCGCGAAAGCCAAGACGACTCTCCGCCTCGCCCTACCTGCCACCTCTGCGAACCTCGGCCCAGCCTTCGATGCCGCGGCCCTGGCAATGAACTTCTACATCAAAATCGAAGCTCACGAGGCGGAAGAATTCTCCATCGAAGCCAGCGGCCGTGACGAGGATATCTGCGGCAATCTGGAAAATCATCTCATTCTGAAGACCTATACGGACGTTCTCGAAGCCGCCGGCCGCCAGCCAAAGCCCATCGCTCTCTGCGTCAGCAATGACATTCCCATTGGCAAAGGCTGTGGGTCCTCCGCCGCAGCCAGACTTGCCGGAATCGCGTTGGCAGTGCGTTTCGGCAAACTCCGCTGGAGCGATGCGCAGATCATCGGTGAAGCCTCGCGCCGCGAGCGTCATGCCGACAACGCCTCCGCCTGCTGGATGGGCGGTCTGACGGTAGCTCGCATGTCCGGGGAAGCCGAAGCGGAGGTGGTCCGCATTCGTCCGAAAGGGAGGTGGCCACTCCTGCTGGCCATACCTGAACAGGCGCTTTCCACTGAAGAAGCCCGTCGCGCGCTGCCTGCTCAGTATTCGCGCGCCGATGCTGTCGTCAACGTGCAGAATTCCATGCTGCTGCTGGCAGCGTTTTCGCAGGGGCGACCTGAACTTCTATCGACCGCATTGGAAGACCGCATCCATCAGCCTTACCGCTCGGCGCTTTGTCCTCTGCTGCCGTGCCTCGAAGAGCTCAAAGGAAAAAACGGAATCCTGGGCCTGGCTCTCAGCGGCGCTGGACCGTCGGTGCTGATCTTTCTCGATCCGGATGCCTCGCAGCGGAAAACGCGAGACGCGGTCGCCGTTCATCTCGCGAAATGCAAACTCACGGCCGAACTTCTGCCCACCTCGATTACGCTCCGCGGAGCGCGTACTACTCTCAGGTAACCGCTTACCGGCTCGCTGGGGGCACAATCCCGTTCATGCGCAGATATTCCACCATCTGTCCGTAGTGATCGAATCCGTGCGTCGCAACCACGGTCGCCAGACCTAGCCGCGACACTGTTCCTTCCCCGAACGGGCTCTTCACCGTGCCCACCAGGTTGCTTTCGTTGATCGTCCCGATCGCTTTGTGAACGTACTCGAATGATTCCTTCAAATACTTCACAATGTCGGCCTTGCTCGTAATCGATGCCGGCCCTGACTCATCGCCGATATCCACCGGAGGCTTCTCCTGCAGGATCGCGGCGCCCAGCAGATAATTCACCGCGGCCACATGCTTGATCTGCTGCCCGAACGTGCGCACGCCTTTAAACTCTCCACTGGTCGGCGCGAAATTGAACTTGTCCTCCGGCATCGCCTCGGCCGCTGACACAAACTCGCGCTCCATATTGCTGACGCTTCCATTCAGCACTTGCGAGACCGTGCGCTTTTCATCCTTCGCCTTGTCCGCTTGCGCCCACGCTGACAACGTAACCACAATCATTCCGCATATCAGCACTGCTATTTTATTTTTCATCTCTCCCCCGCCGTCGAAGTAGTTTTCAATTCGATGCTGCCAACGCATGATGTTCGCTGTGGCTCCGAGCCCTCTCTGGTCAAGGTTTTGCAGCCACGACCTGTGACGCCCGAAACGGCCACTCGCCGTCCTGCCACGCGCGAATCATATAAATGATCACGCCGGTTAGCAAGATGATCGCAGCGTACCGTACCTCGCGCTGCCAGTTGGCGCGACCGAATAGAATAAACAAAAATCCCGCACTCGCCAAAATCGCAGGCAGCGGATAAAACCACATCCTGAACGGCCGCGGCAGATCCGGCCGCCGAATCCGCAGTACGATCGATCCCACCGCCTGCACCAGGAACTGCAGGATCAGGCGGATCACCACCAACGCCGCAATCGCATCCTTCAGGCGCAGAAAACAGCAAGCCGCCGCCACCACTCCCAGCGCCAGCAATGATACATGCGGGAACCGGTACTCGGGATGCACTCTCGCAAACGCGCGGAAGTAGTTCCCATCTTTCGCGGCCGCGTACGGAACCCGAGAGTATCCGAGCATCAGCGAGAACACCGAAGCGAACGCTGCGGCGATCACCAACGCCGTCACCGACCGCGCCGCCCAGTGCCCATAGACTCGCTCCATAAACAGCGACACAACATACAATCCGCTATTACTCTGTCCCGACTTCAGCATCTCCCGCCACGGCACCACGGCCAGGATGCACACATTCATCATTAGATATAGACACGCGACCAGCCCGATGGAAAGCAGGAGCGCGCGTGGGATATTCTTTTCCGGCTCCTTTATTTCGTCGCCCAGAAAACACACATTGTAATAACCCCAATAATCATAGGTAGCGATGAGCATCGCTCCGCCCAGGCCAGTAAAAAACTTAGGCGAGAGCGAGAACGCGCCAGGCGGAAAATCAAAAGCCCTGGCTGCGTTGAAGTGCGTCAGCCCGGCAAAGATGATCCAGCCAATCGTTCCCATCACCCCGAACCACAAAATCTTCGAGAGTCGCCCGATCGCCGTAATGCGCCGATAGAGCAACAACACGGTGAAGAAACAAATCACGACGGCGACGGCAGTTCCCGGCGTGACGACCCAGCTCACCTGCAACGTCCCTGCCCATGGAATGTGCACTGCCGAGTCGTGATGAGAGTAAACAATGTCGAGCTCAGGCCAGTAGTAAGCGGCATATCCCGCCAGTCCGATGCAGCCGGTAGCAATGGAAAGCGGCGCGGAAAACGAAACCTGCCAGATGTACAAAAACGAAATCAGCCGGCCCCAGCGATCCGGTCCGTAAATTTCCCGCAGATAACGATACGATCCGCCAGATCGCGGAAACGCCGCGCCCAGTTCCGCCGAGACCAGGCCATCACAAACCGCCAGCAGCGCGCCGACGATCCATCCCAGCAGCGCCTGCGGTCCGCCCATCGCCGCCACTACCAGCGGCATAGTGATGAACGGTCCCACGCCGATCATGTCGATCATGTTCAGCGAGGTCGCGCTCCACAGCCCCATGCCGCGAATCAGGGCAGGTGAAGTATCCGCGGATTGTGACGATGGAGAAGGAGATTCCATGATCGTAGAGACGTTGCTTGCGACTTCTTGCCATGAAGAAGAAAGACGCAGCCAGAGCTACGTCTCTACGCCTACTGCTTTTCGTGCCCCGCGCTGAGAATATTCACAAACAACCGCACCGCTCCCGGCACGCCGGCGGGTAACTGCCGGAAAAATGCATATCCCGTGTAAATATAAGTTCCCTTGCCGTACTTCGCCTCCAGCAGCCCGCCCTTCTGCTCGTCTTCGCCCGGATCATGGCAGGCCAGCAGCGGGGTGAAATGTTCGTCCCACTTATCCATGAAATACAAGCCGCGCTCTTGCACCCAACCATCGAAGTCGTGCGCAGTAATCGTGTTCGGATAGTGGAAGATCGAATTTTCCGGCGCGAGAATCTCGACCGGAGCCTCCTCCACCGAAACCCGCGCCCGGCTCAGCTCCGCGGAATAAGGAGTAAACTTGCCGGCATTAAAATCGCCCGTGCCGCTGTTGTACTGAACAACCAGCGTTCCGCCACCGTTCACGAAATCGAGGAGCTTCTTGTTATTAGCGGCCACATCTTTCTGCGTGTCATAGGCGCGAATCCCCAGCACGATCGTTCCGTAAGCGCTCAAATTCTCACTCGCCAGCTTCTCCGCCGGAATCAGTGTAACGTCCATTCCAATCTGCTTCAGCACGGTCGGAATATCATCGCCTGCGCCCATGATGTATCCGATTTTCAAATCATGTGGAGCCTGCACGTCCACAATGCTCACACGCTGCCGCGCCGGCTGATAATAATAGAAGCTACCTAAATCCTCCCGAGTGACCAGCGTGTATCCCTCGCTATATTTCATGCCTTCCGAATCAAGTACCGCACGAATCGTCGCCCGACCCTGTTGCAGCCGCGCCGGGAAGACCTTGAATTGAAAATCCTGTTTTTCCCCTCGGTGCCTCAACTTTACGTCGAGTTGAGCCGGATCCGATTTCCAACCCGCCGGCAATTCCAGCCGCAGTACTCCAGCTAAATCGCGTTCCAGATTGCTCGACACGCCGACGGTCACCGTAGTCGTCGATCCGTTATGCGTCGAGATCACCTGCGTCCCCGGCTCCAACTCCACAGAAAATCGAGGAACCACCGCCAGCGGCCGCGCGCTCACCTTCCCCGCATCGTCGAGAAATGGAGTGACGACCGCAGTCTCAACCCCGCTTCGAGCCTTCACTCCCGCCGCCCCGCTCGCCGAATAATCCACGCGCGTCCGCAATGCCGGGGGCGGGAAGGGAAGCGTCGCATATTTCTCATCGTCCACGTGGTTAATGCTCTCCGTATCGGGATCATCGCGATGCCAGTACGGCCGCGTGTACGTCGTATCCTTCGGCACGCGGAGCCGGAAATCCGCATGCAGGTCGTCGCCCGGCTTCACCGTCTCCGGCTTCGTCTTTTCGCTGATCGTGTTCCATCCGTCCGGAACCGCCAGCTTGATCGTGTCGATCACCAGCGGCAATCTCGATCCGTTATGAAAATCCACGCCCACCAGAAATTCCTGCCCCGGAGAAACCGCAGTCAGGGCGTCAGCTTCTTTCAAAGGCTGCCCATCGCGCTTTCCGTCGGAAGAAACGTGAGCCGTGAGGCTCGCGCCTAGAGCCAGATTAAGTGCTGACTCCGCCTGCTGCTTCTTCTCTTCGAGTATGCTGATTGCTTCCCGCGAGCATGACACGCAACCGGATCGCAAGTTCGCGAGAACCTCATCGATTCCGCGAAGTGTTGCAATCAAGGGCGTAGATGCGGCTGCCCCGTCCTTCGCGCTTGTCGCCGCAGTAACGTTTGCGGCAATCTTTTTCAAATCCTGCGGTATTCGGGGATTAATCTTTCCTTCGAGTTCAATCCGGTCTAGCAGTCCCGGCAGGCTCGTATCAATTCCGTCAAAGAAACTCTTCTCATGCCCACTTTTGTCCAGAGTCGAAGGCCCCACCGAATCCACCAGCTTGTAAAACGTAAACCGATCTCCCGCGTCGACCGTCCAGTTCGCTGCACCCTGCGAAAGCTGATGCCGCAATCCCTCCATCGCGAATTGCACGTACGACATGCCCAGAGCGGCGCTCTTCTCGCCCGAATTCATCTTTACCGTCCACTTATCGTCTTCACAAGACTGGGCGCCGAAGGAACAAACATTTCCGATATAAATCTTCTTTGCCTGCCAGGGCTGCAAGCCCGCGGCAATTTGCTCCGGAAACCGCTTCGGATCTGCCGCCGCGCGAAACGCCTCCTGCGTCAGAATCGCCGACGCCTGATGATTCCCGTGCCCATCCCGCGTAGTGCCCGAAAACCGAGCCACCAGCACATCCGGACGGAACGTGCGAATTACTCGCACCACATCGCCCAGCGCCACGTCGTGCCCGCCCCACTTGGCAAAGGTCTCGTCCGCAGTCTTCGAAAATCCAAAATCAGCAACCCGCGAAAATCGTTCCTGCACACCGTAATACTGATCCGCCGCCAGCAGTTCCAGCGATCGCAGTACGCCCAGCACATCCGACAAATTACTGCCAACCTTATTCTGCCCGCCCTCGCCGCGGTTCAGCGTCATCAGCAACGTATCCACGCCGCGTCCCCGCGCCTCCAGCGTCAGCATGCCGCCATCCTCATCATCCGGATGCGCCACTACCTGCATCAACCGCGCCGTAGTTCCCAGGCGCAGCAATTCGAGCCGTAACCCGGCCGCGCCTTCATCCTGTGGAATGTCCAGAGGCACACCCTGATACAAAAGCCCGGCAGGATCGCCCAAAACATCAAATGCCGGCGTGTCAGAATCTGGGTGCCCCATCCTGGTCGCGTTTTGTGCGACAGGGTGGCGATTTTGATTGGGAGCCTGCGCATTGGCAGCCTGTCCGACGATAAAAATAAGGAGAACGAAGGCGAGCGTGACCCCAGGAAGAGGTTTGTACAGAATGTCGATGGAAGAGCCGCGGCCATTCTCCCGCGGCAAACTGGCAGGTCCGGAATTTGTCACCCTACAAGGATGGGGCCTAACCCCCATTTGACGCAAATTCTTTGCGCGGATCTAGTACCGTGCACGTAACGCGGTACTCGGGTTCGGTACTCGATACCGCCCTTACTGCCGCGCCTGTTTCAACAGATTCTGACAAGTACTTCCCGCCGTCAGCACTTCGTTGAACGCGGTTTCTTTCCTCAGATTCGTCAGCAGCGGATCATCCAGCAACGCCGAATATGCGCAATAATTCTGCTGTACTGCCAGCTTCAGCAGCCGCATCGCGGGCTCATTCTGCCCGCAAGCCGCCATCAGCGCGCCCACGTGATACCAGAGTTCAGGGTCTGGTTCCGTCTTTACTGATATTTCATTGTCGTGCACAATCTTCGCCAGGTCCGCGGGCTTCTGCGCGGCCGTGCAGGCCTCCATCAAGCTGCGATGATACGAAGGCGCTGTGCCCACATTTTTCGTGGCATCGCGCGCCTCCGGCAAATTTCCCGCCGCGAGATAAATGTACGGCGTCACCCACGCCGCCCATTCCGATCCCGCATCCAGGTGCACATAGTCCATTGCCTGGTCGGTCTTTCCCATTTCCAGAAACGACCACGCGCATGACCGGAAGGCAAAATTCTCTGGATCCAGCTTTCGCGCCGCATTGCACTCCTCAGTCGACTCCGGCAGCATGCCCGCGTATCGCAGCACATAGCTGAATGCGAAGTGCGCATCCGCGCTCTGCGGACGCCGGTTCACCAGCGCCATCGCCTCGTCATAAGCGCGTCCCAGATCGCCCCGCTCCACCCGGTTCGTAATCAGATAGCTGGCCGCCAGCAGCCGGTTCGGATCCAGCGCAATCGCGCGCTCCAACGCCGAATTCGATTTCTGGAATTCTTCTTCGCCGCCTCCTCCGAAAGTTGAGTCGAAATAGTATCTCTGGCCCAATGCCTCCCACGCCGGCGCGTATGTCGGATCGATCCCTACCGCCCACAGCAGCATCTTGATGGCTTCTTTATTCGGCTTGGGATCGTGCGCCTGCGCTACGCTGCGCAGATAGAAGTTGTAAGCTTCCGGGCTCTTCGGCCGCGAAGCCGTCTCAATCGCTCCCCCACCGCCGCCCAGCGCCGGCAACAATCCGCGCTGGATCTGCGACTTCAGGTCGTCCTGCAGGCCGATCAGATTGTCTGCCTTTTTCGTGACGTTCGTCTCCCACAGAAGCTTTTCCGTTTGAACGTCAATCGCCTCCAGCGTGACCGATATCTGATCGCCCTGCTTCAGAAAGTGTCCCTGCAGCAGCCGCCCGACGCGCAGCTCCTGTCCAACTTTCTTCGGATCAATGTCCCCGGCAAACCGCCGCGTCATTGAGGAAGGCCGCACATCCAGCGACCGCGCATAGGTCAGCACGCTGGTCAATTCATCAGCCAGCGCATAGCGCAAATAGTCGGCGTTCGGATCACCATTCACATTCTGCAGCGGCAGCACTGCAATCGCATTCTCCACCTCGGCGTCAGCCACTTGCCGATGCTTGTACCACCACGCCCCTACTGCACTGACAATGGTGATCAGCAGTGCTGACAAGCCGATCAGCAGATAAAGCTGCAACTTCGACGTTCCCCGTCCGAAAGTGTGGCTCGCCGCTCGCAGCTTGGTAGTGGCGCTGCCCGTCTTGATCGTGCCCGACTCGGCTTCGCGCTTCAGCAGCGCCAGATCGGACTTGATCTCCGCCGCGCTCTGGTAGCGATGGCCGCGATCTTTCTCCATCGCCTTGCCGATGATGCCTTCCAGCTCAATCGGAATCTTCGGATTCAAATCCCGCGGCGGCACCGGCTTCTGATGCAGCACGGCATCCAGCGTCATCAGCGAATTGCTGCCGGCGAAGGGCTTCTTGCCCGTCGACATCTCATACAGCACCACGCCCAGGGAAAACAGATCGCTGCGCGCGTCCACCGTCTCGCTGCGCGCCTGCTCCGGCGACATATAAACTGCCGTCCCCGGAATCACTCCAATCGCCGTCAGCGAATTGTCGGCGCCCGCATCATCCTCGTTGTGCACCAGCTTGGCCAGGCCGAAGTCGAGCACTTTCACCTGTCCCCCCGGCGTGATGAAAATATTCGCCGGCTTGATGTCGCGGTGCACGATGTTCTTGCCATGCGACGCCACCAGCGCGTCGGAGACCTGCACGCCCACGTCCAGCACTCGCTCCGTGTCCATGGCGTGCCCGGCAATGGCCTGCTTCAGGCTCTCGCCATCAAGCTTTTCCATCACGATGAAGGGATGCCCGTTGTTATCTTCAATGCCGTGAATGGTGCAGATGTTCGGATGGTTAAGCTGCGACGCCGCCCGCGCCTCGCGAGTGAACCGCTCTAAAGTCTTCGGATCGCCGGTGAGGTTTTCAGGAAGGAATTTCAGGGCCACATGCCGGCCGAGCTTCAGATCCTCGGCCTCATACACAACGCCCATACCCCCGCCCCCGAGTTTGCCCAGTATGCGGTAATGGGAGACCTGCTGGCCGATCATGAGAGCGTGCGACCTTGCCCGGCGGTAATGTTAGTTTCCCAGAAGATTCCGGTCAACTGCCTTGTTTTCAGCAGAGTCTTCGGCCAAGAAAATCCACCCCGCCCTTGGGGTTCCGCCCGGCTCCGGGATGGTTGTCCGCTCATACCTTGGGCTGTAGGATGCGCCCACTTTCGTCGCGGTTTCCATGCAATTCTGCGGAGATCACCTTACTTCCACCGCCATTTGCCCCTGTTATATTGCGTGCATGCTCGACCTGCTCCTGCAAGCCCACAAGCGCCCGCCCAGCCATAGCTTCACTTCCTACCTGCGCCATTTGGGAGCGGCCGGCCTGTTCTTCGTCGCCGTCATCGACAGCGCTCCCATCCCCACTTTTGGCGGTCCCGACATCCTGGTCGCAATCCTCTCCGCCAGCCATTCCAATCTCTGGTACGAATACGCCGGCACCGCTGTGACCGGATCAGTGCTCGGAGCCTACATCACTTTCCGGCTGGCGCGGAAGGCCGGATCGGCCTATCTCGACAAGAAGTTTAAGAAGAGTAAGTTAGGGAAGTTCCACACGCTATTTAAGAAGTGGGGAACGGGGACGCTAGCGGCTTCGACGGCCATTCCCCTGCCCACTCCGACCAGCATGTTTTTCGCCGCAGCCGGAGCCTCCGATTACCCCAGAACTCAGTTCCTCATCGTGGTAACGGTCTGCCGCGTTTTCAGATACTGCGGCATCGCCCTCCTCGCTGCCCACTACGGTCGCCACTTCCTCCGCGTCCTGCGCCATCCCATCCAATACTGGCCCTGGATGCTGGCCTTCGTGGCCCTGACCGCAGCCCTGATCATAGGAGGAATCATCGCCAACCGCCGCCTGGAAACCGCAACCGCGAAATGACCGTTACTGCCCATTCAAGGGCTGGCCGTTCCGCCGTTGCAACCCTGAAATTTCCCCGGGTAGGCCACAAACACATCGTTACGTTTGTTGCCCTGCGCGTCGACCACTTCGAGCTTCCAATTGTCGGGACCCGGGGGGCCGGCATGCGGAGCAAGGCTTAGGACATAAAAATGGGTGATGGCCCCTTCAATTCTATAGTCGCTGGCCCGAATTCTCTGCGGCGTCGTCGCCTCATCGTACTCGAAGCTCTTATCAGACCAGGATCTCCCTGTGCCCGATCGCCCGCTGGGGTACCACACGATACCCAAGCCCCCTGAGCCCTGCACGAGATCGCTCACCTGCCCTCCGCCCAACTGAGGCCGAGCACTTGTGAATGTCACGTCATCGAGTAGAAACGCAAATAGCCGCACGCCGCTGGATTGCAGTTCGTCGGCAGCACGCAACAACGTCGCTCCGTCGGTGAATTCGCGACCGTCCGTAATCAGATAGATTGCGTCGCCTGGCTGGGCTGGCTCCAGTTCCTTCAGCACTTCCGGCAGCGTCTTATAGAAAGCTTTCGTACCCTTGAGGAAAGAACTTTGGCTCGTCTTCCGGCTGTCGAGCCAATCCGCAATGGGCTGTCGGCCACTTGAGCTCCTGAATGATTGTTCGAGCTTGGAAGAGAAGGTGAACAACGACACAGAAGCCTGCGGCGGCGCTACACCTATAAATTGGGACGCGGCTGATCGAGCGATCCTCCATTTGTTGAATCCCTCTGCGCCGAACCCGCCCATAGTCACGCTGGTATCGAGCAGAAGAATCGTCCTCGCACCCGGATCTTCCCGCAAGCTGGCAGACGTTATGCTGATCTCGCTGCCCCGGTAGGAAGCTCGAAAGTTCGCCGCCGCGAGGTTTGGAACCGTCCGCCCCTGCGCATCCATGACTTCAGCAATCACATACTGCGGCGGACAGGCCTGACCCCTGCCAAGCGTGCAACCCGCCAACGCGACCCAGAGCACCACAGCCACAACTGGAAATCGCATCCGCTACTCCTCCAAATACAATCCCGCCGAGGCCCCCACCCACTCCATATTTTTGTTCTGATCCACGCCCATCATCAGCCCGCGCCCCATTCGGATAATTGTCAGCACCGGCGTCAGTTCATCGAGCCAGATATACATCACTCTCACCTCCGCCTTCGTCCTGCCAAACGGAGTCTCGATTACTGGCTCAAAATGCATGCGCTCCTGCAAAATGTAATAAGGCCGCTTCTCGGCCGGAATCGCGGCAATGTCTTCCTTCTTCGGCGCAATCACCACGCCGAGTCCGGCGAATGAGTACAAAGGCTTCAAGGCGTAATTCTCCAGATCTGGAGGAATCTCCTCCAACCGGTCCAGAAACCACGTCTTCGGCACCGACCTATGCTTTAAATAAGGAATCGAAAACTTGCTGATGCGGAAATACCAGTTCGGATGCCCCGCCCACTCCACATCCAGATCGTCGCGCCAGTCGAACGCCAGGTTGACGTTCTTTCGTTCCAACTCATCCACAATCGCCCGGTTATAAATTCGCCGGATGGACACCCGCCTGCCATCGCGCTCGTAATAAAGCCGCGAGCCATCCTTCTTAATGTCGACAATATCGACCGCCCGCACCCCAAGCATCTTCTCGGTAAGCAAAAAGTCCGGCAGTGTCTTCTGCTCCGACGGATGAATCTCCATCAGAATCACATTTTCCGGATCGTGGTCCGCAACGATAGCCCGTCGTAACAGCTCGCGATACGAGTCTCCACTCAACCCGCTCAAAAAATATTTCAGAGATTCGCGCAGCCCATAAATGTCCAGATAAGCCTCTGCCAGATAAACCTGATAGGCGTAAAGAGAAGGGAAGGCCTGCAACTCGACCAGTTTCGGCTGCAACGCGCCGCTGGCATCCCGCACTAACCCAAAATCCACTTGCACAAACATGGGATGCGGCGCCTCATTCGGCACCTTGAACTCCGCGGGCACCGCCTCATCCGATTTAGCCCGGTAAGCCGGATTGTCGACCAGTTGCCGAATCAACTCCGCGCCGTCAGAAGCCATTCGATCGAGGAGTTGCTTAGGAAAAAAACACGGAGTCTCTGACAACCGGAACTGCACATGAGTCCCGCAGGCATCATCCATCCGCCGCAAGAAGTTCTGGTATTTGTCAGGAGTAAAGCCGGAGTTGAACCGCTTACGGAACGAGGGAATCATGACGGATTATTTCGTCGAAGGTGGCGCTTCCGCATTCCAGATGTCCGCAACGCATTTCCAGGACCCGTCGGCCTGTTTCTTCCATACCACCAGGCCTTTGTTGCGCTCGATCACCGGTTTTCCGGCTGGAGTTGTGAGCGTTATCTCATTGCCGCCCGAAGAATACGCGAGGTCTCCAGAGCTAGAGACCCAGACCTTGTCGGTTGTCCAGTTGATCGAGAAGCCGGGAATCGCCGAAGCTTCGGTGACATATTTGCGAATGGCTTCCCTGCCTACCAGCACGGGCGCATTCGGGGCAAAGACTGTGGCGTCATCGGACCAAAATCCAAGCGCCCGGTCGAAATCTTTGGCTTTGACGGCCGCCAGCCACTGGGCGTCAGTGGCGCGAACCGCCTGCTCCTCTTTGGCAATATCGACCATGGGAGACGTACTGCATGCAATGGCTGTCATTGCAATCAACGCCGCTATCACCAGGGAGCAGTTCTTCATCGAGTCGTCTTAGGCTTCCACCAGAAACTTCCCCTCCCGCATAATCCGCAGGTCATCCACCCAGATATTAAACTTCCGCCCCACCACATCAATATGCGTCGTCGAATCCCACTGCGCCCCGGTATGCGCCCCATAAGGATTTCCGAACGCAATGTGCACGCCCGGATATTTTTCGTCCTGTAGAATCTGGCCGATCACGTCCCGCAGATCAATGTTCGTCCCTATCGCAAACTCGCCCACGCGATCGCTGTTCTCGTCGGTGTGCGTGTACTTCCAGAAGTCGCTCTCCAACGCGCGATTTTCCGAGTGCGCCTCAGTCAGCCGGTTCCCTTTCATGCGCACAGTCAGCGGATTGTCTTGCAAATTGCCAAACTTTGCGCACAAATAATCCCCAACCACACCGTCAATCACGAACGTTCCATTTACCTCACCCGGCGTCGTAAAAATCTCTCCGCCCGGCAGGTTCCCCCATTTTTCCGGACTGATAATGCCACTGGTCTTCAGCCACTTGTAATTCGGATTCAAATCCGCTGTCAGGTCAGTTCCGGCCGCAGTCGTGGCCCGCACTCTCGAAGCCTTCCGCACCATCTCCACAACTTTCTGCGACAAGCGGTCTACGCGAGCGAAATCCGCCCGCATTCCTTCCAGCATGATCTGCCGGTTGATGTTCACCATGTGCGCGTGACGAATCTTGCGCCGGTTGACCACATCAGTCATCTGGATGCGCGAGCGCAATTCGTTGCGCTGTGCCTGCACCGCAAAAATCGAAACCTGGCTGGTCTCCAGATCGTCCAAAATCGCCCGCGGCAAATCGGCCAGGGGACGCTCCGCCAGTTCCTCCAGAACCCATGCGTGATACGGCGCGCCGAGCTTTTCCAATTCGCTCACAATCGCCGCGGCAATCTCCATCGTCACCTCATCGGTGATGACGCAGACCTGCTCGCTGGGCTGAATGCGCAGGCAAACATTCACCGCGTTGTAAGCGCCCTGCGTATATTCAGGATCGAACGGGATATTCAGAGAGTGGGTGCCCCGTCCTTGTCCCTGTGTTTTTTGCAGGGACAGCCCGGGGATGTTGGTGTGACTTGCAGAATTTTCCATTACCCTACTTTCCTCGCCGCGGCCGGCTCCTCATTCTCCGCCAGCCCCGCTTCCGTCTCCTCAATGATGTAATCGACAACCTTCTTCAAATCTCCAGTTTTCTCGAACACGCGCAACTGCCGGTCCGCCCCGCTGCCGTTCTCCAGCATGGTGTGGATGTAATTCAACTCTTCCCGCGAATCCAGTTCATCCACCACGTCGTCGACGAAGTGGAGATATTCATGGATCAAATCGCGCGCCGGAACTTCAGTCTGCTTGCCAAAATCAATCAACTTTCCATCCAGCCCGTAACGCGCCGCCCGCCATTTGTTTTCCATGATCAGCGCGCGCCGGTACAGGCGGAATCCCTGATTCGCCGTATACAGCTTGTACAGTTTCGCCACCGTCGCCTGAATCAGTGCCGCGATCGCAATGGTCTCATCGGCCCGCATCGGAATGTCGCACACCCGGAATTCAATCGTGTTGAAAAATGGATGCGGCCGGATGTCCCACCAGATTTTCTTCGCGTTATCGATGCAGTTGGTCTTGATCAGCAGCTTGATGAAATTGTCGTATTCGCCCCAGCTGGGAAAATAATCCGGAATATTCGTTCGCGGGAATTTGTCGAACACCTTGCACCGATACGATTTCAACCCGGTGTTCATCCCCAGCCAGAATGGCGAATTCGTCGACAGCGCCAGAATGTGCGGCAGAAAATACCGCGCATGATTCATCATGTGGATCGCTGTCTCTCGATCCTCAATCCCAATGTGCACGTGCAATCCAAAAATCAGATTCGCCCGCGCCACCAGCTGCATATCTTCCACAATATTTTTGTAGCGCTCGTCAGGATGAATGTCCTGAGTCCGCCAATCCGAGAACGGATGCGTCGCCACCGAAGCCAGACGCAGCCCGTTCTCCCGCGCCAGTCGCCCCATGTAGCGCCGGAACATTTTTACTTCGGCCTTGGCTTCCTTGATGTTGTTGCAAATCCCGGTTCCCACCTCGACCACCGACTGGTGCATCTCGGCCTTGACGCGCTCCTGCAGCAGCATCTTGCCTTTTTCCAGCAACTCAACCTGAATATGCGACCGCAGATCCCGCGTCTCCGGATCGACCGTCTGATATTCCTCTTCAATCCCAATGGTGAAAGTAGGCAGCATAATTATTCAAAATGTGGCGCAATGTGGCGCGGGCACTCCTGCCCGCAAACTCTAACCATGAAAAAGAAACCAGTCCAGTTCCCAATCTTTGTCATTCCCACCCCGAGCCCAGCGCAGGGGAGCAACCCGCTGTCCGCCGGCAGCACCCACCTGCCACCGAAACGAGCCTCACCAGTATATCAATGAAGGAAAATCAGCCCCTGGATGAACGTTTATGCCATTTTTCGTTTTGCGCGATTCGCGCCTTGACGATTTTCTTTACCAACCCGGCGGGCAAAGGTTTATCCAGAGGAAAATGCAGCGTGCCTTTCGATACGCGGTATCCTGCAAGCTCCTTTTCGAACGCATCGAGCACCGACGCACCCAAAGGAAAAAAGCTGCAATGATCTGAAAACGCGGCGATAGCCACCAGCCCGCGCTTGTACTCGAAAGTCGGAATCCCGTAACTGATAACTTCGGTCGTCTCCGCCGGCACCACCGACCGAATCACCTCCCGAACTTGTTCCAGCGTAGACCGCCCCGGCTCCGGCACTCGCGCCAGATACTCCGCAACATTCTTCGCCGGAGTTTTCCGTTTCATTGCAGTTGCTTATGTAGGGACAGCCGCCAAGCCTGCCCGGAGCGCAGCCGAAGGGGCTCTCCTCCGAGCGAAGCTCGGCTGCTTTTCTCAGCGGAACCCGCTCTATTTCGCGGGCTTCCGCTTCCGCGCCGCCACCCACTCCGGCTCGCCCTTCTTTTCGGGCGCACCATAAGAAGCCCCAGCCAAAAGCGGCGCCCAGCGCAACTCCTTTACTGGACTCGCCCCGCTAGAGGCCATCTTCACTGCCATCTCGGCTACGGCATTCACGATCCAATCAAAATTCTCCTGCCCGACGGAACTTATCTCCGCGTCCGGCGCCGGATTCAGAAAGTCAATCGCATATGGCACGCCCTTCTCCACCGCAAACTCGACGGTGTTCAAGTCGTAGCCCAAAGCCCGGCACAACGTCAGCGCGTCGCGCTCCATGCGGTCCTTCAGCGCCTTGGTCGACGGCGCCGGATTCCCCTTCACATACCTCTCATGATGCGGCGCCTTCGGGTCGTACTTCATGATGTGCACTTTTTCCTGCCCTACCACGTAGCACCGGTAATATTCCTCAAACTCCACGCCGCGCTGCAGCGTCATGCACAAGTCGCCCGTCTGGTTGTAGTGCTGAAACAATTCCTCCGGCGAATGCACCTTGTACACATGCTTCCACCCGCCGCCAGAATAAGGTTTCAGAAAAGCAGGGAAGCCGACGTAATCAAAAATCTCCTGCCAGTTCAGCGGATAAATCAAGTTCCGCATCGACCGGTCCGTCGTCCCCTCGGGGTGCTTCTGATGCGGCAGCAGCACGGTCGGCGGAATGGCCACGCCAATCTTATGCGCCAGCGCGTAATTAAAAAACTTGTCGTCCGCCGTCCACCAGAACGGATTGTTCACCACAATCGTCCCATGCAAGGCCGCGTTCTTTAGATAGGCCCGGTAAAACTGAATATCCTGCGAAATCCGGTCAATGATGACGGCGTACTTCTGCGGCTCATCCATGCGCACGCCGCCAATCTTCACAAACTCCGCCTCAACTCCAGGCACCTTCATCGCGTTGATCTTCTCTACCACCGCCGGCGGAAACGTATTCTCCATCCCAAACAACAGGCCAATTTTCTTCACGACTTTCTCCCCCTTAATGAATTCCTAAGTGCCGTCACACGGGCCAGGCTAGGCCGCGCACTCGTTTTCGGTACACGACAAAGAAGTACAACGCTGAACCGAACCAGGCGGTGGCGAAAAAGACGATGAACCATAGAATCTTGTCGCCAGTCGGCGATTTGTCGTGGCGCAGGCAGAATTCGGCCATCCCAATCCAAAGGATCAATGCGGCAGGCGCCCCAGCAATCCCCAATGCGCCCCCCAATACTCGCAGTATGAGGTCCCCCGGGCGGAAGGAATCAATTTGCCAGAACCAAGGAGTCGCCATGAAAGCCATGAAGATTCCCACGCACACAACAATCCATGCTGAGTACAGGAACACCTTGCATGCTTTCTCAGACTGGAGCCAGCCGGGCATCCTTGGCGACCTCACTGATCACCGCTCTCAAAAATACTTTCCCGCCATCCTTACCCACAGCGGCCAATCATGCTTCGAATTATCGTTCCAAATATCCAGCCAGTGCGGAATCGCCTTTCCATTCAGCATCGCTGAAAACTTCACATTCGCATCCAGGCAGATATCCCAATCCGCTGATCCCAGCACAATCTTCATCTGCCGGTAGCGGCTTAGATACCAGTCGTCCGACATGTTCTGGATAAAGTCCGGCGGATTATTGAAATAACAATCGTTGTCATAAAACCCATCCAGAAACTGATGGATGTCGAACGCCCCGCTCATGCTCACGCAGTGCGTCACCACATCGGGATGCTTCAAAGCAAAATTCACGCAGTGATATCCGCCAAAGCTGCACCCTGTAACGCCCAGCTGCCAGTTCGGATTTTTCCACCGAATGAACGGCACGAACTCGTGCAGGATGTAGCGCTCGTACTGCAAGTGCCGTTGCACGCGCCAGTAGGGATGAGCCCCCTTGTTATACCAACTCTCCAGGTCCACGCCGTCGGGACAAAACACCTGCAGCTCGCCGCGCTCTATCTTGTCCGCCATCGCGCCAATCATGCCGCGATCCTCATATTCGAAGAACTTCCCCATGGAGGTCGGAAACACCAGCAGCGGCGTTCCCGCATGGCCAAACACCAGCGCCTCCATATCCCGATGCAGTTCCTGGCTGTAGCCTTTGTGATATTCGCGATTCATGGTGTGAGAGATGTTTCGCAGAGCCCCGGCAGCATCCCGGTTTTCCGAGCCGAAGTATCTTAAACGAAGAAGTGCATGAAGGGACAGCCTGCCCCCGGCTGTCCAGTCGAGCGAAGCTCCCTTTGAAGGTGGAATGGCGGCGATTCAGCAAGGTGGAAGAGCGGCGCTTCAGCGCCGCGTAAATCGCTCGACCGCGTCGGGGCTTTAGCCCCTGGGTACGCGCCAAGGACCCGGCTGCTCCAAATGATTTAAAGTAATATCGCGACGCGATATATGTTTCAGAAACTGGCCCAACTCGTCCAACGCTCCGCCGTAGTCGTGCTCCTGCTACTCACCCTGGCTGCCGTCGCGGCTTTCGCGGCCGTCAACCACCTCGTGACACGATACAACCTCAACCAGCAGGCCCGCGGCCGCAGACTTTACGCCCAGGGGCGCGCCGACATGGACGCCGGCTATTCCGAACGCGCCGTGGAAGATTTTCGCGCTGCCCTCACCTGCGATCGCGCCAATCCGCAATATCAGTTGAGCCTGGGCCGGGCCCTGCGCGATACCGGACGCCTTGACGAAGCGGAACTATATCTGCAGTCACTCTGGGAGCGCACGCCCGAAGACGGCACCATCAATCTTGCGCTCGCCCGCGTCGCTGCCAAGCGCGGCGATCTTGACGAAGCCACCCGCTATTACCACAACGCCATGTATGGCGTTTGGACCGACGACGCCGATGCTAGCCGGCGCAGAGCGCGTTTCGAATTCATCGAATTCCTGCTGAAGAAAAATGCCTGGGTGCAGGCCCGCTCCGAACTCGTGGCGCTCGCCGCCTTCCTGCCTCCCGATCCAACGCTTCACCTGCACACGGCCGAGCTGCTTATGCAGGCGCAGGATTACTCCGAGGCGCTCAACGAGTACGAAAAAGTCCTGCGCCTCGATCGCGATAATTCGTCCGCCCTCGCCGGAGCGGGTCAGGCCGCTTTCAAGTCTGGCCGTTACCGCACTGCGCAGCATTACCTGCAGGCTGCCGTCAACGTAAATTCGCAGGATGCCCCGTCCCACACCATGCTGGCCACGTCCAGCCTGATCCTGGAAGCCGATCCTTTTATCCGCCGCATCTCCGACGCGGAACGTGACCGCCGTATTGCAGCCGACTTCGAACATGCCGGCCAACGCCTCGCCGCCTGTGCGCAACTCAAGGGAGTGGACCTGACCGCAACCAACACCACCTCCGCTCGGCCCTCCCCGCTTATTTTGCTCAACGCGCGCTGGCTCGAAATGAAGCGTCAATTGCCGCATCTGCGCTCCGCTGCCGAAACCGATATGCCCGACGCCATCATGGACCTCGTCTTCCAAATCGAGCAGGAGACCGCCGTGGAGTGCGGCGAGCCCCAGGGCTCCGACGAAGCGCTGCTGCTTATCTCCCGCGACCGCGAGGTCGCCGACCAATGAGCGAACGCGCGACCGAAAACTTGTCGACTCCGGCTTCCGCACAGCCCGCGCAGCCCACGCCCGTGACTGACGTCGCATCCCGCTTCCGCTCGCCCCGCCGCCTGTTCGAGGCTTTTGAGGACGTCTTCGACGAAGAGCGGTACTTCCTCATCCTCTCCGTTTTCATCGGAATTTTTTCCGGCCTCGCCGTTGTCTGCTTCCGGCTCGCCATCGACTGGATACATCTCGCCCTGCTCGGGCCGCTCCCTCAACCCCACAGCCTGAGGATCATCCTCGTTCCCACACTTGCTGGACTCGTCGTTGCCGCACTGGTTCTGCACGTGTTCCCCGCCATTCGCGGCAGCGGCGTCAATCAGACCAAGGCCGCACTCTACATCTTCAACGGCTACATTCCGTTCCGCACCGCGGTCGGAAAATTTTTCTGCGCTGCCATCGCCATCGGCGCCGGACACTCCCTCGGCCCCGAAGACCCCTCGTTACAAATCGGCGCCAGCCTCGCCTCGGCTCTCGGGCGGCAACTGCAACTCTCGCGCGAAAAACTTCGCCTCATGGCGCCCGTCGGCGCAGCCGCAGGTCTCGCCGCCGCCTTCAACGCACCCATCTCCGCCGTACTCTTCGTCATCGAGGAAGTGATCGGCCGCTGGAGCGCCGGAATTCTCGGCTCCGTCGTCCTCTCCGCCGTCGCCAGCGTCGTCATCGAACGCTGGTTCCTCGGCTCCGAACCGCTGTTCCGTATCCCCATCACGACTTTCAAGCGCCCCGCCGAACTCCTCGCCTATGCCGTGCTCGGCATCACCGGAGGCGTCGCCGCCGTCCTGTTCTCCAAAGCCATCGGCTTCCTGCGCCCCATCCTGAAGGCCAAGCCGCGCTGGACCCAATATCTCCAACCCGCCGTTGCCGGTCTGCTCATCGGCCTCATCGGCTACTTCGGATTTCCCCAGGTCATGGGCGCGGGCTATGACTACATGGACCAGGCCATGCACGGCCAATACGTCTGGCAGTTACTCGGAGTGCTCGCCCTGCTGAAAATCATTGCCACCACGTTCTCCTTCGTCAGCGGAACGCCTGGCGGAATGTTTGCTCCCACCCTGTTCGTCGGAGCCATGCTCGGCGGCGCTGTCGGCGGCCTCGAGCACGTCCTCTTTCCTCATCTCACTGGATCAGTCGGTACCTACGCTCTTGTTGGCATGGGCGTGCTCTTCGCCGGATTTCTCCGCGCCCCCATGACCTCCGTCTTCATGGTGCTCGAGACCAGCGGCAACTACGAAATCATCGTCCCCGTCATCGTCGCCAATACTTTCGCTTATCTCGTGTCGCGCAGCCTGCAGCCCACGCCCATCTTCGATCTGCTCACGCGCCAGGATGGGATCCAGCTTCCGTCGCTCGAGGAAGAGCGCGAAGAGGCCATCCTCCGCGTCGAGGACGCCATGCTTCCGCCCTCCGCCATCATCCTCAACGCCGCCGACTACATCGATGCAGCCGCCCGCCGTATTGAAGAATCCTCCCTCACTGTTTTTCCCGTGCGCCTGCAACCCAGCGGCTGGAGCGCCGTTCCGCGCGATCTCGTCCTGCGGCTGTATAAAGAAGGCAAAGGCGAGCACACCCTTGGATCGCTGATGTCGCCACAGCCTCTGCCTTCGCTCTATCCCGATCTCCCGCTCGACAGCGCCCTGCGCTTCATCCAGAGCTATCCCATCATCCCAGTAGTCAACCGCGCCAACCCGCAAAAACTGGAAGGCATCATTTCCAGCCAGTCCGTCTTCGCCAAGTACGGAGCCCCAAAATGAATTTGCAGGGACAGCCGCTCGAACCTGCCCTGAGCAGAGCCGAAGGGGCTGTCCGGTCGAGCAAAGCTCGACAGCGCCATGTCGCGCCCGAAAAAAGGAAAGAACGCGGAAGAACGGCCGAGGGAAAAGAGTGGAAGAGCGCGCGTCACGCCCCTAATTCAGACGGGCTTCAGCCCGCATGCCAAAAACAACGCCCGCTCCCGAAGGAGCGGGCCTTGGCAACCGGGGGAAGGCAAAATCAACTCTCCAGCGTATCGCCCTATTCCAAAATTCCGCACGGAGAATTCTTATCTTGTAGCTCACTTCAAAGCGGAAATTACCGCAATCATCTTCTTGTTCTGTTTTTGTAACAAATAAAAAAACCGCCCCGAAGGGCGGATCTTTCACCCAAATGTTCGTCTAGCTGCCGTTGGAACACATCGTCAAGCTGAACGGATTTCCCTGGAACGTCAGGGAACTGTTCACCGATGTGCTTGCCGGCGCCCCAAAATACGGCAGGAACGTCAGATCCTGCAGGTTGTAGGTGAATCCATTCAGCGTGTAGGGGAACCCGCCATAGTTGCTTTCCGTTTCTTCCGGATCGCCCACTTCCAGCACTCCGCATGGGGTCTGGTTGCCGCTGGTGTTCACCACGAGCGGATCATCGGCCCACTCCCCGATTTCGTGCGATAGCGCCGAAACGTCCTGCGAGAACGCTCCCACTTTGTCAACGTAGCTGGCGAATGCATAGGCCTGCGGCGCCGCCGTGCTGCCCATCGCGTTGTGATATCCCCCAATGCAGCATCCGCCCTGCGTCAGATACGTGTCATAGGCGATGAAAATCGGCAGCGAGTTCGGAACGATCGACGTGGTTTTCTTGATGTAAGCCTGCAACTGCGCATCAAACCAGGTGATCGATGCCAGTCCTACTTTCACGCCAAACTCAGTTCCCACTTTGCCATCGGCTGTAGGAACGGTCAGCGTGATTTCCGGCATCACTGTCGGTGTGCCCAGCAGCAGGTGATATCCCGTTTTCTTGGACACCGTGACCCAGAAATTGCCCCGCTGAAATGCATCAATGTACTGCGTCGATCCCAGGTCGGTTCCACCCGAGGTGAAGTCCACGCCCGTCTGGAAAATCGGCGACGCCAGCACATTCGCCGCCACCGTCTGTCCGTTGCTGAGCTTGTGGTTCGCGGCATCGAACGTGGTCGTTCCTTTGGTGGTCTTGTACACCATCTTGATGGGAATAAAGAACACCGGAATCGTGGTCGCTGCTCCACCCATCGGCGCCTTTCCAACCATGTTGTATTTATAGGTTTTTCCGCTCGAGGTGAACGTTCCATTCCAGGTGGTCAGCGGAGTGGCCGGAGTCCTGGCTTCCGCGCTCAGTACGGGTTTCGGGTGTCCATACATCGGCCGGGCCGGCATGGTGTCTTCCTGGGCAATCGCGGCGCCCGCAATACAGGCCACCGCGGTAAACGCAGTGGCCACACTGCGCACACTAAATCGTCGATTCATGATTCAACGTCTCCTTAAGGTTCTCCGTGCAGTTTTGATTTTTTGGATCAACTGAAAGTGGATCAAATGAACTGGCTTGTCGAAGTCCAGATTCACTGGACGCGGACAAAAGAGGCTGCACGATTCTCCCCACCTTCGTTCTCAAAGTCAACTATGAAAATTCCTGCAACCCGCGCCCCGCGCCCATTTCACGCGATTTGCCCGAAAACGCCATGTACCTCCGAGTTTCCAACAACAGACTCGCGTGGGGACAGACCCATATGGGGACGGACGCATTCGTCCGTCCAGCGAGCGGAGCGAGCCCTTCGGAAAAATTCTCGGGAAAAAGTGGTTGGACTTCGAGCTTAAGAAGAAAGCACTCCGCATCGAAAGGGAAGCAGTCCGCACCCACACGAACACCCGCGGTTCCCTGCGCTGAAGGCCAATCAGGTTACTTCTTGTACAGAAAGATCGCCAGCGCGATCAGCGCAACCGTGATGATCCACAGAACGATGCTTTTACTGTTGCTAGTTTTTTCGTCCGCCATAGGAGGAATTCCACCATACCAGAAATCGCCCTCGAAACGCACGCCATTCCTGACGTTGATGATTACTGCTTGGCTTCCGCTCGCTTGTAATTGGTGAACTTCACTATCTCCCGCACGTGCACCGATCCCGACAGGAACATCAACGTATCATCCACTTTCACAAACGCCGGAAACCAGTTCCCATCCACCGGCTGCCGGTAGGTCGCAAACGTCGGCCGCAGATCCTGTGTCTGCCCCTTCTTCCGCTTTTTCACGATCACTTCCGGCACGCTCTTCCCGCATAACTTCACGATCTGCATATCCTGATTGTCCACCCACACGCGCCCCTGGAAATACCGCTGGTTTTTCTCCTCCTTCTTGGGCTCGACGTGAAATACATACGTATCCAGATCGTCGACATGCTGCTGTCCGGCATAGGTCACGTTGTACTCGGGCAGTTCGTCGCTCGACAGAATGAACGGCATGAACACGCGAATGTCATCCATGTCCTCTGCCGAAAGAGAAATTCCGCGCAGCGTCGACTGCTCGGCAAACGTCACATTCTCCTGCCGCCTGCCCTTGGCGTCATACGACACCGTCGTTACCTCATGGGATTGACCATCCACCGAGGTTCCATTCAAGGTCTGCACTAGCACGTCCTGTGTATACGTGTAGTGCGCCCGCGCCTCCCGCACCTTGGTCTCGCCCGCGCCGAATTTCTGAATGACCTCGGCCACCGTCATGCCCTTGGGAGGAGTCGAATCCAACGTCCCATTCCCCTCCGCGCAATCAGTCTGCGCCAACACTTCAACGCAACTCAAGCCCATCAAGAGTAAAGTCGCGAAGCAGATGACGATCAAATCTCCCGAACGAAGACGAATCATTTCCAAAACCTCGATGTGCCGAACAATATAACCTCTGTGTCCCCTGCGCCCTTCGTGGTGAAACCGCATCTCCCAATTCCACAAATTGTGCAAAGCCTTGCGCGATTCTTTACACATACCCCGTAAGCCGCCGGAAATAAAGCCGCTCCTGCTGGTATTAGGCTTGCACTTTACATCTGTGAAACAAAGGTAACCACCATGAAAAAACTCATCATGTTCGCGATCCCACTCCTGCTGATGATGTTTTGCTGCGCGGCCTCAGCTCAAATCTCCGCCAACATTTCGCCTATGCAGATTCCCGACCATCCGCAGCATGCCGAGCCGCACGATCTCGCCATCGAGCGCCCGATCGTCGGCCAGGGCCCCAATACCTATACCTATGCCCAAGGCGAGCGCCCGCTGTGGGAGTTTCCCAATCCCGAGCAGGTCACCCCGCTCGGCGACATCGCCCGCGCCTACCGGCAGAAAAAATTAGCCGCCAAGAAAGCCACCACAGTTTTCGAAAAAGAAGGCTCCTAAGAAATCCTAGCGCAACACTCTTGTGGCGCGGACACTCTTGTCCGCGCTTTCCCATTCGAGCGCCACAACTCCCGCCTCGCGTGCATACAATCTCCCAATCCCCGCATCACATCTCAAATGTTCCCCGGAACCATGCCCACCAGCGCCACCAATCGCGCCAGAAGTGTAAACTCCCAAAGAACACAAAAACAGAGAACGAACCAAGACAAAGGAAGAGTGCTGATGAACCTGTGCCATTCGCGAATCCCAAAAGTTCTGGCCTTTTATCTCGGTCTAATTCTTCTCGCCTCCATCCCTGCGGTCTGCCAGAATACGCTCGGCATCGACCTCGGCCAGACCACGGACAAGTTCGGCAGCCTCAACTCCAACAGCGCCCTCGAAGCCATGCTCGACGGCCGCTTCAACATTCTCCACGGCAGCGGCAAAGAGGGCGCGCCCAACATCGTCATCGGCGGCGAAATCCGTTATCCCGAAGACACCTCCACCCACGCCCGCGAGCTCGCCGTCTTCGGTGGTCCCGAATTTCAGTTCGGCAACTTCTCCATCGGATTCCACGGCCAGGTCCGCAAAATCTATCAACCCATCAGCGCAGTCGACGGCCTTACCTTCGTCCGCAACAACCTGCTCCTGCTCGAGCTTCCCGTGGTCGCGCAATACAAATTTGGACCAGGCCATCGCGTCTTCGTCCGCGGCGAAGGCATCTCCGAATTCAATCCCCGTTACAGCAAGTCGAACAACGGAATTTCCACCTTCCCCAATCCCAAGCTCGACCACGGCTACAGCTTCCGCGGCACCCTCGGATATAACCTGCCGGTCCAGCACTGGTACATCAAAGCCAGCTACGAAACCCGCTACTTCAAGTTCGCCCAGAATGGAGGCAATCCCGAAGGCCTCGACAACTGGCGCAGCGACCAGATCACCGGAGGCGTCGGCTTCATCTTCTGAGAACGTTGGAAATGCAGCCGCTCATCGAATGCCCTCCCCGCTGGGCCAAGCCCTAGCCTTTTGTGTGGAGCGCAGGTGGTGTGGAGCGGATACTCCTGTCCGCTGCGCCGATTCCGCTTTATAACTGCTCCCATCCTATATATCGTGCTACGATACAAAAAGCATCTCCGCCACCTCCCCGAGCATCTCTTAAGTAGTAGTAGCGGAGAGAAAAAGGAGCGCCAAAGAATGTTGGGTATAAGGCTAGTTCGCCTCATCGAGACTCACTCCGAGTCCCTGACCCGAGGCTTGATCCAGGAAATCCGCAACTCCGAACGTACTTCCGACTTTCGCAATATCCCCGCCGAAGAACTGCGACTGGCAGTCGCCGAAGTCTACCTCCATCTGGGCGAATGGCTCCTTCAGAAGACTGAGAACGACATCTCCCGCCAATACCGCGCCATCGGCGCCCGCCGCGCCGGCGAAGGCATCCGCCTCAACCAACTGGTATGGGCCCTCAGCCTTTCCCGCGACCACCTCTGGCACTTCCTCCGCCGCGAAGCTTTCGCCGACAACATCATCGAACTTCACGGAGAGCTAGAACTTCACCAACTCCTCAGCCAGTTCTTCGACCGCGCCATTTACTACGCCGTCATCGGCCACGAAGAAGCGCAGCACCAGATCGCCGCCAAAGGCGACTTGGCCAGGGCCCGCGATCTGGCCATTTCCATAGGCCTGATGAACTCCCCCGAACAGACGACGTGAGTTTGTGGAAGAGCGGCGCTTCAGCGCCGCGTTCACCGCCAAAAAATAAGCCGGGCTTCAGCCCCTGGCCCACCGCCATTTCCTTTCGTCCCGGCACACTTCCGTGAAGGTTGATGATTAGCTCGCGCCGGAAGTTACAGCGCAAAACTTTTTACAACTCCCTTGCTTTCGTCTGTAACTCCGCGTCCACAGCCGCATCTACTTGCTCGGTCGCAAGCGACCAAACCATTCAACGAAGGAGTTGTATATGACTCGCGCAATCCGCACGCTGCTGATTCTTTCCCTCGCCCTCGCCTCATTTCCAGTCCTCAGTCAAGCTCAGGCCAGTCACGATCCTCGCGCCGTTTTCGTTATGACAAATGGCGCCGACAAGAATGAAGTCATCTCCTTTGCGCGAAAATCTGACGGCTCGCTGATCGGCCGCCACATCTTCGCAACTGGTGGACGCGGCAGCGGCGGCGTTACCGATCCTCTCGGCTCGCAAGGTTCACTGACGCTCACCAATGATCACTCCTTCCTGCTCGCAGTCAACGCGGGCAGCGGCGAGATTTCTGTCCTGCGCGTTTTTGGCTCTGCGCTGTTTCTGGTGAGCAAAGTTCCCTGCGGAGGCAGTGAGCCCGTCGCCGTCGCCGAGCATGGCCATCTCGTCTATGTCGTCAACGCTGGCGGAGCCAGCAACGTCACCGGATTTCTCCTCGACAGCGCCGGACAACTCAAACCCATTCCGGGTTCGACTGTTTTTCTGACGACCGCCAACTCGGGCGCATCATCGCTGTCGTTCAGTCCCGACGGCAAATTCCTTCTGGTGACGGAGAAGCTCACCAACAACATCGATGCGTTCCCCGTTCAAAACAACGGAACCCTTGGCACCCTCGTCGCCAATCCGAGCGCCGGGCCTGGACTCTTCGGCATTCTCTTCGCACCGAATGGCACTGCTCTGGCCACGCAAACCGGACCTGCCGGCTCCTCGGGCGAATCCGCGATCTCGTCGTATGCAGTTGAAACGGGCGGATCGCTTTCCGCTATCAGCGCGAACGTTCCCACCGACGCCTCGGCCACGTGCTGGCACGTCGTCACCCCCAACGGAAAATTTGTTTACACCTCCAACCCAGGATCGGGCACCATCTCCGGATTTTCCATCGCCGCCAACGGAACGCTCACTCCCATCGCCTCGACCGTGGTCGCGACTCTTCCCGCGGGCAGCGCCAATCTCGACATCGCGGTCAGCTCCAATGGGAAATTTCTTTACACTCTTGACTCTGGGACCGGCATGGTCAGCGTTCTCTCCATCAACTCCGACGGCACGGTTACCATCGACGGCGACGTGCCGGGACTCTCCGCCAACGCGGGTTACAACGGCATAGCCGCAATGTAAAGACGTCAAACAAAAACACTCGCTGAAGCCCAGCCCCGTCCTCGTCTCGCCATTGATTGGCGAGACAGGACGGGGTCAGTCTAGCTCTTGTGCGGGTGGGAGGAGCTGGAAGGGCCTTGTTGCGAGCGACTTAGGGGGAGTGCCCCAAAGATTTCCACAGTGTTCCTAAAGGAACACTTTAACGTACAAAATTGTACGTACAAATGGCGAAAGGCGCTTCGTTTCAGAGGGTTAGGGCGATCACGGGTTCGGCCCCGACGGCCAAGCAAACCGCAGCGGCTAAAGCCATTTAGATTTGTGCGTATCTTGTGGCACGACTGAAGTCTGGCCTTTCCCGCTACGCTCGGCGAGTTCCAAGAGCGCCTGTTCGCCGGGAGTTGGTCTTCAAGCAGAAGCATTGCTTGATATATACCCATAATATATACTTTCGTGAGAGGACCTTCATGCCCAAGCCCGACATTGCCAAGCTTTTCCAAAACGGCCGCAGCCAAGCGGTGCGGCTGCCGAAAGAATTCCGTTTCGAGGGAGATCGTGTCCGCATACGCCGCGTTCCCCAAGGAGTCCTGCTCGAACCCTTAATTCCCAACCCCGCGCAATGGTTTGAGGAACTCGACAGGTTCAACGCCGAGCCTTTCATGACCCGGACCCGCCGCCAGCCTGCCACTCCGAAGCGCAAGATTTTCTAGTGGATTACCTACTCGACACGAACGCCTGCATCGCCCTGATCAACGGCGATCCTCCAACGGTCCGCACGTGCCTGCAAAAAGCGACTGCCGGCGGGTCTCATGTCCTGATTTCGTCGATCGCCGTGTTTGAGCTCTGGTACGGAGTCGCCAAGAGCTCGCGTCAGGACTTCAACCGCAAGCGCCTTGAAGCATTTCTCTCCGGCCCGATTCTCGTTTTACCGTTCGAGGACGCCGACTCTCGCGCGGCGGGCGCCATGCGAGCGGCTCTCGAATCCGCAGGCAAACCCATCGGTGCCTACGACCTCTTGATGGCAGGCCAAGCGCTACGCCATCAACTCACGCTCGTCACCTCAAACGTCAAGGAGTTCTCCCGCGTAAAGGGACTCCACTGGCGAGACTGGTCCAAGCCGTAGAACATCGTTGTGCTTTGCAAGGGCGCGGCTTTCGCCGCGAATGTCATCGACGCGGCGCTTGATTTCTTCGTCCCAGGCTGCCTCAATACCTTTTTCCGGGACTCTTCATCGAGGCTTGCGACCAGCCTTTGGATCAGCAGTTCCCGATCTTGCGTCGAAAGGGCCATCGCCTTTTCCAGCAATTCGGAGAGTTGTGGTGTGACTTGGGAAATGACTGCCTCTCGAAATACATTCTAGACCTGAATGTCTCGCACTCCGCTGGACGCGCTTTCGCATGGGACGGTCATCCGCCTAATCCTTTCAACAACTTAACCCCGTCCAGGCCGCCGAATCGCCGCTAAACCCTCATTTTGTGCCGTTCATTGTTATACCCATGCGCCATGCCTGGGTCATCCAATACCCTAATTGCAGCTAAACCCAGGGGTAAGTGTAGAGCGCGGGGACCAGGTTCGAACCGAACGGTTCAGTCCCAGGGAAAACACTTTTCAAATCGCTGACAGCTAAAGCTGACAGCTGAGAGCTAAAAAGCCAGGAGCTAGAAGCGCATATGCGTAAGCCGATCAAGTATGTTGAGAAAGTCGCTGTCGCTGCCGCCAAGGGAGCATGGGTTGTGTTCGATGGCCTCAACCGTATCAAGCCCAATCCGTCTCCGAAGCCCAAGTGGTCCGACAAGCCGCTGCTCAAGTCTTATGAAAAATCGAAGCCCCCGCTCGGCTGGCCGCGTTCCACCGATTCGCTCTGCCCGAAGTGTGTGCCGGAAATTCGCCAGCAGATTCTCGATGGCCACTTGCCCCACGAAGTGCTGATGAACGAGAAAGTCGGCGAGATCAAGGCGACCATCATCGAGCGCGATGGCAAGATTCTGATGGTCAAAGAATGCCCGAAGCACGGGCGCTTTGAAGACGTGATGTCGATCGACACGGAATTTTCGCAGCACCTGGAGGAAGTTTTCCCCGGCCGCGACATTGCCGCGCACAACGATGAGAAGCTGCACCATCACGGATCGTCCACGGTGAAGTACGGCCGCGGCTCGGTGCTGACCATCGATCTCACCAACCGCTGCAACATGATGTGCGATCCCTGCTTCATGGACGCGAATCAGGTGGGCTTCGTCCACGAACTGACCTGGGAAGAAATCAAGACGATGCTCGACAACGCCATCACCATCAAGCCGCGCCGGCAGATGTCGGTGCAGTTTTCCGGTGGCGAGCCGACGTTGTCCCCGTACTTCCTCGATGCCGTGCGCTACGCGCGTAAGGTGGGATACAACTCGGTGCAGGCCGCGACCAACGGAATCGAATTCGCGAAAAGTTTTGAGTTTGCGCAGCAGGCTGTGGAAGCTGGTATGAGGTATGCGTACCTGCAGTTCGACGGCATCGGCAACGCCGCGAACGCGCACCGCGCGGTCGGCAACTTGTTTGACGTGAAGTTGAAGGCGATTGAGAACCTGCACAAGGCGGGATGCGAAATCGTTCCGGTCATCACGATCGTGAATGGCATTAATAATGAGCAGGTCGGACGCATTATCAAATTCGCGCTCGACAATCCGAAGACGATCAGCTTCCTGAGCTTTCAGCCGGTGAGTTTCACGGGCCGCGACGAAGCCGTCACCGACGAACGCCGCCAGGCGCAGCGCTACACGCTGAGCCATTTGGCGCACGACGTTAAAAATCAAACCAGTCTGGGTGAGCCGAGTCGCGACTGGTTCCCGATCAGCTTCATGGGAACGTTCAGCGACTGGGCCGACCTGATGCACGCCCAGGACTCCAACAACGATTGGGGCCAGCTAAGTTGCGGTTGTCACCCTAATTGCGGGACAGGCATGGCGGTGATGATTGATAAGGAAACGAAGGAAGCTGTGCCGGTTACGGCGTTTCTGCATGGGGATCAACTGGCGAAGGACATTGCCAAGGTCAACGATGCGGCGCGCGGGAAATTTTTGACTGGGCTCGGCATGGCGCTGTGTCTGATGAAGAACTACGATCCTTATCAGTCGCCGACGCACTTCAAGCTGATGGACCTGTTGAAGAAGTTCGACAAAAATTATCACGTGACCGGAAAGGACTACGGGAAAGTTGGTCCGGACCGCACGATTGATGACGTGATGAAGCGGCGAACGCAGGATCGCTGGAACTTCCTGTTCATCGCGGGCATGTGGTTCCAGGATCTGTTCAACTACGATTTCCGGCGGACGGAGCAGTGCATTATTCCGTACGCGACGCAGGAAGGCGAGATTTCGTTCTGCGCTTACAACACGGGCGTGGGATGGCGGAACATCATCGAGAAGATGCACATGACGGCGACGCTCACGAAGTGGTACGAGGAGCACGGGCGGCATGAAATCTTCGCCGGCGGCAAGAAGGTGCGGATGGATGAGCCGGCGACCGCGACGGAATATCTCAATCTGCGTGAAGATCTGGTGACCAACGAACTGCAGCATGATCTCGACAAGCTGGGCATCGCCAAAACCGCGCGCGAAGAAAAGACGCGGGCGCGGGATGCGAAACAGAAGCAGGATGCCGAGGCGCGTGGACCGCAGAAGAACGACGAGGCCTACAACGCGCGCATGGCGTCGCTGTATCGCGAGGTCGTACTAAAGGAGAAGCCGGTGCAGTCGCAGGATGGATTCATTCCTCTGGGCGCTCTAGTAACGCCCGCGCTGGCGAAGCCGAACGGGAATGGCAATGGCAACGGGGCGCATGCGCCGAAGCCGGAAGTTGCCGAGCCGGTGGCTGGGGACTGAGCTGCTGGTTGCTAGCTCAAGCATACGGGCCGCCCGCGGGCGGCCCGATTTGTTTTTGGCATTGCTGCGCGATCAGACAGAATTAAAAATCCACGCTTCATTTCCACCTTCAATTTCTTACTGCGCACAGCCTGGGCTGAAGCTGGTTAGCACGTTGCCGGCGGCTGCGATGGTGCAGAAATAATTCACCGGGAAATTCGTCTCACTGTAGGTCTGCGAGGCGGATTGATTGATGTTGCCGATCAGGTTGCCGCTGGGGTTGAACTCGAGCGTGTCCTGGCGCTGTGCGTTGTTGGTGACCATTCCCATGCTGGTGGTGACGCCGTTCTGCTGGATCACTTGGCCAACAGAATATGTCTGGCGGGCTTTGGTGGTCTGGTTGATGCCGCCACTGGCGACGAAAAATTCAGAGATGTCGAGGGTCAGCGGGAACTCCCAGGTTTTCGTTGTGGTGATGGTGGGCTGGCCGGAGGTCGCTACGGTGGTCGTCGAGTTGACACTACTTTTCAGGTTGATGTTCTGAATGTATTGGGTGCTGTTGATTTCGAAGCTCTGGTTGTTGGAGAAGTTCAGCTTCTGAGCGATCATGGTGGTGACCTTGCCGTGCGACGTGTTCACGAAACCGCTGATCGTGAAATTGCGATTGGACGCCACATCAACGCCGCCCGTAAGCGACGACGTGCCGACGTTGAGATTTTCTTTGACCACGAGGTTGGGCGCAGCGGCCAGCGAGTTTTTGATAATGCCTCCACTGACTGTGGTTGAGCCGGCGTCTAAATAAAGGAGGAGGGAGGCGGTATCGGAGAAATAGCTGTCAGCGTTAAAGACGCTCACCGCGACGGTATGCTGCGCGCCATTGCTGAGCAGGGCGGCGAAGGGCGTGAGGTCGACGCGATAGGGAATGAAGTTCAGAGTCTGGACGCCGGGAATCGGGAACCAGAGCCAGGGATCGATGCCTCCGGTATAAATCCACGGAGAGACGGGAGCGACGCCGGCGGGCGCGCCGTCGATGGTGACTTCAGTCTCGCGAAAGCCAGTGTTGGCGCAGCTTTCCAGTTCGGTCGATACGTCGTTAGGAACGCAGGTGTACCAGAATTCGTCGTTGGACTGGCTCTGCGAATAAATGTCGAGATAGGCATTCTGAATGTTGGTGGGAAAACTATAGGTTGCCGACAGCGTGTCGGTGGTCGTGTTGAGGGCGACAGTGCCTCCGGTCGAACCAGCGGAGAGTGGCAGGACTACGTTGGCGGTGACAGGCGCGGTCTGGTTCTTGGCAAGCGGATAGAACTCGAGCGTCGCACTGGCGAAGATGATTCCGGTATACGTGGTGTTCACCAGATTGCCGATGTCGGCGGTGCCTTGCTGCGAGGTCATGAAGAGCGGGCTGTAGTCGGTAAGATCGCTTTCGACGTGCCATGAGGGCCCGAGGCTGGGCGAGGGTTCAGCGGTGGTGCCGAAAAAGATGACGGTTCCGCCGAGCCAGAAGTTGGCGGTACGGTCAAATTGAATTCCGGCGGTGACGTTGATGTCGGCGGTGAAAACGACCTTCGCCCACGGCCCCGGGCAGTCGGCCGGAGGCGTGTAGGGGAAGGGGACGGCATTGAAGTTATCGAATTCAGCGTTGCTCATGAGTTGCACGATGCAGGGTGTCGTAGAGGGGCGCGGAATGTTCGGATCGGCGGTGACAGTGTTGCCGGAGCCAATAACGTAAGGGCCGTCGGCGAAGGCCACCGGAATGACAGTGATTGCGAGAAGAAGAATCAAGACTGCTCGGAGCGCAGTGGGGATGATCGTGCGAACCATGAGAAGGTCCTCCTGAGAGATTGAAAGCCGCGCGGGTTGCGGGATTTCCATGGATTGCGCGGGCACAGAAGTTTGTCAGTTCGGGCGGAGGAGTGTCAATAGGAGTGGAAAGTCCCCATCGAGGCGGTCGAGTTGCACTCGATGGGAAAACCGGGGGCGATTATCCCTACATTTATTTTCTGCTGAAGACTTCCTTTAGCAGGTCTGTGGTTTGGGCGGCGGGATTTTTGCGGATTTTTCTCTCCTCTTCGCCGCACATCCGGAAGAGACCGTCCAGTGTTTTTTCCACCACGTATTTGTCGATGTCGAATTCGTTGGCCAGAGCACTGGCGCCGGGGGCGTTCTTGATGACTTTTTGATATTGCTGGACCACTCCTACTCGCTCCATCGATTGATGCACGATCGGAGTGAAGGCGGTGGTCAGGTCGGCGGTGCTGGTGTGCTGGAAATATTCTGTGGCCGCAGTGTCGTCCCCAGTGAGAATGTGGCGGGCGTCGGTGAAGGTCATCCTCTTCAGGGCTGCGAGGAAAATCTCCTTGGCTTGCGGCGTGGCGCGCTCGGCGGCGCGGTTCATGCCGATCTCGAGGTCGTCCACTTGCTCGCCCATTCCCAGCATGCGCATGCCTTTGCCCACGGCTTCGAGCTTGGGCGGCAGAAGGATGCGGATTTCTTGATTCTTGAGAAAGCCGTCAGGGCGGCCTGTCATAGCGACGGCTATGCCGGTGCTGACCTGCAAAGCCTCCTTGAGACCGGAGATGATTTTGTCTTCGCTCAGTCCAGAGGTGTCGCGGTGTTGAAGCGACTCCGCATTTTTGAGGACGTCTTCCATCTGGGCTGCGCACATCGAGGAGGCAGTTAGTGCCAGAGCGATTGTCAGGAAGAAAGGTCGCATGGTTTGTTTGGGCCCGATGATTTTATCAGGAGCGGTCAGCGAGAAGGGATCAGACATCGCAATGAGAACAGGGCGGGGCGGCCTCTGTGTTTCTGCTCTCGCATCCACGAACGTGAAAGTGTGCATCACAACGCCACGAATCTGCAGCCGCCACTGTCGGGCATCCTTGGCGCGTCGTGTGTTAAATTTAAAAGACGTGGGGCGCGTAGCTCAGTTGGTAGAGCAATGCCCTTTTAAGGCATGGGTCGCAGGTTCGAGTCCTGCCGCGCTCACCATCAATTCTCGATTGAAACTATTCCGATGAGATCGCCTGGACTTCCGGCAGGGTGGGCTTGTCGACAGGCACTTCTGAAGTAGCCGCGAGCGGGAAACGGACACTGATGGTTGTGCCGTCCGAATGAGAACGAATGTTGAACTTTCCGCTCAATTGTCTTACGCGCTCGCGCATGCCTTGGATCCCTACGCCTGATCCAGCATAGAAATGTGAGCTGTCGTGGGACATTCCGCGACCATAATCTCGAACCTCCAAATGCACATCCTGTTCCGTACGGAGCACGCTGATGGTCGCTTTCCGGCTTCCGGAGTGGCGATGAATGTTAGTCAGGCACTCCTGGATGATGCGAAAGAGCGCCATTTCCATGTCCCCGGGCAGACGGCCCAGTTCGTCCGACAACTCCAGGCGAACGTTGATTTTGCTGCGCTCAGCGAAGCCCTCCACATACCAGCGCAGCGCTGACGGCAAGCCCAGTTCGTCGAGCAGAGGCGGATGGAGCAAGTAGGAGACGGTGCGCAGTTCCTGGGAGAGTTGCTGAATCAGCTCCATGCTTTGCGCGATGCTGGCGGCGAAGCGAGATTGTGATTTCTCCGCCTCGGCCCGCACCGGCGTCAAATTCATCTGCAAGGCGGCGAGGATTTGCCCGGCGCTGTCGTGAAGTTCGCGAGCGATGCGGCGGCGCTCAGCATCCTGAGCGTAAAGAAGCTTGCCCGTCAGTTCGCGCGCGCGATCAACCTCTTCCGCCTGTTTGCGGTCCGTGATGTCGGTGTGGGTGCCGATGAGGCTGACCGCCTTGCCCCCGGCATCGCGAACCACGCGGCCGTGAGAGAGGATCCATTTGGGAGCGCCTTCAGGCCGGGCGGTGCGAAACACAAATTCGAACTTGTCCTGCTGGCGCAAGATCGATCGGAACTCATCTGCTAGTCGTTGCACATCTTCTGGATGGAACAGGGTTTCCCATTCCTCCGCGGTGATGGATTCGGCGGCCGGAGAGAAGTTGTAAAGGGCCTCCATTTGCGGATTCCAACCGCCTCGACGCTCGACGACATTCCAGTCGAAAATGGCCGTGCGGGAGGACTCGAGCGCCAGGGCAAGGCGGGTCTGGCTCTCCCGCAAAGCGTCTTCGGCTTGCTTGCGCTGGGTAATGTCGTGGGCGATTTTGGAGGCTCCGATCACCCGACCTTGCGAATCCCGCATGGGAGAAATGCTGAGCGAGACATCAATTCTCGTGCCCGATTTGTGCATGCGGACGGTTTCGTAGTGTTCGATGCGCTCGCCTTTTCGTAGACGAGCGATGATTCGTTTTTCCTCGTCGTGTAATTCCGTAGGAATAATGATGGTGATCGGACGGCCAATGGCTTCCGGTGGAGTGAAGCCGAACAGACGGGTAGCAGCCGTGTTCCAGCTTCGAATAACGCCGTCGAGATCTTTGGAGACGATGGCGTCATCGGAAGTTTCGACGATCGCAGCGAGCCGGGCCCGGGTTCGCTCCGAGTCCCGCCGATAGCTGATATCTTCGATAACCGAGATAAAATGTTTCAGCTGACCGGCAGCATCTCGAACGCATGAGACGGTCAAGTTCACCCACACCAGAGAGCCGTCTTTCCGGATGTAGCGCTTTTCCATCGAAAAAGTATTCAGAGCTCCGTCGATGATTTTTTGTGTCTCGGCGAGGTCAGAGGCCAGATCTTCGGGATAAGTAATGTCCTGAAAGCGCGCATTCAGTAATTCCTGCTCGCTGTAGCCGGTGATCTCGCAGACCTTCTGATTTACGCGGAGCCAGCGTCCGTCGGGGGCAACGTGGGCCACTCCGATCCCCGCCCCTTCGAATGTTGAACGATAGAGTTGCTCGCTCTCCTGCAGAGCCTGCTCGAGAGCGCGGCTTCGCTGCAGAATTTCCTGCACATCGGTTGGCCGCGCCGTATCGGCAATCGCGGCGTCGAAAAACGACTCGTGCTGGAAAACCTTGTCCAAAGCAGTCAGTAGATTTTTGGAAAGGGAAGCCTTGATCACGTAGCCGCGCGCGCCGGCTTTGATGGCCTGGCTGGCAATCTCTGGAGTGTCGTGCTGGCTCAGGATCAGGACTTCACAATAAGGGAGGGCATTGCGGATGTGGCGAGTGGCCTCAAGGCCATTCATCACGGGCATGCTGACATCCATCAGGACCACGTCAGGCTTGAGTTCACTGGCCTTTTCGACGGCCTCGACGCCGTTGGCCGCTTCACCAACGACCACACAATCCGAGCGGCTGGCCAGAAGAGAGATGACTCCCCGGCGAACAACTTCATGGTCATCGACGATCAGGACGCGCATTGGCAGGTCTCAAAGGCAGACATAAGTCTAAGAAATCTCCCAATTCAGATGCAGCCCGACCGGCGAGGGGTACCCGCAGAAGGTATCAGGAGAAAACCCAAGCGACTCATTCTATCGGGCGCGTCAAATCAATCGAATACGGTGAATGCCGTAGGCCCGAAGCCGGACTGTAACGGCCAGCGCTTGCGTCTGCTTGCCCTGTCCCATAAGATAGCAGCGCTTGCGAGGGGCGCCACGAAGAATGATCGGCCAGAACATATCTCATTACCGCATCATCGAGAAACTCGGCGGGGGAGGCATGGGTGTGGTCTACAAGGCCGAGGACACCAAGCTGAAACGCTTCGTCGCGTTGAAATTCCTTCCTGATGATGTCGCTAAAGACCCGCAGGCGTTGACTCGCTTTCAGCGCGAGGCGCAGGCCGCGTCGGCGCTGAACCACCCGAATATCTGCACGATTTATGAGATTGATGAATACAACGGGCATGCGTTCATCGCGATGGAGTTTCTCGACGGGCAAACGCTGAAGCACCGCATTGCCGGCCGCCCCATGGATGTGGATTCCATGCTGGGGATCAGCATTGAGATTGCGGACGCGCTGGATGCGGCGCATGGCCGCGGAATTATTCATCGCGACATCAAGCCGGCGAATATTTTTGTGACCAAGCGCGGACAGACAAAGTTGCTGGACTTTGGCCTGGCGAAACTGGCACAGAATACCGAGCACACGTTGACTACGCCGGAAGGCGCAATGACCAGCCCCGGGTCAACGATCGGGACGGTCGCTTATATGTCGCCGGAGCAGGTGCGGGCGGAGGAACTGGATCCGCGCACGGACCTGTTTGCCTTCGGCACGGTGATGTACGAGATGGCGACGGGGCAGATGGCGTTCTCGGGAAGCAGCAATGGCGTGATCTTTGAAGCGATTTTGAATCGCCCGCCGGAGCCACTGGAGAATCTGAATCCGGCGATTCCGCAGAAGCTCGATGATCTGATCACCAAGTCGCTGGAGAAAGAACGCGACATGCGGTACCAGACCGCGGCTGAATTACGCGGTGATTTAAAGCGCATCAAGCGCGGGCTGGAAAGTTCGCGCATTCGGGCGGCGAGCGCGAGTGGGATCGCTGTATCGTCGTCGAAGAGTTCGATTGCGCCCGCGGTTTCGCGAGGCATGGTTCCGCACGGGCGAGTGTGGACTGCGGCCGCGGTTTCCGGCGCGCTGGCGCTTCTGGTGGGATTGGCGGCGGGCGCGTTGTTGCTAAAAGGATCGTCCAAGCCGGATTTCGCCGAGTATCATCCGCTGACCTTCCGGCGCGGAATTGTCCGTTCCGCGCGCTTTGCGCCGGATGGCAAAACCGTGATTTACAGCGCAGCATGGGAAGGGCGGCCGCTCGATCTATTTAACACGCGGCCTGAGAGTCCGCAGTCGCAGGAGATGGAGCCGAAGGGCGCGGATGTGCTGGCGGTATCGGCTTCGGGAGAGCTATTGCTGGCGCTGCATAGCAAGCCGCGGGATTCATCGTTTTCGTACGCGGGGACTTTGGCCCGGGTTCCGCTGGTGGGCGGGGCGCCGCGCGAAATTTTGAACGATGTGGAGTGGGCGGACTGGTCGCCTGACGGAACGAATATCGTCGTCGTGCACGAAGTGGGAGCTCGTAAGCGGCTGGAGTTTCCGCTGGGCAAGGTGCTCTACGATGCCGACGGTTGGATTGGAAATCCGCGGGTAGCGCCGGATGGCAAGAGCGTGGCATTTGTGGATCACCCGCAAGCGAATGACGATGGCGGGGCCGTCGCCGTGCTGGATCTGGCCGGCAAGAAAAAAACTTTGTCCGAGGGATGGGACAGCATTCAGGGCATAGCGTGGTCGCCCAACGGAAATGAAATCTGGTTTACGGCAACGCGCACCGGAGGAGATCGTTCGCTCTATGCGACTGATCTGTCGGGAAAAGTGCGACTGCTCGCGCGCGTGCCTGGCGAGTTGACGATCCTGGATGTGGGCAAAGAGGGCCAAGTTTTGCTGACGCGCGGCAATGACCGGTCAGGCATGATCGGGCTGGCTCCCGGCGAGGCCAAAGAAAAAGATCTGTCGTGGCTGGATTGGTCGGTGCCGGGAAGTTTGTCGCCGGATGGGAAGATGATTCTGTTCCAGGAGTCAGGCGAAGGTGGTGGGCCGCATTACGCGGTGTATCTGCGGAACACAGATGGATCGCCCGCGATCCGGTTGGGTGATGGCACGGGGCTGTCACTTTCACCCGATGGTCAGTGGGCGCTCTCGCGGCTCAACGTGGTGCCCTCTCCGCTGGTGCTGTATCCGACCGGTGTGGGTGAGATGAAGCAATTGAAAAACGACGGGCTCAATCACATGACAGCCGCATTTTTGCCGGATGGGAAGAGGTTCGTGTTTACGGGATCGGAGCCGGGACATGGCGCGCGGCTGTATCTGGAGTCGCTTGAGGATGCGACGCCGCATCCGATCAGCATGGAAGGTGTGCGATCGAATGTCATGTCTCCCGACGGAAAGTTTGTCGCCGCCAGCGGTCCGGATGGAAAGGTCTATCTGTTTCCGGTGGGCGGAGGCGATCCCAAGCAGTTGACTGGAGCACAGCCCGGTGAATTTCCGACGGCATGGTCGGCGGATGGGCGTTCGTTGTTCCTGATCACGCATGCGCAAATTCCGGCGCAGGTTTTCCGCTTGGACGTGACCACGGGCCAGAGAACATTCTGGAAGTCCCTGGAGCCTGCGGATTCAGCGGGGATTGACACTATCCGGGGCGTGCTCGTCGGCGATAGCGAGAAGGCCTATGTTTACGGTTACAGCCGAACGCTGTCGGATCTATATCTGGTGCAAGGTTTGAAGTAGCGAGACGATCTCACCTTTCCTGCGTTATATTCCCAGCGTGGATAAAAAAACTCTGCGGTGGTTTCTGCTTTTATTGTTTGCGGTTTCGGCGGCGGTTCAGGCGCAGGCGCAATCCTACAAATATTTTAGGCTGGGAAATAAAGACGATATTCAGACCAAGCCGACCGCCGGAATTGCCATGATGGGCGGGGGCAAAGATCTGGACGACGCCTTTCGCTGGCTTTGCGACAAGGGCAACGGCGGTGATTTTCTGATTCTGCGCGCGCATGGCGATGACGATTACAACCCTTACGTGAACGGATTGTGCAAGGCGAACTCGGTGGGCACGTTGATTATCCCTGATCGCGCGGCCGCCGAAGATCCGGCAGTAGCGGAAATTATTCGCAAGGCCGAGGTCATATTTATCGCGGGCGGAGATCAGTCGAATTATGTGCGCGGCTGGCAGGGAACTCCGGTGGAGAAGGCGATCAACGACGGCATCGCCGCGGGAAAGCCGATTGGCGGAACCAGCGCTGGGCTGGCCGTCCAGGGCGAATTCGTCTACGGATGTTTGAAAGATAAACCGGATGATAAGGATCTGGCGTCGACTGATGTCTTGCCGAATCCATATTTTGATCGCGTGACTCTGGTGCGGGATTTCCTGAAAGTTCCGCATCTTGAAAATCTGATCACCGATTCACACTTCGCCAAACGGGATCGCATGGGGCGCACCCTGGGATTCCTGGCGCGCTTGATAAAGGATGGATGGAGTTCGTCCCCGCGGGAAGTGGCGATTGATGAGCGGTCAGCAGTGCTGGTCGAAGCAGATGGCAAGGCGATGGTCGTTGGGACTGGGAAGGGCGCGTATTTCCTGCGTCCAGCGCATGCGCCGGAATTGTGTGAAAAAGACACGGCGCTCACATTTCATGACATCAGTGTATATCGCGTTCCGGCGGGCGGGCATTTCGATCTGACGACGTGGACTGGCGAGGGCGGGACCGCGTATTCGCTTTCGGTGGAGCGTGGAAAGATCGAGAGCACGCAGGCGGGCGGCGGGATTTACTAATCGGTATAACGAGTGGCGGCGCCAAGAGGGCGACCGGTCTTTCTTCTACCTTGTATCAAACCCTCGCTCCAGCGCCGGTTGGATATAATCGGGGAAACATTTCGTCCCCTACTGAATCGTGTTCTCATCTCCCATCAAACTTGGTTCTCTCTTTCTAGCGGCGCTGCTGAGCGCGGAACCGTTGGCGCAAAAGCCGTCGGCGCCGAGCCAGAATTCTGCTGCAAATTCTTCAGTGCAATCGGCGCTAGAGCGCGGGCAGGAGGCGCTGAAGAACGGCGACATCGCGCGGGCTCGCAGTGAATTTGAGAAGGCGGTGAAGGCTGCGCCGAGCGATGCCGCGGCGCAGTCGGCGCTGGGATGGGTGCTTGCGCAGCAGGGAGAGGCCGATGAGGCGATCTTGCATCTGCGGGCCGCGATAAAAGCCAAGCCGAATTTTGTGGATGCGCGGTTAACTCTGGCCGGTGTGCTGTCGCAACAGGGGAGGGCGGCCGAGGGCGAGCAGGAGGCGCGCTCGGCGGTGAAGATCGCGCCCCAGAATCCAGAGGCGCATCGCATGCTGGCCCGAATTCTAAGCCAGCATCCCGGAGATGAAGCGCTCAAGGAGATGCGTCGCGCTGTCGAGTTGGCGCCGGATCGTCCGGACTTGCGCGATGAACTGGGAACTATTCTGGCGCAGCGCAACCAGTTCGCAGATGCTGAGGCCGCGTTTCATGAGGCTCTGCGACTTCAGCCGAATCTCGAATCGGCGCACTTTCATTTGGGTGTCGTCTACCTGCGAAAGCAGCAATTCGACGATGCCGCTGGAGAGTTGCACAAAGCCATCGACTTAGCGCCGCCGGACGCAGTCGCTCATTATTATTTGGCGAAGGTGCTGACCGCGCAGGCGAAGAACGGCGATGCGCTCGACGAACTGCGAAAGGCGGCAGTGCTTAAACCAGATTGGGCGGACTTGCAGATTGAGTTGGGAATCGCGAGCCAGCGCTCGGGAGATATCGACGGCGCGGTGGCCGCCTTCAATCAGGCTGCGAGGCTTCGTCCGGACGACCCGGAGGTATACAACGATCTGGGTCTGGCGATGGTGCAGAAGGGCGACGCAGAGGGCTCGATTCAGATATTCAAAAAGGCGTCGCAGTTGCGTCCGGAGGATGGCAGCTTGCGCGGGAATTTGGCGATCGCGTACATGCAGTTGACGAACTTCGATGCGGCAGTGACCGAACTGGAAGCTGCCCTAAAACTGGCGCCGGACAACGCCTCGCTTCATTACAATCTGGGGCTCGCCTACAAGCTGAGAGATCAGTTGGACAAAGCAGTTCCAGAATTCGAAACCGCGATTCGTCTGCAACCGGATTTGGCCGACGCCCATTACACGCTGGGAATTCTGTTCTGGCAAAAAGGCGAGTTCGACAAAGCCACAGCCGAGTTGCAACAAGCTCTGCAGTCCCAGCCGAATTATGCCGAGGCGCACTACACGCTAGGGACGATTTTCAAGCAGCAGGGAAAGTTGTCCGAGTCCGCGGCAGAGTTGCGCGAAGCGATCCGACTGCAGCCCGACTTTGCCGGAGCCCATACAACCTTGGCGGCAGTTCTGCGCCAATTAGGTGATGCGCGGGGCGCCGCTGATGAAGCCAAGGCAGGAGCGCGAATTGTGGCCTCCACCAACAACCGCCAGGCCGCGACCTTCGCGACGAACTCAGGCAAGAGACTGCTGAATGCCGGGGATACCGATGGCGCGATGGCACAGTTTCGATCGGCGATCAATTCCGATCCAAATTATGCAGCGGCGCATTATCAGTTGGGGCTGGCGCTCACTCAGCAACGGCAGGGAGAAGAAGCGAAGAAGGAATTCCACCGGGCGGTCGAACTGGATCCACGTCTCGTGCCGCCGGCAAAATAGTGCTGACCTGCCTTCAATTGCTGCGGTCCCGAACCGAAATCAACTCCGTCGTCACCGGAACTCCGTGGGCAATCTTGACGTGGAGCAAAGCCTCGAAGGGTTTCAAATCGCCTGCCTTCTTCACGTTCAGTTCGTGCAGCAGTTCCTTGATCGAGTCTTCCCGACAGACAAATTCAACGGCGGCTTGGGTGCCGAACGTGGAGTTGCCCGCCAGGATCAGGATCGCGTGGGAGGGATCCAGCCCCGGAAGCAGGCTGATGACGGAATAGTCTTCGATGGTCGGCTGATTGGCCGGAGTGGCCAGGAAGAGCTTCGGCTCTCCGGGTTTGGGATGCACATTGAGGACGGCAAGGTCGCCCTTGCGCGGGCCCGAATCGACGCGCTCGAAGACGAATTCGCGGGTTCCGGGGATATCGAGGAGCGTGAGATTTTCCGACGGCGAGCCTACGAAGATCAGATCGTTATTCTTGGCATCATCCAGCGAGAACAGCGCCCCACGCTTAACGCGAAGCGGACGGTTCAGCATGGCGAAGACGTTGTCGAGCTGATGAATCGCCAGCACTTCGCCCACTCCCGTGTAGTGATCGAGAATGAATGTTCGCGCATCCGAGGCCGGGTTGAAATAGCGCATGCCGGTCTCCGGCCTGCCCACGAACTGGCCATTGCTGAAGATCACCCACGGCTGCTGCGCGCTGTTGGCGAATCGGCTCCAGAAAATCTGATATGCGGCCGGGACGGCCTGTCCGGCGGAAGTTTGCTGCTTGGTGCGCGTCGCGATCAGGATGGCGATCGTTACCAGGCAAATCACAACGACGGCCGACAACGACAGCACTGCAATTTTCCACGCGCGCTCCACGGGCGCAGGCGGCAATGCTTCGTGAACTCTTTCCAGGGGGACGGCGGGCACGGCTAAGGCTGCGGCCTTCGGCGCGCGGAGATGAAAGGTCAGCGCGTACGATCCCTTGGGCAGCTCAACCAGGACCGGATCGTCCACACCTTCCAGGGCATAGTACTCAGCGAGCTTAACCCGCAGCCGGCCAATCTGAACTCGGACGGTCGAGTCACTTTGTGGATCGAATCCGGCAGGCCTTCCCAGCACCTCAGTTGCGATCTGATATTCCTTCAGTGCGAGGCCGGGATGATCGAGGGAATGCTCCGCCAGGTAGTGCAGCAGTTTGCAGAGTGATTCGGAGCCATGCAGGATATGGCTTTTGGTAAGCTTCTCCATCTGCTGGAAGCATTGTTCCCGTACAACCACGAAGCTGTGCGTCAGGGCCATTTAACAACGGCGTAACAGAGTCGTTATCTTGCTCTCGGGTAGGTACTTTACGCCTGTAACTGTTAAAAACCTAGTGAAACTTCGTGCACTAGTGGTTTTGTATTATGACTGCTACCGCTTCCAATAGCACGTTTCCCTCTGCATTTCCGGGGCACTTTTGAGATGGGGTCGAGGAGGAAGTTCATGAAGAGATCCGCGTGGGCTCTTGCGGCGGTGGTGAGTTTGCTGTGCAGCTTCATGGTTCCCAGCGCAATGGGACAAGCCGTCTACGGCAGCATCTTGGGGACGGTCAGCGATCCGTCCGGAGCAGCGGTCAATGGTGCAAAAGTCACCGTCACCAGCCAGACGAAGAACACTTCGGAAACCGCGACCACCAATGAGAGCGGCAATTACGCAGTGACGCACTTGATCCCTGACGTCTATACGATCCACATCGAAGGCGCAGGTTTCAAGGTGTTAGAGTTTAAAGACATCCAAGTCTCAGCCGACACTGGCGCCCGCGTCGACGGCCAGTTTCAGGTCGGCTCGACCAGCGAGCAGGTAGAAGTCACGGCCGAAGCTCCCCAGTTGAAGACGGACCGCGCCGACGTCGCGATCGAATTCAACGCGAGGGCGGTGGAAGACGCGCCGATCCTTAACCGGAACTTTACTTCTTTCGAATTGCTCTCTCCCGGCACGCAGAAGATGGTGGGATGGAGCCACGCCGCCACCGAAAACCCGCAAGGTGGCCAGCAGATTTTCGTGAACGGCCAGCACTTCAGCGGTACCGCATTCGAGTTGGATGGAACGGACAACCAAGATCCGATTCTGGGAATCATCGTTGTAAACCCGAACCTGGACGCAATTCAGGAAAGCAAGATCACGACGGGCAACTACGACGCCGAGTTCGGAAAAGCTGTCGCCGGCGTTGTGACGGTGCAAACCAAATCAGGCAGCAACGATGTTCATGGCAGCGGCTTCTGGTTTCGGCGTACAGATGCGCTCGCGGCACGCGATCCGTTCACGCAGTACAAGCCCGATGCTGTGACGGGTAAGTTGATTCCCTCTTCGCGTTGGCAGCAGTTTGGTGCCACCCTCGGCGGCCCGATTATCAAGAACAAACTGTTCGTCTTTGGCGATTTCCAGCTGACTCGGCAAGCGAACGGCGTCAGTAACCAGGAAACGATTCCGACTGCCACAGTCAAGGATTCATGTACCGGCGCCGCAGATAGCCTTACTCCCGGATACTGCAACCTGAGTGATTATGCTCAGCTGATAACGAACAACGGGTCGCCGTTCATTTACGATCCGTCTCAAGGCGACGGAGTGAGTAGATCGTTTGTTTTTTGCGGTCAGCCAACCTCGATCCCGATGAGCGGTTGCTCAGGGACCTTCGGTACCACCGGAATTCTGAACCAGTTCTTGATTCCGCTGACAGCTCTTTCGCCCGCTGCAATGAATATGCTGGCAGCCTTCCCGAACCCGACGTCGTCCGCAACCTGCGCGAGCAGTAAGGATTGCCTGAATAATTTCGTCGGCGCGGGTGCCGGCCCCTACAACCAGAACAGCTTCGATACGCGAGTCGACTACGCAGCCAGCCAAACCGTTAGTGTCTTCGGCCGCTTCAGTTACAACCAATTCACATTGTCTGGCGCGCCCAGTCTGGGCGCCGTCGGCGGTGTCGGATTCGGACCGGGCGGATTGGCGGGCAGCTCGAGTGTACACAATTACAGCTTGGCGTCCGGTTTCACCAAGACGTTCAGTGCGAGTCTGCTCGGTGACTTCCGCTTCGGATTCTTCCAATACAATCCGATGACGAACAAGCCCGATGCCGGGAAGGCCGCAATGACCGCGTTTGGCATTCCCAACGCGAACCTGGGTGACAACTTTACCTCGGGCCTGGGCGAATTCGACATGTTCGATCAAGCCGGAAACAACGCCAATGATCTGTCCTACTTCGGCGATGGGCTAGGGGTTGCCCGTTGTAATTGCCCGCTGATCGAGAAGGAGCGGCAGTATCAGTGGGTTGGCAACATGACCAAAATGCATGGAAATCACCAGTTCAAGTTCGGAGCAGACGTTCGCTTCGCGCAAAACCTGCGCGTGCCGAGTGACTCGAATCGAACTGGTGTTTACGGCTTCAGCGCTGGCGATACATCGAGCGGTGGCAACGGCGGCCTCGACTTGGCAACGTTCTTACTCGGGGACGTCACTAGTCTGAATCGTTATGTGAGCACCAGCGTAGATGCGGCTGAACGGCAACACCGGATGTTCTATTACGGTCAGGACACCTGGCGCGTGACGCCCAAGTTAACGCTAAACTTAGGACTGCGGTGGGAGGTTTATTTCCCGGAATACGTTAACGGCAAAGACCAAGGCGGATTCGCCAACATCACTCAAGGTGTAGTTCGCGTAGCCGGAGAGGGCGGCATCGGACTAAATGGCAGTATCGACAATAAGTGGAGTTATTTTGCGCCACGTGTCGGTATGGCGTATCAACTGAATGAAAAGACCGTGGTTCGTATGGGCTATGGCCGCAGCTACGATATGGGAGTGTTTGGCTCCAACTTCGGCCACGCTGTGACGCAAAACTTGCCAGTACTGGCTGCCCAGCTCGTGCAGCCGGCGATTACCAACAAAGAGACTGTGTTCACGCTGGCGCAGGGACCCCCGACGTTCCCGTTCCCGGCGATTCCTTCCAACGGGTTGTTCCCAGTGGCGGGCCCGCAGTGTTATCAGTCAGCAACCCTTCCTGCGAGCTTGGGTGGCGGACCATCGGGCCAAAGTTGCACACAGCCACACATTCGGCCGACCTATCAGCGACTCCCAACTCTCGACGCCTGGAACGTGACCTTACAACGGCAGTTGGATCGGTCGACCTCGCTCGAAGTGGCGTATGTTGGCAACAAGGGAACCAACGTTTTTAACGGGGATGGACCAAACTACAATATCAATCCGATCAACATTGGCCCCGGGATGGCGGTGGTTACTACAGCTGGCACTGCTCCGGGCTTTGCGGCCGCCGTTCCGCAAGCGCAGCGACGACCCTTGTTCAACAAGTTCTCGTATCCAGACTTTCCCGATCCCACAAACGTGGTCAACGCGTCAATTCCGAGCATAACGCCCGGGGTGGTGCAGTGCTGTTCCACGGATCAGGGCAACTGGCTGGGCAATGATGCGAACAGTATCTATAACGCGTTACAGATCAAAATAGACCGTCGGTTCTCGCACGGTCTTCAATTACTCTCCCATTACACCTTCGCGCACGCGAACGCCTATAACAGCGGCGAATACGCGATCAACCATGCCTACTCTTATGGGCCAGACGATCAAGTTCGCAATCACGTGTGGGTGACCAGCTTTGTCTATGAGCTTCCTTTTGGCAAAGGGAGGTCGTTTGCGGGGAACTCCTCCAAACTAGAAGACGAGATAATCGGCGGCTGGCAAATCGCCGGAAATACTAACTGGAGCGGCGGCCTGCCATGGACGCCGAGCTTCTCCAATTGCGGCCAGGTCAACGACATCGGTGTATGCGAACCGAACAGGAACGGCGCCTTCCACATAGGCCAGGGCTCGAATCTCCAGCATGATTCATCTGGTAAGCCGTTCGTGCAGTTCTTTACCCCCATTCCAACTCTGTCATATGCCGCAAGCGACTTGGCCGTTGGAACGGATACGTGCACCCTGGCTCGTCCCAGCGGAGCAGGATGGTCGATGCCTGCTTGCGGAACCTTTGGTAATGCTGGGCTATTCAGTCTGCGTGGTCCGAGAGCGTTCTTTGCCGATGCTACGGTGATGAAAAATTTCTCGATCACCGAGAGAGTGAAGGCGCAGTTCCGCACGGACATCTTCAACCTGTTCAACCATCCCGTGCTCGGTTTCAGTGGCAACCAGACCGGGACGGGAACCTGTATCGACTGCTCGGGTTCTGGACAGATCACCGACATCGAAGCAGACTCTTCGCCGGGATCGACCACTGGCATGCGGCAGATTGAGTTTGCCTTGAAGTTCAGCTTCTAGAGGCTCTGCGTTGTATTCACAGAGGGATTCCTTCGGGGGTCCCTCTTTTTTATCCGTTGTCTTCCTCGAGGGACTGGACTTCAAGTGCTTGGCCCCTTGAGAAAATCGATTTTCTAGGCTCGACTTGTTATAGAATCCCCGCTCGGCTAGGGCGTGGCCATGAAGAAGAGAGTGGTAGGGCTTGGGGAAGTGTTGTGGGATGTTTTGCCGGCGCGCACCTGCTTGGGCGGAGCTCCGGCGAATTTCGCCTACGTCACGACTTTGATGGGAGACCGGGGCATCGTCGTCAGTGCCGTGGGCGAAGACTCGCGCGGAGTGGAAGCGCTGCGCCGGATGGAAGAGCTGGGCCTCGACATCGATCATGTGCAGACTGACCGGCAGCATCCCACGGGCAGCGTGCAGGTGAAGGTTGACGGCAAGGGAGTCGCTGACTATGAGATCGCGCAGCCGGTGGCGTGGGACTTCCTGGAATGGACGCTGGACTGGCAGGATCTGGCGGAGAAGGCCGATGCAGTGTGCTTCGGATCGCTGGCGCAGCGATCGGAGGCCAGCCGGAGCACGATTCGAAAATTCCTGCGCGCCACCCCCCAGCACACGCTGAAGGTGTTCGACGTCAACCTCAGACAAGCCCACTTCTGCCGTGAAACGGTTTGCGAGTCGATGGAACTTGCTGATCTGGTCAAACTCAACGACGAGGAACTGCCGCGAGTGATGAGCTTGTGCAACCTTCCGCACAAGGATCAACGGTCATCGGCGCAGCGGCTGATCGACAAATTTAAGTTAAAGCTGATGTGTGTTACACGAGGCGATCACGGCAGCCTGCTGGTGTGCGGCGCCGAGGCCAGCGAGCATCCGGGATTTCGGGTCAAGGTCGCGGACACCGTCGGATCCGGCGACGCCTTTACGGCCGGCTTGGTGCACGAATATCTGCACGGCGCGTCGCTGAGCCTAATGAACGAAGTCGCCAATCTTGTGGGAGCCTGGGTGGCCAGCGAAGTGGGTGCAATGCCCACACCGAAGCGCGGGGCGCTGGAGCATTCGCTGGCAGAAATCCGCTAGCCGAGTTTCAATGGTTTGATTGACACAAGCGGTACCGCTAGTGTCCGGCTCGCATCCCTCCCTTCATCCCTACACTCTTCTTGAGCGCGAATACAATAGGTATGCATGCGAAGCAGACGATCGCCATGTAGCGGAAATCATCGACGTAGGCCCAGAGCCGGGCTTGGCTTGTGAGTGTGCGGTTAAGCAATGCATAGGCTTGCTGCAAAGCGTCGGCTGACGAAGCCTCCCGCGCGCTGAGGAACTGTTTCATCCCCTCCACACTACCGACGACAGTAACGCGTGCAGGATTGAGGGAAGCTGCCAATTCGTTGCGATGCAGTTGTTCATGCCGCGTGACAATGGTGTTCACCACGGAGATGCCAATGCTTCCGCCGATGTTGCGCAACAGATTATAGAGGCCGCTGGCATTGCCGATTTCTTCATTTTTGAGGAAAGCCATGGTAGTCGTCGAGAGCGGCACAAAAACACATCCCGAACCAAAGCCGCTGATGAGAATTGCCCATAAGAAAGACCATTGCCCGATGGCAAGATTTGCCTCGCCGAACCACAAACTGGCGATTGCAAACATCGCGAAACCAAGGGCAATGAGCCAGCGGTTGTCGATTTTCGCGGTCAGATAGCCAATGATGGGCATGGCAACGATTGCGCCGATGCCGCGCGGGCTCACAGCCCAGCCTGCGGCCAGCGCGGTGTAGCCCATCAGTTCCTGATAAAACAGCGGCAACAGCGTTACCAGGCCGTAGATGGCCGCGCCGAAAAGACCGATCAGGAGGCATCCCAGCGCAAAGTTACGATGCTTGAAGACGCGAAGGTCGACGAGTGGTTGCTTGTGACGAAATTGCCGAACCAGGAATGCGACCAGCGAAACAACCAGAATGAGCGTAGTCCAGCGGATCCAGGTTGCTCCGAACCAATCGTCCTCCTGTCCTTTATCGAGGATCGATTGCAGACAGCCCAACCATACGGCCAGCAATCCCAATCCGATCGCATCGAGTTTGCCCGGATGGGCTTCTTTTACGTAGGAGGGATCTTCCACGTATCGGGAGATCATGATCACGGCGAAAATGCCAACTGGAATATTGATGTAGAACGCCCACCGCCAGGAGTAAGAATCGGTGAGCCAGCCTCCGAGGGTTGGGCCCAGTACGGGTGCGACCACGACACCCAGCGCGAACACGGCCATGGCTAAGCCTCGCTTCTGGGGTGGAAAACTCTCGAGAAGGATGGCCTGGGAGAGGGGTTGGAGCGCTCCGCCACCTGCACCTTGTACCGCGCGCGCAATCAGAATCCAGGCGAGACTGTGGGCCGCTCCACAAGCAAAGGAGGAGACGGTGAAGATGGTGATGCAGATGATAAGAAATTTCTTTCGTCCAAAACGCAATGCAAACCAGCTACTGGCCGGTAGAATTGTGGCATTCGCAACCAAGTAGCTAGTGAGCACCCAGGTGGCTTCGTCATTCGTCGCGGAAAGACTGCCGGCAATGTAGGGCAGGGCCACGGCTGCGATGGAAGTGTCGAGCACCTCCATGAACGTCGCCAGCATAACTGCGATCGCGACCAACCAGGGATTGCCTCTGCCGGGCGCAGAGTCGCTTCGCGCAGACGGTTGAGTCATTCTGTCTTTCCGCACTAAAAGAGAGATGGACTCATGAAGATGCGCTGAAGAATGCGAAGGTTTCAATGAATCCATTTAGCCAGGATATTTTCCGCGTAATCGCCGGATTGGTCCTGGTCGTCGAAGAACTCTTAGCCCCCAACGTTTTTTGACTCGACATGCAGGTGCGCCGCCGATCGGCGTTTTGTTGTATACTTTCGAACGATTTCGTTTTCTTTCGCAATCCTGCGATAGCTTTGGAGGAATTATGAAACGCCCCCGACTCGGCAGCCGTTCTTCTCTCTTCTCGAATTCTCCACTGTATTCTTCTGTTCTTGCGAGTGTGCTCATCGGACTGGCGGGGCTGACGCTGAGTTGTTCCAAGCCGAAGGTGCAGCAACCGAAAGCTGAGCCTTCACGGCCCTCCGACATCAATGTGCAAGTGCGCGATGGCGGCCCCCTCGTGGTGACGACTACGGCGGCGGAGTTCCAGATTCTTCCCTCCGGCTACTTGCAGGCGACTCTGCTGAAAGACGGCAAGCGGTTGACGCTGGACGAGCCCGGCGTGGGATCGACTGGAGGCAGCGACTCGGTTGTGCATGAAGGAAAAGAACTGGATTTCGTGCCGGACTTTGCCCAGGCGAAGGTGCTCGAAAATATCGGCAAGCTCGGCCGCGGAAAACGTGTGGAGATTCCGGCGCACCCGCTGGCGCCCGCCGGAGTGAACGTTGAGCGCATGCTGGTGGTGGAGGCCTACGACGATTTTCCCAACATCGCGCTGGTAAGCAGTGCCTACAAAAATGTCGGCACTTCGGACTTTCAGGTAGATCAGGTGTGGATGCAACAGCACCGGCTGAATTCGCACGTGGCCAAGGAAGCCCCCTACGATATGTGGTCGTTTCAGGGATCAAGCTACGACTGGGGTAAAGATGATGTGCAGAAGTTGACGCGAACTTCGTCGCAGCCGAATTTAATGGGCGAGACGGTCAAAGGCGGCTACGGGGGCGGGATTCCGGTAGTCGCGTTCTGGACCGCGTCGGTGGGCGAAGCGATCGGTCATGTCGAGACGCTGCCCTGGACCCTCTCGATTCCAGTGAAGGTGGAAGCCGACGGCAGGGTGAATGCCAGCGTAGAGATTCCTGTGAATAAGGTGTTGAAGCCGGGAGAGAGTTTTTCTACTCCACGCAGTTTTGTCTCCGTATACAGCGGAGATTTTTATGAGCCTCTGCGCATCTGGTCGAGCGTGCTGCAGAAAGAAGGCTGGGATATTCCCAAGCCCTCCAACGAGGCCTACAACGTGAGTTGGTGCGGTTGGGGATATGAGTTCAACGTGACGCCGAAGCAGATGCTGGGCACGATTCCGAAGCTGAAGGAACTCGGTATCAAGTGGGCGACGCTGGATGATCGCTGGTTCGATACGTATGGCGATTGGAATCCGCGGCCGGAAACATTTCCGGGTGACTCAATCAAGAAAATGGTCGACGACTTCCACCAGCAGGGAATCCTGGCGCAACTGTGGTGGCTGCCGTTGGGAGTGGAAGACGGGCAGGGCCGGTGGGAGTCCCACAAGTACATCGTGTCGAAAGTTGTGCAGGAGCATCCCGAGTGGCTGATTCTCGACAAGGAGGGCAAGCACGCGCGCATGACGCGGGATTTGGCGGCGCTGGATCCGTCGCTGCCGGAGGTGCAGGCTTACTACAAGCAACTCACCGAGAAATTCATTCGCGACTGGGGGTTCGACGGATCGAAGCTCGACAACATTTACAGCGTGCCGGCGTGCTACAACCCGGCGCATCATCACAAATCGCCGCAGGAGTCGGTGAATGCGATGGGCGAGGTATATAAGACGATTTTCGAGACGACGCGGGCGATCAAGCCAAACAGCGTGACTCAGGCTTGTCCGTGCGGAACGACGCCTTCGCTGGCTTGGCTGCCGTTTATCGATCAAGCGGTGACCGCCGATCCGGTAGGCGCGGTGCAAGTGCGGCGGCGAATCAAAATGTACAAAGCCCTGCTCGGGCCGCAAGCTGCGGTGTATGGCGATCACGTCGAATTGTCGGACATGACGCCGCTGGGGCACGGCAACTGGAGTGAGCATGGCAGCGATTTCGCATCGACGGTGGGCACGGGCGGAGTCCCGGGAACGAAGTTTGTGTGGCCGGATCCGGGGCCGAAGTTCAAACCGGTCGCGCTCACCAGCGAAAAAGAAGAGCACTGGAAAAAATGGATCGGCCTGTACAACCAGAAGATGCTGTCGAAGGGAGAGTTCCTCGACCTTTATGTATACGGGTACGATGTACCCGAGGCGTACGCGATCGCGAAAGACGGAAGGATGTACTACGCGTTCTTCGCGGATGCGGGAAAACCGTTTGCTGGGGAGATTGAATTGCGCGGTCTGAAGCCCGGGTCATATCACGTCGTCGACTACGTCGACGGAAAGGATCTAGGCACGGTGCAGGCAGAAGCAGGGAAGTCGCCGAGGCTGAAGGCTGAATTCAAGGACCATTTGTTGGTTGAGGTGAGCGCCCGATAAAACAGACTTGCTTGTAGCGAGAGAGACGCTGCCAGCAACGTCTCTACGGCATCTTGAAGAATTTTTGGCGACGCGAAGCATCGCGGAAGGCCTCAGTGCCTCCGGGTTGCGTGGTTGAGAACGCGCCCGCCAGATTTCCAGACACGAGGCACGTGGGCAGGTCGGCGCCCCGCACGTACTGATGCAGAAATCCTGCGTCGAAGCTGTCGCCCGCTCCCACTGTGTCGACGGGGACTACTTCTGCTGCCTCGCCGACAAATCTTTCTTTTCCCCGTTGTGCCAAAGATCCTTTGCGGCCGAGTTTCACGACGACAAGCGGAACTAACGCCGATAATCTTTCGATCGCCGCTTCCACACCGTTCGTTCCTGTAACTTTGCAGGCTTCGCGTTCGTTGGGAAGAAATACATCGACATACGGCAACAACTCCTGAAGGCCGCCCTGCCAGCGGTCTTCGGGGTCGTCATTGGTGTCGATCGAAATCGTCAGTCCTCTCGATTTCAGGAACTGAAACAACTCGGCCACTCTCGGTTGCAAGCCGCGCTGCAAGTAATAAGAAGAGAAATGGAAGTGGCGCGAGTCGGCGAGATAGTCGAGATCGAGATCGTCCCACGCAAGTTCCGCGATCGTTCCAGAATAGGTGAGGATGTTTCGCCACTGAGCGTGATGGAGAATCACGGTCAGTCCCGTTGTGGTTGAGCCCGGCACGCGACGGACCAGCGATGCATCGACCCCGCTCTGACCCAGGCGTGCGAGAGCGATCTGTCCAAGTGGGTCATCGCCGATGCGGGACTGGAATCCCACGCGACTGCCAAGCGCGGAGAGATTGTGCGCCACGATCGCGGAAGAGGATCCGAGCGTCAGCATCATTCCGTCGGCCAGCAACTCGCGCTCCGGTGGCAATTGTTCAGGAAGGCCGTAGAGGATGAGATCCAGGTTCAGTTCGCCAGCGATGGTGACGTCAAAACGAGGCATAGATGGAGTAAGGATTCTACTGCGCGTATTCGTTTGATTTCGCTGTGCGCGAGTGACAATCAATACTGAACTTTCTCAGACCAGCGTTACTTCAACTCCGGCTTGCTTCAGGATTCGAATATCGGATTTCGGCACGCCGCGGTCGGTGATGACTTCCTGTAGCGCAGATGGCGGTGCGATCAGTGAAAGGCTGCGCCGTCCGAATTTGCTGGAGTCGCAAACCGCAACAGTCTTCTTCGCGACCTCAACCATCACTCGATTTACTTTTGCTTCCAGCAGATTGGGCGTACTCAATCCGTAGTGAACGTCGAAGCCATCTACGCCAAGAAAAAGTAAATCGGCGCTCAAGCGCCGCAGGGTCTCTTCTGCGATCGGTCCCACCAGCGAAAATGAATTGTTGCGCAGCGTGCCGCCGGTGAGAATCACTTCCACATTTGTGCCCGCCAGTTCGGCCGCGATGTTCACCGCGTTGGTAATGATGGTGAGATGTTGAAAGCTGCGCAGCGCACGCGCAATCGTGGTTGTGGTCGTGCCCGAGTCAAGAATCAGAACCTGCCCATCTTTTACCTTTTCTGCCGCGCATTCGGCGATCCGCAGCTTTTCCTGGCGGTGAAGCTTTTCCTTTTCGCGCAGCGAGGGATCTTCCAACGCGCCCTCGCGCGCGGGCAGTGCTCCGCCGTGCGTGCGATGCACCATGCCTTGCGCGTGCAGGACTTCGAGATCCTTGCGAATCGTAACCTGCGAGGTTTCGTATTTGGCGGCCAACTCGGTGACGAGTACTCGTCCCTGATGCGTGAGTTGGTCGAGAATGGCGCGGCGGCGTTCTTCGTTGAGCACGGAATTCGCTTGGTGAAGCTTGGAACGAGGTCAACTTCGTCTATTTCTTTTTATAGCGTTTCCTTTCGTTTGTCCACGAAAAAGGAAGCCGTCGGAATTTCGTCCGTCGAGCGCAAATCAGCCCGCTACACTCGGCCATTGGGGATCGGATTCGGAGCACAGTCTAAGCGGGACGCCCTGATTTTATTGGCCATTCGAACCATCCGGGATGATAACCAACCCAGTACCTACGGGTAAAGTTCCATTGCTTCAAAGGGGGCTGCGTCCGTAATCTCAATTTGGTACGAAAGAGAATAGGGTTTCAAACTGCTCCATGTTACGAAACCCGGAATTGGGAGTCATGCCTTGGCGACCTTATCCAACGAGATGTTGATCCGTTCGCAATCGGTAGTGGCGCGCGTCGTTGCCGGAGAAACTCTGATTGTGCCCATTCGCGCCAAGGTGGGCGACCTGGCTTCGATTTACAGCTTCAACGGCGCCGGTTCGCTGATCTGGAAACTCATGGAGTCTCCGCGAACGGTGGCGGAGTTGGCGAGCGCGGTTGCTGATGAGTACGAAGTGGATCCCGGGCAAGCCGAGCGCGACGTTACCGAATTCGTAAGCGAGATGAAATCTGTTGGTCTGGTCGAGGTTTCTGCCGCTGTGGCCATGGCGGGGACTGAGCGGCCAGTGGGGCGGGAAGGACTGGCAGCGGGCGCGTAAGTTGCGTCCGCTGCTTCTGTTCACGATTTCAATCATGCCGCTTCCGGCCATGGAGGATATTTGGAGCACGTGAGTTACGGCGAGTTCAGCGCGGATCTGCATCAGCGTCAGGCCGGAGAGCGCGTCCCGCTGCAGGTTTCGATTGAAGTGACTCGGCGCTGTCCGCTGGAATGCCTGCATTGTTATAACAACCTGCCCATGGGGGATCTTGAGGCCAAGCGGCGGGAGTTGACCAAGGAAGAGCACTTCCGCGTGCTCGATGAACTGGTCGAGATGGGCTGCTTCTGGATTCTCTACACCGGCGGCGAAATTTTCGCGCGCAAAGATTTTCTCGAGATCTACACGTACGCCAAGAAAAAGGGATTCCTAATCACGTTGTTTACCAACGGCACGATCATCAACGAGCAGATTGCGGATTATCTGGCCGAATGGCCGCCGTTTGCGATTGAGATCACGCTCTACGGACGTACGCGCGAGACCTACGAGGCGCTGACCTCGGTCCCAGGATCGTATGACCGCTGCCTGCGTGGAATTCGCTTGCTGAAGGAACGAGGCCTGCCGCTCAAGCTGAAGACGGTGGCCACTAGCATCAACAAGCACGAAGTGGTGGCGATGCGAAGATTCGCGGAAGAACTCGGAGTCGAATTCAAGTGTGATGGGCAGGTCAATCCTCGCATTGACTGTTCGCAGAGCCCGCTAGCTACGCGACTCACGCCGGAAGAAGTCGTCGCGCTCGATATGAGCGATCCCGCTGTGGTTGAGGAATATCGCAAGCTTGCCGAGAGGGATTTGGGCGCTCCGCCGAATTTATCGCAGGTGGATACGGTTTACATTTGCGGCGGCGGCTTCAATTCATTCGCCATCAACGCCAATGGAGAGATAGGCATCTGTGTGATTTCGCAGCAGGAAACATTTGCTATCAGGGATTCCACGGTCAAGGCAGTGTGGGAGGAATCCTTGCTAAGGCTGCGTCGCACAAAGCGGACTCGGGTCACGAAGTGCATTCAGTGTCGCATTCAGTCCTTGTGCGGCATGTGTCCGGCAAACGGCGAACTGGAGAATGGCGATCGGGAAAGTCCGGTCGAGTTTCTCTGTCATGTTGCCCACCTGAGAGCGATGGTGGTTGGAGTCGATGTGCCTCCGCATGGTGAATGCCAGTTTTGTTCGGAGGGCGCGGACCATGAGGATCTTGTGGAGTCACGGCGTCGCATTGCAACCGGACAGGTGGATGTGGGCAGTTGGAGTGCTGTCGAGAATATTCTGCCGATTCTGAATCAGCCGAGTCTCTTGACGGCGGGATGCGGGAACTGTGGGAATCACTGACCATGAAAAGAGTGAAGTGAAAATGAGCCGCGAAACAGGTCAATCCGACAGTAAGAAGCCGTACGAGCCGCCGAAAGTCGCCATCATTAGTTTGCGCCCCGAGGAAGCGGTCTTGGGGCACTGCAAGAATGCTTCTGGCGGAGGTCCTACTCCGGGTTGTGGAATGATTCTGGGTGGCTGTCAGAGCCTCGGTTCGTGAGAGTGGGTCGGTCTCCTATGCATGAGAATTTTGCAGGCGCTAACTTGCGACCCAAAGAGAGTCGGCAGTTTTCGTACAGCCATTTTCGCATCGCAGGCTTAGTGGTGAGAGTCGAGGGAGAAAGCGACGCAGCTGTGGCTTTGAGTCCTGCCCTTATGTCATTCCAGGCGCAACCTGCTGCTCCCGATATCGATGTTCAGATTGAACTGGTGGATCGATTAAGTCGATCCCAACTTCAACCCAAATTCGACTCCGGCGCCGTCTGGCAGTTGTACGAAGATCAGGGCGGATTTGAGTTCGACTTTACCGCGCCAGTATTTGGTGAGCTTCCGTACAAGCGACTTTCGGTCGATTCTTCCTTTTCGCGAGCGACTCTTCGGATGAGTGATCCTGCGATGGCCTTGGTCCCGCAAACTGCGCCTCTGGATTATCCCCTCGACGAGCTGCTCATCATGCACCGTCTCACTCAGGAACAGGCGATCGAGCTGCATGGGGCTGGCATTGTTACGAGCGATGGCGTGGGAAATTTGTTTGTCGGGCATTCGGGCGCGGGGAAGAGTACGACTACGCGGCTGTGGACTGCGCTTGAGGATGTTGAGGTTTTGAGTGATGACCGCATCATTGTGCGGAGGGAGTGCGTGGAAAAGCAGCTTCCTCACCGCGCCTTCGGCCCGGTTCGGAATGCCAGCGTGTCGAGGATGCGGATGTACGGCACTCCCTGGCATGGCGAGGCGATGTACGCTTCGCCCAACAGCGCGCCTCTGGCGCGGATTGTTATTCTCGAGCACGGTCGCGGAAATATTCTGACTCCGCTTTCTCCGAGCCAGGCTGTGGCCGAATTGTTTGCGCGGAGTTTTGTGCCTTTTCACCGGCATGAGTATGTCGAGTCGGCGCTCTCGTTCTTGCAGGAAGTAGTTGAGGCGGTTCCGGTGTATCGATTCGCCTTTGAGCCCGATCAGCGCGCTGTCGATACGATTCTCAACCTTCGTGACTAGTCTTCATCACGCACTTCCCATGAGTGGCTTTGCGGCGGACTCGAAGCTCTTCGAAGAGATGATCCGCGAATTGCTGGGACAGGGCCTGAGCGTGCAATTTCAGGCACGCGGCGCGAGCATGTCTCCCGCAATACGTGACGGAGAGGTTGTCGAGGTTACTCCCGTAATCGTGAGCAAATTACGAAAGGACGATATCGTCTTAGCGAAAGCTAATTCTGGCTTCCGCCTTCATCGGATTGTGATCGCTGACCCCGCCAACGACGTTTTCATTACACGCGGGGATTGCGGACAGGAAAACGATCCGGCGCTGACGGGAGCGCAAATCCTCGGCCTGGCTCAGGCCAAGGAAGTGCGGGTGGGACGAAACATCGTGTATGCCAGGTTCAACGGTTTAAAAGGTCAGGTGCTGCGTGGCGCAGCGCGTGCGCAGACCCTCGTGGGCAAGTTGCTGGGCAGCGCCTCTAAAATGAAGGCATCCGCAGCCGGGATCGGTCTGCGAATTTTCTTCCTGCTGCTGGTGTTTGCGGCCACCCTCGCTACCGCACAGGTAGCGGTGGATGTCACCACATCCTCGAGGGCTGCTTACACTACCACCGGGAGTCACACTCTCACCTTTACGCACACTACCACGGCTACTGCCAATCGGATTCTCATTGTCGGTGTCTCGTTAGACATCTCGGCAGTTCCGGGCGCGATGGTAACTGGCATTACGTACAACGGCACCACGTTGAGTCGCATTGGGTCGCACAACGATGCTGGCAATACGCGCCGGGTAGAAATGTGGTATCTCTTGGCGCCTACCAACGGGAACCACAACGTCGCAGTCACGGTAAACGTCCCCACGGCGGGTACAGTCGCCATTGCGGCAGGCGCGACCACGCTCACTGATGTGGATCAAACCGTCCCTCTTGGAACATTCGTCTCTGCGGACGGAGCGAACGGAGCAAATTCACAGCTTGATGTTCCCAGCGTCGTCAACGGAATGATTCTAGACACACTCGCGACGGGAGGGAATCAGACTGTCACCGTCTCGGGTCCGCAGGTGTCGCAATGGAATCAAAACACCGGTGGCGGCGGAACTGATGTTACGGGCACCGGCAGCAGTCGCACGGGCGCGCCCAGCGTCCCGATCTCTGAGACATTCAACGGCACTTCGAATTGGTCGTTGGGAGCGGTGTCGATCAATCCGTCTACGGCAGACATCGCCGTCACCACCAGTGTCAGCGCGGTGTCGCTGGGAAAGAATTCTACCTACAACATCACCATCACGAACAACGGCCCGTCGGCGGCCAATGGCGTGACGCTTACTGACATGTTTGCCGATACGAATCTGAGCTTGGTTTCTGTGATGCCGAGCAGTGGCACGTCTTGCACCACCACCACGACTATCAATTGCACGCTGCCGACTCCGTTTGCCAGTGGTGCGATCGCGACTGTGGCGGTGGTTGTATCCACCACCGCGGCAGGATTTTTTCCGAACACGGCGACCATCACTGACTCGGGAACGCCTGCTGATCCGAATACGGGCAACAACAGCTATGTGGCACTGGCTCCAGTGGTGAGCATAGTGTGCGGCACGGGCGTGCTTAGCGCGGCGACGACTCCCTTGAGCGGCGTGCTCAACACATATTTTCCGGGAACCGCGAGTGTGGTGGCGGGAGCGAAATCCATTCCGCTTGGCGCATCCACAGGCGCGGGAGGCACGATTGTCGCGGGCAGCGAGTTGCTCGTGATTCAGATGCAGGACGCCAGCATCAGCACATCCGATACGGTCACCTACGGGAACAACAGTACTGGCGCCGGCTTTACCACGATCAACAATGCCGGAAATTATGAATACGTCACGGCAACTGGTCCAGTGAGTGGAGGCGTCGTGCCGATTTCAGGCGCGGGCGCGGGCGGAGGCTTGGTCTTCGGATACACATCCGCCACCGCTTCAGGAACGAAAGGTGCGAGCACCTATCAGCTTGTACTCGTGCCGCAATATACCACTGCAACCTTGGGTGCGGCCACGGCCACCGCGTGGAATGGGTCGACGGGCGGAATTCTCGCGCTCGATGTTGCCGGACAACTCAACCTGGGCGGCGCTACAGTTTCGGTCGATGGATTAGGTTTTCGCGGCGCGGCAGGATTACAACTCAGCGGCGTTCCGAATCCCGCTCCTCCGAAACTTCCATCCAACGCCGACTTCCAACAACTGGCCCCGGCCACCTACACCCCAACTACAACCGGATCCACCAGCAATGGCGAGCCCGGGTGGGACGCTGCGAAGGGCGAAGGCGTCGCGGGCACTCCCGCATGGGTGGAAAGCGGCGGGACATTTCTCGCCACGGGAACCGGCTATCCCAGCGGCGCGTTCGGCGCATTCACGCTCAAATCTGTCGCCAACGCAGCGGGCGGGACTACCGTTTATACCGGAACCTTCACGGGCGGCGGCGGAAATACTTTGGCCGGCTACACCTTTGTTATAAGTGGATTCACCCACGCTGCCAACAATGGCAGATTTGTGTCGACCGCCTCCACCGCGACTACGCTGACTCTGAGCAACGCAGCTGGAGTCGCGGAAACGACTGCTGCAACGGCAAACTTCGACGGCAGCATGGGACGCGGCGCGCCCGCCAATGCCGGCGGCGGCGGGACGGACTCAGATCCGCAAGGCGCGTCTACCGGCGGAAACGATGAGAACGCGGGCGGCGGCGGTGGCGGAAATGGAGGTTCCGGCGGATTCGGCGGTGACTCCTGGAACACCAACCTCAGCGTCGGTGGCGAAGGCGGAGCGCAGTTTCCCGCCACGATTGATCGCATCGCTTTGGGCGGCGGCGGCGGAGCAGGAACGCGCAATAACTCCGACGGCGATAATCAGGCCAGCGGCGGTTCGCCGGGCGGCGGAATCATTTTCATTCGTGTCGACACTCTCACCGGAAATGCGACCCTTACTGCGAATGGTGCAAACGCTTACAACGCGACTTTAAACGACGCCGGTGGCGGCGCGGGCGCTGGCGGAACGATCGTCGTGCTCGCGGCGAATGGCGGCGAAAGCGGCCTGACTCTGCAGGCCAATGGCGGCACCGGCGGCAACGCATGGGAAATTGAAGCGTATGCGCTTACCCAGCGCCACGGCCCTGGCGGCGGCGGAGGCGGTGGAGTTGTCTTCGTCTCCGGAACTCCGGCCAGCATCAGCGTGGCCGGCGGTACCAACGGTCTCACGCTGAACACGCCTGCAGTACCTTACGGCTCTACGCCAGGGAACACAGGCACCAGCACGACGGTAGCGACCCTTTCGCAAGTCACGGGAATTCAGTCCGCGTCGTTGTGCGCTTCGGATATGACGCTGGGTAAGAGCCACGTAGGAAACTTCACCCGTGGCTTAAGCGCCAGCTATACCATTCCAGTTTCGAATGTCAGTTCCTATGGCGCTAGCAGCGGCGTCGTGATCATGAACGATACGCTGCCGATCGGCATCACGCCCACTGGCGCTGCCGGCACGGGATGGTTGTGTTCCGTATCCGGGCAGACCGTGAGTTGTACACGCTCAGATCCACTAACCGCGTTGGGTTCGTATCCATCGATAACGGTGAGTGCTCTCGTCTCTCAGTCCGCACCCGCGACTTTGACCAACATCGCAACCGTGGCCGGCGGAAGCGAAGCCAATCTGCTGAACGACACTGCCATCGACGTCGCGACCGTCGTTTCGACCGCCGACCTCGGCGCCGCCAACAGCGCATCGCCGAATCCCGTTGCCGCCGGAACCAATATTACCTACACGCAAGTGATCACAAACAGCGGGCCTAGCGCGGCCGACAATGCCACCATCGTGGCGCCAGTTCCGGCCAATACGACTTTCGTTTCAATGGCGGCGCCCGCGGGATGGAGTTGCACCACGCCGGGTAGCGGCGGCACGGGCAATGTGGTTTGCACCGACGTCAACATGGCAGGATCGACTGCGGCCACGTTTACGATGATCGTGAAAGTGAACAGCACGGCGACGAACGGTACCGTCATTACCGGCGTCGTGTCTGCGAGTTCGTCAACCTTCGATCCGAACTCCGCGAATAACACTGCGAGTGCGTCTACGGTTGTGGGCGCGACTTCTCAGGCGCAGATGACGGTGACGAATTCGGCAGCGCCCAATCCTGTGGTCGCGGGCACCAACATTACTTATACGCAGACTGCGACGAATACCGGGAGCGCCACAGCCACCAATCCGACCCTCACCGAAACCACGCCGCCCAACACCACATTCCAGTCGATCTCGGCGCCGCCAGGAACAACTTGCACGACTCCCGCCGTCGGCGCAACTGGAACCATCACCTGCACCGCTCCCAGCGCTCCCGCGGGATCAAGCGGAACCGTAACCCTGGTATTGCAGGTCAACGCGGGAACGGCAAGCGGCACCATCATCACCGACATTGTGACCGCAAACTCGACCAACCAGGCCTTCGGAGCAAATTCGGCAGCAGCGCAGGACGTGGTTGCATCCGCGACGCAAGCTGATCTTGCTCTCAAAACGGTCGCGACGCCCCTCACAGTTTTCCCCGGCAACAATATTACGTATACGCAAACGATCACCAACAACGGCCCGGCTACCGCGTCCGGCGTAGTATTCACCGAGGCAACGCCGACCAACACAACGTTTGAATCCGTCTCGGCTCCAGTTGGTTGGACTTGTACCTCGCCCGCCGTCGGCGCAACGGGAACGGTGACCTGCAATGATTCGAGCCTGGCGGCTAGTGCAGACGCTGACATCGTGGTTGTGGTGAACGTACCGTCCACGGTCGCGGCAGGAACAATTTCGGCGACCTCAAATGTTACCGCGACGACTAGCGATCCCACGACCGCAAACAACACCACTACAATTTCGACCCCAGTCGTGGTTGCCTGCGATCTGGCCGTGACCAACAGCGGCACGCCCAGTCCGGTGCCTGCTGGCGCCACTATCACCTATACGCAGGTGGTAACGAACTCAGGCCCCAGCAATTGCAGCGCGGCGACGCTGAACGAAGCGACGCCCGCCAATACGACTTGGGTCTCAGTAGGTGTTGTGACCACCGGCGGCGGGACGTGGACGTGCCCCAATGCGCAACCCGTAGCCTGCACCAATCCGAGCGTGCCCCCTGGATCTACCGCGACGATCACCGCCAAGTACACGGTCGGAGCCGGAGTAACGGCGGGAACAATCATCACCGACACCGCAACCGCGGCAACGACGTCTCGCGATACCAACACTGCCAACAACTCGGCTACCTCCAGCATTGCAGTCGCGTCTGGCACGCAGGCAGATTTGAGCGTGACCAATGCCGCGAGTCCGAATCCGGTCACGGCCGGCAACAATATCACCTACACCCAGAGTGTGACGAATGCGGGGCCGGCGACGGCGAACGCTCCGCAATTTACTGAAACGCTGCCCGCGAACACCACTGCCGTCTCTTTGACCGGGCCGGCAGGGTGGACGTGCGTCGGCCTCACCTGCACCGACTCGACCACCATGGCCGCGAACACCACCGCGAACTTTACGTTTGTGATTACCGTGAATACGACCGTGGCGTCGGGATCGACGATCACGCAGACCGATTCCGTCTCTTCCACCACGAGTGATCCGAATGGCGGAAACAATAGTGCATCGGTGAACGTGCAAGTTGGGGGCTCGGCCGATCTTGCCATCACCAACAGCGCCAGCCCGGTCCCGGTGCAGGCGGGCAACAACATCACCTACACACAGATGGTTACGAACAGCGGGCCAAGCACGGCCACGACTGCAAGTTTGACCGAGACCACTCCGGCGAACACCACCTTCCAGTCGATCTCCGCTGCGCCTGGGTGGTCGTGCACGGCCCCCGCCGTCAACGGCACGGGAAACATTAGTTGTACCGATCCCAGCTTTGCTGCAGGTTCCGGCACCTTCACCGTCGTTCTGAAAGTAAACGCTGGAACTGCAGCCGGAACGGCAATCAGCGACACAGTGAACGTGAGTTCGGCGGCGAGCGATCCGAACACAGCGAACAACACTGCAACCGCAGCCGACGTAGTCGCTACGGCCACGCAAGCGGATCTGATCGTGACGAATTCCGCGGCTCCAACTTCGCTGGCCGCGGGCAGTAACGTCACCTATTCCCAGAGCATCACTAACAACGGTCCGGCGGCGGCGGCGACGGTGAGCTTCACTGAGACCACGCCTCCCAACACGAACTTTCAGTCGTTTTCTGCTCCCTCCGGGTGGTCATGCACTACGCCAGCCGTGGGTGGAACGGGGGCGATCACCTGCACTATTGCGACTCTCGCCTCAGGTTCCGCTAACACGGCCAACTTTAGCCTGGTGTTGCAGGTGAACGCCGGCACGCCATCAGGCACGAATATCACGGAAACCGACAGCGCGACCGCCAGCAACATTGTCCCCAGCATCACCTCGAACACTGCCAGCGCCTCGGTGCTCGTGGCCAACGCCAACAGCGCAGACATGGCGATCGTGAAAACCGCAACGCCCAATCCCGTCACCGAGGGCACGCCGCTCACCTACTCGCTGGCGGTGACCAACAACGGTCCAGCCTCGGCCACAAATGTTACCGTCACTGATACGCTGCCTTCGCCCCTGACTTATCTTTCCTCGAACACCACCCAGGGCTCATGCTCCGAAGCGGGTGGAGTCGTGACCTGCTTGCTGGGCACGATGGCGAATGCGGGCACGGCTACAATTTCGATTCTTGCGATACCTGGAGCGCCCGGCGTTATAGCGAACACCGCGAACGTTACGGCAGATCAGACTGATCCCAATCTGACGAACAACACTTCCACCTGGAACGAAACCGTGGTCGCGCCGACCAGCGTCAAGCTGCAATCCTTCTCGGCGCATTTGACTACCGACAAGAGCGGCGCCAGTCGAGTGCTGCTGATGTGGAAGACCGGCGGTGAGGCGCACAACCTTGGATTCAATGTCTATCGCGAGCGCAACGGAAATCGCGTGCGCATGAATTCGTCTCTGATTGCCGGATCCGCCTTACTGATGACGGGTGCACTGCCCAAGCACTCAGGCAGGAGCTACGCGTGGCCCGGTCCCTCCGCGGAAGTTGCCGATGGATCGTACTGGCTGGAAGATGTAGATGTGAACGGCACGCGCACCATGCACGGACCGGTGTCAGTGGAAACTTCGACCACGATTGACGACGGGACTGCGGCCGAGACTCGTATGCTGAGCCAACTGAGCCAGGCTCAAGCCGCCGCGCCCGCCGAGCAGGGAACTCATTTCGTCGAGACTGTGCCGAAACTTTCCACGCCAACGTCGACTCAGATTCAACGCCAATTCGAACTGGCGTCGCATCCCGCGGTGAAGATCCAGGTGCGGCGCGAGGGATGGTATCGCGTTGCGCAGCCTGATCTCGTCAAAGCCGGACTCGATCCAAATGTTGATCCTTCGTCGTTGCATCTCTACGCCGAAGCCAACGAGCAGCCGATGCAGATCGCCGGAGCATCGCCCGGCTCCGGAGGATTCGGTCCGCAGGCCTCCATTTATTTCTACGGAACCGGAATTGACACCGCGTTCTCGGGCACAAGACTGTACTGGCTCGTCGCCGGCGCAGGTCAGGGCGCGCGCATTCCGCAGACGCAGCCTGCCTCGGGATCGAACCCGCCGCCGGCCGATTATCTTGCGACCGTCGAGCTCCAGCAACACACCACCTACTATTCGGCGCTGCTCACGCCCAATGACGAGAATTTCTTTGGAGCCATCGTTACCTCCACTCCAGTGGAGCAAGTGCTCACCACGCCTCATTTCGATGCGAAATCAACTCTGCCTGTGCGGCTCAACGTTGTGCTACAGGGAGTGATTGTCGCCTATCCGCACGACGTGCAGATTGCGTTGAATGGGACGACGGTCGGCGATGTCATATTTACCGGTGAGGCCAAAGGCGAATTGAGTGTGACCATTCCCGCCGGCCTGCTGCAGGACTCGACGAACACGGTCACCCTCACCGCGCAGAACGGCGAGTACGATACCAGCCTGGTGCAATCGATTCGCATTACTTACCCGCACTTGTACGTGGCGGATTCCGACGTCTTGAAGTTTTCCGGACGCGCCGGAGATGAGCTCGATATATCCGGCTTCACCAAGGCGCCGACCGTGCTGGATATCACGGATGCAAATCATACCGTGCAGGTGACGGGACAAGTCATCTCGAACAGCGGCAACTATACCATCGCGCTGCAGGTGCCGTGGACCACGGCAGGTGCTTCGTCGCCAGTGCGGCACACGCTGCTGGCAGTGGCTGCCGATCGGATTGCGAGCGCTCCCGTCGTGGCGCCGAACCATCCGTCACATTGGCATAGCGCGCAAAGCGGCGCCGATATTGCCATGGTCACCTATGAAGAATTTGCTAGCGCGCTCCTGCCCCTGATTCAGGCGCATCAGGCGGAAGGGAAGAGTTCGGTCGTGGTTCCGATCAACGATCTCTACGACGAATTTAATTTCGGCGAGCGCAGCCCATTTGCGATCCGTCAGTTCCTGCAGGGCGCGACACAAAACTGGAAGAAGCCGCCCTCCTACTTGCTCTTGAACGGGCGAGCCTCGTTCGATCCGCGCGACTATCTGGGCCTTGGGCATCTCGACCTGGTCCCCACGCGAATTTTGCCTACGACCAGCCTGATGACGGCATCCGACGACTGGTTCTCGGACTTCAGTGGTAGCGGCATGCCCACGATTGCCACCGGGCGCTTCCCGGTCAGTTCGCAGGATGAAGCCACAACGGTCGTCGGGAAAATCGTCGCCTATGAAGGCCAGTCGACAAACGGAACGTGGACCTCGCAAGCGATGTTCGTGGCCGACAAGAACGATACCGAAAACTTCACCCAGGATGCGCAGACCGTGCAGTCGCACCTGCCGGCCACCATCCAGGTCACGGATGTATTTACCGACACGGTTGGGAATACCGTGGCTCAGCAGGAGATCGTTAACGGAATTAATTCAGGCCAGCTGCTGGTGAATTATCTCGGCCACGGTTCGGAAGAACAATGGTCGGGATCCGATATTTTCGATGTGAATGCCGTGCCGTCCCTGACCAATAGTTCGGAATTGCCCGTGTTCCTCATCATGGACTGCTTGAACGGCTTCTTCCAGGATGTGTACGCGCAGCCGCTGGGAGTTACGCTGTTGCTCGCGCCAAACGGAGGCGCGGTTGCAGTGCTGGCGTCGACTGGCCTGAATCAGCCTGCGCCGCAGACCCAGCTGGATGCGCTGGTCGTGCAGAATGCGCTGAACACGGCGCGGCCGACGCTGGGCGAATCAATTCTCAAGGCGAAATCAAAAATTGCTGACCCCGCCGTGAGGCGCACCTTTGTTCTTTTCGGCGATCCGGCGATGCAGGTCAAGCAGCCCACCGCCAACACCTTGGCCGCGCATTAAGCGGGGACTTCATTCAATCGCAATCTGCGCGGGATAATATCGCTGGATCATTCTTCCCGTCATCAACCCGCCTTCGTACTCTGGGATGATCACTTCATCCGCCCCCGAGTTGCGCATGGCCGTGGCGTAGCGCTGCTGTCCTGCCCGCGTAATAATCTTTAGCTTGGGATTGAGCGCGCGAGCCGTTACCGTGATGTATAGGTTGTCTGCGTCATTATCGATGACGATACAAATACCGCGCGCACGCTCGATGCCGGCGCGTACCAGAATGTCGTGGCGCTTAGCGTCACCCTGGATCACAGCCGTCTTTTCATTTAACAATTCACGATAGAGGCTCTCATTGGTCTCGATCAGCACGAACGGAATTTCCAGACGATCGAGTTGATCGACAACAGTTCGCCCGACCTGGCCGTATCCGCAGATGATGAAATGGTCGCGCAATCGATCGATGTTCACATCGTTCACCATAGACCTCCATGCCTCCACGCCCTGGTGGCTGAAAATTGTTAACAGGATTCGTTCTGCAATCCAGATTTGAAATGCAAACACCCCGGCGTACACGAACAAAGCGAAAATCTTGGTCGACTTGTGAACGGCTCGATAGTCGATCGCGTGAGTATGGATGACCCAGAACAGCGCATCCAGCGGGCGAAGGCCCTCCAGTCGCGTATACACGAGGACGCACACGCTCAGAAAGCCAGCGAGCACCGCCAACGGCAGCCATAAACGGCGTACAAAGACCAGCAGGATGCGTCCCATGTTTCCGTTCTCCCGTTCAGCGGCTGCGTGCGAAAGGGTCTAGAAATATAGCAGTCTTGCACGAATCTCGGCATGCAATTATTTGCTTCCGCCGAGCACATCTTCCGATCGATCCCCGCGAATCGCCCGTTTATGACGCAACCTGCGATGGAGCCGGCGCCGCGGCCGTTGCGCGCAATGGCTCTTTCAATGCGCGCATGACTCTTTCGAATCCGGCGAAGTCCAGGGACTGCGGCCCATCCGACAGCGCTCGTTCCGGGCAGGGATGCACCTCGATGATCAGCCCATCGGCGCCAACGGCAACCGCCGCGCGCGAGACCGCCGCGATCAGGCTCTGTTTCCCCGTGCCGTGCGATGGATCAGCAATCACCGGAAGATGTGATAAATCACGCGCCAGCGCGATGGCGGCGAGGTCGATGGTGTTGCGCATCTCCGTTTCAAATGTCTTGATGCCCCGTTCGCATAGAACCACATTATGGTTCCCGCCGGACAAAAGATATTCCGCCGCCAGCAGCCACTCTTTCACCGTAGCCGATGGACCTCTCTTTAACAGAATGGGCTTGTTCACCGTCGCCAAACGGCGGAGCAGAGCGAAATTCTGCATGTTGCGCGCGCCGATTTGCAGCATGTCGACGTACTCGCAGATCACGTCGATGTCTTCCGTGCTCATCACTTCGGTGACCACGGGCAGCCCGGTTTGCTCGTGAGCTTCGCGCAAAATCTTGAGCGCCTCCAGGCCAAGTCCCTGAAAGTCGTATGGGGAGGTGCGCGGTTTGTACGCTCCACCCCGCAGCATCGTGGCGCCCGCCTGTTTGACGGCGTGAGCAGTGTCGAGCAGTTGCTGGCGGGATTCGACGGAACAAGGGCCGGCGATCACGACCACCTCGGGCCCTCCAATCGCGACTCCGTGGATGTGCACGATCGAGCGCTCGGGCTTGACCTGCCGGCTCACCAGCTTAAAAGGTTGAGCGATCGCCACTACGTTGTCGACGCCGGGAGCAACTTGCAGCGCCTCGATTTCGTGGCGGCGTCCGCTGCCGACTGCGGCTACAATCGTCCGCTCGGTGCCGCGCGTAACGTGAGGCTGGTAGCCAGCCTCGCGGATACGGTCGATCACGTGCGTAATTTCCTGTTCGGTGGCTTTCTCTGACATGTTGACGATCATGGGAAATTGTCCTCCTTGAAGAGTCCGTTAAAAAACAAAAACCGCGATCCTCAGATCGCGGCTGCCAACTTTCGCTTGTAAGGTGAAACTAGTGATCGATTCTCAACCCCAAGCTCGGGAGCAGCCGTTCCGCGGAATACCGCCGGAAGGCATTAAATCGAGAGCTTGAGGTAAATCGTGTCATAAATGTTCGAATCTGGCTAACGAAAAACCGCGGCTATTGCTGGATCGAACTGGCTACGTTCGAAAATACGTTGTTCGCATTGGAGCCGATCAGGCGCACCGTACCCACGACCAGAACCAAAATCACCGCGAGCATCACGGCGTACTCAGCGATGTCCTGTCCTTGCTCATCCGACCACAACTTGTAAATCTGCGTAAGCATGTACAACCTCCCAAACCCGCATTATTCGGAACCAGGGGAACAACAGGTTTAACTCGGTGCAGCCATAATGCACGCGCCCCGAGCCCCTTGTCAATGCGGTTTTGGGCACGGCTGGACAGGAAATCAATCGTGCCCGAGCGGAGCGTCTGGAGGCTGGGCAGCGGCCGCCGGCGCGGCAGCTGCGGAAGGCAGTAGTCCCTGCGCCGACTGCTGTGCATAATGCAAAACCCGGTTGGGGAGAATTCCCAGATACAAAGTAGCGATCAGGCTGATAGCCAGGGCGAAACCCAGGGCCAGCGGAATCGGCGTAACTGGAACCTGCTTGCGCGGTTCGCGCATGTACATCACAACAATGATTCGCAGATAGTAGTAGGCGCCAATCGCGCTGTTCACCAGGCCGATCAGAGTCAGCCCGACGAGGTTCGCTTTGAAGGCTGCGCTGAAGACATAGAACTTGGCGAAGAAGCCGCCAGTCATCGGAATGCCGATCAGTGAGAGCAGAAAGATGGTCAGCGTGGCTGCGAGCAGCGGCGAAGTGCGGCCCAGCCCTTCGTAGTCTTCCAGGGTCACGTAACGCTCGCCGGCATTCGCGAAATGACTGACCACCGCAAAGGCACCCACATTCATCGCTGCGTAGGATGCTGCATAGAACATGGCTGCCGAAATTCCTGCCGCGGAATTATCGGGCGTTGTCATGGCAAACGCGACGAGTAAATATCCGGCGTGGGCGATCGAGGAATAAGCGAGCAAGCGCTTCACGTTCGTCTGCACCAGAGCCCCGATGTTGCCCAAGGTCATCGATAAAGCAGCCGCGACCCAGATCAGCCAGAAACGACCGGGAGCATTGATGGCAAACAGAACCCGCAGCAGAACCGCGAAGGCCGCGGCTTTCGGCGCGGTGGACATGAGTCCCACCACCGGTGCGGGAGCTCCTTCGTACACATCCGGCGTCCAGATATGAAACGGCGCGGCCGCAACCTTGAAGCCCAGGCCGACGAACATCAGGGCGATCGCCATGAAGACCAGTAACTGCCCCGGAGAATTCTGCAACGCCTGGCTGATGGTGTCGATGTTGGTCGATCCAGTGGCCCCGAACATCAGTGCAACCCCATAAAGAAAAAATGCGGTCGCGAACGAGCCCAGAAGGAAATATTTCAGTGACGACTCGCTGCTCGCAGCCTCATGCCGGCGGAAGCCCGCGAGAATATAAGTGGAAATCGAGGAGATCTCCAGAGCGATGAAAATCAGAACTAATTCCACGGCTGAGGACATGAGCGCCATGCCGACGACGCTGAAAAGAATCAGAGCATAGTATTCGCCGGCGCGAATCCGTTGCACGGACAAATATTCGAACGAACTCAGAATTACGACGGCCGCAATCGCAATCACCAGAACGTGAAAGTAAATGCTGAAGCTGTCCACCCGAATCATGTTCGAGAATGCGGATCCCGGCGACTGCGCCATGAACCAGGTCGAGGCCAGCGCTGCGAGAGCGCCCACAAGAGCGATCGAGCCTGCAGTTTTCGGACTCTTCTCTTGATCGAGCAACGGATCGAGCATCATGATCACGATGCCGAATACCGACAGCACGAGCTCCGGCAAAATGCGGATGTAATCCTGGCCTTGGGGAATCACATGCGGAATGGCTTGCAGCAGCGCCGGCGTGCTCATTGGCCTACCAACTTACCGACGATCTGTCCGAAGGGAGAGAGCGCGGCCTGCACCGCAGGATCAATCGCTCCGAGCCATAAAATGGGCGCGACTCCCATCACCAGGGCCGCCAGCGCGCATGGCCAGACGGCAGCCTTCTCAAAGCCAATCATGTCTGCCATGGAATTATTTATGTCGTGCGTCACCTTGCCGAAGAAGACGCGTTGATACATCCACAACAAATAAATCGCGCTCCAGATCACGCCCGTAGCGCCGAGAATGCCGTAGATGGCTCGTGATTGAAACGCGCCATTCAGCACCAGAAATTCGCCAATGAACCCGTTGAGCAACGGCAGGCCGACAGAGGCGAGCACGATGAACAGGAACGAAGCGGCGTAAACCGGCATGGGCGACGCCAGGCCGCCGAATTCTTTGATCTCGTAGGTGTGGCGGCGTTCGTGCAGAATTCCCGCCAGCATGAAAAGTCCGCCAGTCGAGATGCCGTGGGCCAGCATGACGAACAGCGCGCCATTCAGTCCAGACTGCGTGAAGCTAAAGATGCCAAGCACCACGAAGCCTAGATGGCTGACCGACGAATAGGCGATCAGCTTTTTCATGTTCGGCTGCACCATGGCCACGAGTGCGCCATAGATGATTCCGATCAGCGCCAGAATCATGATCCACGGTGCATTGCGCCGCGCCTGTTCCGGAAATAATCCAAGATTGAAGCGCAGCATCCCATATGTGCCCATCTTCAGCAGCACGCCCGCCAGCAGTACGGATCCGGCCGTAGGAGCTTCCACGTGCGCGTCAGGCAGCCAGGTGTGAAATGGAAACAGCGGAACCTTGACTGCAAAGGCGATGAAGAATCCAAGGAAGAGCCACTGGGCCGCCGCCGGGAAATTAGCCACCGCGCCGCGGCTAATCTGATCACGAATCACAACGAAGTCGAAGCTGCCCGTCTGCGCGTAGAGCCACAGAATCGCAGCCAGCATGAAGACCGACGCGATCATCGTGTACATGAAAAACTTAACGGCAGCGTAGACCTTGCGGTCATGCCCGAAGATGCCTATGAGCAATGCCATCGGGATGAGAGTCGCTTCCCAGAAGAAATAGAAGAGGAAGAGATCGAGCGACGTGAAAACCCCGATCAGCGCGGTTTCGAGGATCAGGAGAATGATGAAGAATTCCTTGACCCGGTCATGAATCGACTTCCATGAGATCAGCACGCACAGCGGCGTGAGAAATGTGGTCAGCACTACCAGCCACATGGAGATGCCGTCGATTCCCATGTGGTAGTGAATGTTCGGTGTAGAAATCCACGCCTTGTCAATTTCGTACTGAAATCCGGCCTGCGCGCGGTGAAAACGTACGGGCAGATGCAGCGAGAGCACGAACGTAAGCAGAGAGATAACCAGCGCGAAGACGCGAATGTCGCGATCCCGGCGCGGCAGCAGCACCAGCAGCAACGCCCCTGCGAGCGGAACGAACGTGACCAACGTCAGGATCACCGAGCTGAGGTTGTCGGTGTTCATCGACTCACCCCTAACCACAGCATGTACGCGATCACGACCGCGGCGCCGGCGGCGATCCATCCCGCATATGACCGCAGGTTGCCGGACTGCATGCGCCGCACGTCGTCGGAAATCAGGCGCGCACCTTCCGCCGCGTCGTCGATGGAGTTGTCGATCACCTTGCGATCGACTCCCTTCCACAGAATGCTGGTCGAACCGTCAATCAATGGTTTGACGAATACGGCCGCATAGATCTCGTCGACGTAGTATTTGTGCAGCACCGCCTCGTAAAAAACGCCCACCGAGTCAGCGATCTTCTGCGGAAGATACGGCTTGCTCACGTAGAGAATGTAGGCCAGAAACGCGCCCGCAAAGGCCAACAAGACAGAAACCCCCATCAGCAGAAGTTCTGTGGTTCCCGATCCCTCGGCGATCCTGGCGGGAAACTCGGAGCCGAATACAGGCGAAAGGAAATGCTCAAAGTGGTTGCCAATTCCAACCAGCCCGCCAACAGTAGACAGAATTGCCAGCACGACCAGCGGCCCCAGCATCACCCATGGGCTCTCATGTGGTTCGCCGTGGCCGTGCCCATTATCCCCATGGGCAGCGTGGGCATGTCCGTGATCGTCGACCTTCAGGCCACGGTAATCGCCGAAAAATGTCATGAACAACAGGCGGAACATATAGAAGGAGGTCATGAACGCGGTGATCGCGCCGATGAGCCAGTAAATCCGGTTCTCCTGGTATGCCTTCCACAGAATTTCGTCCTTACTCCAGAATCCCGCGAACGGCGGAATCCCCGAAATCGCCAGAGTCGCGATTCCCATGGTCAGAAATGTCCACGGAATATAAGAGCGCAGGCCGCCCATGTTGCGCATATCCTGCTCGCCGCCGACCGCATGAATCACCGAGCCCGCGGCCAGGAAAAGCAGGCCTTTGAAAAAGGCGTGCGTCATCAAATGGAAAATTCCCGCCGAGAAGGCTCCTACGCCGCAGGCCATGAACATATATCCAAGTTGCGAAACGGTGGAGTAGGCGAGGACCTTTTTAATATCCGTCTGCGTGATGCCGATGGTCGCGGCGAACAACGCCGTGAGTGTGCCGATGATCGCGACAACGGTCAGAGCTATCGGCGCGCGCTCGAAAATCACATGCGAGCGCGCAACCATGTAGACTCCCGCCGTCACCATGGTCGCAGCGTGGATCAAAGCGGAGACCGGCGTCGGACCTTCCATCGCATCTGGCAGCCAGACATAGAGCGGAATCTGCGCCGATTTGCCGCAGGCGCCCACCATCAGCAAAATTCCGATTGTAGTAAGCAGGCCGGCCCCGGCGTTTTCTGGCGCGATCGGCGCCACGCGCTCGAACACCTGGGTGAACGTGAGCGAGTGAAAGTGTTCGATGATCAGGAATAGGGCAATCAGAAATCCGAAATCGCCAATCCGGTTGACGATAAACGCTTTCTTTCCGGCCGATGCCGCCGAATCTTTCGTGAACCAGAACCCGATTAGCAGATACGACGCCAGCCCCACGCCCTCCCAGCCAATAAACATGACCAGATAGTTGTTGGCCAGCACCAGCGTCAGCATGAAAAACATGAATAGATTCAGGTAGGAGAAGAAGCGGTAGTAGCTCGGATCTTCCCACATGTAGCCGACGGAATAAATGTGGATGAGGAATCCCACGCCCGTGACCACCAGCAGCATGACCAGCGAGAGCTGATCCAGGTAGAAGGCGAAGTCCACGCTGAAACTGCCGGAACGAATCCAATGCGCCAGATATTCCTGGTAGGGAAGTGAGAGGGACAAGCAGCGCCACGCGACCAGTAACGCCCACAAGAACGCCGCGCCTGAGAAGAACAGCGCGATTGTGCTGACGGCGGTGCGCGATGACTTCTTCCCGAGGAATCCATTGATCGCAGCTCCTGCCAGCGGCATGATCGGGATCAACCAGAGATTGAGATTCGGCGTCATAGATTGAGGTTCACAGTTTGAGCAGATTGACCTGGTCGACGTTCAGCGTCTCCCGATTGCGGTAGACCGCGATGATGATGGCCAATCCCACCGCAGCTTCAGCCGCCGCGACCACCATGACGAAGAAGACGAAGACTTGTCCGGCCAGCGCGTGCCAGTGCGCCGCAAAGGCGACGAACGAAAGATTTACGCCGTTGAGCATCAGCTCAATCGACATGAAGATGGTGATGATGTTGCGCTTGATGAGAAATCCCACCACGCCACACGCGAAGAGAATTCCGCTGAGCACAAGATAATAAGAAAGGGGAACCATTAGCTGTTCACCTTCTGTTCTGCCGCAAGCGTTCTCGGCGGCAATGGCGCAGTAGTCGGAGGCTTGCTGGCCAACACCACCGCGCCCATGATGGCGATCAGAATCAGGATCGAAGTAATTTCAAAGGGCAAGAGAAATTCATGAAAGAGCAATTGCCCGATCGTTGCCGGAGAACCTGGCAGAGCGCCCGCAGCGACCTCCTCGGTGCCGGAGTGCCTTAAGATGACCCAGCCCAGCAGCACGCTCCCCAGCAGCACCCCCGGAATGCCCAAGATAATGGCGACGCGGCTGCCGTTCGTCCGCTCTTCCACTCCGGCATTCAACAGCATGATGGTGAACACGAACAGCACCATGATTGCGCCCGCGTAAACGATGACCTGCACGGCCGCCAGAAATTCTGCGCCCAGCAGCATATATTCGCCGGCCAGCGCAGCCATCACTGCGATCAGCGACAGCGCGGCATTGATCGGATGCGTCTGCGCCAGCAGGTTGACGGCTCCCGCCACCGCAACCCCCCCGAAGGCCAGAAATAAAATTAAGTGAATGCTGATCATTTCTTACCAGATCATTTCCTACCAGGCGACAGCGATCGCTGTGCCAATCAAATTCACCAGCGCCAAGGGCAACAGGAACTTCCATCCGAACGACATTAGCTGGTCGTAACGGAAGCGCGGCAGCGTCCCGCGCACCCAGATATATAAAAATAAGAAGACGACAATTTTTGCCGCGAACCACAGCACGGGTAACAGCGCAGTAAAGACTTGCGGCGCTCCATGCGCCTGCAGCCATGCTCCCTCATTAAATGGGCTGAGCCAACCGCCGAAGAAAAGCAGCGTCGCCAGGCACGCCACGGTGATCATGTTGGCGTATTCGGCCATAAAGAACATGGCAAATTTCATGGCGCTGTATTCCGTGTGATAACCCGCCACCAGCTCCGTCTCCGCCTCAGGCAGGTCGAACGGAATTCGGTTCGTCTCCGCATAAGCCGCCATCAGGTAGCAGAAAAATCCGATGAACTGCAGGAAAATATTCCAGCGCGGAATGAAGCCGAGAAAATATCCGCTCTGCGAGTTCACGATGTCGCGCAGGCTGAAGCTGCCGGAAAGAATCAGCACGCCCACCAGAGACAGGCCCAGCGAGATTTCGTAACTCACCATCTGCGCGCTGGCGCGCAGCCCGCCCAGCAATGAATATTTGTTATTCGAAGACCATCCTGCCAGCGCGACGCCGTACACGCCAATCGAGGTCACTCCCAGAATCAGCAGCAGCCCCGTGTTGACGTCGGTCGTTATCTGGAGCGGAATGACATATCCGCCAATCGTAATCGAAGTGCCGAATGGAATGACGGCGATCGAAGTCAACGCAAAGATGACCGCGATCATCGGCGCCGCAATATACAGCGGCCTGTAAACATGAGGCGGAGTCAGATCTTCCTTGAAGAGGAATTTGATCCCGTCAGCCGCCGGCTGCAGCAGTCCAAATGGGCCGACTCGCGTGGGTCCCCAGCGATTCTGCATGTGGCCGACGACCTTGCGCTCGAGCCATACCGTGTAGGCGACGGCGGTGAGCAGCACGACCAGAACCACCGCCGACTTAATGACCGACGACAAGATGTAGAGCCAGATCGGCAAGGCCGTGATTCCTCTCCGCAATTCGCAACTGCAAGCTGCTCGATGAAATAATTATTGGGGAACTAATCTGCCGCGACTTCCGAATGCTTCACTTCGTGACTCTCCAACACCGACTTCAACGCCCGTGAATAACGTCCCAGCGTGCCGGACGTAAACAGGCTGTCATTGGCCGGCGCGATCGATTCCGGATTATGTTCCACGCTGTTACCGCTATCGGTCAAAGTCGTGTGCTCGCTGTTGCCAGCCAGCAGGTTCATGCGGGACACGTCGTAGCCCGGAACCAGCCGCTGAATCTCGTCAAGAATCGCCATGGGATCGAGCGGGCTCATCTTCGGCTCCAGTCCATGCTCCTGCAACCACACGGCATGGCGGTCAGCTTCGCCCGATTGCGCGCCGCGCGACTGGCCCATGTCGGCCCGCACGCCGCCGCCGAACGGAACCAGTTTCCGGACGTCGAATCCGATGGCATCGGCGATGCGCACAATCATTTCGAAATCGCCCTTCGTGTCGGAAACTTCTCCGGCCTTTTTGACCAGTTGCACATCGCCGCAAGTATTCGTAAAAGTTCCCGACTTCTCGTACGCGTTCGTCGCCGGAAGCACCACATCGGCCATGATCGCGGTTTCCGTCAGGAACATGTCCTGCACCACGACGAAGCTCTGCGAAAATGCGAATGGATCGATCTGCATTCGTCCTACGGGATTCGATCCGACCACATACAACGCCTTCAACTTGCCCGCCTTCGCCGCGTTGATCATGCCCGGCAAGTCAAGGCCGGCAGTTTGCGGAATTTGCGCCCACTCCTTGTGAAACTCCGTATTCCCGGCGATCGAGTGATAGCCCGGAAGCAGGTCAGGATATAGGCCCATATCGGCCGCGCCGCGGGAATTCGCATAGTCGGCGAGGCAGATGAACTTCGCGCCGGGAATGCCGGAGCCGAAACTGATCAGCCGCGCGACCGCTGGCCCGCGGATCTCCGACCCGAAGACGATGACCAGGTTTTGCTCGCCGCGAAGTTGATCGCGCAGCCCGAACCATCCATCCTTATTAGTGGAGGCTGAAACCAGCGCGTCCGCGGACGAATCGTCGCCGCCAAGAAACGCCGCCAACTTGCTCTCGGCCCCTGCTGGAATCTGCGAAAAGCTGGTCGCCTGGCGGCGAAGCTTGATCGACTGCGAGTTCACCACGTAGAGCTTGGCGCGATGCAAGCGAACATTATTTCGAATCTGCCAGGCCAGCAGCGGATGCTGTTCTGTCGGATCGTTGCCAATCAACAAAATCGCCGGCGCGGTGAATACGTTCCCCATGCTGGCGGTTGCGTCCGGCTTGCCGCGCAACGCCGCCGCCAGGGCAGGGAAGTCCGCCGTGCGATGGTGATCCACATTGTTGGTCTGCAGCACGACCCGCGCAAATTTCGACAGCAGGTACGCCTCTTCATTTGTGGTCCGCGTCGAGCCGATCACCCCAATCGCCTGGCCACCCTCCTCGTCGCGAACTTCGGCAAATTTCTTGCCCACCCGTTCCAGCGCCTCTTCCCACGTCGCCGGGGTTAGCTTGCCGTTCTTGCGAATGAGCGGCTGCTTGAGGCGCTCCTCGCTATTAGCGAAATCAAATCCGTAACGTCCCTTGATGCACAGGAAGTCGCCGTTCGTTCCACTCTTGTCGCGATTGTCGCCGCGCACAATCTCCATGCCGCTATCGGACCGGCGAACGCCCAGCGTGGTCTTGCATCCGTCACCGCAGTGCGTGCAGGTCGTTCCCACATGCTTCATCTCCCACGGCCGCGTCTTGTAGCGATAAGCGCCCGAGGTAAGCGCGCCGACCGGGCAGATGTCGATGCACATGCCGCACTCTTCGCACTCCAGATGATCGCCCTGGTTGGGAGCGATGATCGAGCTCACCCCGCGGTTCTGTACGCCCAGCGCCCACACATCCATGCCCTCGCCGCACACGCGCACGCAGCGATAGCAGAGAATGCAGCGCGGCCGGTCGAAGAACACGACTGGAGACCACTGCTGCTCGTCGCGGTGATTCTTGGTCTCCATGAATTTCGATTCGGCGGCGCCGTAGCTGAACGTCATGTCCTGCAACTCGCACTCGCCGCCCGCGTCGCACACCGGGCAATCCAGCGGATGGTTGCCCAGCAGCATCTCCAGCATCGATTTGCGCGCCTGCTTGATCTCGTCGCTCTCGGTGGTGACAACCATGCCCTCGCCGATCACCGTGGTGCACGCAGTCTGCAGCTTGGGCATCTTCTCGACTTTCACCAGACACATGCGGCAAGCGCCCTGCAGCGAAAGGTTCGGGTAATAGCAGAAGGAAGGCACTTCGATGCCCGCACTCTTGCAGGCCTCAATGAGCAGCGTACCCGCGGGAGCGGTGACCTTTTTGCCGTCGACAGTAAGGGTTACATCAGCCATTTTTAAATTTGAAATCTACCCGAATTCTGCTTTCGTTACCGCCTGATCAATCCCAGCGCAATCCGCGCCGCCCAGAAAGTTAAAAGCAAGCCCACCCAGAACAAAACTGTCTGCACTGTCGAAACTCTGGCTTGTGAAAGTTCTTGCCTCTTCGCAGAATCATAGTGCGTGTATTGCCACACTCCCCGGCCGATCAGAATCGCCCCGACGAGAAACAACATCAATGGGTTAATCCACCAAGGGGTCGAATGCATAACGCCTCCTTAAACCGGATTAAATTGTCAATGTGCGAACGCAAGATCCGCCGCTCCCGCCTTTTCATATGGGCACGGTTTTCCGTCCAGGTGATCTTCAAACTCTTTCCTGAACTTCTTCACAAATCCGATCGTGGGCATCGCCGCCGCATCGCCCAGCGGACAGAATGTCCGTCCAAGCATGTTCTCCGCCAGGTACTGCATGTTGTCGATATCTTTCTTCACGCCGCCGCCGGAGTGAAAACGAATCAGCGTTTTCTTCAGCCAGTCCGTTCCCTCACGGCAGGGAATGCACCATCCGCAGCTTTCGTGCTGGTAAAACTTCATCGTGCGCAGCGCGAATTTCACGATGCACTGCGCATCATCCACGACGACCACGCCTCCCGATCCCAGCATCGAGCCGGCCTTGGCCACCGAATCGAAATCCATGGCGACGTCAATCTCGTCAGCAGTCAGGCACGGGCACGATGCTCCTCCCGGCACGACTGCCTTCAGAGACCGTCCATTGGGAATGCCGCCGCCGACGTCATAGATCATTTTCTTGAGGTTGTAGCCCATCGGTAGTTCGTAGACGCCCGGCTTCACGATGTTGCCACTCAGGCAAAACAGGCGCGTGCCACCGTTCTTCGGCGTGCCCAGCTTGGCGTACCAGTCCGCGCCGCCCAGAATAATGTGAGGAACATTGGCCAGCGTCTCCGCATTATTAATGACGGTCGGCCCGCCCCACAGTCCGACCACAGCCGGAAACGGCGGCCGAATGCGAGGAATGCCGCGCTTGCCCTCGAGCGATTCCATCAGAGCCGATTCTTCACCGACCTCGTACGCGCCGGCTCCGCCGTGCCAGTAAATATCGAGGTCGCGCCCGCTGCCGAAAATATTCTTGCCCACGAATCCTTTGGCGTACGCGTCGCGGATCGCCTTCTGCATGATCTCCAGCAGATACCGGTATTCGCCGCGAATGTAGATGTAGCCGCTCTTCGCGCCCACCGCCAGCGCCCCGATCATCACGCCTTCAATCACCGAATGCGGATCATGCTCGAAAATCAGCCGGTCCTTGCAAGTGCCCGGTTCGCTCTCATCGCCGTTGCACAAAACGTATTTCGGCTTAGCCGACTGCTTGGGCACGAACGACCATTTCATCCCGGTGGAGAATCCCGCGCCGCCGCGCCCGCGCAAGCCAGAATTCTTCACCTCATTAATGATGGCGTCGGGTTCCATGGCGAGCGCCTTCTGCACGGCTTTGTAGCCGTCGAGTTCGAGGTAACGGTCAATGTTGGTCGCGCCCAGACCAAAGCGCCGGGAGACGACCTTCACCTCGTCGGGATGTGAGACCAGGTCAGCCATGACGTTGAGTCATTGAGTGATTGAGTCATTGGGTGATTGAAAAGCTGCGGTCTTCAATCGCCAAATCACTCAATCGCACAATCGCCAAATTTTCACTGCGTTCCCTTCTTCCTGTACTCATCGAGAATCCTATCCATCTTTTCCGGCGTTAGGTTCTCGTGAAAATCGTAATTCACCTGCGCCGCCGGAGCCCAGCTGCAGGCTCCAATGCATTCCACTTCTTCCAGCGTAAACAATCCGTCCGGCGTGGTTTGCTTGTGCCCGATGCCCAACTTCTTCGCACAGTGATGCAGAATGTCTTCTCCGCCGCGCACCATGCAGCTGATATTCGTGCACACCTGCACGTTGAATTTGCCCCGCGGCTTGGTGGTCAGCATGGAGTAGTAGCTGATCACGTTACGCACTTCAAGTTCCGTTAGATCGAGGCGCGAAGCGAGTTCAGCGATGACCTCGTCCGACAGAAATCCGACCTCGTCCTGCGCATAAAGCAGCGTCGGGACAAGCGCCGACCGCTTCGTCGGATAATGCGGCACCATCTCCGCAAACCGCGTCTCGAATTCTTCGGAAAACTTCATTTTTGTAATTTTGTAATCGGGCAATTTTGTAATCTAACCGACCCGCCTTGCCGTGTGCCGAGACGCCGTGAAGATGGCGCTCAACTCATGCGCTTCTTTCAAAATGTCCTCGCACCTTTTGCTGGACACAATGCCGCAATCGGAGAGCATCTCCAGCCAGAAAACAGTCTCGTCCGCCTCCTCCACGACCAAGCCAATCTTTGCAATCCACTCCGCTCGGGACCTGCCTCTGCAGGCCGCTCGATAATTAGCCGAGACCGATATTCCGCAACGCAACAACTGCTTGCCGACGACCTGCGAATCAGCCGAGTGCAGGAGCGACCGGTAAAGCCTTACAATCCGAATCGCGAACGCTTTCGTCCGATCTCGTACGGGGCCTACAGCCATAGATCGTCCCCGCCTTCAAATTACAAATTACCCGATTACAAAATTACAAATTCCTACCGGTCGATCTCTCCTAACACGATGTCGATGGACCCGATCGCCGCGACCACATCCGCCAGAAGATGCCCTTCGCACATCTTGGCCAGTGTTTGCAGATTCGCGAAGCACGCCGATCGCATGTGCACCCGATACGGCTTCGCCGTGCCATCGCTCACAATGTAGTAGCCCATCTCCCCGCGCGGCGATTCGACCGCCTGATAGACCTCGCCCGCCGGCACAGCGAATCCTTCTGTAATGATTTTGAAGTGGTAGATGAGCGACTCCATCTGCGTCTTCATCTTCTCGCGATCGGGCAGCACGATGCCCGGAGCGTCCGCCTTGATCGCGCCTTCCGGCATGCCGTCGAGCGCCTGCCGCACGATGAGGGTCGATTCCCGCAACTCCTGCACGCGGCACATGTATCGCGCAAAGACGTCGCCATCCTGCGAGACCGGCACTTTGAACTGAAACTTTTCGTAGCTCGAATACGGCATGTCCCGCCGCAAATCGATGTCGACGCCACTGGCGCGCAGGGTCGGGCCGGTTGCGCCCAGGGCGATCGCGTCCTCGGCCGACAGTAAGGCCACGCCCTTGGTACGCATTCCCCAGATCGGATTTCCGGTCAACAGGTTTTCGTACTCGTCCACTTTCTCCGGGAAATAGCCGGCGAAATCGCGCACCCGGTCGAAGAATCCCAGCGGCGGTTCCAGCGCAACTCCGCCCACGCGGAAATAAGATGTCATCATGCGCTGCCCGCTGATCATCTCGAACATCTTCAAAACTTCTTCGCGTTCGCGGAAGCAATATAAGAAGACGGTCAGCGCGCCGATATCCATGGCATGCGTGCCCAGCCACACCAGATGTGAATTGATGCGCGTCAATTCATTCAGCAGCACGCGCAGCCACTGCGCCTTCGGCGGAATCTCCAGGCCCAGCAGCTTCTCCACCGCCAGCACATAGCAGAGATTGTTGGTCATGGGGCAGAGGTAATCGATGCGGTCGGTCAGCGGCACCACCTGCTGGTAAAATTTCGCCTCACAGGTCTTCTCGATTCCGGTGTGCAGGAAGCCGATGTCCGGCATCAGCCGCACTATAGTTTCACCATCAATTTCCAGCAGCACGCGCAGCACGCCGTGGGTCGACGGATGCTGCGGCCCCATATTCAGGATCATGGTTCGATCCTGACCGGGTTCGAGCACGGGTGTAGGAGCCAGATGCGCCATTAGCGGTAGCCCTCCACCGGATAATCTTTGCGCAGCGGATGGCCTTCCCAATCCTCCGGCATCATGATGCGGCGCAAATAAGGATGTCCCGTGAAGCGCACGCCGAACAGATCGAAGACCTCGCGTTCGAAATAATTCGCGCCGGGCCAGATCGGGGTCAACGACTCGACCACCGGACTGCCGCTGTCGAGCTTCACCTTAAGCCGCACGCGCTCCTTTTTCGGAATCGAGAGCAGGTGATAGACCACCTCGAACCTGGGCTCGGAGGGATTCCAATCGACGCAAGTAATGTCAGAAAGAAAATTGAAAGGGCAGGCCGGATCGTCTTTCAGCAGCGCGCAAGCCTCGCGAATCGCCGACCGGTCAACCCAGATCGTCATCTCGTCGCGGTCGAACTTCACGCTCTCCACGGCGTGCGGATTCCACGCGAACAGCCGCGCCACCGCCGGGTGGTTCTTCAGTTCATCAAGATCAGTGATCGGGGGAGCCAGTGCCATTAACGCTTCCCCCGCGCAGGCGCCGTTTCGCCCCAGTCCAGCACGCCCTTTTTCCACACGTAGAAGAAGCCCACCAGGAAGATTCCGATGTACACCAGCATTTCCCACAGGCCGAAGTGCTTCAGATCTCGCAAAATGATGGCCCAGGGATAAATAAAGACGGCCTCAACATCGAACAGGATGAAAAGCATCGCAACTAGATAGAATTTCACCGAAAAACGCTCGCGCGAGTCGCCTACCGGGGTCATGCCGCATTCATAAGGAGAGAGTTTGGCTCGGGTGGGCTTACGGACGCCGATCAGCCAGGAAAGCAGGATAATTGCGGTCGCAATGCCGCCTGCCATAAGAATATGGATCAGAAAGGGCAGGTAGCGAGCGAAGTAATTGTCTGGCATAGGAGGAGATATATATAATTCGCGCCAACGCGCTACGTAAACATTCTAGACTATGAGCTTGCGCGCGAGAGTGTCAAGCGAAGCGACGAACAATTTGCGGTTTGGAGATTGGAGTCATCGAGTGATTGAAAAACCGTCCAGACCCATGCGGTTTTCAAGGTTTTACAATCGCGCAATCACTCAATCGCCCAATCTCTCAATGAAGAAATTCCTATGATTTTCGGATTCAACACTGACGTCAAGCACGGCGACACCATCTACCACGTGCAGAGCGAAGCTCGCGAGAGCGAACGCCTGCTGCAGACCCAAGTTTTCGTTCGTGGACGCTGCATCGGCAAGAAAGCTACCTCGTACGCCGGCCGCTCCGCAGATGTGCCCTTCGCCGACACCCAGAAAGAGCAGCAACTGCGCGAGCAGCACCGCATCGTGCTCGATGCCATCCGGGAAGGGAAGCTGGAACAGGCTCTCGATCGGCCCGAGCCCGAGGTTCTGGCCGCGGTAAAGGAGTTGGACGTACAGTGGCTGAATTCCGAGTCCGTTCACGCCGAGCGCAACCTCGTCATGAAGCTGCGCGTCACCGAAGCCGGCAGTCCGGCCAGCGGAGCCCGTCTCATCTTCCGCTTCGCCCGCCCCGGCGCTTCTCCCTTCTACACCCAGGCAGTGGCCGATTCCGATGGCGGGGCTGAGATCAAGATCGAGGTTGACAATTCTGCTCTGGCCGACTCGTCACTCCTGGTTCAGGCCAACTACGAAGGACGCGCCGCCACTCGCAAATTCGTGCTGCGGAAAACGGAGTAAGAGCAGCCGCCAATGAATTTGCCAGTTCAGGAATCGCACCGCCAATGAAGTTGCACATCAACGGGGACGAGCGCCAGTTTGACAGCCAGCTCGGCCCCTTCACTCTCACCTCTCTGGTGGAAATGCTTGCCATGAAGGCCGACCGCGTCGCCGTCGAACTCAACCGCAATATCGTGCCCCGCGACCGCTGGTCCGAGACCTCGCTCAATGATGGCGACAGCTTGGAGATCGTCCACTTCGTCGGCGGCGGTTCTGGCCCCCTACCCACAGGAACTTCCTTAGTCACCCTTTCAGCCACAATCTTTCTTGCGCCCGGAGCGCTTCAGACTAGAATGTTTCAAACATTTTGCCGCAAGATTGTTTGAAACAGATTCGGGGAAAAATGCAGGAGCGCTTCACATCCAAGGACGTCATTGCGTTGACCGGCATCACGCCGCGCCAGCTGCAGTGGTGGGACGAGCGCGGCGTGGTCAAGCCCGCGCGCGAAGGCCATCGGCGCCTCTACTCGATGAACCACCTCACGGACGTGGCCGTCATCTGTGAACTGCGGCGCAAGGGATTCTCCCTGCAAGGCGTGCGAAAGGTCATGCGCTTCCTGGACCGGGAACTGGGTAAGGGGTTGGCCGACATCGTCCATCGCAACTCCGAATATCACCTGCTCACCGACGGAAAGCGCATCTATCTCGAGACTTCCGCGCAGCAGATCGTGGACATTCTGAAGAACTCGGATCAGCCGATTCTGGCGGTCTGCTTGTCGCATGCGGTGCGGCAGGTGCGGGCGGAAGTTCTTTCCCGGAAGGCGAATACTTCGGTAACTTCGCCTGATTACCGGGCGCGTGCTAAAAAAGCGTTGTAGCAGTCGGGCCGAATCAAGGCGAATTCCTGGGTCGCGAAAGATGCATCTCAGTACCAGCAAAACGGGGAGGACTACATGGTCGGTGAACTGGATGTCCTGAATGAATGGATTCCCGAACAGATGCAGCCGGGCACCGTCTTTGTGCTGGAAAATGCCGGCGAGATCGGCGAAAAGGAAGATCCCTACTGGGCCGTGCTGGCCTGCCCGTCCTGCGGCATGCTGGGCCTGATCACGCGCAAACAGATTAACGGCTTCCTGCCCGTCATTTGCGGCTCGGAACATTGCTCGGCGCAGTTCTTCATCCGCGACGCCGAAGTCGTAGTGCGTAAACCGTTCTAGTGTGGCGCGGGCGCCCCGGCCCGCGAAATGTCGAAAGCTGCGAAACCATCAGCATCATCACGCCGTTGCCATCAACTCCCGGAACACCGACAGATCAATATTTCCGCCGCTGACCACGCAAACCACTTTTCCAGATCCACATTTTCCGCTGAGTCCGGCCGCGACCGCACATGCCCCGGCGCCTTCCGCGATCACGTGATTCCGTTCCGCGACGATGCGCATCGCTTGCCGTACTTCTTCCAGAGTGCAGACGACCGCGCCCGCCAGCAGATGATGTGCAATCTCCCACATGCGCGGAAATACAGATTTCCCGCCACAGCCATCGACCCAACTGGCCTTCCAGTCAGGAAAGGTCTGTGGCGATCCGGCGGCCAGAGAGCGGGCAAAGGGCGATGCAGTTTCCGGTTCAGAGGCGAAAACTTTCGCGGGATGGCCTCGCTCTTTCACGGCCGCGGCGATGCCGCACGAGAGTCCTCCGCCGCCGAACGATGCCACGATGGCATCGACGTCAGGCAAGTCCTCCAGAATCTCCAGCCCGGCCGAGGCATTGCCGGCCATGAATTCGTCGTCTTCAAAGGGATGCACGAATGCCCCATCCATTGCGGGATGGGCGCGGTCGGCCAGCGCCTTCCAGCAGTCATCGTAGGAAGCCTTCACGATCTCGCCGCCGAGGCGCCGCACCGCGTCCATCTTGGCCAGGGGAGCGGCATCGATCATAAGGACTTTGCAGGGAACTCCGGCGCGCCGTGCGGCGAGCGCCACGCCTTGCGCTGCATTGCCGGCGCTGACGGTCCATACGCCGCGCCGGCGCTGGTCTTCGGGTAGCAAGCGCACTGCGTTGTAAGCGCCGCGAATCTTGAACGCGCCGATGGGCTGCAGGCATTCCAGCTTCAGATAAATCTCTGCCGGCCCGTCATAGTTGAGCCGGTCATAATTTAGTCGCACCAGCGGCGTGCGGATCGCCGCTTCATAGACGTGCTTGCGGGCATCGTCGATCATTCCCGCGGGAATGTTGCGCTTCTGTCCGGCTGTCTGCGGCGATGCGACATGAGTGGCCATGGCGATTTTGAAAAATCACGGCGCGGCTAAAAGCCGCGCCCTTTCAAAACTAAATTGCAATTCCAATTTATGCCTTACGATTTTCCTTTCAGAGCGCCCAACTCTATCGGCACCTGTTCGACAATCTCGATCCCGAAGCCTTCAAGCGCGGCGACCTTCTTGGGCCGATTGGTCAGCAGGCGGATGCTGCGCAAATCGAGGTCAGACAAGATCTGCGCGCCGATGCCGATTTCGCGCTGCACCTGCTTTTCGCTGTCATAGAGCGAAGGCAGAGTGCGCCCACGGTGGAAGCTGAGGGCAGTGCGGTCAGCAACTTTCTCAATGGAGAATCCCTGCGACGTCTGATGCAGATAAATAAGCGCTCCGCGGCCTTCCTCGGAGATTCGCCGCAGCGCGCCTTCGAGCGTGGCGTGGCACTCGCAGCCAGTCGCGCCGAAGACGTCGCCCAGCAGGCAATGGGCGTGCATGCGGACCAGCACCGGCGTTTGGCTGTGCTCAATGTCGCCACGAATCAAGGCGACATGCGATTCGCCGCCGTCGACTTCGCTTTCATAGGCAATCAAGCGGAACTCGCCGAAGCGCGTGTCGATCAACGCTTCGCCTACGCGATGCACGTAGCGCTCATGCGCCATGCGATAGCGAATCACTTCCGCGACGGTGATCATCTTCAGGTTGTGCTCGCGGCAGAATCCGATCAGATCGGGCACGCGGGCCATGCTGCCGTCGTCCTTCATGATTTCGCAGATGATCCCGGCGGGAACCATGCCCGCCAGCCGCGCCAGATCGACAGAGGCCTCGGTTTGCCCGGCGCGGACCAGCACTCCGCCTTTGCGGGCGCGAAGAGGGAAAACGTGCCCCGGCCGCGCCAGGTCGGTGGGCTTGGTCGCGGGATCGATCGCGACCTGAATCGTGCGTGAGCGATCGTAGGCGGAAATTCCGGTGGTCACGCCCTGGCGCGCGTCGATCGCTTCGCAGAACGCGGTGCCGTATTGCGACGTGTTCTCCGCCGTCATGGGACCGATGCGCAGATGTTCGAGGCGCTCCTCGGTCATGGCGAGGCAGACCAGGCCGCGTCCGTACTTGGCCATGAAGTTGATGGCTTCGGGCGTGACTTTTTCGGCGGCGAGGGTGAGGTCGCCTTCGTTCTCGCGATCCTCATCGTCGACCACAATAATCATGCGGCCAGCGCGGATTTCTTCGATGGCCTCAGGAACGTCGGTGAATGGAGGCTGGGGGCTCATAGTGAGGCGATTGTAGCAATAGGGTGGATTCCCCTGAATAGTGGATTGAATTTTTTTTTGATGACCTCGGGCAAACTATTGTTTCTGCTGGACTTAGATAGGGGTGATCTCGATGTTTGGCGGCAAAATATTGAAAGGGAAGGAGTTGCGGGCAAAATATTGCGGAATAAAGGGTTAGGGAGGTCGATTGATTCGCGGATCGTGATGTGGGCGTGCATATTCCCAATCTGGCACTTTCAGAATTCTCAGTAAAGGTCGTTCGTCACAACTTGGGTGATTTGGTTGTGGAAAACCTTAGATCTCAGTCGGGCGCTGCAAGGTTGATGAATCGGGTGCTTTATGTGCCATCGAAATCCCACCCTTTGCAAAAAGCGCAAAGGGTGGGCCACCCGGCCCGCGCGGCGACAATCAAGCACTCAACCGTCTTTGTTCGCGAAATTGCGAGTCCCATCGCGCGGCGTTCGCTTGTTTTCATCGATGTCTGCTGCGGATTTGGGTCGCTCGTTCGGCCACGAGAAGGCAACCAGCCCGGCAACACCAGCAGCCAGCAGAAGCCCGAAGGAACTCCAAATAGGTCGCGAGTGGTGTATCGCTGAATACAGGAAAAGCAGGATATATATCAGGCTTGCAGAAACTCCCCAGCCTTTTGCAGAGGATTTCCCTCTCAAGGTGCTAATGCATGCCATTCCGAAGATGCTATCCATGACCAGGAACAACGCGGAGAAAAGCAGATTGCGAAGGGTCGGGATGGCAAATGGTCGATGAAACATTCGTACAATGCTTCCGAGTGTGGCGGGCAGGAACACGAGGAAGCAGATTCCGAAAAGCCAGGACAGGACCTTTCTGAGCTCTCGCATGTTACCGATGCCCCCTTAGAAAAAGTGCTGATTCTTACCCGGACCAAAACCGCGGGGTGGCCCATCCTTTGCGTTTTTTGCAAAGGGTGGGATTCCCAATTCTGTACGGCCTACGCTCTTGGCAATGCTTTTGTCCCAACTTTGCTCTACCCGCAGCTTACAGTTTAGTTGATGGCCAAAGGCTTGAGGCGATATTACGGTAATGACTATCTGCACTTCCTGACCTGCAGTTGTTATCATCGCCAACCTTGGCTGGCCAGCGAGCGCGGCCGCGAGTTGTTGTTGGAAATTCTCGAACAGGTCCGGCGGCGTTACCTCTTTGTCGTGGTGGGTTACGTGGTCATGCCGGATCATATTCATCTGCTGATCAGCGAGCCAGAGCGCGGCACGCAATCGACAGTCATGCAGGTGCTCAAGCAACGGTATGCCAGGCGCGTGTTGCAGAAGGAAAGGACGAGTCGGGGACAAGGCGAATTGTTCCCCTCAGTGGAGCAGCATGTTTGGCAGCGCCGGTTTTATGATTTCCATGTCTGGAGTGAGCGCAAGCGGGTGGAGAAGCTGCGCTACATGCATCGCAATCCGGTGAAGGCGGGGCTGGTGGAGGAACCGGAACAGTGGAGATGGAGTAGCTATCGCAGCTATGCCTATGATGAGCCGGGGCAGGTCAAGATTAATGAATGGCCTGAGGCTGGGATGAAGGTCCGAGTCGTGGCTTAGGTTGGGTCAGTTGCTTTATGCGGCATCGTACTCCCCACCCTTTGCAAAAAGCGCAAAGGGTGGGCCACCCTCATGGTTCGGAATGACAAGCTGCCGGCCTTTATAATTTTCCCGTGCAAACTCTTCTTCTCCAGGACATACGTTTCGGGACGCGCGTGCTGCGGAATAATCCGGCGTTCACGATCGCGGCTGTGATCACGCTGGCGATTGGAATCGGGGCAAACACAGCGGTCTTTAGTATGACCAACGCGCTGCTGCTCCGGCCGTTTCCTTTTCGCGATCCGCAGAATCTTTTTGCCGTTAAGACCACAGACAAAACCAGCGACCGGCCTACAAATCTGGTTCGCTATGAATTTCTGCGCGACCACAACCAGTCGTTCGAGTCGCTGGCAGTGTGGGCGAATGACGATTTGAATTTTACCGGCCGCGGCGAACCGATGCAGTTGCCGGTGGCCCGGGTGTCGCCGAATTTTTTCTCCCAGCTCGGAGTCCAACCGCAATTCGGGCGAGACTTTCTCGAAGAGGAGGGCCGAACCGAAGGCAAGCCGGTCGCGATTCTTAGTAATTCGTTTTGGCGGCGGCAATTTGGCAGCGACCGGGAAGTTATCGGCAAAACCATAAACCTCGATACTTTGCCTTACACCGTGATCGGCGTGCTGCCTGCGCCGGTGCAATTCGCCTTCGTGGGCGAAGCGGACATCTGGATTCCGCGCTACTTCGAGTTCTCGCTGATGACGCCGCAGCAGCTGCGCTCGGGGGTGGGATACCTGGGAATGGTGGCGCGCCTGCGCCGGAATGCAACCCTGGCTCAGGCGCAAGCCGAACTGGATGTGCTGAACCAGCAGTATCGCGATGAGAACCCGAAGATGACGGATGTGGATCCGGCCATATCGATCAAAGCCCAACCGCTGCGCGATCTGGTTGTCTCCGACGTGCGGGGGAAGGCGCTGTTTCTCTCAGGCGCGGTAGCGCTGGTGCTGTTGATTGCCTGCGGCAACGTTGCCACATTACTCTTGTCGCGCGCGCTGGCGCGAAGAAAAGAGATTGCGGTGCGCACCGCGCTAGGGGCGAGCCGCGGCCTGTTGATTCGACAGTTGCTGGTGGAAAGCCTGATGCTCTCGACCGTTGCCGGCATAGTGGGCGTGGGCCTGGGTTGGGCCGGGATCCTGGCTCTGGCGAAATGGGGAAGCAGCCAGCTTCCACAGGGGATTCCCGTCAGCATTGATACACGGGTGTTGCTCTTCACCGTAGCCGTCTCTGTGCTGACGGGGCTGGCGTTTGGAAGTTTTCCCGCGCTTCAGCTTTCGCGCGTGGATCTGAATTCCACATTGCGCGATGAAGGCCGGGGAATGTCGGCGAGCCGCACGCGGGCGCGATTGAAAACTGTTCTGGTAGTCGGACAAGTGGCGCTGTCGCTGGTGTTGCTGATCAGCGCCGGGTTGCTGCTGCGTAGCTTTTCCAGATTATTGGATGTGGATCCCGGCTTTGATCCGAGCAATGTTCTGACCATGAATATTTCACTGCCCACCGCGAAATATGCCAAGCCCGATCAGCAGATTGCTTTTTATGATGAACTGCTGCGACGTGTGGCAGCATTACCGGGAGTTCGCGATGCGGCAGTTTCCGCGGCGTTGCCGCTGCACTGGATCCGAGTGACTCCAGTGCTGCCGGAGGGGCAGCCGGATGTTCCGCTGCCGAAGCGTCCGTTCATCGATATCGAGGCGGTCAGTGCGGAATGGTTCAGCACCATGCGCGTCCCGCTGGCTGCTGGCCGTGGCTTTACGCTGGCCGATGACGCGCAAGGTCCGAAGGTGGTCATTGCGAATGAGACCTTTGCACGCCGCTATTGGCCCAATCAGAATCCGATCGGAAAACATGTCGTTGTTGGCCGCCGGCCGGAGCCTGCAGAAGTGATCGGAGTCGCCGCCGATGTTAAGAACCATGGCCTGGCGGAGGATACGCAAGCGCAACTTTATTTGCCCTTCCCGCAACTGGCGTGGGGAGACATGAATCTGCTGGTTCGAACCGCGGTCCCGCCGCAAAGCATGAGGCAGGCGATCCGAGCACAAGTTGCCGGCATCGATCCGGATCAGTCGGTGGTTAAAATCCAAACGGTCGACGACCTGATGGACAATGCACGCGCGCAGCCACGATTCACGACCGCCCTGCTGGCCAGTTTTTCGCTGACCGCGCTCTTGCTCGCCATCCTGGGAATTTATGGAGTGCTTGCCTACTCGGTCGCACAACGCCGGCAGGAGCTGGGCGTTCGCCTGGCGCTGGGGGCTGGAAAAGCGGACATCCTGCGATTGGTTGTCAGCGATGGACTCAGGCTGGCACTCATTGGCATTGGCATCGGATGGGTTTCTGCCCTGTTGCTCATGCGACTCATGGCGGGGATGTTGTACAAAATCCGAGTTTGGGATGCGACGACCTTCGTGGTCGCGCCGCTGTTGCTCCTCTTCACGGCGGTGCTGGCCAGCTACCTGCCGGCGCGTCGAGCTGCGAACGTGCAACCGACAGAGGCGTTGAAATAGAAATGAAGGCCGTGGGTCACATCCCTCCTTTCCTGGAAATAACAAGAACCTCAGATCATCGCTTGCAGTGGAGCCGATAACCTGGCTTCAAGGTCGGGGTCCGCGTGGCGGATTTCTTGCAGGAGAGCCTGCATTGTGTTTTGAAATGCACGTTGCAGATTGGCTGGGTCGAGTGATTCGGGGAGACAGGCGGCCGCGCTCTGCTGCTCCGCCAGCGGAAGGTCGTCGAGGCCGCGGCCTTGGTGCGCGATGGTTCCGTAGCGCAGGCAGGTCAGTTCGAGGACATGGTTGCGCATGCCGCTCAACATGTATTCGGCTTGCAAGTGGCGTCCGCGGCCGAGGCTGGAGCGCACGTGCAGGGCATAGAGCCAGGCCATGCCGATCAGAGAGTTGGGATCGGGCTGCGCAGTCGGGCGCGGCGGCTTGGCGTCGCCGAAGATGAGCTTGAAATTCGGGCCGATTGCGGCGAAGTCCTCGGCGCTCCAGAAGGCGATATCCACCTGCAAAGAATTTTTCAGTAGGAATACGCGGAACAGCGCTGTGCCGCGCATGACGTCAACGTGGGATGCGGCGTCGTGACTTTGATAAAGCCGGTCGGTCCACTGGGCGACGACTTGATCGTGCGAGGCCGTGGGCTTGAGACAGAGAGCCAGATCAATGTCAGACCAGCGATCGAGACGGCCTGATGCTGCCGAACCGGTGTGGGCGGCGCCGCAGAGGTTGGGATCGTGTTCGGCTGCGGAGACGAGCTGGTTGCGCAGTTGTTCCCGTTGCTCGGCGGTGAAGATGGACACGGGGGAAATCTTAAACGATTTACGCGGGAGGCGGGGAGCGGTTTGAAGCAGGTTCCTCACCAGTCTTGCAGACCGGTTCGGAATGACAAAGTTCTTGCTGTGTGCCTTTTCAAGGTAAGGTTGACTGCGGTGGCGCGAAGCACGTAAAATTGTGCTGCACGTCAATGTGTGCTCATATGAAAACCAACATCACACTTAAACTCGACGCCGATCTGCTGCGTCAAGTGCGCATCCTCGCAGCCGAAGAAGATACCTCGATCAGCGCCATGCTGGCGGCGCGCCTGGAACAGATAGTGCGCGAGCGCAAGTCGTATCAGCGGGCACGACAGCGCGCTCTGGCGCGGTTGCGTGAGGGGATGGATCTGCGCTGGACGCGCGGTTCGCGCGACGAGATTCACGAAAGGTGAGTTCTGCGGAGAAGGGCACGATGGCAGAAAAATTCTTCGTTGACACGAATATTCTCATCTACGCTCATGACCGGACCACCGGCCTCAAGCACGAGCGCGCGGGACGGTTGATCGAACGTTTGTGGACCAGCGGGCAAGGTGTGTTGAGCACTCAGGTCTTGCAAGAGCTTTGCGTGAATCTGCGCCGCAAAGTTGCGAAGCCCGTTCCTCTGGAAGAAATCCGGCGACTGGTCCAGGACTATCTGAGTTGGGAAATCGTAGCCAACACGCCCGAGGCGGTGATCCAAGCCCTCGAGATCGAGGCGCGATACAAAACCTCTTTTTGGGATGCGCTCATCCTGCAGGCAGCAGAACAATCGGGTGCGGCCGTTCTCTATTCGGAGGATCTGGCGGGGAGGCAGATGTACGGCTCCGTACAGGTGGTAAATCCGTTGCTTGGGTAAGAAGAGCCGGCGGCTCGGGTAACATTTGTTCATGACGCTTGATGAGCTGCGCCGGATGGCGGTGGGACACAGCCTGTTTCCGCCAACTACACTGCGGCGTGCACTCCATCACATGAAGTTCGTGCAGGCGGATCCGATCCGCGCGCCGGCGCGGGCGCAGGATCTGATTCTGCGGCAGCGCGTAAAGGGTTACCGGGCGGGCGATCTGGAGCGGCGCTATGCGGGGCATGGGCCAGGCGCGCTGGGCGTGGAAGAAGATTTCTTTATCAACTACGGATTTGTTAGGCGCGAGCTGCAGGTGCTGATGCATCCGCGGGCGGAGTGTCGCGTGCCGATTGGAAGTAGCCTGCCGTGGCCCGGCGGGCGCAGAAGGCGGGCGCAGCAACTGCTTGAATTCGTGCGCGAACGCGGAGTCGTGCATCCGCAAGAGGTCGACAAATATTTCGCTCACGGCAAGGTGAAGAATTATTGGGGAGGGAATTCCAACGCGACGACACATCTGCTCGACGCTCTGCATTATCAGGGGTTGCTGCGGGTGGTGCGGCGCGATGCGGGGATCCGCGTCTACGCGCTGCATAACCACGCCCCGGCGCCGACGGAAAGGGCTGCCCTGCACGCCCGGCTGGATGCGCTGGCCGACGCGGCGATCGAGTTGTATGCGCCGCTTCCGCAGCGCAGCCTGAGAGCGCTGCTGCGGCGGCTTCGCTTCGCAGCGCCGCAGTGGGAGCGCGAAATTCCCGGCGTGATCGCGCGCGCAGGGGAGCGTCTCGCGCACGAGAATATCGGCGGGTTCGAATGGTACTGGCCTGCGGAATGGACTGGGGAGCGCAGCGGGCCCGACGACTCGGTGCGATTGCTCGCACCATTTGATCCGGTGGTCTGGGATCGGCATCGTTTCGAACGGTTGTGGGGATGGGAGTATCGCTTCGAGGCCTACACTCCGGTGGCGAAGCGGGTGCGTGGCTATTACGCGCTTCCGGCGTTGTGGCGGGATGAAGTGATCGGTTGGGCCAACCTGTCGGTTCTGGATGGAGGACTTAAGGCGGATGTGGGCTATGTGGGGTCGGCGCCGCGCGATCACGTATTCCGACGCGAGCTGGAGGCGGAAGTGGAGCGGATGAGAATTTTTCTAGGCGTGGATTGAAGCAGGTTCCTCACCGGTCTTTACTGAGGCTTAGCGCGCGAGTTCTTGTTCGGCGCCGCGGAATAGGGCGCGCATGGCGCGGATTACGAGGCGGGTCAGAAAGATGATGATCACGACCAGCGTCAGCGCCACACTGCCCGCTATATAAGGATGGCGCGTAGCCAGCCAGGTGAGGGCTACGGCTAGAACGTCTTCGGCTACGCTCAGGGAGATATTGGAGAGCGGCTCGGGCGAGGGCGTGACGATGGTGCGGGCGGCCATCTTGCCACCGTGGGCGGCGAAGGCGACGGCCGCGCCCAGCAGGGTGGCCAGCAGTTGTTGCTCGGGAGAGAGCTGGCGCGTGGCTTCGAAGGCCAGCAGTCCTGCGACCGGAACACGGATGAAAGTATGAAGGGCATTCCAGACGAGGTCGAAGGCGGGAATCTTATCGGCGAAGAATTCAACGCCGAATAAAGCGGTGCTGGCGGCGATCACCGGCCAGCCGGCTAAGAGTTGCAGTCCGGGAGGCAGCGGCAAATGTCCGAAACGCGCGAGCAGGCCGAGGACGGCGACGGTCGCGTATAGATTCAGGCCGGCGGCGAATCCGATCGCGGCCAGCAGAGCGAAGAGTTCACTGGTCGGAATTTGAAGAATGTCGAGCATGATTTGTTAAGGATCCCCACCCTTCGATTCCGCTCAGGGCAGGCATTCTCGCAAGGAACGCGAGAAATGGGGCACCCAGATCCCAGCGGTCGAATCAACGTCTGAAGTTCAAAACACAAAGGGTCGCTGCAAGAGCGACCCTTAATTTGTTGCTGCTCGGTCCAGTCCGGGTTACAGCGTGGACTCAATCTCAAAGCCCCAAGCCTCGAGCAAGGGCTCAGGAATGTACTTGGAGTTCTTGTTGCGGCGAGCCCACTCGCGCAGGCGGGTCGACCTCAGATACTGGTCGGGGGAGAGCTTATATTCGCGCACAACCTGCTCAAATTCGGTGATGGTGGGGGTAATGGGCCCGATCGGCTCAGGCTTGCCCCAGTTCGGATTTCCGCGTCGCTTGGCCATTAAGAAATGCCTTTCCACTAAGAATGTGGTCTTGCCAAAAACCGCTAACTATATGATTCTCCAATCAGTCCGTGGGATTCACCGGATACTGCGGCGAAACCATTCCAGCGGACTCCGTAACGGAACGGAGCACCCCCAGCGGTCCAGACGCTCAAAGGAGACTCGATATCTTACAGCGGTTTAGAGGGCAAAGTCAATCGGTTTTTAACCCTACCATTGCATGAACGAATCCGATCTAAGTGGCTGATGATTAGAGGTTTATTGCCAAGGGCAGCGGGCAGGAGTGCCCGCGCCCCACTGCCTGCCGGTGACGACAGTAATCACGCTGAGGGCTGAAGTCATTGATCCTTCAGGCCGTTGAACATAGAGTCAGGGCAGGGTCCAAGCGCCCAAGAACCGATTATGAGCCTGAATTCCCTTGTGTTGTGTTCCGACGACAAGATTGTACGTGTCCTGCGCCGGTCTTTGGGCGATCTGGACATCGGAGTGGACCTTTGCTGTGATCCCGCGATCGCCCTGCGCAAGCTGACGCGGCAGAGATTTGAAGCCATCATTGTTGATTGTTCGGGCGAGGGCTCAGCAGACGTGCTGCGCAGCGCGCGAAACGCTCCCTGTAATAAGCAAGCGGTGGCCGTGGCGATTGTCGAACCGGCTGTCGGTCTGAAGTCAGTATTCAGCATTGGAGCGCACTTCGTTTTGTACAAGCCGGTATCGAGTGAACGCGCCAAATCCAGTTTCCGCGCGGCCCGCGCCCTGATGAAGAGCGAGCGGCGAAGGAATGCACGCGTCGGCATACAGATTCCGGTGACCATGCGGAATGTCGACAGCGGCGGGCAGATTAAAGTCGCGACCATCGACCTCAGCGAAGGCGGCATGGCGATCAGCAAAGTGAATCGGCGACACGCTTCCGGCCAGTGGCAAATTTCGTTCACCTTGCCTGGCATGGATTCGCCGATGAGACTTTTGTCCGAGTTTGCCTGGGAAGGAAGCAGCGAGCAAGCGGGCCTGCGTTTCCTGCAGGTTTCGCCCGAAGCGACGACGCGCCTGCGCGCATGGCTGAAGCAGAACTCGCCTGACGCCGAGCAGGACGATCCGCCGATCAGCTGCCGGCTGACCGATCTGAGTCTGGGCGGTTGCTATCTGGAAATGGCATCGCCGTTCCCTGTCTCGAGCCGGGTCACGTTATCGATGCGCGCGGGGGCGGTGGAAGTTCGCGCTCATGGCAACGTGCGCATCATGCATCCGGAAAAAGGGATGGGCGTCGAGTTCACACTGGGGACGGAGGAACATCGCGCGGCGGTGGAACGATTTCTGGGCGTGCTTTCTGAAAACCGCGCTCTGTTGCCCGAACTCCTGGTCGAGCCCGAGGGATTGGAACCGCTGGGAAGCAGCGCGAAGCCGCAGCCCAACGATACTGACGATCCCTTGCTGCAGCTCTTCTACGGCGAGCCCCTCAGCGCGGATGAGTTCGAAGCCGCGTTGCGCCAACAGCGAGCCGGTACTGCCGAAGCCAACCTGTCTCCGTCTGACAACAACACGGTTGCTACAGCGTCAGCGTAACTCTTCGCGAATTCACCGCTTCGATCTTTGACCCGAACCTCGATTCGATGATTCGATCCGCAATTCCGTTGACCGAGCCTGCCCGCGATAGAATGAATCCCAAGCCGGGATGGCGAAATTGGCAGACGCAGCGGACTTAAAATCCGCAGGGCCGAAAGGCCTGTGGGGGTTCGATTCCCCCTCCCGGCACCAGCCAGGCCGTACATTGGACTCTTACACTAGACTTTAGTCAGGTAGGGCCGTGGGCTCCGTCTGTGCGTGGTTATAGCGCCTTGCGGAAGTGCACGCATCGATCCACAATATCGAAGCCCAGCGCCTGGTGCGCTCTTTGCGATCCGTCATTATCGATCAATGCGTCGGATGCCATCTCCGAACAGCCTTGGGCTCGGGCCCACGCCTCGGCGGAACGCATCAATTCTCTGCCAACCCCTTTGTGGCGAAACTCCTCTTGCACGAACCAGCCTTCCACGAACCCGACAGGATGTGCGGGATTGCATCCGTCAGCATGAGATCGCAGACCGACTTCAAGGAAGCCGGTCAATCTGCCATCCTCATTCTCTGAAACCAGAATCGACATCGGCAGAGTCCCCGACATCCGATGGCTTATCATGGCGTCGATTTCTTGCAGATTTTCTTCGACTTCAATGTCCGGCCAGAGCAACGTCCGCATGTGGGCCAGTGCACTCCGATCGGCATTCCGCGCTGCTCGGATTCTCGAAGTCGCCATCGTCCAAGTGTAAATGTTGGAGCGTGGAACCCGGTTCTACTTGTTACCGCCGTACCCATTCGGGCTGGTTACCTTCCCATCTCGTGCCGGTGGTTCAGCTTGCGCGGGTTCCCCTTGGTAATTCGCTGGCGCAACGGGGCGCGACTACGCTCGTCTGCGGGGGTTTACATTCGCATGACCAAAATCGCGCAGTTGCTCTCAATCCTGGCAGTGGGTGGTCTGATGTTTGTTGGATCGGCCGCTGCTCAATCGCAAAACACTTCCGGCGCCGGTGCGGGCCAGGTCGATCCCGGCCATCCGCGCGTCAATCAAGTCAACGCTCGCGAAACCAACCAGCAGAATCGCATTGCCAATGGCGTTAAGAACGACAAGCTGACGCCAGGACAGACCGCCAATTTGGAGAAGGGCCAACAGCGCCTGCAGAACCGCGAAAAGAATGACATGGCCAAGGACAACGGCCATTTGACCAAGCAGAATCAGCGGCAGCTGAATCGCGAGGCCAACCGGCAGAGCGCCAAGATCTACAGAGACAAGCACGACAACAAGTAGCTTTTCCTTTCTATTTCTTTGGTTCTGGAGCCATTTCTACGGCATCCAATGGGGCAGATGTTGCATGCAAGGGATTAATCCTGATGGCGGCAGCATCTGCTACAATGGAAAAAGTTTTTAAGCCCAAGGAGAGATGAATGGCCACCACAACCGTCCCTGAAGTGAAGCCCGACTCCACGACCCCTGAGGTCAAGAAGGCGCCCGTCAGTCTGACTGCGAACGCCGTCACCAAAGTGAAGGAAATTATGGGCCAGCAGACTCCCGTACCCGCCGGATTGCGCATCGGCGTGGTGGGCGGCGGATGCTCCGGCTTCTCCTACTCAATGCAGTTCGAGAACGGTGCCGGGATGATGGACAAGACCTTCGACATGGACGGCCTGAAGGTGTACGTGGATGCGACCTCGGTGATGTACCTGAACGGCTGCATCGTCGATTACGTCGAGACGCTGGAAGGCGCGGGCTTCAAGTTCGAGAATCCGAACGTGAAGAGCACCTGCGGCTGCGGCAGCTCGTTCAGCGTGTAGGCAAGTTTATGTGGGGACAGCCGCCCTCGGCTGTCGGCCGTACGCAGCACGGCAGTGACTCGAGCGACAGAAATCTAAACGGCCTCATCCTTCATTTCGAAGATGAGGCCGTTTGCATTTGTACGCTGGATGTCGAAGAAGCCAGCCAGGCTCGTTACTGCTGCTGTGGCGAAGAATTATTCGGTTGAGGCGAGCTTCCGAAACCGCCGCTGGCCGGCAGGTTGGGATTATTCTGCATGCCGGCGGGCGGCTGGCCGTTGTTCGAGTTGCTGCCGTTTTGACCATTCAGATTCTGCTGCGGAGTCATCTGGATCTGCTGGTAGGGCGTGGTGATCAACGTTCCGCGGTCCTGCGACGGATCATAGACGAAGGCCCAGTCTTTGTATTTTTTCTTGTGGTCGAACTCGCGAATGGTGGGATCCTTGTCCTTGGTGGCGCTGGCGACTCCTACGATGGGGCCGCCGATGATGACCTGCTGATTGGGCGAGCTGCGATCGGCAGGATTGTCGGTTCCGGTGACTTGCTGAGTCGCGGCGTTGGCGGAGGCGGCAGACTGCGAGGGGTCGGAGGAGTTTGCCTGATCGGTGGTCGGCTGCTGTCCCGGCGCGGGCTGATTCTGCCCGAAGGCCGAATTGGAGTTTCCTCCAAAGCTGCTGCTCTGCCCGAAGGAAGAGCTCTGCCCGAACGAAGAAGACGAGCTCTGGCCGAAAGATGAGGATGAGCTCTGGCCGAAGGCGCTCGATCCCGCGGCCGATCCGATGGGTTGCGCGCCCGGAATGCTTCCGCCGCTAATTCCGCTGAGCGTCATTTGCACTTCGCCGAAGTGCAGCAGTTTGAAATCCTGGCAGGTGGTTCCCTGGCAGTTCATAGGATCTTTGTAGCGCTTGCGCAGGAAGCGCATGTTGTTGGAGCTTTCGAGGTCTTCGATCTTGGTGGGATAGCGTCCGAACTTTTTGAAGTAGGCGCGAATGGCGCGCGAATACTGCACGCCGCGATGAATCATCTCCTCTTCGCGGTCGCGCTTCATCTCAAAGGCAATGGTGGGCGCGATCACCGCGGCGGCGATTGCCATCAGAGCCATGACCAGCAGCAGCATAAGCAGGATGTATCCCGCTTCACCGGGCCGGGGCTTGCGTCGGGTTTGAGAATCGAATGTCATCAGAGAGATTGAGTCATTGGGCGATTGGTGATTGAGCGATTTGAAAAACTGGCCCGCCGAAAAACCTAATTTTCCAATTACAAAATTCTTCTCCTTTATCCCTTATCCCGGCGTCAGGGGAATGTTCTGCGGGGGGCCGCTGCCGACTACATCCTGCATTTCGACCGAGGTCGGTGAGATGCGGAGCACTTTGTAGCGGCGGTTGACGATCTCGCCTTCGCCGGCGACAAAAATGTCTTCGCCGTTCTGCAGGAAGATTTTCTTGGGCTCGCCCGGTTTGCTGGCAAATCCGAAAAATTTCAAAGGAATCGGCGTGGGCGGAGGAATGTTCGGTAAGTGATATTTATCCGCTTCTTCCGCGGCTCTTTTCGCGTCCGGCGAACCCCCAGCCAGGGGCACCGGAATCTCCACTTCGCGCTGCGAGACGAAAATATTTCTGCCGTTGCCCTCGTATTTGGTCTGCTCACTCGAAGCCAGAAGATCAAGACGCAGCGTGGGATCCAGATTCTCGGGCTTCGGTTTCTTGCCGGACTTCGCTCCTGCGCGAGTCGACAGCCGCGCGCTCGACGTGGGTGCGGCGGCCTGCGCGCTCGAGGTTGGCGCCGACGGTCCCATGAAAAATGGGATCAACTCGTAGGCCAACACCACGACGGCAATGCCACCCAGAATGGCGGCCCACATCGTCTGCTTCTTATTTTCGGTTCCGAGCTTCACTTACGATCCTTCACTAGTTACGATCTTTCGCTACGATCCTGTGCGCAAATACGTTTCCAGCTTCACGTTTAATTTCACCAGACCCTGGGGCTCGCCGCCGAGGGTGACGCTGTTGATGATGAAAAACATTTCGTCACGTTCCAGCGCGTTGATGAATTTCGCCAGCGCCGTGTAATTGCCGGCGAGGTCGGCTTCCATCTCGACGGGCTGCAGGCGGGCCGCGCTTTCTTCTTTGACCTTATATTTTTCCTGCTCAATGGCGACGCCATTCGCTGCCGCCAGCTTGCCGAACTCCGCCGGGATCTGCGAATCCTGAGAAGGGAAGCGCAGCTTGTAGAAGTCGGTAATCTGATGGCTGGCCAGCGTAACCTTCTGCGGCAAGTTGCGCAGCGGAGCGACCTGGCGCGTCTTGTCATTCAATTCGGTCTGCAGGCGGTTGAGTTCCTGCCGGCGCGAGTCCGCCGAGCCTACCAGCGGAGAAAAGTAGATGCCCGCGGCGAGCACGTCGATTGCTGCCATGACGACCAGCGCGGTCTTCAGCTTCTTTCGAGTTTGGCGCAGATCAGGCATCAGTGATTCGCTCCTTGTCCTTGACCTTGTCCCTGCGCGAGCGACCTGGGCGCTGTCTTGGTGGGCGGCTTGATTGGTGCCTTCTTAGGTTTTGCTGGTGGAACTTCCGCAGGTCCTTCGGCGCCGGTAGCGTCTTTCGGCGTCGCCTCTTTTGTGGAGTTCGGGGCGGCCGGGTTCGCGGTGCCCGCATCGGTCGCCGTCGCCGGCTCCGGAATGTAGATGGCCGCAATATCGAACTGCTCAGTGTCGCCGGTGGTGGACTGCGTCGAACGCCCCGACATGATGTTGGTCTGGGCAAAGCGCTTGGAATCTTCCATGCGCTGCGCTAACTCGATCGCCCGCTCGCGCGAGTCGCCGGCCACGGTCATCTTCAGCGAGAGCTGGTTGTCTTCATCAAGGCCGGGATTGATGGAAACCAGGTGCACTCGCGCCGGCATGACCTTCTCCAGATTCTCCAGCACGCGCGTCCAGGAGAATGCCTTGCGCTCGATGAGTTCGTTCAGAAACTGAGAAGTGTCGCGGGTGGTGCGGTTTTCCGGACGATTCAGGAATTCCTCGGCATTGGCGCGGACCTGATCACGCTCGGCGATCAGGGCGCGTTTCTCCGCCATAGCCTTGTGGTCGCGGCGGGCATTGAACCATCCGGTGACCGTGAGCGCGAGCAACAGGAGGGTCAGCAACCCGACGGCGCCGACCGCCGTGCCCCAGCGCATCCAAAATTGGCGCGCATCCTCGTAGGGTTGGCTGGCGAGATTGAGATCTAAACGCATAAATTCAGTGACCGGTGGCTAGTGGTCAGTGGTCAGTGGTTTGCTACTAACCACTGGCCACTGGTCACTGACCACTGCCTTACGAAATCAGAGCTCCTACCACCCCGGCCATTCTCCAGCGCGGTACGGCGCCGGCTGCGGCTCCCAGTTGCGAGGAGGCCACCAGTTCCTGCACTTCGGCGCCAGTCTGGGCTCGCAGCGCTCCTGCGGCGGCAGCCGAGTCGGGCAGTCCGGCCACATAAATCCGTTCAATATTCAGATGATACGTGTCCTGAAAAAATACTACAGAGGGATACACTTCCTCGGCCAGTTGCTCGCCGGTAATGGTGACGCCGCGCCCATTTTCGAGAGTGCGGAAAAGCTGCAGCTGATCTTCGTTGAGAATCGCGAGACTGGTAGTGTGCGCGTCCACTTTGACGACTAGCGTGGGACGCTTGCCTTCGGCTCCGCCCAGGGCGGCGAGCGTCGAGGGCAGAACGACACCGGGATTGAATCCGGCATCGCGAAACAGGGATTCGTATTCCTCGACTACGCTGGCCAGCGCAACGGCCGCGACGACCTTGACTTCATCCGCCAGCTTCTGCGCATGGTAGGAAACTTTGGCCTTGTCGACATCGAAGGGCAGAGACTTCTTCAGCCGGAAGCGCACCACGCCAAGAGCCTCTTCGTGATCGGAAGGGAGCGTGTCAAACTCGACCAGCATGACGCGTACGGAGGCATCCGGCAGAATCGCGATCACGTCCTTCGATCGTCCAGCAACCGTGCCCAGTGCGGCTTCCACTCCGGCGCGGATGGCTTCTTTCTGGCGCAGATTGTTTTCCACCAGATCGGGCACAACGCTGCCCGGCGCCAGTTCGCGCGCCGCGGAAGCTTCGAGCCCTCCACCGTGATCGGAGAAGCGGCCAGCCAAGACGCGGTCGGCCGCGATCTCGCAGGCCAGTTTCGGCTTTGCTACCTTGGAATTCGGACTCATATCTTCAGTCTTTAATCTTGGAACACCATCTTTGGAACGCCCCAACCCGAGACTCTTGCTGTAAACCCTTCGTTAAATGAGAACCCGTACCGCCAGGAATTGCAATACCTCACGAGGCACTTGGCCCCACGGCCACAGGCCCACTCTGGCAGGGGCAACTCAGATTAACGCATCGTTTCGATAAAGGTGACTTTGTTGATTTCTTTCAACGTAGTCATGCCCAGCCGGACTTTATCGAGCGCCGACTCGCGCAGGAAGCGCATGCCTTCTTCACGCGCCGCGCGACGGATTTCCGACGTCGGCTTCTTGGCCAGAATCATCTCACGAATGCGGTCGCTCAAATCGAGCAGTTCGTGAATTGCAGTTCGACCGCGGAATCCAGTGCCTGCGCACTCGATGCATCCCGGGCCTTCGTAGAGCGGAACCTTGCCCCACTGCACGGGATCGAGGCCGCTGGCTTCGAGCACGTCGGGGGCGTAGTGAACCTCGGTGCGGCAGGAGTCGCAGATCAGACGCACCAGCCGCTGCGCCAGAATGCAATTCAGTGCGGAAACAAAGTTGTAGGGCTCGACGCCCATGTTCAGGAATCGTCCAATCACGTCGACCACATTGTTGGCGTGGACGGTGGTGAAGACGAGGTGTCCGGTGAGCGCGGATTGAATGGCGATCTGCGCGGTTTCGGCGTCGCGGATTTCGCCGACCATGATCTTGTCGGGATCGTGACGGAGAATAGAGCGCAGTCCGCGGGCGAAGGTCAGTCCCTTTTTCTCATTGACCGGAATCTGGGTGATACCGCGCAGTTGATATTCGACCGGGTCTTCGATGGTGATGATTTTGTCTTCGTCGGTCTTGATCTCGTTGACGGCGGCGTAGAGGGTCGTCGTCTTACCGGAACCGGTCGGCCCCGTGACCAGCACCATGCCGTAAGGTTCTTTAATGTAGCGGCGGAAGCGGCGGAGGTCGTCTTCGTCGAAGCCAACGACGTCGAGGGTGAGCGTGCGGAACTTCTCGCTCATCGACTCTTTGTCGAGCACGCGGAGCACGGCGTCTTCGCCGTGAATCGAAGGCATGATCGAGACGCGGAAGTCGATGGCGCGTCCGTTATATTTCACGCGGAAGCGGCCGTCCTGAGGGACGCGGCGCTCGGAAATATCGAGCTCGCTCATGACCTTGATACGGGAGATTACGGTGGAGTGATGCTCTTTGCCGATGGGCGGCATGGCCTGCGTCAGCACGCCGTCGATGCGGAACTTGATCATGACCGAGTCGTCGCGAGTTTCGATGTGAATATCGGAAGCGCGGCGCTGCAATGCGGTGAAGATGGTGGTATCGACCAAACGAATGATGGGGCTGGTGTCGCTGGCCGCCGTCAGCTTGTCGATGGTGAGCGTTTCTTCGACGCCGGTGGCTTCGTCTTCGCGGATGATAGTGAAGCCTTCGCTGGCCTCTTCCAGCACGCGCTGCGACTGCTCCGTCTTCTTGAGAATGTCGGAAATCTGCTTGAGCGTCGAGACCTTGGTGATGATGCGCATCTTCAGCAGCAGGCTGATCTCGTCGATCATCATCAACTGGCTGGGATCGGCGATGGCGATGGCGAGGCGGCCGTCCCCGGTCTCTTCCAGCGGCACGAAGTTGTAGCGGAACATCAGTTCGACCGGGATGCGCTTGAACAGGTCGTGATGAAGTTCGTAATTGGTGAGATCGATGAATTCACAGCGATAGCGCCGCGCCACGTCCTGCGCGCGCTCCAGGTCGGTCAAAGGATTGCCGGTCGGGCTGATGGGCCCCCCGTTACCGCCGTTAACGAAGACTGATTTCTTGTCAGCTGTTGCCATTTACCTGTCCTGACTCGTTACTGAGCTATGAGTTGTGAGCGACGAGCAAACCCGGATTTTCCGGCCCATCGCGCCTTTGTCTTAGCTCATTGCTCTCTGCTCACTGCTAATGCACGCCTAACGTAAAGATCGGCAAATATAATGAGATCAACACTCCGCCTACAAAAATTGCCATGATGATCAGGATGAGGGGTTCAATCAGCGCCATGGCCGCGCCCAGCGCGGTCTGGACGTCTTCTTCATAAAACTCCGCCACCGAGTTGAGCATGTCCGAAAGCTTGCCGGTCGATTCGCCGACTTCGATCATCTCGACCGCCAGCTCGGGAAAAATCTTCTGCTCTTCCAGACTGCCGGCCAATCCCTGGCCTTCGCGCACGCGAATCCCGGCGCGCATTACACCCTTTAAGATGCGCCGGCTGCTCATGGAGGAACCTGCCGTCTCCATCGCCGGAACCAGTGGCAATCCGCCTTGCAGCAGAGTCGCCAGCATGCGCGAGAAACTCGCCACCTGATGCTTCAACCGGATAGCGCCCAATAACGGCAAACTCAAAATCACGCGGTCAATGCGATCCGCGCCGCGATCCGTATCTTTCCAGCGCCAGAACACGAACCCGAAAATCACCAGCCCGACCAGCACAAACGGCGCATACTTCTGAGCATTCTGGCCCACCACCAGCATGAATACGGTGATGGCCGGCAGCTTGGCGTCGAGGCTGTTGAACAGCTCGGCAAACTTGGGCACCACGTAGGTGAACAGGAACGTCACCATGATCAGGACAACGCTGACCAGCAGCGTGGGGTAGATCAGCGAGACAAAAAGCTTTTTGCGAAAGGTCATCGCCATGCGCTGGAAGCCGATGTAGCGGGTGAGCACTTCGTCGATGGCGCCGCTCTTCTCACCGGCCAGCAACGTCGTCGTATAAATCTTCGGAATGACGCCCTGGGCCGCGAAGGAGTCGGAAAGCAATTCGCCGCCCTTCACCCGGTCGCGCACGTTTTCCAGAATCTGCTTGAGCTGCGGGTCCTTCTGGCGCTTGATCAGAAGTTCGAGCGCCTGCAGGATCGGCATGCCGGCGCGGATCAGGGTCAGAAACTGCTGGTTGAAGACCAGGAACGTGGCCTGTTTCAGTTTGCGGCGCTTGCGCAGCCCTCCGGACATGAGGCCCTGGGGCTTGATCCAGTAGACGTGATAGCCCTGCTGCAGGAAGCGGTCGCGGACTTCGGATTCGGAATAGCCCTGCTCGACGTGCTGGTGCACGTTGCCGCGTTCATCCGCGATTTTGACTACAAATTCCGCCATTTGCCGGTTTTTCTAATGATTTTGCTGGGCTAGTCCTACCCCCAGTTTAACATCCTGCCTCAGAATCAAACCCGCCGACCCGCGCCAAACTGCCTCAAACTGGTTCCGCAAGTAACCATCTTCGGAAGGCGAACCAGTCGTTTTTTTCTTAACGCTTATGGCCCTGTCAGATCTTCTACCGTCTCCGTTCCGGCCGGAGGTCGAAACTCAAATTGCTGGTCGGCCATGGGCACATCCGCCTTTTCGTCGCTAAAACGGTATTCGGTGGATGAACCATCGACTTCCTCAAGAATGATCCGCGAAATCCGATGCTCCGGCGTGATCTCAAGCGCAATCTCGCTGATCTGATTTGCCAGCCCTTGCGGAACGCCCCGCAGGACGGTATCGCCGGCCGCCAGCGGGGTTACGTCAGGAGCCAGCGACAATCCCTGTAACTCCTTTTCCAACTTAGCCTTACCGAGCAATAATGCAAGTGGAGAGCGAATATCGTCGAGCTTTTTCGCCGCCATCTTCCTGGCCTGTTTATCATCCGGAACGTAAAACCACGCAGTCTTGCCGTCGCTGACAAACAGCTTCTCCTTGGGAGAACGATACTCCCAGCGCATCTTGCCAGGTTTTTTCAACCAAAGCGTGCCCGACTCGCTACGCTCCATTCCGGAGCCCCGGTAGAGCTCGGTGAACTCAGCCTCCAGGGAATGGAGATGGTTGTAGTAGGCGTCCACGGCCGCAGCTTCGGACTTGACGTCGGCAGCATGGGCAGCGGAGGCCGGGAGTGTGGAGAAAATCCACAGCATGGTGAGTAGGGGAATGAGCCTGGATATTCGCAACAGGATTTTCTGCCTCGGTGATCGATAGTTCGTATGATTCAGACGGGATTGGGTCTGAAGGCCGGCACAAGTGATCTCACCATTGTAGCGACAGCGGGCTGCGTCCGCATGCGGCTGTTTTTTCCGGTTGATGCCATTCTTTGGCTATGTGAGAATCTGTGGTCCGCTCCGGACTTCCCCCAGACTTCCGGACGGAACGAGGGATCGTACATGCTGGGAGTTCTGCGCTTCCACCTCGCCTTGGTTGTGATGTCGGCCGCTTGCTTCGCCCAGTCCGCCGTCCCCCAGTCAGGAACTCCAGCGACCGCTCCGCCAGCGAACGCGTCGACGGCCGTCGCCGAAAGCAAGCCGGTCGTCACGACCCCGCCTAACCCGCTGGGAGAGGCGAGGACTCTCTATCGCAAGGGCGACTTCAACGGCGCGATTGCGAAGTACCAGGAAATTTTAAAAGAGCAGCCCAAGTCGCCGGACGCCTACGCCGGACTGGTGCGAGTTTATCTGAAGCAGAAAAATGTGGAGCAGGCAGCGCAGACTGCGGAAAAAGGATTAGCGGAAGCCGAGTCTCCTCAGGTCCACGTTGCGCGCGGCGAGGTCTGGTTCCGGCAGGGCAGGATCACTGACGCGGAAAAAGAATGGGTGGACGTGATCAAGTCGGGACATCTTGAAGCCCGCGCTTATTTGGGACTGGCGCGGGTTCGCCATGCCATCGCCATGTACAAGACCGCGCGGAGGATGACGGAAAACGCGCACGAACTGGACCCCTCCGATCCCGACATTCAAGAGCAGTGGGCTGAAACTCGGCCGCTCTCCGAACGAATTGCGTTCCTGGAGAGTTCTCTAGCGGCAGAGAACAACTGGTACGCGGGAGAGCGCGAGAATGTGAAGAGTTACGTGGAATATCTGAAAGTGAAAGCAAAACAGAAGAATGGCTCATGTCATCTGGTCGACAAGCTCAGCGCGGCGGAAATAGCTCTGGTTCGCCTCAAGTACGATCCCGAACATTTGCGTGGATATGGCCTCACGGTGGCGCTGAATGGGCACAAGAGCGATTTGTTGCTCGATACCGGTGCCGGCGGGATTGTGGTCAAGCGGTCCATTGCCGAGCACGCGGGGATTACAAAAATCGTCGAGACCAAGATCGGCGGAATCGGCGACAAGGGCACGCGCAAGGCATTCGTGGGCGTGGCCGATTCCATCAAAATTGGCGAGTTGGAATTCCGGAATTGCCCGATCACGGTTCAGGAGAGCTTTTCCGTAGCGGGGGAAGATGGGCCGATTGGCGCTGACGTGTTCGAGCGTTTTCTGGTGGACCTCGACTTTCCGCACGAATAACTGAAACTCAGCGAACTACCCAAACGTCCGGGTGAAGCCGAACAGAACGCCGCCCTCAACAGCGAGGACGATGACGAAGACGATTCGGCCGCTTCGGACCCGGGAACCAGCAAGGGCAACGCAACCGAAGCCTCGAAGAATGAAGGCGCAAAAATCGCGGCTCCAACTCAACCGTCTCGCGGACCACAAGATCGGTACATTGCCCCAGAGATGCAGCCCTACACGCACGTATTCCGCTTCGGACATTTCCTGCTGGTGCCCACGTCCATCGGGCAAGTTCCGGCCAAGCTCTTTGTTTTGGACACGGGAGCCTTCAATAACGCGATCTCGCCAGGCGCCGCCCGGGAGGTCAGTCACGTGGATGAGTCCCTGGGATCCATCTCCGGCGTGAGCGGGGAGGTAAAGAATATTTACAGTGCCCATAAAGCAATTCTGGAGTTCGGCCATCTGAAACAGACGAATCAGGAACTGACCGCGTTCGACACATCGCGGATCAGTGACGATGTAGGTACGGAAGTCTCAGGTTTTCTGGGCTTCGTCATGCTGCGTTTTCTCGATATCAAAATCGATTATCGGGACGCGCTGGTCGATTTCGAATTCGACCCCAAGTTCTGGCACATGACGCAGTAGATCGAGTACTGATGAGTGCCGGCGATCTTCTTGAACAGCGTGTACTCATCCAAAACGCGCTCTAGTTGCGGGTTGTGATACAGCACATACGCGGGCCGCGGATTTGCCCGCAGGCTCTGCTCTAGATTCGCGAGCACGCGGCGCAGGACGGCTTCAGGGAATGGATTGAATAAATAGAGCAGCGTGGGTTCGGCGGAAAAAAGATAATCCGTGGCGTCGGCGCAAATCGATTCGAGGGCGAAGCACTGCTGCGATTCGCTTTTGTAATCGGCGAGATTTTGTTTTGCGATGGCGTCGAGCGAGGGCAGCAACTCCACTCCTGCGATCTGGCGGAAGGGATGGTCAGACGCCATCAGCAGCGTGCGTCCCTTGCCGGAGCCGAGATCGACAAAGGTGAAGTCGGCGAAATTGAAATTCGGCTGCCGGCGGAGCGCGACCATCATCTCGTGAAATAGCTCCGGCTCGGTGGGCTGGTAGGGTGAATGAAAAACTCCGAGCAGGCGGTCGCGCCAGGCGACGGCCGCGCTGGTCGTGTTGACGTGGTGGTCCCAGTCGTAGTCGGCGTCTCCGTAGCGCTGGCGCAGGCGCGATGGAGTGGAATCGCGGGCGAAATCCCAGAGGCCGGTTAGCAACTCGCGCGTGGCTGCGAACCAGCCCTCGCGCGCGGCGCAATCGGTCCACCATTGGCGGGCCGCGGGTAGGATTTTCGGCGCTGATGGGTTGGAGCTCATAAGGGGAAGCGGGTCAGTTCGAGAATGTAGGCCAGCGGCTAAAGCCGCGATTGATTTTATGCCACATATGGCGCGGCTGAAGCCGCGCCCTTTCAAAAGACGCGGGCGAGGACGCCCGCGCCACACTTCCTGCTTCACACTTCTGCTAGCTAAAGTTTGGAATGGAACTTCGGGAGGCCGGAGGGCTTGTATCCCGGGGGCAGGCCTTTGTCGACGAAGGGAAAATCGTCGGGATGCTCCAGCAGGATGCGACCTTCATTCAGTTGGTAAGGAGTGCCGTCGGGATCGAGCGGGACGCCGGGCAGATGCTCGGCTTCGATCAGTTCGTTCATGCTGGCCGGGAGGCGCCCGGTGCGTTCTCCAAAACGCGTGACCGCAGTCTGCAAGTTGGTGACGTCTTCGTCGACCTGAATGGCGCGCAGATGTTCGAGCGCGTTGTGGCGAACGTTGGTCTCACGGCCGGTCTGGTAGGTGGCGCTCCAGAGCATGCGCGCGGTCTGCAGGTCTCCGGCATGTTGCGCCGTCTGCGCCGCCATGACTTTCATGAAAGGATAGGCGCCCGGAACCTCAGAGCCGCGCTCAAAAATTTCAGACGCTTTGCGGTATTCGTGCATTTCGGTGTAGTAGACGAATCCGAGATCGTAGTAAAGGTGCCAGTCGTCGGGATTGTGCTCGATGCCATATTCCATTAGGCGAACGGCGCGATCGGGTTCGCCGGCGCCGTTGGGCGGCTGGGGCGCCAGAAAGCTGGCTCCAAACTGATAGGCCGGGAGCAGGTGAGGATCGAGCGCGGTGGTGATCTCGAGCAGCGGAGCCAGTTCGTTGTAAGTGTGCTCGCGGTCGAAATGGCGGTGGCCGAAGTACTGCACGGTGCGGGTCCAGTAAATGCAGGCCATCAGGCCGCTGTAGCCGAGGCTGGCGCGCTTCAGCATCTTTGGCGAATCGATATATAGAGCATCTTCGATGTTCGCCTTGGGGCGAATCTGATCAATGTGGCGAAGCAGCAGAGTGCTGGCGCAGAGCGAGAGCGCGAGGCAGGCGCTGGCGATGATGGTCGTGCGCCGCGCGGCGGTCATTTCAAATTCCTGCGCTCGAAGATCAGCACGGCTCCGCTCAGGGCCATGACGGAATAGAAGATCGCATACAGAGTGTTCTGCAGGATGAGCTGGCCGCTCAGAGGTTGCTGGTGCGCGACTGCGCTGATGACGTTGAGTGCCGAAAAATTGGGCACGAGATATGCCGCCGCGGTGGCGATCCAGTGAGTGAATCCGTGCGCCAGTGCGGCGAATCCGCGGAGGTCGTCGGCGAAGCTGCCAATCACGAAAAGCGAAAACGCAAACACCGCCGAGAGCAGCGGGGAAGAGAACGAGGAGAACAGCAGGGCCAGCGAACAGATGATAAGAAATTCCAGGATGATGAAATAGAGCGCGACCAGGATGGTCGCATCGGAGGCGGAGAACTTGTGCGCTACGTAAAGCAACGCGGCGAATACGCCGATCGCCATGAAGAGCGTGTTGACGACGAGCGTGCCGGCCAGGCCGAGGAATTTGCCGACAATGAACTCCCAGCGGCGCACTGGCCGCGATAGCACGGTGTAAAGCGTCCGTTTCTCAATCTCTTTCGAGACCAGGCCGATGCCGATGAAGATGGCAATCACTACGCCGAACAGCGAGACTGCGGTCAGGCCGAGATTGACGACCACCAGGCGCTCGATGTCGATGGAAATCTGTCCGACGAGAATGGCCGCACCCGAGAGCAGCAGGGCAAAGGCGATCAGGTTGTAAAGCACGCGGTCGCGGACGGCCTCGCGGAAGGTGTTGCGGGCGATGTGCAGGATGCGCGCGTTCATGCCCCGACTCCCGTCGTGGTTCTGGCTGAGGTTGCGGAACGCTGCAGCTTCTCGACGAAATAGGCTTCGAGCGAAGTGCGCAGAGGTGTCAGGGCAATCAGCCGGATGTGCTCGCGGCGCAGCGCGTCAATGGCGGCGTCCTGCTGACTTTCTGCAACCACGGCGCGGACCGTGTCCCCGGTGATGTGGCATTCGGCATCGAGCGCTTTCATCGAAGCCGGAATCATCGTGCCTTGCCAGATCACTTCCACTTTCCCTTGCAGATTGGCGGTCAACTCTTCCACCGCGCCCACGCCGCGTAATTCACCTTGGTGAATGATGGCCACGCGGTCGCAGAGAGCTTCGGCATCGGAAAGAATGTGCGTGGAGAAGAAAACGGTTTTGCCTTCCTGCTTGAGTTGCTCGATCAGATCGCGCACTTCGCGCCGGCCCAGTGGATCGAGTCCCGACATGGGTTCGTCGAAGAAGACGAGCTTGGGATCGTGCAAAATGGCCTGCGCGATGCCCACGCGCTGCAGCATGCCTTTGGAAAATTTGCGCAGCTGCAGGCCTTTAATGTCGGTCAATCCCACGCGCGCAAGAACTTCTTCCACGCGCGGCTTGCGCTGTTTGGCGGGAACGCCGGAAAGCTGCCCGTAGTAGTCGAGCAGTTCGTGCGCCGTCAGATGATCATAAAAATACGGTTGCTCGGGAAGAAATCCGATTTGCGCTTTGACTTCTGGGTCGGTCCAGTCGCGGCCCAGGAGGCGCGCGCTTCCGGCGGTGGGGAAGACCAGGCCCATCAGCATTTTCAAAGTCGTCGTCTTGCCGGCGCCGTTGGGGCCGAGGAAGCCGAAGATCTCTCCATCTTCCACGGTCAGGTGCAGCGGGTACAACGCGCGTTTGGGACGCTTCCGCCAGAACCCAACCATGTAGGTTTTTTCCAGGCCGAGAATTTCGATGGCTGCCATGGTTCCGAGAGTAGAGGCTTACCGAAAAATTATAAGCAAAAAAGTCCGCCGCGGTTTAACTGAGCAGGTTACGACGGTTACCAGTTGGAATGTGGCGCGGGGAGAATAATGCGAGGCCCGGATGATGAGAAGTCGCCAATTCTCAATCTGAAATGAGACACCCCTCCTCTTTTGAGACCTAAAAAACAACGGAGCAGCGAACTTTAGGTTCGCTGCTCCTGGCTGGTACTCCCCCGGATGCTTCGTAATGGAAGCTTACTGAAGCGGCAAGAACGCCTGGCAGGTGGCAACCGAGCTGGCGCCAGCGCCGGCCGGATCCACGCGGACCACCGCGTCTGAAAATGAGCAGAAGGCGCGTATGCCAGTCTCGTTCAGCGTAATCGGTTTGCCGTTGGCGTAATAGGACGTGCTCGGCGTACCGGCAACGCCTGCCGCGGTGAAGGTGTAACCGCTCTTGGAGCCACCGGCCAGGACGCTATCAATTACGCAGGCCGTGGTGGAAGTTGGCGTACACGGCGCCACGCCGCCAAGGACAGTCAACGATGCGGCAAAGCCGACCGTCGGATAGGTGGAGTTGTAGGTGATCATACCGGTGTTGATGGTCCGAATCGAAGCCACGGCAGACGACTCATTGGCCGCCATGCGGGCGCGCAGCAAGTTCGGAATCGCAATGGCTGCGATGATCAAGATGATCGCTACAACAATCAGCAGCTCGATAAGTGAAAAGCCTTTTTGTTTTCGCATTGAAGTAATCCCTCAGTCCAGAAAGTTCTGTCAAGAGGCTGTCGGATCTCTCTTGCCTATCGTTCCCAGCCACTTTTCTAATGGCAAACGTAGGGCCAAAGTTGAATTTCTCTTTAGCACCTCGGTGTTTTGAAGAACTCATTTGTTTCTAACAAGAAGCGGCTGCGGTAGCATGACCCGCAGAACCGGGGGGATCGGGCTCATGCCTGAATTGACACTTTACGTCAATCAGGAAGTCACGGTTTGTAAAGCAAAATTGAAGTTCCTTTGTGCCCGTGTGCTGAATCAGGTTGGGAATAACTGAAGAGAACTACGGAGAAAGAAATCGACCCCAAAAAAACAAAAGAGCAGCGAACTTGCGTTCGCTGCTCTCGGCTTATACCCTCCCCAGGTACTTCGCCAACTTGAAGCTTACTGGTTCAGAGGCAGGAAGGCCTGGCAGGTCGCAACGGACGACGCACCAGCTCCAGCCGGATCGACACGAACCACAGCGTCTTCGAACGAGCAGAAGGCGCGGATACCAGTCTGGTTCAACGTGACCGGTTTGCCGTTCGCGTAGTAAGAATTGCTCGGAGTACCGGCAACGCCCGCCGCTACGAAGGTGTAACCGCTCTTGGTGCCAGCCGCGAGCACGCTGTCAATCAGGCAGGCCGTGGTCGAGGTAGGAGTGCAAGGAGCCACACCACCGAGAACCGTCAGCGAGGCCGCGAAGCCCGTTGTCGGATAGGTGGAGTTGTAGGTAATCATCGCCGTGTTGATGGTACGGATGGAGGCGACAGCAGACGACTCATTGGCCGCCATGCGGGCGCGCAGCAAGTTTGGAATTGCGATAGCTGCAATGATCAGGATGATTGCCACCACGATCAGCAGCTCGATCAGTGAAAAACCCTTCTGTTTCCGCATCTCTTTTTTTCCCCTCGTTTGGTCTAGATTTTTTCTGGTCACGGATGACGCAGTCGATCCTGATATTTGCACTTGCCTCGCCAAAGCCCAAGTTACCTCGGTTCCGGTGACCTTTCGAGGAACGGCTTTGTTTTCAGTGAAAGGGTGCACTTTGGTCCAATCCCTATTCTTTTCTATGAGGCCATGAGGTCCTTGGGCTGGCAAAACATGGCGTTGGACTGACAAATCGCGGCAATCCGCGTTAAGCAGCGGTTCCAGGTTAGAACGCAGAACGGCGCGGGACTTGCCGGAGGGTAACCATGAAAGTTGTTACCTGCCGGGTCGGGCATGGGCTGGTGCCCAGAAATTTTTGCTGCGCGGAAAGACCGTCGAGCTGCGCTCGAACGGACAGCCGAGGGCGGCTGTCCCTACATATACGCCTGCCTTACAATGTGTCGCGTGAATGATCCATTCCATATCGACGCTGAAATTGCCCGGGCGTGGACGCTTCCTTCCTTTCTTTATAGGGAGGCTGGCGTCTTGGCTGCGGAGAAGGAAAAAGTCTTTGCGCGCACCTGGCAGGTGGTGGGACATGCCAGCCAGGTCGTGGCCGCGGGGGATTTTTTCACCACCGAACTGGTGGGGGAACCGCTCCTGTTCGTTCGCGGCTCCGATGGAAAGTTACGCGGTTTTTATAACGTCTGCCGGCATCGCGCCGGGCCTCCCGCGGAGGGCTGCGGGTCGCGCAAACTTTTCCGCTGCGGTTATCACGGATGGACGTATGGGCTGGACGGCGCGCTGATCAGCGCGACCGAAATCGAGGGCGTGGAGGGATTTCGCCCCGAAGACTTCTCGCTGGCGCCGGTGCGGACGGAGGAGTGGTTCAATCTTGTGTTCGCAAATCTTGATGCGGGGGCGCGGCCGCTGCGCGAATGTCTGGGCCAGTTGCCGGGGCAGGCCGAAAAGTTTGCCTTCGCCGGCATGAAGCTTTTCGAGCGCCGCACCTACGACATGAAGTGCAACTGGAAAACCTACGTCGACAATTATCTGGAGGGATATCACCTGCCCAGCGTGCATCCCGGGCTGAATCGCGAGCTCGATTACAACGCGTACGTGGTCGAGCCGCACGCTGGTGAACGAGAGGGGCGCGGCCGCGAGGGACATGTGCGGCAGTTCAGTCCGATCCGCGGAGCGCAGCCGGGCGATGCCACGCCGCGACGCTATGAGCAAGCGGGAGAAGATTTGGCTTCTCCTTTAACAACGGATTATTTCTGGATCTTTCCTAACTGGATGCTGAACTGCTATCCCGATAACGTTTCGCTGAATATCGTTCTACCGCTCGAGGCGGAGCGAACCCTGGCGATCTTCGAATGGTACTTGCCGGCAAAGGATCACGCATCGCCGGCGGCGAAGGCTTCGGTGGAATTCAGCGATCAGATCCAGATCGAGGATGTGGCGATCTGCGAGGCGGTGCAACGCAACCTGCGGTCGCGAAGCTATTCGCGCGGACGGTATAGCGTGCAGCAGGAAAAAGGCGTGCATGCGTTTCATCGTATATATGCCGAGTGCATGCAGTCGTCCTGACATCGTACGAGATTGTACGTACAACAATATATGTCACAGTTGCTACAGAGGAAGAGCGCCGAATGCGCAGTCTGCTGGCTGCCTGGAATGCCCTTTGCGGGGGCGGAAACGGCGCTTAGAGCGTCGTGGAGGTTTGCGGTGATGCCGGAGGCCGCCTCGCGAAAAATCGCTCGGCATTTTGGCTCGTAGGACCGTTCTACGAACTTTTCAACGACTTGCACCTGGTCTCAGCGACTTACACCTGGACTCAACAACTTGCGGCGATAGCGGCTCGCTGCGCTCGCTGGACGGACCCTTCGGCTTCGCTCAGGGCAAGCTGCGTCCGTCCCCACACGACCTTGGGCGGAGAATGCTTCCGCTCTACTTGGCTTTCAGTAGGCCCAGGCGCTGCAGACTTTCGGCTGTAGCTACGATTGCATCTTCTCTGGAGCGGGGCGTCCAGGCCAGGACGCGCTGGGCTTTGGCGCTGGTGGCATTTTTTCGTTTACCGAGTTCGGGAGTGATCTGCTTCACTTGCCCATCGAAAAGCGCGGCCACGCGAATCATCCAATCAGGCAGCACACGAGTTGGAACCTTTTTCGCGGCGGCGCCCATGCGCGATTTCAGTACTTGCGCGATGTCGAGCGCGGACATGAAATCGCCGGAGACGGCGAGGAAGCGCTCGCCCTTGGCGGCGGGATGCACCATGGCGCGCAGATGCAAGTCGACCACATCGCGCACATCCACTGCGCCGAAGTAAAGATGGGGCAGGCCGGGCATGGCGCCATCCATCAGGCGTTGCACGATGAGGATCGAGGTCGAATAGTCCGGGCCGAGCACCGGTCCGAAGACGCCGACGGGATTCACTACGGCGAGTTCGAGGCTGCCGCCTTCTTTGGCGATGAAATCCCAAGCGGCGCGTTCGGCCAAAGTTTTCGATTTCGCATAAGGGGCGACGTCGGGGGCGTTGGGATCGGTCCAGTTGGTTTCGTCGAGAGGAGCAGCCTGCGTGGGATGGCCACAGCCGATGGCGGCGAACGACGAAGTCAGGACCACGCGCTGCACTCCGGCATTGCGCGCGGCGCGTAAGACGCGCAGGGCGCCTTCGCGCGCGGGCACGATTAAGTCATTTTCATTTTTGGGTACGGTCGGAGGAAACGGTGAGGCTATGTGCAGGACGTAGTCGCAGCCGGTGACGGCCTCGGCCCAGCCCGCATCCTGTTCAAGGTCGGCGGCAAAAAAAGAGATCCGGCCTTTCATCCGATCGGCCGCGGCAGCGCCGCCGGTTTTCATCAAGCCGCGCACTTCCGCCTCGCGATTGAGATGGCGCACCGTGGTTCGCACCTCGTGGCCGGCTGCGAGCAACTGCAAAATCGCATGACTTGCGATGAAACCGGATCCGCCCGTAACCAGAACTCTGCTCATGATGGTTTCTTAGATGAATGCGGTTCGCGAAACAATTCCTATATGTCGACGGCTTTGATCAGCATGCAGGTCACGTCGTCGTGCTGAGGTGTATTGCCGACGAATAAATCGACCGCTGCCATCAGGCGCTTGAGCATGTCGACGGGAGTCTCAGATTTTCCAGCTTCCAACTCTGCGAGCAGACGGGCTTCGCCATACTCTTGCTGATGCGCATTTTCAGCTTCGATTAATCCGTCGGTGAAGATGATGAGCCAATCGCCGGGCGCGAGCGTAACCGTGGCGGCTTCGTATTTGGCTTCGGGCATGATGCCGAAGGGCAAGCCGCCCACGTCGAGGCGCTCGATCTGTCCGCTGGCGCGGCGCAGGATGGGATTGTTGTGGCCTGCATTGATGTAATAAAACGAGCGGTGAGCGGCATCGTACTCGGCAAGAAATGCAGTGGTGAAGCGCAGTCCGCCCTGGCTGTTGGAACAGGCGTACTTATTCATGTTGGCCGCGAGTTCGGTCAGCGGCACCTGGGCGGTGGAAAGAGTTTTGAGGCTGGCCTGAAAGGTCGCCATCAACATGGCGGCGGGAATACTTTTTCCGGCGACGTCGGCGACGGCGAAGACGACGCGATTTTCTTCGGGAGTTTTGCCGGGGTGCGGAAAGACGTCGTAGTAATCTCCGGCCACGGTATTCGCGGGGCGGGTTGCGTAGGTGAGAGTGAGGCCGGGAATCTGCGGCGGCGCGCCGGGCAGCAGCCAGGTTTGGATCTCGCGCGCGATCTGCAGGTCGCGCTTCATCACCACGCGGTCGGCGATTTCGAGAATGAGCAGCAGCAGCAGAAGCAGTCCGGCCCAGAAGTGCAGATCGAATTCAATGGCGTAGACCTTGCCGTTGTCTCCTGTGTAGTTGAAGCCGCTGTGCGGGATGACGAGGAGAACCAGGGCGGCCAGCAACAGGACGCGGCGCGCGGGTGTGAGCTTTTCAAAAACTGACCAGAAAAATTCCTTCAGGATGTGAACGTTCCGGCCGCGGCGCGTGAGCCCATCGGGAGTCTTGGCCTCAACGTCCCGGGAGTACAGACGATAGCTGGCGCGGGCGTCGGTTTCGAATTGCGACCAGAGTTGGCTGATCTCCAATCCTTCGGTGACACGGCGCCAGAAATTATGCAGGCGCACGCCGAAGGGGACGCGCTGAGGTGGTCCGGTTGGAGGGTAGAACGGGGCCATGGGCGTTCACAGAGATTATAGGGGACGAGAGCGGTGAGATTGAGTCATTGAGCGATTTTGTGATTGGGAGATTGAAAACCGGAAACACGTCGGTCTCAGATTACACAAATACCAAATTTCCCAATTACTCAATCTTTCTGGAACAGGGTCAGTTGCTGGTCGAAGGCTTGGACGGGCCATTTGATGGCGAAGGCGTAGCGGTCGCGGCGGGTGAGTTTGTATTTTTCGCGCAGGCGATGAACCAGCTCCGAGAGGCGCTTCGAATAGGAGGGCGGTAGAAATGCGCGGTCGTGATAGCGCTGGCGGTAATTCTCGGCGAGATGCGGAAAATTCTGTTCGAGAAAGGGCAGGAAGATGGCGGCCGAACAGGGCTTTAGAAAAAGAGGGTTGGCAAAAACGTAGTCGGCGCCGGCTTCGGATGCGGCGCGGATCACGGCCTCCAAATCTTTGGGCGCGTCGGTGATTCCCGGAACCACTGGCGAGCAACTGATGCCCACACGAATTCCGGCCTGGCTAAGCTCGCGAACGGCGTCCATGCGCAGGTCTGGGCGCGGGGCGCGAGGTTCGAGGATGCGGGCGAGATCGACGTTGAGGGTGGTGATGGTGATGTGGACCGAGAGTTGGTTGGTGCGCGCGACTTCCTTAAGCAGGTCGAGATCGCGCACGACGAGATTGGACTTGGTGACGATGCCGAGGTCGTATCCGCGATGGCGGGCGAATTCTTCGAGGATGCCCCGCGTGACCTCGTAGCGGCGCTCGGCGGGCTGGTAGGGATCGGTGGCGGTGCCTAGGGCGATGGCTTCGCCGGCTTTGACGCGGCGCAGTTCGTGGCGCAGCAGGCCCGCGGCATGCTGCTTGACGTAGATTTTCTGTTCAAATTCGAGGCCGTCGCGCATCTCCATGAACTCGTGCGTGTAGCGGGCGTAACAGTATTTGCAGGCAAACTCGCAGCCACGGTAAGGATTGATGGTCCAAGTGAATGGCATTTGGCGGTTGCTGACGCAGCGGTTCAGCAGCGACTTGGTCTGAAGCGTGAAGTATTCGACATCGTGCCCTTCGCGAATCGACTCGCCTTCGGAGGCCAGGCGAGCAATGCCGACGAGGCGGGGCTTGTCATGGTCTGGAGTGCGGGGCGGGAGCAAGGGCAGGGAAGACATTTAATTCGTCTTTTGTTCGCCTACCATAGTCCTCGTTTAACGAGTTTGTCAACCGCGAGCAGGCTATTATTCTGAAACGTGAGTGAAAAGCCAGACACGCCAGCTGAGTCTTCCCTTCGGAAGGTTTTTCGTCGGTCATTTGTCCGATGGCTGGTCATCAGTGTCGTGCTGGTTTGGTCCCTTCCCGCGCTGATCATGGTGGCCGCTCGCTGGATCGACCCTCCGTCGACGGCGGTGCACATGCAGCGCCACTTGCAAGCGTGGATTCACCACACTCCGTATCACGAGCATTACAAGTTCATTCCGCTCAACCAGATTTCGCCCGATCTGCAGCACGCGGTGGTGGCTGCGGAGGACGCGCGTTTCTACCAGCATCACGGGTTCGATTGGCATGAGATACAAATCGCTGCCGAAGATGATTTGGAAGGCGGTCGCTCTCGCGGAGCGTCGACCATTACTCAGCAACTTGTGAAGAACCTGTTTTTTGGAACCGGCCGTTCTGTCCTGCGCAAGGGCGCGGAGGCTTCACTCGTACCGGTGGCCGAATTGGTTCTCGGCAAGCGGCGCATTCTGGAGATCTACCTGAATGTGGTCGAATGGGGCCCGGAGATTTATGGGGCCGAGCCGGCGTGCCGTTACTACGACGGAGTTGCGGCTCGAAATATCGATCGCGAACAAGCGGCACGGCTGGCCGCGATTTTGCCCGCTCCACTCAGACGCCGGCCCGAGCGCATGACTCACTACAGTGCGCTCATCCTTGACCGTATGCGCCAAATGGGTTGGTGATTCCTGACTTCTTACGCGGGCATTCCCTGGTTCCCACCCTTCGCAAAATGCGCGAAGGATGGGGCAGCCAGTGTATTGGTGCTGCGAGCGAACCTAGAACATATTCTTGAAGGCCCAGAATAGAAATCCTGCCAGCATCATTGAGGCGGGTAGCGTGAGGATCCACGCCATCGCGAGATTTCTTACCGTGGACCATTGCAGGCCGGAGTGGTTGGCGGCCATGGTTCCGGCCACGCCGGACGAAAGTACGTGCGTGGTACTGACCGGCAGGCCCAGGCCGTCAGCAGCGCCGATGGTGGCCATGGCTACGATTTCGGCGGCGGCGCCTTGTCCGTAGGTGAGGTGTTCCTTGCCGATTTTTTCGCCGACTGTGACCACGATGCGCTTCCAGCCGACCATGGTGCCGAGACCCAATGCCAGAGCCACTGCAACTTTCACCCAGGTCGGAATGAAGCGGGTCGACCTGTCGATGTGCTTTTTGTAGTTGTCGAGCACAACCCAGTCATCGGCGGACAGGGCAGGCTGCTTGGTCTTCTTCATGACGCGCAGGGCTTCGCTGACCAGGTACATGTCGTTGCGGAAGTTGCGCACCCGGTCATGGGGAACCTTCGCCAGCTCGCCGAACAGCGCAGTTTCATTGCCAATATCGTTGACCAGCTGGCGCAGGGCCAGCATGGTATTCGGAGTGAACTGCTTGGTGCGGATGAAGTCGGTGACTTCGTCGCGGTCGTCGCCGACGACCGCGTTGGAGTCGACGTATTTGTCGAGCGTAGTTGCGGATTGCTGGGAGACGGCAATGAAATCCTCGGAGTCCTTGTGGGTGATGGCGTGGTTGAGCGCATAGGCGGTGGGAACGGTGCCGACCAGAATCAGCATGATGAGTCCCATGCCCTTTTGTCCGTCATTCGATCCGTGAAAGAAGCTGACTCCAGTGCAGGTGAGAATGAGCAGAGCACGAATCCAGATCGGAGGCGGCTCGGTGCCTTCGGGGGCGATGTAGAGTTCTTTGTTTTTGATGATGGCCTTCATCAGCCTGAGCAAGAGGTAGGCGAGGATGAATCCGAAAATCGGTGAGAGCAGGAGCGACTTGCCGACGTTGGAGGCTTGTCCCCAATCGACGCCGCTGGTTCCGGACTTGGCCGACATCAATTGATTGGCAATACCGACGCCGATGATCGATCCAACCATGGTGTGGGAACTGGAGGCGGGCAGGCCGAAGTACCATGTGCCGAGATTCCAGATGATGGCAGCGACGAGGAGGGCGAAGACCATGGCGAATCCGGCTTTGCTGCCCACTTGCAGGATCAGTTCAACTGGAAGCAGGGAAATGATGCCAAAGGCGACCAGGCCGGAGGAGGTCATGACTCCGAGGAAGTTCCAGAAGCCAGACCAAACGACGGCAATGTGGGGCTCGAGGGAATGGGTATAAATGACAGTTGCAACAGCGTTCGCCGTGTCGTGAAATCCGTTGACGAACTCGAAGCCGAGAGCCACCATCAGCGCCAGCCCCAGCAAAAGGTAGGGCATGATCGAGTCGGAGTGCACGCCGGAAAGGTCCGAGAGCAGGTGATAGACAGCGTAGCCGACGCCGATCACCAGAACGATGCCAAATCCGATGATGCCGATCAATGCCGGTCGTTTACTGAGTTTGTCTTGAATTGCCGGCGCGGTGGTTGCGGTGGCCATGAAGATCTCCTAAATAGAATTTCGATTTTGTGTACCCGGGGGATGCCGCAGCTTCAGGAACAGGGCGGACTATAGCGAATGTTTGTTACGCCAGTGTGAAAAGTTACCTTTCCGCAGTGCGGCAGAAAAATGCACGGATTCTGACCTCGGAGGGGGTTGGGCCGAAGCCCGGGAAATGTAGCGGACAGTCTTGCCCGCTGAGTTTCCGGTGCCGGCGAGCGGGCTAGAGTGCCCGCTCCACAGGTCTTTTTGCCATTGACCGGGGCTGGGCGGGCCTTGATAATGAGGGCGAGCGGGTCAGTCATGCGGTCACCTTCCCCCCGCCGATACCCCTTAAATCTTGAAATTCGTCCCACGATAGGGAGAGCTCGACATGAAATTTGCCGCGTCTGCCGTAGTGCTTGCGTTGATCTCGACCACCGCAGTCTCGGTGCGGCCGGCGAATCTGGCTCATCATGCGCCAGTTGCGCTGGGACAAACGTATTGCACCGGGTCGACGCCTTGTGTGACCACTTATCACAACGACGGCAATCGCGACGGGGTAAATCCGAATGAGAGCGTGCTGCAAGCCTCGACGTTGGGAACCACGGCGAAGCCTGCGCCGAAGTGGATGGCAGTTGCCGATGGGCAGATTTATACCCAGCCGTTGTACGTACATCAGTTATTGGTGAACGGCGCGGCGAAGAATGTGGTGTATGCGGCGACCCAGAACAACTCGGTCTACGCCTGGGATTCGGACAGTACGAGCGCGAGCGGCACCACGCTGGCCAGCGTGAATTTGAATAACGCCAGCGATCTGGGAACGGGGTATACGGAGATCGCTGTGCCCTGGTCAGACATGCCAAGTTGCGGCGGGCCGGTCATTCAGCCGGAGATCGGGATCACGGGGACGCCGGTGATTGATGTTTCGGTGACGCCGCCGGTGATGTATCTGGTGAGCCGGCATGAGGACATTGACGGGTCGGGCAACAAGACGTATCGGCAGAAGTTGCATGCGCTGGCGGCGGATACTTTGCAGGAGCTTCCGGGAAGTCCGGTGCTGCTGGATGCGACGTTTGCGTCGAACCATGCGCCCGGGTTCGATCCGTTGCAAGCGAATCAGAGGGCTGCGCTGGCACTGGTGCCGGCGGGCAACGGGAGCAGCCAGGTGTGGGTCTCGTGGGGAGCGTTCTGCGACGGCACGTTGCATTACGGATTCGAAATTGCTTTTACCTACAACTATTCGGCCAGCGAGTTCCAGAGTACGTACAACGTTTTTAATCCGGAGGAGGGATGCACGCAGAAGGAGTGCATTGGCGGGATCTGGATGGGTGGATCGGCGCCGGCGGTGGATGCGGAAGGGAACATTTATGCCGCAGTGGGCAATGGAGGCGATGTCGGGCAGGGAACCAGCACGTTCAGCAATAGCGTGATCCGGCTCAACGGGGGCGGATTGCAGGATTATTATTCGGTGCCCGATTACAACGCTTTGAACACCGGACACTTGACGGTTGCGTGCACGAATCCGAATCCGCCGAAGTGTCCCAGCCCGTGCAAGCTGGACAGCACCGGGCATTATTGCCAGCTGGCGCTGACCACGGGAGATTTGGATTTGGGAGCGGGCGGAGTGGTCTTGCTGGCACCGTCATTTCAGCTGAACCATCCCGAGCTGATCGCAGCGGGGAAGCAGGGGATGGTCTACGTCGTGTTCGCCGACAGCATGGGCCACATCGACAGCCATTCCGCGAATTCGACGGAGTATGCGTGCACCACGGCGGCGAGTCCGGCGGCGGGCGCGATTGCACAGTGTTTCGCGGGACTGTCGGGCGCTGCGAGCGACACCGACCGCGGCAGCCGCGGGGCTCCGGCGTTTCTCTCCGCAGGCTCGGGCAAAACGCAGTACAACTATGTTTACTTCACCGGCATTCTGGATACGCTGAAAGCGTTCAAGTTTCAGAATGCGGGCGGGCTGGGAACTTTCAACCCCAATCCATCCACGCCGAACTCGCCGCACAAATTTCAGTTTCCGGGAGCGTCGCCTTCGGTGACGTGGAACAACGCCCAGGTCACGAACGTGAGCAACGCGATTGTGTGGGCGATCGATGGCGGCGCCTTCGGCACCTTCACCAAAGCCGCGGGCGCGGCAGTGCTCTATGCCTATAGGGCCATTCCGACCGGAACAGGCGCGGGCTCGCTGGGCACGGAGTTGTGGGATACGTCGGCATTCAACAGCACGGTGCCGGGCAATCCTGGTGCGGTGAAGTTCGTTGTGCCCACCGTGGCGGATGGAAAGATTTTTGTGGCGGGCGGCGGCCAGGGCTATGTGCCGAGTAGTGCGAATTGCCCTACACCTTCGGCGACGGTGCAGCCGACCACTTGCGGGGCGCTGACGATGTACAAGTGACAAAGACGAAAGGCAAAGGCATCAACCACGAAGGAACGAAAGATGACGAAGGAAAACTTTCGGGGTGTGATCCGTGGCTCAGCAAGTCCAGCACTTCAACAAAATGGCTAGAACTTCTGAGTAATTTTCTGGCGCTCTTCCTTTGACAATACGGTGAAGGATGTATACGCTGAACCTTCCGCTCAGTAGTTACCGCTTGCCTCCCACGGTACGCTAGGGAGTGAGGGCGGCGTAGAAAGACTCTCAGGGTTTCCCGCCAGCCGCCGGTGCGATCCCCTCTCGTTCACGTAAGCCAAACAATATCAGCACGCTAGAAAGACTATTTCATCCAACAGGAGAAAGCGCCAATGCCCAAGCACGCCCCCCTGTGCACGCCTCGGTTTGCCCTCAACTTCGTCTTTATCTTCTTATTCGTCCTTGCCTCGATGTCGGCGTTCGCCGGGGTGACCGTGAGCAGTCCAGCCAACGGCAGTTCGGTGGGGACCTCCGTTAAGTTCGTGGCCTCGGCGAGCACCTCGTGCTCAAAGGGAGTCTCGGCCATGGGCATCTATCCTGCCCCTTACGACCTGGTTTATACGGTCAACAGTTCGAGCATGAATACCAGCATTAATCTCAGTCCGGGAACGTACAACGTGGTCGTCGAGGAGTGGGACGGATGCGGCGGAGCTTCGACTGCCGCGGTGACGATCAACGTGAAGAGTAGCGCCGGAGTTTTCGTGACCTCGCCGGCGAACAACAGCACGACCAACGGAGCCGTAAATTTCGTTGCGACTGCGACCACGACATGCTCGGCGGGCGTGGCATCGATGGGCATCTATACGGCGCCCTCGCAGTTGGCGTACGTGGTGCAGGGAGCGAGCCTGAATACGAGCCTAAATTTGAGCCCGGGAACTTACAGCACGGTGGTCGAAGAATGGGACAAATGCGGCGGCGCGGCGACCACTCCGGTTACGGTCACGGTCGGTTCCGGTGGAAGCAGTTTTTCAAACCTGCAAGCCTCTGGAGCATGGACCGGTTACGCGCAACAGCCTCCGACTTACGGCGATTGCAGTACCTGCACGTCAAAAGGGCCGGGCACGACCTGGGCGATGTATCAGGGAGTGAGCAATCCTTCGCTGTCAGGCAAGGCGACGCAGTTCAACATCGGCGGCAACATGGTTTATACCGATGTGCTGTGGAACAACCACCTGATTGGCGATCTCTCGTCGCAGGGCATACCGGATACGAATCACACGCTGGTTCCGACGTTGAGCAACTTCACCTACGACGTTTATTTCTACGGGAGCAATCTGGGCGCGTCGCAGGCGCTGGAATTCGACATCAACCAGTTCTTTAACAACCTGGGCTTCACCTGGGGACATGAGTGCCGGATTGCGGGCGGTAACGAGTGGGATACCTGGGATAACGTCAATGCGAAATGGGTCCCGACGGGGATTCCATGCTATCCGCTGGAGAACCAGTGGAACCATCTGACGCTGCACGTGCAGCGGACGTCCAACAATCAACTGCTCTACCAGTCGATCACGTTCAACGGCACGACCTACAACTTGAACAAAACTTCGGGCCCGTTTTCAGCGCCGGGATGGTGGGGCGTTACCGTCAACTACCAGATGGATGGAAACTACGCGCAGTCGCCGTATAGCGTTTACGTGGATAAGCTGACGTTCACGTATTAGCGGGTGCCCGCAGCATCTGCCAATAATCGGCACGGACCGGCCGGACGCAGCCGGTTCCGTGCCGGTTGTCATTGACGCGGAGGAAAGCCGCCGGCGGCGAATTTTTAGTCCGGCTTGCTAGGAGGGGTCGGAGGAAGTTTTTCCGCCAGAGGCCTGTCGCCAGAGCTCGGCAGTGGCTTATCGTATTTCATTCCATTGCTGCCGACCTGCGACGAATCGCTGTGATCGATGGGCTTCATGGCTACGACTTGATAGCGGCGTTGTTTGTGGTCGCCCTCAGGAATTTTCATTTCAATGACGTCTTTGTGGACCTTAAACTCCCCTTCCTGTCCGATGGGCAGCAGCCGCGGATGCTTATGATCGAGGGGGCGAATGTGATACTCCATGTCGTCGGTGCGCAGCATGTACTGCGGGCAGAGTTTCTCGTCGGAATTCACGCTAGTGATGCCGATCGAAGCCCAGACGCTGCCCAGTCCGGTCATGCCATGTTCCTTGGCGCCGCAGGGCACGGCCTCCATCTTCTCGATCATGGCGCGCTGGGCGTGCTTCTTTTCTCCAGCCAGAGCCGGAAGCACAGACGCCAACGCCAAACTTGCGACTAGAACTGTTTTGCCCTTCATAATGCCTCCCTTGAATTACGCCTTCACAACAAGATCATCTGCGGCAGGAAGCAAGGAGGGCGGCCGGCAGAAGGCCGCCCTCCCTGCGGCGCCCGCGTCTACTTCGGGTCTGTTCCCGGCATCTTCGGCATGGTTTTGGGCGCCGTGCCTGGAGTGGTGGTGGTATTCATTTTCATTCCCTGTGCGGACTTGATGAACGATTGCGGATTCTCGTTCAGTTCCTCACGTACTTGAGGATGAGATTGCAGGTACGTCTGCAGTGCGGTGTGATTCTGCAGGTATTCGTCGTTGCTGGCGAGCGAAGGAGACTTGGAGAGTTCGGTCGCTATGGTGCCGTGCCCTTGAAGAAATTCGTGGAAGCTGGAAAGTTCTCCGCGGGTAACGTCGGAATCGCTGCGATCGAAGCGCCCATCTTCACGCCGGTCTTCATGCGCATCAAACCGATCTTCCTGGCGCATGAAGGCGTAAGGATGTTCGTCAAACTGCTGGCGTAGTTCCGGATGGCTGGCCATGAAGGCCTGCAGTTCCGGGTGGCCGTCGACCCACTTCTTGTCATTGATGAGCTTGGGATCTTTCTTTAGCTGTTCAGCGATCTCGGGGTGCTTATCGAGGAACTGATCCATGGTCGTGAATTCGCCGCGATCTTCGCGGCGGTCATAGCGGTTCTCGTCGCGCATGAAGGCGTAGGGGTGCTGATCGAATTGCTCACGCATCTCCGGATGTTCTGAGAGGAATTGTTGCAATTCCGGATGAGCATCGACCCACTTCTTGTCGTCGATGAGTTTGGGATTTTTCTTGAGCTGTTCCGCAATTTCCGGATGATTGTCGAGGAAGCCGTCCATGCGGGCTACTTCGCCCCGCGTAGTTCCATCACGATCTCGATCGTGGTCTCCGTCACGATCGTGATCCCGATCCCGGTCTTCGTTCCGATCGAAGCGTTCTTCCTGATGCATCACTGCAGAAGGATTCTGATCTATATCTTCGCGGACTTCGGGATGTTCCTGCAGATATCGCTGCAGGTCAGGATGATTTTGAACGAACTCCTGGTTATCCACCAACGATGGGTTCTTTCGAAGCCGTTCTGACAGTTCGGGATGGTTATCCAGAAATTGATCGAATGCGGCGAGTTGTCGCCGAGTTAAATCGTCACGATCTTGCGGGGTCGGGCTGGGCGATTGTGCTCGTCCAGGCGCTACCCAAATCAGAGTAATAAGCGCCAGGGTTGCCAGCCAATATCGAGTTGTCACGCCTGTGCGTTTCATAAAAATAAAAAACCTCCTGACTTCTAGGTTCGGATTGAGCGGGTGTAATTGGTTACCATGCACGGGGGAGGCCAGTTGGTGTGACGGGCGAACTCGCGTCTTTTCCGAAGCTTGGCTTGGCCTTAAGAGTTATTCCGTAGGGCGTGTTACGGAATAGAAATTCGACACGGACGAGTAAATTCCTCGTACCGGGATCACCTTAACCGGGGCGACAAAGAAAAGTTCGTCGAACTTCCGGTAATCGCGAGAAAAGTTTAGGGCTGCGCGCCGCTTTCCGTGGGCTTTTGAAATAGTTTCGGATCGACCGGCGGATTGATTTCGATTTTCTTGTATTCGACGATGCTGGTTTCTTTTCCGTTCTGCTGGTTCTTGTGCAGATAGGGAAGCGTCAAGCCGTCTGCGGGTCGCCAATCGGAGAGATCAGTCTGGCCGTCGAACTGGGCGCCATTGGGGCCGAGGCCGTGATACTTCTCGCGCAGAATGTAGCCGGTTCTTGGATCGACGTACCAGCGAATCCAGGGCACAGCTCCTCCGATGTCTAAAATGTCGGCGTTCACGTCGCCGATTAGCTCGTGTCCGGCGCTGGTGAAAGTGAACGTCAGATCGTCGGCGTGCTGGGCGATGTAGATGGGATCGTGGTGAATCTGCGCCAGCATTTCCGCCTTCTGCGCGGGAGGGGTGCTGCGCGAGCCCATGCTGCCCATGCTCATAAACGCGGTGTCAGGAGAGGCGACAATGGTGAGCTGACCCTGGGGCGTCTGTACATCGACGTGCATACTGTCGGGAAAGGCGATGGTGATGTCGACGGGGGCGGGCGGTCCGCCCGGCTCGCTTTCTGAAATGACGGCGTGCAGGGTCTTGACCGCCTTCAGCTTGACGAGGCCGCCCATCGCGGTGGCGACCTTGTTCACCAGACTGATGCCATCAGGATCGGAGGGTTTCGACTCCGCGTTTTTGCCGCCTTTATTTTCGCCTGCGTTCGGCGGCGGCGGAATGGTGATGTTGATTTCCTTGACAGGCCCAAGCGAGGAGAGCGGCTTGTCGAATTCTTTGGCGTTGCCGACAACCATTACCGCGAGTTGATCGCGGTGCAGATATTTGGCGGCGACTCGATTCACGTCAGCGGCGGTGACCTTCTTTATTTCCGTTTCGTACTTATCGAGCCAGTTGGCGGGGTATCCATAGAACTCGTAGGTCATGCGCTCGGCCAGGATTTTGTCGGGCGCATCGAGGCGGAAGATGAAGGCGTTGAGGATGTCATCTTTGGCGCGGGTGATTTCCTCTGCGGTGATGGGGTCCTTCGCGAGATTCTCGATGTCGGCATCGGCGGCCTGGATGGATTCGATGGTGGTTTGGCTCTTGGTGCCGATGGCGATTTCCAGAATGCCGGGATGGCCGAAGTTCGCGCCGACGCCCCCGCCGACGTCGTAGGCCAGTCCGCGCTTGGTGCGAATATCGTTGAACAAGCGCGAGGAGAAGCCTCCGCCGAAGGCCTCATTGAAAACGCTGAGAGCGTAGTAGTCGGGATTGTCGCGGGTGACGCCGAGGCCGAGCATGCGGATGCTGCTCTGATTCACATCGCTTTTGGAGACGAGATAATAGCCGGGCGCGGGGGGCGAATAGTGAATTTCGGGTTTCTGAAAATCCGGGCCCTTGGGCCACGATTCGAAAGCCGCGCGCAGACGAGCTTCCATGGCGATGGAGTCGAAGTCTCCAGAGATGCCGAGGATGATGTTATTCGGCTGCACAAATTTCTCGTGCCAGTTGACGAGATCCTGACGCGTGACTGCGGCGACGGTGGCGTATTCGGGCTCACGAGCATAAGGATTATCGGCGCCGTAGGCGAGTTTGACGCTTTCGCGCTGCGCGATCTGGCTGGCCTCATCGTTGCGGCGGGAGATGGCGTCGTTCATGCCATTCCTGGCGATTTCAAGTTTGTCGGCGCGGAACTCAGGATTCTTTAGAACGTCGACGAAAAGTTTGAAGACGTCGTCGAGATCGCCTTTGAGGCAGGAGAAGCTGATGCTGGTGGAATCGGGACCACCGCCGGTCTCGACCTTGGCGGCGCGAATTTCGAGAAAGTCATCCAGTTGATCTCCGGTTTGCGACTTGGTGCCTCCGGTGCGCCAGACGTCACCGTATATGTCGACCAGGCCGGTTTTGTTGGCGGGTTCTTCGACGGAGCCGCCACGAATGCGCGCGAAGCCATCGATAAGCGGGAGTTCGTGATCTTCCTGCAGGAAGATCACCATTCCGTTGGAAAGTTCGATGCGCTTGGGTTGCTGCGGATGGAAAGCGGGCAGCGGCGGGATCGGAATTGTTTTCCAGGTGGAAGTTTCGTGAGAGGCTGTCTGGGCTGACAGCAGCGATGCGGAGCAGGTGAGTACGACCGCGAACGCAATTGCAGTCAGGAGCGATTTCATTGCGCACCTCCCTGATCGCTCGATGCGTTGGCGGGCGGGCTTGAGTCGGCGGAGTCTTGACCAGTTTGAATGATGCCGACGGTTCGGTTGGTATCAGTGAAGACTTCGTTGGCGACGCGGCGAATGTCGGCCTTGGTGACCTGATCGATGCGATCGACGGAGCGGAAGAGCTCACGCCAATCGCCGTAGCGAGTCTGATAGGTAGCCAGCTGCGCGGCCAAGCCCGCGTTGTCGTCGAGGCCGCGAATCAGGTTGGCTTTGGCGCGCGTTTTGATCATCTTTAATTCTTCATCGCTGATGTCTTCTTTTTTCACGCGCTCGATTTCGGCGTGAATCGCATCGGCCATTTCCGCCGGACTGTGCCCGGGCAGCGGCACCGCGAGGAATGCGAACAGGTGCGGATACTTGGCGCCGGGATATCCGGTGAAGCCTTCGGAGAACGAGGCAATTTTCTTGTCACGGACCAGGGCGCGGTAGAGGCGCGAAGTGCGGCCCTCCGACATCAGGTCGCTGATGGCATCGAAGACTGCGTCGTCTTTGCTGCGGTAGTCGGGGCGGTGATATCCCTCAAGGTAAACCGGCTGCGACTGCTCGGAGAGCACCACGCGGCGCTCGGAATGTTGCGCCGGTTCGGTGGTGGTGGTCTCGTCGGGCTTGGGACGCTTGGGCAAGCGGCTGAAATATTTTTCGAGGATTGGCATAGCCTGCGCGGCCTTCACATCCCCGACGATGGCCACGACCATGTTCGCGGCAACATAATACTTGTCGAAAAATAGCTTGGCATCGGTGGCGGAAAAGTAGTTGAGGTCGGCCATCCAGCCTACGGTGGGGCGATGATAGGGATGCGCTTCGAAAGCCTCGGCGGAGAACTGTTCCATCAGACGGCCAAATGGACTGCTGTCGGTGCGCATGCGGCGCTCTTCGATTACGACGTTGCGCTCTTTATAAAATTCGCGCAGCACGGGATGCAGGAAGCGCTCCGATTCGAGATAGGCCCAGAGTTCCAGCCGGTTTTCGGGGAGGGAGTAATGATATGCGGTCTCGTCGTAACCGGTATTGGCGTTCATGTCTTCGCCGCCGTTGGCCTCGACGATTTTGCCGAAGGCGTTGCTGACCACATATTTGTCGGCCGCGGTGGCGGCGTCTTTCCATGCTTTTTCCAGTTCCTCCAGCTTGGCTTTGTTCTGGCCCACTTCCTTATCGCGCTCGGCGATGTAAGCTGCGTAGGCGGTTTCAACTTTCGCCAGAGCGATTTTTTCAGCGGCAGAATCGGTGGTGCCGATCTTGTCGGTGCCTTTGAAAGCCATGTGCTCGAACATGTGGGCGAGACCGGTCTGGCGCATGGGATCCTGTACCGACCCGGCGTCAACCAGCGTGTAGAACGAAAAGACGGGCGCCTCTGGACGCTCGCATATTAAAAGCGTCAGGCCATTCGGCAACGTCTTGACCGTGATGCGCTTGGCGAAAGAGGCGACATCCTGGGCGGCGGCTAAAGTTGCGGCCAGGAGGAGAACGGCTGCGACCGAAAGCGCGCGGCGCTGCAAGGAATTGGTTTTCATTGAACCTCCGAAGTGGACGACGCAGACGCGAGTTGGATAGTCGCCGAGGGCAGAAATTTCAAGCTACGTGGGGGAAAGGCCGGTTGTCAAACCCGCGGCCAACGGTGCGGCTGAAGCTGTGCCCTTCCGCAGTTGCTGGTTATACATAACATTGCTTACATTTCCATGGGCGAGGGCTGTATTTTGCAGGTTCTCTGATTTCAGGCACAATGGCAGGCGGAGCACGCGTTCACGCGATTCAAATATGGACTCCAGCGTTGAAATCCAGGGCCGCAATCTGAAGTTGTCGAACCTTGATAAGGTTCTCTACCCGGCGGTTGGATTCACCAAGAAAGACGTCATCGATTATTACGTGCGCATTGCGCCGGCGATGCTGCCGCACCTGGCCGGACGCGCGCTGACTCGCAAACGCTATCCGGATGGGGTGGAGGGCGAACCATTTTTCGAGAAGAATGCGCCCATGCACAAACCGGACTGGGTGAAAACGGCGCCGGTGTGGAGCGGTCGTAACCGGAAAACGATTCACTACATTCTGGCGGACGATCTGGCGACGCTGGTCTGGCTGGCGAATTTGGCCGCGCTGGAGTTGCATCCGTCGCTGGCGCTGGCGACGGATATTACTTGCCCGACGGAGATGGTGTTCGATCTCGATCCCGGGCCGCCCGCTGATATCGTTAAGTGCTGCCAGGTGGGGCTGTGGCTGCGGGAGATCTTCGAGCATTTCGGGCTGAAGAGTTTTCCCAAGACTTCGGGATCGAAAGGGATGCAGATTTATGTTCCGCTGAACACGCCCACAACTTTTGAGGCGACGAAAATGTTTGCGCACGCTCTGGCGCAGTTGCTGGAGGGGGACCATCCTGATCTTGTGCTGTCGGAGATGAGCAAGCAGGCGCGCACCGGAAAAGTTTTTGTGGACTGGAGCCAGAATGACGAACATAAAACTACGATCGCGGTTTACTCTTTGCGCGCGCGCGAGCATCCAACTGTCTCGACTCCGGTGAGTTGGGACGAGGTCGAGCGGGCGTTTAAAAAGAAAGATGCCAAGCTGCTGGTGTTCGAAGCTGCGCAGACCGTGGCGCGTTTCGAAAAGCTGGGAGATTTGTTCGAGCCTGTGCTGGAACTCAAGCAGCGTTTACCGGATTTGAAAAAAGCCGCGCCCCAGGCGGGCGGAATCGAGATGGCAGCCGAGGCGGATGAAAACAACTCTGAGCCAGAAAGAAAATCAGGCAAGAAGCCTGGAAAAAAGGGAAGACCCGCTGCGAAGAAACGGGCCGGCGGCGGTGCGGGCGGGCGAAAGCGAGGCCCAGTATAACTTCCCGCCTGCGCAGCGGAACGTGCAAACTGGAGACGCGCAGGTCGCCCTCGAATCCATCGAATATATGTCGCAAATCTACGCGGGAACTTCGGGATGGGCCTATCCACAATGGAAGCCCGATTTCTATCCGGTTAAGCTGGCGCAGAAGAAATTCCTGAATTACTATGCCACGCAATTGAATACGGTTGAAGTGAATTTCACCTTTCGGCAATTGGTGAAGGATTCGACGCTGCAGAACTGGCTGCGGGATACGCCGCCGCATTTTCGATTTGCGGTGAAAGCGCATCAGGTCATCACGCATATCAAGCGACTGAAGAGCGCTGAGGATTTCGTCACGCGATTTCTGGCGACGATTGAGCCGCTGGCCGCGGCTGGCAAGCTGTCTGCGGTGTTGTTTCAGTTGCCGCCGAACCTGAAGGCGGATCCGCCGCTGCTCAAGGACTTCATGGCCATGCTGCCGCGCACCGTGCCAACGGCGTTCGAATTCCGTCACGATTCCTGGTTTGAGGATTCCACCTGGGAGATTTTGAAATCGGGCAAGGCTGCGGTTTGCGTGGCAGAGACGGAGACGCGCACGACTCCTGATGTGGTGACGGCAGAGTTCACATACTATCGCTTCCGCAAGCCGACCTATACTGGGGAAGAGCGGCACGCCATGATGGAGCGCATCGAGCAGCATATGGCGGCGGGGCGGAATGTTTATGCTTACTTCAAGCATGAAGAAACGCCCGAAGGAGCGCAGTACGCGGCCGAGTTGCTGCGCCAGGTGAGCCAGGTGGAGGGAGCGTGAATTCAATTCCCACCCTAACGTCGCAAAAGGCGCGACGTTAGGATGGCCCCCCCTCGATCTGGTGCATCCCGCTGATTACTTCTCTTTGCGTCCGATAACGCGCATACTTTTCTTCTTCCCGTGGCCTCTCAAGCGAACGCGCGCGTGCTCTCTGCATTTCTCGACTACCTGCGCATCGAGAAAGGGCTGGCGCCGCTGTCGATTCGCGCGTACACGACGGACGTCGGTCAGTTTGCGGAATTCATAGAAAAGCGCAAACGCATTCTGCTGACGGCGCGGCGCGGGGACGTGCGCGAATTTCTGCAACAGCTTTTTTCGCATCAGGTGGATGGGCGCAGCGTGGGGCGCAAGCTTTCGGCGCTGCGGCATCTTTATCGCTATTTGCTGCTGGATAAACGAATCGACCATGATCCCACGCTGAACATTGAATCGCCGCGGCAGTGGAAGGTGCTGCCGAAGGCTTTGGCTCATGACGAAATGGCGATCACGCTGGCCGCGCCGGCCGCACGGGGCGGGCTGACCGGCAAGCGGACGAGACAATCTGCGGCGTTGGCGATTCGCGATCAAGCGATGCTGGAGGTGTTTTACGCGGGAGCGCTTCGCGTGTCGGAGATGACCAGCGCCAAGCTGGAAGATTTGAAGTTGGAAGTCGGATACATGCTGGTGCGCGGCAAAGGGGACAAGGAACGCGTCGTGCCGCTGGGGCGATCGGCGCAGGAAGCTCTTAGGAATTATCTGACGGAGTCGCGACCGGTGCTGGTGGCGTCGAAGGCTGGGGCAGGCGAGAAGAGTTCGCCGCTACTATTCATTGCGCGCGGGGGCCGCAAACTGACGCGCCAGCGCGTATGGCAGATGGTGAAGGCGGCATCGGCGGCTTCAGGACGGAAAGCTTCGCCGCACATGCTGCGGCATTCGTGCGCGACCCACATGGTGGAAAATGGAGCCGATCTGCGCACCGTGCAGACGATTCTTGGCCACGCCGATATTTCGACCACGCAGGTGTACACGCATCTGGCGTTGGACCGGCTGCGAATTGTGTATCAGAAACATCATCCACGGGCGCGGAAGGCAACGGGAGTCTAGCTTTCGAACCACAATGACTAAGGAATCCACAATCGTTGCAAGGGCGATCTCCGATTTTCTCCGCCATCTGCGGGAGAAGAATTCTTCTCCGCATACGATTAAGGCTTACGCGGGAGACCTGGAATCGTTCGCGGCGTATTGCGGGTCGCGGGATTGGAAACGAATTGATCACATTGCCATTCGCGGATTTCTGTCGCAGCTCTATGAAAGAGGTTTGAGCAAGACGTCGGTTGCGCGGGCGCTGGCGGCGGTGCGATCGCTCTACCGCTGGCTGGCGCGGGAGGGCATGGTTGAGCAGAATCCTGCCAAGCTTGTGGCTACTCCGAAGCTGCCGAAGAAACTCCCGCGCGTGCCTACGATTGAAGAGATGAACTCTGTGCTCGACGGCCAAATGCCGGAGACGGCGGCCTTTCCTGAGCGCGACCGGCTGATGCTAGAACTGCTGTACGGATGCGGCATTCGGAATTCGGAGCTGACCGGAATCAATGTCGACGACGTGCGGGTGAGCGCGGAAGCGATCCTCATTCACGGCAAGGGGAAGAAGGAACGATATGTTCCGTTTGGCGAGTCGGTGAAGAGCGCGCTGGCGGCGTATCTTCCGGCGCGGCAGGCCAGGCTCGCAGAAACTCGCAAGAATTCCGCGGCCCTGCTGATCAACCAGCGCGGCGGGCGGCTGACGACGCGCAGCGTGGGTCGAATCGTGAAGCGAATCGCGGTTGCGAAAGGGCTCTCGCCCGACGTGCACCCGCACACTCTGCGGCATGCCTTCGGCACGCACATGCTCGAAGAAGGCGCCGACCTGCGCGCGATCCAAGAATTGCTCGGTCACGAGCGGCTTGCCACCACGCAGCGATATACGCAACTTTCGATGAAGCATGTGCTGCAGGTCTACGATCAGACGCATCCGCGCGCCAAGTAGGCAAGTTTTGCCCACGGTACCTCCGTAATTTTGGGGCCTCCTCGCAAAATCTGAGAATGGGAGGAACGGGAAAGCTTGGACTGGAGCGGCGCTCGGGCCAGCTTCAGCCGAAAACGCCTCTGCAAGCCCCGGCGAGGTGAAGTATGCGAAAGATTAATCCAGAGCTCTGGCTCTTGCTGTTTCTCGTAGTGATTGCTGCGATGTTGAATTTTCTGGTGGCATCGCAGCGCATGGCGCTGGTCTTTTATTTCCTGCCGACGCTGTTTTCCGCGTACCACTTTGGCCGCCGACATGCGACGCTTACCGCGTTTGCCAGCGTGGCGCTCGTGGTATTGATGGCGTATGTAAATCCGTTCATGTTTACGCGTCGCGTCGATCTACCCTTTGACGCACGCTGGTTTGACGTTACGGTGTGGGGCGGAGTGCTGATGGTTGCCGGATATGCGACGGGCACGCTCTACGAACGTAATCAGAAGATGCTGCGCGAGATGGAAGAAGGCTACGACGGACTGTTGGTCATTCTGCAGAATTTCCTGGCGAATCAGAAATACAGCGATGCGCACTCTTATCGAATTGCTCTTTGCGCGACGCGAATCGCGGAGGCGGTCGGGCTTGATTCTGGCAGCACCGATGATGTGCGGACGGCGGCGCTTTTGTTCACCATGAAAGAACTCGGGATTACGCAGGAAGTCCTTTGCAAGGCAGCACAGATTTCTGAGACGGATTGGATCGGTGACAAGCGCAAGCGAAAAATCTTGCGGAATGGGAGCGCGATGGGTAGTTCATTGCGACGGGCCATTCCGATTTTCATGAGCGAACGTCATCTGCGGCAAAGCGGCGGCAAGATGGACGAGGCGGCATTCGAGGTGCAGATTCTAGCGCTGGCTGAGGAATATGAAAGCCTGACCAGCGGGCGAGGCGCCGCGAAGATGTCGCCGGCGCAGGCTGGGCAGGAAGTCCTGCGGCGCGCGAATGGGCGCTACGATTCGCTCATCGTGCAGGCTTTTTCGAAGGCGTTCGGCGGAAATGCCGTAGTGGCCGGGACCAGCGCCGGGGCGTGAGGATCATGGATTCTTGCGCAGACCCGCCCACATCTCTACAATCCTGGCTTTCACATCGGCCGTGAGCTTTTCGTAGGTGGCTTCTGAGGCCTCTGATTCCGGGGGCGGGAGAATCGGATCTCCGAAGACCATTTTCAGTGGCGCCAATCTTTGGAAAAACTTCTTTCCGCGCGGCCACGATTCGTAGAAGCCATCAATGGCAATGGGGACGATGGGGACCTGCGTGTGAATCGACAAGATCGCGGCGCCTTTTTTGAAAATCCGCGGAGTGCCGTCGATCGAGCGTTCACCTTCCGGGTAAAGAACGAGGACGCAGCCCTGGCGCAAACCGAATGCTCCGGCGCGCATGGCGGGGATGAGATTGGCATCGGGATCGAGCACGACCACTCTAAGCCAGCGCGCCAGTTTTCGCATGAAGCCTTCGCCGAAAATGTCGCTGGTGCCGACGGCGAATGATTTTTCCAGAATCTCTTTCGGCAAGACGCCCGATAGCACGACCGGATCGATATAGCTCTGATGATTGGAGGAGAGAATGTACGGACCTGTCCGCGGCAAACGTTCCAGGCCGCTGACGCGCAGGCGAAATAGATCGCGGGCGATCATCTGAATGACGCGCGACAACGAATACCAGAAGGCAAAGGCAGGGTGGGGATCCTGGAGCGCCAGCACTTCTGGTTCGGTCGGCGGTTCGGCGAGAATGGCCTTCCATCCGACAAACGCAGTGCGGGTTGATCCGCCACTCTTCGCTGCACTTTCGAGAACGGCATTGAGCAGTTCGCGCACGGTGTAGATTTGCGCGAGTTGCGATTCCTCGACATTTCCTCCGAGCTCTTCTTCGAGGAGGCTGAGAACTTCCACGCGCTGCATGGAGTCGAGGCCGAGATCGAGTTCCAGATTATGCGTGGGATGCAGATTGGGGGGAGGCGTGCGCGCGGACTTGCGCAGAACATTCACGCCGCGCTGCACGTCAGGCCGATCGAGCCAGGTGGATTCGTCCGCGGTGAGAGGTTTCTCGGAGGGCAGCTCTGCATCGCCAGAAGATTTCTTGCCGAGATTTGCCTTCACCCGCTTCTCGACTTCAAAGCGCTTGATCTTGCGAGTGGTCGTGCGCGGCAGGTCTTCATTCCAGATTTCGTAGCTTCCGATTCGCTTGGTGGATGCGATTTGCGGCGAGAGGCCTTCGATGTCGAAACGAATGACCTCGCGGGCATTGACCACTTTCCGCTGTCGCAGCACATCGAAGTTCGGGACGATTACGGCGTGCAGTCGGTCGCCACCCTGGCCCGGCTTGCCTTCGAGACCGACGACGGCGAGTTCCTTGATGAATGGCGACTTGAGATAGTGCGCTTCAATTTCTTCGGGGTAGACATTTTTGCCGTTGCTGAGGACGATGACTTCTTTCTTGCGCCCGGTGAGAAACAAGTTAGCGCGCGCATCGAAATAGCCGAGATCGCCAGTGTAGAGCCATCCCTCGCGGAGCACGGCCGCGGTGGCGTCGGGGCGATTCCAATAGCCCTTCATGACCATGGGTCCGCGCACAACTACTTCACCTACGGCCGGACCGTCCTCTTGCGGTTGCGGGTCGACAATTTTGGCTTCGACGCCCTTCATCGCCTTGCCGACGGAGCCAAAGACAATGTCGTGGGGAGAATTCACAAAAATTGCCGCCGCGGTTTCTGTCAGACCCAGGGCCTGCATCACATCGATTCCGAGATCGTAAAAGTCGCGGGAAATCTGCGGATCGAAACGCGACCCGCCGGTTGCGAAATAACGCATCTTCGGTCCCAGCGTGTTGTGGATCTTGCGGAACAGGACTGGACCGGCGTTGATGCCGAATTTTCGCAGCAGATGGTTGAGAGCAAGCATGGCGCCAAAGATTTTCTGCGTGACAGCGCCGCGCTTTTTGACCTCATCGAATATGCGTTCGTGAATCAGGTTATAAAACTGCGGCACGACTGCGAAGGCAGTGATGTTGCGGTCGACCAGGGCTTTCATCAGTTCGCTTGTATTGAGTGTTTCCAGATAGACGACGCGCGATCCTTTGACTAGCGGCAGCAGCAGGTTGGCCATCAGGGCCAGCACGTGAAATAACGGCAGTACGCCGAGGAGCGCATCGTTGGGGCCGAGATCGATCCAATCGAAGACAGCGTCGACCTCACCCAGGAAGTTGCCGTGGGTCAGCATCACCCCTTTGGGATCGGCCGTCGTACCTGAGGTGTAGAGCAGGGCCGCAAGTTCGTCGCTGGCGGAGGGCGCAGGTTTGAAATGGCCGGGACCGGCGGCAAAAATTGCGGGCAGATCAGCGAGCCACTTCTCATGCAGTGGTTCGGTCACGCGGTCCGGGTCGGTCAGGATAAGGCCGAGGTTCAGTTCGGCGGCGGCGGGATGGGCGACCGGTACATGCTTTGCGTCGACGAAGACCGCTGACGTTCCGCTGTCCTTCAGCAGCTTCGAAACCTGATCGGCGTGGAGGGCAGTATCGAGCGGCACAGCCACACAACCGGAGGCGCTGACTCCTAGAAAGACTGCGACCCAGCGGGGATGGTTGTCGGCGAGAATGGCGAGGCGAGTGCCGCGGGGGAAGTTGTTTTCAAGAATCCAGCGGGCGACGGATTCCGCCATGCGGTGAAGTTCGCCGTAGGTGCAGCTTTCCAGATGATCGTGGCGCTGCAATTCGAGGGCTACATTGTTTGGCCAGCGCTCGGAGCACTCGGCAAAACGGTCATAGAACGTGGGCATGGGTCGTGGGGAATCTTACAGGAAAAGCGTTTTGACCGCGCCCTGAATGTCTTTGGTACTGCCGCTCTTGGTCCAATCCTCCTTGGTTTGCATCGAATATGCTAGGCTTTAAGTAGGTTTGGGCGCGCTGCCCTTCGAGGGGATTTTAGTTTGCTTAATCAGCTGCTAGGCAAGGTTTTCGGCACTAAAAATGAGCGTGTCGTCAAGTCATTGATGCCGGACGTTGCGGCCATCAATGCGCTCGAGCCTGAGATCCAGAAGCTCACGGATGAAGAGTTACGCGCGAAAACGGATGATTTCCGCCAGCGCATCCAGGAGCGCATGAGTCGTCGTGGCGGCGGAAGCAGCGAAGGTCCGCCGGCTGCCGGGACAAGCGTCGCCGGCGGTGAAGAAGAGGACGATCTCGACCGGCAGAAGCGGCTGGAAAAGGAAGAATACGAAGCCCTCCAGGAGGTTCTTAATGACATTCTGCCCGAAGCCTTCGCCGTAGTTCGCGAGGCGGGATGGCGCGTGCTCAATATGCGCCATTTCGATGTGCAGTTAATTGGCGGGATGGTGCTGCACAAGGGAACGATCTCGGAAATGAAGACCGGCGAAGGCAAGACGCTGGTGGCTACGCTTCCGGTGTATCTGAATGCGCTCAGCGGACGCGGCGTGCATGTCGTTACGGTGAATGATTATCTGGCCAAGCGCGATTCGGAGTGGATGGGCAAGCTCTATCGTTTTCTGGGGCTGACTGTCGGCGTGATAGTGCACGATCTCGATGATGAGGAGAGACGAGCCGCCTATGCCGCCGACGTGACGTACGGCACGAACAATGAATTCGGCTTTGATTACCTGCGCGACAACATGAAGTTCGATATCAAAGATTGCGTGCAGCGTGGGCACAATTTCGCGATCGTCGACGAAGTCGACTCCATCCTGATTGACGAAGCGCGAACGCCGCTGATTATTTCCGGCGCGAGCGAGGAATCGACCGACAAGTATTACAAAGTCAACCGCATCATTCCGAAGCTCGAAAAAGGCGAAGAACTCAGCCAGGACGAAGTACGCCGCCTGCTGGAAGGTGGGAAGTTTTCGCCGGAGCGCAGAGAAGTTCTGATTCGCGAGCTGAATGAGTCGTCTGGCGATCCGCAGCGCATGATCCTGACCGGCGACTTCGCCATCGACGAAAAGCATCGGAACATTACGGTCACTGATGAGGGGTGGGAAAAAGTCGAAGGGTTGCTGGGCATCGGCAACATCGCCGATCCAGAAAACTGGGATCTCAAGCATCACGTGGAAACGGCGATCAAGGCGCATGCGCTCTATCGCAAAGATGTTGAGTACGTGATCAAAGACGGCGAAGTGATTATCGTCGACGAATTTACCGGACGCATGATGCCGGGGCGGCGCTGGTCGGATGGCTTGCACCAGGCGATTGAAGCGAAAGAAAACGTCAAGATCGAGCGCGAGAACCAGACGCTGGCCACGATCACCTTCCAGAATTATTTCCGCATGTTCAAGAAGCTGGCTGGTATGACGGGCACGGCAGAAACGGAAGCGGAAGAGTTCGAGAAGATCTACAAACTGGAAGTAGTGGTCATTCCGACCAACAAGCAGATGCGACGGATTGAGAATCCTGACATTGTTTATCGCACGGAGAAGGAAAAGTATTTTGCTGCGGCGGACGAGATTCAGCAACTGGCCGCGAAAGGCCAGCCGGTGCTGGTGGGCACGACGTCGGTGGAGAAATCGGAACGTCTGTCGGACCTCTTGAAGAAGAAGGGCATCAAGCACGTTGTGCTGAATGCGAAGTTCCACGAGCGCGAGGCGGAAATTGTGGCACAGGCCGGACGCAAGGGGATGATCACGATCGCGACCAACATGGCTGGCCGCGGTACCGATATTCTTCTGGGCGGCAATCCGGAATTCATGGCCAAGCAGGAAATGGTGAAGAAGGGAATTGCGCAGCAACTGCGCGTCGCCCAGGGCAAGATCGAGGGCCCGCAGGAAGATGGCGAGACTTCGCTTTTTTATTACAACGGCAACGAATTTACGGTGCCGACGGACAAATGGGCCGAGGCGCTGGCGCGCTACAAGGCGCAAACCGATGTAGAGCACGATGAAGTGACGGCGGTGGGGGGACTGCACATTCTGGGCACGGAACGCCACGAGTCGCGGCGAATCGATAATCAGCTTCGTGGACGCGCCGGTCGACAGGGCGATCCTGGCTCTTCGCGCTTTTATCTCGCGCTCGAAGATGACCTGATGCGCATCTTCGCCAAGGAATGGATCTCGACCCTGCTGCAGAAGCTGGGCATGGAAGAGGGCGTTCCGATCGAGTCCAAGATGATTACGCGGCGCATTGAGACCGCGCAAAAAACGGTCGAGGCCCAGCATTTCGAATCCCGTAAACACTTGCTCGAGTACGACGACGTGATGAACAAGCAGCGCGAGGCCGTGTATGGCCTGCGCCGCCGTTTGCTCGAGGGCATGGATCAGAAGGATTTGATCCTCGAAGATTATGTCTCGGCAATCTTGAGCGACCTGCTCGAGCAATACGTTCCCGCTAAGGCGCACGTTGATCAATGGGACATCAAAGGGCTGAAGGATGCCGTGTTCACGCGCTTCGGCGTGGACTTCCTTGCCGAGGGGGTCAAGCCGGACGAGCTCGAGCGCCAGGGGCTGGGCGATGCGATTTTCGAAAAGTTAAAACAACGCTACGACGCGAAGGAGAAATTGATTGGTCCCGATGCTATGCGCCATCACGAGCGCATGATCATGCTCAGCGTGATTGACCAGCAGTGGAAAGACCACTTGCTCAGCATGGATCACCTGAAAGAGGGCATCGGCCTGCGCGGCTACGGCCAGCACGATCCGCTGGTCGAGTACAAGAAAGAATCCTTCGACATGTTCGAAGCGATGATGCAGCGCTTCCAGGAAGACACGGTTAAGTACCTGTATCTGATGCAGATTCTGGAGCGGCCGCAGGACCCGAATGCGGGCCGGCCGCAGCCGGTATCGTCGCCGTCGGAGACGGGCGCTTCCGCGCAACACGATGGAGATGGCAATGGACGGCGCGCGGCGAGGATGGTCTCGACTTCAGCGGATGAACTGGAAGAGGCGTTCATGCGCCGGAAGCGCCGCGAGTTGGAGCAGGCCCGCATGGCCGGCGGCGGCGACGCGCCACAGGTGCAGCAAGTCGTTCGCGGCCAGGAGAAAGTCGGGCGCAATGATCCATGCCCTTGCGGTTCGGGCAAGAAATATAAGAAGTGCCACGGGGCGTAGGCAAGAGGGGATAGAGTCACTGGCCTGTTTGGCTCAGAGCGTCGAAAGTCATATATGGGGAGTTGCTCTTCGTTTCCCGTTTCCAGTCGGAAAATAAGGTTGCGTAGTTTTTCGTGATGTAGTCAGCAGGGCTCACACCCAGCATCTTCGCGGTTGCGTCGATCCAGCGCGGCGGGCCTTCGATCTCGCAGAAGTTGCCGATGGGAGTTTCGTCGACTACCACCTGTCCTTTGCCATCGGTCCATTCGGCGCGAAATTTTTCATAGCGGAAAGTGGGTGAGTATCCCAGAGCGCGCAGAATCGCATCCATTGTTTTTCCGTCAGCGACTTCGGTTTCCAGTTCGACGCGACTGCTGTGGCGTCCTACCCTGCCGCCGCTCTTGTGCGTCAACGTCCAGTAGGACCCATATTTCCGCAAGCGCAACAATTCCTTGCGGCTGCGCAGGAGTTCACCCGGGAGGTCGTACAAGGTATTCAGTTCGTGGGTTCGTTTCGTCTTCAGGCGAAATCCCGCCCCGCGTAAGCTGCGGCGCAGTGCGCGCAGAGCATGCACACGAAACTTGATTTCAATTTCCTGCGAGGGCATGAGATGAGTGTATTACGTCCTCAAGGACTGGGCTGAAGCGGGGAGAACTGGCTTCGAGTACTTGCCCCAGTCCACTTGGTCAAGCGGACCAACAACAAAATACCAACCATAGGCTCCGATCCATGCGACAACCGCGGTGATGATGAACGGCCAATAGAATGAGCCAGTCCGATCCAGAAGAAATCCGGTGAGTGCAGGCGCGACAGCGCCGGCCAGGTTTCCAATGAAATTCTGTACGCCCACCCAGCGGCCTACCATGCGGGGACCGGCTAACATCTGCGAGATCGCCCAACTGCCGCAGACGCTAATGCCAAGGAATGTGCCGACGAGCGCCAACATTAGAAGGAAAAGCCATCCCTGGCTCAAGACCGCGAATACCAGCACGATACCGATACCGACGTGGCCCAAAGCCATCAGTCCCTTGCGCACGGCGGTGGGTGAAGCTCCGGCCTGGATCCAGCGATCGGAGAGCTTCCCGGTTGCCATGGCAGAGATGGCCGACATGAGAAAAACGAACGCGCCGATACGCGCCATTTGATTGAGCGAAAAATGGCGTTCTCGGACGAGATAAAACGGCAGCCACGTCACCAGGAAATAAAGAAAATAGTTGATCGCGCCCTGGCCGATGCAGGTGCCCCACGCGGAGCTCTCGCGGATAATCTCGAGATATCCGGCGGTAGGCATTAGTGCGTGTGCGCTCGCTAGCAGCCGCGGCGGTCTCCAGGCGTACCACAGTGGCAGCCAGAGTAGTCCTAACAAACCCAGCGCGACGAAAAATGGACGCCAGCCGAAGTGTGCGACGGCGCTGCCCCCTACCAGCATTCCAAAGGCCGGGCCCAGTGCCAGACCTGCCATCAGCACGGAGTTGGCGTATCCGCGGTTGTGTTCTTTGAAGTGGCTGCCCAAGATTTTACTGTAGGAGGGAAATGCGACGGATTCTCCCAGACCGAGAATCACTCGGATGGTCAACAACGCCACAAATCCATGAAGAAAACCAGTAACCGCAGTGGCTAGCGACCACGCCAGGAACCCTATAGCGAAGACCCATCGCACATCGAAGCGGTCGACGAGCCAGCCCGCCGGAATCTGCATCAGGGCATATGTCCAGAAGAAAGCAGACAGAAGTTTGCCCAACTGCCAGGCTGAAATACCCAATTCATCCTTGATGAGCGGCGCAGCAATGGAAAGGTTACTGCGGTCGATATAGTTGATCAGTACCGAAATCGCGAGCAGAACAAGCACCACGTTCATGCGCGATTGGGTCTGGAGTTGAGACGAGTGAGCGGCATCTGGTGGCGAAGGTAGATCCGTTTGGGTAAGGATGGCCATAGCAAAAGCCGCCCAATTGTACACGTTGTCTGGCGCGGAATCTGGGCGCTAGCTGAAAGTCGGCAGTTTCACCAGATCGTCTTTCGGAACCGATTCGAGATGGCCGCCGGCTTTGCGCCAGGCGGTGAGGCCACCGACGATCACGAACGCGTGGAATCCTCTTTCCTGCAGTAAATGCGCCACCCGGGCGCTGGTCGCTTCGCGCGCTCAAGTACAGTACAGATAAATGTCCTTGTCCTTGGGAAGGTTCTTGATCTCTTCGTCCAGATTATTGGGTTCAATACGAATGGAGCCCTTGATGCGTTCGGCTCCGACGTTGTAATAGCCGTGGCTGCGAACATCCGCGATCAGCACGCAATCCGCCTGATCGGAGTTCAGGCGCGCCTCAAGTTCTGCGACCTGTATGCGCGGCACAACGTCGTACTTGCGATATTTGCGGAATTGAATCACGCGGTAGATGGCATAGATCAAGACTGCAACGATAACCACGGCCTCCATCGCCCGGCCGGCGGCATTGAAGCCGTTCAGCACTTTCGCCAGCACGTCGCGCGACAGATATCCGATCAGCAGATAAGTCGCCGTGTAGAGCAGGCATCCGACCAGATCAAGGCGCAGGAATTGCCAGAAGCGCATCTTCATGCTACCGGCGAGCGGGGCGGCCATGGTGTTGATGCCGGGGATGAACTTGGCGATGAGCAGAGTCATTTTGCCGCGTTTGTAGAACGATTCGGCGGAGCGCAGGATGCAGGTTTCCGGATTCATCGAAACGCGGCACAGGAATCCGAGTAGGGCCCATCCGGAGTAACGTCCGAGCCAGAATTGAACGGTATCGCCAACGAGCAGGGCAACAGCGCCAGCCAGCACGACACCAGGCGCAGATAAGGTATGCGACGCAACGGCTGCGCCCGCCGCGATAAGCGCAACCGCGGCAGGAAGCGGCAAGCCCAGCGACTCCGCAAAGAGTAAGGCGAAGGTCAGGGCATACCCGTGTCGCGCTATGAGGGGAAGCAGATCATGCATAGACGGTGATTGGATAACCCCAGGCGGGAGCAGGGTTCAGTATATAAAACAAGCCGGACGTGAATCCGAGGGATCCACGTCCGGACCTGTTGCACGGGGAGCACGTCTCTCAGGAGGACAATCCCCGTCCAGGGGTGAGTAAGACAGCGGCCTGCACTCGAAGTCCATCCGGCTCTGTCAGGGCCGGCGCGTCGAAAAACCAAGGCGCCTTTCGTCTAAAGCTTCGACTGAGGCCGCTGCCTCCTGTTGCAGGAGCGTAGGGAGCGGACAGAAACCCTGAGCGACCTGCCTTTCCTCAGGTGCCAAGGGGAGATTGAGGTCGCGTTTCGCGCCTCAACGCATGCCAGTAGCGTCTCATTAGCCTTCCGCCCTGACGAACAACCCCGGCAACTGGCCGCATTGTGCCTGCATGTGCGTTGGTTCGTCTGTGGCGATCGTCACAGTTGAGAGTGATGGCAGTTGTGCCGGAAGAATTCAGAATTTTGTGCGCCACATCACAGAGTTTTGACGCGAAAAGTCAGCTACTTCTCTCGCGCCACCACGAAATCGGGAGCCCAGAGCAGGGCCCGCTTGATCTCGGAATCGGGGAAGGTGCAAATTGATTTTTGCGCCGACTCGGCATATTGGGCTGCGCGGGCCGTGGCGGCCTCCAGAGATCCGTAGCGATTCAGGACCTGCAGAATCTCGGGATGGCTGACGCCATTGAAGGCGCCGTGGTGAAGGACCACTTCAATCTTTCCCCGCTCCTCTGGCGTACAGCGGTCGAGCGCATGTATCACAGCCATCGTAACCTTACCCTCACGCAGATCACTGGCTACCGGCTTGCCCAGAACTTCCTCCGACGCGGTGAGGTCGAGCACGTCGTCGACAATCTGGAAGGCCATTCCCAGGTCGTGGCCATACTTGCCGAGGGCCGCTTCCTGGGCAGGAGTGGCGCCGCCCAGAATCGCTCCCAGACGCATGCACACGGAGAAAAGGCAGGCCGTTTTGCGGTAGATGAGATCGAAATATTCGTCGAGCGAGATCAACTTGCCCAGTTTTTCGATCTGCAGCAGTTCGCCTTCGACCATCTGCTGGGTGAGTTCGATGAGAGTGTCGAGAATGCGGAAATTGCGTTCCTGAACGGCGATCTTGAAGGCCTGCATGTAGAGCCAGTCGCCGGCGAGCACGCACTTGGAGTTGCCCCATTGCGTGTTGGCGGCAGGACGGCCGCGCCGGGTCTTGGCCTCGTCAATGATGTCGTCGTGGACGAGGGTTGCCGTGTGGATGATCTCGACCACCGCGCCCAGCCGAACGGCGCCCTGGCCCTCATAGTCGAAGAGCTTGGCCGCAAGCAGGAGCAGGGCGGGGCGGATTCTCTTGCCCCCTCCGGCGCGCAGGTATTCGCCGATTTCGGTGATCGCTTGAACGCCGCAGACTGTGTCGCGGCCGAACTCATGTTCGAGCGCGACGAGGTCGTCCTTCAGCAGATCGAAGACTTCTTTTCCGTTAATAGCGGCTGGCGCGCTCAATTTATTCTCGTGAATCTCAATTCGTCCGGTAATTCGTAAACTGCAAGTCGATGCCAAAATCTTTTTGCCGCAGCAGGGCGATAACTTCCTGCAGCGTGTCGCGATCCTTGCTGCTCACCCGCACCAGATCACCTTGAATCGAGCCCTGCGCTTTCTTTTTCGAATCCTTGAGTAACTTCACGATTTCACGGGCCTTTTCGATCGGGATGCCTTGCTGCATGGTGATGCGGCGTTTTACGGTGCCGCCCGCGGCTGGTTCGATCTCGGTGTAGGTCAAGCCCTTCAGCGAGACTCCGCGCTTGACCAGTTTCTGCTGCAGCACATCGTTCACAGCCTTCAGCTTGTATTCGTCGGCCGAGTGCAGCGCGATTCCGTCTTTATCGAGTTCAATATTCGATTTCGAGTCTTTCAGATCGAAGCGGGTGTGAATCTCCTTCAGCGCCTGCTGGATGGCATTGGAGACCTCCTGGAGGTCGATTTTGCTGACGACATCGAAACTGTTATCGGGCATCTATTTCTAATCTTTCTGAAACAATGGAATCTTAACCTGAGATTAACAGAAACGCGAGGCTAGCTAAGGGGAACTTTGCTTTCAACGATTTCAGTCAGTTTGAAAAAATCGTAGAAGTTGCGGGAGGTCCGTTCGCCGATTTCATCGGCAGAGAGCCCTCGAAGTTCCCCCAGCTTGCGGGCAGTTTCGACCACGAAGGCGGGCTCGTTGCGTTTGCCCCGGTTCGGAACCGGCGCCAGATACGGGCAATCGGTCTCGATGAACATGCGGTCGAGCGGAACTTGAAGGGCAGCATCGCGAATCTGCTGCGCTTTGGGGAAGGTTAGGTTGCCGGCGAACGAGATCATAAACCCCATGTCGAGGGCGCGCTTGGCCTGGGGCACCTTCCCGGTGAAGCAATGCAGGATGCCGCCAAGGGCCTTCGGTGCCCATTGTTTTTCGATCATCCCCAGGCAGTCGTCCCAGGCATTGTCGCTGTTATCGGACGGCCGGCAGTGGATGACGATGGGCAGTTTCGCAGCCGCAGCCAGTTCCATCTGCCGCGCAAAAACCTGCTGTTGGGTTTGGCGGGGAGAGTGATCATAAAAATAATCGAGCCCGATCTCGCCCCAGGCGATTACCTTCGGATGCCGCGCCAGGCGCTCCATTTCGAGGTATGCGGCTTCGTCTGCCAGTCGCGCCTCATGGGGATGAATGCCGATGGTCGCGTACATAAACGGATACTTCTCGGCTAGCTCGATTCCGGCATCCAGTGTGGGAGGGCCATCGCCGTTTCCGATGGCGACGATGGTCGAAACCTCAGCTTCGCACGCGCGCGCGATCACCTGCTCGCGATCGGCCGTGAACTGCTTGCCATCCAGATGAGCGTGAGAATCGACAAACATAAACGAAATTAAGTTAGCCGAGTTTTGCTCGGGCCGGAGCCGAGTGCGGCTGTACCTACATGAGCTGACACGAATATAGCGGACTATTTCAGCCGCGCCCCGACCGGAACTTCTTCCAGAAAACTGGCCAGCACGGGCCTACCGCCTTCCAGCGAAGCGGCGACAATCATCCCGTTCGATTCGAGCCCGCGCATCTTGCGCGGCGCCAGGTTGGCGACGATGACCACCTTGCGGCCGACCAATGTCTCAGGCGCGTAGACCTCGGCGATGCCGGCCAGAACTTGCCGCACTTCCGAGCCGATGTCGATTTCGAGCCGCAACAGCTTGTCGGACTTGGGAACGCGCTCCGCGACTTTGACGAGCCCGACCCGCAGATCAATTTTGGAGAAGTCGTCGATGGTGATCTTGCCGCCATCGGTCGTAGCCGTCGCTGCGGAAGCGACGGGCTTCGCCACCTCCGCGATCGCAACAGTCGCGCTCTTTCCTTCTTCTACCATAGGCCCTCTCTGCTGCTCTTCCATCTGCTGCATCCTTTCGATGGCGCTCTTATCGGCGCGCGGAAAGACAGGCGCAATGTCGCCAAGTTTCGTTCCCAAGTGCAACTGTCCCCACGCGAGATCGGCCAGGTTCAACTTCTTGATGTCGCCGAGACCCATCTGCGTCCAGATCTTTGCAGTCGCATCGGGAATGACGGGATGGGCCAGCGCCGTTGCGATGCGGAGTGCCTCGGCTGATGTATACAGCACCGTCGCGAGCCGGGAGCGGCTGTCCTCATCCTGCTTTTCGCCAAGCGACCAAGGTTCGTTTTCGACGATGTACTTGTCGACGGCCGCGACCAGCGCCCATGCCGATTCGAGCGCGCGCGAAAACTGGAATTGATCGAAGTACGCGCCAAATTCGCGGATCGTCTTGCGGGCCGTCTCGGCGATGGCATCGTCCGCAGCCGTGTGCGAGGCGGCGTGCGAGGGATACGGCACTTCGCCTTTGAAATAGCGGTTGATCATCGTCAAAGTGCGGCTGGCTAGATTGCCGAGACCGTTGGCCAGATCGGAGTTGTAGCGCTGCACCAGCGCGTCGAAAGAAAACGATCCATCCTGGCCAAAGACGACTTCGCGCAGCAGGAAATAGCGCAGCGCGTCTGCGCCGAGCACGTCGAGAATCGTCTCTGTGCGCACAATGTTGCCGCGGGACTTCGACATCTTGCTCTCTTCAAATAGCAGCCAGCCATGGGCCACAATCGCCTTCGGCAAAGCCAGGCCGGCAGCCATCAGAAATGCCGGCCAGTAGACGCAATGGAAGCGGACGATTTCTTTGCCGATCATCTGCACATCGGCAGGCCAGAATTTCTTGAAGGCCTCCTGGGCACCGGCGTGCGAAGATCCGTACCCAATCGCCGTGATGTAGTTGGCCAGCGCGTCGAGCCAGACGTAGATCACATGCTTGGGATCGTCGGGTACGGGAATGCCCCAGGAAAAAGTCGAGCGGCTGATGGAGAGATCGCGCAGGCCCGAGCGCACGAACGAAATTACTTCGTTGCGGCGGGTTTCCGGGCGAATGAAATCCGGGTTCGCGTAGAGTTCCAGCAGCTTGTCCTGAAACGCGGAGAGCTTGAAGAAATAGTTCTCTTCGTGAACAGTTTCAGTGATGCGGCCGCAGGTAGGGCAGGGATCACCGGGTTGCGCGCCATCGACGTAGAGTTCATCGGAAACGCAGTACTGTCCGGTGTAAGTGCCTTTGTAGATGAAGCCATTATCACGCAGTTGGCGGAACAGCGCCTGCACGCGTTTCTTGTGACGATCTTCGGTGGTGCGGATAAAGTCGTCGTTCGAAATGCCCATGCGCTTCCACAAATTTCGAAACTCCGAGGATATTTCGTCGGCATACTGCTGCGGAGTCTTGCCAGCGGCCTGCGCCGCGCGCTCGATTTTCTGTCCGTGCTCGTCGGTGCCGGTGAGAAAGAAAGTCTCTGCGCCGAGCATGCGCTGCCGGCGCGCGATGGTGTCGCAGGCGATGGTGGTGTAGGCATGGCCGATATGGGGCCGCGCGTTGACGTAGTAAATCGGGGTCGTGATATAAAACTTGCTATTCATACGGATGCGATCGTGGTCCCTGGTCTTTGAGCAAAAATGTAAGCCCGCCGGCTTTGGTACTCAACTTCTGGAGCGTAGGGCTCACGCTCGATAATTTCTTCAATTTCAAAACCTGCAGCTCGAAGACCCTCTACCACGGTGGAGACGCGGAAAAATGTGAAGGCCAGGGCGGTCCCGTGGTCCCACATGTCTTCCACCTGCGAGGCATCATCGCCGATGTGAAAGCTGATCAGTAGCCTTCCGCCCGGCGCTAGTACACGCTTCATCTCACGGAGAGCCTGAGATAGTTCGCCCGGGGCTGACAAATTCACAATCGCATAGAATGCCGCGATACCGGCCCACCTATCGTCGCTAACAGGTAAGGCCCGCATGTCACCCGAATCAAATGGAATTTGGGGATTCAGTTCCCTCGCGCGAGCCACCATGCCGGGAGACAAATCCATCCCACAGACTTCTAGCCCACGCGCCTGCAGATACCGAGCTACTTGTCCCGGGCCGCACCCCAGATCGCAAGTGAGGCCCTGACCGCGAACGCTCGCGGCAAAACGATCTAATAACTGGCGGTCGAGTGGCTTGGCTTGCAACTCATCGTAGATGCGGCGAGCATACTCCTTCGCCACCAGGTCATAGCATGACTGCACGTCGCTGATCTTTTCCTTTTCCCGAATCATGACGTGGTCCTGGCCGCAGCGTACAGGCGCGCGGCTTCCTGTATCACCGTCTTAAGAGGTATATGATGTTCCGCCGCAAGCCGACGACAGTCTTCATATTCGGGCGCGTAGTTCGTAACCGTTCCATTCATGCTGGCGATTTTGATACGCACTTCGCCCCAGAGCGTCGGCACAGTTTCCCAGCGCCTGGCGAGCATCTGCCGGGTCTCGTCGCGCCGCCGCACGCCGATGGTCGTGGTCTCAGCGAAAATCAGTTCGGTCAAACGGGCTGCATCTTCGGGTTTGCACAGAACCGTCAACAACGTGCCTGGGCGATTCTTTTTCATCTGTACCGGCACGGCGAAAGCATCGAGCGCGCCCTCTTCCAGCAGACGATCCATCACGTAGCCAAATACCTGCGGGCTGAGATCGTCGAGGTTAGCTTCCAGCACGGTGACCGTGTCGGTGTGCGTCTTCGATTGGATGGCGGCCGTTTCGCCGATGATCAACCGCAGCACGTTGGGATGGGCCGCAAAATCGCGCGAGCCCGCTCCATAACCGGCTTTCTCGATCTTCATCGCCGGCAACGCAGCAAAACATTTCGCCAGCGTGGCCACGATCGCCGCACCCGTGGGCGTGACCAATTCTGCTTGCACGCCGGAAGAGTACACGGGAGCATTCTTCAGAAGTTCCACAGTTGCCGGCGCCGGCACGGGGAATGTCCCGTGGGCGCATTGCACGGTTCCACCACCGACATTCAGCCGCGAACAGATGATTTCGTCGACGCCAAGAACTTCGGCACCGACCGCTGCACAAATAATATCCACCATGGCATCGACCGCGCCGACTTCGTGGAAGTGCACGCTCTCGATAGAAGTGTTGTGAATCTTGGCCTCCGCCGCGCCCAGGGCTTCAAAGATTGCAATGGAAGTTTTCTTGGCGGACTCGCTGATGCGGGCGTGGGTAATGATCGATCGAATTTCGCGCAAGCCGCGGCCATGCGAATGTGGCGCGGACGTCTCTGTCCGCGAACCGCTTTCACCTGCAGAGTGCTGATGAGGTCCGTGCTGATGTTCACCTCCATGGTCGTGGTTAGTTTTCGCGGGCGAGGGCGCCCGCCCCACAGTGGCATCGCCATTGACCCGGACATCGACCTTGGTAGCAGAAATTCCGCTCCGCATCACGCGTGAAATCTCAAGCCGGGCGCCGAGATCGAGGGCGGTCACTGTTTCTTCGAGCACTCGTGGCGACACTCCGGCATCGACCAGAGCGCCTAAGAACATGTCGCCGCTGATCCCGGAAAAACAGTCTACATATGCGATGCGCATTAGATCCTTGATCTCACCTCAAGGCGGCCAGGAGCGAGGCGCCTCTGTGATCTCGGTGGCCTCGATGGTGAGTGTTTCTTCCGCTGTGACGAGAGCTTTTATCATAGGGAAGGCCCCAAGCCCCGTCAAACTTGGCGGTTTACTCTGCTAGAATCACTGCTTCTCCCACTACCACTGATGACAAAATAGCTGAGAGGGATTCTTGTATCGCTATCTCGAACATGTTCTGGCCGATGCAATTTTGAGCGCTCTGCAGCGCCGCTATCCGGGCGTTGTGTTGCCCAGCGTTGTAATTGAGCAACCTCCGAAGGTGGAACTGGGCGATTTTGCGATTCCGATTTTTCCATTTGCCAGACCCTTGCGGTCCGCCCCGCTGAAGATAGCGGAGGGCATTCGCGCCGAGGCAGGATCGATCGAGGGAATTGCCGAGATGCAGGTTGTCCCCCCCGGCTATCTGAACGTCAAGATCGATTGGGGATGGTTTGCTGGCAAGTTGGCAGCGGATGAAAAGCCTCCGGTCAAAGTTCCGGCTGGAAAAATTCTGGTCGAGCACTCGAGCATCAATCCCAACAAGGCCGCGCACATCGGACATCTGCGGAATGCGATTCTTGGCGATACTTTCGTTCGCCTGCTGCGTCATGCCGGCGGGGAAGTGGACGTGCAGAATTACATCGACAATACGGGCGTGCAGGTTGCCGACGTGGTTGTGGGTTTCACGCATCTGGAGAAAAAATCACGAGAAGAAGTGGAAGCCCTCACCCACCGGCCCCGCTTCGATTACTACTGCTGGGATCTTTATGCCCGCGTCTCGCAGTGGTATGCCGAGGACAAGCAGAACCTGAGCGTGCGCGCACAGACGCTGCACGCTCTGGAACAGGGTGAAAATGAGACGGCGATAATTGCGGATCTGATCTCGGTTGCGGTTCTCCGCCGGCATCTCGAGACCATGGCCCGCCTCGACATCGAATACGATTTTCTTCCGCGCGAGAGCGAAATCCTGCGCCTGCATTTCTGGGACGCGGCTTTCACCAAGCTGAAAGAATCTGGGGTTCTCACCTACGAGACCAAGGGCAAGAACAAGGGCTGCTGGGTGATGAGGCGCGCGGGGACCGCTAAAGCAAGTTCCACAACAGAAGGCAAAGCGAGCGCGGAGAACCATCGGATCAGCGAAGAGGATCAGAAGGTGATCGTGCGCTCTAACGGCACTGTCGGCTACGTCGGGAAAGACATTGCTTATCACATGTGGAAGTTCGGATTGCTGGGCCGCGATTTTGGCTACCGAAAGTTTTACAAATATCCGAATGGCCACGACTGCTGGATTTCAACCACCAACGGAGAGAAAGATCACCCGCACTTCGGGGATGTTGCCGAGATCTATAACGTAATCGATGCGCGGCAGTCCGAGGCACAAAACACGGTGATCGAGGCCCTGCGCGGACTTGGGCATAACGAAGCCGCCGACCACTACACGCATTTTTCCTACGAGATGGTTGCTCTGACGCCGCGCTGCGCGGCCGAACTCGGCTACACGCTGAGCGACGAAGATAAGGCGCGATCTTACATCGAAGTCAGCGGACGCAAAGGTTTCGGCGTGAAGGCCGACGACTTGCTCGATCAATTGATTGCCTCAGCGAGGAAAGAAGTTGACTCGCGGCACCCGCAACTTACTGACGACGAGCGGTTGAGCATTGCCCGGCAAATCGCCATTGGCGCCCTGCGTTATTTCATGCTGAAGGTCACCAAGTCGTCGGTGATTGCTTTCGATTTCAAAGAGGCCCTCAGCTTCGAAGGCGAGACTGGGCCCTATGCGCAATATGCGGTGGTCCGTGCCACGAGCATTTTCCGCAAGGCCGGCGTGGACGCGGAAACTTTCGCTCAACAAATTGCGGCGAAGGTGACAGCCGCTGATCTGGCGACTTACCTAGCCGGCGAAGCGGCCAACGAAATCTGGGAACTGTGGCTGGCCTCGTCGAAGACTTCGTACGTGATCGATCAATGCATCGCGACCACTGAGCCGGCTTACCTCGCCAAGCACGTATTCCAGCTGGCGCAGCTATTTAATACGTTCTACCATCGGCACCCGATTTTGATCGAGCCCGAAGAGAAGCGAAAGCAGTTTCTGCTGGCCACGGTTGCGGTGGTCCGGCGCGAATTAATCCGGTGCCTGGCTGTTATGGGCATCGAAGTGCCGCCGGTGATGTAAAATGCCCGCCTGAGGCGCTGTGCCAGTTCGGCGCATTCGGTTTCGCTATGACTGACGCCGCACCTCGATCAACGCCGTCCCGCCATTGGCTGCGCAACATTTTGATTGGTCTGCTTGTATTCGCCATGTTTCTTGTGGTGGCTGGATTCCTGTACGAAAACATTGCCGAATCGCGAGATCGCCGCTTCAATCCCATGCCGGGGCGTCTGGTCGACGTCGGCGGCCGGAGGATGCATATCGACTGCACCGGAGAGGGATCGCCCACGGTCATACTCGATTCCGGCCTGGGCGATACCTTTCTCTCGTGGCGCAAAGTGCAGCCGGAGATCGCGAAAGTTACGCGCGTGTGTTCGTACGATCGCGCGGGTCTCGGTTACAGCGACTCCAGTTCACAGCCGCGCACCAGCCAAGTGATCGCCGAGGAATTGCATGCTCTGCTGCAGGCAGCGAGCGTCCAGCCGCCTTACATCGTAGTGGGCCATTCCATGGGCGGATATGACGTGCGAGTTTATACCAACCTTTATCGCAGCGAAGTTGTGGGCATGGTGCTGGTTGATGCGTCGCATCCCGACCAGGAAAATCGCTTTCCGCGCGAGTTGAAGGATATGGAAGGCAGTTGGAGCCGCGAAGCTGAATTTCTTGCCTACACCTCGCCGTTCGGGATCCCGCGGCTGCTCGGCTTTTGCGATGACCAGGCCGTGGAGCGCGCGGCCGAATGTAATTTCCATTCGGCTCGCGAAGCGGTGGCCGAATTGAACTCTTTTCAGCAAAGCGCTGCGGAAACTGCGTCCACCGGAACTCTGGGCGACATGCTGCTGGCTGTGCTGTCTCACGATCCGGACAAGCCGTCGGCCGATTTGCCCGCAGATCTGGCCATGCCCACGAATGAAGCTTGGGAAAAAATGCAGCAGGAGCTTGCTCATCTCTCAACACGGGGAACGCAAGCCATCGCAAAAGGCAGTTCGCATTACATCCAACTGGATCGTCCCGACATGGTGGTTGATGCGATACGCGCGGTCGTCGATCAAGCGCGGGCGGCGCAACCCGCATCCGCAGCGCACCCATAGTCGCGAATCACCGCCCCAAATCTGTTACGTTTTCAGTTCTACCCCAGGAGCACATCATGGCATCGGCTCGTTGGCCTGCACTCTTACTGCTTTGGCCGGCAATCCTGCTGAATATTGTTCTCGCGAATCTTTCTAAAGCGCAGGATTCCACTCCTCCGCCGGAAACGCTGCGTCCGCGCATTGGGCTGGCACTCAGCGGTGGGGGTGCTCTAGGGCTGGCGGAGATCGGAGTGATCCGTTGGCTCGAAGATAATCACATTCCCGTAGACCGCGTCGCCGGAACCAGCATGGGCAGCATTATCGGGGCGATGTATGCGACGGGCATGTCGCCGGCGGAGATCCAGCAGTTTGCGGAAAAGATTGACTGGGACGAGGCCTTTCTGGCCGGCCCACAATATTCTGATCTTGCCTTCCGCCGTAAACAGGACCGGCGCCGCTTTCAGGTCAACGCCGCGCTCGGATTGAAACGTGGGCTCAGCGGCCCGAATGGATTCGATCCGGGGCAATCGGTTGAATTGCTGCTGGATCGGATCGCGCTGCCGGAATCTGGAATCGCAAGCTTCGACGATCTTCCCATTCCGTTTCACTGCGTCGCCACCGACATGCTGAACGGCGAGGCGGTTGTGCTGCACGACGGGCCGCTGGCGCAGGCGTTACGCGCCTCGATGGCCATTCCCGGCGTATTCACTCCGGTGGAAATCAATGGCCGCATCCTGGCCGATGGCGGGTTGGTCGAGAACATTCCAGTCGAGACCGTCGGCGACATGCAGGCGGATGTCGTGATTGCCGTGCAATTGCGAACTCCGCCCGCGAATGCGACCCAGTTGGAGACGATTAGCGGCATGCTCAGCCGGTCGGTCGACATCATGATTGCGCAGAATGAGGGACGCTCACTGGCTTTGGCCCAAGCCAAGATCAGCGTCGACGTGACGGGCTTTGATGCGTTCGATTTTTCGCATATCAGCGCCTTGATCGAGCTGGGATACCACAGTGCCGCGAGCCAATCGGCAGACCTGTTGCGTTATGCAATCCAGGATCCCGGAGCCTGGCAGAAATATCTTGCCGCGCGCGCGGAGCGAAAACGTCCGGTGCCGCAGCAGATCGCGAAAATTCAAGTTGCGGGCGGCGACTCCGACACAAATCAAAGAATCGAACACCGAATCAGCAAGGCGCTTCACGGAAATCTGGATATTCCCAGACTGGATACGCAACTCACCCGCATCGCCGGCGAGGGCCAGTTTGACCGGCTCGGCTACGAAGGCTTCACACAGAATAACGTCCCCTCACTATTGGTCACGACACATGAAAAATCCTACGGACCACCGTTTGTCGATCTTGCCGTGAATGTGGAAGGTTCAGGTGTGGCTGCGTTCGATTTCTCGGCGGGAGCGCGCGTGACGTTTATGGACATTGCGCACCACGGCGGCGAATGGCGCAACGATTTTCTTTTTGGCTCAAACAATCTGGGCGCCACTGAGTTCTACCAGCCGCTGTTTGGATCGCGCTTTTTTGTTGCGCCGTACGCGTTCGCCTCGAAGTTTGCCCGAAATTCTTTTAACGAGTCAGCGCGTGTTGCCGTCTTTGGCGATGAGCGGGCCGGAGGCGGTTTGGATTTCGGTTACGATACGCGGCGCAGTGAAGTGCGCTTCGGCTATGAGAACTTCGATGGCAAGCTCAGCCCGTTGATTGGCGGCAGCGGTTTGCCCACGGTCAGCGGCAGTACCGGTGAATTTCGCGCACGCTACGTCTGGGATGGCGAGGATAATCCAGCCGTTCCCAGCCGGGGCACACGCTTTGTGGCAACGGCCGCGCGCGTGCTGCAGAGCCCCGGTCTCGCCCATCGCATCGGGCAGATCGAGGTTCGCGATACCAGGTTTATTCCGCTTGGCCCGAAGACGTCACTATTTGCCATTGTTGCGGGCGGGAGCACTTTCCGCGGATCGGCGGGGCCGTTTCAAGTATTCGCGCTTGGAGGTCCATTCCATTTGGGGGCATACCTGCCCGACGAATTTCTAGGCAATCACTACGCGTACTCGTCACTCGGATTTCGGCGCGAGTTCTACCGCTTGCCGCAACTCGTGGGTGGAAAACTTTATTGGGCTGGATGGTATGAGGCTGGTTCGGCCTTCGGCACGGCGCTCCGGAATCCGGGCCCAGTCGCCGTGAAGGGCACAGCAAATCTGGGGATTCTGGCCGATACGATTGTGGGCCCGATTGCGATTGCGGGAAGCATCAGTCCTACCGGGCAAAGCCGGGTAAACTTCTCGGTGGGACGTCTTTTCTAGCCGCGTAGAGCGACGAGAGGACGCGGGATAACGCCTGTCGCCGCTCAATAAGGTTGGCGAATTCAGAGCGTCGCCATATCGATCACGAATCGATAACGCACATCGCTCTTCAAGACCCGCTCATAGGCCTCATTTACCTTTTGCATTGGCACTACTTCGATATCGGAAGTGACGCCGTGCTGGCCACAGAAATCGAGCATTTCCTGGGTCTCGCGAATACCGCCGATCTGCGAGCCGGCCAGGCTGCGGCGGCCCGCGGTCAAGGAAAATGCGCTGATTGGAATATCCTTGGCAGGCAAGCCCACGATGACCATGCTGCCCTCGACATTCAACATCGAAAGATATTCGTTCCAGTCGATCTGCGCTGAAACTGTGTTGATGATGAGATCGAAATAGTTCTTAAGTTTGATGAAAGTCTCAGGATCTGACGTTGAGTAGAAATGGTCCGTACCCAGGCGCTTGCCGTCGGCCTGCTTCTTCAGCGAATGGCTGAGAACGGTGACCTCTGCTCCCAAAGCGTGTGCCAGCTTGACACCCATGTGTCCGAGGCCGCCCAGGCCGACGATCGCGACTTTTTTCCCTGGCCCCGTATTCCAGTGCTTCAGCGGCGAGTACAGCGTGATCCCGGCGCATAGTAGCGGTGCGCACTCGTCGAGCGGCAACTTCGCAGGCAGGCGGAGAACGTAATTTTCATCGACAACGATCTTGTCCGAATACCCTCCGTAGGTCGGTTGGCCTTCTTTGTCGCGGGCATTGTAAGTCCACACCGTAGCGACGGTGCAGTACTGCTCGATGCCGCGTTTACATTCCGCGCAAGTGCGGCAGGAATCGACGAAGCATCCCACACCCACCTTGTCGCCAACTTTATATTTTGTGACCTTGCCACCCACCGACGAGACCACGCCGGCGATCTCATGTCCCGGCACCATGGGGAAGATCGATTCTTCCTGATATTCGCTCCATTCATCGCGGGTCTGGTGAATATCGGAGTGGCAAATTCCGCAGAATTTGATTTCGATGACAACGTCATGCTCTCGCGGCTCTCGGCGTTCAAACGAAAACGGCGCCAGCGGTGCTTTGGCCTTCACGGCAGCGTATCCCTTGCTCTTGCTCATGATTGCTTTTCCTTTCTGAAGAGGATGGCTGAACATTGACCTACAATTCGAGCGGTTTTTTAGGGGCCACCGTTTGATATACTTCGCGCCTCAGTCCTATCAAGCCAATGTGCTTTACAAGTCCCAGGAAGGGAGACGCGTGCACGCATCCAAATTGAAGTTCGTTCTTCCGATGCTGCTGAGTCGTTGCCGCTGCTGCGCAGCAGGCGCAGCCAGCGCCTGAAGCCAACCCGATATTCACTCTACAGGAAGTGATGATTCCGGTGCGCGATGGGATTCATCTGCAAACGGTAATCCTCACGCCCGTAGACCAGAAGGGCCCGTTGCCCATCCTGTTTCGTCGCACGCCATACGGCGTTCCGGACAAGCCTCTAACTCAGATGCCCTCATCGCTCAAGGCACTCGCCCAGGATGGTTACATTTTTGTTTTCCAGAATCTGCGCGGGCGCTTCAAGTCCGAAGGCGTGTTCAACCTCTCTTCGTGGGTCGATCTCAATGATCCGAAGGCTACGAACGAGACCACGGACGCCTACGACTCCATTGAATGGCTGGTCAAGAACGTTCCCAACAACAATGGCAAGGTGGGTATGTTCGGCGTTTCTTACGACGGATTGACGACCGCGCTTACGCTGCTGCATCCGCATCCGGCGCTGAAGGCTATTAGCGAGCAGGCCTCGCCGGTTGATCAGTGGATGAATGACGACATGCACCGCTTCGGAGCGCTTCGCGAAAGCTATGGCGTGGAATATTCCGTTCTGGAGCAGGCCGACAAGAACAAGAATACAAATTTCGAATTCGAAACCTACGACACCTATCCGTGGTATCTCGACCTGGGCCCGCTTTCGAATGTGAATGACAAATATCTGCACGGGTCCATTCCTTTCTGGAATTCGATGGTCGACCATCCTGATTATGATTCTTTCTGGGAAAGAGAGGCGTGGGTCAACCAGCTGCACGCCTCGACCGTGCCCAACTTGAACGTTGCCGGATTCTGGGACCAGGAAGATCCCTGGGGACCGTGGCAGATTTTTCGCCACGCCGAAGAAAAGGATCCCGACCATACGAATTTCATTGTTGCCGGGCCCTGGTTTCACGGGGAATGGCAAGCACCGAAGGGCGACACGATTGGCCTGATTCCATTCGGTGGTCATGAGACTTCCCGCGAGTTCCGCGAGAACATTGAGGCGCCCTTCTTTCGCTACTACCTCCATGGACAAGGCGAGAAGCCGGCGTGGCAGGCCAGCACATTTCAGAGCGGATCGAACTCGTGGCACACGTATGCGGTTTGGCCTCCGAAAGAGGCCAAGGCGACGAAGCTTTATCTGCACGCGGACGGAACTCTTTCGTTCACCATGCCTGAAGCCGGCGGCAGGCCTACGTATCGAGAGTACATTTCCGATCCGGCGAATCCCGTTCCGTATCGCGAGCGCCCGATTTCGCCGACCTATCCCGCGGGGGACTGGCGCACATGGGAGGTCGCCGACCAGCGTTTCGTGGATAATCGCCCGGACGTGCTTACGTTCGTGAGCGCGCCGTTGGATCACGATGTAACCGTGACGGGCCCTCTGACCGCGGCGCTGATTGCGTCCACTTCGGGGACTGACAGCGATTTTGTGGTGAAGCTGATCGACGTTTATCCGCAGAACGCGCAGAAAAATGCATGGGATCCTGAACAAGGACCCAAGCCTGGCCAATATGCGCAATCACTGGATGGTTATGAGTTGCCGATTGCGATGGAAGTGCGCCGTGGCCGCTATCTGAAGAGCTACGAGAAGCCAGAGCCACTCGCGGCTAACAAGCCCACGGAATGGAACATTTCGCTGCGCGACCATGATCATGTGTTTTTGAAAGGGCATCGCATCATGGTGCAGATTCAGTCGACGTGGTTTCCGGTGATCGACCGCAACCCGCAGAAATTCGTACCCAGTATTTACCGGGCGACTGCTTCCGACTACGTGAAAGCTACGCAGCGAATTTACTGCTCGCCTGACATGCCCTCGTACCTGCTGCTGCCGATCGTTCCTTAATACACGAAGGGCGGACACATTCGTCCGCCCCACGAGCGCCCGGACGAATGCGTCCAGGGGGCTATGTGATTTACTTTGATTATTTGCCGCTGGTTGCGCCGTGCTGTCCCAGCCACGATGCCAACTGCGGTTCCTGTTGCGACTTCAAGTCGATGCACGAATTAATCCGTTCGATCGACTGGTTGTAGGTGCGCTCCGCTGCGCCCGCTTTGTGCGCCGCGAAGAACTGTGTGACTTGATCGCGCATGGCGGGGCTACAGAATACGCTGGTGGCCTGCACCACCGCCGCGCTGGCAAAGGGTCCGCCGACTTTCTCCATCTCCGGCCAATGCTGGCGAATGAAGTCCCACGCCAGTTGTCTGCCGGCGGGGTTGCCTAGCACGCTACCAACCACCTGCAATGCATCCTGCGAACGCACATCGGGTGAGATGGCGAAATCTAGAGTGCGTTGCAGCAGGCTCGGGTCGGTGAATCCGGTCAGCGTGAACAGGTCGGTGTAATAAATCTCCGGCGATTTCGCGCTCTTGAGGGCGGTCATCAGCTTGTCGTAGAAAGCGGCATCGCCATTGAGCGCAGCCAGGCGAAATGCGCCGCCGGCCAATTCGTGATCGACCGATGACGGATCCACGAGCGCCTGATCCGCGATTTTCCGCGCCTCGGCTAAGACTTGCGGATCGCGCCCATCGTAACCCAGAGCATTAAATAGCCGCGCCCTCAGAGTTTTCTGTTCATCAGTCTCACCCGGCTTTGGCTCCCATCCCACTTCTTTCATTGCGGGAGCGAGATAGTCGCGCATCCAGGCTTGATATTGATCTCGATCAGCGGCGCTGACCAGGTATTCGCCGATGTAGTCGAGCCGGCCGAGCACATCTTCCATTACCGCGCGGTTGCGATCCGATTGCAGCCCCTGTGCGAAGGCAAGATAATCGCCCACCGGTTCGCGCCCGACGCGCACCGAAGCCCAGATATCGTTCTGGACGGAGATCTTTTCACCCGGAGTCAACTTGGCCTCCGCATCCTTGGCGAGATCATGCACAGCTTCGGGTTGGAAGCCCACGCGGTAATAGCCCTTCGCATTGGCATTGGCCAGAACCCAGGTAGAGCAGCCGTTCAGCTTGAATGTCTCTTCCCTCTTGGTGAGCAGTTCGCATTTGGCGGTGCTATCCGCCGATCCTTTGAGGCAAAGCGGAATCTGCCAGAGCTGTTCATTCGGGGAATCGAACTTGGTGCGGTCGTAGTAATAGCGCTGCTGTGACAAAGCCACGCTGGTCGAATTGCCCGAGCACTGCGTCTTGACATCGACAAGCGGGGCGCCCGCCTGATTCACCCAAGTGGGCATGATCTGGTCGACCGGCTTCTTGGATGTTTTCGTCTGCGCGTCCCAGAAGTCCGCGGCGCTGGCATTGGCGTACTGATGTTTTTGTAAGTACGCGTTCACGCCCGCCCGGAAAGTCTCAGGCCCCAGGTAGGCTTCGAGCATCCGCAGGACCGCAGCTGTTTTGCCGTAGGCAATTCCATCGAACAGTTCTTGAATCTGATCGGGAGTGTCGGCCGCCTGATGAATCGGACGCGTATTCGCCAACGAATCCACATTCAGGGCTCCCCCGGTGGCGCTGACATCGTCCAGATCGACGTTCCACTCCGGCTTCCACGCTTCCACCGGCTTGCTTTCCATCCAGGTGGCGAAGCCTTCGTTCAGCCAGATGTCATCCCACCACGCCATGGTCACTAGGTCGCCAAACCATTGGTGCGCCATTTCGTGGGCAATTACGCTGGCAATGTTTTTCTTGAGATCCACCGAGCCTTGCTTCTCATCGATCAGCAAAATGACTTCGCGGAAGGTGATGCAGGCGGTATTCTCCATCGCGCCTGCCGAGAAGTCGGGCAGGCCGATAAGGTCCAGCTTTCCGTAGGGATACTTGATTCCGAAGTAGTGATCGTAATAAGCGAGGATGTGCTGCGCCGACTCCAGCGCGAACTTGCCCATCTCTTTTTTGCCGGGAGTGGCCCAGACGCGAATCGGAATGCCGTCCTGCTCGCCTTCAATGTATTCGAAATCGCCGACGACCAACGCCGCCAGGTAGGAGGACATCTTTGGCGTAGTCGCAAAGCGCACCGTGTGCTTGTCGCCGTCGGCTGTGTCGGAAACGACTTTCTGGTTCGAGATCGCTACCATGCCCTTCGGGGCCACGGCGGTAATGTCGAACGTAGCTTTGTAGGCGGGCTCGTCGAATGAAGGATAGGCGCGGCGCGCATCGGTCGCTTCAAACTGCGTCGCGGCATATTTGCGGCCCTGGTCATCTTTGCCGAGATAAAATCCGCGCATCTCGCTATTCAGCGTGCCGGCATAGGTGATATGAATTGTCGCCGGACCTGCTGCGAGCGGCTTTTCGACACCCAGTACGACCATTTCTTTTTCCTTCTCAGGCGTGACCGTGGCCTTCTGCGTCGTGCCGGCGCTGGTGATCGTGACATCGTGGAAATCGATGTCGGCGGCGTTCAGTGTGATTTCCGGGGTCGACTTCAAGACTTGAATGGAAATAGTTTCTTCGCCAGCGAAGCGCGCATTCTCTATATCCGGCGTAAAGGTCAGCTTGTAGTTCTCGGGGCGCGCGGTCTCGGGCAGACGCTGCGCAACGGCTAGCGAGAAGGTCAGCAGCAGGAAGGTGACTATCGCAAAGACACGTTTCATAGATTTCCCTCAGAGAGAATCAGGATCAATTTCGAACTCCAGAATCTTGTGTTGGGCGCACAGCGACGCCCAGGCGCTATCGTAGAATCCCCACCCACGGTGATACGCATGCCACGGCGTGAAAGTTCAACTGCGGGAGATTACAACCCCATTGGCTATAGTCATCGTACAACGATTAGCTCCAAACCAGTATGGGATCTCCCGATAATCGTCGACGCCAAACACCGCCAGGTCAGCATCTTTCCCCGGCTCGATGCTGCCCTTTCGATCGGCCAATCGCAGCGCCCAGGCACTATTGATCGTACTTGCCGCAATGGCTTCGGCCGGAGACATTTTCATGTGCGTGCATGCCAGCGACATCGCCATGGGCATGCTGAGCGTCGGCGAAGTCCCGGGATTGTAGTCGGTGGCCAACGCCACCGCCACGCCGGAATCGATCAACCGCCGCGCATCCGGATAATCCTTCAGGCCAAGAAAATAATTCGCGCCCGGTACCAGCGTCGCCACGGTATCGCTGGCGGCGAGCGGCGCCAGGTCCGCGTCGTTCACGTGGTCCATGTGATCGAACGAAGCGGGCTTAAAGCGCAGGAACGGGGTCAGCGGAGTCTCAGAAAGCTGGCCCATGTGCGCCCGCGGGCTCAATCCATGTTCTTCAGCCGCCGCAAAGATCTGTGCCGCCTCCGCCGCCGTAAATGCACCTTTGTCGCAAAAGACATCTACGAACTGGGCGAGCTTCCGCTTCGCGGCTGCGGGAATCATCTCTTTACAGACGATCTCAACATACTTTTGTGAGCAACCTTGATATTCATTTGGGACAACGTGAGCGCCGAGCAGAGTAGAGACAACGGTTCCCGGCCAGTGGGAGGCGGCGTCTCGAATCGCCTCCAGCGACTTCAGCTCGGAATCAACCGTCAAGCCGTAGCCGGATTTCGCCTCGACCGTGGTTGTGCCATGAGCTGCCATGGCTTGGAGAGCCGCCAGAGTTTTTCCTGCCAGCGCGCTCATCGCCGCCTTGCGCACCGCCTCCAGGCTCGACCGGATGCCGCCACCGGCAGCTGCTATGGCTTCGTAAGAAGCGCCTTCGATCCGCTTTTCAAAATCCACCAGCCGAGGACCAACAAAAACGGGGTGGGTATGGGAATCGACGAACCCGGGCAGGACAACTTTGCCGCCGCAGTCAATCTCGGTGATGTTCTTGCGGTGCTTCCTGATCCAGGGATCGCGGAGAGCTTCCTTGGTGGTGCCGACGGAGACAATCTTCCCGCCGACACAAAGTACGGCAGCGTCTTTGACGACGCCAAGTTCGCGAAGAGCGGACTGTCGGCGAGGACCCGGAGAGACAGCGTGCAATGTCACCAACTGGCCGATGTTGGCGAGGAGCAAGTGAGGGGGCTTCAATTGCTTCCTTCGTTTCCCTGAACTTTGTCGTGTTCAAGTCTCTCGACCATTTTCGTACAGTCGGGTATGTTCTTCAGTGGCGCTAGAATCCTGCCATCCTCCAGGTAAGCTACGAATCCCGGAAAAATCCACATATTCTCGTTATGGGCGGAACGTGCTAAGCAAGATCCAAATCGGTGCGATGTTTCGACGTTCCGTCAAATAATATTCCTACTATTAGACGACATTGGCACCTTTACGCCCGTCTTTTTGGCAAATTCCTTCGCCTCGTCATAACCAGCGTCGGCGTGCCTGATGATGCCCATGCCCGGATCGGTGGTGAGTACGCGCTCGATGCGCTTGGCCATCATCTCTGTGCCATCGGCGACCGTAACCTGTCCGGCGTGCAAGGAATAGCCGATGCCGACGCCGCCGCCATTGTGAATGGAAACCCAAGACGCACCCGCAGCGGTGTTGAGCAAGGCGTTGAGCAGCGGCCAGTCAGCGACCGCATCGGATCCATCTTTCATGCTCTCGGTCTCGCGGAACGGCGATGCGACCGAGCCGCAGTCGAGATGATCGCGGCCAATCACGATCGGCGCTTTGAGCTTGCCTTTCTTTACCAGATCATTCATCGCGAGGCCGAACTGCGCTCGCTCGCCGTATCCCAGCCAGCAGATGCGGGCTGGCAGTCCTTGGAATTTGATGCGCTTGCGCGCCAGATCAATCCAGCGCCGTAGAATACGATTGTCAGGAAATAGTTCGAGCACAAGATCGTCGGTCACGTGAATATCGGACGCTTCGCCCGACAGCGCCACCCAGCGGAATGGGCCGCGGCCTTCGCAGAATAGCGGACGGATATATTCCGGGACGAATCCGGGGAAGTCGTAGGCATTCTTTACGCCGCGCTGAAACGCAAAAGTGCGAATATTATTTCCGTAATCGAAGGTGATCGCGCCCATCTTCTGCAGCCGGAGCATACCTTCGACGTGCTGCGCCATGGCATCGAGCGACTTTTCCTGATACGCGTGGGGATCTTTTTGCCGAAGCTCAAAAGCCTCTGAGAGCGTCATCCCATTCGGCACATATCCATTCAGCGGATCGTGCGCCGAGGTCTGGTCGGTCAAGAGATCGGGAACCACGCCGCGTTCGGCTAATTCCGGGATCACGTCAGCGCAGTTGCCGACCAGGCCGACTGATACGTTTTCTTTTTTGCGTACAGCATTTTTCAGAATGCGCAAGGCTTCGTCGAGCGTGGTGACCATGAAGTCGCAGTATCCGGTCTTCAGGCGTTTCTTGATGCGCTCCGGATCCACATCAATCCCGAGGCATGCCGCGCCGGTCATGGTTGCGGCCAGCGGCTGCGCTCCACCCATGCCGCCCATTCCGCCGGAGACGATCAGTTTGCCCGCAAGCTCGCCGCCAAAATGTTTTTCTCCCGCCGCCGAGAAAGTTTCAAACGTGCCCTCAACGATTCCCTGCGAGCCGATGTAAATCCACGAACCGGCTGTCATCTGGCCGTACATCATCAGGCCGGCACGTTCGAGTTCGTTGAACTTCTCCCAGTTCGACCAATGACCGACCAGATTCGAGTTGGCAATCAAAACCCGCGGCGCGTAATCATGCGTTTTGAATACTCCGACCGGCTTGCCCGACTGCACTAGCAGCGTCTCGTCGTTCTCAAGATTCTTCAAGGTCGCAACGATGGCGCGATAGGCCTCCCAACTGCGCGCCGCGCGCCCGGTTCCGCCGTAGACGACGAGATCTTTCGGGCGCTCGGCGACTTCCTCGTCGAGATTGTTCATGAGCATGCGCATGGCAGCTTCCTGCTGCCAGCCTTTGCATGTGATGGAGTTGCCGCGGGGCGCGCGAATCGAGACTGGAGCAGAAATTTCCGTGTCAACGGGCATGAATAGATGGTAGTGCGTCAGCGGCGACTGATGCAATCGCAAGTCGGAGAGCTGCGCTCAGTAGCGGAAATTCGTCTCCAAAAAGAGAAGCTGCCCATTGGGATCCTTGGGATAAATGCTGTCCACAACGCCCTTGCCCCACGCCTTGCCGTAGTAGAGAGTTGCGCCGAACATGCGGGTGACCTTATAGTCGGCGCTCACATCCCACACATTCGCCAGTCCGCGGTTACTGAAGCTGGGACGCCCCTGATAGCCGAACGTGGACTCTTGAAATGCGCCTCCGCCGGAATACCAGAGATCCTTCGCCTTTGCCAGGCGGAGCGAGTGCATTTCACTGCGCAGGCTGAGCTTGGAGACTGGTTTTATATTCAGCGTCGCGTACAGGTCTTCGTTATTCATCATGTTGTAAAACGGAAATCTGGCGTACTGACGGGGAGTGGTCAGAACCTGGAAGAAGGTTCCATGGCGTGAGTCGGCGTTGTTGCCATCGCCGCTGCCAAACGAATACCCGGCGCTGATCCACGGCTTCCATGCGAGCGAGGGAGGCTGCCATCCGGCTTCGCCGACGAAGCTGCTGGCGCGCTGTGTGAGCTGTCCCCACGATCCGCCTTGCAACGCGGCCCATCCCAGGACATCGAATTTTCCGGCGTTGGATGTGTTGAATACGTGGACGTAGTTCGCTCCGTAAGTGGCGATTTCGATCTTGTCAGTGTCGCCGGATCGAACGGATGCCGGACGGTTATCGGTCTTCAACGTCAGCGTACGGTGGTCGATGTATCCCAGGCCGAAGACGCGCAGCTCCCCGGCTCCGTGCGGAGTCGATACCGGCACGGTAAGAGCACCGTAGTAAGTGTCGACGTCGAGTTCGCCCATGCCATCGACTTGGAACACACCTTCAGTCGGCCGTAGCGCTACGAAAGTCAGGTTGTTGTGTCCGAGACTCGAAGAGAGTTGAACCCCGTCGAAGCTGCGTTGGATCGCCGAAAATCCGAAGTTCGCGATCAGGCGTTGCGCAATGCGCGTTTGGATAACGGTCGCGAGCGTCGGATCCTGAGGCTTGATCTCGTTGCCGTCAAAATATTCGAACCTCCCGATCTTCAGGCTAGTCCCGAAATCTTTAAGTACGACAAAGCCCTGCTTCAGAAAGCCGTCGACATTGTTGGAATTGTTGCTGTTGGACGCGTAGTAGGTGCCGCCCAATCCGAGTTGCCCTTGCGGCGCGGGATCGACGGCCATGGTCGGCAGTCCGACGAGCGCAACTTGAGCCCCTTCCAGAAACCAGGAGAAATGTTCGTGGCGCTGTCCGATGGCGATGCGCAGAAGGGAATCGCCGAGGGTGTAATTTCCGCGTCCAGCTGTGCCCTTGAACCAGTCCCAGCCCTCAGCGCGCGCGCGCCAATTCACGGAAAAGTCGAGTGGACCCAGCTTGGGGTTGGCGACCGCATCGGGATTCTTGTTTTCCGGCGGAGTGGCCGATTGTTGTGCAAAAAGCCATGCACTCCATGCCAGGACGATCGCCGTTAGCCATAGACGCATCATCAACTTCATGCAAATACCTCTCATCACTCCGAAGAGCTCGACACGGTGCACGCGGAATCGCGAGTCCGGAACTGTGATTCCGGAAAGGTGACGGCGGGCCAAACGCACTCATATTCCGCCGGAATGGGAATGCGTCTCCGCCTGACGCCAAAGTTTTAGTACTGCCTGGAAAACCCCACGGCAAACGAGTTGCACGTTTCTAGATGTTTTGCGGGGATATGTCTATAACCAGAAACTACTAGAAGTAGAAAACACGGGTGGGGAAGAGACTTCGTCACCAACTGCTGTAGGCTTCGCCGTTGAGAGCGGTTCCCGAGGAGTGGGAGTGCACGCGGGTGATGCCAGGTTGCTGCGGGTCGGCCGCCGTCTGGGAATCTTCCTGCTCAACATCCCAGTCGGCTGCTCCCGTCATGGGGTCTTTAGGAATCTCGTGCAGGTAGTTAGCCGTCTTCAGATCATCGAGCGACTGCGGGGCTTGCCTTTTGTCCATCGTATATTCCTGGATCACCTTGTTGAGCGTCTCCAGGTTGGAGCGCAGCACCGCTTCGCGAGCTTGGACCACATGCTGGGTGTAAAGAGGGACGGCAATCGCCATCAGGATCATCATGAGGCTGATAACGACGATCAATTCGAGCATGGTGAAACCACGATCCCTGAGCCGAGTGCCGGATTTGGCGAAACCATCGCGCATCTTTCGGTCCTTCATCATTCGACAATCCGAGCCGGCGAATCTCACCAGCTGCTGTAGGCCTCACCCGTACTGGAGATTGCATTGGACGCGGAATGCACGCCCGTAATCCCCGGATCCTGCTGCTGCAAGGAAAGTAGGTACTCGTCCTGCTCGACCTCCCAGTTCGGCTCGCCGGTCATGGGATCATCCGGAATCTTCTCCAGATATCCGGCGGTTTTGAGATCATCGAGCGACTGCGGCGCCTTTTGCTTATCCAGCGTATAGCGGACAATCAGTCGATTCAGCATGGTCAGATCCGCGCGCAGAGCCCGCTCTCGCGCCTGCTGGATGGAGTGGTTATACATGGGCACGGCGATCCCCATCAGGATCGCGATGATGCTCAAGATCACGATCAACTCGATCATGGTGAAACCGGCTTCTAAACGGGAGCCAGTTCCCCCGCACATCGTTCCCGCAGGCACGCGCAACCGGGCACGACTCACGCTTGGGCCGTTAATTTTGCTCGCGCTAACCACCCTCTACCAGTCCTTGTATTTCGTCCCATCGAGGCCAGTGCCCTCGGATTTCGTATAGACGTCGAAAACACTTTGCCCGCCCCACGAATCCGAATCAGGATCGTCTTGCATGGAGCGCAGACCCCACTCCTTAGTGTTGGTCATCGGGTCTACAGGGATAGAACGCAGGAAACGGATTTTCTTGCCACCCTGCGCCTCGACTCCTTTGACCAGAGTTTCCAGGTCGGGCGGATAATTCATGCTGTCCACCTTGGTCTGGAACTTATTCTGATCGGCGGCTTCTTTATAACGATCGATGGCGTCGCGCATCTCCCACAGGTCGAAGCGTAATTCCTTTTCTTTTTCCCGCTGAATCGTGAGGCGAGCCAAGGGCAGCGCCATCATGGTGAGAATGGAGAGGATGGTGGCCGCCACGATCAACTCAAGCAGCGTAAATCCTCTGTGCCCGCGCTGATTCCTGCTGCGCTGATTCCTCCTGCGATGGAATTGCCACGTCATGTTTGTGTTCGTCACACTAATTCAGCCGGTTTCCGGGACCTTATTGGATGGTGACGGATGCCTGTGCTCCATTGACCGTAATCGGCTGTAATCCCGGATCGCGCGCGCCACCGCGCGTGATCGTTATCGGAGTCTGGCCGTCTGTCTTCGCCTGGAAAGTCAGCGTGACCACCGCGCCCTGGCCCGAAATTCCACCGGCGCCGGGCGGTCTGGTGGCTGTGATTTGCGATTGTCCCACGGTTTCGTCGTCGCGGTGAACCAGGGCGACCACTTGGCCGTCCTGCGACAGGAAGCCGCCGTTCGACACGTTGACCAGTTGCACCATCTTCGGATCGTAGTTCAACTGCACCGGCACGGAGTACACGTTCTGCGCACCGGAAATCAGCAGGTTCACTACAAATGTGTTGCCTTTCGCCACCTGAATGGTTGGCGGATCAAAAAGAAAACTGGCCGGGCCCGGTGCGCTGGGCGTCGCCGGATTCGGAGTCGCCGAAGACTGCGGGGCAGCCGCCGGGTTAGCTGGCGGATTCGTAGGCGCATTCGCTGGCGCAGCGGTCGGCTTGCTGACATGCCGCAGCTCGATGGTGGTCGAGGTGCCGATATCGATGGCACGCTGGTTCATCTCGTTTACATCTGTGCCACGAATAATGTGGGGAGTAATGGCGAATACCGTTTCGTCAGAGGAATGATCCTGATTCACTTGGCCGAAGAGATAGCGCAGGATGGGAATCTGGGCCAGGCCCGGAATTCCGCTCAGGGCCCTGGTCTGCGTATCGTCCATGATGCCGCCGATCAGGCTGGTCTCGCCATCTTTCAGGCGAATCTCGCCCAGATCAACTTTCTTCTGTCCGATGATCGGCTGGGTGATGCCGCCAATGCTGGCCTGCCCGATCTCGGATGAAATTTCCATCGAGATCTTCATTGTGACATCGCGATCCGCGTGCACGTGGGGCGTGATGTCGATATTCACGCCGACGTCGATGTATTGAAATTGCGTATTGACGAGCGGGTTGATGCCGACACCGCCGATGCCGGGCTGAAATGATCCGGTTGCAACGGGAAGGCGTTCGCCGATCTTGAGCGAGGCCTTCTGATTATCCAGCGCTCGAATCTGCGGGCTTTGGATCAACTTGGTGTCGTTTTCGCCCATCACCGCCGACAGGTTGGCGGAGGGAATCGTAACCTGGAAGTTGGTTGCGTTCAGATTCGCCAGACTATTCAGGTTGATACCGCCAGTCCCTGAGCCGGTGGTAGGAGTCGTGGTGGTACTGTTCGTTGTAGTGTTGAGGGTGTTGTTGAGGTTGTCTTGCAGTTGAACCGTAACGCTGGTCGGCGGATTCAAGCCCAAAGTGCGTGAACGGTCTTTGCTGATCTGCATTACATCGATATCGACGATGACTTCGGGGCGGGCCTTGTCGAGATCCTCGACCAGCTTTTCCGCCAGAGCAATCTGATCGGGCGTACCACGCACGACCAAGGCATTCTGCGAAAGCAGTTGCTGCACGCGCTGTACGTCGAGCACGGCGCGGATCGCGTTCACCACATCCTGCAACTCAGTGGGTTGCGAAAGGTTCGTAAGATAAAAAGTTTTGAGTACGCTCTGTTCCAGTTCCTTGCGCTTAGCAGCATTATCGGTCGCGACAAAAATCGTGTTGGGCGTTACCGGACGCCAGAAAGTCTTCGATTCGAGCGCAGTGATCTGCAGCGCCTCTTCTAGCGTGATGCCATTCAACTCAACTTTGATGGGGCGGGGCGTGTAATCGGGATCAAACAGCACGTTGATGCCGGCCAGTTGCCCGATGGTGCGGTAAACCACATCGGACTTGTCGGTTAGCTTGACGGTGATGGGAACGCTCGAAATCGGCGCCAGTTCCACCGGCCCAGCGGCCTCATGTACCCGCCGTTCCAGGCTACCGGGCGGTCCGGCGGCCTGCGGTTGAGGATTGCGCTGGTTGTTGATCATCTGCAGCGTGCGGTTCAGTTCCTGTCTGGCGATGTACAGCGAGGGATCGATCGCCACGGCCTTCTGGAACTCGGCGAGCGCTTCGTCGAGCTTGCCGTCGTCCCGCAGTTGCTGGCCGTGATGGACAATCGCGAACGCAGCCTCGGCTCGCGTGCGCTGAAAAGCGGCGCGATAGCGTAGGTCCTTAGGCTTGAGATCGTAGGCCTGCTTGAAGAAGTCGTAGGCCGCCACATAGTTCTGGCGAGCCTCGGCGTCCTGGCCCTTGGCGTAAAGATCTTTAGCTTTGTCCGCGATGGCGGGAAGTGTGACAACCGCCACTAGTATCAGCCAGAGTGCTGGGCGCCTCAGGCATGCCATTCGATTATCCTTCACGAAATGAGTCCTTTTTGCGTTTCTACGCGATCACCCGTGCGGTTGTAATCGCGCTTACGCACACGAATTACCTCGCCACCAAACTACAAAAACTGTGTCGTTTGGCCGATTATAGCATCGCCCTTTCGAGCTTCCGAAGTGCTTGCACGTGAGGCAGTTACACTCTTTGGTCGTAGGACCAGTGGGTTCACCGCCGTTCCCCCGATCGCAGAGAGCCATAATTCTTGTGAACCATTCGGTTTCTCCCCAAACTTGGGCACAGAGCCGGAGAAGTGAAAATGTACCCTGCTAAGATTGAACTTTCGTCAATATGCCCCGTCAATCGACCCACGAAACGAAACCGAACGCGGAAAAATCGCCGCGCCGCGACCCTACCGCCAGCGGACAGCGTGACGCTGCCGTTAATAGGATCGCTTCGCATAACTACTTCTTGCTGGAAAAATTTGAGGCGGGAGTCTCCCTGACCGGAACCGAAGTCAAATCGGTGCGGGGAGGTCTGGCCAACCTGAAGGACTCTTACGGGCTGGTCAAGGACAACGAAATCTGGCTGTTGAACGCCCACATCGGCCCTTACGAGCACGGCAACATCCACAATCACGCCCCGCTGCGCACTCGCAAACTGCTGATGCACCGGGAGGAAATCCGCAAGCTCATCGGCAAAACGCAGCAAAAAGGTCTGACCCTGATCCCGACGCGTTTGTACTTTAAAGGCGGTCGAGTGAAGGTTGAACTGGCACTGGCCAAGGGCAAACAGCTCTGGGATAAGCGCGAAACCGAGCGCCGGCGCACCGCTGACAAAGAAGCGCGGGAGGCGGTCAATCGAGGAAAACGGCGAGATTGAGCTCGTCACGAGTTTTGAAAGCGTACAGTTCAGGGTCTGGTCGTCGAGGAGGTATCCCATCAAAACCGTGGACCTCAAATCCGACCGGCCCTCCGTGCAAGAAGCCCTTCAGCGTCTATCTCATGAATTGGAGCAGGCGCGCCGCGAAGGGATCTCGCTGCTGAAGCTCATTCACGGATATGGTTCCACTGGTGTTGGCGGCGACATTCGCATTGCTGTGCAGAAACGCGTCCATGAACTGGCCGCAGACGGACAGATTCGCTGCTGCATCTTCGGTGAGCACTGGACGAAGTCCGATGACGCGACCTGGAGCCTGCTGAAGACCAACCCGGACTTGAAATCCGACACGCATCTGGGACGGAACAATCGAGGCATTACCATCGTTATGCTGTGAGGCGTGGCGCGAGGCCGCTCTAACGTCTGCCGAATCCCAACTTGCAGGAATCACCTCATTGACACGGCTTGCTTGACGACTGTTTTAATTAATAGATATGCCTGCACCAGCGGTGAAGTCCGAGCAGCCCGTTCAACCACGGGTCAGACGCCGCCGCTGGCCCTGGATCTTGGGCACCCTCTTCGTGGTTTGGATTGGAGTGCTCTCTGCGGTTTGGATCGTGGTTACTCATGCCGAACCGATCGTGCGGGCTCGCGTGATCGAAACGTTGTCTGCGCGATTCAAGACCAAAGTTGAGTTAGCAGAACTGCACGTTTCTGCTGGACATGGCCTGGAAGTCTATGGCAAGGGACTGAAGATTTTTGGTCCAACCGATCCCAATCCCACCGAATCCGGCGTGCAGCCACTGATTGCGGTGGAGGAATTTCGCTTCCGTACGAATGTCCTTGGCTTGCTGCATTCGCCCATGCACCTGGACGCGGTCAGCTTGCGCGGCATGATCCTGAATATCCCGCCCAAAGAAGATCGCTCGCAGGTTGCCGAGATGAACCGCGGACGACAGGGAAAGATCAAGATTGTTGTCGACCACTTTGTCTGCCAAGACGCGCACCTGATCATCAACACGCTGAAGCCGGGCAAGCTGCCACTCGATTTTGCGATCGGCGATCTGATGATGAAAGATTTCGGGCCCGGCCAGCCCCTGCGATTTCAGGCGACGCTGGTCAATCCCAAACCAGTGGGGAACATCGCTTCCGAAGGAACGTTCGGACCGTTTCGCGAGGATCAGCCTGGGGACACGGCGGTCGCCGGCAACTACTCGTTCACTGAAGCCGATCTGGGAACGCTGAAGGGAATCGGCGGTATTCTGTCCTCGAGCGGAAATTATCGCGGGACTCTGGAAAAAATCGAAGTCGACGGCGCCACGGATACACCTGATTTTCGCGTCGCGACCAGCGGCCATCCGGTCGCGCTGCACACCGATTTCCACGCCATCGTCGACGGCATGGACGGCGATACCTATCTGCAGCCGGTCAAGGCGAGCTTTCTGCATTCCGTATTTACCGCCAATGGGAAAGTGGTTCGGGTCAGCACCCCTCCGGGCCGTGACATTGAATTGGATGTGGTGATGACGCACGCGAGAATCGAGGATCTGCTGCAGTTGGGAGTGAAGACCGATCCGCCGGTGCTGCGCGGGGAAATCCAGATGAAAACGAAGCTGAGAATTTTTCCTGGCCGGGAAGATATTGCACATCGCTTGCGGCTCGATGGCACTTTCCGTATCCCCGAGGCGCTATTTTCAAACCAGAAAATTCAGGACCGCATCGACTCGCTGAGCCTGCGCAGTCAGGGCGAGCCGAAGTTAGCAGTGGACCATGCTGAGGTCGGAATTCCCTCTGAGTTGGGCGGGTCGTTCAAGCTGAGCGACGGTTTGTTTCAGTTTCCAGCATTGCGTTTTGATGTACCCGGAACACAGGCAGACGTCACTGGCCAGTACAGTCTTGACGGAGAGATCTTCGATTTTCACGGGAGACTGCGGTTGAAGGCAAAACTCTCGCAGACGATGACAGGGTGGAAATCGATTCTACTGAAGCCAGTCGATCCATTTTTCCATAAACACGGAGCGGGTACAGAAGTGCCGTTCAAAGTGACTGGAACGCGATCCGAGCCGCACTTCGGTCTCGACTTCGGCGACAAGAGACAACTCCCAAGCGCGAGCGCTTCCTCCCGCTAAACAACTCACAGAGGAGTGCTGGACGACGCTGGATCGCTGGTCACCGGTGCTGGCGCAGCCGAAGTCGCGACCGGCACGGTCGTTACGGGTTGCGGCATGGGTGTAGAACTTGGAGTCATCATCAAGGGCGCGACCATCTTCTGCTCCCAGTACGCGACGGCGATGCCACGCTGCCAGAAGCGCGGAATCAGCAGCAGAAGAAGAATGATTTGAGCAATGACAAATGCTCCGACCACGCTCTCCGGGGGGACCATCTTCATCCAGACCCAGAGTCCGCCCAGCAGAATGATAGCGGCCACGATGGTCGCTCCCACGTAGCTCGCCAGCAAGCGAAACAAACTTCGGAAAGTATGGCGAAATGCCGATCCGATGGATTTGCGCACCGCGCGCTGGTCGTTCAACACAACGTCGGCCTCGGCCAGATCGAACCAGATGCGCAGCGTCGTCATAATCAGGAAGATCACGGCGAGCCCCGTCATCTGCAACTCAAAGGGGAGAAGTTCATTGGTGCTCTCGACCGCTTTCTTTGCAATCGCGGCGTTGATGGCGAATAGAATTCCGGCCACGATTCCCATCAAGATGCCGGCCAGAATCATCAGGCGTATGAATCGCCATAAATTCCGTCCGCAGGCGCGGAAGAAATCTTCCCGTGGCAGGCGATAGGTTGACGCATATCCCTGAAACACACCGGGCAGAAACAGCGCGGTGGCGATGAAGAACAGCACCGCGAAGTAGACAGCGGGCATGGTTGCCGACTGCATCGGTCCGAACTCCGGCCGCGCCAACAACTCGCCGAATACGCTGGCATCGAAGCCGTGGACAAGCCGGCCGGCGTACAGGCGGTGGTCGAGAATGGCATGCGCACTGTTCGCGAATGCAACCGTGCCGAACCATCCCAGCACCAGATTGAGCAGCCAAAACCACACTATGTAGCGCTTGTTGCGGCCGACCATGCCCAGCCCGGCGCTTAGCAAACCCTTGTTTTCATTCATGATCTTGATCCCTCAAACGTTAGATAGTCTTTGGCCTTTCTAGACCGCCCACCAGGCCAGCGCCTGTGCCACCCACTGTGAAACAAACATCCAGTAGTTGGACAATTTGTGTGTAGGCTTTGTGTTCGCCTCGACCACGTAACTGTTATTGAAGTTGTTGCGATCGATCTGCACGGTGTGGTCGGGATCGATCTCCGCCGACACTACTTTCGCCTTCTTCTGATAGGAGTATCGAATCCAGCGGCTTTGCCCGTCCCAATGCTCGCGTACCTTCTCGCCGTTATCAAACTTGATCTCGACTTCCACGGGCATGACGAAATCTTCCACCCGCCGCAGCGCGACGTACGACTGATAGACGGTATCGTCCTTCGCATCCTTCTTCTTGCTTTTCTTGTCCTTGTCTTGCTTTTCGTCTTCGTACCAGTTCACCGGGAAGGAGTCGACCGATCCCACTTCATAATCGAGCACGGGTGAGCCGTAGATCGCCTGGCTGAAGTACCAGTCCAATTTCTTGCCTGATACTTCTTCGATCGTGTCCAGAAAATCTTTCTTGGTGGGATGCGTGAAGCGGTACTTCATGAAGTAGGTACGCATGGCCTTGGCCATAGTGTCTTCGCCGATGATGCCCTCGAGCGTCAGCAGCACGCTGGCGGTCTTGCCATAAGTAATTCCGCCGTAGGAATTGAAGTTGTAGTAATCATAGGCGTTCTGCGCCATGGGATCGCGATTCGCAACGCCAATGAAAGCATCGCGTTGTTCTTCGCGCTCGCCCATCGTGGCCCCAGCCATATTCAGGATCGACGTATTCTTGCCCAGCACCGAATCGAGCACCTTAACTTCGGTGTAGCTGTTAATGCCTTCGTCCATCCACGCATCTTCGAATTCGTTGGTCGCGACCATGCCGTACCAATACTGGTGACCGAATTCGTGTTCCACGACGAGTTCAACGCCTTTGACGCCATCCGGCGCGATCCAACTGGTTTCACCGGTGATGAACGTGGGATACTCCATGCCGCCGGCCGCCGATCCGGGCTCGGGATCGACCACCGTCAGCGACTTGTAGGGATAAGGTCCATACCATTTTTCAAAGCGATCGAGAGTTTCGCGGGTAATCTTCTCGTGACGATCGACCTGGCTCCAGTGCGCGGGTTGCATCAGGAAGCGCAGCTTCACCGGGCCCATCTGCGCCTGATAGGTGCTCTCGCGCACTTTGTAGCGCGGGCTGACGGTCCAGGCGAAGTCGTGAATGTCATCGCCGTGGTAGGTCAGCGTCTTCGTCCCGTCGGGATTATTTACATCGCTGATTTCGACGCCGCTTGCGCCAAAGACTTCATTCTGCGGAACCGTCACCTTCACGTCGTACACGCCGAAGTCGGCGAAGAACTCGGTCGTGGCGTGATACTGATGGCAATTCCACGCGCCATGCCACCACACGCCAACTTTCGGGAACCACTGGCCTGCGAGCAGGAAATCGCGCTTCCATCCAGAGCGCGCCTGCGTCTCCGGCATTTGATCGTGAAATGCGATCTTGAATTGCACGTAAGCATTCGGCGGAATCGGCTTGGCCAGCGGAAGGTCGACGACGGTCTTGTCATCTTTGTTGCCGTCGTCGGGCGCAATATAATGCAGGTGCGACGTCAGATCTCCCTGGCCCACGACTTCAATGCTTTTGATGTCTTCCGATCCGTACTCTTTCGGCTCCCACTTGTCGTAACTGGTGTCGCGGCTGCCTTCGAGCTTGCTGTCGCGCACAAAGGTAGCCTTGGGTTCAAACGCATTTTGATAAAGATGGAACGGAAAATGGTCGAGCGCCTGCCCGGTGAGATTGTGATAGGTGAGCACTTCGGTTGCGTCGATGGTGTGCTTGCCGGCATCGTACTTGGCGTCGATTTCATAGTGCACGACTCGCTGCGACATCGGCGTGGGCGAATTCACCGCGATGGTCGTATCCGGAATCGCCATCGCAGACGCCGCTCCGGAAGCGGCTTTTGGAGCCACAGCTTTTGTTGCTGTAGCCTGCGTCGGCGCAGCGGTTGCAGTCTTTCGACTGAGGAATGCAGCAATCCCGAGCGCCAAAGCTATCGCGACAAACACGAACTTCCATCGAATCTGCATGTCAGACCTCATCCCAATGATTGCCAGCCAATGATTGCCAGCCAATGATCGCCAGCTAATGATTGCCAGGCGTAATGCGATGCAAGCGCTCAGCCAGTAACCAGCGGCGCCCTTGAATATACTCCAGACGCAAAATTGCCGCCGAGGGCTGGGGACAGATACGGGTCGCGATGGCGGGTAGTTCCAGAATTTCGCAAACCCGCTGGTCGGAGCGAGCTTACCAGTTAGAATCGAAGGAATGATTATTGGTGTTCTGGCACTGCAAGGAGATTTCGACGCACACCGCCGCCGGCTCGAAGAGCTGGGCGCTGAAGTTGTGCTCGTCAAAAAGCCGCAGCAACTTGATCTGATTGACGGGCTCGTGATTCCTGGGGGAGAGTCTGGGACATTTCTCAAACTGCTGGGCGAAGAAGGTTTCAACAAACTGAAACACTTCGTCCGGGCGAAGCCTACGTTTGGAACCTGCGCCGGAGCGATTCTGCTGGCCGCCGAAATCGATAACCCGAAGCAGGCCGGCCTCGGCGCGTTGAACATTCGCATTCGCCGCAATGCCTATGGCCGCCAGGTCGACAGCTCGATTCGTGAGGGCAAGCTCCTTACCGAGAGGGAAGGGAAGTCAACGGAATCGCCGCTGGAAATGGTCTTCATTCGTGCCCCTAAGATCGAGCAGGTCGGAGAGGGCGTCGAAGTTTTGGCCACGGAAGGCGCCGACCCGGTTGTTGTGCGCCAGGGAAAGACCATGGCCGCGACGTTTCATCCTGAACTGTCAGAAGATCCCCGAGTGCATCAGGCGTTTCTCGATCTGGTAAAGAACGGAAAGCAACGTCCTTAGTTTCAGAGGCAGAACTTCCCCCGGAAGACGAAAATTCGCTTGACAAAGTAAACGCGTAACCATATAGTTACGCATTATGCGTGACCGATCAGTTACACATTCGACGTCCCGGACCAGTGAGGTCACGTTCCAGGCCCTCGCCGATCCCACGCGGCGCGCCGTGCTCGACCTGCTTCGCCGCGGCAGCCAGCCTGCCGGACAGATCGCCAATGCTTTTCCAGTTTCCCGCCCGGCAATTTCAAAGCACCTGCGCCTACTCCGCCGCGCTCATCTGGTGCGCGAGCATCGCGAAGGGCGTCATCGTGTCTATCAACTCAATCCCGAACCTCTGCGCGCGGTCGACTCGTGGATCGAGCAATACCGCGTATTCTGGGCCGCAAACCTGAACAGCCTGAAATCGTTTGTCGAAGCCGAGCACGCCAAAGAAATGCAGGCTGCCGCCGAACGCCCGAAATCTCGGAAGCCTTAATTGAGGCAAGCTATGAAATCAGAAAGGAAAATCGTCATGACCAATACGGCTCGCACCTTAGCGCTAACCTTCCTCGCTGTCGCACTCGCCGCGTCAGCCCACGCCCAAACTGACGCCCAGAAGGCCTTCGCCACCATCAAGAACATGCCCGGCAACTGGGAGGGCAAGACCCCCGATGGGCATCCGCTGCAAGTGACCTTCAAAGTGGTGTCAGGGGGCTCGGCCGTGATGAGCGAGATTGTCGGGCATGGAGCGGAAGACATGATCAGCATGTTCAATATGGATGGTCCCGGCAAACTCCTCATGACGCACTACTGCGGCGTCGGGAACCAGCCGCGCATGCAGGCCAGCGTCTCGCCGGATGGCAAGATCATTACATTCGCCTACATTGACGCCACAAATCTGGCTGCGCCCGACACGGGCCACATGCAGAACATGGTGCTCACCATGCTCGACGAAAATCATCACACCGAGGCCTGGACTTTTGTGGACCACGGCAAGGAGACGAAGGAACTTTTCGACCTGCATCGCCAGATGTAAAAAGGAGATCGAGATGGCGACAACGATCATCACCCCGGATCAAGATGCAGTGGTCAGTGAGATTCATATCTCAGCCCCGCCGGATCGCGTTTTCCGAGCGCTGACCGATAGCGGTGAACTCATGCGCTGGTTCAACAGCGGGGAATGCCCGGTCAAGTTTTGGAAGATGGATGCACGCCTGGGCGGCCAGTACGGTTATGCCACGCAAAAAGGTGCGTTTTCGGTCAACAAAATCAGCGAATTCGAGTGCCACGGGGAGATCATCGAGTTCGATCCTCCCTGGGTGCTCGCCTATACATGGTTCGGAAACTGGCACGACGATGTTGCGCGCCGAACGGTCGTCCGCTGGGAACTCAGGCCCAAAGCCGGAGGTACACAGGTGAAAGTCACACACAGCGGACTCGGCAATGAACCCGCCGCCCGCAAGGATTACTCGAGTGGCTGGACCGGTGTGGCCGAAGGTTTGAAGAAATTTCTGGAGACGGGAAAATCGGTGGTGTAGCGCCGCCGGAAAACTGGTTGGCCTATCCTAACGGCGCTCTTTCTTCGACGTTAGGATGGGTACTTTGAAAGCGTCTACACGCGTAGGAGATTCCATGGCCACGGCAACCGTAAGTCCCGACAATAACGTCGTAATGGCAGAAGTCTTCATCGCCGCGCCGCCGGAGCGTGTCTTTCACGCCATCAGCAATCCCGACCAGCTTTCGCTATGGTGGGGGCAGAACGGTCTTTACCGCATTACCGAACGTAGCGCGGATCTGCGGGTCGGAGGCAAGTGGTCGAGCGCAGGCCAGGGCGCGGACGGAACATCCTTCCGCGTTGAGGGCGAGTATCTGGAAATTGATCCGCCACGGCGCCTGGTCCACACCTGGATCGCCAGCTACATGGGCGAACTCAGAACGGTTGTTTACTGGGATCTCGTGCCTCAAGCCGTGCACGGCCTGCATCCCAGCGGTCCGAAGAAGGCTGGCACAGGCACCCTGGTGAAACTGCGCCACGAAGGTTTTGCGGGCAATGCGCAAGCTGCTATCGGACACGGTGATGGCTGGAAGCGCGTCTTCGGCTGGCTGATTGCGTATGTGGAGCGCGGCGAAACCGTCGACACGCGAAGTTAGCCAGAAAGTTTCGTTGTCATGCCCAACAAGAAGAAAGACTCCAAGCTCCGCAATGGCAGGCCGGTCGCCGGGTTTGACACTTTGCCGGCAGCGGTTTCATACTCCTCGAACCCAGCAAATAGCCTTCCAGGAGCGCTCTATGAACAAGTTCTCGCTGGTTGTAATGCTGCTTGCCGCGACCCTCAGTGTGGCGCAAGCTCCCATCCCTATTCATCAACCCAAACTCACGTTTCAACGAAGCAATACCACGCAGTTGCTCATTGCAGTCAGCCCGGTGAACTCTCAGGTCGTGTGGGCAGCGGGAACCGGCGGCACGTTTGTGATGACGACCAATGGCGGCAACACGTGGACCTCCGGCATTGTGCCTGGCGCCGAACAGCTGCAGTTTCGCGATGTGCAAGGCGTGAGCGATCAGGTCGCGTATCTCATGTCGATCGGAAACAACACCACCGACTTCCGCATCTACAAAACTACCGATGGCGGAAACACCTGGAGCATCGAATTCACCAACGAGACCACGAATGCGTTCTATGACTGCATGGCATTCTGGACCGCCGACAATGGTGTCGCTCATAGCGATTCGGTGAACGGAGTCTTCCCCGCCATTCGTACTACCGACGGACTGACCTGGCAGTCCATTGCCAGCAATATGCCGCCGGCGCTGCCGGGGGAAGCGTCATTCTCGTCGAGCGGAACCTGCATTACGACGCAGGGAAGCACGAATGCCTGGATCACCACGGGCGGTTCAGTGATCTCGCGAATCCTGGCCACTACGGACGGAGGCAATACCTGGAACGCCTATAACACTCCGCTGACTAGTTCGCCCAGTGCCGGCGGATTCTCGGTGGCGTTCCGCGACGCGCTGCATGGAGTGGTTGGCGGCGGGGACTTGTCCAACAACTTCTACGGCCAGATGGCGGCTTCGAGCGATGGTGGTCAGATTTGGACCATGACTAACTCTCCGCCGATTCCCGGAGCCATCTTCTGCCTGGCATACGCCAACGGTCAGACTCTGCCGGCTACCGCTAGCGATGAGGAAATCGTACGGCCGGTGAGCAATGCATTTGCCCGCACCGTGGTGGTGACCAGCGAGATGGCGCCCAACTTCAGCACCGGGTCCGCAGCCTGGACACCGGACGAAGGAAAAACCTGGCACACGCTGTCGCAGGTAAGCGGGTATTGGGCGGTCGCCTTCGCCGATCCACAGGACGGATGGTTCGTCGGCAACAACGGCCAGATTTTAAAAATCAGTTTCTAAAATTCGCACAGGATAAGCGGATGCCCCATCCTGATGTCGCGCGGTCTGCGGCGTCAAGGTGGGGATTTTTGTTCTTGGTGTCGACGGGCAGGCATACGGTGAGCGCCCGCGCGCTATACTCGCCTGTCACAACACATGGCCAACATTCTTTACGGCGTCAACGGCGAGGGCGCGGGGCACTCGACTCGCGCCCGGGAAGTTCTCTCCCATCTCGTTGTTCGCGGACACACGGTTCTGGTGGCGTCGTTCGATCGCGGGCTGCGTAATCTGCAAGAACAGTTCGACGCGACCGAAATCTTCGGCTTCCGTTTTGCCTACGTAAATAATCGTGTGCGTTACCAGCGGACCATCGCCAAAAATCTGATCACCGTGCCCCATGCGGCAAAGAGTCTGGCTCAGCTGAAGCACTTAGTCGATGAGAGCAAGATCAACCTTATCGTCACCGACTTCGAGCCGCTCACGTGTCACATCGGACACAAGAAAGGCCTGCCCGTCATCTCCATCGATAACCAGCATTGCCTCACCAACGCGGTCGTATCGTATCCCCGAAAATACCGGCGCGATGCCTCGGCGGCTAAATTGGTGACACGGCTGATGACGCCACACGCCGACGCCTATCTCGTGATTTCTTTCTTCACCGCGCCCGTCAGAAAGCGCAACACGTTCCTGTTTCCACCGCTGCTGCGTAAGGAAATCCTCGACGCCTCACCGGTTGAGGGCGACCACGTGCTCGTGTATGTGACCTCACCCGCTCCGGCTCTCGCTAAACTGCTCAGCTCGGTGCGGTGCCGCTTTGTGGCTTATGGCTTCGGGCGTGATGGACAAGAGGGAAACATTTTCTACAAGAAGCCTTCGCTCGACGGCTTCTTCGCCGATCTGGTCAGCGCCCGAGCGGTGGTCGCAAACTCCGGATTCTCGCTGGTCACCGAAGCCCTGCACCTAGGCAAGCCTTATCTGGCTGTCCCGGTAAACCATCAGTTTGAGCAAGTCTTCAACGCCTATTGGCTGGAGAAGTCCGGCTACGGCGCGTACTGGGACGCGCTGAACAAAGAGCGCGTGGAAAGTTTCTTGTACAACATACCGAATTATCGCGAGGCGCTGGGGAAATACCCGCGGCAAGGAAATGACGCGCTGCTCGCCAAGCTGGATGAATTGATCGCGAGCTACAGCAATTCCAAAAGGTAGTTGGGCAGGTGTACGCCTAGCTCGATTTTCGGCGCGGCGGTCGGCGATTGCGGCCGCTGCAACAACAGGTTAATCTCGCGATTCAGGACATGGATCTGTTCCGTGCGAAGTGAAGTGAACCGGAACGGCTGTAGATATCCGGTCACGCTGCGCATGGGAAACAGCAGCTCAGCCCGGCCATGTACGACGCCGGATCCAATCGAGAGCGTGAAGCCGAACGACACCCGCTCTTCCAGATAGACAGGCAGGTCCAGCAAGCCTCCAGTCAGAGAGACTCTCTGGAGCCGCGCAATGAACTGGCGGCCGTTCTCGAGTTGAACGCTGACGAACGACCCGTTGGGCGGCGTGATGCGAGGAGCGCGAGGCGAATGATTCATCGCCAACCCCACGAGGTGGACTTGTTCAGGGCGTTGGCGGAGGCGGCCACGCTGGGCAGCGGCAGCAGGCGCCCCGTCTGCCGCATCCCGTCCCAGTCATATTCATAGGCCGTGCCGCAGTGCAGGCAAACTTGGTAATGGCGACCGCAGGCATCAGCCCGTGGCCAGCCGAAACTATGCGAGCAGGCAAGTCGAACGAGCGTATCCAGAAATTTCATAGTTTCTCCGCGTGATTGCGCATTTTCCACTGATCGAGCCAGCGGTAAAAAAAAGGTTGGCCGTGTCCGGAGAGTAGCCCATGAAGGGCCGCGAGAAGCATCTCCGGCGGTTGCGAGTTGGAGAAGAAGCAGTCGACGGAACGAATCTCGGATGCCGGCGTCGGGCTGTAGGCGGAGAGAAGCAGGATGGGAACGTGCCCGTGCCAGCTCTGCAGTCTCCTCGCCAGGAGGGCCCCATCGTCGCCGCGTAGGCAGTTAATCACGACAGCATCGACCGGATGCGAGAGGAAGATTTCCAGCCCTTCTTCCTTGCCGCTGGCCTCGAGCACTTCGTAGCCGCCTTTTTCGAGCAGCGCCTTGTATTCGAGCAGGTCGCTCCAGTGGTCGCCGATGCAGAGGATCGTGAGTTGTCGCCGACGTTTCACAACTGAATATCCCGTTCGGCCAGAGAGGTTGCTTGTGAACGGCAGGATTCGAGCGCAATCTTGCCGCGGATCGCGTGACGTTGTGGGCAAATTCATTGGACTACTCTTGGCCGAGCCTCACAAATTACGAACGGGCACTGCGCCTCGAAGTTACCCCCTTTCCGCAGCAGACTGGAGAAACGGCTCAGGGTTTCCCCGTCATTGAAGCCTCGCAATGCCGAATCCGCGGCCTGTTTTGCGACCCAAACCGTGTAGAAGCTCACGGCCAAAGGCTCTCCCCGCGTTATACTTGGCCTATGTCTGGGGTTCCGCAACAGGGTCAGCAAAAGACCTTTTATCTCGAAACCTTCGGTTGCCAGATGAACGTCCACGACTCGGAAAAGGTCGTGGGCACGTTGGTGCGCGAAGGGTATCGGCAGGTGGAGACGGTCGAGGAGGCCGACCTGGTGCTCTACAATACGTGTTCCATCCGCGATAAGGCTGAGCAGAAAGTGTTCAACCGGCTCTCCGATTACAAGAAATACAAAGCGCAAGGCAAGACGTTTGGCGTGCTCGGGTGCGTGGCCCAGCAGGAGGGCGAAAAGATTTTCGAGCGCGCGCCCTACGTGTCGCTGGTTGCGGGATCGGCATCCTACCGCAATCTGCCGGAGATGCTGGTACAGATTCAGGCCGGAAACACGCGCGTGACCGGGCTCGATGGTCGCGAGACCGACGAGTGTTTCGAAACCGAGTTCACCGCCCGCACCAATCCGCATCGCGGATACATCACGATCATCGAAGGCTGCGACAAATTCTGCGCCTACTGTGTGGTGCCGTTCACCCGCGGTAAGGAGCGCAGCCGCACCTCAGAGTCGGTGCTCGCCGAGGCCCGCCAGATGGCCGATCTCGGCTACACGGAAATTCAGTTGCTCGGCCAGAATGTGAATTCTTATAAAGACCCGGACTGCGGAGATTCAGGCACAAAGCGGACGTTCGCCGAACTGCTGTCCGCCGTGGCGGAGATTCCCGGCATTCGCCGGGTTCGCTTTACTACTTCGCATCCGCGAGATTTTGGGCGCGACATCATCGACGCCATCGACGCTGTGCCCACGCTTTGCGACCACGTTCATCTGCCCGTGCAAAGCGGTTCTACGCGCGTGCTTGACGCCATGCAGCGCCTCTATACGCGCGAGCAATATTTGGAGCGCATCTCGTGGATGAAAGCTGCGAAGCGCGAGATCAGCATCACCAGCGACGTGATCGTGGGATTTCCGGGAGAGACCGAAGCTGATTTCGCAGGAACGCTCAGCTTGCTGGATGAAGTCGGCTACGATGCCATCTTCGCGTTCAAGTATTCGCCGCGCCCGAACACTCCAGCCCTCGGCCTCAACGATGCGATTCCGGAAGAGGAAAAATCGCGCCGCCTGGAAATATTGATGGCGCGGCAGCGCGAAATCCAAATCCATCGTTACAAGAAATTCGTTGGCACCGTCATTGAAACGATGGTGGAAGGCCGCAACCAGTCCCGCAACCAGTGGATTGGCCGCACTTCGCAGAATAAAACGCTGAACTTCACCGCCAGCGGCGATCCCAAGGTGGGAAGCTATGTGAAAGTGCGCGTGACCGGCAGTTTTCCCAACAGCCTGCTGGGTGAAATGGTGGTATAAGAAATCATCGGGAGCTCACGATGGAAGTGGAAATGACAATTCGAGGCTTGTTAATGGATCCCGTCACCAATATGCCCATAGTTATACTTAAAGACGTGGGGGGAGAGACGGTTCTGCCCATCTGGGTAGGGGTGTATGAAGCGAACGCGATCGCGCTCGAAATGGAGAAAGTGAACACTCCGCGTCCGATGACGCATGACCTGATCAAGAACGTCCTGACCGGCCTCGAAACGCAGGTGCACAAAGTCGTGGTCACCGAACTTCGCGAGGATACGTTTTACGCCGTCATCTGGCTGGAGCGCAGCGGGGAAGTCATCAGCATCGATTCGCGACCTTCGGATGCGCTGGCCCTGGCGTTGCGCGTGGACTGTCCGATTTTTGTGGATGATCTGGTGCTAAAGAGTTCGAAGCTGGCCGCGAACATGTCGGATCGCGTCACCAGCGAAGAGCTGCGCAAATGGCTGGAAGGCTTGAACGACGAAGATTTGGGAAAGTACAAGATGTAGTTTCTTCTTTCGAGCAAATTTCGATGCACGAAAGACTCGCCGCTTCGCTGCAATGCAGCTCCGCTCAGAATGACTTCTTCAACTTTGTCGTTCTGCCGTCAGCCGCAAATATCCCTCCTGTATAATCGCGAGTTTGACTCTCAGCTCTGAAACGTTCTGGAGGATCCTTGCCCCAGGCAGAAATCGGCATCATCGGCGGTAGTGGGCTGTACTCGATGCCGGGATTGACCAAAGCCAAAGAAGTACGGGTTCGAACGCCGTTTGGCGCGCCTTCTGACGCCTATATTTGTGGCGTGCTTGAGGGCCGCAAGGTTGCGTTTCTGGCGAGGCACGGGCGCGGCCATCGCATTCTACCCAGCGAACTGAATTTTCGGGCCAATATTCATGGCTTCAAACAGCTGGGAGTGGAACGCATTGTTTCGATCTCTGCCGTCGGATCGCTGAAGGAAGAGCACCAGCCCACCGAATTTGTGATTCCCGATCAATTCTTCGATCGCACGCGGCATCGCGTCGATACCTTTTTCGGCAACGGGATTGTCGCGCACATTGGATTCGGCGATCCGGTCTGTGCAGATCTGGCGCGAACCGTGGAAGCGGCCTGCAAGCAGGCGGGAGTGGTCGGCAAACTCGGTGGGACTTATCTGTGCATGGAAGGGCCGCAGTTTTCCACAAAGGCTGAATCGAACGTGTATCGAGCCATGGGCATGGACGTGATTGGCATGACCAATCTCCAGGAAGCCAAGCTGGCGCGGGAGGCCGAGCTGTGCTACGTCACGGTTGCGATGGTGACCGACTACGACTGCTGGCATCCCCATCACGACTCCGTCACGGTAGATCAGATCGTGGCTGTCCTGGGGAAAAATGCAGAAAACGCCACCAGGGTCTTGCAAGCAACGGTGGCGGCGATGCCGAAAAGCAGGACGTGCAAATGCGGATCGGCACTGGCGCACGCGATTCTCACTGACCGCAAGAAAATTCCAGCTGCCACGAAGAAAAAGCTAAAACTGATTATCGGGAAGTACATGAAGGGCTAACCAAGGCGCCCGCGAGCTTCACAAGGTCCAATCCAATTTTCTCAAGGAACTTCTGAATGAGCATGCTGGTTGTGGGATCGGTTGCTTACGACGACATCACTTCGCCGTCGGGCAGTGTGAAGGGCATTCTGGGCGGGGCGGCGACTTATTGCGCGCTGGCGGCCAGCTACTTCACGAAGGTTCGTGTGGTCGCTGTCGTGGGCGACGACTTTGGTTCTGAGCAGGAAAAAGTGTTCCATCAGCACGGTATCGATACCCGCGGCATTGAGCGTACTAAGGGTAAGACATTTCGCTGGGGCGGTTCGTACGCCGAGAATCTCAACGAAGCCAAGACCGATTTCACCGATCTGAACGTATTCGAAACCTTCCACCCGCAGATTCCCAAAGAATACGAGGACACCGATTATCTGTTTCTTGCGAACATTCAGCCGACGCTGCAAGCCAACGTGCGGCGCAACATGAATGGCGTGCGCCTGACCGGCTGCGACACCATGAACTACTGGATCAAGGGCACGCCGAAGGAGCTTGCCGAAACTTTGAAGCTCGTGAACCTGCTCCTCATCAACGACACGGAAGCGAAGATGCTGGCGGGCGAAACCAACTTGCCGCGCGCCGCGCAGAAGGTTCTGGCGATGGGCCCGCAGGCATTGGTGATCAAGCACGGCGAGTACGGGGCGACGATATTTTTTCGCGAAGGGGCATTTGGCGTCGGGCGCCATCCGTTTCGCGCTCCGGCGTTGCCAATCGAAGAAGTGAAAGATCCGACCGGCGCGGGAGATTCCTTTGCCGGAGGGTTCATGGGCTATCTGGCATCTCAGGAGGAAGTAAATCGAGAGGTATTGAAACGGGCGCTGTTTTACGGTGGAGTCATGGGCTCGTTCGCGGTCGAGCAGTTTGGCACAGAACGTTTGCAGTCCTTAACTCGGGAGGAGATCGATGCCCGCTTTCAGATCTTTCGCGAGCTAACCCACCTCGAGTAATCTTTCGGACAGCCGTCATCGTAACGATCGGGATGCCCAAGCGAATCAAGAAGCCGCCTGCCGTTGCTCCTTGGGATTCCGAGGTCAAACTGCTTGCCTGGCTAGCCATTTGCATCTCGGTTGTTTCCTTCCTTTATTACTATCGGAGCGCTGACGTAACGCTCTACGGAGACGCCGTCGCGCACATCAACATTGCGCGCCGCGTTTTTGATTCCAAAACCCCGGGCCTACTTCAGTTGGGAACAGTATGGCTGCCCCTGCCGCATCTGTTGATGATTCCGTTTCTTGTTTCGAAGTCAATGTGGGAGCATGGCGGAGGCGGCTCGATCCCTTCGCTGGCGGCATATGTATTGGGAGTGGTGGGCCTGTTCCGGTTGGTGCGTGGCGCACTCTCGCATGGGATTGAGCGCGATGTGACGGCTCACGTCGCGGCGTGGATGGCAGCGTTCATCTACGCGGCCAATCCGAATTTGATTTACATGCAGACGACTGCCATGGGCGAGTCGTTATATCTTGCCTTCTTCATCTGGGCGGTGGTGTATTTCAGCGAATTCTGGCGCGGCGAACGTCGCGCTCTGAACAAATGCGGCCTGTGTCTAGCAGCCGCGTGCCTGACTCGCTATGACGGATGGTTTCTAACTGCAGCGACAGCGGGAACGGTCGCGTTGTGGGGCTTCATGAAGCGAAAGCCGCAATGGTCGCGGGGCGCGGTCATTCGCTTCTTGCTGATCGCTGCCGCCGCACCCACGCTATGGCTGGCCTATAACGGGATCGTCTATCGCAACCCGCTGGAATTTGAAAACGGCCCCTACTCGGCCAAGGGAATCGAAAAAAAGACCCAGAGCGCGGGAAACATCGGACATCCCGGGTCCGGCAATCCCGAGACTGCGGGATTGTACTTCCTGAAATCGGCGGAGGAAAATGTTGCGGCGGGCGAATGGCTAGGGCGAGTGTGGATTGTGCTGGCGGCTGCCGGTCTGGGCGTTGCATCAAGTCGTTCCCGCTCTGTGCAGGCGGATGAAAAGCGTCCAGCTGGCACGTCCAATCTTTTCCCGCTGATATTCCTTCTGACGCCGTTGTTTTTTTATTCGTTGTCTGTGGCTTATGGCGGAGTGCCCATCTTCGTTCCTGCCTGGTGGCCGTTCACTCTCTACAATGTCCGTTACGGATTGCAGTTGCTTCCGGCATTCGCGGTAGGAATGGCGCTAGTGGTATGGCTGGTCTTGCGATTCGAAAAATTCGATTGGCGCTTGCGCCTCGCATGCTGGGTGGCCGTAATCTTATTTGTGGCCTTGAGCTTCGCATCGGTCTGGCGCGCTGGCCCCGTCTGCCTGCGCGAGGCCGAAGTCAACATGCGCAGCCGCAATCAACTGGAAACGCAACTGGCGGGATGGCTTCAAACGTTGCCGCCCGATGCAACCCTGCTCATGTACCTGGGCGATCACGTAGGCGCGGTAGAGCGGGCGGGAATTCCGCTGAAGGATGTCATCAACGAAGGCAATCATCGCGTATGGAAGCAGCCTTCCGATCCGGATGGACTGTGGGAGCGCGCGCTGGCGGATCCTTCGCGTTATGTTGACTACGTGATTGCGTTCGAAGGTGATCCTGTGTGGAAAGCTGTACAGTCGGATCATCTGAGGGAACTGGTGCAGATTCACGTCAGCGGGCAAGCGGCTGCGATTTTGTACCGCGCGCGGTAATCACGCCCGTTAACGCAAGCGCGCAGGCAGAGGATGGTAGAATCCGGCCATCCGGAGCGTGATTCACGCGAAATCAATGCACTGGCAACATTTTATTGAGGCGTTACACCAGGAGGCTGCAAGCGGAATTGTCAGCGCCTCGTTGCGCCGGCTTATTCTGGCGGCGATTCTTGGCGGCCTGATTGGCCTGGAGCGCGAAACCAAGAACCGTCCCGCCGGACTGCGCACGAATATGTTCATCTGCTTCGGCGCGGCGCTATTCACCATCCTGTCGCACGATCTGGCCGGCAATAATTCCGATTACACGCGCATCGCGTCGCAGGTGATTCCGGGCATCGGATTTATTGGCGCGGGATCGATTCTGCACATGCGCGGGCTGACCACCGGGCTTACGACGGCTGCCACTATATTCGTTGTGGCCTCGGTGGGAATGGCGGCAGGCGGCGGTCTTTATCTGACGGCGACCTTTGCCACAACGTTGGTCCTGCTATCTCTATTCGCTCTTGGGCATCTTGAAGAAACATTCAACCTGAAGTTGCTGATGGTGAGCTACGAGGTGACGGGATCGAGCGTGGAGCAAATGACCCACGAGGTGAACCGAATTCTCGAAGGGCGCCATCGCCTGATGCAAAACGCAAACACAGCAGATACCGGCGCCCACATCCGCATGCAGTTCGATGTGGATGGCTGCAATCGCGACCAGAGAGAATTGTTGCGCTTATTGAAGTCCTCGACCGTGCTAAACAGTGTGACTTCGTTGGGCCGAGTGGAGCGCGAGTGAATTCCGGAATGGGCTCCATTCCATTTGTCAAAGCCAGCGCCTGCGGGAATGATTTCCTGCTGATTGATGCCGCCACGGCTCCGGAAGATGTGGCCGCGTTTACCCGGCGGATTTGTGACCGGCACGACGGCGTGGGTGCCGATGGAGTGGAGTGGATGTCGCCACATTTTTCTGCCGATGCGGAGATACGGCTGATCAATGCCGACGGGTCTCCCGCGGAAATTTCCGGCAACGGCACGCGCTGTGTCGCTGCCTATATCTGCGCGACCAAGGCAAAGGAGCGGATCTCGATCCTGACCGGGGCAGGAATGAAAGTGTGTACTCTAACCGGACGCAGCGATTCCGCCTATGAGTTTGAAGCGGAGATGGGCGAGGCCGTGGTGGCTAGTGAGATTGTGGTCAAGCTAAGTGCGGGCGATGTGCGGGGCATCCCGGTCTCGCTGGGAAATCCGCACTTCGTTTCTTTCCTTGAGGAATTCAATCGGGGCTGGCAGGCGCGTGCGGCCGAGATTCAGCGCGACTCGCAGTTTCCCCAGGGCGTGAACATCGAATTTGTCAGGATCGACAACCGGCGAGAAGTGAGCGCGCTTTTCTTTGAGCGGGGCGCCGGTGAAACGAAAAGTTCCGGTACTGGATCTTGCGCATCGGCGGCGGCAGCCATGGCGACCGGGCGCGCCGATTCTCCCGTGAAAGTGCATGCGCCGGGAGGAACACAAATGGTTCGCCGGGACGGTAATAGAATTTTGCTGCGCGGGCCAGCGAAGTTGGTGTGTCGCGGAGAATTCTTTCTGAGTTGAAGCGCGGCGTTGAACGGCAGCGAGTATCGCCGGTTCTGGCCGGAGTCTCTTTCCAATCATGGCATCATCCCAAAGTCGGCGTATCAAACCTCCCGCGTTGCGCGCGGGGGATACGGTGGGCATGGTTGCGCCCGCCAGTTCTATCAAACGAGCCGATCTGGATCGCGGGTGCGAGGCTCTTCGGCGCGCCGGATACAGGCCGTTTTATTTCGATTCGATTCTGGAGCAGGATCTTTATTTCGCCGGCTCAATGGAGCGGCGGCTGCGCGAGTTGGAAGAGATGTTCGTGCGCGATGATGTGCGCGCGATCATTTGTGCGCGTGGCGGGTACGGCGCGAATTATCTGCTGCCTTTGCTTGATATCGAGAAGATCAAGACGCACACGAAGATTTTTGTCGGTTACAGCGACATCACTTGCCTGCTGACGCACTTCCTGGATGCTGCTGGCCTGGTGACTTTCCATGGGCCCATGTCCGCGAAAGATTGGGCGCATGAAGATGGAGTGGATGCGCTGTCGTGGCAGGCTGCGTTGTCAGGTTTGGCGGCCTGGGATGTGCCGATCGCAGCCGACGTCCGCGGATTGGTGAAAGGCGAAGCCGAAGGGATTCTATACGGCGGCTGTCTTTCGATCCTGGTCGCGTCGCTGGGTACGCCGTTTGAAATTAAAACGAAAGGCACGATTTTATTTCTTGAGGATATCGCCGCCAAGCCCTATCAGATCGATCGCATGCTCATGCAGCTAAAACTGGCGGGACATTTCGATGAAGTGCGTGGCATTGTTTTCGGCGAGATGCTAGATTGCGTCCAGACCGCGGGCCAGGGCTACACTTTGGAGGAAGTGGTCACGCGCATTGTGGGCGATCTCGGGATTCCGGTCGCTTACGGCGTGCGCTCGGGCCACGTCACCAGCGGTAATATAACGCTGCCAATCGGAGTGCGGGCGAAACTATCAGTGCGCAACGGCCGAGTTGCGCTGAGACTTCTGGAGCCGGCGGTGAGCGGCTAGCGTAGTAAGAAGTTTGCGATCGAAGAAGACACAATCCTGGAAATGACTAAGCAGAAGCACATACATCTCATCGGTATCTGTGGCACGGCGATGGCTTCGCTGGCTGGGATGCTGAAACAGCGGGGGTTCCAGGTCACGGGCTCGGACGCGGCGGCCTATCCGCCCATGTCAGATTTCCTGCGTGAGTTGGAGATTCCTGTTGCCCAGCCTTTTGATTCGAAAAATCTTGAGCCCAGGCCCGATCTGGTCGTCATTGGAAATGCCATTTCGCGCGGCAATGTGGAGTTGGAATTTGTGCTCGATCAACGCCTTCCATTTTGTTCTTTGCCGCAACTGCTGCATGACGAATTCTTGCGCGGCAAGGAAGTTCTGGTCGTGGCCGGAACCCACGGCAAAACTACGACCACATCGATGCTGGCTTGGATCTTTCAATCGGCCGGCCTGCAGCCTTCCTTTCTGATCGGGGGCATCGCGGAGAACTTCGGTTCCAGTTTTCAGCTCGGGGAAGGGAAACATTTCATTCTTGAAGGGGACGAGTACGACACTGCATTCTTCGACAAAGGACCAAAATTTCTCCACTACTTTCCGGATGCGATCATTTTGACTTCGATCGAGTTTGATCATGCCGACATTTACAAAGATCTCGACGCAGTCGAGACCGCATTCAAGCGCCTCGTCAACCTGATTCCGCGGCGTGGACGAATCGTTGCTTTCGATGGACTGGCTGACGACGCCACGGACAGCCCAAGTCTGGAGCGGTGTTTGGCGAAAGCGTTCTGTCCGGTGGAGCGCTACGGGGCAGGGCCGACTTCGAGTTGGCGAGTCACGAACTTGCGACTGGATCCAGGGTGCACGTCGTGGACAGTTTCGCGCGATGGCCAGCGATGGGCCGATCTTGAGTTCGTACTTGCCGGTGAATACAACGTCTGGAATGCGACCGCCGCCGCGGCAATCGCAGCATCCTGCGGCATTCCGAAGGAAGCCATTGCCGACGCGCTGAAGACATTTAAGAGTGTGAAGCGCCGGCTCGAAGTCAAGGCGCAGGTGAACGGCGTCACCATCATCGATGACTTCGCGCATCATCCCACTGCCATTGCCGGCACGTTGAAAGCGCTGCGCGCGCGCTATCCAGGAGCGCGTTTGTGGGCGGTTCTGGAGCCGCGTTCCAATACTTTGCGCCGCCGCATTTTGCAGAGCGACCTCGCCCGCAGTCTGGCAATGGCCGATGAGATTATCGTTGCCGGAGTGTTTCGTTCCGAAGCGGTCCCGCAAAACGAACGCCTGGAACTGCCCGCACTAGCCGCGGAAATCGAGACGCGTGGCCGGCGTGCGCGACTTTTGGCGGATGCCGAAGCCATCGTGCAATCGATCGCTCCCGAATTGCGCAGCGGTGATGTGGTTGCGATCCTTTCCAATGGCGGGTTTGGCGGAATTTATGAAAAGTTGCCCGCGCGTATCCGTGAGCTGAGCGGATTAGCTAAGGCGGCGGAGGTGAAATCCTGATGCGCACCGCGCATTCCTTCCTTCTTTTTCTTGTCATCTACCTTGCGCAATCTGTATCGGCCAAGCAAAAAATCGAGAACCACCAGGACGCCGGAAGCGCGACTCCGGTTCGCTACACGATCTCGCTCTTCGATCTGGATCGGCACCTGCTGCATGTGCATGTCGAAATTCCGCCTGGCCAGGCTGAACACGACCTGCAATTGCCGGTGTGGAATGCTACTTACCAGGTGCGCGACTTCGCGCAATATGTGAACTGGCTGCGCGCCCGCACCCCCGGCGGCCGCGCGCTTGATATGCGCCTGCTCGACAAAAGTCGCTGGCACATTTCTGGCGCAAAGGGCGGAGCGTTCGTCGACTACGAAATTTATGCCGATTCCGCAGGCCCATTCGGTGCCCAAGTCAATCCGCATCACGCCTTCCTGAATCTTGCGGAAGTGTTGATCTATCCCGTCGATGATCGCTCGCATAAAGATGTGGTTTCGTTTGAAATTCCGAAGGAATGGCACATTGCCACGCCACTCCCCGGGCCCACGTTCGAAGCGGAGAACTACGACCGCCTGGTAGATTCGCCGGTCGAGATGGGCGATTTCAAGGAGGCCGACTTCGACGAAGCTGGCGGCCACTTCCGCGTCATCGTCGATGCTGATCCCGCTGACTATGACATGCAGAACATCGTTGGGCAGTTGCACAAGATTGTCGCGGCGGAGACAAGCTGGATGAACGATCGCCCTTTCGACAATTACATGTTTCTTTATCATTTCCCGCGTGGCCCGGCAGGTGGAGGAATGGAACATGCATATTCGACTGCTATTGAACTGAACGCAGGGATGTTGAAAGACCTGCCTGACGGATTGGCGGTGGTCACCGCGCACGAATTTTTCCACCTGTGGAATGTAAAGCGAATCCGCCCGCAAACTCTGCAACCCGTGGATTACACGAAAGAGAATTACACGCGCGCGCTTTGGTTCAGCGAGGGCGTGACCAGCACGGTCGAGGGCATCGCCGAGCTGCGCGCGGGACTCATTGACGAGAAACTTTATCTGCACCGCCTGGGCGAGCAGATCACTGAACTGGAAGGCCGGCCCGCACATTTGACGCAGTCGGCGGAGGAGTCGAGCCTTGATGCGTGGCTGGAGGGCGATAACTATTATCGCCGGCCGGAGCGCAGTATTTCCTATTACAACAAAGGTGAGTTGCTCGGAATCATGCTCGATCTCGCCGTTCGCCAGGCCACTAGCGGCCAGGCCTCGTTGCGCGAAGTGCTGCAGTGGATGAACGACAACTACGCCAAGAAGGGCCGCTACTTCGACGATTCGAAGGGTGTCCGCGAAGCCGCAGAAGCCGTCAGTCACGCCGATCTGAGCGAGTTTTTCGCGAAATATGTTGCCGGTACCGAAGAGATTCCGTGGGATGATTTTCTTCGGTCGGTTGGGTTGCGGGTAGAAACGGCGTCGAGCACCTTGGCGGATACGGGTTTTTTCGCGTCGCGAAATTTCGAGGGCCCAATCACCGTTGGCGCACTTACTCCTAATAGCGAAGCGGCACGCGCAGGCCTGCAAGTTGGAGACGTGATTCTGGAGGTACAGGGAAAATCGGCGGAAGAGTCGCGCCGGGAATTGGCGCGGCTCGTTCCCGGTGACACCATCAACGTCAAAGTTCGAGGACGGCGCGGCGGTGAGCGCGATCTCAAGTGGAGGGTCGGCAGCAAACAGGAAATTTCTTATGGGGTCAAAGATCTGGACCAGGTCACGGCCGCCCAACGTGCCCGGCGCGAGGCGTGGCTGAAGGGGGAAGCCGAGGCAGCAGACAGCTCCGCAGGTTCGACCCCGCATTAGATTTCGTCAGCGATTTCGTCACTATGATCCGCACCCTCATCATGCTCGGCTTCTGGAGTCTCGCCGCTCCTGTAGCCGCGCTGATCGGCTTTCCCTGGACCTTCATTACCGGCGACGTCAGCCTACTCTACCGCATGTTCATGTGGGGCGCGCTCACCGGAGTGCGGCTGGCCGGAGTGCGAGTCGAAGCGGTGGGCCTCCAGCGCTTCGATCACTCGCGCAGCTACATCTTCATGACGAATCATGCTTCGAATCTGGATCCGCCAATTCAGATTCCGCTGATTCCTCGGCGCACGTCGGTGATGGTGAAGAAGGAATTATTCAAAACGCCCATCCTCGGGCGCGCCATGAGGCTGGGATCGCTGGTCCCCGTCGATCGCGGAAATCGTGACGCCGGCATCGATGCGGTGAAAGACGCAAAATCTGTCATCGACCAGGGCCTGAACATGACGATCTACGTGGAAGGCAAGCGGTCCTTCGATGGCAAGCTGCTGCCTTTCAAGAAAGGACCGTTTTATCTGGCGATGGAGTGTGGTGTTCCAATCATTCCCATGACTATCGTCGGCACGCATTACGCCATGCCGAAGGCGAGATTCGCGATTAAGCCTGCGCTGGTCAAAGTGATTTTCCATGCCCCGATCGATCCCAAAGATTTCGGCGATCGCGACCATCTGATGGAAAAAGTTCGCGCGGCCATTGAAGGCGGATTGGCCGACGAATACAAACAGGGCTCGACCACGGAGGCCACAGAGGAGCACAGGGGAAAATCCCTGGCTTGAGCCGCTGGGTTCTTCGGTGCCCGCTACGGTTATTCTTTGGGTATCTTGCGCACGGCGCGGGCGATCTCAGGCAGGCGCGGCAGAATCGCCGAATATTTCAGCCAGAGTTTGTGATCGACTGCTGGAGCGCCGCTGACTAGCGCGCCCGCAGCGACGTCATTGGCCACGCCACTCTGCGGCGTCACGATGGCGTTGTCACCGACTTTGCAATGCCCGACCACGCCCACCTGTCCGGTCAGAATGACCTTGTTTCCGATCTCGGTGGAACCGGCTAATCCCACCTGTGCGCAGATCAGAGCATCTTCGCCGACCTGAGATCCGTGGCCGACCTGCACCAGGTTGTCGATCTTAACGCCGCGTCCGATGCGGGTTTCGCCCACGCTGGCACGATCGATGCAGGAGTTGGCCTGAATCTCGACATCGTCTCCGATGACGACAGGAGCGGGCTGCGGAATCTTGTGCCAGCGGCCTTCGGCAGTTTTCGCGAAGCCGAATCCATCCGCGCCGATGATGACTCCATTCTGCAGAAGCACGTTGTTGCCGATGCGACAGTTCTCGCGGACGACAGAGTGCGCGTGCGCGAAAAAATCGTCGCCGATGATCACGCCGCGATACAGCACCACATGCGCCAGCAGCACCACATTGGCGCCGATCGTCACATTCTCGCCGACCACGACATAAGGCCCGATGTGCGCCCCGGGACCGATCTTCGCTGTCGGATGGACAATAGCCGTGGGATGCACGCCCGGTTCATAGCGCAAGGGCGCATGAAACAGTTCCAGCGCCTGCGCAAAGCTCAGGTACGGATCTTTCGCCCGCAGCATGGCCGCAGGAATGGCAGGGAAGTTCTCAGAGACGATCACAGCCGAAGCCCGAGTCGTGTGCGCCGCCGCGCCGTACTTGGGATTCGAAACAAACGTCAACTCACCCGGCCCAGCCTGCTCAATTCCATTGAGGCCGGTGATGTCCGTGTCGGGCGATCCGTTTTCGAGGCGCAAGTTGAGGGCGGACGCGATGGCAGAAAGTTTCATGAGCGAGATGAAGGTGCGAGTAAATCGTACACTAACACGCATGCGAGGCCGCGCGTACGTGCAGGCTCGAAGTCCACACCTCCAGACTTTCCGATCATTCACCGCTACTGGACGACCACAACCAGACTAGTGGAATTGGTAATTGGTCCAGTGGTGGCATTCAGTGCCGCGTTGAAATACCCAGTCGGCGTTCCGGTTACGACCCCGAAGTTAACTGGTGCTGAAGCGCCTCCTCCCGGACTCGGGTTCGACACCACTACTGGATATTGTCCCGTGGTGGCAACGTCGCTAGGCCCAAGAGCAATCTGCAGCTGTGTAGGGCTCTGCAGGGAGCTGTTGTGCAGAGTTCCGTTGTAATTTACGGTCGAGTTGCTCAAGAAGTTTGATCCATTGATGTACAAGCTCTGAATCTGCGACCCCGCAGCCACTTGGGTCGGACTAAGAGAGGATATGGAAGGCACCGGATTCGGTACACCTCCGCCGCCGCTCCCCCCACCTCCACAGCTTGGCAGCATAATGAATATCGCTAGAAGCATCACGACCGCAATGGATTGCCGCCGTCGCCGGTAGAACGGAACTCCAATCAAGCACAAACCAAGAACAGTCATGGATGGCCCAATGAACCAGCGTGAGCTTTTCGATCCGTTCAGCGCATAGTGAACGGCCTGCCCTATGGGAGTGGTTGCGATGGTAACCGTCGTGGATACGCTTCCGTTGCTGGGAAGGGTAAGTTGTGTTGAGCCGAAAGTACAGGTAGTTTCTGCCGGCAAGTTGGAGCAGTTCAAGTTGCCAACAGTCCCGGCGAATCCATTTTGACTGGTAAAGGTGACAGTGAGGCTTTGAGATTGGCCCGCTTTAAGCGTGACCCCCGCTTCTGGGGTCAAGTTTAGGCTGAAGTCGGGCATGACAATGTAGGCCCATGAGTACGACCCTGGATAGTTGCTGTCGCCGGTATAGTTCACCTCGATGGAGCCACCGGCGGTCACCGTGAACGTGGCCGTCACTTGGCATGCGAAATTTCCGCTCGTATCCTTGGCGTTGACACAGGTGAGCGGTCCCGCCACTGTTCCGTTGTTGATTAGAGTCACGGTCCCGGTCGGATAGACAGACTTGTTCGTGGTGTCAACAACGACCGTAATGCTGGCCGTGCCGCCGTAATTTACCGTTTGGTTGTAAGGGGTCGCGGTAACGGTCGGCGTCGGGTACTTCACGGTGATGCTCTGCGCCGACGAGGTCGAGCTACTATAGTTCACGTCACCGTTATAGGTTGCGGTGATCGCGTAGCTTCCCGCTGTGGGAAAGGCGTTGGCGCTTGAAGTCAGAGTTGCTGTGAGAGAAGCTGGAAATTGTGCCGTTCCTGCGCTAGGGCTGTACGCGATCGTGCCGCCGAGAGAGTTGCCGTTGGCATAAAAAGTGACGGTTCCCGAAGGTGCCGCTGCCGAATACGCTGAGGTGTTGACGGTCACGGAGATGTTCGCGGATTGTCCGACAACGGCGCCATAGAGGTACGGCTGCGTTGTTGTCGTACTCGCCTGAGTAATCGTAATGGAGCTCGTAACCGAACTCGCATTGAAGCTGTTATCCCCCGCATACGCCGCTTTGACTTGGTCCGTTCCGCCCGGCAACTGTACTGTTGTGTCTTCGAAATATCCGTAACTGTTCAGCGTGTAACTCCCGAGATCGAGCGGGCTGCCGTTATCCGTCATCGTCACATTTCCCGAAGGGCAGGCCGTCGCTCCCGATGCCGCCACTGGATTGCATAGCGCTCCCGCCGAATTTTCCACGTTCACGCGCAGAATGTACGGCGTGCCGTACACCGCGGTATTCGTGTTGCTGCTGATAATCTGATTTTGTGAATTGAACGTCACCAGAAACAACTGCGGCTGGCTGTTCTCTTTCCCTACCGTAACCGTCATCGGAGCGGAGTCGCTGGCTGCGTAGTTCGCATCGCCGGCATAATGCACGACCAGCTGGTACGTCCCACCCGGCAGCATGTCGGTGCTTCCGGAAAAACTCCCGTTGCTCAGCGTAAATCCTCCGGTCGAGGGGACCGTGCCCGATCCCGTATTAGGTCCACCTTCGAGAGTGATGGTGCCTGTCGGAACTCCAGATCCCGATTGCGCCTTCACGCTCACGTTGAAATTCACCGCCTGCCCATGCGTGATGGTTGCCGGCGTGAGGCTGTTGAGCGTGGTTACAGAAGGAAGCGTCGAGACTGAACTCCACTGGTTCACCAGATTGTTGGCGTTAACCGATCCCAGTCCGGTCGCCAGATCGTAGCCCGCCGCGGCGTTGTAGCCGTTCAATATTCCGTAGCTGTCGCCAGCACTGGTCGTGCAGTTCGGGGTCCCGGAAGCGCACGGCATCGCGTTGGTTCCTACCGTCACGTCGTTGAAGATGCAAGTGCTGGCTGCGGTTGTGCTCGACGTACAGCTGGCCCCGCTCTTCGCCGCCAGCTTGTAAAAGACATAGTTCGCGTTCCCCTGACGTTCCCCGGTCTTCTGATTCACCAGCGCCATAATTCCAGCAAAGGAAGGCGAGGATACCGAGGTTCCTCCAACGCCGGCGAACTCGAGCGTCCCGGGCTGGCAGTATGCCTGAATGTCGGTTTCGCAAGCGAGGTAAACCTCGCCCACAAAGCCGGGGCTGGCAAACAAGGAAACGTCGGGCAGGTCGCGCTTGCCGTCGGTGGAGAAGGCTCCGCTGCCGGTCTGCCACGAAGGTCTTGCATATCCGCCTGCACAGCTGGCAGCCGTAGACCCGCTCGGGGTTGTGCATTTGCTGGCGCCACCCGATCCCCCCAGCGGGATCACGAAATCGCGCAGTTGTGAGTTGTTGCAGTTGGTTTCTGGATTGCTGCTAAAGCCCACCGTCCCGAACAGAGCGTTGGAGCAGGAATTGTTCCACGTCGTCTCAGGAATGTAGCTCAATGCGGATTGCAGCGTCGTCTGATTGTTGCTGTTGCTCCAATACAACGTCGAATTGCTGAAATCGTTGAAGTCCGTTCCTCCAACCGCCACGTTGTAAGGAGTCGAGGCGTAGCCGCTTACCTGTAGCCCATACTGTGCCGGGGCGGGCGGCTGGGCGTCGAAGTTGTCGCAGCCGGCCGAACCCCCATCACCCGCGGAAATAAATACTGTGATTCCTTGCGCGGATGCCTGCTCCCACAAACCGTTGTAAAACTGATTTCCCGCTGTACCCAGGCCCAATTCACATTGGCCGTAGCTCTCGCTCATGATGGGCGCGAGATTCTGATCGACAATGTAAACCGCCGACAGGTCTGTTCCGAAAGTCGTCTCAGTGGACGCGGAAATCACGAAATCAATCGTTGCGCCCTTGGCCACGCCTCCCGACCATTGCACGTCGATGTCGGCTTCTGTTTCATCTCCTTGAATCCCCGGATCAGGCCCGTTCAGGATGAACACAGGATCATTCGCAGGCAGGCCGAAACTATTGCGAAACGCCTGCACATCGCTCATCTGGATGTCAGTTTCGCCCACGATCGCGATCGTGACTCCGGTCCCGTCGATCCCTGCATTCCAGAGAGGAGCAACGTTGTAAATCGTCGCGAAGTCGTATGGACCCAGTCCGTAGCACTCGTTTATCGGGGTGCATTGTCCCGGTTCCGTGACCAACGGCTTTTCGCTGTATACCTTGCCGGTCGCTCTGTCGAGTTTGAGAACGCCTGCCGACACATTCATTGGCTTACGGGGGAAATTATTCAGCGAGGCTACGCCCGCTACTGCCGCCGTCAGAGCGGTAGGAATCATCGGGTCACTGGCATTCGCCCAGTGCTGTTCGCCATTCACTACGTACTTGTGAATGCTGGTATGAAAGGCTTCCTGGACTTGGCTGGCTGATCCGGAAAATTCCAATACCGTGCGCCCTTTGGTCGATCCCACTTCAAAGCCATGCGATTGCAGCCATGCCGCAATCGTCGCCATATCGGTGTCAGTGGGGCCGAATTGTTTGCCGAAATCTTCCGGCGTGAGCCATTTGTGATAGTTCGGCGAGTGCTTGTCCTGCTGATCATCGAGCAGTTTGCGCAGAGCGGTCTCCTGCTCAGGGCTGCGCTTCAGCACCAGCAGCATGCGCTGCATAGGCAGACTCGCCTGCGCCGTGCCCAGGTCGAACTCCGGACGCGCCAGGGGATGGGTGTTCCCCTTCAGCGTCGTCAACTGGGATTCATCGACGGCTTGGGTAATCAACCCGGGCGAAGCGGCGGCTACCTGTCCCAGACAGTGGGACGTGAGGATGAGGGAGCAGGCCAGTGTGAGAAACAACGTTGCGACCAGAGACACTTGCAAACACTTAGACGAAGTGCGACTCGGCATGGCGACACACCTACGGCATGAGATATAGAACGCCCATCAAGACCGAACCGGCTGAGGGAAGGGAGTTGGCCGCGTTCGTCTCTTCCGGCAGAATCGGGCTCTGCCGGGACTAGCGACAGTACACCAGAACAGAGTCTAGTTTCAATGCCTTTTCGCGCCATGAATCGCCTTCTTGCGCGATTTCTTGCATGCTCAAAGGTTGCAGAATGCACTGTCGAGTGCGCTGATTTTTCGTTAACGATGGCATACTGGACCACAAACTAACTTGGCCGTAGGGGACCTATGAAGGGCAAAGACGCGGCGGTATTCGCAGTTCTGGTATTGGCTACAGCAATGGCAGCCACGGCGCAAACTTATACCGTGACCGACCTTGGCGTGCTCAAGGGCGACAACGAATCCAGCGGATTCTGGATCAACAACCTGGGCGAGGTGGTTGGCTGCTCGGATACGGCTACGGCTGAAGGCTACCCGTGCACCGGGCTGGTTCCTGGGCAGCATGCATTTGTGTGGAGCAAGTCCGGCGGAATGAAAGACCTGGGCACGCTTTCGGGAGCCACGGTCAGCGGGGCGCAGGGCATCAACGATTCCGGTACCGTAGTGGGCTATTCCAATGTCAAAGGCGAGCTGTCAACCAATTTTGTTGCCGTAGAGTGGTCATCTAAGGGCGTAATCACCGATCTCGGTACGCTCTCTGGAGGCTCCTCCAGCGCGGCGTTTCAGATCAATTCTGCGGGCGAGATTGCCGGAGACTCGTTCCTCAAGGGCGCAATCGTCGACGCGACCAGCTGGACCAGCAACAAGATCAAGAGCCTGGGCGGGCTGACGAAATCTATTTTTAGTGCCGGTCTCGACATCAACGACAAAGGCGACATTGTGGGTGAATCGGTTCTGAGTTACGGTCCCCCGTTCTCCTCGCGCGGATTTTTTTGGAACGGATCAAGCCTGACGAATCTGGGCACGCTGCCCGGCGGGATTACCAGCATCGCCAATTCGGTCAACACTTCGGGAGTGATTGTCGGCGAATCCGATGGCACGTCGACGGGAGGTCTATGGCACGCAGTGATGTGGGACACTACTCACAAAATTCACGATCTCGGCGTGATCCCCTTGGGGAGTTACAGCATAGCGTTTGCGGTGAACGATTCAGATGTGGTCGTGGGCTACGGAAATCTTTTCAATAACGCCGCCCATGCCATGATCTGGACCTCGAGCAAAGGCATGCAGGACTTGAACTCGCTGATTCCGACCAACTCCGGCTGGGTGCTGATCAATGCCAACGCCATCAATAACGTGGGTCAGATTACCGGATACGGCACTAAGGGTGGGCACAACCACGCGTTCCTGCTGACTCCTTCGAACTGAGGATTATTCCCAGCTAGTCTTCGAACAGCGTCACCTGGCGCTGATCCTCGGGGAGCCGCCGGCGTCGAGTCGCGCCGATCACCGCGAGGACCGTCAGCGATTCGAGCGCGGTGCGGGGAACGAAAATCCGCTGCGTGTTGGAGCGCTGGTCGGGCGGGTTCACCAGGAAGCCTTCTGGCGTGGTCTGGGTGAGGTCGGCGGGCATCAGTCCTTCGAGGGTCTCGCTATCTTTGAAGCGCAGGCGCACCCAGAGGCCCTCCGAGCGCGGACGTGAGGTGAAAGTCTTGCGCGTCAGCGACTCGGAGTCGCCAAACTCGCGCACAAAATAGACGCCCTTGATTTCGCGCAGATCAATGGCAATGACGGTTCCCGCCGTGTTCAGGAGTTCGAGCTTGCCTTCATGAACGAACTGCGCGGGCGAAACGTATCCCGAGACCGAATCCCGATCCATCTTGCGGACGATCACTTTCTTGTGCGTCGAAGGCATGGAAGAGTGGCCGGTGGTCAGCGATCAGGGGCCAGTCGAATCAACTGGTTCCTAGCAGGCGGTCGATGAGCACTGGCCACTGATTTTCGCACTTTTCCGCGCCGAACAGGCGGAATCCTCCTTGGCAGTAGCCAAAATGTAAACGGTGTGTTATTTTCTTTAGCTTGCCGCAAAGATATCATTCCGCTTAAGTACTTTGAATTAAGTCACTTGCATCTGAGTGACGGGGTCTCGTCGGAGCACGCCAGTTGTGGCTGTGGAAATCTTGTGGAAATGTCGGTCCGTTCAGTCCGGCCTGATGGCTGCAGTAGCTGGCCAAGTTAGACTGGGCAACGGGTTTCGACGGTCGGAAGGCCGCTTGAAAGCGAATGGCTGATTACATTTACACCATGGAACTCCGGCTCTCGCCGGATCAACTCAAAGGCGCCGCCCTTATTCAAGAAGTCACCCGCGCGGCCGGGATGAATCTTTACCTGACGGGCGGAGCCATCCGCGACATCATCAGCGGATTCACCATCCGCGATCTGGATTTCACCGTTCAGGGCAATCCCCTCAAGCTGCAAAAGGATCTGGAAAAGGCCGGGGCGCGAATCACCGCGGTGGAAGAAGATGCGCGCACGATTTTTATCGCTCTGCCCGGCAATGCCCGCGCGGAAATCAGCATGGCGCGGACCGAAGTTTTTGAGAAGACCGGCAAGCCGCCGGTGGTTTCGCCGGCGACCATTCATGAAGACCTGCGGCGCCGCGATTTCACGGTTAACGCCATGGCGCTCTCGCTCAATGAAGGATCGCGCGGCCTGTTACTCGATCCCTTCAACGGCGTGGCCGACATTGAAGCCAAGCTGATCCGCATCCTGCATAATTATTCATTCTTGGAAGACCCTTCGCGGCTGATTCGCGCTACACGCTTTGCGGCGCGTTTTCACTGGCCGCTGGAAGAGCGCACGCAGGCTCGCTACGACGCGGCCAAAGAAGGCAAGTACATCGATCACATTCTGCGCAGTTCAATCGGGCACGAGATCGCCGCCCTGGCGCATGAAGACGATCCGCTGCACGTAGTGAAAATGCTCGAAAAAGAAGGCTGGCTGGATGTTCTTCACGAGCATTGGACCAGCGCCAAGGCCGACGCAGAAGGCTTGGGCACGCTGATGAAGACGCGCCAGCAGATGGTCGATCTCGGCTATGCCCCCGACGCCGGCCCGGCCGTGATGTACTTCCTGACATCCCGGCTGTCAGATAAAGACGTTTCTGATTTGCAGCGCCTCATTCCGCGCAAAGATCTGGTCGAAGCCTGGCGCGATATCGAAGATCACGCCAAAGAGTTGGCCAAGCGTCTGATGGGCAAGGAAGCGGCCACTCCTTCGCGCACCTGGCACCTGCTCTCGTCGGCGCGTCCGGAGATGATTCTGTTCCTGGCTGTGACGGCGAAACAGCAATCGGTCGAGCAGAAGATCAAAAATTTTCTGACCAAGTGGCGGCAGATCCAGCAGAAGCTTCCGTTGCCGGAGATGACCGAATTGCTGATCACGCCCCAGTTGGCGGAGTATCCGAAGCTGGCGCATGACGTATTCATGCTGCTGCTCGATGGCAAGCTGCGCTCGCGCACCGAAACGTTGAAATTCCTGAAGCCGTTTGCGCCGCCCCCACCGCCTCCGCCTCCGGCGCCACGCCGGGGACGCGCCAAGGCTGCCCCCGGAGCAGCGCCAGCCGTGGACGCCAAGGCCATCGCAAAAGGGAAGAAGGGGAAGGTGGAACCGATTCCACTCCCCGCTCCTGGGAAACCGGCAGCGAAGGTGGAAGCCAAGCCCCAGGTGAAAGCCGAAGTGAAAGCGCACCCCAAACCAGTTCCCACCAAAACCGCGCCGGTTAAGCATGCGCCCGCGAAAGCTGCTAAGAAACCTGCGGCCAAGCCGGCCAAGAAGGTTGCCCCGAAATCTGCAGGCAAGGGCTCGGTTAAAAAGAAGAAAAGGAAATAAGCGCCAGCAGATTTCGGGTAGGGTAATTTCCCCGTACTTGTAGAATCCATCCCTACTTTCTCCGGAAACTCCGATTCACTTCTACGACATCGCGCGTACGACTCCGTGGGGCACTTTCGGAGTCCTACTATGCGATGACTCCAGAAGAACGTGTGCAAATGGAAGCGCTGTGCGCGCAGATCGCGGAAGAAAAGGACAATCGCCGATTTACCGAGCTGATCCGGAAACTTATTGATCTGCTGGACCGTTCTCGTCGGGCGGTGAATCAGGCCGCAAGTGACGGGCACGATCGCTCGCTGGCGCAGGGGGTTTTGCCTCGGAAGATTGCTCCGCCGAAGCCTGATTTGCCGAACGAATAAGCGGCAGTAATTCCTCGACGGCTGCGATGATGGAGGCGCTGTCAGACTTCGGAACAACTTTGCGCACTCCACATTTCATCGCCTCAACATTGATCCGCGGCGTCCAGTGCAGCGTATGCAGGATGATGGGGACTTCTGGCAGAGCCATGCTGATCGCCCGCGCAGCGCGCATTCCATCCATGACCGGCATCGCCAGATCGAGAATGATCAATTGTGGGCGGACCTCGCGGGCTTTAGTCAAGGCCTCTTCGCCGTTTTCAGCTTCAATGACTTCCCAGCCTCCGGCATTCTGAAGGGTGCGTCGCAGGGCTTGGCGCATCAGGTAATTGTCGTCGGCAATGAGAATTCGAAGCGGCATCGGTTATTGCCGACGAAGCGAAAGCGACGAAGCGGCGGAATGGCGGAGCCACGCTTGGTTAAGCGTTGGATGTCCTACAAATAAAACATGCCGCCTCGGTCCCTAGAAATACAGGAACGCCTGTAGGCCGGAGCCGCTTTTATATTGCGCGAGTACGGATTTTTTCCCAGCGGACTATTGCCTTCTGCGCAATCCCAAAGCCGTACCTCGACGCATCCAAGCAACCGTGATCTCAGCTACTACACTGCAGGAGAAAGAGCTCAGCACGATGAAAGCACGGAGTGTCAGCGCCGCCGCCCCACTGCACGCAGGAGAACGCACCAATGCCGCCGGGAAACCGGTATCCAATGCCATTCTGCTCGCTATTCCAGACGATGAGTTTGCGGCGATCCGGCCCAACTTGGAATGGATGGAACTGCCTCACCACATGCACTTGCATGAGCCCAACCGGAAGCTCGAGTTCGCGCACTTCTTGAATTCCGGAATGACTTCTCTGGTAATGACCACCCGCAAGGCCGAAAGCGTGGAAGTTGGCGTGGTGGGGAACGAAGGCTTTACGCCAGTGCAACTGTCCGCCGGGCTCACTAGAAATCCCCATCTGGCGGTGATGCAGATTGGCGGCGACGGATTTCGAATCGCAGCGGATGCTTTGCAGTCGGCTTTGCCTTCCTGTCCAGCGCTAGAATTGGCGCTCAATCGCTACGCGGCGGTTCATGGATTGCAGGTTGCGCAGACCGCCGGTTGCAATCGCCTGCACGATCTCGAACAGCGGTTGGCGCGTTGGCTGTTGCTGACTCAGGATCGCGTTGGCAATGGCCTGTTGCGCATCACCCACGATTTTCTGGCCACGATGCTGGGAACCGACCGGCCCAGTGTGAGCCTGGCTGCGGGCGCGTTGCAGAAAAAACGCATCATCGAATACACCCACGGCTCGGTCAGGATTTTGAATCGAAAGAAGCTGGAGACTTCGGCCTGCGAGTGCTACAGCGTCATTCAGCAGTTTGATGGGCAATTGGCTGTGAAATAAGCGGAAAAGTGACTCGCCTCTGAAAAGGCCGGTCGCGGTGTATACCGCGCTGGGGGCTTGATCTCGGGGGTATAATAGTTGCGTATGCGTCGCCTGTTGGCCATCACGGCGTTCGCGCTTTTCCTTGCCGTACCCGTATGGGCGCAGCATGGCGGCGGCCACGCGGGCGGTGGGGGCGGTCACGCCAGCTTCGGCGGAGGTCATGCCGGAGGCAGTTTTGGCGGACACTCCGGATTTAGCGGCGGCGGCCACGCTGCCAGCGGTTTCCACGCCAGCCCCGGTTTTTCACGCGGATCCGCTTCAGGATTTTCTTCCCGCGCAGGCCAGCCATTCCTGCGCAACGATTTTAATGGTTCCCGTTTCAACTCGCGATTCGGCAATCGCGATCGTTTCCGCTTCAACAGCTTCCGCAATAATTTTGGACGGAACCGCTTCGGCTATCCCTACTGGGGATGGGGCTATTACGATCCCTGGCTATGGGATTGGTGGGATTCTGACAACTCCTATAACGACGACTACTATCAGAATCTTTCCGCGGCCAATGAGATGAACGAGCAGAGCCTCGAGGAACAGCAGATGATGCGCCAGGAAGAGGCCGACGGCGATCAGGATGCCTACGCTCCGCCTCGCCGCCCGCCCAACGACCGGCCATCCGCATACGACCGGCCATCAAACGAAAAGCAGGGCGCCCCAGTGATGCCACCCACGGTGCTGGTTTATCGCGACCAGCACAAGCAGGAGATCCAGAACTACGCCATCATCGGCCAGACGTTGTGGAACTTCGCTCCCCAGCACACGCAGAAAATCCCGCTCTCGAATCTGGATCTAACCGCGACCGTCAAGGCCAACGAAGATCAGGGCATCACCTTCCGCGTGCCTTCGAGCAACGAAGGCCAGTAAATCCGCTCCCGTTTAGCTTCCCGTTTAACGCACGCATTCCCCTTTCAAGCCATCGGAATCGGTGTTCACCCCGCTCAAGTTTGCTTTCGCCACCGGAACTTGTAGTCTTAGAGAAAGGCGATTTTCGGGGAATCTGGGGAATCACCGCTACTAAGCGGGAGTGTGCCTTCCCGGTGATAAACTATTAGGAATTCAACTTATGCCTTTAAAAGCACTGTTTTTGAATCCTCCTTCGTTTGAGAACTTCGATGGAGGCGCGGGCTCCCGTTGGCCAGCCACGCGCGAAATCGAAAGTTACTGGTATCCGGTATGGCTGGCGTATCCGGCCGGCATGCTCGAGGGCGCGCGGTTGCTTGACGCCCCTCCCCACCATGTTTCTGGTGAGGAGACGATCCAGATCGCGAAGGACTACGAGTTCCTCGTGCTGTTCACCTCGACTCCCGGATTCCCGGGCGACATTCGCCTGGCGGCTGCCATTAAAGAGGCGAATCCGAAGATCAAGATTGCATTCGTCGGCCCGCATGTCAGCGTGCTACCCGAGAAATCGTTGCGCGATTGTCCGGCGATGGATTTCATTTGCCGTAAGGAATTTGATTTCGCGGTTGTCGACTATGCCAAGGGCAAGCCGCTGGAAGAGATTCCGGGTGTGTCGTTTCTGAAAAACGGCCAGGTGGTGCACAATCCGGATGCGCCCCAAATCCAGGATCTGGACGCCCTGCCTCATGTGACCGAGGTGTACAAGCGCGACCTTGACGTCACTCGCTACAACGTCCCATTCCTGCTGCATCCGTTTGTCTCGCTCTACACGACGCGGGGCTGTCCGGCGCAGTGCACTTTCTGCCTGTGGCCGCAGACGCTCAGCGGACATCCCTGGCGCAAGCGTTCGACCGACGACGTCGCGGGGGAGATGGCACGGGCGAAAGAATTGTTCCCGCACGTGAAGGAATTCTTTTTCGATGACGACACCTTCAACATCCAGGGGCCGCGCACCATCGAACTCTGCGAAAAGCTGAAACCGCTTGGGCTGACCTGGTCCTGCACCTCGCGCGTCACCACCAGCTTCGAAACTCTGAAGGCGATGAAGGAAGCGGGATGCCGTCTTCTCATCGTTGGCTACGAATCGGGCGATGCGCAGATCTTGAAAAATATCAAGAAGGGCGCGACCGTGGAGCGCGCGCGAGAATTCACACGCGACTGTCACAAACTGGGCCTCGTGGTTCACGGCGACTTCATCCTGGGCCTGCCGGGCGAGACGCACGAGACCATCAACAACACGATCAAGTTCGCCAAGGAACTCGATGTGGAGACCATTCAGGTGTCAGTGGCGCACGCCTATCCCGGCACCGAACTTTACGACCATGCTGTGAAGAACGGATTTATGGTCCAAGGCAATAAGATGGTCGACGACGGCGGACATCAGCTTGCCCAGATTCAATATCCCGGGCTGCCAGCCGATGACATCATGTCGGCCGTGCATCGTTTCTATGACGAGTACTACTTCCGCCCGAAGGCTGTGTACCGCATTCTGCGCAAGGCAGTTTTTGACAGCAACGATCGCAAGCGCCTGTACAAGGAGGCGAAGAGCTTTCTGAAGCTACGCGCCGCCCGCAACAAGATGGTGAAGCAGGGCGGGACTCCATCGACTCCTGAGCCGGCCAAGGCCTGACGTGCGGAAGTTCACGTGACCTTCCGCAAATATCTCGTCCTGGCCGGAGTCACAGTTTTCGCCGCGGCCGGCGACACCATGCTCTCGCATGGCATGAAGCAGACCGGCAGCATTTCTATTCATCACCTCCAAGGGCTGGTGCTGGCCGTGTTGAACCCATGGGTCGCGGTCGGCATCCTGCTGCTGCTGGCGTTCTTTGCGTCGTACATGAGCGCCCTCAGTTGGGCGGACCTGACCTATGTGCTGCCCGCCACGTCGCTGGGATATGTTCTGCTCGCCCTGATCGCGCGCTTCGCTCTGCATGAGCAGGTGAGCCTGCTGCGCTGGATCGGAATCGCCTTGATTGCCGGTGGCGTGGGATTTGTGGCTGGAGGCCCCGCCCTTACCGCGACGGATGGGAAGCCTGCGGTGCGGTCAAATTCGGCGCTGGGCGAGGCATCCGAGCGTACTGACTTGCAGAGAGTTTCTGGCGGTTCAAGACCATGAGCCACCTCTATACATGGTGCGGCATTCTGGTGGTGGTGTTCGCGTCCGTGGTGGGAGACGTTTTGCTGGCGCGGGCCATGAAGCAGGTTGGCGACGTGCACGAGTTGTGGGATCGTTCAGGATTCTGGACGGTGACGGCGCGCATCATGAGTAACCCCACGTTCGGCTTCGGGGTGGCGGCCATGGCGGCGGCTTTCTTTAGTCTGCTGTTCGCGCTGTCGTGGGGGGATGTCAGCCTGGTTGCGCCCGCGGCCGCATCGCTGACTTTTATCGGCAACGCTTTCGCCGCCAAGATTTTCCTGCACGAAAAGGTGGATCGCCGCCGCTGGTTTGCCGCGGTGCTGGTGGCCGCCGGCGTGGCGCTGCTGGCCGGGTAACTCAATTCAGAACAGCCGCATAAATCCAGACGCCGGCAAGTCCGGCGAAATGAATTGCGCGTCGGCGAGTCCTGATGCCCGTGCCAGTGCTTCGGAGGCCAGATAGCCGCTGCGAACGGCGCCTTCCATCGTGGCCGGCCATCCGGTAGCCGTCCAATCGCCGGCGAGAAAAACCCGCGGCCATACTGTCGACGGCGTTGGTCGATACGCGTCAATTCCCGGACGCGGCGAATAGGTCGCACTCACTTCCTTGATCACCGTTGCCTTGACCAGATTCGCCTGCCGCGCCACGGGAAAGAATTCGCGCACTTCGCTCAACGCGAGATCCACGATCTCGGCCCGCGATTTCTCGATCAGCGTTTTCGACGAACTGATCACGAGTTCGATATAACTGCCCGCGGGCGCGCCGTTGTTCGAGCGAATCGGTTGCAGCCTTGATTTGTGAAACATCCATTGAATGGTGCGGTCGAGCAGTACGGCGTGATCGAGACTGGTGATCTCGCGGTCGAACCACATATGCACGCCGGTGATGGGAGAGTTCTCGAAGTGCGCAACCTTCTCGCGCAATCCCTGACTTTCCGCAGAATTCGGCAAGACTCGTTCCAGCGCGTCGAAAGGCAGGGCGAGAATCAGATAGTCGAACTTTTCTTCGGGCTCCGACCCGGTGCGAACTCGCACCTGCGTCGACTCAGCATTGAAGCCGTCAACTGACTTGCGAAAATGCAGCACGCCGCCGCGCGCACGTACGTAATCTCCGGCCGCGTTGTAGAGATCAGTAAGTGGAACGGTGGGAACACCCATTTGCCGCGCCGCTGGGGACTTCATCGATTCGCGGACCACCTGCGCGGCCGCGGGAATCGAAATGCGGTCAAGTTCTTCGCTCAATGCACTGACCAGAATGGGGCGCCAAAAGCGGTTCACCGCAGTCTCACTCTGGCCGTGGCGCTCGAGCCATTCTTGAAACGATTGTCCGTCATCTCCCGGCTCGCCCAGTGTGAGCGGAGTCAGCGCGCGCGCCACGGCAAGTTTGTCCGCCAAACTGAGAAATGAAAAGCCGAAAAATGACGGAGCTGTGTGCAGCGGTGCGGGAAGGAACGACGATTTCATCACCGAGATACGCCCACCGGGCTCGATGAAATTCATCTGATCGTACCAGCGGATTTTGTTCGCAGCTCCTATGCGGTCGTAGAACTCAATCAGATTGGTGCAGACACGAAAAAGGACGTGCTGGCAATTGTCGACAATCTCGCCCGTACCCGGATGTTCATAGGACGACGCGCGCCCGCCCAGGAATGGCCTCTTCTCGAAGAGTGTCACGCGAAATCCGACATTCGATAGCGCGCATGCCGCGGCCAGTCCGGCGAGGCCGCCTCCGGCGATGGCTACTGTGGGCTGAGATTGCGTAGGGGGCATTCCGATCAGAATTTAAGAAATCCCGCGAGGCTATGTCAGGCGCTTGATGAACCCCTTCCCCAGAATTCGAAGCTTCTCCCAGCGGCTGAGCGCGGCTCGCTCGGTGAATACGTCGTACTGCTTCTCCGCAATCTTCTCCAGCAGAAACCGGTAGATATTCACCAGCACCCACAGGGCCGGCTGACTGTCTTCCGAAACGTACGGAATCAAAGCGTCGCCGGAGGCGTAGAACTGCCGCGCGCGGTCCGCCTCCATCGAGAGAACAGGCCGGAAGCGCGCTGGATCGGGCGTTGCCAGCAGTTCTTCAGCCGACAGGCCGAACTTCGCCATATCTTCCTGCGGCAAATAGATGCGGCCCATCGCGGCGTCTTCTTTTACGTCGCGAATAATGTTGGTCAGCTGGAAGGCCAATCCGCATTGTTCGGCGAGAGGCTCGGCCGCCGGGTCGCGGTAGCCAAAAATGTGAATGCACACCAGCCCCACAACCGACGCCACGCGATAGCAATATTGACGAAGGTCTTCGAAGGTCTGGTATTGCACAGTCAGGCCCGTTGAGGGTGCGCCTTCTTCGATATCCATGGCTGTACCGTGGGCGAGCTCATCGAGCAAGCCCGCGGGAATCGTGAAGCGGCGTTGCGAATCGATCAGCGCCAGCAGAATGGCATCGTCGGTGGGCTGGCCCTGCTGTGCCCGGTGGAGAGCGTCGAGCCACGAATCGAGCTTCTGGCGGCGCTCAGCCAGGCTCATGGTGGCATCGTCAGCGATGTCGTCGCAGCGGCGCATGAAGGCGTACACCGCGCACAGAGCCTCGCGCTTCCGCCGTGGCAAAACCAGGAATGCATAATAAAAATTCTTGGCTGCCGTGCGGGTGATGCCGCGGCAGACGGAATATGCCATGACCAACTGAGGCGGAGCCGGAGTCCAAGGCAGTGGAACCTGTTGCGTGCCGGCGCTCAAGATACCGCTCCCGTGAGTTTGCCCAGAGCGGCGCGCGCCACCAACGCGAGCTTTCGCGCCTTCGAGATCGACGGTCGATTCCCCAGCACGGCATAATTCTGCTTTTCGATGGCGTGCAGAATTTCCTGCCCGCCGCGGCTGAAGAGGTCCAGATCGATGGCAAGTTCGCGATCTACCTTAGAGATCAGCGGCAAGCCTTGCCGGAACCAATCCTGCGCGCGCTCCACTTCAAACTTCATCATCGCGCAAAAAGCGGGAGTATTCTGGGTGCGGGCGATCTCGTCTTCACTGACGGCAAAACGGCGCAAGTCTTCGAGCGGCAGATAGATTCTGCCCTTCGCGTAGTCCACGCTGACGTCCTGCCAGAAATTCGCCAACTGCAGCGCGGTGCAGGTGAAATCGGAAAGGCGCTGGCGCCCGGCATCGCGATACCCGCACAAATAAAGCACGAGATGCCCAACCGGATTCGCCGAGTAATGGCAATATCCCAGCACGTCGTCAAAGGTATCGAAGCGCGTTATGGTCTGATCCCGGCGGAAGGCGATGAGCAGGTCAGAGAATTCGTGTTTCGGAATCTCGAACTGGCCCACGGTTTCTTCTAGCGCCACGAACACAGGATGCTTCGGAGTGCCATCGTAGCAGGCATCCAGTTCGTGCTGCCATTCCTCCAGCAGTTCGAGCGATGCCGCCGCGTCGCCGACTTCGTCGCCCAAATCGTCAGAGATGCGGCAATAGGCATAAACATTGAAGAAATGCTGGCGCAGTCGGCGCGGCAGGAACCAGCTTGCGACGGAGAAATTTTCGTAGTGCGAGCGGGCCAGCCGGCCGCAATATTCGCGGGCTTCGCGGAGCGAGGGCGGCCGCGGCGGAATGGCATAGGAAGCGGGGAGCCTGCTCCAGCCAATCGCTGCGGGCGGGTTTTGAGCAATCTGCGCCATTGAAAATTCTGCGGAACACTAAGCCGCGCGGGAACTACAGGAATCCTTTGACGCCGCTCAGGATGACAAGAACTTGGAGCCAGGTTCTCAATCACCAATCCCCAATCGCGCAATCGACAATTCTCAGTGGCCGGGAATGATTGCGGTCTTGATGTCGCCGCTGCGATTCAGCATGTGACGCAGAACCTGCTGCAGTCGCGACAGCGGCGCTTCGCCCGTGATGTAGTCGGTGGGACGAATCTTTTTGGCCGCGATCAATCCGAAGGCTCGGCGCACCGTCTCCGGCGTGTGGTGGAACGTCGCTTTAAGTGTGATTTCCGAATAGTGCAGCCGGTTGGTATCGAGTTGCACCTTGGTTCCGCTGGCACATCCGCCGAAGAAATTGACCGTTCCGCCCTTGCGAACCATCTCCACGGCCCACTCCCAGGCTTCCGGCTTTCCCACCGCTTCAATGACCACATCGCAACCGCGTTTCTGCGGCGAAAGCGCGCGTACCGCTTCCACCACGCTCGGCACCTTGGTCATCTGCACGATTTCGTGAGCGCCCATCTGCTTGGCCGCTTCCACCTGTCCGTCCCGCTTGACCACAGAAATCACGTTGCAGCCGATCGCTCTGGCCACCTGCACGAACATCAGCCCAATCGGGCCCCCGCCGAGAATGGCCACCGTGTCCCCGATTTCCACCTTGGTCTCATGCAGTCCGCGCAGCACGCAGGCCAGGGGTTCGGTCATGGCGGCGTCTTCGAACGACACATTCTGCGGGATGACCAGCATGTTAGCTTCAACAATGCGGCGGGGCACGCGGATATATTCCGCATAAGCGCCATTATTGAAAAGCAAGTCTTCGCAGAGGTTTTCCTGGTGCTTGGAGCAATAGAAGCACATCTGACAAGGCGCGGAGTTGAGCGCGACCACGCGCATGCCCTTCTTGAAGCCGTTGACGCCCGCGCCCACTTCCTCGACCACGCCAGCCAGTTCGTGCCCAAACAGCGCCGGAGGCACGATCATGCGGGCATGATAGCCGCGCTGGTATACCTTGAGGTCGGTGCCGCAAGTGAGCGCTACCTGCACCTTGACCAGTACCTCGCCGTCGCCCACGCGAGGGATGGGAACCTTTTCGATCTTCAGATCTTCTTTGCCGTACAGGACGGCAGCGGTCATTTTTCCGTTCACTTCAGGTTTCCTTCCACATTCTGCTGCCCGCAGGGGCTACGCCGGAACTATTCCAATGTCTGTTTCAGAGCCGCTTAAAGCGCCTGCTCGCCGGGCTGAATCACAATTTTCATCGACGCGGGCTGCGGATGAGCGGCCAATTGCAATGCCTGAGCGCTCTGGGTGAGCGGAAAACGATGGCTCACCAGCCTCTCCAGGTCCATCTCGCGATTCATAACGAAGTGAACCGATTCCTGCTGTAGGTCCACCGACGCGCTGTAGGATCCCACCAAAGTCTTTTCGTCCACGCAAACCGCCGCCGGGTCGATCGTAGCCTCCCCGTGCTGGGTCTGCGCAAATAACAACACCCGTCCTCCGGGACGGGCCGCATCCATCGCCATGCGAATCAAAGCATTTCCGCCAACCGCCAAAATCACCGCATCGGCGCCGCGTCCCTGGGTCAATTCCCGGACGCGATCAATTACATTCGCTTGTGAAGAGTCAATCGTAAGTGCTAACCCGAAACTTGATCCTATTCTAAGCCTCTCGGCATACAAATCGGAAGTGATAACGGTGGCCCCTTCCCGTTGGGCCAATTTACTCAACAGGATGCCGATCGGACCCTGCCCGATAGTCAGGGCGGTTTCTCCCCGGCACAGGCGCAACGCTTGGATCCCCTTCATGCAGGTATTTACCGGCTCGACGAAGCAGGCCTGCTCGAACGAGACCCCTTCGGGAATGCGCACCGTCCCCTGCTCCACAATCCAGTCCATGACGCGCACGTATTCGGCGAAGCCGCCGCCCGAGGGCTCGAACCCGGCCGTGCACCCAACTTTCTTGTAGGTCGTGCACTGGGCGAACGTCTTGTTCTGGCAGTAATAGCACTCGCGGCAGGGGATGTGGTGAAAGACGACCACGCGGTCGCCGACACGGTACTGGGAAACGCCTTTTCCAACCGCCGCTATGGTGCCCGAGGTTTCGTGTCCGAAGATGCGCGGGGCGGAGTGCGACCCGGTGGAGATTTTCTTGAGATCAGTGCCGCAGACGCCGCAGGAATGCACCCGAACCAGAATCTCTCCGGCTCCGATTTCGGGGACCGGAACGGTTTCGAGGCGGACATCATTCACCCCTCGATAAACTGCGGCCAGCATACTGGAGGGAATGCGAGTGCTTGAGGTCTCGACAGCCGACGGCTGCGCGATAGCCATAACTCATTTTAGATGATGCCGGGCTCACGGATGGTTCAAATCCGGATTCGTCGCCCGGTGACCGTTGATGGGTTTTACTCCTCTTCCAAAAGCCTCCAGTCGGCACCTCCCTTTCATGCTATGCTGCGGCGAAACTTTGTATTCCAGGATGAAATGTGCTGGTTGAACTTCGGCTGGAAAACTACGCGGTGATCGATAGCCTGGTTGTCGAGTTCGGCGCCGGGCTCAACCTGCTGACCGGCGAAACCGGAGCGGGGAAGTCGATCGTGATCGATGCTCTCGCGCTGCTGCTGGGTGACAAAGCTTCCACCGACGTCATTCGAGCCGGCACGGACCGCGCCGTCGTCTCGGGAGTGTTTGAAGTTGACGGCACGGCGGAGAAGGCAGTCGCGAAGATCCTCGAAACGAACGGCCTCGACGAGTCTGATGACGGCTCAATCATCGTAAGGCGCGAGATCGCTGTCGGCGGCAAGGGACGAGTCTTCGTCAACAACCAGCCCGCGACGGTTGCCGTCTTGCGGCAATTCGCGCCGTATTTGGCCAGCATCCACGCGCAGAACGAATCTATTCTTTCCTTCGATGGCCCGGCGCGCCTGGGGCTACTGGACGTCTTTGCCGGCATTCATCTCGATCCGGTTGAGTCGGCGTTCACGGCGTGGCGGCAGGTTCGCACGCACATCGACGAACTTGAGCGCGGAGAGCAGGACCGCCTGCGCCTGGTCGATCTGTGGCTTTTTCAGAAACGTGAAATTGAGGACGCCCACCTCCAGAGCGGCGAAGACGAACGCTTGGAGTCGGAGAAGCGTGTCCTCGCCAACGCCGAGAAAATCTACAACGCCGCCATGAATGCTTTCGATCTGCTCTACGAAGGCAATGGATCGACCGCATCGTCATTGCGCGCGGCGCAAAAGCAGGTCGAGGAACTGGCTCGCTTTGAACCCAAGTTTCAGGAGGCGCTTGCAACCCTGGAGGCGGCGCGCATCAGCGTCGAAGACGTTGGCGCTACAGTCCGCGACTATGCCGGCGGCATTCACGCTTCGCCGGAGCATCTGGCCGAGGTCGAAGACCGGCTGGCGCTGATCGAGCGGCTGAAACGCAAGTATGGGCCGACTCTGGATGAGGTCATCCAGTTCGGAGAGGACGTCGGGCGCAAACTTTCAGAGATCGAAAACAAGGATGAGATTCTGCGGGAGTTGCGCGCAAAACTCTCCAAAGAGGCCGATATTTATTTGCGCGAAGCGCGAGCGCTCTCGAAAAAGCGCGCGGACTCCGCTAGAAAACTGGAGAAGTCAGTCGAGGCCGAGATCAACGACCTGGCGATGCGCGCGACCTTCCGCATCGAGCTGACCTCGTCCCAGGAAGAAGGGAATTGGACTGCCTCGGGGTTCGATCAGGTCGTTTATATGATCACTACTAATCCCGGAGAGCCCTTGCGGCGCTTGGAACATGTGGCCTCGGGCGGCGAGCTGTCGCGAGTGATGCTGGCGTTGAAGGCCAGCGTTGACGCCGGAAAGGCCCCCGCCGGCAGAAGCCCAAAACGTGGGATCGCGCAACGGACGCTGGTTTTCGACGAAATCGATATCGGCATCGGAGGGCGTGCCGCCGAGGCCGTAGGCAAGAAGTTGAAGTCGCTGGCGCGTTCCAATCAGGTGTTGTGTGTTACCCACCTTCCCCAAATTGCTGCTTTCGGTGATCACCACTACGTCATTGAAAAAAAGGAATTTGGCGGTCGCAGCCGCACCAGCATCCGTCCCGTCACCGGCGTGCAGCGCACGGAAGAAGTTGCCCGCATGCTCAGCGGGGCCAAGCTCACCGAAACCTCCCGCAAGCACGCCGAACAGATGATCAAAGACAACGGCTAAACTTCTGCAAACTTAATATCTGAAGGGAAGTGTGGCTGCCGTCTCTAGCCAACCCGGCTCTAGCTGACTTTGGGTGCGCTGTCGCCGACGCGGATGGTGAAGTTCACGGTAATGGTGGCTTTGGTCTCAACCGGCTGGCCATTCTGCAGATAAGGCTTGAAATGCCATTCGCGCACAGCCTGCTGGGCCGCGTTGGCCAGGATCGCCGGGCCGCTCAACACTCGCAGGTTCTCGATGGTGCCGTCCGCACCGATGAAGGCCTGCAGCACAACCGATCCCTGTACCCTCATCTGCTGCGCCAGCGCGGGATAAACCGTGGTCACGGCCATGTTGGGCGACGAGACGTTCTCGGCCACGTGTTCACGCTCGGCGGCGTTGGTGGCTCCGGCAAAGGTCGAGTGCGACGGAGCGGCGGGCTTCAGAATTTCAACTTTCAGAGAGTTGCTGCCTGGACGAAGCGTCTTGTGCGTGTCGCCGGCTACCACTTCGACATCCAGAGGAGCTACTGCCGTACGGTTGGCGGCGACTGCCGGAGCTTCCGTCGGCTTGGCTTCGGTCTTTACTTCGGTCTTAACTGCTGGTTTCTGCGCTGTCTTCACTTCCAGCTTGGGTGTGGCCGAGTTCTTCGCGACCGGGAGCTGTTTCTTAGGAGCCGCCGCCGAAGTCGTGGCCGGGGCAACAGGTGCCGGGCTGGTCACGGCAGGAGCTGATTTCTGGGCGGTCTGTTCGGGAATTTCCTGTTCGGTGGCGTCCGCGTCACTGGACTGATCGGAGCCAAACCAGAATTCGTGATCTCTAACAACGACCGCTGCGAAAGCAACCACCAGGAGCAGCAGGGCCAGCAACAACCGGCGGGGCTGCTTGCCAGGCTCGGCCGTTCTGCCTTCGGAACCACCGTTCGGTCTTTGATTAAGGTTGAGCATTGGTAACCTTAGGAGATCGTTGCTTAACACCGATAGATTGCTTCAACTTGCAATCACTTGCAATGGCACGGGGCGGGGAGTAATAGGCACGACCGGGCCATATTCCGGGGAAGATATTAACTTTGCGGGTTCGCGGGCGGGGGCTACTTCGCCGCTGGCTGTAGCACCAATTGGTGCGCTTTGGCCGCCGTTACTGCCTTTTGGCTGAAGGGAAGCGTGAAGGTCGTGCCCTCGTACCAGACCTTCCACTGATCCATGTAGTAAGGGCTGAGGAAGTTTCCACCCTGACCGGTCACGGTGTTGAGCGTCGAATGGTCCAGGTCGGCCATATTGGCGGTAAAGCGCTCAGACGGGCCATGGTGGCGGCTCACCGCCTTTACGGTCAATCGGCTGCCTGACTGTTCTTGCACTCCCGGGCCCGACCAGCGCCGGATGATAGGAATTTTCCCCAGAATCGGGTGCTGGATTTCCAGGGCATTGAAATCGCCCCAGTGCCACGAGGTCAGGTCCTTAGCGGCTTTCGGGCCGTTCACCGCCGCATCCACAGCTGCGGTCAGCAGTTCGTCGTAATTCGGATATCTATCCGGAAGCCAGCGCTTAGGCCGGTGCAGCAGCACATTTTCCAGCCAGACTGATCGCATCTCCCAGGAATAGGTCTTCCAATTTAGAGTCCCGTCATCTTTTTCCGGGGAGTCCGCAGGCGCGCTGCCTAACTTCGGTTCCAGCAGCAAGCGCTCCAATTCATAGATTGAATTCACGGCGATGGTGGGCGCGGCCGAAGACGCCGACATGCGCCCATCCCAACTGCGCATCAGGTCCGCAGCCTGCTTCACCCGCGCCGATGGCTTCGATGCGTGATCGACCGCATAGACGAAGCGCTCTGCCGCGAACAGATCAGACTCCGACTGAATATCATTCTGCAACGCCAGCATGTCGGCCGGAGAAAACTGCCGCCCCGATTCCAGCACGTGATAAATCCGCGCAGTGCGCCACGGCGCTTCCCATTCCATGCTGATCGAATTTGGATAGTTGTCCGGAGTGATTCTTCCATTCGCCGTGGCGATGATTCCCGACGGCGGGTTGTAAATGTTGGGCAACTTTTCAAACGGGATGTAGGAGGTCCACTCGTGCGCGTCGTCGGCGCCGCTCGCTGGCAAACTGCCATCCCCAGCAGCGCGAATCGGAACCTTGCCGGTGGCGTGGTATCCGATGTTGCCGTCGACGTCGGCGTAGACAACATTCTGCCCCGGTGCTTCCCACACCGAAAAAGCCTGCAGAAAATCTTTCCAGTTCTGAGCCGTATCCACCCCGAAGAACGGCATATGCAGGCCGTCGTAGAGCGTCCAACGCAGCGCCAGTTGCCGGGCCTCGCCGGGCACAAGTTCCGTGATGATCGGCCCATGCCGCGTGATCTTCACATCTACGCTCACGTCGGGCTTGCCCTTCACGTGAATCACTTCGGTGCGATGCTCGGGCTGCACCCATCCCCTGGGCGTCCGGTACGCGCCTTGAGCGTTGAAATTTTCGATGTAGACATCGGTCACCGTCGGGCCCACATTGGTGAATCCCCAGGCGATCTTTTGATTGTGGCCGATGATCACGAAAGGCACGCCCGGCAAGGTCGCCCCGGCCACGTCTATCTCGCCGGCGCGCAGATGAGCTTCATACCACAAGTTCGGCATCTGATGGCCAAGGTGCGGGTCGTCGCACAGCAGCGGCTTTCCTGTGGTGGTATGAGCGCCGGAAACCACCCAGTTGTTCGACCCATTTACTGGCCGGTCTGATCCCAGTACATCCTCTTGCACCTCGGCTTGCACTTCAGCTTGTACTGCAGCCCGCACCGCCGCGGGCTCTTCTTGAGTTTGTACCCGGGTTACGGAGTTGTCGGGAAAATCCTCATCGTCTTCGTCGTCCGAATCGCCAGTCTGGTTATCGGGCTGGCTGAGCTCTTCGCGCATCACGGTCGGAGGCCGATCGTGCCACGAACGATTCACATATAGATCGGCCGTCAGTTCCGGCCCGAGCTTGGCCAGAATTTTTTCTCGCGCTAGAGCGTCGAAAAAATAGTGATAGTTCATGTCCTTCACTAGCTGGTTTCCTATGACCAGCGAATCCTCCGGCAGCCACGGCTTGGGCCGATAGCGCAGGATGCGAAACTCAATCGGCAAGCGGTCGCCATGCGCCTGAATGTAAGCGTTTACCCCGCGCGCATAAGCTTCCAGAAATCCCTGTTCGCGCGGGCTGGCCATCGCCAGCGACTTCTTCGCTGCGGAGCGCAGCCCCAGGACGCGCTGCTCGCGGTCAAACTTGAGCGTCTCGTCGCCCAGAATCTCCGATAGCTCACCGCTGCCCGCGCGGCGGATCACATCCATTTGCCACAAGCGATCCTGGGCCGCAACGTACCCCTCGGCGAATAAAAGATCTTCCAGACTGGCTGCGTCGATCGTAGGAACGCCGTGTGCATCGCGGGTGACCGTCACTGGCGCGGATAGTCCGCTGACCTGCAAAGTCCCGTCGAGCTGCGGAAGCGCGGACCGCGCCGCATAGTCGCCGTAGCCGATCAGAGCGGCCAGAATTACCAGTAGTACTAAAGCGGCCCAGGCCAGAGCGCGCAGCGCGGGCGTCCGCCGGGAATGGGTTGTGTTGATTTCTGCCAGGGAACTCATCGGAATCTTCGATTGTATTCCAGGCGGCGGGTGGCGAGTTGGGGCTGAACCCGAATTTCATTTTCAATATGCCGGGTGCTATCCTGACTTCGGTTCCATCCCCCCATGCTGCAGAAACGCATCGATGATCAGCCCACCATCTCCCGCCAGATGGTGCGCGAGGCGCAGGGAATTCTGCACCGCCATCTGAAAGATGTCGGCCTTAAGCAGACCGCCCAGCGCGATACCATTCTTCGCACATTCCTGGAGACCCGCGATCATCTCTCCACCGACGAGCTCCACCGGCTGGTGCAGAAAAAAGATGCGCACATCGGCTACACCACGGTTTATCGCACTCTGAAGCTGCTTTCCGAGTGCGGCCTGGCCAGCGAAGTCGCCTTCCATGACGGCATCTCGCGCTACGAGCATCAGTACAATCGCCGCAGCCACCACCACATGGTCTGCACCGAGTGCGGAAGTTCGGTGGAATTCTTTTCCCCGGAAGTGGGCGATCTTGAGCAGGAAATCGGCCGCCGCTATCACTACTTCACCACCCGGCACACATTTCAGATCTACGGTGTTTGTGAAGACTGCCGCAAGAAAGAGCACGCGAGTTAGTTTTCCGTCAACCCCATGCCATACGCGTGTCCCGACTGCGCCGCCGAGATGCCCGAAACAGCCGGCTTCTGCCCGGCCTGCGGACGTCCCATGCACGAACCTGCGCGGGCTCAAGGCCAGGTGGGCGCGCTGCCGGAAAATATTGCCGGAGCCCTGGCTTATCTCACCTTCATTCCGGCGATCGTCTTCCTCTCTCGCCCGCCCTACGACCGTAACCGCTTTCTGCGCTTTCATTCTTTTCAGTCGATATTGCTGTGCGGAATTGTGCTCGTCCTCTTCCTACTGTTACGGATCGCCAGCTTCATTCTCCCCGTGGTTCCGTTGGTGGGCCCGCTGTTCGTGGTGCTGGCATGGGTGGTGGCCGTGCTCGCGGTGATCGTGATCTGGCTGGTCGTGATCGTGAAAGCGCTGCAAGGGGAGAGCTTCGAATTGCCCGTGCTGGGAAGTTTCGCGGGGCGCCTTGCTGGGGCATCGTAAATTCAGCAGGCGACGGTAGTGCGTCAGTTTGAATTGAGGCGCTACCCAGGCGACTCCGTGCTTGACTTTCTCCCCCTAAGCTGTCAATCCTATTAGCTTTTATCCCTGCGCCATGGTTTCGTTGCTAAGCCAGCCTTGTGGGGATGCATTCTCGAACAACTGGGGTATCGCTTGCGAGTACGAGTTTTCTATCACGATAAGTGTTTCGACGGAGCTTCCTCCGCCGCCCTGTTCTCGCGTTTCTATCGCGAGCGCATTCGCAGCGATGCTGAATTCATCTTTACCGGACTGGTGCACCGCGCCGGCTCCCTGTTCGACGAAAAAAAATTTGACGGTGATGAGAACGCCATCGTTGACTTCAAATATTCCAGTTCTCCTAAAATCACGTGGTGGTTCGACCATCATGAGAGCGCATTTCTTTCGCCGGCCGATGCCGAGCATTTTGAGCAAGGTCAGAGCAACCGCAAGTTTTACGATCCTGATTTCAAGTCGTGCACCAGTTTCATCGCCATGATCGCGCAGCAGCGTTTCGGCTTCGATCCCACGCCGCTGGCCGATCTTGTCTATTGGACGGACATCATCGACGGCGCGCTTTACCCCGATGCCAAGACCGCGGTGGAAATGGAAGCGCCTGCCATGAAGCTGACCATGGTCATCGAATCGGCGCCCGATCACGGCTTCGTCCCCAACCTGATCCCGCTGCTGGCCACGAAGTCGCTCAAGGAAGTTCTGGAGGAGCCGTTCGTCGCGCCCTTACTGCCGCCTCTCCTGAAACGGCATGAGCTCTCCATCGGAATTCTGCGCGACCGCGCGGAGTGTAAAGATCGCACGATCTTCTTCGATGTCACCGATCATGAACTCGAGGGCTACAACAAGTTCATTCCGTACTACCTGCATCCGGAATCGGTCTACAGCGTGGGACTGAGCAAGAGCAGTTTTCGCGTGAAGGTTTCCGTGGGTTCGAACCCTTGGGCACCGCAGCCACCGGAAGTCAATCTTGCCCGCATCTGCGAACGTTACGGTGGAGGCGGCCACGCCCGCGTGGGCGCGATCTCATTCAACGTTGATCAGCACGCCGCCGCCATCAAGGCGTCACAGGAGATTGTGGAAGAGTTGCGGGCCGCGATTCGCGCCAAAAAATAAGCCGCCATCTCTGGCGGCTCTATGCACAACGACCGATCTATTGCACGGGCGTTCCGTTCCCCAAGCATCGCTCCGGGTTTCCACTTTCTGATGCGCGAATCGCTCCTGATTGGTCGGCACAAAACGTTTTTCGCCCGAAGGTGTTCCCACCCGGCGTTGCCATGAGGCGGAAACTCGGCGCCGGCGCACCCGAGCATCCTGTCAGAGTAAATACAAATCCGAAGCGCTTGCCGCTGGCCAGCCCACTATTGATCAGCATCGCCTGGTGCGCATTCGGTTCGCCTCCGCCAAATCCATCCAGATCCGACAGCATGCAAGTGTAGCCCACATTCGTGTAGCTCTGAGCGTAGGTAGTCTCGGCCGAAAGAATCGTGCGCATCGCCGAAATCACCGTCTCGTCACTTCCCGCAGATGGCGTGATAGGTTCGTGTTGCTGCGCGAAAGTCGTAGGCTGAACCTGGAGCTGAGGCTGGGCCGATACCTGCGGCTTCATCTTCTCAGTGAGGGCCTGCAGAAATTCCGGATCCGCCAGCGGCAAGTGAATGGTGATGGAAATTTCGTTCAGCTTCCACATCTGCGCTTCCCGCTTCATGGTGAAGGTAAGCTGCGGCATGAACGCGCTGCGCTCCGCAGCGCCATTCTTGAAAGTCCGAAAGGAGAGTTCGATATCGTCGCGATCGCCGCGCGGCGTGTCATTCACCACGGTGATCTCGACCTTCTCGCCGGTCTTCGAGTTCTGCCCCGACAGCAGCACCGATCCTGTGTCAAACGTCTGCAGATTCGATTGCTGGTTCTCCAGTTGGGCAGTGAACACCGAATACTGCTGCAGAGAAGTCATGGCTCCGGATTTTTCCAGCGCAGCCAGCGTGGTCGCAGGAAGGTGCTTCACGAATGTCCCCGATGTTTTGCTGAAGAACATTTCCAGCAATGCCTGTCGCGCCGTCTGGTTCGTCGCGGACGGCTGTTGCGCCTGCGACGTTCCGCTCACCACCATCATCAAGGCGATTACACACAAAAGTTTCCGCATGCTTGGTCTCCCTGGTTGATCCTGCCACCGATCGTGAACGTCCTCCAGTTACTGAGGTAAGGAGACGTATCTATGACGGAGTAGGGAAGTCCTGCGTCCGATTTGCCCAAGTCCGTGATACCCTGCCTTCGGGAATTTCCCACTTCATGCTCCATGCCGGAACCAAGCTAAACCTGCACTACAGCCAGCGAGGCGTGCTGCGGGCGGTGGCTAGCTTCGAGTTCTGCAAAGGCCTTTTCGTCGTTCTCATGGGAATCTGCGCTCTCGTCCTGGTGCACAAGGACGTGTGGCTGATCGCGGAAAGCCTGCTCGCCCTGCTGCACATCAACACCGACCGGCGCTCGGCGCAGATGTTTCTGGATTTTGCGGACAGCGTCACCGACGCGCGCCTGTGGGCCGCCGCTCGCATCGCCTTTGCCTATGCCGTGCTGCGCTTTACTGAAGCCTATGGATTGTGGAAGGAGCGCACCTGGGCTGAATGGGTCGCGTTTGTCTCCGGCTTCCTGCTCCTGCCCCTCGAAATTCGTGAGCTCATGCGCGGCGTGACCTTTTTGCGATTCGCCGTTCTCATCGGAAACCTGGCCATCATTCTCTACATGCTTTACGTCATCCTGGCGAGCCGTCGCGAACGGCGAAATGCCGACTCATTGCACGCCTAGCCCCGGAAGCCAGGCCTGCAGTCCCTACGGACGCCGGTTCAGGCCGAAACCGTATGGATATGCCCATCCTCCGCGGCTGATAATTTGAGTTGATAGCGCCGACTGGAGGATATTTATGCGTCGACTTGCCCTCTCCATCCTCGCCACCGCAACCCTGATTTTTGTAGGAATTTGCGCTGCGCAGGACACGACTCTTTCTCCAGATTCGAGCTACGGTCCGCGCTTCCAGCATCCCCTCGAAACTCCTTCGCTCAATTTGTCGGCGCCGAGATCGGAATCTCCGAACGCTCCTGCGACTGAGCACACCGGTGTGCCCGACGCGCCCGCTTTCGGAGGTCTGCAGAATCAATCCCAGGTTGATGAGGTCTATTACGGCGTGAGTCCCAGCGGGCTTCCGACTGCTCCAACGGTGGAGTTCGTTCCCGTGCAGCCAGTTGCTCCTTCCGCGTACGGAAGTTTCGACGCCGGAGTCGTAGCGATTGCCAGTCCGTCCTCGCTGCACGACCAAGGGTACGGAGTCTCGCTCGCCGACGCCGCCGCGTACTGGAGATCGCACAAGCCGCAAGTTGTTCGAACCTATAGCAATGCGGATATCAATAGCCTCAGCGGAAGCTGAATTCGCATCGCATCGCTCAATTCTGAGCGAGCCTGACTAGCCCTTACCATTCAAGACGCGAGATGCGCACCGTCCGCCCGCGGTGTTAGGCTGATTCGGCCGCTCACATACTGAAACCATGCCCGCGCCCAATCCTTCGCCCCTCGACCTGCAAGCCTCCGCCCGGCAAGTCATGATCCAGCACGGCTTCAATCCGGATTTTCCGCCCGAAGTCGCGCAGCAACTCGCCACCTTGCAAACCCATCCTCCGCAAGTCGAGGCAAGAGACGGAATCCGCGATCTGCGTAACCTGCTCTGGTCGTCGATCGATAACGATACGTCCCGAGACCTGGATCAGATTGAAGTGGCCGAGCGTCTGCCGAGTGGCGACGTGAAGGTGATGATCGGTATCGCCGATGTCGACGCCTTCGTGCCCTTGCACTCCGCCATCGACCAGCATGCCGCGAGCGAGACCACGACCGTTTACGCCGGCGTGCGCAATTTCGCCATGCTACCTGAACAACTTTCCACCGGCGCGAGTTCACTCCTCGAAAATCAAGATCGCCTCAGCGTCGTCATTGAATTCATCGTTGGCGCCGACGGCAATCTGAGATCTGGTGATCTTTATCGTGCGGTTGTCCGCAACCATGCGCAACTGCAATACAACTCCGTGGGAGCCTGGCTCGAAGACAAATCTCCGGCGCCCGCCAAAGTATCTTCGTCCAGCGATCTGCAGGCGCAATTGAGACTTCAAGACGAAGTGGCGCAGAAGCTGAAGCAGCAGCGCTTTCAGCACGGGGCGCTGAACCTGCAGACCGACGAAGTTCTTCCGCTGGTTCTCGACAACCAGGTCGTGGACATAGTCCCGCAGCAGAAGAACCGGGCGACGGACTTAATCGAAGATTTCATGATTGCGGCCAATGGAGTCGTCGCCCGTAAGCTGGAAAATGTCTCCTCGCTGCGCCGCATCGTGCGCACGCCCAAACGGTGGGATCGCATTGTGCAACTCGCTGCCAGCAAGGGCGAAAAACTTCCCGCCCAGCCCGACTCGAAGGCGCTCAACGATTTGCTGCTGCGTCGCAAGGCTGCCGACCCGGATCATTTCGCCGACCTCTCTCTTACCGTCATCAAACTCATCGGGCCGGGCGAATATGTTCTGGAAAAGCCGGGCGAGCCCGCTCCCGGACACTTCGGCCTCGCGGTGCAGGACTATACTCATTCAACGGCGCCCAACCGCCGCTTCGCCGACATCGTCACCCAGCGCCTGATTAAAGCCATGCTAGCGGGTCAGCCCAATCCTTATTCTGACGCAGAGCTCACCGCCATTGCCGCGAACTGTACGCTGAAAGAAGATGCCGCCCGCAAGGTCGAACGCGAAATGTCGAAGCGCCTCGCGGCCATCGCCATGCAGCACCACATCGGCGAAGTCTTCGACGCCATCGTCACCGGGGTGACCGATGACGGCACATTTGTGCGTGCGCTCCAGCCCCACGTTGAGGGATTGCTTTGCCAGGGGCAGCAGGGGCTCGATGTGGGCGATAAGCTTCGGGCCAAACTTATCCGCGTTGACGCGAACAAGGGCTACATCGACTTCGCCCGCGCCTGAACCAAGCCGCGAAGCGCATCCGTGCTCCCGCCCGCATCAGAGTCGGCAATGGAAGCCGCATTGCCCGCCAGTTAAGCTGGTCATAACCACGTGCGGAGAGACTCGGGGATCGGACGGTTCCAGCGGCGCGCCTGCGCCTGTCTGCTCATGATCGCGACGCCACCGGTGTCTCTGCCCGCGCAGGACACAGCCGCCGCCATTTTGCGCAGCAATGGCAGCGTGCTCCTGAATCAGAATTCAGCGCCTACCTCGTCTGCCCTGTATCGCGACGACGTGATTGAAACGCAAAAGGGCGGAGCCGCCCGGATCGAAGCCACTGGCTCTGCGGCGGATTTGAATCCTGAAACCATGCTGCAATTCGAAGTCGATGAACTGGCGCTCGATCACGGCAGTCTTTCCGTCAACACCAGCCGCGGTTGGCGAGTTCGAATCGGATGCGTCACCGTAACTCCCGTCAATGCCGCTGAATGGACGCACTACGAAGTCGCCGACGTCGACGGCAAGATTACGGTCTCCGCCAGCAAAAGCGATGTGTACATCGAGTCGCGCTCCAGCAACCGCCTGCCAGCCGCAACGCGCCCGCGATCCGATCGCGTGATCGTGCACCAAGGCGAACAGAAATCACGCGGAGAAAAGTGCACCGCTGCCGACCTCAAACAAGGCCGAGCGCCCGGGCAGGGACCAACCATGGATTCGGTCTGGGCAAAAGTCGCTGCCGGAGTCGGAGTCGGCGGTCTGGCTTTTTGGGTTTTATGTCGAAGCGACGATCCCATCAGTCCGTCCGCGCCCTCGCCACCTGATTGTTTGGGACATTAAGTTCGTTAGGCTGAAAAAACTGGGGGCCCCGGGCAGAGTCGAACTGCCGACCAACGGTTTAGGAAACCGCTGCTCTATCCATCTGAGCTACGGGGCCATCGCGACGTAAAATTATCTCACGTCACTCAGGCCAGGTATGTGGGCGCCATGATGGGGAAGTCGAGTGTGCTAGCTGCTCAGCGAAGAGGCTCCGCCGATCCAGGATTCCGCGAGCGCCCTCAGGTTCTTCTTGTAGGTGCGCGTCACCGTAAATTCTTTGCCGCTCTTCAGCCGCAATCCATAATCTCCCGTCAGGAAGGGCCGAATCTCTTCCACAAAGCGGCGGTTGATCAATACAGAGCGATGGATGCGGACAAATCCGAAGTCTTCCATCTTTCCCGCTACCGCCGAGATGGATTCGCGCAATAAATGAGATCCGGATTCAAGTTGCAGCACCACATAATTGCCTTGTGCACTGATTGAAACAACTTCTTCCGGGTTAAGGAACAGAATGATCCCTTTGGTCTTGATGGCGATTTTCATATGTGTTTACCATTCGCAGCGCGTCAATCGCTCACCAGTACACAATGCGCAGTTACACGGCCTTATTTTGACTAACAGCTATGGCCGTCTTCAACCTACAAGCGACGAACTTTTAACTCTAACCAGCGACATCTAATTACGTTCAACGCTGGCAAAAAATTTACGCACATCCTCGACCAGGAGTTCGGGCTGCTCCAGCGCAGCAAAATGACCGCCTCGTGGCATTCGCGTGTATTGCACGATGTTGTATCGTTGTCTGATCCAGCTAACCGGCGTAGTGAATACTTCTTTCGGAAAATCCGCATACGCGACAGGGGTCGCCAGCCGCGGTGACCGCGCGGTCTCACCACCCGCCAGCCGGTACTCGCGATAGATTCGCATCCCGGAGCCGACCGTATCCGTCACCCAATAGAGCGTTACATCCGTGAGAAATGTGTCTCGATCCACTGCCGTCAGAAAATCGCCGTTGTTGTCAGTCAGCAGTTGAAACTTGGCGATCATCCAGGCCAGCCAGCCGACTGGCGAGTCCGTCAGGGCATAGGCCAGCGTCTGCGGCTCCGTGGCTTGAATTTTGTAGAAGCTACTCTCTTCGCGGTCGAAGTATGAATACCGCTTCTTCTCCGCATCGGTCATTTGCGCCACGGCTTCCTGGTTTGGCGGGTCCGCGTAGAGAAGATTCAAATGTAGTCCGATCACGTGCTCGGGAGCTTCGTACGCCATGTCGCGGGCAACTTCCGACCCCCAGTCGCCGCCCTGGATACCGTATTTGGGATAAGCCAGTCGATCCATCAGCACGACCAGGGCCTTCGCCATTCGCCGCGGATCCCAGCCTCGCGTTGTAGTGGGCCCGGAAAATCCAAAGCCAGGCAGCGCAGGAATGATGACGTGAAACGCCGGACTGTGACTGTCTTTGGGATTAGTGAGCGGCTCGATCATCGCCAGAAATTCAAGGATTGAACCAGGCCAGCCATGAATCAACAGCAACGGTATGGCGTCCGGGCGAGGCGACCGCTCATGGATAAAATAGATCTGCTGCCCATCAATTTCGGTGGTGAACTGGTGCAACCGGTTTAGCTTCGCTTCTTGCGCGCGCCAGTCATAGGTGTTCTGCCAATAATCCGCCAACTCTTTCACCTTCTGCATGTCGGCGCCATACTCCCAAGTCGTGCCCGGAAGTTGATCGGGCCATTTAGTTTCCGCCAAGCGGCGCCGAAGATCACTGAGAACCTGATCGGAAACGTGCACCTTGAACGGTTGAATTGCGGCCGCGTCCTGCTTTGGCGTTGGCTGTGCAATCGCATTTGACGCGATCAGAGACAACCCAACCAGCAGCATCCCGCATTGCGAGAGTGCAATTGTCGCCGAAACAAATCGAAACTTGATACCGATCATGCTTATTACTGTCCTCTCGTACATTACTGAGCTGTGCCGTCCGACCAAGTACTGGTTGGCATTAGGAACATATACATTGGTTCCGGGTTGCCCTTATAAGTTGGGGCCAGTAACAGCGGAGAGCCCGGAAACGTTTCTGACACATGATTGTTGGCGTCCACCAGGTTTGCACCCCATACCGTACCGAGCGGCATATAAAACATAAGATGAGCCATGTTGTGTCCACCGGCGTCAGTAAGATATGCCTCCTTCGACATCATGTAGCTCATAGCGCCAGCTTCGAGTTCCGGCAAATCCTTTTTCTCGATCGCAACCTTGACCGACTCCTTGATTTCTTCTTTTGACTTTCCCGCCAATACAAATTTTGTCCTCAGCATAGTGAGCGGCAGCACCGTTCGAGCGGCGGGGGGATTTAAACAAATCGGACTGCGATTCTTAGGATTCCAAAACTCGGGGCTGTCGAATGGACTCATCCACGCACGTTCTACCAGGCAGACAAAGCCGTTCTTGCCGTCAGCCACGGTTTCGTAGCCGTGCGCTCCGAGGGCCAGCACTTTTGCATCCCCGGAAATGGAGGCCGGAGCGGCGGTTCGCGCCAGGGCAGCTTCAACATTTCGATCCGCGATCAGGTACTGATCCAGCGGAGCCATGCTGGGATAGGGACCCTTGGCATCCTGCGCTTGCGCGCGCGTGCCCACTCCGGAAGCAAGCGCCACCGCAAAGAATACCGTCGCAATCATCTTCAAGACTGCCTTTCGTTGCTTTCGTTCCATTCGTTGGTCTCCTTGAATCGCAGCTTTCATAATTCCTTTCGCAAGCCCTACCCAGCTACTCTGTTTGGCAGGTTCGGGATTTCGACCACTGGCCGAATCTCAACCGTGCCTTTGCGTGCAGCCGGAATCCGTTCCGCGATCTCGATGGCCTCATCCAGATTCCTGGCTTCCACCATGAAATAGCCGCCGAGTTGTTCGCGGGTCTCCGCGAACGGCCCGTCTGTGACCAGCCGTTTGCTCTCCCGCACTTTCACACACGTGGCGGTAGCTACCGGCTGCAATGGCGAAGTGGAGATGAACTGTCCGTCAGCCTGCAGCCGATGCGCCAACTGCACCGACTCCCCATAACATTGCTGAAGCTCGGCTTCGCTCCATACGTTCTCGTCGGCGTATATCAGAAGCATGTACTTCATTTCCGTGCCTCCATGGGTAGATCGAATGGCAGACCTGCAAATCGACAACCAGTCGAACAAAAATGTTTATGGCGCGTTGTGTCCCACTAGTTGGGTAATCAATTGCTCTGCTATTAGCAGATTTCGAGTGTATCGCGAGGCCGGGCGAATGGTCCCGCCGGACAAGCAGAAACACAATATGGATTAGGACGATCGTGGGGAAATGACGCCTGACCGCTCTCTGGAATTCGGGATAAAAAATATAGAATCAGGTATGTCCGAAGAGGCCGCGGCGACCCTCGAATCCGTCTATCGGTCCGATTGGGGGCGCATCGTGGCCACTCTAATCGGGCTCATCGGCGACTTCGATCTGGCCGAAGAATGTGCGCAGGAGGCCTTCGCCGCCGCCGCCGACCAATGGCAGGAATTCGGTGTGCCTGAAAATGCGCGCGCTTGGATCATCCAGACCGCACGCCATAAAGCCATCGATAGCCTCCGTCGCCGCGCCAACTTTGCAGAGAAGATGGAGACCTACGGCAGGGAATTGGCTCCTGCGATAGTTGAGCCAAATTACGAAGACAATGAAATCCCCGATGACCGCCTGCGCCTGATCTTTACCTGCTGCCATCCTGCGCTCGCCCTCGAAGCCCGGGTGCCGCTAACTCTACGTACATTATGCGGGCTGGAGACGGACGAGATCGCCCGCGCATTCCTCGTTCCGCCGGCGACCATGGCACAGCGCCTGGTGCGCGCCAAACGTAAGATTCGCGATGCTCACATTCCATACGTCGTGCCTGAGACCAATGAAATGTCCGAGCGGCTCGACGCGGTCCTGACTGTGATTTACCTGGTCTTCACCGAAGGCTATGCCGCCACGCGAAGCGGCCCGCTGGTGAGAACTGATCTTTGCACCGAAGCCATCCGCCTGGGCCGCCTGATCCGCGCGTTGATGGCTCCCTCGGTACCGGCCGAAGCCACCGGGCTGCTTGCGCTCATGTTGCTGCACGACGCGCGCCGTGATGCTCGTCTCGATGACGCCGGAGATCTTATCGTTCTTGACGAGCAGGACCGCAGCCTCTGGAATCATGCTCAGATCAACGAGGCTTTACCGCTGGTCGACGAGGCCCTGCAGGGTGGTCCCAACCCGTTCTCGTTGCAGGCCGCAATCGCCGCCCAGCATTGCCGCGCTTCGCGTGCCGCCGCAACGAACTGGCCGGAGATCGTCCGTCTCTACGAATTGCTGGAACGCGCGCAACCCTCTCCCGTGGTTTCTCTGAACCGCGCAGTGGCCGTCGCCATGGCAGATGGTCCACAACGCGGCCTGTCGATCATGGATGAACTCACCGGCGATCTCGATCACTATTATCTGTGGCACGCTGCGCGCGCCGATTTGCAGCGCCGCCTTGGATCCGCGGAAGAGGCGGTTAAGAGTTATCAGCGTGCTCTTACCCTGGTCACCCACGATAGTGAGCGTCGTTTTCTGGAACGTCGCTTGCGCGAAGTCCAGCCCGCGCCCACAAAACCCGACTAACCATGATAGCGCGCAACGAAGATAGCGCACGGCTCTTACATCTTTAATACCCCCGTATAAGATCGCGTCATCCCTTGTCGACTGACTCGGCAGCTTGTAGCTAACTCCGTGTCTATGCTCATTACTTCACGAGCGTGTGGCGTTTATCCCTGCGTCAGGACACCATCCACTGTTTGGAATTGTCTACAAAGAGTTGTGAACGCACAAACAATCATTTCTAACAGACAAAACAGAATGTGATATCGCAATAATCCAGTGTCTAACCTTAACTAACTACGTCCCAGGAGAATGCAGTTTCACGTATGTGTGTGCGGTGGAGCGCCGCAGCATCACAAAACGCGCCTCACATCCTTGTATGCTTGTTGTCGGCCTTTGTGACTTCTCCACCCATTTCACCACGCCTGTGACTTTGTGCCCTGTTCGTCACCTATCTGGCCAACAACATGCCATGTCAGAGTGCGGGTGCGTCCTGCTCAGCCCGCTTGTATTCGCGCCCATGAATGTCAATCTCAGGAGGCAGTTCCATGCGATTTAGTAAGTGGTCTCTGCTGCTGGCTCTTACCGCAGCATTAGCTGTGTCGTCCAACGTGATGCTGGCGCAAAGCACGACCAATGGCGCCATAAGTGGTACAGTGACCGACGCCAGCGGCGCCATTCTGCCCAATGTCGCGGTTGGCCTCAAGAGCATTGAAAAAGGCTTCACCCAGAAAACCAACACGAATGCTCAAGGCTTCTACGAATTCTCGCTGCTCGAACCGGGCACGTATAACGTGACCATCGCAGCTCACAACTTTAAGACTTCCAGCGCGACCACGACGGTGAGCGTGGGAAGCAACGCCATCGTCAACGTGAAACTGGAAGTGGGCGCGGAAGCAACCACCGTCGAGGTTTCCGGTGAAGCCCCGCTGCTGCAGACGGAGAGCGCGGAAATATCCACTACTTTTAACGCTCGCGAAATTTCCGAAGTGCCCAACCCCGGCAACGACTTGAGCTTTGTAGCTCAGACTGCCGCAGGCTCCGTGATGAATACGGGCATGGGTTTCGGCAACTTCTCCAGCTTCGGTGTATCGGCCAGTTCCAACCTTTTCACTCTGAACGGCATGTACGACAACGATCCCTTCCTGAACGTGAACAACTCGGGCGCCACCAACCTGTTGCTCGGCAACAACGAGGTGCAGGAAGCAACGGTCGTCACCAACGGCTACTCCGGCCAGTACGGTGGCTTTGCCGGCGCGAACGTCAACTACATCACCAAGTCCGGTTCGAATAACTGGCACGGCAATGCCAATTATTTTTGGGACGGCCGGGCGATGAATGCCAACAACTTCTTCAACGTCGGCAACGACTCGCCCCGTCCCTTTGTGAACGCCAACCAATATGCGGCGTCATTCGGCGGACCGATCAAGAGGGACAAGGCGTTCTTCTTCTGGAACTATGAAGGACTGCGCGTGATCCTGCCGACAAGCCAGCAGGTGCAGGTTCCCGACCCACTATTTCAGATTGCGGTCCTCAACAACCTGAGCCAGCCCTATAACGTCAACATCCCGGGCAGCGGCCTGAGCCAGTCAGTGCCTTTCTACCAGCAGATGTTTAACCTGTATAATAACGCCCCTGGAATTTCCCGCGCTGTGCAAGGCGTGCCCAATGCTAGCGATATCAGCGGCTGCGTGGGGCAGACCTTCACCGATCCCGTAACCATGACCCAGTTTGGAGCCGGCCAAAACGTCTGCGCCGATTCTTACCGCGGCACAGCTCCTAATTTTACCCACGAGTTTCTGACCTCGGGCCGTTTTGATTTCAACCTTACCAATAATGACAAGATGTTTGTGCGCTTGCAGGAAGACAAAGGCGTGCAGGCGACTTACACCGATCAGATCAGCCCGCTCTTCAACGCAGTCAGCACCCAGCCTGAATACCAGGGGCAGGTGAGTTGGAACCGTGCTTTTGGTGCGAAAGCGGCCAACAACCTGATCGTTTCCGATCAGTACTACAGCGCGATCTTTACCACCTCCAACCTCGCAGCCTCCCTGACCGCGCTCCCGACCAGCTTGATTTATATTGATGGAGCGTTTACCGATTTGGGCGGCGACGACTTCGCGTGGCCGCAGGGACGCAACGTTACCGGCTACCAACTGGTTGACGACTACTCCTACATGCTCGGGAGTAAACATACTCTGAAAGCTGGCGTGTACTTCCACCGCAACCTGGTCAGCGATCACAACTACGGCGCCTTCACCTCAGGTCTTGCACTTCCGCTCAGCTTGACGGGTTATTACGATGGCCAGTCGCTGCTGGATCTCCAGACTTTCCCCACAGCGCCCGAACAGAACATCAAGCTCTACCAGTTGGGCCTGTACGCGCAGGATGAATGGAAGGTAAAGAGCAACCTGAAGCTGACGCTGGCCTTGCGCGCGGATCACAATTCCATCCCCACCTGCGCAGCGGATTGCTTTGCCAGGCTGTCGGGAAACTTCAACAGCATCAATCATGATGTGAATACGCCCTACAATCAGACCATCCAGACCGGCCTCAACCAGGCCATTCCGTCGTTTACCACCATCGCTTGGCAGCCCCGCTTAGGCTTCTCCTGGACTCCGTCAAAGTTAAGGAACACGGTGTTCCGTGGCGGCGTTGGCCTGTTTATGGATACATTCCCTGGTGAGATTGCCGACTCCATATCCGAGAACACGCCGGTCTTCAACCAGTTCCCGGGCGCTATTTTCGGCAACACATCGCCGCAGCAGATAGCCAACGGCGGCAACATATTCGCGACGGCTGCCGTGTCCAACTCTGCCTTGACCAACGGTTTCAAGAACGGAGAAACTCTGGCTCAGATTCAAGGCGATGCGTCCGCGGCCGGTGGAGTTTTTGCCACTCCGCAGTTCAACAACGTGAGCGCAATCCAGGCTCCGGAGTACTGGGAGTGGAACTTCGAAGTCCAGCAGGCGATCGGCAACAACAGCTCGATCACCGTTAACTATGTGGGCAATCGCGGCTATCACGAAACCGCATTTCTCAACAACGTGAACGCCTCCTGCCCGACCGCTGTTTGCCCGAATGGGTTCATCGGCCTGCCGGCCGCCCAACCCGATCAGCGCTTCTCCATCGTGCAGCAAATCGCCACCCCGGCGATTTCCAACTACAATGGCCTGTCATTCAGCGTGCAGCACCGCTTCAGCCGCGGGCTGCAGATGCAGGTCAACTACACCTACAGCCACGCCCTGGATGAAGTCTCCAATGGCGGCTTCAACCCCTTCATCAACAATAACCAGGCTATCGGCCGGGTGGGCAGCTTGGCCAACCCGATCAACGATAACAACCTCCGTCAATTCAGCTATGGCAATGCCGACTACGACACCCGGCACTACCTTAGCGCCAATTACGTCTACGAGCTCCCCAAGGGCCCGACGGCGTTGTTGAAAGGCTGGCAACTCTCCGGGACGCTCTTCGCCCGCAGCGGCCTGCCCTATACCGTTGTGAACACAGCTGCCTCCAATGATCTGAGCCAAACAGGCTACGGATCGCAGGTGTTTGCGAACTTCACGGGAACTTCAACTCCGGGCTGCAGCAGTCCTAGCAGCGTCACCTCAGGGCCTTGCCTCACGGCCTCGATGTTCCCGGATCTAGCTGCGGGTGGGGACGTTGGACAGAATCAGTTGAACTCGGGAACCGAAAATCAACGGCGCAACCAGTTCTTCGGGCCGCGCTACTTCGACACGGATATGACCATCATGAAGTACACGCAGATCCCGCACTGGGAGACCGCCAAGCTCGGTTTGGGTGCGCAGTTCTTCAACCTGTTCAACCATCCGAATTTCGAGAGCCCGGTGAACGATATCAACAACGGAAGCTTTGGCCAGATACTGGATACGGTGAACACGCCAACCAGCATCCTGGGATCCTTCCTCGGCGGAGACGCTTCGCCGCGGCTGGTCCAACTAACGCTGAAACTGAACTTCTAACCCTTATCACCCTGTAGAACTTTTGCAGGTTGTGCCGGCGCCTGGTGGACCAAACAGTCCATCAGGCGCCGGTTTTCTTGCACGCAGAGTGGCCCGCGATGACTTACTCGCCCCGCTTCTGCATGGCTACGTCCAGTATTTGTGCTATAGGTATCACTGCAGTCCCCATCAATTCGATTTTAGACAGTATTGACTTGTAGCTATTCAGCGGAGGAGCCCCAGCCTATGGCCACACTCGCGGATCCATTAGTCAGGCAGTTGTTGAACGATCAACATATCGCGACTCTCGGAACTCAGAACCCGGACGGTTCCATTCACATGGTTGCGGTGTGGTATTGGTTTGACGGTACACATGTTTATGTGGCTACGTCCTCGCGCAGCCGAAAAGCCCGTAACCTGCAATCCAACCCAAAGGTGTCTTTAATGGTCGACGCGCGCGACCCGGCAGCATCCTACGGCGTCACCTTAGCGGGGACCGCGAAGATCCTTACCGAAGAAATTTCCCGGCAGACTAACGCTAGGATTCATCGCAGGTATTTGAGCGAAGCTGCGCTTTCGGACGCAAGAGTGGGACCTGTGTTTGCAGCATGGGATGATGTCACAATCCAGATCGCTCCCGCCTCGGTGATCGCCTGGGACATGCGCCAGGCAGACCGCCAATTCTTTGGCGGCGTTCTCGAGAAAAACCCCGAGTATCTGTTACCCCTGCAGCGGTGAGTGGCGCGCAAGGGACGCGGAATGCCCGGAGCCGCTTTTTCCTAGCGCGTTAAAAGACCTTTCCATTCTCAGGAAAAGCTCAGTGCACGCCCTTTGCGGGATTCCACGATCCTTGCTCTTTCCGCACCATGACGATCTCGCCGATGTGATACGCATTGTGCGCTCCCACATGAGCGATGACCGAAGCTTCTTCTTTCAACTTCGCATCATCCGCTGCCTCGACCGCCTTTTCCCATTCCGCCATCACCTTGTCCAGTTCCTGCGCGGTAGCGTTCCAATGTTTCGTGTCGAACTTGGTGAAGGTGTCATCGTTGTTGCCGCTATATTTTTCCGGCTCTTCACCCTTGAACTTCGCCAGCGCCCACCGGTCCCAGAACAATAAGTGATAAGTCAACTGTCCGATCGAATGGTTGCCCTTGCCATCGGTCCAGTTGGCCTGCTCCGGAGTCACTCCGTCGACGGCTACCGTGAAGGGCACAAACCATTCCGCCTGATTGTGGGTAGTGCGCAGTTGCTCCAGCAGCACGGTTTTGAGCGAAGTCGCCTTCTTATCTTTTTCCTGTGCCAAGGTAGCCAGCGATAGGGACACTAGCGACAGAATGAGGGCACATCTGATCGTTACATTCGCCATCCTTCGGTTCATTGTGTTTTTCCTTTGAACTAGACTTCCAGCATCCGGGAAGCTCTGAGGCCAATTGTACCGGGGCTCTGAGCGGCGGTGGGAGAATGATGGCTCCTGCCTCGAATCGCGAACACCAGGGCGGAACCAATGAATAATGCCGCGACCAATAGCAAGAGTGCGCGCAATATGAGTTGCGCGTAGGGCACAATCCGAAATCGCGAGTCTGACTGATTCCGGTCGGGAAGAACATTGGGTTCAGCGATGTATCCAGAGTCGTTGGCGATTGCCGCGTGACGGTTCGCTTCGTGGGTCGGCCTGGCGGCCGGGGAAGTGGTCGCTTGCGAGTTTAAGGCGCACGCCACCAGGAGCAGCAGGAGAAACGCGGTGGGCCCCAAGCTATCACTAAGCACAATCCATGGGCCCCTATGCTTCATTACCTCCTAAGCATGAACCCGATAGTGGTCATCAGCAATACCCATTTGACGCACGTCAGACATAGCCATTACGATCTTTGAAATGAAGAAGGCGCCTTCGGGAATCCTGCCCATCATGACGGTCGATCGAAAAGCGGCCCAGGCGCTGCACCGCCAGATTTATGACGCCTACCGCTCTGCCATTGTGGAGCACAGGTTGCAACCCGGCCAGCGAATTCCCTCTACCCGCGTGCTCGCTTCTGAACTTGGGGTTTCGCGTTTCCCCGTTCTCAATGCCTATGCCCAGCTATTAGCCGAAGGCTATTTCGAAAGCAGAGTCGGAGCGGGCACCGTCGTTTCCAGTTCACTTCCAGAGCAACTCGCCACCCATGTGGCCAAAGGATCCCCGCCCGCGGCCGTTCGTTCCGGACCTCGGCGCGTGGCTCTACGCGCTTCGATTCTCCCTGCGAAGGAACGTGAGCCGTGGTTGCAGGGTCGAGGCCCATTTGGCGTAGGACAAGTCGCGTCCGAGCAATTTCCCCTCCGCGTCTGGCGCAACCTGGTTGCCCGGCGCATCCGATGCATGGATGCCAAAGCATTCCATTACGGCGATCACATGGGTTCTCCAGACTTGCGGGAAACCATCGCAGCCTATTTGCGAACGGCCAGGTCTCTGCGCTGCGAAGCGGAACAAATCATGATCGTCAGCGGTTCCCAGCAGGGGCTCGAGATTTCGGCGCGCGTCTTATTCGATCCCGGCAGTCGCGTTTGGGTGGAGGAACCTGGCTACCATCTGGCTCGAAACGTGTTGAGCCTGGCGGGTTGTCATCTGGTTCCGGTTCCTGTGGATCGGGAAGGTCTAAACGTAACCGCCGGAATCAAGCGCTGCGCCAAGGCACAAGCCGCACTGGTTACGCCCTCTCATCAATTTCCGCTGGGCGTGACCATGAGCGCCACGCGGCGCTTCCATCTGCTGCAGTGGGCGCAGGAAACCGGGTCGTGGATTATCGAGGACGACTATGACAGCGAGTATCGCTATGAAAGTTCGCCCATCGCTTCCATGCAAGGCCTCGACCCGCACGCTCGCGTCATCTACATCGGGACCTTCAGCAAAGTTTTGTTTCCATCGTTGCGTCTGGGCTATATCGTAATTCCGGCTGATCTCGTGGACCGATTCCTGAGCATCCGCCGCGCCATGGATCTGGGCCCAGCCACTTTTCATCAGGAAGTGCTCGCGAATTTTATTCGCGACGGGCATTTTGGCCGCCACATCCGCAGGATGCGCGTACTGTATCGCGATCGCAGACGCGTATTGATCGAAAACATCGGCAGGGAACTAGGGTCGATGGTGGAAGTCATCGGCGACGAGGCGGGCATGCATTTGACCGTCATGCTGCCCAAAGGGAGACACGACCTGGAAATTGCCATACGCGCTGCCCGCCAGAATCTGTGGCTCTGGCCGCTCTCTCCTTCTTATGTCGCGGAGGCGCGGCCGGGCTTCATCCTGGGTTTTGGCAGCACTCCAGTCGAAGAGATTCCGGAAGCGGTTCGCAAGCTGCGAAACCTGATCACCACCAGTCGATGAGGGAAGCCAGTCCCGCGAATCCTGACGATGAGCATCGCCATTCATAACGTCATCACAATCTGCTTCGCGGATGGTCTCTCTTGCGTATAGTGTTTGGCCAAATCCCTGACCCATCGCTTCGGAGAGATGCAATGAATCAAATGGCGGCAGCGTTCTCCAGTCCTCACCCAAACTCACTGAGAACCATCCTCCGCGCGGGCCTTCTTTGTGGGGCGATGGATATTACTGCCGCATTCCTTGTCTACGGCTACTTTGGACGTCCACCGTTGCGCCTACTGCAGGGCATTGCCTGGGGACTATTAGGCTCCGCAGCTTACGAAGGCGGACTGGCAACTGCGCTGCTCGGCCTGTTGTGCCATTTTTTCATCGCATTTTCGGCCGCTGCCGTGTTTGTAGGAGCAAGCCACTACATTCTCTTCCTCGTACAGCATCCCATCTTGTCCGGCACGGTTTACGGCTTAATGGTGTACTTCTTTATGAACCGAGTCGTCGTCCCACTCTCCGCTATCGGAAAGGTTCCGTTCTCTCTCAAGTTCATGCTGATCGGAGTCGTCATTCACATCTTCTGCATCGGACTTCCCATCGCGATGGTCGTTCGGAGATGCTCCAACATCATTAACTAAGGATTCCCCAACTAAGTCCCCCGTACCCAGTGCCTCAGCGCCGGCAGCGGACTTTGTCTAGCCCCCTCTTTCCTTGCGAGACGAGGCATTCGGCAACCTCCTTGCCTCGATTCACATCTACCCTTTGCTGTACGGAACCGCTTCTTCTAAATATGAGAAACACTCGTACTTTGGGTGCTCTTGATTTAAGAGTTCGTCGACCTCTTCTGATTCTGGCCATTGTTCTTCCCATCGCCGGTTGCGGTGGAATGAAGAATTCGACCACTTCCAAGACGCCGGTCGGCGTTCAACTCAACCCGACATCAGTCAGCATGTCGACAGGCGGGCAAGAGCAATTTGTTGCAACCGTGCAAGGAACCTCGAATACTGCGGTGACGTGGTCGGTCGACAGCGTCTCTGGTGGAAACTCTACCGACGGCACGATTACGACCTCTGGTATGTACACGGCGCCGTCGCAGGCCGGGACTCATAGTGTCACCGCAACCAGCGTTGCGGATTCGAGCAAGTCGGCCACCGCCGCCGTCACCGTTCAGGCCGTCACAATCACGATCTCTCCCGTCTCCGCGTTGCTGAATCCGGGAGCCACGCAGCAGTTCACCGCCAATCTTCAAGGCTTCTCAAATAGCAGCGTCACCTGGTCTGTGGATGGAACGGTGGGCGGAAACAGTTCCCTGGGCACCATTAGTTCCAGCGGTCTATATACGGCTCCATCCGCAATCGGAACTCACACCATCTCTGCCACGAGCGTCGTGAGTTCGTCGACCAGCGCACAGGCCTCGGCCACCGTCGTCAACATTGCGCGCTCGGCGGTTCTTACCTACCACAACGACGACGCGCGCGACGGAGCCTACACCGAGGAAGTCACGCTGATGCCGTCGAATGTAAATTCCAACCAGTTCGGCAAGCTCGTCTCCTATTCCGTGGACGGCCAGATCTATGGGCAACCGCTCTATGTGCCGCAACTCCAGATTCCAAACCAGGGTACGCGCGATGTAGTTTTCGTCGCCACGCAAAGCAACAGCGTATACGCCTTCGATGCCGATGCAACTTCGACGAATCCCACAACGCTCTGGCAAGTCAATCTAGGAACGCCGGTCACGGTCTACGATTCTGGCGGTCCTTGGCCGAGTGTCGGAATCCTATCCACGCCGGTAATCGATTCGACGACAAATACGATTTACGTCGTGGCTGAGGTCCAGGGAGCCAGCCCGCCGTTCTGGCTGCACGCCCTCGACATCACCACCGGAGTTGACAAAGTACCCGCCGTCGGTGTGACCGGTTCTTACGGCGGTGATAGTCTGAGTTCCTCTTGTTACCAGCGCATGGGCCTTGCGCTGAACCCGGTGACGAATTGGATTTACATCGCCTTCGGCAGTTGCAGCAATGGTTTCGTCTTCGCCTACGACAAGTCTTCTCTGGCGCAGGAGGCAATCTTCGAATCCACGAACGCCGCGAAAGGCGGAGGCTTCTGGTCTAGTGGTGGCGCTCCAGCAATTGATGACAAGTCAGGAAATGTGTACCTGATGAGTGGCACCGATCTGGGTGACGCGGCCTACATCACCCCTCCGCCGGCCTACACGCAAACCGGATACAACGATTCCTTCTTGAACCTGAATCCATCTACGTTGTCCGTTCAAAGTTATTTCTCGCCGGACAACAATTACGTCTTGGCTGAGAACGACGCCGATCTGGGGAGCGGTTCTCCAATTCTGATCGCCGGCAATTCGCAGTATCCGCTTGAGCTCATCGGAGGCGGGAAGGATGGCAACGTATTCGTTCTCAACCCCCTGAACATGGGCGGTTTCAACGGGACGAATGGAAATCTCCAGACCATTTACACGGGCGTAGCGCAGTACGACAATATTTTCGACACGCCTGTCTATTGGAATGGAAACATTTATTTTCATCCCGCCCAGGATGTGATCCGCGCCTTCAGTTGGAATGCCGGCGCCGATGCCGGGGAGCAGCTCTCGACCAACCCAACCTCTGTAGGCGCTGCCGTATTTGCAGCCGTCGCGCACGGAGCCACCGCATCCCTGTCAGCCAACGGAAATAATAACGGCATCGTATGGGATATTGACAACTCGACGTATGTCGGAAACAATCCGGTCGCCAGCGGACCAGCTGTATTGCACGCCTACGACGCGACCAATCTTGCTAACGAGCTCTATAACAGCGCCCAGGCGGGCAGCCGCGATCAGGCGGGACTCGCTTTGAAGTTCACCGTGCCGACTATCGCGAACGGAAGAGTCTTCGTTCCCACCGCCACCGAGCTCGATATCTACGGCCTGCTCGGCAAATAACTCTGCAAGCAACTCGCACTTAGTGCCCGGAGGCAAGTCCGTCCAGGGCTAGATTTAATTCCAGAACATTCACGCGCGGTTCGCCCAGCAGGCCAAGATCCCGCTCCTGCGTATTTTTTAGAACCAGATCACGAATCGCGGCTTCCGATAGCCCGCGTTCCCGTGCAATCCGCGGAATCTGAAACTCCGCGGCCGCGGGAGAAATCTCCGGATCCAATCCAGATGCCGAAGTCGTAAGCAGATCCACCGGAATCGGCTGGGTGGGATTTTCGTCGTGCAATGTTTTGGCGTCAGCCTGCACCCGATCGATCAACTTCTGATTCGTAGGAGCCAAGTTGGTGCCGCCGGAGTTGGCCGCATCGTAGCCATTGCCCGCCGCCGACGGCCGCGGATGAAAATACTTTGCCGAAGTAAAGGGCTGCGCAATCAGGCGTGAACCCACCACCTCGCCATTGCGGGTGATCAACTCCCCATTCGCCTTGCCGCGAAACAGAACCTGGGCCAGTCCGTACACCACCATCGGATAAATCAGTCCCAGCAGGATCGTGGTCACAATCGTCATTAGAAACGCGGTAATCAGATTCTTTTTCATAAGGTCCTCAGGCCAACCCAACGGCGGTAATGCACACATCGATAATCTTGATGCCCACGAAAGGTGCGATCAGCCCGCCCACTCCGTAGATAAAGAGGTTGCGCCGCAACAGCGCCTCCGCGTTCATAGCGCGATACTTCACCCCGCGCAGAGCCAGCGGAATCAGAGCAATGATGATCAGCGCATTGAAGATGACCGCCGAAAGCACCGCCGACTCGGGCGTCTTCAGGTGCATGATGTTCAGCGCGTTGAGCACCGGGAAGGTCGCAGCAAACATCGCCGGAATAATCGCAAAATATTTTGCCACATCGTTCGCGATCGAGAACGTGGTCAGCGCGCCGCGCGTCATCAGCAACTGCTTGCCGATTTCCACGACTTCAATCAGCTTGGTCGGATTGGAGTCGAGATCGACCATGTTTCCCGCTTCCTTCGCGGCCTGCGTGCCGGTATTCATGGCCACGCCCACATCCGCCTGCGCCAGCGCAGGGGCGTCATTGGTGCCGTCTCCGGTCATAGCGACCAGCTTGCCCCCAGCCTGCTCGCTGCGAATCAGCTTCATTTTGTCTTCGGGCGTTGCCTGCGCCAGGAAGTCATCGACCCCGGCTTCGCGCGCAATCGCCGCTGCGGTTAGCGGATTGTCTCCAGTGATCATCACTGTGCGAATTCCCATCGAACGCAGTTGCGCAAACCGGTCGCGGATTCCGCCTTTCACCACATCTTTCAGGTGAATCACGCCCATGGCCTTGTGGTTCTGCGCGACCACTAGCGGCGTACCACCGGACGATGCAATGCGCTCGACGGTCGCCCGCACCTCCGCTGGCATCGCTCCATTTCCGTTTTGCTCGACATAACGGCTGATCGCATCGGTTGCGCCTTTGCGAATTTCGCGGCCATCCATATTCACTCCAGACATCCGCGTCTGTGCCGTGAAGGGAATAAATTCGGCTTCGTGAGAAGCGAAATCGCGGCCGCGCAGGCCGTAGTTCTCTTTGGCCAGCACCACAATCGACCGCCCTTCCGGAGTTTCATCCGCGAGGGAAGAGAGTTGTGCCGCGTCCGCCATATCCGCTTCACTGACTCCCGGTGCCGGCAGAAATTCAGTGGCTTGCCGATTTCCAAAAGTAATCGTTCCTGTCTTATCGAGCAGTAGAGTGTTGACGTCTCCTGCGGCCTCCACGGCGCGTCCCGACATTGCCAGCACATTGTGCTGCACCAATCGATCCATGCCAGCAATTCCGATCGCCGATAGCAAACCTCCGATCGTTGTCGGGATCAGACAAACCAGCAGTGAAACCAGCACAAACACGGTCTGCGGCGAACCTGAATAAATCGCGAACGGCTGCAACGTCACGACTGCGAGTAGGAAGATGATGGTCAGGCCCGCGAGCAGAATGTTCAGCGCAATCTCGTTCGGCGTTTTCTGCCGCGTCGCCCCTTCGACTAGCGCAATCATCCGGTCCAGAAAAGTTTCGCCCGGATTTGACGTAATCTTCACTTTGAGCTGATCGCTCAGCACGCGAGTTCCACCTGTAACCGCCGAGCGATCACCGCCGGCTTCCCGGATGACTGGCGCGGACTCGCCCGTAATCGCCGATTCGTCGACCGAGGCGACGCCCTCCACAATCTCGCCGTCTCCCGGTATCAATTCACCGGCACTGACAGAAACGAAATCGCCCGCGCGCAGTTTGGCGCTGGCCACTTCTTCGAGCTTGCCACTGGCAGTGTAGCGCTTGGCAATCGTCTCAGAGCGCGCCCGACGCAGCGTTTCGGCCTGCGCCTTGCCGCGCCCCTCCGCCATCGCTTCTGCGAAATTGGCGAACAACACCGTGAACCACAGCCACAGCGTGATCTGCAGGTTGAATCCAAACGCCGCGTGAGGATGCAGAACCAGCAGAATCGTTGTAATGACGCTGCCGATCTCCACCACGAACATGACCGGATTGCCCATCATGTGGCGAGGATTCAACTTGAGCAGCGAACTCCATGCTGCATTGCGAACTAATTTGATGTCCCAGATTGATTTGTGATGGCTAGCCATGAAATCCCTCAGAAAGTCTTTCCCGTGTACAAAAGCAGGTGCTCAAGAATCGGTCCCAGACTCAGCGCTGGGAAGAAGGTGAGCGCGCCCAGGATCAGAATCACGCTGATCAGCAGGAACGTGAACAGCGGAGTCGTCACTGGAAATGTCCCGAGCGACGGCGGCACGTATTTCTTCTGCGCCAGATTTCCCGCAATGCCCAGCATCGGAATGATCATCAGGAAGCGCCCGGCCAGCATAGTCATCCCCGTGGCTGCGTTGTACCAGAGTGTATTGTTGGCGAGTCCTCCGAACGCCGAGCCATTGTTCCCAGCAGAGGAAACGAACGCATACAGCATCTGCGTGAATCCATGCGGCCCGGGATTCGTAATTCCCGCAGTTCCAAAGCTCTTCACCGAAGAGATCGCAGTGAGCGCGAGGATGACCAGTGGAAAGACGAGCGATACCAGCATCGCCATCTTCACGTCGTATGCCTCGATTTTCTTGCCCAGATATTCCGGCGTTCGCCCCACCATCAGTCCGGCGATAAACACCGCCAGCACGATGTAGACCAGCATTCCGTACATGCCCGACCCGACGCCGCCAAAAATGACTTCGCTGAGCATGATGTTCACCAGCGGCACCATTCCGCCTATTGGCGTGAACGAGTCATGCCAGCCATTGATCGCCCCGCAGCTTGCGTCGGTTGTAACCGTTGCGAACAAGGCGGAGCTTGCGATGCCGAAGCGCGTCTCCTTGCCCTCCATATTTCCGCCGGGCTGCGAAACTGTCTGGTGCTGCGCAATCGTCGAAGGATAGAGCGGATTGCCGCGCGCCTCAGCCCAGTATGCGACCGTTACGCCAGCGAGAAATAGAATTGCCATCGCCGCCCACACCGCCCATCCGTGAGCGACCGACCCGGTCATACGACCGAGCGTGTAGGTCAGTCCCGAGCCGATGGCGAAGATGCAGAACATCTCAAACAGATTCGACAGCGGCGTCGGATTTTCAAACGGATGCGCGCTGTTGGCGTTGAAGAACCCTCCTCCGTTTGTACCGAATTCCTTGATGATTTCCTGCGAAGCGACCGGCCCCTGCGCAATCGTCTGCGTCGTCACCGTATCCATCACGGGCTTGCCCGCTGCATCGAGTGCGGGCTTGCCGTCGGCGCCTAGATGCGGCACCTGTTGCGGCTCGACCAGTTTCACCGTGTCATACGGACGAAGATTCTGCACCACTCCCTGCGAAACCAGGAACAGCGCCCCCACTACGCAGAAGGGCAGCAGTACCCACAGAGAGCAGCGAACAAAATCGACCCAGAAGTTTCCCAGGGTCTGCATCTGCCGCCGCGCAATGCCGCGGATGAAGGCGATCGCCAGCACGATGCCGGTTGCCGCCGATGCAAAGTTATGAAACGCGAGCCCGGCCATTTGCGTGAAATAGCTCATGGTCGTCTCGCCAGAGTACGCCTGCCAGTTCGTATTGGTGGTGAACGATGCCGCGGTATTGAAGGCCAGGTGTTCCGGCATCACCGCTGTGAAATGCTGCGGATTAAAGGGCAGTATTCCCTGGATTCGCTCGATCAAATAGAGCACCAACATCGAGACGGCGCTGAACAGCAGCATCGCCGTCGCGTATTCCGTCCATTGCATCTCGTGCTTCTCATCCACGCCCGTGATGCGATAGATCACTCGTTCGATGGGCCGCAGTACCGGGTCCAGAAAAGTGCGTTCGCCCGCGAACACCCGCGCCATGAAAATTCCGAGCGGCTTGGTGACAACAAGGATCAGCCCGAGAAATACGAAGATCTCTAGCCAGCCAAGGATGGTCATATCAGAATTTCTCCGGGCGCAGCAGCGCGTAGAACAAATACACCGTCGTCGCCGCGCCGATGATGAGCATGATTGCCGATTGCGTATCCATTGGTTCCTCCTACTTCACCCGATCGCAAAAATGTACGTATGCGACCGATACCGCGAAAAACGCGATCGTGACTACGATCCAAATAGCATCTTGCATAGCTCGTCTCCACTCCTGACTCGAACTCGCGCGTCTACCACGCACCTTCCTTGCGGCCCCACCACCACATCAATCCCAGCGTGGCCGTGTTCTGATCTTTTCGCAGCACGCCCTGAACATCCGAGAGAAATGACGGCTGGTTGGAATAATCCCGCCGCCACTCGTACCGCATCAGCAGCCCTTCCGCCACCTTGTAATCGAAAGTGACCGTATTCTCTTTCAAAGCTTGCATCAGCCCGCTAAACAGGCCGCCGCGGTCCGACATGTATTCCGCGCGCGATCCCAGCGCGAATTTCGGAGTCAGCAGGTACTGAACGTACGCCGCGCCGCCGTCGACGTGGGAAGGTGCCGAAGATTCGCCTGGGGCGGCCGTGCTCCACAAGCGCTGAATGTAGTAATCGCCCTCCAGCGCCAACGTGAGCTTCGAACTAGGCTGCCAGGTAACATAACTGTCAAAAATATGAGTCTTCCCATTGGGCGCCGGACTAATCGCGGTGAAACACAGCCCAGGCTGCACCGGAATCGGCCCGCAATCCGTAGCTGCAGCGCGATCCGGGTGTTCCTGTCCCAGGTAGTAGTTGAAAGTCCAATTGACGTTCTTTCGAGGCTTCGCCGTGAATCCGAACAATTCGTCCTTGAATCCGTTCGTTGCTTCCACCTGGTTGGTGCCGTTCACGATCCAATAATTCACGCTGAAGCGATCGTTTACCGGGATGCTCACCCGCGCCCCCATGTGATAAAAGGGCAGCAGATTAAACCAGAATGCCCGCGAATAGTTAATCTGATCCTTGGTGTAGTTTCCTTCGATACCCAGCGAACTGCTCCACTTGCCGAAGTCGATGGTCACGCCCTTGCCCAGCGGAGCCACATACGTTCCGTATGCCTGGAAAATATTGCGGTAAATGTCCGGCCGCGGTTCATTCGTCGGATTACCCTGCAACGTGTCAGTAGCCTGGCCGAACTGCAGATCGAGACGTCCGCCCCACCGCCGGCCCGCGCTCACATCGGGAGCATGCTCCAGAACTATGCTGGCCTGATTCAGACTGAACTCGTTGCTCAAAACGTCGTACGCCCGCAGCAGGTTCACACGCCCCACTGGGTTGTTGAAGTTGTAGTCGTAGTAAGTGTCGAGTCCAAGGTTGATCGTGCTATCTCGCAAGAAATCGAGTGTCTTGCGATCCTCAGCACCCACTACGGAAGCCGGCACTGCGGCGCTCGGCGGTGCAGCAATCACCGTCTCGGGTGCCGCTGTGTGTGCAACAGCAATGGCGCTGCTGCCACCGCCCGCGGGAAGGCTCGTTTGCATCTGTCTCATCATCTGCTTGAGCTCGGCTACTTCCGCTTCCAATTGCTGCACCCTGGTTTGCAAGTCTTTAGCGGAGTCACTCGCCGGGGAAACCTGCTGAGCCTGTCCCTGCCCGAGCAAAACCCACACAAAAACTGCCAACGCGCTTGCGAGATGTGATTTCATATTTCACCCTTCTCACTCCTCGCGGCTCCACGCACCGAACGCACACCTACAAGTGCATCCTCTCGACTAGAACTTCACCAGAATCGCCATCGTGGCGCGATCTTCAGTCTTGCGCAGATCCGGATACCAGATCGAACCGTTCGGCAAGACCGTAAGCGATCCCGGATCACCGTTGTTGCCTCCCGGCGGAGTCATGCCGCCCGGCCCATTCCAGTAGGGCACATTCGCGTGCCGGTGATTGAATTCCCAGCGGAACGTGATGTACTGGCTCGGCATATAGTCGTACGTCGCGGACATGTCCCAGGCCTTGAAAGGATCGCCGGGATTCTCCGTGAAATAGGGAGTGCCCGTAGTCGCAGTCGCGCCGTCGATGGGCGGTAGCAGCACCAGGTAGCGGCCCGGATTATTAATCTCTCCGCCGCCGAGCGTAAAGCCGTAACGGTCTTTGTGGAACCACCAGCGGTTATAGAGCATGTAACCGAGAAAGCTCTGCTTGTAAGCCACAATCTGCCCCGCGGCATTTTTCTGGTTGGTCGTACAGTTCACCCCGGCGCCGCTTTCACAGCCAGCATCGCCAGTCAGAGAGAAGGCCATCTTGTCCAGGAAGCGCTCTGGATGGTCGTAGTACTTCACTTCAATGCTGTTATCAGTGTGATAGCGCGTGCGGTTGGGAAGGCCTAGCGCGTCGGCGCCCGCGCCGTAGTTGTTAGAGAGCATGGAAAGCCAGCCGGTCGGCCGATACAGCACTTGCCCGCCAAAGCCGAGCCGTCCGTTATATCGCCCATAGGACTGCCAGCCATTGATAATCCATGGTTCAATCTTTAACTTCTCGGTGGGGAACATCTGAATGCGCATGCCGGTGAAGAACCACGGCGTGTTCGACGAAACATAGGACGGCTGGTAGGCCCAGTTATCAAAGTTATAAAAGCTGAACAGGCCCACATACGACAGGAAGATGCCGGCATCGACATTAATGCCATGCATCGCATCAAAGTGATAGCCGCCATAGGCCTCGTTGACATACCGGTAGGCATCAGCCAGATCCCATTGCCCCCGCGAATAGCTGGCGTCGTTTCGCGGCGTTGCCGTTGCATACAAACCTATCTGGCTCATCACACGCGCGCGGACATGGTCGTAATGAAAGTCTCCGCCGATACCCAGATGCGTAAGGCTGACTTCGTTCGAGCGAAATACTTCGCTGGAACCGCTGATCGTATCGTCCTGGGGATGGTTGAAATCGTAATGGTAGGCAACGTCCGCGCGAACTTCCGGCGTGAAGAATTTCGAATCGAAGACTGCATCCTTCGTGCGCGGATTGCCATTCAGCCACGTCCAGTCGGCAAAGGCAAACGGCTCGGCCGGTTGCGGTTTCGAGGGCGTTGCCGCCTCCTGCGCGACGAGAGTCTCGGCGGCAGGCTTCGCCGCCGGATTAGGAGGTGCGACTACAACCGCGGTCGGCGCAATCGTTACATGCTCTGCCGGCGGTACCGGCTGCGGCGCAACGTTGCGTGCCTTTAATTGCGCCTCCAATTGCTCGATCCGTTTCTTCATCGCATCCAGTTCCTGCAGAACTTCCTGCGGCACAGCTTCCGGCTTAGTGCCCGCAGATGTTGAAGCGGAATCCGCTTCTTTAAACGAAGCCACCGCGGGCGTTTGCTGTGCATTGGCCGGGCGTACCCATCCGCCCGCAATAAGCGCGATCAAGAGTACAAACGCGATTCGCTCCCCGGTTCGAGCACGGGATCCGTAATGTTGTGAGTCGGCATTCATGATGATCAGTTCTCCTCGCTGGCCGTATGAAATCGATTTCCGCGCACTCGCGTGGGATGGATGGAACTTCGCCAGATAAACCTTCACGGGTTCAGGTGGTCGCTGCATCGCCTCTCGCACCAAGGCGGCGAGCACACGCACCAGGAAGATCACTCCGCCCGCACACAGCACAGTAAGTGCAACTGTCATAAAGTTGGCAGTGAACTTGTCACCTAAATTCGTGGATGATCAGGATTTGACGCCGACACGCGTAAGAGCGGGATCAAGAATTCGTAAAGAATCCATAAAGATGCACCCGCCTGCTTAACGCATTGCTGGGTGCGGGTCCGCTTTCCGCTGATGCAGTCGCTAGGTCAGCAGCCCCAGTCCGCCTCGCCAGGCTTCGCGAAATACGGCCGTTGCTCGTTGATCTGCTCAGGCGAGACAGCCAGTTCCAGCAGAGCCAGCCGCGCGGCCGCGACCATCAACTTGCGCTCGTGCTGTGGCGTTCGATCCCAGGAAGGGGTGCAAGCGGATGACGCGGTGGAGTTGTCTTCGCTCGGACAGTCAAAGTCGTGTGCCAGCGCTCCCCGATAGTGATGAAACAACTTTGCCAGTTCTTCCGCCGAAACATCCTGAATCGACCACATGATCTTTACCCTCTCCTTGATTTGGTGAGCTCTCAGCCCACAGGCAGGATTTCTTTCTCCCGCGCTCAAGTCATTGGATAACCTAGGCCGTAAAGATTAAATAAAGAGTCCGTAGAATCTTCGTAAACGAACGAAGAGTTGGAAGATGTTGCCGTGAGAAAACACGAGGAATTGTCCGTGCTCTTCTGCGGTTAAGCCGTTTATTTCTCTCCCGGTTCGAAACGATATCCCACCCAGGGCTCGGTGACGATGTAGCGCGGCGACGCCGCATCCGGCTCCAGCTTTTTGCGCAACTGCCCCACGAAGACGCGAATGTATTCCACCTGCTCCGTGCTCTGCCCCCCCCAGATCGCCCCCAGCAATGCGCGATGGCTGACCACTTTGCCCGGCCTGCGCGCCAGATACACGAGCAGTTCGAACTCTTTCGGGGTCAGCCGAACTTCGCGGCCCTTTACCATGACCTTGTGCGCGGCCGTGTCAATGCGGAAGTCGCCAATCTCGATTACTGCGTCAGGCTCGTTCTCAGTAGGTACTCGCCGTAAATTTGCCCGCACCCGCGCCAGCAATTCATTCATGCCGAATGGCTTGGTCACATAATCGTCGGCACCGGCGTCGAGCGCTTCCACTTTCTGCCGTTCCTGATCGCGCACCGACAGCACCACAATTGGAACCTGCGACACCGTCCGCACCCGTCGGCAAAGCTCCACGCCGTCAATCGCCGGCATTGATAAATCCGTAATGATTAAATTCGGAGACCAATCCTTCATGATCTCGATCGCCATCTCGCCACTGTTGGCGACGCGAATGTCATAACCCTGCGCAGAGAGGCTGGTCCGCAACACGCGCGTGATCTGCGATTCGTCGTCTACCACAAGAATGTGAGCAGGCTCCGCCATCAGCGTGCCTCCTGCGTAACAATATGCACATCCACGGAAGGCGCGTCCCGCAGGAATCGTTGAATGGCAGTCATGTATAGATACCTTTGCCAGCCCGTGCGCGCCGAGCGCCCGAAAATCACCTGCGTGATGTGATGTTCACGCACCAGTTGCGAGACTCCATCAGCGATACTTCTGCTGGTAGTCCGCGCCACCTTCGCGCCCAGATTCTCCGCGAAGCGAATATTCTCCGCCAGCGTTTTCTGATCTTCCGGACGCGTGTCCCTGCCTACATCAATGTAGAAAACGTAGAGTTCGCCGTTCATGCCCTGCGCCATGCGCGAGCCGCGGGCGATCAGATATTGCGCCGCGGGATTCGAACTGACGCAGACTCCAATGCGTTCGCGCACGGTGTGCGCCGGCTGTTTTCCGTCCTGATCCAGAAATGCATCGAGGCTTCGATCCACCACGCCCGTTACCTGCCGTAGCGCGAGTTCGCGTAGCGCGATCAGATTTCCCGGGCGAAAAAAATGCGACAGCGCGCGCTGCGCCCGATCGTGCGGATAGATGTCTCCGCGCTCCATGCGCTTCTTCAGTGCCTGCGGAGTCGCATCGGCGAGCACAATCTCATCCACTCGCTGCATCACCCAGTCGGGAACCGTCTCTCTCACCTGCACGCCCGTGATCTGCTGCACGGTGGGCCCCAGGCTCTCGATATGCTGCACGTTCATAGTCGAGAGCACGTCGATCTTCGCATCCAGCAGTTCCAGCACATCTTCATAGCGTTTCATGTGCTTGCTGCCCTCAATGTTGGTGTGCGCCAGTTCATCCACCAGCACGACCGAGGGTTTGCGCGCCAGAATCGCGTCCACATCCATCTCGTCAAAAATCGTTCCCTTGTATTCGAGTTGGCGAGGAGGGATGCGGTCGAGCTTGGCAGCCAGTTCCGCGGTTGCTTTGCGCCCGTGAGTTTCGACGACGCCCACGGCCAGGTCTTCTCCGCGACTGGCGCGGCGCAAAGCCTCACTGAGCATTGAGTATGTCTTGCCCACTCCGGGCGCGTATCCCAGAAAAAGTTTGAAGGTGCCTCGCGGCTTATCCGGCGAGACTTCATTCAACCATTCCTCTGGAGTCTTGGGCATCGCAGCTATTCTCTTTCCGCAGATCGCAATTTGTCACCCCCATCGTACAATGCGGGAGTGAAAACCGGGGCAGGCAAGCAGGCCACGCGCTACATCGTTGGCGTCACGGCGATCGCTCTTATCACCGCGATCGACTTCCGGCTGCACCTTAACCACACCACTGTCGCGTTGATGTTCCTCATCGCGGTGTTGCTCGCGTCCGCCTACTGGGGGCTGCGTTACGCGGTCGTAATGGCCTTTGCAGCCACCGCGGCCTTCAACTTTTTCTTTCTTCCGCCCGTCGGAACATTCACCATCGCCGATCCCCAGAATTGGGTCGCACTCTTTGCCTTGTTGATAACCGCCCTGGTGGCCAGCAATCTCAGCGAGCGCGCCCGCCGTGAAGCCGATCGCGCCAAGCAGCGCCGCCGCGATGTGGAGCGCCTTTACGGCCTCAGCCAGCGCTTTCTGGCATCGGAGAACGTCCTGGAACTGCTCAACGCGTTGCCCCTCTACGTGCAGGAAACGTTCGGAGTCGATAGCGTCGCCGTGATGGCAGCCGATCATCCCACAGTGCACCGCTCTTCACTCAATGCTCCATTTGAAGAAAGCGTTTTGCGCTCGACCCTCTTGCGAGGCGAGCCCATCACCCAGGGAGGCGTGTCCTATGTCCCGCTGCGCCTGGGAATGCGCACCGTCGGCGCGCTCGCTGTAACCGGATCCGAACTCTCCCGCGAAACGCTGGATGCGCTGGGAAGCCTGGCCGGTCTTGCGATTGAGCGCGCCCGCGCCCTGGAAGCTTTGAGCAAGCATCGCGCCGAACAGGAGCACGAACGCTTGCGGTCCGCGCTGCTCGACTCGGTCACCCACGAGTTCCGCACCCCGCTGACTTCCATTAAGGCCAGCGTGACCACGATGCTCTCCGGTTCAAATCTCGACGATCAGGGAAGACGTGAACTTCTAACCGTGATCGACGAAGAGACCGACCGCCTGAACCGCCTGGTGGGCGAGGCTTCCGAGATGGCGCAGCTCGATTCCGGCCTGTTCAAACTCGATCTGCAGCCCCATGCCATTGTGGACGCTCTCGCTCCCGCGTTGCAGGACGCCAAGTCTTCGCTCGAGAATCACCCTGTCGAAATAGCCGTCACGCCTGATCTGCCTAAGGCTCGCATGGATGTGCAGCGCATTCGCGAAGTGCTGATGCACATGCTGGAGAACGCCGGCAAATATTCCGGACCGGGAACTCCCGTCAAAGTGACTGGAGAGTTGAAGGGCGATCATCTTGTGATCAGCGTGGCCGATCGCGGCCCGGGCATTGATTCTTTTGAGCAGTCGCTGATTTTTGAGAAGTTTTACCGCGGCCGCAATCAGCGCTACAGTGCGCCCGGCACCGGCATGGGCTTGGCCATCGCCAAGGTCATTGTCGAGGCGCACGGCGGGACCCTCGGCGTTGTGAGCCAGTTGGGCAGCGGTTCAGTATTTTCCTTTACGCTGCCCGTCGAGAAGAAAACCTAGCGACTTGTCGAGCTATTGTTTGCCGCCCGCCAGCAGCCCGTACACATCAAGCTCGGCCTGCGTGCCGACATAGACTTTTCCATTCGCGATCGTGGGCACCACGAACTTCACGCCATTACCGGCCTTATCCCGCGCCGAATTCATTGCGCTGCTATAGAGCTGTTTGGCCAGATTCGTGGCGTCCCAGGCATATAGAATCGCTGCCTTGCTGCCGGGTTTGGTCGAGAGCAGATCCTGGCGCGCGATCGCCCACAAAATGCCGTTCGTGTTCCCATCGGCCGAAATCGACGGAGTAGCGCCGATGGTGAGCCTTTGCGAGCTCTGGGCCACAGCCGTCGGAGGGCTGAACAGGCCGTTGACCATGGTCCACATGCGCATGTAATCGCCCGCCGGAGCCTGGTTTTCACTAGTCAAGCCGCCATAATAAACATAAGTCGTGCTCGCGCTCTGCCAGTAAGCGCCGCCGCTCCAGTAGCCTCCTTGCGGCCCATCCACCGTTTGAATGTCGTTTCCCGAATCCTCTCCCATGCTGTCGCCGTTCACCAGGAAGATCGGAGAGATCACGCCATCGCACGGATATCCCTTGCCTCCCAGTAGAACCAAATCCGGAGACGTTGCGCCCAGTTGCTGTGGCAGAATCAGAGGCGATCCCGAGCCCAGGTCGACGTCATTCTCATAACGGCAACTCTGATCTTCCGGAGAGAAGTAGTCCAGCACCTGGAACGTGTAACTGTTGCTGGTCGAGTTGTACTGCAGACTCAGCTTGATGAGCGTATCGCCGTAGTCGGCTCCGCCAGTGTTCACGTCGTAGACGCCGTCTGCGGTTACAGCATAGACGTTGCCGTAGGCGTCGGCGCCCACCGCTCCGCCGCTTCCCCAGAAGCCGGAGAGTCCTTTACCGCTCAGCGTCACATTCGGAGCCGAGCAGAAAACCGCGAGCAGCTTCAGCGTGGAAGCGTCGAACGCCATGATCCAGCCGCGGTCCTGTCCAAACGGCACGTAGAGCACGCCCTGCGCGGTGCCGGGATAAGGCGTCAAAGTCAGCGCCGGGCGCTGCATCTGGTGCTGCGGAATGAACAGATCGAAACTGCTGGTGTTGTAGGGAGCGAACAAACATCCCTTGGCGGCACCCGCGTTGCAAATTGTAACCGGGCTGTTCGGCTGCTCGGCACCAGTAGCGATATTCAGTGCGTGCAGGCGAATAGCATAGGTGATTCCGCCCTTGGGGCCCGTTTCCTGCGTGCGGGCGATTGCGTAGAGCGTCTGGTTCGCCACATTGATTACGGGCGTGCCTGTGATTCCGATGATCGGGTAGACGTTGCAGTACGTGTCGTTCTGCGTGCACGGCATGGCAACCACGCTTGGAGGTTTGGTGAAGGCAGTGTGCCAGAGCGGGTTCGGATTAAGCGACGCACTGTCGGCATCGAAGGCGTATACGCTGTCATTTTCCGTCGCCGCATAGACCACGTTGTGGCTCGCGCCCTTAATGGTCACGCCCTGCACGTAGAGCGGCTGCGCGTACATCATCCCATCGACCGGATAGGAGAACAGCTTCCCGAAGGTCTTCGAATTCACATTGGCGGTCGTCAGGATTGTTTCCTGCAAATTCTGCCCAGTATGCGCGTTGTCGTTATGCCAGGTAGTGACATTGACTTGCGAATACGCCCGGACCGTGAAAACGAAAATCGCGGCAAAAACCGACAGAACGGAGAGCAGGCAACGGACACGGGTCATTATTAACCACTCCTGGTGTTGGTGGATTCAGCAAAAACCTAGGGATCTTACGCTCGGGGGAACACAGAACTTCTGGGGAACAGTCTCTAGTGTTCGCGCGAGCCTGTCAATGTGAAAGAATCTGCAACTTCGTGGCCGCAAGCCCTTGCATGCTGGGCTACAATCAGGTGCTTTGACAGGCTCGGAAACCCATCGAACCTGGCATTAGCGAAGAGATCCATAACTCCCAATTATGAGTGCTCAGAGCGCTGCTTCTTCAGACATTGATGGCAAGCTACTTTTCTACAACCGTTTCCTCCTCATCGTCGCCGGTCTCGGCGGCCTGCTCTACGGCGTAGACGTCGGCATCATAGCCGGGGCCCTGCCTTACCTCGAGGCTACCTCAGGCCTTAACGCGGGCCAGCTTTCCATCGTCGTGGCGGCGGTCCTGCTGGGCAGCGTCATTTCAACCCTTTTCGCTGGCCTGCTCGCCGACTGGATGGGCCGCAAGGTCCTGATGACGTTGAGCGGTCTGATGTTCGTCATCAGCATTCCGATGATTGCGTTGGCCCATGGCTACGGCCCTCTGGTATTTGGCCGCCTGCTCCAAGGGGTGAGTGCGGGGCTGATCGGAGTCGTCGTCCCGCTCTATCTCGCCGAATGTCTGATTGCCACCAAGCGCGGGCAGGGCACCGGAATTTTTCAGTGGCTGCTGACCGCGGGCATCGTGACGGCCGCGCTTGTGGGCGCCTATTTCAGTTTCCGCGTCGATCAAGTGGCCAAGCTGGGCGACACAGCCCAACTCTTTGCCTTCAAAGACAGTGCCTGGCGCGGCATTTTCTGGGTCTCGTTGCCGCCGGGCATTCTGTTCGTAATCGGCAGTTTGATGGTCGCGGAGTCTCCCCGCTGGTTGCTCCGCCGCGGCAAGAAAGAAGCGGCCTATGCCGCGCTCCTTCGTTCCCGTTCGATAGCCGCCTCCGACCTTGAACTCAAAGAGATGGAAGAGGTCACAGCCGCCGAGAAAACCAAGTCCGGCGAAGGCGTAAAGGGCGAGTCGCTGCTGCGCCGCAAGTATGTCATCCCGTTTGTTCTCGCCTGCATCATTCTCGCCTGCAATCAGGCCACGGGCATCAACTCGATCATCGCCTACAACACCAACATCCTGCTGCAGAGCGGGTTGTCCGATATCGCCGCGCACTGGGGATACGTCGTCTTCACCATCGTGAACTTCCTTGTAACTTTCGCCGGCGTGGTGCTGGTGGACCGCAAAGGCCGCAAGTTCCTCCTCACGCTGGGCACAGCGGGGATCATCGTCTCTCTGATCTGCACCGGCCTGTTGTTTCATGGCACGGAGAAGCTGCGGGTCGACGCGAAGAGCGAACTGCAATCCATGGTCGCGCCCGATCAGAAGCTCAGCCTGCTCTACAACCAGGATCTGGCAGCGCGGCTGCTTCCCAATGGCGGTCGAGATGCTACCGGGCCAACTTCCTTAGTTGTCATCTATTCCTACGGAGATTTCCGGGCTGCGACCCAGGCCGTCCGATCCGATGATTCCGCTGCCAAACCAATTGAGATTTCGCGCGACGGTTGTGTGCCGGCCAACAAAGTAGTTGCGTTCTTCTCGAAGCCATTTGGAGATCTCGATGCGGCCCGCACCGCGCCGTTGAAGATCGAAAACGCACTCATCAGTCCGATTCCAAACGCCAGCAACGGCTGGATGGTTGCCATCACCCTCTTCGTATTTATGGCATTTTTCGCCATCGGCCCTGGAGTCTGCGTATGGCTCGCTTTGTCGGAACTGATGCCCACGCGCATTCGCTCCAATGGCATGAGCATCGCGCTGGTCATCAACCAGGCAGTCTCGACCACCATCGCCGCGATTTTCTTACCCACCGTCGGCAAATACGGCTACTCCACCATCTTCTTCGGATTCGCTGCCTGTACGGTGATCTATTTCATAACCGCAACCTGGTTCTTGCCGGAGACGAAAGGTAAGACGCTGGAAGAAATCGAAGCCCACTTCGAAGCCTCCTGAACTCACGTAGGGGCAGTCGCCTCTGCTGTCCTGCGAGCAGAGCGAGCCTTCGGGTCGGCTCTCGGGAAGGAATATGGCTTTAGCCATACCGTTAGCGGGTAAAGGGCGTTGGGCTTTAGCCCCTGAGGATCGCTCCTCTTCAGTTTGCTCCACGCCCCGCGAGTCATTTACCCTCACTTCACACTTATGACTCCTGCCAATCAGCCATCGCACCACATGCGCCGCGAGATTTACGAGCAGCCAGATGCCATCGCACGCACCATCGAAAAGCATCTCGACCACGACATCATTTTTCCTGGCGAGCTGAATGCCATCGAAAGCGCGCTGCTCACTTTCGAGAAGCTGATCATCGCCGCCAGCGGCTCCAGTCGCCACGCCGGCCTCGCTGGCGAAATCATGATCGAAGATCTATCCGGCGTCTCCGTCGATGTGGAGTACGCCAGCGAATACTGTTATCGCTCGACCCACGCCGCCGTCGATCCCATCGTGATGGTGATTACGCAGTCCGGCGAGACCGCCGACACCATCGCTGCGCAGCGCGAAGCCCTGACCCGTGGCGTGAAAACTATCGCCATTTCCAACGTCTCGCCGGCGACGATTGTCCGCGAGGCCAGTGCCGCTCTTATTACCGGCGCTGGACCGGAGCTGGCAATCCCTGCGACGAAAAGTTTTACGACCCAGCTCACCATTGTTTACCTGATGGCGCTCTTCTTTGCCCGCAAGCGCGGGCGCATGACCTCAGAGGTCACGCGTTCTTACATGCAGCGTCTGCAGCGGCTGCCCAAGGCCATTGAGCAAAACTTGCGGGTGTGGGACGAATCAGCCGAACGATTTGCCGCCGTCCACTTTCACGCCGAAAAATTTCTCTATCTTGGACGCGGCGTGCACTACGCCATTGCCCGCGAAGGCGCCCTGAAGCTCAAGGAAATTTCCTACGCGCATGCCGAAGGCTATCCTGCGGGCGAACTCAAGCATGGCCCCAACGCACTGGTCGATGAGAAGTTGCCCGTGGTTGTGCTCGCAACCTGCGACCATTCCGACCCGGATTCACTCCTGCGCTATCGCCGGACGCTCGAAGTGATGAAGGAAGTGAAATCGCGCCGCGGACCTTTGGTGGCGGTCGCAACCGAAGGTGATGACGAAGTCGCGGCGATCGCCGCGAACGTCTTCTACGTGCCCGCTGCTCCCGAACTATTGCTGCCCATCATGGAAGTAATCCCGCTGCAACTTTTCGCCTATCACATCGCTACCCAGAAAGGCTACGACGTCGACCACCCGCGGAATCTGGTGAAAGCCGTAGTGACAGAGTAAGAACAAAGTCTTCAGGGCAGAGGACACAGAGAATCACCGAGATGCTAAGCTCTGTGTTCCTGTGTGCCCTCTGTGGTGAGTTGTTTATCAGACCGGTGACTTTCCTCCGACAGCTTCCGCAAAGATAAACGCTCATGCTGCGCCAGCAGCATCCCCGAAGGCACGACAGAAGCGAACGTTACGATCCACAAGAGGATCCCGCAACTGGCGGCCAATTCCGGCCGCACACCGAATAATCCCGACAGAGCCGCGATCGTCGCCATCTGCGATCCCCCACCGACGGCCGGCAACTGCAGCATCGAGCCCGCCATGCTCGACCCCATCAAAATCAAGATCTGCAGCGGGCCGATATTCAAGCTCGCATCGCTGTAGCATCGCGTCACCGCCGCATAAGAGAGCGCAATGACACACCACATGCCCACGGAGACGGCCGTGAGCCACACGAACGATCCGACGCCGTGAATCGTGTTCAACCCATCTTTGAACTCGCGCACCTTGGTCGCGAGGGAGTGCCCGAGTTCTTTGCGATGCGCGAATCGTCGCTCGATCCACTGCGCCACCCGCTCGCCGCGCCAGCGCACAATGATCGCGGCCGCGGCCATGCCCACGGTAAGCGCGGTCAAAAAGTAAGCGCCAATAAAAAGCTTCGAATACCACGCCGGCTGGAGAGCTGGCGGCGTGCGGCTGGCCTGAACAATCGCGGCCAGCATTAGAACCGCAACCGATCCCACATCAAATGCCCGTTCGATCGCCCAGACCGCGAGCTGAGAGGAAAGCGTTAGACCGGTTCTGCGCGCGATGAGATAAGGGCGGATAAATTCCCCGGCGCGCCCCAGCAGCGCCAGTCCCGAGAAGCCAGTCAGCGTAGGAGATACAAGCTCGCTGCTCGTCGTCTGCGGGCGCACGCGCCGCAGAAAAATCTTCCAGCGCACCGCGCGCAGCCAATACGCGAAGTAGACGAGGGCAATCCCGCCCAGCACCTCCAACTTGTTGACGCGCCCAGTCTGACTCCAGAAAGTGGCCCAGTCGAAGGTCCGCCAATGCCGGTATTGCAGATATACGAGACAGGCCAGGATCAGAAACACGACCACGCTGGCCATAATTCGCTTCTTATCCATGAAGGGGGAAAACTCCGCGCCGCGCCCTCAGCAACGCGAAGCGGGAAACGGCCATTCCAAGGTAAACGACGAAAGTAGAGGGGTCAAACCGACGCGAGCTTAACAGTAAGCTTTGTCATTCCAAGCAGGAGAAAAACCTTGTCATTCCGAGCGCAGCGAGGAACCCGCGCGCCGCTAGTGGCCAGCCTGCGCGAGACGCGTCTGCGATGCCGGCGCAGCAGAATGCTTTTGTGGTGTTGCCGTCTTGCCGGTCGACGTCTTCCCCACCGCCTTCTGCGCAATCTTCTTCTTGTTGAACTCTTTCACCACGCGCGCCACATACGCCCGCGTTTCATAATAAGGAGGCACCCCGCCATACTGCTCAACTCGCTGCGGGCCTGCGTTGTAAGCCGCCAGCGCCTTGACCATATCGAAGTTATAGCGCTCCATCAGTTCCCGCAGATAGCGCGTCCCGCCCTCGATATTCGCCTGAGGATCAAACGGATTCGGCACGCCCAACTGTGACGCCGTTGCGGGCATCAACTGCATCAGTCCCCGCGCGCCCTTCGGCGAGACCGCATGCGAGTTGAATCCGCTCTCGGCTTTGATCACGCTGTTGATCAAATCAGGATCCAGCCGGTACCGATCGCCGGCATCATTCACCACGTCCGTCAAGTTAGCCTTCGGTCGCGCAGGAAATCCCGAAGGTTGCGGCGGGTAAGACTTAGCGGGCTTGACGCTGGCCGGCAGTTCCGGCGCAGCTTCGTAGTGCTCGATCTCGGCAGTCGGAACATCGACGAAACTCGATCCATCCGCCGTCACATAGAGCCGTGTGATATCGCCGACAACTTCGCGCCGCTCGTGCCGTATCGAGAATCCATTCTTCAACACTGCGACTTCATCGGCCAGGCAGGGAAGTGCGATCGCCAGGATCACCGCAATCCAGACTGCCCTCGACAATGTTTGCAAAACTCGCATTGGTTTTACGGTACCGAATTTAATGCTCGCAGACTAATTCCCCACGACCAGACCTTCTCCCATCGCCAACTCGACGGCAGCGGCCAGCCCACATTCATGATTCCCGCCCGTCACCCGCCAGCCCCGCCCCCGGAGTTCCTCGCAGGCATTCCCCATGATAACCGGATGCCCGGCAAATTCCAGCATTTCTACATCGTTGTGGTTGTCACCGACGGCCATGACCTCTTCGCGCCGGTAACCGCGATGGGCCGCCCAGCGCTCCAGCGCATGCCCTTTCGAACAGCCGGCATTCAGCAGGTCGATCATCGAGAGATCGCGCCCCGGATACTCCGTTCGCAGCACGGTGATCAGATCGTCCAACTTGGCGTTGCGTAAGGCCACTAGAGCCTCGTTCATGAGTGCCATGGTTCCGCAAAACATGGCCTGCACCGGATCCTCCACCAGCGCTCGCTCGATGGGCACAACGATTTCCACGAACTCCATGTTCTTCTCCAGCCATCTTCGAATGCTGGCCCCAACTTCATCCAGCCGCTCGAGCACAATGGCGCCCTTCGATTCCTTATCAAAAGTCAGAACGGTGTGCCCGCGGAACTCTTGCATCGCCTGGCAAAGCCGCCGGCAGGTCTCGGCCGGCATCAGGTCGCGATGAAACGTCTCCCCGCTGAGCGATCGCGTCACCGCGCCATTCGAACTGATCAGCCACAAATCGAAGCCCAGCTGTTCGGCGATGGGCATGGCAAAACGGTGGCGCCGGCCGGTCACCAGGACAATTTCAATGCCCGCAGCATGAGCCCGGCGCAGCGCGTCCATGTCGCCGGGAGAAATTTGAAATTGAGGATTAAGCAACGTGCCGTCGATATCCGTCGCCAGCAGCCGAATAGAAGGCTTGAAACTCACACAACATTTTACCATCGCAGACTCGACCACTACGCGGCCTACGCCAGCTTCAAACGAGCTAGCAGCGAGCTCGCCTTGCGAAACCACGGACGCTCCAGGCGGCGCAAATACCCGGGCATGGTTTCCCGCTTATCCAGAATTTTCTGCGCCCAGATCCGTGCTTCAACGATTCGCCCCTGCGACTGCAGGAACAACGCATAGTGATAGTAAGTTTCCGAACTCGTCGAAAGGCGCGTGGCCTCGCGAAACGTCGCGCCGGCTTTCTCGTTCTGCCCGGTCTGCACATACGTCCAGGCCAGCAATCCCTTGGCGCGATGAAAGTCGTAATCAGGATCGGCCGCGACCGCGCGCTCCAGGTCCGGTAAAGCCGCGGGGAAGTCCCCGAGTTCGACCTCGGCCACTCCGCGGCGATAGAACGCATCGATGGAATCGGTGCGCGACGAAATCGCCCGGTCATAGCAGGCGCGGGCCCGTGCGAAATCATGCTCGTCCAGATACAGCAAGCCGAGCTCTTCGTAATTTCCCGCCGAAGGATTGTCGATGATCTCTCGTTCCAGTTCGTGAATCCGCCGGCGCCGCGGAAACGCTTGAAAGGAACCGCGCAGCAGTCCAGCGTCCGGAATCACCTCGACCACGATGTAAACCAGCGCACCGACCCAGTGAAAAAGAATAACGAACAGCCAGAACCAATCCGGCCGCCGCCGGATGAAGTGGACGATCGCCACTACCCGCAGCAGAATCGCCCACCACGAAAACGCAAAAAAGAGAAACGATCCCATCGCCGCTAAAACTATCTCGGAGCCGGAACCGCTGCAGCCGGAACCGCTGGAGCAGTAACAGCAGTCGGCGCAGCAGCCAGGCTCTCCTTCACCGCCGCCGGCAGTTTGTCGGCCTTCGCCATCAGGAAACTGACCTGCCACATCTGGGTCTCGGAAAGCGATTTATCAAACCCCGGCATTCCCGTCATGCGAATCCCGTTGGCCACTTTCCAGTAAGTCTCGCCCGCTGGATCGTCGGTCACGCCCTTGCCTTCGAGCAGCTTTGGAGGCTTGGGAAATTCTCCCTTCGCAATCGCCGTCTGCGCTTGTCCCGGCAACCCGTGACACACCGCGCAATGGTCTTTATAAATCTGCGCGCCCGCCGCGTAGGCAGCATCATCGGGTGTAAATGGAGCCGACTTCGGCGCCTCCTTATCGATGCGCGCCTCCAAGGCCATGTGGGCGAATTTCTTTTCGAATGGCATCGGCGACGCGGTGGTCGCGGCCGGCGCAGTCCCCGTCGCGAAATAGGCGTAAACACATAGAGGAACAATAATTAAACCTAAGATAAGACCGGCAACGAACCGTCCCATTCTCTCTCCTGTTAACTTCGAAATGTTAAAAATAAAATGCTTGTTCATTCCGAACCGGTCTGAAGGACCGGTGAGGAACCTGCTTCATCCATATACTCGCGACCACTCCCGCGTGCAGCCGGACGATCCGGCGAAGAAGCGCGCCGGACCGCGCATGGAATAAGTTAAACGATCGGCAGAATGACTCTCAGCATAACATCAAGGCCTCCTCTATCCGGATAACCCCGTAGCTCTCCTCGATCGACTCAAGATTCCTGCAAACGTTCTTTTACAACCCAATAACTCCCCGGTGACAAGGTCTCCATTTTGCGCCGCTAGTCTGCCCTCACGTTGATTCGAAATCCCTGCTTCGATTGCCAACGTAAATTCCACCATGCCATCTGGAGTGCAGAATTTATGAGCCACGAAAAGACTTCCTCTCCGGTTCTGCCATCGGAGACCGCCCTCACCTCAACCACTGAAGAAGCCTCCCCAACTCGAGCCGTCAACCGGCGCTCGTTCATGAAGAAAAGTGTTGTAGCCGGAGCGGTCGCCGCCGGCGCCGGCCTCATCGCCAAATCCATGCCCGCCTTCGCGCAACAAACCAGCTCGTCTTCTCTGTCCAAGGGAGATATCGCGATCCTTCGTTTCCTGGCGGCCGCAGAGCTGATCGAAAGCGATCTCTGGGAGCAATACGCCGAACTCGGCGGCGTCACCTCGGGCACGCAAAATCCCTACCAGCTCGCGCTGCAGCAACTCGACGGCGACGGCTCGCAGTACATCAGCAGCAACACGCTCGATGAAATGAGCCATGCGGCTTTTCTGAATGCGTACTTGAAATTGAAAGGCGCGCCGCCCGTCAACCTCAATGCATTTCGCACTCTGCCCAGCAGTCAGGCCACGGGCGCCAAGCAGATTGGCCGTCTCACCAACCTCACCGATCTCACGGTGGACACCAGCTGGTACACCCGCTACCGCAGCAAGGCGAATCCTGATTTCGGAGCGACGTTCCCGCAGGCGATCAACTTGGTCGGCGTCCCCGCGATTCCCCGCGACAATTCCGACTTCGGCCCCACCAACCACATTCAGGCGATCGCCAACACGGCAGCATTTCATTTCGGATTTATCGAGCAGGGCGGCAGTAGCCTTTATTCCGCGATGGCGCAGAAGGCTTCGAATGCCGAAGTCCTGCGCATCGTATTGAGTATCGGCGGAGATGAGGTTGCCCACTTCCTCGAGTGGGTCGACTTTGCCGGCAACGGCGTGCAGACGCCCATCGCTCCTTTCACCGACCCGACCAACGGATTGACCTTCCCCGACTTCAACGCCACGAAAAATCCGTTGCTGCAAACCAATCTGATCTTTCCCGTGCCCTGCGAATTCATCAACGCAGCCTTGCCGAGGTGCGCAGTGATTCGTCCCACAGCGACCTCCGGCGTGGCCGCAGGCGCGGTCAAGGCCTTCACTGACGACGGACTCTTCATTGGGCAGTCGACTGAGTTCTTCGACACTCTAAGCGCTCTGGCCGAAGCGGCCGATGCGGCGCAGCGCGGATAACCGTTATTCACATGCTCGCGTGGCCCCGGACGCGTTCGTCCGGGGCCTATCTTTCGGAGGAATTATGTTTGAAGGATTATTCCAGCCCATGCACCTGATGGTAATCGCCGGCCTGGCCCTGCTGATCCTGGGGCCCAAGAAGCTTCCCGAACTCGGCAGAGGCTTAGGTGAAAGCATTCGCGGCTTTAAAACCGCGATGGCAACGAAAGAAGAGACTGCGACCGCTAAGGCCGAGGCAGTGAAGTCTGATAGCTAATCTTAAGTTTGATTCGAGAACTGGCAACTGAGCACTGGCCACTGGTCACTGCTCTGCTAAACTCAGCTTTCCATGCTGACGCATCTCGAATGCACGCGTTGCGGCGAGCACTATCCCGCCGATCGCCCACAATCCGTCTGCCCGAAAGATGGTGGTATTCTTTACGCGCGCTACGACCTCGACAAGATCAAGCGAGCTTTCTCTCCCGCTCGCCTCGCCGGACGCGCTCCCACCATGTGGCGCTACGATGCTGTCCTGCCTGAGGCTGATCCCGTCTCGCTCGGCGAAGGTTTTACGCCGATGCTGCCCAGCCGCGAGTGCGCCAGCGTCTTCATCAAAGATGAAGGCCTCAATCCGACCGGCTCGTTCAAAGCGCGCGGACTCTCTGCCGCGGTAACCATGGCCCGCCATTTCGGATTGAAGAAGCTCGCCATCCCATCGGCGGGAAATGCTGCAGGAGCGCTTGCCGCCTACGCCGCGGCCGCGGGCCTCGAAGCGCATATCTTTATGCCCAAAGATGTGCCCATGGCCAACCGCATCGAGTGCGACTACTACGGAGCAAATGTCACGCTCGTTGATGGCCTCATCAGCGACTGCGCGAAAAGAGTCGCGGAACTGAAATCTTCCGACTCGTGGGAGAAAGACGGATGGTTCGATGTCTCCACAACCAAAGAACCCTACCGCGTCGAAGGCAAAAAGACCATGGGCTACGAAGTCGCCGAGCAACTCGGCTGGCGCATGCCGCAAGGCATCATCTATCCCACCGGAGGCGGCGTCGGCCTGCTCGGCATGTGGAAGGCCTTCGAGGAAATGGAAGCGCTGGGATGGATCGGCTTGGAGCGGCCGAAGATGGTGACCGTGCAAGCATCCGGCTGCGCGCCCATCGTGAAGGCATTCGAAGAAGGGAAATCTAGTTCCGAAATGTGGACCGATGCAGCCACGCTAGCATCGGGCCTGCGCGTGCCCAAGCCCTATGGCGATTATCTGATTCTCGACATCCTGAAAAAATCGAAGGGAATCGCGATCAGCGCGACCGACGAGGAAATCCTCGAAGCCACACGCCACTGGGCGAAAACAGAAGGCATCTTCGCCGCGCCCGAAGGCGCAGCTTGCCTGGTCGCCTACCGCAAACTGCTTGCCAGTGGATTCTTCAGGCCAGAAGACACGGTAGTCCTGTTCAACACAGGCACCGGCCTGAAGTATCTGGATGTACTAGATACCCATGTGGAGCGGACACTCATGTCCGCTAAGCCATCTGATCCGAAGCCGAAAGCCCGCCAAGTCGGAGGAATAATCGGGCCGTATTGAAGGAGCTAGTCGTGGATGACAAGATCGAAGTTCAGCTCACACTTACACGCGATACGCCGAACTCAGTGAATTACCTCGATACTTACGTTGGCCTAGATCGGATTTGGTACAGGTTCGAGTCGGACGCAAAGGGGAACGTCACTCTCTGGGCGAACAGCGACGGCTTTGAGCATCTGGCAAGATATTTTCTTAAACTGGCGCGGGCTGGCAAGACCGTGGGCTACCATGCCCATCACAGCCTCGAATACAGCGGCCCGCCGGGCTCGCCGGAACTCACAATCATTTTTGCCCAAGCGCCGGCCGGCTTCTTTGGTCCGGAGGAAGCATCTAAGTCCTCAGTTAAATGACGGACCGTCTCTACTATCGCGACTCGTTCCTCTACGACTTCGAGGCCGAAGTGCGCGAGGTCTATGAGACCCCGCGCCCAGCAATCGTTCTCGACCGCACTGCGTTCTATCCCACCAGCGGCGGCCAGGTCTTCGATACCGGTGTGATCTCGATTGGCGGCGAGCAGATGAACGTCACCGAAGTCGCCGATTCCGAAGATGGCAAGGTCGTCCATTACCTCGAAACACCGCTGAAAGACCTCAAGCATGGAACCCGCGTGCATGGCCAAGTCGACATCGCCCGCCGGCGCGACCACATGCAGCAGCACTCGGGACAGCATGTGCTGTCGTCCGCGTTCGTGCGCCTGTTCGGCATGGCCACAGTCTCGTTCCATATGGCCGTCGACTACTGCTCCATCGATCTCGATACGCCGACGCTCAAGAAGGGACAGATCGAAGCTGCCGAGCGGCTGGCCAACGAAATCATCCTGGAGAATCGTCCGGTCGAGATTCGCTTTGTGACTCGCGACGAAGCAGGGAAGCTGGGCCTGCGCAAGCCTCCCGCGACGGATCGCGATGAGCTGCGCATCATCGACATCCGCGATGTCGACGTCAGCGCTTGCGGCGGAACGCACGTCAACCAGACCGGACAGATCGGCTGCATCCTGCTGCGCAAGGCGGAAAGAGTTCGCCAGGGATGGCGGGTCGAATTCGTGGCTGGACAACGCGCCGTCGCTACCGCTCGCCGCGATTTCACCACGCTCACGGAGACTGCCGCAATGTTCTCCGCGCACATCTACGATGTGCCACAGCAGGCGCGGAAAGCGCTCGACGAGATACGCGCTCAGCGCAAACAAGCCGAGCAGTCGCTCGAAGAACTCGCCGCAGCCCAAGCTGCTGCGCTGCTGGCGGAAACTGCCGAAGCGAACGGACGCAAGCTAATCGTCCGCACCTTTGCCGATCGCGACTTGAATGCCATCAAGCTGCTGGCGCAGAAACTGACGCGGCTTTCGGCGAACACGGTCGCTCTGCTGGCGACGATTTCGCCGCAGCCATCGCTGGTCTTTGCGCAATCGGCTGGCCAGCCCTTCGACATGGGCTCGCTGCTGAAAGAAACCATGGCCACGCTCGGCGGCCGCGGCGGCGGCAGCAAAGATATGGCCCAGGGCGGCGTGCCCAACGGCGACAAGATCGAAGCCGTTCTCACGCAGATCGCCGAACAACTTTCAGCTTCTTCTGCCAACTCGTAGACACTGATTACACAGCCCTTCCGCTCCGACCAATCCAATCTCTGCGCTGCCTCGTATCTATCCATGAAAGCAGTTCACATCGAAATCAGATCATTGAGGAGAGATTTATGAAGCGCAAAGCATTTCTGCTGTTGAGCATCGTCGCGATTACGTGCATGACCTTCGCGGCCGACAAGAATCCCGTGGTTGGCGGACAGCCGATGTATCCCAACAAAGACATCATCGACAATGCGGTCAACTCCGCCGACCACACCACGCTGGTGGCCGCCGTCAAGGCCGCTGGGCTGGTCGACACGCTGAAGGGCGCGGGACCGTTCACCGTCTTCGCGCCCACCAATGAAGCCTTCGCCAAGCTGCCGGCCGGCACCGTGGAGACTCTGTTGAAGCCGGAGAACAAAGAGATGCTGACCAAGATCCTCACCTACCACGTGGTCGCGGGACGGCTCAGCTCCGCCGAACTGAAGAAGGAGATTCGCGCGGGACACGGCCAGGCGACTCTGAAGACGGTCAGCGGGGGCACGCTCATCGCCATGATGCAGGGGTCGAACATCGTGCTGAAGGACGAAAAGGGAGGCATGTCGACGGTGACCATCCCCAACGTGTTTCAGTCGAATGGCGTGATCCACGTAGTCGACACCGTGGTGCTCCCGAACTAACGTTGTAAGTCCCATCAAGCGGGTGCCCCATTCTAACGTCGCGCAGTTTGCGACGTTAGAGTGGGGATTTTGATCCTGGGTCAGGACCCCTCCCCCACATTTTTTTTGATGGCTCCCGATAAAATCTTGATTCCAGGTGAGTTAGCGAGGGTAGATCTCGATGTTTTTCCGCATAATCTTGAGCCGCAAGGAGTTACAGGTAAAATATTGCGGAATAAGGAGTTAGCTGGTGTGACTTTTTGTGTCTCCGCCTCTCGGCTCTAACCACGGTGGGAGCGTGGGGCTGTGGAAGGCAAGGTCAGATGTCACAAGTCGAAAATAAATCTGTGGAAAGCGAGAGCTGGAGCCGAGGCGGAATTTGGCCTATTCGCAGATTATTTTTCTCTCTGGCTTGCGTACTTTGGCGCGAAAGGCGGCGTCGATTTTTCGTCCGTTTTGCAATTCGATGGAGAATTCGCCGGAGATGCTGGAGATGATCCGCCTTCTCGACCCCAGCGAGAAGTGTCGATCAACGCGCGTGATTCGCACCGTGCCGTGGGCGCCCGGCTCACAGGCGGACGCCGAACACTCCGGGGCCGATACTCTCCATGGGTCGTTGAGGCTGTTCTCCCAGTAATAACTTTCCGGAAAGGTCAACGCGATTGGCTTGGCCAGCTTCTTCCCGTCAAGGTTTTCGAACTGGAGACGGTAGCCGTTGAAAGAGCCGCATCCCTGCGCCTGAACAAAGCCGCTGGCCTCCGCTGCGAAGGACGGCGGGACAACGATCAGAAAAAAGAGAGCGACTCGCAATGCAATCATGAGCACACCATTCTCACATACATAATGATGCATCGCGTAGGCCGTGACGTCATTCGGCAGAGCGGATTCCTGCTGTCTCGCTTTGCTCGCACGTCGCAATGACAATGGGCGGGGCATGGTCACCTGCCCTGAAGCCACACCTTTCAAAGCCGGCCACGCTGATCAGGCGTTCCTCCGGGACGCCGTTCCATCTTTGTTTCAGGTTACGCGGCGTTGAAACGCCGCGCTATTTTCGGCGGTCCCGTTGGGACCGAAGCCCGGTTCCTTTTATTTCCGTCTCTTTCGGCACGACTAAAGTCGTGCCCTTCCCGGTTTTCTGGGTTACGCCGGTGATTGCGGCGCGGGACGAGCGGGCTGCGTTATAGTGTCCCGACGGGATTGTCGTTCCCTCTACATCCCATGAAGCGAGGCCGCGATGAAGCTAGATGCGAAGGTATTTTTTCTGGCAGTTTTGTGGCTCACGATTTTTGAGTGTGCTCCTTCCGCAGTGGCGCAGGGGCGGCAGCCGGATGCAGCCGCGATCGCCCGGCGCAACGCGACCGAGAGCGAACTGGAATCGGTCGCCATCATCGAGCGCAAGGTGATGGTGCCGATGCGCGATGGCAAGCGCATGCAGGCCGACATTTATCGGCCCAAGGACGAGTCGAAGAAATATCCCATCATTTTTGTGCGCACTCCGTACAACTTCAATTATTGGGACGTGGAGTTGGGCGCGCCTCGCGACATGTCTGGGCCGCTGGAGGCGGTGAAGCACGGCTACGCTTACATTGAGATGAACGAGCGCGGGCGATATTTTTCCGAAGGCGACTACGACATTCTGGGCGTGCCGCTCACCGATTCCGACGACGCGCTCGACTGGATGGGTGGGCTGCCCTGGTCGCTGGATAAGGTCGGCCTGATTGGATGTTCCTCAACTGCGGAGTGGCAGCTGGCGGTGGCCGCGCGCGGCAACAAGGCGCTCACGACGATCATCCCGGAAAGCTTCGGGGCGGGCGTGGGCCGTGTCGCTCCTTATTACGAGCAGGGTAACTGGTTTCGCGGCGGGGCGGTGCAGATGCTCTTCGGCTCGTGGCTCTACGACTACGGCTTTCTGGTGAAAGACGGACGCCCGATGTTTCCCTCGGGCATGACGCAGGAAGAGCTGGTGGCTGCGGCCAAGTCGTATGATCTCTCGGCGCATCCGCCGACGGTTGATTGGTCGAAGGCGCTGGCGCATCTGCCGGAGAAAGATATTTACGCGGCGATCGGCGCGCCGCACGGCATCTTTGCCGACACCACGCCCTCGGGCAAGCCGGGGATGATCGCGCGCACGCCGAACGATCCTTCATGGTACGAGGGCGGGCTGTGGAACGACAGCATGCGCATCAACATTCCGGGCCTGTGGATGATGACTTGGTACGACGTGAGCATTGGGCCAAATCTGGCGGCCTACAATTACGTGCGCAGCACTGCGAGTCCGGCGGTCGCGGCGCAGCAGTATGCGGTGATCGCGCCGGTGGCGCATTGCAGTTACAAGCGCGCCGCGGAACATACGATTGTCGGCGAGCGCGACATGGGCGACGCGCGGCTTGACTATGATGCGCTTACGTATGGATGGTTTGATTACTTCCTGAAAGGCGAGGACAACGGCATTCTCACCAAGACTCCGAAGGTGCGCTACTACACCATGGGCAGCAACAAGTGGCAGACGTCGGAGACATGGCCGCCGGACGGCGCGAAGCCGGTCACTTATTATCTGGGCAGCGCGGGCCACGCAAATTCGCTTTACGGAGATGGATCGCTGCTGGCGGCACCGGAGGCGAAAGATGCGGCGGATAAATTTGTTTACGATCCGATGAATCCGGTTCCGACTAACGGCGGAGGATTCTGCTGTCTGGGCGCACAGTACAAGCCGGGCGCGATTGATCAGCGCAGTCTGGAAGTGCGGGACGATGTCCTGGTCTACAGCACGGGTCCGCTGAAAGAAGGCATCGAGGTGAGCGGACCAATCGACGTTACGCTTTACGTGTCGAGTGACGCGAAAGATACGGACTTTACCGTGAAGCTGATCGAAGTGCTGCCTGACGGGACGGCTTATAACATCGAAGAAAATATTCAGCGGGCGCGCTACCGCGAGGGCTATACCAAGCCGCCGGCGTGGATGGAGAAAGGTAAAGTCTACAAAGTCACGTTCCAGCCCATGCAGACCAGCAACTACTTCGCGGCCGGACACGAGTTACGGATCGAGATCAGCAGCAGCAACTTTCCGCAATTCGATCGCAACCTGAACACTGGCGGGGAGAACTACAACGAAGCGCAGGGCGTGGTCGCGCACAACGAAGTGCATCACTCGGCTGCGTATCCGTCGAGCATTACGCTGAGCGTGGTGAAGCCGCGGTGATTTCGGCGGGAGGCGCCTTTTAAGGGCAACGGTGGCTGCCTCGCTTCGCTCGTTGGACAGCCGAGGCGGCCGTCCCTACGTGGCACACGCTCGCGATCACAAACGAATCCAACAAAGAAAAACCCCGCCCAAGCTGAGCTTGGACGGGGCACCCTACTGGTTCATCGTATGAGTCGCGGGCGTGGGCGCCCGCGCTACGTGTTTTAGTACATGTCGCCCATGCCGCCGCCGTGGCCGCCTCCGGGCATTGGAGCTTCCTTCTTTTCAGGAATCTCCGCTACCAGGGCTTCGGTGGTGAGCATCAGGCTGGCAATCGATCCGGCATTCTGCAGGGCGGTGCGAACGACTTTCGTCGGATCGAGCACGCCTGCCTTAACCAGATCCTCGTACTCGTTGGAGAAGGCGTTGTAGCCGAAGTTGATCTCCTTGGAGTCGAGCACCTTGCCGAGGACGACTGCGCCTTCTTCGCCGGCGTTCTCGGCGATCATGCGCAGGGGCTCGGTGATGGCGCGCTTCACGATGTTGATGCCGATCTGCTCATCGCCTTCCGCCTTGACCTTCTCAAGGGTCGCGGCGCAACGAGCCAGCGCAACGCCGCCGCCGGGGACAATGCCTTCTTCCACGGCTGCGCGGGTGGCGTGCATCGCATCTTCCACGCGGGCTTTCTTTTCCTTCATTTCGGTTTCGGTTGCGGCGCCGACTTTAATGACGGCCACGCCACCGACCAGTTTCGCCAACCGCTCCTGCAGCTTCTCGCGGTCGTAGTCGCTGGTGGTCTTGTCGATCTGGCTGCGAATTTCTTTCACGCGGCCTTCGATCTCAGCGTGCTTGCCCTTGCCTTCGACCACCGTGGTGTTGTCTTTATCGATGGTGATCTTCTTAGCCTGGCCGAGGTCGGAGATCTGAACGTTCTCGAGCTTAATGCCGAGATCTTCAGTGATGGCCTTGCCGCCGGTCAGGATAGCGATATCCTGCAGCATGGCTTTGCGGCGATCGCCGAAGCCCGGAGCCTTAACGGCCGCGACTTGCAGCGTTCCCCGCAGTTTGTTGACGACGAGGGTGGCGAGGGCTTCGCCTTCCACGTCTTCTGCGATGATCAGCAGGGGCTTGCCGGACTTGGCAATCTGCTCGAGCAGCGGGAGGAGATCCTTCATCGAGCTAATCTTCTTTTCGTTGATCAGGATGTAGGCGTTCTCGATGGCGACTTCCATGCGCTCGGGATCGGTGACGAAGTAGGGCGAGAGATAGCCGCGGTCGAACTGCATGCCTTCGACGACTTCGAGTTGAGTTTCGAGAGTCTTCGACTCTTCGACGGTGATGACGCCGTCTTTGCCAACCTTCTTCATGGCCTCGGCGATAATCTTGCCGATGGTCTCGTCGTTGTTGGCGGAGATGGTGCCGACCTGGGCAATCATTTCGCCGGTGACGGGCTTGGACAGCTTGTCGAGCTCGCCATTGACGCGGTTGCCTTCCTTGTCGATCTTGCCGGCGATGGTGGTGACGGCCTTCTCGATGCCGCGCTTCAGGGCCATGGGATTGGCTCCGGCAGCTACGGTCTTAACGCCTTCACGATAGATGGCCTGGGCGAGAACGGTGGCGGTAGTGGTGCCGTCGCCGGCGATGTCGGAAGTCTTGGAAGCGACTTCACGAACCATCTGCGCGCCCATGTTCTCGAGGCCGTCGCGAAGTTCGATTTCTTTGGCTACGGTGACGCCGTCTTTGGTGATCGTCGGCGAACCGAATTTCTTTTCGATGACTACGTTGCGGCCCTTGGGGCCGAGAGTGACTTTCACGGCATCGGCCAGGACGTTGACGCCCCGGAGAATCGCCTGCCGGGATTCTTCTCCATGAATGATTTGCTTTGCCATTTGTTTCTTCTCCTATATTCGATTGCAGGACTGGCCTGCGGGATTTCTGCTGCGGCTCTTAGCTGTTAGCTCTTGGCTGTTAGCTAAACCGTATTGACGCCAGCGATTTCGGAAACCTACTTCCTCGATCCGGCGGTTTCTTTCTTGGCGGTCGAGCCGGTCAGGATGCCGAGGACTTCCTCTTCGCGCATGATGATGTAATCCTCGCCGTCCAACTTGATTTCGGTGCCGGAGTATTTGCCGAATAGAATGCGGTCGCCGTCTTTCACGTCGAGGGGACGAACCTTGCCGTCCTCGTTGATCTTGCCTTTGCCGACGGAAACGACTTCGCCCTCCTGCGGCTTTTCTTTGGCCGAGTCGGGGATGATGATGCCACCGCGGGTGGTCTCGCCTTCTTCAATGCGCCGCACCAGAATGCGGTCATGGAGTGGGGTAAATTTCGCCATGGATGAAACTCCTTTCAAGGTAGTTTGAGAATAGTTGAAGAGATCGCAATGCCGCTGATCTCGTGTAAGTTAATGATTTATATGGGTTAGCCGCTGCTGTTAGCAGTTAAGGCTCACGAGTGCTAATTGTAGAGGGGGGAGTGGGGAGTTGTCAAGGGATGGGGACGCCCCTAGGCCGTCTGTCATCCTGAGCGGAGCGAAGGACCTCTGTACTCCTTATTGTTCCGATGCAGCGTCGAGGCATTCTCACGCTTGGGGCGGCATGGGAGAACCCATGGAAGCTTCTGGGATACTCGTCAGTCTTCAATGGGATCCTTCGCTTCGCTCAGGATGACAGATTTGTTTTAGGCTGGGCATTTGGGGCGAGAACTCCCTGATACGATCGCGGGGCCCCCAAGGTCAGTGGGGTCCTTCGCTTCGCTCAGGATGACAGGTTGCTTTCAGCTGATGACGGATTATCTGTTCATCTGTTCTTCATGGATTCGCCTGCAAAAAGCATTTGTGCTCCCCACTTTTCGGCCAGGTCTTCCCATCTTGGATTTTTCGATTCGATCAGGATGATCTTCTTGCTACGCAACCAGCCTTTCAGTTGCTTCTCTCTGCCAATAGTACGGTGAACGTCGTCAAAGCCTTCGTAGTAGACCAGGCGGGTGCAGTGGTATTTGGCCGCGAAGCCTTCGATTTCTCCGGCCTTATGCTGCAGGGCGCGGCGATAGATGCTGTTGGTCATGCCGATGAACAGCGTGCCGGAAGGGCTGGACATTATGTAGACGAAATATTCGTGATCTTTCATTGTGCACTTTCAGACCGCGCGTTTGACGCGAAAACTCCTGGATACGGTCACGGGGCTCCCAAAATGAGTGGGTCCTTCGCTTTGCTCAGGATGACAGGGAATTGGAGTTTATGGATGGGGGCGAGGAGCTTTCTTTATGCGTCAATGTCTTAATGGGAATTAGGTCTGGCGGGGAGTCCTCGGGATTGCGAGGACTCCCTTGCTTCCGGGATGAGGGGTTTACTCAGTCGATGTGGCTTTGCGATTTTTTACTTCCAGCTCGTTGACTACCTGCTTAACGTTGGGGACTTCTTTGGCCAGTTTTTCGGCGGAGGTGCGGCGGGATTCGGAGGGGACGTCGCCTTTCAGAGTGACCACGCCGTTCTTCACATCGTATTTCACGTCGTGATTCAGTTTGTTCTCGACCAGCATGGCGTCGAGATTTTTGTCGATCCCTTTATCCAGATCCGAGTCGACAGTGCGCGCGGTGTCGTCGTCCTGGGGACGAACTTCAATCTCGTTGGCGACTACGAGGTTTCCTGCCGCCTGTTTGGCGATGGATTCGGCCTGCCCTTTTTGATCGTCACTTACCGTTTTGCCGGTGAGGGTGACGACGCCCTTGTCGCGATCCTCACTGACGCTTACATCATTCAATCCGGCTTGACTCAGTCCTTGGCGAACGTTGGAAGTAACGTCGGGGGCTTTGTCTTTGGTGTTGCAGGCGAACGTGGCGGCGAGAATCAAAACTAGAAAGCTGGCACCGACGGTCTTTGACAGTGTCACGGTTAGGCTCCTGATTGGCGATTCGTTTCAACAAATAAAAGCGTGAACTGTTTGGCGCGATTGCGATATCGGATAGAGTCCTGAGCGCTTGGCGGAAGGAAGGGTACGGCGCGGGTTACATCGCTGAATCGGCTACAGTGCTGCTCAGTTTTGTGTCGGGAAATGGCATGGCATCCCTGAGCTGCGGCCCCATACTTCCGGGCCGGTGGATAGCCGAGGGCGGCTGTCCCTACATGGGTTCTGGCAGGGTATGATGTGGGCCAACTGCGAGCGTCATCTGCATCCGGAGGATGAATCTTTTGGACATTTTGGGATTGTTGTTTGGGCGGCCGCTGGCTACCGAAGAGGAGAAGGCGGAGCGGATCGGGCCGCTGAAGGGGATTCCGATCTTCGGACTGGATGCGCTGAGTTCGGCGGCGTACGGCCCGGAGGCGGCGCTGACGCTGCTGATCCCGCTGGGCATGGCGGGTGCGATGTATGTGTGGCCGATCACGATTGGGATCGTGGTGCTGCTGACGATTGTTTATATTTCCTACCGGCAGACCATCACGGCGTATCCGCAGGGCGGTGGGTCGTACACGGTGGCTTCGGAAAATCTGGGTGAGGGTGCGGGATTGCTGGCTGCGGCTGCGCTGATGATTGATTACGTGCTCACGGCGGCAGTGGGAATTTCGGCGGGCGTGGGCGCGCTGGTTTCGGCAGTGCCGTCGTTGCAGAGCAGCACCCTGTGGTTGTGCCTGGGAATTCTGGCGGCCATCACGATTGTGAATTTGCGCGGCATGCAGGAGACGGGCGGAGTGTTTCTGCTGCCGACGTATGTTTTTATTGCGTGTTTGCTGGGGATGATTGCGGTGGGAATTATTAAGGCGGTGCTGGCGGGAGGGCATCCGGTGGCGGTGGTGGCTCCGCCGCAGTTGACAGCGGTTGCGGGGACGGTGAGTTTGTGGCTGCTGGTGCGGACGTTTTCGAGCGGCTGCACGGCGATGACGGGCGTCGAGGCCGTGAGCAATGGAGTGATGGCGTTTCACGATCCGACGGACAAGTACGCGAAGCGGACGTTGACCATCATCATTGGAATTCTGATGGTGATGCTGCTGGGGATTGCGTACCTGGTGCCGGCGTATGGGATCGCGGCGACGGATCCGGGTGCGGTGGGATATCAGAGTGTGCTGTCGCAGTTGCTGGGCGCGGTGGCGGGCAAGGGCTGGTTTTATTGGGTGAGTATTGGATCGATTCTGGTGGTGCTGTCGCTGTCGGCGAATACGGCGTTTGCGGATTTTCCGCGGCTGGCGCGGGCGATCGCGGCCAATGGATATTTGCCGCATGCGTTTGTGTTGCGCGGACGGCGGCTGGTTTTTGCGCAGGGTGTGTATGCGCTGGCGATTCTGACAGCAGCGCTGCTGATTATTTTCCGCGGCGTGACCGACCGGCTGATTCCTTTATATGCGGTTGGCGCGTTTCTGGCGTTCACGCTGTCGCAGGCGGGCATGGTGGTGCACTGGCGGCGGCATGGCGGCGGCGCGCACAACATTTTTTTCAATGGGCTTGGGGCGCTGGCTACGGGGATCACTACCGTAGTGGTGCTAGTGGCGAAGTTTGTGGACGGAGCGTGGATCACGGTGCTGCTGATTCCGGCGCTGATTTTGATGATGAGTTCGGTGCGGCGGCATTATGGAAGAGTGGCAGAGGAGACGCAGGCGTCGGAACCAATTCATACGGGAGATTTGTGCGAGCCGGTTTTGCTGGTGCCGATCGATCGCTGGAGCCTAGTGGCGGAGAAGGCGCTGCGTTATGCGTGGACGCTGTCAAAAGAAATTCATGTGGTGCATGTGGCTTGCGGAGAAAAGACGGACGAACTGCAGCGCTGCTGGGGCGATCTGGTGGAGAAGCCGGCGTTGGCGGCGGGATTGCCGGCTCCACGGCTGGTGGTGCTGGAGTCGCGCTATCGCTACATCGTGAAGCCGATTGTGGATTATGCGTTTCAGGAGCAGATGAAACAGCCGGACCGGATTATTACGGTGCTGATTCCGGAGCTGGTGGAGAGCCATTGGTATCACTATTTTCTGCATAACAACCGGCCGGAGGCGATCCGGGCGCTGTTGATGTTCAATGGAAATCAGAGGATTACGGTGGCGACGATTCCGTATCACGTGAAAGCGTGAGGCGGGGGCTGGAGCCCCATTTGTATTCCACGCTGACGCGGCCCTGAAGCGCCGCTCTCCCACGGTTCGCGCTGACGCGGCCCCTTCGACTTCGCTGGGGGGGCGCTCTGGAGGGCGGCTCTCCCACGTTTTTCTTGACGCGGCTCAGAAGGATGTCTCTTCCACGTTTATCAGCTGCTTGGGCGGGTATATCATTTTAGGTAGCGCGCTCTTCAACATCGTCATCTCTCTCGGGAGTTCTTGCCATGGCTTCGATTCGACTCTTGCTTAATGGACGCAGCGTTTTGGTGGAGGCGGATCCTCGGACTCCGCTGTTGACCGTGCTGCGCGAGCATCTGGATTTGACGGGCAGCAAGTATGGCTGCGGAGAAGGGATGTGCGGGGCTTGCACGGTTTTGATCGATGGCAAAGCCGAGCGGTCTTGCGTGACCTGGGCTGGATCGGTTGCGGGTAAGCAGATCACGACTATCGAGGGGCTGGCCGATGGGGACAAACTGCATCCGGTGCAGCAGGCGTTTCTGGATGAGGACGCGATGCAGTGTGCGTACTGCACTTCGGGGATGATCATGTCGGCGGTGGCGCTGCTGAAGAAGAATGCGGCACCGTCGAAGAACGAGATCGTCAAATTTATGGACGGGAACGTTTGCCGGTGCGGGACTTATTCGCGGATTGTCGCCGCGATTCGGCGAGCAGCAGGTGAAGCGAGGGGGATTGGGTTATGAGCGGCGAGTTGCGAAAGACGGTGAGTGCAGAGGCTGTCGAGCTTTGCTCGACCGGACGGACGAATGCGTCCGTCCCTACGTGTTCATCTGTTGAACTTGCAATTGAGCCGGAGCGGTATGAGCTTTCGGCGGCTGCGGCTTACCGGTTTGATTTGGGGCGGCGGGAATTTTTCAAGTTTTTGGGCGCAGGTGTGCTTGTGGTTTCGGTGTTGAAGACCGCCATGGCGGCGCAGGAGTCGGGCGGGGCGCGGCGGTTACGTGGGGAGGCGTTGCCGAGAGAGATTGATGCCTGGTTGCACATCGGCGAAGACGGGCGGGTGACGGTGTATACGGGCAAGGCCGAGATGGGGCAGAACATCCGCACATCGCTGACGCAGGCGGTGGCGGAGGAGCTGAATGTCGGGATGGAAAAGATTGAACTGGTGATGGGCGACACCCAGCTGACCCCGTTTGATATGGGAACGTTTGGGAGCCGGACGACTCCGACCATGAACCTGCAGTTGCGCAAAGTGGCGGCGGCAGCGCGGGATGCGCTGATCGGGCTGGCGGCGGCGCAGTGGAAAGTCGATGCCCAAGGTTTGGTGGCGGAAAACGGGCGGGTGCGCGATGCGAAGAACCATCGATCTGTTGAGTATGCGGCGCTGACCAAGGGGCAGCAGATCGCGCAGACGCTTCCGGCGGAGGATCCGCTGATTGCAGCGAAGGACTGGAAGGTCGCCGGGCAGCCGGTGCGAAAAGTGGATGGACGCGAGTTTGTAACGGGGAAGCACCGCTATCCATCCGACCAGAAGTTGCCGGAGATGTGGTACGGGAAGGTAGTGCGTCCGCCGGCTTTCGGGGCAACATTGACGTCCGTCGATATAACGAAGGCCGAGCAGATGGGCGCATCGGTGGTGCGGGACGGCGATTTCGTGGGGGTATCGGCTGCGACCACGGCACAGGCTGAGGCGGCGGTGAAGGCGATTCATGCGGAGTGGAAGTCGGAGCCGCAGATTTCGAATAAAGAGTTGTTCGACTATCTCCGCAAGAACACGACCGAGGGGAAAGATCCGACAGGAGATGGAGACCGGTACGATGTTGGCTCCGTCGACAAAGCCATGGCGGCGGCGGATCACAAGCTGCAGCAGACTTATACGGTTGCGTATATCGCGCATGTGCCGCTGGAGCCGCGGGCGGCGCTGGCGAAATGGGATGGCGACCAGTTGACGGTGTGGACCGGAACCCAGCGTCCGTTTGGCGTGCGCGGGCAATTGGCGGAGGCGTTTCGAATTCCGCAAGAGCAAGTGCGCGTGCTCATGCCGGACACGGGATCGGCCTACGGCGGGAAGCATACGGGGGAGACGGCGATTGAAGCGGCGCGGCTGGCGCGTGCGGCCAAGCGTCCGGTGAAAGTAGTGTGGACTCGGCAAGAGGAGTTCACCTGGGCATATTTCCGTCCGGCGGGCGTGATGGATGTTTCATCGGGAGTGCGTTCGGATGGGATGATCACCGCCTGGGAACATGACAATTACAATTCGGGGTCCGCGGGGATTCGGAGTTACTACGAGATTCCGAACCAGCGCATCGTGTTTCATGCGACGAAGTATCCGTTGCGGCAGGGATCGTACCGGGCGCTGGCAGCGACGGCGAATCATTTTGCGCGCGAGTCGCACATGGACGAGATGGCGCATGCGGTGAAGATGGATCCGCTGGAATTTCGGCTGAAGAATTTGAAGGAAGACCGGCTGCGCGCGGTGTTTGAGGCGGCGGCGAAAAAGTTCGGATGGGGCGTGAACAAGGTCGCGGGACAAGGATTCGGCATGGGCGGCGGGTACGAGAAGCTCGGCTACATTGCGACTTTCGCCGATGTTCATGTGGACCGCAAGTCAGGCGAGGTGAAAGTTTCGCGCGTGGTGACGGCGTTTGATTGCGGGGCGGTGGTGAATCCGGATGGGCTGCGCAATCAGATTGAAGGCTCGAACGTGCAGGGTTTGGGCGGGGCATTGTTTGAGGCGATCTCGTTTGAGAATGGAAGGATTTTGAACGGGCGGATGTCGGAGTATCGTGTGCCTCGCTTCAGCGATCTGCCGGCGCTGGAGACGGTGCTGATTGATCGCAAGGATCAGGCGTCGGTGGGGGCGGGGGAATGTCCGATGGTGGGGCTGGCTCCGGCGATTGCGAATGCGATTTTCGATGCTTGCGGTTTGCGCTTGCGCGGGCTGCCGCTGGTTCCGGACGGGCTGAAGGTGAGTTAGAAAATCTCCGAGTAAAAGAGGGCGGGTCAGGAAAATGTCTGCTAGAGGAATTGTCGCGTTTGCGGCAGCGTGGTTGATTGCGATTTCATGGGCGCCGCGCGCTTCCGCGCAGAGCGCTTCGGGCATGCTGCTGGTGTTGGAGAAGGACGACCGGATGCTGGCCATTGTCGATCCTGCCAGCATGAAAGTGGTCGGGCGTGTGGCGACTGGGGAAGATCCGCACGAAGTGGTGGCTTCGGAGGATGGACGGTTCGCCTACATTTCCAATTACGGCGCGTTCCGGAATCCGCAGCACACGATCTCGGTTGTCGATCTGGCGGAACGGAAAGCGCTGCCGGCGGTTGATCTGGGAGCGCTGCTGGCGCCGCATGGACTCGACTTGGCAGGCGGGAAGGTTTATTTCACGGCGGAGGGAAGCAAGGCGATCGGGCGGTACGATCCGGCGAGCGGGAAAGTCGATTGGGTGCTGGGCATCGGCCAGAATCGCACGCACATGCTGATGGTGGCGAAGGATGAGTCACGAATTTTTACTTCGAATGTGAATTCGGACAGCATCGGGATTCTGGAGCGCGACAAAAACGCGGATGCTTCGGGATGGACGGAAACGTATGTTTCCGTGGGCAAGGGGCCGGAGGGATTCGACGTTTCGCCGGACGGTAAAGAGTTGTGGGCGGCGAATTCGCATGACGGAACGGTGTCGGTGATTGACGTCGCGAGCAAGAAAGTGGTGCAGACGTTCGCAGTGCCGACGAAATTTGCCAACCGGGTGAAGTTCACGCACGACGGCAAGATGGTGTTGATCTCCGACCTAGGGACGGGCGATCTGGTGGTGCTGGACGCGGCGGCTCGCAAAGAAATCAAGCGGGTGAGGCTGGGGAAGGGGATTGCGGGGATTCTGATTTCTCCGGATGGGGCGCGGGCTTATGTGGCGGCGAGCCCGGACCGGTACATCGCGGTGGTCGATCTGAAAACGCTGGCGATGATTGGGAAGATCGAGACCGGACGCGGGCCGGACGGCATGGCCTGGGTGGTTGGAAAATAAATCAGTAGCTTCCACGGGGTGTTTCTTCATTTGACGATTCGGCGGGAATCTCGCTGCATACTTGCGGCTGGGTTCTGGGGTGACGGAGAGTAAGTCAACGAAATTCATCGTTGTTCAAGGAAGAAATCGTGCAACCTATATTCTGCTTGCGCTGCCGGCGCGAGATTGAGGCGGGAGATAAATCGGTGGCCGTCTATATGTTTGCGCAGACGGTGGGAGTGAAACCGCGGCAGAAGTCGGCGGCACAGAGGGTTTGCTTTTGCCCCCAATGCGCGGTGTCGCTGGCGATGGGGCTGCCGCCGGAGGGTGCGCTGAATATGGTGGCATGGGATATGATCCGCGAAATCGTGAGTGCGAATCCGTCGCTGAATGATGCGGCCTGGGAGAGCTTGCGGGGAGTGATCGGGTTGCTGGGAACGGGCGAGGAAGAATCGAAGCCCTATCGCCGCGCGGGGTAAATTAGATTCGCACTTCTCGCAAAATGCGCGAGAAATGGGTACCCGGCCTGGACTTTCAAGTTCCCATTTCAGGATTCAATCGATACAGCCCAACTCAGCTGTTGGCGCGGGGTTGCAACAATTTGCGACTTTGATTTTAATGAACTTTTCATTGGCGTTGGCGGCGCGCTTGGGCTAAGATTTATCCTCGTCAGGCGCCGTCTCCCCTTTCTTGTCTGAGGTAAGTTGTCCCCCTGGTTGGGCCTGCTTTTATTGCTACAGAAGTGTGTCGAAGCGGCTGGGAAATTTCGGTCAGAATCGAGAATTTGCATGAAGTTGAAACTCACCATATTGGCCGCGTTGTTTCTGATCGCGGTTGCGGCCCAGGGACAGATTCAGAGCTCGTTTTTTGGAATGGGCGTGGTGGCTTACCAGGATCTGCCGAAGGTGACCTACGGGGTGATGAGCCATCCTCCACTGGCGTGGACGGCGATTGAGGGAAAAGGCCGGGGAGTGTTCGACTTCACGCTGATGGACCCGTATGTGAAGGCAGCACCGAAAGACGTCAACGGCGTAGCGCTAATAGACTTGGTGATGGGCTGGACGCCGGGATGGGCGGCCAGTTCAACGCAAGGCTGCATTAACCAGAGGAATGGCGTGGTGGCTTGCACATCGGCGCCGGAGGATTTGCAGGACTGGACTGACTTCATCAGTGAGGTTGCCAATCACTACAACGGCGTGACCGCTCCGCAGGTGAAGTATTACGAGGTCTGGAACGAGGCCAACACGATTCCGTTCTGGACCGGCACGGTGACCCAGTTAATCCAGATGGGCGAGCTCGCGTATCCGATTCTGAAGCAGAATCGGTATAGCTCCGTGTTGACGCCTTCGGTGGTGTGGACTCCCAGCGGGACGGGATGGATGGCGGAATATCTGTCGGGCGGAGGGGCGAACGCTGCCGATGGGGTGAGCTTCCACGGATACCCGAGCAAGACTGGGAGAGGAGTAGCGCTGCCGGTGCCGCTGCCAGGGAGTTCGAGTTCGACCAACGCGCCGATTCAGACGATGATCGCAGGCTTCCGGGGAGTAGCCGATTCCAATGGCATGTCGGGCAAGCCGCTGATCACTACCGAAGGCGGATGGGGAGTGAACGGAGTTTCCGATCCGGACATGCAGGCGGCATGGATTACACAATACGAAATTCTGCAGGCCGGGCTGGCTGCGACCGACAAACTGGCGATGCAGACCTGGTACACGTGGGGACAAGCTCCATCGGGAACGATTGAGACCACCACCGGAAAGGCGACCCCGGCCGGATTGGCGTATCAGGAAGTGATGACGAAATGGCTGCTGAAATCGATTCCATCGCCATGCACGAACTCGGGGAACCTCTGGTCATGTCCGGTGGGGAGGAAACTGATTATGTGGGACGCATCGCAGACGTGCAGCAATGGAGTGTGCACGACGGAGCCCTACACTCCTCCCAAAGGATACTTGCAGTACATCGATTTGACAGGGGCGGTCCACGCGATCAGCGGGACGATCGATTTGGGAGTGAAGCCGATACTGATGCAGCCGTAGGCGCGGAAGCCCCGACCTTCGACAAAATGCGAAGCGGGCACTGCAGCCCGCTGGTTCTTGCCACTAAAAAGAGCGGGCAGGAGTGCCCGCTCCACACCGCCGCGCCACATAATCTTTTGCGCTATTGCGCTGTCTGGTCGTCGGACTTCTTTTTGGCCAGCGAGCGGACGTAGTTGACCAGGTCCCAGTTCTCTTCGGTCTTTACCCGGGGGCCTTCGGGAGGCATATCCTGATGGCCATTCTTGATAACATAAAAGAGTTCGCCATCAGTGCGGTCTTTCAAGGTGGCCGGGTCGGTAAAGTCTTTAATGGTGAGCTTCATATCCTGTCCGGTTTCGCCCTTGCCCTTGCCGTCCTGACCGTGGCACATGGCGCAATCGAGGCCCCACCATTTCTTTCCCTTGGCGAGAGATTCGGGGGTCGACTTGACCGGATTCTGCTGTTTCGCTGCCTCGACGGGAGTTCCCGCGTACGGGTCAACTTTTTGAGCGGTGGGAGCTTGCTGGGCATAAAGAGATACGAAGATTAGGATTGCGGTAACCAGTGCGAGTCGGTACATGCGCACCTCCTCTTGCATTAACTTAAGTACAGTGGATTCTAACGCCTAGTCGAGCCGCGAACTGTGATTAGGATCACATGCGTGCATTTTGCAGCCCTTCGAGTGCGTTTCGAGCAGCGGGCAGGAGTGCCCGCTGCACACCTTCCGGCCGCGTATGATATTTTCGTGAGTTCGCGTTGTGGGCGCGGACTGGTAAGCCGTACTTCTCGAAGAAACTCTTTTTAAAACTCATCGGAAGAAATCAATGGATAAGAAATTTCGCGTGTTTGCAACCTGCGATATTGGCGAGGCGATTGACCTGCTGCGCAAGCGGGGATATGAGGTCGAAGTGTATGCGCAGCCGGAGGCTCCGGCGAAGAGCGTGATTCTCGACAAAGTGCGATCGGGAATCGACGGGCTGATTACGACCTTGCGTGATCCGATTGATGCCGAGGTTTTTGAGGCGGGCAAGGGCAGGCTGAAAGTTGTGGCGCAGATTGCGGTGGGCTTTGACAACATTAATCGCGCGGACGCCAACCGGTACAAGGTTCCGTTCACGCATACGGCGGATGTTTTGACCGAGGCAACAGCGGAGTTCGCATTTTTCATGCTGGGGGCGTTGGCACGAAAAATGTGGACCGCGGAACATTTGACGCGCGAGAACCGGTGGGGATACTGGCATCCGTACCTGCCGTTTTTGGGCGACGAGGTCACCGGGAAAACGGTGGCGGTGATCGGGACGGGGCGCATCGGGCTGGCGTTTATCAAGAAGTGCGTCGGGTTCGATATGAATGTTTTGTGTTACGACCCGGCGTATGAGAATCATGCGTTTGTGAAGACGATCCAGGAGATTCATGACCTTCGGCATGCTCGCGGTCTGGTGAAAGAGCGGCCGTGGATCAAGTATGTGGGCTTTGAGGAAGCGCTGCGGGACGCGGACTTTATCAGCGTGCATGTGCCCTTGCTGCGCGCGGGCGAGAGCAAGACGCCGACATATCATTTGTTCAACGAGAAGACGCTGAGCCTGATGAAGGCGACGGCTTATCTGGTGAACACGTCACGCGGGCCGGTGGTGGATGAGGCGGCGCTGGCGTTGGCGCTGCGGGAGAACTGGATTGCCGGAGCCGCGCTGGACGTGTATGAGAAGGAGCCGCTGCCGGCGGATTCTCCGCTGCGCGATCCAGCGATTGCGGATCGCTGCCGGCTGATGCCGCACTTTGCCAGCGCGGCGCGGATTACGCGGCTTTCGACCGATCCCGACAAGGGCATGGCGGGACGATGCGCGCAGGGGCTGATCGACGTGCTCGAGGGCAATTACGGCGGAGAGGTCGCGAAAATGCCTTATGTGGTGAATAAAGAGGCGTTTGGGAGCTAAGCGGTTGCAACTGGAGACTTTCGACAGGAAACCGGGTTAGAAACAGGAGAAGAAGGTTTCTAGTGCCTCGGGCGAGGCTGACGCGTACAATAACGTGATTACGATGTGGAGTTTGTCCACAAAGCGGGCTTTTTTTTCGATGCTCTTCGCGGGTATGGCGTGCGCTTCGGCGTTCGGCGCCGTGCAGTCGAACGACCGTACGTTTCTAACTCTGGAGCCTTCTCCGAAAGAAGTGAAAGTGGGCGATGGCGGCTTCAAGGTGGGAGCGCGGACGAAGATTTATGTGTTCCTCGGCCATCAGTCGGAGGATCGCATTGCGGCGGAGACGCTGGCAGAGCAGGTGGAAGACCAGTCCGGACTGAAGCTCGACATTGTGGGTATGAAGCCGGCGGGCAAGGCCGAAGATGGCGCCATCGTGCTGGCGCGGCTGAACGATGCGCGGGTCCGGCGTTTTCTGGCGCGGAACGGGCTGAAGGCCGATGCGGAAATTGGGGACGACGGTTATCTGTTGTTCTCCGACAACGATCATTTGATCGTGGCCGCGAATTCCGGCGAGGGATTGTTTTATGGGGTGCAGACCCTGCGGCAGTTGCTGCGTCCCACGGCCAAAGGCGTGATTTGTCCGGCGGTGGGAATTCGGGACTGGCCGGGCGAGACGATCAATCTGGGTGAGGCGAACCGCAAGCCGACTCCGCAGATCATAGTGAAGCAGTGGCGGGGGCCGGGCGCTTAGCGCCGGCGTCAAGCTTTTGTGCCGCTGACAAGTTTATCCTGCCTGTTGGTGTAAAAAATCCAAACATGTTTTCGGAACGCACGAATTGGAAGCTGGCACAGAACCGCCTGACCGCGGCGATCGAGGATGCGCGCGCGGGGGGCGTGGCGATCCTTGATCTGACAGTTTCGAATCCCACGCGCGTGGGGCTGGAGTACGACTCGGCGGGCATCCTGGCGGCGCTAAGTTCTCCGCGAGCGATGGACTACGATCCGCAGGCAAAGGGCTTGTTGGCGGCGCGCTCGGCTGTGTGCGGTTATTATCGCGAGTTGCGTCCTGGTGAAAGAGACGTTGCCAGCAACGTCTCTACGGAAAATGTTGTTTTGACTACCAGCACTAGCGAGGGGTACTCGTTTGTGTTTCGGTTGCTGTGTAACGCGGGCGATGAGTTGCTGGTGCCTAAGCCGAGCTATCCCTTGTTCGAATTTCTGGCGGATTTGCAGGATGTGAAGTTGGTGCCTTATCCGCTGATTTACGACCATGGATGGCAGATGGATTTTCCTTCGCTCGAGAAGGCAGTCACAAAGCGGACTCGGGGAGTGGTAGTGGTGCATCCGAATAATCCGACGGGGTCGTATGTTTCGGCGGAGGAGTTGCGGTTGCTGAATAATTTCTGCCGGGAGCATGGGCTGGCCTTGATTGTGGATGAGGTGTTTCTGGATTACGGGCTGGACGGTGCAGGCGGCACGAGTTTTTCCACGAACAACGATGTGCTCACGTTCACGCTGAGCGGGGTATCGAAGATTTCGGCGCTGCCGCAGATGAAGGTGGCTTGGGTCGTGACCAGCGGGCCGCAGGATGAAGTTTCAGCGGCGATGGGGCGACTGGAGGTGATTGCCGATACTTATCTTTCGATGAATGCTCCGGTGCAGTGGGCGGTGCCGGTGCTGCTGGAGCAGCGGAAGAATATTCAGCGGCAGTTGATGCAGCGGGTGCGCGCGAATCTGGCTGAGCTGGATCGGCAACTGGCGGGGCAGAAAGCTTGTTCGCGATTGAGTGTGCAGGGCGGATGGTACGCGGTGTTGCGGGTTCCGGTGACGCGATCGGATGAGGAATTAGCGATCGAGTTGGTGCGGGAGAAATCGGTGCTGGTGCATCCCGGGCATTTTTATGATTTTGCGGGGGATGGGTATCTGGTGCTGAGTTTGATTGCAGCGGAGGACGAGTTTAGGGAAGGGATCGGGAGGGTTCTGGAGTATCTCGACGCTTAGTGGTAGACGGGCGCGAATGCAGTTGCAACTGTTACCCTCCGCTGACGGCAGGGACGATGTGAACTTCAGAATCCTCGTGAATATGAGTGGTCAGGCCGCCGGTGTAACGCACGTTCTCAGTGCCCACAAAAATATTAATGTGCTGTCGAATCTGTCCCTGCTCGGTGAGGACGCGGTCGCGGACCCCGGGATAGAGGTTGCAGAGCGCCGACAAGGCCTCCGAGAGAGTTCCAGCGGTGAGGTTGACTGAGACCGTGGTGTGTCCGGCGGTGAACTCGCGCAATGCGCCCGGAATGTGAAAGGTTAATGCCACAATCATCTCTTCTTGGTTTTGGTACGCGACTTGTGCAGGGCCGCTGATTTTGCAGGTGAGGAGCGCGTGCGAGATGGCGGAAGCGGTGTTGGGGCGATGTGGGAAGCGTCCTCGACGACGGCACACCGCAGGCAGGCGATTGAAGGCAGGCCATCAATGACCTTATGCCAGGTTTTTCCGTCGTCGCGAGAGCCAAAGAGTTGTCCGCTGCGGGTTCCAAGATAGATTCCCGTGGGATCGCAGGAATCAGTGGTCATGGCATCGCGCAAGACGGTTTCGTAAGCTTGTTTTTGCGGCAAACCGCGCAAGAGCGGATCCCATGAGGCTCCCGCGTTGCGGGTTCGATAGACTCGCAGCCGTCCGTCACAGGCACAACGAAATTCATCAGACTCGGCGGGCACGACGTAAACCCAATCGGGATTCCGGGGATGTATCACGATCGCAAAACCGAAGTCGGACGGAACTCCGTTGGCGATGTCAATCCAGTTCTCGGCGGAGTCATCGGAGCGATAAAGTCCCCAATGATTTTGCAGAAACAGGCGGCCGGGATGGCTGGGATGCATGACGATTTTGTGCACGCATTGGCCGAATTCCGGATACTTGTCGGGCATGAACGTCGCACGAATGCCACGATTTCGTGCAGTCCATGAGCGGCCCGCATCATCGGTGCGGTAAACCCCGCCAGACGAAATGGCTACGTAGATGCGCTGCGCGTTCTGGGGGTCGAGCACGACGGAGTGCAAAGCGAGGCCGCCATTGCTGGGCATCCAGCGTGGCCGATGGGGATGATCGAAGAGGCCGCGGACCAGCGACCAAGTTTCGCCGGCATCGCGGCTTTCAAATAGCGCCGCCGGTTCGACGCCGCAGTAAAGCAGATTGGGCTCATCCGGCCGTCCGAGCGTAATCTGCCAGATGTTCTGGAGGGACATGCCAGTATCGGCGGGGAATCGAATCGGAGCTTCTTGCGGATTGGTCCAGCTTTTTCCGAAGTCGTCACTAGCGCGCAGGATTGTGCCCCAATAACTCGAGGTGGAAGCCCAGATGCGATGCTGACCGCCACGGCCATCATAGGCGAGCGCATATACGGCGTGACCGTGAAAATAGGGACCGCCCACTTCCCAACGGGTGCGCTGCGCATTGGAACGAAGGATGAAAGCTCCTTTGGTCGTTCCCACCAGCAAGAGGAAATCCCCCTTCTTTACGCGAGCATGTCGCACGCCATGCAGCATAGTGACCCTGGGAGGGCCAACACTTTGATCCGCGCCCCGGTCAGGCGAAACGATTGCTCCAGATTGCACGGCCTCCAAGGCGGCCTGTACTTCGCTCGCCCGCTGATAGCGTTGCATGGGTTCTTTGGCGAGGCAGCGCTGGACAATTCCCCACAAGCCCGGCGGCACAGGATGTCCCAGGGGCTTTGGAATTTCGCGCATGATGGCCGCACTGATCTCAAAGCCAGTGCGTCCCTCGAACGGCAGCCGACCCGAAGCCAGTTCATAGAGCACCACTCCCAGGGCCCAGAGGTCGCCGCGCGAGTCGGCCGGGTCGCCGCGAAGGACCTCGGGTGCCATGTAAGGCAGGGTTCCGCTAACACTCGACGCGCCCTGTGCGGTTGAGAAAGAAAGTGTGGGGGCATCGAGTACACCGCCTCCCACCCGCTTGGCGAGACCGAAATCGAGAACTTTGACCAAGCCGTCGGAAGTAACGACTATGTTTGCACTCTTCAGGTCGCGATGAACGATGCCGCGGTCATGGGCTCGTGCCAAGGCGCTTGCGATCTGAACTCCATATCGCAGGACGGACTCGGGCGGCAACGCTGAGGCAATGCTCATGATGTTCAGAGACTTGCCTTCCACCAGCTCCATTACGATGTAGACAACGCCTTCGGTTTCACCGACCTCGTAAATCGTGCAGATATTCGGGTGAGCGAGGGAGGAAGAAGTGCGCGCTTCACGGAGCAGATCTTGCCCGGCAGATGCGTCCAGAGCAGGATCTTTCTTTACGACCTTGACGGCCACATTGCGTTGCAAGACTTCGTCATAGGCGCGGTAGACGATGCCCATGCCGCCTTCGCCGATCTTCGCCGTGATACGGCAGTGGCCGAGAACTTGCCCGATCACGAGAGATCTCCCTGGCTATGTACTCCAAACCCCAATTTCAGGCCACCCAATGAAAGAAATCGCTGCCAGCGCGGGCAATCATATCAGCAACTCACGTGTTTCGGACGAGGAACGGATTGCTCTCTCGCTCTCGGCCTATGGTGGTCAGGTCGCCGTGGCCGGGGACTACTGTCGTTTCGTCTGGGAGCGCCAGCACTGTGTCGTTGAGGGAGCGGATGATTTTCTGCATGGAACCGCCGGGGAGATCAGTGCGGCCGATGGATCCGGCGAAGAGCGTGTCTCCGGCGATCAGCGTTTTTTCGGGAGCGAAATAGAGGCAGATGCTGCCTTCGGTGTGGCCGGGGGTGTGCAGGATTTGGGCAGTGTGCGATCCGGCGGAGACGGTGTCTCCGGTGGTGAGGCTGCTATCGATCTCTACTTTTCCGGGCGCGGCCATGCCGATCCAGGCGGCTTGCACGTCCAGCATTTTGAGCAGATCGTAATCGTTCTGGTTGAGCAGGATGGGGGCGCCCGTGAGGGCGCGGAGCTTCATGGCTCCGCCTACGTGGTCGATGTGGGCGTGGGTGATGACGATCTGTTTGACGTTGAGATTGTGCTTGCGGATGATAACGAGCAGGTCTTCGATGTCGTCGCCGGGATCGATGACCATGGCTTCGTGCGTGGTCTCGTCACCGATGATGGAGCAGTTGCACTGCAGCGGTCCGACCGGGAGGATTTCGTGGATCATGAGTTCATTGTAACGAGGTGATGAGGATGCGAGCCAAACGCGCGATTATTGCGCCGCCAAAACCGCGACGCATCGCGCGGCTCGCCCGGGTCCTTCAGCGGACAAAGTATGTCCGCTTCAGGATGACAATTCTTTCCCCGGGACTTGCGCGGGGACGGGTTCGGGTGGAGAATACTGGCCGCGTGCTGGGGAGGGTTCTTGGCGAAATATAGGCAGCATGGATATCAGGATCGGGATCGGGAGCCGCGAGGTGAGTCGCGGGGTGAAACGAGAAGCGACAGGCCGCGAAAAGCGCCGGTGGAACGCACGAGCGGTCCGCCGAAGTGGGACCATGCGCTGGGGCCGAAGCCGGTGAATCTGCCGGGGACGCGGGAAGTTTCGCGCTGCGCGCAGTGCGGCAATGTGCTGCAGGGATTTGGAGTGGAAGGGCGCTGTCCCAAGTGTGGGTTCGACTTGCATTCCTGCAAGCAGTGCATGTATTTCGATCCGGGCAGCCGGTTTGAGTGCATGCAGCCGGTGAAGGAGCGCGTGGGAAAAAAAGATGAGCGCAATAATTGTGAGTTTTATGAGATTCGGGTGACGCGGGAGAAAGAGACTTCGACTCCGGTTGCGGCGCGGCCTAAGGATGCTCGGGCCGCGTTTGATGCGTTGTTCAAGAAGTAACGGGCCGGCGCGGAATTGCATGGTAGCAGCTCTGGTGGCGCGAAGTGCAGAGGTCCTTCGCTTCGCTCAGGATGACAACGAGCTTTTTGACAGTGGCTCGTCGCTTCGCTCCTTGGACAGCCGAGGCGGCTGTCGCTACGTGTTCCTCTCAGGGCTTCTGGGTTGGTCTTAGCAGGATTTCACTTACAAAAGATTGCGGAGCCTGCGTGGCCAGCATGGCTACGGTGTGAGCTACGTCTTCGGGTTGGAGCATTTTGTTAGGGTCTTTGCCGGCGTGAGGGCTGAGTTCGGTGTCGACGGAGCCGGGGCAGACTACCGACACCCTAATGTTGTGGCCGCGCAGCTCTTCCGCCACGGAATAGGACAGGCCATTCAATCCCCACTTGGAGGCGGCGTAGGCGGCTCCGTTGGGCAGAGCATTCTTTCCGGCTAACGATGAGATGTTGATGATGTGGCCGCTGTAAGCGCGAATCATGGTGGGAGCGAAGGCGCGGATGGCATAGTAGACGCCGCGCAGGTTGGTGTTGAGGACGCGGTCCCAATCTTCGGGAGGAAGTTGATGCAGGGGATGGCCGAATCCGCCGATGCCGGCGTTGTTGACCAGAATGTCGACTCGACCGAAAGTGCTTTCGACGCGCGCGGCGGCGTGTTCGAGTTGACGCAGAACTGTGACGTCGCAGGGAATGACTTCGGCTTTGCCTCCGGGATCGATAATGGCTCGGGCGGTGGCGTCTAAAGTGGACTGGGTGCGCCCGCAGAGAACGGCGGTGGCGCCGAGCTGGGCGAGTTTGCGGGCGATGGCGGCTCCAATGCCGCGACCGGCGCCGGTTATCACGGTGACTTGCCCGAGGAGAGGCTTTGCGGTGTCCATAGCTAATGACTCTGAGCTGCGGATTTCGAACGCGTCGCGGTTAGTTATCCGTCGCAGCCGATTCTCGCATCTTAGCAGTAATGGTGAGGTCGAATGGGAAGCGCTTGCCTTCGGCAGAGCAGGTACTTATAATCCGGCAGAACCGGGATGAAGGGTTAGCGCCCACGTTTGTGCTGCGAATCCTCGACCCGGGCGTACCTGTCAGGAAGCCCGGCATTCCAAAGCAGGATCGAAAGGCGAAGTCGATCCAGATGGAATGCAGTAGCCGCCAGGGTTTAGAGAATACGTTTCCCCGAAAAGTTTATTTTCCACGAGTCCAAGGAGCCAGACTGATGAAAACGATGCTGCTGACGGTTGTGCTTGGGATTGCCGTAAGTGCGGTGGGACAGAATCCAGCTCAACCAGCTCAGACACAACCAGCCGCCCCCACAGGGCAGGCACAACCGGCCGCGCAGAATGCACAGCCGGTAATTAAAGATCCCGCTGAATACAACGCCTACGTGGCGGCCGTGCAGCAAAAAGATGCCAGCGCGAAGATCAGCGGTCTGGAAGCGTTTCTCACGCAGTATCCCAACAGCGTGATGAAGAATCAGGCGATGGAACTGCTGATGACGTCGTACCAGCAGACGGGAAATACGAAAAAGACGATGGAAACGGCCACCAAGCTGGTGCAGGCAGACCCATGCAATGTGCGGGCGCTGACGCTGCTGGCGTTTTATGATCGCGCCCTGGCGCAGAATGGCGATCCCAATGCCGCCCAGTTGCTGACCGATGGCAAGAAGTACGGTCAAGCTGGTCTGGAATGCTTGCCAAAGGCGACGGATCCCGACATCGTTAAGATGAAAGGTCAGATGACGCCGGTCTTCGAATCGGCCATTGGCATGAAGGAGCTGCAAGACAAAGACAACGCGGCTGCGGTCAAGGATTTGCGCGCCGCGGTCGACAGCACTCCTGATACGCAGAAAGACTTTGGTCTGGTATGGCCCCTGGCGCTGGCGTATCTGGGGGAGAATCCACCGGACTATCAGAATGGAATTTGGTTTGGAGCGCGGGCGACCGCACTAGCTGCGCCGGGCGCACAGCCTGGGGTCGAGAAGTATGTGAAGTCGCAATATATGAAGTTTCACGCCGGGGATGATGGCTGGACGGATGTGCTGGCTGCCGCCAAAGCAGGCGGACCGCAAGTTCCGATCAAGCCCGCGCCGACTCCGGCTGAGCAGGCGCACAACATGGTCACGGCGACTCCGCCCGATAAGATGGACTTCGCGACTTGGGAGTTTGTGCTGACGAATGGCAACCAGGCCGATCAGGATGCGGTCTGGAACGTGATCAAGGGCAAGCCGGTGCAGATGAACGGAACCATCATCAGCACGGAGCCGGATACGTTCATGATTGCCGGAAGTTCGGACGACATCGACGCGAAGAAGGCGGACATTACTTTGAAGTTTGAAGAAAAGGTTCCGGTGAAGATGATTCCGAAAGATGGCGCCAGCTTTGACTTCCAGGGTGAGCCGGCTTCCTATACCCCGAATCCTTTCATGATGGTGATGGAGAAGGGACAGTTGCTCCGGCAGAAGCCCGCGGCTCCGGCGAAGAAAGCTGCACCGGTGCACCATAAGGCAGCGGCATCGCAGTAGAGGGTGGTTTGTGTGATTCGAAGGCAGCCCGCGAGGGCTGCCTTTTTATTTGAGATAGAAAGGGACTGAGACCCTTGGCGGCAGAGGCCGCGCCCTTTTAAGGTAAGGCTGGCGCCAAAGTCAGCGGACGATTTTCTTTTCGAAAGTCATAGTGCGCGTGCTGCGGGGCGGGCGCTTTCCGCCGCGCAGCAGGCGGACATCGATCTTGAGTTCGCTGATGGTGCGGCTGAGGGTGTTGCGATGCATGCCAAGCTCGCGGGCGGCGCGGCACTGGTTGCCTTTATTTTCCTGCAGCACGGTGAGGATGAAGCGTTTCTTGAATTCGCGGACGCCTTCCGAATAAAGAATGTTGCTCTTGTACATCATGAGGACGAGTGCTTCCAGTTGGTCTTTCACGAGTAAGGTTCTCTTTTCGCTGTAGATTTTTCGCTGCGCTATTTCGTCGGAGAAGCAGGAGTGCCGGTCAGCCGGTTTGGCGCTTGATGGAGCAAATCAAGACCTTGATAGAAACGTGCGCGCAACTCCGAAGGAGCCAGCCAGATGGCAGCGCGGCCCACGACTAAAAAGTAGGGGGCGAGCTGCGAATTTTCTAAAAACTTCGAAGTCGGCGCGAACGCGGTCATACCCATCAGAATCACTGCCACCATCAGGCCGCCCTTCAGCAGTCCTAAAAGTCCGCCGAGGAAACGATCTAGCCCGCTGAGTCCAGCCTTCTTCATCACCCATTGAGAGATCCGCCCGGCGATGCCGAACAGAATCACGATGGCGAAAAAAATGATGAGGAACGCCAGAATTTCAGCAAACCACGAGTTCTTTAAATACTGTTCCAGCCACTGCGCGACGCCATGGTACTGCCACGCTGCCACGATGTAGCCGACGACCAGTCCGGCGATGGTGAGGGCTTCGGAAAAGAAGCCCTGCATGGCCGCGGTCACGACATTGACGAGCACTATGGCACAAATCACCCAGTCCGCGGGAGTCATGCGCGTCTCCCGCGGCGGGAAATCTGGTTAAACATCCAGCTTGCGCCCCGTGAGCTGGAGATACGCCTCGAGATACTTTTCGCTGGTACGGATGGCCACGTCGGTGGGGAGGCCCGGCGCGGGCGGTTGCTTGTTCCAGCGAATCTGCTCGAGGTAATCGCGAACGTATTGCTTGTCGTACGAATCCTGCGGCCGGCCCGGAGCATACTTGTCGGCGGGCCAGAAGCGGGAGGAGTCGGGAGTAAGAACTTCGTCCGCCAGCGTGATGCCTTTGGCGGTGCGTCCAAATTCAAACTTAGTGTCGGCAATGATGATGCCGCGATTGCGGGCGTAGGCCGCAGCCTTAGTGTAGATGTTGAGCGTGAGATCGCGGAGACGGCTCGCGGTCTCGGTGCCTACGATCTCGCACATCTTGCCGAACGGAATGTTTTCGTCGTGCCCGGTGGTGGCCTTCGTGGCTGGCGTGAAGATGGGCTCGGGCAGTGCGTCGGACTCACGCAGACCGGTAGGCAGCTTGATGCCGCAGACTTCGCCACTGGCCTTGTATTCCTTCCAGGCCGAGCCGGAGATGTATCCGCGCACCACGCATTCGACGGGAAACATTTCAGCGCGCTCGACCAGCATGGAGCGTGCGCGGAGCTGGTCGGCGTACTTGCGCGCGACGGCGGGATACTGATCGACGTCGGCGGTGATCAGGTGGTTGGGCACCACGTCGGCGAGGAACTCGAACCAGAAGAGCGAAATCTGGGTCAGCACCTGGCCTTTGTACGGAATGCCCGTGGCCAGAATGTAATCGAAAGCGGAGATGCGGTCAGTGGCCACGAAAAGCAGTTGCTTGTCGTTCACGGTGTAAACGTCGCGCACCTTGCCGCTGGCGTGAAGTTGGAGGTCGGGGATCTTGGTTTGCAGTAAAACGGAATCGAGGACTTGAGGGCTCATGATTGAAATTTTACAGGTAAGGAGCGATGCGTATTCTAGCTGGTCGGAAAATTTTGTCAACGATTCTGATCACGTAGCCGGGCGCAGGGGCGGGCGCTGCAGGATTGAAAAAGATTGACAGCGCGGGAGCGGGCGAGATCACGCGTGAAATAAGGGACTTTGTGTACTTCGGGTTGTGGAAAAGCTGAGGAAGATGGTGGAAAAATGGAAGGCAAGTGATACGGAGTGGCCAGCCTCCCCTCAGGGTGAGCCCATCGATCAAGCCAGCTGCCTGGCGTCGACCGGAGCGATACGACTTGCGATGACAGAGACGGTAGCACGTTCGTAGAACACGATGGGCACGCGCGACCGCTGCGGTCAAATTATTAATGGCTGATAGTAATAAAAGGAAAGGCTAAAATCGTTCTAAACGAAATAAAGCATAACTATTGACAACGACTCGTAAATACACTAGCCTTCCATGTCATTGGACCCCTTCCGCCGCTTCGCCGCAAAGGAGATCGCAATGACATCCCTGAAGAAACTGGGCTTATTCCTGCTGGCAATCGCTTCCACCTGCGCGCTGGCGCAGTCGGGATCGACTTTCTACGTTGCGAAGAGCGGTAGCGACGGCAATTCCGGCAGCTTCACCGCGCCCTGGCTGACGATTCAACACGCGGCTAATTCGGTGACCGCGGGGGCGACCGTCTACGTGGAGACGGGCGTCTATAAGGAGTCGGTAAATTTTCCCAATTCCGGGACCGCGACGAATCCCATTACGTTTACCAATTATCCCGGCGAGACCGCGACGATTGACGGCACCGGGCTGGCGGTGAGCGGTACGCAGGGGCTGATCAATATCGTGAACCAGAGCTATGTCACGATCAACGGATTCGAAATTCGCAACTACACGACCAGCAGCGCGAACCCAACGCCCGCAGGAATCTGGGTGACGGGCTCGGGCACGGGAGTTCAGTTGCTAAATAACTCGGTGCACAACATCACGACGACATCCGAGAAGAATGGAAACGCTTTCGGCATCGCCGTCTATGGCACCTCGAGCACGCCGATTACGCAGATCACAATCAGTGGCAATCAGCTCTACAACATGAAGACCGGTAACAGCGAAACCATGAATGTCGACGGCAACGTGACTTATTTCACGATCAGCAACAACATCGTGCACGACAACGACAACATCGGCATCGATGCGATCGGCTTCGAGGGCGTGGGGCCGAGCGGATCCGACCAGGCGCGTTACGGGGAAGTCAGCGGCAACACGGTGTACAACATCAGCGGCATCAAGAATGCGGGCGAAGGTGACTCTTACGACGCGGACGGCCTCTATTGCGACGGCTGCGCGAATGTGATCTTCGAGCGCAACACCGTCTACAACTGCGATCTGGCCATGGAAGCGGCCAGCGAGCACAAGGGACACGACGCCAGCTACGTGACCATCCGCAACAATCTTTTCTACGACTCGAATGCGGTGGGCGTTTCGATTGGAGGATACTCGAACACCGTGGGCGGAAGCGATCATGTGGTCGCGGTCAACAACACGCTCTACAACAACAACGTCAAGAACCAGGGCTCCGAATTTCAGATTCAATTTCACTCGGGCTCCCAGTCGGGAAATATTTTCGAAAATAACATAGTCTATGCGGGCACGCAGAATGTCTGGATCTACAGCTTCGTGAAGCCCACGACGGCCTATCCCGCGCCTCCGGCCACGTTGAACTGGAACCTCTACTACTCGACCAAGGGATACGTTTCCGGCACGTCGATCGACTGGGCGGGCACGCACAGCTACAAAACCTACGCGGCCTATCAATCAACTGCCGGGGAAGATGCGAGTTCGCCGAACGCGAATCCGCTCTTCGACAGCGTGGGGTCAAACTTTGACGTGCAGTCCGGCTCTCCGGCAATCAATGCCGGGGGCACAAGCCTGACCTGCGGCGTGGGATATTGCGGCACCGGCACTTCGATCTACGGCAGCACGGATTACGCCGGCAACCCGCGTATCAACAGCAGCGGGCAAATCAATATTGGAGCGTACGAAAAGTAGTGTCTTAGGCGGATCTGGGGTCAGCAGCCGCGACTCTAGGCGCGGTTGAAAAGTTGTGCCTGACTTACCATGAGGATTGCAGTCTGGGCCAGGCGTTCGAGAACCGCCAAATCACCTTCATCGAAGGCGAAGGGATCGGGAGAGAAAACTTCTACTAAGCCGACGACCTCGCGTTCGTAGCGGATGGGTGCGGCCGCGATAGAGCGAATACGGAGGCGGCGGCAGATCTCGGCGGCGACGCGGGAATCGGTTTCGCAGTCGTCGCAACGCAGGGCCTTCCCGGTGCGCACGCACTCTCCGGAAAAACCAGAGTTGATGTCAACATGGGTGCCCAGGGGTGGGCCGCCGCTTCCAATGCTCGCCCGGCACATCATGGCTTTTGCCGCCATTCTTTCGGGAGTCATTCCGCCGGCAATCGTTTCTTCGGAAATCATTTCTCCGGAGATCATTCTTCCAGAAATTAAGGCGCCGTGATCGATCAGTGCAATGGCGGCTCCGGAACCGCGCAGCAGCGTGCGCGCCCGTTCGCTGATGACTCGCAATGCCGTATTGAGATCGGATCCAAGCGAGTGGAACTCGTACTGCATGGTCGCCGACCCCGCGGCTTGCGCCCCCACGTTCTCCGTGCCGGCATCTGCTTCGAGAGTGACGGAGCGCGGTTTTCCCAATTCACTTCCGGCGAGAGCGCTGGCGCGAGACGATGCAGGCATCTGGTCGAAGGTCAGTTTCGGGGCCTTGTGGCTGGGCGCTTCGTCGTGGAGAGCGAGCCACTGGTCGAGGCGCAGCCGCGCATCCTCGGGTAGATCGGAGAATCGCACTCCGGCGCGTCCCAGCGCGTCCGCCCAGGCGATGTAGCCCGTCGTTTCCAAGGCACCGGAATCCGGCAGGTCGAGGCGAAACTGAAGCCGGCGATTGGCGTCCATAGGGACCATGGTCTGCATGGATAGGCCTTGCTCGCTGAGATCGAGAATCATGCCGCCGGTAACGCCATCAAAACTGGCGAACACCGGCCCATGCACTTTGTGGCGCAGGCAACTACGCCGTTCGGTTAGCATCTTCAGCCTTCATCCCGTGCGTTTTCACTTCTGAGCACGAGAATATCCGTCAGAGCATCGCGCTGCTTCGATGATCAGAGCAAAGACGAGGAAAAGGAAGTGCAAGACAGGGTTCTGCCTTGTTTGGATGGCTCCACGAAAGACATTCGCCGTTCTTTCGATGGACTTAAAAGCTCTCCCTCCACAGGGGCGAACTGTGGCAATATTTGTACATTAAGAGGTGGTCCTCTATGTACGCTGTTCGCCTAAGTCTCTGGACGGTAACCATGGCATATACCGGATTTCTGCTAACCGGCCAGGGGCTGCGAACGTTCAACCGCCTCTCAATTTCGGAAGCATGCCTGGGAGCGTTAACCGGATTTCTGCTTGCGATCATGTTCATTCTGCGAGAGAGGCGGCGACGAAGGCCTGCCTTCATCACATATTCCACTGCAGAAATGTATCCGGACTGGGGCATATCCGACGAAAGGCGCGGGGCGCAGGAGAAGCCGAAGCTCTGATCCCGGCAAAAAGAGAAGCTGGGTCCGGGCTGCTCGTGCTGAATCACGTTCGCTTAAAGCAAATTTCTCAACTGTCGCCAGGTCGCGATAGAAGCCATTCACCCATGCCAGGCGTTTTGAGCGAAATCGCCTTGATTGCGACAACCATCCTGCGGAAGCCTCCTCATCGCCGTGCTGACAATTTGGTAAACTGGCATCGCTATGTTCGAAGAGATTTCATCTCCACCAGCGCCGCCAAGCCAGCGTACCGCGATTGTAACTTTTGGCATCTTCCTTGCTGTTTTCCTGATTGGCTCGGCAATTGCTTGGTTTCGCTGGTCAGGCCCAATGTCGTTAAGTCGCAAAATTACCGTAGGAGAATTTATCGTCGGCGGCATGCTTTCTGGGGTATTCCTCCTCACAGCGAAATCTACTTCGGCAGAAGGTAACCAAAAGCGCATGTGGGCTTTGTTCTTCGCTGTCTGGTTACCTCAGTTGATCGTTGATGTCCTTCGATAGTAACGGCGCCTTCGGACAACTGTTGAAACATCTCGATTACACTCCTTGAAACCAGGTCAGAAACGGTGCAGCACCAATCACATTATGCGGGAATGACTGTGAACGAATGACTGTCCGACGCTGGACTGATATCCGAGTGGGACTCCGCCGCCCGCTCTCGGAACAAAAAGCGGATGGTCGGACTGCTCGGCCAAGTTGACTTGGCAGATCAGGCGGAGTTAATAGCGGACACAATTTTGTCGAACCCCGAAAAATATGGCTTCTAACAGCTTGTTTCTTCGACTGTCAATAAACCCATTGCACTCGTTGATCCGATTGCGCTAGCCTTATTTTGCTCTCGCGATTCTCCCCTCCTTCTTTTCGTCTCCAGTGAAGCCTTATCCGTCTGCTGCATGGGCTGTGCAATACAGGGCGGTTGGCGGTAAGGGCATACCACATATAGTGTTATATTGCTTGACGCTGCCTGATTTTAGCCGTTACAGTAGCTTAACTTTGTGCCCGCCCTGTCCAGCCCTGGGGTGAGACCGGCCATTGCAGCGTGCAGAAGGCATCGAATCTCAAGGGGAGGAATCCTCTTGGTAAACACTTGCGCCAGAGCGCCATCAGAATCCCGACGTTGCGCAAAATGCGCCCAACGCGAAGGGTTTTGACTGGCAACTGGCCACTGATCACTGGCCACTGATTCTAAGGAGTGCACTTGCTCAAACTGAAAAAGCTGCAGATTCTCGGGTTCAAATCGTTCTGCGACCGCACCGAACTCAAGTTTCACGGGGACGGCGTGGCGGCGATCATTGGGCCGAACGGCTGCGGGAAGTCGAACATCTCCGACGCGATTTCGTGGGTGCTGGGCGAGCAGTCGGCCAAGACGCTGCGCGGATCGCGCATGGAAGACGTAATCTTTGCCGGCACCCGCGACCGCAAGCCGACTGGCATGGCCGAAGTGTCGCTGACCCTGATTGATCCCGAGTCCTATCCGGCTGCCGATGTCAGTGCGGCCACGGAAATCGATATTCAGGATGAGATGCCCGAAGCTGGTGGGCACATCGCCGAAGAGTGGGATGAGGCGGCGGTGCGGGCGCGCGCGGCGAATGATACCGAGCGAGCGGTGGAAGATGCTCAGCCCGGCAAAACGGAGGAAGTGGAAGTGCCGCGGTCGAAGGTCAATACCATCGCGGTGGCGTTTCCTGAGGATGAACCGATCTTTGCCTTGCCCGCGCACAATGTAACTGCTCCCGCGAGTGCGCAGGCCGTGGGAACGGCTGCCCCGTACGTGATGCTAAAGATCCGCCGGCGGAAGTTCAACCAGCAGCAGTTTGGCGCAGGGGAGATTGTGGTCACGCGGCGGCTGTTCCGGTCGGGCGACAGCGAGTACTTGCTCAACGGTAAGCTATGCCGCCTGCGTGACATTCAGGAATTATTCATGGGGACGGGGCTTGGGCCCGAATCGTACGCGCTCATCGAGCAGGGAAGGATTGGACAGATCCTCAGCAGCCGGCCCACGGATCGCCGCGCGATTCTGGAAGAAGCGGCGGGGATCACGAAGTTCAAGACCAAGAAGCGGCTGGCGGAGGCGCGTCTTGAAGATGCGAAGCTCAACCTGGCGCGGGTCAATGACATTTTCGAAGAAGTCACGCGGCAGATGAATTCGCTGAAGCGGCAGGCCTCGAAGGCCGAACGCTACGCCCGCCTGCGCGAAGAAATGCGGGCGAAGCTGCGCGTGGTGCTGGCCAGCAAGTTTGTGGTGTTGGAGACCGAGAGCGCGGAGATTGATTCCCAGCTCAACGTTCTCGCGGAAGAGATGCGGCATCGCACAGAAGAAGTGGGGTTGCTGGAAGGCGAGCATGCCCAGGGCACGCAGCGCGGATATTCGATTGAAAATGAGTTGCGGGAAAACCGCGAGCGCATCAGCCAGATTGCGATGGAGATTGATCGCGCGCAGGCGCGGCGGAAGCACAACCAGGAACGCTGCGCCGAATTGCTGGTGCGCTCGGCCTCGGCGGAGGCAGAGTTGGCACAGGCCCAGCACCGTCTGAGCGCGCTGGAAGCGGAACACGAAGCCAACCGGCAGACCCTGGAATCGGCGGCAGCGGATGTGGCTGGGGCGCAAGCCGATCTCGCTCTGTGCCAGCAGGAGGCCGCTTCGGCTGCGGCCAGCCTGGCGGAGATTGAACGAGCGCAAGAAGAATGGCGCGTGGCCATGTTCGACACGGTTTCGTCGGCGTCGCGGCTGCGCAACCAGTTGGCGCAAGCGGAGGAACGGTTGGCGGGGGCCGATCGCGAATCGCGGCGGCTGGAAGCGGAGATCAATAACGCGAACCTGCAAGTCGAGGCATTTGGCGGACAGCGCGGGCAACTCGCGCTCGAATTCGAGAGTGTGACCCAGAGGGTCTCTGGGATCACGGAAGAGATCAGCCAATTGCGGCGGTTGGTCGAATCAAAAAAACTGGATGAAACGCGGGCCAAGACGAATCTCGACGTTCTGCGCGCCGAGTTTGCGACGGCGCTGGGGAAAAAGGGCTCGCTCGAGGCGGTGATTGCCGAGCACGGATATTCGACGGAATCGGTGCGGCGGCTGTTTCAATCCGGCGTGATGCAGAGTGGACTCGCGCCCGTGGGCGTGCTCGCGGACTTCCTCGAAGTTGAGCCCAAGTACGAGCGCGTGGTGGAGGATTTTCTGCGCGATGAGTTGAACTACATCGTGGTGAAGTCATGGGATGCCGCCGATGAAGGCTTGCGCATGCTGCGTACCGATGTGGACGGGCGAGCGACGTTCCTGGTGCATCCAGAGGATTCGCAGGCGAAATTCTCCTTTGTGCTGGATGAAGCGGCGCACTGCGCGCCGCCTGCCGAGCAGATCATTCCGCTTAAGCATACGATTCGCGTGCTCGACGGCTTCGGCAAGTCGCTGGAAGTGATTCTGCCCAAGCTGCGCGATGGTTACATCGTGCCGCAGGCGGATGTGGCGCGCGGTTTGGCGCTGTCGAATCCGGACGCGTTCTTTCTATCGCAGGCCGGCGAATGTTTTCATAATGTCACGGTGACGGGCGGCAAACAGCGCGCGGAAGGCCCGCTTTCGATGAAGCGCGAGCTGCGCGAAGTGCTGCGCCAGTTGGACGATCTGGAGCGGGCGCTGCGCGAAGAAGAGATGCGGGTGATGACGCTGGGCCGCGAGATCAAGGAATACTCAGCGCTGCTGGATCGGCTCGAAGGAGAAAAACGCGAGGCCGAGAACCAGGTCATGACCTCGCGGCACATGTTGCAGCAGCTCGATTCCGAGATGTCGCGGGTCGGCGAACGGTTGCAAGTTTCGCAGTTTGAATTGCAGCGCCTGGCGGCGGAACGCGGCGAGCAGGAAGGCATCATCGCCGCGCGGACCGCGGATGTGGCCGGCCTGGAAGAACGGCGCATCGCCATTGAACAGCAGATTACGGCGGCGCAGGAGTCGTTGACGATGCTGCGCCAGCGGCGGGAGGAGTCGGCGCAGATTTCTTCGCAGCATGCGGCTCGGGTGGCGACGCTGGAGGAACGGCATCGCTCGGCCACCGCAGTGCTGCAGAGGATCGATTCGCTGATCACGGAAATGGATCAGCGGGTGCAAGCCTTGCATTCGCAGATCGAAGGCGCAGCTGCGGAAAAATTGCAGCGCGAAGCGGAGAACGAACAGCTTGCCCAGCAAGCGACCGACCTCGAGGCTGAGCGCAATGCGGCACAGGCGCGCGAGGGATTGCTGCAGTTTGAGAGCGAGCAGCTGCGGGCGCGGCAGGCAGAAATCGAAGAACTGTTGCGCAACGCCCGGCTGCTGCTCGATCAGGCGCGTGACCGGCGCGGGGATTTATCCGCGGCCGCGGCCAAGCTGCAATCGGATGCGCAGTACATGGAGCAGACTTGCCTGAACGATCTCGGAGTAGAGCACATTGCATTGATGGCGGACACGACGCTGCCACTCGTTTCCGGCGAAGAGCTTGCGGCCGAGGATCAACTCTATCGCGAGATGCGGACCAAGCTCGACGCCATGGGCCCGGTGAACATGATGGCGCTGGAAGAGTACAAAGAGACGGCGGAGCGACACACGTTCCTGGAGACGCAGCGCAATGATCTGATCTCATCGATCGAGAACACCGCGGCGACCATTCGCGAGATCGACCTGGTTTCGCGACAGAAGTTTGAAGAAGCATTCGGAAAGATCAACGAGAATTTCCAGGCGACGTTCAAAAAGCTGTTCGGCGGCGGGCACGCCTTCATGAAACTCACCGACGAAGAGAACAGCGCCGAGAGCGGAATTGACGTGGTGGCTTCGCCTCCGGGCAAGCGGCTGCAGAGTGTGCTGCTGCTTTCCGGTGGCGAGAAGGCGCTGACCGCGCTGGCGCTCCTGGTGGGCATCTTCCAGTACGCGCCCAGCCCGTTCTGCATCCTGGACGAAGTCGATGCGCCGCTCGACGAGGCCAACATCGGCCGCTTCACCGAACTGGTGAAAGAGATGAGCGTGCAGACGCAGTTCGTGCTCATCACGCACAGCAAGAAAACCATGAGCATCGCTCCCGTGCTCTATGGTGTGACCATGCAGGAGCCAGGCGTTTCGAAGTTGGTATCGGTGCGGTTCGGGGCGCAGGCGTAAGAGTCGCGCCTCTGGCCAAGGCGCGGCTTGAATTTTTAACGGTGTGCGGCATCACTGAAGTCAGCCCTTCCGAGACTCGAAGAATACAAGCAAATACAAATGATGTAACATGTACACAGGAGAGTATTTATGGCGGTGTCTTCTGTGCTGACTCTGCGCCTCGATCCCAAACTCAAGAAGAAACTAGATCTGCTTTCGCACGCTACGAACCGGAGCCGCTCGTTCGTTGCGGCGGAAGCTATTCGCGAATATGTTGAACTGAACAACTGGCAGATTGAGGAGACGATGAAGGCGGTTGCCGAGGCTAATCGTGGCGACTTCGCGTCGGACAAGAGTGTCGCACGTACGATGAGGAGATGGACGCGTAGTGCGCGTTAAATGGCTGCGCAAGGCCTTGGCCAATCTCGATGCCGAAGCGGAGTATATTGCGTGCGATGATCCTGCCGCTGCGGATCGAGTGGTCACCGCGATCAGCCATGCCGTAGAGAATCTTAAGCGCTACCCTGCAATGGGCCGCCCCGGCCGGGTGGTCGGTACCCGAGAACTGATTATTCCCAACACTCCCTACATCGTTCCTTATCGTGTGCGCGATGGCTGCGTGGAAATTCTGCGCGTGTTCCATGGGGCTCGCCGTTGGCCCAAGCGATTCTGACCTGCCATCGCTCGCCCGAGCAGACGTAGTTGGGAGGGGAGTGATCTTCGAACACACCGCGCATTCGCTTCGCGAATGCGCGGCTGCGCTCAGGATGAGAAATCGGTTTCTGCTCGGCTCCTACTGCCCTAGCTTCTCGAAGAACAGGCAAATGGTTTCGATCCCGCGATGGAAGTTCGGGATGTGGAACTTCTCGTTGGGGGCGTGCAGGTTGTCGTCGGGCAAACCGAAGCCCATCATCACGCTGGGAATTTTCAGCACATCCTGAAAGTCGGTGACGATCGGAATCGAGCCGCCCGAGCGGATGAACACCGTGTCTTTCTTGAACGTGTCGTGCAGCGCCTGGGTTGCGGCCTCGATATATTTGTTGTCGGTGGAGACGACGCAGGCCGGGCCTTTGCTCCACACTTTGATTTTCGTTTCGATTCCTTTGGGCGTGTGCTTCTTCACGAACGCGGTGTACTTCTTGAGGATGTCGTCGGGATCCTGGTTGGGAACCATACGCATCGAGACTTTCGCCCGCGCCTTCGCCGGGATCACGGTCTTCGCGCCGTCAGCCACGAAGCCGCCGGGCATGCCGTGGATTTCAAGCGTAGGCCGCGCCCAGGTGCGATAGAGAACCGAATATCCCGGCTCGCCGGTCAGAACTTTCGATTTGACTTCGGTCTTGCGGTAGTGCTCTTCGTTGAAGGGCAGGCGCTTCCAGGCTTTGAGTTCGGCTGCGGTCGGAGCTTTCACGCCTTTGTAGAAGCCGGGAATGAGGACCTTGCCTTTGGAGTCCTTCATCTTGCTGATGATCTCGATTAGGCCGAAGAACGCATTGGGTGCAGCCCCACCGTACATTCCGGAGTGCAGGTCCGTCTGCGAACTTACAGCTTCGATTTCGGTATAGACCAGGCCGCGCAATCCGACACAGAGCGTGGGAAGATCGGGCGCGAAAAGTTCCGTATCGCAGACCAGCGCGAAATCGGCCTTCAGCTTGGCTTTCTGCTTGCGGATATATTCGGCGATCGACTCTCCACCGACTTCTTCCTCGCCTTCGAAAATTATTTTCACGTTTATCGGCAGCTTGCCGCCGCCGGTCTGCATGAGAGCTTCGAGAGCTTTGACTTCCATCCAGAGCTGGCCTTTGTCGTCGACGGCGCCGCGGGCATAGATGTTGTTATTGCGTTCGGTCGGCTCAAACGGCGGAGTGTGCCATTCGTCGAGGGGCTCGGCGGGCTGGACATCGTAGTGCGCGTAGCAGAGCACTGTGGGCTTGCCGTGCGCGTGCAGCCAGTCGGCGTAGATAAGTGGGTGACCCTTGGTGGGGATGATCTCGACATTTTCCATGCCGATGCGGCGCAGCTCGCTGGCCACGTAGTTGGCTGCTTTCTGGATGTCGGGTTTGTGCTCTTCAAGAGTGCTGACGCTAGGGATGCGGAGAAGGTCTTTGAGTTCGTTTAGAAAGCGCTGCTGGTTATTGCGTGCAAAGGCAACTGCGGGAGAGGCCATTGGGGCGTCCTTTCTGTGATGGACGTGCAGAATTGCGGATTCAACGTACCGCTCAAAACGAATCAGTATAACGCGGTAGGGGGACCGGTGGCGCGGAGCGCAGGCTCACCACGAGGTCGCGCAGGTCCGAGGAGGAAATCCTTCAGGCGTAGGCCAGGCGCCTGCGTCGTCCCAAGTAAGCAGCGAACAAGAGCGCGAGCGCGGCTATGGCATAGGTTCCGGGCGAGCTTGAGGCTGGAGTCGTACCCATGAAATCGAGGCCGGGCAGCTGATGGGCGGGTCCGATATACCACCAGGCCGTGTAGAGGGCTTCGAAGGCGCGGGAGCCTCCGCTCCACACGCCGAGGGCAAGCGCGAGGCTGGAAATAAATATTGCGCCAGCCAGGTATGCGGCGAAGCTGTGCCAATCTGGGCTTACGATTGCGCGAACGCCCACCCCGGCGCCTGTCAAGAGCGCGAGGATTACACCCGCCGTCCACATGGCGGGAAACTGGCGCGAGAGGCTGTGGTCGGAGGAGAACAGCAAGGCCTCGGTGTTGCTACGGGCTTCGCGGCAACCCATCTGCGACCACAGCAGGATCGGCCAGATCCAGGCGCCGATGAGGAATCCGCTCCGAACCTTGGGGTCGGGCGAGACCAACTCGCCGACGAGCATGCCCGCGGCGCCGACGTACCACCACCAGCGCTGGCCTTTGAGCAGGAGCCGGAGTTCAGAGATCACGGTTCGCAGAAATGTGGAGGCCGGCGAAGTTCGGCTCGCGGGCGTGAGGTGGAAGGCGGCGATGGGCAGCGCGATGGAATGCACCTCGGCTGAAGCCGCGACGGTTGAGGCTGCCTTCGGCTTCCGCAATCGTATGCGGGCGCGCGCGGGATCGAAGCGGTGAAAGAAAACAGAGGCCAGCAATGCGATGCCGGCGGCGACGGCGATCCAGACGAGCCGCATCAACAGAATCTTGGGGCTCCAGTTAAAACCGTTCCAGAGAAATGTATGGACGGCGCGCTGTCCGCCCATGGTGAGGCTGAAATGAAAATTCTGTGGACTGGATGGATCGATCACCTGCAAAGCCTGGTGACAGCTGCGGTAGAGAAGCTGCAGCCCGCTGGGATCGTCGATGCCATTGGCTCCGAGGGCAAGCACTCCGGTCCAGGCAAAGAAATAAATGACATTGCCCGCGCCGCCGCGCAGCACTGGAAGAGTTTCGAAAAGCACAGCTACGCTTGCCGTGAGAAGCATCGTGGGGAGCGCGAGGAAGATGAATGGCGCCCAGAGTTTCCACAGCGAGACGGAGTGAGCCTCCGCGCGAATGAGTTGCATGGCAATCGCTGCCAGCATCAGGGTGACAACCATGCAAGCGAGAACCGCGAAGTTGCTCAGAGTCTTTGCGGCCGTATAGAAAGTCTTGCGCATGGGCGTGGCGGCCAGAATCTGGCCGACGCGCGTGTCAGTGTCCCGCTGGATCGAATTCTTGACGATGTAAAAACCCGCCAGCGACAAGAACACAGAGCAAGTGATCGACATCAGGGCGCCGATCCAGGCGGAGTTGTAGACGCCGCGATAGTCGTTGCCGACGACGATCCACATTTTTTCGGCCGCCACGGCGTAGGCGAGATAGAGGGCGCCGGCGAGGATGACGAGAAAACTGTAACGGCGGACCCTCTCCAGAAAATCGGCGTAGACCATGTGATAGAGCACACGAGCAGCGTTCATGCCAGCGCCCCAGCTTCCATTACTAGCGAACTCGCTTTTCCGCGGTGCTCGGAAAGGCAATAGAGGTAGGCGTCTTCGAGTGTTGGAGTCGCGGGCTGCGCGTTGGGCGGAGCGGTGTCGGCGATCACGCGGGCGTGAACGCCATCGCTGCGCCGAGCCGTGTTGCTGATGAGATATTTCTGGCGCGCGGCATTCAGTTCGGCGCTCGGCAGAACCCACTCCCAGACTCGGCCTTCGACTCTCTGCAGCAGAGCCTCAGGTGATGCGTGGGCAACGAGCGAGCCTTGCGAGATGAGTGCGATGTCAGTGGCCGTGGCTTCGACGTCGGAGACGATATGCGTGGAAAGAATGACGATGCGTTCGCCGGAAAGCTCTGAGAGCAGGTTGCGAAAGCGCACACGCTCTTCGGGATCGAGGCCGGCGGTGGGTTCGTCGACGATGAGTAGTTGCGGATCGTTCAGCAGAGCCTGGGCAATCCCGACGCGCTGCTTCATACCTCCGGAGTAGCCGCCCAGCGGGCGTTTGCGGACGTCGGTGAGATTGACAAGGTTTAGAAGCTCGTCAATTCTCCGGCGGGAGGAGGCTGCGTCAAGTCCTTTGACCGCGGCCAGGTATTCCAGAAACTCAACCGCGCTGAGGTTGGGATAGACGCCGAAGTCTTGCGGCAGATAACCGAGAGTCGAGCGCAACTCGTCGGGATTTTTGGCGAGGTCGGCGCCGTTCCAATGCACGCGGCCTTCAGTGGCGCGGGTGATGGTGGCGAGAATGCTCATCAGCGTAGTCTTGCCGGCTCCGTTGGGGCCGAGCAGACCGAGCACGCCGGGACGGAGTTCGAGACTGAAGTTGCGGAGCGCCCAGTTGCCGCCTCCGTAACGCTTGCTGACGTTTTCGATCGAGAGTTGCAAAGAAGCTCCTGGCTATTAGCTAAGCAGCCTGACGTAGAAACGTATAACAGTAAACAGAAGTTCCAGGAAATCGCACCCGCCTCGTCGTAGAGACGTTGCTTGCAACGTCTCTCTCACCACGATTCTGAATGCTGCCGTCAGAGACGAAGCCAGGTTCGTCTCTACGGGTGAAACCTGGATGGCGCGAACGCGGTCAAATCATATTCTGGAGTGCGGCCTGTGATCACGTCGGCCATTACATGCGCTGTGATCGGCGCGAGCAGGATGCCGTCGCGGAAATGGCCGGTGGCTACGTAGTAGCCGGGAGTCGCGGTCGCCCCGAGGATCGGCAACGCGTCGGGAGTGCCGGGGCGGAGGCCCGCCCAGTCTTCCAAAATCTTCGCGTCTTTCAGTTTGGGGACGATCGCCAGCGCGGAACGGTGCAGGCGCTGGATGGTGGCGGAATCGGTTCGCTTGTCGAATCCGGCTTCTTCCACCGTGGCGCCGACGAGGAGGCGGCCATCGCTGCGCGGGATCAAGTAAACATCGGGCGTGCGAATGACGTGCCGCAGCAAGTCGCGCTCAGGCATGAGGAGGCATAGCATCTGGCCCTTAACCGGGCGCGTGGGGAAGGTGTGCGGCGCGATTTGGCCGGACCATGCGCCTGCGCAGTTCACCACTTTGGCGCCGTGAAATGTGGTTTTGATGGTGGTAACACCGGTGGCGTAACCATCCGCGATGAGGACGCTGGTGACTTCATCGCCCGAGGAAAAATCGACGCCCCGGTTCTTGGCTGTCTGCCATGCGGCTGTGGAAAGCGCGCGAGGATCAACGCTGCGTTCCTTGAGATAAAACGCAGGGCTGAACATGGCAGCCGCAGCCGCGGCCGGATCATGCAACTTAACTCCGCGCTCTCGCAGGTCGAGTTCTTGTTCGAGATTAAGTGTTCCGAGTGCTGACTCCGATTCGATGAGTTGCTCTCGGGACAGAAGCAACGGTTGTGCTGTCCTCAGTTGAGGATGACGAATATGTTCGACGGAAAGGGAGAGAATCGTGCCCTGATCCCGTAGGTCGACCTTCATCCCCGATTCAACCTCCAATTCATGGGCGAACTCGGGATACATTCGGGCGCTGGCCGACGCGAGCGCTTGCAGGGCCAGCGGCGTTTCGACCAGACAATCCACCAGCATGCCTCCGGCGGCGTGCGAAGCTTCACGGCCGGGTTCGCCGCGCTCGACGACGAGAGCCCTGGCGCCGCGCTTGCGAAGGGCGATGGACAGCGACAAGCCGATGATGCCGCCGCCGATGATGATGATGTCCCAGGACTTCACGAAGTCATTGTAGAAGAGACAGAGCGCGGGGCGGGACGCCTCACGTCAGCCGATTCTTGGGCTGGTTTGGGGAATGGCGGCCGCTTGCCGGATAATCGCTGAAGGAGGTCTTGCCATGCGATGTTTGTGCATTCTTCCAATGTTTCTGATTGTTGCTGGCATATCCGCGTGGGGGCAGGAACATCCGACTGTGGCTGCGCAGGCGAACACGATCTACGTGGGCGCAGACGGAAAATTCGAAGCGGCTCCCGATACTGCGCAATTGCAATTCAATGTCTCGGTGCAGGCGGATAGTTCGCAGGCTGCATTCGAGCGCGCATCGAAAGATGTCGACCAGGTGCGGCAGGTGATGCGGGGCAACGGAATTGATCCGAAGGCGGCGACGGTGGGATTTCTCTCGGTGCAGCCGGTTTATGAATGGAAGCCGAAGCAAAGGGTGATTGGATACCGCGTGACCACCGACGTGACGCTCAAGCTGAAGGACTTCAGCAAGATCGGGCCGGTCACGCAGCAACTGGCTGACGCCAACGTGAGCGAGACGCAGACGTTGAACTACACTCTGGAAAACATGGACGAGGCCAAGAACAAGGCGGTCGAGGATGCGTACCGGCGGGCGCGCAACTCGGCTGAGACTCTGGCGCGGGCGAGCGGGCGGACGCTGGGCGAGCTATCGTACGCATCGGTTGATACCTTCGAGAATTCGCGGCCGATTATGCCCCACATGGCGCGGGCGATGGCGGCAACCATGAATGCGGCTCCGGCTCCGACGGAAGAGTTCACTCCGCAGACGGTCACGGTGACCGCGCACGTGAATGTGCTGTTCAACTTGAAATAGGTCACAGCGCCACTGGGGATGGATCGTTCGTAGGCGGCGTAGCTCCCAGGGGATCGACTTCGAGGGTGAGGCCGTCGACCTTGCGGACGATCACCATCTGGCCTGCGGGAAGGGAAGTCGAGGCGACTGCGTCCCAGAGTTCGCCGTGGACGAAGACCTTGCCCATGGGCGAGAGCGCGCTCTGAATCACGCCGGTCTCACCGATCAAACCTTGCGCCCCGGTGACGACTTTGTTGCGGCGCGCTTTGAGGGCGATGCTCATCAGGAAGGCCGTGATGATGCCGAAGGGAATGCTGACGGCGAGCGCGGTCAGCAGATGCACGCGCATTTCCGGGATGGGTGAGTCGACGAGCAACAATCCACCGAGAGTGAGGAGGACAATTCCTCCAACGGTCGAGACGCCGTGGGTGGCGAATTTGGCTTCGGCGGCGAAGAGCAGGAAGGCGCCGAGAATCAGGCCCAGTGCGGCGAACCGCGTGGGCAGGAAATTGAGAGCGAAGGCGGCGAGGAGAATGAAGACCACACCGACTGTTCCTGGAATCACGGCACCGGGATGATTGAATTCGATATAGAGCGCGAGGGCGCCGATCACCAGCAGAAGAAAGGCAATGTTGGGATCCATCAGCGCGTCGAGGATTTCTTCTTTCAGGGTCATGTGAAAGGGAATGAGCGCCTGACCGACGAGATTGAGCGATGCGGTTGCGCCGTCGAAGCGCTTCAGAGGCTTGCCCTGCATCTGGCGAAAGAGATCTTCGGGACTGGTAGCGGCGTAGTCGATGAGATGCTGCGCGAGCGCTTCCTGCTCGGTGAATGATTTCGATTCGCGGACCGCGCTTTCGGCGGCTTCGATATTGCGCCCGCGTTTGCCGGCGACTGATCGCATGAGAGCTGCGGCATCGTTCTCGATTTTCTGCTTCATCTCGTCATCGGGTTTGAGCTGCACAGGGCCGACGAAGACCACGGGATGCGCGGCGCCGGCTGCGGTTCCTGGGGCCATGGCCGCTATGTCGGCGGACTCGAGGATGAAGATTCCAGCGGAGCCAGCGTGTCCGCCAGTTGGAGTGACGTAGACGATGACAGGGACCGGCGATGAAGTGATCTTCTCGATGATCTCGCGGGTCGAACTGACCAGGCCGCCGGGGGTGTTCATTTCGATCAGCAGAGCCTGGGCGTTGCGGCGGTGAGCTTCATCAATGGCGCGAGAGATGTATTCGGCGCTGATGGGCTGAATGGTGTCGTCGATTTTGATGGTGAGAACTTGGGCGGAAGCGGGCGCGGAGATGATCGTGGTGATCGTCAGGGCGAGAACGGCTAGGAGTATTGCGCCCCAACATTTTTTTTTATAGCCTGGGGCTAAGCTATTGATTTGGTTTTGGTTGCGTACGGCAGATCGAGCTGCATCCCGGCAAAATATTGAATGCAAAGGGCTTACAGGTAAAATATTCTGGAATAAGGACTTAGTAGGGATTGGCTGGGGGCTAGCTTTCCGTGATGGCTTGGCGCAAAACACAACTATATTCATTTTAACAGTTCGAGGTGAGATGCTCGGGCGCGGAGCGAAGGAGAATTCGCTTTGCGGGGAATGAGTTAGGGCGGTCGGTGAAGATTTTGCTTGACAGTGGTGCGACTGCGGGGGGCGCCTCGTAGGGCGGACGAATTGTTCCGAGAGCAGTGGGCCGGCGGGGAAACTGGGGAACGTCCCGTCTGTCCCCAGGTTTCCTGTCCCAGGCTTCCTTCGTCTCCCCAGGTTTCCTGTCCCCAGGTTTCCTTCGTCTCCTCAGGTTTCCTTTCAAGGTTCGTCTTGCTCTTGGTGGGGAGGGATCCTTCGACTGCGCGGATGATTCGCTTCGCGAAGCATCCGCTTCGCGCAGATGACAGCGGTTATACCTGTCTCGCTGGGGTCGCGTCGGGATGACAGCGGGTAGGGGCTTTGCGGCGCGGTTGAGGCCGCGCCCTTTCAAACTACGCTTGGGCGCCTCGCTTTGCTCGGGGACAGCCGGAGGCGGCTGTCCCTACATAAACGTACAGGAACGATCACTTCGCTGGCGTTACGGGAGTTTCTTCTGCCATGGGGTTGCCGGCTTGGGCGTCGGCGTGGCCGCTTTCGGTCCAGCCTGGAAGATAGGTGCTGCCGGTGATGAGTCGGGCGCCGCGCTCATAGGTCACGTAGGACCATGCCCACTGAATGAAAACCAGAATGCGGTTGCGGAATCCGATGAGAAAAAAAATGTGGACGAAGAGCCAGGAGAGCCAGGCGAGGTAGCCGGAGATGTGGATCTTGCCAAACTCGGCTACGGCGGCGGCGCGGCCGATGGTGGCGATGCTGCCTTTGTCCCAGTAGTGGAAGGCGGGTCGAGGGTCAACACGCCCAGCCTCTCGCAAAGCACGCGAGGGTGGGGCAACCGTCCCCACTGGTTTCACTGCGTTGCGGATCAGCTTGGCTACGAAGTGTCCTTGCTGAATGGCTACGGGCGCTACGCCGGGGAGCATTTTGCCGTGTTCATCTTTCAAGGTTGCGAGATCGCCGATTACGAATACTTCGGGATGGCCGGGGAGGCTTAGGTCGGGCTCGACCAGGACTCTTCCGGCGCGATCGATGGGCGCGCCCAGCTTTTTGCCCAGCGGGGAAGCGGCTACTCCTGCTGCCCACAAGATCACGGTGGCTGCGAGCCGGGTCTGGCCCACGGTTACGGCGCCGGGTTCGACGTTGGTCACCATGGTCGAAGTGCGCACTTCGACTCCCAGATGCTGGAGCTGTTCTTGCGCGCTGCGGGACATGTCTTCCACATAAGAGGGAAGGATTCGCGGGCCGGCTTCGATGAGAAGAATGTGGGTGCGCGCGGGATCGATGGAACGAAATTCGTGGGTGAGAGCATGGTGACAAATTTCCGCCAGCGTTCCGGCGAGTTCAACTCCGGTGGGTCCACCGCCGACGACTACAAAATTTAAGGGCATGAAGGCCTCACCAGCCGCGGCTTGGCGCTCGGCGAGTTCGAAGGCGAGCAGAATGCGGCGGCGAATTTCGAGAGCGTCTTCGATGGTTTTGAGACCGGGAGCGAGCGGCTCCCAATCATCGTGTCCGAAATAGGCGTGGCTGGATCCGGCGGCGACGATGAGGTAGTCGTAGGGAATTTCGGCGTCGGAAGTTTCGACAAGCTTGCGCTGGAGATCGAATCCGAGAACGTCGGCCATGAGCACTTCAACATTTTTGTGAGAGCGGAGAATGGAGCGGACGGGAGCGGCGATTTCTCCCGGCGAGAGGCCGGCGGTGGCGACCTGGTAAAGAAGCGGCTGGAAGGTGTGATAGTTCCGGCGATCGATCAGGGTAATCTTCAGCGGAGCTTTGGCCAGTTCCTGGGCGGCGTTGAGGCCGCCGAATCCGGCGCCGACGATTACGACTTGAGGAATGTACTTGTTGTTCATCTCGCTCCTGCCTGGCTTTGCGCGGTTGCCGTTCGCGCCTCTGCCTTATAAGATTCACCGCGATGGAAGACGGTTCCAGAACTTCGATCAGCAGTTCGAATTGGATGCGGGCGGCGATGCCTTCGTCGGCGGATTTAATTTTTATTGCGCTGCTGGGCATGCTGGTATTTACGCCGCTATCGGTGAAGTTGTTGGGCGATGCGGGGATCGGCTGGCATATTCGGACTGGACAGCAGATTTTGGCGACGCATGCGATTCCGCGGGTGGACTCGTTTTCTTCGAGCATGCAGGGGCGGCCCTGGTTTGCGTGGGAGTGGCTATATGACGTTATCGCGGGCTGGTTCGACGCGCGGCTGGGACTAAATGGTGTGGCGTGGTTTACAGCGGTTTTGATCGGGTCGGTATTTGCAGGGATGTTTCGCTGGATTTTGAAGCGAGGGACAAACATGCTGGCAGCGCTGGTGCTGACGCTGCTGGCGATCTCGGCCTCGATGATTCATTTTCTGGCGCGGCCGCACGTGGTGAGCTGGGGGCTGGCGCTGGCGTGGTTCTGGATTCTGGATGGTTTCGAGCGGAGGGGCGAAGGGCATCGGTCGATTTGGATTCTGCCGGGGCTGATGGTGGTTTGGGTCAATGTTCATGGGGGCTTTGTCTTAGGTCTTGTGCTGCTGGGAATTTTCTGGCTGGGCGCCGTTTGGGAACGGTGGACTGCGAAGGAAGCGACGATGGAGGGCAGTCTGCGAAAGATTGCAGCGCTAAAACGAGCGCGAGTTTTGACGGGCGTGGGAGTGCTTTGCGCTGCGGCTAGCCTGGTGAATCCGTATGGGTGGAAGCTGCATGAGCATGTTTACTCGTATCTGACGAATCGCTTTCTGATGGATCACATTGAGGAATTCCAGTCGCCGAATTTTCACGGCGTTTCGCAGAAATGTTTTGCGATTCTGCTACTGGTGGCGCTGGCTGTGTTGGCGGCGCGGGGGCGGGAGCTGCGAGTGAGCGGCGTGCTGATTGTTCTTTTTTCTGTGTACTCGGGTTTGTACGCGGCGCGAAATATTCCGGTTTCTTCCGTGTTGCTGGTGCTGGTGATTGCGCCGTTGTTGACATCAGTGCCGTTGGCGGCAGGATATTTCCGGAGAATGGCTGGGATTGAACTGGGCGCGCGCCGGCATTTGTGGCCTGCGCTTGCGGTCGTCGGGACCCTACTGATTGTGGCGAATAGCGGGCGGGTTGGGTCGGATCAGATCGCCGATGCGCATTTCGATGCTAAGCGGATGCCGGCGCAGGCGGTTGATTATTTGCAGAAACAAGGGATGCGAGGGCCGATCCTGAGCACGGATTCGTGGGGCGGGTATTTGATTTATCGGCTGTATCCCGAGGCGCGGGTGGTGGTGGATGACCGGCACGATTTGTATGGAGAAGAATTTCTGAAGTCGTACTTGAAGATGATTCGAGTGGAACGGGGCTGGCAGGAGTTTCTCGACGCGCATGAAAGTTCGTGCGTGGTGCTGCCCAGAGATTCGGCGCTGGCGAATGTGCTGATCGCGAGCGGGCAGTGGGCCACGGTTTATGCTGATGAGGTGGCTGCGGTATTCGTGCGGAGATCGATGGTGGCGCGGTTCGAATAAATCAGAAGCGGTCGTCCGTGCTGATGTTAAAGCCGAGGATGGCGGTGACTTCTACGGGCTGGTTGCCGCGCATGGCCGGCTGGAATTTCCAGGTGCGGAGGGCGGCGAGAACTTTGGCGGTCATCTCAGCGGAGCCGCTTTCCAGAACGCGGTAGCTGCGCAAATTGCCGGAGGTGTCCAGGGTGGTCGTGATCACCATGCGAGCCTTGGGCAGGCCTCCTGGCAGGGGGTCGCGGATGGGTTGGGGGGCCGTGAGGGTTCCACCGAAGGGATGGCCGGTGGCTGCCTGGTCGGCGAATTCCATGACTACGGGGCCGATGGCGGTATCGAGATAAGTGGTGTATTTTTCGCCCCTCAATAACTTGCGGTAAGGCTCGAAGGCTCCGCCGGAATTAGCTGTGGCCACGACAGTTACATTGAGGCCGCCGGGCTGCTTGGAGGGCGTGCGGCTGGGACCGCTGGGATCGTTGGCGGCGGGATCGGAGCCGAAGCTGGGCAGAGTGACGCTGGAACTGCCGCCGCTTACGGAAACGCCGGGGACGCGAGGAGTGCCGTTGGGGGCGTTGCCGGCTCCGCCGGGACCTGCGCCGGGAGAGATGCCATCACGGGCATTGGGATCGGAACCGCGTCCGATGCCACTCTTGCCCGCGCCAACTCCTTCGCCATTCACGCCGCTGCCGGGACCGTTGCCGTGTCCGATGCCGGTGGAGCCGCCGGAGCCGCCGAGACCGGGCTTATCGCCGCCGGCAGGGGAAAGGGCGAGCGAGCCTCCACCGCCGCTCATGGGCAATCCAACTTTCGAGCCGGGATCACTGGAAACGACGGCACCGGCTCCATTGCCACTGGCGCCGCCGGTGGCAGGTGCATTGGGAGCGCCGACTTCCATGGGACCGCCGAGGCCTGCGCCCCTGCGTCCGGTGCCCGATCCTGTGGAGCCATTGCCTCCGCCAATTGCGGGCGGAGGAGGAACTACGTTATTGGCGAGCAGCGTTCCGCCGGGCGCTCCGGCGCCGCCGCCGTTTGTGCCTGTGCCGCCGCCCGCGCCGGAGAGTGAGGGCGGAGGAGGTACGACGTCGGGCAGGCCCTGTCTGGGCGCTGACGAGTTGGCCTGAGAGCGTGAGCCAGTTCCGCCTTGGACGCCAGCGGTGGGCGGAGGAGCGATCACATTGGAGCCCAGGGATTGGCCCATGCCGTTGCGACTGCCGCGCGGATTTCCGCCGGCAGCCGAGGCGGAGACCGATGGGGGCGGGGCTACAACGTTGGGCGAGAGGGCAGAGCCGCCGCCGCGGTTGGTACCGGAAGTGACGGCGGGAGGCGGAGGAACGACATCGCTGGCGCCAAAGATTTTGCCGACGATGCTGCTGAGAAATGATCCGCTGCTGGCTTGCGTGGGCGGCGGGGGTACGACGGTTCTCGCGGGGTCGGGAGTGCTGCCACTGGCCAGGCGGCGCATGTCGCGCGAAACATCGGTGGATGGCGGCGGCGCGATGACTGAGGGCGAGGGCAGGGAAAGTTTGGGATCGCGGGCGCTGGCACGTTCGGGCGAAGAGATGGGAGGAGGCACGACGGCAACGTTGGCCATCTGCACAGGCGAACTGGAAAGCTCGCGGCTGACCGCGCCAGGAGCAGGCGGAATCACGGCTGCGTTCACCGAGGGAGCGAAGCGCGAGCGGTCATGCGAGACGCTGGGCGCAGGAGCGACTACGGACGTGGCGAGAGATGGACCGCGCTGGGTGCGATCGCGGGCAACGTTGGGAGCGGGCGGAATCACGGCCGGTCCGAGCGCGGGAGCTACGAGGCGGTGATCGTCGGAAACGCTGGGCGCGGGCGGAATGACGTCGGCGCTGATGTGCGGCGCAGACATGCGCGCGTCGCGCGAGACCGCGGCTGCGGGCGGGATCACAGAATTGAGCCGAACTCCATTGCGGGTGTAATCGCGAGCGACGGTCGGAGCCGGGGCGACGATGGAGGACGAGAGGTTGGGAGCTTTGCGATCGGAACGCATGCCCTCAGACGGCGGTGGTCCGGGATTGGGCGAGACGGCCAGCAGATTGGCTACGGCTTCGCTCGACGCGGGTAGTTTGAGGTGAGGCGCGTCGACGACTTTGGATACGAGCGAATGTCCGCGGGCTATGCGAATGGTCTGGGTGCGGTGATGAGCTTCAGCGCCTCCGGCGCGTCCAGTTGGGCCGGCCTCTGCGCCGGCGAGATCTTCGGTGCGCGGGAGTTCGTCGCCACTGTAATAGATCACGTCGTGACTGGAGAGTCTGGGCGCGACGTAGGGCCGCATCTCATCGATCTTGATCTGAATGGCAACTATGGAGAGGATCACGAACAGTTCGACGATGTAGGAAGGAATGAGGATGCGATAGGGAACGAGGCCGAAGGGAGATTCGCCGGCGAGACGAGCTTCGGAACGCGAGAGCGCGGGAGAGATGGAGGTGACAAATTCGTGCCAGGGCGAAGGCCATTCGACCAGCAAACGTGGAGGGTCGATGGGCTGGACAGCCCTCTGCTTCTCGACTTGGAGTGTTGGCGTCACGCGGTTGGCTGGGCCCCATTCTTCCCATGGTCGAGCTTCGCAGGATCGACCTTGCCAGTAGTGATTTCGATTTTATCTCCGACCGAGGTTCGTGTCTGCACAGCCGTGCGACTCGGAAGTTCAAGCACCGAGGTGGCTTGAGAGCGAATGGGGGCGAAGCGCCAGGGCCGAACGTCGCTGCGGATATCGACCACCGTCAGGGTGCGATCAAGATAGAGAACGTCGATGGGGAACCCCATGCCGAGAGTGTGAATGCCGTGACAGGGAACGATCCAGAGGCCGCGGCCGTCGGGAAAATCTTCGGAGCGCAGGCCGAGCAGGCCGCGCAGGCGCGTCCAGTGCGTGTTGGCGACAGACAGAGACGTCGCGAGAAAAGTCTCGCGGGTGCGATTGAAGGCCTGTCCCTGTGGGATAAGAACTGCCATGCTCGGTTTTGCTCCCCAGTAGATATGCGCTCTGTTCTCGTATTCCTCGATCAGTGTCCCGACGATACCGGGCCCAGTTGCCGGATCAGTTCGATCACAGCGGGACCGATGGTGACAAAGATGATGGAGGGCAGAACAAACACCACCAACGGGGGAACCATCTTGATGGTAGTTTTAGCGGCCTGTTCTTCGGCGCGTTGCCGGCGTTCCGTGCGGAGGGAGTCGGAATGCACGCGGAGGGCCTGGGCGACGCTGGTGCCGAAGCGGTCGGTCTGGATTAGTGTACCAACAAGAGAGCGGATGTCGTCAACGCCGGTGCGATCGACGAGGTTGCGCAGGGCCTCAGCGCGGGGCTTGCCGGCCCGCATCTCGAGGTTAACGAGGTGAAACTCATCGCTGAGGTCGGGATGGGCATGATGCAAATCCTGGCCGACGCGCATGAGGGCCTGATCGAGGGCGAGTCCGGCCTCGACGCAGATTACGGTGAGATCGAGGGCGTCGGGCAGGCCCAGACGAATGCGCATTTGCCGGTCTTTGATCATGCGCTTCAAGAAGAAGCGCGGAAGAAAGAAGCCCAGGCCGGTAATGCCGGCGAGAAGTGGAACATTATCGAATCCGGTGAAGAGTGCGACGCCAAAAAATCCGACCATGGCCATGAGCAGGCGGGCGCCGAAGTAGTAGTTGAGATGCGTGCTATCGCGGAGTCCGGCCTGAATCAGCCAGCCCCGAGTACGCGAAACGTCGGCAGGAGAAAGCGGCAGGGCTTTGCTGAGGGGATCCATGGCCTGCTCGAGGCGTTCGCGAAAGGCAGGCTTGGCGGCGGCTTCCTGTTGCTGTTGCTGGGCGCGTCCACCCAGGGCGCGAAGCCGGGCGCCCAGCATGGAACTGGGAGTGATCACCGCTGCGCCGAAGGAAAATACGACCAGCACGATGGTGACGAAAACGACGACGGTTAAAGCCAGAGGCAACATGGGTTCGACCTGAATCCCCTAAATCTGTACTTGCGAATCTGTACTTACACCTGAATCTTAATGATCTTGCGAATGACGAAATAACCGACAGTTTGCAGCGTGATTCCGGCCACGAGCAGAGTGTGACCGATCGGATCTGAGAACAGCGGCTTAATGAAGCCTGGGTTGAGGATCATCATGACCGTGACGATGATCGGGGGCATGCCCATCAATAAGGCCATGGTGAGACGGCCTTGCGCGGTATAAACGCGCACCTGGCGCTGGATCTTGAAGCGCTCGCGAATGACGTAGGAGAGGTTGTCGAGAATCTCGGCGAGATTGCCGCCGGTTTCGCGCTGCAGCATGACGGCGGTGACAAAAAATTTGACGTCGACCGAGGGCATGCGTTGGGTGAGATTGAGCAGGGCATCGCGGACGGGCATGCCGAATTTCTGCTCTTCGTAGAGTTGGCGGAATTCGCTGGAAACGGGTTCGCCCACTTCGCTGCTGATCATTTCCAGGGCGGTAGTGAAGGCGTGTCCGGCGCGGACGGCGCGAGCCAGGGTGTCGATGGCTTCAGGAAAAAGTTCATCGAACTTGGCGAAGCGCTTGCCGCGCATGTAGGAGGCGTAAGAGTAAGGAAGCAAAAAGCCGACGAGGAGCGCGACCCAGGCGATTTCAAGCCGGTGGGCGAGCAGGTAGGTGATGACGGTGGCAGCGACTCCGGCGAGCACAGAGAGACCAAGAAAATTTCCCGCTCGCATGGCGATGCCGGCCTGATCCAGCATTTTCTGCAGAGCAGAAATCCGTTCCGAACGTCGCAACAAAGTGTCGAGGGCGGGAATCTGGCTGAGTTGCTCGTTGCGAACCAGGGCGATTTCGTCTTCGGGGGAAGGCTCGGCGCTTTTGCGTTCCGTCAGGCGTTCCTTGATCAGGCGGGCCTGGGCATTGCGCTGGTCGAAGAGAGAGAAGGCGGCGAACGCTCCGACGGCGACCACGATGAAGGCTAAGAAGGCAATCATTGCTGCAGGCATGGCAGTCTTAAACCTCCACTTTGTTTTCGAACAGGGCGGGGCGTAAACGCGCGCCCGAGGTGGCTAGACGCTCGGCGAACTTGGGACGAATGCCGGTGGCGCGGAAAGCGCCGCGAACTTTTCCGTTTTCGTCGATGCCGGTGCGATCGAAGCTGAAGATATCCTGCATGGCGATGGATACGTCGTCCATGCCGGTGATTTCGGAGACGGTGATAACTTTGCGCGTTCCGTCAGACAGGCGCGCGATCTGAATGACGGCGTGAACGGCCGAGGCGATCTGATGGCGGACGGCGCGTTCGGGAATGTTGAGGTTGGCCATCGAAACCATGTTCTCGATACGAGCCAGGGCGTCGCGCGGGGAGTTGGCGTGAACGGTGGTCAGAGAGCCCTCGTGGCCGGTGTTCATGGCCTGCAACATATCGAAGGCCTCTTCGCCGCGAACCTCGCCAACCACGATACGGTCGGGACGCATACGCAAGCTGTTGATGACGAGCTGGCGCTGCCGGACCGCGCCCTTGCCTTCGATGTTGGGCGGACGAGTTTCGAGGCGGACGATGTGTTCCTGCTTGAGTTGCAGTTCGGCGGCGTCCTCGATGGTGACGATGCGGTCGGAGTTCGGAATGTAGCCGGAGAGAACGTTGAGCAAAGTGGTCTTGCCGGCGCCGGTTCCACCGGAGACCAGAATGTTGAGCCGCCCCTTCACCATGGCCGAGAGCAGTTCGAGCATGGGCTCGGTGAGCGTCTGATTCTCGATCATCTGGCGCGCGGTTACGGGATCGCGACCGAAACGGCGGATGGAGAGGCAGGGGCCGTCAATGGCCAGCGGCGGAATAATGGCGTTGACGCGGGAGCCATCGGCGAGGCGGGCGTCGACCATGGGCGAAGATTCGTCCACGCGGCGGCCGACACGGGAGACGATGCGCTCGATGATCTGCATCAGGTGGGAATTATCCTTAAAAGATAATCCCGTGATCTCGAGCTTGCCGGCACGCTCAATGTAGACGCGATTGAAGCGGTTCACCAGAATGTCGGAGACGGTGGGATCTTTGAGCAGGGGCTCGAGCGGGCCGAGACCGAAGATTTCGTCTAGAATTTCGCGGGCGAGGCGCTCGCGTTCGGCAAAGCTGAGAGGGACGACCTCGGCGTTAACGGCGTTGCGAATGACGACCAGGACTTCATCGCGCGCGGAGTCGCCCGTGCTCTTGCCCAACTTCTCGAGGTCAAGACGGTCGAGGATCTTGCGATGCAGGTCGGCTTTTACCTGCTGGTAATCGGTCCTCTCGAAAGACTGCAAATTTGCCATAGTGGGCTGATTAAATGTTGCGGCCGCGAAAGCTAACCTCAGGCGCTAAAGCGCAAAGCGTTTTGAAACTTCTTTGCGGCACGAGTAAAACTCGTGCCCTTCCGGTTCGTGCCGGTACCGTTCGTGCTCTTCCCGTTCGTTCGGTTGCGGTGCGTGCCGGACTGCTCAATTCGTGCCTTTCGCGATCCTATACGGATTTGAATAACGACCAGGCTGCGCGTTTTACATCCACGTCGTTGCGGGTTAACTCCTGCGCCAGGCCTGAAAAACAGCGGGCAATCTCGCTGCTGCGCTGGTCCATCACCGGCACGCCACGATCGATCGCGCTGGTGATGGCGAAATATTGATTAGGAACTCGCCACAATAATTTGGCGCCGGCGGCGGCCTCGGCGTCGGCTTCACTGAATCCGGGAACTTTGCGATAGCGATTGAGCACGAGGCGGACGCGCTCACGGCTGCCGGTCTCGCCTAGATATTGTTGCACGCGGGCCGCGCTCCACAGCGAGGCAACGTCGGGGCAGGCCACCAGCAACACGGTTTCCGAGAGATTGGCGATGAGGCGACTGGCGGCGTCGAAGCGAGTAGACGCGTCCACGACGACGTAGCGGAAGTGCGTCACCAGCATGTCGAACAGCCTGACAAATTCGGCAGTGGAAGGATCAATCGCGGCCGGAGTGGTGCTCCCGGCAAGGAGCTGCAGACCGGTGCTGTGCTTGGTCATGAAGCTTTCGAGCAGAGAAGAGTCCATGCGGTGCAGGTTGCGGGTGGCGTCGGAGACGTTGAAGGCGGGCTTCAAATTTAGATGAAGCGCGGCATGCCCGAGGGGCGCGAGATCAACCAGCGCGGTCTGCCCCTGGACTGCGTGCAGGGCGATGGCAAGATTGACGGCGACGGTAGTGGAACCGTTTCCGCCCTTGGCGTTAATGACGGAAAAAACTTTTCCGCGAACGCCTTCTTGTTTGACGCGCCGTTGCGCGGCGGTGAGGCGGACAAAGGCTTCGATGAGATCGGTAGTGGTGGTGGGCCGCTCGATGAATTCACGGGCGCCGGCGCGCATGGCGTTCACGATGACTTGGGGCTGGCTCAAAGTGCCGATAGCGAAGATGGCAGTGTCGGGCATCTCCTGATGCAGCAATTCCACGGCGCGCAGAGCCATAGGAGTGTTGTCGCCGGGAATGTCGACCAGGGTAACCTCAGGATTGGCAGCGCGGATGCGCCGCGTGACGGGATCGGAGGCGGCCATCGGCAGATTGGCGCAGGTGTGCACCGTGCGCGCAACGCTGGTCCCATCGACGAGCACCTGCAGCACAGCGCGCTGCTCGCTGTCGGTGGCGACGATAACGACGGATAACTCAGGCATAAGAACCTGCGGTTCCTGCTCGAAACGTTGCTATTCGAAACCTGCCTACTCGACGCTGTCCGGCTCAGGCCGGAAATGAATCACTTCGTGAGCGGTTTATCGATCTTATCTTTCTCTTTGTCGAACTTGTCTTTACTGAGAAATGGTACCGGCATCGTTGGGCCTGGCGCTTCGACGCCCGGCGAGATTTTGTGGACGGTGCACAGAACCATCAATTCCGAATTGCTCTTCTGCAAACTCTTGCTGCGGAAAAAATTCCCCAGAACCGGTATATCGCCCAGCCCTGGGATTTTGTTGTAGATATCGGTGACGCGATTGTCCATGAGGCCGGCGATCACGAAGCTCTGTCCATCCTGCAACTCGAACTCGGTTTCCGCCTTGCGCGTGCTGAGGGCGGGGACGGTAAAGCCGGAGATGGTAAGGGCGTTGGCGAAATCCAGCGTGCTCACCTCCGGCGAAACTTTCAGATGAACATTTCCGTTGGGCATGATGACCGGAGTGAACTGCAGGCGTACGCCAAATTCCTTGAATGATATTGTAACCGCAGTGAAGCCATTTCCGGGCTGGACAATGGGAAATGGGAACTGGCCGCCGGCGAGGAAGCTGGCTTCCTTTCCGTTGAGCGCGATCAGATTGGGTTCGGCGAGAATCTGCAGCAGGTTCTTGGTTTGCAGCGCCTCGATCACCGCGCCGAAATTGATGTCGGGCCGGAACAGGAAGAGATTGAGAACGTTGCTGATGGTCTGGATGCCGGTGTTTTGAGTTGCGGTGCCCCCAAGAGCGGAGGTGGTCTGCTGGGTCTGCACGTTGACCGGGCCGAAGCCACCGTACTGGCCAGTGCCCACGGCTCCGATGGTGTTGCCGAGGCCGTTCGACAGGAAGTTCACGCCCAGCTGCGTGAGGGCGCTGCGATCCACTTCGGCAAACTTCACCTGCAGCAGGACTTCCTGCGAGCCCACGGGGCCGAAGGTCAGCACGTTGACGACTTTTGGGGAATAGGCGGTAGCGAGTTCTCCGGCGCGCTTGGCAACATCTTCGGTGGAGACATGGCCGGAAAGCACTACGGCGGCGCGCGATGGAGTGACTGAAATCTGCTCGTCGGGAAAGACGCGGCGTTCTTCATCGGCGCAGGCGCTCACGTCGACGTCGACGCGAAGATCGAAGCTGCGGGAGCGTTCCAGTTCATCCCAGATGAGGAGCGAGACTTCACCGGGAGTCTTGCCGTGGACGAGTATTTGCGTGGGGGTAATGGGTTGGGCGTAAGCGATGCCGGGGTCGGTGACGGAAATGCGCTTGATGCGCTCCGTGGTATTGATCAGCAGAGATTTACCGACCATGACGCGCAGCGGGGCAGAGCCCTGCGGAGCCTGCGATTCGGGAGGCAGGTTCGCGGTGGGGGTGCCGCCGGGGGCCTGGGCCTGCGGCTGGGCAGACTGGTTTTGCTGAGCCACGTAGGAGAATGCAGGAGACGTAATGATGATGACGGTGGCGAAAAATAAACTTACGAACAACGATCTGCGAACTATCATTTGTACGATTTGTCTCCTGTCAGGAAACTTGCCGCTGCGATCATAAGAGCCGGTCCAACATTTTATCGTTCGCGGATCACTTGCTTTCGCAACCTTCATCCGTGCACTTCACCACGTCGGGCTTCTTGTCTCCCTGGTACACCTCAACACTGACTCCGGCGGGAGCTTGCGGCGGCGGAGGAGTGGCGGCTTTCGCGGCGTGGTGCACGGGAGCGTGGGTTTCGGTGGTTGGGGCAGGCGCCAGGCCTTTATAAAGTCCGCGCTCACTGGCCGAAGCTACTTCTTCGGAACGAGTGTCCAAAGGATTGCGCAGGGCCAATTGGATGTGGCCTTGAGCGCTGGCCAGCGTCAGCCGCTCGGCATCGTCGGGAGAAACCAGAAGAGTAATGACCGGCGTGTTCTGGGCCTCGCCGGTAGCAGTTCGCTCCAGCGTGTGCCCGGAGGCGAGCACGGCGACATTTTGCAGCACAGTCGTAGTCTGCGGCTCGCTGCCGCCGGTGGGGCTGCCGGTGAGCAAGACATCGACGCGCGTTCCCGGGGTGACGAATCCGGCGACCGAAACGACTTCATTCACGCGAACGGAGACGGCGCGCATTCCCGGAGGAATAAGTGCGGGCAGACCGGATCCTGCATTTTCACCGGCCAATTTATTGGGCAGAATGAACTCGCCTTTGGAGATGGGAATAATCACGCCGTGGCCGAGAACATCCGACTTGCGTCGCGGGGCTCCGGCGGGAAGATCGCTGGCGTTAATCTTGATGATCTTGATGTCGTGCTCGTCGACCCTGGCCCCGACCTGCAAATCGTCGGCGGCAACGATCACGTCCATGCCCGGTTCTGCGCCCGCGCCGGCGCGCGCTTGCAGGTTCTTGTACACATAGAGGCTCGCGAACAGTCCCAGCGCTAAGGCCAGAACTCCGATCATCAGCAAACGTGTGCGATTCATGCTGCTCCCCTGGGCGCCGGTGCTCTGGCCGCCCTAAGAAATCCGCCGCCCGTGAAGCGCGGAAGTTCTACTGCTGGATGGAACTGGCCACACTCGAAAACACGGTGTTCGCGTTAGAGCCTATGAGGCGAACCGTTCCAACCACAATCACCAGGATGACGGCCAGCATGACGGCATACTCGGCAATATCCTGTCCTTCTTGTTCGTGCCACAGCCTGCGCAAAAGATGCATAGACGTTTCTCCTTTCACAGAAACCCAGTCACGTGTCTTGTGCTCAAGCGGAAGGGGGTTTCGCGGCGGCTTTGACCGGGAACATCACACTGCGGTTCTTGAGGAGTTCCGTCAGCGTGTTCACGCCCGCGAGGTTCCGCTCAACTCGACTACGTTACTATACCCTGCGTTCTGGGGAAAAAGTCGTAAATTTCTGCATACGATTACGAAAAATCGGTTACGACCGTGTGCGGCGGCTTTTCTGTGGATGGGCCCTTGAAATTGAGGTGGAACGCATCATCGGCCGGCGTCATCCTGCAGGCCCATGGTTGAGTGACGGCCGCGCAACAGGATGATGGCCAGCATGGGCAGGTAGGTGGAGAGCACAATCCAGCGGCCGACCTGGTCGAAGCTGGTGGGGGGATGGTACCAGCGCCATATGCCGGCGCACCAACTGAAAAGGACGGTGACCATGATCTCGCGGCGGGATTTTGGGATGAGCCAGAGGATGAAGACGTCAAAGAACCAGCGCATCGGCATGATTGCGGACAGGACGAGTAGGTGGGCATCCTTGTCCCGATAGCGGATTAGGGCCAGCAGGACCAAGGGGCCAGGCAGAATCAGGATCGCGAAAAAATGCTGGTAGAAGCCTACCTGTCCTAGCCAGAGCCAAGGCCACTTGGGCAGGGCGACGAGGCTGAGCAGAGCGACGGCTAGACAAGCCAGTGTGCCTTTCCAGCTCAGGCGCGTGAGGAACACAGGAAGTCCGACTTGCGGCTTTGCCATGGCGGCCGGGAGAAGAAGCGGAAAAAATGCGCTGGCGGTGATCAGCGTCGACCACTGTACCGTGACCAGACCGACCCAGAAAGGGTAAGCGAGGAAAATATAGAGGCGCTCGTAGCCGTCGCGGATCAGGCCGAAGGCGAGGAGGGCGGAGCTCAGGCCATAGAAAAGGCTGGCGGCGATTTCAGGACGGACGCGCACGAAGGGAAGTGCGAAGAGAGCTGCGGGAAATGGATACTGCTCGAGGGGAGTGTCGTAGGGATTCTGGTGGGCGAGGAAGCGATGAGCGAGGTGAAGGGCCCAGCGAAAATCGCCCGCGTCCTGATGGAGGCGGTACATCAGGAAAAAACAGAACGAGCCGGCAACTGCTCCCACCAGGCCCGAGACTAAAATTCGCCAGCGCATGCGCAGTTGTTTGGAAGGATAAGTTGTAACATGAGCACGGCCATCGAACTTAGTGCTGTCCTTATTGCTGCGCCTTACCCCGGTACGCGATGCCAGGAAAGCTTTACGCCATCTTCGGAGCTGTTGTGCTCGCTGCCACCATGTGGTTCTGGGTGCAGGACATTGCGATTGCGCATCAGCAGGCGGAGTCGCAGGCGAAGGGCATTCCGCGCGGCAATCTTTCTGATTTGTATCCACGCTGGCTGGGGGCGAGGGAACTGCTGCTGCGCGGACGCAATCCCTATGCGGCCGATATCACGCGCGAGATTCAGACTGGATACTACGGCCGGCCGATTGATCCGGCGCTTCCGAATGATCCGAAAGATCAGCAGGGATTCGCTTATCCGGTGTACGTCGCATTTTTGTTGGCGCCGACGGTGAAGCTGCCTTTTGCTATTGTGCAGCGGGGATTTTTCTTTCTGCTTGTGGCGCTGACTGCGTTCTCCGTTTTTTTGTGGTTTCGGGCGGTGGGGTGGTCGGTGTCGAAGTCGACGATCCTGTTGTGGATTGTGCTCGCTCTGGACTGTTTCCCGGCGATTCAGGGATTTAAGTTGCAGCAACTTACTGTGCTGGTCGCGGGGCTGCTGGCGGCTGCATTCAGTTTGCTGGCTGGCGGGTATTTCGTGGCGGCTGGGATTCTGCTGGCGATTGCCAGCATCAAGCCGCAACTGGTGGCGCTGCCGATTGCATGCCTTGGTCTCTGGAGTCTGGGGCAATGGCGGGAGCGGCAGAAGTTGGCGTGGAGCTTTGGGGCGACGATGTTGCTGCTGTTCGGCGGAGGCGAGTTGCTGCTGCCGGGCTGGATTGGAAAATTCCGCGTGGCCTCGGCGGAGTATTTTCGCTATACGGGCGGGGGGAGATCGGTGCTCGATGTGGAACTCACGCCGTTCTGGGGCAGGCTGGTCTCGGCGGGGCTGGTGTGCGCGCTCCTTTTCTTTGCTTGGAAACTGCGGCGGTCACCGGCGCGATCGGTTGACTTCGCCTGGCTGGTCGCTCTGACCATGGCGACTACGCTGGCGGTAATTCCGATGTTCGCTCCTTACAACCAGGTACTGCTGTTGCCGGTGTTGATGGTGCTGGTGCGATATATCCGGCCGCTGTGGGAGGCGGGCGGGCTTTGCCAGTTCTTTGTTGTGTTCACGGCGCTGTCGATTTTATGGCCGTGGATCGCGACTCTGGGCTTGGCGGCGGCTTCGCTGTTTCTGCCCAGAACAGTGGTGCAGAACGCTTGGGCGATGCCGCTGTATACGAACTTCGCGATTCCTACCTTGACGTTGGGGTTGGTGCTGATTGCGGGCAGAGTTTTGCGGCGTGAGGCATCTTGAGGGGTGATAGGACGGATGCATCAAGCAGTCTACAGCGCGGCTGAAGCCACGCCCTTTCAAAACCAGCCATCTTGCGGCGGAGTGCGGCAGCTAGTACTCTGGAGAAGCTTTTTAGCCCGTAATGCGCGCTTACGGCGACCTGACTGGTCGGACGGTGCCCGCTAACCATCCACATCCATGGCCCTCAACGCAATCAGTCATCACAGTTCTGGCTCCGGTGTATTTCCCGCCCTCGTCTTTGTTCAAGGCAGTGAGCAGAAGAACATCGTTCTGAACCGGACTCCGTTCACCGTGGGGCGGAAGGTGGATAAAGACCTGGTGATTGCCGATCCTCGGGTGTCGCGCGATCATGCGCAGATCACGCAGGAGGGGCAGGATTTTTTCCTCGTCGATCTGGGCAGCAAGCATGGCACGTTCGTCAACGGCGAACGCATTCAGCGGCAGAAGCTGGATCGCGGCGACCGCCTGGAGTTTGGGGCGCGCGATTCGGCGTACATCCTCTTCAATCCGGCGCACGCGACTTCGAACACAGCGCGCGAATTTCTCAGCCAGATTTCCGGCATTCAGATCAAACAGGAAGCCACCGATCTGGAAAAGCTCACGCTGTTTCTGGAGGCGGCGCGCAAACTTAATACCGCTGGAGTGCTGGATGAAATTCTGATGACCATGCTCGACGTCACGCTGCAGTTGACGCAGGCTGAACGGGGATACGTTTTTCTGAAAGATGAAGAAGGGAAGCTGCGGCTGGCGGCCGGACGCAACAAAAAGAAAGAGCCGTTGCTCGACGATAAGACGATCTCGCACTCGATTCTGGAAGAGTCGATGCGCTCGAACTCGGAATTTCTGCTGACAGATACCAGCCAGTCGGTGGATCTTGCCGGGCGGCAAAGCATTGTGGCTTACGATTTGCGGACGGTCGTCTGTATTCCGCTGCGCAAGATGCAGGTGCAGGCGACGCGCGACGCGCAGACTCCGGCGCCCAATGTTGCGGCTGAGGCGATGGGAGTTTTGTATGTCGACTCGCGATTTGCTTCGCGCGATATCAGCGGCGTGGGCCAGGACATTCTGCATGCGATCGCGATTGAAGCTGCGTCACTGATTGAAAACGCGCGGCTGGTGCAGGCCGAAGAAGAATCGCGCCGCTACCAGCAGGAGTTGGGCATCGCCGCCAGCATTCAGCAGCGGCTGATGCAGGTGAAGATTCCCGAAGTGCCGTATGCGCGGCTGCGGGGAAAGAATCTTTCTTGTAAAGAAATTGGCGGCGACTTTTTTGACGCAGTGAACACGAAGGAAGGATTGGCCGTGGTGCTGGCTGACGTCAGCGGCAAGGGAGTTTCGGCCGCGCTGCTGGCCTCGACACTGCAGGGGATGATTTATTCGCACTTGAGTGCGGGCTCGGGACTGCTCGAAGTCGTGACTGCGGTGAACCGATTCTTCACGGAAAAAATTCAGGGCGAGAAATATGCAACGCTCTTGCTGGCACGGTTACGCCGCGACGGTGAACTGGAATATGTGAACTGCGGCCACGTCCCCCCGCTGCTGGTGTGTGCCGGCGAGGTGATCCGGCCTCCGCATGGAAATGTGCCCGTGGGCCTGCTGCCGGACGCCACTTTTGAAAGCGCGACGTGCCAGATGCAGTCCGGCGACCGCTTCATCATCGTGACCGATGGTGTCACCGAAGCGGAGAATGCCATGGGAGATTTCTACGAAGACTTCCGCCTGGAAGCGGCGGCGGCAAAGTCTCCGACGCTCGAAGGAATTTTTGCATCGGTAACGGAGTTCTGTGCGGGCAATCCGCTCAGCGACGACTGCACGGTCGTCGAGGTGTGCTACACGAGCACGGAGCAGTAGGGGGATCTGCGCTTGCCGTTGTCGCCGGTGCAGTGAGTGTAATGGCGATATCACGACAACTGACACAATTTCTAGATGCACCCGCCTGAAAGAGGGACGTGCAACACCTCGATTCCATCGACTATCGCAAATTGTTCGTCTACAGTCTTCCCTAACGTGGAATCGAGCCGCTCCGCAGATGGCCGCGTGCCACCACAGCTTAGAGCGTAAGCGCGACTGGAAAGCATCTGCTGGATGGAACAGGTTCTTTTCATCTCATTGCCGTTCAATTTGTCCGCTTTTTCAAAAACTGGGACCTTATCCAAGTCTGTGATATTTTCCGGCAATTTGCCAAAGGTCGTCCGGTAGAGATCGACAATACTTGCGACATAGACCATCGTTGCTTCTTGCCTAGCGTCACCCGCTGGTGGGCGTTTGATCGTAGAGGCGCAGGGAGGGAGCTTCGCCTTTGCCAAGCTGGCAATCGCTGAAGCCGTATTCGTGACGGCAGCCAAGCCGGACAAGTCAAAGTGTATGCCTCGCAGTGCGAATGTAACCAATGCAAGACTCGCAGACGCAATCGCAACGAGGGCTATGAATGCAAATACAACATGCCTGGGCCGAATATCGAGTTGCAGTTTGTGCATGGAAGTGGGCTTCGTCTATGACCCGCATTTTACCGCTACACTTGTCAATTGGCGAAAACCGGCGATTTCACTCATTGAGGGTTGGCGATTGCATGCCTAATCTATTGGGTAGTCGAGAAGGGCAGACCCAGTTCCTGACCGTGGTTCTACTTTGGTGCTGTCGAAGTGAGCAGCGCGGCGGAGTTCTTGTCCAGATACACGGTGGCGTTGGGGTGAGTGCGCAGGATTGAGGCGGGAGCGAGTGGGCTGATCTCGCCTTCGAGGCATGCGGCTACGGCTCGGGCTTTTCTTGCGTCGGGCACGGCACAGATGATCTCTCTGGCTTTGAGAATCTGGCGGATGCTCATGGAGATGGCCTGTCGCGGGATTTCATCGAGACTCGCGAACCAGCCTTCGCCCAGTTGCTGATTTCTGCAGGCCTCGTTAAGCGTAACGACGATGTACGGCTCCTCGGTTTCAAAATCCGCCGGAGGATCGTTGAAGGCGAGGTGGCCGTTTTCTCCGATGCCCACCAGGGCGACGTCGATGGGGGCTTTCTGAAGAGCGGCTCCTACTTCGCGGATCACATCGGAGGGGTCACGTTCTCCGTCGAGGAGATGGGCATGCGTGATTCCAACTTTGTCGATCAAGCGGGTGCGCAGAAAATTTCTGAAGCTGGCGGGATGGTGGGCGGGTAGTCCGATGTATTCGTCGAGATGGAATAGTTCGACGCGGTCCCAGGCAATGCCCGGCGAGTTGGTGAGAGCGTCCAGTGATTCGAATTGAGACGCGGCGGAGGCGGCGATCATGCGGGCGTGGCCTTTGTTCTGGATCGCGTGACGGATGGCATCAGCTGCCTGGCGAGCGGCGGCGCGGCCGAGGGAAATCTTGTCGTCGAAAATTTTGATAGTCATTTTCGGGTAGAGTTCTGCAACCGGGAGATCCTTCACTTCGCCTGAAAAGGGCTGTGCTCAGGACGACGCCGGTTCGATTTTCACCGTGTAGTCCACTCCTTCCCAGCGGTTCTGGTCGGGGCGATAGAAGGTGAAGACCGCTGTGCCGCCTGGGGGGAGAGAGGCCGTGGGCAGGTCGAGGATGTAGGTGCCGAGGCCGGTATCGCGGCAGGGAGTGTCGTGCGCGGTCTGCCAGCCGTCGATGCTCCAGTGCACCCTTGCGGGCCAGAGCAGCACGATGCGCAGGGTCTTGCCGCGCGGGATGGAACGAGTCTTGTTATTGACCCTCCAGCCGAAGATTTGGCGCTTGCGTTTTTCGACGAGATAGCGCTGCACAGTCTGCGGTGGCTGATCGAAAATCTTGCCGTCACGGATGGAGCGGCGAAGCTTGATGTACTCGGAGTGCGCCCAGACCAGCGGGCACGCCGAGCCGGTGGGCTTGCCGCGAAACAGTTCGAGGGCTGGCAGGTCGGCGGCATCCCAGACTTGCTCGGGCAGCAGGCGGCTTTGACCAGCAGTCGAGTTCTCCATCACGGTAAGCAGGGCTTCGGCTTCATCGCGATGGCCGCCTGCCAATGCGTAGTGAGCGCGCTCTCCCGCGAGTAAAGGCCAGGGCCGGCCAATCCCGGTGCCGTCGAAGGGCGAACCGTCTTTGTGTTCGCCGTAGCCGTCTCCGTTGTAGCGATACCAGCAGGGGCCTTGAGGTAGTTCCACGGCGAGCAGGGCGTCGATGGCGCGCAGCGTGTTCACAATGCGCGGATCGTCGGGCGCGCGCAGGCCGAAGCGCACCAGAGCCAGCGCGTCCGGGCTGATGACGTGATAGGCGCGATCACCATCCTGACCGCCGTCTTGTCCCGGCGGACGATTTTTGATGGGGACGAAGCCTTGGGTTGGAGAGGCGGCGCCGTCACTCGTATCCGGAGGCGAGATGCGCACGTAGTAGCCTTCGATTCCGAGTTGCTGGGCCACGTCTCCGCCGGTGGCGTAGGTCCAGCGTTCGATGTTGTCATTCCAGGCGTCGGCGGTGTCGCGCAGAGTCTGCGCCTGGTCGCTGTGCCCGGTGAGATCGGCGATGTCGGCAGCGGCCAGCAATCCGGAAATTTCGGCGGCGAGGGTGAACGGGGAATAGCCGGCGTCTTCTTCCCAGCGATCCTGCATGGTGACCGGGCCGTTGCGAATGATGAAGCTGGCCGAATTGCGCGCCATGGGCCACCAGCGGTCGAGCTTGCCAAGTTCGTTGGGAGCTTCGCGGCGAATGAGATCGAGCAGCAGGATAGGGAATGCGGTCTCATCCATCTGAATGCCGTTCCAGTAGGGGCGTCCATCGAGCCACATATTTTGCGCCCAGCGGCCGTCCGCTTCCTGCGTCGCCTCCAAATAGCGCAGCACGCGGAGCGAATCGTTGACGGCGCCTGCCGCCAGAAGAGCGCCTGCGGTCTCGACCAGATCGCGCGGCCAGACCAGGTGGTAGCCGCCGAGATCCTCGTCGCCTTTATTGAATCCCCATGGAATGGAGAGGCTGGCAATGATGCCGCCCAGGAAATCTTTCGACTCGTGGGTGCGCAGAACGGCTGTGGAGGAACGATAGAGATCGAACTGGCGTTGCGGTTGATCGAGCGGGAGCAAAGTTTGTTGCCAATTGCTCCACTGCGAAACGTAATGCTGCCGGATGTCGGAGTAGTCTTCGAGCAGAGTAGAGCGTACTTGCTGGCCGGCTTCGGTCCAGACTTGTCCGAAGCCGAGGGCGAGCACAAATTCGCCATGGCAGGCCGCAAGATCGATTTCACCGGTAAAGGCGATGTTGCCGTTTTCTGCGCGGTCATATTCCCACTCCATCTGGAAGTGGGTCGAGACGTCCTGCCAGCCATCGGACATTCCCACGAAGCCGACCGACATTTTCTTCCAGGGCGCTGAGGAGCCGAGGCACAGACTGGTTCCGTCGCGCTCGGCGAAAAACGCTGGCAGCCCCTTGTAGTCGCCGATCCAACCCGTGTTGTGGTTCCCGCAGTTGGCGAGGTGTGGGGAAAGCAGCGCGTACAGGTGATAGTCGGAAAGCTGCCCGACCAGGGGTTCGAAACGTACTTCTTGCAGGACCACGCTGCGGTAGGGATCGGTTAAGACTTCTTTGTGAATGCGGTAGCGCCCGCTGTGACAGGTATTCACCATTTCAAAGACGGGGATACCGGGCTCGATGGGACGATTTTCAAAATCGCAGTTGCGCTTCTCTTCCGAGAAAAATTCGTGGCCGTCGGTGACGAGGAATCCCATGTCGCGGGTACAGGCTTGATCGACGCGGGGAAAGTAGACCTCGTTGAGGATGCCGTGACTGAGGGTGAACCACACTTGGCTGTGCTGGTTGAGAGCTGTTCCGGCGCCGGACTTGGCGCTGGAGGTCCAGCGAGGAGGAATTCCGGGCCAACCGGGCGCGTATTTGATTGGGGAATCAGCCATGAGAATAGAGAGTCATTGCGCGATCGAGAGATAAAAGCATAAACCACGAAGGTCACGCAGGTTCACAAAGGAAATGAAACTCTAAGCATTGTTGGGCGTGATGTTGAATGACCTGTCTCCGAAATTGACAAAGCTTTGACAAAACTGAATATGCGTTACGCCTCTGCAGACATCTGATAGTTAAGGTCTGCGAAAAGATGCAATGGCTACCTCGAATAGTTCAACGAGCATCAGGATTCAACGATCATAGATGATCGAGGCTGGGACGTGATGCAAGGGAAAAAAAATTCGGATACTGCCCATCCTTGCAGGGCTTTGCCTGTGCTGCAGTTTATGTCGGCGTGGGAGGGCAGAAGAGATTGCCGATCGCACTTCGAATTCACCGCTGGACCAGGGCTTCGCGGGACTGTACAACCTCGACTTTGCGGGCGCCGAGAGAGATTTCGCGGCGTGGGAACAGGAACATCCGGACGATCCGGTCGGTCCGGTCAGCGAGGCGGCGGGATTGCTGTTCTCAGAATTCAACCGGCTGGGCGTGCTGGAGGAGGAGTTCTACGAGAATGATAAGGCGTTTTTCGCACGGCCGAAACTGGTTCCAGACCCGGCCCTCCGAGCCAGGTTTCAGGCGGATATCGATCGCGCCGAGACTCTTGCCCGTGTCCGCCTGGGGAAAAATCCCGAGGATCGGGATGGACTGTTTGCCTTGACGCTGTGCTCCGGTTTGCAGGCCGACTATGCAGCTTTGATTGAAAAGAAGAATCTGGCATCCCTTCACTTCACCAAGGAGGCGTCCGCCTCTGGACGTCGACTACTGGCGGTTTGCCCGGAATGCTATGACGCGTTGCTGGCCACGGGATTCAGCAAATACCTCACTGGGAGCATGTCGGCGCCGGTGCGCTGGGTGCTTGCCGTAGGCGGGTTGCCGGCCGATAAGCAAGGAGGAATCGCCGATTTGCAGATCGCGGCGCAGCATGGTCATTATCTCGCGCCCTTTGCGCGGATCTTACTGTCGATTGCCTACGTGCGGGAAAAGGACCGAACTCGCGCTCTTGAGCTTTTAAATGGGTTGCATGATCAATTTCCGGCGAACACGGTGTTTCCGCGCGAGATCACCCGATTGCAGAGCGAGCACTGACGAAGGGACGTTTGTAATCAAGATTTCCGCAGGTTCGCGATTTCATTCACTAGAAATTTACTCAGTTGTAACCATCCTGTAACACTCCGCCGCTAGAACGATGGGTATCGAATTCCAGGAGGGAAGACTCTCGTCATGCGCAAACTTGTGCCGCTGTTGGTGTGTGCCCTACTCGCACTGCCGGTAGTTGGGCAGACCAAGCTGAACGGAGCGGGCGCAACATTTCCGTATCCCATTTACTCGAAGTGGTTCAGCGAATATCACAACTCTCATTCCAACGTAGAAATTAATTATCAGTCCATTGGCAGCGGAGGCGGCATTCGCCAGGTGACTGAAGGAACCGTCGATTTTGGAGCCAGCGACATGCCCATGACGGATGCACAACTGAAAGAAGCGGAAGGCAAGCTGAAGACCAAGGTGTTGAACCTTCCCACGGTGCTCGGGGCCGACGTGCCTGCCTACAACATCCCTGGGATAACCGGCGAAGTGAAATTCACCCCCGACGCGCTGGCTGGAATATTTTTGGGCACGATCACCAACTGGAGCGACAAGGCAATTACAAGCGTCAATCCAGATCTCAAATTTCCCAATCAGGACATCGTGGTGGTGCACCGTTCCGATGGCAGCGGCACTACTTTCATCTGGACCGATTACCTGTCCAAAATCAGTTCCGAGTGGAAAAGCCAGGTTGGCAGCGGAACCTCGGTGAAGTGGCCGAGAGGACTCGGCGGAAAAGGCAACGAAGGCGTGGCCGGCTCCATCCGCCAGCTACCCGGTTCGATCGGTTACGTGGAATTGATCTATGCCGTACAGAATAAGATTCCGTATGGAAGCGTGCGGAATGCGGCAGGATCGTTTTTGAAGGCTTCGCTGGAAGGAGTGACGGCGGCGGCGGCTTCGGCTCCGAAGATGCCGGCGGATTTCCGGGTATCGATCACCAACGCTCCCGGAAAAGATGCTTACCCGATCTCAAGTTTCACGTGGTTGTTGATTCCGCAAAAAGCAAAAGATCCGGCAAAAGGAAAAATTCTGAACGATTTTCTGAACTGGATGCTCACAGACGGACAGAAGATGACGTCCACTCTGGACTATGCGCCTCTGCCGGAAAATGTTGCGGCGAAGGTGAAAGTTGCGATCAAGCAGGTCGATTAGTTCCCAGGAGTTCCATTTTTTATCGGTGAAAAAAGGAGAGACTCAATGAAGTCTGTGTGGAGAGTGTGTGCCATTCTGTCCCTGGCTACGGCTCTGGTCGGACAGACCAGCACCCCGGCTAAACCCAAAAAGACGAAGGCTGCGCCGGCAGTGTCGGCGGCGGAAGTGCAGGCGCTGAAGGATGCGGTCGCCGCGCAGCAGGCGGCGATTACCGAGCAGCAACAACAGATTCAGGAACTGCGCGATGAGCTGCACCGCAAAGACTCGGCGGTGCAACAGGCGCAATCCACGGCCAGCGACGCCGCCAGCAAAGCGGATGCAGCGCAGGCTCAGAGCGCGCAGGATCAGCAGACCGTGACCGCGCTCAAGAGCGACGTCACCGACCTGAAGACCGGAATGATCAGCACGGTGTCGACGCTGCAGGAGACGCAGAAGATTGTCAACGAGCCTCCGACCGCGATCCATTTCCGTGGGATCACTATCACTCCCGGAGGCTTCCTGGCGGCTGAAACTGTGCGCCGCTCGCGAGCTTTGGGCGCGGACATCAACACTCCGTTCAACTCTCTGACTATGCCTGGCGCATCGCAGAGCACGTTGTCAGAATTCTTCGGGTCCGGTCGTCAGTCGCGTATCTCGATGCTGGCGGAAGGAAAGCTGAAAGATGTGAAGTTGTCGGGATACTACGAGGCTGACTTCCTATCGGCGGGCGTTACATCGAATAACAACGAGAGCAACAGCTACACCTTGCGCCAACGCCAGGTGTGGGGCCAGGCGGCGTTCAACAATGGTTTTAGCTTCACCGGCGGCCAACAGTGGAGCCTGATCACCGAAACCAAGCATGGTTTGGACAACCGCACGGAAGCGTTGCCCATGACCATCGACCCGCAGTACCACGTGGGCTTCAGCTGGGCGCGGCAGTACGGGGTGCGTCTGGTGCAGAATTTCGATAATAAAGTGTGGCTCGGGCTTTCGGTTGAAAATGCTCAGGCCACGCTATCTTCGCACAATAACGCATCCAACTTTGTGCTTGGATCTGCGGGCGCAGGCGGCGGATTGTACAACGCGTTGCTGGGCAGCTGCAGCACTAGCGTCAATACCACTACGCTCGCCGCGACTACCACTTGTCCTCCGGCCGCGCCTTACTCCTTTAACCCGTCGCCGGACATCGTGGCCAAGATCGCCTTCGAGCCGGGCTTCGGGCATTATGAAGTTTTCGGTATCTACAGCCGATTCCGAGATCGCGTCTTTCCATGCGCTGAGATTGCGACGGGCAGCACCTGCGCTGGCGCCAGCAGCGCGAGCGTGCTGGGCGCTTACAACAGCTCCAAGAATGGCGGGGGCATTGGCGCCAATGCGCGTTGGTCCATGTTCAACAAACACGTTGATTTTGGATTGCACGGTTTGACCGGGCGGGGCATCGGCCGCTACGGCAGCGCCGGTCTGACGGACACGGCCGTGCACGCGGATGGAACGCTCGATCTGGTCCGCGTCTATCAGGGTCTGGCTACCCTGGAATGGCACGGGCCAAAACTCGATGTTTATTTAAATGCCGGTGCGGAATACGCTAGCCGGGCCTGGGGTGTGGATTCGATCTCCGGGAAGGTTGTGGGCTACGGATCGCCGCTCTTTAGCAACACCGGATGCTACAGCGAGACGCTCCCGAGTAGCGGGGGTTTCCTGCCCGGCGGCCTCGGTAGCTGCACGGCGGATACGCGTGCTCTGACGGAGGGAACCGTGGGTTTCTGGTACCGGCTGTATAACGGACCGAAAGGTCGCATTCAGTGGGGGCCGCAGTTCTCCTACGTCAACCGGGCAACGTGGGCCGATGAAGCTCATGCTCCAGGGTATGAGCCGCACGGGGTGGACGGCATGATCTTCACGTCGTTCCGTTATTATCTGCCGTAGAACAAGGTTCGATTCGTGAGTGGAAACCTGGGGCGCCCGAATGGCAAATTGCTGATTCGGGCGCATTTTTCTACAGGTTTGCAGGACCCGATCCTGGTCACCACGCCCCGCCGGAGGATCGTCTATACTATCCTTCCCGTGGTCAGTGGGTCTGCCGCCTGCGGCGGCTGCCTTGCGAAACTCAGATTGGGGAACGATGCCGGCATCCGATGGGGTTGACGGCCGTCCGATATGGCTCGAATCTCGCTCGACAATCCTGCTTATCTGATCAACCGCGATATTTCCTGGCTCGCGTTCAACCGGCGCGTGCTCGAGGAGGCGGAGGACGAGGGCAATCCTCTGCTGGAGCGGGTGAAATTCCTCGCCATTTCGGCCAGCAATCTGGATGAGTTTTTCGAAGTGCGCGTGGCCGGCATGATGCAGCAGATCGAGGACGGCTACAACGAGGCCGGTCCTGACGGCTTGACGCTCACTGACAAGCGGGACGAACTGAGCAAGCTGACCCACGAATTTGTCGAGCACCAGTATGACTGCTGGAATGCGCGGCTGCGCCCGGCGATGGCGGAAAAGGGAGTTCGGGTGCTGGGATTACACGATCTGGATTCCGCCGCGCTGCGTTTCGTTAATGAATATTGCGAGCGCGAACTGGATCCGCTGCTGACGCCGGTGACGGTCGATCCGGCGCATCCCTTCCCGCGGGTGATCAACAAGGCGCTGTGCATGGCGTTTCTGCTGCGCCGCCGGCGGCGGTCGGCGCTGACTTACACCGGGGTGGTCTCGGTGCCGCGGGTTCTGCCGCGGTTGGTGCGGCTGCCGTCGGAAGGCACGATCGATTTCATCTTCCTGGCCGATCTGGTGGCGCATCACGCGGTGAAGATGTATCACGGATACGACATTGTTTCGGCGGCGCCTTTCCGGGTCACGCGCAACAGCAATCTTTACCTGGCGGAAGAAGAGGCGCGCAGCCTGCTGGAGTCGGTCCGCACTGAACTGCATAACCGGCGTAAGGGCGATGCGGTGCGGATGGAGATTGAGGCGGACGCCGATCCGGAGATTATCGACCGCTTGCGCTCGGTGTTCGAACTGGATCCATGGCAAGTTTTTCCGGTGAACGGCCCGGTTAATCTATCGCGGTTGTTCAATATTTACGATCAGGTGGAGCGTCCCGATCTCAAGTACCGGACGTTTACGCCGCGCGAACTTCGGCTGACGGCGAAGTCGAAGGATCTGTTTGAGGAACTGCGGCAGCACGACATTCTGCTGCACCACCCCTATGATTCGTACGACGCGGTGGTGTCATTCATCGAGTCGGCGGCGGAAGATGAAAAAGTTCTGTCGATCAAGCAGACCTTGTATCGCACGAGCGAGCATTCGCTGATCGTGCCTTCGCTGATGGATGCGGCTTCGCGCAAAGAGGTCACCGCGGTGGTCGAGTTGAAGGCGCGATTTGATGAGGCCTCGAACATCCGCTGGGCGCGGGATATGGAAGATGCGGGCGTGCAGGTGTTTCACGGGCTGGTGGGATTGAAGACGCACTGCAAGCTGTCTCTGCTGGTGCGGCGCGACCCGGATGGCGTGACGCGCAGCTACGCGCATATTGGAACGGGGAACTACAACGCGAATACGGCGCGGATTTATACCGACCTTAGTTTATTCACGGCGAATCCTGAGATTACGCGCGCGGTGCACGACGTGTTCAGCTTTCTAACCGCGTACGCGGAGAATCCAAGCTACGAGCCGCTTCTGGTGGCGCCGCTTGATCTGGCGGAGAAAGTCATCGCACTGATTGACCGCGAGGCGGAGCATGCGCGGCAAGGGAAGGAAGCGCGCATTATCGCTAAGATGAATGCGTTGCTCGATCGGACGGTGGTGCAGGCGCTGTATCGCGCATCGCAGGCGGGAGTGCAGATTGATCTGATTGTGCGCGGCATTTGCGCGCTGCGTCCGGGGGTGCGCGGAGTGAGCCATAACATTCGCGTACGCAGCATCGTGGGGCGCTTCCTGGAGCACAGCCGGATTTACTACTTTGCGAACGGCGGCGAGGAAGAAATTTATATGGGCAGCGCCGACTGGATGCCGCGCAATCTGTATGAGCGCGTGGAAGTGCTGGTGCCGTTGCGCAGCGAGTCTCTGCGCGACCGGGTGCGGCACGAAATTCTGAACGCGTACCTGGCGGACAACCGCAAGGCCCGAATCCTGCTTCCGGATACAACGTATATACGAGCCTGGCAGTCGCCGCAGGGAAAGCGAAATGCCAAGCCGCCTACGGGCGCAGCGGTGTTTTGCTCGCAGAATTTTCTGATTGGCGTGGCGGAAGGCAAGGCTCCGGCATTGCCGCCCGTGCCTGATCTCGTTGGCCGGCGCAAGGTGACGCGTAAGAGCAGAATTGCCGTGGGGAGGGATCGATAGACGATGATCCTTTATTTCCTACGGCACGCCAGCGCGGGAGTGCACTTTCCCAGTCCAAAAAAAGATGAGAAGCGCGCCCTCGACCGAGAGGGAATCGAGCAGTGCGGTTACATCGGACGCGCCCTGGCTGCGCTGCAAGTACAGGTCGACACCATCGTGACCAGCCCGCTGAAGCGCTGCACGCAGACGGCTTCGCTGGTAGGCAATGAACTGGGCTATGAAGGTAAGTTGCAGATGGACGCCGGGCTGCGCCCCGAGGCCGGTCTGGCCGATTTTCGCAAGCTGCTGGATAAATATGCGCGCCAGGAAGCGATCATGGTGGTGGGACACAATCCGAACCTGAGCCAATTTCTAGGATCGGTGATCAGCGAGTCGGGCTGCGAAGCTTCGCTGGAATTAAAGAAGGGTTCGGTTGCGAAGGTGGAAATGCGACGTACATCGGGCACCTTGCAGTGGTGTCTTACGCCGAAAATATTGCGTGTGCTTCACGACACGGCCGTAGAAAGTTCCCGCCCAAAAACCTCGCGGAAGTAAGAACAATCTTTTTCGATCGCCCACAACTCCAGGTCGACGCCCATGCGGCGTCGCGGCACCAGGGTGAGCTTCACTTCGGGCGAGCGCACTCCGATGCGGACTTTTTGCACGGCGCGGGTGCGGCCCAGATTCAAAGCGCGAGCCAGGCGGAGTAACAGGATCGCCTTCTGCACGTCGCTCCGATCCGCCGTGTCGATCAGTTTCATGGGGCCGTCATCGATCATGGGCCGCGACTTCCCCAGATAGCGGGCAATACCAGCAATCAGGCGGCGCTGCTGCGGCGTGTAGCCGAGAATTTCCGAATTCGAAATGATGTAGTGCGTGTGCCGGTGATGGCCGTTGCGGTTGACGTAATCGCCCACTTCATAAAGCATGGCCGCGGCCGAAAGCCATTCGCGGTACTCGACCGGGAGACGGTGCACGGAGCGCAGCGCGGAGAATAAAAGCATGGCCGAGTCGCGCACATCGAGCGCATGCTTGCGATCGATGTGGTAGTGATCGACCGCCTTCATGATCGATTCCCAGCGCTCCGATTCGATCTGCCGGCCGGAACGCGTGGTGCGATCGTAATCGGCGGCCATTTGGGCAAGGATGCCATCGCGTAAACCGAGTGGCGAATAGCGGAAGGCTTTGAGATGCAGGCGATCGAGTAGTTCCTGGTAGACAATCGCGCCGGCGACGATAATTTCGGCGCGCCGCGGACCGATGCCTTCGATACTGCGGCGCTCCTCCAGCGGAAGCCGCGCCAGGCGCTTGGCGATGCGTGCCATTTCGGCCTTAGTGACCACCGGGCGCTCGCGCTTTCCACTGCGGCGCAAATGCATTGCGACCGCGGCCAGGGCCGCTGCTGTACCTGAGGTTGCGATCACATTCTGAATGCGGGCGGCCCCGATGCGGGCGGCGACGCGATTGACTTCGCGGGCGATGAATCCGCGCAGCCGTTTCAATTCTCCCTTGCGGGCGGGATCATGCGGGAGAAATTCGTCGGTGAGCCGCACCGCGCCGAGCGGGAGGCTCACTGCGTCGCGAATGTGTCCGCGCTGCGAGACTGTGAGTTCACAGCTGCCGCCGCCGAGATCGATCATCAGCGTCGGCGTATTGTCGGCGCGAGGAGTGGAAACCAGGCCGAGATGAATCAGGCGCGCCTCTTCTACTCCGGAGACGACTTCGACCCGCCAGCCTGTGGCCGACCGCACCCACTCCAGAAAAGCCTGCGAATTGCGGGCATCGCGGAGGGCGCTGGTCGCGACCACTCGCACCGTATCGGTGACGATCTGCTGGGTGGCGCGATGGAAGCGGCGAAGGACCTTGACGGTTTCCGCCATCGATTCCGGAGTGAGAAATCCGGAGCGGAAGACGCCCTCTCCCAGACGCGTGACTTCGCGGTCTTCGTGCAAAGGCCGCAGGCGCCCGGCTTGCAGGTGCGCAATCTTGAGGCGAACCGAGTTGGAGCCGATATCGACCGCGGCAAACGTGGGCATGGGGGAAGCCTCACAGTTTACATGGCAGGGGCGGCGAACGTCAGCGATCTCTTCGCGGGCAAGTGAGGGGGGCGAGGGGCAGGAATTTCTGGGAAAGAAAGGGTCTGATTTTTAACACCTTTGTAACACGGCTTTGCTACGGTGGAAGGGGAATGGCTAATCCCGCCTTTCGACGGCCTGATATGCGCGGTCCGCAACCTGTTGCAGAGGTGAAAGTTAAGTCTCCGCCGGCGGCACGACTTTTGCTGCGCACTTCTTCGGGCGAAATTTCCGATCGCATTTTTCAATACGCCATGACTGCCTGCGGCCTGGCGATCCTGGGCGTGCTGGTCCTGATCGTCTATGAGTTGATGTTGCGGTCGGGGCTCTCCTGGCACGCTTTCGGGCTTAAATTTTTCACCAGCGAGGAGTGGGACCCGGTCAACGAGCAATTCGGGGCGCGGCCATTCATTTTCGGAACGCTGGTGTCGTCGGTGCTGTCACTGATCATTGCGGTGCCGCTGGCCGTGGGCGTGGCCGTATTCACGACGGAAATGTGCCCGAAGGCATTGCGCGGACCGCTTTCGTTCTTTGTGGAATTACTGGCCGCGATTCCCAGCGTGATCTATGGGCTTTGGGCGATTTTCGTTCTGGTGCCGATACTGACGCAGTACGTCGCGCCGGTGCTGTCAAAAACGCTGGGCTGGACTCCGCTATTCTCCGGACCTTTCTACGGATATTCGATGTTCGCTGCGGGAATCATTCTGGCAATCATGATCATCCCGATCATTTCTTCGATCACGCGCGAAGTGTTGATGGTGGTGCCGCAGCACCAGCGCGAGGCCGCTTTGGCGCTGGGCGCGACGCGGTGGGAGATGATCCGTATTGGCGTGTTGCGCAACGCCCGGGCCGGAATTGTTGGCGGAATTATTCTTGGGCTCGGCCGCGCTTTGGGCGAAACCATGGCCGTCACCATGGTCATTGGAAACCGGCCGGAGATTGCGAAATCGCTGTTCGCTCCTGGATATACGATGGCGAGTGTTCTGGCTAACGAATTCAGCGAGGCGACTGGGGACACCTATCTTTCCGCGCTGATTGAAATCGGGCTGGCGCTGTTCTTCGTCACCATTGTGGTGAATGCGCTGGCGCGACTGATGGTGTGGACGGTAACTCGTGGGCAACCTGCGAGGGGCAATGCCTAACGCCGCCAGTATCGCGCTGCACCAAGTTCCGCCCATCAGTTTGCGGCGCCGCTTCGTCGACCATCTAATGACCGGCTTGGCGATCGCCACCGTGGTGATCGTGCTGGCGCCGCTGATCGCCATCTTTGGCTACCTGGTTTATCGGGGGATTGGCTCGATTAACTGGGCGTTTCTGACGCAGCTTCCGAAACCGGTGGGCGAGTCCGGCGGTGGAATGGCGAACGCGATCGTCGGCTCAGGGGTGATTTTGGGGATTGCCAGCATCATCGGCGTGCCGTTCGGCGTGGGCGCTGGAATTTATCTGGCAGAGTTTGGACGGAACCGGCTGGGCAGTGTCGTTCGCTTTACTGCGGACGTGTTGAACGGAGTCCCTTCGATCGTCATTGGAATTGTTGCGTACGCGATTGTGGTGCTGTATCAGAAGCATTTCTCCGCGCTGGCGGGCGGGGTTGCGCTGGCGATCATGATGGTTCCCACGATCAGCCGCACGACCGAGGAGATGTTGCTGCTGGTGCCGCAAGCCTTGCGCGAGGCCGCGTATGGATTGGGTGTACCGCGCTGGCGGACGACGCTTTCCATCGTGTTGCGAACGGCGACTTCCGGAGTGATCACCGGGATCATGCTGGCTTTTGCGCGCGTGGCTGGAGAAACGGCGCCACTGTTATTTACCGCGTTCGGCAATCAATTTTGGAATCTGCAAGTGAACCAGCCGACTGCGGCATTGCCCTTGCAGATTTATGTGTACGCGATTTCTCCCTATGACGACTGGCACCGTCTAGCATGGGCAGGGTCGCTGGTGCTGATCATATTAATTGTCGGGGCGATTTCGGCCGTGCGCTATGTGGTGCGGCGCGGAACGTTTGGAGCATAGGTTATGGGTGTTGGAATTGACGTAGAGAATCTGAATGCCTGGTACGGCAAAGGCCAGGCGCTCTATGACATCAATCTGAAAGTGGCCGCGAACCACGCGACCGCGCTGATTGGGCCATCGGGCTGCGGAAAGTCTACGTTCATTCGCTGCCTGAATCGTATGCACGAAACGATTCCGGAGGCGCGAGTTACGGGCAAGGTGCAGATTGGCGAGATCGACGCCTACAACGGCACGTCCGCGACACAACTGCGGCGGCGAGTGGGCATGGTGTTCCAGAAAGCGAATCCGTTTCCTACGATGTCGATCTATGACAACGTTGCGGCAGGGTTGAAATTGAATGGATTCGGCAATCGCCGCAAGCTCGACGAGGTGGTTGAGCATTCGCTGAAAGTTTCCGCGCTGTGGGATGAAGTGAAGGACAACGTGCATAAGAAATCGGGCGCCAGCTTGTCGGGCGGGCAGCAGCAGCGTTTGTGCATTGCGCGGGCGCTGGCGGTGGAGCCCGAAGTTCTGCTGATGGACGAACCTTGCTCGGCGCTCGATCCGATCTCTACGGGGAAGATTGAAGAATTAATTTTCCAGCTGAAAGAGCAATATACGATCGTGATTGTCACTCATAATATGCAGCAGGCTGCGCGTGTGGCCGAATTTACGGGCTTTTTCCTGTTAGGCAAGTTGATTGAGTTCGATAAGACGGAAAAAATCTTCACCAAGCCGTCGGATAAAAAAACGGAAGACTACATTACCGGCAGATTCGGATAAAGTAGATTCGAAGAGGAAGGTTCGGGATGCGCACGCGTTTTCAACTTGGGCTGGACGATTTGCGGCAGCGGTTGCTTCGGATGGGAGGTCTCGCGGAGCAGGCCGTCGACCGCGCGCGCCAGGCCTACGTGGAGCGGGATCTGGTCCGCTGCCAGATGGTGCTGGAAGGCGAGAGCCTGATCAACATGGCCGAGCGCGAGATTGATGAGGCGGCCTTCGATCTGCTGGCGATGCAGCAGCCCATGGCGGTCGACCTGCGCTTCATCCTTGCCGTCACCAAGATTAATTCCGATCTCGAGCGCGTGGGCGACCAGGCGGTGAACATCGCGGAGCGCGTGATGGACATGGTCGACATGCCCGTGGCCGATCTCCCCATTGACATTCAACGGATGGGGGCGGCGGTAAGCGCCATGGTGCGCCGGGCGCTGGAATCGTTTATCGAAGGCAAAGTGGAACTCGCGCAGGCCGTGCTGGAAATGGATAACGTGATCGACCGCATGCGCGACGATGCGTTCATTCAGCTGGTGAAGACCATGAACGAGCGGCCTGAGGTCGTGCGGCAGGCGCTGGACGCGCTGCTGGTGGCGCGGAATCTGGAACGCGTTGCGGACCACGCTACCAACATTGCCGAGGACGTCATCTTCTGGGTGCAAGGCTCGGATGTGCGGCATAACGTTCATCTCGAAGATGGCGAGGACCGGCCGGACTCGCAGCGTCCTGCTTCAAAAGCTTCCGGAATCTAACGGCTGCAGTTTTGACCAGCCGCGGCGGGTTCCATTAGTCTCAAGTGCATTCCCCATTCCCTGACCAAGTCTGGTTCGGAGGCAGCCGTGAATCTGCGTTCTTATTGTGTGCTTGTGTTGGCGATTGCGCTGGCGGTTGCGGCTGGCGCGCAAACCGCGCCGGATAGTCATTCCAGGATCAACCTGCCGACGAGCAAGATTCTGACTGCGCCCGCGCCTGGGCGCGTGGGGAGCACGAACAGCTTTCCGGGGACGATGGTTATCAGTCCGGATGGGCGCTATGCGGTGACTTTGAATTACGGCTACGGTACGCAGGAGACGCTGGCGCACCAGTCAATTTCGGTGCTCGATTTGAAGACCAATCAGATCGCAGATTATCCCGATGCGAGATTCAGTGACGAGGCGCATCAGAGCCTTTTCGTGGGGCTGGGGTTCAGCTCGGATGGCAAGCATTTATATGCGTCCGTGGGTTCGATCACCGATCCTACGGGCAAGAAAGCCGGAGATCTGGGCAATGGCATAGCGGTCTATAAGTTCGCTGAAGGAAAAGTTGCGCCGGAACGCTTTATCGCGATTGCGCCTCAGCCGCTTGCGGCAGAGAAGAAGGTTGCGGTCGGATTGCGCACGACTGCGCCGCATACGGCGATTCCGTATCCAGCGGGGCTGGCGGTGATTGCGGATCATGGGCGCGACAAGCTGTTGGTGGCGAATAATCTTTCGGACAATGCGATTCTGATGGATGTGGAGAGCGGGAAAGTACTGCACAGCTTTGACCTCAGCACGAGCGATCGAGTGCCGGCGTCGTATCCTTATACGTGCGTCGCTACGCGCGACGGCAAGCGGGCGTGGTGCAGTTTGTGGAATGCGTCGCGGCTGGCGGAACTGGACTTGGCCAGTGGGAAGGTTGTGCCGTTTATCTCGCTGCCGCAGTTGAAACGACCGCTGGATCCGCTGGCTCCCGGTTCCCATCCGACGGCTCTGCTGTTGAGTCCGGACGAGAAAGCGATCTTCATTGCGCTATCGAATTTGGACACTGTCGTCGTTGTCAGCACTGCGGGCCAAGAGATGAATTGGCTTCATACGAACGCTGCGGGCCAACGGTTTGCGGGCGGCCAGCCGGGGCCTTTGGCGCTGTCGTCAGACGGAACCCGCCTTTTTGTAGGGGACGCGTCTATGGATGCGGTAGCCGTCTTCGATGCGAGGCGAGCCGCCTCCGTGCCGCACAGTGACAGCACGCTCGAGCCACTCGGTTTCATCCCCACTGACTGGTACCCGTCCGCTCTCGCCGTCGTTGGCGACGACCTGCTGATCGCGACCGCCAAGGGCGAAGGCACGCGGGCCAACAAAGACATGGGCAAGACGGTCTACGAGACCAAACATAAAGACCATCCTTACATTCCCACGCTGCTCAAGGGATCGATCGCGCGCTTGAATATCGCGGCGACTCTGGCCAAATTGCCGGAGCTGACGAAGATTGTTGAGAATGACAACCTGCTGCATAGCGATCCCGGTACGATTGCTTTTGCCGGCGGCAAGAATCCGATCAAGCATGTGATTTATGTCATCAAGGAGAACCGCACTTACGATCAGATTCTGGGCGATCTGAAAGTTGGGGAGAAAGCGGTGGGCAACGGCGATCCTTCGCTGACGCTTTATGGAGAGGACATCACGCCCAACGAGCACAAGCTGGCGCGACAGTTTGGCGTGCTGGATAATTTTTACGATAGCGGGGAAGTTTCGGGTGATGGGCATCCGTGGTCAACGGCTGCGATCACTTCGGACTACAACGAGAAGACCTGGCAGATTGCTTATCGCGGAAAAGAGCGGACGTATGATTTTCAGGGGCAGGTGGCTGACGAATATCCCCTGGATTTGAATATTCCTGACGTTGACGATCCTGCCACTGGATATCTTTGGGACAATCTGGCGCGCAATCAGTTCACGTATCGCGATTACGGCGAATATGTGAATGCGGTGTGGTGCAACGAGAAAGTGAAGGCCGCGAACCCGCAGGAGGGAACGCCATCGGGGCAGGAGGCGCAGTGTCCGCGTACCGATGTGGATCAGGGAGGAACGTTGCCGCCGAACGTGGGCGACCCGCGCGGGGGGCCGAGTCCGTGGCCTTGGCGCGTGCCGCAGTTTGATGGGGTGAAGCCGACGAAGGCAGTTTTGCGGGACCACTTCGATCCGCTGTTTCCGGATTTCCAGACCGATTATCCCGACCAGCTTCGGGCGGATGAATTTCTGAATGAGTTTGGAGCGTATGTGCGAGCTCGGCAAGAGCATGAGGGAGCGAATTTCGAGTTGCCGCAGTTTGTGCTGCTCTATCTGCCGGACGATCATACGGGAGGGACGCGGCCGGATCATCCGAGGCCGGCGGCGTCGGTGGCCGACAACGACCTGGCGCTGGGCCGTGTGATAGAAGCGGTTTCGCACAGCCCTTACTGGGATGACACGTCTATTTTTGTTCTCGAAGACGATGCACAGGATGGGGCTGATCACGTGGATGCGCACCGGTCGATCGCGTTCGTCGTCAGCAAATATTCTCCGGGATCGATTGCTCAGCCCTATGTCGAGCACAGCTTTTACACCACCGTGAGCACGATCCACACGATGGAGACGCTGCTGGGCCTGCCGCCTATGAATCTGAACGATGCCTATGCGCCGCTGATGGAACGAATGTTCTCAGGAGCGGGCGATCAGCCGGCGTTCCGGGCGGATCGACGGAATCTGAACAATGGGTTGATTTACGAGAGAAACAGAAAGGATGCGCCGGGGGCGAAGATCTCATCGAAGATGGACTTCTCGCATCCGGATGCGGCCGACGCTCACCAACTCAACCGAGTTCTGTGGCGCGATCAGAAGGGATCGGCGCCGATGCCCGCGGCGAGACATACGGTGGTGGCCGCAGGCGGCGATTAAATTATTTCAAGTTGATGGCTTCCTTCAGCGGCAGATTCTGTGACGATCCGCCGACCATGAAGGTGTACTCTCCCGGCAGCAACTGCCAGCCGTTCTGCGCCACGTTGAAGATGGAGAGATATTTCGGGTCGACTTCGACGTTGACTTCTTTGCTCTCTCCGGCGTTGAGCTTCACTTTGCTAAAGCCTACAAGGCGCTTGGGCGGTTCCTGCGCCGCTACCGGCAAGGAGGCGTAGATTTCGGCTACTTCGGCGCCGGAGCGGCTTCCCGAGTTGGTGACGGTGAACGAGATGGTGGGGCGGGCGCCCTGGGACACTTTCAGATTCGAATACGAATACGTGGTGTACGAGAGACCGTAGCCGAAGGGGAAGAGGACGGTCTTGTTCTCCGCGTCGTACCACTTGTAGCCGACCCTCACGCCTTCGTTGTAGGAAACCTGAAACGGGGCCAGGCCGTTGGCGATTTGTATCCAGGGTTCGGGCCTGGATTCGTCGGGGATGGACTCCGGTCCGGGTTTCACGATGTTAGGGTGAGGCAGATCGGCGTCGCTGCGAGGAAACGTGACCGGCAACTTGCCGCTGGGATTGACATCGCCAAATAAAATATTGGCGACCGCTTGCGCCCCGCGACTGCCGGCGAACCAGGCCTCAACGATCGCGCCGACCTGATCGGCCCAGGGCATGATGACAGGGCCACCGTTTTCAAGCACGACGATAGTGCGCGGATTGGCTGCCGCCACTTTGGCGATGAGTTCGTCCTGATGCTCGGGAAGTCCGAGGGTGTCGAGATCCATGCCTTCGCTCTCCCACTGGTAGGCGAAGACGATGGCCACATCGGCGGTCTTGGCCACGGCCGCGGCGGAATTCGGATCAACGCCGGAATTGAACTGCACATTGGCACTCGACGCCTTGAAGTGAATCGCCCGCAAAGGTGAGGTCGGGAACCAGACCTTGTCCTGCCATTTGGTCTGACCTTTGCCGGGCGGCATGATCACATTTCCGCCGGGAGGATCGACCTGCGCCGAGCCACCGCCGGAGATCATGCCAATGTCAGCGTGTGGGCCGATGACCGCGATGCTATGCAGCTTGGAGGCATCGAGCGGCAGCAGAGATTGATCGTTCTTGAGGAGTACGATGCTCTGCTCGGCCAGTCGCTGCGCGATCTCGAGTCCGCCCATCACGTCGGGCACGCCGCGAACCGGCGGGTCGTCGACTACGCCGGTGGCGAACATGGCACGCAGAATTCGCTGCACGTGATCATCGAGTTCCGACTGCGGCACCTTGCCCGATTCCACGTCCTTCTTTAGTGTGTCGCCGTAAAAAATCCAGCCCGGCTCTTCATGGTCCATTCCGGCGGCGGAGGCCTTGGCGGTGCTGTGAGCTGCGCCCCAGTCGGTGAGCACGAAGCCTTTGAAGTTCCAGTCTTTCTTGAGAACGTCAGTCAGAAGATATTTATTTTCGCAGGCATAGTCACCCCAGACGCGGTTGTAGGAGCACATCACGGCGGCGGCGTCGGATTCCTCGAGGCCGATCTCGAAGGCGAGCAGGTCGCTCTCCCGGGCGGCGCGCTTGTCGATATTTACGTTGACCGCGTTGCGTCCGCTCTCCTGGTCGTTGAGCGCATAGTGCTTGATGTCGCCGATGACGTGCTGCGCCTGCAGGCCTTTCATCACCGCCCCGACCATCTTTCCGGCGAGGATTGGGTCTTCGCCGAGATATTCAAAGGTCCGGCCGTCGCGGGGTTCGCGGGTTAGATTGACGCCGCCGCCGAGAGTCATGTTGTAGCCCTGGGCGCGGAGTTCGCGGCCGATCAGTGCGCCGTAGGCATATCCGGCCTCCAGATCCCAGCTCGCAGCGCCCGCAAGATCCGACGGCAGCGCGGTGGAATAGCGTCCATTCTCGCCGCTCATACGCACGCCGTAGGCGGCGTCCGACATTTGAATGGCGGGTATGCCGAGGCGAGGAATGCCGGGGACGTATCCAGCGCCGCCGTTGGAGTGGACGATCAACGGACTTAAGGGGCTCAGGCCGGCCATGCCGGTGCCATGCAGCAGGGTAATCTTCTCGTCGAGGGTCATTTCCTTGACGACCATCGCGGCCCGGTCGTCGGGTGAGAGGCTGGGATTCCTCCAGGGATGCGCGGACTGCGCAGCGGCGGCAGCGAGCATAATGCTCAACAGCACGGTCACGAACGCAAAACATTCCCTCGTACCCACGTTCCTTCGCATTGGTTGGCCTCGTCTGGATTCTTTGCCGAAACGATTATGTAGCGGCTTTTCGTCATTTTCTACCGATCCGACGATTCCGTCAAACAATTGATCAACGAGTGTCCCAAAAGGGGAAATGCGCCACGGCAAGGGTCTGGGCTTTAAACTAATAAAGTGAAAATCGCGCTGGGGCAGATCAACCCTACGGTCGGAGATTTCTCGGGAAACGCCGCCAAAATCGTCGATTTTTCGCGGTGGGCGCAGGCGGCGGGCGCGGGCATGATTCTTTTCCCGGAGCTTTCGGTCTGCGGCTATCCGCCGAGGGATCTCGTCGAGCGTCCGTCTTTCGTTGCGCGCAATCGCGAGACGGTCGACCGCATCGCCGGCGAGACGCGGGGAATCGCGGTGATCTGCGGCCTGGTGACCCCGGCGGAGTCGGGCACTGGTAAGTCGGCGATGAACTCCGCCGCGATGCTGATGGACGGGAAGGTCGCGTTTCTGCAGTCGAAGATGCTGCTTCCGACATATGACGTTTTCGATGAAGTGCGCAACTTTGCTCCTGCCAAGGCGCAGGAACTGTTTCCGTTCTGCGGCAACCGCATGGCGCTGACCATTTGCGAGGATGCCTGGAACGACAAGCAATTTTGGCGGCACCGACTTTATTCGGTCGATCCGGTGGCATCTTTGATTCAGGCTGGCGGAAATTTTGTGCTCAACATTTCTGCCTCGCCATTCTGGATGGGCAAGCGCGAGCTGCGGCAAGACATGCTGGCCAGCATCGCGCGCCAGCACAAGGTTCCAGTGGTGCTGGTGAATCAGGTGGGCGGCAATGACAGCCTGGTGTTTGACGGGTCGAGCCTGGTTCTCAATCGAAGCGGGGAAGTTGTCGCGCAAGGGCGCTCGTTCGAAGAGGATCTGATTTACTTTGATTCCGCGAACCTGACGGGCGAAATGCATGAGCAGATCGCAGGAGAGGAAGCCAGTGTTTACTCCGCGCTGGTGCTGGGCACGCGCGATTACATGCGGAAATGCGGCTTCCGGCAGGCGCTGATCGGACTGAGTGGAGGGATTGACTCGGCGCTGACGGCGGTGATTGCAGCGGATGCCGTAGGGCCGGAGAACGTGATCGGAGTGGGAATGCCGGGGCCGTACTCCTCGGCCGGATCGATCGACGATGCGCGGGCGCTGGCGGAAAATCTGGGGATTCGATTTGAACTGCTTTCCATCGATCCTGCTTATGAGGCGTATCTACAGATTCTTCGGCCGGTATTCGCGAAAGATAAAGAGACCACCGGCGCGAAGGCTGGAGACGTGACGGAAGAGAACATTCAGTCGCGGGCGCGCGGCATGCTCCTGATGGCGCTCTCCAATAAGCTGGGAGCCATCGTGCTGTCTACTGGGAATAAAAGCGAACTCGGGGTTGGCTATTGCACTTTGTACGGCGACATGGCGGGCGGGCTGGCGGTGATCTCCGATGTGCCGAAGACGCTGGTTTACCGACTCAGCCATTACGTGAACTCGCGGCGGCCAGTCATTCCGCAGGCGACGTTAGAGAAGCCGCCGTCGGCAGAGCTGCGGCCGGATCAGAAGGACAGCGACTCGCTGCCGCCGTATGAAGTTCTCGACGCGATCCTCGAAGACTACGTGGAGGATTCGCATTCGGCGGAGCGCATTGCTACCGAACGCGGATTCGACATCGAAACTGTGCGGCGGGTAATCTGTATGGTGGATCGGGCCGAATACAAGCGCCAGCAGGCCGCGCCCGGCCTCAAGATTTCTCCCAAGGCATTCGGCTACGGGCGGCGGTTCCCGATTGCCGCGAAAAACGAACTTTGAAGTATTCTGTAAGGGCAATCTTAATTCAGCCCCAGAATCGCATTCAGCTCAGAATCGCAATCAGAAAGGAAGTCATGCTTCATCGCCGACGCCAACTTGTACTGTTCCTTGTTCTTGCCCTTGCGCTAATCACTTGCGGTCTCGCGGCAGCCCAAGCCACGAAACCGACCCTGCAAAAGCCAGGGGAGAAGCCTGTGTTAGGGACGCATGCTACACCAGATCTGCCCTCCGACGCCACGGTGGATTCTTTTCTGCAGCAGACTTTCGGCTACCAGGCCGAGATGTCCTGGAAGATTTCCAGCATCAAGCCGTCTGGCGTTGCTGGATTAGCGGAAGTGACGGTGATCCTGGCGAACGGGCAAGGACAGCAACTGAGCAAGTTTTATGTCGCTCCTGACGGCGAGCATGCTGTGATCGGCGACATCATTCCGTTTGGTGCCCGGCCCTTTGACCACGCAAGAGACCTGCTGAATAAGGGCATCACCGGTCCGGAGAAGGGCCCGAAAGATGCGACGGTTACCATCGTAGAATTTGGTGATCTGCAATGCCCGGCGTGTAAAGCGGCGCAGCCGACCATCGAAGCGCTGGTGGCCGCCGAGCCGAATGCCCGCTTTGTTTTTCAAAACTTTCCGCTGGAAATGCACAACTGGGCGGCTAAAGGCGCCTACTACGCCGATTGCGTGGGACGCGCCTCGAATGATGCTTTCTGGAAGTTTGTGGCGCAGACCTACACGACGCAGGGCGATATCACTGCCGCAAATGCCGATGAAAAGCTCACCGCTTTGGCCGATGGCGCGGGAGTGAAGGGAGCGGAAATTGCCGCCTGCGCGGTGAAGCCGGACACCAAGACGCGCGTCGATGCGTCGATTGCGCTGGGCAAATCAGTGGACGTAACCGGCACGCCGTCGCTCTACATCAATGGCCGGAAAGTTGGAAGCGTGGACTCCCGCATGGAGGACGTGTTGAAGAATCTGGTGGAGTTTGCCGCGAAGGATAGCCAGAAGAAATAAAGGCCAGCCGGGCCGAGAGGCAGGCTAGCGGGTGCTGACCCAGATCTCGGGCGCGTTGCGGAATGTGTTGGCCACGATGTGGGGCACGATGCTGATGAGCAGTTCGCTCGAGTCTTCTTCCTTGGTGTTGTTGGCCATGATTTGATTCAGAACTGGCACGGCGCCGAACCCGGGAATTCCGGTCATCGAGTAAGTATCGGTCACGGAGACTTCGCCCGCCATCACGGCCGGTTCGCCATCTTTTACGTTGATGCTTCCTTTGTATTCCTGATTGGCAATCACCGGAACTCCATTGGCCGATGCGCCTGTCAAAGACCTGACCTCCAGTTCGATCTGCAAGCTCACGCTGTCGCGGTGAATCGTCGGCTTGACTTTGATGTTCAGCCCGAGATCTTCGTAGCTGACGGAGGGGAACGGAGGAACGTAGCTCTGATTTCCCAGGACCTGCGAGATCTGGGGCGAGTTGAAAATCGGCGCGTAGCTGGCGTTCTGGATGGGATAACGCTCGCCGAGGTGGAAGGTTGTGTCGTTTCCCTGCGTAGCACGCATGCTGGCCGAGGACAGACTGCGCGCCCACGATTGGTTTACGGAAAGAGCCGCCGAAAGGTGATCGAGGCTCAATCCGCTGAACGTGAGGCCGCCGCCGAACGTGGCCAGCGGCTGGCTGAAGATTCCGCTCTGCCCGCCGCCTCCCAGTTGCGCCAGCAGTCCGGAAAGAGCCGTGCTGCCGGCTTGATTGATTCCGCCGGAGGCGATGAGCTGGTTAATCAGTTGCTGAATATTCTGGCCGCCCAACCCGACCAGAGCGGCGGCTGGAATGTTGTACAGATTAAAGGTCTGCGGAACATGCATGCCGATGTTGCGGGTGAAATTGTTGCTGATCTGGAAAATCTGGATATCGAGCATCACCTGCGGCTTTTCATAACTCAACTGTTCCAGCAGTGTGGCGCAGCCCGCGACGGATTCGGGCGATCCGCGCACCTCGACGGTATCTGCCGTCTGACCGGAATTGATGAATCGAATATCGAGCATGTTGCGCAAGGTGGTGATGAGATCGTTGACTTCCTGCGGCGTGGAGTGGGGCGGCAGGGTGAGCGTGCGCAGCGACAGGTGGTCAAACTGCCGATGATTCTCCGGAGTGTCGGAGGCGATAAAAAGCTGTTTGGAGTCGAGCGCGGCCCACATGGTCTTGGTTACGCGTGAGGCCAGATTCAGCGCGGTGACGAAGTCCACATCATCGACAAAGAAGCGTACCGTGCGGCTTTGGACGGAATCGTCGAACTGCACTTTCAGTCCGAAAGAAGTGGCGAGCTCTGTGTAGAGGGCCTTGGCATCTCCGCGGAAGTGGAAGCTGGCACGATCGGCTTTCGCATCGAGATGAATTTCGCCGGTGTCGACGAACCTGGCTGGCAGGCGGGGAGGGCTGTCTGGAGTCGGATTGCTGATGGCGTCCGCCAGGCGCTCCTGGGCGAACTGGTTCGCCGGATCGAGTTCGAGGGCGGCGCGAAACTGCGCGGCGGCTTCTGGCCGGGAGTTTCGGGCAAGCAGCAGATTTCCATTTTCCACGTGGCGGAATACGATCTGCGCCTTTACTAGTTCTCGGGCCTGCAGGAACTGAAAATTTTGCGGGACCATGCGGGCGGCCTGATCGAACTGCTCAAAGGCATCTTCCAGGCGCTTCTGCTGCTCAAGCTTTATCCCGAGGGAGTAAGCCTTGCGAGCCTCTTTCAGATCTCGCTTGGTCAGAATGCAGTTCACGCCGCCGGGAATGCCGTTGCCGCAGGTAAGTGGCAGCGGTGCAGGGGAATCGCTGGCGCCGGCGCGAGCCAGGGGAGCGAGCGCGATGGCCAGCATTGCGGTTCCGAAGATGATTGCTGCCTGCCGCATTGACTTCCGATTCTATCGTGGATGGCTATCGCCGGCATGCGTCGATAGGTCCTAGTACCTTCGGCTGCAACGGGGGAGGGTCCGTCTAGAGAACGCGGAGGGGGCCGGAACTTGCGCGGCCACCGTCGGCTAAAGCCGCAATTGATTTTTTGTTACTTACGGCGCCGCTAAAGCCACGCTCTTTTAAAACGGATCGGCTACGAGAGCATCAGGCGCTGGATTTGGCGCGCCTTGCCGGTATTTTCGTCGCAATCGATGACCACCGCGCACAGGCGCACGTCTCCGGTGGCAGGTTCAAACCGAACCGGCATGCCGTTCAGGAACTTTTGTACGACCAGCTCTTTCTTCACCCCGATCACGCCATCGTAGGGGCCAGTCATCCCCACATCGGTGATATAGGCCGTGCCGTTGGGTAACAGATGCTCGTCCGCAGTGGGAACATGGGTATGAGTGCCCACGACCGCGGTCACGCGCCCGTCGAGATACCATCCCAGCGAAATTTTCTCTGAGGTCGCTTCGGCGTGGAAATCGACCACGATCACCTTGGCCTTCACTTGTTTCAGAAGCTGGTCGGCGGTGCGAAAGGGATCATCATTCGAGGCCATGAAGACGCGGCCTTGCAGATTGATCACGGCGTAGGGCACCTTGCCCTTCATGCCCTCGTAAAGTCCCCAGCCCGGCATGTCGCCGGGATAATTTGCCGGACGCAGCACGCGCCGGGCGGGACCACGGCCATTGCCCTCGATCATCTGAAAGTAGTCGATGATCTCGCGCTTATCCCAAACGTGGTTGCCGGTGGTGATGACGTCGATGTTGAGTTCAAAAAGTTCTTCGGCCAGCGCCGGAGTAATCCCGAAGCCAGCGGCGGAGTTTTCGCCGTTGGCAATGATTACGTCGACTGCGTGATCGCGCACAATGCCGGGGAGCCGATCCTTGACGATGTTCCGTCCCGGCCGCCCGAAGATATCGCCAATGAAGAGAATTCGCATGGGAGCAGAACTTTTAATGCTAACACGCGGAGAAGGCGTGACCCGGAGTGCGGCGCTTAAGGTTGAACATTCGTCTCCGTATCGCGCTGCGCGTCGAGAATCCTTTTTTTATTGGCGCGGAAAAATTTATGGAAGTAGTTCGGCCTTGCGGAGGAAATCGTAGTTGCCGGCGGGATTGAGTTCGATATTGCGCACGCGGCGGGTGTGCACGAGAACATTGTCGAGATACCACAGGTTGATGTAGGGAACATCCTCGGCCAGAATGCGCTGCACTTCGGCATAGAGCGGCTTGCGCGCGTTGGGATCAACTTCCTGGCGGGCGCGATTGATGAGCGCGTCGACCTTTGGATTGGAGTAAAAGCCGCGATTGGCGCCGTTCGGAGGAAATTTCGCCGAGTCGAAGGCATACTCGAAAATGTCGGGATCCTCGTTTCCTCCGATCCAGCGTAGCCCATACATTTGAAAGGCACCGTGGGTCACATCCGCGAAAAACGTGGCGAACTCGAAGCTGCGAATGTCGAGCGCGATGCCCACATCTCGGAGTTGCTGCTGCATCACGGCGACCATCAGTCGCGTATTCGCGTCGGTCGAAGTTTTCATTGTGATGTGAAAGCGCACGCCGTTGATCGTGCGGTATCCGGCGGCATCGAGCAGGCGAGTGGCCTTGTCTGGATCGTGGTTGTAGAGCGGCACATCGCCGTTGTAAGCCCAACTTTGCGTAGGCAGCACGCTGCTCGCGGCCTCAGCCTCGTTGCGCCATAAGTATTCGATCATCGCCTTGCGGTCGAGGGCGTAGGCGATGGCCTGGCGAACGCGCACATCTTTAAGGATGGGGTCGCGGAGGTTGAATCCCAGGTAGGCGAGCCGAGTTCCGTGGGCGGTTTCAACCGCGAGAGCGGGATCGCGCGCGAGCGTGACGACGGTGTCGGGCGTAAGCGAGTTGACGGCGATATCGCCGCTACCCTTGCGCAATTCCAGAGCCTGGGTAGTTTCGTCCGGCACGACGGCAAAGCGCACTCGCGCCAGCTTGGCCTTATCGCCCCAGTATTGGTCGTTGCGCTCGATGACGACTTCGCGGTCCGTCTCGGCGCTTACAAACTTGAACGGGCCCGAGCCGATCGGATGCCGCGTCATTTCATCGCCGCTGCCGAAGGGCACGATGCCGATGGCGCCGTCTGACATGTTCCAGAGCAGGGTCGAGTCGATTTGCTTCATGTGAAAGACGACAGTGAAATCGTCGGGCGCGTCGATGTGGTCGACGAATTTATAAACTGCGGATTTGGTGCTGCGAATCTTGCCTTGCAGCAGCGAGTCGAAAGTCCACTTCACATCGCGCGAGGTGAGCGGACGGCCGTCATGAAACGTCACGCCCTTGTGGAGATGGAAAATATAGGTCAGGGAGTCGGGAGTATCCCAGTTCTCGGCCAGGCCGGGAGCGACGTTCAAATTGTCGCCGCGCGAAAGCAGGTCGTCGAAAATGAGGTTGTCAATTCTCTCGGAAGCGGCGTCGATGCCGATCCGCGGATCGAGATTCGTGGGGCTGGATTCGATGACCATCACCAGCGTGTTGGGATCGGGCTTCGAACTACACGAAGCGGTGAACAGCACGACTGCAAGAAATGTGAATGCCGCGAAGAGTCGGAGCGCAAATCTGATTCGCCTACGCATACGAAATTTTCCCCAGGATCGCCGGCCGTTTTGCACCCGTGGCCGAGGGCACGTTGGACGCGCGCCGGTGCCAGGTTTCGTAGGCGAGTACGGCGAAGGCGACGGCCTCTTTGGCTTGGGAGGGCAATCCGAAGTCGTCGGAGATTCGGAGGGACACGCCCATCGGCAAGAGGCTATCGGACAACATCTCGAGTAGAGTTGCGTTCCTGGCGCCGCCGCCGGAGAGAATGATTTCGCTGAACGCGTCGCGCGATTTTGTGCCGATTACGAATTTGTGGATTGCGAGGGCGATGGAGCGCGCAGTCAAAGCGGTGGCTGTAGCCACGACGTCCTGTTTCCGCGCGCGACCACAGGCTTGCAGGAATTCGCGAACGAATTCGCGGCCGAACTCTTCGCGCCCCGCGGTTTTTGGCGGACGCTGGCGAAAAAAGCCGCGCTTCAAGAGTGGGGAAACGATGTGCTCAAGCACTTTTCCGGAAGCGGCAATCTGCCCGCCGTGATCGTATGTCCGGTGGAACAGCTTTTCCATGACCTGATCGATGACCATGTTTCCCGGCCCAGTATCGAAGGCGGTCACGTCGTCGATCCCGGCGCATGCTGGAATTGCGGTGAGATTTGCGATGCCGCCGATGTTCTGGACGATCCTCCCGACCTCGTCATCGCGAAATAAAAGGTAATCGAGATAAGGAACCAGCGGCGCGCCTTTACCGCCCGCAGCCATATCGGCGGGACGAAAGTCTGAGACGACCGGTACTCCAACTCGCGCCGCGATTACCGCAGCTTCTCCCGTCTGCCACGTAGTCGTGATCTTTTTTCCCAGAAAGTTTGCCGCTTCACCCTGATGGTAGATGGTTTGTCCGTGGCATCCGACCAGATCGGCATTCAGGCGAAACTTTCGCTGCGCGGAGAGCACGGCCTCAGCGTAAAGCTCTCCCAGCAAGAAATTGAGGCGCGCGAGCTCGGCTACGCTGGTTTGTTCGGCGTTCATGGCAGCGAGCACGGCGGCGCGAACTCTCGGTGAGTAGGGATATTCTGCGTGTCCTAACAATTCGACGATGTGACGCGGGCTCAGCCGCCCGCGCCGCTTGGAAGAACCTGGTTGCGCAATCCTCACTAGAGCGACATTAATTCCATCGGCCGAAGTGCCACTCATCACGCCGGCTACGATCCTCGTGCGATCGCTCATGCGCGCCGGTCCGATTGGCGACTCAAGGCTTCGAGTCGAACTTGTTCACTGAACTCCCACAAGCGGCGCGTCAGCTTCTCAACGCCTGCTGGCGACGGAGCGCTTGATGCACGCAAGAGTCTGTTCCACTTCTTCTTGAATGCCAAAACGTTCCGGGCTGCCGCTTGCATGCGCTGCTGGAATTTCTGGTCGCGCTCTGCGGCCTTGGCGAGCGCCTCGTAGGCTTCCACAACGCGATCCTCGCGATGGCAGACCAGGCACAGATCGCCGCCCGCGCGGACGAATCGAACCGCGGCCTCGCCGACCGAAGCAGCGCCCAGCACGCCGCCCATTTCCAGATCATCCGACACGATTAGATTGCGATATCCGATGCGCTTGCGGAGAATTCCGCTGATCCAAGTTTGCGAGAGCGAGGCCGGGGTACGGTCGCGAGTCACCAGTGGATAGGCCGCATGCGAGACCATCACGAAGGGCATCTGCTTTCGCAGCATGCGGTAGGGAAGGAGATCCTCGCGCCAAAGTTTTCGCAGGGGTTTTTCGATCACCGGCAATTCGTGATGGCTGTCGAGGTTGCCCTCGCCCAGGCCGGGAAAATGCTTGCCGGATCCCAGGACGCGTTGCTCGTTCAAACCGATCAGAAAATCACGGGCATATGCTGCAGCTTTGCGCGGGTCAGCTGATACGGCGCGTGAGCCCAAGACTGTTTTTGAGGCTTTGCCGGCCAAGTCAAGCACCGGAGCGAAATCGACATTGAATCCGAGCGCGCGGCAATTTGCTCCGATAATTTCACCGTGCTTGCGAAAGAGTGCGCGGTCGCCCGTGGCGAATAAATCCGCGGCCGATGGAGTCGGGCCCAGCACTTCGCGGAAGCGATCTACGTTTCCACCTTCCAGATCGACGCAAGTGAATAAGGGAGTCCGCACGCATTTCCGGCATTCGCGCAACAGTCGCCAGGTTTGCCCTGTGCTCTTGAGATTGCGCGCGAAGAGGATCACACCCGCCGGCTGGACGCGGATCAGCAGGGAACGGAGGCGTGCCGTCATCTCGACTCCGTCGAAGCCGATGATCAGAAGCTGTCCCGGTGCTGGCAACAAAGTTTGTGAGTGCTTGGGTATTCTTGGCAGTTAGATTTCCTTTTTTAATTCCGCCAGCAGATTCAGCGCTTCCAGCGGCGTCAATCGATTCAGATCTACTTCCCGCAATTTGTCCAGCACAGGCTGCGACAGCGGCGTAAAAATTGTCAGCTGCGCAGCCGGGGGCGTCGCTCCCGGCGATAGATGCGCAGTCGCCCGCTGCTCGGCGAATTCATGTTCGACCAAGACTTCACGCGCGCGCGTGATGACCTCATTCGGGAGTCCAGCGAGTTTCGCCACTTCGATCCCATAGCTGCGATCGGCCGCGCCGGGCTCGACCTTCCGCAGAAAGACGATGCCGCCGCCCGTTTCTTTGACCGACACGTGATAATTCTTCACTCCAGAAAGTTGGTCGGCAAGTTCGGTCAACTCGAAGTAATGCGTAGCGAAAAGAGTTTTCGCCCGGACCCGCGCATGCAAGTACTCGACGGCGGCCCATGCGATGGCCAAACCATCATAGGTGGACGTGCCGCGTCCCACTTCATCGAGCAGGACCAGCGATCGCGGCGTGGCCGTATGCAGGATCGCGGCCGTCTCGGTCATTTCAACCATGAACGTGGAGCGTCCGCGCGCCAGATTGTCGCTGGCTCCAATACGAGTGAAGACGCGGTCCACAGCGCTCAAGCGGGCCGAGCGCGCGGGAACGAACGATCCCATCTGCGCCATGATCACAATCAACGCGGTCTGACGCAGATAAGTGGATTTTCCGCCCATATTCGGCCCGGTGAGCAGAAGAACGCTGTGGGTGGTGGAATTCAGATATAAGTCGTTGGGAACAAATCGTTCACTGCCGCCTGCAATTTCAAGCTGCTCGATGACGGGATGACGGCCTTCAATAATCTCCAGCTCACTACAGTCTTTCGATTCGACGAATTGCGGTCGCGCATAATTGCGCAGGGCGGCGATGTGCGCGAAGCAGGCAAGGACGTCCACTTCGGCCAGCGCCAAGGCAGTCTGGCGAATTCGTTTGGCCTCGGCGGCGATGGCCGTGCGCAGTTCGGTGAACACACGGCGCTCGATCTCGACAATCTTTTCCTGCGCATCGAGAATCTTGGCTTCGTACTCTTTTAACTCAGGTGTGGTGAAGCGCTCGGCCCCGACTAAGGTTTGCTTGCGCTCGTAGTCGTTGGGGACGAGATGCAGGTTCGGCTTGGAAACTTCGATGTAGTAGCCAAAGATGGAATTGAATTTCACCTTCAGCGAAGAAATGCCGGTGCGACCGCGCTCGCGCTGTTCGATCTGCGCCAGTACCTGCTTGCTGTTGCGTGAAAGTTCGCGGAGATCGTCGAGTTCGCGGTCAAGCCCGGTGGCGATGATTCCGCCGTCGGCAAAAGACAACGGCGGCTCGGGAACAATCGTTTGTTCGATACGCGCGCGAAGGTCGCCCAATTCATCCAGGGCAGCCTCAAGAACCGTCAAGCGTGGAGCTGGAAGTTTTCGCGTGGCGGCCCTCACCGACGGAATCTTGCCCAGCGACGCAGCCAAGGCCAGCACGTCACGCGGGTTCGCCGTCTCCAGCGTAACCCGACTCAGAAGGCGCTCCAGATCGAGGATTCCATCCAGCGCGCGGCGCAGTTCTTCGCGGGCGATCAGATCTTTCACGGCTGCAGCAACGGCGTCGAGGCGGGCATTGATTTCGGCGAGATCGAGCGATGGCCGCAACAGCCAGGCGCGCAGCAGGCGCTTGCCCATGGGCGTGATAGCCGCGTCGATGGAGCGGAAGAGAGTTACTCCTGCGTCCGTTCCGGCAAACAAAGGTTCAATCAGTTCGAGATTTCGGACCGTGACCGCATCGAGCACGAGACAGTTCTGGCGTTCATACCAGCCGATGCGATCGACGTGATCGAGGGAGCCGCGCTGGGTGGAGCGCACGTAATACAGAATCGCTCCGGCCGCCGAGGCCGCTGCTGCCTTTCCGGCGAGGCCGAATCCCTCCAGCGAGAGAACTCCAAATTGATTCTCCAGGAGGGGGATGGCGTGATCGGGCGAAAAAATCCAGTCGTCGAGTGGAGTCTCAGTGAATCCCGAGACTTTTGCATTCAGCGCCAGGGGAGCCTCGTGCGAAGGCTGTGCATGGGCGGTACGGCCGAGGTGCGTCGGGCTGGCGCCGGCTTCGAATAGAGGCGTAGCCGATGCGTAAAGCAGCTCTCGGGGCCGCAGTTGCTCTAATTCTTCCTGCACGCGGCGTAACGCGGTGGGGCCGGAGAATTCTGTGGCCCGGAACTCTCCTGTCGACAAATCCAGGGCGGCGAATCCTACGCAATCGCTCACCTGCGCGAGGGCAGCGAGGAAATTATTTTCTTCCGATCCCAACGACGAATCGGCAGCAGTTCCGGGCGTGACCACGCGGGTGACTTCGCGCCGCACCAGTTTCTTGGCCTGACGCGGGTCTTCCATCTGCTCGCAGATGGCAACCTTGAATCCCTTGCGGATGAGCTTTCCGATATAGCCTTCGGCGGCGTGGTAAGGCACGCCGCACATGGGGACGGCGATTCCTTTTTCTTTGTTGCGCGAGGTGAGCGTGATCTGCAGTTCTTTCGAGGCCACGATGGCGTCGTCGAAAAAGAGTTCGTAGAAGTCACCCAATCGAAAAAATAAAAGCGCGGTGGGATGTTCTTTCTTGACGGCAGCATACTGCCGCATCAGCGGAGTGGACGGCTCGGTCATCTGACGGGCTTCGGCGGATTATAACAAAGCGCGCGGCCCGGGCCGCTTCACAATTTTGAATAGCTGCCAGGAAATCCTGGCCACCGAATCGGGTTGACTCCGCTTCTGCCCAAGTGTTCTCCTTTGCCATGGAACTGCGCAAAGATCCGATCACGCGCTCCTGGGTCATCACGGGCGATGATCCGGCGGAGGGCGGACCGCGCCCAGCGGACACGTGCCGCTTCTGTTCCGGTTCCGCCCTGCCCATGCAGGTGCTGGCGACGTCGCCCAATAATCCTGGGGCGCCGTGGTCGGCACGCGCCGTGGTGCATCCCGCGCCGCTCTATCACGTGGAGGGCGAACCCGGCCGGCGCGGCGATGGTATTTATGACCGCATGCACTCGGTCGGCGCGCACGAGGTGATCGTCGAGAATCCTCTCCACGACCGGCATTTGTGGAGCGCGAGTGATGACGAGATCGGACATTTTCTGCGGGTGGCGGCGGAGCGCATCCTTGATCTGAAGCGGGATCCGCGCGTGAAGTACGTGAGCCTGTTCAAGGATTACGGCAAGAACGCAGGACAGGAATTCGGGCATCCGACTTCGCAGATTACTGCGACTATGTTCGTGCCGCGACGCGTGCTTTACGAATTGCGCGCGGGGCGGGAGTATTTTGTTGGAAAGGAACGTTGCGTTTTCTGCGACATCATCCAACAGGAGGAGCGGCAGGCTTTGCGCGTGCTGGAAGCGCGTGGAGACTATCTGGCGCTGTGTCCGTACGCGCCGCGCGTGCCGTATGAGACTTGGATTATGCCGCGGTATCACGACGCGTCGTTTGAACGCGCTGGGCTGAACCGGCCCGGACTAAGGGTGAACCTGGCGGCACTGCTGCGACGGACGCTGCAGCGGGTGCGAACGGTCACGGAAGATTTCCATCTGGTGCTGCATACTTCGCCTAGCACCATGCACCCATCCAAGAGTCTCGGCTACTGGAAGACGATCGATGATGACTATCATTGGCACATCGAAATTCTTCCGGTCGTGGGTTCGAAGGCGAAGTCGTATACGTTTAAAGAGGTCTATTATTCGCCGGTAAGTTCGGAGACGGCGGTGAAGCAGCTGCGGGAAGTCAAGATCGACGGGTAGGATTGTTTAGAGAGAGCATGGGGCTCCGGGACAAAGGACTGCATCCCGTTTGATAATGGGGCGAATGACCGTCCGCCGATTAAAGACCTACACTGGCGCGCAAGGCTACGTTTACCAGTACTATTTCGTGGGCAAGCGGGCCGCGCTGGAGAACGATCCGGAAGCTCCGGCCACAGAATTTGTCTTCGACGTGACTTCGGACCGCAAGCTGACTTATGCGGTGAGCGTATTCCTTCCCCAACGTCCGGTTGCAGCCTGGGCGGCGGCGCACGGTCGCCCATTGAACGATGCGGAGCAGTATGCCGCGGGCAAGCTTCGGCTGTTTCGTGCGTTCGATGAACTCGAGGACGTCAAAGGCCACGGCCGCCGCCTGACGATTGACGGCGCGTTACTCGAAGAAGCGCTGGCAAGTTTGGGAGTTGAGTAGGAGCGCGACGTCTCGTCCCATAAAAAATCAGGGCAACATCTGCAGCACAGTCTGCTCGACCTGTCTCCAGGCCTGCGTGCTGGGATCGATGAGATCGAAGTGCCCGGCGCCGGCGATTGAGAGCAGGTGTGCATCCTCTTTCGGCGTGCGCTTGCTCTTGGCCTGAACGTAGTCGCGACTGAAGTCCGGCGGAACGATGTCATCCGCGCTGCCCTGGATCAGCCACTGCTGCGCCTGCGGAATTGACGACTGCATGGGATCGGCTTCGCGGTAATGATCGGGAACCTCCGCCGGCTTGCCGTGGAGAAACTCGACGACGGCATCGTTACTGAGATGAAGCTCGTAGGCGCGCTGCAAGTCGACGACCCCTGCGAGCGAGACGACACGAGTGACGTTGGCTTCGTGCGCAGCCAGGCAGAGCGCGAGTTGGCCTCCCGCGGAGTGGCCCATGACGACGATTTTTCGCGCATCGATGTGATGTTCAGCCGCGTTCTGCAGCAGAAAACGGTAGGCTTGGCGAATGTCGGCGAAAGTTCCCGGCCATCCGCCGCCTTCGTTGCCTATGCGGCGGTATTCCAGATTTGCTGTGACGACACCTGTCCTGGTCAGCGCGGCGCATAAGTGACCAGCGAGGTCGAGATTGTATTTCGCGCGCCAGAATCCACCGTGAATGTTGATGACCAGCGGGAACAAGTTTTTAGTCGTTTTCTTTGCAGGAAGGCGCAGATCCAGAAACTGGTTGGGTTCAGAAGCATAAGGAATGCGTTTGTCCGCAGGCGGAGGCTTGAGCGTCAGAATGTCGTCAGACATAAGCTGAGAAATATTCTAGCCGGTTTGCAGTGCGCGACGTCACCTATATCTGTAGCTACAGTCACTGCGCCACAAGCACTGCAAGATTAGCGTTAGGCCGCTTTTTAATCTCACTCCAAGTCAACCACACTTAGTCGGGATCGGGCTCGCGGCCTGTCTCGATAGGGCTCTCCGAGTCCCTTCCCTTGCCAAAGGAAGGAGAATCCCCATGTTTGCTCGTGTTCTTGAGGTTACGCTGAAAATCGAAAAGAAAGACGAACTGATCCAGATGGTTCGGAAGGAAGTGCTGCCCATTCTCAAGAAAGCGCCGGGCTTCCTCGATGTGATTCCTCTGTTCCCGGAGATTGCCAATGAGAGGGCGATCGCAATTACGCTGTGGACCGAGAAGCGTCATGCCGATAAGTATGTGAAGGAAGTTTTCCCCAGAGTAGAGCAGATGCTGAAGCCGTTCCTGGCAGAGGCCATCACTGTGAGACCGTTCCATGTCGAGACAAAGCTGTGCGACCATCTGGTGGAGGCGTTGACCACTGCGGCGTAGCCGCAACTTTGCAAACTGAGCCGGAGCGAGTTTCGCTCCGGCTTTTCATTTGGCCGATCCAGTTTGATGGGCTACTCGTAGCGGAGGGCGTCGATCGGATCGAGATGAGAGGCGCGCATCGCCGGGATCATGCCGCTGACAATCCCCACCACGGCCAGAATGCCGATCGCGATCAAAAGAATTGGCGGCGAAACGATCAGCCGGATGTCTCCCGCTTCCGCGTGCTTGGCCATGGCGCTGTAGAGCGTCAGGCGTCCCAGCGATAAAGAGACAATGTAGGAAAGAATAACGCCGAGCACTCCGCCAATGGCTGTGACCAGCATGGCCTCGGCAAGGAACTGAAAAAGAATATCTCTGCGACGCGCGCCCAGCGCCTTCTCCACGCCGATCTCGCGAGTGCGCTGCGTAACCGAGACCAGCATGATGTTCATCAGCCCGATGCCGCCGATGCTCAGCGTGACCGTGCCAATGACTCCGAGAAGAATTTTCAGCATTGCGCTCATGATGCCGAACTGAGAGAGCTGCTTCTGGGCGTCGAAGACGAAGATCGCCCGCGGATCGTCGGGCTTGAAGCCGTGAGCAACCGCGAGTGTTTCCTTGATCGTCTTCGCCATCTTGTCATGGTCGAGGCCGGCGGAGTCGAGCCACATGCCATCGAGGTAGTGAGTATCTTTGACCACATCCATGGAGTTGAAGGGAATGTAGACGACGCGGTTGTCGTCGCTGTCACCCTCCTGCATGCGCGGCTTGAGCACGCCCACAACCTGAAACGTGACTCCATCAACACGAATCGTCTGGCCCACGGCGTCCATGCCGGAGAAGAGCCGGTCGCGAGCTTCCGAGCCCAGCACAACGTTGAGGCCGTGCTGCATGTTGTCCGCTTCATTGAGGAAGCGACCTTGCGCCATGTCGAGATTCCAGATTTCCAGAATCGACGGATCAATGCCCATGGCAGGGAAGGTGAAGGAACGATTGTCGTTCTGAACGTTGGAGTCCTTCTGCGCCATGCGCGAGACGTTGCGGCAGAGCGGGACATTATTTTGCAGAAGTTCGAGATCCTCGTTGGTGAAGCGAATCTGCACTCCGGCTTTATTGCCGCCGGCCTGTTGCGAAGTGCGGCCGGGAAAAATGCCGACGGCGGTGGCGCCGAAGCTCTCGAAAATATTCGTAATCGCACGGGCGAAGCCGTTGCCGTAGGCGAGCAGCAGTACGACAGTGGCGATGCCCCACGCCATCCCGGCCATGGTCAGGAGCGTGCGGCGCAGGTCGTGCCGCATGGCGGATACGGCTTGACGGAGCAGATCGCGATAAGACGTGACCACGGGAAACAGAAAGCGTCGCGCGGCAACCGGCAGCACCGGCGGCGCGGCGGGTTCCGATGCCATCGCGTTGCCGAGTTCGAGCACTTCTTCGGATGTCTGGTCCATTCTCGATCCTGATTATTCTTTGCTACTCCTTGCGCAACGCCTCTACGGGTTCCAGCAAAGCCGCACGCCGAGCGGGATAGAGGCCAGCCGCTACGCCAGCGACGGTCAACGACACTACGGCCAGAATCGCCGTGGATGCGACCAGCTTCGGAGGATCAAAATTGCCCATGTCCACTCCCGAGAGGGCGGCCATGATCGCGGCGGCGCCAGCGATTCCGATACTCCCACTGAGCAGCGTCAAAAAGGCGCCTTCCGCGAAAAACTGAAACATAATGTTCGCATTGGTGGCGCCCACGGCTTTGCGCAAACCGATCTCCCGGGTACGGTCTGCCACGGCTACCAGCATGATATTGATGATTCCGATCGCGCCCAGAGCCAGCGTTACCAGGCCGACGCTGCCCAGGAACGTATTCATGGCGTCGAAAATCTTTCCCACCTGATCCGCAGTCTGCACCGTATCCCACTCGTCGAATGAGTCGGGATTGTTGGGATCAAATCCGTGGTTGCGGGCGATGACTTTGTGCACCTCGGCCTTGGCAGTTTCATGCAAAGCACGCGTTTTCGGCTGATAGTTGATGAACGAGATAACCCCAGTGGCCTCGCCAACATTCGTCGGCGGAAAATATTCACGCATGGCGCTGAAGGGCACAAAGCTTTGCAGGTTCTGATTCATGTTGTCGCCATGGCCAATGCGTGCCAGCGTGCCGATCACTTCGAAACGGATTCCGTTGAGCAGAATGCTATTGCCTACCGCCGGCCGGCCCAGAAAGAGTGTGCGCCGGGTCTCATCGCCGAGAACGATTACCGGGCGTTTCTGCGCGATATCCATCTCGTTGAGCCAGCGGCCCTGGCTGATGGGCAGGTAGCGTATGCGGTTGATGTCCGCGGGGACGCCCATGATGCGCCCGCTGGACTGGTAGAAGTCACTCACCGCGCGGATATCGTTGCGGGAGATTACCGGCGCAGCAGCACCGACGCTATGGCAGTCCCGCAAAATGTCCTGATAGTCGCGGTCGTTGAGATAGTACTGGCGAAGCGCTGTGAAACTACCCTGCAGCGCTGGAGCTCGTCCTGACCAGATGAAAATAATGTTCTCGCCAATGGAGGCGAACTCGCGCCGGTTGCCCTCGCGGAATCCTTCTCCCACGCCCACCAGCAGTAGCAGGGAACCTACGCCCCAGGCGATTCCGAACATGGTCAGGAAGGAGCGCAGCTTGTGCGCCCAGAGGGTACTCAGGGTCTGCCTAAAGATGTCGAAGAGGAGGCGCACTTTATAAATTATACGTGCAGCGTGCGAATCTCTCTCTCAGATCGCTTGTCCAACGGGCTTTTGCAAAAGTTTTCTGCAGGCTTGAGCAGAAATTCGTTCCGAATTCCAGTGGAGTTGTTTATGCTCTAACCGGAATGACCACCTTAGCTCTCAGCGATTTGCTAGGGGCGCCCGTCTACGACCGCTCGGGCGCGGCCAGCGGAACTGTGCGCGAGGTGACGCTGGCTCCGCAGGAGGATCGTTCCCGCATTGCGTCGTTCATCGTGAAGACCAAGGCCGGCAATCGTACCCTGCCGTTTTCGGCGGTCGCCGAGATCAATGGCGGGATCAAGGCCGCGAACTCGGCCGGGGAGTGGGGCCCATCCAACGGGACAGAAGGACTTTTCCTGCTAGAGCGGGATCTACTTGACCAGCAAGTGATCGACATTAACGGCCGCAAGGTGGTTCGGGTCAACGACGTCGATCTGCAACTGGATTCTCATCGCGAAGCGGGCCAGCCGCGCGCTATTTTGCGCGTGCATTCGGTGGACGTGGGAGCGCGAGGCGCGGTCCGCCGCCTGCTCCACGGACTCGCTCCCAAGACGGCGCTGTTTTCGCTGCTAGGAAGAATTCCGCCGCGCAGTATTCCCTGGAACTTTGTCGACATCATTGAGACTGATCCGGCGCGCCGCGTGCGGCTGAAGATTTCTCATGAAGGGCTGGCGACGCTGCATCCCGCCGACATAGCGGACATCGTTGAAGAACTTGCGCCCGATGAGCGCCAGGCAGTGTTTCAGACTCTTGATGAAGAGACAGCCGCCGAGGCTCTGGAGGAAGTCGAGCCCAAAGTTCAGAAGTCGATTGTGGAGTCGCTCGACTCAGGACGCGCGGCGGACATTGTCGAAGAGATGAATCCGGACGCCGCGGCTGATTTGCTGGCTGATCTCTCGGAGGATCGCACGGAGCAGATCCTGGTGCAGATGGAGCCTGAGGCTCAGCAGGACGTTGTGGAGTTGCTGGAGCATCGCGAAGGCACGGCTGCGGGTCAAATGACGACAGAATTTTTGGCGCTTCCGGTCACAGCGACGGCGCACAATGCGATTGACTCGATGCGCGAGTTTGAAGGCGGAGTCGAATCCGTTAGCACGATTTATCTGGTGGACTCACACGGCACGCTCACGGGGGCGGTACCGCTGGCGAAAGTCGCGCTGGCGCAAGCTTCCACGCCGATGTTGTCACTGGTTTCGGAGCCTCTGGTCCTGGCGCGGGAAGACCTTTCGGAAAACGAAGTGGCCGAGCTCTTCGACAAATACAACCTTCTGACGCTGCCTGTCGTGGATGAGCACAACAAGCTGACCGGCATCATTACCTCGGATGATGTGATCAGCATGCTGCGAGCGAAGCTATAGGACTGCCCAGCACTTTTTCTTTGGCCAGATTCGCCGCCGGCGTTTATTCTGTTCGGTCGTTGCACTAGCTTTTCGTTCCATCCCTTATGTCTGCGAAATGCGCGCATGAAGTTCTGGAGACGCTGGAAGATCCGGATCCTGCTGTTCTTTGCCGTAGTCGGACCGGGCTTTATTACCGCGAACGTCGACAATGATGCCGGCGGCATCCTAACCTACTCGTCCGCCGGGGCGCAGTTCGGACATCTTCTGCTGTGGACCATGATCCCGATCACGCTATCGCTGATCGTGGTGCAGGAAATGTGCGCCCGTATGGGGGCGGTCACGGGCAAGGGGCTCAGCGACTTAATTCGCGAGGAATTCGGCTTTCGGATCACGTTCCTGATGATGGTCGGCATCCTGATCACCAACTTTGGCAATGTGGTGACGGAGTTCATCGGAATTGCCACCAGCCTGGAATTGTTTGGACTGCCGCGCTATGCGACCGTGCCAGTGTGTTGCGTGATTGTGTGGCTGATTGTGGTGAAGGGGCAGTACAAGAGCGTGGAAAAGGTTTTTCTGGCGGCGTCGTTTTTTTATATCACTTACATTTTTGCGGGCGTACTAGCGCACCCCGCGTGGAAGGAAGCAACCCTCGCGACGTTCAAACCGCCCGCTCTGAAGGCCTTCCGCGAGCAGGCCTATCTTTATATGGTGATCGGAGTGGTCGGCACGACGATCGCTCCCTGGATGCAGTTCTATCTGCAGTCGTCCATCGTCGAGAAGGGAGTTACCCGGCGGCACTACAGGGCTTCCATGCTCGACGTCGTCACCGGCTGCATCTTCACGGATGTTGTGGCGTGGTTCATCATCGTGGCCTGCGCAGCCACGCTTTATGTGAACGGATTCCGCAACATTACTTATGCCGCTGACGCGGCCGCGGCGCTCAAACCCCTCGCCGGACAGTACGCTTATATTCTTTTCGCAGTGGGACTATTTAACGCTTCGTTGTTCGCGGCCTCTATTCTTCCCCTCTCAACCGCCTACACGGTTTGCGAAGGTCTGGGATTCGAATCCGGAGTGGGCAGGAAGTTTGGCGAAGCGCCGGCGTTCTACTGGCTCTATACGGCGCTAATTGTGGCAGGCGGAGCGGTGGTGCTGATCCCGGGCTTGCCGCTGGTAAAGATCGCGGTGCTTTCGCAGGTCGTCAACGGGATCGTGCTGCCATTTGTACTGATCTTCATGCTGCTATTGATCAACAAGAAGGAACTGATGGGCGAGTACGTGAACACGCGCTTGTTCAACCTGGTCGCTTGGGTTACGACGGTGGTGATGATCGTGCTGACAGTGGCGTACTTCTGGACGCTGCGCTCGGGTTAGAGAAGTTTTCCCGCGGCGAGATCGCGAACCAGGGTCAGATCCGCTTCCAGAAAGTCATATTGCGGAAGGCTGGCCGGGAGAGCCCACTGCATGTCTTTGAAGATGCGGTTTTCCAGCTCGCCCTTGTATTCGCGCACCACGAAGAAGCGCAGTTCCACCATGCCGCCGTTGGGGTACTCGTGCTGAATGCGCTTCACTTCATCGCCGACGGTCGCCAGGATTCCGAGCTCTTCTTCCAGTTCGCGGCGAAGCGCATCGCGCGGCTGCTCTCGCTCTTCGATCTTGCCGCCGGGGAACTCCCACTTCAGCGGCATGGTCTGATGGCGCGTGCGCTGGCACACCAGTAGCTTGCCGTCTTTTTCAATCAGAGCTGCGACTACGCGCTTCATTGGGCTGAGGCTTCCAGTTTTTTCCCCACGAGCTGGGCGCAATACTGCACCAGTTCCTGATGTTCTCTTGTGAAGGCAGCGGAGAAGTGGCTGTCGATATCGAGTTCGCCGACAATTTTTCCATGGACGAAGACCGGAACCACGATTTCAGATTTGGTTTCGAGCGAGCAGGCCAAATAGCGCGGATCTTTGCTGACGTCGTCGACCACCACCGTTTGCCCGCTAGACGCCGCCGCGCCGCAGATGCCCTGGTTCAGCGGAATGCGGGTGTGCGGAGTCATCGCGCCCTCGAACTCGCCGAGTACGAGCATCGGCGGCTGGGCCCCTGGCTCAAGCATATAGAATCCGACCCAGTTGTATTTCAACATGCGTTCATGCAGCAGCTTGACCATCTTCTGCATGAGTTCCTGAGCGTTGCGCGCGGAGTGAGCGAGCTGGCTGATCTCTTCGCGGGTTTCCTGAATCTTGTCGGCGGCCACCATGCATGAATCTTAACTCACCGGAGCGTTCCCGACGACTTGCGCGGAGTCGGTGGCAGTGATCTGCCGGACTCCCCGGGGGGGCGGAAAAAGTTCAGGATGAATCGCGTGCGCCAGCGCCTTGAGTCCCTGCAAGAGCGTTGGTGCGGGAGTATTCAGAAGTTCATCGCTGATGCAATAAACGCGCCGGTGCTGCGCGGCGATGGTTTGTTCCCAACCTCGACGGGCAATTATTTTTTCCAAGGGAACGCGATCGGCCGCTCCGCACCAGGCGGCGATGATGACCTCGGGCTCGAGACGGCAAATTTCTTCGGCGGTAATCTGGCGGGCTGGAAGCGTGAGAAAATCGCCGCCGGCGGCTTCGACCATTTCCGCAACCCAGGGCCGAGAGGTAATCAGCGGATTGCCCCACTCTTCGCAGTAGACTCGTGGACGGGCTGCTCCGCTGGCTTTCGCCCTAGTCTGCTCGATTCGAATCCGCATCTCGGAGATTACTTCTTCGCCGCGATCGCTGCGACCCACCGCGCCCGCGATGGTTGCGATGTCGGTGTAAATATCTTCGAGCGATTTTGGCGCGAGGCCAAGGAAGCGCGCGCCAGATTTGAGAATTTCGGCGACCGTTTCTATTTGGTACGGGACGGAGGCGATCACAAGATCCGGTTGGGTGGCAGTGATCTCGGCAGCATTCGCAGTCCAAGAATCCGCGAGGATCTTCCGCGATCCGTCGGACACTTCGGGCACTACCTCGGCGCAGTAGCGGGTGCAGGCGACCACACGCTCTAATTCGCCGATCGCGTGAAGGATCACGGTGGCGCTGGGCTGCAGGCAGGCGATGCGGCGCGGCGTGTGAGCGGAAGTCATGCCCGCGGCTCTGCTTTCACGCGAGTGAGTGCCGCTGCGAGTGTGTCCAATGCGAGCTGAGCGGCGTGGGTCGAAGCTTGAGGAAGGCCGCCAACGCTGGCGATCAACCGTTCGCGGCTTAGGACCCGCGCCTCGCCCACGGTCACGCCGGACACTAGTTCTGTTAGCGCCGAAGCGCAAGCCATGGACGCGACGCAGCCTTTGGCCTTGAAGCGGATTTCAGTAATTCTCCCCAAACCGATTTTCAGGCTGATCCGCAGCACGTCTCCGCAGACAGGGTTCTCGATCTTTGCGGACGCGTCGGCATCAGCTAGATCGCCCGCATTCCGCGGATTCTGAAAGTGATCGAGCAACTGCGCCGAATACATATTTTCAAATTGTAAACCGACTGGACAGCGCGCATTCCTCTGCGGGCTAAAGAAAAATGTGAAACGATCGCCGTCCGGCTCCAGTAAGCGTATATAGAGAGGGCAAATGGAAGTGCTGGAACAGTCCTCGGACGTACTGCAACGCTTCGCTGCCGGTGAACTCGAAGCCTTCGGGGCCTTGTTCCGTCAGTTCCAGTCCGACGTCTATGGCTGGATCATGCGGATTGTGCGCGATCCGGCGGCGGCGGAGGATCTGACGATCGAGACGTTCTGGCGCATCTATCGCGCTCATGCCCGGTTCGATCCGGCGCGCAGTTTCGGCGCGTGGGCGCGAAGAATCGCTACCAACATCGCGCTCGACTACTTAAAGACCAAGCCCAGCCGGGAGATGCCGATGGACGATGAGGGCAGCGGACTTGTGGCTATCCATGCGGGCGGGAATCCCGGGCTGCAGCGCGAGATACGGGAGCGCACGCGACTTGCATTCCAGCAACTGCCAGCCAAACTTCGAGTGGTGGCGACGCTGGCCCTGATTGAGGACCAGCCGCACTTAGAAATCGCCGAAGCGCTGGACATCTCACCCGCGGCGGTGAAGTCGAGATTATTTCGAGCGGTTCAGTTGTTGCGGAAGAAATTAGGGAATCTGACCTATGCATGAAGAAGAAGAGAAGTTTGCTGACTTGTTGAAGCAGGACTTGCGGAAGCAATCCATGGCGCCGTCGAGGACCGAGTTGCAGTGCGACCTATGGCCGCAGATGTTACGTCGCCTGAACCAGGGGGGACGTCATCGGCACTGGCTCGCCGCGATGTTCGCCCCGCAAGCGGTGTCGTCGGTGCCATGGTTCGATTGGGCGCTACTGGCGTTGCTGGTGTTGGGCATCTGCGCGTTTCCACGGTCGATTCCGATCTGGCTCTACCATTTTTGAGTTAGGAGAACTTATGAACACTCATCCTTATCTGCGAGCGTACATGGCTGGAATCACCGTGCCTTCGGTCATGCTGCTGGTGGTGCTTACCGGATTTGTCATGGCACGATACATCTTTCAAATGCCGATCCCCATCGAGCGCGCGATTATTTTTCCCATGGCTCTGGTGCCCAATCTTTTTGGCCTGTGGAACATTTTCTATCTGTGGCTGCGCCCGCACCGTCATCTGCCCATCGGATTTCATGGCGCGATTCTGCCTTTCATTCTGGCTCCGAGTGGATTGGTCATCGGAACTTCCTTGGGACTTCTCTCTGCCGCTTCGAAGGGCCTGGTATGGTTCCAGGAAATCGTGATTCCATATCATGTTCTTTGCATCGGATTTGCGCTGGCGCTGATTGCCTATTACCTGGTCTGGAAATATCTAGTGGGATTTTTTAATGAGGTGCTGGGCATCGCGTGAGAGCCGATCAGCGAGTCCCATCGGGGAAATAGATGGTCCATGCGCGTGCGCGCGCAATGGCTTCGAGGTCGGGATTCGGGTTCACCGCGAATGCATGTTTAGCCATGGCGAGCATTTCTGTATCCCAGCGGGCATTGCCAAAGGCTGCGTCGATTTCCTTTCGAACTATTTCACGCAAGGCCTGCGGTTTACCCGGACCGGACGGAACACGAATCAGGCGATCCGTCACGACTCCGTTCTCGACCGCAACCTTTGCGGCCAGGATGTGGTCTTCGGCGATGCCAAACTGTTCCATGCCGACGCGAATCACCCATTCGTTCGACGACGACACCGTCCACATTTCGCAGCCGTTGGCATGTAGACGGCGCACCAGTTCGAGCATCTCCGGAAAGATGCGTCCGGGAAATCTGTTGGACATGAACTCGCCAGCTGCCCGCATGAGCACGGCCTCGGACATTCCCTGATGCATGGTTACCATTTCGCCGCACATCGCGTCCTCGGTGATTTTGCCCGCCTTGTACTCGGCGTAGCGAGCGCGCATTGCCTGTCCGACTTCCGACGGCACCAGACCGGTTCTGATTTCCCAGTCAAAGAAAGTCTCGCCCGCATCGCCCGACCAGAGAGTTCCGTCGCAGTCGAAGGCGGCAACTTTCGGATCCAAGTTGAGAACGGTGTCGAGAAATTCCTGGCTGGTCATGGCTGAGGAATGAGCATTTGAGATTGGCATGCTCTTCGACGATAACGGAGCGCGGCAGCCTCGTGCAATTTCAATGCGGATTCGAGTTCAGCACGCTCGAGGTGAGCGCAGCATAGTCATCCGGCGTGTTGATGTTCAGAGCGACGAGCGGGTCGCTGACCGTCACGTAGCGAATGTGCTGCTGGTGGGCGTGTTCCACATCGCGGGCGGTGGTTGTTGCCGGCGCTCTCAGGAAGGCCTCGATCAATTCGCGGGCTACGAGATAAGGATGGCCGTGATGTCCGGAAAATTCGGGCACAACAGCCCAGATGTCGGGTGAGGATGAGTCGAAGGCGGTGCGCAGTAATTCGACCGTAGCGGCGCCAACCGGAGGGCGATCGACCAGCGTGATCATAGCGGCATCGCGTCCGCGGTTCAAGACCTCTTGCAATCCTACTTGCAGGGAGCTGAACTGCCCGCGGCTGGGGTCGGGATTGGCGATGATCGAGGCTCCATCGGCGTAAACGATCGGAGCCAGAGTTGCCTCGTTAGCTCCGGCAACCACCACAACGAAGTCAGTGGAGGAGAGGCTCTGAATGGCGGCAGAAAGAAATGTCTCGGTCGATGGCGACTGTCCCGCGACTGGTGGAGGCCAGGGCAACAAGGCTTTGTCCCGGCCCATGCGCGAAGACTCGCCTGCGGCGAGAATAACTCCGGCAAAGCTGGAACTGCGGGACATTGTGCGGAAGATAGCAGAAAGCGAGGAGAAAGTCAGTGAGCGGTTAAGAGCTCTCTTCGTCCAGGTTTATTACCGCGGCTGGGGCGTCGATGGGTTCGGTGTCCTTCTTCTGGAACCAGCTGAGATGAGGGAGCGCGCTGCTGGCATGGCGGCGGATGGCGATCAGTTCGGCCGTGATGGCAACCGCAATCTCTTCCGGCGTGATGGCGCCGATGTCGATTCCGATGGGTGCGTGCACGCGATCGAACAGGTCTGGGCTCATGCCTTCATCCTGCAGGGTTTTGAAGATGGCGATGACCTTCCGCTTGGAGCCGATCATGCCGATATAGCGGGCGCGTGTTTGCACGGCCCAGCGCAGAAGGCGCATATCGTCGCGATGGCCGCGGGTCACGATAACGATGTACGAAGATTCGTCGGGATCGAGCGTGCGCATGGCCTCGTCAAAATCCATGGCATGAGTTTCGTGGGCGGTAGGGAAACGCTCCTTGGTGGCGTAGGAGGAGCGGTCGTCGGTCACAATCACCTCAAAATCAGCATTCGCGGCCGCCTGGCAAAGGTTTACCGCAATATGACCTGCACCGAAAATATAAAGTGATACTGGAGGCAGGATCGGCTCAACGAATACTTCCAGTGTTCCGCCGCACGCCAGGCCGGTGTCATACTTCGGGTCTTGATTGAGATCGAAATGCAGCGTGCGCGGCTTCTCCGATTCCATGACCTCGCGGGCCGCCTGCCAGACATCGGCCTCGACGCATCCGCCGCCGATGGTGCCGACGATCGAACCATCATCGCGAACCAGCATCTTCGCCGTGCGGAAAGAAGGAATCGATCCACGCACGTTGACGATGGTGGCCACGGCCCCGCGACGCCCACCGCGGCGAAGCTCGACGATCTGTTCGTAGATATCCATTGCGATGCAACCGGCTAATTCTGATTATCAATCGGTTAACAGGGGCGAGTCAATCGGCCCTGGTGCGTCAATCTTGCCGTTAGAGTCGCTGACTGCTAGCCTACGCTGAGCCTGTGATCCCACGTATCATTCTCGCTATTGCGGCCACGCTGGTCGCTTCTGGCCAGCTTTGGATTCCGCCCGAATACGAGTATTCGCCGGGCTGGATTGCCGTAGAACATTCGGCGGTTACAGCAGGCTCGCTTCGGGGGATTGTCGTAGACCCTACCAGCGCACCCATGCGACTTGTTCTTGTTGAGGTTGTTACGCCGGATTTCAAGCAACGTTTGGACGCTACCCTCACAAAAGACGACGGCGGTTTTCGTTTCCGAGATGCTCACAAAGGCACATTCCATTTGAGGTTCCGATCTCCCAATTTCAATGACTATCTGGTCGAAGTTCACGTGGTACCGCATGCGGAAGAGAGATCGTTGCAGGTGAGACTGGAAATCAGTCACTAGCGGAGTTTGTTCTGGGCGAGGCAAGTTATGAAAGCGGTTCGCATTCATCAATTCGGTGGTCCCGAAGTTCTGACGTACGAAGACATCCCTGACCCGCAGCTGCGCAAAGATCAAGTGCTGGTTCGCGTCCGGGCTTGCTCTCTCAATCATCTGGACATCTGGGTGCGTAGAGGTTTGCCGGGCGTGAAGCTCCCGCACATCTTGGGCAGTGATATTGCGGGCGAGATCGCTGAGGTCGGCGAGTACGTTGGCGGATTCAAAACCGGGCAGCGCGTGCTGGTCGCGCCCATGCATTTCTGCGGACACTGCGCCAAGTGCGTGGCTGGATTGCAGAATGAATGCCGCGAGTTCACCGTGCTGGGCAATGCCGTGGATGGCGGCAATTGCGAACTGATCGCCGTGCCAGTTGCCAACGTGATTCCGATTCCCGATGCGCTCGATTTCGTACACGCGGCCAGCGTGCCGCTGGTATTCGTCACGGCATGGCACATGCTGGTGGGACTAGCCGCCGTGCGGCCTGGGCAAACGGTGCTTGTCTTAGGCGCGAGTTCCGGTGTAGGCATCGCGGCGATTCAGATTGCGAAGCTATTTCACTGCCGAGTGATCACGACTGCGGGCGACGAATCCAAGCTTGAAAAAGGACGCGCGCTCGGCGCCGACTATGGCATCAACCACTACAAACAGAAAATTTCCGAAGAGGTCCGCAAGATCACGAACAAAGAGGGGGTCGACATTGTCGTCGAACACGTGGGCGCCGCGACCTGGGACGAGAGTGTGCGCTCGCTGAAGAGCGGCGGCAAGCTCGTCACCTGCGGCGCGACCACCGGGCCGAATGTCGGGATCGACCTGCGGCACCTGTTCGCGCGGCAGTTGCGCCTGCTCGGTTCTTACATGGGCACGATGAGCGAACTGAAAGAAGTTCTGGGCCACGTATTCGCAGGACGGCTTAAACCGGTCGTGGACCGTACGTTTCCGCTAAACGAAATCCGCGCGGCCCACGATTACTTGGAGAAGAGTCAAATGTTCGGCAAGATCGTGCTGAACATATCGCGCTGAACACTTGAGGTTATCTCCCTCGCTTTTTACTTCCACTGAGGGATTTCTTTGGCGGCTTCTTTCCCTTTGGCGCAGGTGGGGCTTTGGCAGCGCCCCGGCGAGCGCTGCCAGAACTCACCGTGTGTTTGGTCAGATCGATCGTGAACGCATCGACCACCTTGCTCGCCGGCGGGCTGCCGCTAGGATCGTACGGAGCCGAGGCGTACGACCCGGCAATCTGAGTCTTGCTTACTTCGAGCCGCAGGAATCCGAAATTGTCGTGGTCGTAAGTTTCGAGCGTGAGACCGCTTTGAACGGCCAGGGGTTTGGTCGGATCGGGATAGGCTCCATTGATCTTCTGCAACTTGCCCAGGTTGGTGTATCCACCGGCGCCCACCACCAGGCAAGGAATCTGCAACTGTCCCTTGGGCCCCTTCAAGACGTTGGTGAAGCGCTGGTAATTGTGCACGTGCCCGGACAGAATCAGATCGGCATAGCGTCCGGCGGCCTGGAAACTTTTGTTGAGGACACCCTCGACCACGCTGCTGCCCATGTGCTCCGTGTCCCCGGAGAACGGCGGATGATGCACCGTCACGATGAGCGCCAGATTCGGATCGGCGGCCGCGACTTCTTTCTGGAACCACGCGACTTGGTCGGGATGAATTTCTCCCTCAGTCTCGCCCACGTTTGAGAACAATCCGATGATCGTCGCAAACGGCGTGGTGAAGGTCCAGTAAACATTGGGCAGATCCATCTGGGTGCGATTGGAAGCCGTCTTCAACGAACCCAGCTGCCCGGGAGTCTTCGACATGAAGTTCTGCACAAAGCCGTCCAACGGCTTCTTGGTGGGATCGACGGGCCCATCCTGCGGATCATCGGGCTGGCAATCGTGATTGCCGGGAATGGCGACGATGAAGCCGGGATAGTCCTTGTAGGTCTCGTAGAAGTTGTTGCCGTACATGTCGATGTCGCCGGCGAAATAGACCACGTCGCCCAGGTGATAAAAGAATGCCGGCTTCTGGTTGTCCGGTTGACCCTGCGCGTCCTGGGTCATCATGGCGGCGACGAAATCCTGCTGTCGTCCGCGCGCGTCGCCGGTGTCGCCCACGGTATGGAAGACCATGGAACCGGCAGCCTTGATTTTAGCGACGTCATCGGCCGACAGTAGTTGTGACAAATCGAAGCGATACGGCGCCGGCCCATTCGGTGGCGGCAGCGGTTGAAAGGGATAGTGGGGAAGCTGAATCGACGCGGCGTTCGCGGACGCCTGCACCTGAAGCTTGGCGCCGCCCGTCACCGGAGGTACGTGGCTGAAGCGACTGCCTCGGCCTTGTCCGGTAGTGAAAGAAAGCAGGGAACTCATCGTCTTCTCCTTCGGAGCGTTCGGCTGGGCGCCATCCGTCCTCCCCGCATCTTCTGATGCGCAGGAGATGTGCAGGGCGCAGGTTTCGACTACACCGCACGTGGACTTGGAATTGAAGCCAGGGCCCCGAAACGACCAACCGGGGAGATTTTCGAAAGAGTACTCCACAATCGGGCCCTGTCAAGTGAATTTCAAATGACAACGCCCTCCGATGCTGGCGGGTGATTTAGAATTAACCTATGGCTCGCGAATTGAATTTCGGCCCGTACGTCGACATCGAGAACGGCAAGAAAGTCGTCAAAGACCTGACCTACGGAAATCCGACTCCGGAAGGAGTTGTCCTTACCACGATGGACTCGGCCGTCAACTGGATGCGCAAGAGTTCGATCTGGCCGATGACGTTTGGCTTGGCTTGCTGCGCCATCGAGATGATGTCGATGGGAGCGTCGCGCTTCGATATCGCGCGCTTCGGCGCCGAAGTTTTTCGTCCCTCGCCGCGGCAGAGCGATCTGATGATTATCGCCGGCCGCGTCTCCAATAAAATGGCGCCCGTCATTCGCCAGCTTTGGGAGCAGATGCCGGAGCCGAAGTGGGTGATCTCGATGGGAGCGTGCGCGACTTCGGGCGGCGTGTTTCAGAACTATGCGCTGGTCCAGAGCGTGAACCAGGTCATCCCCGTCGACGTTTATGTGCCGGGATGCCCGCCGCGGCCGGAGCAACTGATCTACGCCATCACGCTGCTGCAGGAAAAAATTCAGAACGAGCGTGGCACCATCAAGAAGGCCCTGAACCTTGCATAAGGAATCGGGCGTAAGTTTCGTCTGCCCTAATCAACCCCTGTCCCTCTCTTTTCATCTCAACCCTTGCGGGGCAAAGCTTCTTCTTTATGGCTGCCGGCCTGTCCGGCCAGAGCTATAATGACGTCACTGAGCTTCTGGGGTGCTCTATGGAACGTCTTCGCGGCGCGTTCTTCTTCGTGGTTTTCCTGGTGACTTTTGGCCTCTTGCCGTGTGCCTGCGGGCAGACGAGCGATCAGCCTCCAGCGCAAAATCAGGCGACTCCCACGCCGGTCAGCATGCACTTGCCAGACATAAAGCCATTGGCGCCTCCGATCCCGGGCAATGCGCCTCGCATTTCGAAGCAAACCCGCTACCAGATCATCCGCGACTTTGAGACGCAACTGGTCTACGCGCGCGCGCTGTTCCCCATGGGCACCAAGGGGCTGTTGCTCAAAGACGGAACCACCGAACCCAACGGACAAGATCTGCAGCAGGCGTTAGCTGTATACGGCCCGGCCATCAAGCCCGGCGATCCGGCGCTGATTTCGTGGGTGCAGATTAAGGACAACCACATTCATTTCGACATCAATGGCGGTCCCATTCACCACAAGAAGTGGTACCAGCATATCGAGATTTCCGGCAACGGCGGCGCGCAGGTCCCGCTCGGGCAGGGGGAAGCCCCGCAAAATCCGCATGGAACTTATCTGGATATCTACTTCGATCAATATGTGCCAGAGATGACGGCGCAGCAGCTGCGCGATTTGCTGATTCCGGTGCTGGACTTCAACGCGCACAACAAAGAGCAGGCCTATCTCGACACCGTCCCGCCCAAGGTAAAGGAAGCCATTCAGGCGCATCACGTCCTGGTTGGGATGAATACCGACATGGTGATCCACGCCATGGGCAAGCCGCCGCAGAAGGTGCGCGAGAAAGATGGCGAGACTGAGTACGAGGAGTGGATCTACGGAGCTCCGCCGCAGGATGTGGATTTCGTGCGTATCGTCAACGATGAAGTCGTGCGCGTCGAAACCATGCGGGTGGGCGGCCAGAAGATCGTGCGCACCGAGAAAGAAATCATCCTGAAGCATCCGGGTGATGAAGACACCGAAGCCAAGAAAAGGGAAGAGGATCGCCCCGCAAGCGCCCCCAGCCTACGGCGTCCGGGAGACGATCCTGCCGACGTACCACAGGGCACGAACGGCTCATCTCCCACGCCTCCGCTGATGCCCCCGCCAGACGTGCCGCAGCCCCCAGGAAACCCAGGTCCGGGCGAGGTAGTCGCGGGCCACTGATTAACGATTAAAAAATAAGCAGATCTGAATTTGTCGCTGGTGATTTCAGGTGTGAGCTTGAAAAGCGAGCCGTCTACACTTCCGTGTTCCGCCAAACTTACTGACTGCTGTCGTGCACCACTGCTCGGGGGCTGAATTACGCGACTTTGCTTACGTTGGCCGCCTGCGGACCTTTTTGACCTTCGGTAATTTCGAACTCTACCTGGTCACCCTCTTGCAGGCTCTTATACCCTTCGGAAGAAATTGCGCTGTAATGAACGAATACATCCGCTCCATCCGCGCGCCCAATAAACCCATACCCCTTAGCGTTATTGAACCACTTCACGGTTCCTTTCAGACGATCCACTTACCCCCTCTTTCCGCACGTCCCTTTTAGGGGGGAACTAAGGAACATGCTCCCCACAGTCAGTTGATAATTTGCATTTTGTCGCCGCAGGCCGGGACTGTCAAGACAATGTCTACCTTAAGGCGGTGAAAAGAAAGGCCCTACAGGAAACTACTGTGTCCATCTGAGCGTGCTGAATTTGTGGGACGCAAAACCAAGATCCCGTAATCTTTTGACTACAAAGAAAATTCGGTTCTAAGTTCGCTTTCCAGCTCGGTGACTGCGCCGCATGTGATCGAGCCACAAAATCGAGGAGATAGTCTTGGCGTCGCGAATCGTTCCGCCCAGGACCATGGCGACTGCAGTCTTCAGCGGGACCATGCGCTTCTGAATCACCTCATCTTCTTCCGGCTGAGCTTCACCTGGGCGCAGGCCGGTCGCCAGATAGACGGCCATGGTTTCGGCCACGAAACCTGGGCTGGCAAAAAACTTGAAGATCCGGCGCCATTTTTCTGCCGTGTATCCGGTCTCTTCGAGCAGTTCACGCTTGGCGGCCTTGAGTTCCTTTTCGCCGGGGTCGATGCGTCCGGCGGGAAGCTCCCACAAATAATCCTGCGCAGCGTGCCGGTATTGACGCTCCAGCAAAACGCGTGGGGACGAACCAAAATCATCCACCGCTAGTACGACCACGGAACCGGAGTGATGCACGACGTCGCGCTGCGCCCGCACGCCGTTCGGCTCCGCGACACGGTCGGTGGTCACCCAGAACACTGGCCCGCGGTAGACCGTACGCGAGGAGAGCAGCCGGGCTTTAGAGCGTTTCGTGAGGGATACTGCCGGCGAAACCGCTTTTTTGGAAGTGGAAGATTTCGGCATACTCACAATATAAAACAGTGCTGATAACAAGTCGGTGTCGCTTCTCAGATCGATGTCGTGGCTTCTGCTATGCTGCCGGGCATGGCGGCAAAGCCAACGATTGCCATTGTCGGAGTTGGGAATCTGGGGAGTGCTCTGAGCGCTTCGTTGCGGCGCGCCGGATATACGATCGAGGCGGTGATTGCGCGACCGGGTTCTGTATCGCTAAAGCTGGCGCGGCGATTGGCGAAACAAGTCGGTGCGGACGCGAAGGTCGGAGTTCAGAGCAGCCTGCGCGCAGGGGTGATCTGGTTTTGCGTTCCGGACGCGAAAATGGAGTCCGTCGCAAAGTCATGGGCGAAGTTCGATTGGAAAGGAAAGACTGCGTTTCATTCCAGCGGGGCTCTGACCAGTGATGAACTGGCCCTGTTGCGCCTGCGGGGAGCGGCGGTGGCTTCGGTACATCCGTTTATGACATTCGTGCGCGCTTCCCAGCCTGAACTGACGGGTGTTCCGTTCGCAATCGAGGGCGATAGCGCCGCAACCCGGGTAGCGCGCAGGATTGTGGCCGATCTCGGCGGCGACGCGTTCTCCATTCGAAAATCGGACAAGGCCTCCTACCACGCCTGGGGAACTTTTGCCTCGCCCTTTTTAGTGGCGCTGCTGGTCGCGGCCGAAGAGGTGGCCGCCTCGGCCGGCATCAGCCAAAGTGCGGCGCGCCGGCGGATGTTGCCCATTCTGCAGCAAACGCTCGCGAATTACGCCCAACTCGGCGCGCGGGGCGCGTTTAGCGGGCCTATCATCCGCGGCGACGTCGCCACCGTGCGCCAGCATCTGCGAGTGCTGCGCAAGAATTCGGGAGCGCTGGATATCTACCTGGCGATGGCGCGATTCGCGGTCCGCACCTTGCCCGCCGGCAACCAGCCTGCACTGATGGAATCGCTAGCTCGGAAAAGGCGCACGTAGTGAACCACGAAACGCGTATGCGCCCGTCGCTTAGAGCTGCGTTGATTCTCACGATCTTCTTCGCGACCGGAAGTTGCTACTACTATTTCGGTTTGCTCTTGCCGCAGTCGCGCCGGCAGAGTGAGGCTCGGGCTATGAGCGTGCACTATTCCTATGGCGGCGATTTCTATCCCATCTGGCTGACGGGGCGCGCGCTATTTGAACATCGCACGGATCCTTACACTCCGGAAATGACCCGCGACATTCAGATCGGCCTCTACGGGCGCATCATGGATCCGAATCGGTCTGGCGACTTTCCGCCCGCGTACCGGGCATTCTCCTATCCTCTCTATGCCGACGTGCTGGCCGCTCCGCTTCTGCCGCTGAGTTTCGATGGAGTGCGCGTTGCCCTGACGCTGCTCCTGGCCCCTATCACTGCACTGAGCATTTTTCTGTGGCTGCGCGCACTGCGCATGCAGATTTCCATCACTGCGCTGCTCATCGTGATGATTCTCGCGCTGGTGAGCTATCCCGTGCTTGAAGGACTCTATGCGCAACAGGCGGGACTGCTCGTGGCTGCAGCTCTGGCCGTGGCGATCGAAGGGCTTACACGCAATCGCACGATCCTTCCGGGAATCGCATTCGCGTGTGCCTCGGTGAAGCCGCAAATGGTGTGGCTGCTGGCCGCGTTCCTGCTGCTCTGGGTCCTCAGTGATTGGCGCCGGCGAAGGCGCTTCGCCGCGAGCTACGTCTTTTCTATGGCAACACTTTTCCTGGCAGGCGAGTTGATTTTGCCAGGATGGTTCTCAGGTTGGTGGCGGACGGTGATGGAGTACTCGGGCTATACCCTGCCTCCACTTCCGCAGTTGATCCTTGGAAGAGTGCTGGGGACGGCAGTTGCGTTGGCTATGTTAGCGGTAGCGGCTGCGATCGCATGGCGCGCAAGGATGCAGCCCGCAGGCTTCCCCGGATTTTCTCTTGGAGTCAGCCTGGTGCTCAGCGTTACGGCATTGCTGCTTCCGACCGGCGGCGCGGTTTACGATCAGATCGTGTTGCTGCCTGCGATCTTTTGGATATGGTCGAGGCGGGCAGACATTCTGCGTGCGAGTCCGCCGGTTCGATTGCTGTTGCTGGTTGGCTTCTTCGCTCTTTTCTGGCAGTGGATGACGGCTTGCGCCGTCGCTATCATTTCTTTGATCGTGCCCGCGTGGACCCGCAACCCGGCAGTGTTGGTTTTCCCCACGCGCATGGCGGCCTCGCTTCCGTTTGTAGTGTTCGCCATCCTGGCCTGGCTCGCAGTGCGGTACTGGGGAGTCTCGGCCGAGCGCGATGAGGTCTCGGCGCCTGCGATAGGCTGATCATCTTTCCGCCGTCTCGCGTCTACAACGGCCTTTGTTACAATGCCTGCATGTCGTTTCGTGCTCCGCAAGCCAATGCCGGCGCGGCCAAACGCGGCCGGACGCCTCCTCCGCAAGAAACCTTTGAAGAAGCTGCCTTTCTCAAGGCGCTGGGTGAAAAGCAGAAAGCGGTCACCATCAAACTACTCGATGGGCAGGTCGTCCGCGGCTGGATCGAGTATTACGACCGCAACATGGTGCGGCTGACTCGCGAAGGCGCTCCCAACCTTTTCATCTACAAGCACGAGATCATGTACATCGCCGAGGACAGCGGAAAGCGGAAGCAGGGCTGAGCCCGACGCATGCCATCCCCTGCCCGCCATCCTGACAGTTTTCTTCCCGCCATGTCGGTCATCGCCCGGGAGGCCGGAGCGCTGATCCTGCACTACTTTCATCAGAAGTTGAAGATCGAATACAAGGGCGACGCCGATCTGGTGACCGCGGCCGACCGCGCCTCAGAGGCGTTGATTCGCGAGCGCATCAGCAGCCAGTTTCCGGGGCACGACGTGCTGGGCGAAGAGCAGGGACTGAACGATCAGGACAGCGATTATCGCTGGTACGTCGATCCGCTGGATGGGACGACGAATTTTGCGCACGGGTATCCGGTGTTCTGCGTGTCGATGGCGTTGGAACACCTGGCGGCGGGAGATCGCGCCGCAGGCCGCGCCGGGCAGCGCATTGCGGGCGTCGTCTACGATCCCACGCGCGACGAGTTGTTCAGCGCGGAGCAGGGAAGAGGCGCGAAGTTAAACGGTGAGACGATTCATGTTTCGGAAGCCGTGCAGTTGAGAGAATGTCTCCTGGCGACTGGTTTTCCCAGCCATAAGCGTCACAAGAATCCGAATATTTTCTTTTATCACCAGATCACGCTGCGCACTCACGGAGTGCGGCGTGCGGGCTCGGCGGCTCTGGATCTGTGCAATGTCGCTAGCGGACGCTTCGACGGTTTCTGGGAATTTAATCTTAACCCTTGGGATACCGCGGCCGGCGCACTGATCGTCGAAGAAGCTGGGGGCAAGATCACGCGCTTCGACGGCTCCGCGTTTGAGCTGAACAGTCGAGAGACGCTGGCCTCGAACGGTTTGGTGCACGAGGCGCTGGTAAACGAATTTAAAGAAATCTTCGCCGGCCGGGAGCTGGAACCGTTGCCCGATCCGCGCACCTACCAGCGGTAGCACCCGCGTTACAATAAATGCTTGTGGGAGTGCCCATCCGCCGGGGGCGTTTAAATTTAAAATTCCAGGTTAACCGTGATCGACTCACTGCTCCAACGCAAGATCGAAAAGCGCCCGGACAAGGTCCGGCTGCAAGGACGCATCCTTTTTCTCACCGAAGATCCAGAACTCATCAAGCGGCAGCTCGCGGGCGAGGACCTGCCCTGGGACACCAAGAATCCGGCCAACAATCCCAAGCTGCGCGACGACATTTCGACCGACGAGATTACTCCGGCGCACTATTGTTTCTATTTTGACGAGACGCTGGGCGAGATTCCGTATCTCGGATTGAAGTGCGGCAGCGTGAACCCGATCGGCCGCAGCGATGTGAAGCGCGGAGGTTTCGTGTGCGCGGTGAGCGGCAAGCGGCGCGGCAAAGGGTCGAGCCGCGAGCAGTCTCCGTACGCGGAAATGTGCGCCGGCATTCGGTGCGTGATTGCCGAGAACATCGAGCGCATCTACAAGCAGAATTGCCAGAATCTTGGCCTGTTGACTTCGACGAATTTTTCGTTGATCGACCGCATTCGTGGCGGGGAAGAGATTGCCCTGACCGAATTCACCGAAGGCGAAGATGCGATTACGCGGCAAGTGATCGAGTATGGTGGGCTGTTTCCTTTCAATGTGGCGCGGATGCAGGGAAAAGTTTTCTTGCCGCCGATACAGAACGAGACAAAGTTAGAGATGTCCGGCAATGTGCGACGCTACACGGCTCGGCCGATGACATTGGCCGAGAAGATCTTCGCGCGACACATGCTGAATGAAAAAAGCGAGGTCGGGGTTGCGTCTGTGAAGCCTGGCGATACCGGATTTGCCCGCGCTGATTTGCGCTTCAGCCATGAATACGTTACGCCCATGGCGGCAATTTTCTTCGAGCGCTATGTTGGCAAAGACGCCAAGGTCAGCGATCCTGCGAGCATTCTGTTCTTCCGCGATCACCTGACATTTCTCGACGAGGTGATTTCCGAAGAGAAGAAAAAACTTGGCCTGCTCGATCTGGCCACGCAACTCAAGCTCAAGCAGCAAGATTTTGCCAAGAAGCAGGGCATACGCCTGCATGGCGAATTGACCGACCGCAAGGGTTCGGAAGGCATCTGCCACTCGATCGTTCTTGAAAGCTACGCGCTGCCTGGGCAACTCAACATTGGCTCGGATTCGCACACACCGCATGTGGGCGCGATTGGCTGCGTAGCGTTTGGCATCGGCACCACTGACGTTTTCAATTCATGGATCACGAAAGATGTTCGGGTCAGGGTGCCTGAGTCGGTGAAAATTGTAGTTCGCGGCAAGCGCCATCCCAACGTCACGGCCAAAGATCTCATTCTGAAGATTCTCAGCCTGGATTACGTGCGCAGCGGCAAGGCTCTCGCCAAAGTCATGGAGTATGCGGGCGAGGCCATCGAAGAACTCAGCGTGGACGAGCGCGCGACTATGACCAACATGGCCGCCGAAATCGGCGGATTCACCGGCATCGTAGCACCCGACAAGAAGGCGGTCGATTTTCTGGTCGAGCGCCGCGGCATCGACCGCAAGCAGGCGCAGGCCATGATCGAGGGCCTCTACAGCGATCCTGACGCACAGTACGCGCACGTCATCGAACTTGATGCGGGCGAGATCACGCCCATGGTCGCCACTCCGGGCGATCCGGGCAACGGAAAATATGTGCGTGAACTGAACACGCCCGTGCCCGTCGAAATCGCTTACGGCGGCACCTGTACCGCCGGCAAGAATGAAGACATGGATATGTACGCCCTCGTTCTGGCCGATGCGCTCAAGCAAGGCAGGCGGGTCGCAGACTCGGTGCAGTTTTACATTCAGTTCGGATCGCAGGAGACACGCGAGTACTGCCTGCGCCGCGGATATCTGGATGTGTTTCAAAAAGCCGGAGCGCATGTGATCGAGCCGAGTTGCGGCGCCTGCATCAACGCCGGACCAGGAGTTTCGACGCGTCCCGACCAGGTGGTGGTCAGCGCGCAGAATCGCAACTTCCCGGGCCGCAGCGGTCCCGGCCAAATGTATCTCGCCTCGCCGCTCACGGTCGCGGCTAGCGCAGTCGCAGGATACATCGTGGAATATGAGCCCAGTGAGAAGAAAGAGTTGATAGGAGCGTAGTTTGAGTCATCGCAATCGCCCTGTCATCTTGAGCTAAGCGAAGGACCTCTGCACGTCCCCGGCAGGATCGATACTGCCCGGGACTACATAGGTCCTTCGCTGCGCTCAGGATGACAGGGCGACTTGTAAGCTGGGAAGTGATAGCGATGCTTTGCTAACCGCCAACGCCCCGCCGCGTCTGACCTCTCCAGGAGGACGAACCCATGCTCCGTTCCCGCCTGCTGCTTACCGCCTGCATCAGTTTTACATTCGCCTTGGCCGCAACCGCATTCCACACGACTGAGATTCGAAACGCTGGTTCGCTGTCGCCGGCGGCGCCCATGCTCGAGGCGCGCTCCGGGCACACGGCGACCCTTCTTCCCGACGGCAAGGTGCTCATCGCTGGGGGCATGCGGCGCAATCAGGATTTCTACAAGTCTGCGGAGCTCTACGATTCTGCCACTGGGAAGTTCCAACCTACGGGTGAGATGAGCATCGGGCGGGTTGGTCAGATCGCAGTCCTGCTGCGATCAGGGAAGGTGCTTGTGGCCGGAGGTTGGGTTGGCATGGGTGGGACGGATTTAGCGGAATTGTATGATCCGGCAACAGGAAAATTTACTGTGATCGCGAAGATGACCACCCCACGCGGACGTCCGAGCGCAACGGTGCTGAAGAACGGTGACGTCCTGATTGCCGGCGGGGAAAGACGGGACAACGAATCCCTGGCCTCGGCGGAGATTTTCCATGCCAGCACGCTTTCTTTCCAATCCACGGGATCGATGCACCGCGCGCGTATTGCCCACACTGCCACGCTCCTCGAGGATGGTCGTGTGCTCATCGCGGGTGGCTACGCCGGAGGAGTCGAGTCGACCGCGGAAGTGTACGATCCCACGCGCGGCACCTTCACTGAAACTGGCAACCTCGGCACCGCGCGCTCGAAGCATACTGCTGGGCTCTTGCCCGACGGGCGAGTGCTTGTCGCCGGCGGTTCCGATTCGCGGGGGTGGAACGGCAACCTGAGCAGCGCGGAGATCTATGACCCCCTCACGGGTAAGTTCAGCGCAGCTTCGCCCTTAAACGACAGCCGATTTAAGCTGCCGGATGAAGCTGTGCAACTGCCGTCCGGAAAATTGCTGATCGCGGGCGGCAGCAAAGAGGCCGAGATATTCGACCCGGCGAGCGGAAAGTTCGTTGTGGTCCCGGGCGCAATGAATGACAAGTGGCACTATCTGTCGGAGACCCGGCTCAAAGACGGCAGCGTGCTGCTGGCGGGCGGCTATCCCAACAGCGACCAGGCCACGGCTCAGGCCTGGATTTATCGCCCGTGGCGCCCATGATCGGGGGCTAAGTCATTGCGCCGGCTGCCTTTGGGTATTCCAGCTAAGTGGTTGAATTTAACCAGGATGGCTGAAATCAACCACCCCGGAATCTGCAACTTTTCCGTGCCTCCGCTGTTCAAATACGTAGAGGTTTTGGAAAGGGCTTCAGGAGACCAGAGTGATGGGCATCCGAGGCTGGGAGGTGATTATGAAATACCTGAGATATGCGGCGATGCTGGCGGTGCTGATGGTTCCACTGGCCTTCGCGCAGGCGCAGGTTGGAGTCGGAGTGGGGGTCAATGTCGGACCGGGATATGTAGACGAGCCTCCGGTGTGCGACTACGGCTACTATGGATATGCTCCATATGCTTGCGCGCCCTATGGCTACTACGGTCCTGACTGGTTTGCCGGGGGCGTCTTTGTTGGAGCCGGCCCGTGGTTCCACGGTCCTGGATGGCTTGGTCGCTGGGGCTGGGCTAACGGATGGTACGGTCGTCCGTGGTACGGCAACCCCGGCTGGGGCCGCGGATGGTACGGCGGGCGCGGCTACGTCGGCCGTGGCTACGTTGGCCGTGGCTACGTTGGACGCGGCTATGTTGGCCGTGGGTATGTCGGTCATGGATACGTGGGACACGGGTATGTAGGCGGCGGCTTCCGCGGTGGTGCGGCAGTTCACGGTGGAGGCGGATTCCACAGTGGCGGTGGGTTCCACGGCGGCGGTGGGTTCCACGGCGGCGGTGGCTTCCACGGTGGCGGTGGACGCCGGTAAGCGATTCGACGCGCGCAACTCAACGGCTGGCAGCCTAGGCTGCCGGCCGTTTTCGTTTTGCGTATCTGTTTTTCCGCGAGAACCTGTACCCCGCGCCTGCTTTCTTGCTAGAATGTGCGCTCGTCGATCGTGCGCGGTCGTAGAAGCGGTAGTAGAATACGAGGAAAGACTTTCCAGGAGATTGAAACCCTTATGGCCTATGTAATTGCCGAGCCGTGCGTCGGAACCAAAGACACCGCATGCGTGGATGCGTGTCCGGTGGATTGCATTCACCCCAAGAAAGATGAGCCCGCTTACGCGACTGAGGAATTGTTGTACATCGATCCGGTCGAATGCATCGACTGCGGCGCTTGCGTGCCCGTGTGCCCCGTCTCCGCCATCTTCGCGCTGGATGATCTGCCGGAAAAGTGGAACGCTTTCACCGAGCGCAACGCCAAATATTTCGGACGCTAAGTCCTGCAATTTCGGCTGACTGAGGCGCGGGTTCCAGCCAGGGACGCGCGCCTTTGCATTTTCCGCGGCTGCGACTGTTATTTCGATCGCTTGTCCACATTCCCCAGAACTTCCGGTTCGATCCCAGTGTGAGCGGTGACTGCGTCCAGAATCTGCGGGTAGTTGCGCTTGTCCATGCGCAGCACAAGATTCTGGCGCGCATCCTGCTGGTGATAATCGACCTCCAGCCAATGCACCTTCGAGCGTGTGAGCATGACGACAGGACCAATCGGGATCGCCCCAATCGCCGTCACAACGAATCCGGTCTTAATGCGGTGCTTTCGGCTGAACTGGTAGGAGCATTTGTCGATCTCGCTATAAGGAACGGTCAGCGGATTGCCCTTCACCGGACGAACGAGGATCGCCTTCTGTGTATCGCTGAAGATCAAAACCGCCTTGGTCTGCTTGCCCGACAGATGTGGCACCTTAACATTCGAAAACGAGGTGTCCTCGGCAAGGGCGAGATGGGCGGCGGCAAGAATGAGAAGTGCGCAAAAGAAGGATTTCACGTTCTTGAAAGTATATCGAAATGGCGCCGGCATCCGCGCCCGACAGTTTGAAGATCATCACCACGAACGCCACCAAGGAATGCGCAAACCGTTCCTGCTCTCGCTCATTTCCGCTAGAATCAGCCTCAACTCATGGCCCTGCAGGAATCAGAAGCGATTGTGCTGCGCACCTACCCGATGCGCGAGGCTGATCTGCTGGTTACGCTGTTCACCCGCACGGAAGGTAAGATTCGCGGAGTGGCGCGGTCGGCGAAGAAATCGAAACGCCGCTTTGGTGGAGGGCTCGAGCCCCTGACCTATGTGCGCGCGTTCTACGACGTGCGCGAGCGGCAGGATTTGGTTCGGCTCGACGCCTGCGAAGTCATCGAGTCTCCACTGGCTTCCGAAGTGAGTTACGCGCGCGCCGTTGCGCTGGCTCACATCGCCGAATTACTGGACGAACTTCTGCCCGACCGCGAGGCCAACGATGCCATCTTTCGCCTGACGCTCTCTGTGCTGCGGGTGATGACCGGGCCCGAGATCTGGATGCCGGTCACCTATTTCGCCCTGTGGCTGACGCGCCTCGTCGGATTTCTGCCCGAACTCACCGAATGCGTGGTCTGCGGACGCAACCTGAATGGAAGCCGCGCCTATTTCCACGCGCTGGCCGATGGGCTGATGTGCGCCGACGACAAGCGCCTGGCCTCGTCAGAAATTTCCAAGGATTCGCGGGCCCTGGCAGCGCACATGTTTCGCGCCCCGGTCGACAGCTTCGTGGGCATCGACTGGCCCAAGGCGCAGGCCGCCGACCTGCGCAAGCTCTTGATGCAGATTCTGCAACGCCATCTGGAAAAGAAGCTCGTGACTGCTGGAATGCTGGAAAAACTCCGCTAAATCAGCGCACCAAGCTGACGTTTACCCGCCCCATCCATTACAATCGTGGTTTATCTTCCAAGCGCAAAATTCAGTGACTCCAGCCAAGTCCAACCCGCTTACTTTTCAGGAGTTGATTCTTCGCCTGCAGACTTTTTGGGCGCAGCGTGGATGCGTGCTGCAGCAGCCTTACGACGTGGAAGTTGGCGCTGGCACCATGGCGCCGGAAACGTTCCTGCGCGTACTGGGGCCGAAGCCTTATAAGGTTGCGTACGTTCAGCCCTCGCGGCGCCCCGCGGACGGCCGTTATGGAGAGAATCCGAACCGGCTCTTCAAGCACATGCAACTGCAAGTGATCCTGAAGCCTCCTCCGGAGAACGTGCAGGAGTTGTACCTGGAATCGCTGGGCGCGATCGGCATTGACCTGCGCCAGCATGACATCAAGTTCGAAGAAGATAACTGGGAAGCGCCCACACTGAGCGCGTGGGGAGTGGGCTGGCAGGTCATGCTGGATGGACTTGAGATCACTCAGTTCACCTACTTCCAGCAGTGCGGCGGGATTGATCTGTTTCCCATCTCGGCCGAGTTGACTTACGGGCTCGAACGCATTGCGGCGTTTCTGCACGATGTGGATTCGATCTACGACATCGTTTGGGCACGCGATCCGGATTCGGGCGCTGAGGTGAAGTATGGCGACGTGCGGCTCGCCGACGAGCTGCAGTTCTCCGTTTACAACTTTGAAGCCGCCGACGTGGAGAGCGCGTGGAAGCATTTCGATTTGTATGAAGCGGAGTGCAAAGCTCTCATCGACAAGTACCGACGGACCCACGCGTCGATCGACGATCAGAAGATTGCGCCGGTTGCAGCCGGGAGTGATGGGCAGCCAGGGCCTGCAGACAAGGCGCGATTCCCGCTGCTGGCCGCGTATGACCTTTGTCTCAAGTGCTCGCATCTGTTCAATATTCTCGACGCTCGCGGAGCGATTTCAGTGACCGAGCGCGTGGGAGTGATCGCGCGCGTGCGAGCGCTGGCTGTGGGGATCGCGAAGGCCTGGGTCGATCAACAGAAGAACGATCCAGCGAAAAGCGAAGCAGCCTCGGAAAAGGCCGACGAGCCTGAGCCTGCGCGCGAGAAGAAGCCGAAGGCAAAGAAGGAACTGTCGCCGGTGGGATAAAGAAGCGCCGTCGGCACTACAGTCCATATTTTCCACAGGTTGTCTGTGATGGATATCACACTCGACCCTTCGCAACTTCTGAGACACTTGGTAGTTTCAAAGCATGCCAGACTTTTTATTAGAGATCGGATGCGAGGAAATTCCAGCGCGGATGATTGAGGCCGCGTCCCAGGAGTTGCGCGAACGCGTCGGAGCATTGCTCACGCGGGAGCGGCTCGGCGGCGGCGAGATCACATCCTTCGATACCCCGCGCCGTCTGGCCGTGCTGGCCTCCGGCATTGCGGCGGCTCAATCCGACATCGTGGAGCAGGTGACCGGGCCTTCGGTCAACGTGGCTTATAAAGATGGTCAGCCCACGCCCGCTGCGCAGGCTTTCGCCAAGAAAGCTGGTGTCGACATTTCTGCGTTCGAAAAAATCTCGACCGCCAAGGGCGAATACATCGCCGCTAAGATCACAAAGAAAGGTCGCACCGCCGCGGACATCCTGGCGCAGGGTTTGCCCAAAGAAATATCGTCAATTTACTGGCCCAAGAATATGTACTGGCGCCAGCCGCACCAGCGCTTCGTGCGGCCCGTGCGCTGGCTGGTGGCGATGCTGGATCGTGAAGCGATTCCTTTAGAATTCGAGGGGATTCACGCCGGAAACATTTCGCGCGGCCACAGAATGCTGTCGGATGGTGAGGTCCGAATCCCGGGCGCAGGCGCTGCCTACGCTGAGTCGCTGCGAGCAGCAAAGGTTCTGGGACGGCCGGAGCGCGAGCATCAAATTCGCAAGGCGCTCGACGCAGCCACTCGCGCGATCCCCGGAGCACGCTGGCGCGAAGATAAAGCCCTGCTCGATTCCGTCGTGAACCTGACCGAATTTCCCTCGGTCACACTAGGCAGCTTCGATCCTCAGTTCCTGGCGCTTCCGGAAGAAGTTCTGGTCACGGTAATGCGCGATCACCAGAAATATTTCGCGCTCGAAGATGGGTCCGGCAAGCTGCTGCCGCATTTCCTCGCGGTGCTGAATACCGACAGCGATCCGCAAGGCCTCATCCGTCACGGCAACGAGCGCGTGCTCCGGGCGCGCTTCAACGATGCGCGCTTTTTCTGGGAAACCGATCAGAAGAAATCGCTGCTCGACCGGCTCGACCTGCTGCGCCATGTGACTTTCCAGAAAGATCTCGGCAGTTATTACGACAAAACGCGGCGCGTACAGCGACTGTGCAGTTGGCTGAGCGAGAACTTGAAACAGGCCGGAGTTGCCATTCGGCCCGGCGTGGTTCACAAAGCGGCGTGCCTGGCGAAAACCGATCTCACCACCGAATTGGTGAAGGAGTTCACCGAACTGCAGGGAATTGTCGGTGGGCTTTATGCGCGCGCGCAGCAACTCGATCCCAGCTTACCCGAAGCAACGCGCATGGCGATCGCGGACGCGGTCTACGATCAGTACAAGCCGGAATCCACCGACGACTCGATTCCGCGGTCGGTTGAAGGAGCCGTGCTTTCAATCGGCGATAAGGCTGACACGATCGCCGGAATGTTCTCGCTGGGAATGGTGCCCAGCGGATCGAAGGATCCCTTCGCCCTGCGCCGCCAAGCAAATGCGATTATTAAGGTGATCGCCGAAAGAAAGCTGCCGCTGCGGCCGGTTGAGATCATGCGCGATGCGCGGGCGGGATATCAGCGCTCCGATGCGGAAAGAAAGTTTGTCGACGAGCCAACGTTCCTGGAATCGGTGCGTGCATTTTTCCGCGATCGGCTTGAGTTCTATCTGCGCGACCTGCAAGGCTATGCCCATGACGTGGTCAAAGCCGTCCTGAACGCCGATGCCGAAGATGTGCCTGACTCGCTGGAACGCGCAGCGGCCCTGAAGCAAGTCTTGCATATGCCCGAGTTCCAGGCCATCGGCGCAGCCTGTAAACGGATGCGCAATATTCTTAAACAGGCGGAGGATAAAAAGATTCGCATTGCGGCTCAGCCCGAATCGCTCCCCGACTCCACCGAGGAAGAGAAAGCGCTGATCGCATATGTGGAGCAAGCTGGCCCAAGGATCGCGAAGTATCGCAACCGCAAGGAATATCTGGACGCTCTGCGCTTGCTGTCGACTGCGCGGGAGCCCATTGACCGTTTCTTCGACAAAGTCATGGTCATGGTGGACGACGAGCGCGTGCGGGCGAACCGGCTGGCGCTGTTGCAGAAGTTGCTGAGCGAGTTTTCCACCGTCGCCGATTTTTCAGACATCGTGACGGAAGAAAAAGCTTAGGTGAGAATTGTGAAAAGAGATTGAGAAATCTTGTAAGTGGGTCACTGAGAAATCGATGAACTGCAGAGGCGGCCTTACGATTTCCCGATTACCAAATGACTCAATTACACATCCCGTGGTGTTCGAATCGAAATTCTGCACATAAAGGACTCATATGGCGACAATGACTCTCCCCGAAAGTGAAGTGAAACAAGCGAAGAAGCCCGCAACGAAGTACGTCTATTTCTTTGGCGGCGGCAAGGCCGATGGCAACGGCAAGATGAAGGATGTCCTCGGCGGCAAGGGCGCCGGACTGGCCGAAATGACGAACGCCGGACTGCCGGTTCCTCCTGGCTTCACCATTCAGACCGAAGCTTGCCGCGAGTCCATGCGCGGCAGTTTGTCGCTAGAAGTCGACAAGCAAATGGACGCCGCGCTCGCGCAACTCGAAGGGCTGCAAGGCCAGAAGCTGGGCACGGGCGAAAATCCTTTGCTGGTCAGCGTGCGCTCGGGCGCGAAATTTTCCATGCCCGGCATGATGGATACAATTCTGAACCTTGGCCTGAACGATAAGAGCGTGGAGGCTCTGGCCAAGCGCAGCAATAATCCGCGATTTGCCGCCGACTCCTACCGCCGCCTGATCCAGATGTTTGGCAACGTCGTGCTCGACATCGAGAAGTCCGCATTCGACGAAGTGTTCGATGCGAAGAAGAAGCAGCGCAAGACTAAGTTCGATACCGATCTGACTGCCAAGGACCTGCAGGAAGTGATCGTCGAATACAAGAAGGTCGTGAAGAAGCACGCCAAGCGCGACTTTCCGCAGGACCCGCACGAACAACTCGTCATGGCCCGCGACGCTGTATTCCGCTCCTGGCAGAACGATCGCGCCAAGCACTATCGCCGCATCAACAATATCGACGACATGCTGGGCACCGCAGTCAACGTGCAGGCGATGGTCTACGGCAATCTCGGCGATACCAGCGGCACCGGCGTCGGCTTTACACGCAATCCCGCGACTGGAACCAGCGAGTTCTACGGCGAATTTCTGATGAACGCGCAGGGCGAAGACGTCGTCTCCGGCGTGCGCACTCCGGTTCCAATTCTCGAACTCAGAAAGATCATGCCCGATGTCTACGACCAACTTCGCGAAATTACCACGCGGCTGGAAAAGCATTACAAAGACATGCAGGATTTCGAGTTCACCATCCAAGATGGCAAGCTCTATATGCTGCAAACCCGCAATGGCAAGCGTACCGGCCTGGCCGCGGTGCGAGTTGCGATCCAGATGGTGGAGGAAGGACTGATCACGAAGGAGGAAGCGATCTTCCGCGTCGAGCCCAACCAGTTATATGACTTTCTGGTTCCGCGACTGGATGAGAAGAGCACGAAGGTGGAAGTTCTTGCGACCGGATTGCCCGCATCGCCCGGAGCGGCAGTGGGCCAGATCGTTTTCACTGCGGATGAAGCGGTAAAGATGGCGGGGCATGATGTCGCGAAGAAGCCTGTGATTCTGGTGCGCGCCGAAACCACGCCGGAAGATATTCATGGCATGGAAGTGGCCAAGGGCATTCTGACTTCGCGCGGTGGCATGACCAGCCACGCGGCCGTCGTGACCCGCGGCATGGGCAAATGCTGCGTCGCGGGCGCGGGTGATATCGACGTGAACGAAAAAGCCCGCGAGATGCGCGTCAAAGGCCAGGTCTTCAAAGAAGGCGACTGGATTTCGCTGGATGGCACGACCGGCCGCGTGATCAAGGGGAAGCTGAACACGCTCGATCCTTCACCCGACGACCCGGAGCTGCAGAAATTTATGGAGTGGGCCGATCCGCATCGCACCATGAAGGTTCGCGCCAATGCTGACATTCCACGTGATGCCGTTCAGGCGCGTGCATTCGGAGCGGAAGGCATCGGCCTGTGCCGCACCGAGCATATGTTCTTCGGCGAGAAAAAGATCGGGCACATGCGGACCATGATTCTTGCCGATAACGAGAAAGACCGGCGCGCCGCGTTGAAGAAACTTTTGCCGCTGCAGCGCGAGGATTTCGCGGGCGTCTTCAAGGCGATGGACGGGCTGCCGGTCACCATTCGCACGCTCGACCCGCCGCTGCACGAATTCCTGCCGCGCCGCGAAGATCTGATGGTCGATATCGCGTTGCTCTCGTCGTATAGCGCAAAGCAGAAAAAAGAACTCGTTGCGAAATATAAGGACTACGGCGTAAAGGGCGTTGGCGACCTGAAGAAAGCTCTCCCGCCACTGCTCGCCCGGGTCGAACAACTGCACGAGTTCAATCCCATGCTCGGACATCGCGGCTGCCGGCTCGGCATCACCTACCCCGAGATCACCGAGATGCAGGCGCGAGCCATCTTCGAAGCGGCCGTCGACTGCACGAAGAAGGGCATCAAAGTGTTGCCCGAAGTCATGATTCCTCTGGTAGCCACCGTGAAGGAAATGGCCAATCAGGGCGCAATCGTGCGACGTGTCGCCGACGAGGTTTTCAAAGAAAAGGGAAAGAAGATCGACTACCTGGTTGGCACCATGATCGAGTTGCCGCGCGCGGCGCTGGTTGCGGATGAGATCGCAAAAGAAGCCGAATTCTTCTCATTCGGCACCAACGATTTGACCCAGACCACATTCGGTTTCTCGCGGGATGACGTCAACAAAGTTCTTCCCACATATCTTGCTGAAGGAATTCTCAAACAGGATCCCTTTGCCGCCCTCGATCAGGAAGGCGTTGGCCAACTGGTGAAGATGGCGACTGAACGCGGACGCAAGACGCGCTCGAATCTGAAAGTCGGAATTTGCGGAGAGCACGGCGGCGAGCCCTCGTCGGTCGAGTTCTGCTACAAAACCGGCTTGAACTACGTGTCGTGCTCACCGTTCCGCGTGCTGACCGCGAGACTGGCAGCAGCACAAGCCGCCGCACAAGAAGCGCTCAAAGTTGAGGGCGGAAGAACAAAATAACAGTCGCAATAAAGAGTCGGCTCGGGGCTGCAGCTCCGAGCCGATATGTTTCGAGCCCAATGAATCTTGCTATTGGTTGCTGGACATCTCACCCTTCTTCACTTGAGGCTCGATCTTCCGGGCTTCTTTCAGATGACTTTCCAGCGTAGGCAGAGTCTCTGACGCGAAATTCTTTACGGCCGCATCCTGTCCGTCCGCGCTTTCGTGCCGGAATGCAGCGACATCCTGCGTGTGATCGGTCACCATATGTTCCATGTACGTTTTATCGAACTGTTCGCCGGACAGGTTGGAAAGCTTCTCTTTCAGCGCCTCATCTTTAGCGCTGAGGCCGGTCGGCAGTGTGATGCGAATCGAACTGGCAACCTGCTTCAGTTGATCGTTCGCTTTAGTGTGATCATTGACCATGCGCTCGCCGAACTGCTTCACTTCGGGATTGCTGGCCTTCTGTTGGGCAAGCTGGCCCAGTTCCACCTCCGCCATGCCGCCTTGCGCGGCTTCCATAACAAAGTGTTTGTCGGCCGCTGACATCTCAGATGAAGTGGACGAATTCTTCATTCCCATCTGGTTCATTTGCCCTTGATTCCCCATTTGACCGTTGCTTTGGGCCGATGCGCTAAGCCCCAGTAATGTTGCTACGGCGAGGCCCAACGCCAGTTGCCCAAAGATTTTCATGAATTTCATGGTTTAAGATCCTCCGCTGAATCTTGTTTTTTTGATGCGGTCGACGATCAAGGGTTGGCAGCGGGAGCATTTTGCGTCCGAGAATAGGGTCGCCAAAACTACTGCTATGCGAAATACACTAGGATCTCGATCAACGCAGGTAGAACTCCCAGCAAATCTACTGGACTCGCTGCAGGCGCGCGATCAACTTCTGCGCCAGGTTTTCCTCGGACTCCGACCAAAGTAGACGTCCAGTGGCTCGAGTGTTCTTCTCGGCCTTCATGGTGAACTCGACCAGTTTGCCGACGTTCTCGCGCACTTTGGTCTGAACTTCTTCGGTGAGTTCTATATTCTCCTGAAGAAAGGGAGAATCGAGCCCGAAGTCGATCTCAATGTGTCCCGTACTCTGCTGCGCGGATTCGTCGAACTCCTCGCCCTGCAGAATAAATTTCACTTGACTGGGCTGTAGGCGCCATTGCTGACCCGCTTCGTCCGGCATCCACAGATCCCAATAGGCATCGAAGGTGTAGGCATAGTCGTCGTGGATGAGATCGGCGGCGATGACCAAAGCCTCCTCCGGCGGAATGCCCGGCGAGAAGCGGCGTTCGACGATGCTCGCCTCGTTCCAGGAAACCGGCTGCACGGCGGCGTACGTGATTCCCGGCCGCTGCGCCGAAAAAGGGAACTGCTGCAATACGGCCATCGCATGCGGCAGCATCGCCGGCCCGGAGAAGTCCGGAAACCACAAACTGAGATAGAGACTGTCTGCCATAGCAGCGGTGCGAGAGTCCGTCTCAATTGTAATGCGAAAGACGGTGCGAAACCTACGTGTGCGGGCAACTGCGCCGGCGTTTCGTCGAGTTAAGCTCGAGGTTTGGTACGACGGCGGCTCGCACAGACGCGCGGTTTTTTGACACATAAGAATCGCGGCTGCTAGTATCGAGAGGTTGCACGTAAGAATCCCGTCCACCATCGTCCCCGTCGTCTAGCCCGGCCTAGGACATCGCCCTTTCACGGCGGTAACACGGGTTCAAATCCCGTCGGGGACGCCAAATCTTATCAACGCTTTACACGGAAACTCCATCTGCATCGCGATACACAGAAAATACACGCTCTTTCGGCCGGATCATGCCTACAACTTTGCTTTGCGCGGCCCTCTTGTCGGGCCCGAGAGCTTGGGTGTAGGTATCCAGCGTCATCCTTGACGTTGAATGTCGCAACAACTCCTGCACTACTTTCACATCCTCACCATTGCCCTTGAGAATCGAGGAAAATGTGTGTCGAAAGGTATGCCACGACACCTTCTTCTGGATGCCCAACTTTCGGGCCATCGGCTGGATGTAGTCGCGCATCACCGTGCTCAGCCAGACGGGTTGCTTCCCGCGCTTGGCTCCAGCACGGTTGGCATCGGTGGCCCATACATAGTCGGACGGCTTCTTGTACGGTGTCACCGCGTACCAGGCTAACAGTTCACGAGCCACGAATTCATCGATCGGCATCAGCTTTCTTGAGGTTTCGGTTTTCACCGGACCCACGTGTTGGTCAACCAGTGATCGGGTGACACTCACATGGAGCTTCTTGAAATCGAAGTCCTCCCACTTCAGCCCAGCCAGCTCGCCTCGGCGGAGCCCGGATGGCATGTCAAGAAACAACATGGCCCTTTCCCGGATACCAAGAGCCGCCAGAAGCAACTGCATCTCCTGGATTTCGAGAATGTCAGGCGTCCGCTCTCGTTTTGCAGAGACGCGCACTCCTGAACGCTTCGTCGGACCAGTGATAGGGTTCCGGTCGGTCAGTTCCCACCGGATCGCATGATTGAAGATACTGCTCATTGCGTCGCGAATCTTCTCTCTCGTTCCGCCGGCAAGAGGTTTCGGCTTACCGAACTTCGTTGTGACAAGCGTCTTGAGCCACTGCTCAACCGCGACGGTCTTGATGGCCCGCAACTCCACCTTCCCCCAATGGGGAACAACCCACCGGTTCAGAAGCTGCGTCTTCCTAGAGCGGGTAGAGTAGGCTTTGCCTTCCGCGCCACAGTCAGCAAGTTCGTGGACGGTGTAATGATCCACTGCCTTCGTCATGGTGATCGAAGTCAACTCCGTTGGGCCATCAGTGTTAATGTTTACTCGCAATCTGGTTACTACCTCGTGCAGTTTCTTGCTTTTCGTCGGATATTCTTCCACTGTTCCGATGACCTTGTTTCGCTCCCGCAACGTTCCGTCAGGGCAACGCTCGCGCCAGCGAAAAAGCCACCTTTCCACTCCATCCTTTCTCTTAATCGTCGTGAGACACCCATTTCGGAAACGTGCCAGCATTCATATCCTCCTTGAATTCTGGCACCGGTCGCAGCTCGAATTTACCTCGCCCGGCGCCCAGGAGTCTACCCCGACTTTGAGCACTGCGATTCCTCCGCTGTTACGAGTCACAAGACGAACGGTTACGGGCTTCTATTGCCGCACCAGACTGGCCTTGATGACTTGGGAACGCAGCCAATCGTCCAGCTCCGAGAGATAGAAGTGCCAGCGCTTCCTATCCCTCCCAACCGGATGAGCTGGCAGTGTGCCCTCGCGAGCCTTGCGGAGGACGGTTTTGGGATGCATCCTCAGGAGGCGAGCAGCGTCTCGTGAACCAACGGGCATCTCCCTCCCAGAATGTGGTGAATCAATGCGCGTTGAAATAAGCGGCGTGGTAGGACTTGGCTGGGTTGACATAGCATCCTCGTCAGCGGCGGGTATTCTCGATGCGAATGGCGGCCCAGTTGGTCAAGACCGTACGGGACCGGCGATGTTAACCAATTTGATTCATTGCTCCCGCCGTGTCCAATAACTTTTCGGATCGAGCTCATTCCTCCAGGTTATTAAAGACAGCGCTAGCCCGATTCGTCACATCCAATTCGCACTGACAAAGCCGGTTCACGGATGCAAAACTTATTGGACAAGAGGGGCCTACAGAAGGACGGTCATTCGCAGAGAGCGCCCGAGATTCGTTGAGGCAGCGATAGGGACTCGCAATCTCTCAGTACCATTCAGGACAATCTCCGAAGGCTGCCAAGAAATATCGGGATACTCGGGGATGGTACAAGCGACGATGGGTATGCTCTTCATTGCAAGATCGATGGACCTTTTCTCATGACGACCTCGATAACAAGTCCCAAATCGAATCACTCCACCTCTCGGACTCATAACCGCCAGGAATGAACTCCATTCAAAACGTTATTGGACAGCGTGGTTCAGTGCAGTTAGGTTTGCGCTAAAAGCAGCTGCCTTAAGCTCCTGCCGGAGGTGCTTATGCCACGTTGGTCCCGAATTTATCTCATCCCTCAAATCCAGCCTCTTCTTCGGTCGAAATACGTCCGCCCAATCGCCGTAATTCTTGCCCTGCTGCTGCTCGGGCCGGTGGCCGCGCTGGCACAGGGCTCACCGTTTGACACCGGCTTTAACGCCATCCAAAGCCTTTTCACCGGGACGATCGCGAAGGTTGCAAGTCTGGTTGCGATCGTGATCGGCGGCTACGGCTTCGCGCACGGCGAACCCGGTGCAAAAAAGGCGCTCGCTGGTGTTGCCGCCGGAACGGGCATCGCGGTACTTGCGGTGAATGTTCTGAGTTGGCTCTGGGGTGTATAGCGCCCTTTCCCAGCCACGGTCAACCTAGGCTCAGAAACGAGGGAGCTATGCCAGACAAACCACAACAGACGCATCGCACAAATCGGGTCTTTAAGAGCCTGCACAAGCCACTCACTTACTTGGGCGTCGAACGGACGCTGTTCTACTTCGTTTGTGTGAGCGCCGTGGGCGCCTTCAACCTCTTCAATTCCATCCTTGCCGGTATCGCCGTCTTCATTGGCGGCTTTGCCTTCGGCCATTGGGTGACGAACACCGATCCGGCATTCCTCCGCATCCTCGCAAAGTCCGAACGGTACAAGCTGCGCTATGACGCCGCGAAGCAGCAAGTTCCCCGCGTGGAGATAGTGTGATGCTGCGTCTCGATAAAGTCATCAAGCCCTGGAAAGATAGCGCGGCTCTCAACGACCACATCAATCTCTATGGCTTCTGGAGTGAGACGGCCTTCCTTACCAAGAGCGGTGATCTAGGCATGGTTCTCAGCGTTCCCGGCGTGGACTACGAAAGCCTTGACCGCTCGGAACAGGAGTATGCGGTGAAGCGGTTGGAGGCGGCGCTGAAAGCCTTTGGCCCAGGCTTCCACGTTTACCAATACCTCTTCAAATCGAACCGCCCCGACATACCGTTCGCAACCTACGATGACCCCATTGTCGAAGCGGCTATCGACCAGCGGCGGAAGTTCTTTGAGGCGAAGCGGGACCATCTCTATCAGGTCGAAATCTTCTACTGCATCCTGCTCGAAGGCGCCCGATCGAAGACCGGCGTCGGCACGGCACTAGCTCGCCTGTTCCGCGATCCCGAGGGCGCGATTGCCGAACTCAAATCGCAATTCACCAACGACAGCGTGAAGAAGTTGTTGCGGACGCATATCGAGCGCGATCTTCAACGGCTCGACCAGCTTGTGCAGGCATTCGCTCGGCAGCTCGCAGATTTCATGCAAATCGAGGTCTTGAATCGGCAGGGGCAGTTCAGGTTCTTTCGCCGCTTGCTGAATTATGACGACTGGCGTGTTGCTGGCAGGCCGCAGTCAACACAGTTTCTCGACCATCAGGTCGTCAATTCCGACATCGAAGCAGAACGCAATCATCTGCGGGTAGGCGAGCACTTCGTCCGTGTCCTGACGATGAAAGAGGCCATCACCGAAACAAAGCCCCTGGTACTGGACGCATTGCTGAAGATTCCAGCCAACTTCTATGTCGTTACGGAGTGGACGCCACTCCCGGCGGACAAGGCCCGTAAAGAGGTGAACAAGCGCCGCCGCCACTTCAATATGTCCAAAACAGGATTTGTCTCGCAGATGGGCAACGACGCCACGAAGACGAACCCACGCGATGTGCTGGTGGATGAGTCCAAGCAGGCCGACATTGAGAATCTAGGCGATTGCCTGCGAGCTCTCGGTGACGGTCAATCACTTGGCGATTTCTCGCTCACGATTGTGCTGTATGGCCGGCTACGAGCGGAACTCGATCAGCTTGTGGCCGAGTTTACTGGCGTCTTCACCAACGCGGACGGCAATCTGTTCGCGGAAACCTACAACCAGCTGAACGCATACTTCGCTACTGTGCCGGGCAACTATGCGCTCAACCTCCGACAACTGTATCTGCTGAACACGAACTATGCTGACCTGTCCTTTCTCTTTACGATCCTTCCCGGCGAGAAGACGAACACGCACCTCGGCGTGGAGTGCTTGGCAGTCGTCGAAACCGACAACAGCACCCCCTACTTTCTCAACCTGCACACCCGCGACGTTGCCCATACCTTGATTCTCGGTATGACGGGTAGTGGGAAGTCCTATCTTTGCGTCTTTCTGCTGCAGAACGCGCAGAAGTACAAGCCGCTGACTTTCATCTTTGATATCGGCGGCAGCTTCCAGTCGCTTACGACGATATTCGAGGGCTCGTATCTCAATGTGGGTCAGGAAGCGCGGGATTTCACCATCAACCCCTTCTCGCTGCCTCAGACCAAAGAGAACCTGCAGTTTCTCTTCAACTTTTTCAGAGTACTCATTGAGGGCAACGAACAGCGCTACCGTCTGGACTTCAAAGAAGAACGCCGGCTGTGGGATGCGATCGAGCGGATTTACGTACTGGAGCCGAACCAGCGCACGATTTCGAATTTTGGGAACATCATTGGCGAGTTGAAAGAACGTCTCTACCGCTGGACCCGCGGTGGACAGTATGGCTTCCTCTTTGACAACGCCGAGGACACGCTTTCGTTCAAAAGTTTTCAGACGTTCAATTTCCACGGCTGGAATGATGCGCCGGAAGTTCTTGAGCCTCTTCTGTTTTACGTTTTGCATCGCGCGTCGAATGAGATCACCAACCCGAAGAACCTCGACACCTTCAAGATCTTCCTGCTCGACGAAGCGTGGCTCTTCATCAAGAACGAGACGATTCGCAATTACGTGATACAGGCGCAGAAGACCTGGCGCAAGCACAAAGCGGCGATGATCCTTGCAACGCAATCCATCAAAGAACTTGAGGAATCGGGGATGCTGGCGACAGTGGCGGAGAGTTGCCCGACAAAGATCTTCCTCGCCAACCCGGACATGAACCGGGAAGTTTACCGCGAAGCGTTTCATCTGAACGACACCGAACTGGACCTTATCGACGGCCTTGTTCCACCGGGCCAAATGCTGATTCGCAAGGCGCAGACGTCCAAGAAAGTGCACTTGAACGTCGATTCAGTCTCGCACTGGATGGCGACCAACAACGCCCGCGACAACCTCAAGAAGCAGGAATATTTCGATCGTTTCGGTATTGCGGATGGACTTCGCCATCTGGCGGAAGATCATCCATTCCAGCCGCGTGCGCTGGTCGTATCAACCTCGAACAACAACCGCTAAGGAGAGCTCTATGCGGCATCTGAAATTCGTCGTCAATTGTGCTTTGGTTTTCTCTTCCATCGGTGCTTTCGCCCAAGACTCTGCGCGCACTGTTCAGTATCACTCGCAGGACATCGTTCCCATCCGCGCCAAGGTGAAATATACGACCCTTATCGAACTACCCACGACCGAGAAGATCATGGAAGCCGCCACGGGTGACAAGGAATTCTGGATTGTGGACGTGGTTGGCAACTTTTGCTTTGTACATCCGGCAAAACAAGGCATCAGCTCCAACTTGAATCTCATTACGGACAAGGGGAACATCTACAGTTTCACTCTCCAGGACATCTCCGCCTTATCAACGACCCCTGATCTGAAGGTGATCGTCGAGCCCGCCGACCGTTCTGCGATTGTGGCCGCCAGCGGCCCCCCGCAGTTCGTACCCGCCGCCCAACTCGAACAATCGAGGCAGCAGCTTGCCGTTCTGCAATCGCACGTCGAGCAGGCGGTTGATGAGTACAAAAGCGCCTATCCGACGCGGCTCAAGTTCGACTATGCCTACAAGGCAAACGAAGCTCCATTCGACATTCAGTCGATCTATCACGACGACAGATTCACCTACATCAAGACGAATGCACCTGAGAAGTTCAGTGTCTATGAGATGAAAGACGGCAAACCCAACCTCGTCACCTACGACCTCCGGGAAGGGACGTACATCATCCCGAAGATCATGGACAGCGGATACGTGGAGCTGGGCAAGAAGCGGATGGAATTCACGCGCAAGGGATCACCGTCATGACCGAGAACGTCTTCACTCCGCACACTGAACCGCAGGCGGAACCAACGTTGCACCGCAACCTGCAACTGCCCAAAGGCGTCTTGCAGAAGAACCTCAAGACCTTCGTTTATCTGGGTGCTGCCTTGCTCGTGATTGTGGCGGCACTCTTCAGTTCGTCTGGGAAAAAGACGCCTGGACAACAGGCGAGCGTGAAAGGGCTACCCCCGCAACCAGCCTTGCAGGACAACACCGACAGCAACGTGCAGGAGTTGAAGAACCAGCTTCAGGCCGAACGTCAGAAAGAACAGCAGGCGTCATTGGCCGCCGCTGCGATGGGAGACTCAGCGCTCGCATCTGCGACTCCCCAGCAGCGCGCTGCAGCCGCGGCCTATGGACCGACCGGCGTTGCCGTGCCCTGTATTCCGGGTCAGCTCTGCCCGCAAGCGCAGCAGGGCAACATGCAGATGCAACTCACGCCTGCGCAACAGCAGGCACAGTTGATCGCTGCGAAAGAACGCGAACGGGCCGACAACTCCCGTTTCGCGTCCAATCTTGTGTACTCCCGCTCTGCCGATCCGTCGCAACAACAACAGCAAGGGCAGATGGTGCCAGCCCAGTATGCCCCTAGCGAACGGCAGACAAACAGCAGTCTTGTCTCCCCACCACCCGAAGGGAAACAGGATGACACGCCCGGAGGATATAAGCGCCCACTAGAGGCCAATATCGATTCAGGCGTCGGTCAGCCCTATCTCGTCTACGAGGGCTCGGTTCTCGACGCTGTTCTCATGAATCGTCTGGATGGAGACGCCGTAGGGCCGGTTAAAGTCCTGGTCTCAAATCCACTGTATTCGCACGATCATCAACACGTCATCATTCCCGAGGGAACGGTTGCTTTAGGCGAGGCAAAGAAGATTGGAGCGGCAGGCTTTGGCCAACAACGCCGGATGGCCGTGGTTTTTCACCGCCTGATTATGCCCGATGGTTACTCCGTCGATCTCGATCAGTTCCAGGGTCTTGATCAGATCGGACAGGAAGGATTGAAAGATAAGGTCAACAACCACTACCTCCAAATCTTCGGTGCCTCGATAGCCTTGGGTGTAATTGCCGGGGCGGGCCAGATCACGCAGGGTGGCGGCACCATCACCACGAGCGGTTCCCAGGCATTCACCAACGGGGCTGCCGGCAGTGTTTCGCAATCTGCGACGACGATCCTTGATCGTTTCATACAGATACCGCCCACCATCACAATTCGAGAGGGCCATCGCGTGAAAGTGTATTTCACTCAGGACTTGCTTCTTCCTGCGTACTCGAACCACACTATTCCGCAAACCTTTTGAGGAGCCGATATGCGCAAAATCATCGTTCTCGTTGCATTGCTCTCCACTCTCACCCTCTTCGGTTGCAAGAAGCAGATTGCCTGCGACCCCGCCGATTCAGAAGCGGTGTGCAAAGCATTCCAGCAGTGTCTTCATTCGGATACCTCGGCTGAGGTCTGCCGGATGGGAGAGCAGGACGCTAACAAACTCGAAAAAAACAAGAAGCACTGATTACCCAACCAAGGAGGTCTCCCGATGAAACGCACGAGTCTTACCCTCGTCGCAGTGTTGTCCATCATGCCCGCCACCATCGCGCACGCGCAGTTCGGGTCGGGGATTGTGTTCGATCCCACGCAGTCGGCCCACGCCATCACCCAGATCGAGCACGAAGAGCAGTCCATCAGCAACCAGGTGCAACAGATCGAGAACGGCCAGCAAATTTTCTCCAACACCGTCAAGATCGCCAGCACGGCACTCCAAACCTACAACCAGGTGAAGCAGCAGTACAACCTCTACCACCAGATGATCCTTGCGCCGCGGATGCTTTATTCACGATTTCTCTCGCCGACGACGGACCTGCGAATGCTGCAACGGATCTCGAATACCTACGGCAATTCGGCAGGCTGGGTCAGCTCCGCCAACACTGGAAATGGGGCTTCAGCCGCCTTCCAACAAGTGAGCGTTCCCCGCACCAACAGCATGATTCCGGGCTACGGCAGTTTCAGCACTTCCGGGCAGCAACAGATTGCCGCACAGGGTGCCACGGTCGATATCAATGATTCTGTACTGACGAACAATCTCGAAACCCTTGGAACGATCCGGGCCAATCAGACAGCAAGACAGACCGACATCGCCAATCTGGAAGCTGCGACACAAACCCAAGATCCAAGCCAGCAGACCATCATGGCGGAGCTTCAACGCATCAACCAGGCTTTGCTTCTGCAGTTGCGCACGATGCAGGATGCCAACCAGATCAATGCCAATCTTGCGCTTCAACAAATCGTTGCCCAGAAACAACAGCAGGACGCACTAAAGGCGGGATTCCAGGACACTGCGAACTACGCGAGCACCTATCAGACACACGTTGCGCCGGCCTACAACGGTGGCGCACAAGCCCTAACCTATTGATCGTCGATGTACCCGAGCGGGGTGACGTATGGGAGTGCTGAATTGGATCACGCAGGGATGTGACGCGCTGACCGCCACAGCGTCGCCCACAATCGATGCTTTGGGGGTTCGCATGTGCATCGCGCTTGCGACCATTATGCTCGTCTGGTTTGGGGTGCAGGAATCGCTGGCCTCCACCCACGGAGGCCAGGGTTTCCATATGGGGAAGTTCCTCAGCTTCTTCATGCTGATCACCTTCGCCTATACCCTTGTGCGATTCTACGACAGCAGCATCCCAGGTGTTGGCCAATCCTTTCGTGGCTTTATCAACGCCGGTGCGCAGTACCTTGTCGCGGTCATCGGCAACGACAGCATCACGAGTATTCAGAACACGCTGAATCAGGCTCAGGCCACGAGTGGCCCCGGCATGGTGAAGGCGCTGATGAATCCTTACTACGCCATCGTGTACGTCATTATTCAAGTCCTGATCGCCACCTTCTCTGCCGTGGTCAGCGCCATCGTCGCCTATGGAGCAATCGCCAGCGCAGTCATTGGCCTCCTCGGTCCCGTATTCATCCCGTTTCTTGTCTTTGACAAGCTGGAGTTTCTGTTCTGGGGATGGCTCAGGGCATTCATTGGGTTCTGCTTCTATAAGGTGCTCGCCGCGGCTGTCCTGAGCATCCTGGCACACCTGCTCGCGCAGTATTACACGGAGGTGGTCAACTTCTCCGATCCCGGCAACATGGTGCAGGAGCTTCCGTTGCTGATCTTGCTGGTACTGGTCAACATCTACATCCTCTTCAAGATTCCTGCCATGACCATGAGCATCTTCTCCGGATCGTCCGGCGGCCATGGCGGCGGAATGGGCGGCATGATCACAGCGGCAATTCTCAGGGCAATCTAAGCAGGAGGCATTCATTCATGAGCAGCAGCATCAAAGCCATCCCCCGAAATCACCCGAGCTGCGGAGCGCTATTTGGAACAGTACGGCGATCCGCTCGTGATGAACACCTATTTGAAGGTGACCGATTCTCGTGCTCGCCGGCGTCTGTATCGCGCTGGCGGCGCTCACATTCAAGAGTCAGCAAGCCCTCGCCAACATGCACCCAATGATCGTGCGGATCAACGACGTGGGCCACGCGGAAGCGATCGACTACCGGAACTTCCAGTACCGCCCGCAGGAAGCGGAGAACAAGTATTACCTCACCCGCTGGGCGGAATTGTATTTCAGCCGCAATCGTTTCACGATCGAACGTGATCAAACCCAGTCGCTTTATTTCCTCAATAGCGACGTGCAACGTGCCGTGATCGACCAGGAACGCAAGGACAACAGCATTCAGAATTACGTCAAAGACAGCAGCTTGCCGTATATCGATGTGGAGATCAAGAACGTCATCCTTGACGACCTGCGACAGTCGCCGTATTCGGCGCGCATCGAGTTCGAGAAGGTGTACACCAACCCCGCGGATCATTCCGAACTCAAGCGGGAGCGATGGACAGCCAGCGTCACCTATGTCTTTCGCGAGAATGTGAAAAACAATGAGCTTGCCGTGAACCCCCTCGGTCTGACCATCGTGCGCTTCCGGGCCGACCAGGCATTCAGCTAGGGATTCATCGACCTGCCCAGAGGCTTATTCATGTCCTTTCATGCTGCTAATCCGGCTGGCTTTTCCCACCTGTCCTCGTGTCCGGTGGAGTCGGCGAACAAGAGCCTTTCGACGCGCAACTACGGTGGCGAATTGCGTCCTTCTTACGGTGGACATGCCCGCTCGAATCGCATCTGCAATTGCGGCGAACTTCCGCAGCCAATGCGCAGATGACAACTTTGCTCTGGCGCGTGTCTGCCGTTATGTATCCCGTCTTTTGCTCGGTCACAGCTTCGGGGCCTTTCCGGCGCCCGGCGGCACTCGGTCTTCTGCTTCGCATTCTAGCGCCCCTTCGGGGTCTCGGTTCCTCCCAAAACAAGTTTGAGAACCACGGCAAAGAACGCCCCTCAAACTTCTTTCGGGCCCCTCCCAGAAAGCAGACCTTCGGCACTTGGGAGCCGGGCCCACTCGCTAAGCTCCGCCCAGTGTGACCCGAGCAACAACGGGCGAATTCAACAAACGGAGACACTCTCATGTACCAGAACAAAGTAACCCTCATCGGCTTTCTCGGCAGCAACCCCGAAGCTCGCACCAACAGCGCGGACTTCAGCGTCACTAATCTCTCGCTGGCAACCAAGTCCTCCTATAAGAAGGATGGCAAGTACATCTCGCACACCGAATGGCACCGTTGCGTCGTCTTCGGCAAGCTCTCGGAGTTCGCCAAGACGCTCACCAAGGGCGCACATATCCAGGTGGAAGGCGAGCTGCGCAGCCGGGAGTATGAGAGCAAGAAGACTGACAAGAAGCAGCGCGTCTGGGAAATTCGGGTCGCTTCGATCCTGAAGCTGGACCGCGCCGAAAAGGCCGCCCCGGAAGATCAGGATCACGATGAAGTGCCCCAGGAGGAAACGGCTGCATAAGCCATTGCAATTCAGTCTCGGAAGCCTGGCTCAACGCTGGGCTTCCATCGCTGTGAGGTTCCCGCTATGAGCTTCGAATTGATCCTGCCATTCCTTAGGCCGATTGAGCCGCTGCTGCTGGACGAAAGCGTTAGCGAAATTATGGGCAACCCGGATGCCTCGTGGTGGTATGAACGCGACGGCATCATGTCGCGAGAGCAGAACATTTCGTTCGACGCCGGCAAGCTACAAACCGGCCTCGAAGTCATTGCTAATCAACTGGGCAAGAAGCTCGACGAGGACAACCCACTCCTGCACGCACAACTTCCGGACGGAAGTCGGTTAGCGGCGGTCATCCCGCCAGTTGTGCGCTGTACACCTGCGCTCATCATCAGGAAATTCACCAGCCGCCATTACACAGTCGATGATCTGATCACTCGCGGCACGCTGACGCGGGCGCTTGCAGAGTTCTTAGCCGAGCAGATTCGCAGCGGTAAGACGCTCCTAATCAGCGGCGGTACCGGTACCGGCAAAACCACGCTATTGCGCATACTCGCCGACTTCATTCCCGAACAGGATCGCCTTGTTGTCATCGAGGATACTTCCGAACTTCAGATCCAGAAGCCGAACATTCTGCCGACGGAATGCCAGACCGATACGTTCAAGGCCAAGATAACTTTCGACGACCTTCTGAAGTCCGCTCTCCGCTGGCGACCGGACCGCATCATTCTCGGGGAAGTCCGCGGAATCGAGGCACGAACGCTGCTCGATTCCTTCAACACGGGCCATGCGGGTTCAATGGCTACGATCCACGCCAACTCGGCGGAGAAAGCCCTTCACCGTTTCGCCAATCTCGTGATGCGCAGTCACGCGCAAAGCACCTTCGCCGATACCGAAGCCGAGATCGCAGAAGCTGTCGATTTTGTCGTCCATGTTGAACGCCAGCCAGGCCGCCGGATTGTCCGCGAGGTGCTTGCGCTTCGCGGCTACGACCGCGACGCGAAACGCTTCCTTATTGACCCCGTCTTCGAGGTACAACATGCCAGAGCATCGGCACGGAGTGCGGCGCCTATTGCTGCTGACTTGCGAACCAATTCTGCGCAGGAAGATTCCCTGATTCCACTACCTATAAAGGAGAACCAACATGCCACTGCTTGAGATCAACCAGATCCGCCACATTTGTGCTTCTGTTCGACTTGGATGAGGTCACCGCCAGCACAGGTCGATCAGTACGCCGCTTTTATCCACGCATCTGCCGACGATGTTGTGGACAAGGCGCTGAACTATGTCTTCTCAAAGGACCGTGACTTCCAGGACTTCCTCAAGACGCCGCAAGCCAAGCAGGTTGCGTCGACTTTGCGTGTCCGTAAAGGCCCGAACAATGGTGCGGCAGAGGAGCCTGCAAAGAAGCTCGTAGCCGGGGTGGAATCCACGCCTTCTGTGCGGGCGGTGAAGGCGTGATGCTACCGATTCAATTTCGTGGTGGTGCCAAAACGGTGCTTCGCACCGGAAGAATTTTGACACTCCACCCCTTCTAGGGTCGTGCAGGTGCACCACGGTGCACTTCCAGCGATTTCAACAACATGACAGTTTCCGGTGCACTTGAGTGCACCTGTGAAATGGATGGGCGAGATGGCAATTTTGAAAGCAATGCCAGACAAGAGTTCTCGTTGCGATCGCACTCTAAATCGCGTCTTCCCGGTGACCGCGAAGCTAACAAAAGAGGAATGGGAAGGGTAACTGAATTTGCCAGATCGCAGGGACTTGCACGCGGGGAATGGATTCGCGATGTGATCCTCCGTGAGGCAGGAGGAGAGCCAACGAGTGATCCATCGCTGGCGGAGATTCTTGGAGTTCGCTTGCTGCTAGTAAACGTGTTGCGACCTTTGGCCGCTGGCCAGCTCCTCGCGCCCGAAGCATTCGACAAACTCCTGGATGAAATCAGCGAGGCGAAGTACAAGCTCGCGGAAAAATTGGCAACTTCTGCAGGAAGGAAATAGGCGATGGCAATGACCAAGTGGGGGCGCAAGGAGACAGTGATCTGGCCACCGCACAGCCCGATCTACACCTATGGGGCGGTATTCATTGCGGTCGTTTTGACTGGATTCTTCATTTACTGCCGGTTCACCTTCGGCAACGACGCCTTACAACGTTTCTATACGCCGACATACATCCGATCGAGCATTGCAGGCGCAATCTCGACCGGCCGCCGGAACAACTATCGAATGCTCATGTTGGCCGCTCGCGGAATTCGACCGCGTCTGGCAACGAACGCCGACGTGTCAGACGGCACAACGCCCGAACCAGGCGGCAAGCCCATTCCACTCGCGCTCTCACGGTCTGCTCTGCAGAGCCGGCTATGTTCTGCTTTACTTGGGACCACAGCAGAACTATAACGACGCATCCTTGAGTGCCTACCTCAAGAGTGCGATTTACGGTGGCGACAGCCTTTTCGACATCTACGAGCCCCACTCTTTTTCGGTCTGGTGTCACTCATCATTCAGCTCCCATTTTCTATCGCCAAGGACGTGCGACGGCGGCGACAACTGAGATACGGACGACGCCTGAAAGGCCCCGAGATGATGACGCCGAAAGAGTTCAACAGCAGGGTCGGTGGAAATGGCATCGGCATCAAGACTGACGGAATGAAGGCGATGATCCGGATACCGGCGAGGGCGGAAGCACAGCACCTGCAGATCATCGGAGATACCGGCGCAGGCAAAACCGCGATCATGCTGCAGATCCTTCGACAGATAAAAACTCGTGGCGATTCCGCGATCGTTTACGACCCCGCACGAGAGTTCGTCCAGCGCTTTTACGACCCGAAGAACGGCGACGTGATCCTGAATCCGCTCGACAAACGTTGCCCCTATTGGGGACCGGCGGAAGAACTGCGCCGCCGCTCCGAGGCGAAGGCTCTGGCGGTATCCCTGTTCCAGCCGCCGCAGGATAGGAAAGGGGAATTTTTCATCGAGTCCCCGCAGAAGATCTTTGCATTTCTGATGGCCTATGGCCCAACACCCGAGGAATTGGTGAAGTGGATGTCGGACCCACAGGAGATCGACCGGAGGCTCAAAGGGACGGAACATGCCCACCTCATCGACCCGAAGGCGGAGCATCAGCGTGCCGGTGTCCTCGGCTCACTTGGATTGGTCGCTGACAGCCTTCGTCTGCTCCCGAAGAAGGGTGAGGGCAATGGCGAATGGTCGGCCACCGAGTGGGCCGAAACGCGGCAGGGTTGGATCTTTATTACTTCGCTTCCTGCGGAGCGCGAAGCGCTTCGTCCGCTTCAGAGTCTATGGATCGATCTGCTCGTCTTGCGTCTTCTAAACGAGCCGAAGGAGGGACAAAAGCGGGCATGGTTCGTGATCGACGAGTTGGCAAGTCTGCAGAAGCTCCCCCAACTCCATACCGCCATTACCGAAAATCGGAAGAGCAAGAATCCGGTGATTCTGGGTTTCCAGGGTAAGGCGCAGCTGGAATACCTGTACGGTCACCTCGCTGAGGTCATGCTGTCCCAGCCAGCAACCAGCATTTGGCTCAAGACAAAGGAGCCGAGTGCTGGCGAGTGGGTCAGCAAGTTCATCGGAAAGGTCGAAATCGAACGGCTTCGCGAGACCCACTTCGACGGCTCCCGTGCTGGGCGAAACTTCGCCTTGGACCGGCAGATTGAACCGCTGGTGATGGAGTCCGAGATCTCCGGACTCCCGGACCTCCACGCCTACATGAAGTATGAGAACTATGTGACCCGCTTCTCGTTCCCGTACTTTGATATGCCGATTGTCGCAAGTGACTTCGATCTGCGGAGTACGCCCGAGGACAAGCTCCCGTACGATCCCAAAGCGATCGGAGCAGCTAAGCCGCAATTACGGTCGACTGAACTGAAGCACGAACCGGCTGTGCCCAGCTCCGCCGCAGCGAAAATCGCCGCGGACAGCGACTGAGATACCCCAGGACAGCAGACCTTGAGACCCGCGTCAACACTCAACAAAGCCTCAATCTCAGGGGATAGTTACTTGCAATGCTGACCATTTCCAAGCCGCTCTCCGCTGGCCAGGCACAGACCTACCACCAGAAGGAGTTCACCGCGAAAGAGCAGAACTATTGGTCGCAACGCGGCGTCATCGCGGGCGAATGGCAAGGGCGGCTGGCCGGGGAGTTCGGACTTGCCGGGATGGTCTCTGCCGAGGACTTCGCGAAACTCAGCCAGGGCCAGCATCCACAGACGCGGCGAGCAGTTGGTGCGCCAACGATCGTCGTATGAATATCAGGATGCTGAGGGCAAAACCATCAAAACGATGGAGCACCGGGCCGGATGGGATGCCACCTTTTCCGCTCCGAAATCTGTCTCCCTCACCGCGCTTGTCGGCGGCGACGAGCGCGTTCGCGAAGCGCATCGGGAGAGCGTTCGCGTTGCTCTCGACCAGCTCGAACGCTACACACAAGCCCGCATCGGCGGCAACCATCCGCCCGAGACTACGGGCAAGTTTGTCGCCGCCAAGTTTGAGCACGACACCGCCCGCCCGGTCGACGGCTATGTCGCGCCACAACTGCACACGCACGTGGTGGTTTTCAACGTCACCGAACGCGACAACGGCCAGCCTCGCGCGATTCAGCCGCATAGCCTCTTTGCCTCGCAGCAGTTTGCCACGGCCGTCTATCAATCCGAACTGACCTACCGAGTGCGCCAACTGGGTTACGAGATCACAACAGGGCGAAGCGGCGCTCCGGAGATCAAGGGCTACACCCAGGAATACCTCGACGCATCCAGTCCCCGGAGCCAACAGATTCGTGAATACCTCGAACGCACAGGCCGCTCCGGCAAGGAAGCCGCCGAGATCGCAGCGCACTCGACTCGCGACCGCAAGGAGATCCATTCACCGGCAGAGGTGATGGCCGCACACCGGAAGCTGGCAGCCGACTTTGGGCACCAAGCGGATGCTGTTGTACGTGCAGCTCGGGAGCGGTCGCAACATCAGGAGAAGCCCGTCAACTCGTTGGACCGGGTTCGAGAATCTCTTACCTTTTCTCGCGACAAGAACTTCGAACGCGAGGCGGTCGTGGATGAACGGGCGCTGATCCGCGACGGGCTCCGTCGCGGGATGGGCGAGATTACTCACACCCAGGTTCGCGCCAATCTTGACGCTCGCTTGGCCTCAGGGGAATTTCAAATCGTAGAACGACCTCAGAGCGTTCCCGGGCGCCAGTTCACGACCGCGAAAACCATCCAAGCAGAACATGAGATTCTCCGCCGGATGCGTGAGGGTCTAGACCATTTAGAGCCAGTTCTTTCGCGTCCGCAGGCCATTGCGGTTGCCGATCAATACTCGCATCTCAACCGGGCACAAAGGACCGTGATCGAGGATGTGCTGAGCTCTCGGGATCGCGATTCAAGGAATCCAAGGCTTCGCCGGCTCAGGCAAGACGAGCACGCTCGCCGCCATCCGCACTGCCGCGGAAGGGCAGGGCCACCAGGTCGAGGGTTTCGCTCCGACCTCGCGCGCTGCGCGCCAGTTGAAAGAGGCGGGAATCGAAGCTGGAACTCTGCAGGCCTTCCTCGCTCGAACGGCAAATCCAGAAGCAGAAGAGCGAAAGCACTTGTACCTTGTCGACGAATCGAGCCTCGCCAGCACTAACCAGGTTCGCGAGTTCCTCTCGCGGCTGGGTGCCGATGACCGCGTGCTTCTAATCGGTGATATCCGCCAACATCAGGGCGTGGAAGCCGGCCGCCCCTTTGAGCAGCTGCAGGAGGCCGGAATGCGCACAGCTAGACTCGATGAGATCGTTCGCCAGCAGGACCCGGCTCTGAAATCCACAGTCGAATTGCTGGCCACGGGCCAAGTGTCCGCTGCACTCGAAGCACTCCAACAGCAGGGACGCGTCAAGGAGATTCCCAACGCAGAAGACCGCGTCCGCGCAATTGCCAAGAGCTTACGTTGAATCGCCCCAGAACACTCTGATCGTTTCGCCGGACAACGCGTCCCGTCGCGAGCTGAACGTCGCCGTTCGCCAGGAGTTGAAGCTGATTGGAACCCTTGCCCCGGAAGATCATACTTTCCGTGTCCTGGTTCAGCGGCAGGACATGACCGGGGCGGAACGCTCCTGGGCAAACCACTATGAGGTCAACGACGTAATTCGCTACACACGTGGCAGCAAAGCTATTGGAATCGGGGCCGGCGCGTATGCGTCGGTGGTTGCAATCGACCCGTCCGCAAACCTGCTCACGGTCGAGAAAGCGAACCATGAGCTTGCGACCTACGATCCCCGTCGCCTGACCGGCGTGAGTGTCTACCAAGAAATCGACCGCGAGTTCTCCGTAGGCGAGCGTATCCAGTTCACCGCACCCGACAAATCGCTCGGCGTTGCGAATCGCGACCTTGCCGTCATCGAATCGATCCATCCCGATGGCCGCGTCACCGCAGGCCTGAGCGATAACCGCCAGATTGAATTCAATGCCCGCGAGCATCCTCATTTCGACCACGGCTATGCCGTCACCAGCCACAGCTCTCAGGGCCTTACCGCCGAGCGCGTCCTCGTTCACGCCGACACCAGCGTTCACCCGGATCTGCTCAATTCGCGATTTGCTTACGTTTCCGTCTCGCGCGCCAGCCACGATGCCGTAGTGTTTACCGACGACGTGGCGAAACTCGTCCCCCAACTAGGAGCCGATGTCTCGAAGACATCCGCTCTGGAAATCAATCAGGCGTCATCCATCGCCCAGGGAATTGGGCTAGGGCTATGAAGCCGCCGACCATTTTGGCGTACGACGATGTCCAATTTCTGCCGCGCGCTGGTCGATAGTCAGTTAGTATTGATCGATTAGTTATTTCAAGCTATTGATAGTAATAGACATAATAAGAATAATGCATGAAATATTAATAAAATATTTGACATTTTGACTCCTAAGCAGTAGCATAAACATGGAGAATCAGGACAGATGCGGACGAGCACACTTGACCATTTGAAGCGACGCCTTCGCCCCGGCCGTGTCTATCGCAGAGAGGATCTTCTGTCCTGGTCGCATAGTGTCGATCGACACCTCAAAGAACTTACCGACGACGGGACCCTCCAGAAACTTCGTAACGGCTTGTACTACAGCCCTCGAAAATTTGAATTTGGAGAGGCTCCCGCAGACGAGCATGAGCTGGTGAAAGCGTTCTTGAAGACAGACCATTTTGTCGTGACCTCTCCGAATGCCTACAACCAGTTGGGACTTGGGACAACGCAGCTCTACAACAAACGGGTTGTCTACAATCAGAAGCGGCACGGGACATTTCCGCTTGGCAATCGTATGGTCACCTTCGAGCGCCGCTTGAATGTTCCCAGGCAACTGTCTCCGGAGTTTCTGCTGGTTGATCTTGTTAATGAGCTCGGCGACCTTGCGGAGGACCGGGACGCCGTTCTTTCTCGCGTTCGCGAAAAAGCTAAAGAGATGGACCCGAAAAAGCTCTCACGGGCGGTTTCGCTCTACGGCAAATACTCCACGCAGAAAAAGTTTCAGGAGATGCTGCAACATGCCGCCTGAAAGCTTTTTGCACGAGAGAAGCGACTTCAAGGCACTTGTCGAGACCGTTGCCGACAACGAGAAGATTAATGATCCCGCTCTCGTGGAAAAAGACTACTGGATCATGCATGCCATCTTTGGGCTCAAGCAACTGTGTTTAACCTTTGAGCTCAAGGGCGGCACTTCGCTTTCTAAAGGTTTTGGAGTCATCCATCGCTTTTCCGAAGACATCGATATTCGCATCGAACCCTTCGACGAATTGCAGGTTGATACAAATCCGAATCACGAGAAGCCGCAGCACATCGAGTCGAGACGCCAGTTCTATGAAAAGCTGCGCGACAAGATCAAGATCCCCGGCATTACAGCCGTCGAAAGAGATACGACATATGACGACGCAACGCTACGGAACGCCGGCCTCAGGCTGGCCTACGACACCCACTTTGGTTCAATCGCCGGTCTCAAGGATGGAATTCTCCTGGAGGTTGGCTTCGATCAAACGGCTCCGAACCGAGCAGTTACGATCTCTTCATGGATCATAAAGTTCGCAGAGGACAAGAAACTTCAATACGCCGACAACCGAGCCCTCGAGATCCTTTGCTACAACCCCGAATACACTTTCGTAGAAAAGGTCCAGGCTGTGGTTCGAAAATACGGCCAGTTCAAGGGGACCGGGAAAGTCCCCACGAATTTCCTCAGGCACTACTACGACATTCATCAACTGCTCGATGTGGAAGCGGTACAGAAATTCATCGGAACCCCGGAGTACTTGGAGCACAAAAAAAAGCGCTTCAAATCTTTGGATTACCACGTAGCGGGGAGTGGAGCGTTCACAATCGAAGACGAAAACATCCGCAAGCAATTCGAAGCGGAATATTTAAAGACGGCTCCGCTCTATTATCGCGGCCAAATTCCCTTGGAGAAAATCCTCGCCCGCATTAAGCAAGACCTTGCCCGTCTCTAACGCTTTGGGATTCCGGATTCTCTGCGTGATTTGCTGGTATTTGCCAATCTCGTGACTCGGCCTGGTGCAGGGCTTCGACTTACGGCCGATCAGCCGGAGACGGCAGGCGAGATTTTAGACAGCAATCACTTAGGTTGGCGATGTGTTGTCAGCTGTGAGCCTCTTTGTCGTGTCGAGGAAGTATGTTTTTCCTCCGAGCGAAATTCCCCGCTGCGAAAACTTGCCGTCATTCTCCATCGGCTCTGGGTTACGGGCGACACATACCATCCTCTTTATAACGTCACCGCCAATTCCGCTACGGTGTGATGCGTCGAGGTCTTCCGTGTTGCCGATGCCGGCAGGACCAACGTACGTTGAATAAAGATGCACACCAGGAGGAATGAAGAAACATACCGTGTTCACGGTGACTGCGTGTTTTTTCCCGGGCCTTCGAGGCCGACAGAAAGATTGCAGCGCCAGCCTGATACTGAGAACCCCAATGTGCACCCGGCCTCGACAGACGCCGAATAAGTGCGAATGGAAGCGTGGCGAATCAGTTGAACACGTGTTTCACTTATTCTGAAATAGAGAGAGCGCATTCTCGAAAATCAATATCCCGGTGCTAGTTCGAGGGCATTCCTCGTTCGAATTGTGAACTCCGTAAGAAGATGCCCGTCACGATAACCGGAACGCTTTAAGACCAAGGTCTCAGTCAGCGACATCGCATTGCGAGATCAGGGCAGAATTGGTGGAGGCGACGTCCCATCGGACCATTGGCCAACCCAGACCAGGAAAATAGTCACTCGTTCTTCAGGGTCATTCGCCGCCATCACCGGTGAGCCAGGCAGATTGGCTCCCCAGGTTTTCGCCACGTCGCTCGCGACAAAAAACATCAAGTGCGGATGCCAGCTCTTGTCACGGTCGCTTAAGTACTGCTGCTTCGACATCATGTAGCACATCGCTCCGGGCGCCAGTCCGGGCAGTTCCTTTTTGTCCAGTGCCGATGCGGTCGCTTCGACGATCCCCGTCTTCGATTTTCCTGCCACGACCAGTTTGGTCTTCATCAGGAAGATGGGAACAAAAGTTCTTGCTGCGGCAGGATTGAAGCAAATGGGGGCACGCACTTTTGGATTCCAGAACTCCGGTTCATCGGTGGCGGCGCCCCATGATCGTTCCACGATGCAGAGGAAGCCGTTGGTCCCGTTTACTGCGGTCGTGTATCCCTTCGGTCCCAGCACCATCACCTCGGCTCCGTCCGAGATGGAGGATGGGGCAGCACTGCGCGCGAGCGCGATTTCAGAATTCTCGTCGGGTATCATATACCGATCAAGTGGAGCCATAGCCGGATGACGAGCGTTCTCCGCCTGCGCTCGCACTTGATAGGTTGAGGCGAGCATGAGAACTAGTGCAAGGAATGTCAAAGCACGGAAATTGAGCATCTTCTTCTGCATTGAACCCTCCGGTACGCGTACTCTCCGCCACGGGTTGGGAACACCCGAGACTGCAGACGGTCATGGTGCAAAGCCTAAACCAGCAGTCTTCTCCCTCACAAACCCGAGATGGGCTTAACCTCACCATATTGCGGGCTCTTCCAGAGCTCGCCTTTGTATTCCATGTAGTCAGCCGTTGCTTGTGCGATTTCGCGCCCGTAATACCGTTCCACAACGTGCAAGGCAAGATCGATCCCAGAGCTGAGGCCTCCGGCGGTAGCAATTTTGTCGTTGTCTACGTAGCGGAGTCCGGACACGAAATGCACCGCTGGGTACTTCTTTTGCATATTGTCCACGAACAGGTGGTGGGTGGTCGCCCTCTGATGGTCAAGAAAACCGTAAGCGGCGAGCATGGAGGCGCCAGTGCAAACCGACATGGTTAAGTCCGCGGTTTTCGCGTTTGCCAGTAACCAGTTCTTTTGTGCTTCGCTTCGGCCACCCTGTGCGGGAATCAGAATCACTTGCGGTTTGGGGGCATTGTCGAATGTGTAGTTGGGAATGACCTGAAGCCCCGCGGCGGAGATGGGTTTCTGTGAGTCGGAAACGGTGTACAGATTGAAAGGCATAATCATGTCGTCGCCGCCGCGCCAGGGCCCGCCTTGGGGAGAGAGCATGGTATCGCCAAAGACTTCCCATGGGCCTGCGAGATCGATCAGAGCGGTGTTATCGGAAACAATGGCCGCGACATTGATGACGCCATTGACGGGTGGCTTGAGACTGCGCAACTGCGCGGAGTCGGAGCGTGTATTTGTCTGAAGGGGGTGGCTGGCGATAGCGAGCGTTCCGCAGAGTGCGATGAGTGTGATCACACTGTAATAAATTCCTTTAGCCATTGGTCGATCTCCTGCATTTAGAGTTTGCGAACGGGATCAGTTTAGGGCTACACTCTGAAGTCTCAAATGACAATTATCCGTCTTTTTAGGACATTCTCGAAGAGGGTGGGGAGCGTAGCGCTGTACCGTAGCGTCCAACGGCAAAAATGAAACCGAAACACATCGTGATCCTGGGATATGACGGAGTAATGGGTCTTGACCTAGTCGGACCGATGGAGGCGTTCGCCAGCGCGCAGCTCAACTCGCCGAAGGGAGGCGGGGGCGCCTGCTATCGAGTCACCATCGCCGCGCTGGGGGAGAAAACCTTTCGCTCGGAATTCGGGCTCACGCTTACGGCGGAAAGGAGCCTCGCCGGACAGCGAGATGTCGACACACTGCTCATTCCCGGCGGCAGGGGCTTGCGCGAATCAAAAGACCATCGAAAGCTCACCGCCTGGCTGCGCCAATATGCGGGCTCGACGCGACGGATCGCGTCGATCTGCACGGGAATCTATGGCCTTGCCCCGTCGGGACTGTTGAACGGTCGCAGGGTGGCGACGCACTGGAGGTTCACCTCAGATTTGGCGAAACGTTATCCGAAGCTGAGAGTCGATCCTGGCTCCCTGTACGTGAGGGACGGGAAATTCTGGACGGCCGCGGGAGTGACGGCGGGAATCGACCTCTCGCTCGCTTTGATTGAGGAAGATTTCGGGTCCGAAGTAGCCCTGTCCGTCGCACGCGAACTGGTTGTGTACATGAAGAGGTCTGGAGGGCAGGAGCAGTATTCCGAGCCACTGCAGTTTCAAACACAATCGCGCAGTCGCTTTGCGGATCTGTTGCCATGGATTGTAGCGCACCTGGAGCAGGATCTTTCGGTCGATGCGCTGGCGGCGCGTTCCTCTCTGTGTCCGCGTCAGTTCTCGCGGCGCTTTACCCAAGAGTTTGGGAGTAGCCCGGCTTCGTTTGTGCGGCGAGTGCGGCTGGATGAAGCGCGGCAGCGCCTCTCTGCGCCGGAGTGCACGGTGGAAGGCGTTGCGCGCTCCGTGGGATTCAGCGACGGCGATAATTTCCGGCGTGCGTTCGAGCGATGCTTTGGGATTGCTCCAAGCGCCTATCGTGGGCGGTTTACAGCGAAGCGCTGATGGCCGCCAGAAACTACCCGCTTTTTTGGCTCACTGCCATCGTGGTAGATACCTCCTTTGCAAACCCGTCGTTCTGAGAACTGCTTGCCTTCGTTTTGCGGAAAAGCATGCAAACGGGCAAGGAACCCGTCAAGGTTGCCCTCCGGCTCGCTTCGCTCGACCTATGACTGAACCCTCGCCCGTTTGCTGACAACCTCTCCGCTATGAAACGAAGGCACACAATCGAAGCCCAAAAACCAAGAACTTCGGTTGACATCACAGCGCCTTCTCATGGAAGGGAAAAACAATGAAATTAGAAGACATCAAGAACAGAACCAAAGACGCAGTCGATTACCTCGTCCAGTCGCTGGAGTCCGGGCACAGCGAAGTGCTCACCCAATACCTCGGCGCTATGGCCCGATTCCATACCTACTCCTTCGGCAATGTGATGTTGATTGCCCGACAGAAACCCGACGCCAGCAACGTGGCCGGAATTCGCACCTGGAACTCGCTTGGCCGCTTCGTCAAACGCGGGGAAAAAGGCATTCTCATTCTCGCTCCCATGGTCGGCAAGAAGCGCACCAAGAACGATGACCCGGAGCCGAGCGAGGATGCCAAAGGCACCGTGCCCACCCTGTTCGGATTCCGCGCGGTGTACGTGTTCGACGTCACCCAGACCGAAGGCAAGGAGCTGCCCACGCTCACCGAAGTGCAGGGCGACGTGAGTGGCTACCGCGAACGGCTGGTGCAGTTTGTCGCATCGCAAGGCATCGAGCTGAATTATTCCGAGCGGATTGGCCCCGCCAAGGGCTTATCGCACGGCGGCAAGATCACCCTGTTGTTGGGCATGCAGCCCGCCGAGGAATTTTCGACCCTCGTCCATGAGATCGGCCACGAGATGCTCCATCGCGGCGACCGTCGCACCCTCACCACCAAACAGGTCCGCGAGACCGAAGCCGAAGCCGTGGCCTTTGTGGTTTGCCAGTCCGTCGGCCTCTGCACCGGAACCGCCTCCGCCGATTACATCCAGCTTTGGCACGGAGACGGCAATCTCCTCCGTGAAAGTCTGGAAGCCGTTCAACAGACCGCTGCCGTGATCCTCGGGGGCATCGCCCCCGAGCCGGCGGCGGCGACCGCAGCCGCATAAACAGAAAACCATCGGGACGTTGGGCGTCCACGCCCGATGTGTGCGCCGATGTCCCCCAAACACAAGAAAAGGACAGGAGAAAAGACGATGCACAGCACACAAAATGCAGTTGCCAACCACGAATATCGCAGCGTTCCCATCACCGCGCTTGCGGAATCCGCCACCAATCCCCGCAAGCGATTTGATCCGAAGAGCCTCGAAGAATTGGCCGCCAGCTTCAAGACCCAAGGCATTCTGGCCCCACTTCTAGTACGCGAACTGGAGGAAAGCAAGTACGAGGTCGTAGCCGGGGCACGTCGCCTAAGAGCGGCAAAACTGGCAGAACTCGAAAAACTTCCCGTCCGCGTAGTCAAGCTGACGGATGCCGAGGCAATCGAGGCCCAGTGCGTTGAGAACCTGCAACGCGAGGACATCCACCCGCTGGAGGAAGCTCTGGGTTTCAAGTCGCTCTTGGAACTCGGAGAACCTGCATACACCATCGCCACCATCGCCTTCCGCGCTGGAAAAAGTGAGGCTTACGTCTACGGTCGTATTCGACTCGCGGACCTCATCGCGCCCGTGGCCGAAGCATTCCTGAAAGATCAGATCACCATCGGCCACGCTTTGCTGATCGCCAAGCTCCCGGCTTCGCAACAGCAGGAGGCTTTCTCGGCAGCCTTTCGGGGCTTGTGGACCAGCGAGGGCAACAACCAAGTCCTGATTCCCGTGCGGGAGTTGGCCGCATGGATTGAATCAAACATCTTGCTCCAACTGGCGTCCGCGCCCTTTGACAAGCAGGATGAAACCCTCGTTCCCGAGGCAGGTTCGTGCGCCAACTGTCCAAAGCGAACCGGATTCAACAAGCTGCTTTTCCCCGACGTGCGCAAGGATTCCTGTATGTTACGTGGAATATGGCTTGGCTCGTCGGTGTTGGTTGGCTCGGGTTGATGGGTTGACGGGCAATTGCGTTCTTGAGCTGGGATGGGGGAGCGCGAGGGGCAAGGGACGGCGTTTGAGTCCCTTGCCCCTCGCTAGCTCTGTAGAAGCCGGACACTTGACCAGGCTGTGCAGCCGTATGCGGCAGTGGATAACAATTATTCGCGTGTTTACCCAATTTCTTTGCACGAATGCGATGATCGCGCCACTGTCGCGTCGTTGGTCCAGGAGGTCTCTTTGGCAATCGACTTCGTTGTTGAGCCGATTCGCTGGAAGCTCTTTCCTCACGCAGCCGATCATTCACTCTGCCGCGCTTGGCTGCAGTTTCAATCGCAAAGAGGTCTCAGTCGCAATACACTCGACGCCTATTGCCGAGGACTTGAGATATTCTTGCGATTCCTCTCCGAACTTCAGTTGTCGGTCGCCGCTGTCACACGCGCCGACATCGGCGCATATCTCGCGGCGATACAGTCCAACGCTGTCCCGATTTCCAATGCCACCGTCCAACAGCGAATTACTATCCTCAGACTGTTCTATGGCTACCTGGTAGAGGACGGAGTTTGCGCTAGGAACCCGGTAATGCGCACTGACGGAAGGAGCTTCGTACGGCGATACCGCCGGCTGCCATGGATTCCCAACGAAGCAGACTGGCAATCGATTCTGGTAACCACGCGAGGACAGACGATCCGCAACCGCACGATGCTTGCGTTTGCCTACGATGCGGCATTGAGGCGCGAGGAACTCTGCGGACTCCGAACCGACGACATTGATCCGTCCACCCGCGTAGTTCGTATTCGTGCCGAGAACACCAAAGGTCGTCGGGATCGCATCGTGCCCTATTCTGCAACCAGCGGTACATTGCTCCAACAATATCTTCTTCACCGAAGGGCTCTGTCCCGAAGCAGAGGCCCGCTATTCCTCTCAGAGTCCAGGCGCAACTTCGCGGCGCCAGTCTCCATCTGGACATGGTCGAAGGCCGTTCTCCAGATCGCAAGACGTGCGGAGGTTCCACGGTTCACAACGCATACACTGCGGCACCTTTGCCTGACCGACTTGGCCCGCACAGGTTGGGACATCCATGAGATTGCTGCCTTCGCCGGGCATCGCTCGGTGCAAACTACTTTGCTCTACATCCACCTGAGCGGTCGCGATCTGTCACGGAAGCTCGCTGTCGGGATGGCTCACATTCACGCTCGCCGGGTCGCGATGCTGACGGAGGGAAAGTTTGAACCTGAAGCGAGTCAGGAAGAACGGACAGGCGTGGCCCGATAATTTCGCGCGCTGGCGAGCAGCTCTGGGTCCTGAACAACGGTCCGACCTTGCCGCGCGTAGTGCACGCGCCCAATGGGGTCCCTCGAAGCGGCCGCCCAAGAAGGCGGACGATGGTCCTTGGAAATGGCCGATCAACATCGCACGATACGATCGGTCTCTGATGCTCACTTCCGCAGAAAAGAAGATGTTGGTGAACTACGCCCAAGCCTACCGTTTCTGCCGATATGGTCGAACCATGGATTTTGGACGAACGTTGAACCGGCTGATTCGGCCACTGAACGACACCTTCGATTACACGGGGATCAAGACCAACGAACGCAGATATACGCTGTTCTATTTTCTTCGCGAGATCGGGAAGCGCGGGCGGCCGTACTGGGGATGGTCCGCCGAGGAATGGATCGAGACCATCGATGCTCGCCAAAAAGCAAAACAACACTCCGTCGCGATTGCTTACCTGCTATGCGGATTTACGGATCTCCATCGGCTGAAGGGTGACCATGTTGTTTACTCCTGTCTGACACGGAAAGTGTTCGGTCAGGAGCACATCGAGCGAATCACCAAGCGCGTGCGCGGACTGCTCGCGGAATGGGGCTACAGCGGCAAAGGGACCACATCTCAGGTGATGCGCACCATTTTCGAGTGTCTGCTGTTCGTTCGCTCGCCTCACCTGAAAGACATCACTCGGGACCATCTACGAACTGTAATCGGCCGTCGTCCTCCCCGAACCGGGACTTACTGCGCTTTTGCCATCTCCCGAGTATTAACAAAGATCGGCAGCTTCCCTGAGCCAATCGAGATTGAACGGCCATTCATCGTGAAGGCCGAGCTGCCCACTGTGACGGATGGAGTACCGCCTGAATGGGCTCGGCTCTGCCGTCGCTGGCTTGACACCGCTACGTATAGCCTGCCCAATCGCCGCAAGAGCTACTATTTCCTGCTGAACATTGGTCGCTGGCTCGCGAAGACGCATCCGAACGTCAAGTCTCCCGCCGATTGGACTCGCGAACTAGCAGCGGAAGCCGTCGGCCTAACTTGCAGCTGGCGTGCCGGCGATTGGTGTATGGAAGCGCCGATTCACATCAGAAATAAGGGCCGAATGCTTGCTGCGAGTACGTACGCCGGCCGACTCTCCATACTCCGCGTCTTCTTTCGCGATCTGCAAGAGTGGGAGATGATCCCACGGCGCTTTGATCCAGTTCGGAGCTTTACGACGCCAAAGAGCGTGCTCGCGAAAATCGGGCCGAACCCGAGGATAATTTCAGACGATGTGTGGGCCAAGTTGGTCTGGGCCGGACTGAATCTCACGTCCGAAGATCTACCCAAGCGTCGCAAAGGTAACGAGAACAGCTATCCCGTTGAGATGTGCAAGGCGCTCGTCCTCACGTGGCTCTTCGCCGGATTACGCAACAACGAGATCGTACGGCTCCGATTGGGTTGTATCCGCTGGCAGAAGGAAGAAGTGCAGATCCCTGGCGCCGCAGAAAAGCTGCCTGCCGGCTCAGTGTGCATGCTAGACGTTCCCGTCAACAAGACATCGACGGCTTTCACAAAGCCCGTTGACCCGATCGTCGGAGAAGCGATCGCCGCATGGGAGAAGGTACGGCCCCAAGGCGTAAAGCAACCCGACCCAAAGACCGGCGAAATGGTCGACTTCTTGTTCCTATATCGATTGACAGTGATTGGGCAGGGCTACCTGAATGATGTGCTGATTCCAACGCTATGCCGAAAAGCCGGTGTCCCGAGAGCGGACGTGCGCGGCAATATCACGAGCCACCGTGGACGCTCGACCATCGCATCGCAACTTTTCAATGCTAAGGAGCCGATGACACTCTTCGAACTCCAGCAATGGCTCGGCCATACGACTCCAGCAGCAACGCAGCATTATGCCAAGATCACTCCGACGAAACTGGCAAAGTCGTACGCCGATGCCGGATATTTCAAACGGAACCTGTGCGCGATTGAGGTGCTCGTCGATCAAGAAGTCGTGCGGGGCGGACGCACGGCAAACGAACCTTGGAAGTTCTACGATCTCGGCCACGGCTACTGCACGTACGATTTCTTCGAGCAATGCCCTCATCGCATGGCTTGTGCAAAATGTAGCTTCTACGTGCCGAAGAGTTCGTCGCAAGCGCAGTTGCTGGAAGGCAAGAACAACCTGCTGCGATTGCGGCAGGAGATTCCACTCAGCGAAGAGGAAGTGGCAGCCGTCGACGACGGTGTCGCGGCAATAGAGAGGCTACTCGAATCGCTTGTTGATGTCCCAACCCCCTCAGGCAAAACGCCTCGCGAGCTGAAATCTCACGACCGATTAGAGACGGACGAAACCAGTTGAGTCGTCGTCTGTTCGGATTTCCGGACAAAAACTAATTCACAGTTGCGCTGAATCAAGACTTGTGTATGCTCCCGTGTTCTCTTGATCCCAATCGCAGCTGCCGAAGAGCTTGCCCCAGGGCGAGAGACTTCGCTAGCACTCGGCAGAAGTTTGACGGCTGGTCATTGAGCTGAATATCGGAATATTGGAGCGTGTGTCGTGAAGAATGTCTTCATTCGGGTCCTCCTGCTCGTTCTCATTTTGGTAAACGTCACCGGACTGGCCCTTGCAAAGACCAACACCACGACCACATTGACTTCATCAGCGAATCCATCAACCTATGCTTCATCAGTGACATTTACCGCAACGGTCTCTCCTTCAGCGGCAACTGGAACTGTAACGTTCAAGGATGGCAGCACTACCTTGGGGACAGGCACGCTCAGTAGTGGAAAAGCCACTTACATCACTTCGGCATTAGCCGCCGGCTCGCATTCCATTACGGCGTCGTACGGAGGCAATTCTACCTACAACGGGAGCACGTCTTCTGCTCTGACCCAGACGGTGAACAAAGCAACTTCGTCAACGACGGTGACATCGTCGCTGAACCCCTCGGGTTTCGGAACCTCGGTTACGTTTACCGCGACAGTGACGCCTTCTGCCGCCACCGGAACGGTGACGTTCAAGGATGGGAGTACTACCCTGGGCACGGGAACGCTCAGTGGCGGGAAGGCTACGTACAGCACTTCGACTCTGTCAGTTGCTTCCCACTCGATCACCGCGTCCTACGGCGGGGATTCCAACGACAATACCAGCACTTCGACGACTCTGACGCAGACCGTAAACAAAGCAACCTCGACAACGACGGTGACATCGTCGCTGAACCCCTCTAGCTTCGGAACCTCGGTTACATTTACTGCGACCGTGACGCCTTCTGCCGCCACCGGAACGGTGACGTTCAAAGATGGAAGCACTACGCTGGGAACGGGAACACTCAGCGGCGGGAAGGCTACGTACAGCACTTCAACTCTGTCGGTTGCTTCCCACTCGATCACCGCGTCCTACGGCGGAGATTCCAACGATAACACCAGCACGTCGACGACTCTGACGCAGACGGTGAACAAAGCAACCTCGACAACGACGGTGACATCGTCACTGAATCCTTCCGGTTTCGGAATCTCGGTCACGTTCACCGCGACTGTGACACCTTCTGCCGCCACCGGAACGGTGACGTTCAAGGATGGGAGTACTGCTCTGGGCACGGGAACGCTCAGCGGCGGGAAGGCTACGTACAGCACTTCGACGCTGTCGATTGCTTCCCACTCGATCACCGCTTCTTACGGCGGAGATTCCAACGACAATAGCAGCACGTCATCAACGCTGACCCAAAAGGTGGAGCAAGCATCTTCACTGGCTCTTGTTGCCTCTGCCAATCCCTCCCCTTCGGGTTCGCTCGTGACGTTCACCGCAACTGTGTCTCCTTCTGCGGCCACCGGCACCGTCACGTTCTATGACAGCAGCACAGCACTTGGAACTGGGACGCTCAGTGGTGGTATAGCCACCTACGGGACCTCCAGCCTCGCGGTCGGTTCGCATTCGATTACCGCTGTGTATGGCGGCAACAGCACATATGCAGGTAGCACTTCATCTACGCTCACCGAAAGTGTTCTTACAGTCACCTCCATCGCCGTGACACCCGCCAGTATTTCTCTATCTGTCGGAGCAACATTGCAGCTTGTCGCGACGGCGACTTATTCAGACGGCACCCAAGGGGCTGTTACGTCCAGCGTGACTTGGAGCTCATCCGACCTCACAATCGCAACCGTCACGTCGGCGGGAGTTGCGACAGGAGTTGCGGAAGGATCGGCAACGATTCAGGCCACTCTCGGTACGGCGTCAGCTTCGGCAACCTTCACTGGTACTCCGTCCAAATTCAGGCTGACGGGCAGCCTCAATGTCCCGCGGACCGTAGCCACCGCGACGCTTCTCCAGAACGGCCAGGTGCTAATTGCTGGAGGACTCGGTTCTGTTAGCGCTTCTGCGGGCTATGTTGGCTCAGCTGAGCTGTACAATCCCACTACTGGCACGTTCAGCCTCAGCGGCAATCTCCTCGTTCCGCGTGCCTATCATACGGCCACGCTTCTCCAGAACGGGAAAGTGCTGATAACCGGTGGATTAGGGTATTCGAACGGCAATTACGTGCAGCCGCTGCAAGCCGAACTCTACGACCCGACAACTGGTGCCTTTTCCTATACGGGAAGCCTCAACGTCTCTCGGTACAGCCATACGGCAACTTTACTGCAAAGTGGAAAGGTACTAATTGCAGGAGGGAGTGGCGACGCCACGGCAGAGCTCTACGATCCGGCGACAGGCCTCTTCACCTACACCACGGGAAACTTAGCCGCTACCCTTTCGTATCAAGCGGCAGCCCTACTCAACGATGGGACTGTACTGATTGCTGGCGGATTCAGTTCCGCGAGTGTGCCTGCGGAACTTTACAATCCCACAACCCAAACTTTTTCGTCTGTTGGCAGTATCAATCCGCGAAGCGAGAACCCCACGGCAACGTTATTAAGCTCCGGCAAAGTCTTGATTGTTGCGGGCCTGGACCCCGGCACCGGACTGCCGGTACCGACAGCGGAGATATACGACCCGATTGCCAAAACGTTCTCTTACACCGGTAGTCTCGCCCATCCGCGAAACAGCGCTACATCCACTCTGCTTAGCAACGGGCAAGTCTTGGTCGTAGGTGGCGGGGACAACAATTACTATAGCCTTGCTCCGGCGGAACTATATGATCCAACAAGCGGCACATTTTCCATCGCAGGCAAGCTCGACATCGCACGCGACTCTCACGCAGCAACTCTGCTCAGTGACGGAACCGTTCTGATCGCCGGAGGTGAAGACCAATACCAATATCAAGGGGCAAACGTTCTGGACTATGTTCCTCAGGCCGAGATTTACCAGTCGGCGGGACAACCTGTGGCACCGGATTCTCTCCAAATCACTCCTGCCTCCGCCAGTGTCGTGATTGGGGGAACGCAGAGTTTTACTGCCGTTGATAGTAACGGCTACCCGCGCCAAGACGTGATTTGGACCGTTAGCGATCCCAGCCTCGCCAGCGTGACGGCGGACGAGAGTGATCGAGGGGTCGTAACCGCCATTGCCGCCGGTCAGATTACGCTGACGGCGACGGCAGAAACTGTTAGTGGACAAGCGCAGGTGACAATTTCCTCGGGGACTGTGCTCGCACCGGGTACAGTCATTTGGTCCGCCCCTGCCATCCCAGGATACTCGGCCATTCAACTTGCACAGGCGGTGCCAAGCGCAGGTGGGCCCGACTTGTATTCTATTCAACTGAGCAGTGACGGCACTAAGTCCATCATTCAGGCACTCACTGCGGACGGGCAGCAGTTGTGGCAGACGCCAATCGCCGCTCCCCTTACCGCGACCAGCGTACCCGATGGTTCCGGTGGGCTGATTGTGATGGAGTACGACACCTGCGTTCCCGGACAAACGGTTCCTCTGACTATCATCGATTTGGACCCGGTCTATGGCCAGCCAACAACCGGAGTGAGCGCGGCAGGCGTGCAACAGGGCAACCACACGGTGTACTGCTATGGCAACGGCGATGCGCCTCAAGTGGCGGTACGTGGGGATGGCGCAGTGTTTGTGTCGGAGCCAACCAACAACGGGTTCCCGCCGTTGACAAGGATAGAAAACGGGAATTACACGCGATACCAGATTCCGACGACATCAGACACCGAGAACGGTAGCCAAATCTCGGTGCAGTGCTGCATGGGGTCTCCGATGGTGAACACGGACGGAACAACCTATGTCGAGTATGAGGTACGAAACATCGTGAACCAGGTAATTACATCGGACAGCCTTTATCTCTGGTGGCTGAGCGCAGACGATGTTGATGGAGGCACCTCGCTGCTGAGTTCAACAACGCAGAACCAAGCGTTGCTGCCGGGTTCGATCATCCCGGACGGAAACAGCGGCGTAATTGCCACGTGGACGATATCACCGTCGAGCGGGCCGCCGCCGCAGTATCCGTATCAGGCGGTGGATGTAGTCGGCGGAGCGGCGGGGACGCCGTACAATCTGCCGTTCAGTCCGACGAAAGTAAATTTCGGGCAATCACCGACCCTTGTATTGGGCGAAAATGGTGTGGCGTTCGCGAGTGGGACGACCACTGCGGCCGACGGCGTTACGCAGGTGAGCCAGATCGCCTCGTTCAACATCAGCTCTGGACTGCCGAACTGGACGTATCAATCTACCGCTGGGGCTACGTTGTCGATGGTCGCCGCAACTCGGGGCAACGGCATTGTTGCGAAGATCGTCAGTGGCAGTCAACCTGAAACGGTCGTCGCACTGGATTCGAGCGGAAACTCCTCCGTTAATGCGGGAGCGTCAGTCGGCACTCTGACTGACTACACATGGTGGGGAGATTGGAACACTTCTACTAACGGTGTGGCCTCCGGAGTGTCGGCCCAACGGGCACAGGTGGCTAACGATAGCCCCTCCCCGACTCCACTTGGTAACCCGTCGCACACAGGCAAAGCCGGTGTGCGGTGCGCTCCGTTGGATTCGCAGACCAGCACTTTCGTCGAGGGTGCGTTTTCGAACCTGAACGCCTTTCTATTGACCGGCGGCGCATGCACATTCTGTGTCAACCATATATTCATGCCACTGAACACTTCCCAGAGTGAGTTCGAGGCATATCTGAGCCAAGGGCACGAGTTCTGCGACGGAAACAAATCTCAGGAGCCCGGTTCTATGATCGGATCCTCTTATCCTACGGTCGCACTCGAATTCGCCGCAAACGTGCCTGCGCCCGGTTTCGAAGCAGCCGCTACGGAGGCGCGCTCCCCAATATCTTTCGGGCCCTTCGGGATTTTTAAGTCATCGCAGCTACCAAACCTAAGGGTTTTCTTTGCCTATCAAAATCTCACTACGGATTCGACCTTTGTCGAAGCAACCTTGTTCCACGAAGGGCTGCACGGTGAGACCCTAAAAAACGATGCGGCGCTTTGCAGCGCTCTTAACGTGCCGAGCGAAAATGCAAACTGTTGGGACCATTCAGTCGATATCACCTGCTGGATCGCTGCGGAGGTATTTTTAGAGCAGAACTTGCCCGGGCTACCCCAATGGTGTCCCGGAGATGTGAAGTTCTAAGGGATTCGGCCAAGGTCAAGATCGCTCTTTACTAACCTTTGGCGGGAGTTTTTTATGCGTCGGTACTTTGGTATCCATATGCGCTTGTTGTTGCCGGCCCTGAACGTGTTGCTCGCGCTCGCGCTATTTCGACTGGGCCATCAAGAAGCTCAGCGAGCCCATCAGGAACCGCTCCCGGCGCTCGAGAGGGCGAGATATGTGGACTACGCTTTGAATATACCTGCGTGGGCTGCACAAAGTGTTACCCCTTGGATGCTTCACATCAATGAGAGAGTCACGTATTGGAAAGCAATGGAAACCGAACGAGACTGGTGGTACATGCTTTACGTGATTCTGATGTGGTATTACGTCGGCATGCGATTGGACGAGCACCGACCCGGAGATGTAGTTAGCGGTAACAAGAAAAGCACGCGGTGGGCCTTTCTCAGGAGAGTATTCCTCCTCTTATTCGGAATCTTCATCTGCTTTCGTGCGTTCATGATTCCATGGTATTTGGAACACTGGTTTATTGCCGCGGCAGTCGCCTGGGGCGTCGCATTGATAATTGGCAACTTTTACTTCTTAGCACGGAGGCCGCCGGGTGGGACATCGGTGGCAACACCATCGACGTAGTGTTCTGCTGGGAAAATTGCGGTGGATTGCGTTTCTTGCGCATGGATTTGCCCCGCAGTTCGACGCGATGAGCGTTGAGTCCGAAGGTTGCCATAAAGCTTCTACTGACACCCATGCATTACGCTTGATTCCAGATTCCACATAATGCACTTCGCCCGACTGTTTTCGGGCCAAGATCGACGCTTCCGTGAGAAAGACTCTGGAAACCAAGCCGCAGCTGATCCAGATTTCGGCGGCGTGGAATTCCCGCGAGGGCGCTCCCTTGGGACGGAATCAGTATGTGGAGTTGGAGATCAAGAAGCCGAAAGCCAACGGCGCAAGTGGCAAGCTCCCCGCGAACCAGAAACCATGCGACAAGATGGCTGAAGCGATCGTCATGGACGGCGGCAAGCGCGGACAGGTCGTCAAGGTTTGTGCCGATCCCGCTTGCCGCACCCACCATCCCAACACGCCTTCTCCGCAGCAAGTCGAGCGGGAGCGGGCCGAGGAACGGAAGCGCATCGAAAAGGAGAAACTGGCCATTACAACTCGCCATCGTGTCTTGGCTACCATCCTCCAACGCGTATCGGCTCCGTTAAAGAAGGCCGACTTGTTGGCGGTCGCCCATTACCTGATCGGCCATCTCTCCTATAGCCAGGTCCCGGCTCTGGCGAAGCGGCACAAGGTAGAGGCGAAGAAGGACTCCGCGTCCGCGCAGGAGCTTCTGGCCAAGCAAGTGGGCACCTACGACGAGGCCGAACTTTGCAGGCTCCTTCTCGAAATCAGCCTGCTGGATTCGGCTTATCAGCGATCCACCGCCAGCCGCGACGACGTTCTGATGGACGCCGCCAAACGCTACCGAGTGGATGCTGAAAAGCTGCAAAAGGCCGTGGCAGAGGAATTTGCAGCGAAACGAGAGAAAAAGACGAAGGCGGGAGTCAAGCCGAAGAGCCGCAAGACGGCCTAGCGCTATCCCCTTAGATTCCCGGCGGAGTGCGAGTTCGCACTCCGCCATTTTTTATGGAATTGGAGCCCGGCGCACGTAGACACTGAGAAACTCCAAAGGGCCGTAGCAGAAGAACTTGCTGCGAAACGAGATAAAAAGACGAAGGCCAAAGCAAAGGCGAAAACGCGCAAGGCGGCGGTATAAGCTCATCACCCTTAGATTTCTGGCGGAGTGCGAACTTGCACTCCGCCATTCTTTGCGGTCCGCGTGTTCTTCAAGCCACGCCTCTCTTCTTGCAGTAGAAGCACCGCTCGAATCGAGTGACTTGCGCTTTCCCATCCTTGGTTACCCGTACACAGCAATCTAGCTCCCACACGTCTTTCCAGTCGGATGTGCTTCCCGTTGAAGTGCAGTCTCTGTCCAAGGCGGGGCAAGACCCGTTGTTGAAGCTGGTAATCGTTAGGAACGATGACCAGCCCTGATAGGTCGTGACAGACTAGTTTCATGCTCTGTCGAAGATACCGCTTGATTTCCGCTATGAAGTGATCGCCATTAGCCGTGACAATAATCCATTTTCTATCTGACGCCACCTCTACGATTTCTCGATCACTGGCCTTCTCCGTCAATCCGGCCTGCTCCAAACTGACAATGCGACGGCGCGGAAAAAACTCGGCTGTTTTTCTGGAATCGTTATCGAAAATGAACCTGTAGCTTGCCATGCTCGTCCATTGCGTAGGATCTGTTGCTTCACACGGCGTTGCCAATTTTCCATCGGTCACGAAGCCTGATGAAAGAGAGCGGCCCACCGTCATTGGTCAACATCTGGGCAGGGGGCCACACGACCGAGCTACTAGCCATAGGCCACACGTCAATTAGCAATTCATTCCACGGCCCCACCTTGCAGCCGATGTTGACGATTTCATTGTCGTACTTCTCCGGAACATTGATGCTGAGGACTTGAATCGCCAAGTGTCCAACGATGATCGTCGTAACACAGCCCTGAGCAGCATTCGGCGGGACTCCCCCCATATTTACCCGATGTCGGTTCCTGTGGCAAGCCTTCCGCTACCAGAAAATCTCCCAAGCCAAATCCTGAGTTCTCGGCGGGATGGAAGAAGCTACTCGTAGCTGCTCACAGTCAGACTGCTCATAGGAACGCACAAGGCCCTTCGATTTTGTACCTTCGAGAACCATTGCCGTTTTTACTGCCCAAATGGACACGTCCTTTTGCTTGCGTGGCATCGAGAGATGCAGATATGTCTTGCATCAACGAGCCAACCAGCGGTTTAATCGTGGCCTCAAGCTGGCTCATCCATCCGTTGTTACATCCCGGGGCAAACACCCATTAACGGTGACATCGCCAGTGAACGGTTTGTGGGAGGTGCCTTGCCGAGTTGGAGGATGATAGGGTCCTGGCTTTTGAGGCTGTTCAAAATCCACTTGGACCAGAGATGCTCCTTGCTGTCTGCTGGCTTGCTGAGAATAGGAGGCACTGGCTCATCCGCTAAGGTTAGCAGGATGACGCACTAAGGCTGCTAAATTCATCGGGAGTGTGGGCATCGAAAGCGGGCCTACCTGCCTGCACACTCCGATCACATTGGATATTAGACGAAAGGAGCCGCCCGGAGCTATGCTGCGACGGGCGGCTCACCCCCTCAGCTTGCCTGCACATTGTAAAGGCTTTCATGAGCTTTCGTCGATATAGACAGTCACTTGTCCGAAATTCCGGCCACTGTCTGAAACGTTCCGGCATGTGCCTTGCGGAGGGGAAGATATTCCGGATATGTTGTTTTAGAGAGTGACCGTCGGAAATAGCGTCCAAGTTGCCCGACGATCCGACCAGAAGTTCGTCGCTGATCCTTGTGGCAGCGAATTCCTAGGATAATGAGCTTATGGAAAACTTGGGACAGTGCCTTTACTGTTCTTCTCCAGCAAACTCTCTGGAGCATGTCCTGCCGGCTGCGTTCGGAGAATTTACGGGCGCACCAAATCTGGAAAATCGCGTCTGTGACGAGTGCAATAACAAACGCTTAGGCGTATTAGATGAGCAGCTTGCCCGATGCGGCCCGGAGGGGTTTTTTCGTAGGTGGTACGGCATTGAAGGTCGTGCACACCACGATAAGGTGAACCCTTTCTATAGGGGAAGCGGCGGGGGACGCCGTCAGGAATTCAGCGCATTTGATCCAGTTTGGGGTGTGGAAGTTAATCTCGAAATTGAGAACGGCCAAGCAAGACAATCGCGAGAACTGATCTTTGTCGAGAGTTCTGGGAAGACGCATCATCTCCCAATCCGAGAGGATGCAACTGCTGAGTGGTTACTCCAGGCATTTAAGGCGTTCGGAGTGATCAAACCTTTTGAGGCTCGACTATCTTGTGACCCGGAGGAAAGAGCTTGGCTGGAACCGATTCTCAGGCAGGCGTGGCCTGCGGCCGAATTCGGAGAAGGTACCCCAGGAAGCAAAGTTTTTGCAGGAGCCGTTGGAAAGTTGAGCTGAATGCCCGATACTTTCGAGCCTTCGCCAAGATTGGCTTCCACTATTTTCTTACGCAATTCAACAGGTACACCGGACACGAACCGTCATTCTCCCGGCTCCGCGAATTCATCTCTGACGATGTTGCGGGCCCCGTTAGCCGAGTCAACGAATTCATAGGAGTGCGACAACACCCTCTTCTTGGGGAAATGCTAAATGCTAATGCTCGGCCGGATGGATGGCGCGCTCATCTCGTGTGTGCCGAAGTCATCCCTGGAGGATGCTTTGCCCACGTGCAAATGTTCTTGACCGAGGATTGGCCGGCCCCCACGTATACGATCCGGTTAGCAGCTGCTGATCCAGCCGTCGTTGGTAATGGAGCCGCTGGACATATTTATCGTTACTATCCGGATGGACTCCGGGGGCGGTTTTCAGGCGAGGCAGAATCTCTGCTGACTACTCGGACGAATTTTGCCGCACCACCACCCGCCCCAGCAGTGGCTCCAGCCGGCAAGTGACGGGCAATTCGAACACTACTGAGAGCCATGATCACCACAATCGCGGACCTATTGAACGAGCTTCGGCTGGCCGAGGCAAAACGAATCGATCAGCAACAGATCAAGCACACCACCACCATTAGCGATATGTATGAAGGCTTGACCACCACAGTTCTTAAACGTGCAATTCCTAAGCAGGCAGACTTGAGAGTGGTGTCGGGATTTGCAGAAACCAATTCCGGCGTTAGGTCAGGCCAAATTGACTGCATGCTGGTATCCGGATTTGGCAAGCAACTGCCCTACAGCAAGTCATCGGTGTGGAATATCAGAGACGTCATTGCCGTCGTAGAAGTAAAAAAGACGCTATTCTCTGCTCAGGTCGAAAGTGCCTATGATCAATTACGACAATTTCTCGATTTGCACTGGGATGACTTTCAAAACTCTCCCCCTCAAGCTCTCGACATTGGACCCGCTATACAGGCGTACCGTTTGATAACCGGACTCGAACCTCCCTTGCATTCCAAAGCCGGAAGGCTCCCCTTCCATCTCGAAATGCTCTATCGGGCACTCGTGATCGAGCAGATCTCGCCGGTGAGGATCATTTTTGGTTATGGCGGATTTAAGTCCGAAGCGTCACTGCGCGAAGGTCTTTTTGATTTTCTGGAGAGACATCCGAAACAGCAGGGGTTTGGTGGTAGTACTCTTCCGGCGTTGATCGTATGCGGACAATTCAGCCTCGTAAAGTTGGACGGTTTCCCTTTCACTTACCCAATGCAAGGCAAGCGATGGTTGATCTACGGCTCGTCTCATCAAAATCCGCTCTTTTTTCTGCTGGAACTGATTTGGACGCGCCTCTCGCATCGGTTCACGATGCCCGAATGGTACATGTCTGACCTTACGGTAGGTCAGTTGTCGCCTGCGCTCTCGGGACAAGCTGTTCAGCGAGACGGACTTTCCGGTTGGGAATATTGGACGCACGGACCTGAACTCCTCCCGCAGGCACGGAGCTAGAACCAGTAGTGTGGGAGCCCGTTGCAGTATCAGATTTTGGTTTTTACGTCTTTGCGCAATTGTGTGCTCGGGAATCGTTGCCTCAAGTACCGGAGTACACTGGTTCGACGGAAGAGGAGAAAAAAGAATTTCAGAGGATGATTCGTGCCCGGATCATTGGTTACGACGCCGACCAAATCACCCTGCTTACAAACCGCGCGATGTGCGTCACCGCGCCAGATGGAAACACCTACATAGGAGAGAATGAACTGGTCGTCTGTCTGCCTGGCTGAAGAAGACGTTCCAGAAGCCTACTAAATAGCCCTTTCGCGAACGCAAACCGGTTCACCAGGGGACGGAGCCGCAGCGCGGTGATGCACACGTCTATCGTGCTCGTCCCAAAGTCTAGGACATATACTCGTCGCCAACCGGCAAGCTTCGAGTGACGATTCGATCTGTTCCCGAAATGCAGCTGCCGAGGGCATAGTAATGTTCGCCGTGTGTTCGCTTAGAATGCCTATGTGCTCGGGGCCGTTTTGTCAATAAAGGCTCTAAGCTTGCAAATAGCAGTTGATTCTGACCTAATCGGACTGTGGTTAGCCAAGCACGACTTCAACTTGGTCAAGCCTCCCAAGAAGAGAAAGACATTTTCCTATGTCATAACGGAGCAAACAAACCTTGGGTCGAAGCGCTTGCCGAGCATTTGGAGACAGTTCCGTACTTGAACCGCCGTTTAGGGGTGGTCTTCGACAAATGGGATTTTGATAAAGGAAAGAACGTCGTTCTAGAACTTGAACGCTACATAGATCAGGCTCGTTTCATCGGTATCGTTGCCAGCAAAGAAATGCTTCGGGCGGAGTGGCCCACTCTTGAACGGACAATCGCAGTATGGTCGGACCCGTCGGGTAGGAAAGGGCGGGTGGTGACGCTATTGCTAGAAAACGTCGAGTTGCCGCCGAGCCTGCGCGTTCGAAATTGGATAGACTTTCGAGACCCTTCCAAGTATGAAGAGGGCTTTGTAGAGCTTGTGGCACTTCTCACCGATACCCCTAGAAAACGCGGGCGCGGGGGTTTCTCTCCAACAATCCCGCCAACGAATCTTGGCTACTCCGCTTCCCCACAAGTAATCACAGCATCAAGTGGCGCAGATAAAGTGCAAGAACTGATTGTCACGAATCTGCTGCCAATCACGGAACTACCTTTGGTAGTTCAGTCGGGCGACACATCGATGCGTAAAAAGGGGAGATCAAGGAACTGACCGATAGTACCCATGTGCCTCCATTTATGTTGCGCGGCGGAAAGCTTTATACATTCTCTGATCTTCACGACATCGACAATCCGCTCGAAAAAGCGATTGAACCAAAGACGTTGAAGGACGTGATGTTTTCAACGTGGTTCAACAACGAAGAGACCAAACGATGGGGCATAGAACTGCTAAATCTCGTTTTTCGTCAGCATTGTTGGGACAGATATCTTCGATTTGATCACGATGGTCAGCGATATTTCTTTTCACCCTTTAGGCAAGAACCCAAGAGAATCGTCTGGAATCTTAATGGCAAGCGTACTCGTGAGGTGACGACTCGTCATTACGGAATGAGGAAATCGGAAGATGGGAAGGGAGAAAGATTCCCACTTGGCTGGCGTCATCAAGCGATTCGTGCGGAGTTCGTTCACCTTCCAATGGGCTTATTCTTGCGAGTGACTCCAACATACATGCTTACTGCCGATGATGGGAAAACTCCGCGGGGCGGGTCCCGTGTTGGCCCCATACTTTCGCAATGGCTAAACCAGGAAAGAAATGGCCAAGTTCTGCGATCTTTAAGGTTTTGGTCTCTGGTCCTTTCACGCGGCGATAAGGAAGAACTCCTGATCAAGACGGGACTGGAGCGAGTCAAGATTTCTTTGGCTCCCGCTGGAGGGATCATGGACTTTGGTATTTTGGGCGACTCCATCGATTACGACAGGTTGATCAACGCCGAAATTGAAGATGATCTTGCAACTCCTGAGCTTGGCTCGGAACAGTATTCGTTTCTGTTCGAGGTCGAAAAATGAGCACAGGAATCCGCTCCCCAAAGTCGCGTCGGAAAAGAAATCCGAACCCCAAGACCGCCAGCTTTTCATCGGAATCCATCGTTCCGCTTTTGACTTCAGGGCCGATAAAGCTCAGCTGCGAATATTTGGGCGAACCAGAGCTGGTATTTTCAGATAAACGTCACTGTGAGGACCCACGCACTGGTTTAACCGCGTTCGGGCCGTACAGCAAAACTGACGTAACACGGCGGACCGTGATTAGGGTAGGTATTGTTGGACCCGCAGACGCCATCGACCGAGCTTTGGCACTTTTGAAGCAAATGTCACAACCTATTGCGCAAACCGATAAGGTTGATGCGATGCTGCACCCATCTTTCCCCGGACTCAACATCGGGGAACCTTTTCAAATCGAGATGGTTACACAGGAACTTTGGCATCGGGCACTCCGAGTACCCGATGTCGCAGCGGTCGAGGCGCATCCAGACTTCACGGTTCGAGTGCAATTGCTCCTTGACGCCGTTATCAAAGAAGTCCGTGCACTGAAACAGCTAGATCCCGCGCCGGATTTGATCCTCGTGGCCATGACTGAAAAACTTGAGAAGCTTTGCAAAGTGGGTATCAGGCAACACGACATTGAGACAAATCTAGGCTGATGAGGAGGATGATTTGGCCGATGTTGAGGAAAACACTATCGGTTCGGATGCTACGAATAATAGTGAAGAGACGCAGGCCATTACGGACGACTCCGATTCATCGCGGAGTTTCCGAAGAGGGCTTAAGGCAAAGTGTCTAGATCTTCTTCCTACACAGTTGCTCTGGCATCGGACGTTAGTAGGATCACGTGGAGTGCAAGACCTCCCGACTCGCGCATGGAACCTCTCCGTCGGGCTTCTCTACAAGGCGGGGATAGTTCCGTGGAGATTGGCCGACGTCATGCACGGTTCATGTTTTGTTGGAATATCCTTCTTCCATCCTGATGGCGCGACGAGCAATTCAATTCGTAGCAGCGTAGCCCAAGCTTTCACCGACGGCGGAGAAGGCTTCGTTTTGCAAGGCGAACGGTTTGATTGGAAGCCGTCGAAAGAGGAGCGAGATAAGAGTCCTCACCTTTCCCGCGAAGCGGCGCGCAACCTAATTGTCCGGGTTCTACAGACGTACGAAGATCAACTCCATACTAAGCCACGCCGGGTCGTCATCCACAAATCCTCGCGCTTCACGGAAGAAGAGCGCCTTGGCTTCGAAGAGGCTTTGGCCGACATAGGGCAGTACGGCTTGATAACGATTGCACGCCACGGCACTTGCTGCCTTCGCCCCGGAAACAAGCCGGTTTTACGCGGAACGATAGTGCACTTCGGAGAAAAGAAAGGTCTCGTTTTCACCATCGGATATATTCCTTTCCTTCGCTGCTATCCTGGATTCAGAGTTCCTCAGCCTCTTGAGATCGTCGAGAACTGGGGTTCACTACCGTTCCGCGATGTCGCTGCAGATCTTCTTCGCCTCACGAAACTGAATTGGAATACTGCGGCCTTCAGTTGTGTTGACCCCATAACCCTAGCCTTTTCGAGACGAGTCGGTGAAATTCTCAAGATCGCGAATAGCGATAATCCCGCGTTGCATTACCGCTATTACATGTAAAGTTTGCTTTTCCAAACTGACCCACTACCCCCGGTGTCTATGATGATTGCGGCGAGGGAACAATGCGGCCTCCTGGCAGCTAATCGGTCCCACATCCGTCAAAACGCTCGACAGACAAGCGTTTTCGGGTCCAGCCGCTTTATTTTTTATTCGCAAACTGAGAAACTATCTGGAAGGTTTCGGGTTTTAGTCCGCAATCGCCATCGTCTTGCACCGCCTCGTCGCGACCACGTCGTAGATTCCACATTTGTGTGGTTTCCGTATGGGCAGACGTGTCTCAATACGAGCGGGGCTTGCTACCGCCGTGGTGGTAGTCCTCACTACTGCCTCGTACTACGTCGTCACCGCATACCGTCGAGAGGCAACTAGGATTCGCCTCACCTCCGCTGATGTGCAACAGTCGGCAGACCCTCAGGTATTGCTCAAAGCCGCGGATCGTTTCTATTTTCTAAATAACGGACCCGCAGCTGCCCCGCTCTATGCCAGAGCTGAGAAGCTGTTCTCGGAGCGGGGCGATGCGCGGAATGAACTTCACGCCAAGGTCGGCCGGCTTAGATCAGAAGCGGAAACAATGTCGTTCGTTGACCTTTCACGTTTCTTGAACGAACAACTCCAGAATCCCATCGTGCAGGCTGACAAGAAACTGCGGCTTTGGTGCCTGATCGCGAAGGGCTACACGGACATCGAGATTGACTACCGAGCTTCAAAGCGCGACTGGCTAGAAGCGCAGGACATCGCAAAGAGCTTGGGCGAGGATCAATGGGTGACAAGGGCATCCGGCGAATTAGGTCTAATTGGTTTCCTAGAAGGGAATCCCGGACGGGCGGCCAGACTTCTGGGTGGTGCACTCCTTTCCACCATGGCGAACGGCGACACCGGTGGCCAAGTACGCTTTCTAGAATTGCTTGGCAGAGGCTTCGAAGAAGTCAATCGCCACGCGGAAGCGCTGAAATTCTTCGAAAGAGCCATCAAGCTAGCGGAGGCTGATCCTGACTGTGGACTTCCGTTCATGGGTTATGAAGGAAAAGCTCAAGCCCTGGTCTCGCTCGGCAGAACCGACGAGGCGAAGGTGGTACTTGAGAATGCACTCACCAAAGCGCGATCACAAGAGAAGCGGGGCCATGAGGCGCAATTGCTGATTCTTCTCGGAAAACTGGCGGCACAGAAAGGTGACCGACAGCAAGCGGTGAAGTATTTGGAAGATGCCGGCCAATTCGCGACCCAAGCTCAGTTCTACCGGATGGAAGCCGACGCCATGTTCGAACTGGCGCAAATTTATCGTGATGCCGGAGATCTTGCCACAGCGGATGCGCGTGCCACTCAGGGTCTGGCCGCGAGCCAGCGGGTTGGTGATCGTTATTACGTGCCTCGCAACCTGACGATGCTCGCTGATTTGAAGGCGCGTCGTGGAAACTTTGCCGAAGCAAATGCTCTCTACGAACAGGCGGAAGATGTGATAGAGGGAATGCTCATCAGCGTCGATGAGCCATATTGGAACAGTTCCGTTGCCGCAGCGATGAGCGAGACCTACCTTCGACACTTTGAACTTGTCACCAAGAATGGTGACGCGCCCGGAGCGTTCGCAGTTCTCGAACGCGTTCGAGGCCGAACTCTCGCATGGGCTCTTAAAGATAGAAAGGCGCTGCCCGCAACGGAATCAGATCAGACAGCCGCGCTGGAAGGCGATGTTGCGGGTCTCCAGGCCCGACTCATGCAGACCAACAGCGCACCTGAACGAGAACAATTGCTGGACAACCTCGTTGAATACGAGCGACGGCTGGGTCTGGCGTGGACCAGAGAAGATGTTCCCAACCGACGACTTCCTGTGCAGCCAGCGGCGTTGGCGAATGTGGAGAACGACCTGCATCCAGATGAAGTGCTCCTGGAGTACGTGCTGGATGATCCCATTTCCTTCTGTATTTCGGTGACGCGCCGGGGCGCACACGTTCAAGCGTTACCGATCGGGCGCAAGGAAGTCGAAAAACTAGCGGAGCAATTTGTCGATGAGGTACGCGCAAAGGGCGCGGGGGTAGAAACCTCGAAACGTCTTTTCCGAGTACTCTTGGAGCCGATCCCCGAAGCGAAGACAGCAGCAAGACTCATCATTGCGCCGGACGGGGCGTTGAACCTGCTTCCATTTGAAGCACTGCGCGATAACCAGGGCGAGTATCTGTTGAAGTCTCGCGTGATAAGTTACGTGCCTTCCGGAACCATCCTTGATGTCTTGCGTAGAGCGAGGAAGAACGAAATCGCGGCGAGTCCGTTTCTCGGTGTAGGTGATGTTGCCTACGAGAATCAAGGCGGAGCGGGCAGGAGAATTCCGGCTCCAGACACCGTCCGCGGACGGGTTCTTCGTGGCATGGCAGACCTGTCCGGGATGCGGCTTCAAGATCTTCCTCAAACTCGGGAAGAGGTCGAGGAAATCGGTAAAATTGTCGGACCGGAGGCGGTAATCTTGCTGGGTAAGGACGCCACGGAAACTGCATTCAAGAAGGAGCCACTCGACCAGTTTCGCGTGTTGCACCTAGCGGTCCACGGGTTCGCAGATACGCAGTATCCGGAGCGCTCGGCACTGGTGTTGGGGACAGACCCGAAATCTGGTGATGATGGACTCCTGCAGGTACGCGAGATCATCAGATTGCGACTGAATGCCGAACTGACTACGCTATCCGCTTGCGATACAGGCGTGGGCAAACTACAGGG
>CAVPBQ010000006.1:0-505534 GCA_963701925.1 uncultured Acidobacteriota bacterium
ATCAGCGATACAGCTAACCACTGAATCGAGATTTTCATTTGGATATCTCCTGCGGCGGTTTAAGACGCCCTTGGTGTTGGCACCGGCGAGTGCGAGAGGGATTATAGCCTCCGCCGAACCTTAACCACGGAAATCTGCAGTGCCGAGGGGATAGACCTTTCGTTAAACTAAATAGAATTCTGGTCGAGTGACGGAGACTATGGATGGTGCGGCGGAAAAGCGAATGAGCCATTCGAGCACATTGCCTGCGATCTTCTTCGGGCATGGAAATCCCATGAATGCCATCACGGAAAACGTCTATACGGAAGCCTGGAGTCGGATCGGAAGGTCGATTTCCAAGCCGAAGGCAATTCTCTCGATCTCGGCGCACTGGTTTGTGCCGGGAACCGGAGTGACCATCAGCACATCGCCAAAAACCATTCATGATTTTGGAGGATTTCCTCGCGAGTTGTACGAGGTGCAATATCCCGCGCCCGGCGACCCCGAACTCGCGCGCCGCGTACAACAGATGCTCGCGCCCTTGCCGGTAGTGCTGGACAATTCCTGGGGACTGGATCACGGAAGCTGGTCCGTGCTCCGCCATGTTTATCCGAACGCGGATATTCCGGTGGTGCAGCTAAGCATCGACGAGACCAAGCCTGCTTCATTTCATTTCGAGGTCGGAGGAAGACTCGCACCTTTGCGCGACGAGAATATTCTGATCGTGGGGAGCGGAAATCTGGTTCACAACCTGCACACCTATGCCTGGGGACGTCGCATGCCCGATCCGTATGATTGGGCGGTCCGCTTTGAAACCGAAGCCAGGCAGATGATGCTCGCAGGAGACTATGCGCCTCTGATCGATTACGAAAAGCTCGGCCCCAGTGCACTGCTTTCCATTCCTACACCTGATCACTATTTGCCTCTCCTTTACGTAATCGCGACCGCGCAACAGAGCGATGCGATCACGTTTCCGGTCGAAGGCGTTGATGGCGGCTCGATTTCGATGCTGGCGGTTCGAGTGGGATGACGACATTGTCTGGCTTGCCCGTTTCGTCGAAGCGACTCAACCAAAAAAGTGATGCGACGCATTTAATATTGCGATGCGGTTGGTATGAAATTTCGATTGACTGCACGAGACTGATCGTCCTACTCTTGCATTTGTAATGATCCGGTCGATTCACCACCGTCACTATCATCATCACCATGCGATGAGCGTGTCGGCGGAGGTTTCCGGATAACAGCCTAAAGCACTGATAGGAAATCCAAGCCCGCTGACGCGAAATGCGCAGCGGGCTTTCTATTTCTGCTGCGGGTTCGAAGCGCGGGCACAGCGATGGAAGGAGGATTTCGGATGGAAATCGACTTCGACAAGATGGAAGGCCTGGCCCCCGCAGTCATTCAAGACGCAGTCAGCGGAGAGTTGTTGATGGTGGGCTTTGTGAATCGCGAAGCGCTGGAGACAACCCTGCGGACCGGCTTTGTCACCTTCTACAGCCGAACCCGGAAAAAGCTGTGGAAGAAAGGAGAAACCTCCGGCAACTGCCTGCAGGTCGTGACTGCTTTCACGGACTGCGATCGCGACACGGTATTGCTCCGCGTCCGCGTGCTGGGTGCGGGGGTGGTGTGCCACACCGGATCGAGATCTTGCTTCACGCAGGAGTTGTCGCTGGGTCAGGCCACTGCGTTTGCAGCCGAGGAGGCGCGGCGATGAAACTTCGTCTCGGGCTCCCCAAAGGCAGTTTGCAGGAAGCGACTTTGAGTTTATTCACCCGCGCCGGGCTGCGCGTTTACACCAATGCGCGCTCATACTTCGCTGCGACCGATGACCCGGAGATTGAGTGCCTGCTCATCCGCGCGCAGGAGATGGCACGCTACGTCGAACACGGCGCGCTCGATGCCGGGCTCACAGGGCTCGATTGGGTGCTCGAAAGCGGGCTAGATGTAGTGAGTGTCACCGACCTCATCTATGCCAAACAGAGCATGGGAAAAGTGAAGTGGGTGCTGGCGGTGCCCGAGGATTCGAATTTCGAGAAACCGGAAGACCTTGAAGGACGGATCGTCGCCACCGAGCTGGTGAGTTTCACGCGAAACTATTTTGCCGGCCGCAATGTGCCTGTGCGAGTTGAATTTTCCTGGGGCGCGACCGAAGTCAAGCCCCCGCTGCTGGCAGACGCCATCGTGGAAGTCACGGAGACCGGAAGCTCACTCCGAGCTAATCATCTCAGGATTATCGAGACGGTCCTCGAATCCAATACTCAACTCATAGCGAACAAACTGGCGTGGTCGGATCCAGAACGGAAGCGCAAAATCGAAAACCTTGCCGTGATGTTATGCGGTGCGATGGCGGCGCTGGGCCGGGTGGGATTGATGCTCAACGTGCGCAAGCCCGACTTGGCGGCCGTTCTCGGCCTGCTCCCGGCGTTGAAAAATCCGACGGTGGCACCGCTGGCCGATGGCGAGTGGGTCGCAGTCAACACGGTAATCGAAGAGCACACTGCGTGGACACTCATTCCGAAGCTCAAGCAGGCGAATGCGCAAGGAATCGTCGAATATCCGCTGAACAAGGTGGTGATGTGATGCGCTTGCGGATTCTCGAGGGACGCAGCAGGGAGCGGTTCGTGCGCGTGCTGGAGCAACGCGGGGCTAGCGATTTGAGCGAAATCGAGCCCGCGGTGCGGCGCATTGTGAACGACGTGCGCCGAAACGGCGATCGCGCTTTACGGCGTTATGCCGCGAGGTGGGACGGGTTAGAGAAGAATGAACCGGTCCGCGTGGCCGAGACTGAGATGCACGCTGCATGGAAGAACATTTCCGGCGACTTGCGCGATGCGATCGCACAGGCTGCGACTAACATTCGCCGCTATTGTGAGTGGCAGAGGCCGCAGGAATGGCGGCGCGAAATTCATCCCGGAGTCTGCGTCGGACAACTCGTGCGCCCGCTGGAATCGGTGGGTTGCTACGTTCCCGGCGGCCGCTATCCGTTACCGTCGACATTGTTGATGACGGTAATTCCCGCGCAGGTAGCGGGTGTGCCACAAATTCGTGTAGTGTCGCCGCGGCTGGCCCCGGCGACTTTAGCGGCGGCCGCATTTCTCGGAGTACAAGAGTTCTATCGTGTGGGGGGAGCACAAGCCGTCGCTGCACTTGCCTATGGAACCAAGAGCGTCCCCCGTGTGAGCAAGATCATCGGTCCGGGAAATCGATATGTGACTGCGGCCAAGAAGCTGGTCGCTTTCGACTGCGGCATTGATTTTCTGGCCGGACCGACCGAAGCGGTATTCATCAGCGAAGAAGGAGATCCCATTTTCATCGCCTGCGATTTGGTAGCGCAGGCGGAGCATGATCCTGACGCGCTCTGCATCTTCATCACGACCTCCCGGGGACTCGCCAAAGCGGTTCAGTTAGAGGTGCAGCGGCGCACGCGGACTAATCTCGTTGCTGCTGAATCGCTATCTCGCCGCGGCGCCATATTCCTAGTTGCCTCGCTGGATGATGCAGTTGAAACTTCGAACCACATTGCACCCGAGCATTTGACGCTGCCGTCGGCGTTAGCCCCGGCAATTAAAAATGCGGGCTCGATTTTTCTGAATGAATTCACGCCGCAGTCGGCAGGCGACTACATTTCAGGGCCGAATCACGTGCTGCCGACAGGGGTGATGGCTCGTGTGCGAGGCGGTCTGAGCGTGCTTGATTACGTGCGGATCATTTCTTGTCAGGAAGTTTCCTCCGCGGGAATGCGAGAAATTGCTCGCACTGGGATCGCTCTGGCCGAAGCCGAGGGTTTGATGGGACACGCGGAGTCGTTGCGGGTGAGGCTCTCCCATGCTTGAAGCGCGCGCCGCACTGAAGAATTTGCATGCCTATCGACCGCCGCTCGCAGGTCGTGTCGGGCTGCGTCTCGATTTCAACGAGAGCACAATCGGATGCTCGCCGCGCGTGCTGGCAAAGATCCGTACGTTGAACGGCGAGGAATTGGCCCGCTATCCAGAGCGCGAACCGGTGGAGCGCAAGGTCGCTGATTTTCTCGGGCTCAATGCGGAACAGGTTCTGCTGACGAACGGAGTGGACGAGGCGATTCATCTGCTGTGTGCGACTTATCTTGACCCCGGAGACGAAGTGATAATCGTCGTACCCACGTTCGCGATGTATGCAATTTTCGCGCAGGTGGGAGGCGCTTGCATAATTCCGGTTCTCGCGGACGACAATTTCACTTTTCCGGTGAAGGAGCTGCTATCGCAAATCAGTTTACGTACTCGGTTGATAGCGGTAGCGAATCCAAACAATCCGACCGGAACAGCCGTTGCCCGCGAGTTCTTGCTGCAGATTGGTCAAGCTGCGCCCCAGGCGGCGGTGCTGGTGGACGAAGCGTACTTCGAGTTTCATGGAGAGACCATGCTCAGCTGCGTTGAGTGGCCCGCAAATCTCTTCGTGGCGCGCACATTCTCGAAAGCCTACGGATTGGCCGGCCTGCGCATCGGCACCCTCGCGGGCAACGGCGGACAGATGGCGATGGTGCGCCGGGTCGCTTCGCCCTACAACGTGAACGCGGTCGCGCTTGCGGCGTTGCCGGAAGCGCTGGCCGATCAAGAATACGTCGCACAGTATGTAGCCGAGGTAAAGCGCAGCCGCGATTTCTTAGAGCAGGAACTTACGTCTCTTGGTCTGCATCACTGGCCGAGCCGAGGAAACTTCGTGTTGGTCCGGATCGGTTCCGCCTATGCCGAATTCATCCATGCGCTGCGCGCGCGCGGAATTCTGGTGCGCGACCGGAACTCCGATCCCGGATGCGGAGGCTGCGTTCGCCTCACGGTGGGATCGATCGAACACACGCAAACTTTGATCAACGCGGTGCGCGATGTGATCGCACAAATAGAAGATGGCCGCGAGGTGAGGGCGTGAGGAAAGCCAAGCTGCATCGCAAGACCGCGGAAACCGAGATTCACATTGCGCTCACGCTTGAAGGTCGTGGGAAATATGAAATCTCCACCGGCATCCGTTTTCTCGATCACATGCTAGAGCTTTTTGCGCGGCACGGTGGATTTGATCTGCAGCTCACGGCTAAAGGAGATCTCGACGTGGATCAGCACCATACCGTCGAAGACGTCGGCATCGCTCTGGGCGAAGTCTTCGACCGCGCGTTGGGCAATCGCCGCGGCATTCTGCGGGCTGGGTATTTTGTCATGCCGATGGATGAGACTCTCGGGCTGGCGGCTGTCGATTTCGGAGGACGGGCAGCTGCAGCGGTGGACACCAAGGTCCGCGCCGCGCGCGTGGGAGATCTTCAGGCGGAGCTGGTCTGTGATTTTTTTGAGGGCTTCGCTCGCGGCGCTCGGGCCAACGTCCACGCTCGCGTGCTTTACGGACGCTCCAGCCACCATAAGATCGAAGCGCTATTCAAAGCCTTCGCTAGGGCTCTGCGCGTGGCGTGCTCGCGCGATCGGCGCCTGGGACGCATGCTGCCCAGCACCAAGGGACTTCTATGATTGCGATCGTCGACTACGGAGCGGGCAATCTGAATTCGGCGAGAAAGGCCTTTGCTCATCTGGGCGCCGAAGTCGTCGTGACCGACCGCGCTGAGACCGTGGCAGCGGCGGACAAAGTCGTCTTGCCGGGAGTCGGGCATTTTTCCGCTCTGCAGGCTTTGGACAATACAGGGCTGCGCAACGTTGTGTTGCAAAGTACGCGCGCGGGCAAACCATTCCTGGGAATCTGCCTGGGAATGCAGTGGCTTTTCGAAGGGAGCGAAGAATGCGCGGAGATTGCCGGAGCTGGAATCTTCCCCGGGCAATGCCGAAGATTTCCGAGCGCTGTGAAATCTCCTCATGTTGGCTGGAACTCTCTAACCATAGTGAGCGCCGGCCGCCTTTTGCATGACATTGCGCAAGAATCTTTCGTTTATTACACGCACTCTTTTCACGCTCCTGTGGGACCCGAGACCATGGCGGCGAGCGAGTACGGCTTGGAGTTCGCGGGCGCCGTCGAACGCGAGAACATCTTCGGAGTGCAGTTTCATCCCGAGAAATCCGGCGACGTGGGCCTGTCGATTCTGAAGGCTTTCTGTGAGATTTGAATGCTGACCAAGCGCATCATCGCCTGCCTCGATGTGGATGGCGGCCGCGTCGTGAAAGGCGTGACGTTCAAGAATCTGCGCGACGCCGGCGATCCTGCCGAATGCGCGGCCGCCCATGCCCGCAACGGAGCCGACGAAATTGTGCTGCTCGACATCACCGCGACCAGCGGAAATCGGCAGACGTTGCTGGATGCGGTCCGCCGCACGGCGCACGCGCTGTTTGTTCCATTTACGGTGGGCGGAGGAATTCGCCGCCTTGAAGATGCGGAAACTGTTTTTGATGCGGGCGCCGACAAGATTGCCATCAACTCGGCGGCGGTGCACGAACCAGCCTTGATCGGCAAGATCGCTAACCGTTTTGGATCGCAAGCTGTGGTGATATCGATCGACGCCAAAAGGGTAAATGGGCGCTTTGAAGTTTTCGTCGCGGGAGGGCGGATTCCCACTGGCCGCGATGCACTGAAGTGGGCACAGGAGACCGCGACCGCAGGAGCCGGGGAGATTCTGCTGACTTCGATTGACCGCGACGGAACTCGAACTGGATTTGACTGCGAGCTCACGCGCTCCGTGGCCGAAGCGGTTTCAATTCCTGTGATTGCCTCGGGGGGAGCAGGATCGGCGCGCGACTTCGTGGAAGTATTTCGCGAAGGCTGCGCCGATGCGGCTCTGGCTGCATCCATCTTTCACTTCGGCATCGAAGACATTTCAAAGCTTAAGCGCGAACTACGCGATGCCAGTGTGCCGGTGAGGTGGCCGTGCTAATTCCCTCAATCGATCTGATGGCCGGAAAGATCGTGCAGTTGGTACAGGGCGAGAAGAAGGCTCTGGAGTTCGATGACGTTGATTATTGGATTGAACGATTTTCGAAGTATGCGCTGATACAAGTCATCGATCTCGACGCCGCGCGGGGCGACGGGAATAATTGCACGCTAATAAAACGAATTGTGCAACAACTCCCGTGCCAGGTGGGCGGGGGCATTCGCAGTCTCGAGATTGCGTGCGAGGTTTTAGGTCTGGGAGCGCGCAAAGTTATTCTCGGCTCGGCGTTGCTGCGTGACGGCAAGATTGATGTTCAGTTCGCCAGGAGTCTGGCGAACGAACTGGGAACGGCAGCATTGTGCTTTGCGATCGATTCCCGGGCTGGCCGGGTCGCGATCGATGGATGGCGCAATCAGACAGGCGTTACCGCGTTCGATATGATTCGCCAGCTCGAACCATTTTGTGCGACCTTCCTCTACACGCACATCGACACGGAAGGATTAATGGGCGGAATTCCCATGGAAGTCGTCCGCGGAATACGGCGAGCCACGTCGAGGCGGTTGGTCGTGGCTGGGGGGATCAACACACAGAAGGAAATCGATGAACTGGATGCCGAGGGGATGGACGCGGTGGTCGGGATGGCCTTGTATTCCGGGAAAATTGCTGTCTGAAACGAGGCCTTCGCATGTGATATGGCTTAGCATCTTCATGATTGCCGCTTATACTCCTACTCAGCGAAGGGCTGCGCACGAGTCCATGTTGATGGATTTGTCCCGATTCGAAATCGGCGACAACGGCGCATCGTTGACGACTACTCCTTGACCGAGCCAAAACATGGACAACCCTTTCATGGCCCGCGCCATTCAACTCTCCCTGGATAACGTTCTCTCCGGGCGGGGCGGCCCGTTCGGAGCGGTCATCGTGAAAGACGGCAACGTTATTGCCGAAGGCGTCAATCAAGTTACCTCACACAACGATCCCACGGCACACGCGGAGGTCGTCGCCATCCGCGCTGCCTGCGTTAGACTCGGCAACTTCAGTTTAAAGGGCTGCGAGATTTACACCTCGTGCGAACCGTGCCCCATGTGCCTGGGAGCAATCTACTGGGCGCATCTCACTCGTGTGTACTTCGGCAACGTAGCCGCGGACGCCTCTATCGCCGGTTTTGACGATTCCTTCATTTATCACGAATTCGAGCAGCCTTTCGCAGAGCGCTCGATTCCGATGGTGCAGATGATGCGCGCAGAGGCGCAGGCAGCGTTTCGCGCGTGGCAGGAAAAATCGAACAAGATTCCATACTAAGATCTGCTACTACCGTCGGTCTCAGGGCTCAGCGTGCCGGCGGGGTGGACGCTTTCATCAACTCGACGAACATTTTGTTAAATCTCGCGAGATCCAGATCCATCTGAATCTCGACCAGTTGCGCGCCGAGTTTCGGGTTGTCTTTCTCTGTCCACGTGAGCGTGTTTCCGTAGGCTGCTCCGTGATCGATGTCCACGCTCATGTAGCGTTTCACTGTTTGCGTGATCAACGTCGGATCGATCCACGCGGCCGCTGCCAGTTCGTCCCACATGTAGGAGCCGCCCTGATCTGCCATAAAAAAATTCACGACATATTGCGCTGCTGGATTGTTGCTCTTCTTGATTTCGGCAATCATCTCCGGAGTGATTCTGGTTTTGATGGAGATGTCGACAGGTGTGCACACGATTTTTTTCCACGGGGCCGATAACACACTCTTTGCAGCCTCCGGATCGAACCAGAAATTAAATTCGTGGCGCGGGCTGCTGATAAACTCCGGATCGTCAGTCTGTGGGCTCAAGCTCCCGCCCATGAAAACCAGTTCCTCTGCCAGTTCCGCAAAATGCGGATCGATGGTGTTGGCGACGGCCAGGTTGGTCATGGGGCCGCCCTCGTAAATCGTTACTTCATTTGGATATTTATGCACCATGCGGATCAGAAAGTGAGCTGCGTCCTCATCCGCCGGCTTGGTGGTGGGCTGGCCTTCAAGAAGCTTGGGAATGACGTCATGTTCGTGCCACCAGCGATCGTCCCAGGCGCCGGCGAAAGCGACCTTGCCATATCTGGCCTGCCACAAAAGGGCTTCGTTGCGGCGATGCACCAGCGGAAATACGGCTCCCGGCACGACGGGGATATCGGTTCGGCCAATCAGTTCGAGCAGGCGCAGAGTGTGGGCTACTTCTTCATCGCGCCATTGATTCCCGCTGACGACGGTGATTCCCAGCACCTCCACTTGCGGAGATTGAATCAGGGTCAGCAGCGTCTGCATGTTGCTGCCGCCCGGACCCGAAGTATCCTGATTGATGATCACTTTCCGGCGCTGCTGGCCGTATCCGACGCTGAGCGCCGTCAGCAGAAAAAATATTAAGAGGTTTATTCGTGGCATCCTCATCGCAATCTCCCCCTTCGCGTTCACTGTGACGGGCATAAGAAAAGAACATGAAGCTGCGAGACCCGGTCTGGGCAAGAGATTGTAACAGTGAGGATGAGGCCGCGATCTAACTTCCGAGTTCCGTCTGAACTAAAAAAACTCCGCCCCAGCTTACAGCTGGAACGGAGTTTTCGCCGTGCTGAGAACAACGACTACTCTTGCGTCGGATGCAACACGCGGAACGTGCTGCCTCCATTGGCCCATACCAGCACCAGCGCATCCTGTCCTTTGGGGACGCTGGACAGCGCCTTGGCTACATCGTCGGCAGACTGCACGGAATGCCGGTCGACCTCCATGATGACATCGCCGCGCTGCAAGCCGGCGTTGTCGGCCGAGCTGCCCGGCTGCACGTCTTCGACGACTGCTCCGTGAATTTCACTTCCGATCTGCATTTGTTGGCGCACGTCGGGGCTCAGATCGCCCAGACTCAATCCCCAACGGCCTTTCTGGTGATCACCACTGGCTGTATTATCACCGTGACTTTCGCCCATGGCTTGCAGCGTAACCGGAACAGTCACGCTCTTGCCATTGCGCATCACGTCAAGCTGGATAGTGTCGCCGGGCCGCTTCTGTCCGACCAGCATCTGTAGTTCACCCGCGTCAGTAATGCTCTGTCCGTTCAACTGGGTGATGACATCGCCTGTCTTCAGGCCGGCTTTGCCGCCCGCTGAGTTGGGATCGACCTGCGATACGACTGCGCCGCTGGCAGTCTTCATGTCGAAGAACTTGGCGTTGTCTGGCGTGACATCGGTGATGCCGATGCCGATGAGGCCGTGGCTGACCTTCCCGTCGCGGATCAAAGTCTGGACGGTGGGCTCGACGATCTGCGTCGGAATCGCAAAGCCCATTCCAGAGAACGACCCGTTGGAGGAGATCAGGAAAGTGTTGATACCGATCAGTTCGCCACGCGCGTTGACCAGCGCGCCGCCCGAGTTGCCGGGATTGATCGCGGCATCGGTCTGAATGAACTCACCCGGCTTGTGGCGATCGCTCGCATCCGGATTGGGCCGGTTAAGCGCGCTGATGATGCCGCGCGTCACCGTGAACTGCATTCCATACGGATTGCCAAAAGCCAGCACGGTTTGTCCCGGATGAAGTTTGGCCGAATCGCCCCAAGGCACGCTGGGAAGGTTCGTCCCATTCACTTTGATCACCGCCAGGTCGGTGAGCGGATCGGTGCCGATTAGTTTCGCGGACATGACTTCGCGATTGCTCATGGTGACACGAATGTCGGTGGCTCCATCAACCACGTGATTGTTAGTGACGATGTAACCATCGGGCGAGATGATCACGCCGCTACCCAGTCCGTGCTCCACTCTCTGACGAGGATTCATCGGCATTTGGAAGCGGTGGCCAGGTGCTCCGCCGAATGGATTGCCGCCGAACGGCGCGAAGAATTGCTGCATGTCCGGCATAGAGTCTTCGCCAGACTGTTGTGGATTCACCTTGGATGTTACGGTCACGTTCACGACCGCGGGCGTCACGCGGGCTGCGAGTGTTTCCATGGCTCGGTCGAGGTTCAATAACGCTCCCACACTGCTGTCGTCGAGTGGCGCAGCGGCCGGGGCCACTGCGGAAGCAGCCGCCGGCTTGGCCGATGCGAACTCATAGGCCGCCAGCGATCCGACGGTTAATACGGCGAGTGCGGCAACCAGCAAGCGCCGAGTCAAGATTGTTTTCCAGTTCTGCATTTCACTTCTCCTTTTCCTTTGCAACTAAATGTTTAGTTGTTAACCTCAAAAAAATTTCCTCTACGTCTTCTTGGCGAGCGGCGCTTTTCTTGCTTCATGCTGAGTTGCATCTACCAGGTTCACTCTCCACACATCGACGCTCCATACCCAGGAATTCGGCCCCACGCGCTGCGCGGTTTGGATGATCAGCACCGCCTCGGATGTTTGCATCGCGTCGCTGCGATTCGTGACCTTGCTGTCCGCGTTAAATCGCGCATCGATCACCTGCGGGGCCGCGGCCTGACTTTCCAGAGAACGCTCAGGAGAACGTTCGATAAGTTGGTTGACCGGGCGCGCAGCATTTGCTTGATGTGTCTTTCTCAACGGCAGCGATGGGGGGGTATGCAATGATGCGGGTATCACAACCGCGGTCGGAATTCTCGACTGATTGAAAATTACCGAATGCCTGGTATCGGCGCGAAGCACCGGTTGCTCTTGTTCGAATGACACTAACTGCGGAGCACGCGGCACGACCACGAGACAGATCAGCGAAAACGCACTCACCAGCCCGAGAGCCGGTTTCCAAACACTTCTCGAGTTCGGGCGGGCAACCTCGAGAATCTGCGCCAGCCGTAAGGAAGCCTCGTGTGCGCGGTGAACCGCGGCCTGCGCCATTGCCAGGCTACGGCGCGCGACACTTTTCTCCAGCAGCGCGACCAGGCATTTCGCATAGCCATGTGGATTAGCCATCTCCGCCAGCACCTGATCGTCGCAAGCCATCTCCCGCTCCAGCGAAAGGCGGCGCTCAATCCACCACACTGCTGGATGGAACAGGAATACAGCCCGGACAATCTTCTGCAGCAGATTGCTCCAGGAGTCGCCGCGACGCAGGTGCGCGAATTCGTGGAGCAAAACAACCTTCAATTCGGAGGCTGTAAGTTCTCGCAAAGCCCAGACCGGAATCACTATCATCGGTTTGAAAAAGCCGACGGCGGTGGGCACATTCACTTTTTCCGACGTCGCCAGGGTCACCGATCTTGACGAACGAAACTCTGCAACGATATTTCTCTTCTCAGAATCGAGCTCTGCCTCATCGATCGCGACACAACTTCTGCGCAGGCCGCGGAGTTGCCAAAGGCCAACAGCCAAACGCAGGAGCGCAACTGATGCCACAAGAATCCATACAAGGAAAAGCATCAGGCCCCATGGACCACCTAACGTGATGAGCGGGCGTTCGCTACTGGCGAGAAAGGAATGTCCCGCAACCCGGCCGAACAGAGGCAGTCCAGCCACTGGCAGCGCAGCCACAGCCAGTAGAGCGACGAACCACACCGCAAAGCGCGTGCGTGAGTTCTGCCGCGGCAGGAGGCGCAAAATCATCCCGGAAAACAACGCGATCAGAATGCCCTCAGGCAGCGAATTCAGCACGCGGCTGATCACGATCTCGGAGACAGTCTGCAACTCGGGCCACATCATTTCGCGCCGCTCCGTTCCAGCATCTCGCGCAGGCGATCCAATTCCTCGGCCTCGATGCCCTTGTCCTCAAGGATGTTCAATACCAGCTGTTCGTGAGAGTTCTTGAAGAAGCGGCCCACCAGGTGGCGAATCTCGGACCTGGTCGCTTCTTCCCGCGCGACCAACGGAGCGTACACGTGCGCGCGTCCATCCTTCGAATGCCGGACGTATCCCTTGCGTTCCAGAACGCGGATGGTGGTCAACACAGAGTTGTAGGCCAGGGCCGGCTTCTCGGAGAGCGAGTCGAGTACGAATTGAACTGTGCTGGCGCCTTTCAGCCACAGCACATTCATGATCCGCAGTTCGGCTTCGGTCAGGGTCTCCGACTGTCTGCGCGGCACTGGCAATCCTCCTGTTTCATTAGACGAGGCGGCTGGAAAAAGGTAACTAATTTCTTAGTTGCAAGAGTTGGGCTCAACGTTGCCCGAGGGTAAGTGATGATATTTCATAAGCATAGCAGGCTAAGGCCGGAACACTAGGCTACGGAGTCAAACCCTGATGCGTGGACTTGATCAGGCGGAACAGTCGGACAGTCTGCCGACATCGCGCGGGATTGCCTCGGTGAAATTCATACGAATTCCGTGCTCGGGTCTCAAGATCACCATTGGACGGGCTTCAATGGTCTGGCCCGGGACCAGGCTGAAATCATATTTTCTGAGCAGCACGCTGAGAATCATCAGAATCTGCAGCATGGCATAGTTGCCCCCGATACAACCGCGAGGCCCAGCCCCGAAGGGCAAATGAGCGAATGGCGTGTGCTGCTTGTCATTCTTTTTGGCGAACCGCTCTTCGTCGAAGCTCTCAGGACTCTGCCAGTACTGCGGCGAATGATGTGCGCCGTAAATGAACACCACCACGGTCGATCCCCGGGGGATATCAATATCGCCAGCGCGATCATCGGCGACAGCCTCACGGTCGACCATCCAGAACGGTGGGTAAAGGCGCAGCGCCTCGTTGATCACCTGAGTCGTGAACTCGAACTTTGAAACGTCGGAGTAACTCAAAGGCTTGTCGCCGATCACGGAATCGAACTCTTGGCGAATTCTTTCCACGCAATCCGGACGCGAGCTCAGGAGGTAGAGAAGCCACGACAAGGCGTTCGATGACGTTTCGTGGCCGGCGACCAGCAGTTGCATACTCTCGCTGAGGATCAAGTCATCAGGCATGCCCTGGCCATCGCTGTAACGGGCGTCCATCAATATCTGGAGCAGATCGTGGCCGGGAGCCTCCTTACGACGCCGCTGCAGGTAGTCGGACAGCACACCAAAGGCTCGGGTTCGCATTTCCCAGTGCCGGCGCAGCTCGCCCGACGCGGCGAACCAGGGATTGAGGTAGGGCTGAATGGTTTGCCGAACCATAAATTCCTGCACGGTCGAGATGGCCAGGCTGATGAGGTCGATATCTTCCTCTTTCAAGCGCGCGCCAAAAAGTGATCGGCCCACCATCCCAAAGGTGATCTTCATCATGAGCGGATAAATATCGACCGGGCCGAGTTGGGCCTGTCGGTCGAAATCTCGCAACGAGTCGGCGAGGGAGTCCTGCATGATCGAGGACAGAACCTCGAGTTGCTTTCTTTCAAAACCCGTCTGGATAAGACGCCGTTGGGTTTTCCAGGCTTCGCCCTCAGTGGTGAGAAGACCCTTGCCCAGGAAATGGCCCATCCTCTTCTTTTGGATGTGAGACTTGTAGTAGTTCTCCGAATTCGTCTTGAGCACATGCTGAATGACGACGGGATTGATGGTGACGATGGCTTCTTTCACACCGCCAAAATAGAAGCGGAAAGTCTCGCCGTGAAGGGCGATGTATTTCGTGAGAACTTGAACGGGATTGTGCACCATGGCGCGCGAATCCCGGAAGGATTGGAATCGGGAGACGGCTGGTATGCTGTGCGCTGCGCTCACGCCTCGCTCTCCACGCGCTGCAATTGGTCCTGGTTCCCTAACTGCTTCAGAAGGATCAGATGATGTTTGATGGCCACGGTCATGGTGGGATGTTGCCGGTACGGAACGCCAAACTCTTTGGCGGTTTCCTTCACGATTTGCGTAAGCGCACCGTAGTGAGTGTGGCAGACAAAAGGGCACAGGTGATGAATGATGTGGTGGTTCAGGCCGCCAACCAGCCAACCGACGACCGGCTTCGTCGTCGCGTAGTCAGCCGTGGTCGCGAAGATGTGGTAGATCCCGTTGTCAAACTCGTCGCGGCTCGAGGGGAAGTAAGTACCATCGACGGTGTGTGTAGTCTGAAATACGAGGGCGACGCTTAAACCGATGATGAGATGAGCCAGCAGGAAAGACAGCCCGACGAGCAACCGCGATTTCCCCAACACCATCACCGGCAAGATGAGCATGTAAGTAACGTAGAAGGCTTTTCCGGCAAAGAGGATGACGTACTCCCGCAGAGGATGCTTGGTTTTCAGATAATCGTGAGTGGGGAAGAAGAAGCACTCAAAGTCTCGTAGGAAAACATAATCGAGGGAAAATAGCGCGTATAAGATCAGCGCGTAAATATGCTGGAAGCGGTGCAGCGGAATGCGCGGCTCGTGGGGCGTAAAGCGCAGCACGTTGCGTCCCGTAAGCGCGTCGTCTTCCCCGTGCAGATTAATGCAGGAGTGGTGTCCCCGATGATGCAGGATCCGCCACATGTACGAACTGATTCCGCAAACATCGAAAACGTAGTTCAGCGCCTTGTTGACCGACCGCACCGACGAGATTGCGTTGTGGTTGCTGTCGTGAGCAATGTTCAGCAGAAGAAATGTCTGTGCGATGGCATTGATAAGATAGAGGCCAACGAACTTCCAGGAGTCCGGCTTGAGCGTGTAAAGAGCAATCCAACTGCCCGCCAGCACGGCCAGCCCAACCGCGATTTTGATCCACATCATGCGGTCAGCTTTAGGGGAGATGTTCCCTTGCGAAAAAAAATTGTCGAGGCGGCGGCGCAGGACTTTCGGGAAGGAAGACGCACCCAAGGGGTCGTCAGCGGAATGCCGCAGCGAGGCCTCCGACGGTACTAGATCTTCAATCTCCGGCTTCAGACTAATAACCGCCTCATCTTTGGAAAGTCAGTTGGTTCAACGAGTAACATGCAACGTGCAAATGATTTCAGGCCCGCATCGGTTGATCCCGGCCCGGTTGGCGGAGGGTCTACTCGTCCGGCAGCGGATTCGTTGAATTGAGTCCGCTACCCGCACCAGCACGAAAAATTTGATGTTAGCCCGAAGACTTGGCGAAGAGCAAGGGAATTTCGCCTTGCCGAGGGTGTGCGTTAGCATCGTATGTTCCTGAAGTGGACTACACTTCCGCATCTTCCCAGCGTTCCAAATCTCTGTTACCATCAACCGCTCAGTCATAAATGCAAGGAAGACGCTTTGAGTCGGGGCTATCCGGCATTGGGGGACGGGGCTGTCTTCAGCGGACCGAGAGATGTAGTGGGGCTTCGCACTGGCTGCGCCTTTGTTCTCTGGGTCACTCAGCCCTGGATACAGGGAGGAGCGAGATGTTTCTTAATACGGCATCTTCTCATTCAAAGTAGGAGGTTAACGAATGGCGGTTGCTACCGCCATGAGACCGATCCGAACCTATGATGGCTTCGATTTTGGACAAGCTGGATAGTCTAGGGGATCAGCACCCACACAGGCCTCTCTATTCGTACATTGACGTGCACGGCAATCCGATTGGAGGCTACTCTTACGAGTCCTTCCTCCACCGGACGAAGGTGATCGCCGGACATTTGCGCAAGGAGCACGGTTTCAAGTCACAGGACCGTCTTCTGCTCGCCTACCCGCCAGGGCTTGAGATGATTTGCGCCTTCTTTGGCTGCGTGCGCGCGGGATTAATTCCCGTCCCCGTTTACCCCCCCAGTTCGCGTGGCTTCCAGAGCTCGCTGTACAAGATGGTTCACATCGCAAAGGATTGCCAGGCTGCGGGCATTCTGACCAGCAAAGACTATCTAGGATCCCTGAAGACCAATCTTGCCCGCAGCGGAGTCGCGACCTCGGGAGTCGACGTCGACTACATTTCCAGCCTTCGCTGGATCGTCACGGAAGAGTTCGTCGATACGATTCCTGGCCAAATACCGAATGGCGGTTCGAACATTCTGTTTCTGCAGTACACCTCAGGGTCGACTCGCGATCCGAAAGGCGTGATGGTCACGCACGAAAACATCCTGCATAACTGTCCGCTGGTGATCGACCATGACGCTCCGGTAGTCGTATCGTGGCTTCCGCAATATCACGATATGGGGCTGATTGGCTGCTATCTGTATCCCGCCCTGACCGGCGGCACGACGTACGGTTTCGCTCCCACCGATTTCATTCAGCGTCCGAGGCTGTGGTTTGACGCGATCAAGACTTATGGGGCCAGCGCCTCAGCGGCGCCCAACTTCGCCTACGACTATTGCCTGCGCGCCGGGCGAGTTTCGAAGGAGAGCTTGGAAGGTTGCGACCTGAGCTCGCTGCGCCTGTTGATGGTTGCCGCGGAGCCGGTCAAGCCGGACACTTACACGCGATTTCTTGAGGCCTTTCAGCCTCACGGTCTCCGGTCAGAAAGCTTTTTTGTGGCGTACGGGCTGGCGGAAAATACGCTGGCGGTTTCGCTCCGCGGCCGCAGCATTATTTCGGTCAACAAGAACGCGGTCGCGCTGGGCAAGGCCCGCATGACCACCGAGGTTTCTGAAATCGGCTCGGCCACGCAGATTGTCAGCTGCGGAACTCCTTTGCCGGGGCTCACGGTAAAAATTGTGGATCCGGAGAGACATGTCGCTCTCGATCCGGGTCGAATCGGCGAGATTTGGATTGCGGGCGGAAGTAAGTGTCCGGGGTTCTGGAACAATCCGGAGCTGACGCAGAAGCTGTTTCACGCCCGGCTGGTGGACGACAGTCCCTACGACGATGGCTACCTTCGCACCGGCGATATGGGTTTCTTCCACGAGGGCGAACTCTTCGTCTGCGGCCGCATCAAGGACATGATCATTATCCGCGGGCAGAATTATTATCCGCAGGATATTGAGGCAGTCGTGGAGAAGGCGTCCGGCTCGATCCGGGCAAATTGCGTGGCCGCATTTCAGATTAACGAGGACAGCGAGCCCGCGCTGGCGATTGTCGCCGAAGTGAAAAATCCGAAAGCGCTGCCCGACGCGCTGAAGATTGCAGCTGCCATCCGCAATTTCCTCAATGTAGAAGTGGCGTTGATTTCTTTCATCGCGCCCCGCGCCATTCCGCGAACCAGCTCGGGCAAGATCATGCGCCACAAAGCGAAGCACATGTGGCTGCAAGGGCAATTCACCGTTCTCTCGGAATTCTCGCGCGAAAAAGACGCTGCATCCTGCGCTTGCGAATCCGAGGGCCAGTCGCCATTCGACGTATTGAAAGCTCGCTACAACCTGACCGGCACGGAATCGTACAACCTGGTAGAGGCCGGACTCGATTCCATGGATCTTGTCGTCTTCATGCACGAGATCAAGGAACTGCTGAAGAATAAAGACGCCGACATGCTGGCACGGCAAGTCGATATCGGGCTCATCCAGCGGGTGAGCGTAGCGGAGTTGTTCCAGCTTGCCGAACAGTTGGAGCGCGCGCCCGAAGAAGCTCTCGGCCCGCTGCGGCAGTACTTGACGACCTTCCGCGAAGAGCAGCGCGTGGCCGAACAGAAAATGATGAGCGACGACCGGAAGCTCATTTTCGAGCCTTCTGCGCCTGCGTTAGTGGCGCAAACTCCAATTCTGAATCAAGTTCTACTTACCGGGGGAACGGGCTTCATCGGACCATTCCTCGTCAAGAGTCTGCTGGAACAAACTCATGCGAAGATCCACATTCTGGTCAGGGCTTGTGATGAGCACCAGGGCAAGCAAAGACTGCGGGCTGCAATGGAATCGATGGGGCATTGCCCGGCGGAACTGATGCACATGTTCGAGACTCGCGTGCTTCCGGTTTGCGGAGATCTCGGCCAGAAGGATTTGGGATTGACGCCGGATGCGTGGGATTTCCTGACTAATGAAATCGACACGGTGTTCCACAACGGCGCAACCGTAAATTACTTGCTCAACTACGACCGCATGCGGGACGCGAATGTGCTGGGCACGAATGAAATTCTGCGACTTGCCTTCGACGTTCGTCCCAAGAGTTTCAATTACGTCTCGACCACTTTCATATTCGGTTGGGCGGTGAAGAAAGTTCTCTACGAGACCGACTTCAACGAGGGTATGGAGCTACTTGATTTCGGATACAGCCAGTCGAAGTGGGTATCGGAGCGAGTGGTGATGGATGCGCGTCGCCACGGGCTGACGACGCGAATCTTCCGCCCTGCCCTGGTGAGTCCCTCGATTACCGGGGGCGGCAACAACTTCGACATCGCTGTGCGCCTCGTAGCGTTCATGGTGAATCACGGCATTGGCGTCGATGCCCTGAACCAGGTCAGCTTCGTTCCCGCCGACGTCACGGCGAACAACATCGTGGCGATTTCCACGACTCCCGGCACGGAGAACAAGAACTATCACGTGGTGAGAGACGATTACGCGAACATGATGGATATTACCGGGCTTATCACCCAGGCGACCGGCCGGCAATTTGAAATCTTCAGCCTGTCCGACTTTGTGCCTGAGCTGATCCGTAGATGCCGGAAAGAAGATCTGCTCTTTCCGCTGCTGGACTTTCTAGTGAACTCTGTCGAAAACATCTCTGCGATGGAGTTCAAACGCTACGACAATTCCTGCTACCAGAAAGCGCGGGATGCTTCGGCATGGGGCAAGCCCGATCCGACCCTCGAAGAGACGGTCAACGGCATCCTACGATTCATGCACCGCAAGGGCATCATTTCGGTAGCGCCGCGGGAGTTCAACGCGGTGGCGAACTTGCCGGTGGGCCGTGCAGCTGCGGGTGCAGCGGGCGTGGCTCAGCCATAGCTACTGTTTCCGAAAAACCAGAGTCTCTTTCACCTGCTGGCCACTTTCGAGCGTGCCGGTCGTAGTCATTGTCATCTCTGCTCCGTCGGCGGAAACTACCCACCTATCTTTTTGAGTGATCTGGTCATCGCGCCGGTAGGTTGAATCGACGGTATGAGCGTCGACCAGTTGTAGGCTCACGCTGTCGTTGACGGAGTTTTTCAGATCGTATTCCTTGCCATCAAAGCGGGCCGTATAGCTGAAGTCGCCGGAGAAGCGAACTCCTCCATTCGCATCGGCCTCGATCTTGAGGGCCGTGTCTTGCCTCATTCGAGTCTTGCTCAGATCCTCGGTCCACTCGCCGGCGAATAAATCAACCGCCGATCTTTTGCCTCCGCTGCGTGTCCACACGGTGATCCGGTCCGCGCGGCCTTTCTGCGCCGTCGTGCTGGTTAACTCATTCCCATTCGCCGATATTTTGTCGCGAGTCGTCGCGACCACGGCGCCATCCTTCTTCTCGATCACTTCGACTTGATGCTTATCGATCTTCCGCAATTCGATTTGATTAAATGCCGCGTTGCCCGGCACCGCCGCTTCATGGCCGTTCACCTTCGCCGTGAAATCGATGTGGCTATCGCCGGAAATTACGATGTGCACTTCATCGTGCATACGAACGATGGAGAGTTTGTTCGGGGGATCCAGGAAGGATTGCGCCGAGATGAGCGTCCAGGAGCCGATGCGGGGGTCGGCAGCACCAAGTTGAATAGCGGCAAACAGCCCCAGCAGCATGAGTTTGTGCAATTACCCTCCGGGAAACCGTGTATCCTTACCACACAATAAAATAATATCAACCCGTCCGGATTGCGAACCCGTCCGCCCCGGGTAAATCGGAAACCGAGCCTTCCAATCATAATGAAGACTGATGCGGAAGTCCGAACCGGCCCACGCGCCCGGAATGTGAATCTCCTCAACGGTAACGGTGCCGCGTAACTATGAATCGTGTGCATGTGCGCCATTTCTGGCTAGCTGCGTTTGTCCTGGCGGCCGTTCTCGCGCTTCTTCCATTTTCCTTCCACGCTGAGCGCCATCTGGAAACGGCAACCCGCATCGAAGGCAGCGAAGCGGGAAAAGTCCCCGAGGAATTGGCCACTCGCTTTCATTCGCCATTCGTTGACCGCATCGTCCTGGTCATTCAAGGGCTACCCCCGGCCGATTCGGATGAGGGCGAGCAAGCCTTAGCGATCATTGAAAAGGCGCTGCAAGACGAACCCGGCGTTTCCGGAGTCGTTTCCCATCTTGATCTTCGCGATCCGGTTTTCCTGGGCAAAGGTGGAGGGACTTTCATTCTGGTCGGGCTCACCTCGAGCGAGGGGCCCGTGGAGTCGCTCGTCCCCAAGCTTCACGATCTGGCGGACCGTCTTCAAAATCAGTTACGCGGCCGCTATCCAGCCGTGAAGCTCGAACTGACGGGAGAGACGCCACTCAATTTCGACATTCGGAAAGCCAGCGCCGACGACGTGCGACACGCGGAAACACTCGCGATTCCGGCCACGCTTGCGCTTCTGCTGGTGGCTTTCGGGAGCCTAGTGGCGGCGCTGATTCCTGTGGCTGTCGGCCAGCTCGCCATCGCGACTGCTCTGGCGATTGCAGGATTTCTAGCTCTGCGTTGGCATTTGTCGATTCTGGTTCAGAATTTGTCCACCATGCTGGGGCTGGGCTTGGGAATCGACTACGCGCTGCTCATGGTCAGCCGCTTCCGCGAAGCGATCGCAGCTGAGAAAAACGGATTGAAGGCGTCCGTCATTGCGGCGCGCCAGGCAGGTCGCACCTTACTGATTTCCGCAGCAACTGTGGCCATCGGATTCCTCGCTCTATTGACCGTTCCCATCACCGAAGTCAGCTCCATCGGTCTGGCTGGAGTCCTGGTCGCAGGAATGAGTGTGCTGCTGGCCAGTACTCTGGTTCCGGCCCTACTGGCCCTTCTTGGCCCGCGACTTAATTCTGGTCGGGTGCCTTTCATTGCAAGTTGGGACCAGCATCGGGCGGCGCGCACGGAAGATCGCTGGAGGCGATGGGGAAAGGTGATCGTCGCTCATCCCTGGCTCGCGATTTTTCTGGCGGGAGTTCCGTTGCTGCTGCTCGCCTCGCAGACGATGCGGCTCGATACCAGCGTCCCCAGAGGGGACTGGCTGCCATCCGCCGCAGAATCAGTTCGCGCGCTTCATACTTTGGAACGCATGGATCGGGTCGGCATCGTGTACTCGTTGCGCGTAATTCTCGAGCTCCCCGATTCGATTGCGCAGACCGAGGCAGGCTGGAACGCGCTCGATCGTTTTAGCAAACGGCTCGCCAGCGATCCTCGTTCCTACCGCGTGATCTCACTGACCACGATGGCGGAGAGCGATCGGGCGGGCCTAAGCAACCTCCCGCGTGATACGCGTCGAACATTCTTGAGTCGCGACGGCCACGCAGCGCTGGTGGAGATCTTGCCCGCGACTTCTGTTTCCCTGAACGATCAGGTCAACTGGGTGCGCGAGTTGCGGAGGACTGGCGCGGTCGCGCTCACGGGAGTTCCAGGAGCCACGCTGCGCATCGGAGGCATCCCCGCGCTTACTGCCGATTATCAGACGATTGTTAGGGAGCGGTTCCTTTCGGTGATAGCGCTGGTGGTGGGCGGGACCCTCATCGCGCTTCTTGCCGGGTTCCGATCGCTTTTTGCCGCAGTGAAAGCGATTGCTCTCAACTTGCTCTCGGTGGCGGCCTCCTTCGGAGCATTGGTTCTTGTGTTTCAGGATGGTCACGGCGTCCGCATCTTCGGAGTTCCTGAAGGCACGGGCAGCATATTTCCCATTGTGCCTATCGTCGCCTTCGCTATCGTCTTCGGGTTGAGCATGGATTACGAAGTCTTTTTGGTGGCGCGTGTCCTCGAAGAGAGACGAAGAGGGTTGAGTGAAATGGAGGCGATTCCCGAAGGGCTGGCGAGAACCGCGGGCCTGATTACGAGCGCCGCGGCGATCATGATTGTGGTATTCGCGGCATTCACCTTTGGCAGTTTCCTAGTCATCAAAATGCTCGGATTTACCCTGGCCATCGCCGTTTTGATCGACGCAACCCTGGTTCGTATTGTGATTGGCCCTGCGCTGCTTCGCGTGGCCGGGGATTGGAACTGGTGGCCGGGAGGGCTCGCCCCACGCAGGTCACCCGGCATCAGCAGAGATGAATAACGACGAGAAAGAAGTGTGAATGAAGTTGTGGTAGCGTGGTTCCGGTTAAAAGCCGTCCGATCAGAAGATGGGAATCCAAATGAAAACCGTTCCGCGCGGAGCATGCCTCCGGTTTCTTTTTGCATTCATCGCCTGCATCGTTCTTTTACCAGTCAATCTTTGGAGTCAGCTTTCGAGTCCGGCACCCGACACCAAGCTGCTCTCCGGCATGCAGTGGAGGTCAATCGGCCCATTTCGCGGCGGGCGAGTGACGGCCGTCGCCGGCGCCTCGGAACCCAACACATATTATTTCGGGACCCCCGGTGGCGGAGTCTGGAAAACGACCGACGGCGGACAAGTCTGGCGTCCGATTTTCGACCAGGAGCGAGTCGCGTCCATCGGCGCGCTTGCGGTAGCTCCCTCCGATTCAAACGTTCTGTACGTCGGAACCGGCGAACAGACGCGGGGCCATGGCATCTATCGCTCGACGGATGCCGGCGCCACATGGAAGAACGTAGCGCTCGAGGACGTACCGTATATCCAGGCGATCATCATCGACCCAAAAAATCCTGACGTTGCCGTGGTCGGAGGGAACTCGATCGGCTTCGGGATACTTTGGCGGCCCATGCCGGCAACGGCAACGACCGCAAATCGAGGAATCTTCAGAACCGTCGACGGCGGCAAACACTGGACAAAAGTATTCTCCACCGAAGACTCGATCGGCGTCGTCGACCTATGTTCTGATCCCAGCGATCCGAGCAGGTTATATGCAGTGATTTATCACCCGGGGTCGGGCGCCGGCGATTCCGCAATAGAAGCGACCTCAGACATCGTGAAATCTACAGATGGCGGTGCGACCTGGACTCCTCTTGCCAGCAGCGGTCTGCCGGAAAAGGCTCGCGGCAGGCTTGGCATCGCGGTCGCTCCGGGTACCGGTGGACGCCGCTTGTACGCCATCCTGGAGCCGGGATTCTTCCGCTCGGATGATGGCGGCGCAACCTGGCAACAGTCCACGCAAGACCCGCGCGTGACCGGCAATGACTATTTCAGCCGCGTCTTCGTCGACACCAAAAATCCCGATGTGCTTTATATATCGCAGACCTCGATGTATCGCTCCACGGACGGCGGCAAGACCTTCGAAGCTTTCGCGGGAGCACCCAGCGGCGATGATTTCCACGTGGCATGGATCGATCCTCGCGATCCGGAGCGCATGATTTTCGGCGTAGATCAGGGAGTGATTGTCACAGTGGACTCGGGCAAGACCTGGAGTTCCTGGTACAACCAACCGACCGGGCAGTTCTACCACATCTCTACGGACAACTTATTTCCGTATCGTGCTTACGGAGCGCAACAGGACAGTGGCACGGCCGGCGTGCTCAGTCGCAGCGACTATGGCGAGATCCTTCTGCAAGATTGGTTTTCCATGGGAGGCTTCGAATACGCGTTCATCACCCCCGATCCGGCGCATCCCAACTTTGTCTATAGCGGAGGCTGGTACGGAACGGTGATTCGTTACGATAAATCGACGGGGCAAGTCGCAACTGTTTTCGAACGTGGCAAGAAATATCGCGCCGCGCAAATGCCGCCCCTGGTCTTCTCGCCCCAGGATCCGTCCACACTCTATTTAGGTATGCAGTTCGTGCTCAAGACCATCGATGGCGGAAAGAGCTGGCGGGAGATCAGCCCCGACCTTACCGGCTACGGCGAGAAGGAGGAACCGGAGAAGCCCGATCCGGACAAGCCGCGCCCACCGGCCATCACCGCGCTTTCCCCTTCCACCGTGCAGTCTGGCGTGATCTGGGCTGGCACGAGCAATCGCCTGGTTCAACTGACTCGCGACGGTGGAAAGAACTGGCAGAACGTCACCCCGCCCGGACTGGACGAGCGTACGGAGATCCTTTACGTCGAACCCTCGCATCATGACGCGGCTACTGCCTACCTGACGGTGGGCGCGACGCGAGAATCCACTCCTCCTTATGTCGCGCGCACCGATGATTACGGCAAGACCTGGCAGAAGATCGTCAACGGATTTCCGGAAAACGAAATGGTTCGCGTCATGCGCGAAGACCTGAAACGCAAGGACCTGCTTTTTGCCGGCACCGACACCAGCATTTATATTTCGTTGGATCGCGGCAACCACTGGCAGCCGTTTCCCTCGAATCTACCCGCAACCCCCATCACCGATCTCCAGGTGCATGAAAACGACCTTGTCATCTCGACATTCGGACGAAGCCTCTGGATTCTCGACGACATCACGCCTCTGCGCGAAATCAATCCGCAAGTCACTGCCACAAATGCGCATCTTTTCGCGCCTGAAACCGCCATGCGTGTGCGCTGGGACAACTATCAGGACACGCCCTATCCCATCGAAACTCCCGCCGGCCAGAACCCGCCCGACGGAGCGATCCTTGACTACTATCTGAAAAACGCTTCAGCGGGGAACGTAACGCTGACGATCTATGACAGCAAGGGCGCGGAGGTAGCGCGATTTTCCAGCGAAGTGAAGCCGCCCGCGTATCTCCCGGCGAATGCGCCCAGCTACTGGTTCGCGACAGAAGGCGCGTTGCCCAAGGCGGCGGGCGTCAATCGCTTCGTGTGGAATCTGCGCTATCCGGACCCACCTTCGCTTCCCTACGGGTACTACGGAAAATTGCTGGAGTACACGGAATACACTCTAGCCGATCACGCCGTGCCCGGCCTCACCCCGCGGCAGCAGCCTCGCGGAGCGTTGGTCGTGCCCGGCACTTATACGATCGAACTGCGAGCCGGCGGTCAAACTTTGCGACAGCCTCTTGCAGTGGAAATTGATCCGCGGGTTCATGCTTCGTCGGCCGATCTGTCCGCTCAACTCGATTTGGCGCAGCGCATCGCCCACGGGATGAAGGCGAGTTCGGAGGCTTTTTACCAGGTCGCGGAGTTTCGCAAAGCGTTGGCCCAACGGACCGATGCCTTGAAGCAGTCGGCCAACAAACAGACGAAGGACGCGGTCGACGACTTCGAAAAGAAAATCGATGCCGTCGACAACGGAACCAAGACCGCTCCTGGATTTGGCCCCGTTAACCGCGACCTCTCGCGGCTCATCTTCAGTGTCGAGAGCGCCGACATGCGTCCGGCAGAAACCGTTCAGTCCGCGGCGCAGCAAAGTTGCGACACGCTTGATAAGGATCTCGCGAACTGGAAGCAGTTGAACGAGCAGGACCTCGCTGACTTCAACGCAGTTCTTGCCGCCAATCAGCAGACGCCATTGCCGAAACTTACCGGAATCGGCAGCACCGGTTGCAAGCCTTAGGAATCTGCGTTCCATCCTTGGGGCAGGACACAATCTAGATTCCCAGTTAAGGGGAAAGACACGCCCACGTTGATACAATAACCGCCCTATGGCTTGGTTCGAATCAACGGCTCAGGCTTCGCGCCAAGATTCGAAGTCAGGCAGCGGCCTGCGCCGCGGACTCGAGTTGTTCTGCCTCTCATTCGTTGCGCTTTTCCTCGAGTTGATGGTTATACGATGGGCGCCCGCGGTGGTCCGGCTGGTCGCCTATTACGCCAACCTGATGTTGATCAGTTCGTTCCTCGGCCTCGGGGCTGGGGCGGTCCTGGGCAAGACCAGAAGGTCGTTGTTTGGGTGGTTGCCGGCGTTGTTGTTGATCAATGTCGGATTTCTGCTGATTGCGCATTCTGTAACTTTGCCGAGCTCTGCCGCGGAGAGCCGATTCTACGCATCCGTCCCGCGGCTCTGGAATTATCTAAGCCTGGTCGGAATTTTCGTCAGCAACGCCATCGTGTTCGTGCCACTGGGCCAGCGGATTGGCTCCCTCTTTGACGCGTTACCCGCCTTGCGTGCCTATTCCTGGGACTTGGGCGGAAGCCTTGCGGGCACACTGGCTTTCGGCCTGTTCTCGCTGGAATACTTTTCACCAACGCTCGGCATGGGCTTCGTAATCTTGATGATTGCTCTGCTTCTGCCACGGCGGCAGTGGCTGGGGGCAATCCCTCTGCTGGGGTTGGCCATGGCGGGTGTGTTCCTGTCGACCAACTCGAAGGCATTCTGGTCACCCTACTATTACATCACCGTGGTGCAAAACGGAGCGCCTCAGAAGGGATACGTGCGGGAACCGCAGCCGGGATTGCGCACCATGGAGGATCCCCCCGACTACTCGGTCAGCGTGAACCACGATTTTTATCAGCCCGAGCGCACCTTGGACCCGCGACGGTACTCCCCGCAGAAGAGAGCAGGAGTGTTAGATGCGCGCGCGGCATACGATCTGCCCTATGTCGTGGCTCCTGCTCACCACCGCGTCCTAGTGCTTGGCGCCGGCGGAGGCACCGACACCGAAGTTGCCGTTCTGAATGGAGCGGAACAAGTGGATGCGGTCGAAATCGATCCGTTGTTGGTCAAGCTCTCCAACCGATTTAGCGCTTCGGGTATTTATGAAAACTCCAAGGTGCGCGTGCATGTGGACGACGCTCGGGCCTTCCTGCGTCAGGCCGATGGCGGATATGACATGGTCGTGTTCGGCTGGCTGGATTCGCAGGCCTTGTTCAGTTCCATGAGCAATCTGCGGTTGGATGGCTACATTTATACGGTGCAAAGTATGCAATCGGCCTACCAGTTGCTGAATGATCACGGAGTGCTGTCGCTCTCCTTCGTGGCCGGACACGAATGGTTGGTCCGCAAACTTGTACGCATGGTCGAGGAGGCAACGGGCAAGATGCCACTGATCTATGAAAGCAACGGGCAAGTTGTAATCTGCGCCTTCCGCGGCGCACATCCCGATCCGCCGCTTCAGTATGGGGGACTGGCGCGCACAACTTTTCTTCCCGGCGATGATTTGCCCGGGGTTGTGGCTCCCACTGACGACTGGCCCTTTCTTTATCTGTCCGGCAAGAAAATTCCAGCCGACTATCGGATCGTGATCGGGATCTTGTTGGTGATCGCACTGCCGGCCATCTTCGTGCTCCGCGGCCCGGGCTTTGGCGTCAACGACGGCCACTTCTTATTCCTTGGGCTGGGATTTCTGCTACTGGAAACGAAGAGTATTTCCGATTGCTCTCTTTATTTTGGCACCACCTGGTTGGTCACCATGATTGTCGTCACCGGAGTTTTGCTGATGGTTCTGGCCGCGAACTTTGTGGCCCTGCGCTGGAGTCAGTTTCGGATGTGGATGTATGCGCCGCTGATTGCAACCTTGCTATTGCTCTACTTTGTTAATCGAGACGCCGTGCTGTCCTTGAGCTTCGACCAGCGATTGCTCTGGTCTCTCCTGATCGTGCCGCTTCCCATTTTTTTTGCGGGCCTCATCTTCTCGACCACGTTTCGCGAGGTTTCGAATCCCTCAGCCTTGTTCGGCGCGAACCTGATCGGAGCGACGATTGGCGGTTTTTGTGAACAGCTCAGCATGTGGATCGGCAACCGAAACTTGATGTTTCTAGTGATTGCGGCCTACCTTCTCAGCCTCGGCTTTCGAATGCGGTTCACCAAGGCGGGTAGGGTCCAGGCGGGATCTGCTCCGTGACCGGTTCTGCTTTGGCGGCATGAGATTTCTCGAAATTTCCTGAAATCTGTCGAAGAGCCCGCATCTCATCCGTCATACATTCAGGGGCGCGATGGCGCTCGCAATTGTTCCTCAAAGGAGAACCGGTGATGCAATTCGCCCTGCTGATTTTTGAACCACCCGAAGCTTTTGCGGCACGGAATGCGGACGAAAACGACTCCTACCTCGGTGCGTGGCGTGCATACCATAAGGCAATCGTAGAGGCCGGCATATTCGTCGGGGGCAATCCCCTGCAACCCCCGGCGACCGGGACCACGGTGCGACTGAAGGAGGGAAAACGGCGCGTGCAGGATGGTCCCTTCTCCGATACCAAGGAACAACTGGGAGGATTCACAATCCTGGAGCTTCCGTCGCTGGACGCCGCGCTCGAATGGGCAGCGCGATGCCCGGCCGCCGCGATTGGTGCGGTGGAGGTGCGTCCCGTTTCGCCTGAATACCTGCGTCGAGTCACGGGCTGAGTTGAACAAGATCGGAAGAAGATGAGTGAAAGCGAACGAGAGAGCACTCACCAGACTACTCAGCGGACGATCGAACGCGTAGCTCGCGAGTCCTATGGTCGCCTGGTGGCCTACCTTTCCGCGCATACGCGGGACGTGGGCAGCGCCGAGGATGCCCTCAGCAACGCGCTGGTCGCGGCACTCGAAACCTGGCCGCGTAACGGCGTGCCACAAAATCCGGAGGCGTGGCTGCTGACTGCGGCGCGCCGCTCGTTTATCGATCTGGTGCGTCATCGTCAAGTGGCCGAGGCCGGCGAGCCCACGCTCGCGCTCCTCAGAGAGGAAACCCAGGACATGACTCTGTCGCCGGAATTTCCCGATGAACGCTTGAAGCTGTTGTTCGTGTGCGCCCATCCGGCAATTGATCCGGCAATGCACACGCCGCTCATGCTCCAGACTGTTCTCGGCCTCGATGCCGTGCGCATTGCCCACGCGTTTCTGATTTCGCCCACTACGATGGGGCAGCGCCTGGTGCGGGCCAAGACGAAGATTCGTGATGCTGGCATTCGATTTGAAATTCCGCAGGCACGTGACTTGCCTGAGCGGCTGGACGCGGTGCTGGAAGCGATTTACGCCGCCTTCGGGATTGGCTGGGATGACATGGCTGGTGCGGACCAACGGGGACGCGATCTCGCCGAGGAAGCGATCTGGCTGGCGCGAGTCCTTCTGCATTTGATGCCTGCGGAACCAGAGGTCCACGGATTGCTGGCTCTCATGCTCCACTGTGAAGCTCGCCGGGCGGCGCGCCGCGGGCTTGATGGGCGCTACGTTCCTCTGTCGGAACAGGATTGCCAAAAGTGGTCTCTGCCCCTGATTGCAGAGGCGGAACAGCATCTCGCCGAGGCTTCGATCGCCGGTCGCACCGGCCGATTTCAGCTCGAAGCCGCCATTCAGTCGGTCCATGCCGAGCGGTCGCGGAGCGGCAGGATCCAATGGAACGCGGTCATGATGTTTTATGAACAGTTGATGCAGATATCGCCCACGCTGGGCACACGTGCGGGATACGCCGCGGCCGTTGCCGAAGCGAAAGGAGCCGAAGCAGGCCTGGCAGCGCTGGATGCGATCGACCCGAAAGGAATCTCCGACTATCAGCCGTACTGGGCAGTTCGCGCTCACCTGTTGCAACGGCTAGGGAAAGCCTCTGAGGCCTTGGACGCCTTCGACCGGGCAATTGGCTTGACCGAGGACCTCGCAGTGAGACAGTTTCTGCTGCAACGGCGAGGCTGAAGCGCTCAGCCCCCTGCACTTTGGAGGTCAGTGCCAGGTGGACGTTTGCGGACCTCGAGATGACCTTCGCTATACCATCTTGTGCACTCCCGCATCGAAACGTGACAGTAAAGACGGGGAAGTTGCTCAATTGGTTTAACCGATTGGGGGCAGTGAGGGACCTACGTTATCCGCGGTGCTAATATTTTTCATTTCTCCTGTCGAAATGGCCTCATCGTACTCGTCATCCCTATAGAGGCGGTTCAACGGTCAAGTTGGCCACCGAGGAGGTAAACAATGTGCCCGTTCTGTTTGGCAACCATGGGATTAGTCGTCGCCGGGGCGGTTTCCACCGGCGGTCTGGCAGCATTGGCTGTAAAAGTTTCTCGGAAGAAGAATGCAGCAGAAGAAATCGCCCCGACTTTGAATAATAAGGAGAAATGAAAATGTCGACGAACAAGGAACATGCAAAAGTAGATACCGCGATGAAAACACCGCCGGTCGTATCGCCGCAGGAGTGGGAGGCCGCCCGCCAGCAACTATTGGTGAAGGAGAAGGCCTTGACCCGCTCCCGAGACGCGCTGGCCGCCGAGCGCCGGCGGATGCCGTGGATGGCTGTGGACAAAAAGTACGAGTTCGATGGACCCAACGGTAAGGTTAGCCTGCTCGACCTGTTCGAAGGGCGCCCACAGTTGATCGTTTATCGCGCCTTCTTCGAGCCCGGAGTGTTCGGCTGGCCCGATCACGCCTGCCGCGGCTGCTCCTTTGGCGCCGATCAGGTTTCCCATCTGGCCCACCTGAACGCCCGGGACACCACCCTGGTTTACGCTTCACGCGCACCGCAGTCCGACATCACGCGCTTGAAGGCGCGGATGGGATGGGAGGCTATTCCCTGGTACACCATGCGAGACAGCTTCGACAAAGATTTCGGCGTCGATGAATGGCACGGACACAATGTGTTCTTCCGCGACGGCGACAAGGTGTTCCGCACATATTTCATCAACAATCGCGGCGACGAGGCAATGGGCAGCACCTGGAGCTACCTCGACCTCACACCGCTCGGCCGTCAGGAAGTTTGGGAAGACTCGCCTGAGGGCTATCCGCAGAGCGAGCCTTACAAGTGGTGGAACTGGCACGACAACTACGGAGCCGAACCTTCGGCGAATGCGAAGTGGGTGGATATCATCACTGACCCTCAAGGAGCCGCCCGAAGGCGCGAGGAAGAGGAGAAGGCGAGCTAAGACGAAGGGCGACCACTTCGTCGCCCTTCAAGCCGTCCTTTTCACACAGAAGAGCACTTAATCCGCGGCCGAGGAGCATCGCGGTCCAGATACTAAGAGGGGGGCAAGCATGAAAACACATCAGCGCATGGCTGTTATGGTATGGCTGACTCTCGCCCTGGTGGCATCGGGGCTCGCGGTCGCGCAGTCCTCCCCGGTTTCGGGAAAAAAGATGAGTCAGGCAGAACCTGCGGCGCCAGGGCTGCATGACTTCGATTTTCTAGCAGGGCGTTGGCAAGTTCATCATCGAAAACTGAAGGAGCGCCTCGTCAATAGTCACGATTGGATCGAATTCGAGGGCACATTGTTCAGTCAGCCGCTCATGGGCGGCTTCGCCAACGTCGACGACGACGTGTTCGAGGTTCCGGGCGGGACTTATCGCGGAGTAGCTCCAAGATCGTTCGACGCCAAGTCGGGGCAGTGGTCGATCTGGTGGATGGACAGTAGGATGCCCCTCGCGCCCATGGATCCGCCCGTGCGAGGCAGCTTCCATAATGGCGTGGGCTCCTTCTATGCCAACGATACCGAAAACGGGAAACCGGTCCGCACCAGATTCATATGGTCCGAGATCACGCCCACCACATGTCACTGGGAGCAGGCCGAGTCAACCGACGGTGGTAAGACGTGGGAGACCGATTGGATACAGGACCTGAAACGAGTGCAATAGGCAGCGATGGCAAAGATCATCATCATAGAGCATCTGACGCTGGATGGAGTCATGCAGGGGCCGGGGCGATCGGACGAGGATGGGCGTGACGGTTTCGCATACGGTGGCTGGGCAGAAAGTGGTAATGATCCCTTGATGCAAAAGATATCAAGTGAGCGCATGGGCAGTTCGTGGTCGCTGCTCGCCGGACGCGTCACCTACGAACACTTCGCGCACGTATGGCCTAATGCTCCCCAGCCGAACCCTTTCACGGACGTCTTGAACCGCGTCGAAAAGTTCGTAGTCTCCAACACGTTGGAAGAACCATTGCCGTGGCAAAATTCCAGATTGCTCAAAGGTGATGCTGCCGAAACGGTCCGCGAGCTGAAGAAAAAGCATGAGAGGACCCTGGTGGTCTTCGGCAGTGGCTTATTGGTGCAGTCCCTGATGAAGTTGGATCTGATCGAAGAGTGTGTCCTGCAAATCCACCCGCTCATACTTGGCCAAGGCCGCCGGTTATTCGTCGATGTGCCATCCACCAACTTCAAACTATGCGATGCCGTCAGCACACGTACCGGCGTAATCATTGCGACATATGAGCGGACGGATACGCGGATATGAAGGATCGAGGATAGGAAAATAGAACGGCACCGCAGAAGCGAACGGAGAGAACGATGGCAGACTTCATTAGAGCAGAACCTGCAGCCCCTAAGACAGTCGATCGCCGTACATTCCAGGCCGAGCTCGATGCATTGCGGGTTCGAGAGAAAGCTCATACCAGAGAAGGTGACGCCATAGCAGCTGCCCGCCGACGGCTCCCGATGGTGGAAGTGGATCCGGCCACGAAGCTGACTGGCCCGCATGGCCCGGTGACGCTGCTTGACGCGTTCGAAGGCCGCCGTCAGCTCATCGCCTACTACTTCATGTGGAACGCCGGCCATCCTGCAGCGGAGCAGTGCGAAGGGTGCACCTGGGTCACCACGCAGGTGGGGGAGCTGTCCTACCTTCATTCTCGCGACATCACTTTCGCGGTCTTGTGCCAGGGTCCTTACGATGAAAGCAGTCGATACCGCAATTTTATGGGCTGGCAAGTGCCGTGGTACTCGGCACTACCCTCCCTTGACACGCTCCTCGTCGACCGCCAAATCGGCCTGTTCCACCTCGTGTGCTACCTCCGGAACGGTGAGCGCGTCTTCGAAACTTACTGGACGAAACGCCGCGGTGCGGAAGCAATGGACTACAGCTATGCCCTCATGGACCTCACCGTCTACGGACGCCAGGAACGGTGGGAGGACTCGCCCCAGGGCTGGCCGCAACACTGCTCCATCACGCGGACTCAAACCGGCCCGCCCGCTTGGACTCCAATCTCAGTGTGGCCTAGTGGACGCCCCATCGCCCAGTGGTCGCGACTCGAAGCTGGACGCTCCGACGACCTAGGCAATGGTAAGCGCTGAACCCAGGAGCCAGTTGTCGAATGGGTTTATGGAAAACGGAGCTGAGGATTATCCGCGTCTGCCCTGATTCCGCTGCGCCAACGGCGCTAGAATATGTGCAGAACTTCGTCCCCTCAGTCAGCTCCGGCCCGTGCCGTTAGTGCGGAACTCTGGGCTGAACCTTGACCGGTATCCTTCAAGGCATTCTCGACAGCAGGTCCTGCGTTCGACCCCAGGGCCTGCACCACATTTAGATCGTCGCTGCTGAACGTTTCGACCGACCGATACAGCGCGAGGACTGCGACCACGCTCGCGGACCCTTGCAGCGGAACGGCCAGCGCAGAACGCAGCGTGCTGAACTTGGTGGAGTCGTTGAGATAGCCGGGCTCCACGGAAGGGTTTCCGTTCAGGATCGGTTTCGCGTTTTGCGCCACCCATCCCGATAAGCCTTCGCCGACCGGAATCCGCAAGGAAGAGAACAAGCGGAAATTTTCGCCGCTCACAAACTCCGCATTTAACACCTTATTTCTGAGAACGTATACTGCCAGCGCATCGTAAGCGACCAGGCGCCTGACCCGCACCGAGAGCAACGACAGAATATCCTCGAGACTCAAAGCAGGCCCGAGCTTGTCTGAGAAGTTTGCCAATGCTTGCGCTTCGTGCTGAGCAGCCGCGATCCGGTTCATTGAGTCCTGAGCAGTTTCGAGCGAGCCCGTTGGCGACTCGTCCTGCTCGGCGAATCCTGCATCCGGAGCCAATCCCCGCTCCACTTTAATGTCCGTCGACAATTTCGGCGGAGCCCGCAACGGCTCTTCCTTGGCGAGCTTTTCCAGTTCCACATACCGCCGCTGCAAAATCGAGACCACGCGCGGATCGAAGCTGATGCCGGACTCTGATGCGACCTTGGCCATGGCCTCATCCAGAGGCAAGGCGCGCCGGTACTGCCGGTCCGAGGCCAGCGCGTCCAGACAATCCACCGCGGTCAGAATGCGCGCTCCGATGGGTATCTCTTCACCCTTCAGGCCGTAAGGATAGCCGCTGCCATCCCATTTTTCATGATGAGCCCGCACGATCGGAACCACCGGATAGGGGAAATGCACCTGCTCCAAAATTTCAGCGCCCACGATGGGATGGATCTTCATCTTCTCGAATTCTTCCGGCGTCAGCTTGCCTGGCTTGGAAATGATGTGTTCTGGCACCGCCAATTTTCCGATGTCGTGTAGAACCGCGGCGGCCTGCAGGGCCTCAGTTTCATCTTCACTCAGTCCCAGTTCCCGCGCCATCTCCATGGCGTAAACGCGCACGCGCTGCAAGTGTTCACCGGTGGTCTGATCTTTGGCTTCGATGGCTAGAGCCAGAGCTTCGATGGTTCGCAAGTGCAGGTGAGAAAGTTTTTCTGCGTGCTGCTTCTCCGCCTCCAGCTTGCTCAGGTAAAGGCGATACGACCGGTACATCAGATAGATCGGCGGCAATACCAGCAATGAACCTTTCCAGCCGATCTGCTGGTTCAAGTAACTGACGAATCCTGCGATCGCCGCTCCCACCATGTAGTAGGGGAACAACCAGCGATAGCTTGCGGTCCACACCTTTGCAGTGGGCTTATCCTCCGTCAGCCCGATGACCACTGACACCGCAACTGTGCCAAAGGCGAAATGCGTAACCGCTGCCGCGAGCAACGCCAGAGGGTCGGGACTGCGAACCGCATGCAGCGAGACCAGCCGGTACGCGCCATACGCGGCGGCATTGCAAACGGTCACCTGCGACAAATTGAATACCAGCTGCACTAATTTCGGCTGGCGCGCCGGCTTCCAGTAAAACTGCGCGAAGGTTTTTATCAGGCCGATGATCAGCGTCTCCGGCAGACCCAACTCCAGAATGCAGAGCAGGGTGAGCAGGAAGTTCATCGACATCGTCCCTTCGATGCCCGGCAGGCTTACCTTCAGGGACGAGGCCAACAGCGCCGCCGCTAGATAAAGGACGAACTTGATGGGATCGGTGGAGTTCCAGTGGACAAATGAGAACGCCAGGCAGACGAAGGCCACCGACGCCATGGCGGCGATGTACGCACGTGCGGCAGTTTGTCTCGATCCTGACACTAGAACCCCGCTTAGATTCTTGCCGAATTGCGAGGCAATATCCGCGCAAAAGTGACCGCGCTGGTTACCATCGTGTGTCGCCACTCAAACGAATTCATGAGGATCGAATTCGCCGTGGCCTATGAGACATGGGACAACCTGTCCCCACCTCATGGCCATGAGACAAGGTGTCCCCTCGGGGAGGACATCCCTGGCGCTTAACTTGTTGATTTATGGGGATGAATCCACCCGTGCTTTGGACCCTGAGGTGCACCTACCGGTCTGGAACTGGCTCCCATGGGGCGATGGGGTCTGTCCGTGAGGGAAAAATGAAACGGTTTCTTGCCATCTCGCTAGTCATGATCGCAACCTTCGTCAGCGGAACCCTGGCCGCTGCCCAGGACCCGAAAATTTCGCCGGAACTACGCAATCTCCCTCCCGGCCAGCAAGCCCAAGTCATCGTTCAATACGCGCCCGGTACCCAGGTCAGCTGCACCGGACTGCTCGGCCTTGTCGACTGCCTGCTCAATGACGTCTTGAAACTCGGGGGCAAGATCATAGGGGAACTGCCGTTGGTCAACGGCCTAGTTGCGCAGCTCGATGGCAGCGGCATCCAGAGTCTCTCGCAGCACTCGAACGTGGTTTACATCAGCCTGGACCGGTCCCTGACGCCGTCGCTCAGCAACGCAGCTCTGGCGGTGAACGCACCCTTCGCCTGGAAGTCGAACTACATTGGCACGGGCATCGGCGTCGCCGTGATCGACAGCGGAGTGAGCAGTCATCCCGATCTTTATTTGGGCATTCTGCCGATTTCGCGAGTGGTGTATCAACAGTCTTTCGTGCCCGGAAACTCGCTCACCAACGACCAGTTCGGACACGGCACCCACGTCGCCGGCCTGATTGCGGGAGACGCACTGGGATCCACGGGTCCGATGTACAGCAAGACATTCAAAGGGATTGCCCCTGGCGCCAGCATCATCAACCTGCGCGTACTCGATCAGAATGGAGCCGGTACCGATAGCGCCGTGATCGCGGCCATCAACCAGGCTGTCTCTCTGAAATCCCGCTACAACATTCGTGTCATCAATCTTTCGTTGGGGCGCGCGGTCTATGAGAGTTACAAGCTCGATCCGCTGTGCCAGGCAGTGGAACAGGCGTGGAAAAATGGCATCGTCGTAGTTGTGGCCGCGGGCAACAATGGGCGCTATCAGCCTACCAATGGTTATGCCACGGTCACTTCCCCCGCCAACGATCCTTATGTCATCACCGTCGGCGACATGAAGCCCATGGGCACGCCCACGCGAGTCGATGACCTCATCGCCAGCTACAGCTCGAAGGGTCCGACAGTTGTCGATGCAGTGGTGAAGCCTGACATCGTCGCTCCCGGTAATCTTCTGGTTTCGCTGGAAGCGGCGAATTCCACGCTCTTCAACAGCAATCCTGCCGACCAGGTGCCCTACAGCTATTACGTGAAGGGAGGGAGCAGCGCAGTTTCTCCCGCCTACTTCCAGCTCAGCGGTACCAGCATGGCTACGGGCATCGTCAGCGGAGTCGTCGCCGACCTGTTGCAGAAGAGTCCGACTCTCACTCCCGACCAAGTGAAGGCTCGCCTGATGTTGACGGCCTACAAGAGCTTTCCTCAGACCAGCAGCACGACCGATCCGACCACCGGCATTACCTACACCGATCAGTACGACATCTTCACCATCGGCGCCGGCTACGTGGATGTTCAGGCTGCTCTGACCAGCGCCGCTATAGCCAAGGGAACGGCAATGTCGCCCATCGCGACATTCAATGGGAAGACAGATCAGGTATATCTCACGGTCGATCCCTCGGCCGTTTGGAATAAGTCCACCGCCTGGTCCAACGCGAACGTCTGGGGATCGAACCAATTCGTGAATAGTGCAACGGCTTCCACGGGCACAACGACATCGAGCACGCTCTCGGCTAACGAAGCCCTCTGGGGCTCGGAAGCATTGTGGGGCAGCGAGGCTCTGTGGGGCTCTGAGGCCCTGTGGGGGAGCGAGGCCTTGTGGGGCAGCGAAGCACTCTGGGGCAGTGAAGCGCTCTGGGGCAGCAGCGTAACCGACGGCGAAAAATAGAACAAATTCGTCCAGGAAATATCCGCTTCAAACAAGGGCCGACTCTTTCGGGAGCGGCCCTCACTCTTTTTCTCGCTGCGAAACAGAAACGGAGTTCATGCCGCTTTCCGAGCATCTGATTCCTTCGCCCGCTGTATACGGGCGGAAAGAATTCTTTTGGCTTTTTGCAATTCTGCACGCCGCTTGGCGCTCAGCCCGCGTCCTGCTCGATTGATGAAGTAACTGAGCATCCGCATGCCCGACCCAGGCCCTTTTGGAGAAACTTTCTTCGAAGCCAGCGTGCGTGCGATGGTCGCAGCATTTTTCGTGAATAATCCCTCCGGCGGATGTGTCGAATCCGTCTTGACCTTGGATACCCACCTTTTCCCTGCGCGCTTTGGCATAAACCTCCTTCACAAAAACGGTTTACGTCGAGTTCGATGCTCCGGTTCTCGGTCCAGGGTTGTCGGCAACCTCCTCCGGCACCAATTCATCCGAGAAGCAGAGTCTTAGATCTCGGAGAAACCAAAAATGGCAACGAAGAAAACTTCGGGTCGCCGGAAATATGGCAAAGCTGCGGGCCAAACCGTCGCCAGCGCCATGCGGCGCAAGAAGCGCGGAACGCTGAAATCCGGCAAGGGCGGCAAGGGTGGCAAGGTAAAGAGCCGGAAGCAAGCCATTGCGATCGGGCTCTCAGAGGCACGCAAAAAAGGCGCCAAGGTGCCGAAGAAAAGAGCGGCTTAACCGGAAACCTGATTGTGCGCGGCCAGAAAAATCGAGCCGGCCCCAGTGGAGCCGGCTCGATCAGTTACCTCCACTTCTGATCAACGGCATTGTCGTGCTTTGAATTGCTCGCCAGCCGTCACGGTGCCACTGTGATCGCGACCGGTATTTCGTTGGTGAGTGATCCCGAAGTTCCGATCAGCTCAATGGTTGTCGTACCGGTGGGTGCGCGCCTGGAAGCGCTCCAGGTGATGGTTACCTTCACGCTGCCATTCGCCGGTGGCGTGACCGGGTTGGACGAGGCCGTCGCCGATACGCCGCTGGGGAATTCATTCACACTCAAGTCCACAGCAGAATGGAATCCATTCACACTGGTGACGGTGAGAGTTGTGGATACTCTGCCGCCTTCAACGATGGTGAAAGAAGCGGGCGACAGCGACAGAGTGAAGTTTGCGGTTCCGGAAGATTTGTTCACCGTCAAGGCAATCGTAGTGCTGTGACTGGTTGAACCCGAGGTTCCGGTGATCGTCACCGTAGCCGTGCCGACCGTGGCGCTGGAAGAAGCGGTCAGGGTGAGAGTTGAGTTCGCGCTGCCGTTGGCCGGCGGAGTGACTGGATTGGTGGAGAACGTCGCAGTCACGCCACTGGGCAAGCCACTGGCGCTCAGCGTCGTTGCCGAGTTAAACCCTCCCGTGCTGGTGACGGTGATCGTGCTGGTTCCGCTGCTGCCTTGCGTTGCCGTGACCGAAGTCGGCGAGGCAGAGACGCTGAAATTCGGCGTCACTGACGAATTCACCGTCAGAGCCAGGGTTGTGTTTGCGGTTAAGCTGCCGGAGGTTCCGGTGATCGTCACCGTGGCCGATCCAGTAGTCGCCGTGCTGCTGGCCGTGAGTGTGAGCAGGCTCGTCCCCGTCGTCGGGTTCGTGCCGAACGTCGCGGTCACGCCGCTCGGCAGACCTGACGCAGCCAGATTTACGCTGCCCGAGAATCCATTCAGATCGTTGACAGTGATGGTGCTGGTGCCGCTGCCGCCTTGCGTGATCGTCAAACTACTCGGCGAATCCGACAAAGTAAAGCTCGGCGTTGAAGACCCAGCAAGCAGGTTGATGATGCCCGTGGTGTTCGGACTGCCCCACCCGGTGCACAGATCGTAGCCGGTGACGCCGGAATAGGTGCCGCAGCTTCCACTGGTGATGTCGTGGAAAAGCGTGCTGTAGCTGGACCCCAGAGCCGCGGGATAGATGATCGGATCAATGAAGCCGATCGATTCGCCGTTGGTCGCGGCTTGTTGATTGGCCAGGGCCAGGTAGCCCGCCCACATAGGCGCCGCAAAACTCGTACCGCCATAATCGTTGGCGGTACAAGCAGTTTGGTCAGCGCAAACGTAAAAGGTGAAGTTTGCATTGGCTGCGACGTCGGGACCATTTCGCAAGGTGGTGGATCCGCGATTCGACGACGTGATCACGCCCGAGAGTTTCTGCCAGGAGGGAATCGGGATGGAATCGGGCGAGATGCCGCCACCGCTATCGGCCCAGGCGGTTTCCGATTTCCACGGACCCCCTGCGCTGGCTGTCGTTAAATCAGTTCCGCCGACCGAAACGATATTTGCATCGTCGGCTGGCCAAGCCTCATTCGACGCAGACCAGGCCGAACTGTCGCCGGAAGCGGCAAAGAAGTTCTGCCCTTGCGACGCCATCTGCTCAAAGTATGGGTCTAGAGTGCTGGGGTCCGCTGGCGTCCAGCCCCACGAACAACTGATCTGCTTGGAGAGAGGAGCAAGCGCATTCGAAACCATGGCGCTGATGCAGGCCGTGTCGCTGATATTTCCTGATCCATTGGCTTTGACGTTACCGCAAACGTACATGTAGAGCATGGTTGAGCCTGGGGCCATGCCCATCGCCTGCGTCATGTCAAGAGTCTGCTCAGTATCGTCGCAGGCGCTACTGCCGCTGTCGACGCAGCTAGTGGCGTACCCGCCCGTGGAAATAAGAGTGGGAGTGTAAGGTTCTGTTTGGCTAACATTCTTGTAATACGTGGTCAGATCGGCCAAATCGGTGCCCGCGAATTCGAACAGGGCGATGTTCTGGCCGGAGCCTGAGAGCGCCGTTCCCTGGTAGTAGGCCGCGCGCATGTCGCTGCCCAGGAACGAGGCCGATGGGCCGGAACCGGTCGTGGCATGAGATACGATTTTGCTGGGATCGATCCCCTGAGCCTTCGCATAGTCACTCTTCTTGACATACATGGGATGCGGCTTGGAATCATTGTCTAAACCGCTGATGTGCCAGAGCCGGAAGGGAAGATCCACCGTGGGCTCGCGGTCCACGGCAAAGAATGTGCGATCCTCGGTGGGATCCTGATAGACCCCCATGGACACATGGAAAGCCCTCTCGATATTCGCCACCGTACCGATGAGCCTTAGATCCCTTTCTTCGCGGGTTCCGTTGATAATCTCAAAGCCACTCCCTTTCGCGAATGCAACCAAGGCCTCCCAATCTTCCTGGCTGGGCCCGAACCTGGCGGTGAACTCCTGCGGTGTGAGGAACTGATGATAAGACGGACTGGTAGGATCGTTGACTTCCCGGACGAAAGTTTGCAGCCCGGCGCGATCGCGCAGCGGCAGAACAATGTCGAAGTACAACGTTTGCGTGGCTGGAAGTTTTCCGACTAACGGCGCCTGACCGCTGACGACTACGTCGCGTACGTGACGTGTCAGCGGAGATTGCGGCTGCGCTTGGCAGAAGGTGGTGGCGAGAAACACAATCGCGAGGACTGTGATCGTGGGGGAGACGAAAGCAAATCGACAGGACATAATCCTCCTGAGAGCGAACGGATTTTCCCCCGTGCACTTCGTCCGATTTCCATGCCCGCACCTCCATGGGATTCGCGCTGCCGGTGAAGGGGGCGGCGGCGTTTGCAACCGGCTAAGCCGATTGCCTCCGGGTGAAACATGCTCTGTCTAAGCAATCGTAGACGCCGCCCTTCGTCTACAATTCCCAAACAAAACATTAACAACTCCCTCCCGAAAGACCGGGTAACGCTACCTCAGCCTATGACCCAGAGTCAAGATTCGGAAGTGCGTCCCCTAAAACGGTGGATTGATCCCTGACTCTGGCGATTTTCGGCTTGACGAAACTAAGGCGAATCCATTGTCAACAGGAGTAGCGCAGCTTGCACAGAGTTGCAGCTGTGGCGCACCTGCGATCACGATTGTGAATTAGAATGATTTCGTTTCACTGCAGTCGCCGTCTCAGTCAGGAGGAACACGCGACGACTGAACTCGGCGAAGGCGGGTGTCAGTTTGAGCTCGAGCCCGAGATCCCACTTATGTTGTCTAGGTACTCTCCGATTTTCGCCTCAGGCGCCATATGGTTCCTGGTGCTCGTGGGGGCAGGCTTTGGGCAAACGACGACGTTGATCAGTCTCGACCAGGCCATCGATTTGGCCTTGGCGCATAATCATTCCTTGAAGGCCAGCCGGACTTTAATTCTCCAGAATCAGGCGCAAGAGATCACGGCGAATCTTCGCCCCAATCCGACTCTCGGAGCAGACAGCCAGTTTGTTCCATTCTTCAGTCCGCAAGATTTCTCCGGAACGAATCTGAACGAGACCCAGCAATTTGATGTAGGGCTTGGCTATCTGTTCGAACGCGGCCACAAGCGACAGCATCGTCTGCAGGCAGCCCGAGATCAGACGGCCGTCACTCGCGCCCAGACCACCGATGCCGAGCGTACTCTGGCATTCAATGTTGGCCAGCAGTTCGTCAGCGTTTTGCTGGCGGAGTCGACTCTTCAGTTCGCGCTAGAGGATCTGAAAAGCTTCCAGCAGACAGTTGACATTGGCGAAGCACAACTCAAAGCAGGCGCCCTAAGCGAAGGCGATTACCTTAAGATTAAGCTTCAGCTTCTGCAGTTCCAGACCGACGTGTCGTCGGCAAAGTTGGCGAAGGTGCAGGCTCTGGTCGGGCTGCGTGAATTCCTGGGATATGACGCGGTGCCGGCCAGTTTTGACGTGATCGGTGACCTGGCGTACCAGCCACTCCAGATTAAACTTGAAGACTTGCAGCTCAAAGCGCTGCGCGAGCGCCCCGACTACCGCGCAGCAGAACTGGGAATAACCGCGGCGCAAAGCCAGATTGCCCTGGCCAAAGCGAACGCCAAGGTAGACGTAAATGGCACGTATGATTTCACGCACGTGTCCGGGGAGAATACGGCTTCGCTCTTTGCGAACTTTGAGTTGCCGATTTTTAATCGCAATCAGGGCGAGATCGCGCGTACCAATTACGCTCTCACCCAGGCAAAGGAGCAGGAGCAAGCGGCCAGCGATCAGGTCCTCTCCGACGTTTCCAATGCCTATGAGGCTGTGCAGAGTAATGATGAAATCGTGCAACTCTATACCTCGGGGTACCGCAAGCAGGCGCAGGATTCGCGCGATATCAGCGAATACGCCTATAAACGCGGGGCTGCGAGCCTGCTGGATTTTCTCGATGCCGAACGCAGTTACCGCGCGGTGGAGCTCGCTTATCGGCAGGCGTTGGCCGCTTATATGACTGCCCTGGAGCAGCTGAAGGAATCCGTGGGAACGAGGAACCTGCCATGAAGGTCCGCTGTCGTCGACTGCATTTACTGGCGACCTTCATCGCCATCAGCTTGGTGCAGGTGGGTTGCGAACGATCGGCCGACCAGGCCAGCAAGATGACCTCCTTCTCGGCTGCCGAGAGTCGTGAGTCCAAAGCAGAACTGTTTACGTTGCCTGCCGATCAGATGTCCCATATCCAGGTTGTGACGGTCGAGCAGGGCCCATTGCCCCGCATCCTGCGGCTAACTGGGGCGGTCGAATACAACGATTTCAAGACCACGCCCGTCATCTCGCAGGTTGGTGGACCTGTTAGCCGCGTAGTCGTGGTGCAGGGCGAGCATGTCCAAGCCGGTCAGGCACTGTTGTATGTCGCCAGCCCCGACTACTCTTTGCTACGCGCTTCTTACCTCAAGGCGCGTTCCGCCTTTCAACTTGCCGACAAGTTCTACCTTCGTGCTCAGGACCTCTACGCTCACCACGCCATTGCCGAAGCCGATCTCGAGCAGGCCCAGTCGAACCGCACACAGGCGCAAGCCGACTTCGAGTCCAGTGCCGACGCCATTCGTGTTCTCGGCATCGCGAACCCAGAAACGATTGTCACCCAGCCTCCTTCGCCGGAAGTCCCTTTGCACTCGCCGGTAGCGGGAGAGATCGTTGACCGCCTGTGCTCTCCGGGGCAATTGTTGGTGGCAGGCACCACGCAGTGTTTCACGCTTTCGGATATGAGTTCGGTTTGGATTCTGGTCAACATCTATCAAAACGATCTTGCCTACGTGCACGTCGGCGACCCCGTGACGATTCACAACGAATCGTATCCCAGTGTTGTGCGCGGCAAGATCGAATACATTTCAGCGGCGCTCGATCCCAACACGCGCACTCTGCAGGCGCGCATCGAAGCTGCCAATCCCGGCGAGCGTTTGAAAAAGGAAATGTATGTGACCGCCGAGGTCCAAGCCGGTATGGTTCCCAACGCATGGTTCGTGCCCAACGCCTCCGTGCTGCGCGACGACCAGAACCTGCCCTACGTCTATCTGCAGAACGGACAAAATCAATTCATCCGGCGCGATGTCACGCTCGGTGAAAGTCAGGGCGGAAAAACTCAAATTCTTACCGGGCTGCAAGCCAACGATCGCGTGGTCGGCGACGGCAGCCTTTTCCTGCAATTTCAGAATTCACTGCAGCGCTGAGGAGACACTACCGGACCGGGGATGATTCATCACATCGTTCAATTCGCTCTCCGTCAGCGCTTCCTGATCCTGATGGTGGCAGTGCTAGTGATCGTCGCCGGGGCTCTCTCGTTTCAGCAAATGCCCGTGGACGCGTATCCCGACCTTTCTCCCCCGCTGGTCGAAGTCATCACGCAGTGGCCCGGCCATGCGGCGGAAGAGGTCGAACGCCTAGTCACGCTGCCCATCGAGTTGCAGATGAATGGCGTGCCTCACATGGTGTTCATGCGCTCCATCTCGCTTTATGGCCTATCCGACGTCATCATGACGTTTGAAGACAGCACCGACAATTATTTCGCTCGGGAAGTTGTGTTCGAACGGCTATCCACGGCCAACCTGCCTCAGGGCGTGACCGGAAGCCTGGCGCCGCTGTCGAGCCCCTCCAACCTCGTCTACCGATACGTGATCGAAAGCCCCGACCGCACGCCGCAAGAATTGAAGACGTACGAGGACTGGGTGATTGAGCGCGCCTACAAATCCGTGCCCGGCGTCGCCGACGATTCCGGTTTCGGCGGAACCGTGATGCAGTACCAGGTGGTGCTCGATCCCGCCAAGATTTACAGCTACCACATCCCCTTGCCGCAAGTCGTGAACGCCCTGGCTGCCAACAACGCCAATGCCGGCGGAGGTTTTTATTCCCAGGGTTCGCAATTCTTTTACGTGCGCGGACTTGGTCTGGTGAATAAGCCCGAAGACATCGGCGACATCGTTGTCGGCAGCAATAACGGCGTGCCAGTGCACATCCGCGACATCGGCGAAGTCACCATCGGCCACGCTCCCCGCCTCGGAGAATTCGGTTTCCAGAACGATGACGACCGGGTCGAGGGCGTCATCCTCATGCTCACTGGCGAGCAGACGCAGAACGTCCTTAAGCGGGTGGAAGAAAAAACCAAGGAGATTAACCGCGACCTCTTACCCCATGACGTAAAAGTCCGGCCCTACTATGACCGCAGCGATCTGGTACAGGTGACCATCGATACGGTCGAACATAACCTGCTGCTCGGAATGGGACTGGTCTTGATCGTGCTGATGTTTTTCCTGGTCAGCGTCCGTGCGGCCGTCATCGTCGCCTTCACTATTCCGTTGAGCCTGCTATTTTCCTTCATCTTCATGCACGCCCGCGGGATTCCGGCGAACCTGCTCTCCATCGGGGCTATCGATTTTGGAATCATCATCGATGGCACGGTAGTGATGATGGAAAACATTTATCGTGAACTGGCCGCGCGCCACGGACAGGAGTACCAACTTCACGAAGTGATCCTCGCTGCGGCGCGGGACGTGGACCGGCCGATCTTTTATTCCATCGCCGTGATTCTTGCGGGGTACATTCCCATCTACGCCCTGAGCGGGCCGTCCGGCAAGCTCTTTCATCCCATGGCGGAAACCATGTCCTGGGCGCTGCTGGGCTCGCTGATTTTCACTCTGACTTTCGTTCCGGTGCTCGCCTCTTACTGGTTCACAAAAGGCGTGAAGGAAAAGGCAAACCGCGCCTACGACTGGCTAAAGGACGCGTACGCTCTGGAACTCCGCTGGTGTCTGGATCGCCCGATCCTCACGATGGTGATCGCCACCGTCATTTTCGGCGCTACGCTTCTCCTGGTTCCATTCATCGGCGGTGAGTTCATGCCCCACCTCGACGAAGGCGCCTTGTGGGTCAGGGCCACAATGCCTTACACCATTTCCTTCGAGGAAGCCGCCAAGTTCGCTCCGCAGATCCGCAAAATCTTGATGGGTTACCCGATGGTCACCGAAGTCGGCTCCGAGTTGGCCCGCCCCGACGACGGCACCGACCCCACGGGTTTCTTTAACTGCGAATTTTATGTCGGACTGAAACCTTATAAGGATGCAGCGTGGGACCTGGGATCAATCCACACCAAGGCCGATTTGACCAAAGAGATTAGAAGGAGGATTGAATCTTATCCCGGAGTGATTTTCAACTTCACCCAGCCCGCTGAAGATGCCGTCGACGAGGCGCTCACGGGATTGAAGAGCGCCCTGGCCGTGAAAATCTTCGGCCCTGATCTGCATGTCCTCGAAGATAAAGCGCTCGAGATCCATCGCGTGTTACAGCAGGTACCCGGCCTCACCGAACTGACCGTGGTGCGCGAACTGGGCCAGCCTAGCGTGCAGATCGATGTGAATCGGGAAAAAATCGCGCGTTACGGCATCAATGTCTCCGATGTTGAAGGCGTAATCCAGGCGGCGGTAGGCGGACAGGCAGCCACCCAAGTCATTCAGGGCGAACAGTTGTTTGACTTGGTGGTGCGCATGAAGCCGGAATACCGGTCGAGCGAGCATGCCATCGGCAATTTGCTGGTGCCCACTCCTTCCGGCCAACAAGTTCCGATTGCCGAACTGGCCACCATTCGCCAGGGCAATGGCGCATCCTTCATCTATCGCGAAAATAATTCGCGCTACATTGGAGTTCAATTCAGCATCGAGGGGCGCGACTTGGCACGCGCCGTTGACGAGGCGCAGAAGGCCGTGCAGTCGTCGGTCAAACTGCCCCCCGGCTATCACCTGGACTGGGGCGGCGAATACAGCGAATATGTCGCGGCGCGCGAGCAATTCGCGGTCATCGGACCGCTCACCATCCTGCTGATCTTTATGATCCTGTTCGCCCTCTACGGTAATTTCAAGTTTCCCCTCACGGTGGTCATCGGCGTAGCCATGACCGAACCGGTAGGTGCGTTGCTGGCGCTGAAGCTCACCCATACTCCGTTCAGTGTTTCCTCGGTGCTCGGCCTGCTGGTGCTGATGGGAGTCTCGGCGGAGACGGCGATCATTGACGTTTCCTACATCAACAAGCTGCGTCTGGAAGGACAAGGCATTCGCCAGGCCACTCTGGAAGGTTCGCTGATCCGCCTCCGCCCTATCATGATGACGGCGCTGGTAGCCTGCTTCGGCCTTCTGCCCGCCGCTCTTTCCACCGGAGTGGGTTCGGACTCCCAGAAACCGTTTGCCATCGTCATCGTAGCGGGATTGATCTCGCGCCTCTTCCTGGGCAGTATTGTGAACCCCGTGCTCTATCAGATGGTCGCGCGTGATGGCGACGTTCTTCAGGTCTGAGACCAAGAACGGACGAGCATCCCCGATTTCTTCAGCCGCACTTTCCTCACGCGGCCTTTATCGCGGCTGGCTGCCGCGAGGTTTGGCGCCGGAGCATCGACCGCACTTCTTCGAATGCCGCGGCATCACTCTTGTGCGATGAGTACGAGACATAACCATCCGGCCGCACCAGCACCAATCCTGCGTTCCCGCCCAATCTGAGTTCAACTACGCCCGAGAATAATTCCGAAAGTTGCTTCGCCTCGTCGACTTGGGCCTGATTCGTATCGCGATTCAAGAAAAGAATGAAACGGCTGCTGATGCCCTGGCCCCCTCGCAATGAATCATCGAAAAATCGCTCGCCGGGCCCTTCAATGATTGGACTGCCCCGATAAACAATCCCAAGTTCAGAAAGGCGCTGCACAAAAGCATGTTGAAACGGAGCCAGCCGTGACACGATCGGTATGACCGCGTCGCGCAGGCCTTGCGCCAGCTTATTCGGAGTGCCCATCACCTTGGTGAGCAGATCCGTGGTCTCAATGACATTCTTGATGACCGGCAAGCGTTCGCTGTTGTAGCTGTCGAGCAATTGCTGATTACCGTGGCCCTTCAAGAAAAGGTCGAGCTTCCACACCAGGTTCCAGGCATCGTGCAACCCGATATTCATACCCTGGCCGCCGAATGGACTATGAATGTGGGCAGCGTCCCCGGCAATGAATATGCGGCCCTCGCTCAAGCGCGCCACTTGGCGATGATGGATGCGAAAGTAGCTGCTCCAGTGCAGGTCAAGCGCCTCGATTGCGCTGGGTGCACGTTGCGCTAGGATCCTGCGCACCAGATCGAGCGACGGCGCATCGCCTTCCAGGGTATCGATTGTCGCAACGACTCGGCGACGCGTGGCGCTGATTGGAAAAATCGCTACAGGCCCGAATTCACTCGGGCACAGTTGCAGCTCGTCAGCGCTGAGCGTCGTCTTCGTCTCGATGTCGGCCAACAGGAACGAGCCGTGATATTCCGCTCCCTCGAATGGAAGGTGCAACTGATGCCGCACGGCACTGTGCGCTCCATCGCACCCGACGACGATCGATGCCTTTAGCCCGGCCGATTCGCCCCTGCGATCAAGCGTGACATTCACGCCGCGACCGTCCTGCTCGGCCGAAACGAATTTGGTTTCGTATTCGACGTCCCCGCCCTTGTGCCGCAACTCTTCGAGCAAGAGTCTTTCTGTCACATCTTGCGGCACCATGGCGACGAACGAGTAGGGAGTTTCATCGGGCTTGAACTGCATGTGGGCGAGGGCCCGGTCACGAGTCATAACGGCAACTCTTGTGACCCGGTTCGCTTTCTCCAGAAAAGGAGTGACAATGCCCGCCATATCTAAGATTTCCAGTGTGCGAGGAAAAATTGCCAGTGCCTTGGAATGCTCGGATTGCGATGAGTGTTCTTCCACGAGCCGCCAGCGAAGACTTCGGCGAGCGCATTCGTTCGCCAGGAGAAGACCAACCGGGCCGGCGCCCACGATCAAAACGTCAACATCAACAGAATTGTTTATCATGTCCTGCGTCTCCTCCACTTATTCACTTATTTTGTTTTGATCGAGCTGGTGATTATGCGATTCACAAATGCCGCCCCTACGATTAAGGTGATTGCTGTACGCAGGCGAAATTTTACCTGCCGTCGCCTGAGTCTCAAACTGCAAGCCCACATCAAAAGCTTTAGGAGGATTTATGGAAGCACGTTTCAACTACGTCAAGGCTGCCCCCGGAGTATTTAAAGCCATGCTCGTTGCGGGCCGGTATCTTCAGGAATGCGGATTGGAGCAATCCCTGCTCACGCTCATAGACCTGCGCGCATCGCAGATCAATGGCTGTGCCTATTGCATCGACATGCACTGGAAGGATCTGCGCGCCGCTGGAGAAGATGAGCAGCGCCTGTACTCGTTGGATGCCTGGCGCGAAACTCCGTTTTACTCGGATCGCGAGCGCGCCGCCCTGGAGTGGACGGAAGCGCTCACTGTGGTAACCAACGGCAACGTGCCCGACGAGATCTACGAAAGTGTGCGCCCACACTTCAACGAAAAGGAACTGTCGGATCTTACATTGGCCATCGTGACCATCAACGGCTGGAACCGTCTCAACATTTCAGCCAGAACAGTTCCGGGCGATTACCAACCTGGCCAATTCCGGACAGAAAAAGCCGCATAAGAGTTCCGCCACTGGCACAACTTCCGTGCTTGCTTCGACGGGGTCAAGGAGATGTTGTAACCCGGGACGGGGACCGCGGCAAAACCACCTTCACGGAACAGCCCTTCCCCATGGCTCGATTTCCGATCTCGATCCGTCCGCCATGCGCTTCCGCAATCTGGCGCGACAGAACCAGGCCAACGCCGCTCCCGTTGGCCTTGGTCGTGTAGAACGGAGTGAACACGTTCGCCGGATTCAACAGGCCAGGCCCGTTATCGTCGACAAACAAAGTAACATCGCTTTCGTCTGCGCTCCAGCGCACCACAACTTTTTCGCAATCTTTCTGTGACGAAGTTGCCGACATTTCCTCCGACGCGACCGAGGACGATTCCAGCACCGCATCGGTTGCATTGCGCACAAGATTGATAAACATCTGTTCCAGCTGATCCGGATCCGCCTGAAAAATCACGCTGGGCCCCGGTTGTACCGATACGCGAATGCGGGTTTCAAGTCCGGCGGCGCGAGCGACGAGCGGCGCCAGCAGAACTTCGCGCAAAACTGGTGCTGGCATCTGGGCCAGTTTGCGGTAAGCCTCAAGAAAGCGGTGCAGGGAAGCGGAACGGGCTTCAATGATCTCCAGCCCGCGTTGCAGATCACTGCGCACCTCTGGATCCATGTGCGTTGCCGACACGCGGGATCCCAGACTTCCGGCAATCGACTTGATCGGAGCCAGTGAATTACTCAGCTCGTGTCCCAGAACGCGAATAAGCCGCTGCCACGCCCGTCGCTCCTCTTCGCGCAGCGCGCGGCTCACATCGGAAAGCACGACAAGAGTATGGGGCACACCGTTCTGCCGAAACGAACTGCGGCGCAAAAGCCAGCGAGCCTGCGAATCGGTGAGATTCAGTTCAACCAGACCTTCATTTTCCATGACCAAGCAGGGCTGCAGGTTGAGCTCGGCCGCGCTGCGCCCCAGCATGCGAGCTTTGGTCTGATGCAGCAAATGCTCGCCCGCAGGATTCACCACGCGCAATTTGGAAGCGGGATCGAATGCAAATAAAGGTGCGTCAATCTCATCTACCACGCGCTGCAGCAGCATGGTCGCTTCAATCGTCCGGACCTTTTCCCCGGAAAGCATGTCGGCCAATGCGTTCACTTCCAAGGAAAGCTCGCCCAGAACATCCTCGGGCGCCGCATTGCGGGCTCGGAACGAATAGTCTTCTTCGCGAAGCGATCCGATCACATTCGCCAGAGTTTGCAAGGGGCGGGTCGTCTGTTCCTGCAGCGCCAGGGCGAGAAGCCACCAGACAAACAGCTCGGCGCCGACGAGCCCCAGTCGCGATTCGATACTCCAGGGTTGCACCCACACTAGCACCGTGCTCACGAGCAGGCCGGGCAATGCGACCAGAAAAGAGTAGAGGCCAATACGACGTTCGTACAGAAGGCGGGTTCGTTTTCGCGGGCGCGATGTTTTCGGTCCCGTGGAATCAGACCCCATACTTCTCCATCCGTCGGTAAAGTGCTCCACGACTGAGTCCGAGCGCTTCCGCCGCCTGGCTGACATTGCCCTGAAAACGCTGCAGCGCCTTTCGGACCAGCACGGCTTCGACGGCCTCCAAACTGAGGTCTTCGAGGTTCTGGGGTTGAGTGCGCTGTGAACTGAGCGATAAATCGGCTGGCTGAATCTGCTCGGTTCGACACATCAACACCGCGCGTTCAATTGTATGTTCAAGCTCGCGCACATTGCCGGGCCAGGAATACTGCTGCAATGCCTGCAGGGCGGTGCCGTCAAAACTCTGCACTGGCCGCCGGTAGCGGGACGCATAGCGCGCCAGAAAATGACCGGCCAGCACCGGAATGTCCTCACGCCGATCGCGCAAAGCGGGTACATGAATCTCGACTGTGTTCAAGCGAAATAGAAGATCTTCGCGAAATTGCCCGGTCGCGCAAGCGGCCGTCAGGTCCGTGTTGGTGGCGGAGAGAACCCGCACGTTGACGCGTCGGGTTCGCGAGGATCCGACCCGCTCAATTTCTCCCGACTCCAGAACCCGCAGCAACTTGGCCTGCTGGCGAAGCGGAACGTTGCCGATTTCGTCGAGAAAAATTGTGCCCCCGTCGGCCAACTCAAACCTGCCAATACGATCCGTGCGCGCGTCGGTAAAGGCCCCTTTCACATGGCCAAACAGTTCACTCTCGAAAACTCCGTCTGGAATTGCGCCGGTGTTCACAGCCACCAGCGAACGCGAAGTCCGTGCCGATAAAGCGTGCAGGGTTTGAGCCACTACTTCTTTTCCGGTTCCGTGCTCGCCGGTGATCAGCACATTCGCGTCGGAAGGCCCGACCCGCGCAATCGTGCCGAGCACGGGCTGCATGGAGGGCGCGGTTGCGACGAACTCCGGACGCCCTTCGGCACGGAGCAGCCGATTCTCCGCCTCCAGCCGCGCAGCCTGCTGCAACGCGCGGTGCAATTCAACCTGCGTGCGCAGAATCGCGACCAGCCGATCGTTCTCCCATGGTTTCTGCACAAAGTCGCGGGCGCCGCGACGCATGGCTTCAACCGCCAGTTCCACATTCGCCCACGCAGTCATTACGATTACCGGAACCGTGGCATCGAGCGCCACAATTTGCGAGAGCAGGTCGAGACCTTCCTGACCGGAAGTCGTATCCCGCGTGTAGTTCAGATCGATGAGGATGGCGTCGTAGGAATTGCTGCCGAGGGCCTCACGCACCAAAGCCGGAGAACGCACTTTGTCGATTCGATATCCCTGGGGATGGAGCAGCAAATCCAGCGCTTCGAGAATGTGCTCCTGGTCGTCGGCTGCTAAAATCCGGCCCGGCATCGCGGCTTCGCGGCGCAATGTTGGCAGATCGACTTCTCCGATTTTGACCGAGGCTGGCATTTTGCTCAGGGCGAATGCTGCGAAACAACCCCACTGATCGCATCCTGGATCAGTATGCCATTATGTTCCAAAGTCGTGCCGGTTGCGCGATCCAATTCAACTTTCGCTTTCTCGTGTATAGTCTGCGCGCTGACCAGATCCAGTTCCGCCAACGAGAGATCACGCTGCGCGGAAAGTGTCTGATAGCTTGACCCCGATCCCAGGTCCTGCTCTTTCTTCGTGATGTCAAACGTGCGCTGAGCCAGGTCTCGAGCCTTGCGCGCGGCTTCCACTCGTGCTCCGGTCTGATCGAGTGCGAACTGCGCATTGCGCACTTCAATCCTAACCTGCTTCTTCAATTGTTCCAGGCGTAATTCGGCCTGCCGATACTCCAGTTCGGATCGATACTGATCCGCTTTCGCGACGCGATTGCGGATGGGAATATTCAGATTCACTCCCACATAATAATCCGGAGACGAATTGTTGAAGGCATTCTGCAACGCTCCACTGAAATCCGTGGGCACCGTCGAAACATTTTGGCCGAGATTGTAAACCGGATTCAGCGGACCAGCCAGGCCCGATCCGGCATAAAAAGCGATTAACGACAGTGAGGGCAAAAGCGCATTCGTAGCTGCGCGCCGGCTGATCTGGCGGTTCACCAGATCAATGTCCGACTCGGCCAGTTCGGGACGATTGTGCTGGGCTTCGGAGATCAGGTCCTGAATTTGTCGTGCCGCTTCCGTTTCGGCGGCCTTCATCTGGTCTGTAGGAATGACCGGTATGGACTCCAGCACGGGATCATCCAGACTCTTTGTGATCGCATTTTTCATCAACGTCTCCTGCAACTGGAGACTGGTGCGGGCCACGGTCAGATCCTGGTCGCGCTTCGAGACTTCAGCCTCCGCGCGCATCACGTCCATGGCGGGAATGCTTTCCAGTTGCAGCTGCTTCCTGGCGTTGTCGAGCGTCTGCTTGGCAAACGTGAAGGATTGCTCATTTACCTGCATCTGCTCGTACGCGCTCACAAGGTCCCAGTAGATGTTTTCGATCTGCGTGACGGTCGCGATCACTTGATCTTTGAAGGCGATGTCGGAAATTTTCTTGTTGTTCTTCGCAATGTGCAGGTAGCGCAGGTTGGGACCAAAGCCGAAACCTGCCAGCAATTCCTGCTGGATCTGAAAGCGGAACGTGGAACTGAGGGTGGGAGAGAGATTGAAAAAAGGGCTGTTGGTCGTCTGCCGCGAGTTGCCAAAGGAAAAGTTGACGTTGGTTCCCGTGGAAAAGGCTTGCGAGAAATTTGCGTTCACTTGCACGGTATTCAGTTGTAGAGACGGAACTCCATAAATCTGCCGGTTCGCGACCGGAGAGGTTTGATGTTCATCCCCGCCGTTGAGATTGATCAGCGGATCGTACGAGGAGACCGCGGCTCCCGTGCCGAGCGTCGATTGCACCAGGCCAGATGCTCCTGCGCCCGCTCCGCCCGCCCCGCCAGTCGTGCCGCCCGCGCCCGCTCCCGGAGCGCCCGTGCCAAAACCGCCGACGCCTCCGCCTGGCGTTCCTTGCACCACTCCGGTATTGACTCCGCGGAAGAATCCGCCCGCCTGTGTACGCAAAATGTCCGTGTTCGCGATCGGAAGATTGTAGCGGGCAATTGCCAAGTCGAGATTGTCTTCCAGCGCAAGATTGATCGCGTCCTTCAGCGAAAGATAAAGCTTCCCGTCGCGAATCAACTCGTCAAGATGCGGCGAATTTCCCAGCGCGGGCTCGGGAACTGTATCAGGCTCGTATGCGTGAATCGGGTTATTCGATTTCGGCATCTCAAACTGAACTGGAGCTGCATCCTGCGGTGCACTGACTTGGGCCGGCCTGCTTTCCCCGCTAGCTGTGGTCTGCGCCTGCAAACTGGCTGCGAGCATTCCCTGCGCACACACAGCAGCAATCCCAAATCTAAAAATTCTTTGTGCGAATGAGCTCACGATGCGCTGACCTCCGCCGGCTGCGTGAGCCCGGAATTTGCCGTATCTCCGACCAGCCATCCGTCACGCAGTTGAATGGTTCGGCTGCCGAAACTTGCATTCGATTCCGAGTGCGTGACCTGCACGATCGTCGTCCCCTGCCGGTTTAGCCCGCGGAACAATTCCATAATTTCTTTCGCCTGCCCGGAATGAAGATTTCCCGTGGGCTCGTCGGCCAGCAGCAAGGGCGGCCGGTGAATCACAGCGCGGGCAATCCCCACCAGCTGCTGCTGCCCGCCCGAAAGCTGGCTGGGATACAGATCCTTTTTCCCCACAATCTGGAATCGATCCAACGCATCGGCGACCAGCCCCTGCCGCTCGCGGCCCGGGACATCTTTATAAGAAAGCGGCAGGTCGATATTCTCCTGCACGGTCAAGTCATCCAGTAGGTGATAGCTTTGAAACACCATCCCGACATTTCGCTTGGCTAGGTCGCCGCGCTGCTTGCGCTTCATGTCGTGGACCGCCTGGTCGTGAAACCAATACTCTCCCTCCCAGCTGTCGTCGAGCAGCGCGAGCACGTTTAATAAGGACGACTTGCCCGCGCCCGACGGTCCCATGATCGTGATGAATTCGCCCTCGCGAATCTCCAGATTGATGCGGCGCAGCACCCAGCTCTGCCCCGCGGGAGTCTTATAACTGCGTTCCAGGTTCTTCAACTGAATCATCTCGAGTCTCCGATCACAGCCCTCACTCGTATCGCAATGCCACCATGGGATCGACTTTCGCCGCCCGTCGTGCCGGAATGTACGCAGCCACCAGTCCGACGAATCCTACGACCGCACAGACCAACGCCATGACCAACGGATCCCGTGGTCCCGTGCCGTACAGCATGCTTTTTAAGATCGATGCCGACGCTAATGCGGCCACGGCGCCAATTGCAATCCCGGCGACCAGCAAAATGGCCGCGTCGCGCAGAACCATGGTCAGCACCGACGTCCGCTGCGCGCCCAGCGCCATACGCACACCGATCTCTCGCGTGCGGCGTGAAACCGAATACATCATGACGCCGTACAACCCGACGATCGTGAGCACAATCGCCAGCCCGGCAAACGTGCTCAGTAGAACCATCGCGAACCGAGGCTGGGAGAGTTGCAAGTACATCAGGTCATTCATGGTGCGAATCTGGGTGACGGGAATGTCCTTATCCATTTCTGAAACGATTCGTTGAACGCTCGCCGACAGGCTCGCCGGGGCGAGGGAAGTGCGCACCACCGAGTACAAGCAGCACCAGCTCGGAAGCTGTGCCGCAGGCACATACATCGCCGGGCGTATTTGCTGCTGTGTCGCCTGCAGCCGAATGTCCCCCACGACGCCAACAATTTCACGCCAAGGTGGCCCGCCCGGAGTCCCATTTCCCGCGCCCGGCTTCAACTTCTTGCCGAGCACGTTCTCTCCAGGGAAGAATTTCTGCGCGAACGCCTGATTCACCAGAATGATCTGCTGCGACTGCATGTCATCGCGCTCGGAAAGGTCACGACCTTCAACCACAGGGATCTGCATTGCAGTTAAGTAACCTTGCGTGATGGGCGTGAGGTCGGCGCTAGGCTGTTGACTTTCGGGAACGGGATGCTCGGGATCCTCGAAGCTGACGTTGATCACATCATTGGTCATGGGAAGAACCATGACGCCACCGGCGGACTGAACTCCAGGCAGCGAGCGCAATTTTTCAAAATACTCGCGATAGAAGAGCGGACGGCTGTCTTTGTAACGCGCATCGGGCGTTTCAAAAAACATGGTTGTCAAGTGATCGGGATTGAAGCCGTCATCGGCATGCAGCAGCTTGTTGAAGCTGCTAATCAGCAAACCCGCTCCCGCCGTCAGCAGCAGGCCAAGCGCGACTTGTCCCACGATGAGGGTTGAGCGCATCCAATCGCGACCAAATACCTCACTCCGCCCACCTTCCTTTAATGTCGATACGAGATCGGTCCGCGATCCGGTGAGCGCAGGAATTATGCCGAAAACGACTCCCGCAACAACAGAGAGAAGAAGCGCGAAAATGAGAACTCGTAAATCGACGCCAGCATCGGCCGCGCGCGGGATGCTATCGCCAATCAAGGAAAGGATTGCGGGTGTACAAACGAACGCGAGAGCACTACCCACGATTCCGCCGCCAACGCTCAGGACAAGGCTCTCGGCCAGAAGCTGGCGGACGAGTCTTCGTTTTCCTGCGCCCAGAGCGGATCGCAATGCGATCTCGCGCTGGCGTTCTCGCATGCGGGCCAGCAGAAGATTGGCAATGTTGCCGCACGCGATCAAGAGCACAAGCGCGACCGAACCCAGCACCACCAGAAGCGCAACTCGCGTATCACCCAGCAAAGCTTCTACTTCAGGAACGGCGCGGGCGGCGTCACGCCGCGTGTTGGAGTTGGGGTACTGTTTCGAGAGACTCCGCGCAATCAAATCCAGGTCCTGACTAGCCTGGGCGGCGGTTACTCCGGGCTTCAATCGGCCGATTACATTCAGGAAGTGCGCCCCGCGTTGCCGGATAACTGGGTGAGGATCACTTGGATCGTCGTCGACGGCTGAGGTGATCCATATGCTATTCGTGGGACGAGTCACGGGAAAGCGAAACGAGACCGGCATAACACCGATGACCGTGTAGACATCCCCACTCAGGTGGACCGCTCGGCCAAGGATCGATTTGTCCGCGCTAAACTGCGATATCCAAAGCGCGTGGCTGATCAGCATCACTCGGCTGCCGGACTTCTCTTCATCTGCGGTAAATCCGCGACCGAGTTCCGGACGCACGCCTAGCGCCGGTACAAGGTCCCACGAGACGATTTCGCCATCCAGTTGTATAGGCCGATCGAGTCCGGTCAGGGTGTAGTTGTTGTCGTGATACGCAAGCAAGCGTTCGAGTGTGTGGTTCTGCGCGCGCCAATCGAAAAAGTCGGGATACGAAACGGAATCTGACACAGGATTGCGAGAACTCATCGATTGCGCATCGATCAGCCTCTCGGGCTGGTAATAGGGCAGAGGGCGGAGCATCACCGCGTCGACGACGCTGAACACCGCCGTGTTAGCCCCAATTCCCAGCGCCAGTGTGATCACCGCCACGGCGGCAAAGCCGGGATTCTTGCGCAACTGCCGCAGCGCGTAGCGAATATCTTGCAGCAAAGTTTCCATAAACCCTCACTCGTAGCGCAACGCCACCATGGGATCCACCTTCGCGGCCCGCCGCGCCGGAATGTAGCAGGCCGCCAGCGCCACCACGATCAGCAGCAGCATCACCGCGCCGAAAGTCACGGGGTCGGTCGCAGTCACGCCAAACAGTAACGACTGCGTCGCGCGTGTGAGCGCCAGCGAGCCCGCGAGTCCGACCGCGACACCAATCAGGATGGTGCGCATTCCCTGGCCCAAAATCATCGCCAGAACATCTTGCGAACGCGCGCCCAGCGCCACGCGCACGCCGATCTCGCGCGTGCGCCGGCTAACCGAATAGGCCATGACGCCAAACACCCCCGCCGTAGCCAGGAACAGTGCAACGGCTCCGAAAGAACCGATGAGTATCAAGTTGAATCGGCGGGAGCCGAGCGAGGCGGAATAGATCTGGGAAAATGTCCGGAATGTGGCTGGAATCTCCGGATTGATCTCCTGCAAAATTCCACGCGCCGCCGAGGTCACCAGTTGCGTGTCGGCATCGCTCAGCATGGTTACGGTAATTGCGGGTCGCGGCCGCTGAAACAGATTCACATAGACAGTGGGTCGTGGCGGGGCATCGAGACCGTATTCGCGAACATCACCGACGATGCCGACGATGGTGAGCAAGCGCAAGTCGCCATCCATGTTCCCAAACTCAATGGTGTGGCCGAGAGGATCCTGACTCGGCCACCGTTCGCGAGCCAACGAGTCGCTGATTACGGCCACGTGCTGTGCATCCGGGCCGTCGCGTTCATCGAACATGCGCCCTCGCAGCAGAGGAATTCCGAGAGTCTGGAAATACCCATCCGTGGCGACGCCAAAATCGGCCGTGCCCACACGCTCCTTTTGTTGGAACAGAACGTCGAATTTGCGGGTGAGGGCATCGCCGCTACCCGGAGTCTTGGGGACTTCGTCCTGCCTCATCAGCAGGAACATGCCATCGGGAAGGCCGCCATCCATCGGCAACCCACTCGTCGCGCCCACGCTGCGCACGCCCGGAATCTGCTTAAGGCGGTCGATCAGGTTCGAGAAGAAGATCGCTTCGCTCGCCTTTGCTTTCGCATCGATCCATGCGGCCCACGGAAGCGAAATGTCCATGGTGACAATTCTGTCTACGCGGAAGCCCGGATTTACTTCCATCACCTTCATCAGGCTGCGCCCGAGTAACCCCGCTCCCACTACGAGGACCAGCGTGATGGCGATCTGCGCCGCCACGATTGCGCGGCCAATTCGCTGGCTGCTTTGCGAACCCGCTTGACCCCGTCCACCTTCTCCGAGCCCTTGCCGGAAGTCGCCAGAGGTCGTTCGCACCGCAATAAAACTTCCCAGCCCCACGGCGACCGCACTCGAAAGCAGCAGCGCAAACGCAAGTACTGGAACGCTGATTTCGACGCTGTCGAGCCGCGGCAGGTTCCCCGGCGCCAGCGCAACTAATCCCGCGATCCCGGCAAATGCTCCCAGTATGCCAAGGCCTCCGGCGGCCAGCGACAGCAGGAACGCTTCCGTAAGGAACTGGCGGATCAAGCGTCCACGCCCTGCCCCGAGCGCGCCGCGAATCGCAAGCTCACGCTGACGCGCCGAAGCTTGCGCCAGCAGCAGGTTCGCCACGTTGGCACACGCCACCAGCAGAAGAAATCCCACAGCTCCCAGCAATACAAGCAGGGCGGTACGGGCTTTGCCCGTGATCGACTCCTGCAACGGTACGACAATTCCATCCTTCAGCAGATAATCGTTTTGATCGCTCGAGGTGTCGTGGATTCGCCGCGCGATCGCGCTGATATCTATATTCGCTTGCGCGACAGTCGCCCCATCTCGCAGGCGTCCGACTGCGCTGTAGTTGTGTGATGTCCGGCTCGGATTCTCCCCCTCAGTATCGGCCGGCAGCCACAATTCCGCATCCGTCGGAAACTGAAACCCCTCCGGCAGCACGCCGATGATGGAGTAATCCGCGCTGTCAATTTTCAGATGAAGCCGCGAAAGGTCACGCAGAGATCCGAGATGTTGCTTCCAGTATCCGTAGCTGACCACAACGACCGGAGCCGCGCCCTTCCTCGTGTCCTCGGCAGTGATCTCACGTCCGACAATCGGCTGCACCCGAAAAACTTTGAAAAAATCGGAAGAGACGTTGGTCACGGTCGTGCGTGTCGGCTGTCCGGCCCCGGAAACCGAAGCAACGCCGGCGCTATACTTTGCAATCGCTTCAAAGCTTCGGTTCTGATCGCGAAAGTCATCGAAGTTGGGGTCGGCAACTCGCGACCACGTGCCCCTCGTGTTGACCTCAAAGACGGCCACGATCCGGCCTGGATCGCTATAAGGCAGCGGCCGCAGCAACACGCCATAGACCACGCTAAAGATTGCTGTAGTGGCGCCGACTCCTAAGGCCAGCGTGAGCACCACAATCGCAGTGAATCCCGGGCGCTTACCCAACTGCCGCACTCCGTAGCGCACATCCTGAAACAAGGTCTTCATAAGAGTCACTCGTAGCGCAGCGCCACCATCGGATCCACCTTCGCCGCACGTCGCGCCGGAATGTAGCAGGCGACCAGCGACACCAGAACCAGCAGCGCGACGGCTCCGGCAAAAATCAGACCGTCTGCCGTCACCGCCGTCAGCAACGATCGCAGCACGCGAGGTGCGCCGATCGATGCGACCAGGCCGATCGCCATACCCACGAGCACGAGTTTCATCCCATCTCGAATCACCATCGCCAGTACTCCGCGCCGCCGCGATCCCAGCGCCAGACGAATGCCGATCTCCCGCGTGCGCTGCGCCACCAGCCGCGCCAGCAGTCCGTATAGTCCCAGCGCCGTAAGCAGCAAAGCCACCCCGGCGCACGTCGACGAAAGCATCGTCAAGATTCTTTCCTTCTTGAGATCCTCTTCGATAAGCTCGGTAAACGTGTAGGGAGTTGGCTCGAGCGCGGCCGGCGCTCCGCCGTGTACAACCTCGCGCATCGTCGAAGCCAGGCCCGGCAAGACTCCGCTTGCGCCGCGAACCGCCAGCGTAAATCTGCTTCCCGGCTCATCGCTCTGGAAAACTCTGTAAACCGTCCGCTCCGGAACTTCTCGCAGCGAATGAAAATGCGCTTCACTGGCTACTCCAACCACGGTGCAAATGTCCTTGGCATCCACTTTGCTCTTGCCATCAAGTTGCGGATCGTCTCCACCCCCAAAAACAAGTTTTCCCACCGGATTCTCTTCCGGAAAGAAATATCGCGCCGCCGAAGCGCTCAGGATGCAGACCTGCGAACCACTCCAATCCTGCGGCAGAAATCCACGCCCCTGTTCAATCGCGGTTCCCATGGTGGCGAAGTATCCGGGCGATACCACCTCCGGCCACGTTTCCATGTCGCTATGCACGCCGCCGTGCCCGTCAATCGAAAAGAGATGCTCCGTACTCCACCAGCCGCGCAGAGGTGGAGTTGACATCAGCGCCGCGGATTCGACTCCCGCAGATCCGGCGACTTGTTGCAGAATCTGCCGCGCTTGCTGCGCCGCCATGGTTGGAGTGGGCTTTGCCGCGGTCAGATCGATGTCAGCCATCATCAGGCCGTCGCCGCGAAATCCCGAGCCCTGTCTCACCAGATTGCGCAATGTACCCGTCAACATCGACGCACATGCCAGCAGCACGATCGCGACCGCGACCTGCACTGGCACGAACCAACTGCCCAGATGTCTTAATGTCGATGAGGCCCGCGTCTGTTTCAGTTCAGTTTGCGGAGCGGCGCGGCTCGCGTACAGAGCGGGAACTGCATTGGCCAGCAATGCGGATAGAACGGTCACGCCCGCAGTAAATCCCACAATCACGGCGCGCGGTGTTACATCGATGGGAGGCGCCTCTCCGAAGGAGCCGATCATCGCGGCCAGTGCTCGCGCCGCCCACCAGCCCACCAGAATTCCGCCCGCGAGCCCACAGCCCGCCAGCAGAATTCCTTCGCTCAAAACCAGCCTGAAAATTCGCGCTCGCGACGCACCCAACGCCAGCCTCACCGCAAATTCCTGGCGTCGCCCCGCCAGTCGCGCCAGCATCAGTAAGGCCACGTTCGTGCAACACAGCAGAAGCAACAATCCTGCCAGAATCTCCAGCACCAGCAACGGAGACTCATACGCCATCCGCAAGAACGATCTTCCTGAACTTCCGCTCTCGACCCCCAACTTGAACGATGCGAAAAAACCGCTCAACAACATGTGCTTGCTGTCCGATTCCTCTCTTACCAGCGCTTCCGTGGCGCGCAAGTTTGCCGCGGCACTTCGCACCGTCTCGCCCGATTTCAGCCGGCCCATCACCGTCAGCCAGAAGCTGCCTTGACTGTGCCGTTGAGATTTCGGCGCATGCAAAACTTCTTCGAACGAGAGGGGCAGCAGGAGATCGGTCCGCGCGCCAACGATCAGTCCGTCAAAGCCTTTGGGCAGAACTCCAATCACAGTGACCGGCTTTTCATTCACAATCAGCGCTTGCCCCAGCACTGAGTTCGCGCCGTGAAAATGATCGATCCAGTAGTCGTATCCCAGCAGGGCCTGGTATCCCGCTGGCCCGCCGCCCACGCTGTCGTCGGCCTCGCTAAACGCCCGCCCCAGAGCCGTTCGTAGCTCGAGAACGCGAAAACCATTCCCGGTCATCAGCGCGCCATTGACCGCAGTCACGTTTCCGTTTTCCCGCATCGCCAACTTGTTCGGATCCCAGGCCAGCAGGCCTGTCGTAACAGTTTCATGTTTAATCAGCGCGTCGTAGAGCGGACCGGAGAGACCAATATCCTGGCTTCCATTCTGAAAGGTATAACGAACCAACTGCGCCGGATTTGGAACCGGAAGTCTTGCCAGCACCAGCACATAAGTGAGGGTAAAAATCGCGGCATTGATACCAATGCCCAGTGCAAAGGTCAGCACCGTGATCGCGGAAAACCCCGGGCTCTTCCGAAACTGGCGCAGTGCGTAACGCACATCCTGCGAAATCTTCGTCATGTGGTCTTCCTCACGCGTGCTGCAGCTTCCGCAACCCGTCCCTCACGCCTGCACATCTGCCATCAGCTTCTTCAGTTCTTCTTCGGCCACTACTTTTCCGTCAAACAAGTGCACTTCCCGCTGCGCATGTTTCGCAAAGCGCGGATCGTGCGTCACCATGCAGATCGTCGCCCCTTCGCGGTGCAGATCGGCAAGGAGCTCCATGACTGCCTCGCCGTTCCGCGAATCCAGATTTCCTGTAGGCTCGTCGGCGAGCAGAATTGAAGGCTTTCCTCCCAACGCGCGCGCCACAGCCACACGCTGCTGTTGCCCACCCGAAAGCTGCGACGGAAAATGCCGCACCCGGTGCGCCATGCCTACGCGTTCCAGCGCCCACATCACGCGCTCTTTGCGTTCGCCCGCCGGCATTCTTTGCCGGTAGGTCAGAGGCAACTCGACGTTCTCGTAGACCGTGAGATCGCCAATCAGATTGAAACTCTGGAAGATGAATCCAATCTCCTGGTTGCGGATGCGGGCCCGCTCGGCGAAATCCAGATTTTCCGCCGGCTTAGTATTCAGCATGTAGCGGCCGGCAGTCGGCGTGTCGAGCAGCCCGATGATCGACAGCAGCGTCGACTTCCCGCAGCCCGATGGCCCTGACATGGCCACGTACTCGCCCTTGTTGACCGACAAATGCACGCCCGAGAGTGCATGCGTCTCAATCTCATCTGTGTAGAAGACCTTTGTCATGTCCGTGATCTGAATCAGTGGCAGCTCAGCGTCTGTCATGAGTCATCGCCTCGTTTCGTAGCTTGGAATTCGCTTCTTAATCTTGCAGTCGTATGCGATCTGTGTTGTCCCAGCGCGACATGTCGGAAAGTACCACCGTGTCGCCCTCGCGCAATCCCTCGATCACCTGAATTGAATTCACTGACGCGCGCCCGACTTTCACGGGAACCCGCAGTGCATCGTGCCCGTCGGCATCGAGCTTGAACAGGCTTATCGTGCTGTTTTCCTGGCCAAACGCGGGCCGCCCGACATATAGAACATTGTCCAGCCGCTCCAGATCGATGGTGCCGTCCACGCTCAAGTCCGGCCGCGCGCCCTTGGGCATTTCGCCTGTGAGTTTGACGTCGACGGTCACCGTTCCGTTTTGCACGGCCGGGTCGACGCGCATCACCGTTCCGGAAATCACGCCATTGTGCGTGTCGACTGCGGCCGGCTCGCCAATCTGCACATCCCGCGCCTGCGTCTCCGCCACCTTGAGTTCGGCCATCAGGTGATTCGGCTGCACCACTTTCGCCAGCATCGCTCCCGGGGAAACATGCTCGCCCACATGCAGCGGCAATTCCACAAGAACGCCTTCAATGCCCGCACGGACGTGCAACGCATCCAGCTGTTTCTGTTTCAGCTCGGCCAGCACGCGCATCTGATCGACCCTTGCCTGCTGTTCGGCCAGTTGTGCGTCGATCGATTTCTGCGTGCTTGCGAGACTCTGGTCAGCCAGTTCATTCCGGATCGTGAGTTCGTCCGCCTTACCCTTTGAAGCCTTGTAGGCCAGCCCCGAAATCACGCCAAGATCATAAAGTGACTTATCTGTCTGTGACTGTAATTGGGCCTGGTTGTAGTCTGCGGTCACTGTGGCCGCTCCGGCCTTCTGATTCATTAAATCGCTTTCCAGCTTCATGCGCTGGCTCTGATACTCCGCCTCTGCCGCTTTGTACTGCAGATGAGCATCGACCGCCGCCTGCTCCACTTGGGGATTACTCATATCCATCAGAATGGTGTCGGCCTTCACTTGCGAGCCCGGCAACATTCGAATGCGCAACACCGTGGCCTCAGTCTCAGCGGGAATTTGCAGAACCGATTCCTGCGATGGCACCAGCGACCCAATCCCGCGTACCTGCCGCAACATCGAACCCCGCTTCACTGAGTCCGTCCAGACTGTGCCGCGCTCCACCGTCGGCGCCGCCGGGCGCAGCCGCAGCACAACAAATGTTAAGGCTGCGACCACCACCACGACTCCCGCTACCACAGCGATCTGCCGACGCCTTTTTTGCTCCTTAAATTCGGGCCGAGCGATATCCATCGCAGATCAGGTGGCAACTTCTCCGCCATTCGGTCTCGGTGCGCAAATAATTGAATTTGAACATGATTCGCCGAAAGCCCAGCCTTCGCCGCCAGGGAAAATGTCCGCTTGAGGATTTCCTCGTCCATTACTGGACAGTCACTCAACGCCGCGAAACAACGCGCGCGAGAGGCTATTCGAAGCGCAATGACACCACCGGGTCGATTCGCGACGCGCGATACGCCTGAATGTAGCTGGCCAGCAGAGTGACGAAACCCAGAATGAGCGAGATCGCCACGAATGTGAGTGGATCGGCGGAGCTTACCCCGAACAGCAAACCCCGCATGAGACGGGAGAGCGCGAACGCTCCGACTAGTCCGACAACAACCCCAGAAAGTGCCAATGCCATTCCCTTCCACAGCACTAAACGCACGATCCCCATTTGTGTGGCGCCCAATGCGATCCGGATTCCAATTTCGCGTGTTCCCTGATTCACCAGATAAGCCATCACTCCGTAAGTGCCGATAGTGGCCAGGGCCAGAGCTACGCACGCGAAGAGTGTCAGCAGCAGCATGGAGAACCGCCGCCGGGCCAGCGATCCCGCCACGCGCTGTTCCATTGTCCGCACGTTATACAGAGGCAGATCGCCATCCAGGGCGCGAATCTGCTGTTTAAGGGCCGAGGTCAAAGCGGCCGGATCGCCACCGGTGCGAATCACTACATTCAGTGCACGCGCGGGATATTGGGTTTGCGGACGATACAGCACGATGCGCGAATCGGCATCGAGCGTATATTGCTTGACGCGGCCTACGACTCCGACCACGGTTTCCCAAGGCTCGTTGTCGGCGATGCCTCCGTAATGAAGTCGCTTGCCGATGGGATCCTGGCCAGGCCAGAGTTCTCGAGCCATATATTCGTCAACCATCACTACCTTCGGGCTTTTAGTGTCGTCATGCTCGTTGAAGAATCTGCCCGAGCGCAGCGGAATCTCCATCGCCGCGAAGTAATGCCCACTAACAATGTGCTGATCCGCATTGATGAATTTCTCCCCCGGAGGTGGGACGCGGCCCTCCACCGTGATCGGTCCCCACTCAAACATCTGGCTCAGCGGAAGGGCTGTGACCGCACCGGCGGCAGTGACTCCGGGCAGGGCCTCCACGCGATTCCAAAGATCGCGGTAGGTGGCCACGACAGTTTGCGGATCTTTGTACTTCGGCCCGTTTAGAGTGAGCTCCAGGGTCAGAACGTTTCGGGCGTTGAATCCTGGAGACACGCGCTGCAGGCGCTCAAAACTGCGAATCAGCAGTCCCGCCCCTACCAGCACCATTACGCACAGCGCCAGCTCGGCAACCACCAGCAGTCTGCGAAGATTGTTGCCCCGTCCCGATACCGCACTGGTGCCGGCCGAGCCGCGGCTGGAGTCTTGCAAAGTCGCGTTCACGTTCAGCCGCGAAATGCGCAGCGCCGGCGCCATGCCAAAGAGAACTCCGGAGCCCACTGAAAGTAAAAATGTAAATAGCAGCGCCGTCCCGTCGATGCCAATATCGTCAATTCGCGGAACGCTTTTGGGCCCAAGAATTCTTATCCAATGCAGACTCCAGAAAGCGAATAAGACGCCCAACGCGCCTCCGCTGAGAGACAGCAGCACGCTTTCCGTGAGCAACTGCCGCACGATTCGCCAGCGAGTTGCACCCATCGCGGTGCGAATGGCGATCTCCTTTTGCCGTGCCACCGCGCGCGCCAGCAGAAGATTCGCCACGTTGGCGCAGGCAATAATCAGCACGAACCCGACCGCTCCCAACAAGACAAACAACGCCGGCCGAACATCTCCCACGACTTGCTCGAGCAACGGCACAATGCCGAACGTCAAGCCGCCGTTTGGTGGATAGACCTGCGGATACTCCTGGCGCAATCGGGCCGTAATGGTATCCATCTCAGCCTGCGCCTGTGCCGTCGTAACTCCGGGCTTGAGCTTGCCCATGATGTTGTAATCTTCGTGATCGCGATTTTGTGCGGCGTCGGCGGGAAGCGGCAAGGGCAGCAGAATGTCAGCCTGCTCGGCTCCGTCGAGCGTGGGCAACACTTCTCGCGGAAGCGAAAAGCTTGGCGGCATGATGCCGACCACTTCGTAGGGCACGCCGTTCAGAGTGACCGTCTGCCCCAGCATCCGCGGATCCGCGCCGTAGTGGCGCACCCACATGCCATGGCTGAGCACCGCTGTGGCGGGCCTGCCGGGAGAATCTTCCTCGGCCAAGAATGTCCGCCCTTGGGCCGCCGACCGCCCGAGCAAGGGCAGCAGGTTCGACGAAACGCGAATCGTCCCAACACGCTCGGGTTCGCCACGGCTAGTCAGGTTGTCGTTGCCGCCAATCGCAATCGCCACCTGCTCAAACCCGTGATGCCCGTTCTTGATATCGAAATATTGCGCTGTCGAGAACCAGTCTTCCGTGATGCTCAGACCTGGCGAGCGATTCCATAAAATCACCAGCCGCTGCGCATCCTTATATGGCAATGGCCGCAGCAACAACGCGTCGAAGATGCTGAATATCGATGTGTTCGCGCCAATCCCGATCGCCAGCGATAAGATAGCCGCCAAAGTAAATCCTGGATTCTTGGCTAACATTCGAACCGCATATCCAACATCCTTGGCCAGGGAGATCATGTGCTGTCATTTCCTTCCTTCGCGAAGAAAAAATGTTGTTGTGACTTCGGAGCAGCGCCCAATCCTTCACAGTGCTTTAGTGATGGACGTTCCAAAGGACAAAGTGGCAACCGACAGGCAGGTTGTTTTCGCGATTACGGTGCAGTGGCCCCCACTCCGGCTTCCCAAGGACGAGAGCCGGAACTCCCCCGCTCCAGTTCGCATCCGCTACACGCTGTTAATCCATTTCTCTCGTGGACTCATCCGCTTCCTGCATCGCAGCCCCTGCGGCTTCGCCCGACGCACTCTTTTTCTTCTGCCAGTCCTCCTCACGCAGCACCGTGATCGTCTCCATCTTCTTTTTCTTCAGGCTGCTGTTGATTCCCGGCAGGTCCTTCTCGGTGAGTTTCTGGAAGCTGTCAATCACGTCCTGTAATTCGTGGCCGAGAGATTCGGTGCGTGCAACCTGGTAATCGGTTGGCCGGCCGTCGTATCCGCTGACGTTTCCGTAGAGCTCGCCGATCAGCTCGCGGATGCGTTCTTCCCCGGTGATCATTCCACCTTCCTTGGTCGCGACAATCTTCGACCGTAACTCATCGCAGTCACCGGCTAGCTGCTGCAGCTGTTTGGCCAGTGGATCCTTCTCCGGCAGTTTGACGGCACGAGCGTAGGCGGCGTTGCGCACGCCTTCGATCGCCTCCACGCTCCACGTCATATGCTCCAGCAGGCTGTAGATTTTCATGGAGAGCGCAAACTGCGCTTTGCGATCCTCCAGCGTGTAGGTGGCGCGCGGGTCCATTACCACGTTGAGCTGCTCGCTATAACTTTGATCTCCTTTGGTGAGCTTGACCGTATATCTGCCGGGTAGCACCTTAGGCCCACGCTGCGCCCCATTCAGGGCCGTCGCCGCGGGAGCAACCTCCGGAGCTTTTGTGCGCATGAACCAGCTGGCCCGGTTCAGGCCGCGATGCGTGCTGCCAGGAACCGTGTCAATGAGCTTCCCCTCCTGATCGAAGATTTCAATCTTCAAATCGCCGAAGATATGGCGGCTTTTCTGGTAGTAAGTGATCTGGGCGGCGGCGGGACGCGGACGTCCGGAGAAAGTTTCGTTACCCTCGGACCAGCCTCCGCGGGCGTTGAAATATTGCACCACTGGGCGCCCGGGAATCAGCGCCGCTTCTTTCGTCATCAATTCAGGAGTGAGCGATCGCAAAGGAGAAATGTTGTCAATGATCCAGATGCCGCGCCCGTGCGTGGCCAGCACCAGATCGGATTCGCGCGCCTGGACCGCGATGTCATCGACGGCTACGGCCGGAAAATCGGAGCCCTTGTATTGCGCCCAGTGCTGGCCGCCATCCACCGAAATCCACAGCCCAAACTCGGTCCCCAGAAAAAGCACATTGCGATTGACAGTGTCTTCTTTGATCACGTGGGCGAAGCCGCGCACGCCGCTTTCCTGGGCCGGCAGCGCGCTCCAAGTCTGGCCGTAGTCGCTGGTCTTGAAGACATATGGCTTCACGTCGCCATACGAGTGGCGATCGAACGTTGCGTATGCGGTGGCTTCGTCGAAGCGGCTGGCTTCAATGGTCGAGACCCAGGAATTTCTCGCCAGCCCGCTGATGTTGCCCACGACGTTCGTCCAGGTCCGGGCCCCATCGCGAGTGATCTGCACATTACCGTCGTCCGTGCCCACCCAGATAATCTGGCCGTTCCTGGGAGATTCCGAAATCGAATAAATCGTGGTGTGCATCTCCGCGGACGAATTATCGACGGTCACTCCGCCGGACTCTTCCTGCTTCTGCTTCTCCGGGTCGTTGGTGGTGAGGTCGGGAGAAATGCGCTCCCACGATTGACCATGATCGCGCGAGCGGAACAGAAACTGCGCGCCAATATAGATTGTGCCCTTTTCGCTGGGGCTCATGTGAATGGGCGTGTTCCAGTTGAAGCGAAGTTTCTTCTCCCCATAGTTCGGCAAGGGCTTGATGCCCCGCACCTCATGCGTGTATCGATTCACTCGGCCGATTTCTCCGCCCTGAGCCTCGGCGTAAATGTAGTCGGCATTGGACGTGTCTTCGAACATCCAGAAGCCATCGCCGCCATACATGTTTTCCCAGCGCGAGTTCGTGACGCCGCCGGGATAGGATGAATCTCCCACCCACGAACTGTTGTCCTGCAAGCCGCCGTAGACGTGATAGGGATCAGAATTGTCCAGGCTCACGTGATAGAACTGCGACACCGGCAGATTCATGAAATGCTTCCAGCGATTGCCGCCGTCCTCGCTGCGCCACAATCCGCCGTCGTCCCCAGTAATCACAACATTCGGATTCTTGGGATCAATCCAAATATCGTGAAAGTCGCCGTGCACCGCGCCTGCAACATCGTTGAAAGTTTTGCCGCCGTCATTGCTCAGCAGAAGCGTTAGATCGGGTTTGAAGATCTTGTTTTCATTTCTGGGATCCACTGTCAGGTTGGCAAAATAGAATGGCCGCCAGACCATAAAAGCGCTGGCATCGAGTTTGGTCCATGTTTTCCCGTCGTCATTCGAGCGATAGAGGCCGCGCCCTTTTTCCGCTTCAACGTTGCAATACACCACGTTCGGTTTGGATTCGGCCACCGCCAGTGCGAGCCTTCCGTAGGGCTTCGGAGGCAACCCGCTACCGTGTGCGTCGGTGATCTCAGTCCAGTGACCGCCCCCATCGGTGGATTTAAACAGGCCGCTGCCAGGGCCTCCCGACCGAAACGTCCAGCCCTCGCGCCGGAAGTCCCACATCGCGGCATAGACAGTTTTCGGCTCCTGCGTGCTGCGGGCAAGCATGGCGCAGCCGCTGGAACCGTTAGCCCCGGCCAGAACTTTGTTCCAGCTCTTGCCGCCGTCGGTGGTTTGGTAAACACCGCGTTCGTCGTTGTCGTTCCAGAGATGGCCGGTGGCGCACACCAGCACGTTATTACTGTCGCCTGGATTGACCAGAATCTTGGCGATATGCTCGCTGTCCTTGAGGCCAACGTTGGTCCAGTTCTCGCCGCCGTCAGTGGATTTGTAAACTCCATCGCCGACCGAAACGCTGTTGCGCACCCACGATTCGCCGGTTCCCACCCAGACGTTTTTCGGGTTGGAAGGATCAATCGCCACCGCACCAATGGACTGCACGCTTTCGCGATCGAAAACCGGTTTGAAAGTTGTGCCGCCGTTTACTGACTTCCACACCCCGCCGCTAGCCGCGCCCGCGAAGACCGTGATGCGCCCCTTCTCGTCCACCGCATCCACCGCTGCGATGCGGCCGCTCATCGTGGCCGAACCGATATTGCGGGCAGGCAAGCCGGACACCGTAGCCGCATCGAACCGGTATGACGCTTGTGCCGAAGCCAAAGCTGCACCCAACGAAATTCCTGCAAGCATCATTGCCATTGCGAAGAAATTGCGAGCCGATAGATTCATGGTCGTCAGTCCTTCTCCAGAAAAGTTAAATAGGACGATGGTGAAAAACCGGGCTTAGTGAATGCCGACGATCCCGGATTTTCTTTCATCGGTCCTCAACGACGCGGGCAGCGCAAAATCAGCGGGATCGATGTTCACGTTGACTTCGATTTTCTGCAACGTCGCAGTCTGCGCGTCCGGATTACTTCTCGATCCGGTGGCGACGGCAAACGCGAACATGACTCCGGCCACCGGCTTGTACGAGCCCAGGCTTTCCACCCGCTCCCGCACTGAGCCGCGAATGAACTGCTGGATTTCGCGGCGAATCTCCATGAAAGTATCGGGATCGAGATAGTCATAGGTAATGTCGCCATTCTTCAGCGTCACTTTCAGCCGCAGAGCGTCGTCGCCGTCGACGACGTCATGTCCCAGATATTCCACCGTGCTGCCTTTTTCTTTGTAGTCGACCAGCGGGCCGTCGAAGTCAGCCTCCAGCAACAGATCTCGCAAGGAATCTTCGCCCATCAGTTCGGGGTCTTTCTTGCCGCCAAAGGGCTCGACCTGCCAGCCGGATGTGCCGTCGTAGGCCTCAATCGCCGTCATGCCCTGCACGGTGGTGGTGACACGGACGGAATCTGGGCGCGCGTTTTCTTCGCCCATGGCCATGACGCGCCCGCCAAAGCCCTTGATTTTGCCGGTGACACGGAGGGTTTTGATGGCCTTGATTTTCTCCAGGCCGCCCCGCGCCTCAATGTTCTTGGCAATCAACTCATCCGCCGTTTGACCATATGAAAATGCGATACCACCGAGGGAAATCAAGAGAAGGCAGAGATAACGCATAGACGCAGGCTCCCGCCAATGACAAGCTAAAACGGAATTGAGGTTGCGGAAAGTAAATGTACTCGTGCAGGAAGCTGAAGCGCAAGTGTCATGCCACCGGGGGTAGCCTCCGCGTCAGCGTGAGACCGCACATACTCGAGACACGGCGCAAACACACTCCTGGCCCTTTTCAGACTCGTATATTCTTATAACAAGTTTCGACCGCTACACTGAACGTATCTCGGCGGATCCAACAGCGAGGAATCGTGGCGCACACTCTCTTGGAACTGAAGGAAAGGGTTGCGGTTGTGATTGGCGGAAGTTCAGGAGTTGGCCGCGCGATCGCTCGGGGCTTGGCCAAAGCCGGCGCCGATGTGGTTCCCACTGCTCGGCGTCTCGATCAGTTGCGCGAAGCTGTGGCTGAAATGGAAGCGCTGGGGCGCCGCTCCCTGTGTGTGGCCTCCGACGTAACGGATCGCGCTTCACTTGTCGCGCTCCTGGACACTGTGGTGGAAGCCTTCGGAAAAGTGGACATTCTGGTGAACGCGGCAGGATACAACCAGAAAGGTCCGACGCTTGATTTTTCCGAAGCCGATTGGAATCGCCTGTTGGACACAAACTTGACGGGTACGCTGCGCGCCTGCCAGGTCTTCGGGCGGCACATGATTGATCGGCGCTACGGCCGCATCATCAATATCGCATCGATGGGATCGTTCCTGGCGCTCTACGAAGTGGCGGCCTATTCCGCGAGCAAATCCGGCCTCGCCTCTCTGACGAAATCTCTGGCCATTGAATGGGCGCGCTACGGCATCTGCGTGAATGCGATTGCGCCCGGCTATTTTCGCACCGCGCTTACCGAGAAATTGTTGACCGGTACGCCCCGCGGCGACGAAGTGCTGATGCGCACTCCCATGAAGCGCTTCGGCGAACTGGATGAACTCGCGGGAGCCGCTATTTTTCTCGCGTCCGACGCCGCCAGCTTCGTAACCGGTGTCGTGCTCCCGGTCGATGGCGGCGTGCTGGCCAGCGGCGTAAATCGCTAGTCGAATCGCTCAAGCCGCCTGCCCCATGCCCGACAACACTCCCCTCATATAGGCGAGGCTACCAATGACGCCCGGCATGGGATCGTCGCCATGAACTTCATATTCCAGGTCGACGAAGCCCGCATACTTCGTCGCGATCAGAGCTTCGAAGATCTTTCGCACCGGCATGCGTCCGTCGCCCACCGCGACCTGGCTCTCTTTGTCGTCAAACTTCGTCAGGTCTTTCATATGGATGTTGAACAGCCGCGGTCCCGCGTCATGAATCGCCTGAACCACGTCCGTGCCGGCGCGCACCGTATGCCCGACGTCAATGCAACATCCCATGCGCGGGTCCATGGCCTTCATCGCGCCTAATACATCCAGTGGCGAATGCCACAACTTGTCCTCCGGCCCATGATTGTGGATCGCAAAGCGAATGTCGTATTCCTGCACAAATTTTTCGATGCGCGGCAGAGTTCGCGGTGTAGGATCGCCCGCAATAATAAGGTCGATTCCAGCGCGTCGCGCATATTCGAACTTGGTGCGAATGTCGCCATCTTCATCTTTCGAAAAAGAAATAACTCCCGCCGCATGCAGCTTGATGCCAGCCGCCTCGTAATCCCGCAACGCCGCGGCTTCCTCTTGCGCGTCCATCGGGAGATGGTCCTTGACGTCCTTCGCATTGAGCGCCGATATCTTGATCTGCTTCAGAAAGCCAATCATCTGGGCGCGGCTGAAGTTGCGGAAAGTGTAGCTGGCGATTCCCAGGCGAATCGGTGAGACCGCATCCGCAGCGGAACTTTTCTGCCCCAGTGCCAATGGCCTCTTGAAAGCGGTCATTCCCGCCGCGAGTGCGCACCAGCGCGCGAAATCGCGACGCGAGATATCGGGATTCACTGGCAGTAGTCCTCCATCTTTCGGATCTTCGATCAGATCTGGGGCGCCCAATCCGGCTCGTACTCACGCTGCCACATCTTCATCGCCTCTGCATCGTTCTGGATGTGCCCATCCTTCGCTTCGAGACTCAACTCCCGATTCACCATCCACGCGATATTCGAAAGCTGCAGCATCGTCACCGAGATGTTGCCCTCCGAAATCGGAGCATTGAGTTTTTCTCCTTGCCGAATGCCTGCAATAAAATTCGCGAAATGCGCATCGGTCATGGAATCGCTGCCGATCAGGTCGAAGGAAAACGTCTTGCCTCCCGCTTTGAATTCCGAAGTCTTCTTGCCCTTGAGATCGTAAATTTCGTATCCGTCCCGATCCACCAGCACTGTGCCCTTCGTCCCCGAGATGGTTGAACCGCGATCGCGGCCATAATACTTCATGCCTTCGCAGCTTTTGCCATCCCACGAAATCATCGCATCCTCGTACTCGAAGCTGGTCAGCAGCGTGTCGTAAAACTGCCAATCGTCTTTGAAGTGGTAGCGCCCGCCGGACGCTGTAACCCGCTTCGGATAATTCACGCCCATCGCCCACCGGCAAACATCCACTTCATGCGTTCCATTATTAAGCGCCTCGCCCGTGCCCCAGATCCTGAACCAATGCCAGTTGTAGGGATGCACATTGTCCTTGTACGGACGACGCGGCGCGGGACCCTGCCACAAATTCCAGTCCAGCTGCGGCGGAACCGGAACTTCTTTCCCGACGCCAATCGACTTTCGCGTGTTCGCATACCACGCTTTCGCTAGATACGGCCGGCCAATCACGCCATCGCGAATCTTCTGGATCACTTGAATCGTGTGCGGCGAAGAGCGTTGCTGCGTACCCATTTGCACCAGCTTGCCGTACTTCTGCTGCGCCTCCACTAGCATCGCGCCTTCGGCAGGATTGTGGCTGCATGGTTTCTCGACGTACACATGCTTGCCCGCCTGCAACCCCGCAATTGCCATCGGCGCGTGCCAGTGATCGGGAGTTGCAATCGTGATCGCGTCGACCTCCTTCTGCTGCAGGATGTTGCGGAAATCCTTCTCAACCGCGGGCGCCTCGTCCATGTGCTGCTGCGTTTTATCGGCGAATTTCTTCAGTATGTCGCCATCCACATCGCAAACGTGCGAAATGCGCGCCGCGCGGCGGTTCGCCTTGAGCGCCGCCAGGTGAGCATAAGCGCGCCCGTTCAGTCCGATGACCGCAAAATTGAGCCGATCGTTGGAACCCAGAATCCGGCCATAACTTTTTGCCGTAGTGCTCACGGCGAGGCCAGCCGAGCTCACCGCCAATGCATTCAGAAATTCCCGTCGCGTCGCCTTCATTGTTCTTCTCCCGAGCGCTCCGCGTGTATGCTGATGCAAAACACGGGAGCCAATCACCGCAACTATGCTACTTCATCCCGATCGTCTTCTTCCCGCCGACCTGGGTACGCGAAGCATCGCCCGCATGCTTTACGAACAGGTACGCTCCCTGCCCATCGTCAGCCCGCACGGGCATACGCGCGCAGCCTGGTTTGCGGCCAATGAACCGTTTCCCGACCCCGCCCAACTTCTCGTCCAGCCCGATCATTACATCCTTCGCATGCTCTACAGCCAGGGCATTTCTCTGGACGATCTCGAGATTGGCCAGCCCGCTCCTACCGATGCCCGAAAAGTCTGGCGCACCTTCGCCGCTCATTACTACCTCTTTCGCGGAACGCCCACTCGTCTCTGGCTCGACTTTGCTTTCCGGGAACTCTTTGCCCTCGAGCCGCCGCTTTGCGAAGACACTGCCGACCTCTATTTCGACGCGATCTCGGAAAAACTTCGCACCCCCGCGTTTCTTCCGCGTGCTCTCTACCAGCGCTTTAATCTCGAAGTGCTGGCGACCACCGATTCTCCTCTCGATTCACTCAGCGATCATCAAGCCATTCGCGACTCAAATTGGAAAGCCAGAATCCTCCCAACTTTCCGCCCTGATCCGGTGGTCGATCCTGAGTACGAAGGCTTCGACAAAAATATAGCGCGCCTCGGTGAGATGACCACCAATGACACTGGCACCTGGTTTGGATATTTAAATGCATTGCGCGCAAATCGCCAGCGCTTTCTCAAACTCGGCTGCACCGCCACAGACCATGGCCACCCCACCGCCGCAACCGCAAATCTTTCTCCCGCAGATGCTGCAGAACTCTATCACCGTGTTCTCGCAGGAAAAGCCGATCCCGCGCAACAAGAATTATTCCGCGCCCAAATGCTGACCGAGATGGCGCGCATGAGTCTCGAAGACGGACTGGTCATGCAGCTTCATGTCGGCAGCGCGCGCAATCACAATCGCAAACTCTATGAACGCTACGGCCGCGACATGGGCGCGGACATTCCCCAGCCAACAAATTATGTGAACGCGCTACGCCCGCTCCTCGAGCAATTTGGCAACGAGCGCGGCCTGACCATCATTTTGTTCACACTCGACGAATCCACTTACAGCCGTGAGTTGGCCCCGCTCGCTGGTCATTATCCTTGTCTGCGCCTGGGCCCGCCGTGGTGGTTTCATGACTGCCCGGAAGGAATGATGCGTTTCCGCCAGCGTGTCACCGAGACCGCAGGGTTCTACAACACGGTTGGATTTAACGACGACACTCGCGCGTTCCTCTCGATTCCCGGCCGCCACGATGTGGCCAGGCGCATGGACTGCAGCTTTCTGGCGAACCTGGTCGCGGAACACCGCCTGCGCGAAGACGAAGCAGTGGAAGTTGCACGCGACCTGGCCTACGGCCTGGTCAAGAAAGCGTATCGCCTGTAGGAACGCCAGGAGCGGTAGCAGGGCAGGAGCGGTGAGAGCAGCATGTCCAACACAACTTCAGACAATCAGCCCGACAGCGTACTGGCGAATTCAGGCATCGCGCGCTGGACCGTCTGTGCCATGCTCTTCGCCGCCACTTCCATCAACTACATGGATCGTCAGGTCATCGCGATCCTCAAGCCCACTCTCGAACACAGCATTGGACTCACGGAGATAAATTACGGTTATATCGTCGACGCATTTCAAATTGCATACGCGATCGGCCTGTTATGCGCCGGCCGCCTGATCGACAAGCTGGGCACTCGCATCGGCTACATGCTGGTCATGGCTGTCTGGAGCCTCTCCGCCATGGGCCACGCCCTGGCCACTACCGCTCTGGAGTTCGGCATAGCGCGTTTCTTCCTTGGGCTCGGCGAAAGCGGCAACTTTCCCGCCGCCATCAAAGCCGTGGCGGAGTGGTTTCCGCAGGGCGAACGCGCGCTGGCCACGGGCATCTTTAATTCTGGTGCAAACGTTGGTGCGATTCTAGCTCCGCTCATCGTGCCCTGGGTCGCGGTACGTTACGGCTGGCATGCAGCTTTTCTAACCACCGGCTTCCTCAGTGCAGCATGGATTTGGCTGTGGTTTCGCCGCTACCGCCGCCCCGAAACCAGTTCCACGGGAACGACGGTCGACAAGAATTCACTTGAGGTTGCTCCGTCCGTGCCTTGGCGCCGGTTGCTCGGCTGTCGCCAAACTTGGGCTTTCGCCATCGCAAAATTCCTGACCGATCCCATCTGGTACTTCTATTTATTCTGGCTGCCCTCATTCTTCGGATCAAAATTCAATCTGAATCTTTCGCACCTCGGGCTGCCGCTTATCATCATCTATAACGTGTCCGCCATTGGCAGCATTGCCGGAGGCTGGTTGCCCGCACCACTCTCGCGCTTCGGCTTCTCTCCCGCCACAGCTCGCCTTGGCGCAATGTTCGTGTGTGCCGTGCTGGTTGTTCCCATCTACACCGCCAGTCGCGCCCCATCCCTCTGGACTGCGGTTGCGCTCATCAGCGTCGCTGCGGGCGCTCACCAGGGATGGTCGGCCAATCTTTTCACCACATCATCCGACATGTTTCCAGTCCGCGCTGTCGGCTCCCTGGTTGGCCTCGGAGGCATGGCGGGATCGATCGGCAGTGCCCTCTTCGCCTTTTTCGCCGGACACGTTTTGCAACTCACCCACAGTTATGCGAGCCTGTTCGCAATCGCCGCGAGCGCCTATTTATTGGCGCTCGTGGTTCTGGCCGTGCTCGCCCCCGGACTGAAGAGAGTCGAATTCGCATGAGTCTCTATTGCGCCAGCGGCGGAGTGGATGCTGATATTTCTCCACAACAGCTGCGCGATCTCTTCATCGAAAGTCTCTCCAGGCTTGGCGCACGCCAGCGCGTTCTTGTCGTGCCGCCGGATCAAAGCCGAATTCACTCGCGCGCCGGCGAATTGACCCATCACGCCTGGGAACACTTCGGCGCCGCGCTCCAGGCTGTTCTACCGGCTTTAGGCACCCATGCTGCGATGACCCCCGAGCAGATCACGCGCATGTTCGGCGCCATCCCGCAGGATATTTTCCGCACTCACAACTGGCGCACCGATGTCGAAACTCTGGGCGAGGTTCCAGCAGAATTTATTCATGCGCAATCCGAGGGCAAGCTCAACTACTCATGGCCGGCGCAGGTCAACCGGCTCATCCTTCATAGCGGCTTCGACCTGATTCTTTCCATCGGACAGGTCGTGCCTCACGAAGTCATCGGGATGGCGAACTACAACAAAAACATTCTTGTCGGCACCGGCGGCACCGGGAGCATCAATCGCAGCCATTACTTGGGCGCCGTTTATGGCATGGAACGGATAATGGGGCGCGCGGATAATCCCGTGCGCAACGTTCTCAACTACGCGGCCGATCATTTCCTGAAAAATCTTCCCATCATTTATGTCCTCACCGTGATTGGGCGCGCCAGCGATGATCGCCTCGTGCTTCGCGGACTCTTCATCGGCGACGATATCGAATGCTTTCATCGTGCGGCCAGTCTCAGCGTGCAAGTGAACTTCGAGACGCTCGACCAGCCCATCACCAAGGCTGTCGTATATCTGGATCCTCATGAATTTCGCAGCACCTGGCTGGGCAACAAAGCCGTCTACCGTACGCGCATGGCTCTCGCCGACGCTGCGGAGTTGATCATTCTCGGCCCCGGCGTAACAGAATTCGGCGAAGATCCCGCAATCGATGCACTGATTCGCAAGTACGGATATCGCGGAACTCCGGCAACTCTCGCAGCCGTGCGAACCAATTCCGATCTCGCCAACGATCTCGGCGCGGCCGCGCATCTCATTCACGGATCCAGTGAAGGACGATTCACCATCCGCTGGTGTCCCGGTCATCTCACCCGAGAAGAAGTAGAAAGTGTCGGCTACGAATACGGCGATCTGAAAATCATGCTCGCTCGCTACAATCCTGAGACGCTCCACCAGGGTCAAAATCGAGTGGAGGGCGAAAACGTCTTCTTCATCGCCAATCCCGGCCTGGGGCTCTGGGCCTCGCGCGCCAAGATCGGGATGCATCGCAATAAATGAAAAGCTCACAAGCCGCGCTGGCGAGGCAATCGCGAACGCTCTTAGCGGATGTTCAGGTCAACATAATGCGCGAAGCCAGAGAGCGCGACTTGCTCATTGCCCGGTAAGTAGAAGCCAAACTTGCCGGAGCTGAGATTGGCGCCGGGCTGCGTCCACCGATCCAACACGGTCCAACGGTCCCCATGCTTGACCTGATGCACAAGCTCCGTGGAACTAACGCGGATTTGGAGCGTGCGAAAACTTTTCGGGTCACCTTTATCGGGAACAATAAGCTCGGACGTTTTCTCTCCGTTGCGAATGACCGTGCGGTAAAAATTCTTGTCATCCATTTGGAACAGGACGTAGTTTTTCGGGTCGGTGTAGTTGAGCACCCATTGCAGCAGGCGACCCTTGGTCGGCATTGCGGAAAAAGCGAATGTGCCCGCCGTAGGAACTACTCCGTAAAGCACGAAGTCCCCACCCTTGCGCAGGAATGAATCTCTCTCCTGCTTCCAGCCGCCTGGGTCCTCCCACTTCGACATGCCGTTCGGGGCGAGAGACAAATCCAAGGTCTTGGATTGGCCGGCGATGACTTCGAAAGTCGAAGTCCGCGTAAACTTTTCCGCAGTCCTCGCAGTCAGGGTATAGGTCCCCGCGGAGAGATTGAGCGGAACGCCGCTGCTGACCATTTTTAGAAGGTCCCCCTTCACCACCACGACCGTCGCATCGGCGGGCGAGAAATTAATTTTCAATTCGCCTGGAATGGCTTCCAGCGCGGCATCCATCGCGGCAAGAGAAATCGTTCCGCCCGCCACAAAATGTTTCTTGAACTGCCGTGGCTTGAATCGTTCTTTTCGCAGTTCGACCGTATGGTCTCCGGGATTCACCGTGGCGACCGAGAGCGTGCCATCGGGCTGAATGGTGCCCACAGGGGTTTGATCGACGAGAACCATGGTCTCAGGAGCCCCGCCCTGAATAGTTAGCGAGGCCAGCTGCGGCTGCAGATTCCGCGGCTGAGAGTTCTGGGCTTGCAGGTTCCGTGGTTGCGGATTCTGCGGTTGCAGTTGAAAGACTAGCCTGGCGTGTTCGCCCTTACGAATGCGGACCTTCTGCTGTGGAGAATCCTGAAAGCCGCTCTTGGAAACTTGTACAACGTAGTCCTTGAGCTCGAGATTCGGCAGACGCAACTGGCCTCCTTGTGTGAGTTGCGCTTGAAGTTTTCCGTTGAGAAAAACCTTTGCGTCATCTTGCCCGGCTACCACAAGCAGCGTGCCCACGTTTTGAGCGGAGTCAGCGGCGGGTTGATCTTCGACGTTGACCTTGCCCGCGGTGCCAGAAGCGGGTACACGCGATTTGGGACTTGTCCCTACGGGCGCAGCCACCGCCGGAGCCGAATCGGTCGGAGTGGACACAGCAGGCACAGAGGCAGCCGGGTTCGACACAACTGGAACCGGGGCAGGCATCTGCGCGACGGGCGGGGTCGGGTGTTTGCGCGCGAAGAAGACCGCCGATGCAATCAGGATTATCGCGACCGCGGACACGAGAATCACCGTTGTGGAGTTCGACCGCGTGGACGGGTTCAGCTGCGATGATTCGGATACGACTTTGGCCGCCGATGCAGAAAGCTCTGCCGCGGAAAAAATTGCGGCCGGAGGGGAGGGTTCCGGCTTTGGCGAAGTGGTCGGGACTTTGCTCGGCACGGCAGTGCCAGCCAGAACATTTCCACCCGGGATCCGACCGGGCGGAACTTGTGCCGGGGGAACCTCGGCTGTCAAAGCCTGCGCTGAAACCTGGGCCGGCTCAACCGGCTCAACCTTGCTGTTGTCGGCACGCACCGACCTCGCAGCGCGCGGCGGGACGTGAAAAATGACGGCGCCGCCTGACGCCGCGCTGGAACTCGCTCGCGAGGCCATTCCCAGCCGCTGCAGCAGCCCATTGGCGACCGCGATGATTTCTCCATCTGTCCAGTGACTCGCGGCCACCGCTTGTATGCGATCGGCGAGTGTCCTTTTTGCAGCCTCCTCAGCGGCTCCATCGATTTCAACCGCTATCCGTCGCAGATCTTCCAAATCGCGGCGGCGGGCCTGGCGGCGCCGATGGTTCTGGTCGCGCTGGATTGCATCTTGAATCTGAAGCAACGCGGCATCGTGCGGGTAAAGGTCCAACCCCTCTTCCACCCGGGACAAGGCTGCAAATAGATCGCCGGAAGACTGCAATTTGCGCGCCTGCGCAACCCATTCCTCAACCGGACTCGTTTTTTTTCGGTTGAGAATAAGACTATGAATGGTTTTCGCCGTGGGATGCGAACGGTTCAGCTCGAGCGCCTGCTTGGCCAGCATCTCGGCTTCCCGCCAATCGGTTTCTACAAAGGAATGAGCCTGCTCGACCAGCGCGTTGGCCAGAATGGCGCGAGCCAGAGAATTGTTTTTATCCAGCTCATACGCCTCCCGCAATAACTGGATCGCTTCACCAGACTTCCCTTGCGCGAACAGTTCCTGGCTCCTGGTGATCAGATGGTCGGCTTCCGCTTTACGCTTGATGCCATCCTGCGCCTGCTTTTCCAGTTCAGACAACTCCGTATCGTCGGGGAATTCGGCGGCTGCGCCTCGCAACATATCCAGCACGCGAGAGTAGTCGCCCGAACTCAGACAGTGGTTGATCTGCTCAGCCAGCCGCGATTTGGATTCGCTGCCGGTTTGTTCCTCGGGTCTTTTCTCCAAGCGCTCTAACCCTCAAAGGTCAAAACTGGACTTCTATTGTAGATGGTGCCCAGGCTCAATTCCTTACGCCAAGAGTGCTTGACCCACCGCGGCATCAGAACGATCTACAGAGGCGAAAGTTCATCTTCATCCTGCTCCTTCTTGATGCGAACGAACTTCTCTTCCAGGAAACGCCGCGCCAGATCCCGCCCACCCATCCCAAATGCAATCGCCAGACCCAGCATCAGCGCTCCGAAGGCGATTCCGAACGCCACCAGCATGGTCTGTTCCGCCAAGCCCAGCTCTTCAAAGACGCCCGACAATACGAAGACCATAATGATGATGCGGGTGGCAAGGCTCAGAAGGCGCGGAGACGGAATCCGCGCATTCACGGCAGCCAGCAGCGCAGCGCGGGCGAAAAAGCCTGCCGCCAGCATGCCCAGAAACAGGATCAACACCGCCACAAACAGGCGCGGCAGGAACAGGAAAAATTTCGCAATCTGCTCCTGCAGGCCCAGAATTCCCAGCACGCTCACTCCCAGCAGGATGAAGCCCAGCCAGGTGACCCAGAATACAAACCGGCTCAACATCTCCGTCGCCGATGGCAGCGCCGCCTTGGCTAGCAATTGCGATGCCCCCGCATTCTCTGACAGCCGGTCAAACTTGATGAGCCGGAGAATGCTGCGGAGAATTACCTTAACCACGTAAGCGATCAGCCATCCCACCATGGCGAGGATGAGCATTACGATCAGACGAGGAAGGTAGTGGGCGAAACCTCTGGCCAAGTCCTGGCACGCCTGCGTCAGTTCATTGACAATCATTTCCCGCATAATGCCCTCACTCTTTCGATTTCCACATCTCCAGCAGATATGGTTTCAATCGTTCGAACTCAAGGCATAAGCCCTCGATATTATTGGCAACGTCGTTCGCGGATCCGTTGCGGTTCTCCACCACGAACGTCAATACTCTCCCGCGGAACAGCGGCGCGAATGCCTGAATAATGTGGTCCCGGTTGATCACGGATTTTCGATAAGCCGCGGCAAATTCATAAACCGTCTTCACCCATAATTCCGCAGAGTAACGGTTCTCTTCGCCCAGGCGGGCGATCTGGTTCAATTCCGCGAGCGTGGAAGGAGACAGAATCGACTGGAAGACCGATTCCAACTCTGAAACTCCGCTCACAAACATCTCCCGCAATCGTTTCCGGTTCACCCGCAGGGGATCCAGCGCTATCTCGACCTCGCCATCGGTGGTGGGCACATCCTGAGATCCGGAAACTTTGCTCCAGAAATCGAACTCCGACTCCAATGCGGAGAACAATACACCCACGGAGTATCGCAATGTCGGAACCAGATCCGCGGCGCGCCGTTCGACCGGTTTCTTTTTCCCCAGGAAAGTCTGGCTGACGCGGAATCCGCCGGTAACGGCAGCCAGAGTCAGTCGCAGCTCCACTCCATTTTCCTCAATTCCATCACTCCACCGATTCTCGCCCAGGAATTGACTCCCGAGACGCCCGGAGAATCCGAACTCGGACATGTAGGCTTCGCGGATCCTCACCCCGTACAGCGCACGCACCATCGGATACAGCAGATTCGTGATCAGTAGTCCATCCAACTTGTTCCTGCGGTAGGTGGGGGAGACGAGATCGAAGCCCCCGGAATATACCGGGCGAATCAGATTCATGATCCATTCCGCCGTTATCCCTTCCGATTCGGGGGAGATCACAATACACGCCTTAGCGCGGAGCAGTTCCGCCGCCGCCAGGATCGTCCGCAACGCAACCCCGCTCTCCGGAGCACCGGCATACTTTGTACTGATCGCGTGCAGCGTGCGCAGCGCATACACGCTCGACGCCGGACGCATGTCATCGATGGAAACGCTGGTAATCAGTTCCGGAGTGCCGTCGCGTGATCCCCCGTCGGCATTGATGATGACGGCGCGCTCCCGTGGAAAACCGCGCAGGATGGCGCTCCGAATCGTATTAACGATCGCCCCAATTGTCTTGGCATTATTATGCGTAGCCAGGCCGACAAGAATATCCACCTCGCCAACATTGATGAGCTGGCGCAGAAAATCATCCGATAGAAAATTCCCGTCTTCCACTCTCGAAGTCCTACGTGATGATGGCGTTTAACGTTTAGCGTTTATGCAGCATTCGATCTTAGCTCGCGGTTCGCGCCCGCTTAGACTCGTCGCAGTCGAAACCAATAAGACTGGTACGGCCCCAGCGTCAGCAGGTAAGGCAAGTCGCCCACGCGGGGAAACAGATTATTGCCGAACATCTCGATCAGTACATTTCCCTTGTACCGCCTCAAATCCAATTCCACAGCCTGTGCCGCGCTCGAAAGATTGTTGACGATCAGCACCGTCTCATTCCCCAGCCGCCGCAAGTACGCCAGTATCCTATGATTCGCGGGATACAGAAATTCGATCGATCCCCTTCCAAACACCCCACTTGATTTCCGCACCGCAATCATGCGCTGCATCCAATGAAACAGAGAATGCTCACTCTCTCGTTGCGCTGCCACATTGACCGCGGGATACCCATACACCGGATCGTGAATCAGCGGAGCGTACAGCTTCTCCGGCTCCGCGGCTGAAAATCCTGCGTTCCATCCTCCAGTCCATTGCATGGGTGTTCTTACTCCGTTGCGATCGCCCAGGCTAATGTTGTCTCCCATTCCAATTTCATCTCCGTAATAAATGATGGGAGTGCCGGGCAGCGACATCAGCATCCCATTCATCAATTCGATCCGCCTGCGATCATTGTTCAACAGCGGAGCCAGTCTCCTCCGAATTCCCAGGTTCAACCTCATCGTTTTGTCGTACGCGTACATGTCGTACATGTAGTCACGTTCCATGTCCGTGACCATCTCCAGCGTCAGCTCGTCGTGGTTGCGCAGAAAAAGCGACCACTGGCACGTAGGCGGGATGTCTGGAGTTTGCTGCAAAATTTCCGTGATCGGTTTCCGGTCTTCCAGCTTCAGCCCCATGAACATCCGCGGCATCAGAGGAAAGTGAAATGCCATGTGAAATTCGTCGGAGTTCCCGAAATACGGTCGCAGGTCCGCCGGCCACTGGTTGGCTTCCGCCAGCAACATCCTTCCCGGGAAGTGTTGATCCAGCCTGCGCCGCAAATCCTTGAGAATCTCGTGGGTCTCCGGCAAGTTCTCACAATTGCCGCCCTCGCGTTCCACCAGATACGGCACTGCGTCCAGCCGGAACCCATCCACGCCCATCTCCAGCCAGAACTTCATCACATCCCACATCTGCTCCCGCACCGCTGGATTGTCGTAGTTAAGATCGGGCTGGTGACTGAAAAAGCGGTGCCAATAAAAAGACTTCGATGTCGGATCCCACGCCCAGTTCGACTTCTCCGTATCCAGAAAGATAATGCGCGTGTCCTTGTACCGCGTGTCCGTGTCACTCCACACGTACCAGTCGCGGCGAGGATTATCCTGCGACCTGCGAGCCTCCTGAAACCAAGGATGCTGATCAGAAGTATGGTTCAACACCATTTCGATAATGACCCGGATACCGCGCTGATGCGCCGAGTCGAGAACCTTGCGGAAATCCTCCAGCGTTCCGTAGCCGGGATGCACCGAGCGGTAGTCCGCGATGTCATACCCATCATCGCGAAGTGGGGATGGAAAAAACGGCATCAGCCAAAGCGCGTTGATCCCCAGTTCCTGCAGATAATCGAGCTTTTTTTCCAGCCCGATAAAATCGCCAATGCCGTCCCCGTTGCTGTCATGGAATGTGCGGACATGAACCTGATAGATGATCGCGTCCTTATACCAAAGCGCATCTTGATTTGCGTTCAACCGCTTTCTCCTGGCGCTGCTCCAGCTTTTGCCGGCCGTCTCTAAAGGCAGTCTAAATGAAGGCGACCATTCATCCCCTCCAGTCTTTTGCTGATTGAGATGGTCGATAACAGGTACTCTCGTAACCTTTGCCGCCTCCGCTTTGGACTACCCAAATTCCTCCGAAATGCCGATAAAAGCGCAAGGCACTCCTCTCGCAGAACCGCCAGAAAGCGGCGACTTCGCGAAGGGACCCGCCCTGCGGTATGCCCCGGAGCCTCGTATGGGAAAAAACCACAATCGAGATTCGACGAATTTCCTCTCCGCATTAACCACAACCCAAACCAATGGGCACAAACATTTGCGTCTCGGACGCGATTGCGACTACGGCAAGCAGTTACGCCGACTGCAGGTTGAACTCATCAAGCTCCAGGAGTGGGTGCGGCACAAAGGCCTGCGCGTGGTCGTCCTCTTCGAAGGCCGCGATGCCGCCGGCAAGGGGGGCGCCATCAAGCGCATTACCGAAAGCCTCAACCCCCGCATTTGCCACGTAGTTGCTCTCGCAACCCCAACCGAAAGGGAAAAAACGCAGTGGTATTTCCAACGCTACGTCGCGCACCTCCCCGCGAGCGGCGAAATCATCCTCTTCGATCGCAGTTGGTACAACCGCGCCGGCGTCGAGCACGTCATGGGATTCTGCACCGATAACGACTATCTCGAGTTCCTCCACAGCTGTCCGGAATTCGAGCGCATGCTGGTGCGCTCCGGCATCATCCTGGTGAAGTATTGGTTTTCTGTCAGCGATGAAGAGCAGGAACACCGCTTCCAGCAGCGCATGCGCGATGTCACCAAGCGCTGGAAGTTGAGTGCCATGGACCTCGAGTCCCGCCGGCGCTGGGTCGATTATTCTCGCGCCAAGGATGAGATGTTCGCCTACACGGATATCAAGCAAGCTCCGTGGTATGTGGTGAACGCCGAAAATAAGAAGAAAGCTCGCCTCAACGTCATCCAGCACCTCTTGAATCTCATTCCTTATGAAGACCTCACTCCCAAGCCTCTGAAACTTCCTCCCCTCGAACGGACCAAATATATCCGGCCTCCCATCCACGACCAAACCTTCATACCCGAGGTGTACGAGTGAGTTTTGCGCATTCCTGAGGGCCGAAGAAATCCATGCCCAATGACTTATTTCGCTTGTTTCCAGCCGAGGGCACCAAGATTCTGCTGGTCCTCTTTCTCTCCTTCCTCGTCGGCCTGGAGAGAGAAGAACGCAAGTGCAGCGTCGAGCACTACACTTTCGGCGGCGTTCGCACTTTTCCCCTCATTGGATTGATCGGCTATTCCGTCGCGCTGCTTGCCGGCACTCAGTTAATCGTAGTCGCGCTGGGCTTTGCCGTGGTGGGAGCGCTTCTCGTGGTCTCCTATACTCACAAGCTCTCCACCGAAAACAATTCCGGTGTCACCACCGAGGTTTCCGCGCTCGGCACCTATCTCCTGGGAGCGCTCGTCTACCACGATCAACTGTGGATCGCTACCACCATCACCGTCATCAGCATGTTCCTCCTGGTCCTCAAAACCTCATTGGAAGGTTTGACCCAGCGCGTCCCGCCCGACGAAATCTTCACCTTCACCAAGTTCCTGCTCCTCACCGCCGTCATCCTTCCCATCCTGCCGCGCGCGGCCTTTACCCAATTCGAGATCAATCCCTTTAAGACCTGGCTGGTCGTGGTCGCCGTGAGCACCGTGTCCTACGGAAGTTACTTGCTGCTCAAGGTGACGCAAGGAAGAAACGGTGTGCTGCTTTCCGCGCTCCTGGGCGGCGCTTATTCTTCCACCGTAACCACGATCGCCCTCGCCCGCCGGTCGGCCAAGGAACAGAAGCCCCATCTTTTTTCCGGAAGCACTCTCATCGCCTCCGGCATGATGTATCTCCGCCTGACTCTGCTCCTCGCGCTCTTTAATCACGCGCTTCTTCGCGTGCTCGGCATTCCTTTTATTATCCTGTCCGCCTCCGCCGTGCTGTCAGGATGGCTCTGGACGCGCATCCCCGATCCCTCTTCCCAGAAAAGTGATGGCAAACTGGAACCGGCCAATCCCCTCGAACTTCGCGCCGCTTTGCTCTTCGCCGCCGTCTTCGTCGCCATGGTAGTCGTCACCCATCTGGCGATCGTCTATCTGGGATACAAGGGTGTCTACGCCCTGGGTGGAATCATGGGACTAGCCGATGTCGATCCTTTTATCCTGGGAATTGCTCAGACCGCTGGTCGCGATGTCCCTATAGTCGTCGGCGCTGTCGGAGTTGCGATTGCCGCAGCCAGCAATAACGCGGCCAAGGGCTGCTATGCCTACGGCTTTTCCGATCGCCGGACTGGCATGCAAAGCCTCATCCTGCTCTGCAGCCTCGCGCTAACCGGACTCCTACCCTTGCTCTGGCTCCTGCGATGAAACCTCTCGCATCGATTTCCTGTTGTCCCAAAGCACTCCCCGCCGCCGCGCAAACAAGAAAGAGGACTATGCCAAAGCGTTTCATAGCGCGCATCATAGCTGCACGCCCCAAGCATCCAGTCTTGTCACTCTGATCCAGCCTTGTCATTCTGAGCGAAGCGAAGAACCCATGTACTTTGCCGGCAGCGAAGAACGAAGCGATCCCTCACGATGCCCCCACAATCATTGCTATCCCACACCCAATTAGAGTTAAATTCGTATCGTGAATCCTAAAACGTTCCGCATCCTCCTCCCTCTTATCCTCGCCACGGCTCTCCTCCCCGCCTGCCACCGCACCAAACCTGAAGCCCAGAAACGTTATCCCTTTACCGGACGCATCCTCTCCATCGACACCCAAGAAAAAACCGCGGTCATCGACGGCGACAACATTCCCGGCTTCATGGAAGCCATGGCCATGTCCTACAAGATCAAGCCCGCAGACCAACTCACCCAACTCAAGCCCGGTGACATCATCTCCGCCGAAGTGGTCGTCATCGATTCCGGCAAAACCGAGGGCCCCTCGGACGACTGGCTCGAAAATGTCAAAGTCACCGGACACGCCAAGCCCGCCGCGCCCGCCAAGCCCACCACGCAACGCATTCCCGCTCCAGGCGACCAGGTCCCCGACTTCGCCTTCACCAATCAGAACGGCAAGCGCATCACGCTCCACCAATATCGCGGAAAAGTTCTGCTTGTCACCTTTATCTATACACGCTGCCCCTTTCCCGATTTCTGCCCCCGCATGAGCGCCAACTTCGACGAAGTTTACAAACAGCTCGGCGCCAACCCCTCGTTCGCCGGCACGCGCCTGCTCAGCGTCAGCTTCGATCCCGAACACGACACGCCCAAAGTTCTCCGCGACTACGCCTACTCGGTCGCCCACACCCACGACGCCGCCCTCTTTTCCAAATGGCAATTCGCCAGCGCCAGCCGCGCCGACCTGCCCAACGTCGCCACTTTCTTCGGCCTCATCGCCACTCCCGAGGGCGGCATGATCACTCACAACCTCAGCACCACCGTCATCGGTCCCGACGGCAAAATTGTTCGCTGGTATCACGGTAGCGACTGGCAACCTTCTGATCTAATAAAGGACGCCACCGAAGCCACCCCCACAAAGCATAAGGTGAATGAGAATGGCCTACGTGGGGACGGACGCATTCGTCCGGCCAGCGAGCGCAGCCAGCCCTTTAGCAGAAGCAGCAGTTGAGGAGTCGCCGCTTCAACGCCAAACGAAAAAGGTGGAAGAGCGGCGCTTTAGCGCCGCGTAAAGGCGCTAAAATTGAGGGGCTTCAGCCCCGGCCAGCGCCAAAAGTCAAAGAACCTATGAGATACACTCTCCTAATCCTCGCTATCCTCGGCATCATCGTCTCCTCCCTCGCCCTTCGCGAGCACTACCGCGAATACGGCGACGCTCCCTGCGACATCAACGAGCGCTGGGATTGTGGCGTCGTGAATCACAGCCCCTATGCCATGATCGGTCCTCTCCCCGTCGCCGTCCTCGGAATTCTCGGGTATCTCCTGATGTGCGCCCTGGCCGTCACCCGCTCCTACCGCCTCCTGCTCGTTCCCACCGTTGCCGGTCTCGCCTTCTCGCTCTATCTCGCCCACATCGAGAAAGACATCCTCGGCGTCTGGTGCATTTACTGCGTAATCTCCCTCGGCATCATCTCCCTCATGACCCTCCTGACAATAGGCACAGCAACAGCCCAAATGATGAAGCGCAGCGACTCATAGGTATGGGAATAGAACACGTGGGCGACGCAACGAACCATGTGGGGACGGACGCATTCGTCCGTCTAGCGAGCGTAGCGAGCCGGAAAGATAGCTTCAATGCAGGGCAGGCCCCCGACGCGAACTTGCCCACAAATGAGGGGGCGATCCCCAATTCTGAGCCTAAAGCGTCGAACGCCCGCCCCTATCTAGTTCAAACAAAAATCCCAGCCGCCGCCATCAGAGCCCGCCCAAACTACGACTCAGGAAAAATACGGAAATTCCTACGGGAATCTTCCGATTGACTACTTCGATTCGCCTCGCCGGGCCTGCCGCCGTGCTCCCAGTCTGCGATTGATATCCCCCGCATACTCAATAAAAAAGTTCAGCAACGATCCGTACGCGGCCTGCCCCAGCACCGCATAACCGCCGTCCGCCCATGCACTCCGCGGATGCGGCTTCCACGTCGACGAAATCACCCCTCCGCTGAACGCCCCCGCATACAGCCCCCACTGCGGACGCAACTCACGCTCCGTCCGATTGTAGGTAACAAAATTTCGCAGGATCGCATGCCGCGTCCGCAGCTTGAAGCCGCTGCACCGGCACTGATCGTAGCGCGGCTCATACTTCAGCGCCCAGTTTCCCAGCGCCGCCACGCTGTTCGCCGAAATGAATTGCCCCTCCCGCGAAGCGAAGCGCTCGCCGTACGCTCCCCAACCTTCGCCCCACTGCGCCGGAGAATCACGTAGCTGGTCCATTCCCGCCACAAACATTCGTTTCACGTAGGCGCTCGGCGTGGTCAGCGTCTGCTGCAGATAGATCCGCTGCCGCTGACGGTCCGTGAGCGGCCTGAATTCGCGCTGCCGCCCCACGTAAGGCCCCGTCAACCAGCCATTCTCCCAATCCCGCAATTTGCCCAGCGTCTCCACTCCAATCTTCTTCGTGACTTCGGCCGCAGCCTGCGCTGGATTCGCTCCCTCGTCTTTTTTCGGTTCCTCAGATTTCTGCTGATCCGGTTTTGCCTGATCGGTATTCGCAGGAACCGGGGCAGTCGTGGAATCTTGCGGCTGCGGCGGCGGCGCTGGCGGACTCTGAGTGTCCTGCGCCCCAGCGCTCCCCAAGCCAAGCCCAAGGCAAGCCACAAAAAATCCCGCCCGCAGATGTCGCCCCGTCCGCAAACCGTCCCTCTTCAGAAAATGAAATTGCCGCTGCCCCTCGACCTCTGTGATCCTCGGTGCCCTCTGCCTGCCCGGACGCAGGAAGGGTGGTGAAGGTGTGCCTTTTGGCTCCGCACGATAGACTCTCTACGATGCCATCCCTCTACAACCGTGTTGCCGGACAGAATGTAGAACGCCTCGCCGCCCTCAGAGACGGTCGTCGCCGTGTTGGGATTCCGAAGGGAAGGGATTGGAGATCAGAGGAGAAAAATCAGCTCTAAAGATGAGTACGCTATTACCGTCGGCAGCTCTATCCGTGTGAATCAGCGCAAATCCGTGGCCAAGAAGTTGACTCACCCTCTCTCGAACGCGTGCTTCTTCTCCAAATCTTCCATCGCCACCAGCCGCGCCTTCTCAAACCGCTCTGCCTGATTCATCAATCCCGCCGTGGCCTCGGCATACTCACCCTCGACGCGCAACAATCCCTGCCCCGCCACTAACCGGCGCGCCACCTCCACCAGGTGTGCGGGCGTGGTCTGCAAATACTGCGCCTCCGCCGGATCCCCCAGCCATACTCGGGTCTCAGATGCAGCGGTTGCCCCATCCTTCTCGCGTTCTGTGCGAGAGGGTGGGGATTTTGACTCTCCCAACTTCGTCTCCCAAAACACTTTCCGCTCCACCAACTCCGCCATCACCTCATCGCTCGCCTTGCCAAAAACCCACTGCCCGCGCTTGAAGTCATAATGACGGCTGGAAAATGGCACCGGCAAAAGTTTCCCCGATTTCAAAAACTCAATCTGCCGCCGGTCCACTTCCTTCCGCAGCGCATTGATCACCGGAGCCTCCGCGTCCTTCGGCTCCATCGACGGCATTACCTCGCGCACCGTCTGCGACAAATTCACCGCCACCGGACAATGCAGCCCATCCGAACCCACCAGCCCGACGTCCCCATGCAACACCCAAAAATCCGCTCCCGACTTCGACGGATGAAACGGCCAATCCAACCGAATCGTCAGCGGCAACCCGGAAAGCGTGACCCAGATTCTCGACCCCGCCGCATCCCCAACCCCGCCACCAACCTGCGCCATGAATTGTCCTCTTGTTGAAAACTGAGTAAGTCGAAAACAATTCTACCGCGATCAAGAGTCGTAAAGCGGCGGCGGCCTAGTGTGGCGCGGGCACTCCTGCCCGCGACTCTATCCATCACCCAGAATGTGAATGCCCCATTGCTCTCGCCTCACATGCGCGACAAGTCCGGACATCGTTCTCCTCCGGGTCCCTCTGTGACCCCTGTGGTGAATAAAAGGAGCGGTCACGATGTTCTATGATGGCGATGGGAATAGGGTTGCGGAGACCGTGGGCAGCACAACCACGAAGTACTTAGTAGACACGCTGAACCCGACCGGCTATTCCCAGGTGGTAGACGAAGTGGTGAATGGCTCCGTTACACGAACGTTTACGTACGGTTTGCGGCCGATTAGCGAAAATCAGCTAGTCGGGAGCACCTGGACGCCGAGTTTCTACGGCTACGACGGCCACGGTAACGTGCGCTTCCTGGCGAACACGGCGGGCACCCTGAGCGATAACTATCAGTTCGATGCCTTTGGCATGTCCATCGCCACTTCAGGCAGCACGTCCAATCCATACCGATACAGCGGCGAGCGCTTCGACAGCGCTCTGAATCTCTATCACCTGCGGGCCCGCTACTACAACATGCTCACCGGCCGGTTCGAAACCATGGACCCGTACGCTGGAAAGGTTACTGATCCGAGAACCTTGCACAGGTATGTCTACTCTGCGAACAATCCGGTTAACCTAGTCGACCCGACAGGCCGTGATGCGGTTGCGGAGCGGGTGGAAGTGGTTCATATCAACGAACGAGAAGGATGGCTAGGTGCCGCAAATGCCATCGGGACATGCGATAAGAAATCTATCGAGGCCATCGGCGGGGCGCAGGGAGGTTCTGCAACAGGAGATGTCTCAAATAATATCCTCGAATGCATCATTGAATTCGAATTGGATGTTACTGGCTGGCCGCAATAGTCGGTTCTGGGAGACCGGTGCCGGATCTTCAGCAGGCCGCACTCGCTGTCTCCATTGAATAGTGGAATTGAGAACAGTAGAGATTTGAGAAGACCATGAACCAAGAGCTAGTACCCTTTGAAGACTGCGGCAGCAGGATTCCACCCAAGCAGTCCTGGAACGTTGGTCAGGTTGTTTTTGTGCTTGCGTGCTTTTCGTTTTTTATGGCGGTCGCATCGCTTGTGGGATCGTTTCTCCCCGCTCTCGTAGAAGGGAACTGCTTATACTGGACGCTTGCTGGGGCCAAGTGGGTAGTTTTCTGGACGATCATAGTGAACGGGATTGCCGCGGGTGTCTGTCTGGGCGCTCTTTGCGGATTCTTGCGAACGCTGTCGTACCTGGTTCAGCGAGCTTCTCGCACTCAAGCCTACACGGATAACGCTCTAAAGATATTGCAAGCGCCACTTTTCATTCTAGGGGCGGCAAACGGTTTGTTCGTCGCTATACTGACAAGCACACGGTTTGGGGAGGCTTGGATTTGGCAGTGGCTGTGAAAGCTCTAACATCGCGATCGTCTTATGATGGTGATGGGAATAGGGTCGCGGAGACCGTGGGCAGCACAACCACGAAGTACTTAGTGGACACGCTGAACCCGACCGGCTATTCCCAGGCGACGAAGTGGTGAATGGCTAGTGGGTTATTGTGTGCAGCGCCGTTTTGACCTTTAAGCTTTTACCCACGACATTTGATCCTCCCCTCATCAATCTGTTGTTCATAATGAGAGACGACTTCTCAACGCCGCTGCAATCCTGATAATCCTCAGCGCCGTACTGCCTGCCCAAAAAGAAGCGGAGTAACAATTTACCGGCGGCAAGGTGTTTCTCGGAAAAGAAACTGTGAGTAGCGTACCTCACTACGGCTGTAACAATACGGGCTTGATCCCCAGCGCGATGCTGCCATTCGTGACGCTCCGTGTCGTTCGCGGGATGGCCCAGCCTTTGATCTCGATGGCATCACCAACGCGGTGGGTGCCCCGTCCTTCGCGCAGTTTGCGAAGGGCGGGAATCGGTGACGCATGCGGGGAAACACGGGACAGACGGGACGTTCACCAGTTTTTTCGCAAACCTAAGCGACGGAGAAAATAATCAGAGGGAGTGTGGCGCGGGCACTCCTGCCCGCGAACTCTATCCCTCACCCAGAATGTGGGTACCCCATTGCTCTCGCCTCACGCAAGCAAGAAGTCCGGGCGTCGTTCTCCTCCGTGTCCCTGTGACCTCCATGGTGATCCCGCGACTTTCGAGATCTAACCCGCCTTCTTCCTCACCTTCGTCCCCATGCGCAACAACTTCCGCACCGTCCCGGTCGGCAGCCGTTTCATCTGATCGTACAACTCGGTCACCGCCTCAAAAAATCCCGCCATCGCCTCCAGGCGCTCGCGCGTGTACGCCGCCCCCGGCTCTTTGCCATCTAATTCCGCCAGACACCGCCGCAGCACCTCCCGCGTCGGATCAATCTCCCTGCGCTTCCTCTGCTCAATCACCAGCCGGAACATTTCCCAAACGTCCTTCATCGACTCGTAATGTTCCCGCCGGTCGCCCAGCACATGCACCGCCCGCACAATTCCCCAACTCTCCAGTTCGCGAATCGAAGTACTCACATTCGACCGCGCCACGCTCAACGTCGCGGCAATCTCCTCCGCCGGCAAGGCCCGCGGAGACAAATACAATAGCGCATGAATCTGCGCCACGGTCCGGTTGATTCCCCACTTCGTCCCCATCTCGCCCCAATGCAAAACATACTGCGTCTGCAAACTGGTAAGTTCAGCCATGTCATCCCTTTCAGTATGAACTGAACATACGGAACACTCCGCTCCCTGTCAAGCCCGGGATCGTAACCTCTGTGTTCCCTGTGTCCTCTGTGGTAAAGCTCTTGGTAGCTAAAATCAAAAGCAATGCAAACCGAACGCATAGCCGAACTCCTGAAGCCGTACCTTACCCCTTGTCATTCCGAACCGATGCGCAGCAGCGGTGAGGAACCTGATCTTCTCTCGCCCTCTCAGCTTCAGAGTATATCGACGTACATCGATATACTCCTCCGCTGGAACGCCCGCATCAACCTCACCGCCATCCGCGATCCGGAAGAGATCGTTACCCGCCACTTTGGCGAGAGTCTCTTCGCCGCCAGCCACCTGTTCCCCCAGGGAACGTCCGGTGGAGAATCAGGTGGAAGAGCGGCCCTTCAGGGCCGCGTCAAGGATGGTGAAGAATTCAGGGCTTCAGCCCCCGCACGCACGCTCGCTGACGTGGGCTCCGGCGCCGGATTCCCCGGCATCCCCATCAAACTCTGGGCGCCTGACATCTCCCTTACGCTCATTGAGTCCAATCAAAAGAAGGCCACCTTTCTCCGCGAAGTCACCCGCGCCCTTACATTGACGGACATCGATATACAACCCACCCGTGCCGAACGTCTCCCCAGCCATGCCTTCGACGTCGTAACTCTGCGCGCAGTCGAGCGCTTCGAATCCATCCTCCCCATAGCCGCCGGCCTGGTCCGCCCAACGGGTCGCTTGGCCTTACTAATCGGCTTACCCCAGCAGGCCCAAGCCCAATCCAACCTGCCCGATCTCTCCTGGTCAGACCCACAGCCGATACCCGGCTCAAAAACCAGAGTCCTTCTTGTGGCCAAGCTTTAACCAGAATCAACCAAGGCACTCATAACAGCAAAGTAGAACAAACTTATCGTTGCATGGCCAGGTATGCATAGATTCCTTATGTTTATGCAGCGAAGTGGAAACGAAGTTAGAATTCATGAGTCCTTAAGGCAGGAGAGTAAATAGTTTTCCACAGTGTTCCTTCAGGAACACTTCTCGCTTTTGCTATTTTTGCTTCGACGTATTGGAATTGCTGCCGTCAGCGTTCCTTCAGGAACGCTATGCCAATCCTGCTCACAGTGTTCCTGAAGGAACACTTCTTCGTTTTGCACACAATTCACCTCTTTGCACAGCTTTTCTTCATTGCTTTGCAATGACCGGAGCTTTATTCTGCGCTTGAGTCTCTCTGGCTCTCCTCAACAATTTCATGGGACGCGTTATCGCCGTTGCCAATCAGAAGGGCGGCGTGGGTAAGACCACGACCGCCATCAACCTGGCCGCATCCTTTGCGGCTGCTGAAGTCAACACCTTGCTGGTCGACTGCGATCCGCAGTCGAATGCCACCAGCGGCCTGGGCTTCGCCAAGGATCCTGACCGCATCAACTCCTATCACCTGCTGATGAAGGATGCGTCTGCTGAACAGGCCTTGCTGACCACAGAGCTCGAACAGCTCTGGCTGATCCCTGCGCACAAGAACCTCATCGGGGCAAACCTTGAGCTGGTCGACGCCGAGGGGCGCGAGTTCCGCATGAGGGAGGCGCTCGCGCCTCTGCGCGATCGCTTCCAGTTCATCGTGCTGGACTGTCCGCCTGCGCTGGACCTGCTCACGTTGAATTGCCTGGTCGCTGCCGACGCAGTGCTGATTCCGATGCAGGGAGAGTACTTTGCCCTGGAGGGCATCAGCGAACTACTGGATACGATTGAGCGCATTCGCGCCGCGCTGAATCCTGAGCTGGCCGTGGAGGGCGTGGTGCTCACCATGTTTGATGAGCGCACAAATCTGGCGCAGCAGGTCAAGACTGAACTGAAGAATTTCTTTGGCGAGAAGCTGTGCGCGACCACGGTGCCGAGGAACATACGGCTGGCCGAGGCGCCCAGCCATGGGAAGGCAGCGCTGGTATACGATCCGCGGTCGAAGGGGGCGGAGAGTTACATACGGCTGGCCAAGGAGATTATCGAGCGGCAGGGGCCTGGGTTCGGGCAGAGTGCTGCACAAGTCGTCACCCCAGGGGACACCGAGGAGCACGGGGGCGACGCTTCCGCGGACGAGATGGACAAGACGGCTTGATAGATTTACGTACGTCTATTTATAGATAGATGTATATCTATATCTATTGCGAGGGCGAGAATGACGACTACGGCAGCGAGTAATGCGGTGAAAGACAAGATGGAGAAGAGGCGGGCTTTAGGGCGGGGATTGGAGTCGCTTTTGCCGGGGCCTCGGGTGGTGCGACCTGCGGCGCCTGCGGATGCAGCGGCCGACGAGAGTACTGGCGCTGCCGGCCAACAGCAGGTTCCCTTCGACTCCGCCTCGCCTAATGGCGCGGCTCCGCTCAGGGCAGGCTCTCACTCCGTTCGGCATGACAATGACGCGGGGGTTGGGAATGACAAGGCTAACGAAATTCTCGGGGAACAAGCCCCAGGGTTGATTCGGGCTGAGGTAGATCCCGCTTATGAGACGAGTTCGGACTCGGGCTCTGCTGCCTCGCCTGGCTCGGCTGGACGGACGAATGCGTCCGTCCCCACACATGCGTTCGTCCCCACGTATTCTGACTCGATTCCGGCCTCTTCTTCGATCCCTAAGGGTTCTTCTTCCAGCGAGGGGCATGGCATCAGCATCCAGGCGCAGGCCGAGTCACGGATTCCGGGGAACATCGTCGTCAACCTGGCGATTGCGAACATTGATAAGAATCCGTTTCAGACCCGGTATGTGCACAACGATGATGCTCTGGCCGAGCTGAGGGAATCGATCAAGGCGAATGGGGTGTTGCAGCCGATTGTGGTGCGCCCAGCGGAGGAGGATGGACGCTACATTCTGATTGTGGGCGAGCGGCGTCTGCATGCCTCGCGGCAGGCTGGTCGGGAGACGATTCCGGCGCTGGTGCGGCGGGTCTCCGAGCAGCAAGCGGCGGAGATGACGATTATCGAAAACCTGCAGCGCGAGGATTTGAGCCCGCTGGAGCAGGCGGAGGCGTTTCGCGTGTTGAGCGAGGAGTTCAAGCTGACGCAGGCGCAGATTGGCGAGCGCGTCGGATTGTCGCGAGCCTCGGTGGCGAATTACATGCGGCTTTTGCGGCTGCCGCGCGAAGTCATGCAGTTGCTCGCCGAGAAAAAGATCAACTTCGCCGAGGCGAAGGAGTTGCTGCGGCTGGAGGATAACGATCAGATCGCGAAGGCGGCCTTGTTCGCGGTGAAGAAGGGTATGAACATTGAGCAGATTGAACGCCTGGTGATGCGGATGGAGGGGCTGCTCGATCCGATTCCGGGGATGCCGGGGACGGAGGCGAAGAAGAGTGGGGCGCGGTGGGTGGATCCGAATGTGCGTTCGGCGCAGGTGGAGCTGGAGCGGTTGCTGGGGGTGCGGGTGAAGATTCGCGATCGCAAGGGCAAAGGGAAGATCGTGATTGAGTATTCGAATGTGGATGACTATGAGCGGGTGGTGGGGATGCTGAAGGGCAGTGGCCAGTAGGAAGTGGCCGGTGCTAAGTTGGGGCGGCCTTTGGGCCGCCTTTTCGTTTTGGGAGTACCCGTGGAGTAAACCGGTGGGATAATCGAGTGGGATTGCGGGTATCTTCGGGCCTTGGGAGGGGACGATCGATTTATTTGTGGGAGTTTGGTGCAGCCTGGTTCGGTTCGCGTGGACAGAGAGTGCATAGGTCCTTCGCTTCGCTCAGGATGACAATGCTTATCTTGACGACAACGGGCGTTTTAAAACTGGCATGTTAGATCATGAGATTTTCAAATCCGTGGCGGAGCAGATGCTGAGCGGGCCTCGAGTGTCGGTCGCGGGGAAGGAATTGCCGGTAGTGCGGTCGGGAGTGAACCGGCTTCGGATGGTGCGGTTTACGGCGGGTGGGGTGGAGTATCAGGCGATTGAGCAGAATCCGGAGAAGCCTAGCCGTTGGGGGAAATTGGCGCGAGAGGGGCACAAGGTGGTGCAGTTTCGCGATGTGGCTTCGGGGAAATATGTGGCTGTGGTGGTGGATGGAAAGGTCACGGAGTATTCGCGGTGAAGCGCAGTCGTCGGTGGAACCAGGATAGTTATGGGGTGGGACGAGATGATGATTCTTGCCAAGGTTTGGGGCGGCTTGATTCGACATCGCGTGCAATTGTGGAAGAGATTTGTCGAAGTAGTCTGATGTTTACCTTCTTGATTCCACCGTTTTGACTGTTTCAGGCGTCCCTACGGGACGCGGTTGCCCTTTCTCTCCGCTGATTGAAACGCCGGGTTATTTTCGGGCGGTGGCCTCCTTTGTGCGGAGCGTCGTCACCGGGGCTAAAGCCCGTCATCGTCGTGTTGCTTTACGCGGCGCTGAAGCGTCGCTCTTCCACTTTTAGAGAACCTGCAGCGGCGAGCTGTCGAGCTTTGCTCGACTGGACAACCGAGGGCCGCTGTCCTTATATGTTCTTCTTCATCATCGGGCGGCGTTGCGTTTTGGCTTGGGGCGGGAGTATGGTTTACGTCGCCGCCCAAACCACTGGGGCTAAAGCCCGTTCTATAATTGGCGCTCTACGCGGCGCTGAAGCGCCGCTCTTCCAGCTGGTCGTGGTGATTCACGGGTAACGCGGGCGTCACTCTTCTGGTTAGAGTTCGCGGGCAGGAGTGCCCGCGCCACATTTTTCTTCTACGAGGAATTTATGAACACCAAATTTTTGCTTCGGATTCCACTTGGACTTCTTCTATTAACTTCGGTTTTTCTTTTTACTGCTGCCGACAACTCTTCTTTGCCCAAACCGCCTGTGGCGAAGGTTGTGCCTCATGTGACGGAGGTCAACGGGCGCAAGCTGGTGGACAACTATTTCTGGCTGCGGGATAAGCCGAATCCGGAGGTGCGGGCTTATCTGGAGGCGGAGAACGCTTACACCGATGCGGTGATGAAGCCGACTCTGGGATTCCAGGAGAAGCTTTATGGCGAGATGCTGTCGCGGGTGAAGGAGACTGACGTTGAGGTTCCTTATCGTGAGGGCGATTACTTTTATTACGTGCGCGAGGAAGCGGGCAAGCAGTATGGCATTCGCTGCCGGAAAAAGGCGACGGTAGCAGACGCGCCAGAAGAGGTTGTGCTCGATCAGAATGAACTGGCCAAGGGACAGGTGTTCATGGCAGTGGCGGCGTTTGCGGTGAGCCCGGATGGAAATCTGCTGGCGTATTCGTTCGATAACACCGGGTTCCGGCAGTACCAGCTGGCGGTGAAGGATTTGCGGACGGGGAAGACTTTGATCGATCACGCGGAGCGCGTAGGGTCGGTGGTTTGGGCGAACGATAATGCAACGATTTTTTATACGCAGGAGGATGAGGTCTCGAAGCGGCAGTACCGGCTGTACCGGCACACGGTGGGAAGGGCGGGGCCGGATGATGTGATCTACGAAGAAAAAGATGAGAAGTTTGAAGTGGAGGCGCAGAAGACGCGCAGCCAGAAATATATCTTTTTAATTTCTGCGAGCCATACCACGACGGAGGCGCGCTACATTCTGGCGATCGATCCGATGGCGGAGTGGAAGTTAATGGAGCCGCGGAAACAGGGCGTGGAATATTATCCCGACCACAATGGGGATTCGTTCTACATCCGAGTAAATGATACCGGACGAAATTTCCGGCTGGTGCGAGCGCCGGTGACCGATCCGGGGAGCGCGAACTGGAAAGAGGTGATGGCGCACAATCCGGCGATCATGCTGGACGATACGGATTTCTTCCGGAATTTCCTCGTGTTGTACCAGCGGGAGAATGGGCTGCCGCAGATTCGGGTGACGGACTTGCGCAACGGGCAGTCGAAGAAGATTGATTTCCCGGAGCCGGCGTATGCGGTGTATCCGTACTTGAATCGCGTGTACGACACGACCGAGTTTCGGTATGGGTACCAGTCGCCGATCACGCCTGCTTCGGTGTATGCCTACGACATGGAAAAGGGAACGTCGCAACTTTTGAAGCAGAAAGAAGTGCCGGGCGGATATGACCGGAACAAGTATCAAGTGGAACAGATTTATGCGACGGCATCGGACGGGGTGAAGATTCCGATGTCGGTGATGTATTTGAAGGGCACGAAGCTGGACGGAAAAGAACCACTGTATTTGTATGGATACGGATCGTACGGAATTTCGATCGATGTGTCTTTCAATCCGAACATTTTCAGCATGGTCGACCGAGGAGTGGTGACGGCAGTGGCGCACATCCGCGGCGGAGGCGAGATGGGCAAGGCGTGGCACGATGCCGGGCGCATGATGAACAAGAAGACGACATTTACGGACTTCATTGCGTGCGCCGAGGATTTGACCAAGCGCGGATATGGATCGAAGGATCGGTTGGTGATTGAAGGGCGCTCGGCGGGCGGGTTGCTGATGGGCGCGGTGCTGAACATGCGTCCTGATTTGTTTCATGCGGCGCTGGTGGGCGTGCCGTTTGTGGATGTGATGAACACGATGCTGGATGAGTCGCTGCCGCTGACGGTGGGCGAGTTTGAGGAGTGGGGCAATCCGAAGGAGAAGGCGGCGTTCGATTACATGATCACGTATTCGCCGTACGACAATATTGAGGCGAAGAATTATCCGGACATGCTGGTGAAGACTTCGTTCAACGACAGCCAGGTGATGTACTGGGAGCCGGCGAAGTATGTGGCGAAGATGCGGGCAACGCGGACCGACCACAACATTCTGATTTTGAAAACGAATCTGAGTCCGGCGGGACATGGCGGGGCTTCGGGGCGGTACGACCGTCTGCATGAGGCGGCGTTTGATTACGCTTGGATTTTGGGGGAGATGGGGATTCGGGATTAGCGAAATCCCCCAGGCGGAATCTTGATAGTTACTGGGTGGGACGGGCCATCGAAAAAGGACGGGTAATTTGTGCGAAGACCCGCATCGGGTACTCGATGTGGGGCTTGGGTGCTATCGAGTTTGGTTCATGTGGTGAGGACGTGCATAGGTCCTTCGCTTCGCTCAGGATGACAAGCTAAATATCTTCCCCGGACGGAATGCGTCCGGGGCTACCTGATTTTATTTGGCGAAGAAGTAGTCGAAGGACTTCACGGCGTGGAATTCGTCGTCTTTGATGTCGAAGACAGTGTAGAGCTTGGTAACGTGGAGGACGTCGTGAACCTTCTGGGTGAGGTTGAGGAGCTTGAGTTCGCCGCCGGCGTTGCGGACAGTGGTGAAGCTGCTGACTAGTTCTCCGACGCCGGAGCTATCGATGTAGTCGACGCCGGCGAGGTTGAGGATAATCTTCTTTTGTCCCTGAGCGATCAGGCCGCGGACGGCGTCGCGCAGCGTGTGAATTTCGTCTCCCAGCACGATGCGGCCATGAACGTCGAGGATGGTGACGTGGGAGACTTCGCGGGTGTCGATGGTCAAGGACATGTAGGGCTCCGGCAGGGATGGTAGTGGGGCGGGGTGGGGTTCGTCAATGGCGAAGCCAGCTTTTACCACAGAGGGCACAAGGGTTCAGGGAGAAAAGTTCAAAGGCAGCGGGCAGGAGTGCCCACTCCACACATGCCGCTTCACACACGTTTACGACATGCTGCGGTTGGTGTTGTTTTCGTAGGCATCGACTACGGGGTCGGACTGGTAGTCGCGAATTTCCTGGATGGGCGAGGTCACGATGGGCGTGGCGTATTCGGGATGGCGGAATTCGAGGTGCATGCCGCGGCCGACATATTGCAGCTTGAGCATGGAGCCTCCCCAGGTTGAGCCGGCGATGGCGACCTGAACGGGCTTGGGGCAGAACTCGGGATGGCCTGACAGCATGGCTTCACTGCCGCCCAGTAGCACGGCCGTGTAGCGGTGGTGCATGGTCTGGATTTCGAGGACGGTGGAGGGTGGGAGGTCGTTCAGGAAAACACCGCCTTCGATCTCGGACTGGACGATGCCGCTGTTGACTTCATCGGCCAGGTTGGGATGGGGACTGAACATATTTACGGATTCCCTGAACTACCGAATTCCCTGACTACCAGCGCATAGGGTACTGGGTTTTTCGAGTGGCGACAAGAGTTCTTTGGGCATTGACCCACAGCGCAGGAGCATGGTCGTTAGAGGCCCGACCCGAAGATTAGGTTGCAGAATATTGGGCTTAGTGGTGGGTGAAGATTCCTCAGTGCACTTGAAAGCGGTCCCGTTTCAGGACTAATTCCACCTTTTTCAACAACTTCATGTTCGGATGTCACAAAGTCTCGCAGGACCAGGTTGCTAGAATCCGCGGCATGGGCGTCTATTTTTATGGCGAGCGGCGGATCGAGACACTGGTTCAATCTTCGGAGCGGCAGCGGGCGCGGTTTTGCGCGGGTGCGGCGGTGATTCTGGGCGCAGCGGCGGTGACAGCGTGGCTGCGTCCAGAGTGGATTTTTGGCGGGGGGAATCATGCGCGGGGATGGGTGATCGCAGCGTTGTTCGTGTTCTTCGCCGGGCCCCTGGGCGAGAACTTGTGGCGATGGCGGAGCCGGACGGCGATCCTGCGGGAATCGTTGCGGAATTTTCGCGTGGAGGTGTCAGCCGATGGAGCGCGAATCTTCGCGGCTACTGGGACGCGGGAGTTGCGGCGCGAAGAAATTGTGCGGGCGGAGGAGGTTGGTTGGGGTTTGTATTTGCGGACGGCGGAACGCTACCGGTGGATTCTGATTCCGGCGCGGCTGGATGGATTTGCCGAATTGCGGCGGGAACTGGCTGAGCAAGGCATTGCGCTCGAAACGACGGCGATGGCTCCGAACTGGGAAGAGTTCGCCGGGGCGGTGCTGTTTGCCGGGACGATGATCTGCGCGATTTTTGCGCGCAGCCGGATGGTGCTGGAGGCGGATCTGGCGGTGTCGGTGGTCATCGCGGTGGCGGGATTTGCGGTGGTGAGCGCGAATCCGGAAAATCTGTCGAAGATGCGGTGGGCGCGGCTGGGAATTTTTCTGCCGGTGTTGATGACGGGTTCGATGTTGTGGTCGGTTTGGCGGTAGTGCGCGGGGGCTGAAGCCCTGTTCTCTCAAATATCTGCAATACGCGGCGCTGAAGCGCCGCTCTTCCACACGAGTCAAAATCGCACCCTAAACTTCCATTCGTTTAGGAAGAACGAGATGCTAGCAGTTTGGCGGCATTGTCTTGGTAGACGCGCTTTAGGATTTCGTCGCTCAGGCCGAGGCCGTTGAGCGGCCAGTGGTAGCCGAACTGTTCGATTTCGTAGAAGTGTTCGTCCTGCGATTCAAGGATGCGGAAGGTGATGCGGTACATCTCTTGCGCGTAACCCATGTCAGTGCCATAGACGAGGCGGTCAGAGTACTTCGCATAGAACTGCGAGGCGAAGCGCGGGATCGGGGCGGTTTCGGCGTAGCGGGCGGCGATGTCGGCGTAGAGGTTGGGATTGCGATCCAGAAGTTGGCCGAGATGCGTGAGGTTGTAGTCGAGGTTGGCGAAGTGGCAGGCGATGAACGTCGTGCCGCGATGACGGGCCAGGGTGCGCTCCAGAATTTCAATCATGCCGGGGAGCTTGACGATGTTGGGCTGATTGTCGAGGCGCCACTCCCAAGCGTTCATCAGGCCGTCGTTGTGCTTGTCCATGGGCTGGTACATCCAGATGGGATCGGCTACGTGCAGGCTGATCGGCATGTGAAAGTCGGCGGCTTTTTGCCAAACGGCGTCCATGCGCAGGTCATCGGGATGGAGTCCGGGCGCGGTGGATTTTCCGGAGCGCAGGCCCTGGCCTTTATCGTGAATTTCGCCGATGCCTTTCGCGCCCGCATCGTGACAACGCTCGAGTTCCTTGACTGCACCGTTGGGGAAACCAGGCGTGTTGTATTCGCTGAAATCGAGGCCGCACCAGATTTCGAAGCGGTCGGGATGTTGCGAATATTTCCGATTGATGGCATCGAAGGGCTTGCCGGTCGTCATGGTGAGGACGATGGATTTCTCGACGCCGACGGCATCCATGTTCTGAAGCCAGGTGTTAATTTCGGCGTCGGTCTTGGCTTCCGGGTGCGAGTGCATGTCGATGATCGGGTACCTCGCCTTGTTGATCCGAGTGAGAGGAACTTTGTAGAGGGATTGCGGGCGATAGTCTTTGAGCAGGATGTGGTTGGGGTCGGTTGCGCGGGCGGGAGCGGCTTTCTTTTCCGCTTCGGCGAAGGTGGAAGATGGAACGACGAGCGCGAGTCCCGCGAGGTTGGCGGATTTCAGGAATGAGCGGCGGTTCATGGGGCTCCGGTATTTCCGTGATCAAGATTCTACGAGGAAGAATATCGGAATGTGCGAGGAAAAACGAACACCGGGGCTGAAGCCCTCTTTTTCGTCGCCGCTGGACGCGGCGCTAAAGCGCCGCTCTTCCACCGGGGTCTGACGCGGTCTGGCTCGCTGCGCTCGCTGGACGGACGAATGCGTCCGTCCCCACGTGTTTCTTTTACGATCTGGTTTTTAGGAATGCGATTAGGAACAGTAGGCCGAAGAGAGTGTCGATCGCGGCGAACATCAGGTCTTGGCGGTGGATGCGGTGCTGCATATAAAGGACGGCGAAGGCGAAGCCGTATCCCCATTTTTCGAGGATGGACGGAATCATCATCGGGCGGAAGCGGACGGGGTCGCGAGCGATGACGAGGAAGGCGAATTGCCAGGCCAGGCCGGCGGTGAGGAATCCGTAGTAGAAGCCGGGGTGCGTGATGGGTGGCGGGTCTTGGCGGCCGATGACGTCGAAGATAAAAAAGAGGGGCGTGAGGATGAGGATGCCCCAGACGAAGGCGGCGTAGAACGTGACTTTGGCGAATTTCATTTTATCTGCCGGGCAGCGCCGATGCTGCAAGCTAAGTGCCCGGGTCCTTCGCTTCGCTCAGGGATGACAAAGTATCTGAGAATTCTCGCTTTACGCGGCGCTGAAGCGCCGCTTTTCCAATGTTGCGACGTCTCCGTCGCTCTCATCGATCTCTGCAGCTCGCTTCGCTCGCTGGACGGACGAATGTGTCCGTCCCCACATGTTCATTGGTCATCCCTCATCTACTCGCCGCCTACGGTCAGGCCGTCGACGCGGATGGTGGGGGCGGCTACTGCGCCGCGGAATTCCAAGTCGTTGGCGATTTCGGAGATGTGGAAGAAAATATCTTTCAAGTTTCCGGCTACCGTAATTTCTTCCACCGGGTAAGTTAATTCACCGCCCGAAATCCATAGTCCCGACGCGCCGCGGGAGTAGTCTCCGGTTACCAGGTTTACGCCTTGACCCAGGAATTCGGTTACGTACAGGCCATCTTTTATTCCGGCGATTAATTCTTTGGGCGACTTCGCGCCGGCTTGCAGAAAATAATTTCCCGGGCCGATGCCGGGCGTGCCCGCTAATCCGCGGGAGGCGTTGGCGGTGGTCTGCAGGCGAAGTTTTTTCGCCGTGTAGGTATTGAGCAAGTAGGACGTCAACACTCCGTTTTCGATGACGACTGTGCGGCGGGTGGGAATGCCTTCGCCGTCGAAGGGGCTGGTGCCGAAGCCGCCGGGAATGGTGCCGTCGTCGATGACGGTGACGTTGTTTCCGGCAATTTTTTCACCGAGCTTGCCGGCGAGGAAACTGGCGCCGCGGTAGACGGAGTCACCGTTGATGCCTTCGAAGATGTGCTCAAGGATCGAAGTCGAGACCATGGGATCGAAAACCACGGGGACGTGGGCGGTCTTTGCTTTGCGCGCGCCCAGGCGGCGGAGCGTGCGTTCGGCGGCGATCTTGCCAACTTTTTCGGGGGCGTCGAGTTTGGTCAGCGTGCGCGCGACGGAGTACCAGAAGTCGCGCTGCATGGCGCCGTCGTCGGTTTGCGCGATGGGGATGGCCGCAACCGAGCAGTATGACCGGCGGTATTCGCCGATGAAGCCGTGAGAGTTGGCGAGGACTTTGCGGCCAGTGGCGGCGTCGAAGGATCCGCCTTCGGAATTCTTGATGCGCGGGTCGAAGTCGAGCGCGGCTTTTTCGGCGCGGCGGGCGTAGTCGATGCGATCGGCGCCGGGCAGCGAGTAGACGTCTTCGTGGTAGAGCGCGAGATCGCCCTTAAGCTGGCCGAGTTGCGAGGCTTCGGGAATTCCGGCGAAGGGATCTTCGGAGGTGATCTTAGCCAGCGTGAGCGCGGAGCTGACCATGCGGTCGAGTCCGGCGCGGGAGAAGTCGGAGGAGTAGGTGGAGGCGGCGCGCTGTCCGAAGAAGACGCGGACTCCGACGGATTTGGAGCCGGACTCTTTCAGGGTTTCAACCTGGCCGAGGCGGACGAGGGTGGAGAATTCGTCGCCTTCGCGGACCACGCATTCGGCGGCGGTGGCGCCTCCGGCCATGGCGCGGGCGACGATATCTTGGGCGACTTCTCTTAAGTCAGTTTCGAGTTTCGAGTTTCGAGTTTCGAGTTCAGTTGGCATGAATCTTTATTATCCCAGCAAATGGCTTAGTTGTCCCAGGTGCGGAACGCAGTGGCCTCAGCGGCTAAAGCCGCCTTCAAAATAGTGCGCTTGCCGCAGCGTCAAACCGCTGCGCCACTCAGAATAGGTCCATGATTTCTTCCCGTACGACTCCTGTGATCGCGGCGCTTCTTACGGATCAATGACATTTGTTTGTAATGCATTTCTGCATTATAATGAAAAGTGGGGACGTTCTGTGACGACATTGACCGTAACCGCGCGAGGACAAGTAACATTCCGGAAAAAGGTGTTGCAGCACCTCGGCATCAAGCCCGGAGAGAAGATTGCGCTAGATCTGCTGCCCGATGGCCGAGGGTTGCTCCACGCGGCCAAGTCCACTGGAAAGATTGAGGACTTCTTTGGTGTGCTTGCGGGCAAAACGAAGAAGGTAGCAACGATTGAAGAGATGAATGAGGCAGCGGCACGGGGCTGGACCGGGAAGATCGTCTCTGGGAAGATCCGGGCTGGCAGGAAATGAAAATCGCGGTGGATACGAATGTCCTGGTGCGGGCGGCTGTGCGGGATGACGAGGAGCAGGCCGAAGCCGCGATCAAGCTGATGGGGCGAGCGGAAATGGTTGCGATCGCAGTGCCCTGCTTGTGCGAGTTTGTTTGGGTCCTGCGCAGCGTTTATCGATTTCCACTATCTGATATAGGGAAGTCAATCCGTACGCTGCTGGCGGCGGAAAATGTGGAAACCAACCGACCGGCAATTGAGGCTGGGCTAGCCGTGCTCGATGCGGGCGGGGACTTCGCCGATGGCGCGATTGCCTATGAGGGAAGGTGGCTCGGCGGCGAGACGTTTGTCTCCTTCGACAAGAAAGCTGTAGAGATGCTTAGGGCGCAGGGCGAAGTGGCGCGGTTGTTGTGAGGCGGGGCCGGATCACGCGACGCTAAAGCGCCGCTCTTCCCTGGACATCTACAGCGCATATTCCGGCGCGGCCTAAGCCGCGCCCTTCTAAAGCAAACATTACTGCATGAATCCGCCGGGATCTTTCCTGGCGGTGCCGCCCACGGTGAGACGATCGATTTTTAGTGTCGGAATGCCGACGCCTACCGGGACGGCCTGGCCGTCTTTGCCGCAGGTGCCTACACCTTCATCTAATTTCAAATCGTTGCCGACCATGCTCACTCGCGTTAACACGTCGGGGCCATTGCCGATCAGCGTGGCGCCTTTGATCGGGGCGGTGATCTGGCCGTTCTCAATCATGTAGGCTTCGCTGGCGGAGAAGACGAATTTGCCGTTGGTGATGTCGACCTGGCCTCCGCCGAAATTGACGGCGTAGACGCCATGCTTCACTGAGCGGATGATGTCTTCGGGATCGTCTGTACCGGCGAGCATGTACGTATTTGTCATGCGCGGCATGGGGATGTGCTCGTAGCTCTCGCGGCGCCCGTTGCCGGTGTTGGCCATGCCCATGAGGCGAGCGGAAAGCTTGTCGCTCAAATAGCCTTTGAGGATCCCATTCTCGATCAGCACAGTCTCCTGAGTTGAGTTGCCTTCGTCGTCGACGTTGAGCGATCCGCGGCGCCAGGGCATGGTGCCGTTGTCGACGACCGTGCACTTTTCGCTGGCAACGCGCTTGCCGATGAGGCCTGCGAACGCGGAGGTTTTCTTGCGATTGAAATCGGCTTCGAGTCCGTGACCTACCGCTTCGTGCAACAGAACGCCAGGCCATCCGGGGCCGAGGACGACTTCCATTTCTCCTGCCGGAGCTTCGCGGGCGTCGAGTTGCAGAATCGCCTGGCGAGCAGATTCTTTGGCGAAATATTCGGGAGTTTTTTCACCGAAGAAAAAGTCGAGGGCGACGCGGCCTCCCCCGCCGGAACTGCCGCGCGCGGAATTGCCTTCGGTCTTGGCAATGCAGCTCACATTCATGCGGGCGAGCGGCTGCGAGTCTTCGGCGAAAGTTCCGTCGGAGGCGACGACGAGAATGTTGCGGAGTTCGTCGGCGTAGCTGGCGCGAACTTCTTTAATGCGGGGATCGAAGGCGCGGGCGGCTTTGTCGGCGCGCATGACCAGTTCGACCTTGGCGGTGATTTCGGCATCGACGCTGGGCAGCGTGACGGGATAAAGGCTGCGGGCCTGCGACTTCTGAAATCCGGCGACGGGAGTTTTGGCCGGGGCGCTGGCGATCAGCGCGGCGGTGCGGGCGGCGTGCAGGATGCGGTCAGCGGAAAGATCGTCGGTGTAGGCGTATCCGGTGCGCTCCCCCGAGACGACACGGATGCCGCATCCGGCGGAGATGCCCTGGCTGGCCGATTTGACCATGGACTCGTCGACCATCAGCGAGGTCGAGGAAAGATATTCGAAATAAAGGTCGGCATAATCGCCTCCGGCGGAGAGCGCGGCGGCCAGGTAGTGTTCGAGGTCGCGTTCGGCTAGGCCGTAGTGCTCGAAGAAGAAGCGGGATTTGTCTTTATCGTTGATTTTTTCCACGGTAATTAGATGCCCGCGAGGTTGGAGCGGACTCGCCGGCGGATTGCTCCTATAGGTTGATTATCCCATAGGCGAGCGGCGGAATCGAAGCATTCATCCCAGAGTACACAGGGGTTTCCACATCCTTGGGGGCAATTCATGGTCATTCGTCACAGACTCGGGGGCGGCGGACGTGGACAATTTCGGCATGACTCCAGAGGCGTTGACGCGGACTTTGCAGGAATTTCTGGCGGAGGCTTCGGGCGCTGTCGTGCTTGAGGACGGGGCGATCGCGTTTGATCTCGGGCACGCGAAGTATTCGATTTCGGGGGAGCACCACAAATGCCTGCTGCATTTGTGGTCGGCGGAGCGCAATGCGGTGCGGCGGGTGCTGGATGCGGAGGTGAAAAACGGGGCGCTGCGGCTGGCGGTGCAGCGGCTGGGACAGGCGCGTCCGACGAAGCTGGAGATTTGCCGCGAGCGCGACCGGCGGACGCCGACGGCGAAGAAGGCTTGCCGCGCAGCTTATGAGGCGAAGCTGCGGCGGGCGCTGGACCGGCATTTTCCGGATTTCAGGATTGAGCGGCTGACTTCGAGCGTGGATCTGGAGAAATCCTTTGGTCCGATTTATGCGCGCGGGTTGATTCGACGGGGGCAGTCAGCGTTTGCAATTTTGGGGGTAAACGATTCGGAGACGCAGTCGTCGATTGATGCTTCGCTCACGTTTGCGATTTTGTGGATGGATTCTTGCCGTCAGAATCCTCACCCGCGAACGGCTCACGTTGAGGGATTGCATTTGTTTGTGCCGGCGGGATGTTCGGGCCTGGTGCGGGAGCGCATGGCGAATCTGAATCCGGCGGCGGCGAAATGGAGTCTGTTTGAGTTTGATGAGCGGCACGATGCGGTGGTCGAGATCGATTGCAGAGATCGCGGGAACACCGCGACCCGGCTGGTTCATGTGACCAATGAAACGTCGGCGCTGGAGCGCTTTGCGGAGTCGATTGCGCGCATCAATGGAATTCTGCCAAATTGCGAAGTTGCGGTGCTGTCGGCGGCGGAGATTGCTTTTCGCTGGCGCGGGCTGGAGTTTGCGCGGGCTCGTTTGGGAGCGGAGGCGGTGACATTTCGGTCGAAGCAGGAGATTGTATTTGGCGTGGGCGCTGAAGAGCGCGTGCTGGAGGATCGCAACTACGCGCCGTTTGTGCAGTTGCTGACGGCGTTGCGCGATGCGCGGCATCCCTATGGGCCGCGCGCGGACCGGCTGTTCCGGTTACATCCGGAGCGCTGGCTGGAGTCGCTGATGGTGGGCGATGTGAGCGTGATCGATGAGCGGCTGGAGTTGGAATGGCGTTATTCGCAGGTGCCGGCATTTTCGGCTTCCGACCGGGCGATGATCGATGTGTTGACGATGACGCGCGACGGGCGGCTGGCAGTGCTCGAGTTGAAGGCGGATGAGGATATTCATTTGCCGCTGCAGGGGCTGGATTACTGGTCGCGGGTGGAGTGGCATCATGCGCGCGGCGAGTTTTTGAAGTTTGGATATTTCGGCGGAGTGGAGTTGTCGGCGCAGACGCCGCTGCTGTATTTGGTGGCTCCGGCGCTGCATGTGCATCCGGCTACGGACGTGCTGTTGCGATATGTTTCGCCGGAAATTGAATGGGCGTTTGTGGGGATTGACGAGCGCTGGAGGGAGGGCATAAAGGTGGTGTTCCGGAAACGGGCGGAGGGGTTTGGGCGGCGGGCGGATTTTCAATTGCCGGTGGCGAATTAAACAACTGCACCACCGAGACCGTCGAAAAACATACGACCGGGGCTGAAGCCCATCCGATACTGCGCACTGACGCGGCGCTAAAAGTCCGCTCTTACTCTTCCACCTCCTCCTACTTCCAAGCGCCCAGCAGACGACGTACATCCAATAGTTGCCCGAGGTGGTAGGAGTTGTGATCGGCGAGCAGCAAGGCTTCGCGGAGGATGGTTTGGCCGTTGCCCCACTTGATGGGCGCGAATAGATCTGTCTTTGGATCTTCGACCAGCGCCTGCATCGCCTTCAAGTCTGCGCGGAATTGATTCACGCTTTCGTCCCAGGATTTGTCGTTGGGCGGGGCATCGGTCTTTGGCCAATAGCCTTCCGGCCATTTGGGGGATTTGTGTTTGGGATTGCGGCTGAATTCGAGGATGTCGTGTTGCGCGATGCGCAGGTGTTCGAGCAGCATCCATGGGGAGTGCGGGAAGCTCGCCGGCTTGGTGCCGCGGAGGGTGGGCGGCAAGCCCTTGATGACGTCGTCGAATTTGGCATGGGCATGGCCACCGGCGAGAAGCTCTAGGAGATGTTCGCGGAGAGAGTGATTCGGATCTCTTGATTTCGGCATCAGTGACCTCGAGTGATTGGATTCGGGTGAGTCGATTGCGGAGAAATAAAATTTCGGATGCTCGCGGTGAGGTCAAAGTCCCCACCCTCTTTCGCACAAAACGCGAAAGAAGGGTGGGGCAACCGCTTTGAACCTCACGGGATGAAGGCGATGGAACCTTTGGGACCTACGGCGAGGGCTCCGCCTTCGGGGAACGGGGCGATGGCGTTGAAAGTGATGTTTTGCTTTTTCCTGCCGTTGATGCGGCGCGGGTTGAGGGGCGGGCGGAAGTCGAAGATAAAATCCGGGGCGGCGATGAAGATGCGCTCGGGCAAGGTGGGCGCGAAGCGTGGCTTCTGGTTTGGCTTGGCGGCTTGGGCGATCGCTTCTTGATTCACTCGTTGGTCGTAGGCGACGGCGGAAAAATACGCCTGGGGATGAATGGACCAGAGCTTCCAGGTTTTGCCTCCATCCTCGGTGAAGGCGAGGTTGGGGCCGTCATCATTGGGGCGCTTGTAGTTGCCCCCGGCAATGACGCCATGGGTTGAGTCGCGAAAGGCGATGGAGAAAATTCCAGCGGAGTCGGGGCCGTGAAGGATGGGAGTATCGACGACGTCCCAGGTTTTGCCGCGGTCTGCGGAGTGGAAGACACGTGCGGATTTGCCTCCGGTGGCGAACCAGATGTTGCGGTCGGGGGCTGAAGCCCGATCATTTTCTGCGGGCGGACGCGGCGCTGAAGCGCCGCTCTTCCACGCGCTCTGCCACTCCTGCATTCGCAGGATCGCGATGCAGGAGTTGCTGGCGGCGAAGGCTCCTTCGCCTTCCATGGCTGGCGGCAATTGTTGCGGCGGGATTTCATGCCAGGCTTTGCCGTCGTCGGTCATGAGGAGTTCGAATTTCAGTTTGCCGGTTTCGTCGGGGATGGGGTCGCCGAGCACGACGCCGTGCTTGGGATCCCAGAACACCATGGAGTCGAAGAATCCTTTGGGATTCGAGTTGGTGAATTGCAAGTCCCAGTGCTGGCCGGCGTCGGCGGTATGGTAGATGCGCGATTGCTCGCCGGGCCCCGCGGACATGAGGAAGGCTTCATCGGCGGAGAAGGCGGCTACGGCGCGGAAATCGAGATTGGCGGCGTCGGGGACCTGCGCGGGAATCCAGGTAACTCCGGCGTCGGTAGTGCGGAGATAGGTGCCGTGCGTGCCGCTGGCCCAGCCGATCTGGCGTGAGACAGCGCTTACGCCGCGGAGACTTTCTTTAGTGTTGGAGAATTCGATTCGCGGGCCTTGGGCTATGGCGGGGGTGATGAACACCAGCAGAAATAATGTCAGGTTACGCATGATCTGGAATTGTCGCAGACTCGGGCGCAGGCTTTGTGAATTTTCTCCACGGGCGTTTCGCGGGCAAGAGTGCCCGCGCCACACTTCGCTAGAGCCATACTTCGCTGGCGGCGTTCGCGGACAGCCGAGGGCGGCTGTCCCTACATGAAATCACTTGGCTACGAAGTCGGCGAAGGACGCGGTCTTTCCGATGTAGATGCGGAGGCTGCAGCGATTGCCGACGTGGGCGAACGCGACTTCCAACGTATCACTGGGCTCGGCCACCTGCGCGGTCTCCATGGGAGCGCGAGCGATGTCCTGCTTGTCATCGTAGGCGGCGCCGGGGGTGACATTCTTGTTGACCGCCAGCGTCCAGTGATCGCGCGCGGGAATGGGATAGACAGTATAGGCGCCGATGGGAATACTCGACGTTCCCAGCGTCAAGACAGCTTCGGAGAACAAAGTCATGGGCGCGCCTCCGGGAGTCCAAGGCTTGCCATTTGGAATCCTCTCGTTCTTCGTGGAGACCGGGTTGTAGCGGATATAAACCTGACGTCCGTCGTCAAGATTGCAGGTCGTGGTGGAACTCGGGGCGCTGCCCGACTGCGCAGCCAGCCATGGGGTTATTAGAAAAGTAAACAGTACAGCTCTCCAGACGAATGGGGCGGACATGTTGGAAAGCCTCCGCGGAAAAGTGTAGCGCCGAATTGGTTTTCCGCAAAGGGTTTGCGTGGATTGGGTGCGTCTCAATTTGGCGCAGGGCATAAGGCTATTGAGCTTCGCTCGATTGAACAGCCCCTTCGACCTCGCTTAGGGCAGGCTAAGGGCGGCTGCCCCACATGAGTCTTCTTGGCAAGTCGTTCGTCATGGACCTTCGGTGACGTTTTCCGGCCCCCGGCGGGTTGCTACCGTGAGGTCGGGTTTCGCTGCGGGACTTGAGCCGCAAACGAAAGTAACCCATCGAGGGCAATTCATGGCGAAAACGAAGTTGCGGGTTCTTTATGGCGAAGGAGATGCAGAGGTTTTGAAGGCGCAGGCCGCGGAATTCGAGAAAGCTGGGCACACGGTGCATCCGGCTGACGGCCGCAAAGCAGTGGAGCTGGCGATCAAGAACAGCATGTTCGACCTGGTCGTGCTTGGACCGACGTTGAGCCGGAATGACCGGCATCATCTGCCCTACATGGTGAAGAAGGCGAATGCCGACACCAGCGTGCTGGTGATGCATGCCGATGGCAGCCGGCATCCGTATGTGGACGCGTGCACGGACACGGGCGCGAGCCTGGAGTCGGTGCTGGTGCGGATCGAAGGCATGAAGATTGCGGGAATGATGCCGGCAGCTAAGGGAGCTGGGGCGGGAAGATAGTGGTCAGTGGTTAGTGGTCAGTTATTGAGGAGGCGGCCGTTGGCCGCCTTCTTCTGTTTGATGTGCGCTCTTTGGGGGAACCCGGGTGGTTACGAAGCTGAGTTGATAGCCTGTGGGAGCGGGCGGTTGGTTTCGGCTTCGTTTCTGCTGCGCTGTCGGCTCTTCTTCCGCTTCGGTGGAATCTACTATCCAAAATCCCCACTTCTAGGGCGGCGTAGAAGTCTTCTTAAAATTCTGGAAGGAGCGAGTGAGCTCCTGCTGCATGGCGTTGAGGACGGGATCGGTGGTCTGCTGCGCGGCGAGTCGCACGGTCGAGAGTTGGAAGACAGGGATGAGCAGAAGTGGAAGAAGGCAAGGCTTGCGGAAACGAATCACGGAACAGTGTTTCAGATTGCGAATATTAGGAGTGCAGCAGGGCCGACGTTCGCTGGGACAGGATACCTTAACCGCTCACGGAGGAGAAGGGAAGTGATTTCGGACGCACCTTGGTTGGAAGACTCGGAAAGTCACCTCCCCACCCTCTTTCGCAAAGAACGCGAAAGAAGGATGGGGCACCCGCTCGCTTGGAAATTAGGGCAGGTGCCTGGGAGCAGACCTTCCCGCCGGCTTTTGATCCTTGGGATAGACGACCAGGCAGCGGCGCATGCCTTCACCTTCGCTTTCGGTGTGCAGGTCGGCTTCGTCGCGCAGGGCGAGGTGGACGATGCGGCGCTCGCGAGATGACATCGGGCTGAACGTATAAGGCGCTCCGGTGCGGCGAACCTTTTCGGCAGCGACTGAAGCCGCGGTGCGCAGTTCCTGTATGCGCAGAGAGCGATGGTTCTGGCAGTCGAAGCAAATCTTTTCGTGCTCGCCCGAGGGCAGACGCAACATTTCGATGCCGAGCAGTTCGAGGGCGCGAAGCAGTTCTCCGCCGCGATCGAGCAGCAGGGTCGAGTCCGGTCCGGCGAAGTCGACGAGGATTTCGGGCTTCTCCCAGTCGCGGCTCTCAGGCAGCGGCGGATCGACGGTGATCCGCCATTTCAGGCGGAGCCCGCCGTGGGTGACGACGGCCTGCAGGAATTCGTTGATCTTTTTGGCGGCGGCGATTTTGTCGGGTATGGGCATGAAGTCGGCTCTTAAGCTCTTGGCTTACATCTCCTGGCGGCCTTGTCATCCTGAGCGAAGCGAAGGATCTATGCAGTCTGCCGGCAGCATATACGCTGCGGACGAGTACAGAGGTCCTTCGCTGCGCTCAGGATGACAAACTTCCATGAGCAACGGCCAAAGAAATTACTTGTCTTTCTTCCGGGCGCGCTTGGCCATCATTTCGCGCATCTCCTGGCCAAGCTTGGTGCGATTCATGACGGCTTGCTGCGCCACTGAAACTATGTTGACGACGGTGTAGTACAGGTTCAGACCCGCGGCCAGGCGGAAGAAGATGAAGCCCATCATCAGGGGCATCATCACGTTCATCATTTTCTGTTGCGACGGGTCCATGCCGGCCTGCGGCGTCATGCGCTGCGTGATCAAGCTGGTGACCACCAGCATGATGGGCAAAATAAAAATCGGATCAGCGGCCGAGAGATCGTGAATCCACAGCCAGTGCGCGTGGCGCAGATCGATAACGTTGCCCAGCATGCGGTAATAGGCCCAGATGAAGGGCAGCTGGATCAGCATGGGCAAGCATCCGCCGGCGGGGTTGACGCCTTCTTTTTTGTAGAGCGCGCTAATCTCCTCATTCATCGCCGCCTTGCGGGGATCGCGCAAGCTGTACTTTTTGTATTTCTCCTGAATCGATTTGATCTGGGGCGCAACGCGCTGCATCTTCAGCATCGACTTCATCTGCGTGACGCGCAGCGGCAAGAGCGCGGCGGTGATGATCAACGTCTGGACCACGATCGCCCATCCCCAGTTGGGGATCATGTGATAGAAGGTCCAGCGCAGCCAGAGGAAGAGAATCTTCGCGATCACGCCGAAGAAACCGAAATCGACCAGGCCGTTAAGATCGTTGTCGGCCACGCCGGGGACAGGAATTTTCTTCAGGACATCGAACTCTTTGGGGCCGACGAAGATGCGTTCGACGGTGGGACCGTGCAGGTTGCCGACGGCGGCGCCCAGCACATTCACGTCAACGTCTTTCGCGTCTTTTTTCTGCGGATCCTGCGACACCTTGATCGAATTATTCAGCGTGACCATGGTCGCCGCTTCGGGAGTGTCGGGGATGAAGATGGCGCCGAAGTATTGGTCCGTAGGTCCAGCCCAGTGGAATGGCCCGGGAACCGTCCCGCCGCCGATGGCCTGAGTGCATTTCGAGAACAGGGAGAATCCGCAGCGCGGGGGCACGCGCTCGACCTTGCTGCCGTACTGATAGTCGACGAAGGATGCAGCGTAGAAAGCGGGCGTCATCTGATCACCGAATCCGGCAGGCCAGGCGGGGAACGCGGCTACGGGCACGCCTTTCTGCGTGACGGAAGTTTCCACGCTGACTACATAGCTTTCGTCGAAGCGGAAAGTCTTGTGGACGGCGACATCCTGGTCGGCGTATTCGAAGGTGATGGTGGCGGGAGTTTTCAGGGTCTGCCCTGCCAGTTCACCTTGCTCCGAGGTTACAGTGATCTTCGCGGCCTCTTCAGGCAGCGGATCAGCTGGGCCTATCTGACTCGGGACGTACAGGGCCGAGCTCAGTTTGTTGCGCAGGGTTTCGTCGTAAGTCCACAGGGAAAGTGGATATCCGAACTTGGGAGCAGTGTTCGGATTGACGAGGTCGAGCGGGCCGGTCTGCGCGTCGTTGTTGTATTTCTTCAGAACCCAGGATTTGACCTGCGCGCCCTTGTTGGTGAAGGTGATGCGGTAAAGGTCGTTCTCGATGACGGTTTCGGATTCGCTGGAGGCCTGCTTGGTGACACCGACCGGAGGAGTGGGAACGGCGGCCACCGGAACTTCTGCCGCGGCGGGAGTGGTTGCAGACTGCGCCTGGTTGGACTGTGCCTCGTTGGATCGTGTCTGCTGCGGGGGCGGAGTCGGCGGCGGAAAATATTTCTTGTAGAGCGGCTGCAGGACCAGCATCAGGGCGAACGTCGCCAGAAAAATAATGAGCAGGCGGCGCTCGCTGCCGGGTTCTTGTTGGGGATTTTGATATTCGGCCAAAGTTTAAATTCTTTCCTTGCTCATGAAAGCGTCACCGATCTTCGGGTCACGATCTTCAGTGGTTGTGCTTTATTACTGGGTCGTACCCTCCGTGAACAAACGGGTGGCAGCGCAGAACTCGCGTCGCAGCCATCCAGCCTCCGCGCAGCACACCGTAGCGGTCGATCGCTTCCATGGCGTATTCGGAGCAGGTCGGGACATAGCGGCAGGCTGGCGGCAGCATGGGCGAAATGGCCCATTTGTAGCCGCGCAACAATTGCAGCACAACGAGTTTGCCGATCTCACGCATGCGACTCAGACTTCCTGCGGCTTGCGGCCTGAACTTTCCGCTGCCGGCTTGTCGTTGGCCTTCGCTTTTAACTTCGTCTCGATCGTGGCAAACGCGCGATCAACTTCGTCGACGATCCTGGCGAAGTCGGTTTTCAACAAAACCTTCTTCGGGTTGATAATCACGTCGGCATTCGCGCCTTGCAGCGGACGGCAACGCCGCATCGCCTCGCGCAAACGCCGCTTCATGCGATTGCGGTCGACGGCGCCGCCGAGCGCGCGGCCGACGGTGAATCCGACGCGAAAGCCGGGCGCGACTGCGAGCACCCTCGAACTGCCATCCGCGGGCTGATTCGGCCGCTGTAAATAGAATACGGTCATCGAGGGCGAAAAGTGCCGCCGGCCGAGTTTGTACACGCGTTCGAAGTCGGCGTGGCGCAAGAGCCGCGCGCTGCGCGGAAGACTGACTCCCGCTGAGGTCCGCGTCATCGTTGCTCCCCCGTACGGGTACTGCGTTCGGCTCGAATTCCAGATCGCTTGTGGTACTCCGGGTATCGCGGGCGGACGCGCCCGCGCCACATGAAACTACTCACGAAGAACTACTCACGGAAACTTTATTCACGGAAACCGGGTTTTACCGAGACCCGCTTGCGCCCCTTGGCGCGGCGGCGGGAAAGAACCTTCTGGCCGCCCTGGGTCTTCATGCGCGTGCGAAATCCGTGCTTCTTGCTTCGCTTGCGCCGATTGGGTTGGAATGTACGCTTGGGCATGAAAAGTAGCTGCTCCTGATTGATTCGACGGTGTTAGGGCAAACTGAAAGTATAAATCAGCGGGCGATTATGCGCCAATGGCGGAATGGAGGGAAGGAGCTAGAAGCATCCGGCAGAGGGCCAGCGCTTGAGCGCCGCGTCAGCCCGCAGCCAAGAAGTTGCCAGCCCTCGGGGCCCGAAGGCCGATTCCTTTTCATCGCATTAACGCGGCCCTGAAGGGCCGCTCTTCCACAAAACTCTCAAGAGCTTCCATTCACCGACTGGCGGCATACGGTGCCGCTGACCGTGGAGAAAATGGAAAATGAAGTGATGAGCGCACAGCAGAATAATTTCTGCGTGAAAAATTTCCGCGGTCGTCGCGACTTTGGGTGGTGCACTGGAGACCTCCCGGCAATTTTCGAGGGCCCTGTTGGGAGGGACCTTGGCACGCGCCGAATGGCCGGTCAATCGCAGGGATCACAGAAGCGAAATTAAATTTGCGCAAGGCGGCGGAGTAATTTTGCACCGCGCGCGCGGCAGTTACCATCGCGGCACTTGACACCACGATGCATTCGAGCGCTGAATAGGAACTCGCGGAAAAATGTCCTCTGAAGATTTCCACACAACAAAAAATTTTGTGCTAGTATGCCGGACTAGTTCAGCTTTCGATTTGATTTTTTGTTTTGTGGAAAACTCAGCCAGATGGCGCTTTCCGCAGTAAAATAAACGGTTCCAGCTACTCTTAAACGAGCATTCTAGAGGCAGCGCCTTCAAACCAGCCGCCGGGGCGCTGCGCGGTGAAATATTTCATATATGTCAGCTTCCACAACACTCTCCCCTAATCCATGGGCGCGCATTCTCGATGCGCTGGAAAAAAAAATTAACAGGCACTCTTACGACACTTGGCTCAAGCCCACGCGTTACAGCCATTCCAGCGGAGGCATTCTGTTCGTGCGCGTTCCGACCGACGAGTTTCGTCACGCGGGCGACAAGTATGCCGACCTGATCCAGGAGGCAATCGACAATCTGGGCCTGGGATTCAATGACGTAAAGTTTGTCACGCCCGAGGACGATCCGGCAGCCACGCCGGTTCGCCATGATGGCGGGCTGTCCGCGCCTCCGCCCGGGGCACCGTCGCAGTCGCGCTTTGACTGGGACGGCGCGGCGCAACTCAATCCACGCTACACCTTTGACGCATTCGTCATCGGCAGCGGAAATCAATTCGCGCATGCTGCGTGTAAGGCAGTCGCCGAGCGTCCCTCGAAGGCCTACAACCCCCTGTTCCTCTACGGCGGCGTCGGCATGGGCAAGACGCACCTGATGCAGGCCATCGGCCACGATGTGAAGCGGCGCATGCCGCATGCCGCGATCTGTTACGTATCGAGCGAGAAGTTCACCAATGACATGATCAACTCGCTGCGCTACGAGAAGATGACCAGTTTCCGCGACAAGTTCCGCAATGTCGACGTGCTGCTCATTGACGACATTCAATTCCTCACTGGCAAAGAGCGCACCCAAGAAGAGTTCTTCCACACTTTTAACGCGCTGCACGAATCGATGAAGCAGATCGTGATTGCCAGCGATCGATCGCCGAAAGAGCTCGGCGAGATTGAAGACCGGCTGCGCAGCCGTTTCGAGTGGGGATTGATTGCCGACATTCAACCACCGGATCTGGAGACGAAGGTCGCGATCCTGCAGAAAAAAGCGGAGCAGGAGAAGGTCACGCTGCCTACCGACGTGGCGCTTTATGTCGCGTCGAACATCCGGTCCAACGTGCGCGAGTTGGAAGGCGCGCTGATTCGTCTGGTGGCGCATTCGTCGCTGATCGGGGCAGAGATCACGCTGCCTTACGCGCAGCAGGTGCTGAAGAACTTTATCGACTCCCAGGCCCGCAAGGTCACCATCGAATCGATTCAGAAGATGGTGGCGGAGCAGTTCGGCCTGCGGTTGGTCGAGATTAAGGCCAAAAATAATTCTCGGGCGATCGTTTATCCGCGGCAGATTGCCATGTATCTGGCGAAGCATTTAACCGAAGCCTCGCTGCCGGAGATCGGGCGCCAGTTTGGCGGCAAGCACCATACGACCGTGCTGCACTCGGTGGAGAAGATCGAAGAGCTTCGCAAGAACGATAAGGATTTGAACAGGCTGGTGAACAAACTGACCGAGCAATTAGGGGGATGAATCGCGGGGTGGCGGAGTTTTCCACGCAACGTCTGAGTCTTCCGGCAAACGGGCTGTGAGTGAGATGTGGAAGATGTGGAAGGCGGCGACGGAATGAAAGTTTGGTCAGAGTTTCAGTAGGATGTCAGAAGAGTTGGGGACCGATTTCTAACATCAACGGTCGGATGCGAAGTCGGTGAGAACAGGCGAGTTGGTTGAGTTTTCCACTTCTGCGAAGCATCTACTGTTACTGCTGGTTTTATTTGATTTGTATTTGATATAACGGTAGTTAAAGTAGCACGGCAAAGTTTCGCGAGGTCGGGGGAGACGCACTGTATGCCGGTGGAAGCCGCAGTTGCCGCGGGCACAATGGAAATTACCGTCAGCAAGTTTGAATTGCTGCACGAGTTGACCGCAACCCAGGGCGTGGTCGAGCGTAAGACCACGATTCCCATTCTGTCCAACTATTTATTTGAAGCCGCGGGCGACCGCTTGTCGCTGACCGCGACTGATCTGGATTTGAGCCTGCGCACTTCGTGTAACGCGAAGGTGAAAAAGGAAGGCTCGTGCACCATTCCGGCGCGCAAACTGCACGACTATGTGAAACTCCTGCCCGACGCCGATATCACCATCAAACTGCTCGAGAATCATTGGGTCAGCATTCGCTGCGGGCGGTCGAATACGAAGATGGTAGGGATGGCGAAATCAAATTTTCCCAGCCTGCCGGTGTTCCCGTCGGCGGGAGCGATAACGATTCCGGCGCAGGTGCTGCGCGGATTGATCGCGCGCACGGGATTTGCGATTTCGAATGAAGAATCGCGCTACACGCTGAATGGCGCGCTGATGCTGCTCAAACCCGAGTCGATCACCATGGTAGCGACGGATGGGCATCGCCTGGCGCACTGCGAACGTGCTGGAGAAAAGTTCGAAGGCGTCTCGGGTGAGATGAAAACGCTGGTACCGAAGAAGGCGATGGACGAACTGAAGTCGCTGCTCGACTCGACCGACGCGGATACGATCGAGTTCGCCAAGGATGAGTCGACCCTATTCTTCCGTATCGGGTCGCGGCTGCTTACCTCGCGGCAGTTGACCGGGCAGTTCCCCAATTTCGAAGCGGTGCTGCCGAAGGACAACAACAAGATCATTCCGCTCAATGCGGACGAATTAAATTCGGCGATCCTGCGCGTGGCGCAGTTTGCCGATGAGCGCTCGCGCGCGGTGCGCCTCAAACTGGAAAAAGGTGAGGTGAAACTTTCCGCTTCGTCGACCGAAGCGGGCGAGTCGGAAGATTCGCTGGAAGCGCCTTACACCGGCGAGCCGCTGACCATTGGTTTCAATGCGGTGTATCTCGTCGACTTCCTCAAGGCCGCCGGCACCGCCGAGGTGCGGCTGGAATTGAAGGATCCGCAGTCGGCGGGCCAGTTGCGTCCGGCCGAGGGCGATGACTACAAGTATCGCTATATCGTGATGCCGATGCGGATCTGAGGGGAACGGCCGGCGGCTTCCGCCAAACTACTTCCACGCTGCACGCATTACGCGGGCGAGGGCGCCCGCGCCACACTTACCCCTTCATTACTTTCTGCCAGGCTGCCTGGAATTTTTCCATTTCTTCCTGAGTGCCTACCGTGATGCGGACGTAGGTTGGCATCACCGGCCAGATGCGGCCGATCAGCACGTTCTCTTTTGCCATCGCTTCGCGGACCTGCTGGCCGGGGCGCTTGGTATCAACCATGAAGTGGTTCGCTTCTGACGGGATGTAGAAATAGCCGTTGCGGTCGAGCCATTCAAAGGTTTGTTGGCGGATGCTCGCATTAATGCGACGGCGTTCGGGAACGAGTTTCTGGTCGTTGAGACTAGCTTTGGCCGCCATCACGGCGGTGATCGGCATGGGATTCCATCCGCCCATGCCCATGGCTTTCTTCATGAGCTCTGGGCGGGCGATGATCAGTCCGCAGCGCAGGCCAGCCATGCCGTAAATTTTCGAAAAAGTCCGCAGCACAATTACGTCTTTGCCCGCCTTCACCAGATCGATGGCGCTGGGCGCCTCGTTGAAGTGGATGTAGGCTTCGTCGACCAGCACGATGGAATCCTTCGGTTTGTTGGCGACCAGGTATTCGATATCGGCATGCGGAGTGAGCGTTCCCGTGGGATTGTTCGGGGTGCAGATGTAGAACAGACCGGCATCGGGAGCCGCGGCCAGCATCGCCCTAACATCATGCGCGTAGGTTTTGGTGAGTGGCACTTTGACCACGCGCGCGCCGTTGGCCTGCGCGGTAAACATTCCGAACTCGTATCCCGGATCAGCGGTGACGTAACTCTTCTGCGGCGAGGTGAAGGCGATCACGGTGAGGCCGAGCGGCGGCGTCGAGCCTACGGTCGCGGTCACCCACTCAGGGTCGAGCCCTTCCATTTTGGCGAAGGTCGAAGTGAACTCCTGCGTGAGGTGGAAGGCGTAGCGCCCGCCTTGCTGGACAATCGCTGTCGCGGCTTCGCGCGCGGACTGGCACGGCCCCAGCGGATTCTCATTGGAGTCGATCATGATGGCATTCGCGGCGTGCACTGGAGGACGGGCCGAGGCGGCCATCTGGGCTTCGCCCATGGGACGGAGCACGGCAGCGGCGGATGCGGCGGCTGACAGCGAAAGGAAAGAACGGCGGGAGAATTGGGGCATTGCGCGACCCTCCAGGCAGGGAGTGTATCAGCAAGTCGCGGAGGATTCTACGAGAGCCGTCAGCGTGCCAGAAACTTCCACGCGATCACGGCTACGACGGCGAGGAGTCCAATGCCATAGCCGATCAGCCGGGCCCGGTTGGTTTTTTCCTGTTCCAGCATGAAATCCTCCCAATTCGAGCGAGCTACTCTTCGTGGCGCATGGCGTAGTATCCGGCGCGAGCCTGGATTTTGTAGCCCTGTTTGTTCTTGATCTCGAGCTTGCGGTAGCTGCCGTCGAGGGTGGCGTTGATCGGCGTGTAGCCGATGTTGTACTGGCTGCGCAGTTCGGTGGCGATCTGGTCAAAGGCCTCGCGCAGCTTGTCGAACTTGTTGCCCACGTTGATGACGCGGCCTCCGGTTTGCTCGGTGAGCTTCTTCATGTCGGCTTCGCCGGAATACCCCATCGTCATTCCGCCGTAGAACCCGCGATCGGCGCACAACAGAACGTAAACGATGGCATCGGCTTTCTGCGCGGCTTCAATGGCGTCCCGAATCTTCAGCTTGCTGCCTTCATCCTCGCCGTCGGTGAGCAGCACCATGGCCTTGCGGCCGACTTCCTTCGATAGCATGTCGTGGGCGGAAAGGTAGACCGCGTCGTAGAGCACGGTGCCCGCCGGGTTGCTGATGGGCACCGGGCCGCCGCCGCTCCCGGGCAGGCCTGCGCCCACGAAGCCGGTGTTGATCTTCACTTTATTCAGGGCGTTCTGCAGGCGATGTACGTCGCGGGTGAAATCCTGCAGCAGGTCGGCGGTGACGTCGAAGCTCATCACGTAGGCTTCGTCCTTGTCGGTGAGAACCTGCTTCAAGAAGGCGCCGCCGACTTCCTTCTCCATGTCGAGTACGCGCACCTGGCTGCCGCTGGCATCGATCATGATGCCGAGGGTTAATGGCAGATTCGATTCGGCGGTAAAATACTTAATCGTCTGGGGCTTACCGTCTTCCAGAATGTCGAAATCTTCTTTGGTCAGGTTGGGGATGAGCGCGCCGTGCTTGTCCTTGACGTTGAAGAACAGCTGCACCACGTTGACGTTGACCTTAAGGGTCTCGCTGGGCTCCTGCTGCTGAGCATCCTTGGACTGCTGGCCGGATTGCTGATCGGGGCTTTGATTGGAACTCTGGCCTGCCGGCTGTTGGGCGAAGGCGGACGACGCCGCCAGGAACAGGGCAAGAGCAACAATTACGGAAAACACTCTAGGCGGGGAAAAAACAAATTTTGGCATTCGAGGATTCTCTGGCGTCAGTTTGTTAGTCTAATTGTATAGCTTAGATGCACGAAATCAGGCAGACTCGCATCGGAGCAAGGTGAGGGATTGAAAATTCTGCACAAGATGGGGGCTCCCATGGCTCCGGCGATTCGGTTATTCATTCTGCTGTCCCTGTGTGCCGTAGTGTCGCCGGGCTGGTCCCAGTCGACTTCCAGCCAGCAGCAGTCGGGCTCGCAGTCGAATCCTGGTCAGTCCAGCGATATTCCCGACGCTCCTTCAGTGGTGCAGCCGCCGGTTCCGAGGCTGACTCCGCCTCCCCCGCTGACGCAACCGAAGCCGGATGCCGCGCAGACGGGTGCATCCCGCTCGGCTCCGGGCAGCAGCAGCAGCGCCCAGGACGAGCAGGGCAATCAGGTACCGCCGTCCGATACTCCGCGGATGCCGCCAGTGCAGACTGTCGCCCCGGGCAGTGTGCCGAGAAATCAGATCAACCCTGCGGATGACCTTTACAAAATCAGTTTTAGGGCGAACTTCGTGCAGGTTCCGGTCATGGTGAAAGATTCCGAGGGGCGCCTGGTGGACGGCCTGCTCTACAAGGATTTCACCGTGCTGGAGAACGGCAAGAAGCAGACTCTCACGTTCTTCACCAGCGATCCATTTCCGCTGTCGGTGGCCGTGCTGATCGATATCGGCATGTCGGACGTTTCCGTGCAGAAGGTGAACGAAACCTATTCCGCGCTGGTGGGAGCCTTCAGCCCGTATGACGAAGTAGCGCTTTATACCTACAGCAGCACGGTGAGCCAGCTAACAGACTTCACGCGCCGGCCGGAAAGGCTGACCGCATCGCTGAATTCCCTCAAGTTTGTGCACGGAGCCAACGGTGTGCCGGTATTGGGCGGTCCGCTGGCTTCGGGGCCAACGGTCAATGGCGCTCCCGTGGGAGGCCCTACGATCCAGCCGGTTAACACACCGGCGCGCGAGGCGCGCGTATTGAATGACGCAATTCTGGAAGCCGCGCTCGACCTGAGCAAACGCGACCGCGCCCTGCGCAAGGTCATTTTCGTCGTCAGCGACGGGCAGGAACTGGGCAGCAAGGCCAGCTATCGCGATGTGCTGAAGGTTCTGCAAACGCACTCCATCCAGGTGAAGGCAGTGGTGATCGGGAGTGGGGCGCTGCCTGTTTTCAAACAGGTGGGCAAAGTCCATCTGTGGGGGCAGGGCTACAGCGACATCCTGCCCAAGTACGTATCGGCTACTGGTGGCGGCAAGATTTACTCCGAACTGACCCGCATTTCGATGGAAGATGCCTACGCCGAGATCACCTCCGACGCCCGCAACCAGTACACGCTGGGCTATGTCCCGCAGGCGGTGGCCAGCAGTGCGGCCTATCGCAGCATCGAAGTGCTGGTGGATAAACGGGGCCTCAAAATCTCCGCCCGCGACGGATATTACCCGCTGGGACGGTAGAACTGGGAACGCGGGCAGGAGTGCCCGCGCCGCAATGGGGTGTTCCAGCCTCGTCGGTACCCGGGGGTCACCTGAGTAACCTGCCTTGGTCACCTCGCGTGTGATATAAAATGCGCGAGCCTCCATTTAGGATAATTTGAGGGCGGAAGCACCCGCCAAGGTGTGCCCGCGTCGAGGAAGCCTTTGAGTTTCATCAACTTCGCAGCCCGCGAGATCAATTGCAAGATCGTCTACTATGGCGCCGGCTTGGGCGGCAAGACGACCAATCTGCAGGTGATCTATCAAAAAACCGCGGACCAGCAGAAGGGCAAGATGATCTCGCTGGCCACGGAAACCGAGCGTACGCTGTTCTTCGATTTCCTGCCGCTGGATCTGGGCTCGGTGCGCGGTTTTAAAACCCGCATCCACCTCTACACTGTGCCCGGACAGGTCTTCTACGATGCCAGCCGCAAGCTGATTCTGCGCGGCGTGGATGGCATTGTCTTCGTTGCCGACTCGCAGGAGCAGCGCATGGACGCCAATGTCGAAGCGCTCGACAATCTCATGTCGAACCTGAAAGAGCACGGCTATGATTTCAACAAGATTCCCTACGTGCTGCAGTTGAACAAGCGCGACCTGCCGAATATTCTGCCTATCGATCTGCTGAGTACTGAACTGCGCAAGAAGAATGAACCTGTGGTTGAGGCGGTAGCCTTTCAGGGCGTGGGAGTGTTCGAGACCCTGAAAGAAATCGCCAAGCAGGTGCTCACCGAATTAAAAGCCGGCGGATAGTTTTCGAGGAAAATTCAGAAAAGTTGCGCGCGGTTAACGAGCCCATCGTGGGCTCGGATGACTCTGAGTGCAAACGCCTGTTTACGCCGGTCATTGCCTACTAGCAACCTGCTGAACGAGTCGTTCAAAGCCGAACTTTCCTCTTATAGATTTCGTACGGTCATAATAATGGGGGCCTTCCCAATAAGTTCGTCTGGAGGTCAGTTACATGAGCACACGCATCTCAGAAATTCAGACTGTAAGAGATTCGCACAGTCAGACGCTCTGCTGGACCGAATCATTGATCTTAGGTTTGGGGGTACCCGCTGCGATTTGGGTTGTTTCAAGGATCATTTCACTCTCCGTTCCTGCGGCTGTTCACGGCTCTCCGGCGTCACGGTTCCTCCTTTGGATTCTTGGAGGCGTGATTGTCGAATGGTCGTTCGTGATCGCGCTTTGGTTTGTCGTGCGGAGCCGCCGTTCTTCTTTTCGAGACCTCGGTGTTTGGGGCTTGGGCACGTGGCCCGCCTGGGTGATGGCGCTGGTGTTCGCAGCTCTTTCGATTGGCAGCAATCTCCGATTTCTTCCCCGAATGCACATCCCTATTTCAAACGCGTTTTTCCCACATGGATTTCACCTAGTCGCTGCGCTTCTTATGGGAATCACTGCCGGATTTTGCGAAGAGGTTCTGTTTCGCGCCTTCCTGATGGCCGAGTTCGCTAAGGCTGGATACAGCAAAGCCATGCAGGTCTTGATGCCCGGCTTTGCGTTTGGACTAGCGCACGCGGGTTATCTGAATCAGGGTCTTCTTGTTTGGCTTGGCATCATGCTACCCACCGCTTTTCTTGGGATGATGTGGGGCGCAGCCTACCTATTGGGCCGCCGGAGCTTGGTTCCGGCGATTGTCGCTCATTTCTTGAATGACGCGACAGCACTCCCTTGGGTCATGTTCTTTATGACAACTGCCCACTAGCGATCCACGGTGCAGCCCGCCAATGAGAACAGTGCTTGAAGGATAACTGGCGTAATATCGCCATTGCACACATTGAGAGTCGGCCAAGGTCAATGAGTTCTATCTTCGGCGCTTACTGAAAGCAGGCGGGTCGTTTTCGGCGACTCACTGCAAGACCTAAATTCAACAGCGGCTATTTGTCGCTCCTGTTCGGTTCGTCGGCTAAGCCGACTTGCCGAAGCAATTCCTGGAAACGGGGATCGCTGCGCAGCGGATCGTACAGCGGATCCACTTTGATCAGGGTAAGAGCGGGGGACCGCTCCCTATATGCTTCTTGCAGGAGGGCGAAAACTTTTTCGTCATTTTCCCCCGAGCCGGCATAAGCGATCAGAGACTCGTTCATCCGGTAAAAGGCAAGTGGAGGGGCGAGCTGTTCAAATTTCGCCAGTGCGTGTTGCATCTGCCTTTTCTGGCGCCAACGGCCGTACACATAAGATCGCATCGCCCAGATCCAGGCGTCGTCCTCCGGGCCATGGAGTTCCGTCAGCGCTTTTGCGAACTCCCCTTGTTGTAAGTACGAAGAGGAGATAGTTGCATTTTTCTCAGCGCTGGATGCCATGGCATTTACGATCCGACCCTCGGCGATGGCGCGGTCATATTGCCGCGAGTAGTAAAGCATCTTCGAGTAATCAATGGCTATGATCAGCGACACGGGATCCAATCGGCGGGCGCGCTCCATCTCTGCGAACGCTTCCTCGAAACGTCCTTGCCAGGAAAGACATTCGGCGTACCACTGGTGAGCGGTCGGATAATCGGGATTGAGCTGGATGGCCCGCTGAAACTCTTTCTCGGCGGTCCGCCAGTCGTAGTCGTAGTTCTCCGCCACCAGAGCCAGGGAAGTGTGCGCCTCGGCGAGAGTCTCATCGAGTGCGAGCGCCTTCAGCGCCGCCGCCCGCGCCTTCGGCATGAACTCGCTTTGGGGAGCCAGATACCACGTACTCATCAATCCGAAAGTGTCGGCCAGCCCGGCATAGGCCTGGGCGTAGTTCGGATCCTTCGCAATGGCCTGCTGGAAGTACTCTGCGGCAGTTCTGAATCCCACGTCCGTCCTCTTGTTCCAAAAGTAGCGGCCTTCCAGATAAAGATCGTAGGCCTCATAAGAGGTGCGAGCACGGGTGACGGCGGGACGGTTGGCCGCGGTGACCGCGCGCTGATTGCCCAAGGTCAGCGTAATTTCATCGGTGACTTCCTGCGCGATCTCGGATTGCACGGCCAGCAGATTCTTCAGTTCGCGATCGTACTGCCTTGCCCAGACGTGTGTCTGATCTTTCGCCTGAATGAGCTGAGCTGTGATTCTTACATTGCTCGAATCGCGGCGGACGCTGCCCTCAAGCACGTACTGCACTCCCAGTTCGCGGCCAATCTGGTCCAAACCCTTCGGATTCTGCTTGTACACCATGACCGAGGTGCGGCCGATCACTCCCAGGTGCTCCGGATCGAGCTGTCCGAGCTCGGTGATCATCTCTTCGGTGAGGCCATCGCTGAAGTACTCCTGTCCCGGGTCGCCGGTCAGGTTGTCGAAGGGAAGAACCGCCAGCATGATTCTGTCGGAGTGCTGAGGAGCGCGGTCTCGGGAGCGCGTGAACCATATGCCAGTCGCGGCGAGCAGCGTGAGGATGAGGCCGGCCGCAGCAATCAGCCCCAGTTTGCGCCATGGACGCTCCTGGCGCTTAGCCGGGACAAGCTCGGGAGCCGCTTCGGACAAACTATCCGTAGCGGATGGACTCGAAGTATCTTCCGCAGTCGGCTCCGGCGCGCCCCCGTTGGAGATTGTCCTCACCTCAACGGCAATGCGATATCCCTTGCCTTGACTGGTCAGGATGTAGCGCCGGTCCAGCGTCTCCCCTAAAGCCTTCCGCAGCATAAAGACGGTCTGAGTCAAGTTGGACTCTTCCACGAAGCTGTCAGGCCAGACCGCCTTCATCAACTCATCCTTGGTGACAACCCTTCCGCTCTCGCGGAGCAATACCAAGAGCACGTCAAACGCTTTGGGGGTGAGGGATAAGGGCTCCTGGCCGCGCCGCAGGACGCGATTTTGCGGGTCCAGGCGGAATTCGCCGAACTCATACAAGTGATTGGTCAGGCTAGACATAACGCGGCTTTGAGAAGCTTTGAGAAAGTTTGAGCGTCAGCTTTAGGACATTTCACGAACATGCGAGATAGATTCTGTCCCGCCGGGGAAGCGGATGCGAAAAGAATTGCACCAAATCTTACCACGGCGATTCCGGCCCGTAAATTCGTCCCCCGGCGAACCGGGCAACAACTCTAAGAAAAAGAAAAATGGAGAAGTGTTTATGAACTGCCGAAATCTAGTCGCATGGTTTGGTGGCCTACTTCGGGGCGGACAGCGCAGGCGGGTCGTCGTCTGCTTTATCGCTCTAGGCATTCTTGGCACGGGCACGGCGATCGCCGACATCTATCTTCCCAATCTCTTTCCATTTCTCAACTTCACCGGCCTGTCGGGGACTTATAGCAAGACGGGGAGCGTGGACCTGAGCGGCCCGTTCTTCCAGAGTCTCGGCACGAATGGAAGAAGCTGCGGAACCTGCCACGAACCCAGCGACGGTTTTGGATTGAGCGCCGTCGATGCGCAGTTCCGATACTTCATCAGTAGAGGCAAGGATCCGCTGTTTGCACAGGTGGATGGTTCCACTTGCCCCACGGGGCCGATCAACAACAGTCTGGTGGTGAACAATGGACTGATTCGCATCGGGCTTACGGTTCCACCCAACACCACCGATTCGTCGGCGCCGCAGTACACCATCACGGCCGTGCAGGATCCGTATGGTTGCGCGCTCACCACCGATTCGCAGGGAGTGCAGACCGTTTCCGTGTACCGGCGGCCTTTGCCCACGACGAATCTTGGCTTCTTGAGCGCGGTGATGTTCGATGGTCGGGAATCGCTGACCTACCCCCTAAACAATGGGACAACATTCGCAGCGAATTTGAATGCCGACCTGACCCAACAGGCGATCGACGCTACCATGACTCACGCTCAGGCTACGCAGCCTCCTACGGCCTCGCAACTCAGCCAGATTGTAGGCCTCGAACTGCCACTTAACTCGGCGCAACTGGCGGACTTTTTTGCGGGAAATCTGGCAAAGGGAGCAAACGGCGGAGCGCAGTTTCTGTCGACGCAGAATTATTATCCGGGGATCAACGATTCTCTGGGCGGAGACCCAGACGGAAACGCGTTCACTCCGAATGTGTTCACGATCTACACATCGTTTCAGAATTCCCGCAATCCGCAGCAGGCTTCCATCGCGCGCGGCGAGCAGATCTTCAACACCCAGCCGCTGACGATCGAAAATGTGCCTGGGTTGACCACCGGTACGCAGCAGATTATGGGAACCTGCACCACCTGCCACGATACGTTTAACGTGGGCAATCACTCTTTCCCGTTGCCGCTCGACATTGGAAACGGTCGCTCGCTCACCTACGAGACCGACCCCAACATCATTGCCGGGCTCAAAGAACTTTCGGCCCCGACCCTGCCCGTATTCGAACTGGTTTGCACACAAGGGCCGCTGGCCGGCACTACGTATTACACCTCTGACCCAGGGAAAGCTCTGATCTCGGGTCAATGCGCCGACATCGGCAGAGGCAAGGGTCTTATCCTGCGCGGCTTGGCGGCGCGCGCCCCTTACTTCCATAACGGAACCGCGGCCAACCTTCAGCAACTCGTCAATTTTTACAACCAGCGTTTTCAGATCGGAATGAGTTCGCAACAAATGAAAGACCTGATCAACTTTTTGCAAACGCTGTAAACAACATTCATTATCACGAAGGGCACGAAGTTACACGAAGGAGTTCTAGCCAGCCATTTCTTCGTGATCCTTCGCGCCCTTCGTGATTGATGGGTTTATGACCACGGCGTCCGCATCACTCTGCTCTTCACTTCCCAATAAGACTTAATGGACCGACCCTCGAATTAACATTTTGATCACCGAAAACCGGAATTTCACACCAGGGGTATGACACCTTCCAGATGAGTCCGTCTAAACTGCCGACCGGCTGCAAGGCTGCGGCTCGACTCCAACACTCAGGAGGTTCACAATGCGACGGCTTGGACGGACAAGGATGTTGGCAGGTTTGATCGTCTCAGGTTTGATCATGTCAGGAATGGTGCTGGTGGTGATGGCAAGCGCGGAGACGCCGGATGCAGTGAAGGCGTCCGATCCCCACGACAAGATGAATATTTGGGAGGGGCGCTGGAATGAAGTGGTCCAAACTAAAGAGACTCCCTACAGCCACGCGGCTTCGACGCCGGCCCACGTGACCTGTTCCTGGTCGCCCGACCGGGGCTACATGGTCTGCGAATACTTAAGCGAGAAGTCAGATCCAGCGGAAAAAGATCACTCGGATCATCTGACGATCTTTACCTATAACGCCGCCGACAAGACATATAAGCATCTCGGCATCAGCAAAGATTACAAAACGCTGGAGGAACCGAAAGTGATCATCGAGGGGAATCTCTGGCATTACAACTATGAGATCTCCGATGGAAAGGGGAACAAGTACGACGTGCGGGATTCCTATGAATTCGTAACGCCGGAGAAACGGATTACGCGCATCGAAATTTCTTCCGATGGCGGCCAGCATTGGACGTTGATGTCGGAATCAGTGGGAGTCAAGGCGCAGTGAGCGTTGGGCCACTCGAGGCTGGCGGAACTTTGACCGCAATGTCGGCATCGCTGTAGTCTCCAGTGTGCCTTCGGGCCGCGGGTCTGGGGCGCACTGGAGGGGCTCGTGCGTAAAGTGCTGTTGGCTTCGCTCTTACTGTCGGCGTCGATGTGCGGGGCGCAATCCGATGCTGCGTCATTCGCCGCTGATCTTTTCCGTTACGAAGTTCATCCCAACATCGTCTATCACACGGCCAGCAACTATGAGAGCAAGCTCGATGTTTATCTACCGCCGCATGTTTGGCAGCCGATCCCGGTCGTGATCGTGATTCATGGCGGCGGCTGGATCGAAGGCAGCAAAGAAGAGCGTGTGCTGGAAATGATGCCGTACCTGCAAATGGGCTTTGCCGCGGTCAATGTCGAATACCGCATGGAGCGCGTAGCGCTGGCTCCAGCCGCGGTGGAGGATTGCCGCTGCGCGCTGCACTGGGTCTTTGCCAACGCGGAAAAATATCATTTCGACCGCAGCCGCATCGTACTGCAGGGAGGATCGGCCGGAGGCCACCTTGCGCTGACCACAGGCATGCTCACGCCGGCGGCGGGATTCGATCGCGAATGCCGTCCCGCCGGGGATTACTGGAAAGGAAACCCGGGCAAGGATGAAGATCCGCACGTGGCGGCGATCGTGAACTGGTTTGGCATCACCGACGTTCTCGACGAACTGCATGGGGCGAATGCCAAGGGATACGCGGTGGTGTGGCTTGGCGATCAGGCGAATGCGGATAAAATTGCGCAGCGCATCTCGCCACTCAATTACGTCAACAGCAGTACGCCGCCGATCATCACCATTCACGGGGACAAGGACGAACTGGTTCCCTATTCCCAGGCCGTGCGCCTGCACCAGGCGCTCGACAGCGCCAAGGTTCCGAACCAGCTCTACACGGTGGTGGGAGGAAATCACGGCGGCTTCTCGTTCGACGAAAACCAGAAGGCATGGGCAGCCGTGCGGCATTTTCTGCAGGAACATGTGCGCGGACTGGGAAGCCCAGTCGCGGCCCAGAGCAAAGGTCCCGCGAATTAACGACAGCATAGTCAGGCTGGCATTACCGGAGTAGCGGCGTGCGCATGTGGCAGACAATTCGAGATTCGGTTCTCGGCCGTCATGTCCATCGCAAGCCGTATGCAGCGCTGGTGCTTTCCGGTGGGTACGAAGAGGCGGGAGATCACGGACGTTTCCGGGTGAAAGCCGGCGATGTGATCTTCCACGGGCCGTTTGAAGGGCACCTCGATCGTTTTTCCGAAGCCGGTGCAGTCGTGCTGAATCTGCTGCTGCCTGACGGCTGTTTGTGCGCCACAGCACTTGCGCGGGTCGCGGATCCCGAAGCCATTGCGCGGGCGGCCGAGAGGAACTGCCGAGACGCCGTAGAGCTGCTTTTGTCCGAGGCGGTTAGCAGCGAACCGCCGGCTGCCGACTGGCCCGATGAGTTGGCTGTAGCGCTGATGCGGAATCCATCGCTCAAACTATTTCAATGGGGGCAGACGAACGGAATTCCGCCGTGGGCCGTGTCGCGTGGATTCCGGTCGGTATTCGGCATTGCCCCGGAGACCTTCCGCGCGCGCACTCGCGCACACCATGCCTTGAAATGCATTTGCGATACGCAGGCGCCGCTGGTGAGGATTGCGGCCGAACTCGGCTTCGCCGACCAGTCGCACATGACGCGCAGCGTCAGACAACTGGCGGGACTTGCTCCGCAAGCGTGGCGATCCGCTGCAAATGGATTCAAGACGGAAAGGAAATCCTGAGTTTAGAACCAAGAGATGCGCCGGATGTTTTTTCTGCTCTGCCTTCTCGTAGCCTTGGCCCAGATCACGGAACCTCCGCTTGTGCGCGCCGCGTCCGTTCCCATGGGCACGGACTGGCAACTCAAGCCGTCTCTGAAATATGATGCGCTCTGCATTTTGAATGTGCTCGGCGGAGATCCGTTTTACTTGCACTACTATCAAGCCGAGTACGATCATTTCCACCCACTTTTCACACCCGCCGAGCAGAACGCTTTCGCGGAGTTGAAACATGTGATCAAAGATGAGGGCCATGGAATTATTTCGGCCAAGCTGGCTCTGTACTATTCCACGGTGGATGACGAAACCCTGCCGGAAATGATTCGCACGGCGCGCGACCGTGCTGCCATGGAGGCGGCCCTCAGGAAAACTTCATACTGGAGCGCAGATGATTGGCAGAACTACGAGGCGGCGAGGCCAGCCTTGGAAGCCGCGCTCCGCGCTTTGGATCGCGTGGGATTCCCGGCCTATTGGCAGGCAAATGCCCGGCCGAAGATCGAAAAGCGCATCGCGGAAATCGCTCCTGACCTGGCGAAATACGACATTCTTCCGGCCATCGAGGGCTATCTCGGATTTCCTCTGCCCTCGCACACCATTACGGTATATCTGCTGGCCTATTCCGAGCCGCACGGAATCCGCATCACCGGGCTGCGTTTCCTGACCCATGTGTCGTATCCATTTCGCATCGTCCTGCACAATGCCATCCACGAACCTATGCATCCGCCGTATCGCGCCGACGATCCCAAGGTGCGCGATGCGATTGAACTACTGGGCCGCGATCCGCTGGTGAAGGATAAGGTCGAGCACCATGATCCTTCCTTCGGCTATAACACCACCGCTGGCTACATCGAAGAAGACTCGGTGCAGGCGCTAGAGGAATTGGTCAGCGAAAGGTTCGGAGTGGGGCACAACCCTTGCCAGTATTGGAAGGAGCAGGATGGCGGCATGCATGTTCTGGCCGCGGCCATCTATGCGGATTACAAGCAGGAGTCATCTGCCCATCCCACGCCGTACCAGAAGTGGTTCGTACGGGCGGTGCAGGATGGGCAACTTCGCGGAAGCAAGCTGCGGCAAACCATTCAGTCTTTCTTTTCGTCACCCGATTGCCGCTGACCGGGTTGACTGGCGTTCTCACCGCATTACCGACGTAAGCGCGATGGGTGGTTTTCGGCTGCGCCGGCTCTCCTGCCTCGATAGCCTGTCCATGGGACCAGTGGTCGAAGCGTCCCGTGGAAAGCTCCGGCGATGCCTGCTGCTCTCATTCAGGCTGTTCTGACGCGCTCGGACAGTCCAGCGCCCCTGCTGTTTTGGTGCGGGCTCGGATTCGTCTCCGGCATTTTCATTTTCGTAAAGGGCTTCCAGTTTTTGCAGCGGCGAAAGTTGATTCTCGATACGCCGTTCTCCAAAATTCGCAGCGCCTCCATGGGGATGGTGGAAGTCAGCGGCCTCGCCGTCGGGTCTTACACCATGCTCGCGCCCCTTACCCAGCGTCCCTGCTACTACTACCGGACGCTGGTTTGGGAGTACAAACAGAGCGGCAAGAACAAAGAGTGGGTAAAGGTTGCGGGCGAGTGCGCGCATCTGCCATTTTTCCTCGACGACAATACTGGCCGCGTGCTGGTCGATCCGCGCGGGGCGGATCTCGATCTGCATCAGGACTTCAAAGAAGAATTTTCCGATTCATTTTTCACCACCAAAGATCCGGTGCCGTCGAGCGTGCATAGTTTTCTGGGGCGGCACGGAGTCAGCAGCACCAACCGCATCAAGGTTGAAGAATTCTGCATCAAGCCAAAGAATTCGTTATTTATCCTGGGGACGCTAAGCGAGAATCCGGGAACTGAACTCACGGCGAAGCCAGTCTTCGAGACGGAACCGCTGGGTCCATCCCAGGGTCTTTTTACGCGACCGCTCAACTCACTGATGAAGTCGTCGTCTACGGACGTGGAGGACTTTTCTGCTCGGGAGACCGAAGAGCCGGTGGGCGTTGGGCCGCATGTGATTCGCCTGTCGACGGACGCTTCCACCAAGGCGGTGGATATGAGCCAGCAGCAGAAGATCGCCGCCGCTCTGATGAAAGCGGGCATCACGAATCCCGCTGCGTGGAGCGCCGCAGGTTTGGGGGCACCCAGCATGCAGGTGACGGCCGACGCAACGCCGGCCGATGGATTCGATCCCGCGCCCGCAGTCGCATTGAAAAAAGGCAGCAACAACGGGGCTTTCCTGATCTCGTGGCGCAGCCAGCGCGAGGTCGCCGCTCGGCTTGGCTGGAAATGCGCGCTGATGATTTCCGGTGGCCCGGCGCTGTCGCTCGCCAGCCTCTATCTGCTGCTGCGCGTCTTTCATTGGTTGTGAGGTCTCTGCTCGAATCGCCTGCGCTTTCGCGAACCCGGAACTCGCTTCGCTACCCGCTATCCGGCATGCGCTCTAGTACAATCGTCGGGTGAGCGACGCCGTCCGCATCGGAATTCTGGGCGACTTCAATTCTGAATCGCGCTCCCATCTTGCCATCAACGCAGCACTCGAGCACACGGCCCGCAAACTCGACATGAAGGTGGAAACCGAGTGGCTCCCCACGCCCTCGCTGGTCGAACCAGACGCCGAGAAAAAGCTGGAATCATTCGATGGCCTCTGGGCCACGCCTGGCAGTCCTTACAAAAGCTTCGACGGCATGCTGAAGGGCATTGAGTTTGCGCGGCGGCGCGATTGGCCGTTCCTCGGCACCTGCGGCGGATTTCAATACGCTTACATCGAACTCGCCCGCAATGTGCTGGGCATCGCCGATGCCGACAGTGCGGAAAATAACTCGGGCTCGAAAAATATTGTGGTCTACCCTGTGGCCTGCGCCGTTCCCGACCGCAATGGTAATGCGCCGAAACTCGTCGGCGCCGTGCCCGGGATTCAGTTGCGCCCCGGCTCCTACCTGCAGGCCTTCTACGGCAAGGGCACAGAGAAGGTCACGGAAGAATTCTTCTGCAACTTCGAAATCAATCCTGAATTCGAATGGGCCTCGATGGAAGCTGGATTCCCCATCGTCGCCCGCGGTCCGCAAGGCGAGATTCGCGCCATCGAATCGCCGGCGCATCGATTTTTCTTAGCGACGCTGTTTCAGCCGCAGCTTTCGTCCACCGAGAAAAAGCCGCATCCCGTCGTCCTCGCGTTCCTGAAAGCCGCCGCCGACTGGCACAAGAAAAAGCTCGACGATAGTGTGCTGGAATAACGCTCCTCCACGAGGCATTAAACACGCAGTCAAGGACATATTCGTCCGGTGGCTCGCTTCGCTCGCGTGCGGACGAATGCGTCCGCCCACGTGAATCGCGGTTACTAAAGTCCCGACACCCGCGGGCGGCTTTCGCCCCGGACCATGCGCATCTACAGCCTCCCGGCATTCCCCGATAGACTCGTCCCCGCTGCTGAACCTGAGATTGAAAGCTGCCGTGCCTCACAGGAGCGATGCGCGCCTATGCACATGCAGATGATCGACCTGCTACGACTGCCGCTCTCCGCGCTGATCAGCTACATTCCGCTGATTGCGACCGTGGTTACCACCCTGTTCAGCATCATCCTGGCCCGAGCCACCCTACGCTATGTCGAGGCCACCGATAAAGGCCTGGCGCTGGCCCGGGAAGAGTTCGAGCGCGAGTGGACGCCCGACTTGCACCTCAAGATGGAGCGCATCTCGTCCAGCGAAGCGCGCGTGATCGTCACCAACCTGGCGAAAACTTCGGTCCTGCTGCAGTTGCTGCAGCTGCGCAAGCTGACGCATGCCACGCCGTTTGAGCGCTGTCGCCTGAACGATCCCCTGGTAGGCGGCATGACCTGGACTCAGGAATTCGGGCGCCGCCTGGTAGCCTGCACCGGCAACGACTTTGATGGCCCCATCGCTGCCGCCATGACCTTCTACGCCGCCGGCCGCATGTTTCGCACGGATTGGTTCCGCTCGCAGATTTGTGTCCGCGATGGGCGTATCGTCAGCCTCGAGCCGAGCACCATGCCGACCCGCCGGGTGCGGGTGGTCGAGCGCAAGGGGCCGGAGCGCCGACGGGACCTCGTGCAGGACGTAACCGGTGAGGTATCAATGGTTTAACCGCAGTTTGCAGTTGCCGTAGCCATCCGGGCCTAGCCCAATTCCCCGCTTTCTGGGACAATAGCGAAGAATCCGCTGCGCCTCCTCTGGCGTTGGTCTTGGATTCCGCGAATCGCCTCTTCGGCAAAACGGAAGTCAGATTTGGCCGAATCCGACGTGACCGGCAGGTCGTGACCAATCAATGGAACGCGAACTCTCTACCGTGGTCGGCACCGATGTAACCGAGACCCTCAGCGCCAAGGTGCAGCCGGTCAAGCAGGCGCCGGCCGCCACTCCGCTGCGCGGCTCGGTGCTGGTGATGATCCAGTTCGACGTCTGTGAGGAGATTCGCCTCGACGTGCTGCGTAACATTTTCGGAGCCCGCACTGAGCAGGTTCCGTTCAAGAACACGGCTCCGTCCTATGTCCGCTACCAGCGCACGCCAGTGGCCGAAACGATCGAGCCTCTCACGCTGGAGAGCGGCGAGCGCCTGGAAGGACAGATCAAATACTTCGACTACGGCGTGGTCAGCCTGGTCTTCGAGCTGCCGTTTGCGGGCGATTGGGACGACCTCATCCAACTTTCCTGCCGCTGGACCTCCGACACTAATTTCGAGACTCTTGCCTCTCGCATCCTGCGCCAGAAACTCGAGCGCGCCGCGCCCGCGCTGATCAAGCCCTACGATCCAAAGGCCAACCCTTCCAAGCCCGATGGCGACTGGTTGCAGGAGGATTACTTCATCTTCCTCGTGCGCGAGATCGACTGCGCAACCACCACCGCCGCCAGCGACCTGCTGGCTGCGCGTGGAGAAAAGATCGCCCAGGTCGTCCGCGGCGAAATAACCACGCTTTCGGAAGGCGAGCGTCAGGAGATTCTGCAGTCGCGCATTTCGTACTATCCCAACGATCTTGCCGTCATCGGATGGAACGCGGCATTTATCTACGACACGCCGGCCGGCGCGGAGACTGCGATTCAACTTTTGCAATACGCCAACTCCCAGCTGCTTGAATTCCGTCACTATGACGAGCTGCTCACCACCGAGCTGGAAAAGGTCTACGACTTTCTCGACGTCGGTGGCACCGGCCTGTGGTCCCGCTGGCGGACGGCCCGCGCCGCTTCGAAACTGCATACCGTCCTGCTCGACGTGAACGAGCTCACCGAGCGCGCCGACAACGCCATCAAGTTCCTGAGCGACATGTTCTCCGCGCGCCTTTATAAACTGTGCGCCGCCAAAGTCGGTGTGCCCGACTACAAGGACCTGGTCAACGAAAAGCTGCAAACTGCCGAAGATCTCTACCGCTTCATGGTGGAACAATTCAACCAATCCCGCGCCTTCGTGCTGGAACTGATGGTGGTGGTCATCCTGATCATCGAGCTGGTGTACTTCTTCCGCGGCAAGCCAATCTAGTTTTCGGTTGTGGTTCCGAAACTCCGCCTCTTGTCATTCCGAACCCTTCCTCTTGTCCTTCCGAACGAAATGGGGAATCCGTGAGGAATCCGCTTTTCCCCGCAACGGTGCTGTGACAATCGTAATTTGTGAAAGCCCTGCCGGTGAGGTCAACTACGCTTTGCGGAGGATTTCATGAAGAAGTTGGCATTGCTCCTCGGACTGGCGGCGACCTTCACTTGGGCCCAAGATGCGCGCCCGGCGCAGGCCAATCCGGCGGCGGCGAAATTTCCCCACCACGCCGTGCTGCAACAGCAGATGCAGCTCGACAACATCAACGCCGAGGTTTTGAAAGCGAGTTTCTACGCGCAGGGCATGTTCGAGGGAGCAATCTCCGGGGCCGGAGGCACGCTGCTGATTGTGGGAGTGGCTCTCCAAATCCGCAAGAAGAAGCAGCCCACCGGCGACCAGCAGATCTTATCGCGCGCCGCCTCTGCCTAGAACTCCAAGCTCCATATGGGAACAGCCGCCCTCGGCTGTTCGGCGGCCCAAGTTTAGCGGGCCGCAGGGTTCTCACTTCATCAGCACATACCCCCCGCCATCTGTGAAGGCGATGACCAGATTCATCAGGACGAATATCAGGTCGTAATGCCAGCCGTCGCTTTTCTCGCCCCAGAAGCCGGTGTGCCAGGTGAAGATTTTCTTCTGGATCGCTCCCAGCATGATGAGGATGAGTCCGAAGGCGGCGAGTTGCGTGAGTACGCCGAAGGCCACTCCCAGCCCCCCGGCAACCTCGGCGATGCCGAGAAACACGGTGACGCCCTTCGGCAGCCCGATGCTCTTCGAGCGGGCCTCCGGATCTTTCAGATGGTTGTATCCACTGGTCACGAAGACGAAGCCGACCATGAGCCGCAGTAGGAGAAGGCCGAGGTCGGTAAAGCGGGCGAGCTGCGGGAACATTGAAAGCTCCTCGAATTTTAATATAGAGCTTATTGATGCACCTGAACCGGGGGTGAGATGCGTGTGCGTCCATTAATGTAGCCCAATAGAAAAGGAAGTAGAATCGCCAATCCGATAAACGTGAGAATGAGATACTTTGGCGCGACCGACAAGAGGCGCGAGTTGGGCCATATTTTTCTGGCAACGAAAAATATTGTCAGCACCAGCGCAGGGAAACCGAGTGGCGTCAAAAGGAATGCCGGCATCCAGGCATCGAGGTCGGGGCCGTTACAGTGGGGGATCGGACAATTAATCTGCCCGAAAACCACCGCCGCGATGAAGAGTGCCGCAGCGACAAAGACACATCCCCAACCAAGTCTTCGCATTCCTGCCCCCCGCGTCATTCCCGATCGATGTGAAAGACTCTGGCCAGCAAGGCGCCGACGGCCGCGTAGATCAACGTATTGAAGAAGATCATCACCCACATGGCATCGCTGCCGGGGCTGGAGGTCTCAAGCAGTCCCCCGAAAATCGCCGCGGGACACAGCAGGAGCAGCAGGGGTGTGGGCAAATCCGGGGCTGGACCGAACGAGAGGGCGTAAATGCCGGCGATGAATCCGAGGATCGCGAAAAGGATGCCGCCTACCAACGAGGCTCTTCCCATCGATTATCCGCACCTGCCGGACTGAAAGTTATTCTAGGCTCGGCCCTTCATCTTTGCCCACCACCAGCGCACTCCGACAAAGAGGAATCGCCAGTCGCTGAAAAATTCCGGCGGCTTGCCTTCGAAAGCGTGGCCGATGAATTGGAAAATCCATCCGATGATGAAGATTGCCAGGCCATAGATCCAGGCGTGATGGAAAAAGATGCTGGAGATAAAAACGGCGATGGAGAGCAAGATGAGCGGGATGCCGAACGTGTGGCACATCCGGTTCACCGGATGCTGGTGGCTGGTCGCATATTGCGCGATCCATTCCTGGCTCGAGCGCTGCTCGGAGGTGCGATTGCCCAGCATTTGGGGGATGATACTACGGTTGGGCGGTCCGGGGGAAAGTCAGTTCCCGCCCTTCGACCTCGGTCAGGGCAGGCTTGGAATTCTTTCTGCCTCATCGTCATTAATCCTATGAGGGTGACAAAGTCACGTTGCAGTTAGGGGGTGACATTATCTTGGAGCATCATCTTGGAGCATCTACAAGCGGAATTCCTTGCGGTTGAGCCCCCCGCTTCCCGCGTGGTAGCATCCTAGGTTTTGGCAGGAGTTCGGGCTGGCCTGTATCTGTCCTAATACTTCCATGGCCTCATCTCTCCCACGCCCTGCCGGAGGAGCCCAACTTGAAAGTCTATTCTGGAGAAAACATCCGTAATGTAGCGGTGGTGGGGCACGGGCATGCGGGCAAGACCTCGCTGGTCTCGGCCATGTTATTTACCGCGGGTGCGACCCAGCGCTTCGGGCACGTGGACGACGGCACGTCGACCACCGATTACGACGAAGAAGAAATCGCGCGCAAAATGTCGATTTCTGTCGGCGCGGCCGTCGTCGAGTGGGGCACGACCAAGATCAACATTCTCGACACACCCGGTTTTAGCATGTTCGTGCACGAAGCCAAGATGGTGCTGCCCGTGGTGGATGCGGCCATCGTGGTGGTAGACGGCGTGGCCGGAGTGGAAGTGGTGACCCAGCGCGTATGGAATTATTGCGAAGAATACAAGACGCCACGGCTGATCGTGGTGAACCGCATGGACCGCGATCGCGCCAATGCCGAGCGCGTGCTGGAGTCGCTGGTCGCCGCCTTTGGGCGGGACGTGATTCCGATTGAGCTGCCGATTGGCAGCGAGAAAAGTTTGTCGGGCGTCGTCGACCTGGTGCGCATGAAGGCCTACACCTATGAAATGGGCGGCAACGGTAAGGGCAAAGAGACGGAGATTCCCGCGAATTTGCAGGAGCAGGCCAAGGAAGCCCACGAGCGCCTGGTCGAGCTGGTCGCCGAGGGCGATGACAAGTTGATGGAGAAGTTTTTCGAGGCCGGAACGCTGGGTGAAGAAGATCTGGTTCCGGCGCTGCATAATGCGATTCGCGAAGACCGGATCTTCCCCGTGATCTTCAGCTCCGGGCTGGGCAATATTGGCGCGGATCGCGTCATGGATTTCATCATCGACTACACTCCGGCGCCGTCGGAGCACGAGTGGGTGCAGGGCGAGGCGGTGGGCGGGAATGGCGATGTTCCGAAGCGCCATGAGACCGATGCCGAGCCGGTGTCGGTGTATGTGTTCAAAACGGTGTCGGATGCGTTTGCGGGCAGGATTTCATACTTCAAAGTTTTTTCGGGTGTGCTGAAAAACGATGCAACGCTGCAGAATTTCAGCAAGACGACGCAGGAAAAGTTTGCGCACATCTCCACTATGCAGGGCAAGACTGCGGTTCCGATCCCGGAGCTGCATGCCGGTGACATTGGCGCAGTGGCGAAATTAAAGGACACGCTGACCGGTGACACACTGGGCGATAAGGCGGCGCCGATTCAGTATCCGCGAGTGAAGTTGCCGGAGCCGGCGATCACGTTCGCCATCGAACCGAAGTCCCGTGCCGACGAAGACAAGCTAGGGCCGGGGCTGCACAAGCAGATGGAAGAGGATGCCATGCTACGTTTCTTTCGCGATCCGCAGACGCAGGAATTCCTGATTGCGGGCACGGGACAGCAGCACATTGAAGTCATCGTAGCCAAGCTGAAGAAGCGCTATCACACGGAAGTGAATTTGAAAGCGCCGAAAGTGCCGTATCGCGAAACCATTCGCGGCAAGGCCGATGTGCAGGGGCGTCACAAGAAGCAGACCGGCGGGCACGGGCAGTACGGCGATTGCAAGATTAAGATGGAGCCATTGCCGAGGGGCGGTCAGTTTGAATTTGTGAACGACATTTTCGGCGGCGCCATTCCAAAAAACTATATACCTGCAATCGAAAAGGGCATTAAAGACGCGGCGGCGCGAGGGTACCTGGCCGGATTTCCGATGGTGGATTTCCGCGTCGTGCTTTACGACGGTTCGTATCATGATGTGGACTCGAACGATATGTCGTTCCAGATGGCGGGGCGCATCGCGTTCAAGAAGGCAATGGAAACGGCCAAGCCCACCCTGCTCGAGCCCATCATGCACGTAGAGATCACGGTGCCCGACGAATTCGCGGGATCGATCATGGGCGATTTGAACAGCCGCCGCGGGCGCATCCAGGGCATGGACAACAAGGGCGGCAACACGGTGGTCAAGGCCGAAGTGCCCATGTCGGAGATGCTGACCTACGGCGTCGAGCTGACCTCAATGACGCAAGGCCGCGGCAGCTTCAACATGGAAATGCATCACTACGACGCGGTGCCAGGGCAACTGCAGGAGAAGATTATCGAGAAGGCCAAGGCAGAGCGCGGCGCGGTGAAGGAAGAGGAAGAGTAAAGACGACGAACTGATGATTTCACAGCAGCTATCGATTGCCCTCATTCGCAAACGGTGAGATCGGTGCGGGCGAAATCAGTTCCTTTCGCAAGCAGGGGTTCGCCAGAGACTTTGGCCAGCGCGTAGGAAAAACAGTCACCAAAATTTAGTCCTGCAGCATGTCGGCCCTTTCCGTATTTACGCCAGGCCGAGCGGGCGAGATCAGCTTGTTCCGCGTCCACAGGAACCACCTGCAGATTGGCGCGCACGACGAAAAGATCGAACTCGCGGCCAGCCGCTTCACCTTGCCGCGCTTCAAGTACGATTCCAGTTTCCAGCAGGGTGGCCGCCGACACAAGACGGTTCGGCCCTATGGTGATGGCGGTGAGGAACTTCTGACGTTCTGATTCCGCGAAGAAGATTGCTGCGAACGCGGAAGTATCAATGACCATAAGGTTCCATTAACCAGGAAGCCCCTGCTCGTCGTAGCCCAGGATCTCGTCAGCGGAGCGAGAATCCAGAATCGGGAGCTGATCGACGCGCCGCAGGATTTCCTCCAGTTGGCTGGCGAGGATTTGACTGCGCCGCTGATTGCGCAGTCGATCCAAGCGCTCCTCCAAGGCCTTCTGAATAGCCCCGGTAAGAGATTCGCCGGTTTTTTTTGCCACTTCCCTGGCCAGTCGTTCGGTCTGCATGCTCTTGATGCTAAGGGCCATAGTGGTCGTAGTATACCATACCACCTATAATTATATAAATGTTTAATCCTCAGGATCGGTTGACGCAGCATTAGTCTTTCTGAAATACAAGGGTTTGAATGGATCGCGAGGACCCCATGAAATCAGTGCTGGTTGCGATTAGCTGTGTTTTTATTGCGTTCGTGTTGCCGACGCTCGCGCACGCATCGGCGGAAACCCAGACCTTCTCTACCTCCGCGGGCCCAGTTAAAATTACTCCGCTGTATCACGCCAGCACGCTGATTGAGGCGGGCGGGAAGGCGATCTATCTTGATCCGTCCCAGCCGGCGAACTTTGCCGGGCTTCCCAAGGCCGACCTGATTCTGGTCACTGACATTCACGGCGACCACATGGACCCCGATTCGGAAAAGGCGATCAGCAAGGCGGACACGGAGATTTTTGCGCCGCCGGCCGTCGTGCAGACTGTGACTACGGCCAAGCCCATCGCTAATGGTGAAACGAAAACCTGGCAGGGGTGGACCGTCGAAGCAATCCCTGCGTACAACCTGAAGCGCGGCCCGGTGCCCGGCAAATTTTTTCATGATAAGGGACGCGGCAATGGCTATGTGCTGACTTACGGCGGCAAGCGCTTTTATTTTTCCGGAGACACCGAAGGTGTGCCCGAAATGCGCGCGCTCAAGAACATCGACGTAGCGTTCGTGTGCATGAACCTGCCTTACACCATGCCGCCAGAAGAGGCTGCGGACGCGGTCAAAGCCTTCCATCCGAAGATGGTGATTCCCTATCATTATCGCGGCTCTGATCTGGCGGTATTTCAAAAAGCGTTGGTGGGGACCGGAATCGAGGTGCGTTTGCTGGAGTGGTATCCGAAGTAAGAGCGCGGTCAAACTGCGCGCCGCCGGACAGCCGGGGGCGGCTGTTTCTACGCTTTGAAAATCTCCTCCACCGGCTTGCGGAAGAGCTTGGCAATCTTCAACGCCAGGGGCAGGCTGGGATCGTATTTTTCGGTCTCGATGGCATTGACCGTTTGCCGCGAGACGCCTAGCCTATCGGCGAGGTCGGCCTGCGTCCAGTTGAGTTGAGCACGCATGTCGCGGATGCCATTCTTCACTCGTACCTCCGCTTGGCGACGCAGGCCCCGATTCCCCACAAGAAAATGAGCACGGGCGCCACCCAAATCACGTCGGCGTGGGGCAATCCAGCGTTCTGCAGAAATCCCCAGGTCAGAGCGATCACGCAGGTGGCGAGGAAGCTGAACGCGAGGCCTTCAAATTGGATGCGACGCTGAAGCTCGTCCAGCCCGCGGAAATAGCGGATTGCGGCCCACATCGCAAACAAGGAAGGAATCACGGGCAGCACTGCGAACAGAATCCGCAATGGCGGATACACCTGGTGTTTGAGCAGCCAGACCGAAACCATCACCATAACGGCGTAGGCGGCCATGGCTGGAAGAAATTCTCGCAGGTAGCGTTTGTGGTTGGCGTCCATCTCCCCTCCGAGTCAAGCATGCTTGACATCCATGAATGTAAAGCAAGCTTGACATGATGTCAACTGGTTTTTTGGCGGCGAAGATTTTTGCCGTACGAAGGCGCAAAAAAGTGGGACCGGTTTATTCGCCGGTCCCGAGAGACATCACTGCAAGTCCTTTCTATTGCTTGGCAGCAGTCGCCTCGCCGAATAAGTCCGTCATCGCCTGCGTATTGGAATCGCAGGCATGATTCAGGCAGGGCAGATTAAGTCCGCCCTCGATCGAGCGCAGCAGCGAGAAGTGGTCATAAAAGACATCGCTGGTAATCCCGTGGAAGCCATAGTTGGTGTCCACGATAGCGACGACCTGGTTGATGATGGGCTGCACGGAGTAATCGTTCTCGTCCCAGATGGTGATGATGGCGGTGTGGCCGTTCTTCCATGCCGGAGACTCGTGAATCGCCACGACGATCTTCTGCAAGGCCTGATCGCCAAGCAGGATCAGGGCGGGATTCAGACCGGCCTGGGTGCCGTTGTCATCCGGATCGAATCCGCAGAACGAGGTTCCGTTTGAGCGACCGTGCTGGTCGTTGCATTGGTTGGGCACGATGAAAGAATAATTCGCAACCCGGCCGGAAGCGAGATCGGCCCAGAGGCCGCGGCCGCCGTCAAATGCCGCCATTTGCGAGTAGCTCAGCAGCGGGTCGATGCCTTGCTGCACCGCCTGAAAATATACGAACGGATTATGCTTCGAGGCGTAAAGCTGCATAATGGCGCCGTTCGAGAGTGGCGGAGTGAGCTGTGGATTCACGTTGGCGAAATTCGTCAGGTTGGTGAAATTACCATCGCTGTAGTCGACCTGATCAGGTCCACGCATCGGCAGGCTTTCCTGGTAGGTCTTCCAACTTTTTCCTGCGACCACAAGCTGATCGGCGATGGTGATGCCCAGAGTGTTCGGGTTGGCGTCGTACTGATGAACGGTGTCGATCTCGATCTCGCACGGTGGTCCGGTGACTTCGTTGGAGCAATCGAGAAGAGGGGTGGCGGCATCCGTGCCGGAGCCAGTGATGGGGCAGATGTCGGGGCTGGGCGGACTGTCGGTATTGGACACCCCGGCGGAGAGGTTGGTGGCGCAGGAGGCGTCATGCCAGTCGGGATTGTTGTCGCTGAGAACTCCGAAGTTAGATCCGCCGACCGCTTCCAGATAGTTCGTGAGGCTGGGATGCGCCACCGCAAAGTAGTTAGTGGCCAGATTCGCCTTCCGCGCGTACTGGTTGGTGAAGTGGGCGTTGGGATTGTGAAGAATCTCGGTATAGCCATGATTCTCCATCATGATCACGAACACGTGGTCAAGGTGAGGAATGCCTTTAGGAACGGCGCCTTGTTGAGCCAGCACCGTGTCCGCGGTTGCAACGAGCAGGACTACCGCCAAGCAAATCTTTTTCATAGTGTCTCCTTGAATGTTTCCCAGTCACAGACTGTGGACCGACCGGGAACCAGGTTCCGTTCGGTGCAACAGAGAATGAAATGCTGCGTGAGTGAGAAAAACCCTAGCGTGGGTTTGTTAACCCTCGGTGACTGAATGATTAAGAATCTGTGAATTTGGCAAGCCTTTGAAGATGGCGAAATGAATGCTGAATAGCGCCCGCTGGAAAATTTGCGCGTCTTCGCATTTCGTTCTACTATCCGAAGCAGTGGCGACGGCAAAAAACAATCCTGATCTCAATCTCACGCAGAACCGCGAGCGCCTGGTCTCGGCGGCTCCGGTGGAAGATGATTCTTCCTTTGAGCTGAAGCTGCGTCCGCAACGGCTGGCGGAGTTCATCGGCCAGCACAAAGTTAAAGAAAACCTTGCGGTTGCAATTGAGGCGGCGAAGTCGCGCGGCGAGGCCATGGATCACGTGTTGCTCTATGGGCCGCCGGGGCTGGGTAAGACGACGCTGGCCAACATTATCGCCAACGAGCTGGGCGTGCATTTCCAGTCGACCGCGGCGCCGCTGCTGCAGATCAAGGGTGATCTGACGGCCATCGTCACCAACCTGCAGGAGAAGCAGGTCTTGTTCATCGATGAGATTCACCGCCTGCAGCCCGTACTCGAAGAGCTGCTCTATTCGGCGCTGGAAGATTACAAGCTCGACATCATCATTGGGCAAGGCCCGTCGGCGCGGACGCACACGCTGGAGGTGAAGCCGTTCACTTTCGTGGGAGCGACGACGCGGGCGGGGCTGATCTCCTCGCCGCTGCGCGCGCGCTTCGGCATCGTACTGCGGCTCGAATTCTATACAGCGGAAGACTTGCAGGTAATCGTCGAACGCTCGGCGGAAATTCTGGACGTGCAGATCGACAAGCTGGGTGCCAAGGAGATTGCATCGCGATCCCGCGGAACTCCGCGCATCGCCAACCGCCTGCTGCGACGGGTGCGCGACTTTGCGCAGGTGCGGGGCGCCGGAAAAATTGATGAGCCTACGGCGAAGGCGGCACTAGCCATGCTGGAAGTCGATCAATATGGCTTCGACGAAGTCGACCGTCGACTCCTGCTAACCATCATCGAGAAATATCAGGGCGGTCCCGTGGGCGTGAATACTCTGGCCGCGGTGCTGGCCGAAGAGCCGGATGCGATCGAAGAAATCTACGAGCCCTTCCTGATGCAGATTGGATTTCTGAATCGCACGCCCCGCGGGCGCGTCGCCACGCAACTGGCCTATGAACATTTCGGCATCACCCCGAATCGCAAGCAGGCGTCGTTGTTCTAAGCTCTCAGCAGTTGGCTCTCAGTCCAGCGGGTTCTCGGATCTCGTAGAAAAATCCCTTTTCCGCCGGAAGGTTTTGTTCGTTAAAACGAACAGACATCGTTTTCCAGTTTTGTTGAGCGCGGTTGTAGTGTATCTTGCTGCATTCCTCCTCTTGCGGTGAAGGGGAGCAGTGAGGCGTTGTGCGGTTGCAATCGGGTGCGGGTCCTGTTCGGGTAAAACTTCTTCGGCGTGCAACTTTGCTGCTTGCCTTGCTAGCGGAGATCGTCGCTGGCGGCGCTGGCCTTGCTGCGCAGAACATCGCCCAGCAAACTTCCGTTCCTCCGCAAAGCCCTCCTCCGATGGCGCATCAGGGCCAGGCTCCAGCGCAGCTCGGTCCACCCGCATTGACCATCCCGCGCCTGCAGCGGCCGCCGACGCTCGAAGATTTTCTGACCATGAAGCCGCAGGGAGAAATTGCCCTGCAGATGGCGAAGGTCACCGGATTCACCCAGCGCGTTCCCCACGACGGCGAGCCGGTTTCCGAAACCACCGAAGCTTATCTTGGCTACGACCAGAAAAATTTCTATGCCGTCTTCGTCTGCTTTGACGATCCGCGGCAGGTGCGCGCGCGCATGTCGCCTCGCGAAGATATTCACGATGATGATGAGGTCGAGATCATGCTCGACACCTATCACGACCGGCGCCGCGCCTATGCCTTTCAGACGACGCCGCTGGGCGTACAGTGGGACGCGATCTGGACCGAAGCCTCGCGCGCCGAGCAAACCAGCGCTCACTTCGATGTCTCCTTCGATACTGTCTGGAGTTCTCGCGGCAAGGTGACCAGCCGCGGCTTCGTGGTGTGGATCGCAATTCCCTTCAAGAGCCTCCGCTTTCCCGCCAGCAAGGTGCAGGAGTGGGGCGTGATTCTCTATCGCGGCATCACGCGCAAGACCGAAGATGCGTTCTGGCCGGAGATTTCGCGCCGCGTGGAAGGCCGCCTGGGGCAGGCCGCAACGCTGTATGGCCTGGAAGGTATTTCTCCCGACCGCGATATCGAGTTGATTCCCTACGGGCTGCTGCGCGGTTTTCGCGCGCTTGATACACGCGATGCTGCAAATCCGTATTTTCAGAACGCTACCGTGCAGGGCCAGCCTGGCATGGACGCAAAGTTCGTGCTGCACGACCACTTCACTATCGACGTGACTGCCAATCCCGACTTCAGCCAGATCGAGTCGGAGGATCCGCAGATCACGGTCAACCAGCGTTACGCGGTTCTGTTTCCCGAGAAACGGCCGTTCTTTCTGGAAAACGAAGATTTTTTTCGCACGCCGCTGAATTTGTTCTTTACTCGCAGCATCGGCGATCCTTCGGCTGGAATTCGCCTCACCGGAAAGGACGGGCCGTATTCCGTGGGATTGATGACCAGCGATGACCGCAGCCCCGGCCTCGCCGTGCCCGATTACAGCCAGTACTCCGGGGTTCGCGGCTATTTCACTATCGCGCGTGTCAGCCGTGACATCTTCAAGCAGTCGAGCGTGGGCGCGCTCTACACCGATTGGGAGTGCCCGTCCACGGGAGAACACAACCGCATTGGCGGAGTGGATTCGCGGCTGAAGCTCAGTCCCACCTGGACATTCGACGGGCAGGCCGTGAGCAGCTCCAGCAATTTAAATCTGACCTGCGAAGCTAATCTGTATCCCTTCAGCTCGGGCAACGTGGGCAACGGCAGCCACTATGCCGGGCCGGCCGACAGCATCGAGCTCCGCCGCGACGGCCTGCACTTCAGCTACGACGGAATTTACAAAGATATTTCCCCCGGATTCGTCAGCATTCCTGGCTTCATCAATCGCGTGGATATTCGCGAGACCTACCAGGAGGCCGATTATCGCTTTCGTCCCAAGAAAGGCTGGGTGCAGAGCTGGGGGCCGTCGGTCAACCTGCGCTACGATTTCGATCATACCGGCCTACGGCTCGATACTTTCTATGCGCCCTACCTGTCGATTCGAGGCCGGGGGCAGACGCAGATCTGGCTGCGCCCGTACACCGAATTTCGCGAGCGCCTGCGGCCGCAGGATTTCTGCTACTACGGATATGCCACGTATTGTCCCGCAAGCCAGGGTTACGCGGGACTCACCGGCAACCAGGATTATCACGAGCACCAGGGCGGTGCGACGGCGCAGACGGCGTACCTAAAGTGGGCGACTCTGGCTGCCAGCTACTACTGGGGCGATGGCGCGAATTACGTGGCGTTACCGGTCGTGCCGCCGGCGGTCGCTACCCCCTATAACCTGCCGTTCATCGCGCACGAGGAAACGGGCGGGGCCAGCCTGATCGTGCGTCCCTTCCAGCCCCTGAAGATTGAGAATACCTATCTGTTCGAACGCCTGCGCGCCAATAACAGCACGTATGCGTTCGAACAGGCACTGTATCCCGGCATCGGCCGCGGCATTCTGAATGACCACATCATCCGCAGCAAGTGGAACTGGCAGTTCACGCCGCAGCTCTCCGTGCGCGTGATTTTGCAGTACAACGGGCTGCTCGCCGCCACGCCGGGCGTGGGCTCGCCGTATACCTACCTACCAACGGATCGGCAGTTCAATGCCGATTTTCTGGTGACGTACCTGGTGCATCCGGGGACAGCGATTTATTTCGGCTACAACAGCGACCTGCAGAACCTGAATGTCGAACAGGAAACGCCCGGGATCCCGGGCGGCGTGACCAACACGGCCCGTGGCTACATCAACGACAGCCGCCAGTTTTTCGTAAAGGCCAGCTATATGTTCCGGTTTTGAGAGCTGTCAGCTCTCGGGGTGTCATCCTGAACGGAGCCGTTTCTCAGGCGGAGTGAAGGATCTCGGTCGCATATGCTGCGTCACATAGTCCACGCGAGATCCCTCGCCTCGCTGGCGAAAGCGCGGGGCTTCGGGATGACGGCCTCCGAGGAGTTTCGCAATGCTTCCCCGTTGCTGAATCCCCCGCGAATCCGGTAGAATCTAATGATCTGAAACGAGGTTTGGGACCACTATGAAAGCATCCATTCATCCGGCATACAATGAAGTTCGCGTACATTGCGCGTGCGGCAACGTGTTTATGACCCGCTCCACCCATAAGGGCGACATCGGGGTGGAAATCTGCTCGAACTGCCATCCGTTCTTTACTGGCAAGCAGAAGCTGATGGACACTGCCGGCCGCGTGGAGCGCTTCCGCCGCAAATACGCCAAAGCTGGCGAAGCCAAGGCCGCCGAAACAGCGAAGAAGTAGCTTTTTCGCCACGGATTTACGCGGATTAACCGAAATTCAGCCCTCGCCCCGGCGGGGGCTTTGCTTTGCGGGGCAAGTAGAATAACCAAGTGAAGAAGTTCTGGGACAACTCGGGCCAGTGCGAGGCGGACACTTTGGTCCGCCAAGCAGTGCCACTGAAGCCGGTTCCCCCTAGCTTCTCGATCGGCAGCGTCACCATCTCGCCCGCCACCGTGCTGGCTCCCATGGCCGGAGTCACCGATACCGTTTTCCGCCGCTTCATTCGCAACCTGGGCGGATGCGGCCTGATCATGACCGAGTTCACCTCGGCCGATGGCGTGCTCCGCAAGAAAGATCAGAAGGCCAAGCGTTATCTCCACTTCTACGAAGACGAACATCCCATCTCGGCGCAGCTCTTCGGCAGCGATCCGCAGGTGATGGCCGAGGCCGCGCGAATGGTCGAGGGACTCGGCTTCGATCTGGTCGATTTGAACCTGGGATGCCCCGCTAAGAAAGTCGTGAAGTGCAACGGCGGCTCGGGCCTGCTGCGCGATCTTCCGGCGATCGGCAAAATTTTCGAATCCGTCCGCGCGGCCGTGAAGATTCCCTTCACCGTGAAATTTCGCGCCGGTTGGAATGATGAGGAGATCGTCTGCGTTGAACTGGCGCGCATGGCGGAGTCGTGCGGACTGGCCGCGGTGGCGCTGCATGCCCGCACTCGCGAGATGGGCTACAGCGGCAACGCACGCTGGGAGTGGATTGCCGCGGTGAAAGATGCGGTGAAGATTCCGGTGATCGGCAATGGCGACATTCGCTCGCCCGAAGACGCCTGCGCCATGGTCACGCAGACCGGATGCGACGCGGTCATGATCGGCCGCAGCGCCCCGTCCAATCCGTGGATCTTCCGCCAGATCGAACAGTATTGCGCAGCCGATGGACAGCCGGGGATGGCCGTCCCTGCATGCTCCTACGACCAGCCCTCAGAGGCCGACCGCTACCAGATGATTCGCACTTATTTTCAGATGCTGATCGAAGAGGAGCTCCCCGACGCTGTCGGCAAGATGAAGCAGTTTGCGTCGTGGTTCACGCACGGCGTCCCCGGCGGCGCCGGCTTGCGTAAGGCGATCTACGAATCGAAAAGCGCGCCCGAGGTCTTAACGCGAGTCGAAGAGTTTTTCGAAGCGCGGCTTTGCGCTCCCGTCCTTAAACCTTAACCACAAAGATCACAGAGACAAGAGATTCGGACGAATTAGACCGCGCGCGCCACCATCTTCCCCAGCTCATCTTTCTCGATATGCGTCCAAGGCGTCTTCGGATCGTGCGTGAAGACAGTGAGCCAGCGCTCAGGAAGTGCGTGCGCGTAGTATTCCTTCTTGCTCTCAATCGTCTGCAGCGGATAAAGATCGAAGCCCATGCCCCAGGTGAGGTCGATGTGCGCTGAAGTGGGCATTAGGTCGGAGATGTAGCAAGCAGTCTTTCCGCCATGCTGAACAATAATTCCCAGCATATGCGCGGTATGCCCGGGAAACGTCTTCACCGTAATTCCTGGCACGATTTCTTCTCCGCCTTTTAGCAGAGTCATCTGCCCGCTGGCCACCAGCGGATCGTAATTGTCGGAGATGAAGCTGATCGAATCGCGCTCGCTGGGCTTGCGCGCATATTGCCACTCGCCTTCGGGCGCATAGTATTTCGCCCGCGGAAATGTTGGCACGATCTTTCCGTTCTTATCGCGAACTGTGTTCCATCCGCAGTGGTCGAAGTGCAAATGGCTGTTGATGACGATGTCGATATCATCCGGCGCAATGCCCACGGTGGAAAGATTGTCGAGCAGTTTCGCCGGCTGGCCGTAGAACTTGACCATCCGCTCGGAGAGCTTGTTGCCCATGCCAGTTTCGATCAGCACGGTCTGCTTGCCGGTCCGAACCAGCAAGGAATTCAACCCGCTGGTGACGTAGTTGCGCTCATCGGCCTCCGCTTTGCGCGACCACATGATTTTCGGAATCACGCCGAAAAATGCGCCACCATCCAGCCGGTAAGTGCCGTCAGAAAAAATGCTGAGTTCAAAGTCGCCAAGCGAGAGCTGATGCATGGGAATAGTGTGCCACAAGCAAAAAACAACCCCGCCACGGACTTGACGGATCCTTACGGATAAAACCAGGAAATAGATCATCAATCGAGAAGATGATTTATCCGTGAAGATCCGCGGAAATCCGTGGCCAAGGCTTAGCGTTTCGCCTTGTCCGGTTCTTTCTCTCCCACGCGCTGGCTGATTTCGAACTTCATTTTCCCAGCCTTCTTGTCGGCGTCGACGATGATGTGATCGCCGTGCAGCACTTCACCGTCGAGAATCTTCAGGGCGAGCGGATCCTGAATCAGCTTCTGGATCGCACGCTTCAAAGGCCGCGCCCCGAAGTTCGGATCGTAGCCCTCGTTCAGCATCAGATCTTTCGCGGCATCGGTGAGCTCAAGCGAAATCTTGCGATCGGCCAGCAGTCTGCGCACGTCTTCAAGGCGCAGTTCGATGATCTTCACCAACTGCTCCTTGCCCAGCGGCCGGAACACGATGATGTCGTCAACGCGGTTCAGGAACTCGGGCCGGAAGTGCGTGTGCAACAGGTTCATGACCTGCTGCGAGGCTTCTTCGAAATCGCTTTCGGACTTCAAATTTTCCGCCTGCAACAACTGCGAGCCGATGTTCGATGTCATGATGATGATCGTGTTCTTGAAATCAACCACGCGGCCTTTGCCGTCGGTGAGGCGGCCATCATCCATCATCTGCAACAGAATGTTGAAGACGTCGGGATGCGCCTTTTCGATTTCGTCGAAGAGCACCACCGCATACGGACGACGGCGTACTTGCTCGGTGAGCTGTCCACCTTCTTCGTAACCGACGTATCCCGGAGGTGCTCCGATCAGGCGCGCGACCGAATGCTTCTCCATGTATTCCGACATGTCGATACGCAGCAGCGCGTGTTCATCGTCAAAAAGAAATTCGGCGAGAGCGCGCGCGAGCTCGGTTTTGCCAACCCCAGTCGGGCCAAGAAAAATGAACGATCCGATCGGCCGCTTGGGATCGCTCAACCCGGCGCGCGAACGGCGAATCGCATTGGCGACGCGCTCCAGCGCTGGGTCTTGGCCGACCACGCGCTGGCGCAGGCGATCTTCCATGTTGACCAGCTTTTTCACTTCGCCTTCCAGCATCTTTGAGATCGGTATGCCGGTCCACTTGGAGACGATGCGCGCCACGTCTTCCTCGTCGACTTCTTCTTTGAGCATGCGCGACTTGCCCTGACTCTCCATTTGTTTGGTGAGCTTGGCCAGATCCTCTTCAGCCTGGCGAATCAGGCTGTAACGAATTTCCGCCACCCGCTGCAGGTTGCCCTTGCGCTCTTCCGCCTGCTCTTCAATCTTGAGCTGCTCGATTTTTTCCTTGAGCACGCGCGCTCGTGCAATGAGATCTTTTTCCTTCTTCCAGTTTGCCTTCAGCGTGTTGGATTTCTCGTGAATCTCCGCGAGTTCTCTTTCGATAACCGCCAGCCGCTCGCGCGAGTTCGCGTCGTCTTCCTTCTTCAGCGCCTGCTTCTCGATTTCAAGCTGCGTCGCGCGGCGTTCCAACTGATCGATGTCAGTTGGCAACGAATCGATCTGAATGCGCAACGAGGCGGCTGCTTCGTCGATAAGGTCGATGGCCTTGTCGGGCAGGAAGCGGTCTGAGATGTAGCGGTGCGAAAGCGTCGCTGCGGCAACAATGGCGGAATCTTTGATGCGCACGCCGTGGTGGACTTCGTATTTTTCTTTAAGACCTCGGAGAATCGCGATCGTGTCTTCGACATTGGGCTCGCCCACGAAGACGATCTGGAAGCGGCGCTCCAGAGCGGCATCCTTCTCGATGTACTTGCGATATTCGTTCAGCGTAGTCGCGCCGATCGCGCGCAACTCGCCGCGAGCCAGCGCCGGCTTCAGCATGTTGGAGGCATCAATCGCGCCTTCCGCGGCTCCTGCGCCGACGAGCGTGTGCAGCTCGTCGATGAACAGAACGATCTTGCCCTGCGAGTCTTCGATTTCTTTCAACACCGCTTTCAGCCGGTCCTCGAACTCGCCGCGATATTTGGCTCCGGCAAGCATCGCTCCCAGATCGAGCGCAACCACGCGCTTGTTTTTCAGAACTTCAGGAACGTCGCCCGAAATAATTCTCTGTGCCAGGCCTTCGACAATCGCCGTCTTGCCAACTCCAGGCTCGCCAATCAGCACGGGATTATTCTTCGTGCGCCGCGAGAGCACCTGTACCACGCGGCGGATTTCCTCATCGCGTCCAATGACGGGATCGAGCTTGCCGCGCCGCGCCTGCTCGGTTAGATCGCGGGCATATTTCTCCAGCGCCTGAAACTTTGCCTCGGGATTCTGGTCGGTAACTTTCTGTGATCCGCGCACCACGGTGAGCGCCTTCAGAATCGCATCGTAGGTCGCGCCATGACGCGCAAGAATCTGTTGCGCCACATCGCGCTTCAAGTGCGTGATCGCGAGCAGCAGGTGCTCGGTGGAGACGTACTCGTCCTTAAAATTCGACGCTTCCTTGAACGCCTGGTCGAACATCTTGTTGACTTCGTTCGACAGCGTGGCCTGCGCGGATTCTCCGGAAACTTTGGGCAGCTTGTCTAGCTCGCCATACACTTCATTGAGCACGGCCTGCGGGCCAATGCCGATTTTTTCGAGCACCGGCGGAACGATGCCTTCTTTATCATCTTCGAGCAGCGCGGCCAGCACATGCAGCGGCTGCAGCTCGGGATTGCCGCGCTCGGACGCGAGCTCGTTCGCGCGCTGGACCGCTTCCTGCGCCTTCACGGTAAATTTGTCCCAACGGATTGCCATAGGCTTACCTTCTTTTTGTTATTCGAACTCTATTGTCATTTTGAGCGAAGCGAAGATCCTCTGCAACGTTCAGGGTGCGGCAAAGTGCATGGGTCCCTTCGCTGCGCTCAGGATGACAAAAATATTTGATGCTCGGAAAAAATAAGGGAGGCGGGTCACCTCCACCGCCTCCCATGATCCAGGGGCTAAATCCCGCATCCTTGTTGCTTCCTTACGCGGCTTTGCTGGGGCTCTTGGCTTCCGGCTTGCCTTCGATCGCCTTGCCGCTGCCCACGTTCACCTTGATCTGCTTTGGCTTGGCTTCGGCTTTCTTGGGCAAAGAGATGTTCAGCACGCCCTTGTCGTAGTTGGCCGAAACGTTCTCGGCGTCCACAGTTGGAGGCAGAGTGAAGGTGCGGGTAAAGCTGCCGTACTGGCGTTCCACGCGGCGATAGTTCTCTTCTTTCTCTTCCTTCTCGATCTTGCGCTCGCCGTGCACAGTCAGAGTGTTGTTCTCCACGCGAACGTCGATATCTTTCTCCTCGATTCCGGGCACTTCGATCTTCAACACAACCTTGTGCTCGTCTTCGTAGACGTCAACTGCGGGGGCAAAGCTGGAAGTGGTCAGCGCTTCGTCGCGGTCTCCGCTTGCATAGGAATCGCGGAACACGCGGTTGATGCGGTCCTGCAGGGTGGCGAACTCACGGAAAGGCTCAAAACGGGTTAATACGGTCATGGCTAAATCCTCCTTCAGAATTGGTTGATCCAGAATATCGGTATGCGAGCGGCGCTCACGACTGGTGTGTCCTCGGGCGCCGTCACTTCATTAGACGCACAATTAGCGTAAAAGAATCATAAAAGTTGAGCGTATCATTGTCAAGTTCTAGATATGCTTGTTTTTCTTTAGCTTACAGACGAAATAACGCACTTCAGGTAGGAAGTTTCCGGCACATTCAGCAGGATAGGATGATCCTTGGCCTGTCCCCGGACTTCGAGCAGCCGCAAAGTCTGGTGCGCATCAAGAGCCGCGCTGGCAAGCATTTCAAGGAAATTACCGCGGCCCACATGGTAGGAACAGGAGCAGGTGACGAGAATTCCGCCGGGGCGCAGCATTTTCAGCGCGCGCAGGTTGAGTTCCTTATACCCACGCAAAGCCGCATCCAGATCCCGCTTTGTCTTGCCGAATGCCGGCGGATCGAGAACGATCGTGTCATAGCGGCGGTTAGCGGCAGAATAATCTTTCAGCAGATCGAAGGCGTTGGCCTCCATCCACTCAATCTCTTTTGCATCCAAAAGCTCCTGATTCAGCGCGGCATTTTGCTCGGCGACCTCGAGCGCGGGTCGCGAGCTGTCGACTCCGGTCACGTGCGTGCAACGGGGCGCAAGATGCAGCGCGAAGCCGCCCTGATAACAGAAGACCTCGAGCGCCTCGCCGTGGGCATACTGCGCGGCGGCGGCATAATTTTCGCGCTGGTCGAGGAAGGCTCCAGTCTTCTGGCCTTCGCGAGCGTCGTAGTGGAACTGCACGCCATTCATCAGGAAAATCGTGGCGGTTTTCTCTCCGTATAGCAGGCCGGAGGCGCGGGGCGGAAGCTGCTCCAGCTCGCGCACGCGCGGATCAATGCGCTCGGCGATGGCTGCGGGATGGAATCGCTGGATAAGTTCAGAGATGACAGACTCGCGCACAAGGTTGCCGTCCATCGCCTGGGTGAGGATCTGCACGGAGAGCACATCGTTATAGCGGTCCACGATCAGGCCGGGGAGAAAATCGGCCTCGCTGAAGATGACGCGGTAGGCATTCGTGTCGCGCACGACACGCTCGCGGTACAAGATGGCGTCGACGATGCGCTGGCGCAGAAGGGCTAAGAAATCGGCGACCGGCTCGTGCGAGATCAGGCGAATAGCGATCTGCGAAGAACTCGAATATAGCGCCGTGCCCAGCGGCTTCCCGCGCGGGTCGGTGACCGTAACCAGTGAGCCCGGTGCGATTTCATCCCCGATAACGAGGTCGGAGCGATAGACCCACACGTGACCAGCCTTCAGGCGGCCGGCGCCGCGAGGGGAGAGTTTTATTTTCGGAAGCGGATCAGAGGAGTTCGGGGGCATGCCCACATCTTAAATGTTACACAGGGGTTGTCATCCTGAACGAAGCGAAGGACCCATGTAATCGCTGGCGGCGCCGATGCTGCATGCATAGTGCAGAGGTCCTTCGGCCCGCAAAATACGCGGTCCTCAGGATGACAAGGCATTGTGTGAAAGGAAAAAGGTTTACTTAGCTGGCGGCGGTTTCCGGCGCGAGCGCCGACGCTGTTTCCGGCTTGGCCGCGGTGCGCATCGCCAGTTCATGCCGCGCTAGATCCAGGTCGGCGTGCAGCGCGTCGAGCGTGACCATGGGCGCTTCATTGCCCCAGCCGTCAAGCTCGTCCACATCCCACTCGCCGTTCAGGCGAATCGCTCCGGTGATGTCCTCGGGGAAGGCCTGGCGGTAGTCGCCCTCGCGCGTGAGGATGTCGCCCACCAGACGTCCGGTATGAATCTCGTAAACGCGGCGGCTCGACTGGCCCTTCTCGTTATTGAGGCAGATATAGACCTCGCCCGAGTCGCCCCATTCAGGCCGGAAGTACCACGCCTGCGCCGCATCGATCTTGGGATGATGCCGCTTCGGCCGGTTGACTCCCGGCTTCTGATCGACCAGCTCTTCCTTCGGATTGAAATACAACACGCGCTGGCAGGAATCGCAGAAAACGATCTGGTTGCCGCCGCGAATTTCGTTGTAGGTCTGCGGCCGCAGCATGACCTGGCACGCAGTGCATTTGTGATCGCGCACTTCCGAGATGCCACTGCCGCGAAATTTCGAAACGCGCTCGAACTGCCGCAGCAGTCCCTCGTCAATGCCGCTGCGCAGCTGGTCGCGCTTACCCCGCCACTCGGCCAGAAGTTTCTCGTCTTCGGCGGTGCGCTGGCGGGCCTCTTCTTTTTCCTTTTCGATTTCGGCCATTTCGGACTTGAGCTCGGCTTGTGCCGCCTTGACCTCTTTGTCGCGGACGTCGGCATTGACCATCAGCTCGAGAATCTTGTCCTCGGTCGCGGCAATCTCTTGTTCGGCGAACTGAATCTCGTGCAGGAGTGCCTTGTATTGTTCGTTGGTCTTTACGTCGAGGGACTGGTCGCGATATTTGGAAATCTTTCCCCGCAAATCGCTGATGGCGGTGTCGTGCTTGCGGCGGGAGGCCTCGTCGGCCTTGACGGCGGCTTGCGCCTTTTCCAGCAGTCCCTTGGTCCTGGCCAGCTTCTGTTCGATCACAGCCACGCGCTTGGGAAATTCCGCCACTTCATCGTGCAGGCGCTTGATTTCCTTATCCGCATCTTGCAACCGCAACAGCTTTTCGATATCAGGAAGCATCCGTTGAGCATTGATTTTAGCATGGGGAACAGGGCACTCAGTGCCGTAGCAGGTGGGTGGTAATGATCTTTCAACCCAAGGCAGCCCCGCAGTCTCCCCGTGCACCACCCCCTTCCGCGGTGTACACTCGTTGATTCGCCCACACTTCTTTCCTGCGAGGTTCGCTTCGTGAAGAAAAAGTCCTCTTTTGCGGTCTGCTTCGTCCTGCTCGCTTTTACCCTTGAGTTGCTCCCCACCGTCGACGCCCACGCGCAGAATGCAACCAAGCCGCTCACCCTCGACGTCCTCTTCCAGCCCGGCGGCCTAGGCGGACGCGGCCCGGAGAATGCTACCTGGAGTCCCGACGGCACCAAGCTCTCTTACATTGAGCGCGACCAGAAAGGCGGCGGCGGCGAGCTGTGGTACGTCGATGCCGCGACCGGCGTGAAGAAAGTCCTGGTCAGCGCCGACAAGCTGGCTGCGCTCGCGCCCGACGTCACCAAGGTAAAGAACGAGCGCGAGAAGGAACGGCTCACTCGCTATCACGTCGCGGCCTACGTGTGGGCGCCGGATTCCAAGCATATCCTGTTCGATTCCGCCGGGCAGTTGTGGCTCTACGATCTGGCCACGTCAACAGCGGTGCAGTTCACGTCCGCGCCCGATCCCAGCGGCGATCCCAAGTTTTCACCTGACAGCTCCCATCTGGCCTACACGCGCAAACACAATCTCTACGCGCGCTCGATGCATGGAGGCGCCGAGAAGCAGCTCACCAAAGATGGCGATGATAATCTCCTCAATGGCGACATCGACTGGGTGTACGCCGAAGAGTTGGGCGTGCGCAGCAATTATTTCTGGTCGCCCGACAACAAGGAAATCGCCTTCCTCCACATGGATGAGACCAAGGTCCCGACCTATCCCATCACCGACTGGATGCCGACGCATCCCACTGTCGACCAGGAAAAATATCCAAAGGTCGGCGATCCCAACCCGGTGGTGAAGCTGGGCGTGGTTGATATCGACAAGGCGAAGCCGCGCTGGATCACGCTGGGCAGCGATGAAGACACCTATATTCCACGTTTCGGCTGGGTGAAAGAAGGCGTGATGTGGGCGGCGGTCGAGAATCGCACGCAAGACAAAATGGACCTGTACTTCATCGACGCCAAAAGCGGCAAGTCGAAAATCGTGTTCACGGAATCGACGCCCGGCTCGTGGATCGATTTCGAGAACATCGAAATTCCCTTCCTCAAAATGACGGGGGGCTTCCTGTGGCGCAGCTGGCGCGACGGCAACACGCACATTTATCTCTACAGCTTCGACAAAAATAATCCCATGGCCGCCGAGGCGAAACTGGAGCGCGAGCTCGAGAAGGGCGACTACGAAGTGCTCAGCATCAACGGCGTCGATGAAGCCACGAGCACTGTTTTTTTCCAGGCCAATAAAGACGATCCCCGCCAGCTGCAGGTTTACTCCGTGCAGCTCGATGGCACGGGATTCAAGCAGATCACCACCGAAGAAGGCATGCACTTCGCCACCTTCGCCGAAGACGCCAAGCACTATACGCACACTTATCTGGGGCCGCAGGCCGTGCCACGCAGCACGCTGTGCAGCGTGGGCGGATCATGCTTCCCAGTTTGGCAGGCGAAGGATTCGATCAGTGAATACGGCCTGCGCGCGCCCAAGTATCTGGAGTTCAAGGCTGATGACGGTACAACTTTGTATGGACGTTTGCTGCTGCCTCCCGATGGCACGGTTAGCGGGAAAATTCCGGTCATCATCAACATCTATGGCGGACCGGCGGCGCAGATGGTGCGCAAGGCTACGCCCGATCCCTTCGACGAAATTCTGGCGCGCAAGGGATACGCGATTTTCGCCGTCGACAATCGCGGGACGCCCGGACGCGACCGCAAATTCCAAACTGCGATCCGGCACGAATTCGGCGCCATCGAGTTGAAAGATCAGCTCACCGCGTTAGACCAGCTTCTGGCCCAATATCCGCAGCTCGACAATGATCGCGTCGCGATCTGGGGATGGTCCAATGGCGGCTCGATGACGCTCTATTCCATGACGCACTCCGACCGCTTCAAGGCCGGAGTGGCCGTCGCTCCCGTGACCAGCCAGGTCAACTACGACTCGATTTATACCGAGCGCTACATGGGCCTGCTGACCGATGACAAAGACGGCTATGCCATGTCCGATGTGACTAAGGGCGCCGACAAGCTGCACGGCGCGCTACTGCTGGTCCACGGCACCAGCGACGACAACGTGCACTTCCAGAACAGCATTCAGATGATCCAGGCACTTATCACTGCGGGCAAGCAATTCCGCCTGATGATCTATCCCAACAAAACCCACGGCATCGCCGGCAAAGATGCCAGAGTGCATCTCTTCACCATGATCGAGGATCAGTTCGACAAAGAATTGAAATAAGTAGGGGCCCTGTTGTCATCAAAATCCCCTTGTCATCCTGAAGCGCGTTCTTAGTGCCGAAGGACCTATGCACTCTGCCGGTGTCGTCGATGCTGCCAGCCAGTACACAGGTCCTTCGCTTAGGATGACAATGCTGAGGTAGAACAGGCTACTTGCGCTTGTCAGCTTTCTTCGAAGAACTTTCCTTAGCCGTACTCTCCGACTTAGGCTTGTCGTCTTTCTTCGAATCCTTAGAAGAATCTTTGGACGACTCCTTCGACTCTTTGGAGTCCCGGGAAGCGCTGCTCTCGCCCGCGGGCGCGGACGATTTCTTGGCGTAGTCAGTAACGTACCAGCCCGAGCCCTTGAACTGCACCGCCGGTGCGGAAATCATCTGCTCAACCACGCCGCCGCACTTGGGGCATTTCTTGACCATCTTGGCGGAGTACAACTGGATTTTTTCGAAGCGATGGCCGCACTTCTTACATTCGTATTCGTAAAGTGGCATGAGTGTGTAGAGACGGTTGCGAGGAACAACTCACTTTCACATCGATTCTAGGGGCGCAGCTTCGGTCGCGTCAATGTTAGCGGGTTTACTCGTCACCGGATTGATGAGGATTGACTCTCTCCGTGCAGTCCGCGCACCGCCCATTCTTAATGTATCGATAAAACCGCGGCTTGCCTCGGGCGGTCCAGTAGCGGCTCTCGTAGTCGCTGATCCCTGGGCCGGAACGCATAAAACTGAAAAACACATGCCGCGACGGGCGAACCACAATTCCCGCGTGCCCGTGCCACACGATCACATCGCCGGGCTGAGGATATGAAACGCGGACAAAGCCGTCCACCCCGTCATACAGATCGTCGGAGTTCGCGTACGAATAGGGGAAGCCGGCCTTTTCGTAGATAGCATGAACCAGATGCGAACAATCCTGACCGGCGTGCCGGCGCACCTTGGGATCGAGGGCGGCCGCGATTACGGAAAGGCCATCGTCGGCGGTGACAGTTTGCTGCGGGCGAACTTTCTTTGCCGTTTGCGCATGCTGCGCGAACGCAGACAGGCACACGCCAAACCCCAGGAGCAGAGCTGCAATCAGTGATCGAACCCGGGCCGGCATGGTCTTATTCTGATGCCCAACTATGTCCTGAGGAAGTTACAGTTGTGCAGGGACCGTTCTCTACGCGAATCACCCGATCGAGGGAAATCCGTGTCACAACAGGCGCCTGGGCGCGGTGTTGCGCCATGCGGCCTCGATCGCTTTCCGCATAACATCTTTCTTCACCACTTTGAGCAGCACACTGGTCGCGCCGCGCCGTCCCCACACGCCCTTTACCGGCACAAACGCGTCAGGATAATCTTTGCAAAAATAGTGCTGCTCCTCGGGCGAAAGCTTGACCATGCCGTGAGTCTTGTCGGGATAGCCGAGGGTGGCGAAAATCTTCCCCGCAACGCGGAAGTCCGGATGCTCCATGTGGACGCGCTCCTCCGTCTCGGGCAAAGCAAGCGCAATGCGGCGAAAATCATCGGCAGTCAAGAGTCCTCCTGATCTGCGCACGATAGCATAATCGACGGCACGGCAAGCCACTCGATGCGGGGATGTCCGCTGTGGGGGACGGCCGCCCTCGGCCGTCCAAGTCGAGCTAAGCTCGACGGCTGCGGTGGTAGACTCGCCTCCATGAGCGACGAGAAGCCCGCGTTATATCTGGTCGGAACGCCCATCGGCAATCTCGAAGACATCACGCTGCGCGCCCTGCGCATTCTTAAGGAAGTCGACGTCATCGCTTGCGAAGACACGCGCCAGACGCAGAAACTGCTCAATCACTATGCCATCGCGACCCGCACCACCAGCTATCACGAGCACAACGAGATGACGAAGTCCGCCGAACTGGTGAAAGAAATGCAGGAGGGCGCGAGTGTCGCGCTGGTCACCGACGCGGGCATGCCCGGAATTTCTGATCCCGGATACCGCCTCATCACCCTTGCGATCCGCCATCACGTGCCGGTAGTGCCGGTGCCGGGAGCGTCCGCATTTCTGGCCGCGCTGGTGGCCAGCGGCCTGCCCACCGATTCCTTCCGCTTCAGCGGATTTCTCCCGGCAAAGTCTGGCGAGCGCCGCGCCGCGCTGGAGGCGGTGAAGAATTCTCCTCGTACCCAAGTCTTCTACGAAGCCCCGCACCGCATCGTCGAAGCCCTGACCGACACTGTCGAAACGATGGGAGAATCCCGCCACGTAGTGGTTGCCCGAGAAGTCACCAAGTTGCACGAGGAATTTCTCCGCGGCCGCGCCGCAGAGGTTCTCGAAATCCTGAAGGTTAGAGAGTCAGTAAAAGGCGAAATCACGCTGCTAATAGGCAAAGCTGAGGAAGAAAATGTCGGGGGGGGCCATGTGGGGATGGGCACTCTTGCCCGTCCAAGCGTGCGCCACCGCGTAGCCGAGATCATGGCCGAAGAAAAGATCGACGAAAAAGCCGCGCTGAAGAAAGTAGCGAAGGAGCGCGGTATCTCAAAGAGCGAAGCCTACCGGGAATTGCAGCGCAGCAAGTAGCTGACTTCCACCTTGCGAAGCTTGCGCTTCCAGCCGCGATGCTTCATCAATCTGACCGAGCGCGGCTTTTAGTTTGGCATACTCCGAAAGAGTGCTCTTCAGACGAGCGGAGTCGCTTTTCATCTCCGGCAAGTGCACGATTGCTGCCTTGTACATTGACCGCTCGGAAAGTGCCCGGCTCGCGCCTACTGCCTCGCCATCGCGGGAGCTTCGTTCGAACTCGAAGACACTTTGTCCGATCCTGTTCGCGCTGCCATGCAGCCTCGAGGGAACGGATCCAGGCTCTGCTCTCCCCCGCCGCGAGAGCGGACCACTAGCAGCGTTCGGCCGACCTTCCTGGCGATCTCAAACCTCATCCCTGCTTGACGCTTCTTTGTTAAACCGGATGCCTCTCCCGTTCTGGCGCGCACTCCTCTAGGTGGCGTCCCTACGAGCGGGACCGGCCTGGCACCAAGGGCATCCTGCCTGCGACGGTAAAGAATGTCTCCCATCCGACGATATCTCAACAGTAGACGAATTCCGTTCCCCTTTTGCGCTCGGGCCAAATTCTGGTGCGTGCATTTTTTCTCTGGGGAGAGCAATTTCAGAAAACGGCGCGGGGATCGGAGGAAACCACACGATGAGCGACAACGACATCATTCAGGATTTTCTAATCGAGAGTGCAGAGAACCTGGACCGCCTGGACCGGGATCTGGTTGGCCTGGAAAAGAATCCCGAAGACAAGAACGCCATGGCCGGGGTCTTCCGTACCATTCACACCATCAAGGGAACGTGCGGATTCCTGGGGTTCAGCAAGCTGGAAAAAGTGGCGCACGTGGGGGAGAGCCTGCTGACGCGCCTGCGCGATGGACAACTTAAACTGACTCCGGAAATTACCACCGCGCTGCTGACCATGGTGGATGCGGTGCGGCAGATCTTACGAGAAATCCAATCCACCGGCCAGGATGGCGAGTCCGACTATCCGGAATTGCGCGAACGGCTGAGCCAGTTGCTGAATGGTACCAGCCCAGCGGGCTCCAGTCCGGCGGCGACCCTCGTTCCCATGGCTGCGGTCTCCTCTGCGTCCACCGCCCTGCCATCCCAGGCAGAGACAAATCCGAAACCACCTTCCCCACCGCCTCCCGCTGCATCCGCAGCGCAGCCGGCGGAGGCGATAACGCCAGTTCACGGTCCGACACACGACGCCGACTTTGCCCACACCCCGGAAGAACCGGATCCCGCAGATCATCACGGCTTGCCCCGAACCGAAGAGGTCGCGGCCACCCTGCCGCCCAACGATGCCCGGCCGCGCGAAGTCGCTTCGGAAACCATCCGGGTCGCGGTCAACCTGCTGGACAAGCTCATGACCCTGGTGGGCGAACTGGTGCTGGCGCGGAACCAGCTTCTGCAAGTCACCAACGCTACCGGAAACCCGGCGCTCAATGCCGTCTCGCAACGCATGAATCTCATTGCCACCGAACTGCAGGAAGAGGTCATGAAGACCCGCATGCAGCCCATCGGAAACATCTGGGCGCAGTTTCCGCGGACGGTGCGCGACGTGGCCTTGGGTTGCTGCAAGCAGGTGAAGATCGAAATGGAGGGCAAGGAAACCGAGCTCGACAAAACTATCATCGAGGCCATCAAGGATCCGCTCACTCATCTGGTGCGGAACTCCGTGGATCATGGCATCGAACTCCCCGAAGACCGCGTCCGCGCCGGGAAAGACATCACCGGATGCTTGCGCTTGCGGGCCTTCCACGAAGGCGGCCAGGTCAACATCGAAATCTCCGATGACGGCGCCGGACTGAACCGGGAACGCATCCGGCAAAAGGCAGTCGAGCGCGGCCTGGTCACCCCGGAGCAGGGTGCGCGCCTGTCGGAGCGCGAGATCTTCAACCTGATCTTCCTGCCGGGATTTTCCACTGCCCAGAAAGTCACCACTGTATCCGGGCGGGGTGTAGGCATGGATGTAGTCAAAACCAACGTGGAAAAAATCGGCGGAGTGATCGACGTGCAATCCACGGCCGGGCAGGGCACCACGGTACGGGTGAAAATCCCATTGACCCTGGCCATTATTCCCGCGCTGGTGGTGACCTGCGGCGGCGACCGCTATGCGATTCCCCAGGTCAGCCTGCTCGAACTGGTGCGACTGGAGGCGGAACAGGCCCACACCGGCATCGAGTTGGTTCATGGAGTTCCGGTGTACCGCCTCCGCGGACGCCTGCTACCTCTCGTATATCTCAAGCACGAACTCCATCTGGCCGAAGCCCCCGCCGACGCGGCCAAGCGCGACCAGGCGGTGAACATCGTGGTGCTGCAAGCCGACGAACACCAGTTCGGGCTGGTGGTCGACAGCATTCTGGACACCGAGGAGATTGTGGTCAAGCCGCTGCGCAAGCAACTCAAGACGGTGAAAACCTTCGCGGGATCCAGCATCATGGGAGACGGTAAGGTGGCGCTCATCCTGGACGTGCTCGGGCTGGCGCAGCGCGCCAGCGTGGTCAGCGAAACCCACGACCGGGCCTTGACGGAAAAACCTGTGGAGCCGGCCGGCAGCCGCGGTGAAAAGCAGACCTTCCTGCTCTTCGCCGGGCAGGACGACTCCCGCATGGCGATCCCGCTGAGCGCTTTGGCGCGGCTGGAAGAATTTCCCGTGGCCCAGGTGGAAACGTCGGGCAGGCAGTGGGTGACCCAGTACCGCGGCCAGATTCTGCCGTTAATCCGGCTCAATGCGGTCATGGCTGAACGGCGCCTGCAGCCGCGCGGCGCGCCTGCCTTGCCGGCCAGCGATGCGGGACCGCTGCAGGTGCTGGTTCTGAATCATCAGAGCCGCTCCTTTGGCTTGGTGGTGGACAGGATTCTCGACATCGTCGAAGACTGGGCCGAGATTCAGCTGCCGCCGACGCGGCCCTCGGTTCTCTATTCCGTGGTTATCGGCGAGCGGGTCACCGAGCTGCTCGACATTCCCGCCCTTCTCCAGGCGGATGCGGCGCGGGCCAGCCAGCCGCCGATTGCGGGCCAGCATGCCGCCAAGGGAGCGCAGTGAAAGATATGCCAGCTCACCAGTTTTGCACTTTCTATCTCAATGGCCTGTTGTTTGGCGTGGAATTGAAAGGTGTTCAGGAAGTCATTCACGCGCTCGACATGACCCAGGTTCCGCTGGCGCCCGAGGTCGTCCGCGGGCTCATCAATCTGCGCGGCCAGATCGTTACCGCGGTGGACCTGCGACGCCGCCTGGAGCTGAAGCCGGGTCCGCCCGAATTGCAGGTCATGAACGTGGTGGTGCGCTCCGACGATGGCGCGGTGAGCCTGCTGGTCGATGAAATCGGCGATGTGGTGGAAGTGGAGGAAGCCAGTTTTGAGCCTCCACCCGAAACCCTGCGAGGCACGATCCGCACCATGATTCTCGGGGTGCACAAACTGAATGGACGGCTCATGCATGTGCTTGATATCGAAAAGGCGTGCCAGATGACGGACTCGGCGGAAGCCGCCGCGGGGAATGGATAGGGGCGCATGCCCGGAGACCGGCGCGGCGCGCGATGCCGTCGGCCAGAAGCTTTGGCGAATGCAAGTGCGATGGGAGACGAAAATGAGACTTACACTTGGGAAAAAACTTGGCTTGAGCTTTGCCTGCATCCTCACCCTGATGGCTGTGAGCGCAGTGCTCACCTACAGCAAAGCGACTGCGCTCAAAGAGGGGCAGGATCGGATCCTGGCCACGCGGGTCCCTACCAGTACCACCATCAAAGACCTTCAGAGGGCTCTGGATCAGGGACAGAATAAGGGCCGCCAAATCATCCTGGCGGGAAATGACCTAGCCCGGCAAGCAGTTGCCCGACCTGAATTCGAATCGAATTGGAACGATGTGGGCAACGATCTCGCGAGACTGGAGGAACTATCTTCTCGTTGGAGCTTTCAGGTTAATCGCGATCGCCTGGCTCAAGTAAAAACGTTGCTTCCCGTTCTCCGGCAGGCCCAGGAAACGGCTGCGAAGCATGCTGCATCCGAGGAGCGCGATGCCGAGAGGAAAGCTGGAATCGAGTTTGCGGACCGGGCTACTCCGGCTCTCGATGCGATCAACAAACCCCTGGGCGTCATTGCCGAGGCCAACGACAAGCTGCTGCAGCAGGAAACAGGGACCATGAATGCGGAAACCGGCTCGATGATCCTCACCATGGCGCTGACCACGCTGCTGGCCATTGCCATCGGTATTTGCGTCGCCATTTTTCTAAGCCGCAGTATCGCCAGCGCCACTCATGCCGTGCTGGTCCAGGCCGAAGCCATCGCCGATGGGGACCTTACCCGGGACGATTTGCAGGTCCTCCACCAGGACGAACTGGGTGACTTGACGACCGCCATCAACAAGATGAGCTCCAGCCTGAAAAGCATGATCCAGGCGATTACGGAGAATTCCCTGCAGGTAGCCAGCGCGAGCGAGCAACTTTCCTCGACCAGCCAGCAGATCACGGCCAACTCCGAGGAGACTTCGGCCCAGGCCAAGGTAGTCTCCGGCGCCACCGAACAGGTCAGCCAGAATCTGCAGACCGTCGCCACCGGCGCCGAAGAGATGGGTGCGAGCATCAAAGAAATCGCCAAGAACGCAACCGAAGCCGCCAAAGTCGCGACCGCCGCCGTCAAGGTGGCCGAAACCACCACCCTCACCGTCTCCAAACTCGGCGACTCCTCCACCGAGATCGGTCAGGTCATCAAGGTCATCACCTCCATCGCGCAACAGACTAACCTGCTCGCCCTCAACGCTACCATCGAAGCCGCCCGCGCCGGCGAGGCTGGCAAGGGCTTTGCCGTCGTGGCCAACGAAGTCAAGGAACTGGCCAAGGAAACTGCCAAGGCGACGGAGGACATCAGCCGCAAGATCGAAGCCATTCAGACCGATACCAAGGCGTCGGTCGAAGCCATTGCCACCATCAGCGACGTGATCAACCAGATCAATGGCATCTCCAACACCATCGCCACCGCGGTGGAAGAACAGAATGCGACCACCAACGAAATGGCGCGCAACGTGAGCGAGGCGGCGCGCGGCAGCGGAGAGATTACCTCCAACATTGCAGGCGTCGCGCAGGCCGCGGAGAGCACCTCGCATGGGGCTAGCGACACCCAGAAAGCGGCGCAACAGCTGGTTGAAACTTCCGCCGAACTGCGCCGCCTGGTCGAACAGTTCACCATCCGCACCGCCTCCAGTGGCAGTGGCGCAGCGATCGCCCGCAGCATGGCGGCTGGGGCGGGATCGTAGCCAGACACAAGGAACAACTGACACAATGCCCGCAATCCGCATTCTGGTGGTCGACGATTCGGTGGTGATTCGCAGGCTGCTGTGCGACGTGTTGTCGAAAGATCCGGGGCTTGAGGTCGTGGCTTCGGCGGGAGACGGCAAGATTGCGCTGGCAAAGATCCGGCAACTGCATCCGGACCTGGTTACGCTCGACATCGAAATGCCGGTGCTGAACGGTTTGGAGACTCTGATTGAAATCCGCAAGCTGGACGTCAAGCTGCCGGTGATCATGTTCAGCACTTTGACTGAGCGCGGCGCATCCACCACGCTCGACGCCCTGTCGGCTGGGGCATCCGACTATGCCACCAAGCCCAGCAGCGGCGGCAACCCGGCCGCGGCCCTGGATGCTATTCAGGCGGAGTTGATTCCCAAGATCAAGGCGCTTTGTCGGATGCCGGCGGCGAAACTGAAAATGCCGCCAGCTCGCCCTGCCCCGCCCGCGCGGCCGCGATTGCGTCACCCGATTGAAATTGTCGCCATTGGCACATCGACGGGCGGCCCTAACGCGCTCGCCGAAGTTCTGCCGCGGATCGCGCCGGATTTTCCGGTTCCAATTGTGGTGGTGCAGCATATGCCGCCGATTTTCACCTCCCTCCTGGCGGAGCGGCTAGGCAAGCAGTCGCGCATTGCCATCGCCGAGGGCCGCGCCGGGGTGAACCTTGCGGCTGGACAGGCGTGGATCGCTCCGGGAAATTTTCATATGACCGTGGCTTGCGCCGGGGGCCATGCGCGCCTGGAACTGAACCAGGAACCTCCGCGGCACTCCTGCCGTCCGGCGGTGGATGTGCTGTTTCGCTCCGTGGCGAGCGCATACCGCGCTCACGTTCTGGGCGTAATCATGACGGGCATGGGCGCGGACGGGGTTCAGGGAGCACAACAGATTCGGGAGGCTGGCGGAGAAGTCATCATTCAGGATGAAGCGTCGGCCGTGGTGTGGGGGATGCCTGGCCTGGTTTATGCGGCGGGGCAGGCCGATGGCGTGTATCCCGTGGGCCAACTGGCAGCGGAGATCACTCGCCGGGTGCTGGAAAGCCGGAGCATCAAAATGGTTGCAACTTCGGATCCGTTGGCTTTCCCAGAGTCTCGAACAAAATGACCATGGCTGCCTCAACCACAATGACCAAACCCGCGCCCGGCCGGGAAGCGGTCGATCCGATTTACCGGCAGATTCGCGACCTGGTCTACAAAGTCTCGGGCATTTTTCAGCTGGAAGAAAAACTGTACCTCCTGGTCGACGGTTGTGGACGGCGCATGAAGCAGCTTGCAGTCAAAACCACGCGCGAGTATTGGGATATGTTGACCGCACATGCCAACCGGGAGGCTGAACTTCGCCAACTGCTGAACGAACTCACCATCGGCGAAACCTGCCTGTTCCGCTCCCCGCCGCAGTTGAATGCGCTCCGCAAGGTGATTTTGCCCGAGCTGGTAGGGGAGAAATCGAAACAGGTAATGAAGCGCTTGCGCATCTGGAGTGCGGGATGCTCCACCGGCGAAGAGTCTTATACCCTCGCCATGAATATGCTGGAGGAGAGTGAAGGCCTGTTGAAGGGATGGACGGTAGAGATCCTCGCCACCGATCTCAATGACCGTTCCGTGGAAGCCGCCAAGGCCGGCATCTACGGCGACTACGCGCTGCGCGCGACGACCGACTATTTCAAACGCAAGTATTTTACCGTGATCGACGAGAAAAAGCTGCAGGTACGCCCCGAGGTGAAGAAACTGATCACATTCAGCCGCCTGAACCTGCAAGACAATTCCAAGATGCTTTTCATGAAGGGGCTAGATCTCGTCTTTTGCTGCAATGTGCTGATCTATTTCGATGGCCCGTCGAAGTCGCGAGTCGTCGACCATTTCTACAGCAACCTCAATTTTGGCGGCTATTTCTTTCTCGGGACTTCGGAATCGCTGTTGAAGTTAAACGATAAATTTCACCTGGTGCATTTTCCCGGAGCCATCGCCTACTGGAAACCGTCCCTGATGAGTGGAAAGCTATGAACACAACGCCGAGCATCGACGCCAGAATTCACCTGCAAGTGGACCAGATCGAGACCACGCCGGCCATACCCGCCGTTTTTCTACCTTTGCTCAGACTGCTCAACTCCTCCACCGAGGATGTGAATCTGGAAGAAGTCGTCAAGCTGGTCTCCTATGACAACACCATCGCAGCGCAGTGTCTGCGGGTGGCGAGTTCGCCCTTATTCGGTCTGGCGAAGGTGCCGGAATCTATCAAAGGTGCGGTGATCAGCCTGGGGCTGCGGCGGGTTGAGACTATTCTCCTCACCTGCTGTCTGGGGCAGGTTTTCCCTACTCAAGGCACGTCCCTCGACCCCACTGTTTTCTGGAGCCATTCGCTGGGGTGTGCGATGGTGTGCCGGAAATTCAGCGAGAAACTTTCTGGCTCCGATCACGAAAAAGCCTACATGGCCGGCCTGATGCATGACATCGGATTCCTGGTGAACGGTCTGGCGTTCTCCGATGAATTTGCTGGCACCATCGAGCTGGCAGTCAAGGACCAGCTCCCCCTGAATGAAGCGGAGCGCGCCCGCATGGGTTTTACTCACTGTGAGTCGGGGCGCGCCCTCGCCGAGAAGTGGCACTTGAGCGACGACATTATCCAGGTCATCGCGCATCATCACGCCATAGGGGACAGTGAGGAAGCCGCTCCACTGGTCGCGCTGGTGCATCTGAGCGACCTGCTTTGTCGCGTGCGCGGCCTGGGTTACGGGTACTTCGAGCGGCAGAAGGTTGATCTTGTGCATGATCCTGCGTGGGCGATCCTGCTCGCGCAGCACCGCGATCTGGAAGGCGTGGATCTGGTGCGCTTCACCTTCGAACTCGATGAAGCCGTGGCCAACATCTATGAGCTGGTGTCTACCATCTTCGGATCGGGCCAAGGGCGAAACAAAACCCGGATCGAATAAAGCATCGCGGATCGGATCAAGACTCTCAACGTGCTTTCAAACAAATGATTAAGCAGGCTTGCGACATTTTTTTCTGGCCTGCCATACCGTTGTCCAGCGGTCCCTCGGGAAACGAACTCGAGCAGCTAGTTAAGGATCTGCAGCGAGACGACGACCGGCGCACCTTCAAACTGCAGGCGAAGCTCCAGCGCAGGAGCATCGGTCAGTGAGTGCAGGCTGTAATCGTTCCCGGTGATTACGGTGGGCACCGAGAGCAGGCATCCCTCGGATAGTCCCGCGATCTTGTTCTTAAAGTTTCCGGCAATCATATTGCAGATTTCGCCAAACGCGTCGCACATTTCAGGCCCGATCTTCTCGGGCTCGATGCCAAGCATTTTTGAAGCCATGATAGCGCTCGACTTTGCGCTGCACTGGATGCTGATCACTCCGCAAAGCTTTCCCGCAAGGCCCACCATCGCGGTGACATCCAGGGCTTGCTCAGGCGGAGCTTTGCCCGGGGTCAACTGGCAACCCAGCATCAGTTCGAACACCTCGCGAACCGCCATTTCGAGCACCGTGCTCCAACCTTCGTGGACGCTTGCGTTCTCGCTTAACATTTCATTTGGAGTTTTCATGCTTTCACCCCCAGCAGCGGAACGACGTGTTCTCGAACCTGCTCCGGCGTGAATGGCTTGCGGATGTAACCCTTCGCTCCCGCTGATAAGGCCTGCACCACGTGCGATTCGCTGCCTTCGGTGGTGATCATGATGACTGGGGCCCCCTTCGCATTTGCCACTCCGGGAAGCTGCTTCACGAACTCCAGCCCATCCATGACCGGCATGTTGATGTCGCACAGAATCAGGTCGACCTGGTTCTCTGCCAGTACCGACAGAGCCTCGGCCCCGTTTCCCGCCTGCAATACCGAGGACAGCTCAACCCCGGCCTGGCGCAAGGAACGTTCCAGAATCTTCCGCATGACCGACGAATCATCCACTATCAAAACTCGTATGTTATTCATGAGAAGTACTCGTTTGTTTTGAAAACCCAGTTAATATGCCCACTTAGTGTATTTCGGAAAAAATAGAAACTCACTTTAGACCGGAGAAAGATTAAGAAATTCAAAACCATCGCTTCTCATTAACGCAAACCGCTCTCTTCCTAATATCGACGAGCCTCTGCTTCTCTTGAGTGGCAGCCGGATTTCGAAATTGGGGGATTCCCCTTCAGAGTTCGCGAGCTTAGTTGGCCATGCTCGCGGGGCCAGTCTTATCAAATGGCACAACGATCCATTACAATTGGCGACAACTGGGGAAGTGGGAATGGACCACCCTAAGACGATTCGCATCCTGAGCGTTGAGGACCATCCGGTCTTTCGCGAGGGATTGAGCACGATTATCGCTTCGCAGCCAGACATGTTGCTGGTGGCGCAAGCCTGCAATGCAGATGAAGCGATGGCGGAATTTCGCCGCCATCGGCCCGACATCACGCTGATGGACCTGCGCCTGCCCGGTACCAACGGCACTGACACGCTGATCGCCATTCGTGGCGAATATCCCCAGGCCCGCATCATCATCCTCACCACTTCGGATAGCGATGGCGAGATTCAGCGTGCCTTACGGGCGGGAGCAGCTGCGTACATCCTGAAGAGCATGCCGAAAAATGAATTACTCGGGGTGATCCGGTCGGTACATGCTGGCCATAGGCACGTTCCACCGGATGTTGCCGCCAGGCTTGCGGAGCACATGGCGGACGACGATCTTACGACGAGGGAATTGGAAGTCCTTCGCCTTATTCGAGACGGCTATCGCAATAAGCAAATCGCTGATCAACTGGCGATTGCGGAAACCACCGTCAACTTTCATATCAAGAATCTCGTCGACAAGCTGGGAGCGAACGATCGCACTCATGCGGTGACCATTGCCGTCCGACGCGGCTTGCTTCAAATCTGAATCCCAGCATCCAGGCCTGTAGAAAACTGCAGGATGTCAACTGTAGATCGTTATGTGTCGCGCTCGCTGCGGGCGGTGTAACGTGTGGCCATGGGGGCGGGCCTGCGGTCTGCATGGATGATGGTTGCACAGGCAACCCCATGGTTGCAGCAGAGTGAGGTTCGTGCATCCGTCGTTAGGGTCAGGATCAAGCGTGAGCGCCTTTGAATTGTGGTTCGCCAATTTCGTCATCAGGCCGAGGAAATCGAACGTTCCTCGGGCGCTCTGCCTGGGCTGCGCATTCCTGTCCCTTGCCCTGAGTTCGGCTTGGGCAGTCGATCCCAATCACCGGATCTCGCAGTATGCTCACACCGCCTGGAGAACGCAGGATGGAACCTTCAACGGCTCTCCCATCGTCATCACTCAGACCACCGACGGATATTTGTGGATTGGCACGAACATCGGATTAGTGCGTTTCGACGGAGTTCGATTCACTTCCTGGAATCCGCCAACGGGCCAGCGTCTGCTCGACTCCAGAATTCTTTCGCTGCTGGGAACCCACGATGGCACTCTTTGGATCGGCACGGGGTATAGCATTTCGCGCTGGAAAGACGGCGAACTCACCAACTATCCCCAGTTGAGCGGACGAATCGAATCGCTTGTCGAAGATGGTGACGGCGCTCTATGGCTGGCCCGCACGCAGCCCACCGACAAGACCGGCCCGCTGTGCCGCATAAAAGATGAACAATTTCGCTGTTATGGCGCGAGCGACGGAATTCCCTTTGACCTGGCGATCCAACTGAGCAAAGGCAGTTCTGGCGAACTTTGGGTCGGCGGTTATTCCGAACTCTGTCGCTGGAGACCCGGATCGTGCGCCAGCTACTTCGCGAATCCATCCCGGAGTCCAGAAACATTTGCATCGTTGCGAGGGCTGGCCACCGGCCCAGATGGATCGGTCTGGGCGGACATCGATCGATCCAGTAAAGTTCTGCGACTGGAGCAATTTAAAAATGGAAGCTGGAACGGTCGGGACTTTCCAGAACTTCCTGCTGACAACTCAGATGTGACGACACTCTTCGTCGACCGGGATGGAGTTGTGTGGATTGGAACTGGAAGTCACGGCGTCTTCCGCATTCGCGGCGAAGAGGTTGATCACTTTGGAAAAGCCGATGGACTATCGAGCGACGCCGTGGGGCGATTCTTTCAGGATGCCGAGGGCACCCTGTGGATCGCGACCTCGGAGGGAATCGACAACTTTCGGGATTTGAAGGTGGTCACGTATTCCATGCGTGAGGGCTTGTCCGCCGCCGGAGCCAGTTCTGTGCTGGCGGCTCGCGACGGCACAGTATGGATCGGCAACTTCCGCGCCTTGAACTCTCTGCGCGACGGCAAGCTATCCGCCATTCGGGCTGAACATGGCCTGCCGGGACTCAACGTGACTACCATTTTTGACGATCACGCGGACCGGCTCTGGGTGGGCGTGGACAGCGGGATGTGGGTCTACGACCACAATGTATTTCGCGAAGTCCGCCATGCTGACGGCAGCGCCCTTGGCATCGTCTTTTCCATTACCGAAGATGTTCAGCACAATGTCTGGGTTCGAGCGGGAACGCATCTCGACCGGATTCACGGCCTCCGGGTGGATGCTGAATTCAGCTCCCCGCAAATTTCCAATGCATATATCCTCGCGTCCAATCCGCGTGGCGGCATCTTTCTCGGACTGGTGAATGGAGACCTGGTCCAATTTCAGGACGGCAAGACGCAGACGATTCTTTCCAACGAGGTGGGAAGCCGGCGTCAGATTCGAGATCTTCTTGTGGAACCGGATGGCTCCGCCTGGGGCACAACCCTGGATGAAGTCAGCCGCTGGAAAGATGGCAAGCGACAAAATCTTACTACGCACAACGGTCTGCCTTGCGACGGAATCTTCGCGTTGGTGCAGGATAAGCAGAGTTCACTCTGGTTGTATTCGCAATGCGGGCTCATCACCATCGAAACATCCGAACTGGATAGCTGGTGGGCGCACCCGGACCGAATCGTGAATTTCAAGTTGCTGGATGCTTTCGACGGGGTCCAGCCTGGTTTGACTTCTTTGAAACCGCAGGCGAGGCGGTCTCCCGACGGTCGCCTCTGGTTTGTGAACGGCCGGGTCTTGCAGGTGGTGGATCCCGCTCATTTGCACGACAATACGATCGCGCCTCCGGTGCAGGTCGAAGAAATCGTGGCCGACCGGAAACTCTATGCGCCCCGCAAAGATCTCCGCCTTCCTGCGCTCACGCGGGATCTCGAGATTCAATACACCGGCCTTAGCTTCGAGGCTCCCGAGAAAGTTCGCTTTCGTTACAAACTTGAAGGCCGCGACGCCAATTGGCAAGAGCCGGGAACGCGGCGTCAGGCTTTCTACAGCGATCTTCCTCCGGGGAATTATCGATTTCGGGTGATCGCATGCAATAACGACGGCGTCTGGAACGAAGCCGGCGCAACTCTGAACTTCAGCATCGCACCCGCCTGGTATCAGACCAACTGGTTCAGGGTTCTATGCGTCGTAGGCGCAGCGTTTATCGGCTGGGCGCTTTATCGGCTGCGAGTGCGGCAGATTGCGAAAGCGCTCAGTGCCCGCTTCGATGAACGATTGGCCGAAAGGACTCGCATCGCGCGCGACCTTCACGATACGTTCCTGCAAACGATTCAAGGCAGCAAGCTTGTGGCTGACGACGCCCTCGACGCGTCTGCCGACCCGGACCGCATGCGCCGCGCCATGGAACAACTTTCCGGCTGGCTGGCGCAGGCAATGCAAGAAGGAAGGGCCGCCCTGAATTCCCTACGTACCTCAACCACCCAGAGGAACGATCTCGCCGAAGCCTTTCGGCGGGCGACGGAAAATGGCCACGTCCCAAGCTCAATGGAAGCTACGCTCTCTGTGGTCGGTGAGGTCACGGAGATGCATCCCATAGTGCGCGATGAAGTCTACCGCATTGGGTATGAAGCCATTCGCAACGCCTACCTGCATTCGCAGGCTACGCGGTTGGAGGTGGAACTCTGCTATGAGCAGGACCTCACACTACGTGTGCGGGATAACGGCGTGGGCATCGATCCCGCGGTAGTGAGCACCGGGAAAGAGGGACATTTCGGACTACGCGGAATGCGCGAACGCGCTGCACGCATCGGAGCCCACCTCACAATTCAAAGCTCGGCTACTTCCGGAACCGAGATGGCTGTCGTGGTTCCCGGACGTGTCGTATTTCGAAAGGCCAGGAAGACTCGCTCTGGAAAGCGTGACGAGTCGTTGTAAGACGGAACTTAAAACTCCCGCGAATGCTGGGCCCTACTGCCGCCCCCTTGCCGCTTCGACCTGCAGAAAAATCTAGGTTGAATTCTATGGTTTCTGAGGTTTCTGGAAACTCGGAAGAGGGATATCTTCGTAGCTATCCAACCCGCCGGGGGTTAATCAGGTGGCTCTCATGCGAAGCACGAATCAAAGTTGCGATGGTCTTACTTCCGAGCTTCTGTCTGGCGCGGAGAAGGAATTGGCGGCATACGTCTACGCGGTACGGAAAGAATTCGGTTCTGAGCAAGCTCTACGGGCGGCCGACGACTGGATCGAAGAGCTGGAATTGTCAGGCTGGCCCGCTGGCGAAGGCGCCCCCGAGTGGCGCCGAATAACGATCGCAGCCGCGACCCGCCTCGCCAGTCGCATTAACATTCCACATTTCAATGAGACGGCTGTATTTTCCATCCTCCTCTATCAAGGCGCATCGGCGGCCGACTGAACGCGATTGATCCCCGGAATTCGCGGCGTGTTTCCCTTACTTCGTTAGTTGCCCGATGAACACTCCGAAGGGTGGCAGTGAAACGGTTTTTCCGTTCGACGAAGACTTGCCGCTCGTCGCCAGCACGGTCGCCGCCTTATAGCCGTTCTTACTCAGTTCGAGGTTCACCTTTTGCGCACTCCCTGTCATATTCAGCGCGACCAACACCGCCTGGTCTTTATACACGCGCAGGTAGGCGAGAACATTGGGATCGTTCTCATCGATGGGAACATAACTGCCTTCCATGAGCGCCGGGCTGGTGTGACGCAGCTTGAGCACAGTCTTGTAGAACGACAGCACCGAGTCCGGCTCCTTCGACTCGTCGGCGACGTTGTGCGTCTTGTAAGTTGGTGGCACCGGCAACCATGGCTTGGCGTTGGAGAAACCTGCGTTCGCGCTTTCATCCCACTGCATGGGCGTGCGCTCGCCATCGCGACCTTTCTCCTTCGGCCATCCAGTGCGGCCGATGGGGTCCTGTACTTCCTCCTTGCGGGTTGGGGGCGTGGTCTTCATCCCGATCTCTTCGCCGTAATACATGATCGGCGTGCCGCGCAGGGTCAGATAAAGCCCGCCCATCAGTTTCGCGATTTCATCATTATGCTTGCCGTCTCCGTAACGATCGTAAGAGCGAATGATATCGTGATTGCTGATGACGAACGCGGGCCAGCCGGAAGCAGAATTGACGGCGGCAATCTGCTTGCGGAATTCCGCCGGCGAAAGTTTGTTGACCGTGGTGAAGAGAAAATCCATGGGCAACTGCAGTTCGTTATTGCTCGTACCATAGTAGCGATTCAGTTCAGCAATGTTTGCGGTCCAGGTTTCGCCAATCAAAACTGCGCCGTGTTCGTCCGCCACTTGCCGCAGGCCGCGAAGAATATCGTGCACTTCGGGTAACTTATCGTTGTAAACGTTCTCCTCGATGGGATCGCCGAATGCATTCTTCCCCGGAAGCACTGGGTTATCTTTCAAATTCGGGTCTTCGAACAATGTGTCCACCGCATCGAGACGGAAGCCGGAAACCCCGCGCTTGTACCACCACCGCGTTACGTCGAACATCGCATCTTTCACCGCTGGATTGCGCCAGTTCAAATCCGGCTGGGCCGCGTAGAAGTAGTGGTAGTACCACTGTCCGGTCGTGGGGTCGAACTTCCACGCCGAACCTCCAAAGGTCGACGTCCAGTTATTGGGAGGCTGGCCCGGCCCCTTCCCGTCGCGCCAGATGTACCAATCGCGATAATGCGAAGTGCGTGACGATTTCGAATCGAGGAACCACTTGTGTTGGTCGGAGGTATGGTTCACCACAAAGTCGAGAATGATGTGAATGCCGCGCTTGCTGGCTTCAGCCGCAAGCTTGTCAAAATCGGCGAGCGTGCCGTACATCGGATCGATGTTTTCATAGTCGGAAACGTCGTAGCCGAAGTCGACTTGCGGCGAAGGAAAGCAAGGCGAAATCCAGATGGCATCGACGCCCAGTTCTTTCAGGTAGTCGAGCTTGGAAGCGATGCCATTGAGATCGCCGATGCCGTCATTGTTGCTATCGGCAAAGCTGCGCGGATAAATCTCGTAGAAAACGGCGTGCTGCCACCATTCGTGACCTTCAGCGTCAGATTTCCGGGCGGAGTTCTGCGCAGAAGCGAACAACGAAAATGTTACAGCGGTAATAAGTGCTATCCAGATCAATTTGTTCCGCATAGGGTTAGGTGCTCCAAAAGAGAATCGACGAAACCAGCAAATGTTTGTAAAGGCATTCTACGCCGCGCATGCCGAAGAGGCCGGTGTTTCTTGGCAGGTACAATTACGGGCGGCCGAAGTGGATGGTTACAGTTTGCTGCAGGTACGATCCAGCCGGTGCGGCTGGCATTTGAATTTGTACCAGTCCAGGTTGCGTAACCGTTGCGCCCTCTACCGACGAAATCTGGGCGCCGTTCCAGCTTGCCAGTTCGTAACTGCTTCCCTGCAATCCTGAAACCTGCATGGTGAGTTGATTGCGAGCGGCGTTCCAAGTTTCCGAGAGTATACGGAGTCCGCGGCTTGCACTTCCGAGGGCCGGAAGTTCGTTGGACAAAGAGACCCCGAAATCGTTCTTCACGCGGATGGTGACGCTATTTGGCCCTCCGTAAACCGGAAACCGCACAGACACATGCTGATCGTTAAGGTTCGCCTCGATCTTGAAGGGCAAGGGGCGTCCGTTCATTTCGACGCCGAGTATTTGCGCGCGCAAACTGAACGCAGGAGAAAATTCCACCCAGCAATCGCCCTGCCCTGTGCGCTTCGTATCCAGCACAATGGCATCGGCAGTTTTACGGTAGCGGAAATCCACCCCGACTTGCCCAAGCTTCACATTGTGAATGGCGAACACAGTCCAATCCGCCGGGATGTGCGGGGCCAGAGTGATCTGATGTTTTTCAGTATCGACCCGCATGCCAAACATGCCGCGCAGGATCGGACTTTCAACCATCGCGGCGGACCAGATCTGATGCGGCGAACTCGTCGCGAACGACTGGTAGTAATCGCCGGAGAGCACTTCAGTGAAATGCCCGAGCGCGCCGTCGAGGCCGAGTAGCGCGTTGGCGCGCAGATTAAAATATGCGGGAAACGCACGATGGTAGCGGTATTCGGCGACCGAGGCCCAGCCGGTGAAGAGCGGCCACACGGCGCCGAAATGATATCCAGATCCGTCGTACGCCTTTGATTTGTCAGAGATGATGCGCATGCCCCAATCGGTCTGATGATCGACCGTCGCGAGTTGTGAGATGGCCTGGTCCGCGTGACTCGCGTCCGACAGGCCGAACCACATCGGCACGGTGGTCAGCACGCTCGGTTCGTCGACGCGCTGGTTGTCTTTATTGAGAGCAAAGGCATAGCTCTTACTCTCGGGCGACCAGAAAGCCTGGTCGAGCGCGGATTTTTTCTGATCGAATTCGGCGGCCAGTTGCTGGCTGATGTCCTCCTTCCTAAGCAAGCGTGCCAGATGCGAGAGGGCGTGCACCGCTTCCACACCTAGACCAGCCTGGTAATACTCATTCTTCACCGGAAGCAGCGGACCGCCCTCGACCCAGCCGTGGCCAATGCCGATATTCTGCGCGAATCCCTGCGCGTCATAGGTGGAGCGCAGGAACTGATAAGCTCGCCAGACGTTATCCCATTTCTCGCGCACGAAATCGATATCTCCGCTCTCGCTTGCATAATCATTCATCGCGATGATGAACAGCGGCGTGGCGTCGGCCGACGCAAACCCATAGGGATAATCCTTGAACCACGGCACCAGACTCGCGCTCTGCGAAATCTCGTGCGGAACTTTGCCGTCATCTCGCTGGAATTTGCTGACGAAGTCGATCGCGGTGCGGCTTGTCGAATAATCTCCTTCGGCGTTGAGTGCGAATGAAGTCCATAGAGAATCCCGCCCGAAAAACCACGCAAAGCCTGGCCGCTGGCTCGTGCCCGAGGTGCGATATCCCGCGATCAGGCCAGAACCTAAGTAGGGGTTGCTCACCAGTCCCTGAATTGTGCTGACGCGAGCCCAGTCATATGCTTGTTGCAGAGCACTGTCGGGCAGTTCAAGGCTCACAGTTTTTTCGAGATACTCGCGATAGTAGTCGGCCGATGCGCTCATCAAGTCGGCGGCCGAGGTCAGAAGATGCTGGTAGTTTTTCTCCGCATCGGTGCTGCCCGCCACCGATGCAGCGATGACCAGCATCTTGGAATCCTTGCCTTTCTGGGTAATGCCCAGCCGCAGCGAATTCTCCTCGGAGGACGAGTAGTTAGTCTCATAGGCGAGATGAGGATCGTTTGCCGTAGGAGATCCTACAAACGCCGCAAACTTGCGCGCCTCCTCACCAAACATGAAGGCATGCCGAACCGGATCCCAGTCTATGTATGTGCCGCCTAACGCAGCCGGCCATTCGAGTTGAAAATCGCCAGTAAATGTGGCTTCGATCTCCAGCGGTGATTCGGTTTCCACATCCAGTCGAACGATCGCTCCCGCCTCATTGACTGGAACGCATAAAGTTTCACGCACCCGAAACGAGTCGCCGGCATATAGAATTGACGCCGATTCCGGCCGCACGGTCAGCGTACGCGCCAGACTTTCAGCGGGCAGCGCGCGATCGCCAACGTGAAAGATCAAATGAAAGTTGCGGAAGATTTTTAAGGGATAAACCCAGGCTTCGAATCGCCCAGTTTCGTCGCCGAACAATCCTGCGCGCGTGCCCACGACGGGCAGAAACTCCCACGTGCGGACGGTGCGGGAAAGTTCCAGAGTTGAGTCAGTTTTTTGCGCGAAAGAAAGTGAACTCCACAGCAGGCACAGCGCCGCCAAAAGAACGTTGAAGCGCAATCTCAAGAGCCAGAGCCTTGCCCCGAATCGTCTTCGCTCGTTCTCTCGAACAGGCATTCGCCACGCCAGACTTGCAAAGTCACGGTTCACTGAATATAAGGAAGAAGGGCGAATTCTAGCACGAGCCGAACCGGCCAGGTAGCGACCTCATTGTTCCCTTCACGGCGCGTCTTTCTGAAATCTCTAAGCCGTTCCGCGCTAGTGTTGTCGCTGGAGCAGGTGCTGGCGCTCGCTTGGCCGCGGCGAGCGCGCGTGAACATAATGCAGCAAAAAGCGGCGCCAGAGACCGCCACCGATCTGGGAGTCAGCTTCCTCAATGTTGGCAAGGAATCTGGTCTCAACACCAAAACTATTTTTGGCGGCGAGCACAAGAATAAATACCTACTGGAAACAACCGGTTGCGGTGTGGCCTTCTACGATTACGATAACGACGGCTGGCTCGACATTTTTCTAGTCAACGGCTCACGGCTGGAAGGCTTTCCCAAGGGCAGCGAACCCACGTCCCATCTGTTTCGGAACAATCGCGACGGAACTTTTACCGATGTCACCGCCAAGGCGGGTGTGGCGCATTCGGGCTGGGGGCAGGCGGTTTGCGTCGGCGACTACGACAACGATGGCTGGGATGACCTGTTCGTCACCTACTTCGGCAAGAATGTTCTCTATCACAACAACGGCGATGGAACGTTCACTGATGTGAGCGTGAGAGCCGGCGTAGCAGGAACGGGCACGCGTTGGAACACGGGCTGCGCGTTCGTCGACTACGATCGCGACGGACGGCTGGATCTCTTTGTTGCGAACTACATTGATCTCGATTTGGCGACGGCCCCGGTGCCCGAATCTGGGCCGTGTCTCTACAAAAGTGTGATGGTGGCCTGCGGACCGCCCGGGTTAAAGGGCGGGAAAAACATTCTCTACCACAACAACGGCGATGGAACCTTCAGCGACGTTTCCGATGCGTCGGGAATTCTACGGGCCAACGGCACCTACGGGTTGGGCGTGCTCACCGCCGATTTCGACAACGACGGTTGGCCGGATATTTATGTAGCCAACGACTCGACTGCGAGCGCCCTCTATCAGAACAAGAAAAATGGAAAGTTCGAAGACATTGCGATCGAAGCCGGCTGCGCGCTAAGCCCGGATGGCAAGCCGCAGGCGGGCATGGGTGTTTCAGCCGCGGACTACGATCTCGACGGAAATCTGGATATCGTCAAGACAAATTTCGCCGGTGACACGCCTTCGCTCTATCACAACCAGGGCGGAGCGAATTTTGAAGATGCGACTTTTACTGCAGGGCTGGGAGCGCACACGCAGTTCCTGGGCTGGGGATGTGGCTTTTTCGACATGGACAACGATGGCTGGGCTGACATTCTGATTTGTAATGGGCACGTGTATCCCGAAGTCGAGCAACTGAAGACTGAGGCTGGTTACGCCCAGCGCAAGTTGCTTTATCAGAATTTGCACAACGGCCACTTCGCCGATATTTCGCTACAGGTCGGCGCGGGAATCTCAGAGCCGGTAGCCTCGCGGGGCGCAGCTTTCGGAGACTTCGATAATGACGGCGATATCGACGTTGTGGTCAACACGGTCAATGATTTTCCTCAATTACTTCGCTGCGATACGAAGCTCAACAATAACTGGATCAAGATTCGCACCATCGGCACGAAATCCAACCGCAGTGGAATTGGCGCGCGACTGGTGTGCGTGACGCAGGTCCCGGGGGAATCGAAGCCTCACCGCCAGATCGACGAAGTGCGCAGCGGCGGCGGATATTTTTCGCAGAATGATCTGCGGGTGCACTTCGGACTCGGCAAAGCGGAGAGGGTCGACTTGCTGGAAATTCATTGGCCCAGTGGTCAACTCGACACTCTCAAAGACGTCAAGGCGAATCAGGTGGTCTTCGTAAAAGAGGGCGAGGGCATTACCCGCACGATGCGGTTTCCTCCGAAGAAGAAAGTTTGACCACAGGAGGCACGGAAGCGCACCGGCGATTAGGGATTCTTGATCTCAGGCTGAACTGAAGAGCCTCCGCCTTCCGTCAGCGTCTGAATCTTGTCTACCGGAACATTCGTAAAGCGTTCCGTTAGCCCGCTAGGCCAGCGGATTTCGATCCATTCGATTTTGTCAGTACTGCCCAGGCCGAAGTGAACGCGCGTATCGCTGTTGGAGATATAGCTAGAGCCGCTGCGCACCTCGTCGACAAGGATTCGCGCTGCGACTTTCACGCGAATGCGGGCGCCGATGCCGTCGTGATTCGATTTGGTTCCTACCGCATGAATCGCGACCCAATGATTCGAGTTCCGAATCTGATTGACCAGCAGGCTGGGCGCGGCGTTCATGTTGCTGATCACCGCCGACATTCGTCCATCGTTCCAAAGATCGCCCACGGCTAGCCCACGCGACGACGCAGCAGTTGTAATCGCTGCGCCGCCCGAGGCCGAGATGTCAGTGAAGGTTCCGTCACCGTTGTTGTGATAGAGGATGCGCGGCTCTTTGTAGCTGCTCCCGAGATGCTGGCTGTCGACCTCGGGATAGACGTGCCCGTTTACCAGCAGCAGGTCCGGCCAGCCGTCGTTATCCAGGTCGAAGAACATCGTTCCCCAGCCGAGATATTGCGTGTACAGCCCGAGGCCCGCCGGAGAGGTCGCATCGGTAAAGGTGCCGTCACCGCCGTTCTTGTAGAGCGTGGAAGTATCGTCAGAGAAATTTGTTTTGAAGATGTCGAGATGCCCGTCGCCGTTAAAGTCAGCGATAGTTGATCCCATCCCAGCCTGCTCGCGACCATCTTCATTGAAAGCAGCTCCGGCGGTGACCGCAACATCGGTGAACGTTCCATCGTGATTGTTGCGATAAAGAATGCTGGGAGTGCTATCGCAGGCTATAAAAATATCCGGCCATCCATCTTCGTCGAAATCGAGCGTCGACACGCTGAACGCGTAGTGGCCATCGGTGCGATCGATGTGCGCTTTTGTGGTGACGTCTTCAAAAGTTCCGTCGCCGCGATTGCGATAGAGAATGTTCTTCGCGCCGGCAAGTCCGCGCGGGCCGCACATCACGGGAACCCCTTTCCAGATGCAGGTCGGCCGCTCTCCAGGCGCGGGCGCAGTAGAGAGATCGAAATCCACATAGTTGGCGACAACCAGATCGAGGCGGCCATCGCGATCGTAGTCGACGAAGGCGCAGCCCGTGCCCCAGGCCTTGCCCGATCCGGCGACTCCGGCCTTCTCAGCGACTTCAGTGAAGACCCCATGATTGTTGTGGTAAAGGCGGTTCTTCCCGTAGTAGGTGATGTAGAGATCTTCCCATCCGTCATTGTCGTAATCCCCGACGCAGACGCCCTGGCCCCAACCAGTCGACGTCAGCCCTGCTTTGGCAGTGACATCGGTAAAGGTGCCGTCGTGATTATTATGGTAGAGGCGATTCGTCGGAGCTTGTCCCGCGGGAAATCCTTCCAACCTTGTGCCGTTGACCAGGAAGATATCGGGCCAGCCGTCATTGTCGTAATCGAAGATGGCGATCCCATTGCCGGTAGTTTCGATGATGTATTTCTTGGTGTCGAGGCCGCCAAAAATATTTGGCGCCGTAAGTCCAGCTTTCTCGGCCACGTCGGTGAAGTTGGCGACTGGAGCCGGTGGCGGGGCTTTCGCTCGCTGCGCGGAGAGAACGGTAACGACAAAAAACGGCGCACAGAAAAAAAATCGAATGATGCGAGCGAAGAAGTTGGACGCTGGATTCTGTAAAGGCATGGGACTAGATGATGTTAGGAGTGCACGCGCGGAGGGTCAAGCGAGGCTCAGCGCGCAACCGGCGCTACCGCGACCCCGACATAGGCATCACCGCCTCCGCACTAGAAAAAATGCCGGTCCCGCTGTTTCACCATGCCTTCGACAAAAACGACATTCGGAACCTGACCGAGCGTTTTCCATTTGTTTCGATGCGGAGAAGATCGGCTCATCAGTCCGCCACAATAGCTTCGCCGGGTCGTTGCGGTCGAAGATCGCGACACGCGTGCGGTACACCAACTTTTCGTCCGCGCTGTTGTAGATGAGAACGATTCCCTCCGGCGTGACGATTGGAGCCGGGCCCGGTTCAGCCACTCGCGAATCGAAACGCCCCGTACGCACCGGAGCTACGGGAGTTTTCGTGGCTTCGACCCAGTGCAACAGATCCTTCGAATATGCCAGCCCAGTCTGATCTTTGTTGTCTGCGCTGGTACCCAGGAAATACATCCAATACTTGCCGGCAATTTTCTCGGGTACGATCGCTCCCGACTTGGTCCACTTCACATTCCAGTTCCCCTGGTTCGCCGGAATGATCAGGCCTTTACGATCCCAATGAATCAAGTCCTTCGAAGTCGCGAGGCAGAGCTGTGCATCTTTCTGTTATATCCCGTGTAGGTCAGATAGTAAGTGTCGCCGAACCGCACCAGGCGCGGGTCTTCGACGCCGCCGTTTCGCCGAGCGCAGTTTTCTCAACAACGACTGCGGGATTAAAGGTACCAGCTGACTCCCAACCATTTCCGCTTGTAGCGATGACCGGCGAATCCGAGATCCGATGCCATTCTCCGAACGGAAGCCTAGGCGAGGTCTGACCGGCCGTGAACATCGCCGCGAGCAGGAAAAGGATTGATCGTATGGGGTTTGAAATTTTCATGCGGACAATAAAAAACGGCAGGGCCGACCCCCTGCCGTTTGCTCAATCTAGAAATCTGGCCCTACTTTTTATTTACAGCCTTTTTCAGTTCGGCCCCAGGGGTAAACTTCGCGACGCGGCGGGCAGCGATCTTAATCGTGGCGCCGGTTTGCGGGTTGCGCCCGTTCCGCGCTTTTCTTTGCGACACGGAGAATGTGCCGAAGCCTATCAGAGCTACTCGATCTCCTTTGCGGAGGGCGGAGGTAATGCTGTCGACGGCGGTATCAATCGCAGTCGTGGCCTGCGCTTTGCTGACTTCACAAGCACCTGCGATCTTGTCAACCAGATCGGCTTTGTTCATTGATATCTCCTCACAGGTCTCTTTGGTGCCCAGCCTGCACCGGGAGGAAACTGGAACGGCTGAGTTGGGAAACCCGTCGGCTCGTATTCTCCTCCGTCTGCGGTGAATGTCAACTGTGAAAATCCGCACGGGAAGCCCGTTTTGCACCTCCCGCAGTTCAATTCGGGCCACCGGCAGGGTTTTCGCGGCTTTTAGCACTGCGACCAGCAGGCTTTTCCTATGCCGTCCACAACTCCCCATCTTCGTTCACAGGATGTACACAGGCAGGCATCGGTTCGCGCTTGCGCAGAACCTCCTTCCTGATGCAAAGTCGAAGAGGCCATGTTGAAGGTGGGTAGTTCTCAGGAAATGAAAGCCGCAGCGGATGTGTGCCCTCTTTGTGAAGGTACGGGATGGAAAACTGTGTCGGGCTCGAACTCGCAAGAACGCCGCGTGACCCGCTGCGATTGCCAGTTGCGGTCGCGGTCGCAAACGTTGTTGGCGGCGGCCCGCATCCCGCGCCGTTACGAGCATTGCGAGCTCAGCAACTACGATACGGACTTTCCCGGCGCTCATCCTTCCCTGGCCGAGGGACACTTCGTGGCCTCGAATTTCGCCAGGAAATGCGATCCGCGTGGCGATAAGGGTCTGCTGATCATTGGCAAGATCGGTACGGGGAAAACTCACCTCGCGGTTGGCATCGCGAAAGAATTGATTCTGAATCGCGGCATTGCCTGCCTGTTTTACGATTACCGCGAACTTCTGAAAGAAATCCAGAATTCTTATAACTCAACCGTGCAGACCACGGAACTGGATGTGTTGCGTCCGGTGTTCGAGACGGATGTTCTGGTGCTCGATGAATTGGGTGCCGTCAAACCGACCGAGTGGGTGTGGGACACGGTGAGCCTGATTCTGAATACCCGCTACAACGACAACCGCACGACTATCATCACGACGAATTTCGACGATCAACCGGCAGCGGGCACCGTCACACCGCTTAAAGCTGCCGCTCGTGGCGAGACCCTCGGTGATCGCATCGGCGAGCGCATGCGCTCGCGCCTGCATGAAATGTGCCGGATCGTTACGCTGGATGGCAGCGACTTCCGGCAGAAGTTCCGCAGCGCCAATTTTCGGTAGGTCCAACGCCTTGTCATTCTGAGCACAGTTGAAGTATCAATGCAGTTGGTTCGTGCCACCGACACTCTAGAATAGCTAGGTGCTGACTGAGCAGCTCGAATTCTCGCCCGAGCGGGATGCGGAGATCTTTTCCGCGGTTCCATCCGCATCGGCCGTTTTTTTGCTTCGAGGCGAAGACACACAGGCTGAGCCTTACATCAGCAAGACGGCAAATTTGCGACGCCGCCTTCAGCGCCTCCTAGGTCCGGTCGAAGCACGCACCAAAAAACTCAATTTGCGCGATCGCGTACGCGCGATCGAGTACACGCCCACTGGATCGGATTTCGAATCCGGATTTCTGCTCTATCAAGCCCTGCGAAATGCGTTCCCCAAAACTTATTCGAATCGGCTGCGATTTCGCTTCGCTCCTCTTGTGAAGCTGCACCTGGAGAATGAATTCCCGCGCGCATCGGTCACCACACGGCTAGGCCGGCTTAATGGGCACAATCTTTACTACGGTCCATTTCTTTCGCGAGTCGCGGCCGAGAAGTTCATGAACGACTCACTTGATTTTTTCAAGATGCGGCGTTGTGTAGACAATCTCCATCCCGATCCCCAGTTCCCTGGCTGCATTTATTCCGAAATGAAGATGTGCCTCGCGCCCTGCTTCAAAGGCTGTACCGACGAAGATTACGCGGCCGAGGTAAAGCGGGTGCAGGCATATTTCGATTCCGGAGGCGACTCGCTGGTGCGCGAATTTTCTACGGAACGTGAAGCTGCATCTGCCCGGCTGGCATTTGAAGATGCGGCGGCGATTCATGTGCGGCTGGAGAAGGTTACACCGGTAGTGAATCAGCTTCCTGAGATCGTGCGGCGAATCGATCAACTCTCGGCCGTGATGATTCAAGGAAGCCACATTTTGGGTTCGGTTGCATTCTTCCGCCTCGAGTGCGGGAACATCGCAGGCCCGATTGCCTTCAGCATCGAGCCCGCCGAGCGCAAAAAGTCGCAGTCGATGGAATCGCGGATCCAGGAAGCGCTGGCTTCCATGCCGCTCGCGACAACGAAGTCGGCTCTGCAAACGATGGAACATCTCGCGCTGCTAAAGCGCTGGTACTACCGCAGCAGCCGCATGGGGGAGATCTTCTTCGCAGATAGCAAAGGCGAACTCCCTATGCGGCGCGTGGTGCGAGGAATCTCGCGCGTCTTCCGCGGTGAGAAACCGGAGACAGAGTTAGCGCAGCCCGCCGAGAATGCTTGATCCGGGATCCCATTATTGCTGCGGCATCTCGTTCTCATTCCATCTGAGCCAGCGGCGCCCCGCCCAGCGCACCCCCTTCCACCCACCGAGGCCCACCAGATAAGTAGTGCCAATCCACAACAGAATCGCAGGCAGATCGAACAGAATTGTGATGATCGCAGACGCATAAGTCGCGACACTTTCCAAGCCATCCCGCATCGCCAGCTTCAGTTGATACAACGGCCGCCAGTTGAGTCCAAAGATCTGTGCCTCGGCCTGCGTGCGGAGAGAAATGGTAATGGCCACAGTTTCGACTTGCTGCGACAGCGCATTGAATTCGGCTTGCTGCTGCTCAATTTGGCCGCGCACGTCGCTCAGCTTTTCATCGACCGCGAGCAGATCTTTCACCGTGAGTGCCTGCTTGAGGATGGTGAGATATTGCGCCTCCTCGGCGCGCAGGTTGCGCAGAGTTGCACCCTGATCGACATACTGCTGGGTCACATCCTGCGCGTCGACTTTTTCGCTTTCCACTTTCAGTCCCAAACCACGGATTTGTGCACGCGCCTCGTCAAAACGCGCTGCCGGCACACGGATGGTCAGGATTGCCGCAGTTGAGTTCTGGCCCACGTCAGCGCTCACCAGATACCCGCCCATGCCTTCGGCTATCTTCGTGATGCTGTCCGCCATCTCCGCCGGATTCTGCACGATCATCTCCACCGAGGCCGTGCGGATCATCTTGCGGCCGGTGGTAGCGTCGAGCGCTTGGGAGCTTGCCGGTGCGGCTGGGATTGTTTTCGTACCCGCCGGCAGCGGCGCAGCTGCATCGAATCTAGCTACCTTATCGGCCGGCGCGCTTTGTTCGGTATATCCTGAGAGTCCGCCTGGACGGGTGACGGGCACGGCGCCCTCCGCCAAGTCGCGAGAGCGCTGAAGATTCGGCAACGCCATGGCCGCCAGCATCAACACAACCGCCCCTCCGATTGCCATCCACTGCAGCGGCTTGCGGAATTCTCCCCAGGAATACGCCAAGGTCGTCATAAACGATCCCTCCGCGGAGAGAACGTCGGTGCGCTGGGAACTTGCGGGTGATTTCCGGTTCAGGTCAGAGAGAGTGAAAAGACGCGGGCAAGAGTGCCCGCGCCACATAGTATCTGCTAGATGTCCAGGTTCTTTACGTCCAGCGCATTTTCTTCGATGAACTTGCGGCGGGCTTCGACGTCTTCGCCCATCAGCGTGGTGAAGATGGTCTCGCACTCGGCAATGTCCTCGAGCTTCACTGACAGCAGCGTCCGCCGCTCGGGATCCATCGTGGTCTCCCAGAGCTGGGGCGCGGTCATTTCGCCTAGGCCCTTGTAGCGTTGAATGGTGAAGTCCTTGCGGCCTTCGTTGATCACATAATCGCGCAGGTCACGCACATTCGTCTTCTCGACGACTTCGATTTCAGTCTTGCGCTTGGGTGCTTTGGCCGCCTTCTTGTCGGCCTTGTCGCCATCAGCGGTTGCGTCGGTGTCTGCCTCTTCCCCGTTCGGCGGCGCGGCTTTGACTAGAGTCTCGACGATGAACGGCGGTTCCATGAAGGGACCGATCTGCTTGAACTTCGAAATCAACTGCCGGCACTCCGCGCTCGAAGCCAGTTCCCAGTTGATGACGTGTTCGGCGCCATGTTTGTTAACGAAGGCCACCTGCCACAGGTTGTGCTCTTCGTCGAAACGCGCTTCCACGCTCTTGAAGCCTTCTTCCTTTTGCAGCTTCTTGATTTCTTTTTCCAGGCGCTCGATTTTCTTGGGTGGATTGTTCTTATCGCCTTCGAAATCCGCGCGCTTGGCGAGATCGAGTTTCGGAATCAGTTCGGTGACGCGCTCGTTGCGGATGCGCTTGTCGAATTTATCGAAGAAACCGATATATTCATCGAGCACGGTCATGAACCGCGCCAGATCCTTGCCTTCGATCTTCGCGGCGCCCTCGCCGTAGCGCACACTCAGGCCCTCGGCAGCGCGCTTCACCATGACTTTCACGAAATCGCGCTCGTCTTTGATGTACTGCTGCGACTTGCCCTTCTTGAGCGAGAACAGCGGCGGCTGGGCGATAAAAATATTGCCGCGCTTGATCAAGTCCTGCATGTGACGGAAGAAAAAGGTCAGCAGCAAAGTACGGATGTGGCTTCCGTCGACGTCAGCGTCGGTCATCAGAATGATTTTCCCGTACCGCACTTTGGTCGGATCGAAATCTTCTTTGGAGATGCCCGTGCCGAGCGCCGTGATCATGGCGCGAATTTCTTCGTGGGCCAGCATCTTGTCGTAGCGCGCTTTCTCAACATTGAGAATTTTTCCCTTGAGCGGCAGGATCGCCTGGAAGCGGCGATCGCGTCCCTGCTTCGCCGTGCCTCCTGCGGATTCGCCCTCAACCAGGAACAACTCGCAGCGATTGGGATCGCGCTCGGAACAATCTGCCAGTTTTCCCGGCAAACCTCCCGAATCGAGCGCACCCTTGCGGCGCGTGAGATCGCGGGCCTTGCGGGCAGCTTCGCGGGCGCGCGCCGCGTCCACAGCCTTATTGATGATTTTCTTGCCGACTGCTGAATTCTGCTCGAAGAATGCGCCCAGGCGCTCGTTCACGAACTGCGTAACGGTACCCGCGATATCCGAATTCAACTTGCCCTTGGTCTGACCTTCGAATTGCGGCTGCGGCAGCTTCACGCTGATCACCGCGACCAGCCCTTCGCGCACATCGTCACCCGTCAGATTTTCTTTTACATCTTTGAACAGGCCCATCTGCTGGCCCGCGTAATTAATAGTGCGCGTCAACGCGGTGCGGAATCCCGAAAGATGCGTGCCGCCATCCACCGTATTGATGTTGTTGGCGAAGCTGAACACTGACTCCGAGTAGGCGTCGTTGTATTGCAGCCCAATCTCCATGTGCACGCCGTTGCGGTCGTCTTCCATGTAAATCGGCTTGTCGTGCAACACTTGCTTGCCGCGATTGAGATGCTTGATAAATTCCGCGATGCCGCCGTTGTACTTGAACTCGGAATGCTTAGCCTCGCCGGTCTTGGCGTCGGTGGAGCGCTCGTCAGTGAGCGTAATGATCAATCCCTTGTTCAGGAAGGCCAGCTCACGCAGGCGCTGCGCCAGCGTGTCGTAGTTGTATTCGACCACGCCGGTGAAGATCGAGCGGTCGGGCAAGAAATGGACTTTCGTTCCCCGTTTCACTTTGGCGACGCCGGTTTTTTTTAGCTTGCTGGTAGGTTCGCCTTTGGAATACGTCTGCTGCCAGGTCGCGCCATCGCGCCAGATCTCAAGCTCGAGCTCTTCACTGAGCGCGTTCACGCAAGAGACGCCGACGCCGTGCAACCCGCCGGAAACTTTATAGGTGGAGGAATCGAATTTTCCGCCCGCGTGCAGCGTGGTCATTACCACCTGCGCGGCGGAAACTTTTTCGCCGTCGATCTCCATGTCATCAACCGGAATGCCGCGGCCGTCATCCACGACGGTGATCGAGTTGTCGATGTGAATGGTGACTTCAATTTTTGTGGCGAAGCCGGCGAGCGCTTCGTCTACGGAATTGTCCACGACCTCGTAGACCAGATGATGCAGGCCGAGTTCGCCCGTCGATCCGATGTACATGGCCGGGCGTTTACGCACCGCCTCCATGCCGCCGAGCACTTTGATGGAGTCTGCGTTGTAATCGCTCGACGTCGTGGCAGCGGTCACGCCGTTACCGCCATTCGCGGTCGTGATCGGCGTAACTTTTCCGTTTTTTATTTTCGTATCTACGATGGGAGTATTGATCTCTTTGGTGGCCATTCCGCTCCGCGAAAATGTCCGAACTCTTGCTTCCCGGTTCTACGAACGCCCTGGATTTCGGCTGGGAAATTCGCCCCGGTCCATGCTTCTCAAAATCTACCGCAACAGACTTCAAGTTGTTGAATTGCCGACTACTTAGGACCAGTTATGAATGTATTTAGTATAGCACAAAATGGAGCTCAGTTCTGCGTGTTGAAAGCGCGGAATCGACACAGTAATTCCGCCTTCGGGCCGCGCTGGCCTGGGCAAAGAAAAAGCGTAGGAGAGGCTTCCTTGACCGCAAAAATCAAGGGCGGCCTTGAAGGCCGCCCCTTGAAAACCATTCGATTCGCTTATGCCGTGGCTGGTCTTTCGCCGCCCTTGGCTCGGCCAGGTTGCAGATCAGGCTTGATCACGTGCTGCACGCCGTCATCGGGCTTCGTCGGAGGCGGTTGCACCGGTGGAAGTTCCTGGCCTTCGACCAGCATCTTGATTTCGTTGGCATCGAGCACTTCCCGCTCAATCAACGCGCGCGCGATTCTCTCCAGCGCATCCCGATTGTCAGTGAGAATTTCCCGCGCCCGCGAGTAGCCGGCATTGACCAGCTTGCGGACTTCCTGGTCGATCTTAATGGCCGTATCTTCGCTGTAATCGCGATGCTGCGCGATCTCGCGGCCCAGGAATATCTGCTCTTCCTTCTTCCCGAACGTCATAGGACCAAGATCGCTCATGCCCCACTCGCAGACCATCTTGCGCGCCATTTCCGTGGCCCGCTCAATATCGTTCCCCGCGCCCGTACTCATTACGTTCAGGAACAACTCTTCCGCGATGCGCCCGCCCATCAGGATGGCAATCTCGGTTTCGAGATAGTTCTTGTAGTAATTATGCCGGTCATCGGTCGGCAACTGCATGGTCACGCCTAGCGCCATTCCCCGCGGAATGATCGTAACTTTGTGCAGGGGGTCGGAGTTCGGCATCTTCGCCGCGACCAGCGCGTGGCCCGCCTCGTGATACGCCGTATTCTTCTTCTCGGCGTCGGTTAGCAGTAGCGACTTACGCTCCACGCCCATCAGGACTTTGTCCTTGGCCAATTCGAAATCGTATTGCAGCACGGCCTTGCGGTTCTGCCGCGCCGCTGCTAGCGCCGCTTCGTTGACCATGTTGGCCAAGTCAGCGCCAGAAAATCCTGGAGTTCCACGCGCCAGCACGGAGAGATCGACATCTTCCGCGAGAGGAATCTTGCGAGTGTGCACTCGCAGGATTTCTTCCCGCCCGCGCACATCCGGACGGCTCACAACCACTCGGCGATCAAAACGCCCCGGCCGCAGCAATGCTGGATCGAGCACATCTGGCCGGTTTGTGGCCGCCATCAGGATCACGCCTTCGTTGGACTCGAAGCCGTCCATTTCCACCAGCAACTGGTTCAGAGTCTGTTCGCGCTCATCGTGTCCGCCACCCAGGCCTGCGCCGCGATGACGCCCAACCGCATCAATTTCATCGATGAAGATGATGCAGGGGGCATTCTTCTTGCCCTGCTCAAACAGATCGCGCACGCGGCTGGCGCCCACGCCGACAAACATTTCCACGAAATCCGAGCCGGAAATCGAGAAGAAGGGAACGTTGGCTTCGCCCGCAACCGCCCGGGCCAGCAGCGTCTTGCCCGTGCCCGGAGGCCCGACCAGCAGCACGCCCTTGGGAATACGTCCACCCAACTTCTGGAACTTCTGCGCCTCGCGCAGGAACTCAATAATCTCGCGCAGTTCTTCCTTGGCCTCTTCGACGCCGGCCACATCCTTGAACGTCACCTTCTTCTGCTGCATCGAGAGCAGGCGCGCCCGGCTCTTGCCAAACGACAGAGCTTTGTTGCCCCCGGTCTGCATCTGCCGGATCATGAAGAACCACAAGGCTCCCAGCAGAATCAGCGGAGCCCATGTCCCCAGCAATTGCAGCGGCAAGCTTCCGCTGTTTACGTCGCGGAAGCTGATGTTAACGTTCTTGCTTTGCAAGGTCTTGAGCATCTCCGGCGTGAAGTAGTTCGCCGGAGCGGTGGTGTGGAAGGCCGAACCGTCGCGATACTTGCCGTGAACTTCCATGCCGTTCACGGTGATCTCGCGGATCTGGTTCTGATCAATATCACTCATGAACTGAGTGACGTTGACTTCCTTATCTTTTTGCCCGTCGCGGGCGCCCTTGACGACCTCCCACAGCAGGAAGGCCGACACCACAATCAGCAGCCAGAACAATGCGGTCTTAACCGTTGAATTCACCGAGACAACTCCTCGCTTTGACAGGGGCTCGCCCGACGGCCTAAGCTCCCACGAGCATTAGATGCGCTTGCGCGACTTTCGATTGGCGAAAAATCCCTAGCCCGTTCATTCTACTCGCTCCCTGAAAAAAAGGCCCGTTCTCAGGAGGATGACCGAAGTCATAGGGACTACCCAATCTGGGACGCCAGAAAGGGTAGATTGCGGCTGGTTTGCTCACTGGCTCCCAAACCATAGCCGACTAGAAAGGCGTCATCCACAAGGAATCCGAAGTAATCGGGCTGCAGCGACACTCGCCGCGCCGACTGGCGATCGAGTAGCGTGACCAGTTTTACCGATGCCGCCCCCCGCGCCCGCAAATCGCTCATCAGGAACTCGCTCGTCACCCCGGAATGTACCAACCCCTCTACCAGCAGAACGTGTTGCCCGCGGATATCAGGCTCGTGGCTGAAGAAGATTTCCATGACATCGGCGGCTGATCCGCCCTGCGTGTGCGTATATCTCGGCTTGATGAACTGACAGACCACCGGCATCTCGAAGGCCCGCACCAGGTCGGCCAGAAACATGAACGCGTTTTCGAGCACGGCCAGTACCTGCACGGTCTCGCCCTTGTAGTCGTCGGAGATTTGCCGGGCGAGTTCCTTCACGCGCTTCTGGATCTGCTCGGTCGAGATCACCTGCCGTAGCTGTGGCGCCCGATTCATGCGAGCTGTTCCTCTTTCTAAAATCTATTCATCCGCCAGCGGAGTTTCGCAGATGACCATGCTGCTACCGCCGGGCTTAGCCGCATATTTCGCCGGCACCGGAAATCCGCGCACCCAGATGATCTCGTCGCCTTCGTCGCTCCGGATCAGAACCACTGGCCATAATTTCCGTCCCGCCCCGGAAATCTGACGCTCCTGTAGGAGTTCTTTTATCTTCTTGGCAGACTTGGTATGCGCCGGCCAGAACCGGTCTCCCGCCCGCCAGTTCCGAACCCGCAATGGCCCACACAAAGAGTCCGCATCTAGAAGGTGGTCAGGATTATACCCGCTGCCACCCCCGACTATGCGATAGATCTGGATGGCCGCTCCAATTTCAGGCACGATGACTCGGCCAGGAACCGACAGCTCGTATTCGTAGTCATGCGCCGGTGGCTCGATGCGAAGGTCGGGCGTGAGGAAAATCAACTCGTCGGCTTCGAGCACGAACTTCCAGCCGAGCGGAAGGGAAAGTTCTTTGCCTTCGGAGTCGTGAGCGGCCAGGCGGCGAATTTCCTCGACATGCTTGAACTCCAATGGAATGCCGGCATGCTCGCCGATGGCCTTGATCAGCCGGCGCTGCACTGCCTCGCTTTCGGTGACAAACCACACCCGGCTGATCGAGGCGTTCATCAACAGCCAGGCGGCGCTTTCGATTTTGGATTGCAGATCGTTCGCAGATCCTTCATTCGAAGATTCGGCGGGAGCGAGACTGGTACCGAGATTGATATTGACCAGCCCTGACGTGGCGGCGCGCCGCGCCCAATCCGGCTCGGACCAGTGCACCACGGTGCCCATCCATCCCGAAATTTCGTTCTCCCAATAGTCCTCTTCGCCGCGGGCAATGTCCGCTAGATCGGAGATCGTCTCCGCGATCGCGGGATTGAATTCGTTTTCCAGCACTGGCAGGATCAGTTGGCGCAGGCGATTGCGGGTAAATGCGTGATTGGCGTTCGACGAGTCCTCGCGCCAGGGTTGGCCGACGGCTTTGAGGTAAGCCTCGAGTTCGCGGCGGCGCAAAGTTAGGAAGGGCCGGACGATCTCACCGCAGAGGTCTCCGGAGTCATCCTCAACCGGGAGCCGCGGATAGATTCCTCCAAGCCCGCGCATGCCCGTCCCGCGAATCATCCGCATAAGCACGGTCTCAGCCTGATCGTCGAGCGTGTGCCCGGTTACGATTTTGTCGAGCGTTGAGCCGAGGTGCGGCTTTGAAAGGGCGCGGCTTTGAGCCGCGCCGTCAGCCGCCTCGACAGACGGATTCCCCTCGCCCAACAAATACCGGAAGAATCCATACCGCAACTCGCGCGCGGCCGTCTCTACGCTGACCCGATCCTCCCGCGCACGCTCTGCCACGTCGTCACAATCAACGAAAAATTCCAAGCCATGCGCAACCGCCAAATCCGCAACGAAATGCTCATCGGCATCCGACTCCGCCCCGCGCAGCTTGTGGTTGAAATGAACAACAGAGAGAACAATGCCGAGCTCGCCCTGCAACTCGAGCAGCAGTCGCATCAGCGCAACGGAATCAATCCCGCCAGAAACCGCCACGCCGACGCGATCCCCGGCTCGCAGCAGCTCCTGCCGCCGAATATGCAAAAGCACGCGCTCTGCCAGGGAATGCACCGCAACATGGTACCGCACAGGACAGCCGAGGGTGGCTGTCCCACACGAACCGTTTTTACAGCCCCGGGCTCTTCTCCGCGATCAACTTCTTGATCTTCTCTACGAACTCCGCAGTCGGTATGTCGGCGGTCTTTTCCTGACCGCGCGTGCGCACGTTCACCTTGCCCGCTTCGGCTTCCTTATCGCCGACCACGAGCAGGAATGGTACCTTCTGCATGGCGTGCTCGCGGATCTTGGCGTTCATCTTCTCGTTGCGCGCATCAACCTCGACGCGCACTCCGGCGGCCTTGAGCTGCGCCGCAACTTTGTGCGCATACTCCGCGTGCCGCTCTGCAATCGGAATCATCACCGCCTGCACCGGCGATAGCCATACTGGAAACGCGCCCGCATAGTGCTCCAGCAGCACGCCAAAGAATCGCTCCACCGAACCGAACAGAGCCCGATGCACCATCACAGGCTGCTTTCGTGAACCATCCTCGGCGACATATTCGAGGCCGAAGCGTTGCGGCAGATTAAAGTCCACCTGCACCGTCGAGAGCTGCCACAAGCGCCCGATCGCGTCGACCAGCTTGATATCAATCTTCGGCCCATAAAACGCCGCTTCGCCCGGGATAGTCTTGTACTCAACATTCTTGCGCTTCAGCACGTTCTCCAGCGATTGAATGGCGTTGACCCACTGATCTTCGCTGCCCACAAAATTCTTGCGGTCGTCAGGATTCCAGGTCGAAAGCTCGGTCTGGAACTTTTCGAAGCCAAAATCCTTCAGCACGTCCAGGGCGAAATCGAGACAGCCTGTAATCTCATCTTCCACCTGCTCCGGCGTGCAGAAGATGTGCGAGTCATCCTGGGTAAAGCCGCGAACCCGCAACAGGCCATGCATTACGCCCGAACGCTCGTAGCGATACACCGTACCCAACTCGCCCAGACGCACTGGCAGATCGCGATACGATTTCAGCGAGTCTTTGTAAATCAGAATGTGCCCCGGGCAATTCATGGGCTTGAGCCGATACTCGGCGTCGTCGAGCTCCATGGCGTCGAACATGTTCTGCGAGTAATAACCCTCATGCCCAGAGGTGTAGAAGAGCTGCCGCCGCGCCACATGCGGCGTGTAGACCAGCGAATATCCGCGCTTGATATATTGCTCGCGCATCCAGTCTTCCATCTCTTTGCGGATGATGCCGCCCTTAGGATGCCAGAAAATCAGCCCCGGTCCGGCCAGCTCCTGAATCGAAAATAGATCCAGCTGCTGCCCCAGCACGCGATGGTCGCGCTTCTTGGCTTCTTCGGCCTGCTTCAGGTATTCGTCCAGATCTTTCTTCGAAAAAAATGACGTCCCATAAATCCGCTGCAGTTGCGGATTTTTCTCATCGCCCAGCCAGTAGGCTCCGGCAATGTTGAGCAGCTTGAACGCCTTGATCTTTCCGGTCGAAGGAATGTGCGGCCCGCGGCAGAAGTCAAGAAACTTGCCCGTGCGGTAAATCGAAATCTTCTCATCGGGCTTGGTGAACTGCTCGATGAAGTGGCACTTCATGAAGTCGCCTTCTTTTTTGAACTCGGCAAGCCCTTCCTCGCGCGGGCGGAACTCGCGCGCATAGGGAATATTCTGCTGCACCAGTTCCTGCATCTTTTTTTCGATCTTCTCCAGATCCTCGGACGTGAACGGAGTCTCGCGGTAAAAATCGTAGAAGAATCCGTTCTCCGTCGATGGACCATGGCCCAGCTTGGTCTCCGGGAAAAGTTCAAGTACAGCCGCCGCCAGCAAATGCGCAGATGAATGGCGGTAGACCTCAAGCGCCTCAGGAGACTTGTCGGTCAACAGCGTCAAGTCGGTGTCTTTTTCCAGTGGCCGGCTAAGGTCGATGAGGTCGCCGTTGGTTTTCGCCGCCAGCGCCGCATCAGCCAGCCGTGGACTGATGTCCTTCGCGATTTCGAGCGGAGTCGTGCCTTTGGGAACTTCCTTAACGCTCCCGTCCGGGAGCTTCACATGAATGCTGTCTGCCATAAGAGTGGACCTGCCAGGGAACTGAATCTTTCAGTTTAGAGAACCGCGGAAGGAGGGTCAAACCCGCACGGGAGAATCACTACGCGCCCGGATGAATCCAGCGCACCAGCCAGAATGCAACCGCGGCTACCAGCGCGGACGCCGGAATGGTTACGACCCAGGCCCAGACGATGCGTCGCGCCACGCCCCATCGCACCGCGGAGAGACGGTGGGTTGCGCCCACGCCGACAATCGCTCCGGTGATGGTGTGGGTGGTGCTGACCGGAATACCAGCGAGCGCAGTCGAGAAGAGAGTGATCGCTCCCGCAGACTCGGCGCAGAAGCCGCCGACCGGTTTCAGCTTGGTGATGCGCGAGCCCATGGTGTGAACAATCCGCCAGCCGCCGAAATATGTCCCCAACGCGATCGCCGTATGCGCCGCGAGAATAATTGGCCAGTGAAACTTGCCCCAGCTTCCAGCTAATTCCTGCGCGGTCAGGAAGTGTGCGCCGTAAAAGGCGCTAGCCACGATTCCCATCGTCTTTTGGGCGTCGTTCCCGCCATGGCCCAGGCTGTAAGCGGCTGCTGAAAGCAGTTGCAGCTTGCGAAACCAGACGTCGATGCGTTGCGGAGCTTTATTCCGCAGAAGCCAGTAGACGGCCACCATGAACGACCATCCCAGAACCAGCCCCATGATGGGCGCGACCACGATGAAGATCAGGGTCTTGTACCAGCCCGCCGCAATGATCACATGCCATCCCGAGCGCATGACGGCGGCACCGGCATAGCCGCCGATCAGAGCGTGTGACGAGGACGTCGGCAATCCCCACCACCAGGTCAGCAAGTCCCAGACAATGGCGCCGAAGAGCCCCGTAATCACAACGTACTGGGTGACGCTTTCAACGTGGATCATCCCGGCGCCAATGGTCTTGGCGACCGCGGTTCCCAGCAGAAATGCGGCCACGAAATTGAAGAATGCGGCCCACACCACCGCCAGCTTCGGCGACAGCACTCGCGTCGACACTATGGTCGCAATGCTGTTGGCGGCGTCGTGAAATCCATTTAGGAAATCGAAGGTCAGGGCAACCAGTACCGTGACGATCAGCAGCAGCAACTCAGGCTTCACTGGTTTTCCTGTCGGACAAGGGGATCAGATATCAGGTGTTCTTGAGTACAACGGTTTCCAGCACGTTGGCGACGTCTTCCGCCTTGTCGGTCGCCCTTTCGAGGAACTCGAATAATTCCTTGATCTTGATCAGGTTGATGGGATCCTTCTCATGTTCAAACAGCCGGGCAATGGCCTGTTGCGAGACCTGATCCGCTTCATTCTCCAGGCGATTGATTTCCACGCAGTGGGCCAGAATATTCCCGTTCTTCTGCATGAGGGACACTGCCTTCTGCAGTTCTTCGCTCTGCATCAGGATGATTCTGGCCAATTCCGCGGCGGCTGGCGGCGGATCCGCAATCCGATACATCACCAGCCGGGAGCACGCAGCATTGATGAAATCCAGAACATCGTCCAGCTTCGAAGCCAGCTGGTGAATGTCTTCGCGGTCGAAGGGAGTGATGAACGTCTGGTTCAGCTTGGTCAGAATGGCGTGGGTGAGTTCATCGCCCTGGCGTTCGATGCGCTGAATCTGATCGACTTGCTTTTCGACGTCGTGGTAATTCGCGAAAAGATCAACCAGGGCGCGAGCCCCGGCAATCAGATTGCCCGACATCGCGGAGAACATCGCGAAAAAACTGTTATCCCTCGGAATGAAGCGGACCATTTGAGGAGCGAGCAACTCCAAGAATGCTTGCGCTACTGCAATCGTGGTGGTCGAAGCAGGTCACTATCTCACGGGGCCTTGAGCGCAGTCAAATGGCAGGGTGACGGTGAAGGGGAGGCCGAGCTAGTTCAATTTTCGGCGCGTGATGATGGCGGCTGAGCGCCGCGGGGTGCCGAGCGAAACGATCAACAACAAAGCCATCACGGCACCGGCGCCGACCCCGACTCGCTGCAGAAACGCGATGAAGAGAATGTACAAACCCATCGCCACAGTGTGCGACTGACGAGGCCTTGGAGCGAGATAACGATGGTAACCCCAAGTCACTCGGGGCCGTCCACAAGTGGGCGACCCAAGGGGATGTAGTGCCGGCACCTTAGCCGGCTGTGCCTTGGCGGTTCGCCGTCGGCGCGGCGGGCGAGGACGCCCGCTAGCCCGAGGCGCTACTTTGTGCTCACATTCTTACGTCTTTGATATGCGTCGCGAGGTACCACTTGTTGCCGAAGTTATCCCGCACCGCAGCGGTGCGGTCGCCATAGGGCTGGTCGGTCGGCTCCTGGAATGAGATCCCGCCGGCTGCCACGGCCTGGCGATGCGCATCATCCACGTTCGGCACGTAGAGGTAGAACATCGCCGGCATGGGTTCGTACACTCCGTGAGCCTCACCCATCTCCACGACCGAGTCAGCGATACGAATCTCCGCGTGATGCACCACGCCATCTGGAGTCGCATACTTCCTCAACTCCTGCGCTTCGAAGGCGCGCTTCAGGAAACCGATCAGCGGCTCGGCGCGCAGCGGGTGCAGATACGGGTTCACGCTGTTCAGTCCCTTGGGCACGTGGCTTTTACCCTTGGCAGTTGCGATGTACCAGAAGTTGCCTGCGGGATCCTTCACGCTGCCCGATCGCTCGCCATACTCCTGATCGGCCGGCTCGCTGATGGAAGTCGCCCCCGCCGCCAGGGCCTGCTTGTAGACGGCGTCGGCGTCTTTCACATAAATGTGCAGAGCGCCGGGCTGCAGCGTGCCGGTGAATTTCTTGCCCGGAATTCCGCCGCCCATCATCACCATGGAATCGCCGATGCGCACCTCGCCGTGAACGCCAGCGGGCATCATAGCCCGTAGCAGTTCTTCGGCGTTGAAAGCATTCTTAGCGAACTCCAATAGCGCGATGCCATCTGCCGCGACAAGATATGGAGTCACTCTGCGGAAACCGCGGGGAATTGGGTTCACCTTCGGCGACTCGTCGTGGCTGGGCATCTTCCCGCCTTCGGGCCCGTGGTGCTCCCCTTGCATGCGGCGATGCATTTCTTCGACTGACATCTGCTCTTTCACGGTGAACACGGCCCACGAATAGCCAAACGGATCCTCGACCGCTGCATCGCGATGTCCGTAGAACTGATCCTTAGGCTCGCGCACCAGCTTCATGCCGGTCGCCACGGCGTGCTCGACAAAGGCATCAACATCCGGGACCTGGACGGAAATCGAAATGGGTGAACCGCCCAGTGTCTCGGCGCTGAAACGGCCTCCCTCGGGCCATTCGCCGGTGATATCGATAGTGGAGTCGCCGATCTTAAGTTCGGCGTGCGGAATGCTCTCCCCAATCTGAAAACGGAAGGTTTCTTTCGCGCCCAAAGTTTGCTTGTAGAACTCAATCGCTTTGGCAGGATCTCGGAACGCTAATCTTGGATATGCAGTCACACGAACGGCTGCAACGGGTTCAGCGGTAGGCATGCGTTTACCTCTCTGTAGTTCGGATTTCAATCGTGCCTTGAAGCTCTCTCTCGGCAGATTGCGCATTTCCGCCGCGAGGCGTACCAAGGGCTCGATCTCAGCCGGTGCCCTGCTGACCTTACCGTCATTCCGGGCCAGTATCGAGTCGAGAGCCTTGTTCAGCTGCTCGATCTTCTTCTGCTCGCCGTCTCCTGGATGTAGAGAGCGCTTAGGCATCGGCACCCTCCATGCGCGCCCGCAACGTGCTCAGGGCGCGAAATTGTAATTGCTTCACAGCTCCTTCAGTCTTGCGAATTTCGGTGGCCACTTCCTTAATGCTCTTGTCTTCGACGAATCGCAGCACCACCACTCGCTTCTGCTCAGACGGAAGCGTCTCTACCAGGCGAAACAACGTAGCCCGCCGTTCCACTTCTTCGATTTCAGCTGAACCCGCCTGCGCCAGTTCGATCTGTTTCTCGTCCTTGACTTCCCGCCCGGAGCGCTGCCAGCGATCGGCAATCAGGTTGGCCGCGATCCGGAATAGCCAGGCCGCGAAGGGAATCCCACGCCACTCAAACCGTTTCAAATTCGCCAGCGCCTGATGAAACGTTTCTGCGGTCAGATCCTCAGTCTCAGCGCGGTCCTGCACGCGTTTGACGATATAGGCATAGACGCGTTCGAAGTTGAGTTCGTAAAGGTCGGCAAAGCGGGCGGGGTCGTGCTGCGCAGCTTCGACCAGAAGCCGCTCGTCCGCTTCTTTCTTCAGAGCCTTCAACGAATTCTCCGCGGTTTGATCTTACGTAAGGATAAACGCCGGGCCAGGCGAAAAGGTTACGGGCGGCAGAAAATTGGTTTTTGTAATTTTCTTGTAGCCATGCTGACAAACTTAGCATCCCATTCCGTGTTGCCTCAAGATCGATTTCCCAGTCACGACCAACTCAGAGGTCCGGGAGGATCACAATGGAAGCTATAAGTGGAGTATTCACTAACCGCGCGACCGCGGAGCACGCGATGAGCGAAGCGTACCAGATGGGGGTTCCGGTCGACAAAATCACGCTTCTGACTCCCGGCACGGACGCTCAGATCGAAAAGGAAGCAGAGTCCATTCCTACCGACGCCACCGAGCAACCTGGCATGGGCAAAGCGATTGGCGCGCTGTTGGGTGGGGGAGTGGGAATCACCGGAGGTTCGCTCCTTATTGCTCTTGTGCCCGGACTTGGCCCGATCTCGGCGCTTGGTTTGCTTGGAGCGGCCATCCTCGGATCGGCAGGGGCCGTGGTCGGTGGAACCATAGGTGGCAAGGCGGAGGAAGCCGTCACCGAGGGCCTTCCAGAAGACGAGATTTTCGTCTATGAAGACGCCCTGCGCAAAGGCCGGAGCGTCGTCATCGCGCTGGCACAAAACGACGAGACGGCCTCGTCGATTCGAGAGCTTCTGAAGACCGAGGGAGCGGAATCGGTCGACGCGGCGCGCGAACAGTGGTGGATCGGCCTGCGCAGCGCCGAACAGAACCATTATGAAAAGTCCGGAAGGAAGTTCAGCGAGGACGAAAAGTTCTATCGCCTGGGCTTCGAAGCGGCCCTGCATGCCCGCACCCGCTGCATGGAGTTTGATCAGGTCTCGGCCGAGATGGATGCCGCTCTGGAAGATGTTCAGCGCCAGCATCCCGGGGAGCAAGTCGAGGAACCGTTTACGCGCGGCTATCAGCGCGGGCGAGAGCACTATCAGCAACTCTGCGATGAAAAGAAGAAGGCCGCGTAGCGACTGGGCTGGGCTGTGTTGCTCAATCTGGATAGTAGAGAGCTTCCACGGCCTTCTGTATTTTGTCAGAAAGAGCTTCCAGGTCGCGAGCGGTCATCCCGGCAGTCGAGATGGGCTCGCCCACCCGCATCTCCAGCGGGCGACACTTGATGTGGTAGGTATCCATAGGCAGCAGTTCGTAGGTGCCAACCAGCGCAACCGGAACCACATCCACCTGCGCTTTGATTGCCAGAAAAAATGCTCCTGGCAGAAATGGCTTGATCTCGCCGTCGGGGGTGCGCCCGCCTTCGGGGAAAATCACCAGTGGCATTCCTTCCTTCAATGCCTTCAACGCGGCTCGGATGCTACCGATCGACCGCGCCGGATTCTGCTGGTCGATGCAGATCTGCCCCGAGCGCTGCAATTGCCAGCCCACCACCGGATACGCCAGCAACTCTTTCTTGAAGGCAATGCGGAATTGAAAGGGCAGATACACATAAAGGACGGGAATATCGAGTGCAGACGCGTGATTGACCGCGTAGACGTGAGGCTTCGTGGTATCGATCCTGTCGAGCCCCGTGACTTTTACCGGCGACCAAATCGTCTTCATGATGAGCCACGACCACGCGGTGGAAAACCAATGCAGGCGGCGGCCGGTGCGGTCGAACATTCCTCCGGGCAAGGCCAGTATGCCTAGCACAAGCGTGTAGAGCCAGATCAGCGGGTCGATGACGAAGTACGACCGGAGCCGGCTTAGCCAACTGTACCTGCGGCCGGGCATGGGATGCGGACTGGTGCGCAGAGACCTTACCGCGGTTGGGCCCGCGGCGTGCGCCTCGGGCTTCTCCACCTGCTCCACCGATGAGTTCGCGTCCGGCACATTCCTATTCTAGGGGAAATCGTCGTTGCACGAAAACTCAGAGGAATGAGGAAGTAGTAAGCCGTTGCTTGTGGGTGTCATCTGAGTGAATCCGTTCCTGAGAAGGAACGAAGGATATCCAAGCCGGCGAACTCGCATTAGAGGCTGACGCCGAGCAGACGTATCACTTCTCCAACCAGATAAATCGATCCGGTCACGATGAGGACCGACCCTGGTCTGGATATGCTGAGGTCCCGAGCCCGATCCAGAGCCTGCCGCACATTCGCGATCAACTCGATCTCCGTACCGCTGCGGCTTCCCGCTTGGGCAATCTCCTCCGGGGAGGCAGCCCGTGGATTATCGGGCCGGGTGGCAATCACGCGCTCGGCAGTCGGGAACAAGATGTCGGTCATGTCCGCGATCGCCTTGTCACGCATCGCCCCGAAAACAAAAATCAGTGGACGGTCATCAAAGCTTTCAGAGAGCGTCGAACGCAGCGCCCAGGCGCCGGCCGGATTATGCGCAACGTCAAGAACGATGTCGGGCCATCCATCATGAGCAGCGATAACCTGAAAGCGGCCCGGCCAATGTGTCTCACGAATGCCCCGCTCGATCGACGCAGGAGTGATGTCTTTGAATTGCTGCCTGCGCAATTCTTCAGCGACAGCGATCGCGAGCGCAACATTCCGCAGTTGATGTCGCCCGACCAGCGGCGTTTCCACCGAAATCTCCGTCTGTCCGAGCTGCAAAGGATAGCGATAGCGCCACTCCGCGCCGGGAACTCGGAACGCGGCGCTTGCGGGCGAGACCGGAGGCACATACTGCGCGGCGCTGACGCCGTTCGCGTGCAACTCAAGAATCGTGTTACCGATAACATCGTTGGCCTCAGGCTGCTGTGGAAGCGTGACCACAGTACCGCCAAGACGAATGATTCCGACCTTCTCGCGCGCGATTTCCGCAACCGTATTGCCGAGAAACTTCTGGTGGTCGAGGGAAATGTCAGCAATGACGCTGACCAGCGGCTCGACGACGTTGGTGGCATCCAGCCGGCCGCCCATGCCGACTTCCAGCACAGCAATATCGACGCGCTCCCGCGCGAAGTGCGCGAAGGCGATGGCGGTCATCATCTCGAAGAAGCTGGGATGCCAGGGTAGTTCGCCTCGCGCGACAAGCCGCTCGGCGAAACGATCCACTTCGCCGTGGAGCGCCGCGAAATTGTCGTCGCTGATTTCTTCCCCATTGTTGCGAATGCGCTCGTTGATCCGCACCAGATGCGGGGAAGTGTAGAGCGCGGTCTTGAGACCGGATGTCCGCAGAATCGAAGCCAGAGTCGCTGCAGTCGAGCCTTTCCCGTTCGTCCCCGCGATGAGTACACTGGGAAAGGCACGCTCGGGATGATCCATCGCCGCGAGCAGTACCCGCATGTGCGCGAGATCGAATTTCGGCGAAGGCATGTTCGCCAGTTCGTGCCCCAACGCGAACATGCTTGCAACGGCGGTTTCGTAGGACATGGAAAGAAGCTCTCAGCTGTCCGCTTTTAGCTTGAGACTTTTAGAGTACCAGCAGACTTCGTGGACAACCGGGGAGGCTGAAAGCCGATAGCTTGTTTTCACGCCGCCATGAAGTCTAACGCGCGCGCGATGTACGGTTTCAACTGCTTGCGGGGAACGACGGCGTCGAGCATGCCATGCTGTAGCAGAAACTCGCTGCGCTGGAAGCCCGGTGGCAGCTTTTGACGAATCGTCTGCTCGATCACGCGCGGCCCGGCGAAGCCAATCAGCGCGCCCGGTTCGGCAATATTCAAATCTCCCAGCATGGCGAACGAGGCTGTGACGCCACCAGTCGTCGGATCCGTAAGCAACGAAATGTAGGGAACCTTGGCCTTATCCAACCGTGCCAGCGCGGCAGAGATTTTCGCCAGCTGCATCAGGCTGATGACGCCCTCCATCATGCGGGCTCCGCCCGATGCCGACACAATAATCAACGGCATGCGTGTCTGTTCCGCGCGCTCCACCGCGCGGGTGATAGTCTCGCCGACCACCGCCCCCATGCTGCCGCCGATGAAGGCATATTCCATCACGCTGGCAATTACCGGTTTGCCCGCCAGTTTGCCCTGCGCGTTGATGACTGCATCTTTCAAGCCGGTCTCTTTTTGCGCATGCTTCAGCCGCGAGGAATATGGCTTGAGATCCACAAATTTCAACGGGTCGGTCGAACTCAGATTTCCGTCAAAGGTCTCGTACTGACCGTCATCCAGCAAATATCCGAGTCGGGTGCGGGCATCGATGCGGAAATGCTTCTCGCACTTCGGACAGACATTCAGATTCTCTTCCAGATCTTTTTTCCAGATGATCTGCCGGCAGCTCTCACACTTCACCCACAAGCCTTCGGTGCGCACACGCTTCTCGCCCGAATTATCGACTTCACCGGATTCGCGTTTAAACCAAGCCATAAGATGATTTAGTAATTGGGAAATTTAGTAATCGTAGTAATTTGAAAGCAAGAACTCCGATCGTAAATTACACAATTACCAAATTACACAATCACTCAATCTCAGTATTCGATTCCTCTTTGCGCCATCACGCCCTTCTCATACGCGTGTTTGACCTGGCGCATTTCTGTTACCGTGTCCGCGACCTCCACAATTGTGGGGTGCGCGTTCCGACCCGTCAAGATAACATGCACCATCTCCGGTTTGCTCTTCAGGCTCTCCACCACCTTTGCGGGATCAAGCATGCCATAGCCGATCGCGTAATTGATCTCGTCGAGTACGACCAGATCCCATTCACGGGAGTGAATCGCGCGATCCGCCTCAACCCAGGCTTCTTCCACCATGCGCACATCTTCTGGATCGGGCTTCTCGGCGCCGACTTTAACAAAGCCACGGCCCATCTGCTTCATGATGAACTTGTCGCCGAACACCTGCACCGCATCAAGCTCTCCGTAATGCCACGAGCCTTTCAGGAACTGCAGCATGAGCACGCGCATGCCTTGTCCGACGGCGCGCAACGCAGTACCCATGGCGGCGGTGGTCTTGCCCTTGCCCGGACCGGTGTTCACGATGATCAGCCCGCGGCGAATGTCAGCCATAGCTCAATCGGAGATTCGATTCTACTAGAAGCGAATTGCCGTGGTGCTCCTCTAGCGACCCGCTAGTATTTCCAGCTCTTGAGGTCGGCGCCCGGAGGGGCAGTCTGCTCCATGTGCTTGACCATCTCCGGCCAGTAATGTTGATTGATTCCTGCTGCGGGATCGATGTCCCCGGCGTAGCAGTGCGGCTTGCGCATACCGAACTCGAACGTTCCGCGATAATAAGGGTCGGTCGTGGTATCGAGAAAATCCTTCAGCAGGTGCACCGCGCGATCCAGATAGAACGTATCCGACTCGCCCACCCAGAAATGCAGCTTGCCAGCGAGCTTCGGCCCCAGCGTCTTCCAGTCGCGCTGCAGGATGGCGCTCAGGTCGTAATGCTCCTGCCAGTACTTCGCCGTCTCGTGGTCGATCACGCCCGTACGCTTGTCGAAGATGCGCCGCGGATATCCATCGTCACCGACCGGACTGAAAACCGCTTCCCAGATATCGAACTGCTCGCCCGAGCGGTCATGCGTTCCCTGCACGAGTTCGTAGCGATTCATCTCTTCCATGGTCGCGAGCAGCGTGCCGTCGGGCTGCCGCATCGCGGGCCGAGGCACGCGCGTGAATGGAGTCTCAGACCAGTAAGCGTTCTTGTCTTCGTAGATATTGGTGGTCGGGTAGGCGCGGAAATCGACCACGTCCGGACAGAACACCCATGCGCCGTTATAAAAGTCGGGATAGAAAACCTGGGAAGCCAAGCTCTCCCAGCCGCCGGTCGATCCGCCGTAAACGGCGCGCGCCCATCCCTGCCCGATGCCGCGAAATTGTTTTTCGACGTAAGGAATCAGTTCCTGGGTAATGGCGTCGCCGTACGGGCCGACATTGGCGGAGTTCACGGCGTACGAATCGTCAAAATAGGGCGTCGCGTGCTGAATGGACAGCACAAGGACGCGGGGCACGCGATTCGCGGTCCAATCCTGGTAGAGCTTGTAGCCCATCTGCTCCCCACGCCGGTCGCGGCCTTGCGCCTTCGGATCGGGCGGCTCTGTTCGAAAGGCGAGTAGCCCCGGCAGTCCGCGGGCGAAATGATCCTGCTCAACAATCAGCGGATAGTGCGCGTCAGGATGCTCGTCAAAACCATCGGGAACCAGCACGACCGCGCCGATGTAGGTGGGCCTTCCATAAAATTTCGTAAGCACATCGCTTTGCAGCCGGATGTGCTTCACCCATTTATTATCGGCGATGACGTGCTGGTCGTTGGAGCCGTCCCAGCCCAGCAGAGAGTCGACTTCTTTGGCGTTATCCTCGACCGGCGGAATTTTTTCCGTGAGCGAAATGCGGATGGCCTGCGGGGATTTGGGGTCAAGATAAATTTTCTGCGGCTTGCTGTAAAGATTGCCGGGCTTGGTCTGCCAGTGCTGGCCTTCCCCCTTGTCAGGCGGCAGCCTGACCGTGTGTCCGTTTGAAAGATGAAAAGTCTCGTAAATGTTAATGACGGCCTGCACCCAGTAATCGCCTTCGCGGATGTCCTTCAAACTTTCGGCGGGATAGCCAAGCGTTGAATCGTCCACCACAGCGGCCGTTTCTGGCGCGAGTTGGTCAACGTCGACTCCGAAGCCCTGTTGCGAGTCGACGGTGTTAAAGCTGAGCTGGAAGCGCGGTTCCCGCTCGTTGTTGGTCGAAATCAGTAGCAAAATGTGGCCGTCGAGTGGCATCGCACTCTGCTCCTTCGGAAAAGAAACTTCGAAGCGCAGGGTGGAGGGCTGAGCCGGTTTCTTCGCAGCGGCAGGCGCAAATGGAATGAAAAGGAGAAAGGCGATGCAAGTCAGGAACGTTGCTTTCTTCTGGATCATGAGGGGACCTCGCAAAACTGGAAGTCTATCGTAGTTCGCATGGCAGCGTTCGCAGCACAGCGTAGCACCCGCCCATGGCTGGCGATGGTACGAGTTTGCCCCTCCGCCGCGCTCTTCGCTATAGTTCTAACCATGTTTGAGAACTTTACCGCTACCGACCGCTGGACCAAGAAACCAGTCCACTGCGTCTATCAGGCGCAAATCATCGCCATCGCCACCCGGCATGCCGATGCCGTCGACTACAAGTTTCTGGTGGATGGTCGCAGAGTCTGGGTGGCGCTCCCGCATCCAGCGTGGGTCGAATACCAAAAGCGCACCGGAAAGATCATCACCGATTCGCTCGCCGTCGAGACTGCTGGACATTATTTGAAAGCCGCGCTCGAGGCGGGAGAAGGCCTCGGACGCGAGATGTACTCGCTAACGATAGACGAAACGCTCCGTCACCTCGATGCGGCCGTCGCGGAGATGGAAGCACAACCGGCATAAGCTGAAGCGGACGCCCCGTCCGCGTGAACGTGGTTGAGGTCGACGGTTAAGCGCTCCGCGACCCCGAGCTAAATCACCACCGCTTCTTTATATTCCCCAAACACACGCCGCATGGCGTCGGAAATTTCTCCTACTGTGGCATCGGCATCGACTGCGGTTACAATTTTCGGCATGATGTTGGCACCGGACCGCGCCGCGTCTTCCACCGCCGCGAGCGCGGCTTTCCACGGGCCTTGATCGCGTTTGGCCCGCAGTGCGCGCACCCGCTCCACCTGCTTCGATTCCAGTGCCGGATCGATGCGCTGAATCGGAATCGGCTTCTCTTCCTCCACCTCGAAACGATTCACCCCGACGACAATGGCTTCCTGATGGTCGACCTGCTGCTGATATTCGTAGGCCGCGTTCTGAATTTCGTGCTGCACATAGCCGCGTTCGATCGCCTTCAGCATTCCTCCCAGCACTTCAATCTTTCCTAAATATTCCGCCGCCCGCTTCTCAATTTCGTTGGTCAGCGACTCGACGTAATACGATCCCGCCAGAGGATCGATGGTTTGCGGAGTGCCCGACTCGTAGGCGATGACCTGCTGCGTACGCAGCGCGATGCGGGCCGCCTGCTCCGTGGGAAGGGCGAGCGCCTCGTCGTAAGAGTTGGTATGCAGCGACTGCGTTCCGCCGAGCACGGCCGCCAGCGCCTGAATCGCCGTACGCACGATGTTATTCTCTGGCTGCTGCGCTGTGAGAGTTGATCCGGCAGTCTGCGTATGAAAGCGCAACATCCAAGAGCGCGGATTCCTGGCCTTGAAGTGTTCGCGCATGATGTGCGCCCACATGCGGCGAGCAGCGCGGAATTTCGCGACCTCCTCCAGAAAATTGCTGTGTGCGTTGAAAAAGAAAGATAGCCTCGGTGCGAACTTGTCGACGTCGAGTCCGGCTCTGATCGCCGCTTCCACATACGCCATGCCATTGCCCAGCGTAAACGCGACTTCCTGTACCGCGGTCGATCCGGCCTCGCGCATGTGATAACCGCTTATCGAAATCGTGTTCCACTCGGGCACGTTTTCGTTGGCCCAGGCGAACATGTCGGTGATGACGCGCATGGCCTGGTGCGGCGGATAAATATAAGTCCCACGCGCGATGTACTCCTTCAAAACGTCATTCTGGACCGTGCCTGAGAGCTTGCGAATATCAGCGCCTTGCCGCCGCGCCACGGCCACGTACAGCGCCAGCAAGGTCGACGCCGTTGCATTGATGGTCATCGATGTAGAAATTTTGGTCAGTTTGATGCCGTCGAACAGCCGCTGCATGTCTTCAATCGAATCAATCGCAACGCCGACCTTGCCGACTTCACCCGAGGCCAGCGGATGGTCCGAATCCATCCCGATCTGAGTGGGCAAATCGAACGCCACCGACAACCCGGTGGTGCCATTGGCCAGCAGATACTTGTAGCGCTTGTTCGATTCCTCAGCGTCGCCCATGCCGGCATACTGGCGCATGGTCCAGAGCCGCCCGCGATACATGCTGGCCTGCACGCCGCGAGTAAAGGGATACTCGCCGGGATATCCGACTTCACTTTCATAGTCGCAGCCTTTCAGATCGGCCGGCGTGTACAGGGGATTTACAGGGATATGAGACGAAGTTTCGATCTCGGCAACAGCAGGGTGCGTTTTCAGTTTTTCGGTCATCGTGCCCCCGAGCGAACCAAACATTTATGCGGATGAATTCATGAACCCTGACTCTTCCTTCTGATTCTCAGGAAAGAACTCAGGCCGAACCAGCCGAAGGTCAGTGTGAAACAAATTGCAATCGCCACATGACTGGCGGGAGTGTGCCCGGCAGTATATTTCGCGTACTCACGAACGCAGGCGGCCGCGCCAAATACTGCCATACAAAGGAAGACCGAGCCGGTGACCTCCAGCCAGAGCTGGTGAAGGGCGCGCCCAAAGGAACGGGCAGTGGTCCGGGCGGCTCCGCCAATGGCATTTAGCGTGCGGCTTCGTCCGGCTTGTTGGCGCGCTACTTGCGCGACAATGCCCGCTTTGCGCCACGATGAAACTTTGCTCACGGCCTCGATTTTAACAGCCTCCGGAGCTACAATGACTCCACGCCGGAGCGTACGGCGACCATTGTGTCGCCGGCAGCATCCAATGCTGTTAGAGCCGACCAGACTCAGCAGGGGGGCCTAGTGGATCCGCAACTCAAGCAATTGATGAAAGAACTGGGCGATGCTATCAACGAATCGCTTTCTGATTCGGAGCAAATTTCTGAAGTTGTGGCTCGCATCAAAGAGGGCGGCTACGACATCTTTTTGGTGCTTGAGGCAACCATCGGCGTGAGCAAGCAGGGCGAGAAGCCGGGAGATAAAACTTCTATGGTGACCACGCTCTCCACTAATCCTGAATTTAAAATCAGCGATCAGGATCTGAAATTTCTGAAGTCCCTGCGCATCAAAATTGACGAAGAAAAAACATAAGATGGCAACCTTTTGACAGCCCCTAAAGCCCGCCAACAGCGGGCTTTTCGCTTCTCAAGCGACATCGGGGGAAACGGCCCCCGCCTTTAAGGTGGGCGCGGTATTGCCGCTCGCGGCGTTCATCCTCGATAAAAGAATCAGCACCTTTGCGTGCGTTGTAGGACCCGGCTTGCCGCTCCAGCGCTGGTGATCTACAGCACTCTTTCTTCAGCGCCGGGAGGCTGCAAAATGAGCGTGGTTTCGGAGGACGCCTGCAGCGCAGGTGTGGGCAAGAATTCCGTCTGGGTCTACTCTTCACTTTCCCTCTTATTGCTCGCTCTCGTATCCACGTCGATGACCGGGTGCGGCTCGAGTTCCGCGAAAACGACAACCACAACCACGACAACGGGGAATCCTCCGTCGCAGCCTAACTATCCTTTCTACCCACAGCAGCCAATTTCCTGGCCGCTGCAGGATCCTGCGAGCAGCTCGCTTCCCGCGCCGGCGGCGCAAGTTCCCCCACCGCCCGGAGCGAATGATTTTCCGCTTCTGGTTTCCAGTCCGCTGACCGGCGCAACGACCACTTCGCCTCTCACTGTCGTGGCCTCGGCAACGCCGCAGAATCCGATTTTCTTCATGCGCGTGTATGTCGATCAACTGGCGGTGTATTACACCTGGGACAATTCGATCAACACGCAGATTTTCGTTCCCCCCGGACAGCACACCATCACAGTGATGGCCGAAGACAATCAAGGCTTCATCTCGGCGACGCCGCTCAATGTAACCGTGACCACGCAGGGGCAAACCACCATCAGCGGCATTCAGGCGATCCCGGGATGGCAATCGTGCTCGGCGGTATTTCCGCAAGGCTCAGGACGCGCCGGACAGATCTGTGCAGCAGGCTTGGGCACGGCAGTCTCAAGCATGACTCAGAATCAGTCTTCCCCTGCGATGGACGGGAACTCCACCAAGTTCAGCATGGGAGGGCCGACGCCGTATTCGAACATGCTCTACTTCAACGCGGTGGCGGGCGGCAACAACGTCAGCCACTTCACCTACGATTTGTACTTCTACATCGACAACGGAACCGCGCCGCAAGCGCTCGAGTTCGACATCAATCAGACATATGGCGGCCAACGATGGGTCTGGGGTTCCGAGTGCAATTTCAACGGCAGCGGCAAATGGGATATCTGGAACGACGTGACCGGCTGGCAGCCCACCGTCTATCCGTGCACGGACTTTCCTTCGAACACATGGATTCATCTGATCTGGAACGTGGAGCGCGTCGGCAATCAAGTGCACTACATCAGCCTGCAGGTCGGAGATACGACTTATCCCGTCGATACTTACTATCCCAATCAGCCGGATTGGACTTTAGAAGAGATCGACGTGGCGTTCCAAATGGACGGCAACTATGCCCAGACGCCGTATAACGTCTGGCTCGATCAAGTGAACTTGACTGCGTATTAACTCGACTGCGTACTAAGATGTTTCGCCGCGGATCGAAAGAAGCGACGGAAGGACGCGGCCTGAATAGGAGATTGAAGCGGAGACCGCCTCGAGGCCGTCCTCGCAACCTTCTTTCCTGTGCTACCATCTACTGTTTTCGCTTCTGCCGAGCGATGAATAATCCTGGCCCGCGTTGCGCCGGGATGCGAGGGCAGTCATGAAAGACACGCTGGGGGTTCTGCTGGCAGGCGGCGCTGGGGAGCGCCTGTATCCTCTGACTCGCGACCGCGCCAAGCCCGCGGTCACCTTCGGCGGCATCTACCGCATCATCGATATCACCCTCTCCAACTGCCTCAACTCCGATCTGCGCCGGGTTTACATTCTCACGCAGTACAAAGCGCTGTCGCTCAATCGCCATATTCGCGAGGGCTGGAACATTCTGGGCCGCGAAGTGGGCGAATTCATTGAAGTGCTGCCTCCGATGAAGCGCGTCAGCGATCAGTGGTATCAAGGCACAGCCGACGCGGTTTACCAGAATATTTATTCGATCGGCTCTGAGCAGCCCAAGCACGTGCTCATTCTTTCCGGCGATCACATCTACAAGATGGATTACGGCAAGATGATGAAGCAGCACCAGGACTCAGCCGCGGACATTACGCTGGCAACGATTCAGATCAACCCCGCAGAAACTTACCGCTTCGGCGTAGTGGATGTCGACAAAGACGGCCGCATCAACGGCTTTCAGGAGAAGCCCAAGACGACTCCGCTGCGCTCGCCCATCAATCCGGAAAAAGTTGTGGGCTCAATGGGCGTTTATCTGTTCAATGCCGACGTGCTCATACCGGTGCTGCTGAAAGACGCCGAGAACCCACAATCAAGCCACGATTTCGGCAAAGACATTTTGCCCAGGATGATCGACGACTACCGCGTCTACTCTTACGATTTCGTCGACGAGAATAAAAAGGAGGCGCTCTACTGGCGCGACGTGGGCACACTTGAGGCCTACTACGAAGCCAACATGGATATCGTTTCCGTCTCGCCGATTTTCAACTTGTACGACGAAGAGTGGCCGATCCGCACCCACCAGAGGCAATATCCTCCAGCAAAATTTGTTTTCGCCGAGGCGGGTCGCACCGGGACAGCACTCGATTCGATCGTCTCCGCCGGATGCATCGTCTCCGGCGGGGCGGTGAAGAACTCGGTTTTGTCGCCGGATGTGCGGGTCAACTCCTATTCAGAAGTCGACAAGTGCATTCTCTTCTCCCATGTCAGCGTCGGCCGCCACTGCCGCGTCCGCAATTCGATTATCGATCGCGACGTGCACCTGCCCGAAGGCACCACCATTGGCTATGACGCCGAGGCCGACCGCCAGCGCTATTTCGTCACCGACAGCGGTATCACGGTCGTGACCCGCGACTACTCGCTCTTTGAAAACCCGGTCACCGTGGACTACTTCACTACGGAATAAACGCAGCAACCTCGGTCCGGCCGTTGCGTGGGCGCCCCGCCCTTGCGTGAATGGAGTAAAAATCAGTTGCCCTTTGGACCCTTCAGCAATTCTTGCGCTTGGTTCGCAACGAGCAGTGCCCCGCGCTGCCGGGCATCTTTCACCAGAGCGGAAAGGTGTTCTCGGGCAGAAGCAGCGCCGGATTGATTTTCAATTTCCGCGATGGCGAGGCGAGCCTGCAGTTCGTAGAGCCTGTAACCGGATTTGTGCGCGGATGTCAGCAGGCTCTGCAGCGATTGCAGAGCGTCTGAGGTCTTGCCCGACTTCGCCTGGACCCGCGCTTCCGCCAGGATCACTTCGAAGTGCGGGGTCAGCAACGTGCTCTGACGAGCCAGTTCCGCAGCTTTTTTCACCGCGACTTGGGACTCAGCTAACTTTCCGTCAGCCAGTAAATTTCGCGCCAGCACTGCCCCGGCCCAAGCACCGTTGCCGGAGGAGTTGGCCTTCTCGTAGGCCGCGATCGCATTCCTGGAGAGCGCCTCGCCGTCGCCATATCTATTTTCCAGCAGAGCAATGGTCGCAAGTCCGACATTGAGTTGCGCCGAAAAATCCTCGTCTCCCATTTCCTTGCAAAGAGCGAGTGCCGCTGCGTAGCGTTTTTGCGCCTCCGGCAGGTTACCGCGCGCCAGAAGAACGTCACCCAGCCCGGATAACGGATACGGCTCGCCGCGCCGGTAGGCAATCTCGCGTGTTAGCGCGAGAGCCTGGTTGTAGTAGTTGTCGGCCTGATCCAGACTGCCGATTTCCACGTAGACATTTCCTAGATTATTTAGAGTGGCCGAAGATCCGCGCCGGTCGTTGAGTTCGTTGAAGGCCGCCAGCGAGTCCAGTTGCATCTTTAGCGAGCCTTGCAGATCGCCCATGCCGTCGAGGGCGTTGGCCAGATTTCCGTAGTCGCTGGCCAAACCGACGAGGTCGCCGATCACGCGGTCATAGCTGAGGCTTTGCTCATAGCACTTTTTGGCCTCCTGCATTTTTCCTTCGGAGTAATAAACGTTTCCAATCCGTTCCAGCGTCGCGCGAACACTCTTCTTGGCGCCGATTTCCTGAAACACTGGAAGCGCCTCCTGGAACTTCTTCTTCGCGCCTTCATAATCGCCCTGATCCGAGAGTTGATCCCCCATACGCAGTAGGACCCGGGCCGCTCCGCCGTGATCGGCGGCAGAAACATAGAGGGCATGCGCCTCGTTGGAGAGCTCCAGGGGTTTTTGCGACTGGCCCATGCGCTCCCAGGCGTCGGACTCGATTTGCAGCGCGTCGGCCAAAATCAGGCTGGCGCCCACAGCGCGGCTTTCACTGGCTGCGCTCTCGGATGCGGATTGTTGCCGCTTGAAGTCGCTCAACGCCGCGGCGATCCGTGCTTCGGCGAGATCGATCCTGGCCGCGTCGGCGCCGGATGCAGACAACTTCCTCAAATCTGCCAGCGTGCTCTCCGCTTCTCTGGCGTGCCCGGCGGCATTCTGGGCTCGTATGAGAGATAGGCCATAGTCGATATTGTCGGGAAAGAACTGCCACAGAGCGCGGTAGCTCTCCACCGCCTGCGGCATCTCATTCAGCATTTCGTGGGCGCGCCCTTCGATCAGCAATTGCTCTTCGCGCGAACATTTCGCAGACAGCGCCAGGGCCTGCTTGGCCTGATCTTTGGCCTTCGACTCGTACCCCAGCAACCTCCAGGCTTCCGCCAGGGCGGAGTGAGTGGGCGCGTGTTCGGGATCGAGCTTCGCGGCGCGCTCTAGAAGATCGCGAGCCGCTTGCGCATCAAACACGCGCAGGCGCTCCAGTCCCTGCGAATACAAGCGAGCCGCCTCTGCGTTGGAGGGCAATGATGCCCGCACCTGAGCGGACTGCACGTCGGAAAGCGCCGCGATCCCCAGCTTGGCCCGCAACTCCGCGCCTGCCCGTCCAACCAGATCGTCGATTTCCGATTCGTTGCCCTTTTCCGAAACCGATGCCAGAGTTTCTCCCGCCACCGCGTCCTGCAAGCGCACATCCAGCCGCAGAACCCCGTTCCCCAGTGGCAGGTACGATCCGAAGATGACATCATCGCTGCCCAGGTTCTGCCGGATTTTCTTCAGCGTCGGCTGGCTAAAGCTGTCGGCATCGGGCAGAGCGAGGCTGGCCTTCATCAGCGCGACGCTTTCGCCCGGGATCATACGCAATTCATTGCCCTGGCTCAGTTCCGTCGTCAGTAATTCTGAGAGTGCCGTGGAGAGCCAACCCTTCTCTGGATTCTCGGAAAGATTCTTGAATCCGAGCACAGCTACGGACTTGCGCCGGTTCACTGCCGACGACGAAGACTGCGCCGCTTTGCGATGCAGCACTCTGTAGCCTGCGACTGCGCCGATCAGAATAACGGTCGCTGCCGCAATCCCGACCCAGCGCGCGTAGGAGGACTTCCTCCTGACCACTGGAATCGCCGTGGAACTCGGTAGTTCCAGAGCCGTGCCCAACTCGGCCGCTGATTGATAGCGCTGAGTGCGCTCGTGAGCCAGCGCTTTAAGAATGACGTGATCGAGATACTCCGGGACTGATGGGTTCTTCTTAGCCGCCGATTCCGCCGGGTGATTTAGAATTTGGCTGATGAGCAGCGCTGGCGTGGGCTGCTCAAACGGCCTCTTCCCACTCGCCATCTCATAAAGGACTGCCCCCGCCGACCAGATATCGGTCAGCGCATCGGCCGGCGCACCCGCCAATTGTTCGGGTGACATGTAAGGCAGCGTGCCGGTAATTTCCTCAGACTGGGTCAAAGTCACTGTCACCCCGAGCTCACTTGCATGAGGCATGAGTTGCGCCAGCCCGAAGTCGAGAATCTTCAATCTGCCATCGGTGGTCAGGCGCAAGTTGCCCGGCTTGAGATCGCGATGCACGACGCCTTCGCGATGCGCGGCCTCCAGGCCGGCGGCGAGCTGCGCGCCCAGGCGCATCACTTGCTCCGGCGGAAGCGCTCCCCGCGCCAGCTTGCTGTCGAGCGTGATGCCCGCGATATACTCCGTCACCAGAAAATCGATCTCGCCCTCAGTTCCGAATTCGTGAACGGTCGCAATGTTGGGATGGTTCAGGCGCGCCAGCGAGAGCGCTTCCTGGCGGAACTGCTTGCGCGCGGCTTCATCGGCGAGGGTGCGGGATGGCAAGACTTTGATGGCCACGTCGCGATCGAGTTGCTCGTCGTGCGCGCGGTAAACCACACCCATGCCGCCGCGGCCGATCTGCTCTTCAATCCGGTAGTGGGATAGTCTCTTGCCAATCATGTGGGGGCCTGAGGCGCAGCATAGCGTCCAGCGAAGAATTAGGCAATTTCTCAGTGTTGCCGGCGCTGGAATACAAAGGGCATGAATCACGAAGAGCGGGAGGATCACGACGAGTGCTTTTGTGAAACGAATTTCCTTCGTGTGCCTTTCTGTCCTCGCGGCAGTGATCTTGACTACGGCCCCATATTCGCCGCTGCTACAATGCCGTGTTCCGATTGCGGTCCGTTATATCGCGAACTTCAATGGCCACAACGGCGTACTGTCTTGTGGAGGCTTGGGGACTCAAGTACCACGCCAAGCCGCAGTCTCAGTCTGAAAAATGATTTCCGGGGAGATTTAGTGGAAGACGTCCAGGTCGTTGCGATGCTGGTTCGGCGCTGTATTGCCGGCGACGCTGCCGCCTGGGAGGAAATCGTGCAGACCTACAATCGCCGCATCTATAACATCTGCTATCGCTTCGCCGGATCGGGCGACGACGCCCAAGACCTCACCCAGGAGGTCTTCATCAAGATGTACCGCACGCTTCCCAGCTATGACCACACCAAGGGCGCGTTCGTAACCTGGGTCACGACCATCACCCGCAACCTGCTAGTCGACCATTTCCGCAAAACCAAGCAGGACCGCATGACCGACTCCATGGATACGACCGGCAGCGAGCATGAGGACGCGCAGCCGCTCAGTGAGCAAATTCAAGACCAATCTGCCGCGCCGGATGCCCACGTGCGCCAGCGGGAGGTCAGCGAAACCGTCCATGCGGCCCTGACCAAACTTTCGCCAGAACTTCGGGAAGCTGTGATTCTAAGGGACTTACAGGATATGGACTACCGTGAAATTGCCGCAGTTTTGAAGGTGCCGGAGGGAACTGTGAAATCTCGAATAAATCGTGGACGAGCGGAACTAGCTCGCCTCTTACAACGTACCTATAGGCAGGTGATGTGATGGCAGATCGAACCCAAAACGAGCAGAGTAGCAACGCAATGCACTGCGCCGAATTCGACCTGCTGATCACGGACGCCTTGGATGGCGTCCTGACAGGGAGCGCTCTCGATCGCTTCCAGGCCCACGCCGGCAATTGCCGCGCCTGCGGACCGCTACTCGCCGAAGCTGAGGCGGGCCGCAACTGGCTGAAAGGTCTCACGGAGGTGGAGCCTCCCGCCAGCCTGGTCGCGAGTATTCTGGCGTCGACGACGGGCATTGACAGCCAACGCCTGCGGGCTCCGGCGCGTGCCGCTCAGCCCCGAGTCGCGTGGCTCGAGCACGTACAGGCCGCGATCTCCGGATTCATGGAGCCGATTTGGGAAACGGTTCGCCAGCCGCGCTTTGCCATGTCGTTCGGCATGGCATTCTTTGCGCTGTCGGTGGGCCTGACGGTCGCCGGCGTCAAGCCGACGGATCTCGCCCATGTCAGCCTGCGTCCGGCGGCGATCCGGCACACGTACTACAACACGCAAGCCCGCGTGGTGCGGTACTACGAGAACATCCGGGTCGTCTACGAGGTAGAATCTCTGGCGCGTCAGGTGAAGCGTAACGTCGAGCCTGCCGAGCCTGGCCGAGAGAAACAGAAAGACCACAAGAACGACACAACACAACAGCCCGAGCAGAAACAGGAGCGCAATTACAGCCAGACTGAGAGTCAGACTTTTATGGCCAGCGCTGCTGAGGGTCCATTTCTTAACGATCTGCCTGTAGTGTCGGTGATCACGTACAGGAGGCTCGTATGAACTGCGCCACGCACAGTGATACTGCTGCAGTGGCCTTCTGCCGCACATGCGGAAAGCCACTTTGTAACCAATGCACCCGCGACGTCCGCGGAGTGATTTACTGCGAAGCCTGCCTGGCCGCTCGCATGGAAGGGACCGTTCCCGCTCCAGGATTTACGCCACCTGTCACAGGCTATGCCCCCCCCGCGGCGGGATTCGTGCCTCCGCAGAACGCTTACCAGCAAGTTGTTGATCCCAACCAGGCGCCCAGAGTCGCTCCCGGCGCGGGTTCAGGGCCGAATCCCGCCGTGGCGGGAATTCTTGCCGGATTCTTTCCCATCGGCGTCGGCGCGGTCTACACCGGCCAGTACACCAAGGGATTGGCGCATCTCGGAATCGCCGTGTTGTTGATTGTCGTCATCAGCTCGGACGTGCCCTGGTATGTGAAAGTGTTTCTCGCCATTGCGATGGGATTTTTTTACTTCTATCAGATTTCCGATTCGATTCGCACCGCCAAGGCGATTCAAGCCGGACAGCCTGCGCCCGATCCATTCGGCTTGGCGCAGATGTTTGGCGGCGGCGAAAGAATGGAAGGCGCGAAAGTTCCCGTCGGCGCAGCTATCCTCATCGGGCTGGGGGTGCTGTTCCTGATCAACACGGTCTTCGATTTCAGCCTCGACCGTTTCTGGCCGCTGATTTTGATCGCTTGGGGCGTGTGGCTGTTTGCCAAACATTGGGGCTTACTGGGGACCTACCGACCGGCTTGCGTCTGCGAACGCTGCCGCACCCGCAAGCTCATGGGCCCATCGATTCTGGTGACGCTGGGCATTCTGTTCCTGCTCGACAATGTTTCACGGCTCGATTTTGGTAAAACATGGCCAGCAATTCTGCTGGTAATCGGAGTGGTCAAGCTGATGCAGAGCAACGCGTCCGATGCGGGACACGTAGGAACCCTGCCGCCAGTCACGACGGTCTATCCGCCGAACATGCCGCCTCCCGCAGTACAGAGTGCGCCGCAAGCGCCCACTTCTACGCAGCCGACTTCTTCTGAGGAGGTGAAAAATGTCTAGCCCTGTAATGCCTCCTGGAACTCCCCCGGTGGTGCCGTTACCGCCTCGGCATCGTCCACGATCGTTTGCCGGTGCGTTTGTGCTGATTATCCTTGGCGTAATTTTCTTGCTGGGCAATCTGCACATGCTGTCGTGGGGACGCATCGGCGTCCTGTTCGCCCACTACTGGCCAGTGCTGCTGATCTTCTGGGGCGTAATCAAGCTGATCGAGCATCAGCAGGCGCAGCGCTCCGGCGGCCGGTCTTCGGGCATTGGCGCGGGAGGAATTCTTCTCATCGTGATGATCGTGGTCTTCGGCCTCATCGCATCTCAACTGGAGCGTGTGAACTGGTCGGGACTGCACGATCAACTCAATCTGGATGACGACGATTTCTCCAACATCTTTGGCCAGTCTTACAACTTTGACGATCACCTGGAGCAGGCATTCCCAGCGGGAGCGAGCCTCAAAGTAATCGACACGCACGGCGCAGTCAGCGTGCACGCCTCCGATGACAGCAATATCACCGTGGTGGTGCGCAAGCGCGTTGGCGCCGAGAATCAGGGCGATGCCGACAAGTACAACGGAGAAACCAAGCCTGCAATCACGACCATTGGCGGGCTGGTCACTCTCGACGCGAAGGCCGAAGCCGCGGGAGACCATCCGGTGGAGGTTGACCTCGACATTTCGTTGCCGCGTAAAGTTCCAGTGACCATCACTTCCCGGCGCGGAGACGTGAACGTGGTCGACCGCGATAGCAATCTCGAAATAGCAGCCCAGCATGGCGACACGTCCATCGAGGATGTGACCGGCAACGTGAAAATAAGTCAGGAAAAGGGCTCCGTCAAAATTGAGCAGATTCGTGGCGACGTGCACGTCGAGGCCCGGGTCAACGAAGTATCGGTCAACGACGTTACGGGAAACGTACAACTGGATGGAGAATTTCAAGAGAGCGTGAAGCTGGCCCGCATCACGAAAACGGTTACATTCAAATCCTCGCGGACCGACCTGGAGTTCTCGCGCATCGACGGTTCTCTAGATCTCGATTCCGACGACCTTCATGCCGATGGCATCACCGGACCGCTGCATCTGACTACCCGATCCAAAAACCTCCGCCTCGAGGACGTTGCTGGAGATGTGCGGCTGCAGGACGACAACGGCTCCGTTGAACTGGGAATGCGCACCGTGGGCAACATCCAGATCGACAACCGCAGCGGCGACATCCAACTCAACCTGCCGGACAAAGCAGGATTCCGCCTGGACGCGCGCACCCGCGATGGCGAGATTCAGTCGGACTTCCCGGAACTGAAAGTGAGCAATGATGAGCACGAAGCTAAGGCCAACGGATTGGTGGGGAACGGGAGCTCGCACATCGTGCTGAATAACGAGCACGACAATATCGAGATCCGCAAAGCCAGCCCGCAGCCACCCAAGCCGCCGTCTCCGCCGTCGGGCAAGCCTGCAAAAGCGCTGCCTGCTCCCAAGGACACGGTGCAACCCACGGAGAACTGAGAAAGCACTTAAGAGAGCTTCTTAGCGACCAGGTCTTCTATACGCTGTAAGACCTGGTCCTCGGTCATTGCACTCGAGTCGATGACTACTGCATCGTCGGCGGCGACCAGCGGCGAGGTGGCCCGCGTGCGGTCGCGATGATCGCGGTCGCGCAGTTCCGCAGCAACGCTGGCCGCGAGTTCTCCTTTGATTTTTTGCTGCTCCATGCGCCGCTGCTCGCGCACCACGGGATCGGCATCCAAAAAAATCTTCAGGTCGGCATCGGGAAAAACTTTTGTGCCGATGTCGCGTCCTTCCATCACGACCCCGCCCCCCGATCCCATTTCGCGCTGATGTTCGACCATCCATTTGCGCACTCGCGGATGCACAGACACTCTCGACGCGGCTTCGGTGACATCGCGCTCGCGAATGCGCGCGGAGACGTCGCGGCCATCGAGCAGCGTGCGGTTCCCGCCGATCTGCGGTTCGAGGCGAATGCGCGAGTGCTCTGCCAGGTTTGTCAGCGCCGCCTCGTCATCGAACGAGAGGTCTCTCTCAATGGCCTTCAGCGCCAGCGCGCGGTACATCGCGCCGCTCTCCAGGTTGACGTACCCGAGCTTGCGCGCCAGGCGAGACGCGATCGTGCTCTTGCCGGCGCCCGCGGGGCCATCAATGGCGATGATGAGTTTGCGAGGAGAAGGCTGGCCGTGGGAGTCGTCGTTCATGCCGAAGCTATGAATTGTACACAAGCGGCGCTGGTAAAGAAGTGACGGGCGCCGGATTCTTACGGCGAAATAAGGTTCTGCTCCGCGTCGTGCTCAGCCTGTTTCAAACTCTCCGGTTTGCCCAGATCGCGCCAGTAGTATTCGTCGGCGCGAAAGGCAACGATCCGCTCCCCACGCCCTGCGAGTCGGAGATATGCGTCGATGATGGAGAAAACTCCGCCTTCACTCATCATCGAGAGAAATTGTGGAGAGATAATGTGGATCCCGGAAAACGCTAGAGGCTGCGCGCGCTTCGCCGGCCGAACCATTTCCAGCGGTCCCTCTCTTCCGGTCTGGCGTCCGCATAATCGATGGTCTTCATCGAATAGCAAGTAGCGCGAAGTTTGACGATCCTGCATGGCCAGCGTAACCAGCGCCTTCCGCCTGCGATGAAAATCCAGCATGCGCTCCAGGTTGATTGTGCTGAGGACATCGACGTTGTGCAGCAGGAATGGTTGTTCTGCATCGCCCGCTGATTCCTGAAAGAACCACGCCGCTTTTTTCAGCCCTCCGCCGGTGTCGAGCAACACATCTTCGCGCGAGATTTCGATGCGCATGCCGAAATGTGCGTTCTTCTCCAGGTAGCCGGCGACTATGTCGGCGAAGTGATGGACATTCACAATCACCTCGCGAACTCCGAAATTGCGCAGGCGAGCCAGAGCGATCTCTAGCAACGTACGCCCGGCAATTTCGACCAGCGCCTTGGGGCGATCGTCCGTCAACGGGCGCAGGCGCGTGCCCAGGCCGGCGGCCAGGATCATGGCCTTCATGGTTCGACTCTCTCCGCCTCGATGCCCTCCTGCATCCTTTCGAGTTCGCGATGGACCACCACGACTTCCACTCCGTTGCGCTCGTGAAGATGTTTTGCCAGTTGCTCCGCAAGATAGACCGAGCGGTGCTGCCCACCCGTGCAGCCGAACGAAATCATCAGATTCTTGAAGCCGCGCTTCTGATAGGTGCTCACGCTGCCATCAACCAGCGACATCACGCTGGCAAGATACTGATGCACGCTCTCCTGCTGGTTGAGGTAATCGATTACAGGCGCGTCTTTTCCGGTGAGAGCTTTGAAGCGTTCGTCCCGCCCGGGATTGGGCAGGCTGCGGCCATCGAAAACAAAGCCGCCGCCATTTCCACTTTCATCTTTCGGAAGGCCGCGGTGAAACGAGAAGCTGAAGATGCGCACCACAAGATTGTCGGCTTCGGAGGCGATGCTCTGCAGCTTCGGGGAGGCCAGCATGGAGTGGAAAGCTTCCAACAAAGTCGGCAACGCAACCGGAAGCGTGACGTTGTGCAGCAACCAGCGAAGATTTTTCAGCGCATACGGCACGCTCTGCAAGAAATGCGTTTTGCGTTCGTAAAATCCGCGAAAGCCGTATGCCCCCAGCGCCTGCATAATGCGGATATAAACGTAAGCGTAGTAATAATGCAGGAAATGCTCGCGCTTGAGCTCGATGTACCCCGTCAGCGCGTCCAGATAATGATCGAGCAACTGCTGGCGCAACTCCGGCGGCAAATCCGCCTTGGCGTCGAAGAGAAGCGAAGCCACGTCATACTGCAGCGCGCCCTTGCGCCCACCCTGATAATCAAGAAAAAACGGCTGCCCTTGGCGGAGCATGATGTTGCGTGATTGAAAATCGCGATAGAGAAAATAATCGCGATCGGCGCTCAGCAGAAATTCGGTCAAGTGGCTGAAATCGTCTTCCAGGGCCTGCTCGTTGAACGGAATGCCGGCCAGCCTCAGGAAATAATACTTGAAGTAATTCAGATCCCATGCAATCGACTGCGTGTCGAAACTGGCGCGTGGATAACAGGCTTTGTAGTTCAAGCCGCGGCCAGCTTCGATCTGAAATCTGGGCAAGGTGGCGATCACACGTTGATAGGCTTCGACCACCGGCGGGGCAATGGAATCTCCGGTCCGATTTTTGGAAAGAAATTCAAACAGCGACAAGTCGCCAAGATCTTCTTCGAGGTAAGCACCGTGGTCGAGATCGACGGCGTAGATTTCCGGTACCGGCAAGCGATGCCGCCGGAAGTGCCGCGAGAACTCGATAAACGCGGCGTTCTCCTCTCGTACGTCATAAAGGATTCCGACGGCGCAAACCTTGCTCGCGGAGAGCCGCACGATGCGGCGACCGGAGCCACCCAGTTGTCCTTGCAGCGGCTGCACGCGCTCGGCCGGAACCTGAAAATGCTTTTCGAAGAGATCCTGGAGAACGTCCATGAATAGCGCCCGCGTTTCGATACCGCGATTCAACACAAAGATACCATCCGAAGGGGTCGAGTCTTACCCCGCGCTAGTTGGCAGTTTGGGAACCGCGGACGGCTAGGATTCAGAGCCGGGCCGAGCGGGCTGGTTTGCCGGCTCGATAATATGCAGGCCGCATTCGGTCTTGGCAAATCCCGGCCAGCGCCCGGCGCGCGGGTCTTCTCCCAGTCGAACCGCGCGCGTGCAATGCGTGCACCCGATGCTGGGGAAGTCCTGATTGTGAAGCTGGTTGTAAGGCACATCATGATCGTGGATGTAGCGCCACACCTGCTTCGAACTCCAATCCACGATGGGGTTGATCTTGACCAGTCCGAATTTTGCATCCCATTCGACGCGACGGGCTGCGGCCCGGGCCGAGGTCTGATCGTGGCGAATGCTGGTAATCCAGGCATTCAGGCCGTTGAGTTTTCGTCGCAGCGGTTCGACCTTTCGCAGATTGCAGCAAAGATCGGGATTCCGCGCCCACAGCGCCGCGCCATGGCTTCGTTCCTGCTCCTCGGGAGAGAGTATGGAATAAGCTTTCTCAATTGTGATTCCGTATTTTTGCTCGATCCGATCCATCAGTTGATAGGTTTCTGGGAACAGGAATTCGGTATCGACGGTAAAGAGACGAAAGTTTTTCTCCAGACGTGATGCTATGTCGATCAGCACCATGCCTTCTGCGCCGAACGCCGACGAGATCGCGACTGAATGCTGAAAGGTGCCGAATGCCCACGAGAGTGCACGCTGCGGACTCCAGTCATCGGCCGCATCTTGCACCTCTTTAATGATTTCATCGGTGCGATTTTGGGCGCGGTCGATCATGCGAGCGGCTCCTCGTTTTCGGCAGGCAAGAACATTGCATTGATCAATGCAGGCCGTGCGCCGTGATCCAGAAGTTGGGCGGCTGATTCCTGCAGCAGAGCAGCAGGATCGCCCATGCCCACTACCTCGCCCACAACCAGCAACGAAGGCGCCTGGAACTTCGGAGCGCGGCTCAATTGCGCGAGCGCGGTGAAATAAATCTGCTGGTCCGGTTTGGTGGCCCGCGCAATGACTGCGCAGGGAACATCTGCGGCCAATCCCGCCGACTTCAGTTTCGCCGCAATTTCGGAGTAGTCGCAGCCCGGCATATAAATCACCAGCGTCGCGCCGCTGCTGGCCAGCTTGTTCCAGTTAGCCCCATCGCTTCCCTCAGCTTGATGCGCGGTAATCAACACAACTGCAGACGAGGCCGCCCGGTGCGTCAGTGGAATCTGCGCCGCTGCGGCCGCGCCCAGGGCAGAAGTAATTCCCGGCACGATGTCGTATTCGACCTCGGCACGCCGCAACGCTTCTATTTCTTCACCGGCGCGACCGAAGATCAGCGGGTCTCCGCCTTTCAACCGCACAACCTGCATCCCCGCCTGCGCCAGCGCAATCATCAGGAAATGAATTTCTTCCTGCGAGATTTTCTTTTTGCCGCAGCGCTTGCCGACGTTATGCACCTGCGCCGTCGGCGACGCCAGTTTCAGAATTTCCGGCGCGACTAGATCATCGTGCAACACGGCATCCGCAGTTCGCAGCAGGCGGAGCGCCTTCAATGTGAGTAATTCGGGATCTCCCGGCCCCGCCCCCACTACATAGACTCTGCCGCTCATGCGCTTTCTCCTGTCAGGACGAGTGCTTGCGCCTGGGCGAGTGCAGCTTCCACCGCTTCTCGGCTGGCGAGCGAATGCAGCAGATCGAGTTTGCGTTCCTTATCAAGGTCGCTCGCCAGAATCAGCCTGCGCGTCTCGCCCAATTCCGCCAGCCACGATCCGTATGCCGGGCCGAACTGTTTTTCCAATTGCTGGCGAATTTTCTGCGCCAGAGATGGACTCTGTCCGGCGGTCGAAATCGCAATCTGCAAGTCTCCCCGGCGCACGATCGCTGGATAGTAGAAGTCGCACAAATCAGGAACATCGACCACATTGCACAGAATGCCCCGCCGCTGCGCCTCGGAATACACGCGCTCGTTGAGGCTGCGCGAGCTGGTGGCCACGATGGCGAGGAACGCGCGGGAAAGATCGTCATCAGTGAAGGGCCGCAACGCAAGTTCGATGCTGCCTTCGCGCGCCCATTCGCGCACAGTGGAAGTGGCATCGAGCGCGATTACGCGGACGCGTGCTCCGCTGTCGAGGAGTCCGCCAATCTTGCCCTCGCCGATTTTTCCGGCTCCGACCACCAGGCAGTGCTTGCCCGCGAGTTTGAGAAACATGGGAAACAAGTTAGTCACCGATCCCTCCTTCGATCTGCGCGGAGCTTCCAAGCTGAGGCAAATCGCGAGCGACGGGCGCGACTTGCTCACCCGCCAACAACTCTCGCAACTGCCCATCACTGTGGCGCGCAAAGAAGCGGCGCAAATTCTCCGCCGGTTCCCGCTGCGATAAATAACTGCCCAACAAACGTTCGAGAGCCTGCGGAACTTCACTGGCCGCGCAGCGATATCCGATGGGCCTGGCGGTCGCTTGATGCAGGCCCAGTGCTCCGCCGACGCAGAAGTAGTAAGCGTCTACCATGCGATCGCCGATTTTTATCTTCTTGCCGTCGAGACCAATGTCGGCAATCCAGTGCTGGCCGCAGCTGTTGGGGCATCCCGTGACATGCAGCTTGAGGTGCTGATCGAAACCGGGCAGGCGCTCTTCCATCTCTTCCACGAGCCAGCGCGAAAAGCTTTTCGTCTCAGTGATGGCCAGCTTGCAGAATTCCGTCCCGCTGCAAGCCACAACCCCGCGATGAAACGATGATGCCGAAACCTTAAGCCCGATCGCATCGAGTTCTCTTGCCAGCGGCTCCGCATTGAGGCTCGGCACGTTCACCACCAGCAAGTTCTGCATGGCGGTGGTGCGCAGCTCGCCGTGGGCAAATCGATCGGCCAGTTCAGCTGCGGCTCGCATCTGGTCGGCGTCAATGCGGCCGCGCAATGCCACCGCCCCCACGTAAGACAGCCCCGCCTGTTTTTGCGGGTGAATGCCTACGTGGTCGCGATACACGTCGTTTGGAGAAGACTCCTCTCCCGCCGGATCGAGGCGGAATCCGATGCGATCTTCGAGTTCACTCAAGAAGCGTTCCGCGGTCCACCCATGGCGCAGAAAGAGAAACTTTAGGCGGGCGCGCTCTCTGTGTTCGCGGAGCACTTCGGAATCGCGGAAGATCTCTGCGATTCCTCGAATGACCGGAACCACCTGCTCCCAGCGGACGAACGCGTTGAGGCGCTCGGCCAGATAGGGCTCAGCCGAGAGCCCGCCCGCCACTCGCAAGGAAAATCCAATCTCGTTCTTGTCGCGCACCCTGCGCGAGATTGCCGTCAGGCCGACATCATTGATTTCCGGATACGAGCACCACGAGCGGCAGCCCGTAATTGAAATCTTGAATTTGCGTGGGAGATTGTAGAACTCCGCATTTCCCGCCAAGTGCTGCGCCACTTCCAAGGCCAGCGGGGAAGCATCGACGATTTCCGCCGCATCCACGCCCGCGACGGGGCATCCGGTCACGTTGCGAGTCACATCGCCGCAGGCGCCGATCGTGTTGAGCCCGACTTGCCACAAACCGTCGAGCACTTCCGGCAGCGATTCGATGGTGACCCAATGCAGTTGAATATTTTGGCGGACGGTGAGATCAGCGATTCCGTTGGCATAGAGCTGGGTGAGATCAGCAATGGCGCGCAGTTGGTGCGAAGTCATGATGCCGTTTGGAATTCGAATGCGCACCATGAAGCGCTGCAGCGCCCGGCCTTCTCCATTCTTGCCACCGCTCACGCCCGCGCCATCGCCTTGGGTGTAAACGCCCCACCAGCGGAAGTATGTGCCAAGCCACTCGGGTGGAATCGATTCGAATCCTTCGCGGGCGAAGCGCCGAATTTCGTCGAGCCCCTCCCAGGGATTTTTCGCCCGTTTCAGGCGCTCCACGCGTTGCGCTTTGGTCTCTTTGGCTGGAATTGTCATAGGACTTGTCATCTTTCGGGCAAAACAAAAACCCACCGCCAGATGGATCTGGCGATGGGTTTCATGAGTGCCGTATTTAAGAGAAAATTCTTAGATCAGCAGTCTCCCCGCGCCAGCGCACACGCATGCACAACAACAACAAGTGCAGCAGCACGCGGCGAAATTGGAAATTGCTGACATAACTACAAATCGAATTCTAAGTTGAGCGGCCACCGCCGTCAATCCCCGTACACGAGCTTTGGATGAATAATTTCGATGCGAGGAATCAATTTTTCGCACCAGAATTGAGATGCGCAAGAAATTGCGCTCCTATGCGCGATTAATTTGAGTGAAAGCCGCGAAAATCGTTGCCCCGGACCCCTCAAGCGCCCGGGATATAGAATGTGTAAAGCGCATGCATGAACTTTCCATCGCGATGGGTATTGTGGATGCCGCTCTGGAAGAGTCCCAGCGCCGCGGCGTGCAGGTGACTGTCGTGCATCTCAGGCTGGGTGCGCTATCTGGCGTGGTCAAAGATGCGCTCCTCTTCTCTTGGGAGGTCGCCTGCCAGGATACTCCACTGCAGGGGGCGCAATTGGTCGTGGAGGATTTGCCCGTGGTCGTGTTCTGCCCGCAATGCAATGACCAGCGAACGCTAGTGTCAATGCAGTCGTTTACTTGCCCGGAATGCGGCACTCCGACCATGGATGTACGCCAGGGTAAGGAATTGGAAGTCTTCGCGTTGGAGGTGGAGGGATGAGCGAGCCGCGCCTGGTGGAAGTGCGCAGAAATGTGCTGAAGCAAAATGACGTGATCGCGCGCGCTCTGCGCGAGAAGTTCCGCGCCGCAGGAGTGTTTGTGGTCAGCCTGGTTTCGAGTCCAGGCTCGGGCAAAACTATGTTCCTGGAAAAAACTCTGACGCAGTTGCAGCCGCAGTATCGTGTGGCGGCCCTGGTCGGAGATTTGGCTACCGAGAACGACGCAGTTCGCCTCGCGCGCAGCAAAGCTCCGGTAAAACAAATCACGACGGGAACGTTGTGTCATCTTGAAGCGTCCATGGTGCAAAACGCGCTCGAAGGTTGGGATCTTAACCAGATGGATTTTCTGTTTATCGAGAATGTGGGAAATCTGGTTTGTCCATCCTCGTATGATCTCGGCGAAAATCTGCGACTCGTGCTGATGTCGGTGACCGAGGGGGAAGACAAACCGCTGAAGTATCCGACGATCTTCAACAGCGCTGACATCGCGGTAGTCACAAAAAATGATCTGGCAGAGGCGGTCGAGTTCGATTGGGAAACCGCCCGCCAGAGCATTCAGTCGGTGCGGCCGGGCATGAAAACCTTCCGGCTCTCTGGCAAAACCGGGGAGGGCATGGGCGAATATCTGGAATTTCTATCCCAGCAATTGCTTGAGCAGCGCAGCATCGCACAGCCTTGAGCGCACGCCTAAAATCCGTACTTCGCCACGACCTTCTTTTCTTTACTCCCGACCACCGCAATGGCTGCATGCTCAGCGGAGAGCGTGAACTGTATCTGCGCTCCTGTCGTCTGGTCACGCAGATTGATCGGCGTATCATTCGCTGAGTCGGATACGAAGACATAAAGGATGGAATCCGCAAGCGCCGTCGGAAATGCCAGCACCCCTGTCGGCAGCGGAGACGGCGTCGTGAACATGGGTGCAATGTTCACTCGACTCGCCACATATGCATAGAGTGCCGCGATGCTCTGAGAATTTTCGTTGAGTTCCACCGGATCCGACGTCCAGAAGATGCGACCTTTCCCGCGCGGAATCTCTTTGAACGTCGATCCGTCATCGAAGCGTAAGGAATCGAGCCAGTTCTGCGCCGGTTCTTCGAAGGCGAGTGGCAGGGAACGATCACCAAGACGAATGGTTGTGTTGTGATAAGTCAGCGGCTCGACGTGACAGCGAATTCCTAGATTTTCCGCGCGAGGAATAATCTGCCAATGTTCGTCGCGATCCACTGGCCCGGTGATGAGAAGATTTCCTCCCTCTTCCACATAACGCAGAAGTTCGAACGATGCATGCTCGGTGAGCGCCTGCGGCGAAGGCAGGATGGCGAGCTTGGGCGATCCCAGCTTCTCGATTTGATTTTCCGCAACCACATACGCGGACAAATGATCGTCGTAGGCAACCGCCCGCACGGCGCGGCGTTGCGCTTCGAGTTGAAAATCGGCAATCGCGGAATACTGCGCGGCTTGAGAAGTGATAATCGCGATCGGCGGCGGCTGCGGATCACGCAGATGCGTTTGCAATTGCGGAGCAAACTGCGCAAATGCCCGCATCACCGTCGCTTCGGGCTTCTCCGTGTAGTCAGTGCGCACCGCCCCGATGGGCGTTTCGTTGCTCTCCGTCATGTCGGAGTTCGTATTCCATAGCCATTCGATCGCCCCCGAGCTCTGAATGAATGCCGACGCTACTTTGCGTTCGAGCAGCGCGGCCTCCGACTCCACCGTGCGGCGCGCAACTTCATCCAGATCGAGTTCGCGCTGCAATCCGGTTTCTTGAATCAGCAGCGCCTTGCCGGGTTGCTTGGCCGCAAGCGAATCCCACAGGATGTAATCGTTTTGCCACCACGAGTGATTCGTCGTGAAGTCCACCGACTCGCCCCAGAATGCGGGAGACAGCCGATCCTGAATGCCGCCCTCGTCCTGCCCGATGGTGACGAGCTGCTGCGAACCAGTGGCGCGGATCGTCTTGCGCATGCTGCTCGCCCACTTCGTGAACTCCTCCTGCGCGAAGAGAAAATAATCGTAGACGCGAAGTGAGTTCGTTCCGGTGTACATGCCGCGCGGCATGAACTCGCCCTCAGCAGGAAGCGAAATCGTGCCCGAAACCGCGCCCGGTGGCACATTCCACAGCGCGGCCAGTGCGGCGCGATCCGGATAGCGCGCGTTCAGCCACCGATTCCACGCCGCCAGCTCGATCGCATCGCCATTCGGGCGCATGCTCCACACATGCTGCGAGAAGCTGGGTTCGTTGATCAGGTCCCACGCCAGGAAGGGAACATCATGAAAGCGCCCGGCCACAGCCGAGACCAGAGTCTGCTGCTTGCGCACCGTCTCTGGATCGAGAAATGCATTCGTCCCAACAAACACATCCGGCAGAAACGCAAAGAAATTGAATTGCACGGGCAGATTGTACTTGCGCGCTGTCATTAAATAGGCCTCAAGCGTGCGTAGTGTGCGCTCATAGGGCTGCCCATTTTCATTGAAGAATTTATCCCAGCCAGTCCACCAGCCAGTGCGGATCATATTCAGTCCGGCATCGTGAATCTGCCCTAGATCCTGATTCCACACGTACACATTCGGATACTCGAAATACAGCCGCTGCACTTCGCTCGACATATAAGTCGTGCCCACCACGGCGAGCGGATGGCCGTCGACCTCGAAGTAATTCTGGTTTACGCTGAGCTTCGGTCCGGAGCGCAGATAGGACTCATCGCGAATCCAGAAGCCAGAGTGATAGGTGGCTCGGACGCGATCGCCTGCAAGCAATTTCGCTTCGACCACATAGAGACCCTTGCCGGATGGGGCAGGCATCGCGATAGGTTCATCGGAAGGAAGTTGAACAGTGACAGTGGCACGATTAGAAGGCTCATTTTCTGGAAAGGAGGCGATATTCAAAGTCGCAGCTTTCGGACCCGAGCTCGCATGCCAAAGCACCTGCAACTGCACAGGCTCGCCGGGCAGATAAAGCGGCATCACCGGACGCACAGCAAATTCTTCCGCGCCCTGCAGCGCGCGCTCGGCCAGCGAATGAACCAGCGCCCCATTGTTGAAGAAGTCAGACGAGACTTCCGCGTTGACGAAGATCCAGCGGCCGCCGTCGAATCCATTGCGGTAGTGATCGACTTGAATCGCTGGCGCGGAGATCTTACGGCCGTTCTTCACGCCCCAGGCCAGCGTATCGAGGCGGGCATCAATCGAACCAGCGGCGCCCCCGCGATGATAGAGGTCAACAGCGCTCAGGCGAATCACCGGGCTGAAGGCGCGCTTCCACTGAAATTCAGCCAACTGCAGCGGAATCTCGGGATTCGGCTGAAATTGTTCGCCCTCGGAGCCGGGCGTCTCCTGATACTGGTCGATCATCAGCGGACGGGTGCACCGTACGCTGTATTCGCGTAGCTTCCATTGGCCCTGGTCGCGATAGGCGGCGCGGGTGAAGGGGCGGCCGCCGAGCACGAGAAGATTGCCTCCGCGATCGAGGAATCCTTTGATCGCAGGCCATGTTTCTTCCGGAAAAGCCGACCCGAATGGAAGCACCAGCAGCCGCGTGCTCGGCTCGGCCAACAGCTTGGGAAGCTGGTCAGCCCTAGCCGCAGTGCTTCCAGAAAGAGCGGCCCCAATCTGCAGCGCGGACGCCCCGGCGGAATCGGCGGAGGGAAATCCGGATTCGGCGAAGACAACGGTACCGGCCATGTCACCATCGGCCGCGAACAGGCTGCTCGCCAGCAACACAAAAACAGTGGCCAACATCAGAGATTTGAAGGTTCGAAATTTAAACATGGAGGATCGCGGACCAGAGACCTGCGAGGGGCAGTCTCAAATAACCATACCGGAATGTCAAGCTAGCAAAACGATTTTCTAGGCCCCAAAATGATTCTAATCTCACAAAAAAGCCCAGAAAGGGCAAGCGTGCGATGCTATGATGGCGCATCGTCTCGGCACGCTTCTGGGGAGGCTGGGAATACAAACTCATGGCGATTACGGCTCCGAATCAGTCGGCGGTCTCGTCCTCATTTGACTCTGGCAAGAGCTACGGCGTTGCGCTCGCCACCGTCACCACGCTCTTTTTTATGTGGGGCTTCCTCACCTGCCTGAACGACATTCTGGTCCCGCACCTGAAATCGATTTTTGACCTGAGTTACGCCGAGGTCATGCTGATTCAGTTTGCGTTCTTCGGAGCATACTTCATCTTCTCGATTCCTTCGGCGAAGATTATTGACTGGATCGGCTATCAACGTTCGATGGTACTGGGACTGCTCACCATGGGCCTGGGCGCGTTTCTCTTCGTGCCGGCGGCGAGTGTTCCTTCCTTCCCGCTATTTCTGGGCGCGCTGATCGTGCTGGCTGCGGGAATCACCTGCCTGCAGGTTGCGGCAAATCCGTACGTCACCGTTCTTGGGAAACCCGAGACCGCATCCAGTCGGCTGAATCTGACGCAGGCATTCAATTCGCTGGGCACATTTCTGGCGCCTTTCTTCGGCGGAATCCTGATTTTGACTGCCGCGCCGATGACGATGGATCAGATCCGCGCGCTGGCTCCGGATGCTCTACAGGCGTATCGGTTGCATGAAGCGGCCACGGTGAAAACGCCTTACGTTGGCTTGGGGATTGCGCTGGTGCTGCTCGCGGTCGCAATCGGCAGTTTCAGGCTGCCGAAGATCGAGCATGCCCAGCACAAGGTTGGAGAGAAGGTAAACGACTCGATCTGGCGGCATCCCAACCTGATTTTCGGCGCCATCGGAATTTTCGTATACGTAGGGGCCGAGGTCGCGATTGGCAGCTTCCTAGTCAACTACTTCATCCAGCCCGACATCGGCGGCCTGACGGAAAAAATGGCGGCCAGCTTTGTTGCCTTTTATTGGGGCGGAGCCATGGTGGGGCGATTCATCGGGTCGAATTTCCTGGGAGGCGCGAAGGCCAAATACATGGGCCTTGTAACCGCCATTAGCATCGCGCTAATCCTGCTCTCCTATCCGATTGAAAGAAGCATGCCAGTGGGATATCAGCCTGGAGTGCCCAACCTGACATTCCTTGCGTGGTTGGTGGTTGCCGGACGCCCTCTCTTCATACTCGTAGCGATCGCGGCCGCGACGATTGCAGTCTTGGCGATGCTGCGCGGAGGCAAAGCGACAGCAAATACTGGAATGTTACTCGGAGCTTGCGCGATGTCCACGAGTGTACTGGTCGCGCTCTCGATGCTCAGCAGCGGGCATATCGCCATGTGGAGCATCATCTTGGTCGGCTTTTTCAACTCCATCATGTTCCCCAGCATTTTCACGCTCGGCGTCGCGGAACTGGGCCCGCTGACCGGCGACGGCTCCGGCGTCATGATTATGGCGATCGTTGGGGGCGCAATCATCCCTCTGGCGCAAGGCTGGATTGCCGACCACATTGGCATCCATCACGCATTCTTTCTCCCGGTCATCTGCTATCTGTACATTCTGTTTTTCGCATTGAGCGGATCGAAGCCCAATAGCGAGCGGTACGCAAAGTCGTAAAGCAGAATGCATTGTCTGCTTCGAGCGATAAAAACTGACGCCGCGGCGAGAGCCACCGAGACTCGCGCGCATACGAGGGGTGATTGAGAAATAATCCGGACGGAAACACTGCGCAGTCCAAGAAGACTGGCCAGAAGACCGTGGTCACACTCAAGACGGTCGCGCAACATCTGGGACTGACGCCGGGAACGGTTTCCGCCGTCCTCAATGATGCGCCCTCGGCGCGTTCCATTCCCCAGGAAACCAAAAGTAGAATCCACGCCGCTGCCAAAGAGCTCAACTATCGGCCGAATTTTTTTGCCCGCACCCTGCGCAACAAGCGTACGTACACCATCGGTGTCATCGCCGAAGAGATCGGCGACTCCTACGGCTCGACGATTATCAGCGGCATTGAACAATATCTGCGGCAGCGGGACTATTTCTTTCTCACGGTGGCTCACCGCCATAATCCCGAATTACTGAATCGTTATCAGCAGATTCTTCTGGAGCGTGGAGTCGAAGGCATCATTACGGTGGATACTACGATTCACGAATCGTCGACATTGCCTGTGGTCGCCGTCGCCGGTCACGGCAAGATCAAAGGCGTGACCAACATCGTTCTCGATCATGAGCGAGCTGCGGTTCTGGCGCTGACCTATCTGAAGGAGATGCGCCACGACCGCATCGCTTTTATGAGAGGGAGCCCTCTGAGCTCGGATTCGAAAGAACGGTGGGAAGGGATTTGCCGCTTCGCCTCGCAGATCGGGATGCGCATCGATCCTGATTTGATTGTGCAGATTGATTCCGAAGATGCCACTCCCATGCTGGGATATCCATTTACCAAGCAGCTGTTGGCGCGCAACAAACCCTTCACGGCGCTCTTCGCCTACAATGACATCTCCGCGATTGGCGCGATCCGAGCCTTGCAGGAACATGGTCTGCGGGTTCCACAAGATGTTTCGGTGATGGGCTTCGACGACATTCCCGGCGCTGCCTTTCACACCCCCAGCCTGAGCACTGTGCGTCAGCCTCTCAACCGCATGGGCGCGGTTGCGGCCCAAAGCCTGCTGGATAGGATTGAAGGAAAGAAAGAATATCCCGCTGAGATTGCGATTGAGCCGGAACTCGTCATCCGCGAATCAACTGCTAGGGCGCCGGGCGGCGATTAGTCCGCTAGCTGCTCAATATTTTTCATTCATGCCCATCCCTACCACAACGCCGACGGAGTCCTCGGCGAAGGCTCTTACCTGGGCCGCTTATGTTTCATTCGTGCCGATCGGCGTGGTCACGGTGCTGCTCGGCCCGCTGCTGCCCACGCTCTCCTCCCGCTGGTCGCTGAATTATTCGCAGGCGGGCGCTCTCTTCCCCGATCAATTTTTGGCCTCCACCGCGGCCGTGATCGTTTCCGGGATGCTGGTATCGCGTTGGGGATATCGATTCGCGATGAAGGCGGGCCTCTTGCTCACAGGGGTAAGCCTGGCGCTCATGCTCACGGGACCTCGAATTCTAGGGATCATCTGCATTGCCGGCTATGGAGCCGGGTTCGGGCTGACGGTCCCGGCGGCGAATCTCCTGGCCTCCGAGATGAATCCGCAGCGGCGCAGCGCGGCGCTGAACACTCTGAATTTCTGTTGGAGCATGGGCGCGGTCGCCTGTCCGTTTCTGGTTGCCGCTGCCGCCAACAGCCATCGCGTTCCTCTCTTTCTCGACGTCGTGGCCGGCGTGTCCATTGCAGTCGCAATCGGGATCGCTGCCATGCCCTCGCATGTTGTTGAGCCCGTGGTGAGCGGAACCAAGCCCAAGGGCACTTTGCCAACGAACTGGCGGCGGGGCGTGGTCTTCGTGGTGGGCGCACTCTTCTTTATCTATGTGGGAACCGAAACTGCTTTCGGAGGATGGGTTGCGTCCTATGCGAAAAGCCTGGGCAGCATGGCCCCGCCGATTGCTGTGATGATGGCGTCCTTCTTTTACGGTTCGCTGACATTCGGCCGGCTGGTCGCGCCCATGCTGCTGCGCACGATTGATGAGGTAAGGCTCGCGCAGGCCGGAGCCCTCATCGCCGCAGCGGGTGGAACGGCATTGCTCATCTCGCATTCGGCGTTCGCCGTCGCCGTAAGTTCCTGCATTGCGGGGGTCGGACTATCAACCATTTATCCCATCACGATTTCGCTGCTGGCGCGGGAGTTCGGAACTGGGTCTTCCCGCGTTGCCTCCGCGATGTTCACTCTGGCCAATCTCGGAGGCAGCGCCCTGCCTTGGCTGGTAGGGGTTTCGTCGGGATGGTTCGGATCGCTGAAGGCCGGCATGACTGTGCCTCTCATCGGCAGCGTGGCGTTGCTCCTGCTCTACCGATGGAAGTGGACTCCGCTGCAAGCAGAGCGGGCCATGTAAGTCAGGTCCCGAACAACCTCGCAGCCAATCGCGACAGGCGCACCAAGCGATAAAGCGGAAAGAGCGGGCGCGGAAGCCGCACCGCGGACCATTCGCTCGGACCAGGTGTAAAGACCAAGCGCGTGAGAAAGCGTCGCCGATCCGCCGGCCGCTCGCGCAGCCGCATCATCAAACGAAAATATGCGGGAGACTCCACATTGAAGAGCGTCTCGCATTGCATGTAAGTCTGAAGCTCACTCACCAACGACATTGTCGCGGCGTCGCCTTCGGCCAGACCGTTAAGTTTCGCCGCGGCGGGAGTCCCAGCGCCGAGAAGCCGGTTCGCCGCCAGCATCGTGACCTGCACAATGCGCACGATTCCCAGAAGGTGGGCCTGCGTTCGAATCCAACTCCAGTTCAAATTCGGCAAGATCATGATGCGCGCCAGATCGCACAGCCAGATCAGACGTCCCCAAACATGTTTAGCGGCGTGCGCTGCCAGGACCAAAAATAAATCTTCCACAGACGGGGTCTTCATGGGCTGACCCGCAACTGCGACGGTCGTCGCGCGCTCAAATAATCCCGTCATATCGAAATCGATCGCGTAGAACCGGGGCTGAATCGCCCACTGCACTTCCAGAAGATTGCGCCCGGCTGCGCCGTCAAAGGCGCATTCGTAGCCCGATTTCAGCTGCGCGCGCTCCGCGACTTGCGAAAAACAATCGTGTGGAACGTAACCGAGTTCACCCACCGCTTCGCATACCCGACGGAAATCATCCGGCTGAATCAACAGGTCAATGTCCCCAGCCTGTCGCAGCGCGATGTCGCCGTAGACCAGTTCCGCCAGCGCCAGCCCTTTGTAAGGCATGACGGCAATGCCGCGGCTGGAAAGATGATCGACAATGCGAATCAGTTCCCGCGACAGCAGCATCGCCTTGTGCAGATTCGTCTGCGAGCTTTGCTGAAGAAAGCACAGTTGTTCGGCGGGAACCTCTTTAGTGAGTCCAGATAGCGCGTGGTGAAGAAGGGGCTGAACGCCGTGCTGTTCTGCCAAGGCGAAGAGAAGATTCCAGCGCACCGGTTGCTGGAGCAAGATCCGCAGCCGCTCGTGTTTCTGAAGGGTAGGATCTACGGAAGCCGCCGCGAGCAGAATGGACCACTCGGGTCTGGCGCGCTGGGTCATGAATCAGAGGAACGTCGCAGCAACTGGCGTCAAGTTTACGCCGTCGCTCCGGCCATCGCCGGCAGAGTTCGAATCTGCACCAGGTTGGCGCCCCCGCGCTTTTTGGCGAGCATGTTGGCCGAAGGAATTCCGGTGCGCGCAAACGACTTCTCGCAATCCTGCGAAGATGGCCCGCGCATGTTTCCTTCCATATAGGCGAGGCCCGGGCAGCGCGTGCATTTCGAAACGTGAGTGCACTGCGTGCACGTAGTCAAATCTTTTACGCGAATCGAACGCACATCGTTCATCTCATCGGAATGCCGCCAGATGTCGACGAACCGCCGCGTCCGCACATTGCCCGTCGGCAGCGGAAACTGCACGCAGGGATACATATCGCCGTAAGGAGAAACATAGCACGCGGTGTGCCCCGCGCTGCACGGCAGGCTTTCGAGTTCGTCTTCGCCCGCCGGTGGAGCAATCGCGCAGAACTCGTCCACATCGCCGACCAGTGCCGGATCGCGCATTACCTGCCGCAGCCCTTCGCGATCAACCCCGAGGCCGAGGGTCGACCGATCGCCGTCCATCATGGGAGTCACGGTCGGATCGAGCGTGCACTCGACTCCAAGCTCCGCCGCCAGCGCCCGCACGCCGGGATAATCTTGCGCGTTCTGCGTCATCAGCACGTTGGCAATGATGACTTTCAGTCCCTGCGATTTCAGAAAACGGATGGCATCAATAGAGCGCTTGAGCGATCCCGGGATCAGCGTGATCGCGTCGTGAACCTTGTCACGGTGCGAGTAGATGCTGATCTGGATCGACTCCACGTGCAGATCGCGCAGTCGCTGCGCCTCGCGTTCGCGAATGAGGACCGCGTTGGTCTTCAACTTCACGCAGAACATCAGCCGGCGGGCGTATTCCAGAATCTCAAAGAAATCTTTGCGCAGAAAAATCTCGCCGCCGCTGAACGTCAGGATGAAGACGCCGGCGTCCGCCATTTCGTCCAGCAGGTGCTTGATCTCGGCCGTGGTCATTTCGCCGTGATCGTCGTGATCGAGATAACAGTGCACACAGCGCTCGTTGCAGCGATAGGTGAGATCGACCTGCACGTTGAGCGGGATGTTCAGGGCCAGCGCCCGCGCGGTCATCTCCTGCATCAAACCGCTCATCGCGAGTCTCCGGCCAGCGCATTCCGCGGCGCAATGGGCTCTTCCGAGATCTGTAAAATTTCGTGGCTGGCCAGTTCCCGGGCCAGCGACTCGGCATCCTGCAGCGCGGCAGTGCGCTCTACTTCAAATTCGAGGCAAATGCGACGTTCAACGATTTCGTCGAGCGGAGTGGCTCCGTCCGCGAATTTCCAGATGATCGTCGCCGTCTTGTTCAGTGTGAACAGCGTCGAATCGCGGCCGGACATGATCATCATTTCGCCATCCAGGGCGCGGGCAGCGACTCGCGGATTTCGTGCTAGATAAAGCCGGCTCATCGGATCAACTCCCAAACTCGCGCATCCGGGACGAACGTCAGTTGAGATACCGGCACTCGGCTGACGAACTCGAACGCGGCATGAAATGCGGATTGCACCAGTTCCTCATCCTCCGCGAAGAAAAGCATATTGGCAAGCAGTCTCCGCGCGGCCTCGCCGGGAGAAATCACATCGATGCGGTTCTCCGAGCCTTGTGCCAACAGATATAACGCGGCCACCGGCGCAGAAACATTTTCCCCCAGCTTGGCCAATTCGCCGGTGAAGGGAGTTCCAAAGGCGACATATCCCGACTCCCGACGCCGCACATACGAAATCTCATCGGTCAGTAGCGTCGCATCCGGGGGAACCAGCCGCGAAATCGTCGTCTTGCCCGCTCCCGAAACACCTGCGAACAGAAACGCCTTGCCATTGCGCACCGCGCTGGCTGAATGCAGCAGAAATCCTCCCTGCCTCGCCAAGACAAGTGTGTGCACAATCCGAAGTACCGCGTCGATCGAATAAGGATTGGCCGACTGGCGAATCCACCCGCGCCGCGACGCCGGAAACCACTCCGCGCGAAAGTCTCCGCGCTCCAGCAACCACCGGCCTTCGGAATGCGTCACGCGTACGTCCGCGTCGGGATCCGAAAACCGCGGCGGCGTAAGGTCAACATCAAATTCCATTTCGGCGTGTTCCGACGTTCCCACAAATCCCGCATAGCGATCCTGCAGCATGGTGAGGAATTGCGGATCGCTCGTGTTCACGCGCACCGGCATCTCCCCGACTTCGATGACGAGGCTCAGTTGCTCGACTTCGGCGCTCAACTCTGGCAAGAAGAAACCCTGATGTGTGGACTTTGTCGCTGCAACTCGGGTGAAGTTTTTGACTGCAACCCGCGGCGCATTGCCTGCACCCCCACCACCACACGGGCGGCAATATCCGATCCACCCACCAGCGTGCTGACGGCGCGACCCGTCGCGCTCCGTGTACGAGCCACCGGTATGGCTTTTCCATCGCGCACAATCAAGGAGACTTTCCCAATCAAGTCGACGCACGCCATAGGCGCATCCGGGCGAAGGGTTGCGTCGCCCTGCGTTTGAATCTGCTGTTTCCCGTCGGCGATCACCCGATGCGCCACGAACCGCCCGTTGCTGCTGAACAGCACAATATCTCCCCGCGCTACTCCGCTGCTTCGCACCGGTTCGATGACCAGCGTATCGCCCGGCCAGATCGTGGGCACCATGCTCCGGCCCGTGGCCTGCAGCCGCAGATTTCCCGAGCGGCGCAAAACTTCGACTGCCAAGTCACACTGAACTGCGTGGGCGGGACTCAATCGCGGGGTTGCACTCATTCACGACACCTTACTGACGATACCGCAGCCGCCCTGCGTGCCGCTCAGCTTTCCACACGTGATCGCGGTCGTCACAAAAACCTGCTCGTGGCGGAATGCGGGCTTCTCGTAGGGCTTCTTCGTCGTCTGAATGCTGGTTGTATCCGAGGACAAGTCGTTCGTCGCCATATTGAGCCTGCCTATTGTAATGCAGATTGCGAGGCCTGTATCGCGCAGCCTCCGGTCCCGCCTGAAGTAGTGCAGATCTGGTTGCTTTGAGTGGAGAAGTATACCTGAGAGGCACCGGCCATGGTTCCCGACGAAGCGGTGTTATCGATGATAATGCCGCTCGTGCCTCCCGCGGCCGGGATGCTGGCCGTAGCCGCAGCGCCCACGTTTCTCCACTTCACCGTTCCGTCCGTGGTGGTCGCGTAGACGGTCGTGTTCCATCCCGGATGCGTGCCGCCACGTGATGTTCCCGCCGTGATAACGAGTTCGATGTTTTTGTTGCTGTCGATGATCTCGTCGTTCATCAAGTAGGCGTGAGTCGCCACCCAAGTCGCCTGTCCAGCAGACACTGGTCCCTGGTTGACCCACTTCACCGCGGCTCCGTCGTTTGTCAGAAGACCCAGCCCCTTCCAACTTGGAGTGGTAGCGCCAGACGTTCCGGCCACGTGGACCGTCTCAACATCGAAGTTGCTGTCCAGAACTTGCTGGCCGATCACATAAGACGTCGAAGCCTTCCATTGCTGATCTTTGAAGTTCATGGCGCAACCGCCGGTGCCGCACGAATTCCCCAACCCCTGAGTTTGCGTGCTGACAAAGAACCACTCGGTCGCTCCGCCCGTGGCGTTGGGATTCGAAACGTCCGTCACGGGAGAGCAGCCCGTGGTCGCGTTGGAAAGCACCGGGCCGGGAGTCGGCGCCTTCATCGCCCCTCCGTTAACCGGAACTTGATAAATCACCGGCGGACCACCGGTGTTGCCGCACACGTATATGTTCCCAGTCGCATTGGCCGATGCGAGGTAGTCCGCATCAAATGTGCCGTCATATAGAGGATTGGGGCTTAGCGCACTCGCTCCAACGGTCTCTTCTGTCCCCCCCGTCCCGCCCCCAAAACCTGTCTTGAACTGAAACACGGCCGCACACGGCCCGCCGCCGCACGACGTGCCGTTATCGTTCGAGGAGAATACATACACCTTGCCCGAAGTCGTATCCACGATCGGGCCAGAAACAATGCCCGTGCCGAAATCCACCTGAGTGGATGTGGTCACGACGCCGGTGGAACTGATTCGGTAGAAAAACCCGCCGTAGTCACCGACAAAAACCCTTCCCGATGTCGCGTCGTAGGCGGGGCTGGAAAGAGAGTTGGGGCTTGCAGGATTTACCTGAACCGGAAAGCCTCCGGTAGTGGCTTCCGCTGGCGTCCCCTGAAATGCGCCGGTGATCTTGTGGAGCCAGCCGAACGCGCCGCCTACCCAGATCGTGTCATGCCCGTAATCCGGGAACGCGGACGAGGTGCGGTCGTCGACGTCGACGTTCGTCTTGTTTTTCAGCATGATCGTCGTCATGCAGGGCGCAGTGCAGCCGCGGTAAGCGCTGTTTGCTACGGCCGTCAGAGTTACAGGAGCGCTCAGAGTTCCGCTCGATGCCGCCCACTTCAGAAGCACCAGCGTTCCCTCGAGGGCAGCGTTGGTCTGGACGAACGCAACTTGCTTTCCGTCCTGCGAAATCGCCGGAGACGTCAGAATCTGCCCACCCGTGTTGTACGCCCAATAAACCGAGGGCACTCCGCCAAACGAGATGCAGCCCGAATAGAGATTGTCGAATCCCACCACGCTGGGCTGCGAGGAAGATCCATTTGCGCCGGTAGTGAAAACCACATAATCCGGAGCCGCAGCATTGCCGCAGGTTGCATTGGTAGTTTGAAAGGCGTACTTGGCCGGGAAGATTCCCGCGCCAGTGTTCGCGCCGTTGCCAAGATCCTCCGACCAGTCGGCATCAACTTTCTGGCCGCCACCCCAACGCGGTGCGCGAGAAAAAGTTGGAGCCATCGCATCCTGATTGTCGTCCTCTAGCACCAGCACTCTCGCTACGTTCTGCCGCACCCACTGCTGCCAGTATCGCGGATCATGCGCCACGCGCTGCGCCTGCTCGGCGTTAGCAGGCTGCGAGAAGATCACATGGCGATGGCTCCAGTCCGTGGGCAATCCTTCCGGCGCGGGCTGCGCCGCGCGGCCGACCAGAAACCACCCGACAATGACCAGCCCCATGACTGCCGTGACAGTGCGAATGCGTGCGATGCTTCCTGTCATCTTGCTCCTCGTTGTCGCGGCTCCGCTCCTGCGGACCTCTCGCGCCGCGCGATGAATCTCATCAGAATTTACGGAGTATTGACTGCGTTGCTTTAAGCCGCGTCCGCGGCCACGTAGTGCCCGTTTTTACTCGTGCTGCTAGTTTGAATTCACCCATGTCGGCAAGCTGGGCAAACACCACGACTGGTGAGGCTGGAATGGCCGAAATTCTACTACTTCGAGCAACTCATAAGCAATGCACTCCCCCTACCACAGCCGCCTCCTCAAGTGCAGTCGATGATGACCAGATTTCCACAGGCAAGAACCCGCGTTCTTTAGCAGTAACCCTCCCGACTCTAATCTCGCGTAACCGCAACAAATATGACATCATCGAATGAGTCCATCCCATCCGCAGCCAAAGGACAGCCCAGAAGAACGGGGAACTTATTTGAATTCATACAACAAGGTAATTGCAGAAATGAAAGAAGTGCTTTCGTCTGAAGATAAAAACGTTCTTCCGTTGGAGGAAGTAGGAAAGCTCGCTGGGAATGGTGGCCGCCCGGCCGAGATGCTCACCAATGTAGTAGCCCTGATCGCGAAGAGATTTAGAACCGACGTGTGTTCGGCGTATCTCCTGGAGCCCGATCGCGCTAACCTCGTGCTCGCGGCGACTGTGGGACTGCGCCGCGAGTGCGTCGGCAGCTTGCGCATGGCAGTCGATGAAGGACTCACCGGACTGGTAGCTGAACAAGTTCGTCCCATCGCCGTCACCCATGTGAAGAACCATCCCCGCTTCAAATATTTCGAAGAAGCGGGCGAAGAGGCTTACCAGTCTTTTCTCGGCGTCCCCTTGATCGATCGCGGCGTTCTGCAGGGTGTGCTGGTCGTGCAAACCGTGGAGGCGCGCGTCTTCAGCGACGACGAGATCCTTATGCTGACCGAAGCCGCCACGCAAGTCGCTCCAGTGGTCAGCGAAGCCCGTACGCTCGATCGCTTTATTGCACCATTGCAGGAGCGGCTATGGGCGATGGCCCGCAATCTCTGGTGGAGCTGGGATCATAATTCTTCCAGCCTTTTTCTCGATCTCGATCCAGCGCGTTGGAACGAGCTCAACCACAATCCCATTTCACTTCTTAGCGAGTTCCCCCTGGAAAAGCTGGAGGCACGAGCGGCGGAGCTAATGCTGCACAGCCGCGTCAACTACGCCTACCGTCGCTTGCTGGAGTATCTCGAAGAAGATCGCACCTGGGGCACGCGCCACGCCGGAGTTCTGCGGCCCCACCCCGTAGCTTATTTTTCTGCCGAGTTTGGCATCCATGAATCCCTTCCGGTTTACTCTGGCGGTCTGGGCGTACTGGCGGGCGATCACATCAAGGCCGCTTCTGATCTCGACATCCCGCTGGTCGGCATCGGCCTCTTTTATGGCCAGGGTTATTTCCGGCAGCGTCTCGATATTGGCGGATGGCAGCGCGAAGAATATCTGGAGACCGACGTCAACCAACTGCCGATGGAAGTTGCCATCGGAAAGGATGGCCGTCCGGTGGGAGTGGAAATTGAGACCCGCAGCGGCCGCATCCAGGCTAAGGTGTGGCGCGTCAAGGTCGGCCGCCGCGATCTGTTGCTGCTCGATTCTGACGTGGAAGGAAACGCTCCCGAGGATCGCGAGCTCACTTCGCGCCTCTATGGCGGCGATCTCCGCATCCGCATCCGCCAGGAAGTCCTGTTAGGCGTAGGAGGGCTTCGCGCTCTGCGTGCGCTGGGAATTTCTCCCGGTGTCCTTCACCTGAACGAAGGCCACAGCGCCTTCGCAGTGCTGGAAGCCATTCGCATGCGCATGGAAGACGAAGGCATCGCCTTCGATGCCGCGGTGCCCCGAGTCTCGCGCGAAGTGGTCTTCACCACCCACACTCCCGTCCCCGCCGGTCACGATCGCTTCGATGCAGGGCTGGTGGAAGAGCACATTGGTCCACTGCGTGAAGCGTTAGGCCTCTCACAGGAAACTTTGCTCGGCCTCGGTCGCGAAAGCTCAACCAATCAGGACGAGCTTTTCTGCATGACCGTTCTTGCGCTACGCCTCTCCCGCCGCGCCAATGCGGTTTCCGCCTTGCATGCTGAAGTTTCCCGCGCCATGTGGACACGCCTCTTCCGCGGCAAACTCGAAGACGACATCCCCATCGGCCATATCACCAACGGAGTCCACGTTCCTTCGTGGCTCGCTCCGCAAATGTTTCGTCTCTACGACCGCCATCTCGGTCCCGGCTGGCACCAGCGCAGTAGCGAAGCCAAAATCTGGGAAGGCATCGAGAGTGTCGATGACGGCGAGTTGTGGGAGACGCATCTTGGCCTCAAGTCACAGCTCATTGAATTTGTCCGCCGCCGGGCCGTCGAACAGGCCGAGCGCCGCGGTGAATCCGCCGATGTTCTCGCCCGCCTTGAGCGAACTCTGAGCCCGGATGCTCTAACCATCGGATTTGCTCGCCGCTTTGCCACCTACAAACGGGCCAATCTGATTTTGAAGGACATCGAAAAATTGATGTCTATGGTGAACGACCCCAATCGTCCCGTGCAATTTGTTTTTGCCGGAAAGGCCCACCCGCTCGATGAGCCCGGCAAGCGCATGCTGCAGCAGATCGCCCAACTGATGCGCGATTCGAAGTTCGGCGACAAATTTGTCTTTGTCGAAGACTACGACATCAATGTGGGCCGCCACTTCGTACAGGGTGTCGATGTGTGGCTCAATAATCCGCGCCGCCCCCAGGAAGCTTCCGGCACCAGCGGGCAGAAAACCGTTCTTAACGGCGGCCTAAATCTTTCCATTCTCGATGGATGGTGGGCCGAGGCCTACGACGGCGTCAACGGATTCGCCATCGGCACCGGAAGAACCCATTCCAACATCAGCACTCACGATGCTCGCGACGGTGAAGATCTGATGCGCACCCTGCGCGATGAGGTGATCCCGCTCTATTATCAGCGCGATGACGACGGCCTTCCTCGTGGCTGGATTACACGCATGAAACGCGCTATCCGCACGCTGGGCTGGCGTTTCAGCGCCGATCGCATGGTCATGGACTATACGCAGAAAGCCTACGTCCCCGCCGCGGGTGGAACCTCCAGCGACATGCGCAGTTCCTGATCACTTGGCAGGCAATAGAGAGGTAGCAACCTGCGGGCGCGATTGCAGTGCGTGCTGAATGATTTTTTTAGCCTGCTCGAATTCGGCTCCAGCGAGTTCAAGACGCGGTGGTCGCACGCGGGCGTTCCCCATTCCAACTTCTGCTTGCACCAGCTTGATCAGCTGCACAAATTTCGGAACCGTATCCATGCGCAGCAGAGGCAGGAACCAGCGGTAAAGTTCGAATGCCTTCCCACTTTCTCCGTTGACACCGTAATGGAACAGCTCCACCGACTCGCGCGGCAGCGCATTCACCAGTCCTGCAATCCATCCGGTCGCTCCCGCCGCGATGCCTTCCAGAATCGCGTCGTCTACGCCAACTAGAATCTCAAGTCTCGTCCCCAGCAGCGCGCGAATCGCAGTCACGCGCCGTACGTCGGTGCTCGACTCCTTCACCGCAGCAAGATTCTCATGTTCCGTCGCCAACTCCTGAATCTGTTCCGGAAGAAAATCTGTCCCGTAAGCGACTGGATTGTTGTAGAGCATGCAAGGCAGCTCCGTTGCGCGGAAGACGGCCGCAACATGCGACTTCATCTCCCGCCAATCCCCCTTGTAAACATAAGGAGGCAGCACCATCAGCCCATCGCAGCCCAGGTCCGCAGCGGCCTTCGCGAGTGCAACCGCCTCTGAAGTCGCCAGCGAGGAAATGGATGCAACCACCGGCGCCCGGTCGTGAGTCGCCAGCGCACAAGTGCGGAGAACTTCGAGCTTCTCATCAAAAATTAAAGTCGCGCCCTCACCCAGCGAACCCAGTACCGCCACGCCGGTGCAGCCGTTATCCAGCAGCCAGCGGCAATGCTCGGCCATGAATCCGTGATCGATGCTGAGATCGCGGTTGAATCCCGTTGTGATTGCGGGCAGCACGCCCTTCCAACTCATCTTCATCGACGCCCTCCGCTAACGGCTTCTGATTCTTCCTGCGACGGGGCAATCGTAAGGCTCTCAACCCGTGCAGGGAAAATGGGTGGCCGCACCGATTCCGTTCTCCATCCCAAAAGAAATTCTGTCGCGGGCCCACAGATGCGCCCCTGGCAAGGCCCCATCCCGCAGCGAGTCTGCAACTTCGCCACCCGCCACGAACTGTGCTTCTGCAATCGCGCGTAAGCCACGTCTTCGCAGCGGCACACAATCGTTTCTGCGGAAGCCAGCGCAGTCAACTCAGGCCGCAATCGAAATGCCCGATCCAGCGCCCGCGCAAATCGCTGCAGCCCTTTTTTCTTACCGAAGAGTTTTCGAGCCTCCAACGCTCGCCCGCCAGCAGTCATCCCTGCAATTTCCCCTTCCACAATCGAAAGCTCGACGCCGCCGATGCCGGCCGGTTCCCCCGCGCAGAAAATTTGCGGCATGCTGGTCCTCTGAAACTCGTTCACCTGCACAAATCCGCTATCGATGCGGCAGCCCAGCAGCGCAGCCAACTCCGCGTTAGGCACCAGATGAAATCCGCAAGCTAAATAATCGCAATGTATCGTGCGTAATTTTCGGCCACGAGAAATCGTGACACTCTCAACCGCGTCCTTGCCATGAACCGCCGTCACCCAACTATTCGCCGCAAACGAAATGCCCGAAAGCTCGCGCTTGAGTTGCACTGCCTGCATGATCTTCCCCGACTGGCCGAATAGCGTCCCGAAAAACGCAGCCAGCCTGCTCCACGATGCCTGCTCGCAAATGATCGGAATCTCCGCCCCATGTTTGCGAAAATACGCAGAGACCGCCAGCAGCAAGGGCCCGGTCCCCGCGACAACCACGCGCTTCCCGCGAATCGGCAGACCGCATTTCACCATAGCCTGCAATCCGCCCGCGCCCATCACATTCGGCAAAGTCCATCCCGGAAACGGCAGAAATCTTTCCCGCGCCCCGGTTGCGATCACCAGATTGGTGTACCGCAACTCACATATTTCATCCGCCCCTTCAGCCAGCAACACCCCCGGGCTGGGCTGGTCGAATACTTTCATCCCGCATAACTGGGCGACACCCGCCTGCTTCAGCAGTTCGCGCCAGCGCATGCACTCCGGACTCACATCATTTTCAGAGCCTCGCCAGATCTGGCCGCCGACCGCCGCGTTGTCATCCACAATGCCAACCCGTGCACCGCATTCCGCCGCTCGCACTGCGGCCGCCATGCCCGCTGGCCCGCCGCCCACCACCAAAACTTCGAAGCGATCTGGCGAATTTCTATTCATTCGTGTGAATTTCCATTCCCGCTTCGCACAAAATCTGGCATCCCTTGCAATGCCGCACGCCGTTGACGGTCACGCGGCATTCGTAGCAAATGCCCATCCCGCAAAGCGGCCCGCGCGCTTCACCGCTCACCGACACGCGGCACGCCTGTCCGGCAATCATCATCGCCACAGCAACGGTCGTTCCCGCATCAACCGTGATCGGCACATCATTCACCCGCACGCTAAGCATGCGCGTGCTCCCTGCCGCTGCGCGCGGGCAAGTAAGGTTCGATCGGAATCTCCGGCTTCACCCCAACGATCTGATCCGCCAGAATACTCGCCGTTCCCAGCGAGGTCGTGATCCCCAACCCTTCATGTCCAGTCGCAAGGAACACTGACGTGTCTCCTGGCCAAGGACCGATCCAAGGAAGCTTATCCGGAGTTGCCGCCCGAAACCCTGTCCAGGTTCGCAGCGCCGACATTCTCCCCAGCCCAGGCATGTATTTCTGCGCGCGCTCGACCATGCGCGCGAGAATCCCGTGATCTACTTCCCCGTGTTCTGCCCCGTACTGCCGCGACGAACCAATCAGAACTTGTCCCGTCTGGCGCGGCTGAACATTGAAGGCCACCGAGTCGCCGCTGGCCACGTGAGCACTCTTCAAATATCCCAACTCGACTAACTGGTGGCGTAAGAATCCAGAATAACGATCCGTAATCACCAGATGCCCCTTGCGCTTCATGATCTCGATTCCGGGCGTGAGCCGCACTGCATCCGCGCCGCCGGCATTCACAATGATTTTCGCCGAGAGTTCCGATCCATTAGAGAACCGCACCCGACCTGCTCCGATCTGCAAGACCGTGGCTCCGCTCCGAATTTTCACGCCATTCTTCAGTGCCCGCTCCATCAGAAACTGCACCGCACACGGCGGATACAACACCGCATCTTCCGGAACCAGCAGCCCGCCCGCCATGCCATCGCGCAAATTCGGTTCGAGTTCCTTCAGCCGCTGCCCATCGAGAATCTCCGTCGGAACGTCGCGCGCCCCGTAGTACTCATGCTTGCGCCGCACCTCGGCCATCTCTTCTTCATCGGCCGCCACCCAGATCGTTCCACACGACTCGTACTCCACCTCATCCGGCAATTCCGCGCGCAGCCGCTGCCAGAGCTGCTGCGAATACCGCGTCAGCGCAAACTGCGCTTCCGAGTCGTCCATCACAACAATGTGCCCCATGCCCGCAGCCGTCGCACCGCTTCCCGCGAACTCCCGATCCACCAGTACCACCCGCATGCCGCGGCGAGCGAATTCATCCGCACAGGCCGCCCCCACAATGCCCGCGCCAATGATGACTACATCAAACACCGCGTCGTTCATTTCAACTCTTAAGAGTCAATCCCCATGCAGAACGGATCCCGCGGATCAAGCAGCAACTCGGACTCCGCATTCACGAATGCCGAGCCCTTAATGTGCGGATAAACTTTCCCGTCGCGCACGCTCACGCTGCCTTCAAACACGCTGCCCACAATGCTTTCCTGCCGCCAGACCTCGCCTTCGCGAATTTTTCCCTCCGCGTAAAGGCAAGCCAGTTTCGCGCTCGTGCCCGTCCCGCAAGGCGAGCGGTCGTACGCTTTACCCGGACAGAGCACGAAATTCTTGCTGTCTACCCCGGCGAGTTTCGACGCGCCAAACAATTCCACGTGATCGATCTCCTTGCCATCGTCGCCGGTAATTCCACTCGCCTGCAGAGCCTTCCGGATCGCCCAGGTAAACGCGGTCAGCTGTTCGACATTTTTGAGGTCGAGTTCGAAAGACAGATCAAGTTCGGCATCGAGTTCGTAGTGACGAACCAGAAAGAACCAGTTTCCACCCCAGGCCACGTCTCCCCGCACCACGCCATAGCCTGCAACTTGCACCGCGACATCGGCCGCGCCCCGATAACTAGCCACATTGCTGATGGTCACCTCTCCACTCTCATGCAGCGTCGCGCCCACGGTGCCCACCGGAGTTTCGATGCGGTGTTCGCCCGGCCCAACGCGCCGAATGTGCGCCAGAGTCGCCACCAATCCAATCGTTCCGTGCCCGCACATCCCCAGATAACCGACGTTGTTGAAGAAAATGACGCCCGCGACGCAGCCGCGATCCACAGGTTCGCACAACAGCGCGCCCACCATCACGTCCGAGCCGCGTGGCTCATTCACTACAGCCGAGCGAAAGTCATCGTGCTTCGCCCGAAATCGCTCCAGCCTTTCGCTCAGCGGGCCGCTCCCCAGTTCGGGGCCTCCGCTCACCACCACACGCGTCGGCTCGCCCCCCGTGTGCGAATCAATCACTCGAACTCGGCGCAACTCTGCACCCATCCGCATTTCTCCGATTTCTTGCGCAGTATACCGCGAGGCCGCGCGCCCGAAGGCCGCTGCCAGCAAAACGTCGGCACAAAAAAATCTCCCACCCCTTGCGAGATGGGAGATGCACGGCGCACAAAACTTTTGTTGCGAACTATGCGCCTACGTGCCGGATACACTGTTCCAGCACATCGATGGCAACGTCGGCCTCCTCTTTCGTGACCACCAGCGGCGGGCACAGCCGAATCGAGCTCGGCCCGCAGCCCAGGAACAGCACGCCGTGCTCAAATGCCCTCTCCACGATGCGATCGCGTTCCGCGGCCCCGTATTCCTTGGTCACTTTGTCCTTCACGATGTCGATGCCGATCATCAACCCGCGCCCGCGCACATCGCCCACCAGTTTCAGCTTCGAAGGCCAGTCCGCGATGCGCTTCATGATGTGGTTGCCAACTTCCGCAGAATGTTCGAGCAGGTGCTCTTGTTCGATCACGTCAAGAGTCGCCAGCGCCGCGGCCACCGCCACCGGATTTCCACCAAAAGTCGAGGCATGCGAACCCGGCACCCAGTCCATGATTTCCGCCCGCGTCATCGTGACGCCCAGCGGCATGCCCGACGCAATGCCCTTCGCCATGCAGACCATGTCCGGCTCGACTCCGGTGTGTTCCACCGCGAACCACTTGCCCGTGCGCCCAATGCCGCTCTGCACTTCGTCGACAACCAGCATGATTCCATGACGATCGCAAATCCGCCGCAGCTCCTGCATGAAGATTGTTGGAGCAACCACGTATCCGCCCTCGCCCTGCACCGGCTCCACGAAAATCGCTGCCACTTCTTCCGGAGCCAGCGTGGTCTTGAATAACTTCTCTTCGATAAAGCGCGCGCAGCCCAAAGCAAAATTGTTGGCATCCTGCGTGCCGCCAACGCAACCGCGATACACATCGGGGTAGCGCACATGCGTCACGCCCGGCACCAGCGGAGCGAAACGCCGCCGCTGCTGCGGCTTCGAAGCGGTCAGCGACAACGCGCCCATGGTCCGCCCGTGAAACGCGCCGAAGAACGCAATTACGTTCTGCCGCTTGGTGTGATACCGCGCCAGCTTCAGCGCGCATTCAACCGCCTCCGCGCCCGAGTTGCCGTAATAAATCCGGTGCGGCCCGCGCATGGGCGCGATCTTCGACAGCCGCGCTGCCAGCTCTACCATGTTCTCGTAATAAAAATCCGTGCCCGACATGTGGATCAGTTCGCCCGCCTGCTTTTGAATGGCGGCGACGACTTGCGGATGGCAGTGGCCGGTTGAGGTCACGGCGATGCCGGCGGAAAAATCGAAAAACTCGTTGCCGTCCACGTCGGTGACCACAATGCCGCGCCCGCTCTTCGCCACCAGCGGGTACGAGCGTGTGTACGACGGAGAAATATATTTCTCGTCGCCTTCCAGCACGCGCTTGGCGTTGGGCCCAGGCAGCGCGGTCTTGATCTTGGGACCCATCGCGGTTTTCGTGGTCTTCTTTTCCTGCGTCATGGTTTCGGTTGTCATGGCATCCTCCGAGGCAACCGTCAGTAAACAGTTGCCGGCTGTGGTTCGGTGCAGCCTCAGAAAACGCGGCTCCGGTTCAGGCACGCGCAACTGATGCGACTCAAAAGGAGGATGAAGGAATTAATCGCTGCCGAACAAACTAGGACGCAAACGCGAAGGCAGGTTGGCGCGATAGCGCCGCGGACAGACGAGGCCGTGCAGCCAGCACTCGGATGACAAGAAATGCGGGTTGGAGTTTTTCTGCAGCATCGCAATCAGGCAACATCATCATTGATTATATCCCGCCAGCCGCAAACCGCGTAACCCTATTTCCACGAGCGCGTTACCATTGGCTGATCCGACATCATCCCAGGGAACTTTTTGACTTCCCGCCCCACCCGCCGTAGCATGCTCACCACGGGTTCGGGGACTTCTTTGCTCGATCAAACCATCTCTCACTACCGCATCATCGAGAAACTGGGTGGCGGCGGGATGGGTGTGGTCTACAAGGCCGAAGACACCCGCCTCGGCCGCTTCGTCGCCCTCAAGTTCCTCCCCGATGACCTCGCCCAGGATCGCCAGGCCCTTGAGCGCTTCCGCCGCGAGGCCAAGGCCGCCTCGGCGCTGAATCATCCCAATATCTGCACCATTTACGACATTGGCGAGGAAGGCGGCCGCACCTTCCTGGTCATGGAATTCCTCGACGGCTCGACGCTCAAGCACCTGATCGCCGGTCGCCCCATGGAACTCGAAACCATTCTCTCTCTGGGCATCGAAATGGCCGATGCCCTCGACGCTGCCCACGCCGGTGGCATTGTTCATCGCGACATCAAGCCGGCGAACATCTTCGTCACCAAGCGCGAGCATGCCAAGATTCTCGACTTCGGTCTCGCCAAGGTGAAGTCCGCTCCCCGCGATTCCGCTGCAACGGTTAATCCTGACGTCACCGCACCTACCGCAGTCGCCATCGAAGAGCACCTCACCAGTCCCGGCTCAACCCTCGGCACCGTCGCCTACATGTCACCCGAGCAGGCCAAGGGTAAAGAACTCGACGGCCGCACCGATCTGTTCTCCTTCGGCGTGGTGCTCTACGAGATGGCGACCGGAACCCTGCCCTTTCGCGGCGACACTTCTGCCCTGATCTTTCAGGCCATTCTCGATCGCGAACCGGTCTCTCCGGTCCGCATGAATCCTGACCTTCCGCCGAAGCTGGAAGACGTCATCAACAAGGCGCTCGAAAAAGATCGCAACCTGCGATACCAGAGCGCGGCCGACATTCGCGCCGACCTGCAGCGCCTGAAGCGCGACACCGGCAGCGGACATGCTGCGGCGCACAAATCCGGGTCGGTCCCGGCCCTTCACGAATATAGCGCGCCCCCTGCGAGTTCCGCCTCAGCCCCAGTTGCGGCCGCCCACTCCTCGCCGGCCCAAGCCCCTGCACCGGCCTCCGCCTCTGCGATCACCCCGGCAGCATCCTCCGCATCCGCAATCACTCCCGCATTGCCGTCCACCAGAGGGCCCTGGAAAATCGCCCTCCCGGCAGCCATCGTCCTGATCGCGTTGATCGCCGGCGGTCTATATTTCCGCTCCAGGCAATCTTCCAAGCTCACCGAAAAAGACAGCGTCCTGCTCGCTGACTTCGTCAACACCACCGGCGACGCCGTCTTCGATGGCACGCTCAAACAGGCGCTCGCCGTGCAACTCGAGCAATCCCCTTACCTCAACCTGGTGCCAGAATCCAAAATTCGCGAAGCTTTACGTTTCATGGGCAAGCCCACCGACGAACGCATCACCAACGACGTAGCTCGCGAAATCTGCCAGCGCCAGGGCATCAAGGCAATGATCAGCGGCACGATCGCCAGCCTCGGCAATCACTACGTAGTCACCCTGACCGCCGCCAACGGATCAACCGGAGACACCTTGGCCACGGAGCAAGTCGAAGTCGAAAACAAGGAACAGGTTCTTAAATCGCTCGATAAGGCTGCCTCCGACCTGCGGCAAAAAATGGGTGAGTCGCTGGCCTCAGTGCAGCAGTTTGCCAAGCCTCTGGAACAGGCCACGACCTCGTCGCTGGAAGCGCTGCAGGCTTTCAGTCTGGGCAACGATGAGCATCAAAAAATGCAAGAGGAAGAAGCGATCCCCTACCTGAAGAAGGCGGTGGAACTGGATCCAAATTTCGCCATGGCATGGGCCACGCTGGGGGTCGTTTCCAACAATATGGGCCGGCCCAGCGACGGGGTTCAAGCCGTCCGTAAGGCTTATGATCTGCGCGATCGCGCCAGCGAGCGGGAAAAGCTCTACATTCAGGCGCATTACGATACCGAAGTCATCATCGACCCAGAAAAGGCATTGCAGGTTTACGCCGAGTGGAGGCAAACCTATCCGCGGGATACCATCGCCTACGATAATGCGGCGTTAGCCTACTCCGAGCTAGGACAGCCGGAAAAAGCACTCGATCTGGCCAGCCAGGCTCACCGCATCAATCCTCGCGATGTTTATGCCTACGACAACATGGCCGAGGCTTATGAGGCGCTCAACCGATTCGATGAGGCCAAGAGCATCGCGGAACAGGCCGTGGCCGAAAAAGCCGATGGAATCGCGGTTCACTTCGTGCTCACCGATCTGGCCTACATGCGTGGCGACCGCTCCGCCTATGAGCACGAACTGGATCTGGGAAAAGGTACATCTACCGAGCCTTTCCTGCTCCTCTTCGATGCTGCCTGGCAGGGTGCCGAAGGTAAGGTCCAAGCCTCGCGGGCCCTGTGGCAGCGGGCCCACCAGGTAAGCATGAACGCGGGTGCCAAAGACCTGGCAGCCGAGTTTTTGGCCCTCGAAGGCTACACCGACGCCTTGTTCGGCTATCCTGCCGAAACCCGTCAGAAACTTTCGCAGGCGCTTGAGATCTCGAACGCCCCGGATTCCCGGCCCCTTGCCGCGGCGGCTTTCGCGATGATCGGGGATGTGCAGAAGTCACAAGCCATCACTGACGGCGTTGAACGTGAGTTTCCAGAGAACCACTTTATCCAGACGCTGGCCATCCCTGTAGCCAAGGCCGCTCAGCAGTTCGAGAAAAACCAGCTCTCCGAGGCGATCACAACACTCGAAACGGCTCGGCCCCACGAATTGGGAACCGGTCCCCGCGGCGGAGGGGTTACTCCGATTTTTCTGCGCGGCCTTATTTATCTCAAAATGCGCGATGGGGCCAAAGCCGCCGCCGAGTTTCAACGTATTCTCGATCACCGAGGCGCTGCCGGTTTTTCGCCGGAATATCCCCTAGCGCACCTCAATCTTGGCCGCGCGTGTGTGCTGCAAGGCGATAACGCCAAAGCCCGAATCGCCTATCAGGATTTCTTCGCCGCATGGAAAGACGCCGACCCCGACGTCCCCATCCTGAAAACTGCCAAAGCGGAATACGAAAAGCTGAAGTAGCTCCTCTACCGGCAGCTTCAGAATCACTGTCGTCCCGCCCGTCTGATATCTTAGATTTTTCCCCGTCAGAGCTATGTCTTCACAGCACCCAAATCGGTGGAGGGTCATTCTCGCCTTCGGCCTCGTCTACTTGTTCTGGGGATCGACTTACCTCGCCATCGACATCGCCGTGCAAACCATTCCTCCCGCCCTGATGTGCGGCCTGCGCTTCATCGTGGCCGGGACCGTGATGCTCGCAGTTTGTGCGCTCACCGGCCGCAAAATCTTCTATTCGCCGCGCCAACTTCTATTGGCCTCCATCGTCGGCTTGCTCCTGCTCATGGGCGGCAACCTGACCCTCTCCTACGCGGAACTGTCGGTCTCATCCGGCCTGGCCGCACTGATCGTCGCCATCACTCCGCTCTGGTTCCTCGTGCTCGATTCTCTTCTTCTCGGCGATCATCACATTTCGCGTCGCGGCAAAGCCGGACTCGCGCTCGGCATCATCGGATTGTTCGTTCTCGTCTGGCCGCAGTTGCAGGCCGGCAGCGTTGGCCGCCGCGAGTTGTGGGCCTCCATCAGCTTGCTCGGCGGATCGTTCAGCTGGGCCCTCGGCTCCGTCCTCTCCAAACGCTGGCAGTCCGGCATGGACGTCTTCAGCGCCACCGGCTGGCAAATCACGGCCGCTGGTGTGGGCAATTTTGTCTTCGCATTTCTTTTGGAAGACGTCCACCATGTGAAGTGGAGCGCCCGCGGCCTCGGTGCCGTCTTCTATCTCGTAGTCTGCGGCTCCTGGATCGGCTACACCGCTTACATCTACCTGCTCGAGCACGTCCCCACGTCGAAAGTCTCCACCTACGCCTATGTGAATCCCGTAGTCGCGGTCTTCCTCGGCTGGCTCATTCTCCACGAAAAAGTCGACGGCTTCATTCTCGCCGGAAGCGCGATCGTGGTCCTATCGGTCATCCTGGTAACCAGCGCAAAAGTAAAAGGCAAACCGCTAGCCGCAAAGTTGCCCACCGTAGAAGAGCTCTCGTAGGCATAGCCCCATTCCGGCTCACGTGGGGACGGACGCATTCGTCCGTCCCCCGAGCGAACCGAGGGCGCCCCTACTTCGATCCCTCCTCATCCTCCTCCGCATCGTTCACCACATCCACCACATGCCCGCGAATCGCGAACGTCTGCTTCGCCGCGCCCGCAGCCTCAAAGCTCACGCGAATCGGTGCCCGCTCCCACGCCGGAGCCGCGCACGCCGAATCCGGCCCCGCATCCTCCGCCACTCCATCGTTCGACAGCGCCTTCTTCAGCACCGGCTTCCGTCGGCTGATCTGCGCCACCATCGCGTACGTCTTCTTTCCGTCATCCGAAACTCCGCAATATGCCACATAGTCGCGATACCAGCTCGCCGCCGAATAGAACGCATCAAATTCCGCCAGATTGATCGCCGAAATCCGCCCGGTCAGCCGATCGACTAGCAGCCATCCGCCGCGCTGCCACCTCCATCGCGTCTGCGGTTCTTCCGGGAGACTGTCATTCACTCGAAACGCCCGCCGCACTACAAATAAACGATCGGTGACTTCGTGTGGCAATCCCGTCGCATACTCACGCACCCGCCCGTCGACGATGAGCGCTCGAACTCTCAGCGTCAGCGCCTTGTCATCCGTCATCCCTGCAGACCACGGAGCGCTCGTCCACTTCCCGAACGCAATCACATGCACCTTCGCACCTGCGCCCAGCGCCGCCGCGCAGAAAAAGAACATGCAACAAAATGCACACATCAGCATTTCGCAAATCAATTCTCGCCTTCGCATGAGCCGACCTTAGTCACGGACCAGGCCACAGCGCAAGGTTGACCGTCACATTCTCAAAATTTGCCGTACCGAAGTGGGAATAGCTCGCCCTTCAAAATGATGCTACTGTTCCAAAAAGATCGCCGGATGGGGGGAAAAACGAGCACAATGGCAGTAAAATGGGTCGTTCAAGAATTGCCGTATCATGAACTCTTCTTCCTCCCGCGTTCCGCCTCCGCTCAAGCCGCGGACAACTTCCCAGGGCGGCGCTGCTTCTTACTCTGATATGAGCACTTTGCTCACCCGGCGGCGCATCGCGCGCATTCTCGTGGTTGACGATCAGCCCAGCATCGCCGGCCTGATGAGCCAGTTACTCACCATTCGCGGCTACGAAGTTATCACCGCCTCCAGCGCGGAACAGGCTGAGGCCGAAGTGCGCCGCCAGCTTCCCGACCTCATCCTCTCCGACGTAATGATGCCAGGAAAATCCGGATACGATCTGTGCCGGTCGCTCAAAGACAATCCTGCCACGCGGCTCATTCCCTTCGTGCTCATCACCGGGCTGAGCGACAGCAGCGACAAAGTTCGCGGCATCGAAGCCGGAGCCGACGACTTCCTCAACAAGCCTGTCCTCGCCGAAGAACTCATCGCGCGCGTGAAATCATTGTTGCGTCTGAAGGAATTCACCGACGAACTCGAGACCGCCGACTCCGTTCTCTGCACCCTGGGATTGATCGTGGAAGGCCGCGACCCTTATACAGAAGGACATTGCGAACGCCTGGCAGTCCATGCCGCTGATCTAGGCCGTCATCTCGGCCTCGACGAAGATTCCATCACAGCCCTCAAGCGCGGAGGATATCTCCACGATCTGGGCAAGATCGCCGTTCCCGACGACATTCTGAAAAAGGGCAGCAATCTCACCCCCGATGAGTGGGAGGTCATGAAACTCCATCCCATCACAGGTGAAACCATCTGCCGTCCCTTGCACTCACTGGAACTCGTTCTTCCCATCATCCGCAACCACCACGAGCACACCGACGGCTCCGGCTACCCCGACGGCCTGGTCGGCTCCGAGATTCCCCTGCTGCCCCGTGCCCTGCAGGTGGTCGACGTCTACGACGCGCTGCGCACCGCCCGCTCCTACAAAGCAGCCCACACCCACGAGCAAGCTGCCTTGACCATGCGCGAAGAAGCCGCCCGCGGCCTCTGGGATATCGAACTGGTCGCCGAATATTTCTCCATGCTCGAGCAAAAAAAACAGGTCGCCTGATCCTGCCGTTCCGATGCTGCTCGGCTGATGCGCCGGCCTAATAAAAGGCCGGGCCGCCTCTACCCGCCGCCCCGTATTCCGATTCCTTTTCCAAAGCTCACCCATCCTACGTACAATGGCAGCGCCGCTTTTTCGGCAGCCAAAATGGGGATGCGAGCATCTGTTACTAATTCTGAAAGCTAGACCTAAAGCTGAAACTCAATGAGCCCCGTCTACAGCATCGTCATCCCGGCCTACAACGAAAGCGCCCGCCTCGGTGCGTCGCTGGAGAAGGTGCTGGCCTATGTCCACCAGCAAGGGTGGGATGCGGAAGTCATCGTCGTCAATGACGGCTCGCGCGATAACACCGCGCAAATTGTTCGTGCCCTGGCCGCGCAAGATTCCACGCTGCGCCTGATCGAGAATCCCGGCAATCGCGGTAAAGGGTACAGCGTTCGCAATGGCATGCTCCACGCCCAGGGTCGCATCGTCCTGTTCAGCGACGCCGACCTCTCATCGCCGATCGAAGAAGCGCCCAAACTGCTGCAGGCGCTGGAAGCCGGAGCCGACATCGCCATCGGATCGCGCTGGCTCCGCGCCGAAACTCAGACCCAGCGCCAGCCCCTCCATCGCCAATTGTTTGGAAGAATTTTCAACCTGCTCCTGCGTGCGACATTAGGCCTGCAATTCGCCGACACGCAATGCGGCTTCAAGGCATTCAAGCGCCCCGCAGTCGAAGCCATCTTTCCGCTGCAGAAAATCGAGCGCTGGGGATTCGATCCCGAAATCCTTTTCCTGGCGCAGAAGTTCGGCTACAAAATCAAAGAAGTCCCAGTCCTCTGGGGACACAGCGGTGGAACCCGCATCAATCCCATCGTTGACGGCTCCCGCATGTTCCAGGAGATGCTCCACATCCGCTGGAACGACATCACCGGCAAGTACGACGGCCCTACCACGCTGCAACCGCAGCCGGCGAAAACTGCCCCCACTCCCCGCCCTCGCAACTAAGCCGCAGTCTTACTCTTCTGCCGGATACCAGCTCTTATCCAGCTTCCAGTCCTTCATCTCTTTGGCGGAAAGCTCGGTCTTCGGTCCAAGATTCTTTTCGTAGACCTTGTCATCATTGGTCACGACAAACGTCATCACCCCAGACGAACCCCACTCCGCCGGATACGCCATATAAGCAGCATCACTTCCGCTCCCACTCAACTTGCGAAAGTAAAATCCGTCAAAAGGATGGTCCGAGCCCTGGCCGCTGACCACCTCATGCGCATACTGCAGCAACGCCTGATCTTCCGGCATGTGAAACTCGCTCGGATTCGTCTTCCCATCCTGCACCAGCGCGTGACACGTCTCAATCGCCGTAATCTCGTTCGCCCCCACTCTGCGGTAGAGAATCTCTTTCGCCCCTTTATCGGCGTCGAAGTACCAGTGTCCCTGCTTCGCTACGATCGGCACTGGGAAAGGCCAGTTCTCCGCGCCCACAAACAGGATCATTGCCCCGTCCGAGCGCCGCATCAGCCGATGCATCTCCTGATACTTCTTCGCAAACGTTTCCTGCTCCTGCTTATCGCTCAAACTGTTATCGGGCGATACCAGCTGCTTGTCTCCGCCCAGAACCGTCACCAGTTGCGTCTGATCTCCGCTCATCGCCGCCAGGTACAACGCGTTGCTCGCGTGCTGTGGAGAAGAAAACGTCTTTCTGTGCGCCTGCTGCGCAGTGCCGGCCGGCGCCAGCAAACTCAATCCGCATGCCATCCCTAACATTCCCTCGAGCCATCGATTCACTCGCATCGCAATCTCTCCGTTCTCAAATTCGTTTTCCGAATCACCGTGTCGTTCAATCCGCATCGTCCAACGGGATTCCGATCACGCCGAAGTTACCTGCGTCCGCCGCCGCCGTGCGCGCCGCCGCCATGGAAGCCGCCTCCACCGCCGAAGCTCGCTCGCCCGCGCGACGAGAAACTTCGGGCCGCACCGTTCCGGCCGATTCCGCTGAACGCCCCCGACCGCGTGCCGTAATTATGCGGCTGCGCAAATGTATGCCCGCTGGTAACCGCGTGTCCCCCGGCAAAAGCGCGCCCCTCGGCTCCGCCGCGCGCTCCCGCAAACCTGCGCCCGCCCTCGAACCCTCGTCCCGCAACTCCGCCGCGTCCACCCGCAAACCCTCGTCCTGCAAATCCGCCGCGTCCGCGATAAAAGTTGTTGTGATTGAAAATCACCGCGCTATGCGAGTACCACGGATGGTGATCGAACCACACGTAGTGATGGCCCCAGTCAAATCCCCAGTGACCCCACCCCCATCCAAATCCTCCGTACCATCCAATCCCGAACCCTAATCCGAATCCAATCCCCGGTCCCACGAAATACAGTCCAGGATACCAGTACCATCCCGGCCACGGCGCCAGTCCCGGCCCATACACTAGCCACGGATCGTACTCCGGCACATACACCACATCCGGACTCGCCGGCTGAATCTCGATGTCGTTATTGTTCTCTCCTACTTTCTCCTGATCGTTGCTCCGCAGATTCCCCGCGCTCTTCGCCTTCTGCCGCATGCGCTGGACCGCGTCCATCACATCCTGCTGCTGATTTACGTAGGCCTCGCCCAGCGACGAAGTCCACGACAAGTTCTTATCCATGTTCGCCAGCACCGATGGAAACGCCGTCAGCGCTTTCACGCTCTCATCCCACGGCTGCTGGTCCACCGCATCCGCCAGCGCCTTGTCCTTCAAGTCCGGATGCGCATCCACCCAACGGTCGGCCTCGACCACCTGGTCGGGATACGTCGACGCCGCCAGAATCTGCGCCACCAGTTCATCCGGATACAGCGCGATCGGCGCCACCATCTGATCCAGTTCCGCCTGCGACCGTGGCGCCGGAGCCGGCGGAGCCACCGGTGGCTGACCATTCTGGTCTTCCGGCGGCGGATTTTGAGCTTGATCCTGCGGCTGGTCCTGGGATGGATCCTGCGCCACGCTCATCGGAACGGTGGCCACCACCAGAGCCATCGATAAGACAAAGGACAACACACCTCTCACGATCTTCATGCCAACCTCTCTTCTGACTGGCCAACATTCCCCAAGCTCTCTTAAATGACCCTACCCAGTTGGATGATTTCTGCGTTACTTTGGATCGCCAGAAATTCATTGTCGGTCTGAATTGACCAAAGGGATTTGTGGGGACAGCCGCCTTCGGCTGTCCAGTCGAGCGAAGCTCGACCGCTGCCGGCGCCAAAAATACTGTGGGCGGGCAGCACGAACGCATACGCCATTTCTGAACTGCTGAAGCGATTCCAAGCGTTCGATAGATTTCGAAGCTTCACTAAAAGCCGCCGACCTTAGACTAGCGATTTCTTACGCCTTCACCGCCCCGATTACTCGCGCGCCCATCTCCACGGTCGAAATCGCCCCATGCGTTTTCCCCGCCAGATCCGCAGTCCGCGCTCCCGAAGCCAGCACCCGCGAAACCGCATTCTCCACGCAAGCCGCCTCCGCCTCCAATTCAAACGAATACCGCAACAACATCGCCGCCGACAATATCGCTCCCAGGGGATTCGCAATCCCCTTGCCTGCAATGTCCGGCGCCGACCCATGCACCGGCTCGTACAACCCCACCCGCCCGCCAACGCTCGCCGAAGCCAGCAGTCCCAACGATCCCACCACTCCGCCCGCCTGGTCAGAAAGAATGTCGCCGAACATATTTTCCGTCAGCACCACGTCGATCTCCGCAGGGTGCTGCACCAGCAGCATCGCCGCCGAATCCACATACTGGTGCCCCAGCTTCACCTCGGGATAATCCTTGCCCACGCGCGTCACTACTTCGCGCCACAACCGCGAACACTCCAGCACGTTCGCTTTGTCAACCGAAAGCACCTTCCGCTTGCGCTTCATCGCCAGCGCAAACGCCACTCGTGCAATGCGCTCAATCTCATCCTCGCCGTAACGCATGGTGTTGACCGCAACGCGCACATCGGGCTTTGCCGGCTCCGAGTGCACGGAAATCGATCGCGGCTGCCCAAAATAAGCTCCACCCAGCAACTCGCGCACAATCAGAATGTCGGTGCCGCGCACAATCTCCGCCCGCAGCGGAGAACAATCCTCCAGCGCGGGAAAAAATACTGCCGGACGCAAATTCGCATACGCCCCCAACTCCCGCCGCAGCCGCAATAGTCCCGCCTCCGGCCGCAGATGCCCAGGATTATGATCGAACGCCGGACTTCCCACCGCCCCCAGCAGAACCGCCGAAGAACCCAGACAAGCCTGCACCGTGTCCGCAGGCAGTGGATCGTTCACCGCACTCAGCGCCGCTCCGCCAATCAATTTGTGTTGACGCTGGAGGGAATGTCCAAACCGCGCAGCCACCGCCTGCAGCACCAGCACAGCCTGATCGGTGACTTCCGGGCCAATGCCATCACCAGGAAGAATCGTGAGATTAAGGAGCATAGGGAAGGATTGAGCGATTGGGTGACTAAGTGATTCAGTGATTGATTATTGCAATTTTAACAACTGAATAATATTACACAGGGCGGCAAAACAGGGATGTCTTCAATCGCTAAATCACCCGATCGCAAAATGACTCAATCCTTACACACCCCAAAGATAGTCTTCCTGCTGCGACTCATGGTGGGACTCATGGTGCACCGGGATCGGCGCGCCAAAAGCATTCGTCACATGTGCCAGCGGAAATGGCTTCGCCGGTTCCGCCGCAGGCAACGCAGTGGGCGCATTCGCCACCGCGCCAGCAGCGATCGCAAGCGGCTCAATCAGCGGAGTCGCCGAACCTGACGGCTTATGCGTGTCGCGAATCAGTTCCAGCAGATGATGATCTTCCACATGCTTGATCTTGTCCGCCAGGCGCACAAATCGCCGGTAAATGTCGTCCAGCGCCCGCCGGTCAAACTGATATCCCAGCTGCTCGCAGCGCAGGCCCAGCGCGTGACGCCCGGAGTGCTTGCCCAGCACCAGCTTCGAATCCGGCACGCCCACCGACTTCGGCGTCATGATCTCGTAGGTCAGCGGATTCTTCAGCATGCCATCCTGATGAATGCCCGCCTCGTGCGCAAATGCGTTGCGCCCGGTGATCGCCTTGTTGGGCTGCACCGGCACACTGGTGATCTCGCTCAGCATCTGGCTGGCGCCGAAAATCTGCTCGCTCACCACGCCCGTCTCATACGGATACTTGTCCGGCCGCACCCGCATCGCCATCACAATCTCTTCCAGCGACGCGTTGCCGGCGCGCTCGCCGATGCCATTGATCGTGCATTCCACCTGCCGCGCCCCCGCGCCGACCGCGGCCAGCGCATTCGCCACCGCCATCCCCAGGTCGTTGTGGCAGTGCGCCGAGATGGTTACATTCTCGATACCCTTCACTTCGCGCCGAATCTTCGTGATCAAATCCGCAAACTCGGTCGGCACCGTGTAGCCAACCGTATCCGGAATGTTCAGCGTAGTCGCGCCCGCTTCCACCACCGCATTCAGCACCCGAATCAGGAAATCCGGATCTGTCCGCGTCGCATCTTCTGGCGAAAATTCCACATCTTCGCAAAGTGATTTCGCCAATCGCACCGCGTCCCGCGCCTGCGCCAAGCACTGGTCGCGCGTAATCCGCAGCTTGTACTGCAAATGAATGTCAGAAGTCGCTAGAAATACATGGATGCGCGGCCGCTCCGCTTCCTTCAGAGCATCCCACGCGCGCTCAATGTCCGCGCGGCAAGCCCGCGCCAGCCCCGCAATGATCGGACGCCGCACTACCGCCGCAATCGCCTTCACCGACTCGAAGTCTCCGTCCGAAGCGATGGGAAAGCCTGCTTCAATCACGTCTACGCCCAGTCGGTCGAGCTGGTGCGCCAGCCGCAGCTTCTCCTGCTGGTTCATGCTGCATCCCGGGGATTGCTCCCCGTCGCGCAAGGTCGTATCGAAAACGGTGATGCGGGCACGGTCTGCCATTGGTCTCCTCGAACTGGAAGTCACCCTCAATCGTAGGGGCAGGAGGATCAGAAGCAAAACTTATTATTATGCAGCCAGCATTAGCTACGCTTGTATAATAAGCAATGCTAATGCATTCACGACGTTTGATTAACTGAAGGAGCCTGGCCCGTGGAACTCTCTCAGCTCGAAGTCTTCCTCGCCGTAGCCCGCGAGCGCCGCTTTTCCCGCGCCGCCGAAAAGCTTTTCCGCACCCAGTCCGCCGTCAGCCAGACCATTCGCAAGCTCGAAGACGAACTCGGCGAAGCCCTGTTCGATCGCTCTTCGCGCGATGGCGTCCTCACCGACGCCGGGAAAGTTCTCTATGAATACGCCGAAAAGCTGATCAACTTGCGTAGTGAGGCTGCCGAATCCCTCACCGAACTGCGCGAGCTCCAAACCGGCAAGCTGGTCATCGCGGCCAACGAATTCACCGTGCTCTACCTGCTCCCGCTGCTCACCATCTTTCGCCAGCGCCATCCCATGATTAAGATCACCGTCGAACGCGCCCTCGGCAGCCACATTCCCGACGACGTTCTCCGCTACACCGCCGAATTCGGCGTGCTCTCCTACGAACCGCAGGAGCCCAGCCTGCACTCCGTAGTCGTCTACCTCGATGAGTTGGTCTTCGTCGTTCCGCCCAATCATCCGCTCGCCCATGCGCGGCAAGTCAGCATCCGCCAACTCGGAGCCGAATCCTTCGTGGCTCACATTGTCGCTTCGCCTCACCGTGACAAAGTGATCCAGCAATTCAAAGCGCACAAAACCCCGCTGCACATGGACGTGGAACTCCCCACCCTGCAAGCCATCAAGCGTTACGTGGCCATGGGCAGTGGCGTCGCATTGGTGCCCGAGATCAGCGTGGAATCGGAACTGGCCCGCGGCGAGTTGGTACGAATCCCCGTCCGCGAACTGCAGATCAAGCGCAAGCTGCGCCTCATTTATCGCAAAGACGCGAACCTCACTCATGCAGGAAGAGCGTTTCTAAAGGTCGCCGAATCCGTCGCCACCGAGCGCAAGGGCCGCTACCGCTTCCAACGCGAGCATTGATCCAATAGTAAAACGGAGCGATAACTCGCTCCGTTGGTAAGCCAAAATCAAATATTCGTTTTGATCTTGATCCGTGAGAATCCCCGCAAATCCGTGGCCAGGTTTCTTGCAGCTAGTCGGAACTGTTCAGCACTCCGCGTACACCTGCTCTTCGCGAAACGCTGCCAGCGCCGACTCCAGCGAGGGATGCACATCCATTACCGTATCCAGCCTCGTCAGATCGAGCAGGGTCCGCACCATCCGATTCGCCCCAGCGCACTTCAGGTTAACGTTCCTCTCCCGCGCGCGAACCTGCAGCAATGCCAGCTCTCCAATGCCCGCGCTATCCATCGAATGCACTCCGCTCAGATCGAGGACCAGGTTGGCCGTTTGCGTGAGCACATTGCCCGCTATCCGCGACAGGGCAGCCGCCTCATCGCGATACACGATGCGTCCCTGACAATGCACGATGATCACTTCGCCGCAATTGCGTGTTTCCAGACTTAGTTTCAACTGCCACTCCTTAGGATGTACCGCCGGGGGAGCCACTACTTGCCGCAGATCCCACATTTGCCAATTCGTGTCTTCAGGTTGCATGCTAATACATAGACGCGGCTCGCCCCGGATCGGCACCATGAAATTCGCATGAATTTTTCCGTCGCTGTAAACCCTGTGCACAAATGATCGCTACAAATTTTGTCACCCGGGACATCTGAGCCATCCGGTACACTGCATCTAACGAATTTCAAAGACCTGTTACTCTATTTTTCCGGCCTTTTGCCGGGGAGGAATAATTCGTGTCGAAAACTGCTGCCGCGCTGGCGGTCGCTTTGGTGGCGTTATGCTCGATTCCGATGGCGGCACAATTGGGCAACTTGGGCGGCCTTCTTCCCAGTGGCAACGTTTACGTGGGCGGCTCCTACGCCCGCCTCACCGACGTGGTCAACAAGCAGAGTTATAAAGGATGGAACGCCTCCGCCGAGTTCTTCCCCTTCAGCAAGTTCCCGCGCCTGGGCATCGTGGCTGACGGCAGCGGCTTCTACCGCTCCGGCATCACCCAGTACAACGCCGTCATCGGCCCGCGCCTCTCCACCACCTACGGAAAATGGCGGCCTTTCATCCATGCTACCGGCGGCATCCGCCACATCGATTCCAGCAACTTCATCTATAACCCGATCCTGATCGATGTGGGCGGCGGCGTCGACTACAAACTCTTCTTCAAGAATTTCTCCTGGCGCGTGCAGGGCGACTACATGCACTCTCGCTATGCCGCGCATAATCAGGATGACTTCCGCGCCTCCACCGGAATCGTCTGGCGATTCTGATCCGCCGTTCTCAGCTTGTCATCCGCAGTAAATTGTCATCCTGAGTGAAACAAGGGATCTCCTTCGCTCCAACTCGCCGTTTCCCGGTAGCCGAATTTCCTTCCTCCATCATCCAACAACTTTCCCCACGCACGCGGGTTCCCCATACGGAAAAGCTCGCGCTTCTGGGATCAGAAGGAAAGGAGACTTATGCGGAACGTTCTGTTGAGTGCCATCATTCTGTGCCTGATGGCTGCGCTGGCGGCGGCCCAGATACCGACCTCGGCCAACGTCTTCTTCGGATACTCCTACTACAACACCAATCTGTCCGGGATCGATCGCGCCAGCACCAACGGCTGGGAAGGTTCGTTCGAAGGGCGGGTTCTGCCCTTCATCGGAATCGTCGGCGACGTCAGCGCCCACTACGGCTCCGAGAACCTCCCCATCGCCTGCCCCGTCTCCGACGTCACCTGTCCCCCCGCCTCGTTCAGCATTTCCGAGCACAATTATCTGTTCGGCCCGCGCGTGTCGGTGTCGGTCGGCAAATATCGCCCCTTCGCCGAAGCCCTGATCGGCGTCGGCCACGCCAACGTCAATGCCATCGGCACCGATAATTCCTTCGCCAGCGCGATTGGCGGAGGCCTCGACTACCGCCTCATTCGCCTCGTCGCCTGGCGCTTTCAGGGCGACTACATCCACACCCATCTGTTCGGCGCGCCGCAAAACAACGTCCGCCTCTCGACCGGCATCGTGATCCGCTTCTGATGCGCGCACCAGAACTTCGCTGCAGAACAAAAGCAGGATCCGGCTGGTTTGCCGGATCCTGTTTTCTGTGGCCTCTGAAACTCGATCTAATTACGCTTTGCTCATGTGGGGACGGACGCATTCGTCCGTCCACCGAGCGAAGCGAGGCAATCTGCCTTACGTCCGCGGCAAACTATCCGGTCCCGACGACCAGTAATTGTGATCGCGCAAAAAGAAATCGTCGTTCCAGAAATTCATCGCCGTTCGCAGAAACAGCCAACCCACGCGCAAGTGGCCCATCTTCTGGAAACGCCGGTTCGTCGTATACACTCCCCCCCGCACGATCCCAAACCGCCGCCGCTCCACCTGCTGGCTGAGCTTATAATCCTCTCCAAAATGAATCTGCTCGTGAAATCCGCCCAGCTCCCAGAACTTCTTCCGGTCGAAAAACATGAACATCCCCGTAGCATACGGCCGGTGCAGGAACGAAAGATACTGAAGCACGTCGCTGCCCGCATACAGCAACTTATCCACCCAACCACCATCGCGACACACAATGCTGGTTGTCACGCAATGCAACTGTTTCGCCTGCGCCCGCTCCACGCAGCGCCGAATCAGCGATCGGTCCGCCAACTCAATATCCGCATCGAGAAACAGCACATACGGCGTATCCGCCAGCGCCGCGCCCTGATTTCGTCCGACTGAAGGCATTCCTCCGCGAATCACGCTCACGTTCAGGCGATCGCGGAAGCTCAGCACAATCTCTGGAGTGCCGTCGGTGGAATTCGCGTCAGCGACCAATACTCTCGTACTCGACATCTTCGAGTAATCCTGATTCGTTAGCGAAGTCAGCAAACGCGAGATCAGCTTCGCCTCGTTCTTCGCCGGAATCACGATCGTCAACGCGCTCCTGCTCGTGCTCAACGCACGCATCTTCGACGTAGTCATGAATTTTTACCCCCAGTTCGTCAATCGTCAGATATGTCAGTCGCGAATCTACCCATCCCCCGGAGTTGTAATAATGAATTCCATCCTGTTGGATGTGCAGGGCCTCATGAGTGTGGCCGCACAAAATGCGATCTGCGCCATGATGCCTTGCATACGCTAGCGCGCCTTCTGAAACCTTCGGCGACATGCGCAGCCAGCGCGTGTTCAGCCGGTCAATCATCCGCGTGATCGGCTTGCTCTTGAAGTCCATCTTCTGCAGCATTAGATACAGCGACGTGCCCCACCGGCTCAATCGCACCCGGCTCACCTGGAAACCATCAAACTGGTGGCCATGAATCGCAATATGATGCAGCCCACGATAATCCCACTCATACTGCTGGTAGACCCGCACCCCGACCAGGTGCGACATGATGTCGGTCAACCCGTGGTCGTGATTGCCTTCCACCCACACCACTTCGATCTTGCGTTTCGGATTCGACAGCTTGCGAATCAGTCCCAGAAACTTCCAGTGTTCCTTGGTCAGCCGGGCAAAATTCAGGTCGGCAAAAATGTCGCCCAATAGGATCAGCCGCTGAAACCGGTTTTCCTTGAGCACGCGCGTGGCCTCGCGCGCATGGCTCGTCTCCGCCCCCAAGTGGAGGTCCGAAAGGATCAGCGTGTTGTACACCTGCGGATCCATATATCTAACTTCTAGCAGGGAATTGTTACGGGGTGATGAAAGTTGCATCAATTTTGGTGCATAGTAACTTGCCGGGAACTATCGAGAATCTAAAGATTTGCACGCATGGGGCCGCGATCCAGATGCATTCTTACAACCTTCGACCAACTGAACACCCTGCCGCAGCCGCAGAAACGACGCGCGAAAGCGTCCAGGTACCAGGGTAATTTGTATCTGCTATATAGGAACTCTATACTCCAAGCATCGGATTCCTAATCGCCATTCTGGAAGCCGTGCTGGGTAGAAGACCGGCGCTTTAGAGCCGCGTTAAGCACGAATAAGAAGTGAGGCCCCTGAAGGACTAATGCATATGCCCAAGCGCATCCCCTCCAAAATCTCCCGCGGCAGCGGCGAGCTGGCCATTCTTTCACTCCTCGCCGAGCAACCTCTCTACGGCTTCGAAATCGCCAAACAAATCGGCGAGCGCACAAACGGTGCCCTCACCTTCACCCTCGCCTCCCTTTACCCGCTGCTCTACGAGATGGAGAAGCGCCGCTGGGTCGAAGGCCGCTGGCAGGTCAATCATGCCGGCCGCGACCGCCGCTACTACCGCCTTACTCCTGCCGGCCGCAAGCAGCTCGCCCCGCTGCGCAAAGAGTGGCAGTCCTTTTTCCATGCGCTCGACGCCCTCGCCGGAGTCAGCCATGCCTGATCAGGGAAAAATTGATTGGAAGAAAATTGTCCGCGAGCGAATGAAATCCTCAAGCTCGCCACACAACATGAACGAAGAGGTCATCGCCGAACTCGCCGCGCACCTCGAAGAAACTTGCGAGCACATGCACGCTCGCGGCCTGACCGAAAGCGCTGCACTCGCAGCATCGTTGCAAGAAGTAAACAACTGGCGCGTTCTAGCCGCAGAAATCCACCGCGCCACCGAGGAGGATCCAATGAACCACCGCACCAAGTCCCTTTGGCTTCCCGCTCTTTTAACTCTCCTGGGCGCCAGCGTCTCTCTGATGGCCGCACAATTCCTCGGACAGCGGCCACACCTGGTTTGGTTCCATGGCATGGGAATCACCCTCTACTGGCCCTGGCTTGCTGGTCTGCCACTTTTCGGCGCAATGGGAGCCTATCTCTCGCAGCGAGCCCATGGCCCGCTCCGCGCACGCCTCGCGGCAGGCTTGTCACCAGCCCTTACCATGATGACTGTGATGTTGTTGATCTTGCCCTGGGGATTTGCCATCGACGGCTTTCACTTCTTCACACTCGTCGGCTTCGGCGTCGGACTCGCCAACTGGGTCGCACTTCCAGCTCTCGCCCTGATCATCGGCGCTCTGCCGTTCCTTCACCAACGGCGCGAGAAACAACGGAGCACAATCTAAAATCCACCATGCCCAAATGGCCAACAATTGTTCGGGAGAAATTCAGCGACGGCAGCGATTACAGCGCCGAAGGCAACCAGGCTCGTTCCTCCCAAACCTTTGTCAATATGTAAGAACTACTCGATCGCACCTAACCGACTGAAAACAATCACAAAATATAGTCACGAACCCTTTCCGGTTGACCCTTCCCAATTTGGTATTCTGAATATAGAGACAATTTTCAAGCAGGCGCGGCCTCCAAGCCGCGCCTTTTTTATTGGGGCGAATCGAGAATGAAGTCAATTTGTAAATTTCGTACTTTCAAACAAAGAGGCGAGTGGGTCGAGCTGAAATTTATGGCCAAAGCGGCCGAAAACGGACTGCAGGTCCTCAAACCCTGGGGCGATTCCATGGCCTACGACGTAGGCCTCGATCTTGACCGAGGCAACGACCAATCCCACCACGCCAGACGCGGCTTGGTCCGCGTCCAGGTCAAATCCACCAGCGTCCACACCCAGTTCGGATACCTATGCCAGTTCAAGCCCGGCCCTCACAGCCCGGAATACACGCTTCGGCAGGTAGATTTCTTCGCCGCCTACGTGATCCCCGAAGATGTCTGGTATCTGATTCCGGCGGCCGTACTGATAAGCCACAAACAAAAAGCCGTAACCCTGTTACCCACAAGGCCCAAGCATCCCGATCGCTACCGCTACGAGATCTACAAAGAAGCCTGGCCGCTGTTGAGGAAAAAAGATCAGCTAGGGGCATGCCCGAGACCCGCGTCATCTGCAAAGTCAGGGCGGAAATGACGTGGGGAATTTGGTTTGCAAGGGCACGCGACTTGACCGTCCTCTGTGCCCCTCCGTGTCCTCTGTGGTGAAGGTTCTAAAGAATGTAGCGCGATAGATCCTGATCCTTCACGATGTCGGTGAGCATTTTGCGCACGTAGTCGGCGTCGATGGTGACGTGTGAACCCTTCTTCTCCGGAGCCTCAAAGCTCAACTCATCGAGGACGCGCTCCATGATGGTGTGCAGGCGGCGCGCGCCGATATTCTCCGTGCTCTCATTCACGCGAAAGGCAAAATGAGCAATCTCGCTCAGCGCCTCTGGCGTGAAGTCCAGCTTCACCCCTTCAGTCTCGAGCAGGGCGGTGTATTGCTTTACCAGCGAGGACTTGGGCTCGGTGAGGATGCGGACGAAATCCTCCATGGTCAGCGACTGCAACTCGACGCGAATGGGAAAGCGGCCTTGCAGCTCCGGAATCAGATCGCTGGGCTTCGAGACGTGAAACGCGCCAGCTGCGATAAACAGAATGTGATCGGTGCGCACCATGCCGTAGCGCGTGTTCACAGTCGTGCCTTCGACGATCGGTAGAATGTCGCGCTGCACGCCTTCGCGGGAAACGTCCGGCCCATGGCCGCCTTCGCGGCCTGCGATCTTGTCGATCTCGTCGAGGAAGACGATTCCGGAATTCTCGACGCGGTCGATGGCCATGCGCGTTACCTGATCCATGTCAATCAGGCGCTGCTCTTCTTCCTGGATCAGATATTCGAAGGCCTCATTGACCTTCATCTTGCGCTTCTTGGTGCGACCACCGAAGATGTTGGGCAACATATCCTTAATGTTGACGTCCATCTCTTCCACGCCCTGGTTCGAGATGATTTCGAAGGACGGAAAATTTCTCTCCCGCACATCGATCTCGACCATGCGGTCGTCGAGCTTGCCCTCGCGCAACTGCTGGCGCAATTTCTCCCGCGTCCGCGAAGACGACTCCACCAAAGCGGCGCTGCTGTCAATGACGACACCGCCTGCAGTCGAAGTCTGCTCGGGACGGGGCGGTGGCGACGGCGGCAACAAAATATCGAGCAGTCGCTCTTCCGCGTTAAGTTCGGCCTTGTCGGCGACGTCTTCCAGCTTTTCTTCGCGCACGTTGTCGATCGCAATCTCGACCAGATCGCGCACCATCGACTCCACGTCGCGGCCCACGTAGCCGACTTCGGTGAACTTCGACGCCTCCACCTTCAAGAACGGAGAGTTCGCCAGCTTCGCCAGCCGCCGCGCAATCTCAGTTTTTCCCACGCCCGTCGGGCCGATCATGATTATGTTCTTGGGAATGATTTCTTCGGCCAGGTCTGGAGTTAGCTTCTGGCGGCGGGTGCGGTTGCGGAGGGCGATGGCTACGGCGCGCTTGGCGTCTTTTTGACCGATCACGTGTTTGTCGAGCTCGACGACGATCTCACGCGGGGTGAGTTCGTCGAGGGCAAGTTGCTCTTCTTCGGCGGAGGAAGGTAGATAGATGGCCATAGATACTACAGCTCTTCGATGGTTACTCGGTCGTTGGTATAGATGCACATTTTGCCGGCGATCTTCATGGCTTCTTCGGCGATCTGGCGGGCGGTTAATTGCGTGTGCTCAGCCAACGCCTCGGCGGCAGCCTGGGCGTAAGGGCCGCCGCTGCCAATGGCAGCCACGGCGCCGTCGGGCTCAATCACGTCACCCTGGCCGCTCAACAGAAATGTCTGCTCCTTGTCGCAAACGAGGAGCAAGGCTTCCAGGTGGCGCAGGAACTTATCGGTGCGCCAGTCGCGTGCCAGTTCGACCGCGCCGCGTCCCAAGTTGCCGTGATATTGCTCGAGCTTGGCCTCAAAGCGGCTGAACAGGGTAAAGGCATCGGCGGTTGATCCGGCAAATCCGGCCATGATCTTGTCGTTGTAGAGTCGCCGGATTTTCTTGGCGGTGTGCTTGATCACCGACTCGCCCAGCGTCACCTGGCCGTCCCCGGCCAAAACTACGCTCCCATTGCGGCGCACAGACAAAACCGTCGTGGAGCGGATCAGTCGCTTCGTCGTCATAAGCGTAATTTTTGATTATAGCAGCGCGTGCACTCTCAGATATGCGCGGAACACGATGGCGAGCGGGGTAGGACGTCTATCAGGCGGGCGGCTTGCCGTCATTCATCGCTTCATTCCTCTTCGACTTCGCCTTTTTGGTTCGGCGGAGCAGCCACACAGCCACACCGATCTCTAGAATTACGCTCAGCACGATGAGGAAGTGTTGCTTGAATACGCCTCCGGCCAACTGAATCACGTGAGGGCCGAGCCACAGGGTGAGCAGCGAGAGCAGCATGAAGCGCACGAAGCGGCCGGCGAAAATTGCGACCAGAAAATGAGTGAACTCCATCTCGAAGACGGACGCAGCCAGAACAAAAATTTTGAAGGGCATCGGAGGCGGGAGCATTCCGGGAAACATCAGCGCCCAGAATTCATGTTTCTCGAAGGAGTCGTGAATCTTCTGGAAGCGTTCTTCACTAATGCGCTTGCGCAGGACCTTTTCGCCACCAAGAAATCCGATGACGTAGAGCGGGATGCTGCCCAGCGCGGAGCCGACCGAGGCGAGAATGACGTAGAGCACCAGCCGTGCGCGATCCTGGTACACATAAGTCGCGACGATCGCATCCACGGGCATGCCCAGCAGAGCGCTGTCGGCAAACGCGATGACGAAGACGCCCCAAACTCCGAGAACTTTAAGAAGACCCCAAATCCATGCCGTGTAGCGCGCCAGAATGTGTCCGATTGTTTTCAAGGAAGAGCTTCTAGTTTACGTGATTGGGGCGGAGCGGGCCACGTGGGCAAGCGGGAGTAGTGGGTCAGTTTGAAAGTTGTCGTTGCGAAGCGCAGTCCATTCGCGCGAGGAACGTGCTGCTTGCGTGCACGAAAACATCAGGTTGCTCACCGGGCTTTCAGCCCGGTTCGGAATGACAAAATGAGCTTTGTCGAAAGTTGCCAGTGCCCAGACGGGGCAGTTTTGGGCAGAAGGAAAATCATTCACCAGGAAGGATGCGAAGTCACACGAAGGAACCCTTGGCGGGAATCGCTTCGTCAACTGGTATGATCTGTGGCTTCGGAGCCTTCATGCGCAAACTGATAATTCTCGCCTGCATCTTTCTTTCTGCAACCGGTGTTGTCGCGGCTCAGCAATTCGATGTGGTGATCGAAGGCGGGCGCGTGATGGATCCGGAAAGCGGGCTCGACGCGATTCGCAATGTCGGGATTCGCCAGGGCAGAATCGCAAGCATTTCCGCCGATCATCTTGCCGGTGAACGGGTCATACATGCCGCTGGTCTCGTCGTTGCTCCCGGCTTTATTGACTTGCACCAGCATGGGCAGGAACTGGCCAGCCAGCGCGTGAAGGCTTTTGATGGCGTGACCACAGCGCTGGAGATGGAAATCGGCGTACCCGATGTGGCGCAATTTTTGAGACTGAAAGAGGGCCACTCGCTGATTCATTACGGAACAACGGCCAGCCACGTTGCCGCTCGCTCGCTGGCTTTTGGCTCGCAACTCAATTCCACCGGAGACTCGCGCACCGGGATTCCGGAGATCTTGCCGAAGAGCGGTCCGGCTACGAACGATGCGGCAACGCCGCAACAAATCGCGAGCACCGAGCAGCGTCTGCGCAATGAGATCGACGCGGGGGCGCTGGGCATCGGCATGGGCATTCAATACACTCCGGGCGCGACGCGGCTGGAAGTGATCGACATGTTTCGCCTCGCCGCCGAACGCAAGGTGCCGGTATATACACACATCCGCAGCTTTGGGCGGATCGAGCCTGGCTCCGCGATTGAGGCGGTCGAGGAAGTGATCGGGGCGGCTGCGATCAGCGGCGCGTCGTTACACATTGTTCACGTCAACAGCACGTGCCTGCTGGATTCGCTGGAATGTCTTTCATTGATCGAAGGGGCACGCGCCCGCGGCCTTGACGTGACTACGGAGGCTTATCCATATATTGCGGGCATGACCGTCCTGAATTCGGCGCTTTTTAATCCGGGATGGCGTGAAAAGCTGGGAATTGATTACAGCAATCTCGTACTGCCGAATACCGGCGAGCGCCTGACCAAAGAGCGTTTTGAAGAGCTGCACAATTCCACGACGCCGCAGTCGGTGCTGGTATTCGCCAATACTCAGGAGATGGTGGACAAGATCATTCCACAGCCGCTGATCATGATTGCCAGCGACGGAGCGCCCGGCCATCCGCGCAATGCGGGAACTTATGCGCGCGTGCTGGCGCAATATGTCCGCGAGAAAAAGACGCTCACGCTGATGGAAGCGCTGCGCAAGATGAGCCTGATGCCGGCGCAAATGCTGGAGCGGTCCACGCCGGCAGCGCATCGCAAGGGCAGGTTGCAGGAAGGCGCGGACGCCGACATCGTGGTCTTTGATCCGCAGACGATTGCTGACCGAGCGACCTTCGAAAAGCCGATGGAACCTAGCGTCGGCGTGCGTTACGAGCTTGTCGGAGGCACGCCTTTAATCGAAGACGGAAAGATGGTGCCTGATGTGTATCCGGGCAGAGCGATTGTGGGCCCCGGGAAATTACCTCGAGTCTCCGGGAAGTTCGAGCTACCCGTCTCTCCGGACTATGTGATGCCCTCATCAGGTCAGGTCACGGTCGCTGCCGAGGGCGGCCTGATCTTCAAGATGAAGATCAACGGGCAAGGCCCCTTCCGTACGGTTTTCGACACCGGCGGGGTCAATATCGTCAGCGCCAGCTTCGCCAAGCGGCTCGGGTTGAAGGTTGAAGAAGCCCCTGTACCGTTCGGAGCGATAGGCGGCGCGATCACGGTTCACACGGCACACGTGGACACGATGACTATTGGCGATCTCATCGTCCGCGACCAGACTTTTTACGTGCTGGACATGCCCTCAGATTCCGAGGACCCGACGATGGTCGTCGGCTGGGAACTGATGCGCCGTTTTGCCATCCGCGTGGACTTCGAACACGGCCAACTGACCTTCTTCGACGGCCGCCACTTCCAGTACATCGGCACTGGTGCGATCGTCCCGCTTATCATGCATGCGGATAGCAACGGGGTGGAGATTCGGGCCGCAGTCGACGGCGTCCCCGGCGTCTTCACCCTCGACAGCGGCAACGAGATCGGCCTGTTTCTGAACTCCGGCTTTGTGCAGGAGCACAATTTAGTCGCCGTGCTGGGCGCTCACTATCGGGGCTACAACGGCAGGGGCTTCGGCGGACCTGCGCCGGAGGCTTGGTTTGCGCGTCTGCACACTCTGCGAATGGGAGACATTGAAGTCAGCAATCCCGTAGTTCGACTGCAGACTAAGCCGGACAGTCCCAACACCAACGCCGGGAACATTGGGCAGAGCATTCTCAAGCGCTTCGCGATGACTATCGATTGCATGCATGGTGTGATGTATCTGGAGAAGAACGACGACTGGGCCAAGCCGGAGATTTTCAACCGTAGTGGACTGATCCTGGACTTCGTGGAAGGCGTGGACAACGTGATGACGGTGCTCCCTGGCAGCCCCGGTGAAGCCGCGGGTCTCAAGGCCGGAGACAGCATCACCGCGATTAACGGCCACGCTCCGGCGGAAGATCCTAACGACCCGGTCTTTAGCCAACCGGTAGGCACGGTTCTGCACATCACCGCCCGGCGCGATGGCGTTGTGCAGAAGTATGAGATCAAGTTGAGGGACGTGCTCTAGCCCATCCGGGCGGCGAAGAGGTTGTCGCGGCGCATTGGGCCCTGCGCTATGAGTGCTCGGTTTTTCCGCTAAGCAACTCAATCGCATGCGGGACCAAGCCCAGCACGGCCTCCAACGATTCCACCGCCCCCTTGGGACTTCCCGGCAGATTCAGAATGAGCGCGCGCCCACGTACGCCGCAGACTCCACGACTCAAAGCGGCGAAGGGAGTTTTCTTCGCGCCCTCGCTGCGCATGCGCTCAGCGACTCCAGGGAGCAGGCGGTCGCACACTTTTAGCGTCGCTTCGGGAGTGACGTCGCGGGCAGCGATGCCGGTTCCGCCGGTGGTGACGATGAATCTCACCTCGCGAGCGAGTCGAATCAGCAAATTTTTAATTTGAATGGGATCGTCAGGAACGACTTCGCGCGCGACGACGGAGAAATGAATTTGCTCGAGAACCTGAGCTACCGCCGGACCCGAGCGATCCTGACGCTCTCCGCGGGCGCACGAATCGCTCACCGTGATGACGGCGGCGGTCAGAGAGATTTGTGAATCAATTGTCGAGGAGGACATCTTCCTCTTCTTCACGGCTAAGGCTTGGAGGCTGAGTGGGCGCGGCCTGCGCGGTCGGCGGAGTGGAGTCCGCAGGTGCAGCCTCAGCTTCGCCACCGCCGTCGCGCGAGGACTCATCTAGCAGCCGGAGGCCTTCCATCAGAAGTCCCTGGGTGTTGAGCTGCGTCGTTTCTTTGTCGGTCTTGCCTTCAAAATCGAGCTGGAAACTTCCTCCGGTCCAGCGCAGAACTTTGAAGACTGCGGGATCACCGACCAGCGGTCCGTAGGTCGCATGCTTCACCTGACCTTCGACGAAGAAGACTTCGCACTTGTCGCCTTCGTTGGTGAGAGTGAGCTGGCAGCTTTTGCGGCCCATTTCGAGGGACTGCATCAGGTCGATGACATTCATCTGCGTCAGGCTGCCGCGGACGACGCCGTCGGAGGGTGCGGTCTTGGCCATCTTCTCGAGCGCGATGCGGTCGATCATGCGCTTCACGCGGCGCGTCGCGTCTTTCAGGAAAAAAGGCTTTTCCAGATAATCGTCGGCGGCATCTTGCGGCGACAGCCGCTCAACAATGTCGGCCTTACTCGCCATCAGGACGGTCGAGAAATTTGAGGTCGCGGGACGGCTCTTCAACTTTTCGACCAACTGGCGGCCATCCATTCCTGGCATGCGATAGTCGCAGACCAGCAGATCGGGCACGTCGTCGACTGCCTTCAAAAGCGCGTCGGCGGCGTCGGTCGCGGTGGTCACCTTGGCCAGCGGAGCGAGCGCCTGCTGCAACATTCCCAGCACCATGGGATTGTCGTCGACCACGAGCAATTTGACGTTATCTGCCACCGTATTGGCCTGACCTATTTCTTTCTGCGCTTATAGTCGCCACTGTTGCCGCCGCTTTTGCGCTGGAGAACAATTTCGCGAATCTCAATGCCCTTGTCCGCGGCCTTGCACATATCGTAGACGGTGAGCGCCGCGACGGAGGCGGCGACCATCGCTTCCATTTCCACGCCGGTTGCGGCAGTGGTGGTTACTTTCGAGGTAATAGCGACGCCATTTTCGCACAGCCGCACATCGACATCAACGAGGGTGAGCGGAAGGGGATGACACATGGGAATCAGATCCGAAGTTCGCTTGGCGGCCATGATTCCGGCCAGGCGCGCGACTTCCAGAGGATCGCCCTTGGGATTATTCGGCAGTGCCGCCAGCACGGCGGGTTTCATGAGCACAAATGCGCTGGCCTCGGCTTCACGCCGGGTCGCAGATTTGCTGGAGACGTCCACCATTCGCGCTTCGCCGGCGCGATCGAAGTGAGAGAGAGTCTTCGCCATGCAAAGTTCTATCTTACATGCAGGCTAGCGCAGCATCACGGCCACCCAGTCGCCTGCGGGGATGTGCTCGCGGTCGTCAGGGATCACGATGTAGCAATTCGCGCGGGCCGTCGCCGCAATGTCGCCGGAGCCCTGCCAGCGGACTAGCTCGACGCTACAGTCGTCGAATTCTCCCGAAAGAGTCGCGGGAAGAAAACGCTTCAGGCCGGGCTTGATGCGGATTTCTTTTTTCAAGCGCGCGTGCTGAAACGTCAGCGTGCGCGGAGATTGGCCTGCCAGGGCTTCCAGCATCGGCCGAGCGAAGAGTTCGAAGGTCACCATGGTGGAGATGGGATTGCCGGGGAGACCGAAGAAGTACGGAGCTGAAGCTCCGTCGCGGGCAGGAGTGCCCGCGTCACACCTGCCAAAGACTACCGGGCGGCCGGGTTGAATCATCGCTCCGGTGAAGAAAAATTCTGATTTCATCTCGGTCAGCACCGGCTCGACCAGATCGTAGCGGCCCATGGAGACTCCGCCGGTCATCAGGAGCAGGTCCGATTGCAGTCCCTGCTCGATCAAAGTGCGGAGCGCTTTCGGTTCGTCGGGCGCAATCGGCAGGAGGACGGGCTCGCCGCCCGCATTCTGAATCTGCACTGCGAGGGAATAGGTGTTCGAGTTACGGATTTGCGTCGGGCCGGGAGTGGCGCTGATTTCAACGATCTCATCGCCGGTGGTCAGCAGCGCGACGCGGGGACGTTTGTGGACGACCAGCGTTGACTTTCCTACCGAGGCGGCGAGCGCGATGGCCGCTTCGTTGAGGCGCATTCCGCGATCGAGCAGCCGAGAGCCCTCTTGTGCTTCCGCGCCGCGCGGAACGATGTTGTCTCCTGCAGAGGTGCTCTTTTTGATCTCGACCTGGTCTGAGTCACGCGCCGTATATTCGACCATCACCACCGCGTCGGCGCCATTGGGAACGGGCGCTCCGGTCATGATCGCAACTGCCTGACCGGGGCCGACCTCAGCAGGAATGCGATCGAGGCTCTCGCCCGCTTTGATCTCTGCAATCACGGTCAGCCGGGTCGGGAGATTGACCAAGTTCGCGGCGCGGACCGCGTAGCCGTCGCGGGTCGAGCGGGGGAAAGGCGGGAGGTCGCGATCTGCGAGCACGGGCTCAGCCAACACTCGGCCTGCGGCCGCGAGCAGGTCCACGGTTTCGGTGCCGCGGGGCTCGACCCGCGAGGCATGCAGCTCTACTGCGCGGCGCGCATCTTCGAAACTCATGATGGTTGAGGGGGACGATCCGGGCGCCATGAAAACAGCATAGAAGAAGTTGGGCAGCTTTGCCCGGCAGCGGGAAGCGCCTGTCCCTGTGAATCAAGAAAGGTAATCAGTAGGCCGGGTACAACCGTACCTTGCTGGCCGAGGGCGCCGGATTATACTGAAAGGGCGATGCCCTCTGGCCGAGTTGGATCCGAACTGGCGGTTCTGGCGCTGCTGTGCGTGATTTCGATTTTCCTTTTTCCAGTCGCGCAGGGGCCCTATACGGCCATTCATGGCCCGGTCACAGCTTTGCAATCGTTCCGCTCGGCGGTTCGGCTCAAGCTAGCGATTGTGACTGCTGGCTTGGCCTGCGCTGGTTCGTTGTTCGCGGCATTGGCCGCGTTCTCAACGATCAGGTTTCAAAGCGCTGAATTTCTTTCGCCGCTTTATCTTGAGTTGAGTCCTATCCTTCGTTGCTGATCGACCTGCCCGAAAATCCTGACTTTTTCTGCTCGGACCGAGTTGCTCGCGCGGCAGGATTCTGGCCGCTCTGGCCGCTCTGAGTAGCTTCCATCAAGTTTCATCAAGTCGTGCCGATCACACCTCGATCGCACTTGGATCGCACATCTAAGGAGGATTCAGTGAAACTGCAAAGTTTGAAGTTCGCAATGCCGCTCGCCGTACTGGCAACGCTTTTGTCGACAGGTTGCGCCAAGAAGGTCGCAAAAGCCCAACCGCCAGCCGCTCCGCCTCCGCCGTCGCCTACTGCGACGCTGGCCGCGAATCCCAATGTCATCCAGCAGGGACAGCAGACCACGCTTACGTGGCAGACCAACAATGCCACCGACATCACGATTGACGGCATCGGAACGCTATCCGCTTCTGGATCGCGCACCGTCACGCCCAGCCAATCCACCACCTATAACCTGATCGCGAAGGGCCCAGGAGGGTCCAGCGACGCTTCGGCTCGCGTCACGGTCAACATGCCGATAGTTGAGAACAAGACTTCACCCTCCGACGAAGACTTGTTTGCCCGCGATGTGAAGGACGTGTACTTCGATTACGACAAGAGCGACATCCGTCCCAGCGAAGAGAAAACGACGGAGGGCGACATCGCGTTCTTTCAGGAACATTCGAATGTGAAGTTTCTGATCGAGGGACACTGCGACGATCGCGGCTCGGAAGAGTACAACATCGCGCTCGGCACGAACCGCGCGCAGGCTGTGAAACAGTCTCTGGTTCAGCATGGCGTCTCCGCCGATCGCATGCAGACGATCAGCTATGGAAAAGAAAAGCCGTTCTGCACGGAAGAGAACGAGCAGTGCTGGCAGAAAAACCGGGTAGGGCACATCGTGTACCAGAGGTAAGAAATGGAATTGGGCGGGGGCGAAGTGATTGCGCATCGCCCTCGCGTAATTTCGGTTGTGAGAGATTCGGCACGAGCGAATGCGCCGATTGCGGGACCGGGTTTAGCGGGCCAGTTCCTGCCCGAGTACGGCGGGGTTGCTGGCGAAGGACAGACCGGTTTCCAGTTCCACTACCCGATCCCGCACCAGTTGGGCGATTTCGCCGTCGAAGTGCTGCATGCCTTCAGATCCGCCGGCCTTGATTGCATCGAGCAAAGTTTTGTTATCGCGCTCGCCTTTTTCAATGCACTCCCGCGTGCGGGCATTCGCCTTCAGAATTTCAAAAGCCGGAACCCGCCCGCTGCGATCGGTCTTGGGAATCAGCCGCTGGCAAATTACGTAGCGGAAGGACTTGGCAAAGCGCTCCCGGACGGATTCCTGCTCGGCCGGTGAAAACGAATTTACAATCCGCTCCACCGTTTTCGGCGCGTCCATCGTGTTCAGGCTGGAAAAGACCAGATGCCCGGTCTCGGCTGCCTCCAGGACGATCTCGATGGTCTCGCGGTCGCGCATTTCGCCTACGAGGATGACTTTAGGCGCCTGCCGCATAGCCGAGCGCAGCGCGTGCGCGAAGCTGGGCGTGTCGCTGTGCAGTTCGCGCTGGTGAATCGTGGAGCTCTTGTGATTGTGCAGAAATTCAATGGGATCTTCGATGGTGATGATGTGGTAATACTTCTCGCGATTGATGAGATCCAAAAGGACAGCAAGCGTAGAAGACTTGCCCGAACCCGCGGCACCGGTCACCAGCACGATGCCATCTCTTAGCTTCACCACCTCGGTCAGATGTTGCGGAAGGCGGAGAGAGGCGAAGTCCGGAATGGAGGTAGGAATCACGCGCATGACCACGGCGCAACTGCCGCGCTGGATAAAAATATTCACGCGGAAACGGGCCAGTCCGGGCAGGCCAAAAGAAATGTCGCAGGCTCCGTGCTCGCGCAGAGTGGTGATGGCTTGCTTGTTGTCGCCAATGAGGTCGGCCGCGATGTGGCGGGTGTCGTCGGGCGTGAGCAGGGTAAACCCTGGGACCTGCACCGGAATCATCTGTCCATAGACCTGGACTTGCGGGGGGCGGCCGGGGGAGAAAATCAGATCGCTGATTTTTTCCGCGGCGCGCAGCATGGCGCTTAGAAGGGCGGGGGTTGCGGCGCGGCCGCTTCCCGAAAAATCTTCCAGCGAGACGGAGATGGGCGCGATTGTGGGTGCTGCCATTCGTTCCTCGGTATTCCAGAACTGTGACGCACCACAGAAAAACTTAGGAGAATCGCTGCATCAACTCTATCGCGTCGTTGGCGCGGAGCGAAGGACAGCAAGTGCATAGCCTTTGGTAACTCATCTGGGAAAAGAAAAAGGGCGGCCAGTTGGGCCGCCCTGCGCAGTATTTGCAACTGCTTCAATCTGCTCTACTTGGTCTTCGGTTTCTTGTTGCCGAACTTGGTCTCGACCGAAGCGCCAATGCTGGCCAGCATCTGCTTGGCAGGGTCGGCATACGTCCCGGTGGGCTGCAATTCCAGATATTTCTGGAACGCATCCGCCGTGCCCGGAGGGGCGACCATCTTGTCGCCCTGCAGAGTGGCCTTGCCGATCATATTCACGCCCTTCCAGTAATAGGCATCGGCTTTGTTAGGATCGGCCGCGATCACCTTGTCGAAGGCGGCGATGGCAGCGTCTACCTTGCCCGCGTTGGTGAGCACGGCGCCGGTATTGAAGTAGTACTGCCCGGCAGCGGTCGGATCAGCCTGTGCAGCCAGCGCGTAGGTATTCACCGCATCGTCGGGCTTATTTCCTTTGGCGTAGGCTTCCGCCAGATTGTTGTAATAGGCGGCGAGTGTCTTGGCGGATGCGTTGGGATCCTTGTCAGGCGGAGCAGCCTTCTTCAGTTCTACTGCCTTTTGATACGACTCAATCGCCGAGTCCAGGCGTTTCTGCTTTTCGGCGGTGTCGGTCTGCTTGGTGGCCGACATGCGGTAATAATCACCCAGCTTGAACCAGATCAGGTCGCGACTGGGATCAATGTCTTTGGCCGCAACCAGGTCGGCGATGGCCGTATCGTAGTCGGGAGGAGTCGCCTCCGCTGCTGTTTTCGCGGCGGTGAGCTTTTCGTTCAAGACTTTGATCGTGCCGTTTTCCTTCAAGGCTTTGGCGTGCTCGTCTTCCTTGGCCTTCATCTGCTCGGCAGTCATGCCCGCGCCCTTGGCTTGCTGCTCCAGCTCTTTCTTCATGTCAAGGTCGAGGGAATTTTCGTCGAGCTGAACCTGAAAGTTGTTGACGTGGTCGGCTTCTTTCCCGGCCTTCTCATCGTCGGCGTTCTTGTAGAGAGTGACGTTGTACTTGCCGGGGGTGATGCCGAGGGAGAAGTATTCGCCCTTTTTGTTGGTCGTCAGATTGTATTTTTGCCCGTTATCCAGGTTGGCATAAACCACGATGGCATTGGCAATAGGCTTGCCATCGGAATCTTTGCAAACGCCCTTAACACTTCCTGAAGTCTGCCCGAAGGCTGGAGAAACCCACAGCCCCAACACCAGCACTACGAATGAAAGAATTGCGAAATGCTTTTTCATTTTGCCTCCCGGCAACCAAATCCTATTTCGCCGCGTACGGGATGGGGTCCTGAACTCCGGCCGCCTCAAACGCACGCTGGCGCAACACACAGCTGTCGCATACGCCACAAGCCCGATCCTCCCGGCTGTAGCACGACCAAGTTAAATCGAAGGGCGCACCCAGTTCAAGGCCGAGGCGCACGATCTCGCTCTTTCGCATGGCGATCAGCGGAGTCACAATCTCGATTCGCCCGTCTTTGGTACCCGCTTTCACCACCTGATTGAACGCTTGGTAGTAGGCGGGGCGGCAATCGGGATATCCCGAGCTATCTGGCTCAACCGCGCCAATGTACACCTTTTCCGCGCCCAGCGCCTCTGCCCAACTCACGGCTACCGCCAGAAAGTGAGCGTTACGGAACGGCACGTAGGTGACGGGGACGCCCTTTCCTGGATCCTCGGAACGCGGCACCGCGATTTTTTCGTCGGTCAGAGCGGAATGGCCGATGGCCGCGAGCGCTTCATTGCGGACGATGAGTTGATCATGAATGCCCAAGCGCCGGCAGATGGCGAGAAAGGACTGCCGCTCGCGCTCCTCGGTGCGCTGGCCGTAGAGCACATGCGCCGCGGCGGCGTCGTAATCGCGTTGGGCGAGAGCGGCGCACACACAAGAATCCATGCCACCGCTGAGAAGCACCACTGCTCTGGGTTTGGCCGCGCTCATACTCCCTTCACCGCCGGGTCCCAGATGAATTTGTGCAGCTGCAAGCCGAGCCGGGCCGGAACATTGTCGGCGAGCATCCACTCGGCCAAAGTCTGGGGATCGAGCAGGCAATGCGAAGTGTCGCGGGCTCCGGTCGCATCCTTGCGAAACGCGGGAGAAAACAGGACTGCATTCACGCGTTTCTCGAGGCCGTGATACGCGGTGAATTCGCGCGCAAATTCGTAATCTGCTCGGCTGCTGAGAACAAACTTGATTTCGTCCTGCGGGGTGAGCGATTCCAGGTTGGCCAGATGAAAGGTGCTTCTTGCGCCCGAATCCGGACACTTTACATCCACAATCTTGACCACCTCGCTCGGAACCCGTGCCAGCGGCCGCTCTCCGCTGGTCTCGAGAAGAACGCGATAACCGGTCGCCAGCAATTCCGACATGAGCGGAACGACTTCACGTTCCTGCAGCATCGGCTCCCCGCCGGTAATCTCGACCAGGCCGCGCTCAGGACTCAGGCGGGCAATCTCCGCCAGCACCCCGGCGAGCGACATCTTCCGCCCACCCTGAAACGTGTACTCACTGTCGCACCAGGTACAGCGCAGATTGCATCCCGTGAGCCGCACGAAGATACACGGCAGTCCAGCATATGTCGACTCGCCTTGGAGGGATTTGTAGATCTCGGTAATTTGCATGGGAAACGGCTGCCGGCCAGCGGCCGGTCACTTGTCTCAAGCTCTCGTGCTGGCAACCGGAGGCTCGCAGCTGATTATTCGCTGTACTTGGCGGTAGTCGTATCTGTTTCGAATACCGTCACGTCCTTCACCCGCACGCGCCCGCTGGTGACTTCTTTGAGCCGAGTATTCGACTCGTCATAAAAATATTTGGCCAGATTCTCCGCCGACGGATTGATCACCGTAAAGGGCTCGATTTCATTGATCATCTGATGATCGAGCCGGTCGATCACGTGCTTCATCACCGAACGCAAATCTTTGAAATCCAGCAGCAGACCGGCCTTGTCCAGTTCCATGCCCGCCAGGGTGACCCGAATTTTGTAGTTATGCCCGTGCGGATTCTCGCACTTGCCCTTGTAATTGCGCAGGTAGTGTCCCGCGGCAAACGAATCTTCCACCGTGACTTCGAACATGATCCCCCTGCGACCCGCGTGAATACTGCCGAAGCCGCGCCAACGACAACCTAAGTATTGTACCGCGATAGAAAACATCGCACTCGACGGACTGGTCGCTGTGGACTTGAGGGCGAGGGTTAAAGCCTTGCTCTCTTTCGCGTTTCCTTACTATAATGTAAGGAATGGTACCTGCAGTAAGGAGAATGATGCCATCGGCGACGGTCACATCCAAAGGGCAAGTCACCATCCCGGCGAAAGTGCGCAAAAGGCTGGGGCTCGATGCAGGGGACCGGGTTCAATTCGTCGAGACACGGGAAGGAGAGTTTTCCATCGTGCCAGCCACAGGATCGGTGCGCGAACTGAAAGGCCTGTTTCGGGGCAGGAGGCCGAAGCCCGCATCTCTTGAGGAAATGGACCGCGCGATCGCGAAAGGCGCGTCGCGGCTGCGATGATTGGCCTCGACACAAATATTCTGGTTCGCTACCTGACGCAAGATGATGCGGCGCAATCCGCGGCGGCTGGCAAAGTCATTGATGCGCTGTCCTCACAGTCGCCCGGTTTCTTGTCCCTGATTGTCGTGGTGGAACTGGTTTGGGTGCTGCAGTTCTCCTATCGCTTCAAGAAGCAGGAGATTGAGGAAGTTATCGATCGATTATTGCGGAGCAGCGAACTAGTTATCGAACAATCAGAGATCGTCTCCCAGGCATTGCGCACGTTTCGAGCAGACCGCGCGAATTTCGCCGACTGCCTGATTGAACGCTGTGGACACGCGGCGGAATGTGAGTATGTCCTCACCTTCGATAAGAAAGCCGTAGCCGCCGGAATGAGACTGCTGACGGCCTGAGCCTATTCACCCACTCCAAAGAATCCCTCGACCACTCGCATCTCCGTTGTCTTTTTATAATTCGGCAAGCTCTCGATAAATACGCGTCCGTATTGTTTTTTCACAATGCGATTGTCGAGCAGGACCAGCAACCCGCGATCATGCAGCGACCGGATCAGACGGCCGAATCCCTGCTTCAAGGTGATGACCGCCGCCGGCACCTGATACTGAAAGAACGCGTTGCCGCCGTCAGCGTCAATCGCCTTCACGCGCGCAGCCACTACGGGATCGCTGGGCACCGCAAACGGCAGGCGATCAATGATCACGCAACTTAGTTGCTCGCCCTGCACGTCCACACCCTGCCAGAATGACGAGGTGGCAAAGAGCACGGCATTCGGGGTCAGCCGGAACTCCTCAAGCAACGCGCTCTTCGGAGCATTCCCCTGCTTCAGCATGGGAAATTCAATTTCCCCCAGCAGCCGCTGGTAGATCTCATTCATCTGCGCGTAACTGGTGAAGAGCACAAAGGCCCGGCCGCGCGTGATCTCCAGAAGCCTGCGAATTTGTTCTGCAGCCTTGGCTACGAACTGTGGCGTGCGCGGATCGGGCATGTCGGGCGGAACATACAACAGGGCCTGAGTTTCATAATCAAAGTGCGAAGGCAGTACCGACTCGCGCGCATGCTCCATGCCTAGCCTTTGCCGGATATATTCGAACCCGCCGCCCACGGCTAAAGTCGCCGAAGTCAGCACTGCGGACTCCAGTTTCGACCAAAGACATTCGCGCAAAATCGGCCCGACATCGATCGGAGTAGCCTGCAGGAAAACATTCTGCCGACCGGAAGAGCGTCCTCTATGCGTCTCTGGAGCCCTCTGTGGTGAAAGCTTGCCGGCACGTCGTTCAATCCAGAACACGGTGTTGCGATCTTCCGATTCCAGAGCGAAGCCGAGCTGGACCTGGATCTCCTGCGCCCGGCGCACGAAGTTGAAAATCTCTTCCGGCTTTTGTGCCAGGCCGTCTAACTCTCCGGCTAGCCGAGTCAACGACTGATTCAGTGCCAGGTACTCGTCTCCATTCTCTTCCAAGAATTCGCGCCGGCTCTCGAATGCGAACCGCCCCTCGCCCGCAGGCAGCAGCGAAAAGAAAAACTGCGACCGCTCCCGCAAACTGCCCAGCGCGCCTGATAGAGAAGCCGACATCATGTGGTTATGCTGCAGGGATTGCTCGACATCCCGGGCCAATTCCTCGACGCGCAGGTTGCTCACCGAAATGCCGAAATAATTTCCCGCCACATCTTCCAACTCGTGCGCTTCGTCGAAAATTACCGCCGCAGCTTCCGGCAGAATGCCGGCATCCGGCGCGCCCTCGGCTTGCAACTTGATGGCAAGGTCGGCGAAGAACAGATGATGATTGACGATGACGATGTCGCTCTCCATCGCCTTGCGCCGCATCTCGGTGATGAAGCAGCGATCAAACTGGCTGCACTTCTGCCCGATGCAGGCATCGGCCCGCGCATCCAGCTTCGGCCAAAGAAGGCTGGCCTCGGGCAGTTCGGCGAGTTCGGCGCGATCGCCGGTGCCAGTCGTCTTCTCCCACGCCGCGACCGCCTGATATTGCTCAATTTCCTGCAACCCGCTCAGCACCGGCTGGTCAGTGAGGTCATACAATTTCTTGCGGCACAGATAATTGTTCCGTCCCTTCATGTAACAGACGGAAAGCTTGCCTGGACCCTCCGCCCCGTAGAGCGCTAGTTCCAAGAACGGCACATCTTTATAAAAAAGTTGCTCCTGCAAATTCTTCGTCCCGGTCGAGATGATCACGCGCTTGCCCGACCGGATCGCAGGCACGAGATACGCCAGAGTCTTGCCCGTGCCGGTGCCGGCTTCGACGATCAAATGACGTTTCTCGCCTAGCGCCAGCTCCACGGATTCGGCCATCTGCAACTGTCCACGCCGAAACTCATAAGCCGGATGAGTGCGCGACAACACTCCGCCGGGAGCGAAGAATTGATAGAGCGAGGTCTCTTTCCCGGAGGGAACCGCACGATTGGAAGCCGAAGTCGTCACAGAGTCTCTATAATAGCGACTTCGCAGAGCTACGTGGCCCCGGACGCTACTGGGGCTTGCTTCGCTCGCTAGCGGACGAATGCGTCCGCCGCTACGTGCTTTCAAGCACATTAAAGATTTCTTGACCCAACCCACTTACAACTCGACCGTCTCTTCCTCCGCCCCGCTGCTTGCCATCGTGGGCCGCCCCAACGTAGGCAAATCCACATTGTTCAATCGCATCGTGGGATCGCGCCGCGCCATTGTCGGCGATGAGCCCGGGATTACTCGCGACCGCCTCTACGGGTCGGCGGAATGGCGCAACCGCGAATTCCGCGTGGTCGATACGGGCGGCATCGTTCCGGATGACCAGGATTTCATTCCCGCGGAAATCTTCCGTCAGGCGCGAGTCGCGCTGGATGAAGCTGCGGCCATCGTCATGGTGGTTGACGGACGCAGCGAATTGGCGGCGCCCGACCTGGAACTCGCACGCCTGCTGCACCGAGCGAACCGCCCGCTATTTCTAGCGGTGAACAAAGTGGACTCAGAGAAGCAGTCGTCGCTGATTGATGATTTTCATCGTCTGGGGATTAAGACGATGTTTCCCGTCTCTGCTGAACATGGGCGCGGAGTCGACGACCTGCTGGACGCATTTATTGAAACCCTGAAAGCGGGAGAGCCGGATGCCGCGCTGGTCGCGCTCCCGGTGCACGAGAAGCGGGGATCTTCGCCGGTGGACAGCGACACTCCCGGTGAGCCGGCGACCGAGGACCGGGAGCCGATCGAAACCAAAGTGGCAATCATCGGCCATCCCAACGTAGGCAAGTCCACTCTGCTGAATGCGCTCACCGCTTCGGATCGCGCCATCGTGTCGCCGATCCCCGGCACCACGCGCGACGCGGTCGACGAAGTGGTGGAGCACGACGGACGGCGCTTCCGCTTCATCGACACGGCTGGAATTCGCCGCAAAGGCAAGACGCATTTGATGGCCGAAAAACTTTCGGTCGTGATGGCGCGCAAGCACGTCGAATCGGCCGACATCGCGCTGCTCGTCATCGACGCGACCGAAGGGGTCAGCCAGCTCGACGCCTCGATTGCCGGATACGCCCATGAGAGCGGACGATCGATCATCATCGTGGTTAATAAATGGGATCTGGTGATCCATCCTGAGAAGATCAACGGGAAAGAAAAACCGTCGCGGCCCACCAAGGCTGAGCGCATGCGCGAATCCAAGCGGCCCGGAGATCGCGCAGCCTATGAAGAACGTCTCCGCTACGAATTAAAATTTCTGAACTATGCGCCCATCGTGTTCGTCTCGGCTAAGAGCGGCAAAGGAACGGAAAAGATATTTCCTCTGTTAGAGGAAGTCGCCACTGAACGGCGCAAGCGCGTCACCACTTCACAGATGAACCGTTTCCTCGAGCACGTCGACTTCGAACGCGCCTCGGTGCCCATGCGCCAGCGGGTCAAAATTCTATACATGACGCAGGCCTCGGTCGCCCCGCCGACGTTCGTGCTCTTCACTAACCGGGCGGTGAAGCTGCACTTTTCCTATCAGCGATTTCTGGAGAATCAAATTCGCGAAGCGTTCGGGTTCGTGGGCACGCCGATCTGGATCAAAGCCAGGGCCAGAGAAAAATAAGATGCTGCATTGAAAGGGCGCGGCTTTAGGCCAGACCGGAAAGAAGCGCTTCAGCCCCCTGAGTCCGGCTAGATTAACGCGTCACCAGTCGCCGCCCCACCACCTCGTAATCCCCGGCCAGCACGATCCGGATCGCCTCCGTGTACGCGATGTGTTCCTGCTCCAGAATGCGCGCGGCTAGAGCACGCTCGCTATCTTCATCGAGCACCGGGACCGTCTTCTGCACGATGATCGCGCCGTGATCCAATTCCTCGTCTACGAAGTGTACGGTGCAGCCGGAAACTTTCACGCCGTAAGCGAACGCCTGCTCCTGCGCTTCGAGGCCCGGAAACGCCGGCAAGAGCGAGGGATGGATGTTCAGAATTCGCTGCGGGAACTGGCGGACAAACCAGGGCGAAAGCAGGCGCATGTATCCCGCCAGGCAAATCAGATCGACGCCGTATTCCTTCAATGCGCCGACAACCTCGCGATCATGTTCTTCGCGCGGTCTGCCCTTGGAAGAAATGGTCAAAGCCGTCAGGCCGCGCTCGCGAGCTGTAGCGGTCCCCGGCGCATCTGCCCGGTTCGAAATGACAACGCTGATGCGAGCGTCGGAAATTCTGCCGGCAGCAATGCTGTCTGCAATGGCGACAAAATTCGATCCACGTCCGGAAAGAAGAATTCCAATAGAGTGCATACGAACTCGATTCTAAAGGGTAAGCGAACGGGCTTCGGCAAAAATCCCCACTTCTCGCGCATACGGCGCGCGAGAAATGGGGCACCCTTGCCGAAATCCCCCCGATCAACTGATAGAATTTTCGTTAACCAATCCGCAACGCATTCCTTGTGAAAGGCCCAGCATGCCACGCCGCATCCAGCGCGCCATCCTCAGCGTCACCGATAAGACGGGACTCGTTGACTTCGCCCGCAAACTCTCCGCTCTCGGGATCGAACTCATCTCGACGGGAGGCACGGCCAAACTTCTGCGCGACTCCGGCATTGTTGTCAAAGATATCTCCGAGCTGACTGGATTTCCTGAAATGCTCGACGGCCGCGTCAAGACGCTTCACCCGAAAGTTCACGGCGGGATTCTCCATCGCCGCGATGATCCTAAGCACGTGGCCGCTATCAGCGAACACGGAATCGCCCCCGTTGACATGGTGGTCGTAAATCTCTACGCCTTCGAAAAGACCGCGGCCAAGCCAGGCGTCGCGTTTGAAGAGCTGATCGAGAACATCGACATCGGCGGACCGTCGATGATCCGTTCCGCGGCGAAAAACTTTCACGATGTCGCCGTCGTGACTTCTCCCGCGGACTACGATTCCATCTCCGCCGAACTGGCCCAGGAAAATGGCACGCTGTCTCATGCTACGAAATGGCGTCTCGCCCAAAAAGCGTTTGCGACTACAGCCGCCTACGATTCCGCTATAGCGTCGACGCTGGAGCGCATTAACCCTGAAGAGTCGCAACTCAAGCCCGGCGCCGGCTTCCCGCAAATCCTCCGCCTGCAATTTCAGAAAGTTCTCGACCTACGCTACGGAGAAAATCCGCACCAAAAAGCCGCCATGTACTCCGACGGCTCGGGCATCGGAGTGGCCAACGCGGGGCAACTGCAGGGCAAGGAACTCTCCTACAACAACATCGTCGACCTGCAAGCCGCCTGGGATCTGGCGCAGGAATTCGACCCCGAAGTCGCGCCCATGTGCGCGATCATCAAGCACACGAATCCGTGCGGCGCCGCGACTGGCAAGAGTCTGGGCGAGGCTTACAAGCGCGCGCTCGAATGCGATCCGGTTTCCGCGTTCGGCGGCGTTATCGGCGTGAATTGCCCCATCGACGCCGAGGCCGCCGAGGAGATGCACAAGCTCTTCCTGGAAGTCATCGCGGCCCCCTCGTTCGATGAAGCTGCGAAAGCGAAGTTCGCCAGCAAGAAAAATTTGCGCCTGGTCGAAGTAAAGCCCGCCAATCAAAAATGGACACTCAAGAACATCTCTGGCGGAATGCTTGTGCAAGACGCGGACGTTCGGCCGCTAAAAGACGTCGACCTGAAAGTCGTCAGCAAGCGCCCGCCCACGCCGGAAGAGAATCGCGCTTTGCTGTTTGCCTGGAAAATCTGCAAGCACGTCAAATCTAACGCTATCGTCTATGCGCGCGACGGACAGACCGTCGGCGTGGGCGCTGGACAAATGTCGCGCGTCGACGCCGCCAAGATCGGCGCCATGAAAGCCCAGTTGCCGCTGAAAGGCACGGTCGCGGCCTCGGATGCGTTCTTTCCGTTTCCCGACGGCGTCGAAGAAATCGCGAAGGCCGGAGCCACCGCCATCATCCAGCCCGGAGGGTCGCAGCGCGATCCCGAAGTAATTGAAGCCGCGGACCGACTGGGCCTGGCGATGCTATTCACAGGAGTCCGCCACTTCCGGCACTAAACAAAACGTCTCTTTACGAAACCTGACAAACCCCGCCAGTCCCTGACCTTCCGGATTACCGCCCATTTTCCGCATCCGCGCTGCTCGCGGTAGAATAAAGGCACCTTTCCTCCGGCGGCTTGGCATCCAATAGCTGACGTTTCGGAAACGCGCGTACATTTATCAGGCCCAGCATGAATAGAATTTTTCGTTTTTTCGTACCGATATCGTTGGCGACTGCTCTTGTCGCAACGGCCGCCTTGGCCCAGACCAGCCCATCCGAGCAGAACAAGCCCGCGGATTCCAAGCAGCCCGGCAGCCAATCGTTGGCCCACAAGCCCGACCGCGGCGCTGCCTACTATCACTACATGCTCGCCCACATGTATGAGGAGATGGTCACAGCTTATGGCCGCAGCGATCTGGCCAACAAATCGATTGAGGAATACCGTCAGGCCATCGACGCCGACCCGTCGTCTGAATTTCTGAACGCCGGACTTGCCGAACTTTACGTTAAGACTGGCCGGATTCGCGACGCGGTCCTTGAATGCCAGGACATCATCAAGCGCGATCCCAAGAATCTGGAAGCGCACAAGCTGCTGGGCCGAATTTATTTGCGCTCGTTGGGCGATATGCCCGGCGGCTCCGGCTCCGATAACGTGCTTAAGCTCGCAATCGAACAGTACGAAGAGATCGTCAAGCTCGAACCGAACAATGTTGATGACCATCTTCTTCTCGGCCGTCTGTACCGCCTGAACACCGACTTGCAGAAAGCCGAAGCCGAGTTCAAGACCGCCATCAAGCTCGATCCCGGCTCCGAAGAGGCCGTCACTACGCTGGCCATGCTCTATACCGACGAAGGCGACTCCGCCCACGCGCTGCAGGTGCTGGCCTCGGTGCCGGACACTGCGCGCTCCGCCAAGCTCTATTCCGCGCTGGGCGCGGCTTACGAGCAGCGCAAAGAATACAAGAACGCCATCGACGCTTATAAACACGCGGTAGTTCTGGATCGCGACAATCTCGACGCCATCCGAGGTCTCGCCGAAAATCTGATGAACGATGGCCAGCTCGACGCCGCACTGGAGCAATACAAAGTCATCGTTGACTCGAATCCGGAAGACGCGCAGAGCTACGTTCGCATCTCCGAAATTTATCGCCGTCAGGCGAAATACGATCAGGCTCTCGAGGCCCTGAAGAAAGCGGATACGCTGGTTCCCGACTCCGCCGAAGTCGCCTACAACATGGCCGCTGTTTACCAGGCGCAGGGCCGCTATGACGACGCGACCAAGCTGCTGCAGGACCTTCTCAAGAAGAGTGACACCAGCCAGGCCGACCGCACCAATCGCGCCATCTTCCTCGAACGCCTCGGAATGATTTATCGCGAGCAGGAAAACTACACTGCCGCCGTTGACACGTTTCGCAAGATGCTGACGCTCGGCGACGACAACGCTCGCAGCGGATATCAAGAAATCATCGACACATATCGCGAAGCCAAGCAATGGCCGCAAGCCACCGCTACGGCCAAGGAAGCCGTCCAGAAGATGCCGGATGACCGCGATCTGCGCATGGTTCTTGATGCCCAGCTCGCCGACACGGGAGAGGTCGATCAATCGGTTTCCGACATCAAGAAAATGCTGAAAGGCGGTCCCGAAGATCGGGACGTCTACATTCGCCTCGGCATCGTCTACACCCGCGCCAAGCGGTGGAAAGACGCGGAAGACGCGCTCGCGAAGGCGGAACAATTTTCGCCCAAGCCGGAAGACAAGGCCTATACGTGGTTTCTGCTGGGCGATACTCTGCAGCGCCAGAAAAAATTTGACGAGGCTGAAGCCGCATTCAAGAAAGCGCTGGCCGCCACTCCGCCCACCGACCCGCAGGCGGCAGCCACGCTCAACTATCTCGGCTACATGAATGCCGATCGCGGCGTGAAGCTTGAGGAATCGCTGAACTACATCAAGCAGGCAATATCCTTGGAGCCGAATAACGGTTCTTATCTGGATTCACTGGGCTGGGTCTATTTCAAGCTCGGTAAATACGATCTGGCAGAAGAGAATCTGAATAAAGCTGCGGTCCACATGGGCGCTGATCCTACGGTCCAGGAGCATCTCGGCGACCTTTACCAGAAAACCGGACGCCTCAAAATGGCGGCCGCTCATTGGGAGCGCTCCGTGCAGGAGTGGAATAAGACGGTCCCCGCGGAAGTCGACACCGAGGCGTTCGCCAAAGTCCAACAAAAGCTGGACGCGGCGAGAGTGCAGCTCGCCAAAGAAGAATCAGAAAAACGGTAAAGAATCCCGAGCACACGGGTACCGAGAGCGTTACGATGTCTCGCGCTTTTTGGCTAGACATGCGGAACGCAAGACTTGCTCGCGACTCGCAACTCGCTACTCTGCTATCCTGCTCTCATGCCGCTAGCCCGCTATGCGGTGCAACACTCTCGTGGACGCCGCTTCCCTGAGCCGCAACATCCCTACCGCAACGAGTTTCAGCGCGATCGTGACCGTGTGATCCATGCGCGCGCCTTCCGCCGTCTCGAAGCCAAGACGCAAGTCTTCACCCGCCGCTACTCCGACCACTTTCGCAATCGCCTGACGCATACGCTGGAAGTCACGCAGATCACCCGCACCATCGCAGGAGCACTGGGCCTTAATGCGGATCTGGCCGAGGCGCTTGCCCTCGTCCACGACATCGGGCATCCTCCGTTCGGTCACGCTGGAGAAAAGGCGCTCGACACGGCGATGCGGCATCATGGGTTGCGATTCGACCACAACCTGCACGCGCTACGCATCGTGGGAGATTTCGAACAGCGCTATGCCGCTTTCCGCGGATTGAATCTGACCTTCGAAGTCCGCGAGGGCATCATCAAGCACTCGCACGATTACGCAGCGAAAGAACATCCAGAGCTCACCGAGTATCTTCTGGATCAGCGCCCACCGCTGGAAGCTCAGCTGATCGACCTCACCGACGAAATCGCTTACAACACCGCCGACTTAGATGACGGCTATGAAGCCCACTTACTAACTCTCGATCAAATTCGCGATGGTGTCCCCATCTTCGAGAATTTCTATGGCGAGGTGCAGCAGATCTATCCAGAAGCTCCGGAGAAACTGAGGTTCAACGAGACGCTGAGGCGAGTTTTAAATCGATTCGTTGACGACCTGATCACCAACACACGGGCGCGTGCGACCGAAGCAGGCATCAATACGCCGGAAGAAATTCGCCATCACGGCGAGCGTCTGGTTGCCTTCAGTCCCGCAGTCGACGCCGAGCGCAAGCAGAACAAAAGCTTTCTCTACGAAAATCTCTACTACAGCCCTTCGCTGGCCGGAGAAAAAGAAGAAGCCGAGCAGGTCGTCAGCGAACTTTTCACCTACTGGACCCATCATCCCGAATCCCTACCTCATAACTATCAAGAGAAGGCGAAACAAGATTCACTCCCCCGTGTAATCTGCGACTACATAGCTGGCATGACCGACACCTTCATCGTCGAACAATACGAAACCTGCTGCCTGCGATAAGAGAAGTTAGTCCCACGTGGGGACGGACGCATTCGTCCTTCCAGCGAGGGCGGAGCCGAGCAGCGCATCTGTCTCCGTAGTGGTATTGCCAAAAACATGACAGGTGGTCATTCCAGAGAGCCAACGTTTACGTCAAACTCCTAATGTTCAAGATCATTGATGATCACCAGCATGAGACCCATTCGCCGCAGCCTCGCCCTGATTGCGCTCTCGGCAGCTCTGGCCACGGGCCAGTCCATTGTCCGTGAACCGCTCGCCGATGCCTGGTGGACCGGGCCCTTGCTGGCCCCGAACGCCAGCACGCTGCCCCGCGGCCACGTCCTGATCGAGCCGTATCTCTACGACGTAATCACGCAGGGCTTCTACGATTCCCGCGGAAGCAAGCCGCGCGCTCCGCATGCCAACGAGTTCGGATCACTCACTTATATCAACTACGGTCTCGCCGACAAATTCACAGTCGGCCTGATTCCGGTCTTCGGCTACAACGACGTCAGCCTCGGCCACAGCAGCTCAAGCGTTGGCGCCGGCGATCTTACTGTGCAGGGTCAATACCGCCTGCATTTGTTTCATGAAGGTAGCTGGATTCCCACCACGTCTATCGCCGTGCAGGAGTCAATGCCAACCGGAAAATACGACGAACTCGGCGATCGCCCCAGCGATGGCCTGGGCAGCGGCGCTTACACGACAACGCTCTGTTTCTACAACCAGACTTTTTTCTGGATGCCGAACGGGCGCATCCTGCGTACTCGCTTCAACGTGACGCAGGCATTTTCCAAATCAGTGAATGTCGACGATGTGAGCGTTTACGGCACCGCGCAGGGATTCCGCGGCCATGCCAGTCCCGGCGCCGCTCTCTTCGTTGATGCCGCCTGGGAATACAGTGTCACTCGTCGCTGGGCCCTGGCTCTCGACGCCACCTATCACCACCAGTACAGCACTCCCGTAACTGGATACAACATGTCGAATCCCAACGCTCTCATTCTCCTTAACTCCGGCTCCAGTCAAGCCTTCGCCCTGGCTCCTGCGTTCGAATACAACTTCAACAGCAAAGTTGGAGTAATCCTGGGCACACGCCTGTTCCCGTCTGGCAAGAACACGTCGAACTCAATCACGCCAGTGATCGCGGTCAACATCGTCCACTAACGATGGACTACGTAGAGATCGCCACCCCGACTTCGGGTCTAGCCAACGGTTAACCGCATATCTTGAGGCTCTTGTATTCCTAGCGTTGTAGTCGCAAAATTGGAAACTCCACGCGTTCTATCGGTGTCTGTCTTCAGCAGGAGGGGAAGATCAATATGAACGCCAAGCTTGTTCGCTGGATCTGCTCCTACCTTCTAACGGCGGCTTTTGCTCCCGGCCTGATTTTGTCGCTACCCGCGCAAACGAAGCCGCCCAACGCTCAAACTCCACTGGGCGAGTCCTCCCCCACCAGTGACTCCGGTCGTCAGCACGCTATCGAACTCTATCGACAGGGAAAGAATGTCGAGGCCATGCCCCTGTTTGAGATCCTGTGTGCTCAATACCCCGGAGACAACGCCATGTGGGAAGCATGGGGTGTCACGACCCTCGGCTATTCACAGATTCTCCCCGATGCCGATCAGCGTAAGAAGAATCGGGCTCTCGCCCGCTCCCGCCTGGCGAAGGCCAAAGAACTCGGCGATAACAGCAACCTGCTTCAGATCCTCTTGTCCGAACTCCCGGAGGATGGCGGCGAAGGCACTTACTCTCCGCGCAAGGATGTGAACGACATCATGCAACAGGCGGAGGCCGACTTCTCGCGCGGGGACTATGACAAAGCCCGCGACGGGTACCTGCATGCTTTACTGCTTGATCCAAACAACTACGACGCCGCGCTTTTTATGGGCGACGTCTTTTTCAAACAGCACATCAACGGCAGCGCCGGAGAGTGGTTCGCCCGCGCCATCCAAATCGATCCCAATCGCGAAACCGCCTACCGCTATTGGGGAGATGCGCTCTGGGGATTAGGAAAGAGCGCTGACGCCCGTGAGAAATATATTCAGGCAATCGTGGCCGAGCCGTACGGAAATAAATCATGGGTCGGCCTCACACAGTGGGCGCAGCGCAGCAAAGTGAATCTCGATTGGCTCCGCCTTCAGGACAAGGGCTCAGTCACCCAGAAAGACGACACTCATATCAACATCACGATCGACGAGGATTCCCTGAAAAAGAAAAATGATCCCAGCAGCTCCGCCTGGATGATGTACAGCATGGAACGCGCGCTCTGGCACGGTGACAAGTTCAAGAAGGAGTTTCCGAACGAGACGAATTATCGCCGAACCATGCGCGAAGAAGCTGACTGCCTCCACTTGATGGTGAGTGTGATGACCGGGCAAAAAGGCTTTGAAAAAAGAAAGAAAAACATGGACTCTTCGTTGCTCCAACTGGTTCAGATCGACCAAGCCGGCTTTCTGGAACCGTTTGCCCTACTGAACCGCGCCGACAAAGAAATCGCTCAGGACTATATCCCCTACCGCAACGCCCACCGAGAAACGATCTACCGCTACTTTGACGAGTACGTGGTCCCTAAAGTGCCGCCACAATAGATCAATCCAATAAAATCCGTTGCGTTACGGGGCGAAGGAAATTTCTTAACGCGCTCCCGCCACCTCCTCCACTACATCAAACAAAATTCGCGGGCCGCGCCGCACTTCTTCTACCCGAATCCGCTCATCGTTGCCGTGCTCGGTGTTGCCCTCTTCATCTGTGGCTGTGTACGGATTGAAGCCATAGGCCACCATGCCTAGCGGCCGGTAGCGCTGATTCTCGGTGTAGCCGCTGGTTATGTGCGGCACCACGGGCGTTCCGGGAAAATATTTGCCCGACACATCGCGGATCGCCGCATACAGAACATTGTCCGTCCCTGAATAATTCGCTACCAGAAACTTCTTGTCCTCTGGCTCGATCGTCACATTGGGATCATTCACCACCCGGCGGAGCGCTTCCAGCACCAGCTTGGGATCGCCTCCCGGCAAAATGCGCACATCCAGATTCGCCCAGGCCTCAGGAGGAATCACATTCGTCTGCTGCGATCCACCCATCATGGTCAGCACGATGGTGTCGCGCAGCAAAAAGTTCAGCGACTCATCGCGCTCCACTTCCTCCTGAAACTTTCTATCGCCGATCGCCTTCTTCACATCGCGGTAATAGGCTGCGCGCTCCGGGGGCTCATACGGCGCCATGTCGCGTAAGAATTCATCCACCACCGGCAGAACGCGCAGCGGCGTCTGATACGCCAGAATTTTATTCAGCGCCCGCACCAGCCGATTGGGAGCCGAATCCGCATTCGGACGCGACCCGTGCCCCGGCCGCCCATGCGCCACCACATGCAGCCAATAGGTCGTCTTCTCGCCAACATCTACGCCGACGTATTTCACCTTGCCATTCTCCAGCAGATTCTCTCCACCCTCGTTGATCACGAATTCGGCATTCTCCAGCAGGTCGCGCTGATTCTGGATAAACCAGTCCGTGCCGGTGTCATCGACTTCCTCATCCGCGACGGCCAGAAAGATCACATCGCGATCGAGCGTGATTTTTTCTCGCTTCAACATCACCATGACGACCAGCTGCGCCAGACCTTCATCTTTCATGTCCTGCGCGCCGCGTCCCCAGATGTAGCCATCGCGAATCTCGCCGCTGAATGGAGGCACACGCCAGTGCGAAGCATCGCTGGTCACCACATCCGTATGATTGAGCAAAATTAAAGGCCGAGAATCGCCGAGGCTTTGCGACAAAGAAAGCGAGTGCCCCATGTCTCGCGTTTGTTGGGGATTGTGATCCCCATCGCTAGGCACAGACTCCGTCCGGGGAATGCGTGCCCACAGATCCCCTCGCCCCGGCGCGTATTCGAACACCCGATTCTCAATTCCCTCCGCGTCTAGAATCTTTTTGTAAAAGGTGACCGCCCGCATCTCGTTTCCCGGCGGATTCGTGGTATCGATGCGCAGATACTCCTGCATCCAGGTCACGGCCAGATCGGAGTATTCCCGGATATGCTCGGGAGAAATATTCGCCGAAGCAAGGCCGGAAGCACCGTCCTCGTCAGACCCGCGGCTAGATTTCGCGGCAGTGGCCAAAGCCGGACATATGATGTCAGCGACCATTACCAACGCTAGAACCCAGCAACCCAGCCAAAACCGGCCTCGCCCACCGAGATTTCCTGCCAAAGCAGCCCCCTGGAAGTCCTTATTCTCAAAGCAGTTTTTATATCAGGTTTCGCCAAAATTACCCTGCTACCCGGGCCGACACTATCTTCCCACCACAATCGCGCCTATAATGGCCATTGAATTCAATCATTTAGCGCTTCAACCTTGCGTCCGGTTTTGGCATCCCACCTGTATCAGCAGAGTAGGATGCCCGGCAAAAGGCATTCGAAAATGGCCAAGCGCTGCGTCAGCGTCCGGCCGGCAAAGCCAAACAGCTTGCCTCATTCAGTTTTATAGGGACGCAATCAAATTTAAGCACGCCCAGGCGTGCCGGAGTGGAGCGATAAGCTCCGCCCAACTTGGAGGAAGTCACCATGAACTATCGCGTACTCGTCACGCTGCCGCTCGCTGCCGTGCTCGCAGTTCCGGCGCTCGCGCAGACCACCTCGTCCACTTCTAGCCAGCCTGCCGCAACCCAGTCAACTGACAGCAGCGGCAACGCTACCGGCAAAGCTCCTCTGGCGCCGCCGTCGCGGGAAGGCTTCTGGGGACGTGTCAATCCCTTCGCCCGCAAAAGCTATGTGAAGCGCCAGACCGAGCCCATCCGCGACCGTGTCAACGAGCTTGATGAACTGACCGCCTCGAATTCCAAGGCGATCAAGGACACCGACTCTCGCGCGCAGGCCGGAATCAAGCTGGCCTCGGATAAAGCTGACACTGCCGACCAGCACGCCGTCGACGCCGGCAACAAGGCGACCATGGCGCAGCAGACGGCGCAGCAGGTCACCACGCGGGTTCAGACCGTCGAGACCGTGGTCAGCAACATCGACCAGTACAAGTCCTCGAACCAGACTGAAATCCGCTTCCGTCCCGGCCAGACCGTTCTGAGCAAGAATGCGAAGGACGCCATCGATTCCATGGCTGACGCCGTTAAGGGCCAGCGCGGATACATCTTCGAAGTTCAGGGATTCTCCTCCGGCAAAGGCCAGACGGCGATCACGACTTCGCAGAAGATGGCGGAGTCGGTCGTTCGCTATCTCGTGTTGAGCCATGAGATCCCGGTCTACCGGATTTATCTGGTCGGCATGGGCAACGCTCCTGCGCCCACCGATGACGCCGCCAAGACCAAGCACGTCAGCGGAGGCCGCGTAGAAATCAGTCTCCTGAAGAACGACCTGGAACAGCTCTCCGCCAACACCGGAGCGCCGGCCACCACCGACCAAGCCCAGCAACCGAAGTAAGTTTCGGGCGCCAAAGCCCCTCCCTGCAAAAAGCCCCTCGCGCGAGCGAGGGGCTTTTGTTTTGCGCTGACGGGAACCGGGCCGGATTTCTTGCGCGTTTTGCGCGTGAGCAGTGCGAGTTTTGACTCTGATTTCGATCTTCCAACTCCCGACTATCGGGCAACTGACGGCAACGGCTCTCCCACATGCAAAGATGGATCATGCGACCACTGCCTCGCCTGAAGCAAACAAATAATGTGGAGAATAAAATACAGCGGAACCGCGAACGTGGGTATCAGACTCAGCGGGAGCACGGTCATCGGAGCTGTCGAAATCGCTTCCGCACGCGCAATTTCTGGCGAGAGGAATCGAGCAACTGCGCCCATTGAGATCGCCGTAAACAGGTCTGTCATCCCGAGCAATTGCCAAACTATGAAGGAGTTCCGGTGATTGGGGTCTGCCAGTCTCGTTGCGACGATCACGGCTGTCGCGCCGATGAAGATGTCGCCCCATCCCGCTGGCAATGCCAGCGCGCCCGGCAGAAGGCGATACGTATACAGCACGAGGAACACGAAGCCCGCAATTCTCCACGCCTGCACCAGCGTTAAGGTCGTCGGATTCAACGACAGGACGAATTCGCGGAACCCCGCCGAACTCAAGTACCAGAGCACAAACAGGACCAGCGGCGTCACCACTGCCAACAGCAACGGGAGTGGCGGACGAGTGGGATCGGTCCTGAACAACTGCAACGCAGATGCTGCAAGTGAAATGGCGAACCATACCGCAATGATCGCGGCGGTGAGTTTTCCGTAACTTGCCCTGGTCATGACAGTTCTCCTTGTTCGGTGGCTGCGTTCGTCACCTCGTTGGTCAGTTTCATGAGTTGGTCCCAGCGTTCGCCGATGCGGTCTCGTACCTGCGACTGCACCTTTTCCCAGTGAGGACGCGCCCGTTGGAATTGGATTTGTCCAGCCCTCGCCAGAGTGAGCCGCCATTCCCGCCGGTCTTTGCCTGGACGCTTTGCGACCCAGTGATGCCGATCCATGATCTTCAACGTTCGGGTTAGGGTCGTACTGTCCATAGCCAAAATTCGTCCTAGTTCACCTTGTGTCAATTCGCCAGTCAGCGAAAGCGCCTGGAGAATCGTGAACTGCGACGAACGTAGCCCGACCGGGCGTAGCGCGTCCTCATACGATTGCGTGAGTGCCCGCGCAGCTCGGCGGATAGTAGCGCACAGACAGGGAAGAGACGGAGCGGACGGTTTGGCGGGTAATTTACCCATGGCAACATAGATGCATATACATATAATCGGATGCACAAAGAATTCGAACTCCCGCCAAACTCTTTCAAACCTAACCCCAACCCATTACACTGTTAAGTTCACCTAAAGGCAGGCCATCATGTCAGTGAATTCCTTCAACTCCCGTTCCACCCTGAAAGTCGGCACCAAAGAATACGAAATCTACCGTCTCGACGCTCTCGACAAGCAAGGCATCTCCACCAGGCATCTCCCGTTCTCGCTCCGCATCCTGCTGGAGAATCTTCTCCGCACCGAGGACGGCCGCAACGTGACCCAAGCGGAAATCCGGGCGCTGGCGAACTGGAATTCCAAGTCGAAGCCTGACAAAGAAATCGCCTTCACGCCCAGTCGCGTCCTGCTGCAGGATTTCACCGGAGTGCCGTGCGTGGTGGATCTCGCCGCCATGCGTGACGCCATGAAGACATTGGGCGGCGACGCCACGCTGATCAATCCGCTGCAGCCAGTCGAGTTGGTGATCGACCATTCCGTGCAGGTCGACGAATTCGGAACCGCCAGTGCCCTCGACATGAACGCGCTGCTCGAATTCCAGCGCAACAAAGAGCGCTACTCATTCCTGCGTTGGGGACAAACCGGATTCCGCAATCTGGCCATCGTCCCGCCTGACACGGGCATCGTGCACCAGGTCAATCTTGAATACCTGGCGCGCGTAGTGTTCGTCCAGGAATCGAGTTCCGGCGGCAGAAACGCCAAGGGCCAAGCCTATCCCGACACCCTGGTCGGTACCGACAGCCATTCGACGATGATCAACGGGCTGGGCGTGCTCGGCTGGGGAGTTGGTGGGATCGAAGCCGAGGCGGCCATGTTAGGCCAGCCGGTTTCGATGCTGATCCCGCTGGTAGTGGGAGTCAAACTGACTGGAAGATTGCGCGAAGGCGCGACCGCGACCGATCTTGTCCTGACCGTGACTGAAATGTTGCGCCAGCATGGCGTCGTGGGAAAATTCGTCGAGTACTTTGGTCCGGGATTGCGGGACCTGTCGCTGGCCGATCGCGCCACGATCGCGAACATGTCTCCCGAATACGGAGCGACTTGCGGCATCTTCCCCATCGATAAAGAGACGCTCAAATATCTGCGTCTCACCGGACGCTCCGCCGACCAGATCGCCCTAGTCGAGACGTATGCCCGCGAGCAGGGACTCTTCCACGACGAAAAAACTGCCGAGGCCGAGTACTCCGAATTGCTCTCGCTCGATCTCGCCACGGTCGAGCCCAGTCTCGCTGGACCGAAGCGTCCGCAGGATCGGGTCATCCTCTCGCAGGCCGGAGAGTCGTTCAACAAAGCCTTGCCCACGCTGATCAAGCCCAAATCTGGCGCGAAGACTGCAGCTCCCGCGACCAGCACGAAAACCTGGGAAGCCGAAGGCGGCAATCCCGCAGCGGTCGGCGTCGAAGATCCGAACGTGCACGAGCACGTTCCAGCTAGCGTCAAACATTCGCTCAAGCACGGCAGCGTCGTCATCGCCGCCATCACATCGTGCACCAACACTTCGAATCCGTCAGTCCTGATCGGCGCCGGACTCCTCGCCAAGAAGGCCGTCGAAAAAGGCCTCACCGTTCCCGCGTGGGTCAAGACTTCTCTCGCGCCGGGTTCGAAAGTCGTCCGCGACTACCTCGAGACCGCGGGCCTGATGCCCTATCTCGAGAAATTGAAATTCCACATCGTCGGCTACGGATGCACCACATGCATCGGCAACTCCGGCCCGCTGCCCGAAGAAGTGTCGAAGGGCATCGACGAAAACAATCTTGTCGTCGCTTCAGTTCTCAGCGGCAATCGCAACTTCGAAGGACGCATCAACTCCGAAGTGCGCGCCAACTATCTCATGTCGCCGCCGCTGGTCGTGGCTTTTGCGCTCGCCGGACGCATCGACATCGACCTGCGCAAAGATCCGCTGGGCAAAGGCAAAGATGGACAGCCCGTCTATCTCGCCGACATCTGGCCCTCTTCGCGCGAAATCGAAGAGAGCATGTCGCACGCCATCACTTCGGAAATGTTTTCGAAATCCTACGCGGAAGTTTTTCAGGGCGACGAGCGCTGGCGCGGCCTCTCGGTTCCCAAGGGCGACACTTATGCCTGGGAAAAAGATTCCACCTACATTCGCCGCGCGCCCTACTTCGACGCCATGGCCGTGAAACCCGCGCCCATCGCGGAGATTCACAACGCCCGTGTACTCGCTGTGCTCGGCGACTCGGTCACCACCGACCACATCTCCCCCGCCGGATCGATCAAGAAAGACAGCCCCGCGGGAAAATATCTGCAGGAGCACGGCGTCAAGCCCGCGGATTTCAACTCCTACGGATCGCGCCGCGGCAATCACGAAGTCATGGTCCGCGGAACCTTCGCCAACGTTCGCCTGCGCAACAAGCTGGTCCAGACCGAAGGCGGATTCACCCGCCACCTGCCCAGCAACATGGAAATGTCGATTTTTGATGCCAGCGAAAAATATCGCGCTGACAAAACGCCGCTGGTGATTCTGGCGGGGAAAGAGTACGGCTCTGGCTCCTCCCGCGACTGGGCGGCCAAAGGCCCCGCGCTGCTGGGAGTTCGCGCTGTCATCGCTGAAAGCTATGAACGAATCCATCGATCGAACCTGGTGGGCATGGGCATTCTTCCGCTGCAATTCCCGGCGAGCCAGAACACCGAAACGCTAAAGCTGACTGGCGAAGAGACTTTCGAGATCACCGGAATTCGCCACCTCATGGACAACTTCGCCGCAGGCCAAAAGGTAAAGGTGAAAGCCGATCTGAGCGGAAAGAAGACAGAGTTCGATGCGGTGGTAAGAATCGACACCCCGCAAGAAGCGCTGTACTACGCGAACGGCGGAATCCTGCAGTACGTTCTACGACAGCTGTTGGCGACGAAACCGCAACCAGTGGGAGTATAGTTCGGCACAAAATCAAGAATCCCCACGTCTCAAAATCGAGACGTGGGGCACCCAGGTTTTCGAACAACCGGGATCCAGCGCCCTTCTTTCTTTCCCTACTCGCTCAACTTGATGCGCTGGCCCGAGGCCGTGGCGCAGCCGCTGACCAACAAATTTCCGGACGGGTCAAAGAATTGGACGGAGGCTTTCGTAGTTTCGAATTGGTCAGGGTTGTCGCCGATGGCGATGGTTTGGGTGATGACCTGAGTTGAGGTCAGCACGCCGTTGCTGGTCACAAACGCTGTTGACGTAGCTTCGTAGGCGTTCCGGCCGGTGGTGATCCACACGCCATGGCCGGGTCCACGGTCATTGGGATAGAACATGGGGTTGGAGGTAGTCTCGGTCATGGTGCCGCCCTGGTGGAAGGTGAGCAGCGACAGAAAGGGATTTCCGAGCGCCACTCCGGTGGTGCAGTCGCGCTGCTGGATCGTGACCATCCACGAGCCCTGCAACTTCTGTACAACAGCGGCAGAGGGCCGCGCTGCGGCACTGCTGACCAGCGAGAGCATCATTATGCCGGCCATGGCGAATTGTGGAAACCACTTCAAGAGATTTGCGTTCATGGTTTGTTCTCCTTTGGCACGCCGGATTTTGGTGGCTCCGGGCGTGAACATGGGCCGCATAGTGCCCCGTCCGGCGGCCAACCACAATGGAGCAGTCAGTAGAAAATCTGAATTGATCTGAAGCTGTAAGTCGCTATGATATCGAGGCTTATCCAGCCTGACGAGGGCGGATGTAGAATGCCCAATACTTCGGGGAGGCCGGGGGATGGCACTGGAGATCGCCCGATTCGAAGATTTCGAACTGGATGCGCAGCGCTATACCCTGCGCCGGGGCGATCGCTCGCTAAAACTGGAACGCATTCCCATGGAGCTTCTGTTGTTCCTGGTGGAGCGGCGGGGCGAGCTGGTCACTCGCGAGGAAATCATCGAAAAGCTCTGGGGCAAAGATGTCTTCGTCGACACCGACAACGGCATCAATACCGCCATTCGAAAAATCCGGCAGGCACTGCGCGACGACCCTGAGAAGCCACGCTTCATTCTCACGATTGCGGGCAAGGGATATCGCTTCATCGCGCCCGTCACCGAGGTGACGAGTGAACCCCGGAGAGAAGGGAAGCACTCGGATAACGTCTCGCCCGGCACGGCCACGCCTACCCCTGCTTCCGGGCAGATGGTCTCACACTACCGGCTGATCCGCGAGATCGGCCGCGGCGGTATGGGCGTGGTGTATGAGGCAGAAGACGTCCGCCTGGGACGCCGCGTCGCCTTGAAATTCCTCGCGGAAAAGCTGGCGCATGGCGACGAGGCGCTGGCCCGATTCCTGCGTGAAGCCCGCGCCGCGTCGTCGCTCAATCACCCCAACATCTGCACCATCTATGAAGTCGAGGAGCACGAAGGCCGTCCGGTGATGGTCATGGAGCTGCTCGAGGGCGAGACGTTGAAGGAATGCCTGCGGCGCGGCCCGCTCAGCTTCGATCAGCTGGTTGCAACCGGCACGCAGCTGGCCGACGCGCTAGGCGCGGCCCACGCCAATGGAATCGTTCATCGTGACATCAAGCCCGGCAATGTGTTCCTCACCAAGCGCGGGCCGGTGAAGATTCTGGATTTTGGGCTTGCGAAGCTCACCCCTGGACATCTCGTTCCCGCAGAGAATGTTGAAGACCCGCTGACCCGAGCCGGAGTATTGCCCGGCACAACTCCTTATATGTCGCCCGAGCAGTTGCGCGGTGAGGAGCTCGACGGACGCAGCGATTTGTTCTCTCTCGGCGTGGTGCTCTACGAAGCCGCATCAGGGCAAAAGCCTTTCCCGGGTAAGGGCACGATCGAGATTATGAATGCAATTTTGCATTCCAGACCAGCGACGCTGGCCAAAGTAAATCCGTCATTGCCCGTCGCCCTGGATCGTGTGGTCACGCGAGCGTTAGAGAAAGACAGCTCTGCCCGATACCAGACAGCAGCCGAATTGCGCGCCGACCTGGAAGCGCTGCGCCAGCCGCAATCGTCCGCCACCACGCCACTAACGGCCGTCAGGTCTCGCCATGCTCCGCTGTGGATTGCCGCCGCGGCTCTCACTGTCGCGAGCATCGCGTGGCTGATCACTCATCGCTCGGCGGCTGCCCCCATCCATGGTCCTGCGGAGTGGGTGCAGTTAACCCATTTTTCCGACGCAGCCCAGGAGCCGGCGCTCTCGCCCGACGGCCGCATGCTGGCCTTCCTGCGAGAAAAGTCAGTGGGCAGCACCATTCCCTTTGTTGCGGCAGGGCAAATCTATGTCATGCTTCTGCCCGACGGCGAACCCCAACCGGTCAGCGCCGACACTTCTCCCAAGGGCATGATCGCGTTTTCTCCCGACGGCTCGCGACTTACCTACACCTTGCCCGCATCATGGGACACCTGGGTCGTTCCCGCCGTCGGCGGCCAGGCTCAACTGCTTCTATCGAATGCTTCCGGGCTCAGTTGGATCGATGCGCATCGCTTTCTTTTTTCCGAGATCAAGGCCGGCATCAATATGGGCATTGTCACCGCAGCCGAGAATCGTTCCGGTGCACGCGATATCTACCTGCCTCCCACCCCGAATGGAATGGCGCACCTGTCGCATATTTCTCCAGATCAAAAATGGGTTCTGATCTCCGGAGAAATGGATAGTCACGGTTTTCTCCCCTGTCGCCTCGTTCCTTTCGACGCGACTTCCTCCGGACAATTGGCCGGGCCGCCTGGCAGCAGATGTTTTTACGCAGCCTGGTCCCCGGATGGCCGCTGGATGTATTTCGGCGCTGATCGTGGCGCGGGAATGCACATCTTCCGGCAGCGTTTTCCAGACGGAAAAATCGTGCAGATTACCTTTGGACCGACGGAAGAAAAAGGGCTCTCCATCGCTCCCGACGGTCGTTCTCTCATAACCGCGGTCACCAGCGATGAGCGCAATGTCTGGATCCATCACGCCTCGGGCGACCAGCCGGTTTCCTCGGAAGGCTTCGCCGGCGATCCTGCATTTTCCTCCGACGGCAAGAAGCTGTTCTACCTCTGGCGCTCCGCTCCCAGCACGGGAGGATTCTTTTCCGGCGAGCTGCGTTCGATCGAAGTCGACTCGGGAAAGATGGAGCGCGTGTTGCCAGGAATTGAAATCGAAGATTATGCAGTCTCGGCCGATGCCAAGCAGGTCGTCTACACCGCTTTTGACAGTAACCGGAAGGCGCGGCTATGGATCGCACCCTGCGACCGTCGCTCCGCCCCTCGTCAACTAACTGCCTCGGACGCGGCCGACGAATCCAACCCGCGCTTCGGGCCGCAGGACGAAATCTTCTTCGACTCCAGCGCACGCAACGAGGTCCACACATTTCGCATGAGACCTGATGGAACCGGTCGGGAACCGGTCAGCTCACAGGTTGTGCTGGCCTCGCTCGGATTGTCGCCCGACGGAGAATGGCTTCTGGCCAGGGTTCCAGGCGCCGCTGGAGAAACCACCGATGCCACCGTCGCAATGCCGGTCGGGAGTGGAACTCCGCTTCGCCTTTGCAGCCCCGAATGCGGCATCGCGTGGTCGGCCGACGGAAAATATTTCTATCTCACGCCCGCCGGCATTGGGGGCATGAAAGCCAAGAGCACCTATGCGATTCCTCTGCGGCCAGGGGAGATATTCCCGCCCGAATTGCTCGCCTCGGATAGCAATGTGGAAGATAGATTGGCGTCGATCCGAGGAACCCAGATCATCCCAGCAGCCGCCATCGCCCCGGGCACTGATCCAGCGACTTACGCCTTCGTAAGCACTTTCCACCGCAGTAATCTCTATCGCATTCCAGTGGAGTAGGAGCGCACGAAACGCGCAGCCCTGATGGAGGGCATGGACCAGCCCGGCAATTTGGTGAGCGTGAGCGAGCCGTTTACGCCGCGGCGGCGTGGTCTCTATGCAACCTCTGGGCGATCGCTCCCAGCACCACCGGCGTGGCGAACATGACTGTGGTGTAGAGCAGGTCGCCTTCCACGGCGCGGCGGAAGAACGGCATGGCGGCGTCGTAGCAGAGCATCAGTCCCGCGAGCGTGCGCGGATACATATCCCACGCAGCCCATACGGCGAAATTGCTGACCAGGAAGAAAGAGATCGAGCCAGCCAGGGCCGTGCCCAGAATGCGGGGCGCGCCCGCGTGCTGCTTCAGAGTCGTGCCCATCCAGAGCATCGCGGCATACCACGCCCAGGTGACGAAGTGATCCCACGAAAATGGATAGCGGTAGACCAGCGTGGTCAGAAGTACGTCAGAGGCGGCGAGCAGGGCCAGCGGAACCCAGAGCTGGCGGCGCGGTCCGCGGGCTCCGAAGAATAGCAGGGCCGCTCCCACCGGCGTGAAGGCGAAAGGATGCGGCAGGAAGCGCACGGCCACCGCGAAAAGGATGAAGATGTAAGCCAGCATGATCACCTCAATCTAATACAACATTCTGGGCGTTACGCGGCCTGCCCGTCAAGCCGAGTCTGTCAAGCTTCGGTCGATCGGACAGCCGGGGGGCGGCTGTCGTTATTGACTTCACTTCTGGCCAGGCTCGGGCTCGACTTTCCGATTCTCTCCCTCACCTGCGACGTCGCCCACTACATGCAAAGCTTTATTCAGCTCGATCGCCGCGCCTAGCGTTCCTCTTTTTCGGTCTCGCGAAAAAAAGCTTGGCATCTGCGCGTAGCGCAAATCCTGCAGATGAACGATGTATCCGCCCGGCGGCGAATCGAGCAGCTCAGTCTCAGCGATGGGGTACTGCGCCCAATCCAGATAAATGCGGCCGAGATACGACCGCTTCGCCGCAAGCGTGATCGCTGTCTCTTCCGGTTTGTAGCGAATTTCCATTGCACCGTCGGGATCGACTTCCGGCCGCAGGGAATTGACCGGAGCGAGCGCGAAAAACGCCGGCGTCTCCACCACGCCATACCAATGAAACGGATCGGTCCATGAAGGATAAGCCGACACACGCGCGGGATCAGCGCCGTTATAAGTTCGCGCTTCCAGCGCACTGACAGCGCGGCGATGCTCGTAGTCGCGCAATCCCCACAGGCTCACGACACCAACAAGCGCGAGTGTGGCCGCGACTCGGCCCCGCGGTCCGTGCCGGCGAGCGCCGATTTCTTGATCCACGAGGCCGAGTAATGCCGGAACGAGCAGCCCTAGAACGAGACATCCGAACATCACCGGTTCGAAAATAAAAACGATGTCCCACGAATACCACTTCTCGTAAAACGGCCAAAAGGGCCGCACGCCGTAACTATTGGTGAAGTCGAGCAGAATGTGACTGAGCCCCGCCAGGCACGCGTAGAAGAACAGCAGTCCCCAGCGCGGCGGAAGGTTGGGATTGTTCGTCTTGCGCCCGCGCAGGCGCCAGACCAGATAAACGAACCCGACGACCACAATCGCGTCAATCAGGATGCCGAGAAACGAATGTGTGAACCCGCGATGATGCGCGAATCCAAACGCGCGCCTGTGAAAGCCGGCGAGCACATCGAGATCAGGCGCTTCCGCGGCGAGCGTAAGTGTCAGCGTGGCCAGCGCCGTCTTGCGGTTGAGTCCAGCGCGTCCCAGGCATGCCCCGGTCAGAAAATGAGTGACAGGTTCCAAGCGTGTAGAGAAATGTGTGCAGAGAATTCTATTACGTTTTCGATTCAATCACGCCGATTCACTTTTGACGAATGTGAGCGCGTCGGAGCCAATAGCGTTAACGCGTCAGGCACAACCGTGAGTTCTGCCGGCAACGTGCCCAGCAATTCGCCGTCGGCCTCCAGATAAATTGTCCGCTGATTTTTTTCGCCCGGCGCGGGCTCGCAATACCGGCACGTCACTTTCGTGCTGTGCACCAGATCGATTCCCGGCACCTTCCAGCTTTGCCGCAGCAAACCGCGCGTCACATATGCGAGGTACGACAGGCGGCTCGCCGTACGGCTGAATACGAGCCGCATATCATTGCGATCCAGCGATGCGCCCGGCGCCAACTCCTGCACCACGCCGCCAAAGTTGCGGATGCGAATGCTCATCAGCTCCGTGACTTCGGCGCGCTGCACATCTTTATCATGATCATTGTCGTTATCATTGCGCCCGCTCTCTACGTATTCGGCGACAAAGCGGGTCATGGGGTAGCTGAACCACAAATGCCACGCCTCAGCGTAATAGGCCGCCATCCCCATGCGCTGTTTGGTCGAGTTCCGCAACTTATAAATAAGATGCGCGTCCACGCCCATGCCTGCTGCGATCACGAAATAGCGCGCGCTCTGGTTGCCCTGCAGATCGCGATACTCTGCTCGTCCCAACGCCACGCGCCGCAGAATTCCAGTCAGTGCAGCCTCCGCCGCTCCTATGACACTGCGCGGAAGGCCCAGGTCATGCACCAGGGCATTGGCCGTCCCCATGGGCAACGCAGCCAGCGCCACGGGAGTATTGGCCAGCACCTGCGCGATGTTGTGAATGGTGCCATCGCCGCCGCAGGCGAAGATGGTGTCGCATCCGCCATCGATGGCGCGCTTCACGGCTTCGCCCGCAGCCACCTGCGACTCGGCGGAAATGATCTCCGCCTCCACTCCGCGATTGCGCAGCAGCACCAGCACAGACTCCAGTTCCCGCCGGCGACGCTGGCTGCCGCCGGAGTCCGGATTGTGAACCAGAGCCGCCTTTCGCATAGTCAGGAGAGAGGATCGAAACTGGGAGATCGAAGCTGGATTGTACCTGAGACGTGAAAAGCGGATCCAAGAGGGCCGCGACCGGGTCCGGTGGCGTCGGTCGGCGCTGGAGGTCAATGAGCGTAATCGGGATGGTGCGCCAACTTGGCGCGGAGCTAGAATCGTTCACGAGGGCTCTCCCCAAAGGAGCGAGTCAGATGGCAAGAGCGATTATTCCCGTGCCTTACGTGGTAGCGATGATAGCCGTCATCGTCACCGTAGATGTCCTGATCTTCAGGAACCATTTCTGGGAACGGCTAATGGTGAACATCGGAATCGTTCTGGTGTTCGCGGCCTTCTATTTGCGATTTTCTAAGCACCCATAGAATGCCGTTTCGCAGACATGAGGGCGCCTTGTGCGAGCGCGCTCGGTTGGCTTTTTCAGAGTCAATGAGTGTAGTCAGATGTTACGCCAATTTACTTGTGGCTTTAGAATGGCTGCTGTTCCGGCGAGGGAGCCGATTCGCCAAAGTGGGTCCAACTATATAGGGTATTGCTCGCGATCTTAGCGATGACGATGGTGCCATTCTCCGAGTCCGGCAGTCCTAAGCTGGGGAGCGAAGCTGATCCGATACGGCAAGGACTTTTTGCCTGCCAGCCAATGAATGTGTTGGTACAACGGCTCAAGTTGGACGGAAGTCCCGTTCCGCTCCAGACATTTGCTGATGCCGCCGAGTTGGCGAGCTCAGGTAAGAAGGAAGAGGCGAAATCTCGCTTGCACAGCATCCTTGGTCTTCCAAGCCTGGAGACCCGGATACAGCTATGGGTATGGTCCGCTCTGCGAGAACTGGACGAAGGCGCTCTGGAAAAGAGGTTCTCGGCGTGGTCATCGAGATGCCGATACGCGGAGGATACGACACATTAGCTGCGTATCAGGACGGTTCGCACGTTACCTTATTTTTCCGGCAAGGCCATTTTCTGGGATCAAAAGGATGTGGTGATAAAATCGCTATGTCAGCGCCTGATCGATTCGACTATCCCCGAAGGTCCGCGAGCTGCACCGCGACAAGACACCGTGCCACCGAAGTCAGGAAGTCAGGTGACGCTGCTTACCGGTTCCGGCATGTATGTGATTTTCGAACCCCCACAAAGCGTCGTCGCGGCAGTGGGTTACGTTTTCACCACCCACTAGCCCATTGATCTGATACCCACTCATGCTCTACCAGCAAACTCTCGGCTCTCGGTGGAGACCTTCACTTTCTCTCCTTCTTTGATGAAGAGGGGGACGCGGATTTCCAGGCCGGTTTCGAGGCGGGCTGGCTTGGTCGCGCCTCCGGAGGAGTCGCCGCGCGCCGCTGGTTCGGTGTAGGCCACGTTGAGCTCAACGAAGATGGGTAGCTCGAGGCCGATCGGATGGCCGTTGAATTTGCGCAGCTCTATCAATGCGCCTTCGATCAGAAAGTCCAGCGCTTCCCCGACCATCTCGCCGGTCAGCGTGACGGTCTCAAAGCTTTCCTGGTCCAGAAAATGAGAGCCCTCGCCATCGCTATACAGATAGGAAGCCTGCACCGACTCGAGGTCGGGCTCCTTGAATTTGTCGCTGGCCTTGAAGGTCTTCTCAAACACGGCGTTGGTGAGCAGATTGCGCATCTTCAGCCGCACCAGGGTCTGGCCGCCACGAGCGGTAGGAGTGTTCACGTCCGCCTCCAGGCAACAGAACGGAGTGTTTTCAAACTCGAAGAACGTTTTACGTTTGACACTAATAGCATCTATAAGCGCGGCCATGAAGTCCTCGAAAGTCGGCGGGAGTGGAAGCGCGTGCAACCCAGATCCCGATTTACGTCCAGTATAGGGTGAACACACCTCGAACGAGAGGGCTTTCGCGGTTAGGGGGTTGTGACTGTGGCGATGTTTCGCCAATTGACTGAGTGTAAAATCAGCATCTGCTAATGAAATTTCTAAGGATTCTACTTGGCTGTATGTTCCTGCTAGCGGTCTTCCTTGTGCTCTGGTACGTCGTCTCAGATTACGGCGACGGCGTTGCGTCAGGGACCTATCACTTTGCGCAGGACGGTCAAACATCCATTCTGGTTCTCAAACCCGACCACACCTTCCAACAAGAATTGAGTGAGCAAGGCGAGGTTAAGCGCGCAACTGGAACTTGGCACCGCGTGGGCGAAGGCGGGATTGGGTTTTCAAAGGAGTTTTTAGCCGTTTCTGGGCAGGAGGCCCACGCTGATGGATCCGCTTTCGCCGACATGCATAAAGACTCCCTATTTTTCGTCTCCCTCCGCCTCCGCCAGTATGATGTGCAGTGGTACGGCAGAGTCGATCCTTCACCTTCTAACACCGTTTCCGGCACCTACGCCGGAGGCGAACCCGGGGTGTCAGCCACATTAACGCTGAGGCCGGATCACACCTTCGAGCAAACAATCCACGCAGTGAGCATTACGAATCAGGCGAAGGGGAATTGGAGTGTCGGCCAGAACGGCGACATCATCTTCTCGAAAGATTTTCTCAAGGCTTCAGGGGCGTCGCTCAGCGGCAATGAAACTGCGTCTGCTTGGGACCCTAAAGGTGCCAAGTATCTCCAAGTTCAGATCGCGATGACCTCCAGATCAGGAGTGCCAACTTTTCGCAAGAAGCAGTTCTTCTAAAAAGCCGCAAATGCGTCGCCCAAGATAACTTTGTGAATGGGCATTTGTCTTGTCGACCCCACGGCGTGCCCTTTCACCGCCTGCCCCACTCCCACATGCCGAACATGGCGCTCTTGGGCAGAGGATGGCCCACCTGCCGCGCCAGCATGGTGATCTGGCCGCGATGATGGGCGTCATGCGCGATGAGGTAGCCGAGAAATCCGGCGACGTCAGGACGGAAGCCCTTGATGCGGCCGTCGGTCGTCAAGGCGCGGTTGATCACGATACTCAGCGCTTCTCGACTTTCTTCCAGACCGCGCAGCGCCTGCGACGGCGTAACTTTGTCGCGGTCGAGCTGCTCAGGAATCTTCTCGGCCTTGCAGGCCTTCAGCCACATCACCCGCACGTTGTGCATGTGAGCAATGATGGCGGCGATGTTGCGGCCCTTGCCGTCCGAGGCCTTCGCGGTCCACGCCTCCGATGGCAGGCTATCGATCAGATATTGATTGATGCGGTTGTTGGTGTTGAATGAGGTCAGCAGGGCGCCGGGAATCTGCGTGGCGTAAGAATTATCACTGGACGACGGGACGGAGGACTTTGGCATGGAGTGCTTGCGGACGGCCTTGGCAAGACCTAAAATCTGGCATAACCTTGCCCGGCATGCAAGAGAAAATGCTCACGCGGGGACAGGCGCAGCTTGTCCTGAGCGCAGTCGAAGGGTCCATCCCGCGAGCGAAGCGAGCGCGATCCGAATCCGCCTATAATCTTCTGCGATGCCCACCGCAAGAGACATTGAAAAGAAGATCGCATCCCTCCGCGACAAAATCCGTCACCACGAACACCGCTACTACGTCCTCGATCAGCCGGAGATCAGCGACACCGACTTCGACAAGCTGATGCGGCAGTTGCAAGACCTTGAGGCCGAGCATCCAGCACTGATCACGCCCGATTCGCCTACGCAGCGCGTCGGCGGCAAGCCGCGCGAGGGATTCGTGAAGGTCGCGCACTCCTCGCCCATGCTCTCGCTCGACAATACCTATAGCGAAGAGGAGCTGCGCGACTGGGAGCGCCGCGTGCACGAACTCAGCGGCCGCAAGGACGTCGATTATGTTTGCGAGCTGAAGCTCGATGGCATGTCGCTCGCGCTGATTTTTGAGGGCGGCATTCTGGTTCACGGCGTCACCCGCGGCGATGGCTCGGTCGGCGAAGATGTCACGCTCAACGTGCGCACCGTGCGCTCGATTCCGCTCTCGATTGATCGTGACAAACTGAAGAAGGCGAGTATTCCGCTAAATTTTGAGGTGCGCGGAGAGTTGCTCATGCCAACTGCCGCCTTCAAGAAGCTGAACGAAGAACGCGAGCGCAACGGCCTCGCAACTTTCGCCAACCCTCGCAACTTCACGGCGGGCACGGTCCGTCAACTTGACTCCAGCGTCACAGCCCAGCGCCGGCTGGATTTCTTTCCATACTTTTTGCTGGTTAATGGTCGCACCTATTTCGATCGTCATTCCAAAACGCTGGACGCGCTCGAAGCCGCGGGATTCAAGGTCAACACACACCACAAGCTGGTGCACTCCATGGACGAGGTCTGGTCGTTCATCCAGCAGTGGGAGGCCAAGCGCGACTCGCTGCCCTACGAGATTGACGGCATCGTGGTTAAAGTCGACCGCACCGGACTGCAAGATGAGTTGGGATTCACGGGCAAAGCCCCGCGCTGGGCGATCGCTTACAAATACGCGGCGAGGGCGGGCGTCACGAAGCTGGAAAATGTCCGCTGGCAAGTGGGACGCACCGGCAAGCTCACGCCAGTTGCCGAGCTTGCCCCGGTCGGAATCGGGGGAACAACTGTCCGCAATGCCACGCTGCACAACATGGATGAGATCGAGCGCCTGGGCGTGAAGATTGGCGACTGGGTCCAGGTGGAGCGCGGCGGCGACGTGATTCCGAAAGTCGCGAAGGTGATCGACGACAAAGATCATCCGCGCGGAAAGCAAAAAATCGAAGCGCCCGAGAAGTGCCCGGTCTGCGGAACGAAAGTCGTTCGCACCGAGGGCGAGGTCGACTACCGCTGCGTCAACGCCAACTGCCCCGCCAAGTTGGTGGGCACGATTCTGCATTTCGCCTCGCGCGGCGTCATGAACATCGACGGCATGGGCGAGTCGCTGGTCACGCAACTGATCGATCGCGGCCTGGTCAAGAACGTGGCCGACATTTATGACCTGACCAAGAAGGATCTGCTCAGCCTGGAGCGCTTCGCCGATAAATCCGCGCAGAACATTCTCGATGAAATCGAGAACTCGAAGAAGTTGCCGCTGGAGCGGGCGATCTACGGCCTTGGCATCCGCATGGTAGGCGAACGCACCGCTCAATTTCTCGCCGAGCATTTCGGATCGATGGACGCGCTCGAGAACGCCAGCGTCGAGGATCTGCAGAACGTCAACGAAGTCGGCCCACGCATCGCCGAGAGCATCTCCGAGTTCTTCGCGAATTCTCAGAACCGCAAGCTGGTCGAACGTTTGGGCAAGGCCGGGTTGACCTTTAAAGGCCAGAAAAAAGAGCGCGGCACAAAGCTGGCGGGCAAGACGTTCGTCCTAACGGGAACGCTGGCTAAGCACACCCGCGACGAAGCGAAAAAGATGATCGAAGATGCCGGCGGGAAAGTTGCGGGATCGGTCAGCAAGAAGACAGATTACGTAGTAGCCGGCGCAGAGGCGGGATCGAAGCTGGATAAGGCGAAGGAATTGGGCGTGGAAGTGATCGACGAGAAAGAGATGGAGAAGCTGGCGGGGTGAGTCCCAAAAATATTTGTCATTCCGAGCGAAGCGAAGAACTCATGCATTCTCTCGCTGCCGGCAAAGTGGACAGATCCTTCGCTGAGCTCAGGATGACAATGCTTTTTTTGATCAAGTCCCAAGCGCCTTCCGCATCTTCGCCCAAGTCACGTCCAGCGTCTCGGGCAGCACCCGCGTCTCCCCGACCACCGATACGAAATTCGAATCCGCGACCCAGCGCGGCAGCACGTGCATGTGGATGTGTCCCGCGATCCCCGCCCCGGCCGCTTTGCCAATGTTCATCCCCAGATTAATTCCGTCCGGATGGTAGAGCTCGCGCAGCACGGTCTCCATGCGCTGCGATAGGCCGATCATTTCGTTCGCCGCCTCGGTCGGGAGTTTTTGCACTTCGTCCAAATGCACATACGGCACGACCATCACGTGTCCCGGCGTATACGGATACGCATTCAGAATGACGTAACAATGCTGGCCGCGATAAACGATGTGGGTCTTGGCATCGTCATTCACCTTCGGCGCCTCGCAGAACACACATGCCGAAGTCCTTTCCGTAGCCGAGACGTAGGCATAGCGCCACGGCGTCCACAGATAATCCATAGCTCCGCAGACTAGCAGAAGCCTCCGCCCGAGGAAACCGGGCCGAGGAAACGGGAGAGAGATGGGGAATTTCTCCAGGCCCAAATTCTGAGAAATTCGCTCTTTTTGATTACCGAGTACTGGTTACCAACGAGCAAAATCATGAATCCCAGCCCTTCCGCCCCTCATCTTCATCCATGGGAAGCGCGTGGCTCTTGCACATTGAAACCTGCGTGTAATATGGCGCAGATTTGCGTTTGACACTGTTCGCAACCCGTTGCTATAGTCGAATAGAATTCCCCAATGGACGCGGGTTTTGTGTAAAACGTCCGGAAGCTGGGATTGTCCAAGCTCACTCGCCAGGGTGAGCCCACCACAACCAAACGACTCATCCAGCAGTCCGCAAAGCATGGCCCGCATCAACATCACCGGAGAGGCATAATCTTGCTCGACGAAACCACTGTCCACGACACCACCGCCAACGATTCCACTTCCACCGCCACGGCTGTTTCCGAAGCCGAGCCCACCGCTGCCGAAACCCAGCACACCGAATCTCACGACACTCAGCCTCAGACTGAGTCCCACGACGACGGAGCCGCCACGTCTGACGAGAAGGCCGCCGCCGGCGAGGACTTTGCCTCCGTGCTCGAGAACTTCACCACCGAAGCCGAAGAGGCCGTGAGTGAAGACCGCGTCATCAAGGGCACGGTCCTGAAGCTGACCGCGACCCACGTGGTCGTGGACATCGGCGCAAAGTCTGAGGGCATGCTGGCGCTGTCGGAGGTGCTCGATCACGAGGGCAAACCGAAGTTCAAGCCCGGCGATGAGATCGACGTGATGCGCGACAAGGGACAGGCGGAAGAGGGCTACATCCATCTTTCGCACCAGAAGGCGCAGCGCATTCACGCCTGGGAAGAAATCGAAAAGGCGCACAACGACAAGAAGTCAATCAAGGCCGTCGTCATCGACCGCATCAAGGGCGGTCTCACCGTCGACATCATGGGCGCGCATGCCTTCCTGCCCGGCTCGCAAGTCGATCTGCGGCCTATTCGCAATCTGGATGGCATGAAGGGTCAGACCATCGAAGTTTCCATCATCAAGCTGAACAAGAAGCGCGGCAACATCGTGGTCTCGCGCAAGGAACTGCTCGAAGGCGAACAGAACGAGAAGCGCTCCAAGACTCTGGAGCACTTGGAAGAAGGATCGATCCTTACTGGCGTGGTCAAGAATCTCACCGAGTACGGCGCGTTCGTCGATCTCGGCGGGCTCGATGGCCTGCTGCACATCACCGACATGTCCTGGGGACGCCTCACGCATCCCAAAGACCTGGTGAACGTCGGCGATCAGATTCAGGTCAAGGTTCTGAAGTACGACAAAGACAAGCAGCGCGTATCGTTGGGATTCAAGCAGCTCACGCCCGATCCGTGGCTCGATGCCGAGCATCGTTATCCAGTGGGCGCGCACGTCGGGGGACGCGTCATCAGCGTCACCGACTACGGAGCGTTCGTCGAACTCGAACAGGGCATCGAAGGCCTCGTCCACGTTAGTGAGATGACGTGGTCGAAGCGCATGAAGCATCCCTCGAAGCTGGTCAATGTTGGCGATCAGGTCGAGTGTGTGGTGCTGAATGTGAATCCGACCGAGCGCCGCATTTCGCTGGGCATGCGCCAGCTCGCGGCCAATCCGTGGGATTCACTGCACGAAAAATTTCCGGTCGGAATGACCGTCGAGGGCCGTGTGCGCAATCTCACCGATTTCGGCGCGTTCATCGAAATCGAGGACGGCATCGACGGCCTGGTGCACGTCAGCAATCTCAGCTGGACCAAGCGGGTGAAGCATCCTTCGGAGGTTTTGAAAAAGGGCGACCGCGTCAAAGCGATTGTGCTCGCCATTGAACCCGACAAGCGCCGTCTCTCGCTCGGGGTGAAGCAACTCCAGCCCGATGTTTGGGAATCGTTCTTCGCCGCGCATCACGTCGGCGATGTGGTGAAGGGCAAAGTCCTCCGCGTAGCCGCGTTCGGCGCGTTCGTTGAAATTGCCGAGGGCGTCGAAGGCCTGTGCCACAAGTCTGAAGCCGTTGACGAGAACGGGCAGCCCATCGCGCTCGAGCCCGGACTCGAACACGACTTCAAAATCATCAAGATGAATCCGGAAGAGAAGAAAGTCGGCCTCAGCATTCGCGCCGTAGGCGAAGAAGCCTCGCGCTCGGAAGTCGAAGCCTACAAGCAGCCGGTTTCGAGCACCAGCTCAACCATCGGCGAGCTGATCTCCTGGAAGCGCGCCAGCAACGAAGGCAACTAAGTTCAGTTCGAATTGCGATTAAGAAGCCGCCGGACCGGCGGCTTTCTTACTTCAAGCGGCAGATTAACGGAGCAGCGAGTCGGGTCCCGGGTGCCGGTCGATTCCTTGTGACGAATTCTTCGTCATCCATCCGAAAAAAATGCCGGCAAGCGACCAGATAATGAAACTCCCGAGAAGCCTCTGCGGGGACAGCATAAGGTTGGTTTCGCCCCAGTACCTGTAGCCCAAGTAATCGCAAAGGACGTTTCCTAGGAAGCAAGCCCAGCCCCACTGAAGAACTCCCGCTACGAGAACGTATTTCGCTCGGCTTAGATGGGACAAAACTGGAGCGGTGCCCTCCTTCTTGTCGAAGGGAAATACGCGAACCCACGGTCGGAGAATAACGGCGAGGAGCGGCCACCAGATGACGCAAGCGACCAGAACGCATGGAATAATCAGCAGCCAATGCACTCCGAAATTTTACGCCCCTATCCAAAGGTGCGGCAATCAAAGACCTACTTCGAGATAGAGAGTGTCAGTTTTGCCCCTTCCCTCATCCTGTTCTAGAATCAAACGTTTACCCACAATCATCTGTCTCTATTGAGGAGTTCCACTTTGCCCGACACAATCTACGAGATCGCCATCATCGGCAGCGGCCCTGCCGGATACACTGCCGCCATCCGCGCCGGCCAGTACGGCCTGAAGACCGCGCTCATCGAAAAAGATAACGTGCTCGGCGGCACCTGCCTCCACGTGGGCTGCATTCCGACCAAGGCGCTGTTGTTCAACGCCGAGTTGTGGGATCACCTGAAAGAAGCCAAAGAATTCGGCATCGAAGGCGTCGATGCCCGCAAGCTGAACTGGGCCGCCATCCAAGATCGCAAAAGCAAAATCGTAGCCAAGCACGCCAAGGGTCTCGAATTCCTGATGAAGAAAAATAAAGTCGAGACCATCCGCGGCTACGGCAAGCTAACCGGCCCCGCGCAAAATGGCGTGCACACGGTCGAAGTCACAAACGACGGCAAATCCACAAAGCTTAAGGCGAAGAACATTATTCTCGCGACCGGTTCCGAAGCTCGCATGATCCCCGGCCTCGAAGTCAACGACCGCATCCTCACCAACATCGAAATCCTGAGCCTGAAAGAAATTCCGAAGTCGCTGGTCATCGTAGGCGCGGGCGCCGTGGGAGTCGAGTTCGCCTCCATCTACCGCTCGTTTGATTGCGAAGTCACCATCGTCGAAATGTTGCCCCGCCTCGTGCCAGTAGAAGATGAAGAAGTCTCGAAAGAACTTGCGCGCGTTTATCGCAAACGCGGCATCAACTTCCATACCAGCGCCAAGGTCGACAAAGTTGAAAAGACGAAGACAGGCGTCACCGTCACCATCACCGTCGACGGCAAGCAACAGAAGATCGAAGCCGAGAAAATTCTGATCGCGATCGGCCGCAAGCCGCGCACCCAGAATGTCGGCCTCGAAAAGACGAAAATTAAGCCCGACCGCGAGTTCATCCAGACCGATTCCTGGATGCAGACCACTGAACCCGGCGTCTACGCGGTAGGCGACATCGTCCTCGGAACGCCGCAACTAGCGCACGTCGGCGCAATGGAAGCGCTAGTCGCCGTCGCTAAAATTGCCGCCAAGCCCGGCAAGCCGATCAACCGCGAGCACATTCCGGGAGCGACTTATTGCCATCCTGAAATCGGCAGCGTCGGTCTCAGCGAAACGCAGGCGCGCGAAGCGGGATACAACCTAAAGATCGGCAAATTTCCCTTCACGGCGAACTCGCGCGCCAGCATCGTCGGCCAGCACGAAGGCTTCATCAAAATCGTGAGCGACGCCGACTACGGAGAGATTCTCGGCGTGCACATCATCGGTCCGCAAGCCACGGAGCTGATCGCCGAAGCAGTAGTGGCCATGGAGTTGGAAGCGACGGTAGAAGATTTGATGTGGACGATCCACGCTCACCCCACGCTGGCCGAAGCCATGCTGGACGCCTCGAACAGCGTGTACGGAATCGCGATCAACGCGTAGGAGAATTGAGTAATTGAGAGATTGAGTCATTGAGTGATTGGAAGTCGCGGGAACGGCTGCGATTTTCAATGACTCAATCGCAAACTCGCCCAATGACCCAATATTCATGATCTCGATCGTCCAACTCGGCACGATCGATTACGCGACCGGTCTCGCGTTGCAGCAGCAGCTCGTCTCCCTACGCAAAGAAGAAAAAATTGGCGACGTCCTCCTCCTGCTGGAACACAAGCCGGTAATCACGCTAGGCCGCAACGCCAAAGCCGCCAATGTAATCGCGAGCCCTGAACTCCTTGCCCAGCGCGGCGTTGAGCTCTTCGAATGTGACCGCGGCGGTGACGTCACCTTCCACGGCCCCGGACAGATTGTCGGCTATCCGACCTTCGATCTGCGCGGCTTCGCCACGCCCGACGGCAAACGCAAAACGCTGGGCGTAATCGAATTCGTCCGCCGCCTCGAAGAAGTGCTGATCCGCACCAGCGCCGATTTCGCCATCCCAACCAAGAGAGTCGCAGGCCTGACCGGAGTTTGGACCGACCTAGGGGACAACGATGCTCATGTGGGGACGGGCGCCCTCGCCCGTCCAGTCGAGCAAAGCTCGACAGCGGGATTGACCACGAGCAAATACTCAGAAGCCAAACTCGCCGCCATCGGAGTCCACGTCTCCCGCTTCGTCACCTCCCACGGCTTCGCCCTCAACGTAAACCCCGACCTCACGTACTTCAACCTGATCATCCCCTGCGGCATCAGCACGAAGCCCGTCACTTCGATGCAGCAGCAACTTGGCCGCGAACTGGACCTCAACGCCGTAGCCGAATCCATCTCCCGCAACTTCTGCGTCGTTTTTCAAAGCCAAATCCTATGGCTCCAATCCCTCGACTCTCTGCTCGATGCATGTGGCGCGGGCGCCCTCGCCCGCGTGCCCTAGCCCTTTTCCCCGTTCTCGCGATACCATCAATACATCGCGCCCGTAGCGCACGCCTTACATGGGGAACAATAAGAAGAAGTCCAAAGCAAGCTCCAACGGCCACCGTTCGCGCAACGGATCGGGCGCAACCAAGACTCAAGTCGCGGCGGACACATTCGTCCGCCAAGGAGAGCGAAGCTCGAGACGCACCTACTCCATTCCCGACTACCGCCTCGAGCATCCGAACTTCACCGTCCACCAATCCGTAGAAAAAATTAAAGACGGCGAACACGTCCGTTACGAAGTCGAAGGCGATCTCAGCGCGCCCGTCCCGCCCATCCGCGACTCCAAATATCTCTCGAAGCAGCAAGCCATTGAGATCTACCGCTACATGCTGCTCAACCGCAAAATGGAGATCGCCCTGGAAAATCTCTACAAGCAGGGCAAAGTCGTCGGCGGAGTTTATTTCGGACTCGGCCAGGAAGCCTGCTCCTGCGCTTCCGCCTACGCGCTCGACAGGGACGACTGGTTTGCCCCCATGATTCGCAATCAAGGCTCGCTCCTCGTCCGCGGCTTCGCAGCCAGCGACACCATGATGCAATACATGGCCAAAGCCGATTCGCCCACCAAGGGTCGCGACGGCACCAGCCACTTCGGAGACATCGAGAAGCGCAACATGGTCTCGCCCATCTCCATGCTCGGCGATTTAATTCCCGTGCTCTCCGGAGTAGCTCTGGGTGCGCGTCTCCAAGGCCGCAACCTCGCTGTCATGACTTACATCGGCGACGGTGGCCAATCCACCGGCGTCACCTACGAAGGCATCAACTTCGCCGCCGTGCAGAATCTCGGCCTTGTTCTCTTCGTCGAGAGCAATCTCTGGGCCTATTCCACGCCGTCCGATCTACAATACCGCTGCAAAGATCTCGCCGAACGCGCCATCGGATACGGCATCCCAGGCATCATCGTCGACGGCACCGATGCCTGCCAGGTCTACGATGCCGCCCGCGAGGCCGTCGAGCGCGCCCACGCTGGTGAAGGCCCCACCATGATCGAAGCCAAAATGATGCGCATGAAGGGCCACGCCATCCACGACGCTGCCGCGTATGTTCCGAAGCCCATGTTCGACTTCTGGAAAAGGCGCGACCCCATCGCAAGATTCGAGAATTACTTGGTAAAAGAAAAAAAGTGGCTCACGGCGAAAGAGAATGAAGCGCTGATCAAAGAAGTAGAAGAAGTAATTGAAGCGGAACGGGAGATCGCCGTAAACTCCCCGATGCCAACGCCCGAATCCGCCGAAGGCGGCGTCTTCTGCGAACCCGGCTGCCACGAAATCAAACCCAAGTACGGCATGCCAAAAGTGAGGAAGGGAACCAGCGGCTACAAAGAAACCGAAGCCGCGGTGCACTTGAAATAGAAGTATCCGCGAATATCCGCGTAAATCCGCGGCGAAAGAATTCTGACTCTATGCAACTCACCTACCTCGAAGCCATCCGCCAGGGAATCTGGGAAGAAATGGATCGCGACCCCACTGTCTTCTGTCTCGGCGAAGACATCGGCATTTACGGCGGCGCCTTCAAAGTCACCGACGGATTCATCGACCGCTTCGGCCCCGAGCGCGTCATCGACACGCCCATCGCCGAGTCCGCCATCGTCGGCGCGGCCTTCGGCGCCTCGCTCACCGGCATGCGCCCCGTCGCCGAATTCCAGTTCATGGACTTCATCGGCTGCGCCTTCAACCAGATCAGCAACATGGTCGCGAAAACGCACTATCTCTGGGGCGCCCCCGCACCGCTCGTCCTGCGCGGCCCCAGCGGCGGATACGTTCACGGCGGCCCTTTCCACTCCCAGAATCCCGAGATGTGGTTCGTCCACAACCCCGGCCTCAAAGTCATCTGCCCCGCCACGCCCTACGATGCCAAAGGCCTGATCAAAGCCGCCATCCGCGACAATAACCCCTGTATCTTCTTCGAGCACAAATATCTTTACCGCCGCATCAAAGAAGAAGTCCCCGCGGAAGACTACATCGTCTCCATCGGAAAGGCGCGAGTCGCGAAAGAAGGCCGTGACCTCAGCATCATCACCTATGCGGCCATGGTCCACACCGCGCTGGAAGCTTCCGACATTCTGAAAAAAGACGGCATCGACATCGAAATCCTCGACCTCCGCACCGTCTCCCCGCTCGACCGCGAAGCCATCACGCAAACCGTGAAGAAGACCAACAAAGTCATCATCCTCCACGAGCACTCCCGCACCGGAGGCCTCGCCGGAGAAATCGCCGCCATCATCAACGAAGAAGCATTCGACGACCTCGACGGTCCCATAGTCCGCATCGCCGGTCTAGATTCCGCAATCCCATTCTCTCCGCCGCAAGAAGATCACTACCTGCCAAAGGTCGAGGACGTAGTCCGCGAAGCCCGCCGCTTGCGAGCGTATTAATCCACGAATATGTGGGAACGGCCGCCCCCGGCCGTCCGGTCGACCCAAGCTCGACTCCAACTCTCTCCATCTGCCACAATGCTTCTTTATCGAACTCCGGAGGCCTCATGGGCAGATTTTCTCTCGGCGTCATCGTGACGCTCGTCGTACTCATCCTCGCCGTACTCGGCTTTGGCATGCTCGGATTTTTCCCCACTCCCGCCAACGTCGCCCCGCCGCACTGGGAACACCACTTTGCCATGGCGGCCATGGATGCCTCCATGGAACGACACGCCCCACGCATCACCAACCCGCTCACGCCCACCGATCAGAATCTCGAAGACGGCATGAAGCTCTACACCATGAATTGCTCCCTCTGTCATGGCACGCTCGATCGCAAGCCCTCCACGCTGGCCGCGTCGTTCTACCCGCCGCCGCCCAATTTCATTTCCGATCCGCCCGACGATCCCGAGTGGCACCTTTTCTACACCATCCGCACCGGCGTGCGTTACACCGGCATGCCCGCCTGGGACAAAACCCTTTCCGAACCTGACATGTGGAAGATCACCCTCTTCCTCTCTCACATGGATAAACTTCCGCCCGCCGTCCAGGACTATTGGAAGACCAGCTTCGGTGTGCCAGCAGCGAGCCCGGACGAAAAGAAACAAGGCGAAGAGAAAGACGAGGGCAAGAAAAATTGAAAGCAAGTCGCCGCTGAAGCATGATGAGTAGCAAGCCGGAAAGCTGCGTTACGTAGAAGAGCGGCGCTTCAGCGCCGCGAAAAGCATGAAATGAAATCCGGGCTTTAGCCCCCGTCCGGCCTCACCCGCTATAATATTTGTTTGCGTCCGGCCCGCTTTTGCCAGCCGTGCGCCTCATGGAAGGAACTCATGCCAACTGACATCATCATGCCCCAGATGGGCGAATCCATCGTTGAAGGCACCATCACCAAGTGGCTCAAGAAGCCCGGAGACAAAGTCCAGCGCGACGAGCCTCTCTTCGAAATCTCCACCGACAAAGTCGATGCCGAAATTCCTGCCCCCGCCTCCGGGGTTCTCCAGGAAATCAAAGTCACCGAAGGCACCACAGTAGGCGTGAACACCGTAGTAGGCACAATCACCGTAGACGGCGAAGCCGCCAAGCCATCAGCGCCAGCCAAAGCCGCCCCCGCGGAAAGTACTGCCAGCGCCCCGCCAGCTGTCGCGGCGCAGTCTCGGCCGCGCGCCCAGGCAGCGGAATCGCAAGCCCCGCCGCCCGCTCCCGCCGCCCGCGAAGAAGACGAAGAAGCCCGCTCCTCCCCGCTAGTCCGCAAGATCGCCCGCGAACACGGCATCAGCCTCTCCCAAGTCTCCGGCACCGGACTCGGCGGCCGCATCACCAAACAAGACATCATGCAGTTCATCGAAAACCAGGGATCTCGTGTGGAGACGGCTCATGTGGGGACGGGCGCCTTCGCCCGTCCCGCCGAGCGAAGCGAGGCGGCTCCAGCACCGGCCCCAAGCTCCGCTCCCCGCCCAGCACCCCCCGCGCCTTATCCCGGCGATCTCGTCCCCATGTCGAACATGCGCAAGATCATCGCCAAGCACATGATCGAGTCCCGCCGCACCAGCGCCCACGTCCACTGCATGTACGAAGTAGACTTCACCCGTATCGTAAACCTGCGCAACAAGCTCAAAAACGGATTCGAGCAGCGCCACGGCGTCCGCCTCACCTTCATGCCGTTCTTCGTGCGCGCCACCATCATCGCCCTGCAGCAGTGGCCCATCATCAACGCCAACATCGAAGGCGATAACATCCGCTATCACCGCAACATCAACCTTGGCATCGCCGTCGCGCTCGACTGGGGCCTCATCGTTCCCGTGCTCAAGAACGCCGGAGACCTCAACTTCCTCGGCCTGCAGCGCGGCATCACCGATCTCGGCGAGCGCGCCCGCAACAAAAAGCTCAAGCCCGAAGATGTCGAAGGCTCCACCTTCACCATCACCAACCCCGGCCAGTTCGGAGCCGTCTTCGGCCTGCCCATCATCAACCAGCCGAATTCCGCCATCATGGGCGTAGGTGGCATCACCAAAATGCCGCTCGTCATCACCGATAAAGACGGCAGCGACTCCATCGCCATTCGCTCCGTAGTTCACCTGACGCTAGGTTACGATCACCGCCTCATCGATGGCGCTGTAGCCGATCAATTTATGGCGCAAGTGAAAAAGAATCTGGAGCAGTGGAACGAAGACGTAGGCTGATAACAGAATGGTTGCCCCACCCTTCTCGCGTTTTGTGCGAGAGGGTGGGGACTTTGCAGCGGATCCAAATCACGGCTGGGTGCTCGCAGTCGGAGCCCCACACTTAGCCCAGGTTGAGGCATTCAAGCATTCCACCGTTCCGTCCACAATTTTGGATATCCCATTCTTAAACTTCTCCGGATCGACAATCTCCCGCGTCGCCACGGCATCGACCGTCTGCAGCGCATTCTCCAAAAACGACATCGCTGCATCCTTTTTCTCGCGTCCGGTCTTGCTGCCAAACAAGCCCTCAATTCCCGCCACCAAAGCCGGAATAAAAGAGATCCCCCGCAACAACTGATTCAGAAAATTCATAATCCCTCCGAAAATAAAAGTCACGTAGGGACGGACGCATTTGTCCGTCCGCCGAGCGAAGCGAGGCCGCCCCTAAACTAAGCTAGCCAGCACATTGTTCAAGGTAACCAGATTCGGATCCGCACCATCCGTAGCATGCGCAATCAACGCCAGGCATGCTTTCAACTCCAGCGCCTTGCTCGTCGCCAAAGCCAGCATCCCGTTCATGTCGATTCCCAACGTATTCGCCGCCTTCGAAGTGTTCCCCGTCGGCGCCGCCGCGCTCTTCAAATTGCTGATGATCGTCGTACTCGCTGTACTCATCGTCCTCTCGTCCTCCGAATTAAATTCACTACTTCCACCAGTGTCCATGCAGCGCGATTCCTACGCTGACCAGCACTGCAATCCCCGCATTCACAAATCGCTCGATGACCGTCCTCCGCACATCGTTCCGCTCCAACTCTACAATCCGGTTCTCCGCCAGCGTCATCCGCCCTGGCTGCCCGTTGCCGGTAAGGGTGTCCATCATCGCCTCCAGCCGGCTCAGCTTCTCCAGCACATCCAGCTCGAAGCGCCGGTCGACAATTCGCAACTCCGCATTCCCCTCCTCCATTCGTGCCTGCACCGCCCCTCCACTATTTATCCGGATGAATTTTTCTTGAGGCGCTGTCATGCGCCTGAATCAGCGTCTTGATCTGCTCCTGTCCCTCGCGCAGTTCGCCTAACTCCACTTCCCCTCGTATCCGCGCTTCGGTATTCGTTTCCGCGATCTTCTCCAAGGCCGTCATTCGCACTTTGATGGTCTCAATCTCCGCATCCCGTCGAGAGGTATTCCGCGCGTCGGGATACACATAGAACGATTCACTCAGCCCCGCAACGTTCGCCTGAATGGCGCTCTTCGACGACGCCATCTCGTCCGGCTCCAGCTTCGTCTGGTCATACAGGACCGCATAATTAGCGGTCTTGATGTCCTGGTTGGAAATGTTCAAAAAATTCGTCGCATGCGTGTTCGGCCGGCTTAGCGGCCAAGTGTTCGTCGTCCACAGGGCCGAGTTTTGCTGCACCGAGTAATGCGCCACGGTCAGCAGATAGTTGAACAATTGCACCGCCGTGTACGGAGCCGACGTCTGCGGATTCAACGCCAGGTTGATGCTCAGGTTATCGCCACTCGCCCCCGTGACGTTCGTCGTCAGCATGTTTCCGGCAATACTCATCGTCGCCGCCGTTCCGCTCCCTGTATATTGCAGGGTCATCGCCGGCGCGTTCGGATAGGGCGTCGCATTCTGTGGATTCGTATTCGTTGAGTAATACTGATGCGACCAGGAGTGCGAATCGATCTCATTCCCCGCGGCGTACCAAGTCTTCACGCTCGTCCAGTCCACCGCGTTTTCACCATCCTGGCCTGCGTACGATGGCACTACCGCCGCGTTGAAATGTAGCCCCCGCGAAGTGAACGTCGGTGGCACCGCCGTCGCAAAAGTATTGATATAAGTCTCCGTCCCCGGCGATGACCCCACATCATCCACCGTCATCGAAAACCTAGCCGGATAGGTCAGGAAATTCGTCACCACTGGCGCCGCCGACGACGAACAGATGCGGATGCCTGATGGCGTTACTGAGCAGACCAGCGCGATGTTTCCGATTCCTATAATTCCATTCCACACATCGTCTGTACCAACTTGCGCGACATTGTTCCCATAGAAGTGCGAATAACTAACCGTAACCACCGTTCCCGACACCGTGCTGTCTTTCACTCCCGTATCCCGGTTTGCATACCCGCGGCAATTCGTTACCGCTACCGCCGAGGCGGCATCCACCTTAAAACCGTCATAGTTCAGGTGTGCATCATCATTCAAAAACTGGATGCTCGTTCCAAATCCACTACTCACATTCACATCAAAACCAGACGGAGTCGTTCCATAGGGCACTATTCCGTCCGACTCCATATTCGCAAACACTAGGTGGTCGGAGCTCCCACTTACGCTAACTCCCATGTAATCGAAGTTCTGAACCTTGATGTGCTGAAAAGTCAGCCACGTCTTGTTCACGATCGAAATCATCGCCAACCCGGATGCCTGCGCAATAATCGGCACAATCGATCCGTCCGTTGAATAAGTCGAAAATGGATTTGCCCCCACCGGCGAGTAGACATATAAGTAAGGCCATGCCAGGCACCAGTCGTACTTACTAACAATCGAACCAGCGCACCCGCTCCCATAAGGCTGCTTCCTGCCATACATACTCCCGAACTGAACCATGTTCACGGTCGGCGATGCGATCGTCGATGTCATCGTCGCCTTCCAAGTGTTACTCGACACGTAAGTCCATGATCCACTTACGAACGAAATCGGCGCCGCCGCCGTAATCACCGGCGCTGGTCCCGTCCCATAAGCGTCAAACGTGATCGGATTCCCGTTGCCCCCGCTGGAAGGCGGAATCAATGACTCGTTCCATACACCCCCGCGCTGCAGATAAATCGTGTCCCCAGAATCAAACGTCGACCCGTTCACTTGCGCCAAAGTTCTCCAGGGAGCCGCCGCCGAGGTCCCGCTATTGCTATCCAGTCCCGAAGGCGACACATAGTACTGCGCCGCAAAACCCGAGGCCGTCAGCGCCACAACCATCACGAAAATCCAAAATGTGTATTTCATAAGGGCAAAACAAAACCCCGACTGGAAGCTCCAGTCAGGGTCAATTGAATACTCCTGAAATTGTTAGACTTTCCCTCTGTGTTCCTCAGCGTCCCCTGTGGTGAATCACATCTTCACTCCAAAATAATCGATAGCGGACTGGCTCCAAAGCTCTCATTCCCAGCTCCAGGCGCCGTAATCGTTGTCCCTAGCGTGCTCCCGCTGACGTTCTGCGTGAATGCGCTGTTACTGTAAAACGTGGTCACCGTCCCGTTACCCGTCGTGAACGTGGCGCAACTCGCCGTGCAGCTCGACACTATCGCCTCGTAATACTTCCCCGGAGGCAACGTCACCGTTCCTTCAGCCCAGCTCTGCGTCTTCGTTGCTCCCGTCGCCGGACTAAACGTAGTCCCCGCCGCCTCGTAATGTGCCACCAGCGTTCCGCTCCCGTTGTATATTCCAATCTCATACGTGTTCGCGGTATTGTCCGCCGTCGATCCCACTCGATACACCACCTTCGACGTCGTAATCGTCGTCGGCACGATGAAGCCATACACCGCCGCCGTATTCGCCGCCGTCGAAAACGCCGCTTGGTTGATGCTGTCGTATCCCGGGAACGGAATCCACGGAGTCGCCAGGCTCGCTTGTTGCATCACGAACGCCGTCGTCGCCACTTTCGTCGAGCTATCGCCCACTGCCTGTGTCGTTGCCGTCGTCCCGCTCGGCAGCGCACCCAGGCCCAGGTCGGCCGCACTCACTGTCACATTCCCCGACAACGCGTGCCCGTTCACCGTAGTCGTATTCGCCGTGCATCCCGTCACCTGCGCGCACGTGTAATCGCCGGTTGTCGCCGTTACCGCCCCCGCTCTGCCAAACACCGACGGCACTGCGTCGCTCGCCACCGTCAGCACTCGACTCACCGCTCCCGCGTTCGCAGAGACATAAAAGTTCCCGTCATAAGATATCCCTAGCGAAGATGTCCCCGCCGCCGCCGTCCCCATCGCCGTCGCCGGCACCGGACTGTTCACCAGCCACGGCCCCGTCATGATCACTTGTCCGCCCACTGTCAAATTTCCGCTGAACGTTCCACCGCCCGCCGAGATCCCACCCGCCGTAACGTTCCCGCTGAAAGCTCCACCGCTAGCAGAAATCCCGCCCGTCCCCAGATAACTCAGCGTCGCTCCGTTATCCGTCAGCGCTCCGTCCCCACTCACCGCCGAGCCATTCGCCGAATACATCGCCACCTGCGAAGTCGCCCCCGAATTCACCGTCCCCGATCCCCCACCGCCGCCGCTCCCGCAATCCGCGCCTGTCCCCGAAACCAGCCCCGTCGAACTCACGTGCAGGCACTGCACCGCGCCCGTCACCGGCAGTGTCACCGTCCCGCTCGGCACCGAAAAATTTCCATTCACCGTCACCGGAACATTAAACGTCTTCCCCGCACTCGTCAGCCGCTCCAGAAAATTCGTTGCCCCACTGTTCGGCGCCACATTGATATACGAGCTGATCGAACTCGCTGCCCGCTGCGCCAGTCCGCCCGCCTGATCCAATCCAATCGCCATATCCCCCGCGTCATTCGACGGACGTTCTCCCGACGCCGTTACCGTCTTCCCAAAATTCGAATCCTGCAGCGTCAGCAAATCATTCGGCGTTCCTATCGCCTTGCCAAAATTCAGCCGCCCCTTGCTGTTCACCGCCGGACCATTCCCCGCCGTATCCTGCTCCTGCAGCACGGTCGCAATCGATCCCGATCCTCCGCTCGTCTCACTCGCCAGGCAACTTACCCAGATCGGACTCCTTCGCTGTGACGGTCCAATCGATTTGCACTGCTCTGCCACGATCGAAACGCTTGTCGTCCCCTGGCTCGCCACCGCCGACGGATTCGTTCCAGCCACTTCCGTCAGTACCGTCGATCCATTGATCACAATGCTTACCGGCCAGAACCAGAACACCGGCAGGAACTGTTGCGATTGGACCGTGTACGCTCCCGGCGCCGCCTGCGTGTCCGTGAACGAGCACATCCCATTCGTTCCGCAGTTCCCAGAAATATTCGACGCGATCACATACATCCCACTTCCATACGGAGCCGATGTCCCTGTCCCCGTCGTCACCAGCACGTCCCAGGTCAACGTCCCCAGGCTCTGTCCAACATTGTTCTGCAACTCCACCGATGGCCACATCAGCGGAATGCTCGTCCCTCCGCTCGCCGGCTCCGCCCACCCCGCATACAGTACCGGGCCATATCCCTGCGTCGAACTTCGCGGCACTACAAAATAAGTTCTCTCCGCCGCTCCCCCTCCGCCCGTAGCAAATCCCGGATCCAGCCCGCTGATCGGAAACGTTCCCAGAATCTTCGATCCCAATCCGCCCTGAATCAGAAACCCATCCTGCGCTGCATATCCGTACAGCGGATTCACCGACCCGCCCGTCGATTCCTCATAAATATTAGAGAACGTTGCCGGCTGCAGCCCTCCAAAATAACGAATCCCGTACGTCGGAAATCCCTGGCACACCGAATCCGATATCACTATCCCGTTTCCCCCACCCGTCGCGCAGTTCACCCCGGTGATCTCGGAGTCATGCATGTACGTGATCCCCGCGTTCCCCTGATCAGCCCTCTCATACAGAAACGCTGCCATCGGCCAGTTCGCCGTCGCATTCAACACCAGGCTCGACCGGTTCGAGGCTCGCTCAACAATGAATTGTTGGTCGTTATCATTCACAATCCCGTAGCTGAAATATCCCATCCCTCCCGGATTGCTCTGAAATAGGTTGATATCCTGCGCCACCACGTGATCGGAATTGTTCTCGAGAAACGTATTCAGCAGATTGCAGAATCCAAACGTCGCCGCTCCCGCCGCAACCGTCGCCCCCCCCACCTTCAACGTAAAGGTCGTCGAGTTCGGCACGCTCAACACCGACGTCGTCCAATGTCCGCCCGCATTCGTCGAGTAATACTCGCAGTCGACTACGTCCCCCACCACAAAAGGATGCGCGCTCGCCGTCGTCACCGTATAAGTCCCGCTCGTCGCCGAAATCCCCGCCACCTGCACCCCATCCACATTGATCGCCGACGTTCCCGACAAGTTATACAGCTTGTGATGGTTAACATACGGCCCACCCTGCGTAGTTCCCACGTAGATACACCGGTCGCGTGTCGAGCAGGTAATCAGCGCCCCAGCTCCATCCAGAAGTCCACCGCGTCCCCGCAAATACACCGTCGCATACACGTTGTAAGCCTGACCCGCCGCCAGCTTCACGTAGGGCGCAACCTGCGCCTGCGCGGTAACTCCCGTATCGTTCGCCCACGCATCATTCCATGCTTCCTGAATTCCAGTCGATGCCGATCCCACCGTATATCCCGCTGCATGCGTGTGCGCCGTTGTCACCGTGATCGTTCCACTACTCCCGCCCGGCGTGCAGCTCCCGCCCGTCACCGCAACCGCCTCCGCCGTTCCTGTCCCCGCGACGTAAACCTTGTACGAGTAATAATTCGCGATCGAATTCGTATCGATTCCCAAAGGGCACGGCGCCAGGTGAATCGTGTTCGCTCCCGCCGTCCCCAGGCTGTCCGCCGGAGTCTGCGCCCAGTTCCAACTCGCCGTCACATACCGGATGTTCGCCAGATTGTTCGCTGAAAACTGCGTTCCCGCCGGCTGCGCAATCGCCTGCGTCGCCACCGGATTAATCGAGATGCTCCCCGCCCCTCCGCCCGACCCGCACGTTCCCCAGGTCCCCGAAGCCCCATTCCCCAGCAGGCAACTCCCCGCCGAAGCCAGCCCCGTTCCCAGCTCATTCGCCGGAACCAGTCCCGCAATCAAATCCGACTTCGCCGCGAGGCCGTTATCCACGTACTGTTTCGTCGATGCCTGCAGCGCAGCCACCGGATTTGCCGGCAAAGTAATCGGCCCCGTCACCGTCCCACCCGCAGTCGATAGATAATTTCCCGCTCCCACGTTGCTTATTGCGGAATCCACATAACTTTTATTCGCGATCCCCGCAGAACTCGTAGGCGCCGGCACCGTAGGAGAAGTCGAAAATGTTTTCGTCCCAGTAATCGTCTCCGTCCCCCCAAGATGTACCACGGTCGCCAGTTCGGAATTCACATACTGCATTGATACCGGCTGCGTCGCCTCGCCCGATCCCGGCGTCGTCCGCACCGCCGCCAGATTCACCGCCGTCGTCGAAACCGGAACCAGCCAATACTCCGTCTTCACCTCGCCCGGCCCCAGCTGATAAGTCACCGAGTAATACACGCCCGCCGGGGTAGCTCCCACATTCGACACCAGCGCAACGTTCAACGCCCCGTTCGAACTCAGCGTGACGGCCGTATTCCCAGCCGCCACCGGTGTCCCCGTCGACGTAAGAAACGCTGGCCAGCTGATGATCAACGTTCCCGAAGCTGGTGTTCCATCCGCCATAAATACCGTGTCCGCCACGGTAGTAGTAGTAGCTCCAGTCTGCGGGTCAAGAAGTGAATGTGGCGCGGGCTCCCCGTGTGGCGCGGGCACTCCTGCCCGCGAGACGCCCGGAGCCACAATAAGCCCCACCCACAAACCCACCATCACCACCCAACAACAAAGCCGCCCCAAAGGGCGGCTACCAAAGTCAACCATCGCATTCCTCCATCAATCCGTACCCCCAGCCGTCATCTCGACTGAACTTGTCATCCCGAGCGCGCTTGTCATCCTGAGCGAAGCGAAGGACCTATGCACTCCCCGTGCAACGCCCTACCGCGGCTCCTGGAATCAGAAGTATAAAGTCGACCCGCTTTTGATTCCCCGTGCTGAAGAACTTCCCAGGGCTGCCCATCCTAGCCGCGTTCGGTGCGGCTGGCCTGTGAATCTTGACTTTCCTCCGCTAGAAACTCCTCCACACTCCGCACATAAACCTCAGCAAAATCCGCCACCGCTCTCCGCGACTCGATCAACTGCATCGCGTCTTCCAACTCCCATCCCATCGATCCCATCACCGCCAGCGCCATCATCGGAGCCCGATGCACTCCCGCCGCGCAATGAATAAACAGCTTCGTCCCATCCTCGCCCAACGCCGCCGCCGCAAACTCCACGCCCCGCCGAAACAACGCCGCCGGCTTCGGCTCGAAATCATCGTCCGTCGGGTTCCACAACACCTCGACCGCAAGCCCGTCCGCCAGCGGCCGGTCGTCAAACTCTATCTGCATGTCGATGATGTGCGTGATCCCCGTCCCCACCACCGCCACCATATTCCCAACGGTCCAAATCCCGCCCCCCACCGCAATCCGCTCCGTGATCCACGATATATCCATGAGTAAGGTGTGAAGCAGGCACTCCCGCCCGCTCCTGTCACCACAATACAATGCCCACCCACCCAAAGCGAACCCGCGACATTTTGAAGTCAGCCCGCTGCCCATTCTAACGTCGCGCTCTTGCGACGTTAGAGTGAGGACTTTGACTTCCTCCAACGCCCTCTGCGGTGACGCCTTTCCTCACACCAGAACCGAACCGCTCACCGCACTCACCGCACTCTTCTCTTCCTGCGCTCCAGCCGCATCCTGTTCTTTCTTCCCTCCATCCAGCCGAGCCAGCAAAGTTTTCGCCAGGCAGTCTTCCTCCTCGGTCGCCTGCTCGCCCTCCGCCGGCTTCGGAAAGATCCCGGCGATCTCAAACAAATATTTCGCCGGAGCCAACTCTCCGTGCGCCGCCTGATCGATCACCGCCACCGCAATCTTCGGAGCTCCAGCCTTCACCAGTCCCGCAATCTCCTCCCGCACCTTCGCCGCATCCATCTGCTTTCTTTTGCCCGCACTCTTCCTACCCGATTTCTTCCCCGCCACTTTCCCCGTTTTCTTCGCTGTTTTCTTGATCATTGCCCCAATACTCGAAAAATAAATTTATGCCATAAATGCCAAAATCCTTCGATCTCCCCAGTCAACCTCTGTGTCCTCTGTGGTGAAGGCTCCTCCTGAAAAACGAAAGGTGCGCCCGCAAGCGCACCTTTCTACAAGGAGGTTTTCTTTTTTCTTACCTTCTATATTCAGAATATCAAATCGCGCAGGGTAAACCGGAAAGCTTTTAGAATTTATTTTCGCTTTCTTCACAGTCACTTACGAAAATTTCACCCTCTTCACCCCCTTGACAAGATTTTCCACCGCCACTTTCCTCGCCCCATTGCAGCCGCTCCATCAACCCTAACTCCAGAAGTATCTCACTTAGTAAGTCCAGTACAATTGGCACATAAGTTCGCACTGTCCTGCCACTACAATGCAATAACCTCGCCGTAGCATCCTGATCGTGCTCCTGCAGAATGTGGCGCGCAATCAGTTGCCGCGAAAACTCATCCAGTCGGTCCAGGCACGTCTCCATGTCATGCACAAAGATCACCCGATCCTCAAATGTTCCCACTCCGTACGAGGTCACCTTCGACCGAAAGAACTCCCGCCCCAGCAGCGAAGGCAACCTTCCCGTCTCAATCGAAAACCGCATATACCGCCGCAACATCGCCGCGCTCCGCTTCCGGTAAACCCGGCGCGCCCGCTCCGCCTCCCGCACCTCCCAGGGCTCCTCCTCCAGCAACCCTTCCTGTCCCAGATCGCCTGCTTCGTGTCCCATTTCTCGCGCACTTTGCGAGAAGTGGGGATTTTGGTCTGCCCCGTGTTCCTCCTCGCCCTCTGTGGTGAATCCGCTCATGCCGCACCGCCCGCAGCTTCGAACTCCAGGTCATCATCCGCAAACGTCTTCAGCAGTGGTGTTTTCTGCACTGGCAGCATCACCCGCTGCGGCTTCTTCTTCGGAATCGGTAACTCCGCCATGCTCTGCTGGCAGCGATCGCAATACACCACGCCCGCGCCGCACTCCCGCACCCATAACCCTCCGCAGCGCTCGCAATATTTCAGTTCCAACCGCTGCAATTCGTTCCCGTTGTCGTCATAACTGCGCGTCATAATTCCTCCATCGATGAACCACAGTTCAACCCTCAACCAGTCCGCAAAAGAAAAAAGCCCTGCGCCGTCTCCGCGTTTGCGGAAACTATGCGCAGGGCTCGTTTCTCTTACGATGGCCTGCTTGGGGTGACCCGCTTCGGGTCTATTTAATTTTCTGGAACTCCCTGCCTGCGGAGTTCAATCACATTGCTCGATCGCTCGCTTCTTCCTATGTTTGCCCCAGGACTCCTTCCACTCCTACAGTTTTTGCGCGCGCTCGTCGTCCTGCCCCGCATGTTGCCGGAAGTATCCTTCCTCATAGCCCGACTTGAGCACTCGCCCGTTCTGCATTACCACGCTCACCCGTCCCGTGAAGCGCAGCGAGAGCAACAACTGCTCCATCGACGCCGACAATACCTCGGCCTCCCGCACCTTCCGCCGAAATTCCCCGAAGTTCCTCTCTTCCATCGAGTTATCTGGGTTCCTGGTCATTGCGTTGTCCCGTGGAGCATTATTGGCCCTTACTTTGCGCCGATGCTATAGCTGTGGAAATTCTCAGTCAAGGTTGAATGACCCAACCTTGCCTGTGGAAAACAAATTGCCTTCCTCCCTACTCACCCGCTTGAGCCGCGCTCCTAACATCATCCTAGTGTCATTCCATCGGCCGCGGCACCGCTCCCCTATCCGAACTCAAAACTTTTCCCAAGCATCCCGCGTCCCGCAAAAAGAATCCTCCAAATGAGTGAAAACACGCGGCCCATAGCCCTTCCCACTTACCGGCAGCCTATTCCCCGATGCTATACTCCGACTTATGAAGTTCAAGGTCCTCCAGGAGAATCTCCGCAACATTCTCTGGGAGCGAATCGAGACCGGAGAACTCACCGGCCTCAAACTTGCCCAGCAAACCGGATTCAAACAGGCCCACATTTCGAATTTCCTCAACCGCAAGCGCGGCCTCAGCCTTGAGGGCATGGACAAAGTCCTCCAGGTCCAGCACCTCTCCGTCCTCGACCTGCTCGATCCGGCCGAAGTGAACAAGCGCGCCACCATCATCCCTCCCAGCACTGACGAATTCGAAAATATCGTCCTCACCGACTCCTCAACGGCCGCCCAGCCCCTGATCCCGAGCATGCACGTCAAGGAGATCTACAAGTTCAAAAAGACTTTCCTGCGCCGCCTGCGCTCCGACACTCAAGGCGACCGCTCCCACTGGCAGCGCTTCGTACTCCTCAAGCTCGACGCTAAAGACGCCTTGCCCATGCATCCCCGCCTCCAGCCCGGAGCCCTGCTGCTCGTCGACCGCCATTACAACGCACTTACACCCTATCGCAAGGGCGAAAATAATATGTACGCTGTTCTGAAAACCGATCACTGCGCGATTCGATACGTGGAAATCGCCGGAAATGATCTACTACTTCGCCCCCAAAACCCCTCCCAGCCGGTAGAAGTAATTCCCATCGAAGAAGGAAAATCCGCAGGCAACTACCTAATCGGCAGAGTCTCCCACCTAAGCCAAGAAGCGTAAGCACTTAGAGAAGTGGGGACGTTGACTTCCTCCGTGCTCCTCTGTGTCCTTTGTGGTGAATGGATTTTGACTTGTCCCACCCGTCCCCATAAGATGCTCCCGACTTTCCAAAGAAACCCATGACCATCACTCGCCGCCACCTCTTGCAGGGACTTACCGCCGCCAGCGCCTTCACTCTAGCAAAAAGCACTCCTGCCCGCGCCCTGACCGCCGATAAACCCATCCCCTGGCCCCGCCCGCTGGGAAGCCCCGTCACCGAAAGCCTCCGCCCCGTCATCGAGAACTCCAGCGACGTACGCACCCACTACGAAAAAATTAAGGAGATCGCCTCCTGGATGGCCTACGAAGAGCTGCCCCTGCCCAATCTCGCCATCCCCTTCGGCCTCGAAAAGACGCCCGACGTCGCCATGGACTTCATCATGGTCGCCAACACCATCGACACCGCCTTCACCGACTTCAAGACCCACGTGAAGTTTCAGATCGACTACGCGGGCGAGCACCAGTCCGATTCCGAAGCCATGTTCGCCTGCCTCAAACGGGCCATGGACCGCGGCATCCCCGTCCTCGACGGAAAATTTCTGGCGAAGATTACGCGCCCCGACATGGAAAAGATTTTCGCCGGCAACATCGAAATGCCCATGCTGGACGAAAAAACACAACTCCTCCGCGATGCGGGCGCGGTTCTCGCCGCGAAATACGATGGCCGATATTACAACTTCATCCGCTCCTGCCCGCCGCGCCTCTATGACAATGGCAAGGGCCTGGTCGAGCGGCTAGTCGTTGAGTTTCCCCGCTACAACGACGTCAGCCAGTACGACGGCCATGAAATCAAGTTCTACAAACTCACCCAGCTCGGCTACTGGCAAATCTACTCGGGGCTTGCCCCCACGCACGGATTCGAACTCGAAGATCCCCAGAAGATGACCGCCTTCGCCGACTACATCGTTCCCGTGGCCCTGCGTGTCATGGGCATCACCAGTTACTCGCCCGAACTTGAACACGCCATCAACACTTATCAACTGATCCCGCGCGACAGCCGCCAGGAAATCGAAATCCGCGCCCACTGCCTCTACGCCACCGCGCTGCTCGCCGACGAGATTAACAAATTGCGAGCGCCCGACCAGCAGGTCATCATCCCGCAAATCGATGCCCGCTTCTGGACCCACTACCACACCACAACCTGGCCTCATCACCTCACACGCACCATCATGTACTAAAAGTGGATCGGCGCCTCGTAACCACGCTTTTTCAGTTCCCATCCTGTGTGCGGTGGGCGTACAATTTCCGGTTGTTTTTGTAAGGGTGTTTATTACTGTCATATGTAGCTATTGTTCGCATATCAACAGGAGGATTCATGAGAATTAGTAAAGTGATCGTTCTGCTTATCGTGCTTGCGTTGTCTGTCTCCGTGGCTCTGCCTGCCTTCGCGCAGGATGGAGCTGCGACTTACAAAGCGAAATGCGCCGCCTGCCATGGCCCCATGGGCGAAGGCAAAGTTGGACCGGCATTGAAGGGAACTGCCCTGACTTCGGACCAGATCGTCGCCGTGCTCACCAAGGGCGATGAAGCTAAGAAGGCGCCGCACAAGAAGGCCATCTCCGGCTTGTCCGCGGACGATGCCAAGGGCGTTGCCGATTTCGTAAAGACCCTGAAATAGCGTTTTGGATGGCCCATCCTTCGCGCACTTTGCGAAGGGTGGGACCAGTTTCAAGCCCTCGAGTCGTCAGGCTTGAGGGCTTTTGCTTTTGGCCAGTGCCTGCTCGATCCGCGCGAGAGTGGTTTCTTTTCCCAGCACTTCCAGGGTTTCAAACAGCGGAGGAGCGTTCTTGCGCCCGCAGACTGCGACGCGGATCGGCTGAAACATCTGTCCAGCCTTAAGGCCAAGCTCCTGCGCGGCCGCGCGCAGAGCCTGATCCAGCGGGTCGTGCTTGAACTCCACGTGGGGCAAATCTTCCAGCGCCTTCTGCAAAGCCTTCACCGCCATGGCTGCATCGCCTTTTTGCGGAATCAGTTCAGCCGGGTCGTAATGCGGCAACTGGTCGACAAGGAAAAAGTCCGCCACTGTGAGTACATCGCGCAACAACTCGATGCGCTCCCGAATCAGCGGCGTGACCCGCAGCATCTTTTCCGCCGTCACTTGCGGATATACCTCGTGCACCACCGGCAGCAGGCGCTGGCTCAGATCTTCCACGCTCAAGCTGCGTATGTGCTGGCCATTGAGCCACACCGCCTTCGGATCGAACGTCTCATGCAGCGTGGGCGCAGGCTCCTTGAAGTTCACCACTGCGTTCGCCCGGTTGATGCCTTCTAAAGAAAACGCCTCCGTCAGTTCGGCAACGCTCATCTGCTCGCGATCGTTTTTCGGCGACCAGCCCAGTAGACACAGGAAATTAATGAAGGCCTCGGGCAGAAATCCGGCATCGCGATAGGTGGTCACGCTCACCACTGGCCCGTGACGCCGCTTCGAAAGCTTGGTCCCGTCGGGCGCGACCAGCAGCGGCAAATGCGCAAACTGCGGCGGCGCGTATCCCGCGGCCTCGAAAATCAGCACGTGCTTGAAGGTGTTCGAAAGATGATCCTGCCCGCGAATAATGTGGCTGATACGCAAATCGGCGTCGTCGGCGCACGATGCGAGATGATACGTCGGCATGCCGTCAGAGCGCAGCAGCGCGAAGTCTTCAATGTCGGCGCCTTCTTTCATCTGCTCGCCATACACCGCGTCGTTGAAGCGCACCACCTGCCCGCCCTCGCGCGGCACGCGAAAGCGCAGCGCAAACGGCTCTCCGGCGGCCGCGCGCCGATCGCTCTCCTCGCGCGACAGTTCGCGCATGCCAGGATTGAACAGCCACGTCCCCTGCGCTCCGGATTTTTCGCTGTCGCCCGTGTGCGCAGGCGTGAAGTCGCGGTAGGCCAGCCCTTTTTGGAAAATACTGTCGGCCATCTGGCGATGCAGCGCGCCGCGCTCCGACTGCTTGTACTCCTCATCCCATCCCAGACCCAACCACTTCAGCCCTTCGAAAATCGAAGTGACCGAAGCGTCGGTATTGCGCTCCACGTCCGTATCGTCGAGGCGAAGGATCATCGTCCCACCCGTGCGGCGCGCGTACAGCCAGTTAAAGATGAACGTCCGGGCGCTGCCCACATGGAGAAATCCTGTAGGCGATGGGGCAAAGCGCACGCGTGGCTTGGCGGAACTGCCGTCTGACGAGCTCATGAAGGGTCACTGCGATGTTACGGGCGAGCGAAAAGAAGCGTCAAGGCAGGGAGCGCTTTCGCTATCTGTTTGCCGATGCTCGGAAAAAACATGTCTGCAGTGGTCTTTTTTCACAACTCCCCTGCGGACCCCATTGTACTTAAATCCTGTTGTGTTTCCATATTTGCTTATGAAACCATTACCTCATCGCATCCCTGCGCCAGATGCGAAGTCTGCCCCTTGCGGCGGCCTATGAATAGTGTCGTCATCACCACGGTTCTGATTCCGGGCATTGTCTCGGTTCTGCTGTTTTTGGTTTTCACCTACCTGCGCGAGCAAAGCCGCCAGTCGTATTTCCGCGCGTGGCAGATGGCCTGGGCCTTTTACTCCCTGCACTTTGTTCTCGATGCCTTCCCCGCGTCGCCCACCGCGTTTCTGGTCAGCCAGATTTTTCTGGTGGCGATGGCGCTGTGCATCTTTGTTTCGACGCGTCTGATGCGCGCCTCGTATGTCTTCCGCTGGTACGATGCGGCAGTCGCCGCCGGCGGCGTTGCCCTGGCCGGGTTCACCCTTAGCGGGCACATGATCAACGGCCTGTTCCGCCCCGATGTGCAACCGTCGATCCGGCTTGGGATCGGGCTCGCGGCCATTCTGCTTTATTGCTCGGCAGTGTTCTACGTGAGCGGTCATCGTCGCGGGTCGCTGGCTTTCCAGGTGCTCGGCATCTCGCTCGCGCTTTGGGCTGTGCTGACCGGTTTTGGGCAATTGCAGAACCCCTTGGTCGAGCGCTTTGGCAGCGCAAGCCGCCTGTTTGGCCCGGTGCCGCAGATGCTGCTGGGCATCGCCATGGTGATGGTGCTGTTTGAAAATCAGCGCAACGCGGTTCTGGAAAACACGCTCGCGCTTTCGACGCTGGGCGTGGATCCACGGCGCCTGCTCTTTGCCGAAGACCTGGTGCCCAGCATGCAAGCAGCGCTCGACCGGTTGATGGGTGCTCTGCCCGCGCGGCGCGCCGCGATCTGCATCACCGAGCGCTGGCGCGGCCTGCTGCCCTCGGTGCAGCGCGGATTCTCTTCTGGATTTCTGGCTGCGCTCGAAACCAGCGGCGCCGCCGACTACATTTGCGAGCTGGCCTACCGTCAGAGTGGAATCTTTACCGCCCATCACTTGGCGGAGATGACCGAATCGTTTCCCGTGGGCGCGGTAGGAAATTTCGCCGACTTCAAGCGAATTCTCATCCACGAGCAAGTCAGCAATCTGACCGCGGTCACGCTGCAGACGCGCGAAAATAATTTCGGAGTCATCCTATTTCCGCACGCAGAGCGCCGGGCCTTCGGCTCCTCCGGCCCGCGCCTGATGGTGGGCCTCGCGCTGCAACTCGGGCTGACGTTGGAAAATTATGTGGTGAGCCACGATGCGCACCGCCGCACCAAAGAGTACGAACTGCTCACCGACATCGGCAAAGCCATCAGCTCGCGCCTCGATCAGGATGAAATCCTGCGCACCATTCAGACGGAACTCGGACAGATTTTCGATACCAGCAATTTTTACATCGCCTTTCGCGACGACGATGAAATTCGCTTCGAGCTGGAAATTCGCGACAGCCAGCTGCTCTCCAAGCGCACTCGCGAGCGCCGCAATGCCTTCACCGAATACGTAATTCGCACCGGCGAGCCCTTGCTGATCCGCTCGAATCTGGAGACAACGCGCAAGCGGCTTGGCATTAGCCATGTGCCCGAACGTCCCGCCAAGTGCATCATTGCGGCCCCGATTTTTCTGGGCAACAAAGCTACGGGCGCCATCGTGGCGATGAATGTCGAGCGCGAGTTCGTCTTCGAGCAGCGCGATCTTGATGTGCTCGTAACCGCGGCCGGACAGGTTTCGGTCGCGATGGAGAATGCGCGCCTGTTCGCCGAAGAGCAGCGCCGCTCGCGGCAACTGGCATTTCTGAATAATATTTCGCGCACCGCCATTTCGAGCGACGATCCGGTGCAGATGCTCGACCGCATCGTCGACGAGATCCAAAAGAATTTCAGCTTCGACCACATCGGCATCGGCCTGCTCGATTATGGAACCAAAGAGGTCGAGATCAAGGCTGAAGCGGGAGCGACCGCTCACGCCAAAGGCAAGCGCGTGCCGCTGGGGACGGGCATTCTCGGGCGCGTAGCCCGCACCGGCGAACGCGCCCTGGTGCAGAACGCAGCGCCCGGAAATCTCAACGGAATCCTGCCCGATTCGCGCGCAGTGCTGTGCATTCCCATGACCTATGGCGAATCGCTGCTAGGCGTGCTCAACATTGAAAGCCGCACCGAGGACGCGTTCTCGCCGCAGGACGTGCTGATTCTCAACACGCTTGCCGACTTGCTGGCCACTGCGCTGCACAACGCCTTCGTCTTCCAGAAATTGCAGCAGCAATCCATCACTGACGGCCTGACCGGAATCAAGACGCGGCGCTTTTTCTGGGAGGCGCTCTCGGCGGAATGGAAGCGCGCATCCCGCTCGGGGCGGCCGTTCTCAGTCGTGCTGGTCGATCTCGACAAGTTCAAGGAAGTCAACGACACCATGGGCCACTTCGAGGGCGACCTGGTGCTGGCGCGCGTCGGCAGGCTGCTGGAGCAGAAGTCGCGGCAATCGAACGTGGTCGCGCGTTACGGCGGCGACGAGTTCATCATCCTGATGCCCGAAACCGGCGCGGAACAGGCTCAGGTCCTGGCCGAGCGCCTGCGCCAGTGGATGTCGAGCGATCCCATGCTGAGCGAGCATCACATAACTGGCAGCTTCGGCGTGGCCAGTTTTCCGATGCACGGATTTTCCATTGAAGACGTCATCCGCGTCGCCGATGCGGGCATGTACGTTTCCAAACGCTCCGGCGGCAACATGGTTTCGACCGCACAGGAATATGTGGAAGGCGAGGCCTTCGCGCGGCAGCGACAGCAGATTTCCGCCTACATCGAAGGATTCTTGCAGCGCGAGCACAGCGGGCCGGAGCAGGTCGACGAGTTGACCCTGATGCTGCACAAGCTGTGCTGCACCGACGAAGACGAACGAGAATGCAACGTTCCGTTGTTGAAGGAAGCGATTGAGTCGCTCAGCCGTGCCGCCGAATCACGCGAGCTACAATCCTCCGGTCACGGCGACCTGGTGGCGCGCTATACCGAGGTGATTGCGCGCGGGCTGCAGCTCTCGCCGGACGATACCGCGGATCTGGTCTATGCGGCACGCGTGCACGATGTGGGAAAAATTTTTATCTCGGAACGCATTCTGAACAAGCCCGGCCCGCTCAGCGATGAAGAATATCGGTTGATCCGAACCCATCCGCACGTCGGCGCGGAAATTGTTGGCATCATTCCCGAGAGCGGGCGCATGCGGCTGGCGATCGAGCATCATCACCAGCGCTTCGACGGATCGGGATACCCCGACGGCTTGAAGGGCGAGCAGATCCCGCTTTGGGCGCGGATTATCGGCCTCACCGACGCGTACGCCAACATGGTGACCGAGCACGCCATCGGCAACGCGCGCACGCCGGAGCAGGCGCTCGATGAGCTAGCTAAAATGAGCGGCACCCGCTTTGACGGCATGCTGGTGCGCCTGTTCCAGCGCGGGCTGAAGTCGGAGCGCGCTCCGTCAAACTCCGCCGATTGATTTTTCGTCGATGCAGTCGGGCGTCCTCCCGAAGCCCCGCGTTTTCTCCAGCGGCGAGAGGGATCTCGGTTGCCACGAAGCTTTTCAGGCCGGGAGATCCTTCACTCCTGAAAGACGGCTCCGTTCAGGATGACGCCAGAAGATGCCCCCTTGCCATCCGCCGGAAAAAACGGCGAGACTAGCTCTTATGTCCGTTCCTCTTTCTCTCTCCGGCAAAGTGGCGTTAATCTCGGGCGGTTCGCGAGGTATCGGCGCGGCTGCAGTACGGCTGTTCGCAGCGGCGGGCGCCAAGGTTGCATTCAGTTATCGCAGCGCGCGGGCACAGGCGGACGCGCTGGTGAAGGAATGCGGCGCGGGGGAATGTCACGCCATCCAATCCGACCTTGACCATCCGGACGCCGCGCGGGACCTGATCGCCGCCACTGTCAAGCATTTCGGAAGGCTCGACATCCTGGTGGCAAACCATGGCGTGTGGCCCGCAGACGACGTTGCCATCGATCGCATGCCGGATGAGCAATGGCGCTCCACGCTCTCCATCAACCTCGACGGAGTCTTCGGCCTGGTCAAATATGGCGTCTTGCAGATGAAAGCGCAAATCAAATCGCAGTCTCGCACCCGCGGCTCCGCCGGTCACATCGTGCTGATCAGTTCCACCAGCGGCCAGCGCGGAGAGGCTTACCATGTTGACTATTCCGCGACCAAGGGCGCGATCATCAGCATGACCAAGAGCCTGGCCAGCGAGCTCGCCTCCGCCGGCATCTATGTGAATTGCGTGGCACCGGGATGGGTTGACACCGATATGAGCGCGGCCACCCTGGCCGATCCGAAAACGGGAGAGCTGATTCGGCGCACAATTCCGCTGGGCCGCGCCGGCACGGCCGAAGAGATTGCCGCGCCCGTGCTTTTTCTATGTACCGAGTACGCCGGTTTTATCACGGGTGAGATCTTCAATGTGAACGGCGGCGCGGTGCTGGTGGGATAAAGCGCAGCAGAGCCGTCAGTAGGCCCAATTCGGGCCTCGCTGATGGCACTTTACCAACCGCTTTTTGCGCACTTTCGCAATAAAATTGCGGCCCCGGCCAGCTTTCATTTCGGCCTCAGCGTGCATCCAACGCCTCAGGAGCTTTTCATGCCGCGGCAGAGAGCCCAAGGAAAACGCTACAATTCCAGGTGCGCTTGATCCCTTCGAGAGAATGAAGCTGCTTCTACCTATTGTGGTGCTGGTGTGTTCAGGGGCGTCCCAGGCGGGACCGCAGGCCCTGAACACCGTGCCTGTAAAATCCGCGGCTGCCAAGGGGACGGCCCCATCGCCGCTGCCGGCCTCGATGATGGACGATCCCAACGCGCGTCAGGCGAAAGCGATCATCCAGCAGGGCATTCAAGCGCTCGGCGGCCAGTCCTGGCTCACCCTTCGCGATAGGGAAATGCAGGGACGCACTTACAGCTTGCACCACGGTCGCCCTGACGGCCCGGGCACGACTTTTTGGAGCTTCTCCGAATTTCCTGATAAGGAGCGCGTCGAGCTGACCAAGGAGCGCGACGTGACCGAACTCTTCATCGGCGACAAGGGATACGAGATTACTTATAAGGGCGTGCATCCGGTCGAAGCGAAGGATCTCGAGGACTATCTGCGGCGGAGGCATTTCGCGCTCGACATCGTGTTACGAAATTGGGTCAACGATCCCACGGTGGTGATTCTGTATGACGGCAACGCCATCGCCGCGCAGCATGCGGCCGCGCAGGTCAGTTTGATCAACGACAAGAACGAGCGCGTGACTTTATTTTTTGATACCGACAGCCATTTGCCCATCAAGAAGAGCTTCGAATGGCGCGATCCCGCGGACAAGCAGAAGAATCTGGAAGAAGAAATTTACGAGAACTACCGCCCGGTCGGCACCGTCATGGTGCCCTACAACGTGACCCGCTACTTCAACGGAGACATGTCGAACCAGCGCTTTCTGAACGGAGCCACCATCAACCAGGGACTCGACCAGGCCATGTTCGACCCGAACTCCGGCTACAACCCGAACAAGCAGCAGTCCAAGAAATAGTTCAAGTTCAGGGCGCGGGCGCGCGGCCTATTTCGGAAGCGCAGGCTTTCGCAGGCGCCTTTCGGGAGGGAAGTCTTCGTTCTTTTTCAGGAGTCTCAGCGTCGCGGCATTACGAAGTCTCTCGGTATGCTCGTGGAGCGCGGACTTCAGTTCGGAAAACACCGACTCCAGCTCCGGGCCGCGCGCTTTAATCGCCTTGGCACACAAATCCCGGATGCGATCATCAAGTCGCCGGAGCACTTCGGGGGAGGCCACAAAATACCTCTAACATTGCTCGCAGGCCCGTTCGATACCCTACATTCCGTAGGTCGGGGCGTACCTCCAATTAGGGTGATCCCCCGAAGGGCCGCCTGGCCGCCGAAGGATATTGCGATTGAGATGGGGCCCGGGCTCAGGGACGGTGGGCACTCCGCACTGTTGAATGCATCGCGCCCCGCACCCGAAGAGTGGCCGCAAGCAGGGCGAGTGCCGCAACGATGGTCACCGCTATAGCCCCCCAGCCGAGCCCCTGGCCGCGCATGACCAACCCCGAGACTAGGACCGAGAGTAGACCGTAAGCCGTGATCAGAATTCGGAGGTATCCATCGAGCGGCTGCGTAGCTGCGGTTCAGTTCGCGCATTACACGCTGGCCGAAATCGGGGGACAGGCGCGGCCATGACGCGCCGCAGCAAATGGTCGATCCCTTCGCTTGGTTCCATCTCGCGAGGTTCCATCTCAGTCACAGGAATGTCCTTTCTCCTTCAACATGCCATGGAGAAGTTGGCGTGCGCGATGCAGATACGACTTGGCAGTATTTTCGGGCACGCCCAGAAGCGCCGCCACTTCGCCCACTCCCGCGCCCAGCCAGTAATACAGTCGCAAGGCCGACTGGTAAACCTCGGGGAGAGTTTGAATGCACCTCGACAGCGCTTGATCGCGCTGCGCCGTTTCCCCCTGCTGGGTGCGGTCCAGGGCCCGGCATCGCCGCGCGATCAAGAACTGTCTCGTCTTCATGGGGACGGCGGAAGCGCACACGCGCTTTGAGGTTGAGCGCGTGGTTGAAGCCTGATTACAAGCCTAATCTTTACAATTGTTTACAAGGTGACTGAGATGGTTCCTGTGGCCTATCCCGGCCACGAAGTGTGGCTTTTTTACCACAGACAGGTTCTTCGGCGGGAGCGTAATCTAACCGTTCTCACTCCATCTTGATTTGCGAACAGACAATCCGCTCGGCGGTCGAGTGCAGTGGCATTGGCCTGCATAGCGGAGCGCCTGTCTCCATGCGAATGATGCCTGCGCCTTCGGGGACCGGCATTGTGTTTCGCCGCACCGATCTGGATGGCTACGAGATCGAGGCCGTCAGCCGCAATGTGGCCCGCGTCAGCTATGCCACCAGCTTGATGAAGAAGGGCGTGTTCATTTCGACCACCGAGCACGTGCTCTCGGCGTTTATCGGGATGGGCATCGATAATGCGATCGTCGAGCTCGACAACCTGGAGCTGCCGATTCTTGACGGGAGCGCGCGGCCGTTTGTGGAGATGATTCGCAAGGTGGGCGTGCGCCGGCAGCGGCGAGCGCGCAAATATTTGAAGATGCGCCGCGAGCTGGAGATGCGCGAGGGCAACAAGTCGATCGCGGTTTATCCAGCAGACGTGTATTCGGTTTCGTACTCGATCAACTTTCCGCATCCCCTGATCGGCAAAGAGACGTTTGAGGTCGAGCTGTCGAATGGCAGCTATCTGCGGCACATTGCCGGGGCGCGTACGTTTGGATCGCGCGAAGATGAGCAGGCGATGCGCAATATGGGATTGATTCGCGGCGCGTCGCGGGAGAATTGCATCGTGTTGACGCGCGACGGAGTGGAGAACGGTCCGCTGCGCTTTGCCGACGAATTTGTGCGCCACAAAGTTTTAGATCTGGTGGGAGACTTGGCGCTGCTGGGCAAGCAGATCCTGGGCAAGGTGGTCGCAGACCGCGCCGGTCACGCCATGCATACGGCGCTGGTATCGCGCATCCTGCGCGACAAGTCGCTGTGGGAAGAGGTTACGGTCGACGGCGAAGAGCCGTCGCACATGCATGCCGCCTCGGCCGAGGCTGCCGCCGGCGCTCACTAGACGGCGTCTCTGTGGAATTTCAATCGGCAGAATTTCAATCAGCGGGCTCGCAGGGCGGATCACTCGTCTCGTACGGCGGGTCGTATGGCTTCTCCTGCAACAGGCGCTGCAGTTCCGCGCGGGTTTCATCGATCACGGCGGCGGCGAAGCGCTTGGCTTGGTCTTGGCGTTCGCGCGACAGTTCCTTCACCCGCAAATTGAGCAGCGGGATATCTTCTTCAAACCAGCGCAGCGTCCGCTGCACCCGGGCAATACGCAAATCGTGGGTCATATTCGGCATGGGGAAGGTCTCCAATAATTCCCCAGAATGCCACGGATGCGAGGCGCAAGTAGTCACTGAGTAGGTACGCCAATTCCTCGGTGAAACTCCGTGACCTGTGCGGCAAAACCAGAATCTTCACCACAGAGGACAGTGAGGAACGCAGAGGGGGAACGCTTACTGCAGGGTTTCAGGACGGGCGGTGGCTATTTTTTCTTTGGCTCCGGGGAGTTCTTCTTCGAGTTGCTGGTCGAGCCAGCTTTCGAGATGTTTCTGGGATTCTTGGGGAACTTCGCGGAAGCGCAGTCCGGCACGGCCATTCATGTCGGCCCAGACTACTTCGGCTTCCACATCGAAGGTCAGGTTGGTTTCGGGCAGAGAAAACTGCAACCGGGGCGTGGCGCCTTTGGGCAGGGCTTCTCGCAGCATGAGCGCGATGCCGCTTTCGCTGATGTTGGTGCTGGTCGCATTTACGTTTTTATTTTCAAGCACGATGCGTACCTGTATCTTCACCGGATGGCGGAAGTAGCGGCGGCGCTCCTTCACCATGAAATTCAGCGCGGCATGAAAACAGCGCGAGGCGTTCAATATGCTGATGGGTTTCTGCAACACGAAGTTGGCGCCCATACCGAAGGCTTCCTGGGTGGTGGTGCGGTGCCCGTTCAGGATGGCGAAGGTTACGGAATTCTTGTTGCTGGGCGTGGCGCGGAGACCTTGCAGCACTCCCAGGCCACCTTGCAGGTCGTCGCAGTCAACGATGACGGCGTCGAATTTTTCCGAGATCAGGATGTCGGCAGCTTGGCGCGCTTCGTGGCAAATCTCCACCTCAATGGATAGCTTTTCGAGCGTGGGCCGGATTACGCGCACCAGGTCCGGATCCTGGCTGAGCAACAGGGACTCTAACGTCATGGTAATCATTCTAGGGGTGACTTCCGGCAGGCACCAGTCACAAAGGTAATGGACGCGGCGTTGGCCTTACGTGCGCGGGGGAGGGTCCAATTGTGCGCTGAGTTTGATCTGGAGTAAAAAGGCTGGGCATGCAGAAAGGTGCAGAGACCGCGTATCTGTCGCTGGGATCAAACCTGGGCGACCGCGCGCAGAATTTGCGCGACGCGACTGGGCGACTGGTGGCGGCCGGGCGCGTGACGTCGGTCTCTTGTTTCTACGAGACGGAGCCGGTTGAGTTAACCGAGCAGCCGTGGTTCCTGAATTGTGCGGTCGCACTGGAGACGCTGCTGACGCCGCCGGAGTTGATGAAGACTTTGCTCGCGATCGAGCAGGCGATGGGGAGGCGGCGCACAAAGGAAAAAGGTCCGCGCACGATTGATATTGACATTCTGCTGTATGGGAATGAAATCGTCGATTCGCCAGAGCTGCAGATTCCGCATCCGGCGATGAACGAACGGCGGTTCGTGCTGGAGCCGCTGGCGGAGATCGCGCCGGAAGCGCGACATCCAGCGCTGAAAAAAAGTGCGCGTGAGTTGCTCGCGGAGTTGCCGGCTGGGCAGGTGGTGCGCAAGATAGACGGCCTGGCGCACTCATGATCCGCGTGGGGTTATAATCCTGCTGGTTTTGAGCCTGAGAAAGAAGTATCCGCCTTTATGCACACCAGGTTTTCGCACTTGCGCAAGTTCCTGTTCCTACTCGCCTTAACGCTGGCAGCCTGCACTCTGATCGCGGAATCGAAACGGCCTGCCGTCGAACATGTGGCCAACAGCACTCTGCGGGTAACGACTTCGGCTGGGACCGGACTGCTGCCGATCTATCTATCTTGCGATCTGAGCAAACCGCAGCCGCACGTGACGCGCGCCATCGTGATTTTCCACGGCAAGGGGCGAAATGCGGAGGGCTATTTCCGCTCAACCAAAGAAGCCGTCGATGCGGCCGGAAAAGCGGGACGAGGGACGATTGTGATTGCTCCGCAATTCCTGGCAGAAGAGGACGCGGAGGCACACCACCTTGATTCAAAGTTTCTGCGATGGCATCACGAGCGTTGGGAGGCGGGTGCGAATGCCGCTGGACCGGCGGACATTAGTTCGTTCGACGCTATCGATGGGATGCTGGCACAACTGGCGGACCGTTCGCGCTTTCCTGCCCTCGAGCAGGTGATCCTCGCCGGACATTCCGGAGGAGGACAGATCGTGCAGCGCTACGCTGTGGTGGGGCGCGGCGAAGAGACGCTGACGAAACTTGGGGTTCGAGTGCGGTATGTGATTGCTAATCCTTCGTCTTATGTCTATTTTTCCGAAGATCGCCCGGTCAGTCCAACGAGCTTTGCTCCGTATACCGGATCGTGCAAGAGTTTCAATCGCTGGAAATACGGGGCGCAGGAGCCGCCGCCATACTTGGGCCAATCTTCAGTCGCGGACATGGAAGAACGCTACAGCCGGCGCGATGTGATTTATCTGCTGGGGACGGCGGACAACGATCCGCATCACCCTGACCTGGACGTGTCCTGCGAGGCGGAAGCGGAAGGTCCGCACCGTTTTGCGCGAGGCATGGCTTACTTCGCCTATCTCAAGTCGCGGCACACGGAAGGTTTTGCGCAGCGCTTGTGGCAGGTTCCTGGCGTGGCTCATGAGGAGCGCGAAATGTTCCATTCGTCGTGCGGGATGGAGGCGTTGTTTGACGTTCCGGGGTGCGCGTCCGCGAAACAGTGAACAACGCCGTCGTCGGCCGCGGTTTACGGCAGGATGATTCGACTTCCCACTTCCTGCGGGGCGATGACTGCCGATTCCTTCTCGGGAAATTGCGCGTGCAGAAATTCTACAAACGCGCGCGAGAGCGGGCGTCCTGACGTTCTTCCATGGGCGAGGCGTACCAGGAAGACCAGCGCTTTCAGCACATCGGATTCGCGCAGCGTCGAGTATCCCAGCTGCTTTTGTTCGGCCTCGCGATATTCCTTGATCATCAGCTCGACTTCGGCGGCGACGCGGCGCTGCGAAGCGCTGGTCAGCGGCTGCTCGTAGTGCAGGCCCGAGGTCGCAAGGCGCTGGTAGATGGTGGTCAGGGCCGACAGGGCGCTGATCAGATCCTGATCGTGCAGGCTGCGGTCGGCGCGGGCGGCCTTGGCCAGCGCGTAGGTCAGGCCCATCAGCAGGTGCTCTTTCTCGTACATGAACTGGTCGGAGACTTCGATGTGCAGAAACAATCCGGCCGCGTCGAGATCGCCTGCGGAGCGCAGTTTTTCGTGCTCGTGCGCCTGAATCAGGTAAGGACAATCGCTGGGGCAATCGAGCGTGACCTCGCGTTGCTCGCCGCAGCACTGCGGGCAGATGCGCCCGTGGACAGCGGGGCAAAAGCGTTTCTCTTTGCGGATTTCGCAGACGGCGCAGGCCAAGGGAACTCCTGGATTCATTATGGCATGCGGAGCGGGCACGCTTGCCCGTCGGCTATTGCCACTGCAGGCAAAGCGGGCAGGAGTGCCCGCTCCACATCAGGCTGAGGTTTGGGTAACCACGTTGGTACGCATGGCTGGCCCGTTTTGGGAGCCCTAGGAGAGAAATATCCTGTAGAAATGCGCTCTCCCGCGTGCCTCTAACGCAAAAACCGCATAAAATATGGTGTTTTCCACAGGGGCGAGGGTATAAGATAGCGCCCGGTTGGGTATTAAATTGATTTTTTACAGGAGGAAGTGATGGCTGCTGGAATGACCAAGACTCAATTGATTCGGCATCTGGCCGAGAAGAATGAACTCAACAACAAGCAGGCGGCGGCGTTTCTGGAGCACCTGGCTGACACCGCAATCAAAGAAACCAAGAAGAACGGCGTATTCGTTGTGCCCGGACTGGGCCGCCTGGTGAAGGCGCATCGCAAAGCCCGCGTGGGTCGCAACCCGCAGACCGGCGAGCCGATCCAGATCAAGGCGAAGACCGTGGTGAAGTTCCGCGTGGCCAAGGCCGCGAAGGACGCGATCGCCCCCAAGAAGTAGTTCTGCTGAATATTTATTCGGAAGGCCGGCTCTGGCCGGCCTTTCGTTTTCTGGCTCAGAAACAAGTAGGGACAGCCGCCTCGGCTGTCCACCGAGCGCAGCGAGTCTCGGGATGAGGACGCACAGGCCGCACATATGCTGAATTGGATCGTCATCGGGATCGGAGACATCACCACGCGGCGCGTCATTCCTGCGATTCAGGCGGAGGCGCGCAGTGCGCTTTATGGCGTCGTCACGCGCGATCCGGTGAAGGCCGCGCGGTATGACACGCGTGTGTGGGCCACGCTCGACGAGGCGCTTGGTGATCCTGATGTGGACGCGGTCTACGTTGCGACTCCGGTTTTTCTGCATGCGCCGCAGGCGATTCAGGCGCTGCGCGCTGGCAAGCATGTGCTCTGCGAAAAACCGATGGCGATGAATGAGGCCGAGGCCCGCACCATGCTCGCGGCCGCGGACACGAGCGGAAAGCAATTTGCGGTTGCGTATTACCGGCGCTGCTATCCCAAGGTACGGCGGGCGAAGGAACTCCTCGCGGCCGGGGCGATTGGCAAGCCCGTGCTGGCAGAGCTTACTTGCCACGGATGGTTTGATGGAACGGGCAGCCGCAGTTGGCTGGTCGATCCCGCCCAGGCCGGAGGCGGGCCGCTGTTCGATATCGCTTCGCATCGCATCGACGTGCTGAATTTTCTTTTCGGGCAACCGGTGCGCGCGACAGGGCAGCTATCCAACGTCGTGCATAAGTATGCAGTCGAGGACAATGCCACGGTCATGATCGAGTATGCCGGCGGAGTGCGCGGCCTGGTCGATGTGCGCTGGCATTCGAAGATCAGCCGCGACGAATGCCGCATTCGCGGGACGGATGGTGAGATGGAACTTTCGCCCTTGAACGGGCCGGATCTCGTCTATCCCGGCGGACGCGAGAGCCTGCCGGCGCATGCCAATCTGCATTATCCGATTGTGGAGAATTTTGTGGACGCAGTTTTGGGCAAGGCTCCGCGGATTTCTGGCGGCGGAGACTCTTATTGGACGGACTGGGTCACCGAGCAGGTGCGACGTTCCGAAAAACCATAACCACGGAAGACACAGAGCAACACGGAGGAAATTCTCCATGTGCCTCTGTGACCTCCGTGGTTATGGTTTTTAGCCTCCCGGCCCGTCATTGGCGTAGTACTGCTCCAAAGAATCGAGTTCGTGGCTGAGATCGTCGACGCGCCACTCCAGCAAATTGCGGATGGAGAGAATGCCCAGCAGCTTGCCGTTCTCGTCAGCAACCGGCAGATGGCGGAAATGGCGTTCGAGCATGGTGGTGAGGGCCTCGCCGGGACCAGTGCCGCGGGTGGCCATCTCGACCGGAGTGGTCATCAGTTCGCGCACCGAAGTTGTTCTGGGATCGAGTCCGCTGAGCGACATCTTGCGCAGCACGTCCCGCTCGGTAAACATTCCGGCTACACGATATTCGCTGTCGACCACGGCCACCGCGCCCACGTGATGGTCGAGCATCTTATTGATGGCGTCGTTCACGGTTGCTTCCAGGTCCACCGCTGCAATTTCCCGATCACAAAGCTCAAGCACGCTCATGGGACACCTCCCGGCCTCTGGGAACCTGAGGCCGCACGCGCAAACAGGATTGACGCATTATGAGCGCGGCGGAGCGCTTGTCAAGAGAATTTGCGCAAGGATGCCCATCTGGGTGGAGAATTTTAGAGAAGTCATCCCTGCGAGGTCGTGTTCATCGAGATCCATCGGCCCGCTGGTAAAGGCGCAGCTTCAGGATGACGCTATTGGCATGAACGGATCCGATTGCCCTGCGGATCGTTCGCCGACGAAAGCGTCGGCCTCAATTTCGACAAGCATCTCCGGCGAGATCAGCGCGCTTACCTGGACCATCGAGGTTGCGGGACGGATGTCGCGGAAGAATTCGCCGTGGGCTTTGCCGATTTTTTCCCAGTCCGCGATGTTGGTGACATACATGCGCGTGCGCACCACATCTTTCATGCCGGCTCCGGCTTTGTGCAGGGCGCTCTCGATGTTCTTCAGCGTCTGCACGGCCTGAGCGTAGACGTCGCCCGCGCCCATTACCTTGCCGTCCGGTCCCGTAGCCGTAGTTCCGGAAACATGTATGTACGGACCGATGCGTACAGCGCGCGAGTATCCAACTACCGGCTCCCAGGGTGTGCCGGTTGAAACGTTTTGCCTGGCCATGTACGCGAATCCTCCGAGAGCGCTATTTTACACGCGTAAACACGCAGGATTAGCAGCCGATGCATGCAACTGCCAGCAGAAGCGCACGACAACTGGACTACCAAAGCGCGCGTCTAACTAAACGGAAAAACGAATTGTGCCGATAAACAAAAGTCACTTGCGTTCGCGAGTAGAAGTGAGATATCTACTCTGTCATAAGGAGTAAAGGAGTAGATGAAGCGCCGCAAGGGGCGTGGGCTTCAAGGGGGCCTAAAAGACAATGATTCCGGAATCGCATCCGTTGCAGGATCTGTTTCAGGATCTGGTTGGGCAACACTACGCGCGCGCGATCGGCATTCGCGATCCGCAGATCATCGCGTATGTTTCGCATCTGCTGGCCGAGTTTTGCGAGGCCGAACAACTGTTTAAAGTTCGAGACGCCGCGAAGCGTCCGCTGGCCGACGTTGGCGAGATGATGCTTGAGTCCGACCCGGTTTACGGTCCGGCGCCGTCGTTCGATCGCGAGCGCCAGGTGCGCAAGCACATCGGCGACTACACGCTCTTCTTCGCTGGAATGTTCCCCGAGAGCATCAACCACTTCCGGCTGCGCCGCCAGCGGCTGGAAAACATGATCGACTGGATCAAGGCCGGGAAAGAAAGCTACTACATCGTTTCCAAGTTCGAGCACTTCGAGTACGCCAAAGTCGCTCCCATGTTTGCGCAGCTGTCACGTAATTTTGAGGAATGCGTGTACGGCCTCAACATGGTGAAGAACGACCTGGAAGAGATGCAGCATCCCATTGGACGCCGCAGCGATGAATTGTTGATGTAGCGAAAATTGGGTTCGCCGCAAGCAGTCTAGCCACGCAAATCGGTAGCGCTGGCGCGGCGATAGAAACTTAACGCGGCGCTGCCCTGCGCCAGCGTGCGGAATCGTCTCAGTTCTCCGAAGTCTTCCCCCGGATCGAATCTCTTTTCGTGCTCGGCGATGATCATCGACATGGCCCAGACCACGGGCGACTCCGCCAGCGCCCGCAGCGTCTCGCGATAAGTATCCTGCATGGAATAGGGCGGATCGATGAAGACCACGTCGGCGGCGACATGCTCGCGCTCCATGCGCCAGAAGGCCTGCGGCATCTTGTCCTGCAGGAGGCGGAATCCGCCGCTGATGCCTAGGCTCTTCAGGTTGTCACGAATTACGCCCGCCGCAGCTGCGGATGATTCGACGAAATAAACCTGTTTGGCTCCCCGGCTCAGGGCTTCGATCCCGACGGCGCCCGTGCCGGCGAAAAGATCGAGCCACACACTGCCTTCGAGCGCTTGCGGATTTCCCGCAGTCAACACGTTGAATAAAGTTTCACGCAGCCGGTCAGAGGTCGGACGAATGTCCATGCCGCGCAAGGAGCGCAGTGGACGGCTCCGATATTTTCCTGCTATCACCCGCAACGGCAGTTCCTCTCTATCGCCCGTGAGAAGGAGCCTTGCCGGGCGCCTTCGATTGCGACAGCCAATATATCCGCCCATGTAGAATAAAAGCATCTAACCCAATATGCGAAGCTGGTCGATCCCGGCAGGACGATTATTTGGCGTAGATGTCCGCTTGCACCTGACATTTTTTCTTCTGCCCCTGTTTATCTTCTGGACCGAATATGCGGCGCATCAGGGCGATGCCAACGGGCCGCGCGACCTGGCGCTGACCGGCATCATCCTGCTGTGCGTGGCGGCGCATGAGTTTGGACACATTCTGGCGGCGCGGCGCTACGGGTTGATTCCCAAGGCTGTGATTTTGCTGCCGCTCACCGGGGTCACGCTCTACGACGAATCGCATGCGGAGAAACCGGCCGACGCTTTGGCGTTGTCGCGGCGCGAGATTCGGCTGGCATTGATCGGGCCGCTGGTGAATCTGGCGCTGGCCTCATTCGCAATTGCGGTGTTGACCGGCGCGGGGCATGGGGCTGATCTGTGGAAGTGGCCGTTTCTGCAGGCGAGAAATTTCCCCCGAAGCGTGGTGTGGGCAAACCTTTGGTTAGCGGGGCTGAACCTGATTCCGGCGTATCCGCTGGATGGAGGGCGGATTCTGCGGGCGATTTTGTCGCGCACGCAGGACGCTTCGGCGGCCACGCGGCGGGCGGTTTCGATCAGCAATGCGATTGCCATGGTGCTGATGGTTGCGGGATTGTTCAGCGACAGCTGGCTGACCATGGTCGGTGTGATCATTTTCTTCGCGGCGCAATTAGAAGAACGCGCGCTGGTGTTTCAATCCGTGCTCGATAACGTGCGGCTGGAAGAGGTAATGCTCACCGACTTTGCCACGCTCTCTCCGGCCGACACGCTGGAAGACGCGCTGGAGAAAGCGGTGCACTCATTGCAGGATGATTTTCCCGTAGTGCGCGGCAGCGATATGGTGGGAGTGATTTCGCGACAGCGCATTCTCGACGCGCTGCGCGCCGAAGGCAACGGCTATGTGCAGGCCGTGATGAACAAGATTTTTGAAGTGTGCGCGCGGCATGAGTCGCTGGGCTCGGCGTTCCGCAAACTTACCTCGCGCAATGCGAGCATCATCCCGGTGGTCGAAGATCAGCGACTGGTGGGCATTGTGACGCTGCAGAATCTGATGCATTCGATGGCGCTGCTGGCCGAAAGCCGCAAGTTGCGGCGCGAGAGCCAGGAATCGTGACACTGGGGCTAAGGCCCATCGACTTTTCGCCTCTTACGCGGCCCTAAAGGGGCGTTCTTCCACCAAACCCTCATCCGGCGCCAAAACGCTTCTCTTTACCGAAACCGTTCCGACAATCACTTGACTTCGAAATGACAATGGCCTGACACGCGCGGGCGGCGGAATTTCTACACTCGCTCTCACTGGGCGTTCTGCCCCTGGAGAACCATATGAAGACTGTTCGCAATGCAACTGCTGTGAAGACTGCGCTCGTGGCTGCGACCATAGCGCTGACACTGGCCTGCGGCTATAGCTCGAAAACCACTCCGCCCGTAGCTGGGACGGTTCCTGCCATCACGCAGCTCAATCCGGACGCGGCCACGGCTGGCGGCGCGGCATTTGTTTTGACCGTCAACGGAAGTAACTTCAGCGCCAAGTCAGTGGTGAACTGGAACGGCGTGGCGCAGACTCCGACCACATTTGTCACGGCTAGCCAGCTCACGGTGAACATCCCCGCGACGATGATTACCAGTGCCGGCACGGCGATGGTCACGGTGACGAATCCCGCGATCACCGGCACGGGCATGTACGGCAGCGGCGGAACGCTGGCCGAAACGTCGAGCCCGATGAGCTTCACGATTAATTAGCGAACCGGCAATCAATCAATTGGCAATTGGCGAATCGGCAATCAGGCGCCGAGGGGTTGGGGCTTCTTCGAGATGGTGCGGGCGTAGATTTCCTGCGCGGCCCGTACTGCCGCGCCGTAGTTGACGTCCTGGCCGGTGACGCGCGCCAGCACATGTTCGAGTGCGCCCAGAATGCCGATGGTATCGAGATAGTCGTAATAGCCGAGATGGGCGATGCGGAAAAGTTTGCCTTTCATCTCCGCCTGGCCGTTGGCCACGACGGCATCGAAGGATTCTCGAAATTCTTTGACGATGGCGGTGGAGTCCACGCCTTCGGGCGGGCAGATCGCGGTGAGCGCGGCGGCTGGGACGGACGCATATAACTTCAGGCCGAGGGCCTGCGCGCCGGAGCGTGTCATCGCGGCGCAGAGTTCAGCATTGTGGATGAGATTTTCGCGACCGCGGGCCAGGTCGCCGTTGCCCATGCTGCGGATGAATTCGAACGCGGCGCCCATGGCGGCGAACAGGGAAGTCGCGGGAGTGTAGGACGTCTCCCCCCTGGCCGCTGATTTCCTTTCCTTGCGCAGGTCGAAGTAGTAGCGCGGGGTGGTCGTCTTCTCCATATGCTTCCAGGCGCGCTCGCTGACCGCGCAATAGGCGAGGCCAGGCGGCATCATCAGCGCCTTCTGTGATCCGCCGATGATCACGTCCACACCCCAGCCGTCGACATCGAGATGTGTCGTGCCGAGGCCGGTAATCGCGTCGACGATCAGCAGCGTCTCATCGCCGCGCTCGTGCACGATCTTCGCGATGGCTTGCAAATCGTGGCGCACGCCCGTGGAACTCTCAGTGGCTTGCACGAAGACGGCGCGCAGGTCGGGCATCACGCGCGCGCGAATTTCCTCCAACGAGAACGTCTCGCCATAGGGAGCGCTCAGCACTTCGACGTTGCAGCCGAAAGTCTTGCCCAGCCCGGTCCAGCGCTCGCCGAATTTTCCCGCCGTCAAGACGAGGACTTTGCTGCCGGGCGAGGTGAGATTTGTGACCGCGGCTTCCATCACGCCGGTGCCGGAGCAGGTCAGGACGAGCGCGTCGTTTTTCGTGCCGATGAATTCCTTCAGATCCGCAAGCACGCGCTGAAACAGCGCTTTAAAATCGGCGGTGCGATGGTGTGCCGTGAACGACGCCATCGCGGTCTGCGCCGCCGGCAGCAGCGGCGTCGGCCCGGGAGTGAAGAGACGATTCTTGCGGAGCATTGTAAGGAATCAGTTTATAGGAAGCGCGCACAGAATAAGTACGAGGGTGGGGATGTTGACTTCGTATCCCTCGCCACTTTAAATCTATAGTCCTAGCAAATTTGGAGGTCTTTCGATGTTCTTCCTAAGACTCACGCTCTACACCCTCGGCTTTTATCTAGCCATCGCGCTTCCATTCATCATCGCGGAGCTTGCCGTCGAATTTTGGAAGGGGGAACGCACCTTCGGAATAACTTTCTTGGGCCGCGGAGGAATCGCCACGTTTGCTAGTTTTTGGGGAGTTGTGTGGCTTACGTCCTATCTGCTGGCCTTTCGGACCGTCTTCCCAATGGTATGGTCGAGGTTTGTCAGCAGAGGCCAGGGCCCTATCACGCACCATCTATAATCCCCTCATGAGCCTCACTGAACAGATTCAGAAGGATATTGTCACCGCCATGAAGGCGAAGGACGAGCTCCGTCTATCCGCGTTGCGCATGGTCAAGAGCGCGCTGCAACTGAAGGCGGTAGAGAAAATGTCCGCCCTCGACGACAAGGAAGCGCAGGCCGTGCTGGCCACGCTGATCAAACAGCGCAAGGAGTCGGTCGAGCAATTCACCAAGGGCGGCCGCCAGGAGATGGCCGACAAGGAATCCGCCGAGATCGGGATCATCGAAAGCTATCTGCCGAAAGCCGCCGGCGAAGCCGACGTGGTCGCCGGCGTAAAGGCGGTAATCGCCGAGATGGGTGCTCCCACCATGAAAGAGATGGGCACGGTGATGAAAAACGTGATGGCAAGATTTCAGGGCGCCGACATGCGCGTCGACGGTAAGATGGTCAGCGAAGCGGTGAAGAAAGAGCTGGCGGGGAAATAGGCATGCGTAGGGACGGCCGCTCTCGGGCCGTCCGGTCGAGCGAAGCTCGACGATCAGCTCAGCGCGATCGAAATCAGAAAGCCGTACGAAAAAAGCGAGAGTGATGCCGACTTCGCCTCTGACAACGCAAGCCTTGCCCGGGCGTATGGCGCTGTGGGCAGGATGGCAGAGGCCGACACGTATTATTCTCGGGCGGTCACCATTTACAAGGCAGCAATCGTGAACTTGCCGGAGATGAAAAGCAACTACACCGATCGTCTGAAGAGCACTCTTTCGGAGTATGCCAAACTAAAAGCCGCGCTCGGTCAGATTGATGAAGCATCGCGGCTGGAAGCGCAAGCTTCGCAACTGTAGTCGGGTGTTCTTCCGCATGGGTCAGGGTTTCGACGATGCGGTGCGGGGCTTCGTAGGACACTTGCGTGTGCGGAGAAAAGTTCACCGCCTCCAGGGCGGCACCCAAGGCGGTGTGCACGAATATTATGACCTCCGCCTGGCTGATGGGCTCGGCCAGTTCGGGCGTCCACTGCTGCTGGCAATGAAATTCCGCTGCCGCAGGGCAACTCTGATTCTGCAGGTCGCTCACTCCCTGGAGCGCGACAGCGTCATCGCCGCGCTGCGAGTTCCGGCAGGCCAGCGCCAGCGCTCTAGGGCTTCACTCACGGCTTTTCGGAGAATGGTGCCCGGGCAATTGCGTCCAGCAATTTGCCTTCAGCCGAGAGCAGGCTGATCTGCAGCGGCATTTCCCCGTAGGCGTGGGTCGAGCAACTGAGGCAGGGATCAAAGGCGCGAATCACAGCTTCCACGCGGTTCAGCATGCCCTCGCTGATGATTTCGCCGCGCACAAAATGGCGCGCAGTCTGTAAAATGCCGCGATTCATCGCCAGGTTATTGTGCCCGGTGGCGATGACCAGGTTGGCCCAGAGGATCAGCCCTTGCTCGTCCACCCGGTAATGGTGGATCAGCGTCCCGCGCGGCGCTTCGCAGCACCCAATTCCATCCAGATTGTTCAACGATGCCGAATAGCGGGCATGGCGCTTGGTAATGATGGGGTCGAGCAGGTATTCCTCGATGTGCTCGAGGGCAAAAAGTATTTCGATCAGGCGCGCGTAGTGATAGTGAAATGAACTTAAAACTGCTCCGCGTTCCAGGGCGCGGAACTCGATCCACTCCTGCTGGGCGAGAGGCGTGCCGCAGTTTTCCACCAGATTGAGCCGGGCCAGCGGGCCCACGCGGTAGAGGCCCTCGGGATAGCCCAGCGGCTTGTAATAGGGAAACTTCATGAAGGTAAAGGGCTCGACTGCCTCGCCCAGATACTCCGCATAATTGGCGGGCTCCAGCTGGTCGGCCACAATGTTTCCGTGGGAGTCGGTAAAGCGCAGCTTGCCCTCGTAGTAGCCGGCGCGCTCGTCGGGGGTGACCAGCCCCATGAACAGGCTGGGAAAATTGGCGAAGGTGCGAATCTCTTCGCGGAAGTTCTCGAATTCAATTTTGAACCACGCCAGCGCCTTCTGCGCGATCGCAATCGCCTCCGGGATCTGGGCCAGCAACTGGTCGCGTTTCTCGATACTGAGAGGCTCATTCACTCCGCCGGGAACCACCCAGCCGGGATGAATGCGCTTGCCGGCCAGGGTTTCAATCAGCTGCTGGCCGAATTGCCGCAGCCGGATCCCTCCCCGCCCCAGTTCGGGGTGTTTGCGCATGACGCCAAAGAGACTGCGATCTTTGGGGTCGGCATCCATTCCGATCAGGAAGTCGGGCGACGAAAGATAAAAAAAACTCAGGGCGTGCGATTGAATCAGTTGCGCCAGATTGAGGATGCGCCGCAGCTTGCCCGCTGAGGGCGGAACTTTCATGGCCAGCAGCGCGTCGCAAGCCTTGGCCGAAGCCAGAAGATGGCTCACCGGGCAAATGCCGCAGATACGCTCCATGAGGTAGGGCATTTCATAGAAGGGGCGCCCGACACAGATTTTTTCGAATCCCCGGAATTGCGTGACATGGAAATAGGCCTCGGAGACCTCGCCCTGATCGTCGAGTTGCAGAGTGATCTTGGCGTGGCCTTCGATGCGGGTTACGGGATCGATCGTGATGGTTCTGGACATTTTCCTGTCTTTCTCAAACCCGGCCTGCGCCCGCCTGGGCTAGGCCCCAAAGCGAGATAAGGCCGCCACGTCGGGAACGCGGCCCGCGAGCAGCTCGCTGATTACCGTAAAGATGGTGTCGGCCGAGGGTGGGCAGCCGGGCACGAACAGATCTACCGTGACCACTTCGTGCACCGGTCGAACCCGGGGCAACAAGGCGGGCAGGCGCTCGGCCGGCACCTGCGGCTGCAGCACATCGATTCCCGTATAAATGCAGCGCAGCAGTTCGGGCACGGGGATCGGGTTGCGCATCGCGGGCACGTTGCCAGTCACGGCACAATCACCCAGCGAAACCAGCAGACGTGTGTGAGCGCGTACCTTGCGAATCTTGTGTTCATCGGCATCGCTGCTCACCGAGCCTTCGACCAGCGCGATGTCCACCTGGGGGGGAAACTCCTTGTAATCCACCAGCGGCGAATACACCAGATCGAACTGCTCGCTCAACTCGACCAGGCGTTCATCCATATCGAGGATCGACATGTGGCAACCGGAGCAGCCATCGAGCCAGACCGTGGCCAGCGTCGGTTTGCTCATCGCAGGCCTTCCCGGTTGTCCTTCAGGTAAGAAAGGAAATCTGGATCCTTACGCACTTTGCCCCCGACTTTGTTCTTGTCAAACAGCGCGCCCGTAGGACAGACCTGGACGCACTTGCCGCAGCTGGTACAGGTATCGGACTCGCCCCAGGGCCCGTTCAGATCGCTGATGAGCAGGGAATTCACCCCGCGCCCGAGCAGGTCCCAGGTGTGCGCGCCCTCAATTTCGCTGCACACCCGCACGCAACGGGTGCACAGGATGCAGCGGTTGTGATCCAGGGCAAAGCGCTCGTGCGACACATCCACGGAAAGCTGCGGAGACCGGTAAGGGAAGCGAACATGAGTTACGCCGTGGGCCTTGGCCTGATCCTGCAACTCGCACATGTTGTTGGCGACGCAGACGGAACAAACGTGATTGCGCTCGGCGAAGAGAAGTTCAAGCACCATGCGGCGGTATTTTTCCAGGCGCGGCGAGTGGGTCGTGACCTCCATCCCCTCTTCCACGCGAGTGACACAAGCCGGCTGCAGCCGGGTCGAACCCTTCAGTTCCACCAGGCACATGCGGCAGGCTCCCACTTCGGTCAGGCCGTCGAGGTGGCAGAGCGTGGGAATGGAAATCCCATTTTCCCTCGCCGCCTCGAGAATCGTCTGCTCGCTGCTGGCGCTCACATCGGTGTCATCGATGACCAGCGTTTTTACCGCGGGGTTCGGACTCATGCCGGCACCTCCGCCAATTGATTGCACTCGCATACTCCTGCCCGACAATGCTTGTCCACAATGTGTTCGGTGTATTCCTCCCGGAAATAGCGCAGCGTGCTCAATACCGGATTGGGCGCGCTCTGCCCCAGCCCGCACAGGCTGGTGTTGCTGACCATGTCACACAGATCTTCGAGCAGTTCCAGGTCCTGCGGGGTGGCGGTCCCCCGGGTCATGCGGGTCAGCAGCGCAAACATCTGCGCCGTGCCGGCGCGGCAGGGAATGCACTTGCCGCACGATTCCGACATGCAGAATTCCATAAAATAGCGCGCCACATTCACCATGCAGGCGGTGTCATCCATCACGATCATGCCGCCCGAGCCCATGATGGAGCCGACTTCCTTCAGCGATTCGTAGTCCACCGGAAGATCGAGAAATTGTTCCGGGATGCATCCCCCTGACGGCCCGCCGGTCTGCACCGCTTTGAACCTGTGCCCTTCGGGTACGCCTCCGCCAATCTCAAAAATAATCTGGCGCAATGGAGTTCCCATGGGCACTTCAATCAAACCCACATTCCGCACCTTGCCGCACAGCGCAAAGACCTTCGTGCCTTTGCTTTTTTTCGTGCCCAGCGAGGCATACCATTCGCCGCCCCGCCGCAGGATGGTGGGAATGTTGGCGAAGGATTCCACGTTGTTGATCAGGGTGGGCAGATCCCACAAGCCGGACTGTGCCGGAAACGGAGGCCGCGGCCGCGGCGCGCCCCGCCGGCCTTCAATGGAAGCGATCAGGGCGGTCTCTTCTCCGCACACGAAGGCCCCGCCTCCGATGCGAATCTCAATATCAAAGCTGAACTTGGCATTGCAGATCTGGCTGCCCAGAAAACCCTGCCGCCGGGCCTCGCGCAGGGCGCTCTGCAGGCGCTTGATGGCCAGGGGATACTCTGCGCGCACGTAGATATACCCCTGACTTGCGCCCACGGCATAGCCCGCAATGATCATCCCCTCCAGCACCCGGTGGGGATCGCTTTCCAGCACGCTGCGATCCATGAACGCGCCGGGATCACCTTCATCCGCATTGCAGATGACATACTTGGTTGTGCCAATGGTCTTGGCGACCGTGCCCCACTTCAAGCCGGTGGGATAGCCCGCTCCACCACGCCCGCGTAGCCCGCTCTTGGAAACTTCCTGCACAATCTGCGCCGGAAGCATCTCCGTCAGCGCATGAACCAGGGCGCGATAGCCATCCGCAGCGATGTACTCTGCAATCTTCTCCGGGTCAATTCGGCCCGAGTTTTCCAGCACGACCGTGGTTTGCCGCTGGAAAAATGGTTGCTCGCGCGAGCACAGCAGGCGCTCCGGAATGGCGCCGTCCAGCGTCGCCACAATCTCTGCCGCGTCGGCTTCGGCCACGCTCTTCAGGAGATGGCCATCGGGTTCGCGACTGACCAGCGGTCCCGCGGAACAGAGTCCCATGCAGCCCGTTCCCGCCACCCGGCAATTGGCACCGGTGCGCTGTACCTCCTTCTCCAGAGATGTCTTAATGGCATCGCTGTGCAGAGACAGGCAGCCTGCGGCCACGCAAACATTCAACGCGCGCGGAGACTTTTCCTTCGCCGCCCGCCCTTCTTCCGCAATCTGTTCCAATTCCTCGAACGTCATCAGTTTTTCCATCCCGCCAGCTTGCTGTGAAGGGCGGACTCATTGACATTGCCGGCGGTCTCGCCATCGAAAGTCACGGCCGGCGCCAGGCTGCACGAGCCGATACAGCGCGCGGTCAGCAGAGAAACATTTCCGTCCTCCGTAGTTTCTCCGGACTTCACGTGCAGCGACGCTTCCGCAGAGGCCAGCAGCTGGCCGGCTCCTTTGATATAGCAAGCCGTCCCCAAACACACCAGGCAGGTATGCTTGCCGGGCGGCTTTAATGTGAAGAAGTGATAAAAGGTTGCGACGCCGTACGCCTGACTCAAGGGTACGCGCAGCGACGCGGCCACGAACTGCAAGGATGGCTTGTCCAGGTAGCCGAAATATTCCTGCACGGTGTGCAGGGTTTCGATGAGCGCTTCGCGGGCAAACCCGTGCCGCCTCATGGTTCCAGCTACGATTCGCCAGCGCTTGTCGTCGGAAGGAAGTGGAGGCTTCTTGGAGGTGATAGGCATGATCTCAAGAGCAACGTTAACTGCGTAGTATAACGCCGCAGAATTTCCTCCGTGCGAAGCCATGCCAGTATTTGTGGTTTACATTCCCGGTTTTGTTTCATATTGGAAATAGTTCGGTATTCGGCGCGCGGCGCCGTGACAAGAGTGAACCATTGCGGGATCCGGGAAAAGTCAGGAGGATATGGGTTCACCGGGTTCGTCAGGGTCCACGTCCAAACGTTCCCAGGATCTGTCGTATTAATTTTTCTTCCGCCGTCCGCGGAGAATGCCTGTTCAAAATGGTGGGAATCCGAAGTGATGTCTGAAAAGACATGTAGGACGAGAATGGTCTTGCCATTGAACTGTTCCTGGTCGATAAACTCTCCTCGGCCATTTTTGAATTCACCAATCATGGGCGCCACCATCGTACCGTCGCTGCTGTTGGCAAAATTGAAGCTCCAGCGATGAGATTGGGGATTGTAGAGGCGCAGATTCAATTCTTCCAGGTGACCGGTTGGCGCGTCGGCTTCGAGTTCCATCAGATTGGCGCGGCCGTTACAGACCTTGGTGATGGTGACCCTCGCCTCCAACTCGACCCAGGTATTTGAGCCAGTCAAAGGATGCAGGCGGCGCGATACGTGCGATTTCCAGGTGCCGATCTCGAAGTCGAAATCGTGTTGCCCGTCGCGCTCCGCGCCCGCCTCCGCGGTCGTGGCAAAGAACTTGGCAAAGCGGCGGTATCGGCCAGCGGCAGCGAAGACTGGCCAAAGACATATTTCCATCCCGTGGGCGTGCGCAAATAGGTATCGCTGAACCAGATTTGTGATCGAACGATCGCCCGCTAGTTGTTCCCTTTTCCCAGAGCTTGGCAGTGACCACGGCGGTGTCGCCCCAAACGCGGACGGTTTGAGTGTCTTCATCGTTCCGCTCGTAGACGGTGGCTGCGCCTTTTGCATCGTTGACCATGTCCGCCTTGTTGTAGGTTTTGCCGGAGCCGGTCACCAGGATGAAATCGTCGGCCAGAATGCGATTCATGGTGGACGCATCGTTTATCTTTACGGCTGCCTGGTATTCCGTGTCCAAGGCAGCGACCGTTTTCTGGGCGTCGTCTGGGGATGGTCTCGACCCGCGAGCGGCCGCTGGCAGCCTGCCGACGATCATGCTTGCGATAGCTATGCCTGCGATGACGACGCCTGCGATAAGAAATCTAATAGAAGAGTGCAACATTTCTTTATCCGTATCTTTTCTAGTTGGCCCGGGTGTACTTGTTGATCCAGTTCACCTCCCAGGTTTTTCCGCCATCATTAGAAAACGCCTGTTCGGATTGCGCGGAATCATCACTGATTTTCCAGATCGAAAATCGAACCCAGATTTGTCTGCCGTTGATCTCCTCCTGGTCATAAAAGTCGCAACGGCCATTCTTGCACTGGCCCACTCCTGGCTCGCCGAGCGTGCCCACATTCGGCGTGGCGAAGTCGAGATTCCATTCATGCGTATTGGGATTGAACCAGAGCAGCGCCAGCAACTGTACGTGCCCAGCCGGGCCGTCGCCCACATATTCCGCCAGGTTGGCGCGTCCGCCCCACACTCGGTGCACCACCGTCTGCCCCTCCAGATCAGCCCATGTGGTTGATCCCGTCAGCGGATGCATAAGCCGCGAAGACTGCGAGTGCCACGTTCCTAGATCGAAGTCGAACGCGTGACCATCGGGGTCGGCGTTCATAGGCTCAGCCCCGGCAGCCATGTCCGATGGCGGCGAATCCTTTTCGCGCGTCTTATGCGCATCAAATGACGTAACCCACGTCTTCCCTCCATCATTCGAAAACGATTCCGTGTAACGATGCGAATTGGGAGTTATCTCCGACCACACTGCCCGTACGAAGATCGACCTGTCGTGATAGGTGTCGTGTTGGTACAACTCGCCGCGGCCGTCGTGAAACTCGCCCACTAGACTCCCGGACAGAACTGCGCTCTTACTGTTAAGGAACGACTGACTCCACTGGTGCGACTGCGGATTGTAGAGAAACAGCGACAGTCCTTCCCAGTGTCCCTTGGGACCGTCAGCCTCAATCTCTTCCAACTTCGCGCGGCCGCCCCAAACTGGCCGTATTGTGACCGTGCCGTTGAGTTCGATCACAGCGCTCGAAGGCGAGAAGGGATCGAGCACGCGGCGAATGTGCGTATGCCAAACGCCGGTATTGAAGTCGAAATCGTGGGAGCCATCTCGGGCCTGGGCCTGTTCCGCGCCGGTCACCTGCGCGAGCGAGAACGCGCGCGGCTGCCAGACCACGCCGACCAGAAAAAGAATCGCCACTATGCCGAATAGAGTTCGAATGCCGCTTGCTTTGGTCTGTTTCATGACTGCAGTGTAGGCTTAAAGTGGGTAGAGTCGGCGCACGTATGGCACACGGATTTTCAAAGGAAAATCAAAGCTCGCCGGACACCGCTTACCGCTTCGGCGATTTTGAGCTTTATCCCCGGGACCGCCTCTTGAAGCGCGCCGGCGCTGGTGTCCCGCTCCAACCCAGGGCTTTCGACGCTCTCCTCTGCCTGCTGCGCAATGCGGGACACCTGGTCAGCAAGCAGGAAATGATTTGCCTACTCTGGCCATCCGTTCACGTAAGCGAAACCAACCTGACCAACATCATCGTTGACTTAAGAAAGATTGTTGGACGGGATGCGATTCGCACCGTATCCAAGCACGGCTATCGATTCGAGATGCCGGTTGCGGGTGAGCCCGGCGTGGCGCGAGCGACTTACGAAAAGTTTGCCCGCGCCCGCGAGCTTGCGGCTCAACGTTCTCTGGAATCGATGTGCCTGGCGCGAGATTTGTATTGGATCTGTCTGGCGGAGGATCCCGCCTTTGCGCCCGCCTGGGCCTGGCTGGGTCGATGCTGCTGGTTCCTGAATAAATTCAGCGGAAACTCGTCGGCGAACCTGGAGCTGGCCCAGGCCGCCTTGCAGCGCGCCTTCGCGCTTGATCCCGACTTGGCGTTGGCTCACCAGTTCTTCACATTTGTGCAGGTCGACACCGGCCGCGCAGAAGACGCCATGTTCCGGCTGCTGAAACGGGTGCAGCGTTATCCCGGCGAGCCCGAGTCGTTCAGTGGACTGGTGCAAGTGCTGCGCTTCCGCGGGCTGCTGCAACCGTCGCTGGAGGCGCATCGACGGGCGAAGGAGCTGGACCCTGCTATTAACACCAGCGTTGCGCATACTTTGTTTCTGGTGGGAGAGTACGCGTCGGCCATAGAGGCCTATAGTGGACGCGCGGCTTACTACCTTGACGCCGCGGCGTGGGCCGCCCTGGGCGATCGGAGCCGGGCGATTGCGCTCTTGCGCGAACGGCTCGATAAGATGACCTTATCGAAGTTGATGACCGCGCTCATGAGTTCGCTGCTGGCCGTTCTCGAAGGCAGAGCGGAGGACGCCGTCCGCCTGATGGAAGGGGCGGGCACGACTCACGAGCCGGAAATCAAAGTTTATTTCGCGCGGCACTATGTCCAGCTCGGCTTGCCCGATGCGGCCTTACTTGCTCTGGAACAGGCCTTACAGTCAGGTTTCGTCTGTGCACCGATCACCTTGACTTCTGACGCCTGGCTGAGGACACTGTGCGACTCGCCGGACTTTGGCTCCCTGCTAAACCGCCTGGAAACGCTCGTCGAGCAAGCCACATCGAGCTATGAAGAATACTCGGCATCCGACTCGCTCGGCAACGCATCATCTGCGACCCGGGCGAAAGGCAAGACGATCACTTAGGCGGCTTCCAGCACCGACAAAATATTTCCGGCGGGATCCTTGAACCAGGCGATCGTCGGCCCATTGCCGCGAGAGACTCCGCGCGCATCGGTCTTCAAGTTGGGCTCGTTATAAATTTCAAAGCGCACGCCGCGTTGGCTGAGTTCGTCGACTGCCTGATCCACATTGTCGACGGGAAAATTCAGAACCGTGAACGTAGCGGGCTGATGATTCGGCTTGGGATACATCAAGGCCTTGGTGCCACCGGAAAGCGGAACAACCAACGTACCTTCCGGACCACTGGAAAGTTCAAGGCCCAACGTCTTGCCATAAAATTCCCTGGCCTTCTGAATATCGTTTACCGAAAAACTGCTGAACGCTTTGCTTGTGTCGATCATGAATGCACTCCGTAGAGTTCTTAGGGTTCTAATTTCGATGCAGAATCAGCGTTTGAGGTTTTCGAAATGTGGGGGATGAATGATCGAGGACGCGCTGGAATTAACGCTTATGCTATTGGCCATCTTCCCGGCAGCAAATATCCGTGCGGCTCGAGAGGGCCTGACGAATGCCGGTCATCCTGTGCCAACGTTACCAGTACGCACCCCACTGCAAATCGTGTTCTTTGCCGCGACCATCACGGTGTCTGTGGCCAGTAAGTGAAGTCGGGAGCTGAATTAAAAAAAGCCACCAGCTTCCACTGGTGGCTCAAAACGCACGTTACAGCAGGGTTCTAGAAGTTCATGTGCATGCCAAACTCCAGCACCCGAGGTGCGCCCATACCGAACACGCCGGTTCCTGCGCCGACGCGGAACTGTTGAGCGCTGGCAGACGAAGCTCCAACACTGTTGATCGAACTACTACCCTGGTTAAGCCAGCCGGAGATTACGTCTGGGGGCTGGTTGAAGTTGGAGAAGTTAGCCAGATTGAAGAAGCCAACACTCGGTTCCACCGTGAACCGATCGTTGAAGTGGTGAATCCAGCTCAGCTTAAGATCCAAGGCTCTGACCCAGGGGAACTGTAGCTGGTTTGCCGGAGCCTGCGACAAATACGGGGCGACAGCGCCGATTTGTTGCAACTGCGCTGCGGTGAACAAGCCATTGGCGATGAGCGTCTGGCCGGCCGGAGTTGGCTGGTTGCCTTGTGTGGTGTTGTAGTTGACGATCGAGTTGTTCAGCCCAGTTACCCCGAACTGGCGTCCGAACGCGCCATTGGTGGTGCCGGGCAGAGGATTGCTCGGCATGCCGCTCCCGATAAAGTCGGTCTGGTAGATCTGCCCCGGGCTCCCGGTGTCGCCCACAATCGCCGGCATCGACAGCGGGCTGTAGAAGTGGCCGATGAGCGCAAAACGGAAGCCATGGGCCACATCGAAATTCCCGCCGAACGAAAGCTGTTGTGTACGGTCGAGCAGTGACGGACCCATCCACCTTAGCGGCTGATCGCTATCGGCAGCGGTCAGGACGAAGTCCTGATCGTTGTTAGCCGCCGGGGTCGTCGGCGCTGAAGTGCCTTCGAACGCCAGGGGGTTTACAAACTTGGACAGCGAGTACCCAACCTGGAAGTTTGCCGCCTTCAGCCCTGGAGCCGGGTTCACAACGTTCTGCGTCAACTTCATCTGCAGAGCGCTGTAGACCGAACGGCTGATGGGTTCCAGCATATAAAACTGACCAAGTGCGGGATTGTTCCCCGTGAAGGCGCAAGCGCAGGCGCCACCCGCATCAAGGGGACTTCCCATGCCGTTCCCAACGAAATCGGCAAGCTTCGCTCCCGCATTTATGGTGGCTTGCAGGTCCCCAGGGTGTCCGAAGCCTGTCTCCGTCGCACTGATCGCGGCTTGCGCGTTCGCAAGGTTAAAATTGGAGACGTCTCCGGCGTGGTTGAGATCAACCCCGAGCAGGGCGTGGGTCTCGACGTTCCGCAGTAAATCCGCGCTGAGCACCATTCCGTGCCGGATTTCCCGCTGGATGCCGAGGTTCATCTGCACTGCGCGTGGGCTGATGTAGTTGGAATCGAACAATCCCTGGTCGTTGGCATAAGGATTTACGTTAGCGCCTGCGGACAAATAGTTGCCGATGTAGTTTGCGATTGGGGTTCGTCAGGCTGAACGGAGCGCTTGCCTTGAAATTATTCTGGAAGGCAACGATGGTGGGGAGCGCATTGCCGATCGTATCCGAGCAGGCACTTGCAGTTGTGTTGCCCGCTGCGATTTGCGTTGGATCCGGGCCCAACAGGGGTGCGCCACCTCCGCAAGGTGCGACGATCTGCAAGAACGCGCCATTTTGTAAACGCGCGGGCCGATCAAACAGAACGTTGTTGAAGATGACGTTCTCGTAGTACAACCCAATACCGCCCCGAACCACGGTCTTGCCATCGCCTTTTGGATCCCAGGCAATGCCAAGTTGCGGGGCGAAGTTGCGGTTGGGGTTCTTCACCGAGTTCCCATGTCCGGGGAAGAACTGGTTGATGGAAGCAACGGGGCCAAGGTCGCTATCCGTCCGGCCTGTGTCGCGTTCCCAGCGCAAGCCCAGAGCAATGGTCAGATTCGACCGTACCTTCCAGTTATCGCCAAAATAGAGGGACGTGCGGTTATCCGGTCCCAAGCCACCCGCGGGGAATCCTAAGGCAGCTTGAGTAGTGGAGTAGCCTTGACCATTTGAACTGAGCACCTCAGTGAACGTGTCGGCTAGCGGGTCACCTGCGAGAGCGCCAGCGGGCATGTTCGTCGTACTGCCAAACACCTGCGGAGCAATACCAAAGAAGCTGGCAAATCCGCCACCCTGAATGTGATTCCAGCCCCCGCCGTAGCGAAGGATGTGCTTGCCGATCATCTTGCTGCCGTCGTATTTGATCTGATGGTCGCTTTGCGGCGTGCTTTGCGGCGCGAGGATGTTCGGCCCCACGTCGAACAGTCCTGGGACAGAGAGGTTGATGCCCAGGTTAGCATCCGGCAGGTTTGAACCGGTCACGGCATCCAAAATCTGGTTCTGGAATTTCAGGAAAGAGAAGCGGATGGTGTGTGTGAAGCTCCCGGTATTGAAGTCCAGGCCTGCGACCAGATTTCTGGTGTAATCCTTATTGTTGTAGACCGCGAAACTATTCGAGGCAAACGTGCCGTAGACCGAATTCTTGAAGTAGTTGAAGCGCCCGAATAAACGCGCAGTCTTGGTCAGATTGTAGTCTAGCCGCGCGGTCAATTCATCTTCTTTGAAGGGAGACTGGAAGGTTCCGGAGAAAGCTTCGAATGGGGCGCCCTCGAGGACCGGCGCAGCTTCATGCTGCAGAGTGCGTTCGCCATCCGCGAAGAAGAACAACTTATCCTTGATGATCGGCCCGCCAAAGTCGGCGCCTTCCTGGTTACGCTGCCAGGGGGTTGGGATTCTCTGGCCAGTGACCGGACTGAGCGGTGAAGGCAGGTTAGCGGCGCCGACAGCGCTGTCGCGGAAGAGGCCGAAGGCCTCGCCGTGGTAGTTGTCGGTACCGGACTTGGTGGTCACGTTCACTGCGCCAGAGGAGGTCAGATCGTTGGAAAGATCCAGGCTGGACTGCGCCAGCGAGAATTCCTGAATCGAGCTGGCCGGGATATCTTCTGTGGTGGTGCCGACGGTCTCATCGCTGACATCGACGCCATCGACGTTGATGCGGGCGGTGCGGCCAAACCGGCCGCCGAATGAAATCGAAGAGTAGCCGATCTTGGTCGGATCGAAATTTGTGCCATCCTGAATCTGGACGCCGGGTTCAAGCTGCGCCAGATCAAGGAAGTTGCGGCCGTTCACCGGCAGGGCGGAAATTTGCGCAGATGTAAGAACGCCCTGCACTTCGGCTTGTTGCGTGTTCACTGCAACTTCACTGGCCTCCACTTCAACTACCGTGCTTTCCTGGCCGATTTCAAGCCTGATGCTGCCGTTGGCGGTGTTGTTCACCTGAACGTCCACCGACATTTGCGTCGTCTTGAAGCCTTTGGCTTCCGCGCGCACCGAATAGGTGCCCGGAACCAATGCGCCGGAAGAGTACGCTCCAGTACTGCTGGTGGTGGTATGGACGGTTTGCCCAGTGGGGCCGGTCATGGTGACTTTCGCGCTAGGCACGACTGCCCCGGTGGCGTCAGTCACTGTGCCGGAAATGCTGCCGTTAGAGACTGAGGTCTGGGCGAATGCCACAGAACACAGCAACAGCGCAGATAAAGCAACCAGCGCCAGCAGTGTAAGTCGCGCGCTGCGGCGAGGGGAACTGAACATGAGCTGAGATTTCAGCTTAAAACTCATTACTTCCTCCATCCCATTGGATTTGCCCGCAAAGACTGGCTGACGAATTTTGCAGGTGCACCCGCGTAGAGTGCTGATCTGGAACTAGGCAGGCGGAGGGCCGTCTGGGTGAGAAATACGTGAAGTTCTCTTGCTCAGGTGCGTACTTACGAGAGAAGAAAGTGACGAGTTGATCAGTTCGAGACACCAAGAGAAACAACTGCGCCGATCAATTCGTGCGGATATCCGTAGAGATTCGATGAGACGTTATGAGATTCCGGAGATGAGAGGAATATCTGCCTCGACAAATCGCAACCTGGGATGCATACTGATCGGTATGTTGGCGGGTACGATCGATCTTTTAATAAATAAAAATCAAAAGCGATCTAGCCGGGCCGCACGGCGCGATCCGAAGCGCACGCGCGAGCGCTTGCTGCACGCTGCATTCCGCGAGGTCTACATATCGGGTTTCCAGAGTGCCGGCCTGGACGCCATTCTGGCCGAAGCCGGGGTCACCAAGGGCGCTCTGTATCACCACTTCGGCAGCAAGGAAGCGTTGGGATACGCCATCATCGAGGAGATCATTGCCCCTGATAATCGCGGCCAATGGTTGGACCCTCTGCAGAACTGCAAGGACCCTATCGACACTTTGATCGGCGCAGTTCAAGCATTGTCAGTTCAGCCCGAAGCTGTGCGCGGTGGCTGTCCTCTCATCAATCTTGCGCAGGAAATGTCTCCTCTGGACGCGGGGTTCCGCCAACGACTCGCCACCATATTTCGCAACTGGCAGGATGGCGTTGCCGCTGCTTTGCGGGATGGTCAGAAGCATGGAAAAGTCCGGCGTGATCTGGACCCAGCACAAGCCGCCGGATTCTTAATTGCGATGGTCGAGGGTTACGGCTCGCTGGCCAAGAATGCCCAGGATGCGAAAGTGATGGAAGAGGGGATCAAAAACGTCGTGGACTGGCTGCGCTCTTTGCGGCCGCCGGGCAACCGCAAGCGGGGGTGATTGCATCGTTGTAGATGGGCTTCTGCCAGTTGCATACCGACTGGTTTGTATCTCCCATTGCAGGCAGACGCCGGAGCGCTGCAGTCGGGGCCAAGAATACGGATTTGTCTAGCGATGAAATTGAGGGTTCGATTTGCTTAAGGGCAAAAACATGCGCACCAGTATGGTTGCTTTTTGGTGCTTGCAGGCAAGGGTTGGTTTGCTGGTGACTGCATGCGCCGCCACCCTCGGCCAGTCAGTGTCACAGCAGTCCCTCGATCCGGGATTGGCGACGCTCGGGACCGGGTTTGTCTCCGATACCGCACCCGTGAACGGAACCACCCTCCATTACGTGCGCGGAGGAAATGGTCCCGCCGTTATTTTGCTGCACGGATTCCCCGAAGACTGGTACGCGTATCACCGCGTCATGCCGTTATTGGCGAAACAGTTTACGGTCTTGGCCGTTGATCTGCGTGGCATCGGCGGTTCGGTGGTGACGGCAAGCGGTTATGACGCCGCCAATATGGCAGAAGACGTTCATCAATTGGCGGAGCGGCTGCATCTGGAACACATTTACGTCGTCGGGCACGATATTGGCGGAATGGTGGCCTATGCTTTCGTCCGCCGGTATCCGGAAACTTGCCGCGGCGTGATGCTGCTCGACTCACCCGTGCCGGGGCTGGGGCCGTGGGACGCGGTGAAAGCCTCTCCCATCACCTGGCATATAAATTTTCAGCAGACGCCTGATCTGCCCGAGCAACTCCTCGCCGGTCGCGAAGCCATTTACTTCCGCCATTTTCTCGATCGCAATACCTTTAGTGATGCGGATGTCGCGCGTTATGCCCGGTCTTATGCGGCTCCCCAACATCTGCGCGCGGCGTTGGAGATATACCGGGCATTTCCCGCGAATGAGAAATTTAATGCAGCCCAGCGCGATCAGTCTGCCTCTGGTGCTGGCTCCTGGAGAAAACTCGCCTTTTGAGAAGCTCATGCCGGGGTTTGCCGAAGCGTTACGGGAGCATGGGTGTGCAAACGTCAAGATTGAAGTCATCAAGAACAGCGTGCATTACTTGGCAGACGAGCAACCCCAGGCCGTCGCTCAACTGATCGAACGCTACGGCTCGTTATGACATGCAAGTCATGACATGCGAGGAAACTTGGGTCGAAAGCTAGAACGGCGAAGACGAAGGCAGAGCAGGCGGCTTGCGCGGGAAGCTACAGCGCCGCAGGAACGGAGACGCGGGAGAGCACAAATGAAAGAAATATCTTCTCGAGTAGCTGTCATGTTCATACTGCTGCTCTCCAGCGCGGCAGCCTATGCGCAGGACGCGTGCGAACGCCTGACTGCGGCAAAGATTCCCGACACCACGATTACGCTTGCGCAGACGGTTGCGGCGGGCACCTTCAACGGCCCTCCCGCGCCGAAGAGCGGCGGCGGACTCTCGCTTCTGTATAAGAGTCTTCCGGCATTCTGCCGCGTCGTTGCCGAGGCGAGGCCCACCTCCGACTCCGACATCAAACTCGAAGTCTGGCTTCCAGTCTCGGGATGGAATGGCAAGCTGGAAGGGATCGGGATTGGCGGATTCGCTGGATCGATTGACAATGCGCAACTCGCGACCTCGGTGAAGGCGGGGTACACCGCGACCGCGACTGACACGGGCCATACGGGATCTCCGATCGATGCGGGCTGGGCGATGGGGCACCCGGAAAAAATTATCGATTACGGTTATCGCGGAATTCATGAGATGACGCGTGTCGCCAAGGCAGTAATCGCGGCTTATTACTCCAAGCCTCCGCAGCACTCATACTTCGCCGGATGTTCCGGCGGTGGGCGTGAGGCGTTGATGGAAGCTCAACGTTATCCCGAGGACTATGACGGAATCTTAGCCGGTGCGCCAGCGAACTATTTCACTGCTCTGCTCGCGACTTCTGCTTATGACGCCCAGGTCCTGACGATGGATTCGGCCAGCTTTATTCCTCCGGCGAAAATTCCCACGATTGCAGCGGCAGTGAACGCTGCGTGCGACGAGGTCGATGGCGTGCGCGATGGGATTCTGAACGATCCGCGGCAGTGTCACTTCGATCCCGCGACGATCCAGTGCAAAGAAGAGGATTCCGAGAAATGCCTGACGGCTGCGCAGGTCACTGCGCTGAAGAAACTCTACGCGGGAATGCCTGATTCCAAAGGGCACGTGGTTTATCCCGGCTATCTGCCCGGCGCCGAAGATAGCCAATCCCCCATAGGCGGCTGGGGAGTCTGGATCACCGGGCCGGCGCCCGGGAAGAGTTTCACCGCCTCTTTCGCCAACGGATTCTTTTCCGACTTTGTATTCGGGAAGCCCGATTGGGACTACAAGACGTTCAAGGTTGATGCGGACTTGAAAGCAGCCAATGAAAGAACCGCGCAGGCGCTGAATGCTACAGATCCCGACCTCAAGCCATTCAAAGCGCGCGGAGGAAAGTTGGTTCTCTATCACGGCTGGAGTGATCCGGCGATCACGCCATTGAACACGATCGATTATTACGAGAGCGTCACCAAGAAGATGGGGCAAAAAGATGTCGACTCTTTCGTCCGCCTCTACATGGTGCCCGGCATGCAACACTGCGCCGGAGGCCCGGGGCCGGATTCGTTCGGAGCTGTCTACGATCTGACGTTCGACGACCCGCAGCACAGCGTGGATGCATCGTTGGAACATTGGGTGGAAAAGGGCACGGCGCCGTCAACGATTATTGCGTCGAAGTTTGAAGGCGAGGACGAAACGCACGCGAAGATGACGCGGCCTCTGTGCCCGTACCCGCAGGCAGCGAAGTACAAGGGCAGCGGCGATCCGAATGACGCCGCGAACTTTGAGTGCGCGCGGCCGAAGAGATGAGCTGATCAGTTCGGCAAGATAATTCAAAACGCATCACGAGGATTTCGAGGAGAGCCAAATGAAACGAAAGACAGTCAAGATGATCGCATTGGGATTCTTTGTTCTGACCTTTGCGCTGGGCGCTGCTCTGCAGGCGCAAGACAAACCAGCGCCGTCCAGCACCATGGCCTCCATCGATCCATTTCTGATGGACCGCGATGCGGAGATTGCCATGGCCCGCAGCGCGGCTCCGCCATCCGTTGCCAAAAACGCCACAGTTATGGTCCTCGGAAGGCATGGCTATGAAACAGCCGTGGAGGGGAAGAATGGTTTCGTATGCGCCGTGGGACGATCATGGGATTTGCCGAAAAACAATCCGGCTTTTTGGGATCCGAAGATACACGGGCCGATCTGCCTGAGCGCTCCCGCTGTGCGGTCTTTTCTTCCGATTTACCTCAAGAAGACGGAACTGGCGCTTGCCGGGCGTTCGAACACTGAGATCGAGGCCGCCATCATAGATGGCATCGCGATAGGTGAGTTGCCCACACCTGAACCCGGTTCGCTGTCCTTCATGTTGTCGAAGCAAGGGTACTTGAATGCCGGCATCAAAGGACCATGGCTTCCCCACGTGATGTTTTTTGTTTCCGAAATCGATCCTAAAGCCCTGGGATCCGACTTGGGAGACGACGTCCCGATGGACGCGCACGAGGAAAAAATAGGCCGCTATACCACGGTTGACGTTCCCGTAGGCAACTGGTCGGACGGAACATCGGCAAGCGAAGCCTTTAAAAAGTATTTTGGCGCGGCGGACTCGGGGACGATGGCTCACTAACGTCCGGGCCCAACATCTTGATCGGGGTTGGACGATCATGAGTTTGGGAGCCGTACTTTGTCTGTATCAAAAGGATTCGAGGAGAAGACCCGTGAGACGAAACGCTGTCGCCATCATCGCATTGGCATGCTTTGCGCTGGCCCTTGCCCTGGGCGCGGCCCGATGCTCGCAAGCACAGGACGCCAAGAATCCATATCCCACCATGGCCCCGCTCGATCAATACCTGATGGATCGCGATGCGGAAATTGCGCTCGCTCGTAGCGCGGCGCCGCCTTCTATTGCCAAGGACGCGACGGTTTTGGTCTTCGGAAAGGATGGCTATGAAACTGCGGTCAAGGGCACGAACGGCTTTGTCTGCAATGTGGACCGCTCGTGGATGAACCCTTATTCCGGAAAATTCAGTTTTGGGTTTTGGAACCCCAGGGCTCGGGGTCCGGTTTGCTACAACCCGCAGGCTGCCAGGACGCTTCTGCCGATCCTTAAGATTCGGACAAAATTGGCATTGGCGGGAAAATCGAAAGAGGAAATGAACGAGGGTATGAAGGCCGCGATAGAGAAAGGAGAACTGCCGGAGATCGAGTCTGGCGGGATGGCCTACATGATGTCGAAGCAAGGGCACCTTAACGACTTCTGCGGGAACTGCGCTCCCCATCTCATGTTTTATCTTCCCGTGAAAGACGCTAACACTTGGGGTGCGGGTGCGTTGGGCTCGGGCTCCGTGGTTGAGGTGGCCCCGCACTTTAATGGCAATCCGGAGCCAGTGACCGAGCTCAATGTGGAAGTGACCGAGTGGTCGGACGGAACGCCGGGGCCGGACTCGGGCGATCATGCTCACTGACGTCCGATCTTAACGCGAATTCAAGTCATGGCCATGCGAAGAGGATCGCTGACGCAGGTTCGTAATGACGTGCACGCGCCAAAACGTTTACGTCCGATCGAACAGAGATGGATGGATGAGTGGAAACCATGCGCGTGTTGATCGTGGATGATGAGCCTCGGGCCCAAACGGCTCTGGCGAGCATCCTTTCAGGTAGGAGCGACGTGGAGCATTTCGATTCGGCCAATGATGCCGGCGAAGCGCTCGAGAAATTGAGCACGGACTCCTACGATGTTTTGCTTCTCGACATTAATATCGAAGATCTGTCGCGCACTGAGCTAGTCGACCAGCTTAGGGAGCGGAACCTTCGGCTGCCGTCTATCGTGTTTGTAACGTCACAGGTTGAATTCGCGGTGGCAGCCTTTGAGAGGCACACCGTAGACTATGTGCTAAAGCCTTTCTCCAACGAGAGCGTCAATGAAGCTTTGGACCGAGCCTCTCGGAGAGCAAAAGGCGAGCGAGCTTCAAAATTGATCGAAGCTCTGCCGCAGTTGCAGACGCTGCCCCGTCCACGTCCCCCGATGATCGCAATCAAAGCGAGAGGGAGAATTCTCTTCATCGACCCTGGCGATGTAGTCGCAGTTCAAGCGGAGGGCAATTATGTGTCGCTGCAGCGGGAATCGGACTCCTATCTGCTGCGCGAGTCCATCTCGATGGTGGCAAAAAAGCTGAAGCCCTACGGATTCATTCAGATCCATCGATCGGCGCTCGTGAATACCTCATTTGTGGTCGAGATCAAGCCATACCCGGCGGGAAAATATGGTCTGCGCGTTAGAGGTGGCAAGGAATACGCAGTGACTCGCGGTTATAAGAAGAATCTCAAGCCTCTCACGGACTTCCGCATCGGTGGCGGCGCGTTCTTTGCGGAATAGCCTGCTATAGTCGCAATGCGGAGGTGAGTACTCTTAAGCGCTCGGAGGTCCCCATGTGGTTCTACGAAGCATTCTTTCCCGTGGTGTGGGTCGTTTTTTTTCTCTACTGGCAGATCAAAGCTGCGGATACCAAAGCCACCCAGCGTCTCGAGCCCGCAGCCTCGCGCATCCTCCGCGTCTTCATCTTCCTGATCGCGATCGTTTTACTCTCGGTTCCTCGGCTCCCGATGCGCTGGCTTTACGTCCAGCTCTGGCCGCAAGGCTATTGGCCATTCTGGATGGGAGTCGCCATCACCGTCGCCGGCCTGCTCTTCGCCGTCTGGGCGCGCGAGCACCTGGGCCGCAACTGGAGCCGCTCCGTCACTATTAAGCAGGGCCACGAGCTGATCACTACAGGTCCTTACGCTGTGGTGCGTCACCCCATTTACACCGGCATTCTGATAGGGTTCCTTGGCATGGCGATCGCCATCTTGCAGGTGCGGGGGTTCCTCGCTTTCTTTCTCGTCTTCTTCGCGCTCTGGCTCAAGCTCCGCATGGAGGAGAAATGGATGCGCTCCCAATTCGGGGAGACTTATGCCACCTATGCGCAACAAACTGCCGCCCTGGTGCCCTATCTCCTCTGATCGCCGGCGCCGCGAAGCGCCCCCTTCCCGTGGCGAAGATGTTTCATAACGTCCGGATCGCCGATCATCCCTGCTTGCCCTTACACCCACAAATAAGGCGAAGCCGGAGCGCTGGGCTCCGGCTTCGAGGATTCAGTGCAAGGCTCTTACTTAAGGGCGACGATGACCTGTCCGCGGCGCCCGGCATCTTTGGCAAGCTGTAGTTCCTTGGTCAGCTCGCGTTCCCGCTTGGTGGTCGGAAGCGTCTTGCCATCGGTGCCCGACACTCTCCACACCTCGGCCAGGAAATACTCGGCGCCGACGTGGTGGAAGACCAGTTTGGAAGTCGTAGGCTCGGCGGATTCCTGGCTGGCAGCGAGCGACATCGCGCTCTCTCCAGTTGCCAGGTTGCGCACGATGATCGCGTTCGAGTCGCCTCCATCAGACACGATCGTATAGGTGCCGGCCGGCAACTGCGTCGCGCCGATGCTGAAGGCGAATGGCACGTTGGCCTTCGCGGTTTGAGCATTGACGAGGGCCGCGTTCAGCAGCAGCGACATAACCACCAGCGACAGGGTCGAGATAACGTTTTTCATACATTCTCCTTGTGGCTCCTCGCAGTGGAACCAAACTGAATTTTTGTTTCGCAAGATGTTGTTCAATGCTTGCGGTAACGCTTTCTACTGAGGCAAGCGTGGAGCCAAAGCGAAGCGGCCAAGGGCGGCGAGCGAATCTGCTGTGTTTGCAACGAGATGGGTTTTGAACGAGGTGTCGAATGGCCGCAAGTCCCGGCCTGCGGTATCCGATCGGCTACCGGCGAGTAACCAGCAGGTTCCAAGAGATGAAGAGGCCGCTCGCTCGATTGAGTGGGACTTTTTATTCAAACTGATCGACGAGCATGATGTCGCTTTGGATATCGCCCAACAGGGAATAGGCGAGCCATCGCCCATCCGGGGAGATCGATAGGCCTCCCCAGTCCGGGAGAGACGCGGCTAACATGAAAACCGAGTGAATTTGCTTGGAGGCAAAATCGTAAAAGCGAATGCTCGACCGGGAATTGCGGTCGAAGAAATAGATGCCGTTTTTTGCCAGAGCCCAGTCTGTGGCGCTGTGCAACAGAGGCATGCCTGCGACCGGGCGGTCTTCTCCCCCAGCGCTGGGAATTACGCGCACTTCGGAATTGGGGTCTCCCTTGACGAAATAAATCCATTTTCCGTCTGCAGACTCTTTTGCATTGCTGATCAGCCCGGGTCCCTTGGCGATCAGGAGGATCGGACCATCCGGCAAAGACATTCTGAAGAGCGAGCCATTCTGAGTGTCGGCAGAAGAAAAATAAATAGACTTGCCGTCGCGGGACCACGTTGGGATCGCGATATTATCGATTCCTGCTGAAAGCTTTTGAGGAATTCCTCCGTCGGGATCGACGAAGTAGACCGCTGCCTTGCCGCTTGCGCGAGAGTCGAAAGCAATCAAATTGCCAGCAGGGGACCAGCGCGGTGTACCTGTAAGCGGATTGTTCAAGTGGGTCAACTGCACCGGATTGCTGCCGTCGATATTCGAGACCCAGACTTCGCGACCGCCGCTGCGGTCGGATTCGAAGACAACTCGCTTCCCATCGGGAGAAATATCGGGAGCGGTCTGACTGCGGGTTGAGGAGACCAGCAGGTGAGGACCTTCCTTGTCGGCAATATTGCCGCCGTTGGCAATGCGGGACGCCCAAATATTTGAGTTGAGAAAAACTCTGGCATAGGCAAGCCGATTCCCGCTGCGGGAACTAGCGGGCTGGAAAGCATCCTGAGTAAACGCGAGTACCGAAGACTTCCCGGTTTGCACATCAAATTCGCGCAATTGATTGGTAAGAGGGTCACTGAGCAAGATGCGCTTACCGTCCGCGGACCAAGCCAGATCTTGCGGGCCTACATCTTTATCGGTCAACTGTAGCGCGCCGGAGCCATCGGGGCGCGCGACATATAAGAAGAATTGGCCATGGGCCTCGCATAAGAAAGCGATGCGCGAGGAGTCGGGAGAAAAAACGGGTGACCACGCCGTTCCGCACTGCACAGGCTTTGGCAGAACCGTGCGCTGGCCAGCTTGGCGATCCAGGAGGAACATCACCCCGTCGCCGTCGGCATAACTGAGCAAGCGTCCATCGACTGACCAACTCATCGAAATTGGTGGGACGTAGTTGAACGAGACGGAGGCGAGCTTACGCTCGGGTCCACCGATGGCGGAGATTTCGAAAATACCCGAATCGGAATTTGAGGCGGACTTTCGCGCGAAGGCGATGATACGCCCGTCGGGCGACCACGAAGGCGCCAGCCACGCAGAGGGTTTGTAAGTTAAACGCGAAACCTTTTCGGAGCCAATCACTTTGACGTAGAGATCTAATCCGCCTGGGGATGTGCTGCCGCCGCCGTCCCAAGCGAACACGATCTGGCTGCCGTCCGGCGAAAAGGCCGGCATGACTTCTGATCCTTTGAGAGTAGTGAACGGAATGACGACAGCGGAGGCGTGAGCTGGAGGCGTGCCTGCGGCGAGATGGCGACTGTGAAATTTAAGGAAGGACCAGCCGAACAGAGCGAGGGCCACAAGACCAATAACTAATAGTGGTATCAAGACGCGGTGTGGTTGCCCGGCGCGAGCCGGTGTCGCCGGCACCGATTGTGTGTCGCGGCGGAGCCGAATCAAGTCGGCTTGAATGTCCGCAGCATGCTGATAGCGCAGCTTGCGATCTTTTTCCAAGGCCTTGGAGATAATTTCCTCGACCTTGGCAGGAAAATTGAGATTCGCGCGAGTGAAAGGACTTGGTGGGCGATTAAGGATGGTGTCTATGATGATGGCGGGGGTGTTGCCAGCGAATGCCACACGCCCTGTAGCCATCTCATAGAGCACGGCGCCGAACGAGAAAATATCGGTGCGCGCGTCGAGTTCTTCGCCGCGCGCTTGCTCTGGCGACATGTAGCCGAGAGTACCCGCCGCGGAACCGGCGCTGGCGAGCATTTCGTCCATTCTGAGAGTTGGCAACCCGCTAGCGTCCGCTCCCGGAGCGACGAACGTGAGCCTGGCCAGACCAAAGTCGAGAATCTTGGCGTCGCCGCGTTTGGTAACGAAGATGTTGGCTGGCTTTATGTCGCTGTGGATGACGCCGCGGGCGTGCGCAGCCTCGAGGCCATCGGCAATGCCGATTCCCAATTGCAGGAATTCTTCAAGGGCGAGGGGTTGCCCGTTGATCTGGTGCTTGAGAGTCTGACCCTCGAGAAACTCCATGACAATGAACGGTTGTCCAGCGTGCTCTTCAAGGCCGTAAATGGTGCAGATGTTGGGATGATTGAGAGCGGAAGAGGCTTGCGCTTCGCGTTCGAATCGACGTAGGGAAGAAGCGTCCACGGAGAAGTCTTCTGGAAGGAACTTCACAGCCACAAAGCGACGCAGCCGCAGGTCTTCGGCTTTGTAGACAATGCCCATGCCGCCTCGACCGAGTCTTTCGACGATGCGGTAATGCGAAACGGTCTGACCGAGTAGAGAAACTGGGTCTGGCATGCCGCGTAATCTTAGGGCTTGCGGCGAATACGAGTCAACGAAAGTGAGCCGCTTGGAGGCGGGGCGGAGCAAATGGGGCAATTCAATTTGCCAACGCGTTCGCGGCAAACTCGGCTAGACTGTTCCGCGGGAGGGAGACTTGTTGAATCCCAGGTTGGTAGCGATGTCGGGGCCGCTGCAAGGCACCGTCCACGCTTTAACCGACGGTCCGCTTTCTTTAGGCCGGGACACTGCCAACCAAATTACGATCGGCGATTCTGCCGTTTCGCGAAAGCATTGCGCCATCACTGAACCATCCGCGGGCGTTTATGAGATTTCCGACCTTGAAAGTCACAACGGAACGTTCGTCAACGGAATTCAAATAAGCCGTAACACGCCCATTCAACACGGAGACCGGGTTCGCGTCGGAAGCAGTGAGTTTGTGTTCCTCACCGAAGAGGAACAAGATACCGGCTCCGAGGCCGGCAAAGCAGGCTCCACTGGCGCACTGACCACGCTGCTCCTCGATCAGCATTCGGGCCTGCCATTAAATGCTTCGGGGATGGGGAAAATAGCGCGCGACCTGGCGGCGTTTTTAAAAATCGCCAACCTCATCAACTCCTTCCACGACGTTGAAAGCCTGCAACTGGAGTTGCTGAAACTGATTTTCGAAGTGATTCCGGCCGCACAAGGCGCAATTGTGCTGCAACCGAACTCCTCCGACGAGCCGGGCTCGCCCTGTACCTGGAGGCGGGACGGTGATGCGAAGCAGCCAATATTGATACGCGAGGAGTGGGCGCAGCGGGCCATGTGGGAACGTTGCGCAGTTTTCACCGCCGGCTCCACGACGCCGAATGAAGAGGAACATGTGCTGTGTGTTCCCCTGGTTGGGGTGGAGAACATTCTCGGTGTGATCTACCTGGCTTCACCCGCCGCGTTCCCACCCTTTAGCGAAGAGCACGCATTGTTGCTGAGCTCGATTTCGCGCATTGCCGCGGTCTCGCTGGAGAATCTGCTGAAGCTTGACTCCCTACGAGCGGAGAACGAGCGACTGCGCTCGGACGTAGCCGTCGACGCTTTGATTGGCGAGAGTCGCGCCATGTCGCGGGTTACCGACTTCATCGCCCGCGTAGCCAAAGGCGAATCGACGGTGCTCGTCCGCGGGGAAAGCGGAACCGGCAAAGAACTGGTGGCTCGCGCGATTCATGCCAACAGCCTGCGTCCCAGCAAGCCCTTCGTGGCCATTAACTGTGCGGCGATTCCGGAGACTTTGCTGGAGAGTGAATTGTTTGGCCACGAGAAGGGAGCTTTCACCGGTGCGGCTGCAACTAAGAAAGGCAAATTTGAAACTGCAGAAGATGGAACTCTGCTGCTGGACGAAATCGGCGAAATGGTTCCACTGTTGCAATCCAAATTGTTGCGAGTCCTGCAGCAACGTGAATTCGAACGACTGGGGGGCACTCGCCTGCTTCCGTTTAATGCGCGCGTGATCGCGGCCACCAACAAAAATCTGGAGCAGGCCATTAAGGCGGGAGAATTCCGCCAGGACCTTTATTACCGCCTGAATGTAGTTTCGGTTGCGCTTCCGCCGCTGCGCGAACGCCGGGAAGATATTCCTCCGCTGGCGCTGCATTTTGCCAATCGATTTGCGGCGAAGTGCAAGCGCGGATTCAAAGGCATTTCGCCGGAGGCGCGCTCTCTGCTCATGCAATACAGCTGGCCCGGCAATATTCGCGAACTGGAGAACGCCATCGAACATGCCATCGTGCTGGGGCTGACTGAAGAGATCCTGCCGGAAGATCTTCCGGAGGCGATGCTGGAAGAACGATCGTCGGAGCTCCCGGCCGCGCGGTATCACAACACACTGAACCAGAGTAAGAAGCAACTCGTGATCAACGCCATGGACGAAGCCAAAGGCAGCCCCGTCGAAGCCGCGCGCCTGTTAGGAATTCACCCCAAGTACCTGCACCGGCTGATCAAAAATCTCAATTTAAAAGCCGAACTAAAGCGCGCGGACTGAGATCACGTCGGAAGACATCTCGAAAAAATATCTCATTGGCGACTTACTGTTATCGCATAGAGCCCGGCGCAAGCGACATAACGCATTAATTTTTTCCAGGTTCAACGCTCAAAGGTGATGTGGATTATGGGCGCCGTCGTTTAGAAAGCCAGGGTACAACCGACTGGTTACCGTTCGTTACTACTGTCTATTACGGTCTCGCCATTGTGCACTGGAGGGCGCGAGCCTATCTTTGGGACATGGCCACTCGTAACGCATCGCAGAACTCAGTAGCGGAGACTAAGCACGTTGCCTCCAGCATCGCGACGGTTGCACGCTCGCAAACTCCGCTGTTGCGATCGATGCTGCGCACTGCCGGCATCGCCCTGGCGCTGGTTGCGACCTCCATGGCAGCTGAGCTTCCGGAAGCGCCTAGCGCCTCTATGCGGAACAATGCTGAGATGATCGAGGCGACACCGCCGGTCCAAGTGCCCAAGTTTATGATCGCCGGCTCGGAAAACAAGGTGATTGACACAAAGTTCGTTACCTTTGCCCTGATCTCCACAGGCAGCACGTTTGCCGATTCCTACACCACGCTGTTCGCCCGCCAGAACTGGCTCGCCGGGAAAAAGGGAGTCTGCAACGTCGAAGTTCAATCGGCTTACCTGTATGGAACTCATCCGACGGTCGCGCGCACGTACGCTGTCGCATCCGTGAAGAGCGCAAGTTCTGTGTTTGCGGCCTACTACCTGCGGAAGCACCACAACAGGTTTTGGAGCCTGCCGCTGGTGGCAAACTCCGTTATCAGTTTGGAGGGGGTCGGCCAAAACATGGCAACCTGCAACTAGTAGAGCACCGATTCTCTGATCACTGAACGATAAGAGTGACAGGAATGGAGTGCTGCAAAGCTCCCGAAGTTCCGGTAACTGTGATTGTATAGGTCCCGGGAGTGGTTCCGACCTGGGGCGGTGTTGTAATTCCGGTTCCTCCGGCGCATCCAATCATAAACATCAGAGCTGCGATCATCAGAGCCAGCAGGAAAATCGCGCGAAGCTTTCGCGACCGGGCGCAGGAACCCACAAAAAACATTCCGAATAGGCCCATCCCCTGCAGCGGTATCCAAATCGCGTAAGTTGTCCCGCCTCGCGATGAACGAACAGGAACCAACTGCGCGACAGAGGCCGTCGTAGTGATGGTCAACGTTGCCGGGACCGTACTTCCGTTAGGAGTGACACTGCTGGGCGATATGCTGCAAGCTGTCAAGTTGGGTGCTCCGCTGCAACTTAGCCTGACGATGCTGGTGAATGCACCGCCCAGAGGAGAGATCGCCAACTGGTAGGTGGCAGTATTGCCGGCTTTCAGAGTGTCGTTGGTCGGAGAACTTGCGAGTCCGAAATCTGCTCCCGCTCCGGTGACGTTCACAGCCTGAGAATTGCCCTGCCCATTGTCACCAATCGTGAGCGTCCCATTCCGTGCGCCGGTCACCGTCGGCGTGAAGGTTACGCTCATCGTGCAGCTCGAGTTGGAAGACAAATTAGCGGGGCAGTTATTCGTCTGTGTGAAGTCTCCTGTAATTTGGATGCCGCCCACGTTCAATGTTTCATTCCCGGTGTTTGCGAAAGTGACGGTCTGCACCGCGCTGGACGTTCCCAGAGGTTGAGCAGCAAACGTCAAGCTCGCAGGAGTAAGTGAAACGACTGGACCGAAACCGGTGCCACTTAGGTTGATGACGTGCGGCGATCCCGCGGCATTATCCTGAATACGGATTGATCCGGCGCGGGTTCCTGCGGCTGTGGGCGTAAAGGTGACGGATAAAGTACAGTTGCCCGCGGCGGCTACGCCAGTGGCACAGTCGTCCGTCTCCGCAAAATCCCCGCTGTTGGTGATCGAGGAAACCGAAAGCGACGAACTGCCCATATTTCGCAGCAAGACGGTCTGTGGCTGGCTGGTGGCGCCAACGCTTTGAGACGAGTACTGAAGAGAATTCGGGCTCAATGATACGGATGGTGCTGAGCCAGGCCCGATCTTCATCACGAAGGCGTCGGTATTGCCTCCGACCATTTCCTGAAAGGCGCCTTGCGTGACCGGAAAATCGGTTGAATCGGTGGATCCTGCAATGTAGAGATTACCGCTAGAATCAACTGAAATGCTTGCGGGGGCATCATCTGAACTTCCGCCCAGGTAAGTGGCAAAGAGTTGTGTGCTCGCCAATGAGTCGATCTCCACCAGCAAGGTATCGCTTCCGTTCGTGTAGGGTTCGATTCCGTTGACGATTCCGAAGGTATTGCTCGATGTAGTCGCAAGTACGTACACATCGTTGTTCGCGTCCAAAGCAATCGCTTGCGGGCTGGCAGAGTTGTTCGGTCCCAGAAAAGTGGAGTAGAGCAAACTAGACCCTGTCGGGTCGAATTTGGTCACGAAAGCGTAACCGCATTCCCAACCGTAAACACCAGGGTCGCAGATACTCGTGGACGTTACCGGGAACGTACCGTCACTGACGGCGCTTCCGGTGACATACGCCGAACCTGAACCATCCACCGCGATTGCGTCGATGTTGGTCAGGATGCCGCTTGACTCATAAAAGTATGTGGAGTAATCCAGAGATCCAGAGCTGGTAACTTTGCTCACGAATCCGACGTTGCTGTTCATCTGCGTGGTGTCCGTCGCTAGATACGCACCCTGCGTGGTTGGGAAGTTGTAAGTGTTGGTATCGCCTGCAACGTAAGCATTGCCGTTGCTGTCCACTGCAACGCCGCTGATTGCGGTGTATGGTGAAGTCCAGCAGGGTATTCCCCCACAGTTCAGGGGAATATTGGAATTCCCACCCAAATAGGTGGAATAGACCAGAGAAGATCCGTTGGGGTTGAACTTAGTTAGGAAACCGTAATTCCCCAGCAAGCCTCCTTGGTTCGGCGCTACAGCAGACTGATACGCGTTGACCACCGGTAAATTAGTGGACGATGTGTTTCCAGCGAGGACTACATCATTCAAGCTGTCAATTGCCAAACCCGACGGGATGTCGGAACCATTACCACCAAAATATGTTGAGTACAGTAACGAAGATCCCGACGCTGAGATTTTAGTGAGAAATGCATTGAAGGATCCCGGATAGGTCCCTTGATAGGGATTCACCATGGGGAAATCGCTCGATGCTGTGCTGCCGGTCACGTACACGTTGTTTGAACCGTCCACGACGAGTGCGTATCCATAGTCCTGAGAGTTGCCTCCAATGTAATCCGCATACACGAGATTTGATCCGGTGGCATCGAGCTTAGCCACAAAGACGTGGGTTGCGCCGGATGGGAGTGATCCGGGTGTTGCCACCGGAAAGTCGACCGAGTCGGTGTATCCAGCAACGTAGACGCTGCCCGTGCTATCGACAGCAATTCCGGTAGCCCGGTCATCTCCGCTTCCCCCCAAGTAGGTTCCGTACACGAGGACAGGGTCGATCACCAGGGGATGGCTAGGGTCGTAATGTGCAACCTGGAATGTGATATGGGTCTCGTCTTTTACGACATAGGCCCCAGTGATGGGCACGTGCCGACCGCCGAAGTCCTGATAGATGGCTGGAGTCTGGAAGTGAAGACTTCCATTCGGAGTCTGTAGAGCCAGGTTGCCCTCCTCATCCACGTGCATCTGGCTGGGACCTTGGATCTCGAATCCAATCAGGCCGGGGTCAGCTCCCGGAGAGACCACAAAGTCATACTCCAACTGACGATGATTGCCGTAGTAGACCAGGTCGATTCCGGGGTACACGTTCTCGTAGCGAACCCTCGCATAAGTTGCAACGTTGGTTCGCCACTTTGTCGGGTTATTGCCGAGGAAGTAATTTACTTTCCCAGGAAGTAAGTCCTCGCCCACGACTTTTGGATTTGTGGTTGCTCCGGACAACCGAAACTGCATCGTGGTAGCCGGCGATGGCAGCCCCATATTCGTGGCACTGAGGCTGCCCCGCTCTGGAGCGCGATCTACTCTGGGCGGCCGTAGAGAAAGAACCATACTGCCGGACGTGAGAAATGCCGTGTAACCTGCCCCGCGAAACAGAAATCTGACTTGCGGGTCAGCCTGACCTTGGTTCGCTTCGAATACCAGGGGTAACTTGCCATACTCCCCGCTACCCTTTTCACTTAGATGGAGACCTGCGGTCGACGCCACTCTTTCCGGAGCCTGTTGTGCGAAAGATATCAAGCTTACCAATGCGAACGAAGCGAAGACCAACACAATGTTTCTGAGCCGCATGACTCCTCCCTCGAACCTCGAGTGGCGTTGACCCAGGCAAGCAGCGGGGGGAATCGTTGGCCGGAGTTCTCGCTGAAGTAGTCATTGCACGATGTGTGCCGAATCGCTCTGGAGCATGACCACATGCAAACTCAAGATGTGGTGACACTTAGCCCTGCAATCTCAGGGAGTCTGTGGCATGGTAGGGTTGAGATCAGCCTCGATTCTGGAATACCGTACAGGCCTTGGACATCGAACCATCGGTTACTAGTGGGTGGATCGCTACGCATTACCATCGGATGTCAGGACACCCGCTTCAGGTTCGCCCCACTGCTTCTCCAGTGGTCGCAACTGACTGCTCGACGCGGTTTCTTCCATTGCGCTTGGCTTGATACAGTGCCAGGTCGGCGCGACGCAAGAGCGATTCTGAATTCATTGTGGGCTCTGCCACGGCTACCCCCATGCTGACGGTGACTGTGGTTAGTTTGAGAGGCGTCCGAATGGCTGGACTCGAAGTCGCCTCTCGAATGAGATTCGCTCTTCGTACAGTGGTTGCCAGGTCGCAACCGGGCATGACTAGCAGAAACTCTTCGCCGCCATATCGACCAACTCCATCGTACTCACGCAGGCTGGCGGTAAACCGCTTCGCAATCTCCTGGAGAACATAGTCTCCGGTTTCGTGGCCCAATTCATCGTTCACTTTCTTGAAGTGGTCTACGTCAACCAGAATCACTCCGAGCGCTGTGCCCTGGCGGTGAGAGCGCGCAACTTCACGTTGCAGAAAAGCCATGATCGCCGCTCGATTCCACAATTTCGTGAGGAAATCATGGCTCGCTGCATAGTGCAAAGCACCATTGGTTGAAACGAGCTTCTGCTGGAGCTCGACGATTCGCTTTCCTACCAGCAGGCGCGCCTTCAGTTCAGATGGATCGAAGGGTTTTGCAAGAAAGTCATCCGCACCCGCGTCCATGGCTTCAAGCATCTCCTGTCTTGCACTCTTAGCGGTGAGTAAGATCGTATAGGTGTAGGGTTCAGTCTCCGGGCGGCGCCGCAGGCGCCGACAGAGATCCACACCGTCCACTCCGGGAAGCACCCAGTCGAGTAGCGCTAACCGCGGCGCGTCTGGCTTCGTAAGCAGATCCCAGGCTGCCCGGCCATCTTTTGCACATACGAAGTCGAAACCCCATTCTGTGAGGTGGCCCGTTATCAAGTGCTGGTAGACGGCAGAGTCTTCCGCCAGTAGGATCGTCAAGCAGCGCCTCCCGAGCAATCAACTCGATCTGACTTCTTTTCTGCTCCTGCATCTCCGTTTGAAGCGGTCCCCGGCTCAAAGTTATTCATACCGTGTTGCCCTCGTTCTTGGCTTTGAGGTAGGAGCACTGGAGAGATGCAGATCGAGGGCCAGATGGTCATCCGCGCAAAAGGCCCAATATTCCAATGCAGTTGCTAGTGTAGTTGCCATCTGAACAGGGGGAACCGTCCGCGGCGGAGACACATTTCCAGAATACAGAACCTTCGCTTGTACAAAAATAGTTGGAGTCAGGTGGATAATTTTCGGTGCGCGGCGCAAGCGGCAGCAATATTTCGGCATGAAATGGTGTCGAGTACGCTGTGCGTTTTTTCAGTGCACGTTGCCCTTCATATCACTGACCGGCATCTCGGCATTCTCCAGTTTGGTGAGTTCGCTAGCTAGCCATGTTTGGAGCACGGTAAGATCTTCGTCGGGAATGAAGGAGAATCGGATACCGGCGCGGCCTTTCCCGTCCGTATTGACGACGACGCCCGACAGATAGATAAGGCCCTCTGTACCGGGGAGAGTGAAGAGCGCCGTGACCTTTCGATCTAGGTCCAGTGGCTGCTTGCATTGCAGAGCCAGCCCGCCAATACTGATGTCACTGATTTTAGCTTCCAGTCTTTGGCCCTCAATCACTCTTACCACCACGGGGATGTCGACCGCGACGCGAGCCGCGCGCCGCCGATTTTGCAGCATGGTCCCATAAGCTGCCCGCATACACCGTCCCGCATGGTCAAGGTCCATTGGCTTGTGGATCATGAAATTAGCTCCCGCCAGCAGGGCATGCGCTTCGGACCCCTGATCGACGATCGAAACTATGGTCGAATTACTATTGGGAGATGACTTGCGCGCGGCGCATATTACGCGATTGGGATCGCGAACCCCAGTCCAGTCCACAATCACCGCATCAAGCCTGCGGTGGCTTACGGCATCAAGGGCCAAATCAAGTTCTCCACAAACCTCAGTCTTAATGGCGAAGGTGTCCAGAATCTGATTCATGACTCCGAGCACCTGGGTATCGCTGGAGAATAGAAGGCCGTCGAGTCGAACTTGTTCTTTGGTCATAGCCATCAAGGAGGAGCATGTTGATGACCAAACGCGAAGAGAGGCTGTAACCAACTGATCGATCGCCATCTGAGTTAGCGCATTGCGCTGCCGGTCGGTATTGCCGGGACAGGCATGCCGCTAATATGTATGGAAAAAGTAACACCGTTCGTTTTCCAGACACCCATCATTCTTCATGCTTCTACCACCCTGTTTAGGAACAGACACCTAGGTGGAGCAGGCGTCTGGCCTATAAAGTGCATCATGTTCATTCCGGGGACGAACAGAATCCAGCGCACGTCAGGGAACCGTGGCTGCCGGATTTTGCCCCCTACGTTCGGCGTCCAGTTCTAAAGGAGACAGGTTGTGACATCAGAGATGGCATTTGAGTGCTTGCTGATCTCTCGCGATCCCAGCGTCGTTTGCACTATGAACCGAGTGCTCGAGAAATTTTCGATCAGCACAAATGTATGCTTGAGCGCCGCAAGAGCCTCCAGCCATCTGTTAGAAGGCAGCACCGATTTGATCGTGCTGGACTGGGACAACGACTCCATCGGTCTCTTACGCGGAATCCAGGCGGCCGGCACATGGCAGAAACCTACGATTGTTGCAGTGTCTTCGCAGGATTACGCCGTGCCTGGTGTCCATGTACTGGTTCGAAAGCCTGTGACGGAAGCATCGGTGGCCAAAGCTTTGAAGGCCGCCTATTCCAGAATGTTGTATGACTATCGCCGCCATGCAAGGTACGCACTGATGAGCTCGGTAGAGGCGAAGGACCAGAACCAGCGGTCTGTGGATCTCACGATCACCGACATTGGCGATGGCGGGGTGGGCCTCATCAGCAATGAGGAATTCGCGATTGGGGATATATTGTCTTTCTATCTTCTGTTGCCTGGCACGGAGCGCGCCATCCACATCGAGGCGCGGGTGCAGTGGGCCAGAAACTACGGCGCGCTTGGCTGCGAATTTGTTCGCATTCCCCCGGTGGATCTCGGCATTCTGCACGATTGGCTCAAAAGCAAGACCCAGATCAAAAAGCCACTGGTTGAAATATGACAAAGGATTTGCCGTCCTTGGCCGCATTGCTAGCATTTTCGCCGTTCGACTACGGCTTCCACCGACCTAGGAGATTGCGGTCCCGTGCCTGAGAAACCTCAACCCGAGAATGGCCCCGAGTCTGTGTTACCCCGCCGGCATCAAGTTGAGGGTCGGGAGTGGTGGCTGTGGGGATATGCCGTCGCAATCACCCTGGTTCTAACCTTTGGCATCTTTTCGCTGACCTTTCCTGGCTTTCATCTGCCCATCGACAAGACCTATTCGCTGACTTTGAGGGAATGGGTTCGTGCGCTTGCGGCACTGGTCCTGTTGTTCGACATCTATACGGTTTATCAACATCTGCAGCTTCAGCGCGTGCGGCGTCGTCTGGCGGAGCGCGACCGGCTTTTTCAACTGATCAGCGAGAATGCCGCCGACATGATCGCCGTGGTCGACAAGGATGGGCGCCGTCTATACAACAGTCCTGCTTACGAAAAGATCCTTGGATACAGCCGCAGCGAGTTGATCGCGACCTCTCCGCTGGAACAGATACATCCCGACGACCGAGCTCGGGTGCTTGGGGCGGCTGAAAAAGCCAACCTTACCGGCTCGGGAGAGCGGCTTGAATATCGAATCCGTCATAAGGATGGATCATGGCGTGTCCTCGAATCGACTGCCAACGCTATTCTCAGCCCGAAGGGCGAAGCCGAAGGGTTAGTCGTGGTGAACCGCGACATCACTGAGCGCAAACGAGTCGAGGAGATGCTGGCGCACAACGCTTTTCACGACGGTCTCACCAACCTCGCTAACAGAACTCTGCTCCTCGACCGGCTGGAACGAGCTCTGGTGATATCGCGACGCCACGCCGACTTCAAGTTTGCAGTGTTGTTCATTGACATCGACGAATTCAGGGTGTTCAACGATAGCCTCGGCCACGTTGCGGGTGATGCCCTTCTCATCCAGATCGCCCAGCGTCTGACGGCTTGCCTTCGTCGAGTCGACATCATTTCGCGTCCCGGCCCGGATGAGAACCAAGAGCCTGTCTTTGGCGATAGCACTCTGGCCAGGCCCGGCGGTGACGAGTTTGCGGTTCTGGCACAGGAACTGCGCGATCCCAGCGACGCCATCCGGGTTGCGGAACGCATACAGGAACGGCTTGCTCTCCCTTTTAATGTCGATGGGCACGAAATCGTTATCACAGCAAGCATCGGGATCGCATTCAGCGGCAGCACACGCACCGAGGCCCAAGATGTGCTCCGCGACGCAGAAATCGCCATGTACCGGGCCAAGCATAATGGGAAAGCTCGCTGCGAGGTTTTTGACGATGCCATGCATGCCAGTGCTGTCAAACGCTTGCAGCTTGAAACCGATCTGCGCAAAGCGCTCGATTTGGGAGAGTTCCTCGTCTATTACCAACCCATCGTGTCCCTCGAAAATGAACGGATCGTGGGCTTTGAGGCGCTCACTCGCTGGCAACGCCCTCAGGGCTTGGTTCCACCAGGTGATTTCATTCCCCTCGCCGACGAGACCGGTATTATCCTGTCCATCAATCGCGAATTGCTGGTCGAAGCCTGTCAGCAGCTGCGTTCCTGGCAGCAGCTCTTCCCCTGTGATCCTCCTCTGTCTCTCAGCGTCAACATCAGCCCAAAGCAATTCAAACAGGCCGATCTTGCCTCTCAGATCGGTCAAATTCTTCAGCTGAGCGGCATGGACCCGCGTTGCATTGATCTGGAGATCACCGAGACCATCGCCATGGCCGACGCCGACAAATCGGCAAGCGTTCTTTCGGAATTGAAAGCGCTCGGCGTGGGTTTGGACATCGATGACTTCGGCACCGGGTACTCGTCACTCAGCCGACTGCAAAGTTTGCGCGTCGACACTCTAAAGATTGACAGAGTATTCGTGTCCCGCATGGACAGTGACGCTGACACCCTTGAAATTGTCCGGGTTATCGTAATGCTCGCCCATCACCTGGGCCTGAGGGTAGTCGCTGAGGGAGTGGAAACGCAGGCGCAACTGGATTTACTCAAGCAACTCGGATGCGAGCGCGCCCAAGGTTACCTGTTCTCCAAGCCTGTCGACCACCAGACGATCGTGAAGCTTCTGGCAAGCAACCGGAACAACGCTCACAGCTTTGAATATAGAACTCGTAGAGCGACAGCCGGATAGGGATGTATCGACTTATAACCGGGTTGCTATCTTATTCGGAGTCTCGGGCCTGCCTCGGCATGATTCCAACTACTTGCCATTTCGTGCTGCATCGGCGATCTCGGGGTCCCCAGTCGCATGCTTCTCTTTGATCTTTGCCAGCATTTGGTAAACCGTGGCTCTGCCGATCCCCAGGATTTCAGCCGCCCTCGTCTTATTACCCTCAACCCGCTCCAGGACGTGCAACATATGCCGGTTTTGCACCTCTTCCATCGATAACGTAGCCTCGTCCCAAACAGTGGGGTTACCTGGCAGGCCTCCCAAGGGCTCTGGAAGGTCACGCAGGTCGATCGTGTTGCCGTCGGTCATCATCGCGGCGTTTCCAATCACATTCTCTAGCTCTCGCACGTTGCCCGGCCAGTTATAGGTTGCCAATCGCCGCTGGGCACGTCGCGTAATGCCGTCCACCTGTTTCCCGTATTGCGTTGCAAATTTATCGACAAAGTGTTTCTGCAACAGCGGCAAGTCCTCTTTTCGATCCAGGAGCCGAGGTAGCGGTATCTCCACCATAGAGAGTCGGTAGTAAAGGTCCTCGCGGAACTGCCCATCTGCAACCATCGCGCGTACTTGGCGGTGAGTCGCACCGATCACCCGCACGTCAACCGTCCGGGTCGTAGGCGAGCCAACGCGCTGCACTTCCTTCTGCTGGAGAACCCGCAGAAGTTTCGCCTGAGCCGGCAAGGACAACTCTCCAATCTCGTCCAAGAATACAGTGCCGCCATTAGCGTGCTCAAACAGACCCATCTTGTCCTGGTTGGCACCCGTGAAAGCTCCCCGTACGTAGCCAAACAGTTCGCTCTCTAACAGCGTGTCCACCAGCGCCGAACAATTACACACCACGAAAGGACGGGAGCTGCGTGGGCTCAGACGATGAAGAGCTCGTGCGACTAGCTCCTTACCAGTTCCTGTTGCTCCGGTAACTAGGACCGTCTGGAAATGAGGAGCAATGCGTCGAATTTTGGCGAAAGTATCCAGCATCACAGGACTGCGCCCGATGATTCCCTCAAACTGATAGGTGTCGAGCAAGGCATTGTCTAAATGAAAGGCGCGCTGCCGCTTCTCCGCATCGGCTAACAGAGCCGATACTCGATTGCGGAGTTTCGCTATGTCCAAAGGCTTGGTTAAGTAATCGCACGCTCCTTTTTGAATCGCCTCGACGGCTGAGTCAGTGGAGTAGTGCGATGTCATCAGAATGACGTCAACTCCCGGGTCTGCGGCCACCATCCGGTCTAACAATTCCATCCCGCCCATTTTTGGCAGCACGAGATCAAGCAATACCACATCGGGACGAGCATTCAGGAAGAGTTCCAGCCCAACTTCCGCATCGCTGGCCGTCAGAATCTCAAGATCATTTTGAGCGATGGCTTCGGTAATGAGCTCAAGATTCTGAGGTGTGTCGTCTATGGCTAGCAGTTTCAGGGCGTACCTCTTTGGCTGGAATGCTTATGCCCTCAGCTTGGCACGCGAGAAATCTGGCGGCTACATTACAGAAGTCACATGAAACCACAGCCGAATCATAGGGAAGCGATGTTATGGCTGCCTGTAACAACACTGTGGACTGAACTAAATAGGCGCGAGCCACATCGATAGTTGGTCCATGCAGATAAAGTGCGAAATGACTTTAGTAATTAACTATTTCCCAGGGTCCGTGCGACCCTTACTTCACACTATTAGAAAACGCACACTAAGTAGGGCAGTATGTTGTATCAGTCGCAGCAACCAATCACCGACACAATCCTCGTCGCAGACGATAATCCCGCCAACCGTGAGCTGTTAGACGAACTTCTTACGACGCAAGGCTTCCGAGTAATCACTGTTCCCAACGGTGCGGCCGCAGTTGCAGAACTCGCCCGCACTCAAATAGACCTTGTACTTCTAGATGTGTTGATGCCTCATTTGAACGGGTTCGAGGTCTGCGAGCAAATCAAGAGCAACCCCGAAACGTTCTTAACTCCCGTAGTCATGATTACTGCGCTATCGGACAAGCAGGCCCGGATCAGGGGCATTGAGGCAGGAGCTGATGATTTTCTGACCCGCCCGGTCGAGCGCGCCGAGCTGCTCGCGCGGGTGGGATCACTCCTAAAGCTTAAACACCGCACCGATGAACTGGAACGCGCGGAGGCAGTTCTTTTCACTCTGGCCCGAAGCATTGAAGGCAAAGACCCGTACACTCATGGTCATTGTGAACGCCTCTCGGACTATTCGGCTCGCTTAGGCGAGCACCTTTGCCTCAGTGGGGATGAAATTACGGCCCTCCGCCGGGCAGGCGTGGTTCATGACGTCGGAAAGATTGCCGTGCCTGATGCGATTTTGTTGAAGCCCAGTCGCCTGACCGAAGCGGAGTGGAAACTCATACAGGAACACCCGGTGGTGGGCGAGCGCATTTGCGCGCCGTTAAAGTCGTTTCGCTTGGTGCTTCCGATCATCCGTCACCATCACGAGAAACTCGATGGATCGGGGTACCCCGATGGACTTCGAGGCGATGCGATTCCGATTACTGCGCGAGTGTTGCAAATCGTCGATGTTTATGATGCTTTGACCACCGACAGGCCCTACAAGAAAGCTTTTACCATCCCCGATGCCCTTCAAACCATGAAGGAAGAGGTGGCTAAAGGCTGGTGGGATGGTCATGTTTTTGGCGAGTTCGAGTTGCTAGTCAGGAACGGCACCCCATGTTTCCTTTCTCGAAGTACGACCGCAGGCGAGTAGGGCATGCTGCGGATTGCTCGTGAAATACAGTGACGGAAGGCAGGGCCTGGAATGGACGATGCTAACGAGAGTCTAGTAGCCGGAGATGATTATCGACTATTGTTCGAAGCCACGCCGACCCCACTGTTGATCTTGACGCCGGATTTTCAGATCGTCGCCGCATCAGACTCATACCTCCGAGCGACCATGACACGCAGACACGACATTGTCGGTCGCGGGTTGTTCGAGGTATTCCCGGATAATCCCAACGACCCCGCCGCCAACGGGGTTCAAAACCTGCGGAATTCCCTGAACAAAGTCCTCTCTATGCGGCAGCCAGACGAGATGGCAATTCAAAAGTACGACGTCCGGCGGCCCACTGAGGAAGGTGGCTCGTTCGAGGAGCGGTACTGGCGTCCACTCAATACTCCAGTTTTCAATGACAAAGGCGCGATTACCCACATTATTCATCAGGTTAAGGACGTCACTTCGAGCGTGCGGACGAGGGAGGCGCTGCGCGATAGTGAGGAGTGCTTCCGCCTGCTGGTGAATGGCGTTGAGGACTACGCCATTTTCTTGCTCGATGCCTCCGGAAACGTTGCCAGTTGGAACCAAGGGGCAGAACGCATCAAGGGTTACGCAACTGACGAGATCTTGGGTCGCCATTTTTCCTGCTTCTATCCTCCCGCCGATGTGGAGAATGGCAAGCCCGAGCGAGCCCTTCAGCAGGCGATCACCGAGGGCCACCACAAAGAAGAAGGAGGCTGGCGGATCCGCAAGGACGGATCGCGGTTCCTGGCCGACGCAGTCATTACCGCCCTGACAGACGAAACCGGCAAACTACGCGGATTTTCTAAGATCACGCGAGATGTTACGGAGCGCATGCTGGCCGAAGAAGCCCTGGAGAAAAGCAGAGAGAATCTTCTCGCCCTCCTCGAAGTATCTCCCGACGCGATGGTCACGGTGGATGAGCAGGGAAGAATTGTCCTGGTCAACGGTCAGACCGAAAAACTCTTTGGCTACCGGCGCGACGAGTTGCTGGGGGAACGGGTTGAGAAACTTATTCCCCAACAAACCCGCAACACGCATTCACAGCTTCGCGCCCGTTACGCCACCGAGCCCCGTCCCCGTGTCATGGGGGCAGCCTCGGAGCAGTATGCGCTGCGCAAAGATGGCACCGAATTCCCCGTGGAGATCAGTTTGAGCCCAACTCAAACCAGAGAGGGTTTTCGGGTAATCAGTTCCATCCGCGACATCTCGGAGCGCAAGAAGGCGCAGTGGCAAATCGAGCAACAGAATCGCGAGCTCGACATTCGCAACCGCGAAGTCGAGCGCGCAACCGAGATGAAAAGCAAGTTCCTGGCCAGCATGAGCCATGAGCTGCGGACCCCATTGAATGCGATTGTGGGCTTTTCTGACCTTTTAGCCGAGGGGACTCCTGGAGCATTGAATGACAAGCAGAGGCGATTTGTAGACCACATCAAACAAGGCTCAGCTCACCTGTTGCAGTTGATCAATGACATTCTCGACCTTTCCAAGATCGAGGCGGGACAACTGGAGCTGCATAGCGAAGAGTTTCTGGTGAAGGATGCCCTACCGGAAGTACTCTCTATCATTCACCCACTGGCCATCGCCAAGAACATCCAGGTTGAACAGAAGGTGGAGAACAAGCTTCTGGTTAAGGCAGATCGCGTTCGTTTTAAGCAGATTCTTTACAACCTGCTCAGCAACGCAGTCAAGTTCACTCCCAAGGGCGGCCACATCTCCATAGAGAGCGTCGACTCCTGGGACTTTGTTCGGGTGTCGGTCAGAGATACTGGAGTCGGTATCCGGCGTGAAGATCAAGATATAGTCTTCGACGAATTCCGACAGGTCGAGGGAACCGATAGCAGCCATCAGGGTACAGGATTGGGGCTCGCCATCACGAAACGCCTTGTCGAGCAACAAGGCGGCCGGATTTCCTTGGAAAGCGAGTTGGGGAAAGGCACCTGTTTCACATTTGCCCTTGTTGGCGTCGAGCCCGCGCCATGTGTTCACCAGGTCGTGGAACCGGAAAGCACCTCTGTTCTGGCGGCTTCGGGCCGCCTCACCCCCCTGGTGCTGATTGTCGACGACGAAGGGTCAGCGCGTGAGCTTCTGGCCAGCTATCTGGAGCCGGAGTACCGGGTGGCGATCGCCGAGTCGGGGCCCGACGCCCTGGCAAAGGCTCAACAGCTGCGGCCCGACGCCATCACGCTGGACGTGCTGATGCCTGGCAGCGACGGCTTCGAAACCCTGGTGGCGCTCCGGAAAAATCCCGAGACGGCTAATATCCCCGTCATTATCTTGTCGATAGTCGATCAAAAGCAGGTGGGCTTCGCCCTCGGCGCCTCCGACTATCTCGTCAAGCCGGTTCGCAGGCCCGCGCTGCTGGCCGCAGTTCGCCGGCATGTGCCGTTGGCATCGGGCGACGATTCGTCCATCCTCCTGGTGGACGATGACCCCAAAGCCCTGGAGCTTCTGCAGGAAGCCTTACGCTCCGCCGGATACGAGACTCAAGGAGTGCGTAGCGGCACTCGAGCCTTGGAAGTGCTCTCCAACAAGGTGGTAGGCGCAATCCTGCTCGATCTGCTGATGCCCGGGATGGACGGCTTTCAAGTCATTCGCCACGTCCGACAGACGCCGAACCTGAAAGAATTGCCCATTCTCGTTATGACCGCCAAAAACCTCAGTATGGACGAGATTGCTCTTCTAAGCCGGGAAACACAGGGCTTCCTGCAAAAGGGCGGGTCCTGGAGAGAGCAACTCATTTCCGAAGTGAACAGAGTAGTTCGAGGCCGCGAGATGGCAGAGTCCGCGGGGCAGTCATGATCCGGATTCTCGTTGCCGAAGATAACCCGGCGAACCGCGAACTGCTCCGTGAGCGTCTTGAGGCCAGCGGCTACAACGTCACTGAAGCGTGCAACGGCCAGGAGGCGCTCGATATGATTGCCCAGAGTCGCCCAGATCTTCTTCTGCTCGACATCAGCATGCCTGTATTGGACGGCTTTGCCACTGTGCGCAAGATCAGAGAGAACCCTCAGCTTTCAGCGTTGCCTGTCCTTGCCGTCACTGCTTATGCCATGCGAGGTGACCGGGACAAGGTTTTGAATGCGGGATTCGATGGCTACCTCTCAAAGCCAATCAATGCGCGTGATCTGGCCAATGAGCTCGAACGCCTGTTGCGTCTGCCAGAGGATCGAAGTACCGCTCCGAGTCCGGGCAAGGTAACTGGGAAGACGGTGAGGATAGATGTATGACGCTGCTGAAGCTTCTGGTTGTGGAGGATGACCCCGCCAGCCTGGAACTAATGGCCGAGGTTTTCACATCTTTGAAGGCGAATGTGCGCGCGGTCAGCGATAGCCAGCGCGCGGCTGGCTTGGTGAATCAGGAAAGATTTGATGGAATTTTTCTGGATTTGGAGATGCCCAATCTGCATGGTTTTGATCTGGCGCGCATGATCCGCAGATCCTCCTGGAATAAATCTACGCCGATTATGATCGTGACCGGGCGGGATGAGAGAGAGACCATGCAGCAAGCATTCACCATCGGAGCAACCTTCTTTCTGCAAAAGCCGGTGGATCGGCAAAAACTGAGCACCTTGTTCCGCACTGTGCACGGCGGGATGTTGGAAAATCGACGCCGCCACATGCGTGCTCCAATCCGGACCGACGTAACTTGCACGGTGGGTTCTCGAACCATACGAGGCGTAACTTGGAATCTCAGCCAAGGGGGGATTCAGGTAGAGGCGACCGGCCTGCAGCCCAAAGATACAGTGCGAGTTTTATTCGAGTTACCGGTGTCAGGTTCGCGGATCGAGGCAACAGGCACAGTCATCTGGGCCAAAGAAAACCGACAAGGAATCCAGTTCACGGAAATAAATCCACAAAATGAACTGTCGATCCGAAAATTCATCGCCGAAGTAGACGAATAAGCAGCTTAGAAGATCACGAGACGCCGTTGATATGCCCTACGCATTCGCGTAGATCGGTGGGCGGTGGGTCTCGATGCCGGCCGCGCTCCGCCTTTGGCCGGCGGCCCAACGGACCTCGGTCTAGGGGCCCAGTAATATCGTAGATCGCGATCATGCCGGGCAGTGTCGTGTCCTGCGAGTAGTCTTGCCCTGCAAATTGGTACAGATAGCCGTTGCAGGAAAGCAATTGGTTCAGATGATGTATGTGAAGCGCACGCGCGCTGATTTGCGACAGGCTGGAAATGGGTTTTCGACAAGCCCTTCTTTCTGATTCTAAATCTCCCCGTCGGCGTGGACTGGCCGGGTGCGCCGGATTCGTCCGCGCACTTTCCGCAGGAGATGTTGGTGGATTACGTGCGCGTCTACGAGGCGGCGACGATGACGACGAACCGAGCCTCCCAACGCTAGCGGCGGGCGCGAACGACAAGAGGCTGGACTCTCGTCCAGCCTCTTGAGTTCTCTGAAGCTACTCGGGGTAAGCCTCAGAATTCGTAGCGCAGGCATCTCCACATGCCAATCACCTACCAAGTGGTTAGAAGTAAACCTTGGCTCCCAACTGAATCACGCGAAAACCTCCCGGGCCAGTGTTGGGCGTGGCGGAGTTCGTACCCCAGCCCGTGTTTTCCGAAATTGTCAGCGGGGTCGTTGGAGTTTCATAATTCCACGGTCCATTCACAGTAACGCCGTAGTTTTGCGAAATGAAATTTGGGTGATTAAAGACGTTGAAGGCCTCGAGCCGCATTTGTAGGTAACGGGCCTCGTTCTTCCCCAAGGGAAGGTTCTTGAACAACGACATGTCCCAATTCTGAATTCCACCATATCGTAAGGTGTCTCGAGTTCCTCTGAGGGGAGAACCGATTTTTGGCAGAACCAGGTTTTTGTTCGCATCGAGACTGTAGTAGAACGGGATGGCACCATACTGGTCCGAACCGGTCACGCTCCCCGGCGGGAACGAGAAACCGCTGTTTAAGTCCACCGGAGTGCCAGTCATGAATTGCGTAACTCCGCTCAACTCATAGTTGTCCGTTACATACGAAAGCCACTTCGGCCCGCTAAAGTGCTTTGTCAAATTGGGCAGATCATAGACGTAGTTTGCGGCGAACACTTGCGTGCGGTCCCACGGTGCAGCACGATAGTCCAAAAGGGCATTGAACGGATCCTGGGTGTCTTGATCCGAACCGGCGGTCGTCATGGACTTCGACCAGGTGTACACCGCGCCAAAGGTCAGCCCCTTGCTAAAGCGCCGTTGTAAGGAGGCTTGCAGGGAGTTGTAATTAGACGTGCCATTGAACTCGAGATACGCCATCTGCCCATAGCCCTTGTAGGGCTCGAAGAAAGCCGAACTGTTCGCGTAATTGTTGAATCCCAATGCGCAATATCCGTTGAAGTTATACCCCGCCGCCGCATATTGCGGCTGCAGATTGGGCTGGGCGGCAGGCACTATACCGCCCGAAAAAACCGGGTTGCCGTTGTTGTCCACGCAATTGGGATCTTGTGAGGACTGCAAGAATGCTGTGCCGTAGGGCACAGCGTTGATATCCCGCGAAGTCACCAGGTGGCGCGAGAGCGTACCGACATAGGCCAGATCGAGTGTGGTGCCGCTGCCGATGGCGTGCTGCATACCCAAGCTGAAGCTGTAGATGGTCGGCACTTGCCCGTTTCGATCGGCGCCGACAATATTGCCCAACACACCATTTCCGAAACTGGACTGCAAAGTCGGAAGGCTGGAAACAGTACCGGCACCCACTGACGCAGTCTCCACCAACGCGGGGTTATCAAAAACGGTATTGAAGATGAGGTTGCCTTGCGTGCGGTCATGAGTCATTCCAAAACCCCCACGCAGGATGGTCTTGTGACTCGCGAAGAGGTCGTAGGCAAAACCGAAGCGTGGTTCGGGCATAATGCCGCGATCATCCCAGCCGCCCAACGGGATTTGATTTTCCTTGGTGAATTGAACGCCGTTCAGAGGATTGCCGCCATCGGCTGTGATGATATTGCCTGAGTTCGGATCAATCGTCACAGCGTTGGCCGCGCTATACGCCGAAGGACTAAAAAGCGCGACCTGGTTATTGGCATCGAATTGCGGCGGAATCCAGACAAAGCGCATGCCGTAGTCGAGTGTGAGCCGGGAGGTCGCCTTCCACGTATCTTGCACATAGAATTCCAGCTGGTTATACCGGAACCTGCCGAGCGGACGCGCGGTGGATTGATCGAAGCTTTGGAAACCTCCCTCCAAGGCGCTGGCAAGCGGATCCCCGAGCTGGCAAGTTCCCGGGCCGCCTGGGCACGTGCCGGTGTCGGTGGGGCTGTCTCCGAAGCCGAACTGCCCATTGAAATTGCCCCACGCTATCTGATCCTTGCGATTGCGCTGGTAAAAAAGGCCGGTCTTGAAGACGTGCGTATTCCGCACCCAAGTCAGATTGTCGTTCACGTTGATCGTAGTGTTCGCTTGGTGCCAAGGGGTAGCCCCAAGGTATGGACCCTGGAAATCGATGGCGTTCAGGCCATTGAAACTCATATCAGGAATGGCTTCGCTCTGCGGAACCGGATAGAGCAGTGGCAGGGTGATGCCGTTCGCCGCACGCGAAATGTTCCCGTTCGTTCCTTCCGCCAAAGACAGGGTGTGGCTAGGCCCAACCGAAAACTCATTCAAAAGGGTCGGTGTAATCGTACTCACCAGGTTCGCGGAAAAATTCCAGCCTGGGTGCTTCTGGATGCAACCCCCCGTGAATGTAGTTCCCGACGAGCAGGCAAAAATGCCAAACGGACCGGGGAAGGGTGTGAACGGAGAGGTGTCGTTCTCGGCATTGTGAATGTAGCGGCCGTAGAGGCGATTTTTGCTATTAATTTGGACGTCGATGCGCAGAATGTCTTCCCGCCGAGGAGCCTCACCCGAGAGTGACTTCGAATAATTGTAGAAATTGCCGTTAGAAAAGCCGCTCGCATTCGGCAGCGGAAAAAGGTTCAACATTGCTGCCATTTGCTGGAACACAGCTTGGTCCGTTGCACTCAGTTGGGTGGGGTCGATCTTATTGTTCGTAACTCCAGGTCCTGAAATCACAATGGGCAGGCCGTTTCCGTCCGTGGACTGGGAGAAGTCGCCCATGCGCTCCAGGGCAGTCGGGGTATAGAACTGTGCAAGGGCCAGGGGTATCAGCTGCCGGTAGAATTCCTGACCCCAGAAAACAAAGAGCCGGTCCTTCTTGATCGGTCCGCCAATCTGGTATCCGAAGTAGTTGTAACGGTAGATCTCCGGTTCATTGCGATCACCGTTCGCCAGTTCATTTTGCTTGTTGAAGTACTCGTTGGCGTTCAGGCCGTCATTGCGATGGAAAAATCTGCCGTCGCCGTGCCACTGGTTGGTACCACTTTTCGTGGTTAGCGCAATCTGTCCTCCAGCGGCTTTGCCGAACTCGGCCTGGTAGTTCGAGGTCAGCACTTTCACGTCTTCAATCGCGTCGAGGTTGAGGGTGACGTGGGTTCCACCGTTGTTGCCGGTGTCGACGTTGGAGGCGCCGTCAATCGTGAATTCGTGTTCATTCGCACGGGTTCCGTTGATGTTGTAGGCATCCAATCCGCCCGTGCCTGACTGGTGCGCGTCGAGAGTGCCAGCCACACCGGGTATGAGCTTCATGTAATCCAGCACGTTGCGGCCGTTCAAAGCGACATCATTCAATTGCTTGCCGGTGACCAGGTCGGAGCGTTCCCCCGAATTCGACTGCAATTGCAATTGTCCGGCATCGGCGGTCACTGTCACCGAATCCGCAACGGTTCCGATTGTGAGTGTGAACTCGCCCGCGTTGAGCTTGTCCGCCGCATTGAGGACAATGCCATGGGCATCGAGCTTCTTAAACCCCTTGCCTTCGATCGTTAGGTCATATGTTCCGGGAGGCATATTGGGCACGACAAAATCGCCGGAGCTGTTGCTGGTGACGGTGCGCGCTGCTCCGATCTCGGGACTTTGGACGGTGATTGTTGCATTGGCGATGTAGGCGCCAGAAGCGTCTTTGACACGCCCAAAAATGGTGCCCGACGTCACCTGCGCCCAGAGCGGCGCAAGACCAATCACCGCAATCAATAAGCACAGGGTAATGCGAACAACGCGGTCTTGACTCGGGACCATGTATTTCCTCCAAATGATCTGTATCCAGCCAGGGCCGGTAACCCCATAGTGCAGTTATCGAGGGATCATTTATTATGCAAACCCAATAATAGAAAGCAGCCAGAGAGCGAGTGTCAACTGTACTTTCGTACAGTAGGCTAGCTGAGGTGGATTCACGAGCGCGGACGAATGCGTTCCGGGGCTGCGCTTGCACGGTTAAATCATTCGAGGGCGATGATGCCGCGCTGCAGCGCTACCGTGGCCGCTTGAGTGCGATCCTTGACCTGAAGTTTTTCCAGCACATGGCTGACGTGCAGTTTGACGGTGACCTCCGCGATATTGAGCGCGCTGCCAATTTCTTTGTTCCCCAGGCCTCGAGCCACCATGCGGAGCACTTCGAGTTCGCGGCTGCTCAGGGAGCGATGAGAGCGGCGCTCGGCCAGGTGAGAGGCCACGATGGGATCGATGTACTGCCGCCCTTGATGCACTTCACGCACGGCGCGCAGCAGTTCAACACGGACGATGCTCTTGACGATGTAGCCTTTCGCGCCGGCCTGCAGCGCGCGATAAATTTCTTCTTCGCCGGAGTGCGTCGAGAGCATGAGGATGCAGGCGTCGGGAAATTCTTGCAGGATCGCGGCGGTGCAGTCGGTGCCGCTCATCCCAGGTAAGCGCAGGTCCATCATCACGAGGTTGGGACGGTGATGTCGGTAAGCCTCAATCGCGGCTGGGCCATTGTCGGCTTCGGCGACGACCTCCATGTCGGGTTCGACATTTAACGACGCCGACAGGCCCATGCGGACCATGAAGTGATCGTCAACGACCAGAATACGTATTGGCTTTGAGGTCCTCATCGATTATGTCGCGGGGCTGAAGCGGAACTTCGACAGTGATGCGAGTTCCGCGTCCAGGCTCACTCTCGACCCGCAAGGCATTGCCCATGGACTGCGCACGCTCCCGCATATCGAGGAGCCCGAAATGTCCCGCGGGCGACGCTTGTTCGGCGGCGAAACCCTGGCCATCGTCCGTCACCGTGAGGCACACGGATGCATTCGTGTATTGCAGTTCAATCGAGACCGCGCGGGCACGACCGTGTTTCAGCGCGTTGGCAACTGCTTCTTGACCGATGCGCAGCAGGTTCATCTCGACCGAGCCGGGAAGGCGCACGGGGCTACCCTGAATTGTGAAGTCTACCTTCGCCTCGCCGCGGGGGACGAGCGGTTCGACGATTTGCTTGAGCGCAGAGACAAGATCGCCATCCTGCAGTAATTGGCAACGCAGGTCCCACACCGAACGACGGGCTTCCACCATGCTGTGGCGGCTCATGTCGCGCGCCGTCTCGAGGGCCTGCTGAGCAACGCGCGGAGCTTTTTTAAAACAATCGGTGGCGAGATCGAGTTGCATGGTGATGCCGGCCAACTCTTGTTCGAGCGTGTCGTGCAGCTCGCGGGCGATGCGGTTGCGCTCTTCGAGGACTGCACCGCTGCGTAACTTCTGGCGGATGATGGCCATTTGCTCTTGCAGCCGGCGTCCCAGCACGACCACCCAAACCATCACTGCCATGAGGACTCCGCCAGTGATGCCCAGCAACCACAACGTGTGACTTAGATTCCACCACGATGGGGTCTTGAGCACGACGATGTCCTGCGGTCCGCGCAGAAGCAAGCGAAACGACTGCGGGATCTGCCACAGGCCGCCGCTGCGAACCAGACAAATGCCGTTGACCTGCACATCGCTGTTACGCGGGATGGAAAGCAGGCGCTCCGCGGACGCGCCCGCCGGCAGCGTGGCATCGAAAAGAAAGTCGCCGCGCTGCAGCATCAGCCGCAGGCCATCCGGCTGAGCCTGGCGGTTCACCAGTTTTGCATCGGTGGTTACAAGCGCGCCGTCGAATTGTTCCCACGGCACATCGAGGTTGAGCTGCAACGGTTGTGGTGATTCCTGGTGGCTCAGGCGATGAAATACTGCGTCTTCCAGAATCGGCGCCGATTCGCCCATGGCTGGGAAACCCAGAACGTCCACCAGATCCCCTATTTCGAGAAGAGTATTTTGTTGCGTAACAACACGCAGCCCCCTGCCTTGACTCTGGAGAAAGAGAGCGTTGCCCGGCTGCTGGTAGCCGACGACGCCGCGAACTCGCACGCGGTGCCGGGTTCCATCTGCCGGCGCGAAGCGCAGCAAGTCCGAGAGCGGTACTTCTCTCGCGGGCGCTTCCAACTTGATGAAACTCAGACGGGGAACGTAGAACAGGATTCCCGTAAGTTGCCGGTTGAGGTTATACAGGCTGCCGCAGACGCCTTCAATCAGGACTGCGCTGTCGACCCAGGAAGAAAAATCCTGCTCGCGGGCGATGGGCACGCGAACACTGAACTCGCCCCGTTCCGACGCGACCCGCATGGCCAGCGTTGGCTCCTGCCAGGAAGTGCGGTCGATGGTGGCCGATCGCACAATGCCTCGTACCTCAGCCCACTGACTGTCTTGCTGCCCATTCTCTAGTTCGGAGAAAGAAAAAAGTTTTGGGGCGGGCAGTTCTCCCTTGCGCAACACGCGCAACTTCGTTTCGCGAATGACAGGCGCGAACTTGCCGGGACCGGTCACGCCTGCAATCTCGACGAACTGGCTGAGCACGTGAGGGAACTTCGGGGAGACGCTGCCCTCGACATAAATGCCGGCGGTGGCATCCTGCACGATGAAGTTTGGCGCGGGAGCATCCATCGTGATCACGCCACGAACCAGGACCGGATAGCCGAGTGAAGCCTGTTCGGGACTCAGGCCGCGTATTTGAGCGGCTTGGGTCAGCGTGGGGAGCGGCCTTGCAGAAGGAGGTGGAAGCTGAGCGAATGCGCTGACAGCAAGCGCACTCAGCGTTAAGACCGATGCTGCGACCTGCTTCAATCCCGGCAGGAAGGGCATATCAGCGGTGAGGCATGGCGTGGTTCCGAACGGCGTGGATGTGGAGTCCAAAGCCAACACTGAGTTCCTTCGCAAAACGGCCAGCAAAGTCGCGACCACTAGGGTAGCCCAAAGCGGCGTCTGGGGGGAAGGTCATGTTCCGCGGGCTGCTTCACTGAGATGATGCGGAGATCGGATGTTAAAACCTTGCTCGCCGAAAAACAATTGATTTGACACGCATGAGATTCTGTCGGCAATGTCTTTTGCGAAAATCAAATTTCGGCGGATGAGGAAAATATCGGAATGCCCGCCGTCGACTACTTCTAACATTCGAGCGCAGCTTGGAATCTGCCAGTGTCAGTCTGGCGGAGCTTTTCCGCTGTCGCTGGCATCGATCGCCTGCCTTCTTCTGAGTGGCTGCCCCAAATCGAACCTTCCCCAGGCCGCGCCCAGCGGCCCAAGTGTGCAGGTCATAGAAACTACCGGGGATCAGACAATGTTGCTGCAATCGCAACCGAGGGTCGCATTCGCCAGCGGCGGAGTCGCCACTGATCTGGCGATCAATGTCGATGCCACTACGCAGTATCAGCAGATGGATGGCTTTGGTGGTTCGCTAACCGATTCCTCTGCCTGGCTCATATGGAACAAGCTGAGCGCTTCGCAACAGGCCACACTGATGCAACAACTCTTCAGTCCAAGTAGCGGCATTGGAATCAGTTTTCTGCGCCAGCCCATGGGGGCATCAGATTTTTCAGCGAGCGGCAACTACAGTTACGACGACGTGCCCGCGGGGCAGACTGATCCGAGTCTCAGTAACTTCTCAGTTGCACACGATGTCGCCTACATTGTTCCGCTCATCAAGCAGGCTCTGTCCATCAACCCGAACGTGAGGGTGGTCGCGTTGCCGTGGAGTCCGCCCGCCTGGATGAAATCCACGGGAACAATGAATGGCGGAAACATGAACACGGTTTACTTCCCCAACCTGGCGCAGTATTTCGTTGATTTCGTGCAAGCGTATCAACAGCAAGGCATTCCCATCTATGCAGTGTCAGCGCAGAACGAGCCGCTCAACTCGACGACGGGATATCCGTCTGAATTACTTGCCGCAACCGACGAATCAACTTTCATCGCAAGCAATCTTGGACCTGCGCTGAGCACCGCGGGGCTCGCGAGCGTGAAGATTTTCGGTTATGAACACAATTGGGACAATACGGCTTATCCGGAGTCGGTGTTGAGCAGTTCCGCTTCGCAGTATGTTGCGGGGAGTTCGTTTCATTGCTACGCGGGCGATCCCAGCGCGCAATCGCTAGTGGAAACCGTTTTTCCCGCGAAGGGCATCTGGTTCACAGAGTGCTCGGGCACCGTTGGATCAAAATTCGCCGGCGACTTAGTATGGCAAGCCGAACACTTGCTGATTGGCGCGACGCGCAACTGGGCCCGGAGCGTATCTCTGTGGAACCTGGCGCTCGATCAAGACTCCGGCCCCATCAATGGAACTTGTACCAACTGCCGCGGAGTGGTCACGATCGATGACAGTGTTTCGCCGGCGAATGTCACGTTCAATGTCGAGTACTACATCCTGGGACATTTGGGGAAATTCGTTGTCCCCGGCGCGCGCCGGATCAATTCGAACACTTTCGGCGCCGGCAGCATTGAAGATGTTGCCTTTCAAAATCCCGATGGATCGATTGTACTTTTCGTCCTGAACTCGGCCAGCAACGCTGGAACCTTTGCTGTAAGCTTTAACGGCCAATCATTCAACTACACTCTGCCGGCGGGTGCTGTGGCCACCTTCACGTGGAAGTAGTCTGACTTAGTGATCTCCCTGGCGAAACTGCTGCACCATAGGGGACCACCCTTGGCTCCGAATCCGGAGTTCGTTTTATCACGTTTTTATCACGGTGGTCTGGTGATTGGGGCGGCATCACGGGTTGGTGATCAATGGCAAGCGGGCGCTGCGTGATGCGGGAGCGCGGGTTGTTAATGCGTCAGCGCCGCTTTCAAATCTCACGCCGAAGGAACTGGGGCAAGGTGGAAGCGCTGTATCCCAATCACGTCTGGCCTCGTGCGGTCTTCGTTCAAACCATCACTTCAAACACGGCCCCATGTATTTAGTTTTAAGGGGTGCACTACAACGGTATGCCCATTTCGAGGTCGTCTCAGTATGCGACAGCGCACCCGCGCTGCCCACAAACAATTAAAAAAATAGTGGCGGAAGCGAGTGGGGGTCGAACTCACCGGCGACAGGGTCACCTGCCGCCCGCCGGTTTTGAAGATCACTTAGTGTGTTCTGACTGGTGGTGAAAATTCTCTACTCTACTAGATCCTTCAACCGCGTACCAGAACCTGGTCTTGATGCGTTCTGATCAGTCTTGCACCATTCTGAGCGTGGAACTATCACGTTGTTATCACCGCGGATTCTGCCGGCATTCGACGCGTTGGGATCCTGTAACTATGACAATCTCATGACAGTGTCGATGCGCAGTCCTCGTTGGTTTATAGGTTAGCGTTTCGGTTTCGCTCGGGTCTTGACTAGCGGCCCTCTCTCCGCGTGCATTGCCTGCGGCGAGTTGGAACTCTTTTCCTGGAAAGTGCCCAGCCACTCGCTGGAGGCATCCTCCTCGAGCGAGAACACCAGCTCGGGACCAGCTTCGTACATGACCACGGTGAAGTCGACGGTTGGACCGGCAGTGCCGACAGGACCGACGGCAAATGGCGCGGCCGAATGGAAGGTGTATCGCCCCGCGGTGTCAGGTGCGGCTGCGGTCCCCGTGATCCGGACGGCAGTGTACTCACCCGGCTTCCCCGGTACGAAGGACGCGAACGGATCGCTGAGATCCACCAGAGTTGAAGGGCTCCCGGTCGTGAAAGCAAGGGACGCAAATGTTCCTTGCCCGACGAAGTCATACTCCCAGCCCGGGTTTCCGCTGGGAAAGCTGCCGTTGTCGATGTAGGCCTGCGCGCCGAAGCCATAGCTGTGGTCGAGGTCAGATCCGTCGGAAGCCACGGTCCCTTGCGGAATCACGACTCCCGTGGGCTGAGCGAAATCATCTAACCCAAGGACAAGCGCGGCTCCGAGGTTGGTCGCGGCGGTGTTGTTGGGATCCAGAAGGTTGAGCGTCGGATCCGTCGCATACAGCCCGAGTGTGTGAATGTTTCCCAACCCAGTGATGTCCTTCATGCTGCCATAACCGGGCACCGTGCTCGAAAAGGAGTAGCTGCCTGCGACTCCGCCGGGGGTACCGCTGACCGTGACAGCGCCCCCTTCGTCTTCATCGCCTTCGCCTGTGAATGTGGCGCTAAACGTTCCAACAGCGCTGTTAACGGCAACGAGTTGTCCGGCTGCGACAACGAGTTCGTCCTCCGTGTTATCAAGGATGCCGAACACGTCCTTTGACAGCACCGTGCTGTCGAAGGAGGTAGCGCTGCCCTGACCGTAGGCTGAACCCGCCATCGCATCGTCGGCGTCAACATCGATGATGCGTAATACTTCTGGACCGACGACGTAATAGATGAGCGAGGTGGGTGCGTTGCCGTTGTTGGGATCCTTGAAGCCGGTGATGCTGCCCCGCCCGTACACGTCCGCTCCGACGCCATTGTCCGTCCCCGTGAGAGTATTCCCCACGAGCACCTTCCCGGAATCATTCTCGTCGTACATGCCGTGGATGGCACCGCCGGTGTCCGAGAACACGCCCCCGTACGCAAACGGGAAGCCTGCGGGGTCTAACCCGGAGAGGGTGAAGGCAAAATTGCCACCGGCAGCACTCGTTGCCGTCTGCAGGTCGAAGCTTCCGCTGGAAGTCGCCGATCCATCAAACTGCGTGATCAGCGCATGACTTGGGTTTATAAACTGAACGGCGAAGGTCTCGATGCCGGCCACTCCGACATTGGGGTTGCTGGCCGAAACATCAAGGACGAGTGTCCCGCTGCCGGTGGTTGAATCCACCGTCATGGAACTGCCGGTGGCCGCGATTGTGTAGGCCGGTGACATGAAGCCGTTTTGCCCGTCGTTATAGTCCTGTTCGCCGCCGAGGACGTTGCCGCTTAAGTCAAAGCCCACCGCGCCGGCGATCGCGTAGTAAACCGGTCCGGGTCCGTAGGCGGGGCTATTTTCCAGCCCGTTCACATAGAACACGAATACGCGGGGAGCTGTGTTCCCTTCGGTGAAACTGGCTGTTGCTGTGGCTCCCGTCGCCGCGGCCGTTACTGAGTAGGCGCCGGGCGTCGAGTTTGCAGTGCATGTGATCGATGCGGTGCCATCGGAGGCGGTGGTAGCAGTGGTGGCGGAGGGAGTGCAGCTCTGACCGGCTGGTCCCGGAACAGGCGTGAACGTAACCGTTACGCCAGTGGCTGCTGTTCCGTTGGAGGTCACGGTGGCTACCAGCATGTTAGTAAAGGCGTCACCGACGTTTGCGGTTTGTCCCGACCCGCTCGTCGCGGTGATCGCGAAGGTGGGAGGCGGAGGTGGAGGCGTCGTACTCGAACTGCTGCTGCCGCAACCCGTCAGGAATCCGAAAACCAGGCAAACCAAAATCACCACGAGAATGCTGGTGAAGTTGCGGCTCACAGCGTCACCCCTTTCTCGGCGGCGCGTTCACGGGCTTGTGGCGACACTTCGATCCCGTGCTCATTGCGCATGGCATAGGTTATGCCGTTCGCTTTTACGCTGCGGACGACGAAAACTTCCTTGCCGCGAACCGTCTTCATGACACCGGTGAGTTCGATCTGCTGGCCGGGGGTGACGGACAGCGCACCTTTGCCTTCCAAACCGAATCGGCCCAGACTGGCGTCTAACCTGCCGGAGACAGTCTCGACGATGAGATGGGAGCCCCAGATCATTCCCGGGGCGGGTTTGCGGAGCACGCTCGATACGGTGCCGCTGAGCGTGACTTCCTTACTGACGTCATAGCGCGAATCAGAGTCTTCTGCGTTAAGTGGAACAACCAGGATCGAGAGAAGGAGGCCGGTCAGCAGCCCCGCGATCAGTGCGGTCGAACTGATGAAACGACTATGCCTCATGGATTCGCTCCTCTCTCGAGTAATGAAAGTTGCAGGGTGCGTACTTTGCACGGATGCGGTCTTCATTCGTTAATTGCTCTTCACCAAAGTACCGCTGACGGCCGCATCCGCGTCCGTCTCAATGGCCAGAAGTTCTTTCCCGCAGTCCACAACCACGAAGCTGAAGTGCATTTCGGGCTGACCCTTCGGCGTTATGGTGGCCGTGCCCCTGCAGTCTTTGTCGACCTTGTAAGAACCGGTGACGGGCTCGTCTGCGAACGTCAGAATTGTGCCATCCTCGCTACCAGCTATGTGTCCGCTTATCTCTCCGTCTCCAGAAGGGTTGAGACTGAACTTCAACTCACCGATAAAAGCTGCCGGTCCCGGGACTGGCGCGCTGGCGAGGAACATGCCGGTTGTTTCCAATCCAAAACGGCCCTCAACTCCAGCATTGGTGCAGGCCGGGGAGCCCTGCTTCACGCCGAATCCCGACGAGGTCGCGCCTGGCTTCTGGAAGAGGAACAAGAAACCTTTTGACGTAACCACAAAGGAGACATTGACATTTTCAGACTGGCCGCCGCTGACTAGCGTGACTTGAGCCGTGGCGGTGCAGTTCTTGGCGACTGCGTATGTTGCGGTGAGAGACGAGGGGACAATCACGCCGCCTATGTTTTCTAAGTCCTCTCCGGTATACGTGCCTGTGGTTGGGTCAAACGTGAGCTGGGTCACGGCGACCGCAGGGGCGCCGTGGGCATCTACGCCGGCGTGCAGAAACCCGTAGGTTTCACTCAGAGAAGCGTTAGAACAAGGCGCGTTTGAACCGGCCGCCCAGGCGGCGGAACTGAGCGCAAAGCTGGCAAGAACAATCATTCGAGCGATACGAAATATTTTGGACATAGTGCTCTCCTCTTTCCTGTTTTTTTCCTTGCTCTACAGTCGGCCCTCATGTGCCTATTGTTCCTATGAGCGTCAGGGCCCCGGTGGCACCATCAATGCTGTACATGGAGACGCTGTTCGAGCCGGAGTTCGTCACATAAGCGAACTTACCGGACGGATGGATGACTATCGAGGTAGGAGATAGCTCCGTAGCTATCGTTCCTGTGGGCGTTAACACTCCGGTCGTGGCGTCGATGGTGTACATCGAGACGCTACCGTCGGTGTCAGACCCCGTCCAATTTGCCACGTAGGCGAACTTGCCCGCAAAATCGAGGGCTACGGAGACAGGGTTTGTTCCCGCGGCGATCGACCCTATGGATACTAGGGTTCCGGTCGTGGCGTCGATGGTGTACATCGAGACGTCGTTCGAGGCGAAATTCGCTACGTAGGCGAACTTAACCGCGTGATCCACGGCCACGGAGTCGGGACCTGTTCCTGCGGCGATCGTCCCCAGAGATGTTAAGGCTCCAGTCGCGGCGTCGATGGTGTACATTGAGACGTCGTTCGAGCCGAAATTCGTTACGTAGGCCAACTTGCCCGATGGATCGACGGCCACGGAGTCGGGACCTGTTCCTGCGGCGATCATTCCAATCGACGTCAAGGCCCCGGCAGTGCTGTTGATGGTGTACATCGAGACGATGGAATCACCGCCGGCGATGCCAAAAAACGGAGGGAAAGGTCCTCCATCCGCCGCATAAGCGAACTTGCCGGATGGATCCACCGCCACCGAATTGAAAAACTCCGGAGTTCCGCTTACCCCTGTTGCGATTACCCCTCCAGTTGTGGACGTTAAGGCCCCGGTCGTGGGATTGATGGTGTACGCTACGACGCTGCCAAAATCGATATCCCACACATCCCCCGAGCTCGCCACGTAGGCGAACTTGCCAGAGGGATCTACGGTCACTGAGTCGGTAAATTCGTCATTTGTAGGCACCGGTGGTCCTATGGACGCCAGGGCCCCAGTGGTGGGGTTGATCGTGTACATGGACACGTAGCCGTCAACATCGCAGCCCTGACTCGCCACATAGGCGAACTTTCCGGCAGGGTCCACAGCGATTGATTCCGGATAATCAGATCCTGTCGTAATGGTGAAGCTCAACGCGTTCGAGCTACCCCCACCAGATCCAGGGTTGAAGACTGTGACCGCGGCTGTCCCGGCTGCGGCAACGTCACTCGCCGAAATCTGAGCAACGAGTCCGTTAATGGCATCACTGGTGGTCGGCCGGTCGCTGCCGTTCCAGCGCACGACTGAACCGGTCATAAAATCTGACCCTGGATAAGGTCCAACTACCTGCAACTGAAAGGACGGTTCTCCGGCGGGAATGCAGCTTGGAAAGAGACCCTGAATCGTCGGGACGTAGGCGCGTGTAATGATGAAGTTAATCGGCTTGGAGTTGCCGCTGGGAGCGGGGTTGGTCACCGTCACGGCCGGCGTGCCGGTTGAGGCGATGCTGGCAGCAGGGATGGCCGCAGTCAATTGCGTGGAGTTGACGAAGGTGGTGGCGACCGCCGACCCGCCGAAGCCAACCATAGAAGCTGCGACGAAATTCGTCCCATTGACTGTGAGCGTGAAAGCCGCGCTGCCAGCAACGATAGTGTTCGGCGAGATTGTGGTGATTGTTGGAGTGGAATTAGATCCGCTGGATGGAGGCTGATTGATCGATGACGGACTCGCGCCGCCTCCGCATCCGGCAAGGAGCAAGAGGGTCACTATCCCCCCAACTGCGAGATTTCTCACTAACACTACTTCGCTTTTCATGCACCCTCCCGTTCCCAGTTCTCCGAGGCCATTAAAAACCATGCACGCTCGCGAGACTGTCCATCCATGTTCACCAACCGTTGCCGCGAGATCGTCAATGACTCTCCCGGCCCTGGTTCGTGATCGTGTCGCTACTCTGCCTTTCGAACTACCCCGTGGATTGCTTGTGGCCCAAAATGGCCGGCGGCGCCACTGGTTGCAGCAAAAACCAGCGTGACATTCGAAAACTCGATGTTCGATCCGCCTGCGATGCACACCTGCAACGGCGAAGTCCCAAAGGGCGCCGGACTTCCATTCGCCTCGATGTTCGCTGTTCCCGTGAGCTCGATGAGTGTGGTATAGGGAGGGGTCTGAGGCGGAGCCGGTGGGCAGTCAGTCGGGTTATAGGTCACTGCATTGGTCGTCATCGTGATGCGATGCGTGTGCTGCGCCCTCTGGACCGCATTCACCGTTGCGGCTGTCTGCCCAAAGTCGGACAACTCCATCGTCAGAGTTGCGGAGAAGCGAGCCGTGGAAGATTGCCCGTCCAGCGTCAAACTCCAGAGACCCCGAAGCTCCCACGGACTCGCGCCGGTGGTGATCGGTGTAAAGTCGTTGATTAGGCCGCTGAAGTGGACGCGATGCGGGAACTGATGCTCCTGCGCCTGCAGGCACAGGGAGGTTGTGGTTAACAGCAGAATCGTGCTGATCCAAAGACACGCATTTCTCATCGAAGTTTCCTCCTTTTTCATTTGTGGTCAAATCTATTGACGGTCGCGCAATGAGCCGTGCCATACTCGCTAGCCGCTATGTGTCCGCTCATCACTCCTTCTCCAGAAGCCTTGGCCCGTTAACTTTCAACTCTCCGATGAAAGCCATCGATCCCATGGCAGGCCTCTGCGAGGAAGACTGCCGTTTGTTTCAAACTCAAACCTCTCCTTAACTTCGGCATTGGTCGGCATTGGTTTCGGGGAACTCTCAAAGGGCCGCGAATCTTGCCTCGCTGTCTCCCTCACGCAACAGTCGTTGTACAAAATGCATGCGCTGCGTCCCGCGACATTGGCGCGAAGTCGCTTGAGGCGCAATGGCCGGCGCATGGTCTGCGGGTGTTTTTGTTCTGATCGTGCAACTCTCTGAATGCAGGTGATTTGTAGGTCGCACCGCACACAATGCTTAGGTGATAAGCAGTGGTGGTAGACTAACTGGCAATCTGGGGGAGCCTGCCATGGAGGCTACCGACCGAACCCGCAGGGTGCGATTCGACGCCTACGACGTGGACATGCGTTCGGGCGAAGTGCGCAAGCACGGCATCCGGCTAAAGCTTCATCGCCAACCCTTCCAGGTACTCTCGCTTTTGCTGGAGCATCCGGGGGATGTCGTCACCCGCGAGGAACTTCGCCAGAAACTCTGGCCTGGCGACACTTTTGTCGACTTCGATACCGGTCTGAACAGCGCCGTCAAAAAGCTGCGCGACGCGCTCTGCGATTCAGCCGAGGAACCCCGCTACATCGAGACTCTGCCACGCCGGGGATACCGTTTCATTGGCACGGTGCAAAATGACGATTCGTCCACCGGAGTCGGCCTGGTCGAGTCGCTCGCTGTTATCCCTTTGCCGCCAAATCCAAATGAGAATGGGCTTAGGGTGGAACGGTCGGCGGAGGGAGAAGTCGACGTCCGACCAACCGGGACTTCGCGGGCGCGTTTCTGGCTTGCTCTAGGCGGTCTGGGTCTGGCTGGACTCGCGCTCATTGCCGTCACCTACGTTATGCTCGGGGGCCACACTGGGCATACCACCCAAACCAGAATCAGGTCGCTCGCAGTCCTGCCCTTGAGCAACCTGTCGGGCGACTCATCTCAGGAGTACCTGGCTGACGAGATGACCGAAGAGCTGTGCGGACGCCTGGCCAGAATCCATGATTTGCGCGTCATTTCCCGTACCTCGGTCATGCGCTTCAAGGGTACGAAGCTCTCGGTGCCAGAGATTGCCAGGACACTTGGGGTGGACGCCCTCGTCGAAGGTTCGGTGATACGGCAGGGCAACCGGATTCGTGTGCACGCCCAGTTGATTCGTGCCTCGACCGACGAGCACATTTGGGCGGATGAGTACGACGGCGAGCTGGGGGATGTACTTGCTCTCGAGAGCGAGGTGGCGCAATCCATCGCGCGCAAAGTAGAGGTCAAGGTCAGCGGAGAGGAACGCGCCAGACTGCTCGCGGCGCATCATGTCTCGCCTGAAGTTTACGAGAGCTACCTTAAAGCTCAAGATGAATTCAGCAAGAGTGGCAGCCAGGCGGAGCTTGAGCAGAGCATTGCTTTGTTTGAGGAAACGATCGGCAAGGACGCTAACTTTGCACCGGCTTACGTCGGCCTCGCGAACGCATACGAGAGGCTCGGATCAGTTCGCGGCGGTGCGCCCCCGAAGGAAACGCATCCAAAAATGATGAGCGCAGCCCGAAAAGCAATTGAACTGGATCCGGACCTTGCGGAACCACACGTCTTGCTTGCAGAGGTATATCAGAAACAATGGCAGTGGAGCGACGCCGAAGCGGAATTCAAGCGGGCTCTGGAGCTGAACTCGAACGATGCTGGTGCTCACGTCGGATACGCTAAGTGGCTGCTGTGTCAGGGGCGGACGGACGAGGCCCTGGCGTGGGTCCAGCGTGCCCGCGAACTTGATCCGCTGGGAGGCGCTGGGATCACTCCGGTTGGAGGCGTTGCTATCACTAATGGTTTCATTTTGTTTTATGCGAGACGTTACGACGAGGCCATCAGGGAGTTGCGAAACGACGACCCAGACCATTGGTATCTGGGGCTCGCCCTGATTGCCAACGGCCAACCGGACGAAGCGATTACGGTGCTGGAGAAGGCGCTCGGCACCGACCGGAATCCGGCTGTAATGGGCGTGCTGGTTCGGGCCTATGCGCATGCTGGGCGTCGTAGCGAAGCCCTCCGTCTGGTGGATGAATTGAAACGACGGCAGCAGACAAGCTATGTTGCCGCCGCCCCTTTTGTGAATGCTTATCTGGGGATCGGCGACAACGAGCAGGCACTTGCCTGGCTGGAACGAGCCTACGAGGAACAATCAAACATGCTGCAGTTGATCAAGGTCCATCCGTACTTTGATCCTTTGCGCGGCGACCCGCGTTTTGCGGATCTGGTCCACCGCGTCGGGCTTGACCAGCCTCGATAGCCACCTTTCTTCGTTATCTAGAAAGTCATCTCATAAATACTCTGTGGGCTACCTATTCTTTATCGCAGTGTGCGACGCACAGGCAATCTCTACCCGTGCATAACTTGGCCGCTTTTCGGATATGATGCCGTTCTACTGATCGCAAGGCCCGCTTCGATCGAATTTGCATGGAGTGTTTCGATGAGATTGCGAAGCTGTTTTTCAGTTTTTCTCCTAGCGATTTGCTTCGCAACTGAACTGAGGGCGCAGACCACAACTTCCGGCGGAGTGACCGGCGTCGTTACGGATCAGAGCCTTGCGGTTCTGCCGAATGCGGATGTCGAGATCAGGGACATCAACAAGGGCACGACAGAATCAACCGAGACAGACCGCGATGGCGTGTACCGTTTCTTCTTTCTTTCTCCCAGCCAATACATGCTAACCGTAGCGCACGGCGGCTTTCGTAAGGAAAGCCGGAGTGTGACTGTATTGTTGGGGACACCAGTTACAGTCAACATCACGCTCGAACTTGCGAAAGCAAACATGCAACTGGTCGTGACCGCAGAAGCCCCGCTCGTTCAGGCAGAGAACGGCGACGTTTCGATTACCATGAGCCAGAGGCAAGTCTCGGAACTGCCGAATCCCGGTAACGACCTCACCTACATCGCCCAGACTGCTCCCGGCGCAGTCATGAACACCGATAATGCGCGCACTGGAGGCGGGGGCGGAAACTTTTCAATCTTGGGCATGCCGGGGACCTCGAATCAATTCACCTTGAATGGCATGAACGACAACGTCGGTCATCTTAATCTTACCGGTGTTACAGGTATGCTTCTGGGTCAGAACGAAATTCAGGAAGCCACTGTGGTAAGTGATGGCTACTCGGGACATTTTGGAATTGACGCGGGCTCGTATGTGAACTACGTCACTAAGTCCGGTGGAAATAACTTTCACGGGAACGCCGAGTACTTTTGGAACGGTAGCGTGTTGAACGCTACCGACTGGATCACGAAAGCGTTCGACAATCCTCGGCCCTTCAATATAGCCAATCAGTGGGCAGGTTCGGTGGGAGGGCCCATCAAGAAGAATAGGGTTTTCTTCTTCTTTGATACCGAAGGCTTGCGAGTCTTGCTGCCCTCCCCTGTTCAGGTAGTTCTCCCAAGCCCGCAGTTCGAGGCGGCAACCATCGCCAATGTCGATTCTATCTTTGGCTCCGCATCCGCTTCCGATGCTTTCTACAAGCAAATTTTCAGTCTGTATAACCAAACTCCTGGAATAGCAGCAGCTACTATGGGAAGCTTCGCCGATCCTCTTGGCTGTCTCGACGCGAGTGGTGTGTTTATGCAAGGGCAACTCGGTGTGACCCTGCCGTGCGCAATCCATTTCCAGGAAACCCTTGGGCAGCCTACAAGTGAATCCCTTGTATCTGGCCGTATGGATTGGAACATCCATACCAACGATCGTGCTTTCTTCCTCCTGCAATACGACAACGGCCGGCAACCCCTAGTCGTCGACCCAATCAGTTCACTTTTCAATGTCTATCAGACCGGGCCGTGGTCGCAAGCCCAGTTGAACGAAACTCACACATTTGGAACAACTGCTGCGAACCAGTTCCTGGTAGCGGGTATTTACAAAGACGAGGTGTTGAGCCTCGTCAACCCGATGCAAACCCTGACTGCTTTTCCGACCACCCTGGATTGGTCCAGTGCGGGTCAGCCGTTTACAACGCTGGGAGGATCTGACTATTTCTATGGCTATCCCCTCGGCACGGCGCTCACACGGTACGAGATCAACGACGATTTTCTGAAGACGTGGGGGAAGCACAAGTTCGGATTCGGGGAAGAATTCCTGCGAGACTATTTAAGACACTCCCAATATACGCAGAACGCCGTCGGAGATCTTGTTCCACAAACTATCGACGCATTTTATTCTGGAGGCGTGGACCCAGCATCTCCACACAGTGACTCCACACGCTTGCGTCAATCCTTTCCGACGCAACGGGCAGAGCTCTTCCTTAACTACACTCTGGCGGGCTATGGGCAGGATGAGTGGCACGTAAAATCCAACCTGACCGTTACTTTCGCCCTGCGCGTCGAACATCATTCAAATCCGGTCTGCACCCATGATTGCTTTGGCGAATTATCTGGGTCGTTTGAATCGATCAGTCACGACCCCGCACAGCCTTACAATCAGGCGATCTCGCTTCGAAAGCAAGCTTTCTTACACACGGACCCTATTGCCTGGGCACCGCGATTCGGTTTCGCCTGGCAACCGCTGGGAGTTTCGCATAATACCGTGGTACGTGGAGGACTCGGGCTATTTTACGAACTGCTCTCTGGCGGTCTAGGATCCGTTTTCACTTACAATCCACCACTCGTTAATCGCGTGACCGTGTTTGGCGGCTACAATCTCGCTCCGGAAGAAAGCAACAGCCTCTTTAAAGTGGCCGCAGCCTCGAATGCCGCCTTTGTCAAAGGGTTCGCCGCCGGCGAAAACCTGATTCAGATCTTAGCGTCGGATTCGGAATTCTTCCCCCCCAATATTACCGTTCCGAATAGTAAGACCAACACACCCCAGTATCAGAAGTGGAGCCTGGAAGTGCAGCAGACGTTTGGTACGCGCACTTCGCTGACTTTGGGATACTACGGCAATCACGGAATTCATGAGATGGTGCAAAATCCCTCAGCCAATGCTTATGGATTCGGTCCATTCCCGTCCGCAGTCTGTGCGAGTCCGCCCGTCCAGCCCTGTGCTGACCCTCGCTTCGCTGGTGTCACTGAATACACGACACCCGGAATCTCGAACTACAATGGCGTGGTTGTTTCCTTTCGACGACGATTTGCTGGTTTCGGCGATGGTTTATTCCAGGTGAACTACACCTACGGCCATGCCCTGGATGAAGTTTCCAACGGCGGCCTCGCCGAATTCGCGGCAGGCAGTTCCGAATTCCCCCAGGATCCCTTTCATCTGCGAGGCAGCTACGGAGCCGCAGATTACGATGTTCGTCACTCTTTGAATGCGAACTATGTGTGGCAGCTCCCGGTAAAGACCATGCTCCACGGCCGCGGCCCCGATTACCTGGTGAAGGGATGGCGGGTCTCAGGAACGATTTTTGCCCGAACCGGATTTCCCTACACAGTGCTCGATCTGGCGGAAGCCGGCAACCTAGCTTCGAACAATTTCTATGGAACAATCTACTCCGTGCCAGTTGCTCCACTCGGCGGATCCCATTCCTGCGGAGCGGGAGCCGTAATCCCACCCTTTCCGCATCCTTGTTGGCCGCCGCAAGTGTTTGCGGATGGGGCCCCGAATCGAGGCGCACGGTTTGTACAGACGGGCTGCGAGACCTCGTTCAATGCGGGGAACGTGCCAGGTCCACAGGGACCTTGTTCGGGCCCTGCCGTTTCCTTTGCGCAAGGACGCAACCGTTTCCGCTATCCGAACTATTTCAATACCGACTTCACGATCATGAAAAACACGAGCCTTGTCGGTCGAGACAAAGTGGTGCTGGGTATTGGTTTCCAGTTTTTTAATTTCTTCAATCACCCAAACTTCGGCCCGCCCGACAACGACAGCTCGGACCCAGGGTTCGGCGAGATATCGACGATGGAGATGCCACCGACTAGCATCCTGGGTTCTGGCCTTGGAGGCGATGTTTCCCCCCGGATGATCCAACTGAAAGCGCAGATCCGATTTTAGACAGCGAGCGGGTGATCTTCAGTTTTTGTGCCGCTTTAGCCCCTTAGAAATGTCAGCGCGGATCTTCGTGGCCTTGCGAGGAGAGCGTCCGAGCGAGGGCGCACGTAGGTGAAGGGGCTGCGGAGGGAACTCCGTTAAGGCAGACTCCATGAGAGCTTGGAACTGGCTGGAGAAGGCTCGGTGGAATCACATTCACACTTGTCAACCGGGGAAAGTGTCCTGCGGGAGTACTGGATTGGTAAGATTCGTCGTCAGGCCGAAGGAATTTCCGCCGAACTCGTCGACAATGCCCTGTCCGAACCGGTCGTGAACAGACGCGAAAACTAGTTCGCGACCGGAGAAGTTTTTATGAAACATAGCCTCAAGGTCGGTTTACGCACGTGTGAGCACGGACTCTTCACAACACCGTGTTGCGCACTTCACCGGCACTTGCTGAGCCGTCGACACCCAAATCGGATTTTCGGTTTGAAACCCAAAGGTTCGAGGGAGCGCGGCCCAACGACGAGAGAGGTAGGGATGACTATGGCCTGCACTCCGTAGAACGAATCTTCTTAGAGACGGCTTCGTGTGCCGAGGCGACCACTCGTACCAGTTCGCGGGCGGCCAGGGTAATCTTCTCCAGATTCCCGTCGCGAAGGGCCGCCGCGTCAACCAGATCGGCGCCTACTCCAAGAGCAAAAGCTCCCGCAGCAATGAAATCTGCAGCGTTTGTCGCATTTACTCCGCCGGTTGGAATCAACTTAGCGTTGGGAAAAGGAGCCCGAAGCGACTTCAGGTACCTGGGACCACCCACATTGCCGCAGGGAAAAATCTTGATCAGCCTCGCGCCCTGGTCCTGGGCCTGCATTAGTTCTGTGGGCGTCAGCGCTCCCGGAATTGCGAGCTTTGCGCAGGCCTGCGCGACCGAGAGCACCGGCAGGGAAATCCCCGGACTCACGAGAAACTCGGCGCCGGCCGCAATGCAGGCCTCCGCTTGCTCTGCAGAAGTAATTGTGCCCGCTCCGACAAGTACGTCGCCCGCGCAATGCTGCACCACATCGCGAATTACCGCTATCGCATTGGGCACGGTCATAGTGATCTCAATAATGGGGATACCTGCAGCGCCGATCGCTTCCACCGCCCGGGTAGCCTCAAGCATCGTCGTGGCACGCACAACGGGGATAATGCCAATTTCAGCGATCCTGCGGACCACGTCGTCAATCGTCATGTTGTTTGCCCGCCCAACTCGCTCGGAAAACATCTTTTCGAAGCGCAATGTTCAGCGCTCAATCCGTGAGGTCTTCTTGTTCATTACTCCCAAGACGTCCGCGAGTGTTGCCATGGTTGTGTCGCCAGGGGTCGTCATGGCGAGCGCCCCATGCGCCGCGCCGCATTCGACCGACCACTGCGGATCCCTCCCCTCAAGAAATCCGTAAATCAATCCGGACGCAAAAGAATCGCCGCCGCCCACACGATCGTAGATTTCCAGATTCTCGCGAACTGGCGCCTCGTAGAAGCGGCCGTCGCAATGAGCCAGCGCTCCCCAGTCGTTCAGTGTGGTAGTTTTCGCATTTCGCAGGGTCGTGGCAATCACCGCCATCGCCGGGAATTGCGTGATGACTTGTTCGATCATCAACTTGTAGCTGGCAGGATCAAGCCTGGAAAGCTGTTCGTCGAGACCCGAAACGGGGAATCCCAGAGCGGCCGTGAAGTCCTCTTCATTTCCGAGCATGACATCAACCAGCGGCGCCAGGCGACGGTTGACCTCCTGAGCCTTCGTTTGGCCCCCGATGGACTTCCAGAGCGACGGACGATAGTTCAGATCGTAAGAAACGATGGCGCCTGAGCGTTTTGCCGCTTCCATGGCTTCCTGCGCAACCAGAGGTGTGGTCTCTGAAAGTGCGCAGAAAATTCCCCCAGTGTGAAACCACCGCGCACCATCCTTGGAGAAGATCTGATTCCAATCGATATCGCCGGGTTTCAATTGCGAAACAGCGGTATGCCCACGATCCGAACACCCGAGGCCTGCACGGACTCCGAAGCCTCTTTCTGTAAAATTAAGACCGTTGCGCACCGTTCGACCGACACCGTCAAAGGGCACCCAGCGCACATACTTCTGATGGATGCCGCCCTGCAGCATCAAGTCCTCCACCAGGCGTCCAACCGGGTTGTCCGCCAGTGCGGTCACGATCGCCGTGTCCATTCCAAAGCAGCGCCGAAGGCCGCGGGCTACGTTGTATTCGCCGCCACCCTCCCAGGCGCGAAAGTTCCGGGTCGTGGAAACACGCCGGTCGTCCGGATCGAGCCGCAGCATAACCTCGCCCAGGCTCACCAGATCCCAGGCACACTCGCGCTTGGCTTTAATGTTCAGTCGCGCCATGGTCGTTGTGGGGAAGTCGGTCTGTGAATCGGGATCAGTATATCTCCGATGCCGGCGGTCGGAGCGGAGGGACCGGGCCGCTTGCGCTTCTCAATCTTGGAGCGGTGTTGCGCTTCAGCGAACCGCTGCCGATGCCACTCCAACGTACTTGTCGGCGCCCCCATAATAGAAGAGCCAGCGCTTGCCGTCGCGCACGAGCCCCTCGACGAACACTACGTTAGGCACCTGGCCCTTCTTTTCCCAGTCGTATACGGGCTCAAAGATTGGCTCCTGCGCCCGCGCCAAAACTTTGGTCGGATCCTTCTTATCAAACAGCACCCATCCAGTCCGGTAGACGTTCTTATCATCCGCTCCGTTGTAAATCAGGAAAATCCCGCTATCGGTGATTAGCGGCGCCGGACCGGGTTCGACGACCTGTGCATCGAACATTCTCGGCCGGCTGGCGAGGACCGGATGGTCGAGTGCTTCAGTCCAGTGAGCCAGGTCGGTCGAGGATGCAACCGACATCTGGGTCATTTGCTTCGCACCGTCCGCGAGATAATACATCCAGTATTTGCCATTGAGCTTTTCGGGAACGATTGCTCCTGACTTTGTCCACCCGACATTCCATTTACCCTTGTAAGCCGGCATGATGACGCCCTGGCGCTTCCAGTGGATGAGGTCGGCAGAAGTTGCCAGGCAGAGCTGTGCATCGCCATGGATTGACCCGCTCGCATGTATGCCTTGACCGCCTTGGTTGTTATAGCCCGTGTAAGTCAAATAAAAGGTGTTATCGATCTTTACCAATCGGGGATCCTCAACGCCGCCACCCATCTCATAGGGCGCCTCGCCGACCATGACGGGATCTGATTGCCGCAGAAAGTGGACGCCGTCATCACTCGTGGCATAACCCAGAGATGATTTGCCGTGGCTATCCTGAGCACGATATAGCATCACGATCTTGCCATCGTATTTTGCCACTGCGGGGTTGAATGTGCCCGCTGATTCGAACCCGTCGCCCTGCGGACTGATGATGGGCTGATCAGAAAGCCGTTTCCACGTTCCAAAAGGTGTTGTGAAATGTGTGGTCGTAGCGGTGGCGATAATGGCAATCGCAGCGAAGAAAGCAATGCGGGCGGACGTAAGAATCCTATGCATGAACATCAGTCCCTTCTGCAATTGGCGACAACAAAGTTTCTTATTTCCGGGACCCACGACGAGCTGTTTCTCAAAACTCCACGACCAATCGCAAAATCGCTTGCGGTGGCACGTTTAAGTATTTGGACAAAACAGTTCCATTTTGAGTTATTCGGACATTTCCGCCGTTTGCTGGCGGGATGCTGATGGTTGCATGTCGCTCTTGTGATGTCGGGTTATAAAGAATGAAGTTAAGCGAGCGACCAGGAAATTCTTTGGCGTCGAAAATATCCAGCAAGTCGAGATTCACCAGCATCAGTTCGCGGTCGCTCACCTGGCCCAGAGCCTCAAACATGAGATACATCCAAATGCATTCACCTGCGCCATAGATCTCCTTGCCCACGTTTCCGGTTTGCTCGCCGAGTTCGAGGGTTCCGAGATTCTCGAACGGGATAAATCCCATTGAAATGTTCGCGCGGTTTTCGGAGCATTTCTCGAAGAAGTAGAAGTTATTTCGCCGTTGCTGATCGATAAAGCGCAAGAGCGCCTCAAAGACGATCCCTCGTTTCATCACGCCCGTCCAAGGCAGGATCGCCTCGACGTTTTCCTTGAATGCGGGATAAAGAATGGAGGCTGCGGCCTGCACCATGCCGCGAATATCGTGGTTCCTCTGGCTCGGCTCGGAGTACCAGTAGAACATTCTGAGCTGTTCGTAGAGAAGATACTTAGCTTCGTCCTTCAGCCCAAGCTCTGCTGCTGCCAAGGCTCCATATGCGAGTTCTTGCGGCTCGTGAAACAGCCGCTCACAGGGAACCGTGTAGAGTGCTCGGATAGCGTTTCGCGCTTCGTCGCGATAGGCCTGATCCTTTGTCAAACGATTCGCGATCAAAGCGCCCCAGGCATACAATCCACCTATTGCGTAGTTAGTTCCCGCGCCTTCTGCTTTAAGATCTGAAACATCGTAATAAATTGGAAAGAGGTAGTCGTATTCATGCGCCATTTTTCGCGCGGTTGAGAAGGTGTCCAGAAAATTACTCGTGACTTGCTCGAGTCGAGCCAAAGCGCCAATCATCGGGTATTTAACCAGGCCATTCTCAAACGGGTACCAAGAATCGGCTCTCTCGTGAGGTGAACGATTAAAGTCGTTGCTAATGCTGCGTGTGTCGGAGTGGTAAAAGCCTGGCAGGTCCTCCAGAAAGTTTTCGCATTCCGCCGTAAGAGTCGGGGAGGGGTGCAAGCGAAGATACAAAAGGGAGGGCCACAGGACATCGGCCAAGGTCATTAGTTCGAAATTGTTGGCGGGCTGTTGCCAGAGCTGTGAGCTTTTCCTTACGTACGCAGAGAGACCGGTGTGGCCATCGGCCTCGATCTGGGTCTCAGCTTTGTTTTGTAGGTTGGCAACTGTGCCGGCGGCAAAGTCCTGCCACGTGCCGGCGCACTTCGGCCACGTCAAACGTTCCTCGAAGATGGGCAGCAATGACTCCATCCAACGCGTCACGGCTTCTTGTTCAGTTAGCAAAGAGGGCATGGAACGCTGCATGAACCAATAGGTGAACCTGACTTCCCCTGCCCGAAGCACATCGCCCGTAGCCTGATCGGCAATAAGACCAATCCCCATCTTTTGCGTGCCGTCACTATGAATCCTTGAAACACTTGTGCAGCGATAAACCAAAAAGCGCGGAAGATTTTGGATTCCCATCCAATCCATGTCACTGACATCGAAAAACATCATGGATTCGATTCCGGCATTCTGGTCCAGCAAGTAGAGTGCAGGCAGATCATTACCCCACGCGCCCAGCGAATTGCGCGTTGGTTGTTGCAGTAACACGCGTCTCCAACTACCTGACTGACCTTCCATAAGGGTTGAGTTTGTCGTTAGCCAGACAATGATCTGCGGTTCGACCTGGCTGCCCTGACGAAGCTTCACGTCCGAGGGCAGCGTAAGCCTTGTGCAGAACCGAAACCAGTGACAATCTCCACCAAGATTCTCAGGTGAGATGTCCGCTTCCCAGTTGTAGGAGAATTCCTTCCCTTGACTATCTTCTGCGCTAGCTGAACCTCTACATTTCAGCACTGAACCTGTAACTGAAATTGCGGATGAATGAAGAGAAAAGGACGGACCCGTCACGAGAGAGACATTGGGTAGCGTAGCGGGACGCCACTCACTCCCTACGCGCAGAAAATTCTGGAAACCGAAGATACCTGCTTTCGACGAGACCCGCAGTTGCTGGTCGCCGCTATTCATTGCCGTAAATGCGTCGGCTTCGCTTGCGGACAGATTACGGTTTTCTGAGCCCCGGCTGAAGCGAGCCCCGGCCGCGCTGATGACACAGGTCTTGATAAAACCACGGCGGCTGAGAACGCTCATGTGGCAGGTCGCAAATGTGCGATTCTGATTTCACCCTGCCGAGGAACAAAATCCTCAGCAGGGATTCTCACCATCAATATTCAATTTTGAGCCCAAACTGGATAGTCCGCGGCCCTGTGGCGTTCGTGATTGCTCCGAAGCCGCAGGCAAATGGCCCTGGACACGTAACGGGTGTATTGGCGGGCACAAACGGCGTCCCGAATTGAGTAGCGAATCCCCCAGACCCTCCGGGTTGCTGATAGATGTGGCGGTTAAAGATGTCGAAGAACTCCGCGCGGAAATCGATTACGCCACGTTCTCCTATCCTTGTCTTCTTTCCGATCGTGATGGATTCGTTTCGCCCACCGAATGTACGAGCGCTCGCGAGAGTTCGATTCTCATTGCCGAACGTGAAGGGAGCCGGAGCAGCAAAGGCATCCGCATTGAAGAACGGGGTAGTCAGCGGATTCAGGTCTCTGCCATTTGTTTGCTTCACTCCGGGGATAACATTGACGCGTGCACTGCCGGTAAATTCAGGTCCGCCGAACAGAACGGCGCCAGCTGTACCGGTGTTAGAGGTGTAGACTTCCGTCGGCTGTCCTGACTGATAACCCAATATCCCAGATACGGACCACCCTCCCACGATGCGGTCTACTGCCCCACCCTTATTCAATAGTTGCTTTCCGCGTCCCACGGGAAGCTCATAGAAAAAACTCGTGACCAGACTTTGAGGTGTGTCGAGTGAGCTTACCGCTTTTTCTGCCCGGCGGTTGTATGAGTTCTCACCGATCCAGGCGTTTGCACCAATGAAACCCTGAACGCCTGGGCCCTGGGAATCCGCGTCGGTGATGTTTTTCGAGACTGTATACGAGACGAGGAAACTTAGACCCTGCGCGAATCGCTTGTTCACTTGCGCCTGCATGGAATGATACGTCGAGTTGCCGGTGCGATCCGGGGTGAAGGAGTCGTCTTCCTGGTTGAAGTCGCCGTATTGCGGGAAGGGCCGCAGTGCCTGGTTGATGTTCCCTGTAAAGGTCGCATAGGGAAGCGTCACGCCTGCGGCGATCGCGTTGGGGCAGGTAGCTGCAGCCAGGCAGCTTGAATCCATGGTCAACTCGCTGCCCAGCGACAGATACTTTGGATTTACCTGATTAGGAATGATGTTGAGCGCAGGAAGATGCGTCCCCTTCGAGCCCACGTAAGCCACACTGGCCTCGATGTTCTTGGCGATCTGCCGCTGTACATCGATGTTCCAGGATTGAATATCGGCAGGCCGTCCACTATTCCGTGGAATTAGAATTACCCCGCTGTTTCCGTTTTGCCCATCCGGGGTGAATGGCCCCGACACGGGCAGGATGTGGGGGAATCCACTGTCGATCTGGAATGGTGCGCCGCTACCGAAATTTAAGTTCTCAATGTTAAAGAATCCCAACCCATCCTGATCAGCATAAGAACCTTCCTTGAGAGGTTCGTAATAGATTCCGTACCCCCCTCTAATGACGGTCTTGTCGTTGATGCTGTAGGCAAAACCCAATCGCGGCCCAAACGCTTTCTTGTAAGTATCCTGCAGCCGGTGCCTGCCATTCCTGTTGGGACCACTGCCAAAGTACGTATAGGCGCCCAGAATGCCTCCCGCACCTGGATTCGGGAGAGTTGGATCGACTTCAGAAAAACGATCCTGTGATTCGCGGGCTGGCAAATCCAAGTCGTAACGCAGGCCATACGTCAACGTCAGTTTGGGCGTGACTTTATATGTGTCTTGGGCATAGAGGTAGGAATCTTTATAGCGTGGACCATTGGTGTGCCCATAATTCAATGTGCCGGAATCGACTAAGCCGAATAGGGCACTGGCAACACCGTAACCACCCGTACCGGCAGGGGTACCATCGCTGCTGGTTTCGGCGCCAGCAAAGTGAAACTCGCCCGAAGCCTGCGTAAGCCGACGGGTATTGAACTGCATGGCATTGAACCCACCGCCGAATTTCAGTGTGTGTTTTCCGCGAACCAGACTGACTGCGTCGTTCACCTGATATACGTTGTCGGCAAATTGAGAGTCGCCGCAGTTGTTCAGGTCGTCCTGATAATTCGTTCCGAAAAACCTTATGCATGGAAAAGTAGTATTAGCGACTCCCATCAGACCCAGCTGCTGTGGCCAATTCTGGCCTAAGCCATTGGAGGCTTCCGTTCTGAATCGGCGGCTGAAGCCCACAAGAAACTGATTCACCACGGTTGGACTGAATATGTAGTTGTGGCTGAACCGTGCGTAGCGGGTGTCTTGCGGAGTTTGTGACCCCAGGAAAGTCGCTAAAACATCAGTGCCGCCGGTATTCGTATTGTCGTAGTCGAATCCAGCAGAGATTCGCTGCTTGGTAGAAATAACCTGGTCAATCTTCAAGTCCCACAAGTTTGCCACCGTCGTGCTGGTGGATTGATCGAACACGTTATTGGTTAATGCGCCGGTGGTTTTTGGCAGCAATGACATTATCTTCGCTACTACGGTGCTTTCCGTGTAGTTAGGGTCGTTGCTCAGAATGTTACCGGGTATCGGGTTGTGCGTGGTTGGATCGTAAAGCTGTGTCCCGGGAAGCAGGGCAGAAAAGTCGCCGTTCCGGAAAGACTCAGGGATGTAGGAAGCTGGTCCGGAACTACCGGTGTGAAACCGAAATCCCTCGTAAGCGAAGAAAAAGAAAGTCTTGTTTCGACCGTCATATAAATGAGGCAGATAGACGGGGCCGCCGACGGTAAAGCCAAAATCGTTTTGCGTGTCCGGAGGCTGCGGGACCAGTGGTTGACCGACCGCTCGGTTATAGGCGTTCTGTGTGTCCAGCGTCCATGCCTTCGCATCCAGTGCGCGGTTACGTAGAAAATCGTAAGCCGAGGCGTGGAAGCTGTTCGTCCCCGACTTCAAGGAAAGATTGACAATGCCATCGCCCGATTCACCGAATTCGGGAGCGAAATTGCTCTGCAGCGTCTTGAACTCCTGCACTGCCTCGGGAGATACGCCCTTGTTCCATTGCGTATTTGGAGACACCAGCGAAATCGAAACGCCGTCGACGAGAATGTCCGTGGCACCTTCCTGCCCGCCGTTGAGTTTGAAGTCGTCGGACGAGTTGCTTCCAGGATCGTTGGCCACGTTACCCACAAATCCTGGTACCAAGGTGATGAACTGAACCGGGTTTCGAATTGTGCCCGCGACCTCCAGCGGCAGGTTATCCACGAGGGTGTTTTGGACGGTTGTGCCGATGTCGGAGCTTTCCGTTTGCAATTGTCCAGCATCGGCGGTGACGTTGATCGTTTCCGAAGCCGAACCCAGTTGCAATTTAAAGTTGAGAGCAACCGTGCTGGTGGTCGCAACTGTGACCCCGTCCTGCGTGTACTTCTTCATTCCGGTCGCTTCTACTGTCACCGAATACCGGCCCGGCGGAAGATTAGGCAACGCGTAGATGCCAGCACCCGTCGTTGTCGCCGAATTCGTAAGACCGGTATCCATATTCTTGGCGGTGACGGTCGCGCCCGCCACCGCCGCACCGTCGGGGTCGACCACAGAGCCCTGGATGCTTCCGTTCGTGGTTTGGCTTACGGTGCTTAAGGCTGAAACGGCGATGAACAAACCATACAAGGAAAGCAGACGCAACAGGTCTTTCACTGCGGCCTCCTAGTCAGTGCAGATTCCTCTGCTCTTTCATAACGATCTACTGAAATTCATACGCTCGGCAGAGCGCTGCTCCAAGCTCGGGATAGTAGTATGAAACAATTATCCGACCGGAAAGGAAAAGGAACTAGCTTGTGAATTCATGGTGATTCACATTCGTTTGGGGGCTTTTGGTCCGAGAGGGCCCTCAGTTTTTAGGCACGGCTCACGGCAGGAGAGGCCGTCCCCCCAAAAAGACTCGACCGACGCTGATTGCGCGGCGGTATGGTACGATGCTTGCACCTGCTAGCTGTAGTAGCTACCATGAGTTCCGCTGCCGGGCACTCCTCGATACTCGATGATCTGGTCGCCGACGATCGGTGGCAGTTGGTCCAGCGAATCGTATCCAGTCCACCTTTTCAGAAGAGCGGCCGATTACGCGATCTGCTCCTGTACATCACCGAACAGAGCATTCATGGTTTCGCCCATGAGTTGACGGAGCAGCATATCGGTGAAGCTGTCTTTCACAAGGTGACGGGGTATAGCCCACTCGAAGACAGCTCGGTTCGCGTTCACGTCCGGCAGCTACGCCTGAAGCTCCACGAATATTTCGATGGGGCTGGTCGCGAGGAAGTCCTGGTTGTCGAGATCCCTAAGGGCGCCTACACCCCTATCTTTCGTCCCGCCAAAGCGCAACCGCCCAGCGCCATTCCGGGGAAGATTGAGCCAGCAACCCGATTCCGTTCCGCAACCGTTCCTTGGACCTTGTGCGGCGTGCTGGCCATGCTCTGTGTCACGTTGTTTTTGCTTCTTCACTTTGATCGTCCCGCAAGCCTCTTGGCAGCCGGCCCTGCGTGGCCTTTCTCCCAGATTTTCGACACGCGCCACAAAACCGTCGTTGTGGTTGCGGACGGCAACTATGGGATGTGGCGTATCCTGACCGGGCAGCGGGGCTCTCTCGAACAATACCTGAACCGAGACTTGCCCCAAAAGTCGACAATGCTCAAGTTCGGCGAGGCTGGCGCTCGCTTTTCGGATTACATTTCCAATTCCACACTGACCTCATTTGCCGACGTCGCGGATGCAGTTTCGCTGGTTAGGGCAGCGGGGCCACTTCAGAACCGTGCCTCCGTACGTTCCGCGAGGGATCTCGAAATTCGCGATTTGGATCACGAGAACTATGTTTTCGTCGGAAGCCCAGCCTCCAACCCATGGGTCTCGCTATTCCAGGACAAGCTGAATTTTCGCGAGAGCGAGGTGGCAGTCGGTAAGAGCGCAAAAGTATTCGTAAATGCGCATCCACTTCCCGGCGAACTGGCACAATACGAAGGCTTGCAGTGGACTGGCACTGAAGGGGATGATTACGCCACGATCGCCCTTCTCCCGAACATGACCCGCGACGGCAGTGTCCTGATCTTACAAGGGCTCCAGCAGGAGGGCACGGAGGCCGCCGGGCGCTTCCTGCTTGAGGCCGAGAACCGGCATCAACTTCAGCGATCTCTCGGGATTCCCCCGTCGGATAGTCTTGCAGGCAACGTTTGGTTTGAGGCCCTCATCCGATCGCGCACGGTTTCGGGCGCACCTAATTCCACTACTCTCGTTTCCGTCCGTCGTATTCAGTGAACTTCACTGTCCTCCACCGACTCGCCTATTCCGGAGTGTGTCCAATTCCGTAGTAGACTGTCGCTATTTTCTGAAGCGTGCACCCAGAGTGAAAGGCGTGCGCTGGGAATTGATGGCACCGTCTCTATTAGACTCGCGTTTCCTGGTGATCCTCTCTGCCCCATTGGTCAGCCGAGTCCTGCGCCCGCATAATCACCCGCTTTTCCGGCAACGCTGCCCCGGAGTTGAAGTAGGTCACTTGATGAATAGGCTCATCCTGTCTTCCGGCACGATTCGCCGCGCTCGTTTCCTCTTGCTATCGTTGGTCCTCTCCTCTGCCCCAACCGTTTTATGTCAAAACTCAAATTCAGCGCTGGTCCAGCCCAGGTTTTCCGATGTGACGTCAGACCTGGGCGTGCATTTTCAGCATGTCGCATCGCATACTTCCAAAAAATATCTGATTGAAACTATGGGTTCCGGAGTCGCTCTGTTTGATTATGACAACGATGGACGACTGGATATCTTCGCGGTCAACGGTGCGCCATTAACCGATCCCACGCCGAAAGGCACGATTCCACAGAAGACTGGGCCCGAGTATTGGAATCGGCTTTTTCACCAGAAGCCAGACGGGACTTTCGAAGATGTAACGGAGAAGGCGGGCCTCCACGGCGTGGGCTATGGATTTGGAGTCGCCGTCGGCGATTACGATAATGATGGCTATGAAGACTTGTACGTGACCGCCTACGGAGGCAACAGACTTTATCACAACAACGGTGACGGAACATTCACCGACGTTACCGCACAAGCGGGAGTGGAAGGTGGCGGGTGGTCGACCAGCGCTGCCTGGGTTGATCTGGACAATGACGGCCTGCTGGACCTGGTCGTGCTCCGATACATGCAGTGGGACTTCTTCGATCTGTGGTGCGGCGAACGCAAAGAAGGATTTCGCGCTTACTGCCCCCCGGACTCATTCCGTCCCATCACTCCCCTCGTTTACCACAACGACGGCAACGGGCATTTCACAGAAGTGTCGCAGAGACTCGGATTTTCAAAAGAAGGCAAGGGATTGGGGATCGCTCTCGCAGATTACGACCGAGATGGCCATATCGATCTTTTCTTTGCCAACGACTCGATGCCGGAGTTTTTGTATCACAACACCGGGAACGGCACTTTTGAAGAAGTTGGACTGCCATCGGGCGTAGCGGTCGATGGAGAAGGCCGCTCGTTTGCCGGAATGGGAGTCGAATTCACGGACTACGATAACGACGGATTTCCGGATTTGCTCATCACCGACCTCGCAGATCAGATGTATGCGCTATTTCGCAACAATGGCGATGGCACGTTTACCTACGATAGCTATCCGTCTGGTCTCGGGCGGATGACCTTTGCACACTCCGGTTGGGGCGTGCGCTTTCTCGATTATGACAACGACGGCTGGAAAGATCTGATCATTGCGCAGGGGCACGATCTAGACAATATTGAGCGGACCTTTCCTAACCTCCATTACCGCGAACCCATGCTCCTGGCACGGGCCACAGGCAAGAACTTCGTGGATGTGTCACCGGAAGCGGGGACCGTGTTTCAGCAGACCTGGGTCGGTCGCGGCCTCGCGACCGGTGACCTTGATAACGATGGAAGGGTAGACGTAGTGGTTACGACTAATAATGGCCCGATTCACGTGCTGCATAATGACACGAAAACATCGAATCACTGGTTGAGTCTCAGTTTAGTGGGCCACAAGAGCAACCGCGACGCGATCGGAGCTGTAGTCACATTGATCTGCGAACATGGCAAGCAGTTCGCGACGGTGACAACCGCAGGCAGCTACTTGTCATCCAGTGACAAGCGTCTTCATTTCGGCTTAGGTAAGGACACCACGGCGAAATCGATTGAGATTCAGTGGCCGAGCGGTATCCATCAGACCATGCAGAACGTGCACGCCGATCAGATTCTGCGTATAGATGAACCTCCTGCGCCGAGTGCCCCGAAAGTACTGCATTAATGGACGGTTGTCAGCGTCTTTGTACTTTCAGGCTTGGTTGCGGTGCCGGACCCTTCCTTCAGAGTGTCAATCGCATCTAGCGGGAGATTGTCATAGTGCTCAACCAGTCCGCTAGGCCAGCGGACTTCGACCGAGTCTACTTTTGTCGCAGAGCCAAGACCAAAGTGCACTCGATTATCGCTCTGTGAGGCATAGCTTGAACCGCTCCGTACTTCGTCGATCATTTTTCGCTTTCCGGCGATGACTGCTATCTTTGCGCCGATTCCATCGTGGTTAGAACGTATACCCACAGTCTTGAAAGCGATCCAGTGGTTAGGATATCGAACCGAATTCACCAGCAAGCTCGGCTGGTCGTTCATATTATTGATCACCACCGAAAGCCGGCCATCATTCCATAGATCGCCCACGGACAAGCCACGGGCGGAAGAGACTGCGGTGATACCGGGTCCAGCGATTGGGGACACGTCTGCGAATGTCCCATTGCCGTTGTTGCGATAGAGGAGTCGCGGCTCCTTGAATTCGCCGCCGAGATGAAGTTGCTCCACTTCCGGATAAACGTGCCCGTTCGCCAGGATCAGATCGGGCCAACCATCGTTGTCAAAGTCAAAGAACATGGTGCCCCAGCCGAGATACTGGGTATGCACGCCTAAACCGGCAGCGTAGGTAACGTCAGTAAAGACTCCTCCGCCATCATTACGATATAAAGTCGGGGTATCGTCTGAAAAATTCGTCTTGAACAAATCTAGACGGCCGTCCCCGTTGAAGTCGGCGACGGTGATTCCCATCCCGGCCTGTTCCCGTCCGTCCTCGTTGAACGCGACACCGGCCGATACCGCAACGTCTGTGAACGTGCCGTCGTGATTGTTGTGGTAGAGAATACTGGGCGCGCTATCGCATGCGATATAAATATCTGGCCAGCCGTCATCATCAAAGTCGAGGGTCGTCACTCCCAACCCGTAATGCCCTTCTGTGCGGTCAATGTGCGCCTTAACGGTCACATCCTCAAAAGTGCCGTCGCCGCGATTTCGATACAAAACATTCTTTGCGCCGCGCAGCCCCCGGGGACCGCACATCACGGGCGCCCCTTTCCAAACACAAGTTGACCGTTCTCCAGGTTTTGCGACGGTCGCTTGATCGAAATCAACGTAGTTCGCAACCACCAGATCTAGATAACCATCGCGATCGTAATCAACGAAAGCGCAGCCTGTTCCCCATGATCTCCCCGAACCCGCAACGCCAGCCTTCTCGGCTACCTCTTCAAAGACTCCGTTCCGGTTGTGGTAGAGCCGGTTCTTGCCGTAGTACGTAATGTAAGATCTTCCCAGCCGTCGTTGTCGTAATCTCCCACGCACACGCCTTGCCCCCAACCAACGGCCCCGTCTAGCCCAGCCTTGATGGTGACGTCGGTGAACGTCCCATCGTGGTTGTTACGATACAAATGGGCGCTGGGGCCCTTGCCGCTGCCCGCCATTTCAAGTGTGGTTCCATTCACAAAGAAAATGTCCGGCCAGCCGTCATTGTCGTAATCAAAGACGGCCACGCCAGCGCCGGTCGTTTCGATGATGTACGTTTTTGTGTTCACGCCCCCGAAAATGTCAGTCATGGTCAGGCCGGCTTTCGCGGCGACGTCCTCGAAGTGGGCGAGCGGTAGAGAATCCCTTGAAGAAGCTTTGTTGGCCGTCTGTGCAGTCGCCGCGAGAGGTGAGCAAATCAACACGAAGCCCAAAGCAATCAGCACTCGACACGCAGAAATAAAGAATCGGGTAACCCTGTTCATGAGCCCTTATCAGAAAGATGGAGCTTCGAAGCGGGCAGATGCTTCGGTTCACCTTATCCGGAAACTGGTTGATTCGCAAACCCGCGCCACCAGGCGCCTATTGTTTGGCGGGACTTTGCCATTCGGGTAATATGAAGTCCCCCAACAGGTTCTGAAAGGCAGGCTCTTTTTCCGCGGGTTCATGCGAATATCGCAGGGCTGCCTCGGTGTCTCCTGCTCGGCGATATGCCTGACTCAATAAATGTTGTGCCTGCGCGTTAGCGGGACTGAGTTGGAGGCACCTCTGAAGTTCAGCGATTGCCTCATTCAACTGACCAACCTGCAACTCCGTCTTTCCCAAACCCAGATGAGCTTCGGAGCTATCGGGATTCAGCCGAAGGGCGTCTTGAAACGCGGAGATGGCTTCAGTCGGACGAGCGGCCCGATCCAGCGCCAATCCTTGAAAATAACTGATAAGAAAGTTCGGTCCCAATTTTTCCCCGGCGGCTGCAAGTTCCGAGACAGCTTCTTCTGCCCGGCCGGTTCGCAAAAGCACTTGCGCCAGCCCGACGTAACTGGTTGGCAGCGGATCACCCGCCGCAACCAATTGACGGAACGCGCTCTCGGATTCTGAATAACGATCGCTAGACAAATACGCAGCTCCTAAACGCAGATGGAGAGCGTAGGACTTGGGGTTCGACGTAAGCGCTTCCTGAGTGGCAGAGATTGCTTCCGCGAGGCGGTTTGCTTCCATGAGTTCACGTGTCAGATTCAGCCAGTGTTCCTCTCGATGGGGATCTAGCTTTGCTGCTTGTCGCAAGGCGTCGGCGGCGGCATCCGTTTGGCCGAGATGCGCCTTCGCGATGCCGACTATCGACCATGCCGCGGCTGCTTCCTCGCCAGGTGCACCGGTAGATTGTGGCGTTTCGGTTAACCTTCGGCTCTGTGCGGCGGCCTGTTCGTAATTCCCCGTCATCAGAAAAGTCAAAGCTAGATCTAATTGCGCCCAGCGCGGCCCGGCGGGATTTCGTCGCTCGCTCAATCGGCGCAAGAGTTCAGTTGCCTTCGTGTTGTCGCCGACGGAAAGCAAAAACCGGGAAACAATGGCAGCCTCACCGTCGCTGAGCCGCATCTTCTCCAGGCGGTCGATGACCTCGCGGGCCTTCTCCCGTCGCCCGAGCGCGAGATAGCCATTGGCAGCTTCGATAAGAAACTCAGGATCCTCTGGCCCCGTCATCCCAGAACGATCCAATCCACCGGAGCGCACTTTCGTACAAGCCGGGGCAAGTTGCATTCGTCCCAGGTAGTAGTGCGCGGACGAATCATCTGGAGCGAGCTCCAAAGCCCGTGTAACTGATCACGGGCGCTTTCAGATGGCGCTCGGTCCACTCCAGGAATCCTAGATTCTTGTAGCCATCGGCAAATTTCGGATTTCAGCGGATGGCCTCCGGATACTCGTCGGCTGCTTCGCCTGTTCGTCCCAAACCACCAGCACGATTCCACGCAAGTTCGAATCTGCGCATCCGCAGGTTGGCCGCCTTCCGCAGCGGTGAGAAATCTGAGCGCTTCTTCTCAACGATTTTCCTGAAGCGCTTTGAGTCCCTGCTGCAGAGAATCGTCTTCGCCGGCTTGCATTGAGGCACCAGAGTTTGCCTGAGTGGAAAAACCAGTGCCAGATACAAGAAAAAGAACTGCGCAGCGAGGCCGAGCGAAAGCAGGAATTTGGAGATTACCGTCGCGCGCCGCGTGGCATTGTTTTCCGATATGGTCTGGCCATACGAGATGGTCAGAGTTCCTAACCGCATTGGCGGTTTTCTCGGGATGCGGGGTAGATGCACCTTCGATTTGATTCAGCCGTTCAGTTTGCTTTTCGAGCTTAGGTGTGATTCGCGGTTTAGCAGTAGAGACCTCGAACTCATGTGCCGCATTCTCCTTCTTCCCTTCGCTTGAAAGACTCTCGGCAACTTGTAGAGGACCGAACCATCCTGATCCCCGGTATTGCTGCTTTGAACTCCGCTTCTGCTTTCGTGTTCTCGTGAAGATCGGCGTACGCGGACCCCAATCACGATGAATATCCGGATCGCCAGGGTCGATCTCCAGGGCACGCTTTAAGTATGCCAAGGCCCGCTTTGGTTCGTGCTCGAGCAAGATCTGTCGCCAAGGTCATGAAGCGCTCCCGTATGCCGCGGATTCAATTCCAACTCCGCGTTCAGTTCCTTGCGGGCTTCCTCTGTCTTAAGGTCTTTCCAGAGCAGATGACCCAAACTGTAATGCAAATTTGGCACGGAGGGTTTCATAGCAACGGCTGCGCGATACTCTTCGATGGCTTACCATCGTTAGCCTTCGCCGCCTCGAGATCCCCCGTCAGCTCATGCACGCGATAGGAATTCGGAATTGCCTGATAAAGCCGAAGGTAAGCTTGCGTAGCCAGTTTTTCGAAGCAGCGGGCTCGCCAATAAGTGCCGGCGGAGACTGCTGATTCGACAGCCCGTTCAGGGCCTTCAGAGCACTGTCATATTCTCCGAGTTCGAAAAGTGCTTGAGCAACCTTAATGCGAAAATCGCCCGTCGAATGCAGCGTCAACACTCGCAGCAAGCACGCTGAAACACTGGAGTACTGACCCGCATCCAGAGCTTTCATCACGTCCGGCTCGCGGCAGTCCCTCGCGACACCCGCTTTCGTGGTGTGCAGCTGTTCGGTGTCATCGGGAAGCGACCTGCCCGTCTGCGCCGCTAAGAATTCGACTGCCAGATGGGCAGCAGGATCGCGACGCGTTTGAATCTGGGGAGTGATGGCCTAAATCCGCTGACGTAAGGAGTCAGGCAGTTTTCGAAGGCACTTTCCTCAAATCCAGTCTCGTGTATGCCCAGAACACGCTCCGTTCGGGGCTGTCATGGCAAGTGCCCGTGCCCAATCTTCGAGCGCCGCATCAGTGTCGCCCTGGATCAGCTCACTTCGCCTCGGCGGACGATGGCGCGCACATCGTTAGGACTGATCCGCAACTCCTGCTCGAATTCCGGCGCTGCCTGGTCAGTCCTGCCCGGATGCGGCAAGACTTCGCCCAGCGCGCATGCAGTTCGGGGCGGTTGGGGGTTAGCGCGAGCGCATTCTGGAATCGAATGACCGCGAAAGACCACTGCGTTGATGACGAATAACTTTCCCCCGACGATTGCTCAGACCACGAAGAAGCAGGAGCGGCTTTTTCAGTCTGGCCACCTCTCTCTTACCCAGCGTCTCATAGGTATGGCCCAGCAGATAAAGCATATCCACATCTTGCGATTTCAAGCTCGAGCATGTTTCAGAGTCGCGGCCTCGGCTTGATAGTCACCCAAGATTTCCTGCGCGGTCACCAACCATGACCAGATGTCCGTCCGGTCCAGGTTCCTCTCGCGAGGCTGCCTTGAATAGGGGATCGCTCTTGCTCCATTCCCAATCTTGCAATAGTCAACTCCAAGGAAGAAATTTGCCCCCGCCAGGGCCGGCTTGACCTTCAAGGCGCTACGGAATCTGCCATGGCTTCCGGAGTTGGATCCTGAAGCTGATACAGCAGGCCAAGATTCATATAGTTCGGCGAAACCGGGATATTCAGCCAGCACGGCTTGGTATTCGCGCTCGGCGGCAGCGTAGTCACGTCGCTGCTGTGCCACTTGCGCCGCTAAAAAGTGAGCGCGGCCTGTCTCGCTGAGAGGGACGTCCGGTGCTGTTACTTGCGCCGTTGACTGGCCCCAACATGCCGCCAAGAACATCACAAGTTGAAGCAGGATCCGAAAGCTACGCGGCAATTTATTTCTACCCAGGGGCAAGGCAACCGACCCGCACATATCGGCATCATAACGCGATTTCTGTGCGAAGGAAGTATTTAACATTGAATAAGAGAACTTCAGAGCAGCGCAAAAAGCGCGTGTTTTCCTGCTTCTGGCGTGCGGCGATCTTCTCACATCCCGCACGGGCGTGCCGGGAGACGCCACGTCAGCGGTGGCAAACGAAGCGTTAATATGATCTCGCTACGAGGCTAATCGAGATGGTCAGAGTTTCACGTCGTCGGTTCATTGCAAGTTCAGCGGCCGCAGGGCTGGCGGGCGTCGTACTTCCGCACGGCGCATTCGGAGTTGATTCCGGGTATTCGCCCGATGGACGCGTGAATGTGAAGGCGTCTGGAGATGACCGTTCCGGCCACAACGCGATCATCCTCTTCAGCGGGCAGCCCATCGCCCGTCATATCGGCGAGGGGAAATTCTCCGCGGTCTTTCACAATTCCGATCACAGCGTCGAAGATCGCATCGACCACTGGCGGACGGCTTCCTACACCGAGAGTACGGGGTGCTTTTATTCGAAGGAAACTGCGGAGCTGAATTGGAACGCGAACGTTCTTGTCCAGGTAGAGTACAAAATCCTGAGTCCACAAATAGTGCGAAAAAAAATTCGTTTCCATCAAGCAGACATGTATGACTTGCTGTACCAGGTAACGAATGCTCTCGAACCCTTCGATCCGCCAGCATCGTTCTCGAGCTCCATTGAGCTCGACTCCAAAGGTGGGCCTTTCCGTGAGCCCTTTCCTGCTGTCGGATTTCGAACGAGGCAACGTTACGGTTCGGCTGCTCGCTTCTTCCGGATATCGCAATGGTCAAACCGAATCATACGGCGAGATGGAAGCCTGTGAACCCAGCGCCTCACCAAATCACAGATGTTGACCTTGTTATGTCTACCGGGAAAATGATAGTAATGAGCGACGTTTCTTCGTCAGCCAGACCTTCGGCGAGGAAGTGGTGCGCAGCGAAGATCAGAACTCGGGTGTGCCATGTTAATGCCGGAACGTTCCGGCTGGCGCGAACGAGGAGACCTGGACCTGAACGAACAGACTGGAATTTCGGTACATTCGCTTCGTAATTCCCACGCAGCGTGATCGTGCCATTGTCTGTAAAGGATTCTGGAATCTACACCCTGCGCTTTAGGTGTCGCGCCGCAGAATCCTCTCCGCCCAGATATGGGATGTCGATGAGCGATTGAATGGGCTCCGAAACATCACGTTGTACGACGATCGCTTCCGCCGTCGCCGCTCGACTGGTCGAAAATCGTAGCGACATTTTCATCCCCTCACTCCGCGGAAGTGGCGGCGCACTGCGCCTCTGCGTGGCGGGATCGGAACAGGACATGCAGGCCACCGTTCTGAAGTTGCTCTGAAAATCGAAATTCGAGACTTGCCAGTCATCCGGGTTCCCCCGCATCGCCAGCCGTATCACCGGCTCGAAATGGAGTCACCCGCAGGAAAAACTCGCTTCTTTTGTTGACGACGGGGAGACCAACGCGCTTAGCGGTTATGGCCTCGCAGCCAGCGGCACCTCGCCGAGGGGTACCGGTTTCGCGGAGGTGGCACAGAAAAGGCCTGCTGCTGACCTGATGATGCTCTGCTCGTCGGCCCCTCCAGACGATCAGCGTGCCATGGTCGCTCCCAGCATCTGGTATTCCCGGCTGGTGAAATGTACATGCGGGAAGATTCTTCGCGCTGAACGGTATTCACAATCGCGGGTTAAAGAGGAAGTATTCAATTATGGGCGGCGAATCAGGGGCGATGGAGCCATTAATACGTGGTCGAGCCGTACATGGCCAATCTGGAGCGCAAATCGAACGACTCGACCCCGTTGTGGCTGATGTGGGGCCTGCAGAATCGGCGCGCTTTGGTACCGCGCTGCCCATGGATAGGGTCCGCAAGGCTGCTGAATCTGCACAGACTTACGACAAACGCCATCGCGGCATGTGCTGGGCGCGATTTGTGATCGGGCAGTTCGAGTCATCAGCTTCCCGGAAGGGACCTCGGACATTCCCGAAAACCAGGGGAGCTGGCGGTGACGTTGCGGGTCATCAAAGGACTGAAGTTCCTGGGATCAGCGATCGGATTTCCAACGAGGCATCGGAAAGTCAGAAGAAACCTATCGGTCCTATTACGATCCGGCGCTAAATTGTGAATCCCGCGCGGAATCCACGCAACACCATCGGTTTCGCTGAGATTTTTCCGGAGTTTCTCTGGCGCTGGTCTTCGGCCGGAAGATCCTAACCGATGAAATGCTTCTCAATCATCTGGACCGGATTCATTTCCTGATGCCCCGCCCGATGCTCCCTATCCTGAAGTGGGCGGCTGTGTACGACCGATCTTCATTGGTCTCAAGGAGGGTGGAGAGGGCTGGAGCTTACTTCACGGACACGTGGCACCCGATGATCTCGAGCTGGGAGCACGGAGCAAATTACGCGAACCATGGCATGGATGGTATCTACTACAACGGCGGGAGCTGGATGCGAATCGAGATTTGCGGCTACGTCGCCGGAAAGCTCCACGCCTGGAGCAAGGCCGACCAAGTCATTGCGAACCGCCTGTGGGCTGAGCTCCACGTCTCTGCTGATTATCCGACCAGCCAGGAGTACCTGGCCACTCAGCCCCGCGCACCCTTTCTTCGGATATCATCGCGTCTTCGCCTGGAACGCCTTCGTGCTGCAAGCCCTCGAATTGGCGGGTTTGCGGGAGCCAGCCGCCGATCCCGATTATCGTTCTTCTTGATTCTGCGCGGACATCGCTGACCTTTCGAACAACCGCGCGATCACACGCTATTCGGCTGGATACGCGGCCTTCTGAGTTGGAGAATTGATTGATGTCTTGGGTTCCGCATGAACCTTAATGCCATCCCTATCCCAGGCCAATCGGTCGTTGACTCACAACGCCGTTCCTCTTTAAGAGCTTTTCCTAGAGCTGAATGGCGTCGCTGCGCAGTCTCTGGAACATGGATTTTCGGGGCTTTATGCCCATATTCTGTCAGTTCTTAGGGGCTCCACTGTTGCAAAATGCTGCACCTCCGAGGCGGTTGGGTTGCAACATTACCCCGAATGGGTTGCACAAAAGTTCTATTGACATAAAAATTATTTAGGATATTATCGCTCCTCAAGAGTTTGCTAGGTCTGAGAAGTACGTACCCCCTCGGTGTCGAGTTTCAACGTAGCGCAGAGGACTTAGCTTCCTTAGTTGCAAGTAGCTGTCACCGGCCGCAGGACAAGAATGCGGCGTTGGGCAGTGAAAAGACCGATCCCCGGTAGGGTTGTAAAAGGACTCGTCCCCCCCGAGTCTGGCAGACGCATTTCCCCTCGTAGAGATGTACGGGCGCAAGGCGCAAGGAGAGCTCCTCATTGGAGCTTGGGGACACCGAAGAGTGTGACTCACGGGGCGAAGCTATGCGCCAAATTGCGCCCTGGACCTTCCGCAAGTCGCCGAGCAGGAAACCCCACCACGAATCGCCACTCAGAGCCAATGGAAATCTCAAACGAAACAGTACGCCTGCTAGTCGTAAGCCGTGAAATGGCGGCTTTGCGGTCCCTGTGGTCCATCGTGGAAGCCAACTCATGGCATCTGGAGACAGCTCCCACCGGATGGGACGCAATGGAGCGAGTGCAGTCTGGAGTTACGCCACACTTGCTGATTCTGGACTTGCCGCGAGGCGATGGTGACAGCCTGCACGTGGTGCGGTGGATGCGCCGGCTGCGTCCGACCCTTCCAATTTTGCTGCTGTGTCACGCCAGCGAAGCGGACAAAAAGAACGATGCAATCCGGCTGGGCGCAGACGATGTGCTGGTGCGGCCCTTTCCCGACGGTCAACTGGAGTCCTTGATTGAGCGCCACTTGCGGAACTCCAGGGAAAATCAAATGGTGGAAGTGGTTAGCGAGAATATCGAACCGATGGGTGAAGACGGCTTCTTTGTGAGCGCGGGCCCGGCGATGCGCAAACTTCGCGCCCAAGTGGAACTGCTGGCGCAAGCGGATGTGCCGGTCCTGATTCTGGGAGAGCCTGCGACCGGCAAAGGCACGGTGGCCCGATTGGTGCACCGCTTGTCAGTGCGCTCGGGCTTCAAGTTCCAGAAGATCAACTGCGCCGGCGTGCCGGGTGACCTTCTGGAGAAAGAAATCTTCGGCACCGAAAAGACATCAGCCGACGGTTTGGCCCAGGTGCTACCGGGAAAGCTCGAAAGCACAGGCCGAGGAGTGCTGCTGTTCGATGAGATCACGGAGATGCCGCAATACCTTCAGGCACAGCTTTTGAGCGTATTGCGCGACGGGCACTATGTACGGACCGGTGGCGAAACGAGACTCAACACGGAGTGCCGCATCCTGGCCTCGACCAGCGCTAACATTGAGCGCGCGCTCTCTGAAAACAGGTTTCGGGAAGATCTGTATTACCGCCTAAGTGCGTTCACCGTGCAAGTGCCTCCGCTGCGCCAGCGCAGAGAAGAGATTCCGGTGCTGCTGCGGCATTTTATGCGCAGGCTTGCCCGGCATTACGGGCTGCCCGAGCGTGAATTCTCGAGCGAAGTCATCGAAGCGTGCCAGAAGCACTCCTGGCCCGGAAATCTGAAAGAACTCGAAACTTTCGTAAAGCGCTACATCGTGGCCGGCGAAAGCAACCGCGTCGACGAGGTGAATTGCGAAGATCCGGGCACAGAAGACGCCAATGCCGATACCCACACTGGGCAGAATATTTTCCCACTCCAGCCATTGAAGGACCGCGCTCTTTGAAATCGCTGATTCACAGCATCAAGTGTGAAACCGAGCGGAACGCGATCGGGCTGGCGCTGGACAAGACAGGATGGAACCGCAAAGCGGCAGCGCGATTGTTGAAAGTCAGCTACCGAACGCTGCTGTACAAAATAGATCAATATCAGATGACGTCGTCCGAGACGGTTCTCTTTCAGAGAGAAAGTTTCTTTTCAGGCAACAGACAAGGACAATGGAAAAGCAAGTTGATCTCAACCATGAGAAGCACAGGCGTTAAACAACTAATTATAAGGACTAGGTCATGATTTCGGATCGACCCACATTTTGGATGAAGCGACTGGCCGCATTTTATCTGTGCGCGGCTATGTCTGGCTTCCTGTGGGCGCAAGCGACCTCAGGAGATCAAAGCCAGTCCGGTTCTCCCGCGCAAACGCCTGCGGGTCAAGCCGCCGACTCGGCCACGAAGGCACACGACGATAGCTTCGTGATCGGAAATGACGACGTGCTGTCGATCAACGTCTGGAAAGAGCCGGACATCTCGCGCTCCTCCATCCCCGTCCGCTCGGATGGCAAGATTTCGCTGCCCCTGGCTGGAGAAGTGCAGGCGGCTGGCCGCACTCCATTGAAGCTGGAGCAAGAGATTGCAAGCAAGCTGCAGAGCTTCATCTCGCAGCCTGAAGTGACCGTCATGGTGCAGCAGATCAACAGCCAGAAGTTTAACGTCCTGGGCCAGGTCGCGCACCCCGGGAGCTTCGTCATCGCCAATTCGCCGACAGTGCTGGATGCGATTGCGTTGGCCGGGGGCTTCCGTGACTTCGCAAAACAGAAGTCGGTCTATGTCCTGCGGCAAAACGCTGACGGAACTCGACGCGGCTCCCTTTCAATTACAAGGAAGTCGTCAAGGGACAGCACGCGGAACAGAACGTGAAACTTCAGCCTCGTGACACTGTTGTCGTTCCGTAATGGCACCGTACCGTACAACGAAAATGAAAAGCTCGGCGCAGATTCTCGGAGGGTTGGTCGCGATGCTCCTGCTGGCTCCGCCAGCATGGTCGCAGGGCGACACGCACTCCCAGCCAGTGCCTGCCTACGGGACGGAAAGCAACGCTGAGTCCGCTGACGATCACATGATGACGCCGCCTCCGGTGAGCGGCCAGACCTACCCAAGCGCGCCTTCTTCGCAGGAACGGTCCAACTACCTGCGCGGTGGAGTAGTCCTCACGGCAGCGCACACGGACAATGCTCTTGGATCGCTGAGTACTGAACCTATCAGCGACATGAGCTATTCCGTCGGGCCCATGATAGCGCTTGACGAGACGACATCGCGGCTGCGCACAATTCTGACTTACGCGCCGGGATTTACTTTTTATCAGAAGACCACTTCTCGTGACGAAGCTGATCAGAACGCCGCCATCAATTTTGAGTACCGATTGAGCTCGCACCTGACCTTCAGCGCGACGGACAGCTTTCTAAAAAGTTCCAACGTGTTGAATCAGTATGGGGTCTCGGGGGAAGCGGTGTCCGGTGCAGCGCAAGGAGCGAACTTTTCCGTGATTGCTCCCATTGCGGATCAGCTGAGCAACGCGGGAAACGTTGGCCTCACCGACCAGTTCAGCCTGAATCAGATGATAGGCGCGAGCGGAACATTTACGAATCTGCACTACCCAAATCCAGCCGAGGTTCCCGGTTTGTCAGATGCAAGCACACAGGGCGGATCGGCCTTTTACTCGCTGCGCATTTCGAAGACCAACTACGTGGGAGCGGCCTACCAGTTTCAAAGGCTGCTGTCGTATCCGACTGCTGGAGCGAGCGAAACCCAGACGCATGCGATTCTCTTTTTCTGTACGTTCTATGCGTCGCCGAGTCTGTCGGTTTCTTTCTTCGGCGGTCCGCTGCACTCTGACAGCATAGAAAGCCTGACGTCCGGAACTACAACCGTGCCGGAACTACGCAAGTGGACGCCGGTAGCGGGCGCCAGCCTGGGCTGGCAGGGGCTGCGGAGTAATCTCGCGGTCAGCTACTCGCACAGCACGTCCGGAGGCGCAGGGTTAGTCGGGGCTGTCCAGCTGGATGCAGCTAGCTTCTCGGCTGGACAGCAGATCACTAAGACATTGCGTGTATCCGCATCGGGAGGGTACAGTCAGAACAATCTGCTGGATCCTTTGCTGACGGCTGGAACCTCCGGGCATTCGATTTCTGCAAACGTTTCTCTGCTGCAGCAACTCGGCCGACATGCCGGCCTACAAACGGGTTATACGCGCCTGCATCAGAGTTATAGCGATGTTGCGGTGTTGGCAACAGCCCCCGACACCAACCGGGAATTTATTTCGATCTCGTATTATTTTTCAAAGGCTCTGGGAAGGTAGATTCATGGTTGACGATCTAGAAGAAGGAAGTTCGCAAGGATTTGATCTGCAACATTACATTGCGCTGGTCCGCCGGCGCCACTTGCACTTCCTTCTACCTATGTTCATTGCATGGGCTGCTGTGTGGGGTGCGAGCTGGGTGATTCCGCCCCGCTATCAGTCAGCCACACTGATTCTGGTCGAACATCCCAGCATGCCGAAAGATTATGTCACGCCTAACGTCAACGACGACTTGCAGGAACGGATGCAAAGCGTGACCCAGCAGATCCTCAGCCGCACGAGGTTGTTGCACATCATCGATCAGTACAACCTCTACGCCAACGACCACACACAACGTTCCCCCGACCAGAAGGTCGACAGCATGCGCAAAGACATCCAGATCGACCTGGTGCGCGACAACGGGAACCAGATCACGGCCTTCAACGTCTACTACACATCGCCCGATCCGGGGATGGCGCAGAAGGTAACCAGCGAACTGACCAACCTATTCATCAACGAGAATCTAGAAGTCCGGCAGCAGCAGTCGGAGGACACGACTAATTTTCTCGAGAGCCAATTGGAAAGTGCTCGGAACAGCCTGGCGGAACAGGAAAACCGAATTCGTGAGTTTAAAGCGCAACATGTTGGCGAGATGCCCGGGCAACTGACTAGCAACCTGCAAATTCTGCAAGGGCTGCAATCCCAACTGCAGAACGAAGAGGACGCTCTCAATTCGGCGCGGCAGCAGAATGTTTATCTGCAGACGCTGGCCGATCAGTACCGGGCGTTACAGGGATCGGCGAAGAATGCGGATGGCACGACCGCCGGGCTGCCGGCGATTGACGAGGAATTGGACAAGCTGAAAGCGCAGCTCGCTGATCTGACCTCTCGCTACACCGATCGCCATCCCGATGTACGCAAGGTCAAGGAGCAGATCGCAAAAACCGAGAAGTTGCGCGATCAACTCCTGGCAAGCATGAAGGCAAAACAATCGGACGGTGCAAGCGACGCGGCCGCGGGTCCGGGCGATACAGCGCAAGCCTCGATGCTCGCTCCGATTCAGAGCCAGTTGCGCTCGAACCAGGTCGAGATCGTCAATCGTGAGAAATCTGTGGCGACCCTTAAGACGAAAATAGATGAGTATCAAGCGCGGCTGAATCAGGAACCGGTGCGGGAGCAACAATTAGCCGATCTGACTCGTGGCTACGACCAGTCGAAATTAAACTACGACGAGTTATCAAAGAAAAAGAACGAATCGAAAATGGCAACTAGCATGGAATTGCTGCAGCAGGGCGAACGCTTCCGCATCATCGATCCGCCAAGCTTTCCGCAGAAGCCGGAGTTTCCCAATCGCCTGAAGTTCTGCGCCATCGGGCTGGGGCTTGGGCTCGGTATGGGTCTGCTGGTGGCGGGTGCGTTTGAGATGATGGACGACCGGATGTACGATGTCAAGGAACTCAAGAAGCTCCTCCCGGCGGAAGTGATTGGGGAAATTCCAGTGATTGAGAATTTTGCTGACCAACAGCGAGCGAAACGCAAGCTCATTATTGGATGGGCCACGGCGGGTGCCGTCTTCGTGATCATTCTGGCAGGCTCGGCAATCAGTTATTTACGCGGCTAACATGTACAAGCGTTTCTACAATCTGCAGCGCAATCCGTTCGAGATCACACCGGACCCATCCTTCTTGTTCGCCACCAAGGCGCACAACGAAGCGCTGGCCGCGCTTTATTACGGAGTGAAGCGGCACAAGGGTTTCGTGGTGTTGACTGGAGAAGTGGGCACCGGCAAGACGATGCTGGTGCGCTGCCTGCTGAAAGTTCTGAATCAGAACAATGTCGCGTACGCCTACGTATTCAATCCGCGCCTCGAGCCAACGGAGTTCCTGCAGTACATCGCCGGTGACTTAAAGCTTCCGACTGAGGGCAAATCGAAAAGCGACCTGCTACTGGATTTAGGCGGCCATCTCATCGCGCGCCATCGCAAAGGCTTGACGACAGTTTTAGTCGTGGATGAAGCCCACCACCTGTCTGCCGAATTGCTCGAGGAAATCCGGCTGCTGACGAACCTGGAAACGCCGGAGTCGAAGTTGTTGCAGATTCTGCTCGTAGGGCAGCAAGAGCTTGATGCCAAGCTCGACTGCCAGGACTTGCGACAGTTAAAGCAGCGCATTGCGCTCCGATCGCACCTTCACGCTCTCGATCTGGACGATACCCGCGGCTACATCTATCACCGTTTGCAAGCGGCGGGTAGCAAGAACCCGGAGCAGATTTTCCCGACGGACACCGTGGCTGAAATCCATCGGCAGTCGCGAGGATTCCCGCGACTGATGAACACGTTGTGCGAGAACGCGCTGATCCATGGGTACGCCAGACAGAGCGAGAGCATCACGCCCGAGACCATCAGGGAAATTGCCGGACATTTCCGCCTCAATGTGGTGCATCCCCCCGCCGTCGAACAGAGCGCACTGAACCATTCAGCAGAAATCGAGCGAGCTGCAAAGACGCTTCTAAACTTGTTTACCAGCCTGCGCAACGCACAAGATGAAGCGGAGTTGAGAATGACGTTAGGCACGGGAGTCAAGCATTGAGCCGCATATTCGAAGCATTGCAGAGACTGGGAACCGAGCAAAGCGGGGTGGAATATCCCGACCTTGTGACGGTGGCGACGGAGGTTTTCGAGGCTCCCCAAGGTGGCAAGTTTGATGACCGCGCGACGTCCGAAGCTGTGGAAGGATCGGAGCTCTCCCCTTCCCTAGCCGACGCTCAACATGGGGCACCGGTCGCTGCCATCGACTTTCCTACCCTTCAGGTCGCGGTTACGCCGGCGAGCCGGCTGGTTTTTTTATCGACGCCGGACAGTTTGGCGGCCGAGAAATTTCGCTTCCTGGGTGTGCGTTTAAAGCAGATCCGGCAGAATCGGCCGTTGAAAAAGGTCTTGATCACCAGCACGATTCCGGAAGAGGGCAAGAGCCTGGTTTCGGCCAATCTGGCGGGGGTGCTGGCGCAGCGCAAGCACAAGGTGGTTCTGATTGAAGGCGATTTGCGGCGTCCGGTGTTGGCGGAACAATTTGGACTGGGAACGCTAGCGGGGTTGGGCGAATGGCTGCAAAGCGGATCGCAGACCCTTTCGAACATTTACAAGCTTGAAGGTCCCGGCTTCTGGCTGATGCCCGCCGGCAATCCGCCCGGGAATCCGCTGGAGCTCATGCAATCGGGCAGGCTCTCTCTGTTGATGAACCAGCTTGCGGGCATGTTCGACTGGATCCTGGTAGATTCGCCGCCGTTGCTACCTCTGGCTGACACCACCGTCTGGGCCCGATTAACAGAAGGAACTCTCCTGGTGGCTCGCGAAGGTAAAACGGAAAGAACCCAGTTGATGCAGGGGCTCGAAATTCTCAAGAAGTCGGACCTGCTGGGAGTCGTATTGAACGGCTGCTCGCACTCCGATCACAAAAATTATTACCAGCGGTATTCACCGCCAACGAAGAAATAGCACTACAGCTGCAAAACGATTTCCCCCGAATCGTTCATTGACCGAGAAGCGCCGCGCGCATCGCCTATTCCCCCTGCTGATGAGATCGCGGACTGATTTGTTCAACTCCCCCGCAATCCTAACCGAAAGCAGGAGATTTGCCTTGATTTCCCGACCCGAATTCAACAACGCCAGTAACGGGATATTCGCCGCCACCCACCGGGATCGCAGCACGCTCGGTGAAACGGAATTCCACAGCATGATCACGATGGAGCGACGCAGAAGCGCGCGGACGCGCAAGTCTTTGGTGCTCATGTTGCTGGACATGGGGGAACATGCGCCCGAGAAAGACAGACGGGCAGGCATGCGCAGCGTGCTATCGACTATGGCCATGGCGCTGCGGGAAACCGATATAGTCGGATGGTACCGGGAAGGCTTTGTGGTGGGCGTGATGTTCACCGAGATCGCCTTGGACGACCGAAATGCGCTTCCATCCGCGCTGATGACCCGCCTGGGAAAAACTCTGAAGCAGCAACTGCTCCCCAAACAATTCCGCGAGCTTTCGATGTCATTCCACCTGTTTGCCAATGCACGGGCCGAACAGCTCACCTCCCGCAATACGCATCCCGCGGTCTATGGCGTCATCGCCGGCGCCTCCAACGAGACACCTTTTTAGTTCCTTCAGCCTTCAACGCTCGGAAACATCGAAGCTTTGCAGTTCGAACCAACTTCCCAGCCCGCGGGCTCTCATGAGGTATTTACGAAGGTGAAACCCATCATCCTGGTTGCAGCCACGTCGCAATGGTTTCCGACTGCTCGGCTGGCGACGGCCATGGCTAATGCAGGAAGCATTGTGGAAGCGATCTGCCCCCCTCAACATCCGCTCCACAAAACGCACGGGGTGCAGCGAATTCATACCTACCGCGGCCTTGCTCCCCTGATGTCTCTACAGGCCGCGATTGAAGCCGCCAATCCCGATCTGATCATCCCCGGGGACGATCTTTGTACGCGCCATCTTCACCATCTCTATCGCCGCGAACTGGATCGCGGTGAGAAGGGTGCGAAAATTTGCGGCCTCATTGAGCGCTCGTTCGGCTCTCCGGAGAGTTTTCCCATCGTGTATGAGAGAGCGACCTTCATGCGGATTGCCGAGGAGGAAGGCATCCGCGTGCCGAAGACCGTTCGCATCGCGAATCGTGATCAAGTACGACCGAGCATCGCACAAATCGGATTGCCGGCAGTCCTAAAAGCTGACGGGACTAGCGGCGGAACTGGGGTGAGGATTGTGCATACCGTCGAAGACGCAGAACGCGCCTTTCGGCGGCTGCAGGCCCCGCCGCTGATGGCGCGGGCCGTCAAGAGGGCTTTATTCGATCGCGATAAGACACTGATCTGGCCATCCTTGTTGCGTCGCCGTTACAAAGTGTGTGCGCAATCCTTGGTTGAGGGGCACGAGGCCACCAGCACGGTCGCCTGCTGGAAAGGTGAAGTCTTGGCGGGCTTGCATTTTGAGGTGATCAACAAGAAGTCCTCGGCAGGTCCGGCCACTGTGGTGCATCTGATCGAGCATCCCGAGATGACGGCAGCGGTAGAGAAGATGGTGCGCCGGCTGAATCTGTCGGGAGTGCATGGCTTTGATTTCATGCTGGAGGCGTCCACCGGCAACGCATATCTCATTGAAATCAATCCTCGGATCACGCAAGTCGGACATCTGACGCTAGGAGTCGGGCGCGATCTTCCAGCCTCACTATTGGCAGCCATGTCGGGTACCTCGGTCCAGGCGGCGGTGAAGGTGACCGATAACGACGTAATCACTCTGTTCCCCCAGGAATGGATGCGGGATCCGTCAAGCGTCTTTATCCACTCGGGATACCACGATGTCCCTTGGGATGAGCCTGACCTGGTTCAAGCGTGCGTGCAGCATGCCCGAAAACATGGAATCTCAAAGACCGCACAGGACTGGGAGCTATCCATTTCTGCGCTGTGGGCGACTCGCGCGTCCAAGCCGCACAAGTCGGCCACAGCGCAACGCCTAGAGAAAGCTTTTGTCGCACAGCCGGAAGTTCGCGGTGCGATCGAAAGCAGATCGAAAGCGCCGTCTCGGTAGATGTTTCGAACGCACAATTATGGGACGGCAGGAGACCAAGCAGTGAATTTACGTAAGTCCGATCCACCCCTTGTCACGGCGGATGCCGACAAGAGGCAAGAATTCGTGGTCCTTGGCGAAGCTTCCTTTCGCCGGATGATCGCACTCGAAAGAAAGCGCACGGAGCGCTCCGGGCAACCTGTGCTGCTGATGCTCGTGAATGTCAGGCATCTTCTGCGCTCCGATAAGAGCGGGCAAATGCTGAATAAATTTCTCTCTGCGTTGGCGTTATCCACAAGAGACACCGACGCGACCGGCTGGTACAAAGAAAAATCGGTTGTGGGAGTTATGTTTCCGGAGATCACAGTGGATGATCCGGGAGCCGTTCTGGCCATTATGATGAATCGGGTTAGCCAGGTTCTAAAAGATCATCTGACGGCCGAAAAGTTCAACCAGCTCACCATTTCGATGCATCTGTTTCCCGAGGACTGGTATCACCAGACATCGCCCGGGGACCCGGTCCTTTATCCTGATCTGGTCCATCGCGATCAGGCACGCAGGCCTGCCCTGGTCGCCAAGCGGCTCATGGACATTCTGGGCAGCGCCCTCGCACTGTTGCTGCTCGCACCCGTGTTCCTTCTAGTGTCGCTTTTGGTCAAGCTGGGATCGAAGGGCCCGATTCTGTACCAGCAGGAACGTGTGGGGCAGTTTGGCAGACCATTCACCTTCCTGAAATTCCGCTCGATGTATCAAAACAACGACGCTAGGATTCACCGCGAGTTCATGAAGCGCGTGATCAAGGGGAACCATAGCGAAGGGGAAAGTCAGGGCGAGAAGATTTACAAGATGAAGAATGATCCCCGCATCACGCGGGTGGGACGTTTCCTGCGAAGGACGAGTCTCGACGAGTTGCCGCAATTTTTCAATGTCCTGCGAGGCGATATGTCGTTGGTTGGACCGAGGCCGCCTCTACCCTACGAATGCCAGGAGTACGACGTCTGGCATCGGAGGCGCGTATTTGAAGTGAAGCCTGGGCTTACTGGATTGTGGCAAGTCAATGGGCGCAGCCGGGTGGGCTTCGATGACATGGTACGCCTGGATCTGCAATACGTCCGCGAGTGGTCACTGTGGCTTGATCTAAAGATTCTGTTGCGGACCCCCGCTGCTTTATTCAGCAATGATGCCTTTTAGTTCGAGGGTCTCTTGAAAAGACTAGTTTCCGGCAATATAGGTGTGACTTACATGAGCAAGCCCGGCATGAGTGTGCTAGCGGATACCCCAGCGCCCGTCGAATCATCGGCTCGACAACGGAGATCGACGGCGGTGACGGCACCGTGGCGGACAGCGGCCAGGAAAAAGAAGGTCTGGATCGACATCGACAATTCTCCGCACGTGCCTTTTTTTCTGCCCATCATCGACGAGCTCGAAAAACAGGGCATCGAACTGCTGCTGACGGCGAGGAATATCTACCAAGTCCGCGAGCTGCTCGATTTTTTCCATCTTCCCTGCAAGGTAATTGGACGGCATTACGGCAAGAACAAATTTCTAAAAATAATGGGCACGTTCATCCGAGCGGTCGAACTGGCTCCAACGACCGCAGCTTCCCGGCCCGACCTGGCGATTTCCCATGGTTCGCGGGCGCAATTATTGATCTCGAAAGTTCTGGGTGTTCCGACCATGATGATGCACGACTACGAGCATTCCACGAAGACTGGATTTCTCGAGTCCGACTGGGTGCTGATGCCCGACGTGATTCCCACGGGTGCGATGAGCAAGCGCTTGGATCGCGTCTTGCGCTACCCCGGGATCAAGGAAGATGTTTACGTTCCGCGCTTCAAGCCGGATGCCTCTATTCTGTCCTTCTTCGGAATTTCCTCAGAAGAATTGCTGGTAACGGTGCGTCCCCCGGCCACCGAAGCGCACTATCACAACCCCGAGAGCGAGATCCTGTTTGCCGAAACACTTCGGCGGCTGGGCTCCCAATCTCGGGTGCGGACCATTGTGCTACCGCGCAACACGCGGCAAGGCGAGCAATTGCGATCCGAGTGGAAAGATTTGATCTCAGACGGACGCCTGCAGATTCCTGCAGCCCCAGTTGACGGCCTGAACCTGATCTGGTTTTCCGACCTGGTCGTAAGCGGCGGTGGAACCATGAATCGCGAAGCGGCGGCGCTGGGTGTACCGGTGTACAGCATTTTTCGCGGCAAGATCGGTGCCGTCGACCGCTACCTTGCCGAGCAGAATCGGTTGATCCTCGTCGAAACTCCACAGGAGGTTCACACCAAAATCAAGTTGACCCGTTGGAATCGGCCAGTGAAACCTGACAACCGAAACCGTCCCGCACTCGACTGCATTGTTTCCAACATCGTGATGGCCCTGGAAGCCCACAAGCAAAAGTAAACGAATCGAAAAGGATCATGACTTCATTCGCCACACGTCTGGATTCCCTCGAGGCGACACCACGGTCGCTCGCGCCGAAGCGGCCCCATTGCATCGACCCACTCACGGATCCGCGCTGGGAAGAATTCTTGCAAAAGCATCCCCGCGCTTCCATGTTTCATTCCCGGGCATGGCTCAACGCACTGCGTCGCACCTATGGCTTTCCGACCATTGCCTTCACCACCTCGCCGGACGGCCGAGAACTGAAAAACGCGATCGTTTTCTGCCGTGTCGAAAGTTGGATAACCGGCCGGCGCCTGGTTTCGCTGCCCTTCTCCGATCACTGCGAGCCGCTGATCGATACGCGAGAAGATCGCGAAATCTTGAGCTGGGCGGTGGAGCGGGAGTTCGAGCGGGAGCGCGCCAGCTATTTCGAGATCCGTCCTGTAATGCCTGTGGGATTGACCACGGGTCTGCAGCGCACACAGGCGACCTACGCTTTCCATGTGCTGGATCTGGCTCCTTCGCTCGACGCGATTTACGCTGGGTTTCACCACAGTTCCATCAGACGAAAAATTCGGCGCGCCGAACGCGAAGGTCTGGTTTATCGCGAGGGCTCTACGCCCGAAATGCTTAACGATTTTTACCGGCTTTTCACAGTGAGCCGGCAACGGCAGGGGCTGGCGCCACAATCGCGTGAGTGGTTCACAAACCTATCGGAGTGTTTCGGAAATGCGCTGAAGGTCCGTGTGGCCCTGAAGGGCGGACAATGCATCGCCGCAATGATCACGATCCGATACAAAGACACCCTCACTTATAAGTACGGCTGCTCGGACGCGCGTTACAACAACCTGGGACCCATGCACTTGCTATTCTGGAACACGATTCAGGAAGCTAAGGTCGCGGGCATGCGGTATCTGGATTTTGGACGCTGTGACGCTGGTCAGGATGGCCTCATCACATTTAAGAACCGCTGGGGTGCCCGGCAGTCCCAGTTGACTTATTCGAGATACGGCATGGCGGAAAAATCCACCCACGTATTCGATCTGTACAGCTCGCAATGGAAATCACGAGTGATAAAACAAGCGCTCAGAAGGTTTCCGCAGTCGCTGCTTCCGATCATCGGACAGATCCTCTATAAACACATCGGATAGCGTCCAGTTCCGGACAAAAACTGGTGAACTAAGCTTTCATTCCTACTATGACTTCTTCCGAAGTACTCGCTCCCACGTCTGATCCAAGCGTTTCCTCGAAGTCCGGCGCTGGTGCGGACCAGCACCGCGCAACAGTAAACCGCTTTGTCGCTTTGGCGGTACGCGGACTGGTGCCGATGTTCGACGTGCAAAGGCAACTGTTCTGCTACAAGCTCAAGAAGACTGATGGCGGCATGGTGCAGGAAGGCATCTCGCACCGATATACCATGATGACACTCATGGGGCTCCATCGACTGGAGCAGGCCGGAACAAAATCGCCTTTTGACAAGGAGCGCATTTTGCAGGCGCTGCTATCAGATCTGAGCTGGGTAGACAACGTCGGCGACCTTGGCGTGTTGCTATGGATGTGCGGCATCGTTTGCCCGGAACGCTATGCACAACTGGAATCCATACTCCCTTGGAAAGACGCGCTCACCCGCTATCGCGGAGCCCGCCAAGTGGTCACGATGGAGTTGGCGTGGTTTCTGACCGGTCTTTCCTATTGGGGGCTGGCGTATCCTGAAAAGCTTGCGCATCTTGAAGCCACTGCTTTCGATACTTACAAACTCCTCACGGGAAATCAGGGCGAACGCGGCTTCTTCGGGCATCTGTCGACGACATCAAGTCTGATGGGCATGGCGCGCGGACGACTGGGCAGCTTCGCCGATCAGGTATATCCGATTTATGGGATGGCACAATTCTGCAAGGCGTACGGGCACGAAGAAGCGGCCCAGCGCGCCCTCAAATGCGCCACCGGAATCTGCGAAGAGCAGGGCCCCAAGGGACAATGGTGGTGGCACTATGACGCTCCCAACGGGAGAGTCGTCGACGGGTACCCGGTATTCTCCGTGCACCAGCACGCGATGGCCCCCTTTACATTGTTCGGTCTGGGTGAAGCAATCGATCGCAATTTCGACCAATGGATTTACAAAGGGCTGGGTTGGATCAATGCCAACAATGAACTTGGCTATAACATGGAAGAACCGAACAACGGTGTAATCTGGCGTTGCATCTTCCGTTCACGCCGCTCCGTTGCCCGATATTTGAAGGCCAGCCTCGGCAGCTACTCGGACACTGTTCAGCAGGATTCGCCCGAGGGGCTTGAGGTCAAGTACGAGTGCCGCCCCTATGAACTGGGCTGGCTGCTCTACGCCTTCGCTCGCAAGGTTGCTCAAAAGACAGCGACACTACAACCGGCTTTGCAGCACGCAGAGAAGAGCAGTTTATGAAGATCATGATTGTTGTCGGAGCCAGGCCTAACTTTATGAAGGCCGCACCTCTGGTGTTCGCGATCCGCGATTACAACCAGCAAGCTCGACCTGAGGACAAACTGCAGTGTGTCCTGGTGCATACAGGCCAGCATTACGACGAAGCAATGTCAGGCTCGTTTTTTTCCGATTTGTCGATTCCCCAACCCGACATTCAATTAGGGGTTGGCTCTGGCTCGCACGCGGTGCAAACCGCGGAAATCATGCGGCGATTCGAAGAAGTTCTTCTGCGGGAGCAGCCCGATATGGTCGTCGTTGTGGGCGATGTGAATTCTACCGTCGCCTGTGCGCTGGTGACTTCGAAGATTTCTTTCGATGCAAATGGAAGGCGTCCGCTGATTGCCCATGTCGAAGCCGGGCTCCGCTCCTTCGATTCCGCGATGCCGGAAGAAATAAATCGCATTGTGACAGATCACCTCTCCGATCTCTTGTTCGTTACCGAGGAGAGCGGAATCCAGAATCTGTACCGGGAAGGCATCGCTCCTGAGAAGGTTCACTTCGCGGGAAATACGATGATCGACTCCCTGCTCGCCTCAAAGAAGAGAGCGGATCAGTCCGGGGTTCTCGATCAGTTCGGGCTCCGCGCAGGTTCACAAGAAGAGCCGAAGCGGGTCCGCAAGTACGCACTCCTTACCCTGCACCGGCCTTCCAACGTCGATAATCGAGAAACGCTGCTCAGCATTCTTGAGGGACTCGAAGAATTATCCAAGTCGTGCCCAATTCTGTTCTCCTGCCATCCGAGAACGCGAAAGCGAATCGCCGAGTTTGGCCTGGAGCACTTTTTTCAACCCGTGATGGGAACCGGACGGACAGGACAGTCGCCGGTCACCGTGGGCATCCGTCTGCTTGATCCTCTGGGCTATTTGGATTTTCTTTGTCTGATGAAAAACGCAGCGCTGGTCGTCACGGACTCCGGCGGCATTCAGGAAGAAACGACCTGCCTGATGGTCCCCTGCATTACGGTGCGGGAAAACACGGAACGACCGGTGACGGTGACGTGCGGCACGAATACGATCGCTGGAACGAAAACTGAAGACATCCGGGTGGCGGTGCGCGAGCAACTGAAAGGGCAGAAGTCATCGCGCATTCCCGAAAAGTGGGATGGCAAGGCGGCCGCACGCATCGTGCAGGCGATTGCTCACGAAGTCCGGAGGAAAACAGATTCTCAAATGACGTCGGACGATTCATGTCGTCCTTCAAAAGAAGCGGCGGCCCCACTGGCATGAGCCTTCGATCGGGGTTGGGACACATTCGCCGCAGACTGCTGTCTGCGTTGTACCGCCGCACAGTACCGCTAGGAGATCACGGGCCGGTCGTGTCCTTCACATTCGACGATTTTCCGCGGAGTGCGTATTCGACAGGCGGAGCTATCTTGGAAGCCCACGGCGCACGCGGTACTTATTACGTCACCGTTGGACTCATGAACGCTTCGAACGAACTCGGCGAGTTATTTGTGGAAGACGATCTTCGTCCTTTGATGGAAAAGGGTCACGAACTGGGAACGCAGACTTTCCACCATAGCTCCTGCCGGTCTGTTCCGCTGGTCAGTTTCCGGGACGACGTTCGGAAGGGAATGAAAGCCGTGGAAGAGTTGGCCGGTCACAATTCCACAAATTTTGCCTATCCTTACGGCCACGTGACCATCCGAAGTAAGAAAGCCTTGGGATCGGTGCTCACGAGTTCAAGAACCATCATCCCTGGCCTGAACGGACCGGATGTTGACTTGAATTTGCTTCGAGCGAACCGTCTTTACGGCGACGTCGAGATGTCGCAGCAGATTCAGGACCTGATATCGGAAAACGTGAAGCAGAAGGGGTGGCTGATTTTCTACACCCACGACGTCCGCCTGAATCCATCCGAGTACGGGTGTACGCCGGCGCTCTTCGAATTTGCCGTATCGCAAGCGGCGAAGAGTGGCAGCCGGATTCTGACCGTAGAACAAGTGCTCGCCGAGATTGGCGCCAAAGTCTAGCTCACTGGCTGGCTACCCGAATACCTTGCTGAGAACATTATCCAATTCTGATGACGGAAGCGGCCCGAACCGGAATCCGGATCGCATTCGGGTACTGTACAGCTTTCCGAATAAACTCGGCGGCGAGCGTATCTGTTACACCGCATGGCAGCAAGTAAATGGCCTTGCTGCGGCGGGGGCGGACTTGCTTCTCTGCCCGGCATCGACGTGCCGGCCTGTGCCTGCAGGAGTTTCGCTGCGTCCGACTTTGGCGCGCGGAAAAATTAGGGTTCCATTCAAGGTCCTGGGCAATGGCCGCGCCCATGCTATCCACGACCAGATTGTCGCTCGTCGCATCAAGAAGCTGGCGGGTCAAATTGACATCGTTCACACTTGGCCCTCCGGTGCGCTCCGCACGATTGAGGCCGCAGCGGAAGTCGGGATTCCGACGGTCCTAGAGCGGTGCAACTCGCATACGCGGTACGCCTATGAGGTCGTCCAAAAGGAGTGCGAACGTGTAGGAGTCTATCTTCCTCCCGGCTATGAGAGCGCGTGGAACGACGAAGTGCTCCGCGTCGAGGAAGAAGAGTTTCGGCTTGCGGACCGGCTGTTGTGCCCGTCAGATTTCGTGGTCCAGACTTTTGTCGACAAAGGATTCTCGCGGGAGAAGCTAGCCAGACACATCTACGGCTTTGACGAGAAGGCCTATCGTCCAGCGCCGGACTACAAACCCAACCAGGGCGGACTGAAGATGTTGTTCGTCGGCTTCTGCGCAGTGAGAAAAGGCGTCCACTACGCACTTGAAGCATGGCTCAAGTCAGGGGCACACCGCGACGGCGGTACATTTACGATCGCCGGTGGGTTCATGCCGGAGTATGCCGAGAAACTTGCACCGATGCTTTCGCACCCCAGCGTTCGGGCTCTGGGTCATCGAACCGACATACCGGAACTGATGCGCAACAGCGATGTGCTGGTGCTTCCAAGCGTCGAAGAGGGCTTTGGCCTCGTGTGCCTCGAAGCCATGGGCAGCGGGTGCGTGCCCCTCGTGTCGGACGCATGTACCGATGTCTGCAAGCATATGCAGAACTCGCTGGTCCATCATGTGGGAGACGTCGAAGCTCTAACGAATCACATCACGCTTCTCCACGAGAATCGAGACTTGCTGCAGCGGTTGCGGTCGGCTGGTTTAGCTCAGAGCAGCAATCTCACGTGGAATGCCGCCGGGAGTAAGGCTTCTTGAGGTTTATCGTGAGACGATCGCGTATGTACTCCAAGAAGAAGGAGCAAGCGCCTGCCTTGGCAGGAATCGGGGAGTAGGCCTCTGAACCGGCATGAGTGATATGCAAGCGACTTTGGACAGCAGCAACAAAATCATTCAGGGAGTATGGTTCGCCTCTGAATTGACGGCTATGCAGCAGCTATGCATCCGGTCGTATATCGATCACGGGCACGAGTTTCATCTGTATGTTGCGGGACCAACCAAGGGAGTTCCCGAGGGCACGATCATCAAGGATGCCAACGCTTTCGTCTCCGAGAGCGAGCGCAGGAAATTTCCGCATAACACTCAGGCGGCGGATTTGTGCCGGGTTCTCATTGTCCTGCAGGAGGGCGGATGGTATGTCGACCTCGACACCGTCTGCCTTCGTCCATTTGATTTTCCCGAGCCCTATGTCTTTGTCTCCGAGGACCCGAGCAAGTATGGCAAGCAGAAGAGCACAAAAATTCCGCTGACTCCTTGCCTGGAGACGGTTACCAACGCCATTCCCAACAATATTTTCAAGGCGCCCGCTGGCAGTCCGTTCTTGCAGTACGTCGCTGACAGGATTCGAAGTTCAGATACGCTTCATCCTGACCACTGGACCGTTTTCGGACCGGATCTGTTTATGGAGGGCATTCCGAAATTCGGCCTCGAGCAGTTCGTCAAAGCCCCCATTGTGCTGGACGCGGCCAATCCCAATGAGCTCTATCATCTGGTGGATGGAAATGTGCGCTACAACATTTCCGATAAGTCTTATGCAATGCATTTTCGAACTTCCTGGTGGAGCGGGCTTCTGCAGCCGTCGTTGTCTGCCATCCACCATCCGGACAGTTTGTTTGAGCAACTGAAACGCAAACACAATGTTTCCGCGTCGGGCCCGCGATACAAGTCAGTTCCCTACTACTACCAGCAGCTGGCCGGCATGATCGAACGAAAATCACACAAACTTGCGCGCAGATTGAGTTGGGCCTGATTGGCCTCAATTCGACGATGGCGCTACAACCTCTCATTTATTACGTTCCGATTTGAAACCTCGGCTCCCGAAGTAATCGATTTAATAGAATACCGAATGGCCGTAGATTAGGTATCTGATTTAAAACAAATAAGTTATCGCCATCGAAGGCATGCCTCCGGCGACGAGACTGGCGTGTGGGGGAGCCGTTCACCAACGATCCGGCATTAGGACATCAGCTGACATGAACTTACGGGACTTGGCGCTCCTCGCAAGCCCCAATACCATGGCGATTGTAGAGCAACTTTTCAAGGTTCCTACAAATTCTAGACCATGGAAAACCAATGAAACGCTTCATCCCCCAAGCGCTCTTCCTATTCTTTTTTAGCATCTTCTTTACGGCTGGCATGTCGGCTACCACCTACTACATCGCCGCAAACGGTAGTCTCCGTATTCATTTTCGCTATTCTATTTTTCTTCGGAAGTCTACTAGCACACGCGCAAGGCGCTTGCCCGTCCGGCCTTCCCAATGGAGTGACCGGTAATCACTGTTACTTCATCGCGGCCAATGGATCGGATAGCGCTTACGATGGGACCACGGAAACGATCAACGGATCACATGGGCCGTTTGCTCATGCACCTGGCATGCTGGGATGTACTTCCAAATGCGCGGCAGTCACGCCTTCCGGCGCGCAGGGCTATATCTTCCGAGGCGGAGATACGTGGCACTTCGAAAACAGCTCTTCCTCTTCCGGGGTTTACACAGGCGGCTGTACTCTTTACGTCGGAAGTTGTTGGCAGTGGCAGTGGAGCGGGACTTCGGCCAACTGTCAACTGAACGCATCTGTTGGAGCGGTTACGCGATCGTCCTGCATGTATGTTGGTGTCGACATGAACTGGTACTCGGGATCGTCTTGGGCGCGACCAGTCTTTAGCGGCGATAACCCTCTGAGCACGGGTTTCGTTTCCAGTTGCCCCTACCTGAATGACGCCACCAACTTCATCATCATTCAGGCCAACTACGTCATTTTCGACAACTTTGAATTTATAGGGAATTGCAGTGGTTCCAATCCGAACGCGGCATTCATTACGCCCTTCAATACTCCGCTGGAAATCTCGAACAGTTACTTTCATGGCTGGACGGTCACAAGTTCGGGAAACGCCGGAGGGTATTCCGAAATTGGCTATGCCGCTTCCGCACAATTTTTGCTTTTTGATCACAACGTCATGGACGGATCGGACTCGAGTGGCGCAAGCGCGGCCTATACCGGTACAGAAAAGGGCATGAACTATTGCCCGGATGTAGAGTACAACGTCATACGCTATGTCTCCAATTTCTGTGTGGACGGCACCAGCCGAAATCCCGCGATTGTGGCCCACGACAATCTATTTGAGTACCTCTACAATCCGGCGGGTGGTCACGGAAACGTGATTGAGTTGGGAGGGGGCACTGGCGCACCCACTGGCGGACCCGTGTACATCTATAACAACGTCTATCGCCACTCGGACGAAGGCGTGAGCTTTGATATAGGGCCGCAGAACGGTGGTTTCGTTTACGTGTTCAACAACCTTGTCTATGACGTGGCCAATGGCGGAAACTGTTTTAGCATGTTCACGCCGAGCAGCGGCACAAACACGATGTACGTTACCAACAACACTTGGGATTTCCAGGCCGACGTTCAGGGCAATACGAATGGTGGCTGCCAGGTGCGGCAGACTGGACCCAACGGCCACGTAGTGGTTAATTTCCAAAATAACCACTTCATTAACTACTCCTCGTCGAGCATTTCTGCCGTCATGGTCGGGACCGGCGGTGCGTTCAACGATCTTGGTAACGAAGTCTGGCAATCCGAATCCGCGGCGAACGGCCAAGGATACAGTCCTAGCAATCTCTACCAGCCAACCTCAACCAGCGGCGCGACTTATCACGCGGGAGCGAATAATAGCAATAACTGCCCGATATATGGCGACGATTCATCCTTGTGTTACGGCACTACCGCTGGTGTGACAACGTCGTCGGGTGCGATCCCGAGTCCTTATATCTATCCCACGGTACCCCGTGGCACAACCTGGGACGCGGGAGCGTATCAATTAGGTGCCGGCTCTGCAGGGCTGAATCCGCCAACTGGTTTAGCTGCTGTAGTTGAATAGGTCCTGCAACCCCCAGCTGTTCTTACTCAAAATGATCAATCGTCTCTGCGAGGCAGCTGCATGGGGCCGCCTCGCAGAGTTCTCCTAGATACCGATTCGATCCTTCGTGTCGGGGTGCAGTGTCTCTCAGCGCAAGCCCAATGAAAATCAGTGTTGCAATTCCGACGTTCAACTCCAGTCGTACCATCCGGGCAACTCTCGAATCCGTTTTGCGCCAAACGGCGCCGGCCGATGAAGTCCTGGTTGTCGATGACGGGAGCAGCGACGATACTCTATCTATCGTCCGTTCCTATGGGCCACCTGTGAGAGTGTTCCAGCAGGAACACTCGGGAGCTGCTCGCGCCCGCAATGAGTTGTGTGCTCGAGCGACGGGGGACATGATTGCTTTTTTGGATTCCGACGATGTCTGGCATCCTAATTATCTTGTGGCGCAACGGAGAGCTTTTGAAGAGTACCCAGGGGCCGCTCTGTTTTTTACGGGACATCTTGATTTCGGGGGGAACGAAGCCTTTCGATGGAAAGACGATCTCCCGGCCGAGCATCCCGCGTTAGAAGTCTTTGCACCCGCTCAATTTCTGAGGAGGTATTACCGGGCAATGGGTTCTTTCGTTTCAATGTCGCATTGCTCCGCTCGGACGAAAGCCCTGCACGAGGTTGGCTTTGAAGCATTCAAGGTGCATGGAGCGGAAGATCTCTATCTTTATACTCTCCTCCCGATTTTCGGGTGGTCCGTTGCCTTCAATCCCACACCTCTGGTCGCCTACCGGATTACATCGAGCTCACTGTCCGCGAACAGCGTTGTCACCATTGGCCGATCGATAGAGGCCTTGGAAATGTTGGCCCCACTCTATTCGAAATCGGATGACCTTGTGCTGCGTCGGGAATTTCAAAAGTCCTTCGCCCACCAGCGACGTGTATATGCCAAGCTGCTCATGGGAGTGGGTAGGGCCTCGGAGGCGCGGCGGGAACTTGTATCTGCCTTTGGCTCCACTCGATACCTTGAACCGGTCTTCAAGTCACTTATGCTCCTAATACAGACTTATTTGCCCACGACCTTGCAGCCAGAGTGGCCGCGAATCGACCGGAAATGGGCCTGATCTGGGCCTCTATCAACGAAAAGGTGTGTGTGAGCTCAAAGGCGAAATCAAGGTCCGGCTCCCGGAAGGTTCAAAGCCGGGAAGTGACCTGTCCAAATTGCGGGCAGATTTCCAGGCTGCTGCTGAAGGCCAGGGATCTGAATCAGCGGGTCTCAGGGGTGCAATTCGACTATTATTCCTGCCAAGCCTGTCGCCTCGTTCACATTTGTCCACTGCCTGCTGATCTCGGAACCTATTACCCTAGTACTTATGCACGGCAAGGTGTCCCGAACTCTCTCGGTGAACTCAAGGCACGGGCGGAAACCATGAGGCCGCGCCTTATGTTCCTGCAACGATTTGTCTCTACTGGCAGACTCCTGGAGGTGGGTGGCGGCTACGGCGCCTTTGGCTATTTGGCTCAACAAAACGGATTTGAAGTCGAAGCCGTAGAAATAGACGCTTTCTGCTGCCGTTACATGAGGGAGAAGGTCGGAATAAAAGCTATGTGTGCATCGAACTTGGGCTCGGTTGAGAGCACATTAGGCGTCTACGATGTGATCACGCTCTGGCATTCCATCGAACACTTGCAGAACTTCCAGGAAGCGCTGCGCGTGACGGCGCGCCACCTTTCGCCCTCGGGAATCTTGGTCATCTGCACTCCGAATCCTGATGCGCTTCAGTTCCGGATGTTTGGTCGCTTTTGGGTCAACCTCGACGCCCCACGACACCTCTCGCTCATCCCACTTTCGGCGCTGGTAGGGCTTCTGGGGCGGGAAGGCTTGGAACTAGTTTTCGCATCTTCTGCTGATCCAGAAGCTCTCGCCTTCGGCAAGTGGAGTTGGGAAGCATCGCTGATCAACATGTTAACCTCGACCGGAGTCATGCCAAGTATCGTGAAGGGAGCCATCGCGAAGGAGGGTGCCAAGGACGCACCAAACAAGACGCTGGAAATGGTGCGAGTACGTGGAGGCAGGCTCCTGGCCGTACCTTTGGCCCGGGCTCTTAACCTCACGCTTGCTCCGTTGGAGAGGTCGGTCGATCGCGGAAGCTGTTACACAGCCGTATTCCGCCGGAAGAGGCTACCGGCCCTCGCCAACGCTTCATAATTAGTACGATTGAGCGCCGCTCAACCGAAAGACAACAACAGGGATGGGGTATGGACTTGCGAGTACAAGAACGCCGGCGGCCGGCAACACTTGAACAAGGAGTTTTAATTGTCTGAGCTTTCCGCAAATGAGCTTGAAGCAGTCCCCGTTTCCGTCAAGCCCTCTCGGATGGAGCTGGCCGCGATTCAAATAGCCGGTCGCGTGCCGGGATTTCGCGGACTAACCGCTTCGCGGAGGGTGCTGACCGCCTTCCGCGGCGGCACCTGGACGATGGTTGGCTACAGTGCCGGGCAGCTGTTCCGCCTGGCTTCCACCGTAACCCTTGCGCGAATGGTTGCACCCCAGGCCTTCGGGTTGGTCGCCCTGGTGAACGTCTTTCTATCGGGACTGGAAATGTTATCCGATCTTGGTATAGGAATGGACGTGGTCCAGCATCGTCGGGGCGACGACCCAGCTTTCATCAACACAGCTTTTCTGATCCAGGCCGGCCGAGGCACAATCATCTGGCTGGTAGCGGCTGCACTGGCCTATCCCTTTGGGTATTTCTATCACCAGCCGGCGGTTCTCGCCCTTGCCATCGTCGGCTCGTTTTCCGTCCTGATCCGGGGCTTCTCCAGCGGCTCGATGTGGACCTTGACCCGGCGGGTGAATATCCGGGAGTTGACTCTTGTTAACACTGGCACCGATTTGTTTGGGTTTCTAGTGTCGCTGACCTGGGCGCTTTTTTCTCCAACCGCCTGGGCTCTGGTGGTTGGAAGAGTCGCCGCTTCGCTCGCATTCACGTTGGTCACGCACTGGATTTCTGAACACCCAGTCTCCTTAAAATGGGATTCGGCTGCAGCGAGAGATATCTTCGCTTTCGGGGCGGGCATCTTTTTTTCGACAGCGACCTACTTCCTGAGTGGCGAGGCTGAGCGTTTGGTGGTTGGGAAGTTTGTCACGCTCGTGGAATTGGGCTGCTTCTCCTTGGCGCTGTCCATTTCGTCGGCTGCCGCGAAAGGTCTGCAGCAAGTCATTGCACAAGTTTTCTTTCCGATGATCTCAGACTCGCTACGAGAGCACCGTGAAAATGCGATGAGACATCTCCGAAAAGCGAGACATCTGGTCTTAGCCCTGAGTTCGTGTCTGGTGATTGGATTTGTACTCGGGAGCAAGTTGCTGGTTCACCTTCTGCTAGGTTCCAAATACGCGTCGGCGGGATGGATGCTTCAGCTGCTAGGCATTCGCGGAGCCCTGGAGTTGTTCACATCTTTGTCGGTAACGATGCTGTTCGCGCTGGGAACTTCACGATTCGCAGCGATCGGAAATCTTTCGAAGCTACTGTTCATGGCCGTGGGACTGACAGTGGCCTTCAGCCACTTTGGGTTTCGCCAGGCGCTCTGGGTTCTTACCTTTGCCCCGCTGGCCCATTACACTGTAATTCTGGTCGGCTTGGGGCGCCGCTGCGCGCCTGCCCTCAAGGGCGAATTGAGTAGCTTTGGAGTGCTGGCTGCCATCACGGTAAGCACCATGTTGATCGCCAGGTGAGTCGTAAGACCGCAATGTCGGGAGATATGGGAAAACAACCGTCAGTCAGCGTAATCATTCCGACTTACAATCGCGCCCAGATCATCGGAGACACGATTGAAGATCTTCTGCAGCAGACGTACCAGAACCTGGAGATTATCGTTGTCGATGACGGGTCTACGGATGATACGCATTCGAAAGCTTGAGGCCTACGGAAAACGCATCCGCTGGGTTGCTCAACAGAATGCCGGTCCGGCGGCAGCACGAAATCGCGGCATCGCCATGGCAACCGGCGAGATTGTCGCATTTCAGGATTCGGATGACGTCCTGGCATCCGACGAAGATCGAACGCCAGGTTTCACTGATGCAGAGAGCAGGACCAGTCGGTCGTGTGTTGCGTATGCAACAGCATCGTGCAACTTCCGCATTGTGTGGTGCGCTCATTCGACCGTGCTCCGCTGAATCCGCCGATCGAAGAAGGAATTTGGTTTAACCCGGCTGAAGTGCTGGCCACGCGGTTTTTTCTTTTCAATCAGGCAGTTGCCGTGCGTCGCGACGTGCTGGCAAGGATAGGCGGTTTTGACGAGTCTCTCCGCCTCATGGAAGATTTGCATCTGGCCCTCCGCTTATCACTGGAAGGTCCCTGGGCGTTCATCCGAGAACCGCTCGCCACCCGACAGGAGAAAGGCGAGCGCACACTCGGACATGAGGCGACGACGCGAATCTTGTGTGAAAACAATGTGCGCATCAGGCAGGGAATACTGCAAGTTGTCGAACACAACAGCGACCTCGCTCCCTTAAAGCCCCTTATGGAGAGGGAACTTCGGCGGGCGCTCCGAGCGCGTCGAGCAGCCGAACTTCAGTGCACCAGCGTTTTTGCAGATTCAGTGCAGGGATGGCTTCTGGAACGAGTCGAACATTATCGTATGGCTGCTCAACGACGGATGCCGTGGTTCCCGCAAATGAAGGTTTCTGCAGTATGACTACGTTGCTTGATGGCGCCGACCCTTGTTTTCAGAGTTGTAGGAGATAGTCTGTGGATCCTCAAGCATATCAGAGCATGCAATTCGGCGGTGGAGTGTCACAGTCCATCGTTAGCCCCATTGCTTTGCTGATTGTTCTGATTGCAGGAGTGATGATTTGCATCTTGCCACGACGAAGAGCGCTCGCTGCGTTTCTCGCGGCCGGGATACTCGATTCCACAAGATCAGGTGCTACTGGTCGGCCCACTCCATTTTCCGATGTTGCGGATCCTCATTATCTTTGGCGTGGTGCGCATGTATCGATCGGGCGCCACATCGAAGAGCAAGATTTTCAGCGGCGGAATGAACAGAATCGATAAAGCTCTGATTCTGTTGAGCCTTGTCACGCTGATCGACGGAATGTTGCTGTGGCGGCAATCGGGAGAGTTGATTTTCCAACTGGGAAACATCTACTCCGCGTTCGGTACGTACTTTTTCTTGCGGTTCCTGATTCGAGACACGGAAGATGTAAAGCAGGCGATTCGTGTGCTTGCCTGTATCGCTGGCATCGTAGCCGTGATAATGCTTGGCGAGCAAGTCACAGGGCGAAACATCCTTTACATCGTACTTGGAGGAGCGCGAGCTTCAATATTCGAATCCGTCATTAACAGAGAGGACCACCTTCGGGCTTCGGGTTGTTTTGGGCACCCTATACTGGCCGGCACGTTCGGCGGTATTTTGATCCCATTGTTCATCGGTCTATGGAAGGAGAAAAAGGAGCGAAAGTATGCCGCGGTGGGCATCGTCGCTGGGACCATAATGGCTTTTGCCGCTGGTTCCACTACAGCGCTCTCTGGCTTTCTCGGTGGAATTCTAGCCTTCCTCTTTTGGCCTTTGCGGCGGAGCATGCGGGTGGTTCGCTGGATGGTGGCAATTATCCTGGTTTCGCTGCACATCGTAATGAAGGCGCCAGTTTGGCACCTGATTTCACGAATTGATCTCACCGGTAGTTCTTCCGGGTATCATAGATACCAACTGGTCGATCAATGCATTCGTCATTTTTCGGACTGGGCGTTGGTGGGAACCAAAGACTTCGGTTCGTGGGGTTGGGACATGTGGGACCTCTCGAATCAATATGTCGCGACCGCAGATACCACAGGGGCGATCCCCTTTATTTTGTTCTTGGCCATCATTGTGTTGGGGTTCAGATATGTAGGCCGGATGCGGAAAGCTTTGACGAGAGACCGGAAACAAGAGTGGTTCATTTGGGGGCTTGGAGCGTCGATGTTTGCCAATGTTGTTGCATACTTCGGTATCGCTTACTTTGATCAAACCATCATCGCCTGGTATGCCTTGTTGGCAGTGATCAGCGCGATGGCCGTTTCGGTACGCCACGCGCAGTGTCCGCCGATCACATCACAGAGCCAGATGCCGGTCGCGACTATAAATAGTGAAGACGAGGTCGTCCCTGCGTGGCTTGCGTCACCACTCGAAAACAGGTAATGAAACCAGGAAATTTCACAGGAAAGTTGCAATGAAACTGTCAGTGGTCATATTGTGCTGGAATGACATCAAGGTCATCGGACCTTGTCTGCGTTCGATTTTTGAAAGCACACATTCGACCGAGTTAGAGGTTATTGTTTCCGACAACGGATCCACCGATGGATCCATCGGATACATCCACAGAGAATTTCCTCAGGTTCAGGTCATTGAGAACGGTGTCAACCTCAGATTCGCGAAGGGGAACAATGTCGGCTTCCGAGCTTGCAAAGGACAATATGTTCTCATTCTGAATCCCGACACAATTATTCACGACGGTACTTTGGACAACATGGTTCGGTATGCGGACTCCCATCCGGAAGCAGGGGCGTTTGGATGTCGCGTCCTGAATCCCGATGGCAGTTACCAGGCCTGTATTCGGCCACTACACACAGTCCGAAGCGAGTGGTTGCAAGCTTTGTGCCTTGGCCGGCTTGCATATTTCTCCGATTGGTTCCACGACGGAAGTTATCTCAATTGGAAGGGCGAAACGGAACGGACAGTGGGTTGGCTGGCAGGCTGTTTCATACTTGTTCGGGCAGACCTGCTCAAGCGACTCAGTGGTTTTGATGAACAGTTTTTCTATTACTACGAGGACACCGATCTGTGCCGTCGGATCTGGGAATCCGGTTCTTCTATTCTGTACACGCCGAATTTCACAATCACACACCTGGGCGGACAATCGACGGTCAGCAGATTCGACCGGCTTACTTTTGCCCTTGATGGCGAAATCACTCGCTACCTTTACTTCTATAAGTATTACGGAGTCAAGGGTCTTCGCAGCGGCCGCAGAGCCACTCTTGTTGGATTGTCACTCCGCCGGCTGGCATACGGTGTCATGCAATTGCTGAGCCCGACCGAATCGCGGAAGAAACGGCTTGAAATGCTGCGCACGCTGTTTGAGTGGAATTATCGGGTTGATCCCGTTCGTTTGGTCGAAAAAGGGGAAGAACCCAACCTGAATTCCAACCAGGTCACTCGTGTGCTTGAACGATAGATAGATCATTTGTTCAAACGAGGTTCATTCACCGAATGGAAATAAGAGTAGAGTCTCGATCACTTCGTGATGTGGCCGTGTTAGTGCCGGACATCTTTCAGGACAGCCGCGGATTTTTTATGGAGACGTTCAGGGAGGACAAGTTTCTCGAACTCGGATTGCCCCATCAGTTCGTCCAGGACAACCACTCGCGATCCGCTAAGGGCGTTGTAAGAGGGCTGCATTTTCAGTGGGAGCCGCCCATGGGGAAGCTGATGCGCGTGACCCAGGGCAGCGCGTTTCTAGTCGCAGTGGATATCCGCAAAGGTTCACCCACACTTGGGAAATGGGTCGGGGTGGAAGCATCGGCGGAAAATCGGCGGCAGGTGTGGGCGCCAGCTGGCTTTGCCCGCGGCTTCTGCGTTCTATCGGATTTCGCCGAAATTCAATATAAGTGCACGGGCATCTACAGCAACAAAGCTGAGTCAGGCATATTGTGGAGCGATCCCGAGATTGGAATCAAGTGGCCACTCTCAGCCTCCGAGGTTGAGCTCTCCGAAAAAGACAAAAAAGCTCAAACGCTGGCCCAATGGTTGGGTACCCCCGAATCTGACAACTTCCGTTTTTAAACGAATAATCCGACTTCTGAAAATAAAAGGACCATTATGAAAATACTTGTCGCTGGTGGTGCGGGATACATCGGGAATGTGTTAATTCCTCGGCTTCTTGATCGTGGTTATAAGGTCGACGTAGTGGATCTGTTCTGGTTTGGCAACAACCTGCCCCGCCAGGTCGGTATCCTCAATAAGGACATCTTCCACCTCTCTGTTGAAGACCTGGAACCCTACGATCAGGTTATCTTCCTCGCTGGTCTTTCGAACGACCCGATGGCTGAATTTTCACCGAGCAAGAATTTCATCTTCAACGCGGCGGCCCCTGCTTATCTGGCGTATACAGCCAAGAACGCAAAGGTGAAGCGATATATTTACGCCTCCTCGTGTTCAGTTTACGGCTATACCGAGAACGATCTCTACGATGAGACCCGGCCCGTGAGCTCGAATTATCCTTACGGCATTTCGAAACTTCAAGGCGAGCAAGCCGCCATTCAGTTGGCGAAAGACGATTTCTCGGTCATCGCCCTCCGGCAAGGGACGGTTTCAGGTTACAGTCCGCGAATGCGCTTCGACTTGATCATCAATACAATGTTCAGAAACGCTGTCCGTGAGCACGAGATTACTGTGAACAATCCCTCGATCTGGCGTCCGATCCTAGGCATTGAGGACGCTGCAACCGCATACATTCGCGCAATTGAGGCGAACTACAAGCTTTCGGGGATCTTCAACGTCGCTTCGGGCAACTATACAGTGGGCGAGGTGGCCGACTTAGTGAAAGGAGCTGTGGAAGAGCGACTCAATATGCGAGTCAATCTGAACATCAAGCACATTCAGGATTTCCGTAACTACAAGGTCAGCATCGACAAGGCCAGCAATGTGCTGAGTTTTCATCCGACAGAGAACGTCAAGTCCATAGTCGGGTCACTGGTCGATAACATGGACAAGTTCCAGGATTGGGACAATCCCCTATATTCCAACATTCAGGCGTTTAAGAAGCTGGAAAATGAGATTGAGGTGCACGCGTTTTCTGGAGCTAACAGCCGATGAAGGTTGCGGTGATCGGTGCGAACGGTCAACTGGGCAACGATGTAGTTGCAGCTTTCCGTAGCAGCGGAGACGAGGTCTTTCCACTCAACCATTCCGATATAGAGCTTATCACCATCGACTCGGTGCACAATCGCCTTAGTGAGATCCGTCCCGAAGTTGTTGTTAATACCGCCGCGATGCACCACGTTGAGAATTGTGAGCGGGAGCCGGAGAAGGCCTTTGCCGTAAACGGAGTAGGCACGCGGAACTTGGCTCTGGCATCGCGTGACGTTGGTGCTGCGCTGATCCATATCAGCACGGACTACGTTTTTGATGGAAGCAAGCGCAGTCCGTATGTGGAGTCAGATGCGCCCAATCCTCTGAACGTTTATGGCAACACGAAGCTTGCGGGTGAATATTTCGTGCGTTCGACGATTGAAAAACACTTTGTCTTACGAACATCGGCGATATATGGGAAGAATCCTTGCCGTGCCAAGGGCGGCCTGAACTTTATTGAGCTCATGCTAAAGCTGGCAAAGGAACGAGGCGAAGTTCGAGTGGTCGACAGCGAGGTGGTAACCCCCACCTCGACCGCAGAGTTAGGCCGCCAAGTGGTCGCCATCAGCCGCTCCGATTCTTACGGCTTGTATCACGCGACTGCTGAAGGTAGTTGTTCGTGGCACGAGTTTGCCCGTGAGATCTTTGCCCTTACTGGCACTAAGGTAAACCTGCAAGTCGCCGGCCCGAACGAGTTCCCCGCCAAAGTGGCGCGCCCGAAATATTCTGTCCTCGAAAATCGAGGGCTGAAGAGCCAAAATCTGAATGTGTTCAGACCGTGGCAAGAAGGCGTACGCGAATACCTGTCTAGTGCACGCAGCAATTGATCGCAGGCACGGACCCTCCTTTGTCGATGCAAATGTTGACCGAGCCAACAGAAGCCCCTCGCTTAGATGTGCACCACACTAGTGGCTTGGGCTACGTTCTGGTAACTGCCGCGTACAACGAAGAGGCGAATATTGAGAGGACGATTGAGTCGGTTCTGTCGCAGACTCGGTTGCCCAACCGCTGGGTGATCGTTAGTGATGGATCCGTCGATCACACAGATGAGATCGTTCAGAAATATGCTGCGCAGCATCCTTTCATCCTCCTGCTGCGGGTTAAACGACAGCCGGGCCGCAGCTTCGGCTCGAAAGTGCGTGCGCTGCATGCCGGAAACGAGCTCCTACAAGGCACGTCGTACGACTTCGTGGGGAACCTAGACGCGGATGTTACCGTTCCACCTGGATACTTCGAAGAACTTATCGCTCATTTTGATCAGCACCCTTCGCTCGGCTTGGCAGGCGGCTTTGTTGTCGAAGAGACGGATGGAGTATTTCAGGACAGAAGGCAGAACCGAGTCTATTCCGTCGCTCATGCCGCCCAATTGGTCCGCCGGACGTGTTACGAAGCCATCGGAGGCTATGCCGTTCTTGAGTATGGTGGAGAGGACTGGCATGCACAGACCTCCGCCGAAATGAAAGGCTGGGAGACGCGGGCGTTTCCGGAGCTCAAGATCTTCCATCACAGGCACACAGGAGAAGGCGACAATCTATTACGGCATCGGTTTCGCCAAGGCAGGATGGACTATTCGTTCGGAAGTGATCCGTTATTCGAAACCTTAAAATGTACTCTGCGGATCCCCGATAAACCATTCTTCATCGGAGGCGCAGCCAGACTCGCCGGATTCTTCTGGTCCCTGGTGCGCCGGGACGAGAGGCCCGTTTCCGCTGAATTCGTCCAATTCTTACGATGCGATCAGAAACGGAAAATGTCCGCTTTGATTAGAGGCTCCTGGAAGTCTCTGCTTAAGAACTCCCAGTAGCCCCAATTCCCGACCATCCGAACCACAATCGAAATGCCAGAACTCGAACCAATTACTTTCGTCGTCGCCATCAACAAGAGAGATGTCTTGGAGCAAAACTTCCTCGCCTCTCCTTGTCTCCGCGATCCGCATCCACACCAGATTTTGCTACAGGAGAATTTCAAATCTGCAGCACTGGCGTACAACGACGCCATTGATAAGAGCCTCAACGATCTAATTGTTTTCTGCCATCAGGACATGTTCTTCCCAGCTTCGTGGATTTCACAACTGCAGGAGAGTTGTGCGCGATTGGACGCTGAGGACCCTAACTGGGGAGTGCTGGGGTGCAGCGGAATCACGAGCGAGCGCCAGATGCGTGGTCATGTCTATTCTTCGGGTCTCGGCATCGTCGGTAATACATCCCAACCAGGGGAGGTCCAGACACTCGACGAGATCGTTCTAATATTCCGCAAATCTTCGGGCTTGCGCTTCGACGAAGGCTTGCCGCATTTTCATTTTTATGGCACCGACATATGCCTTCGAGCGGCCGAGCGAGGAATGAAGAACTACGCAATCTCTGCGTTTTGTATTCACAACACGTATCAAAACTTTCGACTTCCGATCGAATTCTATGAGTGTTGCGAGCACATCCGGAAAGTGTGGAAGAAGTCGTTGCCGATCCAGACGACTTGCATCTCGATTACCCGGTCAAATCTCCCCGTTTACTTGCGAAGGCTCCGCCAGGCATACGTCAAACACATCCGGCGTAAAGAGCACGAGGTCACTAGGGCGGACGACGTAAAGCGGGTATTCGAAGAGGTTTCAGGAAGGATCTAAGCCGGCTGCTCATTGATTATTGGCCGCAGCATTTTCCGACTAATCGAGCCCTCCTATATGCTAAAATAGGGCCATATTTCCCCCGCAATTTTCCCCCGCATGTGCTCTTAATCTGGATTGCTCCCTCCGTCCAGGTAACGTCGTAACTCTTTTATTTTAAATTACTTATGATAAACACGGTAATCATCGGTGCAGGACCGTATGGGCTTTCCATTGCAGCACACTGTCGGCAGCGTGGGATTGCGTTTCGAATTTTCGGCCGGCCCATGGATAGCTGGGTTTCCCACATGCCGAAGGGCATGTTGCTCAAGTCGGATGGCTTCGCTTCCAACATTTCCGATCCGGAAGATCGGCTGACATTGGGGAAATTCTGTGCGGAGCGTGGCATTGAATACGCCGACAAAGGCGTTCCTATTCGCTTGGATACGTTCAACGAATATGGTCTCGCCTTCAAGGAAAAGATAGTGCCGCAGCTGGAAGATAAAACTGTGGTCAGTATTGACCCGAACACCGACGGTTTCACCGTCGGGCTTGATAACGGCGAGATATTTCATGTCCGGCAGGTAATACTTGCTGTCGGCGTCACGCATTTCGGCTACGTACCTGAAACGTTGGCTCACCTTTCGCCAGAGTACATTTCTCATAGTGCACAGCATTCCGATGTCACACGATTGCGTGGCAAGAGGGTCGTTATCATCGGTGCGGGCTCGTCCGCGCTCGATCTTGCCGGATTGATGCACGAGGCAGGAGTTGACGTCCAGTTGATAGCCCGCAAGCCTTTGAAGTTTCACAGCAAGAGCGACAAGGTTCGCCCGTGGTGGGATCGGTTTCAACGGCCCCCATCAGGCCTCGGGCCCGGATGGAAATCATTATTTTTTGCGAACTACCCCAACGTGTTTCACTTTCTCCCCGAGCGCCTGCGAGTCGAATTGGTTCGACGCGTACTGGGACCATCGGGAGGAGCATTTATCCGAGACAAGGTTGAGGGTAAAGTTCCAACGGTTGTCGGCTACTCTGTGGACGCAGCGCGAGTCGAAAACGACAAAGTTCGTCTCTCGCTGATCGACGCATCAGGCGGAAAGCGTGAGGTCACGGCCGATCACGTTATTGCGGCGACTGGCTACAAAGTGAACCTTGAAAAGCTGATATTCCTCAGCGAGAAAACTCGTTCCAGGATTAAGACCGTCGAGGGATCTCCGGTGCTATCGTCCTCGTTCGAATCGTCAGTTCCGGGCCTGTACTTCGTGGGGCTGGCGGCGGCCAATAGTTTTGGACCAGTCATGAGATTCGCATTCGGAGCCGATTTCACTGCGCGCACGGTGTCCCAAGCTGTGGCGAAGGCGCTCGCTCGAGAGTCGTTGGCGTTCGGAGCCAAAGCGGCAGCAACCGCTTCGAAGTAAGGTCGCGTTCGACATCTTCGCGAAACTATGAAGCCTGAAACGATTGCGATTCACGTCGGATATGACGGCGACCCGACCACCAAGGCGGTCGCCGTCCCGATCTACCAGACCGTAGCGTTCGAGTTCGACAGCGCGGAGCATGGGGCTGCCCTTTTCAACCTGGAAGTTCAGGGGAATATCTACACTCGAATCGGCAATCCTACGAATACAGTGCTCGAGAAGCGAGTGGCAGCCCTGGAGGGCGGAGTCGATGGTCTGAGCGTCAGCTCTGGGATGGCCGCAATTGAATATGCCCTGATTAATATCCTCGAAACCGGGAACAACGTCGTTTCCACCCCTCAGCTTTATGGGGCGACTTATACCCTACTCGCACATATTTTTCCGAAGCGCGGCATCGAGTCGCGTTTTGCCATTACTGACCGGCCCGAAGACATCGAAAAGCTGATCGACGAAAAAACGCGTGCGGTCTATTGCGAGAGCGTCGGAAATCCGGCGGGAAACGTCGCCGACATCGAGGGGATCGCGAAAGTCGCCCACAAACACGGTGTACCTCTCATCGTCGATAACACTGTGGCAACGCCGATCCTTCTCCGCCCAATCGAGTACGGCGCAGATGTTGTGGTGCACGCCATGACCAAGTTTATTGGCGGAGCGGGTACGAGCATTGGCGGAATGATCGTCGATTCCGGCAGATTCCCGTGGAAGAAGTATCCAGAGAAGTTCTACATGTTTAATAAGCCGGAGATTGCGTACCACGGCGTGGTCTATGTGGATCATTACGGTGACGCCGCTTTTGTGGCGAGGTGCCGAACCGTGTGCCAGCGCAATACCGGGGCAACACTCTCTCCATTTAATAGCTTCCTGTTCTTGCAAGGCATTCAGACGATGGCTCTTCGAATGGGGCGCCATGTCGAGAACGCCCGGAAGGTTGCAGAGTTTTTGCGGGCTCATCCCATGGTCGAGTGGGTGAACTACGTAGGCTTTCCCGATAACCCGCTCTATCCGATGGCACATCGATATCTTGGAGACAATTTCTGTTCGCTTCTGACCTTCGGAGTAAAGGGTGGTTACGAGGGCGGCCGAAAATGTTTCAACGCATTCCGTCTTTTCAAGCGGATGGTCAATATGGGCGATGCGAAGTCGCTGACGTGCCATCCCGCTTCGACAACTCACCGGCAACTGACGCCCGAAGAACAGAAGAAAGCAGGCGTCACGCCAGAGATGATTCGGCTCAGCGTGGGCATCGAGCACATCGACGACATTCTCGAAGACCTCGGCCAGGCGCTGGAGACTGCGGGGAAATAGATGTCTCGGCGAATGGAATGCGTTAGCGGAGGGATGATATGCCACTGATCATCGAAGGCGGACGAGTTCCGACTCGCTGGGCGGAGACCCGGCGGCCCCTCTCAGTTGCCTCGGTCGGATCGCCAGCTATCCGCGACTCCATCAACCTTGCGCTCATTAACAACATGCCGGACGGGGCGCTCGAAGATACAGAACTGCAGTTCTTCGAACTTCTCGATATCGCCTCCGGAGATGCGCCGGTTGTTGTCAAGCTTTACTCGCTGACTGGCGTCCCGCGAACCGATCGCGGACAGCGGCATTTGAACAATTTTTATTGGGAGTTCAACGACCTTTGGAACACGCGGTTTGACGGTGTGATCGTTACCGGAACCGAGCCGCATCAACCCAATCTCCGGGACGAACCCTATTGGGGACTGATGGCCGAAGTGTTTGACTGGGCGGAGCAGAATACCTCCTCGACGATACTCTCCTGTCTGGCCGCCCATGCGAGTGTGCTCCATAAGGATGGAATCTCGCGTCATAGGTTGCCCGATAAGCAGTTCGGCGTTTTCAAGTCCGCGAAGACGTGCGATCACCCGCTGCTGAATGGCATTCCCGATTCTCTGCGTTTTCCTCATTCGCGGTGGAACGAAGTGCGAGAGAACGAATTGACCGCGGCTGGATACCTCGTCCTAACCAAGTCAGCGACAGCCGGCGTCGATCTTTTCATCAAGAGAAAAAAGAAGAGCCTCTTCGTTCACTTCCAGGGTCACCCTGAATATGGCGCGCACACACTGCTGAAGGAATATCGCAGGGACATCAGGAGATTTCTGTGCGGCGAGAGAGAGACTTATCCATCGATGCCGCATGGTTACTTCGATAGTACTGCCAGTCAGCTATTGGAAAGATATCGCGAGAGCGCGGTATGCGACCGACGTGAAGAAATCATCGAATCGTTCCCCGATGCCGCAGTCTCGGGATTGGAGAACGGATGGAAGTCTTCATCCGTCTGTGTGTATCGGAACTGGCTAACTTATGTCGCGTCTCAGAAGGGTGGGAGTACAGAGTTTGCCGCGCTCGCACGCGTTGGCCGCGAAACCCCACTCTATCGATAACGAAGTAGCATAGGCGGATGGCGCTTTCGCCATCAAACTGCCAATCATTTGGTTCCATAGGCGCACATGGCTTCAATCGAAAAACGAATCAGTGGCGCACTCTTGTCCGCGATTCGTTCGCGGCAGGGAGAACACTCTATCTCAACGAGTGATGCGACATCCCATTCGGCGACCATCCCCGCGAGGTTGCGCGAAGCGGTTTTCTCGGATTTCGAGGGCGTGGCTAAACTGAAGCGGCGCTGGGGTATGGCGGAAGATTCTGTTGAGAACTGGCAGCGATTGTGGCGTCAGAACCCGGCACTGGGCCACGCGCCGAGCGAGCGCCCAATCGGCTGGGTTCTCGAGGCCGGAGACCAGATTGTTGGCTACATTGGAAACATCTCTCTGACTTGTCGGTACGGCGGCAGAATTCTTAGCGCCGTCACCGGACACGGCCTCGTAGTCGAACCCGCTTACCGCGGAGTCAGTGTAAGCCTGAACGCGGCTTTCTTTCGACAGAAGGCTGCCGATCTTTACGTGTGTACCACGACGATTCCCGCCGTCGGTAAGATTTCGGCGGCGCTCAAGGCTGATCCTCTTCCTGATTCGGATTATTGGGCCGTTCTTTTTTGGGTGCTGCAGCCTGCTGCTTTTGCCAAGGCAGTGATTAAGAAATTGTCGATTAAATCGCCTATTGCCAATGTGGGCGCGGTGCTGAGTTCGCTTGCGATTAGGGCCGATAGTTTCCGCCGGCGGCGTCCCAAACAGTCTTCGACGTCGCTTCAGGTTACAGACATCCGGATCGGCGAAATGGCCGAAGAATTTGAGGCGCTCTGGATCGACAAAGTGAACGAGAAGACTCGATTACTTACGGACCGCAGTGTGGCAACACTTCGGTGGCATTACGAGATCCCCGGTGATCGCGGCACTGTGCGAGTGTTGAGCTGTCGGAAAGATGGACGACTGCTTGGCTATGCGGTCGTGCGAAATGAAGAACCGGATGAGAATGGGTTGCGGAAATCGATTCTTGCGGATCTGTTGGTGCGAGAAGATGAGCCCACGGTGATAGAGGCGCTACTGGCTGGAGCCTACGACCTGGCAACGCACGCCGGAAGTCATATTCTGGAAGTCATGGGCTTTCCGGAAAGCATCCGAGGAGTTTTCTTGCAGTCGAGGCCTTACCAACGAAGGTATCCGGCTTGTCCTTATTACTACAAAGCAGCCGATCCGACGCTGCACAAGGAGCTCTCGGACAGCGCTAGCGTGGTACGCCTGCCCCTACGATGGTGACGCGACCCTCATCCGCGCGTCCTACTCCACTTCTCACGCACCCCTAACTGCTAGCGTGCATACGGAAGATGATGGAGCGAGCCTTGCTGATCACGTCGATGAGAAGGAACGCAGCGAAGTAGTCTGATGAAGATCCTAATTCCCCCACAGTTTTTGCAACTTTTACAAAACCAATGGCAGAGGCTATTCGATCAATGCAGGCAATAGATATTGAACGTGACGTCCGAACTTATATCGTGGAGCACTTCCTGGCTGGCAACGTCAACAAGCTGAACGCCGATGGATCTCTTCTCGGGGATGTAATCGATTCCATGGGAGTTCTCGATCTCGTTGCCTATCTTCAGGATCATTTCCACGTTACCGTGGAAGATGACGAAGTAGTTCCGAGCAACCTCGACACCATCAACAATCTTGTAGCGTACGTCGCGAAAAAGCTTGATAAGTAGCAAAACTGTGTTGGAGACGATCTGGCCAACTCTCATGACGAGAGATCTTGAGCTCGACAATTCCCCGGTTCCGCCCACGCGCATCACTGACGTAGTGACGCTATGGGCGGAGCGCTTGCCCAATCATCCCGCTTTGGTCGAGAGCTCGGGCGCATGGACCTACAAGCAACTGGCTTCGGCGATTGCTGATGCACAGCTATGGCTGCAACGACTCGGGGTGCGTCCCGGCGATCGAGTGATGATAGTCGGTGAAAACTGCCGTGAGTTCGTGACGATCCTTTTGGCCTTGGCCGGAATCGACGCATGGCCTGTACTGGTGAATGCGCGCCTCTCGTCACGTGAGATTGGCGAGATCCGAAATCATTCTGGCGCCCGTCGAGTTTTCTACACTATCAGCGCATCGCAGCAAGCTGCCGATCACGCCAAGCAAGACGGCGCGGTCGTGGAAGAGTTGGCGGGTCTTGGTGCCGTCGGCATCAGTGCGCTGAACGAGGAAGCAGAGCCGGAGCCTCTCGATACTGACATCGCCAATCGCGTCGCTGCTCTGATCTATACATCCGGCACGACCGGACTTCCGAAAGGCGTGATGCTGACGAACCGGAACCTGCTCTTTATGGCCGCCGGATCGGTGCGGGTCCGATCGGTGACGTCGGACGACCGATTGTACGGCGTTTTGCCGATGTCTCATGCGGTAGGTCTTTCCGTGGTGTTGTTGGGTTCACTTCTTGCGGGAGCAACGCTCTATCTCGTACCGCGTTTCGACCCCATGACCGCGCGAGTAACACTGGAAAAGGACGGGATAACCCTGTTATTGGGAACTCCGGCTATCTTCAATCAGCTGCTGCAGTACGCGAAGCTGAGAAAAATTTCGTCTCTGCGGTTTCCAACTCTTCGGATCATTTCGTCTTCGGGCGCTCCGCTCGACCCTGCGACTAAGTCGGGAATCGAGAGCCTTTTCGGAATGGTGCTGCACAACGGCTACGGCGTAACGGAATGCTCTCCCTACGATCGCCCTGACACGACCCGAAGCACCTCGTGACTGATACGTCGATCGGCCCGCCATTTCCCGGAGTCGAGATCAAACTTATCGGAAGCGACGGCCAAGAGGCTCCCTCTGGTGAGGTCGGAGAACTGCGAGTGCGCGGCCCCAACATCATGAAAGGCTACTATCGCGCGCCGGAAGAGACGGCCGCAGCCATCGATACTGAAGGGTGGTTTAATACTCGAGACCTCGCACGCCTGGACGAAGGGAATCTCATCATCGTCGGCCGCACGAAGGACTTGATCGTGCACCGAGGGTTCAATGTCTACCCAGCGGAAGTCGAGTCAGTGCTGAATGCCCATCCCGCCGTCGCTCAGTCAGCCGTGATTGGCCGATCCGTCGGCGGAGACGAAGAAGTCGTCGCGTTTGTTCAGCCACTTCCTGACTCATCCCTGACGGCTGCTGATCTGGCAGAATATGCGGCGCTGCATCTTGCGCAATACAAGCGTCCCTCCCGAATTCTTCTTGTTCCATCCATGCCTTTGACTCCGACGGGAAAAGTCATCAAGGGCGAGCTTGTGAAGCTGGTGAATGAACAGCTCCCTTCCGGAATTCCCAACGCAGATGTTATCCCGTCAGCAAAGGGATCTCGATGTGCTGCAGATCTTCTTCCTCCAACTCCTCTCGCGAAGTGACACGATTGGTCAGGACATCCCCACTCTTCTCGCGCATCTTTTGGATCCCCGGCTATCTTCCGCGCACATCACGAGGACTAAAAGTTATGAGCTTCTTTCGGTACGGCATGTCCAAACACGAAGAAGTCAGAGTGCCGATCGTATTTGCGATGATCCTGTTGTGTATGGCGGTTCCGTGCGTAGCGCAAGCAGGCCAGGAACGGGAGCGAGGAAAATCTGAAGAGGAGAGGCCCGCATCAGAGTCGCACAGCTACATGGAGCTGTTTACAAAGCTCGAGCGAGACTGGAGTCAGGCGATTCAAAAGAAGGACAAAGCAGCTTTGGAGGCCACACTCGCCCCTGAATTTATCTATCGGTCTTCCGAGGATCCGGAGAATCCTTTGTTGCGCGCAGACTGGATGCAGCAAGCACTCATGAGTTCCAACATCCGCGCCTTCAGTCAGAGGGCAATTGCGATTCGCGCATTTCTAGGTGTAGCGGTGGTGAGTTTTGTGCAACGCGAGCAGTCCACGGTTGATGGAAAGGATCGCTCTGACGATTACTTCATCGTCGATTTGTGGGAAGGTCACCAGGACAAGTGGCAAGTAGCCGCTCGGTATAGAGCTCCCGCTGGAAGCCGCCCTGATAGGGACAGCAAACGCAAAGTCCAGAGGTGATCTCGCAATCGTAGACCTCCTGTGGAGTGCAATTTCTTGCACATTGTGAGGCCCTTTCGCTAGCCGAGAACTGCTCCTTGGGCAGTGGCGCCGCATGCGCCACTGCCCATTTCGTTTTTTTGAGAGTGTGTTGTTGACCTCCCAAATCGGTGATAAAGTTGGGCGTACGTTTTTAGCACCCTCCCCCGAGATCCTGGAAAATTTCTAAATCGTTTTTCGAGTCAGAGATATAACTATGCTTGCATGCGCTTTCTCCTGCATAAGGAGATCCCTTTTCTTGCTTTCGTTGTCGTGTCTCGCTGCCGCGCAGGTTTCCGTCCTCACTCAGCGGTACGATTCGTCGCGCGATGGCCTGAATGCCAATGAAACAACCCTGACCACGAGCAATGTGAACTCGTCGACATTCGGCAAGCTCTTCAGTCTTCCAGTCGACGGCCGTCTCTTCGCTCAACCTTTGTACGTGCCAAATTTATCGATTCCGGGCAATGGCGTGCACAACGTCGTTTTTGTTGCGACGGAACACGATAGCGTCTACGCCTATGATGCCGATGGCCTGCAGGCACAGCCCCTTTGGGAGATAAACTTGGCCACAAGCAGTTGCCCGAGTGGATTCACCTGCACCTCAGTTCCTTACACAGTCACCGGGATAACTGATACCGTGCCGGAAATTGGAATTACTGGCACTCCGGTCATTGACGCTTCGACAGGGACCTTATATGTGGTCGCAAAGACGCAGGAGATATCCGGAAGCACGACTAACTACGTTTATCGATTGCACGCCCTCAATATCACGACCGGCACAGAGGAAATGCCCCCCGTCGTGATTCAAGGGCAAGTCGCTGGGTCAGGAAGCCCGAACAACGGTAGTGGGTCGCTGCTCTTTAGTCCGCTGTATTCGACGCAGCGTCCTGGCCTCTCCTTGGTCAACAACACTGTCTACATTGCATTTGGATCGTGGGGAGACGATAGTAGCTGGCATGGCTGGGTTTTCGGATATAGCGAGTCGTCATTGGCTCAGACCGCAGTGTTTTCTGTAACTCCAAATGGCAACGAAGGTGAAGGTGGAATTTGGATGCATGGGAATGGCATTGCTGCCGATGCGAATGGGTATCTCTATATCTCGACCGGAAATGGCGGCTTTGACGGTCTTACTGACTATTCGGATAGTTTTCTTAAACTATCAACTCCCGGATTAACAGTCTCAGACTACTTCACCCCGTTCAACCAGGCCATCCTCGATGCCGGGGATCTGGATATTGCGTCTGGGGGGCTGATGTTGCTGCCTGACAGCGCCGGAACCACCACATATCCGCACATCATGATCGGTTGCGGAAAGAACGGCGCGATCTATGTCATTAATCGCGACAACATGGGGCAGTTTAATTCGTCTGGAGACTCCCAGATTATCCAAGAACTGCTGAACGTGATTGGGGGCACGGTAGTAAATAGCAATAGCTCGACTTATGTGAACAACTGCTTCAGCTCTCCTGCCTACTGGCAAGGTCACGTCTACTGGGGTGGCGTCAATGACTCGATAAAGCTCTTCAATTTCGCGAATGGGCTAATCTCGACGCCCGTGTCCTCACAATCGTCAGAGGTTTACGCATTTCCGGGCGCAAGCCCGATCGTTTCTGCGAACGGTTCCAGCCAAGGCATTGTGTGGACGATTGAAAATAACAATCCTCAGCCGCCGGATAAGTCAGGCACAGCGATTCTCCATGCCTATAACGCGAACAATCTTACAGCCGAGCTTTACAATAGCGCCCAAGTTTCCTCTGATGCAGCGGGCGCTGCAGTCAAATTCGCTATTCCTGTTGTAGCCAACGGCAAGGTTTACGTCGGAACGCAGTCGGCGGTTGTTGTTTACGGTCTGCGCAATTCGGTACCGCCGGTACCGACGAACGTGGTGGCGAGTGCGGGGAACGGACAGGTGGGGTTGAGCTGGAGTGCGTCGAGCGGGGCAACGAGTTATAACGTGGGTCGGTCGACGACGAGTGGAGGGCCGTACACGACGATCGCGAGTCCGACGGCGACGACTTATACGGATACGGCGGTGAGCAACGGAACGACGTACTACTACGTGGTGGCGGCGGTGAACGGTGCGGGGACGAGTGCCAACAGCAGCCAGGTGAGTGCTACGCCGCAGCTGGCGGTACCGCCGGTACCGACGAATGTGGTGGCGAGTGCGGGGAACGGGCAAGTGGGGTTGAGCTGGAGTGCGTCGAGTGGGGCAACGAGTTATAACGTGGGTCGGTCGACGACGAGCGGAGGGCCGTACACGACGATCGGGAGTCCGACGGCGACGACTTATACGGATACGGCGGTGACTAACGGAACGACGTACTACTACGTAGTGGCGGCGGTGAACGGTGCGGGGACGAGTGCCAACAGCAGCCAGGTGAGTGCCACGCCCGCGACGATCACGACGGTAATCAACTACGGCGGCGGGTTCACCTCCAGCGGGTTGCAGCTGAATGGGAATGCGGCGCTGAATGGGGCGAATCTGGAGCTGACGAACGGAGGGGCGTACGAGGCCAGCAGCGCGTACTACACGACGGCGGTGAACGTACAGTCGTTCACGACGGCGTTCAGCATCCAGCTGACGAACGCGAATGCGGACGGGATGGCGTTCGTGATCCAGAACACGGGGTTGAGTGCGTTGGGACCGGACGGAGGGGGATTGGGATACGGGCCGGACAGTCCTGGTGGGACGGCAGGAATCGGCAAGAGCGTGGCGGTGAAGTTTGACCTGTACAGCAACCAGGGGGAAGGGACGAACTCGACGGGTCTTTATACCGACGGGGCCTCGCCGACGGTACCGGCGACGACGCTGGGTGGTGGAGTAAACCTGCACAGCGGGGACGTGCTGAATGTGCAGATGACATACAACGGCACGCACGTTGACGATGACGATGACGGATGCGAGCGTACCCGCGGACACGTATACCACGAGTTGGCCGGTGAACATCCCCTCGCTCGCAGGGGGGAACACGGCGTATGTCGGGTTCACGGCGGGGACCGGAGGACTGTCGGCCACGCAGCAGGTACTGAACTGGACCTACAGTACGGGGTCGGGCACGACGCCACCGCCGGTACCGACGAACGTGGTGGCGAGTGCGGGGAACGGGCAGGTGGGGTTGAGCTGGAGTGCGTCGAGTGGGGCAACGAGTTATAACGTGGGTCGGTCGACGACGAGTGGAGGGCCGTACACGACGATCGCGAGTCCGACGGCGACGACTTATACGGATACGGCGGTGACAACGGAACGACGTACTACTACGTGGTGGCGGCGGTGAACAGTGCGGGGACGAGTGCCAACAGCAGCCAGGTGAGTGCTACGCCGCAGCTGGCGGTACCGCCGGTACCGACGAATGTGGTGGCGAGTGCGGGGAACGGGCAGGTGGGGTTGAGCTGGAGTGCGTCGAGCGGGGCAACGAGTTATAACGTGGGTCGGTCGACGACGAGCGGAGGGCCGTACACGACGATCGGGAGTCCGACGGCGACGACTTATACGGATACGGCGGTGACCAACGGGACGACGTACTACTACGTAGTGGCGGCGGTGAACGGTGCGGGGACGAGTGCCAACAGCAGCCAGGTGAGTGCTACGCCGCAGCTGGCGGTACCGCCGGTACCGACGAACGTGGTGGCGAGTGCGGGGAACGGACAAGTGGGGTTGAGCTGGAGTGCGTCGAGTGGGGCAACGAGTTATAACGTGGGTCGGTCGACGACGAGCGGAGGGCCGTACACGACGATCGGGAGTCCGACGGCGACGACTTATACGGATACGGCGGTGAGTAACGGAACGACGTACTACTACGTGGTGGCGGCGGTGAACGGTGCGGGGACGAGTGCCAACAGCAGCCAGGTGAGTGCTACGCCCGCGACGATCACGACGGTAATCAACTACGGCGGCGGGTTCACCTCCAGCGGGTTGCAGCTGAATGGGAATGCGGCGCTGAATGGGGCGAATCTGGAGCTGACGAACGGAGGGGCGTACGAGGCCAGCAGCGCGTACTACACGACGGCGGTGAACGTACAGTCGTTCACGACGGCGTTCAGCATCCAGCTGACGAACGCGAATGCGGACGGGATGGCGTTCGTGATCCAGAACACGGGGTTGAGTGCGCTGGGACCGGACGGAGGGGGATTGGGATACGGGCCGGACAGTCCTGGTGGGACGGCAGGAATCGGCAAGAGCGTGGCAGTGAAGTTTGACCTGTACAGCAACGCAGGGAGAAGGGACGAACTCGACGGGTCTTTATACGGACGGGGCCTCGCCGACGGTGCCGGCAGAGGACGCTGAGGTGGTGGAGTAAACCTGCGCAGCGGGGACGTGCTGAATGTGCAGATGAGCATACAACGGCACGCACGTTGACGATGACGATCACGGACGCGAGCACCTGCGGAGCTATACCACGAGTTGGCCGGTGAACATCCCGACGACGGGGGGGGAACGACCGCGTATGTCGGGTTCACGGCGGGGACCGGAGGACTGTCGGCCACGCAGCAGGTACTGAACTGGACCTACAGTACGGGGTCGGGCACGACGCCACCGCCGGTACCGACGAACGTGGTGGCGAGTGCGGGGAACGGGCAGGTGGGGTTGAGCTGGAGTGCGTCGAGTGGGGCAACGAGTTATAACGTGGGTCGGTCGACGACGAGCGGAGGGCCGTACACGACGATCGCGAGTCCGACGGCGACGACTTATACGGATACGGCGGTGAGTAACGGGACGACGTACTACTACGTGGTGGCGGCGGTGAACAGTGCGGGGACGAGTGCCAACAGCAGCCAGGTGAGTGCTACGCCGCAGCTGGCGGTACCGCCGGTACCGACGAATGTGGTGGCGAGTGCGGGGAACGGGCAAGTGGGGTTGAGCTGGAGTGCGTCGAGCGGGGCAACGAGTTATAACGTGGGTCGGTCGACGACGAGCGGAGGGCCGTACACGACGATCGCGAGTCCGACGGCGACGACTTATACGGATACGGCGGTGACCAACGGAACGACGTACTACTACGTGGTGGCGGCGGTGAACAGTGCGGGGACGAGTGCCAACAGCAGCCAGGTGAGTGCTACGCCGCAGCTGGCGGTACCGCCGGTACCGACGAACGTGGTGGCGAGTGCGGGGAACGGACAAGTGGGGTTGAGCTGGAGTGCGTCGAGTGGGGCAACGAGTTATAACGTGGGTCGGTCGACGACGAGCGGAGGGCCGTACACGACGATCGCGAGTCCGACGGCGACGACTTATACGGATACGGCGGTGACCAACGGAACGACGTACTACTACGTGGTGGCGGCGGTGAACAGTGCGGGGACGAGTGCCAACAGCAGCCAGGTGAGTGCTACGCCGCAGCTGGCGGTACCGCCGGTACCGACGAACGTGGTGGCGAGTGCGGGGAACGGACAAGTGGGGTTGAGCTGGAGTGCGTCGAGCGGGGCAACGAGTTATAACGTGGGTCGGTCGACGACGAGCGGAGGGCCGTACACGACGATCGGGAGTCCGACGGCGACGACCTATACGGATACGGCGGTGAGTAACGGAACGACGTACTACTACGTAGTGGCGGCGGTGAACGGTGCGGGGACGAGTGCCAACAGCAGCCAGGTGAGTGCTACGCCGCAGCTGGCGGTACCGCCGGTACCGACGAATGTGGTGGCGAGTGCGGGGAACGGGCAAGTGGGGTTGAGCTGGAGTGCGTCGAGTGGGGCAACGAGTTATAACGTGGGTCGGTCGACGACGAGCGGAGGGCCGTACACGACGATCGGGAGTCCGACGGCGACGACCTATACGGATACGGCGGTGAGTAACGGAACGACGTACTACTACGTAGTGGCGGCGGTGAACGGTGCGGGGACGAGTGCCAACAGCAGCCAGGTGAGTGCCACGCCCGCGACGATCACGACGGTAATCAACTACGGCGGCGGGTTCACCTCCAGCGGGTTGCAGCTGAATGGGAATGCGATGCTGAATGGGGCGAACCTGGAGCTGACGAACGGAGGGGAGTACGAGGCCAGCAGCGCGTACTACACGACGGCGGTGAACGTACAGTCGTTCACGACGGCGTTCAGCATCCAGCTGACGAACGCGAATGCGGACGGGATGGCGTTCGTGATCCAGAACGCAGCGGCGACGGCATTGGGGGCGGACGGTGGCGCTCTTGGGTACCAGGGGATTGGGAACAGTGTGGCAGTGAAGTTCGACATCTATAACAATGCGGGAGAAGGGACGGACTCGACTGGGCTGTATACGGATGGAGCCATGCCGACAGTGCCGGCAGTGGACATGACGAGTTCTGGAGTGAGTCTGGTGAGCGGGGACGTGATGAACGTGCAACTGAGCTACAACGGAAGCACGTTGACGATGACGATCACGGACGCGAGCACGTTGAAGAGCTTTACAACGAGTTGGCCGGTGAACATCCCGACGACGGTGGGGAGCACGACCGCGTATGTCGGGTTCACGGCGGGGACCGGAGGACTGTCGGCCACGCAGCAGGTACTGAACTGGACCTACAGTACGGGGTCGGGCACGACACCACCGCCGGTACCGACGAACGTGGTGGCGAGTGCGGGGAACGGACAAGTGGGGTTGAGCTGGAGTGCGTCGAGTGGGGCAACGAGTTATAACGTGGGTCGGTCGACGACGAGCGGAGGGCCGTACACGACGATCGCGAGTCCGACGGCGACGACCTATACGGATACGGCGGTGAGTAACGGAACGACGTACTACTACGTGGTGGCGGCGGTGAACGGTGCGGGGACGAGTGCCAACAGCAGCCAGGTGAGTGCTACGCCGCAGCTGGCGGTACCGCCGGTACCGACGAATGTGGTGGCGAGTGCGGGGAACGGGCAAGTGGGGTTGAGCTGGAGTGCGTCGAGTGGGGCAACGAGTTATAACGTGGGTCGGTCGACGACGAGCGGAGGGCCGTACACGACGATCGCGAGTCCGACGGCGACGACCTATACGGATACGGCGGTGAGCAACGGAACGACGTACTACTACGTGGTGGCGGCGGTGAACGGTGCGGGGACGAGTGCCAACAGCAGCCAGGTGAGTGCTACGCCCGCGACGATCACGACGGTAATCAACTACGGCGGCGGGTTCACCTCCAGCGGGTTGCAGCTGAATGGGAATGCGGCGCTGAATGGGGCGAATCTGGAGCTGACGAACGGAGGGGCGTACGAGGCCAGCAGCGCGTACTACACGACGGCGGTGAACGTACAGTCGTTCACGACGGCGTTCAGCATGCAGCTGACGAACGCGAATGCAGACGGGATGGCGTTCGTGATCCAGAACACAGCGGCGACGGCATTGGGGGCGGACGGTGGCGCTCTTGGGGACGGCAGGGAATCGGCAAGAGCGTGGCGGTGAAGTTTGACCTGTACAGCAACGCAGGGGGAAGGGACGAACTCGACGGGTCTTTATACCGACGGGGCCTCGCCGACGGTGCCGGCGAGGACATGCGGTGGTGGAGTAAATCTGTACAGCGGGGACGTGCTGAACGTGCAGATGAGCATACAACGGCAAGCACGTTGACGATGACGATCACGGATGCGAGCGACCCGTGGAGACGCTATACCACGAGTTGGCCGGTGAACATCCCCGACGACAGGGGGGAACACGACCGCGTATGTCGGGTTCACGGCGGGGACCGGAGGACTGTCGGCCACGCAGCAGGTACTGAACTGGACCTACAGTACGGGACAATAAACGCCCTTCGTTAAGTCCAAGAAGGGCTTACTCCGCTAGTTCCGTCAGCATGCGATAAGGCTAGGCTCGGAGAGTTCTGCCCAGCCAGGAACCCGCCGTCGAGAACTAGGGACTGGCCTGTCATGAATGACGCACGGTCGGAGCACATCCATACCACGGCTTCGGCGACTTCTGAAGGTTTTCCAAAACGGCCGATAGGATGACGGCCAACGACGGCCTTATGGACCTGTGGAGCGCCAAAGAGCCGTTCAGACATCGATGTCTCGATCGCTGCTGGACACAATGCGTTGATCCGGATTCCACTGCGTGCGGTTTCGAGCGCCACAGCTTTCGTGAGTCCAATCACTCCGTGTTTGCTCGCACTATACGCTGCGGCTCCAGCAGAACCGACGAGGCCCATTGTCGACGCCATGTTCACAATGGCTCCGCCGTCGCCCTGCTTTAGCATCTGTTTGATTTCATACTTCAGGCATAGCCAGACGCCCTTAAGATTAACTTTGATCGTCCGATCAAAGTCGACCTCGGATTGTCTGACGATCGGCACCCAAACGCCCTCCGTTCCTGCATTGTTGAAGGCGACATCCAGCCGGCCGAATCTCTCCACCGTCTTCTGAATGAGCGCCTCAACCTCTGAGGCCTCCGAGACGTCAGCTTTCACAAACAGGCCGTCCCCGCCCGCGGCACGGATCAGTTCGACCGTTTCCTCTCCTTCTTTTTCACGCCGCCCCGCAACTACAACTTTCACTCCCTCCGTCGCGAGTAGAACCGCTGTATCACGGCCAATCCCCGACGTTCCGCCGGTCACGAGCCCAATCTTTCCTTTCAATCCCGTTGCCATAATTTCCTTCGTGAATTCGGACCCTCAAAATAGCCCCGCACAGCTTGGGCTTTGCGGGAAGCTTCCGTCAACAGGTATGCTCAAATACCTTCGGTGAGAGGCCCCGTGGGTGTCAAGGGAGAATCAAGAATGAGATCTGATGGGTTGGGGCACGCAGGCGCCAAGCTTGTGGGCACGTGGAAATTGGTATCCGCATCGAGCACGACGAAGGCTGGGGATCGCGACGATGCTCCTTACAATCTCAACCCGGTGGGCTTTCTCACGTATTCTGAGGACGGCAGAGTCACCGCACTGATTAGCTACGGCGGACGGAAGCCGCTCTCTGTCCGCGCGGCCACGGAAGAGCAAGCTGAGGCCTTTAAGACTTTCCTTGGTTACGCGGGACGGTACACGCTCAGCGGGGACAACGTAGTCCACCACATCGAAATCTCGTCGATTCAGAACTATGTCGGGAAGGACCTGGTCCGCAGCGTCAAGTTCGACGGCGATCGGATCACACTGGTTACGCCACCGACACCGGTGAACGGAAAAGTCCAAACTTTCGAATTGATTTGGGAGCGGCTGCCGTCGCCTCTTAGGAAGCGCAATAGCTGAGAGAATGAGTTCGAAAGAAGTTCTCACATAATTACTGGAAGAGCCTTCAGGCCTCGGAATCCAAACGTAGAAGCCCATTCCGGGCGCGGGCCGGTAAGCTTCATTTCTGGAAAACGCTGCACGAGGTTCAGGATCGCAACTTGTGCCTCGAGCCGCGCCAAGGGGGCGCCAATGCAAAAATGCAGGCCGGCACTGAACGCCAGATGTTGGTTGTTCAGCCTCTTCAGATCTAACTGATTCGGGTCTTTAAATTGCTTCGGATCACGGTTCGCCGCGCCAAGCATGCACAGGACCGTCCAACCCTTCCGTATCGGCTGGCCGCAAATCTCGATATCTTCCTTGAGCACGCGAGCCGTGAATTGCACGGGACTCTCGTAACGTAAAAGCTCCTCGACAGCCGAGCGAATCATCTCGGGATTTTCTCGCAGCTCCGCGGTCTTTTCCGGATGCTTCAACAGCGTGTACATTCCGTTGCCGATGAGGTTTCGCGTTGTTTCGTGCCCCGCGAAGAGCAGCGCGATACATTGCGCATACAACTCCTCCTCGGTGAGCACTTCCCCTTCTTCTTCGATGTCAATCAGAAGGCTGATCAGGTCGTTTCCTTTATTGCGTCGCCGCTCTGCTACAGTCTTCCGAAAAAATTCCGTTAACTCAATGAGCGCATCCTGCGCCGCGCGCGCTTCTTCGACAGTACGATTTGGATTGCCCCGAAATACCGCGATGGCCCGCGACCATTCGACGAACGTGTCTCTCAGTCCTTGGGGTATACCAAGCATTTCCAAAATGATCCGAACCGGCATCGGATTTGCGAACTCGTGCATGAGTTCGAGTTCCGAGCCATGCTGAAGCGGCTTCAGCATTTTGTCGACGATGTCTTCGATCTGCGGACGCAGGCCTTCCATCACTGCGGGCGAAAATCCTTTGTTGAGAAGTTTGCGCAGGCGCGTGTGCTCTGGCGGGTCCATGAAGATAAGCCACAAGCTCAGCATGCGTGCGAGTTCACTGAATTCGGACTGACGGCTGAGAGGCAGAGGCAACAACATTTGCTTTCGCGCGTTTTGCCGAGAGCCGCGGGTCTTTGGCGATCGAAGAGCACTCGGCGTGGCTGAAGATCGACCACACAGCCCATTTGCCGGCAACTTCCACATAATGTATGGGCCCTTCCTCATGCAGTCGGGCGTAGGTCGGGTACGGATCCTGCAGAATCTCCTCGCTGAATAGATTTTTTCTATCCGCAACACTAGGCTTCGACAACCCGACACCTCGCAAGAGAGCAGAATTAAAATCCGGCAGAGACGTAATTGACTGATGTCGAGTTTAGCATTGGATCACACTTCGAATGAGTTATCCGGCGTGAACGCTTGCGTGGCACGCAGCGCAAAGCGTAATGAGGTTCTGCTCGGAGTCATCGCCGGATTGGCTGCGAAATTCCTTGTGGTGGACTTCCAGGTTCGTCATCGTGCCGCACAATTGACACCTCCAGCCGTCGCGCCGCAGAACCTGCTGGCGGAGAGTCTCGTACGACACCGGATCAAGACGTGACGGTGCGGGCTTTGGGCCAATCGAACTCATGAAGCCTTCTCGCTCAGGCCTTCAAGAAACTGCTGCCGCTGCTCGCCGGGCAGGAATTTGAAGAATCTCGCCATCGAAAACAACAAGGTCTCCGGGTCTCCGTTGTCCAGGTTGGCCCCGGCCAGGAAGTCCGCGCAGATCATCTCCAGACAGTAGCCGCGGGACTTGTCGGTTCCGAGCATCAGGGCTGCTGTCTCGAGTGCCTTCTCCACGACCGGAGTCTGGCTCTGGTACAGCTTGAAGTAGATAATCTCCCACGGCTCCGTCTCCCGCCCCGTCAACTCCTTCTCCACCTCCTGCTGGAACTCTTCTTTCGGCATCTCGCGGGCTTTGTGCAACCAGGTTGCACAATCGAAGTGCTGCCCGTCCCTCCTTGCCAGCTTCGTCAGTTCCAGCGCCTTCGTCCAGCCCACCTCCTTCAGCTGTTTCCTCGCCTGCGGCGGCAGGTGCTCGTGGATCGACATCAGGTAATAGGCCTTCCTCCGCGACTCCGGAAACCGCCTCTCCAGAAACTCATCGAACGACTTCAGCTTCTCCAGCCGCCAGTATTGCCCCGCCCGGACCTCGCAGAGGTAGCGGCCCAGTTCCACGAACTTGGTGTCGCGCTCACTCTCTTTCCGTTGCTCCCACGCCAGAATCTCGCTGATTTTCTCGAGCACGAACAACGCACGCTCGCGATTGAGTTTCGGAGGCATGGGCGGATCCCTAGTAATTAAGCTCGTCAAGCCAACCAAGGTCTTCTGCTCCTGGACGCCGCACCAGGGTGGCGTCGAACCCTTCCTGCCGTCCCAGACACAGGCCCACATAGGGGCAACTGCTGCAGGGATTCTGGGGGAAGCGGATGCCGCTGTGAGGCAGGAACTCGGCCGACTCGATTCTCCGGACCGTGTTCTCTACCAGGTGACCAAATTCCTGGCGCTGCTCCTCGGTGATGGTGGTTCGCAGGTACTGGACTTCGACCAGAGCCTTGCGGACGAAAACCACCTGAGCGACGTCGGCGATGCCGGTCATCCAGGAGTAGCAGACCAGTTGCGGATCCAGCGCAAGCAATCCCTTCGGCTCTTCCGGGTAACGGCTCGGAAGAGGTTTTCCACTCCAGAAGGCAGCGTGTGCCGTCCAGCGTGCCGATGGCATCGATGTAGGCGACGAATTCGTTGTTTTTCCCGATGGGTCGAGTGAACTTGATCTGCAGATTACGTCGAGGCTGCTGGACTTGGACGCGATTGTCCTGGCAGAACCGGGTCAGCAGCAGGATGCCTTGCTGGAGCATGCGATCCCAGGAATCCCGGTGGGAGTAGTTCAGGTCCTGGCTCTGGCAGGCAGACCATTCCGAAAACAGGGCGGCTCCGGGATCCTCACGCCGAAACAGGGCGGCCAGCGCTTGTTCGAAGGCGCGCCCGAACAGCATCGCCGCGCGGGTATCTTTCTCCTTCCAGCCATCGAGGTAGCGATAGCGATACCGCCGCGGGCAGGTAAGGTACTGGCTGATCTGGGTGTAGCTGTAGGTCATCAGGCCACCTGCGGACTGTCCAGGTTTGCGGGAGAAAGTTCTTCCCAACGGCCGGCAGGAGCGAAGCCGTCCAGCCGGAGAAGAGAAGCGCCATTGAGCACGACATGGCTGATTTTGACCACGCCCTTCAGACCGACGAGCTGCCTCTCGTCCACCTCATCCCTTCCGAGCAGTTCGGTGTCGTAGCCGAAATCGCGCAGGAACCAGTTCAGCTTCCACAGGGCTTTCGGGCTGCAATAGAGCCGACTCGAAAGCACGTGTCCGGCAAACCGCGTGGGCTCAAGAACAGCCAGACTGAGCGTGTAGTAGGGCTTTTGTGCCTGTCGGCAAAAACGGACTCGTTGCACGCGAACCAGGAAGATGCCATCGGGAATCTGGTCGGCGGCGCAGCGATCGGCGGCGTGGAGGCCGGTGATCTGGCGTTTCATGCGGCACCTTCTTTCTGGCCGAGATAGCTGTTGAGCTGGCAGAGCAGGGCATTGCGGTCTTTCTCGGCCCAGTCGGCCAGGTGCGCGACGAAGTTTTCCACCTGTTCGCGCGTTGCGTCGCGCAGGGTCTTGGTCCCGCAGAAATCGGTGGCATAGGACTTGACCAGAGCGGGGTCGAGCTGATGCTGGCGAATCAACTGGCACAAGCGGTCGCGGACCTTGGGGCCGCCATGGTTGCCGTTGCCATTGGCAGGCTGCGGCAGCTTCCTGGACTCCGGGCGCGAAGCCGTTTGGCCGGCGAAGGAACCGATTTCCTCGACCGAGCAGATGCCGATGCCGTAGGCCTTGCGCAGGGCGCGGTTGACGGCTCGCGTTTCGGCGACGCGCATCTCGGCGCCGTGGACTAGAGGGGACACATTGGATGGATCGGCGTCGCC
>CAVPBQ010000007.1:0-476072 GCA_963701925.1 uncultured Acidobacteriota bacterium
ATATGGGTACGGCGGATACGGACGCGGATACGGTCACTATTACCATCACTTCAGTACAGACGCGCGTAACTGGGGACCCGGCTCTCACTATGTTGGAGGACGCAGTTATGCCCACGGCATCTATCGCGGAGCGGGATCGACAGGAAGCGGTTTCCATTCCGGACGCATGATGGGTAGCACCGGGCGCGCCTTCGGAAGATTCGGTGGCGGAGGATTCCACGGCGGAGGAGGTGGTTTTCATGGAGTCGGCGGCTTCCACGGCGGCGGTGGAGGTGGAGGTTTTCATGGAGGTGGTGGCGGGTTCCACGGTCGGTAACCTGCGACGATCGGGACCCGTCAGTTGAGTTGCAGGCAATCGTGGGCGACGTAGAATCGCGTCCTCTGCCGTTCAAACGGTCGGCGGAGAATCTATTTGGGCTGTATGTCGGATCGTCGATGTGATGTGTACCCGAGAATCTTTTTTCCGCATCCAGCTTTAGAGTACTCGCTTCATTTTGATTTGACGTTTTCACGATCAATGAACAGTGTCGCTGCTTCATAGGGTTTTTACAGGAGGAAAAATAAAATGAAACATCCAAACTTGCTGGCACTACTCTCGACGTTAGCCCTGTTATTTCCGCTCTCCGCGCTTGCACGGGACAAGAATCAACACTCGGTAGACATTGGTGATACCGTGCGAGTGGGCAACACGCAACTGAAACCCGGCAGCTACAAGATCGAATGGCAAGGAGCCGGCCCGACAGTGCAAGTCCACTTTCTCAAGGACGGTCAGACGATCGCCACTGCTCCCGCGACGCTACAGACCAATGACAAGCAAGTGACCGAAGATGACGTCGTAACCGGCAAAACAAGTGCGAACACGAAGGCGCTCGAAGAGATCGATTTCTCTCGTCAGAAAGAAGCGCTGGTGTTTGCACAGGCTAGGTTGTGATCGGTTGAAACCGTGGGGAAGGATTCCACCCACGGGACCGTTGGTGCTGCTTCATAAAAGTCTCAAGGAGGAAAGTGAATGAATACGCCGACCCTGCAGACGAGAGCCACCCTCTTTCGGAATGGGACAGCTCCTGTTTGCAGTCGTCTTGGTGGTAATCCTTGTTCTGCTTGGCCAAAGCATGGTGCATCATCGCTTCTTCCAAGGCGGCCAGGAACACCGGAACGGCTCCATCGGACAATAGCAGGCACTGAAAAGAACTATTCGGAGGAAGCAGGCCGCACGGCCGCCGACGTTCTCAAGACCAATTATCCTTAGTTGGTCAGCGTTCGTTCCGTTTATTCCTGCGGATCGACCGTAAGGGTGGCGCTGTCATTCTTCTGAGCAAGAGTGGTCACTCTCGCCCGGTCCATCGGACTTACTCTCGAAAAGAGCTGAAATGGATCCCTCCAAACCCGCAAGCCCTAAGCCCCCTGACATTGCCTCCGCGTCAGTTCTCGGCACGCTCGCGATACTCCACGTCAACCCCGACACCGGACTTACGCAAGCGGAGGTGGACGTCAGCCGGAGGGAAAACGGCTACAACGAAGTCGCCGAAACAAAGGGCCATCCGGTCTTAAAATTCCTCGGGAAATTTTGGGGAATCTCAGCGTGGATGCTCGAACTGATCATGGTGCTGTCGGCGGTGCTCAGGAAATTCTCTGATCTCGCTGTGGTGGGGGCGCTGCTGGTTGTCAATGCCGTGTTGAGCTTTACGCAGGAGCATCGGGCCGCCGGTGTCGTTGAAGCTCTGCGGAAGCGCTTGCAGGTCAGTGCGCGCGTCCGGCGCGAGTCAGTCTGGCAGGTCATTCCGGCGCGAGAACTGGTTCCGGGCGATATTGTCCGCGTGCGTCCTGGCGATATCGTCCCGGCTGACTTGAAACTACTGACGGGAACCCTGAGCATTGATGAGTCGGCGCTCACCGGCGAGTCGAAAGACGCGGATAAAGCGCCCGGCAGCGTGCTCTCGTCGGGATCCATCGTCCGGCGGGGCGAAGGCAACGGCGTGGTGATGCTGACTGGGGCGAAGACCTACTTTGGGCGCACCACGGAACTGGTGCAGGAGGCGCGTCCGAAACTTCACATCGAAGCGGTCGTCGCCAAGGTCGTCCGCTGGCTCTTCGTCATCGTCGGCCTGCTCATAAGCGTGGTCGTCGTGCTGTCGCTGATCCGCGGCGCGCCGCTCATCGAGATGGTTCCGCTCATGCTCGTCCTGCTGATGAGCGCGGTACCGGTCGCTCTCCCAGTCATGTTCACGGTCACCATGGCTGTCGGGTCAAAGGAACTGGCGAAGCGCGGTGTGCTGGTCACTCGCCTTAGCGCCTCGGAGGATGCTGCGACGATGAATGTGCTCTGTGTGGACAAGACAGGCACAATCACGATGAACCAACTCGCCATCACCGGCGTGATCCCTCTGGAGCGTGCGACAGAAACCGACGTGCTGTTCGCCGGCGCTCTCGCATCGCAGGCAGCTAACCAAGATCCGATTGACCTTGCGTTTCTGACTGCGGCAAACGATCGGCACATCTTCGACAATCTTCCCAAGGCCACACCCGTCTCTTTCGCACCGTTCGATGCGAAGAATCGACGGACTGAGGCCGTAGTCGAGCAGAACGGACACCGGCTTCACGTGATGAAGGGTGCCGTTCGCACCGTCGCCGAAGCCTGCGGACTCCAACCCCAGGCGATCGAGGCGTTAGAGGCACGCGTCAACGAATCGGCCGCGAAAGGCTATAGGACTCTGGCGGTAGCACGCGGCCCCGAGACAGCTACTCCCGCATTGCTTGGGTTAGTGTCACTGTATGATCCGCCCCGGCCGGATGCAAAGCAACTGATCGCCGAGCTCGAAGACTTGGGCGTTCCGGTAAAGATGCTCACCGGCGACGCACTGCCGGTGGCGCGTGAGATCGGCAAAGGAGTCGGGCTGCCGAACATCCGGCGCGTTGCCGACCTGAAGGCCGCGGGCGCTCAAGCCGGCAACAAGGCAGTGGACTTATTAGCGGGCGCCGACGGTTTCGCCGAGGTGTACCCGGAGGATAAATACATCGTTGTACAGCACCTCCAGGCCTCAGGGCATGTAACCGGCATGACTGGCGATGGCGTCAACGACGCGCCCGCCCTCCGTCAGGCCGAAGTGGGAATCGCCGTTAGCACTGCAACCGATGTGGCCAAAGGCGCCGCGAGCGTCGTCCTAACCGAACCAGGACTAACGAACATTGTGGCGCTGGTCGAACAGGGACGAACAATATACCAACGCATTCTGACCTGGATTATCAACAAAATCAGCCGGACGATCCTGAAAGCCGCCTTCGTGGCCATCGCGTTCGTAGTGACCGGCAAGTTCGTTGTCTCTGCTTTTGCGATGCTGCTGCTGGTCTTCATGACGGACTTCGCGAAGATTTCCCTTGCCACCGACAATGTTCGGCCATCCAAAAAACCGGAAACGTGGAATATTGGAGGTTTCATAGCCGTCTCGGTGGTGCTTGGTATCGCGATGGTTGCTGAGACGCTCCTCTTATTGTGGGTTGGTTGGTCACATTTTGACTTAGCAACCGACGACAATGCCCTCTATACCTTCAGCTTTCTTCTTCTGCTTTACTTTGCCGTATTCTCCGTCGTATCCGCGCGGGAGCGCAGTTGGTTCTGGGCGACTCTGCCCAGCAAGACCTTCCTGTTGGCCCTTGCGGCCGATGCGCTCACGGGCACCGTCCTTACGTTCGTGGGACTCCCTGGACTCAAGCCCTTGCCTTGGTGGCAGACGCTCGCGGTCTTTGTTTATGCCATGGTCGCGTGCCTAGGCGTGAACGACGCCGTCAAAGTCGCGATGATCAAATGGCGCGTTCCCGACGCCGTGGCCAAAAGACCGGTGGACGTGACCCCGCAGATCGCCAACCGCGCCTATCAAATGTGACGAGAGGCGGGACGCCAGGGCGGTCGAGCGGTTCGGGGCTGCGAGCAGGCAGAGCGCGAGATTCGGAACGATCAAGTGAAGACGGGGAGGGCTAGGTCGAAGCCTTACTACGATAGGCGCGAGGGGCGACTGGCCGCATGATCGATTTGGCCAGTTCTTGGCAGTCACGGCAATGGCTGGTGCAACTACGCTGCTTTTTCGCGCATCCGTTGCTATAGTGGGTCGAGTCGTGCAGAGGGCTAAGATGCGTCATCTCGGCTACCTCGTTCCTTCAGTCTTCTTCGTCAGCTTTTTCCTGAGCGGTTGCGGATCGCACAATCAGAACGACTGTACCGGTCTGAATCGGAATCGGACCGAGTGTATCAGTTTGAGCGGCGGCGGCAGCGGCGGCTCGGGAGGCACGTCTGGCGGCACATCCGGTGGGACGTCGGGCGGCACTTCCGGTGGGACGTCAGGCGGTACTTCCGGTGGTACATCGGGCGGTACATCGGGCGGTACATCGGGCGGCACATCCGGAGGCGGCTCCGGGGGATCCGGTGGCGGTTCGGGAGGATCAGGAAATGCCGTCATCGGCATTGGTCACGAAGATTCGGTAGACTCCGACTCCTACAGTTATTATCTTCCTGCGCTCGCTCCTGGGCCATACCAGGGCGTCGTGAACGGAGGTCAATCCCGTGCTGTGGTTGGGAGCACGATCTATTTGCTTCAAGTCAACGCCGGCAAATATGGTAGGTCGTCGGTCTCGCTGCTTACCTCCGCCACAGGCAATCCATCCGATTCGGTCGGTCACTACGTGCGCAGCAATGAATACGGCGGCTTCTCCATTGCTGGCGACTATACCTGCACCGCTGGTCGCGAGGTTTATGTTTATGCCCGAGGCGGAAATAGCGGGGATGATGGACCGAACTCCGCGATCGGCCTGATGGCCTCGCTGGGAACTTGCCCGGAATCTGGAAATTTCGACGCTGCTGTTCCTTTCATCTTCGTGAACGAAGTGACAACGGTAGCGGCAGCTTATGCGATGGCCGGAGATGCAACTGACGCAACCCATGTCATTGCTTCCGGCAAGCCTGGCGGTGGCATTGTCAACGCCGCCGACCTTGCCAGCACCGCCACGGGATTTGCCAACTCTACTCCGGCATCCAACCACGTCCCGCGGGCGAAGATTCATACCCTGGCCAACATCCTGTCGGCCTGCATCAACTCGAATTCGTCCACTTCCGCCAGTTGCGCAACTCTGTTCAGCAACGCGCGGAGCAATGGCGCTTCCGGAGCCACACCCGAAGACACGGCAACTGCCGCAATCAACATCGCGCGTAATCCTCACGCCAACATCGCTGCGCTCTATGGTCTCCAACCCAGGCTCGGTGCTCCTTTCATGCCGACCCTTGAATCTACTCCGCCGGATTTCGACCTCTCCCTCGCCGCTGAGGGTTCGAGCAACTCCGTCGCATCCTTGTCCTCGCGCCCTAACCGCTAGCCCGAAGATGTGAACTCGCCCTGCGGTACGGGTCCGGTGTGTAGTCGGCATCCGGTCTGAAATAGACGGCGCTGTTTCGCAGATCGAATGTAATCTCAAACTGCTGCAAGAGATCGGACCCCAAGATTCCGTCGAAGTCTTCGGCGGAGAAAGCGCCCGCGTCAGATTTTGCCTGAGCCCGAACGGCCTGATCCTTCAACACTACGTCGCCGATTTTAATTGTCGGCAGACATACCAGTATCGCCGACGAGGTAGGGTTTCCGGCGCGTTGTATGCCCTGTACAATCTGTGTCGGAGTCCAGGTCTGGGAGTCGAGGTCTGGGATAGATGCTCCCACGTCTTCCAAGACAGATTTGTTGAGTTTGTGCCCGTATCGAGGACGAATTGACCCGGAACAGACATAAAGGTCGCAGCAATCAGAAACTGGTTTCCGGAGCGCCGAAGGGTCTCCGGTTTACCCAACGGCCCCAGGCTTTGTAGCGGTCCTACGAATATTTGTTGCCGGGAGTAGCTCACCTTCAACGTTAGAGCCTGAAGAAGGTCGTTCCCTAGGACGCCGTCGACGTTGGCTCCCAGCGAATGCGACAGAGGAGCCAGATTTATCTCGGCCATCTTTACATGATTGAAACTCAGAGTCCCAATGTGGACAATACCGATTTCAGCAACGTCAACCGCCAGGTCTCGAAAGTTCTTTTGAATTCGCTCGGTGCGTTGGGATGCTAATCCCAGATGGGCAGCCACTTTGGGATCGATGCTCGATTGTTCGCTTCCCGTATCAAGGAGAAAACTGAAAACGGTACCGTTCAGGGTTATCGGAACGAGCACCATGTTGCCGACGATTTTCACAGCAAGGACATCCTGAGCTGACGAATGGCGCCGGAAGGCTAGCAATGCTAGCGCAATTCGAAGATGCGGGCCGATTCGCATGGCGGGGAATCCGGCAAATATCCTGCAAAATGGTACAACCAACCTTCACGACGTGGCGATCTAAATGCTGTGTTCTGCTGTGATTACTGTCGTCATGCCGATCCTCTTGCTTGCGGCGGCTTAGTTCTATATGTTAAAAACATCGAGGGGTTGAATTGCTCCTGAAATGCCATCGCTAAGCCATTTCGAAGGTCCACAGCGCAAGAATTGGTGTGCTGTGGTCGTTTTGGTGGCCGTATGCTCATTGATTGTGAGCTTGGCGACACGCTATTCCACTCCTTGTGATGCTCCGCTTCCCACGGTGAAGAGCGTCCAGAACCACACGTACACCGACGCGAAACGGCAGCGTCTCGTCAAGGATGCAGCCAACTGGATGCCTCCTGTAACGTGCGTCGATGGCTTGTCCGTTCCCAATTTTTATCCGCGGATCGCTCCAGCGGGACCTCCGATACCAACTCTTGTTCTTGAAGAAAACGTCTACAACCGTCCGCCTCCGTACTTCCAATCCTTCTCGTAGTTATTTCCGCAGCTAAAAGCTGCATTCCTCACAAGGCGATTGCTCCGCCCATTGGCGCGTGCCTGGGCGAAGCGATCCGAACACGAGCTTTTTGAAGCAAATCCGCCGGTATATATGGAAGCGACCGCGTTGGATTTGCCTCACTCTTTTCGAACCGGGTCTCTACGGAGGAGATCATGAGAAACAGCTTGATGTTGTTCACTCTTGTGACAACGATTCTTCCTGCCGGCCTCCACGCACAAGCGAAACCGGCTTCGCATATGGCTACCGTCGTCAGCGTGACCAAGTATGAAGCGCCTTCCAACTACGTTGGCAGCCCGACCGACGCGCCTTTACAGCCGACCGAATACGCCGACGATATCGATATTCGACTCGGATGTGAAGTCTATGTCGGTCGATACAAATCGGCGATTGACTGTCTTCCTTCGACATTCCGTGCCGGGCACCCGGCAGAGATCAGCGTCGAAAAACACACGATTTACGTGCGGGATCTAAGCGCCGCCGACGTGAAGTTAAACCTGGTGCGCAGCTATCGCTCGTCAGGAGCCGCCTGTCCGAGCGGCCCGGCAACGTCGCCAGGAGCTTAGAAGGGTAACTTTGGCGGGTAGTGGTTACTGGTGGTCAGTCAGGTCTGGGTTAGTCAAGTTCTGGAAAGGAATCCGCAGATGGCGGTTGCACCTCTATTGACTGAAGAAGAATTGGACGCTCTTCGCCAGTTCGACACCTGCATGATCGCGAATGCTATAGAAACCTTCAATGTCAGGCTTCGCAACACAGGATTCTCGGACGCTGGCATTCGATGCATGTTTCCGGATGCTCCTCCAATGTTGGGCTATGCGGTCACAGGCCGCCTTCGCAGCGGCGAGCCGCCGATTGGCGGTAGCACCTTTCATGACCGCGCGGGTTTCTGGAACAGCATTCTCGAAGTTCCCTCACCTCGCATCCTTGTGTTGGAAGACATGGACGATCCGCCCGGACGAGGGGCTTTTGTTGGGGATATGCACGCCGCGATATTGAAGGCTCTGGGTTGCGTCAGCTATTTAACCAACGGTGCCGTGCGTGAATTGCCGTCCGTCCGCGCGATGGGCGTTCAGTTGTTCGCTGGAAGCGTAGCCGTTTCCCACGCCTACGCCCATATCTTCGAGCTTGGAGCGGTGATTAGCGTTGGTGGAATGGAAGTGCGACCCGGAGACCTGCTGCACGGGGATCGCCACGGTGTCCTGACAGTTCCGGCAGCGATTGCGGCAAACGTTCCCGCCGTTGCGGACCGATTGCAAAGAGCAGAGCAAAAGATAATAGATTTTTGCCGATCAAGAGACTTCTCAGTGGCGAAACTGCGCGACGTTATGAAAACACTGAGCTAGGAAGCGGCCCAGCAATGCTGGCAAAAGGAAACAAGATGACTCAAAGGTGCACTGAATCCAGAACAATGCGCAGCCGCAGATCAAGAAAACATATCCTCTATGCGCTCTTGCCCATTGTGGTCGCGATGGCGATCGCCGCGTCGTCCTGTTCGGGGAATGGAAACGGACGGGTTCAAGCGAGCGGCCCGATGATCACCGTCGGAGTAACGACGGTCGTGAACAAATCGCTGGGGCGGCAAATCACCCTGTCTTCCGAACTGGTGCCGTTCCAGGAGATCGACGTGTACGCCAAGGAATCTGGATACGTCAAGAAACTGCTCGTCGACTACGGCACACACGTGAAGGCTGGCCAGGTAATGGCGGTTCTGGAGATTCCTGAGTTGGAAGCGCAGCTTCAGGAAGATCAGGCAGAAATCAAGAATGCCACGAACCAAGTGAGCCGGGCGCAGCACGAACTAAATCGCTACCAGGCGCAGTACAAGGCGCTTCACCTGCAATATACGAGGCTCAATAGTGTCTTTGAGAGCCAGCCCGGAATTGTCGCGCAACAGGAAGTGGACGACGCTCAGGGAAAGGACCTGGCGGCATCCTCTCAAGTAGACGCGGGCCAGGCTGCGCTGGAGGCGGCGCAGAGTCAGCTGTCGGTGACTAGGGCGAAACTGTCTCACGATCAGACTCTGTTTGACTATGCAAGGATCACGGCTCCGTTTGCCGGAGTGGTGACGGAGCGGTACGCGAACCTCGGCACTCTGGTGCAGGCAGGTACCGGTTCCAGCACGCAGGCCATTCCGATCGTCAGGCTCTCCCAGGACGATCTCTTCCGGCTCGTGATTCCAGTTCCGGAATCTTACGTTCGGTACATCCGCGTTGGTGATCATGTGGACGTTCGTGTGCCATCGCTTAACCGTACCTTCCCGGGAAAGGTGGCGCGGTTTTCCGTGGATGTCCGGGAGGACACTCGGACCATGCACACCGAAGTCGACGTCCAGAACCGAGATCGAGTGCTGATTCCGGGGATCTATGCCGAGGCTGCCGTGACGCTGGAGCATAAGGAAGACATTCCCTCTATTCCTTTGCAGGCCGTGAACCATGAGGCCGATAAGACAACGGTTTTTGTGGTGAACGCAGGCCACCAAATCGAGGACCGCCCCGTGAGTCTTGGACTGCAAACCTCCAGCGACGCCGAAGTAGTGTCCGGTTTAAATGCTGGGGAACAAGTTGTCATCAGCGACCGGAGCGGATTGAAACCTGGGGAGAAGGTGAATCCCCAAGTGGTACAGGTCATGCACTACCACGAGAGCAGCCAGGAGTAGCGAGCAACTTGGCAGCGAGTTCAGAGAAGAAAAATGTCACGTTTCTCAATTCGTAATCCGTATTTCGTCGTGGTGATTTGCCTGGCGCTGATGGTCATTGGAGTGACCAGCTTGCTGCGGATGCCCATCGATTTGTTTCCGTCGATCAATCTGCCAGAGGTCGTCGTGGCAACGTTCTACTCCGGCATGCCGCCGCAGGATATCGAGACCGACATCACCGATCCCCTGGAGCGCTTCTTCACTCTGGCCAGCGGCATCGACCACATGGAATCACGTTCGCTCCTGGGCGTGAGCATTATCAAAGTCTATTTCCAGCCCGGAACAAATGCCGATGCTGACGTGACGGAGTTATCGAATCTCGCGTTAGCTGACTTGAAGCGCCTTCCCCCAGGAACCTTACCCCCGGTCGTGCTCAAGTTCGATGCCTCCAGCTTGCCGGTTTGTCTGGTCACGCTCAAAGGCGAGGGTCTGAATCAGACCCAACTCCACGATATTGGACAGTTCACCATCCGCAATCAGATCGCGGTGGTCAAGGGGGCAGAGATTCCCCCGCCGTTTGGCGGCAAGTATCGCCAGATCATGGTGTACGTCGACCCCTACAAGCTGGCCTCCCGGCAGTTGAGCCCGATGGATGTCGTCGGTGCCGTTAACAACTCCAACTTGATCCTGCCGGCCGGCGACGTGAAGATGGGCCCCTTCGACTACTACGTTTACTCGAACAGTCTGGTTGACAGTATGGACGAACTGGGCAAGGTCCCGGTCAAAACCGTGGGTTCTTCCTGGGTTTCGGTAAACGATCTCGGCAAGGCAGAAGACGCCAATCAAATTCAGTACAGCGTAGTGCGCGTCGATGGGCAGAGGTCTGTCTATCTGCCCATCATGAAGCAGGGCGGCGACACCAACACCATTCAGGTGGTGGACGGCATTCGCGACATGATCGGGCACCTCTACGACATTCCCAAAGAACTCAAGGCCACTGTCGTGTTTGACCAGTCTGCCTTTGTAAAGGAAGCGATCAAGACTCTTCTTCATGAAGGCTTGATCGGGTTAATTCTGACCAGCCTCATGATCCTCGTTTTCCTGGGGAGCGTGCGGGCGACGTCCGCGGTTTTCCTGTCCATCCCACTCTCGGCGCTGGCTACTTTTGTTGTGCTCTACATGATGGACAGCACGATTAACACGATGATTCTGGGAGGCCTGGCACTGGCGTTCTCACGTGTGATCGACAATTCCGTAATCTCGCTCGAAAACATCTACCGCCACCTGGAGATGGGTGCTGCGCCGGAAGCTGCCGCGGAAGCCGGAGGCACAGAGGTGAGTCTCGCAGTCCTTGCCGCGACACTCACGACGGTTGTGGTGTTTTTCCCGGTGACATTTCTATACGGGGTCAGCAAGTTTCTCTTCTCGGCTCTCGCATTGGCAGTCGTGATCTCGCTCTTCGCGTCCTACATTGTGGCGATGACGGTGATCCCATTGTTCTGCTCGCGTTTTCTCAAAGCCGTGCCGCACAGCGCCGGGCACGGAGACGCGCACGGCGAACTTGGTAGCGAACCGACGGGCACGCATTCCTGGTGGGACCGGTTCAACGCCGGGTTCAACCGGATGTTCAACAAGCTCCTCGATTTCTACGAGTATTGGGTACGGCGGGCGGTTCTGCGTCCCGGCCTCACCGTCGCCATTCTGAGCGGTGTGTTCCTCGCCAGTCTCGCCATCTATCCGCTGCTGGGACTAGCCTTCTTCCCCCAAACCGACGCCGGTCAGTTCACTATCAACCTGAAAGTTCCTACCGGCACCCGCATCGAGGTAACCGAAGAATATGTGGCTAAGGTGGAAGACCTGATCCGCCACACCGTCGACGCCAAAGACTTGAAGATGGTGGTGTCGAACATCGGCGTTGTGCCCGACTTCTCTTCGCTCTACACGACCAATGCCGGTCCCTACACGGCGACGATCCAAGTCGCTCTGCAGGACGGGCACAGCCAAAGCAGCTTCACCTACATGGACCGGGTGCAGAAGGAGATGGCAACGCAGTTCCCCGACATCCGGACGTTCTTTTCCAGCGGATCGATGGTGGATGCGGTCCTGAACATGGGAATGCCGGCGCCGATTGACGTACAGGTGAGCAGTCCCGATCTGCACCAGATCTACGGCGTGGCCCAAGACTTGGCGAGTCGGATACGGAGTCTGCCAGGAGTTGGCGAAGTCTATATCCCGCAAGACTTGAACTACCCGGCGTTACGACTGGACGTGGACCGGGTGCATGCGGGGGAGTTGGGGCTGACGCAGAAAGATGTAGTGGACAACGTGATCACGGCCCTGAACTCGAACTACATGATTGCGCCCAACTACTGGGTGGACCACAAGAGCGGCAACGACTACTACCTCACCGTCCAGTACTTTGAAAAAGGACGAGCGGCCATCCAGAACTTCACCGATCTGACCAACATTCCAATCCACGCTCCAAATTTAAGACAGCCAACAACCTTGGACGCAGTAGTGAAGCTGAACAATATTCAGACTCCGACCGAAGTGGACCACTACCAGATTCAGCGAGTCGTGGACATTTATGTAACGCCGGCCACGGAAGATCTCGGAAAAGTGTCCAACGAGGTTGCCCGCGTAATACCGCAGCTTAAAGTTCCAGAAAACGTGCGCATTAACATGCGCGGGATGGTGCAGGGGATGAACGCCTCGTTCCGCAGCTTCGCGATCGGGCTTTCGCTTTCGGTCGTACTGCTCTACCTCATTCTGGTCGCGCAGTTTAAGTCGTTCAAAGATCCGTTCCTCATCATGCTCGCGATTCCCATGGGCTTCATTGGCGTGCTGATTGTGTTGCCTCTGACGGGTACGACGCTCAACGTGATGTCGCTGATGGGCGTCCTGATGCTGGTTGGGATCTCAGCATCGAACAGCATTTTGATCGTCGAATTCACGCACCGCCTGGAGCAACAGGGGAAGGACATCGAAGAGGCCGTGATTACGTCTTGTAGAGTCCGCCTGCGCCCCATCTTGATGACCTCCTTGGCAACGATTATCGGAATGGTCCCGATGGCGCTGAAACTAGGGACTGGAAGCGAACAGTACGCTCCCCTGGCGCGCACCATTATCGGCGGCTTGACCGTTTCGGTGGTACTGACAGTTTTCATTGTGCCGGCCGCCTACTTGCTGGCCTACCGCAATCGGCAAACGGTGACGGAACCATGAGTCGGAATCAGGAATGACGTGGGTATTCGGGGATCGCAACTGCGATAAGAGCTAAATGCCAGGTTTTTCAATTCGCAATCCGTTTTTCATCATAGTCGTCTGCCTGGTGCTGTTGGTCATCGGCGTGACGAGCCTGGCGCGCATGCCGGTGGATCTGTTTCCGTCTATCAACCTGCCGGAGGTTGTGGTGGCGACCTTCTACTCCGGCATGCCGCCCCAGGACATCGAGACCGACATCACCGACCCGCTGGAGCGCTTCTTTACTCTGGCCAGCGGCATCGACCACATGGAGTCACGCTCGCTCCTCGGCGTGAGCATCATCCGCGTGTACTTCCAGCCCGGAACCAACGCCGATGCCGATGTCACCGAGTTGTCAAATCTGGCGCTGGCTGACCTGAAGCGTCTTCCTCCGGGGACCTTGCCACCGGTCGTACTCAAGTTCGACGCCTCCAGCCTGCCCGTGGCTCTGGTGACCGTCAAAGGGGAAGGGCTCAATGAAACGCAACTTCACGACTACGCGCAATTTCAGATTCGTAATCAAATTGCCGTAGTGCCGGGAGCGGAGATTCCCCCGCCCTTTGGTGGGAAATACCGCCAGATCATGGTGTATGTCGATCCCTACAAGCTCACGTCACGCCAGCTGAGCCCGATGGACGTGGTTGGCGCCGTGAACAACTCCAACCTGATCCTGCCCGCGGGGGACGTCAAGATCGGCTCCAACGACTACTACGTTTATTCGAACAGCCTGGTCGACAACATGAAGCAGTTAGGAGACGTTCCGGTCAGGACTGCCGGAACCTCCTGGGTTTCGGTGAACGACTTGGGCAGCGCGCAGGACGCGAATCAAATCCAGTACAACGTCGTGCGGGTGGATGGGCAGAGATCTTGTTACGTCCCGATCATGAAGCAGGGCGGAGATACGAACACCATCGACGTGGTGAATGGCGTCCGCAGTCTGGTTGGACATCTGTACGACATCCCGAAGCAGATGACCGCGAGTGTGGTCTTCGACCAATCGGTCTATGTGAAGGAGGCTCTAAAGACCGTCCTTCACGAAGGCATCATCGGTTTGGTTCTTACCAGCCTGATGATCCTCATTTTCCTGGGCAGTTTTCGAGCAACGACGGCGGTACTGCTCTCAATCCCTCTTTCTGCGCTCACTACGTTTGTAGTTCTGAGCATGATGGGCAGCACCGTCAATACGATGATTCTCGGTGGCCTGGCGCTGGCGTTTTCGCGAGTGATCGACAACTCCGTCATCTCGTTGGAAAACATCTACCGCCACCTGGAGATGGGTGCTGCGCCAATGACAGCCGCTGAGATCGGCGGGAGAGAAGTCAATCTAGCAGTACTGGCCGCAACCCTAGTCGACGTGGTCGACTTCTTCCCGGTGACATTTCTCTACGGAGTCAGCAAGTTTCTGTTTTCGGCTCTCGCGCTGGCGTTTTGTCTTTCGTTATTAGCGTCGTTTGTCGTGGCGATGACGGTGATCCCACTGTTCTGTTCGCGTTTTCTCAAAGCGGTGCCGCACGGCGGAGGACACGGGAACAAAGAAGGCGAGTACGAAGTTGAGCCCACGGCAGCTGCTACCCATTCCTGGTGGGACCGGTTCAACGCCGGGTTCAACCGGATGTTCAACAAGGTTTTGGATTTCTACGAGTACTGGGTGCGGCGGGCGGTTCTGCGTCCCGGCCTCACCGTCGCCATTCTGAGCGGTGTGTTCCTCGCCAGTCTCGCCATCTATCCGCTGCTGGGATTAGCCTTCTTCCCCCAGACCGACGCCGGACAGTTCACCATCAACCTGAAAGTTCCTACCGGCACTCGCATCGAAGTCACCGAACAATACGTGGCCAAGGTGGAAGACCTGATCCGCCACACCGTCGACGCCAAAGACTTGAAGATGGTGGTCTCGAACATAGGCGTGGTGCCGGATTTCTCCTCCCTCTATACGACCAATGCCGGGCCCTACACGGCGACCATCCAAGTAGCGCTGCAGGAGTCGCACCGGCAGAGCAGCTTCGCCTACATGGACCGGGTGCAGAAGAACATGGCCACGCAGTTTCCGGATATACGGACGTTTTTCTCCAGCGGATCGATGGTGGATGCGGTGCTGAACATGGGAATGCCGGCGCCGATTGACGTGCAGGTGAGCAGTCCGGATCTGCACCAGATCTACGGCGTGGCGCAGGACCTGGCCAGCCGGATCCGGAGTTTGCCAGGAGTGGGAGAGGTCTACATCCCGCAGGACTTGAACTACCCGGCGTTACGACTGGACGTGGACCGGGTGCATGCGGGGGAGTTGGGGCTGACGCAGAAGGATGTGGTGGACAACGTGATCACGGCCCTGAACTCGAACTACATGATTGCGCCCAACTACTGGGTGGACCACAAGAGCGGCAACGACTACTACCTCACTGTGCAGTACTTCGAAAAAGGACGCGCTGCCATCCACAACATGATTGACCTGGGGCAAATCCCGTTAAGAGCCCAAAATTCCAAAGCCGATATCAGCTGCGGGCCCGCCCAAGTCAATCCCGCCTCGTTCAAGGCAATGCCTCGAACGGAGTTCGCCAGGCCGGCTTGGGACTGTGGCCAAAAGATGCCTGATTCAAGACGCGATCAACCCCCTACGATCGCTCAGCGGGCCAGACCAATTACGGTTCTCGACAACGTTGTTAAGGTGAAGTTTGTACAAACGCCCACTGAAGTCGATCACTATCAGATTCAGCGCGTGGTTGATCTCTACGTAACTCCTGCTGGGGAGGACCTTGGGCGCGTCACCAGCGACATCCGCCGCATCGTGGGCCAGGCGAATATCCCGGCAAATGTTCGCGTGAATCTGCGCGGCATGGTCGAGGGCATGCAAGCTTCGTTCAAGAGCTTCGGGCTGGGTTTCCTGCTCTCCTTCGCGCTGCTTTTTCTGATCCTGACGGCGCAGTTCAAGTCTTTCATTGATCCATTGTTGATCATGCTTGCCATACCGATGGGTTTCGTCGGGGTATTGGTAATTCTTCCGCTCACGCACAGCACACTGAACGTAATGTCTCTGATGGGCGTTCTGATGCTGGTGGGCATCGCCGACTCCAACAGCATTCTGATCGTGGATTTCGCCCACAAACTGGAGGCCCAAGGGCTGACGCCGACCGATGCCGTCATCACCGCTTGCCGAGTTCGACTGCGGCCAATTCTGATGACCTCTCTGGCGACGATTATCGGAATGATACCGATGGCGATGAAACTGGGGACGGGCGCTGAGCAATACGCACCGATGGCACAAGCGATCATCGGAGGATTGACCTCTTCGGTGGTATTGACCATCTTCATCGTGCCGGCCGCATATCTGCTCGTATACGGCAAGCGTGGCGAGAAGAATGCACCCAGCCAGTCTCCGGCCCTGGAAGCATGAGTTAGGAAGCAGACGAAGAAGAAATGGTTCGCTAAGGGATTTGCGAAAAATGAACAGCCTCCGATCAATGTGTCTTTTTCTGGCTCTGCCGGCTTGCGCCTTCGCTCAAACGACGCTCACGTCGAGTAGTGCCTCGAATCTGCCTTCCGCTCCCGCGCCTCAAGCCTCGTCTCAAGCTGGGCCCGCTGCAATTCAGACGGGACCGCAAGCCACCATGCCGCAAAATCCTCCGGGCACGCCTACGATGCTGTCGTTGAAGGATGCTCAGGCACTTGCCCTGAAGAATAATCCTCAGATTTCGGTTGCACGACTGACCGCGTTAGCCTCGATCCAAGTCACGCGGGAAGTTCGATCGAATCTGTGGCCGACCGCGTCGATTGACTTGACGGCGGTCGATGCCAATCCCGGTACGCGCCTCACGGCCGGCGCGCTGAACAATCCAATCCTCTACCAGCGTGCCGCTGCGGGAGCCATGGTGACGCAGCTAATTACAGATTTCGGACGCACCACCAACCTAGTTTCGAGCGCCAACCTCGCGGCCAAAGCGGAGAACCAGAACGCGTTGGCCACGAAAGAACAGATCCTGCTCGCGGTAGACCAAGCTTTCTACAACTCCCTTCAGGCGCATGCGGTCTTAACCGTTGCGCAGCAAACGGTGAAAGAGCGCCAGACTGTTTCAAGCCAGGTGGATGCTTTATTCCAGAGTAAGCTCAAGTCTCAACTGGATCTCAGCTTTGCCAATGTGAATCTGGCGCAGGCCAAGCTCCTGCTCCTGGATGCGCGGAACAACGAAAACGCGGCACTGGCCGGCCTTTCCGCCGTGCTCGGATTCTCCAACCTGCAGAGTTTTCAGCTCGTCGAGGACTCCGCCCCCAGTGCTCCGCCTCCGGGCAACGTAGATGATCTCATTTCTACTGCTTTTACGGTGCGGCCGGAGATCCTTGCTCTGGAGTTCCAGTCCGAGTCCACCAGAAAATTTCAGACGGCCGAACGGGACTTGCTGTTTCCGGATATCCGCGCGCTTGGAGTCGTGGGCGATACTCCGGTGCGCAATCCGATTATTTCCAGCTGGTATGGAGCGGTAGGAGTGAACGTTAACATTCCGGTCTTTAACGGTTTCCTCTACCCGGCGAGAGCACGAGAAGCCTCGCTTCGTGCCCAGGCGACCCTAGAGAGGCTGCGGGACCTCCGTGATCGAATTTCGCGCGATGTACGCACCAGTTGGTTGAACGCTACGACCGCCTATGACCGGCTGGCGGTGACTCAACAGCTTCTGGACCAAGCGAACCTTGCTATAAACCTTGCTCAGTCACGATACAACCTGGGTTTAGGTTCGATCGTGGAATTAAGTCAGGCCCAGCTTCAGTTGACCCAAGCCCAAATTAGTAATGCGCAGGCCGGCTACGACTATCGGCTGTCACTGGCTGTCTTGCAGTACCAGACGAGCGGAATCTGAGAGAAGTCATCCATGTTTGAACCGCTTGAATCGTTTCTGCGCGACCTCGCTTGAGACGATAGACCTTGAAGCAGAGTGTTGTATGGCCAAATTCATAAAGGCAAAGAAAAGGAAGAAGAAACAATCATCGTTCACAACCCTTCATGGCATTCTGCTTTCGCTGGCGATTGCAGCACTCGTTGGTGTGATATTTGTGTTGGTGGTGATTTACTATCACCCACCACCGGACTAATGAATGGCGAGGCGACCCAATAAACGTGCTACCGTGCCGTCGGGCAGCTTTGAGTTGGCATTATGAAGTGAACAGGAAAAACATCTGCTTTTCCAGGCGGTATTATTGTCGATCGACATGTTCCCCTTTTGCCTCTATTTCGTCGCGAGTGTGATCACCGGATTCCATGTCTATACGTTACTGGCCCTTGCGGTCTATGGGGCTCCGTCTAATCTCCTGGAACTTGTGTCCTTACTGGGATCGTTGTGTCTCTTGATTGCCGCTTTTGTAAGCCTTTTCAAGCCGAATGCCGCCGCAAAACTGGCTTTGATCGCTTGCCTGGCGATTTGGTGTTTCTACGGTCCGGCAATCGCGAAATCCATCCGGCCAAAACTCGGTGGGCAGAGTTCCGTTCTCGAACTCAAATGATGTTGCCATATGCAGCCACGGTCTTTTTGGTAGTCGCCACGCTATATTCAGCAATCGCCAGCTTCAGGCGAGCCGACGCCGGCAAACGCACCTGGGTTTTTCCAGAGGCGACAAACCGCTCCACACGAATCGTCGTGGGTGGGTTTACCCTTGCGTTGTTGACTGGCCTTGCTGTGTGGCTGGGCATGAGTGCCAGGAATTCGACTCGTCCCGCATCGCGGTTTCTGATTCCCGATGGATACACAGGCTGGGTACGAATCGAGTTTGAGGTTCAGGGAGCGCCGCCTCTACCGATGGAAGGTGGCGAATATATTCTCAATATCCCTCCCGACGGAGTACTCCGGACCTCTTCTGCAGAGCAGTACGGATGGGCAAAGGATCACTACTATTACTATTCTGCCCAGGCTGCGCGCCCACTCCCAGATTCCGGATCGGCGGCGCTTATTTGGGGCAAGATCAACGGGGAAGGATCTGGGGTCTCCGGCAAGCGAAAATACGAGGAGTTGTTTGTGGGGACTGAGCAGCAGTTCAAGAACCAAGTGCCAATGAATTAAAGCATTTGCTCCTGTTGAGACTCCGTGCCACAAGCTGGGCATCGCTCATCCGCTCACGCATCGGTAGATTACTGGAGCACGACGGGCACCCCTGAAGTTTAATCGTCCTGCTTTCCAAAGCGTTCGGAAGCGATTTTGTGCCGGCCTTACGACACCGCGCAATCATCTTCTGTGCCCGCACACAGGGTCGCTGCAATCAGCACGACATGGGTGAGGGCATCATGGGGTAAGACCGCTGCGAGCGGACGAGCATTCCTAATTTCTTCAGTGGGCGGGCTAAACTCAATGATGTAGTCCTTCCCCATGTTTTCATTCGAGCAGACCAAGTTCAAGAACTCGCTCTTCTTCTCAGGAGACGAAAAGGAAAATAGAAGCTCGTAAGCGCTGGCGTCAGGATCGCCGAGGAGCGCCAGCGAACGTGCGGTCGTGAGATTCGCATAGCCGACGAGGTACCCGATGATGTCGGCGGCAAAAAGCCGAGCCTCTGGGTTATCGGTGGGCAAGAATTCGACGATGCAGAGCCAGTCCTTCTCATCTACCCAGTGCGGCTCGAAATCGGCTCTGTGCTTCGTTCCCAAATCGCCAGATCAGCTATTTCCGGAATTTTAGTTCAAAACCCGCAATACACAGACGATACACACAGCGCCCGTTCCTCAACGTTCCTTACCGCTATTTACAGGGCATTACGGTGCGACCGGCGCCTTGTAATTACAACGTGATGCAACAGATCAGCCTACATCGCAGACTACGCGACGCTAGGATGGGGCACCCATTTTCGTGGTGGCAAACATCAGCCTTCCATCGTACTTACGTCACCTGCGTCTACTCCGGCTTCTTTGGCTTTGAGGAAGCGGCGTAGGATTTTCCCGGAGCGCGTTTTTGGCAAGCTGGCGACGAACTCCAGGCACGACGGGGTGGCGATCGGACCCAGTTCTCTTCTTACGTGTTCGATTAACGCTGCGGCTAGGGCGTCTGATGGCATGTGATCTGCTCTTACTTGTACGAAGGCTTTGATGCATTCGCCCTTCAGTGGATCGGGGACGCCTATCGCTGCGGCTTCGGCCACTGCGGGATGGCTTACTAACGCGCTTTCCACCTCGGCGGTACCGATGCGGTGTCCGGCTACATTGAGGACGTCGTCGGCGCGGCCGAGGACGGCGATGTATCCGTCCTTATCTTTCATGGCTACGTCTCCGGTGACGTAGCAACCCGGGAAGAATTGCCAGTCTCGTTCATAGCGAGCGGGGTCGCGCCAGACCGTGCGCAGCATGCAGGGGAATGGGCGCTTGAGGACGAGGCGTCCGCCAACATTGGGCGGAGTGGAGTTACCGTCTTCGTCGATGACGTCGGCTTCGGCTCCCGGGACGGCTACGCCGACTTTGCCCGGGCGCATCGCCATGGATGGCGGAGTGCCGAGCGCAGGGCCGCCGAGTTCGGTTTGCCACCAGTTGTCGATGACGTATCCCCACTTGCCGTCTCCGGCCAGATGGGTTTGAGCCCAGCGCCAAGCTTCTGGATTCAGAGGCTCTCCGGCGCAGGCTATGACGCGCAGGCTGGTGAGATCGTGCGCGGCAGGATAGCTCTCGCCGTAACGCATGAACATTCTCAGAGCGGTGGGCGCGGTGAACATTTTCGTGACGCCGTAGCGCTCGACAATCTCCCACGCGGTGCCGGGATTCGGAAAATCGATGGCGCCTTCGCGGAAGAGCGTGGTCACGCCCGCGCAGAGCGGGCCGTAGACGATGTAGGAGTGGCCGACGATCCATCCAATGTCGGACGTGCACCAGAAGATGTCGCGATCGCCGACGTCAAAGAAACTTTCGAGATGGTAGGTAGTGCCGACCATGTATCCGCCATGAACGTGCACGACGCCCTTGGGCTTCCCAGTGGATCCGGAGGTGTAGAGCAGGAAGAGCGGGTCTTCGGCGTCCATTTCTGCCGCGGGGCAGTCGGGCGGAAACTTGAGCAAGTCGTTGAACTCGATTTCGTGCGGTGCGCGGATTTCTGTTCCGGCGCGGGCGTAGACAACAACTTTCTCGACGCCTTCCAGGCCGGCGATAGCTTCATCGACGATGGATTTCAGATTGACGGTTTTGCCGCGGCGATAGCCGACATCTCCTGCGATCACGATTTTAGCTTCGGCGTCGGTGATGCGATCGCGCAACGCGGTGTGTCCGAGTCCGGCGTAGACGACGGAGTGAATGGCGCCGATGCGGGCGCAGGCCAGCATCGCGACCGCGCCCTCGATGGTGAGCGGCATGTAAATGATGACGCGGTCACCCTTCTCTAATCCCAAAGACTTCAGGCCGTTGGCGAAGCTGCAGACCTGACGGTAAAGCTGGCCGTAGGTGACGATGCGTTCGCTGCCATCTTCGCCGAGCCAGATAAAGGCGGCGCGATTGCGGCGCTCCGAGTTGGCATGGCGATCGAGGGCGTTGATAGTGATGTTGATCTTGGCGCCGGTGAACCACTTGTGATGAACGCCGTCCCAGTCGAGAACTTTGCTCCAGGGTTGCGACCAGGAGAATTGGCGCGCGTAATCACCCCAGAATTTGTCGGGCTCTTTCAGCGAGCGATCGCGCTCACCCAGCCAATCCTTTTCGAGGACATTGTTGGCGACGATCGCAGGCGCCGCGTATTCCTGGTCCATGTTGAGCAGGTTGGATATGTTTTCTGTTTTCGGGACGGGCAGCGCGCTCATGCAGTCCTCCTGATGAGGGAATGGTGGCCTGGGCGAAACTGGGAGGGATTCTGCGGCTGGCTGGATGCGGCGGCAGTGACCAGGGTCACAGTGGGCTGTGCTCCTGCGCGCAGGGCGGCAAAAGAGTAAAGAGGGGGTTCATCCGAGGATCGCAGGATATATCTGCAGCATCCTGGCTGCCGAATGCGTTCGTCCCCAGCGCAGGAGCGGGTGAGAGATAGCGGCAGGCTGTTTCTCCAAACTCTTATCGGAACAGAAAAGTGATCCGCCTTTTCGAACGATCGTTCGATCAATTTGATATCGAGTGACGCAAATCACGAAGTTACGTGAGTGCCCGCACATCTATTCTGACTAATCCATCCTAGTGTGACTCTCCGTTACGTCCGAGAAAAAGAGGCTCGGATCTATCCCATAAGTCCCAAATTGGGACACGGCAGGCGCCCCGCAAGAAGTGCAAGCCCCACGCTCTGCCTGATGCAAAGGCCACGAAATAGATTCTCGCAAAATAAAGCCGCTCGCGATGCAAGGAGGAAATTTCGTCCATGACGACGTCGACGCGATGGATTTGCAGCTTCATACTCGCAGTCATTTCGGTACTGCCAGCTTTGGCGGGAGCGAACGAAACCCCTGAAGGAAAGAAGAACGCAGATGGCACAGCCACAACCGCAGCCCAGCCGGCAACCGCCGCTGCTAACCCGAGCACTCCCGCCGTGGGGACAAACGTCACGGCGCTGCTGGGAGTACTGGTAATGAAAGGCGTTCTCGCGCCGGAGGAGGCGAAGTCGATTGAAGCGGCGCCGCCCACAGCTGAGGTTCAGGCGCTGGTGGATGTGCTGGCACGTAAAGGAGTAGTAAACGCTTCGGATCTGGCAGCGGCCGCGCCAGCGATTGCAGCTCCGGCGCCGCAACCGGCAGCGCCTGCAGTCGGGGTCGCGGTGGCGGCTCAGGCCCAGTCCGTGCAAGCGCCTGCGCCGAAGGAAAGCAAACCTCCTGCCCAAGCCGTGGTTGCGGCAATCGCACCGCTGCGCGTGTTGCCGGTTGATCCTCCCGTAAGGGATGGATTAAAGGCGGCCTTCACCATGGGTCCGGTGAAGATGACGCCTTACGGATTCCTGAAAGCTACGGGCGTCTACGACACCAGCAATCCGAATGGCGACGACATGCCGTTTCCGGGATTGTTCCTAAACAATGTCTCTTTTGCAACAACTACCGGCCCGACGGCGGATCCGGAATTTCATTTGAAGGCGCGGTCGTCGCGTATTGGAGCGAACTTCGAGTGGCCGGATATGTCCAAGAAACTTACTTTGACCGGACGTATCGAAGGCGATTTCGAAGGTAACTTCACGGAAGTGGACAACCGCGACGTTTCCTCGATTCGCAGCAGCATGTTTGATATCCGCCAAGCCTGGGTGCGATTGGACTACGCAGCCAGCGACAAGACGGACATCTACTTCGAAGGCGGCCAGGACTGGACGCTGTTTGGATCGAGCGCGCTGCCCAATCTTCTGGAGACCACGGCTCTGGCCTACTGGTACGGAGACGTTTATGAACGTTCCCCGCAGTTCCAGATTGGCTTGGTGCAAAAAATCAGCAGCGAGCGCAACGTCAAAATTGCGCCCACTTTTGCCATCATGATGCCGACCAGCAGCCAAATCGAAAAACTCGGCTCTTTGGGTGTAACGGGACAACTGGCTCAGGCCGAGCGCGAGGGAGCCGACTCTGGCCGTCCTGAGGTGGAAGGCAGGGTCGCGTTGCAGTTCCAACTGGACAAGGCTCCGGGCGTCGCTCCGGCGCAGATCCTGGTTTCGGGAGTCGACGGGCGGCGCACGTCCGTGGTTCCCAATTCGGCTCCGGGATATAGCGCCCTGCCAGCGAACTATCTGGCAGCATTCCCGCACGGCTTTACCGCCTCCAGCACCATTTGGGGCGGACAGTTTGCGGTACAACTACCGACACGTTGGGTCACCATCGTGGCCAGCGCGTATCGCGGCGGAGACCTGCGCTTCTTCTTCGGCGGCCAGGTAAATTCCTTCGCTACTGATACCAATGGGCTGACGAATATCCAGAGTGGTCCTTCCGGTGCTGGCTTCGCCACTCTCGACGGCGGTCCGCTAATCGCAGCAGGCGGGGCAGTCCTGGGGACGAACGCGCAGGGCAATGTCGTGGTGGCTCCCCAGAAGCCGATCCATGCCTTTGGCGGGTTCGTGAACATTGGGCTGCCGCTGTCGCGGTGGTTCAATGCGAATCCGAAAGGCCACAACGCGGGCTGGCAGCTGTATCTGCACATGGGCAAGGACCAGGTGACGGCGGCGGACCTGAATTCGGCAACAAATGGGTTCACGGCCAACGCCAACACCGCGGCTCCGTTGCCGTTGCGCATGGGCACGCTGGGTGCTGTCACGCTCTATTACAAACTCAACCCCTACTGTACATTCGGCTTTGAGCAGTCGGTTTATGCCACGCGGTTGTTGTCGGGAGCGTATTACACGATTGCGGGACAGCAGAGCAACGAGTGGAAGGACCATCGCACCGAATTCGGGCCGATCTTTACGTTCTAGGAGAGGATGTCGCAGGCGCCGAGATTCCCACCCTTGCGAACAAAAAAACGCAAGGGTGGGCCATCCACTCGAATGCCCGTTGCGTAAGGGGCAGACCGGGAGCACAATGTGCGGGAGTTTTGGGCCGCCCGGGAAGTAACTACCAGAACGGCCAGTACTTTGGAGCGCAGGATTCTGAGGAGCCTCATGAATCAACGTAGGAACGCGGCATGGCTGGCGGCGTGGCTGTGCCTTTCTTTATGCGCCGGAGCTGCGGTCAAGAATGCCGTCATCCGCATCACGATTCTGGATTCGCAGACCCGTTCGGTCACGCTGGACAGCAGCGGAGTTCCGAAGAATTGCGACGGCGTCAACTACGACGCTTATTGCAATAGCAGTAAGACGGCGGAGATCACCAATTTGTTGTTAGTGCAGGAAGGCGCCCGTCCGCCATTTTGGGTGGGCTGCAACATCGAGACGAAGTGGTCGCGGTGCGAGCCCCTGCCTAAAGGCGAGAGCTTCAATGCCCGGCGAGAGAAGCGCGGGCTCAGCGTTTATTTTCTCGACGACAACGGAAAATTACGCAAACAGCTGTACACCTACCTCGCGCCGGATAAGGATTCGAAGGGCAAATCCGAGACCGTCTCGGCCCAGGTTCAGACAAGTCCGCAGGCTGCGCCCATTGCGGCTCTGCCCACTCAAGATCCGGCGAATCCAGCCCCACCTGCAGAGCCGCACGTGATGGCCGGCGAAGCGGTGAAGTGCAGCTTTGCTTCAACGCCCGCTGGAGCCGAGATCAGCGTGGATGGGAAATTCGTAGGCAGCACGCCGTCGGTGCTCAGTCTGAGTGTCGGAGCGCACATGATCGAAGCATCATTGCCGGGCTTTGCATCCTGGAAGAGGCAGTTGACGGTGTCGCCGGGAGCGGAAATCACGGTCAATGCGATTTTAGAAAAGGCGCAATAACGCGGAACTAGCGCGTGTTCGATGAGGCGGCAGTCAACTTATTTTTGGCAAAGGAGAAAAACTGTGGCTATTCAATCAGCTGGCTTGCAAGCCACCGATTCCCATATAAATCGGTGGTGGCATGTGGTCGGTGGGGTGAGCATGAATCTGGCGCTGGGCTCGCTCTATGGTTGGAGTGTCTTCGTGGCGCCGCTGGAAAAGGAATTTCACTGGAAGCGGGCTGACACTTCCAACGTGTTCATCATCGCGGTGGTGGTGTTCGCCCTGTCGTTCATCGTAGCTGGCCGGCTGCAGGACAAACTCGGGCCCTTCAAGATTTCTCTGACCGGCGCGATCCTGGTGAGTATCGGATTTTTCGCCTGTTCCTACGCCGACAGCATCACCAAATTCTTCATTTTCTTTGGCGTTCTGGGCGGTTTGGGCAATGGATTCGGATACGCCACTCCGATTCCGGTGATGTCCAAGTGGTTTCCCGACAAGCGCGGACTGGCCGTGGGACTGGCGGTTGGCGGATACGGAGCGGGATCGGCAATTTTTGGACCGCTGGCCGCAAGCTACCTGATTCCGCACTTCGGCTGGCGCACCACGTTCCAAGTTCTGGGCGTGATCTTCTTTGCGATGACGGTGTTTGGCGCGTTCTTACTGAAGAATCCGCCCGCCGGCTACAAACCGGCAGGCTGGTCCCCGGCTCCGGCTTCGAAGGCTGTAGCCTCTACTTACGACTTCACTCCCAGCGAAGTGCTGTGCACGCCTTCCTTCTACTTGCTATGGGTAGGATACGCGCTGGGCTGCGCGGCGGGTCTGATGGTGATCAGTCAGTTGGTGCCGTTCGCCAAGAGCGTTGGTATCCCCAGCATCACGTTGGCTTCGTTTGGCCTGGTCGTGGGCGCGGTAGGGAACGCCTCCGGACGCATCCTTTCAGGCTGGATGTCGGATCACCTGGGACGCATCAACGTTTTGCGACTGATGATTGGAATTTCCATGGTCGCGATGCCAATACTGTATTACGTGGGAAGCAATGTGGTGGCGCTGTTCGTCATGCTGTTCGTCGTGTACTGGTGCTACGGCACCCAGCTTTCGGTCAACGCAGCGACGGCGGCAGATTTCTGGGGCACCAAGAACGTAGGCATAAACTACGGAATGCTGTTCACTGCCTGGGGAGTGGCCGGCCTGCTGGGCGGTCGCATCGGCGGCATGCTTTACGACAAGTATCATAACTACCAAATGGCGTTCTACACGGCAGCGGTTTTGGCCGCAGTGGCGCTGATTTGCGAACTGGTGGCCAAGCGGCCGGTGCTTCCCAAAGCATCTCTGGCCAAGGTGCCGGCTACGGCGGCCTAGAGTTGTTCTGGACGGGTTGGGGGGTGCTCCCGCGGGAGCGCCCTTGATCTACGCAGTGCAGAATAAATTCAGCATGTGAGGACAAATGCAATGCCTATACGGGACGTTGTTTCACCACAGCAGGTAGTGACGACGAGTGAAGCCCAGATCGCGGTTCACTGGCGGGAAGAGGAATACTACTATCCTTCGTCGAAGTTCATCGGACAAGCGAACCTGAGCGATCCCGATATCGTCAACCGGTTCAGCGAGGACAAGTTTCCTGAATGTTTCCGGGAATACGCCGACATGCTGAGCTGGGACCAGTACTGGCACACCACCCTTGATACCAACGATCCTCCGTTCTGGAAGTGGTTCGTCGGCGGCAAACTCAATGCTTCGTACAACTGTGTGGACCGGCATCTCGCAAAATACCAGAACAAGGCCGCGCTGATTTTTGTTCCCGAGCCGGAGAGCGACACTCCGGTTGCGGTGACGTATCGCGAGCTGTATGTGCGGGTGAATGAATTTGCGGCGCTTCTGCGGGACTTCTGCGGACTGAAAGCGGGAGATCGCGTCACCATTCACATGCCGATGGTTCCCGAGTTACCAATCTCCATGCTGGCCTGCGCGCGGTTAGGAATCATTCATTCGGTGGTGTTTGGCGGCTTCAGCGGCGAGGCTTGCGGTATGCGGGCGGCGGATTCGGCCAGCCACATCCTGATCACGATGGATGGTTACTATCGCAATGGCAAGATGCTCGACCACAAAGCGGCGGCTGACATCGCGCTGGAGGTTTCCAAGAAGGAAGGCCATGCACTGGACAAGGTCCTGGTGTGGAGGCGGCAGGCGGGACAGAGCGCAACGGCTTCACCGTTTGTGAAAGGCCGCGATTTCTGGGTGGACGAAGTCCTGCCCAACTACGCTGGTGAAATCGTGGCGCCCATCCCGATGGATGCCGAAGCTCCGCTGTTTCTGATGTACACCAGCGGCAGCACCGGCAAGCCCAAGGGATGCCAGCACCGCACCGGCGGCTACCTGGCTTATGTGACCGGCACCTCCAAATACATTCAAGACATCCATCCGGAGGATGTTTACTGGTGCATGGCGGACATCGGATGGATCACGGGCCACTCTTATATTGTTTACGGCCCGCTCGCGCTGGCTGCGACCAGCGTCTTGTATGAAGGTGTTCCGACTTTTCCGGATGCGGGCAGAGTGTGGCGCATTGCCGAGCGTCTGGGAGTGAATATCTTCCATACTTCGCCCACTGCGATCCGGATGTTGCGCAAAGCTGGCCATGACGAACCCACGAAGTACAACTACCACTTCAAACACATGACTACGGTGGGAGAGCCGATTGAGCCGGAGGTCTGGCGCTGGTATTACGAAACCGTTGGCAAGCGCGAAGCGGTGATCGTGGATACGTGGTGGCAGACCGAAAATGGCGGCTTCCTGTGCAGCACGAAACCTGCGCTGGATCCGATGAAGCCAGGCAGTGCCGGGCCTGGTATGCCGGGGATTTTTCCGGAGATCCGCGACGAGATGGGAGAGATCGTGGCGGCAGGATCCGGCAAAGCGGGAAATATCTGCATTCGCAATCCCTGGCCGGGCATTATGCAGACGATCTGGGGAGACCGCGAGCGTTTCGTGAACCAGTATTACCGGAAATACTGCAAGAATCCGGAGAGCAAGAACTGGAAAGACTGGCCGTACTTCGCAGCCGATGGAGCCGTGGAAGCGGTGGATGGGTACTTCCGAATTCTGGGTCGCGTGGATGATGTGATCAACGTGGCCGGACACCGGCTGGGCACAAAGGAAATCGAGTCGGCGTGCCTGACGGTTTCGGAAGTGGCGGAGGCGGCGGTCGTGCCTGTGGTTGACGAGATTAAGGGCCGAGTGCCGGAAGTCTACATCGCGCTACAGCCGGGACTGCAGCCCAGCCAAGAGATTCTGGACAAGGTCAACAAGGCGATCGAAACTATCATCGGCAAGATTGCCCGTCCGAAGCACATCCACATCGTTCCTGACATGCCGAAGACGCGTTCGGGTAAACTGATGCGCCGCATCCTGGCTTCGATTTCGAACCGCGGGAATACCGGAGACATCACTACACTGGCGAATCCGGATGTGGTCGAAAAGGTGCGGGAACTGGTACAGGGCAAAGATCCGGTTGCGGTGGGCGAAGTTGCCGACGACATCAAGCAATTCGGAAAAGAGGATTAGAAGTCGGCTAGTGGTCAGTGCCAGAAATCGGGGCTTGGGTCAGACCGGATTTATTCCGGGCTCACCTTGGCCCCTTTTATTTTTATGATTCCACGATCGATCTTGAGAGCATCGACCGGGAACTGGCACAAGTCTCATTAGGAAGATCGTCCAGCGCCAAACCCGCCGAGGATGATTCCTGTACCTAGCTGGCGCAACGGCCAAAACTAACCGATTTCCGTCGCTGTTCTGAGTTGTGAGCATGCGGAAAACAAAGGAGCTAGAAGGTTTTACGTAATTGACTTCATTCTTGACACGGAAGAGGTCGATGGTTTCGAAGTCAATGGCTGCCAGCCATCGTTTTCGACCTGTGGCACGCCGCTGCAGAGTTCGTAAAGGGGTGTTGCTCGCGCGATTGTGGCGCCGAACTGTTCAAAAATCTGGTTGCGAGGGACGCCAAGATTTCCCAACTCGAACCCATTGCAGCAAAAGAGTCGCGACTGGCATCGTCACGCACTCTCCCACCAGTTCTCTGGCGATTGGGCTCCCATCGGACCTCAAGCGTTGCCGTGTTTAGCATCACCCCCAACCGTGACAGCGGTCATCGCGAGGCGTGGCCCGGGCGGGGAGGCTTTACCTAGAGTCTTTCTGAGTTCTGCCGCCGAATCCTAGTCAGGGCAACTCGGGAAGACCTTCCGGATCAATCGTAAGCTGCTGTTCCAAGGCCCCGGAGCGTCCGCTATGCGTGGATTTCTCGCCAGCTTCGACGAAGTGTTGCGCGCCATGTGGACGCACAAACTTCGCTCCTTCCTGACCATGTTTGGGATTGCCTGGGGAGTAGGGTCGCTGCTGCTCCTGGTGGGATTGGGAGAGGGCTTTCGCGCGGGCACCGCCAAGAATATGGCAAGCTTCGGCGAAGACTTCATGCAGATTTACAACGGACGGGTTCCGGCGATTGGTGGCAGCCAGCTCTCGTCCCGCCAGTACTACCTGAACTACCAGGACTATTTGGATATTCGTAACTCGCGCTTTATCCGAAATGCGACGCCAGTAATCTATCGCGGCGATCTTCGCCTGGTTAGCGAGTACGGCAATAGCAATGGCTATGTGGATGGCGCCGAGCCGCAGTTCTCCGGCATTCGCTACCAGCCCATAGACCAAGGACGCTCTTTAGATTGGAACGATGAACGCGAGCGCCACAATGTCTGCATTATCGGCAGCGAATTTGTGCGCATATTATTCCCCGGCCGGCCGGCCGTAGGCAGCCGACTCCTGATCAATAGCTTGCCGTTCGAGGTGGTCGGGACGATGCAGAAAATTGGTCATGGCAACAACAACGGCCAGAACATGCGTCTCATCATGCCCTACACCACCATGGCTACCTATTTCCCGATGCAGGGAGCGGGCAATGCAAAAGCGGTCAAGTATGTCATCTACCAGCCGATTACACGGGAGCAGCATGAACAAGCCAAGAAGGCGGTGCGGGCGATCGTTGCACGAAACCATGACTTTGATGCCCAGACGCCCGACGCCTTCGACGATTGGGATTCGATCGCCAACGCCGAAATGGTGGGCAAAATCTCCGATGCCATGGATACGTTCTTGGGAGCCGTCGGTCTGGTGACGCTAGGCCTGGGCGCAATCGGAGTGATCAACATCATGCTGGTATCGGTAACGGAGCGCACCCGAGAGATCGGATTGCGCAAGGCCTTGGGCGCCACCAAACGCAATATCTTGTTTCAGTTTTTTCTCGAAGGGTTAATGCTGACTGCGATCAGCGGCGCCATTGGGGTGGGCGCAGCCTACGTGGCCACCAAGCTATTCGGACTTGTGCCGCCGATCGATGGATTCGAACTGCCGCACATTTATCCAGCCACGGCCCTCCTCGCCATGGGTAGCCTCGCCCTGGCCGGAATTATCGCCGGACTTTATCCCGCGAGGCGGGCGGCCTTGCTGCAACCCGTGGAAGCCCTTCGGCAGGAGTAAAGGTTAGGAGCGACTTTCAGGAGTAACGAATGATCCATGCGAAAGATGTGTTCTCAGAGGCGTATGGATCACTCCGGCGCAACCGCCAGCGCAGTGCGCTTACCATGCTGGGCATGGCCTGGGGAATCGCCACCGTAGTACTGTTGCTCGCCTACGGCACAGGTTTCTCCAGCGCCATCGTCAACATATTCAGAAGCTATGCCAGCACCGCGGCCATGGGCATCGCGGGTGGCCGCACGTCGATGCAGGCCGGGGGCAACAAAGCCGGCACCAGTATCCGCTTGACCACCGATGACATCGATCGTGTCATGCTGAATGTGCCGGAGGTGACCCGCATCAGTCCGGAATCGTTTTTGGATGAGTCCGTCGGCTATGAGGGGCGTTCGTATATCTGGACCATTCATGGCGGCAATCCCGCGCTCCAGGAAATTCAAAACCTGCAACTGGATCTCGGTCGTTTCTACACTGCCGGAGATTTGCAACTGCGGGCGCGCGTGTGTGTTCTGGGCTCGGAGTCCCGGGAAAAACTATTTTCCGGTCGCTTCCCTCTGGGCGAGTCGATTCGTATCAGTGGTATTCCTTACGAAGTCATCGGTGTGCTGAAGCCCAGACCGCAGCAAGGTGACGAGAACAGTATCAATCGCGTCGTCTACATCCCTTTCCCCACGTTGAGCGATTTCCGCAACACCTACTACATCGACATGATCTGGCTGGATTTTCTCGGCTACAACTATGGCGGCGTCGAGAAATCGATTCGCGGCACTCTGGCCGCGCAACACAATTTCCGTGCCGACGATACGCGCGCTTTGTTCGTGTTCAGCATGATGGAGCAGCTCTCGCAATTTCGCATCATTACGATGGCGCTGCAGGTGATGCTCGCCTTCATCGGAACGCTGACTCTCGGCATTGGCGGAGTCGGACTGATGAACATCATGCTGGTGAGCGTAACCCAGCGTACGCGCGAGATCGGGGTGGAGAAGGCGCTGGGCGCTCGCCGCTTCGATATCATGCTGCAGTTCTTATCCGAAGCGCTCGCCATCACCTTTGTGGGCGGCCTTCTAGGAATTGGACTCGCCTACATCATTTCCTTCTCGGTGGGAAATCTCACCTTTTACAGTGCGCTTGCCCTGCATGGAGAGGCGGGCGACATTCGCCTCATCATTTCGCCCGTCAGTGTACTCGTCTCGACCGCGATCCTGACCCTGGTGGGATTGGTCAGCGGGATGATTCCAGCTATCCGCGCGTCACGTCTCGATCCGATTGAGGCATTACGCTACGAATAGAGCGTTTCTCGCTGAGTGTGCGCAAACCGCGGCAGAGTGACACCGTGCGCGATGGCTGAGCAATGATGCAAGCGACGGTCTTCATTATTCCCAACGAAACACTTTCGCCGAAAGAGCCGTACACACGATAAAAACCACCACCAGCGCGGCCACATCGCCTAGGTGTCTTGACCACGCTTCGCCCTGCCAGATTCCTTCCAGGAGTGACACCATGTAGGTTAGCGGCACGATTTTCGCCACTGCTTGTAGCGCGGGCGGCAGCGATTGAACCGGCGCGAACAGTCCTGAAACCGCGATCATCGGATACATGATAACCGCACCGATGGGCTGCGCAAATCGCGCTGTGGGCACGATGCTGGCGATGAGAAACCCGATCGACAGGATGCTACAGGTACTGATCAGCAGCGCCACCGTAAATCCGAACAAGGGAACATGAATGCCGATTGGATAGTAGCGCTTGCCTGCCAGCACCATCAGGGCCAGCGTGGCTGCGGTCAGCAGCAACTTGACCATGACGTGGGCAGTGAGGATGGTCTGAGGGCGCAGGGGGGTGGCGCGCAGCCTTTTAAGAATCCCGCCCTCGCGGTAGATCGAAACGATGGTGACGAGTGACAGCACGGCGCTTATGGCGATCAGCACCGAAGCGAGTACCGGCAGACCGACGCGCATAAAGCTGCTGGCGCCGAGTGAAGCTAGTGCCACTTTGCCGCCGACGATCCGACCCCCTACGAGGAAAACCAAAACAGGGATACCAATCGTCCCGAACGCTCCCAGCGGTTCGCGCATGAATATCTTGATCTCGATCCACGTCAATTTTCCGAGTCCACGTAGCATCATGATTAAGCCTAGTCGCGAATCGAGTGACCGGTGAGTTTGAGAAACACGTCCTCAAGGCTGGGGAGAATCGTGCGGAAATCCATAACATGGATTTGATTCTCCGACAGACAATGAATCACCTCGGTAACCAGATCATCGCCCCGCCCTCGAATCGTGAACTGTGAGTCGCTGCAAGTTACGTCCTCCACTCGCGGGATTGTTCTAAATCGTTCTCCAGCGGTTGCATCGACTGTAGTGAGGATGACGGTTCGTTCCGGGCAGTGCCGCTTTACCAGGTTCTCCGGTCGGTCGATATCGACGATGCGTCCGTGTTCGATGATGGCTACGCGGTCGCACAACCGCTCCGCCTCCTCCATGAGATGAGTGGTAAGAAAAACTGTCTTGCCACGTTCGCGGATGCCGCGTACCAGCTCCCAGATGGCGCGCCGCGCCTGTGGGTCGAGTCCGGTGGTCAACTCATCGAGAAACACCACTTCCGGATTGTTGATCAGGGCAAGCGCAATGAACAATCGTTGCTTCTGCCCACCCGAGAGGGTCATGAACCAGGCATTGCGCTTGTCGCTGAGCCCGAGTTGTTCGAGCAACCGTTCGCTGTCGACCGCCTTCGTCCGGTAAAGCGAAGCCCAGAGGTCCGCCGCCTCCCAAACTTTAATTCGTTTCTGCAATTGCGCCTGCTGGAGCTGAACTCCAATGCGCTCCTGCCGCTGGTAAACATCTTTGAAGGGATCGAGGCCCAGCACCGAGATGGCGCCCTGGTCGGGCTTGCGCAGACCCTCGATGCACTCCATCGTAGTGGTCTTGCCCGCGCCGTTGGGCCCGATCAGACCAAAGATTTCACCTTCCTGGACTTCGAACGATACTTTGTCGACCGCTACGGTAGAGCCGTAGGTCTTGCGAACGGCGGAGACTTGAATTACAGAGCGCATGATTGTGGACAAGAATCGTTAAGCTACCGCAACGGAAAGAGACCAGCGGAATCGATCAGCCTGGTGACCAATTGGCCGACGGAACTGAAAAAATAAACTAAAGCAATGTCCTACCGTCGTTGCTCTTCGCCTTTTCAGCAGCGCAATAGGTACCTTAATTCTTCTTCGCTTTCGCCGGAGGATTCAGTGCAACCACGGCTTCGGTAGTGAGCAGGAGGAACGTGAACGTCTCCTGCAGATACAGGCGGACCGCGGCGTCGGTGTGGCTCAGGTAGCCGATGGAAACATCCTGGCCGATGTGCAATTCGAAATCGCCTCCCCGCGTAGTCAGCACGAAAGCGCCCGCAATCGCCGGGGCCCAGATGATTTCATCTTTCACCAGCCGCTTCACGTGTTCCAGCACCGGGTAGCCTTGGTCGCTGGTTTCCGCGAGAGCAGTGTAGGCGTCGGCGCCGAGCAAAACGGAGTAGGGGCCGTTGACGCCAGCCAGACGCAACTGATTTATGCTTTGCGCTATGGCATCGGGATAGTGACGAACGTCGGCGGGAAGCGTCGTGATGGGATTGCTGCTTCCCCGACGAATGCCTCCAATTCCGGCGGCGGCGTAGCCTTCGAAGATGGCGCCGTCTTCGGCAAACGCGATCTGCCGCGCGGCGTCTTTCGCCGGCTGCCAGTTGGAATCGTTCGCGCCTCGTTCAACGTCGTCGATCGTCTGCCGGTCCAATTCGAACGGAACCCGCAATTCGACCAGCGCTTTCACCTCGCGCTGCCTCGCCAGGATGCTCTTCGCTGGAGCCGCGATGGTGCGCAGGTGGCCGGTGCCGACGGCAGAAAGGCCAACCCCGCCCGGCCCTTTCACGTCAACCACGCGCCGTCCGGCTAGGTAGCGCTTCAGCGTGCGCGAAGTTTCGTCTTCGATCTGTGCCCATGCGGAATCGGAAACGGGGGCGAGTTCGCGATGCAGGTTATTCATGGCGGGTGTCTCCTTTGAGGGAACCGATGCCGAGAGAACCATCGTCCACCGCCGCGGTCGATGAAGGTTCAGCCGTTGCCGGCGCGCCGGCAGAATTGGCAAGCGCAAGCTGACCTTCACCAGCGTGGTCTGCGGTGGGTCGGCCTGGGGTTACGTTCTCCAAAAATGTTGCCGAGGGTACGAAGAAGAGACTTCCCGTAACCGCGCGGCTGAAATCCAGCAGTCGATCGTAGTTGCCCGGCGGCCTTCCGATAAACATGTTGTCCAGCATCGTCTCAATCGTGCGAGGGGAGCGGCTGTAGCCGATAAAATACGTTCCAAATTCGCCTGACGCGGGACTTCCGAAAGGCATGTTATCGCGCAATATCTTGATCTCTTTCCCATCCTCCACAATGGTCGTCAATGCATTGTGGGCAGACGTCGGCTTGACAGAATCATCCAGTTCGATGTCCGAAAGTTTCTTTCGGCCGATAATTTTTTCCTGTTCCTCGGTCGATAGCGTGTTCCATCCCTCAAGATCGTGCAGATATTTTTGTACGATCACGTAACTGCCGCCGGCGAAGTCAGCATCTTCCGGTCCGATCAGCACCGCCGCGCTGGCCTCATCGCTCCGCGGATTCTCCGTTCCGTCGACAAAACCAATCAGGTCGCGGTCGTCGAAATAACGGAATCCATGCACCTCATCTCGCGGCGTGGTTGCGTTTCCGATGCGAGCCATGATCTGGGTCGCCAGCTCGAAACATAAATCCATCCGCTTGGCGCGAATGTGAAAGAGTAAATCTCCCAGCGTGGAAACCGCATGGCGTGCGCCAGCATGAATCTCTTTGAAGGTATGCAACTCCACCGGTCGCGGCGCGCCGAACAGCGCATCCCAGGATGCGGATCCGAATCCCATGATGCAGGAGAGTTGGCCCTCGATGTCTCGAAACTCAACTGCCCGCAATAACGCAGCCAGATCGCCGCAGAACGACCGGATCGTGTCAGTGTTTTCGGGTCCCGGTTTAATGCTGAGGACGAGAAAAATTGCGGCCCGGGTAAGTTGCGCGGCTACCAGCTGCGCAACCCGGCTCATCTCATTGGAAGATTCTCGCGGCTTATCGAGATCGGTTGCCATCAGACGTCATCCTTGCGGCGCTGTTAGGGAAAAGGTGCGGACTCGAAAGATTGGCCGCAGGTGTACCACTCGACCAATACCATAGCAAAGCGAATCCTACTTTTGCTACACGACCGTGGCGAGCGACCCCGACGTCTGAAGCGGCGGCGCATCCAGAGCTCAAGAATGCACCCGCCGAAAAAATGCACCCCGATGGCCGCAGTGTCGAAAATTAAGTTAAATATGCCTTGACACGTATATGCGATGTAAGGTATATAAAGAGTTATGGAATCTGCCTTCGAGATCATCGCGGAACCAAACCGGCGAGCGATCTTAAGCCTCCTGGTCTCATCCCAGCAGTCGGTGGGAGAGATCGAGCGCCAACTTCGCATGCCACAGCCCACCGTGTCAAAGCATCTGCGCGTGCTGCGCGACGCAGGGTTCGTTGAGTCCACCGTGGACGCTCAGCGCCGGCTCTACCGCCTGAAACCCGAACGATTTCAGGAGTTAGATGACTGGCTGGCTCAGTTCCGCCGGTTCTGGTCCGCTCATGTGGATGCACTGGAACGCTATCTTGACCGCATGGATTCGCCAACGCCAAAGAAGACAAAAACCAAACCGCTGCCCAAGCCCGAACGGATTAAAGGAGAAACGAAATGAAAATCAAAGTGACCAGCATCTATGTGGATGACCAGGAGAGGGCCCTGCGCTTCTATACCGAGGTACTGGGTTTTGCCAAGAAGACCGATTTCAGTCAGGGCCCATACCGCTGGCTGACCGTGGCCTCGCCCGAGGATCCGGATGGCACTGAGTTGCAGCTGGCACTGAACAACAACCCCGCGGCCAAAACGTATCAGCAGGCGATCTTTCAACAGAAGCAGCCTGCGATCATGTTCTTCACTGACGATATCAAGGGCGAGTGCGAGGGCATCAAAGCCCGTGGCGGCGAGTTCACCATGCCACCCACCGACGTAACCGGCTCGACGATTGCGATGCTGAACGATACCTGCGGCAATCTCATTCAGCTCACGCAACTGGCCCGCTGGTAGCGCTGGCCGTCAACTGTAACGTCAAGGAGAAGAAGATGGGCGACCTCCAGCACTACACACCAGGTCCCGCCAACTTGGCGCGGATACAGAAAGACGGAGAGAAGTGGACGCTGGTTCTCGTCAAACAACTGCGGCACTCGCGGGAAAAAGTCTGGCAGGCGCTGACTGATCCGGCGCATCTGCGGGAGTGGGCACCCTTCGACGCCGATGGGAACCTGGGCGCAGCTGGAGCCACGGTAAAGCTCACGACGGTGGCAGCGCCCGCTCTGCGGGTTACTGAAACCATCGTGACGCGAGCCGATGTTCCCGAGTTGCTGGAGTACAAATGGGGCGACTTCGAGATGCGCTGGCAACTCGAAGCCTCGGGCGGCGGCACGCGGCTGACGCTGTGGACGAACATCGGCCACCGCTTCATCGCCATGGGTGCTGCCGGGTGGCACATCTGTTTCGATGTGCTGGATCACCTGCTCAGCGGAAATCCGCTAGGCCGCATGGTCGGCCCCGACGCCATGAAGTTCGGCGGTTGGCAGCGGCTACACGCGGATTACGCCCAGCAGTTCGGGATCGAAATCGTGAATTGGCCGCCGCCGGCGGCTCAGAAATCGTGAATCGAGCCGTATTGCCCGAAACGAAATGGGAGAGAAATTATGAAAGAGGCTACCAAGCGTTCGATCTTCCGTTGGGTTCACATTGTCTGTGGCATCCCGATGCTGGGCTACATTTATGATTCGCCTGCGGATACTCACTACTACGCTTTCAGCATCCGGTTTGTCTTTGTTCCCATTCTGGTCCTCTCGGGGCTTTGGATGTGGAAAGGCCATGTGGTTCGACGGCTGCTTTCGAGGAGACCGTCTTATGCAGGAGAGAGCTCCTAGGACGTCCCGAGGGAAGTGGTAGGACCGCACTTTTTTTGCACGGAGTCTCCAAATCTATGATTCCGTTCAAGTTAGGTAGGGTAGATCGGGGCTGATCCGGCCAAAATATTGAGCCGCAAGGATTTACACGCAAAATATTGCGGAATAAAGAGTTAGCGGGGGCCGGCTGGCCGGACTGTCCGAGTTTCCACTGATCCTTGTATTGGCGCACGATCTGAGTTTGCGCCTTCTGCATCCTCAGTCAAGGCTGTTCGTCACAAGAATGGCGAATTTTTGAATGCGGGGCTGTGGAAAACATTTGTGACCGGCGGATTCGGTTAAAAGAGATAGAGGGCGTCGGGGTAGGTGGGCTGTTCCCCATTTTCGAGCGACTACAGTTGGGTGAACGTGAACGTTCTTCGGGTAGCCCATCCTTTGGTCCCGGTCGCATCACCACAACTCGTTACGCATTTTGCAAGGGCTGGTACGCACAAAGGTCGGTTTGGCTCTTGATGCAAACATTCACCATGCCCCCTTCGCAAAGTGTGCGAAGGATGGGGCACGTACGTTGTTGGTGATGCCAGCGAGAAAAAAGGCCGGGCCACCCGTCCAAAATGCATCGCAACCCGGTGAAGCGGGGATTGATTCTCGAGCCGCAGCAGCGGGAGTGGAGCAGCTTTCGCGACTATGTCGGCGGACAACAGGGACCGGTGCTGGTGAACCAGCCTCAGAAGGCCGAGCTTCGGTTGAGAAAAGTCTCTTGATACCAGCTGCACGAGTGCCCACCCTTTCGAAACCACGAAAGGTGGGGCAGCCTGGTTTCATTTGAGGTCGTTGCGCGTTTACGTGAGCGCATCTAGATTGTGTAGAGGAATTCTGGTTGTCTGTGGAAAGGACCATCGCGATGGAATCTGCTTCGGCGTTTATTGACTGGAAGATCAAGGAGTTGGGGGACTGGCGGGGGAAGATGCTGGCGAAGGTGCGCACACTCATACACGAGGCCGACCCGGAGATTGTGGAAGAGCGGAAGTGGGTCAAGCCGACTTCGCCCGGGACTCCCGTCTTTTCTCATGGCGGCATTGTGTGCACGGGAGAGACGCATAAGAATGTCGTGAAGATGACGTTCGCCAAGGGAGCGGCGTTGAAGGATCCGAAAGGTTTATTCAACTCCAGCCTGGAGGGAAATGTTCGGCGAGCCATCGACATCCATGAAGGGGACAAGATCAATGAGGCGGCGTTGAAGGATCTTATCCGGGCCGCGGTGGCGCTCAATCTCGCGGGCAAGGACAAGTCGAAGGGCGAGACAAAACCCAAGAGAAAGAAATGAAAATCCCCACTCTAAATTTCGCAAAGTGCGCGAAATTTAGAATGGGGCACCCGTGCTGAATTTAGAGTGGGCACCCGCTTGGTGTCATGACCAGGCTTTCTACTGCGCATCAATCCATTTTGTTCGATCCGGCCCGCCAAGTTCAGGTGATTGGCCGCGTGCTCCGAGCGGATGTTTGAGTGACGTGCGGCCGCCTTCAAAATGAGGGAGACGATGTTGGCGGTAGTTCGGCTGCGCGTCCAGACGCAACGCCGCCTGCTGTTATGTGCTGACTGGGTCGTCAAAAATCGTCCAACAATATAAACAGCATCACGAGCGCATTTGCTGCTCGGCGAGCCCGCGCACTCTAGGGGAGGGTGTCATAACACGCGCCGGGGCCGTCGGTAGGCGGATTCTGCGGCGGGGTCGCCCAGGGCGGATTCTGGAAATCGAAGAAGTCGCTCATGTCGCTGGTTTGAGACCATCCGTCGCGGGCATTCAGAGCCGGAAGGTTGAATCTCTTCTCCACGAACTTTAGCCACGCGGTGTAGTCCGTGGTGACGTGAGAAACGTATCCGGATTTTGTGAATGGAGAAATGACCACCACCGGCACACGGAATCCGTAGCGAGTGAAGTCGCCAGTGGGATCATAGGGCGGCGTACTGTGGGTCAAATTAGCGAAGGCGCAGCGCGAGTCGGTGGCGCTGGTGCAGATGTCGACGGGCTGAATTCCGTCGGGGCTGGGAACATTCGTCGGCGGAGCGACGTGATCGTAAAGTCCTCCCGCTTCGTCGAAGGTAAAGATGATTACGGAATCCTTCCATGAAGGCCCATACATCACGGCGTTGATGAGTTGCTGAGTTTCAGTAACTCCATCCTGAATGTTGTTGCTGGTGCCGTCGGGCTTCTCGTCGGCGTCGGGCTTGTCGAGGAAGACGACCTGGGGAAGACTTCCGCTTTGCGCATCAGAGATGAATTGGGAAAAGGTGGGATCGGCGACAATGTTTCCCGTGTTCGCATAACGGGTAGCGAAGCCTGAGAAGGCGTCGGCGTAGGTATATCCGTCGGGAAGTTGGGTGTAGATTTTCCAGGTGATGCCCGCGGCCTGCAGTTCGTCGAAAATCGTTTGCGATTGAATCAGGGGCTCGTTTCCTACGAGCGGATAGGCATAGCCGCCGGAGGTCGCGCCCATCATGTAATAGCGATTGGACTGAGTGCGGGTGGGCGCAGGATTGAACCAGGTGTCGGAGGTTGCGAACTCAGTCGCGAGCCAATAGTGGTAGGGAAGATCAGCTCCGGTGTAAAAACCCATGGCACGAATGCCGGCGGTATCTGCTTCGGAGTTCGCGATCGCCGCGCTGGCGGCGCTGACGACGAAACCGTCGGGCGCGTTGGTTGGAGTTCCCAGGCTGCCGGGAGAAGTGGAAGTAGGATCTTCGAGATTGAAGTCCCAGTGCGCTGCGATCCAGTCGGGGCTCAGGCCATCGATGCACGCGGTCTGGAGGTGAAACGCATAGATCGGAGTGGTGGGCACGCCGCTAGAGTTGGGGGAGAGGTTCATGGCGCCGCAGGGGACGGTCCAGTCGGAATTCGTGGTGCTGCAACTATCAGGAAGGCCGTTGACTTCGCGAGGCAGGTTGAAGGGCGCGGCGCTGCGATAATCGTTCAGCTTGCCGAAGTAATGATCGAAGCTGCGATTTTCTTCGGCGAGAAAAATAATGTGCTGGACTGGGTTGGGATCTCCTGACTGGGTGGTGGTTGTGGTGGTGGTGCTCGTGCTCGAATTCGTGCCACAAGCGGTAAGTGCCGCAAGAGTTGCAATACTAAGAATTGAGAACAAGTGACGAACCGTGGCGTGTAGATTCATGACTGGACCTCGAAATCCATTTTGAAATTCGGTTGGTGAGAACATTGTTTAGCCAGACAGGTTCACTTGCCGTTTCCGCCCGCATTGGCGACTTCCGGTCCGCCGGAATAGCGGGCCAGGTGCGGAATCATGGGCGTGACCTGGAATGCCATCTTGTCGCGGGCTGACTGCAAGCCGACGGGCTTGCTCTTATTGAGTTCGACGTGATCGTCCCAGGGATCAAGTTTGACGCGGCTTCCCAGCGGGAGGGCTGCGATCTGGGAGACGTCGTCGGACCTCAATGCGGGAGCCGATTGCAGCAGCGCGCTCATGCGGAAGACGCTGTCGCCTTTGGCCATGCGACTGCCGAACTGGGGCGTGATGAGCGAGGGCAATTCTTTGGAATGGCCTTCGAGTGAGCGCAGAAATAATCCCGCAGTCGCGAGCTTGTCGTTGTAGGGAGAGTTTTGCAGGAACTCGATGGCCTTTTTGTCGGCCGCCTCTTCTTCGTGGGGATCACGCGACAACTGAATGCGCTGGAAAGTCTGCTCGTCGGGGAAGACCATGCGGTCGCCGAAGGCATATTTGGTATCGAGCGTGTGACCTAGTGCGATGTGACCGAGTTCGTGGGCCAACACCATGGCGAGCGAGGCTTCATCCGGCAAGACGTCCAGAAGGCCGCGGCTGACGACGATGGTGTGCCCGATGGTGAAGGACTCCAACGGCGTAGTGAGCAAAACGCGCGCGCGCACTTCCGGCTGGATGTTGAGTTTGTTGGTGATCTCGATATTGTCGATGACGGTCTCCAACACCTTGGAGACGTCGCCCTCGGGGGCCAGAAGTCCGGCGCGTTGCAAACGATCGAGCACGTCGTCTTCGGCTTCACGCTGCCATTTGTGGGTGCTCTCGACGGGAACAATTTCGTTAGCGCTGCCCGTTTGATCATCGACGTTGGACGCGGCGTCGACCTGCACCGTGGTGAATTCATCGGTGTCGGTCGGCAGTTTCAGGTTGTATCCCCAGAGCCGCGTCTGGCTGCGCATGGCTAACCTGCGGAAGAGGGCGTATTTGGCGTCCGATTCTTCGGTGTAAATGAATGCCGGCACCCAAATTCCGGGCCGTACGTTGAGCCGCCAGGCGTCGAAGTGAAAGAAGAAATTCATCCTGCGCTGGGGCAGATAGGTTCCGTTAAAGCGGACCATGGTGTAATCCTGGTCTTCGACCCAGATGCGCCCCTGAAAATGCGGTCCCTTCACTTTGGGCTTGGGGGAGACGTCGAATACCAGCGTGCGGATATCGCCGAGAAATTCCTGGTGAATATATTTCAGGTCGTAATTATTCTTGTCGAAGCCGGGGATGTAGACCATCTGCATGAAGCCGAGGGCGACGTAGTTCATCTTGTAGAAACCGTCGAGCTTAGACAGAATCACGCTGGCCGTGGACTTTTGAGTTTGCTGGAAGGAGACGTCCTGCAGACCTTTGTTCATGACCAAGCGGCCGATGAAATATTTGTCGCTCGTCGGGACCTGTCCGAGTTCGTCGTTTCCTTTGTAGTTCTGAATGTAGGTTTCAACCATGGGCGTGTAAGGCTTCAGATCCTGGTCGAACTTGGCCTCGCGGTAGAAAATCCGATCCGCGATCTCGTTTTCCTTTGCCGAGGCCTGACTTTCCTGCGGAGTCTTGGTGTCGTCAGCCGCGTGCAGGCTGATGGCAGGGAACAACGAAAGCAGGAAGGTGAGTGCGATAGCTTGCGTGCGGAGTACGCGCATGGAAACATCTCCCAAGTTAAGTTTCATTTCGCGAGTTCAAAAACCATGCGAACAAGCGCGGCACAGTCGTACGGCTGGCCGTCGCGTCGAGCCGGCCGAAATTGGATGCGCTCGGCGGCTTCGAGCGCCCTGTCGTCAAGACCGTATCCCAGACCTTTGACCACCCGATTGATCCGCAGGGAACCGGAGGCGGTGAACATTACATCGAGCAAAACTTCTCCTTCGACGCGCCTGCGGCGGGCTTCCGCCGTGTAGGCCGGGCGCGGTTTGTAGACGATCTCTACCGGCTGCAACTCTGGCTTCTTTTCGATGTGCGCGGGAGTGAAGTCGCCGGATGGCGCGACTGGCGTACCGAATCCGCTGGAGGTCACGGTCCCGCTGCGAGCCGGTTCGGACGACGCGACTTCGGTGCGAAATCCGGAGCGGCGGATGGTGCCGCTGAGGCCAGTGGCGCCGGATGTGCCATTGCCGTTTCCTGGCCCCGAAGGCGCTCCAAATGAACCAACGTGAACCATCGCTACCGTATCCCGCTTGGGATCGCCTTGACCGGCAGCGCCATTGGGATCGCCGAAGCCTCCAGTTTGAATCTGGCGTGCCGGCTTCTGCAAGGTCGCGGTCTGCGCTGGCGCGGAGGCGAAGACATTGGTTTTAATTTCGGGATGAGGAGCCGGTGGGTTGGTTGAAGCCGTCGCTTCAAAGACGTTGGTCTCAATATGCCGTGATTCGGGCTGGGTCGGCGCGGGCTTCGGTGGCGCAATCTTCGCGATTTCGGTCTTGAGCGGCCGTGACGGCGCAACCGGCGCGGGCTTCGGAGCGACAACGGGCGAAAGTTTCGGCGGTTCCAGTCGCGCAATCTGTGGGGGAGGCTCGACGGGCCGTGGGGCGGGGGCATAAATCACGGGCACCACCAAGGCGACATAATGCGTGGGGTCAATATTTCGCACCGTGACTTCTTGACCGATACGCGGCGCGACTTCAGCCACCAGCGCGAGCAGAATCAGGTTGACAGAGAGCCCGGCGACGAACGTATTCCAGCGCACAGGTCGTTGAATCTCGTAGGTCAGCCCTGGGGACACCACGTGGTTACTCCGCATATGCTAGGCCACGCCCGACAGGTGCGACATGCGTCGGACGAGCGCGTCAAAACGTACTAGCTCCAGTTGTGCGAGCTCGGTAAAGCCGCGGGCCTCCACACTGAGCGTGGCTTCGCGGCCAAGAGAATCCAACAGCTGAACCATGGAGTGCAGCGCAGGCTTTAACTGCGCCACTTCGATGGCCACGCGGGTAAAGGCGTTGACTCGTTCGGCGACTCGGCGCGCATCTTCGAGGCAGCGCTGACCGGTGATGTCCTGCAGCACATCCAGCGCTCCAATCACGTTTGCATTGTCGTCGAGAAGCGGGGCGACGTTACTCAGCACCGTAATGCGCTTGCCGTCGGGCTTTTCAATCAGCACTTCCCGGTTGACTTGGGAGAGTCCGGACCGCAGCAAAAAAGCGGTGGCTGTGGCCTCGAATGGAATGGGATCGCCCTGGGCATCGAGCACGCGATGCGCTCCCGTGAAGCGATCGGTGGAAAGCGGCTCGCGGCCCCAGAGTTCGACAGCGCGACGGTTGAAGTCCGTAACGGCGCCCGCACAATCGCAGGCATAGCAAGCGACGGGGAGGTGTGCAAAAAATTGCGCTCGGCGAGAGCCTTCTTCCACAGCCCGACCGGTAGCGGTTTCGGTGGAACTATTCACGGTGCGCGTATGGATGTAAATGGACTCCTGCTGGGTTGCCGCCGGCGCTGAGCACTGCAGTAAGGAAGCTGGATCATCTGCAGCAAACCCCTGATAAACCCGCTTGCGCTGCAAAGACTCTAAATGGGGCTTGCAGGAGCGCCACCGATGAAGAAGCGGATTGGACTTGTGTTCGGCACCCGGCCCGACGCAATCAAAATGGCTCCGATTGTTTTTGAGCTTCGCAAATATGCGAGCGAATTCGAGCCCGTCGTAATTTCAACCGGCCAACACCGCCAGATGCTGGATCAGGTGTTGCAGATCTTCGACGTTCACTCTGACATCGAACTCGATCTGATGCGTCACAACCAGACGCTGAGCGAATTGACTTGCCGCATTCTCACGGCGATGGATGGGCTGCTGGCGGAGACTCCTCTCGACTGTCTGTTGGTGCAAGGGGACACGACCACAGCGTTTGCCGCGGCCCTGGCTGCGTTCTACAGAAAAGTTCCGGTCGCGCATGTGGAGGCGGGACTGCGCAGCCGCGATATGTTCCAGCCCTGGCCAGAAGAAGCGAACCGGAAGCTGGCCGCGGTGGTTACGGGATTACATTTCGCACCCACGCCGCTGTCGCGGGAGAACCTGCTCTCAGAGTGCTTTTCTCCCGACGACGTGGTCGTCACCGGGAACACGATCGTCGATTCAGTGCAGCGCCTGGTGCAGACTCGCAGGCTGGATCATCCGCTGCCTGAGGGCGTTCCTGACGATGGCTCGCGCATCGTGCTGGTGACTTCGCATCGCCGCGAATCGTGGGGAGCTGAACTCGAAAACATTTGCCAGTCGATTCTTGATCTGACCGAAAGCTTTCCTGATATTCGCGTGATCTATCCGGTGCACCTCAATCCCAATGTGCGGACTACGGTGGAGGCCATGCTGGGGAATCGCGAACGCGTGCACCTGGTGCCGCCGGTGGATTACTTCGAGTTTCTATCGCTATTGCGGCGGTGCTACGTGGTGCTCACCGATTCTGGCGGCGTACAGGAGGAGGCGCCGATCTTTCATAAGCCCGTCTTGGTTTTGAGAAAAGTGACGGAGCGCCCGGAAGCTTCGCTGCTGGGCATGGCGAAAATCGTTGGCACTTCGCGGGAGGTGATCGTGCGCGAGGCGTCGCGTCTGCTGAGCAGCAGCCTGGCTTACGAAAACATGGCTACCGGCGAATGCCCGTATGGCGACGGGCACGCGGCGGAGCGAATCACTCTCGCGTTATCGCGATGGCTGGAATACGGCACACCCGTCCTGCAAGATGCGGAACAGTTTCAGGGCACGGGAAGCAAGGAACAAGTCGCAGCTTAGCGCGACCTAAACCAAGAAACGTAAGCTTCCTCGGACAACAAGCTTGGACAACAGGCTCGGATAACAGGCACTACGAGAAACGCGGCGACGGCATATGTTACTGGTCTTATTTCGGACGACCCTGGCACTGATCTGCATTTACACCCTGCGGCATTATTTCTTCACGTTGAACCGCCTGTTCGGGAAGCAGCGGCACCCCTACGTTGACGTGGAAATCGCGGACTGGCCGGCGGTTACGGTGCTGGTTGCGGCGCATAACGAAGAGGCGGTGGTCGCCGACATCCTGAAGGCGTTGCTGGAAGTGGATTATCCGGCGGAGCGGCTGACGATCATCCCGGTGAACGATCGCTCGACGGATCGCACGCGAGAGATTATCGACACGTTCGTCGAAGATCATCCGCAGATCGAGCCGTTTCATCGTGGGGGTGGAAAGCCGGGAAAGGCGGCGGCGCTTAAAGATGCGATGGAGCGCGTGAACACGGAAGTCGTGCTCATCTTTGACGCCGATTATGTGCCGGGCAAAGCGCTGATCCGGCAGTTGGTCGCGCCCTTTTTCGATCCTGAGGTGGGCGCGGTCATGGGCCGCGTGGTGCCGCTGAATGTAGGAAAGAAATTACTGACGCGGCTGCTCGATCTGGAACGCTCTGGCGGATATCAGGTGGACCAGCAGGCGCGCATGAATCTGCATATGGTGCCGCAATATGGCGGCACGGTGGCGGGCATTCGCACGAGCGCGCTCGCCGAGATCGGTGGATGGAATGAGAACGCGCTTGCCGAAGATACCGATCTGACTTATCGCTTGCTGCTCGCGGGTTGGAAGACGGCGTATGAAAATCGCGCGGAGTGTTACGAAGAAGTTCCGGAGCGCTGGCCGGTGCGGGTGCGGCAGATCATGCGCTGGGCCAAGGGACACAATCAGGCGATGGTCAGCTACATGCGTCAGACGGCGAAGGGCGCGCAGTTGAGCTGGATCGAGCGCCTGGACGGCGTGCTGCTGCTGGGCGTGTATCTGATGGGGCCGGTGCTTTTGTTGGGATGGCTGCTGGCTGTGGTGCTGTTCTACACCGGAGTGCAGATCGGGGGTGGGCTGACGGTGCTGGCGCTGGGTGCATTCACCACGCTGGGAAATTTCGCGGCCTTCTTCGAGATCGCAGCCGCAGCGCGGCTCGATGGCTCGCATCAACGCATTCGCTTGTTGCCGCTGACGCTGTTCGGATTCACGGTCAGCCTCATCAGCGTTTCGCGCGCCGCATGGCAGCAGGCGAGCGAGCAAGTTTTCGGAAAATCAGAATTGGTGTGGCATAAAACCGAGCGTTCGCGCACCGCTCCCGTGCTAGCGCGAACGGCTTCCGTGCTTGAGGATGCGGCGTTGCCGGTGTTGAAGGAGGCGCCGTGATGGCGGCGGCGATGGCGCCGGCGTCCTTCGGCCCCCTGCTATTGATCGCGGTAACGATGGGGCTGCTGGCGCTACCGGTAACGCCAGCGTTGTATGAGCTACACAAGCGGGAAGATGCTTCTCCGCTACCGACGTCGCGGCACGATGGCCGCATCACCAACTTTGCCGAGTCGCTACGCTCGCGCCTCGAGCCTTTGCGCTCGGAGTTGAGGGCTTGCCGACTGAATCGTGAACTCTCGTATAGCTCAGTCAAGGGGATGAAGGTCCTGGTCGTGGGGAGCGAGGAATTCGACTTTGATCCGGCGGCCGCCAAAGATGTTGCGGTTGTGATGTGCATCGGAAGTGCAATCATTCCGCAGAGTCGAGTGGTGGACGCCGATATCTACACAGACGAGGGACTGGACTTGGGAGAGGGATCAACCTTGCGAGCGGCTCTAGCGGAAGGTGACATCGCGCTCAGAACAAATAGTTCAGTGCTGCGCTGGCTGCACGCGCAGGGCAAGGTTCATCTGGGGCAGGGAAGCAGCACGTTCGGGCGGTTGTCGGCGGCAGAGTCGATTCGTCTGGAGCGCGGCTCGACGTTTCAGCATATGAATGCGCCGGTGATCCTCACTTTAGATTCCGAGGACGCGCCGTATCTTCCAGTGCGCTGCGGTTGCAGTAGGGATGTGGCACAAGCATCGCTCGATCCATCGAGTCCAGCAACGAGGATTCACGGCGACACTTTCGCGGCCCGTCCGCGCATCCGCGTGCAGGGTGATTTCGTGCTGCCTGCGGGAGAAGTGCTCAACGCCAACGTTGTGGCCAGCGGCGACTTTCGCCTGGGGCGCGGAGCGCGCTTTCTGGGCAGCGCGAAAAGCTACGGCAACGTCGTTCTGGAGGAGGAGGCGTGTGTGCACGGCAGCCTGGTGTGCGAGGGAGAAATTCGCATCGGCCCGCGGTGCTTTGTTATGGGTCCGGTGATGGCAGAGCGCGAAGTGAATCTGGCTCGCGGCAGTTGCGTGGGCGAGGTCGACGCTCCTACGACGGTGTCGTCGCGCACAGTGAAGATTGCCGCGGGATGCGAGTTGCACGGGTCGGTCTGGGCGCGCTCGCAGGGAAGCGTCGAGGGTTGATGTATACGCGCACACGAGTGCTCCGCCTCAGCATCACGGTTGCGGCGCTTCTAGGTTGTGGCGCTGCATCGCTGTCTGCGACGGCGTTCGCTCCCACGACTTATCAGCAGCCGGATGGCGCTGTGGAGATGAATCCTGGCGGAAATTACGTGGAGCCCTACTTTGCCACCAAGGCGCTGATCGTTGCGCAGGACGGTGGCTTGGATGTTCATCAGGCCGCCATGGCATGGATCGAATGGTCATTGCCTCGGCAGCAGAAAAATGGATTGTTCCGCCGCTTCTGCCGCACTAACGGAGAGTGGCGCAACTGCGCGCCCGCCGACGCCGACGATTCGATGCTTGCGCTGTGGATGCAACTGCTCTATCGCATGGCGCCTGCAGCGGGCATGCCTGCGGAATGGCAACACAGTGTCGCATTGGCCGAGAAGCAACTCGAGAAACTGCGTAATGCGAGGCTCGGCGTGTATCACGTCTCGCAGCGCAATCACGTGGCGCTGCTCATGGATAACGTTGAAGTCTATTCCGCGTTGAAAGACGTTGCGCAGGGCCAGCTTCGGCTGCATGATCCCGCATCTGCCGAGACTGACGCGCGGGTCGAACAACTTGCGGCGGCGATTGATCGCGTCTTCTGGGATCATCACGCAAAACGCTTTCGACCTTCCATGCAAAAGAATCCGCCAGCGTTTTATCCGGACGCAGTGGCCCAGGTATATCCCTGGCTCGCAGATGTAAGCGGGCCCGGCCAGAATTCGCGGCAGGCGTGGGAGCAATGGAAGCAAGACTTCGGGGCGGGCTGGATTGAGCGGCGTTATGACAGCCATCCCTGGGGCTTGGTGGCGATGGCAGCAGAAAAGTTAGGGGACGCATCTTCGGCGGAATGCTGGACGGCGCAATCCGACGCGCAACGCGGCAGCGCCTCCTGGAATGTGCTGGAGGAAGCGGCGTGGCAATCCCTGAGAGCGCGATTTCCGCAACCGCAGTTACTAGACCCCAAAGCCTGCGCAGCCATCTTATCTCGACCATGAAGAAGCGAACCAAGTACGCGTGTGTCGCGGTGATCGTGCCGCTGGTGCTGTTCGCAACTCTGGACTATGTGCACCGGCTCGAGGCCGCGGTGGGCGAGCCGGGGGCCGACACTCTGCTGCTGCTGCTGCCCGATGGGCTGGACGCGACTACGCCCGCGGTGCAGGAGTGGGTTGATGCGGCCAATGAAGAGGGCTTTCATCTGCAGCCGATTCATGATTCGGAATTTCTGAACCCTCTTTCGACGGTGCAAGCGGTCGGAGTGGTGTTGCCCGATCAGATTCATCGCAGCGCGAACGACGTGCTCATCGGAGAGCTGACGCGCTACGTGCAAGCGGGCGGCAATCTCATGGTGGTGTATGACGCCTGTACCTGGGATCTCAATGGGCGTTTCACGCCGGGCGATTCGCGGCTGTCCAGCCTGGTGGGCGTTGATTATGCCTTGTATGACCTCTATCGCACGGAAACCATGGAGCCGGCGCAGGTCACCGGAACCACCGCCGCGATGCGTGAACTCGGAATTCCACCGGGCAGCTTCGCCCCTGTGGATGACAAAGGACAACTGGCCGACTGGCGGCCGGTGACGGAGCACGAGAATGCGGACAGCCGCTTTGCCTTCGCCACATATCTGTATGGCGCGGTCGATTATCCGGTGTTCCGCACCACCGGAAACTTCGATGGAACGGTGTTGCTGAAATCGAAGCGTGGCCTGGCCGCGGGCTATCGCCGTGAAGACGCAGGCCAGGTGCTGTTTGTCAATCTTCCGCTGGGATATCTGGCCTCGCGAACGGATGGACTGCTGCTGCATTCGTTCCTGCACTTCTTTGCTTTCCGCATGCTGGGCTTGCCGTATCTTGCATCCGTCCCGGATGGGGTGGGAGGGCTGGTTTTCAACTGGCACATCGATGCACGCAATTCGCTGAAGCCTCTCAAGATTCTTGCCGACGAAGGTGTGTTCGACCGGGGACGATTTTCAGTTCACTTCACCGCGGGACCGGATGTCGACGACTTCGGTGACCATAAAGGCCTCGATGTTCTGAACGATCCCGAAGCGCAAAAGTGGATTCGTTATCTGCTGGCCAGGAAACAGGAGATCGGCAGCCACGGGGGCTGGATCCATAACTATTTCGGATATCACTTGAGCGATAACGATTCCGCGGAGTTCGAAAAATATCTTCAGCTCAACAAAGATGCGCTGGAAAAAGTTACCGGCAAGCGCGTTACGGAATATTCCGCACCGCTGGGCAATCATCCGGCATGGGTGACGCGCTGGTTGGAGAAGCATGGAATCGTGGCTTACTACTTCACCGGTGACGCCGGGCTCGGACCGACCCGCGTCTACCGCAATGGCGAGCGCGACAGTCCCGACATCTGGGCCTTTCCGATTCTTCACATGGGCAAGGAAGCCAGCCTGGAGGAAATGGGATTCGACGATGTGGCGATTGGCGCGGTGCGCGACTGGCTGCTGGCGGTCACGGATTACACCGTGCGCCGGCATACGGCGCGGCTGGTCTATACGCATCCTTACGGCGCGGAGCGATTCTTTCCCACGCTGCGCACCTGGCTTGATAACGCTGATGAACTCCAGAAGCAGGGACGCTTCCGCTGGTACACCATGACCGATCTTGCGGAATTCATGACGCAGCGCGAATCGGTTCGCTGGACTTTGCTGCACGACGCGCCGGAAACGGTGACGTTGCTGGCCTCGCATCCAAAAAGTTTGGCTCACCAGAGTTGGGCATTTCCTGCGGACTCGTATAGTGAGGCTCGCGTGTTGAAAGGTCACGCCACGGTGCAGGTACAGGACGGCTTGATCCTGATCGCGGCCACCGACGGGCGCGAACTGAAAGTCGAACTGAAACAGCGCCGCGACTCTGGAGGCCATGCGAATAGCGAGCCGTTTGAGGCTAAACGATGAAGAAAGTATCTCCGCTCATAGCTTCGTTCATATCTTCGCTCATGGCCGTACCATTGATTTTCTGCGCGCTGGCATTTGCGCAGTCGAATCCAAGCGCGACCGTGGCACCGGGCTCAAGCTGGCCCGGCGTCGGCGGCCTTGGGCTCGGCCTCGATGGCCCGGGATACATCGAAGTGGGGGGAAGCCACAGCGATTTGAGTGGCACCTATTCCAACTGGAACGATTTTTATCTGCGCGGCGTTTTGTCCGGTGGGCCGAATACGGTTCATGCGGAACTGACTCATGAAGACCGCTTCAGCGACAGCGGATGGTTCGGAACACTGGGCTTGACGCACACTTTTTCTCCGGACTGGTACGGACAATTTTCCGGCGGCGCCAGCGTCGGAGGGTTTTTTCTTCCGCGATACAGTTTCACTGGCGTGATGAATCGCAAGCTGCTTAGCCGCAAGCAACTGGTCGTCGACGCGGGCGTGGGCTTCGATCAGAGCAAGACGGTGAACTACGATGAGCGCTTTCAGGGGGGGGCGGCCTACTATTTTTCGCAGGTTCCGGTGGTGATGCAGGGGGGATTGATGTGGACGCACACCACACCGGGCAGCGTTTTCGCGCGCACGCAATTTCTGGCGGTGAACGAGGGATATGAAAAGGAACATTACTTCACGCTCCGCTATGAGTGGGGACGGGAAGGATATGAGGTGATCGGTCCGCCGTCGAGCGCAACTCCGGCGAATGTGCTGTTCGATTTTCCCGAGCAAACCATCACGGGAACCTGGCGCCAGTGGATTGGGCCGAACTGGGGTTTCAACTTCAACCTGGAGCAGCATCAGGAAACTTCCTACCATCGCTGGGGAGGCACCGCCGGTGTATTCCTCGATTTTTAGCGGGCTGCATGAAAAGCGCCTGACGGCTGCGGCGGAAAGCTCTCGCAGACGAGGATGGCGCGGCGGGGTCATCACGCCGCATCGTGCGTTCGTAAAGCTTCATATCGGCCCCTGGCGCATTGTTGAGAGCTTAGGGCTGGCGCTGGTGGGATCGGGGATTTGGATTGCCCTGCTGCCTGCTGTGGGCCGGTTGTGGGAACGGATTTTCGTATTCTGGGGCGCGGAGTTGGATCTGAACAGTACGGTTCTGATGGCGCCGCAGGGATGGTGGCGCATTCATTTCGCTCTGCCGTGCTTCAGTCTGGCGGCCGGGCCTGCGAGTGGAATGAGTTGGTGGATCACCGCGGTGGTTACGATCCTCGCGTTTGTGGCGACGTTTCTGCTCAGCGAAGAATCTCTGCCCTGGTCGTATTTGATTCGCGGCTTCTGCTTACTGCAGGCGACTGCGATCGTCTATTTCGCCGTGGCCTCGGCCCGCTTTCCCCACGACCTGCCGGGATATACGGTGAGCATGCTCGTCTTCAGTTGCATTCTGATCGGATTAGTGCCTGTGCTCTATACGTTTACCTTCTATGTGTTGAACTTCAGCTTGATGCAAAAAATCTTCCTTACGGTGGTGACGATGTGCCACCTGATTCTGTTCGTGCCCCACCAATATTTGTTGCAAGTCTACCTGCTGCACGGGTCGGTGCTGTTCATGCCAGTTCTCTACTTCGTGTTTGGACCCTTCCTCGATATTCTCGCGTTCATCGGATTTTATTCGTGGGGAATGAGCTGGAAAACAGCGGAGTCCATGGACATCTGAAGGGAAGTAGAACCTCCGATTTTGCATTATCTAGCTGTAGCACTGTAATGTCTCTCCTTCCTCGGGAGTGAGCCGGGCTCGAAGCCGCGCGCGCTTTCCGCGTGCGCTTTTAAAGATAGGCGAATTATCCCCCTGATTTGCCCCCAGTAACTTCAGTCGTAGAACTTCTGATTTTGCGTCAATCAGTATTTTCCTGTATTTTCGTGCGGTCGACCCAGTAGACGTCTAAGTTCCGGCCGCTCCCGCCTTTTTCTCTCTGGGCAAATCCACAAAAGATACCGGAGGTACGTTTTGCCCAATGTATTTCTCTGCCAATTTTCCGGCTTTTTGTCCGCCGGCTCCGAGAAAGCCCGTCGAATCGCCGCTTCGAAGTTCATTTCCAGTGCAGCGACAACCGCAATAGTGGTAGTGGTTTTAGGAACCTTCGCTCTAGCTCAGAGCGTCAGCATGACTTCGCCCTCGAATGGATCGAATGTGGGGTCGCCGGTTCACTTTAGGGCGACCGCGAATGGCGGCAACTATCCTGTGGCTGCGGTGTGGATTTACGTCGACAACCAGCCTGTCTATCAGACGACCGGGGGATCGGTGGACACTTATGTGGCGCTGCCGGCGGGATCGCACCATGTGGTTCCGGTGGCGTGGAATATGGTGGACCAAGTCGCAGTCAGCTCGCTTGACATCAATGTCAACACCAATTCCGGCGTTACGGTTTCATCACCGTCGAATGGCGCGACCGTTTCTTCTCCTGTGCAGTTTGTGGCATCGGCGGGTGCGCCCAACGGACGGCAGATCAATGCGATGCGAATTTATGTCGATAGCACGAACGCATACACGGTTGACGCCTCAAGCCTGAAGGTATCGCTTCCGGTTGCCAGCGGAGGCCACAAAATTACCACCGTCGCGTGGGACAATCTGGGCGCGTCTTACGTCAATACGATGAATATTACGGTGGGTTCATCGAGCACCGGCAATTCGCAGTATCAGAGCAATTTCAACGCGACTTCGAAGTATGTGTCGCAGTTCTCGCAAGCGGACGGCGCGCTGCTGTTCACACCGCAGGAGATTGACCCGTACTTCGCCAACATCGCCGCCATCGGCATGACACGCGATCCTAACCGCATGCCACAAGTAGTGGCCTGGATGAACTGGTACGTCAACCACCTCAACTGGCCCGACAAGTGGGGGCTTTACGGCACGACCTACAACTACAACATCGTCGGAGGCGCGGAAGTCTCGACACAGGATGCGGACTCTACGGATTCGTACGCGGCGACATTCCTGAGCCTCGCCTGGAATGCGTGGGAGACGGGCGATTCGAGTGCGCAATCGTTGATCAAGAACTTGTCATATCAGCTTGATGTAATCGGCGGAGTGCTCGTCCAGACGCAACAGAGCGATGGCCTGACCTGGGCTAAGCCCGACTATCAGATCAAATATTTGATGGATAATTCGGAAGCTTATCGTGGGTTGCGCGATCTGGCGTCGCTTTATCAGACCGCATTCGGAGACAGCGCGAAGGCCGCCTATTACAACAATGCTGCCGATTCCATGCTCAAGGGATTGCTAGGCATGTGGATGAGTAATGGCACGTGGGCTGTCTACAAGAACGACATTGGAGGACTGGCTGCGCCCATCATGGGCACGTGGTATGCGGACGCCACGGCGCAGGTGTTTCCTGTACTCGAAGGGGTCGTCAGTTCGTCGGATCCGCGGGCGCAGCAATCGTACGCGGCCTTCAACAAAGCGTGGCCGGGCTGGCCAACGCTGTCTTACAACGCGCAGGACGGGTTCCCCTGGTGTCTGGTCGGCGAAGCTGCGGCCGCCATGGGAGACAAGGCGCGGCTTGCCACTTACATCAACAGCATCCAGGGCAAGTACGTGAACAACGCCTTCCCGTGGCCATTCTATAACGCAGAGGCCGGCTGGTTCATGCGTCAAAATAATTACATGATGGGGAAAGGCCTATAGTCTCTCCGCACCGTCTCTCCGCGCAGTCTCTCCGCACAACGGCGCGCGAGCAAAATTTCCGATCGCGCGCCGCTGAATTAACTAGGGACTGCTCCGGCATACAGTGAACACGCCAGAGCCGTCCCTAGTTGACCTTAGTGTGTACTACCCTCCGCGCAGGTGGCCGCCCTCAGTATTCGCTCAAGCCCGTAGGCTCAAAGAGCGGTTCTCCGTAAACTTTCTCTCAGGCTTATGACTTACGCGAACTCTAGCATTGACTCTCATTGCTGCGCGTGGTGTTATGCAACAGTGGTCTGACTTGAGGCCACGCCGGTATGTTTGTGATGCTTCACATGCTATGCAGTGTCCTCATCATCGATGACAGCGCTTTGGTCCGCAGTCATGTGCGCAAGTATTTTGAGTCAGCTCCGGGATGGCAAGTGTGCGGCGAAGCGGGCAACGGCAAAGAAGGGGTGGAGAAGGCTCAACAATGCCATCCGAGTTGCATCATCCTTGATCTGTCGATGCCGGTGATGAACGGCATTGAAGCGGCGAAAATTCTCAAGAAGCTGATGCCCGCGGTTCCGCTCATCATGTTCACGTCGTTTATCACCTATCGACTGGAGCAGGAGGCATTTGCTGCTGGGGTGTGGCGGGTCGTTGGGAAAGATGATTCGCTGGCAGAGTTGCTGGCTACTGCGAAGTCGCTGGCGGAGAATACCCCCGACAGGGCTAGTTAATCAGCGCTAGTTGATCTCTTTGCGCAGAACGTTCAAGCCAGCCAGAGCGTCTGCGATGGCTAATTTCTCGTCGGCGGCGCCATTTTGATCGGATTGCAATTGCTGGAGACGAGCGTCGATCGCGGCCTGCGCGGCCTGAATTAATGCCGGTAATCGCGAACGGTTGGTTTCCAGAATGGCCGCCTCATAGAAGCGCTGCCAGCCGTAAACTCTCGACATGTGGACAGACCCCATTCAGCTCTTAAGCGCTCTTGGGCTTTGCGCCGAACTCCCCAAGGGCCGCCCCCCATTTCGCTGAAAGTAACCCTAGCACGGCGTTAGAGCGCCCCAGTGCGCCAAAATACGCCAGCGGGTTGAGGCCGTGGAGAATGAACAACGTCCTATATACTGTGCGCGTCTGAAGGAATCTGTTTCATGGCGAGCGGCGCAAAGAAAAAAGGCGGAAAGGAGCCAGTCCCCAGGAAGGGTCGTACCGCCAAACTGGTTGCGGTCAGGCAGGGCGCATCCGGGCGCGAGAAAACTCCCGCCAGTTTTCCGATCGTGGCCATCGGGGCATCGGCCGGTGGGTTGGAGGCTTTCAGCAGTTTGTTGCGGGCTCTGCCTCCCGAGCCCGGGGTGGCCCTGATTTTTATACCGCACCTTGATCCGACGCACGAGAGCGCGTTGGTCGAACTGCTCTCGCGCACGACGCGCTTGAATGTGCATCAGGCCGCGGAAGGCTTGCGGGTGTCCGCCGATACGGTCTATATCCTGCCGCCGAACTGCGACATGACCATCAGCGACGGCGTTCTGCACCTGGTGAAGCGCGAGGCCAGCCGTGGTCATCACATGCCGATTGATTCGTTCTTCCGCTCGCTGGCGGACGATCAGGGCTCCAATGCGGTAGGCGTGATTCTTTCCGGAACCGCGAACGATGGCACGCTCGGGCTTTCCGCCATCAAGAGCGGGGGCGGAATTACCTTCGCGCAGGATCTTGAATCAGCGAAATACGGCGGCATGCCCGCCAGTGCGGTGGGCGCGGGCGTGGTGGATTTTGTGCTTGCTCCGGCGCGCATCGCGCAAGAATTGGCCCGGCTTCGGAACCAGCCGTCCGCCGAGGACGAAGCCGACGCATTCGATGGCAAAGACCGTCGCCTCAAGGAAATTTTCCGCTTGCTGAAGAGTTACAGCAAAGTGGATTTCGTGGACTACAAAACGGCCACGATCCGGCGGCGGATTCTGCGCCGCATGAACATCAACCAGGTCACGGAGCTCGATGATTACGTAGAGCTTCTGCAGCGGAATCCCGCTGAAGTGGAAGCGCTCTACCGCGACGTGCTGATCAACGTCACCAGTTTTTTTCGCAATCCCGAGGTGTTCGAGAGTCTGCGCGAAGTGGTTTATCCCAGAATTCTTTCTGAGTGCCCTTCCTCGGAGCCGGTGCGGGTGTGGGTTCCCGGATGCTCCACCGGCGAAGAAACTTATTCGCATGCCATTTCGCTGGTGGAGATGCTATCCGAAATGCGCCTCGAAGTTCCTATCCAGATCTTCGGCACCGACCTCAGCGAGACCGCGATCCAGCGCGCCCGCGCGGGACTCTACAAAGAAGGAATCGCGGCGGAGGTGTCGGAAGTTCGGCTGCGGCGTTTTTTCCATAAAGTTCCGGGGGGATATCAGATCTCGAAGGCCATTCGCGAGATGTGCGTTTTTGCGCGGCAAAATGTGTTCAGCGATCCACCCTTCTCGCGTATGGATCTGATCAGTTGCCGCAATGTTCTGATTTATCTCAGCCCCGTTCTGCAGAAGAGAGTCATTCCCATCTTCCACTACGCGCTGAAGGAGCACGGCTTTTTGCTGGTGGGAAATACGGAAGGTCTGGTCGGTTCGGGGAGCGAGATTTTCGATCTGGTCGACGTTAAGAGCAAGATCTATCAGAAGAAGTCGGTGCCTTCGCGGGTGACGTTCGGGCTGGCCGTCGGTCCGCAAACTCTGCCCGAACCTGGCCCGCGGAAGCCGGAGCGCATCCCGGCTGATGAAGGATTGCCGAAGACCCCGGCAGACGTGCAGCGCGAGGCCGACCGTCTTCTGTTAACCAAGTACGTGCCGTCGGCCGTGGTTGTGACCGAAGATCTCGAAATCCTGCAGAGCCGAGGGCACACCGGGCGCTATCTTGAACTGCCCACTGGAAAGGCCAGCCTGAACCTGCTGAAAATGGCGAAGCCAGGGTTGCTCTACGAACTGCGCACGCTCATTGAGAGCGCCCGCAAAAATTCAGTCCCAGCGTCCAAGGAGGGAGTGGTTCTTGAAGACGGTGAGGGCGCCGTGCCCATCCGGCTGGAGGTCATCCCATTTCGTACGCCGGCGCGCGATGAGAGACATTTCCTTGTGTTGTTTGAAGAGCAAGACGCGGCCAAGCGTAGCCGGGAGTCCACCGCTCCACGAGCCGGCGGCAAGGCAGTCGCCGATCCCAAGGACGTCCAGATCGCACAACTCAAGCAGGAACTGGCCAGCAGAAAAGAATATTTGCAATCGATTATCGAGTCTCAGGAAGCCACCAACGAAGAGCTGCAGTCGGCGAACGAAGAAATTCAATCGGGCAACGAAGAACTGCAAAGCACCAATGAAGAATTGCAGACGTCAAAGGAAGAATTGGAATCGGCGAACGAAGAGCTGAATACGGTCAACGAAGAAGTTCAGCGCCGGAACCAGCAGTTAGCGCAGTTGAGCAACGATCTCATCAACCTGCTGAATAGTGCGACCATCCCGATCATTATGCTGGGCGAAGATTTGCACATACGGCGATTCACGCCAGAGGCGGAGCGCGTTTTCGGATTCACCAACCACGATGTGGGAAAGGAGCTGACGCATCTGCCCCTGAATCTCGACCTACCTCAATTTGAGCGCTGGATGCTCGACGTGATGCGCGATGTGACGATGCGCAACGAGAAAGTGCGCGCCCGCGATGGCAAGATCTACAAGCTTCGCATCACGCCTTATCGCACACTGGAAAATAAGATTGACGGAGTGGTAGTGACGTTGCTCGACGTCACCGATCTGGTGGGCCAGGTCGACGGCGCAGCCCACTCGGATGCTAACGATTAGTTGCGGCCCATCGCCTAAGCGGAATTCGCCAGTTTCCTGCTCGGCACTTTCCGCGGCCAGGCGTCTACTTCGCTGACGAGCAGATCGTCCATCTCAAAGATGCCGAAAAGATTTCTACGAGGATGCGGCTCAAAGGTCGCGGGCGCTTGCATGGTCGGGGGCGGAAGGGGCTGGTTCACATCACGCGTGGTCTTGCCCTTCAGGGTGCCAACGTTGTTACGGAGCGCGTGCAATTCTGATTTGAGTTCAGTGCGCAGGGCCATTAACTGATCGCGAAGCCTCTTCATTTCCGCGATCCCTTCTCTGAGCGCGGCCGTGGAGTCTGCATATTGGGAGACGGCGGGCGGTTTGGTTCGGTCAAACGTTTCGCGGATGGGGCTGGCGCAGATCCATGCGTCCAGTTCGGCTCTCGTGGCTACGACCGATCCCGCTGATCGACCGGCGGGGCGGCGCACCGGCAGGGCAAGCTCTCGCTCATAGCGCTGCACCGTGCGCACACCTTTTCCGAGATAATTCGCAATGTCCTTCCACCCACTCAATACCTGCGCCGGTTCCACGACCGGATGGTGTATTCGCATAGGACCCCAGAAATAAACCCAGGGCAGGGGACTTTCGACCCCAGCCAACACTTGAGCTTAGTCTAACACCACAAGAGATGAAGTATGGCGAAAGATAGATTCGGGGGTGGCTCGTAGAAAAGTCGGGTGGCGCTCACGCGCCAGTCGAAGGCAGGGCGGTCAGTTCTTTCCGTTGCGGTCATCCCTCTACCTGCCAAAAGTCGGCAAGCTGCATTGGTGTGCAGAGACGCATTGGCGTACCTTGGCGCTTGTGAGCATCCGCAACCCCTCGTACGGTGGATCCTGTAGGTCAATGTGCCCCTACCAATACTTTCCGGCATTCGGCCCCGAGGGCATCCCATTTGCCCAGTCTGCCGCGAGCCTGTGACTCTGGAGTCGAGCAAGACCAACGAGGATGGGCAAGCCATTCATGAAGAATGTTACGTCCTGGTGACTTGCGAGAACGAGCCCCCCGAACCCTTCGAACATTGAAGCGACAGCGCAGAGAATCGACGATGCACACCCGAATCACGACCTCGTCGAGGTGAGAGTATAGTGCGTACAGGCAAAACGCGGCGGCAGTCATGCGGGACTAATCTCATGTGCCCGATTTGCGGCGACAGGGAAGTCAGCTTTCATTCCGATGTGACATTTCCGTTGGGCCTGAGCAATCTGAAATCTCGCATCTTCATTTGCTCCGAATGTCATACCTTCCTGGTTCCCGATTGCAGCCTTCGTGCACAGCCCCAAAAAATGCCATCCCACAAGCAACGGTCGACCTCGATCGAGGCCTTGGAAGTTCGGGCCGATGCGGCTCGCGAGCGCCTGAAGAGCTCGCGCCAGGAATTTGACCGGCTCAAAGCGCAGCTGTTGGAGCTACAGGACGAACTTCGGCGCACTCATGCCGCCATGCAACTCACGCATGCGCAGAGCCGGGTGATTGTAGCCGAGTGCCGCGAGAATTCAGACGCGGGCAGCAGGCTGTGCGTGCTGATAGAGTTTGGCTTAAATACGCCGAGCCGAACGCAAGACGGCCGGAACATCCAGTAATTTCGCGGGCTCAGCCCGTCCGCGCTAAGGTAAACCCTGTATACCATCCCCTCCGTTGAACTGAAATCATCACTTGCTTTGCGCACCGCCTAAAGGGCTCAACCTGTGCAATCGAAATGCTTGTTGTGTGTGGACGACGACAGCGACACGCTGACCGCTCGCAAGCTGTTGCTGGAGGCGAGCGGCTATGCGGTGATGACGGCGCCATCGGGTCAGGCCGCACTGGATCTGCTGGCCGCGGGAGCGACGGTTCACCTTGTATTGCTCGATTACCTCATGCCCGGCATGAAGGGGGATGAACTGGCCGACAAACTGCGCGAGCGGCATCCCGCGCTGCCACTGGTCGTGGTTTCGGCCGTGGGCCAGCTTCCCCAGAATTTGGTGAATGTAGCGGATGCCACTGTACATAAAGGACACGACCCGGAATTTCTGCTATCGACCCTCGATGCCATTCTGCACAAACCTGAAAAACGCGGGTCCTCAGATCAGCCCGTAGCGCAGAAAACGATTCTCTGTGTTGAGGATGAGGAACTGGAACTGAAGCTGCGCAAAACACTCTTCGAATCGGCCGGATATCGCGTGCTCGAGGCCAAATCGGCCAGCGCGGCCATGGATGCCTTTCGCTCCTCGCCAGTGGATGCAGTCGTCATGGATTACTGGCTCTCGGGTCACGGCGGCAACGGCACCGCTTTGGCGGAGGAAATGAAGCGTATGCAGCCGCGGATTCCGATCATCATGCTTTCCGGCTTCACGTCGTTGCCGGGAGAAGGCGTGATTGTCGATGCCTGGCTGCTGAAGGCGGAAGCGGATCCCGAAAATCTGGTGAATGAAGTGCAGCGCCTGATCGAATTGCGCAGTTCGAATTGATCTTCTTCGTACAGCTTTACTTCGTAAATATCTACCGATAAGCGAAATTAAAAAATGGGCCCCAAACATTCCTGGACAAAGGTGCGAGCTCAACATGCCGGTAGAAGGTGTTCGATTTCTTTTGTAAGCGCTGCGATTCTAGCCCTGGCGTTCATTTTTGTTTACCGGGATTCCATAGCGTGGGCAGCCGATGAGACGCAGACGGATTTAAAGCATCTTTCCCTCGCCGAACTTGGCAATGTGCAAGTCACCGCTGCTTCGAAGGAACCCGAGCAAGTCTGGAAAACCTCTGCGGCCATCTATGTCATTACCCAGCAAGACATCCACCGCGCCGGGGTAACCACGATTCCGGAAGCACTGCGCCTTGCCCCCGGCGTGGAAGCGGCCCGTATCAATAGCAACGATTGGGCGATCGGCATTCGCGGTTTTGGCAGCAATTTAACCCGCGGCGTGCTGGTCCTGATCGATGGACGAACCGTCTACAGCACGCTGCTGGCGGGCACGTATTGGAACGTCCAGAACCTGGTGATGGAGGACGTTGACCGAATCGAAGTCATCCGCGGACCGGGAGGCATCATCTGGGGACCCAACGCGGTGAATGGCGTCATCAACATCATCACCAAGAGCAGCAAAGATACACAGGGCGAGCTGGTCAGCGTGATTGGGAGCCCAGGCACCGGAATTGTCGATACCCGTTATGGCGGAGGCGATGGCAAGGGACTGACCTACCGCGTGTACGCCATGGCCTTTGATCGTGGCCCGGGATACCATCTGACCGGTCCTGACTACGACAGCTGGCGCGCGGTGCAGGGCGGGGCTCGCGTCGATATCGCCCGCGACAATCGGAATAGCTTCACCGTACAAGGTGATGTCTACGATGAAGGCGCGGGAGAAAGTGTCACCGCGACCTACTACGCTCCGCCTTACCAGCAAGTGCTGGATGGGACCTCGAAGCTTTCCGGCGGAAACATTCTGGGGCGCTGGCACCGGGTTCAGGGAGAAGGGAAGGATTTTACAATCCAGGCGTACTACGACCGGACCAACCGCCACGAGCTCAACTTCGCGGACCTGCGCGACACCGTAGACGTGGATTTTCTGGACCGTTTTCGCTTGCCGGGCGCGCAGCAGATCTCGTGGGGAGCAGGCGCGCGTTTCAGTCGCGGCACCAATCCGACTGTCGTCTCCGGTTTGTATTTTACTCCGCCGACGCGCACTGACGAATTGTTCACCGGCTTTCTGCAGGATGAGATCGGACTGATTCGCGACCGCCTTACACTGTCACTTGGCACAAAACTGCTGAAGACCAACTACACTGGACTACAACTGCAACCCGGCGCGCGGCTGTTGTGGACGCCCACGAAGACGCAAACGCTGTGGGCGGCATTCACGCATGCCCTGCGTACTCCGTCTGACGCCGAACGAGCTTTCAATTTGACGGGATACATCGGAACTCTGAATGGGCTGCCGTTCTTTGCCCGCTTCGGCCCCAATCCGAACTTCCGTTCGGAAGAACTCAACGGCTACGAAATCGGATACCGGCGGCTGTTTACCGAAAAGATCTATGTGGATGTGTCCACTTTTTATAATCACTATGGAGATCTTTTCAGCGAAGATCTCATCGGTGCTCCCTTTCTGGAGAACAATCCGGCGCCGACGCACTACCTGCTTCCCGCAGAGTTCGGCAACGGCCTGGTGGGCACGACGCGGGGAATCGAGATCGCTCCGGAGTGGCGGCCCTTATCTTTCTGGCGCCTGCAGGCCAGCTATTCCTTCCTGCAAATGCAGTTGCGCAAGGGAACCAATTCGGCCGATGTGGGGACAGCACCGATCACAGAAGGATCGAGCCCGCGCCACGAAGGTACGGCCACTTCGGGTGTAGATTTCAAAAAGGTATTTAGCTTTGATCTCACCTTCCGCTATGTAAGCGCGTTGCACGCGCAGGATATCCGCTCCTACTCCACGATGGACGCGCGATTCGACTGGAAGCCCCGGACGTTTCTGACATTTTCGGTGGTGGGGCGGAATCTCTTTCAGCCCTATCATTTCGAATCCGCGACCAGCCCCGGCACCAACGTTGCCGTCAAGCGCGGCGCCTACGGACAGATCACGTGGCAAAGGTAAGCACAGCCGCAGATTCAGAGAAGCGGCCGCGATCCCTTTCCGTTCGCGCCCGTTTCCAGTGTCTGCTGCGTCTTTGTCTTTGTCTTGTGATTCCACTTTGCGCCTATGATTCTTCGGCGCAAGATGCGCATCCCACCGAATCTCAGGTGGAAGCCGCGTATCTCTTTAATTTCGGAAAGTTTGTCACCTGGCCATCGAGCCGGCCCGCAGAGTCTTTCGGGATTTGTATCCTGGGAAAAGATCCGTTCGGGGAAGCGCTGGATTCGACGGTGGCCGGCGAGAGCATTGATCACAAGCAGATCAAACTGCTGAGAATTTCACGGATGCCGGAGGCCGACGCCTGCAACATCCTGTTTGTCAGCTCCTCCGAAGAAGGCCGGCTGGCAGGCATTCTCAGCGATGCGCAGAAATTTCACTGGCTGACCGTCAGCGATATGAAGCATTTCGCGGAACGTGGCGGAGACATTGGCATGCTCCGGCAGGAGAACCGGGTTCGTTTCGAAGTGAATCGCAGCGCGGCTGAGCAGAGCAGCCTGCTGCTAAGTTCGGAATTGTTGAAGGTCGCGACCCGGGTGATCCAGAGCAAGGCGGGGGGAAAGTAGCGCATGGCCCGAACTCCCACCAAGTCGATCGCTACACGGCTCACCATGATGAACATGCTGGTGAGCGCGGTGGCCTTACTCCTGGCCTGCGCTGGATTCTTTGTGTATGACCAGGTCACTTTCCGCGAGAGCCTGGTGGGCACCCTGTCCGCGCAGGCGCAGATCATCGGGTCCAACAGTGTCTCTGCAATTCTGTTCAACGATCCGCAGGCCGCCGCTAATACTCTGGCTGCGCTGAAGAATTCCAGGAACGTACTCTCTGCAGGAATTTTTACCGAGAACCGAAGACCGCTGGCGGAGTATTCGCGAGACACCGATCAGGAAGCCATTACCATTCCGAATCTTCCTCCCGAACAGATTGAAGGTTACTGGTTCCTCAGCACGCACGTCGTTCTGGTGCGGCAGATTATGTCGGAAGGCAAGCCGGTGGGCTTCGTGTATCTTCGCGCCGGCCTCGAAGAGATGGACAAGAGACTGGAGCGTTACGGCATGATCGCCTTTGCCGTGCTGCTGATCTCGCTGTTCGCGGCGATTCTGGCTTCTTCGGCGTTCAGAAAATCAGTGGCGCAACCCATCATCGAGCTGGCGCAAATCGCGCAAAAAGTCTCCCGCGACAAGGATTACACGACTCGCTTGGCGCCTACACGCGAGAACGACGAAGTGGCCGTTCTAGTCGATTCGTTCAACGAAATGTTGATCGAGTTGCGGAAATCTCACGACGAATTGGAGCAACGCGTGGCTGAACGTACCCGCGAGTTGGTGTCGGCCAACCGCGAACTGGAAGCCTTTTCCTATTCTGTCTCTCATGATCTTCGTGGCCCGCTCGACGCTCTCAATGGCTTCAGCTATGTGCTGCTGAAGCAGCATGGCGCCAAACTCGACGATCAGGCCCGCGAGATCATCGATCACATTCGAGCGAGCGGCAAGCGCATGGCGCAGCTCATCGACGATCTGCTCAACCTGTCGCGCGTGACCACCAGCGTCATGCGCGCGGAGAAGGTAGATTTGAGCGCGATCGCGCGTTCCATCATGGAAGAGTTGTGCCGCAACGCTCTAGGCCGGAAGATCGAGTTTATTGCGCCTGAAAAAGAAGATGTGCAGGGAGATCCTCATCTGCTGCGCATCGTCATGGAAAACCTGCTGCGCAACGCGTGGAAATATACTTCGCGGCGCGCCGAGGCGCGCATCGAGTTCGGCCACAGCGAGAATCTGGGCCGCACCATCTACTTCGTGAGGGACGATGGCAGTGGCTTTGATCAGGCATTCGCGGACCGGCTTTTCCAGCCCTTCCAGCGACTGCATGCCGCGGCCGATTTCCCCGGCAATGGCGTGGGCCTGGCGACTGTCCGGCGCATTATTCAGCGCCATCGGGGAGAAGTCTGGGCGCAGGGAGCGGTGGAGAAGGGAGCGACTTTCTATTTTACGATTGGATCAGGTCGCGGCGATGATGCCGACACCGGTGTTGCGAAGAATCCGTCGCAAGCTAAGTGACTTCTGAGCTTCAGTGGATGAATTTGTAGTCCACAATCGAGGCAGCCAGATCAGAATCTTCGTCTTTGGCCTTCGCCTCTTGTTCTTTGATGCGCATGACGCGGCCCTGGCAGACCACGTTGCTATTCTTCTGGCCGGAGATTTCTTCCGGCATCTCAAACACCATCTCGATCAGCGCATTCACCGGCAGCCCCTGCGGTCCGTGGAACAGCACGCCGCTCTGGCTGATATTTGCGATGATGCCCTCATACCACGTGCTGGTCTTGTTGACGCGATAGCGCAGCGGAATATCGAGCTTCAGACGGCGCGCCCGCGGTACCCACGAAGGCCGTTTCTCGCGGGGATGGCTGCTGCGCCGAATCCCGGTCTCGGGCGTGGCATGCTCCACCCGTTCGGTGCGGCGCATGGTAGCCCAGTCGTACTTGTATTCCGCGGCGCACAGGAGGCACACTTGATAGTAGTTGCCATCGGCACCACGGCGCGGCCAGGAGAACTCGTGTGAGCAGCGCCCAAGCATAAGCACATCCATCAATTTTTGCGGCATGGTAATGACTTCCGGGTGGTAAAACCCTCGGACGCAGAGACATCATCGCCCGAAGTGGTAGGTTTCGCTAGGTTACTTTCGTGCAATGAAGCGTGCGCATCGGCCGAAGCGTTAAGCCGTGTATCATCGCCCAATGGACGGCCCGTTTCCCGAAGCTGCTGCCTTCATTCTGGCCGGCGGCCGGAGCACGCGCATGGGTACGGACAAGGCCTTCGTCCCATTCGAAGGCCGATCGCTGCTGGCCCGCGCTCTCGATTTGGCCCGATCGGTGACCGACGATGTGCGCATCGTCGGCGACGGCAGTAAATTTGCGCCCTTCGCGCCGGTCGTGGAGGACATACATCCTGGCTGTGGACCGCTGGGAGGGATCCATGCCGCGCTGCGCGCATCGGACAGGGAACTGAACGTTATCCTCGCCGTTGATTTGCCATTCGTGTCATTTGCACTGCTGCAATTCCTGATCACGCGAGCTCGCACTTCGCAGGCGACGGTGACGCTGGCCCGCGCCGGAGGATTCTGGCAGCCGCTATGCGCCGTCTACCGCCGCGGCTTTGCTGAAACGGCGGAGGGCGCGTTGCGCGCCGGACAATATAAAATTGATCCCTTGTTTAACCAAGTGCGGGTGCAAGGAATCAGCGAGGAAGAGTTGGAGACGGCGGGCTTCACGTCCGCGATTTTTCGCAACCTGAATACGCCAGAAGAATTGGCGAGTGCAGTGGGTTTAGCCAAGAGAAGTACATAGGTCCTTTGCTGCGCTCAGGATGACAAAGCTGTCCTGCTAGGCGCTAGACTTTTGCTCATGCCCGACGAACCCAAATCCGCGCTCGCGCCCTACATCGAGTTTCGTGATGTCTCGAAGGCCTTCGGCTCCAACGTCGTGCTCGACAAGGTCAACTTTAGCGTGATGCCCGGCGAAACGGTTTGCATTCTGGGGCGGAGCGGCGTGGGCAAATCGGTTTCGCTGCATCACATCATGGGATTTCTGAAGCCCGACTCCGGCCGCGTCATCGTTGCCGGCGAGGACATCACCGACTACACCGAAGAGCAACTGGAGCATATCCGCAAGAAAGTGACCATGGTCTTTCAAAACGGAGCGCTCTTCGATTCGCTGACGGTGGGCGAAAACGTGGCCTTCCCACTGCGCGAAACTCGCGAACTGAGCGAGGAGCAGATCTACCAGATCGTCGACGGCCTGCTGCAAATGGTCGGGGTGCAGGAGATGCGCGATTTGCTACCCTCGGATCTCTCGACCGGGATGAAACGGTCGGTGGCGATTGCGCGGGCCCTGGCCGCGCGTCCCGAGTGCGTGCTCTATGACGAGCCGACAACGATGGTCGATCCGCTGATGGCGCAACTGCTCGGCGACCTGATCAAGCGGCTCAAGATTCAGCTCAATCTGACCAGCCTGGTGGTGACTCACGATATGCGACTGGCGAAAAAGCTCGCGGAGCGCGTTGTGTTCCTGTACGAGGCCAAAGCGATTTTCTTCGGAACCTACGCGCAGATGGAGAAAGATCCGCACCCGATTATTCAGGAATTTCTGGAGCTGGACGAACTAAAACTGGAAGCCTGAACCCGCCGGAAAACAGCCTGGCCGTCGCCGGACGAATGTGTCCGGGGCTACGTGAGCGCCTAAAACCCTTGCTGCACCAGTTCCGCCATCGAGAGCGAATTCTCCGATCCCTCGGCCCGCATCATCTTCTCGACATACTTCGCGATGAGGTCGGCTTCCAGATTCACCGGATCGCCCTTCTTCAACGAATGCAGATTCGTCATCTCAACCGTGTGCGGAATAATCGCGACTGTGCAGTGATTCCTCTCCAGTTGCGCCACGGTTAGGCTGATGCCCTCAATCGAAATCGAGCCCTTGAAGACGGTGTATTTCTCCACATCCTCGGGCAGTTCTATATCCAGCCACCAGTTTTCGGAATCGGCGATACGGTCGAACGAGAGCAGCTTGCCCACGCCGTCCACGTGCCCCTGCACAATGTGCCCGCCGAATCGGCCATCGGCTTTCATCGGCAATTCGAGATTCACCAGAGCGCCTTCATGAATGCGCGAGAACGAAGTGCGCACCCAGGTTTCGGGAGCGAGGTCAGCGCAGAATGAATCTGGTTTAATGTCGAGCGCCGTCAGGCAAACGCCGCTCACGGCGACGCTATTACCCGTGCGCAATTCTTTCGGAGTGCGATCCGCGACTACGGTAATGCGGCGATCCTCCCCGCGCTGCTCGATGCGGCTGATGCGTCCGACTTCTTCCACGATGCCAGTAAACATAAGTGCCTCCAGATATGAACTCATCATCATAATTCACTCTGCGTACGGATCGCGCAGGTATCCCTCAACAGCGAAGTCTGATCCGAAGTAATGAAGACGCGGATGATGGATGTGAACGGGCTTGAACTCACCTGTGGTGGTTGCAAAGGGAACAGACTTTGCACCACCGAGAATCTGGGGCGCATAGTAAAGGAACACCTTGTCCGTGATGCCGGCAGCCAGCGTCGCTCCATTGACGGTCGAGCCACCCTCAATCAGCAGACTAAGAAATTGCAATGCACCCAGTCGCTGCAAGACCGCGCGAAGGTCAACCCTCCCTGCCTCATCCGCGGGAACCTGCTCGACCCGCACTCCGAGCTCTTCCAGTTGCTTCTTCTTTTCACTATCACCCGAAACGCAGAAAACGAGAACATCGTTCTTACGTTCGGCTGCCGCGCTCTTCACCAATCTCGCGTCCAGATGCAGGCGAAGCTGCGAATCGAGAATCACGCGTAGCAATGGCCGCCGGCGAGGCCGTGCGCTGCGGTCCGTGAGCAACGGATTGTCGGCCAGAATCGTACCCACGCCTACCAGGATCGCATCCTGCTGATGCCGTAATTCGTGCGCGTGTGTGCGAGCTAGCTCGCCGGTGATCCAGGTTCCTGAAAATTCTTCCGCGTTTGCCCGCGTCTTGCCGGTGCCCGCTGTCAAAGCAATCTTTCCATCCAGCGTCATCGCGGACTTCAATGTGACCAGAGGCACACCGTGTCGAATGTAACGCGCGAATGCTTCATTCAGGCGGCGAGCTGGCTGCTCCAGGTTGCCAACTTCCACCTCCACACCCGCAGCCCGCAACTGCTCGAACCCCTTGCCACTCACTTTGGGATTCGGGTCGACCATCGACGCAATCACGCGGCGAATTCCCGCCGCGATCAGGGCGTCGGTACACGGTGGCGTTCGCCCCTGGTGCGCATGCGGCTCCAGATTAATGTAGAGTGTCCCGCCGCGAGCTCTGGCTCCGGCCGCTTCCAGAGCCAGGATCTCCGCGTGCTTCACGCCGTCATATGTGAATGTGCCCTTGCCGACAACCTCTCCGTGTGCGTCGGCAATCACCGCACCCACATAAGGATTGGGCGAGGCCAGCCCAATTCCCGCGCTGGCCAAATCAAGTGCCTGCTGAATCAGCTCATCGTCGGTAAGGTTAGCTGACATTCGTCCAATAACTTGCGAAGAATCTAGAATCTAACACGGCCGCTAATCCCGCAGCTGGAAGGCCGTTCTGACGGCCGCACAGCGCTATGTGATCCGAATCACAGCCCGCGCAGCCCCCTTCCGAACACAATTTACCAGCGGAGGAATCCTCTCTGCCGCGGAGGGCCAGTGTTCAAGATCATCAGCGCAAAGTTTCTAGCGCCCGGAATCAAGCGGTTTGTCATTGAAGCCCCACGGATTGCCCGCAAGCAGAAGGCGGGACAGTTCGTCATCCTGCGCATTCACGAAGAGGGCGAACGCATTCCGGTCACCATCGAAAACTCCGATCCCGAGCATGGGACAATTAGCATCGTCGTGCAAGCGGCAGGGAAGACGACGAATCTGCTGAATGCGCTGCAGACCGGTGATTCGATTCTGGATGTCGTGGGCCCGCTGGGCAAACCCTCCGAGATCGCGCAATATGGGACGGTCGTAGTCGTTGGCGGCGGAGTGGGCACGGCGATGGCCTATCCCACAGCTGCGGCCTTGAAGCGCGCCGGCAACCGGGTGCTGTCCATCGTCGGCGCGCGGAACAAAGAATTGGTCATCCTCGAATCCGAGATGCGCGAAGTGAGTGATGCGCTGATGATCACCACCGATGATGGCAGTTACGCCGACAAAGGCTTCGTCACCGACAAGCTGCGCCAGTTGATCGAGAATGGCACGCGCATTGATCTGGTCGTCGCCGTCGGCCCCATCGTGATGATGAAGGCCATCGCTGAGCTCACACGCAAGGAGAACATCCACACCGTGGTCAGCCTCAATCCGATCATGATTGACGGCACCGGAATGTGCGGAGGATGCCGCGTGATGATCGACGGCAAGAGCGAATTCGCTTGCGTCGACGGCCCCGAATTCGACGGCCACAAAGTGAATTTCGAAGTCCTGGTGCAGCGCAATTCCATGTACCGCACAGCCGAGCAGCGATCGATGGAAGAGTTCAAGCGCAAGCAGGAAGCGTCGAACAAAGAAGGTCAGCATGCCTGCCTGGCACAGGGAGAACAACGATGAGTCCTACGATCAAGAAATCGCTGAATCCGGTGCCGATCAAGGAGCGCATCAAGGTTCCCCGCCAGGGCATGCCTGAACAGCCGGCGTGCGAACGCGCCCATAACTTCGAGGAAGTGAATTTGGGGTACAACGCCGAACTGGCGAAACAGGAAGCCCAGCGCTGCCTGGAATGCGCCAAGCCCACCTGCACCGATAACTGCCCGGTGGGCGTGAAGGTGAAGGAATTCGTTGAGCTGATTGTGGCGGGTGATTTTCTGGCCGCCGCCGCAAAAATCCGTGAAGACAACGTTCTGCCTGCCGTGACCGGTCGCGTCTGCCCGCAGGAAGATCAGTGTGAAGGTAAATGCCTGCTGTCGAAAAAAGTGAAGCCGCTAGGCATCGGCTACCTTGAGCGCTTTGTTGCGGATTACGAACAGAAGATGGGCTCGCCCATCATTCGCAAAGCCGAGCTCACAGGAAAGAAAGTCGCCGTGGTCGGCAGTGGCCCCTCCGGACTCACCGTCGCGGGGGATCTGATTCAAAAAGGCCACCAGGTACGGGTCTTCGAGGCGCTGCACGAAATTGGCGGAGTGCTGGTTTATGGCATCCCCGAGTTTCGTCTGCCCAAGCAAATCGTCCGCGAACAGATCGACACCATGCGCCAGATGGGCGTCGAGTTCGAGACCGACGTGGTCGTGGGCCGCACCGTCACCATCGACGAATTGCTCGAAGAAGAGGGCTACGACGCCGTTTACATTGGTACTGGCGCAGGCTTGCCGCAGTTCATGAACGTTCCGGGCGAGCACCTCAACGGCGTCTATTCCGCGAACGAATTCCTGACCCGCATCAACCTGATGAAGGCGTACAAATTTCCCGTTTACGACGAGCCCATGCTCGATCTGAAGGGAAGGAATGTCGCAGTGATCGGCGGCGGCAATACGGCGCTTGACGCGATTCGTTCCGCGCTGCGACTGGGCGCCGGCAATGCTTATGTGATCTACCGACGCAGCGACGCCGAGATGCCCGCCCGTGCCGAAGAAGTGCATCATGCCCGGCAGGAGGGAATCAACTTCCAGATGCTGACCGCGCCCACTGAATTTCTGTCTGACGGCAAAGGCTGGCTCACGGCGGCGCGCTGTGTGCGGATGGAACTGGGCGAGCCCGACGCATCCGGACGGAGACGTCCGGTACCGAAAGAAGGCTCGGAGTTCGAACTAGCCCTGTCGGTTGCGATTATTGCCATCGGCACCAGCGCCAATCCCATTGTGCAGAGCACGACGCCCGGCTTAGGCACCAACAAGCGGGGATACATTCAAGCCAGTGAAGAAACGCAGCGCACCACGCGCAAGGGAGTCTTCGCGGGCGGGGACATCGTGACCGGCAGCGCCACAGTCATCCTGGCCATGGGAGCGGGCCGCCGCGCCGCAAACTCGATTCACGAATATCTGACGACGGGAGAGTGGTAGGCAGGTCAGGCGAAGCTGATTTCGATATACGTATCCGTCCGCGCCCAAACCAGCGGAATCCGCGCCATCCAATACTTGCGATTGATGGTCCGTCGCGCCCGCGCATGCTCCTCCGGCGGCAGAAGGCGCGCCGTTGCCGCAGACTCCGGCCCCGTGACTTTGCCCCGAATCGAGCACGGCGCCACTTTCACTTGCGGGTTATTCCGAATGCGCTTTGACTTGCCCATATCGCCGCGCGTCATCACGTAAAGCTTGCCATCTTCTTCGCCAAACCACACTGGAGTGGCAACTCCCACTCCGCTTTTGCGAAACGTGGTCAGCGAGATGTATTTCTGCCCTTGGATAGGCGCTGGAATCGGGCTCGGCATGTCTGGACTCACCTGTCGTCTGTGGTTCTCACGGGGCTGCGGACGATTGCTCCGCCTGCTCCAACTCTGTTATAACGCCTGACATGCGTAAATGGATGCGCGACCGCATACAGCGTCGCAAAAAGAAACCTGCGGAAGAAGAAAAGCAGCCGGCGCCTCCGCCCTTGCAGCCGGCATATTTTGAAGCCGAGCAGGCTCCCGCCCCAACGCCCGAGCCAGTCGCCGAGTCCGCTCCGGCGCCCGCCAGATATCAAACAGATCAGGCATCGGAAAGTGAAAATGAAGTTGCCGCACCCGCGCCCCGAGCCGAGAGGGCGAGGCCGGCGAGGCAGAGCGCGCCCGCCGAGGGAGAGTCGCAGCCCGCACGTCGCCGCCGCCGCGGAGGCCGTGGCCGCGGAGGCCGTGGCCGCGAACAGGCCGTCGCTCAAGCCTTCACGCCCGCAGCCGCCAAGGGCAAGATCCCGCTACTCCCCGTCGCCAGCGCCGACGAGTCCGCGCCCGACTTCGCCGAGGCCGAGCCGGACGCGGCTGCCGAGCCGCAGGCTGCTGAAATTTCCCCGTCAGTTCCGACGGCGCCTGCGCGCCCGCCGAAGGGAATCGTGGTACTCGCCATCGGATTGCCCGGCTCCGGGAAGAGCACATGGTTCAAGCGGCACAACGTGACGCCGCTTTCCAGCGACATGATGCGCGCCATCCTGTTCGATGATGTTCGCGAACAGCGATTTCAGGATCTCGTCTTCTCCAACCTGCGCGCAATGTTGAAGGCCCGACTCATCGCCAAGCGCCCCATGAATTATGTGGACGCGACCAACCTGACTCCGCAGGAGCGCCAGCACTGGATCAAACTTGCCAAGGACTACAACTACGAGGTGCAAGCCGTGTTCTTCGACGTCCCGCTGGAAGTCTGCGTCGAGCGCCACCAACGCCGCGACCGCGTCGTCCCCGAAGACATCATGCGGCGCATGGCGGCGAAGCTGAAGGCGCCGTCCTTCGAAGAAGGCTTCGCCAAAATCACGGTGGTGAGGGTGAAGAAAAAAGCGGAAGCCGGGGAGTCGGCCTAGCCTTTCAAATGGGGCAGCAGCTCCTTGAACGCCGCCGACGAAGACGCCCGCATCAATTCATAGATCATCATCTCTGTCGACGAGATCACCGCGCCGGCGGCGCGCATGCGCTCGAGGCCAATCTTCCAATTCCACTCCGTGCGCGAGCTGACCGCGTCGGAGGCCACATGCACGAGATATCCCTCTCGTAACGCTCCCAGCGCCGTTTGTGTGACGCAGATGTGGCTCTCCATGCCGCACAGCAGCAGCGTCCGCCGGATGCCAGGGAGCCGCTTCAGCGACGAACAAAAAGCCTCGCTCCCGAAGCAGGAGAACAGAGTCTTATCGATCGCATCGGTCCCTGCCAGCAACGCCGCGATTTCCGGCACCGTGCCGCCGAGACCCTTTGCGTACTGCGTGCTGACCAGCGCCGGAATTTTCAGAATGGACGCCGCCCGAATCAGCAACTGCGCGTTGCGCACCAGTTGCTCTCGTTGGAAGATCGGCGGCAGCAGCTTCTCCTGGATGTCGATCACCAGTAGCGCGCACTGCTCCGGCTCCAGTGGCAGCCGCGAAATCTCAGCATAGTCGAGAGTGCTTGCGCTGCCTCGCTCCAGCAATGTAGACATATTCGTCTCCTCGGTATTCCTTCAGCGGGCGTCATTCTGAGCGGAGCCGCTCTTCAGGCGGAGCGAAGAATCTCCCGCTGAACGAACTTTACCATCCCTGGTAACCGATCAGCGGTTGACCGCGTTCCCGCCGCACCATAAAATCAGAATGTACTTTCCGGCAACTGCAGTTGCCCCCTCGTTCAACGGCTAGGACACCTGCCTCTGGAGCAGGCTATCGGGGTTCGAATCCCTGGGGGGCAGCCAAAAATCCCCAATAAAATCAATGGTTCTAGCGCATCGCGCTCTGCGCTGCGAAACGGGTGCGTTCTGTGTCCGACTCATGTCCGAGTCACCCGGACATGGGAGGGGTTCGTCGCTCGGGAATGTGGTCTACTTCGTTGGCTGCTCCCGGATCGGCACGGGTAGGGTCAATGAGTGAAAATGGCCTGGTTTCGTCAACAATCCACAATCCTCGTGGAGTCAGCCGATATGGCGCAAGCCTTGCACAATGTTCAGCCGTGACGCGCGGTAGGCGGGAACCGCAGCACTCATGATCGCCACAACAACAGCTACTGGGAGGGATACTGCAAGCGTAGTCACCGGAATTTTCAGCAGGACCGCAAAAGGCCCGGCATTTCGGGAGTGAACCATGGCAAAAACCAAGCCGTAAGCCAGGAGAGTCCCAAACACCCATCCGCACACGGTCAGCGTCATTGCTTCCCCGAGAAATAACATCCGGAGCAGAGGCGGGGCAAACCCCAAGGACCTCATCATAGCGACTTCGCGCGTTCGCTCACGAATCGACATGGCAATCGTGTTTCCGGAAACCAGCAACGTCGCAAACAGAACGGCCAGACTGATGCTCAGGATGAATGCTTTCACGTTTCCGAACATTGCGATCAGGCCAATATCAAATGCCCGTTCCGCTTCAGTCCGCGTGGGTTCGGGAGAGTTGTGGAACATTGCATCTACGGCCGTAGAGATACGGCTGACGTTCTGGGGCGAATCCACCTGAATCAGAAAGAGTTGGTCTTTCTCGAAATGGGCGGCTTGTTGTGCGTAGGCCCAGTTGAAATAGATGGCGCGTACGGGATAGGGAGACTTGAACATACCGCGTAGGTTCAGATCGAGCTGAATAGGCAACTCCACGCCTATGAGAGTGAGATGATCGCCGATTTTCCAGCGGTGCTCCTGCGCCAATTCGCTGCCGGCGATTGCCCCCGCAGGGTCTTTCTTCCATGCCGCAACCTGCTCGGCGGGGATTTGATACTCGGGATAGGCATTCAGATACTCTTGGGAATCGGTGCCGATTTTTGAGAAATCATCGGACGTGGCCCCCTTGTAGTCTGCATCGAAGAGGTTGAGGGGAATTACATCCTTGACTCCGGGAATCGATCGAATCTTGTCACGGTAGTATGCGGGAAGCGGGACGCCTAAAGAGACGCGGTGCCGACAGACAATATGACTGGCTGAGATGGTGCTCCACTCGTCGATGTAGAAAGTTCTCCAGATGGTCATCATCAGTGTGAGCAACAAAAAAGAAAAGCCAATGCTGAGGATAGTGAGAACGCTCCTTCGCTTATTTCGCCAGACATTTCGTATGGCAAATTGCGACAGGGTCATTGGAAGGGCCTACGATGACAGACACGACTGCGCGGATGACGGTCTAGCAAACTGAGTGTACTACCATCGTTGGCGAAACATCCCCATTACGCTCAAAATGATTTCGACAGCGCATCGTGGACCGATACCAGTCCTTCAGCGTAGACTGCTGACTGCAAAGACCAAACCCGTCAAAATATGGACCTCTCCGAGTTCACCGCAAACTACGCGCACTTAGGTGATGATGAACTGCTTTGCTTGTGGGCGGACCGAAGCACGCTCCTTCCAGAGGCCTCCATAGCGTTGGATAGCGAACTGCAAAAGCGCGGACTGAATAAACAGAATGCTATCCGAGTGAAGAAGAGGTTCGACGCGCTGGCTGCACGTGAGGCGAATGGGCCGCTTGGGGACCAAGTCACTGCGGCGAAGTATGAGCGCAACATGCGGCACTTCGTCGGATGGGAAGAGCCCAAGTTCTCTTCACCTTACGGCCGGCGCGACATTAGGACCATGTTCGCCTCTATCCGACACAAGTACAGGGTATGGAAAACGTTTCGCGACCATACGGGGCACTGGCCTGTCTTCTCGATCTGTTTTCATCTCCTGTCTTTGATTGCCGTGTTCGGTTTCGTTCTAGCCGCTTTCGTCTGGCTAGGGGAACGCAAGCGGGACGACGGTTGGAGTGTGGTCGCAGTTATCGCTTGTGTTTTGGTGCTTCTCGGCGGGCGGGAATTGGGTGCGCGCCTGATGAGGAAGCTGGATTGGAAAAGATACGGCACGGCTAATCCTTAGCCACTTGGTTGGCGTAACATCGCGATTACGCTCATTGAGGGGTCGGCCAGGGTTAATGAGCGCTATGGCCTGATTACGTAAACTATTGAAAAACAAGCGAGAGTCGAGGCAGGACTTAGACGACTATTGCAGCTTCGCGTACTCGGCTTTGGCTTCTTTCAGGATGGGGATGTCGGGGTCGCCACTTTTCCACCCGGCGAAAACTTCCTCATAGGCGGCGCGGCTTTTTGCAAAGTCCCCTTGCATAGCATACGCACGCGCCAGGCCCAGGTCCGAGGCTACCAGGATAGGGTTCAAAGGAGACACTCCGCGATGCGTCAGAATTGTGCTGAATTCCAGCGCGGCGTCTTCGGGGCGCCTGAGACGAAGGTAGGTTAACGCACGAATGTAGTTTGGAACGAACCCGGCCGTCGCGCCGAACTCGAAAGGCTTTACCCGATCAAGGGTGCGCAAGGCGACGTCGGCTTGACCAAGACTTAACTGGGAAGCCGCAAGGACAAGGGGCACATCGAATTCGTTCAGAAAGGTATCAACGGGATACTCGTGAAGGAGATCACTGATGATCTTCTGGGCTTCGCGCACCTGGCCATTGAGGACCATGACTCTGGCGGCGCGCTGTTTGACTTCCTTTGAATCAGACAACTGGAGCGCTTGGCCGATAGTTTGTGTGGCCGCGAAACCTCGACCGTACAAAACTTCGCCTCCTGCAAGATCGAGAAGCAAGTGGGCAGCGGACTCCGACATGCCCGATCCGACCGAAATGTTCACACCGTGTCGGACTCGTTGACGGCTACTCTCCAGTCGCCCGTCGTAGAGGTCGATCTTCGCCAGGAAAGAGATCACAGATGGGTCGTCAGCGTTTTGTTCCATCCAGTTCCGCTCTTTTTCAAGGGTCGCCTGATCGGACCGCAGCATTGCCGACTCATAACGGTAGACGTGGAGATAGTGGCTTATCGTCTGATCAGCAGGAATGCTCCGAAGCACGGCTTCTGCCTCGTCGTAGCGGCCTTGCATGAGCAGGGCGGCTGACAAGTTGGATTTTGCGTGCGAGTTAGTGGGAAAGATGTCTGTGTTCTTGCGAAACTCATCAACCGTTTTTTCGTATATGCCGATGTCCGAATAGGCCAGTCCTAACAGATTGTGCGCCGAAAACTCATTCGGTTGTAGCTTCTCCCAAGTTTGCAGAGCGTCAATCGCCTTATAGAGTTCCCCGGTAACTTCCAAGTAGTAACGCGCTTCAACTCTCGCCTTCCCGTTGTCGTCAAGTTTTTCACGTAAAGCGAAGGCGTGCTTCAGGTCCTCCGCTGATCGATTTGTTTCGTGCAGATTGTAATCTGCAAGCGAGAGGAGCCCCCAGGCAGCGGCAAAATTGGGATCAAGTTCGGTGGCGCGGCGGAGCATAGCGGCACTCTGCCTGATCTGGCTTTCGTAGAGCCTGTCCCCTATCAGGTAAGCCTTGAGGGCTGGCAAAGAAGCGGTAGGCAAAGGTGCCGGCGTGTTGCTGAGGGAGTTGGCGGAGTTACCGGAAAGCTGGAGACGGGAGGCTGCCGCGAGCTGACTCACGGCCACCATCACGTCGTCTTTGCTCCTGGCCTCGCCGTGCTGTTGGGCTACAATGCGGCCTGAGTTGCATTCCCGCACGGAGAGATCGAGCACATAACCGTTGCCCTGCGGCTTGAGATCTCCATCCGTGAAAAACCTCCCCTTGTTGCCTTCGCACATCTGCCGGGCGAGTTCCGGAGTGAAACGTTCGTCCGGGCTTTTTCCCGCGCTCTGCAAGGATTCCGCAAGATCGTGGGCCCAGGGATCCACAACTTGAACCGCCGGGGAGCGATCCAATTCCGCTGCCACGATGGCGCGCAGCACATCGTCGAAAACGGCGTCATCGGTGGAGTTTGTAAACTCCGCGACGTAAAGTGGCGCGCGGCCATTCGCGGGCAGAAGCGGGCGGGAGCGATATTTGTAAATTCCGAGGCCGACTGAGGCCAAAACCACAAAGGCAGTCGCCAAAATGATCCATTTGCGGATGCCCGGACGAAGGTGCGGAGTTGTCTTCGCGCCGCTCGGGTTCTGCGCCGCCGTGATTTTTCCCGACTCCGAGTCGCGCTTCAGTCGTTGCAGATCGGCACGGATGTCGGCAGCGTGCTGGTAGCGCAGACTGCTGTCCTTCTCCAGAGCCTTGAGGATCAATGCTTCCAGAGCCGGCGCAACCTTTGCGTTGATCTGCGATGGCGGAACCGCTTCCTGGTGAAGAATCGCGCCGCAAATCTCCCCGGCGCTCGCCCCATCAAACGGCGGCTTCCCAGTTGCCATCTCGTACAGCAGCGCCCCGTAAGAGAACAAGTCGGTTCGGGCATCCAGTTCTTTCGCTCGCACCTGTTCCGGCGACATATAAGCGACCGTGCCCAACAGGGTCCCCTCACTTGTCAGTTGTGAGGCGTCAGAATCGAGCGTGACTGTTAAGGAATCGCTGCCAGCCGAAACGGGCTTGCCCATAATCTTCGCCAGGCCGAAGTCGAGGATCTTGGCGTGGCCTTCCTGGGTCACAAAGATGTTCGCTGGCTTAATGTCGCGGTGGATGATTCCGGCCGCGTGAGCAGCATCGAGTCCGGCGGCGATTTCAATGGCCAGCGGAAGCACAACCTCCATGTCCAGCGGGCGTCCGGCGATGCGATTTTTCAGGGTTACGCCCGCCAAGAACTCCATGGCGATGAACTGCCGGTCCTTGTGACGGCCGATTTCATAGATCGTGCAGATGTTGGGATGGTTCAGCGCGGAAGCGGCACGGGCTTCGCGGCGGAATCGTTCCAGGGCCTGCGGATTTTGGGCGACATTATCGGGAAGGAATTTCAGAGCGACGAAGCGACCAAGGTCGGTGTCCTCAGCCTTGTAGACGACACCCATCCCGCCGCCGCCCAGCTTCTCGACGATCTGGTAGTGCGAGATGGTCTCGCCGATCACCGGTGCAAAATCTTACGTCCGGGGAACCTGCCAGTCAATGAAAGCAAGGGGCTTGGCCGTAGTCAGAGGGATGGTTGTTGATAAATCCTGATTACACTCATTGACCCCTCGAGGGCATGGCCTCACTTGGGCGACCATGCTTTACTTCTTCAACAACTTCTCCCAATTCCACATTTCAGACGTTACCCTGGCGGACAACGGGAATCCGAGTTGATGCGCCAGCATGCACACCTGCCCGCGATGATGCGCTTCGTGAGCCAGCATGTAGCACAGCATTTCCGGGCCGACCGGCCAGGGCTTGGCCCATCCGTCTCTGTGAAACTTCTTGATGCGGCCTTCACCGCCGAGCGCTTCGGCCAGCATCTCCGCGCAGCGGGCGGCGCTCTCAGCTAATCCTGCGCGCGCTTGCTGTGGCGTGCAACTGGCGTGCTTGAGTTGTGCCGGAACCTTCAGCTGTGGCGCGGTCAGCCGAATCCATTTCGTGCGCACGTTGTGAATGTGGGTGAAGATCGCGGCGATGGTGCGAGTCTTGCCCGCGGGCTTGACCCTCCAGGCAGCCGGGTTTAGAGATTCGATGAAAATCTGGTTCATGCGCTCGTTTGCAGCAAAGATGCGCACCGCGGCTTCACCCAATCGATGATCGGGGTTCTCCTGACGAACCCGAGTTCGACGACTCTCAGATAGACGCGCGATGAAAGCCTCCAACTCCATGAAGAGAATGCATTTTTTAAAGGGCGCCCTTCGTAGAGACGTAGCTTGCTACGTCTCAGCCCGCGCCGCAAACCTACTTCGTATTCTTTAAAACGAGCACGAGTATCCGCCCATCGGAGTGAAACTCCCCGCCGGTTGCGGTCTTCGCCGTAGTCAGCGGATCGGCCGGGGTCACATGATCGCGCTGCGACACCAGACCGGTTCCTGACAGCGTGCCATTCACATACTCGCGTTCGCCATCAATGGACGGATCGATCTTATGCGTGACCCCGTTATTCCGCTGATCGCGCTCGAATCCAATGTCGTGCGTGGCGGCGATGCACCATACCGGCCGCCCGTCCACGGAATATTCCGACTTCCACACCCGCAAATGATTACGCGACATCGCCACCTTCACCGGCTCGGCATGGGCGAAGCCATAATCCTGCGCCCGATCGAACAGATAAAGAGTGCTCATCGGCATGGTCAGATAATCCTTCTTCTCGATCGACCCCATGAAGGCATTCAACGCCGTGTTGCCCACCGTCTTGTCGACCTTCACCCAGCCCGCGGCGGCAAATGTCTGCTCCAACTGATCTTGCGTTCCGATGACCAGCACATTCACCATGTCCCCCGGATTGTGCGCGGGATCAGAAACTCGCCGCGGAATTTTGCTCAACAATTCCGCGGTCACGCCGGGCACTCGAATCTCCGCGGGCCCGCCCACGTTGGCGTCCCCGGAGCCTTCGTCCAGAATCTCCACGGTCGCCTGAAAACCCCCCGTGGCGACGGCGGCCTCTTTCTCGCTCTGATTGATCCCGAGAAATAACCGTCCGGCTACGGGCACCTCATATTCCTTGCTGGCGCCCACCAGAAAAGCCTGCGCATAGTCCGCCGAGCCGACGCGTCCGATCAGCGCCCCGTGCCCAGCGCTGGTGACCGCATATTGATGGAGCAGGTCGGCGAATCCGCGCTCAAGGCCGTCCGGACCGAACGTCCCAGCGGTGTGCATCTTCCCGGTATACGAAGTGTCAGCAGGGTAAGTGATCTGCCCGGTTGCGGTGATGCGCACCTTCGCTCCGCCACGCAAGTCGATGTTGGTGTCGACCCATTCCTTTGTTCCGGAAATTTCAATGGTGTAGGACTTGCCAGCCGGCGGTGTCGGGACTGCCCTGGCAATATTTCCCAGCGCGAGAAGAAACGCCGCGATCGCCAATATCAGTTTCGTGGCTTGTACGGATGCATTTGACATTTTCATGGCAACCTCCATTTTGGTCGTTCTACCCCTTCACGTATGCGAGCTTCGCCGCCACTTTTCCATCGCGCACGGTAAAGCCGTCAACCCCGCGCAGATGCCAGGGCTGTCCATCACGCACCTTACGGTAAATCCACCATACCGTCGCTCGATTCCCGCTAATGATCACGTCCTCCGCATCGAAGTGAGAGTCGGCGTCACTGGCGAACCATCTCCGCCAGAATTCGACTACGGCGGTCTTGCCTTCAATCCGGCGGCAATCCGGGGCCGGCGAAGTATCTTCGAATACCGTATCCTCCTTCAAAAATGCCGGCAGATGCCGCATTCTGATTTATGACGGGACCATCCTTCGGCGAAGCCAGACTTCCAAGCGGCACAGAGCAAGCTACCACTAAGACGGGGCGAGTTGCAGGCCGGCCGTGCATTGAATTCCTTCAGCAAAGTCGTACCGAATTGTATGGCACGCCGTCTCACGGGGTCGACCTTGATAGATCGAGACAACCGTCTCCGACCTTGCGGGATAGGGAAAATTCCCTACCTTAGGCAGCAGTCCGCATTTCTCTACAGTGATTGGCGGATTGCGATCGCTGACTTGCGAATTTGATACTGAGTCACCTGGTGGTTAAGGAAGAGGACGAAGAATCGGAGGCCTAATCCCATGCCGGAAAAAGAAACCATTGAGCGCGCCCGCGAAGACGCTCGCGAAGGAAAGTCACCTTCAACCCAAGCGGGAGAATTTGTCCGGGAAGAAATGCATCACGTGCGGGAAGGCAAGCATGGTGCGGCCTCGGCGCAGCAGGCCATTGCCATTGGCCTCTCCAAGGCGCGCCGTGCCGGAGTGAAGCTGCAGGTGCCCAAGGGCCCAGCGTCGCTTCGTCACAAGGCTGAGAAGGATGAGGAGGCCGCCGAGCATCCGCATAAGATTTCGCGCAAACGATCGCGCGCGGTAGAGGGCGCGCTCAAGCGCGAGCCTCGCGGCACCGCCAGTCATAAAGCGCTTTCGCAGCAGGCCAGGGAAAGTGCGGCCAAACGCGGTCCGCGCGCCCGCAGCGCCGCAGCCAAGAAAGCGGCCCGCACTCGAAAGGCCGCGTAGGCGTAGGGGCGAATACATTCGGCGTCGCTGAGGGCAACCCGGACGAATGCCTCCCGGCCACGCGACAAGACCGCATCACGATTTTTCAAGCAAGCAAATCCGTTTCAAACCGACAGGAGAAAATATGCCATCCCCGACTTCATTGCACGAACTCTACATCGACCAACTCCGGGATCTCTACGATGCCGAGCAGCAGATCATTAAGGCTCTGCCCGAAATGATCGACGCGGCTCAATCCGAAGATCTGAAGGAAGCGCTCAACGAGCATCTCGACGTAACCAAGGAGCAGGCTTCGCGTCTGGAGAAAATCTTCAACAACCTGGGCGAGAAGCCCAAAGGCGAGCGCTGTAAAGGCATGCAGGGAGTGCTCGCCGAAGGCAGCGACCTGGTTGGGAAAATTGATAACGAAGAGGTTCGCGATGCCGCCATCATCGCCTCGGCGCAGCGCGTCGAGCATTACGAAATGGCGGGATACGGCACCGCTCGCACCTTCGCCACCATGTTAGGCGAGAACGACGCCGCGGACCTGCTCGAGCAAACGCTGAGCGAAGAGAAAGAGGCGGACGACAAGCTCACTGACCTGGCGGGCGAGATTAACGCCGCAGCCAATTCCGAGGAGGGAGTGGAAAGCGAGAACGAAACTTCCGCGACGGGCAAATCCACCAAGAGACAAACCGCGGCCACGACTAAGCGCAAGAAGAGCGCAGCCTAAATCGCGGACAATCCAAATCCCCGTGCCGACTTCAATCTCGGCACGGGGAACCGCTACACTGAGGGTGTGACGGAGCCCATCATCCTGTACGACGGCGTGTGCGGGCTCTGCAATCGCTTTGTGCAGTTCGTACTCAAGCGCGATCCTGCGGCGCGGTTTCGCTTTGCCGCCCTGCAGGGCGAGATCGCGGCGACGATTCTGTCGCGCCACAATCAGAGCCCCACTGCGCTCGACACGCTTTATTTGCTGGCTCCATCGCCCGATTCCCCTGACGGTGAATTACTCCTCGCCCGCTCCGATGCGGTTATCTTCATTCTGCGCGCACTCGGCGGAATCTGGCCCGCCGTCGCATTCACGCTTCGCCTGACTCCTCGCCCCATCCGCGATTGGGGATACAATCTCGTCGCTCGCCACCGCTACCGCACTTTCGGCCGCTTTGATAGCTGCCCCCTACCTACGCCCGAAACTCGCGCCCGTTTCCTCGATCCATAGCGGCTCGAGACGGCGCGCCGTATGCGGTTTCTGGCTGGCCAGTAGCGGCGAAGTTCAAAGGCGACACTACCACGCTGGAAGATTTCGGAGTGATTGCGAAACTAAAAGAGCAAGACGAAGTGTAGGCGCACTTTGTGGGGACAGCCGCCCCCGGCTGTCCAGGTCGAGCAAATTTCGTCGGCATCCACGATAATGGGCGCCCCATCCTAGCCACACTTTCCGCGGCTAGAGTGGGGACTTCCCAAGCTCGACTCGAATCAGACCGTTACTGTACGTGAATCTTTCCGCTCGAATCCATGGTTCCCTTAACCCGAACTTTCTTACCTTCGAATTTTTTCACTTCGTCCTGATGGTCGATGTCATAGGTCGTTCCGCTGGCTGCATCCTGAAAAACGTACTTGTCACCCTGCTTCACCACGGTGCCCACAAACTCTTTTTCGCTATTGGCATCGGTCTGCGTTGAATCGGGCGGCTGCGCCTGGCTGGGAGCGGCCTGCTGATCAGGCATGGTCTGTCCAGATTGCGGCGCCGTCGACGGCGTCGAATTATCAGGTTGCTGCGGTTGCGGCGCGGGCTGTTGGGTTTGCGGCGGCGTGGACGAGGTATCGGTATTCTGGGCTTGCAGTAACCCGCCCCAGGAGATCATCGCAAACAAAAATGCGGCGGCACTAACAAAAGAGAAAGACTTGAATCGCTTCACAAATTCCTCCAAGAGACGGGGCGCGCGTAACTCTTGGCCTAACGTAGCAACCGCTCTGCCAAAGCCCGCGGCCATGAAAGTGGTTAGAGCCGAAATCCCGCGCCCCTACCGCAGCAATAACTTAGCTCGATCACTCAGGAGTGATCCGCATTCTCCGTGCACCGAATTCTTTCTACGACTACGGCGAATGCGGTACTGCTGTTCATTCGCATCCCGCCGCGGACCCGTGCAGATTTTGCGCACTGGCGCGTAACTCATCGCCTACAGCGATGCGGAAGGACGCAGCTTCAGGCGCTGAGGGCACAAAAGGAAAAGGGCCGCGCCGAAGCGCAGCCCTCATTTCTATTTCATCCGTGAAAGTGGCTAGTGTCTTCCGCCGCCACCGCCGCCGTGACCGCCGCGTCCACCACGATCGCCGCCGCGTCCACGACCGCGTCCGCCGCCTCCGCCACCGGGGCGTCCGCCACGTCCTCCGCGATCACCGCCTCCGCTGTGCGGCCGAGGACCGCCCTGCGGCGCTCCCTCGCGACTGGGATCGCGATTAAAATTCGGCTCGCCCTCCGCCTCATCGGGGAAGTCGCCGCCGCCTTCAATCACCACCGTTCCCACGGCAGCTTCGGTCTCGCCCGCCGGCGCGACGGCTGCAACTTCTCCGCCGCCTCCGCCCATCTTCGCGCGCTGCTCTTTCAGAATCGCTTTGCGCGACAGCCGGATGCGGTTGCCTTCGACAGCCAGCACTTTCACCAGCACCTGGTCGCCTTCTTTCAGTTCGTCGCGCACATCGGCAATGCGATGCTCCGCCACTTCGCTGATGTGCAGCAATCCGTCGGTGCCCGGCAGAATTTCGACGAATGCGCCGAAATCCGCCAGCCGCGTGACTTTGCCGAGATACGTCTTGCCCACTTCCGCGGTAGCCGTGATGTCGCCAATCATCTGCAGCGCCTTGGCCGCCGAAGTCTGATCGCTCGATGCCACCTTCACCGTTCCGGAATCTTCCACGTCGATCTTCACTCCGGTGGCTTCCACGATCGAGCGGATCATCTTTCCGCCCGGCCCGATCAGATCGCGAATCTTGTCGACCGGGATCTGCACCGTGTAGAAGCGCGGCGCGTAATCGGAAATCTTCTCGCGGCCCGAAGTGATGACCTCATCCATCTTGCCCAGGATGTGCATGCGCCCACGCTGAGCCTGCGCCAGCGCTTCGCGCATAATCTGCGAAGTGATGCCGGAGACCTTGATGTCCATCTGCAGCGCGGTGATTCCATCTTTCGTTCCGGCAACTTTGAAATCCATATCGCCGTAATGATCTTCCGCGCCCGCGATGTCGGTCAGGATGGCATACTGGTCGCCCTCCTTCACCAGTCCCATTGCGACTCCAGCCACCGGAGCCTTCAAGGGAACGCCCGCATCCATCAGCGCGATGGAAGCACCGCAGACGGTTGCCATCGACGATGATCCGTTCGATTCGAGGATGTCGGAAACCACGCGCATGGCATACGGCCATTTTTCTTCCGTAGGTAACACTGCGGAGACCGCGCGTTCGGCCAGAGCGCCGTGGCCAATTTCGCGGCGTCCGGCTCCACGCATAAATGCCACTTCTCCCACTGAGAATGGCGGAAAATTGTAGTGCAGCATGAAGCGTTTCTTGGCTTCGCCTTCGAAGCCTTCCAGGCGCTGCATGTCGTCGCTGGTGCCCAGCGTGGTCGTGACTAACGCCTGAGTTTCGCCGCGGGTAAAGATCGCGCTGCCGTGAGTTCTGGGCAGCACTCCCGCTTCGATCCAGATTTCGCGGACTTCATCAAACGCGCGCGCATCCGGCCGCCGCTTCTCATTGATCACCTGCTCGCGGAAGATGCGTTCGCGCAGAGCTTCGTAGTAGTGATCGAGTTTCTTCTTGGCCTCGGCGTCGGTTTTTTCATTTCCCGTCTGCGGCAATTCCGCGGCCAGCTTCTTCTTGATGTCTTTGACCAGCGTGTAGCTCTCGGCCTTGGGATGCTTCTTGGTATCGAGCGCGTCGGCTAGTTCGGCGCCAATCTTACCTCGCAAGCTGTTGTAGTACGCGTCGTCGAATTGCGGCGGCTCGACCTTGCGCTTGGGCTTGCCCACTTTGTCGCGCAGTTCGCTGATCGCCTTGCAAATCTTCTTGATCTCGGTATGTCCGAACTCGATGGCGTCGAGCACGGTATCTTCTTTCACTTCCTTGGCGCCTGACTCGATCATCACGATGCCGTCGGCGGTGCCGACGACCATGATGTTTACCAGGCCTCCGCGCATCTCGTCGTAGGTGGGATTGACGATGAACTGTCCGTCGACCAGGCCCACGCGCACGGCGCCGATGGGACCGAGGAACGGAATGTCGGAAAGGGTGAGCGCGCACGACGCGCCGTTGATGCCCAAAACGTCGGGGTCATTATTACTATCCGCCGACAGCACGAACGCAATCACCTGCGTCTCGCACTTGAAGCCCTCGGCAAACATCGGCCTGACAGGCCGGTCAATCTGGCGGCTGGTGAGCACCTCGCGCTCGCTCATGCGGCCTTCGCGCTTGATGAAGCCGCCGGGGAATCGTCCGCCGGCATAGGTATATTCGCGATAATCCACGGTGAGCGGGAAGAAGTCGATGCCTTCGCGCGGGTCGGCATTGGCGACGGCGGTGGCGAGCACAACGTTTTCGCCCAGGCGGACGACGGCCGATCCATGTGCCTGCTTGGCCAATTTTCCGGTTTCAAATGTGATTTCTTTGCCGCCGGTGAGGTGTACGGTAATGCTGGTTGGTTCTGGTTTCATTTCATTTTCCTTTGGGAGCTATGAGCCGCGAGCTGGGAGCAAGATGGGTGGGGAAAATGTGTCTCGAAAGGCGATAGACACACGTCACCCGCAATCTTGATAAGCCGATTCGTTGCGCTTGAAAAACGCACGGATGGAAAGTTCCTCAAATGCTGTAAGAAATATCCTGAGTGCCAGGGTGCCCCGTTCAAGCTCCGCTTGAGCGGGGTCTTTCCGTCACAAACTGCGGACGGAGTCCCCAGTCCCTACTTGCGGATGCCGAGCTTGGTGATTACGGTCTTATAGCGCTCGGTATCGTATTTCTTGAGGTAGTCGAGCAAGCGGCGGCGCTTGCTGACCAGCATGAGAAGTCCGCGGCGTGAACCGTGGTCTTTCTGGTGCGTCTTGAAGTGCTCCGTCAACTGGCCGATACGTTCGCTGAGTAAGGCAATCTGGACCTCGGGGCTACCCGTGTCCGTGGTATGCGTGCCGTACTGGTCGATGAGGGATTTCTTTTGCTCTCTGGCTAGCACGTAAGCTGATGTGCTCCTGTAATTTAATCGATTGTCTTGTGACGTTAAGAGAATATCACGGCGAGTTCAGCGGGGTAAAGGATTGACCGTAATCGCTGATACGCAGTTCCCGGCTGGCCTGCTCAAGGCTGAGTTGCAGCGCGGTGGCTTTTCTAGGCTCGAAAAGCCGGACGTAGCCGATGCTGCCGCGAAGGCCTTCGACGTAGGCGTCGATCTCGTGGGTCGGTACCCGCCCACACTTCAGATTGTGAACTCCAGCGCGGATACGAGCCCTGTATTCCTTTCGGACTGTTACAGACTTACCAAGAACCAGGTTGTTCAAAACCTTCCGATCCATAGGGCCCATTCGGCTGATTTTCCGGTGCGATACCCGGAACCCTGCTTTCGCCAGCGTTGCGATAGCCGGTCCGACGACGCCCGATACACTATCCCCAGAGAATGCGAGGTCGTCCACCCAACTGGAGTACCGGACACTATTCTGTTCGCACACCTCGCGAATCGCGCCGTCAAATCCACTTAGCACGAGGTTCGCTAGGAGGGAACTGGTCGGCGCCCCTTGCGGAAGGCGACCACGGCATGTCGTGAGCCCGGTAAGCAGGTAGGAAACGTCCGCCGCACAATTCAGAGTTTTGCGAAAGACTTGGCGGACCTGATCCGGTTTCACCGAGGGGAAGAAATTCTTGATGTCAATTGTCACGAGGCATCGCGCACCAAGATGCAACCTGGCGTTGTCCGTAACGCTCCTGCCTCGGACGCCGCCCAGAAGGTGCTCAGGCAGGATAAGGCGACTCAGAAGGCGTTCTTGGATGCGCGCCTGAATTGCTCTGAGGGGATCGATTGGATGATCGATCCAGCGCTTCTTGGTGGCCTTAACCTTCCTAGCAAACCAACGCTGTTTCGGCTTCAGTGGGAAGGGTTCGTAGTAGCGCGTGGCGTTCCGGGCCAAATCCTTCATTTCCGCCCGCGAGCGTCCGAGAAGGAGCTCCAGCCCCCTCATGGAGTAGAGATCAAGCGTTTCGCTTGCGTTTGATGTGCTTGACTCTGGCATCGCTGCGTATCAAGAATCTGGCTAGATAAACGCCAATGCGCTGAAATTCATCTTCCTCGATGCCGTGCAAATCGGAGGATTCCGCTGCAAGCATGTTGAACAGGGGTTCCGGAATATTTAGTGCCCGGCACAATTTCCCTATTGCACGAACGCTAGGCTTACGAGATCCACTCTCGATTAGGGAGATATGGCTGGCGTCCAGCCCAGCCGCCGTTGCGAGGTCCTTCTGCTCCAGTCCGGTGATTGCCCGGGAGATTCTTAAAGCTTTTCCGTAATCCATTTGTCCTTGGTATGGTTCGTCTCCTACGAGATGTGCCTGTCGATGTTAGTCGTGCCTTCTGAACGCTCGGATCAACTCTTCCACGATCTTGCGAATGGATTCGTGTTGTTCCGTGCGATCTAGGACCGGCTTACGCCGAATCCGCTTAAGCTCATCGACTACGCGTTCGACCGATTTCCTTTGCTCGGGTTTGACGCTGCCTCCACGTAGCAAGTCTTCCAGAGAAGAGATGCAGACGTTGAGGTCCTTGGAAATACGCATTTACTTCCTCCTTTCCGGTAAGGACATACTCCCGGTCTGCCAATGCCCTTCCCGCAAAGGAGCAGCGTTTCTCCAACGAACCATCCTTAGGTGTACTACTTACATCCGTGCCTCAAACAAAGCGGGCCGGTTAGCCCGCGGCTCATCCGGCAGATGAGCCGTAAGGCCCTGCACCGGTTTTCACCGGCCAGAGATCGCCTTTCGGCCTTGGGAAGGCTTAACAGCAGAGGAAGTTTTCAAAGACCTCGAACCACCGTTGACGGCGGCCACTTCTAGTAGGATAAAGCGGAGTTGCCAAAAGTCAAGTAAAATGACAGCTATTTTTCCACAAGAGGGAGCAGGGCGCCCCATCCTCCTCCGGCCGTGGGCTGATCTAGCGCAGCTCATTCGGGGTGCGAAAGGCGATGAATCTCCTTGACGATTTTTTCGTATCGCGACCTGTGAAGCTTGTATGCGGCATCCTCGCCTCTTTCGTGGTTTGCGCGTTTTTCTTCGTATACATCGAGCCAGAGTTTTATCGCGCGAGCCTCGGCCTCGAGCGTCTCTATGCTGCAAGCAATCCGAGCCGAGCGTGAAAGCACTTGATCCCTCGATCGCCGCCTAATAAAGAGTGAATACTTATGCTGCCATTGTAATTACGTTACAACGAACCAAACGCCGGGTGCCCCATCCTTTTGCATTCTTTGCGAAAGAGTGGGAACGACGGCGCAAACACTGCGAGCGCCACCTCCCGCTCAAGCCAAGCTCGATCGGGGGACCCTCAAATCGGATCAGGTCAATCGTTCACGCCGCACCCGCAAATTCACCAATTCGGTCGGATCTGGAATCCCTTCGCAATCCATCCGCATCCAGATTCGAGATGAAGCCGCCATGCGACGAAGGACTAATCCGGACTGGGGTCCTAGCCGCACCCTGTGCCGAGAAATCGCGCTCGTGGATTCTTGCCGCCACCATCCTCGGCTCCAGCATGGCGTTCATCGACAGCACGGTTGTCAACGTGGCTCTGCCCGCGTTGCAATCTGACCTTCACGCCACCGTGGTGGATGTGCAATGGGTCATTGAGTCGTATGGACTATTTCTATCTGCACTGATCCTGGTCGGAGGGGCACTGGGAGACTCCCTCGGCCGCCGCAAGATGTTTTTGTGGGGTGTGCTGGGCTTTGCGGTGGCATCCGCCGGCTGTGGCTTTTCTTCGAGCATCAAAAGCTTATTACTCTGGCGTTCGGTTCAGGGCATCGCTGCCGCGTTCCTCGTGCCCGGCAGTCTTGCCATCATCAGCTCATCCTTTGACGTGGAATCTCGTGGTAAAGCGATCGGGACATGGGCCGGGTTTACGACTATCACGACCGCTTTCGGCCCGGTTCTCGGAGGTTGGCTGATCGAGCATGCTTCCTGGCATTGGATCTTCTTCCTTAATATTCCGCTCGCTGCTCTCGTGTTGATCATCTCGTTCAGGCACGTTTCCGAGTCACGAAGTCCGGATCCAGGAAGCGTTGATTGGCTGGGCGCGTCGCTCGCGACTTGCGGCTTGGCTGGGCTGGTCTATGGTTTTCTTGAATCGTCCATCCTCGGCTGGACGCATCCTCGCGTCATCGGAACTTTGCTTCTCGGGCTGGGGTCGCTCGCACTCTTCCTATTTGTTGAGAAGAGAGCAAGAACACCGATGGTCCCCCTGAAATTGTTTCGGTCCGCCAGCTTCAGTGGAGCAAATCTGCTGACCCTGTTTCTTTACGCTGCGTTGGGGATTTTCTTTTTCTTGTTTCCCTTGAACTTGATTCAGATTCAGAAGTACTCCGCGACCGCTACCGGCGCGGCTGCGCTCCCTATGATCCTGCTGATGTTCCTGCTATCCCGCTGGTCAGGAGGACTGATTAACCGCTACGGTCCAAAGATTCCGCTCATCGTGGGTCCCCTCATTGCCGCCGTGGCGTTCCTTCTATTTGCAGTTCCCGATGTGCAGGCCCGCTACTGGACTGCGTTCTTTCCAGCTTTCGTTTTTCTGGGACTTGGCATGGCGATCAGTGTCGCGCCTTTGACCACTGTGGTGATGAACTCCGTCGAGCAGGAACGGGCGGGCACGGCGTCCGGAATTAACAATGCGGTCGCCCGAGTCGCAGGCGTTCTCGCAGTGGCGGTGTTGGGAGTACTCATGACAGCGGCCTTTGGGCACTCGTTGCGACGGTCGCTTGCGAGTCTTAATTTGAACGCCGGCATTGTGCACGAACTGGAATCGAACGTGGCCAAGCTGGGCAGCCTCGATGCGCCGGCGGGCTTGGATCCGCAGATTGCTGCGGCGATTCGTTCGGCCATCGCTGAGGCCTTCGTCTTTAGCTTCCGCCTGATTGTCATGCTGTGTGCAGTTCTTGCCATAGCGAGCGCTGCTGTCGCATGGTGGAAGATTCCCGCGGAGACGCGTGGCTAGCGCCCAAAGTCAAGTCCACCTAAGTAGACAGGATCCCTCGTGAAATACCCTCGAAAGTAGACACATTTTCCACAGCCTATCCCTATGAATACAGGATCCCGCTAGTTCGTCCTTCATTGTAATCAGCGATTTGCAAGCATCGTTTTTAATGCTTTGCACAGAGTTCCTGAAGGAACACTTTAATGGCCATGCAGTGCCGCGATTACGTTCTTCAGCCCTACGGCGGAGACCGCTGCTAGTACTGGAGTGACGACGGTCAGTGTCCAGAGGACACGGCGGTCTTTGGGGAGCCATCGCCACAGCGCCAGAAAGATGAAAGGCAGAACTGGGATGGCGAAGCGCGCGAAGTTGCTGCGCGCAAATACGGGCAGGTTGTACGCGTAAAGAGAGACTAGATAAAGAGATGCGAAAATCGTCTCCGTCGGATGCTGTCGGGCGTAGTCGTGAAAGGCTTGCGTAGAAAGCATCGCAATGTTTCCGGCCAGCACGAGAAGAATCCAGGAGAAACTCAAGACCAGATTTGACAGCGGCGCAGGATAGCGCAGCGTGCCCACAACGATAGCGCGAAAGGGAATGCCGAACAGCGGTGGGTAAGGGTTGGGCTGAAGCACTCCGTAGCTGTGGACTGTGGCCAGCGGATCGTGCAGGTAGAGGCGCAAGGGCGTGACGTAGAGGAATGCGACCGCCGCGGCGATAGCGATGGTGGAGATGAGTTGCGGCCATTGGCGGCGGAGGATCAGAGTGATGCCGATACCGACGAGCAGCAAGACTCCGAGCGGGCGCGTGATGGTGGCGAGGCTGGCCAGCAGCGCGGCCCACTTCCAGCTTGATTTGCGGATAGCGAGGAAGGACGCGAAGACCAGTGCGACGAACAGCGGTTCGGAGCCTCCGAGGAACGAGCGCTGCAGCCAGTCGAAATTGAGCAGGGAGAAGAAGAGGGCGATCCATCCTCCCCAGAGGCGATAGGCGAGAACGAGCGCTGCCAGTGAAGATGCGGCGCAAACAATCAGCAGCGCGGCTTCGGTGGCGAGGCCGGTCGGTTTCGCGAGCGCGGCGACGGCATAGGGCAGCCCCCAAAAATGTTTCACAAACAGTCCAGAGAAATTCCACGAGCGAATGGCCTGCGCGATCTGCATGTAGGCCTGAGTGTCGCCGAATTCCTGGGCAAGAGAAAGGTACGGTCGGAAAAGGGAAGCGACGCTGGCGAAGATGAGACCGCAAAGCGCCCAAAGCAAGATCGCTTCCCGCAAGCTGGGTTCGCGTGTCCACAAAGCGGTGGAGGGCCGCTTTGCGGTGGAATCGGGTTCGCGCTGGATCGCACTACTCAAAAAATATTCGCCCAGAAAAATGATTGCAGTGCAGAGGGAGCGACCAGACAGGAGCGCCGGCCAACGATCTCCTCCGAAGTGCGCAGGATAGCATAGGGGATCGCGGCGATTGGTTAGCTGCAGGCTGCAGTCTTCGTGGTTAGAGTCGCGGGCAGGATTGCCCGCGCCACACTGCCGCACACATCTATTGATGGAGGCAGGATTCGGGAGGGCACGCATCGCGGTGGCGATCCATTTGTAGTGCCTGGGGCGCATGCCTTCTCTATCTAGGATTTTTTTCGGACGGCGGGAGTGACTTTGGTTTTGGGTACGACTAAAGGCTTCACCCAGAGGGGCACGGCGGAAACACAGAGGATTAGTTCGCCAGGGTGAAGTTCACCTGGATTTGGGTCTCGACTTCTACCGGCTTCTGGTTCAGCACATAGGGACGGTACTGCCATTGCTTGACGGCTTCGATGGCGGACGCCGCCAGGAGAGGATGGCCGCTGATGAGTTCGATGTGGGCGATGTTGCCTTGTTGGTCGATGATCGCTTTCAGCACAACTGTTCCCTGAATGCGCTGGTCCCTGGCATCAGGCGGATAAATCGGATTCACTTTGTGTACGAGTAACCCCGCTGCGACGCCGGAGGAAATACGAACTCGTTGCGCAGTCCCAACCGCATCATTGGGCGACGTGGAGACGATTACGCCACTCATACCGCCGCCCACGTTGGTTCCCGGGACACCACCCGGTACTTCTCCAGGCCCTGTGCCCGGAGGATTGGCGGCAGCGCTCTGAGCCGGCGGATTGTCTGCGAGCGTGAAGTTGACCTGGACTTGGATCTCCACTTCTAAGGGATAGCCGTTCAACAGGAAAGGTTTGTACTTCCATTGCTTGACGGCTTCGATGGCGGCGGGAGCGAGCAGGGGATGTCCGCTAACGAGTTCTACGTGGTCCACGTCGCCGGTTTTGCTGACGTTGATTTTCAGGATCACGATGCCCTGAATGCGAGCTTGCCGCGCCAGCGGCGGACAGACGGGATCTACCTTGGACTGCAACAGGCCTGATTCGACGCCCGCCGAAACACGAATCCGTTGAGGCTTGACTTGAGCGGCAGCCAGCGCGGTGAAAGCGACCAGCAGAAGCGAAGATATTGCCAGATGACGGGCCATGATCGAGCCTCCTGGAATTTCGGATGGTTAAGACATTGTGCGCTGGAACACACGAGGGCCCTACTGATTCAGACACCTTACTTGAAAGTTTTGTTCCCGTCGATCCGTTGCACGAATTTTGTAATCGCATCGAGCACCGCATCAGGCTGGTCGCGTTGCGGGGAGTGGCGGCAATCTTCGAGCGGGAGAATTTCGACTGGGCCGGCGGATTGCCGCTGGATCGCTTCCACCTGGGCCATGGTGCCGTACTGATCTTCGCGGCCCTGGATGACGAGGATGGGGCAGGAGATCTTAGATAGATACTCTTCGATATTCCAGCGGCGGAAGTCGGGATGAAGCCAGATGCGGTTCCATCCCCAAAAAGTGCTGGGGGCGTCGGCGTGATGACGGGCGAGTTTCTCGGGAAGGTTGGTGGTCTCGAATTTTGTTTTGGCTTCGGCGATGCTGGCCACGCTGAGATCTTCGACGAAGACATGCGGTGCGAGGAGGATGAGTCCGCGGACGTGGTGGTGGGTCCCGGCTGATTTGGAGCCAGCATAGATGAGGGCGATGGAGCCGCCGTCACTGTGGCCGACGAGAATGGGATTCCTGATTTCGAGTTGCTCTAGAAGGTCGGGAAGGGAATGGAGCGCTTCGTCGTGCATGTAGCTGACGGGGCGCGGCTCGGTGAGCAGGTCGGAGTTGCCATTGCCGTGCCGTGAATAGACGGTGATGGGGCATCCTGTGGCCTGGGCAACGCGGACGGGAAAATCTTTCCAGTGCGAGACAGAGCCCAGACCTTCATGCAGGAAGACAAGTTCGGGCGCGTGCGGCTTGCTGGCCGGAATGCGGAGCACTTCGAGGCGGCGGCCTTGTACAGTAATTTCTGTGGTTCGGGGCTCGGGATGGTTCAGGCGCGTTTTCATTGGGCTCGGGCGTTGTTTCTTTGGGCACGCATGAGTGGGATTGAAGGATGCGAACGGAGAAGCTGCTGCATCCAACTCTGAAGATATCGTAAGCTATTAGGAGAATTCTGGAGGACGAGTGCGCTGCCCGCGATGCGGCAACGAAAATCCGGGGACGAACCGCTTCTGCGGCATGTGCGGAGCTACGCTGCTGGCGGAGCCCGCGCCCGCGCCGGCGCCAATTCCGGTTGCCGCGCCTCCGCCTCGGGTTGAAGCTCGAGTACCAGAGCCGCGCGCGGAAGAAGAAGAGCCGGTGATCAGCGGGCCGTCGTTCCTGGGTTTGAATCAGCCAGCGCCGTCGTCCAGTTCCGAGCGGCGGAGAGGATCGCTCAGCATTGATCCGAGTTCGGCGCCGCGGTCTCGCGATCTAAATTATTTGCTCGACGACGACGAACCGAAACACGGCGGCGGCTGGAAGGCTGTGGTGATTTTTCTGGCGCTGGCTTTGGCTGTGGGGCTGGGATATTTGCGCTGGAAGAATCAGGGATTCGGCTGGCTGGGCCTGGAGAAGCATCCGGCGACGCAGAGTGCTCAGGATTCGAATGCTCAGCCGTCGCAGTCCTCGCTGCCATCGACGACGACGGCGGCGGACCAGCCGGCAAATTCTGCGGCGGGTCCGGGAAACGCAAGCGCACCTGCAAATGCTGGTACGAATCCCGACAATGCTGCGGGTTCGAATCCCGCGCCAACGACAGCGAATCCTGGGGCTTCGCCTGCAACGGGCACCGCACCGGATTCGAATGGTGCGGCTGCGCAGCCGGCGCCAAGCCCGAGCTCCGCGCCTCCGAGTTCCGCTGCGCCGACAGTTTCGCCTGATGCGAAAGCGGCGCCTGCGACGCCTTCACCGGCGGAACCGGCAGCTGGCAAAGATGCTGTGTCAGAGGATTCCAGTGCTCCGGCGGAACGAGCCAAGCCTTCTGCCGCGAGAGCGGCTTCCGTTAAGCCGGTCGATCCGGTGGCGGAGGCGCAGAAATATTTGTATGGAAAAGGCGTGCCGCAGAATTGTGATCGCGGATTGCGGCTGTTGAAGCCGGTGGCGGAGCGAGCGAACTCGAAGGCGATGATCGAGATGGGCGCGCTGTATTCGGCGGGGCTGTGTACGCCGCGGGATCTGCCGACCGCGTACCGGTGGTTCGCAATGGCGCTGCGAAAAGAGCCGGATAATGAATCGGTGCAGACGGATCTGCAGAAGCTTTGGGGAGAGATGACGCAGCCGGAGCGGCAGTTGGCGATCAAGTTGAGCCAGTAAATCTGAGTCCCTAGACGATAAAGTCAAAGCCCCACTTCTGGCGCACAAAACGCGCGAGAAATGGGGCACCCGGCAGCGTGGTTGCGCGCACTTCGAAATCACCACCCTCTGCTTCGATGGAACATCCGTATGGCACTCTGGTAACCTCGTTGGGCTGCAATCCGTTCTGGGGTTTGGGAACGTATTTCCACATAGGAAGACGATCGTTTGTCGAGTGCGGAGAGACAAGGGGATTCGTCCGATCTGGCCATCGTCACGGCGATGCGGTCGGGCGACCAGGGTGCGCTGGGTGCGCTCTACGATCGCTATTCTGCAGTGGTGTATGCAGTGGCGCTGCGGGTGTTGGGCGATGCGAGCGGAGCGGAGGATGTGTTGCAAGAAGTGTTTCTGCAGTTGTGGCGCAATCCGGGAGCGTTCGACGCGGCGCGGGGAAATCTGGGAGCGTGGCTGGCGGTGATCACGCGCAATCGCGCGATTGATGCGCTGCGGCGGCGGCGGCCGGAGACAGATATCGAGGACGTCGTGGTGTCGGTGTCGCCGGATTTTGCGGCCGAGGCCGACCGGACGCGGGCGGCGCAGAAAGTTCGCGACGTGTTGGGAACGATGTCGGCGCCGCAGCGCAGCGCGCTGGAGATGGCGTACTTTGAGGGGCTGAGTCATACGGAGATCGCGCAGAAGACGGGTGAGCCGCTGGGGACGATTAAGACGCGGATTCGCGCGGGGCTGATGGTACTGAGGAAGGCGTTTACGGGGTGAAGTAGGGGAGCGCGCCGAACGCGCGATTTAGCAATCTCGCAAAAGACGCGAGATTGATCGCGCGGCGCGGTCAGGCCCTTCGCGAGACAAAAAGCGTCTCGCTCAGGATGACAAACGTTCTATTTTAAATGAGTGGGCATGAACAATTCGGCGAGGATCTGGCGCTTTATGCGCTGAATGCGCTTGAAGGACAGGAGCGCGCGGACCTCGAAAAACATCTGGCCACGTGCAACGCTTGCCGGGCGGAATTGGAACAGCTGCGCGGCGATGGGGCGTTGCTGGCCGTATCGACGTTGGGACCGAAGCCTCCGGCTCGCGCGCGGCAGAGGTTGCTGGATGCGGCGGTGAAAGTCCCCACTTCCCGCACACACGACGCGCGAGAAATGGGGCACCCGGAATCGACCGCGGCTTCGGCGCGGCGTTCGTGGTGGGGATGGTTGGGTTGGGCGGCTACGGTTGCGGTGATCGTGTTTGCGGCTTCGCTTTGGAAAGAGAATCTGGGATTGAAGCAGAGTTTGGCTTCGGCGAGTTCGCAGATGGCGGAGAATGTTCGCGAGTTGGAAGAAATTCGCAAGGTTGCGGCGCCGATCATTGAGCCCTCGGCGCAGCGAGTGACGCTGGTTTCGTTGAAGACTCCGCCACAGCCGCAGGGCAAGGCATTTTATTTGAAGAATCGCAGCAGCCTGGTGTTTGTGGCGAACAATATGCCCGCGCTGCCGCCGCAGAAAGCATATGAGTTGTGGCTGATTCCGGTAGAGGGCGCGCCGATTCCGGCGGGCGTGTTCAAGCCGGACGCGCATGGAAGCGCTACGGTGGTGAATCCTCCGCTGCCGGCGGGTGCGGAAGCGAAGGCGTTCGCGATTACGGTGGAGAAGGAAGCCGGGGCCAGTTCGCCGACGATGCCAATCGTCATGATGGGGGCTGGAGAGTAGAATCTCCTGCACGCGCTGGCGGTTCTCGCGATCAGCGTGGGGAGGCTTGATGCGGGAGCATTCCTTTTCCTGGCTTGTGTTCACTGTGATTTTTGCGTGCGCATGTTGCGTGGCGCAGAAGCGCGATGTGGACGATGAGGGCCACGCGTGGTGGCAGCACGCGGTTTTCTACGAGATTTATCCGCGCAGTTTTGCCGACAGCAATAATGACGGCATCGGCGACCTTCCCGGCATTACTTTCAAACTGGATTACCTGCGCTGGCTGGGCGTGGACGCAATCTGGATTGCGCCGATGTTTCCTTCGCCCGAAGTCGATTGGGGATATGACATCTCCGATTATTACAACGTGAATCCGGATTATGGCACGCTTCAGGATATGGACCGCCTCCTGGCGGAGGGGAAGCGGCGGAACATGCGGGTGCTGCTGGATCTGGTTTCGACGTACGCTTCGGATCAGAACAAGTGGTTTCAGGAGTCGCGTTCTTCGAAGACGAACGCCAAGCGGGACTGGTTTATATGGCGGGATGGGAAGGGCCCGGGTGTGCCGCCGAATAATTGGACATCGATGTTTGGCGGGTCGGCGTGGCAGTTCGACGCTACGACGGGACAGTGGTACTACCACTATTTTTATCCGCCGCAGCCGAACTTTAATTATCGCGATGCGGATGTGGAGAAGGCGATGTTTGATGTGGCGCGTTTTTGGTATAAGCGCGGGGTGGCGGGATTTCGGCTGGATGCGGTTGATGTGATGTATGTGGATGCACAATTTCGTAATAACCCGATTGTAGGTGCAGATAAGAATGCACTGGGCGATCCCGTGGAGCAGGAGATTTACGACAAGAACCAGCCGGAGTTGCATGGGGTTCTGCAGCGGCTGCGAAAAGTGTCAGATGAGTACAACGCGGTGCTGATTGGGGAGACCTGGACCAGCGACATGGCGCAACTGAAGCGCTATTACGGCAAGCATGACGATGAAGTGCAGATGCCCATGGACTTCATGTTCGCGACCATCAACAAGCTTTCGCCGGCGGAGTTTCGCAAGCAGATTGCGTGGGTCGACGGGTCGGGCGAATGGCCGGTGTATGTGTTGAGCAATCACGATATCCGGCGGGTCTACGACCGCTATGGTGACGGACAACATAATGATGCGATTGCGAAGCTGATGGCCTCGCTTTATCTGACGCTGCGGGGCACGGCGGTGATGTATTACGGCGAAGAGATTGGGATGGAGAATAACGATCCCAAGCGGCCGGAGGATGTGAAGGATTCGCAGGGGCGGCGGGGCTGGCCGAAAGAAAAAGGACGAGACGGGGAGCGGACGCCGATGCAGTGGACTGACAGCGCGAACGCGGGGTTCAGCGCGACGACGCCCTGGTTGCCGGTGGACGAGCGCTATAAAACTTACAACGTGGAGAGTGAAAAAAAGGATCCGCAATCGATTTTGAATTATTACCGGCAATTGCTGGCGATGCGGCATACGAATCCGGCGCTTTTGGATGGGAAGTACGTTGCGTTGAATGAGGGCGATGCGAACGTGCTGGATTACGTGCGCAGTTATAAGGGACACAACGTGCTGGTGGTGTTGAACATGAGTGGCGGCGAACAGAAGGTCCAGCCGGACTTGGCGGCGAAGGGAATTTCGGCGGTGGCAGGGAAAACGTTGCTGAGTTCGTTTGGGGCCGCGGAGCAAGTGAGCGTTGCGCAGATGTCGATTCCTGCGTATGGGGCGTGGATCGGGGAGTTGGAGTGAAGGTTTAGCCTGGCAGCCGGGCTTGGTTGCTCGCAGGGTTGGTTGCTGCTGCAGGCAAACGGGCAGGAGTGCCCGCTCCACACTATGAAAAAGTTTCTCTTACTTTTTTTTCTCGTTGGCGTTGCGGTCGCTCAGGATCATTCCACGGAGATTTCCATTCGGCACGCTACCGTCATCAATGTGGTGACGGGGGCGGAATTGCGCGATCAGACCGTGGTGATTCGCGGGGAGCGCATTATTTCGCTTGCGGCTACGGTGGATGCGGACAATACATTGCCGGGCGGTGTTGATGCGCACGGCGGATATTTGATTCCGGGCCTTTGGGACATGCATGTTCATGTGCATGATGTGGACGAACTGCCGCTGTATGTGGCCAATGGAGTGACGGGAATTCGCATCATGTTTGGGAAGCGCGACGCTGCGAAGGAGCGGACGGAGCTGGCGAACGAGAATCCTTCGCCGGAGATTTATCTGGCGAGTCCGATTGTGGATGGGAGTCCTCCGATCTGGCCGGGATCGATTGTGGTGAAGAAGCCAGAGGACGCACGGCGGACCGTGGACGAGATCAAGGCGAGCGGCGCGGATTTCGTAAAGGTGTACAACCGGATTCCGCGGGACGCGTATTTCGCGATAGCGGACGAGGCCAAGCAGCAACACATTCCGTTTGAAGGGCATGTGCCGGATGCGATCACGGCGCAGGAGGCGTCGAGTGCGGGGCAGCGGTCGATTGAGCATTTGACGGGCATTGCGCTGGCTTGCTCGAGCAAGCAGGAATTCCTGAGCGCCGATCTCATGCACGCGCAGTTTTTTCGCGACCGGTTCCGGATTGAGGCAGAGGCATACCGAACTATTGACCAAGCGAAATGCAAGGATTTGTTTGCAGAGTTTCGCGCGAACGACACCTGGCAGGTGCCGACGCTGACCGTGCTTCGAATCTGGGGAAAGCTGGATGACTCGAAGTTTCTTTCGGACCCGCGCCTAGCGTACATTGACCGGCGATTTCGCGACCGGTGGATGGAACGAATTCAGATTCAGCTGCGGCGTTGGACTTACGGGCAGTACGACCTGGCGCGGCGGGTATTCGCGACGGATGAGCACGTGGTGGGCGCGATGGCGAAGGCGGGCGTGCCGCTGATGGCGGGCACGGATGCGATGAATCCATTTTGCTTTCCGGGATTCTCGCTGCATGACGAGCTGGCGATGATGGTGGAGTCGGGGCTGACGCCACTGGGGGCGCTGCAGGCGGCTACGGTGAATCCGGCGAAGTTTATGGGGAAGACGGCGGATTTTGGAACGATCGAGGCGGGGAAGATGGCGAATTTAGTTTTGCTGAGCGCAGACCCGCTGGCCGACATTCACAATACGACGCAGATTCAGGCGGTCTGGCTGGAAGGAAAATATTTTGACAAGGCAGCGCGGGAGCAGATGCTGGAAAAGGTAAAAGAACGGGCGAAGCATTAGTCACGGTTGCTGGAGAATTGCATCCGCGAATTCCTTGCAGTAGACTCGCCCAATCCGTCTAGGAGGTGCGTTTATGGTGCAGAATTCCTCTGATCTGGTACGGCGGGGTTCCACGTTGTCCATCCTCTGGGGCGTTTCGCTGATCATCCTGGGGATGCTAGCGATAGCATCGCCTATGTTTGCGGCGGTCGCCGTCAATGCGATGATTGCCTGGCTGATCGTCCTTGCGGGCATAGTCCACCTGGTGGTCGCTTTCCATTCGCGCGAAGCCGGCAGCGTGATCTGGAGACTGCTGGTTGGGCTCGCCTATATTTGCTTCGGTGGATATCTGATCGCGCGCCCGGCGGTGGGCGTGGTTTCGCTCACGCTGGTGCTGGCATCGCTATTTCTGATCGAGGGAATCTTCGATATCGTGCAGTACTTCCGGGCCCCCTCGGTCATGCGATCCGGCTGGTATCTGCTCGATGGCATTGTGACGCTGCTGCTGGGGTTGATGATTTATATGCAGTGGCCATCGAGTTCTGGCTGGGCGATCGGCACGCTGGTGGGCGTAAGCCTGATCTTTAGCGGCGTTACGCGGGTGATGGTCTCATTTGCGGTTCGCCAGGCGGTCACGTCGAGGTCAGCAGGGCCTCCGACGTCAATGGCGGCTTAGGGGCGAACGACATCGCAGATTTTTTCCGAGGGAGAGTTCTGCCTAGCGTGAAGAACGCAAGGCAAAAGGGAGGGATCGAACGTGGGAGGCCTGATTCCGCTAAAGGACGCCTCGCGCCGACCCGTGCGCGCGCCAGTATGCACGGGAGTCATCATCGCTATAAATGTTGTTGTTTTCCTGCTTGAGTTGACGCGCGGTGACGCGTTCGTCGCGCAATGGTCATTGGTGCCCGCGCAGATTACCTCCGGCCACCAATGGATCACGATTCTGACCGCAATGTTCATGCACGGGAGCTGGTCCCACATTATCGGGAACATGGTATTCCTCTGGGCCTTCGGTCCGGAAATTGAAGATGCAATGGGGCGAGGCCGGTATCTCGTTTTTTATTTGTTGGGCGGTGTGATCGCGATGCTGGCTCAGGTCGTAGCCGATCCTCATTCGACTGTACCCAACCTGGGCGCGAGCGGGGCGATTGCCGCGGTCATGGGGGCGTTCATCGTGACTTACCCACGCGATCGCATCAAGTCAATTCTGCTGATTTTTATCTTTGTGAAGATCACGTTTATACCAGCGGCTGTTTTGATTGGATTCTGGTTCCTGATTCAATTAGTGCATGCGGGCAAGGTGGCCCAGGTGCAGACCGGTGGTGTGGCTTATCTGGCGCACGTGGGAGGATTCATCTTCGGGGCGGTCACGGCGCGATGGTTCGAAGAGCCGGGTCGTGCGCTCCAGGAAGCCGAATAGGGGCACGGGGGCTAAAGACCGTCGGAGGTTTGCGCTTGACGCGGCGCTGAAGCGCCGCTCTTCCACCCTTCGCACATGGTTCGGTGGGTTCTACGCCCGCCCGTTCTTCTACCTTTCGCTACGCGCCCATGGCGGCGTGATCGGCCAGGCGGCGCTTGTTGTAGCGCAGGGCGACGTTCATGAAGACGTTGCCCATGGGAGTTTCAAAGCAAATCATCAGCGCTTCGGTATCTTCGCTGGTCTTGTCGCCCTCCTGGGAGGTGAGCAGGAGGGGCGGATGGACGCGAAAATGGAAGCCCTGATCGTTGAGGGCGGAGATGGCGTTGCCCACGACCTGGTTGGCCAGTTCGAAGATGGTCTCCTTGATCAGGCTGTCGGATTCAGGCAGTTCGGCGCCCGCATAGTGGCTGGCCACGCGCACTGCCGTGTGCGGCTCGAGATCGAGAATGATGCGCCCCTCGATGTCACCGGTGAGGGCGATCATGCCGGCCACGCCTTTGCGGCGATAGGCGTCCTCTTCCATGGTGAGGTTGCCCACCTTGGTCGAGCCTTGCAGGCCTTGCGACAACACGGCGTCGGCCGCGTTGATGAAAGGCTGGATGAGTTCCATCTTCATTGCGATAGACTCCGAACTAAATTGAGTTAAGCGCCCGCGGCGCTGGCTACCGAGCCATCTTCGCCGAGCACGTACTTGATGACTTCGTAGAGAACTTCCGGCTTGACCGGCTTCTGCACGAAATGGCGTGCTCCGCGCTGCAGGGCAGCGACGATGTTTTCCTGATAGCCCACGGACGAGACCATGACGATGCGGGCTTCAGGATGCGCCTGCACGATGCGTTCGGCGGCTTCGATGCCTTCCATCTGCGGCATGGTGATATCCATGAGCACGATGTCAGGATGCGTGCGGTCGAACTCGCTGATGGCGGTCAGGCCATCACCGGCCTCGGCGGCGACCTGCCCGCCAAAGGTTTCGATCATGCGGGCCAGGTTTTTGCGGGCGAAGACCGAGTCGTCCACGATCAAGTAGCGGACCGGTTGCCCATCCTTGCTGCGTTTTATTGGTGCAAACTGCTCCATACCGACCTCCCCTTTCAACTGCATATCATGCCCGCTGAGTCCCGGCCAGATGACGCTGGTCACGGTCTCCTCGTGCCGATTTCTAGTTTCCGGCGCGTACGGCGCGGCCGGAAGAATTCGCGTCACCGCTGCCACGGCCGCAGATCGCCTGCAGGGTGGCGCCCATGACATCCAGACTGACCACCCGAATGGCGTATCCGCGCTCAATGGCGGCTTTCGGCATTCCGTAAACCACGCAGGATTCCTCACTCTGAGCGATGGTCATTCCACCTTCTTTTTTCACTGCGCCCAAGCCTTCGGCGCCGTCGTCGCCCATGCCAGTCATTAATACAGCGACGGCCTGGGATTTGTATTCTTCCGCGATGCTGCGGAAAAGAACGTCGACGCTGGGACGGTGGCCATTGACGCGGCCGTCGTCGGTGAGGACGGCGACATCGCCCATGGGAAGCCGCTTGACCCGGAGGTGGCGGCTGCCGGGACAGATGAGCACGCGGCCGGGATGCAGCACGTCTCCGGATTGCGCTTCTTTCACGCGCAGGGCGGAGAGTTCGTCGAGGCGGCGGGCAAACATGTCGGTGAATCCGTCGGGCATGTGCTGCACCACGACGATGGAGCCGGGAAAATCTCCGGGCAGCTGCGACAGCAGATATTCAAGGGCCTGGGGGCCTCCGGTAGAAACTCCGATCGCGATCACACGCGCCGGCGAGCCGGTGGTGGAAAGTTTTTCGGGCCGAGGCGGCAGACCGTGCGGGAGGCGGGGTTTGAGCTTGCACTCAGCGGCGGCCTTCACCTTGGCGATAAGTTCTTTTGAGGTCTCAGCCATGTGGGCTGAGGCATCTTTCGGTTTGGGGACGAAATCGAATGCACCCAGGCCGAGCGCTTTCATGGTGACCGACGCGCCTTCGATGCTGTGGGAACTGAAGACGATCACGGGCACGGGGTGGCGCCGCATGATTTCCTTCAACGTGTCGATGCCGTTCATGCCAGGCATTTCGAGATCGAGCGTGACCACGTTTGGTTTCAGTTCTTCGATCTTTTTCAGGCAAAAGTTGCCGTCCATCGCGGTGCCCACAACCTCGATGGAATCGTCGGATGCGAGCATCTGCGGAATCAGCTTGCGCATCAGGGCTGAGTCGTCGACCACGAGCACGCGGACAGAGGATTTCATGCCCGGCCTCCTGAGGTCATGTTCATGGCCATGCGCAGGCGATCGGTGTGGGTAAGCAGCAGGCCGGAGTTGACCTGTCCGGCTTCCTCGGGCCGGGCTTTGGCGACGTGATCGACGACGGCAGACAGGTTGAGAATCAGTACCACGCGCCCGTCGCCCAGGATGGATGCTCCGGAGACCAGATCGGTCGAGAATGTCTGGTCGTCCAAGGCCTTGATTACCAGTTCTTCTTCCCCATCAAGAGCGTCCACAATCAATCCGTATTTCCTCTCTCCTACTAAGATGACGAGCACAAACAGCTTGGTCTTGCGTTCCGCATTTTCGGGTGAGACGGGACGGCCGAGGCGCAGCACGGGCAGGACCTGATTGCGCAGTTGCAGCACTTCGTAGTTGTCGACCTGGTGCACTTCGGATTCGAAGGTGCGCGCGATTTCGAGTACGGCGTTGAGCGGAATGGCGTAGAGCCGCTGTTCGACCCAGAACAGCAGCGCCTTGATGATCGCCAGGGTGAGCGGCAGCTTCAGGCTGAAGGTGGTGCCTTGTCCGGGACGGGTTTCCACTTTGACGGTAGCTTTGAGGCGGCGCAGAACGCTCTGTACAACATCCATGCCGACGCCGCGGCCGGAGACTTCGGTGACGTGGTCGGCGGTGGAGAAGCCGGGGCGGAAAATGAAGTCGAGAGTTTCGGTTTCGTTGAGGCGCGAGGCTTCTTCCGGCGTGGTCATGCCGAGTTCGATAGCCTTGTTGCGAATTTTATTGACGTCGATGCCGCGGCCGTCGTCGGTGACTTCGACGATGACCTGATTGCCTTGGTGGTACGCGTTGAGCTTGACCATGCCCTGCGCGGGTTTGCCCGCTTTGCGGCGCTCCTCGGGTGATTCGATGCCGTGGCTGATGGCGTTGCGGACCAGGTGAGTCAAGGGCTCGGCGATGGCGTCGAGGATGCCTTTGTCGAGATCGGTGTCGTGGCCGCTGACCACGAGCTCGACCTCGCGGCCGCATTGCCGGGAAACATCGCGCACCATGCGGGGAAAGCGGCGGAAGAGTTGGTCGACCGGAACCATGCGAATCTTCATGACCGAGCGTTGCAGGTCGTTGAGCACGCGCGCCTGGAAGGCCATGGCATCGGCAAACTTGCCGCGCAGCAGCTCTTTGGGATAACGCTTGGAAAATTCGTGCAGCGCCTGTTGCAGCATGGATTTGCCGATGATGAGTTCGCCGACAAGGTTCAGCACGCTGTCAATGCGTCCAGCTTCGACCCGGAGAATGTTTTCGACCATAGCGGCGGTCGCACTGGCGTCCGCCGCCGGAGCCGGAGACGGAGCTTCGAAAGGCGCGGGAGGAGCGTTGACGGCGGCGAGCGGATCATCTATCGGGCAATCGGTGGCTTGGGTTGCCGTGAGATCTGTGGCGGGCGGCGTGCCCACGGTGGCCGTGTATATGGTTTCGACGGCGACTTCGGCGACGATAGTGGGAATTTTGCATTTGGCGGCGATCTGTTCGCCGGTCTGCATGCTGGCCAGCACGAAGTCGATCTGCTTGGTGGCGGCGGGCGACTTGGGATCGGGACGGACGGCCAGTACCGGGCCCATGGTGCTGATGGCGTTCTGCACCAGCTGGCGCCCGGCGATGGGCATGGCGCAGTGCGGATCAATCTTCACCATCACGTGCAACACGTCCTGGCCGCTGGCCTGGGCCTTGATCATGGAGAGTTTTTCGTACTCGGTCCAGTCGGAGGCGGAGGCAACGGACGGCTTGGCTTCGGGTTTGCCGCTGGCCGACTTGCGCGTGCGGCGAGCTTTCGCGGGAGCGGGCGCCGCGGTGAGATCCTGAATTTTCTTGCTGAGAGCTTTGGTCGAAGGCAGCTTGCCGCCGCTGCGGTAGGCAGCGATGATTTCGGCAAAAAGATCGGCTGCGGCAAAGGCGATTTCGGCGACGGCGGCCTGGGTGGCAGTGCTTTCGATCGAGAGTGCATCTTCGAACTGGTGGGCGAGTTCGCTGATTTCGCGCAGGCCGCAAGCAGCCGAGTCTCCCTTAAGGGTGTGCGCGGCGCGGCGGATGCTGCGCACGATTTCCTCGTCGCCGGGAGTTTTTTCGAGCTTCAGGGCTTCGTCGTTCAGGGTCTGGAGCAACTCCTGCGAGGTCTCATAGAAGAGCTCCCGCAGTTCGGCGCCGCGCTCGTCGGGAATGTTGGTCATACGTTATCCCTCGTCTCCAGGCGCTGATAGGCCGTGCCGCTGTCTTTGTGGACCATCTGAAATTTCTGGGTCAGTCCGAGCAGGCTCTCGGCGTGCCCGACGAACAGGTATCCGGTGGTGTTGAGGCAGCGATAAAACTTTTCGATGAGGCGCTTCTGCTCGGCCTCGTCGAAGTACATCATCACGTTGCGGCAGAAGATGACGTCATTGCGCTGCGGCAGGTATTCGGTTTTCAGATTGTGAAAGTCGAAGTGGACCATCTCTTTCAGCGCCTTCTTGACGGCATAGCGGTCGGCCAGCTTGTCGAAGTAGCGCAGGCGGTAGCCGTAGTCGACGGTCGACATCTGGTGCTCGTTGTAGGTGCCATCCTGCCCGGCTCGGAGCACGGAGTAGCTGATGTCGCTGGCCAGAATTTCCACCCGCCACGGCGGCGGGATGAGCGGCTTGGGCAGCGGCAGGTCCATGGGCAGAGGATTGCGCAGGTAGTAATAGGCGAGCGCATCGGTGACCAGCATGGCGAGCGTGTAAGCTTCCTGCCCGGTGGAACAACCCGCGCTCCAGATGCGAATGGAATATTCTCGGCGCGAACTTTTCTGGCGGAACAATTCTTCGAGAACGGTTTTCTGAAAGAGATCGAGTTGCGCCTTGTGGCGGAAGAAGCTGGTCTCGTTGACGGTGAGGTTTTCGAGCAGCTTGGCCAGTTCCTGCTTGCCTTCTTGGCTGATCAGCAGGCGATAGTAGGCGTAGAAGGAGTCGGCGCGGCATTCCTTCAGGCGGCGCAGCAGGCGGTCCTGGAGGAAGTGCGTGCGCCGCTCGTCGAAGTGCATGCCGCACTCCTGGTAAACGAGCGCCTGCAGCAGCTTGAGTTCGGCTTCCGTCAGTATGGGAGCGGGTGCCGCTCCGGATGTGCTCATGGATGCGTCTCGTTTTTGTAAGTCAGTGGCCAGTGATCAGTGATCGACGATCAGTGGTCAGCGAAAATTCATTTCGATCTGACACCGACCCTATTTCGCCGCCGCGGCTCGCGCTTCTGCTTTGGCTGCTTTTTTTTCTGTGCCTTCGTTCTTCATCTGCAGGCTGCCAGGGGCGAGAAGCTTGCTCATTTCGAGCAGGACCACCAGGCGTCCTCCAACCTTTGCCAAACCCGTGACGCAATTCAATCCGCCTTCCTGAAACACGGCGGGAGGAGCTTCGACGGCGTCGGCAGGAATTTTCAAAACTTCCGAGGCGGAGTCGACGATCAGACCTGCCAGCCGTCCGGCGTATTCAACTACCAGAATGCGATTCTGCTTCTTAAGCGCGGCATGCTTTTCTCCGAAGCGCTTGCGCAGGTCCATGACCGACACGATTTTTCCACGGAGATTGATGACGCCTTCGAGATATTCGGGCGCGTCGGGCACGGCCGTAATTTCCGGCACGCGCACGATTTCGTGCAGGGAAGTGATGGGGACGCCATAGGTTTCGCGTCCCACCTGAAAGCCCACGATATGAAGTTCTCGGCTCATGATTCAGGCTCTCCTGGTGCAGGCCTTAGTACTGCGCTCCCGCGGCGGCGCTACGCGCGCTGCGGCCGGAGTTGGGAGCGCGCGATGCATCTTCGAGCGAGAAGCGATTGAGCGAATCGAGCAGGCCGCGCGACATCTTCGACATCTGCTCGGAGGACGCTGCCAGTTCGGTGGAGCCAGAGGTGGATTGCTGCACCAGTTCGCGCATGCGCTCCATGGCCTTGACCACGGCCTGCGCTCCAGAGGCTTGCTCTTCCACAGCCGAATTGATTTCGTGAGTGATTTCGTTGAGCCGCGTGGTGGCGCGAGCGATCTGCGACGAGCCGTGCGACTGCTCGTTGGTGGCCGCGCCGATCTCCTGGGCGAACTTGTAGACCTCGGTGACCACGTTCGAAATTTTCTTCAGAGCGGAGTTCAACTCGCCGCCAAGTTCGAGGCCTTCGTTGACGATGCCGGTGGAGCGGTCCATATTCTCGACCGCCTTGCGAGCTTCCTTTTGAATGCTCTGAATGAGTTCGGAAATTTCCTTGGTGGACTGCGCCGATTTTTCCGCCAGCTTGCGGACTTCGTCGGCGACCACGGCAAAGCCGAGTCCATGCTCTCCGGCGCGGGCGGCTTCGATGGCGGCGTTAAGGGCGAGCAGGTTGGTTTGCTCGGCGAGATCGTCGATGACTTCGATGATCTTGCCAATATCGTCGGCGCGCTGGCCAAGGGCGCCAATGATTTCGCCCGATGAGGTGATGGTGGTGTTGATGCGGTTGAGGCCGTCGGTGGCCTTTTCCATGGTTGCGATGCCGGAGTGCACTTCCTCGCGCGAGCGGTTGGAAATGTCGAGCAGCACCTTGGCGGTGTCGGCGACGCGCTGAATGGACGCCACCATCTGATCGATGGAGGCGGAGGTCTCGCTGACGCTGGAGGCCTGCACCTGCGTACTCTTCACCATGTTCTGCACGTTGACGCTCATCTCGTGCATGGTCGAAGTGACTTCATCGATGGCCGAAGAGGCTTGCAGGCCGATCTTGGCGGAATCTTCTGAAGCGCAGGCGACCTGGTCGGAGGCGCTGGCGACTTGCGACGAAGCGTCGCGCACGCTGCGGACTAACCCGGCGAGACCGTCGACCATGCGGGTGAAGGCGTTGCCCAGAGTATCGTGCGAGGAGCGCGGCTTGACGTCGACGCGCAGATCGCCGCCGGCAATCGATTCGGAAACTCCAGCCATCTCCTTCAGATAGGTGACCATCTTGGCGAAGGTGCGAGCCAGTTCGCCGATTTCATCGTCACGGTTGACGTCGATATTGTGTTCGAGGTCGCCGGTATTGCCGATGCCGCGGGCGACACCCATCAGATTGCTGAGCGGTTGTGTGATGGACTTGGCAGTGCGGAAGGCGATGGCCGCTCCCAGGCCGAGAGCCAGCAACGTGCTCAACAGCGAAACGGTGATAGTCCACGTGGCCGCGGTTTCATCGGATTTGCGGCGGGTTTCGACGAGCTTGCGATTTTCGACGTCGGCCACTTCCAGGGCGTCGGTGGAGCTCTTCACCCAGGACGAGGCGTCCTTCTGGAGGTAATAAATCTGCAATTCCGCCACCGTGGCGTTGCCGGAGTCGACATCTTTACGCTTGGAGATGAGGGGCTCGGCGAATTCCTTGCTCCAGGACTGCTCGAGTTGCTCGACCTTGGTCAGGGCGCTCTTGACCTGATCGGAGGCGGCGAGGTTTCTGCCTTCTTCGAGCTTCTCGTTGAGGGTGCGCAGTCCGTCGTTCATGCGATCGACTTCGCGGGTATCGCCGCTCAGCAGATAGTTGCTGAGATAGAGACGGTTCTGCATCATCTGGAAGCGAACGGCGTTGGTGGTGTCGGCCAGTTCCAGTGACGCCGCCGCGGCGGCTTTGGCCGCATGCTCGCGCTGCACCGCCGACCAGTTCACGAGGAACAGCACCATCACCATGGCCAGGATGAATCCGAAATTCATGTACAGCTTTTTGCCGATCGTCATGCCAGTCTCCTGCGCGAGTTGCCGCCGCTATTGCTGAAACTTGAAATCGATGACTCCGGTGGTCTCAGTCGGTGCGGGCTCGAAGCGCCACTTTTTAGCGGCGTCGAGCGCGGCTCCGGCCAAGACCGGGTGTCCACCCACGATGTGAGCCTCTTTCACCGTGCCATTGGGCGCGACGGTGACCGCGATCCGGGCGATGCCCGAGATGTTCATTTTTTTTGCCAATTCGGGGAACGCAGGCTGAACTCTGCTCTTGGCCCGGCGCGTTATCTCCTCGTTCTGTGTCTGTTGGGCCTTGGCCAGGATCGGCGTCAGAGTCACCGCCAGGATCAAGGTGGCCCAGAATGTAGCCGTGATGGTGCGAGACACAAATCCTCCTCAGACAGCGGAAAGCCGCTAAGCGCAAGCGTGCAAGGGTCGGGCCACGCCTGACTTCTGGGGAAAACCGAAGTAATGAGCTGTATCAATAAGTAAATAGGCGTGTTAACGATGTTGGAGTGGAGTTTGGGGAAGACCTTGAGCAGGTTAGCCTAGTCTCATCTCGCGGTTTAGCGTATAGATTTCTCAGGGTGAGACTGAATCTCACATTTGCCGGAGGATTTCACAGTAGGGCACCTGTGCGACCATTTCGCTTGACTCAAATTGAGATGACAGATACTTTCCCAAATAGATTCAAGCACTTGTGAATCGACAAATCTTCCATACGCGGATCGGCGAAGCACAGAATTTCCCGAGCGGGGCACCCGTCATGGGCCCGCTGCCCCGGCTTTCCCCGGGCTCCGAAGAGGCATTTCAGAAGCTGCTACTCCGCATCGCGGCGGCGGCCGGCGAACAACCGGACGCCCATTCTCTGATCCAGTTATTCTGCCGGGCCACGCTGGATTTCTTTCAGGTCAGCGGAGTTTATTTTTGGCGTAGCCTGCCGGGCGATGAACTCCTTGGAGAGCTGGCCGAAGGGAAGATGGCCGACGTATTTCCGGGCCGGCGCTTGCTTCCCGAGCACAGCGCGCTGACCGCCGAAGCGGTAAGGCATCGGCGGACGATGTTCCTGAACAATGTGGACCGGGAGGCGTATCCGGCGGCGGCGCAGTTCGGGGCGCGGTCGTTACTGGCTGCGCCGCTGATCGTATTTAACGAGGTGATTGGCGCGGCGACCTTCCTGCACGATTCCGATGCGGATTTTTTCAACGAAGACATGGCGATTAAGGCGACCATTCTCGCGGGACAACTGGGCAGCCTGTTGGAGGCGACACGGTTGAACGCGGCCTCGCGCGAGGAGCACCGGCGCGCGGAAATCCTGGCGGACGTGGCGCACGTGCTGCACGGAACGCCCGACGTGAGCGCGGTGATTGAGGCCTTGGCCGATCGATTGCGGTTGCTGTTGCGTACGCGGCTGGTGTGCGTGTTGCTGAAACCCAAGGAGGGCTTTGAGTTGCGGGCGGTTTCGGCGGAGACGCCACAATTGGCAAATGCCGCGCGCGCGCGGCACGACGGGCCGACCCTGCGCTTTGCCGCGGACCTGGCGCAGCGCGCGGTCAGCGCGGGAGAGCCGATTACGCTCACCATCGGCGCCGAAGCCCATACCATGGGCAACCTGACCGGCCCGGGGATTTTGATTGCGGCGCCGCTGCGCACTTCGCAAACCCAGGGCGCGATTCTGGTTTATCCCCGGCAGGACGGAATTTTCACCGCGGAAGAAAAGGCACTGGTATCGGCGATTGCCGGTTTTGGAGCCGTGGCCGTGGCGCATGCGGAACTCTATGCGACGGCTCATGCGCAGGCGCATGAACTGCATCAGCTGCTGGAGATTTCTTCCGCTCTCAGTTCGAGCAGCGATCTGGAGCATTTTCTGGAAGGCTTTGTGGTGCATGCCGCGGATTTCCTCGGCTTTGGACGAAGTTTTATTGCGTTGCTGGAGGACGATAAGTTTCAGGTTCGTTACGCGGTGGATAAGGGGAAGGCGAGCCGGGTCGACAATCTGTTTCCCGAGGGTATTGCCACCAAGGCATTTCGCGCCAAGGAAGTTTTCTGGACCGATGATGTGCGGCACGTGAGCGGCGCCAATCTGGACGTCGTGGCCCAATACGATGTGCGGCAGATCCTGGGCGTGCCGCTGGTTTCGGCGGGCGGGCGGTTGCTGGGCATGTTTGGCATGCTCGACCGGGTAAACGGGAGCGGCATTTCTGAGGAAGATATTCGCCGGGCGCGAGCGCTGTCGAATCAGATTGCGGTGGTGCTGGAGGTGGCGCGCAATCTGCATTTGTCGGAGCAGCATAGGAGACGCGCCGAGGCTTTGATCGAGCTGGCGCGGGAGATCGACGGGGCGCTGCGCCTGCCGGAGTTTGGCCGCAGGTTTCTTGGCCGCACCATAGAACTTACGGGAGCTCGCTCCGGCCTGCTGGCCGTGCCGCAGGAGGGTCGCTGGCAGATCGTGGCCATGCAACTGGCAGGGCAATCTGAGGAATTGATGGCAACGCGCGACGAAACTGCGCTTGCGCCTGATGGCGAAGGTCTGACCTTGCAGGTGCAGGTGGAGCGGGGACTGGAGCGATTGCTGCCGTCGGTGGTGACGGAAAAGATTTTCCGCGCGGGAGAGACGGTGGTCTCGGGACGCGCCGAGGAATTGCTCGGGGCGGAGGTCGCTTCGAGCTTGAAGTGGGCCGACTGCACGCTGGTGCGATTGGCGGGCGCGAATGGAGAGTTCGCCGGATTGCTCTGCCTGGCGGGGCGTTCCGGAGGTTTGGATCAGGAAGACCGGGTGTTTCTGGAAACCGTCGCGGGACATGCGGCGATGGCGCTGGAGAATGCGCGCCTGTTTACCCAGATCGAGCAATCGAACCGGCACTGGATGGAGATTTTTGACGCCATCAGCGATTTCATCGTAGTGCACGATCAGAGCGACAAGGTGCTCCGGGTGAATCGCTCGCTGGCGGACATGATCGGAGTGCCCCCCGCGGAATTGATCGGGGTCAACATGCGCGCCATGATGGCGCTGAACAGCGATGCCGCGTCGTATTCGTGCCCGTTCTGCCGGTCGATGGCGGAGGATTCGGATGAATTTGTGCATCCGGTGTTCGACCGCACGTATCTGGTTTCGACTTCGCGGGTGCACGGAGCTTCGGGCGAAGGGCTGCAGACGATTCATGTCCTGAAAGATATTTCCGACCGGCGCGAGGCCGAGCGCCGTTACCGCGAACTCTTCGACAACATTCAGGAAGGCTTGTTTTTCAGCACTCCGGACGGGCGTTTCGTGGAAGTGAACGATGCCATGGTGCGCATGCTCGGCTACACGAGCCGGGAAGAATTGCTGCAGGTGGATATCCCGACGCAGCTGTATTTTTCTCCGGAGCATCGGGATCGCCAAGCGGAGTTGATGCGCGAGCACGGCAGCCTGCGCAATTTCGAGTCGACGTTGCGGCGCAAGGATGGAACCCCGATCCATGTGCTGATCAATGCCTTCGGGTTGTATGACCATAGCGGGACGCTGGTGCAGGTGCGCGGGTTGATGCTGGATGTGACCGGCCTGCGGACGTACCAGTCGGAACTGCACCGCGAGCGGGATTTTTCCGCGAAGATTTTGAGCAACACGCAGAGCCTGATTCTGGTGGCAGACACGGCCGGCCTGATCAGTTATGCCAATCGCCGCTGGTACGACGCGGGCTTTGAGCAGCGCGAGTTGCTGGGGCGTCCGCTGCTGGAGATGGCTGCTCCGGGCTTTGTGCGGCCGCTGGCCGACGCCTTGCAGAGTACGTTGAGCGGGCAGCAGGTCGATAATCTGGAGTTGGAAATAGCTCGCGGCGCGACCGGGACTGGAAAGTTTTCCGCCAATCTGAGCCCGATGCGCGACGAGCAGGGAACCGTGACCAGCATTGTGGTGATGCTGACGGATATTACCGACTCCGAAGTGCTACGCAACAAGCTGGTGCACGCGGAAAAAATGGCGGCGGTCGGGCAGTTGGTGTCGGGCGTGGCGCATGAGGTCAACAATCCCCTGACTGCGATCTTAGGATTCGCTGACTTGTTGATGGAGAATCCCGATCTGCCGGAAACCGCGCGCAAGGATATGCGCGTGATTCTGCAGGAGGCGCAGCGCACCAAGCAGATCGTACAGAACCTGCTGAGTTTCGCGCGGCAGATGCCGCCGCAGCGCATGGCGCTGCAACTGAATGCGATTCTGCGGCGCACGGTGCAGTTGCGGTCGTATGACTTCAACAGCCACGGGGTGGAAGTGATTGAGCACCTGGATGAGGAACTGCCCGAGGTGATGGGCGATGCGCACCAGTTGCAGCAGGTTTTCCTCAACATTCTGAACAATGCTTACGATGCGGTGCACGAAATTGGCAGGCCGGCGCGCATCGAAATCATGTCGACTAAGTCCGGGGACGGGGTTGAAGTTTCATTCCGCGATAACGGCGAAGGAATCTCGCATCCCGACAAGATTTTTGATCCCTTCTTCACCACCAAGGAAGTCGGGAAGGGTACGGGACTGGGCCTGAGTATTTGCTATGGCATCGTGAAAGAGCATTCCGGGGAAATTCTCTGTCACAACAACCTGGGCGGGCAGGGTGCGACGTTTATTGTCCGCTTGCCCGCAGCGGCGCACACCGCATCGGTGGGTGTGGCCGCGGGAGTGAAACCAACATGAGTCTAGCCGCTATGAAGACCTCAACTTTGCCCGTGCTGCTTATCGAGGATGAGCCGGCCGTGATGGCCTATGTGCAAGCGGCGCTGGAACGCAGCGGGTATCCGGTGGTGTGCTGCGAATCGGGCGCGGACGCGTTGCGGCTGCTGACGAACGGAGAATTTCTCGGCGTGGTGTCGGATATGCGCACGCCCGGCGGCGTGGATGGCGGGCAGGTGCATGCCTGGATCGCGCGGCACCGCCCGGATTTGCGCGAGCGCGTGGTGTTTATTACCGGCGATATTGCGAACGAAGAGACCGTGGCGACGTTGCGCGAGACCGGCGCGCCCTGCGTGGAGAAACCGTTTCGCGTGCAGCAGTTTATTGAAGTCGTATCTAAAACGATGGGGAAGGCCGAGTGAATACTGGGAGCGGTAACGGTGGAGGAATGAGCGGTGGCGGAATGAGTGAAGATCTTCGCATACGGATGCTGGTGGTGGACGACGAGCAGAGCATTCGCAAACTGTGCATGACGGTAGGCGAGGCGCTGGGATTTATTTGCCTGGAGGCGGAGAGCGGCGAGTCAGCCCTGGCCTTGCTGGAGGAGCAGCCGGTGCACATGGTGCTAAGCGACATGGTGATGCCGCGCATGTCGGGGCTCGAGTTCCTGGAGAAGGTGAAGAAATTTCTGCCGCGCACCGAAGTCGCGTTGATGACGGGGCACGGATCGATTGAGACCGCAGTGCAGGCCATGAAGTTGGGCGCGTATGACTACATCACCAAGCCATTTTCTCCGCTGGAGGAGTTGCGGCTTTTTCTGCGGCGGATGGCGGAGAAGATTCGACTGGTCGAGGAAAACGAATTTCTGCGCCAGCGCATGGACACGGAGACGGCCGCGCATGGAATTGTAGGGTCGTCAGCCAAGATTCAGGAAGTGCTGCGCATGGTCTCGCGCTTGAAGGACACGCGGACGCCGGTGCTGATTTACGGCGAGAGCGGGACGGGCAAGGAGTTGGTGGCCCGAGCGATTCACTTTCGCGGGGTGTTCGCATCTCGTCCGTTTGTTGCGGTCGATTGCGGATCGCTGGTGCCGACGCTGATTGAGAGCGAACTATTCGGCTACGAAAAGGGGGCGTTCACGGGCGCGCTGCGCTCGAAAGAGGGACTTTTTCAGGCGGCGGATGGCGGAACAATTTTCCTCGACGAAGTGGGTGAGCTTCCGGTCGAATTGCAAGCGAAGCTGCTGCGCGTGTTGCAGGAAAAAGAAGTGCGTCCGGTGGGCAGCAATCAGCGCATCAAGGTGGATGTCCGCGTGATTGCGGCTACCAATCGTGATCTGGAGACTGCGTACAAGGCAGGCACTTTCCGCAAAGACCTGTATTTTCGGTTGAATGTGGTTACGGTGCACGTTCCAGCGCTGCGCGAGCGCCGCTCCGACACGCCTATGCTGGTGCACTGGTTTCTGGATCGCTATGCGGCCGGTTCAGAATTGCACGTGACCAGCGGCGCCATGAAGGCGTTGATGCAATATGACTGGCCGGGGAACGTGCGCGAGTTGGAGAACTGCATTGAGCGGGCGGTCGCGCTGGGAAACGGGCAGACGATCGATCTCAGCGATCTGCCGCCATCTATCGCAGCGGGATCCATCGCGGCAGGATCGGATGGAGTGGTTGCGAGCCACGCGGCGGAGAGAACCGGCGTGCTCGATCCGGATCTGGCGGCAATGCACGCCGGGGCCGGAGGCCGTCACTTGGCCCCTTCGACGACAACGACCGACCTGGAAGATATCGAGCGAGCGACGATTCAGCGCGTCTTTGAACAGGTGAAGGGCGACAAAGCGCTGGCCGGGCGCATGCTGGGGATCAGCCGGGCCACGCTCTACCGCAAGCTGAAGCGCTATAACATCAGCGTCGGATCGGCTGGATCATCCAGCCACGCGCTACAGTAAGAGTCGTCTGTGCCGACATTGTGAGACTTCGTCTCATGGTGAGACGCAAAAACTCATCGAGCCTCATCTCGCGCATCCTGAATTCTCTGTAAGTCATTCGAAAATCATCCACCTAGGTACTAAGCCTTCCGTGCGCTGGGATGGTTGCCGCCTTGCACGTTCTTCCTACGAAACCGCGGAATCCGGCTCCCCAACAGCTCTTCCTAACCGGGAAGAGGGGGAGCCGCACCGCACTTTGCATTTAGGCCAATCGAGTCGGGGGCAAGAGGGTTGAGCGCTTGGGTCAGCTAGGCACAGCATCCGCACGCAGAGTACAGAACGCCAGCCGCGTGGCGGGCCTGGCACGCTTTTTTCCGGATGCGACGCCGATGAGGCTTCCGGTGCAGTTCGCGCGCACGGTGACGGCGGGCGGCGCATGCGGCAGTGACTGCGCCGAGAGTACGGTCATCGAATTCGGAACGCCCCGCGAAGCGCTTTTTTCCTGCCATATGCCACTCGAGTTTGCCGATGTTCTTCGTTTGAAAAACTCCGACGGATCGCTGGATGTCGAAGCCGCGGTGGTAGCAGTGCAGTATCACCCGGGCGAGACGATCGTAGCCGCGCGCTTTGTCGGAGAAGTTCCCAACTGGATCGTGAAACCATGACTCCTTCCACACCTCAGCAAGATCTTGCGACGCAATGGAAGACCGCCCGGCGTCTGTATCCCATCTACTTCGAACTGGCGCGCGAATTTGTGATTGACGTAAAGGCGTGCGCCGACCTGGAAGCGGGCGTCGACTCTCCCTCCAAGGAAACGGTTGAAGAAGCCAACCGCTGGCTCGATGAAATGGACGAGCTGATTCAGGTGCACCAGTTGCGCCAGTTCCTGCAGACCAGCTCGCTGGTCGATCAGGATGGCATTGTGGCGCTGGCGCAGCATTTCCTGGCGAAGCCGGCTAAGACGGACGCGGTCCGCGACAAGATTGATTTTCTTCTGGTGCAGTACTTCAGCCAGCTCGCACCCACCAGCCTGGCCGACGACGAAGTCGATCTGGGCTATGTGGCGGACGCGTTGCAACATGTGCTTGGGCCGGTGGACGCGAAACCTCCCGTATGGTTGAACGCTCTCGATCGCGTGCTCGAGTCGGCGCGGCACTGCCATTCGCTCGATGAGTTGCTGCATGGTGGAACGCTGGAACAGGGACGCAAGGCGAAGACGCAGGCGGGAGACTTGTTCTACCTGCCGGTGGCGCTGGCGGCATTCACTCGCTTCGGATACCTGATGCGGCGGGCATTCTTCCGGCTCATGCTGGGAGACCTGAATCTGATTCTCGACGGGTTGAATGAGCTGGAAGAAAAAGGCGTGCACACGATTGATTGCCGGCGGGCGCAGTTCTCGGCGGAGGAGCCGATCATGCGGTTGCGCATGATTTGCCAGTCATGGAAGGTGATGTTCCAGGCGGAGTATTCATCGGGACAGCCGCTGCGCATGCTGGTCGATCTGCGGGCGTCGGTGGATCACGCGCTGGGAAGGGGTAAGGCAAGCGAGGCGGAGTTGCCTACAGGCGAGAAGCCGGTCACAGCGAAGGCTGCGGCAACGAAACCCGCCGCCGGCGGAAAAGCCGGGCTCGCGAGGCCGGGGACGAAAACTGCTCCGGCGAGTGGCGCCACTACGGCACAGCCCAAGGCGAAAGCGGCTGCGGCAAATTCCACGGCCACAGAGTTTGAGGTCAGCGGCACGCCAGAGTGGGATTCGGATGCTTCGTCGAGCGGGTCTAAGAAGTAAGCACCAAAGTTGCAACGAAGAAGAGCGACGGAAGGATAAGCGGGTTTCAGTGGACACACCGACGGTACTCATAATCTCCGACGATCCCGAATTTTCCCGCCGCGTGACCGCGCGCTGGCAGGCGGAGCGCACGGTTCCGATGTTCACGCTATTGAGCGGCGATCTCTGGCCGAAGTTTGTGGTGGATTCCTTCGACGTCGCGATTGTAGGCGAGTTGCGGCGGGAGTTGCTTTCGGTAGTGCTGGAGCCGCTGAACTCGACCGGACAACCCATCTTCTGCCTCTCCCGCGATGTGGCGACGGCGCCGGTAGTGCGCGATCGCTGGCCGCGGATTTCCATGCTGCGACAGAGCGAAGGCTGGCTGGAAACGTTGGTGCTGGCCGGGAGCGAGGCCGTGCACCGTTCGCGCGCCGAGGCGCGGGCCCGGGCGGCGGAGGAGTCGTGCTCGACCTTGGACCGGCAGGCGACGCTGGGCCGCTACATGGTGGAGATGCGGCACAACCTCAACAATGCTCTGACCTCGGTGCTGGGAAATTCCGATCTGCTGTTGCTGGAGCCGGGCAGCCTGTCGGCGCAGGCGCGGGCGCAGATTGAGACCATTCGCAACATGACGCTGCGGATTCACGAAGTGCTGCAGCGATTTTCGTCACTCGAAAAGGAAATGAATGTAGTGGCGCAGCAGGCCGAACGAGATGCGGGCAAACGCTACATGGCGGCAGCCGCCGGTGATTAGAGACTTTAAGACTGATTCCTCCCCCGGAAGAAGCCGATCTGTTTTAGTGATGCCACACAGCCGGCGAGTGTTCGTGCACCTGGTATCGGCATTGAGACGCATTGAAGGGAAGGATTTATGCATCGGTTGATGGCTGGGGCGACCATTCTCGAACACGAACTTTCTGAGCTGCGCCTGCTGGTGGAACGGCAGACGGGCATCTTGCTGGACTGCCCGAACAGCGCGCTGGCCGCACATGTGGCGGAATACCTGGAGAGCGAGGAATTGGAATCGGCGGCAGCGTTGCTGGAGCGCTTTCGCGCCAGCGATTGCGATCCCGCCGTCATGGCGGAGTTTCTGGATGGAGTGTTGAACGTCAGCACCGGCTTCTTTCGCCATCCCGGGGCGATGAACGCCCTGGCACGCTACGTGGTTCCGCAGATTTACCAGCGAAGATCCGAGGATAGTTCCTCCGCTTTGCGCATATGGAGCGCGGGGTGTGGAACCGGGGAAGAACCGTACTCGATTGCGATGGCGTTGTGCGACGCGCTGGCGGGCGATGGCGGCAATGGCGCCGGCGACACTTCGAAGAGCGCGCGCGACCCCAAGACCAAAAAAGGTTCGAACCGCAACGGCGGCGTGGCGGAGACATCGCTGGCCTCGGTGACTGTGCCCTGGACCAGGGAATGGTCGGTACATATTGTGGGTAGCGATCTGCTGCCTTCGGCGATTGAAGCCGCGGAGCGTGGGCTTTATCCGCAGTCGGCGCTGACCGGGCTGCCTCCGGCGATCATTCGCGCCTGCTTCTCGAAGATTGGAAATGCGGGCACGAATGTTGTGAATAATTTGGCGCAACCGCTGGCAGCCGTCGCCTTGGGCAGGGCATCGGGCAACGGGTCGGTCGCTGCCGCGCCGAATGGCAATGGCAACGGCGCGCATTTACTGGTCAAGCCGCGGCTGCGGAGCCTGGTCACCTTCAACACCATGAATCTGACCAAGCCGGTTTACATCGGCCGCTTCGATTGCATCTTCTGCATGGACGTGCTGCCGCATCTCTCGCGTACGCAACGCACGGCGCTGCTGGAGCGACTGCATCTATACCTCGAGCCGGGCGGATATTTATTTCTTAGCCAGACGGAAAAGTTGTACGCCCCGAACCTCAACTTCCGGCCTGAATGCTTTGATGGGTACACGGTCCATCGCAAGCCGCTGGCGGCCAGCGCGGCCTACGGCCGCTAATCCACTGCAAGATTTGCGTTTGAAATCGTGACGAGATAGACTAAACCAAGTGAGTTTAGTTTACTTCGACCCATGAAAACGGTCAATATCCACGAAGCCAAGACTCAGCTGTCCAGACTGGTCGATGAAGCCGCTAAGGGAGAGCCTTTTGTGATTGCCAAGGCTGGGAAGCCCATGGTGAAAGTCACTGCTCTCGCGACTCCCGTCGCAGCAGAAATCAAGCGGCTCGGCTTCATGGCCGGACAGATCTCTGTGCCGGACGATTTTGATCGCATGGGCGAAGAAGAGATTGAGCGCATCTTTTCAGCTGGGAAATGAAGCTCCTGCTCGACACGCACTTGCTGTTATGGGCGGCTGGCCAGCCGAACCGTCTATCTGCGGCTGCCGCGAAATTGGTCAAAGCCCCGGCGAATGAGCTTATCTTCAGTGCTGGCAGTATCTGGGAAGTGGCAATCAAGCGCGGGCTGGGGCGGAGGGATTTCCAGGCCGATCCGCGGCTCCTGCGTCGCGGCCTGCTGGACAATGGATATGTTGAGTTGCCGATTCTCAGCGACCACGTGGTCGCGCTCGACAGTCTGCCGCCGATCCACAAAGACCCGTTCGACCGGCTATTAGTGGCGCAGGCTACTGTAGAAGGAATCACGCTTCTGACAGCGGATTTGATCGTGGCGCGGTACCCGGGACCAATCCGCATCGTTTAGGCCATGCAGGGACAGCCGCTATAGTACCGACGAGGGCCCGCGCACAAACGGATTCACCACTTCCACCCCGTCTAACCGCTGCCTATCCTGAAAATCTTCACTCAGAAGAAATCCGCAAGAAGCCGCTCGCGCCGCTGCGACGATAAGCGAATCCCAGTAGGAAATCCGATACCGGTCCTGCAACTTCCAGCCACGCTCGATCACGGTCGCGTCCACCACCACAGGATTCCAGGCCAGGAAATCGCGAACTTCCGCTCGCGCCTCGTCGCTGGCAGCGGGCTTGAGCCGCACCGCGTTCACATAGAACTCGTTCAGCACCTGGAAGCTGATTCGCCCCAGGCGGCTTTTCCACAGTTCCGCGCGCCAATTTCTGGCAATCTGTTGCTTGCGCGGATCAGTGTCGTCCATCGCGTAAAGAAGTATGTTGGAATCAACGAAGACGGGAGCGGTCATGCGCTTCCTCGCGGGTCAGGTAACGGCCGGTGCTCCGAAGAAAGGGCCTGCGTTTCAACGCACTCCGCATGGCCCGCTCATAGATGTTCTGAGCGGTCATGCGCTCCTTTAGCAGTTCACCCAAGAGCCGGGAAACACTGGTATCCCGCCGCGCCGCCTCGATGCGAGCCCATTGCGCGACGTCCTCTTCGAGGGTAACGGTCACATTGCGAAGCTGGGATTTAGATGACACGAATACAGTGTAGCACGAAATCAGTGTGATTCCAACGTCATGGGTGAGCCGTCCGCTTGAGAATTGAACGCTCTCTGCGCGTTGTCCAATAGCTCACATGCTCTTCTATCCATTGCATGAAACAGCTTGAGCAGAGCCCATGCTAAAGAAAAACACCGTGCTTCGGTGACGGCGAGCGGGAGTTTCATGGCATCAATGCCCTTCCATTTGAAGAAGAGAAATGCCGTCTCTCCCTCAACGGCCATTGAACTCAAAAGTATTGCGAGCGTGACATCGCCAGCCTCAAGTTCCTGCTTGGCGCGCTCCATAATGAAGAATAATAACTGCGTTCCCTAGCGGCCACTGATTGCGTCCCTGGCCCCGCACTTCGGACAGGTTGTGTACTCTGGGAGGTCACTGCCGAGGACGTCAAGCGCAAATTTGTTCTTGCAAGCCGGGCATGTGACGGAAAGAGGCACCTTCATTGAGGAGAGGATAGCGTGGAGTGGGCGCGAACGGCCCTTTACACGAACAAAAACTCCTTCGTTCTTAACTCCTTAATCGTGTCGCGCAGCTTGGCCGCTTTTTCGAACTCGAAGCGCTTGGCAGCTTCGCGCATGTCGCTTTCGAGTTTGCCAATATATGCGTCCACTTCTTCCTGTGTCCTGAACTCCGGCATTCCCTCGGACTCGCCGCCGATGAAGTCAGCGTAGTCTGCAGCCACGATTCCGGCCAGCGTCATATCCAAAGGCCTAACGATCGACTCCGGCGTGATGCCATTCTCCTCGTTGTAGGCGGTCTGGATGGCGCGGCGGCGCAGGGTTTCGTCGATGGCACGCTTCATGGAGTCGGTCATGCGATCGGCGTAGAGAAGGGCACGGCCGTTGAGGTGGCGGGCACAGCGGCCAATGGTTTGGATCAGCGATCCGGCAGAGCGCAGGAAGCCTTCTTTGTCGGCATCGAGAATCGCTACCAGAGAAACTTCGGGTAGGTCGAGACCTTCGCGAAGTAGATTGATGCCAATCAATACATCAAACTCGCCTTTGCGCAGGTCGCGCAGAATCTTCACGCGCTCCAGGGTTTCGATCTCGGAGTGCATGTAGCGGCACTTTACGCCGACCTCGGCGTAGTACTCGGACAAGTCTTCGGACATGCGCTTGGTCAGCGTCGTGACCAGGACACGCTCACCCTTTTCTACGCGGGTGCGAATTTCATGCAGCAGGTCGTCGATCTGGCCTTTGACTGGACGGATTTCAACTTCCGGATCGATGAGGCCGGTGGGGCGAATGATCTGTTCAACAACGACTCCGGCGGATTTTGTGAGTTCATACGGCCCTGGAGTCGCTGAGACGTAAACAAGTTGGTTAGTGCGATGTTCGAATTCCTCGAAGGTCAGCGGACGGTTATCCAGCGCTGAGGGCATGCGGAAGCCGTATTCGACTAAGACTTCTTTTCTGGAGCGATCACCGGCGTACATGCCGCGCAACTGCGGGACGGTCTGATGGGATTCGTCGATGAACATCAGGAAGTCGCGGGGAAAATAATCCAGCAGGGTCGGCGGAGGCTCGCCCGGGAGGCGTCCGGTGAAGTGCCGCGAGTAGTTCTCAATGCCGTGGCAATAGCCCATGGCCTTGATCATTTCAAGATCGAACATGGTGCGCTGGTGAATACGTTGCGCCTCCACGATGCGTCCCTGCTTTTCGAGTTCGGGCTCCCACCACGCGAGTTCTTTCTTGATGGAATCGACCGCAGACGAACGCGTCTCTTCTTTCATTACGTAGTGCGTCTTGGGGTAAATCGGAAGCCGCACGTACTTTTGCTTCACTGTGCCAAACAGCGGATCGATCTGCGAGAGGGACTCGACCTGGTCTCCCCAAAGCTCGATGCGGTAGGCCATGTCGTCATAGGTAGGGAAGACCTCGATGACATCGCCGCGTACGCGGAACGTGCCGCGGCGGAAATCGCCGTTGGTGCGCTCGTAGAGAATATCGACCAGCTTGTGGGTGATATCTTCGCGCTTGATTTTCTGGCCGCGCTCGAGAAAGAGCATCATGCCGTAGTAGGCCTCAGGCGAGCCCAGGCCGTAGATGGCGCTTACGGAGGCGACGATCAGAGCGTCGCGGCGCTCGAACAGCGAGCGCGTGGCCGAGAGCCGCAACTTGTCGAGTTCATCATTGATGGTCGCTTCTTTCTCGATGTAGAGATCGGCGGCGGGAACGTAGGCTTCGGGCTGGTAATAGTCGTAATACGACACAAAATATTCAACTGCATTTTGCGGGAAGAAGTTCTTGAATTCGTGATAAAGCTGCGCGGCCAGCGTCTTGTTGTGCGCCATGACCAGCGTGGGCCGGTTCAGCGCCTCGATCACCTTGGCCATGGTGAAGGTCTTGCCGGATCCGGTGACGCCGAGCAGAACCTGGTGCTGTTCGCGATCGAATAGGCCGCGAGTCAGCGCTTCAATCGCCGATGCCTGATCGCCCTGCGGCTTGTAACTGGATACGAGTTTGAAATCCATGGAACCGCTGTCAGCTTTCAGCCCTCCGCTGTCAGCTTGAAACCGGGCGACAGCCCCACAGAGGGCAGTTTTCGGGGACGAGAATCTTTCTATTATATCGTTTGAGGAGGGCAGAAAGTTACTTGTGCAATTCGACGCTAAGGACTTGCGCGCTCACAGTTTTGTCCGCGGATTCGACGTATTCTACCTTGCCGGGGCGGCCTTCCAGGTCTTTGCAGGGATTGAGTTCGCCGCTCGGGGTGAAGCCCAGCGAAGTGAATTGGATCTTGTAGTAGTTGTCGGAGTGCAGCGCGAGCTTCTTGCCGGAAGATTCCACAATCAGATCCATCTGCTGATATTTGCATTGCACCTTTGTCAGCGAGCCGCTCAGAAAATGGTGCGGGCCGAAGGGAACGAATTCGTGGGGCGGGGTGCGATCCTCGACCTCGTCGACGGTCTGGCGCGTGGAAGCCTGCGGGGTTGAGTTGTCATCGTCAGCGGCGTCCTGGCGGGCTTGTTCCTGCTCGTCGGAATAAAGTTGCACGCGCCGGAGCATATCCTCGACCGCTGCGGAATCCTGGGAAGTTTTCGCGACCTTCGCGGCCGTCTGCAGCACTTGGACGGCGTTATGCAGGTTGTGCATCTCCACCCAGATATTCGCCATGTTCAGGCGATACGGGACATTTGAGGGATCGAGGCCGATCGCGTTCAGCGACATCATCCGAGCCTCGTCGAGATCGCGATGGTTCATGCCCAGAAGCATGGCCAGCCGATCGTACGAGGGAGCGAATGCCGGATTTAATCTGATGGAGGTGCGGAGACTCGTCTCCACTTGCGGGTCGTTGGCGGAGGAACGTCCCTCCATCATGGCGATGGCGGCGTTGTAGTAGTGGGCAAGATAATTCTGCGAGTCCAGTTTGACGGCCCGGGAATACCAATCTTGCGCTTCTTGCAAATGTCCCTGACGAAATTCCAGGAAGCCCATGGTTTCGTGGGCGGAAACATTGTTGGGATCGTCCTTCAGCGTCTGATCGAGCAGCGATTTGGCGTCGGCGAAACGCTGGTTGTACGCGAGAAAGTCGGCGCGCAGGGCGTTAGCCTGCGGCGCGGTCAGAGCCCGCACTTTGAAAGTTGAGTCGTCGATTTCAGTGGTCGTGTTCAGCCGGTAATAGCTGAACCTTTCCTGGTGTACATAGGATTGCAGCGCCAACTGAAGCTGTTGGAGATTTCCAAATGCAGCGGTGGCAGCGGAAACGGGATCTATGCCTTTGACCAGCAGTTCCCCGTAATGTTTCAGTTCGTCGCTGCTGTTTTCCTTGTGGCCGAGGGCCTGGATGTAATGCATGAGCGCCCACGATTCGGCGTAGAAGATGGAACCCTTGTTCTCCTCATGGTAGTAAAGCGATTTCTCGTCGACGGCGAGCAGCGTAGTCAAAGGCAGGAGGCGGTTTTGCCGCAGGAGCGCGAGATTTTCAACGCTGGGCTGGCCGAGCAAGACTTCTTTCTCGCGAATGTCGGTGTTCTGATAAAACTCCGCCAGACCCTCGTTCATCCATAGCGGAATCCACTCTGCCGCTTTGCTCAGAAGCAGGTGGGTGTATTCGTGATAGACGACCGAGTAGGGATGGTCGCCCTCGGCATCGAGACGCAACAGGACGTAATTCTTGTCGGGGGCGCGGAGGAAAAGTCCGGCTAGCTTGAGCTGGCCCTTGGCGAGATAGGCTTCCGGCTCAAGGGCGCGAAAATCCTTTTCGTCCTTGATGGCCAGCACAATAATGGGCGCGCCGACATCGATTTGCAGCTTGGGGAACGCAGTGTGGAAGACCGATCGCATGCGCTCGAACTGGTCTGCGATGTGACGTCCCTGCTTCTCGCTGCCATTGGTGGCGACGACGAAATGCGGGCTGCGAACCTCAGTCCATTCTTGCGGCTTGTCGCGAGCCCAGGCCAGAGCGGGGAGAAGGCACAAACTTAGAATTAAACGCGTGGCGCAACTTCCGGTCATGCACAGCCGCCTTGGATGGGCATTATAGGCGGGTATTGCGGGGACGGCCACAACTTTGGCGGCAGGGGAAAACGGGTTGCGGGCCTTGTAACCCTACTTCTGTTCGCGGACTTCGCCTACGCTGACGATTCTGGAGGAGGTGCGAAACTTTTTGTAATCGCTGAAAGTCTGATCGCCTTCAACGTCGATGCCCTTGACGAGGCCGAGACGGGCGTCGATCTTGTAGGTGACGTGCAGAGGAAGCCAAACTTCATCGTTGACGCGGGTCTGCTCCAGCATGAAGCGTGACCCTTTGTGAAAGCGGGCCAGAAAGAGTCCCCAGGACACGGTGTCGAGGCATTCGACATCAAGCTTGGCAAGCTGGAGGTCAGACTTGTCGATCCACACCCGGCCGCGAAACTTCGACAGATATTTGGCATCTTTGGCACGGGGAACGAAGCCGGGACGCGGCTGGCCGTCGATGACATATACCTCGCGACCGCCTAGTGTCTCCGTTCCCACCAGGGTGAAGTTGTAGGCGTCGGCGATGTCGCGCACGAAGGCGCGGCCATCTTCACGATCCTTTTCTTCTTTGGCTTCCCGTTTCTTGCGCTCTTCTTCTGACTCGTTCCTGCGCTTGTCAATGATCTTCTGAACTTTGTCGTCTTCCTTCTGCGCTTCATTGGCGTTGAGCGGCTGGCCGTCTTTTTCCGTCAGCCGCCGCACCTGTTCGCCGTAGATCTCGAGAATTTCGAAGCTCTTCTTCTCGACGGACCTGGTCTGTCCTTTGCCATCGAGATGATTGTCGACATCGTGCTCTAGATAGGTGTAGTCGCGCTGGCGCTTATCGTTCGCGAGATCTTTGTCAGCGACCACGCGAAACAGGGCCTGCATCTGCTCCTGGGAAAGGTTGCCGTTGGGGTCGGGCGTGAGATCGGGCGTGGGGGCGGCACTGGTCGCGGCGGCAGCGTCTTTGGCGGAATCGGTGGGCGCACGATGAGTGTCGTCACTGCTTTGGCCGATGGCGGCAAGGGGCAGAGCGAGAAAGACAACGAGTGCGATCTGGTACAGCTTCATAGAGATATCTGACGCGGTTAGATGAACCCTGGTTTCAGAAGATAGTCGCGAAAATTTATGCTAAGACTTTGCGGGCGGAGGAGCGGGGTTGGTGAGGGCTAGTTGCCGGCAAGTGAGGCCGATCGTGTCGTCGGCGGAGGCGGCCTCGACGAACTGAAAGCCGAAGCGAAAAGCGTTGCGCTGGCGAACCAGAGCAAGAATTTCAACCTTGCCCAAGGGTAGTGTCAATTCGAGGCGAACGACTTCGCCCAAGGGAACTTCGTCTCGGAGCATGGCCGCTAGTCCGGATTCGCTCAGGTCGATGGTATACCCATGAACTACGGCGGAATTTCGAGGATAGATCTGGATGCCGACTTCAAGGGGGAAACGCGGTTTTTGCCGCGCTTCTGGGAGACAGCGGGTCGCGTCAGCATCGCTTCGATTTTCCAGAGAAGACTACCCCGCGTGATGTTAACTCTAACTCATCAGCGGGAACAGCTCAGGCTTCCGTGGCTCGTCCGACGCATCCGGCTTCGAAAAGACGGCGGTCGACGCGGTGCACGCGTTTTTCCTGCGCTTTAGTTAGAAGTGAATAATGGCGGATTTCCAACAGGTGGTCGACGATGAACCATACGTCGCTGTCGGCGGTCATCCAGTGCTGGCGGTCGAAGCGGCGCAGGCTCACCGGCAAAGAATAGCGACGCAGGCTGCGATCGCCGCGCAGGTTGAAGTACGTATCGAAATAGCTGAGCGCCAGTTCGCGCAGGGTGCGATACACGGGCTGGCGCCCTTGGCACCCCGAATAATTCGATTTAGCGATAGCGCCCCAGCAGCCCTCTTCGCGGTAAATCGCGATTACGTGATCGGTGTCGTGCTCGGCTTCGAGGTCGAGCACGAGCGGAGGATATCCATTGGCCCGAAGCGCTGCAGCGGCGAAAATCGCGCCTTCGAGACAGTGCGCAGAGTTTTCCGCCAGCACCTTGCGCGGGGACCAGGCGGTGTCTTCCAGGTGATAGGGCATTTCGTTGAGCAACTTCTGAATGCCGTAAGGATTTTTCAGGCTGCGCAGCTTGCGCAGTTCCTGAGGAGTGAAGGTGGAGAGCGTATTGTCAGTGGGCATTTTGGGTTCGAGCAGTTAAAGCCACGCAGTGTAGCGAAGTAGTGTAGCGCAGCGAAGTCGACGCTGGGGTTAGGTTTGATGTTCCGGGCGCTGCGGCCATTTGAATCGGAAAAACTCTTGCCCCAGCAGCATGACATTTTTTTCCTGCCGCGCTCCACATTTCTTTGCGATCCTGACCGAGGCGATATTGTCGGGGTGAATCACGGAAACGATGCGTCGCGACGGCTTGGAGGATACATACTCGAACACTCGGGCCGCCGCCTCACTGGCATATCCCTGGCCCCAGTAGACTCGGTCAAAGGTATATCCCAGCTCTTGCTCAAAAATGACGCTCGCATCCGAAGGCACCTGCGAGCGCTCGTACCATACCCGAGGCAATTTCCCGGATGCCGGGTTCACCTCCAGTGCCATGTCGCTAAGGCCGCAGCGACCCATCAGCGCTCCATCCGACTTGCGCAGGACCGCGAGGGGGCCCAATTCCATGGTCTTATACGTCTCGTAATACCTTTCTAGCAACGCATGCGTTTCCTGAATGGAACGAGGCTTTCCGTGCCCAAGATACCTAGCTACAACTGGATCGGCATGAATACGAGCAAAGAAGTCGAAGTCTGCCGGTTCAATCCTGCGAAGGACGAGCCGCTCCGACTCAATCTGCTCGGTATCATGTGCTAACGTCATCGACCGCAACCTCGGGGTCCTATCTCGGCAAAATCCTAAAGCTGAAAAACTGTGCGCAGTTCTGCGGGAGTATCGACGAGTACGTCGGGCGTCTCCTGATTGAGCGTGTGGGGGGCGAATCCGTAGGTGACGCCGATGGTGGATAACCCGGCATTGCGGCCGGTGTGCACGTCGACGTGGGAATCGCCAACAATGGCCGCCTGACTTGCGGGGATACGGCATTCGGCCAGTAACTGGAGAACGCCTTCCGGTTCTGGTTTTTTCGTCGGGAAGCTGTTGCCGCCGTAGATCTGGAAAAAGAAAGGTCCCAGCCCGAGCGCTTCGACAATGGCCCGTGCAGGAATCACAGGCTTATTGGTGAGTACGGCGAGTTTTCGGGGCCGGCCGTTGTTGGAATTGTGAATCGCCTTGAGAGTCTCGGCGATGCCGGGATATACCGTCGTGTGATCGAGTTTGTGCTCGCGATAGTAGGAAAGAAAATATTGCAAGCCCTTGCGGATCAGGGCTTCGTCGCCGGCCTCGGCGCCTAGCGCGCGCTGAATCAGGATGGGCGCGCCGTCTCCGACATAGCTGGCGATCACCTCGGCGGGAAGTTCGGGGCGCTCGATGTGGCGCAGGGCGGCGTTTACGGAGTGGACGAGGTCGAGGCGCGAGTCGATTAGAGTGCCGTCGAGGTCGAAGATCACCAGTTGAGCGGAGCGCGGGTCGAAGGGGCGGAGGGCCTGGATCATCTTTACCTAGAATAGCAAGGCTGGCGGTCCAGACATTGACAGTATCCATATTTCTAGTAATATAGAATCATGATCGCGCCGTCGAAGACGATTTCCCCCGCCAAAGCCGGCGAACGGATTGCCAAATACGCCGACATGTTCTCGGCCATGGGGACAGAGCCGCGGCTGCGCATTATGCAGCTATTGCTTCAGGCTCATCCCGAAGGACTGGTGGTCAGCGAGATTCAATCGGAGTTGGAAATTCCGAATTCCACCCTTTCGCATCATCTGGACAAGCTGCGGAATGAAGAACTGGTCGACGTGGAGCGCGAAGGAACGTTTCTTCGCTATACGGCGAATACCGAGGCATTGCAGGAACTGCTGCGCTTCCTCTACGCCGAGTGCTGCACGCGCAACAAGGCGCTCAAACCGCAGGATATCGTGCAAATCTGCAAATAGGAGTGATCAATGGATACGACCGAAGCAACCAGCATCAGGGAAGTTGTCAAACAGAAGTATGGGGAAGCCGCGTTGCGCGTGACTTCTGGAGGAAGTTCGTGCTGCGGGGCTGCGCCCGGGACGGACTGCTGCGACCCCATCACCACGAATCTTTATGACGCGGCGCAGGCGGGACAGATTCCGGAGGAAGCACTGTTGGCTTCGCTGGGATGTGGCAATCCGACAGCGTTGGCGGAGTTGAGTGCAGGCGAGACTGTGCTCGATCTCGGCTCCGGCGGCGGCATTGACGTGCTGCTGTCCGCGCGTCGCGTCGGCCCGACCGGCAAGGCTTACGGACTGGACATGACCGACGAAATGCTGGCGCTAGCGAACGAGAACAAGCGGAAGTCGGGGATTGCCAACGTTGAATTCCTCAAGGGTGAGATCGAGAACATTCCGCTGCCGGACAATTCGGTGGACGTGATCATTTCGAACTGCGTCATTAATCTCTCAGCGGATAAAGACAGAGTCCTGCGCGAGGCCTTTCGCGTGCTGAAGCCGGGCGGGCGGTTCGCCGTCTCGGATGTGGTGACGCGCGGAGAAATTCTGCCTGAGATTCGGCAGAGCGTACTGGCATGGGTGGGATGCATCGCGGGCGCGTTGGATGAAGATGAATATCGCAGCAAACTAGCGGCAGCGGGTTTTGAGCAAGTCAGCATTGAGCCCACGCGTATTTACCACGCCGAAGATGCCCGCGAATTTCTTTCCGGGCAGGGAATCGATGTGGATAAGCTCGCGCCGCAGGTAGATGGCAAATTCCTGAGCGCGTTTATCCGCGCCGTGAAGCCGATGGCAGTCAACAAGGAATGCTGTGGTCCAACCTGCTGCAACTGATTCACGCCGATGACGAGGAAGCGTGTTCTCATTCTCTGTACCGGCAACTCTGCCCGTAGCCAGATGGCGGAAGGGTTACTGCGTCACGATGCCGGGGATCGCTTTGAAGTCTTCAGTGCAGGTGTGCATCCCGGCCGAGTGCGGCCAGAGGCGATTGCGGTGATGCGCGAATTGGGCATCGACATTAGCGGACATCGCTCGAGACATGTCGAGGAGTTTGCCGGACAAGCGTTCGACTATGTGCTGACGGTATGTGATAACGCCAAGGCAAGCTGCCCGACCTTTCCCGCGACGACCCGCAGGATCCATCACAGCTTTGTCGATCCGCCCGACTGCACGGCGCCGGAAGAACAGAAAATGGCTGTCTTCCGCACAGTTCGAGACCAAATTCGCGCTTACTTGAAAGCGTTCCCGCCGGCGAAGGACTAGTCGGCTTGGAGTGCGGGCAGGCGTGGTCACGTGGTCTTACCGCCCTGAACCATTTGGGCCGAAAACCGACGGTTGGCTGAAATGAACTTCCACCTTTCCGAAGAGCCACTCAGCATTTAGAATGCAACAGGTTTCATGGCCTGCCGATTTGCTGGTGGCGCAAAAGAAGAAACCTGAGATCGCGGTGCAGTGGGCTGCATCCAATACCCGACAGGAACCTCGAGCGGATGGCCACGACAAAGACCGACCCTAAACTCCCCCTTGCCGGCAATGGCGCGAAGAAGAATAAGTCCTATGAAGGACTTACGCGGGATCAGCTGATCCAGGCCTATCGCCTGATGTATACCTCCCGGCGCATCGACGACCGGGAAATCCTGCTCAAGCGCCAGCAGAAGATCTTTTTTCAGATGTCGGGCGCCGGGCATGAGGGGATTGGCGTCGCAGCCGGACTGGCGCTGCGAGCGGGCTACGACTGGTTCTATCCGTATTACCGGGATCGCGCTCTCTGCCTGGCTTTGGGGGCAAAGCCCCTCGACATGTTCCTGCAGGCTGTGGGAGCGGCGGATGATCCCAGTTCGGGCGGTCGGCAGATGCCTTCGCACTGGGGATATCCCAAGCTGCATGTGGTGACGCAATCGTCGCCGACGGGTTCGCAGATCCTGCAGGCGGTGGGATGCGCCGAGGCAGGTCGATATTATTCGCGACATCCGCAGGCGGCGGAAATTCCGGGTGGCGGTTTCACCGACTACCGGCACTTCAAAAACGTTTCTTTCCAGGGCGATGAAGTTTCCTACGTTTCCCTGGGCGATGGCACTTCGAGCGAAGGCGAATTCTGGGAGGCCATGAACGCCGCCGCCCTGGGCAAATTGCCCGTGATCTTCTGCGTGGAAGATAACGGCTACGCGATTTCTGTCCCGGTGGAAGTGCAGACGGCGGGCGGAAGCATTTCGCGGCTGGTCTCGGGATTTCCTAATTTTCATTTTGAAGAAGTAGACGGCACCGACCCGGTGGCGAGCTATGCTGCATTCCGGCGCGCGGCGCGATATTGCCGCGAAGGACATGGGCCGGCGTTTGTGCACGCGCATGTGATCCGTCCGTATTCGCACTCGTTGTCGGATGATGAGCGTCTGTATCGTCCAGACGCGGAACGCGAGCGCGACGCGCAGCGCGATCCGGTGACGCGCACGCAGATGTTTTTACTGCGCGAGGGTTTGCTCGACGACAAAGGCATCACTCAGTTAGAGAAAGAAGTCGAAGCTGAGCTGCAGACTGCCGTCGATCTGGCTTTGGAGGCGCTGCCTCCGGCACCTGAGTCGGTGATGAATTTCATCTATTCACCCGACCTCGATCCGACGTCGGCGACGTTCGACACGCAGGCTGTTGCCGAGGTTCCGGTGGAAGGCAAGAAGCTGGCACCCAAGACGATGGCCGACTTGATCAACGCGACGCTGCGCGATGAGATGAAGCGCGACGAGCGCATTGTGATCTTCGGCGAGGACGTGGCTGACTGCAGCCGCGAAGAATATCTGAAGCAGAAACTGGTCAAGGGCAAGGGCGGAGTCTTCAAGCTGACGTTCGGCCTGCAGTGCGAGTTCGGTCCGGATCGCGTGTTTAACTCTCCGCTGGCGGAGGCCGCGATTGTTGGCCGCGCTACGGGCATGGCTACGCGCGGGCTGAAGCCGGTGGTCGAGATTCAGTTCTTCGACTACATCTGGCCGGCGATGATGCAGATTCGCGACGAGCTTTCAGTCATCCGCTGGCGATCCAATAATGGATATTCGTGTCCGGTGGTGATTCGCGTTGCCATTGGTGGATATCTCACGGGCGGCGCGATCTATCACTCCCAGTGCGGCGAGAGCATCTTCACGCACATTCCCGGGCTGCGAGTCGTATTCCCGTCGAACGCGCTGGACGCTGCCGGATTGCTGCGCACGGCGATTCGCTGCGACGATCCGGTGCTGTTTCTCGAACATAAACGACTGTATCGCGAAACCTTTGGCCGCGCGTCCTATCCTGGACCGGAGTACATGATTCCGTTCGGCAAAGCGAAGATTGTGCATCCCGGAACGGATCTGACCGTGATCACGTACGGTGCGGTGGTTCCACGTGCGCTGCAAGCGGCGCAGAAGCTCGAACGCGAACAGGGCGTGAAGGTCGAACTGATCGACCTGCGCTGCCTGAATCCGTTTGACTGGGAGACGATTGCCGCATCGGTGGGGAAGACGAATCGCGCGCTCGTCGCCTATGAAGACACGCTGAGCTGGGGATACGGAGCCGAGATTGCGGCCCGTATTGCGGACCAGCTTTTCGACAATCTCGACGCACCAGTGCGCCGCGTCGCGGCGAAAGATACGTTCGTTGCCTACCAGCCCATCCTGGAAGACGCCATCCTGCCGCAGCCGAATGACTTGTACCTGGCGATGAAGGAACTGGCCGAGTACTAGACGGCAAGGCATTGTCATCCTGAGCGCAGCGAAGGACCTATGTATTCGCCGGCTGCGCCAGTGCAGCGCGCAAGTGCACAGATCCTTCGCTTTGCTCAGGATGACAAGTTATTTCTTTGCTGTTTCCCCTTCATGCTCTTTGTTGTAGGCCTTCCATGCACCGTCAATCACGTAGGCATGAATGGCGTCGGCCTGCTTGCCGGTCATGCGCAGATGTGGAAACGCGAACTTCGGCGGATCGGCAAAGCCCGGCATTCCCTTATCCCAATGCGTACCCGCCAGCACGATGGCGTACCACTGCGAATGCACTTCGGGCGGGGCATAGCGTAAATCCGGAATCGCTCCGTTCAGCACCCATGCGCCGCTGCCATCGAGTCCGGGAGAATGGCAGCCGTCACAATAAAAAGTTTTATAGAGCTGCGAGCCCTCATGAATCACTTCGGCGCTCGCCGTCTGCGCTGGAGGCTTCGGCACCGGGGGCACAACGTCCGGCGGCGTCGGGAAGGGAACGCTGCCCCCCAGTTTGAAAGCCAGCAGCCGCGACGGACCACGCTTCGACTGCGGAGTGGCCATGGTCCAGGCAGGCGCAAACAGGCGCGAACCCGAGCCCCATCCCACCGGTAGCAAAACATACTGCTCGCCATTCACCGAGTAAGTGACGGGAATGGATTCAATCGCCGATCCGGTCTGGATTGACCATACTTTTTTTCCGGTGTCGGCGGTGTAGGCTGCGAACTCGCCTGTGCCTTGGCCTTGAAAAACCAGATTGCCTGCGGTCGAAATCACTCCGCCATTGGTCGCGATCTCTTCTTCTACCGACCAGCGCGCCGACTGGCTGATGGGATCCCACGCGATCAGCCGGCCTTCGGTTTGCTGCATCCACTCTCCGGTTTCGACCTGGGCATTAGTGTTGGGCTTGCGATCGGTCGCCGGAATGTAGACGAGGCCGGTGCCGGCGTCATAGCTCATCGGCCACCAGTTGTGAACCGTCCATTGCTTGCCGCCGCCTTGAGACGCCGGAACTTCGACGGCCTTACCGGTAGTCAGATCAACCGACGTCGCCCAGTTCACTTTCACGATGGGCTTGGCCGAGAGCAGCTTGCCAGTCTTGGCTTCGAGAATGTAATAGAACCCGTGCTTGGGAACCGTCATAGCGACGTGGTGCTTCTCGCCGTCAATGGTGAGGTCGGCCATCACGATGTGATTGTTTTCCGTCTGCAGCCCCGGAGAACTGGTCTGGTAGTGCCAGACATATTCGCCGGTGTCGGCCTTCACCGCGACAATGCACCCGGCGAAAAGTTTGTCACCCTTGGCGCGCAGCGCCGACAATTCGCCGTAATCCGCGCCGGCTCCGGCGGTTCCGAAGATGACGTAGTCCGTCACCGGATCGTAAGTGATGGCGGTCCACACATCGGCGCCGCCCATCTTCCAGGCATCGCCGGCGGGCCAGGTCTTGGCCGCAATGTCTTTGAGCGCGGCAGATTCGAAGGGCTTCTTCGGATCTCCGGGCACGGACCAGAAGCGCCACAATTCTTTGCCGGTGTTGGCGTCGTAGGCGGCAATGGCACCGCGCACGCCGTCATCTGATCCGTTGTACCCCATGAAGACCATGCCTTTGGCCACGTGGGGCGCGTTGGTGATGCCAGTCTGCGTGGGCTCGCACACCAGCGACTCCCAGAGTTGTGTGCCGGCGGCAGCGTCGATCGCTACCAGACGGCAATCGCCAGTGCCGACGAAAACTTTGCCTTCCCACACGGCCACTCCGGCATTGGTGCGCGCGGAATAAGAGCCGTTGAGTGCCTGATCGAGGCGGATATGTGGATCGAATTTCCAGATGAGCTTGCCCGTCGCGGCATCCACCGCATAGACCTTCGATTGCGGAGCGCTTATATAGGCAACGCCATCCACCACGATCGGCTCAGAGACGATGCCCACCGCGCTGTCGATGTCGAGATACCAGGCGAGGCCGAGAGTGGAAACATTCTGATCGTTGATCTGCTTCAGTGGACTGAAATGTTGCTCTTCGAAGTTGCGCCCGTTGAGCATCCAGTTGGTGCCGTCCGCCTCTTCGGCCACGATGCGCGCCGCCGTCACATTGCCGGGCTTGGAGGAATTGTCGGCAGAGAGAACGATGAAAGCTGAGGCGAGGGATAAGGTCGTCAAACCTAGAATTTGCAGTGGTCGAAACACGGGGCACCTTCCTTGAGTCGAGGCCTATGGTAGGAAGGCGAAAGGGCAAAGTCAACGGGCTACAGCCCTTGTCATCCTGAGCAACGCGAAGGACCTATGCACTTGGCCGGCAGCACCGACGCTGCCAGCGAGTACAGAGGTCCTTCGCTTCGCTCAGGATGACAAACCTGCTCTTGATGACAAACTGTGGTTAGCGGTTGAAAGGCGAGCCGCTGGCGTTGTGTTCAGCCACGATTTTCTTGGCGTTGTCAGCCAGCGCCTTGGCTTGCGGCAGCAGGTCGAGAGCCTTGTTCACTTCGGGGTCAGCTTCGGCGCGGACTTTCATTCCCTCATCCTGACCGAAAGCATCCACAAAAATCTCAGCGCGGATGTTCGACTTCAGCCAGTCGGCATTGTCGATGAGATCGGCCTGGGTATAAGGAATCTGAGCGTCGTCGAGCGACTTGCGGAACGCCTGCATGGTCGCGTCGTCAACTTCGAAGCTCTTGCTCGGGTGATGATCGACCACGTAGCGCTTGGCGAAGTTGAAGAAGGCGTAATGCTGCAGCAGCGTGTCCTGGAAGTGATTGGACTTGATGGCAGCGATGCTGACGTCGGGAGTGATGCCGCCGCCGCCGTAGACAGTGCGTCCGCTGTCAGTGAGTTTCACTTCGCGGTTGGCGGTGTTGGAGGTCTCGGCGCTGTCGCGGTTGTAGTAGTAGTCGTAAAGCGAAATGTTCGAGTAGTCGCGCTGGATAAGGCGTCCGCTGGGCGTGTAGTAGTGCGCCGTGGTTAGGGCGAGGCCGGTGTTTTCAGAGAGTGGATAGACGGTCTGCACCAATCCCTTGCCGAAGGTGACTTCGCCGGCGATCAGGCCGCGATCGTGATCCTGAATCGCTCCAGAAACGATTTCCGCGGCGGAAGCGGTCAGACGATTCACGAGCACGACGATGGGATAATCCTTGCCGCCGTTGCCGTGCTGGGCGACGTAGCGCTTCTCAGCCGAGGCGCGCCCGTGATGCGAAACGATGAGCTGTCCCTTCTTCAGGAACTTGTCAGCCACGCCTACGCCTTCGCTGAGCAGGCCGCCGGGATTGCCGCGCAGATCGAGGATCAGGCCTTTCAGGTCGCCGAACTGATCGAGCGCTTCTGAGACTTCGTGTTCGGTGGTCTCGTTGAATCCGTTGACGTGCATGTACCCGACGCCGGGACGAATCAGGAAGTGCACGTCGACGCTGTAGCGCGGAATTTCATCGCGAACCAGAGTGAACTCCATCGGCTTCTCGACGCCTTCGCGCGCGATGGTGATGTGGACTGTAGTTCCTTTGGGGCCTTTGAGCAGGTCGGCGATGGCTTCCGAGCTCATGTTCTCGGTGTTCTTGCCGTCGACGCCGATGATCACGTCACCGGGATGAATGCCGGCCTTGTAGGCGGGCGTACCGGTGAAGGGAAAGATCACGATAACTTTATTGTTGCGCGGGCCGACCGTCATGCCGACCCCGTAGTACTTGCCGCGCTGGTCCTCGCGCATCAGCGCGTAGGACTTGGGATCAAAGAAATTGGAGTGCGGGTCGAGCGCGTGCAGCATGCCGGGTATCGCGCCGTTGTAGATGGCCTTGTCCGGGTTCACCGGCTCGGCGTAATTCTCCTCGACCAGCGAGTACACATCGGTGAACTGCTTGAGGCTGTCTTTAACCTCGGAGTCGCCCGACATGGTGGACTGCTGGCCGCTGCGCTGGGCAAATAGAATGCCCAGAAATCCGCAGACAAGGAGGAAAGAAAGTACGAGAGCTAGAGACCGGCGAGAACTACGTGCCATCTTTGAGATTCCTTCGGTTTGAGGTTGCTGACACCCCAGCTACCGCGTTGAATAACCGCAGTATATCACCCGTTTAGACTGGCCCGGAGGCAGAAAGGTTACCAATGGAACCCCTCAGAATCCGGGCCACGAATCCGGGCCATGATATGAGATGCAGGTCGGAGGGCCGCAGTTCCTGGGCAGAGGCAGTTTTGCGATAATATGCTCCGCGCAAGGCGCAGGACAGAATGCCTAAGCATCTTGTCTGCGACTTGTCTCCCAGCAATTGCTGCGATTCGTACCGGGGCAGTATGATGAGTCGCGTGAGCTTTTCCGAGACCATCTTTCTATTCGTGCTGGCCCTGATCATCTTCGGGCCCAAGAAGTTGCCGGAGATCGCCCGCCAGGCGGGCAAGATGATGAATGAATTCCGGCGAGCCTCGAACGAGTTCAAGTCGCAGATCGAACAGGAGATCGCCCACATCGAAGTCGAAGACCGGCGCAAGACGATGCTGCCGCGGAGCCCGGCGCCAGAAGGAAGCGCGAGCCGCAAGCCGATTACCACGCGCGGCGAACTCACGACGTTGGAGGCGCCGGCCACTTTGGCTGTGTCTCCAGAGAGCGTGGCCGCAACTGCAGAAACCGCCAACCCGCCGGCAGTCGCTACCGAGGCGATCCCGCCCGTAGCTGCAGGCGTCACCGCGGCGGATCCTTCTGGCGAGCCACATCCGGCCGTGGCACCGCCTGCAGCGGAACATCACGAATCATCAGAGTCTAAGCAGGAGTCGCATGCCTGAGGTGGCGGCGCCAGCCTCCACCAGCGGGGCCGAAAAAGAGACGATGCCCACCATGGGCTTCCTCGACCATCTCGAGGAACTGCGCAAGCGCATCGTATATTCGGTCGTCGCGGTGATGGTGGGCGCCGGCCTGTGCTGGGGATATCGGGAACGCATCTACGGGGTCATGCAGAAGCCCATCATGGACGCGCTCCGCGCCCATGGGTTGGCGGAGAAGTTAGTGTATTTAAACCCCACCGATCCCTTTAATCTATATTTGAAAATCGCCATGCTGGCGGGGTTATTTTTGACGTCGCCGTTCGTTCTGTACCAGGTGTGGATGTTCATTTCGCCGGGGCTCTATCGCAGCGAAAAGCGCTATGTCTTTCCCTTCATGTTCTCGACCATCACCTTGTTCACCTTGGGGGGATATTTTGGGTACAGAGTCGCGTATCCCCGAGCACTGGACTTCTTTATCGGTTTCAGCGGCCAGTTTCAACCCATGATCACGGTGGGCGAATACACGTCGCTGTTCCTCAGCATCGTTCTGGGGATGGGGCTGATCTTCGAAATGCCCATTCTGGTTTTCTTTTTGGCGTTCATGGGCATCATGTCGCCGGCATTCATGGTCAAGAATTTTCGCTATGCGATTCTGGTGATTTTTGTTCTTGCGGCAATCGTTACGCCCACGCCTGACATCGTCAATATGTGCGTGTTCGCGGCGCCCATGCTGGGGCTGTACGCGCTGAGCATCGGTGTGGCTTGGGTAGTGCATCCCAAACAGCGGCAAGCGCGTAAGGACAAGGAGAAGCACGCGTAATGAGAAAGTGGAAGACCCTGCGCTGGGTGCTGCTGGCGTGCGTGATTGCGGTGATCGCCTGCGATCGCGATAAGGAGAGCGCGCAGAAGCAAGCTGCCGCGCCCACGCCTCCGCCGGCGGCCACCGATACGACTCTGCCTACGCTGAATTTTCCGCGGGACGTTGGCCCTGCTCCAGTCTTCGATGGCGAGCGCGCCATGCAGTACGTGAAGGAAATTGTGAAGTTCGGCCCGCGCCCGCTGGGCAGCGCAAATCACAAGAAGGTGGAAGACTTTCTCGATGCCCACTTGAAGGGCGATCAGATCGAGGACGACACCTTCACCGCCGACACCAACATTGGGAAGTTTCCCGTGCACAACGTGATCGCCAAATTTCCCGGGACGAAAGATGGGATCATCGTGGTCGCCAGCCACTATGACACGAATTATCCGCTGCGCGACACGCCTTACGTAGGCGCGAACGACGGCGCGTCGTCAAGCGCGCTGCTGCTCCAAATCGCCGATCAACTGCGCGGCAAGCCTAACGACGGCTATTCCATCTGGCTGGTGTGGGACGATGCCGAGGAGGCGATGAAGCCCGACACGGAAGTGGATTTTATGTCGGACAGCCTTTACGGCATCACGCATCTGGCCGAAAAATGGCAAGCTGATGGAACGCTGAAGAAGATCAAGGCCTTCCTGCTGGCCGACATGATCGGCGACGCCGATCTCGACATCGACCGCGACCTGAACTCCACCCCGTGGCTGGAGAGCGTAGTCTACGAGGCGGCGACGCGGCTGGGATATCAATCGCACTTTTACACCCGAAACAACCAGGTTTCGGACGACCACATTCCGTTCATGAAGCGCGGCGTGCCCTGCGCCGATCTCATCGACTTCACTTACGGCTACAACAATGTTTTCTGGCACACGCCGCAGGATACCGTCGACAAGCTGAGCCCGAAGAGCCTCGACATTGCCGGGGGCGTGATTCTGGAGACGATTCGCATCGTCGATAAGATGGACCCGCTGCCGCCGAAGTGAAGCGCTTGTCATTCCGCTCCCAAGGGTTTTGCGCTTTTCCTAAATTTCATTTCTAATGCACGCCTATATGGGAACCGTGAAAGTGTTGCTGATTGCCTGCCTGCTGAGTATGAATTCCGTAGTGATCGCTCAGACCGTGATCCAGGAAGAAGAGCAAGTCATCCACGCCGCTCTGCAGCCCTCGGCGCTCGAGTCGAACCTGCATCGGCTCACCGACGAAATTGGCGGCCGTGTTCCCGGCACGCCGGCGATGCAACACGCCGTGCAGTGGGGCGTGCAGGCCTTCACTGTGGCGGGCGCTGACAGCGTGCACACCGAAGGCTTCGAAATCCCGAACTCGTGGGCCGAGGGCGATACGCAGATGTCGGCGGTGACCGCGTATCAGGTCGATCCCGCGAAAGTTGGCGGAGGAACGGTGTTGTCGGGCTTTCGCGTGCGCGCGGTATCCGTGGCATGGGCCCCGGCTCTGGCTCCCGTGAAACATGTTCCGGTGGTCGACGTCGGCATGGGCACCGATGCGGATTTCCAGAAAGCGGGCGACATCGCGGGCAAAATTATTCTGGTGCACACCGTAGTGCTGAAAACCTGGGAAGACCTTTTCGGGGAATATCAGAATGCGCCGCCGGTGATCAATCGCGCGGTGAAGGGCAAGGCGAAGGCGATTGCATTTATAGCCACGCGCGAGCATGACCTTTTGTATCGCCACACGAATTCCGATGCCGGCGAAATCGACAAATTGCCGATGGTGATCGTTGCCCGCGAAGATGGCGAGCGTATCGCGCGCCTGCTGGCTGCGGGAAATCTGGTGTGGGCCGATCTATCGATTCCCAATCAGATCGGCGGGCCGATCAAGACTTCAAACGTGATTGCCGAAATTGCAGGGAGCGAGAAGCCGCATGAATTTGTGATTCTCGGCGCGCACCTGGATTCGTGGGAGTTGGGCACGGGCGCGCTCGATAACGGATGCAATGCCGCGCTGGTGGTGGACGCATTGCGAGCGATTAAAGCCTCGGGAGTAAAGCCGCGGCGCACCATCCGCTTCATTCTGTTCTCCGGCGAGGAAGAAGGATTGATGGGCTCGCGCGCTTACGCCGTCGGGCATCGCCACGAGCTCGACCGGGCAGCAGGCGTGGTTGTCTACGACTCGGGCACGGGGAAGACGACCGGCTTTTCTCTCGGCGGCCGCAAGGATGTGGTTCCGCTGGCGCTGGGACTGATCGCCCCGTTGGCGCAATTCGATTTGAAAGATCTGCATACCGACATGGAATGGGGCACCGATCATTTCGATTTCATGCTGGAGGGCGTGCCCACATTTGTTGCCGACCAGGTCGAGGCAAATTATCTGGAAAATTATCATGCGATTTCCGATACCTACGACAAGGTCGATTTTCCGCAACTGAAGAAGCATGTCGCGGAAGCGGCCGCGCTCAGCGTGGGCCTGGCCGATCTGAATATGAGAGTTGGTCCGCGCCTTTCCCGCGCCGAGATCGAGCAGACCATCCACGACAGCAACAGCGTGGACATGTTCAAATCATTCGGCCTGTGGGACGAATGGGTCAGCGGCCAGCGGGGCCGAGAAAAATGAGATCAGCCGCGGATGTTACGGATCGTCACGGATAAATCCTGATTTCGATTTATCGGTGGCCCTTCGCGAAATCCTTGGCCAAGATTTTTCAGGATTGCGATTGCTCTATCCCTGGATCCTCTTCAACCTGTTCGCGCTGGGCCTGCTGCTGCTCGATCTGCTGGTGATCCACCGGCGCGGGCGAGTCGAGCGTTCGCGCGTGGCCCTTGCCTGGAGCCTGTTTTACGTTGGCCTGGCCGCGCTCTTCGCGCTTCTGATTTATTTCTGGCAGGGACATCAGGTCGCACTCGAGTTCGTCACTGGCTATGTGGTCGAGCTCTCGCTGAGCGCGGACAATCTGTTCATCTTCCTGGTGATCTTCAATTTCTTCGCCGTTCCCGAGGAGCAGCAGCACCGCGTGCTTTTCTGGGGCGTGCTGGGCGCGATCATCACGCGCGGAATTTTCATCGTCGCCGGCGTGGATCTCATCCATCATTTCCACTGGATCCCCTACCTTCTGGGAACGCTGCTGATGTACAGCGGAATTCGCATCTGCATCATGGGCGAGCACAAGATCAATCCCGCGGCGAACCCGCTGGTAAAGGCTCTCCGGCGCTGGATCCCGGTCACCGACGGTTATCGCGGGGGGAAATTCTTTGTGCGCGTTGCCTCCGAGCATTCGCGGCTCTATGCCACGCCGTTGCTGGTTGTGCTGCTGGTGATTGAGACCACCGATATTTTTTTCTCAGTCGACTCCATTCCGGCCATTCTGGCGATCACGCTCAACGCATTTATTGTTTTCTCCTCGAATGTGATGGCGATTCTGGGGCTGCGATCGATGTACTTCGCGGTGTCGGGACTGATCAAGATTTTTCGCTTTCTGCATTATGGGCTGGCCGTGGTGCTGGTGCTCATCGGTTTGAAGATGCTGGTCGCGGACTGGCACCGAGTCTCGACCGAGGTGACGTTGATGGTCGTTGCGGCCGTGCTGCTGATTTCGATTGTGGCGTCGGTCGTGTATCCGGAGAAGGCCAAGGCGTGAGGCGATTGCCCATACGCTATCATGGAGCGTCATGCCGCTAGTGACCGTTCATGTGCCGCCTCGGCCCTATGAGGCCCTGATTGAAAATGGCCTGCTCACGCGCGCGGGTTCCGTTTTGGCGGACCTTCTTCCGGAAGGCAGCAGCGTCTTTGTCGTCACCGTGCTACCGGTCCGCAAGCGCTGGAGCGCGAAGCTGATTAGATCCTTGAAGTCCGCCGGGTTCGCGACGCAACTCATTCCCATGCCCGATGGCGAGCCTTCCAAGCGCCTGGCCACGGTAGAGGCGTTGGGCGGCAAGTTGGTCAAGCTGGGCGCGGACCGCAAAGCGGTGATTGTCGCGCTGGGCGGCGGCGTAGTGGGCGACGTCGCGGGAATGCTGGCATCGCTCTATATGCGCGGCATCGAGTTGGTGCAGATTCCGACTACGGTGCTGGCACAGGTTGACGCTTCGATCGGCGGCAAGACCGGCGTGAATCTGGTCGCCGGCAAGAATCTGTTGGGGACGTTTTATCACCCGCGCGCGGTGCTGATCGATCCGACTGTGCTCAAGACACTGCCGGACCGTGAGTTTCGCGCCGGGCTGTATGAGGCGTTGAAGTGCGGCATCATCGGCAACATCGAATTGTTTCTGCGCTTCGAGCAGAACCGGGCGCGCATACTGAAACGCGATCTCGGGGAGCTAGAGTGGCTGATCACGCAATCGGTAAAGTTGAAAGCGGAAGTTGTATCGGCTGATGAACGCGAAGGCGGACTGCGCCGTGTATTGAATCTCGGACATACCATTGGCCATGCGCTCGAGGCCGAAACTGGCTACCGGCGCCTGCTTCACGGTGAGGCCGTGGCCTGGGGAATGATCGCGGCGACTAACATCGCGCTCAGCGTGGGGCGCACTGACAAGGTCACTGCCGGCCGCATCGTTGACGCTGTTCTCAGCCTCGGCCGATTGCCAGAGGTGAATGTGAGCACGCGCAAGATCCTGGCGCGGCTGCAGAACGATAAGAAAACGCAGAATGGCGTGGTGCACTTCATTCTGCCGCGGGAGATCGGAAAAGTGGAGGTCGCGAGCGACGTTCCCGAGAGTGTGATCATCGAATCCGTGGAAGAGATTCGCCGGCTGTCGCGCGGCGGTTGGGTCTGGGGAAAATAAAAAGGAGACATCGATGCAGGAAACAGCGCAGGCATATATTCAACGAATTCTCGGTCACGTCGACGGCAAAGACGCGGTCAAAGTGCAGAAGAGTTCTGCGGCTCGCATGAAGAAGGCGATCCACGGACTGACGCCCAAGCAAATGCGATGGAAGCCTGAAACAGGCAAGTGGTCAATCGCCGAAATCCTTGCCCACCTGGCCGATGGTGAAATCGTGGCGGGCTGGCGGCTGCGCTCGGTGATCGGGCAAGACGGCGTCGTCATTCAGGCGTACGACCAGAATGCGTGGGCGGCGGCATTCGACTATGGCAAACGCGATGCGAAATTGTCGCTGGAAACGTTTCGCGTATTGCGCGACAACAACCTGGCGATGCTCAAAGCTCTTCCGCGGGAAGCCTGGGACAATCACGGCATGCATCAGGAGCGCGGCAAGGAAACGGTCGCGCATCTGGTCCGCATGTTTGCCGGTCACGACACGAACCACGTTTTGCAGATCGAGGGCATCGCTGCTCAGCTCAAAACGAAGTCCAAGAAAAAACGCAAGAAGTAGGATTTCTTCTCGCCCACCGTGCCCGAGTCCATAAAATCCACCGTCGTCGGGGCTGCCCCCGAAGGGACGACCGACCCAAATGCCGCAGCCCGCGCGGTGCGGGAGATGTTCACCTCGATCGCGCCGCACTATGATCTGCTGAACCACGTGCTGTCGTTCAACGTGGATCGCATGTGGTGGCGGCGAGCGGCGCGCACGTTCGGCCACATTCTAAGCCGGCCGGATGCGCGCATTCTCGATCTGTGTTGCGGCACTGGCGATATGACCTTCGCCCTGCGAAGTCAGGCCAAGAATTCGGCGCTGATTGTGGGGGCTGACTTTTCTCACGCTATGCTGCAGCGTGCGACCGCGAAGTCGGCTGCGGCCAACGGAGCCGCTGCACCGGGCTGGATGGAGGCCGACGCGTTGAACCTTCCATTGCCTGATGCGCACTTCGATCTTGTGACTTCGGCATTCGGTTTCCGCAATCTCGCGGACTACGATGCTGGGCTGCGCGAGATTGTCCGCGTGCTGCGGCCGGGCGGCGAGTGTGGCATCCTCGATTTCAGTGAGCCGAAAGGCTGGATGGGCGCGGCTTACCGCATGTACTTCAAGCAGGTGCTGCCGCGGGTGGGTACGATGATCTCCGGAGTGCGTGGCCCCTACGCCTACCTGCCTGCCTCGGTCGAGCGTTTTCCTGAGCCGGAGGAAATGCTCGCCCGCATGAAGCGTGCTGGTTTTGCCGAGGCCTCCTGGACTCCATATACGTTCGGGATCGCGGGTCTTTATCGGGGAAAGAAGTAAAGCGGCAACCCTATCCCGCGTCGCGCAGCAATTTGCTCAGGGCTTGAATATCGTCGGCATTGACGTCTCCCACCACGAAATATCGCAGGCCGTTCTGTGTCCAGTTCTCCACGTTAAACGAGAGTTCGCGCATCGGCGTCGAGGGAACGCCCATGGTCTGCCCGCGGTCCTGAAAAATGAAGACGGAGATTTCGTGCTTGCGTAGCTGATAGATCAACTGCGCCCCGGGCGTCTGCCCCAGGTAAGCGACGCGCCCGCCTACTAAAGTGAAATCTGTGCCGGCAAGTTCGGGCAGGTTGAAGGTAAAAGGAATTTTTCCCTGGAACCAGGGCTTCACCGTATGACGGTCGGTCGAAACCACATCGACGGGCAAAGCGCTGGCCAGGGTTTCCACGTGCACATCGATGAGCTCGCTGTAAACCTGCGCCCGGCGCGCCTTCTCGCGTCCCACATAGAAATTCATCAGCAGTGAAATGATGAGTACCGAGAGCGCTGGAACGCCAATCACCCACCATAACCAGCCGCGCCCAGCGGGGCGGCCCAGATCCCGCTTTTGAGATGCAGAGACTTTCCCGGTAACACTCTTCATGACCCGGGCGCGAAATTCCGCGCTGGGCTCGTATCGCTTACCCGCCACAGAGACAGCGCGCTTTGTCTGCACGCGTTCGAGGGCAGCGGCCGCACACTCTCCGCAGCTGCGCATATGCGTGCTCAATTCGCGAGCTTCAGCGGAATCGAGCTCGCCGTCGAGATACGCGTCCAGCTTTCCGGCCCAGGCATCACACGCCATGCCGGCCTCCGTTCAGCTTCTGCTGCAGCACAGAGCGCAACGCCTTGCGCGCGCGTGACAGGCGCGACATAACCGTGCCCATGGGAATGGACAGCGTTTCCGCGATTTCCTGATACGACATTTCTTCCACCTCGCACAGCAGCAGAATCTCGCGGAAGGGAACTGCCAGTTCCCCCAGCGCGTCCTGCACCAATTGCCGGTTGGCCTGGTTGACGTAGAGGCTCTCCGGCGTCGAGGCGTCCACGGCGGGCGCGATTTCCGGACTTTCCTCATCGAACACCGTCGTCGTTTTCAGACCGGTGCGCGAGCTCAAAAATGAATTGCGCAGAATGCGATACATCCACGCGCGAAAATTTGTTCCCGGCTGAAACGAAGAAAATCCGCGCAGCGCCTTGGCGTATGTTTCCTGCACCAGGTCCTCTGCTTCGGACGTGTCCTGGGTGAGCCAGCGCGCGAAGTTGTAGAGCTGGTCGAAAAGAGGCACGGCCAGGTCTTCAAAGCTCGCAGCTGACGGTCGATTGTCCGGCACCTTCATAGCATAAACGTCCGGAGCCGCGGTTTTATTCCCTCCGGCACAAGAATTATGTGGGGAATGTATCGCGCCGGCACGGATCTTAGTTGGCGGATTCCTTGCGACTGAACGAGTCGGCGAATGCGTCGCTGATCGTATAACGCATGACGTCCTCATATTCCGGGCCAAGAAAGCGGCGGAGCTTGTCGGTATTCATGATGTACTGGCCGGTCATATAGGGAACGGCCTCGGGAGGGATGGCGGAAATCTGCTGCTTCCACAGGAAGGTCAGAATCTGGCGCATCATCCATCTTCCGGGCACGCGAATCAGCTTGGCCTGTGCCATCTCAATGCAGCGCGCGAAGGTGAGCGGCTCGCCGCGCCCGGCGACGTTCAAAACCGTCAGCCGCTGCATCTCCGGTTCGCGGCGCAGGATGTGCTGAATGAGGCGGGCCATATCATCGACGTGCACGAACTGAATCTTGTTGTCGAGATATTGCTGGCCGCGTGGCAGCATGCACGGCAGGCGCTTGCCATCGTTGCGCATTTTAGTTGCGCGCGCGCTCTTGCCGTTAGGCGTGCCGTGGAAGGCTCCCATCAGATAATTCTGCACGCTGGCTCCGGCAAAGATGTGAGGACGGAGGATGTAGACGCTGCATCCGCGCAGGGCGTGCGAGCGCTGCTGCACCACTTCGTCGGATTCCTTTTTGTGGATCGCGTAGGGTAGAGTATGCGCACCTAGGGCTGAATCCTCAGTCGCTGGCTCCGGTAGATCCGGCCCGTACGCCGAAACGCTGCTGGGAAAAATGAATTGCTTCACGCCCGCATCCGCGGTGCGATTGACCTCGGTGATGGCTTCCATCACACGCGCCGTTCCGGCCACATTGATCTGCCACATGCGATCGACATCGAGCACGCCCATGCGCACGGGATCAATGATGAACGCCAGGTGGACGACGGATTGCGCGTTGGTATCGCGTAGCAGGTCGTGAAGAACGCGAGTGCTCGACTCCTGGCCCAAGTCCATCTGCTCGAACTGCATTTCGGATTCGGTGCGGGGCGGACTGACGTCCACCCCGATCACCGAATAAGTGCTCAGCAGGGGCAACAACCTGGAGCCCAGGTTTCCCGCAACACCGGTAACGACGACAACGGGTTTAGCCATCAGTTCTGCTTTGCGTCTGGAGCCTTGGTTGGAGGCGGCGTTTGGGGCGCTGGTGAAGTCGGAGCGGGGGCCAGATGCGGTCGCGGCATATGCGGCGGCGCAGCGCCCGGTCCTGCTCCCGGCGGCCCGAAGTACGCCTCGTTAGTTTCCACTTTGAACGAGTTGTTGACTGCGTCCATCATCGTGCGCGTGCGCTCGTTCTGTAGCTTGTTGTGAATTTCTTGCTCGACCTTCGAGTCGAGCGGCAATACTTCCTTCGTGTTGACTTTGTAAATGTAGTGCCCGCCCGCATCGTTGATGACCTGCGAAACTTCACCGGCTTTCAGATCAAAGACGGCGGCGTGGGCCGGGGGCAATCCAGTGCGGCGGATGGTGGGCAGATTTACCGTAGGCGATTCGATCTTCATGCCGGCTGCCTCGAAAGCTTCCTTCTGCAGTTTCATGAAATCGTCGCCGGCTGCGGCGCGAGCGCGCAAAGCATCGGCCAGCTTGGTCATGTCCTCCTCGCCTTGATCCGCCTTCGCTTTCTCCTCGGCTTCCTTGGCCTTTTTCTGCTCGTCGGTCAGCTTCTGGTCCTTGTCTTTCTCGTCTTCATCCTTGACGTCGTGTTCCTGCTTGGTGCGCGGGACGAACAGCCGATCAAGGTTGAATTGTTCGAAGTCCTGCGGATGCTCTTTGTAGTAGGCGTCGATGTCCGCCTTCGGAACCTGGGCGGCTTCTTCCTGAATTTTGCGTTGCAGTTCGTTGGTCAGAATCTGCATCTTGGCAAATTTAACGGTCTCCTCAAACTGCGCAGTCTTGTCGAGACCCTTCTTTCTCGCGTCGTCCGACATGGCGATCAGGCGCGGTAAGATGCTGGCCAACTGCCTCTTCAACTGCGGCGTCAGGTTCGGGGAAAGTCCGCCCGCCAGCTTTTCAAACTCGGCCTTGGTGATGACAGTCTTGCAGTCCGCGGGAGCAGCGGCCGCGGGACTCTTGGCTGACGTCGGTTTCGCGGCTGCGCCTTTGGCAACGGGAGCCTTTGGCTGCGCTGCGCACACGCCTTTTACCGTAATGACTGCGGCCGTGGGGGGCACGCTGGCCGACATATCGGGCGGGGCGGCCGGCGCGGCGGCTTGCCCAGGCCGTGGGGTGGGAGGCGCTGCTGGCGCGGCTTGTCCCCAAGCCACTGCTCCCAACAGAACACACACCAGCCAACTCATACGCATAACAATTTCCTCCAGGATTGGTCCACCGGAAAGGTGACGGATGCCAAACACAAAATCCTAGCACAACAGCGGCCCCTTGCTTGGCGAATCTGCGCGCAGCGGCGATAATGCCAGCATGTCGGGCAGCCCCGCCATCTCACCCTCTGAATTGATGCGTGCCGAAAAGCGCTCGGCGGCCGGGGGCTCCGTCTTAGCGGCAATTTTCATCACCGCGATGAAGATTGTGGTGGGCTTCACCACCGGCAGCTTGGGCATTCTTTCAGAAGCCGCTCATTCCGGCCTTGACTTGATTGCCGCGCTGCTGACTTATCTTTCCGTCGGAGTTTCCGATAAACCGGCCGATGCCGATCATCAATACGGGCACGGCAAGATCGAGAATTTCTCCGCGTTCGTCGAGACCGGACTGCTGCTGCTGACCTGCGCCTGGATTATCTACGAAGCCATCGAGCGGCTGTTCTTTCGGCGCATCGACGTCGAGCCTACCATCGCCGCTTTTGGCGTGATGCTGCTTTCCATGGCGATTGACTGGTGGCGTTCACGCGCCTTGGGCCGCATCGCAACCAAGTATGACAGCCAGGCGCTGGAGGCCGACGCGTTGCACTTTTCCACCGACGTCTGGTCCGCGGGCGTGGTTGTCGTGGGATTGCTGCTGGTCTTAGCCGCTCGAACTTACCACATCGATTGGCTGGGTGATTCCGATCCGATTGCGGCCCTGTTTGTCGCCGGAGTGGTGATCTCGGTCAGCTGGCGACTGGCGCGGCGGACGATCGATGCGCTGCTCGATGCGGCTCCGCCGGGAGTGCGCGCGCAGATTCAGGATGCAGTCTCACGCGTCGACGGTGTGCTCGAAGTCGATCGCATCCGCATCCGGCGCGCCGGGAACCACTATTTCGCCGATGTCAACGTTGGGCTGGCTCGCACCGTGACGTTCCAACGTTCGGGGCAGCTCGCGGTCGCGGTGTCCGAAGCCGTGCACCGCATTCTTCCGGAGGCCGACGTCACCGTGCAGTCCCTGCCGCGGGCAATGGGATCGGAGAACGTTTTCGACCGCATTCGCGCCGCCGCCACGCAGAGAAATCTCAACGTGCACGACATCAGCGTGCAGGATGTCGCCGGCCACCTGCACGTTGAGCAGCACGTCGAACTCGACGAACGCATGTCTCTCAAACAAGCGCATGATCAGGTCACCGAACTCGAAGCGGACATGCGTCGCGACGTCCCGGAAATCTCGTCGATCCTTACTCATATCGAAAGCGAGCCGGCCACCATCGAAAAATCGGAAGAGGTGCTGCGCGATGCCGCCCTCGAACTCCGCCTGAAAAATATCGCGGCCCAGTTTCCTGAGATTCTCGACATTCACGAATTCACCATCAAGCGGGTGCGCGGCCGGCTATACGTTTCCTGCCACTGCACGCTTTCCGACGATCTGTCGCTGGCCCGGGTTCATGATATTCAGACCGAACTCGAAGGCTGCTTCAAGCACGAGACTCCGGAATTATTCCGCGTCCTCATTCATCCCGAGCCAAGTACCGATAACAGGAGATAGCCCGCATGATTTCTGCGACAACCATCTGGACCGACAAGGAGCGCTACATCGGCGAGGCTAACTCGCGGCACGCGATCGTGATGGACACCGCGGCCGAGAAGACCGCTAACACTCCCATGGAACTCGTGCTGATCGCGCTCTGTGGATGCACTGCGTCGGACGTGGTCGGCATCCTTCGCAAGAAACGCGAACCCTTTACCACTCTGGAAGTCCGCGCGGAAGGCGAGCGCGCATCGGGGTACCCGGCGGTTTACACGGCGATAAAGTTAATCTATCGCGTGGGCGGCAAAGTCTCGCACAAGGCAGTCGAGGACGCGGTGAGGCTATCGAAAGAAAAATATTGTTCCGTCTCCGCCATGCTGCAAAAGACAGCGAAGATTACCATCGAGATCGAGTACGACGGGGCGAGCGAGGCGCCTCATTCATGACCGCCCGCGTCATCATGTTCACTCAACCCGGCTGCCTTTCCTGCGAATTGATGAGGGTTTACTTCGAGGCCCGCGAGGTTGTCATCGAGGAACGCGACATCACGGCTGATCCGGACGCGCGCCGCGCCATGCTGGAGGAATACGACAGCGCCGAAACGCCGACGATTGTTTTTCTCGCGGGCGAAGTCGCGGAAGTGATCGTCGGCTTCGATCCCGAACATCTCGACCAATTGCTCGACGCCGCTCCACCCTCGGATTCGGTGACCGGATCCTGAACTCGCCTCAACCCCATCAGCGCGTTCCCCATCCTTTACGGGGATATTTCTATATCGGCTCCGCGGCATTTCTGTGGGGAGTTTCCGCCGCGCTGGGGCGTGCCGTGTTCACCGGACAGTGGGCATTGAGCGGGCAAGCCGCGCATCCCATCGACCCGCTTATCCTGTCGCAAACCCGCACCTCAGTTTCGTTGCTCGTACTCCTGCCCCTGCTGGTCGGCCGCCGTGGATGGCAGCGGATCGCGCTGCCCCGGCCCGATCTGATTCGCTGTCTGGTGCTCGGTATGCTGGGCGTGGCCGCGTCGAATTATTTTTATTACGTGGCGATTCAGAGGACCAGCGTCGCCATCGCGATTGTTGTGCAGTACACCGCGCCGGTATGGGTGCTGCTCTATGTGGTGGCTCGGGGCCAGCAGAAACTGTCGCTGCAAAAAGTGACCGCGGTCATGGTCGCGATTGCCGGCATCGCGCTCACTATCGGAATTATTGGTGCGAATTCAGGCGGCCTTCATCTCGACTCTTTCGGCCTCATCGCTGCGCTGCTGGCCTCATTTTCGTTTGCCTTTTACAACGTTGGCGGTCATCGCGTGCTGGCTCGCCATGATCGCTGGCGCGTGCTGGTTTGGACGCTAGGGTCCGCGGCGGTGCTGTGGCTGTTCCTCAATCCGCCGTGGAAGGTTGTCGCCGAGCGTTACACGGGCGCGCAGTGGAGCTTTCTGTTCCTCTTCTCGATGATTTCGGTGCTGGGATCATTCTCGCTTTATTTTCAGGGCCTGCAGCATCTCGAACCGACGCGCGCCATTATTGCCAGCTGCCTTGAACCCGTGTTTTCCATTCTGCTGGCGGCGGCGTTTCTTGGCGAAGTCGTCCGGCCTATCCAGACTCTGGGAATTGTTCTGGTGCTGGCCGCGATCGTGATCGTGCAACTGCCCGGCCGGGGCGCTCGCGCCTCGGAGGATTCCGTGGTCGTGGAGCCGATGGAATAAATTGGGCTCGCCTGGCAAGTATAGTTGGTGATATAAAGTACTCTGTACTGCAGTTAATGCAAATGTCGCAAATTCAAGCCGTAAACGGCCTTGGCAGCCTGCTCTTCCTGGTTTTCCTTCTCACGGCCATCGGGCTGGCCGCATTGATCGTCTACCGCCGCCTGAAGCGGCGCTCCGTTCGGTCAATCGGACTGGCGATGCTGGCAAGCATCGGTGTCTACGCTGCCGCGCTGGTCGGATTTTCCCTTGCCAGCCACTACCGAATACTTCCGCTGGGAACTGATAAATGTTTCGACGACTGGTGCGCAACCGTAACTAGTGCACGGTCGCTGCCGAATCCAACCGGGGACAGTGGCACAAAATTCGTCGCTATCAGCCTTCGGATCTCAAATCGCGGCGGGCGAGCGGCCTTTCGGCCGTCGCAGCCGCGTGTCCGCATGGTACTTCCCACCGGGGACATCCTGCCGTCGGCATCCGGTCAGCGGGAGTTTGAGCGACAAGCCGGACCGCAGGAGGATATCGCGATGCGATTGACTCCGGGCGAGAGCTTCCAAACCTGTTTGGTTTTCGAGATCCCAGCCATAACCCGGGAAGGGTACGTTGTGCTTTTGGAAGGTCCGGCGATCCTGACGCAGTTTCTGGCAGGAGACGAAAATTCCTTCTTTCACGGGAAGATGATCTATCCGATCGTAGTCCAATAGGTGCTGAGCGCCCTCGTCCGAAGCAGAGTCCCTGATGGCCCATTACTCCGCGATTACCTCCGTTTCTCCGTTGACATGGTTTTGACACATGCCGGCAGGCTTCTTCGCTAGTCTTTCTTTACCCCCTCGCTGGTTCGATTTCAGATTCGATTTGAGGTCAGTGCTATGAAGACTCGCTCCGCTCTCTATTCGATGGTTTTTCTGTTCGCGTCGTTGTCGCCGTGTTTTGCGCACCACATGGCCGTGGTGGTGAACAAGGACAATGCGGTGGAAAATGTCAGCGCCGCCCACCTGGCGAAAATCTTTCAGGCCGAAGTCAAGAAATGGCCTGATGGCAAGAACGTGATGCTCGTGCTGCACAAAGACTCCGAAGGCGAAACCGAGACGCTGCAGCGGCTCAATAAGATGTCGGCGGTCGAATGGCACGCTTTTCTGATGGCGCACCGGGATTCAATTCTGTTCGTCGAGTCCGATGCGGACGTGCTGAAGATCGTGCAGTCCGAACCCGGCGCCATCGGCCTCATCGACGTGCGCTCCATCGACAGCACCATCAACGTAGTGCATGTCGACGGCAAACTTCCCATGGAAGCCGGCTACCTGCCGCACTAAGTCGAGCCGTGTGGCGCGGGCCGTGGCGCCTGCTGTGTGGCGCGGGCACTCCTGCCTGCGACTGCGTGCGCCATAGAATAGCCGAAAGGGTGCAGGCGCAGCGGTTACGCCGTAGAAAAGCGACGCCTTTTCAGCGCCGCGTAAAACCCGCAGGAGAGAACGGGCTTTAGCCCTTGTGCCGGCCCCGTTCGAACAGATGAAAATATCGGCGCGCCTTCTTGACGTCGCGAGCAATCTGCTCGCGCAGCGCTTCCACCGACGGAAACTTGATCTCATCCCGCAGCCGCTCCAGAAAAGAAATCTCCACCTCGGTCTCGGGCGTCAATTCCACCGCATGAAAATTCAGCAGATGCGTTTCGATGGCAAACAATTCCGCCCCAAACGTTGGACGATTGCCCACGTTGGTCACCGACTCAAATCGCTCGTCACCTACGCGCGTGCACGTGATGTAAACTCCGTCCTTCGGCACGATTTCGTCATAGCGTGCGAGATTGATCGTGGGCACGGTGTATTTCGATCCGTAGCCCCGCCCCCGGCCCGGCGTCGCCAGGATCGGAAATGGACGCCCCAGCAAATGCCGCGCCCGGCTCACGCGTCCGGCGCCCAGCAGCTTGCGAATTTCGCTGCTCGAAACGCGCTCTCCCCGCATCCTCATCTCGGGATAGACCTTGACCTCAAATCCCATCTCACGTCCAAATTCAGCCAGCAGCGCGGTCTCTCCCGCAGCCTTGTGCCCGAAGCGGAAGTTGTAGCCCTCGTGCACCTCGCGCGCGTGCAATTTATCCTTCAGAATCCTCTCGGCGAAATCGCGCGGGCTCATCAGTGATAGATCGCGGCCAAAGGGAAGCAGCAGCACCGCGTCGATGCCCGCAGCCGAGAGCAGATGAAGCTTCTCCGGCGTCGGTGTAAGCAACTTCAATCCGGAATCCGGCCGGAGAATCCGTGAGGGATGCGGCTCAAAGGTCACGACCACGGTCTTCGATCCTGCCTGACGGGCCCGCGCCACGATCTCACGCAGCACGTGGGCATGGGCGCGATGCACGCCATCGAAATTGCCCACGCTCACCAGCGATGGGCCGAAATCCGCGGGAACGTCGTCGAGTTTGTGGAAGACCTGCATGATGTGAATGATTACTGGGCGCTAGATCTCAAACTCCAGCTTCAATCCGTCGTGAGCCAGCCGCACGTTCTTCGGCAGAGTCGCGTTCGTCGCTTCATGAGCAAGATCGTGACAGATGTGCGTGAAGAATGTCCGCTTCGGTTTCAGGCGCTCGACAATGGCCAGCGAATTCTTCACCGTCGAATGCGTGGGATGCGGCTTGTGACGGAGCGCGTCGAGAAACAGAATGTCGAGGCCTTCCAACCGATGCAGCGACTGTTCCGGAATCTCGCTGTGATCGGTGAGATAAGCCGCCGATCCGAATCGATAACCGTAAATCTGGGTCTCGCCGTGAATCAGCGTGATGGGCTCGAAGCGCACGCCCAGCACGTCAACCGGGCCGTCGATCGGCCGCAATTCCAGCAGCGGCAAGCCGCCAAATTTATAGTCCGCATCGAAAATGTAAGAAAACATCCGTCGCAGAAACGCTGCCGCTTCGGGCCGCGCGTACAGCGGCAACTTGTCCGGCTTGTGGCGATAGCTCAGCGGGCGCAGGTCATCGATGCCCAGAATGTGGTCGGCATGAGTATGGGTGTAGAGCACCGCATCCACGCGCGAAATGCTTTCGCGAACCGCCTGCGCATAGAAATCCGGAGTGGTATCGATCAGCACAACTTTGCCGTCGTACTCGATCATGATCGAAGGCCGGGTGCGCCGGTCATGCGGATCGGTGGAATGGCAGACCGCGCAATTGCATCCCAAGGTGGGCACGCCCATCGATGTCCCACTCCCCAGCACGGTAATGGTCGCTTTCATCGTCCCTTGATTCCGAAGCCGCTGGTTCCGGTGCCGCTGCCAGTGCCGGGAGTGCCTTGCGGCGGCCGCGCCAGGGCGTTGGTGACTTCCACATACGCCATGCGCAGTTCGTAGAGGCTGTTGTGCAGGAAATTTTCTTCGGTCGGCGTGAGGTTGCCTTTCGTTTTTTCCCCGATCAGGCTGAGCGTGTCGATCGTCTGCCGCGCTCCGATGATATCGATGCGCGGCTGCCCGCCTTGCTCGCGCATCAATCCGAGTTGCAGCATCGCGGTCATATAGAGCGAGGCGAGAAAGCGCTCGAAGGTCATCTCAAATTCTTTGGCCGAGTGACCACTGATCTCCACCTGAGAGTCGAGCTCTTTCGATGACTTGCGGTAAGCCTCGGCCTGCGCCGCCTGCTCGGTGTCTGTTGGCGGTGGCGGCATCTCGGAGACGTTATCCGCCACTTCTGGAGGCGGTTGGACGTCTTTGCCGTCCGAGGCAGCGGGAGCCGACACTGCGGTTGCAGGCTTCGGAGGTTCCACTTCTTCGGGAACGTCCGAGCGTAACTCGCCTTCAGAGTTGAATAGCCGCCGGTCGGTCACTTTGAATCCGGTGTCTTCGCGTTTCTTGTCAGGCATTATTTTCCTCGTAACGGGATTTCTTTGTCGCGAATTTCGCGAAGCGTCCGCGAACTTAGCGGTGAAAAACTTATTTAGGCTCGATGCCGCAGCGCTTCCGTGGGCGCTTCGGCAGGCAACGGAATCACCGAAGCCTTAGCGCCGCCGATCGTCACCTCGCGCCCGGGAACGCTCAACTCGCGCCGCAAATATCCCAGCGCAATAGTCCGATCTCCACCCGGCACCTGCAACGTGGCCGCGCTCGTGATCTCGCCGACTTCTTTTTCCGCGGCAACAATCTTCATTCCCGGCGCAATCGCTCCCGCGCCTTCAGCCATAAATCCGGAGAACTTGCGATGCACCGCGCCGCGCGAACGGATGCGCTCCACGATTTCCTGCCCGATGTAGCAGCCTTTGTTAAAGTTCAAAGCCCGCGCCTGCTCCGTCTCCTGGGGCAGTTCGCGCTCGCGAATGTCGACGCCGTAAAGCGGGACTCCTATCGAAATGCGATACAACTCCAGCGCATCGTAGCCCACAGGCGTTGCCCCGTGCGCGACCAGCGCGTCCCAGGTCTTGCGCACATCTTTCGGCTCGAGCCACAACTGGTAGTGCTCCAGGTCCAGATCGTCGCCGCGCACCGCCGTGCACTTGACGCACTCGCAATCGCAGGTGCACGTCGCGTCGAAAATCTGCAGCGGATGCGTCTCCGGAATCTGAATGCCGGCATCGCGCAGAACCTGCCCCGCTCGCAGCCCCGAGATTCCCAGCGCCGTCATCCGCTCGCCCAGGTTCGCGACCTCAACGTCATCCATGATGATGTAATGATCGAAGGTCGCGAGAATCCTTTCCACCTGGCTCTGATCAGTGTCGACCACGATCGACTCGCCGCGATTGTAGGCATAGAGGTCGCCGAGGATGTGCCCCTGCGGATTCAACAGAAACGCGTAGATCCCGCTGCCCACGGCCAGATCGCGAATGTTATTCGTGACCATGCCATTCAGCCAGCGCACGCGGTCCGACCCGGTTAACGAAAGTTTCGCGCGGAAGCCCAGGTCGTAGACGCCGCATCGGCCGCGCATCGCGCCCCACTCAGACTGCGGATTGCCGAACGTTGCCGCCGAGGTCGCGCCGCGGTATTCGCCGACGCGGACCGCTCCTAATCCCTCTCCACTCGCCTGCAGTGCTGTGAGTCCCATATCTGTATTCGATTATATCGAGTGTGTTAACGTTCCTGCCGTGGACCCAAAATCAGGCAAAAAACGAATCGCGGTCATTCCCGGAGACGGGATCGGCAAGGAAGTCATACCCCAGGCAGTAACAGTCATTCAGGCCAGCGGCGCACAGGTCGAGTTCACCGAATTTGATTGGGGCGCCGACCGCTATTTGCGCGATGGCACCACGGTTCCGCCCGACGGCTTTGCCATGCTGGCGCGCGATTTCGACGCGATCTTTGTCGGAGCCTTCGGCGATCCGCGGGTGAAGACGAATATTCATGCCAAAGAAATCCTGCTGGGCATGCGCTTCAAAATGGATCTCTATGCCAACGTGCGGCCGGTGCGTCTGCTCGATGCCGCGCTCTGTCCATTGAAGGGAGTCGAGCCCAAAGACGTCGACTTTGTGGTGCTGCGCGAAAATACCGAGGGTGTCTACACCGATGCGGGCGGAATTTTCAAGCAAGGCACGCCCGATGAGATCGCCACGCAGGAGGACATCAACACGCGCAAGGGAGTCGAGCGCATCATCCGCTACGCCTTCGAATACTGCAGAAGTCACACGAAGCTCGACGGATCGCCGCGCAACAAAGTGCTGATGTGCGACAAGTCCAATGCCATGACTCACGCCGGAAGCCTGTGGCAGCGCGTCTTCAAAGAAGTGGCGAGCGAGCACAAGCAGATTACGGCGCAGCACATGTATGTCGACGCGCTCTGCATGCAGATGGTGCGCGATCCGCGCCAGTTCGACGTCATCGTGACTAACAACATGTTTGGCGACATCATCACCGACCTCGCCGCTGGATTGCAGGGAGGCCTGGGCATGGCGGCCAGCGGCAACATTCATCCCGGCCGCACCTCGATGTTTGAGCCCGTCCACGGCTCCGCCCCGCCGATCGCAGGGAAGAATATGGCGAATCCGTTCGGAGCAATTCTGACCGCGGCGATGATGCTGGCGCACTTAGGGTTGACAAAAGAATCGTCCAAGATCGAAGCCGCGGTGCTCGCAGCCGTGCAGCAGAAGAAAACTACCCAGGATATCGGCGGCCAACTGGGAACAAAAGAAGCCGGCGAGTGGATCGCCAGCCACTTAGCGGCGTGAACGTGTGAAGCGGGCAAGTGTGGAGCGGGGTGTGGAGCGGGCACTCCTGCCCGCTTGCCGGCAGCATGGCACATGCCAGCGGGCGGGGGCGCCCGCTCCACACTTCTAAAACGTATACACTCTTCTGAAATGAGTATCGCGCTGTCGAATCCCCTGGAAGCATCCCGCCGAATGCCGTCGCTGCTTGTCGTCTTTGTTCTGCTGCTGGTCGCTCCCTATATTCCCGCGCAGGCCACCAGCTCACAGGATCAGACGCCGCCAACAAACCCGAACGCCCAGCAGCAATCCTCCGACGATCACGAAGTCAAGATCACTCCGCGCGAGGCCGAGGAACTTTTCCACTCGGTCGACGAGATTCTCGACTTCGACAGCAAGCAGACGGGACTGCCTATCAAGCACGAGGTCAAGCGCAAGCTCACCAGCCGTGACGAGGTGGTGAAGTTCCTGACCAAGCATGTCAACGATGAGGACACGAAACGGCTGCGACGATCGGAGCTGGTGCTGAAAAAATTCGGCCTGTTGCCGCATGACTTCGATCTGGAAACATTTTTTGTCTCCCTGCTGCGCGAGGAAATTGCCGGCTACTACGATCCCAAAACGAAAACCGTCAATCTGCTGGACTGGGTTCCCATGGAAGAGCAGGAACCCGTGATGGCGCACGAACTGACTCACGCGCTGCAGGATCAATCCTTTGGCATGGAAAAGTGGATGAAGAAAGGCGATAAAGATCTCGCCGAGATTAAAAGGCCGCTCAAGCCCGAAGACATCGAGAATGATGAAATCGACAATGCCCGCGAGGCCGTGATTGAAGGCCAGGCGCAGGCCATCACGTTTCAATATGCGATCGCGCCCACCGGGCACTCCATCGCCGATTCGCCCGCGCTGGTCGATGCCATGGAAGAGGAGACGCTCACCGGCACTTCCAGCACGAAGGTGTTCAACTCCGCGCCCATCTTCATCAAAGAGTCACTCACGTTTCCCTACAGCTATGGCATGGATTTCGTGATCAAAGTGCTGCAGAAAGGCGGCAAGGACCAGGCCTTCGCCGGCATGCTGCGCAATCCTCCGCACATCACGCGGCAGATCATGCAGCCGGAAACTTATTTATCCGGCGAGAAGATTGAGCCCATGCCGGTGCTCGATTTCAAGCGTGATTTCAAGGATTACGAGAAGTTCGATATCGGGGCAATGGGTGAATTTGATGTTGCCGTGATGATCCAGCAATATGCCGGGAAGACCGTTTCCAAGCAGATGTACCCGGCATGGCGCGGCGGATATTACTACGCGGCGACGCCGAAGCAGGGGGGCGTGGCACAAGCGAATGCGCCGCTGGCCTTGGTGTACGTATCGCGCTGGTCGAGTGCCGAGAAGGCGCAAGAGTTCGCCGCCATCTATGCGCAATCTTTGAAGCAGCGTTACAAGAAGGCGGACGAAGTCGGAGGCTCGCAAGCGGGCGACTCCTCGGTAAAGTCCGCCGCTCCAGATGCTGAAAAAGATCCCAAGCACGAGGAGCCCGGGCAGAATGATCTCAAGATAGACGATGTGACGCAGAAAGCCGCGGCCTTGCCCGATCTTCTGCCAGGCCGTCACGTGTGGAATACTGACGAAGGCACGGTAGTCATCGAAGAGCAGAGCGGTACCGTCCTGGTGAGCGAAAGCCTGGACGCAGCCACAACCGCGACCTTGGAAAAGGAAGTGTTCTCGGGCTCAACCCCGGCCAGATAACTCGGCCTCAGAAGCCAGCATCCTAGCGGCTGAAGCCGTGGTAATCTCGGGCCATCAGGGGATGGAGGTGCGGAATGCGAATTTTGACCTTGCTGCTGCTTTCAGGAGTGGCATGGGGACAGACTGTCAATACTCCTGAAGTTACTCCGGAATCCAAGCCCGCGCCTAAGGTTAAGATCTCCGAGCCTGCCCCTCCGCCCAACGCGCCGCATGACCCGGCCCCGCTGATCATCCCGGCGGGCGCAAAGATTCCTCTGGCCCTGCAGCAAGCGATCTCGACCAAGAATGCGCGCGAGGGCGATCCCGTCTACGCGTCCACCACATTTCCCTTTGTCCTGAACGAACATATCCTGGTGCCTGCGGGAACCTACATTCAGGGCAAGATTATGCACACCGAGCGCGCCGGACACGGCAAAGGACGCGCGGAAATTCTCATCCATTTCACGACTCTGATTTATCCCAGCGGATACACGATCATGCTGCCCGCCTCCATCGACAACACGCCCGGAGCCGATGACAAGGGCGTCAAAGACAAGGAAGGCACCATCCAGCAGGATAAAGATACGGGCAGCAAAATCGAAACCGCTGCCAAGGACGCGGCCGTGGCAGGCACTGCCGGAACCATCGCTGGTGTCGCCGCCGGTGGCCTCAACGGCGCTCGCATCGGCGGCGTGGCCGGCCTGGCTGCGGGCGTGGCATGGGCTTTGCTGAAACGCGGACCCGACGTGAGGCTCGAAGTCGGTACCTCGATCGAAATGGAAATCCAGCGCGACATTCCCGTGGACTCAACCCGCATCCAGGTCGCCAAGGCTGGATCGTAGAAACTTTCTGATCCAGGGATGAGAGAATCACCACCACACAGTGCGCAGAGCTTCATCGAGATAATCAAAGCCTGAATTTCTGCGCGTCCCTTTGTGTCCTCTGTGGTCAAGTTTTTCTGTAGGAGGCGGTATGCGAAATGGCGCGCTCCTCGTCCTCACGTTGCTCCTTTCCACCGCGCTTTATGCTCAGACTCACGGCGGCGGAGGCTATCATAGCTCAGGTCCGGCCGCGAACTCGGGGCCTTCTCCGATCGCGAACCGAGGGCCAATGCGTAGCAACAACGCGCCCGCGCCCCTGGCTAGCGCCAACGATGAAGGCAAGATCGAATTTCGCGCCAGTCGACTCTGGTGCAGGTTCCCGTCATCGTCACATTACCGGAGCCGCGTGAATTTTGACTTCGTGGTCGCGGCCTATGCCTTCAGCAGCAAGGACGGCAAGGCAACTAAGACGATGGGAAAGACTTTCACGCCAACGCTCAACGACGCGCAGTTGGCTGAAGTCCGCAGTAAAGGAGTGGGATTCAAGTACGCCATCGACCTGGCTCCCGGCCAGTACTCGGTGCGCTTAGTGATTCGCGACAACATCTCCGGCAAGGTCGGCAGCGTGACTGCGCCTCTAAGGGTGAATTAGAACGGCGACGGGACCAGTGCTGGTGGAACGCCTGCGCATCTACCCAATCAACGCCGCGCATGGATTTGCACGCCGTCCGCTGCTGGCTGCTATACAATCCGCACTAGGAGCGCGTCTGGCGCTCAGAAACGCGGAGGCTGCCGTGGAAGCGTTCGGTTTTGGCTTCACTACAATCGCCATTGTCATCGTTGCGATCTATCTGCTGAGTTCCATCAAGATTCTGGCTGAGTATGAGCGGGGCGTGATCTTCCGCCTGGGTCGGCTGCTGGCCAACGCGAAAGGGCCGGGAGTGATTCTGGTTTTCTCGCCGATCGACCGCATGGTACGTGTTTCACTGCGCCAGGAAGCGCTGGAAGTTCCTCCGCAGGACATCATCACCCGCGACAACGTTACGCTAAAGGTGAACGCGATCATTTTTTTGCGCGTGATCGAGCCCCGAAAGGCCGTGGTGGAAGTTTCGAACTACGTGTATCAGACTTCGCAATTCGCGCAGACCACCCTGCGCTCGGTGCTGGGCGAGCAGGAGCTCGACGAACTGCTCTCGCATCGCGACAAGATCAACCTGCGGCTGCAAAGTATTCTCGATACGCATACTTCGCCGTGGGGCGTGAAAGTCACCAACGTCGAGGTGAAGCAGGTGGACTTGCCTGAGGATATGCAACGCGCTATGGCCAAGCAGGCCGAAGCGGAACGCGAGAAGCGCTCGAAAATCATTCATGCCGAGGGCGAATTTTCCGCGGCCCAGCGCCTGGTGGACGCGGCCCATCTGCTGGCCTCCGAGCCGGTCAGCGTGCAGTTGCGCTACCTGCAGACTCTGACCGAAATTGGCGTGGAGAAAAATACGACGGTCGTCTTTCCCGTGCCGGTGGACTTTTTCTCAGGAATCCAGAAGATGTTGGCGCCGGGCGGGGGAAGCGCCGCCACTCCGCCCGCATCCACGCCGCCTGCAAAGACGGCTTAGAAAGAGCGCTAGGGGATCACGATCTGGCCGCGCGGATTCATCGTCCGCTGCGTAGTTAGAGAATTTGCGCGCTGCATTTGGAGTGGATTATGGCTTCGTCAGAAGATACCGAAATTACGCTGGGTACAAGCAAGCTGCTGGTGCTGTTTTTTGGATTGGTCGCAGTGTGTGCGCTGTTCTTCGCGCTGGGATATTCGTTGGGCCGCAAGTCGGAGCCCGCAATCACCACCGCCAGCGCAGCTGGACAGCCCGTCGTGCCGGCGGGTAATAAAGCCAGCAGCGGATCACAGCCGACGACACCGCCAATGAGTTTCTACAAGTCGGTCGAGCAAAAAGACGCTAACCCTGAACTGACGCCCTCCGACGCCAAGCCCGAAACCCCTGCCGCTTCCGGCAATACCGCTGCCGCGCAGACTCCCCCAGGCACGACCACCGATCCCTCCACCACCTTGCCCACCTCGGGATATTTTGTGCAGGTCGCCGCCGTGAGCAGGGAAGAGGACGCCGACGCGCTGGTCGATGCGCTGAAAAAGAAATCGTACCCCGCCTTCGTATCGGCCGCGGGAGACAAATTATTTCGCGTGCAGGTCGGCCCCTATAACGACATCAAAGATGCCGAAGCCATGCGCACCCGCCTGACTGGCGAAGGCTACAGCCCGATCGTGAAGAAATAATCGCGCAGCGGCGGACGCAGCCTGCCCGGAGCGAAGCCGAAGGGTATGCCCCCCGAGCGAAGCGAGCCCCCGGATCAGATTTTTCGGAAACAACGGCCCCGGACGAATGCGTCCGGGGCCAAGTGCGCATACATTGACAGCCATCGATTCTCGCGCTATTCCTTGTCCATCATGTCTGCGTCCACCATGTCTGCCGATGCGTCCCTCGATCGCGCGCTTCACGCCATTGCCGACCCCACCCGCCGCAAAATCCTGCTGGCTCTGCGCGAAGGGAAATCGGATGTCAGATCTCCAGGCAAGCCCGATGGAGAGTCATGCCTTTGCGCCGGCGACATCGAGCAACGCATGAAGCTTTCCCAACCCACGATCTCGCATCACATGGCGATTCTGATCAAAGCCGGGCTCGTGGAAGCCTCCAAACAAGGCCAGTGGCGCTGGTATCGGCGCAACGAGAAGGCGATCCGCAATGTGGTCAAGACGCTGCGCGGGAAGTTGTAAGAGTCTTGTCATCCTGAGCGAAGCGAAGGACCTGTGGACTTGCCTGCAGCACTACGTGGCGCCGGCAACTGCAATAGGTCCTGCGCTTCGCTCAGGATGACAACGCGCTCAGGATGACGACGCCGCCGAATTCTGCCTAGTTCTGAATCACGGTTTCCCCAGCGCCCACTTCTCCAAATCCCCCGTCGAACGCAGCAATCCCAATTCGCTGCGCTGCAATTCCAACGTCACATCCTGCAGCGTGATGAAGCGTTCGCTGGCCTGCGACCGCGCATCGTCCAGATCGTGCAGATTCGCCGTGCCCGCATCCATGCGCGTCTGGATCGCCTCGATATTCTTGCTGGCAATCTCATATTCCAGTTGCGCGACTTCGAGCGCTGCTTGCATCTGCACCACGGAGCGCTGCAGGCGCAAAGTCTCTTCCGAAGCCTGGTTGCGCGCTGCGTCGGCTTGCCTGGTAGCCTTCACCGCGTCGGCATCGGCGGCCGCGGCCCGCGCTCGCTGCGAAGCGTTGAAGAAGGGAAAGCGAATCGAGATTCCAAAAGTAGCGTTGTTCCGGTTGAAGACATTGTCCTGGCAAAGCACCGAGACCCCGTCCACGGGACAAGGTTTGGCGGGAATGTAATAGAACTGAAAGTTATTGAACGTGGAAAGCAGCGCATACTGTGCCGCAAAGTCGAAGCTCGGCCACAGAGCGCGATGCTCGCCCTTGGCCCGCAGATATTGCGCGCGCGCATGTTCCACGGCAGCTTGCACGCTAGGGCTGGCGTCGGCCGCGCGGGCCGGCGTCGCGTCGTCTTGCTGAAGCGCGGGAAAATCCGGAAGGGCATTCGATTCGGTTTCAATGCCGGCGGCAGGAAGCCCGGTCATCTTGGAAAGATGCTCGCGCAACACGGCGGCTGATCCTTCCGCCTCCGCGATTCGCAGCCGAATTCGCGCAGCCGATAAATGCGCCCGCATTTCATCCACGGCGCTGTCGATTCCAGCTTTTACGCGCTCACCCACGGACGCCTGCATTTGTTCAGCCTGCGCCTCGCTTTCTTTCAGGCGCGCGAGACGCTGCTCCCATTTCGCAAGCTCCGCATAACTCAGCACCGCATCCTGAATGACCTGATTGCGCTCGTCTTTGTTGGTCAGGGACGCAGCGGTCGATTCCTCGCGCGCGGCATGAATGAACTCCCGCAGCGATGGATTGAACACCGAAGACTGGGCGCTCAAGTTGAACAGCGATGGCGCCGAGCCTTCGAGCCCCAGTGGAAAGCCGTAAGAATATCCCAGGCCAGCGCCGGTGGTGAGCTGCGGAATGTAGCTGTCGCGCAGTTCGCGAAGGCCAGCCACAGCCTTCTGTTGGTCGGCAGCGGAAATGGCCGCCCCGGTGGCGTGGGCCAGCGCAAGCTCAACGACGCGCTTGAGCGGCACCGGCTCGGCCCACAGCGACGGAATCAGAATCATTGCCAGCATGAAGCGCATAATATTCGCAACACGGCAGGAGATTTTCATCGCGTCCCTCTCACCCAGGTGAAGTGGAAATAAATTCGTAAAATTCGGGCGCAGCAAAATTCTAAATGGCCGGATAGGAGAGGCGGCGCGAGTGCAGGAAAATTTCATCGCTGCATCCGGCTCAGGTCTTCCCGGGCGCGCGCGTAGTTGTGCGCCAAGGCCAGGGCGGCGCGGAACTCTTCGGCAGCGGCCTTCCGCTCGCCCTGCTGTTCGAGCAATTCGCCAAGCATGGTGCGCGCTTTAAACGCAGGACCTTCTTCCACGGGATCGACAAGATAAAGCCGCAGCAGCCGAATTCCTAATGGACGGTCCAGCCCGCTCTTCAGCAGAATGCTGGCGCCATCCATCAGGGCTTCGCGCCGGTCCACGGGGGCGCTTTCGAGATGGCGCAGCGCCTCCTGCATTTCATCCATCCGCTTGGCGTGCCACAGAAAAATTGCCAGGTCGATCCAGGCGCGGGCCGCCGAGTGACTGGCGGCAATCTCGGCACGATACTCCGCTTCCGCCGCCTGCGGATCTTTATTCTTTTCTGCGAGCCGCGCCTGAATCCAGTGGGCCATAGCGGGATTCAGCCGCATAAGAATATCGGCCTCGCTCTGCGCCTTGCTCTTGCCGCCGCCTACGATGCCGGGCGCTTCCAGATAGAACTCGGCCAAATCGGTGTGCGCTTCCCAGCTTTTCGGATCGAGTTCCACCGCTCGTTCGAATGCAGTACGAACTTTCTTGACCATGCCAGCAGCGGAAAGAAATCCGACGTGATCGGCGCGCTCCCCATAGATGCGCGCCAGCCAGAGTTCATAAATGCCTTTCGCCGGATCGAGATCGCGGGCCCGTTCGCAGTTCGGAATGCCGTGGTCCCAGTCATCAAGTTCGAAGTAAGCGCGGCAGAGCAGGTTGTAGGCCTCGGCATTCGTGGGATCGCGATCAATCTGCAGCTGCAAAGCTTGAATCGCATCGTCGACGCGTCCCGCCGCCAGCATTTGCTTTGCCGTGAGAGAAGAAGCGGGCAAGGGAAGAACGATGAGGAGAACGGCGGCCAGCATGCCGGCAAGCCGTGACACAACCCAAAAGCTCCGCAAACGCCTGCCCGGCAAAATCAGGTACCCCATACCTTATGGGATCACCTTAACGGCAGCGCCATCAATCAGCGGCTTGGTATCTTCGGCAGTCAGTGCGACGCTGTCTCCTTCGTTCAGCCCGGACGTGATAGCCACCCGCGTGAGATTCTGCAGCGAAATCGTGATGGATTGCTGCTTCAGGTGGCCATTGACAATGCGGAAGACGTATGGCTTGCTGTCATCCACGTGGACCGCGTCGCGCTGCAAGGTGAGAGCGTCGCTCTGCTCGGCCACGACGATGGTGACTCCGACGTTTACATTGGGCAGCAGGCGCAGGTCAGGATTATCGATGATGCAGGTCGCTTCGCCAATATTGCGATTGAGGCGCGGCTTGACCGTGGAAGGAATCGCGCCCAGCGTACCTTTCCACACACGGCCCTGGAGCGCGTCCCACGTGACCTCTACCGCCTGGCCGACTTGCAGACGGCCGATATCGGGCTCATCGACAAAAGCCCGCACTAGGACGCGGCTGAGATCGGCTTCTTGCAAAAGCAAGTCCCCGGCCTGCACGAAGGCTCCCTGTTTCACTGGCAGGAAATAGACGATGCCGTCAAAGGCCGCGCGCACGCTCGACTTGCGCAGAGCATCCTCGGCACTGTCATAAGCGGCCTGCGCTTCGGAAGCCTGCGACTGGATCTTTTCGATTTCCGGAGGGGAGTAGCGATCCTTCTTGCGTTGCTCGAGGGAATTCAAATCAGCCTGCGCGCGCTGCAGCGTGTCTTCTGCCTGCCGCACTTCGCCGGGCGAGGCCGCGCCTTGTTGCTGCAATTTCTGCAGCGCATCGAGATTGTGTTGGGCCGCGGCCTGTGTGCCTTGCGCCTTGATGATCTGCCCGTTGAGCGTGATGAGCTCGTCCTGCGTGCCTCCAGCCTTGAGTTCCGATTGATCGGCCTGCGCGGCTCGCACCTGGGCCTGCGCCTTAGCTGCCTGGGTGCGAATGTCGTCGTCGTCCAGTTGCAGCAGCAGTTGGCCTTTGCGTACGTGGTCGCCTTCCTTCACCAGCAGGCGTTTCACCGTGGTGGCAATGGGAGCATGCGCTTCGAAGTTTTGGAGAGGCTCAACCTTCCCGTTGGTTGAAACCAGACTGCGGATGGGCCCGCGCTGCACCGTGGTCGCGCGCACGCGCAACGGGGTCTGCCGAAAATAGGGGATGAGAATAAACGCCGCCAGAATCCCGAGCAGAACCCAAATCCATCGCCGGCGAGGCGGTGAGGTCGAATTGTTGGTCGCTGCCAACCGGTTATCTTTCAAGCTGCGGCAGGAATAATCGCAAGCAGTAATTTACCATTCTCAGGGAGCGCGCAGGCGGAAATGCCATCACCAAGCACGTTGTCAGATTGGATGCGACGACGCGGCCTCCGGCTTCATCGGGTGCCGTTACAATAAACTCATGCCGAAATCGCGTCGCTATACGCCAGAGCATGCCGCCGCCGGGCTGGATGCGAGCTTCCCCGAAATTGAAACCTGGCCCAACCAGTTTGCCGGATACGAAATCATTGTGGACGATCCCGAGTTCACTTCTGTCTGCCCGAAGACCGGCCTGCCCGATTTCGGAGTGCTCACCATCCGTTACATGCCCGACAAGAACTGCCTGGAACTAAAGTCGTTGAAGGAATATTTGCAGTCCTACCGCAACCTGGGAATTTTTCAGGAGAACATCGTGAACCAGGTGCTTGACGATGTGGTGAAGTGGGCCAAGCCGGTGTGGGCCGAGGTGATGGGAGACTTCCGGCCGCGCGGCGGGATTTCGACGACCATCGTGGCCAAGTGGCCGCGGCCGAAAAAGCGCTGACCACAAAGGACACGAAGGATCACGAAGGAAGATCGGGAAGAAAGATCATCTCGTTGTTTTCCTTCGTGCAACTTCGTGTCCTTCGTGGTTAGCGTTCTCCTTTCCTTCAACGAAACGTCCGTCTCCAGGCCATGCTATATTCGCCAGACCTGTGGCGAAATCGGACCTGCAACCGCGCACCGCACTGATTGTCCTCACGGCGCTCAACCTGCTCAACTACGCAGACCGCAATGTGCTGTTCGCCGTGCAGCCGCTAGTGCAACAGGAGTTTCACGTCACCAAGGAGCAGATCGGGTTTCTCACCAGCGCGTTTCTCGGCTTCTACATGATCGCCGCCCCCTTCGTGGCACCCTTGGCCGACCGCTATTCGCGCAAGCTCATCATCGTGCTGGGCGCTTTCTTCTGGAGCGGCCTGACGCTGCTCACCGCCGTCACCCACAACTACACCGAACTATTGATTCGTCACACGCTCGTCGGCGTGGGTGAGGCAACGTTTGTCACCATCGCGCCGACATTCGTAGCGGACCTGTTTAAAGAAAATCAGCGTGGACGCATTCTCGGCATCTTCTATCTCGCAATCCCGGTCGGCTCCGCGGCTGGATATCTGCTCGGCGGCTACCTCGCTCCGCACTATGGCTGGCGTTTCCCGTTTTATATTGCAGCCGCGCCGGGATTTCTGCTCGCGATTGGCGCATCGTTTCTCACCGAGCCGGAGCGTGGCCAATTCGACTCGCATAAGGACGAGGCCGACTGGCTGCCGGAAGGTTTTCAAGGCAGCAATCTTCGGAAGTTTCTGGTTCGCAACTACTACTATCTGCGCAAAGTGGGATTCAACGTCATCCTGAATCCTGCCTTCCTGACCGCCACGTTGGGTATGGCCTTCATGACCTATTCGCTCGGCGGCATCCAGGTGTGGATGCCGCAGTTTCTCTACAGCGAGCGCCATTACTCGCTCGAGTCCGCCAACTTCCTGTTTGGCATCATCATTGTCATCACTGGTTTTGTCGCCGCGTTAGCGGGCGGATGGCTTGGGGATTACCTGCTGCCACGCATGAGGAGTTCCTATTACTTCGTCTCTGCGCTGAGCATGGCGCTGGGCGTGCCGGTGATGATCGTGGCGCTATTCGCCAAAGGCAAGCTGATGATCCCGGCCATCGCCGTATCCGCATTCTTCCTGCTGCTGAATACCGCTCCGCTGAACGCTGCCGTCATCAATTCGGTCGGGGCGCATATTCGCGCCACCGCCTTGGCGGTGAACATCTTCATCATCCACATTCTGGGCGATGTGCCCTCGCCGACCATGATGGGATGGGTCGCTGATCGGCGTTCGCTGCAGGCCTCGTTCGTGTTGCCCATCATCGCGATGGGCATCTCTTCTGCCATACTGTTCTATGGAATGAAATTCGCGCCGACGGTTGCCGTGGATGGAAAGGAACAGTTGCCCTGAAGCGATCGCGTAGCCTCGGACGCATTTGTCCGGGGGCTCGTCCGGAAGTCTCCTCCGGGGGCTTTCCTCCGGGGCTCGCTTTGCTCGCAGGGCGGACGAATGCGTCCGCCCCCCACGCAAAGAACGCTTATGTTTTATTTAGCTTGGATCTCGGGAACGATTCTGGCGCTAGGCTGGTTCTCCCGCATTGTGGACGCCGCTCTTGGCATGCCTAGCATCGCCGATATTTCCCTCCAGGAGTGGGATCGCAATCCCGTGACGCCTAGTGGCGATCCGCGCGTCTCCATCATCGTTCCGGCGCGCAATGAGGAAGAGACCATCGAGCAGTCGCTGCGGTCGTTGCTTGCTCTCGACTACGACAACTATGAAGTAATCGCGGTTGACGATCGCTCGACTGATCGTACCGGCGAGATCATGGATGTGATGCGACAGAGACAAAATCCCCGCCCTCTCGCACACGACGCGAAAAGGACGGGGCACCCTTCCGTCCCCTTGCTTGTCATTGTTCATCACCGCGAACTGCCTGCCGGTTGGCTGGGCAAGACTCACGCCATGTGGACAGCTACGAATCTGGCTACGGGCGATTGGCTGCTCTTCACCGATGCTGACGTGATTTTCAAGCCAGACTCTTTGCGGCGGGCGCTGGCTTATGCCGAGGCCGAGGCGGCGGATCATGTGGTGCTGTTTCCGCGCCTCATCATGAAGACCTGGGGCGAGCGCATGATGATTGCTTTTTTCCAGAGCATGTTCGTGTTCGGGCATCGGCCCTGGAAGGTGGCTGATCCCAAGGCCAGCGATCACATGGGGGTGGGCGCTTTCAACCTGGTGCGGCGAGGGGCGTACGAAGGGGTCGGAACCTACGAGGCTCTGCGCATGGAAGTGGTCGACGATATGAAGCTAGGCAAAGTTGTGAAGAATGCCGGATTCGCGCAGCGCAACGTTTTCGGCGGGGACCTGATTTCGATTCGCTGGGCGCAGGGCGCCAGAGGCGTGGTCGACAATCTCACCAAGAATTTCTTTGCCGTGCTCTCGTTTCAACGCTGGCGCACGGTGCTGTCGGCGTTCGGCTTGGCGTTCCTGAATCTCGGTCCGTTTCTCGGGATCTGGCTGGCGCAGGGATGGGCGCGGCTGCCGTTCGCGATTGCGCTGGCTTCGATCCTCTTGATCTACGTGGGGATTTCGCGGCGGGCCGCTGTGCCGCCGTATTACTTCCTGCTGCATCCCGTGAGCACGTCGCTGTTCATCTACACGCTGCTGCGCTCGATGGTGCTGACGCTATGGCACGACGGCGTGGTCTGGCGCGGCACGAAATATCCGCTGGAAGAGCTCCGTAAGGGGTTGGTGTGAAGGCTCCTGGCTCAACTAGCCTGTCACCCTGAGTGCAGCGAAGGGCCTCCGCATTCGCCGGCGATGCCAATGGTGCAAGCGAGTCCATAGGTCCTTCGCTTCGCTCAGGATGACAAGGAGAGGGCTAAGTCGTTGACCCTTCGTGGAAGTGATTGAAAAGTCGTAGGACCGCTCTAGCAGCCCGCAAGAACGACGATCCCGCCCGGATGCCTGTCAGGCTCGCCCGCGAGTCGATCGTCGATGCCAGAGGTGTTTCCGGCTCAGCAAACGCTACTGCAGGTGATGTCCTGGATTGTTTTCGTCCGACTCCCAGCGGGCGGTTGGTGTAATCGTTACATACCGCACAATACCGTACGTACAATTATGTATGCGGTGATGTGCATCGTCACTGCGGCGCATCGTCTCCTTCTACGTCATAGCCGTAGGTCGCGGTTGGGTTGGGCGTTGCCTTCACTCTGGCCGGTTTCTTGCTGGGACGAAGCCTGCCCGCGCTGTAGTGGCCGCGATTCTCCACGTCGTAGTCCTTGGGCAGGGGCGGAATCATGGCCGCGCCTCCGCTGATCTGGCTGATGCGATTCAGAATGATCTCGGCCCGTCCTTCATAGAGCTTGACCGGCCCGCGAATTTCAATGGTGCGTCCTTCCAGGCGCCGCACGTCGCCCACATCTTTCAGATCAGAGGAGAAGACCACCACGGTGAACGGGCAGGCGGCATGGTCTTCGCAGAAATCGACGAAGTGCACGCCATTCGCGCCGACTTTGACGTGCTGCACGTGTCCGGTGACGCACAGGTTGTCGCCCACATGCTGAGCGGCTTCCTGCATGGGGATGCAGTCGGAGGCCAAGAGGGAAGTGGCCAGGGTTAGGGCGGTGAGCAGTTGGGTCGTTATCGATATCCAGAAGAAGGGTTCGCCCAGAAGGCTCGCTGCGCTCGCTGGACGGACCCTTCGGCGCTGCTCAGGGCAAGCTTCTGCGTCCGTCCCCACACGGCTTGGATCTGTGACTGGCACCCATTCATTCTAGGAACTACACCGCCAGGAGTCTGTGACCAGACAGGAAATATTCACGGGTAGTTCCGGAATGAAACTGGCTCTCAGGGGGAAGCTCCCACTTCTCGCGCCAGCACCGCGCGAGAAATGGGGCACCCACTCTTCGAAGAGGAAAGAAGGGCTCTATTTGAAGGACTTGACGGCTGTGGCTTCGTCGTCTTTCACATCGAAGACGGTGTAGAGCTTGGTGATCTGTAGCAGGTCGTTGACCTTCTTGGTCAGGTTGAGCAGTTTGAGCTCGCCGCCCTGATTCTTGGTGGTGGTGTAGGCGCTGACCAGTTCGCCGATGCCCGAGCTGTCGATGTAGTTGACTTCGCCCAGGTTGAGGACGATCTTCTTGTTGCCCTTGGAGAGCAGGTCGCGCACGGTATCGCGCAGGATGACGCTGCCTTCGCCGAGCGTGATGCGACCGCTGCAGTCTACAACGGTAACTCCATCCACTTGCCGACTAGAAACCTTCATGCTCACTGGGAAGCCTCCTTGCCGCCCGCGGTTGGCCCGTGGACGTGCTTGATCAATTTGAGTTCAGTGCCCGCCTGGGTGGGGCGAATCTCCACCACATCCATGAACGAGCGCATAAGAAAAATTCCACGGCCGCTGGTCTTGAGCAAATTTTCCGGAGCCAGGGGATTGGGGATCTTGCTCAGATCCATGCCGCCGCCCTGATCGGAAATGGTGATGATCAGATCGCCGCCGGTGTGCTCAAAAGCCAGGGTCACTTTTTTATCGGGGGCATAGGCGTTGCCGTGCAGAACGGCGTTGACCGCGCCTTCGCGGACCGCCATGGAAATCTGCATGATCTCGTCGTCGCCGAAGCCGAGATCAGTGGCGATGCGCGTAGCTTTCTCTTCCGCGCTGTCGATGGTTCCCAGCGAGGAGTCCAGCGTATAGGAGACCCGTTGCTCGGTCATAGCCATGTGGTCGATCTGCGTACGAGTATAAGACTGGGCAGGGCTGGCGCGCTTGCTACCGCAGAACGAGGCCTAGAAGCGACGCTCGCCAAAGGCGTTTCCCCGAATGCGGTAGTTTGCCTGTCGGATGCCTGACTTGTCAACGATTGATGCGTGCCCAGCCGAAGAGAATATAATTTCGTTCCCGTGACTGAAGCTCGGCAACCCAACCTGAGAGAGCGCCTGCGACGCTACTTCCTTCTTACCCTGCTGGCGCTGGCCGGGCTGGCGGCGCTGGCTTTTGGCCTGGACTACGGCATTTTCAAGATGCGCGTCCTTACCGGCCACAACGCCTACGGCTCGGTGACGGTCAATCATTACACCGCTGTCCTGGAGAAGAATGGCAAGACCACCCTCACGTTCGACCCGCCGCAGCCCTGGACCTGCGTCAACGCTCTGTTCCCCCACTCCGGATCGCCGCCATGCTGGTACTTGAGCAGGCATCCTGACCAGCGAACGGACATCTGAGCGATGCGTGCCGCCCGCGCCCTAACGTCTATCAGCTAGAATGGCGGACGACGGAAGTTCCCGGGGGACTCATGAACAAGACTCGAAGACTGGCGCTGATGCTTGGGATACTAGGTCTTGCTTGCTTAACCGGCATGGCTGCCTTTGCGGCGCAACCGGCGGGCGCGGCTCAGGATGCGCGTCTCGAAAAGGCCTATCGCTTCCAGCGCGGCGGGTGGACGTTTGTTCATCTGGAAGGCACGCCTGCTGAGATCGGATACCAGCACGGCTATCTGCTGTCGGCGGAAATTGCCGATGCGCTCGCCGCGATCAAGCTCTTCGATATGCACGAGACGCAGCGCGACTGGGAGTTCTTCCGCACCACCGCGCGCCAGATGCTGTGGCCGCACATTGATGCCGAGTATCAGAAGGAGCTGCAGGGCATTGCCGAGGGAGCGAAGGCGCATGGCGTCGAGGTGGACGTGTACGACATTGTCGCGCTCAACGCCTTTGAAGAAGTCCCGGACTATTACGTGCCATGGTTGAACAAGCAGACGAAAGCACAGAAGGCTCCGAAGCTGGCCGCGCCGGGCAATTGCAGTGCGTTCATTGCGACCGGCAGCATGACCAAGGACCATCAGATTGTCATCGCGCACAATAATTGGACCAGCTATCTGGCGGGCGAGCGCTGGGTCATGGTCTTCGACATCGTGCCCGAGCACGGCAATCGCATTCTGATGGATGGCTTTCCCGGCGTGATTACCAGCGACGACGATTTCGGCGTGAACTCCAACGGGATCATGATCACCGAGACCACAATCACGCAGTTCGAGGGCTGGGATCCGAACGGCAAGCCGGAGTTCATGCGTTCGCGCAAGGCGCTGCAATACGCCAACAGCATCGACGACTACGTGCGCATTATCAAGGAAGGCAACAACGGAGGCTATGCCAACGACTGGATGATTGGCGACCGCAAGACCGGCGAGATCGCCTATCTGGAGCTGGGTTTGAAGAACACGCCGCTGTGGCGCACGGAGGATGGATATTACGTCAGCTCAAATTTTGCCCGCGATCCCAAGGTGATTGCGGAGGAGACGACGTTCAATCCCAACGATCTGTCGTCATCGCCGAATGCGCGGCATGTGCGCTGGGAAGAATTGATGAAGCAGTCGAAGGGCAAGATTGACGTGGCCATGGCCGAACAGTTTCTGAGCGATCACGTGGATAGCTTCGACAAAACGGCTTCGACTTCGATGCCCAAGGAGCGCGCGCTCTGCGGCCACGTCGACAATTCGGCGCGGGGAATCAAGGAGTGGGGCTGGGATCCGTACGATCCGGCGGGCGCAGTTCAGGGCAAGGCGACCGATAGCGCGATGACGGCCAAGATGAGCTTTGTGGCGCGGGCGGGGCATCCCTGCGGCGAAGATTTTCTGGCGGATCATTTCCTGGAGCAGCATCCCGAGTTCTCGTGGCAGAAGCCTCTGCTGCGCGACATGAAGGCGGGTCCGTGGACCACGTTCAGCGCGGGAGAGAAAGAGCAATAGTTCAGCGATCGCGGTGCAGCCGGGCTTTGTCATCCAGGGCAAAGCGAAGGACCTATGCAATCTGCCGGCAGTGCCCATCGTGCCGGCGAGTACAGAGGTCCTTCGCTGCGCTCAGGATGACAAGGTAGGGCCGTGGGAGCTGCCAGCATCACCTGCTAAAATAATCTGACACAAACCTGAGGGCGCGGAGAGATGGCCGAGTGGCTGAAGGCGCGCGCCTCGAAAGCGTGTATACCTTAACGGGTATCGGGGGTTCGAATCCCTCTCTCTCCGCCAGAACTTTCCTGCCTAATTCCGCTATTAAGCCGCGCTCATTCCTGCCAGACGAATCTTGGGCACGTGCGAGACTGGCTTTTCATGCAGGAGCAATTCTGTGGCCTGCACCCGGCGATTGTTGTGGAACCAGCGCTGCACTACATCGTTGCACATGAAGTTGGCCAGCGCGAGCATGGTCATTCCTTGATGGTGGGCCATCCAGGAGCGGACGAGGGTGTAGTTGGTCCGCTGCGAGCGATCGGGAACGGAAAAATCCGCCGCCTCGTAGAAGCCGCAGGCGCCGAAGACTCCCATGCGATCCAGGCGCCGCAGATTGCGCAGGGCCTCGACCGAGTTCACTGGCATGGCCAGGAAAGTCGAGTAGGGCGAAATGACCAGGGGATCCGATTCATACTTCGACACCGCGAGGCGCGGAATGCCGAATGCCTGGTAGTGATAATTTCCGGCGTCATCGAGCTTCGCGTAGGAAGACTCCGAAATTCCCCAGGGCATGCCGTTGCGCGTAGCGTACTCGCGCTGGCAGGCGACAACCGGAATGCGGCTGCGGTCGAGCAGCGTGTTCGGATAGGAGCGCATCCACAGCGTGGGCATGAGGTATTCGAACATCGTCCCCGTCCACGAAAGCAGCACCGGGCTGCCGTGGGTGAGGGTGTGGGGGCGGCCCATGCGGAACCAGCACTCCTGGGCGACATCTTCCTTGGCGACCGCGATGAAGACGGCGGTGCGCGATTCCGTGGCCAGCAGGTCGTAACACGAGGGCTCCAGCTTCTTGGTCTGCAGGTTGAAGCCGATCGACATGAGCCGGCGCCGCGGATTCAGCAGGAAGGTGAAGTCCATGGCATCGGCGAGCTTGCCGGCCTCGGCGGCCGTGATGCGCAGGGCTTCGGCGAGATGGATGGCGTTAGCCTGCGCCTTGGGAAGCAGGCGAAGCAATTTTTCGCACATCGCTTTCTGAGCGTCTTCGTTGCCTGGATCGTCGCTGGCGCAGAGCTGAGCCCGTTCCAGATGACTTTGCAAATCGTCAATGAATGCAGGCAACAACTGCAACCCGGGCTGCTGCTGGAATAGCGGGGCCAGGGCCGCATCGCTGCGCAGGGCGGCGAATTCGGGCAGGCTCCAGGGAGTGTAGGACTGCACCAGTTCGCGCAGGTTCTGCAGGCGGGCGCGGGTCTGCTCGTGGAACCAGGAAGCTTCTTGATTGTTCCCGTGCTCCGCTCCGTAGCGGGTCTGCTCCTCGGTGGCATCGCTGAGTTCGAGCACGGTGGTGATCCAGTCGTCCGCTTTCAAATTTTTTTCCAGCCGCGCCAGGCGGCGGCGCGGATAGGCGCGCAGGTGAACCAATGCCCGGAGATGATCGAGCAGCCCTTCGGCCAGACTGCGCTGCAATAGCGGGCGATAGAGGCAGTCGAGCAATCCCTGCTGCAGCGTCCAGAGGGACGCTACCAGGTTGCCGCTATCGACGGACGAGACGAATTGCGGGGCGAGCGGCTTCAGCGTGCGCGTGTCGTACCAGTTGAGGATGTGTCCCTGATATTTCGGCAGGTGCGACAGAGTGGCCAGCGTGCGCTGGGTTTGCCGAGATAATTCGGGGACGGTGATGAATCCGAATTCGCACGCGGCCTGCTGCGAGTTCAGGAGCATGCCGAGATTCGTCGGGGAAATGCGCGCTGCAACGGCTGGGGGCTCTTCCTGCACGTTGTCGGGGATGAGCCAGTTGTGTTCTTCGGTGCAATGTTCAGCAAAATAGCGCCAGGTATGCAGCGCGGAGCGGCGCATGAACAGCAGGTCTTTGCGGGCGATTTCTTTGCGGGGCACAATTGGCGGGCGGTTGAGCCAGGTAGAGACGAGTTTGCTGCACGCCCACAGCGCAAGAATCGGCAACGCGACCGGCAGCGAGCGTGGACGCACCAGCCATACCAGAAGTCCGACGGCGATGGCCAGCGCGGGCATCCAGTTGAGATAAACGTCAACCGGAGTCTGGCTGGTGTTGAATTCGGATTCGGCCGCGGTTTCCCATTCCAGCAGACGCTCGCGCGTGAAGGTGCGGCGCACGCTGGCGCGCACCACTGCATCCAGCGAGAGCAAAGTCTGGTGCGCGAGGAAAACGAGAATCAGAAGAGTGGTGAAATTCGTGGTCAGAAACACGCGGAAGGCGTCGCTGGCGATGGAACGTTTCTGTTCGGCGGCGGCTCGGCCCAGTCCAAATGCCAGCTGAAACCATGCCGGCAGAAATAAAAGAACGATGGCCGCGATGGTCCATCCCAGCGCCCACATGCCGGGCACAAGCCAGGCGAACATAAGCAGGGTAAAGGTGGCCGGTTCTACGAGGCTGCGGCGCAGGTTGTCGAAAATTTTCCAGCGCGAGACCAGCGAGATCGGATTGGGCACGCGGGCGCCCGATTGATTGGGCACCGTCGAGGCCAGCCATCCGGCAATCTGCCAGTCGCCGCGCAGCCAGCGGTGTTTGCGGCGGTTGTAAGCGCTGTAGTGCGAGGGATAATCCTCGATCACCTCCATGTCGGTGGCGAGGCCGGCGCGAGCGTAGGCGCCTTCAATCAGGTCGTGGCTGAGCAGGGCATTGGTGGGGAAGCGGGCATCCAGCACGCGATAGAGCGTGCCCACTTCGTAGATGCCTTTTCCGGTGAAGATGCCTTCGCCGTACAAATCCTGATAGGCGTCGGAGACAGCGCGAGTGTAAATATCGAGCCCGGTTTCACCCGCATAAATGGCGGCGAGGCGCGAGCGCACCGTGCTTTGCACGCTCACACCGACGCGGGGCTGCAGAATGCCGTAGCCGGCGACGACGATATTTTTGTCAGGATCGATGATCGCCTGATTCAGGGGATGCGCCATGGTGCCGATCATGCGATGCGCCGTTCCGCGCGGCAGTTCCGTGTCGGAGTCGAGCGTGATGACGAAACGCACTTTGGGCAAAATGGAAAGGTCGCCGACTTTCACGGGAAAGCTGTCGAACTGCCCGCGCAGCAGCTTGTTCAGGTCGAGCAACTTGCCGCGCTTGCGCTCCCAGCCCATCCAGCGCTTCTCCCGCGGGTTGTAGACGCGGTGGCGGTGCAGCAGCAGAAACGATCCCTTGCGCTCCTCCGCATATTTTTCGTTCAACTCGCGAATCAGGTTGGAGCAGAGATCGATGAGCGCGCTCTCTTCATGGGTCTGGTGATGGGCGTCGGCAAGATCGGAGACCAGCGCGAAGTGGATGTTGGGATCATGATTTCCCAGGAAGCGAACTTCGAGATCTTCGATTAGGCCGCGAACCTGCTTCTCGTTCAAGAGCAACGTGGGCACGGCGACCAGCGTCAGACAGTCTTCTGGAATTCCCTTGGAGAAATCGAGCTTGGGCAGAATTTCAGGCTTCAAGAGCGCGGTGATGATGTAGTCCATCAACTGCACGGCGCATTGCGAACTGGGGAGTAACAGCAAGAGGAGCGATAGCAAAATCATCCCCATCGGACTCTCCGATGGAGTTACGAGCACCATCACCGCGGTCACGATGGCGCCGGTGAACAGGGCGATGCCGGGCACGAAGAATTCGTCGGGATGGCGGCGCAGCCGGGTGCGCAGGCGATAGAGAACCGTCGGGCGGGCGGCAATTTTTTCCAGCAGCGAGCCCACGCCTTCGGCGGCCAGATAGTAGCCGATATGCGATTCGCGGTAATGAATGCGCGGGTCGCTGTATTTCAAGCCATAGGACTGCCGCGCCAGGGCGAGGGCTTCTTGCGCAACCTGAATTTCGGTGAAATCGGTTCGGGCTGCGAGCTCGGCGACTTTGTCGCGATAAAGATCGCGGCTGTCAAAGTCCATGGACGCGTAGCGCTCCGCCGGATCCTGGCGCAGAACCTGGTCAAACAGGATGAAAGGCTCGAGGGCTTCCTTCCACAGAAGCTGGGAGGCCTCGCGCAGGCTCTGAATGCAGGCGCCGATGTTCTGGGGCTCTCCGACTGAACTGCCCACCATTCGTTCGCCGCGAGTGGCGATTTCTTCCAGCAGCGCCAGTTCGAGCGCCGAGGGCAATGCTTTGAACTCGCGCAATTCGAGTGGAGTGTGTTCCTGGAACCCGCCACAGAATGAGCCGAGCGCCTGTTCGGAGAAATGGCATCCCGCTTCGGCGACGAAGCCCTGAGCGAAGGCGTAAATTCTGGGGAGCGTTTCGCCCTGCGGCGTGTGAACGTGAGGAAGTTTCTCGCGCAGGCGAAGGTCGCCGGAGATGCTTACCAGCTCGGAAAAAATCAGGGATTGATTGTCGCGCAGCCAGCGCATGTCTTCAGACATCGGGGCATGCGAATCTGTCGACTCCGCCGCGGCCATGATGGGGGCGAACTTGCGGCCGAGCTGGTCGCAGCGCTGGGCGAAGGTGCGCGAGGACTTGATACGCGGCACCCACGCCAGCGCGGCGGCAAGGTCTTTGCCCTTGGCCCGCAGGCTCTGATCTTCGGGCGCCTCCGCGGCAGTTTCGTCTTCGGTGGGCTTCACCATGATGATGGGTGTTACATGAGCGTTCAATGCCATGGAATGCATCCTCAGCGATAACTCGCGGCTTGCATTTCAAACATCTCGGCGTATCGTCCGCCAAGATGAGTCAACTCTTCGTGCTTGCCGTCTTCGACAATGCGGCCATCTTCGATGACCACGATGCGGTCGGCCATGCGCACGGTGGAAAATCGATGCGAGATGAAGAGCGCCATCTTGCCGGCAGTAAGTTCGGCGAAGCGCTGGAAAACTTCGAATTCACTGCGCGCGTCCAGCGCGGCCGTAGGCTCGTCGAGAATCAGCACCTGCGCCTCGCGCAGGTAGGCACGCGCCAGCGCGACCTTCTGCCACTCGCCGCCGGAGAGATCGACGCCGCCTTCGAAGCGCCGGCCCAGCATCTGCTGGTAGCCAGCGGGCAGGCGATCGATAACTTCGTCGGCCATGCTCTTGTGGGCGGAGTGATGCAGCAGATCGTCGTTGTCGAGTTCCTCGATGCGCCCTACGGCAATGTTTTCGCGCGCGATCATTTCATAGCGCATGAAGTCCTGAAAGATGACGCCGATCTCGCAATAAAGGCTCTCGAGGTCGTATTCGCGCAGATCGACGCCATCGAGTAGGACCTGGCCCTCGATCGGATCATAGAGGCGCGTCAGCAGCTTGACGATGGTGGTCTTGCCCTGGCCGTTCTCGCCGATCAGTGCGATGCGCTCGCCGGGCTGCAGTTGGAAATTGAAATTCTTGAGCACCATGCGCTGCGCGCCGGGATAGCGAAAGGAAACATTGCGAAATTCGAAGCCGCGCTGGATGGGCCGCGGAACTTGGAGGGCGTTCGGCTTCGAGCGGATGGTCGGCTGCATCTGCAGGAAGGCAACCAGATCGGTGAGGAACAACGCCTGATCGGCGATGCCTGAAGCAGTGGAAAATATCTGTTGAATATTGGAACTCGCCTGCATGATGGCGCTAGTAAGAAATGTCAGCGAACCGAGCGTCAGCGCACCAGTGACGGTTCGCCAGATCACGTAGACATACGCGCCGTAATATCCCGTCGTGCCCAGAATCGAGAGCAGGGACCCAGCCCGGAGTTTGCGGGTTGCCAAAGAAACGTCTTCGTCATAGATCTGGTTGGAGAGATGCGTGAAGCGTTCGGTGAGGAAATCCTTGAGTCCGAAAAGCTTCAGTTCCTTCGCGGCTTCTTTGCTACCGCCCAGGATGCGCAGGTAATCCAGTTGGCGCTTAACCGGGGTCTGCTTAAAATTCTTGGCATAGCCGAGGAAGGCGAAGTGACTCTCGCCCAGGAACGCGGGAACCACTCCAGCAATGAGCAGGAGCAGCAGCCACGGGGAGAAAAAAACGATCGAGACTGAGAAGGCAATGGTGGTGACAACCTGCTGGATCAGACGCCCGATCGACTGAATCATTCCCAGCCGGTCCGTTGCCTGTACACGCGCCCGCTCGAGACGGTCATAGAACACTGGATCTTCATAGGCGAGCAGATCCAGTTCGGCTGCATGCTTCATCACCTGAATGCTGACGTGGCGCATGTAATTGTCAGCGAGCAGCGAATCCAGGTAGTCGACCAGACGGCTGACCATACTGGCGATCACAGCCAGCAGGAATTCCAATCCCACGAGATACCAGAGGCGGGATGGAATCGGCTGATGGGTCGTGATGACTCGCTGAACGGTATCGATGATGAGCTTTGGTCCAACCCACGCAATGGCGAGAGGCAACAACGCGGAAATCAAGCGGAAAACGATGCCGAAGGCGACGACCGACCTGCCCGATTGCCAGACGATGCGCAGCACGACGGGGACATTGCGGATCGCCGAGAGGCGTTCCTGCCAGCTGCTCAGAAAATTTCGCGGAGAGGGCATCGTCTTGTTTTTCGTTCTCGATCCGGCAAACAGGCTGTAAACAACACGGGTGGCGCGCTCTTGGATCCTATTTTAGATGAAGAGGCGGCTCCGCAGGTTGGCGAAAGCGGCCGCGGCGGCCTGTTCCGCGCCAGCTCAGAATTTCTTGAGACCGGCCCGCTGCATGCCACGCTGCGCCTCTTCCGCCTTCATGAAAGTCTGCCAGACGAATCCGGTTCTGAGATTCTCGGCCATCAGCATGGTGATTCCAGTATCGATCCCGATGGCGTCCGGATCATACCAGTTTGTGAGGGGATTGAAGGCGTTGACGAAACCGTACTTACTCCAGGCGGAACCGTAGTGAGCGCGGATATTCTTGAGCACACGCAAGGTGTGCTCGGGAAGAAACGGTAGAGATCCGCCGGTGGCGCTGGGGACGACCGTGCCGTCGATGGGACCGACTTCCGGCGGCCCTCCCCAGACTACGTAGCTGTGGGGAGCGTCCGAGGCGGTAATGCCCCAGAGTTCGTCGGTGTAGTCCGGAAAGCGCTTGCCCAGTTCGAGGCAGAAGCGGCGATGCACTTCGGTGGCCACGACCGAGTTTTCGAAGTAGTCGGCAAACTTGTCGCGCTTGCCGCGGAAGTCGAACCAGGCCTGCGAATATTGGTGAACGAAAAGTGGCGCAAACGAGCCGATGTAGCGCAACCCGTCGTACTCGAAGGTCAGGCGTTTCCAGGCATCCCAGGTACCCTCTTTCAAGGGATGAGCTGAGGAGCCGAGCCCGAGGAGATACATCATCATCAGCTCGCTGTAATAGTCCCAGCGTGAAGGCAGGAAGCCGATCTCGGGCGTCCAGCCATGCGAAAGCAGGCCGGTGTCTTCCGAGAGCCAGGTCCAATCGACGCGATTGAAGATCAGGTTGGCGAGTTCAACGACGGCCGAGCGCCGGAAATATTCGCGACAGGTGAGAACGCCGCACAGCAGGATGGCGGTGTCTACGGAGGAGATTTCGGATTCCCAGACCCGCTCGCCGGTGTTGATGTTGGCCCAGTGATAGAAGAAGCCGCGATGATTGGGAAGTTTTTTCCACAAGAAGTTCAGGGCGGCGTAGACGCGCTCGGTGGCGGCGGCAGTGGGGATGAATCCACGTTGCGCGCCGATGCAGAGAGCGGTCAAGCCAAAGCCGGTCGCAGCGATGCTGGCGACCACGCCGGGAGGGCCACCGCGCACGCTGGCGCGATCCTGCACCATGCCGGTTTTCGGATTGCCCTGCTCCCAGAAATATTGGAAGGACGCCTGCTCGACTTCGTTGAGAAACTGATCGTCCTCGGGAGTGAGCGAGAACTTGGCGGCGGCCTGGCCCACGGCTCGGTCGTTCTGTGTAGTGGTCTGCCCTGCGCCGGTCGGGCTGGCTGCTGCCTGGCCAAGGGCTAACGCCGGGCCAAGCAAAGATTGGCCGAGAGGCAGGCAGAGGCCCGCGCCCAAGACCTCTCGCAACATCTGCCGGCGCGATACTTTCTTCTGACGAGCTTCTGTCATCCGCGTGGCGTTATCTTAGACAAACTCCTGCTGCAAGTTGGCAACAAAATAAAAGATGCACCGGCGCGCCGGACGGATGCCGTGTGTCTGCATCCCGTGAAGGCTTACACCTTCTCCTTTACCCAAAAGTGCCTGCGCGTTAAGCTCTGTGCATCTAGTTTTGCATATCAGAAGTCTGAGCATCGAGGAAAGATTATCAATACCCGACGATTAGGATTTGAAATTGTTCTGGTGGTGGGCGTGGCGCTGGCCGTCGGGGTGGCGATATTCGCCAACTGGGAGGGGCACAAGCTGCGTGTCTTGCAGGGCGCCATTGTGATGAAGGACGCCGATGCACGCAAAGAAGTGCCCGTCCCGGACGCAGAGGTCAAGGCCTACTTCGGACAAACTACGCTGTCGGGCAAGTCGAACTCCTCCGGTCTTTTTGTTTTGAAGGTGCCGCCGGGGACGCGGCGAGGCCAGCCCATCTTGTTTGAATTCCGCCAGAAAGATTACCGTCCGCTGGACCATGACGATTATGTGGGCGACCAGTTGTATGTGGTGCACATGGTGCCGCTCTCGGCTGCGCCGCAGGCGGATGAGCATCATCCCGTAACGAAAATTGGCAACGTGACGGTGCGCTATTCGGTGAAGACGATGGCGCAGGCCAACATTGGCAGCACCGTGCGTACGTTTCAGGTGGAGAACAAGGGCAACGTTCCATGCCGGAATCAGAGTCCGTGCTCCCCCGACGGACGCTGGAAGGCTGCCCTGGGATCGACCGAGTTGGATGCGGGGGTAGGGAACGAATTCCGCGATATTCGCGTCTCGTGCATTGCGGGGCCGTGTCCGTTTACGCGCGTCGAGCCTCAGCGGTTTACTAAGAACGGGCAGATCTTGACCGTAGCGGCGCGAGTTTGGTCGGATACCACAACGTTTCTGGTTGAGGCAGAAGTGCTTCATCCCATGCAGACCGAGTACGCCCACGAGTTTTATCCGGTGATCTTCGGCAAAGGGTTGAGCTTTACGCTGCCGCCGTTGGTCGAAGGAGTGACGATTGAAGCTGACGTGGACAGCCAGGATGTTTTCTTTCCGCTGGGGCCAGCGCTGTTCCTGAGCTGGGCTAACTGCAGTATGAATCTGAATCCGGATCAGACGCGGCTCTACCGCTGCGAGTTGAAACCGGGATACAGGTTCCAATAGAAGAGTTCCCGGGATCGCCTATCCAACGTCCGCTTGAAGACCTTCATTAACTGGCATATTTTGACGGCATGCCGATGACTTCTCTCAATATTTCACTACCAGAAGCCTTGAAGCAATAGGTGGAGGACAGGTCGCTTCCGGCGATTGGGGCACGCCGAGCGAATACGTCCGCGAGTTAATTCGCCAAGATAAGGCGCGCCGCCTGAGCGAACTCGAGCAGGAACTCGTCACCGCGACCAAGGGACCGAAGATCGAAATTCCTCTCGCCGAAATCAAACGTAAAGGATTGATCGCCGCTTTGCGGGAGCGGGCACGCCAGCGGTGAAGAAACGCAGTCGTCCTAAGCGATGCCGCAGTGGCTGACATTCTGGAGCGGGCCGAGTGGCATATCGGATAATCGGGGCGCCGGTTAGCATTGCGCTGGGGGAAGGCCACTTCATCCGCCATCTCGGCGGTCGTGAGACGTCCTGCGGTAGGAACCACTTGCAACTTTCGCTCTGCGGAGCTTCGAGGTTTGAGGCGGACCGCCGTCCCTGGGCTTTCCGAAGCATTGGCTTTTTTATCGCTTCGACGATGAGGAGGTATTCGTGCTGCGGGTGGTTCACGGCGCCCGCGATCTCGAGCGTCTTTTCTAGAGGAGATAGGTTCGCGGTAGAGCCCGGCTCGTTTTGGCGAGCCGGGCTGTTTTGCTCAGGAAGACAGCCGCGTGTGAAAAGCTACTTGCGTTCTCCACTTTTTGGTGGAGGCGCCTGGTGTTGCGGCGGAGCTTGCCGTTGCTGCATCTGCTGGCGTTGTTGCGTGTGTTGCTGCTGCAGGTGCTGCGTCTGCTGCTGATGGCGCTGCTCCATTTGCTGGCGCTGGGCGTCGCTGGCACCCTTCTGCTGCGCACGCTGGTGCTCTTGCTCCTGCTTTTGTTGGAGTTGCTGCCGTTGCTGTTCCTGCTTGGCTTCCATCTTCTGCTGTTGCTGCTGGTATTTCTGGTCGCGCTTCGCATTTCCGGTGTTCGGCGCGGGCATGTGTTCCGGCTTGGGCAGTTCACTGGCATGCGTCGGCGGCCGCTCCCCGTTCTCTGGCCGGGCCGGATTGCCACCCTCTGGCCGGGCCGCATTGCCTCCACCAGCGCGTTCCGCCGGCGGATGATAGGGTGCGCCGGCTTCTCTAGCCGGCACGGCATTGGCGTGGAAATCGCCCGGGCGTGCGGTGGCAGCGATCGCAGGCCGGCCATGATTAACCGTGGCTCGCAGGTCGCGATTGCCGCGCGCCTCCTGGATGTGCTGCTGCTGCGCAGCCACGGGGGCGAGGTGCCGCTCGTGGTCGTATCGTTCATCCTCGGGCCGCGGGCGCGCGTTGATTCCGCCGGGGCCTCCATTAAAGCTGACATGATTCTCGTGCACGTCGACGCGCTCGTTGTATACGTTGTGAATGTTGACTACGTTAACGTTGGTCACTTCGCGGTTGTAGAAGAAATGCCCGCCATCCCAGCGGCCGCCCACGAAGCCTTCGCCGAAATATCCGAAGCCGTAATCAATGCCGCCATACCAGCCGACATGCGGTCCCCACCAACCTGCGTGAAAGAGAAATGCGCCGTTCTCCCAACCCCACCACGGTGGGGTCCAGAGGTAGCCGACTTCGGGCGCCAGAACCCAGGTTCCGGGAACCCAGTAATAGTCCTGGTCATCGGAATCCCAGGCCCAATAGCCGGGCGTCCAGATGTAGCCGTCGCCGGGACAAACGGGTTGCTCGTAGACGGGAAGCGCGGGCGGACCGAAGCCCACCGAAATCGCGACTTGAGCGGAGGATGAAACGGGCGCGCTCAATACAACGAGTGCGAACAGACAGGCACACAGTACGGCAAAAGCGGTTTTGCGCATCGTGTCTCCTATTCTTTATCTTTCTGGCTGCGTGAGAAGTTTACTGATTCACCCGAAGCAACATCAATGTACCGCTTTCCAGCTTTACATTGCTCTTCTCCGAACTGACGACAGAGCCTTGCTTGGCGTCCGCTGCAGCGGATAACCGGTAATCCGAAATTCCAATCACGCCCTGGGTGCTGGAGGTAATGGGCGGGCGCGGACTGGACGCATTGCCGGCTTGCTCGCTTCCTACTTCACCAGCGATGGGGGCTGGATTGGTGGGCGATTGCATTCCGCCTCCCATGCTGCCAGATCGCCCTCCACCGCCACCTGCGGGATATACGCTGGCACTCGCGGAGGGCACCGCGCCCCCGCCGCCTTCGCCGTTGTTGGGAGTGTTCGATGGAGGCGCAATCACCGCTTGAATGGATGCCGGCATGGTCATGTCGTTACCATCTTTCAACACGGCGCGATCGAAGATGATTCCCAGATCTGATTCTTTTTCCTGCTTACTGCGCGCCTGCGCTGACGTCACGTGGCCAAGAATTTCCGTGTCTTTGGGAATGAGGACCTGGCCGCTTTGCGTTTTCATATCCTCGGTGACCTTGGCCTTGACCTCTTCGCCGGTCTTCGCCTTCTTGGCGTTGACGCTCTTGGTGAGCTGTACCGGGATTACGGTCCCGGGCGCGACTCGGGTCGCGGCCGCCGATTGGGCCGGTGAGGGTTGCGTCTGATTTGGAGCTGCATTAGAAGTCTGCGCCCATGCTGCGGCAGCGAGCATGCTGCCTGCGACTAAGCTGGCTGCGATCATGGCCATTCGAATCGTTCTCATAAAAAATTCCTCCCGCAAATCGGACGAGTGGCCACGCTGCTTGGATGTAATTCCAGTCAAAAAGGGAAACGATAATTAGCGGACAGGTCGCGAGCGGGCTAGCGCGCGGAAAAAGGGAGAAGGCTTGAGGCAAGAGTTCTAAGGTTACCTACACAATTCACCCTAGTTTCAAGTGGAGAGGAATTGTTTAGTTTTTCATCAACGATCCCTAGTATCCCGGCAGGATTGCCGGTGCATTGCACGCCGCTTCGTCATGCAATCAGGAACGACCTTTAGGGATCGATGGGTCCGATCCGCGAAGAACCTGGTCCAATCGCTCCAAAATTAATATCCGGAGAAGTCTTCCATGACAGCGACGACAGCAAAAACGGCGGCCGTATACGCCATCTATCCGCAATCCATCGCTCTGAACGAAGTGCTGCAAACGCTGGCGCAAGGAGGATTCGATAAGGAAAGCATCTGCATGATGATCGCGCCGACGCATCCAGTGGCAGAAATGGTGCGCGAGGCGAACACGGCATCGTTTGAGCGCGACACGCAAGCGGCTAAAGCGGGGCTGATCGGCTGGCTGTCGGAGTTCGGCGCGGTTCTGATCCCGACCTTCGGATTTTTCATTCGCTCGCGGGAGTTTTTTCACGCGCTAGTGGTAGAGCAGGACTCGATCGCCTACTGCGGCCGGCACGGCACGCTAGTCGCGCTCGGTTTCTCGGAGAAGGACGCTCGGCGCTGCGAGCACGGCCTGCGCGAAAGTGGAGTGCTGGTGTATGTGTCCTGCGCCAATTCAGCACAGACCCAGTGGGCGCTGGAGCTCATGCGGACCTGGGGCACAGACGAAATCGGACTGCTCCCAGCGAAATCGAAGACGGCGGTCACGGCTCCAATGGCAACTCGTCCCGTGCAGACGGAACCGGTACACGGGGGTGCGGTTCACAGCTTCGCCGATTGAATCTGAAGTTTTGACAACGCGCTGAATGTGGCGCGGACACTCCTGTCCGCGAACTCTCACCATCAGCTCATCCCTCGCGGGCGGGAGCGCCCGCTGCACCCTAGTCCACAAAAAAATCCGCACAGCGATGAAAGCTGTGCGGTTGAGGTAGTGATGCGTTCAGAAGGAATGAAGCCCAACCAATAAAAAAGTTTATGCCCTAAGCTTGCGGCGAACTGCGCCCGCCAGCCCGACCAGGCCCGTACCCAGCAGCGTCAGCGTCGTGGGCTCGGGAACTGCGCTGTAGCCGATGAACTCCTGCGGACCGGATCCCGGCTTGGAGCCGAGCGGAGTGTAGAGGAGGAGGCCGTTGTAAGAACTATTGGGCGCCGTCCCCGCCTCCGCCAGGTAAGTGGCGTCAATGCTCGCACCGTTAATCGTGGTGTAGAACGAATTGCCCTGCGCGTTGGTCGAGAACAATCCCCAGATCGCCCACTGAGCCTGCGCCCGATCCAGAGTGCCCGCCAGCATGCTCTTGAAAATCAGTCCGGCGGCCTTGTAGTCGAGCAGCGCGGCGGGAGAATTGCCGAACATTCCACCCATACCCGAAATGACTTGCGAAAACGGCGTGACCGTGGCCTGAAATGTCTGGCCCATCGAGACCGTGTTGTCATAGCTGTCGCACATCAACGCGGTGTAGTGGCTGCTTCCGTTAATTGAGAAGTAGTAGGGATAACCGATATAAGGTGAGCCATCAATGGCCGTCGCGCCCTGGTGGCCTTCATACGTCATGGTCACAGACTTCGCAAAGGCCGCGTTGGCGAATAGAAGAGCCAGAAGCAGGACAGATAAGACGAGAGGGGTACGAAGACGCATGAATTTTGACTCCAGCAAACGAAAGATGGCTGTCTCCCTAACGCTGCGCGACAGCGGCCTGACGCTCTCGACTACCGGGGGAAGTTGGCTGAAGACCTTAGGGGGTGGTCCAGCTTTAAGAACGCCGTGAAGGGGACGGCGAAAACCTCGCTACGGTAAGAATTCCGGCCGTAACGTAGGGGCATGGTACCAACGGAATGACGGCGCGGTGAATGGCCCTCTCGTGGTATTACATCCGTCACCCGCGGCATGTATGCTGTGGGCGCTGGATCGAGGCTGCAAAATTGTGCGCAGGGTAGAGCAGACGAGGAAGAACAGGCGGAGTCAACACTGAGAAGGCCATTTTCCTGGCACGGGATCCGAATTGTTGTGCAAAGGGCTGCGCTCCTCTGCTAGGATGTTGGCCACTTTCCGGCCGCAAGCTGAACTGTTTGTTAGGGATTGCGGATAACGGCGATGGCCCGGAACCTGCACTGATGAGTGCGGGGAAGTGCGTGACCTGACAAGCGTTCCCAGGTGTGTTGCAGCAAGCTAACCCAAGCTAGGTTGCCCGTCAGTATCGGTAGAGGTCGGAATTGGAAAATCGAATTGAGCCAGGGAATGCTGCACCGGTAATTCGCCGCCGCCGGACCCGTCGCCATCGTCGCAACCGACTGATGCGCAGCGCGCTGCTGGTCACCTTGCTGGGAGTTCTGAGCTTTGGCCTTTCTTCGGTAGCGCTTCACTTTTTCAGCCCTTCATTATTTCGCGCGTCGCGCTCTACGGAGCCCAGCCGGCAAGCCGTCGAAGACAGCCGAAGTCGTCTGTTGCAGGCACAGCAGGAATCTCTCCATTCCATGGGGAACCGTCCCGTTTACCCGTACTCAATCTTTCCAGGCGGAGTGAAGGATGCGCGGGAACTGAAGTGGGCCGCCCAGCATGATCCTGTGGTGGCCGCGCACTATGCGGGTTTTGATTACGATCATGCGCGCATTGTGCGTTTGACGTTGGCTCGCACGGTGTATGTCTCTTACCGCATCGGACAAAAAGTTTATTGGACGCGTCATCGCGTTTCGCTGCACAAGGGCGAGACCCTGATCACGGATGGAAAAATTACGGGGCGCACGCGGTGCGCCAATCGCGTGGAAGAAGTTCCGCAGCAGGCGACCTCGTCGCTGGAACCGCCTGCAGTTCAGTTCGAAGAGCCAGTAGCGCCTGCGATCGGAACCGCGACCCAGACTCCTCCGGTTCCGTTCCAGTCTGCTTTCAACCGGCCTCCTCTGGGAGGGCCACCGCCGCCGCTTCTTCTTTATGACCCGATCGGACCCGGAACATGGATTCCGCTCGATCCGCCGCCGCTGCCCGGGGTTTGCGGAATAGGCAAGGGAAAGAATGGCGGAGGGACCGGCGGCACGGTGGGCGGCAAAAAGAAAGGCAGCAATGGCTGCGGTCCAGGCGCGGGTGGTGGCGAAGTTCCCGAGCCCAGCACCTGGGTGCTGATGATTTCCGGTTTGGCGCTGATTTACTGGACTGCTCGTAAGAAACTGGCGCGGACCTAACGGCTGCCGGTTTCGCCCGTCCGATTTCTTCCGCAAACGCTCGTCTGATTCTGTCGCCCGCCCGCATGTCTGGCCTCAATGCTTACAATGGGTCTGCCTTCCGCGTCGGGAGCGCGTTTCCGGACCGGGAAAAGGTCGCGGAAGCAGTACCAAAGTAAGCAATTCCGCTTGCAATCACTGCTACAATCGCGCTTACAATCGTTCCATCAGTCAGGGCTCCGGTGTTAATGCAGATGTCCATGCATAGTTTTCCGCGAAAAGTTGCCATGCGGCTGCAGGTTGGACTTGGTATGGTCGCCATGGCAGTCGGGCTGCTCGCGCAGACCTCGCTCGCGCAGACTTCGGTTCGCAATATCAAAGTGCTTCCGGGCAAAGATGCGGTCGAGATTGAAGTGGAAGCCAGCGACCGAATCGTGCCGCAGACGCAAGTTCTCTCCGGGCCGGATCGCCTGGTGATCGATTTTCCCAATTCTGTTCCGAGCAGCGAGTTGCGCAATCAATCGGTAAATCTGGGAGAAGTGAAGGACCTGCGCTTCGGCCTCTTTCAATCGAATCCTCCGGTCACGCGCATTGTGCTCGATTTGAAATCGGCGCAATCGTTCCAGGTATTTCCTTACGGCCGCACGGTGATGATTAAAGTGATTGGCGCGGCCGGGGGAACTTCTGTGGCTTCAGCGCGCGAGAATTCTGCGGGTGAGCCGGGGGCGGAGCCGACGCGTCCCGGGCTGGTGATCGCAAACTACACCAAGGCGGTCGAGCCGATTCACGTAGACGAGCCGAGGATTTTGGACGTGAGCTTCCGCAACGGACTGCTGTCGATCCGCGCCAACAAGGCCAGCTTGTCGGAAGTGTTGTATGCGGTGCAACAGCGCACGGGCGCGGAAGTCTCGATTTCAGCGGGAGCGGAGCAGGAAAAAGTTGTCGCCGATTTAGGGCCGGCGCCGGCGGCGGAAGTGCTGGCGCATCTGCTGAACGGATCGAAGTTCAACTTTCTGATTCTGAATGCGGCCAACGATCCCAAGCAGCTCGACAAAGTAATTCTCACGCCGCGCCTGGAAGGGCCGAACATGCCGCTGCCTGCGATGGTGCAGAACGATGATTCGGACGATGACGCTCAGGCGCCTCCGCCACCGACGCCTGTGCAGCGCCCGCGCCCGGGCATCGGTGTTGTGCCTCCGACCAATAACCCTCCCAACCGGGACCTGCAACCGCAGACGCCTCCCGACACCAACGCTCCGCCCGAGAACACGGGCGACCCGCAGTAAGAGCGGGGCTCCAATTCACAACTAATTGTTTGTTTACGCCTGCAGAGATGCGCGGTCGCGCGCGCTCGTGGAGGACTACGGGGGCGTGATCAGCCGGATGGGCACGGGAGATGTGCCAGTCACGCCTCCGGTGGCGCTGTTGCCGCAGCCAGAGACATTCAGGACGGTGACTTGGGGATCGCCGGGCAGATCAAACCCGCTGACGAAAACCTGCAAGAAACCAACGATAGTGACTGCCTGATGATTGTTGCCCAGCGAGACCGTTGAATCATAGATGGGTAGCGTAATGATCGAGTTGCTGGTTGTGACCAAGTCGTCGTTATTGACTATGCCGGCCTTAGCTAGCGGGTTAGCCAGTCCGGCCCAGATTTGGTAGGGATAAATTGGGGTAGTAATGTTCCCCGGATGGATCGTGTCTTGTGTCCCATTAACCCCGCTGAGGCATTGGATCGCCGTGGAAGTCTCTCCGCCAAAGATGGTGGGGCTTACCACAGGGACATCCAAGTCGATATTGGCGCCCAAGCTTGCTCCGCAGTTGTATTGGGTGCCTTGGTCACATCCATCGATGGCTTCTTCATAGCCATCTGAATTCGAGCAAGACCCGTTTGCGGAACTTACGGCCGTATATGGACCGGTGGTTTGCGCGGGTATGTAGTCGAGACCGGTGGCGGTTGCGCTTGGCGGATGGTTCAGATTAGAGGGCCCAGGGGTGATATCACAATTCGATGCGCAGGGTGAAGTCAGATAAAACTGCTCCCCGATTACTCCCACTCCGCCATTCAACTGGCTAACCCCCGGGTTGTTGATCGACCCAGTCGAAACATTCACTAAGGCATTCGGGAGGTTGCCGGGATCTTTGTTAGCCACGATCAGCGGTTTCACGCACCGCGGCTGAACTGGAATGAGTGTTCCCCCAGCGGCAACGCTGCCGGAGTTGGAGGGATTGAAGGCTTCGGCGGTGGCGTTGGCGACTACGGTATTACTGGTCAACCCCCAGATGCGGGCGAAAAATGTGGGCAGATTCTGGCGAGATACTTTGACCGCGATTTCTGGATTGATACCGAAGATCGGAGCGGTGCCGCACGCCGAATTGTTGGGGAAGGTTACGGTGATCTGTGCGGCGGGCAAGGATTGTCCGGCAATCTGATTCTGTTGGGCCACGGTTGTTGCGACCGAGATCGCGGCATTGCAGGCTGGTGTCCAGCTGCCTGAGCCGATGTTGCCTGGGTCGCCGGTCATGCCGGAGAGTGAAAGAATTCTAGCTCCAGCCAGGGCGGCGGCGTCGGCGGAACGCTGGGCTTCTTCGCGCGCGAGATAGAGGGTGATCGTATCGATCGAGAGCGCGGCCATGGCCAGAATCGCGACCATGGAGATTGCGACCAGGGCCATGGTCACGCCGCGCTCGCCGCGGAGCAGGGTTTTCCGGTTCGTCGTTCTTACCTTCGAAAAAAGCGGGCTCTTCATAACGAATCGTTAGTTCTCGTTCATCGCCGTGGCCGTCACGGTGAGCGTGGTGAGTCCGGCATAGGTCGCACCGTTCACCAGGATTCCTATGACGCGGTTGAAATGCCATGCATAGGCATACTGAATCTGCACTTGCGTCTCGATAATGTATGTGGACGCGCCTCCGATGCTTCCGGTGGTCTTCTGGCCGCGGTTGATGGAAATCGAATTCATGCCGGGGGTTGGGGGGCAGGTTCCGGAGGAGGCAGACCATGTGAGTCCGCCGGCGGCCGAGAGGTTCGCAATGGTGAGTCCACAGTCGTTCAGGTTGTTGGTCGTGAGATAAGTGTCGGCCACCTGAAACGCGTCAATGACCGAAGCCGGCGTGGTGCCCGAGTTGGCAAGGTCGGTGGCGGGATCGGCGGCGGCGGCGCGGGCCGCGTCGCGAGCGGCGTTGGTGAGCTTCTGCTTGATGGTGAAGGCGCCGCTAAAATCGAAGATGCCGACAACGAAGACCATGAGCAGCGGAAGCGCGACTGCGAATTCGACGAGCTGCGCAGCGCAGTCATCGCGCAAGAGACGGCGTGCCAAGGCGCGTAGAGTCTGGGTAGATTGCGTTTTGTTCGTGGCGTGCAACTCGGTCTCTGTCTCCCTCAGGGCTAAAGCGCCGATTTATCTATGGCTCTTAATGGTGCGGCTTGAAGCCGCACCCCTTCAAAACTGTCTCGGCCTGGCCGCCCTTTCAAAACTTATCGCGACTCCAGGGGCGCCTGGGCTGCGGCGCGAATCTGGATTGCCTGATTGTTCAGCGACGTGAAAGGCAGCCACATCTGGTACCGATAAGTGAAGCTGACCGATACACCGCACGCTCCGACCGCACCTCCACCGGTGCTGGAGAGCTGCACTTTAGTCTGAACGCATATGTTGGGTTGGGTAGGGTCGCACTGGACAGCTGCGCCGCCCGCGCACGATAAAAGATTGGGCTTCGGGCTCGGTGGGCTTAACTGATTTGTGTTCAAATTCGAGACCGCAAATATGTTCGTGATGGTGTTGTAGGCGTTTTGCGTGGGAGTCGAACCGCCGGCGCACGTGGTGCACGTGGATTCGGCCGCAGCGAGAGCGGCTTCCTGCGCGGCGCGCGCCGCGGTGCCGTAGATGCTGAAGGCCTCTCCGAACCAGAAGATGCCAAGCAGGATCATGAACATAAGCGGCAGAACGGCGGCGGCTTCGGCCAGTTCCTGACCAGTAGTCTCGACGACGAGGCGGCGCAGGAACCGTTTGACCCGCTGCTTCGTCTCTGTCTGCGACGATTCTGGTTGCGACGTTTGCGTCATGCCATTCTCCACGCCTGGCCAATACCGTAAATCAAAACTGTAGCAGCCAGCGCCACTCCGTAGGGAACTTTCAGCGCATCGGGATTATCCAGCGTAACCGCATGGCCGGGCAGGCGGAAGGTCACTAACGACACCAGGATGTGGCCGATATTGCCCGCGGTCTGGCGGACACGGCCTTTGTATACGACCAGCGCCAAGGCCATCACCCCAGCCACGAAAACCGAGGCCAGTAGAAGGTCGACCAGCAGGCTGGGGCCGACGAAGGAGCCCAGGGCTCCGGCGAGCTTCCAGTCTCCCGCGCCCAGGGCACGCAGAAGAACGAAGGGCAGAAGCAAGACCAGGCCGAGGGCGGCGCCGAGCAGGGAAGTCTTGAGGCCGGCGAGGCCGTTCAGGGCCACGTTGACTGCCAGGCCGAGCAGCAGGGCTGGAACGGTCAGCCAGTTGGGAATGCGGCGGCTGCGCAGGTCGGACCATCCGGCGATGAGGGCAAGGGCCATGGCTCCAGCCAGAAGGGCGCGGCTCAAACTTTCACCGGCCCGACTTTGACACGGGGCGAACGGGAGCGCCGAGAATTCTGAAAAACGTCCATGTGGATGACAGTCCGTTTTATGACAGTGCCGAGGGCCGGCGGGGGAAGAATAGCCAGCGCCGCCGCCTTCGCCAAACACCGCAAAAGCGGCCTCTCCGGCGGATTCTGGCATAGCGCGCAGGCGAATGCAAGGGCTTCGCGGGATTCCGTCCTCGGGCGGCGTCATCCCGAACGACAGCGTCTTTTCCAGCGGGCTTGAGGATCCCGCGTGGACGAGGATCGTGCTACGGGAGATCCTTCGCTCCGCCTGAAATGCGGCTGCGCTCAGGATGACGCCAGACGGCCGACGGGGTTCGCTGTCGCCGCATGGCTTGATCTGCTAGTCTCAACCTGCCCCTTCCGTCTGCGGTTCCGCTTCTATGGAATCCACGGGACAAAATCGCGCGCCGGCCGGGTCGAACCGGATTCGCATTGGTACGGCTGGATGGTCGTACAAAGACTGGGAAGGAATTTTCTATCCCCTGGGGATGCAGCGGCAGAAGATGCATCCGCTGGAATATCTGGCGCGCTTTTTCGATACGACCGAGATCAACACCTCTTTTTATGGGCCGCTGAAACCGGAGTTGGCCAAGCTGTGGTGCCGCAAAGTGGCAGCGGTGAATCCGGAATTTGTGTTTACCGCGAAACTCTACCGGGCGTTCACGCACTCGCCGCTGGCGGTGATGGAACCGACTTCGGCGGCGACCATCCGTCCCACGGACGAAGACGAGGCGCAAACACGAGAGGGGCTCGATGCGCTGGCGGATGAGGGCAAGCTGGGCGCGCTGCTGATTCAGTTTCCAGTGTCGTTCAAAAATACTTCGCTGAATCGCGAATATCTGGAGCGGCTGCTGCGGCAGTTCATTGAATATCCGCGGGTGGTTGAGGTGCGGCATTCGAGCTGGAATGATGCGGCCACGCTGGCTTCGTTCGCGGAACAGAATGTCGGGTTGTGTAATATCGATCAGCCGCAATTGGGGCGGTCGCTGGCTCCGACCGAGCATGTTACGGCGACGGTTGGATATGTGCGCTTGCACGGGCGCAATTACGATCAGTGGTTCGATTCGGACAACCGCAACGACCGCTACAACTATCTGTACAAAGAGAATGAACTTGAAGATTGGCAGGAACGCATCGAGAGCGTGGCGGAGCGGGCGGTGACGACCTATGTCATCACCAACAATCACTTCGAGAGCAAATCGGGCGTAAATGCGATCCAGTTGAAGGCCATGATCAGCGGGAAGCGAGTGCTGGCGCCACCGACGTTGATTCAAAAATATCCGGAGCTGCGAAGATTTGCCGATGCTGCCGAGGGTTTTGGCGCATCGGCGGGACCGCAGCTTCCGCTGCTCGCGTGAACGATTCGAGCATCTAAACTAAGACTACATTCCATGACTCTGGGATCTATTGCAGTGCGCGTGGCTGGAATCGCGCTGTTGTCCATATTGTCGGTGGGCCAGGATGCGGGCTCGCCGCAGACTCACGCGCCGGCGCCGACTTCTAGATGTATTGCCGGAACTCGCGCCGCGCTCAAGGGCATTCCCAATTTCGGCGTGGTGACTCCGGACTTGTATCGCGGCGGCGTGCCGAGCCCGGCCGCGATCGAGGCGCTGCACAAGAAGGGAATCGAAATCGTGGTCGACATGCGCGGGCACAATCAGCGCGAGGAGAATGAGGTTACGAAGCTGGGGATGAAGTATGTCGCGATCCCGTCGCACTGTCCATTCCCGCGCGATAAGACTTATGCAAAGTTCCTGCAGGTGATGGAAGAGAATCCGGGCAAGAAGGTTTTTGTGCATTGCCGGCTGGGGGATGATCGCACGGGCATGGCAGTGGCCGCGTATCGCATGGCCGAGCAGGGATGGACTGCGGACGAGGCCATGAGGGAGATGCAGTCGTTTGGATTTACCGGAGTGCATCACATGATTTGCCCGGGCCTGAAGGAGTACGAGAAGAAGTTCCCTGAGCACCTGCGGAAGAATGCGGAATTTCGCGGGCTGGCGCAGCGTCCGGCCCAATCTCAGTGACTACCCAACCTCAATGACTCCCGTTTCACCGGTACTCAGCGTGCAGAGGCCCTAAGACCCTAAAGCACTTGGAAGGCTTAGGCCTAAAGACCCTATCAACGGGGGTTCTCAGGTATTCGCGGTATGGAGCTTCATTCAGTTTTCGAAGTAAGTTTCAAAAGCGCCGCTTAAACCATTTGTCCAACCTGCGCTTCCCCTACGATTCGCAGAGCAAGGGCTGCCAGCCGAGGAGCCAAAAGGAGCCGTTCCGTGCGCTTACTTAAGTCTTCCCATCTTTCCCTCCGACTTCGCCGTCTGCTGACCGGTTGTTTGGGGCTGGCCGTGATTCTGGCCATGCCGGCGGCGAGCTGGGCAAATTCCTGCGCTGGTCAGATCTCGTTGAACAATTTGCACCCGCAGGTCACGTGTGTGATCCCGCAGTCGAGTAGTGAGCAGGCGATGACCGTGGACATGAAATACCTTTCCTTCGCGCCACAATCGCAAGGAGAGGTGCTGATCTACAGCAACTCGCTGCACACCCAGTTGAGCGACATAGTGACGTTCACCAACGTGAATGGAGTGGCGACGATTACCTACACACCCGACGCCTCAGGCATGACGCCTCCGAATATGCCGGTGCTCGGAACCTACACCATGGGACAGAACCAGACCTACCAGTTCCTTTCGCTTGCGCTGACCAATGGCAAGGATCTGCACGTCGGCATCTGTGCTTCGGCGGGATCGTCCTCGAATTGCAATGGCGGAGCCGACTCGGTCAAGTTGTCGGTGGGCAATGTTCCGGAGCCAGCATCGTTTTTCCTGCTGGGCACCGGATTGCTGGGAACCGGAGTGGTGGGACGGCGGGCGGTGATGCGCCGGCAAAAGCAGAAGTCAGTTTCGAGCTAGGGCGCGCTGCGCGTTTGAGATCGCTAGAACCTTGGAGCACAGAGGCACGGAGGAGCACAGAGGTAGAACGACTTTGTGCCTCCTGTGGATCAACATTACTTCGTAGCAGCGGCTTTCTTGGGGAACATCTCTCCGATGCGGCGAATTTGCGCGCCGACTCCCTTTAACTTTTCTTCAATGTGTTCGTAACCGCGATCGATGTGATAGACGCGGTCGATGATGGTCTCGCCATCGGCGACCAATGCAGCCAGCACTAACGATGCCGACGCACGCAGATCGCTGGCCAGTACGGCGGCGGCGCTGAGCGGGGTCTTGCCGCGAACCGCCGCCCGCCGGCCTTCAATCTTGATGTTGGCGCCCATGCGTACCAGTTCCTGCGCGTGCATGAAGCGGTTCTCGAAAATATTTTCGGTGACGATCGACGAGCCTTCCGCTTGCGTGGCCAGCGCCATGAACTGCGCCTGACAGTCGGTAGGGAAGCCGGGATATTCCTCGGTGGTGATGTCAGCGGCGGTGAAGGGATTGTCGCCCATGACGCGCACCGACTCGCCGTTCACTTTCGTCTTCACGCCTACCTCGTGCAGCTTGCTGAGGATCGCACCCAGGTGATCGGGATCGCATCCGGTGACGTTGAGGTCGCCTCCGGTCATGGCAGCGGCGATGATGAAAGTCCCGGCCTCGATACGATCGGGAATGATGCGGTGCTTGGCTCCGTTGAGCTTGGTCACGCCTTTCACGTGAATCGTGGGCGTGCCCGCTCCGGTGATCTTCGCTCCCATTTTGTTGAGGAGGTCGGCGAGGTCGGCGACTTCGGGCTCGCGGGCGCAGTTCTGCAGGATGGTCTCGCCTTCCGCCAGGGTCGCGGCCATGAGCAGGTCTTCGGTTCCGGTGACAGTAATTTTGTCGAAGGCAATCTCCGCGCCCTTGAGACGATTGGCGCTGGCCTCGACGTAGCCGTGATCCTGCGTGATTTTCGCGCCGAGTTTTTCCAGGCCCTTGATATGGAGATCGATGGGGCGCGCGCCGATGGCGCAGCCGCCAGGCAGCGAGACACGGGCGTGTCCGCAGCGGGCAACCAGCGGCCCGAGCACGAGCGTGGAGGCGCGCATGGTCTTCACTAATTCGTAGGAAGCCTCAGGGGCTGCGAGATTGGCGCAGTGAATCGTAGTGCGATGATGGGCGCGTCCGTAGCCGAGTTCGACTTCAGCTCCCATGGCGGTGAGCAGGTTGCGCGTGGTCTGAATGTCGCGCACCTGCGGAATATTTTCGAGAATGACGGGCTGATCGGTGAGCAGAGCTGCTGCCATGCAGGGAAGCGCGGCATTTTTCGCGCCGCTGACGCGCACCGTTCCGAGCAGCGGCTCTCCGCCGCGGATGACGAACTTATCCATGAATGATTCCTAGAAGTGATCATTCTAGCGGGGAATGGGAGCGGGTGGGGGTAATCGAGAGGACACGTACTCACGTAGGGACGGACGCACGCATTCGTTCGCCCCTACGTCTTCACCAACGCGATTGCCTGGCGCGCGTGACCTTTGGACTTCTTCAGCGCGGCCGTTGCCTGCGATCGGTTGGCTCCGGCGGCGAGCATGACTACGGCTACGGGCGTGCGATTGCCCGCGGCTTCCAACGCGCGGCTGGCGGTGTCGGAATCCGCTCCGGTGGCTTGTTCCAGAATGCGAATCGCGCGCTGCACCAGCTTTTCGTTCTTCGTCCAGACATTGACCATCAAGTTGCCGTAGACGTAGCCGAGACGGGTCATGGCTCCGGTCGAGATCATGTTGAGCACCATTTTGTGCGCTGTGCCGGCTTTCATGCGGGTCGATCCGGCAACGACCTCGGGGCCGACCTGGGTAACGATGGCGAAATCGGCGGCGTCTTCGAGCGGGGAATTGCGATTGCAGGTGAGAGCGATGGTGCGGGCGCCGCGGCTGCGGGCGTATTCGAGCGCGGCGATGGTGAAGGGAGTGCGCCCGCTGGTGGCAATGCCGAGAACTACGTCGCGCTTGGTGGGCTTGCGCTTTTTCATTTCGCGGATGGCAAGGCGGGTGTCGTCTTCGCTGGCTTCGGTGGAAGCGCCCAGGGCCTGCGGTCCTCCGGCCATGATGTATTGCACGGTGCGCGGGTCGGTATTGAAGGTGGGAGGAATTTCCGAGGCATCGAGAGCGCCGAGGCGTCCGCTGGTTCCGGCTCCGACGTAAATGAGGCGTCCGCCCTGGCGGATGGCATCCGTCACGACGTCGATGGCGCGGGCGATCTGAGGCAGGGCGCGGCGCACGGCGCGGGCAACGGTGGCATCTTCATGGTTGATGAGGCGGGCGATTTCGAGCGAGGACATGCGGTCGAGATGGCGAGCCGTGGGCAGAAGCTGTTCGGTGGAGAGATTTTCCAGACTGGAATTCGTGGAGCGGGTTCGGGGCAAGGGCTGCGCCTTTCGAAATCGTAAACGAGAGCAGAACCATTTTAGAGCAAGGCGTTGTTCTCTCGGACAAAACATGTAGGCCCGGACGCATACGTCCGGGCGGCATATGCAAGAGGCTCGCTTCGCTCGCTGGGTGGACGAATGCGTCCGCCCCCTACGTGAGGGCTTCGATGATTGCGTCGTGAAACTTGGGGCGGATTTGCTTGATGGCTTGATTCTGGCAATCGGGCCAGGTGCGATTGGTGAGCAACGTGATGGAGAGCTGGCGGTCGGGATCGATCCACAGCGAGGTTCCGGTGTAACCGAGGTGGCCGTAGGATCGAAGGCCAAAATATTTTCCCGATTGCGAGGCGGAGGAAGGAGTGTCCCAGCCTAAAGTCCGCGATGTACCGGCTGGCGCGGATTCTCGGCGAGTGAAGAGTTGGATAGTTTCGGGGCGCAGGATGGGGACGCGGGCAGGAGTGCCCGCGCCACATAAACTCGCGCCACATTGCAGCAGGGCGTGGGCGAAGATGGCTAGATCTTCGACGGTGGCGAAGAGGCCGGCGTGCCCGGCGACTCCGCCGAGAACGTTAGCATTTTCGTCCTGCACTTCGCCCTGGATGATGCGCTTGCGGAAGGTGAGATCGTCGGCGGTGGGCGGAATTCTTCCGCGCATTTCTGCTGGGAGATTGAAGGTGGTGTTCACCATCCCGAGCGGGCCGAAGATTTCGCGCTGGCAGAACGTGTCGAGCGATTCTCCCGCGAGACGTTCGAGGGCTACGCCGAGAAGGATGAATCCGATGTCGCTGTACTCGGCGCGGGCTCCGGGATCGGCGGCGAGGGAAGTGACGAACGCCCCGCGCAGCAAGTCATCGCGCGTCTTCGCTTTCATGAACAACTTTTCGTAGGCCGGCAAGCCCGAGGAGTGCGCCAGCAGCATGTGAAAGGTGACTTCGTTGCGGCGCGGGTCGGAACTGCCGGCGAATTCTGGAATCACCCCGATGAGGGGAGCTTCGAGTTCGAGCAGGCCTCGTTCGTAGAGGATTGCGGCGGCGGTTGTGGTGGCGACTGGCTTTGTGAGGGAAGCAAGATCAAAGAGAGTTGAAGGAGTGACGTCAAAATTCCCGCCGACGCTGCTCTTGGACGGGTCATCCTCTTCGTATGCGGAACGCCCGAGGGATTTCGAGGCTACCAGATTGTTGCCTTGCGTGACCGCGATGGATACGGCAGGGAAGGCGCGCTCCGCGATTGCGTTATTCAGGATGGTAAAGGCGGGGGCGAAGATTTCGTCCTGATGCTCGACGGCAGGGATCAGCGCTGGCGCTTGGGGGTTCACCTTGACGCGTTATAGCAGAGTGGATGGGCTCGGTAAAGATTACGACGCTGGTCCTGTGGGCCCGGACGCATCCGGCGAAACGCTCGCTGCGCTCGCTGAACGGACCCTTCGGCTTCGCTCAGGGCAGGCTGCCTCCGTTCCTACGTGAGCTTGCTTACTTGAGTGTCTTGAGTCGCGCGGGCGGAGTTGTGTAGAGTCATGGCATCCTTTCATCGCGATCCAATCCGAATGCGGCAGGGAAGCGCCGCGCCTGCGCCATTTTCGGGGCCCTCTTCTTTATTGTGAGCATTTGCCCGGCTGCTTCCACGGAGGCCGCGAAGAGCGCGGCGCCGGTGCGTCTGGGCGAAGTGGACGCGATCATTCAGCAATCGATTGCGGACGGAAACATGCCCGGCGCAGTGCTGCTGGTCGGGCATGACGGGGCCGTGATCTATCGCAAAGCTTATGGCGAGCGGGCGCTGGAGCCGCGGCGCGAGGCGATGACGCCGGACACGATTTTCGATCTGGCGTCGCTGACCAAGGTGATCGCGACTACGACCGCGGTGATGCAGCTTTTCGAGCAGGGCAAAATCCGTCTGAACGATCCGCTGGCGAAATATCTGCTGGAGTTTGCGCAGGACGGAAAAGAAGACATCACGCTGCGGCAATTGCTGACCCACTATTCGGGACTCGCGCCGGATTTAGATTTGAAGACGCCGTGGGAGGGGAAGGAGACGGCGTATCGCATGGCGTTCGCGGAGGCTCCGGCGCAGACGCCGGGATCACAGTTCACCTATAGCGACATCAATTTCATTATGCTGGGCGCTTTAGTTGAGCGCGTGTCGGGCGAGACGCTGGACGCCTATGCGGCAAGGCATATTTTCACGCCATTGAAGATGACGCACACGCGCTATGTGCCTCCCGCGGCGTGGCGGGCGAAGATTGCGCCCACACAGTATGACGAGAACGAGCACATGCTGCGCGGAGTGGTGCACGATCCCACGGCGCGGCGCATGGGCGGCGTGGCCGGGCATGCGGGACTATTTTCCACGGCGGACGATCTGGCGAAATTTGCGCAGGCGCTGCTCGATGGCGGTGGGCCAATTCTTTCCGCAGTCACAGTGAAGAAGATGACGCAGCCCGAGCAGCCTCCGGCGGCGCCTGTGTTGCGCGGATTTGGCTGGGACATCGACTCGCCGTATTCCACCAACCGCGGAGATCTGCTGCCGGTAGGATCGTTCGGGCATACCGGGTTCACCGGCACATCGATGTGGATCGATCCCACGACGCGGACCTACATCATTCTGCTGACCAATTCCGTGCATCCGCGCGGAAAGGGAAATGTGGTCGGCCTGCGAACCAAGGTGGCGACGGAAGTCGCGGCAGCGCTGAAGCTGGCGCCCAGCGAGAAAGATGCGCTGCAGTGGGAGAGCGTGACCGGCTACAACGAGGCGCAGAGCGCGGCACGGCGCATGGGTTCGCGTAATGGCGTGGTGAAGACGGGAATTGATGTGCTGGAAGAGCATGGCTTCGATGTACTGAAGGCGGTATCGGGCAAGAAGCACATTGGGCTGGTGACGAATCAGACCGGCGTGGATTCTGCGGGCAAGCGGACGATTGACGTGATAGCCGCGGCACCGGGCATTTCGCTGGACGCGATTTTCAGCCCCGAGCATGGCGTTACAGGCACGCTCGATACTACTGACATCAACAATTCGAAAGACGCGGCCACTGGCGTTCCGGTCTACAGCGTGTATGGCGCCACCGATGCGGCGCGGCGGCCAGCGGCGGATGCGCTGAAGAGTCTTGACGCCGTGGTGTTCGATATCCAGGATGCCGGAGCGCGCTTTTATACCTATGAAACCACGCTGGGATATTTTCTAGAGGCTGCGGCCAAGGCTGGCATTGAGTTAATCGTGCTGGACCGGCCGAATCCGATTACGGGATCATTTGTGCAGGGACCGGCGAGTGATTCAGGGCGCGAGAGTTTTACGAATTATTGGACGGTGCCGGTGCGCCATGGGATGACGATGGGCGAACTGGCGAAAATGTTCAACGCGGAGCGGGGCATCAACTCCAAGCTGACGGTCGTCCCGATGGAGGGCTGGCAGCGCGGCGATTGGTTCGATTCGACGGGGATCGAGTGGGTAAATCCGTCGCCGAATCTGCGCAGCGTGACCGAAGCGGCGCTGTATCCCGGGGTGGCCCTGATTGAAGGTTCGAATGTTTCGGTCGGTCGCGGCACGGATACGCCGTTCGAAGTGGTGGGGGCACCGTGGATTAAGTCCAAGGAATTCGCGTCATACTTGAATGCGCGCGGGATTGCCGGCGTGCGTTTCGTTCCGGTCACGTTTATCCCGAACGCGAGCGTTCATAGCGGCCAGGAATGTCAGGGCGTGAACATTGTCGTGACGGATCGCAACGGATTCGACGCGCCCGAGTTGGGGATCGAACTGGCGGCGGCGCTGCACAGGCTGTACGGGGCAGATTTCAAGATTGAGCGCACGGCGCAGTTGCTGGCCAATCAGAGCGTGTACGACGCACTGGTGGCGGGACAGGATCCGCGGCGCATCGCGGCGGATTGGCAGGATTCGCTGAATGCGTTCATGGCGGTGCGGAAGAAGTACCTGATCTATTTCTAGGCTAGTGCTCGCTACGCTCGCTGAACGGACGAATGGGTCCGTCCCCACACAAGCGCAAGCTTAAGAGCCAGCCAACGACGAATGGGTCCGGGGCCACTTGCTGTAGTTTACATAATACCTGTTATCGGACATTGAAATAGCCAGCGCTGCTACTCAGCCTCCGCCGCACAGAACGATTTTGGGATGGAAGAGCGTCCCTGCAATTCGCGTCGCGATGGCGAGCAGTTCCCTTTGGCCTTCGAATACCTTGATCTGGCGGGCCTGGGACAGGTCGAGTAGATTGATGGTGCGGCCGGCGCGAATGCGGGCTGCGGTCGGTTCGTCGGCAGTCACTGAGGGCATCTGCGGCAACAACTTTCGAGGGTGAATGAAAAAGTCTGCCAGGAGTTCAGGCGTCCCTCTGCGACGCGATTGGTTTTGTGCTAGCCTTCCCGCCAGTGAAACTGGCGGGCTATTTTCACGAGTCCCTTCGGGACTCGATGCGCTTACGCTGATACGTTCACCCACACTCTTTCCTAGCGCTGCCGCTAGCTGTTCTAACGTGTGGGCGTCGTCCAGCGTGAACTCCGCCACGGCTGTGCGGCGCAGGGATTCCAGGTGCGCACCGCAGCCTACGATCTGGCCCATGTCATGGGCGATCGATCGCATATAGGTGCCCGAGGCTACCCGGGCTCGGAACCTGGCGCGATCGTCCTCCACCGCCGAAATCTCGAAGTCCTTTACTTCCACTTGCACGGGCTTGAGCACAACTTCTTTCTGTTTGCGCGCGAGTTTGTAGGCTGGGACACCTTGAATTTTCTTCGCCGAGAACGGAGGCGGGATCTGCTCGATGACTCCACGAAAGCGTGCGGCCAGGGCGCATACGTCGTCCATACACAGGCTCACCGGTTGCGGCGGGCTGGCTGGCTCACCTTCTGCATCGTAGGTGTCGGTGGCGAATCCAAAGCGGATGGTGCCTTCGTAGACTTTCTCAGCGTGGGTGTAGAACTGCGCCAGGCGCGTGAGGTTGCCCACAACCAGCGGCAGAATGCCCGTGGCCATGGGATCGAGCGTGCCCAGGTGGCCGACGGAGCGCTCGCCCAGAATGCGGCGTACCCGGTTGACCACGTCGTGGGAGGTGAGTCCGGCAGGCTTATCGATGATGAGGACGCCATTCATCAAAGGATTTGGTAGAGTGCTGAGGCGATGTCGGGATTACGTTGCTGAGCGGGACGTCGTGCAACTGCTGGCAGAGTGCACAGGTTCTTCGCTTCGCTAAGAATGACAAGCCTGATTTTATGAATCTCTAAATTTACCATGCTGCCACTGAAAGACGATCAACCGAGCTATAGCACGCCCTACGTGACCTGGTGCCTGATCGGGTTGAACATTCTCATCTACTTTTATCAATGGACGCTGGGGCCGCGCGGCGGGGAGGCATTTGTGCAGGTCTTTGGCGAGGTCCCGTCGCACCTGTCGGCATTCCTGGCGGGGTCGCCGAAATATTCTCTGATCCAGGTCGCAGTTCCCTTTCTAACCTCGATGTTCCTTCATGCTGGGTGGATGCATGTGCTCGGCAACATGTGGTTTTTGTATATCTTCGGAGACAATATTGAGGATTACCTTGCACATTTTAAATTCTTGATCTTTTACTTGATGGCTGGCCTGCTGGCCATGGCAACGCAGGTGGCGATTAATCCGCACTCCAGCCTGCCTACGGTGGGCGCGAGCGGAGCGATTGCGGGAGTGCTGGGGGCATATTTCATCTTGTATCCGCGGGCACGCGTGCTGACCTGGTTTTTCGTGTTCGTCATGTATCTTCCGGCGTGGGTCGTGCTGGGAGAATGGTTCGTGCTGAATTTCTTTTCGGGGGCGGCCACGTTGGCGCAGGCCGCGGGACGGGATGTGGGCGGAGTAGCGTTCTGGGCGCACATTGGAGGATTTATTTCCGGCATGGTGATGGCAAAGCTGTTTCCGGAACGCGAGAAACGGAACCCGTACGCTTATCGGTGAAATCGAACAGGCTAAAAAAGAAAACATGTAGCCCCGGACGCATTCGTCCCGGGGCGCTCGCTTGGCACGCGGGGCGGACGAATGCGTCCGCCCCTACGCGTTTAATCCCTTACTTCTTTGGACGCGACTCTGGTGGAATCAATCCGGACAGACGGTAATAGCCGACCAGTTGGCCGTAGTGCTCGCCAGAGTGCTCGATGAATCCATAGGCGAGATCTTCCATGCGAAATTGCTGGTGGGCAAAGGGATCGACGACGAGATCAGCCAGACCTTTGTCGCCCTTGGCCTGGATCGCTGCGGCGCCGTCGGCGAAGGATTTTTTCACAAACACGACGATGGCGGCCTTGTCTTTGTAGTGGTCCCGTTTCATCATGCCTTCAACGTCTACCTTCTGCCCGGTTACAGCATCCGTGAAGAAGTAGGTGGCTCCGGCGGCGTGGATCAACTGCTCGGCAAAGCTGCGCTGCACGGGCGTGGGCTTGAAGTCGTACTTGTCCTCGGGGAAATCTTCGGCCATGGCGATGAGCTTGCGGCCGATATCGTTCCAGGAGTCAAGCACGACTTTGGAAGGCGGATCGGGCGGCTTGATGGCAGCTTTGGAATCCTGTGCGTGGACGGGGAGGGCGATCGAGAGAGTCGCAGCCAGAAGCGCGGCGACGAGAAACGGCGATTTCGTCATAGGTTTTTTCTCCAAGTGGATTAGCGGATGGCGGACGCCATTGTACTTGGACTCGCGGGTCGAGAGAAAGATAGCGCGACTTCTTGGAAGGGCGTCATGCCCTGCGACTGCGTGCGCGGACCGGTGTGGGAGATCCTTCCCTGCGCCTGAAGAACGGCTCCGGTCAGGATGACAACCTCTTTCAAAGTGTTCCGGCGGTGGGACGAATCTCCAGCGTCTCCACGGTTGCGTTCGGCGGCAGGCATAAGGCATCGACCACGGCGCGCGCGACGGATTCCGGCGACATCATTTTGCGGCGTGGGGCCGCGGGCCACAGTGTTTTCCAGATATCGGTATCGGTGGCGCCCGGCATCAGGCCGATGACGCGGATGCCACGCGGGCGGAGTTCCTCGCGCAGGGTATTGGTCAGGCCGAGGGCCGCGTGCTTGGAGGCGTTGTAGGCGGCCGAACCTGCAAATACGCGGTTGGCAGCGACGGACAGGTTGTTCACAATCGTGCCGCCGCGCTTCATCATCAGGAGAGCAGCCTGAGTCACGAGAAATGTTCCGTTGAGGTTGGTCTCGATGACGTCTTTCCAAACAGGGTAAGGAAGTTTCTCGATGGGGAGATTGGCGTGCGCGATGCCGGCGTTGTTGATAAGGATATCGAGGACGCGAAACTCGGCGCGGATGGCGCGGAAGAGCGCATCGATGGAGTGAGGATCACGAACGTCGCAGGGATGGGCGAGGACGCGGATTTTGAGCGAGGCCAGTTCCCTGCTGATTTTCTTGAGCGATTTCGTGTTGCGCGCGGTGAGAATCAGATTGCAGCCTTCGGCGGCGAGGGCGTCGGCGATGGCGAGTCCGATGCCGCGACTGGCGCCGGTGATGAGGGCTGTCTTGCCCCGGAGGCCTGCTTTTAATTTGCGTTCCTGCACGTGGCGTATCTTAGCGAAAATCCCCCGCAGGACCAAGATCCACTCCAGAAGCGGCGGACAGGTGAGTCCGCCCCGCATTTTTCTCAGACTACTTGGTCACGACCTCGTACTCCGATTGCACCAGGCCGCCGTTGTAGGTGCGGGTGGCGATGTGGCGGAGATTGACGTCGCGCGGGAGCGAACCAAATAGCGGAATGCCTTCGCCGATCAGGATGGGCACGCGGGTTACGGTGAGCCGCTGGATCCCTCCGGCGCGCAGGAAACCTTGAATCGTATTTCCGCCGTCGATGTAAGCGTGCCGGAAGCCACGGGCAGAAAGGTTTTTCACGATCTCGGAAGGAGCGCCGGACATTTGTTCGACAACGGCGTTTGGGATTTTCGAGAAGTCGAGCGGACGGCTGCTGAGCACGACGACCTGATTTTTTCCGTACGGCCACTCGGGGAAGGCGAGGACTACGTCGAAGGTCTTGCGGCCGATTACGATGACGTCGACGGTCGCGATGAATTCCTCGTACCCGTGCGGCTCGGATCCTCCGGCATCGAGGAAGTCGAGAGCATGGTTAGGGCGGGCGAGGAAGCCGTCGGCACTGGTTCCGACAAAGACGGAGGTCATCATGAGGTTTCTCGGATCGATGGTACACGGGAGATTCCTCACCCCGTTGGTAAAAACGCGAGCCTGAAATGCTATACGCCGTTGGGGCGCTGGCGAATCAGCGAGAGGAATTCGGAGCGCGTCTCTTCTGAGTCGCGGAAGCATCCCAGCATGGACGACGTGACCGCGGCGGAGTGCTGCTTTTCGACGCCGCGCATCATCATGCAGAGATGGCGGGCTTCGATGACCACGCCTACGCCTTGCGGCTCGATCACACGCTGGATGGTTTCGGCGATCTGGGTGGTAAGGCGCTCCTGAATCTGCAGGCGGCGCGAGAACATTTCGATGAGGCGCGGAATCTTGCTGAGCCCGATCACGCGGCCATTCGGAATGTAGGCCACATGCACTTTGCCGAAAAACGGCAGCAGGTGGTGTTCGCACAGGCTGAACATCTCGATATCTTTGACGATGACCATCTCGTCATAATTCACCGTGAACAGCGCGCCCTTGAGCAGAGCTTCGGGATCTTCCTGGTATCCCTTGGTGAGAAACTGCATGGCTTTGCGCACGCGCTTGGGCGTGGAGGCGAGGCCTTCGCGCGTGGGATCTTCGCCGAGGCGGACGAGCATCTCCTGCACCAGGTCTTCGTAGCTGGCGCTGGTCAAGGTGGCGGGTTCGGGAGTCGTTTTCATTGGGCCCCAATCTTTGCCTTACCGGCCGGCCTATTTGTGCGGCTCGTTCGGGCCGGTGTATTCGAAGGAGTTCATCATAGTCTCTTCGAGTCGCACCTTCTCTAGATGGGCCGGGCGGAAGCCGCGTCGCAATATTTCAAAGATGTCGACACAAAGATTTTCTGTGGTAGGCACGGTTTCGGTAAATTCTTGCAGGGTATTCAAATTCTCCAAGTTATAGCGGGAGAGCACTTCCCTTTCGACGTAGCCGTCGAGATCGACCAGGTTGCAGACCATGCCAGTGTGCGCGTCGACCGGGCCGCTCACCGTGACCTCGAGCGCATAGTTGTGTCCGTGGCCGTGCGGATTGTTGCACTTGCCATAGGTGGAGGCGTTTTCTTCGGCGGACATGGCGAGGCTGTGCAGACGGTGCGAGGCCGAGAATAAATAGCGGCGAGTTAAGTGGGCTTTCATTGGTCAGCTTCTAGCTGCTAGCTCCTGGCTTCTGGCTAATCTTCTCCGTAGAAGTCTACGAACAGATCGGGAGTTTCGTAGACTCTTACGCGGTGCAGGGTCGCGGCTTTCAACTTCGTTTCCAGGCGCTGCCAGATAGAGATCGCTAAATTCTCCGTGGTCGGAATTTTGGTGAAAAATTCTGGCACCTCTTTGTTGAGGAAGCGATGATCCATGGCGTCGAGCACTTCGCGGTGCATGACTTCTTTGAGTTGCTTGAGGTCGACTACGAATCCGGAGCGGGGGTCGACTTCGCCTTTCACCGTGACTTCGAGCGTGTAGTTGTGGCCGTGGCCGTTCGGGTTGTTGCACTTGCCGAACAGGCGCGCGTTCTCTTCCGGGGAAAAGTCCGGGCTGTGGTAGTAGTGCGAGGCGGAAAATTCAGCTTTGCGGGTTAAGTAAACCATGTTCGATCGTTTGGGGTGATGAAAGGTGAAGTAAGAGATTCCCGAAACACAAAATTAGAATGCCGACCAGAATGATGAAATGGCCGAACGACGGATGAGTCCAAAACCAGACTGCCGAACCTAGGCCCGAGACAGCCCACGCTAAGGAGGACGGCCCCCCCAGATTCTCTCTTAGGCTGCGGCGCCCCGCTGGCTGATAACCCAGCACAAGCAATACAAGCGCGACGCAGCACGTGGGCACCCATTCGCCAGTTTGCCGAATATAAGCACCGACAAGAACCGCGGAGAGCGCGGCGCACAGCAGCCCGAGGGGCTTTCGCAAACTCATGCTGCACGGTCCAGTTTCCTGCTGGGTTGCACCCACCACTCCGATCGCGATGAAGGTAATACCATCCGGCCATCCTCGCTCGTGCCAGGTCGACGCACCGGTCAACCCCATCCAGCACAACCAGAAGATCCTCTGCGTCCAGGAAAACCGAAGGACGGATTTTCTGACCGGGTCGGTGGCCAACCAAAACGCCATCGCCGAGAAAGAAGCGTCAGGCGCCCAATCCAACGTCTGCAGACCGCCCCGCCAAATCTGCCGGATGCTGAAGAACAGCATCGCGAATCCGGCGACGAGACAGATCCATCGGAAACGTCGGCCTAAGCCGTCCTGAATATTTGGATCTTCCATGTGCGTCCTCTGACTTTAGCAGCACCGCGAGCATTCGCTGCCGCCGGCCTTCAACCTGATGCGAACTTCAACCTTCAATAGTGGTCCGGCCTTAATTCTGGCGGGGGCTCGGTGGCGTACGGATTGAGTCCCTGCCATTTGGAAGAGCTGGTTTTCTCCTGCTCGGGACAGAATTCTTTGTTCGGTTCAAACACAATTACTTTGTACACGTAGCGCTTGTGCCGCGAAGGATCGTAGGCCAAGGCAAACGCGATTCCTCTTTTCTTGTCGACCCAGAAGACCAGCGGACGATCGCCGAGAGCGGGCACGGGCGCGGTAAGCAAAGCGAACGCGCGCAGATTCTTATAGACATTGCGAACATCTTCTGGCGCGTTGAAGGTGGTGATGCCTTCCGCGGTCTTAAAGCGTGTGGTGGCGGATTCGATCTGAAAAATTTTTCCTTTTCTGATACGGATCAGCAACTCGCCGTGACCCATGGGATTGGTGGAGTCGGTCCAGTCGAAGGTGGTGCCGCAGACATCGTCCCACTGCTGATCCTCCGCTTTCTGGGGAAACAACTCGAGGGCGCGTTCGCGCGAGTCGCCAAGCTTGAGCGGACCAACGCTCGCGCCCGGATCGATCACCGTATCCATGATGGTGGGGGCCTTGGTCGTGTCGGGAGATTGCTTGGCGGCTGTGGCCGGCAGCAACAGAAGGATCGGCAGAATCAGGATGAGCGGAGTCTTCATGAGAGTTTTCTGGCGGCGGTGGGGAAATGTTTCGAACGTTTAGTGGGCTCCTGTTTCTCGCCGGCATAGGTGCGGCCCTTCCATGAGACGCCGCCTTTCGCGTGCATTCTTTTCGAGCGTAGGAGCAAGTAGGCGAACATGGGCATGCCGAACCAGACTCCAAGATTTGTGTTGAGCCTACTGAAGTTCGCACGTTTGATGCGCATGTACGACACACACACGAAGACTACTAAAATCGTACTCCAGCGCACCGAAACCAGAGCCACCGCCGGAACTACAGCCATGACGCACGCTAGCCAAAGCGCAATTGTTTCGATCGCGAGCCTTCCTGGGTTCGGAAACAGCAACGCTAAGTTCTTGGTCCAGCCGTCGCGGAGTTGCTGGTAGTTGCGGTACATGCGGGTGCGGACGGCATCGGCGGCGTAGCGGAAGCGAATCTTGTGGCCGGATGATTTTACAGCGCGGGCGAGGGCAACGTCTTCGAGAATATCTCCGGCAATGGCGGCGTGGCCGCCAACTGCGTCGTACGCTTCACGCTGGACCAGAATGTATTGGCCGTTGGCTGCGGCTTCGGGCGAGTTTGGATCGCTGACTTTGGCCAGGGGATATTGCCGCGCCAGTTCCGCAAAGACTACGGGAAGCACGGCCATCTCCCAAAATGTGACTGCGATCTGTTCCGGTGAATAGGAGAGGAGGTCAACCTGATTTTCGCGGGCCTCGGCCAACGCTCGCGCCAGCGATCCGGGAAGATGCACTGTGTCAGCGTCGGTGAAGAGAAGCCAGTTCCCCTGGGCCTGTTGCGCGCCGGTCGTGACCGCATTGTTCTTGCCGGTCCAGTCTTCGGGCGGCGGTCCGGCCTCGATCAGGCGAACGTTGCCCCGGTCGGCGGCAAACGAATCGGCAATTTCGCGAGTGCGGTCGATGGAATGATCGTCGACGACGATCACTTCGAAATCAACCCCCGTCTGCGAGACGATCGATTGCAGGCAGTCGCCGAGGCAGACTTCTTCGTTTCGGGCCGGAATGATGACCGATACGACGGGCAGGCTGGTCACTGTTTTCGTCGCTCCCATTCGCCGAATCCATTATTATAGCTGGGTGCGACGCTTCTTCGGTTTTCATTCCCTTCTTGTAGCCTGCCTGCTGCTGGTTTTCAGTGGATGCTATAGCGGGGCGCGTCCGCCCCGCATTGGCACGGTGGCGCCCGATTTCACGGTGCAGGATGCGCAGAGCAAAATCACGCTCAGCCAGTTTCGCGGGCAGATTGTGGTGCTGAATTTCTGGGCGACCTGGTGTCCGCCCTGCGTGGAAGAGATGCCGTCTCTGGTGGAGATGCAGCGGCGCATGAAGGCCAAGGGCGTGACCGTGCTGGCCGTCAGCATGGATGTGGACGAGGGCGCCTATCGCCAGTTCGTCAAAGAACACAACGTGAACCTGCTCACGGTGCGCGATCCCGACCAGAAGAGCAACGCGCTGTACGGCACCTTTAAGTTTCCAGAAACGTACATCATTGACCGCAACGGAGTGATGCGGCGAAAATTTATTGGGGCAGTCGACTGGACCGACCCTGAGATCACAACTTTTTTGAGCAAGTTGTAAGTACTTTCGTGACCTCTGTGGTTAATGCCTACGCGCCCTAGGTCGTGCTAATCTGCGAACCGTCGAGGCCTAATTTAATTTCAGGAAGGATTCTCCCATGAAGCTGCTACGAGGCAGATTCACCGTGATGTGCGCCGCGCTGTGCCTGCTGATCTCGCTCAATCTGACGGCGAAGGACAAAAAGAAAGAAGCGAAGGCCCAAGTCGCGGATCAGAGCGCGCACATTCAGCAGATCGAAACCGACACGGTCGAGATGCCGAACGAAGCTGGCGCCCCGCCTTCCCGCCTGAGTATGGAGCAGTTGATGGAGGCCTACAAAGTTCCCGGTCTGAGCGTGGCCGTCATCGACAACTATCAGATTGTGTGGGCGAAGGGCTATGGCGTTATCGAGCCGGGGTCAACGAAGGCGGTCACGACGCGAACGCTGTTTCAGGCGGGATCGATCAGCAAGCCGGTGGCGGCGACGGGCGCGCTGGCGCTGGTTGAGCAGGGCAAGCTCTCGCTCGATGAAGACGTGAACAAGAAGCTGACCTCGTGGAAAGTTCCGGAGAACGACTTCACCAAGACGGAGAAAGTCACGCTGCGCCGAATCATGTCCCACACCAGCGGATTGACCGTGCATGGCTTTCCGGGGTACGACGTGGACGCTCCCCTGCCCACGCTGGTGCAGATTTTTAATAGCGAGAAGCCGGCGAACACTGACCCGATCCGCGTAGACTTCGAGCCCGGCACGAAGAGCCGCTACTCCGGCGGCGGCGTCACCGTCGAGCAGCAACTCATGATCGACGTCACGGGCAAGCCCTTCCCTGCCCTGATGCGTGAATTGGTGCTCAACAAGATTGGCATGAATGACAGCAGCTACGAGCAACCGTTGCCCAAGAAGCGCGCCGAGATGACGGCGGGCGGCACTGGTATCGACGGCACTGAGGTGCATGGCAGATGGCATGTGTACCCGGAGATGGCGGCGGCGGGGCTGTGGACGGATCCTACCGATCTGGCGAAGTTTGGCATTGAGATCGCGCTGTCGAAGCAGGGCAAATCGAATCGCGTACTGTCGCAAAAAATGGTCAGCGAAATGTTGACGCCGGTGAAGGACGAGATTGGCCTGGGATTTTTTCTCGACAAAAATACTCCCGGACAGTTCTCCCATGGCGGCGCGGACGACGGGTTTCAGGCGCTGTTCACCATGAACGCCGACAACGGCAAGGGCGCGGTGATCATGGCGGATTCGGATAATGGCATCAATGTCGCGGGATTGCTGTTGGCCCGCATCGCCAAGGAATATGGCTGGACTTACAAGCCGCCGCGCGAGGATGGATCTGATCATCTGTTCCTGATCGCGATGGCGAAAGGCACGCCGGCGGCGCTGCGCGAGTACGACGAACTGAAAGGCCAGACCAGCCCGGACTACAAGGTCGACGAAGGCATGTTGAACCTGTTCGGTTACCGGCTGCTTTATTCGGGCAAGGCAGCGGATGCGGTGGATGTGCTTCTGAGGAATACGAAGGAATATCCACAGTCGGCGAATGCATACGACAGCCTGGGCGAGGCCTACGCGAAAACTGGGCAAAAGGACTTGGCGATTCAGAATTACGAGAAGTCGCTGCAGTTGAATCCGAAGAACACGAACGCAGTGGAGCAGTTGAAAAAGTTGAAGGGGCAGTAGGACGTAGCGCATCGTTGCGATAGAGATGCTTCGACTGCGGTTGAGCTCCGCATTCTGCGAACCTCAATCCTCGCTCAGCATGACAGGTCGCTATTACAACTTCGCGTTGCGCAGGCGTAATGCGTTCGTGATCACTGAGACTGAACTGAAGCTCATGGCGGCTGCGGCGAAGATGGGGCTGAGCAGCAATCCGAAGAACGGGTAGAGAACGCCGGCCGCGATGGGCACGCCGATCGCGTTGTAGATGAAGGCAAAGAAAAGATTCTCGCGGATGTTGCGCATGGTGGCCTGGCTCAGCTTGCGGGCGCGGAGAATTCCGGTGAGATCGCCTTTGACCAGCGTGATGCTGCCGCTCTCCATGGCGACGTCGGTTCCGGTGCCCATGGCGATGCCCACGTCGGCTTGAGCGAGGGCGGGCGCGTCGTTGATGCCATCTCCGGCCATGGCGACGACTCTTCCCTGCTGCTGGAGGTTCTTCACTACTTCAGATTTTCGCTCGGGCAGGACTTCAGCTTCGAATTCGTCGATGCCGATGGCCTTCGCGATCTCGGCCGCGGTCGCCTTCTGATCTCCGGTAAGCATCACGACGCTGACTCCAAGATTTTTCAGATCGCGGACAGCGCCGGCGGTGGAGGGTTTCAGTCGATCCGCCACACTTAACGTTCCTACAAACTTTCCATCGATGGCGACACCGAGGCCGGTGGCTCCGGGAGCGCCGACCGATAGAAAGCCGGGCTTTTGCAACGCTCCCACATCGACCATGAGATTTGGATTGCCGATGGCGACGGCGTGTCCGTCAACCATGCCGCGTATTCCACGGCCGGGGATCGTCTGAAAATCTTGCGGCTGAGAAAGCTTGAGATTGCGCTGAGCGGCGGCTTCGACGATGGCTGCGGCCAATGGATGTTCGCTGGCGCGCTCGAGGCTGGCCGCGAGGCGAAGCAGTTCGGGATCATCCGCAATTTGGTCCGACATGCTCACGACACTGGGCTTGCCTTCGGTGAGCGTGCCGGTTTTGTCGACGACGAGGGTGTCGACTTTTTCCATCTCTTCGAGCGCGTCGGCGTTTTTGATCAGCACTCCGGCGCTCGCGCCGCGGCCAGTGCCGACCATGATCGCCATCGGCGTAGCGAGGCCTAGTGCGCAGGGGCAAGCGATGATCAGCACCGCGACTGCATTCACCAGCGCATGGGCGAGACGCGGCTGAGGCCCGAAGAGGAGCCATGCTGCGAATGTGATCGCGGCGATTGCAACCACTGCCGGCACGAACCATGAGGCCACGCGATCGGCAAGGCGTTGAATGGGAGCGCGGCTGCGTTGGGCTTGTCCGACGAGTTGCACGATGCGGGCGAGCAGCGTTTCCGAGCCGACGCGCTCGGCTTGCATGGTGAACGATCCGGTGCCGTTGATGGTGGCGCCGATGACTTTGCTGTTCGCGGATTTCTCCACCGGAATCGATTCGCCGGTAATCATCGACTCGTCGATTGAGCTGCGGCCGTCGAGCACCACGCCATCGACGGGAACTTTTTCTCCGGGGCGCACGCGCAGGCGGTCGCCGGGTTTGACCTCGGCGAGAGGAATGTCTTTTTCTGTGACCTCGCCATTGGAGCCGGCGGTGAGCAAGCGTGCTGTTTTCGGGGTGAGATCGAGCAGCGCGCGAATGGCAGCGCTGGTGCGGCTGCGGGCACGGAGTTCCATCACCTGGCCGAGCAGAACGAGTGTGGTGATAGCGGCGGCGGCTTCGAAGTAGACGTCGGGATATGCGCCCATGCCGCGCATCGACGCGGGAAAAATCTGCGGGGCGACCGACGCCACTACGCTGTAGACATAGGCCACGCCCGTGCCAAGGCCGATTAGCGTGAACATGTTGGGGCTGTGGTTGACCAGCGACGTCCAGAAGCGCTGGAAGAATGGCCATCCGCACCAAAGAACGACGGGCGTGGCGAGCAGGAATTCCAGGCGCGGCAGATTGATGACAAACCCGCTGAAGTTGAAGTCGACGGTCACCTTGGCGCCGAGCATGCTGCCCATGGCCACTGCCAGCAGTGGCACGGTCAACACCACCCCCACCCAGAATCTGCGGGTCATGTCGCGCAGTTCGGGATTTTCTTCCTGTGCCGCTGTGACTGTGCGCGGTTCCAGGGTCATGCCGCAGATTGGGCACGATCCGGGTTCGGAGCGCACGATTTCCGGATGCATGGGGCAGGTATATTCGGTGCGGGTGGTAGAGAGCGGAGTCTCGGGCTCAAGCGCCATGCCGCAGGACGGGCAAGCTTTAGGCTGGGACTCGCGCACTTCGGGGCACATGGGGCAGACGTAGGCGGTCCGCGATGCGGGGTTCGCCGCGGCGGGTTGCGGAGGCGTGGCGGCTTTCGGTGCTGCCGGCATTCCGAGCGTGACCAACCCCCCGGATTTCGGTTGGTTGAGATATCGCTGTGGATCGGTTTTGAACTTTTCTACGCAACCGGCACAGCAGAAGTAGTATTTCTTTCCGGCGTATTCGTAGGGGTGCTTGGCGGTCGCAGGATTCACGTTCATCCCGCAGACGGGGTCACGTTCGATGGCCGGGACGGCGTTGGAAGAAGTCATGCTGTCGGGCTTTTCTGAAGTGCTGTCCCTTCGGGACTCGGTTCCTCTGTGTGGGCCTCACCCAAGACTTACGTTCTGGGCTGTCACATTTCGCCGCTTCGCGGCTGAAGCTCAATCGGCGTCATCGGCCTGTGTGTTTGATCGTCTATGCTCTATATTGGATTCGCGACTGGACTCGTCCTGACGCTAGCCGGAGCGGATCCAAGTCATTCCTACTCGAAGGACTTAATACCATGACCTATCTGGACGTGATTTTCAACTACGGAGCGATTCCCGGCGAGAACGAGCTGCGCGCAATTGACGGAATGCGCGAGGTGTATGGCATTCAGCGCGTGCTGTTTAACGCCAAACAGCGCACCGTCACTGTGCAATATGACGCGTCGCGGATGAAGCAGGATGCGGTGGCGAAACTGCTACGGCAGGCAGGAATTGACGTTCGCGAACCCGTGGCGCTGGCTTAAAGCATTCGGGGGAAGGCTGTTAAGAAAAAGCAAGGGGTGCCCAAGAAAACCTCTGGCCGAAGTTATTCTCTGGAGCACCCCGTTGCGCGCCACTTCGTCTGCCCTTTTCTATTGCATGCGGTATGCCGTTCTCAAAGCATTCAAAATAAAGGGTGGCATCGTGGGCGGGGGCGGTAGGATTTTCGGGTTGCCGGGAAAGTTTTACTTCGGTGCGCAAAGGCAAGGATTGGGCCATCACGGCTGTTGAAAAGTGCCGTCCCGCAAGGTTTTTGAGTCGTTAGTTCCTGAGGCTGGCGGAGCGACCGATGGGAGCTGACAGTCTGCGAGAAACTCCGACCTGTGCACCGCCCGACTCGACTGCGCGCTTTTTGTAGTACTATAAATTTGTCTCCGCCAAAGGGCCCGTAGCTCAGTTGGATAGAGCACTTCGCTACGAACGAAGGGGTCGGGCGTTCGAATCGCTCCGGGCCCACCATTACCCCAGTACTCCAGCCAGATGAACTAACCACGCTTCCCTCTTTCCTTGCGCCTGAGATATGCTTTCGGCGCTTGTGAGGTGATCATGTCCAGTCGCTGTTGCCTGATTCTTTCCTTGCTCTTGTTGCCCGCCCTCTTGTTTGCTCAGACTGCTTCTGAAGCCGATCGTCCCGCCAGCCGGGCAAATTTATTTCCTTCCACCGTCGACGGCATTCATCTGGAGATGGTTTTCAATTACAACGTGATCAAGCCGGCGATCGAATCGGGCACGGTGGATATGGTTTGGGGATCGAACTACGCCACGCAGCCGGCGGACGTTTACAACACTTCGTACATTCCCTACTCGGTCGACAATTTCACGAATTCCGTGGCGTGGTATCAGGCGCATCATCCGGATTGGCTGGAATATTTGTGCGACGAGAAGACGCTGGCCTTTGAATTTGGAGCGACCACGCTGGCCCCGCTGGACTTTGCCAATCCGGCGGTGCAGGCCTACCAGTGGGTGAATTGGGTCGACGCGCCGCTGGCGCAGGGTTTCGGGGGAATCGCGGTCGACACCATGGATCTGACCAACGACTGGCAGCGCTGCGGGCATTTCAATACCTCCGGCGCGTGGGTGCAGCAATATTCGGGGCAGTCGAATGATCCGGCGTTTCGTCACGATGTGCTGGGATGGGAGGCTGCGACTTACGAGCATACCCATGCATATTCGCCGACGGCGACCATGCAGGTGAATGTGACGTATCAATTCGGGCAGCCGAACGCGGCGAACCTCCAATTGATGACCACGACCGACCTGCTGTTTGACGAGCGCGGATTTACGAATTGGGGCACGGCGGCGCGGCATGTGTCCTCGCCCGATGAATGGCAGACGATTGTGACCGCTTTGCAATACGTCGAGTCCAAGGGCCTCTGCTACATGACGAACGGAGAGGAGCCTGGGCCCACGGAGAATATCTCGCAGGCGGAACGGCTGTGGGTGCTGGCGAATTATCTGCTAATCAAGAACGACTGCACCTACGTCTATATGACAGGCATTACGAACGGAAGTCAGGATTACGGAAGCCTGTTCGTGTTTCCGGAATATTCGGTTGCGATTGGGCACGCCACCAGCGCGATGACCAAGAAGCAGGGCGCATGGATGCGGATGTTTTCCGGAGGATTGACGCTGGTGAATCCGTACAGCGCGACCGCGACCGTCACCCTGCCTCCAGGAAATTACGTGGATGTGAATGGCAACGCGGTGAGCTCGCCGGTGACCCTGATGCGGCAGACGGGAACCATCCTGCTGCGGCAGTGAATGTTCTGATCTGGTTCGCGCCGACCGTTTTGCGACGCTGGCTAACTTTCATGCCTTCGCGGGTTCGCGGCGCATATTTTCCGGCCGCTTTTCTGCTACTCTCAATCTAGTCCCTGTTGAATTTCAATTCTCCGGTCAGTCGGTCCGGAACCGAGCCACGCGCGCCAATGTCGAACCCATCCCTGCAACAAGATGTGTCTGTACTGAGTTCCGCCAAAAACGGGCTGAGCTACCTCACAGCCAATGACTGGACCCTGCTAGCCGACAAGGCCGCCCGCATGAAATTCAAGGCGGGAGACTATCTCACCCAGCAAGGCCGGCGAACCCGCGGGATTTTCCTCCTGTTGTCGGGAAGCGCATCGGTGCACATTCCGGATCGCGAAATTCTGCCGGCTCTGGGTCCGGGCGAAGTTTGCGGAGAAATTTCCTTTCTGGACGAGCAGCCAGCTACGGTGAGCGTGATCGCGAAGCAGACGGTCGAGGCGTATTATCTCGACGCGCCCACGCTGCACTCGTTGTTTGAACTGTTCCCTCATCTGGGTTCGCGATTTTACCGTTCTCTGGCACTCAGTCTTTCAGGAAGAGTGCGCAATCTGATAGGTGCCCCGCTGCAGGTGCCGAAGTAGTCTGATGTGCTAGCCTAACCCCTGCGGCGGTTTCGGGTTGTGGGTCGGAGCCGCAGAATTTTCTTCGCGGCATGGACCACTCCAACAATCTGCGACTGGCGCTGATTTCCGCTGCGGTGCTGGGCTTCCGCCACGGGCTCGACTACGATCACATCGCGGCCATCACCGACATCAGCAGCGTGCAAGCCAAAGTCAGCGACGCCATGCGTTACGGATTGCTCTACGTCTCGGGGCATGCGACGACTGTAGCGGTGCTGGGCGCCGCGGCGATTGCCTTTCGCGTGTCATTGCCGGCGGCCAGCGATCGCTGGGCCGAGCGGCTCGTAGGCATTACGCTGCTCACGCTTGGAATTTATGTGCTGGGCACTTTTTTTCGCGAAGCTCCCCACAGCCATTCCCGTCCGCGGACGCGAATCACTTTGCTGATCAACGCCATGCTGTGGGTCTACTGGCGGCTGACGAAAGTTTTCGGCGGCACGCGCGTGGAAGCGCCCCAGGTTTTCAAGGATGGATACGGCACCAGTTCAACTTTTCTGGTGGGCGTGATTCACGGGCTGGGCGCCGAGACGCCGACGCAGTTGCTGGTTTTTCTGATGGCGGCGAATCTGGGAGGAACGGCCTCTGGACTTCTGGGCCTGCTGATGTTCATCGTGGGATTGCTGGCGATGAATACGCTGATGTGCGCTTCGGCGGCAGGATTATTTTCTACCGCACTGGCCAAGCCGCATGCCTTGCGTGCGCTTACTTTGGCGACCTCTGCTTACAGTATTGTGGTGGGAGTGATTTTCCTGTTGGGCACCTCAGACAAATTACCTTCGCTGACGGGTTGAGGAAACCAAAGCGGAGCGGATCGCTCGTGAGTTGCCGGTGAAGTATGTCCCAGGGTCAAAAATCCATCCAAAAATTAAGAAGCGCCCCAACTCTCGCGAGTGCGGGACGCCCGAACAGCCCTCCCCCAGAACTGCTCGTCGGATAAATTATCGCGCTTTGGTGGGGAGTGGAACCCCACTTTCGTGCCATTGGCGGGGCACGGATGGGCTAGAAGCGGCGCGAGCCAATTGATGTTACTCTAGTACTCCGCCAACCAATGGCCGGAAATGTAAGTTATCGCAAGTGAGTGGTGTAAGTATGCAATTGTTTGCACCGTCAGCTGGGCGAAAATCCTGCGTTCGCTATGTAATTGCATGATTCTAGGCGGTTTAATTTTATTGCCGTTTTGGTGCCAGAGATGCTACAAGAGAGGACACCAATCGTACGCCTAGTTCCAACGAGAAGGGTTCTAAACCCTCAACTTAAGAAGACCCAGATTCGAGGAGGAAGTCGTCATGAAGCGCATGTTGTGGATGGCTGTACTTGCTTTAGCACTGCCGATATCGGCGTTTGCCAACAATTCAGTCGATTTCACCAATAGCGGCGGCACACTCTCAGGCAGCAGCGCAGGGTTGAGCCTGACAGGCTCGACTTTGATTGCAGTGAACGGCCTCGGCGGCTTGGGCTTGGTAACCGGCAACGATCTGGGAAGCCTGACTTTCTCCACAGGCGCGCTGACTAGCGGCAGCCTGCAGATGGGCGGCACTTTCGCCGGTGGCGGCAGCTTCGTCATTACCGGGAACGGCAGCAACGGCATTCCGAATGGCACGATCTTTAACGGCTCGTTTAGCGGACCTGTGACTTGGACCCTGGTCACGCTGGCCAACGGAACGCACAATTACACTCTGACCGGTTCGGTAGTCGGCACTTGGGAGGGCGGTACGACCGTGAATGGAGCCACCGTGCAGTTGACCATTAACACGGGCAAGGGCTTCTTCAACGGGTCGACCACTATTTCGAGCGGTGACACCAACATCGCGGTTCCGGAGCCAGGCACGCTTGGCTTGCTGGGCACGGGACTGATCGGTCTGGCTGGAGCACTGCGCCGGAAACTTTCATAAGAGTCTTAAGTAGCGAAGGCCCCGCTTGCGAGCGGGGCCTTTTTATTTTCCCGCCTTTTCCCCTCTGGCCGTTACCCCGGTAATCTTCGCCCGGGGATTACCGTTGACCCTGCCGTTGCCGCCTCCTTACAGTGCCAGCAGGGGGATGTATGAAAGATATTCATGAGGTTCTGCGGCAGAAGCAAGCGAAATACGCCCAGCTAGGCAAGCAGATAGAAATGCTGCAACAGGCGGCGGAAAAGCTGCGGGAAGTAGCACCGTTGCTGGCTGAGAGCGACGACGAAGACAATGCCGTGCTGGCTGAAGTAGAAGAAGGATCGAGCCAGTCCGAAGCTATGGCGGCGAAGGCGGGCGCCAGCGCGGGTTCTTCTGCTCCATCCCGGCCGCTGCGCGCGAGTGCGCCGCGCTGGCCATAAACTCAATCTGCGAAGGCGTAACTCGTTCTCTTTATGACACTGCAGGCACTACTGGTCTCGGCTGATAATTCCGCCGCCGACGTGTTGGGCAGAGTGCTGCCCACATTCGGCATCATGATGGATCGCTCCAGCGATCCGGAGATGACCCTTGCCCGCATTCAGCAGCAAAAATTTGATGCCCTGGTGGTTGATTTCGATGATGCCACGCTGGCAGCCGAGGCGTTGAACCTGGCGCACCGGCTGGGTTCCGGATGCCTGAGCATCGCCTTAGTCGCCGACCGCAACAAGGTCCGCGAGGTGCTCAGCAGCGGGACGCATTTCGTGCTCTACAAGCCTCTCACTGACGAAACTGCCAAAGCTGGCCTGCGCGCGGCGGCAGCGCTGTTGAGCCGGGAGAGACGGCGTGCTGTGCGCGTGCCGGTGCAGGCTGCGGTGGAGATCACCCTGCCCGATGAGCGCAAAGCGGATGGCATTCTACTCGACCTTAGCGAGACGGGCATGGATGTTCTCACCTCGGAGGCGCAAGCTCCGGGGGCACTGCTGGCGTTTCACTTTCAATTGCCCGACGGAGCCTTGGAGATTGAAGCCCACGGGCAAGTGGCATGGGCCAATCCTAACGGACAAACGGGAGTACGATTCATCGATCTGCCGACCAACATTTCCTCGGAACTCAACGCGTGGTTGAAGGCTGCGGCCAACACTGCCGGCGCCGGGCCCAATGAAACTGTGCCCCATTGCAAGCTGACCGATCTGAGTCTGGGCGGTTGCTACCTTGAGACCGAAGCTCCTTTTCCGGAGCGAGCGCTGGTGGATATCTGCCTGAAGACGGAAGAATTCGAAGTTCATACCGAGGGCATGGTGCGGGTGACGCATCCTGGCCACGGCATGGGAATTGAGTTCCCTTCCCGCACGGCGGAACAGCGGGCGCAAGTTGGCAACCTCATCAGCTTTCTGCGCGGAAGTCCGGAAGCGATGCTGGAGTTGATGATTTCTCCGCGCGCCCTGGTGGCCGACATTAAACAATTCGAGCCCGAAGAAAATGCAGGAACCGCGGGCGAAGACATGGACGACCCCTTGCTCGAGTTGCTGCGGCGTGGGTCGTCGTTGCATGAAGATGACTTCCTCGACGAACTGCGCGAGCAGCGCAGCCCGGTTGATGTAGCCTCTCTGTAAATTCTCTAAAAACTAACATTGCCGCGAACGCATTCGTCCGGGAAGGTTCGTCCCGAAGCGCTCGCTGCGTCCGCCCCCACGTGTGCGGGCGGGCGTCCGGTCGCAGGCGCAAGCCTCCCAGGCAGGTTTGTGGCGGAGATTTCAGGAAAACGCTCGGGCAGGAAAATTACATAAGCTGGATTTGATGCGCGGCAGCGAGAGACCTCGGTGTGGTACCGAAGAATCGAAGAACCCGAACCCCGGCTCTGGTGCGGGTTCTTCAACTCTCTCTGGTCTGTTCCATCCCAATACGAAGAGTAGGCGAACGGCATTGCGAGTTGATTTCGGCAATATTAAATGTGAGTAAAAAATGTAAACTGAAACCGATTCGGATTCGCACTGCTTCGCAATGCATCGCGGATGGGGCAAGGACCTGAGAGCGATCAACAACGGCGAGGGTTTGCGCGCGGCCTCGACAAATCGGGGGCTCTGGAAAGTAATTGCGGCGGTGGGCGCCGGAGCCTTCGCGGTGGAAATCCCCTTCTTTTTTCAAGGCACGCCGTCGGGACACGACTTTGAGTTTCATCTCAATTCCTGGCTGGATGTTCTGGCGCAGTGGAAGCAAGGGATTTTCTTTCCGCGCTGGGCATCTTGGGCGAATTTCGGCTACGGTGAGCCGCGATTTATTTTTTATCCGCCGGCTTCGTGGATGCTGGGCGCTATCCTGAGTGCAATTTTTCCCTGGGGAATTGTCTCCTGTGTCTACATCTGGATCGCGCTGACGCTGGCGGGCCTGTCAATGTTCGCGCTGGCACGGAGATGGTTCAGTCCGAGCGATGCGATTTTCGCCAGCGTGTTGTACGCGGTGAATCCCTACCACCTGGTGATCGTGTACTGGCGCAGCGCGTTCGCAGAATTGCTGGCCAGTTGCCTGCTGCCGATCCTGCTGCTGCTCGTGTTGCGCATTGCGGATGGAGAGCGCCGCCTCACCCTTCCTCTGGCTGCGGTTCTGGCGGCGGCATGGCTCAGCAATGCTCCGGCAGCGGTGATGATTCATTATTCGCTGGCGTTGCTGCTGGTGATTTTCGCGTGGCAGAAACGATCGCTGCGAATTCTGGGTGTGGGTGCGGCTGCAGTTGTGCTGGGCGCAGGTCTGGCGAGCTTCTATCTGCTGCCGGCGATTTATGAGCAGCGCTGGGTCGACATTGGCAAGGCGATCGCGGGCGGCTCGCGCACGTCAGTCAATTTCCTGTTCGCTCATACCACCGATGTTCCTCACGATCAGTTCAATCGCATCATTTCCTGGGTTGCAGTTTTTGAGATGGTCATTCTGTTCGCGGCGGCCGTGGTGGCAAAACTTCGAAAGCAGATGAACTGCGAAACTTGGAACGCTCTGTCCATATGGGTGCTCGCGTGCAGCGTGCTGATGTTTCCGGTGACTGCAATCGCGTGGAGAATTCTGCCCAAGCTCCAGTTCATGCAGTTTCCCTGGCGTTGGATGCTGTGCCTGAGCATGATGTTCGCGGCCCTGGTTACTGCGGGCACGCTGGCAGCAGGCACATCGTCAGCCTTCCGGGCTTGGGGAACGCGCGCGGCGGTCTTCGTGGCCGGAGTGGTCGTGATTGTGGCGGCGTGGAACTTCATTCAGCCGCCGTGGTGGGACAATCTCTCCGACTTGCGCGAGATGCAGGACAACATCACCGATCACATCGGCTACGAAGGCACGGAGGAATACACGCCAGTGGGTGCGACTCCGTCGTCGACCAACAAAGACGCCAGCTATGTCAGCGTGGCCGGGCCGGGGCAGGCTGTAATCTCCGTTTCGCAGTGGGGTGCGGAGAAGAAATCGTTCGCCGCGGAGGCGTCTGTCCCTACGCAATTAGTATTGCGGCTGTTTCGATATCCGGCATGGAGAGTTGAGATCAATGGGCGCGAGGTGCAAACGTCCGGCGGTGTGGCCGGGCAGATGATCGTGCCAGTGAATGCCGGCGTCAATCAGGTGCAGATTACATGGGCGCGAACCTGGGACCGCACCCTGGGGGGATGGATCTCCGTTGTCACAGCGTTCTGCGCGGGCGCGTGGCTGATATTCAGCCGCAGGGAGTGATCCCACGTGGCCCCGGACGCATTCGTCCGGGGCGGGTTTTGACTTTCGCTTGCGGGACGGACCTTCGACTACGCTCAGGGCAGGCTGCGTCCGTCCCCCACGTGTTTTTCTTATGAGACGAATCTTGATTGCGACTTCGAATCCGGGGAAGCTGAGGGATTTTGCCGGAGCGGCGCTGGCTCATGGCATCGACATTGCCGGCGTTCCGAATTTCTCGTCCCTGCCGTTGGTAGTCGAAGATGGGAGGACCTTCGAAGCGAACGCGCGCAAGAAGGCGGAAGAATACAGCGGCTATGTTCCGGGAGAGATCGTCGTGGCAGATGACTCGGGGATTGAAATTGATGCGCTGGACGGGGCGCCGGGCGTGCATTCCGCGCGTTACGCGGCGGACGAGCCGCATAAAGCCGACGCCAACACCGACGATGAGGCGAATAATGCGCGCGTGTTACGAGAACTCGCCAAGGTTGCCCGCGAGAAGCGTACCGGCCGGTTCGTCTGCGTGCTGGCCGCGGCTCGCGATGGCGAAACGCTGGCTACATTTCGCGCAACGGCCGAGGGCATGATTCTTGATGGGCCTCGCGGTTCGAACGGCTTCGGATACGATCCACTATTTTATTTTCCGCAGATTCAGAAAACGTTTGCGGAGTTGAGCGCCGAGGAGAAAGCGCGGTACAGTCACCGCGGGAAGGCGTTTCGAATGTTTTTGGACTGGAATGATGGACAGCACGAATGACTTGGCCCGTGACGTCGATCACATCTGATGCCCTGGATTGGAGCGAAAATGGAATCGTGAGAGCAGAAAGGTAGTTCCCGTATGGAGCCCTCCAACACCAATTCATATCAGCTCGAGTGTCCGTTAGCCCACGATCTCATCAACAAACTTACCGCCATCGTTGGTCATTGCGATCTGCTGGTGGAGAGAGTGCCGGAGAGCTCTCCGCTATTTGCCCGCATGCTCCTGGTGCGAGACATGGCCAAGTCGGTGGGAGAAGAACTCGGCCAGTTCCAGTGTGAACTGGTACGACTGCGAGTTGCACCGGAGCAGAAGGAGCCGGTGGTGTAGTCGCAGGTCGGTCTAAGAAACGCGTGCTCAAGGGCTGAAGCCGCGATTGATTTTGTGATACCGTCCGGGCGCAGATGAAAGCCCGCGCATTCCAAAACGTATTTGATCCACAGCTCTTGCGTATCCCTTCCTTGACTTCACTTCTGTTTCCACAAGATAATGTGAGGTTCTTTTCTCATTGTTGGACAAACATGCGGGACTCATAAGGAGCGCTACGTGGCATCTGCCAGTTCTACTGCTCCCGGAATAAGGCATGGCGTTGCGCCATTGCGTGCAGGTCAGGGAACATCATTTATTCTGCGGCGTTTGCATTCGCTGACGGGAATCATCCCGGTTGGCGCATTCCTCTTCGAGCACATCCTGATTTCGAACTCCACCGCGATCGGCCAGAACGGCCCGGCCGCGTACGCCCGGCAAGTCGGCTTTCTGGCGAACCTGCCGCTGGTATTTTTTCTGGAGTTGTTCGGCATCTGGATTCCGATTGCCTATCATGCCGGCTACGGGTTTTACATCTGGTACCGCGGCGACGGCAATACCACGTCGTATCCGTGGACCGGCAATTGGATGTACACGCTGCAGCGCTGGACGGGCGGCATCGCGTTCATCTACATCGTCTGGCACGTCTACACCATGCGGTTCGCGGGCGTCGACCTGCACGAGAATCCGATGGCTTCGTTCGGCAAGGTGCAGGCCGAGGTGATGCACACTGGGCTGTTCCTCTTCTACGTTATTGGATTGGTCGCGGCATCGTGGCACTTCGCTTACGGCATCTGGCTGTTCTGCGCGAAGTGGGGCGTGGTGACCGGAACCAAGGCGCAGAAGCGATTACTGCAGGTTTGTCTCGCATTCTTCCTGGTATTGTGCGCAGCGGGTTTCGCGAGCCTTTACTCCTTCCGCTCGCACCCGATGCAGGAAGAGGGATCGAGCGGGACGATTGTTCATTCGCCACAGCAGGATTCCTCCCACCCATCAGGCGCGCCCAGCGCCAACTACGGGAGGCCACGCTAATGTCAGCTCCGAAAATTATTGTGGTAGGTGGCGGGTTGGCTGGATTGGCCGCAGTCATCAAGATTGCGGAAATGGGCGGCGAAGTTGACCTGTTCTCCATCGTTCCGGTGAAGCGGTCGCACTCGGTGTGCGCGCAGGGCGGCATCAACGCGGCGAAGAATCTCAAGGGCGAGGGCGATTCAACCTGGAAGCATTTTGACGATACGGTCTATGGCGGAGATTTCCTGGGCAACCAGCCTCCGATTAAAGACATGTGCGAAGCGGCGCCGGGGATCATCGATCTGCTCGACCGCATGGGCGTGCCCTTCAATCGCACACCGGAAGGACTGCTCGACTTCCGCCGCTTTGGCGGGACTTTATACAACCGCACGGCGTTTGCGGGAGCGACGACCGGTCAGCAACTTCTGTATGCGCTGGACGAACAAGTGCGGAGATATGAGTCCGAAGGCAAGGTGAAGAAATACGAGCACTGGGAATTTCTTTCGTCGGTGCTCGATGGAAACCGTGTCTGCCGCGGCATTTGCGCCATGGACCTGCGGTCGATGGAAGTACGCACGTTTTCTGCCGACGCGATCATTATTGCGACTGGAGGCATCGGCGCCATCTTTGGGAAGTCGACGAACTCGGTCGTGTGCACGGGTTCGGCGCAGTCGGCCCTGTATCAGCAAGGATGCTATTACGCGAACGGCGAGTTCATTCAGGTGCATCCCACGTCGATTCCTGGCGAAGACAAGCTGCGGCTGATGTCGGAGTCGGCGCGGGGCGAGGGCGGGCGCGTCTGGGTGCCGAAGAATGCCGGCGACAAACGCGATCCGAAATCGATTCCGGAGAACGAGCGCTGGTACTTTTTGGAAGAGTGGTATCCAAAGTACGGCAACCTGGTGCCGCGCGATGTAGCGACGCGGGCGATTTTCAAGGTCGTCTACGAATACAACCTTGGTATCGACGGCAAGCCGATGGTCTATCTCGACCTGACGCATATTGATCGGAAGATTCTCGATAAGAAACTCGAAGGCATTCTCGAAATTTACGAGAAGTTTGTGGGCGACGATCCGCGCGACACGCCCATGAAGATTTTTCCCGGCATGCACTACACCATGGGTGGCCTGTGGATCGATTACAAGCAGGCCACGAACATCCCAGGAATTTATGCGGCCGGGGAGTGTGAGTATCAATATCACGGAGCGAACCGGCTGGGCGCGAATTCGCTGGTGTCCTGCATCTTTGGCGGGCAGATCGCCGGACCGAATGCCGTGAACTATGCCCGTGGTTTGCAAAAAACGACGGACGGCAATGGTCACTTCGCGGCCGAACAGAAGAAGCAGGAAGAGAACAATTCCCTGCTGATGAAAAACGACGGCACCGAGAATCCAGTGAAGTTGTGGCGTGAACTGGGCGAGTTGATGACCAAGGACTGTACGGTCATCCGCTATAACAAGAATCTGCAGCAGACTGATGCCAAGCTGGTCGAGCTGCTGGAGCGCTATCGCAAGGTGAACCTCAGCGATCGAACGTTGTGGGCGAATACGACGGTCGTTTTTGCGCGCCAACTCTATAACATGCTGCAACTAGCGCGGGTGATTGCGCAGGGTGCGCGCATGCGCGATGAATCGCGCGGTGCACACTACAAGCCGGACTTCCCCGAGCGCGACGACAAGAACTGGATGAAGACGACCAAGGCATACTTCGCGCCGGATGCGGATGAGCCGAAGTTCGAGTTCGAACCGGTGGATGCATCACTGATTCCGCCAAGGCCGAGAAAGTATTAGATACACGTAGGGGCGGGCGCATTCGTCCGCCCTCAAGCGGAGCGAGTCCCGGACGAATGCGTCCGGGGCTACGTGAGCATTTTGGAACAAAACTAATGGCTGATAAATCCGTCATCATCAAAATCAAGCGTCAAGCGACTCCCACCTCCAAGTCGTACTGGGAGGAATTTTCTCTTCCCTACAAGCCGAACATGAACGTGACCTCGGCGCTCATGGACATTGCCGCCGACCCGGTCACGAAAGAGGGCAAGGCGACCACGCCCATTACCTACGACTCGAACTGTCTCGAAGAAGTTTGCGGGTCGTGCGCCATGCTGATCAACGGCAAGGCGCGCATGGCATGCTCGGCTCTCATTGACAATCTCGAACAGCCGATCCGCCTCGAGCCGTTTTCCAAGTTCCCGGTCGTGCGCGATCTCGCCGTCGACCGCAGCGTGCTGTTTGAAAATTTGAAGATCGTAAAAGCCTGGGTACCGATTGACGGCACTTACGATCTTGGCCCCGGACCGAAAGTATCTCCGGAAGATCAGGAGCAGTCGTATCCGCTCTCGCGCTGCATTTCTTGTTGTTGCTGCATGGAGGCATGTCCGCAGTTCGACGAGGCTACCGGCTTCGTGGGCGCGGCTACGATCTCGCAGGTGCGCTTGTTCAACACGCATCCCACGGGCAAGGAACTGAAGCGCGACCGGCTGGCGGCGCTGATGGGCGATGGCGGCATCCAGGAATGCGGCTACGCTCAGAACTGCGTGGAGGTTTGCCCCAAGGATATTCCACTGACCAAGTCGATTGCCGAGGTGGGTGGGCAGGTGATGTCGCAGGCGCTGGGTGACCTTTTACGGCGCTGATTTTTGTCATTTTGCGGCAGCAGCCAGAGTCTCCGATTCATCTAAATTCCGCAAGTTATGCCAGGACCGGAAGATAGCGGGCTCGTTGCCTGCGCTCATCAATGGCCCGTCAGATGCCGATAGAAGTGTTGGGAAGTGTTGTCCACGGCCTGGTAACCAGAGGCGATTGGGTACGGATGTAACGGCCCCGCGGCTCGAATTGGGGTTGGGCCACTTGACACCATGGCTTAGAATAGCCGCTACTCGCGCGGAAGATAGCGCAAGGATTTTCCGGCGGCGTGGGCAGACAAGAGTATTCGCTCCATACGGAACCACTTCGTGAGACTAAACGTTCGAAAACAATTCGTTGGGATTATCGCGCTGGCCCTGGTGTGCACATCGTTGTCGACCAGCGCCTTCGCCGTGCGCCACACCGCGCGCGTGCGCCACAGTCATTTGCGCTGGCTGCTGCATTGGAATCCGATGTTCCGGCCCTCCCACGAATCCTTAATACTTCAGAATGCTGAGATCGATCGCCTGGAACTGCCGCGCATTCAGGATGACACCGAACTCGAAGCGCTGAAGGCCGATGGTTCGTTGCTGGAGATTGTTCCCAACGAGAGCTTGAAGATCGAACCATCACTCGACCCTTCGCGGCGTTATTGCCGCCCGTGGACTCTGAGTTTCGTCGATGATTTGAGCCACGCATACTTCAGACGCTTCCATGCGCAGATTCAGGTGAACTCTGCGGTGCGCACGGTCAAGGTTCAGCGCAAGTTGCGCCGGCACAATCGCAATGCGGCTCCGGCCGATGGCGACACGGCTTCTTCGCATCTCGCGGGCGTCACAGTTGACCTGCAGCGCCGGGGCTTGACCAAAGAACAGATTCGCTGGACCGAACACTACCTCTTCTACATGAAGGCGCTCGGCCTGGTGGAACCGGAAGAAGAGCGGCGCCACTGGTGCTTCCACATCATGGTCAGCGGACGCTATTCCGAGTGGCGGCAGACGCAAACGATGATTCCCATGGAACGTCCTGACGCGCAGCCGGAAAATGAAGTCCCCGATACTCAAGTTGCAGTCGACACCGGCACGCGGTAGTCCCTTCGCAGGAAATCCGTTACGATGCTCTGGAAATGATTGTTCTGATGGCGGGGCTTCCCGGCACCGGTAAAACTACGCTCGCGCGAGAACTCGCGGCGCGCACTGGCGGGCGAGTCTTGAGCAAAGACGAAATACGGCACGCCCTTTTCACTGCGGACGAAATCGAATATTGCGTGCGGCAGGATGATTTCTGTCTGCAGCTCATGCTGGAGACGGCGGAGTACCTGCTGGGACAAAATCTTAGACGTTTGATGTTTCTGGATGGACGGCCGTTTTCACGGCGTTATCAGATTGAAAACGTGATCCGCGCGGCAGGTACCCTGCACCAGCCGTGGCGGATTTTCGAGTGCGTCTGTTCAGAGGAGACAGCGCGGCGGCGACTGGAAGCGGATGCCGCGACCAGCGCACACCTCGCGGGCAACCGGACTTTCGAACTGTACCTCGATGTAAAATCCCGCTTCGAGAGCATCTTCTATCCAAAGACCGTCATCGACACCGACACGGCATTGGAAGCCTGCGTGGCGCTAGCTTTGACGGCAATTCGATGACCGCAGTTTGAGTCTCAGACTTCGCAGCTATACAATCTGGGACTTGCCCATCGGCCTATAAAACCATGATCAAGTTCTTGTCTGCAGTTTTGCTCACCTCGGTAGCTCTAGCCCAAACCCCAGCCCAGCCGACTGGCTCGGACGCTATGGTCAGCGCGAAGGCCCGGGCCATTCAAGAGTCGGCGATCGTCGTTGACACACATGCCGATACACCGCAACGCTTCCTCGATGAAGGCTTTGACATTGGCTCGACTGATCCCAATGACGTCGGCCATATCAGTCTCGACAAGGCCAAGCGCGGGAATCTGGGCGCGGAATTCTTTTCCATCTGGGTCGATCCCGAGACCAATCAAGGGCACTTCGCCCGGCATACCTTTGATCTTATCGATTCGGTGTATGAGCAGGCGGCGCACCATCCGGATCGGATGATGATGGCGTTTTCCGTGGCCGACATTGAGCGCGCACATCGCGAGCACAAACTGGCGGCGCTGATGGGAATCGAAGGCGGGCATTCGATCGAGAATGATATTCATCTGCTGCGCGACTACTACCGGCTGGGCGTGCGCTACATGACGCTGACCTGGTCGAACACGAACGAGTGGGGCGATTCTTCCGGCGACATCAACGATCCTAAGATCGAACACCACAACGGCCTTACCGACTTCGGCAAGCAGGTCGTCGTTGAGATGAACCGCATGGGCATGATGGTCGACATCTCTCACGTTGCCGACAAGACATTCTGGGATGCGATCGCCACCACGAAAGCGCCGGTGATCGCTTCGCATTCTTCAGCGCGGGCGCTGGTCGACGCTCCTCGTAACATGACCGATGACATGCTCCGCGGCGTCGCGAAAAACGGCGGCGTGGTGCAGGTGAACTTCTTCAGCGGCTTCGACGACGAAACTTTTCGCAAGCGCCTGCAGGATCAGGAAAAGGATCAGGCGGCGGCGATTCAGAAGTATGTCGACCATCTAAAAGCGGATGGCAAGCCCGTTTCTTTTGTTGACATGGATCGCATCGAGCGCGAGTGGATGGCGATGATTCCCCGCCCGCCCCTGAAGTCGCTGATCGATCATATTGACCACATCGCGAAAGTGGCGGGAGTAGACCATGTTGGGCTTGGCTCGGACTTCGACGGAGTGAGCGGGGCCACGCCGCAAGGCATCGATTCGGCGGCCGACCTGCCCAAGATTACGCAGGCGCTGCTCGATCGCGGATACAGCGCTGAGGACATCAAGAAGATTCTGGGCGGCAACCTGCTGCGCGTGTTCGCCGAGGTGGAGCGAGTGAGCCGCGAGATGCAGACAGCAAAGGCGGCGAAGTAGACCCTGTTTGGGTTCCGCTGTCGTACAATTCTGGTTCGCACATTTTCAGCTGAGGAGCTTTCATGCTTAGCAAGTTCGCAATGGTAGGAGCAGTCTTGATCGCATCAGCGTGGGCGCAAACTGCTTCCACGCCGGCCAAACCCGGCACCACGGCCAGGCCGGCGACTGCCGCACCGGCCAAGCCGGAAGCGATCATCGAAACCACCGCCGGCAAGATGACCTGCACGCTGTTTCCTGACAAAGCGCCCATCGGCGTCGACAATTTCATCGGGCTGGCTACGGGAAAGAAAGATTGGAGAAGCCCGGCCAACGGCACAACCAAACACGGCGTGCCGTTGTACGATGGCACAATTTTTCATCGCGTGATTCCCGGTTTCATGATCCAGGGCGGCGATCCGGCAGGCACGGGATCGGGCGCCGATCCGGTCGTCAAGTTCAAGAATGAGACCTCACCCGACCTGTTGTTTGACCGACCGGGACGGTTGGCCTATGCCAATGCTGGCCCGAACACGAATAGCTCGCAGTTTTTCATTACTGAGGTGGCGACTCCGCACCTGAATGGGGGCTACACAATTTTCGGGCAATGCGATGACGCTGCTGTTGCGTTGGTGAAGCAGATTGCGCATATGGCGACCGATCCGCAGAACGACCGGCCATTTCGTCCGGTGAAAATTGTTCATATCACCATCGTGAAGGGTGGAGCGGCTGCGCCGGCGCATAAGCCAGCAGCTACGACCACGAAGAAACCGACGGCGGCAACACCTAAGGCAGCGCCACCTTCGAATCAATAGCCGGCTCTGCAATCGCCGGGCCGCGCCCGGTGGATGGCCCCCTTCGGCAGGCTCAGGGCAGGCTCTTCGACTTCGCTCAGGCAGGTTGGGGAGACTGGCCCACATTTATTTACGACTGAAAGGACATTATGACTCGTCAACCTGGAATGTACGCGACCTTTGAAACTAGTGAAGGCAGCATTGTTTGTCGCTTATTCGAGAAAGAGGCGCCCAAGACCGTGGCGAACTTCGTCGACCTTGCCGAGGGCAAGCGGGAGTGGACGCATCCTTCGACCCGCAAGAAGTCCAACGACCGCCTGTATGACGGAACCATTTTTCATCGTGTCATTCCCGACTTCATGATTCAGGGCGGAGACCCGCAGGGTACCGGCATGGGCGGCCCGGGATATCAGTTCGAGGACGAGACTAAGGGATCGCCACACAAGTTCGACAAGCCGGGCAAGCTCGCCATGGCGAATGCCGGCCCGAATACGAACGGCTCGCAGTTCTTCATCACGCTGGCGCCGACGACGTGGCTCACGGGCAAGCACACGATTTTCGGTGAAGTGGTTGAGGGTCAGGACGTAGCCCAGAAGATCGTGGCCGTCCCGCGCGGCCGCAACGACCGTCCGAACAAAGATGTGGTGTTGAAGAAGGTGACGATCGAAAAAGTGTGATTTAGTGATTCGCCAGGACTCGAATACCGGGCAACTTCAGTAAATGATCGTCGGCAGTGATCAGGGTCAGGTCAAAAACCTTTGCTGAGGCCGCAAGAAACTGATCAGCAGGATCCCCATGCGAGAATTTGATCGATGAAATGGCAAGCGCCACTTCGACTGTGAATGGTGCTTCTTCAAGCCGTAGGTCGGAGACGGTTCGCGCGACCCAGTTCGGAATGTCTGGATGTATCCTGAACCGTCCCTTGCGGCACAGTATCGTCAATTCCCAGACACTGACAGGAGATAGCAGCAATTCACTTTGAGGATCTGCGAGGACCTTGGTCACACGGGCCGAAAGCCGATCAGCTTTCATGGAGGCCCAGAGCCAAATGTGAGTATCCAGAAGGTATTTCATTCTCTCCAGGCATCCCAATCATCGAAACTGCCGGTCGGGCCGACAATGTCTCCTAATATCTCAGCGGTCCCCGCCATGCACCCCAGCCGACGTCCTTCACGATTTCCGGGAGAAGGGGGAACAACTTCGGCGACCGGCTTGCCGAAGCGGGTCACGCGAATCGGCTTGCGGGTCTTGCGGACTTCTTCGAGGATTCCGAGGCACTTCGCTTTGAACTCGGAGATGGCAATTTCCTTCATGGCCAAGTTATACCATGGTCAATGACTATGGTCAAACTCCAGAATTATGCTGTGATCGGGCCTAGCGTAAAGTGTTGGGTTTGGACTTGGAGGGCTCCTCGGAGGATTTCTGCTGATCGGATCCAGCTTCCGCTTGGTCTGCGAGCGCCTTCACAACGACTCCCAAGGCGTGCGCGCTCTGATCGTCCCTGGATTCGAGGCCCTCGACAGCTCCGCCATTGGCGATCGCTGGACCTTGTGCCCCGCGAGTGTCGATGTCGACGATCGTAGGCCTCATGATCCCGGGCTCGGCCACCTGCGCCGTCGACCCCGTAGGTATCCGAAGCTCGTAGGGTGTACTCAAGCTAAGGACGACGTCCACAGGTCTGTCGCCTAGCTCTGGCCGTACGGTGACACTGTCCACGGAGCCGACCTGAACGCCGTCAACGCAGACCGGCATTCCTTGCTTAACATCCTGGACGTGACGGAAATAGGCGTGCAGCGTCAGGTTGTGTGCAGAGACGCGATGCAGGGCAAACCAACCGCCGAAGGCCGAAGCCGCAACGACGATCACACCTAGCAACACCTTTCGCCGCATGCCAAATCCTCGGCGTGTAGTCTACACCCCGATCACGCCCACCAACTCCTTCACCGCTGCCGCGCTCTTATCCAGCCCCGCTTTCTCTTCCAGCGTCAGCTTGATTTCGATGATCTGTTCAAGACCCTTTGCTCCCAGCTTGCACGGCACGCCGACATAGAGGCCGTTGATGCCGTACTCGCCTTGCAGGTACGCCGCGCAGGGGAGGATTTTCTTTTTGTCTTTCAGAATCGCTTCGACCATTTCTGTGGCCGCGGCTGAGGGCGCGTAATAAGCCGATCCAGTCTTGAGATACTTCACGATTTCGGCGCCACCGTCGCGGGTGCGCTGGACCAGTGCGTCGAGTTTCGCTTTCTCGATCAGTTCGGTGATCGGGATCCCGGCAACCGTGGAATAGCGAGGTAGCGGGACCATCGTGTCTCCGTGGCCTCCCAGGACGAACGCCGTCACGTTCTCGACGCTCACGTTTAACTCCGCGGCGATGAAGGCGCGGAAGCGGGCGGAGTCAAGCACTCCGGCCATGCCGATGACGCGCTCGCGGGGAAATCCGCTCAGCTTGTAGGCGGCTTGCGCCATGGCGTCGAGCGGGTTCGACACGATGATCAGAATGCAGTTCGGCGAATATTTCACCGCCTCACCTACCACCGCTTTCATGATGTTGTAATTCGTGTTGAGCAAGTCGTCGCGGCTCATGCCGGGCTTGCGCGGAATTCCGGCGGTAATGACCACGATGTCGGAGCCGGCGGTGTCTTTGTAGTCGTTGGTGCCGCTGACGTACGAATCGCGTTTCTCGATAGGCATGGCTTCGAGCAAATCGAGGCCCTTGCCCTGCGGCACGCCTTCAATGATGTCGATGAGGACCACGTCGGCGAGTTCCTTGGACGCGATCCAATGAGCCGCCGTTGCACCTACGTTGCCTGAACCTACGATGGTTACTTTTTTGCGCATGGTATGAGTCCTTTCGAAAAATTGAGCGATTGAGTGATTTGGCGATTTTTCTATTGAACGTCTCAGCGCTCACGCAAGGCGGGAAATCGTTCAATGACGCAATCGCCCGATCTGACAATCCCTACGCCAGTACTGCCGTGTCCATATTCTCGATCATGTATCCGGCGAATTCGCTGGTCTTTACTTTCGTCGCTCCCGGCATGAGGCGTTCGAAGTCATACGTGACTTTTTTCTGATCGATGGTGCGCTCGATGCTTTGCTCGATCAGGTCGGCGGCTTCGTTCCAGCCAATATGGCGGAACATCATCACGCCCGACAGGATTACCGAGCCGGGATTGATCACATCTTTATCAGCATACTTCGGGGCGGTGCCGTGCGTGGCTTCGAAGATGGCATAGCCATCGCCGATGTTCGCGCCTGGAGCGATGCCCAGCCCGCCCACTTGCGCGGCACAGGCATCCGAGATGTAGTCGCCGTTCAGATTTGGCGTGGCCAGAACCGAGTATTCATCGGCGCGAGTCACCACCTGCTGGAAGATCGAGTCAGCGATGCGATCGTTGATCATCAACTTCTTCTTCCAGGCGCCGTTGCCATGAGTCGCGTAGATGGCATCCAGGACTGCCTTCACCTCTTTTTCTACGGACTGGCGAAAGGCGGGCGGAGCGAACTCCATGCCGGGTTCGACGGCCTCAGCGTTCTGCGCGATGGTGATATTCGGATTCTTGTCTTTATTGTCGACGATCCAGCTTTCGCGCTCGGTCACCACCTTGTCGCGGAATTCCTGGGTAGCGACCTCGTAACCCCACAGGCGGAATGCGCCTTCGGTAAACTTCTGGATGTTGCCCTTGTGCACCAGGGTCACCGACTTGCGGCCGGATTGGAGTGCATGCTGAATCGCCATGCGCACGAGGCGCTTGGTGCCGGTCACAGAAATCGGTTTGATGCCAATGCCGGAGTCGAAGCGAATCTGTTTTTTGCCGCCCTTCAGCATGTCTTTGTTCAAGAACTCGATCAGGCGGGCGCAGTCGGCAGTTCCCTGCTCCCATTCGATGCCGGCGTAAACGTCTTCGGTGTTCTCGCGGAAGATGACCACGTCCATGCGCTCGGGATGCTTCACCGGCGAGGGCACGCCGCTGTAGTACTTCACCGGACGCACGCAGCAATAGAGATCCAGAATCTGGCGGAGCGCGACGTTGAGCGAGCGAATGCCGCCGCCGACCGGAGTGGTCAGCGGACCCTTAATGGCGACGCGAAATTCGCGGATGGCGTTGACGGAATCGTCGGGAAGCCAGTTATCGAACTTGGCTTTGGCTTTCTCGCCGGCGAAAACCTCGTACCAGGCCACGCGGCGTTTGCCCTTGTAAGCCTTCTCCACCGCGGCGTTGAACACCCGCAGCGAGGCTTTCCAGATATCGCGGCCGGTACCATCGCCTTCGATGAAAGGGATGATGGGATTGTCGGGGACGTGGTAAGCGCCATTTTTATAATCGATCGGCTTGCCGTCCGCTGGGACGGCGATGCCGTTATAAGAGCCAGCCATAATAGTCTCCTGTATAAAAAATCCGCATGGATTAAAAAACTTGCAATTATAGAAGAACGGAGGGCGGAAGTAGCAGACTATTATCGCAACATGTGAAATAATTCCGCCACAAAGCCGGGTTTGGTCGAACGGAGGATCTTGTGAACCGAATTTCCCGCCATCTGAAGCTAGCCAGCGTTTTCCTGGTCGTGGTCGCTTTTTCGATGAGTGCGGCTGCTCAGAGCACGCACAGCCGCACACAGTTCGGGAGCGGCATCACGATTGGTCCGGGCGAGCAAGCTGACGACGCCACCTGTTTCGCCTGCAGCATTCACATCCGGGGACAGGTTTCGGGAGATGTAACCACCTTCGGCGGCACGATTGTCATTGAAGATGGCGGAGAGGTCGCCGGCGATGCCACCTCATTTGGCGGGGACGTTCGGCTCGATAAAGATACGCAGGTATCCGGCGGCGTGACGGTTTTTGGGGGCCGGGTTCACCGCGATCCCGCAGCCTCGATTGGTGGCGACGTCACCAATTTCAGCGGCTTCATATGGATTTTCCTGATCTTTGTTCTGCCGCTGTTTGTGATTGGTGGCTTTATCGCGCTGATCATCTGGGTGGTGCGGCGCTTGACGCGGAGTTCGGTGCCAGTATCCGCCTAGGCGATGAGCGATTCCAGCGAACGATTTCGGCCCCTACCAGCGGCGGGTTCCGAAGGTCTTGCGCACTCCTAGAGTGACGTAACGGCCCCACGGCCCGTTGTTGCCCAGATCGGCGCCTCCAAGATTCTTGTCGCGCGCGCCTAAACGGTCGAAGAGGAAGTGCTGGGTGACGCGGAATTCAAATCCCTTATTCATATAAATGCCGACGCCCCACGAGTGCTCGACTCCGATGGCGTCGGGAGACCAGGTGTACAGGGTCTTCGGGATGGTCTTGCCGAACAGAAAGGTGGGCGCTCCGTAGACCATGAAACGGCGCAAGGGACCTTTGCCAAAGGGGCGCACTTCCAGAATTCCAGACAAGATATAGCGAGCAAAAAGGCTGCAGGGGTCGTTAGTGCCGCCGTAGAGGCTGGCATTGCCAGAGCACAGGTTAGGGTCGACCTCATTGTGCGGAGGGGCGAGGTCCAGTTGCGCCCATCCCCAGAACATGTCGCGTGGAAAGAACATGCGGGCGTTGGGTTCAGAGCTCTGCCAAGTGCCTTGGGAACTGAGGGATGCCGAGGTCTTAGCCCCGGCAGAAGTCTGGGCCCCGGCGAAGGAACAGAGTAGAAATAGTAAAGAAATTGTCAACAGCCACGCGCTGTATTTCATCAGAGCCTCCGGAAAGTAGAACCCGAATACTGGATCACGTTGGCCGTCTTCCACCAAGCGGAGGCGAAATGGCGGCACGATTTGCAATCCTGGGAACAAAGCGGAACATTGTAACCTGTCGCTGTGGCAACGCCGAGGGTCCGTTTTGTTGCGCAACCCATTCCGTCACAGTGGCGATCATGTTAGGGCGGACGAATTTGTGTGGTGAAGCGAGCTGCACCCGCTCGGCGAACGAATGCGTGCGACCCTTCCTCTTCCATAATTCATATTCACGGAATTGATTTATTCCATTCGTTGTACCTTCGGTCGGCCAAAAACCGTAAAAACCCTTGAAGAACTAAATTCCTAGGTTTGGTTTACTGATTGCACAACCATGGGCACAAGCAAAACCCAGGAACCCCATGCCACAAGAGATTTCGGTGTCGTACCAGGCCATCAAGAGCAAGGTCTATCGGTTGGTAGATTCCCTAGTGGTCGGAGAGAAAACGGAGTCGGAGGTTCAGGAGTCGATCCGCCGCTGGTGGGCGCTGATCCATCCTGCCGACCGGCCGATCGCGCAGAAGTATCTCTCCATGGTGTTGGGAAGATCCAGTTCCGCGTTGGAGGCTATGGGGAACGTGTGCCTGTCGGCCGGCACCCCGGAGACCCATCCCGTCCTGGCGAACGACCAAATGTCAGCCAAGCGCATGCGGGCGTAAACCACCGACGCCCGGAGACAGAGAATTTACATTCCCGCGGTTGCGCCATCGCAGTGAAACCTCTACCCTCGATTTCTGACACCATCCCATCCTGCGGAGCGCCTTCATGAGCCGAATCAATCCAGCACCGGGCAAAATTCGAGGTTATCTTCCTTACGGAGTCCTTCTGATTATGGCTACCTCGCTGTTCGCCGCTTCCGGAATTTACAGCTTCACCCTCAACTCAATTGATGGCAAGCCTGCACCGCTGGCCGATTACAAAGGCAAAGTGGTGATGATCGTCAATGTGGCCAGCCAATGCGGCTACACGCCGCAATACAGCGCACTGGAAGCAATCTACGAGAAGTACAAAGATCAGGGATTCGTCATCCTCGGGTTCCCTGCCAACAATTTCGGAGCGCAGGAGCCGGGCACGAACGAAGAGATCAAGACCTTCTGCTCTCGCAAATACAGCGTGACGTTTCCCATGTACGCGAAAATTTCCGTAAAGGGCGCGGATCAGGCCCCCCTGTACGGCTATTTGACGAAGGAGACGGGCGCCGGGATAGCGGGCGACATCAAGTGGAACTTCACCAAGTTTCTGATCGACCGCGACGGAAAAGTGGTGCAGCGATTTGAGCCAGCGGTGACGCCAGATTCGAAAGAAGTGACGGCGGCGATTGAGAAGCAGTTGAAATAAGGCGCTGTTGGATGTACGGTCCGCATTCCAAGACAAAGTGAAACCGGGAAGGGCACGAGTTTCACTCCTGCCCATTCCCGTGCGCAATGTGGTAATCCAATTACCCATTGGCGCGCATCGAATATCAATAAGCAAGCAACTTTCAGAGCGGCATTGGACCTTGGTACAACCAATACCTTTGTCCAATGGACACCGTCGCTTGCTACTGGCGAAATGGTCTTGGGATCGTTTTCGTCGAGCTTTTTCTGAGGGAAACCAAAATAACGCCCTGCGGCGAATGGTGCAAATCATGTCAGACGGAGAAGCATTGAACTTCTCGGCACGTTGGTAGTCGCCAACAGGACTCATTTCAAGCCGTCGAGGCTCTGTTCATCACACAGGGTCAAGACCCTAATTAACGGGAATCAACTCGCTTGGGGCACAAATAAATTCTAAGAGGAGTTGAACTATGAATATCATGCCAAGACAAGATCAAAGCTCAGTTGTTGCAGTTTTCAGCCAACACTCCACAGCCGAAAATGCCATCAAGGAATTGAAGGGTGGTGGGTTTGACATCAAGAAGCTGGCCGTCGTCGGCCGCGACTACCAGACGGAAGAGGATGTCGTCGGCTTCTATAACACAGGCGACAGGATGAAATACTGGGGCAAATGGGGCGCGTTTTGGGGAGGGCTCTGGGGCATGCTCTTCGGTGCAGCGTTCTTGATCATCCCTGGCGTCGGGCCCGTTGTTGCCGCCGGCTCCATTGTCTCCTGGATCATCGCTGCCCTGGAGGGAGCAGTCGTCGTGGGAGGACTCAGTGCTCTGGGTGCAGGGCTCTACAGCCTCGGCGTTCCTAAAAACAGCGTCGTAAAATACGAAACGTCAATCAAAGCCGGCAAGTTCGTTCTTGTCGCGCACGGGACCGCGGAGGAAGTGGCAAAAGCCCGCGACCTGTTGAAGACTTCCGGAGCGGAGCAAATCGACAGTTATCAGCCCTCGACTGAAGCAACCCGGGCCGCGTGAGCCTGCTGAGTCATTCAGAGAGTGGGTGCAATCCAACCCTCACACTACCACAGTGGCCTTGTTGTATAGGCCACTGTGCTCTTTCACCCGCAGCTCAGGGGAAAGCAGATGACACTAGTACGGATCCTCACGTAGGTTTGCCCCTAGCGTAGTAGGACGTCACTACCCGCTCGGTATGCGCAAGGGTTTAACCCGTCCACTTCGCATCAGATGTCGTAGTACAGCGCGAACTCGTACGGATGCGGCCTTAGGCGGATCGCGTCCATTTCCTTGGCGCGTTTGTAATCCACGTACGTCCGCAGCAACTCTTCAGTGAATACGTCTCCTTTGAGCAGGAAGGCGTGATCGCGCTGCAGCGCGTCGAGCGCGTCTTCCAGCGAGCCGGGCATTGACGGCACGTTCACAAGCCTCGCCACACCTAACTCAGTGCGGAATTGTCCAGTTCTCAACTACCAGGTTACGAACCCTGCGGAATTCTTTGGTGTTGTTCGTCACCAATGTCAGGCCGAGGGCGCGTGCGTGTGCGGCGATGAAAAGATCGTTTGCCCCAATCATCGCGCCCGACTTCTTCAGATCGGCGCGAATCCTGGCATAATGCAGACTCGCTTCATCGGGAAAATCCAGAACTTCCACGTATCGTAGAAACGTGCTTAACGAGAGTTCGTCGTGCTGCCGTCGGGGCGAAATCTCGACACCGAATAACAGTTCAGACTTTGTAATGACGGAAATGCATACGTCATCGACCGGCACCGCCTGTAGTTTCCTCAGCACCGCATCGTTGGTGCGCTTCATGATGTACGAACAGGTGTCGGTGTCGAGCATGTAGCGGGGCACTTAAGGCTTCCGCTCTTGCACCGGCAGGTCGTCGACATTCTCCATGAAATCCGGCGATGCGACCGGGGCATCATTAAGGTAGGACGACCAGTCCGACGGCCGAGGCGACAGAACTACGTCGCTTCCCTCTTTTCGTATGAATACTTCCTTGGTATTGAACTGAAAATCCTTCGGCAGTCGGACCGCCTGACTGCGGTTGTTCATGAAGATTCTCGCCCGGCGCTGCGCGCTTCCGGTCCTTCGATCTCGATCCGAAGATGGCATATACGTTAGTATATGCCAACAAAGGGCTAACTTTCAAGCGTTAGGTCAAGCCGAGCGGAAACGACGCTCCGGGGGCTTTCAAAAATCGCTGCTGGCGCCTCCGCCTCCCGAAGCTCCTCCACCAAAGCGGAAATCTGGACTGTTGGTTTGCGGGCTTGGCGTTATGGATTGGGGCGACACCAGGCCCAAAGCAGCTGAGCCGGCGTTCATCCACTCTTTGTCCTTTCCCGATAGGCGCGCGGCGGTAAAGCCGTGGCGAATCCCGCCCGGGCCGCGGGCCAGCCAGCGTCGGATGAACAATGCGACGCCGGTTAGCAATGTGCCCAAAAGCATAGGGTCCCAGGTATGCCGTTTCCAGCCGAGATAAGGCTTGTTGGTGATGAAAGTCAGGATGGCGGCGATCGCACCCGAAGCGATCACGAAGCGATCTTTCCGGCGGATGCCACGGGCGAGCACTATGGGCGGCAGGCACCAGATCAGCATCCAGGTGGTCCAGTAGAACGGACGTGCGAATTCAGAGGCGGATCGAGTGCCGGCATCCCACCACCGCGCGGGCAGGCTCAACGACGAAACCTGTAGATTGATGGCCAAATATATGCCGAGCCAGAGCATCGCTTCGACGAGCGAATAGCCTTCATCGAGGTAATCGAAGCGGTGGCGAGAGCGTATTGCTGATACAACCGGTAGCCCGGTTGCATAGAACAGGGCGACGATCACATGCTGCGCCACGGGAGATGAAGTCCAGTAGCCTGGCAGAAAGAGGGCGAAGATCATCGCGGCGAGAAATGCATACGTGAACCAGAAGCGGCGCCATATCCAGAGCGAAAAGATGGCACCGGCCGCGGGAACCAGAAACTGCGCCGAGGAATAAGAGTGGCCGATGAAAAGTGTGCTCTCTATTCCCCCGCAGAGAAAACCAACCGAGCAAACGGCGAGCGCTTCTTCGATACCGTAGCGATAGAGCCGCGCTTCGGAAACGGCGAATTCGGTACCCGCATAGCAGGCCGCGGCGAAGATCAGCAAGAAGACACCGATAGTTTGCTCCGATGGGTGCGATAGAAAAACCATGAAGAAGAGCGCGGCCGCGGCGGCTACGCTGATCACGGTAAAGAGGAACAAGACCAGCCGCAGAAAAATGTTGGTGGTGCGGAGATCAGAGGGTGTTTCCTGTTCCAGACGCTGATACTGCGCTTCGGTGAGGAGGCCCTCGCCGGCCCAGTCCTTCAGGAGTTTGCGGGCGCGCAGAGTTTCTTCGCTGGCTGCACTATAAAGTCTCACGGCTGCCTTCCGAAGCGGCGTCCGATCTGGACCAGCAGAACGAGCATAGCGACTCCCGTAATAACGAAATAGGTGAGCGCCGCGGTTACGTCGTGAACGCCACGGAGAAACATCCAGCTCACCCCTACGTAGCCGTAGACGGCGGCATAAGCGACGAAGGCAAACTGCCGGCGCATGAGGCCCCACGCCAGGGACGTTGCACAAGCGATCAGTAGAGCGAGAAGCCATAGGCCGTTGCCCTGCTCCTCGAACACGCCGGACAGCACTGCGCAAAAAAGAACGTTCGCCACAATGTTCAGATAAGTGCCGAGGAAATGCGGTTTCAGGCCGCGGCGCTGAAAAAGTACGCCGCCGACCCCAACCAGCACGCAATACAGGAGAGCGTAATGGCGATAAGTGGCGTTTTGATGGGCCGGCCAGCGCGAGATGGTGAGGCCGAACCAGCCGGCGAGTGAGGACAAGGCGAGGGAGAGCACGAAACGATTGTCGAAACGATAGGCGAGGAAGAAGAAGAGGCCGGCACTCGCCAGAAGATAGAGATTCGATTCTGCGGAGAGCACGTGGAGACGCGTCTCGAGATAAGCAAGTTCGATCGACCAGACGAGGCTGCCGAGGTAAAGCACGTACTCGAAAAACGGACTCGGCGCAGGCGTTTCGGCGGGAGACCAGGCGGGCGCGCGGGAAAAGCAGTACCAAAAACAAGCAGCGAGAATGGCGGTGAGGACACTCACGACGAGAACGTCACCGAGTTGCTGTGACCATGTGCTGACAGTCCAGCCCAGTCCGGCAACGAACGCCAGCACACCGGCGTAGAGAAGAATGTTCAGCTCGAGAAACAGCGAGAAGGGTGCACCGCGAGCGAGCGCTGCCAAATGGGCTTGCTGCTCTGACGATATTGCGCCCTGCTGCTTCCATTGCTCCAAGCGGGCGAGGATGGTCATGAAGCCTTCGTCCTCCCGATGTCGAACCGCGTTTTGTGGCCCGGCCTCGGAGCTCTGTCCCACACATTCTGGCCAGTAAGTTCACTCATTGTACAGTTGCAATTCGTCTTCGCCCTCAATCGACTCCGTGATCGCCTTAGATGTCGTAGTACAGCGCGAACTCGTACGGATGCGGCCTTAGGCGGATCGCGTCCACTTCCTTGGCGCGTTTGTAATCCACGTACGTCCGCAGCAACTCTTCAGTGAATACGTCTCCTTTAAGCAGGAAGGCGTGATCGCGCTGCAGCGCGTCCACGGCGTCTTCGAGCGAGCCCGGCATTGACGGCACGTTTGCCAGTTCCTCGGGATCGAGTTCGTAGATATCTTTGTCCATGGGCAGGCCGGGATCCATCTTGTTCTCGATGCCGTCGAGACCGGCCATGAGCATCGCGGCGAACGCCATATACGGATTGCAGCTCGGGTCAGGCGGACGGAATTCGACGCGCTTGGCTTTGGGCGACGATGAATACATCGGGATACGACATGCCGCCGAGCGATTACGCCGCGAATACGCGAGATTCACCGGCGCTTCGAATCCGGGCACCAGGCGTTTATAGGAATTCGTCGTGGGCGCAATGATCGCGGAGAGCGCTGGGCCATGCTTGATCAGCCCACCGACATACCACAATGCGAGTTGAGACATGCCTGCGTAGCCGTCGCCGGAAAACAGCGGCTCTCCCGCCTTCCACAGTGATTGGTGCGTGTGCATGCCGCTGCCGTTGTCGCCGTAAATCGGCTTGGGCATGAAGGTCACCGTCTTGCCGTAGTGGTTAGCCACGTTCTTCACAATGTATTTGTAGAGCAGCATCTTGTCGGCCGAGCGCACCAGCGAATCGAACTTCAAGTCAATTTCAGTCTGGCCCCCTGAAGCTACTTCGTGATGATGGCATTCCACATCCATGCCGCACTCCAGCATCGTCAACACCATCTCCGAGCGCAGATCCTGATAATGATCGGTCGGGGGAACGGGGAAATATCCTTCCTTGAAGCGCGGCCGGTAGCCAAGATTGTTCTCTTCCCTGCCCGAATTCCAGCGGCCCTCCTCGGCGTCGATGTAGTAAAAGCCGTACTGCTCGCGCTGATCGAAGCGCACGTTGTCGAAGATGAAAAACTCGGCCTCGGCTCCGAAGCAGGCAATGTCGGCAATGCCACTAGCGCTCAGATAAATCTCGGCCTTGCGCGCAATGTAGCGCGGATCGCGATCGTAGCGCTGCTTAGTCACGGGGTCGAGCACGTCGCAGACCAACACCAGCGTGGCGACTTCAGTGAAGGGGTCGAGCATGCGCGTGGTGGGATCGGGCTTGAGCAGCATGTCGCTCTCGTGGATCGCCGCCCATCCACGGATCGACGAGCCATCAATGCCGAAGCCGTCTTCAAACGACGCCTCGGTCAACTGGTTGATGGGATAGGAGACGTGATGCCAGAGCCCGGGAATGTCAGTGAAACGGAGGTCAAGTATTTTGACATCGTGCTCTTTGGCGAATTCGAGAACTTTTTTAGGATCGGGCATGCGAGCTCCTTGCTATCAATGAAGGCGATCGGTTGGGGAAGTTCTGCCAGAACTCCCACCCTAACGTCGCAAAGAACGCGCCGTTAGGATGGGGCACCCGGCTGCTACAATCGGTCGCGTTGTACAGGACGGAAGAGTCTAAAGCCTCCGTTTGACGCAGGCAACGCGATTGTTGTTATGGGGCGGATAACGCAACTTTATACTGGTAAGGCTTTCACCACAGAGAGCACAGAGGAACGCAGAGGGAATGCGGCGCAAGGCCTCTGTGGGACTTTGTGTTCTCTGTGATCCAGGCTTCGGCGGCACGGCTAAAGCGCGGCATTCAAGAAGCCAGCCTTGGTTAACTGGCCACTGGTCACTGACAGCTGGCCCCTGTTTTTATGGATTTCGATCAGCTCGAAACATTTTTCGAGGTGGCGCGGCACGCGTCGTTTTCGCGCGCGGCGGAGAAGCGTTTCCGCACGCAGCCGGCGATCTCCTCGCAAATTCGCGGCATCGAGGAAGAAGTTGGAGCGAAGCTCTTCGACCGCTCGGGCGGCAAAGTCTCACTCACTGCAGCGGGCAAGGCGTTCCTCAAATACGTCGAAGACACGCTCGACGCCCGCAAAGCCATGCTGGTCGCCATCGCCGAGATGGAGCGGGTGCCCCGGGGCGAGATCATCGTCGGAGCCAATGAGGGCACGTGCCTGCACATCCTGCCCTATGTGTTCGCCGACTTCAAGCGGCAGTATCCCGACGTTTCGGTAAACATCAAGCGCGCTGATTACGCGAAGATTCTGGAGTCGGTGATCGATAACTCGGTCGACTTCGGCTTCGTTTCCCTGCCCGTCACAGACAACCGCCTGACCGTGGTGCTCATCCATCGAGATGAGTTGATTTTGATCGTGCCGCCACATCATGCGCTGGGCAAGCTGAAGTCGGCCACCATCGCGGAGATCGCCAAGTTTCCGCTGGTCGTGCCCAAGGCCGGGCACACGCGCGATGCCATCGAGCAACTTTTCCACGAGCGCCGTCTAAAGGCGAATTTCACTATGGAACTGGATTCCAGCGAACTGCTGAAGCGCTTTGTGGCCGCCGAAGTCGGGATCGGCTTCATTGCGCGTTCGAACGTCGAGGAAGATGTGCAGGCCAAGGTGCTCGCGGCGGTCGCGCTGGCCGACGCCAAGGTGCGCCGCGATCTGGCACTCGTGTTTCGCAAAGATAAGGCACTGAGCCGTGCCGCTCTGGCCTTCATCGACATCGCGGTGCAGCACAAATCCGCCGACGAACTAGTGGAGTCTCCCGGGAGATGAGCACGGCCCGCGCACTCCTGATCTGGTGCTCTCTAATTTGCGTAGCGCAGGTTGCGCTGTCTGCCCAGACCGTCGGAAGTTCTTTCGACAAGCTGCCCGCCCCGCAGCGCAAGCTGATTGCGGTTTCGGTGGCTGGAAGCAAACGTTTTGGCCAGGACGCGATCATCGCTGCATCCGGCCTGCAGATGGGCATCACAGCTGTCGAAGATGATTTTAAAAAGGCCGCGCGGCATCTCGCCGATACCGGAGCCTTCAGCAACATCGAATACAAATATTCCTACTCGGGTGCTGGGACGAAGCTTGATTTGCAGGTGACCGACGCGCAGGATTTCGTCCCAGCGCGTTTTGAGGATTTCGTATGGATTCCGGACGCTGAACTGCGCCAGCAGATTAAGGAACACATTTCGCTGTTTGAAGGCCAGCTTCCAACTTCCGGCAATCTCGCCGAACAAGTTTCCGACGTATTGCAGGCCTTGCTGGTGGAGCGCGGGATACCGGGCCACGTCGATCTGGTGCGGGTGGGGAAAGAAGACGCGCCGGCCGAGGCAATCAGCTACCGCGTTTCTGATGTGCTGATTCGCATACGCAAAATTGAATTCACCGGAGCTGGGGCGGCTGAGTTGCCGGCGCTTGAATCTGCGGAGCAAAATCTGGCAGGCATTGCCTACTCACGCGGACGGCTGGATCAATTCGTGCAGCGCGACCTACTTCCCATTTACCGGTCGCATGGATATTTGAAAGCTCAATTCGGCCCGCCCCAGCCCAATCCCGTGAAGCTGCCGGCCGCCGAGGATATTGCCGAAGGCCCGCGCAACCAGTCGTTGGTCGATGTCATGTTTACGATCACGCCCGGCGTGCAGTACAAGTTGACTAGCCTCAACTGGTCGGGCAATCACGAGCTACCCACGGACCAGTTGAAAACCATGGTGCACGTAGAGCTGGGGCAACCAGCCGACCTAGTCAGCCTGGAAAGCCAGCTCAAAACGATTCAGCGACTCTACGGCTCGCGGGGATATATCACCGCATCGCTGAAGGCGAACGCTCAATTCGATGATGCAGCCGCTACCGTTGCTTTGGTGGTCGAAGTCAAAGAAGGCGTTGCGTACCACATGGGCGACCTTGAATTTCGCGGTCTCGATAACAGCCTGGTGGCCAAGCTGCGCGACGCCTGGAAGCTGCGTTTCGGAGACGTCTACGATGCCAACTATCTCGATGAATATCTGCCCGCGGCGCAGAAGCTTCTTCCAGCCAGCTTCGACTGGCAGGTGTCGTCGCATGTGACTCCGAATGTGCGCGACAAGACGGTGGACGTCGATCTGATCTACACGGTGAAGGCGCCAAGATAATTTTCGTCAGCCTGACTCCGCGTCAACTCGACTCCGTGTCAACCTGAGACGGAGGACATCACAGATTTTACTTGTTGATTACGCTTCACACGGGTTAGTATCCCCCTGTTTGTTTGGGTAGCCCGGGGCCCTCCCCCATCCATGATTCCGGGCACAAAAGCGGGGATTCGCGCCAGCGCTTCCTCGCTTTTCACTTTTTCCGCTGAAACTTCGCGCTCCCTTATGAATCTGCTTGAGAAGGTGTAAATTGGGCAGAGCGCGTATTGCCTACTCATTACAAGGAGAAATGGATGAAAGCTCGGGTACAGACACTCGCATTCGCACTGTTGACGCTGGTTTTGGCCGCAGGCCTGACCGTTCCTTCCTTTGCCGCAAAAGCCCAGACCTTCACGGGCACCGTGAGCGATTCCATGTGCGGAGCCAAGCACGCCATGCCCGGCGACGATGCCTCCTGCACCCGGGCCTGCGTAGGCAAGGGATCAAAGTATGCCCTGGTCGTGGGCGACAAAGTTTATACGCTCGACACTAACGACAAGGCCGCGCTGGCGACGCTCGACAAGCAGGCGGGGGCGAAGGTCACCGTGACCGGAACCGAAAAAGATAACACCATCGCGGTGAGTTCGGTGAAGGCCGCCCAGTAAAGCTGCCAGGCATTTCTAGACAGCTCAGCAGCCGCAATTGCGGGACATCCAGCGCTGGAACCGGCGCTCCTCCCGCAATTTTTTTCTGCTCTCCCCTAAATTCATATTTCCTTTACAAACCCTTGTGTTAGATTGTGCATTCTCAACAGAAAAAACCTTGCCTGGAGGATTAGAGAATTGGGCAAAGACATGGTTCCGAAGCGGATTTTCTTTACCAAGGGAGTCGGCAAGCACCGCGAGCGCTTGACCTCATTTGAATTGGCGCTGCGCGACGCTGGAATCGCTGCCCAGAATCTGGTGCGCGTCTCATCCATCTTTCCGCCCAACTGCAAGCTGCTCGCCCGCAAAGAAGGCGTGAAATATCTGCATCCCGGAGAAGTCGTCTTTGCCGTGGTCGCGGAGAATTCCACGCGCGAACCGCACCGCCTGCTGGCCTCGTCGATCGGCGTAGCCATCCCAGCCGACCGCAATACTTACGGATATCTCAGCGAGCACCACTCCTTCGGCGAGACCGAAGACGCCGCTGGAGAATACGCAGAAGAACTCGCCGCCGAAATGCTGGCCACCACGCTGAATGTCGAATTCGACCCCGACCGCTCCTGGGATGAAAAGAAGCAGATCTATCGCCTGTCCAACAAAATCGTCCGCACGGCGAACGTGACGCAATCGGCCGTCGGCGACAAGCGTGGCCTGTGGACTACGGTAATCGCCTCGGCAGTTCTGATCTTCGACTAGATGCGCTTTCGCTGCTGCGCCCGCTCTATGCTCGCCGATCTTGTCAGATTCCTGCGGTTCTGACACTCTATCTGCCATGCGCAGTCTTCTGTTCTCTGCCCTCTTCATTGTGACGATTGCCAACCTGGCTTCGGCCGCCGAAGCCTCCCGCACCTGCGCCAGTCTTCGCCAACTGGCGCTGCCCAACGTGACCATCACCGTGGCAGAACCGGTCGCCGCGGGCATGTTTACTCCTCCCAATCTCAAGACGGACCAGAAAGTTCCTCCGATTTTCAAAGCAGCGCCCGCCTTCTGCCGCGTGGCCGCGACGCTCGCGCCCACGCCGGATTCCGACATCAAACTCGAAGTCTGGCTTCCAGCCAAGGGTTGGAACGGCAAATTCAAAGGCGCGGGCAATGGTGGCTTTGCGGGATACATTTCCTATTCGTCGCTCGCCGCTGCGGTCGCGCAGGGATACGCTACTGCCAGCACCGACACGGGCCACAGCACGACCGACGCCGAGTGGGCCCTCGGGCATCCACAAAAAATTGTCGACTACGGATACCGCGCCATCCACGAGATGACCGTCGACGCCAAGATTATCGCCAAAACGTTCTACGGCTCCGAGGCGAAGCTCTCTTACTTCGCTTCTTGCTCGAATGGGGGGCGTCAGGCGCTGATGGAGGCGCAGCGCTTCCCTGAGGACTACGACGGCATTCTTGCGGGCGCGCCCGCCAACGCCTGGGTTCCGCTGCTGAGCGCAGGACTCAAAATCGTGCAGGCACTCGATCAGGCTGGATACATTCCTGCAGCGAAGATTCCCGCGATCGGCAAAGCGGTGATCGCTGCCTGCGATGAGCAGGACGGAGTCAAAGACGGTGTCCTCAACGATCCTCGCCAGTGCAAGTTCGATCCCGCCACGATTACTTGCAGCGTGAAAGACAAAGACTCCGATTCCTGCCTGACTCCGCGCCAGGCCGATGCCCTCAAACTCATTTACTCCGGTGCGCACGATGCCTCCGGCAAACTGATTTTCCCCGGCCTCCTGCCCGGCGCGGAAGAGGGCGAAGGCGGATGGAAGGAGTGGATCACAGGCGAAAAAGAGGGGGAAAGCGCGGGCGCATTCTTCGTGCACGGCTACTTCGCCAACATGGTCTATGGCAACAAAGACTGGGATTTCAAAACTGCCAACGTCGAAGCCGCGATGAAACTAGCCTACGAAAAGACGGGCGACGCGATGGATGCCATGGACCCCAACCTGAAACCGTTCTTTGCCCGCGGAGGAAAACTCATCATTTATCACGGCTGGAATGACGCCGCGATTTCCCCCATCAACTCCATCAACTACTACAACAGCGCAGTAGCCGCCATCGGCAACCAGAGCGCGGAGAGATCTCTGCGCCTTTACATGGTTCCCGGCATGCAGCACTGTGACGGCGGCCCAGGCGCAACTTCCTTTGGGCAAGGCGGCACTTCGCCCCGTAGCGACGCCGAACACGATATCTTCACGGCGCTCGTCGAGTGGGTGGAGAATGGGAAAGCACCCGGCACGCTGATCGCGACTAAGTATCGCGAAGGCGGCCCCGAAAAAGGGGTCGGGATGACCCGCCCGCTGTGCTCTTATCCGCAAGCCCCCAAATACAAAGGCGCTAGCGATCCGAATATGGCCGCTTCATTCGTTTGCGAGCAGAGTGCCCAGCCCCTTGCAGACCCTAAATAATTGAAACCAATGCTCTTGCGCCACATCCAATGATTATGGCGGAGTTCCAAGGGGTAGACCTTTGGTAATCAATGCTGTTAGTCGGATGTAACATTCTTTTAACCACTATGAGATATCATGGAAGTGTAGTGAATCGATTTAAGGAGCTAGAGTTGGATATCAAGAGCCGCAGACAAGAATTGATGGTAAAGCTGGTGGAGCGCCAGGTCCGTTCGCGTGCCCAGCAGCTTTATGAAACCCGCGGCCATGCCGAAGGCGCAGAGTTGCAGGATTGGTTTCAGGCAGAGTCAGAAGTGCTTGGAAATAGTATACTTGCGCCTCTTTATAGACGCATGCGCACGAGTGAGAACGGGGAGAACAACAAGGAAAACCAAGAAGAGTCGTCGATGGAGCAATCCGCACCCGACTTCGCCGGCCAGGGTGCCCGCGGCTGCGAAAACGCCGTCTAGCTTCCCCGCCCTCCCCAATCCTTTAATCGCGGCATTTCGCCGAGGCCGGGTTCTAGACAACTACCTCTTCGCGACAACTTTCTTGCCCTTCTTCTCGCCGTGCCCCTTCTTGGCTTTGCCTAACCGCTCCAGCACGGCCGCTACGATGATCGGCAGGCCGACTGTGGCGTCGACGAAGACTTCGCCGAACATACCGCCTTCTGATGGCGGCACAAACTTGCCCCACGAAATCGCTTCGCTGTAGGGACTGCCGGATAATCCTCCCCAATAAACCGGCTCGGGGCAGATACGCAACCCGTAGTGATAGCGCTTGAGCGGAATATTTTCGCCGAGCCGGCGATGGCGCAACTCACAGAACGGCCCAAACTGCTGCGACCAGTTGCGCGGCACGCCACCGCCGATGGTAAAGATGCCCAGTTTTTTCTGACGCAGCAGCGTGGCAGCGAAGTGCTCCAAATCTTCGAAGGGATCGAAGCGTGTCCGATAGCGTCCGGTGGATTCGCGCAGGCGATTGTTCAGCGCCGTGTCGAGTCCAAGCTCTGAGTCGCTGAAAGCGGGCACAAACACGGGCACGCCCTTCTCGAATGCCGACTTCAGAATTCCGCGCTGCCCGGGCGCGTGCTTGGCGAGATAGGCGCCAATCGCATGATTCAGCTTGTAAGAGCACATGATTTCGTTGTGGTCCCAGGCTTCGAGTACGGCGGACATGATCTCTTCAACGTCATCGAGATTTTGTTCCGGCTCGAGTGTGTCGTAAACACGGTTGTATCCTTGCTCATAAAGCTCTTCGTCGGAGACTTGCGGATTGGCGCGAAAATGGGCGCGGCCGCTCGCCTCAACCAATCCATGTGCCATGAGGGCGCCGGTCGAGACAATGGCGTTGACGATGCCGCGGTCGATCAACTCGGTAATGATGAGCCCCTGCTTGGCGACGGTCATCGCGCCAGCCAGGGTCATCACGATGAAGGCGTCCTCGTCGCGGGCCATGGCCTCGAGCACATCGGCGGCTTCGCCCATTTGGCGGCCCGTGAACGCGGTCTTCGCCATGGCACGCACCAGGCCGTCGATGGAGGTGATCTTGCCCAGATCGAGCGGTTCCAGCGGAATCAGGTGGTCTTCGATAGGATTGTGCAGGCGGCGATCCACGCCCTCGCCCACCGTCGTTCCGTTATGCCCTGTGGCGGGCGCATGCGGTTTCGAGTTGCCATGATTGCCCTGCTTCACGGAAAACCTCCACCAAGAGTGCGATTAGACCGAAAGAATACTTTACAGGAAGCGCAGGTGGGCCGAAAGGCAAGGGGAGGGATTGCACCGCGGCTCGAGTCGCGCCCGGACGGGACTCAGCTACACTGCTGGCATGGCGGGCAAGCGAGGCTTCGAAGAGCAGGTCGCCGCACTCGATGCCCTGCGGCAGCAGCCGGCAGAATTGCGCTCGGAGCCGCTGCGCAAGGGGCTGGGCGGGAAAAACAATTTCATCGCAGCCAAGGCGGCGGACCTGGTCCGCGAATTCGCGCTGGCGGAGTTGATCCCCGAGCTGCTTACGGCCTTCGATCGATTTCTGGAAAATGCGGAGAAGAACGATCCGCAATGCTGGGCGAAGAATGCGATCAGCCGCGCCCTGGCGGCTCTGAAATTCCAGGAGCCGGAAATTTTTCTGCGCGGCATGCGCCACATTCAAATGGAGCCGGTCTGGGGCGGACGCTCCGACACCGCTGGAACCCTCCGCGCTACCTGTGCGCTGGCGCTGGTGCAATGCCGTAGCGTGCGCGAGCCGGAACTGCTGGCGCATCTCGTCGACTTGTGGGCGGATAAGGAGAAGACGGTGCGCGTCGAGGTGGCGCGTGCGATTGAGCAAGTGGGATCGAATTCGGCGTCACTTCTGCTGCGCTTGCGCGCGACTCTGGGCGGTGATGAGCCGGAATTGTTGGGAGCGTGCTACGCGGGAGTCTTACGGATTGAAGGCGTAGGTTCGATTGCGTGGGTTCGCCGGTTCCTGGCCACGGGCGACGATTCCGCAACCGAGGCGGCGCTGGCGATCGCGGACACACATTCGCGTGAGGGATTCGCAGCGCTGACCGATTCGCTGGGAACGGCCAAGGACCCATGGTTTCGATCCGTTCTTCTTTCGGCGATTGCTCTGACGCGGCAGGATGCGGCAGTGGAGTTTCTTCTAGATTCGATTCAAAAGGATTCGCTGGATGCACAGCCCGCGCTGGAAGCGCTGTTGCGGTCAATGCCATCGGAAGAACTGGCGAAGCAGATTGAAAAGCTGGTAGATGATAATCCGCGCCTGCGTCGCGTGCTCGCGGAGCAACGGCGCGCGTCGAAGTGAGAGAACCGCGCATCGATTGCATGAAAGCTGACGGCCGAAAGCTGACAGCGGTTTTCACAATGCTATATTGATCGCGGAGGTCGAACTCGCGTGCCCCCTGAGAAATTTCGCGTAGCGCTGGTGCAGATGTCGTGCGGCCCGGAGCCGGAGCAGAATCTGGAGAAGGCGCTAAGCCGCATCGCTGACGCCGCCGGACGCGGAGCGAAAGTCGTGTGCCTGCCCGAACTTTTTCAGACGCAATATTTCTGCCAGCGCGAGGATCACGCGCTTTTCGACCTAGCTGAGCCGATCCCAGGGCCGAGTTCTGAGAAGATTTCCGCGGCCGCCCGCAGCAACGGCGTGGTTGTGATTGCGTCGCTGTTCGAAAAGCGAGCGCCCGGCGTCTATCACAATACAGCGGTGATCTTCGACAGCGACGGCGCGCAGCGCGGGATGTATCGCAAGATGCACATTCCGGACGATCCGCTTTATTACGAAAAGTTTTATTTCACTCCCGGCGATCTCGGGTTCAGGGCGCATGATACCAGCGCCGGAAAGTTGGGCACGCTTGTGTGTTGGGACCAGTGGTATCCAGAAGGCGCGCGCCTGACCGCGCTGCAGGGGGCTCAAATTCTGTTTTATCCCACCGCGATTGGATGGCATCCGGCGGAGAAGGCTGAGTTCGGCGTCGCGCAGCACGACGCCTGGCGCACGATCCAGCGAGCACACGCGATTGCGAATGGCGTTTATGTTGCGGTGGTGAATCGCGTCGGCTTTGAGACTGGTAACATTCGCGGCAGATCGGCCTCCGGACAAGGCCTTGAATTCTGGGGCGGATCGTTCTTCTGCGATCCGTTCGGTCGTGTGCTGGCCGAAGGCTCGCATGATCGCGAAGAAATTCTGGTCGGCGATGTTGACCTGAAAGCGCTGGAAGAGATTCGCCGCAACTGGCCGTTTCTGCGCGACCGGCGCATTGACGCCTATGCGCCCATCAGCAGCAGGCTGATTGATTGACCGCGAGACTGCAAACGTGACCACCATCAAGAGTCAATCATCAAGTAACACTTTAAGTAGCGGTCCGCTGCCGGCGGCGCTAGGGTATCGCATGCCCGCCGAGTGGGAGCCCCATGCCGCAACCTGGCTTGCGTGGCCGCATAACAAGAATGATTGGCCTGGTCGCTTCGAGCCGATTCCATGGGTATTTGCGGAAATTATCCGCTCTCTGGTGAAGCATGAACGCGTTGAGCTGATCGTCAACGATGCGGCGCGGGCGCGGCAGGCTCGGAAAATTCTGCAGTGGGCCGATGCCTGGTCAGAGAATATTCGATTGCATCGCTGGCCTACGGACCGCATCTGGTTGCGCGATTCGGGATGCATTTTCCTGACGCCACAGCCGGGCTTTGCCGGGCCGGACAGCCGGCGGCGGCTGTTCCTACATGAACCGCTTGCGGTCAAGTTTCGGTTTAATGCTTGGGCGAAGTATTCAAACTGGCGTCACGATGACGGGATCGGCGTTGAAATGGCCGCGGCGGCAGACGCGGAGTTTTGGGGTCCGTACAGTCAGGGCAAACACATCGTGCTAGAGGGTGGATCGATCGACGTCAACGGAGCGGGCACGATTCTTACTACTGAGGAATGCTTGCTGAGTAAGGTGCAGCAGCGCAATCCGCAGATGACGCGGGTGCACTATGAGAAGGCCTTTGCGGACTATCTGGGCGCGCCGCACACCATCTGGCTGGGACGCGGCATCGTTGGCGACGACACCCACGGCCACGTTGACGACCTGACTCGGTTTGTCGCGAAAGATACAGTCGTGACCATGGTCGAGCCCAACCCGAAAGATGCGAACCACGCTCCTTTGCGCGCGAACCTGCGTCGGCTGCAGGCCGCACGCGATCAGGATGGGAAGCAACTCACGGTGGTTGAAATACCGATGCCGCAACCGGTCGTGTTCGAAGGCCGGCGCCTTCCTGCCAGCTACGCCAATTTCTATATCGCCAATGGAGTCGTGCTGGCGCCGGTGTTCAATCGTCCGAATGATCGCATTGCGCTTAACATGCTGGCCGAGATCTTCCCTACGCGCGAGGTCGTCCCCATTTATTCGGGCGATTTCATCTGGGGATTCGGTGCCATGCACTGCATGACGCAACAGCAACCGGCCGTCTAAACACCTATGTCGGAAATGACCACCGGGCGACTCGAAGCTTTCAGTGACGGCGTCATCGCCATTATTGTGACGATCATGGTGCTCGAGCTACGCGCGCCGGCGCAGCCCACATTCGCGGCTCTGGCCAAGGTCGCACCAGTTTTTCTGAGTTATGGGCTTAGCTTTCTGGTGGTCGCGATCATGTGGGTGAACCATCATCACCTGATTCACGCGGTGCATCACGCGACGGCGCGCTTGCTGTGGTCGAATCTGAATCTTCTTTTCTGGATGTCGCTGGTTCCCTTCGTCACCGATTTTCTGGGCAAGAACTATCGCCAGCCCATGGCGGTGGCGCTTTATGGATTGGACCTTGCCCTCTGCGGAATGGCGTTTTACCTTCTACGGCTGGAACTTGTCGATCAGGATCGGCATGATGGGAATCTGGCCGACTACCATGCGCGCATTCAGCGCAAGAATCTTTTCTCAACCTTCCTCTACCTGCTCTCAGCTCCGCTCGCCTATCTTTCGATCTATGCCTCTTTCTTTATCTTCGCGCTGATCCCTGCAACCTACTTCCTCCCGGAGAAGAAGTTGGCCGACAGTGGAGATTAGAGAAAAAAGCGGGCTTCCTAAGAAGCCCGCGAGTACTCATCGTCGATGATCAGCGCCGTGCTCCGCGCTTTGCGTGGAACTGATTAGAGGCCGGGACCGGATGGCGGCGGAGGCGGAGGCGTGCTGCCATTTGGGTTTGTCGTGCCAGGATTACTCCCATTCGGATTCGTCCCGTTCGGATTGCTCCCGGGAGCTGTGCCGTTCGGATTATTCGGATTCGGGTTCGGATTCGGATTCGCGGTGCCGGGATTATTCGGATTCGTGGTGTTGCAGGGCGTTCCCGTGTCCGGCGTGCAATTCGCGCCCGGTTCAGAGTTGCCCGTGGTCGGCGAATTCGGATTCGACCCAGGCGTGCCCGGGGTTGTGGTATTCGGATTGTTCGGCGGCGTGTTGGGGGTTGTACCCGTCGGCGGGTTGGTGGCGCCGGTTGGCGGATTTACAGGGGGCGTCGAGTGCTGTCCCGCCGCGCTGCCCGTGGAGCCCGCCTGTCCGCCGCTGCCCGCGCTGCCGGACGAAGGAGCAGTCTGCGCGACCGCCCAGGCGGCGCATCCCAGAATTGCGATTAACAGCATCAATCTGATTTTCATAATGACCTCAACAGTGAAATCACGGTTGCAATTCGATCCTTCCGTCGCAATCGTCGGTGGTCTCAGTCTGGGACTGGTGGGGAGCAACCACTATCCAGCAGATTCTGTACGTTTGGAGAATGGATCAGGAAGGCGTCTACGGGGTCTATGGGCTTATCGCAGAATGACTGAACCCCGGCCCAGCGAGGTGATGGTGTGCGGAACATCGGGCTGCACCGATTTCCCCTCCGGCTTCGAGGCAACGTTCCAGGCCTTCGCGAAAGCTTCACCGCTGGAAAGTCTCGTCAAAAGATTATCGATGAACAGCGAGCAATTCGGTCCCAGGCGGCGTTCGGTGAGAATTACATTCAGCTTCATTCCCTTGGGCTGAAAGCCAGCATCATATGGCTCGGCAAAATTGTCGCTCGCGATCCATAGCAGCTTTACGCCAGAGTCCACGCAGGCCTTGAGCAATTCCGCTCCCGTCATGTGCGCGCCTGTCGCATCCGTCAACGCGCCTTGCGTATCGACGTTGCAGAGAAGATGCACGATGTCATAGCCCTGCGCCAGCGCCGCGCGCAACTCCACGATGGTGTTCGCAGCCAGCGATGTCGTGGCGGGATAGAAGCGCCTGTAGATGCGCTCGTCATTTTTGCGCAAATCATCGTGCTTCGCGCCCAGGGCGCAGACCAGCACCTTGGCCCCGACTACTTCATCTTTGCGAAAAGCATCGAGCAGGCCCATTCGTTCGTATCCCGATGTTGGTGTCGATATCTTTATCCAGAATTAGCGGCGATATTGGGTGGGCTGCGGACCTTTTTCCAGCGTCTCACGATCCCAGATATTGCCATCGCGATTGTAGCTGGCCAACTCGAAATCCTGCGTGAGTTCGAGCGCATCGGTGGGACATGCGTCTTCGCACAATCCGCAGAACATGCAGCGGCTTAGATCGTAGGTGAAGTTGGTGAGTTCTTTGCGGCGCGTCTTTTCGTTGCGCTCGCTGGAGACCACGATCAGGTGCTCGGGGCACGCCAACGCGCACAGGTCGCAGGCAATGCACATGGTCTCATCGGTGTCCGGATTGACGTTGAGCCGGGGCGCGCCGCGGTAGCGCTCGGCGATCTGGGGCCGCTCCAGCGGATATTGCTCGGTATAGATCTCTTTCGGATCCTGATAGCGGAAGGTGATCCTCAACCCCTGGATCAAGTCCACCAGAAACACTTTGCGCAGCAGGCTCGGGACGCCCATATGGCCGTTAGGATATCACCGAAATCGGCTTGGCTAAAAGAGATCGGGGACGGGAACTTTTTGGCGGGCTGCCGCGTAGTTATTCTTAGAGCGCATTATGAAAGCTTATATATCCAATTTACCGACGGGGATCTGGCTCATCCTCGCTATGCTTGCGGTCATCGTGGCCTACCCGATCTTCGAAATTCTGGTTCCGGCGGTGGTGCACGCGGTCGTTCCCGAGGCGGTGCGGTCGGTGTTGAGCGTGATCTAAGCTGTCTGAACTGGAAGTGCCGTCCGGAGCCTCCTATCAGCCGACTCGCACGTCGATCTGCTACCCTCTGAAACGAGCTGGGCACATGGCAGAAGATAACCTCGCAATGGCGCGTGAGATTCCTTCCGACGAATTGTGGATGGAGGAGGCGTTGCACTGCGCCCAGCGAGCGCTTGAGGCCGGTGAAGTTCCGGTGGGAGCCATCGTGGTGTGCCAAAGCCGCATCGTCGGCCGAGGATGGAACCAGACTATCGCTGATTCCGACCCCACGGCCCATGCCGAAATGATTGCCCTGCGCGCGGCGGGAATGGCTCTGGGAAATTACCGGTTAGTCGACTGCGAGCTTTTCTGCACCATTGAGCCGTGCCCTATGTGCGCCGGCGCCCTGGTTCACGCTCGCATCAAGCGGCTGGTATATGGGGCAGATGATCCGAAGGCGGGAGCGGTGCGATCCATCCTGCGGTTGTTGAATTACCCGCAACTGAACCACAAAATCGACGTGCGGAGCGGAGTCCTGGCTGGGCGCAGCGCGGAATTGCTGCAAACTTTCTTTCGCAGCCGACGCTAGATCTGCTACTGCAAGTACGTCGCGCTCCGCGCTCGGTGCGCTGCTTCGGATTGATTCTGTTCCTCGATATCCGAATCGGGGATGGAGATCTCCTGCCGGGTGGTCAGGGCGCTGATGCGAGGCGCCAGCGGCGCGGAGGTGGCTCGATCCAGACGAATTTCGCACAACTCTCCGATCAGGTTCGCGGCCCAGCGATACACGTTGTGTTCCCGCACCAGCTTGCGCATGCGATGCATGCGCATCTGTTTTTCTTCTGACCGCATTTCGAGCGCGGTGCGAATCGCTTCGGCGGTCTGATCGGTGTCGTAGGGATTCACCTGTAGTGCATCCTGCAGCTCCCGGGCGGCGCCGGTGAAGCAGCTCAGAATCAGCACGCCGCGATCATCGCTGCGGCTGGCTACAAATTCTTTGGCGACCAGATTCATCCCGTCGTGCAGCGAGGTCACCAGGCAAAGATCGGCGGCCCGGTAATACGGCTCGATTTCTTTATGGCTATGCTGCCGCTCCAGCAGAACAATCGGCTTCCAGCGGTCCGTCTGGAAGCGCCAGTTTATGCGCTCCGCCTCGGCTCCCACTTCGGCCTGCAGATCGTGATAACGCTTGATGTGGGTGCGGCTGGGAGCGCCAATCTGCACAAAAGTGAAACTTCCCCGGTAGCGCGGATACTTGTCCAGGAAACGTTCGATGGCCAGGAATCTCTCCAGAATTCCCTTAGTGTAATCGAGCCGATCTACTCCGATGCCGAGAGCAGCAGCTTCCAGGCCGAGCGTCTTCAGCAAAGCCGTGCGCTGCTCGTATACCGATTCCGCGGGCGCTTCTTTCTCGTCGCTGAACTCAACGCTGATGGGGAAAGGCCGCACCGCGGTTTGATGATCGAGGCGCTGCACGGTGGAGTGCTCCCAGGTGATTCGGGATTCGACAGTGCGGTCGACCGTTTGCAGAAAGTTGGTGCAATGGGCCTGGATATGAAAGCCGATCAGATCGGCGCCCAGCAGTCCGTCGACAATTTCGCGCTGCCAGGGACAAATTCGAAACGCCTCCGGATTCGGCCATGGAATATGCCAGAAGATCGAAACTCGCGCATCTGGACGACTCTGCTTGATCATGCGCGGCAGCAGGGCGAAGTGATAATCCTGCACCAGAACCACCGGGCGGGCCACATCTTTCATTTCTTCCAGCAGCGCGTCGGCGAACTTGCGGTTCACTTCTTCGTAGTATTGCCAGTCACTCGCGCGAAATATCGGACGCGTATGCGCGATGTGGCAAAGCGGCCACAAGCCTTCATTGGCGAAGCCATAGTAGTAGCCGGCCTCTTCTTCTTTGGTCAGCCAGACGCGGCGAAGGGTGTAGTGAGGATCGTCGGGTGGAACCACGACGCGGTCGTGGCGATCCACGGATTCGAGATCGGCGTCAGCCGAGCCGTGAGCCACCCACGTTCCGTCACAGGCGCGCAGCACGGGCTCCAGTGCGGTCACCAAACCGCTCGGCGGAACATTCACTTCCACCGCCCGGCCACGCCGCACATGCATGTAGGGCTCACGATTCGAAACTACGAAAAGCCGGCCGTCTTCCAGACGATCCTGCACGTGCACCGCGAGCCGCTCCGATGTCCAGATGGACTCACCCATTTCCCGCAGCCGGGCTTCCAGTTGCGCCGCAGTGCGGGCGGTATTCAGGCTTTCCGCCATGGTCGCAACTTCGCGGGCCAGAGGACGGAACAACTCCATGTCAGGAACTTTGATCCGAGCCGCGGTTACGCGCCCTGTGCGCAGAGCCTTCATCCAGCTGGCGGTACGAGAGATGGGACCGGCAATGCTCCAGCGAACGATGAGCAGCGTGATGGCGACGATCAGAACTACGTGCGCCAAGGCGCTCAGAAATGTTCCCCGCCAGATGTTTGCGCTTTGCGCGCGAATGTACTCCGCGTCGTGAACGATAGCAAGACTGCCGGTCAGGTCTAATCCGCGGTGGAGCGGGACAGCGTAAATGTCGACCGACGTTCCGTTCAGGTGCAGGAAGCTGTTTGTGCCCCGATTTTGCTTCATCGCCTCCGAGACCACAGCGGGAGCGCTCGCCATAGGCAGCGCAAGATCCTGGGTGACGGCGATGGGATGGGCTTGTGCGTTGTAGACCGCCAAGCCGATCAGGTGCTCGCGGTTGGCGAAGTGTTGAACCGTGCGTTGCAGCACGGCGGTCTCGTCCCGCTCCAGATCACGTTCCACATTTCCAGCGAGACTTTCCGCCAGCACCTCGGCGCGACGCTGCAGGTCCCGGCGCAGGGAGCGCTTCAGCATCAGCACCTGGTAATACGATGAGCAAGCGGAGACCAACGTCACGCCAACAATCAGCGAGACAATCAGCCGGGCGCTTAGCAGCCGCATTTGAGATTTTTCCTCGGGGTAAATTTACTTGCCCCTGACCCATCCAGAGGCTGAATGATCGCCTACGTGACTCAGAAGGTCAGAAACCACCCATAGAATTTTTGCCTTTGGGGCCCCGTTCTCCAATACCCGCATCACCCTAGCTTCTTATCTGCGTGCACGGGGCCTGCCATCCAGTCATCTGTGTTTTCAAGGAGTTCGCTGGCAACCAACCGCGGGCGCAGAGTAATTCTTTCCGAATGCACGAAAAGAAGGCGAGAAACCGACGGAAAAAAATGAAAGACGATCGTGAGGGTCGGAATGCCGGCCATTCAGCCAGCGCTGACCCATGATCGTCTTCAACAGCGAACCTCTGGGCAAATGGTTCGGAGCTGATTCCCTTTTACTGCAAGCAGGTGGATATGACCATACAGCAGAGCCAGTACTCGCCACGATTGTAAATTTGCAGGGCTGCGCTCAGTTGCGCATCTTGACGACGAACGTGCGCTGAATACGGACCTTGCTGTATCGACTGCGGCGATGCAGTCTGTTGTAATCGACTGCAATTGGGCGAGCCCATCCGCTCGGCAAGGCTTTGACCTCGCCGTTCGTCCTTTTCGGAGGTGGACTATGAGAAGGACAGCCTCGTGCCTCGTGGGACTATTTCTTTTTCTTTGCTCCGCATTCGCATTTGCCCAGAATCCGGCGGAGTCTGCAGCCCAAGCGCGCAGCGAGCAGCTGCCGCAGATTCTTGGCCCGCAGCTCATCGCATGGTCGGAGCTGCAGAAACCGCAGCCCGTCCCGACCCCTCTTCCACCGCCCGAGCGAGCCGATCAGCCCTCGAACCAGACGCAAACCCAGCCCGGGGATTCTTCTGCCCAACCTTCCTCGTCGCAACCGACCGACTCCGATGCGCAACAGCATGCGAGTACACAGAACTTCACTGGCACGATTGTGCGCAACGGGAAGGAATATATGCTGAAGATGTCAGACCGGTCGGCATATCAACTGGACGATCCCGAGAAGGCGAAGCCGTATGAGGGTAAGCAGGTGAAGGTCGCGGGGAAGCTGGATCCCAAGAGCAACGTGCTCCACGTCCTCGGCATTGAGCTCATGTCGTAAGTCGGAGGTCGTAAGCCAAATATAAAATGCGCGGACACAAGGAGACTTGTGTGTCCGCGCATTTTTCTCTGCAAGTGCAGCCCTAGGCAACGTGCACAATGCCGTTTCGCACGGCATACAGCGTCAAATCAACTACAGAATGCAAATCCAGTTTGCGCATCAGGTTGGTGCGGTGAGTTTCCGCCGTTTTCACGCTGAGGTTGAGAGTATTTGCAACCTCCTTCGTGGTCTTGCCTTCCGCCAGCAACTGGATCACTTCCCGCTCGCGAGGGGTAAGCACGCTTCGCCCCAGCTTTTCCGCGCTGAGACTGGGGTGCAGATATCCCTCCAGCACAAGTTGCGCAACCTTGGTGGTAAAAAATGTGCGTTTGTGCTGCAAAGCTTCCACGGCCGAGACCAGGTCTCGCCCGGCATCGGATTTCAGAAGAAATCCGCGCGCCCCTGCAGCCAGAACTTCTCGCACGACCTGTTCCGAATCGTGCATGGTGAGAATCAGGACGCGAGTGTTTGGAGCAGCGGTTAGGATCTGGCGTGTCGCGTCCAGCCCGTTCAGACTGGGCATTCCGATATCTAGCAAGACGACATCTGGCTTCAGTTGGGCTGCTAAACGCACGGCATCGCGTCCGTCGGACGCTTCGGCACACACCTCCCATCCGATATGACTCTCGATCAGGGCACGAATGCCTCTGCGAGCCACTTCATGATCATCAGCGATAAGGATTCGAAGCATACTCACGCCTCACCTCCAGAACGGGTTTCGAAATGTAGTTTGAACTACGCATCGAGAAGCAAATCGTTTCAGTCATTTGCACAAATCGTGCCAAACTCTTAACCGTTGCCAAATAAAGGATTCGACCTGTCCGCACCACGTGATCCTGATGTAACTTTTGCAGAATCCCGCCGCGGAATGCAGACCACTAGGTAGCCAAACTCGGCGCTCCCCTTAGTTCGGGCGTCGCTATACTAGCGTCACATGGGTGGAGTGGGTCAATCAGGTGTTTGCTGAGGAGTTCTGCTCTCTCTAGGCCTTTCTAAGGTGTTCACTGTAAGGCGAACTACTATATTTTCGGTATTTTTGTGCAAGAAGCGCGGAGCAAACATGATGATGTTAGGCCTTCCCTGCTGCCGCTGGCAGCATCCAAGTAACGCTCAACGAGGAGAAGGGATTCATGCGCTCAATCGCCCTCTCGCGATTCTGCATTGCACGGTTGCTGATGGGATTCGTGGTTCTGCTATCACTGGCCCTGGCGGCCGCTGCGCAAGATGCGGACACACCCAATACGCCCCCGCGGAGCACTCCGCCGCCGCAGCCTATCCAGTCGACTCCATCGGCTCATGGCGCCAATGGCGGAGTGAACGGCAGCGAGGATAACGGGTTCGTATTCAAGAAGCAGGTCGAAGAAGTCGTGCTCCACGCCACGGTCGTCGACCAGCAACGCCGTCTTGAAACCCATCTCGATCGCGGCGCTTTCGCGGTCTTCGAAGATGGACGCCCGCAAACGATTACGTCTTTCCGCCGCGAAGACGTGCCCGTCGCCATCGGAATCGTGGTCGACAACTCAGGTTCCATGCGGGACAAACGCGCGCAGGTCAATCAAGCGGTAGTGAACTTGATTCGCGCCAGCAATCCGAAAGACGAAGTCTTCGTGGTGAATTTCAATCGCAATCCCTATCTCGATCAGGATTTCACTTCCGACGTCGGGCTGCTGGAACGCGCGCTGCATCAGGTTTCCACGCAGGGCGATACCGCGCTCTACGATGCGGTTGTGGCCTCAACCATTCACCTGGAGAACAATCCTCGGCTCGAAAAGAAGATTTTGCTGGTCATCACCGACGGCGACGACAACATGAGCCGGCAGACTTTGAATGAAGCGATTCAGCGCCTGCAGCAACGAAATGGTCCAACACTCTACGCCATCGGACTGACCGGCGCCGAGATGCAGCCCATGGGCCGCCAAGCACTGCAGAAACTCGCCGATGCGACCGGGGGCGCGGCCTTTTTTCCCGACGATCTCAGCCAGGTTGCGGATGTGACGCAACAGCTCGCGCACGATATTCGCAGTCAGTACATCATCGCCTACAAGCCGGAAAACGAAGATGCGCGGGCGAAGTACCACCCTATTCAAGTGCAAGCTCGCGCGCCAGGACTTCCTCAACTTACGGTGCGCACGCGAACCGGCGTCTTCACGGGAGAATCATCTCCGTAGGGTTGAAGGGGCGGCGGCGCTGTTGGTGATTAGCGAACAGCAGTTTGCTGGCAGATCACGGACGAGTGAACAAGAACAATCGGCGAGAGAATCAACCGGCCGCTCGTTTAGCCAGTAGCGGCGGTCTTGGGCACGTGGTCGGTTCCCTCGGGCGGCATTTCAATCTGGATGATCTTGTTCTTGATGGCATAAACCACCAGATCACGGATCGAGTGCAAGCTCAACTTCCGCATAATGTTGCTGCGATGGGTTTCGACGGTCTTAGTGCTCAGATTCAGCAGCGATGCGGCCTCTTTCGAACTTCTCCCCTCAGCCAGCAGTTGCGTGATCTCGCGCTCGCGAGCGGTCAGAGTAGGCAGCGTGGGCGGCTGGCTGCGCGAGATGGCGTGACCTTTTTCCAGAAAGCCCGCCAGCAGCAATTCATTCACGCGCGGCGTGAAGAACATGCGTTTGCTCTCCAGCGCTTCAATGGCTGAGACCAGATCCCGCGCCGCGTCGGATTTCAGCACGAACCCGCGCGCTCCGGCATCCAGGGCCTCGCGAATGACTTGATCCGCGTCCGTCACGGTCAGCACGATCACTTTGAAATTCGGATCGTGCTGCAAAAGGCGCCGTGTAGCATCGAGGCCATTCAGATTTGGCATGCCAATGTCGACGATGACAACGTCGGGCTTCAGTTCCTTGGCTTTTTCGACGGCCTCGCGGCCGTCAGTGGCTTCGCCGCAGATCTCCCAACCTTCGTGCCGTTGCAGCAACGCAGCCAGACCACGCCGTACAATCTCGTGGTCATCTGCGAGCAGTATTCGAAGCTTCATAGCAAACCGCTCCTTAGAAGGTTCATCAGCCTTATCTTGCCCCAGCGAACTATTTCGTAGGGGCCGGGTCCAGCCGCGCCAGCGCGGTGAAGACCTCGTGCTTGCTGACTACCTCAATCGCTTCCAACAGGTCGCGCGCCGCATTCGATTTCACAACATAACCCTTGGCGCCCGCGCTCAACGCCTCCCGCATCATTTGCGGCGAGTCATGCTGCGTAACCATCAGGACTTCGGTGCCCGGCATTTTCTGTTTCACGATGCGGCAAACTTCCAGACCGTTCATCTTGGGCATGGTGATGTCGAGAACTATTACTTCCGGCTGCAGACTCTCGGCTTTTTCCAACGCCTCCACGCCATTCGAGGCCTCACCCACGACCTGCCAGCCCGGCCGGCGTTGCAACACTGTTTTGAGGCCTTCCCTGACGATGGGATGATCATCCACCAGTAAGATCCGAGTTGCCATGGTTTGACTCGCGTATCTTGGGGGAGATTGAGAATAAATGCTTGATTCTTAAATCAATTAGGCCATGCCGTCCCAATACGCCCTGATTAAAGTAGCAGCCACACACTTTCATCCGAATACAGGGAATCCTGTATTCACAACTCGAAACGACTCTATCAGTGCAGCGCAGACATTGCGGGAAAATAAGTTTCGTGATGCAGCACCGTCTCCACCGCCTCAATGATGGATCCAACGTCAGATTTGGCGCAGGCTCCGCGAATTCCAGCCTCGCGCGCAGCCAATGCGAGCTGCTTGTTCAAATGAACCGTGATCATCAGGATCGGAATCGCAGGATAGAGATTCGCCATCTGCCGCGCCACATCCAGGCCATTGGTGTCCGGCATTTGAAAGTCGAGAAGAACCAGATCTGGCTGCGACTCCTGCACGCGGTCCAGAGCTTCTTTGCCGGTTCGAGCCTCGCTACAGACCTGCCACGCGCTTTGCTGCTCTAAAATTGCGCGCAAATAATGCCGCACCGCTGGATTGTCGTCCACTACCAGAATTCTGACCAAGATACACCCTGTTTCCCGCGCGCAAGAGGATTCTCCGATAAAGAGCGGTCGGCAGATTGTTAAGCCTCTAGTCCTTTCACAATAGAAGCCGCCCCAGTTCCTAACAATGCAGTAAACCCCCTAGATTAACTGGTTCAGTAATACTCAACTCAGAACCCCCATTTCTCCCGCCGGGCGCACGCTACCACACACCCTTATCGCTGTTGGTGATTCCCTGCTTGATGGCCGCCGCTGTTGCCAGTGCGGGCAGCAAGCTTAAGCGCAACGAATTGCCAATCTCACCGCCGGAGAGCAACGTCCCCAACTCGGCTACATAAAGCCGTGCCGAATGGGGCATGATGGGAATTCGCAGAAATCCCTTGCCAAAGTACACCTGGTCGTTGCCGAAATGTGCGGAATCGCGAACCAGTGTGGGCAGCGGTGTTGGCGTGCCGCGATAGCGCGCCGTGTATTCGGAGACGATGCGGAGATAGGTCGCAACGCCCTGCCAAAGCCCCGCGGACTGCGCGAGGGAATGCAGGTAGTCGTAGTTGATAGCGCCTGCGTCCATGAGTTGCGCGAGTTCGACCACGTCGCACAGCCGAATGTAGAAATGTCGAAACATGCGTTGCAATGTGCTGATCATGATGCGGTCTTCCGCGGCGGAAACGCGGAAAGTGAATCCGCTGACCTCGCGGTAGGCGGAGCGCTTCACCAGCGATTCGCCGATTTCCCGCTGCTCGCCCGTCTGCCCCAGCCGGCCGACATGAACTTCAACCAGTTCCGGCAATTCCGGAATGGCGAAATTCCATTTATTGGCCAGTCGATCTCCCCAACTCTGTTTTTCAACTGCCGCGCCGAATTGCGCCTGCATGATCTCGACGATGGTCCGCGGATCGGCATCGGTATAAAGATCCAGATCGCTCCCCAGGTCCGGCCAGTGATCGAGCGATTTAATCACGATGACATTTCCCGCGTCCTCCAGCGCCTGACAGATGCGGTGTAGAAATGGAGTCGCATACCGGATTCGGGCACTCTCTTTTTGCAGCGTCTGCGCGAGACCTTGCTGCCCTTGCGATTCGCGACCGTCCGGAAGCAAGGCGTGCAGGCGCGGATAGGCGCGCATAATGACGTGATTCATCGCAGCCAGCGAGTCCAACTCCGCCCAATCGCGAGGACTCCACATGGAAGCGATCTCGCGCAGGCGCTGAGTCTCGGCGCCGTTCCCCGACTCGGCTAGCAGAACATGGGAGAGTATTTCGAAGCCGGCCATCGATGTTTGCTTTCGATCAGTTTCCATGGAGTCCCTTGGATGATCGCTCCTTATGCGAGGTTGTCATCTCGCTGCACCATTCGTTATGCATCGACCTCAGCGCCATCGGCATCACTGCGAAGCGGCGCGCGCCTGTTGCTGATCGTTTTGACCTTTGCAGCTCGCCGTATTCACACGCTCGATCGCAGTTCCCTCTTCATAATCGTTCCAGGTTTCGATCAACAAAAATGGCAGCGGGTTGGAATCGTCGTAGTAGCTCCGGTAGAAGTCCATAGTATCGTCGAGCGTCTGCCCGCAGCGATTTTGCATGTGACGATTCAGACTCCAGCTGGCGCGCGAATCATCGAACCCCGGCCAGGCCGCGCCCACGGCGATCTTGCTCGGCTGCTTCTTCATCGTCTTATAGAAATAATCCAGATAATCCTCGCCCCAGTTGCTGCCGTCCGGCTTCCATCCCTGCTTTCCGGGCTGCACCCACGCGTACGATCCGGCGAAGGCATCGGCATACTGCGGCGGCGGTTGATCTTTGTAAATCAACACCGGTGGCGATTCCCAGTTGGCACAATGTGCGCGAACGCGATTCCAATCCGTGTTCGCGCGCTTGGGAAAAATAAAAATCAGCGGATGCCCCTGGTACAGTAGATACGCTTCACGGTTCGGCGACTGCGGCCCAATGTAGCTCTTGTAGGCCTCATCGAAGGCGGCCATGGCATCGTCGGTCGACTGCGAGTCGTCGCCCTGCGCCTCGTTGTAGAGGAGCGCGACGTGGAAATGACTTTCGTTCGCGACCTCTTCGAGCAGTCCGAAATTGTGATCGGCATACGGACTGCGGTCGCCATTCCAATCCACGACGAAACCAGAGATTCCGCGCTGCCGCGCCTGCTGAATCTGATGGTGAAGGACTCCCTTGTCCTCGCTTGAGTATCCGACGTCGATGTGAGTGTGATCGCCGAACCACGGCATGTAGACGGCAAGAATTTTGGGATAAGCCGAGGGCGCTTGTTCACTTTGCCCTGGCGCTCGACGCACTCCAGACGTGGAACATCCGCTGACGAAAAGGAAACACGCTGTCGCAAAGCCCACAAACCCCTTCAGCAAGAAGCCTCTCCATTTCCTTTTCACTTTTATTGGGATTGGATGCGATCTGATAGAGCCTTGGTTGGTATGGCACGCGTGGAGGAATCACTGTAGCCAGCGGGCGATTCCGGCGCAAATCCGCGTCGAACGCGAGGCGGCGACGCTCAGAAATGCGGCACAGACTGTAGCTGGCGCACAACCCAGCGGTCGGCCCCGGGAGTCATCAGCACGATGTAATGTGCCACCACCGGCTGATCGTAGATCACCTTGCCGCCGTCGAGCACTTGCATCTGATATCCGGCAGTATCGTGCAGTTCCATGACATCGCCTTCCGGCGCATAAAACACGGCTTCGAGCTTATGACGTTGATTGAAATATCTCGTGGTCAGTCCGGATCGCTGTTGGCTGATGACAGTATCGGTGAGCCACTTCTTCGCCGAACCGACGAAGAGGCTCTGCAACGGCGCGCTGTCGTTTAGGTCGATCGCTTCAGCGAGATTCGTCCACGCGAAGCGATAGTCCGCCTCGATGCGCCGCTTGGTCTGATCTTCCACGGTTCGAGGAGTAGCCTTGCTGGTATCGAGCTCGACGCCCACCGCGGGCCCGGCCGCCAAAGCCGGAAGCACGAGCATCAGCGACAACGCCGCGAATTTAATTCGGCGACTGAACGCGCGCATCCTGATTGTGCGCATCATGATTTCGCAAATCATGGCTTGCCGCCTTCGATCCGCACTTCATTCCCCAAGACGACGCCCGACGCTGCGGAGATAACAACTGGACCCGATGCGATCAACCGGGCGCGAGCCACATCGCCTTTAATCGGCGCGTCCACCGTATCCCGCTCGCCCGAGCCCGTGGCCGTAAACGTGACAATCGTTCCATCAGAAACCGGATTTCCCGCACAATCCCGCACGGGCTCGGTTTCCACTTCGATTCCTTTTGCGGTGCGATCACCTTTGATGCGCAGACTGCACGGCTCCGACGCGACTTGCTGGAGTACGCGGCCCGATTGAACGTCACCTGCCGATGCATTCACGTGCAGCACGCCGGCAGCCTTGCCCGAAGAAGTGCGGAACCAAGCCACCCCATCGCGGGTAGGAACTGCTCGCGTAAATAAAGACTCCTTGACACTCGCGGCCTGGAAGTCAACCGTCAGCGGAGTGAGTACCAGGTTGCCGAAACGATCAAAAGGAAATGCCACACCGCTCACCGCATCCGGCCGTCCCACGGGAACTCGCGACGGATGTACGAGGAAACTCAGGCGAGACGGTTGCGCCGGAGTGACGGTGAATGTAGCGCTGCGGCAACCGTCCGAGCAAACGACGGCCAGATATTGCCCGGAGTATTTCAGATTCTCCGCCGGCACCTGAAAGTCGCTGCCTAAATTGATCGTGCTTTTGCTCGAAACGCCGGGCCCCGTCAGATAAAAGGTCGCACTGCCGCTGCCTGAAACCGAAAACGTTGGCTGCGAACCTGCGGGGACCGACGCCGGCACGCGAATAGCCTGCGCGCTAGCGCACACAGCCAGGCACGCGCCGACAAAAAGGCCCGCAACTGCAAACGCCGCGGCTCTACGATTTTTGGAGGCTATATTGATTGACCACGACATGAAAGCTCCGTACGTTGCCCGCGATGTTACGCGGAACCTGCACCGCGAAGGGCTGCGATTCCTGCGGGGGCAGCGCGTGATCGACATATCCGTCGGACACCCAGATGACCCGCCCGTTGCTGTCGTAAAAACTGGCAATCACATGCGGAATGTTTACTGTCTGCCCGCTTTGATTCAGCAATTGCCCCTGCAACACCGAATTGCCCTGCATATCTTTTTCTATTTTCTGATCCATGACGCCGATCACGGGATCGGCCGACGCGGGCACCAGTGCAGCCTTCACGTCCATCCGAACATTCTTGACCTTCGACAGATCGAGTCCCGGAAAATCGATGCGATAGGGCGAAACCTCCTTGGGCAAGAGAACATGCGCGATTTTGTCGAAGCTATTTTCCTGGTCGATGGGGTTTCCGGCAGCGTTCACCAGCGCGGCACTCACGTTGACGAATGCCGGAATCGTGTCGTCATTCTCCACTTCACCCATAACCACCGCGCCCTGGGCGTCGTCGACCGCGTTCATCGAAATAATGCGCACATGCGGCGCGTCGACATTGTGGGAACCCCATTCGTCCTGCGCGTTCCCGCTCACCAGGTCCCATCGCAAGTAAGTGACCGGAACGATCTGCGCGGGAACATTCACCTGCTCGGTCCTCGGGAGGATCACGTTCCATCCGTTTCCGGCCCGCGCCACGTGAAAGTCGCGGACATCTTGCACCGGGCCGACGGGCGTCGTCCATTTCAGGCGCGCGCGAATCTGGGCGTCGTTATCGGTGGCATGCAGCGGCCAGAGATCGAAACTCTCCAGATTCGAAAACGTTCGCAGGCTGCCGTCGGATCCCGTCCACTCCAGTGCGATCGACTGTTCATCCACGCCGTTGTTCCTGGCGACCACGGAATAAGCTTTGCTCCAATCACGACGCTGGACGCCGTTCAACATGATCGTCAAGGCATGCTCCGGAGTGTCCGGACGCGCCGCGAATCCGGGCAGTGCAGAGCCGGCGGCGATTCCGACCGTGCCGCTGCCGCTCACCGGATGAATGACGGCAATGGCAATTAAGATTGCCGTGACCACTACCAGACTGATTGCCAGCGCCCATTTCATAGGCTCAACGTCTCTCCATACCCTTCGATGTCAGCACATTTCGATTTCAAGCCACTTCGACTTCAAGCGACGTATTGCTTTTCCGTGCTGGTTGGCTCGACCGGAACCGCAAGCGGGCTGCGGCGTGTTTCCGGCAAGAACACCACGAGGAACATTGCCAGGAGACTCGCCCCAATCGGCAGCGTGCCCCACAGAAGTCCCTGCCAGGCCGGAGGCACGGCATCCGAAGGAATCGGGTGCGCAGGCGGAACGTCTTCTTTCGACCACGCTGTAACCGCGCCCAGATCGAAGGTCTCAATCTTGCGCCATCCCACAAACGTCAGCAGCGGCTCGTAGTAAGTGTCGTGAACGAAAATGTATTTCAGACCGTAGCGGTCGGCGTGCTCGAGCATCGCCCGCAACGCAGACATGCCAGCTGTGCCATAGAATTTCGCATTGGTGAGCTGCGCCGAGCCGTAGTGGGTCATCTCCGGCAGCAGGCGGGCGGAATTGTAGTCTCCGTCAACGCTGCTGGCGTCGGTATAGGTGGCGACTTTCGCCAGGTCGCTGCCGAAGCCAAGGGTCATATAGCGATAGGAATCATGCCCATCCCGATTCAGGAAGGCGATCACCGGTTGTACGTCGATGGTTGCGGTTGGTCGATAGGGATTCACGCGCAGCCACCACAGCGTTGCACCGAGTGTCGCGACGCAAGCCAAAGCCAACGCCCCCGCAGCGCGGTTTCCGAAGCGGCGCAGCAATTCAACCGCTAGCAGACCGACGATCGGCATCGCCATCAGCGTTGCCCAAAACGCAAAGCGCTCAAAGGTCAACACTTCGTAAGCCCGTCCCAGCAGCCAGCGCGGCAATGGTGTGGTGCCGCCGAGTCCGAAAACGAAAGTCAGCCAGAATCCAAGCAATAGCGGCCGCAAGCGCGGCTTCTCCGCTCCCCGCATGAAGATGAACGGGAGAGCGAGGATCAGCGCTCCGTACGGAATCACAAAGTAATTTACTCCCGTGATGGAATGCAACAGGTAGTTCGAACGGCTGTCATGGGGAATCGGAATCTGGTGAATCGGATGTTGAATCAGAGCCAGCCAGTAGGGCAGCAGAATCGCTGCCACTCCCACTCCTACCGCAACCGCGAACCCAGCGGCGCGCGTCAACGCCCCACGAACCGAAGCGGCAACGCGCTCGTCGTGCGCATCGATGCATGCCACCCATACCACGGGAGCGGCGAAGAAAATGACTCCAAAGATCAGCGTGACATGGTGCGCCGCTGCCGCGGCCCAGCCGATGGTCACGCCTTTCACAAACGAGCTGGCCGACGAGCTCACCATCCATTCGTAGAAATAGGGCAGCGCATTGAGGTAGAGCGCCGCGGAAGCTATGGTCGCCAGTTGCCCCGCCTGATACATCAGAAAAGCCAGCGCTCCCACGAACACGCTGCCCAAGGCCGCGTAGCTCGCGGAAGTTTCATCCACCCAGATCCGAGAAAAGCGATAAACCCCCACGGCCAGGAGCAGGACCGCGATCAACTGCACCAGCATGTAGCCCATGTTCAAGCCCACTACGTTAGAGAGCAGCGCGATCCACTGGTGGGTCAACGGCGGATACGTGGTCTGCGAAAATCCGGCGAACCACTTCTCATTCCAAGGATTGAACCAGTGATGGGCGTAGTGAGAGGCGAAGAAAATGTGGAAATTGGCGTCGAACGATCCCGAGGGCAGCTGCATGAACAGAAGCGGTCCATGCACCGCGAGCGCAACTAGTACGACGGCCAACAGCGGAATTGGGCGCGAATAGCTTTCGCCACGGTCAAACATGGTTTGTGACATGCCTTTATGCGAGCCCACGTTGGATTCACAAACTCTCTTGAAGGTTTACGAGGACTTTTCCCCGCGGCCCGCCTAATAAAGAAGGGTTGCTTCAATCCGCACCCCAAAAGGCAGCCTCCGGGGTGTCGATGGCATCTCAATTGGCCGCATCATCCCCTTCGGGAGGAAATTGAAAACTTTTGCAGATTGGTGATCCCGTGAAAAGCCGACTTCCGCTCACGAGCTTTTTAATTGTTCTTTGTGTTGCCTGCGCATTCGGACAGACGTACGACCTGCATCCTGATAACAAACCTGCGGCGCAAAATCAGCAGTCGAGCGCGCAGCCGAGCCAGACTAATTCGACCGAGGGCTCGCAGAATGGCCTCGGTTGGGGATCGAGCATTGAAGTGGCGCGACAGGCACACGCCGCGCAGGATGCGATCACTCGCGGTGATTACGCTGCGGCCGAACACTTCGCGCAACACGCTGCAACCGCCGCACCGCAAAATGCCGAGCTGTGGTTTCTGTTGGGATATGCAGCCCGCCTCCACGACCACTATCAGGAATCGATCGACGCTTACAACCACGGGCTTCGCGTGCAGCCCGGTTCGATCCACGGAATGGCCGGGCTGGCGCAGACTTACGCCAAGATGGGCCGGACCAACGATGCTGAGCAACTGTTGCAGCGTGTCATTGATGCAAATCCGAAGGATGCCAATAGCCTGCAACTCGCGGGAGAACTCATCCTCAGCTCCGACCCGAATAAGGCGCTCGAACTTCTGAAACGCGCCGACACGCTGCAAGGATCGCCACACACCGATCTGCTGATTTCTCATGCGTACCAGCGCGTGGGAAATACGGAAGAAGCAACCACATATCTGAATCGCGCCAGAGCCCGTGGGCCGCAGGATCCCGAGGTGCTCCGCGCAATCGCTGACGAGTATCGCGACCAAGGAAAATATGATCAGGCCATCGCCAGCTTGCAGGCGATTCCCACGAAGTCCGTCGATGTGCAGGCCGATCTCGCCTATACCTATCAGCTCGCGGGCAGGCAACAGGAGGCGGCGAATCTTTATTCGCACCTTGCGAAGTCGGCCAAGGGCAACATCGCGCTCGATCTCAGCGCGGCGCAAGCCCTAGTGAATCTGGGCCAGTTCGATGCCGCTCACCCGTTCCTCGACAACGCGCGACAGGTCGATCCCAACAGCTATCGTCTGCATGCGATCCTCGGTCAAGTTGCGGTGGCGCAGGATAATCCCAGCGAGGCCAGGGCCGAATACGCCGAGGCCATCAGAAAGTTGACGCCGCAAGTTCCGGAGGGACCGCTTTATCCCGTCGAATTGCGGCTCAACCTCTACGAACTCGATCAGCAACTGGACAATCAGCCGGACGCCAAGCAGCAACTGGATGCGGCCTCCATGGAGCTGCAAGACGCGCAAGTTGCGCCGTCAGTGCAGCCGGAATTCTTGCGGCTGCGCGCGGCAGTGGAAGCGGCGCAAGGCAACACCGATGCGGCCAACAAGGATCTGCAAGCCGCCCTCGCTCTCGCACCTACGAACGTAAATTCGCTGTTGAACTATGCCAGCCTGGAGTGGAAGTTGGGGCAGAAGGATGCCGCGCGTGACATCTTCCAGAAAGTTCTTTCACTCGATGACCATAACCGCACCGCGCTTTCATCGCTCGGCTACCTGGCGCGTGAGAACAACGACAACAAAACGGCGGAGGAATATTTCATTCGCGCCGTAAACGCCCATCCCCACGACTTCGGCCCGCATCTGGCGCTGGGCGATCTCTACACCGCGGAAAGAAAGCTTCACCCCGCGGAAACCGAATACGAGCGCGCCTACGAGCATGAGCACGGCAACGCCATGGTAATCGCCGGAGGAGCCAACGCCGCGCTGGAGGCGCACAATTACGATCTCGCTCAAAGGTGGCTTGATCGCGCGCAGGGCCCGGCCGCAGATGCTCCACAGGTGGAGCGCGAGCACGAACGCTTTCTCACGCTGAAGGGCGACTATGAGGCTTCCGCGAAGCTGGGATATCTAGTCCTCGCCAAGTTGCCGAACGATCGGGAAGGCGTCGTCTACCTTGCCTACGATCTATACAATCTCGGCCGCTACGAGGACGCTCGGGCTCTGGTCGAGAAATATGATTCGCGCCTGCACGACGACAAAGACCTCGCGCTGATCGCCGGATATTTGAGTGTCCGCGATGGAAAACTGCAGGACGCGGCCGACAATTTCACTCGCGCTCTGAAGAGCGATCCGCAAATGGCCACCGGTTACGTGAACCGCGGTTTCGTTTACAACGATTTGCGCCAGCCCGATAAAGCCATCCAGGATTTTAAGACCGCAATTCAACTCAAGGCCGACTACGGTGAGGCGCATCTTGGCCTGGCCTATGCCGATCTGCAACGCCACCGGCCGCGGCCCGCATTGACGCAACTGGAAATCGCCGGAAAGCGCCTGGGCAAGACGCACGCCTGGCATCTGGCGAGAGCCGAAGCGTACCGTCAGCAGCGCGATTTCGCTCGCGCCCTGCCGGAATATCGCACCGCGCTGGCTGAGATTCCGAACGACCTGCCAACCCAACTGGCCTATGCCGACGCGCTTTACCGCACGGCAAGCTATCAGAAGTCGCTAGAAGCGCTCGATGTCGCTGAGAAACTTTCGCCAACCGATCCTGACGTCTACGCGTTGCGCGCACAGGTTCACGCCAAGGAGAACGAGCGCGATGCTGCGCATCGTGACATCGAAACTGCGGAGAAGTATGGCGCCGGACAAGTCAAGATTCTCATGGCGACCGGCGATGCTCTACTCACTCTCGGTGAACGCGATGCGGCCATGCAGCGTTTCTCACGCGCTTTGGATGTTCCGGATGGCGACCGTCTCGACGTGCGACTGGCACTGGCGCATCTTTTCGCCGAACGCGGTCATGGCGAAGAAGCACGCCGCCAGGTTGCTCTGGGATTCGCCGAGGCTCGCGCCGGCTCCGGACCGGTTTCGCCGGAAGATATTCTCGGCGCAGCCAACGTGTTTCTGTCGCTGCACGATTTCGATCTCGCCGAAACATACTTCGACAAAGCTCAGTTAGCAGGAGCGGACTCACGCTCGGTCGAACTGGGCCTGACCAACACCTATCTCGCCGAAGGAAAGACCCAGAGTGCCGAGAAAGCGCTGGCCACGCTAGGCCCCGCGGCCGGATTCCGCAACGACTACGAATATCAGATGGCTTCGGCCAACGTATCCCGCCAGCGGCAGGATCCGGTGCACGCGTTGTCGGCATTCGCGCAAGCCAGCAGTGTCGCCGGACAGGAGAATTCGACGACTGCCGAAACCGCGCAATTCGAGGCTGCCGATGAAGTCGGTCGTCCCGTCGTCACCGACAAATTCAGCATCGTTCCCGAAGCTTCGTTCGCTCCGGCGCTTGAGGATCTCAACGTCTACGCGCTCGACGCCAAGATTCTCAATGTTACGAATCCGACGTTGCTGCCTCCGCCCCGCCACTCCTACCAGAGCCTCGCTGAATCGCATTACCGGGTGAACATCGACGGACTCCCGGCGATCACCGGCTTCGTCGGCGAGAGCCTCACAGTCGGACGTTTTCTTTTTCCCAGCGTCAACGTAGTGCAGGACCGCAATACTTACGACACGTTCTTCAATGGCGGGATCACGCCCGTTCTGCGCTTCGGATCGAATTCCATCACCTTCAACGGAGGCCTGCAGTACACCGTTCGCCGCGACAAGATCTCGCCGCAGTTCATGAGCCAGAATCTCTTTCGGCAGTTCCTTTACCTTTCAACGAATTCTTTCTTTAACTGGGTCGCGGTGCACGGAAGTGCGATTCGCGAAGCGGGACCATTCACCGATCAGGATCAACACTCGCGCGATCTTTTCGCGAATGTGGAGTTCACCGTGGGCCGGCCATGGGGGAATACTTCGCTGATCGCCGGATACACGGCTCGCGACGACCTGTATCGCCCCACCGTCGTGGAATACTTTACGACATCGTCGTATGCCGGACTGCAGCACAAGTTCGGCGACCGCATCACCGCCGCGATTCTTGCCGAATCACTCCGCTCCTGGGAGGTTTACGGAAACCGCTACGCGATTGCCGAGGCATTCTTACCGGGAGGCAGATTCGATGTCCGAATCACCCATCGCTGGAGCGCGCACGGCTCGTTCATTCTTTCGCGCGGCGAGGGCTATCACACCTATGACAACGCGCAGAGTCAATTCCTCGTGCAGTACGTTCGCTCGATGCATGGATCGATGAAAGATGAAGGCGTGGACGTGCCGATTTCTTACCCCATGCGCCTCTCTTTCGGACTCGAGCAACAATCGTTTTATAACTTCCCGGGATCCACGCACACGGCTCTTTTGCCGGTCGTGCACCTGACGTTGTTTTAAGGAACGCAAAGGAAAGCCCAGTGAATATGCGCCCCGTGATGCACTCATGACTTACCCCACGCTTGACATCCCGAAGCAGGAAGCTCCGCCCAAGCGCACCCCGCGCATGAATTCGATGCGATCGTTGCTGGGTGGAAGTCTGATGCTGCTCGCCGGATCCGGCCTAGTTGGGGTAACGAACCTCATCTACAACGTGGCCACAGCTCGGCTGCTGGGCCCCGCTGGGTTTGCGCATGCAACCGCCGTCTATACCATGCTGATGCTGATGTCGGCCATCACGCTTTCCTTCCAGGTGGTCTGCGCGAAATATATTGCGCGCCGCGCTTCGGACGAAGATGCGAAGGAGATTTTCGCCAGCCTGCATCAGCGCGCATGGGTGACAGGAATCGGACTCGGACTGCTGTTGACCGCTTTCGAAGGCCCACTCGCCCGATATCTGAATCTGGCGGATGTGAGCCTGGTGAGGCTGCTCGCTCTCGGAACTGCCTTTTACATCCCGCTCGGCGTTCGCCGCGGATACATTCAGGGCATTCAAGCATTCGGCCCGCTGGCCATGAATTTTTTGCTTGAGGGCGCGGTTCGGCTGGCCGGAGTCTTTCTCCTTATATCCCTTGGTATGGGAGTGCGCGGCGCCGTTCTTGCCAGCGTGCTAGCGGTGGTCCTGGCCTACTTTTTCGCTCATCCCAGCCCAGGCATCACGTCATTTCGCCTTCGCGGCATTGCCAACTCGTTTCGCGAAGGACTGCAAGCCATCGTCTTTTTTTCTGGCCAGACCGTGATCAATAACTTTGACATTGTTCTGGTAAACCATTTCTTCCCAGCGGACGAAGCGGGGCTGTACGCGGCCGTGGCCCTTGTCGGACGCCTGGTCAACATGTGCGCCTGGTCCGTGGTGAACACAATGTTCCCTGTATCTGCTAGTAAAAAAACAAATGAACGGGAAAGCTGGTCCGTCCTGGGCATGTCGCTTGGACTCGTCTTCGTTATTCTGGCCATCTTGATTGGGGGACTCTACATGGTTCCCAGTTTCCTCTGGAGAACCATCTTCGGCGCTCATTTCGCGCCGGCGAGCGCCCACTTCCTTCCGTCTTTGCTGCTTCTTTATGCAATTACGGCGGGCGTGTACTCGCTCAGTTCGGTCATCATCACCTATGAAATGTCGCGCAAGATTGCCAATACCAGCTGGATTCAGCTGGCCTTCAGTGGGGTGTTCATCATCGGCATCTGCGCTTTCCACCAGACGCTGCACCGCGTAATTCTGGTGCAACTCGTGCTGATGGTTGCGCTGCTCGCGGTCCTGGTGATCCCTCTGATCAGCCAGAGTCTGGCCGGCGAGCCCGCGCAGAAATATTCGCCGCTGCGCCCTCTGCGGCCTTTGTCAGAAGAGGAAGTGGTGGCCGAGTTTCTGCGCAGCGAATTCCATTACCCAGAGTTCGACGAGTACCGCTCTGTTTTCGATCACCTGGTGATGCACCCCGATCTCAGCAACCTTCGCGAAAACGAATTGCGCCGCGCATTGCTCTTTCTTCGCCGCGGCGCGATGTGGCGTGAACTTCCGTCGGACACGAAATGGTTCGCGGTCGAGCTTGCTATCGGCGATGTCGACCGCATTCGCTTCTTCCCGCGAGCCCAATGGCGGCGGATTTCCAACGGCAGCTTCTATCTTCCTGAAATCCTGCAGCAGCTTCGTATGGGGCTGGATACTGATTCGGAAGATGAATTCTTCAATAAACTTCGGCGGTTGACAGCATCGCTCCCCGGTAGTCCTGTCAATCCAACCGTGTTGCTGATCGGAGTGGACGAGACCGGGCCGCTGACGATTCTCGACGGTAACCACCGCATGGCCGCGGCGATGCTCACGGAAGCGCCCTCTCCGTTGAGCAGGTTTCGCTTCATTTGCGGTTTCTCGCCCAAGATGACGCGCTGTTGCTGGTATTACACCAACATCAATACGCTGCTGCGCTATTTCAAGAATTTGGTACGCTATTTCACCTACGATCCGGAGAGCGATATCAACCGCTACCAGCGCGGCCAATCGCAGTCGAATTCGTAGCGTGAGCAGCTACTTCGGGAATGGTTGAGGCGCGGTATTCTGCACTGGCTTTGCCGGCTCCTCGACCACGCTGTTGTCGCGACGCAACAGTTGGACCGGCGCCGATTGTCGGCGACGCGCCTCGCGTTCGGAGGTCAAAGCCTCGTCGACCTGGCCATCACTTTTACCCGCGACCTGAAATAGCTTTTTGCCCTCAGCCTCGCGTCGTGTGGCAAGTCCAACCGTCACGTTCGCGCCCGAAGCGCGCAAGGCACCGTCGTAGAAGAATTGCGCGGTCTCGCGATCGCCAGTCATCTCCGCAACGTAGCCAATATTATTCATCGCAAATGCATTGCCGGGATCAAGCGCGTAGGCCGCGCGAAAATCCTTCTCCGCCGCCTGCAGATCGTTACGATTCATGGCGGAGACGCCGCGCAGATTGAGGGATGCCACTTGCGCTGCCGTCGTATTTTCCGTGTTCAGACGCGCCCGCAATGCCTTTGCATTCCGTGCCGCCATGTCGCTTGCGCGTTTGCCCCGCCATGATTTGCTCAGAGTCACCACCGCGGTTAAGTCCGCGCCAGAAGCGGCGGCTTCGTCGTAATATTTCAGCGCTTCCTGCGACTCGCCTTCCATCTCTTTGGTCACGCCCAGATTGTTCAGCGTGAAAACGTTGCGCGGATCGTCGACCAAGGTGTGCTGCAGCAACAAATCAGCCTCGGGCGCGCGGCCTTTGGAGAGCAGGCGCACGGCTTCAACGTTGTCATGATTCACACGCATCGGGAGATCCGGAATTGCCAGCGCTTCGCTGACGGGCTTTCCCCGGAGAGCTTGCGACGTCGCCTGGTCGATCACCGCGTCCGTCGGCAATTCGGCGGCCTGCTTGTAGAATTCCGCCGCGCGATCCACCTGCCCCTGCAATTCGGCAATGTACCCCAGATTGTTCAGGGTGAAGGGATCATCCGGATCGTAGAGATACGCCTTATAAAACAAGGCTTCGGCGCGCTCGTAGTTGCGCTTCTGCAACTGCTCGACGCCTTCGCGATTCAGTCGCTGCACTGGCGTTAGACGACTTCGCTTGGGAATTTTGACCGTGATATCGCCTGCAAACGCGGCCGCGCTCAAACTGAGCGACGATGCCACCACCGCCAACGCAACACCGCGTTTCCATCTGCTGGACTTCCATCTCATGCACAGACCTCGACCTGCAGTTGTATACATATGGCTTTCTTTCGATGCAGGAATAAGGGCTGCGTTTGCCGCTATTTAGGCGGGTTTGAGGGCCACCCTTGATGGCGCAGCTGCATCAAAAACAAGCCGCAGTTCGGCGCAATGGGAGGATCATGAACCGTTTCTCCGCGGAATTAGTGGTCAGAACATGGGTGATCGGCACGTGTGTGTGTGCGTCGATGGCGTGGGGACAAGTCGTTTCTTCGAACGCGGCTTCTTCGGCCAGCGAGGCGCCAGCATCGTCTCTGCCCAGCATCGCCATCAAGCCGAATGCAGCGAAGCCTGCCGATGAAAACGCGATCGATCCTGCGAGCCTCATCCCCGATCTACCGCCGCTGCCCAGCGCGAAGGCGACGCTGGTAGGAGGCACAATTCAGAAACTTGATCGTGTGCAGGACCGCGTCACGCTCGAGCTCTTCGGCGGCGGGAAAACCACCGTGTTCTTCGACGGCCGAACCAACGTCTTTCGCGATGGCCAGCCCTCATCACTTGCAGCCCTGAAGACTGGTGAGCGCATTTATCTCGACACAATTCTTCTGAACGACATGGTTTTCGCCCGCAACATTCGCCTTCGCACCGGGCAGGCCGAGGGCGATAGCCAGGGAGTAGTAATGTCATATCGCCCCCACCGCAACGAGTTAGTGGTTCGCGATATGACTGCGCCCAATCCTCTGAAGCTCCGCGTTTCTCCCAGCACTCAGGTCACACAGAACGGCAAGGCATCTTCTCCCGCTAATCTCAAAGAAGGGATGCTGGTGGCTATCAAATTTGGCAGCGATCCCAGCGGCCGCGACTTCGCCCAGCAAGTCTCGATCGTCGCCGAACCGGGCCAGTCATTTACCTTCGCCGGCAAGGTAAAATTTCTCGACCTGCATGATGGTCTGATTGTCTTAACCTCTTCGACGAACGGCAAGACCTATGAGGTCTATCTCGATCCCTCGGCACCGATCGATGAGAAGTTGCACGAAGGCTCCGACGTCACCGCGCTCACCCGTTTTGAGCAGAATCGTTACGTCGCTCACACGGTGACAGTAAATCCCAATTCGGAGTAAGGCAGAATCGATCTCACGGATTGGGATAGCCCAGGCTCGTCGCGTTGCACGTTCCGCCCGTATTCTGCGCCGGAGGATTCGGCGGCGTCGCCCACGGCACATTCTGGAAATCGAAAAACTCCGTCATATCCATCTGCGCCGCATCACGCTGGGTGAGCGTAGGCACGTTGAACCGAGTCTCGATGAGTTTCAGAATCGCCGTATAGTCGGCGACTGTGTGCGAAACGTAGTTCTTCTTGGTGAATGGAGAAATCACGATCAGCGGCAGGCGATAGCCCGTGTAGTTGAAGTCGCAGTTCGCGCCGCCGGACGTGGAGCAGATATCCCCCGGCAACAGATCGACCGGCGCGATCCCATCAGGATTCACCGTCGACTGCGGCGGGACGTGATCGTAAAGCCCGCCGGGCTCGTCGTACGTCAGGATGAAGGCCGAATCCTTCCAGGACGGGCTGGTCATCAACGCGTTGATCAGGCTCTCCACATAGGCCGCGCCCACCTGGACGTTCGTGCCCGTATTCGGATGTTCATCACGGTTCGAAAGGTATCCGGCTTCGATGAACGCGACCGAAGGCAGTGTGCCATTGGCCACGTCGGTTAAGTATTGCGAGACCGGCACAACGTTGCTGGGCAGCGCATTGGGCGGCGCATACTTGGCAAACTGCGTCAGATAGGTGCACGGACCGGGGCTGGAGGAATCCTGCGCTTTCGCTCGCGAGGCCCCATCCGCCACATCCGGCGGGGGAGAATCCGAGCAAATATTGTCGCTGGTATAAATCCTCCAACTGACGCCCGCGGTCGTGAGTTCATCGAAGATCGTGGCCGCGGTCAAGGGAGCATTGTCCGCCGCATCGGTACCCGGAGGATACGCATATCCCTGCGAGGTTGCCGCAAACAGATACATGCGGTTCACCTGCGTGCGATCGAGAGCCGGAGCGAACCAGCGATCCGACGTGGCGAAATTCGATGCCATGAAATAGTAGTAATTCAAATCGCTGTCATCGTAGTAACCCATGGCGCGCAGGCCCTGCGTATCGGTGTATTGCGGATTCGCTCCTCCCGCATTGGAATCCACCGCGAATTGTGCCGCGTTGTAGACGAACCCATTCATCATCGGCGTGCTCGACGCCGGAGCCTCCAGATTCCAGTCTTCATGACTTTCATTCCACGATGGGCTCAGATTCTCGATGCACTCGGTAGCCGCATGAAATGCGGAAATGTTGGTCGTACCCGGAGTGGTCGTTCCGGTGTACGCCGGATTCGCCGCTCCAGTCGGAAGCCCGTCAAACTGCTGCGAGGGATAGCCGTTCGCAGCCCAGTACGTGGAAAGTTGCCCGAAATAAGAATCGAACGAGCGATTCTCCTGCGCCATCACGACAATGTGATTGAGATTCTGCAAGCCTCCAGGAGGCGGGGTACTTGTGCTGTTGGTCAGGCCGGTGCAGCCGCACAACATTACTAGCAGGCAAAACAATGAGACCTCATAGAGTCTCTTGAATGCGATCATCCTTTACACCTTCCGTAGAGGAATTGAGCACACGAAAGCGTTAGTAGGATGATTTCTGCGAACGAACTGTTGGCTAGAAAATTAGCTATGTCCATCCGAGGCGACCCCTTCCTTCTCAATGTCAATAGCCCACTGGTACGCTCGGAAGTTCCTAAACCGCAGTTACCTTCCATGAAGTTACTTTTCTCGGTAAGCTTGCCGCGTTCCCAGCAAGCACGTTTCTTCCCAGCAAGCGTGTTCCCAGCAAGCGCAAAAGAAAGCGAGCGCAAGGGCAAGACAAGCAAATAAAGTCCAGCAAGGTACGACCGGCGTCGGGGTAAATCACAGGCGGGGGCGCCTTCCCTCGTGTGCCGGGCTCGAAGAACCAGGCCGCGTGCCGGTTCTGCTCTCCCGAGGGCCGATGTGTCGCAGAGGATTTACCATAGCAGTCGTCGTTCTTAGTGTGTCTGCCGTCTGTTTCGCAGGCAATTACGTCAAACCCACCACAACCTTAAGCGCGCTCACCAGCAACAACACCAGCGCTGCCAATAGTTTCTCCAATCAATCGAACGGCAATCTGGGAGCGGCCAATATCAGTAAGCTCGACATCCACACCCTGCTCTATCCCGGGGCTACGACGAAGATCTACGCGCATCTCCTGCTGTGGTTCGGCGAATCCAACCATATGAACATCGGTTACAGCTCCACCGATCCGAACCAGATTCGTAACCAGATCGAAGACATGGTCAGCCGCGGCATCGATGGCGTCATCATCGATTGGTACGGCCCGGGCAATGCGATGGATCAGGCGACTCAACTCGTTATGGCAGAGGCCGAGAAGCATCCCGGCTTCACCTTCGCCATCATGATCGATCAAGGCGCGCTCGAGTGGGACTCGTGTTCCGGCTGTTCGCCCCAAGAGGCGCTGGTCAATCAACTACAGTATTTGGAGAAGACTTACTTTCCCTCGCCGGCCTATATGACGAGCGAAGGACATCCGGTTGTCACTAACTTCAACATCGATCTCTCTTTCTCCGTCGATTGGAATGCGGCCAATGCAGCTCTGAGCTCACATCCGGCATTTCTTTTTCAGAACAATAACGGATTCACTCACACCCTGACCGACGGCAGTTATTCCTGGGTTATGCCCACGACCAACGATTACGGCATGAGCTACATGACCAGCTTTTATGATACGGGCGACGCATATCCCAGCCAGCAGACGGTCGGCGCGACATACAAGGGATTCAACGATACGCTCGCATCCTGGGGATCGAACCGAATCATGCCACAGCAGTGCGGCCAGACCTGGCTCGAAACTTTCACCGAGATCAACCACCTCTACAACTCCGGCAAGCAGTTGCCCTATTTACAGCTCGTGACTTGGAATGATTATGAAGAGGCAACGGAGATCGAGTCGGGCATCGACGATTGCGTTAGTGTGTCCGCATCGGTCTCAGGCAATGGCCTGAAATGGCAGCTCGGCGGCAGTGAGAGCGCGGTCGATCATCTTTCCATCTACATCAGCACTGACGGTGAGAAGCTGATGCAGTTAGCGGAAATGCAGCCTGGAACGAGCTCGCTGAATCTCTGCAGCTATTCCATCCCCGCGGGAAGCTACAAGCTGTTTATTCAGGCCGTGGGAAAGCCGACTCTGGCCAATCGGATCACCGGGGCCATCAATTATTCACCCACGTGCAATGCCACTACGGGGGGCGGGGGCGGCGTTTCGCTTTCCGCATCTCCCGCTTCGCAGACCATCCAGCCGGGCGCATCAGGACGCTTCACGATCACCGCTGCCGCTCAGTCCGGAGCGTTCGGCTCGCCTATCGCTCTTTCCTGCGCCAATTTGCCCAGCGTCCTGACTTGCAGCTTCTCGCCCGCTTCTGTTACGCCCAACGCCGGCAGCGTGAGTTCCGTTCTTACCATTTCCGCCGCCAACCTGGGGGCGCATCTCAATGAGGGACGGATTCGCAACCGGTTGTACGCGGGATGGATTCTTCCCTTCGGTATGGCCGGTTTCATTTTCATCACGCCAAGCCGCCGCAGGCGCTTGGCTCGCACTCTGGCCTTGGTCTCCGCGCTGGGAATAAGTCTGCTTCTCGTCTCTTGCGGCGGATCGTCCAGCAAAACTCCAGCGAACGCCGTCGCGCCCTCTTACTCCATCACCGTCATGGGGAGCTCGGGCTCGACCCAGCTTTCCTCGACCATTACCGTTACCGTTCCCTAGGGGCGTGACGCCGCTCCATGATTCAACGGCCAGGGGAATATCCACCGGACTCTCTGACGTGCGCCGGAGAGCCCGTAGCAGAATCGATCTCGAGGACAGCCACTTCGGCATGCGGCGAAAGCGCGAGACATGGCGCAACGCATCCAGCCGCTGCTCCAGTTCGAAGTGGCGCAAATATTTTTGCACGATTGTCGGCATTGTCATGCGCAGAGCGGAAGAAAAGTTTTGCTCCGCCATCGCCCGCAGTTTTTCGGGATTCTCCAGCAGCCGAATCAGGCAGCTGGCCAGACTCTCGGCGTCGCCCGCTTGATAGAAATCAATTGCCAGATCTTCTCCCGTAGCCATCTGGCGAAAGTCTTCCAGATCCGCGCACACGATCGGAACTCCGTAACCGCACGCCAGATGAGCCACTCCGCTGCATCCGGTCGACGACGAATACGGCATCACTGCGACCGATGAACCCTGGAACAGCTCGCGAAGATTGTCTTCGTGCACATATCCCGTGAACTCGATGTTGGGATTTCCGCCGCACTTCTGGCGCACGGACTCCACATAGCCCGGAACCTGGGGATGGTCCGTTCCCGCAATCACCAGCTTCGCATTCGGCAGCTGCGCGCTCATCAGCCCGAAGGCTTCGATCATTAATTCGAGACGCTTGTACGTTCCCCATTTTCCGAAGGCGAGAATGCGATGGGGATGCCCGCGCCGCGAAAAGTCCGGATACTCCGGACGATGTGAGAGGATTCCGTGAGCCCGTACGTGCACATTGTCGCTGCCGTATTTGTCAGAAAGGATCTCGCGATAACGCGGCATCAGCACTGATACCGAGTTCGCCAGCAGCAGCATGCGGGTCGCAACCGCGCCCGCCATCCGGTAGGCGCCAGCGAAGCGCACCCCGAGATCTTCCAGATCGACGGTGTCCATCAAATGATGCAGCGTGACGTGCGTGTAGCGTCCTGTCATGCGGGTGAGCAGGGGCAGCGTCAGTCCGGCAAAAGCGCTGGCGGGTCGGTTGCCGAATGTGCTGAACAGAAGATTGAACCAGACGACATCTGGTTTGCATTTTCGTATCGCTGCCAGCAACCGGTACACGCTGCTCGGCTGGTCCGGCGACCAGCAGCGCACTACCGAAAAACCGGGCAGCTCGGGCGCAGGCGCGGAGGCGTTGGATCCATTGGGACGAATCTCATCGGCCAGGATCGTCAGGTCGACAAACTGGTTGCGCTGCAGTTCACGCGCTATGTGAAGGCCGTATTCGCTCAATCCTCCATGGCTCGGGGGAAAGGTGCTTACCAGACATATTTTCATTGAGTCCCTGGCCTAACTGGCTCTTGCTTCGATGAGATCGCAGGGAAGAACGTTGGCCCCGCTTATACCTGAGACAGAATAGGTAACGGGTTGGGATCAGCATCGCTATGCCGCGAGCATGGGATCGGCCGCCGGTCGCGGCATTTGCGCGAGTGGAACTTTGGCGAGCACCTGAGCGCGAATGGCACTTTGCATTTCGTCGGTTGAGCCGGCTTCGACGACGCAGATATCGCCTGCAATTTCACAAACCGCGAGGTACGCCTGACGATTACGCCGCACAAATTCGAGCGGATATTCCGGCTTGCGGGCGTGTGCCGTATCCGGCTGTGCATCCACGACAAATGCAAGATCGATCTTGGGAAGCACGCGGATAAGCAGACTTGCAAAACCACGCGCCCACCTGCGAGTCAGCGGTAAATTTGCCAGCTCGTCGTAGAGGAAGCGGTCGAAGATGACCACGTCGTCATCCGAGCGGCTGCGAAGATGCGCGATTCGGCCGGCCAAACTGAGAGCATCCGCCAGATAAAACCCGACTCGCATCAGGGTCAACGGCCATGCGGTGACATTCTTATCGCGCCGGTGCAACGGACGATCAGGACTACCAATTCCCTGATCTCCGCGAAAGGCGCGGCGGATCGCGGTTTCACGAAACCGGCTGCCGACGACGATGTTATCCCACATCGTCAAGATCGAAACCCGCAGGCCGGCAGCCTCGAGCCAGGACCGCAACGCTTCAATTTGCGTGCTCTTGCCCGCGCCGTCAATGCCGGAGAACGAAATAATTCTTACGTTACGTGGATTCTTCACAGATGTTTTTAGTGCGCCCCTGGGGGTTTACTGGGAGTCGCTGCCGTCAATGCAACCACGGTCCCAATGGCCACGCCGGCACCGATGATCGCGCCCGTGCGCAAGATTAAGGTTCGCACCCGATGCTGTTTTGCCGGCGCTATCGCAACCCCTGCGGGCTGCGAGGCCGCAATGCCGCTCGCGTTCGGGGCCTCGGCAGCCGCCGTCCCCACTGGCTTCTGCGAAGGACGAGGAGTCGTCTGCTGCCGCTGCTGCGTTTGACTGCTCTGTGTTTGGCTGGACTGCATTGGACTGGATTGCGTTTGCGAACTCAATGCCAGCAACGTCGCGCTCGGACTGTCCGGAAGGGTTGCGGTTGCTGCATCGGCCGGTTGCGCTTGAGCAATTTCTGAAGTTCTCGTACTGGCGGGAGCCACTTGCGCCCCCGCCTGCAACGAGATGCTAGCAAAAATCAATGCAACAAACCCAATCCATGTGCCACGTAGGTCGCGGTGCCTGCGGAATAACATCGCCCCTCCAACTCCAGCCATGATGATTAACTCGCCGCCTCAAGGTCTCCCGTTGCGCCATCCATCCAGGTAATCTCCGGCGGAAACGCATGCCAAGGCAGTGCGTAAAAGCTGCGCACCGCTTCGTCAGTGGTCCTAAACATTTCGAACAAATGGCCGACTTTCATCAGTTCCAGAATCACGGCCGAGGATGGAGCGACACCGGCAAGCTTCACATCTCCATCGCGCTTCATCGCTTCTTCCATGCAACACAAAAGCGTCTCAACCCCTGCGCTGTCCAAATGCTGGATCTCCGAGCAATCCAGCACCACCCGTGGCCGGCTACCCGCAAGCATGGGCTTCAGTTCCTTGAGCAAGGACGCTGCTCCACGCCGGTCCAATCTCGCTGGAGCTTGCAATACCGCTACCGATCCGTTGCTATTCATTGGTTCCCACTCCTTACAACTTAGGATTCAAATTCCGTTCTCGGATTTACCACCGGAATATTGGTGAAGCATTCCTCTTCCTGCATCTCTCGCTGTCGTACCTCGTCCCGCGGGCTCTCCTCTGCGGGATTCGTTTTAGTCAGATTGAGCAAATTCATCAAGGCCAGCTTGGCTGCGCCAGCCATGCCTTCGGCCACTGTCGAGTGAAATAGGCCGGGGTCCGCAACATCAATCACTACATCCCGGGTCAAGTTGAGTAGCCGATTTCCCTGGACCACGGAACTCCGCACGTCGAGCCCGATACCCACATAAGTGTTCGAAAGAATCGTCGCGTCTTCGACTGACGTGCCGTAATCCACATAGGAGCAGCTCTCAACATTGCTAAACCCCGCGACATGGGTGTTTTCTCGAATCGTGCACGCGCGGCCCACAAATGCGGGACCCGCAACCTGGGCACCGCGATACACTTGGGCGCCCTCCTCCATCCAAACACTGGGGCTAACTTCCTTCCCGGACGGGCGCATCGGGCAGCGTCCGCTAAACGCATCCACCACCAAGGTCCGTAAATCACGGGGATGAGAGATTCTTTTCGAATATTGATTCACAAAATAAGAGCCTTGCCGCAACATCCCGCCGAACATCCCTTCCTCCCAGGAGGAAATCCGCGGCGCCCACGCTGCGTCGCAATCAACAACCCAGAAATCCAGGGCGCCTTCGGCATCTGCGGCTCGGGTCATGAGTGCCTGGCCACCTCGATGGCACGCCAGCATCTCGCCCAAGTCCGCCTCGCAATACACATTCGGTCGTACGACGAAAGCGTGCTCAATTCCCTTCTCAGCGAAGTCCTTCAGCGCCAGCGCAACCTGAAAGCCCAAATCGACTGACGCCATAATTGCGACATTTTCGAAAGAACCGCGCAGCGGCGGCATGCTGGGGAACACGTCCCAGTGAGCCAGTACTGAGATCGCCTCGACCTCAGCGCCCGCGAAGCGTTCGACCGTGCGCTCCAGCGTAGAACGACCTAGCAACTCCAAAAACGCGAGCGGCCGGTCCGCAAGATTCTGCGCGCCATTCACATCCGCGAAGTCCACACCGGGACCATTGCTATTCTCGCGACGGCTCTCCGCCTCAATTACTACGATTGCCCCGACGGCCACTGACGTTTGATCCTTTCTCTCTCGGCTTTCGCTGCTAACAGGTCACGTGCCCTATTCGCTCACGGGGCACGCGAATTGAGATAGGCAATCGTTCGTGACATCGAGTGATTCGGATTCCTCTACGGGGCGCAACGCCAGACGCCGCCGCAGAACCCTCCGCTTCGGAAACAGCAGATCGCGCATTTTCAGCTTCGCCTTGTGAAGTTGGGACTTCGAATTTCCGATGGAGCAGTGCAGCAGCTGCGCGATCTCGTGGTGCTGGTAGCCCTCGATCTCATGCAGGGCAAACACCGTGCGGCATCCCTCCGGAAGCGCTTCGATTGCGCGCAGCAAAGCGATGCGGTCGATGGTTCCCGTAAGCCGCGGATCTTTCTTGCCAACATCGTGCGCCAGTGATGGCGAGTCGTGGGAGACCGGCTCGTTCAGTGAAACCACCGCGCGAGATTTCTGCCGCCGCAGTTTCATCAGTACGGTGTTCACTGCGATCCGGTAGAGCCAGGTAGAAAAGGCCGATTCTCCGCGGAAGGTGCCGATCGTGCGGAAGACCTGCAGGAATGCCTCCTGGGTGAGGTCTTCGGCTTCGGCCACATCCTTGGTCATCAATAAACAAACGGAGTACACGCGTTTCTTATGTAGTTCGAACAGCGTCGCGAACGCCTGCTCGTCTCCCTCTTGGGCGCGCTGCACGAGGCCGCGTTCTGTGGTGTCGCGCTTTACGTCCTTTTGAGCGGGGATTAGATTCGTTGCGGTTGAGGAAATTACGGCAGTTGCCACGTTGGTCTCCTTCTCGAATCTCTGTCTCTGGCTCGCCCCGAATTGCGCGAGCATTCAGCCTTCGAGAATGAGACTAGAAAATTTGGGGCGTTCTCTCTATCGGGCTGTAGCTGTAATTGGGTATGCGTCTTGCTGTACGCAAACTACTGGAAGGTTCAGAGACTAAAGGCTTTCCATAGCAGCAAGCCGCAACTTTTCGCACTGAACTGGGTTGCAGCGGCGCTGAAGTGAGCGAGGCGTTCGCAAAGTAAGTGACGCACTGTAGTTCAATTGAGAATCATCTGGAGGAACCAAACCATCTTCCTCAGGAACGCTCGATTTCCAGTACAGTCCGAATCAGTACAGTTTGAACCCAACTTCTACGCTGACCTGTACATTGACCGGCTGTCCATCTTTTTTTGCGGGCTCGAACGTCCACTGCTTCACGGTCTCCAATGCTTTTTGATCGAGGCCATATCCCAGACCGCGAATCACATGGAGGTCGCGCGGATGCCCCTCCGCATCAACAATCAATCCCAGCACGCAGGTTCCTTCAACTTTCGCGCGCCGCGCTTCTTCCGTATATTCCGGATCCGGAGTGGAAAGCGGTTTCGGCGCAGAAATTCCGCCTCCAACTTTGAATACTCCACCGCCGATTCCTCCGCCTACGCCGGTTCCCACACCGCCGCCGTGCCCTGCGCCCACTCCTCCACCTGATCCCGATCCAATGCCCGCGCCCGATCCGGTTCCATTCGAGGGAGGAGCCGATGGCATTAGCGCAGCTGTGGGAACGCCAAGATTCGGCATGCGATTTTCTGCCAGGTGCACCTGCGGAGGCACCACCACCGTGGGCTCGACCGCCAGCTTCGGCTTCTCGTTGCGTAATACAATTTGCGGTGGCGTAATCTGTTGCATCGCCATTTTGGGCAGGCGTCCTTTCGGAGCCTGCAACTGGTCGTGATCTCCGCCGCCGCCGCCGCCGCTCACAGCCGTTTTTGAGGGCGTCATGGTATAGGAGTCCGGCGAAGGGGCGATCAACGTCACCACCTCGCGCGGCTTTGCCGTCACCACCTGATGCCCCACCGACGCGCCAGCCAGGATCACTCCGATCAATACAATATGGACCGCGACCGAACCTTTCAGCCCCGTGGACCGGTAATTATTGTACTGGCCCCAGATTTCGATCGGAGCCAGCGGATCGCGCGGCTTCGGCTGTGGCCGTTCGGGTAAACGGCGCGCGAACTCGCGATAAGAAGGTGGCAGAGCAACGGACGATGCGTGACCCGCAGTAGCAGTCCTGAGCGGTGGATTTTGCTGCTTCAACATGACGGCCCCTTATAGAAATTTCCTTCTAAACGAGGTATAGGATGCGATGCGGGATGGAGTGGTTTACATTTCAAAGCACGCATGGCCCTACCCGTATGCGCGATACACGGCTAAACTCCGCGCCCATCAAGGCATTCGCAGGGTGAGTCATTTGGCACGCCTGTTTCGCCCTAAGGGATTCTCTGGGGGAAGACTATGGGATCCGCGCTTGTTGTAAGGTGAATACTGGTGCCTCTTGGAAAACCTCGTTACCTCGCGCAAAGGCTGGTTGGCGGATTCAATGTTCTTCGCGCCGCTCTCGAAGGACAGCAGATCGGTCCGCCTTTAATCCATTTTTCAGCAAAACATACCGGATTAACTGTATTGTGGCTCCGAATATAGGGCTTTATTCTCAAATCCTCGACACAACGCCCCAAACGCGGGTGCCGGTTTGCTGGGAACAGCCGGTGCCCGCATCCTTTTTTACAGCCCTTTTTCGATGGCGACAACGATCGCTCGACCGGACGGAAAGGGTCGAGGGCAGTGAACTATTGTTGCGGGGAAAAAAGATCGGTTCGGATTTTTGTTGTGGGGGAAAATAGGAAAATATAAGGGAGCTTTATCCGATGCCTTCAGCGATCATCACTTCCTGAACATTCGGGCTGATCGTGGGTATCATCACCTGCAACAATGTGCCCGGATTCGCATTCACGATTTTGAATTCCCCACCGAACTCTTTCGCTCGCTGATTAATTCCGCCGATCCCGATGCCCACGCTGTCCGGTTGCAAACCGGCGACTCGTTCGCCGATTCCCTTCCCGTCATCGCGAACCGCAATCGACGTCCGGCCATCTTCCTGCGTTAGGGTAATCCACACCCGCCGCGCTTCCGAATGCCGGAACACGTTGGTGAGCGCTTCCTGCACGATGCGGAAAATCGCGGTCTCCATTTCCGCCGGAAGGCGCGGGAACTCCTGCGGTTGCACCTCGAGCGAAGCCGCGATGCCGCTGCGCTCCGCCAATCCATCCACATACCACGTAATTGCAGACAGCAATCCTACTTCATCGAGTAATGGAGGATGCAGCAGGTGCGACATGGTACGCACTTGCGCAATCGCCCGGTCGACGATATTGCTAGCCTCTTTGCAAGCGTGCTTTTCCGACTGCAAAGATTTTTCCTGCAATGCGCTATCTAGCACCATCTTCGCGACCGCCAGTTCCTGACCAAGGCCATCGTGCAGTTCGCGAGCGATGCGCCGGTGCTCCTGATCCTGCATCGTCATCAACCGCACAGAGAGCCGGCGCAGCTCCGCGGTCCGATTGTCCACCATGCGCTCCAGCCGCGTCGCCATGTCGCGAATGGATTGTTCCAGCACCTTGCTGTCATGAATGTCGGAGCACGTCCCGTACCAGCGGGCTATGGTGCCCTGGTCATCTCGAATGGGCACCGCACGCGCACGAAACCAACGGAAGCCGCCATCTCCCGAGCGGAGCCGGTATTCGGCTTCGTAATGCGTCCTGCTTTCCACACACCGCTCCCAGCGAACAATCGCCTCGTCCCTGTCCTCGGGATGCACGTAATCCATCCAGCCCACTCCATTCGCCGATCCTGACGCCGCGCCCGTGTACTCGTAGAAACGATCGCTGATGTAATCCCGGTTGCCGTCCGCGTGCCGGCTGAAGATGATATCCGGCGCGGTATGCAGAATCGCGTCGAGCTCCTGATTCTTGTGCGCCAATTTCAGGTTCAGCCGCTGCAAGGCTTCCGCCCGCCGTTCCAGTTCCTTAGTGCGTTCCTCGACCCGTTCCTCCAAGTCCCGATTCAACCGTTGCAGTTGACTGGTCTTGCGATGCAGTTCCGCAAAGACTCGCACTTTCGCCCGTAATAGATCCGGAATCACCGGCACTGAGAGGTAATCCACGGCTCCCAGTTCGTATCCCTTGAGCCGATCCAGATCCGTCAGATGCACTGCCGAAATGAAGATGATCGCCGTCTTCTGAAATCGCGGGTGCTGCCGGATCATGTTGGCCAGTTCGAAGCCATCGAACTCCGGCATACTCACATCCATCAGAACCACAGCGACCTCGACCTTGAGAAGATGTTCCAGCGCTTCCTTGGCGGAGTTTGCCTTGATCAGATTTTCGCCCAGTTCCTCCAGCATCACTTCATAGCTGAGAAGCTTCGCCGGCTGGTCATCCACCATCAAGATGTTGACCTTCTCGTTGGGGCTCGCGATCATCTCGTCCTCTCTATTGCCGATCGGTGGTCTTGTTCAGCATTACCGGTGCAGCCACATACGCAATGCCGAAAGCAACTGCTCGGTATTTACGGGCTTCGCCAGATATTCTGACGCGCCCGCTTCCAGGCATTTCTCCCGATCACCCTTCATTGCTTTCGCAGTCAGCGCTATGATGGGCAGCCGCCGCAGTTGCGCATTGCTGCGTATCGCCTGCATGGTCTCGTAGCCATCCATCTCCGGCATCATCACGTCCATGAGCACGATGGCCACATCCGGAGTCGATTCCAGCGTTGCAATCGCCTCGCGCCCCGTGCTCGCCGTCAGCACGATCATTCCGCGCCGCTCCAGCACGCTGCTCAACGCGAAAATATTCCGCACATCATCGTCGACAACCAGCACGCGTTTGCCTACCAGCGCTTCGTCGGAGCGATGCAACTGCTCGATCATCTTCTGCTTGGCGGCGGGAAGATCTGCCACCACCCGATGCAGGAACAGCGCGGTTTCATCGAGCAAGCGCTCGGGCGATTCCACTCCCTTCAGCACCACGCTGCGCGCCAAAGTGTGCAGACGCGCGTCCTCCTCCGGAGATAGTTCCTTGCCGGTGAACACAACAATCGGCAAATCGCCCACGGACGGCGTGTCGCGGAAGCGTTCGAGGACTTCAAATCCCGTCATGTCCGGCAGACGCAAATCCAGCACCACGCAATCGAACTGCTCCTCAGACACCGCAGCCAGAGCGTCAGCGCCGGTCGTTACCGGAACCACATCGATATCCTCATACCCCAGCAGTTCTCGAATGCTGAGTTGCTCTGCCGGATTATCCTCGACCACCAGCAAGCGCTTGCGGCGAGGCGAAGCATATTCCTTGATCCGCTCCAGAGCCATCTCCAGCCCCAGCGGCGTCGTCGGCTTGGTCACGAAAGCAAACGCTCCCCGCGACAAGCCGTGATGCCGGTCCTCATCCAGCGTCAGCATCTGCACCGGAATATGACGCGTCGCAGGATCCTGCTTCAGATGGTTGAGCACCGTCCAACCCAGCATGTCGGGCAGAAACACATCCAACGAAACCGCCGTCGGATGGAATTCCTTCGCCAGAGCCAGCGCTTCTGCTCCGCCACCAGCGACCAGCACTTTGAACCCGCGATCCCGGGATAAATCCCGTAGCACGCGCGCATAATGCGGATCGTCCTCCACGATCAGTAACACGGCGTCCTCAGGTTGCAAATCTCCGCGGTCATCTTCAATGCGCTCCGGCGCCGAGACGCTGGTCGCGGAAGTCGGCATGGGGCTTGGCTTCCGCTCCGTACCCTGCGGCGCATTCGACGACGCTGCTGTAGTCGAAGGCCCTTTGTAAATCTGCGGTAGGAACAGCGTGAAGGTGCTGCCTTGTCCCGGAGCGCTGCGCAGGCGAATTTCTCCACCCAGCAGGCTGGCCAATTCGCGGCTGATGGCCAGACCCAATCCCGTTCCACCGTACTTGCGGCTGGTGCTGGCATCTGCCTGTTGGAAGGCCTCAAAGATAATTCGTTGCTTGTCGACAGGAATACCCACGCCTGTGTCATTCACCTCGAATGCCAGCACTGGCGCCGTTTTCCCGAGGATGGGATGATCCTGCGTCCACCCGCTCGTGGCCACCGTCACTGACAGGCTGACCGCGCCCTGCTCGGTGAACTTGAAAGCATTCGACAGCAGATTCTTTAGCACCTGCTGCAAACGCTTCGAGTCCGTCACTAGGCTGCGCGGCAGATGAGGATCGGTGTGCACCCGGAAAGCCAGCTTCCTGCTCTCCGCCTCGTGCCGGAACGGGCGCTCCACAGTATCAAGCAGGCTAGTGAAGAATACTTCTTCGGCATCGACCGAAACCGTGCCCGATTCGATCTTCGAGAGATCGAGAATGTCGGTGATGAGGTTCAGCAAGTCGGTGCCCGCGCCGTGAATGGTGCGCGCGAACTCGACCTGCCGCCCCGAGAGATTTCCGTCCGGGTTGTCGCTGAGTTGCTGCCCCAGAACCAGAATGCTGTTTAGCGGCGTCCGCAACTCGTGCGACATGTTTGCCAGGAATTCCGATTTGTATTTCGAAGTCAGCGCCAGTTCCTTGGCCTTCTCTTCCAGAGCGCGCCGGGCCTGCTCGATTTCCTGATTCTTTCGTTCCACTTCCACGTTCTGTTCAGCTAACTGCTGCGCCTTTTGCGCCAGCTGCTCGTTGGTCTGCTGCAATTCCTTCTGCTGCATTTGCAACTCGGTAGCTAGCTGCTGCGATTGCTTCAGCAGAGCTTCCGTTTGCATAGTAGCTTCAATGCTATTGAATACGATGCCAATACTAGCCGTGAGCTGTTCGAGAAACGCCATATGCGACGCCGTAAAGTTTGCCATCGAAGCCAATTCCATCACGGCCTTGACGCGATCTTCGAACAGCACCGGCAACACGATCACGTTGCGCGGCGTAGTTTCGATCAACCCCGACCGGATGGAAACTGTCCCCGAAGGCAGGTCACTGAGAAGCATCTTGTGCTTTTCAGCCGCGCATTGTCCGACCAGCCCTTCGCCGATCTGCAGTCTACGTAATTTGTTGTCATCGCCCTCAGCCGCGAACGCCGACAGCAAAACCAGTTCCGCCGAGTCGTCACTCTCCATCTGATAAATCAGCCCCTGCTGCACATTGATCAGCGGAGCCAGTTCTGATAGCAGCAAGCGGCCAACTTCGGCCAGATCACGCTGCCCCTGCAACATGCCCGTGAATCGCGCCAGGTTGGTCTTGAGCCAGTCTTGCTCGGTATTTCGGTCCGTCGTCAGACGCAGGTTATCGATCATCGTGTTGATATTGTCTTTGAGTTGCGCCACTTCACCGCGAGCTTCTACCTGAATCGATCGCGTCAGATCGCCCTTGGTCACAGCAGTCGCAACTTCGGCGATGGCGCGCACCTGGTTAGTCAGGTTGTCGGCAAGCAGGTTAACGTTGCCGGTTAGATGCTTCCAGGTTCCGGCAGCTCCGGGCACATTGGCCTGTCCGCCAAGCCGGCCTTCCACGCCGACTTCGCGAGCGACCGTCGTGACCTGGTCGGCAAAGGTAGCGAGCGTGTCGGTCATGTTATTAATCGTTTCGGCAAGGGCTGCGACCTCGCCTTTGGCATTCACTGTCAGCTTCTGCGTGAGTTCGCCGTTGGCAACCGCTGTGACGACTTTCACGATGCCGCGCACCTGTTCGGTCAGGTTTGCCGCCATCACGTTGACGTTATCGGTCAAGTCTTTCCAGGTGCCCGCAACTCCGGGAACGGCGGCCTGCCCGCCAAGCTTCCCTTCCGTGCCGACTTCGCGCGCCACGCGCGTCACTTCGGCAGCAAACGCGTTGAGCTGATCGACCATCGTGTTAATGGTGTTCTTCAGCTCGAGAATTTCCCCCTTCACATCAACCGTGATTTTGCGCGATAGGTCGCCGCGGGCCACGGCCGTAGTTACTTCCGCGATATTACGCACCTGGCCAGTAAGGTTTCCGGCCATAGCATTCACCGAGTCGGTAAGATCTTTCCAAGTACCGGCGACGCCCGGCACGTTCGCCTGTCCGCCAAGGCGGCCTTCCGATCCTACTTCGCGGGCCACGCGCGTGACCTCGGCTGCGAACGAACGCAACTGCTCGACCATCGTATTCAGCGTTTCTTTCAATTGCAGAATCTCACCGCGCACGTCCACCGTAATTTTGCGCGACAAATCGCCGCTGGCAATTGCCGTCGCAACCTCGGCAATATTTCGCACCTGCCCCGTCAAGTTCGAGGCCATGAAGTTGACGTTGTCGGTTAGATCTTTCCAAGTTCCGGCAACGCCGGGCACATTAGCTTGGCCCCCGAGTTTCCCTTCTGTACCGACTTCTCGCGCCACGCGCGTCACCTCCCCGGCAAAGGCGTTGAGCTGATCGACCATCGTGTTAATGGTGTTCTTCAACTCGAGGATTTCGCCCTTCACGTCGACCGTAATCTTGCGCGATAAATCGCCGCGGGCCACAGCAGTAGTAACCTCGGCGATATTACGCACTTGAGCAGTAAGGTTTCCAGCCATGGAGTTGACCGAGTCAGTCAAGTCCTTCCATGTGCCGGCAACGCCCGGAACCTGCGCCTGGCCACCAAGCTTGCCTTCCGATCCGACTTCACGCGCCACGCGGGTCACTTCCGCGGCAAATGCGTTGAGCTGGTCGACCATCGTGTTGATGGTTTCTTTGAGCAACAAAATTTCGCCGCTTACGTTGACCGTGATCTTTTTCGACAAGTCGCCGCTGGCAATGGCGGTTGAAACCTCAGCAATGTTTCGCACCTGCCCCGTCAGGTTGCTGGCCATGGAGTTCACCGAGTCGGTCAGATCTTTCCACGTACCCCCAACGCCCGGCACCAGAGCTTGTCCGCCCAGCTTGCCGTCGGTTCCCACCTCGCGCGCCACGCGCGTCACTTCCGAAGCGAACGAACGAAGCTGGTCGACCATCGTATTGATGGTGTCTTTGAGTTCGAGAATTTCGCCTTTCACATCCACCGTGATCTTGCGCGACAAATCGCCGCGAGCCACAGCGGTCGCCACTTCCGCGATGTTTCGCACCTGCCCCGTGAGGTTTGAAGCCATGAAGTTCACGTTATCGGTGAGATCTTTCCAAGTACCGCCGACGCCGGGGACCAGAGCCTGGCCGCCAAGCTTTCCTTCCGTGCCGACTTCGCGGGCCACGCGCGTCACTTCACCGGCGAACGCGTTGAGCTGGTCGACCATCGTGTTGATGGTATCTTTCAGTTCGAGAATTTCGCCCTTCACGTCGACGGTGATCTTGCGCGACAGGTCGCCGCGCGCTACAGCCGTAGTAACTTCGGCGATATTACGCACCTGGGCAGTAAGGTTCCCGGCCATAGAGTTGACGGAGTCGGTTAAATCCTTCCAGGTTCCAGCTACGCCGGGCACGTTCGCCTGGCCACCGAGTCGTCCTTCCGATCCCACTTCGCGGGCCACGCGCGTCACTTCGCCGGCAAAACGGTTGAGTTGGTCAACCATCGTATTCAGCGTTTCTTTCAGCTGCAAAATCTCGCCGCGCACGTCCACCGTGATTTTGCGCGACAAATCGCCGCTGGCGATCGCCGTTGCCACCTCGGCAATATTTCGCACCTGGCCGGTCAGGTTGCTGGCCATGAAATTCACGTTGTCAGTAAGATCCTTCCAGGTTCCGCCAACGCCGGGCACTTTCGCCTGTCCGCCTAGCTTGCCTTCGGTTCCCACTTCACGGGCCACGCGCGTCACTTCGCTGGCGAAAGCGTTCAGCTGGTCGACCATCGTATTGATGGTGTCTTTCAGTTCGAGAATCTCGCCCTTCACGTCGACCGTAATCTTTCGCGACAAATCGCCGCGGGCCACAGCGGTAGTAACTTCGGCGATATTACGTACCTGGGCAGTAAGGTTACCGGCCATAGCGTTTACAGAATCCGTAAGGTCCTTCCAGGTTCCCGCGACTCCGGGCACAATTGCCTGTCCGCCCAATTTGCCTTCCGTTCCCACTTCGCGGGCTACGCGCGTTACTTCCGAAGCGAATGAGCGCAGCTGATCGACCATCGTGTTGATGGCTTCTTTCAGCTGCAGAATCTCGCCGCGCACGTCGACCGTGATTTTTCGCGACAAATCTCCACTCGCCACGGCTGTCGCCACTTCTGCAATGTTTCGCACCTGGCCAGTCAGGTTGCTGGCCATGGAGTTGACCGAATCGGTCAGATCTTTCCACGTTCCTGCAACGCCGGGAACCTGCGCCTGTCCACCAAGTTTTCCGTCCGTGCCCACTTCTCGCGCCACGCGCGTCACTTCGGCGGTGAAGATGCCGAGTTGCTCGATCATCGTATTCACGAGCTTGGCCGAGCGGAGGAACTCGCCTTCCAGCGGCCTTCCGTCGACTTCAAGGCGTACCGTCTGCGTCAAATTTCCTTGGGCGACGGCCGCGATGGCATGCGTCACCTCTGCCGTCGGCCGCAACAGATCCTCGACCAGAGTATTGATCGAAGTCTCCATCTCGCCCCAAGCGCCGCGGGTTTCATGGACGCGAGCGCGCTCGCGGGTTCTTCCTTCTTTTCCAACTGTCTGCCCGATGCGCTTTAACTCGTGCGCCATCTGATCGTTGGCCGACACAATCTCATTGAATGCGTCAGCAATCTTTCCCTGCAGCCCCGTCCACGAACTGGGCAGGCGCACTGAAAAATTCCCGTCGCGCACCGCATGCAGGCTGGCCAGAATCATCCCCAGATCCGCCGCTCCTGGATCCGCGGCCTTCGCGCCGTTGCCATTTTCTTTATGAGCCGCTTCGGTTTTCGGATCGACTGTCAGCGTGCTGTTGCTGTTCTTTTTCAACGTCATCTCCTGGAGCCGAAGTCGTCGCCGCGCTTGTTCACGCGGGCGGACTGCCAAGGTTGAATGCAAACCATTATGAGGAAAGCCTGGAAAGAAAGTCGCCGGCCACCAATCCGCTCCGTACTCGTCATCCATACAACACGCCACAAGGCAAACTAAACCCTAAGGCCCCGGGCGCACCCGATCATTGATAGCACGCGTCTATAAGGGATGGCTCTACGGTGTTTCCTGTACAAAAAACGCAATAGGGCAAGGTCGCGGCAACCCACAGTCGAGGGCAGGGATCAAACCTCACATCCGATTTTTCAGGAGTCTGTTTTGCCTCATCCAGAAAACCAATCGCCAGCTAATTCCTCTAAGAGAGGTCAGCGCGGCATTGTTGTCGTCGTGTTGCCAATCGTTGCCCTGTTGATAGCCGTTGCGCCACCGTGCTTCGCCTCTCTCGGTGGCGACGCAGTTTCGGTCGCGACCGATCAGGCTCAACTTCATGGCAGCCTGCAAACCAGGCAAATGCAGTCGTTCGCTGTGCATGAGATTCGCCCGCAGACCGGGACCGCTGATAGCACCGTCATTCGCGAATACGTTTCGCCTGCCGGCAAAGTCTTCGCCGTCACGTGGGAGGGCCCGATGCTGCCCAACATGCGGCAGTTGCTGGGTCCGTATTTTCAGCAATTCGCCGACGCCGTGCAGTCCGAGGCCTCGTCCAGCCGTGCCCGTCGCCCCCTAAACATCGTGCGGCCTGATTTCGTCGTGCAACTCAGCGGACGCTCACGTTCCTTTTCCGGGAGAGCGTACCTGCCTCAGATGCTGCCTGCGGGAGTGCAGCCCGGGGACATTCAATGAGCAGGCGTCCAATGAGGAACTGTACATTCACGATCCTGGCAGCGCTGACCTGCTGCGCTCTTGTGACCAGTTCCTGCGGCGGGGGAAGCAGCCATTCCAATGAAGCCACCACAGGGCAAACCTCCTCCGGGCAAAATGTTCAGCCCATTGTGGTGAATTCGGGCCCCGCAGGAAATTACGCCAACGGAGCCTTCACGAGCGTGACGGTCTGCGTTCCCGGAAGTTCCAACTGCCAGACAATTTCAGGAATTCTGGTCGACACCGGCTCCGTAGGTTTGCGAATTCTTTCGTCCGCTCTCACCCTCTCCTTGCCGCAGCAAAAGGGGTCCGACGGTAATCCCATTGTCGAGTGTCTGCCGTTTCTTTTCTCCTACACATGGGGTCCGGTGCAAACTGCAGATATCCACCTGGCTGGAGAAACCGCTAGCAGCACGCCCATTCAGGTATTGAGCGATACCGCGTATCCGGTGGCCACCAACTGCAAAGATTTCGGACTCGCCTCGGCTGATAACCTGCAGACACTCGGGGCAAACGGCATTCTGGGCGTGGGAATGTTTCCGCAAGATTGCGGCGAAGGTTGCGCTCAGAGCAGTTCGTACGGCTTATATTACGAATGTCCCTCGTCAGGTTGCCAGCCGGTCACCGAGATCACATCCGCGCAGGTGCAGAACCCGGTGGCTTTGTTCGCGACGGATAATAACGGCGTTCTGATCCAGCTTCCCGCCTCGTCATCTCCCGCAGCAACACTCAGCGGATCTCTGATCTTCGGGATCGGAACGCAATCCAACAATGCGCTCGGCAGCGCCACCGTATACACGCCCAACGCGAACGCAGATTTCGTCACGCAATATAAGGGTCAGTCTTACCCCAACAGTTTCGTCGACAGCGGATCGAACGGCATCTTTTTTCTCGATAACGCCACAACACAAATCCTGGTCTGCACCGACGATAGTGGATTTTATTGTCCGGCCTCGGTGCAGAATCTCTCAGCGGTCACCGTGGGCGCCAACGGCTCACAGAGCACCATCGGCTTCACCGTGGCCAACGCCGACTCATTGTTCTCGAACGCGAATGACGCCGTCTTCGGCCAGCTTGCGGGACCGAATCCCAACAGTTTCGACTGGGGACTACCCTTCTTCTATGGAAGAAATGTCTTCACCGCCATTCAGACCAAGAGCACTCCGCAAGGCGTGGGTCCGTACTGGGCCTATTAAATCTGGCGCGTTAGAACTGGAACAGCGCTGGATAGGATGAATGCCGGCACGGTCGCCTCCGGCTTTGCAGGCCGATCAAGAGTCCGAGATTGCCGGAGGAGAGAGACCCTGATATAAAATGCTGCCGAACGGATTCCGCGGCGCGGCAGAAACCGCGGCACAATTCCTTAGTTCCTATTTCCATGGATAGAAGACAGTTCTTGAAGCAGTCGGGCCTGGCGGCGCTCGGTCCGTTGTGGGCGCGGACCCTATGGGGAGCCGAACGGACTCTTCGGCGCGATGCGGGAATCGCGAACCTGCCCGATGCGGCGCGTGGTGCGGCGGAGATTCGGCGGCGGCGTCCGTCGGATGCGAATTGGCCTTCGCCGGCAGCGTGGAAGCGGCTGAGCGACGAAGTCGACGGCAATCTGATTCCGGTGGAATTTCCCATCGCAGATTGCGTTAAAGACACCGGAAGCGCAGGCTGTCAGGATCTGCTCAACAATATTCACAATCCTTATTACATCGGAGATCAGCCGGGCCTGACGCAAACTTTGGGATGGGTGGACGCCTGGGTAAGCAAACCCAGCATTTACGCCGTAGCGGCAAACAATGCACGCCAGATTGCGGCAACGGTAAACTTCGCGCGGGAAAACGATTTGCGCCTGGTGGTGAAAGGGGGCGGCCACAGTTATCAAGGGACTTCGAACGCGGCGGATTCGCTATTAGTGTGGACGCGCCACATGCATGACATCACCATGCACGAAGACTTTGTTCCCCAGGGATGTAAGCAGTCTCCACAACGCGCAGTGACCGTCGGCTCCGGAGCGATTTGGATGCAAGCCTACGACGCGGTGACGACCAAGGGCGGCGCGTATGTGCAAGGCGGCGGCTGCACCACAGTTGGGGTTGCCGGCCTGGTGCAGAGCGGAGGCTTCGGAAGTTTTTCCAAGCATTATGGAACCGCGGCGGCGGGATTGCTGGAGGCGGAAGTCGTCACTGCAGATGGGAAAGTGCGCATCGTGAATGCCTGTACCAACCCGGATTTGTTTTGGGCGCTCAAGGGCGGCGGAGGAGGAACGTTCGGAGTAGTGAGTAAAGTGACACTCCGCGTTCGGGAACTGCCGGAATTCTGGGGCGCCGCAATCATGACAGTGAAAGCCGCTTCGGATGATGCGTTTCGCCGTTTGCTGCGTTACTTCGTCGACTTCTATCGCGACCATCTTTTCAACCATCACTGGGGCGAGCACGCGCGCATTACGGGCGACGATGTGCTCGACCTGCTGATGGTCTGCCACGATTTGAGTACGGAAGAAGTAAGGAAAATCTGGCAGCCTTTTCTGGACTGGGTTGCGCGCTCGCCGGCCGCTTACACCTTCGAGGGACCACCGATTCTGGGCAGTATGCCGGCTCGGCATTGGTGGGATGTGGAGTGGAGAAAGCAAAACCATCAGTCAGTTTTTAATTTGGACAAACGGCCGGGAGCCAGTTCAAGCAACGCGTGGTGGACGGGAGATGGCGGGCAAGTGGCGTGGTTCCTTTACGGATATGAATCGTTGTGGATGCCGTCCTCTCTGCTTGCCGATGATTCGCGGGAACGGCTCGCACGGGCGCTGTTTACCGGTTCGCGCTACAAGGAAATCGAATTGCATTTCAACAAAGGGCTGGCGGGAGGACCGCCTGAAGCCATCGCGGCCACGCGCGATACAGCCACGAATCCTGCAGTGCTGAACGCGTTTGCGCTGGCCATTGTGGGCGATGCCGGCGGAGGGTATCCCGGCGTGCGCGGCCATGAGCCGGATGGTGAGGCCGGGCGAAAGGCTCGCGAAGAGATCCACGCGTGCGTAAATGCGTTGCGCGCGATCGTCCCCAATGACGGAGCTTACGTTTCGGAGAGCAATTTCTTTCAGGAGAACTGGCAGCAAGCCTACTGGGGAAGTAATTTCGCGCGACTGGCCGCAGTGAAAAAGAAATACGATCCGACTGGATTGTTTTTTGTCCATAACGGCGTGGGCTCGGAAGACTGGAGCGAGAACGGTTTTGTAAGAAGAGCCGGCGGAGCACAGCGGGATAACAGAAAATAAAAGCGAGAAGCAACGACTATGCACGCAGCCAGAGCCAAGCATAAAGCGAGAAACGCGGGTAATCAGCAGTTAGTCTTCCTCATCACCGATCCAGTTTCATCGCGAAGAAATAAACTGGGACTCCGGTTGCCACCAATCCAAGCCCAATCGCTGCACCCAGCGGCCGAGCAATTATAGTGCTGATAATTAAACCCGCCGCCGCCGCGCAAAACATCAGCGAGAGCCATGGATATCCAGGAACAGCAAACGGGCGCTCCAGTTCCGGCTGGGAGCGCCGCAGCACCAGGACGCCCGCAACCGCCAGCCCGTAAAAAATCCATGCGGCAAAGATGACATCCGTAAAGAGCTGCTGGTAGCTGCCGGAGACGGCCAGCATCGCCGCCCAGATTCCCTGGACCAGAAGGGCCACTACGGGCGTTCGGTAGCGATGGTTCAATCGTCCAAACACTGCGGGAAATATTCCCTCACGCGCCATCGCAAACGAAACCCTGGGTCCGCTGAGTATCAATCCATTCATGGAACCGAGAATCGAAATCACAATCAGAATCGAAATCGCATTCGCGCCAGGTCTGCCCAGCAACTTCCCCACAGCCATAGCCGCCACCGCATTACTCCCTTGAATCTCGGCCGCAGGCAGAACGTGGTAGTAGCCGAGATTGGCCGCCAAATAAATCAGCATGACGATAGCGCTGCCGTACAAAAGACCGCGCGGCAAATCCACTTTCGGCTTCTTCATCTCTCCCGCAATAAACGACAGAACGTGCCAGCCCTCATAGGCCCACAACACGGCTACCAATGCAATGCCACATCCCGCGAGGGAGAACGCCGCACCCTGATCGCTGGTGGGCCCATTAAAAAAGCGCAGGGGCAGCGAGCCCTTTGTACTCAGCAGAAGGATGATTCCTGCCAGCCCGCCTACTTTGGCCAGCACGACGAGGTTTTGCACAAATTTTCCATCGCGAATTCCCAGGCAGCTCACGACGGTGAGGCCCAGAATCAATCCAGCGCTGAGCAACTTCTGCTCGACCACGTTCAAGGACAGCACCTGACCGGCGAAGATACCAAAAGCAACTGCCAGCGCTGCGATGCTGCCGGTGTGAATCATCAGCAGCAGGGCCCATGCATAGAGAAAGGCGGGCAGCGGTCCGTAAATGTTGCGCAGGTAAGTGCACAGGCCGCCGGTGCCGGGATAAATTGAACCGAGTTCAGCCAACGACAAGGCGCCGAATGCGCTGAGCAACCCGCCCACCAGCCATACGAGCAAGACCGCCCCCAGCGAGTGCAATTGAGCGGCAACGAAACTGGGCAGGATAAAAATTCCGGAACCGATGACGGTGCCGACTACCACCGCAACCGCATCGAAGACATTCAGTTCGCTGCGCAAGCGCGCCGAGCCCGCTGTGTCTTCTGTCGCGAGCGCAGTGTCTTCCACCGACTCCGATCCGTGCTCGCTCGCAAGTGCTGAGGAAGATGAGGAAGATATGGTCATGAACTCTGTATCACCGGAACGTTGTGCGGGTGCGGCAAGAGCTCACTCAGAGTTTCTTGTGAAGCACCTTCTGCGTCTTGACGTGTTCATAACCGCTGGCAGCATAAAACCGGTGCGCGCGCTCGCGGGTCACATTCGACCGCACCGAGATCGCACCGCAACCAACGCTGCGCGACCATTCTTCGGCTGCCTCGAGCAAGGATTTTCCAATTCTGCTGGAGCGGACATTTTCGTCGACAATCAGTCCCGTGATCTCCGCGGCGGTGTCCAGTTCGACGGCCCGGAAGACTTGCACCCCGATCCAGCCCACGATTTGGCCACCCGCAAGCTCCGCCACCAAAAGGGCGTATTGATTTGCGTCGCGCATCTCGTTCAGCCGTTGGCGGACTTCTTCGCTGGTCGACGGATAACCGAGTTGTCCCGCGAGGTCTGCAATGCTTTCGGCATCACTCGCTTGCGCCAGTCGCATAGTGCAGCCAGCGCGCGTCAACACGCTTTCAGTTTCTGGTTTCACAAGATAACTTTCCTCCAGCCTGCGACCGCGATTTCAGACTGAAAACTTAGGATCGCCTTCAACAATCTGCGTCTCCAGTTTCGGCGTCTCTCCTGCGCGCCAGAGGCGGGCGCGATGTCTAGTGCGATAGAGCAGCGGGCCCCCATCCGCCTGCTCACTGCGCTCGAGCGGGCGCGGAATACAAACGAATTCAGTTTCGAGAATATAGCTCGAAACACGAACGACAGCATAACCGTGGCCTCCCATGTCCACAAAGGAAAGATGGGGCGACAGATCGGGGTTCGACAAGGCGCGCGCCTTCTGGATGTCGCCGCTCTTCACATATTCCAGAGCCGATCGCACCCCGTAGTGCAGCAATAAATTCATGGTCGGCTGCGGCCGCGTGTCCTGTGGTCCCTGCCCTACAAAGACCGGGCGCAGAGGATGATCTTTCGGAAAACCATGTTCGAACGCCTCCACGATTCCAGGCGCAGAAATCGAGCCCGTCACGAAAGCGATGCCCACCGGCTCGAAGGCCTTAGGAGGCAGCCCCTTGGCGGCGAGGCCGGCCCAGAAGCTATGGCGATCGCCAGCGACGGTTGCGAAACCCGTGATTCCGTGGTCGCGAACGAAGTCATAAATTTCACCGCGCTCGACGTATGCCGTGCTGTGATCGCCGGCGCCCGTGCTGGCATCAAATCCCGCGTATCCCGCACCCGGCCAGGATTTGGTCAGCCCCCGCGGAAGGTTCTGCGGATCAGCGCGCATGTCAAGCGTGGCAATCGTGTCGCCCCAAATCTTCCACGTCGCCTTCGATTTCTGTAGGCGCTCCAGAAACCAGGCCTTCTGTTCCGCGCCTAGAATAGTAGTGGCCGGGGCATCTTTGCGGAAGTTCGCAATCTCCGCGCCGCCGTACTTAATCGTCGCCGGTGGACGCCCGCCGTTCGCGGCGCTTCCGGCATCGAGAGCGTCAAGCACTTCCTGCGGCATCAGTCCCGGAAAATCGTCACTCATAAAAGGCTGCGCTTCGGCGCGATAGGTGGGATCCTCGGAGCGATAACTGCGCTGGTCCGTAACGATGAGTTCCATGTTGCGGCCCCAGCGCAGGGTGCGGTATCCCCTGAGGCTGTGAATGCCGGTCAGATTGTTCGGCTCTTCGCCCAGACCGTGCTCGTCAAAATGGGTAATCGGCGCATCGACAACCGCCGGCGGGTCAAACCGCTCGAGTGATGGTCCACTCGGCTTGTACAAACGCGCCGGCTGATATTCGAAGAATGCCTGGTTGGCCGCAACCTTTCGCGTTTGAGCCGGACGATTCACACCTCCAAATAGCTGCAGGCTCTGCCAGCCGATCCAGCTGAACTCATGGTTGTCCCACATGTTCACGAACGGCCAGCGGGCGCGCGCGTCCTGCAGATCGGGATCGTGCAAATAGCCGCGGTAGACGGCCCGATAGTCGCCGACCGTCGTGGGAATATGGAAGTCGCGAATCTTCTCACCGTGTTCGTAACGAACGATGTCGCGCAGTCGCCGGTCGTACATACCCTGAGGGCGGTCTTCCGGGTACCAGACAATTTCGTAAATGAAATCGCCGAGGTGCAACACAAAGCCCAGTCGATCTTCCTCCGCGGCGCGCTCATCCTCGAAGATCATTCGCCGGTAGGCGTTTTGCGCGCCCTGGGTGACGTTCTGGCAGGAGATAAAAACGAAGCGTACAGGTCTGCTGTCATCGTCAGTGGGCGCGGTGATGGTTCGTCCGACGCGGCTACCGTTGCCCTGCGCGTCCGTAAATCGATACCAGTAGACTTTCGCTGGCCTCAATCCGCCAGCCAGAACGCGGCAAGTCCAGTCGGAAGCTTCGCTGATGGGCGCTTGCGCAGTGGCGACAACTCTGCTGAAAGACTCGTTCTCAGACACCTCTACGGAAAGTTTACTGGCGGCGTTTCCATTGATTGGCGGGCGTCGGGTCCACAGAAGAACGCTATCGCTCTCAGGGTCGCCTGAGGCAACGCCTTCGGGATAAAACTCGCGGCGCTCGCGCCCGGCAATTTCCGACTTGGTCGCGAAGGGCTGGCCCCACGCCGCCGTCGCACCCAAAGCCACAGCCAATTCCATGAACGAGCGCCGGGTCATCGTGGTCATTTGCTTCCCCCCTCAACGATTGCTCCGCAGCGGACGAGTTTCATTTTCTGCTTCACCGGACAACCGGAGCGCGCAAGAATATCTTCCAACCAAGATGAAGCACTCTGCAGCCGCTGTCTTGAATGGATTTGACCCGGCGGTGCGGCGGATGTGCCGGTGACGTATGGCCGAAATCGCGGGATTATTCTTGCCCGTGGTAAGAGTTTCACCTTACGATTCGAACGTGCCCGCTGCCATCAACAACTCGAACTCGCACTTCCGGCGTATCACGCCCGGCATAGACATGTTGCCGTGCAGCTTCAGCCTGCCGCGCCATCGCCACCTGCGTGCCTACGCGACCGTGGTTCTCGCCGGGAGCTTTGAAGAATCGGGATACGTGGGCCGCATTCGCGCCACAGCGGGCGACGTGCTCATCCATCCTGCGATGGACTGTCATGCCAATCAAATGGTTTCGGCTGGCGTCAAGCTCATACGATTGCATTGGCCCGATCGTAGCGGCGTCGGTGGGCTCTATCATTTGGACAACGTCGACGAACTTGCACGTATCGCGGAGCGGGACGTCGCCGAAACCACTCTCTTGCTGGAACACACGTTGCTGAAAAGCCAGCGGCCCTCGCCCGGACAACGAAACGATTGGCCAGACCTGCTGCTGCTGGACCTGGCCCGGAGCTCGTCGACCGAGATCGCTGTCTGGGCGGAAGTGAATGGCCTGGCGCGCGAAACCGTCTCTCGCGGATTCGCTGCAGCCTATGGGATTACGCCTTCGGTATTACGCGCCGAATTGCGAGCCCGCGCGGCCTGGCTGCGGATCACACGCGGCTCTGACAGCTTGTGCGGGATCGCCGCCGATACCGGATTTTCCGATCAGGCCCACATGACCCGATGGATTCGCCGCATCACCGGAGCCCCTCCGGCCGCGTGGCGCCGCAACGTTGGCGGCGAACCTGGTACCCCAAACGCAATCAGTTAAGAGTTTCGGAGAGAAAAGAGTCGCTCTTCATCACTTCCCTCTGCACTCAGTGCTGAACTGCCCTACAAGTTCCCCCATGGCCAGGATATGGCCTTTCATCGCTTTCAGAACCTGCTTTTTCGACACCCCAATGCACGAAACCAAAACCGAATGCTGAGTCCTTGTCGGTCACGATGAGTGTAAAACTCTGTGTGCGTTCGGGACTCGTGCTCCACGATAATTCGGGAGAGATGTCGTCTTGGCCTGCGCAACTGCTGTACCGGTTGGGTATCGTGTCACCGGCAAAACTGCTGCTCTTCAATTTCCAGGGAAGGTACGGAGGGGTTGCTGGCGGCGTGGTCGCATCCGACCTGCGTCGCAATGAAGATAGATAGAGACCAACCCACAACGAAAACCGGGAGGCGCGGCGAGCACAGAGTGATGGAGACGTCATGTCAGCCCAACTTCTTGACTTCAGATCAGGCAGTCACAACATCTTTTCATCATCGCGGTCTAGCCTTCTAATGTCTTGAAGGATTGTGATGCATTTACCGTTTCAGGATTTGGTGGAGCTAGTCGGGCTCGAACCGACGACCTCCTCGTTGCGAACGAGGCGCTCTCCCAGACTGAGCTATAGCCCCATACTGGTGGGATGGATGGCTTGATCATTTTAGCAGCGATCCTCATTCCGCTCCACATCATGTGATCGATAAAGAAATTCATATTGGGGCATCGGCTGAGCAATGCAGACCGAACTTCGAATCGTGAAAGGGCGTCAGTCGCTGGAACTCGCGCTTCCTGCACTCCCGCGGCCTGTCCTGATGTGTCCCAGAAGTCATTCGCCCCTCTAAAAATCCCTTGACGAACCCCGCTCCGCCACGTCTAACATTGAGAGCCACGTTCGGCTCTTCTGGGGATCGTTCTGATGTTTGCGCAATTGAATCCGCCGACTGCCCGGCGCCAGCGCTGGCTGCTGGCCGCATCCGTGGCTATTCATGGATTGGCTCTGGTCTGGCTCCTGCGCGAACCAGAGGCTCTTCTGCTCAGCCCGACCTCCGTCGCCGTCGGCGAGAACGGAACTTCCCTCACCCGCCTCTACTGGTCGAGCAAGCTGCATGACAACAGCACCCACAGCTCTCCTGACACTGCCACTCAAAAGTACAACCACCAGCGCCTGAGCCAGAACAAGCTCACCTGGAAAACGGCCGCCCAACTGGCGAAGCTCGCGCCGCAGAATCCGCTGTCTCGCGCCTCAGCCGACGACGAGGCCCAGACCCAGACGCTCTCCGCTCTCGGTCACGGCGCGCAAGCCGGCGCTGCCTACGGCACCTTAAGTCAGGGACAGTTGTACGGCGACGAGATCCGTCCCGCGCTTCCCTTCCAGACTTCCGACCCCGTTGTTTATCCCTGGCAATTGCCCACCGCGCCGGGAAATGAAGTCATCGAAATTACTATCAACGAGCAGGGCGACATCATTCACAAGATCGTGCTGCAAAGTCTGGGTGAGGATATCGACACAAGATGCCTGGCCGCGCTGGAGAATTGGCGCTTTCATCCCGCGACCCGCAATGGCTCGCCCATCCCTTCCAAGCAGGACGCCATCTTTCCCTTCAAAGCCCGCGGCTAGTCAAACGCCAGGCCACAGCCCCCAGCTATAATCGAATGGTGAGCACAAAAGAAGTGCGTCAGATCGCGTCCGCCGACTTCCCCACTCGCTGGGGTCGGTTCCGCATCTACGGTTTCCGTGGAGAAACGGGCTCGGACGGCAGTCGCCGCATCGAAGAGGCCGTAGCCCTGGTCATGGGAGACGTCAAATCGAAACCGCCTCTCGTGCGAATTCATTCGCAGTGCCTTACCGGCGACGTTTTTCATTCGCTGCGCTGCGATTGCCGTCAGCAACTTGAACTTTCGCTGTCGATGATTGCCGAAGAAGGCGCCGGCATTCTAATTTATGAACAGCAGGAAGGCCGCGGCATCGGCCTGATGGCCAAGCTGCAAGCTTACGAATTGCAGGACGCCGGACTCGATACGGTCGAGGCTAACGAGCGGCTGGGATTCAAGAATGATTATCGCGAGTTCACGCTGCCCGCGGAAATTCTGAAAGATCTTGGAGTGACCAGCGTGCGCCTGCTCTCCAACAATCCGGAAAAAGTCGAGGCCCTGGAGCACGCCGCAGTCCGCGTGGTCGAACGCGTCCCCTGTGAAGTAACTCCCAGCCCCCACGCCGAAGAATATCTAAGAACAAAAAAAGAGAAGATGGGCCACCTGTTCACCTCCGGCTAGCGCGCCACGCCTTGAAAGGGCGCGGCTTCAAGCCGCAACGCTGGCCTTACGCTAGAACTCGATCTTCAAACTGAACTCTGTCTGCCGCGGCGAACCCAGCGAATAAACGCCCGTCCCCACGCCCACCCGATTCACCACATGGCCGCCATAGGTTGTGCCATTGATGCTCCCTGGAGTTCCCGTCAGCAGCCCGGACATCATGTTGTTCGGCAGATCGAAATTGGCGAAATTGAACACGTTGTAAACGCCGACCGATGGCTTGATGGTCACGCGTTCGAAGAATGTGTGCTGCCATCCAATGGTCGCGTCCAACGTTTTCAACCAGCTCATGTTCGCCTGGCCTGTCGGAGCCACCGATACCAACGGCGCCACCGCGCCCAGTCCCGCCAGATCCGTGGCATTGATAAAAACAGGCAAGCCCGCGACCAGCACGTTGCCCGCGGGCGTTGGCTGCCCGCCATATTTTGCGTTGTAACTTGAAATCACGTTGCCGATGCTGCTGTTGTCGACGCCGTGCATGAAGCTGCCGTTGTGCGTGCCCGGAATCGGATCCTGCGTGGTGCCGTCACCGCTGAAGTCGGTGCGGAAAATTTCTCCCGCGCCCAATCCTGTGTCCGGCACCGTCAGCGTCGTCGCTAGCGGGCTGTAAAAGTGCGACATGATTCCCATCTGGAGTTTTTTGGGAAACTCGATGTATGCGCCGAACGAAACTTGATGGGTGCGGTCCAGCGCCGAGGCCCCGAAATATCGGTTCACGTTTGCATTGTCGAGTGCCGGGACAGCGGAGTCCTGATCGCCGCTGCCCGCCTCGACCGAGGCATCCGGTGCAACCCCGCCGCCGCTGTTCTCAAAGCGCGATAAGGCGTAGGAAACTTTCAGATTCATCGATTTCGCGCCCGGGAACGGATGTTTCACGTTGTCCACCAACTTTACCTGCGCCCCGTCATAAACCGAGCGTCCCACTGGCGACAGGAAATTCAGCGGCGGAGCATTCTGGTTGAGTCCACCGAAGGCGCAGCCGTAGCCATTCGGGAACATATTGATCAGAGTGCTGTCTCCGGTGCTTGCGGCAATAGAACTGAAAGCAGAAACCAGCCCGGCAGGGCAACTACTGCCGCCCATATCCGTCGAGGATCCCAAACCAAACGCCGCAAAATCGCCGATGTTCAACGGGCGCGGCGTGCCGTCAGGATTGGTGTAACGACCACTGGGACAATTCTGCGACCAGCTTTGTGTCACCGAACTCGCTCCGCAATTCAACAGCGTCGCCGTGATCGCGTTCTGCGCCCCTTGCAGATTGAAGTGCCGCACGTCCCCGGAATGGTTCTGATCCACGCCCAGCAAATAATGTGTCTGCACGTTGCGAATGAAGTCGACGCTGATCACTGTGCCCGGCTTCAGTTCGTGTTGGATGCCCAGGTTCATCTGCACCGATCGCGGCGACCGGTAATTCGGATTGAACAGATTGACGCCGGGAGTGAAATAGCATCCCGCATAACTCGCCGACGACGGCAGCGCGTTGCAGCCCGCCAGCGTCGACCCCACAAAACTCGGATTAGGCGTGTGCAGATTGAAAGGCGAGCCCGCAATATAAGCCTGCTGCAGCGCAAGGATCGCTGGCAGAGCATCGCCGATCAGCGGAAAGCTGTTCGCCCCACTGGCTCCGCAAATCGCAATCGCGCTCGCGCTTCCCGGCGCGTTGAGCGTTCCATTCGACGTTGGGATCGAGTTGGGCTGGCCCGGAGAACTGCAGGGAGCGATCTGCTGCAAGAATGCGCCCGTGGCCTCGCGCTGTGGCGCGTCCGCGAGCACGTTGTTCCACAGAGCGTTTTCGTAATACAGCCCAACCCCACTGCGAATCGAAGTCTTGCCATTGCTGCTCGGATCCCACGCGAACCCCAGCATCGGAGCAAAATTCAAATTCGGCTGGCGCACCTGATTTCCCAGCGATGGAAACAGGTTGTCGAGCTGCGGAATGGCCGGGAACTGGCTATCCGTGCGTGAAGTGTCACGCACATAGCGCAACCCATAAGTGAGCGTGAAGTTCGGGCGCGCTTTCCAGTTGTCACCGAGATAAAGCTGAATGCGATTGTCGGGACCAAGCCCACCCGCCGGAAATCCCAGCGCCGGCACGCTGGTCGTATAGCCCAGTCCATTCGAAATCACCGCAGCATCCGCCGGGTAGTTCAGAGGATTGGCCGCACCATTGGCAAAAGGACCGCCCGCCGCCCCCGCGATTTCAGCTTGTGAAACCTGCGACGTGATCGAAGGACCATTTAAGTAAAACGAAGCGAAACCACCGCCCCATATCCGGTCATAAGCCACTCCGTAACGAATCGTGTGCGCACCCATGACCCGGCCGCCGTCATACTTAATCTCATGATTGCTTTGCGGCGTGCCTTGCGGTGCCAGGAAGTTCGGCCCGGCGTCCAGTCCCGTATTGCCCATGAAGATCTCCGCACCCAGGTTGGCAAAGGGCAAACCGGTGCCGATCGTGGCGTCCACAATTTCATTTTCGAATTTCAAATAAGAAAAACGAAAGGAGTGCGTGTAATTCCCCGTGTTGAAATCGAGCCCGACGGCGTGCGTCCGTGTGATGTCCTTGTTGTCGTAAAGCGAGTATGCGGCGCTGTTATTGGCAGCCAGAAAATTCTTGAAGTACGTGAAGCGATAGAAGGCACGAGCGTCGTGGGGCAGCAGATAGTCCACGCGTCCCAACACGTTGGTCTCGCGGAAGGGATCGTTGAACGTTCCCGAATATTGCTGGAACGGAGGCGAAATCGGGACCGGACTCTGCGTGTTCTGCACCGTGCGCTCGCCATCCAGAAAGAAGAACGCCTTGTCCTTCCGGATTGGACCGCCTACGTCGCCGCCAAACTGGCTGCGCTGAAAAGGAGCCCTCAGCGGCGGAGGCGTGGGCAGCGCGGCCGCTCCGACCGTGCTGTCGCGAAATTGCCCAAAGGCCTCGCCATGCACCGCATTCGTCCCCGATTTTGTCGTGACGTTCACCGACCCGGAAGAAGTCAGCTCGGTCGACATATCGAGGCTGGACTGGCTGAGTTGGAATTCCTGAATCGCGCTCGCCGGAATGCCAGTTGTGGTCGTACCCACCGTTTCATCCGAGACGTCGACGCCGTCTACTTCAATTCGCGCCGTCCGCCCGAACCGCCCGCCAAATGAAATCGACGAGAATCCCGCCTTCGTCGGATCGAAATCCTGACCGTCCTGAATCTGCACCCCCGGCTCCAGCTGCGCCAGGTCGAGAAAATTGCGGCCATTGATCGGCAGATTTTCAATCTCCGTTGCTGTCAGTACTCCCTGGACAGTAGGCTGCTCGGTATTAACATCGACGTCATTACCCTGCATGGATATAACCACTGCGGTCTCCTGCCCGACGACCAATTTCCCATTCGCAGTTGCCGTATTGTCCACCTCCACTGTCACCGTCTCACTGATCGAGTTGAATCCCTTGGCGGAGATCCGGACTTTGTACTGATCGGGGATGAGCGGCCCCGAATAGTAAGTCCCGGCCCCGTTCGTTTTCACCTCGATCACCTGGTTCATATCGATCCGGGTGATCGTAACCTTCGCCCCCACCACCACCGCCCCGCTCGGATCCGTAACCGTGCCTACAATGCTCCCCGTCGCCAGCGTCGCCTGCCCGAACATCCATGAGGACGATATTAAAAATAAAATACCGAGCATCACCACCAGGCCGGAACGCACATCCCCTCGGGGACAGTTCAAATGCATATCTACCTTCCTTTTTAGGATACCGATAATCGCCAGCGGTCCAACCTCCCGCCACCGCGCAAGAAACTGCAACTCCTGCCATTGCACAAAGCCTTGAATTCTGCGAGTCACCCAGACTACACAGCGGTGGTCGCTTGCGGCAAGTGCTCCTGCCTGCCGGGTAGTAGCCTGTTGTAGTACGTTTTGAAAGGGCGCAGCTTCGCTGCACCGTAAGCTAGAACGTCGACTTCACCGTGTAGTATCCGGCGCGATGCCGCACCCGGTCGCTGGCCGCATCCGCCACTCCCGCGATCTTCACCTGAATGCGACGAAACTCTGAGAACGAGCTGCGCTGCGTGGGATAGTAAGCCAGCAAATACTGCGTTCGCAGCTCATCGCTGATCTTACGAAACGCGTCATCCAGCTGCGCCGTCGAGGTCGCGTAATACCACTTCCCTCCCGTGTCCTCGGAGAGCTGAATCAGCGCATGCTCGCCCCCGGTCTCGCGCCCGGCGCTGCTTTCAATGGGAACAATAATGATGGAATAAACCAGCGCCTCAGCCTCTTCCGCCGCGCGCACCGCCTCCTGGTAATCCACTTTGCTGGCGGTGTCGCCGCCGTCGGTGATCAGCACGATGACCTTGCGGCCCTTGCGCCGATCAAGTGAACGCGACGCCAGGTAGATTGCATCGTACAGCGCCGTGGCCGCGCCTACGCGAATGTGATCGATGGCCTCATCGACGCGCTTCAGCTCCGACGTGTAGCCCGCCCCAGACTCGTTGACCACCTCGCTGAAGCTATAAACGCAAACCGCGTCGACGGGCCGAAGAATCGTGTTGGCGAAGCGCTTCGCCGACGCCTGCTCCAGCGCCAAATTGCTTCGTGTGCTCAGGCTGGTATCGATGGCCAGCGCGATCGAAAGCGGCAGCGCCGATTCCTTGTCGAACACCGCAATCTTCTGTGGCTCGCCATCTTCTTCCAGGGTGAAATTATCTTTGCCAAGTCCGCCAATCGGCGCACCGTGATCATCGGTCACCGTCACGAAGACGTTGACCAGGTTCACGTCGACTTTAAGCTTGGTGGCCGGCTCGGATGGCTTCTGCGTCGATTGACTCTGCACTGGCGCCGAGCCGGGGCCCGCCGGCGCCTGCTGCGACCGCAGTTCGCGGGCGCATACCATCAGGCCCACGGAGAGCAAGATCGCTGCAAGTTTTCTCATCGAATGATGGAATTATACCTGTACGAATTCGCGCCAGCCGCGCGTCAGGCGCTATGCCCTTCACTTAGATGCGGGGCCTCCCGACGGGCTGCCTGCGGGAAAAGAATTCGCCCGGCGAATCTCCGCCGGAAACGGCTCGCCGTCCGCCCAGACCGCGCCATCTTCGAAATGTTCCTTCTTCCAGATGGGCACTGTGCACTTGAGCGTATCAATCAGCCAGCGGCACGCCTCAAAGGCCGCCGCGCGATGTGCCGACGCGACAGCGATCAGCACGCTGGTCTCGCCAATCTCCAGCCGGCCCAGCCGGTGCACCATGGCCACATCGCGAATTTGAAATTTTTCCAAGGCCTGCTCCGCTAGAGACTTCATCTCTTTCAAAGCCATTTCTTCGTACGCCTCGTAATCGAGATAAAGCGTCTGGCGCCCACGCGTCTGATTTCGCACCACGCCCTCAAACACGAGCGCAGCCCCATCCACGCCTCGCTTCAACTTCGCCAGCGTGACGGCCAAGTCGATGGGCGCTCGCACGATCGAAGCGTGGCAGCCCTCAGTAGCCCCGCCGCTCACCGGAGGCAGCAACGCGACTTCGTCCTCTGCGCTCAACTTCGTGTCGGGTTTCGCATACTGCTGGTTCACCGCAAACGCAATCGATGGCAGCCACGGTTTCAATTCGGGAATCTGCCCTTCATAGTGCGCGACAATATCTCCCAGCAAAGCGCCTTCCGGCAGCTCGATCACCTCCATCGAGCGGCCCGCGAATTCCTTCAATATCCCAAGAAAACAAACACGCACACGCATAATTTGTAGAGTAGCACCAGATTCCATACCGACCGCTGTTTCCGGCCTCCAGATGCGTTCTCCGCCTCCGCTGTGATCACGGTTACCAAATGTTTCCCCAACGAGTTTTGTTCTTGAAATCGTTCACTCCACAATAGTAGCTTCGTTGCGTAGTTGAAACTCCCCCTGCTGGCACGCGTTCCCAGGAAACACCGTTAGCGACGTGCCCGTTACAGATTCTTTGGTACCGTGATCGTGCCATGCACCGATCACGAACATGGCAGTACAAAATTCGATGCTTGCAATTTAGAAGCGGGAGATCTCAATGTCCAAGTCGTCTGTCTTGCGCGCTTCATTCATCGCAACGATTCTAGCTGGCTTCGTTCTTGCCGCACTATTCTCCATGCCCGCCCTGGCCCAGGATGTGGCCACCATCACCGGTATTGTCACCGATCAGAGCGGCGCTCTGGTGCCGGACGCGATGGTCACTCTTACGAATTCACAGACTGGCGTCGTCTACACGGCGACTTCGAATTCCGACGGTTCTTACACCATCACTCAGGTGAAACCGGGACCGGGCTACAAAATCGAATTCAAGCACGCCGGCTTCAAGGATACCGTCATCTCCGGCCTGTATTTGAACGTGGACGCGACTCGCACCCAGAATGCGCAACTGAGCGTCGGCGAGGCCCGCGAAACGGTCGAAGTTTCAGCAGAAAGCCAGACGGTCACGCTAGACACAACCGACGCAACAGTGGGCAACAACTTTCAGGTACAGATGCTCAACGATCTGCCGGTGCAGGATCGAAGCAATCCTTCGGCGCTCTTTGTGCAGCAACCTGGAGTCACCCTGGACGGTGCGGTGACCGGTGCGCGCACCGATCAGAATCGCGTCACGGTGGATGGACTTGATGTCAACGACTATGCCACTGGCCAATTCGGGGCCATAGTGGGCCGAGCCCCAGTCGACTCTGTGCAGGAGTTCCGTGGCGTAACGGCCGGGGACCTTTCCAGTTCTGCCGGCGGCGGTGGTGGCCAGTATGAACTCGTGACCAAAAGCGGAACCAATTCGTTCCACGGGTCTCTGGTGGAATATCACCGCGATACTGACTTGGAAGCCAACGACTGGTTTAACAATAACGCCTCGCCGGCCGTACCCAGGCCGCCGCTCATCCGCAACCAATTTGGCGGTGACGTCGGCGGTCCCATCATTAAAAACAAGCTGTTCTTCTTCTTCGACTACAACGGCCGCCGCGACACACTCTCAGCCCTAGTGAACCGCACAGTACCCCTGGACACATTCCGCAACGGCACCCTCACGTATGTCAATAATTCGAACGACTTCGAGACTTTAAGCTCGGCGCAGGTCGCCGCCTTCGATCCCTTAGGAGTCGGCTTCAACTCCAATTTGTTGACCCTGTTTTCGAGCCGCTATCCCCACTCGAACAATCTGTCCCAGGGAGATGGGATCAATACCGGCGGTTTTCAATTCAATGCCCCTTACCCCTACAAGGAAGACGATTACGTCCAGAGGGTAGATTTCAACCTGAACGACAAGATGAAACTGTGGGGGAAAGGCAACTTCGTCCGGACGAACGGCACGGAATCCGCAATCTGGTTTCCCGGTGATCCGGAGACTTACCCGTTCCTCGATCAAAGTTACACCTGGGTCGTGGGGCACGACTGGACCCTCAACAATACGATGGTGAATCGGGCGTCTTACGGGGAAGTGTTTGAAAATTACAACTTCCCGAATACCTACAATCCGACGGGCGCGACTCAGTACAACAATGGCTTTGGCGGAAACGGATCAGGGGGAACTATCATAGTAGGTCCTTACGGAAATGCCATTAACGCACAGGGCCGCACCTATCCGATTCCCGTGTTCCGCGACGATTTCAGCTGGCAAAAAGGTAACCATGGCTTGCAATTTGGTGGCACGTTTAAATACTTAACTCCTAAGGACTACACGATTCTCAACTATAACGTCCCGTCCATCGGCTTGGGCGGATATACCACATCTTTGGGCGGCTCCCTCGAGCCCGCCGATATTTGCCCGAGCTCATCGAATGTCTGTGGATATGCGCCAGGATTGTACGACGCCGCCTTTGCATTAGCGTTGTCGCCATACACAGCCGTCAGCGCCACGTTCAATTACGACGCCCAAGGGAACGCCCTCCCTCAAGGGAGCGGGCAGACACACACCTACCGCTACTACGAGACGGAACTCTATTTCGGCGATACCTGGAAAGTGACGCCCAAGCTCACACTTTCTTATGGACTTCGTTGGAGTAATTACAGCGTGCCCTATGACAGGAATGGTATTGAATCGATACAGAACCAGAATTTCAATACCTACTTCAGCGATCGTGTAGCGCAGAGCGCCGCAGGCCAAATCGGCAATCTCGCGGCCCCGTTAATCGCCTATTCACTCGGGGGCAAAGCTAATCATGCTCCCGGCTACTACACGCCGCAGCACCTTAATTTTGCGCCAAGGTTCGCGGCAGCTTACAGCATCAATCCCAAGACCATTCTCAACGCCGGGGCCGGCATAATTTACGATCAGACAATCGTCAACGCAGTGCAGTACCAGCAATCGCAGTACTCCTATCTATTCCAAGGCGGCGCGGCGCAGAATTGCGGCAACCCGAGCGACCCCGTCGGTAACCTCACGACATGCCCAAGGTTCTCAGGGCTGAATAGTCCGCCAACGCCACCGGCCGCTCCCACGATCACAAAACCCTTTTACCCGGATGTCGCCGGCTCAGGATCTAGCGCCGTTCCTTTCGGCTTGGCCAATGGGAGTTATCCCACCGCATTCAACACCATTCTCGACCCGCAACTCAAGGATCCGTACTCGATTGCCTTCAATGTCGGCTTCGAGCACGAAATGCCTGGTGGATTCATTCTGAGATCGTCGTACGTCGGCCGCTTGGGTCGGCGACTGCTGGCGCAGGCAGATGCCAGCCAACTGATCGACTTCAAGGATCCCGTTTCGGGCCAGTTGATGTCGCAGGCATTTGCAAATATCACGCAGCAAATGCGGGCCGGGACGGCTGCGCTGAGCGTAACCCCTCAGCCTTTTTACGAAAATGTAATGGTGCCCGGGACCGGCCCCGCTGTAGGCGTGCCAAACAACACGGACGTACTTAGCTATTACTTTGGCACCTATATGACGCGAGGTGATTTTGCAGATGCCACGCAGGGCATTGCGTCCCTTCAGCCCTTTGGCCTTGGTCTCCCCCCGAATGTGGGAATGGCGGCCCAGTTCGCCGAGAACACGTTCTATACCAACAAAGGATTCTCGGCGTACCACGGCCTGCTTACCACGCTTCACAAGAATGCCGGCCATGGACTGCAATTTGATCTCAATTACACTTGGTCGCACTCCATCGACAACGTATCGTTGATTGCCAACTCTGTGGCCTCTGGCGGCTACGGGTTTATCTGTGACGCGTTGCGGCCGCGAGAATGTCGTGCCAACTCGGACTTCGACGTCACCCAGTACCTGAATGGCAACTTCGTGTACGACCTGCCATTTGGCCGTGGCAAAGCGTTTGGCGGGACGGCACCGCGCTGGCTCGACGAGGCGATCGGCGGGTGGACGGTAAGCGGCCTTCCCAGCTGGCATTCAGGGAATACCTATTTTGCAGCTGCCAATGCATTTGTGGCCGGGTACTCAAACGATGCGCCAGCCATTCTCGTAGGGCCGATGTCCGATGTGAAGACACATCTGTCTGGCGGAAAGGGGCAAGCGCTTTACGTGTTTCCGAATGCGAACCAAGTCGGCACTGCAGACTACTCCGGCCCGGTCGGCCTCGATATCGGGGCACGTAATAATTTGCGTGGACCAGGCTTCTTTAACATAGATATGGGGCTGGCGAAGGCGTTTCCCCTTTATTCAGACAGAGTAGCTTTGAAGTTCCGCGCAGACGCGTTCAATGCCTTCAACCACCCGAACTTCAATCTACCGTGTAACGATATTACGAATGCATCCTGCACATTCGGCAAAATTTCGAGCACGGTAGGCACAACCATCAACAATGACGGTCCGGCAGCACGCGTGCTGCAACTCGCGCTCCGGTTGGAATTCTGATGCAGATCTGATTCCTTTCTCGTCACTCACGCAGAGTTACGACAGGCCAGCCCGAAAGGGCTGGCCTTTTTTGCTGCCGATTTCCTTCGCGACCTTCGCGGCTAAACGCTCCTGACCCGAATCGCGGATATCCCGCAAATAAAAACGCCCGGCATTATTGCCGGACGTTCTCTAGTTCTATTACGAATGAAACGGCTTACGCCCGGGTGGTCAGCACCTTGTCGTGCAGCGGCTTCGGTTCCTTCACCGGGGTCGACAGGATGTTCGCCGCCACGCTTTCTTCCACGGCGGGCAACGAAACTTTCAGTGCTTCGTCGATCGTCTTTACGTAGTGCACCTGCAAGCCCTCGAGTTGCTCGGGCGTGAGATCTTCCTGCAGGTTCATCTTGTTATCCGCGGGAAGAATTACGTCGGTCACTCCGGCGCGCTTGGCAGCCAGGACTTTTTCTTTAATGCCGCCCACCGGAAGCACGTTGCCGCTCAGCGTGATTTCGCCCGTCATCGCCAGCAGCGGAGTGATCCGGCGTCCCGTCAGCAGCGATACCAGAGCTGTCGCCATGGTCACGCCGGCCGAGGGGCCATCTTTCGGAATCGCGCCTGCCGGCACGTGAATGTGGATATCGTGCGTCGCGAAGAAATCGTCGCCAATCCCCAGACGATCCGCATTCGACCGCACCCACGTCAGCGCCGCCTGCATCGACTCCTGCATCACCTGGCCGATCTGTCCGGTCATGGTGAATCCGCCTTTGCCTTTCATGGCGTTGGCTTCGACGAAGAGCACGTCGCCGCCGGATGGCGTCCACGCCAGGCCAACAGCCACGCCGGGACGCTCCGTCCGCTCCGCAATTTCGCCTTCGCTGCGAATCTTAATGCCGCCGAGAAATTCCTGAATCACTTCCTGCGTGACCACAAGCTTCTCGGTCTTGCCTTCGGCCAGACGCCGCGCCTGCTTGCGGCAGATCGTGCCAATGGTGCGTTCCAGGCTGCGCACGCCGGCTTCGCGGGTGTAGTGGCGAATCACGTAGCGCACGCCCTCTTCCGGGAACTCGATCTGCTCGGCAGTGATGCCGTTCTCGTCAATCTGTCGCGGAATCAGATACTGGAACGCAATGTGCACCTTCTCTTCTTCGGTGTAGCCCTGCAGTTCGATGATCTCCATGCGATCGCGCAACGGCTCGGCAATCGGGTCGAGCATGTTCGCGGTCGTGATGAAGAGCACCTTCGAAAGATCAAACGTCACGTCGAGATAGTTGTCGCGGAAACTCGAGTTCTGCTCAGGATCGAGCGCTTCCAGTAACGCTGACGCGGGATCGCCGCGGAAATCGCGCCCAACCTTGTCGATTTCGTCCAGCATGAACACGGGATCCTTCGTCTCCGCGCGGCGAATGCCCTGAATAATCTGTCCCGGCAGAGCGCCGATGTAGGTGCGACGATGGCCGCGAATTTCGGCCTCATCGTGCACGCCGCCCAGCGACAGCCGGACGAACTTACGTCCTAATGCGCGGGCAATCGACTTGCCGAGCGAGGTTTTGCCCACGCCCGGAGGTCCGACAAAGCACAGAATCGGCCCCTTCATATTCGGCTTCAACCGGCGCACCGACAGATAATCGAGAATGCGATCTTTCACCTTCTCGAGATCGTAGTGATCCGTATCGAGAATTTCTTTCGCCTTGGGAATTTCAATTTCCTGCCCCGACGTTTTGTTCCACGGCAGCACGGCAAGCCACTCCACGTAATTGCGGGTCAGTGAATAATCCGCTGCCATCGGCGACATGCGAGAGAGGCGTCCCAATTCCTTGAGCGCTTCCTTCTTCACTTCGTCGGGCATTCCGGCTTCGTCGATTTTCTTCTTCAGGTCTTCGACGTCGCGCTGGCCTTCATCCTGCTCGCCCAGTTCTTTCTGGATAGCTTTCATCTGCTCGCGCAGGTAGTACTCGCGCTGCGTCTGCTGCACCCGATCCTGCACTTCACTCTGAATCTTGTTGCGTAGTTGCTGAACTTCCAGCTCTTTCGCCAGATGCTGGTTGATTTTTTCCAACCGCACGTGAATGTCGAGCGTCTCCAGCGTGTCCTGCTTGTCGGGCGTAGAAAGGCTCGGCAGCGAGGACGCGATGAAGTCCACCAGGCGGCCGGGTTCATCAATATTCATGGCTACGGTCGAAAGCTCGTCCGAGAGCGTGGGCGATCCGGCGACGATCTGCTGGAACAGCGTCAGCACGTTGCGCTGCAGCGCTTCGATTTCCGACGTCGCAGTTGGCGTGCTCGCTTCCGGCATGGTTGAGTAATACGACCGCATGAAGGGAGTTAGCTGAGTGAACTCGCCGAGACGCACACGCTCCAGGCCTTCCGCAAACACGAACAGGCTCTGGTTAGGCATCTTGACGACTTTGTGGACCACGGCAGACGTACCAACGGTATAAAGATCGCTGGGTTGAGGCGAATCCACGCGCGCTTCGCGCTGCGCGACCACGATGATGGTCTTATCCTCTCCCAGGGAATTAATAAGTTGAACCGAGCTCTCCCGGCCCACCGTTAAGGGCAAAACAGCATGAGGAAACAGGACCGTATCCCGGACCGGAAGCACGGGAAGTGCTCTGAGGTCGTTTGTTTCCTTTGATTTAGGAGCGCGCTCGATTGGCGACTGGGTCATAGTTCTCCTTGAGTGTATCTCACTCAACGTTTAGATGACACTCCGATTGGAAAGGTTTCAGGTCTCCCCGGAACCGCACCCACAGAATTTGATTCTAGCCCTGTATCAAGAATGCGTTAGATGTCCAAGGTGCAGAGGCTAACGCGGAAGTAGCTTGCTGCCAAGCGCTAAATGGGTTTGCCAGTCAATTTGTGTACCACAGCAGGAAAGGCGCAGGAATTCTGTCGGATGCGAGCGACAGAAATCCCCGCGCCTACTGCCAGATTGCTTCCCTTCGATCTAGAAAACGTGTTTGGCGGTCTCGCCCTGGAACACCAGCTCTTGCAGCACGCGTTCGTTGGCTGCATTCATCTGATAGCTGGTGGCGGATCGGTCGGCCTTTTCCGTAAGCGGAACCAGCGTGCATTTCGCGCGCACTTCCAAGCCTTTGCCCCTGGCCGGCTGGAACACCATAATGTGCTCCTGGCCTTCCATGATGTGACGGACCACATACTCGCCCGCAGGCAGCAAGGCGGTTCCTACCCGAACTGGCGCCACAAAGGTGACGCGGTTGACGTCCCGTACGACTACGTTGTTCGCTCCAGCCAACGCCAATGTGCCCAGCGCAAGCACGCACAGACAGACGCCCAATACCTTCAAACCACGCATATTTCCTCCAGATTGGAATGCTTACCAGTGTCTGAACGGACACCAGGACAAGTCTAGGAGCCCTCTGGAAGGCGGGATGTGAACGCGATCACAACCGCCAGTGATGGGAGTTGGGAGTGCGGAGAATCACGCGGCGAGGTAAATCCCCAGCACCTTCACGAAATGCGCCACTTCCCCGAGATGGCGGAGCGCGTTGCGCGCGGCTTCGTCGTCGCCGCGCAGAAAATCAACATAGAAGACATATTCCCATGGACGCCCGCGCATGGGCCGCGACTCGATTTTGCTCAGGCTGATATCGCGCAGCGCGAACACGCTCAGGGATTTGAAGAGCGCGCCGGGAACGTTCTTCACATGAAAGGCTATGGAAGTCTTGTTGGCGCCGCGAGGAATCAGATTGCGATAGTCAAAGCTCCCCTTCTTCGCGACTCTTTTTCTGCTCCGCTTGCGAATCAGTAAAAACCGCGTGAAGTTGCGCTTATCGTCTTCAATGCCCGCCTGCAGAATTTTTCCCTCATACTGCTTCGCCGCTCTCTTGCTCGCAATCCCGGCCGCATCCTGCAGACGATTTCCGATCACATGCTTCACACTGCCCGCCGTGTCGTAAAACGGCACCGCCTCGATCCCGGGATGGCGGCGGAAAAAATCGCGGCACTGATCGAGCGCCACCGGGTGCGACAGTACCCGCCGCAACGCAGCCATTTTCACTCCCGGCGCTGCGATCAGGTTGTGCACAATGCGTAGCAGGTATTCGCCCTGAATGAAGACGTCACGCGCGACCAGTAGATCGGCGTGCTCAGCCACGGTTCCGGCCAGCGTGTTTTCGATGGGAATGACGGCGGCCTGCGCGGCCCCTCGTTCATTCGATCCCTGAAGGCAGTCAAACACCTCCGCCGACCGCGCACAGGGCACTACTGTACAGCGCGGCACCATCTTCTCCGCCGCTTCGTGGCTGAAGGAACCAAGTTCCCCCTGGATCGCTACTTTCATCACGTAGCAAGTTACCAGAGAAAATCGCAAATTGCCGCATGATGTGGAGCCGGGCGATGTGGAGCGGCCTGATGTGGAGCGGGCACTCCTGCCCGCTTGCCGGCAGCACCAATGCAGCCAGAGGCCAGGCCTGCCCGCTCCACACGACTTCAGTTACAGGTTGGGGTCGACGTGTTGTAGACCAGGCACGCCGAGGTGTCCGAGCCCACATACCAGAGCGCCGAGAAGTTCTCCCTGTCCGGATAATGATCGAACCAGAAAATGTAGTCCGAGGTCCCGAATCCTATCTCCTGCCCGTAGCCGAACTGATCGGCATAGACGGTGCACTTGGTGTCGGAGTAGAGCAGCGCGTTAAACGAATAGGTGCCGGGATCCGATACGCCCACGATCACGCCCTGGTAACTGTGGCCACCGGATTTGTACCAGCAGGCTTTGAAGTTCGCTCCCGGATTGCTGCTGGACGCCGATACTTTCAGCGTCAGCGTCGAGCTGGCCGTGAGCGAACCGTCAGCCGCCGTCAGTTTCAGGGAGTAACTGCCTGCGGCCACGCTGCTCGCCACTTTGACGGTTGCCGTCGAAGCTCCTGCGCCGGGTGCGGCAATCGATTTGGGACTGAAGGTTACGGTCACGCCCGTCGGCAGGCCTGATGCGCTCAGGGTCAGAACATGATTGAAACCGGTCGCGATCTTGGTCGTAATTTTACTTGTGCCCGAACTTCCTTCTGCGACCGTCATCGACGCGGGCGCAAGCGAATCGGTGAATTCAGCAGTGGATGGAGGCGCGATGCTGAGCGCGGCGCCGGATACGCTTCCATCATAGGTTGCGGTAATTTCCACGCTGGTCGAAGCGGACACCGCGGAAGTGGTAACGGCTGCGGTCGCGCTGGTCTGCCCTGCCGGAATAGCGACGGTTCCCGGAACTGCGGCTGCGGCATTGCTGCTGGTCAACTGCACATCCGCGCTGCCACTGGGCGCGGGTTGGGTCAACGTGACGGTAACTTCGGTCGAAGCGCCGCCGGTGAGCTGATCGGACGCCAGCGAAACCTGCACCGAATCGCTGCTAGAACCCGACCCACTGCCTCCTCCGCTGGTTCCGCCAGAAAAATTAGACGTGGCTGGAGTTTGCGACCCGGAACCGCACCCGACGAGGGCACCCAATGACGCGGCCAGCAAGATTTGAAACGCCACTCTCACGTAGCGGCGGACGCATTTGTCCGCCAACGAGCGCAGCGAGAAATCCGGACGAGTATGTCCGCAGCGACCTGGAATAAACTTAAAGCGTTTCATGAGCTGGTACCTCGATAGTAGGAATTCGAGAGGAGCGGAAGTGCTCAAATTCTAACCAGCTCCCACGGCGGCGGAGCACACAGAAGTGCATCCGGCGCACACGGAAGTGCATAGCGAGGAAAGAAAACGGACAGATTATTTTTGCCGCGAGTCGAGCCGTTTTTCCAGTACCAGCGCGTCAACGCCGTTGCCGTAATAATGCGGCCAGGCACGAACCACGCTGTAGCCATGGCGCTTGTAAAAAGCGAGGGCTCCCAGATTGTCTACGGCGGTTTCAAGGCCGACCGCCTTTGACCCCGAGTCGGCCAGCCGCTCCTCAGCGCATCGCAGCAAGAGAGAACCAACGCCACTTCGCCGCGCCGATTTCAACACGTCAATGGTAATGATGTGGCCAGTCAGGCCGCCTTGGGCCACCAGAAATCCGCCAAGACCGCCATGATCTGCACCTGAGGTTGCTGCGGCGTTGGCCGCACCATTGGCCGCAACCAGGGTAAACGCCCCCCGGCGTCGCATGTAAGTCCTGAGTTCCTGCTGCGAGTAGGCAATCTCGGGGGGAAAACATTGCTGGTCAACCCACCACAGGGTCTCGAACTCCTCCGGTTTCGAATCGCGAATTTCGAAAGGCACGAACTCATTGTAGCTGCTGCCCAAGTTGGGACTACAGCCGCAGGGCCCGATGCCACGTTTTCCACAGCTAATCCGCCCCCTGATGAAAAAAATTACACAGATGGCCGATTGTCCTCTTGCTCCGGCCGCAACCTCCGACGTACCATCAGCATCAGAGGAGCATTTGGAGCGCTTTCTGCTCATCGTCGCAGGCGTTGCGGCCGCCGCTTTGGCGCTCTGGTACATGCTTTTTGCTGCCTACAACCGCCGCCGCGGGGCCGAGGCTCTGCGCTGGGTGCAGTCGGCGTGCGCCGGCAAGGGACGCGTTCTCGATTCGCAATGGCTCACCAGCTCCCGCCTGGACGCCCGTCTGCAGTTCCCTTCCCGCAGCTTTGAAAATGCCCGCGTAACCATGAGGTTCCGGCCGCGTCCGCTGCCCGTGCAGTGGCTGCTCGCCTGCTGCCAGAAACAGAAAGAGACTCTAACCTTCGAGGCGGATCTGGGAGGCTCGCCCTCCTTTCATCTCGAAGTAGAGCGGTATCGCTGGTGCGCCCACAGCCGCGGAGTGAAGAATCGCGCCCGCGACGACCGCGAATGGGATATCTACGAGCCCGGCCCCGTGATCCTCACCACGCGCACGCACTGGAAGCAGGACCCCACGGCGGAGCTGAATGCGCTCATGACCGTCCGCCAGCAGGATGTACTTCAGGTTGTATTTCGCCCCGACTCTCCGCAGTTCTCCGCCACCATCAAGCTCGACGCCCTGGACGATCCCCGCGCCGCAGCCGGCTTCCTCACCACGCTCCGCGAACTTGCCGCGGGCGCCTCCGCGCATAGACAGTAATCGACCACCCCGCAGATAAGAGCTAGAGACAATCGCAAGAGGTCCCTCGTAAGGCGTGCCATCCTGAGCGAAGCGAAGGACCTATGCACTCGCCTGCAGTGCCGATACTGCCAGCAAGTTCCAGAGGTCCTTCGCGTTGCTCAGGGTGACAAGCGTCATTTAGTGACCTGGTCCGTTTCGTGAGAATGATCTTCGCGCGGCGAATGCAGTAGACTGCGCACATGCCTATCGGTCGCAACGGATCGATCCATCTCTTCCGCTTCAACGGCATCGATGTATTTCTGCACTGGTCGTGGTTCCTGATCGCGGTGTTTGAGATTCAGAGCCGGGCTGGGAGCTATCCGTCGATCGCGTGGAATGTGGCCGAATATCTGGCTTTATTTCTCATCGTGACGCTGCATGAATTCGGCCACGCGCTGGCCTGCCGGCAAGTGGGCGGACGCGCCGACCGCATTGTGCTGTGGCCGCTGGGTGGAGTGGCCTATGTCGATCCTCCGCAGCGCCCGGGCGCGACTCTGTGGAGCATTGCCGCCGGGCCCCTGGTGAATGTGGCCCTCCTGCCGATATTGCTGGCGCTTTATTGGTTCAGTCCCGCGCCCGCCGGGAACACGGCTCTCGCCAGCCTGCATCAGCTTCTATACGCCATCTTATGGATCAACCTCGGCCTCTTCGTCTTCAACATGCTTCCGATTTATCCGCTCGATGGCGGACAAATCCTGCGCGCGCTGCTGTGGTTCGTGATGGGGCGCGGCCGCAGTTTGATGGTGGCCACCATCCTCGGCTTTGTGGGCGTCGTCGGATTCTTCGGGCTGGCGATTTGGCAGAGATCGATATGGTACGGAGCGCTCGCCGTCTTCATGCTGATGAACTGCTGGGGCGGCCTGCAGCACGCCCGCGCCTTGTTACGTATGGCGAAGCTGCCGCGGCGCGATGGATTTTCCTGCCCGAGTTGCAAGGCAGCTCCGCCAGTCGGCGACTATTGGAAGTGCGGAAAGTGCGGGCAGGCCTTCGATACTTTTCAGAACTGGGGAGTGTGTCCGCACTGCAGAATGCAGTTTGGATCAACCCGATGCCTCGATTGCGGACAGCAAAATCCTGTCAGCCAGTGGGCCACGGCCACGGTCGAAGCTTCCACCAGATAGCTTCCCGAAATAAATCCCTTTTATGCCGCGCATCAGCTTTTTCGATTGGCCGCATCCCCCGTACCACGGTATGCTTCTCAGTCCCGAGTCAGATTTTGTTAAGACCAGCCATACCGACTCCCCTGATTTTTGAATTGCTTTGCCGACAACATTTTGTCCATCGCGAAGGAGACTGAACCACATCCATGCCTAATGATCTGCGGTCCAATGAGCTGCGCACTTTTCTTTCACTGAACTATGACGAACTGGAAGATCTCAACCTGAAGGCGAAAGAGCAACGCAAGAAGCGGGTTCCGCTCGACCAGATTCGCGAAGAGCGCATGAAGTATCTGCGCGACGAAAAACGCATTAAAGCCGTGACCGTGCTTTTCAGCGATCTCGAAGGCCGGCTGCACATGCTGGACTACGACAAGAAGTTCCTGATCAACAGCTGGGACAACCTCACCTTCGACGGCTCGTCGATCCGCGGCTTCACCGCGCAGCGCGAGAGCGACCTGCGCCTGGGCATCGACTGGTCGGCGTTTTATTGGGGGCCAGCCGACGTGTTTGGCCCGGGCAAGGTTCTGGTCTTTGGCGACGTCATCGACAAAGGGGGTGCGCCCTACTCGGCCGACATTCGTGGCGTGCTCAAGGGCTATGCCACGGACCTTTACAAGAGCAAAGGCTACACCCTGAACGCCGCTAACGAAATTGAAGGCTTCCTGTTCCAGGGTTCCGACGCGGAGCGCCATTTCAACGACACCGGAAAATTCGACTACGTCAATACCGGCGGCTATTATCATTCGCTCCCTGGCGATCCGCTGCGCACCTTCATCGATACGACGGCGGAAGTGCAGCGCGCCATGGGCTTCCAGAACGAGAAGGACCATCCCGAAGTCGCGCCCTCGCAGTTTGAAATCAACTACGGCTACGGAGAAGTCGTCGCGGCCGCCGACCAGATTCAGCTCTACAAGCTGATCTGCCGCCAGGTCGCAACCAACATGGGCCTGACCGCGTCATTCCTGCCGAAACCGGTGGTGGGCGTGAACGGCAGCGGCATGCACACCAACGTTTCCATCAGCGAAAAAGGCAAGAATCTTTTCTGGGACGCTAAGGGCGAAGAGAAGCTCAGCAAGATGGGATGGGCGTTCGTGGATCGCATTCTGACTCACGGCAACGACATCTGCCTGCTGCTCAATGCCAGCGTCAATGCTTACCGGCGGCTCGATCCGCACTTCGAGGCGCCCAACCAGATCAAGGCGTCGGCCGTGGATCGCGGATCGATGATCCGTATTCCCATCGGAAACGAAAAGAGCATGCGCGTGGAAGTTCGCTCCGTCGCGCCCGATGCGAATCCCTACTTGGTCATGCTCTCGATCTTCAAGACCGGCCTCGACGGCGACACCTCGAAGATCAAGAACCTGCGCCAGGCGGAGCGCTACCTGCCGGATAACATCTACGACGCGCTGGGAAATTTCCGCGACGCCGGATGGACCACCAAACTTCTCGGCGAAGACGTGAAAGCACGTTATGCGGACCTGAAACAGGCATCCGCCGACCGCTGCCCCCGCGCCCTCGGGACCTTCGTCAAGCCCCAGGAGGTGCAATTTCATCACGAGGTATACAACCAGTTCCTCTGGAATCTCTTCTAAACAGCGCAGTTCTGCCATGCCCCAGCCGCAAGGCTGGGGTTTTTCCTGGCCTTTGGGTCATCCTGAGCCCTTATAATCGTCGGTCATCTGCGAGGAAACTTTGCCCTTCGACGACCTTCGTCACTGGATTGCCGCGCTCGATCAGGCCGGCGAACTGAAACGCATTCAGACGGAAGCGGATCCGATCCTAGAGATCGCGGAAATTGCCGATCGCGTCTCTAAGGGCGGCGATGCCAACGGCAACGCCGGCGGGCCCGCTTTACTCTTTCAGAATGTCAAGGGCCATCCCGGCGCGCAGTTGCTGATCAATCAATTTGGCTCGGAAGCGCGCATGAAGCTGGCGCTGGGCGTGAAGTCATTCGACGAAGTGGGCGAGCGCATGCGCATGTTCATGGACATCAAATCGCCCGCCGGATTTCTCGACAAGCTGAAGATGCTGCCCCTGCTCACCGAAGCGGGCAAGTTTTTTCCCAAGACAGTTCCCACCGGGCCCTGCAAAGAAATCATCAAGCGTGACAGTTTTTCCCTGCTCGACTTCCCTATTCTGCAGTGCTGGCCGCAGGATGCGGGGCGCTTCATCACTCTGCCGTGCGTGACCACGCGCAGCCCGAAGTCCGGCAAGCGCAATCTCGGCATGTACCGCATGCAGGTCTATGACGAGCGTACGACGGGCATGCACTGGCAACGCCAGAAAGTTGCCGCCGAACATCAGCGAGAGCGCATGCGCGAAGCCGCTGGCAGCGCGAACCATGTGGAGACGGCAGCCCCCGGCCGTCCGGCGCGCCCACAGTCTGCGCGCGCGGCCGTCGACATCATGGCAAGATCTTCCGGCGGAAGCGTTCTCGCTGACGGTGACCGCCCTTCCGGAAAAATGGATGTGGCCGTAGCTATCGGCACCGATCCAGCCGTAACGTTCTCCGCCATCGTGCCCGCGCCACCGGAGATAGAAGAATATCTGATCGCTGGATTTCTGCGCGGAGCGCCGGTCGAGCTGGTGAAGTGTGAGACCGTCGATCTGGAAGTTCCCGCGTCGAGCGAAATCGTCCTCGAAGGCTTTGTGAATCTCGACGAACTGCGCAGCGAAGGCCCCTTCGGCGATCACACCGGATTTTATTCTCTCGAGGATCTCTATCCTGTCTTTCACGTCACCTGCGTGACCCATCGCAAAGATCCGATTTACGCGACCACCATCGTCGGCAAGCCGCCGCAGGAAGATGCCTACATGGGCAAGGCGGTCGAGCGCGTCTTTCTCCCGCTGATGAAGTTGACCATCCCCGAACTCGTCGATGTCAACCTGCCGGTCGAAGGCGTGTTTCACAACCTGATGATCGTCTCGATTCGGAAGTCGTATCCCGGACAGGCGCGCAAAGTTATGCACGCGATCTGGTCGCTGGGGCAGGCGATGTTCACCAAGTGCATCGTTGTGGTTGATGAAGACGTCGACGTGCAGGACTTGGGCGACGTGGTGTTGAAAGTGTTCAACCACATCGACCCCGAGCGCGATATTCAATTCACCATGGGCCCTGTCGACTCGCTCGATCACGCCGCGCGGCTGCCGAATTACGGGTCGAAGATGGGTATCGACGCCACGCGCAAGTGGGCCAGCGAAGGCTTTGCGCGCCCCTGGCCCGACGAGGTTGTGATGGACGCGAAGACCAAGGCCGCAGTCGATGCCAAGTGGAAGGCGCTGGCCCAGGAGCTGGGCATCGGCTAGGCCCCCATTTTCAATATCTGGGCTTTCAAGATCCGCCCGCATCGGAACCGGCCGTTCCCTCCGCCCTCTGACGCTCATATCCCCTGCATTCCAGCACGGGCAGGCGTGGATATTTTGGAAATGTGGAATCGGTAAGCGAGCGTTCGCAGAATAGAAACGTCGATCCACGATCAGACCGCGTCACCCGCATGAATACGCAGTCCGCGCATAGGCCCGCACGAAGTTTACTGCAGATGTCCATGGCTGGATTCGTATCCCTCAGTTTCACGCCGGGCGCATCAGGAAATCAATATAGCGATCTGCAGAATAATTCATGGAGCTTTCACATGACCTCCTTGAAAGTTGCTAACTTATTTTGCTATAAGCCCCTTACCAACATTACTCGAGGATCCCATGACATCTATTTCGTGGCTTCGCTCTGTCGTGTTTTCTGCCGCTCTCCCGCTTCTCCTCGTAGTTGCTGTTCTGGCCGCAACCCCCGCAGCATTTGCTCAACAAACACTGGGCGCTATCAACGGCACCGTGACCGACTCCACCGGCGCGGTGTTGCAGGGAGCGAGTGTCAAGGCGCGCGCGCTGGCGACGAATCTGGAGGTCACCGCGCAAACCAGGAGCGACGGCTCGTTTGCTATCGGGGATCTTCCTCCGGGAACCTACGAGATGAAATTCAGCCGCGACGGATTCGATACGGCCGTCTATCCGCAGATCATCGTACAAGGCAACCGCAGCAGCACCGTGAACGCGAAGTTGACGCCGGGAAAAGTGGCGACCACGGTGACCGTGGAATCAACGCCCTTGATGAACCAGGTGGACACCACGATCGGGTACGTCGTCGATACCAACACCATCGAGACCACTCCGCTGGGCACCGGCAGTTTCACACAGCTGGCAATCCTGAGCCCCGGCGTTCACGCGGACTTCCTCGGTGGAGGCGGGGCCAACACCGGCCTGGGCAATCAGGCCATCTTTGCAAATGGAAACCGCGACACCAGCAATAGCTTCACCCTAAACGGGGTCAGCACCAACAACCTCTTCAACGGCAATTCCACCAGCCAGGTGGGTGAGAATCGCTTCGTGCTCAACACCGGTGAAAACTTCGGGGCGGGCGGCACCATCCAAACCAGCACGTCGGTATACGGGGCAATTGGCCAGGCTCTTCCCACGCCGCCGCCAGATGCCATTCAAGAAATCGCCGTCAACTCCTCGCAGTACGACGCTACCCAAGGCAACAACAGCGGCGCGCACATCAGCGTGCTGACGAAGTCGGGCACGAACGCGTTGCATGGTTCGCTGTGGGAACAGTGGCAGAACAGCGATTTGAACGCCACACCCTATTTCTATAATGACGCCGGCATCCCTCGTCCTTACCTGAATCGAAATGCTTTTGGCGGTACCGTCGGGGGCCCGATTATAAAGGATAAGTTGTTTTTCTTTGGGTCCTATCAGGGAGTGCGCATTGCCGATGCGGAGGCTTCCACCAAAGATGTAACCGTGCCCCTCGGCTTGACGAATGACCGCAGTACGCAGGGCATCATTAACATGATCCAGACGAGCTACGGCGACACCATCACCTCTAATCAGATCGATCCAGCTGCCGCGAACCTCCTGAACGCCAAACTTCCCAACGGTCAGTTTCTGATCCCCAGCGCGCAGTACGCTAAACAACAAGCCGACCCGCTAGGCTTCGATGCCGTCGTGCAAGGCCCCAATACCAAAGCCACCGTAAGCCAGGGGATCGTCGGCATCGATTATGTGATTAGCTCCAAGGATCGCTTGGCCGGGCGATATTACCTTCAGAGCAATCCCACCAACAATCCTTTTGGCGCGGTCGGTTCGCTTCTCGGATTTTCGCAACAGCTTTCCGCCGGCAGCCAGGTTTTTTCCCTCTCTAACTCCGTCCTGCTTTCCCCCAACCTCACCTGGGAACAGCATGCCGGTTTTACTCGCCTGCGAGCTTTCGCCGATACAACCAAAGATTTCACCCCCGCTTCGATGGGCATCAGCCTGCCGGGCGCGGCCACTTTTCCCCAGTTCGACATCTCCCATGGCGACCCTAACGTCGATACTGGTTTGGAGTTTGGCCCCAGCACCAGCTTTGGCGACGGTGGCATGATCCAGAATCAATGGGAATTCGGGACCTCCGCGAGCTTGGTAAAAGGAAAACATATCCTAAGTGTGGGGACGTTGTGGGACCACACCCAGCTCAACATCCTCAACGACAACACCAATACCGACACGCTGAACTTCACGACCTTCGAGAACTTTGTCGAAGGCAGCCTGCACGGCGGGGATGAGTTCGTGGGTTCAGCTCATCGTTATTACCGAGCCGATACAGTCGGCACCTACATCAACGACAACTTCAAGATGAGAAAGAATCTCACGGTCACAGCCGGGTTGCGTTGGGACATCGACGGGCCGCTCTCGGAGAAGTACGGCCGCCTTACCGGTTTTGACGCTTCGAAATACAGTTATGTGCAATGCACCGTCGGTGGACAGCCAGCGGATCCGGCTGTGAACACTTGCGACCCGGGGACGGACGCAATCACCGGCTCTGGTCTGGTCATCGCTGGGAATAACAAGACGGGAGCGACGCCTGGAGTCAGCAATTCGCTCATGAAAAATCACCAGTGGGGATTAGCGCCCCGCATCGGCATCGCCTGGGCTCCCACCTCGAACCTCACCGTGCGCGCTGGGTACGGCATGTACTACGACCGCGGCGAATTCTTCAGCTACCTTTCGCCGAGCGCGGGCGCCGGATTTAACGGCCCCTTCGGCGTCACCCTCGCACCTCCGTTCGTACAGCCGATCTCAATCGCGCAGAACGCTACGCTCTCGCAGCCGTTCGGCACGACTCTGCCACCGCCGCCTCCCGCCACGGGAGCCGCCTTCCAGGCGTACCTCCCTAACCTCGAGCAGACGGCTTGCGGTTTTCCGGGATGCTGGCCCACCGGAAATCTTTTTGGCCCCTTCCTGTTTGGCGGTTACGATATCCATAACAAACTGCCTTACACGCAGAACTGGACCCTCGACCTGCAATATCAAGCCTCCAACAACTGGATCTTCGAGGTCGGGTACGTGGGCAACCATGGCACCCATCTGGTGCTGCCCGTTCCCTTCAACCAACCAAGCATTGCCACGCCCACGAATGTGGTAAACGGGCAGACCAGTTCCTATGGAGGAACTTCTCCCCTGTTCCTGGACTACGAGCCGGTCTTTACCAACGAATTCTCGGGCAACGCACCTCTTCGCGTACCCTATCCCGGCTACGACATGAACTCCGTGTCGTACGAGACGGAAGGAACATCGAACTTCAATGCGTTGCAGGTCCAGGTGCACAAGCGCCTGTCGAACGGACTGCAATTCACTACGTCTTACACCTGGTCTCACTCGCTGGACGAGCAGAGCGGCCTGGGACTCTTTTTCACCGGGAACAATCCGCTCACTCCGCGAGCCAACTATGCCTCCTCAGATTTCGATCAGACTCACGTTTTTCTAGTCAACTACAGCTACACGATTCCCAAGATCGTGCAGAGCGGGGCATGGGGATACGTGACCAATGAGTGGACGATTGGTGGCCAGACCGTGGCGCAGAGCGGTCAGCCCTACAGCGTGTATGACTATACGGGCTCAGTGGCGAGTCTGTATTACGGCACCGATAACGAAATTGGGAACCCCATGGTGCCGCTGCTGCCGGGCGTAAGTGCCAAGCAGGCAGCAAAGGGCGGTATTTGCCCCGTGGGAGCGGTGGGGATCTCGCCGTCACTCTGCAAGCTCAACGCCGCTGATTTCGGACCCCAGTTCGTGGCTCCGGGCACCAACGGAGTTCCCCTTCCCGACAGTAGCGGGGCTGATTCCTATGAATCCTTGTTCGGAAATACCGGCCGGAACATTTTTCGAGGCCCATTCCAGGTGCGCTTCGATATGAGCCTGGCCAAGCAGTTCCGAATCAAAGAGCGCTTCCAGCTGAAGTTTGAAGCCGACGCGTTCAATATTTTCAACCATCCCGATTTCGACGCTCCCAACAACGACGTGAGCTTCTTTCCCAATTTCGAAGGTCCACCGCAGATTCCCCCCTCGGGTAGCTTGGGCGTAATCCAGCACACCATTGGCAGCCCACGCTTCCTGCAACTGGGGCTGCATTTGGCATTCTAGAAAAACATCTTCCAGCAACAGGCCCGTGCCCAGACAGCGCGGGCCGCTTCAATTTGTACGGCTTGATTTTCCTGCTATCGCCAGAATCAAGTCTAACTTGCAGGTTGCAAATTCCTTCATCTTGCAACTTTCATCTGCCTCATAGAAAATTCCCGCAAGCGAGCCTCCCCGAGTTGGGCAGGCTGAGTTCCTGGGTTCGCAATCTCTCGTCGCAATTTCTCGGAGGTTTTTCTCCCATGCGCGTTCCATGTGTCGCTCTTAGTCTTACCTTTGTTGCCTTGAGCCTGATCGCTTCGGCCCAGAATCCCAAAAGCATTTCACAGCTCGGTCAGTTCACGGCGCCGGACTTGTATTACCAGTCTTACTTTGGATGGTCCGCGGCCATCGCGGGCGACACCGTGGTGGTGTCGGCGCCAAGCGATGAGTTCTACGGTGGCGCGTTCTACGTCTACGAGAAACCATCCTCTGGATGGGCCACCGTCGCTCCCACGGCGGAACTAGGGTATGAGTGCAACACCGGAGCGCGGCTTGCCATCAGCGCCGACGGCGGCACCATCGCCGCACTAGGATCGCAATGCTACGGCGGGCTGGGCTTTGGCGCGACTGTGATCTCCGTCTGGGTTCGCCCCGCGAGCGGGTGGCAAAGCACGTGGACTCCCACCGCCATCATCGTCAATGGCAATAATCAGCCCAATGGAAGCCCTTGCGGAAACAATTTCGCCTTGAGCACAGACGGCAAGACTCTCGTCTGCTCGGATGAATTCGGCTGGGCGAAGAAAAACTACTTGTATTTTTTCGATCGGCCGTCCACGGGATGGGCCAGCACGACGAAGCCTAACCTCACGGTCAGCATAAGCAACCCCGTAAATCAAATCTCGATGAATGGGAATATCTTGGCGCTTGAAGACACGGGTGGCCAAGCCCTGCAGGTGTTTCAGCGGACTTCGAACGGCCTGACGCAGCTGGCCAACCTCACTACGTCCGATGGAACTCACTTCGGCTATGGCATGGCGATGGACTCGCAGACTATCGTCGTGCAAGGGATCATCGGCAATGCAGGCCCGGGAAAGGTCTACGTCTACAGCAAACCTTCCTCGGGATGGACCAACGCGACCGAGACCGCACAGATCACCGCCGCGGCATCAACCTCAACCGGCCTCCAATTCGGATACAGCATCGCTAAAAGTGGCAACGCTCTGCTGGTCGGTGGCGATCCCGCGGCCTATATGTATTTCAAGCCTGCTGCTGGATGGCAGACCACCAGTCAACCCAATGCGACCATCGTCTCAACCGACCCCTACCAGGGCGATTTCGGAGGAGGGGTCGCGATGCAAGGGACAACACTGGTGATCGGCGATCCGCTCGAAGGCCAGAACTACAATGAGAACGGCGCAGCCTACATATTCACAGCCAAATAACCCAACAGATGCGGTTAAGGCTCGGGCTTGCGCCCCGAGCCTGTGTCGTCGGCGAAGACTGCGCACAGAATCCGGTATACTAATTTCATGCCGGTGTTGAAGAACATTGCCGCCATCGCCAAGGGCATGAGCATCACCTTTATGGAGATGTTCCAGCCCACGATTGTGGAGAATTATCCCGACGGCAAGGGGCCCCTGCGCGGGGCGCGGATTGAAGCGCGTTTTCGCGGCGCCCACGTGCTGCAGCGCGATGAGAACGGCCTAGAGAAGTGCGTGGCCTGCTTCCTGTGCGCGGCGGCTTGTCCTTCGAACTGCATTTATATCGAGGCGGCTGAGAATACCGCGGAACGCCGCGTCAGCGGCGCCGAGCGCTATGCCCGGGTCTACAACATCGACTACAACCGGTGCATTTTTTGCGGCTACTGCGTGGAGGCCTGCCCGACTGACGCCATCACGCACGGCCACGGCTTTGAGCTGGCCACTTTCAACGCTTCCAATCTCATCTATCGCAAGGAGCAAATGCTGGCCCCCCGGCCAGCACACATGGGAGCGAACATGGTATTCAATCAGGCCGACGTGAACGGGGGCGCACCGGCGGAGTTGGTTCCGGGGAGCTAACCTTCGAGAAGAATCCGGAATTCCTCGACACGCCGGTCCATTCGCGACCGGCGTTCGTGCATGTGCAACTTCCTGGCCGCGGATTCACGCGGATTGCCGCGGATCGATCAGAGGCTAAGAACTAGCTAGGAGCTAGAAGCTTTGTATGGTGGACTTCTTACAGACCGTGAAAGACCGCGTCGTGATTTACGACGGCGCCATGGGGACAAGCATTCATAAGCGTAATCCTTCGCTCGACGATTATTGGGGCAAGGAAAATTGCAGCGAAGTCCTGGTACTGAGCCGTCCCGACATGATTCGCGACATTCATGCGGACTTTCTGCAGGTTGGTTGCGATGTGATCGAGACCGACACCTTCGGCGGATCGCGCATTGTGCTGACGGAATTCGAATTGCCCGACCGGGTGCGAGAGATCAACGTCAAGGCGGCGCAAATCGCGCGTGAAGTGGCACAGCAATTTTCCACGAAAGATAAGCCGCGATTCGTGGCCGGATCTATTGGGCCTTCGACGAAACTGCCGTCACTGGGGCACATTGGCTTCGACGAAATGGTGGCGGCATTCGAGGAACAAGCCGCCGCGCTGATCGAAGGCGGAGTGGATTTATTGCTGGTTGAAACCGCGCAGGATTTATTGCAGGCGAAGATTGCGACCATCGGCGTACTCGAGGCCATGCGCAAGGCCGGTAAGCGGCTGCCGGTTACGGTGCAGGTCACGCTGCAAGAGTCCGGAACGATGCTGCTGGGCACTGAGATTGGCGCTGCGCTCAGCGCTCTCGAACCCCTCGACGTGGACGTGATTGGCCTGAATTGCGCGACCGGGCCGAAGGAAATGAACGATTCCGTTCGCTACCTGGCGCTGAATTCGAGCAAAGAAGTTTCCGTACTTCCCAACGCGGGGCTGCCGGCAAATGTCGGCGGCGAAACAGTGTACAAGCTCGCGCCCGCGGAACTGGCGCAATATCACAAACATTTCGTGCAGGATTACGGTGTGCACATCGTCGGCGGTTGCTGCGGAACTACGCCGGAGCATCTGAAGGCAGTGGTCGACGCGGTCGCGAATCTCGAACCGGCGAAACGCAGCGTGAGCCGTGTGGCGTCTGCATCGAGCGCGTACACGTCCGTTCCTCTTGATCTCGAGCCCAAGCCGCTCATCGTGGCCGAGGAAATGAACACCACGACGCGCGTGGAACATTTCCGCAATCTGGTGCGGGGCAAGAAGTACGACGAAATTCTGGGCCTGGCGAAAAAGCTGGTGAACGATGGATCGCACATGCTGGATTTGTGCTGCGCCATCGTGGGCGAGGATGAGAAGGGATATATTTCTTCGATCCTCGAAAAAATCGCCACCCGCGTGCCCGCGCCGATCCTCGTCGATTCCACCGAGGCTGATGTAGTCGAGGAGGCGCTGAAGCGCATTCCCGGCCGGGCGATCATCAACTCCATCAATCTGGAAGACGGCGAGAAGCGGACTTCAAAAGTTCTGCCCATGGCGAAGCGTTACGGCGCGGCTGTGATCGCCCTGACGATTGATGAAGAAGGCATGGCGCTGACGGCCGAGAAGAAGGCCGCAATCGCCCACCGCATCTTTGATCTGGCTACGAAACAATATGGCCTGGAGGGCGCGGACCTGATTTTCGACGCGCTCACGCTTCCCATCTCGACTGGACAGGCAGAATACCGATCAGCGGGAATCGAGACGCTGAACGCGGTCGAGCGCATTAAGAAGGAACTGCCTTCGGTCAAAACAATTTTGGGCGTCAGCAATATTTCGTTTGGGCTCGATGCATACCCGCGGCGTGTGCTGAATTCCGTCTTCATGCACGAGGCCGTGAACCGCGGGCTCGACATGGCCATCGTCAACTACACCAAGATTTATCCGCTGTACAAGATTCCACAGGAAGAGGTCGAACTGGCGCGGAAGCTAATCTTTCGCGACGAATCGGCGGGCGATCCGCTGCAGAATTACATGGCGCATTTTGCCGGGATGAAAGGCAAGCCGGTGACCACCACGGCGCATGTTGACACGCTCTCCATCGAAGATAAGTTGAAGTTTGCCATTATCAACGGCGAAAAAATAGTGGGCGAGGGCGAGCACAGAAGATCACTGGAACAATTACTTGAAGAAGCGTTGGTAACTTATTCAGCGCTAGAGCTAATTAACACCGTATTGCTCGACGGCATGAAGACGGTCGGCGACCTGTTTGGCGCGCGCAAGATGCAGCTGCCTTCGGTGCTCGACTCCGCCGGTGTAATGAAGCAGGCCGTGGCTTATCTTGAGCCGAAGATGGAGAAGAAAGGCGGGTCGCAGAAGAAAGGCACCATCGTGCTGGCAACCGTGAAGGGCGACGTTCACGATATAGGTAAAAACCTGGTCGATATCATCCTCTCGAATAATGGCTTCAACGTTATTAACCTCGGTATTAAACAGCCCGGAGACACGATCATTCGCGCGGCGCAGGAGCATCAGGCGCACGCCATCGGGTTGAGCGGATTGCTGGTCAAGTCGACGCTGGAGATGAAGTACGTCATTCAGGACCTGCAGCGGCAGAATCTGGAGTTTCCCGTCATTTGCGGCGGAGCCGCGTTGACCCGCAAGTATGTTGAAGACGATCTGCGGCGCGAATATGGCAGTGGAGTTTTCTATGCCGACGATGCATTCGCCGGCCTGCACATTATGGAAGACCTGGCGACTTCCGACGGCGCTCGCGATGCGCGCCTGAACGAAGGCCGCACCGTGAAGGAATACGCCAAGGCCATGGCCGTCGATGAGGAGACTGGCCCGGTGTTCGCGGAGCGCAGCCCTGTGGTGGGAGATGCGCCGAATATTCCGCAGCCCCCGTTCTGGGGCGTGCGCGTGCGCAAGGATTACGATCTCCGCCAAGTGTTCCGCTACATCAACGAGACCGCGCTGTTCAAGAATCAATGGCAGTTGAAGACCGCTTCGCAGGCCGACTATGTGCGCTTGGTGCAGGAGAAGTTCCGGCCGATCTTGTCGAGACTGGAAGAGGAAGTGGCTGAGTCGGGATTGTTTCAGCCGCAGGTCGTTTGGGGATACTTCCCTGCTCAGGGCGATGGCAACGACGTGATCGTGTATGACCCAGAGGGCCAGCTGGGGTCGCCTGTTCCCACACGCGAGCTGCTGCGCTTTACATTTCCTAGGCAGCGAGAGGGGCGGCGGCTTGCCATTTCGGATTTTTTTTCGCCCAGGGATTCCGGGAAGATGGATGTCATCGGACTTTCGCTGGTCACGATCGGGCCGAAGGCCAGCGTGGAGACGCAGCGTTTATTCGAAGGCGGGGAATATACGAAGTATCTTTATCTGCACGGACTGAGTGTGGAGACCGCGGAAGCCCTGGCCGAACTGCATCACAAGAAAATGCGCCAAGAATTGGGGATTGCAGAGAATGATGCGCCCGAGATTCGCGATCTCTTTCATCAGAAGTATCGTGGGTCGCGATATTCGTTTGGCTATCCGGCCTGCCCGAACCTTGAGGATCAGACGAAACTGTTTGCCCTGCTCAAACCCGAGGAGAATGTGGGCGTGCGGCTGACTTCGGGATTTCTCCTGGAACCGGAGCAGTCGACCTCCGCGATCGTAGTGCACCATCCTGGGGCTAAGTATTTCGTCGTTTAGACGATCTTCACGACAAAGGCCTTCACCACAGAGGCACAGAGAAAACTGAACACAGAGGAGGTTCCCACCAACCTCACGTGCCACCAACCGCATCTTCTCTTCATGATTCGAAAATTGAAGTCTGGGGAATACCGGTTGTACTCGCGCAAGAAAGATGCAAAGTCTGGGAAACGAAAAAATCTTGGAACGTTTTCTTCGCTGGCCGCCGCCAAGAAGCACGAGCGCGCGGTGCAGTACTTCAAACGCGCGGGATGAGATCCACAGTCGCGCCTTCGCCCTAGAACGCGGTCACCAGGCGAAAAGTGTATTGGCGCGAGGGGCCGAGCGCATTCCCGGAGAACAGTCCTCCGAAGTCGATGACTTCGAGTGTGTTGCTCAAGTTCTGGACGTCGGCCTGCAATCGTAGCGAGCGTTTTTCATGCTGGTAGAGATCAGCGCCCACCGAAACATTCTGCGTAAGGTAGGGATTGATGCGGCCGCGATTGAAGTTGAGGTGACTAATGACGACCGGGCCGTATTCCGTGGCATATTGCTGGGCAGTTAGATCAGGTTGAAACGGCAGCCCGCTGTTGTAATCGCTTCCCAAAGCGATCCACAAGCGTGCAGCGGCCTGATAGCGGACGCGGGCACGAATGGTTTGCCGCTGGTCCTGCGAATCGGGAAAGTGTCCGGTCAACTGATTGGTCGCTCCCGTCGCGTCGTCCCCAAGAAACAGGCCGCCTGTCACCGGGTTCCAGACATTGCCTACGACGTAGGAGTAGCTGGCGAAGCCGGAAAAACGCCCCCAACGGGGAACCTCCAACTTAGCCTCCGCGCCATAGATAATGCCTTTCCTGAACGCGAGGGGGAAGCTGATCCCGGTACTTAGAATTTGCGAGTCGTCGGCGTAGTTGTTCACGTCCCGGCGGAACATATTCGCGTCCAGCCGCACTTTCCCGAAGAACGCTTTCGTGGCCCCCAATTCGTAATAGTTCCCATGTGAAGGCTCGACCGGCAACTGCACCGCGGCCACGCTGGTGTCGATAGCCTCCGCAGCCGGAGAACTGGACAGAAGAATGTTTTCAAACGACGGCGTCTGGAAAATCCGGTCATAGGAGGCGTGAACATTCAAGCCAACAGAGGGAAAGTAACGCGCCACGGAGACTCGCGGGCTCACCGCGTTCTGGTTCACTTCTAATTGGTAATGATCCCAACGCAGCCCCGCGTTGACCGTCCACTTGCCGAGACGGATTAAATCCTGCACGTAGGCCGCTTGCTCAAGATCTGGCCGGCTGCCCGTAAACGCAAAGGTCGTGGCGCCGGAATCCAATATCCCTAGATTGATCGGACATTGTGGATCGTTAGGATCCTCACAGTCGGGGATCGCATAGCTGGTATTTTCGTGCAGGAAGGTGGCGTCCGATTCCGCGCCGACCTTCCATTCCTGCCGGCCACGATGAATTGAGACGCTGCCGTTGAAATAGATTTCTTTGAAGTCGTTGTGCTGGGTGGCGATGAGCGGCCAGGAAGCTCCGTTAGAAAAAAAGTCGGTCGAGCTATCGCGAACCATTCCGTGCAGCGAACCGATCGCGTCCGAAGAAAAAATGTGCTGGTAGGAGACGGTTCCCATGGTTTCAAAGTTGTCTCCATTCTGCAGCTGCCCCCCGGGAATGAAGACGCAGTCCGGCGGCGGCGCTCCGCCAGAACCGGATATACAGCCCACAGTGTTGTCGGAATTGGGCACGTACGCTCCGTTCTGTTGCACCAGTTCATTGGGGATGGCATAGCGCGCAAGTTCATGGCGCACGATCATGGTGAGCCGGTCTTTCTGAGTCAGATCCCGTTCAAAGCTCAGCGAAAAATCGGCGACGGTGCCATTGTTGGTGTAGTTCTGGGGAATCACTGGGTTGAGGTAATGGTCCGTCATGTTGCCGGAGGCGCTCAGGCCAAGGGTATTGCCCTTCCAGGTGTACTGGTCGTCGGCGTTGATTCCGGCCGTGTCATAGCTACCCCCGAACAAGGTGAGTTGTCCGTGAAATCCAGGATCCGCGTTTTTGAGGGTATTGATCTCAATGACGCCGCCCATCTTCCGGCCAAATTCCGCGGGAATTCCGGCGGTATAAATCTTGAGTGAATCCACGTCATCGGCTCCGACAGGTTCCGAGCCAAAGCTGGGCGAACGGTTATCGGTGAGTGGGATTCCATCCACGACAAATTGCGTTTGATATTCGGAGCCGCGCGGATGCAGGACAGCATTGCCTTCGTAAAGCCATCCCGGCTGGGAGTTCACCAGGTCCTGCATGGAGCGGCCGGGCAGCGCAGTCAGCCGATTCTGAATCGTCTCCGAACCGATTTCATTGACCGAACCGGAACGGTAAGGATCAACCAGCGTGCCCGATGCTGTGACGTTCGCCGACTCGGAAATGGCCGCGACTTTGAGTTGCGTCGTGCGCTCCAAGGGCAAAGCGGAACGTATTTCAAATGTCTCGGAAGCCTGCGCAAAGCCCTCCGCCCGGATTTGCGCCTGGTAGATTCCGTAGGGCAGGCGCTTGGCATCCAGGGTACCCTGATCGTCAGTAGTGAATGTCTGGCGATAGTCGTTGCCCTGGCTGATGAGTTCGACCGTGCCGGTCAAGCCTAGTCCAGCGGGATCGGTAATCCTGAGGCGGAGTTCTCCCGTGTTGCTCTGCGCCAGAAGCGGCAGAGCGAGGAGCAAAACGCCAAAATGGAGCAGCACGCGCAAGGCTTTTCCAACAATAACTCTGATGATATCAGCCGGGTGCGAGGGGGCCGTGGTTACCGATGGCACTGGGCCAGGCTAGCAACACGTAGTCAATTTTTTTACATTTTTCAGACACGGTGATGACAAATTGCAGTTGGGAATACGGCACTTTCTAGGCAGGTCTCTTCGTGTCTGCGCATCAGGCGCGGCCGGGGATCGCAGCCTTCAGCCCCTCCGTCACCGGGAGGGTATGGGGAAAAACTGGCGCTTGCACCGCAGGGGGTGTGGGCGCCGTTTTGCTTTGTGGCGCGGATGTCTTTCGCGGGTTGCTCCGCAAATGGTTCCGCTGATGGTTCGCATCCTGCACGGTTAAGCTGCCCCGGCAATCCAAACTGTTACAATTTCCGTTACTACCCCAGCGCCCATGAAATGTCCTTTCTGTGCATTCGAAAACGATAAGGTCGTGGACTCCCGCGAGAGCAAAGAGGGCGAGTCCATTCGCCGGCGCCGCGAATGCCTGAAGTGCGGCAAGCGCTTCACCACCTACGAGCGCATCGACGAGATTCCCTATATGGTCGTCAAGAAGGACGGCCGGCGTGAGAAATTTGACCGGCAGAAGGTGCTGAACGGCTTGCTGCGTGCCTGCGAAAAGCGGCCCGTGCCGATCAGCAAGCTGGAGCAGATCGTGAACGAGGCAGAGTCGTTCGTAATCGACTCCGCGGAGCGCGAGCGCAAGACCAGCGAACTGGGCGAACTCATCATGAACCGGCTCCGCCGCTACGACAAAGTTGCCTATGTGCGCTTCGCCTCGGTCTATCTGGACTTCAAAGACGTCAAGGAATTCATGAACGAGTTGAAGGATCTGGTGAAGACAAAGAGTGTGTGAATAAAGAGAAGTGAGCAGTGAACAGTGAGCGATGAATAGCGGCCGTCGAAAGCCCTGATGCTCCCCGACCACTGGTCACTGGCCACTGACCACTTAGAAGGTAGCAATCATGACTCATAAAGTAACCCTCATCCCCGGCGACGGCATTGGCCCTGAAGTGACGCAGGCGACGGTGCGCATCCTGGAAGCGACTGGGGTGAAGTTCGAATGGGAAACGTTCGCCGTGGGCGCGGACGCGTTCGAGAAATACGGCGAGTACATTCCGAAGGATCTGATCGAGTCGCTGGAGCGCACGCGAGTTGGCTTGAAGGGTCCGGTGACCACGCCGGTGGGCGGCGGGTTTCCCAGCATCAACGTCGCGCTGCGAAAGAAATTTGAGCTGTACGCGAACTTCCGGCCGATTCGGAATCTTCCCCATATTCCTACGCGCTATCCGGATGTGGACCTGATCATCGTCCGCGAAAATACCGAGGGCCTGTACTCCGGCCTGGAGCACGAAGTTGTTCCGGGCGTCGTCGAGAGCCTGAAAATCATGACTGAGAAGGCCTGCACGCGTATCTCGCGCTTTGCCTTCGAATATGCGCGCAAGAATAACCGCAAGAAGATTCACGCCATCCACAAGGCGAACATCATGAAGCTGTCGGATGGGCTGTTTCTGAGATGCTCGCGCGCGGTGGCGAAGGATTATCCCGAGATCACTTACGGCGAGCACATTGTCGACAACACCTGCATGCAGTTGGTGATGAATCCGTACCAGTACGACATGCTGGTGATGGAGAATTTGTACGGCGATATTCTTTCGGATTTGTGCGCGGCGTTTGTGGGTGGCCTGGGATTTGTGCCCAGCGCCAACCTGGGCGACGAATGCGCGATCTTCGAAGCCGTGCACGGATCAGCTCCCGACATTGCGGGCAAGAATCTCGCCAATCCCACGGCGCTGCTGCGCTCGGCGCTGCTGATGGTGCGGCATCTGGGCGAGCAAGCGGCTTCCACGCAGATTCGCAATGCGCTGGAGCGCGTCTACCGGCATCGTGAAAAGTTGACCCGTGATATCGGCGGGCAGGCCGGCACTTCGCAGTTTGCCGATGCGGTAATTGAAGAGATGCAAAACGTCGCTGCCGAACCGGTCGCCGACGCCCGTTAACGCTCTAGGCTTCCGATTCAGTACCCGACGGCCATAAGAACGAAAGCGGATTTGCCACCAACTCGCGGCCCACTTCCTTGAGGAAGTCGCGCGCCTTCTCATCCCCGACGTCCCTAGCGCGAACCGCCAGCAGAAAACTGAGCACGAACGAAGTTGAGATATTCAGCACTCCGACCAGCAGCAATCCGAGAAGGGACAGGGCTGCTTCCGTGCGGTTTAAGGCTCCATAGAGGCGCACGCCATCGAGGGCGTATCCGAGACTTGCGGCCGACAGCGTGACGTGCCGTACTTCCAGCGGGATACCAAACAACGAAACCAGAATCGGCACCGTACCCAGCAGAAAACCCAGGACGATGTAGCCGACCGAGCCCGGCCCCTTGTGCGTGACCCAGTCCGCGAGGCGGGCGGCGCGTTCCGCTCCCAGGCGACGGCGGATGCGCAGGCTGTTGGTAATGGAAGTTCCCATGCGGTGGATCGCGATGTAGTTCGCGGTCCAGCCCGTGGCGAGTGAGGAAAGCCAGAGAAGCACGCCTGTAACGATTGCGAAGGCGATGGTTCCCGAGTGATGCGGGATCAGCATTCGCACTCCATGCGTGGCCTCTTCTGCGGTCAGGAATGGATGGCCGGTCACGGCATGCCAGAGCCTGTCTACGGCGATGGAAGAAGGAATCGCTCCCAGAAGATTGCCGAGCGTGACGATGCATTGCGTCTGGGAAATGGCCTGAAGACTGGCCATGTGATCCTTAGCGGGATCTTCCATGGCATCGACCAGCGTGGCCGCGGTAGCGGCGGGCATCTTCGAGGCCAGCAAGAAACCGCCGGCCTGCATGAGCAGGAAACTCACGGCGTAGTTAAGGGAATGTCCGAGAGCCACAAGAAATGGTGGGTGAATTTTGGCTGAGATGCCGTATTTCACCAAGGCCGTAAAACAAGTGATCACTCCGGCCATGAGGGCGCCAGCCCCCAGAGTTCGCCAGTGGCGTGCGTTTTGGGCGATGTAGTGGGCGCCCACTCTGCCGGTTTTTTCTACGACGCTGCGAGCCAGACGGCGGAAGGTGGTGCCGGTCACCTTCAAAATACCGCGCTGCGAGGCGAATCCGAGGATCAGCGAAACGGCGAATTTGCGGGCGTCGGAGCCCGGCCGGCGCAAGGCAAAGACTTGATCGATTCTCCATAAAAAAGAGCGCAGCAGGCGAAGGCGGAAGATCAAGCCTGCCGACGTCCCCTCTTTTTCCAGGCGCTCGTTAATCTCGCGCAATTGAGCAACGCAAGCGTCCCTTTGCTCGATCCATAGCGGATATTCCTCCGGATGCAGAACCACCGATTCGACCAACGATGGAAGGTGGAAAAAGCTGGATTTGGTGACGTCGTCATCGCTGACATGAGTCAACAAGTCCCGGGAGAGCGCTACATTCGAAGCTCGCAAAGCCAGAATCTTGCAGGAGGCAAGCATCGAGGATGCGGATAGACTGAAGATGTCGGACCACCAGCGCACCAGTTCATCGGGCAAAGACGCCAGCCACATGGCATCTCTTTGCTTCAGCTCCAGCGAATCGAGAAGCACATAAAGATCGCCGCGAACCTCATCTTCCGGCAGCAGGCGTTTGGCGGCGCGCCCCAACAACTCTGGCAACAGAAAAATTTCGTCGGGCAGCCCCGCCTCGGAAATCACGCGAACATAGGAGTGGTGCGACCAGAAGTCGCGAAAGGCGGCGCGAATTTCGTCGCGGTGCGGGTGGGCGTCGATGGTTTCCGTCAGCCCCCGCAACTGATCCGTGCGTCTTGAAACCGGCACATCCAAAATCGAGCGCAACATGCCGTAGACCCAGGTCGCGCGCTCGCGTGCGGAGGCGAACTCAAACTGAATTACCTCCCGAGGGGAGAACGGAATGTTCGCATCCGCGATTGCCATAAGTCCCAGCCCGGAGGTCGTTAGCTCCAGAGTACCCGATGGCGGGAAGGATCGGCGGATCGAAACACAATTTAATCGCGGTACGGTGGGAGCCGTGCGCCGACTACTCGTCGTATGGGAGACGCTTCAGGCCGCCTGAAGAACGGCTCCGTTCAGCATGCCGCACGGCATTTTTCAGCGCGAGGGGCAGGGCTATCAGCGGCGTTTCAGAGCTTCCAGTTCGTCCAGCGTGCGCGGCCAGTCGGAGCCCAGCAGGCGGGAGAGGCTGCGATCCGCTAGCACCTTGCCTGCAGTCTGGCAGCGAGCACAATAGTTGGTTTCCTTGTCGGCATAGCGGATGCGCAGAACCTTTTCTCCGCAGCGCGGACAGGGTTCACCATAGCGGCCATGGACGGCCATGCCCTTGCGAAAGGCGGTCACCTTCTCGGGGAAATCTGCTTCAGCGTCGGACTTCAGCTTGTCGATCCAGTGCTGCAGAGTGTACCGCGCGGCGTGGAAGAGCCGTTCCCACTCCTCAGGCTTCAACTTTTGGGTGAGCATGATGGGAGAAAGTTGCGCGGCATGCAGAATCTCATCCGAGTAGGCGTTGCCGATTCCGTTTAACAGGCGTGGATCGGTGAGAGCGCGCTTCAGCGTGTGATTCTCGGCGGTAAGCACATTGCGGAAATCATTGAGATCGGCGGCGAAGACATCGATTCCTCCGGCGTCGAACGCGGCCAGATTCTCCTCGCCGCTGACCACGTGCAACGACGCGCGATGCTTCGAACCGGCCTCGGTGAGGACCAGCGAGCCATCGGAAAAATCGAAAGCCACCAGGTTTTGGCGTCCGCCCAATTTCGCGCCACGCGGCCGCCAGTGCAGGCGGCCTGCAATCATCAGGTGCAGAACGAGCCACAAATCGCCGTCCAGCCCGAATGCGATGCGCTTGCCGATGCGGCGAAGTTTTTCCATAGTGCGGCCCTCGGCGCTAGCCAGCGGCGGTTGCGCCGTTCGCAGCAGAAACGGGCTGGCCACGCGGATATGCTCGATCGGCTTGCCGACTACCCGCGGTTCGAGAGCGGTGAGGTAGGCCGTGATATCAGGCAGTTCCGGCACGAGTATCAGCTTGCCTGCCCGCGAGCAGATTTTGCAATACAGCTTTTGCAACCAGGAGAGGATCGGTCGGTTTCGATCTTCGATTCGACCTTCGATTAAATTTCGCAATGCGCCATTGACTCTCACTCCCGGTTCGGGGTAAAGTGCCTTCCGGTTCAGGGTTCTGTGGGAAATGTTCTGGGGGAAGATGACGCGTACAGTACCGCGTGTGGGGATAGTTCTCTTTCAGCTCGGCGGACCCGACACGCTGGAAGCGATCGAGCCATTCCTTTACAACTTATTTTGCGACCCCGATATTATTGACTTCCCTCTTGCCCGCATCGGGCGCAAGCCTCTGGCAAAACTGATTTCGTCCACCCGCGCCCGCAAGGTGCAGCACCATTATGCGTGCATTGGCGGGGCCTCTCCGATTCGACGTAACACCGAGCAACAGGCGGGGGCGCTGGAAGCGGAACTGCGCAGCCAGGGCATGGATGCGCGATGCGTCGTCGCCATGCGCTACTGGCATCCCTTCACCAGCGAGGCGATCGAGCAGTTGCACGACGCCGACTGCGACGAGATTGTGCTCCTGCCGCTGTATCCGCAGTATTCTTCGACCACGACGGGCTCCAGCCTGAATGAGTGGGAGCGGCTTTACGGCGGGGGCCTTCCGGTATCGCGGGTGCGCACTTTCTATCGCAACCCGACATATCTGGACGCGCTGGTCGAAAAGGTGAACCAGGCTCTGGATCGCTTTGCCGATTCGCGACGTCCCGAGATTCTCTTCAGCGCGCACAGCCTGCCGGTCGCCGTCATCGAGAAGGGCGACCCCTACCAGGCGCAGATTGAAGAAACTGTCCAACTCCTGATGAAACGCGGAGGATGGAGCAATCATCATCGACTTTGCTATCAGAGTAAGGTAGGAGCGAGCCGCTGGCTGCAGCCTTCCTTGCGCGGCACTCTCGATGCCATGACAAAAGAAAATGTCCGCGAGGTGTGCGTCGTTCCGGTGGCCTTCGTCTCCGACCACGTGGAGACACTGGCGGAAATAAATCACGAGGCGCGGGAACGCGCGCTGGGCCTGGGCTTCACGCAGTTTGAGATGAGCGCCGGGCTGAACGATTCGCCGAAATTTATTCAGGCTCTCGCCGAGATTGTGCGTGAGGCGCGAGGACAGACCGAGCATTGCTTGCTTCCAATTGCCGGGAAGGTGGCGGCGCCACTGTATGCGGCGGCCGCAGGTTTGGACTAAGTCATGTTTCAAAGACAGCCAGATTGCTAGGCAGGAGGGGAACTCATGGCGGATGCGGAGACCGGTAAGGTCAGCCCGAATCCCGAGGCTCCGAAGGCTGCGGCCGATCCCACGAAGTATGTTGGGACGCCTGCGGTGGGAACCTCGAAGGCGGCGCCTGCCGCTGGTGTCAGCGGAACTGCGCCCTTCACCGAAATTGACCGGCGACGGCGGCGTTTTGTCTGGACCATGGTCGTCGGCTTTTTGACTGCATGGTTTCTGGCGTTCTTCCGTTTCTTTCTTCCGCGAACCCTCTTCGAACCGAATTCCGTTTTTAAGATCGGCTATCCTTCGGAGTTTGCCCTCGGCGTTGACACCAAATTCCAGCAGAAATTTCGCATCTGGGTGGATCGCACACCCGACCGGCTATTCGTGATCTACGCGCGCTGCACGCACTTAGGATGCACGCCCGACTGGAAGCCCAGCGAAAATAAATTCAAATGCCCGTGCCACGGCAGCGGCTATGACAGCGAAGGAATCAATTTCGAAGGCCCAGCGCCGCGCCCCATGGACCGGGCGAAGATCGAACTCGCGCCCGATGGGCAGATCATCGTCGACACGTCGCGGCTGTATCAGTGGCCAAAGGGGCAGCCGTCGCATTTCAACGATCCGGGAGCATTTTTGACGGGAGTGTAGAGAGCAGAAGCAGGTTCCTCTCCGGTCTTTCAGACCGGTTCGGAATGACAGCGAGTTTTTGGAACTCTTATGGCTGACGAAAACAATCCGAACGGGAAAAACGGCGCCAAGGCCGGCATCCTCGAAAAGGTTACCACCGGCGTTAAAAAGGATATTCAGGCTCTTAAGACGGACATCCCCACCAAGGCGAAGGAGCAGATCGAGGGACTGAAGGATCCCACCAAGACCCAGGTCTACACTTCGATCTTCCGCCACAAACACGACGACACGCCGCGCAACCGCGCGTTGGGCGTGCTGTCGAACGTATTCCTGCACCTGCACCCGGCGAAAATTAATCGCGACGCGGTGCGCTACAGCTACACCTGGGGCATGGGCGGAATCACGTTTTATCTATTTCTGGTTCTCACCTATACCGGTGTGCTGCTCATGTTTTATTACCACCCCAGCAAGGTGCAGGCTTTTCGCGATGTGCTCTATCTCGAGCACGATGTGCCCTTCGGAAAAATTCTGCGCAACATGCATCGCTGGGCCGCTCACCTGATGGTGATCGGCGTGTGGCTGCACATGTTCCGCGTGTTTTTGACCGGCTCATACAAGAAGCCGCGCGAGTTCAACTGGAACATCGGCGTGCTGCTGCTGGTCTTCACGTTGCTGCTTTCGTTCACCGGATACCTGCTGCCCGACGATCAACTCGGATTCTGGGCCGTCACCGTAGGCACAAACATGGCGCGGGCCACGCCGCTGCTGGGGCACGAAGGACCGTTCGGTTCGATGCTCGGCATGACGCCCTATAACGATGTGCGCTTCGGACTGCTCGGCGGTTCGATTGTGGATGCGAATGCGCTGCTGCGGTCGTACATCTGGCATTGCATCGGCATTCCGATCGTGGCGTCGATTCTGATGATTGTGCATTTCTGGCGCGTGCGAAAAGACGGCGGGATTTCCGGTCCAGCCCCGGTGATGCTGGAAGCCGAGGCCGACAAGCCGCGCCGAGGGCCAAAAGCGGCGGGCGAGTGATGAGTGTGGCGCGGGCACTCCTGCCCGCGGGCTGACAGCTTCACGGACTTTTGAGTGTGGAATGACTCAAGCGTTTCGCGGGCAAGAGTGCCCGCGCCACACGGAGAACTTATGGATTGGCGACAACTCTGGGAAATTTGCTCGGCGCCGGACAACGTGCCGATCGTGGGATTGATCCCGCTGCTTGCCTTCTATATTTATCTGGCATGGAAGCAGGCGCACGCCAACGATCAACTCATCACCGAACTGGAAGCCGATCCCGCGCTGGCCAAGACGCATCATCGCAAGACGTGGCCCTTCAAAGCGGGATGGCAAAAAGAAGTGCACGTATGGCCGTTCCTCCTGCGCATTGAATTTCTGGCCGCGATCATCGTCACCATTATTCTGATGGTCTGGTCGATCACGCTCAACGCGCCCCTGGAAGAGCCCGCCAATCCCAACCTAACGATGAATCCTGCGAAGGCGCCGTGGTATTTCCTCGGCTTGCAGGAGATGCTCGTCTATTTCGATCCGTGGATCGCGGGCGTGGTCATGCCGACGATGATCATCATCGGGCTGATGGTGATTCCCTACATCGACACGAACCCCCTGGGCAGCGGGTATTACACCTGGAAGCAGCGCAAGTTTTCCATTTCGTCGTTTTTGTTCGGCTTCATCATTCTGTGGGTTGCGATGATCATCATCGGCACGTTCATCCGCGGGCCCGGTTGGCAATGGTTCTGGCCGGGGCAAACGTGGGATCACAACCGGCTGATCTACGAGGTGAACCGCGACTTGCCCGATATTTTCGGGATCACGTCGAACGTCGCCAAGATTATTTTCGGCGCAATTGTTGTCGGCGGGTATTACCTGATCGGCGGTGGGCTGGTGTATTCCCTCTTCCGTCGAAAGATGGGCAAGGATTTTCAGCGTATGAGCCTGCTGCAGTTTTCCATCATGAATTTCCTGTTGCTGAGCATGGTCGCATTGCCCTTGAAGATGGCTCTGCGGCTGTTGTGGCACATCAAGTACGTGTGGATTACGCCCTGGTTCAATGTGTGAAAGTGTCATCGCCGGAGAGTTGCCGGGAACAGAGATTCCGCGCTTCAAGAAGGAATGACAAGAAGAAGAATTAGATCCGGAGGAATTGGTGGCTGAGAAACCCATCCCCGAGCAGGATCCGATTACCAGCAGGTCGTATGCGCTCTATTACCTGATCGCAACGGTACTCCTCATTGGCACGCTGTTCTGGGCGCTGTATGACGAAGCCTGGGGCCAGCGGCCGTGGAAGGCTTTCCAGGATCAGTGGAAAGAACGCTACAGCGCGTACTTGAATACGGCGAAGTCGTCGTCGTCGAAGGCGGAAAAATCTGTCGAAGCCAATCCGGAATACGTCTCGCTCAAGCAGGTCTACACACAGGCCTATCAGACTTCCAAGCCGCAGGCGGAAGAAGCTCGCAAAAAACTGGACGACGCGAGTGCTCGCCTACTGGCCGTGCAGAGCGTCTTCACCGATCGTCGCGCTTACGTCAACGCGCTCACCTACGAACTGGAAACCAGCACCAGCGCTTCTGACAAGGCGAGCAAGCAAAAAGAAATCGATGCTTACAAAGCGCAGCAGGCCACGGTCGAGTTCCCTGACGGCACAAGAACAAAGTTCACCTTCCCGCAATTGGAAGAAACTTACAACGACATTCGCAACGAGCGCACCAAGCTCAGCCTTGATCTTGGCGATGTGCTGAAACCCACCACCGCCGCCAAGAATGCCATGGACGACTACGTCACCGATCACATGGTGGACCTGACGCCGGCGCAGATCGAAGGCCTGAAGCGCAAAGCGGAAGACTGGGATACGAAGATCGTGCAGATCAATGTGGCGGAAGCCAACATTGTCGACCGCTGCGAATCGTGCCACATGAACACGCGCGAGCCGCTGAAGATCACCGCGGCCGAGATGACTCCGAAGGGCGAGAAGAAGCCCGACGAATACGCGCGCGCGCTGGTCAGCCATCCGCAAACGGAGCTCTTGCAGATTCACGATCCCGAAAAGTTCGGTTGCTCGCCGTGTCATCAGGGCAACGGGCGCGCCACCACCAGCGCCGAGAAAGCACACGGCAATTATGAGCACTGGCTCTGGCCGCTTTATCCCAAGGAGAACGCGCAGGCCGGATGCCAGAGTTGCCACGCGGCCGACATGGTGCTGGTGAGCGGCGATGTGCAGTTCGAGACCATCAATGCGGGCAAAGATTTGTACCGCCAGCGCGGCTGCATGGGCTGCCATCGCTACGAGGGTTACGACAAAGAGCCCGAAGATCTAAATTCGATCACGCAGCAGATCAAGCAAATCGAAACGCAGAAGACCGACAACATCAAAGATGCCGCCGACCTGATGAAGCAGGCCGACGCAGCCGAATCAAACGATGCGGCCAACAAGCTGAACGAAAAGGCCGTCGCCCTGCGCGTCGCCAACAGCAAGCTGGACGGGCGTTTGCAGCAGCTTGATTATCAGTCGCACTCGTTGATGCAGGATCAGAAAAAAGTCGGACCGAACCTGAAAGACGTCCGACTGAAGTTGAATAAAAATTGGATTCCGGTGTGGCTGAAGAAGCCTTCGGACTTCCGCCCCACCACGAAGATGCCGAACTTCCGCCTGAGCGATCATCAGATTCACGCGATCTCGGCCTATATCTGGCAATCGGGATTTACTGATCCTCTGCCTCAGCACAAGCCCGGCGATGCCGCGCATGGAAAACAATTGTTCGAAACCCGCGGATGCCTCGCCTGCCACTCCATCGGCGAAGGCGATCAGATGCAGGGCGGAACGTTCGCCGCAAACCTGTCGCGCGTCGGCGAGAAGGCGAACTACGATTACCTTGTCCGCTGGATTCACAACGCCCGCCAACGCACGCGGCCTTACTGTCCGCTTGAGAAGAAAGATATCGGCCCGGAGGATTACGCGAAAAAGGGACTTCCCTACCAGTTCGATCTGGATCACAGCACGTGTCCAAATGACGGCCACGAACTGCAAGTTCAGAATATGACTGTGATGCCGAGCCTGCGTCTGGCGCCGGAAGATGCGGAAGACATTGCGACATATTTAATGACGCAAAAAAAACAAGAACCGTCTTCCTATGCAGATGCCTCGTTCATGGATGATCCCGCGCTCAAGGACGAAGGCAAAAAGTGGGTGCGTCATTTCGGATGCGCCGGATGCCACGAGATTTCTGGCTTCGAGGATGAAGGCCGCATCGGCACCGAATTGACCTACGAAGGCAGCAAGCCGATCGAGCGCCTCGACTTCGCCCTGTTCACCGAAGTCGCGCAACGCGGCGGCAAGAACGCCGAGCCGATCAAAGATAAAGACGATCTAGCGCGCCTGCCCGACGGTCCAGCGACCCAGCCCTGGTACGACCACAAAGGATTTTTCGAGCACAAACTCGCCGAGCCCAACATCTACGATCAGGGCAAAGTCAAGGGCGAGACCGAAGCTCTGCGCATGCCGAACCTGCACCTCACCAAAGACCAGGTGCTCGATCTGACCACGTTCCTCATGGGCAGCCAGGAGACTTCCCTGCCCGGCACGTATCAATACAAGCCCGGCGATGCACGGCACGACATTCAAGAGGGCTGGTGGATCATCAAGAAATACAACTGCATGGGTTGCCACCAGTTCATCCCCGGCCAGCGCACCATCCTGATGGGACTGAAACAATATCAGGATGTGCAGGAACAATTGCCGCCGAAGCTGCTGACCGAAGGCGCGCGTGTCGATCCCGAGTGGCTGCGCAAGTTCCTGTCGAATCCGGCTCTAAGCACGACGGATACGAATCGCAACGGCGTGCGCCCTTACTTGAAAGTCCGCATGCCCACGTTCTCGTTCTCCGATAATGAGTTGAGAAAACTAGTGCGCTTCTTCCAGGCGTTGTCGCAACAGCCGATGCCTTACATTCCGGAAGAGGTGCCGACGCTCAGCACGAAGGAAACGGAAATGGCGCGCAGCCTGTTCTCCAGTTCCGCCGCGCCTTGCTTGAAGTGTCACGCGACGGGCGATCCGGCGCACGACAAGATTGCGACCGCACCCAATTTCCTGCTGGCGAAAGAACGCCTGAAACCGGATTGGGTCGAGCGCTGGATCACCGATCCGCAGGCGGTTTCGCCGGGTACATCCATGCCGTCGGGACTGTTCAAGCAGGAGAATAATCACTGGGTGTTTGCCGGGCCGACGCCGGCGACGTTCAACGGATACGAGGGCGACCACCGCAAGCTGCTGACTGATTATATTTTCCAGCTCACGCCGGAAGAACAGCGCCGCGTAGCGGCGTCGATGCCGCACGCCCAGGCATCCGTGCAACGGCCAAGCCACCGCAAGCAGGCTCAGGCGACAACGCAGGGAGCGGTAAGCGGGGGTTCGCGATAGGTCAACGATTGTTCAAACCAAGAAAGTTCAAAGAGGATTCGCCCGGCCGCCGTCGCGCTCTCGGCGTTGGCAGGGAATGACAGAGCGCCAAAAACAGACTATAACCTACCTGAGAGGGCAATATTCATGACGAAAAAGAATCAGGCAACGATGCTTGCGCTGGCACTGTGCGCACTGCTCGTACTCGCCGCGTGCAACAAAAAAGAAAATACTGAACAGAGCAACAACATGGCGGAACAGCCGGCAGCGACCGCTCCAGCCGCGACCCCGATTGATCCCGCAACCGTAGCCACGGTCAGCGGCACGGTAAAATTCGACGGCCCGGCTCCCAAGGCCGCGAAAATTGATATGAGCCAGGATCCCGCGTGCAAGGGCACGAATGACGCCGAGAACATCGTGGTCGACAACGGCGATCTCGCCAACGTCTTCGTCTACGTGAAAGATGGATTAGGCAATCGCACTTTCGATGTGCCGACCACTCCAGTCGTGCTCGAACAGCAAGGCTGCAAATATCATCCGCATGTGCTCGGTGTGATCGCCGGACAGACCGTGCAGATCAAGAACGCCGACATGACGACGCACAACATCCATCCCACGCCCAAGGACAATCGCGAGTGGAATGAATCGCAGCCTCCGTCGGCTCCGCCCATCGAGAAGAACTTCGCCCGCGAAGAGATCATGCTGCCGGTGAAGTGCAACCAGCACCCCTGGATGAAGATGTACATCAACGTGGTCAAGAACCCGTTCTTTGCCGTGACCGATAAGAGCGGCAAGTACGAAATCAAGGGCCTACCTCCAGGCGACTACACGCTCGCATTCGTGCAGGAAAAACTGGGCGAGCAGGATCAGAAGGTCACGGTCGCGGCCAAGGAATCCAAGACCGTCGACCAGAGCTTCAAACCAGCCGCCGACTAGGGCGGAAGTTTGGTAGAATCACGCGTTGGACAGGGAGGACCGCGCCATGCGGCCTTCCCTGCTCACAGCGTTTTCAGGCACATGGGCACTCTTCCGAAAGCCGTCGCACTTCCTTTCAATCGGAATCATCATCGTTTCGCTGTCCTGCTCGCTTGCTGGACTTTTCTGCTGATCATCGCTGGCGCTCTGGTCACCAGCAACGATGCGGGACTCTCGGTTCCGGATTGGCCGACATCGTTCGGTTCCTGGTATAAGATTCCGAAACTCGTTGGCGGCGTGAAGTTCGAACATACGCATCGCATGATTGCGCAAGGCGCGGGCCTGCTGACCATTATTCTTGCGGTATGGACGTGGCGGGCCGAGAAGCGGCGCTGGCTGCGGATTCTGGCCTACGCCGCTGTGGGCACCGTGATCGCCCAAGGAATACTCGGCGGGCTGACGGTTCTGTTTTACTTGCCTCCAGCTATCTCTTCGGCGCATGCGGCCTTGGCGCAGACTTTCTTCTGTCTCGCGGTGGCCATCGCCGTGTTCACCAGCCAGAAATGGATTGAGGAAGAGCCGCGCGTCGAGTTCGACGAACGCCGTCCCAGTCTCTTCACTCTGACCCTGCTCTCGATCTTCGTGCTGTATGTACAACTCATCCTGGGCGCGATGTTCCGCCATCACGGCTTGAGTTGGTGGCCGCACGTGGCGAATGCTGTAATCGTCTCGTTCGTTCTGGCGTGGACGGCAGTGCGCGCGCTGACGGTCTATTCGAAAGTCGAAGCCGTCCGGCGCCCGGCAATTCTGATGCTGTCGCTGGTGATTGCCCAGCTCTGCCTGGGCTTCACCGCATTTCTGACGCGAGTCGAATGGGGCAAGGACGAGATCCAACCAGAATTGCCCATGGTGATTTCTACCGTCACGCACGTGGCCGTGGGCGCCCTGCTGCTGGCCACAACCGTGATTCTGGCAATCCAGGTGTGGCGGCACGCTCCGGTGAAATTCGAAGAGCGGCTGCCGCAGGCTGAGCGCAATCCGTCCACCGCTTGAGATTCGGACTTGCTGCGACAGCAAGACGGTTCGACGGAGCGGGTTACTATTTGAGGCTCCCGCCGCATTGATCCACATGATGTCGTAAACTGAATAGAGTCTTCGGGGAATCATCTTGGTTTCGAAAGTTGCAACACTCACCGAATCCGGTCTCGAGCTGGAAGGTTCTTTGGCCGCTCCGGTCATATCCGTTCAAAACATAGTTCACCGTTACGAGACTCGCACGGCGCTGAATGGAGTTTCCTTCGACGTGCGCCCGGCAGAGTTGTTTGGCCTGCTCGGCCCCAACGGCAGCGGCAAGACAACGCTCTTCCGAATTCTTTCCACCCTGATGATTCCAACTGGTGGCCGCGCGGTGGTATTGGGCTATGACGCCGCATCCGATCCAGCCAGCGTTCGCCGCCTGATCGGAGTCGTCTTTCAGGCCCAGAGTGTCGACGTGAAGCTGACCGCGTATGAGAATCTTTGGCATCAGGGACATTTGTACGGCCTCCGCGGCTCATCTCTGAAGAAGCGCATCGCAGAGATTCTGGCCCGAGTCGGCCTCGCCGACCGCGCCAAGGAACGGGTCGAAACTTTTTCCGGCGGCATGCAGCGGCGCATCGAACTCGCGAAAGGACTCTTACACCGTCCCGGCGTCCTGCTCCTCGATGAGCCCACGACCGGCCTGGATCCCGGCGCGCGCCGCGATCTTTGGCAGTACCTGCAAATCCTGCGGGATGAAGAGCGCGTCTCCGTGCTGGTCACGACTCACCTGATGGAAGAGGCCGAGCGCTGTGACCGTCTGGCCATCATGAACGAAGGAAATCTGGTCGCACTGGGGACTCCTTCAGAATTGAAAAACGAGATTGGCGGCGACGTCATCATGCTGGACGCGTCGAAAGACGCAGATCTCCTGGCCGAGCGCATCCATTCTCGCTTCCACGTCGAGACCACCGTCATGGGCAATCAAGTTCGCATCGAGCAGGAGGGCGGACATCGTTTCGTCCCTGACGTCGTCGAAGCGTTTCCTGGCGAGATTCAAGCGATCTCCGTCAGCAAGCCGGCACTCGAAGATGTTTTCATTCACCGCACCGGGCATAAATTCTGGAGTGAAGGCGGCGAAAATAGTTCCGCTGAAACTGATTCGCCAACAGAAAAAGAGAGAAAAGGAGCCAAGAGATAGGAATGCGTATGATGATCCTCGTTCTTTCCATCGTGCTTGGATTGCTCCCCCTGGCGGGAGTGGGATTGCTGGTCGCCAACGGCATGATCACGCCATGGCCGCCTTCGGCCACGGTCGACGGCCTGTTCATGGGCCTGATCCTGCTCACCCTCTCGCTCTGCTTCCTGCTGAATGCATTTTGGGAGATGCGCGATCAAGGCATATTGAAATCCGCGAGTAAGAAGCCAGCCGCTCCGGCCAAAACCCCGGCGGCAAAGGCCAGCTAATCATGGCGACTCAGACAGCAACTCTGCCACGCGCGCTCGCCCAACCCTCCGCGGGCTTGGCGCTGGCGGCATTCACTTTGTGGTGGCGGGAGATTGTCCGCTTCTATCGCCAGACCACGCGTGTGATCGGCGTCCTCGCCTCGCCCCTGGTTTTCTGGATCGTCCTCGGCTCCGGATTCGGTAACTCGTTCCGTTCCGGCGGAGAAGCCAGCCAGCAGCACTATCTGGATTATTTTTATCCCGGCACCCTTATCCTGATCGTCCTCTTCACCTCGATCTTCACCATGATGTCGGTTATCGATGATCGCAAGGAAGGATTCCTTCTCTCGGTGCTGGTCGCTCCCGTGCCGCGCTCGGCGATTGTGCTGGGCAAGGTTCTCGGTGGCACAACCCTGGCCGCGGCTCAGGGCATGATCTTCCTGATCTTCGCACCTTTCGCCGGAGTGCATCTCAATCTCGTTCAGGTGCTGCTCGTTGCCGTGGTGGTCTTTCTGGTTTCATTCTCGCTCACGGCCCTCGGCTTCGCCATTGCGTGGCCCATGGATTCTTCGGCGGCGTTTCACGGCATCGTAAATTTGTTCCTGATCCCGCTGTGGCTGCTGTCGGGCGCGCTCTTTTCCCTCAAGGGCGCCTCGAAATGGATGCAGGTCATCATGCGCCTCAATCCCCTGACTTATGGAGTGGATGCGCTGCGCGGCCTTCTATATCCCGGCACAGAGACCAACTTTCCGCTGGCCTCTTCCATGGCGACACTGGTATTGTTTTCGCTCGTCATGTTTGGACTCGCCTTCTTGATGGTGAATCGCCGCACCCGAACCATTGCCTGAGGCCGCCGCTTGATCGTCGCAAGTTCAATCCCTGAACAATACGCCTTCTTCCCTGCCCTCAACGCCACGTTGAATGGAACCAGCGCCCTGTTGCTGTTCAGCGGGCGGGTAATGATTGCGCGCAAGCGAATCGCAGCCCATCGCGCCTGCATGATCGCCGCCATGGTCGCGTCGGCATTGTTTCTTTGCTGTTATCTCTTCTTCCATTACGAAGTTGGTAACGTTCGATTTCTGGGCGAAGGATGGGCGCGCCCGGTCTATTTCTCAATTCTGATTTCACATGTCACATTGGCGATCGTAATTGTTCCTCTGGCCATCATCACGCTGAACCGCGGACTGAAAGCGCGCTACGCTCAGCACCGCGCCATCGCAAAATGGACCTGGCCGCTGTGGATGTACGTTTCCATCACCGGCGTCATCGTATATTTCATGCTGTACCAGTGGTTCCCGCACAGCTAGATTTTGCGGAAGGGCACGGCTTTAGCTCCCGAGGGCTTTATGTCCATCCTGAAGCTCAAGATTGACGTCTCCGGCACCGTGGGCGATGAGGCCTGGCGCCAGATCAAACAATTTGATCAGATTCAGAGCGCCGACTTCGGTCCGCAATTCGGCAGCGGCGGACGCTGCAATCATCCGCCGGACGCGCCGCACAATAAAGGCGAATGGATCGGGGCCGAAATCCGGCTACAGACGCCGCTTCTGGCGCAATACGCCATGTCGCACTATCTCGAACAAGACCGCGTGCTCGACGCAGATGTGGAGTAGCGGCTTCTGATATAGTCTCTATCCGGTATTATGTCGGCCCACCCAAACACTGTTTCTCCAGACTCCGATTCCCTCAATCCCTCCGACGGCGCGCAAACGCCGCAACCGAAGTCCAAGCACTCCATGTCGCGCACCCAGAAGATTTTGTTCTTCACCACCGGCTGGCTGATCGTGCTCATGCCGTTTCTGTTCTGGTGGAACACCTGGTTCGGACGGCATCTTTCCGACCAGCAGATGACCGAATATCTGCATGACGACAAGAAGCCGCGCCACATTCAGCACGCGCTGGTGCAGTTGGGCGAGCGCATGTCGAATCATGATGCGATGGCGAAGCAGTGGTACCCGGACCTGCTGCGATTGGCGAGCGATCCGGTGGAAGAAGTGCGCAACACCGATGCCTGGGTTATGGGACAAGACACCTCCGGCGCGGGCTTCCACGAGACGCTGCTGAAGATGCTCGCCGATTCGTCGTTGATGGTGCGGGGCAATGCCGCCCTGTCACTGGTGAGGTTTGGCGATGCGACCGGCCGCCCGCAGATTGTCGCGTTATTGCAGCCCGCTCCGATCACCGCCCCCGAGTCCGGAAAAATTGCAGATGCCGATCGCCCAGGCACGTCGATTCATCAAGGCGGCCTGATTGCCAAGCTGCAAACTGAACGCGGACAGACCGACGAACTCCGTTCGCCAATTCCCGGTCGCATCCGCTCCGTTGCCGACACTGGCGCGAAGCTGACAGCCGGCAGCGAGGTGGGCGTAGTCGATCCGGCGACGGAGCAGGTATGGGAGGCGCTTCGCGCACTATACCTGGTCGGCCAGACGGACGATCTGCCAGCGATCCTTCCCTACGAGCGCGATCTGCCCGATGTCTCCAACGACGTCCGCAAGCAAGCAATAGAAACCGAACAAGCCATCCGCGCGAGAGCTGGACGCAGTTAACCGCTCATCACTTTGTCATCCTGAGGATCGCGCACTGTGCGATCCGAAGGACCTATGGAATCGTCGGCAGCGGAAATGACGCAGGCAAGGTGCACAGGTCCTTCAGCCCGCATCAAACGCGGCCTTCAGGATGACAAGAGTTGGAAAGAGGAAACAGCCCGACAGGAAGGAGTCCAGCTAATAGCCAAGAGCTAACAGCTAATAGCTGCTTTAGATCGCCATCGGCCCGACTTCTTTTTCCACTTCCACCGTGTCGAGCATGACGATCGCGTCCCAGGGGCAGCCATCGAGGAAGCATCCGTCGGGGCCTTTGCTCAGGCATTTCTTGCAGCCGATGCAGAGAATGGGATCGATCTGAATGCGGCCGAACGGCGGATTATCTTCGTCGGGCACCCAGAACATGCAGTCTTCCACCGGGCAGTATTCCACACAGGCGGGCGAGCCGGCGCATCCCGTGCAGCACTCGGTAATGACCGCCAACTCTTTGGGTTTCTTCTTGCGGGGCGTAGCGAGGCCCTTCGATTTCGGTTCAAACTTGAGCTCGTCGGGAACCATCCCCACGGCCTTGGTCGCGTTCGGAGCGGCAGGCATGACGGGCATTATAGCTCCAAAATGACACTCTCAGCCTCAGATTTGTCGCGAGTGCCAACTAATCCACCGCGATCATTCTGATATAGTGAACCCCAACGAAGGAGCACCCACCATGGCGGGAAAGAGCGTCAACAAAGTTATTCTTCTGGGAAATCTGGGCAAGGATCCTGAGGTGAAGTATACGCCGCAAGGCACGCCCGTAGCCAAGATCACGCTGGCCACCAACGAGCGCTACAAGGATAAAGATGGCAACTGGCAGGATCGCACCGAGTGGCACAACGTCGTGCTCTGGCAGCGGCTGGCGGAGATCGCGGGCGAGTATCTGAAGAAGGGTGGCAAGGTCTACATCGAAGGCCGCCTGCAGACCCGCTCGTGGGACGACAAGACCAGCGGTCAGAAAAAGTATATGACCGAAGTAGTGGCGAGCGATCTGGTCCTGCTCGGCGGACGGGGCGAAGGCGGCGGTGGCGGCGATTATGCCGGAAGCCGCGGAGCGTCCTCCTCTGCGGGCAGCGGCAACAATTTCGATCAGCGCACGCCGGAGCCCGAACCGGCTGGAGCCAACGCCGGACCGATCACCGACGACGACATTCCGTTCTAGACAGCATCAGCCTGTGGCGCCATTACGTAGGCGCGGACGTATTCGTCCGGGCGGGTCGCGCTTACTTCCCTGCCGCCGTCTGCTTCAGAGCTTGCGCGTAATCGGCGCCGTAGGCCTTGTTCTGCGGATGGTTGGGGCTGAACGCAATCAGCCAGTCTTCGGCATAGATCTCGAGAATGGTGGCGTGATTCTTTACTGCAAACGGAAGCAGGGGCACGAGCGATCCGGTCATATTGCTCAGCGCACCCAGCCCGCCTCCGCCTCCCTGCCCTTGCCCCCAGCGGCCTTGACCACCGCCGCCCCAGCGTCCGGGTCCTTGTCCTTGTCCCCAGCCGCCGCGGCCTTGCCACGGACGCTGACCCTGTCCTTGTCCCCGGCCACCGCATGATCCTTGCGGGCAGCTCGGCCCCAGCGTCTGCACTTCGAGCGGCACCTTGCCCTGGAAGCGCTCAAACAGATTGCACCAGTCCGCCTGCATCCCGGTGCAATCGCGCATGGCCATGGTGGAGAGTCCCTGATTGCCGAAGCCAATGCCATTCTTCACTGCGATGGGCGCCAGGAAATCCGACACTTCCTGCGGATTGTGCCCCGGCGCCTGCACGGGAGTGATGCTCACCATCAACTGCTTCGCCGCATGTAGGCTGCCTTCGAAGTCGAGCATCTTCTCGAGATATGCATTCCACGTAAACTTGGAGGAATCCCCGACGGTATATCCCCAACGCTTGAACGTCTCGCCGCACGGCTCCGAAGGCTCGTGCCAGCCTCGTGGCAGGTTGATCTCGCCACCCTTGCCCAGTCCCACGCGGATGTAGCCGACGCCGGGATTCGACGCGTAGTGCCCGATCAGCGCCCGCATCGCCTCCTGATAATTCGTGACGTAGACCGTCGACATAAAATTCGGGACCTGCGCCCCGTCGCAGTGCACGTAATTCGATTCGCCCAGCGCGGTCCACATCCACTGAGGCATGGCACAGTTGCCGATGCCATCCTGGCCATTGGAGCCGCTGCCTCGCGGCGGGCAAGTCAGTCCGCCGTAAGGAGTGCTGTGCAGCACAATGTTGGCGTACTTGCCGGCGGCGATCCAGGGAGCGATCGCATCGTCAACGATTTTGAAATCGTACTTGGTGTGCGTGCCAGATTTCGCATCGCCCAGATCGAAGTCCGACCAATCGACGCGAATCACTGCGCCCGAGATCAACGGAAATGCGGGCGAATTCTTGTTCAGCAGATAAGTCTGAACATCCTGATAGTCGCGCTGGTTCGGATTGCTGGGAGGAAAGAGAACTTCCAACACGGGAGGCCCGGACAGCGGCGCAGCCGACTGTGGAGAGTCGATTCCGCCCGGGTTGGCAGAGAGCAACAGCGCGGCAGCCAGCGATGCAAGCAGAAGTTTCATGTGAGATCAGATACGACAGCGTTCGATTTACTGCAGAACCGTCCACATCCACGCGGGCATAGCGCAGTTGTTTCCCACATTGCCGTTGGAACCGATGCCGCCGTTCGGACAATTGCCACTTCCGCCGTAGGTTGTGTCCTGCAGCACCAAGTTGACCGTCTTGCCCGCGCTGACCCACGGCAGGATCCCCATTTCGGTAATAGAAGTAGGAGAGAAGTCGTAACTGCTGTGCGCCCCGTTCGATCCCAGGTCAAAGTCCGACCACTCGACCGAAATTAGTACGCCGTCTACGTCGGGGTTGCTCATAAGGTACTGCTGCACCGCCGGATAATCCGTGTCATCCGACTGCGGCGGGAACAGCACCTGCACCTTGGCTCCGGCCGCGCGCGCCGCCTGAATCGCAGCCTGATAGGCAGGCTGCGAACTGCCCGCGCCGACCGAATTGGCGTAAGTAAGGTCGTACGCAATCAGCCAGTCCTCATAGTAAATTTCCAAGTCGTTCGAACCATGAAGTGTGGCGAAAGAAAGGAGTGGTGGCAGCGGCCCCGTACTGCTCGCCAGATTATTCACGCACGCTGTGCCTGCAGGACAGCTTTGGCCGAGCGTCTGCAGTTCGGCAATCTGCGGATTGTATTGCGCGAACAGATTGCACCAGTCGCCCCCGCAACCGTTGGGGAACCCGCTAATATCGGACGATTCCAGGCCCTGGTTGCCGAAGCTGACTCCGTGCTGGGTGGCTACGCCGGCAATGAAGTCGTCGGTAGCCGTGCCGGCTCCATTCACCGGAGTAATACTTACCAGCAGCGGATGAGAGTGCCCCAACCCGGCCTCGTACGTCACCATCGTCGAAAGATAGCTATTCCAGCTGGAGCTTGAGCTGGTCGAACCGCCCACCGTGTAGTTCCACTTTCCGCTGTAGCCCCCATAGCAGGCACCGGTCGAGGAATCGTTCCACCCCTGCGGCAGATTGATCTCTCCGCCGCGACCCAGTCCGATGCGAATGTAACCGATTCTGGAATCGGACCCGTATTTCTGCACCATCGCTTGAATGGCGTTCTGATAGTTGCTGATGAACAAGTTGGATTGCCAGTTGGGAACCTGTTGCCCGTTACAGGTCGTGTAGTTCGTTCCCGTCGGCGGCGGGGGCGGGATTCTCTGGCCTGGAGAGCCATTGCTGCTGCCGCCTCCGCAGGCGCTCAGCACGGCCATCATCGACACAGCCAATAAAACACACAGGGACTGGGGAAACTTCATTCCTAAGACGCCTCCCAAGCAAGGGCATTTGACACTTAGTTCAAAGAAGCACTTCGATCTTACTGGCGAAACCCTGTCTACGGCAAAAAGTTGCGAAAAATCCTCATGCGGACGCCTAGATTCCTTTCTGTATGCTCAACAAAAAGGTGCATTTAAGGTTTAAGCCAGAGTCATCCCAAAGAAAAAGGGCGGCTCAGAATTCTGAGCCGCCCCGATAAGAGTTTTGCCACTCGAAACCTACGGCAGCAGGCCGTAGACATCCAGTTCCTGCGAGCCGGGTACGTAGACTTTACCGTTCGCTACCGTCGGAGTTGCGAACTTGTTATCTAATCCGGCCTTGTCGCGAGTACCGGACAGGCTGCTGTTGTAGAGTTCGTGCGCAATGTTGGTCGCGTCATAGGCGCGCAGAACGCCATTCGATTTGGGCGCGTTCGACGACTGTACCAGCCACACGATTCCGTTGCTCGTCCCATTGCTGGAGATCACTGGAGTCGGGCTGGGATAGCCGATGATGTCTTGCGATACGGCCATCGGATTCGCCGAAAGCAGCGGCGTAGGCGAAAGCGACAGCTCGTATTGCCGCATCGGATCCTCGATGCCCTGCACGTAAATCTGCCCGTTGAAATAAGCGGGCGTGCCCCAGTTTCCCGTAGGCACGTTGGTGGTCCCGACGGTCTGATAGAGCGCTTGCACCACATTGTCATCGGTGGTGTTGTATTCGCCGAGCGCGTCGCGGTTCATCATGTAGATGGTTCCGGCCTTACCGCAGGCGATGGCAAGGTGCGGAATTGAACTGGTCTCATCCGGCACCAGCATGGGACCCGCCGACGCCAAGTCAGAGTTGATGATCTCCAGGTTGAGATCGTACTGGTTGAAGGGCGCAAAGTAATCCAGAAGCTGCAGCGAGGAATTCAATTTGAGGAACCCTACGCCGTAGTCGACTCCTCCCTTGTTGGCGTCAAACGTGCCATTGCCCAGGGACGTGTAGATGTTGCCGCTGGAGTCGGCCAGCAATCCGCCGCCCGCCTGCCATATGCCACCCTTCTGTCCGTTGGGCGTGTTGTTAAATACGTAGCTCTGAGTGAACGTTCCGGCGCCTGAGTTGTAGGTATAGCCGAGAATCCAGCCGTGGTAGTAGTCGATATCCTCGAGCGCGCCAAACGCGAGATAGACAGTGCCCTTGAGCAGAAGCAACGCCGGGCGCTGGTTCTGACGCATGGTGTTGAAATAAATGGTTCCGTCAACGTTGTCGTAGCCCTTTCCGGGAATCGTCGCACAGACAATCACCGGGCTGCCCGGCATTTCCGCGCCGGTGGTGAGGCTCAAGGCGTGGAGACGATGCACGAAGCTGCTGGCTGGCTGGCCTGGGATGACGCACTGACCAACGGGAGGCGTCGTCTCGTAGGTGCGAGCTTCCACATAGATAATTCCGCTCACCGGATCGATGACCGGAGTCGAAGTTGCGCCGACCAGCGGGCTGAGATCCTGACCGACTTCCACCTGGGTGGCCTGAACCGGCGTGCCCAGATTATCGTGCCACAACGCATTCGGATTAAGCGTGGCGTTATCGGCGTCGAACGCGTACACGCTGTTATTTTCTGTTACGACATACACCACATTGTGGGGTTGTCCGTTAACCGTAAGATTCGGCACCCAGAGCGGCTCGGCGTAGGTCTGCCCGTCCACCGGATAACTGAACAGCTTGCCGAACTGCGTCTTGTTGACGTTGCCCGTGGTCAGCGCGGGTTCATTGTTGTTCTGACCGGTGCGGTAGGTGTCATTGTGATGGGTAAGCGTGCCGGTGTATGCGGAGACGGCCACATTTGCGGTCGCAGTCTGCTTCAGATTCGCATTGTTGGCTGCCGTGATGACATGAGCTCCAGCCGTCGGCGGCGGCGTGTAGAGGCCTGCCGATGAAATGCTGCCCACCGTGCTGTTGCCGCCGACCACGTTATCGACATACCAGGTAACGGCGGAACTCTGCACTTTGTTGATGGTCGCGGTGAACTGCACCGTCTGCGTCGTCGTGATCGAAGTTTCAAAAGGCGCGACCGCAACAGGCGCGGGCAGCGTTCCGGTCCCGGTCAAATTGACCGTTACCAACGAAGCGGGATCGGTAAGATTGACAGTAACCCACCCGGCTCGAACCGCACTGTAAGTGGGAGTGAAGGTGACGTTGATGGTGCAGGAACTGCCCACGCCCAGAGAAGCCGGGCAGGTATTGGTCTCGGCATAGTCGCCGGATGCCGCGATCGAAGCGATCGCCAGCGGCGCAGTACCGGCGTTCGACAAGGTTGTGCTCTGGGCCTTGCTGGTAGTGAATTGTTTCTGGCTCGTGAAGGTAAGCGTCGAAGGCGAAACCGAAGCCACGCCGCCGCTCACCCCGGTGCCCTGTACGCCGACCAGATGCACGAGACCCTGCGCGTTATCGTTCATCACGATGACCGACTGCCGGGCCCATGCTGCGGTCGGCGTGAAGGTCACAGTGATCGTGCAGGACCCGCCTGGAGGCAATCCTGTGCCGCAAGTATTGGTCTGCGAGAAGTCGCCAGCATTCTGTCCGACGAGGCCCAGGCTGGAGATGGTCAGAGGAGTCGTGCCGGCATAAAGAACCTGAACCGTCTGCGAAGAACTGGTGGTTCCTACCTGTTGATTCGCGAATGACACGCTCTGAGGACTGAAGGCCAGCGGCGAAGTCTGGGCCACACCGCTGAGCGGCACGGTTTGAGGACTGTTGGCCGCATTGTCGGTGATCGCGAGGTTGCCGGTGCGGGTGCCGCTTCGAGTCGGCTTGAAGGTCACGACGACGGTGCACTGCCCGCCCGCGATGACCGATGTGCCGCAGTTATTGGTCTGATGAAAATCCTGCGGATCGGTGCCGCCAAAGGCAATCGAAGAGATGGTGAGTATGGCGTTGCCGGTGTTGGTCAGCGTGACATTGTGCGGAGAACTAGTCTGGCCAGCCTCCACGGCGCCGAAGTTCACGCTGGTCGGCGAAAGGGTGACCGCCGGCAGTGCCGACGCCAGTGGAGCCATACAGAACATCAGAGCTGTACCAACAGAAATTACTAGTATGAATCGGATCATGTTGAATCGGATCATTGCTCCTCCAAACTTAAACGCGGAGCAAGCCCATGCCAGCTCGCGCTACGGACTGATCGCAACCGAATCGAAAGCACACGATTCCGTTATTGGCTACATGGCTGGAGGTCAACGGCGCGCATGGCATCCACAGCTGATATCGTGATCCTTCATCACGGCTGTAATCCGTACACATCCAGTTCAACGGCAGTCGGAACGTAGACTTTGCCGTTCGCCACCGTCGGCGTAGCAAACTTCACGGCAGCGCCGGCCAAGTCTTTGCTGCCGTTGAGACCGCTGTTATAAAGTTCGTGCGTGATGTTCGCCGCATCGTAGGCGCGCAAGGTTGCCGCCTTGTTCGAAGCTGCACCATCCGACTGCACTACCCAGACGATACCGTTCTGCGTGCCGTTACTCGATACGACGGGTGTGGTGCCGGGATAACCGACGTTGTCGGCCCCGACTGCCAAAGGCCCGCCGGAAAGCACGACCGGCCCACTGGCCAAGGGCGAAATCGTGTATTGCTTGAGGTAATCCTTCACGCCCTGAATGTAGATCTGGCCGTTGAAATACGCCGGCGTGCCCCAGTTGCCGGTAGGAACAACCAAGCCTCCAATCGTGGTGTATTGCGCCTGCACCACGTTATCGAATGTGGAGTTGTACTTGCCCATATTGTCCCGATTGATCAAATAGATGGTTCCAGTTTTCCCCGCGAAGAGAGCGAGATGCGGGACCGATCCAGGCTGATCCGGCAGCAGCATAGGACCTGAGGACGAGAGATCAAGATTGATCATTTCAATGGTCAGGTAGGTCTGGTTGAAAGGCGAGAAGAAATCGCTGACGGCGAGCCCGGACCCACCGTTGGTCAGCTTCGCGAAGCTGATGCCGCCGCCAATGCCGTTGTCGAACGAGCCGGTTCCGGTGCTGACGTAAAGATTTCCGCTGGCATCGGCGGGGATACCACCACCTCCGTGCCAGATCCCAGCCTTGTTGCCGCCGGAGTCGGCGCAGGTGTAGCAGAACGTTGCCGACTGCGTAAATCCGCTCGTGCTGTTATAGGTGTAGCCCAGCACCCATCCGTGATAGGGGCTGATGTCTTCGAGGGATGCGAATGCAATGTAAACCACGCCGTTGAGCAAAAGCAGGCCCGAGCGGTTGTTCTGCCGCATGGAATTAAACGTGACCATTCCACCCACGTTGTCATAGCCGGTGCCCGGAACCTGGGCGCAGACCATCACCGGGCTGCCCGGCATTTCCGCGCCGGTCGCGATATTAAGCGCGTGCAGGAAATGAAAATACGGCGTGCTCACCGATGGATCACCGGGGCAATTCGTGGTTCCCCTGGTGTCCTTGGTGCGCGCTTCCACGTAAATGATTCCATTCACCGCATCCACCACCGGGGTGGAAGTGATGCCGACTTCTGGACTCACGTCCAATCCAACTTCAACATCTGACTTTGGAATGGTCGTGACACTCGGCGGATTGATGAAGCTGGTGTGCCAGAGGGCCGCTTCCGATTGATCGGCGTCGAAGGCGTAAACGCTATCATGCTCGGTAGCGACGAAAACAACGTTATGCTGCGTCCCGCCAACGTTGACGTTAGGCACCCACAGGGGCTCGGCGTAAATCTGTCCGTCAACCGTCTGCTTGAACAGCTTGCCAAATTGAGTCTTGTTGACGTTGCCAGTGGTCAGAGCGGTTTCGACGTTGTTCTGCCCGGTGCGAAGATTATCGGTGTGGTGAGTCAGAGTCCCCGCGAAACCAGAGATCACCACGAGCACCGAGGCGCTCTGCTTGGTGTTGGCGACGTTAACCGCTTTGATGGTGTGCGAGCCGGCAGTCGCGGGCGGCGTGTAAAGGCCACTGCTCGAAATCGTGCCCGTGGTGCTGTTCCCACCGAGGATGTTATCCACATACCACGTGACATTGCTAGTCACCACCCCGCTTAGATACGCAGTGTACTGCTGGGTCTGCGCCTGGGTGAGCGAGGCTGCGCGTGGCTTTACGGCGACAGGCGCCGGTGACGCTCCGCCACCGGTCAAGGGGATGGTCTGAATCCCGGCAGGGTCGGTGAGGATGACATTCACCCAGCCCGGACGCGCCGAAGTCAACGAAGGCGTAAAGGTCACGTTAATGGTGCAGCTCCCGCCGGCGGCGACGGACGTTCCACAGTTATTGGTTTGCGCATAGTCTCCCGCGGCGACAATGCTGGCGATCTGCAGCGGCGCGGTGCCCGTATTACTGAATGTGACCGGAAGTGGAGCGCTGGTCGAGAACATCAGACGGGTGGCAAAGGTCAAGCTGGCCGGAGAGAAGGAGGCCACGCCACCACTGGCGCCGTTGCCCGCCAATCCCATCACGTGCGGCGAGCCCATTGCATTGTCCGTCAGCATGATGGCCGCGGTGCGACTCCAGCTCGTTGTGGGGATGAAGGTCGCGCTAATCGTACAAGTGGCGTTGACCGCAAGACTGGCGCCGCAGTTGTTGCTCAGCGAGAAATCACCGGGATTCGCTCCGGCCAATGCGATGTTTGAAATTGTCAGCGGGGCCTGGCCCGTATTTTTCAGCGTGATATTTTGCGCGGCGCTGCTGGAGCCGATGCTCTCGCTCGCGAATGCCAGGCTGGTGGGGCTGAGGTTGACGACGGGCGCGAGGCCGGTTCCAGAAACCGGAACCTTCTGCGGACTTCCTGTGGCATTGTCCGTAACGGTGACATTGGCCGAGCGGGCGCCGGTTGTAGTCGGCCTGAAGGTCACATTGATGGTGCAAAAAGCACCGGCAGCGATTTTTTGCCCCGCACAGTTATCCGTCTCGGTGAAATCGCCGGCGTTGGGCTGCGTGATTTGAACTTTGGTGATATTGAGCGTCGCATTGCCCGTGTTGGTAAGTATCAGCGGCATCGGAGCGCTGGATTGGCCAACCACTACACTGCCAAAACTAAGGCTGGTGGGAGAGAAACTTACCGTTGGCTGGGCCGATGCCAGCGGAACCAGGCAGGTCAGCAGGAAACAGGACAGCATCAGTCCCAATGCAGGACCAGATTTCACGGTCATAGCTACTCTCCTAAGAAAATTGCAATCCCAGTCCAAACTGCCGATTCCAAGCGCCTATTCATAAAATTCGGATTATTGGCCATGCGAATGCTCGCTCCCGGGATGAAGTTTCGTGCTGCTGGCCGCTATCGCCGGCTCTTCAGGCACGAGCACGAAGCCAGCGTCACTTTCGTTCCCATGATCTCCGCTGCCGATGATCTCTCCCTGTTCGTTGATATCGACTGCAGACTCCAGATTCCATCCTTCCGCTTTATCGACCAGCCGGTTGAGGTCGCGAAATCCGTTCTGCCGGTCCCAGATGAAAGCGTGATAGTAATCGGACGAAGTTCCATACTCGCCCACAATCACGTCGCAATTATTGAGCGCGAGGGGTTGGCTGGCGAATTCAGGTGACAGCACTACCGGACTAAGGCGATCGCGGTCGCGCAGGAAAACCTGATTGGGAGAAAATCCCTGGATCAGAATCTGTCCTGAGTTGTTGATAGCCAGTGCCGTGCTGCTGCGCGATCCGGCGGGTGCGATGATTCGCAGCCCGCGGACATCGTCCCAGACAAACGCGCTGTATTGGCCCTCGCGGTTGTTGAGTTCTCCCACAACTTCGCCGCGGTTGTTGATGCCAAAGACGCGCCCGCCGCAACATCCCGCCAGCTGACGGCCTTGGCTGCCGCTCCACAGAACGGGGCCGGGCGATTCCTCGCCCACGATCTGGCCTGCGTCGTTGATCGCCCTGGCTTCTGATGCCGCCTGGGACAGAAGCTGGAATTTTCCCTGAATATAAGCGAACGCCTGCCCTCTATTCGTCGTCGTGGCAGTAACTTGTCCGACGATATCTCCCTTTTCGTTAAGGCCCATAGGTTCGACGTTGCCGAGCCTGTCTGGAATCGCCACTTCGCGAATTCCTTCCTCGCGCGTCCAGATGACTAACTTCTCGGATTCGGCCTTGCCCGCGACCGCACCGGAACTGTTAATGCGAACAGGATGCAGTGGAAGAGGGACGATCTTGTACCTTGCGGCAACGTGACAGGTGGGGGCTGTCTGAGCGATTGCGGAGAGTGCGAGAAGTGTGATCAACGCGTCCAGGAAAATGCGAGACCAAAGTTTCATACGATTCCTAGAAATCACCACGCGACAAATGCCCGCGCGCACCTTGGTTCCAACCTCCCCAAATAAGTTGACGGGGCCGCTATATCTACGGCCCCGTCGCAGCAGCTTATTGCAGCAAGATCGAGATCACGTCAGCCGTGGCGTCCGCGGTCGCGAAATCCAGTTTGCCGTTGTTGTTGAAGTCGCCAATTACGATGGACTGTGCCCCTGAACCGGCGGAGAAGTCGGTGTGCGTTCCGAAGGTCCCGGTGCCCGTACCCGGCAGCACAGAAACCGTTCCGGCAGTCGCATTTGCGGTCACGATGTCGAGGAAGCCGTCGCCGTTGACATCGCCCACTGCGATCGAATCCGCTCCCGAACCCACCGCGTAGGAAACGCCCGCCTGGAAGGTGTTGTTGCCGTTGCCCAGGTAGACGACAACGCTATTGCCGCTGACCACGGCGATGTCCATCTTGCCGTCAACGTTGAAGTCGCCGAAGGCGAAGGCCACCGGCGAGGCACCCACGGTCAGAGCCGCAGCCGCACTTCCGAACGCCCCGGTGCCCTTACCCGGCAGCGTGGTGACGGTGTTGTTCTTGTTGTTCAGGATCTGAAGATCGCCATAGCCGTCGTTGTTAAAGTCCGAAACCTGGATCTGCACCGGTCCGCTCAGCGCGGTGGCCAGAGGCGTATTCGAACCCCAGAACGTGCCATTGCCGCGGCCCATAAACACGTTGACGGTGCTGTCTTGCCCGTTGGCGACAGCGAGATCGGAAAAGCCATCCTGATTGAAGTCGGAGGCCACCAGCGAAACCGGGTTGACCGAAGAGAAGCTGTTGATCAACGCGAAGTTTCCGGTGCCATCTCCGGCAAAGATCTCGATGAGGCTGTCGGGGCTGACTCCGATGGCCAGGTCGAGCTTGCCATCTTCGTTGAAGTCGGCGACCGCGATCGACGTGGGAGCTGACGTAATGCTCGAGCCCACGCTGAAGCTGGCGCCCGTGGTGAAGCCACCGGTGCCGTTGCCCAGAAGAATCTGGATGGAGTGGGTGCTGGCATTGGCGACAGCGATATCGAGCTTGCCGTCTCCGTTGAAATCGCCAGTCGCGAGGATGGTCGGATTCGCGCCCGCATTCACGCTGGTCTCGGTCGGAGCCGGAGTGAACGCATTGGTAATCGGGAACAACGCCGGAGCCGAGGTCCCGCCTCCAGGCGCAGGATTCGTCACCGTGATGCTTGCGGTCTGAGCAGTGGCCACCTGCGCTTTCAAGAGGGTGCCTGCGAGTCCGCGCTTGCTCACGTACTTGGTGGTCAGTGGCGTGCCGTTGAAGTTGACGATGGAGTTGGCGGCAAATCCCATTCCCGTCAGGTTCAGGGTGAAGGCGGCATGGCCCGGAATCACCGTGACCGGCTTCAACTGCAGAATTGTGGGCACTGCGTTGCCCACGAAAGCCGTGCCGTTTCCGGTGAGCGAAACCGCGATCGGGCTGTCGATCTCGCCGTAGGTATTGCCATTCGTGCCGTAGCCCGCGCCGAAATCCACGGTGAGGATCGGGTAAGTCGTCGCGCCCAGATACAGCGGAGCGAAGGTGACGTTGATGATGCAGTTCGCGCCGGCGGCCAAAACTGCCGGGCAATTGTTGGTCTGATTGAACTCGGCCCAGTCCTGTACGCCGCCAATCGAAATGTTATCGATGGGCAACGAACCAGAGGTGGTGTTGGTGATGGTAACAGGCATCGGCGAACTCACGGAGCCGATGGCCACGCCGCCGAACGCCAGCGTGTTCGCGCTGGTCGACATCCCGATGCCAAAGCCGTCGAGTGGAATCGTCTGCGTAACCGTGGTGTCGCTGTCTTTGATGACGAGCGAGCCGGGCACCGGCCCCGCCACCGTGGGCTTGAAGGTCAGGTTGATGGTGCAAGTGCCACCCGCCGTAATCGTGCCCACGCAATTGTTGGTTTGCGCGAACGGACCGCTGGGGGTGATGTTGGAAACCGTGATCGAGGTCGCGTTCTTGTTGGTGAACGTGATCGGAACCACCGTGCTGGTGGTGCCGATCACCTGATTACCGAACCTCACACCGTACAGGCTGTTGTATTCCGAACTGGTGGACGATAGGGCGATCCCTGTCCCGGTGCCAGCGAGCGCGATGGTTTGCGTCCCGAGGTTGCTGGTCATCACAATTGAGCCGCTCTGCGGACCCAGCGCTGTGGGCGTGTAGGTGAACGTGACGGTGCAGAAATGTCCGGGCGTGACCGAAGCGGTGGTGCAATTATTGGTCTCTGCAAACGGTCCTGTCGAAGTGACGCTGGTGAAGGTCGCGCTCTTGGTGGACTGATTGGACCAGGTCGCGTTGTACTTCACGCTGGTTGTTCCCATCGTCTGCGGACCGAATGTGTCAGAGCTCTCGACGTAGGGGCAGGAAGTCTGGTTCAGCACCAGCGGAGGATTGCCCGCCTGGCTGAAATTGAAGGTATCCGAAAGATCGTTCGAGATGAGATCGCGTCCGCCCAGCGTGGGCAGTCCCCAGCGCTCTTCGATGAATTTCAGAACGGACGAAGACTCGGTTTGCACGTGGGAGACGTATCCCGGCTTGGAGAAGGGAGAAATGATGAGCATGGGAGAGCGCGGCCCCAGGCCATACATGTCCTCGACCGGAGGTGGCACGTGATCGTAGAAGCCTCCGAAATCGTCCCAGTCCATCACGATCAGCGTGGGTTCATTCACCCAATACTGAGTCGACTGCATGATGGAGTTGATTTCCTGCACGGCCCAGTTCTGGCCCAGGCAGGTGCTGATCGGCGGATGCTCGTTTCCACCCAAGGTTACCAGCCAGCTCACGGCGGGAAGCTTGCCCGCCTTCACATCGGTAACGAACGAAGTGTCCGGTTCGTACACCGAGTTCCATACAGTGGTGTTGTTGTAGATGTGATCGATCGCGTTATAAGCGTTGTAGGCGATGTTTGACGGAGCGTAGGTCTTCCAGCTCACGCCCGCGGCGGTCAGCAGGTCACCCATCGTCATAAAGTCATAGCAGGGATACTGCGTCGAGAGGTTGCCGTACTGGTCGATCTGCTGCGCGGTGGTTCCGAGATCGGCGCGGCAGCCCACTTCCGTCTTGGAGGGAGCCGAAGCCAGAATGCCTTGGCTGATGACTCCGCCCGACGTGGCCGCAATGGTGTAGAGGTGATTCGGAAAGCTGGTCGCGTGCAACGAGGTGAAGTGATTATCACCCAGCACGAAGTTGTCAGCGTAGGCGTAATAGTTCGGCAGATCGGTGGCGTTCAGCTGGGCCTCGCACATCAGAATGCCATTTGCCAGGCAGCTGGGATCGGTATCGAAGCGATCCATCTTGCCGAAATCCATGTCGGAAATGTTGCACTTCCAGTCATGGCAGATGTCGAGCGGCGACGAATCGTAAAGATGCGGCGCGGTGATCGTGGTCCCATTCGAGATATGAGGCGTGGTCGTTCCGTTGGCGCCGTTCTTGTTATAGGCGCCGAAATACACGTCGTAGCTTCGGTTCTCCTTCATGATGAACACGACGTGCTGGATGCACGACATGGTGCCACTGGTGCACACGGCCGTGGTCGGCTGGATCGTTCCCGCCTGCGCTTTCGCGGCTTGGGCAGTGCTTATCGAGGAAAGAAAAGCCAGAACACACGCCAGCAGCAATCCGGCGCACATGGAACGAAGGAACTTTGAAGTCATGAACAGTCTCCGCAAAATGGGTAGGTATCGAACCCCAAATCAGAAATTTGAGCTCACACGCATCGCGCTAAACCGCGGCGCTGGGGACGTGCGCACGCACTCGTTGGGCTTACAAAACGTTGAGGGACAGAACTAGAAACCGCAACTCACGCTCGAAGGGGGATCAAGCTTCGTACGAGTATGCGGGGTGTGCAAAACACTGTCAAGATGCAAGAACTTGCAACATCGGAGGAAAATGCGGCCCAAACTCAACCCTGCAAAATGTTGGACTTACGAGCTCTGTGCCGCGTTGGGCGCGGCTCTTGCGACATTCGAAGTCGCTTGGCTAGTCGTCAATAATCGATTTCACCCGCGGGTCCGTCGTCTCATCTGGAGGCGCCGGCTTGCGCTTGGGATGCAGACTCTGATGTGCAATCATGGCCGGCCGGCAATCGCAGGCCAGGTTCGCCAGCATGCCGCGATGACGCCGCTCGACGATCAGCGTTTTCACCCGGGCCACGTCCGATGCAGGCCACATCTCACCGAGGGCCTGCCAAGCCTTGTCCTCGCGCCCGCTGTAGATGTAATCGAGCACGATGGTCAAGACTTTGTGAACCGTCGCAAACTGATCGCTAAAAAGATTCTCGTGGTAATCCGACTTGCGAAACTTCTCCAGTTCTGCAGGCGTGAGATGTCGGCGGGCCTCATCAATTTCTTTATCGTAAAGCGCGGGATACTGTGCGCTCACATCGACGAGATTGTCCCCCTCCGGCTTGAGCACAAGTTGCGGAATCACCGCGACCTGGTGCGGAACCATGAAGTAGTCAAACACGCCGTCGGAGGCCCTAATCAGCACGGTCCCGTCCGGCTGCTTTTCAAACCTGATCGGCACGGGATTTTGAAATGTGTGCAGCACCTCGGGCTTGCTGTCGAGGCGAACGATCTCATAGGCGTAGCAGCAGTGCAGCCCGCCGGTATATCCGCTGAGCACGATCTCCGGCTTGCCGTCGCCATTCAGATCGGAACCGGAAACCGGATCGACGCTCATCGCCCATTCGTAGGCGATGGTGATCTTCCGGTGCCCCGGACGGCTGAGCACCGCGCGGCAGCGAGCATCGCCGTCGCGATATTTGCCGTCGTCATCATCATCCTTATCTTTTTTTGCCTGGATGGTGGGCAGGATGCGCAGCGTGTAGGCGCCGAACTGGCGTGGAGCCGCAAAATCTTTTTCGTAGGGACAGGTAAAAGTCGCGCCCGTCGGCTTGTCCGCGGGATTCATGACGCGCGGGCGCACCGGGCCCATCTGGTCGTCATCGTCGTCGCCGTCCTTGTCCTGCGCGCGAGCCAGCAGGGTGGAAGCGAGACAAAAACTAAGCAGCAGAAATAAAAGGCGATTCTTCATAACAAACAAATCAACTCCGGAAATGCTGGGCCACAGAAAATCCAGCGGATGATTTTTCCTCCGTGTTTCTCCGTGTCCTCTGTGGTGAATGGGTTTGAAGTGCGATCAGGACCTTAATCTCCGTCGCCCGTGTCGACCGACACGAGTTCGAGCGACTGCAGCAGCGGGCTCGATTCCGCGACGAACTCCACATGCCCGCACTTCGGGCACGAAAGGATGGCGTGGCCATGCCCCTGCCCGTTGGGCGCGAGACTGATGCGCATCAGTTGATAACGCTCCAGCTTCTGCTCGCAGCGCAGGCAGCAAACTGTCTTCTGATAGGGATCGTGCTGGAAATGAGAAACACTACTGCTCGCATCCATGGCTGGTTTCATACCGTCCTCTTCAAGCAGGGCTGCGAGGGAGCAGCCCCAATAGTAGCTGGGTAAATCGATGGTACCACGCCGTCCGATGTCGACTTCAAACGGAAGTCACCTCGTAGAGACGTAGCTGGCTACGCCTCAGCCGGCACAATCGGGGGTGTCTCTCTACGTCAAGGTCACAGAAACTTCCGACTTCAACGCTCCCGGTCGCGCATTCAGAAGGTGCGCCGAACTAGATTTCGTCAGCAGGAAATTATCCACAAATACCGCATCGATCCCCGAGCAGAAGAATGTTCGCACCGCATCTTTCGGGCGGATCACCGGGGGCTCGCCCGGCAGGTTGAACGAGGTATTCACCAGGATCGGCGCCGGTTCCTGCTCGCCAAAGCGCCGCAGCAATTCCCACAGCAGGGGATCGGTTTCTTTCTCGACCATATGCAATCGCACCAGCCCGGGCTGTCCCTCACCGCCGGGCAACTGCAACGCTAGCGGCAGAACGTCGTTGTCGGGACGAACAGAAGCCAGCGAATTCATCAGCCGGCACAAGGGCGAGCTGTTGAAATAGCGCGCGCAATCCTCCTCCCGCACCGATACCGCAAACGGGCGGAATGATTCGCGGTGCTTCACAAAGTCATTCAGATTTTCCGTAACATAGGGCGCCCACGGAGAAGCTAGCAGGCTTCGATGCCCCAGCGCGCGCGGCCCAAATTCGGTAGCGCCATGAAACCATCCTACAATCTTTCCCGCGCGCAACAGCGTAACCGCAGTATCCAGTTTCCTCTCGCCCGTGTTCTGCACGGCATAGCGCGCCTTGGCGTTGTCAAGCACTTCCTTGATCTCAGTGCGCGCGTAGCTCGGGCCCCAGTACACCGACCGTACTTCAGATTGCGGGTTGCGAGGCTTGCCCATCTGTTGATGCCAGATCCATAGAGCCGCACCCAGGGAAGTTCCCGCATTGCCCGGACCGGGCGGAACGAAAATGTTTCCTACGCCGAATTTGCGCTCCAGCGCAGCCACCAGTAACGTGTTATGGAACACGCCGCCGCCCAGGCAGATTTGCTGCATCCCAGTCTTCTTCTGGTAGGACGCGATCAGGTCAGAGATCACTTCCGTGATCGCGGCCTGCACGCTGGCCGCAAGCTTCCGCTTGATCTCCGGCGTCAGTTCCGCTTTGCCCTGCGGAATTCCCAGTTCGCTGAACATGCGCGCCGACGGCTCAAACACGCCGGTCACATCGCGGCGGAAGTAGCCGAAGTCAACCCGCGGAGGAACGTCGCCGGAACGCCGTAGCACGCGCAGAAGAATATCTTTGTAAGCCGGCTCGCCTTCCAGTCCCAGCCACTGCGTCTTGTGTTCATCTTTCGACGGGACGAAGCCGATCAGGTCCGTGATGCGCGAGTAAATCCATCCAATCGAATTGGCGAACGGGATCGTCTTCTCGACGCGAATCTGGTTGCCATCACCCACCGCCAACATGCCAGCCGAGCCATCGCCCTCGCCGTCGAGGGTGAGGATTAACGCCTTCTCGAACGCCGAGAGGAAAAACGCGCCGGCCGCGTGGCAGCAGTGATGATCGAGGGTAACGATTTTTCTGGCATCGCCGACCCGCTCGCGCAAGGCCCGCAACGCCGTCCACTCCCACGCCAAGCGGCCAATTTCTTTGCCTTCCTGATAGGCGGTCGCCACCGGCGCCAGCGGCGCCAGCCGCGGACGCGAAACCGCTCGCCGCCTCCAGCCCCGGCCTGGCGTACTGGCCACAGCAATCACGTCCAGATCTGTCCACGCGGCGCTTCCCTTTTCCAGGCAGAACTGAATCGCGGCGTCGGGAATGCCCCGCGTCACCGCGGGCTGCAGCTTTGCATTCTCGATGGCAACCTCGATCGCGCCCTCGCGCACGAGGGCGGCAGCGGTATCATTCTTGAAAGAAGAAATGCCCAGTATCAGCATAAAGGCCTTCGTATAGAGACCGACCCGGCGCTATTTATTAGGCGCGCCGACCAGCTCTTTTGGAGAATTGTCAGAAATCGCGATGCTGGTGTGAGCGGCAGCGCCAGCGGGGCGTTTGGACGCACGATACTTGCGCAACATCTCAAACGGCAGATAGCAATACATCAGGGCCACCAGTTCGTCGAAGCTTCGCAGGCTGCGGTAGAACATGCGCTCGGCCAGGCGCTCGAAAAAGAAAAGTATGCCGGGATTTGCCGAAGCAGTTTCCGGATAACGCGGCCATGAGCCGTCCGATTCCTTCTTCCACACCGCGATATAGTTCGCGACCTTGCGGCGGATATCCTCGGGCAAAACTTCAGGCTTCGTCTTGCCGGCAATGATTTTCTCGCTATTCACCAACTGGTGATGGCCGCCTTCATAGATCGCCGAGCGGTCAGCGCCGCGCAAAGAAACCATGCGACGTTCGAATTCGATATCCAGAAAACTGCACACGCCCTGCATCACCGCCGCCGGATCGTGCACCAGGTCTTCATACTGCACGGGATAAACCTGCGCTCCGCGGGCGATCAGCGTGTCGTAACCGCGTTTCAGATCGTGGCAGCCAAGCAGAGCCCGCAACACCATGCCGCGCTTAGAGAAGAAAGAATCGCTCTGCGCCCGCACCACGCTGCGGCAAACGTCGGTGGGGTCGCGCCATATCACAATAAACTTCGCATCCGGAAATGCGGTGGCGAGCCGCGGGAGGCAATCGAAAAAATTCGGCGACTTGCAGCCGCGAATCGTGGCGTCCCCAGCATAGAGATCCCACGTCGCCTCGCAGGCTTCCCGCAATCCAGAAACTTCCGCCGGAAGATCTTCCACCTTGAGCTTGTGCCGCGACGGCGCCTGGTTCCAGAATTCCCAACGCTCGCGCCAATCCGACTTGCCTCGACCACCGAGAAACAAAGGCCAGAGCAAGGGCAATTCATCCTCATACATCAGCTTGACTTGAGGATGCTGGTTGAGCAGCGCATAGAACAGCGACGTGCCCGACCTCCACATGCCGACAACAAATACCGGCCCGTGGCCCCGCTCTGGCTGTTTCTGGTCCAAGGTGTCCATCCGTGATGTGCTCTTATGCTAACTCGTCGCGCCCTTCGCGAATTTCCTCGCCAGGGGCGCAACGCCAATCTTACGGCAACCGCGGCTTAGTCGCCCGACTTGGCGAGTTCCGCAGTGTGCTTGCCCGCGCCATGCTTGCGCAGTTCGCCGGCAATCCACTTGTAGGTGACGGCCAGACCCTGCACCAGCGGAATCGACGGCTCCCAGCCCAGAACGCGGCGGGTGCGGCTGTTTTCGCTGTTGCGTCCGCGAACCCCCTGTGGTCCAGTCAGGTTGTGGCGGACTTTGATTTTCTTTCCCGCAGCGTCGGCCACCATCTGCACCAACTGGTTGATCGTCACCAGTTCGGGTGTGCCGAGGTTGAGCGCTTCGTGGTAGTCCGAAGCCATGATGCGCTTGAGGCCCTCCACGCAGTCATCCACGTACATGAATGAGCGGGTCTGCTCGCCGTCGCCCCAGATCTCGACTTCGGCGCCGTCGGCTGCCAACGCGACCTTGCGGCACATCGCAGCGGGAGCCTTTTCCTTGCCACCGTCGTACGTACCGAGAGGTCCATACACGTTGTGGAAGCGCACGATGCGCGTCTCAAAACCGTAGTCGTGGCGATAGTAGCGGCAAAGCTCTTCGGCAAACAGTTTTTCCCAGCCATAACCTGGCTCGGGATCGGCGGGGTACGCATCTTCTTCCCGCAGCGGTTCGACGTTCGCATCTTTCTGCTTGCTCTGGGCGTACACGCACGCCGACGACGAGAACAGGAAGCGCTTCACGTCATTCTTCTTCGCCGCTTCCAGCATGTGAGCGTTGATCAGAATATTGTGCCGGCTGATGGCCGCGTGATACGCGGTGATGTAGCCGATCCCGCCCATGTCAGCGGCGAGATTGTAGACTTCGTCAAAGCCGCCGCGAGTCGCGAGCAGGCACTTGTCGAATTCGCGGAGGTCGAGCAGCTCGAACTCATCCGCCGGGCTGGCTTCGTATTCCGGCGATTTGATGTCAGCGCCGCGAACCCAGCATCCGTCCGCCTTCAGGCGGCGTACCAGATGATGACCGATGAAACCGCCTGCACCCGTGACCAGCACACGTTTTTGCGCACTCATGAGATAGACCCCTTTCACCTTGGTTGAGATTGTCAGAATTCGAATCTTTTTGGGGGCGGGAAAACTTTGGACGACGTGGCTTTTGAACTTCTAACTGACTGCTGAAAATTTTAGCATGAACGACGTACCGAAAAGACCAAAAAAGCGGTCCGGAAATCACTGCCAAAAGTCAGTTGAACTTTCTTACATTAAGCAATTCCAGACCCACATTCCATAGGAAGATTGGGCCATTGACGAGATAACGGCGCCACAGCCGTTTAGGCTCGGCATAGAGCCGGAAGGCCCATTCCAGGCCGTGTTCCCGCATCCAACTTGGCGCCTGGTTCAGCCGACCCGTATTTAGGTCAAAAGCAGCCCCCACGCCCAGCACTGCCGGGACGGTTAACTTTGGGCAATGCTCGTACATCCAGCGCTCCTGCTTGGGAGTGCTCAATCCGATCCACAAAACGTTGGCGCCCGATCTATTAATCATTTCGATAACAGCCTGGTCTTCTTCCGGCGTCAACGGACGAAAGGGTGGCGAGTAACATCCCGCGACTTCCACGCCGTATTTCTCGTGCATGACCTTCGCCAGCAACTCCGGCACGCCTTCCGCTCCGCCATAAAAATAATGGCGATAACGGTTGCCGGTTTCCCGGCAAAAGGTCTCCATCAACTCGGGACCGTACACACGCCGCTCCATGTTTTTGTATCCATGCCAGCGGCCCAGCCACACCAGCGGCATGCCGTCGGAAACCACCATCGAAGCGGAATCGAGCATGGCGCGAAACAGCTTATCCACCAGCGATTCGGATACGCCATGCATGCCGGTCACGGCTACATATTTCGAGCCGTCACCATCGGCGATCCAGCCTTCGAGAATGCGAATCGCATCCGGAATCTGTACTGCATGCACGCGCACGCCGAGTACCTTGAATGTCGGCGTCGGCGCCGCTTCCGCGCGCACTGCATCTGGAGCCTGCATGGTCGTAGCTTGCATAAAATTCCCCGTAAACACTTAAGAAGAAAATTGTGACGTCATTCTGACCGTAGCCGTTTTTCAGGTGAAGGGAAGAATCTCCCACACATGGTCACTGTCGTTTCAAAAGAGATCTCGCAAACGGCTTAACGTCGCCCGTTTCGGCGTAACGCCTTCAACCCCGCCATCGCGCTGCTGCTCAATCAGAACCGGCATCTGATGAAGCTGGCTACGCCCTGGAGAGCGCGCATGTAGCCGGCGCCGCATAAACTCTGCCCAGCCTAGAACAATCAAGAAAAGCGTGGGATGATGCCACGTCATTTCCACGTTCACGAAGGAGTGAATCGTGATGACGGCCATGACGCCGATCATTTCCAGCGTCAACTGGCGATCTTCCGGCGTGAGCCAGCGCCCGCGGTAGTAGCGAATCAGAATCGCCCAAATCCAGATCACAGAAATCAGGAATGGCATCAGTCCCCAGATGCTCGTGCCCACGATGACTTCCAGCCAGTCGCTATGCAGCTGCGGCGCACCAATGTTCGCCAGCACGGCGAATCGGCTTCCGGCATAAGCGCCGAGGCCGGTGAAGGGATGCTGCATGAACATCTTGTAGCCGATCGACCACCAATCCAGGCGGCTCGACATGGTGGCAAATTCTTCCGCGCTCTGATCGCGCTGCAGGTACGACATGATCTTCGGACCGACGGAGGTGAAGATCACCGCCGGGACGGCCAGGATCGATCCCCAGATCGCGTAGCGCGTGCGTCCGGCAAAATACAGCACCACCAGCGCGGCGATGAACAATCCGCCGAAGGCGCTGCGGGTTTGTGCCGCAATCATGGTCGCGGCGCCGAGAAGAGCGGTCAAAATATAGAACGCCTGATTCTTCCCTTTGCCAATCAGCGGCCAGTAGCGGATCGCGGCCACCAGAATCAGAATCGCTCCGGTGTCTCCCAGTTCGTTCGAAGAGACGATGGGGTACGCGCCCGCCAGCCGGCTTTCCTCCGCCCAGCTCTGCTGCGGCCAGATCGGCAGCCCAATCCAGACCCACGCCGTGGTCACGCCCGCAATCACCCACGTCCAGTCAATGAAAGACTTGTATTCCTCCGTGGTGCGTACGATGGCCAGTATCATGGCGATGATCGAAAGATCGAGGAGATATTCGAGCGACTTGTAGAGCGTCCAGGAAAACTTCACCGACCACAGCGATGACAGCAGGCAGACCGATCCGAAAATCGCCATCGAGCCCACCACGCCGCGGGTCATCGACGGTCCCCAATCCGGCTTGCGGAAGATAAGGCGTGCCAGCAGAATCAGGCCCACGATCACTTCCGGGCCAAGGCGCAAGCCGGCAGTGGAATCCACCGGGCTCTGCGAAATTTCCGAGGCGCTGCGGTAACGGAAGACGAACGAACTGCTCAGGCTCAGAAACCAGACCCAGTGCCACCACTTCACCTGCGGCCAGAAGTCGACCAGCACGCGCCAGACTTCTTTCAGGCCGACCCAGCCGAACCACATCACCGGAATCACCAGCACCAGCGCCAGCGAGACCAGCGCGAGGCTGACGCCGCGCTCCATCACCAGCCATCCGCCATAAATGCTGCCGACGATTCCGACCAATAGAAATGGCAGGAATTTCAGCAGCATCGCGGCAGGATGCGACGCGCGCCGCACCGGCTCTGGATTCCACGCGGGTTTAGTGCCTGTGGCCATAGAAGTTTTTGTAGAGACAGCCGCCCTCGTCTGTCCGGGCGTGCAAAGCCCGGCTCGTTCTTACTATCCTGCTAGCGCGAACTCAGAGCTGGCTCCGGCTGCTCCGCTTCCAGAGGATAGTTTAGCCGCGTCAGCAGGCTCGAGGCATGATTACGTACGATCTTTATTTGCGTCTCGGTGAGGTTGCCACGCCATCCGCCAACCGATCCGCTGCGAATGAATTGCCCAGTCTTCGAAGCGCGCTGCGGTGTTTCTTTCTCTTTCGCCTTCATGCGCTCCACGGAATTGTTCGCGACCGCCTGCTTGATCCGCTCTTCATCGGGAGTGAGTCCGAAGAAGCGAACGATCCCGGCAACGCCGTGCACGGTATCTTTGCGCAGATCTTCAAACTTCACCACCAGCAGGTTCTCGCTCGAAAGCGGCGCGGAAAGCCAGGACTGCACGTGATCCGCCCAGGACGCGAACGGATTCACACCCTTGGTGAGGAACACGCGCAAATATTCGTCAAGCGGCATGTTCACCAGGCCGAGCGCGGTCTGGTAGGCATACTCAGAAAGAGCCACATCGCGCGGATCGCGCACGACGTAAACCGCCCGCTTATATTCCGGATGATAGACCTCGTGCGTCTTGATCAGCCGGCCGCCGTTGGGCATGAGCGGCAATCCGGTCTTATGTTCTTTCACATCCGGAATCGATTCATTCACGTTGCCGAAGCCGGAAGCCCGCCCGGCAATCGATTCAAACAGCACGAAGCGCAGCCAAGTGCTCCCCGACCGCGGATACGAGGCAAAGAAAACATCGTTGGGCTGAAGGCTCTGGTGGCGCGCCCACACCAGCGGCGCGCGCACCCCGGATTTGGCAACTTCATGACGCAGTTTTCGCAGTATCGGCATAGAAGGATCTCGTTGAATTAAATTTCAAAAGTACTCGCGTGCGGGCGGAGGCATTCCTCCGCCCGGCGAGCGTAGCTTTACCGGACGACTGCATCCGGGGCTACGTGTTCTTAGTTAATTGCTGCCTGAGCACGAGGGGAACGAGAACGAAATAATTCTCGTGTTCCACTTGTTGGTGGAGTCGGCAGCATAATACTGGTTCGTGTACCAGAAGGTGCAATCGTCAGTGGGATCGATCGACATCCCGCTGTAATTGGACCAGGTCGTATTCGTGGCCTGCTGTGATCCCCCGCCTTGCATCACGCTGGTCTCAGCTTCCATCAGGCCTGGCGAATCAACGCCCGCCTGCCATCCGGTATAGCTGATCGAAGGATGCATGGTCGCGCCCGAAACGCTGTAGCCGACGGCAATGTCGCCCATCTGATCCATGCCCAGGCTCGGCACCCAGCGATAATTCGTGTCTGGAGCGTATGTGCCGTACTGATAGATGACCGGAGTCAGCGGCGTACGCAACTCGTACCAGCGGATGCCCGACGGCGCAGTCAGCGTCTTGCCCGTCGAAACGCTGTGCGTCAGCAGCACCGATTCATGATCGCCGAAGTTGCGGTAGACCAGCGGCGCCATCAATCGGTCGCCCGTGGCCTTGATCATGGCGGTCGTATCGAGTTGCGGCACGCAGGCCGTGGAGCAGGCATCGTGGTAGGCCGGCAGCTTGATCGTGCCAGCAAAAGTGTAGGTTGAATTGCTCGGTGTAACGAAGTCCACATGGAAGAGGAATTCGTTCATCTGATTTGCGCCCACTCCCGGCCGCTGATCGAGTTCGAAGAAATATTCCTGCGCACCCGCAGGCGGCGCCGTTGGACCCACCCAGCTTACCGGCAGAATCGTCGGCAGGCTGATGCTGCCCTGAAAGCAAATCGAATTCGCCGCATTGCCCAACAGCATGTTGGTGCGATCCAGAGCGCAGGCCTGCGACCCCAGAAAGCCTTTCGTCGCTGGATTCAGCAAGTTCTGTCCAATGTAGTAAGCATCGGGCCAGATCGCCAGCTTCGGCTGGTCAGGCAAATTCACTGTCAGCTCAAAGCCGTAGAGATAGTACGCCCCGGTTGCATCCGAAGTCTGCGAGACCGCAATGCAATCGAGATAAGGCCCGCCTACGGGCTCGGCGTGATGCTGCATCACCCAGCGCGCGGCCGCGGCGTCATACATCACGGTGCCGTCGCCGTTGTTGCTGGTCTGGCACGGCCCACCGAACGTGCTCCATAGCGCATTCTCATTCAGCGGGCCGAGAACCGCTTTGCCCGTCGACTTGTTGTAGACGGTGTACTTCAAGTTCGTGACCTGCACATATTGCGTCGCGCCCACCGCGCCCGTCACGTCGGCATAGTTGTAGCCGGTGCCCTTGGTGCCATCGAAGTTCAGTCCGGCAGTGGTCGCCACAGGATGCAGCGACGATAGCTCATGCTCCGCAGCGTTGAAGCTCGATCCCGCCAGGTCGCTCAAGCGCGCCGAGACTGCGTGTTTCGCATTCTTGATGACAACGGGCTTGCTAACGTTTCCAGCGAAGCTGGCGGTTGCAGCCAACAGAATCGAACTACAGATTACGTTACACACTATCCAATTGCGAGCGGTACGAGTCTTCATCTGACGTCTCCCTGTAAATCTGTTTTGACATCGAGATGGGGGCTCCCGAGTGACCTGTTATCGGTTGAAGTTTGCTTGCTTTGAAGTTGGTTAACGGAATACTTGACCGACCGCCGGGTTAAGCCTGATCTTCCACCGGCAGTGCAGCTGCGAATTCGAGATTGGGCGCGGCCGTCGGCTCGGCGGCCTTGCGCCGCAGCAGCACGATCACCATGATGAGCGCGGCGCTGTTGGCCAGTATGATGCTCCAGACCACGCCCCATAGCCCAAATAACTTGGTTGCCGGAATGCCGACTACGAGCGTGATCACGCTGGCCGCGCAGTTGGCGAAGAAAATCGAGCGCGGCGACTCCATCGCGCGCAGCACAATAGACGCGCCTACGCTGGCCGACCACACAATAGTTTCCAGCGCGAAGAACGGCAGATAGACGCCGACACTGGAATAATTTCCCGCATAGAGCAAGTGCAGGATCGACCCGCGGAACGGAATCACCGCTGCCCAGTAGGCGATGGCGCCCACCGTGAACAATGCCGTCATCTTCCAGGTCAGGGCATAGGTGCCGCGATTCCCTTCCTGGCTTTGCACCCGGGAAGCGTACGGCAGAAACAGCATGGAGAGCGCGGCATAGGTCTGCAGCACCGGGCCCGCCAGATTCATCAGCGCCCGCAACTCGCCGGCGTGCGCGATGCCGGCAAAAATGCTGACAATCGAAAAATATAAATACGTTGGAATCCAGCCCACGATCGAACTGCCCAGCGCCCAGCGCCCATACGTCCAGTGCTTCGTCCAGACCTGGCGCAGTTCGGGAGCTTCAGTGCCGCGATCGAGCGAGTAGCGCAGCGCGATCATCAGCGCCACGCCGCAGGCCATCGCCGCCAGGCCCATGAGCAGAAACGCCGTGAAGGGCGACAACACGTGCAGGCGGTTGATCACGAAGACGCCGCCCACGACCAGAATGAAGTAAAGCACCGCGCCCACGGCCGCAGGGCCGGGAGAAATCTTCAGATAGAATCCGCGCCGCCCGAACCAGAACAGAAAGATGCAGGGGGCCGCGACCGTCAGTCCAGCCAGGGCGCCAGCGAGCGCGGGAGATTTTCCGATGAAGTAGGTAACTGCCGCGGCAATCGCAAAGGCCACGAAGATGACCGCCGAGATGGCATGGTGCATCTTCAGCGACGTCTTCATGTATCCGCGCAGATTCTCGCGGTAGGTCGAGCCACCATACACTGACATCGGCTCCAGCAGCAGGGCTTGATACAAAAACGAGAGCAGCAGAAAAATGCTGAATCCCAGGCCGTACGCCCCGTACTCTTCTGGAGTCATCCAGCGGGCCAGCAGAAATCCCAACACAAAGTTCGAGCCCGCAATCAGCCCGTATTCCAGGATGGCCAACCCGCCTTTGGTGCCCCAGCGCACCATCTTCTGCATCTTCGCCGATTTCTGGACGCGCAAGTCCGCGTCCTGCGGGCTTTCGAGCACGGCGGAGTTCGTTTTCAAATCTTCAGGCAAGGGTCCGTCCTAGGATATTTGGATATGGATGGTGTTGACGTCGCTTATGTCGCTTGCTCTTCGAGTTCCGGTTGCGAGCGCTCTTCTTCCGAGCGGTTCAAGCAGGCGCGCAGACTTTCAGCGAGCAACCGCACATCCGGCTCTTTCAGGATGCTGCCATGATCGCCAATAATGTCATGCACCTCGACGCCACCGGTCACCCACTTCGACCAATCGTCAGTCGGATTGTCGACGCCGCGCAGTCCCTTTTCCGTGGCGCGGAACCACGTGGCCGAGCCGAAATAAACCTGCGGCTTGAATCTTTCTTCCGCCGCCGCAAATACTTTGCGAACTTCCTTCAACGGCCGCGGCAGAAACAACGCCTCGAATCTGCGCTTGACGCCTTTGCGAATGCGCTTCGCCCGGTGCAGCGCATAGTCGACCTGTTCCTTCACCGGCATGGTCAGCAGAGTTTTCAGCAGCAGCTTGTTCGACTTCGGCTTGCCCGGATAGGTATCGAGCAACGCCAGCACGCCAACTTCCTGCCCGTCGGCCTGTAACTGCCGCGACATTTCAAAGGCGATCAACCCGCCCAGAGAATAGCCGCCAACGTTGTAAGGGCCCTCGGGCTGCACTGCACGAATTTCCTTGATGTAGAAAGCAGCCATGTCTTCGACGCTCGAGTGGAAGGCGCGATCGCCCTCCAGTCCCTGCGCCTGCACGCCGTAAAACGGGCGATCGGTGCCCATAAATCTTGCCAGCGCATTGAAACGCAGTACCGTTCCGCCCAGGCCGTGAATGCAGAAAAATGGCGCGCGATCCCCTTCTGGCTGAATCGGAACCAGCGACGCCTGCGACGGCTTCCATTGTTCCTGCTGCAGTAGCGCCGCAAATTGATCAATAGTAGGCGCCTCGAACAGCGTAGTCAGCGGCAGCTTGCGTTTGAAGCTGTGCTCGATGCGCCGCATCAGCCGCACCGCCAGCAATGAATGTCCGCCAAGATCGAAGAAATTGTCACGCACGCTGATCGGCTTCTTGGCGAGAATCTCTTCCCACATCGCGACCAGTTGGGCTTCGACGAAATTCGTGGGCGCGACATGATCTCCGATAGCGGCGCTCGGCTCGGGCGCAGGCAGAGCCTTGCGGTCAACCTTTCCGTTTGGCGTGAGCGGAAACTCCTCAAGCACCACGATGTCGGAGGGCACCATGTATTCCGGCAGCAGGTGCTTGAGAAATTTGCGCAGCTCCTGCCTGTCCGGCGAAGAACCCGCCACGGCGATCACGTATCCCACCAGGCGCTTGTTGTTCAGTCCCTCTTCGCGGGCGATCACCAGCGCCTCGCGGATCGAACCGTGTTTCACCAGGGCGGCCTCAATCTCGCCCAGTTCCACGCGGAAGCCGCGAATCTTCACCTGGAAATCGCGGCGCCCGACAAATTCAATCTCACCGTTCTCCAGATAGCGAGCCAGATCCCCAGTCTTGTACAAACGCGCCCCAGGGTTCGAACGATCCGATGCAAACGGGTCGGCGATGAATTTCTCCGCCGTCAATTCCGGATGGTTTAGATATCCCCGCGCCACGCCCGGTCCGCCGATGTGTACTTCGCCGGGAATGCCCACGGGAACCGGCTGTAGATTGCGGTCGAGAATGTGAATCTTCACATTGCTGATCGGCCGCCCGATGGGCAACTGCGCGGGCAGTGGCCCCGACGTCGGTGGCTCATACGACGATGCGATCACGCTGGTTTCGGTCGGACCATAAGTATTGATCCAGCGCACCCGATCGCCTGCCACTTTGCGCCAGGTTTCGAGCGCCTGAATCTGCGCCTTCTCGCCGCCAACAATGACGAGCCGCAAACTCTCCGGCAACGATCCGCCGGTCTCGGCCAGCTCGTGCACCAGTTCATGCCAGTAGGCGGTCGCGACCGAGATCACTGATAACTTCTGCTGCCGGGCGAAGCGCAGGAAGTCCGATCCGGCCAGCGAGAAATTTCCCGAGCGCAATACCAGCGCTCCGCCCGCCGCCCAGGTGGGAAAGATTTCTTCAATCGCGATGTCGAAACTGATGGATGAGAACTGCAGCAGCCGGTCGCTCGCCCGCAACCCGTAAAGCTTGATCGCCGCAAAGATGTAATTCACCAGGCCGCCGTGCGTGAGCATCACGCCCTTCGGTTTTCCAGTCGAGCCCGAGGTGTAAATCACATAGGCGAGATTTGCCGGCGTGGTGATGGGCTCGGGGTTCTCCACACTTTCCTGGGCAAGAAAATCGCCAATCGACAGCAGGCAGAGCCGCTCCGTGTGCCGGCTGGCCAACTCCGGCAGCAATCCTTCGCGCGAGACCAGAATCGACGCCCCAGAATCTTCCAGCATCAACTGCAGCCTCTCCTTAGGATACGCAGGATCAAGTGGCAGGCAGGCGCCGCCGGATTTCAGCACGGCCAGCACCGCGACGGTTAATTCGAGCGAATTTTCCAGGCACACGCCCACCGGAACGTCGGGCCGGGCGCCGCTCTTGCGTAGATAGCGCGCCAGCTGATTCGCTCGCTGGTTCAGTTCGCGATAGGTGAGCTTGTTGCCTTCATGCACGACGGCAATCGCATCGGGCGCAGCCGCGGCCTGCGCTTCAATGAGCTGATGCACGCATTTCTCATGGGAAAAGTCGGAATGTGTCGCGTTCCACTCCATCACAACTTTCTGCCGTTCCTTCTGGCTGAGCAGTGGCAGCTCAGCGATTCGCAGCTCGGGATTCTTCGCTGCCGCTTCCAGAATCGAATGGAAGCTGTCGATCATGCGCCGGATGGTTGCCGCTTCAAACAGGTCAGTGTTGTATTCGAAGCTGGTGGTCAGGCCAGCTTCGCTCGGAATTACCGTGCCGGTCAGATCGAACTTCGCCGTACCGGTATCGACATCCTGCAAGTGCAGCTTGATGCCGGCCACTTCCTCAATCGAGGACGCACTGTTCTGCACCGCAAACAGTACCTGGAACAGCGGGTTGTAACTCAAATGGCGCTCCGGGCGCAGCTCTTCGACCAGTTTCTCAAACGGCAACTCGCGATGATCGTAGGCATCGAGCGCCGTCGTCTTCACCCGCTGCAGTAGTTGCCGGAAGGTCAAGTCTCCGGAAAGATCAGTGCGCAACGGCATGGTGTTGACGAAAAATCCGATCAGGCCTTCCACTTCCGCGCGCTGACGGTTGGTGAAGGGCGCTCCTACCACAATATCTTCCTGCCCGGTGTAGCGGCTGAGCAGCGCTTTGAACGCCGCCAGCAGCGTCATGAATAAAGTTGTGCCTTCGCGCTGGCTGATCGCCTTCAGACCGCTGGCTACGGCTGGATCAAGGGCAATCGATTCATTCGCGCCGCGGAAACTTTGCGCCGCCGGGCGGGCATGATCGGCAGGCAATTCCAGCACGCCGGGAGCGCCCTGTAGGCGCACGCGCCAGTGGGCCAACTCGCCTTCCAGCGATTCGTTCTGCAGCCAGGCCCGCTGCCAGGCGGCATAATCGGCGTACTGCATCTTCAACTCGGGCAGCGGCGAAGGCTTGCCCTGCGAAAATGCGTCGTAGAGCGCGACCAGCTCTCTCACCACGATGTCGCGCGAAGTCTCATCGCTGGCGATGTGATGAATGTTCAGCAACAACACGTGCTGCTGCGGGAATAGCCGCAGCAGATTCGCCCGCAGCAACGGTCCCGCGCCCAGATTGAAGCTGCGCCGCGCCTCTTCCGCCGCCAACTGCGCAGCCTTTGATTCCCGCTCGGCCTTTGGAATCCCATCAAGATCCGTGATCGGCAGGGGAATCGTCAGCGTGGGCGCAATCACCTGTACCGGCTGGCCGCCGCTCATGGTGAAGCGGGTGCGCAGAATATCGTGGCGGCGAATGATTTCATTGATGCTGCGTTCCAGCGCCGCGACGTTCAATGGCCCGGAGATACGAACCGCGCAGGGCACGTTGTACAGGGGATTGCCCGGCTCCAACTGATCGAGGAACCACAGGCGCTGCTGTGCAAAAGAAAGTGGCGGATCGCTTTCGCGTGAAGCCCGAGCCAACGGAGCGATTGCCGAGGCCGTGTGCACGCCACGCGAATTCTCAATCAATGCGGCCAATCCTTCCACAGTCGGGCGCTCGAAGACAGCACGCAGCGGAAGCTCGACCTGCAAAGCCTGCAGGATGCGAGAGACCATCTTCGCGGCCAGCAGCGAGTGTCCTCCGAGAGCGAAGAAATCATCACGAACGCCCACGCGCGGCAACTTCAGCACTTCGGTCCAGATTCCGGCAATCACTTCTTCCACCGGAGTGCGGGGCGCGAGCGGGCCTGTTTTCAATTCCGGCAAAGCATCGGGCGACGGCAAGCGGCGCGTGTCGATCTTTCCGTTGGGCAACTGCGGAAGCGACTCCAGGAAGACAAAGGCCGACGGAATGGAATGCGCCGGAAGACGGGTGGCGAGATGCTCACGCAGCACATCGGCAGTGAGGCGTTCTGCGCGGGTTACGATGTAAGCGACCAGCCGCGCGTTGCCCGCGTGATCTTCACTAGTACGATCTTCACTCACACGACCTTCTCGAACCTGCACCGCGCACTGCCGAACCGCTTCGTGCTCAGATAAGGCCGCCTCGACCTCGCCCAGTTCGATGCGGAATCCGCGCAACTTGATTTGGCCATCGGTGCGCCCCAGCCACTCCAGATCGCCATTGGGCAGCAAACGCGCCCGATCCCCGGTGCGATAGATTTTTTCCTTTGAGCAAAACGGGCTGGCTACGAACTTTTCCGCATTCAGCTCTGCAGGGTTCAGATATCCGGCGCTGACTCCGGCGCCGCCAACATAAAGTTCGCCGCTCACTCCGATGGGCAACAGCTGGCGATGGGAATCCAGTACGTACAATTGTGTATTGGCAATCGTGCGCCCGATCGGAACGCGCGCCGAGTTAGCTTCGCGCTCACACTTGTGCACCGAGCACCACACCGTCGCCTCAGTGGGACCGTACTCGTTATAAAGCGAAGCTTGCGGCGCCAGCGCGTAATGTTGTGCGATCAGGCCCGTAGGGCAAGGTTCGCCAGCCACAATCGCCGCTCGCAGCGACTGGAAATCCTGCTCTTTGCCGGATTCCAGAATCGCTTTATAGAGCGACGGCACGCACAGCAGGTGCGATACGCGCTGTTTGCGGATCATTCCCGGCAGTGCATTCAAATCCCACTTAGAAGAATCTGGCGGCAACACCAGCGTGCCACCCGTGGCCAGCGTCCAGAAGATTCCAGCCAGCGAACTGTCAAAGGCAAACGACGACAGCAGCAGAAAGCTCTTCGGCGATTCCGCGTAATACGCGGTGCGGGCCAGAGTTGAATTAACCAGGCCTCGATGCGTGAGCCGCACACCCTTCGGCTTCCCCGTCGAGCCCGAGGTGTAAATCAGATACGCGGTATTGTCAGCCGTCGCAGTGGCGCTAGCAGGCGCGTCGCCAAAGCCAGACTGAATCGTGTCGAGGCACATCACCTGCGCCTTGTTCGCGGGAAGTTGTCCGAGCAACGAGGACGTCGTCAGCAGCGCTGGCGCTTTCGTTTCCGCCAGCATAAACGCCAGGCGCTCCGACGGGTACGACGGATCGAGCGGCAGGCAGGCGCCTCCCGACTTAAGCACCGCCAGGACGCCCACCACCATCTCAACCGAGCGCTCGAAATACAATCCGACGGCCGTCTCCGGCCGCACTCCAGCTTTGCGCAGATGGGCAGCAACATCGTCACTGCGTTGCTGCAATTCCTCGTAGCTGACTTTTTCCTCACCACTGATCAGCGCTGTAGCTTCCGGCGAATGCTGCGTTGCGTGGCCAATCAATTCATGCAGGCAAAGCGTCGGCGAATATTCCAGGCGCGTGTCATTCCACTCGACCAGCAATTGCTGTCGCTCGCGCTCGCTCAGCAGCGGCAGCGTAGAAACGCTGGCCGACGGATTCGCCGCGATTCCTTCCAGCAGAATGCCGAGATGCGCGCGCAGGCGCTCAATCGTCTCCGCCCGAAAAAGATCGGTGCGATACATGAAGCGCGCAGTCAGCCCCTCGGGCCCGTCTTCCATCTCCAGATAAAGATCGAACTTGGCTGCGCCGGTTTCCACGTCCCACTGCCCCGCTCTCCATCCCGTGCTGGGCGACGCCACCTGAGGCACCAGCGTGAAGGCGACCTGCACCAGCGGATTGCGGCTGAGATCGCGCTCGCCCTGCAGTTCTTTGACGACCAACTCAAAGGGAACTTCATCATGTTGCAGCGCGCCCAGCGTGCTCTCGCGCACCCGGCCCAGAATCTCGCGGAAGGTGGGATCGCCGCCAAATCCGGTGCGCACCACGATCGGATTCTGAAAGCAGCCCAGCAGATTTTCAAACTCCGAGCGCTTGCGCGATCCGGCCAACGTGCCGATCAGGATGTCGTCCTGCCCGCTGTAGCGGTGCAGCAGAATTTTGAATGCGGCCAGCAACGTCAGGAACAGCGTGCCGTTCTCCGTTTTGCTGGCAGCCTTCAGACGGTCGCTGAGTTCCTTCGGCAAATGGAGCGTCTGCATCGCACCGCGGAAAGTCTGCACTGGAGGCCGCGCATAATCCAGCGGCAATTCGAGCACCGGCAATTCCCCGCTCAGGGTCTGCCGCCAGTAATCGAGATGTTTGGCCAGCACTCCGTCGCGCAGGTATTCGCGCTGCCAGCGGGCGAAGTCGGCGTATTGCACCGGCAACTCGGGAAGCGGTGAGGCTTCGCCGCGCGAAAACGCAGCGTAAAGCGCGGACAATTCCGGCAGAAAGACGCGGTAGATGGAAATCCCATCAAAGATCAGATGATGCAGCGTGATGTAGAGCCGGTACTGCTCGTCCGCCAGGCGCACGACCAGCACGCGCAGCAGCGGGCATTGCTTTAGATCAAACGGACGCCGCGCGTCTTCCGTCGCCAGATTCAGCGCAGCCGTTTCTCGTTCCGCCTGCGGCAGGTGGCGCAGATCGATCAGCGGAAGCTTTACGTTGGGCTCCGGGTTCACGATCTGTACCGGCTCGCCATTGACCACATCGAAGGTTGTGCGCCAGGCTTCGTGGCGGCGCATCACTTCGGCAAAGCAGCGCTGCAGTACCGCCATATCCAGCGGCCCGTCGCGGTAAATCGTGACCGGCTCGTTGTACACCGGAACCTGGGGCGCGATCTGCGAGTGCAGCCAGATTTGCTGCTGCGGAAAAGAAAGCGGAGAAGGCCCGTTGCTGGCAGATTTTGCGATGCGGCTCTGCTGGCCGCGCTGGTTCAAATATTTTTCTACCAGGCTGTTGCGGGTGGAAGCATCCGCCGAAAGAGTCGAAGCAGCAGCCGCGGGAGTTTGAGCAACACTTTCGACCGTGCTGTGAGGCGGCTCGCCTTTGCCATTCGATTTCGAACTGTCGAACGCGACTTGCATCGCCACCAGACCGCGCAGTCCAAGATTCGTCCGCCACACCAGCTTCTGCGGTTCCAGCCGGATATTGTGCAAGCGGCTCAGCATGCGCTCAAACGCGATCTGCCCTTCCGCACGCGCCAGCGGCGCTCCGAAACAGAAATGCGCCGCGTATCCAAAGGCCAGGTGACGATTGTCGCTGCGCGTAATGTCAAAGCGGTCGGGATCCGGAAAACGCTCCGGATCGCGGTTGGCCGCGGCCATGATGGCAATCACCGCCTGCCGCTTCTGAATCTGCTTGCCGCCAAGTTCGCGGTCGCCGGGCGCGAGGCGCGCCGTATGCTGGCTCGGGCTTTCAAAGCGCAGCATCTCTTCCACCGCCGACGGAATCAGCGACAAATCCGCAGTCAGACGCTGCATCTCCGCCGGATGGCGCAACAGCGCCAGCAACCCGTTTCCGATCAGGTTGGTGGTCGTCTCCTGCCCGCCCACCATGGTGACAATCGAATTGGCGATTACTTCTTCTTCGGTTAATCGATCGCCGTCGATCTCCGCCGTGATCAGCGAATGAATCAGCCCTTCGCGCGGATGCGCCGCAATCTCGCGCACTGCATCACGGAAGTAGGAAGTCATCTCTTCGACCGTCTGCCGCATGACGGGCGCGTGCTCGGGATTGTGCTGGAAGTTTCCCAGCATCTCGGCGAAATTCGCCGACCACGCTTTCAGCTTTTTCCAGTCGCTGGTGGGCACGCCTAGCAGTTCCGCAGTCACGATCGCCGGCAGCGGATCGGCGAAATCGGCAATCACATCCATGCTGCCCCGGGGCTCAATGCCATCGAGCAAGTGGTCGACAATTCCGCCAATGTGATCGCGCAACTGTTCGACGCGCGCCGGAGTGAATGCCTTCGAGGCCAGCCCGCGCAGCCGCGTGTGCGCCGCCCCATCCATGAACAGCATCTGCTTCACCATCACCTGCGCAATCGGATTCAGTTGCGACAGGCCCATGGCCGAAAGCTGTTCCGGCGTGGGCATGCGGTCGGCGGAGAAGGTGTGCAGCACCTCCATCACATCGCTATAGCGCGTCACCACCCAGGCATGCAGAAATGGATCCCAGTGCACGGGATCTTCCTGGCGCAGGCGTTGGAACAGCGGATAGGGATTGGCCAGCACCTCCGGATCGAGCAGGTGATAGAGGCTCAAGGCAGCATCCGGCCGGTCCACGCGGGATGGAGTGGGACTGGAAGGCATGAACCCAGAAGGCATGTCGCTGGAAGTGGTGGAACGCGAGGACACTACCGGTAATCTCCTGCGGGTTGGACCGGTTGGACGGCGTCAGAGGGAGAATCTTCCTGATCGAGCTTCGCCAGATCAAGCTTGGCCAGGATGAGGCGTTCGATTTCCGACGACATTCCCGATAGCGTGGGACGGTCGAAAATCGTCAACAGCGAGAGTTCAATGCCAAACGTCTCGCTGATGCGGGTCAGCAACTGCGTTCCCAGCAGCGAGTGGCCGCCAAGCAGGAAGAAATTGTCGTTCGCGCCTACGCGCTCGACATGCAGCAAGGGAGCAATCAGTTCCGCAAGCCGCTGCTCGACCACGCTGCGCGGCGCCACGTAAGCTTCCTCGGGCAACGTGTTGCCGTTGGGCGCAGGCAGCGCGGCGCGGTCGACCTTGCCGTTAGTCGTCAGCGGCAAGGCGTCGACGCGGACAAACGTAGCCGGAATCATGTAATCGGGTACTCGCTGCTGCAGGAATTCGCGAAACACGTTTGCCGTGCTCTCGGACTGGCGCGCGAGCACCAAATACGCGATCAGCCGCTTTTCGTCTCTGTTGACCTCGGCCCCGCGAACGTCGCGCGCCGTAACCGCGCTGGCTTTCACTTCCGGGTGCGAGTTCAGCACGGCGCTGATCTCATCGAGTTCGATGCGATAGCCGCGAATCTTGATCTGATCGTCGAGCCGACCGAGAAATTCGATTTCGCCGTTGGGCAGAAGCCGCACCCGATCTCCGGTGCGATAAAGCTTGGCGCTGCCCGAGCCGTTGCCGAACGGGTTGGGCACAAATTTTTCTGCCGTAAGATCAGCACGCTTGCGATAGCCGCGGGCCAGGCTCGCTCCGCCGAGAAATAATTCGCCGGAAGTGCCCGCTGCTACGGGCCGCATCTGCTCGTCGAGAATGTGAACTTGAGTGCCATCGATGGCGCGGCCAATCGAAGGCTGCTTCGTATCTGCCCCAGCAGGCGCGACGACGCCAGAAGTTGCGACGACCGTCGATTCCGTCGGCCCGTAGTTGTTGACTAAAATAAACGGCAATCCCTGCGGCGGACGGCGATGCAACGTGTCCGCGCCAGTGAGTAAAAGCCGCAGCCCGGCGCTCGCCGGCCATTCCGTCTGAATCAGAAGTTCTGCCAGCGGTGTAGGCACAAACGAGATCGTGATCTTCTCTCCCACCAGCCAGTCCCGCAGCGGTTCCACCTGCTGCCGCACTGCATCTTCGGGGATGTGCACGCTCGCGCCTGCCGCCAGGTACGGCCACATCTCCCACACCGTCGCATCAAATCCAATCGAAGCCAGCAGGCTGGCGCGATCGAACGCTTTCACTTCGAAGGCCCGCAGATGCCACGCCACCAGGCTCGCCAGTCCACCGCGCGGAATCTCAACGCCCTTCGGCTGCCCGGTCGACCCCGAGGTATAGATCACATAGGCAAGATCATTCGCGCCGGCCGCGGTGTCAACGCTCGCGCCGGAATAGCTGCCGATGATCTCGCGATCGGCGTCCAGGTTCACCACGCTCCACGATCCCGAGCCCAGTGATCCCGAGCCCAGCTTTTCCGCGAGGCCATCGCGCGTAATCACCACCGACAGGCCGGAGTCGCGCAGCATGAATGCCAGACGGTCGGCAGGCGTTGCCGGATTGAGCGGCAAATATCCCGCGCCCGCCTTGAGCACGGCCAGCGACGCAATCACCGACTCCGGCGAACGCTCCAGCAGAATTCCGACCAGCGCATCCGCGCCTACCCCTAGCGTGCGCAGATGTTGGGCCAGTTGATTCGACCGGCGTTCCAACTCCGCATAGCTGAGGCTTTCCCTGCCAGCCTTCACGGCCAAAGAATTCGGCGCTGCAGCCGCATGCTCGGCCACGAGGCGGGTTATAGGAAACGATAAATCGTTAAGACGAGTGGACATGGGAAACCGCGGCTCCTTTACGACTACTACCAGCGATGACTCGCTCGTAGATGTCGGTAAGCATCCCGAAATTTCTGGCAGCGCTGTATTTCGCTTCAAACTCGGCTCTGGCAGCCAATCCCATGGTGCTGGTCTCTTTTTCGTTGGACCATGCCCATTGAACTTTTTCCGCCATGTCCGCGGCATCGCCTGGAGTGAAGTGCAGTCCCGTGCGGCCGTCTTCCACAATCTCCTGCATGCTGCCCAGTCGCGAGCAGATCACCGGCACTCCGCAGGCGAACGATTCGGCGATGGTCACCGGAAATCCTTCATACCATTCGCTGGGAAACATCAGGAACCGCGCGCCCTTCATCGCGGCCAGAGTATCCTGCCGCGAAAGGCGTCCGCGATAATCAACGTTTCCGAGCTTCAACTCGGAAAGCAATTTTTCCATCTCCGCGCGGAACGGCCCCTCCCCGGCAATCACCAGCGGAATCGATGCCGGCAGCTTGCTCCAGGCCTGGACCAGCGTACCCACACCTTTTAAATCCACTAGCCGGCCGACGAACAGAGCATACTCTCCGCTCCCCGCACGCGGTCCGGGATCGGGCAAAACAAAATTCGGTTTCACCACGATCTTTTCCGCCGGCAAGCCGCCTTGAATCATTTTCTGCCGGGCAAATTGTGTCAGCGCCACATAGCAGTCGACCATCTCGCTCCAGGTCTTTTTAGCGCGATGCACTTCCAGCATGCCGGCCAGCGCGGCCGTCGCCAGCTTCGATTCGCGATAGCATCCGTAACGCACCGCATGAAACGGCCCGCGCTCCAGGCACTCTTCGCAAATCTTTCCATCGCGATAAAAACTCGCCGCCGGACAAACCAAGCGATAATTGTGCAGAGTCTGCACCACGGGGACGCCCGCATCTTTGCAGGCGTAATAAATGGAAGGCGAGATCACCGAAAAGAAATTGTGGATGTGCACCACATCCGGCTTGGTCTCGCGCAGGATCGCCTCAAACTTTTTGTGCCAGCTGCGCGACCACACGCAATCGACCGCTGCTTCAATCTTCCGCACCAGGCTGCCGGGATACGTGGTCTGCTCTTCCACTTTTTCCACGCGGACGCCGTTTTCCGCCAGCAGCCGCGTCTCCGACTCAAATACCTGATCTTCGCCGCCCGGCTGAATGTAGCGGTTGTGCACGCACAACACGCTGAGACTCGCCGTCTCGACGACAGCCGGTGCAATCGCAATAGACATGGTCGGAAGAGTAGAAGGCAGAACGGAAAAAGAGAAGGCGCGCAGGGGAGAGATCGGCGCGCGCTAGTTTTTCTCGATGATGAAGTTCTCCAGCACCAGCGCGTCCATTTCACTCTTGACGAACGTGTTGTGCGCATTCGCCGGAGTGTTGACGATGGGCTCGCCCTTCAGGTTGAACGAGGTGTTCATGACCACAGGCACGCCCGTCGCCTGGCCAAATTTCTCGATCATCTTGTAGTAGCGCGGGCTCTGGTCCTTGAAGACCGTCTGCATACGCCCCGTGCCATCGACGTGCGTGATGGCGGGCAGAATCGCCTGCGCTTCCGGCTTCACCGGAACTACATACTGCATGTAGCGCGCCGGGGCATGCTTGGCGGCGTTGGGTAGATCGAAATATTTCTCCGCGCTCTCCGCCAGCACCGAGGGCGCAAACGGCCGGTAAGGCTCGCGGAATTTGATCTTCGTATTGACGATGTCCTTCATGTTGGGATTGCGCGGGTCGGCCAGAATCGAGCGGCTGCCCAGCGCGCGCGGCCCCCACTCAAAGCGGCCCTGTGCCCATCCAATCACGTTCGCCTGCGTCAGGCGCGTGACGACAGCGTCGAGCAGCTTGTCTTCATCGTCGTAACGCGTGTGCTTGATGTTGTTGGCGAGCAGGAAATCCCCAATCTCTGAGTCCGAGTTCGCCCGTCCCCAGAAGGCGTGCTCCATCTGGAAATTCCGCGGCTTGCCCAGCAGCGTGTTGTAGGCCCACAGAGCCGCGCCCAGCGCGCCGCCGCCGTCGCCCGCAGCCGGCTGTACGTACAATTTCTCAAAGCCCGACTCGTGCAGGATGCGCGTGTTGGCCACGCAGTTCAGGGCCACGCCGCCCGCCATGCACAGGTTCTTCATCCCAGTCGTCTTGTGCAGATTCTTCGTCATGGTCACCAGAACATCTTCAGTCACCTTCTGAATGCTGGCCGCGATGTCGGCGTAGTGCTTGTTCATTTTCGACAGCTCGGCCATGTTTCCCGGAGGCGCGCCAAAGTATTTCGGAAAGCCCGTCTCCTCGGTGAAGAACAACATCTTCGACGGCCGCGGCGTGCCAAACAGGTCGGCAAACTTCTGGTTGTAAGTGTGCTCGGTCGAATGATGAAAGCTGAAATAGCTCATGTCGAGCGAGAACGATCCGTCGCTGTTCTGCTGGATCACCTTCCACACTTTATCCACGTACTTGGGCTCGCCATACGGCGCCATGCCCATGACCTTGTATTCGCCCTCGTTCACCTCGAAGCCGAGGAAGGCCGTGAACGCCGAGTACAGCAGGCCCAGCGAGTGCGGGAAATGAATCTCTTTCTGGATCTTGATGTCGTTGCCCTTGCCCACGCCATAGGTCGAAGTCACCCACTCGCCGACGCCGTCGACCGTGAGAATGGCTGACTCTTCAAACGGAGAACAAAAGTAGGCGCTGGCCGCATGCGATAGGTGATGCTCACTGAACAGAATCTTTTCTTTGGGGACGCCGATCTCGCTTTCGATCTTGGTGCCGACCCAGAGTTTGTCGACCATCCAGGTAATCATCGATTCGCGGAATACCTTATAGGACTGCGGATACGTCTGCAGCGTCATCATCAAAATGCGGTCGAGTTTGCGGAATGGCTTCTCGAAGAAGACGACATAATCGAGATCGTTGCCCGTGATGCCGGCCTGATCCAGGCAGAACTGGATCGCCTGCTTGGGAAAATCGAAGTCGTGCTTCTTGCGTGTAAAGCGCTCTTCTTCCGCCGCCGCCACCAGCACGCCGTCGTTAAGCAGCACGGCCGCTGCATCGTGGTAATAACAACTAATCCCTAGTATGTACATAAGCTCCTATTGTTTCCTCGCCCACTCGAGGTCGTAGGCTTCCGTGGGATGGTCCAGCCACTGCTCGGGACGTTTCTTGATCCGAAGCGGATCACTGAACCACCGCGCCGCCAGCCCGAAGGGCAGCACCAAAATTGCGTAAAAAATCGAAAGAATCACTCTTGCCTGGAAGTTGCCAATCTTGTGCGCCAGGTCTTTCCACGCCTGCCACGCACGCTTGTAAAGGCTCCACGCCCCGCTCGGCCCAATGAATACGGAGAGCACGAGGAAGACGACCAGCCCGGTTGCGGCCAGGATGGCCAGCAACTCCAGCACATGCTTAAAGAAATTCACCAAATGCACCATTGCGTAATTGCTCCTGACCTTGACTGCTCTGAATTAATTTTCCTGCTTGAGCGCTTAGCGCCCCGCTGTCGTGGTGGGAGAGTTGACGGGGGCTGAGTTCGCCACGCTGACGCCCGACGGCTGACAGGCCGCCTGATACACGGGGAGCGTGCGAATCACGTTGTAAAGCTGGTTGGCGATGAGTTTGTGTCCGACCGCCGTGGGATGGACCGGGTCCATATAAAAGTCTGCTGGAGCATTCGCCTTGAGCACGTCGACCATGTTGATCACCGGCACATGGTTGGCGGCGGCAAAGTCGAGCATCGCCTTCTGGAAAGGATGCAGGTCATTCGGCTTCTGATCTTTGCTGGCTAAGACCAGCAGCACCAACTGCGCGTTGTGCGCGCGGGTTTCGTCGAGACTCTGCTGCAGACTTGAAGTCACGGCACTGACGTCGAGATTGTCCATGCCACCTATCGTGTCGAGCGTGCCTGCCATCAGGATGTGCCGCATGCGGTAGTAAACCACGCGTCGCAACACGCCTTCGATCACGAAATTGTAGATGGCGCTCCGCCGGATGATCGACTTCATCTCCACCCGGCGCAAGAACTTTTCGCGCGCCGCACCTTCGAGCTTCGGCAGGCGCTCGAAATTGCTGTTGAAGCTGTAAGCGCGAATCACGACGTCGGGCTGAAAGGTTGGATCTTCTTCGACCTCGCGCAGCTTCTCGCCGACCAGCGCGTTGGGATATGCATTCACGCCCGCTGATACGGAGAGGAAATGCTCGCCCGGACATCCGCTTTCATTCAGCTTCTGCCCCAGAAACGCTGCATAGGTTGAGTTGTCGTCGACGCCCCAGCCCTGCGTGGCGGAATCGCCAAAGGCCATCACGCGGAACTCGCCCTTCGGCTTCGCCGTCAGATCGCTGGCGTAACGCAGCCCCTGATCATTGATTGTGATCGGCAGATGATTGTCGACTGTGACCGTGCGTCCCGGCACTGGGACCCACAACAGCTTTTCATCCGGACGATAAATGGTGTAATTGCCGAAGCCAAAAAGGCGCAGCACTAGTTCAAACGCGATGCAAGCCAGGATGAAATATCCCAGCCCGCGCCAGAACCAGCCTGTCTTCTTCCCTTCCGTTGCCATGAAGACCTGAGTTTCCTTCCCGATGATTTGTACTCGCGAGGTGACGGGCCATGTGGGGACGGACCATGTGGGGACGGACGCCTTCGTGCGTCCAGCGAGCGCAGCGAGCCCGTCGCGACTAGAACATCGTATAAATGAACGGCGCCAGCGAAGAGCTCTGCGCGACTACGATGAGCGCTCCCAGCAGGAACAGGGTCACAATAATCGGCAACAGCCACCAGCGCTTCTGCTTGCCGAAAAATCCGAACAGCTCGCCGGCAGTCTGCACATTGCGAACGGTAGTCTTGATGAACTTCATGATCTCTCCTTGATAATTGTTAAGAACTTTGTTGTCATTCCGAGCAAAGCGAGGAATCTGCTGCCCTCTGCTGCCCGCACAAACTCGAAGGTCTACGCTGCTCCCGATCCCCGCAGCACCGCTGGAATCGTCTTCAGCAGAATTTCCAGATCGAGCCACAGCGACCATTTGTCGATGTACTGCAGATCGAGTTCCATCCACTTCTCGAACGAAATCGAACTGCGCCCGCCAATCTGCCACAGGCAGGTGATGCCTGGCCGCACGCTGAAACGCCGCCGCTGCCAGTCCTCGCTGAAGCCTTCGTAATCGCGAATGGGCAGAGGCCGCGGCCCCACCAGGCTCATGTCGCCCTTGAACACATTCAGCAACTGCGGCAGTTCGTCGATGCTGGTCTTGCGCAGAAACTTCCCAATAGGCGTAATGCGCGGGTCGTTCTTAATTTTGAACACTGGCCCAGTCACTTCGTTCAGGTGCTCAAGCTCCTTCATCCGCTTTTCCGCATCGACCACCATGGTGCGGAATTTGAAGATGCCGAAATGCCGCTTGCCCACCCCCAACCGCTGTTGCACGAACATCATCGGCCCCGGCGAGGTCAGTTTGATCAGCAGCGCAGCGAACAGCAGGATCGGAGACAGGAACAGCAGCAACACGGCCGAGCCCACAATGTCGATCATGCGCTTGATCACCACCGGCCAGCCTTCCAGACTGCCGGTGTAATGCGTGATCAGCGAATCGCCTTCAATCTGCTCCACGCGATTGCGCGCCAGCTTCAGATCGAACAAGGTGGAAGCAAACCGGATCAGGATTCCCTGCTCCTCGCACAAGGCCGCCACATTTGAGGCCTCTTCGTGCATGGAGCGCATAGGCAGAGCGATCACCACTTCATCGACCACGTTCTTGCGCAGAAATGCCGGAAGCGCGGCAAAGTCCGCGACCCGCTGAAATCCCGAACCCGCCAGGTCGACCGTTTCCATGCGGTCATGATCCACGAACCCCAGAACCCGGTAACCCAGCGCCGGATTCTCCTTCATCTTCTTGGCAAACTGCAGGCCGCGCGGGTTGGTGCCCACGATGACCATGTTGCGCAGGTTTCTGCCGTGAATTCGTACCTGCGCCAGAAGCAAGCGCAGTCCCAGGCGGCTCATGATTCCTGCCAGAATTGCCGCCGCCCAGAAGGCGCCGATAAACTCTGGCATGATCAGCTTGATGCGAAAAGCGTAATGCCCGAAAAACAGGAGCAGCGTGCCCAGCGTGATCGCCTTCGCCAGATCGAGAATCTCGTCGCGGCGACTTGACAGCCGGTGCGATGCGTACATGCCGCACATGGCGAAAATCATGTGCCAGCAAAACAACAGGGCGATAAAAATCAGGAAATTCGAGAGCCTGATGCGCATCGCCAGCACGTTTTCCAACGATGCCATCGAGGCGTGCGAAACCACGACCGTGGCGAAGCTGAAGGCCAAGACCATCAGCGCCAGATCGAACAGCTTTAATAAATTCAGCAATACTTGTCGCCGAATCGTACCCACTGGAATCCCTCCAATACGGAACCTGGGTCTACAGGATCTAGGCTAACTATGGAGTGCTCGGGGCGTGGGGGTTGCGCCACCGACTGCGGGAGAAATCATTTCTTGAGTTTGCCGCTTACCATCTGCTCGATGGAGTCCACGCTCTTTAAGTTGTCGTGGGTGATTTCTTCATCTCCAATGCGCACGCGGAAAGTTTCTTCTAAGAAGGCCACCAGCCGGAAGATTCCGAGCGAGTCGATCACGCCGCTTTCCATCAGCGATTCGCTGTCGGAAAACGAGCTCACACCCTTGGCGCTGGCCAGATCGCGCAGAATGAATTCTCGAATCTGATCTTTTACCGATGCCGTTTCAGTTGCCATGAAATGCGCTTCTCCTGTTGGGTTGGGACTTCGTTTAAAAAACGAAACTACACTTTGGCCAGATCGTTTACCGGAACCGCCTTCGCCAGGCTCACGCGGTCAATCTTTCCGGTGGAAGTTTTGGGGAGCGCCTCGAGAAATTCGATCTGCTCCGGAATCATGTATTTGGGAACGATGGTTCCGCAGAACTGCTGCAGTTCGGCGATCTTCAACTCCTGCGCCTCGTGCGCCGCCACCACGGCCTTGATGCGGTTGCCCACCAGTTCGTCCGGAATGGCGATGGCCGCGGCCTCGCGCACGCCGGGATGGCTGAGCAGCGCGCTCTCAATGTCGCCCAGCTCGATGCGATATCCGCGACTCTTGATCTGGCTGTCGCGCCGGCCCTGGAAGTAGTAGTTGCCGTCTTCGGCCAGCGTCACCAGATCGCCAGTACGGTACATGCTCTCGTTGAAATTCGGCTGGAAGCGGTTGGGTACCACCATCTTTTTCGTCTTCTCAGGGTCGGCCCAGTATCCGTAGGTCACCGCTGGGCCGCGGACATAGAGTTCGCCTTGCTCCCCCTGCTGGGTCACAATCTGATCTTTGTCATTCACCGCGAATACTTCTGTGTTCTCGCAGGCTATGCCGATGGGCAGCTTGTCCATGCCGGCAAGGCGCTCGCGCTCCACATGATAGTAGGTGCAGACATTGGTCTCGGTCGGCCCGTACAGGTTGTAGAGTTCGATCGCCGGCAGCAGGTCCGCCAGCTGTCGCAGATACTTCATGGGGAACACTTCCCCGGCAAAGAGGATCGTGCGCAGGTGCGGCAGCTTTTCCGCCTTCATGTTGGCGTGCAGCAGAAGCAGCATCAGCGCCGAGGGCACCGAATACCAAATCGTGATGTGCTGCTGCTCGATGAAGTTCGCCAGCGTGGTCGGGAACAGCGCCAGGTCTTCGGTGACAAGATAGACGGTCGCGCCCGCTTCCATCGCGTTGTACACGTCGAACACGGAGAGATCGAAGTGCAGCGGCGCGTGATTGGAGAGGCGGTCTTCCGGACGGACCTTGAATTTATCGGCGCACCATTCCACAAACGTCAGCGCGTTCTGGTGCGAGAGCATCACGCCCTTCGGCCGTCCGGTCGAGCCCGAGGTATAAAGAATGTAGGCCAGGTCGGTTTCGGTAAGCACCACTTCCGGCGCGCGGTCAAAGGGATATTCACTCAGCATCGCCCACGGCACAATTTTGTTTCCTGCGCCGTTCGAGCCCGAGGCGTCGGTCATCACGCAGTAGTCGAGGCCGGCAATCATGTCGGCGGTGAGCGCCGCGCGGCGCTCTTTGTTGGTCAGCAGCACGCGAATGCCGCAATTCTCGAGGATGTAGCCGATGCGCTCCGCCGGAGCCTGGGGATCGAGCGGGACATACACTCCGCCCGCCTTCAGCACGCCAAACATGCAGACCACCGACTCCACGCACTTGGGAAAAAAGATTCCGACCCGGTCGCCTTTCTTCAGCCCGCGCTGCCGCAGCAGGTGCGCCAGTTGGGTCGAGCGCTGGTCGAGTTCGCGATAGGTCAGGCTGCGCTTGCGCGCCCAGACCGCCATCTTTTCCGGATACAACGCCGCACTGCGGATCAACAATTGCTGAAGAATGTATGCCACGAGAGTCTTGTGCCCCTTGGGTCGTTGATTGGATTGTTTGGGGGTGGGTCGACTTGCAACTACTGCTGCATGAAAGCTTATCTGACGAAGATTACGTTTAAATGAAAAATGTACTTCTGAGTTTTTGAATAGGTTTACAAACCATGTAACCCGGAAATAATCATCTTCTGAATTTCCGTCGTGCCGGAATAAATCTTGCCTGAGATGGCGTCGCGCAACTCGCGCTCAATCTGATATTCCGTCATGTAGCCGTAGCCGCCATGAATCTGGATCGCATCCATGCAGCTCTGAATGCAGGCATCGGCCACATAGGTCTTGGCAATGGCCGCTTCGCGCAGCGGATGCTTGCCCTGCGCCTTCATCCAGGCCGCCTTGTAGAGCACCAGTCGTCCTGTCTCCAGCCGCACTTCCATGTCAGCGATCTTCGACGATACCGCCGGGAATTTTCCAATGTTCTCGCCAAACTGCTTGCGCTCGCGCGCGTAGGCGACCGAAGTTTCCAGCAAGCGCTGCATCACGCCCAGATGGCTGGCCAGAATGCAAATGCGCTCCCACTCCATCGAGGCCGTAAAGATCGCCGGACCGGCGCCGTCTTTGCCCAGCTGGCTCGAAGCCGGAACTTCGCAATCTTCGAATGACAGTTCCGCCATCGGCGAGGTGCGCAGCCCCATCTTGTGCAGCCGGCGGCTGATGTTGAATCCCGGTGTGCCCTTCTCCACGATGAACGCCGAAATTCCCGCCGGGCCCTTCGCGGGATCCTCGGTGGCAAACACGATCACCATGTCGGCATAGGTCGCGTTGGTGATGAAGGTCTTCGAGCCGTTCAGGATGACGCGGTCGCCCTTGCGCTCAAAGCGCGTCTTCAGGCTGTAGGCGTCCGAACCCGACATGGGCTCGGTCATGGCATGCACGCCGACCCACTCGCCGGAGACCAATTTTGGCAGATATTGTTTCTTCTGCTCTTCGGTGCCAAACGACAGGATCGGAATTTCCGAGCTCCACATGTGGGCGTTGATGGAAAAAATCAGGCCATTGTCGCGACAACCGTAGCCCAGCGCCTCCAGGCCGCACACCGTGGTCAACGTGTCGGCGCCGCCGCCGCCGTATTCCGCCGGGATGGGTAATCCGTGAATCCCGAAGCTGCCGCACTTGTTCCAGCAATCGCGGCAGAATTTCTCTTCCCGATCGTTTTCGATCATGTCACAATTCAGTTCCTGCTTGGCGAAGCGGATGACCTCCTTGCGGAAGTCAAGCTGCTCGTCATTCCATGCGAAATCCAAGATTCTTCCTGCTTTCTGTTCGGCCCTTATTGCTGATTAGGTGTGGCGACGGCCGCTCTCGGCCGTCCGATGAAACCCAGCGCGATTGACTACGCCTTCTCTGCCGCCTCTGGCTGCTTTACGACCTGCTGATGTCCATTCGTCGGCGCGGCCTCTTTCCCGTCCCGCGGTTTCACCGTCTGCCACTTGAAGCGTTTCGGCCGCCCGCCGGGAATGCGAATTCGCGCTGGCACTCCGATGACCGTCATGTTGTCGGGCACATCGGTCAGCACCAGGCTGTTGGCGGCGACCACGACGTTGTTGCCGATCTTCGCCCCGCCCATGACTTTGGCGCCCGCGCCGAAATAAACGTTGTCCCCGATGCCGCGCGTTCCCGCCGCAATGACGACGCCGTTCTGAATCGTGCAGTGCGATCCGATCTTGTTAGGCCCGACGACAATTCCGAACGGAGTGTGAATGACCAGACCCGGCCCAATTTCCGCATCCGGCGAAATATAAACTCCCACCAGAATTTGCACGAAGCGCTGGAAGATTCCCGCCACGATCCGCAGAAACAGGCTCACCACCGGAACCTTCACGTGCTCGACCCAGTTGCCGAAGCGGTAGCAGACAATGGCCGGCGTCTCCATGCGGAAGAACACTCGCCACAGTCCCAGGCCTTTTTCCAGAACGCGGTCTTCCTGGGAGGCGCGTAAATCAGCGATCAGATTGTCAAACATGAGTAAGCGGGAAATCCTTCGCGAAGCGGCAAGCTGGTCTAGAGCTTGCTGTAAATCGAATCAGGAATGGGGAAGGTGCGCTGGTTGAGCACCGCTCCCAGAATTTTTACCTTGGCATTCTGCAGATCAGTCACCGCGCTGCGGGCTCGGTCCTTGCGCGTCGAGTTGGCCTTCAGCACCAGCACCACGCCATCGGCAACCGTGCCCAGCGAAATCGCTTCGTCGCTCTCGCCCACCGCCGGACAATCGATCAGCACGTAATCAAATTCAGACCGCAGTTCGAGCATGCGCGCGCGCATGCGGTCCGATGTAACCAGATTCCGGCCTTCACGCAGATCCGATCCGCAACTTACCAGCGCCAGATTGCGCCGTGAAAGCTGGCTGACATAGCCGCGTATCGATCCTGACATGCGCAGAGCATCCGTCAGTCCGTGATGATTGGCCACGCCAAACTGCTCGTGCAGAGTCGGATTGTGCAGGTTCGCATCCACCACGCAAACCGTACCGGTGACATGGCAGGCCAGCAGTTCGGCCACGCGGGCGCAAATCCAGCTGCAGCCGTTGCCCGAATCGCTCGCCGTGAACACCACGGTGTGGTTGTACTCCCCGCCCGGAAGCAGGAATATGCGCTGCACCAGCTTCGAAAGCTCCGCCAGTTGCGCGCTCTCCATCGAGAACTGCACTGGTTCCGATGCCGCCAGTTGCGTCGGCGCGGGAGCCGGCGCAGTGGCTGCCTCCAGCGCTTCCGCCATCCGTTCCGGCAACGGATCACGCGTCGGCTCAGCCTCGGTCAATACCCGGTCGCTGTGCAGATACTCCTGATCCTTGCCAATGTTCTGCAGTAATTCGAAATTACGGCTCATAGTGTCCTTGGGCTGCTCGCGGACTTAGACCACTAATCGCGCTTGACGCGCGCGCTCGAACGGTGCGGAGCGACGCGGTCCAGCGTATGTTGCCAATCTTTTAACTGTCCCGAGAGCTGTTGCATATACGCTCGGGCTTCGGCCGGAGTCAGCGAATCGATGCGCTCCGCGGTGGGTGCCGGCGGCGCACTGCGTCCGTTGGCCGGACTGCCTGCCATCATGGAAGCCATCTCCTGATAATCCGAGGGCCGCTGCGGCCCCACTTCGGTGACATGCTGGCTGATGTCGAGGTCGCTTATCACTTCTTCGACCAGCGCCACGTCGACCACCTTCTGCCGGACGGCGCAGCTTAACGAAAGCACGTTGAAGCAAAAATTGTTGATGTTGCGGGGAATGCCTTCGGTGAAACGCGCAATCGCCACCAGCGCCTCGGGCGTGAACAGCGGAGCTCCAGAATGGCCTACCACCTTCAGCCGGTGATCGATATACTTCCGCGTTTCTTCCACTGATAAGGGAGACAACCGGTTGAGCAGCGATACGCGCTGTCGAAGCTGCGCCATGTGTTTACTGGCCAGTTTGTCGGCCAACTCGGGCTGCCCGGCGAGAATGATCTGCAGCAGCTTGGCCCGCGGCGTTTCAAAATCCGACAGCAGGCGCACGGTTTCGAGTACGCTGCCGTCCAGGTTCTGCGCTTCGTCGACCACGACGATAAAGCGCCGGCCAGCGCGCGCTTCCTGCAGCAGCATCTTGTTGAACTCTTCGTGCATGCGCACGAAGTCCTGGTCGTAGCTCTCCACGCCCAACTCGGCCAGCAGAAAGCGCATGAACTCGCGCGAGCTGCACTGCGTCTGAAACAAAAATGCGGTGCGCGCGTTGTGCCGGAATTTTTCCAGCAGGTGGAAAAGCAGCGTCGTCTTGCCCATGCCCGGCTTGGCAATCAGCGCCAGAAAGCCGCGCCCCGACTCAATGCCGTAGTAGAGCGAGGCCAAGGCCTCACGGTGGGCCGGGCTTAAATAAAGAAAGCGCGGATCGGGCGTGACCCCGAATGGCTGTTCCCGAAATCCGTAATATTCCAAAAACATAGTTGGGCGACCTTACCTTACTCTGGCTGCGTTGATACGGCAGCGGGATACGCTTCGACTACCGGTTCCACGTGTCCGTACGTCGGTTCAAATCCGCCGCTCACACGATGCGGAACCGCCGCCAGCACAGGAATATTTAATTCATTCAGTACTTCCGAAGGGGTGTGGAACGAGGGATCAAAATAGTCCAGAGCCAGCGCCAATGCTACGCTCATCACTGCTCCCAGAACCAGTCCAAGCACCACAAACACCAGCCTCGAACCCGTCGGCAGCACCGGCACGGTGGGCGCCTCGGCCACGGCCACGTTCAGAATGTGCGTCTGATCGAGCATGTCCGACATGCGCGCTTCCTCGCGCTTGTGCTGGTAGAGCAGATAATTCTCTTCGTCCGTCTTGATCACGCGCTGCAGGTCCTGCTCCTGAATGCCTTTGCGCTCGAGGTCTGTCGCCTGCTGCTTGTACATGGCCACAATGCCTTCCGTGGCCGTGGCCCGCGCCTGCAGAGCGCTGTAGTCCGCCTTGGCTTTAGCCAGTTCCGTACTCACGTACGCGTATGTCGGATTCTGTCCGGTCGTCGATTCCAGCAGCGGCTTGGCTTCTTCCTTCTCAATCGAAGTCCGGGTATCGGCGATCTGCTTGTCGACTTCGGTTACCAGCGGATACGACGGCTGATATTTGGTCAGCAATTCGGTGCGCTTCAGTTCGAGCGTCATCAGCATGCTCTTCATCTGCTGCAGCACCTGCGCGTCATCGGTCTTGCGCTCCGAGGTGGTGATGTTCGAGGGCACGGTTCCGGACTGCGATTCCAGGGTGCGAATCTTCTGCTCGGTTCCCGCCATCTCAGCGCGTGTCGAAGACAGCGTCGCGGTGAACTCCGCCAGCCGCGCCAGCGACTGATCGCGTTCCACCAGCGGCGCCACGCCGCCCTTTTCGGCGGCAAACTGCGACAGCTGCCCTTCCGCGTCGGTCAATTCCTGCTTGTAGCGCTCCGCTTCCTGATCGAAAAATTTAAACTGCCCCGCCGGACGGTTCACTTCCGCATGCTTCTTGATGTAGGCCTCATTCAGAACTTTCAGCACCTGCGCCGCCTGCTGCGGATCGGACGAGGCGTACGTTACGCTGATCAGGTTCGTCTTCTTCATCGGCTCGACTACCAGGCTGCCACGCAAGCGCTGCGCCGCCTTGGCAATCTTGCCGGCTTCATCTTCACGTCCGAAAAGCTTGCCCATCAGCGAAGAGCGCTTCTGCAAGCCGCAGGCAACGGCCACCTGCTTCATCACGTCGTCGCTCTCCAGCAGCTCGACTTCCGAGTTCTGCTCTTCTTCCGTCACTTCATCCTTCACCATGATCTGCGCATTTTCTCCCGGGCTGATCACGGGATCGACGCGTTCGCGCTTGATCAAAATCTTGGTATGGGCCTGGTAACTGGTCGGCATCAGAATGCCCACCATCACCGCGCCACAGAACACGGCCAGAAAGCACAGCAGCATCGCCCGCTGGTGGCGGAAGCCGATGGCGACCAGGTCCTTCACATTGATCGATAAATTCTGGTCGCTGCCGCTGGTTGGAAGTTGGTTCATAGAATCTCCTCGCAAAAACTGCCCCTGCGCTCGAAATTGCCCGATCTTTAACTTGCCCGATCTTTAACTTGTCCGATCTTTAACTTGTCCGATCTTTAATTCGCCGGACGTAACATGCTGCCCATCTGGGTCGAGGGAAAGAAGCGCTCGATTTTCGACAGCGCGTTCTTAGGCACAAACAGCATATCGCCGGGATGAATCGTGGGGTCTTCTTTCAAGTTGCCCTGAATATGCATCCGCTTCACATTGAAAACTTTGGCTTCCATCCACTCATCCGATATCCGGCGGAACAAAAGTACCTGCGAAGTCTTGGCCTCGCTGTTCATCCCGCCCGCGATGGCCAGGGCCTGGGTCAACGTCACTTCGCCGCGCAGATCGTATTTCCCCGGCTTGCCCACCTGCCCGTCGGCTACAAAGTACGGCTTCTCGAAGTCTTTCAGATTTACCGTGACGATGGGATCATGCAGAATCTTGCCGTAAGTCTGCTTCAGAGTCTGTGTCAGTTCCGGCACCGTCTGTCCTTGCACGTAAATATCGCCCACGCTGTGCAACGTCACATATCCGTCCGGCTGCACCGCAACTGCGGTCTGATTAAATTCCGGGCTCAACTCAAAAATGATGTCGAACGAATCTCCAGGGGCGACCTTGTAGCGCTCGTCGCGCTTCTGAAACTGCGGCACAGCGGGAGTTGTGCTGAGCGCGGCGTTCGGAGCAGCCGTCTTGTCGGCAGCCGGCTTCACTGCGGCATCGGGCACGACCTGCGCCAGCAGTGAGGCCGACAGCAAAAGTACGGCCAGTGCGCCCACTTCGATTTTGCTTCTGGAAATCATGAATATCAGCGCCCTTCGAAATTCCTCACCCTACGGCATCGGGAAAAACGTTCCCATGCTCGCGGTGGGAAGGAAACGGTCGATCTTCGAAAACGTGCTCTTGGGAACGAACAGCATGTCGCCAGGATGCAGCAAAGGATCTTCCTTCAGGTTGCCGGACTTTTCCATCTTTTTCAGGTTAAAGATCTTGGCTTCGGTCCACTGATCCGACACGCGCCGGAACAGCAGCACCTGCGAATGCCGCGAGGAGTCGGTGAACCCGCCGGCGATGGCGATCGCCTCGGTCAGCGTCACCGAGCCACGCAGGTCGTATTTGCCCGGCTTGCCAATCTGGCCGTCCGCCACAAAATACGGCTTCTCAAAATCCTTCAGGATCACTGATACCACTGGATCGTTCAGAATTTTGCCGTAGGCAGTCCGAATCGTCTGCGTCAACTCCGACACCGTCATGCCCTGCACTTTAATGTCGCCCACCCCGCGCAGCGTGACGAATCCATCGGGCTGCACCGCGACTGCCGTCTGGTTGAACTCCGGACTGAGGTCGAAGTTCACATCAAACGAATCGCCCGGCGCCAGCTTGTAGCGCGGCGCGCGCGCCTGAAATTTCTCGTTCCCCGTTGCCGGCTTGCTCGCCGGAGCATCCGCCGCCTGCTGCGCCAAGCTAACGCCCAGCGACAGCGCCATCGTGGCGAAAAGAGTTCGAGATAATACAGAGAATCGCATGGATCAGTCTTCCTTCAAGTTGCCGACTTCAGAAGTTGCGGCGCTCACAAAGACGACAGTTGCAGAAACTTGCATACTGCCGCTTACGATTGTACTTCGCCGCCCTCGGTCACGGTTTTCAAAGAGCCGTTCCCGTTGGGCGTGATGTTGTGCCGCCGGATCTTGTACAGCAGACCACGGTAGCTGATGCTCAGCAACTGCGCCGCCCGCTTGCGGTTCCATCCTGTCTGCTTGAGCGCGCTGCTGATGGCGTGAATCTCCGCCTCGTCGCGAAAGCTGCGCAGAGACGATTCTCCCACCGCCGAAACGTACACCGCCCCGGTCTGCGATTCAGCGCCGTTCTCCCAGGTTGGTTCCCGATGCGCCTGCTCGCGGCCGTTGCCGTTGCCGTTCATCTTGCTGGCTTTGATATCGACTTCGTTCATATGTGAACCCTCACTTTTTCCTTTAAGGCTTGGGGCCGAAGGCCCTGGCCGGTTTGCCTGAGAAACACTGCTCGACTTTCACCGGGGCCACACCCCGCCCCGGCTGGGCCTTTGCAGGTACCTATGCTGTCAGGGAAGGCAGGGGAAATTCAGATGGGCTCAACGGTGTAGCCCTGAATGCGAACTGATAGCGATCGTTGGATGGGCTCCAGTGAGATGACCAGGCTGCGATCGTCATTGCGCGCCGACAAAATTCCTTCCACGCCATCCAGAGCGCCGCCGCGCACTCGAACGCGCTGTCCTACTCGTAGGAATGGTTGTTCCTCGAAGGGCTCTTTGCTGGCCAGCAGGGTGCGAATGTCCTGGATCTGACTCTCGGGAATCGCTGTGCCGCAACTATTGATGCCTACGAATCCAGCTACGCCGTGCGTCTGCAAAACCCGCAGCCGGTCCCGCGATGTCAGCACAACCCGCACAAACGCGTATCCGGAAAACAGCGGCAGATCAACTTCTTTCACGCGGTCGCTCCATTGCCGCGAGTGCTTCACCAGAGGCAGGAAATTTTCAATGCCCTGTTTCTCCAGCTGATCCGCCACCATCTTTTCGTGGCGCGAGCGGGTCCGCAGTGCATACCACTGTGAAGTATCAGCCAGCGGTCCCGCTTCCGCTTCCGCCAGCACCACTTGTACTGCTTGTTTAGCCGCCGTCCCTCTCATAGCTTCGCCCTCTGAGTCACATTCGTGACCCAACCCTTGCGGCAACAATACGGCCGCCGCCGGGTGCCAGCCGACCTTAACTTGCCAAGCAATCTATTTCGGGGGGGAGACTACAACAAATCCGAAGTGGACTTATTTTTGGGGATCCATGTCCCCACAAACTTGAGAGCGATCATAGCGGCCTATGCAAAATACTGCAAGAGGCGAAAAGTCGGGAGACTAAAGTCTCTAGTACCCTGATCTCGCATCTAAAGTAACCGCTGTAACCCATTGCTAACACTCGAATTCAACCGTTCTCCAAATCGAACAAAATCGTTTTTTGTCTACTGTCCAGAGCCGGTTAGACCCCCCACTTGTGGGCCATACGGTGCGCTGTGACTCACCGTCACCGCCCCAGTGATCGTTCCCTTCACTGTTGGCGAAAAAGTAATTCCCAGCGTGCATTTCCCCGCGGCACTGAGAATCGTCCCGCTGATGCACGGGTTCGATCCCACACTCACCAGCGAATAATCGCCGCTGGTCGTGAACCCGTTGAGTGTGACTGACGACGTGGTGTAGTTCGTCACTGTTATTTGTAGCGGAGAACTTGTTGTCCCCACCGTGGTCGCAGGAAAACTCAAGCTCGCCGGAGACAGCGTGATCGGCCAGAATCCGACTGCGGCCAGATTGAAGGTTTGCACGTTCGGCCCAGAGGTCGCGTTATCGATCACAGTCACCGATCCAACAATCGACCCGCCGCTCGTCGGAGTAAGCGATACCGAGAATCCGCACTTCGCATTCACCGCCAGCACCAACCCGCTCGTGCACGGCTTCGCTCCCGAAGGACTCACACTGTATTCGCCGGAAGCGGTCAAGCTGGAAAGCGTAATGGACGACTTGCTGGTATTCGATATTTGCGCGGTCCCGCTCTTGGTCCCTCCGATCGCCATATTCGAGAAGTTCAACGACGCCGGAGAAAACGCCAGCGGATTCGTCGCGGGCCCGCCCGTCGCACTGCCGCTCAGATTCACTGACTGCGGATTGAACGGAATTCCCGTCGCCGTATCACTCACCGCCAGTCCACCCTTCACTACCCCGGCCAGGCCGTCAGTCGTCGGACTGAACGTGACGCTCAGCGTGCAGGCGGACAGCGCCTTAAGCGTGCTGCCGCAAGGAGTCGCGCCGCCCGCGACGGCAGAGAAATCTCCGCCTGCCGCCCAGGCGATGCTTTGCGCGCTGCCCGCATTATTCGTAACCGTGACCAGCACGGGCGAGCTCGTACTGCCCACCGTGGTTGTCGGGAACGTCAGTGTGGCCGGAGAAACCGAAATCGTGACCTGCGCTGATCCTGACAGCGGAATGCGATGCGGCGCGCCATTCACTCCATTGTCGTAAATCGTAATCGTTCCCGGCACCGATCCGGTAACCGCCGGCGAGAAAGTCACGCTGATCGTGCATGACGCGCCCGCAGCCAGAGGACTGCTGCTCACGCAATTGTCGCTCTCGCCATAATCTCCGCTGGTCGTGATCGAGCTGATCACCAGCGGTCCCACGCCGCTGTTGCTGAGCTTCACCGTTTTCGCCGCGCTCGTCGATCCGACAAGCCCGGTAAATTTCAAGCTGGTCGGAGCCAGCGTCACCGCCGGAGCCGATCCCGTGCCCGTCATGTTCACCACTTGAAAGCCGCCAGGCGCATCGTCCGCCACCGTGACCTGCCCGGTGAGCATGCCCGAGACCGCCGGCGTGAACGTCACATTAATCGAGCACGTTCCTCCCGCCGCGATCGGACTGCTGCTCACGCAGTTGTCCGTCTCGGAATAATTCGCCGTCGCCGTCACGCTCGCAATATTCAACGGCACGCTCTGCTGGTTGGTGAGTGTGACCGATTGCGGCGCGCTGCTCGTGCCCACACTCAACGCCCCGTAGTACAAGCCGTTGGGCGCAAGCGTGACCACCGGATTGCCCGTGCATGATGGAAACGCGAACGACGCGATGCGCGTGTGCCAGTTGTAATCGCCGCTGACGGGAAAATATTCGCTGGTATACCAGAACGTGCAATCGTCCGACGGATCAATGCTCATCGCACTGTAGTCGCCCCAGCGATTGCTGCCCACCTCAGCGCCAGTGCCCTCAATAATGCTGCTCTCGCTCTCCATCGTGTTCAACGGATCGCTCTGCAGCCGCGCCGTGTAGCGGATCGCGGGATACATCGCCGCGCTCGAAACGCTGTAGCCCAGCGCCACATCGCCCATCTGGTCCATCGCAATCGAGCCCATCCACCGATTGTTCGAGTCGGGCGCGAAGGTCGACTGCTGGAACACATAAGGATTGTTCGCCGGACTCTGCACCTCATACCAGCGCACGGCGACCGGGAGCGCCGAATTAATCGTGTGAGTTGCGACCAGCGATTCGTGTCCGTCGGCGAAGTGTCGATAAGCCAGGCGGAACATGAGCCTGTCCCCGATGCCATCGACCAGTTGCGAAGTTCCCAACTGGGGCACGCAGGTCGAAGAGGCCTTGCATCCGTTATTGAACGCAGCCACCGGCAAATTCACCGGCCCGGTCAGCGTGCTGTTCGCCGGATTCGCCCAATTCACATGGAACTGCCACAGGTTGAGCGAGTTCGTTCCCAGATTCATCAGGTAGTTCGGCGAGCCGGCCGGCGGAAGAATGCTGCCATCCAGGTCGGCCGGCAGCACACTGTTATAGGTCGAAGCCATCTGAAAACATTGCGAGCTCGCCGCCAACCCAGCCAGCATGTTGGCGCGATTGAGCGCGCACACATACGCGCCCAGCGCCGCGCCGTTGGTAGTGCTCTCCGCATTCATGGTGAGGTAGTAGGCGTCGGGCCAGACCGAAATTTTCGGATAGTCCGGAAAATTGCTGGGCAGCGAAAATGCGTACCGGTTATAGCTCCCAGTCGCGTCGGACGTCGTCGAAACTGCAATGCACTGATAATTCGCGCCCACGGTCGGCGCCACATGCTGCTCCAACACCCACACGTTCGCCATTTTGTCGTACTCCACGACCACGTCATCGTCGTCAGTCGTGGTGCAGGGCGGAAAGCCGGTCCAGATCGTGGCCGCGTCGACCGGCCCGTAAATCGAATTGCCCGTGCTCTTCTCAAAAATTTCGAAGTCGACGTTCACCCACTGAAAATATTGCGTTAGGCCCACTGCCCCGTTGGTATCGGGCACAGCGCGTCCGGCGGGCGCGGTGACGCCGTCAAAGTTCAGCCCCGCGGTAGGCATGTGCGGTGCGCTCGCTTTGATCTGCTTCACTGCATCGATGGCCACTCGGCTCGCGGAGCCCTTACTCACCTGCTGCTCGCGAATCTCGGCTCCTTCTTCATTCCGTCCGCCAGCCACCAGCATGCGATGCGCAGCCACCGGCTTCATCGTGCGCAATTCCGGTGACACATCGTGCCGGATCTCGCTTCGTGCCTGGCTGTGCGGGCTCTGGGCCAGCGCTGTCGCCGTCGCCCCGGCCAGGAGCAGCGCCGACACTCCCGCCAGCAAAATCTTCCGGCATGCAACCATTTGCAATTGATTCTTCAAGCTTAATGAAGCTCCGCTGCGAATATTTTCTGAATGGCCCGGTAGAGGGGGTGGCAACTCGGGGCGCCGTTGGACGCCGATAGGCGTGAGTATCGAGCCCGCAGGCCGCGCCTGTCAACGCCACTAAAGTTGCACATTCTTGCGCTTGAGTACCCGCGAACCCGGTAACTGGCGCGCGATTACCGCCGTCGCCCATACCCCACGGTAGTGCTATTTACCCGGAGATTAATTTCTCCTAGCCTTGTGGAAATCTTTCGTGCCGCTCTCGTTGACAATGGGTCGGCGACAACAGGTCGGCGGTTTTAAAACAAACGAGAGCGCTCCTCTACTGGCAACCTGGCCGCCTGAGCGCGACAGAGGTTTTGGGCCACTTGCCCTTATAGATTTCAGGGTTTGTCTTCACACATGGCGCATTTAAGCACACTTCCCAATCAAAATCGTATTCGGGTCCTGGCGGCGGACAGCACGTCGATGAGCACCCAGCTTCTGGTCGATGCCCTGGCGCGCGATCCCCAGTTGCACATGATCGAGGCAGCTTCCAATGCGACCGCGGTACTCAGTTCACTAAAGCGTGAAAAACCGCAGATTGCCGTGGTCAGCGCCGAACTGGGTGAGACCGCCGGCACCAGCTACGAATTAGTCCGCGACATTCGCTCGCAGTCACCCACCACCCGCGTCATTGTTTTGCTCGATTCGTCCCAGCGCGCCAGCGTGGTGGAAGCCTTTCGCGCCGGAGCCCAGGGAATCTTCTCCCGCACCGAACCGTTTCGTCTGCTCGGCAAGTGCATCCAGTGCGTGCACAACGGACAGGTATGGGCTAGCAGCGGTGAATTACATTTTGTGCTCGAGGCGTTGGCCAAGCCAATGCTGTCGAATCTTCAAAATGACGGCGGTTCGTTGCTCTCCGCCCGCGAGACGGACGTAGTACGCTGCGTTGCCGAAGGGCTCACCAATCGCGAAATCGCCGCCCGCCTGAAACTCACCGAGCACACGGTCAAGAATTATCTGTTTCGGATTTTCGACAAGCTGGGAGTTTCCAGCCGCGTCGAAGTCGTGCTCTACGCCCTGGGCAACGGAGTACAGCGCCCGGCCGCCACACCTGCGACGCGCCACAAGACGCAGTCGCTCTCAGTAACGCCGAAATCCGCTGCCTCTCTTTCCGTCCCCATTCGCAAGACTGCAACCTAACAGAAACCCACGTGGGGGCGGACGCAGCTTGCCCTGAGCGAAGTCGAAGGGTCCGCCCGCGAGCGTAGCGAGCCTCCCGGACGAATGCGTCCGGGACCACGCGAACTTCTCGCACCATCGATTGCTTGCTTAATGTCCCGCGGATGAAACCGGCAGCCGGAAGTTGAGGCTCACGCTGGTCTCGACCGGCACGGGCCGGCCATTCATGGTTTGAGGCTTGAATCGCCAGTGCTTCACGGCATTCATCGCGGCAGCTTCCAGTTGTGGCGGGCCGCTGACATACTGCACATCCTGCACGCTACCGTCCGCGCCGATACGGATCGCCAGCACCACCGCGCCCTGAATCTTTTTCAGCAGCGCTTCATCCGGATACTCCGGCTCTACCCGGTTGACCAGGATATCTTCTGCCGCCTCCGGCGAGAGGTTCAGAGCCTTCTCTGAAGATCCAGCGCCGGAACCCGCCTGATTCGGACGCAGCCGGAACACTTCTTTCCTGCCGTCATAAACCACCAACCCTCCCGCAGGAACGGCGGGAGCCGCAGGCGCGCTGGAGATCGCGGCCGTTGCCGGAGCTTGCGCGGCGCTCGTATCCGGAGCGGGCGATCCCGCATTCACCGTTGGCGCCGGCGTAGTTGGAATGGCGGCAGCCGGGACAGACGCGGTGTGATGACTTCGCACCGCCACCCGGCGCTCCAAAAATCTGTGGCCCAGCGCCACTCCCAGCAAACCCGTGCACGCCAGCACCGCCGCTCCCAGAGCGAACGAGAGAAAGTCGAATCCCCCGCGCCGTACGGGATGCCCGCCCACACCGCTCACTGATTGCGGGCTCGCTGCTTCCAGCGCCAAGGGTTCCGCACTCAGACTTTCCGCCTGCGCGATTTCTGCGCGCTGGATTTCCGCGATCTTCCGCGCCAGCTCCAGGTCCTGCGCAGGATATGCCTCTGGCATCTGTTCTTTTTCACCCCGTGTTTCGGTGGGCTTTTCCATGGGCTGCGGCTTCGCCTCTGGCCGCTGTCGTACCGCCTGTTCCGCGCTGTCCAGGCTGCGGATGGCGCGCCTCGCCAGCTCCCCCATGATTCGTTCTTCGGTCTCGCTAAACGCGTCGGGCCAGCAGGAGAGCAACTCGAACACGCCCACCAGATCCGCCCCGCGCAACAGCGGCATCACAATCACCGAACGCACGCCTAGTCGCGCCGAGGCCTCGATGTCGACGCGTGGGTCCGACAACGCGTCCTGGCAGCGTTGGGTTTGACGTGACTTGCAGCAGTCGCCGGTGAGTCCCGTAGAAGTATCGAGCCGGGCCCCGAGATCGGGCGCAGTCGAGCCGCTGCTGGCACGGCATACCATCTCCCCTTCGCGCTCCAGGGCAATGGCCGATCCGGTGGCATTGGTAGCCTGGCAGGTCTGCTCGACGATCTCGTTCAGCACCACGTCGAGCGCCAGCTCCGAAGACATTTCCAGGGTGATGCCGCCGCCGCTCTTTTCCGCAAAGCGCGCCGCCAGCTCAGCTACATCGGTTCCAACCGGAATCACACTCGGCTCGCGCGCAACCGCTGACGGCGCAGGGATGGGCTTCGGAGACGGAGGGCCGGGCCTAGGTTGCGGAGACATAAGGGCGCAAACGCACAGCAACCACAACAACTACAACGCAGGGGAGCGCTGTAGCGGAGTTTCGCCTTAAATTCCAGCCTTGTCAACGATATCTTCACATCGCCGCACCCACAGTTCAGCTATGGAACTGAGGAATCTCCCGCTCCCCAAGGCTTAGGTTCAATCAAGACGCCGGCCCAAATTGTTTTATGCTGGACCAGCCATGACCCCGCTCTTCTTCCCCACGCCCGCCGACTTCCGCCGCTGGCTGAAAGCCGAAGGCCATAAAACGGCAGAGCTCTGGGTCGGCTACTACAAGAAATCCTCGGGCAAGCCCAGCATCAGTTATCCGGAATCCGTCAATGAGGCGCTCTGCTTCGGATGGATCGACGGGGTTCGCAAGAGCATCGATGTCGAGGCCTACGCTATCCGCTTCACCCCGCGCAAACCGAAAAGCCAGTGGAGCGCGGTCAACATCCGCCGTGTGCAAGAACTTGCAAAGTCGGGCCGCATGCGGGCCGCAGGCCAGAAGGCCTTCGCAGGCGCCCAAGAACAAGGGCGCAAATACGCCTACGAACAGCGCCACCAGGCGCAGCTTTCGAAAGAAGATGACCGCCGCTTCCGTGCCAACACCGCCGCATGGGAGTACTTCCAGGCCCAGGCCCGCTGGTACCGGCACACCGCAACCTATTGGATCATCAGCGCTAAAGAGGAAGAGACTCGCCAGCGCCGTCTCGCCACCTTAATAGATGACTGCGCCCACCAGCGGCCTATCAAAGGCCTCACCCGGACGGTCCCGAAATGGCAGAAGAAAAGGTAATCACACGACAGTGCTGTGGACTTTTCCCCACTGGCCAATGGTAGTCTGGTACTGCTAAGATTCTTGTAATCTTGGGGCACATGGAATGAGTACCCAAGCCATATTTCCCCCCTAACTTTCTTCACGAAAGCATCTCAAGCGCAGCGGTTTAGCTAAAATTCCATCAGGGGACTTGCACATGCGGATCGCGGTCGTAGGTTCGGGATACGTGGGACTGGTCGCCGGCGCATGCTTTGCCGACCTCGGACATGACGTCATTCTGGTCGATAATGACCAGCGGAAACTGGCCGCGCTGCGCAATGGCCAGGTGCCCATTCACGAGAAGTTCCTGCCCGAATTGCTCAGCCGCCACCGTGGGCACCGATTGACTTTTTCTGACGATCTGGAAGAGACCGTGCGCCAGAGTTCAGTGATCTTCGTCGCCGTGGGCACGCCGCCCACCGAGAGCGGCGAAGCCGATCTCTCCTACGTCGAATCCGTGGCCCGCGAAATTTCCGGCGGCGTGAACGGCTACAAAGTCATCGTGGAAAAATCGACCGTTCCCGTCTACACCAGCGAGTGGGTACGCAAAATCATCCTGCGCAACGGCACCGATCCCGAGATGTTCGACGTGGCCTCGAACCCTGAATTTCTGCGCGAAGGCACGGCGGTGACTGATTTCCTCTTCCCCGATCGCATCGTGATTGGCTGCGACACGGAACGCTCAGCGGACCTGCTGCGCGAAGTCTACGCACCGTTAACCAACGGCAGCTACTACGAGCGCGCCGACGCCATTCCCGGCCCCGACCGCGCCTCCATCCCCGCTCCCATTATCGTGACCAGCACTAAGAGCGCGGAATTGATCAAGCATGCCTCGAACGCGTTTCTCGCCATGAAGATTTCCTTCATCAACGCCGTCGCCTCGGTCTGCGAATCGGTGGGCGCCAACGTGAATCAGGTGGTGCACGGCGTGGGCACGGATTCGCGCATTGGGCCGCGCTTTCTGAATCCCGGCATCGGCTATGGAGGATCGTGCTTTCCGAAAGATGTGCTGGCTTTCCGGTCCGTCGCCCGCGAGTGCGGATACGATTTCCGCCTGCTCGATGAGGTCATGCGCATCAACGAAGATCAGCGCCAGCGCTTCCTGCGCAAGGTGCGCAGCGCCCTGTGGACGCTGCGCGGCAAAACTCTGGGCGTGCTTGGCCTCGCCTTCAAAGGCGGCACTGACGACATTCGCGAATCGCCCGCGCTCTTTCTGGTGCAGGCGCTGTTGCAGGAAGGCAGCAAGATCACGGCCTACGATCCCGCCGCCATGGAGCGCACGCAAGAAGTCATGGCGTCGGGCCTCAAGTTCGCCAACTCGGCCTATGAAGCGGCACAGGGCGCCGACGCGTTACTCATCCTCACCGAGTGGGAAGAATTCGCCAGCCTCGATTTGAATCGCCTGCGCAAGGAACTCAAGTATCCCATCGTGATCGATGGCCGCAACCTCTATGATCCTGAGGTGATGGCTGCGCAAGGATTCACTTATTACAGCGTGGGCCGCGCCGCCTCCCATCCCGATGGCGTGCCTGCCGCGGTGCTGAAAAACGGCCTGAACGGCAACAAATGAGTTCTGCGCAGCTCAATCAAAAGCGGGCGGTAGTCACCGGCGGCGCCGGATTCCTGGGGTCGCATCTCTGCGATGCCCTGCTGGCCGAAGGCTGGAAGGTGGTTTGCATCGACAACCTGCTCACCGGCCGCCGCGCCAACCTCGAACATCTGCTCCACGAACCCGCATTCGAGTTTGTAGAAAAAGATATTTGCGAGCCCTTCGACGTGGGGCGCGTCGACTATGTCTTTCATCTGGCCAGTCCGGCGAGTCCCGTCGACTACAGCAATCACGGCATCGAAACCCTGAAGGTCGGCTCGCTTGGCACTTTTCATGCCCTTGATGTCGCCCGCAAATACGGCGCGAAATATTTTGTCTCCTCAACCTCCGAGTGCTACGGCGACCCGCTGGAACATCCCCAGAAAGAAACTTACTGGGGACACGTGAACCCGATCGGCCCGCGTTCGGTCTACGACGAAGCCAAGCGCTTCACCGAGGCGGTCACCATGGCGTACCGGCGCTATCACAATGTGGACACGCGCATCGTGCGCATCTTCAATACCTACGGACCGCGCCTGCAACTGAACGATGGCCGCGTGGTTTCGAACTTCATGAAGCAGGCGCTGCGCGGCGAAGACCTCACCGTCTACGGCGACGGCAACCAGACTCGCAGCTTCTGCTACGTAAGCGATGAGATCGACGGCTTCCTGCGGCTGTCGAAGTCCGACGAGCACTTGCCGGTCAACATCGGCAACCCGCGCGAGTTCACCATTCTCGAATGCGCGCAGCTGGTGCTCAAAGTGACGAGATCGAAGAGCAGGATCTGTTACGAGCCGCTTCCGCAGGATGATCCCAAGCAGCGCCGTCCGGACATCACCAAGGCGCGGCAACTGCTGGGATGGGAACCCAAGATCGATCTTGAAACCGGCCTGCGCCTCTCCCTCGATTATTTCAAGCAGGCGGTCGGCGAAGAAGCGGCGCTGAAGTAAACGCCCATCCGGCAGAGTTTGCTCTCTTGCAATTTCATACTTACATTACTGTAAGTACGCATACGGCGTACGGAATTGTACGTCTGTATTTGTACATCAATGAACCTCTCACCTGAGACGACCGCAGGACTATCCGAATCCACATCTGCCCGCCGTTCACGATGCCATTTGCGGAGCCGGAAACGGCCCTGGCGTCGACGATCATCTCGGGTCTCGGGGAATGCTTCATCGACGTCGCCATCGCTCGTCCTGGAGCCCGGCAGAGGCCCTCTACGACATTTCAATCACTTACACGAAGACGCAACAAGTTAGAGGAAGTGTACGGTCAGCCGCTCAAACTGGCAGACGGACCGGCTAGGAGGGTTCAACAGTTTCGGCGACGAACTCGAGCAGCGTTTTCACGCTATCGCGTTCTTCTTTCGTCTTGAGTTCGAAGGCAATGCCCATGCCGTAGCCGGGATGCGAGGCATGCACGGCTCCGCGCAGGCGCACTTTCAAGTCGGCGGTGCGCACCACGATCTCCACCGATGAGCCCCGTTGGAACGGCAACGGCACTTCCAAGTAGCATCCGCCTGAACTCAGATCGGTCAGGTTGCAGTGGTTGGGAACATTGATTCCGGTGCGATAGACCTCGGCGCCGATGCGGCAGGCATAACGATTCTGCGTGCGCCGGTCATCGGTGTGGGTTTCGGGGCGCTGGACGGAGCGCTCGCCGTGGCGATCTTCGTCGGCCGCTCTTCCCTTTTTCCGGGGCGCGCTCGATTCGCGTTCGCTCTCCTGAAATTCGTAGGACGGCGCAGGCGTCTGCGGCGCAGCCTCGCGCTTCGTCGCCGGCTTCTTGGCGCGCGGCGTCTCCAGCGGAATGGACATATGCTGCACCTGGCCCTCATCCATTTCGACTGTCACATCCTGCAATTCGTCTTTCGCAAAGTCGAGCCCGGTCGGTAGGTTCGCGGTTAGGAAGTCCGCAATGAGTTTGCGCGACGCCTTGGGAACATCCACGAACTGCACCCCGGCGCGTCCATTCCAATCCTGCCAGACTACTTGCCCGGAGAGGCGCACGCTGGCCGATTGTCCGGGCAGCGAAAACTGAAAATAAACCTTACTGGTGGGCGGAAGCTTTTTGCCAAACAGAATCTGCATGCCGTCTTCGGCGAGATCGATCAGCGTGGCTTTCTCGCGCTCGACGTTGGCATAGTCGACCATGGCGTGGGTATGCACGGAAGCGCGCGCCTTGCGCCGTTTCTCTTTGCGCATGAGGGCGCGAGCGGCGCGCAGGCTGCTGAGCGCGCGATCGTAGGCGACCGGTTTATAGATGGCGAAATTCACGCCCAGGGAAAACAGTTCGCGCACGCTCTCCTGGCCGGAGACGACCACCACCGTCAGCGTCGCTTCGTTGAGCCGCGAGATGCGGCTTTCGCTCAACAGCGCAACCACCTCGGCGTTGGATTCACCGTCGACCACCAGCACGTCGAAACGGTCCTGCGCCAGACGAATGGCGGCACGGGGAAAATCAGGACATTCTTCCACCGCGATGCTCAAGTCCTCGAGCACCTGCCGCAATACATCTGCGGCCGCGTCATCCACGCACACCAGCAGGGCAGATAAGGTCATAGCTGAACATCATCGTAGAATTCCCCCAGTTTCGGAAACAAGTTACCGGGGTCACTGGCTCAAAGGGGCAGCGCGGGCAAAGGACGTGTTTTCAATCGTGACATTAGTAACCTGTGGGCATGACAAAAGGCCTAGACCTACGCGTTGGACTGTCGTGCTTTGACGCTTCGTTCCCCCCTCCCTAGGATCAAGCATGACGCGATGAAAGTTGCGCGTCCGCCCTTTCGTCCGCGGGGGAATGCCTGCGGGGGCTGAGGGCGAGCTTACGTGAACCTTATGAAATCAAGAAACCATCGCGGGTTCTCGCTGCTGGAAATGCTGGCAGCTGTGGCGATCAGCCTGACGCTGGCCGGCATCACGGTCATGGCGTTCGTGCCCGTGTTCAAGAGCCAGAGTACAAACACGGCGTACAACGACACGTTGACCACGCTGCGCCGGGCGCGCGATCAGGCCGCCGGCGACATGCGCACCTACGTGGTCACGTTCACTCTGCCCGGAACCATTACGGTGCAGCAAAGCATCAGCGCCACCGGCACCTGCCAGATTCCCCCCACGGGCAACGTGCTGATCACGACTGTGCTGCCCACTGACATTACATTTCACGTGGAGCCGGGAGTGCCCACTTCGAACACGGTCGCGCCCATGACTCCCGATCAATTTGGCACGGCGGGTTTCGCCATCGATTTCGATGAGCCCAACACGCCGGGCACGGCCACCATTTGTTTCAACCCCGACGGCACGGCGACCGATGCACTCGGTAACGTGAATAACGGCGTCGTCTATCTGGGCCGGGTGGGCGATCTCTACAGTTCGCGCGCGGTCACGCTGTGGGGCACCACCGGACGACTGCGGGGATGGCGGTTATACAAAGTCGGTGGAGTTAATACCTGGAGCCAACAATGAAACGGCCCACACTTTCAATCCGGCACGCGGCACGACAGGGCGGATTCACCCTGGTCGAATGCATGATCTCGGTGGCGATTCTGACCATCGGCTCGATTGGCCTGCTGGGCGTGTTCGGCCTGGCGGTCAAAGCCAGCCAGACTTCGCAACAGGACATGCTGGCGCGCCAGCTGGCGTCGGAAGCGATGGAGAGCATCTACACGGCGCGCAATACGGCTGAGATTTCCTGGACGCAGATTCAGAACGTTTCCAACGGCGGGATCTTCACCGACGGGTTGGTGCCGGTGAAGTGCGCTGGACCGGACGGAATTCTGGGCACGGCCGACGACTCTTCGTGCCTCACGGCATCGGGCGCAACCTGCCCCAACAGCGGCGTCGAGTGCCTGACTAACCCGGGCCCGGACGGCATCCTGGGCACCGCGGATGACGTCATTCTTTCGCTGAACAACTATCAGCGCCAGATTCTGGTCGCGGCCTTGCTCGACAGCAGTGGCAATCCGATTCAAACCTTGCGGCAGGTCACGGTCACGATCAGCTACGCGGTCCCCAATTCATCGGTACCAAAAACCTATGTGCTCACCGAGTACGTCTCGGCTTACCACTAAAGAGGAATCATGGGGAACGAATTACAAACAATTCGGCGCAGGGCAAAAGGTTTCACGCTACTGGAAATGATGATCTCGATGGGGATCGGACTGATTATCCTGGGATCGGGACTGCAGATCTATACCCAGTGCGTGCGGGCGACTTTCACCACCTCGCAGCGCTCGGAAATGCAGCAGGACTTCCGCGCCGCCGGCAATTTGCTGCAGCGCGACATCAGCATGGCGGGCTCGGGCGCGCTGGGACAACAAGGATTGGCGTCTAATAGCGTCGGGCTGGCCAGCGGCGTCGGCAGCACGGTTCCGGTGTATCCGTGCAACGCCATCACCTGCAACTACATTAATGCCGCACCCGTGGCCTATCCAACGTCGGCAGGCGTTCCCTATCTTTACTCGATTATTCCGGGCTACAACTTCGGCATTACGGTAAACGCCGCCGAAGGCCCGACCGACATCATCACGGTGGCTTACGCCGACGCGACCCTGCCTCTGAACTGCTATACGGTCGACGTCGTGAATGCCACCACCATTATTTTTGAATTGCCCACTCCGCTGCCGGGCACTTGCGTACTGCCCTACGGAGTCCCGGTGGTTCCGGCCAACATCCCGGCACTGAACGCGGCGGGAATCGGCCTGCAGACCGGAGACTACATTCTGTTCGGACAATCCACGGCGGGCGTGGTCACCGCGGTGACTCCGGCGGCAGTGACCAGCGGCGCCTACAGCGTTGCCTATCAGGTCACGTTTAATAACGGCGATCCTGGCCACATCGATCAGCCGGCCATCGCCAACGGCACCATGAAATCGTTTCCCGTGGGCATCAGCACCACGTTGTCGGCGGTGCGCCTGCTGGTGATTACCTACTATCTCGACATTTCTCCCATTGACGGCGTCACGCCGCGCCTGATGCGTATTCAGAATGGACGCTCTCCAGCGCCGGTGGCCGAAGGGGTGTCTTGCCTGAAGTTCAGCTATGACGTCGACAATAGCGGCACGATCGTGGCCAACCAGGCCACGTTGCCGGCTGGCGTTACCCCCGCCATGATCACCAAGGTCAACATTCTGCATATGAGCATTCGCAGTCAGCTGAAGGGCACGACGGGATATCAGTCGCTCGATCTGCAGACTTCGGTAAGCGCCCGGAATTTGACCATGGGGCAGGAATATCCGATTTCCGGATCTGCGTATTGAGGATCTTCTGATTGAGCAGTCTTCAGCCTGAGGCGTGATTCGCGACCGCAGTGCTGGATGGATGTGCAACGACGAGGAGAAACAACGATGCGTAACTCGAAGTTAACTTCACTAGGATTCACACTGATCGCCTCCCTCTTATTGTTATTGCTGATGTCGGGGTTCGCGCTCGGCCTGCTGATGATGGTGAACACTGAGCAGCGTGTCGGCGGCTTCGATCTGAACAACGACTACACCTATCACGCGACCGAAGGCGCCATCGAAAAGATGACTTCGGATCTGGCCTCGACCTTCAAGAGCATTCAGGCTCCCACGGCGGCCCAGATTTGCGCGTTGAGCTCAAGTGTTCCCGCCTGGGATACGACCATCAGCTATCCGGTTTACCAGGTCGCCCCGGTCTCGGGCTGCGCCAGCGCGCTGACCACGGTGTGGGGACCGATCCAGTCGGGTCCCGACGCCGGACTCTATGCGCAGATCATTCCCGTCACCATGAACGCGACCGCGCAGCGCGCCACGGGTGAAACCGTGAGCATGACGCGTACGGCGGAAGTGGCTCTAATTCCCGTGTTTCAGTTCGGCATCTTCTCCGACTCCGATCTGTTCTTCGGACGCAGCCCCAACATGGGCTTCGCGGGACGCGTGCACACCAACGGCGATCTCTACCTGGGCGTGGCCGACGGTTACAACCTGGTTTTCGGCGACAAGATGAGCGCCTTCGGCAACGTGATTCGCCAGCAAATGGATAATGGCGTCACGGCCTCGGGCAACGACGATGGCGGCACGGTAATGATTCCGACTCAGAACAATGGCTGCGCCACGCAGCTGGCCAACGTGCCGGGCGCCAACCCCACCGGAACCTGCGTCGACATTTCCACCACCGCCCTGGGCAATTCTCTGGGCAGCGTCACCGGCGGCCATGCTTCGGCGCAAAACAACGCCAGCTGGAAGAGCGTTTCCACCGGCACGTATCAGGGATATCTGATCGACGGCAACGGCCTGGCGAACGGCAACGATGGTCCTAACTCTACGGGCGCGTCGGATTTGACTCTGCCCTTCGTGAGCGGCACGACCTCTGCGGTGCAGATCATACGTCTGCCTCCGGCCGGCGAGATCACCACCTCGGTACTCGGCCAGAACCGCGAAGCCAACCTGGCGCAGATTCGAATCCTTCTGGCCGACACCGAGGCGCAGCTGCACCTCGCTGACTGGAACGGCAACGCGGCGCAGGATTATCAGCTGGTGAGCAAGCTGCCGACGCCGCTGCAAGGCTTACCGCAAGGCAGCTCTGGCGGAACGCAGCCCCAGGCGGGCATCGCAGTTGGCGCAGCCGGCAACGTCTACTACTTCGGCGAGAGCTATTGCGCGGGCAGTGCGGCGATTGGAGCCAGCTATCCGGCAAATCGCGTTTGCCCGACGGCGAACAACGGCGACGGCAATTTCATCATCCCGCCCTTTTACGGTCCGGTCTCGAACGGCCCGGGTGGAGTGCCGATGGTTCCCACCGCCTTCCCGGCGGCGACGAGTTTCACCACCGGCAACACCTTGGTTGGCACCGCCGGTCTGGAGTGGCCTCTGGTTAACGGCTGGCTGCTGGTCGAAGTGAAGTGGGCCAGCGACGGCTTGTGGCACGGCGTCACCAGCCAGTGGCTTGGCCTCGGCTTTGCGCGCGGGCTGCAGGTTCCGACGCTTCCCGGAAATCCGTATCACGCGCCGTTCTCGGCGACTTGCGCCGCTCCTTGCAACGCCATGGGAGCGAATGGCAGTAACTTTATTCAGGATCACGCCAACGCGATTCTCTATTTCCAGCAGACCGCGGATCGCAACGGCAACAACACCATCAACGGCCCTGGCCTGGGCACCGACATGCCCCTGACTGGAAATCTTTACGGGAACGGCTCGCAGTATAACTGGTATCCCATCAACCTTTACGATGCCCGCGAAGGCGAAAACAACGATACCCGATCAGGCACGTTCCCGTACAACATCAGCGGTTGCAATGCCACGAGTTGCACCCCACCGACCCCCGCGGTAGTCACCGGCACTCCGAACGGCATCCTGAACGCAGTGGAACTTGACGTGGGCAACCTGCGCAACTGGCTGATGTGCACCAACGGCGTCGCCGGCTGCACTGGGACCAACGTCGACTACCAGACCATGAACGGCTACGTGCTCTACTTCTCTGATCGCCGCGGCGAGCAGTTTGCCACCGCAGCGCAAGGCGCCAATTATCAGCAGGAGTGGGGTGAGTACGGATACGAAGACACCGTGAACTACGCCAATGCGGGCGGAAACTTCGCTCCCGATGGCGTGCTCGATGCGCCGAACTACAACAACGTCTCGGCCGAAGACGTCAACGGCAACACGTTTCTTGACGTCTACGGCGTCAAGTACGTTGGCGATGCGTATGGCACGACGACCACGGCTGACACCGATACCAACGCCATTAAGTCACCATTCGCCATCGGCCATCGTATCCCGACCTTCACCTTTGGCCGCGCCAATCGCGTGACTGGCGCTCGCCACGTATTGAAGTTGGTGGACGGCAGCCTCGGCAGTCTGCCGACCATGCCTCCGGGAAACGTCTTCAACAACTGCGCGCAGACGGCAGCAAACCCGACTGCTTGCGGTGGATTCACGGTTGCCTCCGAGAACCCGGTCTACATTCAGGGCAACTACAACTCCAATTGCCCTGTGGCTTCCGCCAACGGCAACTGCACTCCGAACAGCGCGGTACATGACACCACCTGGACCACTGGCGTGCAGGTGCCGCACTCGGCAGCTTCGATCATCGCGGACACCGTCACCTTGCTCTCGAACAACTGGCAGGACGCGGGTTGCGTATACACCTCAAGCGCAGCCTGCACGAACGCCTTGTCACTCACCTCCGGGAGCTTGATGAATCCGGTATTGACTCCGGAGGGCGAGCAAACTCCGGCGACTACACCCGATCGCATTGCCACGACTACCTACTACCGCGTGGCGGTTGCCGCTGGCAAGAATATCGCCTTCTACAACACCGCGCAGAATCCTGAATTCTCCTACGGCATGGACGGTGGCGTGCACAACTTCCTGCGCTTCCTGGAAGATTGGGGAGGCATGCCCACGACTTACGGAGGAACCGGGGCGCAACAATCGCTCTGGTACGAAGGCTCGATCGTCAGCCTGTATTGGAGCTACTACAATACGGGCCCGTTCAAGTGCTGCAATCTGGTCTACAGTCCGCCGGACCGTCAGTACACGTTTGACACGCTGTTCTCGGCACCGCAGAACCTGCCGCCGGGAACGCCGATGTTCCGCAACGTGGACAACCTGACGTACCGGCAGAATCAGGTTGCCCGCACCAACTAACCAATCTGTGATGCGAGAGCCCTGGCTGCGGCCGGGGCTTTCGTTTTTTGCAGCCGACTCGCCGCGGACTACGTGTGCGCTTGTTATACTCCGCCTGAAGAACGGCTCCGGTCGGGATGACGCCGGAGTGTATCCCGTGAGGCCTTCGGTTCATCTACACTTTGCAGAACTGCTGGAGAGGAGAATTTCTTTGCCTGCGACTGGGCCTGCGATTCGCGCTATTTTTTGGGACGTCGGCGGCGTGTTGCTGACCAATGCCTGGGACCACAAGGAACGCGCCCAGGCGCTGGAACATTTTCATCTCGGCCACGACGCATTTGAGGAGCGTCACGAAAAAATCGTGCAGGCCTTCGAGCGCGGCGAAATCACGCTGGACGAATATTTGCAGCACACCGTCTTTTATGTGGAGCGGCCATTCAGGCGGGATGAATTTCGCGGTTATATGTTTTCGCTGTCGCAGCCGCTGCCGGGCATGCTCGACTTCGCGCGAGCGCTGAGCGGTTCCGGCAGGTATTTCATGGGCACGATCAACAACGAATCGCGCGAACTGAATCAGTACCGCATCAACAAATTCGCATTTCAGAAAATCTTTCGCATGTTTGTCAGCTCATGCTTTGTGGGACTGCGCAAGCCCGATCCTGCAATTTTCCGGCTGGCGCTGGAGCTGACGCAGATTTCGGCAGAAGAATGTTGCTTCATCGACGACCGGCCGGAGAACCTGAAAGGCGCGGCGGCGTGCGGAATGAATACGATTCAAAAGCAATCGCTGGAACAGTTGCGGGAGGATCTGGAAAAGCTGGGCGTGACCACGCCTTAACTGCGCGACTGAATAATCGCGCGCCTTAGCCTTTGCGCGGCTGGTTGGTTTTCACTCCAATGCCCGTGGGCACGTCGGATTCGAGCGTGGTCAGCATGAGGTCGCTGGACCAGCAGTCGGCGGCCAGTCGCCATTCCCCATTGCCCTGACGGGCGCATACCCATAGATATTTGCCGCGCTCTTCACGGCGCTTGCCGGTCATGCTGGGCACGAGTGCCTTGCAGCGTCCGGCTTCGTACGCCAGATCGCCCATGACTTCGACGCGCAGCGGTTCGATTTCTACTTCTCCCAGTCCGGAGTCAAGCGCGCCAAAGAAAAATTCGCGCACTGCGGCAGCGCCGCGGATCGGCGGAACGTTCGAGCGCAGGATGAGAGCATCGGCGGTGTAAAGATCCAGCAGATCGTCGAGGTGTTTGGTGTTAGCGGCCAGCACCCATTCGTGCGCGATGCGGCGAACGGCGGCCTCGGCACGGCTCATGTCCCCGCGAAGTGCGGCGGTCGGACGGTGCCTCTCACCCTCACGAACGGGATCGCCCGTGCGCGGTGCGAATCCGGAAGCGGAGGCACCCATGCCGTCAGGCGCGCCTTGAAAATAATGGTGGTGATAGTGGTGATGGTAGTGATGAGTTTCGTTCCGGCCTTCGTTGCGTCCTTCGTTGCGGCCCGCCATGCGCTGCTGCGGATGGGGCTCGGCGAACGACGGCGGAAGCGCGGAGCGGGATGGCTCTTCGGGCTCCGGTTCGGGATCGAGAAACGGGTTGGGATGCAGCGCGATGGCCCGTGGGCGGCGCGGCTCGAATGCGTCGTTGAGCACGATGACCCCGCACTTGCTGCAGAATTTGTTGCCGCTGCGGTTGCGATATCCGCAAGAATGGCAGATCACGACCGAGGCGCTGCCTGCGGCGGAGTCATCGGCGGCGAGATCACGCGCCACGTCTTCGGCGGATTCCTCGGCATCGTTCTCAGTGGAGAGGCGCTGGGCGGCTTCAAGCGCCGCGGCTATCGGATCGGGTGCAGGCTTCGCGCGCCCTCCGCGGGAAGATTCCGTTCCGGTTTGTACTTGAGGTTTTTTTTCTTTTTCTTTATCCACGAATCCTATCCACGAATCATCAGTCCCAAATATTGAATGAGCGCGGATCTTGGGCAAAATCCGCAGCTCGCTGGGGCCATTCTAGCTGAGACCCGGCGTTATCGACTGGAAAACTCGATCTTGCCCTCGGTCTCGGTGGGAACGCCGTTGCAGGTGGCTGGACGATATCTCCAAGAACGCACGGTTTCGAGAACGGGACGATCGCGGGCCATGCCGGCGCTTTCGAGAATGAGCGGGCTGTGCACTCGGCCGTCCACTCCAATGATGAAGCTGACTTTGACTTTCCTACCCTGAGCACCCGGAGCGAACAGCGGATCGGGCGTGGCCAGGGCCTCGGGAGGCTGCACGTCTTCGCATGGCGACTGCACGCTGACGTGAGGAACGCTGGAGAACTGGGAAGCGCGGGCCAAAGATTTCGCTAGTTTTGCTTCGCGCAATAGAAGCTTATCCGAGTGCTGCGAATCGACGGACGGGTTCGCCGCCAGCGCGATCCCAGACACGAGCGCAAGAAAAACCGCAGGCCAGTTGCGGCGAAGCATAAGGGATGAACCTTCCCACAGCGGAGCTCAAACTGGTGTTGGGGGCAAGTTCCGTGCCAACCTGCGTTTCCAGTAACTCACACTAGATCAATGGCTTGCCTCTCAGGCCGACCGCGCCGATGAAAGTGTTGTGCAACAAGCTGCGCAAGATTAGGAGGGATGTCCCATGAAAAAGGAAAAGGCGAGCCAGTTGGCCCGCCTTCCGCCTCTCGATCTAAAACTAGCTTACGGCTTATACACGTTGTACTGGTTGGCAAAGGTGTACAGAGCTGTGCCGTAGCTGGAGTAGAAAAGAGTGAACGAGTTGTGGTTGCCCGTGGGAATCCCGGATACGGTGTTGATGGTACTGACACCCGAGAAGGAGCCGTCGGCAGCGTCATAGCCGTCATAGGCGCAAGCGCCTACGATGGCGCCATCGAGCACGAGGCAGATCGCGCGATCATCATCAGCAACGCCCCCACCTGAGGTGGTGGCGTAGGAGTTGACGACCATCGAGCAGGTGCTGGCGCCGGTGCTGCCGCACTGCCAGAGAACGCTATCTTCGATGGTGAAGCCCGAACCCAACTGGCAAGGCGTGGCGCAGATGAAAGAGGTGTTGAAGTTCGCCCGCAGGCCCTCATAGTTGTTCGGGACATGCAGCGAAGGCAGGGTCGAAATGGCGATGTTCTTAGTGTTGGGGCCGGTCGACGCGGTTCCTGCTGCGGAGACAATGAAATAGGCTCCCAGCAACAGCACGGTAAGTGTCACGCAAAGGGTGATCTTGGCAATCTTGCTCATTAGTAGTTTCTCCTGTGTGCAGTGAGTGAAGTTCAAATCGCTACGCATCTTGGCGCGGCGCAGGGTGAAAAAAATCCCAATGACGGTAACTCAATTCAACTACAGAGAAAAGAGAAAATTTTGATTGCGCTGTGAAATGAATCGAAGTCGCAAACTTGATGCACAGTAGTAGAACTTTCTTGCACTAAAAGTGCAGCGCACGGGCGCGGAGCAGCGAATAAGTGAGGAGTTCCCCTGCAAGTGCATTACTCATTTCTGCGTAGCCTCGTGGATTAGGCTACTGGAGCCCGATTCAGCGAGAGTAGCGTGATTTCCGGAGGGCAGTTGAAGCGCACGGGAACGGCCACGGTTCCCAGGCCGCGATTGGTGTAGAGCGTGAGTGGGCCGATGCGATACAAACCCGCAACATATTTTCTGGCGAGTTCGGGCAGGTAAAGCGGCGGCAAAAACGGCACGCGCACCTGACCTCCGTGGGAATGTCCGGAGAGTTGAAGATCGATAGGAAAGCGCGCGACATGATCGGCGTAGTCCGGTTCGTGCGCCATAAGAATTGTGGCTTCGTCCGCGGGCACGCCGCGCAGCGTGGCCTCGAGATCGGCATTCTTGCTGAGGACATCATTCACTCCGCTCAGCCAGAAGCGCGCGCCATTGGTCTCAATCGCTGCGGATTGATTGATCAGCAGGCGGATACCATGCGCATGCAGCGCGGCGCCGACACGAAGGGGATCGGTGAAAAAGTCATGATTGCCCAGCACGGCCCAGAGGCCATGCGGAGCCTTCATCTGCTGCAAGAGCTGCGCGCACGGCTCGGCGGTACGGGCAGCTTTGGCATCTTCCTTCTTGAGCAGCGGCAGGGAAACGAAGTCTCCGGTGAGCACAATCAGGTCGGGGCGCAGATCGTTGACCATCGGAATCGCGGCGTGAATGGGATGAACCGAAAATAGAGGATCGTAATGAAAATCGCTGAGTACCGCGATACGGAATCCATTCAGGCGCTCCGGCCAGCGGCGCAGCGCGAGCGCGCGATTCACAACCTGGGGACGGTTGGGCTCGAGGACAACGGAATCAATGCCAAGAGCGGCGACGCCCGTCGCCGCGGCAAGACGCAGAAAATTCCGCCTGGTAGTGCGAGAAGGCAATGGAATCTGGGAACCTGGTTCGCTGGATTGATCGGAAACGGCTCTCAATTCTTTAGGATAAACCGGAAGGGCAGTTTCGGCATAGTCCACGCGAGATGCAATGGGGTCGGTTTGAAATTGTCGTTCCGAAGCACGGTCTTTTCGCGCGAGGAACCTGCTGTTTGGCTGGCGAACAGCAGGTTCCTCACCGGGCCTCCAGCCCGGTGAGGAGTGACAAAATGAACTTTGTTGAAACTGACCGATTCGTGGAGCCCTCCGGCTAGAAGGTGAACTGGGCCGTCAGGTCCAGGCGGCGATTGGCCGTGGTGCCGGGTGAAAATGGAAATCCCTGAATCGTATTGGAAACGTCGAAGTAGCGCGATCCCACGACTCCGCCCGGATTCGCTACGTTGACATTGTTGAACGCATTGCGCGCGCTCAAGCCAAGTGTCAGGTTGTAGCGACGATCGGAGTTCGACGACATTGAGATCGGTCCGCCGCCGCCAAAGAGTGGCCCGCCGCGATGCCCTCCATGACCGCCGTCCTGGGGGCCACCGGCATTCCCTTTCGTGCTGGGCCCGAAGCCGAAAGTCTTGGTGAGACGCAAGTTCATCACATAGCGGTTGGGACCAGTGCCGTAATTGACGGGCAGGAGTTTTCCCGTCGCGCCTGTGATGTCGAAGGTGCCCAGCGGGGTGCAGTAGACGTCGCTGGTGGCAGAACTGGTGGGACAGGTCGCGGTCGAGACCAGGCCGGGCCGATTGTTGAACACCTGATCTCCGTTGAGATCGAGCGGTGTGGTGATATTGAATGGCGAGCCCGAACTGAAGATCATGAACGGGCTCAGGCGAAACAGATAGGGCAGGCCGATGCTTCCGCCGAGAAACAAGCGGTCACGAACATCAAATGCCGCGCGGCCGTAGTCCTGGCGGATGTTGTAAGAATTCGAGGGGAAGCTGGAGATGCCGGCGGTATCGCTGCTCACAAAATTCAGCGAGTAGTAGCCGAAGATCTGCATCTTCGAACCAATGCGAATGTTAGTGTTGGCCATCAACTGGTTCTGCTTGAAATTGGCCTCGGAGGCGTAACGGTATACGTTTTGGGTTGTGATCGGGCAATTTGGGTAGCAGGGCGCTCCTGGATAAGGTGCGTTGTCGTTGAGGGTAAGGAATTGATCGAAGCCCCGCGAACTCAGATAAGTGACGGCGAGCGTGGCAGTCTTTGTGACCTGGCGCTCCACGCTGACCGCGCCCTGCAATGTGTAGGGCGCATGCAGCCGCGGGCTGATCTGATAAATGGTCGAGATGGACGGCCCGCAACTCGAGATCGGCGCCGTGAGCGGCATGTCGAGTCCAGGGAAACAGCTCGGGTTCGGGTTCGGAATGACGAGTTCTTGTTGTGTGACTCCATTCAGCCGCTCCGCCTGCAAAAGATTGGTGAGCTGAAGGCGATCGTAGAAGATGCCGTAACCGCCGCGAATCACGACCAGTGGCGGCGCAGTGCGACCGCGCACTCCCCAGGCGAATCCGAAGCGCGGCGCCCAGTCGGCGTGATCATGAATCACGTTCTGGGTTTCGAAGCGCAGGCCGGTGCTAATGGTCACGTTCGGCCGGACCCGCCAGTCATCCTGAAAATAGGGTTCGAAATCCCGGTAGGTGACGGACGCATTGGGCGAGCCGGTGGTGATCTCGAGTTGATTCGGATTCGTGCCAGTGAACGGGCCCGTGGTGGGAAGAAAAGTGAAGGTTCCGTTGAAGCCGGAGGTGGAAGAATTTGTTTCCAGCGTGGTACGAAAGCGGGCGCCAAATTTCAACGTATGATTGCCGTGGATCAGTGAAGTGTAGTTCTGGAATTCGTAGCCGTTCTGCACATCGTTGAGTGTCCCCTCGCTGTTGCCCCCGCCGGTGAAGCTGCCCTGCACGACGACCGCAGGATTCGTATCCTGCGGAGTTTGGAGATTGAGGTCGCGTTCATATTGGAAGCGGGTCTCGTTGATGATCTTCGTGCCAAACACCTGGGTGTCGCTGATCTGAACGGTGTTTTCGGTGCTCTTGGGGGTGTAGGCCTGCGTGGCCAGGTCGAATGGAGTGGTGAGCTCTCCGGTTTGCGTGTCGCGATAGTACTGGTAGCGGGCGGTCAGCGTGTTGTTTTTTGTGATGGCCCAATCCAGGCGCGGGGTGAGGTTAGTGCGTTGCCGGGGATTGGAAATGGATGAGCCAAAGGGATTGCCCGTAGCCGGATCCGTCGCATTGATGACCGAGAGTTCGTTGATGTCGCGGCGATCGGCGCTGAAGAAAAAGGATGCTTTCTTGTTGATCGGCCCGCCAATCGTGCCGTTGAATTGCGTCGAGTAATACGGAGGCTCGACGCCGGCGAACGGATTGGGAGAGTTGAACGGCGAATCGTTTCCATCGGCCAGAAATTGCCCGTGCAGTTTATCGGTGCCGGGCTTGGTGAAAATTTCGATGCGGCCGTAGCCCAGCTTGTCGTACTCGGATGAGAACGGATTTTGATTGATGCGAATTTCGCGGATCGAAGCTTTGGGCGGAAGCTGGCCCGCGGTAAAGCCGTCGATGTACATCTGCCCGCCATTCGGTCCCGCTGAGGGCCCGGCCAGCGCTTCGAGATCGGATTGCAGTTCGTCGGGATCGTCGGGCAATGCTTCGAGTTCCTTGCCGGAGATCACGATCGCGCCCGCGTTGTTGGTGGGATTCACATCGATGGTCGGAGCGGTATCAGACACGTTCACTTTCTGGGTCTCGACTTCGATGGTCATGGTGACGTTGAGGCGCAGCGCCTGATCGGCGACGGTCACCGAGTCGTTCTCATAGAGCGTGAATCCCTGGGCGACTACGGTGAGCGAATATTTTGCCGCGGGCAAAGACTTGAATTCGTAGAAGCCCTGTGCATTCGACTGCACCGAGATGGGCGAGCCATTCTGCGGCGTCATAACGACGGTGGCGCTGGGGATCACAGCTCCGGAGGGATCGGTGATCTGTCCGCGCAGCGCGCCAGTAGGAGCGGTTTGCGCGAACGAAAGGCTAGCGGCAAGAAGCGAGCAAACACTGAAGAAAATAAAAAGACGACAGATGACTTTCATGCACTCTTTCCTGGTTCAAGTTTCTTTTAGGAACTGCTGACGTATGGTTATGAATTCATGGCGCGACTACTGGTCGCCGCCGCCGGGCATGCCTCCACCCAAACTCCAGGGAGTAAGCATGGCGGCTTGGCTGGCGCTGGGCGCGGCCTGCAGAATCGGTTCGACTCCGCTCAACAACGTGATCGCGGTGCCGGGATTCGACTCGGAGCCGGGCGTGGTGACGATCATCACCGCATCTCCTTTGTGCAGATCGGAGAGCGCAACCGTGGGCATGCGGCTCAGCATGCGCTGAAAATCGGGCGCGCCCCCGCCGGGCCGCGTGCCGCCGGATGTTCCTTGACCCGCGCCCTGGCCTGCGCCAGCGCTGCCTGCGGCGGGCGACGAGCTCGCCGATGCTCCTGATCCGGCTGCCGCTCCCGGCATTCCCGGCGGCATGGCTCCTTTGATGCGCATGGCAATCATGCGCGCCATCTCCGGCGGAAGTTGGTGCAACTGCGATTCAGAAGTGATCTTCACCTGCACCGTCTTCTTGCTTAATAAATCCTGAACGGTCAAAGTGCCCGCACTTGCGTCTGCTGTATTGACGGTTCCGGCGACATTCCGGAAGCTGCCGCTGACAATTTCCTCGGCGGTCACTTCGGTGCCGTCGGCATTCTTGTCGCCGCGCGCACGCAACTGGTCGCCGGGATGGATCTCAGCCAGCGTGCTGGGCTTGGCGTCTTCGAATTTCACCGAATCGGGAGCGTAGCGGCGAATGATGGTGCTCTTCGCGGTGTGAACCGTAATGTTTTTCTTTCCGCTAAAGCTCGTGGTCGAGATGGTCACCGTGCCCGCCGGAGGATCCACGGCCTCAACCAGTCCTCCGAGCCCGCGCTTCTGCCAATCTTGCCGAATCTGATCGCCTACGGCCGCGACTGCGGCTTTGGTGATAACGATGACCTCGAGAGTCGCGATGGACTTGCCATCCTGCGAGGCGTAGCCGCGCACACGTACCGTGTCGCCAACTTGCAAATCCTGCAGCGTGATGGGCGTGGCGCTCTTCAGATCCTTCTCGCCAGGCGCGAGGCGCAGGATGCGCGCGTTGGGCTGCACATTCGCGGTGACCTCGGGACCGGACTCAGGCGCGAGCGTGAGCGCGCTTCCATTCATCGTCTTGATGATGCCGAGGCTTTTGACCACGGGCGATGCGGCTTGCGCAGAGGCAGGCGTCGGGGTCGCGAGGACCACGTTCGCTAATAAGGCACACAAGCACAGACTGAAGCTGAGAATTGTCGATTTTCTTTCGTGCATATCTACCTTATTAATCTACATGGCCGAAGCCTGGAGAACTGCATCGTTTACAAAGTTTTACCCAGTGGAACATCGAGGGTTCTCAAAGAGAATGAATTTGCGGCCGCAAAAATTTCGTCTGTGAACTGTCGACTTGGTCAGTACCGAATTTGTCAATAGTCCACTTGCCAACACGCCGCTACCATCTCATCAGGAGAGGTGTGGAAAATCAGGCGTCGGATGAGTGTCTCTATACTGCGCGGTTTTTTGTGTTGGGCAATGGTGGCGGTGATGCCGCTCTCATTGCTGGGGCAGAGTCCGTCTGCCGCGCCGCAATCGGCTCAGGCTCCATCAGCAATTTTGCATACGCAGGGGGGCGTGTGGGTTAACGGACAGGAGGCCCACGACGCGACTGCAATTCTTCCCGGAGACCTGCTGGAAACAAAGACCGGATTTTCCGCCACATTAAATCTCGACGGCTCCGAAGTGCTGCTTCAGCAAGAGGCGGTTGCGAAATTTGATGGCGACGTGCTGGAACTCGATCATGGCAGCGTTGCCGTGGGAACGTCGAAAGGTTTCAAAGTGCGCGTGAACTGCATCACCGTGGTTCCGGTGCTGAATGAGTGGACGCAGTACGAAGTGAGCGACACGAATGGAACGGTCCACGTCGCCGCGCGCAAACTAGACGTGAATGTGAATCACGAAGGCCACGGCAAGTCCGCCGACAAAGTGACCGACTCGCAAAAGGCGACGGTTCGCGAAGGCGAAGAAAGTAAGCGCGACGAGTCGGAAGTATGCGGCGCTGCGAAGCCGTTGTCTCCTGGGCACTTTCCGGTCGATCCCAAATGGATTGCCGCTGGAGCGGGGGGAACTGGAATCCTGCTCTGGCTTCTTCTGCACGGCGGCGGCAGCAAGCCGCCTGTCAGCAACTGGCAACCATAGCCCGCTGGCCGATCGAGGAAGTCCTTCCTCGGTTAGAGAATCCGTTCGTGCGTGTAGCCCGCCGATTCCAGCGCGGCGATCAGTTCCGCAATGTGATCGGGGCCGCGGGTTTCCATGGTAATGTCGATGGCGGTATCGCCCAGATTCACGCCGTGATAGGCGCGATCGTAGGAAGTCTCGACAATGTTGGCGCGATGCACGGCAAGAATTCCGGTGACATGATGCAGTGCGCCGGGATAGTCGGGTAGATGGACGCGCAGGCGCACCAGGCGCCCGTCTTTCACCAAGCCGCGTTCGATGATGCGGGAGAGCAGCGTGACGTCGATGTTGCCGCCGCAGACCAGCACCGCAACTCGTTTCTCCGCCAGCGGCAACTTGCGATTGAGCATGGCCGCGAGAGCCGCTGCGCCCGCGCCTTCCGCCAATGTTTTCTCGCGCTCCAGCAAAAGCAGAATCGCGTTGGCAATCTCTTCTTCTTCCACGGTGACGATGTCGTCGACGTATTTTTGCACCAGCGGCAGCGTGCGTTCGCCGGCGCGGCGCACGGCGATGCCGTCGGCAATCGTCTTGGCGGAGTTCAGCGTCACAGGCTTGCCTTCGGTGACCGCGGCCTTCATGGAAGGAATTCTCGCCGGCTGAACTCCGAAGATCTGCACCGCCGGGTTCGTCTCTTTCACGGCACAGGCGATGCCGCCGATCAGCCCTCCTCCGCCAATGGGAATGACGATGGCTTCGATGTTGGGATGCTGCTGCAGAATTTCGAGGCCGAGCGTTCCCTGCCCCGCGATCACGGCATCGTCATTGAAGGCGTGGATCAGCGTGAGGCCATCGTGTTGGGCAACCTCGACTGCCTTCTCATAGGCTTCATCGTAGTTCGCACCGTAGAGCACGACCTCCGCACCGTAAGCACGCGTCGAAGAAACTTTAGTCAGCGGCGTGGGGAGCGGCATGTAGATGCGGGCGCGGATGCCGTGCCGTCCGGCGTGATACGCGACGCCCTGTGCATGATTGCCCGCCGAGGCTGCGATCACGCCGCGTTCGCGCTCCGCCGCCGTGAGCGTCAACAACTTGTTCAAGGCGCCGCGCTCTTTAAACGCCCCAGTGCGCTGCTGGTTGTCGAGCTTGAGGAAAATCGAGTTGCCGGTCAAGCCCGAGAATGTTTCCGAATGCGTGCAGGGCGAGACCCGGATATCTTGGCGAATCCGTCCGAGCGCCGATTGAATGTCTCGCAGTTCGACCATGCGAAGGTCCATCATGAGGGTTCTCATGAGGATGAGTCATCTTACATGGGCGCGGCGTATGATTGAGGGCGCGCGCATTCGTGATTTTTATGGCGCACATAAAAATTTCCGAAGGCTCATTTCGAAGAAGTTACATCACAGTCACCTGATCGACATGATCGCTTCGCTATAATCAGTCCATTCGCATGGACTTCGATCAACTCATTACGTTTCTGGAAGTCGCGAAGCAAGGCAGCTTTTCGCGCGCGGGGGAGAAAGTCTTCCGTTCGCAGTCGGCGGTGAGCGCCCAGATTCGCCAACTGGAGCAGGAATACGGCGACCGCCTGCTCGATCGCTCAGGCAAGACGGTGAAACTGACCCCGGCGGGACAGGTTTTTTTTGAATACGCCGAGCGCCTGAAGAATCTGCGCGAGGAATCGCTGACCGCGGTGGCCGACCACAGCCGCACGCCGCGGGGCACGCTGCGCGTGGGCGCGAATGAGGCTACGTGCCTCTACGTTCTGCCTGAGGTCTTCGCGGAATATTGCCGGAAATATCCACCGGTGCAGATCAGCATCTACCGCAACTTCAGTTACAAGATCGTCGAGAAACTGGAGAACAACAGCATCGAAGTCGGCATTCTGACGCTGCCCATCCAGTCGCCGAGCCTGAAGATTCAACCCATTTTTCGCGACAAGCTGATGCTGATGGTGAGCCCGAAAAATCCGCTGGCCAAGCATAAGGTCGTGCCCATCAGCGAAATCGTGAAGCAACCGCTGCTCTTTCCGAAGACCGGACACACGAGGCGTTTGCTCGACAAATTATTTCGCCCGCACGCGCCCGACCTGCAGGTGCGCATGGAACTGCCCAGCATCGGCATGATCAAGAGCTTTGTGGCCGCCGATCTTGGCGTGTCGCTGATCAGCGCGTCGTTCGCGCGGGATGAAGTGGAAGCGGGCCGAGTCAAGCTGATTGATCTCGAAGATGCGGAACTCTATCGCGAACTTGGACTGGCTTATCGTCGCGACCGCACTCTGTCGGTGGCTACCACGGCATTCATCGCGCTGCTGCGGCAACTGGCTCCGCAGTTGAAGCACGGAGCGTAAGAATGACCGGACCACGTGAGCAGTCGTGTGCGCAGATCCTTCTCTCCGCCTGAAGAGCGGCTCCGGTCAGGATGACCCAATCCCCGTAAATGTTTCCTGCGGTTCGTCATTGCGGCAGGTCTTGAGAGATAATTCTTCGCTTGGCTCATATCAGCTCCCGTTTAAGTGTGGTCGCGGGATTTTTCTGCCTCGGAGGTTGTCCTTTGATTCGACGTTTGATTTGGCTGGCGGCACTTCTTCTCTCAATCTCTGCGTGCGCAACTTCACAGAACTCGGCTGCGCCTGACCCTTACAAACCGACGCTCGACCATCTGCAATCGTTGCTGCAGCGGGACGAGGAGGAGTGGCGCTGGCACTCCGATGTTCCCCATCCCGAAGATCCCGGGATGAATGATTCCGAGTGGAACGAGATGGCGGTAAAGAACGCGGTAGCTCAGAACGACCAGCCGGACTGGAAAGGCACGCGCGTTTTTCGCCGCTGGATTCAGATTCCGGAGAAGATCAACGGGTACGCCACGCAGGGCGCGCGGGTTCAGCTCGACGTGCGGTTTGCCAGCCCTGACAGTCTCAGCATTACTGTGTTTTCAAATGGCGCGATTCTCTACCGCGGATCGGATGACGACATTCTTCCCGTGCTGTTGACAGAGAACGCGCAACCGGGGCAGAAGTTTCTGGTGGCGGCGCGCGTGGTCACGGGCGATGACGTCAAGGCGATTTTCTTTCACAGTGAACTGACGATCGATCCTCCCAAGTCGCGGCCCGATCCGGCGCTGCTGCGGATGGAAGTTCTCGCGGCGCGGCCGATCATCGCGGCTTATGAAGATGGCAAGGCCGAACGCGAGCAGCAACTGGATGCGGCCCTGAAGGCCGTCGACTTCTCTCCGCTGGAGCGCGGGGAACAGGCGGGCTTCGACGCGTCGCTCAAAATGGCGCAAGAGAAACTCGAAGCCCTTCAGCCCTGGATGCGGCAGTTCACCATTCGCCTGGTGGGCAATTCGCACATTGATATGGCGTGGCTATGGCCGTGGACGGAGACGGTCGAAGTGGTGCGCAACACATTTCAGAGCGTGCTCGATCTCATGCGGGAGTATCCCGACTTCAAGTTCACCATGTCGTCGGCGCGAACCTATGAATGGATGCAGGAAAAATATCCTGACCTGTTTGCTCAGATTCAACAGCGTGTGAAAGAGGGCCGATGGGAAGTGATCGGCGGCATGTGGGTCGAGCCGGATTTGAACATGCCCGACGGCGAATCCCTGGTGCGGCAGATCCTGGTGGGCAAGCGCTATTTTCAGAAAAACTTTGGCATCGATGTGAAGATCGGATGGAATCCGGATTCGTTCGGCTACAACTGGCAACTGCCGCAAATTTATAAGAAATCCGGCATGGATTATTTTGTGACCCAGAAGCTGCTCTGGGCGCACGAATTCACCACTTTTCCTTACAAACTTTTCTGGTGGCAGGCGCCGGATGGCAGCCGCCTGCTGACTTATTTTCCGCACGATTATGCGGGAGGGATCGACGCCGAGCCTTTGGGCAAAGACGTTTCCATCTGGATGCCGTCGATCTACGGGCCGAAACTGGCGGACAGTCCAGAGATGATGCACTTGTATGGCGTGGGTGATCATGGTGGCGGCCCGACGCGCATGATGCTCGATCATGCCGATGAACTGCGCGCCCCGGGCACGCTCTTCTCTAGACTGCAGTTCAGTTTTGCGACTGACTTTTTCGCCGACCTGGAGAAGAAGTTGCCGTCGATGCAGGTTCCTACCTGGGATGGTGAGCTTTATTTCGCTTATCACCGCGGGGTATTCACCACACAGGCTGAGACCAAGCGCCGAATCCGGCAGGCGGAAGAGACGGTTTTGAACGCCGAAAAATTCGCGTCAGTGGCCTCGTTGTATGGGCGCGAGTATCCGCACGATGTCATGGAACTGACGTGGAAAAACCTGCTGTTCGATCACTTTCACGACATCATGCCGGGGTCAGGCATTGCGGTGAATTATCTGGATGCGAAGCGCAATCTGGAAAATGTGGACCGGGCGGCGAATGATGTGACCCGCGGCTCGCTGCGCGAAATTGCCACGCATGCCAACACACAGGGCGAGGGCGTGCCGGTGATCGTTTTTAATTCGCTCTCCTGGGCGCGAACGGATGTGGTCGAAGCCGAGGCGCAGCTTCCAAGCGTGGCGCATGAAATCGAAGTTGTGGATTCGGCGGGCAAGGCCGCGGACGTGCAGTTGGTCTCGATGGATGCCGCCACGCACCGGGCGCATTTCTTACTGCTGGCGAAGATACCGGCGCTGGGCTATCAAACTTATTTTGTGCGCGGGGCTGCGAAGGCTGCAACGGTTCACTCGCCGCTGAAAGCTTCGGAAACGCCGACGGAAGAGGTGCTGGAGAATTTCTGGCTGCACGTGAAGATCGATCGGCAGACTGGCTGCATGACCAGCCTGACGGGAAATGAAAGCGTGGGCAACGCGCTGGCTCCGGCCGAGACCGATACGGGCGGTCCGAAGAATTCGACGTGCGGCAATCTGCTGCAGACTTTTGTCGACAAGCCGCAGCGCTGGGATGCGTGGAATATCGACGCGGATTTCGAGAAGCAGCACTGGGACCTGGATAAGGCCGACGAGGTAAAACTGGTCGAGAGCGGGCCGCTGCGAGCGGTGGTGCGCATCAAAAATCACTTTCAGAATTCAATCTTCGTGCGCGACGTTACGCTTTATGCAGGCGTGCCACGGGTCGACGTGAACATGCAGGTAGAGTGGCACGAGAAGCATATCCTGCTGAAGGTCGCATTTCCGGTCAGCGCGCACAGCGACAAGGCGACGTTTGAGATTCCCTATGGTTCGGTCGAGCGGCCGACCACGCGCAACACTCCGGCGGAGCAGGCGCAGTTTGAAGTTCCGGCGCAGCGTTGGGCGGACGTTTCCGATGCGACCCACGGCTTCAGCCTGCTCAACGATTGCAAGTATGGATATGACGCCAAGGGCAACGTGCTGCGGTTGTCGCTACTGCGCTCGCCGGAATGGCCCGACCCGCACGCCGATGAAGGCCATCACGAGTTCACCTATTCGCTCTATCCGCATCGCGGCGGCTGGCGAGACGGCTTCACCATTAATCAGGGGTATGAACTCAATTACAAATTGATCGCGATGCAGACGGCAAGACATACGGGCTCGGTTGGAGCGGTGTGGTCGTTTGTGCAGACCGCTCCGAATGTGATCGTGACGGCGGTGAAGAAGGCCGAGGACGATGATGGAATCATCGTGCGGTTTTACGAGTGGGCGGGCAAAGGGGGCGACGTGAAAGTAGCGCTGCACGGCGAGGTGGAAGCGGCGTCGGATGCGGATTTGATGGAAAGGCCGATTGGCAGCCTGCCGGTCGCGGATAGCATGGTAACGGTGCACACGAAACCGTACGAGATCAAGACGATTCGAGTGCACATGCGACTAGCGCACGAAGCTGCGATCAGCGGGAAGAAACCATGACGGAAAGTTTCGATCGCGACGAGCACGTGATGGGCGTCGACATTGGCGGCACGAAAGTCGCCGTCGGCATCGTGAATGCCAAGGGCGAGATCGTGGCCCAGGGCCGGCGTCCGATGGTCGCGAGCGGCACGGCGGAAGCGGCTCTGGAAGCGGTGATTGGGGCAATCGATTCTCTTTTCTTCTCGCAGGACGCGCAGGGCGGAATTCAGAGCATCGGCATCTGCGCGCCGGGGCCGCTCGATCCGCGCACGGGCGTCGTGCTGAATCCTCCGAATCTTCCCTGCTGGCGCGATTTTCCGCTGGCCGAAAAGATTGCCAGCAAATATCGTGTACCGGTCAAAGTCGACAATGACGCGAACGCCGCGGCGTTGGCCGAGACGCGGTGGGGAGCGGCGCGTGGCTATCGCTACGTTTTCTATGCCACGATCGGAACTGGAATTGGCACGGGCATTGTTTTCGACGGCAAGATTTATCACGGCAAGACCGGTTCGGCGGGCGAGGGTGGACACACCACCATTGACTATCGGGGGCCGGTTTGCGGCTGCGGCAAGCGCGGATGCATCGAGATTCTGGCTGCTGGTCCGGCGATCGGGGCGCGAGCGCGGGGTAAGTTCGAAGGCAACTCAACGCGGCACTCGGCAATTCTTGATCTCGCCGCCGGCGATGTCGCCAAGATTACCAGCGAACTTGTGGGCAAGGCTTATGCGGCGGGCGATCCCCTGGCGCGCGAGATTCTGGAAGAGACTGTCGCTCTGCTCACGCCCTGGCTCAGCAATATTATTGATCTGCTCGACCCTGATGTTCTGGTCATGGGCGGCGGAGTGGCGGCGATGCTGCGGCCGTTCTTCGACGACATCAAAAACAGGTTGCCGCAGTGGTGCGTGAATCCGCATGCTGCCGACATTCCGCTGGTCATGGCCCAGTACGGGGCCGACTCTGGAATCGCCGGTGGCGCCGCTTTGTGTGCCGACGTGGCGTAACTGATTTTCGAAAACACTCGAGGAATCCGAATGTTCTTGCGATCTCATCTCGCCGCAACGGCTGTGGCTTCCCTACTCTTTGCTGCTCTTCTGGCAGCGCAAGATCTGCCGAAGGCTCCCGACGCTCACATTTTCCTGCTCACTCCGGAGCCCGGATATTTCACCGAACCTGGCGTCGCCGTGAATCCGAACAATCCGCAGCAAGTGGTGGCAGTATTTCAGGACAATGTGCACGCCGCCTGGTCGCAGGATGCGGGCCGCACCTGGGCGGTGGAAGACGCTGCGCCGAAAAACTATCGCGTCTCCGGCGACGTCTCGACGACGTTCGATAATCAGGGGCATGCGTTCGTCTGCTACATCGCCTTCGATAAGCTAGGAACGTTTAACTACTGGGCGCATGGCGCGACCCGCAACGGAATTTTTATTCGGCGCTCACTCGATGGCGGAAAGACCTGGGAGGCCGATCACATCCCCGTGGCCGAACAGGCCTCGCAGCCGGGCATTCCGTTTGAAGACAAGCCCTACATCATTGCCGACAATTCGAAGAGCAAGTATGCCGGTAATCTCTACATCGGCTGGACGCGCTGGCGCATCGCCGATTCGCAGATGGTGATTTCGCGTTCCACCGATGATGGCAAGACGTGGTCGCAACCGCTGGAGATCGACGCGCATCCCGGCCTGCCGCGCGACGACAACGGCGCGGCGGAAGGGTTCGCGGGTTTGGTCGCTCCCGATGGCACGCTCTACGCGATTTGGAGCCAGGGCGACGAGATCATGCTGACTTCGTCGCACGATGGCGGAAAAACTTTTGCGCATGCGCGCGCTGCGATTCATACGGCGCCCATCATGTTCGCCATTCAAACGCTGGAGCGCGCCAATGGATTTCCGCAGATCGCGATCGATCCCAAGGGCAAGCGGCTCTACATCACCTGGAGCGACTATCGCAACGGCGACCTCGACGTTTTTCTTTCGACGTCGGACGACGGCGGCAAGCGATGGAGCGAACCAGCGCGCGTGAATACGGATCCGGTTCATAATGGCGCGGAGCAGTTTTTCCAGTGGCTGGCGGTTGATCCGGTGGATGGATCGGTGAACCTACTCTTCTACGACCGGCGCGGCGATCCCGACAACCGCAAGCAGATTGTGGTGCTGGCGCGATCGAGCGATGCGGGCAAAAGCTTTAAGAATTACGCGTGGACTGACAATCCATTTATGGCGAACGATGTGTTCTTCGGCGACTACACCGGGCTGGCAGCGTACGGCGGGCGCGTCTACGGAGTGTGGATGGAGAAACCTGCGCCGCCGCCCGCTCCTCCGGCCGAAGCCAAGAGGCCTGAGGGCGAAGCGGCAGAAAAATCAGAAAAGGCGAAAGAGGAAAAGCCTGCACCCCGGGGAACGCTCGTGAAGGTCGGAACGGCTGACTTTACGGGCAAGTAAGGGGCTCCCGGCCCCTTGGGCTCTGCTTGGCAGGCTGCTTCCGAGACCGAGTTTCCGATTCGACCAGTCCGCACGTCGTCGTCTAAGCTCGTTTAATCAGTGAGATACGAGCACTTCCTGTAGGAAAACTCAAAATCAACCAAAAATATCTTGACATAGTGGTAGTGTTATAGTTAAGTATATCACTATGGATCGCAGCACACTCCATTGGAGTTGCGATTCAACCCCCGGCCGGGGAAGAACCACAGGGTTTCGCATCAGGCATTGAAAACAGGATTGGAACACTCAGGCTGAAAAGCCGCAAAGGAGATTTGCAATGAAAGCACGCATCGCATTTTCGCTTCTGCTGGTTCTGATGGCCGCTACTGCTTTCGCGCAGACGGACGCGCAAAAATCATTCGACAGCTTGAAAACCCTCGCGGGCGAGTGGGAAGGGGCGGTAACGGCCGTTCCGCCGACCGACATGGTGCCCGCAGGGTCGCGGGTGCACGTCACGATGCGCGTGACCTCCCGCGGGAACGCACTCGTCCACGAAATGCAGGAGCCGGGAACACCTTTGGACCCGACCAAATACGACCATCCCGTAACCATGATTTACCTCGATGGCGATCACGTGAACCTGGTCCACTATTGCGATGCCGGCAATCGTCCGCACATGACAGCACGCAAGTCGGCAGACGGCAAGACTGTGGAATTTGATTTCGTCGATCTTTCTGGCGGGAATGAAAACGGACACATGTACCATGCCGTGTTCACCACCGTGGACTCTAACCATCACACCGAGGATTGGACGTACATGATGCCTGGGGACAAGCCCATGCACGCGCACATGGATCTGCAGCGGGTGCAGTGAGCGGAGTGCGATTCAAAGTGAAGTAAAACTGGAAAACCCCATGACGGACCGTGAGTGGAACGACAATCAGCCGATTTACCGCCAGCTGCGCGACCGCGTTGTGGCGATGATCCTCGACGGCGTGCTGAAGGAAGGCGATCCTCTTCCCTCGGTGCGCAGCGTGGCGGCGGAATATCGCGTAAATCCGCTCACGGTTCTCAAGGGCTATCAACAACTGGTCGACGAGCAACTGGTCGAGAGCAGACGAGGTCGCGGCATGTTCATCAATGAAGGCGCACGCAATTTGCTGCTGCAGGGCGAACGCCAGAAGTTTCTTGCGGAAGAATGGCCTCGCGTGCAGGCCACCATTCAGCGGCTCGGGCTGAAAGCGGAAGAACTGCTGAACGGGCAGGCGCCGAAGAAAGTGGAGGAGGAACCGAAGCCATGACAGTGATCGAAGCCCGAGGCCTGCGCAAGGCCTTCGGCACAACCATTGCGCTGGATGGGGTCGACCTACGGATCGAGGAAGGCCGCATCCTGGGAATGATCGGGCCCAATGGCGCCGGAAAAACGACGGCGCTCAACGCCATCATCGGCCTGACGCCGTATCAGGGAGAGCTGAAGGTACTGGGGCGCGATCCCTGGAACGAGCGCGACCAACTGATGCGCGATGTCTGCTTCATTGCGGACGTGGCGGTGCTGCCGCGCTGGATGAAAGTTTCGCAGGCGTTGGAATATGTAGCCGGAGTACATCCGCGATTCGACTGCGCCAAGGCCGAAGGATTTCTGGCCAAGACGAATATTCGCAACACCAGCCGGGTGCGAGAACTGTCAAAGGGTATGGTGGCACAGTTGCACCTCGCGCTGGTCATGGCCATCGACGCGCGACTGCTGGTGCTGGACGAACCCACGCTGGGTCTCGACATCCTGTATCGCAAGCAGTTCTACGATTCCCTGCTCAACGACTACTACGACCGCAGCCGAACGATTGTGGTGACGACGCACCAGGTGGAAGACGTGCAATACGTGCTGACCGATCTCATGTTCATCAACCGCGGGCGCATCGTGCTGACGTGCAGCATGGAAGAGTTCGAATCGCGCTATGTGGAAGTAACGGTAACTCCCGCGCAAGCTGAGGCAGCGCGGATGCTTCGGCCGATTCACGAGCGGCAAATTCTCGGCCGCAGCGTGTTGCTCTTCGATCTCAAGTCGCAGGGCGCCGACCGTCAGCGACTCAGCGCGCTCGGCGAGCCGCGCACGCCCAGCATCTCCGACTTGTTCGTTGCGGTAATGGGCGATAACGCCCGCCCGGCTGAAGGAGCATCTCGATGAACACTCCCTCCAACGCGGTGCCGGAGTCTTTCCCAGATTCGCGCGCGGCCACTCCGCAGTCTCTGTCGGCGACGCGGCCTTTCTACTGGTCGGTGCGCCGCGAGTTGTGGGAGAACCGCTCCATCTATATTGCACCGCTGGCGACGGCCGGCGTGTACCTGTTCGGCTTCCTGATCAGTCTGTTCGCCTGGCTCCCGCGTCACCTGCGGCATCTGATGCCGCCGGACAAGGAACATCCGTTGGTACAAATCGCGATGACTTACGCGCACGCGGGGATGCTGATCACCTTCGTCGCATTTCTGGTTGGAATCTTCTATTCGCTGGACGCGCTGCACGGCGAGCGCCGCGATCGCAGCATCCTGTTCTGGAAATCGCTGCCGGTTTCCGATCTCACCACCGTGCTCTCGAAGATCACCATCCCGTTGGTCGTTCTGCCGGTAATCGTGCTCGCATTCACTGTTCCGCTGCAAATTGTCATGCGGCTGCTGACCCTGGCGGATCTGATGGCGCACGGCGGGAATTTGGCGGCGGAGTGGTCGTTACCATTGTTCCAGATGCAAGTGGGTCTGCTCTACGGTCTCATCACCATGGCCCTTTGGCACGCTCCCATTTATTGCTGGTTCCTGCTGGTGTCGGGATGGGCGCGGCGCGCGACCTTTCTGTGGGCGGTCTTGCCGCCGCTGGCGCTGGCGGCTTTGGAATTCATTTCCTTCCACACGACGCACCTGGCAGTGCTACTGCAGGATCGCGTGTTCGGATTCGCCGAAGCCGCCTTCGATATGAAGGACAAAAATGGCGTCCCTATCGATGCGCATTTTATTCCGCTGTCCCTGTTCGCTCCCGGAAGATTCCTGGCTAGCCCCAGTCTGTGGGTGGGGCTGATTTTCGCCGGAATATGTTTGTATGGCGCGGTGCGGCTACGCCGCTATCAAGGGCCGATTTAACTCGCGAGAATTGAACTCTGTATTTCATCGCATGGAGAACAGCGCATGGGAACCGCTGTGATGAGAGATCGAATCACCGAATCGCCACGATTCTGGGCCAGAATCGCGGGCGGTATGTATTTGTTCGTCATCGTTGCAGGTGCATTCGCGGAACTTTTCGTCCGCGGGCGACTGGTTGTGCCGGGCGATGCAGCGGCGACGGCGCACAACATCATGGCGCACCAGATGCTTTATCGCGTCGGCTTCACTCTCGAAGTCTTTTACTGCGCACTGAATCTGCCCTTGGCGCTCATCTTTTACAAGTTGTTCAAGGTGGTCAATCGGAACATCGCGCTGCTGGGATTGTTTTTCGACCTGGTGGTGAATCCCATTGAGGCCATCAGCACGCTCGGCCATTTCGCGCCGCTGATCTTGTTGGGCGACGCACACTATCTGCGTGCATTTACTCCTGAACAGTTGCAGGCTGCGTCCTACATTTCTATTCAGTTGTTCGAACACGGGTTTGGCATCTGCCTCCTGTTTTTCGGATTTGATCTGTTCACCACCGCATATCTGATTGTGAAGTCGACGTTTTTTCCGCGGATCATCGGCGTGCTGCTGGCGATCGAAGCCGCTGGATATCTAATCAACAGCTTCTCGCTTTTTCTTGCGCCCGCAGTGCAAGCCCGGATCTTCCCGTATTTCGCCCCGACCGCGATTGCCGAAATAGCGCTGAGCCTCTGGCTGCTCATCGTGGGCGTGAACGTTCCACGGTGGAGAGAGCAGGCCGCGGCCGCTGGTGTGATCACGAATTAAAGGAGTGCCGACCATGAAATATTCGCCCATGCTACTGATTCACATCGTGTCGGGCACCTTAGGAATGCTGTCAGGATTTGTGGCGGTATTTCTGCGCAAAGGTTCGCGCGAGCACGGTATCGCAGGAAATGTTTTTGTCGTAACCATGCTGACCCTGGGCGCAACCGGGGCGTATATGGCGGCGCTGAAGTCGCAACCGGGAAATGTGCTGGGCGGCCTGCTGACGTTTTATTTAGTGGCGACGGCATGGCTCACCGCGCGTCGCAGTGACGGGAAACCTGGCCTGGTCGACTGGGGCGCACTTTTGGCTATTCTGGCAGTCGCTGTCGCGGAGATCACGTTCGGGATCCAGGCCGCATCAAGTCCGACGGGAATGAAATTTGATCTTCCGCCTTACCCTTACCTTATTTTTGGTTTGGTTGCCGCGCTTGCCACAGCGGGCGATATTCGGATGCTGATGCGAGGAGGTGTTTCCGGCACGCAGCGCATCGCGCGGCATCTGTGGCGCATGTGCTTCGCACTGTTTATCGCGGCGGGGTCGATCTTTCTGGCGCGGCAGCACATATTTCCCGATTTCTTGCGCAGAACGGGCGCACTCGTTTTCCTGAGTTTCCTGCCTCTACTGCTGATGATCTTCTGGTTCATCCGGGTTCGCTTTGCACATGCGTACAAGCGGAGATGGATGGCTCGCGCACACGCCTGATTCGAGCTCTTGCGCCGAGAATGGAGGACCTATGAGTTCCATTAAGAGTCAAGCCAGGCTGGCCGGCTGGTTGTATTTGCTTACTTCCATCGTTGGCTTCTTTGCCATGGGCTATGTTCCCGGCAAGCTGATCGTGGATGGAAACGCGGCGGCGACCGCTAACAACATCGCGGCCTCTGAGACCCTGTTTCGCCTCGGTATCGCCGGCAGCCTTCTCGGCGAGGCCGGTTTTATTCTCGTGGCTCTGGCTTTGTACGAACTGCTCAAGGGCGTCAGCCGGCGGCTCGCAACGCTCATGGTGATTTTGATTGTGGTCTCGGTTCCTGTCGCGTTTCTGAATGAGGTGAACTCAATCGCCGCGGTCGTGCTGGTGCGCGGAGCGGTGTTCCTTTCCACCATCGAAAAGCCGCAGCGCGATGCTCTGGCCATGTTGTTCCTCAATCTGCATAATCGTGGATTCACGGTCGCCGAAATATTTTGGGGCCTCTGGCTGTTCCCTCTCGGTGTGCTAGTGTACCGTTCGCGATTCCTGCCGCGATTCCTGGGCGTCTGGCTTATCATCGCCGGATTCGCATGGATGATGGTGAGCCTTACGGGAATCATGCTGCCGCAGTATCAAGGCAAGGTCTACGCCTACTCGCAGCCCGCCGTGCTGGGTGAGGTGGCGCTCATGCTTTGGTTGATCATACGGGGCGCCAAGCCGCAAGCGGCGGCAACGGAAGCCTCGTCGACGGTCGTCGTCGCCAGCGTTTGAGCTGGCGGTCAGGATTCATCAGCAGCTTTCGGTCTGTTATCGTCATCTTATTAGCCTCCTATGCCTCCGACGGCGGCCGCCCACGCCCTACTCTGTTTCATTATTGCCATCAGCATTCTGCTGATGCTGATTCGTCCCCGCAATATTCCCGAGGTCTATTGGATCAGCGGCGGCGTGGCGCTGCTGCTGGCCTTTCGCCTGATCAGCTTCCGGCTGGCTGGAGGTGGAGCGCGGAAGTCACTGGACGTCTGCTTTTTTCTGATTGGCATGATGATGCTTTCGGAACTGGCGCGGGAGCATGGCGTCTTTGACTGGTTCTCTGCGGCTGCAGTGCGCGCGGCCAATGGCTCTTGCCTGAAACTTTTCGCCCTGGTGTATGCCGCCGGAACCGTGGTCACCATCTTTCTGTCGAATGACGCGACGGCCGTGGTGTTGACGCCGGCGATCTTAGCCGCCGTGCGCAAGGCGCGGGTGCAACCGCTGCCCTATCTTTTTGTGTGCGCCTTCATTGCCAATGCGGCTTCGTTTCTGCTGCCTATTTCGAACCCCGCGAATCTGGTTGTGTTCCATGATTCCATGCCGCCTTTGGGCCAGTGGCTACTTGCGTTCGGAGTTCCCTGCCTGTTGTCGATTGTCAGCACGTTCGTGGTCCTGCGCTGGCGGTTTCGAAAAGAACTCGGCGGCAGAATCCAGCATTCGGTCGAAGCGCGGCCGTTGAACGCCAACGGCAAACTCGTGCTCTCCAGCATAGCGCTGGTTGTCGCCGTACTGCTGATCGTATCTTCACTGGGGATGGATCTGGGGTTGCCGACCTGCCTGGCCGCGCTGGCGATCACTGCGCTGATCTGTCTGAAAAAGCGCAGCAATCCTCTAGTGCTCACCCGCCAGATCAGTTGGGAAACTCTGGCGCTGGTGGCTGGACTCTTCATCATGGTCGACGCCATGCAAAGCATTGGAGCCATCCAGTACACGAAAGCGTGGCTGGCGTGGGCGCAGCATCTAGGACTTACTGCGAGTTGGCTGGTGACCGGATTTGCGGTGGGCGTGGCCAACAATTTGATCAACAATCTTCCGCTGGGCTTAATCGCCGGGAGCACGCTGCAGGCTGGGCATGTGACGGGACCGGTTGCTCACGCGATTCTGATTGGCGTCGACCTCGGCCCGAATCTCTCCATCACGGGATCGCTGGCGACAATTTTGTGGCTGATCGCGATACGCAAAGAACACTTGGACGTCAGCTTCTGGGATTTTCTGAAGATTGGAGCGATTGCGATGCCGGTCGCTTTGCTGGTATCGCTGGGTGGGGCGCTTGTGATGCAGATAGTTTTCGGATTCTCGAGATAGTTCGAAAGACAAAACCTTCAACCACCAAGGACACGAAGGATCACGAAGGAGAACCCTTGTGAGATTTTCCTTCGTGGGACTTCATGTCCTTCGTGGTGATCGCTCGATTCGATTACAGGCCAGTCATTTTTTGCAGCTCTACCGGATAGCGGTCGCCCTCCAGCGTAATCTGCTTGGCCGCTTCGTCGATCGCGCGCAGGTCATCGCTGGTCAGTTTCACTGCGAGCGAGCCCAGGTTCTCATCGAGGCGATTCAGTTTGGTCGTGCCAGGAATTGGAACGATCCACGGCTTCTGCGCCAGCAGCCAGGCGAGTGCGATTTGCGGAGGCGTCGCACCTTTCTGCTTCGCGATCTTTTCGAGCAGATCGATGATCGCCTGGTTCGTCTTCAGAGCCTCGGGCGTGAAGCGTGGCAGCTTGCTGCGAAAGTCAGTGCTGTCGAATTTCGTATTCTCGCTGATCTTGCCGGTCAGAAAGCCCTTGCCCAGCGGGCTATAAGGCACGAAACCGATTCCGAGTTCCTCGAGCGTGGGGATCACTTCCTCTTCCGGCTTTCTCCACCACAAGGAATATTCGCTCTGCAGCGCGGTCACCGGCTGGACCGCATGGGCGCGGCGAATCGTCTTCACGCCTGCCTCCGAGAGTCCAAAATGCTTGACCTTACCGGCGTGGATCAGCTCTTTCACGGCGCCAGCGACATCTTCGATGGGAACATTCGGATCGACGCGATGCTGGTAGAGCAAGTCGATGGTCTCAACCTTCAGCCGCGCGAGCGAGCCCTCGACGGCCTGCTTGATATGCGCAGGCTGGCTGTTCACTTTGGAGGCCCCGGGACGATTGTCGCCGCCACTCAGATCGAATCCAAACTTGGTAGCGATAACAATTTTGCCGCGGAACGGGGCGAGTGCTTCGCCCACGAGCTCTTCGTTGAGGAACGGGCCGTAGATCTCGGCCGTATCGAAGAACGTGATGCCGCGATCGACTGCGGTATGCAGAAGATCGGACATCTCCTTCTTATCTTTGGGTGGCCCGTAGGAAAAGCTCATGCCCATGCAGCCAAGCCCGAGAGCTGAAACTTCCAGATTACTTTTTCCAAGTTTACGTTTTTGCATTATTTCTCCATGCGGGCGAGCGCTCACGCCGCGCCCTGATTAAGATATTGTTCGTCGCTCACGTGTTCCATCCAGTCGACTACCTTGCCGTCTCTCTTTTCCTGAATTGCAATGTGCGTCATACCCGTGGTCGGGGTGGCTCCGTGCCAGTGCTTCTCGCCTGGCGAAAACCAGACAACATCACCCGGGCGGATCTGCTCGATAGGTCCGCCGGCGCGTTGCGCCCAGCCGCAGCCTGCAATAACGATAAGCGTCTGGCCCAGCGGATGCGTGTGCCACGCCGTCCGCGCGCCGGGCTCGAAGGTTACGCTGGCACCTTGCACCAGCGCGGGATCCGGCGCCTGAAATAAAGGATCGATCCGCACTGTGCCCGTGAACCAATCCTCCGGGCCTTTGGCGGAAGGCTGCGAGCCGGCTCGTTTGATTTCCATTCGGCTGATTTCCTTTCTTAATCCCACGAATACTTTGGCGACTATCGTGGCCGAGCGACTACTGCCACGTCGAGCTTCGAATAGTATTTCTTCACATCGCCAGCGCCATATTTCTTGCGGAATTTGTCTACCACGGATGACACTTCTTTCTGATCGGTAAGCGAGGCGGCCTGAAATTGACCTTCAGTGCCTCCCGCATCAATCCGAATGGATGCGTTTTTTAAGACGTTCCTATACCACTGCGTGTCCGAGCCTCGCACCGGCAGCAGGTAGACCTCATCGTCATCCGGCACAAACCAAACCGGCTGCGAGATGGTGCGCCCTGACTTCCTACCGGTCACGCTGAGTTTAATTTCCTGAGATCGCGAAAGCCGGTCCCTTAGATCACCGTTCAATACTGTCATATCCGCTCCTCTCCACGTGGCGTCTCAAGTGTTAGGTGCTTCTCGTAGGAGATTAGTTTCAAATGCTCGGAAGCGGTTGCGAAGATCTTAGGCGAGAGTGTCCGCGCTCACTCGATATCGCTAGCGCAGCGAAAGCCCAGCGTGCCGGCGCGATCCTTGGCCGGCGCCATCAGCAGCAGCTTGCCGTGCTCGTCGTCTTTATAGGCCTGCGGGAAATACCATATCGAGCCCTGCGGCTGGTAATAACTCCCGCCGCGAACGATGGCGGTGCGGGTGTGCTCGTCTTCGAATTCATCGGTCCATTGCCAGACGTTTCCCACCATATCCATTACGCCAAACGGACTTGCTCCCTTGCGATGAGCCGTCACGTCATCCGGCCCGCGCAAGTCTCTTCCCATGTCCGGCTCCGGAACGGCCGTTCGGTCCCAGTCATTTCCCCAGGGATATTGCCGTCCGTCTTTTCCCTGTGCAGCGTATTGCCATTCCCATTCATGTGGCAGCCGCTTCCCCGCCCAGCCACAGTACGAGCGCGCATCTTCCAATGCGATCCAGGTGACGGGTTTATTGTCCCAGCCAGCGGGAAATTCTCCATCTTTCCAATCTTTTAGAAAGTTACCTTCATCCTTCGGATGGTAGCGCGATGCCGAGAGAAACTGCTTGAACTGGCGATTGGTCACCGGATACGTGTCCAGCCAAAATGATTTTATGTTCAGTTTCTCTTCGTGATAACGGACCGGCGCATTTTCCCAAGGGAATTGCACATCGACTCCAGTTTCGTCGCCCCCCTCGAGTTCGATGCCGTGCACCCGAAAAACATAATTCGCGGCGGGAATCTTCACCATGCCTACCGGGTTTGAAGCCGTAGCGACCGCCGGAGCAATGGGCACGATTTTCTGCGGCAGGAAGTGCCACTCATGCGAATAACTGGCGAGCGGCTGCGCGGCGAGCTGTTTCATCTTCGTCATCAAGGCCTGCTCGCCCGCGTCGGGCGCGCTCCCTGTCGCCAGGACTGCTCCGTATCCATGGCCCTCGATGTTGAAGCTTAGAACGATCTTGCTGCCGTCGCGATCGGGCTGCAATTCAACGCCGTGATACAGATCGTAGTAATGCATGCCCGCCTGGTAAGGCAGTTCGAGCTGACGGCCGTCGCTGTCGGCGTCATTGCGATTGGCCAGGGTCCATACGGTCTCCGCGCCCAACGGCCACTTGCTGGCAAATACTCCATAGCGCAACGTGGGCGTCAGTGGCTCCCAATCTTTACTCACGAGAAAACGCGCGAGAGCGCGCTCCATCGTGGCTACGCGCCGCAGCGCTTCCGCATCGCGCGGCGTGATGCCATTCCATATACTCCAGATGTTTTCCCAACTTTCGTAGCCCACGCCGTTGAACCATGCATATTGCAGATCGTCCGTTTTATCGCGATTCCAGCGGTCGGAAATGTTGACCATGTGCCGCGTCTCGAGCCACTTCATATGGCTCACGTAGGGGGTGAACGAGCTCTCAATATCGCTCCAGGTCAGGTTATTCCACATCAGGCCTTCGTCCGAAAGAGGGGCGCTCTCCGGTTCCAGGGCCAGGGGGTGCCCGACTTCGTCGGACGACGTGCGGAAAGCGCGGGGAACACCTTCGAGTGTATCGCCGTTAATTCCGTCGGCGCCCACCTCCGCCATCCACTGCGCCGTCGCCAACCAGTTCGACTTTCCTTCATCGCGAGTGCCCTGATCCCACATGATCACAGGGAAAAAGACGCGCACGCCGCGGCGGTGAAAATCCGCGACCATTTTTTTCACGCCGGCCACTCCTCCCGGCATGGCTCGTAACATGTCGTACTGATTTCGATTGTCGATGCCAATATTCGGGTACACATGCCAGATCAGCACGGCGTCAATTCCACCGTAGCGCTTCTCCAGATCGTCGAGATAGCGATCCACGGTATATTTCTGGGCGACCGGATCGTAGAAGTAGCGATCCTCGATCATCATCTGAGGCTGGATGTAGCTCCTCTGGGTCCACTTGAGCTCGGGGCGGTCATATTGCGAGCCGTCATAACCGACGCGGAGCAATCGTTCAAATCGAAAGTGGAGGATATCTTTCCGCCAGGCTTCGATTTCATCTGCCGAGCAGGGGCGCAATGGTAAGAACGCTGCATCGCCCGCCCTGCATTCCGGGGTGGGGATGTATGCTCCGCGAGGCGGGTACTTCGTATCCTGCGCGAAACCGGCGCCCAGTAAGGCTGTCAGAACAGCGATAAGAAGGGGTAAACGGTATGACGCTTTCATAGAGATTGAAAAATGGAGATCGAAAGATGGTCCGGCAATTTTTCGCAGGTCGTCACGCAAGTCGGATGATCTGACTCAGGCGACATTCCACACGCTATCGAGCACAGTTCCATCCACCCATTTCACGATCGCGACCGGCCGGTCTCCCCGCTTGGGACGATGCGGTTTTCCGCCGCAGATGCGTTCGACTTCGGCCTTGATCTCATGCAGAGGCCGGATGGGCAGCTTCGATCCCTTCACCGCATTCAGAAGATCCTGGCGGAGTGGATTGATGGCGATGCCGCGCTCGGTCACTACCACATCGATCAGTTCACCGGGGCCGCACAGCGTGGTCACTTCATCGAGAATCACGGGAATGCGATCACGGAACGAAGGCACGGCGAGGATAGTGCATCCCGCAGCCAGGCAGTTTTGCCAGCCGCCAATGCCGTGGAGCAGCCGTCCATCGGAGTGCGTGACCACGTTAGCGTTGAAGTCGGCGTCAACCTCGGTTGCGCCGAGCACAACCGCATCCACCAGGGACGCGAAGTTTCCTTTTCCATGATAGTTGTACGAGGTAAAGGGCGAAGTCGCGACGTGACGCGGGTTGCCGGCGATCGACTGCACCCCGCTGAGGTCGAAGGTCTGACCGTCGAGGATATAGTCGGTGAGTCCTTCCTCGAGAAGTTCGACAAGATATTTGGTTGAGCCGCCGCGAACGAATCGCGCCTTCACGCCGGCGGATTTCATCATCTGCTTGAGGTAGCTGACAAAGGCCAAGGCAATGCCGCCGGCGCCCGCCTGAAAAGAAAATCCGTCGCGCATGATGCCGGCATCGCGCAGAAAGAGCGCGACTAACTCGGCGATGCGCAGGCGGTCGGGCGAACGCGTGATCTGGGTTGTGCCGGAAACAATTTTTGCCGGATCGCCGATGGAATCGACTTCCACAACGTAGTCAACGTTGTTGCCCTGAATCTGCCACGGAATGCAAGGGAATGGCACGAGGTTATCGGTTACCGCGATGACGTGGTCGGCATAGAGAGAATCCGCCAGGGCAAAGCCGAGGGAGCCGCATGCGGACTTGCCATGCGCGCCGTCACAGTTGCCGAACGCGTCTGCCGTGGGAGCAGCAATCACGGCGATGTCGATGTGCACCTCGCCATCCTGAATCGCCTGCCAACGGCCGCCGTGCGAACGCAGAACGCCCATGCCGCGCATCTTCCCTTGCGTGCAGTAGTCGCCCAACGGCCCGTTCATGCTGCCTTCGATATGTTCGACGACGCCAGAGGCCAGCAACTCGATCACGCTCTTCTGCGAGGGGAACGATGCGCTGGGAAACCACACCAGGTCCTTGACGCCAATTTTTGCCGCGGCCTCGAGCGCCAGCAATGCGACGCGGTCGCCATCGCGCAGATGGTGATGCGAGGAAATGACCATGCCATCGCGCAGGCCGCATTTGCGGAGCGCGGTCTCCAGATCCGCGACACGCTTATCGCCGTTTTCTGGATAATCCGCGGCGGTTCGAATGGGCGAACCGGCCTTACTTCCGTTCGGGCGGTGCTTGCCCACACCTTGATACGGAATTTGCGAGCGGCCGTTCGCCCGGTCCGGCACCATGCGTCCGGCAGCGTTGACCACTAACTCCGTCGTTTCAAGAGTGGGCATGAATTCACTCGACCAATCCCATCACTTGCGCCCGTGCCATCAGCTTCAACGCTCGCTGCACGACCGGCGCGTCGATCATCTTCGATCCCAGACTGACCACGCCGAGGCCCTTGCTCTGGGCCTCGTGATAGGCAGCAACAATCTTCTGCGCCTTCTGAATTTCCACCGGCGTAGGCGCGAATGCCTGATGAATCACCGGAATCTGCAGCGGGTGCACGCATCCCATGCCTTCGAAGCCCTTGGCGCGCGAATCAAGCGCCCATGCCCGCAAGCTGTCCATGTCAGCGACATCGCCAAACACCGAATCAATCGCCTGCACTCCCGCGGAACGCGCGGCGTTGACCACCCGCTGGCGGGCAAAGAGCGATTCAGCGCCCGTCGCGGTCTTCGCCACGCCGAGGTCCGCGGTGTAATCTTCCAATCCAATGGTCAGGGCTACAACGTCCGCACTCGCGGTCGCAATCTCGTAGGCCTTCTCAATTCCGAGCGCCGACTCGAGAATCGGCATCAGCCAGATGGGACGAGTGAGACCGAAATTCGCCTTGATCTCTGCAATCTTCTGGCTGACTTCGGTCACCTGCTTCGGACTTTCAACTTTGGGGATGAGAATCAGGTCGGGGGATTCGGGAACGATCTCTTCCAGATCGTCGAGCCCCAGCGGGAGCTGGTTGATGCGCACCATGCGCTCGCATTGCAGAAAATCGACTGCGCCCAAAGCATTGCGAACCAGCAAACGCGCGCCATCCTTCTCCTGGGGATGGACGGAGTCTTCCAGATCCAGAATGACGGCGTCCGCGCCGTGCAGCGCGGCATTGACGAAGTACTTGGGCTCGCTGCCGGGCACATAGAGCCGGGAGCGCCGCATGCGGTCGCGCGCAGAAGCCGCGGGAACCGGCAGTTTATTCGGCAGCACGCGCGTGCCTTCTCCCAGACCCGCGCGGCGAGTTGCGGTTTCAATGCGCGCCGCAATCACAAACGGCAGCGCGCCTTCGTCGTGAATCGAAACCTGCGCGTGCCGCACTCCGAGAGCTGCGAGGATCTCCTCAGCCTGTTGGTGGATGGCATCACCATAATAAGTTTTGACGCGCGATTCGAGCTCGATGTCGATGCCGCCACTCTCTCGCGGCGCCAGACGCACGTGCGCATCGGAGCGAATCTCCGGACCCGAGTGTCCGGCTTCGCCCGCGTGCCTGGCTTCGGTCTCGATGTTCACGCCCATGAGTTCGCTCGACCAGCAACCTAACAGTTTTACTACAGTTGGAAGTTTTCCGCCGTAGCTCAGACCCCTACGAGCGCCGATCCTCTGCCAGGCTGAGATATTCTTGTGGCCGCACCGCACCGCAGCGCTCCGATACAATAGCCATCGTGCTGGAACCTACCTCTGCGGCCGGAAAGACGCTCGCTAGAGTCTCAATCTTTTCTGATCTGACGGAAAACGAATTGAATTTTCTGGCGCAACGGGCTGTGCCGCGCAACTACTCGGCCGGACAAAGCGTGTTTAGTGAAGGCGAGCCTTGCTCGGGACTTTATGTGGTCGAGTCCGGTCAGGTGCGAATCTTCAAGAGTTCGGCCAATGGACGCGAACAAGTGCTCAGTATCGATGGACCGGGCAGTTCGATTGCCGAACTTCCGGTATTCGATGGTGGAAATTATCCCGCCTCGGTAACCGCGATCGACGAAGCCACGCTGCTGTTCGTGAGCAAGCAAGACTTTCAGGCGTTGTGCCTGGCTCATCCGCAGGTGGCGCTGAAAGTCTTACGGGTTGTCGGTTCCCGCCTGCGCCGACTCGTGGGCATCATCGAGGAACTCTCGTTCACCACGGTGCGTCACCGGCTGGCTTCATTTCTGTTGCGTCTGGCGCACAAGGAAGGCAAACGTACCGGCGCCGTCATAGAAATCACCTTGCCCGCCAGCAATCAGGAACTAGCGTCACACATTGGTACGGTTCGCGAACTCGTCTCCCGTAATCTTTCTCGCCTCCAGGCAGAGGGAATCCTGCAGATTGACGGGCGAACGGTGACGATTTCTAATCTGAAAGCGTTGGAGGCCGAAACCGAATCGCCGGAATAAATCCAAAACCTCCCAGTCTTTCTTCATTCGTCCTATCCCCTTCCTTAATCCTTCATGCCCAAGTTTCTGCTTCGTGACAAAAGTCATCGCCACGGGCTTCCTACTCAGCTAACTTCAGAACATCAAGCGCGACCTGTACGCATCGAGCTGGGTCGTCCGGAGATTGCAATGACTATGACCGCTGAAAAAACCGTCCGCGAATTGGCGCTGGAAAATACAACGGCTACCAGAGTTTTCGAAAAGCTGGGCATTGACTACTGCTGCGGAGGCAACAAGTCATTGGACGAAGCTTGCCGGGCATCCAACCTCTCGGTTGATCAAGTGATCGATTCCCTGGAGATGGCTGAGGAGGCGGCACATGCGGCCCAGACCGACCGGAACTGGCAGACGGAGCCCCTTGCCGATTTGATCGCACACATCAAGAGCACACATCACAAGTACACACGTGAGGAAATGGCTCGCCTTGTTCCTCTCCTGGACAAGGTTTGCTCCGTCCACGGAAAGAGCCATCTCGAACTGCAACGGGTTCGCGAGAGCTTTCAGGGCTTAGTGCAGGAACTGACGACACACATGATGAAAGAAGAGGGGGTTCTGTTCCCCTACATTGTGAGGATGGAGGAGGCCGTCATGCAGAAGGAACCAGTTCTGCCACCGCCGTTCGGCAGCCTGCAAAATCCAGTCGCCATGATGGAACACGAGCACGACTCTGCCGGCAATGCACTGCGCGCCATGCGCGAAGCCAGTTGTGGTTATACGCCTCCGGGTGACGCGTGTATCAGCTATCAAACGCTCTACCGGGCGCTGGCAGATTTTGAAGCCGATCTTCACCAACACATTCACCTGGAGAACAACATTCTCTTTCCCCGGGCGATCGCGATGGAAAAAACGCACTAACGCAGCGGTTCTATTTTGAGCGGGTGTTCAGTTTGTCGAGTGCTCGCTTCAACTCTTCCAGCTTTTGTCCAGCCTCGCCGAGCTTGCCCTCCGCCGTCAGGCGTTGGTAGTCGGCCAGGTCTCTGGCGGCTTCGGAGATGAGCGCGTTCAGGTCGGCTGCAGGTGTGGCGGTGGAGACCGGTGCGCCTCGTGTGGGCTCCGCAGCCGGGGCACTGGTAGAAGAAAGCGCTGCGCCAAAAAGCGACGCCAGTGCCGACTCAAAAGTTGGTCCGTACGCCAGTCGATCTTGCAGGGCCAGCACAACCAAGCGCAATTCCGGCATCGGACTGCGCTCGGCCTGCAGGTAAATCGGCTCCGCATACAGGAGCGCGCGACCGATCGGAATCACCAGCAGAGCCCCGCGCCGCACATGCGAGCCTTGCTGATTCCACAACGTCAGCTGCCCTGAAAGCTGCGCATTCTGATCAATGCGCGCCTCGATCTGCAACGGCCCGTCAACCAGCCTCGTCTTGGGAAAGTTGTAGACCACCGACGTGCCATACTGTGCGCCGTCGCTACGCCCGGCAATCCAGCCAATCAGATTGTTCCGGTTTGACGGTGTGAAGGGCAGAATCTCCACGAATTCTTCGCCGGTCTCTCCCGGCAGTTTCATCAATACAAAATTCGGCTGCATCGCCTGAGTCGTTTGCTGACCGCCTTCTCCCATCCCAACTTCAGTGGCCACCGTCCACAGATCTTCACGGTTGTAAAACGCTTCCGGATCCGTCATGTGGTAAAGGCCGTACACTTCCGCCTGCAATTTGAGCAATAACTCCGGATAGCGCACATGCTTGCGCAGGCCGGGCGGCATTAATGACGCGTCTTTGAACAAACTTGGAAAAATGCGGCGGTAGGCCGCAATGATCGGATCGTCTGAATCGAAAACATAGAAGGTAGTCGTGCCATCGTAAGCGTCGATGACCACCTTCACGCTGTTCCGGATGTAGTTAACGGAATTGTTGTCGAGGCGGTAATGAGTCGAGTATGGATAGCTGTCTGAGCTCGTATACGCATCCATAATCCACGAAAGCCGGCCGTCCTCGCCAAGCACAATGTAGGCATCGGGATCGAAGGTTAGGAACGGCGCCAGCGCAGCTACGCGGTCGCGTATGTTGCGCCGCATCAGAAGGCGGCTGTTCTTATTCACATCATCACTGAAGGGTAGCTTTGCGAGGTCGTTCTGGTCGAGCGCGATGATCATGCGGCGCAGGAAGCTGCCGAGCAGAATACCGCCATCGCCTTCATAGGAGGTTAGGTTATTGGTCTGACCTTGCGGGTAGTTAAACTCCTTTTGCTGCGTCTTCACATAGACATCGGTATTGGTCATCTCGCCGAAATAGATCTCGGGACGGGTCACGGTGAGACTGCGCACGGTGCTCTGAACCGGCATATTGCTCAAAATCAGAGTGGGCAGTCCTTCCGGCGTAAACCCATTGACCGGGTTCATCGTGATGCCATAGCCATGCGTGTAGATCAGCTTCTCATTGATCCAGTTTTGGCTGCTCTCAGGGAGTTTATCGACGCTCAGTTCGCGTGCCGCCAGCATCACCTCGCGGGTCGTGCCATCGATCTCATAGCGGTCGATATCAATATCGGGGAAGTCATAATAAGTGCGGATTTCCTGGATTTGACGCAGCGTGTCCTGGAGGGCGTGCCAATCCCACAGCCGGATGTTTTGCAGCGTGGCCTGATTGTTAGCCGGGTCGGCCGCTTCGACGGTCGTCTCGGCCGGAAACTCGCGCTGCGAGACGCGATTCAATGCGTAGGCCCGCCGCGTTAGATCCGTATTGTAGACAATGTAAGGCCTCTCCCGAACCAATTCGTTCGGCTTGACGACGAAGCTGCTCACATACCATGCGATGCCTTGCACGGCCACATAACAGACGGCAGTCGGAAGGATGGCCGCGACCAGCCAGCGGCCGCGCGGCGCCCGCACGGCATTGACCGCACTGATCACAGCGCCCAACAAGAGCGTCCCGCAGACCACGAGCATCCCTGCCAATGTGATGTGCGCGTCCGTGTAGGTTACACCGCCGAATATCGTATGATCGTCGAGCAAGCGTTCGAACCGCCCTAGATAGACGCGCATCGCAAGGACCATTAGGAGGAATGCAAATGCGATAGAGAACCCACGCCAGGGTAATGCGACAGAACGACTGAGACGCCCAGTCAGAGCACGGGCCCCGCCCGCTATGAGTATGAAGAAAGCGGCGAGCGCACAGGCAATCACGCTTAACGTAAGCAGCCAGCCGGCGAGCAGATCCCATGCAGGCAAGGCGAACAGAAAGAAGTTCAGTGGCTTGGCAAAAATTGGATCAAGGGCGCCAGCAGAGCGGGGCGCGTACCAAAAGAGTGCCAGTGTCGGCCACTCTCCAGCCATCGCGCCTCCGGCCGCAAGGGCGACGGCAAGCGAGACTCCCAGTGCGATGAGGCGCAGCACAGGCTCAACCGGCAACGTCAGCGGTTGTCCACCAATGAGAATCGTATGGCCATCGGGTAAATCCGGGAGATGGGCTCGCTTCAGCGCCAGAAACGATCCGTAAAGAATCAGGAATGTGGCCACGGCAAAAGCCGCGAAAACTCCCCACTGAAGACTCAATGTCTTCCAGAACACATCCGCATAGCCGAGCGATCCGAACCAGAGCACGTCCACGTAATATGACAGCACCGCCCGGCCGACGAAGAGAATGCCTACAAGGATGGCCAGGATGAAGAAAAAGCGGCGGCCCCGGCGACGATGCGGCGGCGGCTGCATCCGGGGCCAGTCAATGGACTCAGGCATTGCTTCACTCCGTTTTCATCTACTTTGATTTGCTGTCCGCATAATACTCTCCCGGCTTCCGGCAGTTGCCTGCGACCAGGAGCAATCGGCGCTGGCGCAGAGATTCCGGACGGCCAGCGTCGGGCCGGAACAGCCTCGGGACTGGCTGAGCGTTCGGGCAATCTTGCCGTCTTACGCGCCCTTGTTGTCTTATGCGCGCTCCGACAACCCCGGGCTCTCGGGGCAGGATAGGACAATTCCTGGATGGTATCGAATCTAGCGGAGTAGCTCAGTGACAGCAAAACTTCACGTGGATTGGATTGTGGATTTTTGGGCAACCATCCCTAATTGACTGCAAGGAATGGCGGGGACGACGGGACTCGAACCCGCGGCCTCTGCCGTGACAGGGCAGCGTTCTAACCAACTGAACTACGTCCCCACTTGCTTTTCATACGGTTAGGGCCAAACCCGCATGTTTACTGTCTACTCTTGCTGTCAACCGTTTCGCCTGCTTCAATCCGTTCCACCGAATATAACCAGTTTTCGGTACGAAGTGGACAGTAAATGGACAGTATGAAAAACCGCCAAAAAACCATACGCAGGCTACCGTGACGCCGAGCATCTGTCCATGCTCTGTGCTGAATTGTAGCAGACCGAATTCAGATCGGTACAGACTGGAGAAAAGCAAGGGCTGAGTTGAGAGCAAACTCAACTCCGTCATCCTTTATCAGCGGAACGGGTTCTTGACCGACTCCATCGCTTTATAATGTGAGAAAAGATGCTCGGTGAAGGAGTTCACCGCAAACCGCTGTTCCAGTTCTTCATCGGGACAGATGATGACTCCTGACAGGAACCCCTCCAGACCAGTTACGGCCAAGACTTGTACAACAAGGTCTTCGCCGTTGAGAATCAGACGATCTGTGCGGAATCAACGATGAGCAGTTGATATGGAATCGCGAGTTCATGCTCCCACCCATAATAGGTTGAACTTGATCTAACGGGTAGCGACCGCCAAGACTAAATTGATGCGAGTCGTACCGCTATACCAATGAGGAGAATACCTCCTAGTGCGGCTGCCGAAACCCCAAATCCAGGCGAACGCCGATGAGCGGCTGGCAACAAGTCCCCAGTGGCCGTAAAGAGGAAGAAGCCGGATGTCACTCCGAGAATCAGCGCGAGTTGATGGGAAGGTAGGCCAGCGAGAACGACAACGGTGCCCCCCAGTACGGGTGCAGCCGCGTCCGCAACAAGAAATGCCAGGTCTTTCTTGCTGGCTGAATCCCCCCGCGTCACCAGCAGAATCGTGTTGAGTCCATCGGTAATATCATGCACGATGATGCCAACCGCGACGATCAATCCCATCCGCCAGGAGATCATGGTGGAGGCAGCAATGGAGACCCCGTCCATCGTGCTGTGTGCGATTAGTCCGAGCGCACTCATGCGGCCAACGTGGCGGTCGGGCCCGCAGTCGCCATCCGGACAATGTTGCAACGAGAGAAACCTCTGCCGGCACTTCAATTGAGCAAGTGTTCGTGAGTCTCGAACCACTGCATCAGTACGCGCCAGCATT
>CAVPBQ010000008.1:0-160875 GCA_963701925.1 uncultured Acidobacteriota bacterium
AAGGTAGGCCAGCGAGAACGACAACGGTGCCCCCCAGTACGGGTGCAGCCGCGTCCGCAACAAGAAATGCCAGGTCTTTCTTGCTGGCTGAATCCCCCCGCGTCACCAGCAGAATCGTGTTGAGTCCATCGGTAATATCATGCACGATGATGCCAACCGCGACGATCAATCCCATCCGCCAGGAGATCATGGTGGAGGCAGCAATGGAGACCCCGTCCATCGTGCTGTGTGCGATTAGTCCGAGCGCACTCATGCGGCCAACGTGGCGGTCGGGCCCGCAGTCGCCATCCGGACAATGTTGCAACGAGAGAAACCTCTGCCGGCACTTCAATTGAGCAAGTGTTCGTGAGTCTCGAACCACTGCATCAGTACGCGCCAGCATTTCAGCAGAAGCACAAGAATAGTGATTCCGATAACGATGAGCAACGCGAGTCGTCTCCGGGGGTTCAATCGGATGGTACTTCTGATTAAATTGGTGATATTGTCACCCGTTTCATTCTGTCGTTTAGCTCCGGGTAAGAGCCGGGCAGAATTCAAAATGAAGGTAAGCTCCGAAGCCACATGGATAAAGGCGGCTAACAGCGGATTCAATATGCCGAACGCGGCCAGGCCCACGCCCACACTGTCCACTGCCAGAGTTCCCCCAAAGTTCTGCATGATGATGCGACGGCAGCGCCGGGAAATCTTGATAGTGTCCACCAAGCGCAGCAGATCATTGCCAATCAACATGATCTTCGCGCTTTCGCGTGCGACTTCAGTACCTGATCCCATCGCGATACCAACCGTTGCCTGCATCAGCGCTGGCGCGTCATTGATTCCATCGCCGACCATCGCAACTTTGTTCCCATCGGCGACCAACTGCTTGATGATGGCGTTCTTCTCATCCGGCAGAACGCCTGCATGTACCACGTCGATGCCAACTTCTTGGGCAATAGCTTCGGCAACCACTTTGGCGTCACCCGTCAACAAGGCCGTTCGCAATCCCATAGCGTGGAGGGCACGAACTGCGTCGCAAGCCTCCGGGCGCAGGGTATCCGCGATTCGGATGGTTCCGAAATATTCGCCGTTCGAGGCAACCAGTATCTCGGACGAGTGTTCGGTTCCGGTGCGCTGGCCGTCGAGGTGGATTTGTTTCTGCTGCAGGAAGGCTCTGCTTCCCACGAGTATCTCCCGGTGGTCGAGGGAGCAAGAAATGCCTGCTCCGGGAATGTACTCGAAGCGCTCCGGTGGGTTTACCGTCAGGCCGGCCTCAGCTGCTTTGCCGACAATGGCCTTGCCCAAGGGATGTTCGGACCTCTGCTCTGCAATCGCGGCAAGCTGCAAAACATCGTGATAGGTCCGCCCTGGCGCGGCAGCAATGGATGTGACCACAGGATTCCCAACAGTGAGCGTGCCGGTTTTGTCGAAGACAACGGTGTCTACTGAACTTAGCAGTTCCAAATACAATCCACCCTTGACGATGGCGCCTTCGCGGGCTGCCCGCCCAATCCCTCCCAGAATAGCGAGCGGAGTTCCAGCCGCGATTCCGCAGGCACCAGCAACAATGATGACTGAGATGGTCGATATGAGATTGCGAGTGATGATAAAAGTCAGAACCGCGAAACCGAGGGCAAACCAGACCAAATAGCCAGCGAGCCGATCTGCCGTTTTCTGGATGGGTGCGCGGGAGCGTTCCGCTTCCTCAACCGCATTCAAAATGCGGCCGAAAGCCGTATCGCGCCCAATTCTCGTGATTCGAATTTCCAGTGCCCCAGACTGGTTGACGGTACCTGCAAAAACGGAGGTGCCCGGTACTTTCTCGACGGGAAGAGATTCTCCGGTGATAGCCGACTGATCGACAAAGGAATTGCCGCCCACCACGTCCCCATCAACGGGTATACGCCCTCCTGGGTTGACCTCGATCAACTCTCCTATGTTGATGTTGGCCGTGCTGCGCCGCTCGGTCTTGCCATTTCGCCGAACCATCACTTCACTGGGGAGTAGATTGAGAAGATCGCGAATAGCGGTCCGGCCACGTCGGACCGTAAGACCTTCCAAAACCTCCGCTATAAGCACAAACAGCACAATCACCAGCGCTGTGAAGAACTGACCGATGACCAATGCCGCGAGGATGGCGATGGTCATCGACAACTCCATCGTCATCCGGCGCTCCATCACATTTTCGGCTGCCTCTTTGAGAATGGGATAAATTCCAATAAGAGTGCCTACGATACCAATGACACTGACGTGCGCAAAGGGCTCCCATACCTTCGCCCAGACCAGCACGGCTGCGACCGCCACTAGGGCTATTCGGATTCCATCCTGTAACTCGAATCCATGGTCGTGGCCTTCGTGTTCGGGATCATGACCTTCAGCGCGATGAGCGTTGGAGGGAGGCGCGCCTATTTCTGCGCCGAAGGGCGGCAAACCTTCTTGAACATCCGGCATGGTTTCCTCTACTTCAAATAAGATTTGGCAACGCTGATCACTTCTTCAACGGCATTGCCCTTATGCGCCTTGTGGTTCTCCCGTCGTTCGACCAGATGGAAACGGATATGGCCCTCCAGGACTTCAGACATCAAGGCGTTAATGGAGCCTCTGCAGGCTGCAATCTGCTGAAGAATTTCGGAACATTCGTTTTCGTCCTCCAGCAAGCGCTCTACTGCTTCCACTTGGCCGCGGACTCGGCGGACGCGATTCAACAGCTTCTTCTTGTCTTTGATCGTGTGACCCATGTCTCTAATGTATACTGGGGGGTAGTATATATGCAACGCCTCGCAATGATCTTGCGCGAGCAGATTGGATTGGCAGTGCTGACCACCAAACGGAAGGTAATCGCGCAGGTGTTCGTCTGTCAGGGCTGTTGTTGTGGTCAGGTCGAACGTGGAAGGCCTGAAGTCCCTGCACAATGGCTAAAAGAAGAGTGGAGAAGGCGGGGTTTACTCAAGCGCATTCAGCTGACGATTAGCGGATGTCTCGGCCCCTGCGATGTACCGAACGTGGTTGCGATCGTTGCCCAGCAGAAAACAGTGTGGCTGGGAAATATCTCTCGGCGAGATCAATATCAGTCGCTGCTGGATTGGGCTTTCCGGAGCAAAGAGTTGGGCCGTTCGGCCGAGCTTCCAACGGAATTGCTACCCCACATACTGGAAGATCCAATCTCAGTATGAGCTCGCTGACCATGTGTACGGAGTTTGCGCGGGGTTTCTTCGACGAGAAGGATAAAAGTGCCATTTTCCTGCGGGCCGAATGAGAACCTGATGGAAGGCGAACTTTCAAGCTGGTGGAAGGTGAGCCCCTCCAGACTCGTTAAGGCCAAGACTTGTACAACGAGGTGTTTGGAGTTGAGGATCAGATGGTCGTTGCCGGACAACCAATGAGCAGTTGAATCGGAATCGGAATCGGATTCACACCCGCACTGCGATACGCCGAATGGATTCGCGGAGCGCAGTCACTTCTTGTTCCAACCCATCCAAGCGATTTAATTCTGCCTGAACCGCAGCCTCGCCGTCTTCCTTTACTTTTCGGGCGCGGACCAGGGCCTGTTCCGCAATCCTACTCACCTCATGAAGCAGTCTGCGAATCTCGGCTTCTAACTTCCCTCGGCTCTCCTGAATCCGGTTGAGAACATCGCTCTGCACGCGGGTGCTGTTGGTTTCAAGCAGCTTGGTGAGAAAGCTTCGGGCCTCGTTCGTGATTATCCACCGGGCACCCACTAGGCCAAGAACCAGGTCGGCGAGCCAGCGCACCGGCGAGGCAGGGTTCGCGACATCCCTGTATTCGTAAAAAGTGAACTCAGAGCGTACGCGAAATCCGCGTTCCGGATCGAGAGCATGGGGCATGCGGGCCAGTTCGGGAATACCTGCATTCGCAAGTTTCTTCAGAAATTCGTTGGCCATGTCTACGAACCGCAATGCTACACGCCGGTATTCGCTCTCTGCTTTCTCCTGCTCGGGCTTTAGCCATGGCATGACATGATGGCGTGCCAGCTCTTGTCCCTTGTGGAAGGTGCACCGGCGATACGATGGACCCAGCCAGCCAGATATCGATTGCAGTGAAACATCGAACTCTTGGTGCGCCTGCGGCTGCACCCGTGCCAGAAATGTCTTGTGCCGATCGACAAACATATCTGAAATATGCTGTTGTTCGGCCATGAACAGATACCCCAGCTCCATCATCGATCGTTCTGCATCGCCAATCGTCTGTTTCATAGCGGCGATCCGGGTCTCCGACTCTTCGATCGGCCGTTGAAGTGCCTCGCGCTCTTCCGAGATGATCACAAGAAGTTGCTCGCTGATCCGCTCTAGTCCCCGTTCGCACGCAGCCTGGATCAAACGACGGCCAGATCCTTCGATCAAATTGTTCAGCGAGGCGACCAGCTTCTCCCAGTCCCGACCCGTTCCGCGATGCTCAAGCTGTTCCGCCGCGCTGACCTCAAACAGAGGTCCGACAGAATGTTGGGGAAGTCGCTTCGCGATCTGGCGTCGCGCGAAACCCACCGCTTCGGCTCGTTCTGCGTCCGTGGTGCGATCCGCTTTGTTTACGGTGATGATGAGATCCTGCACGTGCTGCGCGACTGCCTCAACTAGTACGAGTTCTTCTCCCGCTAACGGAGGATCCGCGCCGATCACGACCAGTGCCGCATCAATATGAGGAATGAAAGCCTGTGTTGCAGCCGTATTTCCGGTGAAGACCGATCCCAGCCCTGGTGTGTCCACGAAACACATGCCGGTTGCGAGCAGCGGACTAGGCACAAAGATTTCCAATGCCGCGACATGTTTCGCGTTCTCTGGGTTCTTCTCCTCGGAGACATACTCATCGACACTCTTCACGGGAATATCTGTCCAGCCGCCAGCGGCTTCAAAGCGCACGCGAGCAGCCGCATGGCTTCCGTAGCGAACGATCGTGGGCACGGTCGTAACCGGCACAACTCCAGTCGGCAGAACGCTGTCACCCACCAACGCATTCAGGACAGAGGATTTGCCACGCTTGAACTGGCCGATGCAAGCAACGTAGAACCGTCCCTCCGATACGCGTTCGGCCACGGATCGCGCATCGGCGGCGACTTGCTCGGCGGCGAACTCGTCAGCTAAGTCCGCCAGCCGCCAGAGTGCTGACTCTCCGTGAGAGTTCGCCGCGGAGGGCTGCCCATCCTCGGGCGCGACGGATTCCAAACGCGGGGAGGCGGACTTCTCAAGCACCGAGTTTTCTTTCGAGTCTGTCCTCATAGCTCATGCGTTAATGCTCTCGTTCTATTCTGTACTTGGCTACGAAGCTGGAGAACGCACTCCTTCCTGGTGCACGTAGCGGATTACCTCCACCTCGGACATAGCAATCAGTCCTTCATCCACCATCTCGTCCAGCGCAGGGATAAGTGTCCTGATTTTGTCCGCCGTGTCTATCACCGAGACCATGATTGGGCGATCGGAAGAACGCAGCAGATGTTTCTTATGAATGAGAGTACTTGCTCCGTACCCCTCGATCCCGCGAAACACCGTGGCTCCGGCGATATCGAGTTCTCGGCACTTGGCTACGATGGCCTCGTATAGTGGTTTACCCTGCCACTTGTCATCCTCGCCAAAATGGATGCGCAACATTTTGGCCTTTCCTTCGAGTTTCATACTCGTGTCTCCTGCCGCCGCTCGGCCTTCTCATAGTTATGCGTGTACTTGATGACATCCGCGTCGGATAGCACGACCAAACCCTGCTTGACCATTTGGTCAAGAATCGGCATGAAGGCTTTCAGTTTTTCTTCCGTATCAACCACGGACAGCAGGATAGGCCGATCATGGGAAAGGCTCAGCGCCGCATCCTTGTGAATTCTCCGATTGGCACCATAACCGAGAATCCCGCGGTAAACTGTGACCCCAGCAATGTCGTTGGACCGCAGACCATTGACGATGGCTTCATACAACGGCTTGCCATTCCACTTGTCATTCTCGCCGATGTAGATCCGCATCATCTTGGCTTTGCCCTCACTCTTCAGGGCAGGCTTTTCAGCCGCAGGATGTTTTTGTTTCTTCTCGGCAGGCTTGACAATTGTGGTGTCGTGCATCTCAATCAGTCCGGCACCTACCATGGCTTGCAGTTTGGGTAGTAACTCTTCGACTTTCTCCGCAGTTTCGATGAACTCGATCTTGACAGGCAGATGGACCGCCAGGTCGACGAGACTGGTGGTTTGCATGTGATGATCTGCACCAAATCCAGCAATGCCACGCGTCACGGTTGCGCCCGATACGCCATGGAAAAAGAGAAAATCCAGAACAGCAGCATAGGCAGCACTTCCGTGGTACTGCTGGTCCTCCGCTACGTAAATGCCGACTTTCTTACCCGGCCCTGGTGTCAGCACATTTTCCTCCTGTCGTTAGAGTCCTCTTTGACCCACCAAAAACTCAGCGGCACGACCTAAAAGTCCTCCGCCCTCATGAATTCCGTGTTTTAGCTGTTCAAGGAAAGTTTCGAGTTCCTGCTGCAACTCTGCTCGATTTCGCTCAACGATTTCGTCAACCAGCGTTCGCAAGCGCAATGGGACAAATTCCTTCAGTTTCCGGCTGTGCTCCAGGCAAAGAGTGCCTTGACTCTTCATCCACTGCGCGAACATGGCCCCTTGGAGCTTCTGCGCTAGCTCACGCAAGCGAGTGACTTCCTCTTCCAGGGCACGATGACACAAGGTACATTCCGAGCTGCTCACTTTCCCCACCAGAGGTGGCTTCAACATCTCTAAGAAGACATTTGTGACACTTTCCCCCGGCGTGGAGCGCGAAATCTTTGCTCTGGATCGAGCGAGCGCCCACCCGTGAAAATTGCATACGCGCAGATCCGATTGGGGCCGAGTTGTTTCCACCAATGTCCACTGAAAGTCCTTCAGGATCGCGCAAATTGGACATGCGCCCTTGGTGAGTGCCTGGCTTACGTTAGCCCCTGGTGCTAAAGCTTCTGCTTTCATGGGATCGCCCTCCCTGCCATAACGCCACCCCAGACTGCAACAAACCCAACGATCACACTCAGCGCGACGTAGAGAAATCCCAGGCCGATCTGGCCATCCTGGATGGTGCGCAAGGTTTCATATTCGAAACTGGAGAATGTCGTGTAGCCTCCGATGAAGCCAATTGGGATCAGATATCGCCAGTTCGGGCTCCAGTGAGTTCGAGCGGTCAACAGGGCAAAGACCAAGCCGATCAGGAACGAGCCCGTAATGTTAATCACGAGCGTCCCGTAGGGAAACCTCGTTCCCATTCTGCTGCCAATATAGCTGCCCACCCAGAAGCGCAACATCGAACCTAGACAACCTCCCACGCCTACCATCACGTATTTCAGCAAGTCGCCTCGTTCCTTTCTTTTTTAATGCACTCCGACAGACTCACCGCCCGCTCAAGTAGCGGTAGTCGGCTCAGATCGAACACCTTCCAACCCTTCGAGATCACGGCGAATAGTGCTTTCTTGTTCAGCCGGCGACACATGATCGCCGACCAATCTCTCTACCTGAGCACGATAGCTGTTGGCATAAGCGTCAAATCTGCGCTGAATCTGACCCAACGTTCTCTCCGACCAGTCATACAGCAAAGCGTGGTAGGCGGATAAGGACTTCGTGAGTTGACTTCCGATCATACCCGCCAAGCGCTTGGTCACTATCGATCTCGAAATGTCTCCTCCGAGCAGGCTGAACAGGAACGGCCGCTTTAAGTGGATATTGAGCTCACCGGCGTCAAAGGCTGGCATTTCTCGCACCACCCCGGCGAACTCCTGTTCTCCGGGCACATCCTCAACCTCAAGCACCTTGGCGGTGGCTCGGAGAGTTTCATGGAGTTTGTGCGCCATTGCGTCCATACGCCGGCGAAGAGACTCGGTTTGTTCCTGAACCGTCCATGTCACCGCGTTGCGCACGATCCCCGGCACTGCTTCATCTCCGGCACCTTGCTTGGACCATGACTCAACCACGGTGGCGGCTGCAAAGCGCAACGTCCGAGTACTTGAATATTCCAGGTCGTTCGCCACGCCTCGCGCTATCTTCTTCATCTCCTCAAGACGCCCGCTGGCCTGACGCAATTCCGCTTCGACCACACGCAGTTGTTCAACCTTCTTCGGTGAAATCTGATCCTTGCGGCGCAAGCGAGTGCGCAAAGCCATCTCCACCGATTGGCGAAGCGCCCCCAGCTTGCGCCGGATCGAGCGCAGCTTCAATTCTTGACGTTGACTGTACAAGGGAGCGATGTCTGCTTCGAACCACTCAGCCACGAGATCTTTACTTCCGGCCATTACACTCACGGCGCGCACTGCCAGATCCAGGTTCAACTCCTCCTTAATGTGATCCTTCACATATCCGATCACCTGCGAGCGATCTTCTAGCGTCAACAGGTCCGCCTTACTCAACAAGACCATCGCCGGAATTGCCGCGTCATAGAGAATCTGAATGGTTTGAAGATCGTCAGGAGTCAGAGTCGATCCAGCATCGATGAGAACAACTCCCAGATCACAACGCGGCAAATAAGCGAGTGTTTCGGCGGCGCCACGAGTCGCCAAAGATCCCAAGCCAGGAGTATCGACGAATGCGATGCCTTCGCGAAGGCGAGGCGACGGGAGCTGAACCACGATTCTGGTCACATGCTTTTCGTTTCCACGATTGAGCTGCTCGGCCACAAACTCCGGCAGGTGCGCGATGTCAAACCGTTCGGGCGTTCGATTGGCAAACCAGACGTGGACTGCTGGCGTCTCGCCGTACAGCAAGCGTGTCGGAACGGCGGTAATTGGTGTGACTCCCACCGGAAGTACGTCGATCCCGAGCATCGCATTCAACAGAGACGACTTTCCGGAACTGACGCGTCCAAAAATGGCGATTTCGAAACTGTTGTCTTCGAGACGGTCCAGAATCATGGACAACGTGGAACGGTATTCGACCAGGCCGTGCTCGCTAATGACCGACTCCAGCTTCTTGAGAACCGGGATCTCCTCTCCAGTTTGTTCCAACCTTTCCAATCGTTCCTGCAGGTTTTCTCTGGACCCACGCATTAGATACTGATCGAGTTGTCGTACCAAACCGTGGAGTTCTCCAGCGATACCGTTGAGTTCAACTGCGGCCGCTTGGGGGACTTGTCCATAGCCGCTCATGTATTCGGGCTTCAACTCCTCCGCGGCAATATCCACAAACGTAAGATTTACGTGAAGTGCGCGCGAAACGGGGATATCGGCTGGCGGTCGTTCCATCCCTTGCCCATCGAGCACGCGAATCAGCTGAGCACGAATACGGCTGATGTAGTCTTCGATCACACGCCGTTGGGCGGGACTCAGATCGGGAGCGTATTGCGGAAAAGCCAGCTTCGATGCCGAGACATTGAGCGTGCTCTCCATCTCCGCCAGCAGCTTGTCAATGTGGCGACAGGTCACGCTGAGGCGCCGCTCGTGATTCGAATTGAGCGAATTCGACCGGTTCGTCACCTTGCAACTCCCCCGTTCATGCGAAAGTCGATGTATAGCGGCGAAATCTTGATATGTTCCTCGGCGCGGTACTTTGGACAAGTTGCCATATCGATCAACGCGATAATCGCTCCCGGATTCCCCCCGCTGAATTCCAGAACTTTGTCGAGGAATTCGCTGATGTTTGAGCCTGACAGGCTTGAGCGCTTGATCCGCTCACGAGCAAATTGCTCGGCGGTTGGGTCGTCGAAATTGCGGATTTCACACTTCTGCGAACGATCGCCGTAAAGCGGCTGGAGAAAGCCCGTGTCTTCCATGTGGCTGGAACGCGCCACCGTGCTGACCGGGGTCGAGCCCCATCCCATGACTTCACGAACGGCCGATGCGAACGAGTACGAGGGTCGCTTGAGATGGTCGAGCACAATCGAGTACTCGCCTTCTCGCAACGAATCCATCACAATTCCTTTCAATGACACCGCGGACTTCGCGGTGATCCCGGCCTCGTCGCGAAACACTTTGGAGGCACGCGGGCTCTGCACTCGCAGCAGGCTGCGCGCGAGACTGCGAAATACTATGTTTATCGTCGCCGAGTCCTCGCAATAGAGAACCGACCGAAACGGGGGCAGGACATTACGGAGCAGAAGTGTTTTGCCAACCCCTGAGGGTCCGTAGAGGAGAAACGGACGCCGCTTCGCCAGTAACTGGTCGATTCGTTGGCGTTCCTCCTCACGATCGAAAATGAAATCCGGCATCATGGGTTCCGTTCGCGGTCGGGCCCGCGTTGCGCTTTTCGCCTCACGGCAAGCAGCAATCGTAAAACATCATCTTTCATCTGAATCGACGCGGGCGCGGCCTCCCGCCGCTCGATCTCTCCGTTGATCGAAGGCAAGGCAACGTCCAGATGTTTTTCCAGCCATCCTTGGATCTCCCCTTGCAATAGCCAATCTGATGCGGGCAAGACCTTAATCATCCGCTCAACCGCAAGCTCCTTGTTTCCTCGATCTGCAACAGCTAGAGCAATCGCGCCTGCCCTTGCTGCGACCTCGGGGTCGCTGTCATGGAGCAAGGCTGCAACCCGGCACCAATCCTGATTGCCCAACTGCAGGCATTCGAGAAGGCGCAAAGCGCATCTGCGCCGACGCTGACTTTGCGGCCGCTCGTGGGAGCCGGACGGATCAGGAGTTCTAGCTGCATCCACTAAGGAAGAATGGGCTAGCTCGCCGGCCTTCCGGAGCGCGTCTTCCGCAACGCTGCGGCAGAAATCATCCTCCAACGCTTCAATCAACTCCGGCACAGCCTCTGGACGCCGGAACTCACCCAGCGTTTCGATCGCTCCCACCAAATGTTTCCGCTGCAAAACATGCCGCAGAGCTTCGAAAACGTCCTCGGTGCGCCAGGCACCAAGGGCTCGTGCCGCCGTATTTTTAACTGCTTCCTCCCCGTGTGCCGCGACTGGATCAACAATGTGCTCCTCCGACGTCAGATAGTCGAGCAACACGTCCTTAGCTCCCAGTTCGGCAAGAGCACGTACCGCCCGTTGACGTGGCAGAAAAATGCCACTACGTTTGCCCTGCAGAAGGAAACGCTGCAGCGGCGCGATGGCCTTTCTGCCGCAGGCTACGAGCATGTCTACTCCCAATTCACCTTCGTGAAGGGAGTTCAGGCTCTGGACGAGCTCTTCGATCTCGTCGTCGGAAAGATCGCGAAATGCTTGGCTGCTTCTCTCCACCAGAGCCTCTACTCCTATCACCATCATTTGCTCCATCGGGCGTAAACGGAGTGGCCCGCGTACTTCGCGTTACGTCCCAGCTCTTTTTCGATTTCCAATAAGCGGTTGTATTTCGCGATGCGCTCCCCGCGGCAGGCAGAACCTGTTTTCAGTTGTCCCACTCCAGTGGCGACGGTGAAATCGGCAATCGTCGTGTCATCGGTCTCGCCCGAGCGATGCGACACTACGCACGTGTAGTTGTTCTTCTGCGCCAGCTCGATACAGCGCAAAGTCTCGGTCACAGTACCAATTTGGTTGAGCTTGATCAGGATCGAATTGGCGACCCCCTCCTTGATTCCTTTCTCAAAGATCTGAGGATTGGTCACAAAGATGTCGTCTCCCACGAGTTGCGCCTTCTTGCCAAGTTGCGAGGTAAGCTTTTTCCATCCCGCCCAGTCATCCTCCGCAAGCCCGTCTTCGAGGGAAAAGATCGGATACTTTTTCAACCAGTCCGCCCAGATTGCGATCATTTCGTCGGAACTCTTTCGTGTCTTGTCGGACTTGTTAAAGACATATTGGCCGTTCTCGTAGAACTCGCTGGCCGCGGGGTCCAGGTTGACGCCAATATCCTTCCCCGGTGCGTATCCTGCTTTTTGGATAGCGGACAAAATCAGTTCCATTGGTTCTTCATTGGACCGCAACCGAGGAGCAAAACCGCCTTCATCTCCGACACTGGTTTCGTATCCCTTCTCGTGCAGCACTTGTTTGAGCGTGTGAAAGGTCTCGGCGGCAGCGCGCAATGCCTCGCTGAAGCTGGGTGCGCCCACGGGGACAATCATGAACTCCTGAAAGTCCACGTTGTTGTCTGCGTGCCGGCCACCATTGAGCACATTGAGTTGAGGCACCGGCAAAACGTACTCATCGCGCGGTGCGAACTGCCGGTAGAGGGGGATTTTCTTTTCCGCTGCCGCGGCTTTTGCTGCTGCAATCGAGACGCCGAGAATTGCGTTGGCGCCCAGGCGGGACTTGTTGGGTGTTCCATCGAGCGCGATCAGTTCTTCGTCTAGGGTTTTCTGGTGGCCGGGGTCCATTCCCTTGACCGTTCCCTGGATGAGTTTGGTTACGTTGTGAACTGCTTTCAATACTCCTTTGCCGTTGTAACGCGCCTTGTCCCCATCCCGAAGCTCGACCGCCTCATGTTTCCCGGTTGAAGCTCCCGAAGGGATCTTTGCAACGCCGATGGCGCCGCTCTCTAACACCACGCTGACTTGGATTGTTGGATTTCCTCGTGAATCGAGAATTTCCATCGCATCAACACTTCTTATTTTTGACATGAGTTCTCCTTACTATGAGTTCGTTACACCGATCCAGTTTGAAGCACAGTAATCAAGTCCTTTTCCACCACTTGCGGGAAGCTTAAAGCTTTAAGCCGCCCGATGGTCTCATGCACCGCGTAGGGAAACGACTTCAGTGAAAATGAGCCGTCTTGCCATACTGCGTAACAGGCATCCGACTTTCCTGTTTTTGGTTGGCCTAGACTTCCAGGATTTACTACGACCCGATCCCCGATCTGGCGGATAAAGGGAGTGTGGGTATGGCCGACAAGCAGGACATCGGCCTTCACGTGACCCAATTCCTTTACCCACTCTTCGGACTCTTCCGGGCAGTAACCGTATAAAGGATCCGATGGCTTGGCGTGGCACAGATAGAAGCTGGTGTCTTGCCGTTTCAATTCGAGCTTGAGCGGCAGCTGGCGCAAGAATTCTTTTTGGTCCTTTTTCAATACAGAAGCGCTGTACCTGCGCGTGAGATCGGCCATCTTCTGGTAGCGAGGCGTGCAACGCGGGTCCACGTCGTATCCAATCGAATGATCGTGATTGCCGCGAACGACAATCGAACTGTTTGCTTTGACGAAATCAACCACCGCGCCGGGTTCTGGACCGTAATTCACAAGGTCACCCAGCACCCAAAGTTCGTCGTAGTTCTCGCGTAGCGACTGGAGCGCTTCGTAATTTCCGTGCAGGTCGGAGATGATGCCGATCTTCATGTCGTCTCTTTTCCAGTTCGAGAACCACAGGGATTTGGACCAACAAAAAACTGCATCGCTCGCAGCACAGAATCCTCCTCGCGCCCCGGGGGTTCGCTGCGATATTGGTAATCCCGCTTGCGAATGAACTCTCCCAAGTCGGTCGCCAAATCTCTGAGTTGGCCCCGGAGTTGGGAAAACAATTCCTCGCGCTTGGGAGAGTCTTTCCATGTCTGGAGCGACAGTTCGCCGTGGCGTATGCAAAGCCCATGTTCAGCCAAAGGCTTGCGAAACTCCTCCTCGTCGACAAGTTCTTCGAGAACCTGCGACAAGAATTGCTCCTTGTCTCGATTGTCCTGGCAGAACATGCAATCGTGTCCCGGCACGAATGGAGGCTTCTGCCGGCGTCGGAGTAGTGAGGATCGCGGGTTGGGCTTGCTTCCATTTGCATTGGCCAGCCTCGAACCAGCCAATGATGCGAGATCACTGCAAAGGATCGCGATTCCGAAGCCCCCAGTTTGCCAGGCGCATTCTTCGATGGTCTTAGCCATCCAGAAGTGGTGGAGACAGAACCCTCCTCCGTCTAGAAACTTTTTCCGCACCGAAGGAAACATCATGCCTTCATGCAGGAAGGAGTGGATTCCCTTGCGCTCAGCGGCATGCACTACGCTGCAGATCGCGCAACCGCCTAGCGCAAACGCTTTGGCAAAAGCGTTACGCGTGAACCACAGGCCCTGTCCTGGGCCAGACTGCTTTTCGAGCTCTTTGCTCCGCTTCAAGAGGCGTACCCGCGTTGAGATCGCAATTGGGATCAGGGCCGTCCAGATCAAGGCCGTGAACTCCAAAAGATCGCTTATCTTGAGGAACCGTTGCCGGGACATGACTCCACGACAAGGATTCACCCACTTGTCAGGAGTCATCAGCTGTGCCCGGCTATGTGGTGGGAACAGCGGTTTCGGTGAACTCCTTCACCGTTGATAACAACTTAAGTACAGCAAAGACGAGGGGAGAAGTCAACGGGTTTTAGTTTCTGTTCTTTTCTTATCAAATCCGAAATGAACAGCGTCCCCGGTCAGAAAAAATGACGGGTTTCAAAACGCGGCACTTGCCGCATTCGATTCATCTGTGTTTGAATAATCGCGGCAAAGGAGTTTGCCGCTCCGGTGTTACCGGGTAAACTGCCGCCGCTGCTGGCGGCTGATGACTCCTCTCAAATCCTGAACCGAAAGTTTGGATCGAAGTTCGGTTCGCAAGGAACCTACGATGGGAGGAGTTTCTTACCAAGTCCGAGGGATTCAAGTATTCACTCGAAACCAGTCTCTGCCCAATCGGGTGGACGAAGGAATGAGTCTTCAATGGATATCTGTTTCAACCTTTGAAGATGGCCGGAGTCCTCGGTCATGATCGAGACCGTCGGGTATAACTTCTTACAGGTCCTGTTCGTACTGGCCTTCGCGCCTTTGTATGCGGGCGTCCTTGCCCGCTTGAAGGAAATGGTACAAAGCAAGCGCGGCCCTTCTGTTGTGCAACCCTACCGGGATATTTGGAAGCTCTTTCACAAGGACCAAATCGTATCGGATCAGACGACGTGGATCTTTCGCATCACTCCCTACCTGGTGTTTGTGATGCCGATCTTCGTCACCATTCTGATTCCGGTGCTGACCGACTACCCGCTGGTATTCGCATTTATGGGAGACATGCTGGCCGGAGGGTTTTTCCTGGGGCTCGCCGGATTTTTCGCCGCGCTTGCCGCTGTGGACACGGGAAATCCTTACGGGCCGATGGGAGCCAGCCGGACACGCATGGTCGGCTTCTTAGCCGAGCCAGTGTTCATGATTGTGTTCTTCACGGTTTCATTCGTCTCGCAATCGACGATTCCTTACATCGTGCAACAAAAGTGGGTGGCGAACGCTGCCGCATTCTTCTCACCAGCGCACGTCCTGTTGCTAATCGCCTTTCTTATGCTGATTCTGGCCGAGGGAGGACGAATCCCGGTGGACAATCCCTCGGGCCACTTCGAACTGGCAATGATCGATGAATCGAAAGGTTTGGAGTTTTCGGGCCGGGGCGCGGCACTAATGAAATGGGGCGGCGAGATGAAGTTTCTCGTCCTGACGTGCATTTTCCTGAATGTGTTGGTTGCTCCGTGGGGCCTAGCTCACGGCCACGCCGTCGTTAATGTTCTTACCGCAGTTCCACTAATTCTTTTCAAGATTCTTTTGTTCTCACTGGTGTTGGTCGTGATTGAAACATCTCTCGCCAAGCTACGGCTGTTCCGGATCAGCGAATTTCTGGGAGCGGCATTCATTATTTCGGTCGCAGCCATGGTGACGAGCATTTTTCCGGGAGGCTAACAGATGTCGACATCCATACCGGAAGCCCTGAACACGCTAAGCGCGGGGTTGATCCTCATCTCTGCGTTCGCCATGGTGGCAACCCGGCAGGTTCAGGGAGTTCTGCGGTTCTTTGTGGCGCAATCGGTGCTCTTGGCCGCGTCATCCTTTCTGCTCGCGTACAGCCGCGCGTCGGTTCATCTTTGGGCGCTGGGAGCAATTACTATCGTCGCCAAGGTGCTGGCGATCCCCTGGGTCCTGCGGCGTCTTCTGCCCGCGGAATTTTACGAGAGGCGGGAAATCGCCCAGGCCGTCAACATCCCAACCTCGCTGTTGCTGGCACTCTTGCTCACCATTGTTGCTGAGGTTCTCATGGGCCCGATTGTAGCCGCGACGCATGATCCAGTGATCCGTGTAAACCTGCCGATCGGCCTGGCGGGGATTCTGATTGGAGCGTATTCGCTGGTGGCGCGCCGGGAAGCGATTCCGCAACTCATCGGAATTCTGGCGATGGAAAATGGAGCCTTTTTCGCGGGCGTCGCCATTGCGCCTGAGCTTCCGCTGATCGCCGAGCTTGCGGTCGCCGTGGACGTCGTTCTTATCGCCGTGGCGGTCGGATTACTCACCCGCAACATTCGAGAAACGGTCGGTACTACCGAGGCTGCGGCGTTGGACAAACTCAAAGAGGAAGCGCCCGCATGACGCTGATCGCAATCCTCGCACTTCCTCTCCTGGCGGCGCTCCTGAGTTCGATACGGCCTCTTCGCCTCTATGCTTCGGCCATCACGATTGTGTCCACGTCGGCCTGCTTTGCCCTCGCAGTATATGTTTCAGCTCAAGTGATCGAACGCGGGCGACTCGTTGCCCTTCCGGGCTGGTTTGAAGCCGACGGCCTGAGTGCTCTCATGCTGGTACTGGTGAGCTTCGTCGTTGCGCTGGCGTCAATTTTTGCCCATGGTTACATGCGGCATGGCCACGACGAGGGGCGCTTATGGTGGTTTTACGGAAACTATAACTTGCTGGCCTTTGCGTTGCTGGCTGTTCCATCGCTGGCAGAACCGAATCTTGTTTGGGTCGCAGTTGAACTCATTACGCTTTTCAGCGTCCTGCTGGTTGGCTTCGATAACACCTCGAATGCGTTGGAAGCGGCTTGGAAGTTCGCGGTGCTCACGATTATGGGCGCGCCCATCGCATTGCTAGGATTTTTTCTACTGTTTTGGACGTACCGTTCCACCACTGGCGGAGCCTGGGAGACTTGGGAAGGCCTGCGCATGGCGGCGGCTTCCATGGACCCCAATCTTCTGAAACTTTCCTTTTTGCTTGTCTTCGTGGGGTTTGGGACCAAGTCCGGACTTGCGCCGATGCACACTTGGTTGCCGGACGCCCACAGCCAGGCTCCCACTCCCGTGTGCGCCGTTCTCTCCGGCGTGAAGACAACAGTGCCGCTCTACGTGATCTTACGATTCCTGGCCATTGTATTGGCTTCTCCGGCGGCACGGGTTGGTAACTGGATGATCGTACTGGGTCTAGTGTCTGTCGGAATCGCCGCCTTTCTGTTGATCCAGGTCCGCGATTACAAGCGTATGTTCGCCTTCTCCACGGTCGAACACATGGGCATCATCCTGACTGCCGCGGGCATGGCAACCCAAGCGGCTGATTTTGGAGCGGTCTCGCAAATCCTCAATCATGCCATCACCAAGTCGCTTTGCTTCTATGTCGCCGGAGCCATGCTGCTAATCCTGAGCACGCGCGAGATCGCATCGGTGCGCGGACTCTTTCGGGTTTCGCCTTTCGCTGGCGGGGCGCTCGTGCTCTCTTCCCTGGCCATCGCTGGCGCTCCCCCATTTCCGATTTTCTTGAGCGAACTTTCCATCCTCTCCGCAGGAGTTCGGGCTGGGCACAAACTTGTGGTTGCCGTGCTCGGTGTTTTGATCGTCGTCGCTTTCGTGGCTATTCTGTCGCACGTCAACCGCATGGTGATGGGCGAACCGGCAGAACAAGTTTCGGCTGGAGTACTGCCCGCGACCTGCCGCTTCACGGTGTGGGCTGGTGCTGTGCCTGTGGTCTTGCTGGGAGTGTACGTTCCTGTCCCGGTTCATCATCTGCTGCAACTCGCGGCACAACAATTAGGGGGCCGCTGAATGACACCCGCTGACTCCTCGATCGCCAACACGCCAAAAATCATCCCGCAAAGGTATGACGCGCAGAGTCTGGCTGCTGCTATCGAGCAACGCTTCGCATCAGCGGTTTCACCGTCGGCGAGTCAAGAGAGCCGATTTGACCGTGCGTTGATTGTGACTCAGCCCGAAGCTTTGCCTTTTCTGGCTCAATTTCTGTTTTGGGACGCCGGTTGCTCTTTTGGAGGACTGATTGTCGAGGAGCGCGAGGAATGGATTCTGCGATACGTCTTCCGGATTCCCGGCGACGGCTGGATTCATTTCATTCTGCGTCTTCCGCTGGCGACTCGAACGGTACCGAGCATCAGCGCGCAGATTCATGCCGCCGACTGGTATGAGCGTGAAGCTGAGGATTTATTCGGGCTTGAGTTTGAAGAGCATCCCCGGCTGGGAGACTTCATCCTCCATGATCAAGTCTGGCAAGAAGGACTGGCTCCCATGCGCAAGGCATTCGATGCCGGCCAGACTCATCTCAAGAAGCGGCCGAAAGAAGATTGGCATCCGGTGCTGGTGGTTCAAGATCCCGGTGCGTTCGCCATGCCAGTCGGCCCTGTCTATGAGGGAGGCATCGGCGAGTCCGTCCATTTCCTGTTGGAGACGGTTGGCGAAGACGTGATCCGGGCTGTGCCACGGCTGTTTTACAACTATCGGGCTGTCGAGAAGATCGCGGAGGGAAAATCGGTTCTCGATGCCTTGTTGCTAGCCGAACGATTCTCGGCCAAATCCGCGTTCGCGCATTCGCTTGCCTACTGCCAAGCCGTGGAGAAGATCTTCGAGCAGCAAATTCCTCTCCGCGCCCGCAGCCTGCGTGTGGCACTGGCTGAGTTAGAGCGACTCCGGCACCACGCGGGGGCAATCGCAGCCATCTGCCAGTCCACAGCGCTCACCGTCTCCGAGGCTCATGCGGCCATCGTTGAGGAACAACTCCTGCGTGCCTCGTGCGCCTTTGCCGGGCACCGGTATTTGTTTGGATTGAACACCCCTGGAGGACTGCGACGCGATTTCGATGCACAGAACTGCCGAAACTTGTTAGTAACTGTCGACACCGCTGCGAGCCAACTGCAGAAACTGGAGGAGCGCCTTCGATACAGCAGCAGTTTCCTCGACCGCCTCGAAGATGTGGGCATTATCAGTCAAGAGAGCGCTCGCGACCTGGATCTGGTTGGTCCATTGGGGCGCGCATCCGGTCTCGCTCACGACTTGCGTCGCGCTTGTCCCTATGGCGGTTACGAACGCTACCGTTTCGAGATGCCTTGCGAGAAAGAAGGCGATGGATTTGCCCGACTGCGCGTGCTTTTCGCCGAGGCACAACAATCCGCGAAGCTCATTCATCAGGCAGTCGAGTCGTTGGAACCCGGCGAGACTTGCACGCCAGTCACCCAAGCTGATGCAGGTGCTGCATCGGGATGGGTTGAGGCCCCGATCGGCGCGGCGGTGCATTGGATAAGGCTGGACCGCGAACAGAAGGTGGAACGTTACCGCATCCTTTCTCCATCTTTCCGCAATTGGCTGGGCCTTCATGTGGCGGTGGAGGACTTTGCATTTCAGGATTTCCCCATTATTTTGGCAACTTTTGGTTTGTCTGCATCAGAGTGCGATCGTTAGATCGTTACATTGTTAGGAGCGGCAATCGATGAGTTCGTGGTTTTGGCACGGAGTACAAAGAGGCATTCAAACGACGCGCTATCCTGGCGCGCCCGAAACAGCCGCGGGCGTTTCACCGGGACGGCCGTTGTCAACAACCTTTGCTTCCCCAGAGCAAGCATTTCAAGCTGCGTCAAACTGTCCCGTAGGTGCGATCACTGCCAGCAAGAACATCGCGTCCGTAGATCTCAGAACTTGTGTGTGGTGCCAGCGCTGCCACTTTGGCAGTTCGAATCTGCTCAACTGGGATGCAGGTTACGAATGGGCGCAAACGCCTGCCACAAGAAAGGATTATTCCGGGCTACACAGCGCTTTTGGCCAATCGCTGAACGTCATGGTGGTGGACGCAGGAGATTGCGGAGCCTGTCTGCACGAGGTCAAGCAATTGAATAATCCGTTGTACAACATGCACCGGCTGGGCATCTTTCTGACCGCCACTCCAAGGACTGCCGATGTCCTGCTCGTAGTCGGGCCGGTGAGTGAGAACATGCGGGGGCCGTTGCTGAAGACCTATGAAGCGATGCCGGAGCCGAAGCGTGTTCTGGCCGTCGGAACCTGCGCCATCACGGGAGGTGTTTTCGGGAAGAGCTTTATGTCTGCCGGTGGCGTGGGTATGGTCCTTCCCGTGGATGTGGAAGTACCCGGCGATCCACCGCCGCCGCTTGCAATCTTGCACGGTCTGCTCGTCGTGGCAGGCAGAAAAAAGCCAACAACTGCTCCCACGCAGACACGAGAGGAGGCTTGAGATGGCTGCGTATGCTGGCGCCGTTCTTCTGCTCTTTTTCACTCTGTGCGCAACCGGACTGGTACTGTCGTCGCTATTTCGCGGTAAGTATGCCCCGCTGGCCATCGCCTGGTTCGGGACCATCTGCTCCATTGTCCTCATGGCTGCGGCAGGTCTTCGTCTCGCAGCCGGAGTAGATTTCCATCTCAATCTTTGGACGCTCAACGGTTTCGGAACTCTGTCTCTTCACCTCGACGCACTGTCGGCGATTTTTCTCTTCGTAGCCGGCTTGGTTTATCTCTCTTGTTGTTTCTTTGCTCCGGACTATCTCTCCCGAGATAAGTACCCTGCTGGCCGCTACGGCATGCTTCACTTCGCTTTGATGGCTTCCGTAGTTTTGATCCTCACTGCGGGCGACGTTCTCACCTTCCTGATCAGTTGGGAGTGCATGTCGATCTTGTGTTACCTGCTCGTCAACTACGAGCAAGGACCTGAAGGCGATTCGACCGCTGGCTACATCATGCTCGCCATGAGCGAGGCGGGATTCCTGGCCGTGGTCATCGCGTTTCTTATCGCTGGAAATGCAGCTGGGGGATATTCGTTTGGCGTCCTGCGGATGGGGGCTGCTCATTTGTCGGGTACGGCGACGTGGGGAGTGTTTCTTCTGGGCTTCCTCGGCTTTGGCGTCAAGGCGGGCCTGGTGCCGCTGAATTTCTGGTTGCCGAGATCGTACACGGCGGCTCCGCCCGTTTTCATCCCCGTGTTCGCGGGCGTGACTTTGAATCTGGGTTTCTATGGAATCCTGCGTCTGAACGCGGACCTGGTTCCCGGCCACGGCATTGGGCCGGGCCTGGTCGCTCTCGTCATCGGAGCCGTCACCGCGCTAGTGGGCATTCTGTATGCCACGACTGAGAACGACCTGAAGACCATGTTGGCCCATAGTTCCATCGAGAATGCCGGAATCATCGCGGCTGGGATCGGAGCCTTTCTGGTATTCCGCAATTCCGGGAATGCGATCCCGGCTGCCCTTGCGCTCACTGCCGCGCTTTATCACATGCTGAATCATTCGACATACAAGGCACTGCTCTACCAAGGCGCGGGCCACATTGAAGCCGCGACTGGCACAAGAGACATGGATCGGCTGGGCGGCCTGATCCGCTCTTTGCCGGCGCTGTCGATCGTTTTCCTGGCTGGATGTCTCGCCATCGCGGCGGTGCCGCCCTTCAATGGTTTTGTGAGTGAATGGTTAACCTTGCAGGCTTTCCTGCGCAGTGCGCTGCTCCCCTCGGCCGCAGTGAAGATCGTCTTCGCCCTTTCCGGTGCCATCCTGGCGCTGACGGCCGCATTGGCTGTCACTTGTTTCGTGAAAACCTACGCCATGAGCTTTCTGGGAACACCGCGCAGCCATTGGGAATCAAACGCCCAATTCGCGCGCAGGCCGCGTCTTTCCCTGATACTTCTCGCGGTGGCTTGTGTTCTTCTGGGAGTGCTGCCGACCTACGTCATTCCGGCTTTGAACTGCGCCGTGGAACCTTTGGCGGAAGCGAGCGCAACTGCTTCGCTCGTTCCACCGTTCTTTACAGCTACGCAAACCAACCAGCAGCTTCCGCCCGCCTTCCTGGCGGACTTTCATAACCTGGGAGCACAAACCGGAGCCCGATGGGTGCCCGGTCGCGGCCTAGTAATCCTGCTGCGAGGCGGAGAGCAAAATCCGGTCGTCTTTGCCATGTCTCCTTCTTACAGCGTGGTGGCGTTGACGATTCTGCTGCTGCTCTCTTGGTTCATTACCACGCGCCTCACTCGCCGTCGCTCACTGGTCAAGAACGAAGTCTGGGCCGGCGGCATTCCGACTCTGCTCCCCGAAATGACCTATACGGCAACGGGATTTTCCAACCCAGTGCGGGTCGTCTTCCAGGCGATTTTCCGCCCGAATATCGTCGAGGACACTCGCGAAACGGTGGCCGTGCATTTTCGGACGGCAATCCGGCGCCGCCGGGATGAGACGCACTTGGTGGACCGCCTCTTCTTTCATCCCGTGGGAATGGTCGTGAACTCAGTCGCGAGACTGCTGGCAGGAATGCACCATGGACGTCTGAACGCGTACGTTGCCTACGTCTTAGGTTTTCTGATCCTGATTCTCGTCCTCTATCGCATTGGTTGAGAACAGAAAGATTAGAACTGTGTCCCATCCGTGGCATGACATTACAGCGGGAATACATCTGCCGAAGGAATTCAACTCGGTGGTGGAGATTCCCCTCGGTTCGAGTGTCAAATACGAGTTGGACAAGAAGACCGGTTTGATACGAATGGACCGCCTTCTCTACTCGGCCGTCTACTACCCAGCGAATTACGGATTCATCCCCCAAACATTGGCCGAAGATGATGACCCGTTGGATGTTCTCGTATTAGCACAAGAGGCGGTTGCCCCGCTCACCATCATACCCGCGCGGGCAATCGGATTGATGACCATGATGGACACCGGAAAGAAGGACCACAAGGTCATCGCCGTCGCAACGAGCGATCCGGAATTCAACGCTTATCATGAAGCCAGCCAACTCCCACCGCATCGTCTGCGCGTGCTTCGTCGATTCTTCCAGGACTATAAGCAGCTTGAAAAGAAGATCGTGGAAGTCGAGGAAATTGCTTCTGTCGACATGGCCTATTCCGTAATCGAAGATGCGCTACAGCGATACAGCAATCAGAGGCAACGGAATTTCCGAGCATAGACAGTACTCGCAGTTTCGTCGCTAGCATCTCTCGTATTCTTGTTTGGGCCTTGGTTAAGGCGTCGCGATGCAAATGGGTCTTGCGGGCACAATCTTCCAGATCAGCGCAATCCTCGTGGACATTGGGTGCTTGTCGGCAATATTGGGAGCCCTATAATTAAGAAGAAGGGTTGAACGGGGTTCGGTTAGAATGCGACCTTGCCGCACTTTTGGTAAGTCGGTGAAAATAGCTTGGATATCTAAGAAGTACGATGGCAGGGCAGCGTTCTAACCAACTGAACTACGTCCCCACTCGCCAAATCAACGAGATGCGCAATCGCCAGTGTTTATGCGGCTTTGCACTAATTGTATATATTGCCCGACTGATAGCCAATATCAATACGCTCGAGGGCTATAACCTGACTCTGCCCACGAGCTATGCGTGGCCTAACTATATCTATGCGATCTCGATCTCGACCTCAGAAAGAAGCGCCAGCCTGATTACTTACAACGACAATCTGACTCCGACTTCCACCTAGCCGGCGCTGCTGCCGACGGCTATTGTGGCAAGCCCCTGCGTGACCCCGGCTTTTAGCATCACCGTGACCGGAGGCGTGAATGGTGCCGTAATTCCCGCGGCGACCAATACCAACGAAACGCTCTACATGGTCCGGCACGCCAACGCGCATCCTACGGCCTATTTTTCCGACGGCAACTATGTTGCGGCGGGACAGTGGCGAGCGCTTGACATACCCAACGCGTTGAGCGGGAAACTCAATCCCGCCCCCACTCAGGTGTATTCGCTGGACCCCGCCCAGGTTGCCGTTGGAACCGAAAATGCCGCGGGCAATGCCAACTGGTCCCATCTCACGCCCGCGTTGACCATCGAGCCCTATGCCATTGCCAACAACCTGCCTTACAATCTGGCCGCAACTTTTCTCATGTCCGATCCGAACGGGGCCCAGGAAACCAGCAATTTTTTCTTCACCAACCCAGCCGTAACCGGGTGGACCAACCCGCAATTCTCCGGGCAGACGTTTCTGATGGACTGGGAGCATAGTCAGATTTCTGCAGCCGTCAATTAGCTGATCGCGAGCTATTACACCACCGCCCCGGCCCTGACACCGGTTGCGCCCATCTGGCCGGTCCAGGATTACGACACCATTTGGACCGTGACCCTAGACAACGTTGGGAATCTGACCGTGAACAATGCGATCTGCGAGGGCATCAACTCGGCCACGCTGCCAGCCACGGCCCCGCAGTTCTAGACATCGGCAGACCCAAAGTAAGAGGCATTTCGATTTCTTCCGGGAGGAAGGAGCCCGACGTGCAACGAACTCAAGAGTGGCACACTTTTGTTCGCCTTTTTCTAAAGCCATTCTAATATCCGCTAATCATTCCGATAACTGGAGTCCTTCTGTGAATACGCTTCTTACTAATCGTAGATTTCCACGGCGGGCCGATTTGCTAGCCGCGATCCTTCTCGTGGTATTGAGTGGATGTGCCGGCGTTAGCCAAGGTGCCCACAACTCCAATTCGACAGCGGCTGCGCCGGCGGATCTGAGTTATAGTGCCAGTCCAATCTCCTGTACCCAGGGCATGACCATGACGGCGAGCCCAACGAGCACTGGCGGTGCAGTGGCGTCTTACAGTGTGACTCCCCCTCTTCCAGCGGGTATCGTTCTGGACACCGGCAGTGGCGCGATTAGTGGAACACCAATCAAGCCGAAAGCCATGACGACTTATACCGTGACGGCATCGAACTCAGGTGGCAGCACGACCGCACCGGTAACGATCACGGTGAATGTGGCTGCGCCGTTGAGCCTGAAATATTCGAGCACCGCGGCATATTACAGCGTCGGCATGCCCATTCCAGAGAACGTGCCGACCGTCACCGGAGGGGCGCCGGCCGGGTTCAGTGTGACACCGAACCTTCCAGCCGGTCTGCTGCTCAGCCCCGGCGCGCCGGTCGCAGGCCCAGCCGGCCCCACGATTAGTGCGGGCGTCATAGTTGGGATACCGCAAACAGTGAGCGGAACGACAAGTTATAAGGTAACGGCAACGAACGGCTCGGGCAGCGCGACGACGACGCTGACGATTACAGTGCTGGCTGCAGGAGCGAACTTAGCTCCGGCGGGCCTCACTTATAGGTCCCCGGCGCCCGTTTATGCGGCGGCGACGGCGATCACGCCGGACATCCCGGTGCTTAGAGGCGGCCAAGCGCCGGTTACCTATAGCGTAAGCCCGACGCTTCCAGCCGGCCTGCAGATGAGCCAGACAGGTGTCCTCAGCGGAACTCCACAGGCCATCTCCTCCTCGATTGTTCCGCCGCCGCCAGTTACTGCAACTTATATAGTGACCGCTGCGAACGTCTCCGGCAGCACTACGGCTCCGCTGACCATTACTATCTACAATGCGCCGCAAGCAGTTCCGAATCTAGGACAACAAATCACTCCCCTGGCGGTTTCACATTCCACTTTTCAATTTCTGGATACGGGCTTTGTCGTTACCGATCCGATCGACACGACTGTACCCGCGGTGGAATGGATGGCCGGGCAGGCGTCCAGCACCGTAGTAAGTCCGGATGGGAATACGCTGCTCGTTTTAACCTCCGGGTTCAACCGCGTGTATCAGGATGGGTTCCCGTTCTTTGATCCCCTATACTCCAGCGAGTATGTGTTTATCTACAACATTCAGTCCGGTGCTCCGATTTTCGAGCAAGCCGTGCCCATCCCTAATAGCTATCACGGAATTGTGTGGGATACCGGCAAGGATGGCCAGGGAAACTACAATCGGGCTTTCTATGTGTCCGGTGGAATGGGCGATGCTCCCTTTGGCACCGACCCTATACCGTATTCCTATCCTGATGGAACTCCTAAGGCGACGAACAACGGGGACAATGTCCACATCATCCGGCAGAATGCCATCACCGGTCTCTGGGCGCAGACTTCCGAACTGAATCTGGGCCAGAATCCCACGCTGGGAATCGCGTTGGGGCATCCTTCGGGCAACGGCCTGCCTGTGCCCAACACCGGATTCGCGTCGGTGAACGCGGCAGTTTACGTGGCCCCGTGCGCAGCCGGATTGGCAATTTCGAATGACGGCAATGTACTGGTGGTGGCGAATTACTATAACGACTCGGTCACGATATTCATGGGAGGGTTGGGCGCATGGGTGCAGCAATGGCAAGCGCCGCAGCAGGACACAGGAACGCTGCAGGGATCTGGAACGCTCGAGGGAACGGAACTCGATCTGCGTCCCGGCACTGGCTTGGCGGGAGGTGAGTACCCGTTCTGGGTCGCGGTCACAGGCAGCGGAACTCCGACCAATCCGTATACCGCGTATGTGTCGAGCCTTCGCGATCGCGAGATTGACGTGGTGAGTCCGCTTACGACCTGCACGGTATATAACCCGCAGACCTGTCCCAATCCGATGAGAGTTGGGGCGCGTATCCCGGTCAAGGGCCAACCGAACAAGATGACGATGAATCAGGCTGGGACGCTTTTGTATGTGGCCGAGGACGAGTCGGACACGGTCGATGTTATTAACCTGGGGACAAACACTGTCGTCGAAAGCATTCCGGTGATCGCTCCGCCTTCCGTCCTGCAATCGTTCGGGCTGACCGAATACACCGGCGCGAACACCAACAGCGTGACGCTGTCCACCGATGAGAAGTATCTCTACGTGACCAATGGCAATCTGAATAATGTCGCGGTCGTGCAGTTGGGTGGAACCAATACCGGGGACCATGTCGTCGGACTCATTCCCACCGGCTGGTATCCAAACTCGGTGAGCCTGAGCCGCGACGGATCATGGGCCTACGTGATCAACGCAAAATCGCCGACCGGACCGAATCCGCACTGGTGCTATGTTTATGGCCCGGCGAACTATCCCACATGCATGCCCGCCAATGAGTACGATCCGCAACTAACTAAAGCCGGCCTGCAAAGCTTTCCGCTGGCGGCCGCGATGGCGCAGCTTCCGGCATTGACCACGCTGGTCGCCACTAACAACCGGTTTAGCAGTACATCCACTACCAGCGGAGTAATGGCGGCGATCCATCACGGCATCCAACATGTAATTTATATCCTCAAGGAAAACCGGACCTACGACCAGATACTGGGCGACCTGCCGCGGGGCAATGGCGATCCCACGCTGGCGCTGTTTGGACAAGCCATCACGCCCAACCAGCATAACCTCGCCGCGCAGTTTGTTACTCTGGACAACTTCCGGGCCACCGCCGAGACCAGCAATGACGGCTGGCCCTGGAGCACCTCCGCGCGCGCGCCCGACGTAGTGGAACATCAATTCCCGGTGAATTATGCGCAACGCGGGCTCAGCCTGGACACCGAAGGGCTGAATCGCAGCGTCAACGTTGCCCTGCCGACCGTGGGCGAACGCCAAGCCTCCGATCCTCTTTTCCCGGGCGGGGCATTATCGCCGGACGCACCCAATGCTGAGAATCTGCTGCCGGGTCAGACCGACGTCGACGCGCCGGATGGACCTGACGATGAAGTTAATACCGGGTATTTGTGGAACAACGCACTGCGGGCCGGTCTCACGGTTCGCGACTACGGTTGGTTCGTCGACACGACTTGCTATAATGCTGCGCCGTGCCAGACTCCGCTGGTACACGATCCGTTCTCTACGAACACAGTCGTCGCGCCTTCGACCAACGTTGCTCTCGCGCCGTTTACCGATCCCTACTTCCGCGGCTTCGATCCCTCGTTCCCCGATTACTATCGTTTTAAAGAATGGGAGCGGGACTTCGACGCCAATTACGCCAAGGGCGGACTTCCAAATCTGACCATGGTGCGCTTCATGCACGATCACACTGGAAACTTCGCCACCGCGATCGACCTGGTGAATACTCCCGATCGGGATCAGGCAGACAACGACTATGCCGTGGGCTTGCTGGTGCAGAAAATCGCCAACAGTCCCGTCTACAAGAACAACACGCTGATCTTCGTCGTGGAAGACGATGCGCAGGATGGCGGCGACCATATCGATTCGCACCGCACTACTGCGTATGTGGCGGGAGCCTATATAAGGGATGCGGTGGTTTCAACGGCGTATACCACGCTCGACTTTGTGCGCACCATCGAAGAGGTTCTGGGATTGCCGCCCATGAACTTGAATGACGCGCTGGCCACGCCTATGGCCGACATCTTCAACACGGTGCCCAACCGGAATTGGACGTTCAGCGCCGCGCCGGCATCAATTCTCTATTGCACGAATCTTCCACTGCCGCAGCCGGCGCAGCCGTGTAACAACCCGGCCCCCGACGCGAAGTACTGGGCGCGGGTCACCAAGGGTATGGACTTCAACGATGCAGACCGCGTCGACGGGGCAAACTTTAATCGCATTTTGTGGAAAGGATTGATGGGAGACAAGCCCTATCCTACTGCGCCGACCGGGATCGATTTGCGCCAGAACCGCGAGAAACTGTTGGCCGATTACCAGCGATCGCTCAAACAAGAATCGGCGCGCACATCGAGAACGGCCAAAAACTGAGATCGAAGGGAGGGCACCGCGCTCCTCCTTGCTCGGTTTTCAAAATCATGCCGCGGCGCCGCAGCCGGATTAATCTTGGTCCAGATATTCCTCGGGGACGTCATCCTCCGGCACCTCGTGGGTATGTACCTCCTGCCCTTCGTTGTCGTCGGCGCGCTGGACACCTGCGACCGCCTCGGCCTCAAACGCGTTCCCTTCCTCGAGCAATTCGTCGACACTTTCGGAATCCGCGCTTTCCACGTCGGGCAATCCCTGCAAGTCTCCAGATTGACCGGCAGAACGCGATCCGGTTTCCAGTTCGAAAGCCGCACTCTCTCGGGTGCTGCTCCGCGCCGCCTTCTGGCGCGCCGGCTTGGCGAGCGCTTTTTTCGAAGTGCTGGCGGCTTTCTTCTTCGGCGCCGGTTTCTTCGCGGGGCGTTTTTTTGGAGCTTGCTTCTTGGCTGGGCGCTTTGAACCTGTGACTTTCTTGCGGGAGGTTCGCTTGGACTTCTTCGCTTTTCTACTCTTTTTCTTGGTAGCCATTGTCGCAGTCTACCACTGGCAAATCCGGGTGACCAACCCTGCGGAGAAGTCTGCCATTCTCCTGGCGCCGCCCGTGCACTGCCGCCCGCCTGCAGAAAAATATAGGCTAAAAACTGCTGGCTTTGAGGTAGTCGAAATCGTCTTCGAGGTTGACAATAAGAAATAATCCTAATAAATGCGACTCCAGGAGTCACACCGGAGTCCAAGACGGGAGCCCGCAGAGTCGTTACCGACATCGGACCTCAACCGACTTCCAGGAGGATTTATGGCGACGAGCCGAGTTGTACCCATGAAGATGGCGAAGATGAAAGTGGCGCAAGTTCCCAGCCCCGGGGCAGATTTCCAGATCGTCGAACGCGAAGTTCCCGAGCCCGGGCCACGGCAGGTGCGCATCAAGGTGCAAGCCTGTGGTGTCTGCCACAGCGACGTGCTGACCAAGGACGGTTTGTGGCCCGGACTGCAATATCCTCGCATTCCTGGACACGAAGTCGCCGGCATTGTGGATGAAGTGGGCGAGGGCGTTTCCGAATGGAAGAAGGGGCAACGCGTGGGCGTCGGTTGGCACGGCGGCCATGATGGCACCTGTCGCGAATGCAGGCGGGGAGATTTTCGCAATTGCCAGAACATGAAGATTGCGGGCATCAGCTATGACGGCGGATACCAGGAATACATGGTGGCTCCCGCCGAGGCGCTGGCGGCGATCCCAGACACTCTGAGGGATGCCGAAGCGGCGCCTCTGCTGTGCGCTGGCATTACGACGTACAACGCGCTGCGGCATAGTGGCGCGCTCCCCGGCGATCTGGTTGCCGTGCAAGGTATCGGTGGCCTGGGACATCTCGGAGTGCAATTCGCGCAGAAGTTCGGCTATCGGGTCGTGGCTATCGGGCGCGGGCCTGAGAATGCTTCGCTGGCAAAGAAACTGGGGGCGAGCGCCTATATCGACAGCGCGACGACAAAACCTGCCGAGGAATTGCAGAGGATGGGTGGAGCACGCGTGATTCTGGCGACTGCGCCGAACTCGAAAGCGATGTCCGAACTGTTCGACGGTCTCGCACCCAATGGTGAACTCATGGTGCTCGGCGCTGCGTTAGATCCCATCGAGGTCACACCCCTGCAGCTCATCAATGGAAGTCGCACGATTCAAGGCTGGGCCTCGGGAACACCCGCCGACTCCGAAGACACGCTGCGCTTCTCCGAATTAACCGGCGTGCGTCCCATGATTGAAACCTATCCGCTAGAAAAAGCTGCTGAAGCTTACGCGCGCATGCTGAGCGGCAAAGCCGAGTTTCGCGTGGTTCTGACGATGTGAGAGTGGCCAGATTCAGAAACCCATTAACACCGACTACGTAGAGTATGAGGAGATGATCTATGTCGCACCATTATTCCGGTCCCGACTTCGGCTTCCCCCAGGGGGACGCACGCCTCGATCTTACCGACCTGTACGCCTTCCCCAAGCCAGGGGACGCCTCCAAGTCGATCCTGATTATGAACGTACATCCATCCGTCGGTTTCAACCCAGCCGGGCCGACGACAGACGACCCCTTCGCGACTGAGGCGGTGTATGAACTCAAGATCGATACCGATGGAGATCGCATTGCCGACATCGCTTACCGAGTGCGGTTCACCGCCGGCAAAGACGGTGAGCATAGTGCCACACTGCGCCGGGTTGAAGGCGAGCCAGCCGCCGGAACCGGCGACGACGGGGAGACCATCCTGGAAGGAGCGCTGGTCTCGACCGGGCGCGAGGCACAGATGACGGATGCGGGGGATTACCGCTTCTTCGCCGGCTGGCGCAGCGATCCGTTTTTCTTCGACACACTGGGAGCGCTGAACAACTTGCAGTTCACCGGCAATGATTTCTTCGCCGAGAAGGACGTTTGCAGTATCGTGCTCGAGGTCCCAAACTCTGCCTTGGGCCCGGGAAAGGTTGGCCTGTGGCATCGCACACTCGATGGCAGCAACGGGAAATGGGTGCAAGCGGATCGCGGCGCGCGCCCCTCGCAATCTGTGTTCCTGACCGGTGACCACAAGGCTGAGTACCTCGCTGCCCAGCCGGTGGATGATGCCGGTTTCATCCCCGTCTTCGCGCATTCGCTGGAGCACACTGGCGGTTACACGCCGGAGGATGCGAAGCGGGCGGCCGCGACTCTGCTGCCCGACATCCTCGTTTACGATCCCAGCCAGCCCGCGGCCTACCCGGCCAACGGCCGCAAACTTTCCGATGACGTTATGGATGTTTTTATATCCGTTCTTACCAATGGAAAAATGACGGGAGATGGGGTGGGACCTCACAACGACTTGCTAACGTCGTTCCCTTACGTCGGCGCACCGCACAAAGCCGTAGGTGCGGTGCGAGTAGCGGCCTGATCCGGCTGAAGTTCACGGAGACAAATGGCTCATGAACAATTCAACTTTCTATTGCACGAAACAAATTGATGGGCTGTCTATCTTTTACCGAGAGGCCGGCCCCAAAGATGCGCCGACAATTCTTCTGTTGCATGGGCTGCCCTCTTCGTCGCGCATGTTTGAGCCGCTCTTCGCGCGGCTTTCTGATCGCTTTCACCTGGTCGCGCCCGACTATCCAGGCTTTGGACACAGCGATTGGCCCGACCCGAAGACCTTCGCGTACACATTCGACCATTACGCGGAGATCATGAATCAGTTCACCGAAGCGCTCGGACTTGCGCGCTATACGCTGTACATGCAAGACTACGGCGGGCCGGTCGGCTTTCGCATGGCCCTGACCCATCCGGGACGCGTCGAGGCTCTGATTGTGCAAGACGCGGTGGCGCACAACGAGGGCCTGGGCGCGAATTGGAGAACGCGCCGGGCTTTTTGGGCCGATCGCGTCGCCAATGAGGACGCGCTGCGAAGCAATCTTCTATCGCTCGATGCGGCGCGCGCACGGCATGTGGGAAATGATCCTAACGTGGAGCGCCATGACCCGGATCTTTGGACCGATGAATTTTACTTTCTTAACCGGCCCGGCCAAGCTCAGATTCAAAGTGATCTGTTCTATGACTATCGAACCAACGTCGACGCCTATCCGAAGTGGCAAGCCTGGATGCGCGAGAACCAGCCGCCGCTGCTGGTGCTCTGGGGCAAATATGAACTGTCCTTCGACCCCTCGGAACCGGAGGCCTATCGTCGTGACGTGCCGCAAGCCGAAGTGCACGTCGTTGACGGCGGCCATTTCGCTCTGGACACGGCGGCCGATGAGATCTCCAGATTGGTCGAGCAGTTCGTCAGTTCTCTGGGCAGAGATTTGCGACGCGCGGGATGACTGCGCGCTTACCAACGACCGGCGTGGGCGCCACCATCGACGTGCAGGATCTCACCGGTGATTTGATTTGCTTCTGCCAGGAAAAGGACCGCTTCGACAATGTCTTTCACCTCCACAATTTGTCCCATCGGCTGGAAGGTCTTAAGGACGTCCTTAGGGTCACCGTTGTGCAGAGGCGAGTCCACGACTCCGGGGGCCACGGCGTTAAAGCGGATCCCATCTTTCGCATACTCGATGGCAAGGCTCCGAGTTACCGCATTCAGGCCTCCCTTGGTCATCATCGAGACCGATGCATTGACTCCGGCGACCGGCTGGTCCGCCAACGCCGCAGTGATGGTCACAACGTTGCCTGATTGCTGTTTCAACATCTGCTGCACGGCGAGCTGAGTGATGTATACAAATCCCAACAGGTTCGTCGATATCAGAGCATTGCAGTCGTCAGGCGTGAAATCTGTGAACGGCTTCGTACGGAAAATCCCGGCGTTATTCACTAGGACATCGACCGTCCCGAAGTGCTCGATCGCCGCTTCCACCGCCTTGGCAGCGGTCTCCTGCTTTCCGATATCGCCATCGACAAGAAGCAGGGCGGGGGAGGAAGTAAACGATTGCGTGATCTTCCGGGAGGTCGCAATCACGTTGTACCCCTTCTTCAGGAAAGCTTCCACAACACCCGCGCCAATCCCCTGCTGGGCTCCAGTAACGATTGCAGTCTTCTTGTCGGACATGGACAGTCCTCACCGAGGTTCAGATGGAATTACTAGGCCAGAAGATTCGAAAAGAGTCTATTGCGGCAATGATAAAACAGGCGCCAGCATATCGGTTAGCGCATGAGTTGATGCGCAGACGAATTGAAACTAGGGTTGAAAGAATGTACGGGGTGTCTCGTACAGCGCGGGCCGCAGCTCGTGGGGTTGTAACTCGAACTCTCTCGATGCCATGGATGCGAAATGAGAAGGTTCACGGTAAACTCTTTCTGTCTTTCTTCGAGGTTCTGAGGCTGCGTTGACCAACTTTCCTAAGATATCTCCCGCACTCAAGCGGCGGGCCAGTCGCATCCGCGTATTGCTGATGGATGTGGACGGCACCATGACCGATGGCAGTGTCACGCTGCTCTCGCAAGCCGATGGCACCGCGCTTGAAATCAAAACCTTCGACGCGCACGACGGCCAGGGCCTGACACTGGCGCAGACCGCCGGGCTACGCACCGGGTGCATCACCGGACGCGAGAGTGCTGCCTTGCTTCGCCGCGCCTATGAAATGAGGATGGAGTTCGTGTATATGAAGCAGCCCGTGAAGATGCCGGCGTATGAAGACATTCTTCGGAGGGCTGAGGCCACGGATCAGGAAGTTGCATTCGTCGGCGACGATCTGCCGGATATTCCCTTGCTGCGTCGCGCCGGACTTGCGGTCGCCGTGGGCGATGCTGTGCCCGAAGTGAAGGAGATCGCGCACTACACTACGAAGGCAGTGGCCGGACACGGTGCCATTCGCGAAGCGGTTGAACTGATCCTGCGCTCCAAGGGGATCTGGGAGGAGATGATCGACAAGGCTCGGGCCTGAGGCACACTTGCCTGGCGGACTTGGCACCTTTCCTCTTAGAGGAATATCGTAGAGTCGTAGAGGTGAGTGCCCATGAAAACGAAATTATCCTTCCTGTTATGTCTTTTCACGATACTTCTTGCTGTAAGTGTGGCGCAGACTGGCAGCGGGAAAACGCCTGAGGCTACCAGCGACATTGGCAAGTCCGCCAAATGGGACGACATCCAGCACCAGGCGCGCAGCGGAGATTATCTGCTCGGCAAAGTGGCTTTTGTCGGCCTGCCCGCGGGGTCGCTGCCGTGGGATCCAGTTCCAGTTAAGGTCACGTGTGACGGAAAGATTCGCTACACCACGGACGCCGATCCCAAGGGCAACTTCGAGATCGCGGCAGTCCTGAAGACATCTCACCCCGTGCTCGGCACGGATGGCTCCAAGCCGGCTTCTGAATTCATTGGCTGCAATGTCGAAGCTACGCTGTCCGGTTTTACCTCGACCGTGCTCACCGTAGTAAACCGCAATATCATGGATAACCCGGATATTGGCACAATCCAGCTCACTCGAGAAGAGGGCGCGGCCGGAGCCGCGGTCAGCAGCACCACGACATCGGCACCCAAGGATGCGGCTAAATCGTTCGAGAAGGCGCGTGCCGACTGGCTGGAACAAAAGCCGGACAAAGCGCAGCATGATCTGGAAAAAGCGGTGCAGGTATACCCGCAATTCGCAGAGGCGTGGTATCAGCTAGGAAGAATTCAGGAAGTGGCGAAATCGCAGGAGGCGCAGAACTCATTCGCCAAGGCCGCAGCGGCAGACCCAAAGTTCATTCTTCCCTATGGGCACCTTGTGGTTTACGCGGCGCAAGCGGGAAAGTGGCAGGAGGTCGCAGACGACACGGCCCACGAGTTGGAACTTGATCCGAGGGGAACGCCGCAGGTCTTCTATTTCAATGCGCTCGCGAATTACAAGCTGGCCAAAAAAGACGCGGCGGAAGCGAGTGCCACCAAAGCGCTCGCCATGGATCCGCTCCACACGCAACCCAATACTGAGCAATTGCTGGCTGTGATCCTGGCCGACAAAGGGGACTATGCCGGAGCCCTGGCGCATCTGCGGAATTGCTTGACCTATTTGCCGGTCGGGCAAAATGCCGACCTGGTGAAACAGCAGGTTGCGCAGCTGGAAAAGATGGTTCCGGCGGCGAAGTAATAAGGGCACGGTTCGCCCGAGCAGGGTCATGTTTCTATAGCTATTAGTTAAGGGCGCTTCAGAACTGGACGGATCTGTTCTGCCGGAACAATTCCGCGTCCTTCGAGCACGGAATAAAACTGATCGGCGGCAAGATTCTCAATCGTGTCGCTGGCGCCCGACGGCCAGTGGATTTCCACTTTGTCGATTTTCTTCGCTGCGCCCAAGCCGAAGTGAATGCGCACATCATTCTGCGAAAGATAACTTCCGCCGCTGTGCACTTCATCCGTCTGTGTCATTCCGCCGGCGACGATTTTGATGCGCGCGTTCAGCGCCAGCCGGTTGCTCTTTGTTCCTGCGAGTTCAAAGCTCACCCAATGGCGGCCGGGGACGCCGTGATTTCTGAGAATCATCGGACTGCCGTCAAGGTCGCTGACCACGACATCCATGTTGCCGTCATTGAAAAGATCGCCCACGGCCAATCCGCGCGAGACGCGGCGTTCCTTCAGCGCCGGCCCAGCAAGGTCACTGGCGTCGCAAAACGTTCCGTCCGTCTGGTTCATGTGCAGCAACTTGGGTTCGCGATAGCCGCCGCCGGAAGGAAGCGTGTCGACCTGCGGATAAACCTGGCCACTGACCGCGATCAGATCGAGCCAGCCATCGTTGTCGAGATCGACGAACGCATCTCCCCACTTCACCCATGGCAGTGAAGGTAGCGCTACGCCGGCAGGATACGAAACTTCAGTGAAGTTCCAATTACCGTCGTTGCGATAAAGCAGATCATTCTCGTTCTCGAAATTCGTAACGAATAATGATGGCCTCCCGGTGTGCATGTAATCGCCAATGGCAATGCCCATCGAAGCCTGCTCGGAACCATCCTCGCTGACGGCCGTGCCCGACTCCAGGCCGATGTCTTTAAATTTCCCGTTGCCCTCGTTCTTGTACAGGAATTTCGGAGTCGAATCGTTGGCAACGTAAATGTCGGGCCTGCCCGTGTTGTTGAAGTCTGCCCACAGAACTCCCAGGCCGTAATAGCCGTTGGGGTCGTCGACACCGGCGCTCTTCGATACGTCGGTGAAAGTCCCGTCCTTATTATTATGAAAAAGCGCGTCGCCCGCGCCTTTCAGCCCGCGCGGACCGCACTGCACATCGAGGCCACGATATTTACAGTTGGGAGACTTACCGAAACCCGGCAGATCGTTGAGATGAAAATCGACGTAGTTGGTGACCATCAGGTCGACGTAGCCATCGCCGTCGTAATCGCCAAAAGCGGCTCCGGTCGACCAGCGGCCGTCCGCGACGCCGGCTTTCGCGGTGATATCGGTGAACGTGCCGTCGCCGTTGTTGCGGTAGAGAACGTTTCCGCCGAGGCAGGTGATGTAAAGATCGGGCCAGCCGTCGTTGTCGATGTCTCCCACGGCTCCGCCCATGGCGAAACACGGAGTCGCGATGCCAGCTTTGTCCGTCACATCAGTGAAGGTGCCGTCGTGATTATTGTGGTAAAGCGCGCCGCGGCTTTTCTGGCCTTTGATCGCCATCTCGACGCTGGGAGCGTTGGTGAAATAAATGTCGGGCCACCCGTCGCGATCATAGTCGAACACAATCACACCGCCGCTCATCGACTCGACAATGTATTTCTTGGCCGGGTCGGAGGAATGCGTGAAAGTAATTCCCGCCTTCGCGGTGATGTCTTCCAGCTGCGGTATCGTTCGGTTGACGCACTTGTAGGATTTAGCCCCGAGAGGGGGCGGGGCAGGCGTGGGATGGCCTTCCTGCCCCTGAACCAATGCTCCAGCCAGGCAGGTAAAAAAGAATATCTTTTTGCAATAGCGCTTTGGCTGATGGCTCAATCGGTTCCTTAATTTGGCGCTCATGCGGCTCACCGTCTTTGCATCGACTGGGTTCCGGCCTTCTCGCGCTGCTTCGCTTTCAGTTCTTTGTAGATCTCTAGCTCGCGGTCTGCGTCGGCATCCAGTTGCGCCTTGCGGTACGCCGCCTGCAGTTGATAGTGCATGTAATCGGTCTGGGGACTGAGGCGGGCCGCAATCTGCAAATGTTCGACGGCCTCCTTCACCTGCCCGCGATCCAACAGAATTTTCCCCAGCTCGTAGTGAGCGTTGGCGTGATTGGGCTGCTCGGCGATTACCTGCTGGAACAGGCCAACCGCGTCGTCCACGCGTGACTGTTGAAGATACACGAAGCCCAGGTTATACAGCGCGTCGGGATCGGCGGGCTCGAGTTTCAGTTCCGCCTGAAATTCCGCCGCAGCCTCGGGCCAGTGCTCCCAGCGAATATCCGCTTGCCCGGCATAATAATGCGCCTTGCGCAGAGAGGGATCAGATTGCAACGCGCGCTGGAACGTGCCGACAGCCTGCGCATAATCTCCGATTTCAATCCATAGTTGTCCGATCAGAAGCAGATCATCGTTGGGGCGATCGCTCTTCTGAAATTCGCTGATGACTTCGGCGGCTTTCTTCAAGTCTCCCGCGCGAGCGAGCGATGCTGCCCACGCGTATCCGACAGTCGAATCCTGCATGCCGCGAAGGCCGAGCGGAGCAAACGTGCTCGCCGCGTCGGAATACTTCTCTGCCCCGAAATAGGCGAGGCCCAGCATCGCGCGCACCGGATTATCGCTGGGCTTCTCTTCCACCGCGCGCGCGAGTCCGCGGATGGCTTCGGGAAAATTATCGCTGCGAAAGGCCGATAGGCCCAGGTTCTTGGCCAGGCCGGGAATCGCAGGGTCCCAGCGCTCCGCCGCCTGGTAGTGTCCCAAGGCGACGGAATATTCCTTGCGTACCGCTTCTGAAGTGGCAAGGTCGTTGAAACTCAGGCCCAGCACGGCGCGCAGCCGGTTTTCCTGCACGTCGGCGGCGGCGCGCTGCGCGTCGGTGAGATTGGCGCGAGCGATCGCCGAAGCGTCAACGCGGGCGAAGGGATCGCTGTTCTGCGGCAACGCGGGCGCGGCTTCGGCTTCATTCTTCGGGCTGATGGGCACGATCGCCGCCGCCGATCCGGCCCCTCCGGCCAACGCCATCTCTGCAACATTCTGCTGGCTCTGCTCCAGCACTTTATTCTGCAGCGCGCGCGCCTTCGCCATGTAGATTTCGCTCTCCTCGGTGCGCCCTGAGTTTGCCAGGATGCGACCGAGGTCGACGTAAGCGCGGCGAATCTGATAATTCGAGCGCGCCTCATCGCTGCCCGTCAATTCCACCGCCTTGCGAAATGCCGTCTCCGCGCCCTTCATGTCGGCGCTGGCATAGGCGTTGAGGCCCAGATACAGCCAGGGCTCGGGCCAATTCGGATTGACCGCAACCGAGGCTTCCAGATATTTATTCGACACTTCATATTCCCGCTCGCCCGAGGCGATGAATCCAAGAATATAGTTTGCCAGATAATCTTTCGGATAACGCTGCAACTCTTTTTGAAATTCCGCCTTGATCTCCGGAGTCGCGTGCCATTCGTTGGTGGCGAAGGTAGCCAGCGCTAGAAAGTAGTGCGCGTGCGGCGTGGTGGGATCGAGAGCAATCGCCCGCTTAAACTCGCGAATCGCAGCCGGCATGTCGTTGGCGTCGCGGTAGGCGCGGCCAATCAGCACGTGCAACGACCCGCTATCGCCCACCAGTTGCTTCATCTGCTGAAACACGGTTTCCGCGCGCTGCTGGGATTTCGCGTCCTTCGTCTGCAGTAGGCAGATGCCGAGCGAATAGAGGGTATCGAAATCTGGATTGAGTTGAGCGGCGCGGTCGAAGGCTTCGGCTGCGTTCGCGTAGTCGCCCTTCTTCATCCACGCGCGAGCGCTGACGTCGATCGCGCGGGCATTGTTCTGATCAGCGGCGAGCGCTTTTTGCGCTTCGGCGACAGCCTCGTCCGAATGATTGGCATACAACTCGGCAATCGCCAGATCGACGTGGGCGTCGGGCGTGTCTTCGAACTCCAACGAGCGACGGTAGAGTTCGACCGCCTGTGAGTAAGCCGATTGGATGATGCGCAACTGTCCCAGTTCGCGCAACGCAAACGCGATGAGCCGCTGGTTGGCCTGCGCGATGGTCGCGGGATCGCCCGTGTTACGGGCCTGCTCTACTGCCGCAAGGCGTTTCTTTAGCTCGGCCTCGGCAGGATTCTCGGCTGCACTGCTCTTAGCGGCGCTGGCTCTGCCGGTGGGCTTATGGGAGGGAGATTGTGCTTGCGCGCCGCTGACGAGAATAACGAACAGCCAAAGGAAGGTGGAAACGAGCGGTACCATGATCCTGCGCCGCAGGCGCGACCGCATGGACATTCTGAGATTCACCGATGACGGATCCCCAACTGCGCTTCCTCTCTCTTCTCTTCCTCTGGTGCAAAAGTAAACGGCGGGGCTTGGAATTTCAAGCCCCGCCGTCCTTGGGTGGAGGGTGATTCGTTTAGTCCTAGAACGTGAACTTCAATGTGTATTGAATTTCACGTCCAGGATGCACCGAACCGGCGGTTCCGAAACCCGTAACCGCAGTTTGGCTGGTGATGACGTTGTTCACGGGGCTGCATGCGGTCGAGCCGCAGGCGACGCTTCCCGGCACATATCCCGCACCCTCGAGGTTGAAGCTGTCGAAGTTGGGATGGTTGAGCAGGTTGAAGAAGTCGAACTGGAATTTGATTCCATAACGTTCTTTGATCTTCCAGTTCTTCGCCAGTTGTACGTCAGCGGTGCGGGCATCCGCGCCGTAGCAGGATCCTTTATGCGCGTTACCCACCGTACCGATCGTGTAACCCGTTAAAGTGAAGGCCCCGGTGTTCAGGATTTGGTTCCCGTTCTGTCCGGCGTTACAGGCGATTCCGGTAGCGTCTGGACGTTGATTGTTGCCGAAGCCGGTCCCCGTTAGGGAATTCAGCTGGTAACAATCGGCAAGCGTGGTGCCCGGAGTGACAGCTGGGTTGCCGCAAGGCAGCGCGCCTACAGGGAGATTGGGAATCGCCATCGGGCTAACGCCGGCGTTAACGTCCTTACCTCCTCCGATATTGGAGTAGACACTGAACGAAGCACCGGACTGGATGTTAATGATGCTGTTGAGTTCCCATCCACCCAGGGTTTGTTGCACGAATGAGTTGCTGCCGGCGAATTTCGGCAAGTCGAACACTTCGTTGGCTACAAAGATATTCGGCCGGTTGATATTTGTGTTGCCTCTATCGAGGTGCGTGTTGGCGGGGTTGATGAAGGCTTCCTGGTTGACGCTGCCCGAAGAGTTATCCAACTCCACATCGCCGATCGAGTGCGACCAGGTATAGGACGCCTGGAAGCTGGAGCGGCTGCCCACGCGGGAACGGAACAGGGTCTGGAGTGAGTGATAAGTGGCCGAGCCACCGCGAGCAAACTCGCCGATCATGCCGAAGTTGTTGGCTGGCCGGTAGGAGTTGATGTTGGTTGTGCTGGCGTTTGGACCAGTGGTGCCCAGGAAGGACGAATTGATCCAATCGGAACTCGGGACCTCGTTCAAATCTGCCATCGAGGTGAGGTGAATGCCGGAGTTGCCCACGTAACCGACTTCCAGTGAAGTGTTACGGGCCAACTGCCGCTCCACCGACAGGTTCCACTGCCAGCTGTTGGGTACAACAGCCCGTGGATCCTTGGCTGCGCTCGGCGATACTGCTGGATTGGCCAAAGGCGCAGGCGTCTCCAGGGTTCGCGTGTCGTTGGCGTTAATGACGAACGGCGCGTTGCGAGCCAGACTCTCGTCAATGCCTACCAGTTCGCGCTGGTAGAACTGACCGAGGCCGACGCGGATGGCCGTCTTGCCGTCGCCCATCACGTCCCACGCGATACCGATACGAGGCGCGATGGAGTGGTTGTTATTGTTGACCAAGGCGCGATTCGCGCCTGGCGTTCCATTGGAAAGAGGCAAGGTAACTCCGAGGGTGCCAAGCAGCGCTGCTTGCGAGGCACACGGCGTGGTTCCGGGCACGATCACAATACCGTTGCAAGCGTCGGAAGGATTCGCCGCCGCTTCTGACGCGCTCCAGTCAGCTAGACTGAAATTCGCCCACTTATTGTCGATGCCGAAGGGCTCGCGATAGAAGGACCAACGGAAGCCGTAGCTTAAGGTGACGTTGTGAGAAATCTTCCAAGTGTCGCCCAAGTACCATTCGAAATCGTGCCAGCCGACTTGTGCGAGTCCATTAACACTGTTTTCGTTGGTGTTGAAGAGCTGCCCGACACCGGTAGGATCGAGCGCAGTGTTTTTCCCTGGCAGCAGTATATTCGCCAGCGGGTTGTTCGTGGGGACGGTTGCCTGTCCCGGTCCGATAGCTGGCGCGTCATTGCCGCCGTTGTTGTATTCGATTTTCTTGTTCGTGCTGTAATAAGCGCCCGCTTTGAACAAGTGGTTGCCGTGAACTTTGGAGATGTTGTCCTGAATCGCGTACAGATCTTCGTGGTTGCCATAAGGAGCAATGGTCCACATGGTCTGCGCGCCGGCGGGTCCACCACCGTAGGGATTCAATCCACCCCATGCGCCACCGCCGTCAATATAGGCGCCCTTCTGCTTCAGTGAAGCCGGCCAGGCGGACGGAATAGCGGCATCGGTTTGGCTAACCAATGCTGCTGACTGCGGAGACAGGGTGGTGATGATGGCGTTGTGGCCGTAGCCGAACTCAACGTCGTTCACCATGCTGCTGCCCAACTGTGAGGTCAATTTCGCCATGACGCTCTTGGAGGGCTGACTCCAGTCCGAACTCACAGTCGGGAAGATGGAATCTCCCCAGAACTCGCCAGGAGCAGGACCAGGAACCTTCCAGCTATCTTGCGTCCAGCGGAACGTGGCCCGGTGTTTCTGGGTCAGATCGTAGTCCGCGCGGCCGTTGATCTCACTCCAAGAAGGGGACACCTTTTCTGAATCGAACCAATTGGTGCCGCCAGACAGAGGAGCGTTGGGAAGGGGGTAGAACTGACCGAGGAGTGCGCCGGCGGGATCGACCGCCGCGAGCGCGAAGGGGTTGCTTGGATTCTGAAGCGCGGCGGGGATAGTCGAGGTATAAGTTCCGCCTACTCCGTTCACGCCGCCCACCCAGGCTGCCGGCTGGTTTGCACCGCATTGATCCGTAGCTATCGCGTCATTGGCCGAGCTTGCGCCAGCGAAATCCTGGCTGAAGTCGCCAGACTGTTCGGCCGCGGTCGGTACGCAAGCCGATTCCGGAGTGCCGCGCACTTCACGGTTCCACTCCTGACCCCAGAAGAAGAACAGCTTGTTCTTAATGGCTGGACCACCGATGTGGTAGCCCCAGTCATTCCGGCGCAGTTCGGCTTTCACCGGATTCGCTGCGTGATTGGAATACCAGTCGTTGGCATCCAGAGCGTCGTTACGGCCAGCATAGAAAAAGCCGCCGTGGAACTGGTTGGTACCGCTCTTGGTTGTGATGCTGATGATTGCGCCCGAAGCCTGTCCGTATTCCGGACCGTAGGAGTTGCGGACCATCTTGAATTCCGCGATGGCCTCGGTCGAGGGATAGACCAGAATCGTGCGGTTCGATCCGACGTCGTTGTTATTGACGCCGTCTACCAGGAATAAGTTATTCGTGTACGGGTTGCCGTTGACCGAGAAATCACTGCCACCCAGCAAGCCCTTGTCGCGGCTATTGAAGTCGTTGGCTTGCGAAACGCCAGGGGACAAGGTGACCAGTCCCATGAAGTTTTCGCCGTTCAGAGGGAGTTCGCGGACCTGCGTGCCTTCGACGACTTCGCCGACCGACGCCTGACTGGTCTCGACCTGCACATCGCTGGCTTCTACAGTAATGGTCTCGGAAGCCGCGCCAATGTCCAGTTTCGCGCTGATGTCCGTCGAGGTCGAGGTGTGCACCTCGACGTTCTTGGCGACGAATGCTTTGAAGGAGGCTTTCTTGACATCCACCTCATAGGTACCGACCGGCAGCTGCGCAAAGACGTACACACCCTGGTCGCTGGTGGTTGCGTTGTACACAGCTCCAGTGCCGGTGTTGGTGGCGGTGACGGTTGCGCCGGGCACGGACGCTCCGGTGGAGTCGGTTACAGTGCCGGTGATGGTGCCAGAATATTGTTGGGCCTGCATTGCCAGCGGAACCGCCAGCATTAGCAAGGAAAGCACTAAACAACGAATCATCATGGATCCGCCTGATCGCTTATCAGTAAATACAGTTTTCATCCGTATGCTCCCCGAGAGCGTCTCTGCGCTGAAGACAGTGGTTTCGTATTAATATGAAACTACTATCGGCCAGCAGTTCTAGTGCCTAGGTGCAACCGTTGTCAAGAAAAAAAACGATATTGCATAGAGGAAATAACGATATTGCAAAATGGGCGGAATTCCCAAAATGAAACCGGGCCAAGTTACGAGAAAGGTCTATGACAAATGGAAGATTGCCCTCCCTTCGGGAATTGTCACAACTTCGTTCCGCGATGCTGCGTAACTACTTACGCACTATGCTTCGGCATAGGGTAGCGGGATTTTCGGAAAGAGTGAGTCTTCCAAAAAAGGTTTCTGAGAATGGCGCTCGCAGGGTTCTCAAGGGGACGGGTTTTCCCTTTCGGGAAGCGATTCCGGGATAGTTCCATTGTGGGTACGTGCCCTCATTATTCCCACTTCCCGGCACCCTCAATGAGGGTGATGTAGCGGTCGATTGGCAGGTTGGTAAACCGCTCCACGGCTCCGCTGGGGCTAGGCCATTTCACCTCCAACCAATCGATTTTCGACCGCTTGCCGATGCCGAGGACGATCCGGGGATCGTGCGCCGAAAGGAAGCTGCCTCCGCCTACTTTCATGCGCTCGCGTTTCAGATCGCGGGCCTGATAAGTAAGGCGCGCCCCAACCGCATCGCGATTCGCCTTGCGGCCGACCAGGCGAACGCCCAGCCAGTGATTGTGGCTACCAACTTTGTTCTGCAATAAAAGAGGAGGGCCATCATTATTTGAGATGAGAACGTCGACGGCGCCGTCGTTGTCGAAGTCTCCGACAGCCAAGCCGCGGGCCGCGAAAGTCTTAGCGAAGACCGGTCCGCCCTGCTGGCTGACATTCTTGAATGCCTTGCCCTGATTCTGAAACAGCAGCAGCGGCTCCTTGTACGTCACCTGGTGTGAGAGTTGCTCCACGAGATCATCGGGAAATCCGTTGGACAGGATGAGGTCCAGATCGCCGTCATTGTCGTAATCGAAAAACTTCAGGCCCCAGCCGCTGAGCCAGCGCGTGGCCATGCCAATGCCCACGGGCATGGCGACATCGTCGAAGGTGCCGTCGCGGTTATTCTGATAGAGCGAGAAAATTTCCTGATCGATGTTGGCGACGAAAAGATCCATCCAGCCATCCTGGTTCACGTCGGCGGAATCAACGCCCATGCCGGAACGAGCCCGGCCCTCCGCGCTGTAGGCGACATCGGCGGCCAGCCCCACCTCTTCGAAGCGTCCGCCACGATTCAGGAATAAGAAATTCGCCACGGTGTCGTTGGTGACGAAGAGATCCATGCGTCCATCATTATTCACATCAGTGGCGACGACGCCCCAGCCTTTGCCGAGATGCTCCGCGATGCCAGTTTCGCGACTCACATCAGTGAATGTTCCGTCACCGTTGTTGTGAAATAACCAGCTCGGCCGCGGCTTGAAAATGCGCGGGATGCAGTAGTGATGCATCCCTTCGCCGTCGATGCCGCAGCTCATCGTTTTATTGAACTCGGCAAACTGGCACACGAACAGATCGAGCCGTCCATCGTTGTCGTAGTCGAACCATACCGCGCTCGAACTCCATCCCGGAGTTGCGACGCCCGCCTTGCTGGTCACATCGGTGAAGGTTCCATCGCCGTTGTTGTGGTAGAGAATGCTGCGTTCGTATTGCGTGACGTAAAGGTCGGGGAAACCGTCGCCGTCATAATCTCCGACAGCGACGCCCATGCCGTACCCGCCGCCGGCGACGCCCGCTTTCTCAGTCACGTCGGTGAAGGTGCCGTCGCGATTGTTGCGATAGAGCGCATTGCGCAGCGGGTGCGGAGGATTGTAGAAATCGCACTTGCCGCTGTTGACCAGGTAAATATCCATCCAGCCGTCGTTGTCGTAGTCGAGGAAAGCGCAGCCTGCGCCGCTGGTCTCCGGCAAATATTTTTCCGGCGACTTGCCGGCGGTGTGTGTCCAGGTAATCCCGCTGCGAGAGGCGGGAACTTCCTCGAAGGCGTAGGCGGGTGGGGCGGTAGAAGCGCCGAATAGGCCTAAGTTTCTTAGCGGGAGGCCACCCGCCAGACCGCAGGAAAGGCGCAGAAATCCGCGGCGAGAGAGTTCATACAGAGCCTTATTCACGGGACCTTTGACCGGTTCATGCCACTCAGAACGGCGATAATATCACGCGGGAATCGGTGGACGATCTCGCCGAATATGTGTCATGCTTCGCCCTACACGTAGTTTCGACCGCGGCGCACTCGACCGCCTCACCCTGCTAGGACGCAACTGATGGCTGTGCGGATGGAAATCCTGGCGCTCTGGCTTGCCTTCGTATTGGCTCCGGCATTTGCGCAACCACAGAGCGAAAATGCTACGACTACGACTCCGGCATCCGACCAACCTCTCGTCATCCATTCTTATACCCGGCTGGTCCAGCTTAGTGTAGTCGCGGAGCGCAAGGGACGACCTGTCAACGATCTCAAGAAGGACGACTTCGTGGTCTACGACGATGGCAAAGTACAGAACATCGCATACTTTTCGGCCGAGCCTCCAGCTGCCCTGCCATCGCATCCGCTACCACCCAACGTTTTCACCAATCGCTTCGATGTGAAAGGCGAGGACCCGGGAACCGTCACCATCGTTTTGTTCGACGCGCTCAACACCGACGGGATGGATCAGGTGCGCGTCCGCGACCAAGTTCTGCGCTTCCTGCAATCTCTCAAACCGCAGGATCATGTGGCGATTTACGCGCTCACCACGAACCTGCTCATGCTGCACGATTTCACCCAGGACGTGGATGCTCTGGTCGCGGCGGCGAAAACTTTCTCACCGCGGCAGACCGCGATGTACGACGCGTCGAAACAGGGGCATCCCGATTTTTCCAAGCTGGGCGGCGATCCCAAGATTTGGGCCAATTTTCAACAGCACCTGAGCGCCGCCGATCAGGCAGTTTCGTGGCAGGCGATGGTGGATCGCGCGGAACGCACTGCCGCGGCTCTGGCCGAGATCGCGCAGCACGTCTACGGAATTCCTGGTCGTAAAAGTCTCATCTGGGTTTCGGGCGGATTTCCACTGCAACTGATCAATCGCGTCATCGGAAATCCGAGCGCCATCGACGCTTCCATTCCGCAAAATCTCAACGACGCCGTCGAAGCCCTGAACCGCACTAACCTCGCGATCTATTGCGTCGACGCTCACGGCGTGGAAATGGATCCCGGCATGGGGGTGAGCAATCGCACTTACCGCGCCCGCCAGGATTCGCAGGCTTTCTACGCTCGTCAGGATACGCGGGATTTTCTACGCAGCCTAGCCGATGCCACCGGCGGTGCGGCCTTCTATGGCTCTAACGATGTGGTCGCGGCCATGCGTCGCGCTTCTGACGATGGACGTTTCGCATACACGATTGGCTTTTATCCTGACCATCGCCACTGGGACGGCAAATACCATCATCTCAAAGTTCGCATCATGGACGGCCACGCTCAATTGCGCTATCGTCGCGGATATTTCGCGACCGAGGAAACTCCGAATACGCGCGAAAAAGCCAGCCTCGCGTTGCACGACGCAGTTGTAAGTCCGCTCGACGCCACGAACCTGGGGATCGTGATCACGGCCAAGCGCGTTTCCACCCGCAATCTGGAACTGCAAATCGCAATCGATCCCAGGCAGTTTCTCTGGCAGGAATCCGGCGATCATCTCACCGACACGTTGGATCTGCTCTACACGCAACGCGAATCCACGGGGATGATATTAGGCGCGACGTCCCAGCACCTGGATTTGAACTTTAATCGCGAGCAGTATCAACGCCTGACAAAAACCGGACTCACATTGCAGCAAACGATTCCAATCCAATCGCTGACTTCGGAACTGCGTGTTGCAGTGCGCGACGCGGGCCCGGCGGCCGTTGGTTCGGTCACCATTCCGCTGAAGAATTTAATGGCCGGCGATGCGCCGGATTCTCCCCTGCCAGCGTTGAAGATTCGCCAGTAGCCGGTGCCAGGAGCGCACGTTCTCAGAGCATTTGACCTTCTCTTCTATTCTTCTCATACTCTTGTTTTCGGGCTTTAATTTTTGGGCTGTCCCTTCGATCCATGTTGCTCCTCTCAAAAATGTCCGCTCTGCTGGCAATCGCATTGTCGATGTCAATTCCGCTGGGCGCGCAAACCAGTAATGGAGACCACTTCGACACAATCGCCAAATCCGCGTCCGCGGCGCGAGAGGCTGGCAAGGCTGACGAGGCGATTCGCGATTACCAACAAGCGGTCGCGATCCGCGCCGATTGGGAAGAGGGCTGGTGGTACCTGGGAACTTTGCAATACGATGCGGATCGCTTCTCCGATGCAATTCCGGCGCTGCAAAAGGTCGTGCAACTCGATCCCGCCTTCGGCCCCGCATGGAATTTTCTCGGCCTCTGCGAGTTCGAGACCCATGATTACGACAATTCTCTCGCGCACTTGCAGAAGGGTCAGCAACTCGGAACCGGCGATGATTCCGAGATTGCGCGCGTCTCGGCGTACCACCTCGCTCTGCTGTTAAATCACAACGGAGAATTTTCAAAAGCCACTTCCCTGCTCACTCAGGCATTCGCCGAAAATCCTCCTTCGGATGTCAAAGTCGCTCTGGGGCTCTCGCTGCTGCGCGTTCCTCTCTTGCCGCAGGAAGTCGATCCTTCGCAGGACGCGCTCGTGCACGCAGCGGGCGAGACCGCTTCGCTTCTCGCCCATGGAAGTTTCGCCAAAGGTCTCGACTCGTTTCGATCGCTACTGAAGCAATATCCCAACGTTCCATATTTGCATTACGCCTTTGGATTGGCTCTGGCTTCCGCCGGGCAAAATAATGGGGCGCTCCTGCAACAAAAAGAGGAGTTGAAGATTTCTCCAGCAAGTGAGCTCCCCAAAATCGAGATTGGGGCATTAGAGAGTGGCTCGCGCCATCCGCACGAGGCCCAACCAGTCACCAAGAATCCCATGCGAGAGACGCGGATCATCGAAATGTATTCGCTCAAGGCAAATGCTGACTCGGCGGCAAGTACACGCGCGGCTGCCAACACGGCCAACCCTTCTTCCACAAATTCCGATTATGAAGATCAGTGGCGTCGCTCCATGCAGTTGTATTCAGCAGGAAATTATTCCAAAGCGATCACTGCGCTCAAAGCTTTCGTGGCGCGGCAGCCGAACAACGGCACCGCTTGGGCCGTAATGGGCCTTTCGGAATTCGAGACGAAGGACTACAACAACGCGCGCATTCACCTGCAGCGCGGCCAGGACCTGGGACTAAGCGGCAGCGCCGAGTCGGTGCAACTTGCGCGATATCGATTGGCAACTCTGCTCATTCAGCACTCCGATTTCGAGCGCGCAACTGATTTGTTGTCCTCTGAAACGGCGCCGGGCCCGCACGCGCAGGAAATCCAGTTCGCACTCGGCATGGCTCTGCTGCGCATTCCTCTGCTGCCGGAGCAAGTGGAGGCCTCGAAGAAGAATCTGATTCAGACGGCGGGCGAAATCTCCGCACTGCTGCAGGCCAGCAAATACGATGAGGCTTTCCCCAAATTTCAATCGTTATTGCGCCAGTACCCGGCCACTCCATTTCTTCACTACGCGTACGGCACTGGGCTCGCCGCGCTCTCGCAATACGACGAAGCCCAGACGCAATTGCGCCAGGAGATATCAATCTCTCCAAAGAGCGAGTTGCCTTATCTGCGGCTGGCGTCGATCGCGCTCAAAACGCACCATCCTGCTGACGCCCTGCCCTCTGCGCAGCGCGCCGTGGAACTCGCAGATGATTCCGCCGAAGCCCACTATTTACTGGGGCGGAGCTGGCTTGAACTCGGCCAGCAAGAGAAGGCATTACAAGAATTAGAGCGCGCCAGCAGGATGGCGCCGGACAGTCCCGAAGTGCATTTCAATCTGGCCAAGGCGTATGCCAAGGCGAACGAGCCGGAGAAGGCGGAGCAGGAGCGCGCCACATTCGCGCGCCTCAATGCGTTCGCCGAACAGCAACGCAGCCAGCATGGAAACCAGTCATATTCGGGTTCACACGATCCCACGGATTTCCTGATTCCTCGACCGGACTCAGCCACTATGCCCCCGCCAGAAACGCATTAGTCCGGACGAGAAAAGCTTGGGCGTACGCCGGGTATAAGATTATCTCGCTGTGAGATATGCGGCCTGGAAGCGGATCTCTGTGCTAGCGCTGATGGCGTACGGCTGGTTACCAGCTTCCTCGCAGGCGCCATCGACCCAGGTTCCCACGTTTCGGGTAGATACCCATCTCGTATTGGTCGATGTCGTTGCTGAGAATGCCAAGAACAAGCTCCGAACCAGAGCGCCCTTGACCGACCTCCAGCGAGAGGACTTCCGCATCTTCGACAACGGTCACGAAGTATCCATCCGCAGCTTTGATATTGGAGCTCACTACGAGACTCGTCCTATCGCGTTGTGGCTCGTTGTGCAGTGCAACCAGATCGGAAGTCTGCCAGAGTGGCACTCGGGCTTCCTCCGCGGAAAGGCTCAATTCCTCAAGCCGGCGCTTGCACATTTGGATAAAGACGATGCCGTGGGAGTCGCTCACTGGTGCGATGACGGCACGGCATCCCTGGATTTGCCGCCGGGACATGATCCCGATGCAGCGCTAGCAATGGCCAACCGCTTACTCAGCGAACCTCTTGTCCAGGGAGAAAACCGGCCGGGTGAGTTGGCTATGCAACGGATGGTCAGAATGATTCTGGATAACGTGCATCACGCCACGCCGGAGCGTTTGCCCATCTTCCTCTTTTTATACGGCGACCACGCAGCCACCTTCACAGATGAAGCAAACCGCATCATCGAACATGTACTGGAAACTTCCGGCATCGTCTTCGGCATGAGTGACAACGGCTATCGGTTCGATGCTGAACAGATGTTTCGCAATGGCCAGGTCTTCTATCTTATCCACTACTACAGTCACGAGACGGGCGGACAGTTCTATTCGGTTCTTGACCCCAGGCAATTCTCCGCGGCCCTCGATTACATCCTGCTTCAACTTCACCTACGCTACACCATCGGCTTCAAGCCAATCATCGTCGATGGCAAGCGACATGCCTTGAAGGTGGAACTCACGAAAGAAGCTGCGAAACGGTTTCCGGGAACGGACCTGCGATTCCGCCAGGAATACATCCCGGTGGCCGAGCCCTCGGCCGCACATTGATGACTATTTCTTGAGCGCCATCGCTTAGTTTGGCTTATTCGTTAAAGTCGGCGCGTTCTCGGGTTTCGGGGCGAACCCCAGCGCGGGCAGCGTGACCGAACCCAGCGATCCTGAGCCCGCATCGCGCAGCACGACACGAAGTTCAGTCGATTGCGGCGAAATGGTTACGTGACGGTCAAGCACCATTGCCACTTTCGCCAGGTATTCATACTGTTTGTCTTCGATATTCAAATCGAGGTGCTGCTCCTCGGCGGCAACCTTCTGGCCGCTGGCGTCCCGCTGCACAAAAAACAAATCCACGGCGCCTTTGCGATGTTCGCTCGACTCCTGCAGCAAGAGTTGCTTGGGATCGATTCCAATGTGAAGCTCCACGGTGTGAGCATCAGCCTTCGCCAGCTTCGCGGTGATGATCATGCTCAGATTCGTTGCGTCGAGCGGGCTCTCGGCCGCCTGCTGCAACTCCTCAGCGATGGCCTCTTTCGTGTCGGTGCGATCCTTAGTAGCGTAGTAGCCCGAGCGATAGCGCAGCCGCATGCCTTCCTTCGCCTGAATTTTGATCTTGTGGAATTTTCCGTCCCATTGTCCCTGGCTGGGATAGAACGCAATGTTGTAGGCAAAGCGGCCGTCGTCGAAGGCTCGCCGGACGGCCTGCCGAATATCATTGTTTCCAAAAAATGCCATGCCGCCGGTCCGGTCCGCCAACAACTTTGATGCATCGCGAGCATCTTGCTCGGTATTTAGAACCGAAGTGTCCCGTACCTGATTGGTCAGACGACGGCCGCGCCCGGAAACATCCATCGTTGGATCGAGTTCAACGCCCTTCGCGTCGATGGCGTACATGGCAATATTAGAGCGGCTCATCGTATCCGCAACTTCCTTCACCAAGTCGTCGAATGTCCCCACCTCCCGGTCCGGCCGGGGCAAACGGTTCGCTGTGTCCGCATCTCCGACTCCTGGTGCCTGACGATAACCAGGCTTCCCGATGTGCGCCATTCTATTTTGAACAGGTATCCCTCCCGAAATCCAAACCAGACTCTTGCGGCCGGGAATTCCGGAGACATGATTCGCAATTTCGTCCATGGCATCCGCAGTGATAGAGACGCGATTCAAAGTGAACTGGTCGGCGATTTGTCCGTTGGCGTTGTTTAACGAGTTCTGCAATGCCATCCACTGCGGGTCTCCTCCCAGACTGACCAGGTCGATATCCGGAACATGCGTAGCATCAAAGGCAGCCAGCTCTTTCGGAGTGAAGCGCTGGGCGGCAGCCACCAAATCGGCTGCATCGCGGGTGAAATCGTGAAGAATCAGCAACTGCGAGGTCAACCCGTACACCGCAACATGATCCTGCGGCTTCAGCGATTGCAGAAAGCGAATCACTTCCTTGCGCACAAAGCTCTGATCCTGTGGAGCCGTGTTGAGCGCATCGAACAAGACCACGGTGACCGCCCCAGGCGCGTCCTGCCCCTTGAGATCGTAACGATTGGTGAAGGCATTCGGAGGCAGTAGGCTGGCCCGCTGATTCGATTCAGGCGGGGCAACAGGCGTGGGCAGCGGCGCGGTAAAGAAAGCGATGCGCTGGGGCTTGCCCTCATCGTGCAAAGTGAAATCTTCCTGCTTGAGATCGGTGACGGGATTTCCTTTCTTGTCCTCGACCACCACGCTCACTTGCACCAAGCGCACGGAAGAGCGGATCACAGTTTCGGCCGCAGCGGTCTGCGCGGGCGTAGGCGCGGGCGTTTCAGGAAGCGATTGCGGCGCCGGACTGGCGCTTAGCGCGACCGAAAAAAACAGCAAAGATGGAAGGAATAGAACGGTGGAACGCATACTGGTCTCCACTGCAAGGCAGAAGATGCGGACGCCGACGCGAGCATGGCGTGCAAAGCCCCGGCCCGGCGCTCGATTGCGCCAGATTATCACAGGCGAACTGACCTCCGAAGAGAGGTCACCCAGCCCCGCAGCCTAGTCCTGCGAGAGATTTTTGATTTTCTTGGCCAGCTTTTCGATCTCCTGCGCCCTCTTGATCACCGTTACTGGCAGCGTGGAATTCATGTCGGTCTTCTCGCTCTGGTCTTTCAATTCCGACGCCAGTGAATAAAGCTTCTGAATGTCGGTCTTGATCTCCTCTTGCCTCCGCGGATCGACCTGTCTCCTGTCGTCGCTAGGACGGTTGTCCGGGCCGTTCATGCCGTTAGGAAAATTCGGATTGGGTGCATTCGGGGACGGTATCGGTTGCGGCGAATGGGACTGCAAGGCAGCGACCAGTACTGGCTTGGCAGCGAGAACTCCGGCAGCGCCGGCAAAAATAGTGATCAACTGACGTCGCGAGTGCGGCATGATACCTCCACGGACAAGGGATGCGCACGCGCAGGGGGACGGCATCCCGATTCCCTTCTTATACGCCGCGTTCCTGCGCTTGCCAACTTGCGGCGAGGTCTTCACTTCTTTCGCTACTTCTTTCGTTGCCCGCATTTCGTATATTCTGAATCGAATTGGGGCGCGAAGAATTAGCTTTGAGGCGAGTGTCCGTCCTGACGGGACAGCCTTTCCATGGGGGAAAGTTGGTTGCGAACTCGGTCCTTCGCCGTGTAGTACGCTGCGCCCTCTCTTTCGTCTTCTGCTCGCAGTTTGCGCTCTCACTATTCGCTCAACTCTCTACGCAAGATCATCTGACCGAGCCGGGCTTCTGGCCCACGCAGCCAGCCGCGGCGCGCAGCGAGTATGTAGGCAGTGGCGCGTGCGCTTCGTGCCACGCCGCGAAACTGGCTTCGCAGAGGCAGACGCCGATGGGAGAGAATTCCATGCACGCCGCCGATTCTGACATTCTTCATTCCCACCCGGAGTTGAAATTCGCGAACGGGCCCTATCGCTACGAAATCAAGACCGACGCCCGCCACAGCGTATACACCGTCACGGACGGAACGCACACCTTGGCCGCAGACCTGCTGTGGGCGTTCGGCACCGGCCGCGCCGCCCAGTCTTATCTTTTCAAGAAAGATGACGGAAAGTTCTATGAAGCCCGGGTCACGTTTTTCTCAACGCTCAACCAGATTGATTTCACGCCCGCGCGCGCCTTGCCCTCGCCGAAGAGTATCGATGAAGCCATGTATCGCCCGGTAGATATCACGGAGATCCAGCGCTGTTTCGGATGTCACACGACCGCCGCGAACATCGCCACGAAGAATCAGACCGCGACCTTCGAAGAAAATATGCTGCTACTGGGCGTGACCTGCGAGGCCTGCCACGGCGCGGGAGCGAAGCACATCGCGTCCGCGCAGACTGCGCAACTGGCGGGCATGACCGGAGAATCGCCAGGAGCCATCTTCAATCCCGCCAAACTCGCCCCGGCGGATTCCGTCGATTTCTGCGGCGCCTGCCACAGCACCTGGTGGGACACAAAACTTTCCGGCATGACAGGCGTGTCGACGACGAGGTCGCAACCGTATCGTCTGGAGGAAAGTAAATGCTGGGGAAAAGGCGACGCGCGCCTGACCTGCATGGCTTGCCACGATCCGCATGTTCAACTGCAGACCGAGGCCTCGGCGTATGACGGAGTCTGCGCCAGTTGCCACGTGTCAGCGGGGCAAAAGAAAACAGCAACTCATCCCGGCGGCGCTTGCCCCACGGCGACGAAGAATTGCGTCTCCTGCCATATGCAAAAGGTTTACGTCCCGGAGATGCACTACAAGTTCACCGACCACCGCATTCGCATCGTGCGCCAGAACGAAAAGTTTCCGGAGTGAAACCGACGGGTTCGCGCATGCGTCACCGCTGAGCGCTGTTAGTTGCTCGAGCATAATCGTCCCAAGCAACCTTGCCGAATGCGATCTAGTGGGGATAGTTGAAGAAGAGCTGATTTCCGTCAGGATCGTCGACTACCAGGAGCCGGTAGCCCCACGAACCCTCCTTGACCGGAGTGCCCTTGGCATCGAGTTCGGCGCGCAGCGCGTCCAAGGCGGCGATCGCAGCCTCGCGTGAATCCGGCTCGACGTTCAGCGAAATGAAGATCAGCCCCTTGCCCACCTTCTCCGGCCACTGGGACGACAGGATCAGCGCGCAACTCTGCCGGTCGACCTGCGCGACATATACTCTGCCATCGTCGTCATAGCGCCACGGGCTGGTGAAGCCGAGCCGGTCAATGTAAAAGCGGAGCGATACCTCAACGTCGGTCACGTGTAAAACGGGGCGCGCGAACCAGTCGGTCACAGTCATACGAGAAGAGTGTAAGGCAGGGTCCGCGAATTATGGTGGGCGGTGCAGGACTCGAACCTGCGACCTCCTCGGTGTAAGCGAGGCGCTCTAACCAACTGAGCTAACCGCCCAGCCCGGAAATCTCAACCAGAATAACAGCCTCGCCAGATTTTCGTCGCACCAGCGGCTGGAGGGCGGTCGGTAGTAATTCAGTTGCAATGCTCGGGCGGTGGCGCAAGGGAAGACTGCGCGAAGGTATAGCGCCATCCATTTCCGGCGCGCACGTATGTATCGCTGAACCACACTGTCTTGTCGAACGCTTTCCCGCTCTCAGTTCCCTTCTCCCACAGCTTCGCCGTGACCACCGCGAAATTGCCGAAGATGCGCACCTTCTGCTGCGTGTCCTCCTGATGGTCATAGTGCACGCGTCCGCTGCGCGCCTCCTCGAGCAGGTCATCCTTGCTGTAAGTCTTTCCCGATCCCGTCACCAGCACGAAATCATCGGCCAGGATGCGATCCATCACGGCCGCATCGTTGACCTTCACCGCCGCCTGATATTCCGTATCGAGCCCAGCCAGAGTGGCCTCGTCGGACATGTTGCTTTCCGCCCGGCGAAACACCATATCGAACCAGGGAGTCCAAGTTTTGCCGCCGTCGAGAGAAGTCACAGCAGTCTCGCGCACTGCGCCCTGCTCCGGCTTCCACGTGCCGCGAACCAGTTTCTCTGCGCCATTGGCGTGATCTACACCTTCGAGCACCATGGCGTCGCCATGCATCCTGCCCTCGATCACTAGCAACGTCCCGCGATTCGTGACCCAGTTCTGATGCCATATCTTCCGGCCTGCGTCGTAGATGCTGAAACTCTCGCCATGCGATCCGTTCTCGCCCTGGTAATCCTCGAGCAGGACGCAGCCGCCGAGGATGCGGCTCACTCGGTTGCTGGCGACCTTCACCTTCGGATTATCGACTTCGTACGCATCCCAGTTTCCCACCCAAAAATCGAAGCTTCGGTACTCCGGCGATGCGCACGCGGCCGCCGGGGCGGAATCGACTCCCGCAAACGAAGTTGCGGCCGCGCAGAGTGTGAGGGCAAGTGAAACAATTTGACAGAATCGCATGGCAGAAGTTCTCTCCCCTTGGACTTCCAAACCTGAATTTCAATTTCAAACCGAACTACGCCCGCACGATCCATCTGCAAAGTTGGCCGGCTCGCAAAGCGCGACGACAGCAATCTCGCCATGAGACCCGTATCCACGGCGGTGGGCGGCCATCGTTACTTTGCAGACCTTCACCTCGCTCCATTTCCAGCGGATCGGGAACCCGGAGTTTCGGCAGGGACAGTACAAAGCATATTCTTGCGGCAACGTGGGAGGCGTGCCCACGAGCCTCGCTCCGTTGCTAAACGAACTGGTGCCCAGTAGATAAAGCGTCCGGCAGTTCGGGCACTCCACGCAATGGCGAATCCGCGACATGGCACGCTCACAATAAATCTCCGCATCTGCCGGCGTTGGACGTTTGCGGACCTCGCTGTGGGACGAACCGAGAAGAAAGAATTTCCAAAAACACAATTGAGCAGAACGCGGTCCGAAAACGTCTATTCCTCTCCGGACCAGCGAACTATCATGACCCGCGACGCATCTATCCGACTATGAGCGCTTCCACGAATTTGGATTGGCATGTCTGCTCGCGGGCGCGACTCTCCCGCGATCCCCGCTTTGATGGCAAATTTTTTATCGGAGTCGTGGGCAGCGGCGTTTACTGCCGGTCGATTTGTCCCGCGCCCACCGCCAACGAGAAGAACGTCCGCTACTTTCCTACCGCGGCGGCTGCCGCCGCGGCCGGGTTTCGCCCTTGCCTGCGCTGCCGCCCCGAGTGTTCCCCCGGAACGCCCGCGTGGTCGGGAACTTCCACCACTGTCGCGCGCGCCCTGCGACTGATCAGCGAGAGTGGTCTGGAAGACGGCGGCGTCGAAGTTCTCGCCGAAAAGCTGGGCGTCGGTTCCCGCCATCTTCGCCGGTTGTTTCTCCGCCACCTCGGGGCGACGCCGATGGCAGTGGCTCAAACCCGCCGCCTGCACTTCGCCAAGAAATTGATCGATGAAACCCTGCTGCCCATGAATCACGTCGCCGTGGCCGCCGGGTTCGGATCGGTGCGCCGCTTCAATGCTCACATCCAGCAGGTGTACCATCGCACGCCCACCCAGATTCGCCATCTTGCCCGCCAGACGGCGGTCCTGGGGGAGAATCATTATTCCTTTCGCCTGCGTTTCCGCCCGCCCTATCACTGGCCGGGCATGCTGGCCTTCCTCGGTCCGCGCTGCACGCCCGGAGTTGAGATCGTCGAAGGCGGCGTCTACCGCCGCACGATTTCCTACGACGGCGGTCATGGATATTTCGAGGTGAGCTACAACGAGGAGCGGCATACGCTCGTGGTACGCGTGCAATTTGGCAATCCGCGAGCGCTCTACTTCATTATCGAGCGCATTCGCGCCATGTTCGATCTCAACGCCGACTGGCACGCGATTGTGAGCAGCCTGCGCGGCGATCCGCTGTTAGCGCGCATCGTCGAAGCCGAACCCGGACTCCGCCTGCCTGGCAGTTGGGACGGCTTCGAACTCGCCGTCCGCGCCATTCTCGGCCAGCAGACTACCGTGCGGGGCGCGACTTCTCTCGCCGGAAAAATCGCCGCGAAATTTGGACGTCCCTTTGCCCCGGCGCCCGGCCTCACTCATTTATTCCCCACACCCGAAGTTCTCGTCAAGGCAGATCTCGCGCGCATGGGGCTTCCGGCAACGCGCGCCGCAGCCATCCGCGCCCTGGCACGCGCCGTGTGCGATCGCCGCATCAATTTTGACGGAATCGTCGATTCCAACGCCTTCCTCTCCCACCTGTGCCAAATCCCCGGCATTGGCCATTGGACGGCGCAATACATTGCTATGCGCGCGCTCGCCGAACCCGATGCGTTCCCCACCGGCGATCGCGGCATTTCCCGCGCCCTCAACCTCACCGCTGAAAATGAAATCGCGAAGCGCTCCGAACCCTGGCGCCCGTGGCGCGCCTACGCGGTCATGTATCTGTGGAGGATGGAATCACAATCGCAGCACGCCCTAAAGAAATCAGCGAATGAAACTTCAACAACCGGCCAATTTGTGCGCGCGCAATTACTCGGAACCGAATCAGCCCATGCACGCAAACACGGTTCCGGTGAGCAATCCGTCACAACCGAGGCGTGACTCTTCTCTCCTGCTAGACTCTCAGCGTGCGGCGGTTAATCGTCAATGCAGATGATTTCGGATTCACATCCGGTGTGAATCGGGCCATTGTCGAGGCCCACACGGCCGGAGTCGTGACCTCTTCCACGCTGATGGCCAACGGCCCCGCCTTCGCCGAAGCGGCGCTACTAGCGAAGACCCTGCCCCGTTTGAGTGTTGGATGTCACGTGGTCCTCATCGACGGCCAGCCAGTGCTGGCAGCGGATCGCCTGCGATCGCTAAGGACAAAAACGGACCCACCCCAGTTCCGCGATGGCCTGAAATTATTCGCCGCGCGTGCTCTCGCCGGTCGCATGGATCCCGACGAGATCGCCGCCGAAGCCGCCGCACAAATTCGCAAGCTTCAGCAGGCAGGCGTCACGGTCTCGCATTTCGACACCCACAAGCACACGCACTTGTTCCCGAAAGTTTTGCGGCCACTGCTGAAGGCGGCCTCGGCCTGCGGAATTCGCGCCGTCCGCAATCCCTTTGGACCGCGCCTGCCGCTGCGCTCCAGCCAACTGCTGGCCCGCCCGAATCTGTGGACCCGCTACGCCGAAGTCCGCGTCCTGCGCCGCTTTGCCAGCAAATTCCGCGAAGCCGTCGACCGCGAGGGCTTCGTCGCTCCCGACGGAACCCTGGGCATCGAGGTCACAGGAACACTCGACGAGACTCTCTTCCACGCCATCGCCCACAGCATTCCCCAAGGGACTTGGGAGTTCGTTTGTCATCCTGGCTACAATGACGCCGACCTCGCCAATGCTCACACCCGCCTGCGCGCCTCCCGCGAAATCGAACTGCGCGTGCTGACCCTTCCGGCCGCGCGGCATGTGCTCGCGCAAGAAGGCATCGAATTGGTGTCGTACCGCGACCTAACCGGGCGTCCGACCCCAATCCCCGATCCAGCCACGATGCCGAAGGCTGAAGGACTGAAGAACTAACGTAACTCTTCGCTCATATCTGCAAAATAGTATTATGGGTTACAATTCCACGGCTTCGCAGTACTGGAGGATATTTCGTTCATGTCTGCCCAAGGGTCAGCGCCGCGTGCGACTCTGGACTTAAAGGTCCGGGTATGGGGCATGGGTGCGAACGACCGTCCCTTTTCGCAAACTGCGATGGCGCAGAATATCAGCTCGACCGGGGCCTGCATTTATGGCATTGAGCCGGAGCTGAAAGTGGGCGATGTCATCGGCGTCCAGTACGAAGCCCGAAAAGCCCGCTGCAAGGTGATCTGGGTAGTCGATGCGGGAGCGCTGAAGAAAACTCAAGTGGGCGTGCAGTTGGTGGCGGACCAGGACTGTCCGTGGCTCGAAGCTCTGCCCGTAGAAACGGCCGCCGAACACCTTCGCCAGGAACGCCAGGATAATCGCAGGAAATTCGCCCGTCACCGTATCTCCTTTCCCTTGGAACTGCGCGACGAACGGGTGAATACTCCTCTGCGCGTAAATGCGACCGACGTGAGCGGCAATGGATGTTATGTAGAGACGGTCATGCCGCTGGCGATCGATACCGCGCTACGCGTCGACTTCTGGATCGATGAGGAACGGCAGTCGCCCTCGGCCGTCGTCCGCACTCGCGACCCCGGCGTGGGCATGGGCATCGAGTTCACTGGAATGACGGAAGATTCCAAGAAGAAATTTCAGGCTCACCTGGACAAGCTGGACCCGGGCACGCTGGGTCACAAGAGCAGCTAGGACGTTTCTAGTCGCGTCTCGCGCTGCCCCGTTTCACTAAAATCTGCGACCGCTGCGCAATTCAGCCATCGAATCTCGGGAACGCATCTAAGTAGCACGGAGAACAAGCTCGCGCATGCGCATCGGAATCACCTGCTACCCGACCTACGGCGGAAGCGGAGTCGTGGCCACCGAACTGGGTCTCGAGCTGGCGCTGCGCGGCCATGAAATCCATTTCATCTCCTACGCCCAGCCCATCCGTCTGCGCGGCTTCGAGCCCAACATTCACTATCACGAGGTCGAGGTCACGCGCTACCCGCTGTTCGACTATCCTCCTTACGATCTTGCGCTCGCCACCCGCATGGCCGAAGTCGCGCAGCTTTACGACCTCGATCTGTTGCATGTTCACTACGCGATTCCGCATTCCGTCAGCGCCATGCTCGCCCGCCAGATGCTCGCAGAAGGCCCGCGCGGACGCCGCCTGCCTTTTGTAACCACGCTGCACGGCACTGACATTACGCTGGTCGGCCTGGATCGTTCTTATCTTCCGATCACCCGCTATTCGATCGAGCAGAGCGACGGCGTCACCGCGATTTCGAACTACCTGCGCGATCGCACGGTGCGCGTCTTCGACGTGAAGAAAAAGATTGAAGTGATTTACAACTCGGTCAATTGTGACGTGTATGCGCGTAATCCTGAGCTCATCGCCAAAACGCGGTCTGAATATGCCGCCGCCAACGAACGCATCCTGGTGCATCTTTCGAACTTTCGCCCAGTCAAGCGCCTCACCGACGTGATCGAAATCTTCGATCGAGTGCATAAGCAGATGCCCTCAAAGCTTCTGCTCATCGGCGACGGCCCCGACCGCTCGGTGGCTGAATGGCTGGCGGTGCAGAAGGGCATCCACAAAGATGTTTTGTTTCTTGGCAAGCAGGATCAGATTCAGGAGAAGGTCGCCATCGCCGACATCATGCTGATGCCGAGCGAGCTGGAATCCTTCGGTCTGGCCGCACTGGAAGCAATGGCCTGTGAGGTTGTGCCCATCGCCACGCGCGCCGGCGGCGTGCCGGAAGTCATTGACCATGGCAAGACCGGATATCTCGCCGACGTCGGCGATGTGGACACCATGGCACGCTACGCGATTGAACTGCTGACCAACGACGCCCAGCGGCGTGAGATGGGTAAAGCGGCCCGCGCGGTTGCTCTCGATCGCTTTTGCTCCACTAAAATCGTCAAGCAGTACGAGGATTTTTACCTGCGCGTGCTGGAACGCTCGGCGTAGAAGCCCTCGGGCACGGAGCTGGCCGATTCCACCAGCGGCAAGCGAATGCGAACCAGAGTTCCCTTGCCTTCCTGGCTGTCGATGGTCATGCGCGCGGTATCTCCGTAGAGCACCTGCAGGCGCTCGGAAATATTCGCCATTCCAATGCCCATCCCCATCCAACTGCTGCTCTCCTCCAGATGCGTTGAACCCATGCCGACGCCGTCGTCTTCGACTTCGATGATCAGCCGGGAATCCGAGAGACTGCTCCGCAAATAAATACTGCCCCCTTCGATCTTCGGCGCGAGTCCGTGCTTGATGCAGTTTTCCACCAGCGGCTGCAGCAACATGCTGGGAACCACTACGTCGAGCGATGCGGGATCGAGCTCCTTCACCACGCGCAGCTTGTCTCGCCCGAAGCGCACCACTTCGATGTCAAGATAGTTGTCGATGAATTCCAATTCTTCCCGCAGCGGCGCAAATGCGTCGCTGGTGTTGAGCAAGCGCCGCAGAATCTTGGCCAGCTTGGTGATCACTTCGCGCGCCATGTCGGGATCGAAGCGCACCAGTGACGAAATCGAATTCAGCGTGTTGAACAGAAAGTGCGGATTGATCTGGTTTTGCAGCGCCTCCATGCGGGCGTGCAGCAGAAGCCGCTCCTGCTCCTCCAGCTTGATCTGTATGCGGACGCTGTTGAAGACTTTGATTTCGATGCCAATCGCCGCCACCGTCGCCGCATAGATCGCGCCCCACACCCAGAAATTCTCCGGGCTCTCGACGCCGAAAATGGCTCTGGGAAAAAATCGGACCAGCTCGGTTTGCAACAGGCGCAAGACGACGATGGTCGTGAAGAACATGATCTGCCAGTCGAACAGGCGGGGCCGCGGCAAGTTGCGGCGGATCAGGCGAAAAATGCTCTGGTCGATAAATGGCGAAAACGACCAGATGTCATCCTTGTCCGCAGCCATGGTGCGCAGTTGTCCGGCAACAAATCCACAGAGCACATCAAATGGCATGGCCAGCCATTCCCCGTGTGCAAGCGCCGGCGCGGCCATGAGCACGCCGCCGAGTGAACCCGCCCAGCGCCCGCCCATCACTCCCAGCAGCATCACCGTTTCAAAACTTATATCGCTCGCGGCAAAGCTTTTCTGCACGATCCGGATCCACACCCCGATCATGATGGGAAGACTGAACCAGAACACCAGATAAATCTTTTGCCGGAAAGTCCGCTCTTCGCGAAACAGCAGCGACTTGAATTCCTTGGAGCGCACCAGCGTGCTGGATACGGCCGCGGCCACGCCCAGCTTGACCAGCAGATTGATCAGGATGAGCCGCGGTTCCATGTTCGATGAGCCTCAGTTTGGTTGAGCTGCAGTTTCTATACACATGAATGACGGGCGATATCAGAACTGTAGCACGGGGGCAGATCAATGCCGCGTACGCTTGTCGACGACAGAAACGCAGCCGGCGGCCTTTTTGAATGACTCAGCAGAAGAACAGAATCAGTCCCTCGAAACTGTCTACCCGTACGCCAGTTCCTTAGCGCGTTGCGCCGCCTTCACCACGGCCTTAATGAGCGTGACGCGCAGCTTGCCTTCTTCCAGTTCCATGATGGCGTCGATGGTGCACCCGGCCGGCGTGGTCACAGCATCTTTCAGCAGAGCAGGATGGTCTCCGGTTTCGAGCACAACTCGGGCCGCTCCCAGCGTGGTTTGCGCCGCGAGAAGAGTTGCGACGTCGCGAGGCAATCCGACCTTCACGCCCGCCTCGGCGAGCGATTCTAGGATGATGTAGATATAAGCGGGACCGCTGGCCGAAAGCGCCGTCACCGCGTCCATGTGCTTTTCGTCGACCACGACGGTTCTTCCGACCACGTTGAACATGTCGCAGGTCAGCGTCACGTTTTCCGCGCTGGCGTGCTTGCCTTTGCAAATCGCGGTCATCCCCGAACCGGTAATGCATGGCGTATTCGGCATCGCCCGAATCACCGGGACATTCGGCGGCAGATTTTTTTCGATCATGGAGGTAGGCACCGAGGCCGCGACCGAGATGATCATCTGCTTCGGCGTGACGTGATCGCTGATCTCGCGCACCACATCTTCCACCACCTGCGGCTTCACGCCGATCACGATAATGTCGGCGCCCTTGGCGGCCTCCACGTTGTTCGTGCCCACTTTTACTTTGAGCTTCGCCGCCAGCGCCTTGGCGCGCTCTTCGTGCGCCACCGTGGCGCGAGCCGACTTCGCCGTGAGCAGGCCATGATTCAACAGCGCCTGCAGGATGATGCTGCCCATTTTTCCTGCGCCCAGAAACGCTACTTTCTTTCCTGCCAGTTCAGTTGCCATATTTCTCAATGCTCCCAAAATCTTATCCACCGAAACTCGGAACGCTCCGCTCGCTACCGCACCGCCATCGCCCGATCTCGCTCCATCCAGTTCCAGGCGGTGGCAACAACATCTCGCAGGCCGCGCTTGGCCTTCCACTGCAGCAGGGCTTCCGCCTTTGCCGGATTGGCCACGAGCGCCGGAGGATCCCCCGCGCGCCGCGGACCAATTTTGTGCGGCACGCGTTTGCCCGTCACTTCCTCGACCGCCGACAGCACCTGCTGCACCGAGTATCCGCTGCCCGTGCCCACATTCACCGCGAAACTTTCTTTGCCTGCGGCCAGATGCTCCAGCGCCTTCACGTGCACGCTGGCCAGATCGTTCACGTGAATGTAGTCGCGAACGCAAGTTCCGTCCGGAGTGGGATAGTCCGATCCAAACACTTGCAACTCTTGACCGGTTCCCGCCGCGGCGGCCAGCGCCAGCGGGATCAGGTGGGTTTCAGGATTATGCAATTCGCCGATCTCGCCGCTCTCGTCCGCGCCCGCGGCATTGAAATAACGCAGGGCGGCGTAGCGAAATCCATAGGCGCGATCGTAAGCCTCGAGCGCCTGCTCGAACAGCAGTTTCGTAACTCCGTAAGGATTCACCGGCTCGCGCGGAATGTTCTCTTCAATCGGAACTTTCTTCACTTCGCCATAGACCGCGCAGGTCGAAGAGAAAATAATTTTCTTCACGCCCGCGTCCTGCGCTGCGTTCAGCAGGGAGAGCCCGCCTTCGATATTATTGCGAAAATATTTTCGTGGATTGGTAACGGATTCGCCTACATACGCATGCGCCGCGAAGTGCATGATGGCCTCCGCGCGCGGCAATACTTTTCCCAGCACGGCCGCATCCAACACATCGCCTTTTACCAGTTCGAAGCCGGCGGCGAGACGCTCATAGCCCGTCGAAAGATTGTCAAAAATAATAACTTCATGCCCGGCGCGTTTCAGCGCCCGCGCCGCATGACTGCCGATGTATCCGGCACCGCCGATTACAAGAACGACCACGTTCGATCCTTTCTACCAACTGCGAATTTCCTGACGATGGGGAGGAATGTATCGACATCCACTCTACATTTTGCGGTTTGCGCAAGCTAGCAGCGCCTGCCGGCGCAGGACCTGCGCCGAACATTCGCCGTACCGGGAGGGACTAATCGTGATTGTACACAGAAACATTTCTCAGAAAAACCAACGAGTTGCGCTCCGAAAAGTTGCAAAAAACTGCACATTGTCATGCCTGCGCAATGCTGCTACTCTACCTTCATTCTCTGGGTCTGAACTCCTCCTCCCGCCCAGATCAGCCATTGATAGAACCCATTGCGGGATAGAAAAGAAGAGCTGCGTTTTCATGCTTGAGTAAAGTCGACCCAGAAAAGTTAGCCTCTCCCAACCGGACCCAGGCAGTTTACAACCGAATTTTAATGAGGCCTCAGATGCATCAGCGGAAAGATGTTCTCGCCGTAGTCGTGATCCTTGCCACCTGTTTTTCCTGCACCCTACTCAGCGCGCAATCCAAAACTGGCAAGGCTCCGTCCGTCCCTCCGGTGACCTTCATGGCGCCCGTCGACTACACCACGGGCACGCTGCCTTTCGCCAATGCGGTGGGAGATTTTAATGGCGACCACAATCTGGATGTCGCCGTGGTTAATTACAACAGCAATAACGTCAGCGTTCTTCTGGGCAATGGCAACGGCACGTTCCAGCCCCAGGCGGAGTACACGGTCGGAACCGAGCCTTCGGCCATCACGGTTGCGGATTTTAATAATGACGGCTGGCCCGACATTGCAGTCGCCGACGAGATTGGCAAGACCATCGCCGTGCTGATCAACAACGCAGACGGTACCGGAACATTTAAGCCGGCGGTGCTTTATCCCGCGGGACAGGCTCCGCGCGGCATTACAGCTGGCAGCCTGCGCAACAACGGCATCATGGATCTGGTCGTTGCCAATAACCTGGGCGGCAACGTCACCGTGTTCCTGGGAAATGGTGACGGCACCTTCAAGCCAGGCGTGAACTATGCCGCCGACGTGAATCCGAAGTCAGTCGCCCTCGGCGATTTCCGCGGTAACGGTATTCTCGACATCGCTTGCGCCAACCACAATACCAACGACATCAGCATTCTGCTGGGGAATGGCGACGGCACCTTCCAGCCTCCCGTGAATTATCCGGTAGGCACCGATCCGCGCCACGTCCTCATTTACGACTTCAATCAAGATGGCAAGCTCGATATGGCTACCGCGAACGGAGGCGAGTTCACAGTCAGCATTCTCTATGGCAACGGCGACGGCACGTTCCAGCCGCAAGTAAAATACACCGTCAACGCTTCCCCGCGCTGGCTCGCGGTCGCCGACTATAACAACGATGGCGTCCTCGACATCGCTACCTCCAACTACGACGCGAAGAACATGAGCGTGCTGCTGGGCACCGGCAGTTCGGTTGCTGGCCAGGCTTTCCAGGCGCACCAGGACTACGTCGTTGGTCCCAACCCAACCGGACTTGTGGCTGGCGTTTTCACGCCCTCGGGCTTGTCAGATATCGCTGTCACGGTCGGTGGATTGCCGACCGCCCCCAACACCTATATGGGCGTGTTCCTGAATAACCCCGGCACCGTGTCACCGACGTCTCTCACGTTCGCCAGCCAGGCCGAAGGCACCACCAGCGCCCCGCAGGCCATCACTCTCACCAATCTCGCGCCCAATACGATCCCGATCAACAACATCGCTTTCAGCGGCGCGGATCCTGGGGATTTCGCTGAGACCAACAACTGCGGAACCGAACTGGCGGGCGCAAAATCGACTTGCATCATCAACGTCACCTTCGCCCCGACCGCTACCGGCACGCGTACTGCAACCATGACCGTAACCGATGACGGCGGTGGCACAACTCAATCCGCTACGCTCACCGGAACCGGAGCAGCCGGCACCAGCTCTCTGACCGTCTCGCCGGCCGCGTTGACCTTTCCCGTGCAGGTCCTGGCAACCACCAGCGCGGCGCAGATGATCACGGTAACGAATCCATCGACGATCGCAGTCACCTTCACCAGCATCGCGATCACCGGAACGAACCCGAAGGACTTCTCGGAGACCAACAATTGCGGAACGTCTCTGGCCGCCAACACCAGCTGCGCCATCAACGTCACCTTCAAGCCGACGACCATCAACATTCGCAACGCGGCCGTGACCCTCACCGATAGCGCCGGCAACAGCCCGCAAAGCGTAACCCTCAAGGGCACGGGCACGGCGGTTTCCCTGTCTCCGACTGCCCTGACCTTTGCCGCGCAAGCGGTAGGCACCAGCAGCACCCCGCAGGCGATCACTCTCACGAACAAGAGCCTCGCGGGAACCGTCGTGGTCTCGAAGGTCAGCATTACGGGAACGAACTCCACCGACTTTAGCCAGACCAACAATTGCACTTCGGTCGCGCCCAAGGGAACGTGCACGATCAGCGTGACCTTCAAACCGAAAGCGACGGGAACGCGCAGCGCATCAGTCTCGGTCGCGGACAACGGCGGAGGAACGCCGCAGACGGCTGCTCTGACCGGCACCGGACAATAACAACCGCAAGCTGGAGCGGAAAACTTAAAGGCGCGCGGCATAAGAGCCGCGCGCCTTTTGATTTTTGCTGTGAGATTATTCGGCTGGCTTCTTGTCGGACGGAGGAGGTTCAGTGTGGGCCGGATGATCGTGCCCCATCTGGAACATTGCGGCCTGGGCCGCGGCGGCCTGGCGCAGTTCATCGAGTTCGTCGATGCTGCCGGGCTCGGGCTTGTCTTCTTTTCGCTGGCTCCGGCGCTCAGCCTTGTCCCGCTGCTTCTGTTGTCGTGTCTGTTCTTTCTGACGTTTTGTAAACGTTGATCTGCCTCGTGGCATAGCCTGTCTCCCAATATTTTATTGTTCGGCGTCCGTCGAATGAAAAATTCGTAATGATATACGACTACCTGTACGCTTCGCTTGTTCTAGTTTACCAGCGAGGCTCGCGTGGCTGCCGCGGATGCCCGCGATAATCGTCGCGGCCGCGCCCCCCGCCTCCACCGCCGCCAAATCCCCGGCCACCGCCTCCGCCCCCTTTAGGCCGCTCGGTCTTCGGTTTAGCCTCGTTGATGGTCAACGGGCGCCCGCCTAAATCAGTGCCATTCAGGGCCGCGATGGCTTTGTCCGCTTCGCTGGCATCGGTCATCTCCACGAATCCAAAGCCGCGCGAGCGGCCAGTTTCCCGATCGGTCACCACGGTGACCTTTTCGACTGCGCCGTGCGGTTCGAACACCTGCCGCAGCTCGGCTTCAGTCGTACTGTGAGGCAGATTGCCGACATAAAGATTTTTCATTGCATTTCCTCTCTCAATAAATCGTCTAAGGTCACGGCCGGGACGGCGCGCTTCGATGGCCGCGTGTCGGAATCTCGTGGCACTGAAGGCCTGTCGTGCATGGCCCGGGTCCGGGCATTGCACGCCGAGCGCACCGCCGAGATTTGCCGCGAAGCTTCCAGAATCCCCCAACGCTGCATTTCTTTCGCCTCGCCGGACAGCGCCGTCTTAACCTTATCAATCAGAACCTGCTCATCGACGTTCTCCAGCGGCAAGGGTTCATTCTCGCAAGGGAGATTCGCCAGATAATCCGGTCCACCCACCAGAAATTTCAGCCGCTGGGGCGGGCTGGCGCCGCGAATATCGTCGCAGAACCGGTCCCGTTGGCCGATGCCTTTCTCCATATTCACCAGGACCAGGTCATACAAATCCGCTCTCCACCAGGAGCGCGCTTCTGCAATGTCGGCCGCGCAATCGACATCGATGCCCAGCTTGCGCATCACCTCGGAGCGCAAATCGCGCTTGTGCGCCGAAGTGTCCACCAGAAGCACTCGCTTCTTTTTGAATGCTGCCGGAACGTTGATGGAAAACGGAATCGCCGCCAGCGGAGTGTTCATGCCTGCACCGGTCGTGGCGCCCTGGCACCCGATACACCATCCGCACTCTTACTTTGCGTTCCCGCCGTTTGCGTTGCCGCCGCTTTCAGCATTTCCTGATTGCGTAACCGGCGCGCGATCTTCTGCTTGCGGATGCGGTTGAACCGGGCCTTGTCACCGTTGATTGCAGACATAAGGAACTCCTACTCTCAGGTTAGGGGATGAACCACTCACGGTCAGATCCGTCCCGGCCGCGCGATCGTCATCGTGGATCGTCTCAGGATCATCGGCGTAGCCGCGAATAGCGCCATGGTCGCCATGTCGAGAATTGAGATAAATCCGTGGGAAAAGCGGCTGACGTGGAACGGCGTAAATATTCCCAGAAGCGCCAGAAACGGCAGCGCCCACAGGAATCGCGCAGTCATCAGGCAGTGCGCCACAAACAGGATCGCCGCCAGCGAGACGATGATGCACACCGTCAGCCGGTAATCGGCGGGAGAGCGAAACAGCACGGCTAATGCCAGCGTCAGCGTCGCCAACAACGCCACCGCCCGAGTCAAGCGGCACGCTTTCTACAGGGCTCGCCGTCGACCAGAGTTAACTGGCTCAGTGATTTTCGCGGAAACAAAAGAGACGCCTCTCGATCTCTCAATCGCGAAGGCGCAAAGTGTGTGGCGTGTCTTCGAGGTTAAGTATCCTCAGTATATCCTGTTTTCCCTTCACGCCGGGGAACCATTGTAAGCACCCGCGCAAGTCCTAATCGCACTCCGGATCGAAGAATCAAATCGAGCCGCATTCCCAGGACCTTGCTCGCTTCGCTCGGGCCCGAAGGAATGGGACCGAGCCCGCGACAAGACCTTATTTGGCGCATCCACCTACGGGAAAGGCTGTATTCAGCCTCGCGTTCCATCTAGTTTAGGATTTGGCGTCTTTGTGTCATTTGTGGCCGTTGCATGCACAGATCGAGGGCGAAAGCATGAGCTCATTGCGCATCCTTATTGTTGACGACCATGAAGCCGTACGCCAGGGAGTGCGCGAATTGTTGTCCTCGTGCACCGACTTGACGGTCTGCGGCGAGGCCAAAGACGGCGTCGAAGCCGTCGAACAAGCCAAGAGCCTGCGCCCTGACGTCGTGCTGATGGATATCTCCATGCCGCGCATGAATGGCCTGGATGCGTCGCGAATCATCCGCAAAGATCTTCCCGACTCCAAGGTCGTCATCGTCAGCCAGAACGATCCCGCCATCGCCCGCCGCCAGGCCGAGGACGTACAGGCCGCGGCTTATGTGGCCAAGAGTGATCTCTCGCACCAATTGCTGCCTACGGTCTCCAAATTTCTGAATGGTGGCTCCCGAAAAAAAGCAGAGCAACCGTCGACTCCGGTAACTTCGACCTCCGACTGGCTCGCCGGCGGTGGAACCATGGGCCAACTCATCCGCGAGCACGATTGGTCGCGGACGCCGCTGGGCCCCCTCGAACGCTGGCCCCAAAGTCTGAAGACGTCGGTCAATCTCATTCTGAATTCGCGCCATCCGATGTGGCTCGGTTGGGGCCCGGAAATTACGTTTCTCTACAACGACGCCTACATCGAGGTGCTGAGTTTAGCCAAGCATCCGTCCGCGCTGGGAAAACCTGCCGCCGAGATTTGGGGCGAAATTTGGGATGTCTGTGGTCCTTTGGCGGACAAGGTCTTCGAAAAAGGTGAAGCGTCCTTCGTCGACGAAGTTCGCCTGTTGATGAATCGCGGAGATTTCATCGAAGAAACTTATTATTCCTTTTCCTACAGCCCGATCCGCGACGAGTCGGGCAAGGTTGCGGGCTTGTTCTGTCCCTCCACCGAGGTGACCCCGAAAGTCATCAATGCTCGGCGGCTGCAAACGCTATCCGAACTCGCAGCCAATGCCTTGGTGCAAAAGACGACGGAAGCGGCATGCGGATCGGTAGTCGCAACGCTGTCGAAAAATCCGGACGACGTTCCTTTTGCGTTGCTCTATCTGCTCGACCCGGAGCGCAAGCAAGCCCGCTTCGAGCGCGCCTGTGGACTTTCGCACGTCGACCGCGCCCTCGTACCCGATTTCGTGGAACTCGCCGTCGAACTGCAAAACGGAAACCAACAATTATGGCCAATCGCCAACGCGGCCAACACCGGACGCTCGCAGATCGTCTCCGCCAAAGACGTTGACGGTCTCCCCCTCGGCGTTGGCCACCAGCGGCTCTCAGAAGCTATCGTTCTGCCCGTGACCTCGCGCGGCGAGGGCGGCACGCTGGGAGTTCTGATCGCCGGCGTCAGTCCCGCCCGCAAGCTCGACGCCGAATACCGCACGTTCTACGAATTAGTCACCGGGCAGATCGCCACTGCGATTCAGAACGTGCGCTCCGCCGAAGAAGAGCGCAAGCGGCTGGAAGCTCTCGCGGAAATCGATCGCGCCAAGACCGCATTCTTCAGCAACGTCAGCCATGAATTTCGTACGCCCCTCACGCTCATGCTCGGACCGGTGGAAGATCTGCTGGCCAAAAGCCACATCGGACTTTCTCCCGCGGCGAAGAGCCAGCTCGAACTGGTGAACCGCAACGGCTCCCGCTTGCTCCGGCTCGTCAATACGCTGCTGGATTTCTCCCGCATTGAAGCTGGCCGGATGCAGGCCATTTATCAGGCCACGGATCTTTCCGCATTCACTATTGAACTGGCCAGCGTGTTTCGTTCGGCGACTGAAAAAGCTGGACTGCGCCTCGAACTGGACTGTCCCAAGCTGAAAGAGCCGGTGTTTGTCGATCGTGGCATGTGGGAAAAGATTGTTCTCAACCTCATCTCCAACGCCTTCAAGTTCACCTTCGAAGGCGGAATCACCGTCGCCCTCGCCACCATGGACGATCAGGTTGAACTGCGGGTTAGCGATACCGGCGTCGGCATTCCTCGCCAGGAACTTCCCCGCCTGTTCGATCGTTTCCATCGCATCGAGAACACGCGCAGCCGTACCCACGAAGGCAGCGGCATCGGGCTGGCGCTAGTCCAGGAACTCGTGAAGCTGCACGGCGGATCCGTCCGCGTCGAAAGCGCGGTCGGCAAAGGCAGCACATTCATCGTAGGCCTGCCTCTCGGAGCCTCGCATTTGCCCGCGGAAAGAATTGGAGGAACTCGCACCCTCGCCTCCACCGCCGTGGGGGCAGCGCCATTCGTTGAAGAAGCGCTGCGCTGGCTGCCCGACGCCGGCTATGGCCAGACGGAAACCGAGATTCCTCCCAGCGACGAATTAATTCCGATTCCCTGCCCGCCGCTTCCCCATCGCCCCGGCGCGGAAAGGCTTCCCGTCATCATCGTCGCCGACGATAACACTGACATGCGCCAGTACCTGGTGCGCTTGCTGGCGGAACGCTACGAAGTGAAAGCTGTCCCCGACGGAAGAGCCGCGTTGGCCGCCGCACGGGAGCGTGCTCCGGATCTGGTGCTGACCGATGTGATGATGCCCAACCTCGACGGCTTCGGTCTGCTGCACGAATTGCGCTCGGCCGCCGAAACCCGAACCATTCCGATCATCCTGCTTTCCGCGCGCGCGGGAGAGGAATCCCGCGTCGAAGGCATGGAACACGGCGCGGACGATTATCTGATCAAGCCCTTCAGCGCTCGCGAATTACTGGCCCGCGTGCAGACACATCTGGAAATGGCTCGCGTGCGCAAGCAAGCGGGCGAGGCGCTGCGTGAAAGTGAAGAGCGCGCCCGCAATATCGTGGAAAGCATCGCCGATGGCTTCATTAAAGTCGACCGCGCTTGGCGCATGACCTATGTCAATCCGCGAGCCGCGGAAATCGTCAGTCCGCTGGGCAAATCTAGCGACGGACTTATTGGCAAGATCTTCTGGGAAGAATTTCCCGGCACGGTGGGCACCATCTTCGAGCAGAGTTATCGCCGCGCCATGGACGAGGGCGTAACCGTTTCGTTTGAGGCCTTCTATCCCCCGCTGGAACGCTGGTTCGATGTGCGCGCCTATCCCGCGCGCGATGGCCTTTCTCTTTATTTCCTGAACATCACCGAACGCAAACTGGCACAAGGCATGCTGGCCGCCGAAAGGAATGTACTGGAGCAGATTGCCATCGGCGCTGAATTGCCCGAGATTCTGGAAACGTTGGCTCGCGACACCGAGACTCAATCCACCGACGGAATGCTCTGCTCTATCCTGCTCATCGACGCCGCCGGGCAGAAGTTGCTGCATGGCGCAGCGCCTAGTTTGCCCGAAGCCTACAACCAGGCGATTCATGGCGTCACCATTGGGCCCAACGTGGGCTCGTGCGGCACGGCGGCATTCGAACGCAAGCCGATTTTTGTCAGCGACATCGCTCACGACCCGCACTGGGTCGACTTCAAGGAACTGGCCGCTGCTAATGGCTTGGCCGCGTGTTGTTCCATGCCAATCTTTTCCAGCCAAAGCACCTTGCTGGGAACGGCTGCAATGTACTATCGGTGTCCTCGCAATCCCAGCGAGCACGATCGGCAAATCATTAAACGCGCCACCCAGTTAGCGGCCATCGCCATCGAGCGCAAACAGGCCGCAGAGGCGCTGCGCCAGCGCACTCAGCAATTCGAGACGCTATTGAATGAAGCCCCGCTCGGCGTCTACATGGTGGATTCAAAGTTCCGCATTCGCGAACTGAATCCCACGGCGCGCACCGCCTTTGCCGAACTTCCCCACCCGGTCGGGGCTGACTTCAGGGAAGTGGTTCGCAATCGCTGGCCCAAAGAGTATGCCGAAGAAGTGCTGGCTCACTTTCATCACACGCTTCAAACCGGAGAGCCCTACGTCGCTCCGGAGTGGATTCGCGACCGCCGTGACATTGGAGTTCGGCAATTCTATGAGTGGCAGACAGCCCGTACTCCCCTGCCCGAAGGTGGTTACGGGGTGGTCTGCTATTTCCGCGATATCTCCCGCCAGGTGCAGGCGCGCGAAGCCATCGCCCAATCCGAGGAACGCCTGCGCGCCCTCGCCGACGACCTCGAACACCAGGTTCGCAGCCGCACTCAGGAACTCGAGGAGCGCAACACCGAAGTTCTGCAACAGTCAGAACAACTCCGCGAATTATCCAACCGCTTGCTGCAACTTCAGGATGAAGAACGCCGCCGCATCGCCCGAGAACTGCACGACAGCGCCGGACAAATTCTCACCGCCCTCGGCTTGAATCTTTCCATGGTGCTGGAACACGCCGCTGCGAATCCGGAACTGGGCCGGGCCGTGCAAGAAAGCGACCGCCTGGTTCGCCAGCTCAGCCAGGAGATTCGAACCATGTCGTACCTGCTGCATCCGCCGCTGCTCGATGAAACCGGCCTGTCGGGCGCGTTGCACTGGTACACCCATGGTCTGACCGAACGCAGCGGTCTGAACATCGCGCTCGATATCTCGGAGGATTTCGGCCGCCTTCCCGCCGAAATGGAATTGGCCGTCTTCCGCATCGTGCAGGAATGCCTGACTAACATTCATCGCCACTCCGGCAGCAAGACCGCGTGCATTCGCCTCGCGCATGCCGGGCAAAATGTTCTAATCGATGTCGAGGATCAGGGCCGAGGCATTCCAGCCGAAAAGCTGGCCGGCATTCAAGGACAACGCTCCGGAGTTGGCATCACCGGGATGCGCGAACGCGTCCGTCATCTCAAGGGCGTCATGGAGATCCGCTCCCACAAGGGCGGCACGAAAATATCGGTCAAGCTCCCCGCCAACTTCACTCCCCGGGAACTGGACTCCGTGCTCGAAGAAGTAAGGGCCGCCAAGTAAAGTGAAAACGGGCGGCGGGCAGGATGACCTCACAGAGGTTTCTCCGTGCGACTCTGTGTCCTTCCTGGGAATGAGTTTCCGGTTCAGCCTCAAATTGAGACGCGGGCCCCAATCCGATTCCGGTTGCTACTTAGGGCCATTGTGTGTAGCATCGCCTTGTACGTTGAACGAATCGGTAGTGAGCAGTTCTCGCCTCAACAGCCAGCAACTTGCGCCAGTAGTCTTCCGAATCCTTCCAGCGTAACTCATCACAAAGGAACAAGAGTACAAACACATGGAACAAGGAACAGTAAAGTGGTTCAATGACGCCAAGGGCTACGGCTTTATCAGCCGTCAGAATGGCGAAGACGTTTTCGTGCATTTCTCAGCCATCCAGGCGGGCGGCTTCAAGAGCCTGCAAGAGGGCCAGACGGTGCAGTTCGACGTCACCAAGGGTCCCAAGGGCTGGCAGGCAGAAAACGTTCAGGCTCTCTAAGCCGACGACTTTCTGTGGAGAGGCGATATCAACTGATATCGCCTCTTTACTTTTTTGCGCTGCGCCTCGCGCGCACTCGGGCGATGCATAACCGAGTCGCCACTCCCGCCGAATGCAAAATTCGCGTATGCTGGTAGTGATAGCACACTTCTGTTCGCGAATGGATTCTCTCTGACACGCGACGACGCCAGCGCTAGTTTCGCCATCATCCTGCACAACGTCCGAACCTACCGGTCTGCCGGTGTGGTTGCCGTCGTGCGCGGCAAGCAGAAGGCCGAAATCACCCTGAAGGAATATCAGGATTCCCAAAGCTCTTCCGACCATCACGAGGGCTGGCGCTACTTCTTTGAGAAGACGGAGATGGCCGCCGGAACCGATCCTGCCGAAGCCACCGACCTTCGCCAGGCCGACCTCGAACTTCGGGAATCAAAAGAGCCGCAGGAAACCAAGTCTGGCTTCGGCTCTCCCTCGAACAATCACAAATAGCGACCTGCCGCTAGGGGTGCAAAATCCTGCATCCCTTCCCGCCCCGGCTGCCACCAGTCGCTCAAAACGCCCGCCGCATCTGCTTTACAAGCCCCCCGCCCTGCCGTAAACTTCCTCACGCCCAGGCATCGTTCCCCAGCGATGCGAATAGTTGTTCATCCGTAAACACCGTCATAAAGAGGAAGATCAGCCATGTCACTTACGCTTCGCGCCCGTGCGCTCCTGTTTGCCTGCCTGCTGACATTGAGCGCGCTGCTGTCCTCCGCTCAGGTCGCGGTCACGACCTATCACTACGACAACAATCGCACTGGCTGGAACAATCAGGAAACCGTCCTCACTCCCGCCAACGTCGCGACTTCTGCCTTCGGCCTGCTCTACAATGTCGCCCTCGACGATCAGGTGGACGGCCAACCGCTCTACGTTCCCGGCGTGAACATCACCGCCGGAAGCAGTCAAGGCACGCACAATGTGGTCTACGTCTCCAGCGAAAACAATACCGTCTATGCCATAGACGCCGAAAGCGGCGCAATTTTGTTGAATCCGAATTTCGGCAAGCCCGTCCGCTTTCCCATCGGCTGCAGCAATAACGGACCGAACGTGGGCATCAATTCCACTCCCGTGATCGATCTCACCACCAACACGCTCTATGTGGTGATCTACACCAACGACATCAGCGGTCCCACCTACCGCATTCACGCCCTCGATTTGGGCAGCCTCACCGACAAAGTCACGCCGCAGGTTATCGTCGCCTCGCACACCATGAGCGACGGTACCACCTTCAACTTCAACGCCACTTACCAGCGGCAGCGCCCCGGATTGCTCCTGGCGAACGGCAATATCTACGCCGGTTTTGGCAGCTTCTGTGATCTCGGCGCGAATCTTTCCCGGGGATGGCTCCTGGGTTGGGCCGTGAACTCGCTCACTCCGCTGCCCGGCAATCAGCTGAACGACACGCAGCCCACCGATCCCGATAGCTTCTTCCTCTCTTCCATCTGGATGTCGGGCTACGGCCTGGCGACGGACGATAGCGGCAACATTCTCTTCGTCACCGGCAACTCCGATTATTCCGGAACCACGTACGACGGGGTCACCAACATTCAGGAGAGCGTAGTAAAAATCTCACCGAACCTGATCACGCTACTCAGCATTTTTACGCCCAGCAATCAATCCAGCCTCGATCAAAGTGATGCCGATTTCGGCTCGGGCGGCGTGCTGGCGTTGCCTGATCAGAAGGGATCGTTTCCCCACATGTCGGTCGCCGCCGGAAAATACGGCAGCATGTACCTGATGGACACCGACAGTCTCGGCGGATACTTCACCACCAAGAACAACGTCCTCGGCACCTACAGCGTGGGTGGATGCTGGTGCGGCCAGTCGTATTTTAAGGATGCGGACGGCGCCGCCCGCATCGTCTCCAGTGGTGGAACCGCCATAAAAATCTGGAGGCTCACTGTTTTCCCCAAGCCGGTTCTCACCTCAATCGCCAGCTCGACCACCATCACCGATGGGCAGGATCCGGGCTTCTTCACTTCCATTTCGTCGAACGGCAGCTCCAATGCCATCGTGTGGGCTCTCTCGCGGCCGATCTCTTCGAGCAAACCGAAGATCTACCTCTACGCGTTCAACCCCGACTCGGGACGTTCCATGACGAAACTCTTCCAAGGCTTCGCGGGAGCGTGGCCCAATGTCGGCGGCAATTCGAATCTCGTTCCTGTAGTCGCCAATGGCGAAGTCTTTGTCGCCAGCAACAAACAACTGCAAGCCTTCGGATTGACGGCAGCCAGCAAGACGACAAAGAACGCCAAGAAATAGTTGTCTCTCTGCTGAAATAGAAAAGGCCGCTGCGAAGCGGCCTTTTTTATTGTTCGTTCTCATCTTTACGGAACGACAACCGACACAGCAACCGTGTGCGTGATGTTGCCCTGATTTGCCAGAATCGTGATGGGATGTGTTCCCGGTGCGGTGCCCGATTTTGCGGAGATAGTCAGCACCGCCGTACCGGTAACGGGAATCGAAGAAGCGCTGAATTTCGCTGATAATCCGGAAACCTCCGAGACTCCATCCACGCTCAACGCGAGGTTCCCGGTAATCCCGCCCAGCCCGAACGTTCCGATATTGATCGTCGCCGACCCGCCGGAGATCGTCGCGCCCGCGTAAGTGCTGCTGGTAACCCAGAAATCCTTCTTGCTCGCGGCCACGTTGCATGCGGATGGCGCGCTAGTTGACTTCCATGACGAACTCTTGTCCTGCCCGGTCGCGCTCTGCCATTGCGCCAGCGTGATGTCGGTTCCTGACCTCGGTGTCGGCACCACAAACGAAGTGCTTGAAGACGCGAAGAAGGTATTGTCGTTCGACTTCACGCTGTTCACGAACGCATTCCAGTCGGCGCTTCCCAGGTAGCTGTCAGAGAAAACGGCTTCGCTCGCGCCATTGAACACATTGCTCGACGCGCTGAATTTTTCCGTGATCAGGTTATAGGTCTGCCCCGTCTCCCAGTTCGAAATCTCAATTCCTCCCGGCTGGCCAACAATCACGAATTGGTTGACGACGTTGTCATACATCGTCGTTCCGCTAAGACTCACCTGTTCCGAGTTGCGCACCGCAACGCCGCCGCGCTGCGTGACGTTCAGCAAATTGTCGTAGCAGAAATAACTGTTGGACACGGTGAACGGCCCTTCGGTCTTCTCGATCTGCATGCCGTTCACCAGGTTCATCGCCTCTACACCGGAGGTAAAGCTGACGGTCTCGTTATCGGTGTCCCAAGCCACGCCGTTCGCGAGATTGAAATTCGCGACCATGTTTTTATACGTCGCGTTGTGGTCCCACATCCATTTCGTTCCACCCGTATCCCAGGTGTAGAACGCGCCCTGCGCTCCGCGCCAGTTGTTGTAGTTGGCCTGATCGTTCTGCCACAGCGAGTTCTTCACTTCGTGCGATGCGAAACCAACTTGCCCGTTGTAGTTGGCCACGCTGTTCTGCACCGTGAAATTTTCCACCGTGGAGAAATCCACGCCCATGGCGTTGTTCCAGATAAAGTTGTCGGTATCGAACAGGATGTTCGTCGAATTTCCGCCCACCATCACCGCAGCACTCTGCGGGCAGGCATTCGAATATTCAAACGTTAATCCGCGCAGGACCACATCGGATTGCCCGGAGATCTGCCAGAGCATCGGCACCGTTGCGGTCTCGATCGTTGCCGTCGTCACATTCGTGCCCGATGGCGGATACATGTAAACGAGCGAGCCGTCCACATAAAATGTGCCTGGAAGAAGCGTGGTCAGATTCAGTACCTGCGTCAGCGGAGTTCCATTCACAATCAGCATTTCCGGCTCGAGCACAATTTGCTGCTGTGCTGGCGCCGGCGCCGCCTGCGCCGGGCAAACCGGAAACTTATAGGGCCAGCTCGCCTCGTACACCGTGCTGCTTCCCTTGTACGCGCTCCATCCCCCAATCGACTCCGAGCCGGAGACGAACACCGTTCCATTCGTCGCGGCTTGGAACGTGATCGGCATGGTGGTGCTCTTCCTGGTGCCGCCAATCGTCACTGACTCGCGATAGGTGCCGGGGTTAATGATCACCTTGGTGCCGATCTTCGCATCATTGTTGGCCAACGCCTTGGTGACCGACGCGCCAATCGTTTTCAGCGGCGCGGTTTGCGAACCGCTGTTGCTGTCGTTCCCCTTTACTGTGTCAACGTAGATCGACGCCGTCTCCAGACCTTCATTGATGACCGCCTGGCTCCAGCAAGGGGAAGTTGCAATTGCAAAAATGGCTAGAAAGAGAAATGAATTTGCGGCTCGGACTTTATTGTGTCCGGTAAGAATGGCACTCCGCCTGGCGCGGCGGGAGGAGAGGATACACATGGGGGGAATTCTCCTTACAAATGTAAATTTTCGGGCGACTACCGCGAACCCACGGAAAAAACTCGCTCAATCACTTCAGGATGAAACTTCCAAGGCCAGAAACGCAGACGAGAGGCGCGGAACAACTTCAGCTAAACTCAGTATAGGGGCGTCATCCAACGCGGGCAGGACACAGAAGTACCTATCCCGGCAGCGTAGTCCGGACAGGAATGGTATTGTCCAAAAGTTCGGCCAGCGCAACTTTCATTCCGTGATCGAGTTCTAATCGGATAACGCTGTCTCCCATCACCGCCAGCTTGGGGCTGTTGAATTCCGGTCTGTGAGTGAGGTTATGAAATCTGTGCAAGGGTTTTCGAGGACTCGCATGCAGTCCTCTGGGGCGGGAGTTTCGCTGAATTTAATTCCGTCGGGCTCAATTCTTTCGATCGCGGTCCTTTTGCTGATCACCACCGGCTGCGGCAGCTTGGGATCTTCGTCGACTGCTCGGCACGCCCCCGGAGTCTCGCTCTCATCGGCCCCAGCAGCCGTGGCCTTGCAACGGAACGCCAGCGGATCTGTCACCATCAACGTAAACACCACCGGCGGATTTTCCGGCAGCGTGGCCCTCACCGTTAGCGGCCTGCCCACGGGCGTCACCGCTTCCCTCAGTCCAGCCAGCACGAATTCGCAGAGCACGCTTACCTTCAACGTTAGTGCATCGGCTCCCACCGGAACGGCCACAATCACCATCAACGGTACCTCCGGCAGCTTCTCGCCGACCACGCAAATCAGCCTGGCAGTGCTGGCTGCGCCGGTTCCGGGCAGCGTCACCGCGAGTTTCTTCGCGCTGAATAATGTTGCTCCCTCCGACGATCCTGCCGCCGACGGCATGTTCTACGGCGCCGTCGGACATCCCATTCGCCTCGCCTGGCCCTACATCGAAACTTCGCGCGGCAACTTCAACTTTTCTTTCTACGATCAGTACGCAGCCATCGCCCCGAAGGCAGCTTCCGGTAGAGTCGCGATGATGGATCTGACCCTCGGCATCACCCCAAGCTGGGCGGTCAGCAGTCAGAATACCTGCCGAACTCTGCCCAATCCGGGCGGCCCAACCATCACCGGTTGCCAGGCTCCTCCCGACAACATTCAGGACTGGAAAGATTTCATCAACGCGCTCGTGCAGCACTACAACGGCTCCGTTGCTCCGCATATCCAGTACTACGAAATCTGGAACGAGTGGAACACAGTCGACGCGCAGAACGGATTCTGGAGCGGTACGGTACAACAACTGGTCAGCCTGCAAACCGCAGCCTGCACGATTATTCACGGCGCAGATTCTTTCTCGATGGTGCTGACTCCGTCGACCGTGGGTGCTGCTGCCACGGCCGGCGCGCAGGCGCCCGGCAATTTGCAAACTTATTTGTCCGCCGGCGGCACCAGCTGTCCCGGCGCCCCCGGCAACTTGATCGATGGCGTCTCCTTCCACGGCAATCTCGGTCTGGCGAGTTTGAGTCCGTTTCCCCAGCCCGGCGAGGGCTGCGCCCAAAACGGCTGCAACGGCACCATCGTTCAAATCGCTAACAGCTACCGCGAAGTCATGAATGCCAACGGATTGCAGGGCGCTCCGCTGCTCGATACCGAAGGGGGATTCGAATCCGCCAACATCCCCGACAACGATCAGCGCGCGGCCTGGCTGGCGCAGTTCTACGCGCTGCAAGCCGGACTCTTCAACTCCGACCAACTGCAGTGGGTTTCGTGGTTCACCTGGGGAGCTCCCGGCGTCGCCGGCAACATTGAAACTGGCAACAATACTCCGGACGAAGCCGGCATCGCCTACAACCAACTTTATCTTTGGGAGATCAACCGGCTGCCCTCACCCTGCACCCAAACTGGCAAAATTTGGACTTGCCCGCTCACCGGAAGCGCAGGCTATCAAGCAGAAATTGTGTGGGACGACTCGCAGACCTGCGCCAACGGAGTCTGCACCACCAACTCCACTTTCACAGCTCCGAGCGGTGCCGTGCAGTTCCGCGACATCGCCGGCAACGTCACGCAGATCACCACCGGTACGGTGCCCGTGGGCCTGAAACCAATCATCATCGAAAATCAATAAAGCTCGAAGATTAATCGCGCTAGAAAATCAGTCGCGTCGTGAGAATCACCAGTGCATTGCAAGAACTTGCACACTTCCCCATCCATCCAAAAGCCGCTCCCTGAGCCACATGCAGCTGAGTTTGCAAGTTCTTGCACATCGCGCGTAGAGACTTTCTTCCACGTTCCCAATCCTCCGTAACTCCGTTATACTCGGCGTCAGTCAATGGATGTCGGGGCGTTGCCTCTCCCGGTAACGTGCCGGATTCTTCAATCCCCCCAAGCAAGAAAACTTAGCCTTTAACGAATCACGGAGGAGTCGGAATGCGCTCAGTTTCACTGCGCCCTACTGCACTGGTGGCTTTCTTTGGAGTCATGCTCCAGACGTTCGCGTCGGCCGCCGCTTTCAAGGGCCCCTCCACATTCGCCACGCATCTCGCGCCCATCTCCGTCGCAGTCGCCGACTTCAACGGTGACGGCAATCTCGACATCGCGGTCGCGAATCGCAGCAGCAACGACATCAGCGTGCTCCTCGGCAAAGGCAACGGAACTTTCGCCACCGAAGTGAAATATTCCGCGGGCACCGGCGGTCCTGATCCCGACTCCATCGTCGCAGCCGACGTCAATGGCGACGGCAAGCCCGACCTCATCGTCGCCGACCTCGGCACCAAAAGCGTCTCCGTCTTCATCAACACCGGAACCGGAACCTTCAACCCGGCGGTCATCTACAAAGTTGGCAACTCGCCCACCGCCGTCGCGGTCGCCGATCTCAACGGCGATACTTTCCTCGATATCGCGGTCACCAACTCCGCCGACAACACCGTCACCATCCTCACCAACAACGGCAGCGGCGTCTTCACCGCGACCGGTCTTTACTCCACCGGCACCACGCCTTCCGCTGTCGTCATAGCCGACTTCAACAACGACGGCGCCAACGATCTCGCCATCGCCAACCAGGGCAGCAACAACGTCAGCATCCTGTTGAACCAGGGCAGCGGAACTTTTGCCGCCGCCAGGAATTACTGCGTGGCCAACTCTTCCGGAGCCTGCACCTCCGCCTCGCCGGTCTCGCTGGTCGCCATCGATCTGAACGGAGATAACATTCCCGACCTCGCCATTGCAGGTACGGGAGCAACCGTAAGCACGCTGCTCAACAACGGCTCCGGCGTTTTCAATTTCACATCGATTGTCGGCACTTCCGTGCAGCCGGAATCGATTGCAGCGGGCGTGTTCTCGGGAACCACGACCTCTCTGGTTGTAGCCGACTATTCCACCAATTCTTTCGAGATCTATAGCAACAATCTTGGCAGCCTGTCGCCCACCCCGCTCAGCTATTTGAGCGGCACCAAGCCGGACGCCATTGCCGTCGGTGATTTCAACAACGACAAGAAGCTCGACGTCGTGGTCGCGAACAGCGCCGATAACGACGTCGCCGTAATCCTCGGCACCGGCACGGGCACCTTCACCGATATTCAGAACTTCATTTCCGGATACAACGCGACCGCGCTGGCCACGGGCGATTTCAACGACGATGGCTTCGCCGACTTCCTGGTCAGCAACAACAACACTCTGCTTTCCAATTACGCGGTCAATCTCTTTAAGGGCAACGGCAAGGGCGTTTTCACGGAAGCGGATACCATCTCTTTGCCTGATCCCATTTCCTCGATCGCGACTGCGTACTTCACCAATAACGCGAAAGATCTTGGCTTCGTCGTCACCCAGCAGGCCAGCAACTCCGTCTCGGTCGCACTCGGCAACGGCAACGCCACCTTCGGCTTGCCGGCGTCGTACTCCACGGATTCCGGCCCGGTCGCAGTCGCCACCGGGGACTTTAACGGCGACGGCTACCCTGACATCGTCACCGCCAACTCCGGCGGCAATGACATCAGCGTCCTGCTCAACACGAAGACTGGCACATTCAATCCCGCGTCAAACTTCTCCGCAGGCACGGCTCCGTCCGCCGTCGCAGTCGGCGACGTGAACAACGACGGCTTCCTCGATATTGTCGTGGCCAACAGCGGCAGCGCCAACGTCAGCGTATTTCTCGGCAAGGGCAACGGCACGTTCGGCGCCGCAACACCCTACGCGGTCGGCAACGGCCCGGCATCTATCGTTCTAGCCAAGACCAGCGGCCACATCTATCCCGACATCCTCGTCAGCAACAAAACTGACAACACCGTCAGCGTGCTGCTGGGCAATGGCGACGGCACCTTTCAGGCACAGACCCCTTACTCGATTCCGAATTCGTCGCCGGTCGGCATCACCGCCGCGGACATCAACGCTAACGGCATCCTCGATCTCATCGTCACCGAGAGCGCCACGAACTCCGTCGGCGTGATGCAGGGCAGCGGCACCGGCACCTTTTCTGGCGCGGTGAACTACAAGGTCGGAGTCACTCCGGTTGCAGTCGCGGCGGTCATCGACGGCAGCGGCAAGTACGATCTAGTGGTCGCCAATTCCGCCGGCGGCGATGTCAGTTCGCTGGTCAATCAGAGTCCGACTGCCGTCATGAGCGCTTCCCCGACGAAGCTCACGTTCGGCAACGCGCAAGTCAGCAGCACGACGGCTTCGCAAGTGGTCACGCTCACTAACAAGGGCAACACCACGCTGGATATCGCCAGCATCACCACCAGCGCGGATTACCCGATGACCACGACTTGCGGCTCGACGCTGGCATCGCTCGGCACCTGCACCATCACCGTCTCGTTCGCACCTTCATTCCCTGGCGCGATCAACGGTGCGCTCACCATTCAAGGCAACGTCACGGGAGACTTCCTGCTCGCGCCTCTCACCGGCACAGGCCAGTACCCGATGGCAGTTTCGCCCGTCGCGCTCACCTTCCCATCAACTGCTGTCGGTAAATCGAGCGCCGCCCAGACCGTGACCGTCATCAATCAGTCGAAGGTGACGCAGAGCTTTAGCTTCAGCGCGACCGGCAATTACAACGCAGTCGCTTCGGGAACCACTCCTTGCGGCTCGTCGCTGACCGCAGGCGCTAGCTGCACTGTGTCGGTCTCATTGACCCCGACGCAGAGCGGCGCCATCAATGGATCGTTCATCGTCAGCGGATCGGGATTCATTCCGCAGATCACCAGCCTGGCTGGCACCGCAACTGGCGGCGCAACTCTGCCGCTCAGCTTCAATCCGGCGAGCCTGCTTTTCGACAGCCCGGCGCTCGGCTTCTCCAGCTTGCCGAAAAACGTGACTGCCACCAACACCACGGCCTCGACGCTGAACCTGACTTTGACCGCCAGCACTGACTGGACCGTCTCTGGAACCGGCGCCGCTCCCTGCGGAGGCGCGCTGGCCGCGGGAAAATCCTGCACCTTCGCCGTGGTCTTCACTCCTAGCGTGCTCGGCTACTTCAATGGATCGATTTCGGTCGCTACCGGATCGGGCAATCCGGTGATCTTCGATCTCGAAGGTCTCGGCAACCTGAACTCCAGTTTCAGTCCGGCCAGCATGAAGTTCGCTCCTCAAGCCGTCGGCACGACAAGTCCCGGTCAGATCGTCAAGGTCTGGAATTTCCAGAACACGAATATGACGGTTTTAGGATGGTCCGCCAGCGGCGACTTCGTCGCCGTACCCGGCGGTACGCAGCCGTGCGCTGTGAACGGCCAGGTTCCTCCGCTGTTGCTGCCGTTCTGCAATCTGGTGGTGTATTTCACGCCCACCAAAACCGGAGCCATTAACGGCTCCATCAGCGTCACCACAAATTGGGCGACAGGTTCCGAGTCGTTCGCAGTCAGCGGCACAGGACAATAAGGGCGTGTAGCAAGTCGCAGAATCTTGCATACGTTGGTACGGCAAAAAACAAGCCGATAGAGAAGAACTTCTCCATCGGCGGGATCAGGATGCGAAGTATACTTTCCGGAGCGTTATCCGGAACGCCTCCCCGCCGCCGGAACACAACCAAGCTTGACCACTGAGGAACTGGGATACCCGATGCCAAATCTCCGCCGCACTTCCCCCCTACGCCCCGCAGTTCTTGCAGGCGTGTTCGCACTGACCCTCGCCACGGCCGTCCTGGTCCTCGCGTTCACTCCAAGGCTCTCGTCGCGTCACGTTTCTCAGCCGACCATGCAGACGCAGTCCGTTGAACTGTCGCAATCATTTCCTGAACAGGTTTCGCCGGTAACCCGCGCACAGGTCGCGTCGAACTACGGCAAGCTGCCGCTGACTTTCGAAGCGAATCAAGGGCAGAGTGACAACCAAGTTAAGTTTCTCTCTCGCGGCCAGGGCTACACCTTGTTCCTCACCGGGGATGAAGCCGTGCTCAGCCTGCGCCGCGCACCTGCGCGCACGCTGGATCGTGAAGGCCTCGCCAATCTGAAGCCTGCGGACTTCAAGGCCACCAATCAGAACTCTGCCGTGTTGCGCATGAAACTCATCGGAGCCAATCTCGCAGCGAAAATTTCTGGCGCGGACCAGCAGGAAGGCAAGAGCAACTACTTCATCGGCAATGATCCCAGCCAGTGGCACACCGACGTTTCCAACTTCGCGCAAGTGCGCTATCAGGACGCGTATCCCGGCGTTGATCTCGTCTACTACGGCAATCGCCAGCAACTCGAATATGACTTCGTGGTCGCTCCCGGCGCTGATCCGCGCGTCATCGCGCTTGATGTTGCCGCTGAATCGCTCTCCGGGAAGCGCACCGCCGCGCCGTTGCAGATCGCGGACAACGGCGACCTGCTCGTTCCCACCGACAGCGGCGACGTTCGTTTCCACAAGCCAGTCGTTTATCAACCTGCAATCTCAGATGACATTCACTCCATCGGCGGCGATCCCGCTGAGGCTGCTGTCGGCAAGTCCGTCGACGGCCGCTGGGTGCTGAAGGGCGGCAATCAGGTCGGCTTCGAACTCGCCTCCTACGATGCTTCGCGGCCGCTGGTCATCGATCCCGCGCTGAGCTATTCCACCTACATCGGCGGCACCGGAACCGATGGCGCATTTGGCGTCGCCATCGATCAGTTCGGCAACGCCTACGTCACGGGCTTCACTTCGTCCACAAATTTCCCCACCAAGGCTCCGTATCAGAAAGCCAGCGCGGGCGGCATCGATACCTTCGCGCTCAAACTGAATCGCACCGGAACCGCGCTCGTCTACTCCACCTATCTCGGCGGCAAGGGCACCGAGTATCCCTTCGGCATGGCGGTCGACTCGCTAGGCGAAGCGTTTGAAGTGGGCAACACCGGATCCGCCAACTTCCCCGTCACCGCTGGCGCCTTTCAGACCACCTGCGTCAGTTGCTCGAACTATCCTGCTGTCTTCCTGACCAAGTTCAGCGCCGCGGGCAATTCTCTGCTTTACTCCACATTCATCGGCGGCAGCGGCGACAACCGCGCCTTCGGAATCACGCTCGACTCTGCGAAAAACGCTTACATCATCGGCTGGACTACCTCCACCGATTTTCCGGTCACGCCCGGCGCTTTCCAGACCACTTATGTAACCGGATCGCAGAGCAGTGCCTTCGTCACCGAGATGAATTCCACCGGCACCGCGCTCGTCTACTCTACGTATCTCGGCGGCAGCGTGCAGGATGTCGGCTTCGGCATCGCCCTCGACTCATCCGATAACACCATCGTCACCGGCTATACCTATTCTCCGGATTTCCCGGTCACAACGGGCGCGTTTCAAACCACCACCACCGTGAACGGCGCTGCCTGGGTCACCAAGTTGAATGTCGGCGGCACGGCGGAAATTTACTCCACCTATCTCGGAGGCACGACCGGCACGTCCGCCGGCAATTCCATCCAGGTCAATGCCGCTGGCGACGCTTACGTCACGGGATACACCTGCGCCAGCGATTTCCCGGTCACCGCCGGAGTTGTCCAGCACACCTTTGGTGGAGATTGCACTTCGGCCGGAGGTGACGCCTTCGTCACCGAAGTCAATCCCGCGGGATCAGCGCTGGTTTTCTCGACCTACCTCGGTGGCAGCGGCGATGACGTCGGCTTCAGCATCGGCCTTGACCAAAGCGATAACGTTTACATCACCGGCCGCTCCAGCTCCACGAACTATCCCGTCACTCAGGGAGCGTTCCAGAGAACCATGGCTGGCGGCTATGACGCGATCTACTCCGTCCTCAACTCGACTGGAACATCATTGCTCTACTCCACCTATCTCGGCGGGACCGCCGTCGACGTCGCCTTCGTCATGGCCGTCGACAAGCTCGGAAACTCCTACATCATCGGCCGAACCTACTCCACCAATTTCCCCGTCACGCCCGGAGTTCTGCAAGCCACGCTGAGGGGTACCACCAACGCCGTCGTGTTCAAGTTCGCTCCCGGCGTGCAGGCCTGGCCGCTCTTTCTCAATTTCGGCACCGAGGCGATCGGCCAAACTTCCGCCCCGCTCACCACGACCCTAACCAACAGTCAGACCGCGACGCTGGACATTTCGTCAATCACCCTCGTCGGCGCCGATGCCGCTGATTATCTGGTGACTGCCAACACCTGCGGAGCCACTCTCGCCCCGGGCGCATCCTGCGCAGTCACACTCACCCTTACCCCCAGCACAACCGGAACCCGCGCCGCCGTCCTCTCCATCGCCGATGATGCCGCAAACACTCCGCAGAATGTCAGCCTGACCGGCGTCGGCAGCAACAGCAACGCCACGCTCACCCCAGCCACCCTGACCTACGCCGCCCAAGTCATCGGCACCAGCAGCGCGGCCCAGGCGGCAACGCTGGCCAACACAGGCTCGGTCGCCATCACTATCAACAGCATTACCGCGACCGCACCGTACGCCCAGACCAACAACTGCGGCACGTCTCTCGCCGCGGGCGCCAACTGCACCATCAATGTAGTCTTCACCCCCACCAAGTCAGGTACGCAGACCGGAACTCTCAGCGTTGTGGACAACGCTCCCAACAGCCCGCAGAAAGTCGCGCTCACCGGGGTCGGCAGCGCCATCAGCTTCTCGCCAACCACTCTGAACTTCGGCACGCAAACTCTGAAAACGTCCAGCCCGCCCCAAACCGTGACGCTGAAAAATGTGAGCACTGCCGCGGTCGCCTTCAGCAAGATTTCCGTCACCGGTTCGCGCGTCACCAGCTTCATCATTCAAAGCACGTCCACCTGCCCGCTGACCCCCGGATCGCTGGCCGCCGGAGCCAGCTGCACCGTGAATGTAGTCTTCGATCCGCAGCTCAAAGGCGCGCTGAACGCCAACCTGACGGCCATCGATGCAGGCGGAGGCAGTCCTCAAAACGTGCCCATGTCGGGCACAGGAGATTAAAAGATTTCTTGGAATAAACGCGGCTCGTCCGCGTTAACCAAAACAGTCATCAGTTCGAACCAAGGTTTGTGGGAGGGTTTTTCCAGATGAAGCATTTCGCCCAGGTACTTTTCGCCTTCACCGTGATGACCGTCGCTGCCTTCTCGCAGGTCGAGAAACCGGCCGCTCCGCCTGCCATCACCACCTACCAGAACGGCAACAGCCGTCTCGGTCAGAACCTGCAGGAATCCATCCTCACCCCCACCAACCTCAACGCCACCACTTTCGGAATGCTCTTCAACTGGCAGACCGATGGCAACGTTTACGCCCAGCCGCTCTACGTGCCCAACGTCACCATCAACGGCTCGGCGCATAACGTCGTCTACGTCGTTACCGAAGCCGACGGCATTTACGCCTTCGACGCCGATAGCCAGACAAAAAATCCCAATCCCCTCTGGTACACCAGCCTTGTCAACGGCACCACCGTGACCCCAATCCCGTGCCTCGCGCACAAGAATGCCTGTACCATCTACCCGCTGCTCGGCATCACCGGCACACCTGTGATCAACCCCGCCACCAGCACCATGTACTTTATCGCCCGTACCGCCGAGGGCAGCTCCACCAATCCCAACTACGTCGCCCGCATTCACGCGCTCGACATCACGACCGGCCTCGACAAGATCACCCCATTCACCATCTGCAGCGTTCCCTATTCGACGGGTCAAATGGGTTGCCAGCTTCAGACCGGAATCTTCAATCCGCTCGGCGACGGCCAGCGTCCTGGCCTCTTGCTCGAGCCCACCACCGGATTCTCCCAGGGCGTGCTCTGGGTCGGATTCTCCGGACAGGGCATGATGCTCGCCTTCGACGCCTCCAACCTCAACGAACTGGCTGATTGGACCGCCACTCCGCATCCGAAAAACACGACGGGCGGCGGCGGCATCTGGGGCTCCGGCGGCGGCGTCTCCGGCGATGCCAATGGCAACGTCTTCGTCTCGGTCGGCGATGGCACCTTCGACGTCAATGTTGGCGGCAACAACTACGGCGACACCATCGTCAAGCTGAACCTCGTCACTAGCGCCACCACCACTAGCGGGTTCGCCGTGCAAGTTATGGATTACTTCACTCCCCCGGATGAGGCCTGCCGTCAGACCACCGACACCGATCTCGGCTCCGGCGGTCCCGTACTTCTGCCGCCCCAGCCTGGCGACGTCGCGAACCTGATCTTCATAGCTGGCAAGGGCAACGTTCCCGACTGCGACACCGCCAACCCCGCCTACCTGGTCAATGCTGACGACATGGGTGGGCTCGGCGGCGGAGTGCAATCCGTCGGCACCACGGCCGCAATCGGCTTCTGGAGTTCCGCCGCTTACTTCAGCAATGGCGCCACCAACAGCCTCTACTTCGGCGGCGTCATCAACGAGAAACCGCTGACTGGCGATAACCTCTGGCAATGGCCGCTCTCCAACGGACAGCTCGCTTCGAACTTTGCCAGCCAGAGTGCCGAAGCCTACCTCGCCAGCCCCACGCCATTCATCAGCGCCAATGGCAATAGCAACGCCATCGCCTGGACCATCTTCCGCCCCGAAACCATCGACAACGAGAAAGGCGTCAACAACGCCATTCTCTATGCCTACAATGCCAACAATCTTGGCACTGAGCTCTACAACAGCAGCACCAACGCCGCGCGCGACACCGCCGGCCCGGCCGTCAAGTTCGCCGTGCCCACTGTCGTCAATGGCAAAGTCTACGTCGGCACACAAACCGGACTCTACGTCTACGGCATGTGTCCCTGCATCGGCGGGCCCAGCAATGCAACCCTGTCGCCCTCCAGCCTCACCTACGCCGCGCAGGTCATCAACACCAATAGCCCGGCGCAACCGGTCACGCTGACCAACACAGGCAACATCGCCATCAGCATCACCAGCATCGTCGCCACTGCGCCCTTCAGTCAGACCAATAACTGCGGCACCACTTTAGCGGGCAACGCGAGCTGCACCATCAACGTCGTTTTCACTCCGACCAAAGCCGGCTCGCTGCCGGGAACTCTCACCGTCACCGACAATGCTCCCAACAGTCCGCAAACCATCCCTCTGACGGGAATCGGAACGGTGCTCAGCATCTCACCGACGAGCCTGAATTTCGGCACGCAAACCGTGAAGACTTCGAGCGCGCCGCAGACTATCACCATCAAGAATCTGGCCAAGACCGCGGTCGCGACCACGAAGATTTCTCTGACCGGCATGCGCGTCACCAGCTTCCTGATCCAATCGAGTTCCACTTGCCCGCTGGGCACGGGATCGATCGCTGCCGGCGCCAGTTGCACCGTCGTGGTCGTATTTGATCCTCAACTCAAGGGCGTCTTAACCGCCAATGTCATGATCGTCGCCGCCGGCGGTGGCAGTCCGCACGTAATCCCCATGACTGGCACAGGGGACTAACGCGCAGTTTCTAGGGACGGCCGCCTGGTTTGGACAGCCGTCTCCGGCTGTCCAGTCGAGCCAAGCTCGACAGTTTTAGGCCAGCGCTTCAGCAACGTGGAAGAGCGGCGCTTCAGCGCCGCGTAAGATGAGGAAATGAACTGGGGCTTTAGCCCCTGTGGAACCAAGGGGCCCATCTCTCGCGCGAAGCCTGCGCGAAAGGCGGGCCCTTTCAATTTGTGCAACATCGCCGAGAGCCCCGAGGGGCGCACGACAACGGCGCGCCCATACGAGAACCCACAGACTTTTCCACAGCCCGCCCCAAAATAAATTCCACCATTGTGACGAATGACCTTTACTGAGAAATCTCAACAGCCCAAATTGGGAATAGCGCCAGAACGCTCACATTCAAATGTCGACAACTCAAAGACAATTCGCCTCGAGTTCCAAAACGGGACGAACCATCTCCACTTTGAATGAGGCTAACTATCATGTTTTCAATATTTTACATTTAAGTCCTTTATCTCCAATATTATGCGCGGAAACCGCGAGATCATCCCTGCCTAACTCCAAAGAAACCAATATTTTAGCCAGCCTGAATAAAAAAAATTGCGGCCGCAAAGACCGGCGGGGCCGGCCCTGCTAAGATGACCAACCTAAGGGGCCAATCAGTGGACGACGCTCTACCGCCATCACCTCCGCCGCCAGAATCCGCGCAGAGCGTGCCTAATCCAATGCCCGCTCAATCAGCACCCGTAATGTCAGCGACCGCGATCCCTCCGCCCGCCTTCACCGACCGCTCGACCGGACTGATGATCTTCGGCATCATCCAGGTCATTCTCGGGCTGCTCGCCGCGCTCATGATTCCCTTCGCCATGCTGGGCGCATTTATGTCGCGCCTGGTCCCCGGCGGGGCGGGCATGCGGCCCGCGCAGATCGTTTCCGCCATCATCACTTATGCCCTCATCTCTGCAACTTTGATCGCCGTCGGCATCGGCTCGTTGCAAGCCAAGCGCTGGGCCCGCGCGCTCACCCTCGTCACCTCGTGGTACGCCCTGATCGTCGGTGCGCTCACCACCATCTTAGTGACCGCCGCTTTGCCGGTCAGCATTCAAGGCTTCATGGCCGAAGCGCAACGCAACACTCCGGGCTCGTCATCGCCCGGCTTATCCACGGCCGTGATGGCCATCATTCTCACCCTCATTATTCTCTTCGTCGCTTTCTTTGCCATCCTGGTGCCCTTGGCCTTCGTCATTTTCTACGGCCGAAAAGATGTCGAACTGACGTGCCGTTTTCGCGACCCGGTCGAGCGTTGGACCGATCGCGCTCCTCTCCCCGTGCTCGGAGCCAGCGTGTACCTCACCTTCGCCGCGTTCTTCCTGATCAGCACGGCGCTGAGCACTCCCGTCTTCCCGCTGTTCGGACGGTATCTCACCGGCATTGCGGGTGCCGCGTGCCTCCTCGCGTTCGCCGCTCTCAACATGTATTTCGCGGTCGCCATCTTTCGGCTGCGAGTTGCTGCGTGGTGGATCGCCATCGTCACCGCGTTCCTGCAGATCTTTTCCATGGCGATCACCTACGCGCGAGCCGACCTCATGCAGGCCTATTCCAAGCTCGGTTTCTCCGAGAATGAGCTGCGAGTGCTTAACTCCACGCCCCTGTTCCGCAGCCACATCTTCCTGTGGTGGGGCTTACTTTCGGGCGTGATTTTTATTGCATATCTGCTATTCTTGAAGCGTTACTTCAAGCCGTCGATGCCGCCCGAAATCGGTGTCGTGGCTCCCCCCAAATAGTCCCCGATTCGATTTCGCAGACAAGTAAAAAGTCAAAAAACAAAAAGAGGAGCTGAAAGAATGAACACGCGCTACCTCATCCTTTTGCTGCTGGGGGCAACCTGCTTGGCCGGAACTTATTCCGGCAATCAGACCTTCGTCTGGAACGGCGCCACTCGCTATTACGACCTCTACGTGCCCAAGCACCCGGCAAAGAATCCAGCTCTATTCGTCATGCTCCATGCCACAGAGGGTGGCCCTGCCATCCCCGGGCCCTTCGATCGCACAGCGCTCCAAAAGCTCTCTGAGCAAGAGGGATTCATCGTCCTCTGGCCCATCTCCAGCTACACTCCCCAAGGCTGGTACTGGGACGCTTACTTCCTCGATTATTCCTTTAAGAATGATCCCGACGATTCGGGATATATCCGCGCGCTCATTCTGCGAGCCCTGCAGAAATACCCGATATCCAACGTCTTCGTTGCCGGCATGAGCTCGGGAGCATTCATGGCGCACCGCGTCGGAATCGATTCCGCGGACCTGGTCAGCGCCATCGGCGCCGCTTCCGGGCAACTCTATTCTGAGAGCACGCAGGCAATCGTACCCATGCCGTCACAGCCAGTCTCCGTCCTGATGTTGAACGGCGATGAAGATTTCCGGGTCGGATATTGCGGGCAGAGTCACAACTGGGGCCAGTCCTCGTCGCCCAGTTCCGACGTCACGCTAGATTACTGGGCCGCCGTCTCCGGCTACACCGGAACGTTGCCTCAACTCTGCACCAACGGCCAGCCGACTTCGGGCGTCGATGGAGCGCTGGTGACGGTGCCAGGCATTACGGTGCAATTCGTGCGCGAAGTTGAAGTCGGTCACCAATGGGTGGCCGGCACGGAGAAGGTCATGTGGGAGTTCTTCGCGGCGAATGCCAGAACTGGCCTCGCCCACTGAATCCGCGGCTTTGCTAAAGTGGAAGGCATCATGACCGAACCATTAGCCAACCAACAATGCGTGCCCTGCCGCGGGGGCGTTCCGCCTCTCGCCGGCCAGCAACTGGAAGAACTTAAGAAACAAGTTCCCGAATGGACTGTGGTTAACGGCCACCATCTGAATCGCGAATTCAAGTTTCCGGATTTTAAGCAGGCGCTCGATTTCGTCAATCGCGTCGGAGCCCTCGCCGAAGAACAGGGCCATCATCCCGACATTCTGCTGGCTTGGGGCAAAGCTGGAATCACCCTGTGGACGCACAAGGTCGACGGCCTGACGGAGAGCGACTTCATTATGGCGGCGAAGATCGACCGGTTGACTGGGAAATGAATCCAGCCTACGGCTTGAGCTTCACTTTCAAGTCGGCGGCAATCTGCTTGCCGTGGAAGCGCCCGTTTTCAATGAAGATTTCGTTGGTGCGCGATCCCGCCACAATCACGCCCGCAACATAGACTCCTCTGACATTGCTCTCCAGCGAGACAGGATCGCACACCGGACGGCACTGCTCGTCCGACAATTCAATTCCCATACTGCGCAGAAAATCGTAATCGGGATGGTAGCCAATCAGCGCCAGCACGAAGTCATTTTTCAAGCGAATCGGCCCGCGCGGCGTGACCACCACCACGTGATCGATCCCGATCTCCTGCACGTAGCTGCTGAAGTAGGCCTCGATTTCGTTGTTCTTGATGCGATTCTCGAGGTCGGGCTTGATCCAGTACTTCACGTGATGATGCAGTTGCGCATCACGATGCACCAGCGTGACCCGCGCGCCGTGTCGCCATAAATCGAGCGCCGCAATTGCCGCCGAATTCTTGCCACCAATCACAAGCACGTCAGTGTCGTAGTAAGGATGCGGCTCGCCGTAGTAGTGCGAAACCTTGGGCAGATCCTCGCCCGGAATGCAGAGCTGGTTCGCCAGATCATAGTATCCGGTGGACACGATCACTTTCTTGGTGCGGTAATCATGCGGGCGCCCGGCGCGATCGGTCGCGGTAATGCTGAAGTCTCCGTCTTCGCCCATGACCGTTTTCACCCACTCGTACTGCCGCAGGTCCAGTTGATAATGCTCGGCAACTTTGCGGTAGTACTCCAACGCCTCTTCGCGCGTTGGTTTCTGCAGGGCAGTGGTGAAGGGAATGTCCCCAATCTCCAGCAGCTCCGGCGTGGTGAAGAATGACATGCCTGCGGGATAGTGAAACAGCGAGTTCACCAGGCACCCCTTGTCGAGGACGATGACCTTCAGCCCAAGTTTCTGCGCTTCAATGGCGCAAGCCAAGCCGGTCGGCCCCGCTCCAATGACCAGCACATCGGTGCGCATCTCAGGACGCGCCTTCAACTTAGTCTGCGGCAAAGTATCGAGTTCTTCAGCGGCAAGGAATTCAGGCATGGACGCAGGGGAAACGAATGGAGTTCCGGATGTAATACGAGCCGGGAACCGATGATTCTAGCATGCGGCTGTCGAAAGCCGGGTGCCCCATTTCCACGCGTGTTGTGCGAGAGAAGTGCGTGAAGAAAGGCGGCGATCAGGAAAATGACTCGGTGGTCACGGCTGAGGCCGGTTGGACTTCTCTTGCGATCGTCCGGGCCAACCGATCTTCCGCTACTTCCAGATCGAACGAGGTCTGCAGATTCATCCAAAATTCAGCACTGGTATTGAAATAGCGGGCGAGCCGCAAAGCAGTATCGGGCGTAATACTGCGACGCTCATGGACAATCTCTGCGATGCGCGTGACCGGCACTCGCAGATCGAGGGCAAGGCGATTCATGCTCAGGCGGAGAGGCTGCATGAATTCGGCACGCAGGATTTCGCCGGGGTGAATCGGGGGAAGAAGTTTTAGAGACTTGGCCATGGATCATCCTTTTCCAAAGGCCCATTGGGACCTTAATTTGACCACCACTCAGCTTCTAGTGGTAGTCCACAATCTCAACGTCGTGAGCATTCCCGTCGCGCCACACAAAACAAAGCCGCCACTGGTCGTTGATCCGAATGCTGTGTTGACCCCGTCGGTCGCCACGCAAAGACTCAAAACGGTTTCCCGGTGGCGCCGCCAGATCGCGCAACTCAGTAGCGCTGTGGAACTGGCGGAGCTTCCTACGCGCGATGTGTTCGATCGCCTGAAAACGCCGACTGGGCTGCCGATGATGGAGGCGTTCGGTCTCCCCGCAACGAAACGATCGGATCACCACTCGATTATATTCTGTATAGCGTGTAACGTCACGCGTTAAATCATCTTCGCTTTAGCTTCGAACAGAGCGCTATAATCTTCGGTTGCACTTGTCGTTTCGCTCTCCTCAGGAGCCGTCATGTCCACTCTTACTGAACCCGTGAGGCAATCTAAAGGCAAGACCCGCATTGAATCTGACAGTATGGGGAAGATCGAGGTTCCCGCGAACGTTTACTGGGGGGCGCAGACGCAGCGCTCGCTGTTGCATTTCAATATCGGACGTGACACCATGCCGCCCGAACTCATTCGCGCCTTCGGCATTCTGAAAAAGGCCTGCGCGCTGGTCAATCAGGATCTCGGTAAGCTTCCCGCTGACAAAGCCAAGCTGATCGCGCAGGCGGCCGACGAAGTTATCGCCGGCAAGCTTAACGACCAGTTCCCTCTGCGCATATGGCAGACCGGCAGCGGGACGCAGACCAACATGAACGTGAATGAGGTGATCTCGAACCGCGCCATCGAAATCGCCGGCGGCGAACTGGGGTCGAAGAAGCCGATCCATCCCAACGATGATGTCAATATGTCGCAGTCGTCGAACGATACCTTTCCCGCCGCCATGCACATCGCGGCCGCCGATCGCGTGAAGAACGCGCTCATCCCCGCGATCAAGACTGTGCACGACGCCATCGCAGCCAAGGCGAAGGAATTTAAAGATGTGGTGAAGATCGGCCGCACCCACCTGCAAGACGCCGTGCCACTCACCGTCGGACAAGAATTCGGTGGCTGGGCCAGTTTGCTGGAACGCGATATCCACCGACTAGAGCAGGCGCTGGAAGGACTCTACGATCTCGCCATCGGTGGAACGGCCGTGGGCACGGGTCTGAACACGCATCCGGAATTCGCCGAGCGCGCCGCCAACAAGATCGCCGAACTCACCGGTCTTCCCTTCCGCTCGCACGGCAACAAGTTCGCCGCGCTGTCGGCCCATGACGAAATCGTCTTCGCACAAGGCGCGATGGAAACGCTAGCCGCGTCGTTCATGAAAATCTCCAACGACATTCGCTGGCTCGCATCCGGACCGCGTTGCGGACTGGGAGAACTCATCATCCCCGAGAACGAGCCCGGTTCGTCGATCATGCCGGGCAAAGTGAATCCCACGCAGTGCGAAGCCATGACCATGGTCTGCGTGCAAGTTCATGGCGCGACTGCCGCGGTTGGATTCGCCGGATCGCAGGGCAACTTCGAACTCAACGTTTACAAGCCTGTGATCATTTACAACTTCCTGCACTCGGTTACGTTGATCACCGACGCCTGCCACGGCTATGTCGAATACATGCTCAAGGGCATCGAAGTCGATCGCGCCAAAGTCGACTACTACGTGAAGAACTCGCTCATGCTGGTAACGGCGCTAGCGCCTAAGGTTGGATACGACAAGGCTGCGCAGATCGCCCACACTGCCCACGTGGATCATTCCAGCCTGCGCGAAGCCGCATTAAAGCTGGGATATCTAAGCGGCGAGGAATTCGATCAACTGGTGAAACCGGAAAAGATGACGCACCCCTAGGCCTCGACGGAGGGGACGGACAATTCATCCGGCGGAGCGATCGCCGGCGAAGACTTCGCTGGCGCCACCGTAATCACCAGCACGCTCACCAGCACCAGCAGCGTTCCTACAATCGTGCGTGGGCCCATCGCTTCGCCGCCGAAGAAATATCCCACCAACACCGCAACCACGGGATTCACGTACGCATAGGTTCCGACCTTGGTCGGCGATTCGTGATGGATGAGCCAGACGTACGCGGTGAAGCCGGCAATCGATCCCGCAACAATCAAATAAGCCAGCGCCAGCCATGCTTCACGCGAAACTGCCTGCACGTGAAAGCCGCGAAACTCCCCTAGGAGCGCCGCCGCGACGATCAACAAAAAGCCGCCGGCCAGCATCTGCGCGCCCGAACTCATGACCTTCGCCGCGGGCAGCGGAACTTTGCGGCTCAACGACGCCGCCACCGACCAACTGATCGCGGCCACAACCAGTGCGCACGCTCCCGCGCGATCTACGGGCGCGCCGCCAATCCCCATCGAACGCCCTACCAGCACAGCTACCCCAGCAATTCCCAGCAGAAGGGCGACCGCTAATCGCAGCGTGAGGCGCTGCGTGCGCAGAATGACAATTTCGCCCAGGGCCATAAATACCGGGATCATGGCCAGCATCACCGCCGCAATTCCTGAGGGCACGCGCTTCTCCGCCCAGAACAGCAAGCCGTAATCGAAGACGAAAATCAGGAGCGCCAGAAATGATGCAGACTTCCATTCTCGGACGCTCGGAGAAGGCGTGCCTCGCGCCCGCATCCAGCCATAGAGAATGATGCCGGCGACAAAAAACCGCATGCCCGCCAGCAGAAACGGAGGCACCTCGCGCACGCCCACGCGGATCGCCAGAAAGGTTGAGCCCCACACGAAATAAATAATGGCGAAGGCGAGCAGAATCTTCCATGTAGCGGGCCGCGAGGATGAGCCGATGCCGTCCATAGCAAAAAAAAGCGCCGACGCGTTCTTACGCATTAGATCATCGAACTCGGCCGTACGAGGCAAGTTCGGCATATCAAAAGATTTTATGAGGCTATAAACAGAACAGCAGGCGAAGCGTATTTGTAAGGGAAGGAGTTGCTACTTCTTCAGCAGGCTGGTATGGCTGGCCACGCACTGCCACTTGCCGAGATCGAGAATCCAGGTGTCGGTGAAGCGGCCAACATGGTCGTACGGCTTACCTTGATAAGTGCCTTGGGCATGATACGTGCCGGTGACCACGGCCGTGTCCCCGAAGAAATTCATTTTCACATCCTGAATCGTGGCCAGGGTGGGCTTGAACAGCGGGTCGCGAATGTCCGAGAGGAATTTCTGTTTGTCGCTGACTTCGCCATCCCACTCCGTGTTGACGAAGCGACTTGAGACCAGTTGATCCAGCGCGGCGGCGTCGCGATTCACCTGCGCCTCATTCCACATCCGTTCAAAAATCAATAACTTGCCCTCGCGAGGATCGGCTTGCTGCGCCCACACGGCGAGCGAACTCAATAGAAGGAAACAGCAGAAGATTTTCGAGGTCGTAGCGACGCAAATCATTCGTGCAGGCCCGCGGCCATCCCCACGTGGCAGGCGGACTCTGCGGAAACATAACAATTCCGAGGCCCGCCGAGATAGCGCAATCGGTAAGCGAGAGTTACGAACGTCATCCGTAGAGATGTTGCTGGCAACGTCTCTGGCAGCGCGGAGAAAGATTTAGAACGCCCAGCGCAACAGGGCCGCGCCTACGGTGAATCCCGCACCTACCGAGGCCAGCATCACCAGACTTCCCTTCTTCAGCTTGCCTTCTTCGACGGCCGTTCCCATGGCGAGCGGGATCGTCCCGGCCGTGGTGTTGCCGTAGCGCTCGATATTCACGATCACCGCCTCGGGCCGCAGGCCGAGCCGGTCCGCCGTTGCGTTGATGATTCGCAGATTCGCCTGGTGTGGAATAAAAGCATCAATGTCCGTGCCTTTAAGACCATTGCGGGCCAGCAGTTTTTCGCAAGCCTCCGTCTGCTTGCGCACGGCGAACTTGAAGACCTGCTGCCCGTCCTGGTGGACGTAATGCATCTTCTTCTCAATGGTCTCTTTCGACGACGGATTCTTACTCCCGCCGCCCGGCATGTAGAGAAAATCTCCGCCCGAGCCGTCGACTTCGTGCACGTAATCGATCAGGCCTACGGAGTCGTCTTCCGCGGGCTCCAGAATCACCGCGCCCGCACCGTCGCCAAAAATCACGCACGTCGCGCGGTCGGTGTAATCGATGATCGACGACATCACGTCCGACCCGATCACCAGAACACGCTTGTGGGCTCCCGACGCGATGAACTGGGCTCCCGCCTGCAGAGAATAAATGAACGCCGAACACGCGCCCGACAGATCGAATCCCCACGCCCCTTTGGCGCCCAGCTTGTGTTGCACCAGGCAGGCGGTCGATGGAAAAAACATGTCGGGAGTCACCGTGCCCACGATGATGGTTTCGATATCGGTAGGAGCCAGCCCGCGCTGCGCCAGCGCTTTCTTCGCGGCCTCAACCGCGAGGTCGCTGGTGGCCACGCCCTTGTCTACAATGTGGCGCTCGCGGATGCCCACGCGGGCCATGATCCAGTCGTTGGAGGTGTCGACCATTTTTTCAAGGTCGGCATTGGTCAGCAGGCGAGGCGGCACGTAGGTGCCCAAGGCGCTGATTTTGGCGCGAATCGGTTTATGCAAAGAGTGCTCCTGACCCAAGTAGAAATGAAAAGGTATTGTGAAGGATCAGGAGGAGAAAGTCTAACGAATGTGCAGAGATGGTCCCCGAAGGATCAAAGGCATGAACCAGCAAGGACACGAAGAATCACGAAGGTTATTTAGTACTTCCTTCATCTGACTTCGTGTCCTTCGTGGTGAATGGTCGTGGTATTAAGCCGCCGCGGCCCGAGCACCATCCATCCGCGCCCGCACATCCGGCGGACAGAACGCGATCTCGAACTCGCGATTTTCTCCGCGCAACAAAAACAGCAGCGCCGCGCGGTCCACTTCCTCCAGCCGCGCCAGATTCAGCACTGGCCACAAGCGGCATTCATGCGCCGACTGAATCAGTTGATCGAGATATGACAGGTGTCCCTCAAACAATTTACCGGCTACAAAAATCGTGATATGAGCGCTGGCGAACTTGGTGGGAACCGGATGATTCTTCATTTCACTCCTCGGGATTGGGGGATTCGACGAAGCCGCCGATGCTGCAGCAACCTCTACTCCCATTGGACGCGCGAGGAGCGCTTTCTTGCGCAAAGAGTTGGCAAATCGATGTAGAGATTTGTAATGCGGAGGACAGGAACCAGCGGGCAGAGAAAAATAAGCCAGGCACCGGGAACTCGCTGCACACGCAAGAGCCCGTTACCGTTGCTTCCTTCCGGACCTGGCGGGGTTGGCGAGAGTACGTCGCGCGAGACCGATGCCTGACTAAACATTCTAACATTGGGCCCGCTGAGCGCAGCTAGCAAGGCGCAGGTGACCTTTGGTGCAAGAAACTCTCCGCCAAGCCTTCCTTTATTGCGGGGGTTATCGAACAATAGAATTTTCGCCCGACAGATGGCTGGAGTTCGGCGAGCGTTGCTCACGCGGACAGCCGGGGGCGGCTGTCCCTACATTCGAATTGTGAATTTAGCTTCCCAATCCGGCGTCATCCCGCTGCAGCGAGCCATCGACTTCTACTTTGAGTTGGCGTTGTATCTGCTCGTGCTGACAGGATTCGCCACGCTCGCCAGTACGGGCGGTCTCGACTTGCCGTCGATTATTCTGGTCGGCGCAGCGCTGGCGGTTCGCGGATATTTTGTCGCCAAGCGCCGCCCCATCAGCATCTCCGAGCGCTGGACCACACCGTTGACCGTCGTCTACTTTGTCTTTTTCGCCGCCGATTACTTCGTGGTCTCGCACAGCTTCCTGCCCGCCACCATTCACCTGGCGCTCTTCGGCGTGGTGGTGCGCATGTTTTCGCTGCGGCGCGAGCGCGATTACATCATGCTGTCGATCCTCGCCTTCCTGATGGTCCTTTCGTCGGCCGTGCTCACCGTCGACAGCACTTTCCTGTTCTCGTTTGCGGCCTTCACGCTAATGGCGATCGCCACGTTTGTGCTGATGGAAATGCGCCGTTCCGGGCACGCGGCCAGCATTCAGGCGCGCCATACTAACGATCCCTTCGAGCACCGCAACCTGGCGTTCTCGCTGCTGCTGACTTCGCCTGCATTGTTGCTGATGATTCTCGCCGCCGGGGCAGTGGTCTTCTTCGTTCTTCCCCGCATGTCTACCGGCTATCTGGGCGGATATTCCTTTGGCACCGATTTCTCTTCCGGATTCAGCGATCACGTGCAACTGGGGCAGATCGGGCAAATTCAACAATCGAATGCCGTGGTGATGCATGTACAGATCGATGGCGACAGCACGGGGCGCTATGACCTGCACTGGCGCGGCATCGCGCTGGCTAACTTCGATGGGGACTCCTGGTCGAGCCTGCATGACCAATTCATGCTGATGCGCCGCGAAGATGGAAGCTTCATCGTGCCCCGCTTCGACAATCCCGAACTGCGCTCCTATGTAACCGCGAACCTGCGGCGCGAGCAGATGATTCACTATCGCGTTCTTATGGAGCCCATTGGCACCAGTGTTTTTTTTCTTGCTCCGTGGGCGCGCAGCGTGAGCGGCAACTACCGCCTGCTGGCGGGGGATTCGGGAGCCGCCATCTTTAACTTCGATGGATCGCACGCGCTAAGCCGTTATGAGGCCGATTCCGATATCGCAAGACCATCGCCCGATGAACTGCGAACCGCGGGAGCGGATTATCCTCCGCAAATCACCGCGAGTTATTTGCGCTTGCCCGCAGTGGATCCTCGGGTGCCGCAATTGGCGGCCCAGATCATCGGCTCTGCGCAAAATGACTACGACAAAGCCGCCGCCATCGAGAACTATCTGCGCACGCGCTACGGCTATACGCTGGAACTACCGCGCACCAAGGTAAAGGATCCGATCGCGAATTTTCTTTTCGAACGCAAGCGTGGACACTGCGAATACTTCGCCTCCGCCATGGCGGTCATGCTGCGCACGCAGGGAATTCCATCCCGCGTAGTCAACGGATTTCGCACCGACGAGTTCAACGATCTCACCGGCAACTACGTGGTGCGCGCCAAAGACGCGCACTCCTGGGTGGAAGCCTACTTCCCCCGATACGGGTGGCAGACCTTCGACCCCACACCCGCGGGCAATGGCGGCACGCCGCAGGGCTGGGCACGGCTGGCGCTCTACGTGGACGCCATGGCGTCATTCTGGCGCGACTGGATCGTCAGTTACGACACGACGCACCAGTATGTGCTGGGCCAGGCGGCGCTCAATGGCACGCGCGGCATGTGGGAGAACGCCCGCGCCTGGGCCAGCGCGCACTATGCCGCGATGTTGAAGTGGGCCCAGCGCAGCCAGGATCGCGTCCAGAACTCGCCGGCCAGATGGAGCATCCTCGGCGGAGCGATCGCGCTTGCGGTCTTGCTGATGGCGAATCTGGGACGCGTCGCCCGCTGGCTGCACGAGAAATGGTTGCAGGCCAACCCGCAGCGCTCACCCGAGCAAGCCGCCACCATGTGGTACACGCGCATGTCACGCGTACTGGCTCGGCGAGGCGTGAAGAAGACCTCGGCGCAGACACCGCAGGAATTTGTGCAGAAGATCGAAGATCATCGTCTTCGTGAGCCGGTCGCCCAGTTCACCGCAGTCTATGAGTCTGCCCGCTTCGGCAATTCCGCCGACGACGCCCAGAGGTTGCCGGAGTTGTACGAAGAAGTAGAACTAGCCGCGCGGGGAAAATAGTGCGAAGGGTCCTAGGCAGAGAAGCCGGGAGTCCATCCGGTCCTGTGCAGCTTTCTGGCTTCTGCGATCCGGATTCTGTTCTCTAGAATCGCCAGAACACGCCGCCGCCGACAAAATAATTATGCTGCCGGGACTTGCCCGTAGGAGCCAATGGAAAATCCGGCTCGCCCGACCAGAAATCGCGCACTTCGCCGCGCGCGCTCAGCTTCTTCCAAACCTTTACATCCAATCCAATGCCGCCCTGGATCACCGCGCCGGTCGTCGACTTTCCGGGATTGGTGCCTCCATAAATCAGCGTATTGCTTTCGCTGAAGTGGCCAAATCCCGCTCCCAGACTGATCCAGGGAGAGACTGCGGTGGTGGGAAATAAATTTCCGCGTACCGCCGGGGTAATAAAAAATGATTTCATGTCGCCGGGCACTACTGAAAATCCATAGGCGCCCGCATTCAAATCGATATCGCGGTTGTACATTCCCACGACTTCGCCAGAGAGGGAATAAATCGGCGTTACCAGAAAACGGTAGGCGTATTCGCCCTCAAAACTAAGTCCCTTGCCAAAGTGAATGATGGGATCGAAATACGTCGCGTTCTGAATGCCCTGGTCGCTGATGAACGTGCGGCCAATGGCACCGCCGATTTCATTTTTTTCGTCTTGTGCCACCGCCATCATCGTTAGTACCATCATCAGAAACAGGACCGCAATCCAGAGTCTTTTTCCAGACATGTTTCGCTCCTGCCAGGTTCCAAGTTGTTAAGGCGGTAAGACATAGCCTAGCACGCCGATGGCACTTTTAAATTCACAGGCATATCCGAATTTTTAACTATCATGATGCCCTCAGCGTGTGCTGCCGGGAGCAGCATGCATTCAACCGACATCGCTCTGGATGCTAAAATCAAAAGATCGCATGCCCTCGAAGAACCTCACTGTCATCGACTCCGTGGAGTCCATAGGTGCCAGGCCATCGGCCCAACGCCCCCAGCCTGCCCAAAAGGTGGGCTTCGTGAGCCTGGGCTGCCCCAAGAACCTGGTCGACAGTGAAGTGATGATGGGGTTGCTGGCCCGCGCTGGAGCCGAACTCACGGCCCGCGCCGAGGACGCCGACGTGATTGTGGTGAATACCTGCTCGTTCATCGAGAGCGCCCAGCAGGAGTCGATCAACACGATCCTGGAAATGGCCGCGCACAAAGCCACCGGCAAGGCGAAGAAGTTGGTCGTGGCGGGATGCCTGGTGGAACGCTTCCGCGATCAGATTCGCAAGGACATTCCGGAAGTGGACGCGGTCGTCGGCACCGGAGAGCTGGAAAATATTTTGGCAGCGTCGGGCGTCGAGGCGTCGATTTCGCGGGAAGACTCCCCTTTCGTCATTTTGACTTCGCGCCCCGAAGGCGACGCGCGTGCCGCGCAGGGCCGCTTCTCCCGCGAAAGCTGGGACGGCGCTGTCGGCGACTTGCCCAACTATCTCTACGACCATGCCACACCCCGCATCCTGGCCACGCCGCGTCACATGGCCTACATCAAAATTGCCGAAGGCTGCGATCATCCCTGCACCTTCTGCATCATTCCGCAGTTGCGCGGGCAGTTCCGCTCGCGCCGCTTCGAATCGGTGATCGCCGAGGCCGAACGCCTTGCCCAGTGCGGCGTCCGGGAGATCACGCTCATCGGTCAGGATACAACGTGCTACGGCGAAGACTTCGGCCTGAAAGACGGCCTCGCGTTGCTGCTCGAAAAGCTTGCTGGCATCGAAGACCTGCGCTGGATTCGTTTTCTCTACGCCTATCCCAACAAGATCACGGGCAAGCTGCTCGACACCATTGCGGGGCATGAAAAAATCTGCTCCTACATGGACGTGCCTCTGCAACATGCCTCCGCTTCGGTTCTGAAGCGCATGAAGCGCGGCGGCGCAGCCGATTTGTTTCTGAAGTCGATCGTCAAAATGCGCCGCACCATACCCGACTTGACCCTGCGCACATCGTTCATCGTCGGCTTCCCTGGCGAGACCGAAAAGGAATTCGAGGAACTCTGCGAGTTCGTCCGCGAGGCCCAATTCGACTGGATGGGCGCCTTCGCTTATTCCGACCAGGAAGGCGCGGCCGCCTACTCGCAAGACGAGAAACTGTCGACACGCGAGATCGAGCGCCGCCGCAAGCACTTGATGAGCATCCAGCGCCAGATCAGCAAAAAGAAGAAGAAGGCACTGGTCGGCCACGAATTCGATCTCCTGCTCGAAGGCGAGTCCGAAGAGAGCGATCTGCTGCTGGAAGGCCGCACTCCCATGCATGCTCCCGAGATCGACGGAAAAGTTTTCATCAACGACTTCCCCGAAGGCGACGTGCCGCAGAAGGGCGAATTCTATCGCTGCCAGATCACCGAGGCCCACGATTACGACCTGGTCGCCAAAATTGTGTAAGCCGGGCAAGCTTCTGCAATGCGATCTTCTACAATGACATCATGGCGCAGAAGAGCAAGCTAAAGCTGCATTGCCCCATCTGCAAAAAAGCGGTGCGTAGCACCGACCCCGAATTCCCCTTCTGCAGCCCGCGCTGCCGCACCATCGATCTGGGCAAATGGGCCAGCGGCGGCTATGTCATCTCTTCGCCAGTGAGCGATGCCGACGATCCGATTCGCGATACCGAAGAAGGCGAAGAGTGAGTTCAGACCTTGGCGCCGAAGAAAGTAGCACGGGCGGCCCGCCGGCTGGCGCGGAGGCGACTCATCGGCGCAGTCAGCTCTGGGCCACGCTCGTCGCTACCTTCTTTGGCATAGGCCGCATGCATCCCGGGCCGGGCACGTGGGGCTCGGCCGTAACGGTCGTACTCTGGGCGGGTATAGCCCGCACTCTGAGCCCGAACCTGCAGACTCCAGTCGCTCTCGGACTAGCGATACTCGTTATCTTCATCGGCATTCCGGCGGCGACGCGCGTCGCCCGGGCGTCATCCAAGAAGGATCCGCAGTTCGTCGTCATCGACGAGGTTGCCGGACAACTCATTACCTTGATTGCAGTCCCGTTCGGTTGGAAAACTTTTTTGGCGGGCTTTATACTTTTTCGAGCGTTCGACATCGTCAAGCCGCCGCCGGTGCGCCAACTCGAACAATTGCCCGAAGGCACTGGAATTGTCCTCGACGATGTAGCGGCCGGTCTTTATGCATTGGTTGTTATGCAACTCTTGCTGCGCTCAGGTCTATTAAAATAGAACTCGGTGTCTTTCATGGGATTTTCCGATCGCATCCTCGGCAAGAAAACCGTGAATGGCGGTCCGCGCATTGAAGCTGTGGCCCCAGCGCTGGCGCTGGTCGGCGGCGAGATCCGTATCACGGGATCGGGCCTGCGCCCGCAGGAATACGAGCGCCCGCGCGTTCAGTTTGGCCAGGCCGAAGGGTCGGTCGTGGTCAGCTCCTACGGCTTTCTAGTCGCGCGCGTGCCCGAAGGCGCAACCTCCGGGCCGGTCGTCGTCGCCACCGACGGCCATGTGAGCAATCCACAAACCGTGCGAGTCGCGGTGCCGATTGCGGACAGCCTTCACCCCGTGACCAATCCCGCGCTCGACGCCGAGGGCAACATCTACGCCACATTTTCCGGCTCGCGTGGACAAAAGGTTCCCATCGCGATTTTCAAGATTGACACCAACTATGAGGTTAAGCCGTTCGTGGTCGAGATGATGAACGCGACTTCGATGGCCTTCGATCGTCAGGGACAGATGTACGTCTCCTCGCGCCACGACGGCGCCGTCTACCGCGTCACGCCTAGCGGCACAGTGACCACGTACGCCGAAGGCATGGGAGTGGCGACCGGCATCGCCTTCGATCGCGAGCAAAATCTTTACGTCGGCGACCGCAGCGGTACGATCTTCAAAATTGGACGCGACCAGCAAGTCTTCGTTTTCGCCACGCTCGAGCCCAGCGTCTCTGCCTATCACCTTGCCTTCAGTTCCAGCGGCGATCTGTTTGTGACTGGGCCGACCACCTCAAGCTTCGACCGCGTACACAAAATTGATCCCAAGGGCAACGTGACCACGTTTTACAAAGGCCTGGGGAGGCCGCAGGGCCTGGCTTTCGACGTAGATGGAAATCTCTATGTCGCCGCGTCGCTGGGCGGCAGGGGCGGCATCGTGAAACTCACTCCCGACGGCCACGCCAACCTCGAAGTCGCGGGCCACGGATTGGTTGGCCTCGCATTCGCCCAGGGGCGCTCGGTAATTCTTGCGACCACGAACGCGGTCCACCATCTTTCCTGGAATATTCAGGGCCTTCCGTTGTTGCCCGAGTAATCCCAAGTGGTCCCCCGCCCCCTCGGTGGCAAGCTTCATTTAAACTGCTAAAGCGTGAATGCTGAAATCATCGCCGTGGGCTCCGAACTCCTCACTCCCCACCGCATGGATACGAACTCGCTCTACCTCACCGATCAGCTCAACCTGCTCGGAGTTGATGTAATTTTCAAGAGCGTAGTGGGAGACAATCTGCCGCGACTGGTAGCGGCTGCACAACATGCTCTATACCGCTCCGACATCCTGATCTTTAGCGGAGGGCTCGGTCCTACGGAAGATGATCTGACGCGCGAAGCCGTAGCCGAAGCGCTGGGCCTCAAACTCCAGCGAGACCCGCAGATTCTGCGCTTACTCGAAGAACGCTTTGCCGCGCGCGGCTGGACGATGGCCGCCAACAACGCCAAGCAGGCCGACGTGATCGTGGGCGCTGCGGCTCTTCCCAATCCCAACGGCACGGCGCCCGGACAGTGGCTCAGCGGCCAATTCGACGGCCGGGAGCACATCATCGTGCTGCTGCCCGGGCCGCCCCACGAGCTCAAGGCCATGTTTGAAAACGAAGTCCGCACTCGCCTGCGCGAGAAGCTTCCGGCCGCCTTTCTCGCCATTCGCACGCTGAAAGTTGCGATGCTGGGTGAATCGCACGTGGACGCGCGCGTTTCCCCGATCTACAAGCGCTATACCGACGTCGACACGACCATCCTCGCTGGAGCTGGTGAAATCGAACTCCATTTCAAAACCCGCGCAGCCACGCAGGAAGAGGCGCAGCAACGCGTCGACGAGCTCTCCGGGTTGGTCGAAGACGAACTCGACGACGCCGTCTACTCCAGCGACGGGCAGTCGCTCGAACAGATTGTCGGCTACTGGCTGCAGATGCGCGGCGCAACCGTCGCGGTAGCGGAGTCCTGCACTGGAGGACTGCTCGCTGAGCGCATCACGTCGATCGCCGGCAGTTCGCGATATTTCCTGGGCGGAGCCGTCGTCTATTCGAATCAACTGAAAACCGAATTCGCCGGCGTTCCCGCCGACATGATCGAACGCCACGGAGCGGTCAGTCGCGAAGTTGCGGCAGCGCTGGCTGAAGGCATCCGTTATCGCACCGAAGCCACGCTGGGAGTCGGCATCACCGGAGTAGCCGGCCCCGGGGGCGGCACGGCAGAAAAGCCGGTGGGCCTGGTGTTTCACGCAGTAGCCACCGAGCGCGGCACCGAAGTCGTCCAGCGCAATTTTCCAGGAGATCGAAAACGAATCCGCCGCTTTGCCACTACGATGGCGCTCGACATGGTAAGAAGAAAGCTGATGTGAGAACGAAGTTACTAGCTGAGTGGCTAGGAGCTGGAAGCTGTCTATGCGCCTCTTTGTTGCGCTCGACATCGACGAGTTCATTCGCGAGCGCATCGCCCGCTTCGCGGAAGCTGTGGGTCCGTTCGCGCCGGATGCCCGCTGGACGAAGCCGGAATCACTGCACATCACATTGAAATTCGTCGGCGAGCAGCCCGATGATGCGCTCGCATCGATCAAGAGCGCTTTGGCAACGGTCAAAGAAGGCGCGCTCGAAATCCAATTTCGCGGCTACGGATTTTTTCCCACTGGGAAATCCCCACGAGTTTTCTGGGTGGGGATGCAGGCCGGTCCCAGGTTGGGCGCGCTAGCTGCGGCGGTCGATCAGGCGACTTGCGCACTCGGCATCCCCAAGGAAGATCGCGCCTTCAGCCCGCATCTCACGCTCGCGCGCGGAGCGGGTAGCTCGGGATCGCCACGCCGCATGGTGCAAGACCGGCCCAACCGGGCGTTTCAACGCCTGCAGGAAAAGCTCTCCGTCCTGCCTGCGCCGGAGTTTGGTACGATGAGCGCCCGCGAATTCTTTTTGTATCAGAGCCAGCTTTCGCCCAAGGGATCAAAATACACCAAACTAGAACGCTTCATCTTGCAGTAAGAACGGGCGCCCCACTTCTGGCGCGTTCTATGCGCGAGAAGTGGGATAGCATACTGTCATTCATATCGTTAGCGTGTCGAACACACTCTTCATCATCGGCGCAGGCTATCTTCTGGGATCGATTCCCTTCGGATATCTGCTCGTCCGCTTCGTTCGCGGCGAAGACGTGCGTCGCAGCGGCAGCGGCAACATCGGCGCCACCAACGTAGCCCGCAAGTCTCCAGCACTCGGCGTTCTGACGCTGCTTCTTGATTCTCTTAAAGGAGTCGCAGCGGTAATTCTCGGCGCCTGGCTCGCCGCTCCGCTCGCCAGTGGAGCACGACCCTATTTCGCCATGTCGCTGGCCGCACTCTCCGCGGTTACTGGACACATCTTCCCGGTTTGGCTGAAATTTCGTGGAGGCAAAGGTGTCGCCACTGGCCTCGGCGCCTTCATCATCATCGCCCCTAAAGCTGTGCTGATCGCCGCTGCCATTTTTCTGATTCTCGTCCTGATCTTCCGCTACGTTTCTTTGGGATCCGTCGCTGCGGTCGCCATGTTCCCCTCGTTATCGTGGTCACTGCATGAATACGGAAATGTCTGGTCTGCGCTTGCGTTCATGACGCTCGCGTCGCTGCTGATCGTGCTCAAGCATCGTGTTAACATCGTCCGCTTGCTGACGGGAACGGAAAATCGGTTGGGCCGAAACTCCTCTGCGGGCGCGGACTCCGCCGCGGGCGGCAAATTATGAGCGACATCTCCGTCATCGGCGCGGGTGCGTGGGGCACGGCCATCGCCATCGTGCTCGGATGCAGAGGCTCGCATCGCATACGGCTCTGGGCGCATGAGAACGAGGTCTGTGAATCAATTGCCAGCAGAGGCGTCAATGAGCTTTTCCTGCCCGGCCGCCAGATTCCGGCATCCGTTACCGCGACTACCAATCTCTCCACGGCACTCGCGGGGGCGCAGATTGTGGTGAGCGTGATGCCCTCGCAACACTGTCGGAAACTTTTCGAGCGCATGCGTCCGCTCATCCCTGCGCAAGCGCTCATCGTCACCGCGACTAAGGGCCTGGAAGAGGGCTCTCTGCAACGCATGAGCGAAGTGATTGCCGGAGTCCTCAAAAATAATGGCGCCCCGTCGCATTCCATTGGCGCTCTCAGCGGACCATCTTTTGCGCAGGAAGTCGCCCGTGGCGATCCCACGGCCATCACTATCGCCTCGCGCGATGCCGCGCTCCTGCGCACCGTGCAGCAGGAGTTCAGCGGCCCGAGTTTCCGCGTCTACACCAACAGCGATGTCATCGGCGTCGAACTCGGGGGCGCGCTCAAAAACATCGTTGCCATCGCCGCTGGAATCTGCGACGGCCTCGGACTGGGCCACAATTCCGTCGCAGCGCTGATCACGCGCGGGCTTGCGGAGATGACTCGCTTGGTCGTCGCCTGCGGCGGCCGCGCCGAAACCATGGCCGGACTCGCCGGACTCGGCGACCTCGTCCTAACTTGTACCGGGGGACTCTCGCGCAATCGCAGCGTCGGCGTCGAACTCGGCCGCGGCAAACAACTGCCCGAGATCATTGCAGGAATGCATGGCATGGTGGCCGAAGGCGTCTTCACCACCAACGCAGCGGTCGGCCTGGCCCACGCCCACAAAGTCGAAATGCCCATCACCCAGCAAATGCATGCCATCCTGAATAAAGGGAAATCTCCCAAGGAAGCAATTCAGGAGTTGATGACCCGCAGGGGCAAAAGTGAAGTCACCGCCGGCTAAATGTGCCCTCTGTGCGCCCATCTGGGTCTGCTGTGGTGAAGCCTTTGGCCTTCCAAAACCCGCACCAGAGGGCACCTCTGGAAGGTACTTTGGTAATGCCCGGCCAACCAGCTTTTCGCGCGGTCGCCCGACTCCCCCGATAAAATCTTATGAACAGCCTTGCAAGCCGCCGCCACTTCGCTTTCGGCCGGTTTGAGTGAAGGAAAGCCTGAAGGGAGAGCTTTGTCCTCGGCCGCTTCAAACCACGCGCGCATCCCGATCCTTTATCTGATCCTCGGCGTGCTGCTCGTTATCAGCATTGTGCCGATGTATTTCTACTCGGCGCAGGTGGAGGCCATTAATCGCGACCGGCTCAAGACCAACGAAATGCTGCTGCAGAACGCGGTGACCCGGTCGCTAGCCGACGATCTGGCGCAGCACGAGCGCTCACTGCGCATGATGCTCGCCAACTTGTCGTCCGCGATTCAAGTCGCGAGCGGCGGCGACATTGGCGACAAAAATATTGAGGCGCCCGAACTTCGGGCCCTGCTCGAAACCTTCGTTTCTTCGTCCGACGAAGTCGCCTACGCGACGCTAGTGAACTCCGAGGCTAAAGGCATCTCGGCCGGCCGCATCGCTCCCGACGCTTTCCTGAATCGTGAACTGGAACGAGCCTATGCCGCCGCCCGCGATGGGCGGGTTTACAACGGGCAGGCGCTGGTTGTGGGTGAGGGAAAATCGGCGCGCACCGTATTTCTGGTGAGCGCTCCGGTGCGCTACGGGCCGCGTTTTTTGGGCATGATCGCCTCGGTGGTCGATCTACAATTTCTGATCAAGCGCCTGCAAGAGGTTAGCGGCGGCGGCCTGATTCCTTACGTGGTTGACGCGCAGGGACGCCTGGTGGCCGCGGCCACGCCCGAATTTGCCACCGGGCAGGACATGAAGAACCTCGAGATCGTGCGCAATTTTGTTGACGGCGGCAATCGCGCACAACTCGCCGCCACCAAAGAGTTCACCGTCGATAACGGCAAAGGGAAAGAGAGCGTCGAGATGCTCGGCACCTACAGCCCGGTCATGTCGCTGGACTGGGCCGTGGTCGTGCAGAAGCCGCGCCGCGAGGCCTATCGCGGCGTCTACGAGATGCAGCGCAACGCTCGTCTCCTGGCCTTGCTCGCTGTGTTGCTCAGTATCGGGGTCAGCATTTTCGCCGCCCGGCGTATCACGAATCCGTTGCGCATCCTCACGCAAACCAGCCGCGCCCTCGCCCGCGGAGATTTCTCGCAGCGCGTGCACCTGTGGAACCGCACCGAAATCGGCGAACTCGCCGATACGTTCAATACCATGTCTGACGAACTCGAACGCTTCGTCGAAGACCTGAAGCGCGCCGCGGAAGAGAATCGCGCGCTGTTTATGGGATCGATCCAGATGCTCGCCGGAGCCGTCGACGAAAAAGATCCCTACACGCGCGGCCATTCCGATCGCGTCACCCGATACTCTCTGCTCATTGCGAAGGAAATGAAGCTGCCCGCAACGTTCCTTGAGACGCTGCAAATTTCCGCGCAGCTTCACGACGTGGGCAAGATCGGCATCGAAGATCACATCCTGAAAAAGCCGGGTGCGCTGACTGCCGAGGAATTCGAAGTCATGAAGACGCACACTACCAAGGGCGCGAACATTCTGCGGCCCGTGCCGCAGCTTGCAGAAATGCTGCCTGGCATTGAGTTGCACCACGAAGCGCTCGACGGCCGCGGCTACCCTTACGGCCTGCATGGAGATCAGATTCCGCTGCTGGCGCGCGTCATCGCCGTAGCTGACACCTTCGACGCGCTCACCACCAATCGTCCATACCAGCAGGCTCACACGCCGGAGCAGGCGCTGCAGATCATCCAGAATTTAGCGGGAAAGCGTCTCGACCCCGATGCCGTCGCCGCTCTGCTTGCGGTCTACACTCGCGGAGAGATCCGCATTCAGCGATTTACCATCAAGCGTCCGATTGCGCCAGCACCGACACCCGCGGTTTCCACCGAAGCAGCCAGCAACTCTCCGGCAAATCCAGTTGCGCTCGCCGCCGAAACCGCCGCTCTCGAACGCACCCGCGTCTAGTGCGTCATTCGTTCTCGGAATAAAGAGCCCACGCACTCGCCAGATCCTGCACAATGTGGCCCAGCGACTTGTACACCGTGATCTCGTCTGCCGACTGCCGTCCTTCGATGTCGCCGGCCAGCACCTGGCCGATCTCACCGACAATGTGATCATCGCCCACGCAGCCTGCCGCTTTCGCATACAGAAATTCCGCGCCCTGCTGCAGAACGGATTCGCGGCTGTCCGCAATAAAGCGCGAGCGCGCAACTAATTCGATGTCGACCTCTGAAGGCCCCGCGTAGCCGGAGCCGACCACATTCACATGCGTGCCCGGACGCGCCCACTCTCCCCGCAAGATCGGTTCGGACGCCGAAGTCAGTGTGCAGACAATATCGGCCTGAGCCACCGCCTCACGCACCGAATCCACCGCGGAGACCGGGACGCCGAGTTCTGCCTGAGTCCGCTCGGCAAAGGCCCGGGCGCGTTCCGGTGAACGTCCCCATACCACAATCGATCCCAATTTCCGCACCTTCGAGATCGCTCGCGCATGCGTTCCCGCCTGCTCGCCGTAGCCTAGCAGAGCCATTCGCCGCGCATCTTTGCGTGCCAGCACATCGGTAGCAACTGCGCTGGCAGCGGCCGTCCGAATCGCTGTGATCTCTCCGGCATGCGCCGCGCAAACCGGCGCACCGGTGTCCGGATCGAAGAGCACGACCAATCCCTGATGCGACTGAATACCGTGGGCAACATTTTCATGAAACACGCTGATCAACTTTGCCCCAAACACGCCCTGCGCTCCTAACGCTCCCGGCATGACGCCGAACAGGCGCCCGTGGGAAAGCGGAAGGATCGACCGCAGCAGTTGCTTCGTCTCGCCCTGTGAGAGTGCAATCATCGCCTTGCGCACGAGTGGAATGCACTTTTCATACGTAAGTCTTCGCGCGACTTCGTCGCGGTCAATGAATCGCATGCAATGTCCTTATTTGTGAAAGCGGAATCTGTGAAACAAGGCCTGTGAACCTCGGTGCCCTCGGTGGCGAAAACATTCGCGCCTACAAGGCTGCAACTCGCCGCTGCACCAGCAGAAAATACAAAGCCACCAGCACCAACAGAAATCCATTGACGCCTAGAACTATCGGTACGGTAAACATCGGAACCAGCCATCCCGACACCAGATTCCCCATCGGCATCCCGCCGCGAAACGCGCAGTTATATACGCTCATCACCCGCCCGCGCATTTCATTCGTGACAATCAACTGCACCAGGGATGTCACCGTGGCGAACACCGCCATCATCGACGCGCCCACTACCACCAGCATCGCGTAGGAAAATGGTAGGAACTTTGACAGCGAGAATCCCGAGATCCCGATGCCCAGGCAAATCAGCATGACCAGCGCGAACCGCCCCTTGTTCGAAATATTCCCCTTCCCCGCCACCGCCAGCGACCCGATGATGGATCCCACACCCATCAACGACAGCAGGTTCCCATAGGTCTCCGGCCCGCGCCGGAAAATATCCTTCACGAACACAGGGATATAAGTCCGCATCGGCATGCTCAGGAAGGTCATCAGGAACGCCAGCACGATCAGCGCTTCCATCGATCCCTGCTGCCGTAGGAAGCGAATTCCCTGCTTCAGACTGCCCACCATCGACTCCGTAGATTTCACCGGCAGGAAGCGCGCCGAGATCATCGACAGCGAAATAATTGGAGCCAGAAACGAAAGCGCATTCAGCCCGAAGCACCATTTCTCTCCGAACCGGGCCAGAGTAATTCCGGCCAGCGCCGGACCCACTGTCACCGCCAGGTTGAACTGGATCGAATTCAGCGCGATTGCGTTCGGCATGTCCTCGCGATCGACCAGCGTCGGAATCAGCGCCGAATACGCCGGCCCGCCAAACGCCTGCGCAAAGCCCGAAACAAACGACAGGCACAAAATCTGCCACACCTGCACCAGGCCCATCGTCACCAGCACGGTCAGAATGCCCGCGCTGGCCATCTGGATATATTGCGAGACCATCAAAATCTTGCGCCGCTCGGTCCGGTCCGCGACCACCCCACCGATCAGCGAAAACAAGAAGATGGGAATGCCCGCCAGGAATTGATCGAGCCCCAAAAGAAACGACGAATGGCTCAAGCGGTAGATAAGCCATCCCTGGGCCACAATCTGCATCCACGTGCCAATGCTCGACGTACACGCCCCCACCCACATCAGGCGGAAATCACGATACTGAAATGCTTTGAAGACTCTGCGAAGGGTCGAAGTCGGCATGGGGCTCGAAGCGGTTCGGGATGTCAACGTATCCATCTTCGCACGGACGGACCGCCAATGATTCCGTTAGCAACAGAAACCTGGACATTGGCGGGAAACGCAGCCCGCAGGTTGCGTTCTAGTTGGATTCACCGGACGCCCCCGGCGACTCGCAAAGAAAAGCTTGCAACCCTCCCCGTATAATCAACGCTTGGCCTACTTATGATTCAAACGCTATTTGGCAGTCTGACGGAAGAAAAGAAACCGGGTTTTTTAGATCGCATGAAACAGGCGGTCACCCGCACGCGCGAAAATCTCGCCGACCGCATCGAAGAAGTCGTTTCGCTGGGCAAGGAGATTGACCGCAACACTCTGGACGACCTTGAAGCTACGCTCATCGCCGCCGATCTCGGCTCGACCACCACGCAAGAAGTTCTCGGCAAACTGCGCGACAAGGCTGACCGCAAGCAGATCAAGAATATAGATGAACTCAAGCGCCTGCTCAAAGACGAACTGCTCGCCATTTTAAGCGCCGCTAATTCGCGGCCGGTCAACAAAGTCGAGGGCACGCCGGAGGTCATCCTCGTCGTGGGCGTCAATGGAACAGGCAAGACCACAACCATCGGCAAGCTGTCACAGAATTTTCGCTCACAGGGAAAAAACGTGCTGCTCTGCGCTGCCGACACCTTTCGCGCAGCCGCGATCGATCAACTCGAAATCTGGGGAGAGCGCACCGGCACCGAAGTCATTAAGACCAAGCCTGGAGGCGATCCCGCCGCAGTCCTGTTCGACGCGCTGCAGGCCGCGACTGCCCGCAAGTGCGATTACGTTATCGTCGATACCGCCGGCCGACTGCACACCAAGGCCAGCCTGATGTCTGAACTCGAAAAAATGCGCCGCACCGCTCAGCGGATCATTCCCGGCGCTCCCCACGAAACTCTGCTGGTCATGGATGCCACCACGGGTCAAAATGGCTTGCAGCAGGCCCGGTTATTTACGGAGTCGGCAGGTGTGACAGGGATCGTCCTGACCAAGCTCGATGGCACGGCCAAGGGCGGAGTCGTGGTTGCGATCTGCCGCGAACTCGGTTTGCCGGTGCGCTTCGTTGGCATTGGCGAGAAAGCCGGAGACTTGCTGCCCTTCGATCCGAAAGAATTTGTGGATTCCTTGTTTGATTAGGAGCGCTGTGGAAGTGGCGCTTCAGCGCTGCGTAGAATCTGGTGGAAGAGCGGCCCTTTAGGGCCGCGTCAGGATTCCAAAGCGATTTGGGCCTTAAACCCCGGGGAGCGCACATGCGTCAGAACAAGAACCGTTCGCTGATGAAGAAGCTCCAAGACGCTCTTCGCCGCCTGCTCCGAAAACAACCTCCACAGCCGGAGGATCCCTACGCCTACGTGATGGCTCCCGCTGGCCGAAAGGCCGCAGCGGGGCCGCCGTCGCCGAAATCGAAGACGATTCCCACCAGAGCTTCCCGCCACGCAAAAGCTACGCTCCGTCTCGTATAGGGTTAAGTGGCACGAATCACAAACATGTCTTATACTTTAGCTGGTGACATAGTGATATCATCTTGTCATCGGGAGGTAGCATGAATCAGGAAGTGCGGGCCAGAATCAACGAAAACGGCCGGGTCGTGATCCCCGCGGCATTCCGCAAAGCACTCGGCATCAAAACCGGGGATCAGTTAATCCTGAGCATGGAAGACGACGAACTCCGCATCACCACCGTAAAGCGCAGAATCGAGCGCGCCCAACGAAGAGTTCGTGAGTATATAAAGCCTGGGCGCTCGCTGGTGGATGAATTAATTGCCGATCGCCGCCGCGAGGCCCGGAATGAATAGCGTCGTCTTCGACGCTTCCGCGATTATTGCTCTCCTCAATCAAGAGGTTGGCGCAGATCAGCTTACGCCCGCGATTGTGAGCCATGCAGTGGGGAGCACCGTAAATCTGGCCGAGGTACAGAGCAAGTTTGTCCATGAGGGCATCCCCGAGGATAAGGCTTGGCAGGCGGCTCTCTGTTCCGTGCAGGAGGGAGTGCCTTTTACCGCACAGCAGGCCAAAACCGCTGGAAGCCTCATCGCACTGACGCGGCCGTTAGGTTTGTCTTTGGGTGATCGTGCCTGCCTAGCCCTGGCCCTTGAAAGAAAGGCTACTGTCTACACCGCGGATCGCTCGTGGAAGAAACTGAATATCGGAGTTCGCATCCACGTGATCCGCTAGCCGGCCGTCAGTTCCCTTCCGGCTTGAAGATCACGCCTCGGCTCGCTTTGCTGTTCATCACGATGCGCAGCGGATTATCGAATCGCAGGTGCCGCACGCAGCCCTGCTCTTTCACCGCAATCTGTTCCGCTAGCCACTGCCAATCGACCGACCCTTCGCCAGCATCCGGATTCACCGTGAAGTATCCCACCTGAAACGCAGTCAGATTCTGAAAGAAATGACTGCCTTGCGACGGTGTGACACGGAAATCGCGGAATCCGGCTTCCACAATCGTCCGCGCGCCGGAAATTTCATCCCACTCCACGGGAATCCCCAGCCAAGGATCGTTCGAGCCCCACCGGCCCACGCCAATCAGCAGGTATGGCCGACTCTCCGCACTTAACGCGGCATTGAAGTGAGCCACGGCCCGAGCCACTTCCTGGCTGCGGCTGCGCTCGAAGCGCTGCGAGTCGACGACTACGATATCGTGCAAATTTTCGATGCGCCCATTTCCCAGCACTTGCGTGCTCTCGCAAATCAGTTGCGCAGCATCGATTTCGCCGATTGCAAGATCCTGATGATCGCGCGATAAAGTCAGCGGACGAATCTGCAAAAATCCGAATTCCGCCAGTTCCTCGGCCTGCGGCAGGCGAACCGCGAATTCGATCTCCACCGGATTGCCCAGCGCCTCTTCCCCTGCCCGCACCAGCAACTCAAGAATCGCAGCCAGCGGGAACAATCCATGTTTCAGCATGGGCGCGAACGTGACCACGCGCGCGCCTGGCCGGCTCAAGCCGTCATACACGGCATGATTGTCGGCAGAATATGTGGAAGCCACGGGAGGAAGCGTACCGTCCAACTCCGCCACGTCAAGCCCGAATCGCGACTCGCGCAGATGGCCTCCGCCGCGGCCGTTCGGGTTTCCATCCAGATTGAGGGCGCAGAATTCACTTTGCGTATTGGCGAGAATATCTTCTACCGAAGAAAACTGCAGCAAATTCTGCGGATACCGTGGGCAGAACATCAGGCACTTGCCGCCATCGACGACTGTGCGCCCCAGTCCCAGCGCCACTGCCGCGATTCCATCCGAGAACGTCATGGGCGGCACCGGATAGAAATTGTGCGACCGCACCACGCCCGAAAAATCCGGATAAAAACGCGATTCATGCAGTGTTCCCACTACCTGCTGCAGAATCACCGCCATCTTTTCCTCTTCCAGCCGGTATGGCGTCGCGCGCACATACGCTTTGGCATGTTGACTGAAAGTCGAGGCGTACACGCGCTTGATCGCCTCGGACAATTCCTCCAAACGCGCGCGCGCATCTGCTTGCTGGTTACCCAGCATGAAAGTTTCGTAAACGCCGGTGAACGGCTGATATTGCGAGTCCTCAAGGAGGCTGGAAGAGCGCACTGCGAGGGGATAATGCACCTCTTCGAGATACGCCTTCAGATTCTCAGTGACCGCCCCAGGCAGGGGTGAGTCCAAAAAGCGCTGCTGAATTTCGCCGTCATCGTCGCAATGCAGCGCGAAGTCGCTCAGATTGTTTTCTGCGAGGAACTGATCGAACATGTCGGTTGCCAGCACGACTGCCGGCGGCACAGCGATGCGCACGCCCGTGAAGCGCCGCGAGATGCGCCGCGTGCGCAGTAGGTGCCGCACGAAGGCTAAGCCGCGAGCCTTGCCTCCTAAAGACCCCGAACCGATGCGCAAAAAACTCGACTCGGATGGCTTGAACGTGTCCGCCTTGAAGTCGCCGATGAGAACTTCATTTTGCTCGCGCCGATAGTCGTTGATCGAGTCGATCAGGTCGCGGCGCAGATGCTCAGGCCCTTTGAAATCGGATACTTTGCGCGGACGCAGCTTGGCCGCCAGTGCGAATTCGGTACGCGCCGTCAGCCAGTGCGAAAAGTGATTGCGTTGCGCGTGATAGGTCAGGCTCTCCGGCGCAATCCTCTGCAAATATTCTTCTAATTCACTGAGGTCTTTGGCACGGCCCACCTCGCGCTGGTCGGGCATGCGGAAGACGAAATCGCCAAAGCCGAACTGATCCGTCAAAATGCGACGCAAATCTTTCAACAGCGTGGGCGAACGCTTGCGCAGAAACGAATATCCCTGGGCATGCGCCCGCGGACGAAACTCGGTGCGACTGGTCTGCAGCACGACCGGGACATCGGGGGTGAGGCTCTTGACCAAACGCGCCAATTCAAATCCCGCTTCAGGACTGAGCTTGCCATCCCATGGGAACTCGACATCTGACACCAATCCGAAAATGTAATCGCGATACTCCTGCACCAACTGCGCCGCATCTTCGAAACTTGAGGCCAGCAGGATTTTCGGCCGCGCCTGCATGCGCACCAGCTTGTGGGCCACGTTGATGCCTTCCTGAATCACGTTGCGTGACTGCTTGATCAGTTCCGTATAGAGGACCGGCAGAAACGAGGAGTAGTAGCGAATGTTGTCTTCCACCACCAGCAGCACGGGCACGCCCATGGCGCGCGTGTCGTGCAGCACGTTGCGCTTGTCTTCGACATACTTCACGATCGCAATGAGGATGCGCGCCGTTCCCTGCCACAGAAAGACGCGGTCAATATCGGTGACCGGATTGCGCGCCACGAAATCCTTGATCTCGCGATAGTCGTAGCCCAGTACGACCACGGGAATGTCGAGCCCGGCCTCGCGCACCTTGCGGGCAAGGTCGGCGGCGTCAGTGTCGCCCACCGCGAGGTTGGTCACGATGAGGTTGAACTGCGGATTCGTTTTCGCGAGATCGAGCGCTTCGGCGCAACTGGAAACGTGCGTGATCCCCGGAATCTGCCGCAGGTTCATATCGAGCGATTCGTCGATGAGCAGTTCGTTGAGGCGCCCATCTTCGCGCAGGATGAACGAATCGTAAAGGCTTGAGACCAGCAGAATGTTCTGCACGCGGAACGGCATCAGGTTCTCGAAGCCTTCAAAGCGCTCTTCAGCATCGAGAATCGGCTCGGCGATGGGGCGGACAATCATGCGTTCGCGTTCAGACAGGTAATGATAATCCCACCTGCGCGTGAAGATATGTGGCTCGCGTCACAGCTTCTGCGAGGCTCCTCCCGCTTTCCACAAAACCCTTGCGATCGCCCTAAGCACGCGTATCATGGCGGAAGCATCTTGCTTGGGTGTGCGGTGAAATCCTGATTCGCAAGGAATGACCAATGCAGTTGCGCCTGGAAAGCCGCCCGGTGGGCGAAGTCGTCGTCTTTCAATGTCACGGACGCGTGGTGAACGGCAACGAAGTTTTCACGCTGCATTCGCAGGTGGGCAGCGCCATCGAGAAGCATGGCGATGTCGTGCTGGAGTTCGCCGGCGTGGAGTTCATCGACAGTAGCGGCCTGGGCGCTCTGATGCGACTGGTGCAGGCCGCCCGCGCCAAAGGCGGCGACGTCAAGCTGTGCGGCATCACGGAGAAAACGCGCAAGGTGCTGGAGATGACGCATATGCTGCAGCAATTCGAGGTCTACGACTGCATCGAAGAGGCAATTACCGCGGCATACCTCGGATCGCGCTATTCGCGCGGCAAGACCGGAGACTCGCGGCCGCGCATGCTCTGTCTCTATGCCTCGACCGATGTGTGCGCCTTCCTGCGCGAAATTCTTTGCAATGCCGGATTCAACGCCTTGACCACCACCGCCGTCGAAGACGCTCAAATTCTGTTGAAGGCAACGCAGGCGAAAATCGTGGTGCTCTCGAACAAGATTCAGTATCTACGCGGCCGCCCGATTCATCAGGCGCTGCAGGAAATTATTCCCGACGTCCGCTTCATTACCCTCGACGACAATTTCGGCAGCCAGGATCCCGGCGAAGCCGCCGAGAAACTGTTGAATCATGTGAACAAGCTGGTGCCCGCGGTATAGGGGCTTCTCAGCCGCCCCTAAGGGACGGGTTCCTGGGCGTGGTTGCTTACCCGGCGTTGAAACGCCGGGCTATTTTCGCGTGTCCCTCCGGGACCACGGCCGCGACACCATCGAATGCCCCCTAAATTGCGATAATTCCTGACACCCTACAATATTCGCGGCCCTCATTCGTCTACAGGTGTGGATGAACGAAGCGGCGAGCCTCGAAGCAAGCTTGGACCGGATGGCACTCGAACGGATTCCGCAGGACGACGACCAACATATTTCCGAGGTGGTCAAGCGGGAGCAGTCCCGCCTGCGCAATTTCATTCGCCGTCGCGTGCCCGATCCGGGCGATGCCGACGATATTCTGCAGGACGTTTTTTACCGCCTGGTGGAGGCCAACCGCCTGCTGATGCCGATCGAGCACGTCACCGGCTGGCTGTTTCGCGTCGCGCGCAATCGCATCACGGATCTGTTTCGCAAACAGGTGCCCGAGAACTTCAGTGATCTCTCCGCCGCCGACGATGACGGCGAACGCCTGCCGTTCGAAGATCTGTTGCCTTCGCCCGAAGCGGGGCCGGAAGCGCTTTACGCACGTACCCTGCTTCTGGACGAACTGGAGTTGGCGCTCGAGGAATTGCCGAAGGAGCAGCGCGAGGTCTTCATCGCGCATGAGCTGGAAGGTCGCAGCTTCAAGGAGTTGTCCGCGCAGACTGGCGTGAGCGTTAACACGCTGCTCTCGCGCAAACGATATGCCGTGCTGCATCTGCGCGAACGCTTGCAGCGGGCGTACGACGAATTTATTCAGGGATGAGGGAAACAAACATGAAAAAGAAATGGTATTGGTTCGCACCGCTGGCAATTGTGGGGATGGGTCTGTTCATCCTGTTTGGCGGCGAGGTGGTCAAGTTGCTTTGGAACTGGCTGCTGCCTCCGCTGTTCGGCTCGCGCATGCTCACCTTCTGGCAAGCGCTGGGACTGCTCGCGCTCTGCCGGATTCTATTTGGCGGACTGGGAGGCCACCGCGGTCCGCGAGGTTTCCGCCGTCGCTTTGGTGAGCGCAAGGGGATGACGCCGGAAGAGCGGGAACGATTCCGCCAGCGCATGCGCGATTGGTGCGACTCGGAACCATCCCCGGCGCCGGGGACAGGGCAGTAGCGACGGTCGTGTTTGGCGGTCTGCCCGTTCTGCGCAACGGCTCGCGCGGCGCATGGGAGCCTGCAGGGTGCGTTTGGAAGAGGCTGGTCGCCCTGCAGGTCGTTCCCGTTTTGGGTCTCCCCTGCCGGAAGCTTAAATCGATTTAGTGAGTTAATTTAAGTCGTTATAAATAAACAGTTTACGGTGATTTATTTACACAGTACTTTTAACTCTGAAGTCCCTTCAGGTCAAGCGCTTGCGACCTGAATGCACCGCTTCTGGTGCGGAGAGTAGCCGATCGAGGTCTTGACTTTGTGGTCCGCACAGTACCGCAGGCTATTTCGCAAAGTGCCGGAGGCGCGCTTGAAACGAAGCGTTTCAAGCGGTCCCTAACGGGACGAGCCCTCATGGGTCAAACCATCCCAATGCCTTGAAGGGGCCCGCTCTAATCGATCGTCCCTAGCCGGGGACGCCACAACAAAAGTTATATGCGCCGTCCACAAATTGCTTCATTCGACAACTGAGACGGTCTTCACTCCCCACCCAGCTTCGTCAACACCGAAATAGACTATAAGCCTTGCCCTCATATCGGAGAGATCGTAAATTAACTCGCGCGTACCGCCCTTCGTTTTATCACTCTCGGGACCAAGCCAGATGAGCGATGCTTTTTTATTCCCGCGCATCACCTGACAGATTCGACTTGGATCGGTGCTGAGCCTCTCCCGTGCGATTTTTTCACACTCGCCAGTTCTAAGATCACCAATGAGCCGCTCCGCATTCCCCTCGTCTTTGCGGCTGCGTAGTGGATTGAGAACTGCAATAGCCTTCCCCTGCAGGACACTCACCGGCGACGCGCCATAGTAGAAGAGCACGCAGCGTGTCGAGCGAACCAGATATAGCCACGATGCGCCGAGCACAAGGACCGCGAGAAGAAATGCGAAAAGGACATGCCGTCCTTTGGAGTGGTCAGTGCTTTGGCTGCCAGGCACGATTCACCTTGCGTTTCGTATTTCAAGATGCATTAGGCCGCATTGCTCTGTAAAACCAAAATCCCCATCTTTGCCGCGGAGCGCGGCAAAGATGGGGCACCCGATTCATCCTAACTTCCAACTGCCGGGCTTTGCCCGGCTGGACGGACGCATGCGTCCGTCCATACTTGTCCTACACGAGGCCCTGATCCAGCATGGCGTTGGCTACCTTGAGGAAGCCGCCGATGTTGGCGCCGTTGACCAGATTGCCGGGCGTGCCGTATTTCTCGGCCGTTTCGAAGCAGTTCTGGTGGATGGCGATCATGATCTTGTGCAGACGGTCGTCGACTTCCTCGCGAGTCCAGCTCAGCCGTGCGCTGTTCTGGGCCATCTCGAGTCCGCTTGTGGCCACTCCGCCAGCATTGGCAGCCTTGGCCGGTCCGTACAGGATCTTGGCATCGAGGAACAGCTTGGTGGCTTCGAGCGTGGACGGCATGTTCGCGCCTTCGGCAACCAGCTTGATGCCATTCTTCAACAGGTTGGCCGCATCCTTCGCGGTGATTTCGTTTTGCGTGGCGCTCGGGAAAGCGCAATCGGCCTTCACGTTCCACAGCGGATTGTGCTCCAGTTTGATGTCCGTGGGCATGAAGATGGCTTTTTTGAACTTGTCGGCGTAGTCGCGAATGCGCCCACGCTTCACATTCTTCAGTTCAATGATCCAGGCCAGCTTGTCGCGGTTGATGCCATCCGGATCGTAGATCACGCCGTTGGAATCGGACACGGTAACCGGCTTCGCGCCCAGGTCGAGCAGCTTCTCGACGGTATATTGCGAAACGTTGCCGCTGCCGGAAACCAGGCACAGCTTGCCTTCCAGGGTGTCTTTCTTCGTCTTCAACATTTCGTTGGCGAAGTAGACGCAGCCATATCCAGTTGCTTCCGGACGAATCAGCGAGCCGCCCCAGCCCAGGCCTTTGCCCGTCAGGACGCCGGTGAATTCGTTGCGCAGCCGTTTGTACTGGCCGAACAGGAAGCCGATCTCGCGTCCGCCTACGCCGATGTCGCCGGCTGGGACGTCAGTGTCGGGCCCGATGTGGCGGCTGAGTTCGGTCATGAAGCTCTGGCAGAAACGCATGACTTCGTTGTCACTCTTGCCCTTGGGATCGAAATCCGATCCGCCTTTGCCACCGCCCATGGGCAGCGTGGTGAGCGAGTTCTTGAATACTTGTTCGAATGCGAGGAACTTCAGGATGCCGAGATTCACGCTGGGATGGAAACGCAGTCCGCCCTTGTAGGGACCGATAGCGCTGTTCATCTCGATGCGGAATCCACGGTTCACTTGAATGTTGCCCTGATCGTCAAACCACGGCACACGGAACATCAGCACGCGCTCCGGCTCGACAATTCTTTCGAGCAAACGCGCCGACTGATACTCGGGGTGCTTCGCGAGGACCAACCTGAGAGAGTCGAACACTTCTGCAACCGCCTGGTGAAATTCTGGCTCGGCGGGGTTCTTCGCTTTCACACTGATCATCACGGATTCAATGTAATCAGCAGGAGCCTTGACTCCTGGATGCGTCAACACAGACATAGTCCTACCTCCGTAGGTACAGCCTAAACATAATGCCGTTCCTTATTGTCATCTTCCACAAGAAAGCGGCAGTGACAATTCTCACGGGCCGGGGTGATTGCGGTCACCGGGGTCTAGTGGCTTTGGAATGAATGAGATGCGGAGAATGTCAAAATGGGCAGTTAGTGATTGCAAGGGTACCTTGTGCCCCCTCAGTCCATAAGTCTTGTCATTCTGAGCAAAGCGAAGAACCTATGCAATTCTTTGGCACAGGCAAGTTGCATGGGTCCTTCGCGGCAAAGTGCGCCGCTTCAGGATGACAACGCCTTACGACTCCAGCCGACTTCAGCAGATTCTGGGTAACTGTTCCCCGCTCAACATGTCGACAACGCGGTTGCCGCCGATCCGGCTTTGCAGGACTACGGTGCGGCCTGGTGTTTCTTCTACTTTGCCGACGCGAACGGAACTTCGCGACACGGGAACTTGCTTCATCACTGCGAGTGCGGCGTCCGCTTGCGCTGCCGGAACGAAAACCGCGAAGCGGCCTTCATTCGCCACGTACAGCGGATCAAGGCCGAGAATTTCGCAGGCGCTCTGCACGGTCTCGTCGACAGGGATCAAGGTTTCTTCCAGCTTGATGCAGACATTGCGGTCGGCAGCGATTTCGTTCAACGTGGTCGCCAGGCCCCCGCGGGTCAGATCGCGCAGACAGTGAAGTTCGATTCCGGCTTTGAGCAAGGCTTCGACCGACGGCCACAGGTTGGCGCAGTCGCTCAGAATCGGCGACTCGAATTCGAGGCCTTCGCGTACGGATAAAATCGCGATGCCGTGGCGGCCAAGATCGCCGCTCACGATGACCACGTCTCCCACCTGCACCGACGCTGGGCTGATAGGCGTTTTAACGTTCCCCTCGATCACGCCAATCCCCGAGGTGTTGACGAAGATGCCGTCCCCCTTACCTTTGTCGACAACCTTTGTATCGCCGGTGACCAGTTTGACATTCGCGCTGGCGGCGGCCTGCTGCATGGAATTGACGACGGTGCGCAGCGTTTCCATCTCCAGTCCTTCTTCCAGAATAAATCCGCTGCTGAGGTAGAGCGGGCGGGCGCCACACATGGCTAGATCGTTAACCGTGCCATTGACCGCAAGATCTCCGATATTGCCGCCGGGAAAAATAAGCGGACGAACCACGAAGGAATCGGTGCTGAAGGCAAGGCGCGATCCGTTGATCGACAGGACAGCCCCGTCGTGACGCTCTTCGAGCAGTGCGTTCGAGAACGCGGGAATAAAGATTCTTTCGATGAGCTGATGCGTCAGCCTGCCACCGCCGCCGTGCGCCAGAACGATGCGATCGTCAGCGACTCGCGGGACTGGACAGTTCAGGCTGAACGAGCTGGTTTTGGCGTCTGCCATAGTGATAGTAGGCCGCGCACGCGCCCTCCGACGATACCATGGGAGCGCCCAGCGGATTCTCCGGCGTGCACTTCACGGCAAAAGCCGGGCAATCATGCGGTTTCTTGATGCCTTGAAGGATAAGGCCGCTGATGCATTCAGGCGATTCGTGCGCGGGCGTGCCCGTGAACGGGAAACGGCGATTGGCATCGTATTTCTGAAAGCGCCCACGCAGCTGAAATCCGCTGGCCGGGATTTCTCCCAGGCCGCGCCATTCGCGAGGAGTGATTTCGAAGACCTCTGCAATCGTATTCTGCGCCGGCCGATTCCCTTCCTGACGCACCGCGCGGCTGTATTGGTTCTCGACTTCGTGCCGGCCTTCTTCAAGCTGTGTGACCGTCATGAGGATGCCGTCGAGAATGTCGAGCGGCTCGAAGCCGGTTACCACGATCGGCACCTCGTACTTCTTTGAGATGGGGAAATATTCCTCGAAGCCCATGATCGTGCAAACGTGCCCGGCGGCGAGAAATCCCTGCACCACACAATTGTCGGACGAGAGCAGCGCTTCCATCGCCGGAGGCACGAGTACGTGGGACACGAGCAACGAGAAATTTTCGATGCCGTCGTGATCGGCCTGCCAGGCGGACATGGCATTGGCTGGGGCAGTAGTCTCGAATCCGACGGCGAAGAAGACGACTTGCTTGCTGGGATTGTTGCGCGCGAGTTTCAGAGCGTCGAGCGGCGAGTAGACGATGCGGACGTCGGCGCCTTCGGCCTTCACGTCGAACAAACTTTTGTTCGAGCCGGGCACGCGCAACATGTCGCCGAAAGAACAGAAGATGACGTCGGGACGCTGCGCGATGGCGACCGCCTTATCGATCAATTCAATCGGCGTGACGCAAACCGGGCAGCCGGGGCCGTGCACCAGCGTAATTTCGCGCGGCAACAGATCTTCCAGACCGCTCTTGACGATGGTGTGAGTCTGCCCGCCGCAGATTTCCATGATCGTCCACGGGCGCGTGGTTTTTTTGTGGATCGCCTGGGCTAATTGCTCGGCGGCTTTCTGATCGCGATATTCACTGAGGAATTTCACCGAGTTCCTCTTTCAGTCCGCCCATCTCCTCAAGGTACTGGAAGACGCGGTTGGCTTCGGCTTCGTCGATAACGCTGATGGCGAATCCGACGTGGACCAGAACATATTTGCCGACCTCGGCTTCGGGCACGTAGGCGAGGTTGATGTCTTTGCGAATGCCGCCGAAATCAACTTTGCCGACGCGGAAGGCGAGGTCGCCACCGTCGATGATTTCCACTACGCGGCCGGGAACGGCCAGACACATGAGTGATCTCCTGAGTACGTGTCGTCCTACGGGACTTGTTCCGCACCCGTGCGCTTAACGCGGCGCTAAAGCGCCGCTCTTCCACAACTCATCACGGCCTGCCCTAAGGCGATGCCGCCGTCATTGGGCGGAACTCGCTGGTGCGTGTACACATCGAATCCACGCGACTCCAGCACTCCCGACGCTCGCTCGGTCAAATAACGATTCTGGAAAACGCCGCCGCTGAACACTACTTGCTTCAGCTTGCTGCTCACGGCAACTTCCACAATCCAGTTGACCAGCGCATTGTGGAAATGGGCCGCGATCAACGCCGCGGCGACTCCGGCCTGCCTGTCGGCCAATACGGCCGAGAGCAGGGGAGCCCAGTCCCCACCTGGTAAAGGATACGCTTGTTCGCTGCGCAAAGAGCCGATTTCGTTTTCCAGAAGCATGGCAGCCTGGCCTTCAAACCGGCTCTGGCGAGCGATGCCGGTCATCGCGGCCACAGCGTCGAACAAGCGACCGACGCTCGTCGTCGTCGCCACATTGATTCCGCGTTCCAGCATATAGCGGACCTTGGGGTCATCCAATCGGGGATTACCTGTCGGCGCACCGTACATATCGGGGACAATGCAGCCCTGCCGTTCCAACTCGAAAAGCAGACTCGCCGCCGAACGCCAGCCTTCGCGCACGGCGGTGTCGCCGCCGGGCAGACCGAAGGGCCGCAGATGGGCGATGCGTTCGAAATGATTTGGATTCGCATAGGGATTTTCCACGCGGAAAAATTCGCCGCCCCAGATCGAGCCATCCAAGCCGTATCCGGTGCCGTCCCACGAGATGCCGAGATATTCGCCCTGCACCTTGTTCTCGGCGGCGCAGGCTGCAACGTGCGCCTGATGATGTTGCACGCGCAGCAACGGCAGGCCCGAACTTTCACTCCAACGTTCGGCCCACTGCGTCGACGCGTAGTCCGGATGCAGATCGCAGGCGACCAGTTCGGGGGTAAAGCTGTAGAGGCGGCACAAATCGGCAATCGCCTTCTCGAAGGCGCTGCGGGCTTCGAGCGTGTCGAGATCGCCGATGTGCTGGCTGAGAAAAACATCCTGGCCCACCCCGATGGCGACAGTGTTCTTGAGATGTCCGCCGACTGCGAGCACGGGCGGAAGTTTGTAGGGCACGCGAATTCCCAACGGAGCATAGCCGCGGGCCCGCCGCAGAATTCCAGCGCGGCCGCGCGTCAGCCGCACCACGGAGTCGTCGCAGGCGCGCACGATGGGGCGATCGTGCATCAAAAAATGGTCGGCGATGTCTTTGAGGCGAGTAACGGCTTCGTCGTTAGCGATGCAGATGGGCTCGTCGCTGCGATTGCCACTGGTCGCGATCAGCGGAAAGCGGCACTCCTGCATGAGCAGATGATGCAGTGGCGAATAAGGCAGCATCACGCCGAGATACGGTGAGCAGTGGGCCACGTTGGGCGCGATGTCGGTACCGGGCTTGGGCTGCAGGAGCACGATGGGCGCGGCCTGCGATTCGAGAAGCTGCACTTCCGCGGCGGAGATCTCACAATATTCGCGAGCAATTTCGAGCGACGGCATCATCAGCGCGAAGGGCTTTTCTTCGCGGTGCTTGCGCTCACGAAGACGCGCGACCGCCGCGGTGTTGCGCGCATCAGCGAGCAACTGAAATCCGCCAATGCCCTTGAGCGCGACGATCTCGCCCTGCACCAGCGCTTCGACCGCATCCGCGATTGGGCCATCAAGTTTCGGTCCGCATACCGGGCACGCGTTGGGCTGCGCGTGGAAGCGGCGGTTGGCGGGATTCTCGTACTCCTCACGGCAAAGCGGACAGAGAACGAAATCGCGCATGGTGGTGTTGGGCCGGTCATAGGGAATGTCGACGACGATGGTGTAACGCGGGCCGCAATTAGTGCAGTTGGTGAAGGGATATTCGAAGCGGCGGTTCGCGGGATCGAACAATTCTTCGCGGCATTCGGCGCAGGTCGCGAGATCCGGCAGAACATTCACCGACTTGGCGGAGTCGGCGTCGCTGACCAGAATTTCGAAGCGAGTGGAACCTTCGGCTGCAATCCACGCGGCCTCGCGCACATTGACCACGGAAGCTTGCGGACGCTCGCGGTCCAGCCGTTGCTCGAATTCGCTGAGTAGATCCGCCGGCCCTTCGATTTCGACCACCAGCCCGGAGGAGGAGTTCAGCACCCAGCCGGTCAGAGACATTTCTGTCGCGAGTCGGTAAACGAAGGGACGAAAGCCCACTCCCTGCACCGCGCCGCGCAGCGTGATGCGCAGCCGTTGACAGGCGGGTTTAGCAGTGACAGTCATCGGCTCGAGCAAGCTTCCACTCGATTGTAAGGCTGGCGTCCGTATCATTTCACCTCTCAACGCCATCGAAGCAATTGGTCGCGCCGGGGGGCTAACCGGCTGCGGCGGTTTCGAGCAGGACTGGCGATACCGGCCGTTTCGCGGGCACGGCGGAAATAACGAGTAGGGTGACATCGTCGCAAAACTGCGAGGCGCAAAAACGGTTCACGTCAGCCAGCAGAAAATCTTTGAGCTCACTGTTGGATTTGTCCGCGTGCGAACGAGCCGCCGCTGCCAGTCGCTGCTCCCCGTACTCTTCGCCCACCGGCAACCCAGCCTCAGTGACTCCATCGGTAAACAGCAGCAGGCGGTCTCCCGCATCGAGGTCGATCTCCGAATCCTCGTACTTCCACTCCGGGAACACACCCAGAACCGCCCCACCGTCACGTAACTCGATCGTCTGCCCACTGCATCGAATCAGGATCGGGAACAGATGCCCGGCATTGCAATACCACAGCGAGCGGCGCTGCGCGTCCAGTACTCCATAAAAGAAAGTCACGAATTTTCCGGTGGCGATATTCGAGCATAATACGGAATTCACCTTTGAGCAGAGTGCCGACGGAGACAGGTCGGCGCTGGCGAAGGCGCGGACGCTGGCCTGCACGTTCGCCATCAGCAACGCGGCTGAGACGCTCTTGCCCACAACATCGCCGATGCAGATCGCCAGCTTGTTGTCGCCCAAGGTTATGACGTCGAAATAATCGCCCCCGACCACGCGCGCGGGCTGCCAGGCTCCATCAATTTCGAATCCCGCAAGCTGCGGGATTTCCTTGGGCAAAAGACTCTGCTGAATTTCGAGAGCCTGCTGCAGTTCCTGGCCTCGCAATTCACGCTCGGCCATCCCCTGCTCTACGGTTTGCTGTAGTTCGCGATTGCGTTGTTCCAGCCGGCAGCGCATGGTGCGATAAACCTGAAAGCTGACACCGAAGATCAGCGTGGCGATGAAGGGAAACTTCCATCCGGATTTTTCGAAGTCCCAGAGGGTCTGGCCGGGCAGGTGACGAAGCGTGTATTCAATCACATTCACCAGCACGACGCCCGCGACCGCAATGATGAGCAGAAAAATGGAATACACAGTCCAAAGCTCAGCGGCTCGACGGCGGCTGTAGACAAAGCCGAGCCTGTCCTGCATTAGAACGATGAAATTGGAGAGGAAGAGGGTATATACCAGCGTGCTGGAAAGTGAAGCCGGCCTGTCCGCCGCCCACAAGGCGGCATAGATGGCGACCGCGACGGCGATGAAGGACTGCTGACGGCGGAGAAATCGGAGAATCGTCGCCGAGATTGCGTATTTCTGCATGGCTCTCGCGAAGCGCATCTGATAACGGCTGCCTTCAGCCACGCAGCGTCAGCACCGGGCAGTGGGCGCGGGCCATGACTTCATAAGTCGTGGACCAGGGCAGATGCGTGGTGCCAGTCTCGCGGGCGGGACGCGCGCCCAGCACAATCAGATCGGCTTCGCGGTCTTCGGCGATTTTGAGGATGCGCTCGGAGGCCGAGCCAAACTCGATCACATTCTCGGGCGCATACGCGAGTGCTGCGTTCTTCGGAACCAGTTCCTGCAGCCGTCGCAGATCGTTCTCCATGGGCTGCGGCCGGCTGCCCAGATGCGTATAGTCCTCGATGACGTGCACCAGGGTGAGCTGGGCGCGGAATTCCGCCGCCAGTCGAACGGCAATCTGGGCGATACCCTCCGCGTAACGGTCAAAGTTGGTAGCCAACAGAATTTGTCTAAGATCGAGTTCGGGCGGAGCCAGATCGCGGTGATTGTTCTGGAACATGGGAAGCCGGTCGCGCCCCTCAACTCTCGGTCCGACGGTGAGCACGGGGCAGGGGGCGTGGCGCAGAATGTTCTCCGCGACCGAGCCCAACAGCAGCTTGCCGAAGCCGCTGCGGCCATGCGTGCCGACCACGATCAGGTCAATATTATTGGCGGCAACAATCTCGGAGAGGTTCGACCAGACCTGTCCATGACGGATGTAGTTGCGATGAGGAATGTCGTCGAAGTGCGCCGCAATCCGGTCGAGCTTTTCTTTCGCCTCGTTGTTGGCGTCATCGTAAATCGTGCCCATGCTGACGTAGTCGACGCCGCCAGTCATCATCAGAAGGCTGGCATCGGAGAGAACATGCGCCAGATGCAGGGTTCCACCGAAGCGGCGGCAGATCGCTCCGGCATATGGCATAGCGGCCTCGGAGGTCGCGGAAAAATCGGTCGCGAACAATACATTCTTGACCGCGAATTCGCGCTGCTCCGCTGGGGCGACGGTTTCGGCACTCTGAAGGGGTTTTTCCTGAACGGTTGCCACGGGACACCTCCCACAACCTACACGAAGCATCTCACCGCGGGAATGGTTGGGGTATGGCGGATGTCACCGCAGGTTGTGATTGTAATCACATCGCGACGCCAGGGTTCGAATCCGCTTTCTTAACCGACCTCGTACCTTTAGCCCTTATTGCGCGAAGCCGTCGGCTTGCGTCACTGCGCCGATGGCGACGGTATGATCGATGTAGAGGCGTCCGGCGTCGAGGGCTTTGCGATCGAGCTCAAGAAGTGCTGGATTTTTTACCTTCGCTTCCAGCACCTTCATCGCAGTCGTCGGGGAAAGGCATTCGGTCTCTTCGAGCAGTGCGCCCATCATGACGACGTTCGCGACTTTCGCCGAGCCAAGTTTGTCGGCGATTTCGGAGGCCGGGATGCAAACGACCTGGGCTTGCGGAATTTCGAGATCGTCGGGGAGGTTCTCGCCACCATAAATGATGACGCCGCCGCTAAGCACCTGCGCGGCAAATTTGCGCAGCGAGATTTCATTCATCGCGACCAGCACGTTGGGGCGCGAAATCACCGGCGAGCCGATGCGCTCTTTCGACAGGCAAACATGGCAGTGCGCACTGCCGGAGCGCATCTCCGGACCATAGGACGGCAGCCAGCTGACTTCGAGGCCTTCGCGCATGCCCATCTCGGCGAGCAGTTGGCCGAGCAGAAGTACGCCTTGTCCGCCGAAGCCGGCGATCTTGATACCCATATCGTGAAAATGATGCTGGCGCCCGGACACCACGCCCTCGGCCGCAGCTTTGCGTTCACCCGTGACCAACTCTTCGACCGTCTTGTGCGGCGGAATGTTGTTGTTGGGAATCTCGATTTTGCGATCGCGGAAGACGCCCAGCGGAAAACTGGGAATCATGGTCTCGGCCACCCACTTGCGCGCCTCGACCGGATCCTTGCCCCAGATGGTGGGGCAGGGCGAAAGAATTTCGACGAAGGTGAAGCCGGCTCCGGCGCGTTGCAGATCGAGCGCCTTGCGCACGGCGCGGCGGGCTTTCATGATGTTCTTGTTGTCGGAGAGCGCGACGCGTTCGATGTACACAGGCGCTTCGAGCGAAGAAAGCATCTCCGCCATATGCAGCGGGAAGCCTTCGTTCACGGGGCGGCGTCCCCAGGGCGACGTGGTGCTGCGCTGGCCGACCAGCGTGGTGGGCGCCATCTGGCCGCCGGTCATGCCGTAGATCGCGTTGTTGACGAAGAAGACTGAAATTTTTTCGCCACGATTGGCGGCGTGCACGATTTCCGCGGTGCCGATAGCAGCCAAGTCGCCGTCCCCTTGATAGGCGATGACCGTCTTGTCGGGACAGGCGCGCTTGAGTCCGGTAGCGGCGGCGGGAGCGCGGCCGTGGGCAACCTGCACGTTGCCCACGTCGAAATAGTAGTAAGCAAAGACCGAGCAGCCGACCGGGCTGACCAGGATGGTGTTATCTTTCACGCCTAAGTCGTCGAGTGCTTCGGCGATCAGTTTGTGGGCGACACCGTGGCCGCAGCCGGGGCAGTAGTGGGTCTGGTGCTTCAGGTCGGATTTACGTTCGTACTCGGGATAGAACACGTCCGACTTCGCGTGCACGATTTCGTAGTTGTCGGTGCTCACCTTGGGCTCCTCCGCAATGACGTCATGCGTTGCCATATGTGTTCCCCTCATTTGCCCACGTGGCGGCGGACCATTCGTCCGCCTGCGAGCTCTTAGCGAGCCCCCGGACGAATGCGTCCGGGGCCACGTGTTTCTACACTGCCACGCGCGCGTACTCTTCGATCTTAGCCAGCAACTCCTCCGTGCTCGGGACGTTGCCGCCGACTCTTCCGTAAAATTCGATCGGTCGTTGGCCTTCCAGGCTCAGGCGAACATCTTCCACCATCTGCCCGTTGCTCAGTTCGACCACCAGCAGCTTCTCCGCCCGCAGTGCCGCGGCTTCCAACTGCTTCGCCGGAAACGGCCACAATGTGATCGGACGGAACAGGCCGACTTTGATTCCCTGCTTACGGGCCAAGTCGACCGCTGAACGCAGCACGCGCGACACGATGCCGAATCCAACCACGATCAACTCGGCGTCTTCGGTGCGGTATTCCTCGCAGCGAGTCTCGATCTGCTGGGCTCGGATGTACTTCGCCTCCATGCGGCGCTGGTGCTCTTCCAGATCGTCGGATTCGAGGAAGATCGAGCTGATCATGTTCTTACGCGTCTCGGCGGTTCCCTTCACCGCCCAAGGCTTCTCGGGCGCGACGATCTCGCGGTAGGCGAGATCGAGGGGTTCCATCATCTGGCCAACAAATCCGTCGGTCAGCACGATGGCTGGATTGCGATATTTGTCGGCCAGTTCGAAGGCAAGCACGGTGAGGTCGGCCATCTCCTGCACTGACGCTGGGGCGACCACCAGGTTGCGATAGTTTCCGTGCCCTCCGCCCTTGACCATGGCGAAGTAGTCACTCTGCTCGGGCGCGATGTTGCCTAGGCCAGGGCCGCCGCGCATCACGTCGACGATCACGCACGGCAGCTCGGCGCCGGCGAGATAGGAAATTCCTTCCTGCATCAGGCTGACTCCAGGGCCTGACGAGCCGGTCATGACGCGCTCACCGGCCGCTGCCGCGCCATAGACCATGTTGATCGATGCGGTCTCGCTCTCCGCCTGAACGAAGGTTCCGCCGACTTCAGGCAGATACAGCGCGGCGGCTTCGGCGATCTCGCTGGCCGGCGTGATGGGATATCCGTAATAGGCGCGGCATCCTGCGAGCACTGCTCCTTTAATGACTGCAACGTTGCCTTTACAGAGCTGGCGCATGATCGCCTCCCGCCGGAGTTTCGGCCACCACCGCTTTCGGAGGGGCGGCCAGCCGGTAGACCACGATGGCCCCGGGCTCGGGACAGCAATAGAAGCAGATGCCGCATCCGGTGCAGGCCTGCCCGGTATAGTGCGCGGCATGCACGCCGTAGTGATTCAGGTCCGGAGAAAGTTCCAGACACTTGGGCGGGCAGGATTCGACGCACAGCCCGCATCCTTTGCACTCTTCGACATCAATAGTGACGTTGCCGCGTGGGCTAGGCATATTCAGGTGACCTCGGAGCAGCCGCTTTGGGATACTGCAGCCACTTCGTCTTTTCGCAATACTCGTACAGTTCGGCGCGGAACTTGGGATGAGCGATTTCGATCAGCGACTTGGCGCGCTCACGAATCGTCTTGCCGTGCAGGAACGCGATTCCGTACTCAGTGACGACATAGCGGACAAGACCGCGCGAGGTGACCACGCCCGCCGCCGGATCGAGCATGGGTACGATGCGCGAGATGGTCTCGTGCTTGGCGGTCGAGGAGAGAGCGATGATGGGCTTGCCGTGCTTGGAGCGCGAGGCCCCGCGCAGGAAGTCGACCTGCCCGCCGATGCCGCTGTAGAACTGGGCTCCGATCGAGTCGGAACAGACCTGCCCGGTTAGATCGACCTGCAGCGCCGAATTGATGGCGACCATCTTGTCGTTGCGCGCAATCAGCAGGGGATCGTTGGTATAGGCCGTGGGATGGAACTCGAAGATGGGATTATTGTCGACGAACTCGAACAGGTGCTTGGTGCCGAGAGCAAATCCCAGAATAATTTTGCGCGGCTTGAAGTTCTTGCGCGCTCCCGTAATGACTCCGGCTTCGATCAGCGGAATGGCCCCATCGGAGACCAGTTCGCTGTGTATGCCCAGATCCTTGCGGTCCATGAGCAGCGGCAGAACCGCGTCGGGAATGCCGCCGATGCCGGTCTGCAGAACCGAGCCATCTTCGATCAGGCTGGCCACGTTCCGCGCAATGGCAACCTGCAGGTCGGTGACGACTGGCTTGGCCAGCGCGCACAGCGGCCGGGAAGATTCCACGAAGACGTCGATCTCGCTGACATGAATGAAGCTGTCGCCGTAGGTGCGCGGCATGTTGTCGTTGATCTGGGCGACGACAAATTTGGCCACCTTGGCGGCGGTGAGGGTCGTGTCCACGCCGATGCCGAAGCTGCAGAAACCGTGCGAGTCTGGCGGGGAGACCGAAATCAGGGCGGCGTCAATGGGCATCGCTCCGCTTTCAAATAGCTCTTCAATCTCGCTCAAGTAGATGGGGGTGTAATCGGCGCGACCGGCGTTGATCGCCTCCCGCACGTTGCCGCCGATAAACATGGCATTGTGGCGGAAGTGTCCCGCCATCTCGGGTGCGACATAAGGGGCGCAGCCCATGGTCATCATGTGGACGATTTCCACGTCGTACACGTCGTGTCCGCGCCGCATGAGCGCTTCCACCAGCGTTTCCGGCTCTGCGCAGCCCGGCTGGATGTAGACCCGCATGCCGGACTGCACGCACTGCAGAGCTTCGTCGGCGGTTTTCAACCGCTTCTTGTAATCCATCTCCCATGACATCGACATGCGCCTTTTCCCCTTAACTGGCGTGGACTTCTTCGCGTTCCCGTGCCCCACGCGCCACCTCGTCTTCAAACCCCACGGCGGCATAATAAATGGCACGGTCGAAAAACATCTCGAGCATTTGCAGGAGTTCGAGTTCGCCCATGATTTCGACCGCCCGGTCTATCACGGCTTCACTCTTCAGAAACTCCCAGAGATTTTCTTTGGTCAGCACGATCGCCTGCACGACTTCGCTCAGAGGCACCCTCTGCTGCGCGCGGCGCTTGCCGATTTCGCGATAGCGCTGCTCAATGTCCAGTTCGTTCTTACCCAGCAACCACTCGCCCAGATGGCGATAGATCTCGTAGACCCGCTCTCGCATTTCGACCGCGGGTAGAGCGTGGAAATGGCTGATCTGGGGACTCAACTGCACTCGCTGTTCCAGGCCCGAGGCGAGCACATCGGCATGGGATTCAATCAGGCGAACCAGTCTGTAGGAGAACATCATAACCACCCCCTTGGCGTTCAAACTCTGCCCCACCAGCGCTCGACGCCCGCTTAGTTACACACCAATTTTTGAGGTCGCATCCAGATCGATCAGCCCTTCGACCGGAATCTTTCCGGTCTCCACCGTGGGCTCCAGAGTCTGGGGGACGGTGATGGCGCGCGAGATCATGCATAGCGATTTTGCTCGGCGCAACAGCGCCAGTCCGGCCTCGCACTGCTCCTCGCCAGCAACGGTCAGCCGGGGACGAACCAAAATTTCGGTGAAGTTGCATCCCGCGGTGCGGCTGCGCCGGACGCTGCCTTCAATCTCGACTTCGAGGTCGGTGTACTCGAACTTGGCGCCCCGGGCCACATCATGAAACGTGGTGGTGAAGCAACCGGCCAGCGCGGTAAGCAGCAACTGCTCCGGCGTCCAGCGTCCCTGCAGGCCGCCTAACTCAGCAGCCTCGGAGAAATGAATCGTGTTGGGCGAGGACTCGCATTTGGCCAGTCCGGTGCGGCCCGAGGTCCACCAGGCCGATACGCGAAAGGTATATTCTGAAGGCATAGCTTGTACTCCCAGTACCGAAAATCGCAGGTGAAACCAGCCTCACTGACTCAAAGCAAAGATCACTGTGATCTGAGTTTCGACCTCGACCGGTTGCCCGTTCAAAAGGTACGGTTTATAACGCCACTGCTTCACGGCCGCGATCGCCGATGGCACCAGCATGGGATGGCCGCTTATTAACTGCAGGTTCTGGATCATGCCGTTGGTATCGATGACCGCGCTGAGCAGAACTTCTCCCTGCACCCGAGCCGCTCTCGCCAGAGCCGGATAGCTCGGTTCCAGACGATGAATCAATAGCCCCTTAGTCACGCCCTGCGAAATACGGACGCGCTGGGGAGCAGCGGTAGACAGCTTGGGCACCGAGGCCAGATTCGAGGTAGCGCTGACAATGCCGCCAATCACGCCGCCTAGTTGTCCGCCCGGAATGCCTCCCGGTACTCCACCGACCACGCCACCGCCTGCCGGCATCGGCGGCGGAGCCTCTTCTTCCTTAATCATTTCGATCTTCTGCGGAATTTTGCTGGGCGTGCGCAACTGCCCGGTCGACAGCATGTCCGTCTGGATAACATGGACGATCTTCGGAACCGCAGCCGCGGCCGGAGGCGGAGGCGGAGGGGGCGGAGGCGGCGCCACCAGGAAGGTCAGCAACTGCGCCTTAGGCAACTGTTCGGTAAATGCCAGCGGGATCAACAGCAGTATCAGGACCGCCAGGATGTTGACGACAAAAGAAGTAGTGGTCGCGAAGAATTTGCGTTTCCGCTGCGGCCCAAATTCCAGCAGGCTGTCAGAGAACATCATTCGCTCAGCCACTGGCGGACCAACTACCAGATCCTGTCGAGGAAGGACCGAAGCCGCGCGGGCGGCCGCCGCTTTCTGCAGTTCTTTTTCCTTCTGATCAGGTTCGTGGATTTGCATTGTGCTCATCGAAGTCTCCCGGCCGGACCGTTTAGCCCGGCGCGCCGAGGGGATGTGCCCTTAGTGGGTCACATCTCCGTCTTATCCAAGGTCATCATCGGCCAAGCACACGGTTGGGCAAATGGCGGACATCACAAATCCTGGTGATTTGAATCACAATCTTCCGATTTGCACGCAAACTTAAGTAACAACAGGCAATTCCCGAGCGGGAGAGAGACTGGCAGACGAAGGAATGGAGAATGAAGCGCAGATCGAAAGCGGAACAGGCTTGCAGGCCCAGCGGCAGCGCTTAGAGGAAATCCGGTGCCAAAAATGGCGCGAAAGTGCTGGAAAAAAGAGTCCTAACCGTCGAATGCATCATCTGTGGTTATAAGTTCCCCTCTGGAGAAGACGCATGGCAGCCAGTCCTAACTTCACGGCACCTCTTCCCTCGAATACTCTGCCGCTTGATTTTGACCAGGTGGAGGATCTCCTCAAGCTGCAAAAGGCGGCGCAAAAAATCACCTCCATCCTCGACCTCAACCAGCTGGTGGATAAGGTGGTGAATGAGATCGCCCGCTCCTTCGGTTGTCTGGATTCCGACATTTATCTGCACCATGAAGAGCGCGGTGAGCTGGTGCTGATATGCGCCCACGGCTGTGCCGGCTGCGAGGTATGCGGCCCCGGCCACAGCCTGAAGATCGGCAAGGGCATGGTGGGATACGCCGCCTCCACCGGCCAGATGCACTACGCGCCCGATGTCCGCCAGGACCCGTATTACATTAGCTGCGAAGAATCCACACTCTCGGAAGTCGCGATTCCTCTTCATGTGGAAGGACAGCTGGTGGGTGTCTTCACCGCCTCGCATACCAAACTCGATGCCTTCAGCGCCTGCCAACTGCGCTTGCTGCAGGCCCTGTGCAGCGACGTGGCCGTGGCCGTTCATAACGCGCGCCGGTTTCAACAGGAACAAAAGCAGCGGGAGGAGATGACCCGCGAAGCGCGCGAGGCGCGCCTCATTCAACAGGCATTGCTGCCCAAGGCCTCGCCATCGGTTGCGGGATTTGATGTCTCCGGACTTTCCATTCCCGTGGGCGCGGTGGGCGGCGACTGGTACGACTTCATCCCCATGGACAAAGGCCGCTGGGGCCTCGTGCTGGCCGACGTTTCCGGCAAGGGCACGGCTGCCGCACTGCTCATGTCGGCCACTCGCGGCATCCTGCGATCGCTGGCCGAGGCCGCCTGTTCTCCGGGTGAAGTGCTGACCAAGCTGAATCGCCTGCTGGTCGAGGACTTCCCCGCCGGGCGCTTCGTCACCATGATTTATGGAGTGCTCGATCCGGCGAAGCGAACTCTGACCTTCGCCAACGCCGGCCACCTGCGGCCACTCCTGATCACCGGAACGTCAGCCCGGTTCGTGGACGTGGAGCGCGGAATTCCGTTGGGGCTGGGATCGGGCGATTTCTCCGAAGTGGAAGTGAACCTGCCTCCAGGCTCGCGCCTGGTGTTTTACAGCGACGGCATCACCGAAGCGGAAAATCCAGCGGACGAAGAGTATGGATTGGCGCGTCTGCAGGAACATTTCTCGCGCCCCGACGCCTCCGCCGAGAGCCTGCTCGCCGATGTACGCACGTTCGCCAACGGTGCAGGCCTACGCGACGACGCCAGCGTCATCCTGGTAAAGGGCTAACGGGATCGTCGAAGGTTATTCATGCCAGCAATCGTTGAAAATCGCTTGAAGGATTGCGATTGGAGTTTGGAGCAATTGGTGGCACTATCAGCGGATACAAAGGTTGAGGCAGCCGCGTGAAATCGGAAAATCAATCGAAGTTCCTCAATGACGTTCAGGCTAAGCAAAGGAACACCGTCTGGCCAGATACCATGAGAAATGGAAGGCGTGTGGATAGCCTTCTATGGAAAGGGTCACCGAACGCGACTAGAGTTCAGCGGATAGGAATCGCAATTTTTGGGACGTCTTGGTTAATTCTCGGGCTCATGATCACTTGGCTGGCGAACGTTGCTGCCTCTAGACGCGGTATTGGGACAGCTCTGTTGATCTTCCTAGTTGCCTTGTTCGTTTTAACGATTGCCTGCAGATTCCTGAGCAACGCATTTCGACATTAAACTCGATACCAATGTCGGAAATCTCCTACGGCTCAAAATGGCCCGGACAAGGGTTTTGAGCGCTATCGCCTGTTGACACTTGGTTCCGCGTGGCGGGTGGGCCTGGGTCTATGGCCGATTACCGTTACCCGGCATAATCGGATATCGCAAACCTCCGAATCCTTCCCAGCACTCCATGGCTGAGAGTGAAGATCTATCCAAGCGTGTGTGGCTATAATGCCTGCATGAACCGCCGAGCATTAATCTCCGCTTTGGGTGTCGTCTCGGTTACCTCGCTCACGAGGGTTCCAACGCTGATAGCGGAGGGTCAGAGGCAAACTTCCACCACCGCGATCGTTCCACCTGGCGGGAATCGATATGAGTACGCTGAGCCATTCGCTGCCAAAGCAACTCCCTGTAAAGTGACGAGCCAGGACAGCGTGGGTGCTCTCAGCGCCTTTGAAAACGTGACTCCGCCAAGGCAAGGACCGCCTTTACACCGGCATCATCGCGAGGATGAATGGTTTTATGTCGTGACTGGGACATTCGTCTTTGAAATCGATGGGAAGAGAACAGAATTTGGGCGGGGTGGCAGCATTTTTGCCCCGCGTGAGCTGCCCCATCGATGGGCGAATACCGGAGATGAGTCTGCTATCTTGCTCGTGACGCTCTTCCCGGGAGGTTTCGAGACTTTCTTTGACGAAATGTCGCAGGCTCTGGCTAAAGGCGCCGTATCGCATGAACAGCAAAAAGCAATCTATGCGAGCCACCAAATGGACCTCATCGGTCCAAAGATCTTCGCTTGAGAACCCGTTACCTTTCAGCTAGCCCACTGCAATCCCTGCTCTCTCAGGATGGTACTGCCACGACTGGCCGCGAAGAACACGCCAAACAGTAATATCCCGACTATCCAAAATCTAGGCGAGAGGAGACTCTCTACAAACAGTGCTACAAGCGCTGCCAGTCCAGTCGCCTTGATCCCCGAAGAAATGGGCAAGCAAACAAGAACTCCGCAATGAATATCGCCGCTATTCCGCTGAGAACGCCCCTGACGTAGACCATAACTCTTTTCAGACGGAGCATAATGCCAGACAACGTCGTCAGCGTGGGTCGGCAACTTTTGAGATATCGCCATAGCACTCATTGACCCTCAATGAGTGAAATCGCCTGGTTACAACAATCACGGCTTAGAATTGCGACGCGAGGTTGAATCGTGTTCGATTCCTTTTGGAAACGGCTGTTCTTCTGGAAGAACAAGAGACTCTCAAAAGGGGAACTCCGTAGTATCAAGCAGGAAGCGGACCATCTGACTGCTGCGGTTGATTCGACACAGGGGCAACTCAAGCCGGAAGACTTGGAGCGCCTGAAGGCGCTCACCCGCACGCTTCGAGATGCCACCGAACGGCTGAAGCCAGATTGACAGGTTTTGAGTGCAATGGCCTGGTTTCAACAGTTGTGGCAAGGGGATGCTCGGTCATACGTTCCAAGAATGAGGATTATTCTTGATATGGAGGACAACGCACCATGAGGGCAGCCCGTTTTCTAGCAATCTCGCTGACGCTGTTCATTGGTTTTGGAGCAGCGCAAGAGACCGGGACGTACACCAGAACCTACGTCGCCCATTACCTTGAGACTTTTCCGGGTCCCCAAGTTTACAAAGACATCCACAGCGGAACCACGCTGTACGTGGAAACCGACGGGCGGCATGTTGCAGCCATCTCCGGCGACGGAAAGCTGCTCTGGATTAGGGATCCGTACAAGGATGCGCATATACCGCCTTACCGGACAGAAAAACCGCAAATCTTCTACATCGGCTCGGTCTCGCAATCGATCCCCGACGCCCGTCCCTACGCTGGACGAGAAGCGGACAAGTTCGTCGCAATTACGTTTAACAACTCTCAATTTGGTTTGCTAACGATCAGTACCGGGGAATTTAGATTCCTTGGCCAAGACTGACTTTTGTTTGGTCAGTTGGCGATAAATCGCCATAACGCTCATTGACCCCGCAACCCGGGTTTTGAGAGCTTAGATTCATGAAACGAGGAGCACATCTTGCGCTTGGCCTCTCGGCTTTGTTCTTCTGCTTCTTCGTGTTCGGAATCACCGACGTTGGACAGGTAGTTCTACGGGGTCGGATTCCACCGGGCGCTGGCAATTTTCAACTCGATGACATCTTCATGGGCACAGCACTAGCTCCGTGGGTTTACGGGCTAGCGCCATCCCTTTTTCTGGCGGTCATCGGAGCCAGCTTGCTCGCATCGCACAGGCTCAAGCACGGTAGTTGGCGATAAATCGTCATTACACCCAATCCCCGGTGATTCTGGTCAGGCGTGAGGCATAATGCGTTCGGAAGAACATCCCGTATCGCCATCTCCAACCCGCCTGCTAACAACGCGAGCGAGAATCGCCGTGGCTCTTCTTTTGACCGGTCTCGCATTTGCGCTCGCGGTTCGCGACGTACTGCACGCGGGGCACACAAAATCTGGATGGCTGTTTACCTCGGCGGTCTTGCATGGCTGGCCGTGGCTGGGACTGAACGTTTTCTTCTATGCCTACTTGTGCTGGCTCGCATTCTGGTTCATTCGTGGCACCGCAGGCAGAGAGCGCGTTTTCATGGTTGGGTGGTTCGCGAGTATTCTACTGTCACCTCTTGAGTCGCTGCGCCCACATTGGGCCGTAGCAATCACACACATCGGCGCGGTTGGACTGGCAGTGGCGCTTCTGGCGGCATTCGCCCTTCTTCTGGAGTTCCCAACAGCCCGGAACCGCGCTACCTGAGCTGTCGAAACATCCCGGTTACACTCATTGGGTTTGGGAATGACGCCCTTTGGCTGAAGATCAGTTCTCGGGAGAACACGGAATCCACCGTAGAGCCCTCCCGATGCGTCCTCTGATATAACATCGTGCAGCAGAATTGTCCGGGGAGGGCCCATTGGCCGAGAACACGATGCCGCAAACCGAATCCGTGGCCACCGCAGAACGAGGTGTCACTCGGGTGTTGGGCATTGTGCTGGCGGGAGGCAAAGGCACGCGGCTGTTTCCGCTCACCCGCGAACGCGCAAAGCCTGCGGTTCCCTTCGGCGGGAAATACCGCATCATCGATTTCGTGCTCAGCAATTTCATCAACTCCGGCATCTACTCGATCTATGTGCTGACGCAGTTCCGCAGCCAGTCGCTGCTGCAGCATCTGAGCGAGGGCTGGCAGTTCGGCGGCATGCTGAAAAGCCACTTCATCATCAACGTGCCGGCGCAGATGCGATCGCAGAATGAAGTCTGGTATCAGGGGACGGCGGACGCGATCTACCAGAACATCAACCTGGTCGAGCAAACCGATCCGCATTTTGTGGCCATCTTCGGCGGAGACCACATCTACCGCATGAACATTGCCAGCATGATCGACTTTCACAAAGCAAAGCAGGCGGAGGTGACGATTGCCGCGATCCCGGTGCCGCGCGACCAGGCCCGCGAATTCGGCGTGATCGAGGTTGAGCAGGATGGACGCATCGTAGCCTTTCACGAGAAGAAACCCGACGCCCCGACCATGCCCGGCGATTCCACCCGCGTCTACGCGTCCATGGGGAACTACATTTTCTCTTCGCGCCGGCTGTTGCAATTGCTGGCCGAAGATGCAAAGAACCCCAACAGCCGCCATGATTTCGGCATGGACATTCTGCCCCAACTGGCCGGCAATGCTCCGATCTACGCCTACAACTTCGAAGCCAACCGGATTCCCGGCGAGGCCGAAGACGCGGTTCCCTACTGGCGCGATGTGGGAACGATCGAAGCATTTTACGAAGCCAACATGGACTTGAACCACGTCAAGCCCGAGCTGAATCTTTACAACCGCGAGTGGCCGGTGCGCAGCACCAGCTATCCCGATCCTCCGGCCAAGTTCGTGTTCGATCAGGATGGCCGGCGCGGCGAAGCTATCGACAGCATCGTGTCGGGCGGGTGCATCTTGTCGGGCGGCCTGGTGCGCAAGTCGGTGCTCTCGCGCGGGGTGCGAGTGCACACCGGGGCGCTGGTGGAGAGCTGCATCATTATGGATAACTGTGACATTGGGCGGCGCTCGAAACTGCGGCGCGCGATTCTCGATAAGAACGTCCGCATCCCCCCGGATGCGACTGTGGGCTACGATCTGGAAGCCGACCGGGCGCGCGGGTGGCATGTGACCGACTCCGGCATCGTAGTCATCGGCCGCGAACACGGCTCGGTGCCAGTGGCCACTCTGATCACCTGAAGCATTTGGTTCCAGCCGCGGATGGCAATTACTTCTCAGTACTGCGAGAAATCGCGGTCGGGCGCGACCGGGCCGTCCTGCAACTCCCCCATGATTTGAGCGCCCGAACTGGTTCCGACCACATCGGCGCCAGCCCGCACCAGATCTCGCACTTGCTGCGCGGTTTTGATCCCGCCAGAAGCTTTCACCCGAACTGGAGGCGGGGCAAGCCGGCGCAGAAAAGCAATCTGCTCGGGCGTGGCTACACCGACCGCTCCACTGCTGGCGTTCTTCAGGTAGGCGACGCCGGAATCGACGCTGAGAGCGACGGCGCGCTCCTTTTGCTGCGCATTCAAGAGCGGGAGTTCGAGCATGATCTTTACCGGAATGTTGCCCGCAGCCCTCACTACTCCTCTGATGTCCTCGGCGTATTCGCGCTCCATGCCGGAGAGCAGGAATCCGACATTGGGCATGAGGTCGACTTCCTCTGCGCCGTTTTGGACTAATTGCGCAGTTTCGTAGGTCTTTCCTGTGCTGGTCATCGTGCCGTAGGGGAAATCGACGAAGGACGCGACTTTGATGCCGGTTCCGCGCAGAGCTTCGGCTGTTCTCTTCACCCAAGCCGGGGGAACCATCGCGGCCTGGAAGTGAAACTTGCGGCACTCGACGATGTGCTCTTCCCAGCGCACGAGCGTCAGGGTGTTTGAAATGATCGTGGACTGGATCCGGCTGGCCAATTCCCAGGCTTCACGATTCGAGATTTCCAATGGAGGGGAGTGCTTACTCATATCGATGGCTCAGAGTCTCTTCGCAGGCTCGGCTCCGACCAGCCAAGTTGGAGGCTTCCCAACGCGCTGCTGGTAGAACCGCACAACGTCTTCGCGCCTTGGCAACGATGGAATTACACCCTCCCGGGTAACAGCCAGGCCACCCGTGACCACGGCGAACTTGACCGCGGACTCTAAGCTCTCGCCGGATGCAAGCGCGGTCGCCAGACCTGCATTGAACGCGTCTCCCGCGCCGGTGGTATCCACTGCTTGCATTGCGAGCGCCGGAACATGTTGAGACGATGTCGGCGTGACGATGAGCGCTCCCTTTTCGCCCAATGTCATAACGATCTGCTTAACGCCTGCGCGAATCAGTTCGCACGCCATCAATTCGGGTGCAACAGCCAAATCCGGAGGTCGGCCAGTAAGCACCTTGGCCTCGGTCTGGTTGGGAGTCAGCACGTCGACCATCTGCAAAACGGAAGGCGGCAAGGGCCGGACGGGCGCGGGATTGAGAATCGTCGTTGCCCCGTTGGCTCGTCCGCGCGACAGGGCTGCCTCGGCTGCGGCCACGGGAATTTCGAGCTGCGTGAGCACCACGGCAGCAGTCTTGAACGCCGACTCGCATTGGCTGACGTCAGCGCCTGTCAGGAGTTCGTTCGCACCGGGATCGAGCGCAATGCAATTGTCGCCGGTCCCAGCTTCCACCAGGATGAATCCCACGCCGGTGGGATGCTCGGCAATTCGATAGACGCCGGCAACGTCAATTCCTTCTTCGCGATAAAGGCGCAGCGCCATTTCACCAAAGGCGTCTTGCCCGATCTTGGCGACGACGGCGACTTCCGCGCCGAGTCGCGCACAACCAACGGCCTGGTTGGATCCCTTGCCGCCATAGTCCACGCGATAACCCGAGGCTAAAACGGTTTCGCCGCTACTGGGCAGCCGCTTTACCTTCAGGGTAAGACCGGTGGCATAACTTCCGACCACAGTGATTCGAGGAAGGCTCAAACAGGGATCTCCGGGCAAATCGGACAGCGACAGCATTTTTATCTTACAGCTTGTTTTTGGGAAAAGATGGAGCGGGAGACCGGGATCGAACCGGCGACATCCAGCTTGGGAAGCTGGCGCAGGCATAGCGGCCAACCAAGAATCAATCACTTACAGAGGGCGCAAGGGGTGTTTTGAGGGTATTGTCGCTTTCAATTGATCACAATTCTGGTCACAAGTTCTCCAGCGTCGAAAAAGAGACAGTCTCTGCATTTTGACGCATTTTTCGGCGAGCTCGCATTTTTCCTGACGCTCGCGCGCTACGCAGCTCCACTGACAATGGCGACACCGCGCTGATTCACCAGCTGCGCCAGATGGCGATCCCCGCGCTTGGCGTGACCGCTGGCGCCCGATCGTATCCAGGCTGACCCTCTTGCGCTGGCATAATTTTCGTGAGGGCATCTTGTGAGCAGATCGCGCCACGTCGTGACGATGGGGGAGTCGGGCGGAGGCTTGCGGCTCACGGATGCTCTCCTGCGTCCCGCGGTCTCTTCGCCCTGGCGGCCTTTCGTGCTGGTGGCCGTCGCGGCCGCGGCCGGCTCAGCTCCCGTCGCTACTTCGTTGCGGTCATCTCCGCGGCGCCGCCGAAAACGTGCACCTCTGAGTAATTCGCAGCTCGAATTGCCGTTCGCTTGCTAAAGTTGGGCATGGGCGACTCCGACGAAATTCTGCAACGGCTGCGGGATGCGCTGTCCGAGCTGATGAGTGCTGGGATAGCGGCGATGTCGCCCGCGGCTGCGGCGCCAATCCTCCGCGGATTGCGCGCGGAAGGTCTCAGCCTGAAGGCCGTCATCACTCTGGAGCCCGGGCAACCCATTTCGCTGGAGTGCTACGCGGTCGCAGATGATGGCGACCGACTCATCTTCGAAATCGCGCCCGCACTGATGGCGTCGACAACGAGCACGATACCGCTGGCCTGCTTGCCGGTGTACGTCGACGATTAGAGCTGTGGCGAAGATCGCTGCGCGTGAACCAGCGTCGCAGCGGCGGCGGCCGTGAGGCGTCAGGTCTTTGCGGCCGCTGGTTTTTTCAACGCCGACGGCGGCGGCGCAACACTCCCGCCACATTCAACAGCAGGAATTCTCTTGCCCAGGCTGCGCTGCGGCGCTTCCCGCAGCCCGAGATCTTTGCAGCCTTCACGATTCGGCCAATCTGTTGAGGGGAGAACTTCATGGTGATGGTGAGATTCTGCATTGCCCGACCCTCCTCTTTTCCTCGCCCACGCTACACCCCGAGTGGGGCAAAGAAAAGCAAGCGGCTGGCTTAGATTTTCTGGCCGCGCTTGCGGAGCCGGACGTGGATATGCCGGGGCACCAGCACCCACACGATCGCGGCGGCCGCCACGGCCAATGCGCTTAAGGTCAGGAATTCGGTTACGGGCATGGGGAAGAAGACTCCTGCTTCTGGCCCAAAAGATATCTTAGGCGATCGCTGCGCCGCGAGGTAAACTGTAATCAGCGCTGAGCTTCGAAGGCCTCGACGCTGAAGCGCGAGCTGGATGCGCTTCCTGATTAGGTTCGGGCGAGGTTATTGGTACCTGAGGCGCGGAAGCGCAATTTTCAGAACGCGTATGCGGGCCGGCCAGGTATCGCCCTGGCGCCCGGCGGACACGCTGCTGAGACGGACCACAATTCTGTCCGAGCGGCTTTTTGTATTTTTGGGCCGCCTCGGACGCGAAAGAGAGGCCCGATGCCACCTGATTAGAAATGCCCGCTCACCGGGCATGGAATGCCACAATTCCGTCCGTGCTTTTGTTAATTGAGCCGCTCTCGGCGACCACCAGGTTGAGCGTGGACTGCGCCACATCGACCACGGTGACGCTGCGGTTTCTCGCTAAGAAGGGAGAATGCGATGAAGAAGTTCTGGACCATGACGGCGAAAGCGGCCGGCGACCTGCAGATCACAATTTTTGAACAAATTGGGGAAGATTTCTGGTCGGGCGAAGGGCTCACTGCCAAGAAATTCGCGTCTGATCTCAAAGCGGCCGGGAACGTCCGCCGCATCAAAGTATTGCTGAATAGTCGGCTGGCGGCTCGTCTGGGACGGTCTCGGGATCTACGATACTCTTTTGGCCCATCCCGCAAGCGTGAGTACGGAGGTTCGGGGTCTGTGCGCCTCGATCGCCAGCGTTATTTTAATGGCGGCCGACCCCGGTCAGATCGCGATGACTCCCACTTCCACTCTCATGTGTCACAACCCAAGCACGCTGATCGCCGGGGACTCGAACGAGATGCGCCGCATGGCTGACGTGATGGACAAGGTCAAGAGCAGCATGATCGAAAGTTATCGGCGGCATACCTGGAAATCAGTCGCCGAAATTGGCGCCCTGATGGACGCTGAATCGTGGTACACGCCGGCAGAGGCTATAGCCGCGGGCTTCGTCGACAAAATTGCTACGCCCGACGATGAAGATGAGTACGACGACCTGGCTGCAGCCTTCCGCACGCCCGTCTTTGCCCGATTCCGCCACGTCCCGGCGCGATTGGCGCAGATCGCTGCGCGCTTCGCGCCTGGTGATGATGATGACGAATGGCGACGCCGCCGAAACCGCGAACGCGCTGGCGAGCTCCGAGAAATGGACCTGCGCTTGATGGACGCCTCGGACGACCAGCGACGACGACGCCGGCTTCGGGAAATCGCCGCCGAGCTCGCCGCCGACGCGGCCCGGCCCACTCTCTCCGACGACCTGCGACGCCGCCTAACAATGGCTCGGCGCACTGAGGAGCTGCGGGTAATGCGCTTACAGGAACTGGCTGCGCGGGGCGGCGGCTCGGTGGAGGAGGGGCGCCGCCGCATCATGGCAGAGCGCGCAAAGGAACTTGCCGCATGGGCCCCGGTTACTTTCCGTGGGCAAAGTTCTGGCGCCGGTGGGGCTTTCCCTAAGTGATGTCGGCGCGCGTGAGATCCAGTGCGCAGCTGGTCCGCGACCTCACTCCCCGGCCGTCGGAACAAGACCCAGCAGGAATCGAACCTGTAACCTCGGATTAGAAATCCTCCGGGCCTACTCTCTTCGCCGCTATCCATCAGTGTTTGCAGCACATTCATTCTTTTCGATGGTGCGTTCGGAGTCGTTCGGTTGCGACCTGTTGCGCGGCGTCGGGCAGAGTTCGGGCAGCATTTATCTCATCTCCAAACGCGAATCGGGCCGGCCCATCTGCCAGTGTACTTGCTGAGAAAATCCTCACTTAAATGTTCCGCCGGAGGCCAGCGCAACATACTGGCGGAATTGGGCCAGAATGGGATGGAATAATGATCCCAGAATGGGTTCTGCGGAAGGCTTCTCGGAAGGGTTCTTCCGCGATGCATCATATCGGCGAAGCGAAAGGCTCGAAGCTGAAGAACCAGGTATCCAATCGCGAAGGTATAGACGTATATTTCGAGATCATCCCAAACTCCATTTTCATATCGTGTTTGGAGCCCGAGAACGTACCCGAAGTTAAGTCCAGTGAGAATGGGCGTGGACAGTCCAGCCAACCAACAGCTGACACTAGTGGGAATATGCCGAGTTTCCCTAAACCGTTCCCGCGCAGCCCGCGTAAAAAAAGGCTCCCGAGCTGGATTCAAGCAATTGGCAATCACGGCATTCTTAAACGTGAACGCCGCTAACTTGTTAATATCCCGCTTAGCAAAATACATGCTTTCGCCGTCTTTAATGACCGGCGAAAGAATGGGCTGAACGCTAGACTCTAATTTGCTCATCCAACCGCTATTGCAGTTGGAACAAACGGCCTCTACCTTAAGGTCGAGTGATTCCATCTGTCCGGATTTCACACCGAAAGTTTCCGGATCGACAATCTTCCAAGTAACGACCTGTTTTGGGAATAGTCGCCCTATCCATGCACTCCAGAGATGCTCCTGTGCCATTGGAGTGGCTAGGTTAGGGCAAAATGCGCATATCTTCGGGGAGGCCATGACGGCGCCACCGGGCAGTATAATCCTTGGCGCTATGACCACCGCTCAGAACATGCTGATGTTTAGCGTTTTTACATTGGCAGGAATTGGCCTGTGTGTTCGTAAGCATTGGGCTTGGGGCATCGTTTGCTTTGTTATCGCGCTCGCCTCGATTTTCTTTATGCTCTAGCCGCATGATTCTCGTGCTCTGTGGCCTTGGGAAAAGTTCGATTGGGGCGTGTTTTGGGCGGTCGCCTCCTTCTTGTTGGGATTCGCGGGATTATTTCACTGGATGGGCGCTGGGAAAAAGCAACAATTTCGTTCCCTCTCGGCGGTATTATTCTGGGTGTTTCGAGGGGCGGCATCCTTTGACTGACTGGTGGTGCTATCGGTGTGGAGTAACGAGGAACGCGGCCGTCTGCCCGGTGTGCGGTTTGAAGGCGCCGAGTAGCTTCGTTAGCGAGGTTGAACGTTTACGATCCACGCTCGAAGAGCTCCCATCGGCGGTGAAGTCCGTTCGGTGCGAGATTGAGAATGTTCACGCAACCCTCTCGGAGATTCGATCGGCGCTGAAACCTAAAGGCTCTAGCGTATTGGATTGGTTTGGCGTCTTGATTTTCATCTTTGTTCTGGAGAACTGGTCTGGATCAGCGGTGGATCGGTGGACAGATAAGGCTTGGTACTCAGTCAGATACCAAGCAGAGTTTGCAAACATCACAATCGAAAAGAGGCCACCTAACTGCGATTTCCTGCATGCCCCGTTGGGAAGCAAAGGCTGTGAGTACAAGAAGAACACAAGCATCTTCGGGGATGAACAGCGCCAAGCTCTCATTCGGCAAGCAACAACTGCAGAAGACCAACAGAGATATGCAAAACAGCCGAACGCCGTCACCGTCTATTGGGAGGAGGAGGAAGACTAGCATCGCAAGCCATCAGCCCGCGCCTCGTTTGCTTTCACTGGGAAGCCTAGCGATGATCGCCAAATATCGGGAGCGAAGATTTCGTGCTCTAAGTAGGATATGCGACCAACGGAGCTCTGCTCTCCCTCTCAATTCCGCATTTCTTCTTGCCGTAGGCACTGGTTTGCACCTCCAGCGGTCGTCTTTTGGCAACCCCTTAGCGCCGCATTTCCGACGCCTCAGTCTGATCCATATCCAATCGACGGCTGCTTGCCGGAAAGAGGTCAATGAGTGTAATGGCGATATTACAACAGTCAATCTAGGTTCCTGTTGACTGTTTGTCCGTATTTCTGCAATTATCGAAATATATTCTTGATTTCATCACTCAGGAAGGGTGCTATGCCTATCGCTCACCGCAACATTCTTTTCTTGTGTACCGGAAATACCGCCCGGTCGATCATGGCTGAAGTCATTTTGAACTATCGAGGAAGACCGACCTTCACGGCCTACAGCGCGGGCAGTCACCCAGCGGGGGCGGTCCGACCAGAGGCGCTGGCGCAGCTGGAAAGGGCTCACCTCCCCACGGAAGGGTTGCGCAGCAAAGGCTGGGACGAATTTGCACAACCCGGCGCGCCGCATCTGAACTTCGTATTCACGGTTTGCGACAATGCTGCGAACGAAGTATGCCCTGTCTGGCCCGGCCAACCCATGACCGCCCACTGGGGAGTTCCAGATCCAGCCGCGGTTGTGGGAGATGCTGCTGAAATCGAACGGGCCTTCCGAAACGCATTTTTTCTCCTCGATCGCCGCATCGGCCTTTTTCTTTCTTTGCCTCTGGCGACTCTTGATCGGCTGGCACTCAAGAAGGCCGTGGACGACATTGGACAGCAAAGATGAAAACGACGAGCCGCCTGGGTTTTCTCGACCGCTATCTCACCCTCTGGATCTTCGGAGCGATGGCGTTCGGCGTCGCTTTGGGATGGCTGGTGCCCGGAATCGTCCCCTTCCTGAATCGCTTCAGCGTCGGCACTACTTCGATTCCTATCGCCGTGGGGCTCATCGTCATGATGTATCCACCCTTCACCAAGGTACGCTACGAGGAGTTGCGCGAGGTCTTCCGCAACAAACGTGTGCTCGGTCTGTCGCTCGTTCAGAACTGGGTGATTGGGCCGATCCTGATGTTTGCTTTGGCCATCCTGTTTCTGCGTGGGTACCCCGAATATATGGCCGGGCTAATCATGATCGGCCTTGCCCGCTGCATCGCGATGGTCATCGTGTGGAACGAACTAGCCAAAGGCGACACCGAGTATGCCGCCGGGTTGGTGGCTTTCAACTCCGTGTTCCAGGTTTTTTTCTACTCGTTTTACGCTTGGCTTTTCATTACCGTGCTGCCCGCAAAACTCGGCCTTCGCGGTGCTGTCGTGCATGTCTCAATGGCGGAGATTGCAGAAAGTGTATTCATCTACTTGGGCATTCCGTTCCTCACCGGATTATTGACGCGAGCGCTGCTGTTGCGAGTAAAAGGGCGCGATTGGTACGACCACAGCTTCGTTCCGCGAGTGAGCCCCCTGACCCTGATCGCGCTGCTCTTCACCATCGTGGTGATGTTTTCCCTGAAAGGTGCATACATCGTTCGGCTGCCGTTGGATGTCCTGCGGATTGCCATACCTCTGCTGATCTATTTCGTGGTGATGTTTCTCGTTTCCTTCTACATGGGGAAAAAGTTGGGAGCAGACTACTCAAAGACAGCCACGCTTGCATTCACCGCCGCGTCGAACAATTTTGAACTGGCAATCGCAGTCTCAGTATCGGTATTCGGAATAAACTCTGGAGCGGCCTTTGCTGCCGTCATTGGACCATTGGTGGAGGTCCCGGTCATGATTGGACTAGTTAATGTGGCCTTCTTTTTTCAGCGTCAATACTTTCCGAATCCACCAGCGCAAGAGGTGAAAATGGCGAGGCTCGTTGGATAACTGTTGTTACCAGGCCATTTCACGCAATATAAAAAGGCGCCCACTTTTGCGGTAGGTTGAGATTGTTCGGATCGCCAACCTAGCGAGAAGGAGCGCCTTTATGAGTCAGGAAAAGTATATCGGCATGGACGTGCACCAAGCCACCATCTCGGTGGCCGTGATGGATGCTCAGGGCAAACTGATCATGGAATGCTTGCTGGAAACCAAGGCGGCCACGATCATCGAGTTCATCCGAGGATTGCACGGAACTCTGTGGTTGACCTTCGAGGAAGGCACGTCCGCTGCCTGGTTACACGATCTTCTGAAACCCCACGTGAGCCGGCTCGTGGTCTGCGATCCGCGCAAGAACGCTCTGTTGAAGGATGGCAACAAGAGCGACCGGGTAGACGCGCGCAAGTTGGCAGAGTTGTTACGCGGAAACCAACTGCATCCCGTGTACCACGGAGAGCATGGGGTTCGCACCCTGAAAGAGTTGGGGCGCAGCTATCTGACCATCACCCAGGATGTCACCCGCATCATGAATCGCATCAAAGCGCTGTACCGCAGCTGGGCGATTCCGTGCGCGGGCGCAACCGTCTATGCTCCACGTCATCGCGCCGAGTGGTTGGCCAAGATCACTGAACCAGGAGTTCGGGTTCGTGCGGAACGGCTCTATCAGCAGCTCGATCTGTTGCAACCGGTACGCCTGGAAGCGCGCCGCGAGTTATTGGCGGAAAGCCACAAACATTCGGGCGTGAAGTTACTTCGCCAGATTCCTTCGATCGGTCCGATTCGCTCGGCCTTGTTGGTGGCCTTGCTGCAAACCCCGCACCGTTTTCGTACCAAGCGCCAACTGTGGGCCTACAGTGGTTTCGCAGTCCAGACCCACGACAGCGGGGAGTATCGTTCGGTGCGCGGCAAACTGCAACGCAACCGCGAACGCATCACGGTGCGCGGACTGAATGACAATCACAATAAAGAGGTGAAGAACCTTTTCAAAAGTGCTGCGATCTCCGCCAGTACACGTCCTGGTCCTCTGCACGACTTCTATGTGGCTCGGGTGGAGAAGGGGATGCGGCCGACGATGGCGCGTCTGACCCTGGCACGCAAGATGGCTGCCATCACTTTAATCGTGTGGAAGAAAGGAGTGGGTTTCGATCCCAAACAGTGCATCGGCAAGCAGCTTGAGCCTCTCCGGTGAAGCCGGCTCTCCATCGCGGGGATTCTCTCCGGTGGTCGTCGGTCGCGTTCTGGAGAGCTCGGTTCGAGGGTGAGTATCAGTCAATGAGATCGGCCCTGTGTGCTTCGGCACCGAGTCACCCATTTCACGTTATGCCCCCTCGGAGAACCAGAAATAGCCATAGGCCACGAGCCTCGGATAGAACCATGGTTGCCCTTGAGCACCCGTCTGGCTTGCCGCTCTCTCGAACTCGATGGCATCGCCTCCACCCACAGAGAAACTCACAACAATGGATAACAAGCCAAACTTCTCCACCGGAATCAAACTACAGTGGGCTGGATCTCGAGAAAGAAATCTCGCCTCCGGTCGAGGCGGAGCTTTTTTCTTGACATCCCTTTTTATAGAACTCATTGACAATCCCGATCCCGGCCAATGATTCCCTTATCTTTTCTACTCACGTGGAAACAGAACCGTGTCAATCTCAGTATCGCCGCGCAGCGTCGGTGCCACGACACGATGAAAACCGTTGCAAATCAGTTCTGTCCGCGCGGTCAGTGAGTGTAATAGCCTGACTTTCGTCAAACATCCCGGCTTGCAACACGCTGCGCTTTTCTTACTTCGTCGCGTTCACTTAGGACTCGCCAGATTTCCGCACACAGTTCGGCATTCTTGTCGGGGTCGGTTTCTTTCATTGCCTGTTCCACGAGTCGTTCCAGACGTGCAGTAGTGTCCGCAAGTGGGTCCAGCATGTGGGCACCTCCCTAATTGGCCGAGGGTGGACTTTACAGCCGTAATTCACGAACCGCTTTTGCGTATTCTTCTGTCGCCTTCGTCAACTCGGCGCTGGGTCCGTCCACGTTTCGCGAGTTGGCCTTCTTCGGTGCGTCCAGAACGTTTTGGACCTATTTTTCGGCGGCTCTTGCGTCCTCAAGCTGAGTACCCATCCAGCTCAACCACTGTAATAATGATGGACGGACATTTTCCAGCGCTTCAACAGCCATTCCGGGACGTAGCATCGATCCTTGTTGCGCTCGCACCAATGCTTCAGCTCCCCCGAGGCTTCGCATGTCTGCTCAGTCAATCCGAGGGATTGGACCTTCTCTTCAAACCCGGTCGGCTCTGCTGGGCGATTCTTAGGCGGCCTTCCGCTCGCCCAGTTTGAGCTTCTTAAGTTGCGCGGCATCAGGGGCTCTTTTCCCGGTCGGGAGGATCATACGTCTGTTTTGGCTGTGCCGTCGCAACCTTCATTTACCCCCCTGAACCCTCGGTATCGTCGGCGGGGGGTCCTGTTTTTCTACAGTCAAAAGACCTCTTGTCTGCCCACCAGTAGCCCTGTACTCTTCGGCGATCTGTTCGGCTGGGTCCCGTGATTCTCGCCAAGTTTGGGGGTGGAGAGAGAATCGGGGCCTTTTTTATATCCGCCAAAAGGTTCGTGCCTATGCAACCCGGGGAGGGTCAATCCATGATCTTGGTTTTCCGCGGCCTGCATGTGATCATCTTAGGCGTAGAGTTCACACATGGACGATCATTCAATCGCGGGACGAACTGAAAAACTCCGTCTAGAGATTGAACAGATCCAGCAAGAGGAGCGACACTACCGCAATAAGAGAAGCCATTCACCGGTTGAGAATGCCGATCATATGAAGCGGGAGTTTCGAGTCCTTGCGATCCGTGAAGAACTTAGAACGCTTGTCGAAAAGGCAAGCCACAGGGACGGTTGGTACTGAAATGAAGTCCTGAGAATCCACGGCTTTCGTCTGCGAGTCTCCGTGGCAAAGCGCGATGTTGGGATTCATCGACAACCTAGGATCCGCAAGCAACAAATCTGTCCATCACCCAGCACCATCGATTATTGGGGCTGTGATTGGAATCACAGGTTCCGACGCAGGGGCATGAAACGATGTTCACCGTGAGCGATGATCACAAGTCCGAATCCGACGTATGCGGCCAGTGCAAGGACGCCGGAACCATGGTGATGCCGACTGGCGAAACGTACAAGGTGTGCGCACCGGAAAAGTGGAAGAGTTACGAATGCGCGAGGAAACAGCTAGTCGCCTTGAAAAAACCAGCATCCCACGTTGAACTTCCGAAAGCAGCGAAGTCTTCGCAGCGACCGGCCTAGCATCATCCCATTCGGCTTACGACCGTAACTGTTGAAACCAGGCCTTTACACTCAGGACGCGTTCAGTGGCGCTACGGTCTTTTGCCGCGGTGTGGGAAAGGCATCACTAGATTCTCTTTTTGGTGGCAGAAAGCGCTCTTCGCATGTCTGATGCCCGGTTGCACATCTCGCGGACGTTCTTGATCATCTCCCTCGCGGTCGCCCTTAGCGCTTCCTGCTTTTGAAGTATTTGCTCTTCCCTCCTGAGGGTGATCGTCCTGGGTTTCCTCTTACGCATGCGAGCAAGCCCGTAACTCGGCCGTCTACACGATTCGTAGTCATCAATCACGAGGGTGCGAACGGTCAGGTGACGAATTCTGCATTCTCCCGAACTTCCTAAGCCTTGATGTATAGCTTCACGTATCGATATTTTCTGCCGATTAAGGAGTGGAAGTATGCGCCAAAATATGCCAAGGGCAGCGGCGAGTCGGGGAACGAAAAAGCGTTGTATAAAAGCCAGCACCTTTTGGCTAGGAATTCCATTCTGACGACAAGCCAATCCTTTTTGCTCCAAGGATGTGGCCATGGAATCCCTCATTGTGTTGTGCATCGACGACCGTCCACAAGTGTTGGAACTCCGCAAAGCGGTTCTGGCTTCCCACAATTTTGTTGTCGAGACCGCGCTGAGCGGATGCACCGCAATCAAGATGCTAGAGAGAGAGTCGGCGGATGTGGTTCTACTGGAGTACAGACAGGAAGGCATGGACGCAGAAGCCATCGCCTATCAGATCAAGCAACGTTTTCCTGACCTGCCGATCATCCTGCTTTCAGCATACGTCCATATGCCGGAGCGGGTTCTGTGGTTCGTGGATGAATACGTGATGAAGAGCGAACTCCCGGAAGGGCTCGCGCGTGCCGTCGAGCGCGTAACGCGCCCAACCAATTCCGACAAGGTGCGCAGGCGTCGCGCTTAACTTACGTAATATCCCCATCTCACTCATTGACCCGGCGGTCCGGCTCCCCGCAATTCTTCAAGCCGCTTGCGCATATCCTCCCAACGGGACCTTCCACCAGGATTACAGTTTTCACAGTCTGGACTGTGGATTCTCAGTAGGCACAGCAGGTGACAGATCCAACTTCTCAAGTTCACAACCGATCTCCATTTCAGTCGATGTTCCGTAGGCGACACTCAATCCGTCGCAACCAATCGGCGATCACGATGCGGCTGTGTACGGGGGTGTCCCGTTGCGAGTTTGCATTTCTCGCCCGGCCGCGCCCCGCAAGTCGGGCATTCGGCAGCTTGTACCTTTTTGAGAGTAGGCTTCTTGGCCTTCATGGCTGTCGATGATGCGGCAATCCGCAGAAGAAGAATGGTCAATTTTGCACAGGAGACTCGGATCGCTGTTGCAAAATCCCCATTGCACTCCAACCCCCCGGTTGGGTCAAAACGTGTAATCGCCTGGTCACAACAGTTGAGGATCGGCTCAAGCCTGGGGGCCGGCTATTTTCCATTGTGAGCGATCAAGCTCAGACAGTCCCCTTGCGAGAGGGCTACGCTGGAATATTCCCCGGTGCTTCGTCACCGATCCTTTTGAGGAGGTTGGACTATCGAAGACGAACAGTGTCAGAAGATTGGCGGAGGTTACAAGGCACTGAAGTTCAGATTTTTACTGTTTCTCTGAGTGGAGCCAACATTTTATCTACGCCGATCCAGAGTCCAACGTCATGAATAAGAGAAAAACAAAAGCACCACAGGATGAGACGACACTTGCCGAAGTCATTAAGGAAATGGCGAAGCCGAGGGTGGCTATGTCTGCGCGAGAGCATTGCCACATTGTTCGAAAGAAAGCTCTAGTCGTGGAGAACAATGTTGAGAAGTGAACTGTGAACCTGCAAATCATCACCGCCGTGATAGTCAATGAACCCCAATTTCCTAAACCGGTTCATGAAAAAGCTCACCCGCGAGCGAGTCGTGCCTATCATCTCTGCGAGGGTCTCCTGACTGATATTGGCGATTAGAGTCTCGGGCACGCCTTCCTTGCCGAAGTGAGCCAGCAACAGCAGAATCCGAGCTAATCTTTTTTCACTGGAATTGAAAAGCTGGTCAACCAAATCCTCTTCGTATCGGATGTTCCGTGCCAGCAAATATGCCACGAACATATCGGAAAACGCGTGTTCCCGGTGAAGCACTTCCATCATGGACTTCTTGTCGATTCGCATCACCGAGCAATCGGTCATTGCGGTTGCGGAGCACAGGCGGAGAGGCTGCCCTGTAAGGCAACCTTCTCCGAAGAAATCGCCCTCGTTCAGAATGCCGATTGTGGCTTCCTTCCCGATCTGCGACACAACGGTGAGTTTTACCTTTCCTTTCTGGATATAAAAAACAGCATCGGACGAGTCGCCCTGAGCAAAGATCGTCTGCTTTTTGGAAAAAGCTGCGATCTTCCTACCCCGCCGTTGATGGTCGAAAGGAATGTCTTGGGATCGAATTTGATGAATTTCTTGGACGCTGCCACGAGTGGCATGATTGGCCCCCTTCTAAGAGTTACGAATGCGCAGAAGGCGACTTCCTATGAAGAAGGATGAATAAATGCGCAAGAAGGCGCGAACACGTCAAATGTGCGGGGCAAAGCTGCTCCGCACTCGACGAAATGATGATTTCACCCTTGATGTCGAAAGTCAACGGCCCGCACAAACAATGGGCCGAAACACGCTGCTGCCTCTGCAGATGGCGAAAAATCCCCGTGACACTCATCGTCCGCCTCATGAACGGCATCGCCGTTCGGAGCGTAGCGGCACAAGGCTGGCTTGAACCGCATCGCGCGAGGGTTGATACTAGCCTTCGATGAAACGAAGGCCGAAAAAACAGGAGCCAACGGACGGGTTCGAGATCGTCAGGGCTGTTGGACTCACGTTGCCGAACGTTGAAGCGACCACGAAGTATGACGGATCGCCGGTACTAAAGCTGAACGGCTGCTTCATGGCAGGCCTAGCCACTCATCCCTCGGCGGAACCAGAGACGCTCGTCGTCAGAGTCGGCTGTGAGGAACGCGAATGGCTCATAGAGGATGCACCCGAAACGTACTACCTGACGGACTACTATCGAAGCTATCCCCTGTTGCTTGTGCGGCTGTCGCGAGTCGATCGGGACGCCCTCCACGACTTGCTCTCCGTCTCATGGCGCTTGACCTCGCTCAAGGTACCAAATCGCAGCCGATCCCGACGCGACGTTGAGAGCACAAGGACGCCTTAGTCAAAATGCGCGGGTTGTGGGGGCTGACTGGCTAGGGGCTAATGCTTCTCAGCAGCCTCTTCGACGATCCGCACGGCGGCTTGGTTGAAGTCCTCGCGTGGTTTTTTCCCCTGATTCTGTGGTGGACGGTGGGATGATTTCTTGTCGAGTAGATCAGCTTCTCGCTGTGCTTTATCGGCTTTTGTCCGTTTCTCTGACATACACACATTATGCGCCAGCAAATCGGAATTTGCGCAGAGGAGAGCGAGTTGGATGGACTGTTTGGCGGTTGGCGAAACATCCCCATATCACTCATTGACCCTTTTCGACCCCGGATTCTCAATGAGTGCATTCGCCTGTTCTCAACAGTTAGTTGTGCTCGAAGAGAGGCTCACCGCGCGCCGTTCAAGGCGATATAGGCCAGGCCCGAAATCGAAACTGCGATGAACCCGTAGGGCCACAGTTCAAGAGCACGCCTCAATACCGATGCTAATGAAGTATTCCTGTTATCGATCTTTTCCATGCTCCCCCTAAGACGGGACAAATATCGGTTGATCAGTACTTGTCGTGGATTAGTTTGCGTTCGCAAGCAGGATGTCGGCTACACCTCGTAAGCCAACGAGGGTCTGGTGCGCTTACATTTCACGCAAATCGGAAGGCAGACCTCCCAGCTTTGCCCTCGATAGCAAAACGTGAAAGGTCGATATTCCACGATTGCCCCGCAAGTTTCGCAGGTCGAATTATCCGCCACTAAACTGGCCGTTCCGGTGGTGTTGAGAAAATCTACGATTGTCTCCTGAAGAGTATCGGCCATTAGGGTCTTAGAACGACCTCGCGGCAATCGAGCATCGGTCAGGATGTGGATCTGGACGGGGCTGGCCCGTGCTGAGTTCGCATTTTTCTCCGGGTCCCGCTCCACAAGTTGGGCAACGGACCGTCTGTGTCTGTCTGAGACTAGGCTTCTCGACCTTCATGTCGTTGATAATGCCGCAATCCGCTGAAGAAAAAATGGTCAATTCTGCACAGAGACCGCGGATGGTTGGCGAAATATACCATTACACTCGTTGACCCAACGGAAGATCTGTTCGACAATCGTCCTTTCTCATTCCCAGAAAAGTGTGCGCTATTGACCAGCCACTGGATCCCGCAGCGGTTATGCTCCTCTTAACGAACGGAACACGGTCATGGGTTAGCGACTGTACGTCATTCGACCCTCACGACCGGTTCAAACTCCGGCTGGACTCCATCCCTGAGCCCAGCCTTCTTTTCTCGCCAGCGTGCCCGACTTGTTCATTGCGCATGGCATTGGCGAAACATCGCCATTACGCTCATTGACCCTCAATTGGGTGATCGCAACGCGGATTGAACGAAAGATTCTTAGCTGCCGCCGAGTGGGGTTAGGTTAGCCGCAGCTCCGAAAAACCAACCCCTCATAAAGCAAGTGGTCTCGATCAGGACAACTTCGCAAGGCTAA
>CAVPBQ010000009.1:0-386434 GCA_963701925.1 uncultured Acidobacteriota bacterium
GTGCGATTGCACAGCAGAACGTTAAGAAGCGATCCCAATCGCGCCTGACGCGGACGTCTTCAAGAGGAAGGTGCCTGGCAACATAGTCAAGCCACTTGGGTGGATGCTGGAAATCGTGTTTCCCGCATTTCAGGGCAGACATTGCCGCTTGCCAAACCGAAAGATCGCTGCGATCAATGAGCTCGGGACCCCCGAAGAGCGAGCCCTGAGGATTGCCAGACTTTGCTCAGGGGAAGTATCGATGTGGCAGCTGAAGAAGCGCGTTTCATCATCGGGAAAGACCTCTTCATCGGTTGTGGTCGTCATAACAACAGGTATGCCAACGCGTTCCGCAACCCTCTGTGCCTCGCCTTTCTCTACGCCGTGTATTCATGTGCGATCCTTCCCTCTCGACTGCAACAATCTCAGTAACAATTGCGCGTCTCTGCCGCAGCGATATTCGTGGATGAACAAGATCTTGTGCACGAGAGAACCTTTTCCGTGCGCCAATGCTTTCTTGCTCATTCCGGCGCGCTCGATAACGCACCCTGGCGGAAAAAGTTGAAGTGTAGTTTTCACCACGGTTGACTTGCCACTGGATGTTGGGCCTTTGAGGACAAACGGACGGCGGCTTAGGGAATGCCCGCGCTATTGCTGCCAGTAGGAGGACGAGGACAATTCTCGTGCTTCACCTACTAACTCCCAACTCGGCCACTTTCTTCCGGGCTTTATAAAGAAAGAGGGGGTCGCTCAGTAAATTGAGGACTTTCTTCCTGTCAACTTGGGGAAGTCTGGCTGCGGACTTTTTGCTTTTGGCCATTTTTGTGACCCCGGGAAAACTGTGGAAACTGAAAAACTGCCTCGTCACCACAAGAACCGTTTTTGCATCCGCTCCAACTTTCGCTGCAGGCGTGTGTGCTTGAGTGCGGAGCCGCTTGCGGAAGATCCCCTGATCGAAATCAATTTCCAGATGTTCAGTTTTCGCAGGAGCAGAAGTTCCTCCGGTCCATTAATTCCATTCCTGGACAAGAACGGTCGCCGCAAAACGAACTCGATGCGCACCACCGAATGTGTTTTCTGGTAAATCCGTACTTGCCAGGCTGAACGTGGCGAACCAACGTATACGGTCTTGCGTTCCCCGTCTGACAGCACTTTGATAGTCGTTCGTGCCGCGTGAACGAGGTGTCGACGGATGTAATCAATCGTCACGCCCGTCACATCGAAGGTGAATTCCACTGATGAGACGCGCACTTGGTATGGACCAACCGTCAGAGCCTTGACCAGCAATCTCACTTGTGTCCCTGTGAGGGGAACTCGCTCTGAGTGCATCGTGATCCGTAGAGCGGGAACGTTCTTGAACTTCTTCTTCTTGCCGTATAAACCCCCACTGGATTCCCGGTGTGCCAGGACTTTCCAGAAATAGCCGTGCTGTAGAGCGAGCTGGGGTGAAAATGCCATGGCCCCGGTAACCATGCAACGCCTCGTCAAGATTTTCATTGCGTTTCCCATCTACGCCCAGCGAGATCTTGTCGGTGAATGAAACGTGATCCGTGTTCCAACTGAAAACACGCTGCGATGGCTGGCGCTTATTCCTCCCTGATACTTGTTTCACTTCTCTTTTCACTTCTCTTTTCACTTCTCTTTTCATTTCCCTTCTGGTTATCTTTCCAATTGCCTGAGTGATCAGCATGGGTGTATGGCTAACAGCTATGGTTATTTGTGGATGCCATCACTCTTAGCAAGAGCCCACTGTTTCACCTGCTGGGGATCAAAGCGCAGACAGCGGGAGCCGAAATGGATGCTTGGAATTCGCCGCTGCGAGACCCAGTGATAAAGAGTGCCACTGCTTATATGAAGAAAAGCGGCCGCTTCGTCTACGGTCCACAAAGTCATCCTCCCTGTGCTCTCGGCTGATGAATTTCCTTGATCCATGTCGGGCGCTTCGTTTTAAATTCAGTTTCGACGTGTAATGTGACGTTTCACACTGTCCATAAATTACGTCGCTCTGGAGGTTGGGAGACTAATGGTTTCTATAAGAAATATGACTCCAGAAATCATCATCGGGAGCTCAGAGTTCAAAGGCTTCCTGCAGAACTGGAGAGGAGCGCTACGCGACCGGGAAACGATAGACCGAGATTATTGGGAAGGTCGCCTGGCGTATGCCGAGCTCAAACGGACTGGTTATCTTCAGCGGCTACGATTCGCGGAGGGCGACGATAATGGCATTACTCCCAGGCGACAGTTACCGAAAATCTGCTCCGCGATCGATGCATACAGGCGCGATACGAACCGAGTTCGGCATCTGAATGATCTACAAAAGAGCCACGTAGAATGGCTAGAAAAAAAAGAACGGGAGTTCAGCGCAAAGCACGGAACGTTGCGAACATTAATCCTTCTTTCGGCGCGGATCTTCAATTGCTTGCCGAACACATTCGAGAAGTCATGCGCGGTGCAAGTCTGGATCTGATAAGCCGTTGGAAGCACAACAGCGGGTTTACTCTCCCCATAAAGGGTCACGAGAAGATGTCGCAGGAGCGTCAGCTCGACAGCCAATTCCAAGTACGTCTCGGTGCCGTGTTCCGCAGCTTTATGCCGAAGGATCCGTTACCTCGGGAGAAAGAGGCAAAGGGGCCGTCGCTCCGTACAGTCGCCAGACTCATTGTGCTGTTCTTGGTTTGTGCGGAGTTCGCTTACACTGAGGATGGTCTCGCGAAGCTCAAGCACAACCATCGTCCGGTCACAGTGGGCGGAGTTCTCCAACAGTTGAAAGGATCGGGACTTGACTGAGTTTCCAAAAAGCGCAATCCCATCTTCCTCAAGAAGAGAAACTCACGCGGGTCGGACTGTGAGGCTGGCATGAACTACTGGAAAGTCTATTGCATGGAGCAGCAGTACCCGGGCCTTTGGTACACCTGGTTCCGTGATCAAGTTGCAGCGGTCGGATGGACTCCCGATGAATTCCATTTGGAGAGCGGATCCGGTGCGCATGGATGGGGTGCGGCCCGAAAGTACCTCCAACAGGTGGCGGTAGGAGATTCCCTAGTTGTGCAGTTGAGTGGAAACCGCGTAGGGCGTGTTGGGAGTGTCACCGGAAAACATATCGCGGATACTGAATGGCAGCCGACTGTTCCGGCGTCCTCGGATCTCGAACTGGGTGAGCAGGGAAGAAGGATAGAGGTCCGATGGGACTTGTCCTTCGGAGAAATTAGCCCTCAGCATGTAATAGAGCTTCCTTTGCCTGTACGCTTTACGAAGGGCGCTGAGTTGCGGTGGTCGATCTACCCGTTGCAGAAACTGAAATTCGCCGGAATTGCGCGTGCCGTTCGCGATGAGAAGAACTGGGTGACGCTCGTCCGCGGTTTCCGACATGAAGAATCGTTATCGGACTACATTGCTTCTGCGCCGCACCTCTTGGAGGACGGTATGCGACCGTACCCTTGGAAGAAAGCTCGTGAGCAAGTCTTTGACGACAAAACTCGCTCCGATGTGCTGCTGCTCGACAAGCATGAAAAACTTGTAATAGTGGAATGCAAACAGGGATCACCCACCCTCCAGAACATCCAACAGCTACGCGGATATATGGGTCATGCAGCGAGTTAGGCAAACGTAAAAAGTGTACGTGGAGTTCTTGTGCACGGAGGCTCCTTGAATTTGTCTGCTGAAATACGATCTGCGGCGCACGAGAGTCCCTCCGTCGAACTCGTTCGTTATGTCATCAACGTAGGCTTTGTGCGATCCCTCTAAGGTGATTTGGCCTCCCTCGGTATATCCGTCAGCGACTTAATTCTCTATTGGCCGGGGGGCAGTATTATCCCCAGTCTTGAGGTTGCTATTTGCCGGCTTCGCATTCCAGTTTCTCGTCTCGCTGAAGCTCTCAATAATCGACCAGTCAGGTGATCGACCGATCCCCAGAGCCTCAGGGGTCACATCAAAAGCGGCCAACGGTGTAAGCGTCTGCCGAAATTTGTTCTGCGTCTGCCATAACGTTCCTCTCAGAGTGTTCTCTACTTGACTTTCAAGCAGTCCTGTACGTCTTCATCAGACATCCCCATCGGATAGGTGTTGATGTGATACTCCTTGGCGAACTGCTCCTCCGGCGAATGGAAGGGATTAACGCCGGGGCCTGGAATCGATGGCTTTCTGCGCAAGTGGTGAGTCTACTGGAATCATGCCTGACAGCCCACACTTCGGGCACACCCACCGTTTGGTCGAAGCGCGCCAGATCGAGTAGATGATTCCGGGGATTAGAACAAAAAGCCAGAGCAGGACTTCGACAAATGTCGAGCCGGACCGTTGGAACTGCGGAATGCCAGTTGTGGCACAACTGGGACAGTACTTCCACACTACCGGCGTCAGAGGCTTAGATAGGCTAAAGCCAACGATCACGATCATGATTGCTGCAACCACAGCCCCAACAAGCAACACTATTCCTCCGTCGTTAATGCCCCTACCCCCACCGCCACATGATGTCTCTTGCAATGCACGCATTTGTCGAGCTTCGATTTCTTTGCCATCCGGTGAAGATTGTACTCCTGAGTTCGCTTCGGGAGGGAAAGCCAGATTCGACCCGACTTCAGATTAGAGCTCCGTCTGGCACAATTGGGCCATTTACCGACTCGCGTCGACAGCATTACCGTTCGTTCCGCAGAAATTGCTGCCATCCACGAGCGCGGAGTCTCTCCCGATGAAGATGCGATTGGCCTTTATCCTACCTGTCGTCCTTGTCTCTTTCGCGCTTGCAGCAAAAGTTCCGGACATCCCAACGGGATCAAAGATCTTCCTCGAAAACGAGGGAACATCGGATGAATCGCGGATGTTCACTGACCTATTTCGTGAGAAGTTGAGCAAAGACGAGAGTAGCCGGACCAATGCCAAGCCAGGATTTCCTGTGGTTGATAAAAAGGAGGATGCGGCTTACACGGTGCGATTCATTTTCGTTATGCATGATGAACACGCGCGGGTTAATGTTTGGCTACTCGATGCCGCCGGCAAGACTGTCTTTGAGCATAACTACGATTGTGTCAGAGTGATTCACGATCCGGCACGGGAATGTTACCAGCACATTTCCGATGACCTGAAGGCTGCTCAGGTCAACGCAGATGGAAAGCGGGCGGGAATGTTTGGTTGGAGGAAGTAGATATTCAATCCGATGCTTGTTTCGCTTTTCACTTCTCGACCTCCCTCTCTGAGGCGAACAAGGGATGGATTTCGAGGAACTGCTGCCTGCTGTTAAACCTCCATCAGCGCGAACTGAGCGCGAACTGAGAGCAAAAGGCAAAACGAAAATCGATTGCGAGGGCGCTCTCTAATACGGAAATGCAACTCTTTTGCGGTATGATTCCGCCTCGGAAGGATCAGCGATGGACGAAGACTCAAAAGCATGTCCCGTTTGCGGAGAAACTATCAAAGCGGTCGCTATCAAGTGCCGTTTCTGCAATACCGACTTGGCAGCATTGGCTACTAAGAAGGAACTTGAAACCGAAAGGGTGTTGTTTTCTGGGCATCCGGCCATGATTTACAGCGTTGTACAACTCGCGCCTTTCGTGTTCGTTTTTGTCCTGGCTATCGTAGTCGGGGTCGGCATAGGCTCCGGCCTCGGCGCTCTTTATGCATTTCTGGGCTTACTAGTTGGTTGTGGCATAATCTACCTCTTCTTTTTTCTGAAAAGCCGCAGCACGCTCTACAAGATCACCACGCAACGGATCAAGCTCGAAAAGGGCATTCTTTCGAAGCGTCAAGAGAGCTTGGAGTTGTTTCGTATCGACCATTTCGAATTGTTCAAGCCGCTTGGAATGCGGTTGTTGGGCCAAGCGGCGTTAAAGTTATTTTCCTCGGATGCGGAGTTTGAACACTTCTACCTGTATGGAGTCCCCAATCTAGAAGCACTGGCGGAGGAACTGCGAGAATGCCAACTTCGTGAACGCACCCGGCGCGGACTGACAACCTTCGTCAAGGCGTAGTGGGAAAAACGGGGAGGGCCGATCGTCCCGCCCTGCCTGCGGTAACTTCTTCCCTTGCAAGGTCACGAGAACTTTCTATTCCAGTTGGAGCGTATCGGCCAAATCAAGAAAAACACGTTTGACTGGCTGCTACAACCTGTTACCAGTAAACGCAGCAATTTACTGGTAAATGACGGAATGGGAACAACGTGGTTTTGGATGGGACCCAAAAATGCGAATTTACCAGTAAATTTCACGTCTCACGTTTGCTCTTATGACGGCTCTTGGGGCGTTTGTGGGTTGCAGCTCTGTGCGCAACTCATGCCGTTGCGCTGAACTCAAGCCTTCTCTCTTCGCCCGTTCAGCAAGCACTTCAAACAATATCCCCGCGCAGGGAAAGAACCCTTGATCTGCTGTCTCCCTTTAAGACCCACGCCGTAATAGCTGGTGAATACTCCCACTACTGCATGATGTTTCTTGCAATGCACGCATTTGTCGAGCTTCGATTTCTTTGCCATCCGGTGAAGATTGTACCGCAGAACGGCCAGATAGCTGTCTTGCCGCAACTCTGCTTGCTTCGAGTGAGGATTTTCCACCACTCGGAGGGTGAACTCGCGAATCGCCCTTTACCAACCGCTTCCTGTCGAAAAGGAAATGATCCAAAGGCCAGGAGTTCCCGAATAGCACGCTAAATCCGTTTTGCCGTCACCATTGAAATCTGCCGCGAAACATTGGCCTGGAACGCTAACCTGATTCCATTCATATAAAAGGGACGGGCCTCCGTTCCAGAGTCCGCCGCCCCACGAGCTACCAGTTGAGAGTGCAACGCCCCACGCTCCGCCCGCCTCTCCGCTCCAACAAGCTATGTCCCTTTTGCCATCGCCATTGAAATCGCCGGTAAGGCACTGATATGTCACTGGCATGGCGACACCCTCCCCGCCACTCCAAGACTCGAGATTCCATGCGCTACCGGTTGAAATAGCAGTGTTCCAACTACCAGTTGTGCAGCCGTACTGATCACCACAGGCAACAAGAATCGCGGGGCAGGATATATCCGTCTTACCGTTGCCAATCATGTCTCCAACAAAACATTGCCCGCCAACTGGTATTACGTTCCATTCCACAGGTGGGATCGCGCCTCCACCCCATATGGGCCCCCCCTGCCAACCAGTACCCGCTGACAGCGCAACACCCCAACCTCCGCTCTCTCCTGTCCAACAGGCCAAATCAGCCTTACCATCCCCGTTAAAGTCACCTTCGAAGCATTGCTGCGTCATCGGTAATGGGACTACTGGGCCACCGGACCAAGGCCCCGTGTTCCACCCATTCCCCACTGAGAGAGCAACGCTCCATGTGCCGTCTACGCCGTCAGAGCAAGCCAAATCCGTTTTGCCGTCACCATTGAAATCTGCCGCGAAACATTGGCCTGGGATCGGTACCACATTCCATTCTTGTGTCAACAGTGGACCGCCGTTCCAAAACTCATTTTGCCAACTGCTGCCCGTCGACAGGGCAACGTTCCAGCTCCCCGCATTTCCGGTGTAACAGGCCAAATCAGTTTTCCCATCCCCATTGAAATCGCCGGTAACACATTGGTCTGTCACGGGCAAGGCAGGGCCGGGTCCGCCACTCCATGATTCCAAGTTCCATCCGCTTCCGGTGGACAAGGCGACATCCCAGACTCCGCTAGTTGTGTAGCAAGCAATATCCATCAGCTTGTCGCCGTTGAAATCGCCCGAGAAACATTCATTCGTAATCGGAAAATTAGGACTCGGTCCGCCGCTCCAGTTCGAAGTGGCCGCATTTATATTAATCGACTGCGATCCGGATTTTGTCGTATCTTCTACCGATGTCGCGGTAACGTTAGCCGTGCCAGGAGTTCCACCGGCGGTATAGTTTCCAGATTGGTCTACGGAACCATTGTCCACCGACCATGTGACTTCTGAGCTGAAATCACCGCTTCCACCGACTGATGCCGAGCACTTTGAGGTTTGCTGAACTTGGATTGAGGTTGGTGAGCAAGAAACGCTAACAGCAGTTATCGTCGGCGGAGGACCGGTGCTTCTTGTCGCGGTAAACGTACCCGAATCGCCATTCGTGCAACCGCCTGCTGGGGCTTGATAGCCTCCACTAATTGAGTTCCCATTCGCCGATGCCGTTCCGTTGAGAGACACACTTTGTGTGCCTTCCGTCAATGACAACGCCACATTCATTCCGGAAACGGTGCCGCTCAGAGACCCCGAAGTAGCGCACGGAGAACCGATGATTGTCATGGTTCCAGAGATTTGGTTCCCATTTTGGCTGAGAGTGCCCGACAGGAATGTGTTGTACCCGAGAGTTGATACAGTGCTGGCCTGCCAATAGCCAGCAAGGTTGAGTGGTTGTCCGTTCTGAGAGTTGTTCCCACCTCCGCCGCACGCAGCCAACCCTAGTAATAAAAGAAAAACTCCTACTGCCCTTTTTGAATTTCGGCGAACTGTTGACATGGAAGGCCTCCAGTTAAAGCTCCTCTCCTGAGGCAATTCTGGTGAAGTACAGTACCGAGAACACGAAACAGTAGATGGTATGCATCAACAAAGGCCCCACCGAAATAGCACAACGGTGGCAGAACCTGCACGAACGATGTACTTGCTCTATAGCGTATTCGATTTTGGGATATCCCGACTTAGGATTGTAAAAGCTGCCTCGTGGATCTTCGAGGCAGAGACTGAAAACCAAAGACTACATTCGGGAATACAGGCTTTTTCGGGATCGATTAAAGCAGGCCAGGTTGGATGCCGGTCTCACGCAATCGGAAGTTGCTAAACGCCTTTCACGACCTCAGTCTTTTGTTTCCAAATCAGAATCTGGCGAGCGAAGAGTGGATTTTGTCGAACTTCTGCACCTCGCCGCGATTTACAGAAAGCCTGTCAGCTTCTTCAAAACGCGCTAGCTCGACTGACTCACGGTGTCGTCGGAAACTGACAGGAAACGATGTATGGCCCCCTTAAGCTGAATAAAACAAAGCATTAAACGACGTGGAAGGAAGTTTTTGGAATGGCTGCTCCCGCCGATCCCGCTTGATTTCCCGCACTTTTGGATGCCAGGTAGGGGCTTTGTACGTCCAGCGACGAAAGCCGCTGTATCGGCGTTTACCGCGCGAATTTCACTGGAGTGCTTGTATCGTGCTGAAAACAGATGGTTTAAGTTAAGTTTGAGCTGTTACTGGTGTCGGATGAGCGAGTTGTTACTCGCGCCAACGGGGGCCTATTCTGTGTAGCACGAGGTCTGGAGCCGCGAGAGCGAAATCACCCACGCTCAGAAAAACTAAAGCAGTTGGTGATGCTTTTTGATCGACTATGACTTTTTGAACATGACTATCATTTTCTTTATCTCAGCAATTGGCGCCGACCAGCGTCCTTGCGCCGAGAGGTCCCCTCGATGGCACCTACCTTCGCAACATATTTTACGTTCTCCGAATTCAACGGTGGAGTCCGTGCTACGCCGGAGCAGTTTCGATCCGAACTCTCTCGCTTTAACCGTCCTGCGGTCGTGTATCTCTGCGGCGTGATGAATTCGGTGATACGGGAAGGGACATGCGCGCATTGAGGCCCACGAGGATTTAGTGAGAAACACCTTTGTGCCGCAAGTTGCAGAACGTATAAACGCAACCGTCCGAGATCTACGAAACCCGCGCGGCGTTTATCACCGACAGCAGCTCCTGTTCGTCAGCAAGGAGGCGCTGCTCTACTGCCAAGATCAAGGCGGCGAGGATCCCTTGGCACCACCTCAAAGCGGCAAGTTTGGACGAGTGCTCCTGATGGCCAATGACCTTCTGCCCAAGCGCGTCACAGGACCTGCCTCGACACACGCGCAGATGATAAATGTGCTCTCCGAGTTCATTCCCATAGCGGAAGCCAGCGGATCCTATAAGGCAATTCACAAAATCGTCAGGAGCAGCTTAATGCTTGAGGCGGCGAGACGCTGACCGAGACCGACCTCAGTGGCAACATCAACGAGGAATATATCTTCTTCAACGGCGAACGCCTGGCGCGTGTGGACCGCCCGAGCGGCACGCCGCACTACTATTATTCCGACTATCTGGGCTCGGCGAGCAAAATCGTCGGTATCACAGGGTCTTCAGCGGGGGTGCAGGAACAGTACTATTATTACCCGTATGGAGGGACGCAATCGCAAATCGGCAGCGACCCCAACCATTACAAGTTCACTGGCAAAGAGCGGGACAGCGAATCCAATCTGGACAATTTTGGGGCGAGGTATTACGGATTCACCATGGGGAGGTTCATGACTCCGGACTGGGCAGCGAGGCCGACCTCGGTGCCTTACGCCGTGTTTGGCGACCCGCAATCGTTGAACCTGTACGGTTACGTGCGGAACGATCCGGTCAGCCGCGCCGATGCGAACGGCCACTGTTATTTTGGCAACTGCGACAGCAGTGGCTATAACGACGGTCCCGGTTCCTTAATCGGCGCGATGAACGCCTCAATGTTCACTGCGCTCAGCGGTTCGATCACCTATTCATCTTGGCTCGATCAGTATGATGACCCACCTTGGGTTCTAGAGGAGGCCGCCATCGAAGAAGCGGCGACACCTTCGGAGCCCAAACGGCAATCAAATCGCCAGCCCGATGGATCTTATAAGGCCACTCCAGAACAGCTTGCACAGATACAGAAGGCAGCCGACAAGAAGACGACGATCGGTAATGGGCAATGCGTCACCGCATGTGAACGTTTCACAGGTGTGCCAGGTCCTACTTCATTATGGGAGGGGGGGAAACCTGCATCTGAGCTCACCGACAAGGACAAAGGTACCGCGATTGCCACTTTCGTAGAGGGATCCGACGGGAAGTGGCGCTATTTACCTGATGCCAACGGACACATGAACTCCGGGACTTTCATGGGAACGTCCACTAAAGGAACGTTCTGGATGGCAGACCAATGGCCGCAGGGCAAGCCTGTGAGCATCTGGAATGTCGGCAGTAATCCTAATAATGCTTCGATGAACGCAGCATCTTACCGCGTAATCATCGTGCAAAATCCGTGAGGCGAAAAAAGAATAAATGACTATCCTGCGGTACGTATCGCTCTTTCTCTTGGTCACGTTGCTAGGTTATGGCCAAGGTCCGCAACAGCATCGACGAGTTGAGTTGCCGATCCAGGCCGAAATCCCTGTCCGAGGGCTCTATCGACAACTAGTATCTCATCCTATCGTGGGCATTCCGACGCCGAAGAGGATGAAAGTACTATCCCCGTATCTCAGCAGCTCATTGATCCATAGAATTAACCAAGCACGTGCCTGTCGTGATGTTTGGCTTCGCCTGCACCCGAAGAACGATGAAAAGGCACCGTCAACGTGGTTCGAATTCGGACTTTTCTCGGGTTACAACGACCGAGGTGATCCACGTGCTTTTCGGATTGACAAAACGGAATCGGAGGATGACGGCTCTTTTCGCGTTTACGTGCGGCTAACAGAAGGTCCACAAGAAAAGCCGTGGAATTGGCAAGTTGCAGTCGTAGTAATGTCGGAAGCTGGGAAATTCGTAATCAACGATGTGATTTTTCTCAGAGACAAGGATGTTGAGACTGAAAGTCGTTTGTCGGAAGTCCTAACGGTCGGATGCGATGGCTCTCACTGGGTAGGGTACGGCAACAGGAACGCAACACCCTAAGTTTAGGATCTAAGGAGGTGCAATTACGACGGTGCGCTTCGTGAGTTGGTGCAGAATCAAGAGATGTCAGGGGCAGGTGGACACGACAATGCCAATTCACCGTCGGCAAAATTGACCGACAACTCAGACTACTTCCAAGCTGGCTATACCTTCCATCTCGAATCGCCCTCGAAAATGGAGGGCGGCCCACTCAAGCTTTCTTTTGGCTTGAGTGGGTCAGTTCGCCGCGCGTAAGCTGGTGCCGTGACGGGTGGGCGCTCGCCCAGGTGAGCCAGCTCCCCATAAACTTATAATTGGTCGGTTTAAGTAAAGAACAGATGATTTACATCATCACAGCTCGCCAGTTCCTTCGCCAGCTCATACCAGGGAAGGCATCCGCTTGAATCGCGTGCCGGAGATGTTCCTAAGTCTTAGTATCCTTGCTTGTCTGTGTGCTCCATCAGGTTGCGGCGGAGGAGGCGGAAGTTCCGGCTCTCAACAACCGCCTCCACCTCCCGAAATCAACTCAGTGATAGTGAGTCCCGACACCGCTCAGCTCTTCACCGGGAGCAGTCAATTGTTCACCGCACAAGTCACCGGGACCGGTGCATTCAACCCCAGCGTGACCTGGTCAGTCAATGGCATCAACGGCGGTAACAGCACATTCGGAACCATTGTTAACGGCCAGTACACAGCCCCAGCGACCCAGCCCAATCCAAGTGACGTCAGCATCACGGCAACGAGCGTGGAGTCTCCACTCAGCAGCACTTCCACCGCGATGGTGTTTGGCACGGCGGTGTTAAGTTCGATTACGCCTAACGCGGAGAGTGCATATGAGCAGATGACGCTCAATGGTCAGAATTTCTACACTCCTACGCAGGTCTGGTTTTCTGGTCCTGGCGGCACCGTCATTCCAGCCGGTCTCCCCCAGCAAACTTCGCTGACTCAGCTTACGATCATGGTTCCTCCGGGAGCGGCGAGTGGGCCTGTTTCCATAAGCCTGACTCCGTTCCAAGGTGGAAACGAGACCACCAACTCGGTGAACTTCACACGGCTACCAAATCTGATGATTCACGCTCCAAGCAAGGACCTGTCGTCTGGCGAGACCATGCAGTTTGCCTGGACTTTGCTAGGGGCATCGTCGCCGACACAGGTGAACTGGAAGACGACTGCGGGCACAATCACCAGCGGCGGCCTCTTCCAGGCCCCGGTGGTTAGCGCTGAGAGGTACGCGAGTGTCACCGGCTGCCTGCAAGGCACGCAGTCGTGCAGCACACTCTTGCTGAGGATTCTCCCGTTCCGCATCACGCCTCCCGAGTCGGTCGTAGGTTTAGGGCAGACGGTTCAACTTGATGCCGTGCAGGGAGGATCCACGCTGACGCCGCAATGGTCAGTGTTGGCTGGCGGAGGGTCGATCAATGCTGGAGGGCTATTTACTGCGCCGACTTCCGCTGCTCAAGCAGGGCCGATCCCGATAACAGCAACGGTTGGCACGAATGTCGAGCAGACTTCTGTCGCGGTTGAGGGTGTTTATCCCGGACTGGTCAACCGGGTGTACGACTACGTCAACTTCAATGACATCGCCAACCCGACGCCCGAAGGAACCTGGGTTGAATCGATGGTTGTGAATGGCAATCGGGCGTACGCGCTTACCTCCGGAGCACCTTTTGAGGAACTACCGGCATATATGGCTCTCAATGTTTACGACGTGAGCAATCCTGACCAGCCAGTCTGGATTGGGGCCACAGAGGCGGCTGGCAACCCGCCCAACTATCTGTTCATCAATGGCAACAATCTGTTCGATGTGGGGGCGGCACAAATCTCCGTTTACAGCTTGCAGGGAACTCTTCCGGCACTTACTCAAGTGTTACCGCTGGCAACGTACGGTCCATTCAAAGAGACCGTTACGGGTGGAGTCTTGTACGTGCTGCCATCGTTCACCGCCGTTTTCACCATTCCGGTTGATGTCTACGATGTGAGCAGCGGAACCCCGGTACGCAGCCACTATGAGTTGCCGACTCCTTCGGAGGGTGCGATCGGTGGAATGGCCAATGTGACGGGAGTGGGAAACACTCTGTATGTCTCGTGGGTGAACCCACCAACGATCACTCCTTCTCTGACGATTGCAACGTATGACATCTCCACGTCGCCGCCGACGCTGGTAAATACAACCCTGTCCGACGACGGATTCGAACTTCAGATTGCGAATCAATTGCTGTTCGCTGACACCGAGATCTACGACATCTCCAACCAAGTGCCGCAACACGTCGCAACCCTTCCTATCAGGGAAGTGTCGAGCGTACAGGGAAATCAGGTAATAGCTAACGGAACCATTTCGCACAGCTTGCGCGAAGCAGATTACGTCGTGGTGGATATCAGCAACCCCGCGAACCCAATCATTACGAACAACGTTGCCGATCTTCCGTCTTGGGACATATTCGTCGCTTCTTTTGCGACCTGGGGGAATAATGGCAGATTTTATGCCACAGATGGCGCGGGCGGCATCGCAGTCTACAACGTAACCACTCCTGGGGGTTGGGCCGCAGTGAACTCCGGGAACGGGACTTTATCGTGGACCTACGATCAGGCACTTCCACTGCAGACGCTGTATGCAGCCGGGGCCTTCGCAAATGGCAACGGCGGACTGCAGACCTTCGATGTCAGCGGCGCTGCGCCCAATCCGCTTGGCAGCCTGGTGTACACGAACAACACAGCGTTTGCGGTTCAAGTTAGCGGCACTAACGTTTTCTTGGGGCTTTCGGACAGCCTGAAGACTGTAGACGTATCCGATCCGAGCAATCCTGTTGAGACGGCTAGCGTCGCGATTCCGACGAGCGCATTGGCCATGTCGGGAAATACGCTCTACGCGGGGACCAGCGATGGACATCTCGTAGTGCTGGATGTATCAAGCCCCACAGCACTGAAGACTATTGCCACCATTGCGATTCCCGCTCCCCTGACGATGAAATTGTTGGGGACGTTGCTATACGCGGCTGCGGGACCAGCGGGTATGTTGATCGTTGATATCTCGAACCCCACTGCCCCCGCGCTGATCTCGCAGTTCTCGTTACCGGGCGGTGCGACGGTTTGGGATGTTTCGCCACAAGGATCGTTCGTTGTCTTGGCCGGTGACAGCCTAGGCTTGGTGACGGTGGACGTCTCCACTCCCGCTCATCCTCAGCAACTGGCTCAATTCGTTTTGCCGCTGATCAACCCGTTCCCGGCGCACGGCACTCTCTCAGAGACTCCTACCGCGATTTCGTTAGCCCTTCAGAATGGCATCACCTATTTAGGAACGCTCGGTGGGCTTGAATTCGGATTCGATGCCAGCGTTCCCGCGAATCCCAGGCTGGTAACCTTCAACGCGGTGGGTGCAGACGATATGTCACTCGTTTCGGTAATTACGCCAGGTTCGAATAATCTCTACCTGGGAATGAACAGCCTCGAAATCCTCAATGCCTATCTCGTACAGCTAGAGAATTCCGCGCCCCGGAATTCGATCGAGCTATATTATCCGCCCGCCGCACTCTCCAACGCGGTGGCCGTTGGGAGCGACACCGTCCGCGCTCCAACGCAGAATTTGAAACTGAAGGGACCACGAGTACCGTCAACGATGCAGGACTCTCCTAACGTAGACCGGTTTGGCTTCTCTCAAGCAGGCCGCGGTAGGTGCGCAGCTGTCGGCGGAGGAAACAGTTCGTTGACAGGCGCAAATCCTAAGACCAAATTGCTGCGGGCGCTCGCTGTGCATGCGTGCGAGGCGGCCAACCGTTAAGACGAGTTCGCAGGAAACCTGACTTGACCTCAGGGGTTCTTGTTTTTCCAGATGCCGGCGCAAGCGTGATAAAAACGTGATACTTCTGTGATCAGAACCGGACGGGTTCAATCAGAACGGATCACAATGCGTTTCGCGCAACCCGTTGAAGAATCAATTAAGATAGAGAATTTTCATAACAGGTTAGAACACACTAGGTGATCTTCAAAACCGGCGGGCGGCAGGTGATTCTGTCGCCGGTGGGTTCGACCCCCACTCGCTTCCGCCACTATTTCGTGGCCTTCCGTCCCCCACTCACTCGTACGAGAAAGTTAACTTGTCGAGGTAGATGTTGTACGGGTCCTGCCGGGAATCGCCGTCCATCTGATAATTGATGGTCACGCCGTACCAGTTCGAGGGCGCCGGACCCGGCGCGAACGTCAAGTTCACGTTGTGCGTTTCTCCGTTCAGCGTAATCGACTGATAGAGCAGTTGATTGCCCGCCGTGCGCTGCACCTGGATCGTCACATGATTCCACGCATTACTGTTGGGATTGCAAGCGATCCCGGTCGGAGTCCAGCGGGCGTTCACATTATCCCAAACGTCCCACTGATTTCCTCCCGCGATGCGGCACTCGTGCCCCCATATGAATCCGGTGCTGTCAAAAAATTGATTGATGTCGAACTCTACTGCCTGCGAAAGCGCCAGATTGTCGCCGTAGAAGTACACATCGTAAGTAAACGTATGCAGCGCAGGAACCAGCGTGTTATCGGAGTCCGGCATGCCCTGCGACGAGAATGCGCCAATCAGATGATTGTTGAAGAGGGCATCGGAATAAATGGCGCTGCCTCCCAGGTTGAACGCAGCTGCTGATCCGGTCATCGAAGGCGAATTCACTCCCTGCGCCATCGAAAAAGTAATGCCGTCGCAGGGCGAAGGCGAGCAGTCGACAAAGCTCGGAGGCCCTTGCCCGTACTGTCCCCAGCCGCCACTGCGCTGCAGATTCGCAAACGAATTTCCGCCACTGCTGCTGCCACTCGTTCCCGTTCCCCCGCTGCCGCCCGTGGTTTTGTTCTGAGAAGTTCCGAATGACGAAGAATTGCTACCGCACGCGCTTAGAAGTGCCAGCGCGAGCAACAGCAACATGAGAGCAGCGCGTTGAAACCAAGAGTTGCAGCGACCTTCTCGCAGACGATCGGCGGACGCGCAGAACTTCGATGGGCAGAACATCGACCTACCTCGAAATAATTTTTGGGGGCGTGCTCCAGGAGAATCCTGGTCGTTCTCGACTGCGGACTTTCTACAAATAAACTTGGGAAAATCAGGGGCGGCTTCGAGGGTGAAACCGCCCCGTCATTCAAGCCGAGTCTACTGAATCGAAGTATTCGCAGCTTGTGTCAGGACCTGCGCATACGCGGCTCCATACTCGCTGTTGCCCGGATACGACGGATCAAACGCCAGCAACCAGTCCTGGTAATAAATTTCCAGCACTGAGGCATGATGGCTGACCGCAAACGGCACCAGGTTTACCAGCGATCCGGTGGTGCAACTGTTGTCCGGACAGCTCTGCAGCACGGTTTGCAGTTCCAGCGGAGCCTGCCCCGCGTACTCGGCAAACAGATTGCACCAGTTCGCCGTGCAGTTGGGATAGTTGGTGATGTCGCTCTGCGCCAGACCCTGGCTGCCGAAGCCAACATGCATCGGTACCGCCAGCGGAGCCACATAGTCGGGAACCACCGAGGTGGGCGCGCCCATCGGCGTCACGCCCACCATCAGCTGCTTGCCCGACTTCAGCGTCTCTTCGTAATCCAGCATCCCTGCCAGATAGGTTTCCCAGCTCGCCACCGTAATGCCCCACGCAGCGAACGCTTTGCCGCAGGCCGCCCCGGTGTTGTTCCATCCCGTCACCGGGAAGGTCTCGCCCCCGTGGCCAAGTCCGAAGCGAATGTAGCCGATGCTCGCATTCGATCCGTAATGCTCAATCACCGCCGCCATGAATTGCTGATACGGCAACTGGAACGCGGCGCGATTCAGGAAGTTCGGAATCTGTTGCGTTCCATATTGCGTGGTGCAACTGGTGTAGTTCGACGATCCCAGCGCGTTCCACACATACGACGGAATCGCGCAGTTGCCAGTGGTGTTGGTCTGCCCGTTGATGCACGGCGAGCTTGTGCTGTCGCTGTTGGCCCAGACAATCAGATTGATCTTTTTGCCCGCGGCCACCCAGGGTGCAATCGCGTCGTCAATGGCGCTCCAGTTGTATTGCGGATTGGAACTCGGCCCCTGATCGATCATGCCCCATTCCACTGCCAGGTTTCCGCCCGACACTGCCGGGTTGCTCATCAAGTAAGTCTGCACCGCCTTGAAATCGTCCGACCGGGTATTCGTAGGCGGGAACAGCACTTCCAGCGACACCTTGGCCGAAGCCGCAGTCGTCACCGAAATATTGGCGCTCGCGGACTTGCTGCTGTCGGCCACGCTGGTCGCCGTCAGCACCACACTCAAACTCTTTGTGACTGTGGGGGCCGTGTAGAGCCCGCTGGACGAGATCGTTCCAGCCGTTGCGCTCCAGGTCACAGCTGTGTTGGAAGTATTCGAGACTGTCGCCTGAAATTGTGCGCTGGCGCCTGAGCTTACAGTTGCGCTCGTCGGCGTAACCGTGACGCCCACCGAGGTGACGTTATTGACGGTGAGGGTGAACTTGGCTATTCCATCATCCCCCTGCAAATCTCCCACCCAAATCGCAAACGCGAAATTTCCCGCGGTCGTCGGCTTGCCAGAGATTCCTCCCGTCTTGTTGTTCAGCGAAAGTCCTGCCGGAAGATTTTGCGAACCAAACCAATATGGCGCCGTGCCGCCGCCGACCGAGATCACCGCGTTATAGGCTACTCCGACGGTTGCCGGGGCCAGCGTTGCCGAGATCGTAAGATGCCCTCTCTGTCCGCCATTCATCTGGCTGACGGCGATGGAGCTGTCGCGCATCTGCGCTTGCAAATTTTGGGGGATAGTAAGAGCGACCAGAACTGCGATAAATAAGAGGAAGAAGAAGCCGGAAAGGATCTGCGGGCTGCGACTCGATAGACCGGTCGCGTTTCGAGGAACGTTGGGGGACATACATACCTCTTTATCTTGATTTGTTTTTCGGGCACGGCTCGGGTATGACCCGGACCTGTCTGACTTTATCCATCCTCCGGTTGGCGCGGAAGATAACATCGGGTCAATGTCCTTGCGACACCCACAAGTGCATCGGGTGCCAACTCCAGCACTCCCCGATGCCCCGTGTCCGCCAAGAAAAAAAGCGCCGGGGACGATCCCCGGCGCTCCTGCGTACTACTCAATCGTGACATTTTTGAACTTACTTGCCTGCCGCGGCAGCCTTGAACGCTGCCTGATAAGCCGCTCCATATTGGCTGTTGCCCGGATACTTCGGGTCGAACGCCAGTAGCCAGTCGTCGGTATAAATCTCGATAATCGTGACGTGATGGCTCACCGCAAACGGCAGCAGATTCACCAGCGATCCCACCGGCGGCTGATTCTGCGGGCTGCTCAGCGCGATCGTCTGCAACTCCAGCGGAACGTCTCCGGTGTATTCATCAAACAAATTGCACCAGTCTGACGAGCAATGCGGGTATTTGTTGATGTCGTTCTGCTGAAATCCCTGATTGCCGAACGCCATCTTCAGCGACACCGCCGTCGCCGCTTCCGCATCCGGCATCGACGAAGAATCCACGCTGTCAATGCCCACCATTAACTGCTTGGGCGATTTCAACGTCGCTTCGTAGTTCAGCATTGCGTTCACGTAATTCGTCCACGTCGTGTCGCTCCATCCCCACTTCTTCTCGAAAACGCTGGTGCAGGGATCCTTGCCGAAATTCTGCGATGGGAAAGTTTCGCCGCCCCGGCCCAATCCGATCCGGATGTACCCGATCGATCCGTTCGTGGCATAGTGCTTGATCACCTGCGCCATGAACGCTTCATACGGAAGCTGGAATGCCGATGAGAAGTAGTTCGGAATCTTCTCCCCCGCGCAGGTCGTGACGTTGGACGAGCCAAGATTGCTCATCACATAGGTCGGCGTGGCGTTATTCGTGGGCGTATCGCTCACCGCCCACACCACGATGTTCACTTTCTTTCCCGCCGCGATCCACGGCGCAATCTGCGCGTCGAAGCTCGAGAAATCGTATTGCGGATTCGACGTCGGCCCGTTGTCCGCGGTCGCCCACTCCAGCCACACGGTCACGCCCGAGATCAGCGAATTGTTCACCAGGTAGGTCTGCACATCGGAGTAGTAATCTTCGTACTGGCTGGTGGGTGGGAACAGCAATTCCAGCTGAACCGGAGGCTGCGTCGTGTTCGAAACCGTCACCGTCGAGGTGGCCTTCTTCGTCGTATCCGCCACGCTCGTCGCCGTGATCGTCACCGTCGTGTTCTTGGTTACGACCGGCGCCGTGTAGTTTCCCGACGACGTCATCGTTCCCGCCGACACCGCCCAGGTCACGTTCGTATTCGTGGTGTTGCTGACCGTCGCGATAAATTGCTGCGTGCCCGACGACTGAATCGTCAGCGTGCCCGGCGCCAGCGAGATGCTCACCGGCGGCTCGTTGAAGGTCACGTTGAACTGCGCGTTTCCATAATGCCCGGCCGAGTCCGTCACGTAAACCTGAAATGCAAAGGTGCCCGTGCTGTTGCACGTCCCCGTAATCGCTCCACTGGAATTGTCGAGCTTCAACCCTTTCGGAAGATGCGCAGCCTTGTATTCATACGGCGCCGTGCCCCCGCTCGCTTTCAGCGAACCCGCATAGGTCTCGGTGGCCACTCCCGTAGGAAGGTTTCCCGTGACCGTGACCGTGGTTCGGGTTGGGCTCGCGAACATCCATTGTGAAAAACAGATTGAACATATAAGGATAAAGAGCAGGCTGGCGCGCGATCGAATGAAGGTTGCTGGTTGAATCTTGCGAATGGACGTGCTGCATTCCGCCAGCTCAGCGGCTGACAGGTGAAACTTGGGGGACATAGCTGCACCTCGAAAAAATTTTCGAACTTCGACGAAGTGAGCGCAGACTACGTAAATGCCTGTAGTGAATTTAGGGGAGATACTGCGGAAGCGTCAGGTCTCAGAGGTTCATTGTCGTACCAGTAAATAGGCCGAATCCCTTATAGCCATTGGGGTTACGACTTGTGGGCTAGGCATACCATTTCGGGAAACCGTATTTTTTCTGCGGCCCCATTTTGGCGACGCCTTTTACCGTCCTCTCAGCCCATTTTGCGGTGAATGCTGTATTGGCGGATCGAAACGCTCGGGGGTTCTGCACAATCGTAATGCCACGCGTTTTCTGCCCGGCGCTATGATGTCCCGGTCGCGCTCGTAGCGAGGGCTTTCATGCTGCAACGCAAAATCGTGATCATCCTTGCCGCAGTTCTTTCGGGCGCCACACTCTCTGCCTTTGCTCAGGATGATTCGCCCTCACTCGGCGACCTAGCCCGTCAATCCCGCCAGCAGCACCAGCAAAAAGATTCTCAGCCCAAACCCGACGCGCGCACGAATACTAATGACACGCACAGTAATAAGGATGCTCAGAGTTCAACGCCTACCGCCAAGAAGGTCATCACCAACGACGAGATTCCCTCACACATAGGCCCGACCGCAACCTATCAGCCAAGCCAGCCGCGAACATGGGCTAGTCCAGGAAACGACCGTCAGGATGCAAGTGCGAAGCCGTCGGCCGAGGCTTTGACCGCCCAGTTCCGCGCCATGAAGGAAAGCATCGCCAGCCTGGAGGACGTAATCGCCCACGCCAGCGAATCTATCCAATACGCCAGCGGAAACTGCGTCACCAACTGCGTGCAGTGGAACGAGCAACAGAAACGCAAGCAGCAAGAAGTCGACTCCCTCAAATCGCAACTCGAGCAAGGCCGCCAACAACTCGAGCAAATGCAGGAAGCCGCCCGCAAACAAGGCTACGGCAGCGCCATCTACGACCCGTAAAAAAGATACTCATGTGGGGATGGGCGCCTTCGCCCGTCCAGCGAGCAAAGCGAGCAACTGGAAGAGATGGATCCGAATCGCCGCGCTTCATCACCGGGTAAAGACTCACAATGGCAGAGCGGCGCTTAAGGGCCGCGTAAAGAATCAGCGTGGAAGAGCGGCCCTTTAGCGGCGCGTAAAGAATCGTAAATAACTCCGGGCTTTAGCCGCGCCATTTTTCCCTGCAAGCCTCACCCTCCACCCCGTTCTACCCATGAACCGGGCAGGCAGAGTGCACTGGCTCAGACGCAGACCAAGCAGAGCAGAGATGACGATTAGCAGAGATGGTTCTCGCCCCTCGCACAGGTACTAGAGTGCACGCGGGCGGGAACCCATCTCTGCTACAATTTTCCTTCATAAAAACTGGCAGCAAGGCGGGAAACAGCCGAGAGAAAGACCCGAGCATGTGCGCCCAAGGAGCCGAATCTCTATGTCGTCGATCAATCCCAGAATTCGCATAGCAGGCGCCATCGTCGCCCTCGCGACCCTGGCTCTGCTGGCCAGCTGCCGCGGATTCTTCGTGAAGCCGACTCTCACCGCGATTGCTGTCGGACCAGTCTCGCCGACGATCTACACCGGCACCGTCGATAACACCGTTCAAATGTTTGCCGTGGGCACTTTCAACGATGGCAGCAATGCGAGCACGTCCGTGACCTGGAGTGTTTCGGGAACCGGGACCAACGGTCAACCCATCGCGACCATCAGCACCGGCGGGTTGGTTACAGCGCAAAATTCCGGCACGGGAACCGTAACCGCGGCGTCGAATGTACTTCCCTCGGTCACCGGGACCCAGCCCATCACGGTCGCAGTTGCCTGCACCACCGCGCCCATAATCGGTCCCACTACCAGCGGTAGCCTGACTCCCAATCAACCGACCATATCCTTCACGGCTTCCTGCAACAATGGGCAAGACATCACTGCCACCGCAGTCTGGTTTTCGAGCAACACGGCGATCGCCACGGTTTCTGCAGGTATTGTGACCGCAGTGGCGACCGGGGCGAACGACAACGGCACTTTCTACATCACCGCTACCTCCAATGGCCTTACCAGCACCCAGGTGATGATCACGGCCAGCGGCTTCAGCACACAATAATACGAGGCATCAGGCGTCCGAATCGCGAGAAGGCTCGTTGGCCGGGTGCCCCATTTCTCGCGTCGTGTGCTGTCTTTTTTGATTTCTTATCCCCAACTCATCACAAAATAAAAACCCCACTTCTCGCGCATTTACACGGCGCGAGAAATGGGGCACTTAAGACTCTGATCGCGAACTACTCCTTCATCACTGCGTCAATGGTGGCGTACAACTGGCTGTTGTCCTTCACTTCCACATAAGGCCGCCCGGGATTCTTGCTGCTCACGATGTAAACCGTCGGCGTGTGATCCAGCTTGATGGCCTTGCCCAGATCGCGATCGGCATTCACCAGCGCCGAAAGTTTCCCGCCCGGATCAATCACGAACGGAAAATCCACTTTGTGCTCCGACGCAAATTTCTCCGCATACCCGCGCAGGTTCTGCGGATTGACTTCCAGTTGGTTCTCGAAAATGTAGTCGCGGAATTCGTTCCCCAGCGCCTTCGAATGGGTATCGAAGTAGCGCGCCATCACCGCCGCCTGATACGACCAGTTGTGCATGGGCAACGGAAAGTCGTGGCGAATGACCGGAATCTTATAGTCCTTCGAAGCCTTTTCGACCAGAGGCGCCGTGCGCCGGCACATCGGACACTGCAGGTCTTCAAATACCACGATCGCGTACTGCGATCCCTTGGGCGGATGGAACACGGACTCAGCCGTATCCTGCGCCGAGCCGCGCAGCGCGCCCGCGATCATGAGCAACATAAACAGTGAAGCCGCCAAAACAGTCCGCAGTGTATTTTTCATCGCTACCGTGTGTACCCCAGGATCCTGATTTTGTTAGGCGCCAATTTGTTGGACGCCGGAGGAGGCAGATCGGTAACCTGCGCTTCAACAAAGCTCAGCCCGATGCCGTAAGACTATGGTAACCGACGCCGCTTTCCTCTGTCTCGCCTGCTTTGCGATTCGAAGGTTGCCCCACATACGTGCATCAAGCGTAAACCTTCGTGCCGCGAACTCCCCCGCCAACGCGCTATAGTAAAGAGTTCGAGTAACGTTTCCTCTCGTGATATCCCTTGCGCCACCGTCGCCTCTCTCGCCAGTCACCCGCCTCGCCCTGACGCTTTCACTTTCCGCCATCCTTATCTTTCCCGCCTGCAATCGCGGCCGTCACCGCGTGCTCGAAATCGCCTATGTTTCCGCGCCGCAAGCCATCCTGCGTGATCAGGTCGCGGCCATCTTCAACCGCGTCGGCAACGTCAAAAACGGCGACCGCGTCGAAGTCCTCGAACACGAAAAGCGTTTCTCCCGCGTCCGCACCGAGACCGGCGTCGAGGGCTGGATCGAGCAGCGCTTCCTGGCCGACCAGAAAACCTTCGACGCCATTCAGAATCTCACGCAGGACAATCAAAACGATCCCGTGCAGGCTCCCGGAGTGCTGCGCAATGACACCAATCTTCACGTCACTCCCGGCCGCGAGACCGAGCACCTTTACCAGCTGACCTCCGGCGCCAAAGTCTCGATCCTGAAGCGCGCCACCGCCGAGAGAGAGCCCGCCGCAACTCCTTTCAAGCCCGCTGCGCCCGCGAGGCCCGGAGCGAGAGCTCCAGCCGGCCCCATATTGGAGGACTGGTACCTGGTGCGCGACGCCAACGCCCGCGTAGGCTGGGTTCTGTCCCGCATGGTCGACGTCGACGTCCCCCTCGACATCGCGCAATACGCCGAAGGCCAGCGCATCGTCGCCTTCTTCATGCTCGACGAAGTCCCCGACGGAGACAAGAAAGTCGCGCAATATCTCTGCGTCGTGAGTGAGCCCCACGACGGCCTCCCCTACGATTTCGACCAAATCCGCGTCTTCACCTGGAACGTCCGCAAGCATCGCTACGAAACCGCCTACCGCGAGCACGGCCTCAACGGCGTCTTTCCCGTAACCCTGACCACCGAGAACTTCGACAAAGAAGGAAACCTCCCCGTCTTCATCATCCGCACCAGGGACGATTCCGGCGCCATCAAGGAACTAAAGTACAAACTGAATACCCCCATAGTCCGCCGCGTCCTCGCTCCAGGCGAGGCGCCAAGCAAGAGCCCCGCCAAACGCCGTCGATAACTTCTGTTGACTGAGCCCTCCTTCCCTGCCTTTGGTCCCGTCCATCTTCCAAATACCGTATTCACCCTAGGCCAACCATACTAATTTCTGTATCAAAACATTTCAGCCAGAACACAAACATTTGAAAACAAAACACTTACTACAGTAACTGTTTGGATGGTGAGTTGCATTGTAAAGCCCGTCCGAGTATAGGCGTTGCTTTCATCAACAGCTATTAAACCCGCGATTAGACGGGGACGTAAGTGAAGTTTTGGGGTCTTGAATTCCCAGCTCCAGCAAGATTCGAAAGGCCAATTTTAGCTCGTCGGATCGCGTCACTGACCGAAACAATCGGTCCAAGGCGCTTGATCTGAGTACGAAACTTCTAAGGAGGCAAGAGATGCGATTTACATCCATTAGGCTACTCGCGCTGCTCGCGGTGATAGCCCTGGTCGTGCCTGCCGTCATCGTGGCGCAGAGCACGGTCACGGGAGCCATTAGCGGCGTGGTCACTGATCAAAGCGGCGCGGTTCTACCCGACGTCAGCGTGACCATGAAGAGCGTCGAAAAAGGTTTCAGTCAGACGACAAAGACAAATGCGCAGGGTGCTTACCAGTTCCCGCTCTTGGAGCCCGGCACCTACACCGTCACCATTTCGGCCGCCAACTTCAAGACCACCACTGCTACCTCAACCGTGAGTGTCGGCCAGACCGCGATCATCAACGCGAAGCTGGAAGTCGGCGCCCAGGGAACCACCGTAGAAGTCTCCGGCGAGGCTCCGCTGCTCCAGTCGGAAACCTCGGAAATCTCGACCACCTTCAACTCCCGCGAAATTTCGGAAGTCCCCAACGGCGGCAATGACATGAGTTTCATTGCCCAGACTTCCCCCGGGTCCGTCATGAACACCGGGTCCGGATACGGAAACTTCTCCGTCTTCGGTGTGTCGGCCAGCTCGAACCTGTTCACCTTGAACGGAATGTATGATAACGATCCGTTCCTGAACCTGAACAACTCGGGCGCCACCAACCTGCTGCTCGGCCAGAACGAAGTCGCCGAGGCCACGGTTGTCACCAACGGCTATTCCGGCCAGTACGGCGGCTTCATCGGTGCCAACGTTAACTACATCACCAAATCCGGTTCCAACAACTGGCACGGCAATGCCAACTATTTCTGGAACGGTCGGGTGATGAACGCCAACGACTACTTCAACAAGAACTATGCCGACCCCACACTAGATTCTCCTCGCGGATTCGACAACGCCAACCAGTATGCGGCGTCGTTCGGCGGCCCGATCGTCAAGAACAAGGCGTTCTTCTTCTGGAACTATGAAGGCCTGCGCGTCATCATCCCGGTACAGTACAACAACCGGCACGCTCCCACGCAGGGCTTCGAGAACGCGATTATCGACAACCTGAACGCCACCGGCTTCCAGGATTCGGTGCCCTTCTACAATACGATGTTTAACTTCTGGAATAACGCGCCCAACCGGGCCACAAAGTTTACGCCCGGTAATACAGGCGCCTCAGATTCCACTGGGTGCCAAGGTTTGGTGTACACCGATACGGCGGGCGGTCTCAATCCGACCGGTACGGCGTTTGGAGCCGGCACCGGCAACAATTGCGTCGATACTTTCTCCAACACCATCGGCAACTTCACCCATGAGTATCTGACGTCCGGTCGCTTTGACTTCAACCTCACCAATCAGGACAAGGTCTTTGTCCGCTTGCAGGAAGATGTCGGAACCCAGGCTACGGCCACCGATCCGATCAACTCGATCTTCAACTCCACCAGCTATCAGCCCGAATATCAGGCGCAGATCAGTTGGAATCGTCCGATCGGCCAGAAATCAGTGAACAGTCTGCTGTTCGCCACGCAGTACTATCGCGCGATTTTCGGGCCCTCCAATCTGAATACGACCTTGGCAGCTTTCCCCACCACGGTCATCTTGAACGACGGTTCGTTGTCGAGGATCGGCGGCGACGACTATATCTGGCCCCAGGGACGTAACGTCACTGGCTATCAGATCGTCGACGATTACTCCTACAACTTGAATTCGAGAAACACCCTGAAGTTGGGCCTGTACTTCCATCGTAACCTGATCAGCGACCACGACTACGGCGTTTTCACCAGTGGTTATGATCTTCCCTTGTCGCTGGACGACTTCTACTATGGCGGCCAGGGTTCGGGCGCTACTGGTGGCGGCACGACTGTGTTGCTCCAGAACTTCCCGCAGTCACTCAACCAGCCCATCAAGCTGTACCAACTCGGTTGGTATGTGCAGGATGAGATCAAGGCGACCAGCAACCTGAAGCTGACCTTCGCTCTACGCATGGATCACAACTCCGTTCCAGAGTGCGGGACCAACTGTTTCGCCACCTTCGGCGGGCAATCGTTTGCTTCGATCGCGGATCCCACCGGGGCCACTCCTTATAACTCGACCATCAAGACGAATCTGAACCGGGCTTTCACCGGCTTCACCAAAGTTGCTTTCCAACCCCGTTTCGGCTTCTCTTACTCTCCGACAATGCTGAAGAACACCGTAATCCGCGGTGGAATCGGTATCTTCATGGATAGTTTCCCCGGCCAGATTGCCGATGCCATCTCCAGCAACACCCCGGTGCTCAATGGCTTCACCGTTGCTGGCAGCAATCTTGCCCCAACCGAACTAACCCAAGGCAACGTATTCCAGGTCGCGGCAGCCTCAAACGCAGCCCTGTTGAGTGGTTTCAGTTCCGGTGAGACGCTGGCAGAGCTCCAGGCGGCGGATCCCTTCTTCGCGCCTCCCGGATTCGCCAACCCTGGTCATATCGTGGCTCCAACCACTGAGGAATGGAACCTCGAAATCCAGAAGGGAATTGGGAACAGCACTGCCATCACCATCAACTATGTGGGCAATCACGGAATCCATGAGACCGCTCTGTTCAACGGTGTCAACGGCTTCTGTGATCCCGGAACCTGCCCCAACGGCTTCGTGGGGTTGCCCAGTGCCAGCCCGGATCCGCGCTTCTCCACGGTTACGGAATACAACACCGTCGGCGTTTCCAACTACAACGGTCTGAATGTCACCTTCCAGCACCGCTTTGCTCGCGGTCTGCAAACTCAGATCAATTACACTTGGGGTCACGCCTTGGATGAAGTTTCCAACGGCGGCTTTAACCCCTTCTATGCCGATTCGACTGGGGCCGGGAACAGTATTCTCAATCCGGTCAACAATCAGAACCTTCGCCAGTTCAATTACGGCAATGCCGATTACGACACGCGGCATTCCATCAACGCCAATTACGTGTATGAAATCCCGAAGGGGCCAACTGAGTTCCTGAAAGGCTGGCAGCTCTCGGGTTCGGTATTCTTCCGCACAGGCTTCCCCTACACCGTCCTTAACACGGCGGCTTCGGGCCAACTCAGCGCAGAGAACTTTGGCGGTCAAATCTTCGCCAACTACAACGGGTCCGGCTATCCCAGCTGCAGCGGACCGGTCGGCACTCTTGACAATCCGGGCGCCTGCTTCTCGACGGCCGCCTTCCCGGATTTCGGCGACTGCGTTGGATCCGATCCATGCCCTGCCAACCAATTAAACACCGGCACCATCAACCAGCGCCGCAACCAGTTCATCGGACCTCGTTACTTCGATACCGACATGACGCTCATGAAGTACACGAGAATCCCGCACTGGGAGACGGCGAAGCTGGGACTTGGGGTGCAGTTCTTCAACTTGTTCAACCATCCCAACTTCCAACCACCGATCAACGATATCAACAACAACAGCTCGTTCGCTCAGGTGGAAGGGACAGTCAATCCACCGACCAGCATTCTGGGCTCGTTCCTGGGCGGCGACGCCTCGGTGCGGTTGATCCAGTTGACGGCGAAGTTTAACTTCTAGGATCCACTTTCAACCCGCGCCAGCGGAATCTGGCAGGCGGTCTCGATCTTCGAGACCGCCTTTTTTTGTGGGGCGCGAGCCCGCCGCGCTCCTCACCTCGTGTCATCCTGACCGGAGCCGTTCTTCAGGCGAAGGGAAGGATCTACCGCACGGGACTGCAGACGTAGTCCGTAGCGACGTCCTCACCCGGCTCATCAACTGCGGGAAAGAAAAAATGAGGGGCGGTGCTTAGCCGCCCCTTCTTTTATTGCACGGGGGAAATTCGTATGGGCCGCTTTAGTAGCGGCGTTCTGCCGCCCAGAGTAGAACATCGTTCTCCACCGAGAACGGTTCGTGCTCCGGCAACAAGAACTTTGCAGAAAGCGAGAATGCATGTACTTCGAGCGGCACGGTGAAGTGCGCCCGGCTCCGGGCAAAGGCACGCACCCAGAGTTCGGCATAGCGCTCCAGGCCCAGCACGCGAAGCTGTACCGCATGCACCAGCCCGTGGAACAACGCGCGTTCGCTGAGGCTCTCGTTGAACACGATTACGTTCAAGAACGTCAGCGAGTCCATGTGCGCGATGTCTGGCAGATTGTCATAACCCATGGCGCGCGCCTGCTCGAAGAAGTCCGGCACGGGCACCCGCGCGCCATGTAGTTCAGCGACGCGCATGCCATTCAAAACTGAGTCGGAGAAGTATGGCGAAAGCCGCTCGACCTCTTCCCGCGTCAGCGGGCGCGCAAACGGCAAATAGCGTTCGCGATTCTCGCGCAGATTGCCGCACAACCACTCCACAGCCTGCGCCACCTGCTCGGCGCTGGGCTCGGGAAATGCCGAGGTCGATGGCGCAGGCTCGGTCGTCTCCTGCTGAATCGTCCGCTGCTGCATCATCCGCCGCTCAATCGCCGAGAAGAACTCATGCAGGGCGCTGGCCGCCTGGGCGGACTTGCGCAGCACGTCTCCGCGGCCGAAGCGGATCAGGTCGTCGCTCGTATAATGCAGCCGCAACTGGTGAACGGCGCAATGAGCGCTCAGCAACTCCAGGTGCGCATGCTGAATTTCAGAGTTCATTTGCAGGACAACTGCTCTGTCCCTTACCTTTTCCTGCGGGCACATCTACTGCACTCCTCTTTACGTGGACTTTGCGGACGATTCTTCTTTGACGCTGTTATATGTACGCCGTAAACGAAACAGCATGGAGCTCAGTCCGCGAGAGGCCGCTTCCCGGCGCTTGCATCTCTCGCTGAAGAGAGCGCCCAGCCAGCCTTTCCGCTGGACGCCTATCCTGACAAAAACCACATTCTGGAAGTAGAGCGGGCTTGTACAATTAGATATACAGCGTTACGTATACGCTGTCAACATAATTCTCCGATCAGGAGTAACATGCCCCGCCACCCCGATGCTGGCCTGGAAGAACGCATTCTGAAAGCGGCGCACGTGCTCTGGCAGCGCGGCGGCGACAAATCCTTGAGCATGCGCGCGGTCGCTCGCTCCGCCGGTACCAATACCCCGGCCGTCTACCGTCGCTTCAAGAACCGCCAAGACCTGGTCCGCGGGCTGCTCCGGCAAATTGCCAGCCGCATCCGCAATCGATTCGAGGAAGCCGCCACCATCGAGCAAATGGCGGAGGCTTACATCGATCATGCCCTGCGCGCCCCCCACGAATATGAGCTGTTCTATTCGCACGCTCGCGAACTCTCGCCCCGCAAGGGCGCCGGACGCCCGCAACCCATTCGCGAATCGCGCCCCAATTTCGCTCTGCTCGAGCAGCTGCTGGCCAAGCGCCTGGGCGGCGCTCCCGAGGACCACACCAACCTGGCGCTCGCAGTCTGGGCCACGCTGCATGGAACCACCACACTCCTGCTGACCAAATCAATACCCGAAGGCCACGAAGAAGAGTTGCGCGACGCCTGCCGTGCTGCGGTCAAAGCCCTCATCAGCGGATATGGAAATTCATCCCGCAAAGAAGTTTGACCAAGCGAAGGCCCGCGAACTTCACCGTCACTGTCGCGATTAGCATAAGTAAAATCTAATCTCGCTGCGCCCTGTCGATCTCATTCCCGCTGTACCATCACGCCATTCTGCCGATAGAAAATCTGAAGGCACTCGCACGCGGAGCGCCCAGACAAGACGTCCTTCCCAACGTGCGCGGACCCTCCATGATCGATCCAAGATTGCGTCCCGAGATTGCATCAACAATGACCAAGATACTGCTGGTCGAAGACAGTAAATTCATGCGCATCGCTACCGAGAGAGCGCTGGCCCGCGCGGGCTACGAAGTTACCACCGCCATCGATGGTGAGCACGCGCTCGAGTCTGCGCGTCTGATGCGGCCCGACTTGATTCTCCTCGATCTGTTGCTGCCCAGGCTATCGGGGCAGGACGTCCTGAAAGCCCTGAAGGGCAATTCGTCCACGGCCTCCATTCCAGTCGTGATTCTGAGCAGTATGTCGGAAAAGAACGCCGACCGATTGCATCGCGACGGTGCCTTCGCTTTCCTGGGCAAGGAAGCCCTGGCTCTGGACAAGGGTTCGGGAGCCCTTCTGACCGTGCTGGCTGGAATCCTTCGCGACCTGGGCCTTGCCGTTCCGCCGCCTGCCCTCCCCGCAGCCGGTCACCCCTACAGTCACCGGTAACCTGCAGTAACTACTACCCCGCCTCATTTCGGCGCTCTCCCGAATTTCACTGAAACTAAATCGCTTAAGCTGGGAACTCTGCACCCGCCTCCGGAGTCTATGTCTATGAGCCTGAAATTGCGGGTGATCGCAGCGAATTTTTGCGGGCGCGGTGGGGTGGAATAATCCTATAATCAGCAAATGCCTTTGCGGCAGGAGTTGCCACCTTGGGTGAATTAGCCAGCGCGATAGGAATTCGGGCGCAGGAAGAAACGGCCATTGTCACCGAGCTGAAAGCCGGGTCGGAAGCGGCCTATGCCTGGCTCATCGCCGAGTTTCAGCAGCCTATCTACGGACTGGTTTACCGCATCGTGAACGATCCTTCCGATGCCGCCGATACGACGCAGGATGTGTTCCTGAAAGTCTTTCGTGGCATGAAGCACTTTCACGGCGGCTCCAGCCTGAAGACGTGGATTTATCGTATTGCGCTGCATGAGGCGGCGAACCGGAAGCGCTGGTGGTTCCGGCACAAAGCACGCGAGACTTCGATCGAGCCGGCTGAGTCGGAAGAAGCGCATCCTGGCGAGAACGCGATGCAGACGGCGCTAACCGATCGCGCGGATTCTCCCTTCGATAACGTCGCTCAGCATGAGGTGCAGCGCCGTGTGGAAGAGGAGCTGAGCAAGCTGCCGGAGCCGTATCGCACGACGCTGATTTTGCGCGATCTGGAAGAGATGTCCTACGAAGAGATTGCCGAGGTGTTGGAGATTTCACTGGGTACGGTGAAATCACGGCTGACGCGCGGTAGAGAAGCTTTGCGTGAGCGGCTCACGCCGTATGTGCGCGAGGTTGGAGATGAACTGGGGCTGGCTGCGCCGGGCTTAAATAGTAAAGACGACAAACCCGGATCGCGGTCGCAGGTTGCTGCAGGGGGTAGAAGGGTCGAGGTGATGCCATGATGCGCACCGACAGCACCGAAAAAACGGGCATCGAGACAAGCGCAGCGCAGTGCCGCCGCACGCGGCGGCAGTTCTCACTTTATCTGGATGGAGCACTCACCGGCGCGCAGATGCTGAGGCTGCAGGAGCATCTTTCCGGCTGCGAATCCTGCAATCAGGAATATCAGGAGCTGCGGCGGACGCAGCAGTTGTTGGCCGGCATGAAACCGCCGAAGCCGCCGGAGGATCTGGGATTGCGCTTGCGCGTGACAATTTCACGCGAAGCAGCGCGAGCCCGGAGTCCCTATCAGGGATTGCTGGTGCGCCTGGAAAACGCCTTGCGCGAGAACATGGTTCCCGCCATGGCCGGTTTTGCGACTGCACTGATCATCTTCGGAATTGCGATGGCGTATTTCGTGGCGCCGTCCAACCTGCAGGCCCATAACGATGTGCCGCTGGTCATGCTCAACACCGCGCCACAGTTGCAGCAGAGCGCGTTCGGCATGACGCTCGACACCATCAACGCGGATTCGCTGGTCATCGAAGCTTACGTCGATACCAACGGCCGAGTGCAGGATTACCGCATTCTGTCCGATCCGAGCGCTTCCCAGGACGTGCTGCCGCAGGTGAAGCGCATGCTGATCTTCACCACGTTCCGTCCGGCGCTGTCGATGGGCCGTCCCACGCCCAGCCGCGCCGTGCTCTCGTTCTCGCGCATCAGCGTAAGAGGCTAGTCAAAAAACGTAAATGTAGGGACAGCCGCCCTCGGCTGTCCAAGCGGAGCCCATGTAGGGACGGGCGCATTCGCCCGTCCAGGCGGCCCGGAAGTATCGGGCCGCAGCCAACGACGACCTCTTCCTTTACGATCTTTCCAGCGCGATAAATGCAAACATCGCAAACCGCGCCATCTGCGACTCCAGCATTTCCTCGACCCCGGCCCAAGCCGCATGCGTGAATCCCGGCATCAAACTTCGCAATCCGACGCCTCCCGACACCAGGTAGCGAAATGGCATGAACGGCCGAATCCGCTCGATCGACAATTGCGGAAAGAGAGATTCGAACCGCACGCGATCTCTCGCAAACACAATCCACGGAATCGCCCCATTGCTGCCGGAAAGCGGTCCGCTCGAGGCAAACGACCAATCCTCTGCCTCAGGCCGAAACGGTTCGTGATGCAATCGCGTGTAGACCCACTCAGACCAGGGCGTGACCCACGGCTCAATCATCAGGATGCGTCCGCCCTTACGCAGGCACCGAGTGGCCTCGCCGAAAAAACTCTCTGCCTGCGGCATGTGATGGAAAACGTCGGTCATGACAATCGCGCGCAACGACCCGTCGGCGAAGGGCATTCTTTGCGCGTCGGCAACCAGCTTTACGTTGGAACAGGAAAAGACTTCTGAAGTGATCAACCCCGGAATGAAGCGCTCGCAATATCCCGCGCCCGAACCCAACTCGAGCACTTGCCCGTCTCCCGCAGGAATCTCGTTCGCCAGCGTGCGGTACCACTCGTCATAAATCGATTTCAGGAAGGGCTTCGATGCAATGATCTGATTGCGCAGTTCGGTGGTCGCCGGATCATCCACAGAGAGTGAAGCCGTGAGGGGATGTGCCAGCAATCGTCGCAGAAGGGCTGCAGGCAAGGGGATCAGCCTCCCAGCCGAAACCACGCGTGCCAGCAGATGCGCAGCATGCGCAGTCCGTTAGAGAACACCTTGGTCATCTTGGTCACGCCATGCACCCGTTCCTGATAATGTACGGGAACTTCGACAATCTCCAGATGCAGTTTGCTCGCGCCAAATAACAGCTCGTAGTCTCCCCACAGATCCTGGATTCCCCACATGCCAAGATTCATTTCCATGTATTCCCAGTCTTTGCGCCAAAGCACCTTCGTTCCGCAAAGCGTGTCCTTGATGCGCTGGTCGAGCAGAAATGAAAAGACTCGGCCGAAAAGTTTGTTGCCGATGGTGTTCGCGAACTTCATCGCCAGCGCCGGCAACGGATACACCAGTCGGCTTCCGTTCACAAACTCACCTTGTGAAGTCACCAGCGCCCGGAAGAACATCGGCAATTCCTCCGGCATGACGGTCAAGTCGGCGTCGAGAATCATCAGTGCATCGCCCGTCGCCGCGCGAAATCCAGCCCAGACATTTTCCGCTTTGCAGATTCCCGGCCCTGGTACAAGGCGAATATCTTTGCCCGGATAAAGCTCCATCATGCGCCGAACCTCGTCCGCGGTGCCGTCAGTCGATTTGTCGTCGCAAAATAAAATCTCCGTATGTTTCCCCATCTGTGGAATGCGTTCCACGGCTTGCTGCACATTGCCCACTTCATTGCGGCAGGGCACCACCACCGATACGCTGACTTCCTCTTCGCTTCGTGGCTCGCTAACCAGTCGGGCGACCATCACCTGCATCAGGCAAAGCCTGCGCAGCCCGGGCAGCCGCGCCAGGAACCCATTCAGCAACTGCGAGAGTCCCGGAATCCACTTCGGAAACAGCATGAAACGATGCAGCCGAACCGGGCGGAAGCCCGCCAGCTTCAGAAATCCGCGAATGTCGTTTTCACTGATCCAGTTGGGCTCGACAAACTGCGAGCGCAACCCCATCTTGCTCGCCAGTTCAAGAATCGGCGTCCACCCGTGGTTGTAGTTGATCACCACAATCCGCGTTTCCGGGGTGCAGTGCCGCTTGACGCATTCCAGCGCGCGAAGAATGTCGACCGTATCAAAAATGTGGTTGAACAGGATGTAATCGAAAGTCTGATTCAATTCGAGCTCTTCCGGATCGCTCTGCACAAAATGCAGCTCCGGATGCTGCTCCCGCGCGCGCTCGACCATGGCATCGCTAATCTCAACCCCTACCCCAAACCCAGGCCGCACCGCAGCCAGCAAATGGCCGGTCTCGCAACGAACATCGAGCACGTGCTTGCCCGGCGCCACGATGAATTGCAGCACCCGCTTCACATGATCGTAGAAATATTGATTGGATTGAATGTACTCGTCGCGATGGGCGGTGTTCGTCTCTTGATGCGCGCGCCGCGCGTCGCGAACTTCGGCCAGCGCTTCCGGGCCCCAGGCCTTCCGGTTTGCGGTTTCAGCTTGCGGCGAAGTCTGCGGTGAAATCATATCGCCTCTACTGCAAGCATCCCAGAGCGCAATCCCACGGAGCTTGTAACGCCGTCATGTGCGCATAACTGTGCAGGAAGTACGCTGCCGCCGCCATCAGCAGAATCACGCTGATGCGCACTCCGAATATGCGCGGCGGCAAACTGCGCAACGCGACCGCGATCGTCACGCCCAGTATGACCACCGACGGATAGTAGTAGTAATAAAAAAGACCTTTTTCCGGAGTCACCGCCCACTGCAGATAATTAGCCGCGAACAGCAGGAACACCAGGCCTTTCTGAAAACTGAACGCCTTCCAGAAACTCCACAGGCAGACTACCATCGCCGCCAACCCGCCCCACGCCACCACCGGATTGCCCACCAAGTAAGAAAGCGCCGCCTGCGGATTCAAGTTAAATGGCCACTTATACCAGGGCGTAACAATCGTCGGATTCGAAATCGTCGTCGTGTTGAAATGCCAGATCTGCCTGTGAATCGCAATCACTTCACGGACGCTGAACGGCACATGAATCGCTTTGCACAGCGGCCAGTACGAGAGGCTATAAGAAGCCAGAGGAGCAACCATCAATCCCAGCAGTAGAACCGGAGCCCCAATCTGCCGGACATTCTCAGCGCAGCTCAAAAGCGAGGAGTGTGCCTTCGCCGGAGGACGATACGCGATCAAAAACAGCGCGCCAGTCACCAGAAAATAAACCGCCAGCGTATCAATCGCATTCCACTTGCATGCCCCCGCCAGCCCCAGCAAAATGCCGGATGTACAAAACAGAATCCGCCGCCGCCCCACGCTCACATCCAGCATCAACGATGCCGTGAACGCCACCAGACTCCAGGTCAGGAAGACCATCAGGAACGCATCCATCATGCCGATGCGCGACATCACAAACCAGAAGTTGTTGAAGACCATGAACGCCGCCGCCAGCGCGGCCAGCCGCATATCGCGCAGCAGCAAGTACGTCCACAGAAAGATCGCCACCAGCGCCAGCGCGCCGCACACTGCGGCCGCCACGCGCCAGCCTAATGCGTTGTCCCCGGCGGCCCGTATGCCTATCGACAGAAGCAGCTTCCCCAGAGGAGGCTTGTCCTGCGAAGGCGCCTGCGCCCCGTGAATGAAGACTCTCGCCTCCGGAACGAAGTAGCCTTCGTCGTAAATCATCATCGAAGGCTTCGTGATGCCGAACAGCAACAGCGGCAGCGCCGCCAGTCCAAACAGAATCGCAACCGCCAACGGATGCCGGTAAATGCGCGCCGAAGCCGAGACTACCTGTGATGCGGCTGAGAATCCTGCCTGGGTTTCGACAACAGTCGGCATGAAAAAACTATATCGAACGGGGAGTAATACGAGCCTCTTACGAAGGTAATGCGCGCCCAGTTGATCCAGCGCCCAGCCGCGCTTACCGGCCCGCGGTCGCCGGCCGAGACTTCTCCGCGCTGGCCCGGATCATCTCCTCCAGAATCGCATCCAGGCCGCGAGTGATCTTCCATCCCGGATAGTGGCTCTTAAACTTGCTCAGATCCGAGATGTAGCAAATGTGATCGCCCTTGCGTGCTTCCTCGACATATCGCCAGGGCAACTTGCGTCCGGTCATCTGTTCGACGCGCGCGATCGCCTCCAGCATCGAGATGCTGTTCTCCCTCCCGCCTCCCAGGTTGTACACTTCGCCCGGCCTCGGGTTGTTGGCGAAGGCCTCCATCGCAGCCACCACGTCGCAGCTGTGAATGTTGTCTCGCACCTGCTTGCCCTTGTATCCGAACACCGAATAGTTCCCGCCGCTCAGCGTCGCCTTCACCAGATATGAAAGGAAGCCGTGCAGTTCGACGCCCGAATGCGAGGGCCCGGTCAGGCATCCTCCGCGAAAGATGCCAACGTTCATGCGGAAATAGCGGCCATACTCCTGCGCGACCAGATCCGCCGCCGCCTTGGACGCGCCGAACAGCGAGTGCATGCAGCGATCAATGCGGCACGTCTCGTTCACGCCGGCAAAATCTTCCGCCCGCGCGTATTCGTAACGGGTCTCCTGCTCGACCAGCGGAATCTCGTTAGGCGCGTCGCCATACACTTTGTTCGTGCTCATGAACACAAACACTGCCTCCGGCGAGTGCTGCCGCGTCGCCTCCAGCAGGTTCACGGTGCCGAGGGCGTTCACTTCGAAATCGGTTAACGCGATCGTGCTGGCCTTGTCATGCGACGGCTGCGCGGCGCAATGAATAATCAGATCAAAGCGGTTCGCGCGAAACAGTTCCTCAATGCCGCGCCGATCGCGGATATCGAGGCTGGCGTGCGTGAATCGTTTCGTCGAACGCTTCAGGCGTTCCAGGTTCCAGAGCGTATCGCCGGCCGGGCCAAAGAACTCGCGGCGCATGTTGTTGTCGACGCCGATCACGCGGTGCCCCTGCCGGTCGAAGTGGCCCACGGCCTCCGACCCAATCAGCCCGCTGCTCCCCGTAACCAGGATTGTCTTGTGCGCCATCGGCTTCGCCTGCGGTCATTATCGTTGGGCATGCGAAGACGTCGAAAGTTACGTGCGTCACGGGCCAGTGGTTCAGCCTCCGCGGTGGGCTGCAATCTTTCGCTGGTTTGGAGCTTTGAGTTCTTTCACTCCCAGGGGTGGCTTGCGTTTGGTGGGATCTATGGAGTTGGGTTTTGCAGCGAGTTCAAGTGCGCTGCGGCCCGGTACTTCTGGGCCGCTTGGACGGACGAATGCGTCCGTCCCCACATGGGTGTTGGCGCTGGCGGCTGTCGCTGCGTGGCTGGGGGTCTGGGCTAGCTTTTCCATGAAGGCGGAGCCCAGATCCTGGATGCCGACATCGTGGTTGGGTGGATTTGGGTTGGGGTAATCGGGGACCTTTGTGACCATGTTGAGCTTGTCGGCGAAGCGGACGCGGCGGGCGTTGCGGATGGCTGCGTTGAGGGCGCGGAGGATGAGTTCTCCGCGGCGGTTGTCGATGGTGCCGCGGATCAGGGCGTTGACGACTTCCATGATGGAGGCCTGGATGGCTTCCTCGTTTTCGAGGAGGGCTGCGGGATGGAGGCGCGAGACTGGCCCCTTGACGGTGGAGAGCATGCGCTGGTGGAAGTAGCAGAAGGGCTCCCCATGGAGAGCGGGGGAGCCACAGCGGACTCCGGTGACCATGATGTGGGTGCAGAGCTTGGTGCGCGAGTTGGTTGACATGTTTGTCCTGTTAACTGATACGTAATCAATTATTTTTTTGTAGTTGGCCGCTAAAAGCTTGGCTTCATTGGAGTTAGGTGCGGTGGATAGGACTACATCCGCGTATAATTTTGGAAACAAAGGACTTGCGAGCAAAATATTGCGAACATGGGACTTAATCCGGTCGGCGGTGGAAGAGGCGTGTCCCGTTAGGGGAATGGAGGCCGATTTGTTTTGTTTTGCCGGCATTGGTTCGTTGGCGCCGTCCCGTGTTGGAGCTTGGGTTGTGGCGCTATTCCCAATTTGGGCTGTGGAGATTTCTCAGTAAAGGTCGTTTGTCACAATGGAGGGGTTTATTTTGGGGTGGGCTGTGGAAAAAGTGGCTACGTAGTCAGGATGGAATGCTGCGACTTGCGGGGCACTAAAGGGCCCAACTAGCACGAACCTCGAACTTCTTATCAAGGACGGGTGCCCAAGCGGCTCGTACCGTTGGAACTGGGCGTACTTGGCTGTCCAGCAGAAATCGGCGTGATCACAGGGGTTGCAGCTCCTATGAGCTCGGTGATGGCGCTTTCTTCGCCGCCGGCATCGTTCCCGTTGCCGTCTGCGATCCAAACATTGCCGGAGCCATCTACCGCAACGGCAGATGGATCACTTATGTTTCCGCCGGTATAGCCGTTGGCTCCCGTAATGGGAGTACCCGTGCTTGAGAATTCGCTAACGCTATAACCCTTTCCATACAAGCCGTCATTAGCGACCCAGACGTTACCCGAACCGTCAATCGCAACACCCTGCGGGCTCACGAGGCCTCCGCCGGTATAGTCGCCTAGGATGACCCCGCGGTTGGAGAGCTCCTCAAGGCTCGTCGAACCACTAAATGGGATTCCAGCACTCCAGGCGTTTCCCCCGCTGTCGATGGCAATCCCGCCGGGATAATAAAAATCACTCTGATAGCCAGCAGTCCCAGAAAGAACCGCGCCTGAATTCGAGAATTCGGTAAAAGTGTTGTTGTCAGATTCCGTTACCCAAGCATTTCCTGAGCCGTCGATGGCGATTTGATAAGGCTGGAACAGATTGTCGCTGACGTAGCCATCGGGGCCCGAGAGGACGGACCCGGTACTGGACAATTCGATGACGGGTGTACATATTCCTGCCGACGAGACTTCATTGGTAGGGAACCAGGCGTTTCCTGAGGCGTCGATAGCGATCTGGCGCATGCCGCATAACGTAATATTCGGCGTGGTGTAGCCACAGAGCATCCCATCAGCGCAGGTCCCCGAAAGTGGCGAGCCTGAGTTAGACAGTTCGACGACGTAGCCGATGGTTGTCGCCCATGCATTCCCGGATCGGTCGATTGCAATTCCTTGGGTGCTACGGATGCCATTTCCGGTATAGCCGACTGATCCTGAAAGGAATACGCCGGTGCTGGAAAGTTTGGTAATGCTGCCAAATGAATCGTCACCGGAGCAAGTGACATCTCCAAGTGGGTTGGTAATCCAGACAGCTCCAGACGCATCGATCGCAATTCCCGTAGGTTCACAAATGCCTCCACCGGTAAACTCGATTCCAATCGTGAAGTCATTTGGCACGGCAGACAATGCAGGCGAGAATGGAGGGGTGGTCGCTTGCAGACCAAAGAGCGTTGCGATGTTAACTCCAGGATTGTGCGCAATGTTGATAGCAGCAGTAGCCGTGTCACTCGGGGTCGTACCCGTTGAACCGCCAGATGAAGCGTTGGAGAATAGCGCAGAGCATCCAGTGGAGTTCGGTCCGGAAGAACTCACGCAAGCGTTCAAGATGTTGGCTAGAGTGTTGATTGTCGTTTGCGGGACAGTGCCGTTCCCGTTGGGAGTTGTTGCGAGTGCAACGCCCGTAGATCCATTGGTTAGATTTCCAAAATTAGCAAATGCGTTAGTCACACCGACTAAAGCGAGCGCCGTGCCAGAGCTCGAAACGTGGGCAGCGTCGACGGCGAACCCCGCTATGGCATAAGCTGTCGCAACGGTTGTAACCTCGTTGACCCAGATTGTGGTCGAACTCGTGCCGCACGTGCCGAGGGAACCTAACAGACCGGCGGCTGAGTTTGCGACGGAGCCAATCGTTCCGCCTAGCGAATAGATATAGAGTTGAGAGCCGACGGGACATCCGTAGCCAGCCGGAATCCTGAAGCTACCATTCGAGTCTGTGAGAACATACGCTCCGATTTGATTGGAGTAGCCGGTCTCCGAGACACTTAGGAGTGAAATCGAAGGTTGCCCATATCCGCTGGCGTTGGCAGCCATGAGATAAACGGAAGCCCCTGCTACTTCTTGATTCCCGCTCCTAACAGAGCCGCTCAGGGCGGGGCCGGTAATGTCGATTGTCGCGGTCGTGCTGGCGCTTGACGACAAGTTAGATGTGTCGGTAACGGTAAGAGATACAGTGTAATTGCCTGCCGCGGCATAGACGTGTGTCGGATTAGCGCCAGTTCCCGTTAAACCATCACCGAACTTCCACGAATAGGTGAGCTGTTCACCCTGCGGATCAGTCGATCCGCTTCCGTTGAAGTCAACCGCACTTCCGGGAAGGCCGATGTAGGGACCACCAGCGTTAGCGACTGGTGGCTGGAGGGCAATTGTCGCGATCGCACCAGCCATTGAGGTCAAGTTTGAAGTGTCGGTGACAGTTAACGAAACGTTGTAAGTCCCAACCGTCGAGTATGCATGCGTCGGACTTATCCCAGACCCATTCGTTCCGTCTCCGAAGTTCCATGCATACGAGAGAGCTTCATTCTGTGGATCAGTCGATCCGCTGCCATTGAAAGTGACTGACACTCCGGGAACTCCGCTATATGGACCGCCAGCGTTAGCTGTCGGTGGCTGGGCCTTAATCGTAGCTGTGGTGCCAGCAGTGGAGCTCATGTTCGAAGTATCAATAACCGTGAGCGAAACGTTGTAGGTCCCAGTTGCAGAGTAAGCATGAGTCGGGCTCACACCTGTCCCGGTATTCCCGTCGCCGAACTGCCACTCATAGGTCAGCGTTTCGCCTTGAGGGTCAGTCGATTTAGTTCCGCTGAGATTGACGGCGACCCCCGGCATTCCGCTGTATGGGCCACCGGCATTTGCGACGGGCGATTGAGGTGTTGTGGTTCCACTGCCAGAAGAACTGGATCCGCAGCCGATCAGCGAAGTTAACAATGGGCAGACGAGCAGGGCGGTGGCGATTCGCATGGGCTGTTTCCAACTTTAAAAAGGGTCCTACGGCGTTGTGCCGTGGGACCCCCCTCACGTCGGGGTCCTTTTTACACTTGGGGGCGGGGAAATGCAATGGGCGGGATCACAGACGTCTCTGGTGCTCGCGGATCGATTGGGCGGGGGCTGGGTAGATCGACCCTTTTTGTATCCGCAGACGTTGTTGGTTCTTCCGGCAGCATTGGTGGTGCAGGGGAGTGCATGGGTCCTTCGCTTCGCTCAGGATGACGAGGGATCAGGGAGGGAAAATTCCCACCCTAAAATCTCGCCAAAGTGCGGCGAGATTTAGGATGGGCCACCCGGGGGCAGCATTGGTGGTGCAGGGGAGTGCATGGGTCCTTCGCTTCGCTCAGGATGACAAGGGGTCAGGGAGGATCGCAGGAAAGTCAGAGTCCCCACTCTAAAGTCGCAAAGGGCGCGACTTTAGAATGGGGCACCCGCGTCAGATTCCGGCAGCTTGGTGGTGCAGGGGAGTGCATGGGTCCTTCGCTTTGCTCAGGATGACAAGGGATCAGGGAGGATCGCAGGAAAGTCAAAGTCCCCACTCTAAAGTCGCGAAGGGCGCGACTTTAGAATGGGGGACCCGCGTCAGAATGGGGACCCGCGTCAGAATGGGGCACGCGCGTCTCTAGCACGACACTGCTGCTGCGCTGGCTTCGTTTGACCCTCTGCTTTTTGGGCCTTAGACTTATCTTGTTCTCCGCTGACATCTTGGGCTTTGGTTTGGGAGGGATTCCTGAGGTTTTTTCTTCGTTTATCGGCTTTGGGATTGCTGGTCGCGGCTCTTGTCGGGCTGATGGGATCGGTGTGTTGGGCGCAGAATACTCCGATTTCTTTGGATACCAGCGAGAATCTGTTTGCGGTTTTGGCGGCGATCAATACTTGCGGATATGACGTTGACCTCACGCGTTCGGATGCTACGCGGTTGAATGTGCGGGCGGAGATTCAGAGGAACCTGCAGGGATCGGATGAGGCCACCGAGGCGATGACGGCGATGTGCGATTTTTACCGGGCGCACCAGGCGCGGGATGCGGCGCATGATCTGTCGCAGTATGTGTCGCTGGCGCTGTATCTGGGCGGGCCGCCGCAGTTTTTGCCGCGAGTGAAGGAGGATGATCTGCCTCCGGATGCGGCGGAGATTTCGGGATTTGGGGCGCTGCTGGAAAAGTTCTACGACAAGGCCGGGCTGCACGGGATCTGGCTGCGGCATCGCGTGAACTATGCCGAGCTGGCGGAGCGCTACAACAAGCCGCTGGCGAAGATGGTCTTCGATACGGATATTTATTTGAAGTTGCAGAGCGGGGAATATCTGGGACGGACGTTCACGATCTTTATGGATTACATGGGCGATCCGGACCAGGTGAACGCGCGGAATTATGGGGCGGATTATTACGTGGTGGTGTTTCCGTCGCCCGATCCGTCGGCGGCGGAGCCGTTGAAGATGCAGGAGATCCGGCACACGTATCTGCATTACCTGCTGGATCCGATGGCGATGAAGCATCCGTCGGCGATCAAGCGGATTGAGCCGTTACTGCAGACGGTGAAGCGGGCGCCGCTGGAGGAAAGTTTCAGGACCGATATTTCGCTGATGGTGACGGAGTGCATGATACGGGCGATCGAGATTCGGACGCTGGGCACGAAGCAGACGGCGGAGGCGATCCGGCTGCAGCTGGTGGATGAGGCGGTGCGGCAGGGATATATCCTGACACGATATTTCTATAATGCGTTTGCGGCGTTTGAGAAAGATCCGGCGGGATTGCGCACGGCGTATGGCGACATTCTGGATCAGATTGATTTGAAGACGGAGGAGAAGGCGGCGACGGCGGTGCAGTTTGCTTCGGCGACGGCGCCAGAGGTGGTGCAGTTGTCGCGGCTGGAAGACCGGCGAATGCTGATAACGGCGGAGCAGCGGTTGAAGGCGGGGGACGCGAAGGGCGCGGCGGATCTGGCGCAGCAGGCGCTGGATAAAAAGATTGGGGATCAGGGACGGGCGCTGTTCATCCTGGCGGAAGTGGCGGTGGCGAACAAGAATATGGATGGGGCGCGGGATAATTTCCAGAAGGCGATTGAGACGGCGAAAGATCCGAAGGTGATTGCGTGGTCGCATGTGTATCTGGGAAGAATTTGGGATTTGAAAGAGGAGCGCGAGGCGGCGATGAATGAATATCGCGCGGCGCTGAATGTGGGAGCGGGGCTGCCGGAGGTGAAGGCGGCGGCGGAGCACGGGTTGCAGCAGGCTTATGAGCCTCCGGTGAAGGCGCAGTGAGCGGTGAGCGGTGAGTTGCGAGCTTTGAGCAATGAGCTTTGAGCTACGCGCAGTGAGGTTTGAGCTTCGTTGTGGGTTCGAATCGGTGATTCCTGCTATAGAATGCAGCGTTGTGGATTTTGGAAATCTTTGGAGTTCGTTGGGTCGAGGAGAAGGCATGAGGCGAACGGTGAGTGTGATGGCTGTGCTGGTGGGCATTAGCGCTTGGAGTTGGGCGCAGGGAAGTAAGCCGGCTGCGGCTTCGCCGGGGCAGACTGCGGGTCAGGCTGGACAGGCGGCGGCTCCTGCGGGGAAGCGCCCGCCACAGGCGCAGACGCAGCCGGAGTTTCAGGCGTATAAGGCGGCGATTGCGCTGACGGACGCGGCTGCGGTGGAGAAGGCTGCGGACGATTTTGCGACCAAGTTTCCGACGAGCGAATTGCGCGTGGTGCTGTACAAGGCGGCGATGCAGCGGTATCAGCAGGCCAACAATGTCGACAAGATGATGGAGATGGCGCGCAAGGCGCTGACCTTTGATGGAGACGATCCGGAGGCGCTGCTAGCGGTGTCGCAGGGGCTGGCTGAGGGCGTGCACGATACGGATCTGGATAAGGATCAAAAGACGGCCGAGGCGAAGAAGGATGCGGAGCGGGCGCTGGTGACGATTGATACGGACGTGCCGACTTCGGGATATCCGCCGGAGCAACTGGAGGCGTTCAAGAATTTTATGCGGTCGGAGGCGTACCTGATTCTGGGAACGCTTTCGTTCAAGGGAGACAATTATCCGGATGCGGAAGTGAATCTGCGGAAGTCGATTGATGCGTATCCGCAGCAGCCGGATCCGGTGGGAGTGTTTCGGCTGGCGGTGGCGCTGGATGAGCAGAAGAAATATCCCGAGGCGCTGAAGTTTGCGAATCAGGCAGTGGACATGACGAAGGATCATCCGGATTCGGGCGTGGGCAAGGCGTCGCGGGATGAGAAGGATCGGCTGGAGAAGCTGAGCGGGGGGACGGCTCCGGGGGCGGCGAAGCAGTAAGGGGCAGCAGGCTTTCGTTTTTCGGTTGTGGCAAGCCCTTGCTTGTGCTGGCTCGCTTCGCTCGCTGGACGGGCGACGTGACTGTGAGCTGCTCGCTTTGCTCACTGGACAGCCGATGGCGGCTGTCCCTACATGTTTATTCCTTTATGAAGGAACGGGAAATTACGGCGCTGGAGGAGGGGCTGGGGTATCACTTTCGGCGGCGGGCGGTGATTGAGCAGGCGGTGACGCACAGTTCGCAGGCGCGGGAGCAGGAAGCGCAGCAAGCGGGCGAGAGCAAGTACGCGGTCAGCGACAACGAGCAGTTGGAATTCCTGGGGGATGCGGTGTTGTCGCTGGTGACCAGCGAAGATTTGTACCAGCGGTTTCCGCAATTTCGCGAGGGTGAGCTTTCGAAGCTGCGAGCGCACCTAGTGAGCGAGCGGCATTTGATCCGGGTAGCGCAGCAGTTGGAGTTGGGCCACTACCTGCGGCTGGGGCGGGGCGAGGAAAAGAGCGGCGGTCGCGGGAAGACGGCGCTGCTGGTGGACGCGCTGGAAGCGATCCTGGCGGCAATTTATCTGGATGGCGGACTGGATGTGGTGCGCGATTTCGTGGTGCGCCACGTGATTGAGCCAGAGCTGGCTCGCATGGAGACCCAGGGCGGCACGCTTCCGGTGACCGATTTCAAGTCGGCGCTGCAGGAAGCGGTACAAGGGCTGGGATTGTCGCAACCGGCATATGTGCTGGTGGACGAAGCGGGGCCGGAGCACAGCAAGACATTTACGGTGGAAGCGCGGCTAGGCGCGAAGAACGGGAAAGAAGCGGAGTTCGTGGGGCGGGCGCAGGGCTCGACCAAGAAGACGGCGGAACAGGATGCGGCGCGGCAGTTGCTGACTTTTTTGGCGTCGCGTTCGAAAACAGTCGACAGCCGGGTCGGGGAAACGAAATCCGCGGGTAAGCCGTCTCATACAATAGATAAATAGAGTTCATGGATTCTCCACAACCTCCCGCGGGTACCCTCACAAGCGAACTGATTGGTTCCCTGCAATCGCTGCTGGGCACGGTAACCATTGCGATATTTGTGATCACATTCATTGTGCAGGCGTTTCAGATTCCCTCCGAATCGATGGAGAATACCCTGCTAGTGGGCGATTATCTTTTAGTGAATAAGCTCTGTTACGGTGGAGGCTCGCATGGCGATTTTCTGATGCCGTATCAGAAGATCAAGCGCGGCGATATTGTGGTGTTTCATTATCCGGTGGACCCGACGCAGCATTTTGTGAAGCGGGTGATCGGGGTGCCGGGCGACCGGTTGCGGCTGATCGCGAAGAAGGTTTGGATTAACGGCAAGCCTCTAGACGAGCCGTATGTCCGGTTCATGGAACCGCCGAACACTCCGTTTCGTGACAATTTTCCGCGGGTCGACATCATCGCTCCGGGCGAGGAAGGACGGTGGTGGCAGGAGATGCGGAAGCTGGTGGAAGACGGCGAGCTGATTGTGCCGGAGGGCCACTACTTCGTGATGGGCGACAATCGCGACAATAGCCAGGACAGCCGCTATTGGGGATTTGTGCCGCGGGAAAATATTATCGGGCGGCCGCTGGTGATCTATTGGTCGGTGCGGGATTGGGATCACCGGCCGATGGCGACGTTGTCGGGGAAGTTGTATCACGTGGCATACGCGATCACGCATGTCTTTCAGATCACGCGCTGGAATCGGACGTTGCGGCTGGTACACTGATGCGGGGGCCCTCAGGGGCTAAAGCCCGCGTCTTTTTGCGGCTTTATGGCATGGCTGAAGCCATGCCCTTCCACGGAAACCGGCCTGGCTAAAGCCATGCCCTTCCACGGAAACCGGCATGGGTGAAACCACGCCCTTCCGCGGTTTTTCTCCCTCAGGGGCTAAAGCCCTGAGGTCTGGATAGGAGCGCTTTGCGGCACGGGTGAAGCCGTGCCCTTTCAAAACACAATTTAGCCGTGCCCTTTCAAGGCACATTTTAGCCACGCTTTCAGAGCACTTGTTTCTGGATAGAACAGAATGGCGAAGAACGAAGTGATTGCGGAACACGACGTAGCGGACGAGAAGCCGAAAGAGACGATGGTGGAGTTTTTTGCGTCGCTGGCGGCGGTGCTGGTGACGGGGCTATTCATCATCACCTTCATTGTGCAGGCGTTTGAGATTCCGTCGAGTTCGATGGAGAACACGCTGCTGATCGGCGACCATGTTTTCGTGAACCGGGTCAAGTTTGCGCCCAAGACTTCTTGGACTGGGCCGCTGATTCCTTATCGCGATGTGAAATTTCAGGACATCGTGGTCTTCCTGCATCCCGACCCGCCGCAGGCGGGGACTTATGTGGTAAAGCGGGTCATCGGGCTTCCGGGCGATCGAATCCACTTGCGCGATGGCGTCGTCTACCGCAATGGCGTGGCGCTGGATGAGCCTTATATCGATCACGACCGCGATAATCCGAGCGACATGTATCGCAATGAATTTCCTTCGGTGGCGCCTTCGGACAATGACGACCTGTCAGCGAACTGGATGGTGGATCTGCCGTCTTACATTCAGGGCGAGGATCTGGTGGTGCCTCCGGATCATTACTTTGCGATGGGCGACCATCGGGGCGTGAGCCTGGACAGCCGGTACTGGGGATTTATTCCGCGGGCGAACATCATAGGGAATCCGATGTTCATCTACTGGTCATTTGAGACTCCGGAGGATCAGTATCGCAAGACCAGCTGGGGAGATCGCGTGGCGTTCCTGGCGAAGGTCGTGATTCATTTCTTCGATGAGACGCGGTGGAAACGGACGTTGAAGGTAGTTCGGTGAGACGGGGGCTAGAGCCGGGGATTCTCGGCGGAGATTGCGGCACGAATGAAGTCCTGGTTCTCAATCTTGTTCGCTGGCTTGCTGCGCTCGCTGGACGCTTCGACTGCGCTCAGGGCAGGCTTGCGAATGCGCCCGTCCCCACGTGGGCAGATGTGAAGCGTTGGCCTTCCACACCATGAGTAGTGTTTGATGAAATTCTTTTCTTCCTGGCGACGCAGAGTGGTGGCGGCGGTGGTGGTGGTGCTGCTGCTGTTTCTGGTACGGCCGGGAGCGTCGCGGCTAAAATCGCGAATCATCGCTTCGATCAGCGCGGGGGTCGGGCGCAACGCGGATATTGGGACGGTTCACTTCCGGCTGCTGCCGCGGCCGGGTTTCGATCTGGAAAATCTGGTGGTGTATGACGATCCGGCTTTCGGAGCGGAGCCGATGCTGCGCGCCAGCGAGGTGACGGCCGATCTGCGGCTGATTTCGCTGTTGCGGGGGCGGTTGGAGATTGCACGGCTCGATCTGACGGAGCCGAGTTTGAACCTGGTGCACGGCGACAATGGCCGGTGGAATCTGGAAGCGCTGCTGGAGCGCGCCTCACACACGCCACTGGCGCCCACGGCGAAGGCGAAGTCGGAGCGGCGGCAGGAATTTCCTTACATTCAGGCGACCTCGGCGCGAATCAATTTGAAGAGCGGCTTCGAGAAGAAGCCGTACGCGCTGACCAACGCGGATTTTTCCTTGTGGCAGGAATCGGAAAATACCTGGGGCGTGCGGCTGAAGGCGCAGCCGCTGCGCACGGATTTGAATTTGAATGACACGGGCGCGCTGCTGGTGAGTGGGACGTGGCAGAGGGCGGCGATTTTCCGCGAGACGCCGATGGATTTCCGGCTGGAGTGGAGCCGCGGGCAACTGGGACAGCTGAGCAAATTTTTTCTGGGCAGCGATCAGGGCTGGCGCGGCGGCGTGCAAGTGGATGTGGCGATGAAAGGAACTCCGGCGGCGTTGCAGATGACGAGCGATGCGTCGGTGCAGGATTTCCGGCGGTATGACATTACGAGCGGAGATGCGCTGACGGTGGCCGCGCACTGCGATGGGGAATACAGCGCGGTGGATCATGCGTTTCATCAGATCGATTGCAAGGCTCCGGTGGGCGTTGGGGTGATCACATTGAAGGGCGACATGGGGCTGCCGGGGAGCCACAATTATGGGCTGACGCTGGCGGCGGAAAATGTTCCGGCGAGTGCGGCCGCGATGCTGGCGCGGCGGGTGAAGAAAAATCTGCCGGACGATCTGGCGGCGAGCGGGACGGTGCAGGGTAGCGTGGAGATTCGCGAAGATGCTGCCAAAGATTCGCGGGTGCGATGGGCAGGCAAGGGCGAGATTGCAGAATTTGGTTTGAGTTCGACGGAAAATCATGCGGAGCTGGGGCCGGAGACGATTCCGTTTGTGCTGGCTGGTGGAGATGGGGTGACGGCAAAGCGGGTGGCTCATGGGGGCTGGTTGAAGATGCGAGTTGGGGACGGGCGAGTTGGAGATGGTGTGCAGATTGAGGTGGGGCCGTTCTGGTGGGGAATGGTGCGGGCGGGTTCGCCGATGATTCATGGGCGGCTCACGCGCAGTGGGTACAGCGCCGCGGTCACAGGCGATGCCGACATTGCGAAATCGCTGCGGCTGGCGCGCATGTTCGGCATCCCGGCGCTGCAGACTGCGGCGGAGGGAACAGCAGGCGTGGATCTGCAAGTTGCGGGGGCGTGGGGATACGGGCCGGAATCGGGATTCGTGGGGCCGCAGGTTACGGGTACGGCAAAGTTGCGCAATGTGCGGGTCGCGTTGCGGGGGACGACGGGGCCGGTGGAGATTTCATCGGCGGAGTTGCAGCTGCTTACGAGTGAAGTGAAAGTGGACAAGCTGGCGGCGAGCGCGGCGGATACGGCCTGGACAGGATCTTTGGAAATGCCGCGCGGGTGCGGAACTCCGGGGGCGTGCGAGGTACATTTCAGTCTGCATGCCAACAAAGTTGCGTTGGGTGCTCTGAGTGTGTGGGCGCGGCCGGGCGCGAAGTCGCGGCCCTGGTACCGGGTGCTGGAATCGAGTCCGCAGAGTATGCCGTCATTTGTGGCGAGCCTGCATGCGTCGGGGAACGTGAGCGCGGGACATCTTCAGATACAGAAATTTGCGGCGACGCAGGTTTCGGCGGATGTGGATCTGGATCATGGGAAATTGCGGATGACGAATCTCAGCGCGGAGTGGCTGGGGGGAAAACATCGCGGGGAGTGGGTGGCGGATTTCAGCGTGAGTCCGTCGATGTGCAGCGGGAGTGGAACGCTGGAGGGAGCTTCGCTGGCCGGGCTGGAGAATGCGGCGTGGATTACGGGTACGGCGGGCGGAGCGTATCAGGTGAAGGGGCCGTGCTCTGCGGAGTTCTGGCAGGAGGGGGAGGGCGTGGCGCAGTTTGATGTGCGGGATGGGGCGCTGCCGCATCTGGCGCTGGCGGAGAATGAGGCGGGAGTGAAGATTGAGCGATTGTGGGGACGGGCGCGGCTGGTGGGCGGGCAGTTTGAGATGAAGGATGTGTGGTTGAATTCTCCGGCGGGAAAATTTCAGTTGAGTGGGACGGCGGGGTTGAGCCGCGAGGTGGAAGTGAAGATGACGCGCGAGGCGGGATTGAGCGGGTATGCGATTTCGGGGACGCTAGGGGAGCCGCGGGTAACGACGTTTCCGAGCGCGGAGCAGGCGCGGCTGAAGCAGTAACCAGTTTGCTTGCGCTTCGGCGCAGAAAAAGAAAGTGCAGCCGCGGAGTGGGCTGCACTGGTGAATCGTGAAAGTGCGGGCGACTAAGCGCCCGGGTTGACTATGAGGGACCGCAGCCGCCGGTGGGCGAATTGCTTTCGGCGATACCCATGCCGATGCCGACTGGTTGCGATGTGAAATTTCTGTAGGTAGCGGTGACTTGATAATAGCCGGTATAGGCCCAGGCTGGCGGAGTCTGCGGCTGGTTATTGGTTCCCCCCGGCAGGTCCTCCCAGGTGCAGATACCCGCGATACCAGTCATGAGGCCGGTCGGGCTGATCGTCACAGTTGTCGGTCCAGGGGCTGGCAATGGGCCCATGGCAAGGTAGTTGGGATCGGCGCTGGTGAATATGGTGCCGGTCGGGACGATGGTCCAGGTAACGTTATTGGTCACATCGATCGTCTTGCCGCTGTGGTAATTCGCGGTGACCTGGAGCTGAAGTGTGCCGTCAACGCCGGCGAGGTTGTAGAAGCCTCCGCTGGAACTGCCCGCGGAACTGAGCGTGAGCGACTTCATATAGTCTGAGGTGCCGCAGCTGGTCGACAGCAGGGCGACGGCGGCGACGATCAAGGCCAGAAATAGAGATATCCGTTTCACTGGGAAAAACCTCCGCGAGATTTCAATTGGCATGTTGTCAGGTGGGGAGTCGAGAGGCAAGGAACGGACGTGCACGTCCGATGGTCACCGGGGGGATGGTCCGAATGCGCGGGAGTGCGGTTTGACCCGCGTCATTGTTGGGGAGACGTGGTTAGTGGGCGCGCGGTGGGGGAGGGTTGCGGTGGGTTACCTTCGGGGTTTGTGGCCTCCGGGGTGAAGCCCCGGTCCTTTATAGGGGCGCTAACGGCGCGGCTGAAGGCGAGCCCTTTCGAAGCCATGAGGTCGGAGTTCAGCAGGGCTGCGCCGCGGAAGGCCGGGGGCTAAAGCCCGGGTCGGAGGGAGGCGTTGACGCGGCGCTAAAGCGCCGCTCTTCCACGGTGGGGCCGCAGACCGCTCCTCCACGATGGGGCCGCAGACCGCTCCTCCATTGCGAATGCGTCCGCCCCCTAAGCGTTCTGAACTTCGCGAATGCGTCCTCCCCTACGTGCTCTCCCCTTACTTATGCATTCGCATGACTGGATTCGCTTGGTTTCTTCCGTAAGGTCCAATGACATTCGTAACGTTGTTCTGACGTTACTGGAGCTTCTACTATCGCGATGGGTGAGAGAAGTTCTCGCTGCCGCGTATTTGTGGAGGCTGTTCATGAGGAATTGGTTGCGAATCGTACTGGGCCTGCTGGGACTGCTAGCACTGCTGCTGATGGCGGCATGCTCGGGAGCGCCGGGATGTCCGCAGAATACGTTTGGCGGCTCGGCCTGCACGGGCGGAGGCGGTTCGGGCGGCTTTAGCGGTGGCGGTGGAACTGGTGGCGGCGGGGGCGGAGGCGGTGGGAATAACCCGACTCCGGCGGGCTTTGTCTACGCGGTGGATCAGGGCGCCACGAGTCAAAGTGTAAACGGCACTATCGATGGCTACGATTTGAGCACGAGCGCGAGCAGTTTTACTTCGCTTTCCGGCTACACTGCGCCCGCGATTCCGGCCAGTGAGTTTGGCGAAGGCATGGTAGTGGTGAACAAGCAGTTTGTGTATGCGGTATTCGAACTGCAGCAACAGCTCTTCGGCTGGTCGATCGACGCGAGCACGGGCGCATTGACCCCGCTGGCCGGTTTTCCGATGAGCGTGACCCTGAACTTGCCGATTGTGAACTTCAACACGTATCAGATCATCAGCGATCCGGCGGGAAAGTATCTGTTTCTGAGTTCTACCGGGGCGAACGACATTTTCGTTTACACGATTGACAGTGCGACCGGCGCGCTGTCCACGGTGCAGGGATCTCCGTTTCCGAGCAGTTTCATTGAGCCGGGAAATATCGCGATTGACGGGCTGGGCCGGTTCCTCTATGTGTGCATTGGTTCGGTGCACGGGGGATCGGAGTTTGTCGGCTACACGATCGGGAGCACGGGCGCGTTGACGCTGATTCCCGGAAGTCCGTTCGCAGGCAATGTCTGGGAGTTGCAAGGTGATGCCAGTGGAAGGTTTTTGGTCGGGACGAGCGGGAATTCGCTGACCTTCACGGGCTCTGATGACGACCATCTATACGTGTACAGCATCAACCAGAGTACGGGGGCGGCGACGCCGGTGGCCACTTCTCCGGTGACGACGACCTATTCGCCGTTCACGATTGCGATGCAACCGGCGTCGAGCAATGGGGAGTATGTGTACTCGTTCGGCATGCAGGATTCGGGCCTAGGCTTCAACCCAATTGAAGGATATAAACTGGACACGACCACCGGAGCACTGACGGCGATTACGGGCTCGCCATTCAGCAACAACGTGTTTCTAGGACAGTGGGGACAGTTTGATCAGTCGGGGGCAAATCTGCTGGTGTATAGCAGCGTGGTCACGCAGAATGGAACCGTGGCGCAGATTGGGCCGATGTCGGTGCAGTCGGATGGGACCCTAACCGATCCGATTTCCCCGGTGACGCTGGTGACTCCGGGCAATTGGGTGGTGACCGATCCGTAGAAATGGGCCTTCGGGTGAGTGTTGATGGCTTTGAGACCCGCGTGTACTGCGGGTCTCTTTGTGTTTGTGGGGTGGGGGTAGAATGAGGTATCCCTGATGGTCGAGTTGGTCGGGTTGTCGATGATGCGGGCGGGGCAAACCTTTTCGCGCGAGAGTACGTCTGAAGGAATAACGCAGGGGCTAAAGCCCAGGAGAATTACGAGTGGCTGACGCGGCCCTAAAGGGCCGCTCTTCCACGAGAGACCGACGCGGCCCTGAAGGGCCGCTCTTCCACGGTGATGGGTCGCTCTTTTTACGAAGAAGGAGTGCTCCTTCACGGTGATGGGGCGCTCTTTTTACCAAGAGGTGCGCTCAATCACGAAGTTGGGCGCTGCACGATCAGCGGAGAGTTCTTCCAGGAACGCTTGAGTATAAAGATCAAAATTCCGAAGAGTGGCGGATCGCAGGAGGGGAAGGCGATTCGGGGGTTGCCGCGTGATCCGGTGCTACGGGCGGGGCTGATTTTGTTTGTGCTGCTGGCGGTCACGTTCACGGTTGGCTTCTCGTACTACTACGTAAAGTACGACCGCATTATTGAGAAGCGGTTCCGCACTCCGGTGTTCAGCAATTCGGCGAAGATTTATGCCTTGCCGCGGACGGTGCACGAGGGCGAGAAGGTCGACGCGAAAGAGATTGTGACCGACCTGCGGCGCGCGGGATATGGGGAGAAGGATGGGCAGTCGGCGCTGGGAACATTCCACGTGGACAAAGATGGGATTGACGTGGTGCCGGGGCCGGAGTCGTATCACAGCCCGGAGCCGGCGCATATCAGCGTGGAAGATGGGACGATCGCCAAGATTACGAGCAAGGGCAACGAGCTTTCTGCGTATGAACTGGAGCCGCAGCTGGTGACCGCGCTGTTCGATGCGGAGCAGCGCTCGAAACGCGAGCTGGTGAAGTACAACGAGATTCCTCCACAGATGGTGCAGGCGGTGCTGGCGATCGAGGACCGTAGATTCTTCGAGCACAGCGGCGTGAACTTTATCCGCATGGCGGAAGCGGCGTGGATTGATGTGATCCGGCGGCGGCATGAGCAGGGCGGATCGACGCTGACCATGCAGCTTTCGCGGGGATTTTTTCTGTCGCCGGAGAAGACGGTCAAGCGCAAGCTGATCGAGATGCTGATCGCCGAGGAGCTGGAGCAGAAGTTCACCAAGCAGCAGATTTTCGAGTTCTATGCGAACTGGGTGGACCTGGGACAGCGGGGCTCGTTTGCGATCTCGGGATTTGCCGAGGCGTCGAAATCCTACTTCAACAAAGATCTGAAAGACATCACTCTGCCGGAAGCCGCGCTGTTGGCGGGATTGATTCAGCGGCCGAGTTATCTTTCGCCCTACCGGCATCCGGAGCGTGCACTGGAACGGCGGAACGTGGTGCTGGAGTCGATGGTGGAGACGCACGCCATCACGCGCGAGCAGTGCGATAAGGCGAAGGCCGCGCCGTTGAAGCTGGCGCCTCCGAATGTGGAGGCGAGCGATGCGCCATATTTTGTGGATATGGTGCGCGACCAGCTGATCAGCAAATTCAGCGAGAGCGATCTGAACGAGGAATCGTACCGGGTGTATACGACGCTGGATCCGGAGTTGCAGAAGGCGGCGGCGCAGTCGGTGGAGATGGGCATCAAGCTGGTCGACGAGCAGGTCATCAAGATGCGGACCAAGCGCATCAAGGTGGGAAAGAAAATCGAGACGAAGGTCGAGCCGGGGCCGCAGGCGCAGGTGGCGATGGTAGTGCTCGATCCGCATACGGGGGCGGTGCTGGCGTTGGTGGGCGGGCGCGATTACGGATTTAGCCAGCTGAATCACGCGGTGGCAAAGCGGCCGACGGGATCGATTTTCAAACCGTTCGTTTATGCGGCGGCGATGAACACCGCGCTGGATGGGTCGCAAACGGTGATCACTCCGGCGTCGACGGTGACGGATGCGCCATCGAGCTTCGCGTATGGCGATCAGATTTACGAGCCGCGCAATTACAAAGAGGAATATAAGGGGGACGTGACGCTGCGGTATGCGCTGGCGATGTCGCTGAATAACGCGACGGTGAAAGTGGCGGAGGAAGTGGGCTACGACAAAGTTGCGGATCTGGCGAAGTCGGCGGGGATCGCATCGGTGAAGGCGACTCCGGCAATGGCGTTGGGATCGTACGATGCATCTCCGGTGGATATGGCAGGGGCGTACACGGTGTTCGCCAACAATGGAGTGCGGCTGTCGCCGATCATGCTGCGCTCGGTGCGCAATGCGAAGGGCGACGTGATGGCGAATTATTCAACGGACGAGCGGCAGGTGCTGGACCCGCGGATTTCCTACGTCATGACGAACATGATGGAAGGCGTAATCAATAATGGGCTGGGATATACGGCGGTGCGGCTGCGTGGATTTACTGAGCCGGCGGCGGGGAAGACGGGCAGTTCGCACGATGGATGGTTTGCGGGATACACGTCGAATCTGTTGTGCATTGTGTGGGTCGGGTATGACGACTACAGCGACCTGCGGATAACCGGGGCGATGACGGCGGCGCCGATCTGGACGGAGTTCATGAAGAAGGCCGCATTGATGCCGCGGTACTCGAACATGCAGGAGTTCCAACAGCCTGCGGGCGTAGTGGATGTGCAACTGGATAAGGCGACGAACCGCCTGGCGACTCCAACGTGCCCGGATGATTATGTGTCCGCGTTTGTGGCCGGCACGGAGCCCCGGGATACCTGCGATCAGCAGGCGAGCGTGAAGGGATTTTTCTCGCGAATCTTTGGCGGCGGGCAGGAGAAGGTGTTGCCGCCTCCGGGGGCGCCGGGGCAAAATCCTGCGGTGGCGCAGGATGGCCAGGGGCAGGATGGGCAGAAGAAAAAGGGCTTTTTTGGCAAGATTGCGGGCATTTTTAAGGATGACAAGAACGCGGCCCCGGTGTCTAAACCTCCAGAAAGCGCGCCGCCGGCTCCGCATTGAGGGCAGCCATTGGCAGCTAGTAACTCGCAATTTACGGCTGATGAGTGGCTATGGCGCTATGTCCGGAAGTGGCTAGTTTGGGGCGCAATTTGTTGGCTGGGCGGGCTAAAACTGTGCCACAATGAGCTCACTAGCTGGGGGTGGCCTATGTCGTCTGTGTCCTGGCCGAAGTTCTTTCTGGTTCCCGTCTCGTTGCTCACCGCCTGTGTATTCGCCTTTTGTGCGAGCGCATCTGGGCAAGCTTCTCACTCCGAACAAGTGCAGGTTCGCCCGCCGATGATGCGGATCACCGACCCGCCGTCGAAGGATGCCTCCGTGGCGGATCTGGAGTCGAGGGCGGATCAATTGCGCGTGGAAAAACTGTTCCTGGATGCGCTGGACTATTACCGCGTGGCGCTGGCGAAGGAGCCAAATTCGGCGCGGCTGCTGAATAAGATCGGGATCACCGAGCTCATGATGCAGCGCGACAACGAGGCACGGCGATTCTTTGAAAAGTCGATCAAGGCCAATCGCCAATTCGCGGACGCGTACAACAATCTGGGCGTGGTGTATTACGAAAGCCGCAAATACGCCGCGGCAGCGAAGGAATATCGCAAAGCGATTGCAATCGACGGGAATTCAGCTTCGTTCTTCAACAATCTGGGCGCGGCGCTGTTTTCGAAGAAGGAATTTGAGCCGGCAGTGGCAGCGTACGCACACGCAATGGAACTGGATCCGGAAGTGTTTGAGCGGACGTCGCGGGGCGGAGTGCAGGCGCAGTTGCCCAGCCCGGAAGATCGCGCCCGCTATGACTACACGGTGGCGAGGCTGTACGCCAAGATGGGATTCTCTGACCAGTCGCTGGAGTTCTTGAGGAAGGCGATGGAAGAGGGATACAAGGATTTCAACAACGTCTATAGGGACCAGGAATTCGCCACACTGCGCAAGGACAAGCGCTTCACCGAATTGGTGGCGACGAAAGTGCAGCCGCTGCCGGAATAGGCGGTTGTATTGATCTGCCCCTCGCTATGCTCGGTGGACGGGCTATGCTCGGTGGACGGACGAATGCGTCCGTCGCACATGATTGTTCCTCGTGCCCCTGAGATATCTTGGTGGTTCAAGTTTTACAAAGATTTACAAAATTAGACGGAACTCTGCGGGCGGTGGGTGTTTAATTTCTTAACATACTCCTGAAAACAACAGGGTGAGTAAGGAGAAACGGTAGCCCATCGGATGCTGACCCGAGCACGCCCCAAGCAAGCATCCGATGGGTTTTTTTCTGGAGCTTTCAGCTCTCAGCTTTTAGCTCTTAGCTAAAACAAAAGCGCAACAACTGGGGTCATTAATTGCCGGGGATGGCGCCTTTGTCCTGGAGATAATTCTCCATGGCTTCCTTCCATTTGCGTTGAGCTTTCAGGATAAATTCCACGGCGTCGCGGAGCGCGCCTTCGCCTCCGGCGTGAGGGGTGATGTAGTGGGCTTTTTTTTTCACTTCGGCGCGGGCGTTGTGCACTGCGATCGCGAGGCCTGCGGCGCGCATGGCGGGTAGGTCGACGATGTCGTCGCCGACGAAGGCGGCCTGATCGTGTTGAAGTCCGGCTTGGCGCACGATCTGCTGGAAGGCTGCGGCTTTGTCGCGAATGCCCTGGCTGACGAATTCCAGTTTGAGGTCGCGGGCGCGCACGGCTACGGTTTCGGAAAAACGCCGGGTGATGAGACCGGTGCGCAGGCCGCCGATGCGCGCCAGGGAGATGGCAACACCATCGTGGGCGTGAAAGCCTTTGAATTCGATGGAGCCCTGGGCGGTGAGCGGGGATGAATTTTGCTGGCTGTGATCAGGGAGAAAATAAAGTTTGCCGTCGGTGAGAACGCCGTCTACGTCGAAGAGGAGAAGTTTAATTTTACGGGCGCGAGCTTGCGGGGAGAGCGTGGGCATCGGCGGAATCTTAGCAGGCAAAGGCAAACGAGTGTAATCACGAATTCTCGACGATTAGGCTGAGCGTGCTCTGGTATGCTGTTGTGCCATGCGACGCCGTGAGTTCCTCACCCTGTCAGCGACGAGCCTTGGCGGGATGCTCGTCTACTCCCTGGATGGCAAACCTTTTCGACTCTTCGCGCAAAGCGAACAATCGGTTCGCATCCCGCTGCGATTTTTCACACAGCCGGAAGCGCTGATTGTTGCTGCCGCGGCGGCACGAATTTTTCCAAGCGATGAGACCGGGCCGGGTGCATGGGAAGCCGGGGTCGCGGTCTACATTGACAGGCAATTGGCCGGGCCGTGGGGACGGGATCGATATCGCTACACGCAGGGGCCATTCGAAGAGAACACTCCGGTCGAATTCGGCTACCAGGGCAAAGCGGCGCCGCGGCAGATTTATCGCGATGGGCTGAAAGATTTGAAGGACTTCAATCAGTTGCTGCCGGCTGAGCAGGACAACAAGCTGAGGCAAATCGAGAGCACGCTGTTTTTCTCACTCCTGCGGCGGAACACGATTGAGGGCATGTTCTGCGATCCGGTGCACGGCGGAAATATCGACATGGTGGGTTGGCAGCTTATCGGATATCCGGGACCGCGGATGAGCAACTACGCGGACATTGATAAACACTTTGGGGAGGCATTTCGCCCCAAGCCGGTGAGCTTGCGCGAGACGACGGGGGACAGCTTTCGTCCGAGCGAGGACGAGGAATGAAGACCTTGCCCGCGGTGGATGCAGTAATCGTTGGCGGCGGCTGGACGGGCTTGCTCATGGCCAAAGAAATTGGTTCTCGTTCCGGCCTCTCGGTGGTCGTACTGGAACGCGGCAAGCATCGTGAGGCGAGCGATTATCCCGGCACGATGGATGAGCTGGACTATGCCGTGCGTCTTCACATGATGCAGGATCTCTCGCTGGAGACGGTCACATTTCGGCACGATTCCACGCAGCGGGCGTTGCCCATGCGACAGTACGGAGCTTTTCTTCCGGGCTCCGGCGTGGGCGGTGCAGGCGAACACTGGAATGGCATCACTCCGCGCTTCCTGCCAGATTGCTTTGAATTATTTTCACGAACGGTAGAAAAGTATGGCGCCAAGCGGCTGCCCGCGGATCACTCCATTCAAGACTGGGGCATCACCTACGATGAGATGGAGCCCTACTACACGCGCGCAGAACGCATGCTGGGGGTTTCAGGGAAAGCGGGCAACATCAAGGGAAAGAAGATCGAAGGAGGAAATATCTTTGAAGGATGGCGGAGCGCTGAGTACCCGACACCACCTACGAAGATTCCTTATTTTTCTGCACTATTTAGCGACGCCGCGAAAGGGCTCGGATATCATCCCTATCCGAGTCCAGCCGCGAATCTAAGCGAACCCTACACTAATCCGGACGGAGTCTCTCGTTCGGGCTGCTTCTATTGTGGATTTTGCGAACGATTCGGGTGCATGGTTGGCGCCAAGGCTCAGCCCACTAACACTCTGTTGCCGCTCATCGAGGAGCGGAAGAATATTTCCATTCGCATCGGAGCTACGGTGCGCCGCATAAACCATGGAGATGCTGGGAAAGGGACGAGAGCGCGGGGCGTTACGTATCTCGATGATAAAGGGGAGGAGATTTTTCAGCCCGCAGAGTTGATTTTTCTGGCTTCATGGACTCTCAACAATACCCGTCTGTTACTCCTCTCCGGGATCGGTGAGGCTTACAACGCGCAGAGCGGAAAAGGTACGGTGGGGCGAAACCTGACTCACCAGGTGGTAATGGGCGCGGCGACCGCATTCTTTGAGAAGCCGTTGAATCGATTCATGGGCTCAGGTGCTGCCGGCATCTGCATCAACGATTTAGATGGAGACTTATTCGATCACAGCGGACTCCCATTTCTGCGTGGAGGACACCTGGCGGCATTGAGCATGGGCTACCGGCCTATCACGAATTTCGGCGTAGTGCCATCGAGTGTTAAAGCTGGGTGGGGATCGGTCTGGAAGAAAGCAGCCCTCGAGTGTTACGACCGAACTGGCTTCATCAGTTTTGTGGGCGAGCATCTCGCTTATAAAGGCAATTACATGGATCTCGACCCCACTTACAAAGACCGTTTCGGCGACCCACTGCTGCGGTTCACGATTAACTGGGGGGAGAACGAACGGAAGATGGCGGAGTATGTAACTCCTAAGGCAGTAGAACTTGCACGCGCGATGGGAGCGAAGGAAGTTAGTTCATTCCCGGGCCTGAGGAACTACGATGCCAACCGGTACCAGACCACTCACATCCAGGGAGGGACCATCATGGGGAGTTCTCCCGACCGTTCGGTAGTCAACCCGTACTTGCAGCACTGGCAAGTCCCGAACGTGTTTGTTCTGGGGGCATCGACGATTCCGCAGAATCCGTCGGCACATCCTACGCTTACAATTCTGGCTCTTACTTACCGCACCGCCGACGCGATCGTAGACCGTTACCTGAAGAATCCATCCGCGCTGGCGTGAAGGTGAGTGAATCGCCGCTTGCTGCAGGGTCTCACTCACTCCTCTTCGGTCCGCTCGCCGCGGCGGGACTGAAAATAAATGCCCAGGCTCATCCTGTGAGCCTGGGCGCTTGATCCCGCTCTTGGTTGAAGGCGGTCGCTCTAGTGGTGTCCCCCGCCATGCGTATTACCCCGATATCCAGGAAGGGCGTGTTCACCCCTCGCTTCGTGGCCAGCGTTGCCTACATTGCCTCGCCCATCTCGCGCCTCGTTTCCCTGGAAGTGGTTGAAGCGCTGGGCCCCGCGCTCCGGCAACGGTCCAGCGTAACCGTGATGAGGATCAAAGCGGTTGTCGACATGTCCGAAAAAGCCGTGAGGCCCGTGAAACCAGGGACCGGCTCCAAGAAACACGCCGCCAATAAACCAGTCGGGCCCATAGTAGCCGTAAGGAGCGCAGTCATATGGGGCATAGTCGAAGTACCCATAAGGGCACACGGGAGCCGGTCCGATGTTTACGCCAACGGTGACCTGGGCTTGCGCCGCAGGTGCAGAGCATAAAAGGCCAGCTAAGAGAACTGCGAAAGCAAGCGCACTGAGTTTGAACATGATTTCCCCTCGATTCCTACAGAGTTTTCAACCTGACATCTGACGGCCAGCATAATCCCAACGATCAGTAACAGCAAACCGGAAGTAACTGCTCGTTGAGGAAGGTCAGTGCGGGGTAGCGGCTGCGGCCCCCAAGTCATCGGCGGCTTTGTTGATGCCCGCGGAAATATTTTCGATCACCTGGGCGACCATGGGGATCTGGGCGTCGGCTTCCATCCATTTTTTCTGATCCATGTATTCGCGGACGGCGGCCACCGGTTTGGCGCCGTATCCGGTATAGGCGCCGGGAGCGTAGATCTGGTTTTTGAACCAGGGACGCTCGGGAAGTCCTTTGTCGTTGAGGAAGAGGCGCGAGACGTTGCGCAGGTCGGCGTTGACGGCGGCGAGCGAGGCGGCGGAGATGGAGTCGGCGGCGCGGAATTTTTCCAGCGCTTTGGAATAGCGCTCGGCGGACTTCTTCAGTAGTTCGATCGAATTCTTCATCGGCGCGAAATTCATGAAGGGCGGAACGGTTTCGAGCGGAGGGGAAACGTAGGTTTTGCGGGGATCGGCGGTGGCGGTGAACGCGCCTTCCTGAATTTCCTGGTTGCGCTCGGTGATCTCGTCCTGCTTGTCTTTCAGGAGTTTTTCCAGTTCGGTTTCGTACTTGGCGATGGCGTCGGCCTGCGGCAAGTAATCGAAGGGCAGCAGGTCGGCATCGGCAATGCGCAGGACGACACTGCCAGCGGTTTGGGAGAGCGCCCGCTCGTATTTGAAATCCTGATCGCCGAAGTGGGTGTACCAGTAGAAGTCGTCGTAGATGGAGTGATACTGCGTGCCTTCGTCTTCGCCGCCAAAGCCGAGATTGAGCGACGAGATGCCGGCAAAGTCCTGAAAGGCGGTGTAGTCGGAGCCATCGCCGAGTTCGTGGACTTCGAGATCGCTGCGCTTGCGAATCTTCCCGCGCTCCTCGTTATCTTTGGCGTGCATGATGGCGTGCAGATGAGAGCGCTCGAAGACGGAAATATTTTTTTCCGGATCGTTGATGTCGTGCGCCACCGCGCCGACGAGTTGTTGTAAATCCTGAGTGCCGCCGACGAAAAGATATCCGCGGGAACTGCTGTCGGAATTGACGTAGGTGACGGCGTGCTGGCGCAGATCGGCGACGTGAGTTTCGACCCATTCGACGGAACCGAGCAGGCCGGGCTCTTCGCCATCCCACGCGCAATAGATGATGGTTCGTTTTGGCGTCCAGCCTTGCTTGTGAAGCTCTCCGAGGGCGCGCGCCTCTTCGAGTTCAGCGGACATGCCGGAGATGGGATCCTCAGCGCCATTGACCCAGGCGTCATGATGATTTCCGCGAATAACCCATTGATCGGGATCGGAGCCGGGGAGCGTGGCGATGACGTCGTAGAGAGGCTTGATGTCCCAGTTGGAAGTGACCTTCAAATGTACGCGCGCGGGGCCGGGGCCGACGTGATAGGTGAGGGGAAGACCGCCGCGCCAAGGTTCGGGAGCGACCTGGCCTTGTAAGGCTTCGAGCAGCGGTTGCGCGTCGCCGTAAGAAATGGGGAGCACGGGAATTTTGGTGATGGTCTTGGCGTCTTTAATGTCGAGGCGCTTGGCGCCGGGGACCGCGCCTACTTCGGGGGTGAGCGGATCGCCAGGATAGTCGGTGTCCATGACACTGCCGCGCTGCACGCCGTCGCGCGAACGCCAGCCTCCGGCGGGATAGTCGTCGCCATGAAAGAATCCGTCGCCGCGGGGATCGGAATAAATGATGCAACCGATGGCGCCATGTTCGGCGGCGACTTTGGGCTTGATGCCGCGCCACCCTGATCCGTAGCGCGTGATGACGATGTCGCCTTTGACGGAGATGCCCATGCGGTCGAGTTCTTCATAGTCTTCGCGATTGCCGTAGTTGGCATAGATGAGCGGGGCGGTGACGTCTCCGTCGGCGGAGTAGGCGTTGTAGGTGGGAAGCTGTTCGGCAGTCTGGTTCGAGGTGGGATCGGCGGCGAGAGCGGGCTCCTGCAGCTTGGCTTTGAATTTTGTGGGAGCGATGAGTTCGACGATGCGTTCTTTGGGAGTGGGGAAGAGGACGTCGAAGCGTTCAATGTGAGCGTCGAATCCGGCAGCCTTGAACTGGGTGAGGATCCATTCGGCATTATCTTTGTCGTAGGGTGAGCCGACATTATGCGGGCGGGCGCTGAGACGGCGCATGTTTTCGCGAATATTGGCGGCGACGATGGCATCCTGAAATTTCTTTTCGAGATCACGCTCGGCGGAGGTGGATTGCGCGGTGTAGCCGAGAAACCTCTTGGGAGTGTTATTGGGCTCAGCGGTTTGCGCCGTGGCCAGTTGCGTGAAAGAGAAAAGAAGAAGATAGGCGGCAAGGTTGCGGAGTGAGGTCATGAGATCCCTGAGATTGGAATGGAAGGGGGAATTCTAACACTTGACGGAGGGTTGGGTACTGCGTTGCACGCAGCGTTCATGGGGCGAAGATTAGGCGAATCATGACATGATAGAATGCGTTTATGTCTGCGGTCCCTTCCTTGGTAATTCCGGAGTCATTGGGGTGGGCCCATCCTCTGGTGGCGGAGTGGTTTGTCTCGCGGTTTGGGACGCCTACGGAGCCGCAGGAGCAGGGGTGGCCGCATATTCTGGCGGGGCGGACTACCTTGATTTCGGCGCCTACCGGGTCAGGGAAAACCCTGGCTGCGTTTTTGGCTTGCATTGACCGGCTGGTGCGCAAGGCGCTGGCGGGCGATCTGGTGGATCGCACGGAAGTTCTCTATGTGTCGCCGCTGAAGGCGCTGGGCAACGACATCCAGAAAAATTTGGAGATTCCGCTGGGGGAAATTCTCGCGCTGGCGAACGAGCGCGGGATGATGATGCCGGAGATTCGCACGGCGGTGCGCACCGGCGACACGCTGATGGCCGAGCGGCGGGCGATGCTGAAGCGGCCACCGCACATTCTGGTGACGACTCCGGAGTCGCTGTACATTCTGCTGACGGCGGACAAGAGCCGGGCGATTTTGCGCGATGTGGAGACGGTGATTGTTGACGAGATTCACGCGGTGGCGGATGACAAGCGGGGGGCGCATCTGACGCTGTCGTTGGAGCGGTTGGAGGAGTTGACCCAGGAAGGAGGTTCCTCGTCGCGTTCGCTCCTCGGGATGAGAAGGAAGTCGGGGCTGGTGCGGATTGGGTTGTCGGCTACGCAGAAGCCGATTGAAGAGGTCGCGCATTTTCTGACGGGTAGCGGCAGGCACGATCCGGTCATCGTGAATATTGGGCACAAGCGGAAGCTGGATCTGGGGATTGAAGTGCCGCCGATGCCTTTGGGGCCGGTGGCTTCGAACGAGATGTGGGACGCGATTTATGACCGGCTGGTGGAGTTGGTGGGGCAGCACCGGTCGACGCTGGTGTTTGTGAATACGCGGCGGATGGCGGAGCGCATGGCGCATCAGTTGGGCGAGCGCATGGGTGAGGAGAATGTCGCGGCGCATCACGGATCGTTGTCGCGGAAATTGCGGCTGGCGGCGGAGAAGAAATTGAAAGAAGGACAGATTCGGGTGCTGGTGGCGACAGCATCGCTCGAGCTGGGAATTGATGTGGGGACGGTTGATCTGGTGGTGCAGATCAATTCTCCGCGGGCGATTGCGGTGGCGCTGCAGCGTGTGGGGCGTTCGGGACACTGGCGGGGCGCGGTGCCGAAAGGAAGATTCTTTGTTACTACTCGCGATGATTTGATGGAGTGTGCGGCGCTGGTAAGGGCCGTCAAGCTGGGCGATCTGGACCGGCTGATGATTCCGGAAGCTCCGCTGGATATTTTGGCGCAGCAGATTGTGGCCACGTGTGCGGCAGGAGGCGGTGAGAGTTCGCAGGCAGAAGTGCCCGCGCCACAGGGCGTGCCCGCACCGCATAGTGACGGGTGGGATGAGGGGGGGCTTTTTGATTTGATGCGGCGGGCTTATCCGTATCGGAATTTGAAGCGGGAGACGTTTGATTCGGTTCTGGAAATGTTGTCGGAGGGCATTGCGGCGCGGCGCGGGCGGTACGGGGCATATGTGCATCGCGACCGGGTGAATGGGAAGTTGCGGGCGCGGCGCGGGGCGCGACTGGCGGCGATTACGAGTGGTGGGGCGATTCCGGACAATTCCTTATACACGGTGGTGGCGGAGCCGGACGGCGTGATGGTGGGAACGGTCGACGAAGATTTTGCGGTGGAGAGCAATCGCGGCGACATCATGCTGCTGGGAAATACGTCGTGGATGATCCGGCGCATTGAAACTAATTCCGGCCGAGTGCTGGTGCAGGATGCGCACGGTGCGCCGCCCAGCGTGCCGTTCTGGAATGGCGAGGCTCCGGCGCGGACGCAGGAATTGTCGGAGCACGTGGGAACGTTGCGGGAAAAAATCAGCGAGATGCTGCCGCGGACGTCGCCGGTGGGATTTTCGGCGACACAGCCGGATGTGGCGGAGGCGGTTTCATGGTTGAAGGAAGAGTGCGGGCTGGATGATTCCGGGGCGGAGCAGGCGATTGAATACATTCTGCAAGGGCGCGCCGTGCTGGGCGCGGTGCCGACGCAGAAGACGGTGATCGCGGAGAGATTTTTTGATGAAGGCGGGGGGATGCAGTTGGTGATCCACGCGCCGTTTGGCGGACGAATTAACAAGGCGTGGGGACTGTCGCTGCGCAAGCGCTTTTGCCGGGGATTTAATTTTGAATTGCAGGCTGCGGCCACGGATAACGGGTTGAACATTGCGTTGGCGGAGCAGCACAGTTTTCCGCTGGGTGATGTGTTTCATTTTCTGAACGCGGAAACAGTGCAGCCGATTCTGGAGCAGGCGGCGCTGGATTCTCCAATTTTTGGAACGCGCTGGCGCTGGGATGCGAACCGGGCGCTGGCGCTGCTGCGCTTTCAGAATGGCAAGAAGGTTCCACCACAGATTCAGCGCATCCGATCGGATGATTTGCTGGCGTCGGTGTTTCCGGATGCGGCGGCTTGCTTTGAGAACATCGAGGGCGAACGGAAAATCCCGGATCATCCGCTGGTCGGCGAAGTGATGAAGGACGTGCTCACCGAGGCGATGGATGTGGACGGGCTGAAGGCGCTGCTGCGCGGCATGGCGTCGGGAGAGATTCGCGTGCTGGCGGTGGATACGCCGGTGCCGTCGCAGTTTTCGCATGAAATTCTGAATGCGAATCCGTACGCGTATCTGGATGATGCGCCGCTCGAGGAGCGGCGGGCGCGCGCGGTGAATATGCGGCGGATGCTGCCGGAGTCGGTGCTGGAGGAAGTGGGCGGGCTGGATATAGGAGCGATTGCGCAGGTGCGGGAGGAGGCCTGGCCGGATGTGCGCGATGCGGATGAATTGCACGATGTGCTGCATACGCTGGTGGCGCTGCCGGAGGAGCTGGAGTCTATGTGGGGACAACCACGATCGGCTGTCCGGTTCAGCGAGGGTGAACATTCCCGGATGGAGTTACCAAATTCTTCGACCTCAGCGACAGCGAGTCGAGCTTTGCTCGACCGGACGGCCGAGGGCGGCCGTCCCCACATGAGCGTTGGTAGATGGGAAATTTATTTCGAACGGCTGGTGCGTGAGGCGCGGGCCGGGATTGCTGCGGTCAATGGGCGGCAATATTGGGTGGCGGCGGAGCGGGCGCGGAGTTTTGCGGCGCTGTTTCCGGGGGCGGGGTTTGAGCAGAGACTCGCTGCGGTGGAGACTGGGGAGATTTCTCGTGATGATGCTTTGCTGGCCTTGGTGACGGGATGGATGTCGCATAGCGGTCCGGTGACGGCTTCGCAGTTGGGAGAGTGGTTGGGGCTGGCGGCTTCCGATGTGGAGAATGCTTTGTTGCGGATGGAGGCTGCGGGGACAGTTCTTCGAGGAAGCTTCACGGGTGCCGCAGGCACGCGGGCAGGAGTGCCGGCGCCACACGAAGTTGAACAGCCGGGGGCGGCTGTCCCTACACAACGCGAGACGGAGTGGTGCGAGCGGCGGCTTCTGGCTCGGATTCACCGGCTTACGGTGGGGATGTTGCGCAAGCAGATTGAGCCGGTCACTGCGGCGCAATTCATGCGATGGTTGCTGCGCTGGCAGCATGTGGCGCCGGGGTCGCAGGTGGCGGGAGAGCGCGGCGCGCTGGAAGTTCTGCAGCAGTTGCAGGGATTTGAAATTCCGGCGAATGCGTGGGAGCGGCAGGTTTTGGCGCGGCGCATTGCGGACTACGATCCGAAATGGCTAGATCAGCTTTGCCTGACGGGCGCGGTGGGATGGGGGCGGTTGTCGCCGCATCCCGCGACTTTGGAATCGGGTGGGGCTGCTGGTTCGGGCGATGGGCCGCCGCGGACGCGGCGGGTCATTCCTACGAGCGTGGCTCCGATTACATTTTTTGTGCGCGAAGATGCGGATTGGATGGCGATAGGTCGAAACTCCCACCCTGCCTCCGCAAGAAAGCCGGAGACAAGGGTGGGGCACCCTCCGGGGGAATATCCTCTGGAGGATCGGCGTGGGTTGAGCCATGGGGCTGCGCTGGTGCTGGAATTTCTGCGGGAGCGTGGGGCTTCATTCTTTGCCGACATTGTGCGCGGAACTGGAAAGTTAAAGGCGGAGATTGAGACGGCTTTGTGGGAACTGGTTGCGGCGGGGCTGGTGACGGCCGACGGATTCGATAATCTGCGATCTTTGATCGATCCGAAACGACGGGCGGGGCAGGGAAATGGGCGCAGCGCGCGGCCGCGGCATAGCACGGGACGGTGGGCTGTGTTGCATGCCGATATGGCCGTGGAACGTTCGCGGGCGGTCGAGGCGGCTTGCTGGATGCTGCTGCGGCGTTACGGAATCGTCATTCGCGATTTGCTGGCGCGCGAGGCGAACCTCCCGACGTGGCGCGAATTGTTGATGGCCTTCCGGCGGCTGGAGGATCGGGGAGAGATTCGCGGAGGGCGGTTTGTGGATGGATTTCTGGGCGAGCAGTTTGCCTTGCCGGTGGCCGTGGAATCGGTGCGGGCGATGCGCAACCTGCCCTTGAGCGGGGAGACGATCGCGCTGTCGGCGGCGGATCCGTTGAATCTGGTGGGGATTCTGGTGCCAGGGGAACGGGTTCCGGCGATCTCGGGGCGGACGGTGAGTTATCGGGATGGGATTGCAGTGGAGGCGGATGCGGGTGCGATGTCTGTCGCGGGGTAGATCCACCGGGGCTAAAGCCCGATCATCGAGGGCCTGACGGGGCGCTAAAGCGCCGCTCTTCCACGTGGCTACAGGGCGGGTCTTCCAAGGTCACAAGGCGGCGGATATTCCACGTTCGGTAAGGCGGCGGGCTTTCACGCGGCTAGACGGTCTTCCAAGGTCATAAAGCGGCGGGTCTTGCAGGTTAAAGCGTGGGTTTCCACAGTCGCCAAAGTGGTGGTCTTCCATCCTTCCATCGCGCTTGGTTAAGGCGCACAAAAAAAGTCAGAAGCCTGATGAGGGGGTCTCCCAGGCTTCCGACTAGCGATCTCGGCGAGAACTGATCGAAAAGCGCTTCCCCCGTCGCTTTTGCCAAGACGCGCATACTCGATATTGCATTCGGCATACCATTCGCCGGCGCACTTTAAAAGCGTATCGAAAATATCATCCAACCCTAGTTTCTTCGGCGAGTTAACGTTATATTTGGAGCCGCCCGGCTGGGCCGGCATTAACCGGCCGACAGGGTGCGGAAACTATCTGTTCGGATAGGTTGGCTAACTGTTCGGTTGGCGGGACCGAACTGCGACGCGTCCGAATCCGAGCCGCAGGAACTCGCGAGGAGCGAAGGAACCCGCTTGCGTCCCAGATTATTTGCCACCGCAGGACCTCTCAAAGACTCGACAATTGTGCTGCCCGAAGGCGAAGCCACGCTGGGGCGCGATCCCACGAATGCCGTGCCGGTGGTGGATCCGTCAGTGTCGCGGAAGCATTGCCTGTTGCGGCGGGCGGAGGATGGGCGGTTCCAGATCAAGGATCTGGCCAGCCGCAACGGGACTCTGGTGAACGGGGTCACGGTGCAGGAACAGTGGCTGCGGCACGGAGATGAGATCGCGATCGGCGACTCGGTGTTTCTGTTTCTGCTGGATGAGATTGACCGCAGCGTTCCGGCGACCCGCGTGGAGTTTGACGACAGCCGTCCCACCTCGGAGACGAAGCTCATCTCGCCCAAGGAGGTGGTGTATCTGCAGCCCGACCGGCTGCTGCGCGAGTTGCCGGCGACTTCGCAACTGGCGCGCAACCTGGGAGCGCTGGTCAAGATCAGCCGGGTGGTGCATGCGATCCGGGACCTGGACGAGTTACAGGGGCAGTTGCTGGACCTAATTTTCGAAGTGGTGCCGGCGAACCGGGGCGCGATTCTGTTGACGGAGGGCGCGCGCCTGGAATTTAACTCGCAGTTTGCGCGCACGCGCCAGGCAGGCGCGGCGCAGTCGGTGCGAGTCAGCCGGACGATCGCGCTCGAGGTAATGAAGGAGAATGTTGCGATTCTCGGAGTGGACGTGGCCCGCAGCGCGAAGCTGCGCGAAGTCGAGAGCCTGGCCGGAGCGGAAGTGCGCTCGCTGTTGTGTGTCCCGCTGACCGTATACCAGCGGGTGATCGGATGTATTTATCTCGACAGCACCGCCGTGGGTAATCGGTTCAACGAGGATCATCTTCACTTGATGGCGGCGATTGCTGGAATCTCAGCGGTCGCGCTGGATAATGCGCGGCAGTTGCAATGGCTGGAACAGGAGAATCTGCGACTCACTACCGAGATCAGCCAGGACCAGAGCATGGTCGGCGACGGCGCGCGAATGAAGGAAGTGCAAGCGCTGCTGGCGAAGGTGGCGCACGCGGATTCGACGGTGCTGATTGGGGGCGAGAGCGGAACTGGAAAAGAGCTGGCGGCGCGCGCGCTGCATCGCAACAGCGATCGGGCCAGCAAATCATTTGTGGCGATTAATTGCGCGGCGATTCCGGAGGCCTTGCTGGAGAGTGATTTGTTTGGGCACGAGCGCGGGGCGTTTACCGGGGCGTCCACGCAGAAGAAAGGCCGGCTGGAAGTAGCCGATGGCGGCGTGGTGTTTCTCGACGAGATTGGAGAGCTGGCGCCGGCGCTGCAGGTGAAGCTGCTGCGCGTGTTGCAAGAGCGCGAATTCGAACGCGTTGGCGGGACTCATCCCATCAAGGTGGATATTCGCCTGGTGGCGGCGAGCAATCGCGATCTGGCCGAAGCGGTGAAGCTGGGGCAATTCCGGCAGGATTTGTATTACCGGCTGGCAGTGGTGAAGGTGACAATGCCAGCGCTGCGCGATCGTAAGGAAGATATTCCGATGCTGACACGGCACTTCGTGCAGAAATATTCGAAGCGCTGCAAGATGAAACCGAAGCCTGTATCGCGGGAAGCCATGGCGGCTTTGGCAAATTATGATTGGCCGGGAAACGTGCGCGAGTTGGAGAATGCGATCGAGCGCGCGCTGGTGCTGGGAGCGTCGGATTCGGTTTTATTGGAAGACTTGCCGGAATCTTTGGCGGAGCAGGAACAGCCTGCTGATATGTCGGAGGGGCAGTATCACGCCAGCGTGAAGGAATTAAAGAAGCACTTAATTCTCGACGCGGTCGTGCAGACGCGGGGGAATTATGTCGAGGCGGCGGCGATTCTCGGCGTACACCCAAATTACCTGCACCGGCTGATCCGGAATCTGGGTTTGAAAGACGCTCTGAACGAGGCTCTGCGCGAGGCTTCGCGAGGTCCGCGGAGCAAGCTGACCGGTGGGTTGGGGTAGGCTCCTGCGCTCATCCTTGCGCTCGACCGTGGGCAGAGACAGTTGCATCAGGCGCGCGGGATCGAGATAGATTCCTTGCCAGCGCACGGCGACATGAAGGTGCGGGCCCGTGGCGCGGCCCGTGCCGCCGCTGAGACCGACGATCTGACCGCGCTTCACGAAGTCTCCTTCCTTTACCTTAAATTCGGAAAGATGCAGGTAGAGGGTGAGCAGTCCCTGGCCGTGGTCGAGGACGACGAAGTTGCCTTCGAAATAGAGCGGACGGGCGAGCAGCACGGTGCCGTCGTTCATCGCGGTAACGGGAGTTCCAGAGGGAACGCGGAAGTCGAGACCGAAGTGCGGGCGCTGCGCTTTGCCGTTGAAAATTCGCTGCGATCCGAAGACGTCGGAGATGGTGGCGTCGGCCGGGGCAGTGAAGGTGCCGTTCCACTCGCGATCGGCGGTGACGCGGTTCAGGTAGTCCTGCTTTACTTTCTGGTCTTCGTCGATCTGCTTGAGTTGCTCAGGGCTGGGCTCGGTGAATTTGCCTTCGACCGTGAGTTTGGCTTCGATCTTGGGATACTTGGCGGCAGAGACGGGGAAAGTTCGTGAGAGCGTCAGGGGCGCCCTGTTGGCCGGGGGCGTAGCTTTCAGTTCGAGCGTGTACTTGCCGGGACTGGTTTCGAAACTCACTCCGGCCAGGGCGAACCACGCCTTTGTTGAAGAGGAATAGCTGAAGGTGATTTCGTGGCCGAACCAAGTGCCGGTGAGGGATTCGAGTTTGGCGGGAGATTTCACCTGAAACAGAACGGGGCCTCCGTTGACCAGGCGTGCGGGTTGCGTGCGGAGGGTCCAGGTGGCGGCGGAGCATGGGGAAGCGAGGAAGAATGCGCAGGCCATTGCAAGAGGCAGGTGGTGCAGCAGTGTCCAGTCAGCCCGTTGCCAGTTATGATTCAGCATCCCTTACAGCCTAGCATTCTGGCTGGGGGTTTAGATCGCCTTCGTGCTGCACCCCATACGCTAGGGAAATTCTTCCGGAACGGTACACCTTGTGGCTGAGCAACCGCAGCTTGGATGGATGGTATGGGGGAGGGAGCAAAGGAATGCCGGCTCCCAGCACGACGGGAATAACTGACACTTCGATCATGTCCACGTTACCGGAATCCAGAAAAGTGCGAAAGAGTTCGCCGCCGCCGAACAGCCAGATATCTTTACCGCTCCGCGCCTTCAACTCTTTGACCCAGCCCGGATTCAACTCGGAGACGACCGTCACTTTCGGATAGTCGATCTGTTTCATTGTCCGGGAGAAGACGATAGTGGTGATGCCTGCGAACGCGGCCTCTCCCAGTCTCTTGGCGGCAGCTTCATAGGTTCGCCGGCCCATCAGACCCGTATCGAATTGTGCCCAGAGCGCGGCGAAGTCGACTTCCGGGTCGGCTTCAATCCAGTCGGCTTCGCCGTTTGGACCGGCGATGTAGCCGTCGAGACTCATCGCTACTATGTAACGAATTCTTCGCATTAGGCACGCTCCCATCGCAGAGATTGGATGATCATTACCACGAAGGACACGAAGTTACACGAAGGAAATGCGGGCAACAAGTGCGGCGTCGCGTTATGACTTGCCGTTCGTCTTGCCTTCGAGTTCGGCCCAGCGCGCGTAGAGGGCGTCGAGATCTTTCTGGGCAGCTTCCATCTCGGCGTGGACTTGCAGGAGGCGAGGGCCATCGCTGGCAATGACCGGACTTTCCATCTCGGCGCGTTTGCTTTGGACGATCTGTTCAGCTTGTGCGATGCGCTGCTCGATGCCGGCGTACTCGCGCGCTTCGAGGTAGGAGAGCTTCTTCTTCGCAGGAGTTGGTTGCTGGGCAGCGACTGCAATCGTCTCCGCATTTTTCGTTTTCGATTTGCGTTCTGCCTGCCACAGTTCCCATTGTGAGTAATCGGCGAAAGTCTCCGCGCCGCCTTGGCCGTTGAGGCCGAGAACGATGGTCGACACGCGATCGAGCATGTAGCGGTCGTGCGTTACCAGGACCAGCGAACCGCGGAACTCGAGCAGACTTTCTTCGAGGATTTCGAGCGTGGGAATGTCGAGGTCGTTGGTGGGCTCATCGAGCAGAAGAACGTCGGCGGGCTGCAGCATGAGTTGCGCGATCAGAACGCGGGCGCGCTCGCCACCCGAAAGGCGCTTGACCGGTTGGTTGAGTTGCTCGCCCGTGAACAGGAATTTCGCCGCCCACGATGCCACATGAACCTGGCGATCCTGATAGATAACGGAGTCTCCCTCGGGGGCGAGCGCGCGGCGCAGGGTTACATTCTCATCGAGTTTCCGGCTCTGGTCGAAGTAGACAATGCGCAGCCAGTCAGCGCGGCGAATGTCTCCGTCGCTGGGCGTTAGTTCTCCGCGCAGCAGGCGGAGCAACGTGGTCTTGCCGCTGCCGTTCGGTCCTACTAGTCCTACACGCATTCCGGCCGTGAGGATAAAGTTCAGCCGCTCAAACAGCGTGCGGCCGCCCATGCTGCAGGAGACGTCTTCGAGTTCGATCAGGCGTTTGGTTTTGCGCTCGGTGGCTGAGAAATCAATCTGCGCGGTTGCGGTTCTGGTTCTGGCATTCAAATCGGCGAGCTCGCTCATCAGTTCTCCGGCCTTGTCGATGCGGGCCTTTGATTTTCTGGTACGGGCCTTGGCTCCGCGGCGCAGCCACTCGATTTCGGAATGCACCAGATTCTCCAGCGCTTCGTGGCGCTTGCCTTGCGCGTGCAGGAACTCCTCCTTCTTTTCGAGGAAGGTGCTGTACTTGCCGCGCACTCGCAGCAATCCGTCGGGATAAACGCGGCTGAGTTCGGCGGTCTCGGTAGCGACATTTTCGAGAAAGTAACGATCGTGGCTCACGACGACGCAGGCGAAGGCGGCTTCTTCGAGCACTTCTTCGAGCCATTCGATGCCGGCGAGATCGAGATGATTAGTGGGCTCATCCAGTAGTAAGACGTCAGGAGCTTTGACCAGCGCTTCGACGATGGCGAGGCGTTTTTGCCAGCCTCCGGAGAGAGCGGCCGCTTCCGTGTCTAAATCCTCGAAGCCGGCGCGGCCGAGAGTCTCGGCGAAGTGGGTGCGGTGTTCCGCGTCGACCGCGGTTGAATTGTGCAGAGCTTTTTCTACCACCGAGCGCACGGAGTCACCGGGCGAGAATTTCGATTCCTGCGCAACATAGCTGAGCTGCAGACGCTTGCGGACTGAAAGAGTGCCGCTGTCGGGCGTTTCGGTACCGGCTAGTATTCGCAGCAGCGTGGATTTCCCCGAGCCGTTGGGGCCGATCAGCGCGATCCGGTCGCCTTCGGAAACGGTGAAGGGAACATTCTGGAAGAATGGCTTGGCTCCGAAGGCTTTCGAAATTCCTTGAGCGTTGAGGATTGGCGGCAACGGCGGTGGTCTCCAGGTCGTAGGTCAGTTTCGGATCCAAAGAAAAGGCATGAACCACACGAAGGGAAGACCGGTAAGCATTTCCTTCGTGTAACTTCTGTCCTCTTGGCAATGATCTCCCGGCGGGCATGTTCGGCGCTACGGGGAGAATTTGGTGGACCTGGTCGGGATCGAACCGACGACCTCTTCCATGCCATGGAAGCGCGCTCCCAGCTGCGCCACAGGCCCACTTTTGAGGGACGGAATCCCTACGGTTCAGAATCTTGCGGAAGGAACCTCAAGTATTCTCGCTTAGTGGGGCGGGATAGTCAACGCTGGGTCGATTCTTGCGGGAGATCCTTCGCTTCGCCTGGAAAGCGGCTCCGCTCAGGATGACACCGGAAATTTTGTGAGCGAAACATTTCTTGTGTTTGTTTCCACAGGACTTTCTGCCATAATTGATTGTGCACGCCACCTGCACAATTTTCCAACCACAATTTAAAGCGAGGAAGAGATGCCAGCGAAGTACATCTTTGTGACGGGCGGAGTTGTGTCTTCACTTGGGAAGGGATTGGCCGCGGCTTCGATCGGCTGCCTGTTGGAGAGCCGGGGAATCAAGGTCAACCTGATGAAGTTCGATCCTTACCTCAACGTCGATCCAGGCACGATGTCGCCGTTTCAGCATGGCGAGGTTTTTGTCACCGACGACGGTGCGGAGACTGACCTCGATCTGGGCCACTACGAGCGCTTCACCCACGCCAAACTTTCTCGCGATAACAACTGGACCACCGGGCGAATTTACGAGCAGATTATCGCCAAAGAGCGGCGCGGCGATTATCTGGGCAAGACGGTGCAGGTGATTCCGCACGTGACGAATGAAATTAAAGCGGCGATGAAGAAGGTTGCGCAGGAAGTTGATGTGGTGATCGTGGAAATCGGCGGCACGGTGGGCGACATCGAGTCGCTGCCGTTTATGGAAGCGATCCGGCAGATGCGGCAGGATCTGGGCCGCGAGCACACCTTGTTTGTGCATGTGACGCTGGTGCCGTTCATTGCCGCGGCGCAGGAGTTGAAGACCAAGCCGACGCAGCATTCGGTGAAGGAGTTGCTGAGCATCGGAATCCAGCCGGATATTCTTCTCTGCCGGACAGATCGTTTCCTGGCGAAAGATATCAAGTCGAAGATTGCGCTGTTCTGCAATGTGGAAGAAGAAGCGGTCATCACGGCAAAAGATGTGGCTTCGGTCTACGAAGTTCCGCTGGTGTTCGCGAATGAAGGTGTAGACACGCTGGTGCTGCGCTATTTGCACATGGAGGCGAAGGACCGCGACCTGTCGAAGTGGGAGGACGTGGTTCATCGCGTCTACAACCCGAAGGACACGGTCACGATCGGAATTGTCGGCAAGTATGTGGAGTACGAAGATTCCTACAAGTCGTTGAAGGAGGCGCTGGTTCATGGCGCGCTGGCTCACAATCTGAAGCTGCAATTGAATTGGATTGAAGCGGAGGGATTGGAGACGGGCGACAAGAGCTACGAGGCGCAACTGGAGGATTACGACGGAATCCTGGTTCCGGGCGGATTCGGCAAGCGCGGCATTGAAGGCATGCTGATCGCGATCCGTTACGCGCGGGAAAATAATATTCCGTATTTCGGCATCTGCTTGGGAATGCAGACGGCATGCGTCGAGTTTGCGCGTAATGTGGTTGGACTGGCGGATGCGAATTCGAGCGAGTTCGATCCGGCGACGCCGCATCGTGTGATTTACAAACTGCGCGAACTGCGCGGTGTGGAAGAATTGGGCGGAACGATGCGGTTGGGAGCGTGGCCGTGCAAGATCGAGCCCAACACGCTGGCCGCCAAGATTTATGGGAGCCTCGAGATCAGCGAGCGCCACCGGCATCGATATGAATTCAATCGGGAGTATGAAGAGCCGATGGTGGCGGCGGGGCTGCGAATTTCGGGTTCAACGCCGGACGGTACCTACGTCGAGATGATTGAGTTGCCGAACCATCCGCATTTTATTGGCTGCCAGTTCCATCCGGAGTTCAAGTCGAAGCCGCTGGAGCCGCATCCGTTGTTCCGGGCGTTTATTGGCGCGGCTTACGAGCGTGGCAAGAAACGGCGATCAGAAAAAGAAACTGCCGAGGTGGAGATGTTTCACCGGCCGGAGCGGACGAGAGCCTAAAGCACCACGGATTTCGCGGATCTTCACGGATACGGCGCAGATAGTATCTGTGCAGACGATGAAAATCCGTGGCCAATTTTGCGATGCACAATTCTTTCCAGGTCGGCGATGTACATATCGGATCCAGCGCTCTTTTTCTGATCGCGGGGCCTTGCGTGATTGAGAGCGAAGAGCACGCCATTCGCATGGCGGAGATTATCAAGGGCGTGGCGCGGTCGCTCGACGTTCCCTTTATCTTCAAGGCTAGTTACGACAAGGCGAATCGCACTTCCGTACGCAGCTTCCGCGGGCCGGGATTGAAGGAGGGCCTGCGAATTCTGAAGAAGATCAAAGACCAGTTGCACTTGCCGGTGCTCACGGATGTGCACGAGACGGCGGATGTGGGCAAGGTTGCGGAGGTCGCGGACGTGCTGCAGATTCCCGCGTTTCTTAGCCGGCAAACGGATTTAGTGGTGGCCGCCGCCCTGAGCGGGCGAGCAGTGAACATCAAGAAGGGACAGTTCGTTGCGCCCTGGGACATGCGGCATGCGGTCGAGAAGTGCCGCGACGCTGGCAATACGCAGGTTTTCCTGACCGAGCGCGGATCGAGTTTCGGCTACAACAATCTGGTGGTCGATATGCGGTCGCTGGCGATCATGCGGAAGTTTGCGCCGGTGGTGTTCGATGCGACCCATTCGGTGCAGTTGCCGTCATCGCAGGCGAATGATGGCGGGCCGGCGGTAAGCGGCGGACAGCCGGAATTTATTCCGCTGCTGTCGCGAGCGGCCGTGGCTGCTGGCGTGGATGGAGTGTTCATGGAAGTCCACGACAATCCGAAGGAAGCGAAATCAGATGGGGCGAATGCGCTGGAATCGACCAAACTGCGCGGCGTGTTGAAAGAATTGCTGGCAGTGAGGAAGGCGCTGGAAGGAGCGCAGGCTACGCCGTAGAACTCGCGCGAAGAGTCAATGAGCGCTAACGCCTGGTTTCGACAGTTAATATTCAGCCCATCAGAAGCCGTCTATGATCATCGGCGGAGGGCTATGGGTTTTGGAGTCCAGATCGAAGCAAGTTAAGGTCGTATTCGACGGGAAGGAATATTGGCTGCTTTGGCATTGGGAGGATTTAGTGTCTCCTTTAGCTCCGGCCCAGCCCTTGGCCAGCGGCCCATTCCCAAACATCGAGGAAGCGACCAAGGCCGCCTCCGAAGCGGAAAAGCATTGGGGATGGATTATTCTTCCATTCTCGAAGCAGTCTTAGGGCGGCAAAGGGTTTTGAGTGCAATGGCCTGGTTACAACAGCTGTCGCTGACCGAACGTTTACAATCAACGCGATGGGTCGCCAAACACAGCTACACGTGCTTCCCAAAGATTTGAACGAACTACTTGTTGCTCTACACGACAAAGAGCCACTGGAAGCAGCCCTGCGACGCGGGAACTCCGCCACGCCGGAGCGCCTATCGTTTATTTCGGACAATATGAGCGGACAGAGTTTGGTTTTGTGGAGCGGACGATTCGCTCCCAACCTTCAACGGCGTTTCGTGGCGACAGCAGACTCGCCATATTACCTCGCAGACGAGCAAACGGAGTCGGTGTTCGAATTGTCGCTTTCCGGCGTGACGACGTGGGAGGGCCGTCCTGCCCTAACTCAAGGGCGCATTTATGGGGTCTTTCAAAACAAGCAAGCAGAATTTGAGAAGTGCTACGAGCAAATCATCCGCTATATCCGACGGCACTGGCGCAAGAATCCGGCTACGTGGATGGGTGGTTATGTGGGTCCAGCCGCAGGCGACTGGTTTGACCATGGCGCGTTTCTGCTACCCAACTATATGCCGCCCGCCCGCAACGATTGGATTCAACGTCTGGGCGAACAACACCCACATTGGTTGGCGATAAATCCCGATTACACTCATTGACCCAGTTCAACGTTCTCAAATGGAAACGGGACGGCTTGCGCCGTCCCGTCTAATTCCCGTCGAACATCTCACTCCAGCACGAAAATATTCTTCTTCGCGCACATCTCTTTCAGCACTTTCGGCCAGACGGTTACGCTGACCTCGCCCAGGTGGGCTTTGCGCAGCAGGAGCATCAGGGTGCGCGATTGGCCGATGCCGCCGCCGATGGAGAGCGGCAGTTCGTTGTTCACGATGCCCTGGTGATAGGGGAACTTGAGATTGTCGAGCAGCTTCGACATCTCGAGCTGCTTGCGCAGCGATTCCGCGTTTACGCGAATGCCCATGGAGCTGAGTTCGTGGCGGCGCTGGGTGATGTGGTTCCAGACCAGGATGTCGCCGTTCAGGCCGTGGGTATCGCGCGAAGTTTCTTTGCAGGTATCGGTGATCCAGTCATCGTAGTCGGCGGCGCGCATCTCGTGCGGGTAGCCGTCTTTGAGCGGCCAGCCGATGCCGATGATGAAGACCGCGGGATACTTTTGCAGAATGATGGTCTCGCGGCGCTTGCGGGGCAGGTCGGGATATTTGTCCAGAAGTTCCTCGGCGTGCAGGAAGACCAGTTCTTCGGGCAGGTTGGGGTAACGCGGATTGCGCAGTTCGGGAAACAGCTCCTGTGCAAACCTTTCTGCGCCGACCAAGACCTTCCAGATTCTACGCACGATGGATTTCAGAAACTCGAGATTGCGCTGCTCGGGGACCATGACTCGTTCCCAGTCCCACTGGTCGACGTAGGCGGAGTGGTCGTGATCGAGGAAATAATCTTTGCGCACGGCGCGCATATCAGTGCAGATGCCTTCTCCGGGGCGGCATGCGAACTGTTTCAACGCCATCCGCTTCCATTTTGTGGCGGCCTGCACGACCTGGGCGTCGATGGGATGCTTGTCGCGATCATTGGAAATATGAAACTGGATGGGAGTGCGGGAGCCGTCGCGGTCGAGCATGTCGTTGACGCCACTTTCCGCGTCGACGATGAGCGGAACCTCGACCATCATCAAGTTGAGTTCTTTACATAGGTTGTCTGCGATATACCGTTTCACCTGGAAAATTGCCTTTTGCGTTTCCTTGGGCGGGAGAAGCGAGTGGTAGTCGCTCGGCAGGATCTTTTGCAATTCGGTGTAATCGCCGATTCCGGGGCCGGCGAGGTCGGCTTTCTTGTTGGCTTGGCGGTCGGCATCAGATTTGTCGTGGGTCGTGCAATCTAGAGTGGGAAGGCTCATGAAGGAACTCCTTTCGACTAAGTAAGGCGCAGTCTGCTGAACAATGGCGCTTACTCCCATTGGATGGCCGCGGGAAGGGGAAAACCGTGATGCAGGTCACAGCGAAGCGTGTCCGGGAGAGCACCTTTCATTCGGGCCGCCAACGACGGTTCTCGGCGCTGTGCTAGATTGAAAGATTGCCATGAGACATGTTGCCAAGTGGGCCCTTGATGTCGCTGCGCTGCGCGGCGCCAGCTATGCTGACGTGCGAGTGGTGGCGCAACGCAGCCGCGCGCTGGCCACTAAAAATGGCAAGATTGGCAGCGCATCGGATGCCGAATCGGTGGGCATGAATGTACGCGTGATTGCCGATGGGGCCTGGGGTTTCGCGGCATCGGCGGAATTTGGGCGAGGCGCGGTCGAGGCCACGGCGGCGCGCGCGGTGGAGATCGCGAAGGCTTCGGCGAGCGTGAAGCGGGAAGATGTGAGGCTGGCGCCGGAGAAAGCTGTGACGGCGGAGTGGGCGACGCCCTATCGAATCGATCCCTTTACTATTTCGATTGAGCAGAATCTCGATCTGCTGATGAAGATTGATGCGGAACTTCGTGCCGTCGGCGGGATCACGCTGGCTGAGGCCAATCTCAATTTTAATCGCGAAGAGCAGTGGTTCGTGTCGTCGGAGGGCAGCGACATTCATCAGACGAAGCTTTCTTCGGGTGCGGGCTATGCGGCGTATGCGTTTGCGGACAATGAAATTCAGAAGCGGTCGTATCCCAACTCTTTTGGCGGGCAGTGGCAGAACAAAGGATACGAACTGATCGAGGAATTGCAGTTGGTCGAGAACGCGCGCCGGATCGCGGATGAGGCGGTGGCGCTGCATAAGGCGGATCAATGCCCGGAGGGAACGTTCGATGTGATTCTCGACAGCTCACAACTGGGGTTGCAGATTCACGAATCGGTGGGACATCCGATTGAACTAGACCGCGTGTTGGGGATGGAGGCGAATTTTGCCGGGACTTCGTTCTTGACTCTGGAAAAGTTGCGGAAGCTACGCTACGGGAGCGATCTGGTGAATGTGGTCGCGGATGCGCGGCAGGAGCATGGTCCGGGACTGGGAACATTCGGATTTGATGATGAGGGCGTGGCCGCGCAGTGCACGCCGATCATCACAGATGGACTATTCACGGGATATCTGAGTTCGCGCGAGACCGCGCACACCATCGGGGGAAACCGTTCGGGTGGAACGCTCCGGGCGGAAAGCTGGAACCGGCTGCCGATGATTCGCATGACGAATATCAGCCTGCTTCCGGGAAAGTCCCCGCTGTCGCTGGAACAGCTGATTGCCGACACCGATCACGGAATTCTGATGCAGACCAATCGCTCGTGGTCGATCGATGACAAGCGCTACAACTTTCAGTTTGGCTGCGAGATCGGGTGGGAGATCAAGGGCGGGAAGCGCGCGCGCATGGTGAAGAATCCTTCATATTCGGGGATCACGACGGAGTTTTGGAACTCGCTGGATGCGATCTGCTCGCGCGATGAGTGGACGCTGTGGGGCACGCCGAATTGCGGCAAAGGCCAGCCGCAGCAGGTGATGGGGACGGGGCACGGAGCAGCGCCGTCGCGGTTCCGAGGCGTCAAGGTTGGAAGCGCGTTTAAGAGCTAGAAATGGAGCAATTGGCAATTAGCAGTTAGCAATTAGCCAACTGCACGAACAGAGGTTCTGGATGAAAGATTTCCGCCGGCTCAAAGTTTGGGAAAAGGCGCATTGCTTGACTCTCGACGTTTATAAAGCTACCGCGCGTTTTCCGCGAGAGGAACTGTATGGACTCACAAGCCAGCTGCGCCGTTGTAGCGCTTCGGTGGGGGCGAACATTGCGGAAGGTTGTGGCAAGGAGGGTAATCGAGAACTCTACCGCTACCTGCAAATCGCTTCTGGATCCGCTAGCGAACTGGACTATCACCTTCTCCTGGCCAAAGATCTGGAATATTTGGTGAAGGCCGACTACGAACGAGTTGAGAAGCAGCTGCTGGAACTCAGGCGGATGTTGACATCCCTCCTGCAAAAGGTAGGAGCCGATCGCTTCGTTGCTAATTGCTAATTGCTAATTGCCGAAATGCTGACAAACGACCAGGCCTCTGACATCTTTAATCGTATCCGAAGGCTCTCGACCGCCGATGAGGTCGAGGCGCTTATTTCGGGCGGACGCTTTGCGCTGACTCGTTTTGCCAACAATACGATTCATCAGAATGTCGAAGAAGAGAATTCGGTGGTCTCCGTGCGGACCGTGTTCGGGGGTCGGACGGCGCGTGCGTTCACCAACAAGTTCGACGATGAGAGTCTGCGGCAAGTGGTGCGTGCTTCGGAGAGCCTGGCGAGAGTGCAGCAGCCGGATCCGGATTTGTTGGCGATGCCCGATGCACGAGAAGCGGACGGAACCGCGGACAGGAGTGTCCGCGCCACACAGAGTGTCAGCGCCACACAGAGCGTCAACGCCACACCTGGGCATGCCAGATCGGTTCCTTCGCGTCATTTCGCGCCCACTGCAAGCCTAAGTCCGCAGCAGCGTGCTGAAGGCGTTCAGAAAATCGTGGGCGTGGCGGATACACACAAGCTCACTACGGCGGGAGTGTTTTCGAGCGCTGATTCGTTCGAGGGCATTTTCAATTCGCGCGGCCTGAGCAAGTGGCACACGCAAACGCTGGGGGAAATTTCGATTACCATGCTGGCGCCGGATTCTTCGGGCTGGCAAAAAGCGAACTCGCCGGACGTGAGCATTCTCGATCCCCTGGCGCTGGCGGAGACTGCCGCGAAAAAGGCCGTCGACACGGCTAATCCCCGGGAAATTCCGGCAGGGAAGTACACGGTGATTCTGGAACCGGCGGCGGTGCTCGACATTGTCGGATTTATGTTCTGGGATTATTCCGGGATGGCGATTCTGGATCAGCGGTCGTTTCTGACTGGGCGAATCGGAAGCAAACTTTTCGGCGAGAACGTCACTATCTGGGATGACGTCGCACATCCTCTGCAGACTGGCGCGCCTTACGATGGCGAAGGAATGCGACGGCAGAGAGTCGAGTTAGTAAAGAATGGTGTGATCGAGCGCGTGGTCTATGCGCGGGCGACTGCGGAGCGCATGCGGCGATCCGAGTTTCGCGACAAGGCTGGTCCGATCGGAGCCACTGGACATGGATTTGCCTTGCCCAACGAAATGGGTGAGATGCCAATGAATATCGTCTTCGCTCCGCCGGAGAATCCGCAGACGGTCGAGCAGATGATCGCGTCCACCGAACATGGAATTCTGGTGACGCGGTTGTGGTACATCCGCGAAGTCGAACCGTTCGAGAAAATTCTGACCGGCATGACGCGCGATGGAACGTTCCTGATCGAGAATGGAAAGTTGCAGGGCGGCGTACGAAATTTTCGCCTCAACGAAAGTCTGATTCACATGCTTTCGAACGTGGAAGCGATGAGCCTGCCGAAGCGATCGTGCGGGGAAGAGTCGTTCGACATGGTGGTGCCGGCAATGAAGATCAAAGATTTTAACTTCACCGAAGTCACGAAGTTCTAGACGAGATTTGTGAGGGCGATTTCGCTTCGGACGATCCGGATGCGACAACCTGCGGGTTTACTGCGCAACTGACCCTCCAATCACCCGCAAACTCCGGTTTTTTTCGGTCATTCTCCGGACCGGCTTGGCGACCACTAAATTCGCTGTAATCCTAAGAAATAAAAGCGTTTAAAGCTCTCCTGTTCAATGACTTCGGTAACTTTGCACACCTGATTCCGGGGTGTACGCTTCCCATAAGTTCACAGAATTTCCACAGATGGAAGGTTTATCAGCGGTGACGGAAGCAGGCGACAACTCGATAGGCGAGACGCCCAACGGGCACTACGAAGAGATGCAGAGCGCTCCGCGCTTTCCGCTGCATCTTTCAGCGTCGGTCAAATCGCAGGGTGGTGCGTACATCGCTGAGACCGAGAACATTTCCGCGAACGGCGTGTTGCTCGCCATGGAAAACGAGGTTCCGGTGGGGTCGATGGTCGACTTCACGATTATGTTGCCCGCCGAAGTAGTGGGCGCACGACAGGATGTGCAGATTGATTGCCGCGGGCGGGTGGTTCGCAGCTTTGAAGATCGCGGACGGCGTGGCGTGGGCGTGGTGATTGATGAGTATCACTTCGAGCGGGCGTAGCAGAAGGGACTGAATGGTCAGCATTCCGGTGAGCATGGAAGAAAATCTCGGAAGCGGCGAAGGCTCGAGCAACGGCCAGTTCGTCCGAGTGATTGTGGCCGATACCCAGGCCATCTTCCGCGCCGGCCTGCGAAAAATCTTTGCGCTCGAGGATGACATTCGCGTGGTGGGCCAGGCGGAAACGCTGGTTCAGACGCAATCGGCGGCGGCAAAATTTTCGGCGGATGTGCTGATCTTCGAATCGGCGCTGACACCGAATCCCGTGGAAGCCGTGGCCGACTTACTGCGGCAGAATCCGCAGTTGCGCATCGTGGTGGTGACTCCAGGCTCCGATGAAGGATTGACTCTGGAACTGTTCCGCCGTGGCGCACACGGCATCGTGTCGCGCGAAGTTGAGCCGGAGTTGCTGGTCGACTGCGTGCATAAAGTTGCAGCCGGCGATACCTGGCTCGATAGCCAGGGAATTCACTGGGTCATGGAAGCGTATCGCAACCAGAACAACCGTCCGGCGGGATCGCGCCCAAAGGTGCAGTTGACGCCGAAGGAATCGATGATCGTGGCCTGCGTGACCCAAGGCATGAAGAATAAAGAAATCGCCGTGCGCGTGGGCACGACCGAGCAGGTGGTCAAGAATTATCTGCGCAAGGTATACGACAAGCTAGGCGTTGCCGACCGACTCGAACTGGCGCTCTATTGCCTGAACCATCGAGTAGTGGATCACGTGAAAACGCCGCCTGCCCCGGAGCACGGCAATGCGGCTAGCGCTGCGGCTGCGGGGGCGTCGGTATCTGGTGCGTCGGTATCTGGTGCGTCGGCATCACCCTCAAAAGGCGGTGCAACTTCCGCACCCGCGACCAACTCGGATTCTTTCTCTCCGCTGAAACCCTCTTAATTTCCCAAGCGAACAAATGATCGCGGTATCCGATCGGGCGCAAGAGAAGAATATCCTCTGCACGAGAGTTGCGATTCGAAGACTTCACCCATAGAATTGAACAGAACCACAGGCTGCGTGAAGCACGATTCATGCGCGGCATGAAGAGAGTTTTCAGTAAGAGTCGTTCCTTCCAAAGATTTACGCCGGAGAGATGGCCGAGTGGCTGAAGGCGCACGCTTGGAAAGCGTGTTTAGGGGAAACTCTAACGTGGGTTCGAATCCCACTCTCTCCGCCATTTCTTTTACCCGCATAAACACTGGTTTATTACCTCGGTTATCTTGAATCTGTGCTAGAATCTGTGTTAGCTTCATGGACGTGCCCGACGTCCCGTCCAATAACGTCCGCTCCAATCCAGTAGTAACGGTTTACGTCCGGCACCGCCCGACGTGTAGTCATGCCAGCCGGGGCGAGTTCTACCGGGGCTGCAACTGCGCCAAGTGGTTCAGGTACTCCCGAAGCGGCCATCAGTATCGAAAATCTGCCAAGACCCGGACTTGGGGCATCGCCGAAGAACGGGCCGCCGAACTCCAAGCTCAGCTAGACCGGGGCGACACACCCCGACCGATTATCGTCAAGGCTCCGCAGAGGACCATTGCGGACTGCATAGACACCTTTATCAGTGCGAAGGAGAGCGAGGGCATTTCCGCACGAAGGATTAAGAAGCTCCGCCGTCAACTCGCCGCGTTCGAGCAGTTCATGGCGTCCCGGTCGAAGCTCTTCCCGTCGCTGATTACTGCGGCGGACGCAATCGACTTTCGAGCGGGTTGGAACAAGTCTTGGAAATCGACGACGACCCGCCAGAAAGCCCAGCAGAACATTCGCAGCTTTCTCCGTTCCTGCTGTCGCGAGAACCTCAACGAGCTTCTTGCTGCGCTCAAGGCCATCCGGTTGTCGAAGGACGACAAGGAGCGGCTGGAGCCGAAGCCTTTCACGGAGAAGGAAATCAAAGCTCTCTTCGCCCAGATTCCGAAGACCTTTCCGCCGGAGAAAGTCGCCCTCGCAACCCTTCTCGTCAAGTTCATGATTGCCTCGGGCGTTGCGATTCGGGACACGGTGCAACTCAAACGAAAAAGCATTCGAGACGGCTGGCTCAGAATCAACAGGCAGAAGACTGGGAGACCCGTTTTACAGCATCTTGACCCGGCCCTTTGTCGAGAACTGCTCCACGGAGAGGGAGAGTACGTCTTCTGGGATGGCAAGTTTCAGGTGACCTCAGAGGTCACGACATGGCAGGACGACCTACGTCTCTTGATGCAGGACGCTGAACTCTGGATTGAAGGAAACGTCTCGCATCGGTTCCGGGACACGGCGGTCGATTTCTGGCTGGGTCAAGGCTGCAGTCTGACTGAAATCGCCGCAATGCTGGGTGACACTGTTGCAGTCTGTGAGCGTCACTATGCGAATCTGGCTTCGGCTCGAATGGAAGAAAGGTTGGCGAAGATGCCGAAACGTTCGTGGGCGCAAGAAGGAGTTGAAGCGTGAGCGACCTATTGACCGTTTCGGAAGTCGCCGAAATTCTAGGCGTCGGCTACGACACCGTCGTCCGCCGATTCTCCAAAGTCAAAGGTGTTATCGACCTCGGAAGCCCTGAGACACCGAAACGCCGTCGTTATCGTGTCCTGCGAATCCCGAAGTCGGTCATAGAGAAGTTTTTGCTGGCACGTGGTGGGTCGGTCGACATCGAGACGCCTGCAAGACCCCCGAAGGCATCGAAAAAGAAAGTCTCGAACACTCCCCCGACCGAAGATGAGCTTGTTCGCCAACTCGCAACGATTACAAAGCAGCACGGCGCCGAGACTCAGAAAACGCTCGACAAGATTGCTGAACGAGCGCGTCTGTTGGCGGCCCACGTCCCCGAGGACCGCTGGTCGGAGATTGTTTGGTTCGATGATGAGGGCTGAGCAGTCCGCTGCGTCGCGTTAGGGGCCTTTTTTGAAGGGCGTCGTGAAACAATGGTGAAAAATTTTCTGCACCAAGGTGCCATTGGTTTGAGCGGAGTGAGGCAGTAGAATTTAGACAGCATCAAGAGCAGCCCGTCCAGTGCGACGGTGCTCACCAACCGAGCGAAATGCCACGGTGGTTGCCTCTAGGCAGATGCGGCGGGAAACCGCAAAAGGAGAACTCCTTGCAATCAGCAAAGAAACAGTCAGTCACGCCTGACGTTCTCGTCAACAACGTCGGGACGCTGTACACGTTCTGTCCCTTGACTCTTCGGGCTAAGGAATGGATCGACGAGCATGTTCAGGACGACGCCCAGTGGTTCGGGCATGCACTCATCGTCGAACATCGTTACGCGTTGGGACTGGCGCAGGGGATGAAGGATGACGGGCTGGTGCTGTCATGAGCATCGGAGAGGAGAAGCAATGGAAGGACCTTCAAGAATTGCGAAAATTGTACTGCCTCAAAGACACCCGTACGCGCTCCGGGAGTTTAACCGCCCACGGGCTGCGACTGGAACGCGCCCTTGAGGGAGATCGAAAAGATATTCAAGAACTGAATCGCCTGTTTAGCTTCGAAGAGCCACGTTCAGAAGAGCCACGTTCAAAGGACGGGAGTGAATTTTATATGCCTAGAAAATTACACTAAGGCGGTTGTTGTCAGTTTAGAAAGTTCTTGCTCATGGCAGGAGGGCTACTAATGGAACGGATTCATATCAAGCCGACTGACCGTGTGTTCGTGCTTACCGGAGCGGGGATGAGCGCCGAGAGTGGCATCCCGACGTTTCGGGATACGAATGGTTCATGGCGGAATTACTGTGTCGAAGAGGTCGCCTCTCCGGATGCATGGCGGCGAGATCCGCAGCTCGTGTGGGACTTCTATTCCATGCGCAGGACGGTCGCCGCAGCTGCCCAGCCGAACCCGGGGCATCGCGCGCTGGCAGTCCTGGAGCATATTCTGGGCTCTCGCTTCTTTCTCTGCACGCAGAACGTCGACAGTTTGCACGAGCAGGCAGGCTCTCATCCGCTCCACATGCACGGCGAGCTGTTTAAGAGCTGGTGCGAGCGCTGTCAGTTGCCCTTCGACGACACCAATATCTATCACGAGGTCCCGCTTTGCGCATGTGGTGGAAAGATCCGCCCGCATATTTGCTGGTTCGGAGAAAGGCCGTTTGGTATGGATCGTGTCCTCCGTACTCTGGAAGTCTGCACGGTCTTTATTGCAATCGGGACTTCCGGGATTGTCGAGCCTGCAGCAAGGTTCGTCGGCCAGACAAAAGCCCGGACGTTCTACGTTGGCCCGGAAGAGCCGATCAACCTCGCGTCTTTCGACGAGACGTTCACAGGAAAAGCCGGTGAGTTGCTGCCTACGCTGTTCGACGTAGGTGACCTTCGCCGGAGTCCAAGATCACAGGCATACCGCCACGCCTGAGCAGCACCAAGAGGTGGAGGATACGTTTATGACGCCGTGGACGCATCTGTTCAAGCAGGAAGCCGCGCCAGCGGGGAAGCTAGCGGATATTGACGAACTGGAACGCATGTGGTCGTTGAGTCCTGAGCCGTTCTTCTGCAACTTCGAGTTGCAGCGTCAAGACGAGGCCCGCGAGAGGGCAGAGAAGGACATCCACGAGTTGAATCGCATTTGGCGTCTCCTTGACCGACGGACGCCGCAGAGTTTCCCCTGCGGACAACTGGACACGGGAAGACTGGGGAGAATACGCCAGATTCCGTGACGAGCGGAAGAAATCATGCGGGCGATTGACGGACGGTGACCGAGTGGCAGGTCGGCACTCGCCAAGTGACTTCTTGCTGCGAAATGGCCGCCTTAGACCAGTTCAACCGAAAAAGAGGAAGTCTGACTGGAAGACCGACCCGGATGTGGCCGCGTGCGAACCCGGAGTACGACGACGCCGCCGACCTTAGTTCAGGCCACAATCTCGCCCGCCTCAGCTTCGAACGGAGGTCGGAGACTGAGGACGTTCACGCGGAAACTGGAGTAGAGTCTCTGCTATGGTCAAGCGTGCAACAGTCCGGCGGCGTCCTCGCAAAGCCAAACCTGGCACGAAGGGCCTCGGCCCAGCGGAATGCCGACTCGAGCAGCCAACAGGAGCAGCCGCGGAAGCTGTGGAGACTATCGCCAAGGCCGGAGGCTGTGTTGTGGGATTGTACAAGGAACCGCTCGGCGGTCACCCGCTCTTGCTTTCGATTTTGCCGATCGATGCTATTGAACCCACGCCTTTCCAGCGGGATCTCTCCGATGCTCACCATAAACGGCTAGCTGACGTCATCAATAAGACAGGGCGGTTTCTCGACCCGATCATCGCAGTGGTCGCGCCGAAGGGCGGCTTCTGGACTCCCAACGGTCGGCATCGCCTCGAAGCCATGCGCCGCCTGGGGGCGAAATCCATCACTGCGCTCGTCGTGGCTGACCGCGAGGTAGCCTGGCAGATCCTCGCACTGAATACCGAGAAGGCTCACAATCTCAAGGAACGCTCGCTGGAGGTCATACGCATCTACCGTGGTCTTGTGGAAGAAGATGCCACGCGATCTGAGTCACAGTTCGCCTTCTACCTAGACGAACCTCGCCCTAGTCACTCTCGGCGTCTGCTATGAACGCTTCCCTCGCTTCGGCGGTGGTGCTTACCACCCAATCCTCCGGCGACTGGAGGCCTTTACCGATGAACCGCTTCGCGCCGCCCTCAAGGATCACGAGAAACGGGCCACGATGGTGCTCGACCTCGAGGAGAAAGTTGCGGCGGCGGTAAAGAGGCTGAAAGAACGTGGTCTCGTCAGCCCGTACCTGCGTTCGTTCGTGGTAGCGCGCATCAACCCCTGCGTTGGATTAAGGGCGAACCGCCTCCACTCGAAGAGGTGCTTAAGACGATGCGAGAGCGCGCGGCAAAATTCAATGTCGAGAAGATCAAGCCGCAGGATCTGGCCGGTGCGGCGGGTCCACCGGACGAAGAAACCTAGGAGAGAAGACCACGAATGACAACCTCATCCGGCAGAAAACATGCGGGGCCTGGACCGGCGAGTGACCAGCCTCCGGTCCCCGAGCCCACGTTCGCCGAACGTGCGCGCACATTAGTGTATCTGGGCCGCGTCGGCAGTCTCTCTACCCTGTCGCGTAAACAGCCAGGGTTCCCATTTGGGTCCGTAATGCCTTACGGGTTGGACGATCACGGCCGTCCTATCTTCCTGATCAGCACCATGGCTATGCATACGCAGAACTTGCAGGCCGACGCCCGCGCCAGCTTGCTTGTTACCCAGGAAGACACCGACGGCGAACCGCTCGGCGCATCGAGGGTCACGGTGGTAGGAAATGTTCTTCCGGTACCGAACACCGAGTTGGCTGAGGTGCGCAAGCTGTACCTGGAGCGTCACGCCAACAGCAAGTATTGGGTAGATTTTGAAGACTTTTCGTTCTACCGCATGGACGTCATCGATGTTTATTACGTGGGCGGCTTCGGGGTGATGGGCTGGGTATCTGCATCCGATTATGACCGCAGCCAACCCGATCCTCTTGCAGACTCAATGGCCGAAATCATTCAGCACATGAACGCCGACCACAAGGACGCACTAGTCTTGCTCGCCCGCCAATTTGCTCACATTGATTCAACGGAAGCAACCATGACAACAGTCGATCGGCTTGGTTTTCAGGTCCGCTTGCGGACCCCGGATGGCATGCGCGGTGCTCGCATCGCATTCTTGAGAGAGGTAAGCAATCCGGCTGAGACTCGAAAGGTGTTGGTGGAAATGGTGCGACAGGCACGCTCGCAGGCTGAATGAAATTTTGATCTGGCGCCTGGCACGCAGAAGTGCAAGAAACTTCTGGATTAGCGAAGGCGCCATCACAGGAAGAGAAGTCGCACACTAACGGCGCACAGGAGATCACGAAGTCTGTGGATCGTTGGAATCTCTGCTTACCGACAGTCAGTCGTATTCAAGACTTCGCGCGCGATTTTTTCAGGAGAACCTGAGGGGACCGACCCCCACAACCTGCTCCCTTGTGATCGTACGAATAGCGGCTGTGAACCCCATTCCCGTACAATCCCTCTTCAGCTGAGTTTAGTATTTTCCCGAGCCGATGACCGGCTTATCAGATATGGATTCGCTTTTGGAGATTCCGTCCATGTGGCAAAACGGATAAAAACAGGGAGCATTCTCGTCAGATATAACGATGCCCAGCGTATTTATCAGTTCGACATTCGTTGATCTTGCCAATATCCGGAAGACCTTGATTCGCTGGTTGTCGGAGGTCTTCGGAGTTGAACTTGTCGTAATGGAAACCTTTGGCAGCGATGCCGATCCGCCAGACATAACGTCTGTGCGGCGGGTTCGCGATTGCGACATATTCATTGGGATATACGCTCGCCGTTATGGAACGGTAAGTGCGATCACCGAAAAGTCGATCACCGAGATGGAATTGGATGAAGCGGAAAGGGCCCACAGTACAGGGATCGTCAGGGATCTGCTGCTCTACGTACTCGACAACCGCGCCTCCTGGCCTGCCGCTCTGGAGGAAACGGATGATTATCCTCGTCGAAAACTGGCACGCCTTCGCGAGCGAATACAGGTCCACACACCATCCCACTTTAGAGACGAAGACGACCTGTTATTAGCTGTTACGCGAGACCTTCATCGGAAACTAAACGAACATTTCAGAACATCACCCCTGCAAATCCGCGATCTTGTCCTGCCTGACGCAGCGAATCTGACTCAACCGGTCGGGATGGAGTTCCTTGGAAGTGCGCAAAGGGATTATCTGATTGGTCGGGCCTCGACCGTGGCCGAACTGACGGCACGGATTGATGGGAATCAGTTGCTCCTGCTTCTCGGAGATTCGGGTACCGGAAAGACGTCCCTGATCAACGCTGGCCTGATACCTGAAGCCGTTCGCCTTGACTGGCGGCCTATCTACGTGCGGCCATTGGGTCTGCCACTAGCAGACGTGACACATCAGCTCCAAGCATCCCTGTTCAAACGTGAGACGGTATACCATGGCCCTCTTTTGCCACTTCTTCTGCAGATTCTCGATCTGCTTGCGGAAAAGCGCCTCCTGCTCATCATCGATCAGTTTGAGGACATTTTGATTGCGCGCAGTCAGGAAGAAGTAGACAGACTCGTTGCTGATCTAAGGGCAGTTTATCAGTCACCGAACAACCGCCTGAGGGTTCTCATAAGCTATCGCGCCGATCTTGAAGGAAGGCTTGGTCACTTCTGGCAGATGATAACTGGTTCCGCAGCTGGCCTGCCGCGCGTATATCTAGCTGGCCTATCCGGCAATGACGTCGAGAACGGGGTTATCAAGGCCGCCGAGAGTTTGCGTGTGCCCATGACTGTTTCGGCTGCGGAGTGGGAGATCATCAGGAAGGATTTTGCCTCGGCGAGCGCGGCGCTTGGACTGACTGGCACCTATCCGCCCCACGTGCAAATGCTAATCGAGCATATTTGGAAATCGACAGAAAAAGGAAAAGTCCCCTACACGTCCACAACTTACCGAAAGGCTCGCGGCATCGACGGTATTGTCGGCGACTTTCTTGGCCGGCAGCTGGAATATGCAGACGACAAGCAGGGCTATGTCCGTCTTGTGCTGATAGCTCTGGTTCGCAGTTATGGCGTGAAAGCCCAAAAGCAGCTGGATGAGCTAGCGTCCGAAACAGGCCTCGACGAAACAAACGTTGAAATTGCCGTCGAAAAACTTATCGATCTTCGACTGGTGCGACATATAGAGCAGTATTACGAAATCGCGCATGATTTCATCGCGCGTAGGGTTCTCTCGGAGCTGGTGAACTCAGAGGAAAAGGAGTTCAAGCGTTTTCAGGAGCTGCTGTCATCCAAGGGGGCAGCGTTTTCGACAACGGGTGCGCTTTTGACGAACCAAGAGATGGTTGCTTTGTATAAGCACCGGGAACGAATTGTGCCTGACGAGTCGGCGCTGCATCTGCTCTTACTTTCTTGGCTTGCGGGGGAAGGCCCTGCTCTTTATTGGCTTCTCAATCCAGAATGCAAAAAGCAAATTCTTAATTGGCTTGCATCGCAATTCGCAAAAGAAGATTTCAGGGGAGAGCAAAATGCCGCTGGGATTCTCCTTCAGCTGACGCTCGAACGCAGGAGCTTGACTGAAGCGGATTTTGAGGGGCTCAAACGCTACAAGAGCGCACTTGAGCTTGCTTCGCTGATGAGTCGAGACGCCAGTGAGCTGTCCGATCGCGTCATCTTGCGCGGTTTGCGGCATCGGCGAGAGGAAGTGCGGCGCGTCAGTTGCGACATTGTAAAAGGCCGCCTTCGCGCCGGACAATGGCGGTTGCTCGAAGCTATTAAGGAAGGCTCCAGTCCACACATGAAAGACGCATATTACGAATGTGCTACAAGCGTAGATCTGCCAATTGCTCCGACCGGTGGTGCGCGTGCCATCGAGGAATATCGGAACCTGCAAGCAATTCAGAGGTCCTCAAACGTGGAAGAGGCTTCGGCGGCCTATGTCCGGCTCAAAAAGATGCGGCCTGGACGAGACACGTCTCTGCTGGGAGAGAATCTCCTCCGACTGAAACAGGGTCAACTTGACGCCGTTGGCAAAGCGCTAGACACCCGTTCTAGCGATGGGGTTGAGGCAGTGTGTCGCTGTTTTGCGGGCCCGCTGTCCGCGCAAGAGTTCCAATATCTGCTTGAGACATACGCACACTCGAACGGTGCAGGACCGGTCGAAGACGAGAGGGCGGATGCGGTTGCGCGCGCAATTGCCCGAACGGTGAGACCTGAGTTGGCCCCACTGTTGAGAGGATGTGTGCAGCAGATAAGGTTTGCGAGTTCGGCCCGCTGGCTGGTTTTGGGATTGTTAAGTCACGGTCAGGTTGAGGATGTAGATATTGTCTTGCAACGTATAGCGGAAACCGACTCACACATTGAATTCGAGAATCATACGAGACTTGGGCAGGCTTTAGCGCGGCGGATGATGGCGGTGGCTTCCGGTGTACCTGAATTCCTGCAGGATGTAATGAAAAGGCGGGAATTCTGGGAATATCGCGATAGGGGCCCGTTTGCTAGTCACGCGTTACTTGGCTTGAAAGCAGTGGAGAATCGAGCGCTCTACATCCGTATCGCTGCGTATGCCGCAATTGGGGCAGCTAGGAATATAGACTTGGAAGTACTCTTTGGACTAATGGTGCATCCCTACGGCCTGATTGCTCGTGCTGCGGTAATCCGCCTCGTTAGGATATTGGGAGCGAGCGCATTCAAGCAAATGATTGAACGGATGAAGGGAGGCCTCCCTGAGACTAAAGCAGCATCTTTTGCTGAGTCGCTTCGTGACGCCGAAATCGAGCATTATAAAGTCGCGAATATGTGGTGAACTAGGCACACCCGTGACACACCTAGAGACACGAGACCACGGCGCCTCTTATCATGTACACAAGAACGCGACTAATGGAATGTCAGTCGGTTTCGCACACGATTCTGGTGCCCCGCCACTTTCCGGATTGCCCGTCACCCGCTCTTAATCAGGGGCTAGCACCCGGAGCTCGCACTTTTCAACCAGTAGACATGTCATTACCCAATTCCGCTGCGGCTTGGACCGCTGGGGCTCGCGAATTGGCGGCTTAAGAAGTGACGAAGGTAACTGCCCTTGAAGGAGGGATTGTGATTTGAATCACAGGCGACCGTACGTCGAACCGCTACTGTAGGAAAACCAACCAAGGAGCTGCTCACGATGTCACAGCTAAGTGAACGGCTTGCTTTTGACGCTAGATCGATCGAAGAACTGGTCGAGAGTGAGCACAGACACCGGAAACTCGTTGAATCCCTTCCCGACGCCATCGTCGTCCACACAGAGGGGAAAATAGTTTTTGCCAACCCATTCGCGTTGCGCTTACACAATGCAAGTAGAGCCGACCAATTGCTGGGCCGCGAAATCGGCGACTTTATCGCACCCCAGTGCCTACCTGAGATAATGCAACGCATTCAACAATGCTATGACACAGGCGCTATATCTTCTCCGGCGGAACTGCTTCTGATCGCTTGTGATGGTTCATCGGTTGACGTTGAGGCAGTGGCGATCCCCATTTCTTGGAACGGGGCACCGGCAATAGAGGTGGTTCTTCGCGACGTCAGGGAGCGGAAGCGAGCAGAAGAAACCGCCGTTCTTTGGCAACAACGGCTTGAACTCGCGCAGAAAGGGGGCCTTCTCATCGGACTTTGGGACTGGGATTTGGCTGGAAATTCTGTCAGATGGTCAGACGAGAGTTATCGGCAGTTCGGGTTCGACAGAGAAACATTCTCCGGCCGGGTAGATGAAGCACTGGAGAGGTTACATCCGGACGATCGCGAGAGAATCACGGAGGTACTTGCGAAAGTGCTGAAAGGCGAGGCCAAGGACTATGCCGCCCAATATCGCCTCGTTCACCCTGATGGTACGGTGCGGTGGATTGACGCTCACGGTGTCAGAATACGCAATGGCTCTGAGCACATGATTGGGGTCGGCATTGACATCACGGATTTGAAACACACCGAGCAGTGCCTTAAGGAAAGCGAAGAGAAGTATGCATTGCTACTGAACTCCACCGCGGAAGCGATTTACGGACTTGATTTAGGCGGACGCTGCACCTTCTGCAATCCTGCTTGTTTGCGTCTTCTAGGATATCGTTCTGCCGAGTACTTGCTCGAAAAAAGCATGCATAACGTTATGCATCATTCCTATTCCGATGGGACCATCTACCCCGAAGATGACTGTGCGATCTACGTGGCTGTCCGCGAAGGTCGTGCCAGTCACGTCACGGACGAGGTATTTTGGCGTGCCGATGGAACAAGTTTCCCGGCTGAGTATTGGTCTTATCCAATGTACAAAGGCGGCGAAGTGGTTGGCGCCGTGGTCACGTTCTTGGATATATCAGAGCGCAAAAAGACGGAGCAGGCACTGCGAAAGTCAGAAGAGAAATATCGGAAGCTATTTGAAAACGCGATGTACGGTGTTTATTTGGCGAAGCCGGACGGAACCCTGTTGGATGCCAACCCAGCTGTGGTGAAGATGTTAGGTTACAGCTCAAAGGAAGAACTCCTTTCAAGAAACCTGGAGCGCGACATCTATGAGAGTCCGACGGATCGTAGAGAAATCATCAGGAACGCTACACCTGACAAGCGTGTAGAAGGAGTTGAGGTAAATTGGGTCCGCAAAGATGGCAAGACGCTACCGGTTCGCATGAGTGGTGCTGCAATTCTCTCGGATGACGGGGTTACTCCTGTTTTTGAGGTCATCGTCGAAGATGTTACCGAGAGCAAGAAGCTGGAACAACAATATCTTCAGTCCCAAAAGATGGAAGTCGTGGGCTTGCTCGCCGGGGGCATATCGCATGACTTCAACAATCTACTAGGCGTAATTCTTGGAAACGCCGACCTTCTTCTTGACCACGCTGAGCAGAGCCAGCAGCGGCATATCGATGCGATAAAGAAGGCCGGTTGGAGTGCGGCACAGTTGGTTCAACAGCTCTTAGCCTTCAGCCGAAGGCAGGTTCTTCACCCCTCTCTTCTGAACTTGAATGCCGTAATCAGCGATGTCGGAAAGATGTTGCAGAGGCTGATAGGCGAGGACGTGCGCATCGTGACTGAGCTCGATACCGCCATCGGGCCAGTACGAGCAGATCGGGGCCAAATCGAGCAAATACTGCTGAACCTGGCAACCAACGCACGGGACGCGATGCCGAATGGCGGGACATTTAGCGTGCGAACTCGGAACGCAGAACTGGGGCAAGACGACGTATCACATTACCCATATGTACAGCCAGGCGCATACGTTCGTTTAACAGTCGGCGACACTGGCTTGGGAATGAGCGAAGAAGTGCGAACCCGCGTTTTTGAACCTTTCTTCACAACAAAGGAAAAGGGGCGCGGCACCGGACTGGGATTGGCGACTGTGTACGGAATCGTGAAGCAAAGCGGGGGATTCATTTGGGTTACCAGTCGACCGGGAGCCGGAGCAACTTTTGATATCTACCTGCCCAGACTAGAAGGTGAGCCTCTGCCGGAAGTTCCCGATCTTCAACACCGAAGCGAGCACCCACGGGGTACAGAAACTGTTCTTCTCCTTGAGGACGACGATTCTCTTCGACAAGTCATATGCGAATTTTTGATGGCGAGTGGCTACAACGTCCTTCAGGCGAGTCGGGGTGACATTGCTCTTGATCTGGCACGCCAATACAGAGGGGCCATACCGTTGGTGGTGAGTGACATAGTTTTGCCAGAAATGGATGGTCCGTCAGCGGTATCGAAGTTGCAGAAGCTACATCCAGAGATGCAAGTCCTGTTCGTCTCTGGATTCGCGGAGGTTCCAATAGCTCAGCAACTCATTGCCGAAGGTGCACCATTGCTTCAGAAACCGGTTTTTCGAATAGACCTGATGAGGAAGATCGACGAGATGCTTCATTCGAGAGTTTCGAACTGCTGACCTGGTACCGAGCAAACTTCTCTCTAGTGCTCGCACATTGAAGCCTTGAGCTAACACAATTCTTGCCTCGGTCCGCACAGTTATTGTTGACGGACCGCAAGTCAGCGCAGCTGCCGCGTCGCGAATATCGCAGGGAAATGCGTTGGACGATTGGTGCCGGAACGCCCGTACCGCACTTAACTCCCGGATCGTCGGCTATCCGGGAGTTAAGTGGAGTTGCCCTAGCGTAAGGACGATCCGAATCCGCCTCGGTCACGAATCGTTGGACGCGACCCTCGCCTATCTGAAAGGCAAAGATGCCGAGTCGAAAGAAGCACAGGAACACGCGAACAGCAGCAACTTGCCGCTGTACGCCTAAAACCTAAGAAAATCAGCACGGAAGATTTCTAACCGAAATCTCCCGGTCTCGTCGCTCGATACTTGCCGCGGTAGGGACGACCATCGCCCCCCCGGCCGGTTGAGGTACTCCCCGTGGTCGTCATGCGACTTTTTCTCTCCGAGCGACAGATTCACCCTTGGCTCGCATTGATTTGACCAGGTCGGCCGACGACGCTCCTTCGAGCGACAATCCGTAACCAACTTCTCGCACGATGCGCTCCTTCAACGGTTGAATGAAGTGGATGCGGGTGTTGCGGCGTGTCACTTCCGGGGCCTTCAGGTACAGCTCGGCCAACTCCCGCGCCCGGGTGAGCGCCTTACCGTTCGGCAGTATGCGCCGGCAGCGGTTGTGGATTCAGCAGGAACGCCTCCGCTCGTCCTGCTCCCGCGCGATAACTCCAGGTGGTGAAAATTCCGTCGCCAGGCGCAACGCCCTGGGAGAAGTGGGCCACATCCTCGAAAGTCGCGCCATCTGCCGCCACAATTACACTGGCAAGTAGCGCGTAGTCTGAATGCACGTGGGCACGTCCCTCGATTGCCGCGATGACTGGGACGCGTATGTTGGCTATGTTTTCCAAAGCCTGAACACCTTCATCGTGAACCTGGCTCCAGACGCCGGGATCGGCGGCGTTACCGAAGGAGGACCAGTCGACGTCAGTAATGAATTTCCCACCGGCGCCCGTAAGGATTACGATCTCGTTCGCGCGATCTTGCGAAATCCGGTAGAACCCATCGACAAATTCCGTGTGAGATTGCGCGGTCATAATGTGCGGCCCGCCGTTGGTGTGGACTTCAGCAACCAGCACGCCTTTGTCATCTCGTGTCAGCTTTAGGTTGTGATAAGCATTGAAATAGTCACTCTGAAATTGCATCGTATTCTCCTTTCTGTGTTGCCCTGGCCGTAAATCGTTCTTGCTAGTCTGCCGCGCCCGCACTCAGCATCCGCAATTGCCTTAGCGTTTCGGAAGGCTCTGGACGAATCGTGTAATCCGCGTTTACATTGGCTGCGCGGATCGTGCCAGCTTTATCGATGATGTAGCGTGCAGGTATCGGCAACCGATATTCCGGTTCATCATTGAATCTGTCCAGAGTGCTTCCAAAGGACTTGTAAAGGTCGCGCAAATAATCAGGCAGTGTGAAAACGAGCCGAAACTGCTCCGCGACCTTCAGGTGAAGATCCGTCAGAATATCGAACGACAGGTTTAGCTTTTTGTGCAGAGCCCGCGTATATCGTTCGAACTCAGGAGTGATTACAACAATCCGTCCACCCAGCGCTCGCACCTCGGAATGGATCTGCCGTAGAGCCTCCAGCTCCATATTGCAGTAGGGTCACCAGTGCCCTCGGAAGAAGCTGACGACCAGCGGCCCCTGGCGGAGGAGATCGTACGAGTCTACCTGTGCGTGATCTTGATTGAATAGGGTGAAACTCGGAGCACGATCGCCAACCTTCAACGCTCGTTCTTCAATTCCTGTGGCCTTGAGCTCGGCTGTGGCGCGATGCATGGTTTCGATGGCTTCGCGCGGTGCGTTGTATGGCGGAGCCCCGGATTCAAATGATTTCTTAAACTCATCCAGTCGTTCCTGAAGACTAGCCATTGCATTCCCCTTCTGCGGCGCGGAACTGAGGATTGAAGAAGTTCGAGAAGTGGATTTGGCAATTTTACTTCAGATCGCGGTTCGCCCTCCATCTACGGCAAGCTTTGCGCCGTAGATGAAACTTGCACGATCTGTTGCCAAGAAGACAATTGCTTCCGCTATCTCGTCCGCTGTAGCCGGACGTCCCGCCGGTCCTTGCGCAGCTAGCTGCTGCAGACCCTCGCCCATCGCATCCGTACCTTCCGTGCGTGTTGGCCCGGGGCTCACTGCATTCACACGGACACCGCTCGGTCCGTATTCAGCGGCCCACGTTTTCGTCAGCAGATTGATAGCGGCCTTGCTCGAACCGTAGAGGCTCATCCCCGGGGCTCCGTAATCTGCAGCCATGGTCGATAAATTCACGATTGCACCTTTGCCTCTCTTTGCCATCAGTGGAGCAAGTTCCGCGACCAGGAAATACGGCACCTTCACGTTGATTGAAAAAACCTGGTCAAACTGTTCTTCGGTCATTTCATGCGTGCGCCCGAACGGATAGATCCCAGCATTGTTGACGAGAATATCGACGTGGCCATTTCCGAATTCGATTGCCCTTTTCGCCACGTCGCGTGCACTGGCTGCATCGTGAAGATCAGAAGCGATAAAGTCTGCCTTGCCTCCTGCCGCACGAATTTCGTCGACTGTATCCTTACCGCGCTCCGCATTACGTCCAACAACCAAAACATGGATACCGAGCTGCGCCAATTTCTTGGCTGTCGCGCGACCGATTCCGCTCGTTCCTCCAGTGATAAGGGCGGTGGAAGTGTTACTTGTCATCTGCAGCTCCCGAAACGAAACTCTCCCCACTTAGATTCACATGGAGGTAGGGCGGTTTCAAAGTCGATCATCATTCGTCGAGGACAATGCTTTGCACCTACTGGGCACGGGTCATTAGACGCGACACTCGCCTACCTCAAGGGCAAGGATGCTGAGTCCGAAAAAGCACAGGAACATGCGAACAGCAGCCTGGCGCTGTACGCATAAACTAAGGAGATGACTGTGGGAGATTTCTGGCAGGCCAAGCTGGGATCTCCCGTTCTCGTTAGGCCGCTGGTTTCCGAGTTGCTCGTCGTTCGGCAGGACGCGCTATCGTAATTTCTTGCTGTACAGTATTTCCGGCAGCACGTGCGGTCTCGAAGTAGCTCGGACTCCGCAAATAGGAGGATTGAATGGCGCAAGTATGGTTGGTCACAGGTAGTTCTCGCGGCCTGGGTCGCGCAATTGTCGAAGCGGGCCTTTTGGCGGGCAATAAGGTGTTGGCGACAGCTCGCGACATTGAGTCACTGCGTGAGCTATCGGAGCGCTACGGTGACCAGGTGAAGCTCTTCGAGCTGGACGTGACCGACGAGTTGTCCGCTGCCGGTGCGGTGAAGACGGCAATCGATGCCTTTGGCTCGCTGGACGTTGTTATCAACAATGCAGGATATGGCAATCTCTCGTCCGTCGAAGATACGCCGATATCGGATTTCCGCGCACAAATAGAAACCAATCTCTTCGGGACAATCATCGTAACGAAGGCAGCTCTCCCGTACTTTCGCGAAAGGAAGGCGGGCCATTTCGTTCAGTTTTCCTCGATGGGCGGAAGGATCGGACCCCCAGGGCGGGGGCCTTATTCGGCGGCGAAATGGGGCGTAGAAGGTTTCTCCGAAGTTTTGTCGCGCGAAGTGGCACCGCTAGGCATCAAGGTCACGATCATCGAGCCGGGTGGCTTCCGCACGGACTTCGCCGGCAGTTCCACCAAGCTGAGCGAAGGGCATCCCGAATACGACTCGACCGTTGGAGCAACGGCCAGGTTTCAGCGCGCCTATAACGATAAGCAGCCCGGAGACCCGAAGAAGGCGGCTCAAGCGATCGTTCGGCTGACGCAGGAACAGAAACCTCCGTTGCGACTGTTGCTCGGCAGCGATGCATATAACGGGGCGGAGAAGAACGACCTTGCACGATTAGAAGAAGCGAGAGCTTGGAAAGAACTCAGCCTGTCCACAGATTTCTAGTCGCAGCCTGGCATGAATGTCTACCGGAGTTCGACTACGATGCAAATGATGCGAAGTACAAAGCAGTGAAGCAGAGTCGCTGCATGATGAGGGTCATAACTGCTCTCAGGCCCCCTATTAACAAGACTGTTTCGAGCCGATGTGATCCGAAGCCCGGATCCTTAATGGGGGACGCGGTTCGGTTCTCGGTTGGTCGGCCAACCGGAAACGGGAAAAAGTAAGAGCGACCGGATCGCGATCCTGTGAAACAGACGTTTGCTAATCAAGGCTCGGCACCCGAATACATCATTGTTATTCATCGTGATCGTATCGGGTGCCGAACTCTTAGTCCTTACGATTCGTCACTCTGTCTGTCGAAAGAGCATAGCCTCTACTCGTGCGGCAGCCTCGTCCTGCATGTGTGGAAGCACGTGAGCATAAGTGTCCAACGTGAAGGCCGTGCTGGCATGCCCGAGTTGCTCAGAGACAACTTTCGGCGACACTCCGGCTGCCAGCGCGATGGTGGCCGCGGAGTGGCGCAAATCATAGAGCCTCATTCTGGGCACACCCGCAATGTCGAGTATTGATCTGAAATGCTTGGCGAGATAATCGGCACTGATTGGCTGACCCGACGGCGTTCTGAAGATCAAGTCACGGGCCTCTGGGTACAAATCCTGCGCACCCACTTTAGTGTGCAGATCATGAAGAAGGGAAACAATCCAGTTCTGCAGCTTGATTGGACGACGGCTTCTCAAACGCTTGGTATCTGAGAAGCACCATTTCCCATTCAGTCTCCGGATGCTACGAACAACGCTAACCGTTTGTCGTGCCCAGTCTATGTCTTGCCACTTGAGACCCAAGTATTCGCTCGGGCGCATACCAGTCGTGAGTGCGACTGCGAGTACTGGACCGTACTTTGTGCCCTCTGCGGCCTTGAGTAACGCCCTCGCCTGTTCAACGGTCAGAGACCGCATTTCGTTTCTAACTTGCTGCGGCACTTTGAATCCATCGGCCGGATTCTCAAGCAACAAGCGCCACCGCACCGCCTGCTGCATCGCACCTTTCATCAGCACATGCGCGTAACGGATAGTGCGAGCGGACAGGCCTCGTTCGGTCATATGCTGATACATTGCCTGAAGATCCAGAGGTCGCAGTGCGGCCAGAATTCGTTCACCAAGAATGGGTCGTACGTACCGGTGCAGCATGCCCTGATAATCTTGGAGAGTTTTCGGGCGTACTCTCGGTCCTAGGGCTGTCTTAAGCCATCGGTCAAGGTATTCGTTCAGCGTTATCTTGGCCCCTTCCAGATCGCGGCCCAAGTCACGCTCTCTCAGTTTTCTTGTTAGATATGCTTGGGCTTCCCTCATACAGCCGTGAATCGTTCGGTTGTGATAGTTGCGCTTCTTGGTTTGGTGATCGCGGCCCAGATAGACTCGGATGAGCCATCTGCGGTCGCCTCGTGCAATGATTTGGCCAACTTTGCGAGCCATAGAGTTTCCTCCTTGGCTCGCAAGAGAGGCACACAACTGGCGCACTCTTGCGGCATCAAAACGCGGATATTCAGATTGATTGAACAAAAAGTGACTGATCGGCCGTGAGCCGGATTGGCCGTTTCTCCGAATATCAGTATCCTCGGAATCTGGCACACAATTCGCGCACAGGATTCGAAATAAATGTTGTTCCAACTTCCGGCCAGCCGACAATTCGGAAGTTCGCCGGTAGTCAATACAAGCGCGTTTAGCGGTATTGATTCGCATCAAGCCGCCTCCCCTACACTGAACCCTGTACATCCGAAAGTCACGCGAGGTGGTAGCGTTAGTCAGCTTCTCTTCCTGCCGCCCGCAGCCAAGGCTGCTCCCGTCACCTAGAAGAAGTGCTGCTAAGAGGCGGCATGCAGGGCGGACGTCCTCCCTTCCCGTGGTCTTGCTCGGAAAAAAGCCGGGCACCCCAGCGAGTCACGATTGGTGCAAGCCTCTGGGTTTTCCGGCGTAGCAAAGATACGGTTACCGTAGCGTGTCGAAAAAAGCCTACCGGCCGTATCGCTGCAAAACAACAAGGAGGAAACGAGCATGTATTTAGTCATGGGCATTACTGGACACGTTGGAGGCGCCACGGCGCGGCATCTGCTGAAGCAAGGCAAACAGGTGCGAGCACTTGTGCGCAAGGGCGAGAAAGCGACGGAGTGGGCAGACCAAGGCGTGGTGTTGGTGGATGGAGACTGGAACGATGCGACAACCATCGCGGCGGCGCTCAAAGGTGTTGAGGGTGCGTTTGTTATGTTGCCGACTGTATGGGCACCCTCGCCTGATTACAGAGAAGCAAAAGACGTGATTGCGAGCTATGTCGAGGCACTCACCGAGGTAGTGCCGCCGCGGGTGGTAGCGCTTTCGTCGATGGGCGCGAATAGAACAAGCGGGTTGGGGATCATCACGTCCTTATCGCTTTTTGAGCAAGGTTTTCGCAGCCTGCCATCTCCGGTCGCATTTGTGCGCGCAGGCGGCTTTTTCGAAAACTTTCTTTTCGGCTTACAGGCCGCCCAAGGCGGAACACTACCGGTCTTCTACAATCCTACAAACCGAAAATCAACAATGGTTGCGACAAACGATATCGGCGCAGAGGTAGCAAAGCTTCTGACCGGGCCGGCGTGGTCAGGGCATCGCGTTGTCGAGCTCGGTTCGATGGCAAGCGCGGATGAAGTGGCGGAACAATTGGGTCAAGTCCTAAAACGCGATGTAAGAGCGTTTGCCGTGCCGCGTGCACAGTGGGCGGAAGCGTTCGAGCAGTTCGGCGTCCCGAAGGGCCACACTGGACCTGCCGAAGAAATGTATGAGGCCGTGAACGCGGGATGGATGGCGCTCGGAATCACAGGTGCGGAGCACGTAGCGGGTACGACGTCCGCACGCGATGTGTTTGCGGCTGCTCACAAGGCCGTCAAGGCGAAAGCGGCCTGAGCCCGTTCCGAGGGGTCAGCCTGCTGACCGTCGCAACAGGCGCCCTGATCATGGCGATGACGCGCAAACGGAGTGCGCCGTCTGGTTTGCGTCAGCGCCCTGGGTTGTGTTTTCGGAGGTAATGAATGAGAGGGGTTCTGCTGGTCGGCCTCGATCCTGCGACGGTGGACTTTTCGGATCCGGCGTTGCCGCTGGGTATGAATGCAGAGAAGATCCACGCTGGAACCAAGCTGGCGCTCGCCGATATGTCCGGGCGGGGCTGGCTTGCGGAAAACTGCTTCATCAAACCTGACGATACTGCGGCGACGACGGTAGAGCACTGCCTGGCCAGTCACCGCTATGACTGCGTGGTGATCGGCGCGGGCGTGCGCTTGCCACCTAGCCGCTTGGGCGTATTCGAAGCGGTGGTCAACGCCATCCACCGCGCTGCGCCGCAAGCGGCCATCGCCTTCAACACACGCCCTGACGACAGCGGCGCTGCAGCCGCGCGCTGGATTTGACATGCGGTTTCAAAGGGCTCTGATGGGGATCGGGGAGACCGGCGAACGCTTCGTTCGCCCTGAGTGACCGACAACGGGAGTTTTGAGGATGGTGGGAAAGGACCGCCAAGGTGACAATCGTCAGCAGTTCGGAAGTATCGCCCGGATAATTGGAAAACGACTGATCGGCCGCAAGTCAGATTATCGCTTTTTCGAATTTGAGTATCCTTGGACATCTGACACAGAGTTCGCGAACAAAATCGAGTTGAAGGGATTGACGTTTATACCAGTGCTCCCGGTCAACCAACGGAATAGTTCGTGCCTGCCACCCAGCGACAACATCCTTTGCTGCAAACGGTTGTCTGCCATTCATGTACACTCGACGTGCAATTTAAATCCATCATGAATCGTTTTAATAGGTCGATAACGTCATGATTTCCGGTTCTGACCCACGAGTCTCGCGTCGCATTTGGCTGTGTGCCATTGTCGCGGCGCTCGGGCTGGCAGCGGTGTCCATTCACTTTCCTCTGCGCGTTCATGCACAAACGGCTGAGGCACAGACGGCTCAAGCGCAAACGCCTCACCCACGACCGCGTCGGGAGGAGCTCCCGGCGGATTCAGTTGCAAAGGTGGGCACGCTTGATTCGGTTGCCACGGTCCATGTTGATGTTACGCCGGAGCATGTACTGAATACGATCTATCCCGACACCGCGACCGGCGCGTGGATGGACGACCTGAGTAAGGCGCAGGTGGACAACTTGAGCAAGCCTGAGGTGATTCAGGGCGTCAAGAACTTGGGTTGGGGTTCCATCACCATGCGCAACAACAGCGAGTTGCGCCTTTCAGCGTGGCACTGGAATGAAAACGGCACTTGGAGCGATCCCGCGACGAAGAGCGGCTATTACGTCGGCAGCGCTGATTTAGGCGAACCGATCCACTACGGCTATTCGTATTCGTTGCCTCACCGCGACTTCATGACCAGCGGCGATCCACCCCTGGTTGCCGGTTTTCAAAGTTACTGGAAGAGCAATCCTTATCTAACCAGCCACTTCACGGGCGAGAGCGATTCGCTGCACCCGCAATGGGTGGTAATCGATATGGGCACGGCCCGCGCTGTCAATGCGATCCATATCCAATGGGCAAATCCGTATGCCGTGGTTTATGTGGTGCAGTACTGGGTCGGCGATAACAACGCAATGGACTGGGACATGGGTCCAAACGGCATGTGGAAAGCGTTCTCATCGGGGGCGGTGTTGAACGGCAGCGGCGGGGATGTTCGTTTTAAGCTTTCGGATGACCCTGTCACGACGCGTTTCGTCCGCGTCTTGATGTCGAAGTCCTCGGGAACTTGCGATACGCACGGGGCGCAGGATATTCGAAACTGCGTTGGTTACGCCCTTCAGACGTTGTCCGCCGGTACGATCGATGCCGCCGCTAAGTACGCGGTTGTTTATCCAGCTAACGGCGTAGAGCCCGGACCCGGGGCGCCGCCAGTTCTAGAGGGCGCCGGAGATCAGGAAGTGATCGGCGGTTCGGAGGCGGACCTGGCCGGATCGTTTTTCGCATCCTCTATCGATCCCTGGCACCAGGCGAACAACCTGATCACTGGGGGCGGCGATCAATACAACGGCATGGACAATTTCTTTACCAGTGGATTGACCATGGGCCATCCTGCACTGGTTGCATGTGCGGCCATTTATGACACTCCCGAAGATTGCGCTAATGAGGTCTCCTACATTCACAAGCGCGGTTATCCAGTGGTCGGAATTGAAGTTGGGGAGGAGTGCGACGGCAAGCACATGACGCCGGAAGATTATGGCGCCATCTACATTCAAGTGGCAGATGCGGTCCACAAGCTAACGCCGGGCGCCAAGTTAGGTGGCCCGATTTTCGAAGGCGTCGATAAAGACATCACACTGTGGGCTGACGGTGAGGGTCGCACTTCCTGGCTGGAGCGATTCGTCGATTACCTGAAAGCCCACGGGCATCTTAAGGATCTTTCATTTATGTCATTCGAACACTATCCATTCATGATCAATGGATTCACTCCACCGAATGACTGGGCGACACTTTACATGGAACCCGGAATTATGAAGCACGTGCTGCACATGTGGCGTCAGGATGGCGTCCCCGCGGAGGTGCCGCTGATTATCTCCGAGAGTGGAATCGTGGCGGGGCGAAGCGGACCTGGCTACCTGGGCGTGACTGGCCGCTCCATCTGGGAAGTCGATGCGTTTGGCACATTCTTTGAACAGGGCGGCACGGCGTTCTATCGTCCGGCAATCAACAACGGCGCCGCTGGTCACGGAGGCCTCAGCCCCGAAGACTTCGCTGATGGCGGCGGGGCCTATGGCACGCCGGCATATACTCCCTACTCTTCCGCACACATCATTAATTTCGAATGGTTGCGCCACGAGGCGGGAGCGAACAAGATTTTCCCGGCATCGGCCGACCTTAAGGACGCCGCGGATCGGACCGTGGTTACCTCATACGCTGTCAAACGTCCCGACGGGAACTGGTCGTTAATGCTGATTAACCACGATTTGAACGCGGCTCACCAAGTTCACCTCGTCATCAACGATGCCAAGCACGTCAGCCACCCTTTCGTCGGATCTGTAGCTCTGGTGCAATATTGCAACGCGCCTGCTGAGGATCAGAACGTAACGATCGCCGCCAAGCCCGATGGCATGTACACACTACCAGCGGGGTCGATAACCGTGATTCGCGGGAAGCTGCGGTAGTTCGGCGATGTATCGTTCCCGATCCTGCCGGCGACTCTTTGAACGAGCGGCTGCAACAGAAGATCTGCACACGTATAACGGACAAACCGGAGGGTAACGAAGAACGACTGATCGGCCGTTAGTTGTCAATTCTCAGCTTCTAATCGCGCACGGATACATCCAAGCCCGATCCGCCAGTGTCTAATTCGTCCAGCACCTAGCCCCCAATGGGATTGCTGGTGTCCGTAGTGCGCGCGACCATCGGTGCGGGGGCTGGAGTCGTTTGATTAATGCGGCATTTCAAAATGCGCGCGACCTCTCGTAGAGTCAGTACCTCGGCTCCATTGTTTTCGTTTTCCACCTTTATTAATAAACGCTGTGAACTTAGTCGACCGGTTCCACTCATTTAGATCGTAGATTCAGGAGTGACAGTGACACTATCTGTATGATGTGGGGGAAGAGAGAGGAGAGAGGCTACTGCTCCACTCCCTCCCTGCCGGGTTGGCCCCCGCCGTTCCTGACTTTCTCCCACACCGCCCCGCGCCTCCCGCGCCTGGCGACAAACCCAGCCGCGCGCATGACGCGGGAAACCGCTCTCTTGTCTCCTGGCTTCTGGCTGTCCAGCCCGAACCGGTCGTAGACCTCCTTTGACTTCATCGTCTCCGGGAAGTCGCGCGCGACCTTGATCCTCCGCTCCCAGACAGATTCTGGCGCTCTCTTGACGACCAATCCTGTCGACCTCCTCGGTCGGATGGGCGGCGGATTACCTCGCCTGAGATCGGGGTTGTCAATGACCGACTGAATCTTCTCCTTCAGTTGCGCCAGGGGCCAGCCGTTCGGGTCATTGTCTCGAGCCTCGCCGTAATCGGCGACATACTGCGCAACCAACTCGGACTGAAGCCGGTCTTTCGACACACCGGCGTTGCTCAGTGTTCGAACCTTGCTCACCAGATAGCGGTACCTGTCTTCTCTGCCGTGCTTGTCATACCCAGTCAGTCTCCGGCGCTCTGCAGCATCTTCGGCAGCGACTTCTTTCAGAACCTCTCTGACTTCAGCCCTGCGCCGGCGCTCCGAGGCAGATCTCTCGTTCTTCAAATGCTTACTATCCGAGACGAGCCAGTCAGCGAGCCAATCAGGACAGTCGGCGATCGGCAGTCCGTTCCCAGTTCGGACTTCACCAGTGTCCGGTCTGACGCATCCCTCACTGACGACTTGAAGGGCACGAGTCCCGATACCAATCAAGTCGTACTCGCCGGCGTTCACATTCTTGTCGAATACTGTATCGGAGTACCGAGTATGCCGAAAGAAGATGTGCCGTTTGTGATATGCACTCCTGGGTTTAGTCAGTACGGTGTACGTCTCTGGCAAAGTCTTGCCAGTCTCCTGCTCCATCCGCTCGATGACGCCCGGGCTGTCGATGTCGACGACGAACGGCTCCCCGACCTTACGATTCAAAACCAGCCCGACATCGCACTTTGGATACTCCTTCGCCGCTATCCGGATTTCCGTCTCCGTCGTCAGCGGGTTTCTGTTCCACGCGTGGAGGAACGGGCGTTTGTCCCGCAGTGGAGTCACACCGAATCCGCGTGCCCGTGCTGCCAATGCGATTCTCAAGAAATAGTTCTCAGTCCTCATTCCTTCATCATTCATGCCATTCCTCCTCGCAAACATGATTGCCAGACCTCACAGCCCCAGACTCCTCAACCCTTTGAGAGCCTTCGACCGTCTCTCTTCATCCCGAGCAAGACGCAACTCTATCTTCTCGACGAGGAAGTCACTACGTCCTCAAAGAGCATCACCATATCCATGGTGTCGCAGTCGGGCACGTCTTCGTCGATGCCGAATGTTTTGAACAGCCCTTCGACGCTGCTAACTACCTGTTCGACATGCGCTTTAACCGCAGCGACAGCCTCTTCTCTTTGAGTGCGGAACAACTCAGCCTCGGCTTCCTTCCACGCTTTCTTCCATTCGGCTGAACCCACTTTCTCAAAGTCCAGTACTACCTCAATAGCGTTGTCCATGTTGTTCTCCTCCTAACGTTGGTCGTCACCCTTATCGCGCCTTTTTTCTCTCTGTACTCTCTACTTTCTTTATAGAACGCTAGCGATATACTTAGCGTCATTACTTTTGGAGGGCTGATTTGGCAAAGTTAGCGAAATTACCAACGCGGAAACAGTGGTCCCGGCAGATTTGGGAGAGGCTCGTCTGTTATGCGAACGCCCAGGACGACCGAGGCAAAGCGGCTTCACAGAAGGTCCGGTACTTCCAACCACTTCTTAGCAATTGCATGGATTGGATAGGAGGCGACAAAGACGATATCGCCGAGTGCAGAGACATGAAGGACGGTACTTCCCTGGACGATTTAGAGGCTCGCTATCGTACGGACATCAGGCGAGTCCTGACTTGGCTGTCTGCTCCCGACCAACATAGCGAATCGGCAGCTCGCGCTGCCAGGTTTCTTAAGTTGCACGGAACGGGCATAAAGATGGCTATCGACGCGAACATAAACTTCAAGGCCGACGCGGACGAGCCGCTTCTTACGGAATGGCCTGACGCATGTGAGTTCGTCATCTCTCCAGTTTGCAAGTTCATCCTCGACCAGATTGAGCGCCATGACGTCTGGGGCGAAACGCTGAAGGACGTCGCCCCCATTGGATCATGTGAGCGATCGGGATGCGACCGTTTCTTTATGATTGAGCGAATTGGACGAAGACAGTTCTGCAGTTCCAGGTGTCGGGCGGCCGACTATCAAGGCAAACTCACCAAGGAGCAAAAGGCGGCCCGAATGCGAAGGTATCGAGCGACGATTGATCGCCACAAACCAAAACGCTTTCCGAAGAGGAAAAGCAGCAAGTGACGTGCAACCACCGCAAGTTGTCCGGGGCCAGAAAGGAGACGTACAGAAGAATTTACATGTAACTTTTTCTAAAAATACCACTCCCGGCTTGTCGCTTTTCCGGGGGACTGCAAAAAGCGCTGCACGCCAGGAACCCTCAGAAATCTGAAATGAAGAGGCCAGCATCTGAATCCGGCCGTTTGGCTGGGCGAAGCGACTCAGAGGCAGAAACCCCACGGGGGCGTCCCTGGTGCCGGCCTTATTGCATAAGTACTGACCCCCCTGTCCTGGGGCCCCGTGTGCGCGCACTCCCTCCGAATCAGGAGACAGGGACGGTACCAATATGATGTGGAAGTACGAGAGAGGAGGGGCCAAGTCTGTGTCGCGACTGGAGAGTATATTGATAAACGGAGTCGCGAGTCACACGTAAACAGAAATTCCACCCACCAAACCGCTGTCGCCTTCATCCACGGCCCTCAACTCCCCGACCCGACTGTACCCATCCGATCCCGTTCCCATCCCTCTCTGATCCCTTTTTCCAAAGATATGAGTCTCGCATAATGCGAGTACTCTCTTTGAATCAACGAGTTAGGCCGGGAAGGAATTGTACTGAATGGACCGATTCGGGATCAGGCGTGGCCAAGCGGACTTGGCAAAACGGGCCCCAGGGGACTCCCGGGGCGTAACCCTGTCCCTGCTCAGTGACCCCCTATCCCATTGCAAATACATGACTTAAAGTAGGGTGATCAGAGACTGACGTGAACCGAAGATCCGCCGGTCGCGTTATTGATACACGAATTCGCGACTTTCGCTTCTCTTTCGGGGCGAATGCACGACGTAGAGAGGTCGACTCGATTTAAACCATTGATAACAGGATAGATAATTGAGAGGTTGTCATTTCTCTATTTTGACAACCCGGCAGAAATAGCCGCTCGCGGGGCGGTTTCACGGATGTAATCGTCTCGCTCGTCCGGGGGGCTCCAGGCGTTCCTGGCATAGTCTTGTCTAGATAGTTGGCCCGTGCGGCCTCCCCCTCGGTAGTGTTCGTCAGTAGGTAGCGGTAGTCTTCTTTTTGCGTTGGTTTTACGGTAATCGTCGAAATCCTTAGCCATCGCGCAGCAACCGGCCGATCCGAGGGATGAATTTCCCAAACTGAGTCATCATCGAGGACCATCACACGACCTTCCTCCTGCTTGTCGCGAAGCCAATGTTCCTCGTGGGATGGAGCCGATCATGCCTCCGCCCGGCCAGATTCCCAAAAGCCTAAAGATCCAGCCACCCAAGAAGCCGCCGAGGATTCCGAGAATGATGTCCACGAGAATGCCGTAGCCACCACCCTTCATCAGTTGTCCAGCAAGCTAACCTGCGATCAGTCCAACCACAATCCATGCGAGAAATCCCATGACGATTCTCCTTGGGCCGCCGATCGAAATGTACACCTAAGCCTATCAGCGCTCAGGTGGCGCCGAATCTCGCTGGAATTGAACGAGCCGATGGTTGGCGAAATATCCCCAGATCACACAAGGAGAGAGTAGCTCTCAATAACGGTGCTTGACTTCCCTGTAGTCGAGGACTACCCTCGCCTCGTCCCGAAATCCTTTGCAGTTTCCCTCGGCCCCGGCGGGGCATTCAAGCGCGAACGCATTCACTCTAAAAATAAATTAGGAGGGTCACCCACCATGAAAACCTTCAACTGGTTATGCGCGGCGGCATTGGCGACAGCAGCACTTGTTTCCGCGGTGGCACAGGAGCAGCCATCGGGCACGATGTCGCCACCTAAAATACTCACGATCACAAGAGAGTTTGTGAAGCCGGGTAAAGCAGGAGCCATGCACGACAAAACCGAAACCGCCTTCGTTCAGGCGATGGTACATTCGAAATGGCCGACGCACTATCTTGGAATGAACTCTCTTTCGGGGAAGTCCCGGTCTCTGTTCTTCACTGGCTATGAGTCCTTTGAAGCCTGGGAAAAAGACGTGGCCGCAACGCAGAAAAACGCCACGCTCTCGGCGGGACTCGACCGGGCTGGCGTTGCCGATGGCGAATTGCTGGATTCAATGGACGCCGGTGTGTTCGCTTACAACGCAGAGTACAGCTTGAACCAGCAAGCCGAGCATACGACTGCGGCCACCCGCTATTTCGAGGTCTCGGTCTATCACGTAAGGCCCGGTCATCACAAAGAATGGGATGACGGCGTGAAGATGGTACTGGAGGCGTACAAGAAGGCTCTTCCAGACGCTCATTGGGCGTGCTATTCGAGTGTGTATGGGGCACCTGAGGGCACATTTCTCTTTATAGTTGCCCGCAAGTCTGCCACGGAACTCGACAGCGATTTCGCTCACAATAAGGACTTCATGGCAGCAATGGGAGGCGAAGGCATGAAGAAGCTGGATGAGCTCTCAGCCGCATCCATTGAATCCAGCGAAGCCAACCTGTTCGCCCTTAATCCGAACATGAGCTACGTGCCGGCAGAGTGGGTCAAGGCCGATGATTTTTGGAAACCCAAAGCCGGCAATTCGCTAGCAGCGGCTCCGAAGAAGCCGGCGGAGAAAACCGGCGCAGGGCAATAAGCGGTTTTCACCCCGCGGCATGAAAAGGAAGGGCACCCCTTTGGATAAAACTCCGGGTGTCCTTTCTTGTTGTGCCCAGTAACCCGGAGAAAGCGATGGGGAGACGGAAGAGAAGGATTCGGCGCCAAATCGGACCATCATCTGGGTCCGGCATTGGCGTCATGCAATTCCGCTCTCCATGGTCACAATTCTTCAATCCGCATCCCGCCGGAGACCAGCCTTCTCAACTCATCTGATTTCGTCAACCATACCCGCTTGCAACACTCAGCGCCTTTCTGTCGTTTCGGACGTGCAGTTGTGTCCGCAACTGGGTCCAACATGTGAGTACTTCCTAATTTGTCGGTGATGCGGGTGGTAGCCTGGGCGGGCGCGGTGGGTCGATTTGCCATCCAAAGTTCTGCCGGCCTCGCTGATGCGAGCGAAAAAGAAAAAGGCGACCCCGCGACAAGTCGCCTTTGTTGTTGCGCTCTTACTATGCTGCCTTAGCTGTCACCTGAGGTGGACGATACCCAGATTCTGCTGCCTTTCTCATAGCCTGTAGTGCTTCTTCCTGAGACATCAGTGGCGTGGTATGCACACTCTTGCAAGCACCTCCTCCAGCAAAGGCGATGGCCAGGGCAGCAGCGCTCACGTTGTCCGGCATCTCTGTTATCGCGACAACATCATAGTCGCCGAAAGCGAACCATCCGTGCACGAGTTTGCCACCGAGCTTCTCGATCGCTGACCGTACAATCGCCAGCCTGTCTTGCGGCTGAGCGACAATTGCGCTCCATCCCTCGGTGGAATATGCAACCTGGTGTAGGTAATGTGGCATGGTAGCCTCCTGTTCCTTCTGAGCGCGAATGATCCCACTGGCTGGGGATGAAGTCAAGCCACGCGGTCGTTTCCCTCGCAGGAGCTGGCAGCTTGAGCATAACCAAGTCACAGCCTTTCTCTTTTGCTCGCGGCCATTCTCAACCCGAGAAAATCTTCAGGCCCACTCCCGAATTTGGAGTGGGCTGGACGAGCCATTGCAAGTCGAGGCCGCACGCACGCTTGTAACCCTCGGTGTATAGTGCCGGCTACAGGAAAGCAAGAATGGAAATGTCTACTGTGGCCGCGGACCTCCCACGCAAGCTCGGCTTGATCGACGCGCTTGCGATCGTGATTGGGATGGTGATTGGTGGCGGGATTTTTCTGGTGCCGAATCTAGTCGCCCAAGAACTAAAATCTGCAGGCGCGATCCTGGCGGTATGGGCGTTTGCCGGCGTGATCTCGTTCTTCGGCGCGCTCGCTTGCGCTGAGCTTGGCACCGCGCTTCCGTCCACTGGCGGTCAATATGTCTTCCTCCGCGAAGCCTACGGCCCTTTGATCGGCTTTCTTTGCGGCTGGTCCATGTTCCTGGTTGCGCGAACCGCTCAGGTGGCCTGGCTGGCGGTAACGTTGGCGTTGTACGTCTCCTATTTCGTTCCGCTGTCCCCACTAGTGTCGAAGTTGCTCGGCATCTGCGCGATCGCGGTGTTCACAGGAATCAATTATCGCGGCGTAACCGCCGGGGCAATCGTTCAGAAAACTTTTACACTGGCCAAGATCGTCGGCTTGCTCGTCATCATCGGCAGCGCCCTCCTGTGGCGTGGCAAAGCGGCGTCGCCTCCACAGGGAGTTGCGGGTGGGTTCTCAGTCAGCAGCTTCGGCGTCGCTTTGATCGCGTCTCTGCTAGCCTACGACGGCTGGGTGCAGCTGACCTTCGTTGCAGGGGAAATCCGCAATCCGCGTCGGAATGTGTTTTTTGCGCTCGCGCTGGGGTCAGTCGCGTGCATCGCTATTTACTTGCTGGAGAATGTGGCCTATTTGCACGTACTCCCGATCGCCGAAATCGCAGCGAGCGATCACGTTGGTGGAACCGTAACTAAGCGCGTGCTTGGTTCCCGCGGAGGCAGCCTGGTTTCGCTGATCATCCTCGTGTCGATCATCGGGACACTGAATGGCTGCTTTCTTACCAGTCCGCGAATTTATTTTGCCCAAGCGCGCGATGGGCTATTCTTTCGAAGGTTCGCCGAGGTGCATCCACGGTATCAAACGCCCGGGTTTGCGATCCTGGCTCAGGGTATCTGGGCGACTGTACTCGTCGTCAGCGGTTCTTACGAAACTCTACTCGATTACGCGATGTTCGCGATCTGGCTCTCGTATGGTCTGATGGTCGCGGGCGTGATCGTACTGCGCTATAAACAGCCTGGCCTTGCACGTCCCTATCGGATGTGGGGATACCCAGTCACACCCATGTTGTTCGTGGTGATCACCTGCTGGTTTTTGGTGAATATGCTGAAAACGCGGCCGGTTCCGTCGGTCGCCGGACTGCTCTTGATCGCGACCGGAATCCCCGTTTACTTCCTGTGGACACGACACCGCAACCAGGCCGAGCCCACAACAGTTTGATACTGGTCGTGCCGGCCGCTAACCAGTCATTTGTATCCCCTTCCAGTTCCACGCCCCGGGCCGCACTTGTCATGTCAAGGTGGAGTATGATTAATCCTTGCCCCACTTCCAACTGAAACTCTTCAAGACACGCCAGAACACGGTGTCAGTGATGCTTTCCCGAGCACTGTAGAGCTAATTGTTGCAAAATGCCTATCACACTCAACATCCCGCCTCGTCTCGGAGTTCGCAGACACCCATTTCAGTACCAGCTGTCTCGGTGGCTCGCCCTTTGCTTTGCCTTTTCGACAAGCGCTCTAAGTTCTTCACGGATCGCAAGGACTCGAAACTCTCGCTTCTGATGCTCTGCAATCTCAGCTAGGGCATGGCTTCTGTTAATACGGTAGAGTTGCTCTTCTTGCTGGATCAGACCAATCTCTCGACGGAGTATTTCAGTTCGTCCCGCGATTGAATGATCGTCCATGTGTGGAACTGTTCGCTACCCAATAGGGCTTTTCCAAGCAAAACCGATCCCTACGCGCCAATAGATCGTCATGGCTGCCGACATGTCGGCAGATGCCCGGCTGTCGACCCGAGCCTTTTTCCATTACTCAACGATTTTGGTGAATCTCGTATTTGGCCCCGAATTTGCGGCGCAGGAAATGCGTATGACCGAACGTGGAGATCGTGAAGTGTTCGCTTATACCAGATCGCTCTTGGCAGAACGAAAAAAGCAATTGCGGGCACTGGAACGGACACCGTCGGAACGGGCGGACTATCTTAGCTGCCTCCGCTCCTTGGAAGAGGCAGTCGCGGAATTAGAAACTTTGCTTCGCCAGGATGGAGACGAAGCTGGAATTGTAGAAGAGAGGTGTCAGCGACGTATGTAGTGGATACCAATAATCGCGTGCTTCACAGGTACACAAGACATCCAGCTGAGTGATCACGCATGGGACCCTGTTGAAAAACTTTCTCAAGTTGCAGATGCTCTCCCGAACGCAGCAACATCTTCGGCCTGAGCTGTACCCATCAATCAGTGTGCACGCCTGATAACAACAGTTACGTGGCTACAATCGTTGTCATGGAACTCTTCACGGTGGTACTTGAGTTCAGTGGCGGCACCTACATTTCACAATTCAAAGCAGCGTCCGCACATGCCGCAGCGGTCAAACATGCTGCGCACTTGATCAGTATCAAGGGCCAGCACATTGTCAGGCCGTAAGCTAACGCTGTTCTCAACAGTTATCAGCAAAACTGCAAAGGATGAGGCTGGAGGTTTGCCCAGCTACTGCAGCTTTGCGAACTCCGCCTTGGCTTCTTTCAGGATGGGAATATCGGGGTCGGCGTCTTTCCAGAGGGTTAGGAAATCCTGGTATGCGGTCTTGGCTTTGACGATGTCGCCCGACACGGCGTAGGCACGGGCCAGGCCGAGATGCGCCAGCGCGCCCAGTGGGTAGTTGACGACAATGCCGCGGTGGGCGGGAAACTTCTGAAACTCTGCGGCTGCGGCCGTACCGTTATGTGCCATTAAATACGCCTGCCCTCGGAGGTAGACCGGATAAAGCGTCCCCTCCTGCAATTGTGACGGCTGTCCCAGTTCGTAAGGCGCAGCAGCCTCCAGTAGCATCTGAGCTTGGGTGGAATTGCCGGCATTCAATTCCATGGCGGCTTTGATGGCTGGCATCCAATAGACCTTCAGCACCGTTTGCGATGGATAATTCTTTTCCAGTTCATCCACGAGTGCTTTCGCCCGGTTCATTTCGCCAACCTGGGCCAGGGTCAAAGCGGAAAACATCTTGACATCGCGGCCAGGAGACAGTGCCAGGGCGGCGGCGACCCCTTGCTTTGCCGCCGCGGCGTTGCCAAACTCCGCCTCCCGCAAAGCCGCACTGACCTGCCATATCGCGGCGGTTTCCTTGGAATCGGCGCGGACCGCCGCATCCACTGCTCGGCGGGAAAAATCCCGCGCCCTCGTGAGATGCCCGTAATATGCCTCTGTGTTCGATTGGAACCAGAGCAGTAGGTCTTCCGTTCCCGGCTTACCGGCGGCCCAAGCCACTTGACGTTCCATCTCTGCCGCATTGCCCTTTAAGAAGGCCAATCCGTAGATTCCGAGATGCAGGAAATCGCTCTCCATATGGTGCTGCTGGGCATCTTCGATCGCCTTCTGCGAGTCGTCCAGGCGGTCGAGAGAAAGGTAGGTTCCTGCAAGATTGGAATAGCCGATTGCGTCCGGCTCCAGCCGCTGGCTCTCAACGCTGGCTGCCAAAGCCTTATCGTATTGCCCCAAGTTGCCGTTAATCACCCCAAGGTTGCCAACAGGAATGGAATCTTGCGGATAACTCTTGGCCCATAGCTCATAAACCTGGACCGCCTGCTCCAACTCTCCCGTGACGTTTTCGTAGTACAAGGCAGAGATACGATATTTTTCCCGCTCGCTGACGCGATCGCGGAGATCGTAGGCTTTCTTTATATTCTCCGCCGCGAGACTGGCTTGGCCCAGATTGCCGTACACAAGTCCCAGGCTGGCGTAGGCCACGGCGAAATTTGGATCGATTTCTATCGCGCGCTTATAGAACGGAACGGCTTCGGCGTTACCCTTGGCGCGGAAGGTCGTGATGCCCATGCTGAGGGCCTTTAACGCTTCCAGGGAAGCCGTCGTTGCCTCCACGGGGACATCGAATTTCTGGATGGTCCCGAGGGATTCACCAAGCTTTCCGCGAAGACTGGATGCTGCCTTACCCAGCGCCTTCAGCACATCCTCCTTGCCGGCTGCCTCCTCCTGCTCCTTGGCCAGCGTATCGCCGTTGCTGCATCCGACAGCATCCACACCGACAACGTATTGATCTCCCAGCTTTGAGATGGATCCCGCCAGAAATGCCTTGCTGCCGGTTCGGATGCAGAGTTCCCGCGCCACGTCGCGCGTGACTCGCTCATTCTGCGGACGGCCCATCAGATGCAGGGTTTCTTCGACTCTCCTATCGGACAGGATGTTGAGAAAGGGGGATTGCCCGAGCTGAACGCCGAGCGCCTGTTTGAGCGCATCATCGAAGACGGGGTCGCCGGTTTTGTTCTCGAAGTCTGCCAGCACGATGGTGTCTTTTTCCGTGAGCGCTGTAGCATTTTTTTCCGAAGTCGTCGAACGCGAGCGCCAGTAGAGGCCACCGGCAACTAAGGCAATCACAACCACCGCAGCCGGCACTAGAATTTTCCAAGGAATAGCCCTCGCCGTCGCCTGCCTGGAAGAGAGCGCCGTCTCTTGCTTGCCGCTCGTTTGCCTGTCGCTCGAGGGGGGCGCGAAACCTCCGACGCCTATTCCTGCTGATGCTCGGCTTGCGGCTTCGACGGCGGTGGGAACTCCGGAGTGGCTCGATCCTGTCTCCCGCTTGAGCCGTTTCAGGTCAGCTCGCAAATCTGCAGCGTGCTGGTAGCGCAGGTCGCGATCTTTTTCCAGAGACTTGTTGATGATTCGTTCCATTTCCGCGGGCAGATCTGGATTCAGCCGTACCGGAGACACTGCGGCCTTGTGGAGGATGGAATCGAACAAGTCGGTGGTCGTGGCTCCGCGGAACGGCAACTGGGCGGTAGCCATCTCGTACAAGACCGTCCCAAAGGAGAACAGGTCGGTCCGGTTATCCAGTGGACGTCCGCGCGCCTGCTCGGGAGACATGTAAGCGGCCGTGCCGACCGCGGTTCCGGGGCTGGTCAGGTGCGCCTCGATCGCCTCGGTGCGCGTGGCCTCATTCTGCTCGCTCCCGCCCGCGGTCGTGACCTTGGCTAGACCGAAATCGAGCACCTTGGCGTGGCCGCGCTCGGTAACAAAGATATTGGCAGGCTTGATGTCACGGTGCACGATTCCCTTGGAGTGAGCGGCATCTAGGGCATCGGCTACCTCGACAGCCAGCGACAGCAGCGTGTCCAACTCCAGTGCCCGCACCCCGATCAGGTGCTTCAGCGTCTGCCCGTCGAGGTACTCCATGGCAATGAAGGCCTGGCCATCCTGTTCGCCGATGTCATGGATGGTGCAGATGTTGGGGTGGTTCAATGCGGAAGCGGCCTGCGCCTCGCGTTGGAAGCGGGCCAGCGCTTGTGGATCGTGGGCCACATCGTCAGGCAGGAACTTGAGAGCGACGAAGCGGTGCAAGCGCGTGTCTTCCGCCTTGTAAACCACGCCCATGCCTCCGCCGCCCAGCTTCTCGATGATGCGGTAGTGAGAGATGGTTTGGCCGATCATGGAATCGCACAATGGTAGGCATGATGCGAGGACAAGTCAATGAAAGCGACTGAGTCCGCTTTTTTTCAAAAGGATTGTTGTCGATAAATCGCCATTACACTCATTGCCCCCGGGCTTCTAGCTCCCAGCCCTCAATGAGTAAAATCGCCTGTTTATGCCAGTTGACTAAGAAACGAAGTTCGACCAGATTGCGGCCTAGCGTTAACATTGCAGGGACTGAAATAGAGGGAACAGAAGAACCAACGGCGACTGACGGGGAGCCCAGCGGAGCGCACTTGAACCTGCAACACCAATTGCCGACAGAAAGTGGGATTGTCGGCGTCTTTTTCCGAATGGTCAGAGCAAAATCATTGCGACAACCCCATCCGATGCAGCAGATCTGCATACCGTAGATCCCCATGCAGGCTATCGTACTGCCGCGTGCTCTTGACAAAAAGCAACTCGTGTTCGTCATAGGCCCTGTTTAGCCAAAAGAACGCCTTGTCCTTGTCACCGAGTTCCGCATAGGCGATCGCAGTAGCCTCCGGGTCATAGTTCTCACCCTTTGCCTGATAGACTTCAGCCTCCTTTTTCAGTACTCCCTCCCAACCCGTGGTGGCATACGCTTGTCCGACCGTTTCCGATAACTCGCGCTCGCCGTCCATCGTCAGTCTGAGCTGCAGCTCGCGCATCGCCTGTGCGTAATCCCTTTTGTTCGCGTAATCGTAGCTTAGAGTACCGTGGGGCATGGAAACTTCGGGGTAAATCTCCACCAGCCTGCGGCACTGCTGAATCGACTCATCGTATTCGCCTGCAGACCACAACATCGCGCACAACCCCTGGTTGTAAAACTGCGAAGAGGGATCAAGCTCGAGGGCGATCTTGTGCTCAGCCACGGCTTCCTCCATCTTCCCTTGAGCGGAAAGATACTGGCCGTAGTACATGTGCGCCTGTGCAAAGCTCGGGTTCAATGCGAGGGCACGGTGCAATGCTTTCTCGGAGCGCTGCCACTCCCAATTAAACATGAAAACATATCCCAGAGCTGCATGCGCCTCGGCAAGGGAGTCGTCCAACTGAACAGCCTTGGTCGCAGCGTCGGTGGCTTTTTGCCGCGCTTCGACCGACGGCATCTCGCGGAAGAATCCGAGCCATGCGTAAGCGTGCGCCATCCCGGCATATGCCGCCGCGTAATTCGAATCTCTGGCCACCGCCTTCTGAAAATATTCCAGCGCCCTTTTCCAGCCGTCCGCCGTCAGCGTGTCCTGATATGTCTGCCCCCTGACGTAAAGTTGGTAGGCCTCTGGATCAGACGTTCCCTGCTTGGCGAGTCTGTCCCGCGCATCATTGGAAATTTTCGGCATCAACCGCGCCGATACGTTTCGAGCAAGTTCCTGCTGCAAGAAAAGAATCTCCGATGCTTTTCGGCTGTATTGCTTACCCCAGATATGGCTGTCGTCGCGCGCGTTGACCATTTCTACGCTGAGATCGATATTGTCGCCCTGCTGAACAAGCTGCCCGGTGACAACCGCCTTGACATTGAGCTGTCGCCCAACCGCTATGGGGTCGACGTCTTTGCCTTTGTATTGCGCGACCGAACTGCGCGACATCACCCTCAGATTGGGCAACTGTGACAGGCTGTCGATGAGGCTGCTGGTGATTCCGTCCTCGAGCACACGCCCGTTCGCGCTCGTATCGTTGTCGGTGATCGGCAGGACAGCAATCGAATCGACCCCAAGATCCTGGCTGTGAAAGTAGCGAAGCAGAAGGGCTGCCCCTGTGGTCAGCAACACGAGTACACCCACCGCGGTCGTCGCCTTGGCAAGTCGTGACAGTTTTCGTTTGCGCTTGCCGACAGGCTCGACGGCTGTCTTTCCCGATTCCGTGTCCCGCTCTAGCCGCTGTAAGTCGGCGCGGATCTCGGAGGCATGTTGATAACGGAGGTTTCGGTCTTTCTCGAGGCACTTGCTGGTGATCTCGTCCACCTTCGCCGGAATGTCAGGATTCATTCGAATCGAGGGAACTGGATTGCGATTCAGGATCGAATCAAAGATCGTGCCGGCGGTGTCGCCCCGGAACGGCAGACTTCCGGTGACCATCTCATACAATACTGTGCCAAAGGAAAACAGGTCGGTACGCGCATCAAGCCCCTTGCCCCGAACCTGCTCGGGCGACATGTAGGCCACCGTTCCCAACATGGTGCCCGGACTGGTCAAGTGCTCCGCGTCCACGTCTACCGACTGCGTGTTCAGCGACGCAATTTGGCTCGAAGAACTGCCTGCCAAACCAACCTTGGCCAGTCCAAAGTCCAGAATCTTGCCATGACCGCGCTTGGTCACGAAGATGTTGGCGGGCTTGATGTCGCGGTGAACAATGCCTTCGCTGTGGGCAGCGTCGAGCGCGTCGGCAATCTCAATGGCCAGCGCTAGAATCTGCTCGCTTTCCATCGGCCGGCCCGCGATCTTGTGCTTCAGCGTCATGCCATCAAGAAACTCCATGGCAATAAAGGCCTCGCCGTGCTGGTCGTCAATTTCGTAGATGGTGCAAATGTTGGGATGGTTCAGCGCCGATGCAGCCTTGGCTTCGCGCTGAAAGCGGCTGAGCGCCTGCGGGTCTTTGGCTACGTCGTCGGGTAGAAACTTGAGAGCGACGAAGCGGCCGAGTTTGAGATCCTCCGCCTTATAGACCACACCCATCCCTCCCCCGCCCAGCTTCTCAAGGATTCGGTAGTGTGAGATGGTTTGCCCGATCATGCAGTCGGACAATGGTAGGTGCGATGTGGGGTCAAGTCAATGAAAGCGGTGGGTTGGTGGCGGCTGAAGGGGATGGTTGGCGATAAATCGCCATCTCTAACAATGTCGGCGGTGTCAAGCATTTTCGCGCACACTACAGCGTGCACTCGAGGAAGAGCGCCATTTCGCTCTCGTGGAGGGTTTGCGCTTTCCAACCTTGGGCTCGCTTAATCGTTGGGGTCAGGAACTCAGTCCGACCCAGCCATCTCTTCGATCACCAACCGCGATCATGATTACTTCTTCGAACTCCCCCTGCGAAGGGGAGCGGGATACCCAATCATTACGTCGGTGACTACTGCGCACCATGGCGATTTCCGGGCGCTCCCGCGTGCGAACCGAGCTTTTCAAACTGGCTGTCGTCCCAGCCCTGGCGCCACATCCAGTACAGATGCACCGCCAGCTTCCTGGCCATTGCGACCTTGGCGATCTTTCGTCCTCGGCGCATAGCAATGTGGAAGAACTTACTGCGCCACAGCGGGTGGCTGCGCACGGTAACTTGTGCCGCTTCCACCAGCAAGAAGCGCAGCAGGGAGTTGCCTTGTTGGCTGATGTGTCCGAGTCGGCGGCGATCGCCACTGGATTGTTCCGATGGAACCAGACCCACATAGCTGGCGATTTGCTTGCCGCAGCGAAAGCGTTCCGGAGTTCCGATCACCAACTCGAACGCCAGCGCCGTCAGCGGGCCCACGCCGGGATGCGTCATCAGCCGTCGCGTCACTGATCGCTTCTCCACTTCTTCTTCCAGCGCTCGCGTCAAGTCGTGGATCTTCGGAGTCAGTTGGTCGAATAAGTCGAGCAGGTCGCGACGACGTCGTAGTGCCCAGGGAGCGAGCACTAACGACTCCAGCTCACTGCGACCAGCTGGTCGCCACAGCGCTTTCTTGCGCCGGACTCCCTCGTTCAGAGCCACCACATGCAGCTGATTCATGATGCGCGTGCGCATCTGGACCAATCGATGCCGATGCCACAACAACTGCCGTAGATCGCGATTCTCCGCATCCGCGACCCAGATCCGCGGGAAGCGGTCTTCCACCATGAGCTTCAGCAGCAGCTGCGCATCCTGACGATCCGTCTTCTGCTTGCGCACGCGCTTCGTGCGAATCTCCGCCGCGTCCCCAATCCACAACTCAAACTGCACGTCGCTCAGCAGGCGCTCGAACCAGCGTGCGTGTCCGCTGGCTTCCATCCCCACGCGCACGCTCCGCCCTTTAAGTTCCCTGTAAAACTGCTCAGCTTCCTCGCGATGAGTTAGTCGACGTTCCCCGCACTCACCTGTTTCTGTGTCCACCCATGCAATTTGCTGGAAGCCCGGATGATAGTCACAACCTATAATCAGCATGTTCGGCTCCTTTCCTCCGAGCCCTTTGGTTGGTTTGCCCCTCCAAAGTTTACTCGGGCCTGGGAGCCGACATTGTTATGGAATCATTTCACTCATTGATTACACTCATTGACCCCAGCAGCCAATTCTCAATGGGTGTAATCGCTGCTTCTTGCCAACTGTGGCCGCCGTTAAAAACAATGGTTTCAGTGAAATTGCTTCTTCCCAGAGGTGGGAACGAGCGCGCATCCTTCTTGGGCCGAGAATAGGGGCAAAAACGGAAGTTGGAGACTGGATTCTGTCGCATCGATACGCCTGAGTCGTGGGATCGAAACGCAGAGGGAGAAATCATCATGTTCGTCCAATCGATTCCATTCGCTGAAGGGTTGCTGATAACTGAACGAACGCCCTGTGCCGAGGGAAAGGGTTTATGTGCCGGTACTGGATTGGACACAAATACACATAGCCGGCGGCGGGGCTGCTTGCGACGCAGCGTATATCGAGATCACAAACGGTACGATGAAAAGACGTGAGAGGTACATTATGCGTGCCGATTCTTGCGAACCACTTGTAGCTCTAGTCATGACTGGCGCAAAATCACGATTTCACTCGTTGACCTGTAACAGCGAGTGGATTGATTACCATCGTAACGACAGATACCGAACGGAGCTTGTTCAATCGAAATGCGCGCCGCAACCTATTGACAGAAGCATTTTTTCTACCGAGGAAATATGTCGCTGCCAAACTCAGCTTCGTTCAAAGCCAAGCTTGTGGGCAAGCCCGTGATCGTGAAAGTTTCTCTTTTCAGCCGGGCGTTCCCTGGTACGGTTGCTGCCACAGATGAGACGGGATTCTGTCTTCTGAGCGATGACATGGTGGCGGCTTTGCGCGAAATAACCGGCAGCGCAATGGCTAACATGAATGCGCCCAACGTTTATCTACCGTTCTCAAGCCTAGAATGGCTCGTGTTCTCGGAGCCCAAAGCATCGGCAGCTTCAGCGTAGCTCGCTTCCCCTTTTGTCTCAATTAGGGACAAATCCCTTCGTGGAACAAGCTTTGTTCTCCCTGCCGAGTGGCCACTGGTGGGCTCAATCGCGAACCTAGGTGCTGTAGTGCAGATGTTGAGGAAAGAGTGCACCTAGAGCCCATCGCGGGCCGTTACGTTTCCTCCGTGAAATCCTGATTTGTGCTTGGGCTTGATACCGCACTACCAGATTTTCTTGTGACTACTCTGATGTAGCAAGGCTCATGCACAGCCTGGCCATCGTCGTCGATTTTGCATTCCTCAAGCGATACCGGATTGCGACAAATCCAGCAGCTAGGCCTGGCCTTGTCTGGTTCCATAACTCAAGCACCCTCGGGCTGAGCTAGATTCCATTGTCGCAATTCTCGCTCCAAACTCCTCGCTCGCCCAACTAGTTCAACTTGCAATGAGTTTGTGGCTGTTGCTGAGGTTGCGTGTTCAAAAGGCTCGCGTAAAGTTTGCAGCGTTAGTCAGTGAGCTTCGGGGTTTCCCTGTATGTTCCGGTCCGAAAAACCCTGTTCTAATGCATTCGCCACTTTATGTTAGACGATGAATTCAAAGTTATTTCCCGCCAACTCGAAGAGACTTTATCGGAACTGAACAAAGTCAATGACAAAGGTCTCAGGCGCAGCATCCTCTCCAATATGCGGCGTTTGCTCCTAGAGGCAGACCGGCTAACTGCGGAAAGTGGCAAGGCCGAGAAGGTAGACAAGACCTAAAAACGAAAAACAGTAGAAAACACCCAACACAAAAACGCCGATAGACCACCCTTACAACTTAGGCACGAGGGGATGTTCGGTTTACGGTACGGAATGCAGGGTATTGAATCGGACCTTCCATGCGTGCCAGCCTCGGGAAAGCCCAAGATGCCGCTTCGCCCCGAGAAAGGGAGGCCATCATGGACCGCAATCGAGCTGAAATCCTTCGAAAGGAACTCATTCAATTCCTGCAGAAACAATCCGAAGTGTTTTGTAATCGGGGAGTTTCGCCAATTGAGATCGATAGTGTCGAGCTTGGTACGGGTAGAATGCCAGCGTTTGGCAAGGAGGAGACTATGAACTGGGCGCGACTGGTTGCGATCATTGTTGGCGCTGGTGTCGTCTCGTCGCTTACTGACTGGTTTTTCGCAGGCGACTGCATTCATCGACGCTACACTTACCCAGAAATCTGGCGTCAGGGTCCGGAAGGCAGAGCGATTGCTCTGACCAGCCCGCTGCCATTTGTGACTTGCGGAGTATTTGCCTTTGTCGCCGCCCGGCTGGGTCTTCATTCTGTATCGAGCGCAGTCAAATTGGCGGTTGCGGTGTGGGTGATCGGCCCGTTGCCCCTGATTCTCACAAACGCCGCGTTCATGAAACTGCACCGGGCTTTCGTTGCGTCCTACTCAGTCGGCTGGTTAATCAAGCTCACGATCGTTGCGGTGGCAGTTGGCTAGTTCCTACGTTGATGCTTCGGTCAATGAGCCCCGCTGTTTTCAGTGCTAAGCTCTTCGGGTTCGATTCGGAGGTGCTTCCCGTGAGATTCATCTCGCTCGTCCCACAATGTTTGCTCTTACTCCGGTTACGGCCTCGAAACAGGTATCGGCCCAGTCATCGATTGAACACGACAAGCAGGAACTGGAAAGGCTCGAAAAAAATGTGGAATGAGGCCCACGAGCATGGAGACGCTGATGTTCTGCAGAGTTTATGGGCGGATGATCTTACTCCGTTCGGTGTGAATGGGAGGCACGTCATGGCACGACGCACGAAGACGCTACCGGTCCTAGCCTTTGTTCTGCTGGCCGTTGCTCCGGCGCTGAGCCAGAAAACTCTCACAGCAAGCGAAGCCAAAGACCACAACGGTGAGCAGGCGACGGTTTGCGGCAAAGTTGTGAGCACCGGCTACGCTGAAAATAGCCGGGGAAAGCCCACGTTCTTGAATTTGGACAAGCCGTATCCCGAGCAGATTTTCACTGTGGTCATCTGGGAAAGCGACCGATCGAAGTTTGGTGATCCGGAAACGGCATATAGGGGCAAGCATGTCTGCATCACCGGGAAGATCATGGCCTTCAAGGGTGTGCCTGAGATTGTCGCTAGCGAACCGTCACAGCTGAAGATCCAACAACAGTGAGTCAGATGTTCGACAAACTATTTAAAACTGCGTTTACACTCAAAACGCCGCGTTGGGTCAATGAGTGAAATGGCGATTTAACGCCAACCGACGTTGCGTGGTTGGGATGCCACACAACAGGATTCACTCCAGTTGTGTCCATCCTTTGTTCTGATCCCCGATCTGCAAGACACCATACAGAACTGCGGGGCCAAGGAGTCCCAAAAACGCCCTGCCGACGCTCAATCCAATTGCCAGATTGAAAACAAACGTCACAACAGTACAAGCAACCAAGGCGAAGAATCCCCATTTCTTCCATGTAAATAGCGCGATGCAGAAGATGACATTGGCGACCCCGATACCAGCTAATATAGGCCTCGTCCAAGCCGTCCCGAGATGAGGCAGACTGTGCTTGCTCGCCCCAGCCGTCAAGGCATAACCCAGCGCGGCCACGGAGTTGGCGGCAACCATTAGGATGAGCCACACCGTCAGGCACCCGTGTCTCTGTTTTGGAAATGTCGAACCTTGATCCATGGTTAGGCGTCCATCCATGTAGCGCGCGACGCAAATCCGACCCACGAACGAGCGCACGGATTATAACCCACGCTGGGCTGGATTCTTCGGCGAGAGAAAGTACTCAGACTGTTGCTAACAGGCGATAGCACTCAAAATCCCCCGTCAGGCTGCGTCCTCCGATAGAACGTCGGCGCAACAGCGGATCGCTTTCATCCTGTCCTCTCCTAAGCCACGCAGCTCTTCTTCACGGATGCGACGTTCCCACAAGAGCGTCCCAAACACCCGCGTCAGCTGAGAAGAACGAAACTCGTATTTGCGGTCGATGTCCTTACGACGCTGGGTCAAGTACCGCTCCAACGCCCAAACGTCCGCGGGTTCCTTGATCTGATTGGCCTTCTGCTTTGCTTCCTGCATAACTGCCTGAAGTTCCCGCTTCAGAGCAGCGTCGAAGACTTTCTGTGCGATGGCTTTTTCCGACCTCGACCAAGTCGGTTCGTTGGGATAAGGATAGGTGCCTGGTGTCGCTGGCGGGTTCATGGTCCGATCCTCCGTGGCGGCATTCTATGCCTTGCGAGCATTCCCTTTCTACAGCGTCGCTGGCCCCGGTTGCCCGGACAGATTCCTCAGTTTTCGCCTGCTGCTGCGCGTTCACTCTGATGTCGAACAGATCGTTCACCGGATGCCCGAGGTTCTGTTTGCAACCCAGATAGCGTTCTTAGTTTGCGGATTAACCGAAGTTCTTGGATGATTGTTCTTGCTTATTCAAATGCTTTGTCTTCCTCAATGAACTGGCCGTAAAGGTTGTGACGAACGATGAAGTCTAGCTGTCGTCTGGACTTAAACGCTAGAATCTGTGCTCTAACGTCGTGGTAGGCAGCATGGTTCTCAGGGTCGGCCGCCTCGCATTCTTCCATTTCACCTGCCCACTGGCTAATGGTATCCCAACCGGGAAGATAGTCTGCGTCTGCGTCGTAACTCACTTCAACCTTCGACAAGAAGAGCCACTGGTGGTTCTGGCAATTTGCTAGCGCCCGACACGAGGTAGTGCGCTCCGAAGCAAAGGGATGAACCTATTCGTCTTTCGAAAAACAACGGACGAAGAGGCTGCCCGAGTGAGGTCTCGGACAAAAATAAAAGGGGCTGGCAGCGATGCCAACCCCTTTTTGAATTGGGATTACCAGTTAGAAGGTGAAGTGGACACCGAATTCGCCCCAGATCGAGCGCGGGATGAAGGTGGCAGTTGGGGCGAAGAAACCGATCGGATGGCTGAACGTTGAACTGGCAACGTTGCCACCAAAATCGTTCCCGTAATTGGCCCGGTTTGTGAGGTTGAAGGCCTGGGCAACCAATTGAATGTTGTAGCGTTCGCCGAAATGGAAGTTCTTAGCAAACTTGGTGTCCAGTTGAAAGACAGCCTGTCCACGAAGCGGATCGAACTTGGCGATGGTGCACTGATTGGTGTAGTAGCACGTGGTTAGGTTTCCCTGGGCGGCTGCGGTTGCAGCATCCGGGTCCGCACCGTTCCCCACTGCCGTGCTCACATACTGAGTGATGTAGTTTGGCCCGTAGAGAAAGTTCTTCTGATCGGTGATGGGCACGATCACCGCATTCGTGGTACCGCCGCCCGCATTGATAGCGTTATACGAATTGGTCAAGGCATAGGGCCGAGCTGAACCGAATTGCAGAATCGGCGCGAACTCGAATCCTTTCGGCAGATTGACCAGGCCGGCAATGGTGATGTGATGGCGCTCGTCGTTGGTCATGGGGCCCCATTCGTAGGAGGCGAAGGGGTGATAACCATCGCGGGCATAGTTGCGGAAGGCTGAGAAGCCTCCAGCATCGTAGCCGTAGGCCCAGGCAAGCGTGTAGTTGGCGTTGAGGGAGAAACGGCGAGTCATGCGCTGACGGAAGCTGAAGTTAATTCCGTCATCGTGGCTACGGTTGATGGACTCGTCGTTGCGGACACTAGCCAGAACCGGCTGCCCTGCGGCACCAAGCGCAGCGCTCAAAGGCCGCACTAAGTTCGCGTTCCCGTAGTTCATGTTGCAGCCCGAGGGAAGTCCGGGACTGGTGCACTGAACGCCGGTGGTGTCGAAGCCGTCTACTACTTTCTGGTCGATGTTGATGGTCTTGTTCTCATGGAGATCAAGCACGTGAGTGTATTCCGCCTCGAAAACGGAATTACTGTTGACCGCCCAACTGTATCCGATATTGAATTCTTCGGAGACGGGGTTGCGGTGGTTGGGATCGATGAGGCGGCCAACGCTGCCACTAGCAAGTTGTGTGGACGGGCCCGGCAAGCAAGCTTCCTGGGCGGCGACGTTGGCCGGCGTGTAGGAGAACGACCCAAGCGGGCCGCCGCACGGTAGCGTGTCGGTAGGGGCGCTAAGGCTCAGAACACCCTGGAAGATGGTGGCATTGGCTTGTTGCTCCATGAACAACGGGATGTTTTGGAACGAGTTGCCATAGTACAGGCCAATCCACCACGCAGCGGAGACGAACCTGGCGATGGCTACGGACAAGACCATCGTCGTCTCCGGTCACGGGGCGATTGGCGCCCGGACCGACCTGGTCTTGTTCCGAGACGTGCTGGTTGAAATTCGCGAGAAGGTCGCCGCTCTCAAAAGGCAGGGTCTGTCCCTGCCCGAAGTTGTCGCGGCCAGACCCGGCGCACGCTATGACACGGAGTGGGCAACCTGTTCATGACCCCGAGTGCATTTCTTGCGCTCGTGTATCAGGGAGTTTGATATGGGGCTGATGATCGCAGGCGATTTCAAGAACCCTTGACGAATTCGCCGCCATCGGCGCAGTCGTCGAATGCCGTAAGGCCTGATGGAGAACACAGTTGTTTTCGATGCTTCTTAGAAAAGACGATTCGCAGTGAAGGAGAAAAACACATGCCCACGATCACAACGAAGGATGGACCCAGATTTACTACAAGGATTGGGGCAAGGGTCAGCCCATCGTCTTCAGTCACGGCTGGCCGCTGTCGGCGGACGATTGGGACACGCAGATGATGTTCTTCCTCCAGCACGGCTATCGCGTAATTGCCCACGACCGGCGCGGGCATGGCCGCTCCACCCAGACCGGGGACGGCCACGACATGGATCACTATGCCGACGACCTGGCGGCGCTGACCGCGCATCTCGATCTTAAGGATGCGATTCATGTCGGCCATTCGACCGGCGGCGGCGAAGTGGTGCACTATCTGGCTCGCCATGGCGAAAGCCGGGTGGCCAAAGCGGCGATCATCAGCGCCGTGCCGCCGCTGATGCTGAAGACGCCGGCCAATCCGGCCGGGCAGCCCAAAGAGGTGTTTGACGGATTGCAGGCGCAACTCGCCGCCAACCGGGCCCAGTTCTATTACGATGTTGCGTCTGGACCGTTCTACGGCTACAACCGGCCGGGCGCGAAACCCTCCGAGGCGGTGATCTGGAATTGGTGGCGCCAGGGCATGATGGGAGGCGCCAAGGCGCACTATGACGGCATCGTCGCCTTCTCCCAAACGGACTTCACCGAAGATCTGAAGAAGATCACCGTGCCGGTGCTGGTGATGCATAGCGAGGACGACCAAATCGTGCCTTATGTCGCGGCTGGGCCGCTGTCGGCGAAGTTGCTGCGGAACAGCACACTTGAAAACCTACAAGGGCTTTCCGCATGGCATGCCAACAACCGAGGCCGACACGATCAACGCCGACCTGCTGGCGTTCCTGAAGAAAACCAAGCAAGTGGCCGCATAGGAGAAATCCGGCCTTCACTCTGATGGGAAGGTCGGATTTTGAAAGAATCCGGTGCGTCCTGTGCCGTCGCAGCAGAACCTAACATCAGCGACACCGCGAATAACAATCGCTATCTCATGCGAACCAGTTCCGTAGTGACGATTAGATTACCCAAGTTATAAGACCGTGGTTGTCGTAACATTCCTGTTACACTCATTGACCCGATTCAGCCGTTATTTCAATGAGTGAAATCGGCTGTTAACAACAGGTGCAGTGGCTGATTTTCTAAGAGAGACCGAAGCTTACTGTTGTACGGCGTCCGATGCATGAAACGCTACGACCCGCCAATGTCCCTCTTGGCGTACATACGTCTTAGTGAATCGCCAGTCGTCGGAGATTTCCTGTCCGTTTATCGAACGGGTCCGTTGCAGACGACCTGTGACGACGGCAGCGTTGCCATAGAGACGGACGTGAACATCAGATGTTTGGTAGATAAGGAACTTCATTCGACCCGATCGCGCGAACTTGAGTACTTCGGCTTTTGACATTACCGGCATTTTGGGAACGGCAACTTCCATGTCTTGAGCCCACAAAGCATCTAAGGCGTCCGCATCCCCGTGCTCGTGAGCTTCGTTCCAAACCTTTTCAAGCCGTTCCAGTTCACGGGTGTCATTGTCACCCGATGACTGAGGAAGCAGTGGAGTGGTTGCGGCCAACATCGTGAGGGCGAAGGTCGAAATGACGCAGTACGAAAGAACTCTCAAAAGCGCCTCCGAATGTCACGCCCCGAAAGACTAACATCCCCCCGCGATTTACGAAAAATCGCCATTACACTCATTGACCCGCTGGCCTTGATTTCAAGTATAGGGGCCGGTCACGGTCAGAAACAAACGACTGGGGTCTTCGCTTTCTGCAGTTCTTTCTCTCTTTCAGGATGGGGAAGCTGAGCTTGCATGGGCTTTGCCCGTGCCCTGGGTCATTAATTTACCCACAATCGAAGCAACGGATTCCAGTTTCTGAAGATCATCAGGAGTGAAGTCTGGCCCCGCCGCAGCCGGGCGTGGAGCTTTGCGGGAGACCTGAATCACCCCAATCACTTCACCGCCGACGAGAACCGGCGCGGACATGAGCTTCTGAATTATCTGTGCGTCCAGTCCGGTGTCTCCTAGCTTGACGAGTTCAAAAACGCTGAAATGCTTTACTTGTGTGAAACTATTGAAAAGCTCCGCCTGCCTGGTGCGCGCTGTGCGAGCCGCTACTGCCGAACTGGAAAGAGGAATCGCGCCTGCGGTTTTCAACTCAAAGGGGTAGAGGAAATTCAGCAGACTTCCACTCAGCTCCAGCAGCGCGACTTCCGTCGCTTCTACTTGAAAGCTCTTGGCGACGAATGCACAGATGGACTCTGGAGTGCAGTCTTTCGCGAGTTGTTCGATTTCCGACATTATCCAAGCATCGCCGGGGAGGGAGTGATTCCGCAAGGTGACTAACGTGTGTGCCTCTCGCTCCCACGGAAGTCGATGAGTCAGTGAGCGCTATGGCCTGCTTTCGCCAAATGACCCAAGTGGGGAATCCGGTCGAAGGCGAACGCGATTCCGGTGTGAAGGCGAACACCATTCCGTTGTGATCCCGACCGGCATTCCGGTCTGAAGGCGAACACCGTTCCGGTGGGAAGGCGAACACTTTGGGTCGCACCGGAATAGCGTTCGGCTTGGAACGGAATGTTTTCCACAAGCGAAGAGCAGGAGGGGTAGCGACCGCTGGACAATCACCCGGCATTGAACTCCACGAGCAAAGGAGACGAGGGTGCCGGCCAGGAGAAAGTCCATGCGGAAGATCAAGGAAGTTCTGCGGTTAAGGTTCGAGCTAGGGTTAGGGCAGCGGCAGATCACGCGCAGTTGCGGGATCGGGCTGAGCACGGTACATGACTATCTGGACCGGGCGACAGCGGCCGGGATCGGCTGGCCACTGCCAAAGACTTCAGTGAAGAGGAACTGGAAAGCAAGCTGTTTGGAAACGCACCGGTCGCGCGAGCGAGCAGCGGTCGCTACCGGACTGGAAAGGGATTCACGAGCAGCTGCAGCAACATCGCCATCTGACCTTGCAGTTGCTATGGCAGGAATATCGGCAAGATTATCTCGAGGGCTATCGCTACAGTTGGTTTTGTGAGCGCTATCAGCAGTGGCGACGACATCTGGATGTGGTGTTGCGACAGGAGCACAAGGCCGGAGAAAAGATGTTCGTGGATTTGGCGGGGCGACGATTCCCGTCGATGAAGCCAGTAGGGGCGAGGAGTGGCCAGCTCGTTATTTGTACGGTTGGAGCACCAGTACCTACACCTATGCGGAAGAGACGCACGATCAGCAACTGGAAGCCTGGATTCAAGCCCACATCCACGCACTGGAGTTTTTCGGCGGCGTGCCCACGCTGACGGTGCCTGACAACGCGAAAACAGCGGTGACGCGCGCCTGCCGCTACGATCCCGATCTGAATCCCACCTATCAAGAGTTCGCCGTGCATTACGGCATGGGTGTAGTGCCGGCACGACCATACAAGCCACGAGATAAGGCCAAAGTCGAAAGCGGAGTGCAAGTGGTGGAACGCTGGATCGTGGCGGCTTTGAGACACCGCAAGTTTTTCAGCTTGGGCGAACTCAACGAGGCGATTCGCGCGTTGCTGGTGCGGCTGAATGAGCGTCCGTTCCGCAAGCGCGAGGGATCACGCGCCAGCCTGTTTCGTATGCTGGAGAAACTGCGCTGTCGCTCTTGCGCGCCGAGCGATTCGATATGAGCCAGTGGGCGCGGGCCACAGTGAACATCGATTACCACGTCGCTTTCGACGGCAACTTCTAGAGCGAGCCGAACAGCTGGTGCAGCAAGTTGTGGAAGTCCGCTCCACGCCGACGACGGTGGAGATCTTCCACCAGAGCAACGCGTCGCTTCCCACGCGCGCAGTCGCGAGCGCGGGAAAGCCATCACCAACCACGAGCACGGTCCGAAGAGCCATCAAGCGCATCTGGAGTGGCCGCCGTCGCGCATGGTCAACTGGGCGCGCACCATCGGCCCGCACACTACCGAGTTGTTCGAGCGCATCCTCAGCGAGAAGCGTACTGAAGATGGGGATGCTCTCGTCTAGGATCATTCGCCTGGCGCAACAGTACTCGGCCGAGCGCATGGAAGCGGCCGCGGAACGGGCGATCCTCGCTCATGCCTGTCGCTATCAGAGCGTGAAGTAGATCCTGAAGAACTGGCTAGACGCGGTTCCGTTATCTCCTCCACGATCTGTTCCTCCGCCCCTTACGCATGACAACCTTCGAGGCGCCGACTACTTCGCCCAAGGAGGACCGCGCTCATGCTGAATCAGCCGATGATCGAGAAACTGCTGGCCATGCGGGTGAACGGCATGGTCGAGGCGCTGAAGGCGCAGGAACAAGATCGCGCGGTGAACGAGCGAGTTTCCTGGAATGATTGCGCTGCTAGTGGATCAGCAATGGAGTTGGCGCGAGAACGAGGCGCTGGCGCGGAGACTGAAAGCGGCCAAGCTGAAAGGATCAGCCTGTGTGGAAGACATAGACATCGCGCTGCTCAGGGCTTGGACAAGAGCTGTGATGCGGGCTTTGGCCAAAGACTCTGCCTGGGTGCGCAATCACGAGAACATTTTCGTAATCGAGACGAGATGGCGTGGGCAAGAGCTACATCGCCTCGGCGCTGGCTCAGAAAGAGAGTCGGTATGGCTACTCAGCACTCTATCTGCGCGCTGCTGCCTAGTCGCGCGAACTGGCTCTGGCCCGCGCCGATGGCAGCCTACGCCACGGCCGCACGACTGGCTCGCATCGATGTCTTGGTGATCGATGACTGGGAGATGGCTCCGTTGAATGAAGCCGAACGGCGCGAGGTTGGGAAATCTGCGAGGATCGTTATCAGACTCGCTACACCATCCTCACTTCCCAGTTGCCGGTCTCGCGCTGGCACGAGCAGATCGGCGATCCCACCATCGCCGACGGCATCCTCGATCGCTTAGTTCACAACGCTCACCGCATCGAGATGCGCGGTGAGTCCATGCGCAAGAAACACAATCCCGCACGGGATGAGAGCGATGAGAAGATAGAATGAGTTGTGAGAATTTGAACTGGACACTTGTGGGCGAGTGTTCGAACTGTTCCATCTGTCGCACACAGACTGGTGCCGAGTAGGGATTTCGAGGGTAATCGGGACAATATACGTCAACGTGGGCAGTCACACATTTAATGTCCGCTTTCGGACGCTTTTATCTGCAGGTGGACATCCGGTCTCACTGTGCTCAGATTTGACTTGTGAGCGCAATCGCTTACAGAGTTCTTGTTCTGGACGCGGAAGTGCTCTAGAAACGTATCGGGAGGCGTGTATGCATGCCCTCGCCTACGATTTACGATATGCCGTGCGCTTGTTGCGGAAGTCGCCCGTGTTTACCGCTGTGGTTGTTTTGACATTGGCAATCGGTATCGGTGCGAACACAGCGATCTTCTCTCTCGTCAACAGCGTCTTGCTCAAGCCGCTCGGCTTTGAAGATTCGAAGCAACTCTATGTGATCCACGAAATCATCCCGCAATGGGCAAATTCAGCCCCTGTGCTCGATGCCAATCTCCCGGACTTTCAAATTTGGCGGAAACAATCTCGATCATTTGATGACATCGCCCTCCTGGAATCTACGTCGATGATTCTTGCCGGTGTTGGGGAAACAGAGCAAGTGCGAGGCACGCGCGCCTCTGCCAACCTCCTACAGTTGCTGGGGGTGCATCTTGCAATGGGACGTCTGTTCTTTCAAAACGAAGATGAGAGGGATCACGGCTACGCAGTGATCCTGACCGATTCATTTTGGCGCACGCGCTTCAAGGCCGACCCTGCGATCGTCGGGCGCGCTGTCATGCTCGACGAACATCCTTATACGGTGGTGGGAATTCTCTCCCAATCGTTTCAAATGCCGGGAGGTGTGAATGGTTTATCGACTCGCTCACAGTTTTTGGTTCCTCTAAACGGACCTAAAGACTACGAGCAGGATCTGATCGGTGAATTTGATTTCACAGCGATCGGTCGGCTAAAAAGAGATGTGACCAGCGCCCAGGCACTCGCTGAGCTAAACGTCATTCAGGCGAGAATTGCGCAAGAAGCTCACGCGGACCTTGACCTGCGAGCTGATATTGTTCCTTTGCAGTCGCAAGTGGTGGCATCTTCGCAACGAGGATTGATCCTGTTATTCGCAGCCGTCGGAGCCGTGCTGCTCATGATCTGCGTGAACCTGGCGAACTTAATGTTTGCACGGCTGCCCGACCGCATGCGTGAAGCTGGCGTGCGGAAAGCCTTGGGCGCCAGTGAACGACGCCTGTTTCAGCAGATGCTGACCGAGAGCCTGGTGCTGGCAACGATCGGCGGAGCCCTCGGATGCCTGTTTGCGGAATTCGGAGTTTTTTGGCTCGCACACTTCGGCCCCGCGGGCATTCCTCGCTTGATGGAAATCCGGCTCGATGCATGGGCGCTCGCCTTCGTCGTAACCGCGACGCTCGGGACGGCCACACTGTTCGGAGTATTGCCGGCATGGCTGGCATCGCGCGCCGACTGGCACGAGACGACGAACTCCGGGGGGAGGAGCGTTTCCGAAAATCGCCGGACACGCAAATTGCGCGCGGCACTGGTGGGTGCGGAGGCTGGCATATGCACGGTGCTGCTGATCGTCGCTGGTCTGCTCGGCCGGAGCTGGCTGCGTCTGACCAACCTCAATCCCGGCTTTAATGTCTCGAATGTGCTTGCAGCGAATGTTGACCTGCCTCCTGTTGCGTACGCCGATAACGTCAAGCGCGAAGGATTCTATAGCAGCGTGCTCGATGGGATCCGCAGCATTCCTGGGGTTCGGTCGGTGGCGTGGATCCACGTTCTTCCCCTCGAAGGAGAGGGTTCGGTCAGCAGCGTCAACTTGCCCGGGAATCAGCTACCGGAGGACCAAGCTCCGATGGCGAACTATCGTGCCGTGAGTGAGGACTATTTCCGGACGATGAGCATCCCAATCTTGGCCGGACGCGCATTTGACCACCATGATCGCGGGCAAAGCAGGGTGATCTATGTCCCAGAGCTTAGCCAACCGGCTATGGCACGATCAGAATTCGATCGGGAAGGAGTGCCTTGCCGAATGGGGCCCGCCGCAACAGAGCGAAGTGATCGGAGTCGCGGGCGACATCCGGACGCGACTGGATCACCCTCCGCTTTATATGGTGTATGTTGTCGCGCAGGCTCCGCCCTTTGGTTCAGGTTCCGCCTCGATCGTCGTGCGAACGGCAGGTGATCCTGTTGCAGCCGCGGCCGCTGTGCGTAATGTAATTCACTCGTCGGACCCGAATGTGCCTATCGCAGAGCTTCGGCCCATGTCGGAGGTGGTCGGGGAGAATCTACAAGATCGCCGCTTCCAAACTTTGTTGACATGGTCATTTGCCGTTTCGGCTTTGCTGCTGGCAACGATCGCAATCTTCGGAGTGCTTGCCTACTCCGTGGAGCAGCGACGGCGCGAATTTGGCATCCGGACGGCACTCGGGGCGCAGCGTTCCCAGTTGCTGACGATGATCATGAGCCAGGGACTCTGGCCGGTCGGACTTGGCCTTGCCGTGGGATTGTTGGCGGCGCTGATGGGTGGCAGGCTTCTGCAGGATTTCGTATTTGGCGTTAGCCCATTCGATCCGCTGACATTCCTTGCAGTGGTCGCGGTTGTTATGTCGGCTGCGACTCTCGCCTGTTACATTCCAGCGCAACGCGCAGTTAAGACCGAGCCCGCAGTGGTTTTGCACTATGAGTAATAGCCACGAGTGCAAGAATTCAGAGGCCCTCTCGTCAATTGTTATAACCACAGAGCGCTCCAGGAATGTCACCGAAGGTGCAGGCTTCAGTAGCAACCTCATCCGAGAGCAGGGCATGCAAGGTCAAACCTTGGCTATTGCAAATGGGTTTGCTTCTACAGAGCTAAGCAGGGGATAAAGGGGCTGGCCGCCCCTTTCCCCTGCACCCCAAATCCCCGCCGAAGCTCCTACGCTTCGCTTCGGAAAACCCTCGTCCCTTCGGATGGTCGTTGACGAAGCCGAACACTTTCCGGCACAATCAGCCTGCCAGCGTCGCTTCGCTCCGACGGCTGTTCGCCTTCAGTGGAACACTGTTCGGCTTTCCGCTGGAATCACCGTTCACCTTCACCGGAATCCCCAATCAAGTCCCTAGAGCTCTCATCGTGACGCAGATCACGTTGGTGTATGACTCGCATCACTGACTTTTCTTTTGACTGACGTCAGTACTGGGGACTGACTAGGAGTGGGCGGAAAGCACAAACGAAAAAGCACCATTGGAGTCATTGAAGAGGGGGTGCAATGTCTTCAAACTCTCCTGTCGTTTTGCTAGTCGACGATGACGAAATGTGCCGAGTGGTAATTCAAGCTTATCTGGAAGCACACGGACTTACAGTGATCACTGTCACTAGCGCTAGAGCGGCGTTCGGTGTCTTGCAGAGTACGCCCATAAACGCCGTGGTTTCCGACTTTGAAATGCCCGAAATGAACGGCCTAGAATTGGCGGCTGTGGTTAAAGGAAGCTACCCAAATCTGCCATTCTTCATTATGTCTGGCAGAGATTGTCCATCGGGAGTGGATCATCACCTCCGTTTGGCCGGATGGATCCGCAAAGGTTCGCCTGCAATGCTACTGCAGGAATTGCTACATCATTTGGCAAAGCGAACCGCAACACCGGACTAGAAATGGGTTGTGCTGGAAATCCTCCGTCACAGGGCGGATGTTGAGACTCGTCCATGGATATGGGCAGCAACCGAGAACAACTTAGCTTTTGACCCAGTTTCTTGGGAAAGTGGCTCGAAATTGCCCCATCATGATCAGCAGACCTCCGACGATGAAAATCAAACACAGCATGGGCGAATGCTTTTTTCTAACATGCTCCTGCTCAATCCCATCCTGCCAATCGACGTGACTTTTTCGACACCCACGCCTGTTCAAAACAGTTTCCCCCCAGAACGAACATCCTGTTGGAATCGTGATTGGCCTCCGAAAGCCGGACATTGCAAGAAAATGCCGCTCGGGGAGGGTCGCGCGATACGCAAGATGCTGTCCATAAAGTGAACACAAAGCTGCGAGTTAGAGCGTTTTGAAGGAAACCGCAGGTTTCAACAGTTTGACGCGAAGATTGGTACGCCCTTCCGGTTACGGCTGCGTGGCTGGTTCAAGCGAACGCCGCGCTGGTTTTTCCCATGGTTACTCGCGAAGCACTGCAGAGATTTTGGACAGCAAAGCTTCTGAGGTGAACGGTTTCTGGAGGTAGGAGGCCTGTTCCAGTACTGCCCGATGACTCTTTAACATCTCAGCGGAATAGCCTGACATAAATATCACTTTTAGCTTCGGTGCTGAGGATCTTGCCAGTATCATCAATTGGATCCCACTTGTTTCAGGCATCATGACATCCGTCAACAAGAGTTGAACCGTAGCCAAGTGCGCGTTGAGAAGTTGAAGAGCAGAGTTGGCTCTCGAGGCATCTAGGACTCTGTAATTCGCTTTCGTCAGCGTCATTGTAAGTAAGTCTCTGACTGCATCATCATCTTCAACCACCAAAATGGTCTCGCCATTGCCAGGCGACGGGCTGGCCGATATAGGCTGAGGACTTATCTCAGCAACTTCGCCGATTCGTGGCAGGTAAACCTTGAACGCGGTGCCTTTATGAGGTTCACTATAGACCCAGATATAACCGCTGCTCTGCTTTACAATTCCGTATACCGTTGATAGTCCAAGGCCAGTTCCCCTTCCCGCCTCTTTTGTTGTGTAAAATGGCTCGAAGATTCTGGCCATTGTCTCCTTGTCCATCCCGCCCCCGGTATCCGATACGGACAGCATCACATAAGAGCCTGGGATAACCGGCTCATGCTCGCGCTGATAGCTAGCATCTAGATCTACGTCCTGTGACTCAATTGTGATCTGGCCACCATCAGGCATGGCATCACGCGCATTCGTCGCAAGATTCATAAGCACTTGTTCAATCTGACCTGCATCCGCCTTTACGTTGCCTAGAGGTTGTGCGAGCTTTGGAAAGATTGACACATCGTCTCCCACGAGTCGCTGCAACATATCGACGACGCCTTCTATCACCTCGTTCAGATTGATCACTCTGGGATAAGAGATCTGTTGTCTGCTGAAGGCTAATAGCTGCTTCGTGAGTGATGCTGCCCGATCGGCCGCCGACTTAATCCGCGCAAGGTATCTGGCAACTACCTGTTCCGGCCCGACCCTCTCAAGCGATAACTCGCTATAGCCAACGATCACGTTAAGCACATTATTGAAATCGTGTGCAATGCCACCTGCAAGTCGCCCGACTGCCTCCATTTTTTGGGCTTGACGAAATTGAGCCTCCAGCTTCTTTTGTTCGGTTATGTCTTGCTTAATACCGATGAAGTTTCTAGGCTTTCCATCTACAATCACAGGAGTGATTGTCATGTCCTCGACGTATAGCGAGCCATCTTTCTTACGATTCCTCACCTCTCCTCGCCATACTTGGCCAGAATGAATCGTTGACCATAAATCTTGGTAAAACGCGGGATCGTGCTCCCCACTTTTCAAAATACGCGGATTGTTTCCGATCGCTTCCTCAAGTGAGTAACCGGTAAGCTGTGTAAAGGCTCGATTTACCCAGAGTATTTTTCCCGCCGAATCCGTGATTATGATGGCATTAGCCGCTGCTTCAAGAGCTGCTGCTTGTAAACGCATCTCTTGTTCCGCAGACGCTCGTGCGTCGGCAGCAGTGGAAATCAACGATTCCTTCTTATTGATGGTGAAACAAAGAAAAAAAGCAAGGCTTAGTACGAACGTGACTACGAAGATTCGAATCAGCCACAACAATCCAGGGAGTTGAACAAACCACGTTGCAATGTTGGCGATGATAAGGATAGTTGCGGCTAGTCCGACGACGATAAATATCGGAGCCAACCGCCCTCGAGGCGATGGCTCATTCGAGTTCGTCAATTCGGCACCCCACAGCAACACACCCCAGAACGGGGACCCCGACGTGCCGTGCTACTCGTTCCGTCAGACTATATGCAAGGTCATCCTCAATGTCAAAGTTGTACTGCGCTTGCTCGACGATTCAGGCACCGCAGGCTGAGCCGAAACGTTTGGGTCCCTTCTTCGCCAGACATTCCAACCGTCGTCATGGACGCTCGATAGAAGCACATATCCACCGACCTACCCGTCAGGCCTATCGAACGCTTCTGCATACGACTGTCCCACACTCGCCCTCCGTCATTCCCATATCGAGGCAGTCTAAAGACGCGGTTCTGTGGGTCAAATCATCCGGGGGGAGGTGTATACCGACGGCAAAATCGCCCCCGACACTCCTTAAAGGAACGGATGCGCAAGATCGGTATTCGCGTACTCGGCTTTTGCTTCCTTCAGAGTGGGATGTCGGGGGGCGGCATCTTTCCAGAATCGCCATCGCTCCGGCGTTCCCGAAATTGTATGAGCTCCCACCGTCAGCTCAGAAGTTCTCCAGCAGCATCATGTCGGTTACTAACCCCCACTTGGTGAATGCCAGACGTTTACCATCCGGGGAGGGCACAAAGAGGCGGACATCTCCTGACCCCGCTAGCACTTCATACAAGACTCTCGAGTTGCCCTCGGCATCGATGGAAAGAAGAGCATTTGAGTTGCCGGAATATGCTTTCGCAAACCAGCTCTTCCCGTCCCCGGCCCAGTCGATTTCGAGTAGCCCTAACCATTTCCAGTCCCGAACCGGCAATACCGTAACCCTTCGGTCCGGCAGATTCAGAATCCGAATTTCGCCCTCGTGTTCACTAGAGCCCACGATCGCCAACCTGTCGCCATCGGGGGACAGATCCAACACAGTAGTCTCTGCGGCAACGCTGGCTGGTTCTTCGCCTTTGCCCTTTGTCGGATCTAGCTGAGAAAGAACCAGTTGGTGATCCTTCATCTCCTCCACAACACAGCGGGACGAGGGCGTGGAGCCACACCTGTATTCGTGCCGGCCCATCATAAGAGTGGTGCGTGCGCCGCCCTGTTCAGGCGTGCTCATGAGACGAAACGAAGGATCCCCGTTATCTACCCAACCGGCTGGCGACGCTGTCGCCGAGAATAGAAGTGCTCCTTGGGCGCTCGGTTTCGCCCACGTGTAGTTCTCCCATCCCGCTAATCAAAGTCTCTGGCGTTTGAGCGTCAATGTTTTGCTTGAAGATCGCCCATCTGCCCTGCCGCTTGGACTCGAAGAAAATGGCTTTGCTGTCCTTGGTCCAGGCCGAGTCCTCATCGTACCAACCGTCTGGCGTCAAACGGTGCGGAGTAAAGCCCTTGTTCCCTAACGGGAGATCGCCGATGTAGATCCTGCTTTGGATTTGAAACTTGCCTACAAGCAGGCGCTTCCCATCGGCACTTGCCTGAGGGACTAGTGCGTCAAAACTCTTCCAGCCCTGACTCGCAACTGAAACAAGCTATGCTCAGCTACATCCAACCCGGCGGAGCCGCGTTCGCCAACCCTTTTGGGCCCAGATTAGGACGTTTGGCAGCGAACGGAAGCAGACACCGACGCATGCGCACTAGGTAAGGGACGTACAGGGCGCGAAGGAGACCGGTGCATTCGCGACCCCTTCACTCTGAAACGAGTGGACCGCTCTGGAACAGCGTCTGGGATGTGTGCTTTGTGTCCGGTTTCCGGGCAACTCTGTGGATCGGGGGACAAATCTGTAATGAGTGTACGGGTATCCCATTCAAGAATATGAGAACTACGGTCATCGGTATTTGGCGTTACGATTGCAGCGTAAGTTCGAGGAGGGCCATGATGCAGGCTCAGAGTGAACCCTCGGCCGCTCACGTTGGCGGCATGGCTGACGACGCTCGTCGCAAACCTCGATTCATTCTAGAGATTGATATGAGCATCAAGTCCCGGACGTGCGGGATGCTGAAGGGGCAAACGGTGGACATTAGCGAGTCGGGAATTGCAGCCGTACTCACAATCGAAGTTCCTGTCGGCGAGATTGTGGAGTTGAGCTTTACGCTTCCGTTCGGCCCCGTGACGATTCAAGCGATGGTTCGTCAAAGGAACGCATTCCGCTACGGTTTCGAGTTCATTGACCCAGATTTCGTACCGGACTTCATTCGCCGCATATGCCGGGACCTTGCTGTTGACCAATTGCTGACCTGGCCTGATAGCCACGGCTAGGCGCGTCTCCCTGGGATGCGCCCCTGCCGGATGTGTGGCTAGAGTCATCGCAACGGAAGATGCAAAGACTGCGATTTCGGCACTATCGGAAGTAACAAATGTGTGCTCACGATGAGCGGATTTGATCGAAATCGAACACATTTACTCATTTTGTTTGCCGACAGGCGGGTGACTGCAATCACATCCCAATCTCAACTTCTCCACTAACAGCAATCTCTTGCTTGCGCAACCGCGTCTGCTAAGGCAACACTTGTCCATACTCTGGACGGAACAGGCTCCGACTTCCGTCGTTTTGCCTCGAAAACATAGGGTTCCCTGATCGAGCAACCTGGCCTCTCAATTGCGAGCGAGACCACTGGATCCGTTTAGACTGATTATGAAATCGATTCTATTAGTCGAAGATAGCCGATTCTTGCGACTGGCAACCGAGCAGACACTTATCAAGGCCGGTTACAGCGTCGTGACCGCCGGTGATGGTGAGGAAGCATTGAGGATCGCATACACTAGGATTCCTGACCTCATCCTTTTGGACATGTTGTTGCCAAGATTGGGAGGCCCCGAAGTTCTAGAAGAGTTGAAACAGAGTCCTCTAACGGCGCACATTCCCATCATTGTCCTTAGTAGCCTGTCCCAGAAGAACGAGGCCAAACTCAAGAAAGTTGGGGCGGTAGCGTACTTCGAGAAATCGAAACTGGAGTTGGATCAGAATTCTGAATCTCTTATTCATGCTGTAGAGAGAACGTTGGAGGGCTGTGCCGAACCTGATGCTAGCGAATCGGACCTCACATTCATTGGGCCCACGGTCCGGACCATATCTTGAAACAGTAACGAGTGCTGAGATTACAGATAGGCATTGCTGCCTTGACGAAGGGCCTACAGCAACGATATAGGGCACCAAGCGAGGCCCTTCCGCCAGGGTCTTGCCCGACTGTGGCCTCGGGAGAAAGCATGAACCTTCCTTACCAGCCCTTGAAGATTCTAGCGGTCGATGATTCAGCTGTCTGTCGCAGGCTGGTGGACCAATCCCTTTCCGGGCATCGATACAGTGTTTTGTTTGCGAAGGATGGCCGCGAAGCGCTTGGTCTGTTTGCAGAACACCTGCCTGCTGTGGTCATTACAGATTGGGACATGCCCGACATCTCAGGAGTGGAACTATGCAGGTGTATACGTCGCCAGTTCCGAGGCTCCTACGCTCATCTCATCCTGCTCTCGAGCAACAGCGACAAGGAGCAAGTCATTGAAGGTCTTGCTGCTGGGGCCGATGACTACCTGACGAAACCTTTCCATGAGGGTGAGCTTGTAGCACGTGTTGAGGTGGGGCGCAGGATTGTCGAGCTTCATCGCCAAATCGAGCACAAGAATCGGCTGTTGGAAGAGATGGCTTTGACCGATACTCTGACAGGATTACCCAATCGTCGGGCGCTTGAAGTTTGGGCAACCCGCCAACTGTGTGCAGCAGCTAGGCATGGTTTTTCCATCTGGGCGGTGATGGTTGACTTGGACTTGTTCAAGCAGGTCAACGACACGTTTGGACACGATGCAGGCGACACCGTGCTCCAGACCCTCGCACAGATTCTTAAGGCAAATACACGCCAATCCAATATCTGCGCTCGTTGGGGCGGAGAGGAATTTCTCATAATGATCACCCATGCGGACAGGGAGAACGCGAACACTGCCATCGAGAGAATACGTAAACAGTTTGAAACCAAGAAGTTCATCTTTAAGGACCGTACCATCGCAGTGACCGCAAGCTTCGGAATGGCGGGATTTCGTGGGACCAAGCCTCCTGACCTAAGCGTTCTCCTGGCCCGTGCAGATAGAGCGCTGTACTCTGCGAAAATCAAAGGACGGAATCGAGTCGAGTGCGCTGCCGACTAGCCCCGGATGGAAGAGGGAATATTTTGCCGTCCGAATGGGCCACCCTCTATCTCTTTGATCCGCTCAACGCCGCAGAAAGATCACTCTCAAAATGGCACCTAGAGATTCTCCAAGATCAAACTTCAAGTCATCGCGCGAGGCCAATGCGGAGATGGTGCGCCAATTTTCAATCCTGCCTGAACGCTCAGAAGTATCTCGCAAGCACTGTGACGAAGTACTGCAACGAGGCAAGAAACTGCCGACGGGATTTCTCATTTCCATCGGCTGCGTGGCTGTGATCGGAGAATAAGCCGAAACTGACTTGCCTAAAAGCAGCGGCGATGCCGGTGGCTCAAGCGGACGATTGGCGATAAATCGCCATTTCACTCATTAATCACGACCGCCTGCTAGAATCCCGACGACGGGAGATGCATGGCCAACCTACATTTCTCTTCAAGGAGATTCGGAATGTCTCCGATCAAGAAGACAGCACGAATCGCAGGCGCGCTGTATCTACTCAGCGGATTGACCGCCGGCGTCCCCCTCATCTATGTGCCCAGCACCTTGATCGTAGATGGGAACGCAGCCGCGACCGCCAACAACATCCTGGCTTCGGAGAAGCTTTTCCGCGCCGCCATGGTCAGCGAGCTGATCGGCGGGATCCTTCTTATTTTCCTGGTCAGGCTTCTGTACCGGTTACTGAACGGGGTGGACAAGACGCAAGCGTCACTGATGGTGACCTTGGTCCTGATCTCCGTCCCCATCACGTTCCTCAATGTGTTGAACGAGATCTCTGCTCTGACACTGATGCGCGGCGCGGATTTCCTGTCAGTATTCGCCAAGCCTCAGCGGGACGCCTTGGCCATGCTGTTCCTCGGATTCCATGGAGACGGAGTCAGTCTCGCCAATATCTTTTGGGGCCTTTGGCTTTTCCCATTCGGTGTCCTAGTGATGAGATCAGGTTTCTTTCCGCGCATCCTGGGCGTATTGCTGATCATTAACTGTTTTGCTCTGGTGGTCGTCAGTCTTACGTCGTTGCTTCTGCCGAGTTACGAGGATCTTGTAAACCGATTTGCGATCATCCCGGAGCTCGGGGAACTGTGGATGATGGCGTGGCTCCTGATTAAGGGCGCAAAGGATCAACCATTAGTCGCCCCAGCATAAAACTGAACCGACTCCTGCGCGGAGGCGGAACTATCGCTGTGCCCCTAGTCCCTCGTGGTCGGCGTGAACGTTGCGAGATAGGAGCAAGCCAGCGCCGCGCGGTCGAGTGACGGGCAATCCGGAAGTTGAGACCGATGGGCGGGGTGGAGCTACAATGATCTTGCCTGGTGAAACGGAAGCAATGCGGGGACGCAACCATGCCGAGGGATAGCCTGGTGGTCTTACAGATGCCTTGAAAATCCCCGCCCGAAGGGCGGAATACTCACTAACGGAAAGCCCCCTCTCTCCATTTCAGGCTGAACCAACACAATGTAAACAGCCGCGGTGAAACCGTCCAGCGTCCCGAAAACTGCACTGCTCCGCCCGAAGGTGCAACGGCACAATGCCGAGACGGCACCTACAGTTTCAGCCATAGTCGCAAAGGAACATGCTCCCATCACGGGGGCGTATCGAAATGGTTGTAAACGGGCCATGAAACGACCGCCTGCTAGAATCCTCGCGAGGGGGATTAAATGACCAACCTAGGTAGTGTCGTGGAGATATTGAGGAAAGAGCAGGCTCGGTTGAGCAAGGAAATGAATGCAATCGGCGCAGCACTGTCAGCTTTCGGAGCGGCGTACACAAACGGGACGGCGACTCGGCGCCGGATATCTTCCGCTGGAAGAGCCAGGATCGCGGCTGCCCAACGGGCCCGCTGGGCGAAGGTAAAGGGTCGCAAGGGCAAGGCAAGGGTCGTCACAACGCCCAAGAAGCGAATTATGTCGGCCAGCGCTCGTCGACGGATTGCAGCCGCACAACGTGCTCGTTGGGCAAAACTGAAAAGAGGACCACCGCAAGCCACTGACTGTTGCCCGTGGCCTCCATGCCGATCAGTACCGGCCCTCCAGGGGGCTAGGAAATCTTGCAGTCGGCGATAGCCCGGGCGTTCCGCCCGAGCCGATTGCCGCTCCTCCGACTTTTCCAAAGCGAGTACTCCCGCAGTGACCAAACCGAGCCCATAGGCTGGACGTCATACCGGGCCGCTGGTAGGAACTCTCTGATACATGTAGCCCTTTTTCTTGACAGTCACGACCCGGTCTCGGAATCGGTCTCCCAGGGCCCTTCGAAGTTCCCCGATCTGAATATTCAGATAAAGGTCTTTATCTCTCTTTGTCTGAGAGTGTGTCAGGATAGTTCGCGATACTACGTGTTCAGCATTTTGCAGAAGCATCTTGAAGATAGTCGCATTGGTTGTGCTTAGCGGGATTTCATTTCCATCGATGATAACTGTTGCATTATCCTCGCTGAAAAGCACATCTCCAACGACCGAGAAAGCCTCAGGTCGTAAGGGCACTTTTGGGTAACCTTCCATTTCACGCGTCGCAATGCGGCACAAATCGTCAAGCGAGGTCAGGCGGTTCTTTTCGGACAACCAGGGATGGTCGTGTTGTAGGGACTTGTACAGAGTATCCACACTTGTCAAATCGCTGACAAAATAGAAATCTGTTAGCCGGGTAAGGTCCTCGTCGGGAAGACAAATTAGCGCAGGCAAATGTTTGTACTTGGGTCTGATGATGATCACCCATCGTCGCGCTCCGGACACCGTGGGCTGACCATTGCGACCGATAATCACTGCCATTCGTAGGCGGTTATCCAGTTCCAAGACACGGAATCGTTGTTCACGGAAATGTCGAACCATTCTTAACCGCGAAGGGAAGATTCCCTTCAATTGTTCGAACAAATCTCTCCTCAGGGAGCCTATCTTCGCATGCGCTGCAGTGCTGTGCATGTAACGAGAAGAGGATTTATACCCGATCAATTCGTATGCCCCGAGTATCGTCCCGAAATGTCGTCTCCACCTATTACACAATAGGCAGCGCTCAGCTTTCAGTTCTGGAGACTGTGCTTTCCCGTGCAACAGAGTTTTGGCTAGGTTGTCTAGAATTTCCTCTTTCGAGTCGCGAGGCTTAGCGTTTCTATTCTTGGTCATCTCCCGCGCACTGGCGAACTGATCGGCTGTAATGATGGCAGGGAAGGCGCCACGCTTTATGACCCACTCACTACGAGGCACAGGTTGCGGAGGATTGTGAAAGCGCGTGTTTTTCATACCCCACACTGTGGAACCCTGAAATCTCTCATTTTTCAGAATACGGAAAACGCGGAGATAGTCCCAAGGAGTATGGTCCGAGTAGAACAGTTTCCTGCGATTGAGTTCTTGTGCAATCACGCGCGGAGAGTTCTCCTTCTCGGCCGCAAGCGTGAAGATGGTCCGAACGCATTCGATTTCACTTTTCGGACCGGGGACTAATACAACGTGATCTGATGTCAGGTTTTTGCATTCACCCGCCTGGAGGACCTGCTTCCGGCCCTTAGCCGATATGAGCATGCGCCGAAGACCATAACCTGCAACGCCGCCAACGTGATAACCCTCCGCCGCCATGCGCCTGTGTGCCGCTTCTATCTTCACGGAGAGCTCTCGGCTATATTCAGCCGCCATGGTCCGCTTCAGTGTTTTCATGATTGCGTTGGGGAGTTTGCCATCATTTTCGAATTGTTCGGCGCAGTAATGGACGGGAATCCCGGCTCTTCGACAGAGAAATTCGTAATACGCGGACTCATCTGTGTCTTGAAACCTGCCCCAGCGGCTTACATCGTAGACCAGAATTGCATGGAACCGGCAGTTTCCCGTGACAACATCGCGTAGCAAATGCCGAAGACCGGGTCGGTTTTTGATCTCAAGGCCACTCTTTCCAGGGTCTGAGTATGTGGCGATAATTTCGAATCCATGGACTGCTGCGTATCGTTGCATCGCACCGCGCTGTATGGGAATCGAATTGGGCTGGTCCTCGGTCGACATTCTCAGGTATTGGGCAGCGGGGACATTAGTAGCGATGGGAAGTTGTTTGTTCCTCAGCATGGGATTCAACGCTGTTCTTTCTGGAACTGACTGGCGATGAAAGACTACTCCTGCTCGATGGTGAAGACATAAAACCGAAGCGCTCAATCTGTTACGAAATCCGAACAAGAACGAATCTTTTCGCTCCTTCTTCCCAGATTCTGATTTCCTATTTCCCCGTCCATGGGTCCACCGAGTGATCCCGTCAGGCGCGGCGGTACCCGAGTACCGTGCGAAATTTGCGCCACCATGTCCTGTTCAGACTTGTGTCAGCCCTTCGCTGAGGAGCCGTGTCGAATTGTCCTGGTCAACTATCGGGGATGCGCGGCGTCAATCCGCCGAGCGGTAAGCGTAGGAACTTCCGTTCGATTGCATGATCTGCCTGCCTCGACCAATGTTGGTGGACGGGTAGTTAACTGTATATCTTTAGGCGAGCACGAGAAACTCTGGCTGCTGGGAATAGCATTGGATGAACCAGGAAACGTGTGGGCATTTTGGATCCGCCCGACGATTGGGTTCATTGGTGATCTTGCCTCCTTTCTATCTTCTCCCTGCCGATTGGTCGGCAGTGTGCCGATATTTCGGCATCAGGCGAGGACTCGAGCCCACTCTTTTTTGCTGCGACAACGAGTCTCTGCTCATATCAGATGGCATCGTGCGTGCAAGTCATTGCTAGGCGCGAACATCTAGGCTAAATTTAGTGGCCGATGAATACACCAAATCGCTCCTGAGGGAAAGAAAGCGAAGACTCCACTTTTTGGAGAGGCGGTACGCGGCTCTTCCCTCGGCTGATTATCAGAGTGTGCGGAGATCACTGCTTCAAGCGATCCGCGAACTTGAGACTCTACTTGCTTCGATCTCCCTGAAGCGCTCGAACGATCTCTAAAAAGTCAGAAGCACACTGCAAAGGAGTTCCTGATCCCAACCACTCGCTATTCTCCCCCACTTTGGTCTTTCTGAAGGGAATGTTAGGAAACAGGCGGGACCGCTCAATGACTGTGTTGCTCTCATTCAGAAACGCGACGAGCGTCAAGCGCTTCCGCGCGTTTCGTGGGGGATGGACAAGCCAGCGTAGCTCGCCACTCTTCGTTGGACAACAAGTCGCTAGCAATACGGACACGAGCAGCCCCGTCTGGCGGCATTTAAGGAATGTTCGAAATCGCACACCCCGGCGAAATGTTTCAATTTCGTTCGGAAATTGTCCAACGATGCTGCTTATCAGGTCAGCACGCAGAATCTGCCACCTCCATCGATTCAGATTTCGCTTGGGCAAGCCAAGGCGGTCATACATTCCGTTAAGGCCACCGAAGCGTGACCTGATCGTGGTCAGGCCCGGACAGAGTTGAGACTGCTGAATGATTTTCCCCGATAGTTTTCCGTTTTCTTTAAGAGCCTTCCTGAAACGCTCGAGCAATTCTTCATCTGTTAGATTGTGCGTGAAATTGCTGAATACGACTTGGGCGCGTTCAAAAACTTCCTTACTGATGATTGGCACGAATGCTGAGTGACACGTCACCCATTGATGTGGAGGGATTTGTATCCTCGGGGTGGAAAGAATCGTGCTCGTACGCCCCCATACTTGCGTGCCCATGTATGCGGGATGCCTGAGAACACGGGATACTTTGGTCGCCGCCCAATCAGCCTTACCCAAGTATTGAATGCCATCACTGTTGAGCCTTCTGGCGATACTCCGCAAGCTACGATGTTCCCCTGCAAACTCATGAAAAATGCGTTGCACGATAGAAACTTCGAGAGATGGTCCGGGCACGAAAATGACGCGCTCGGTGACAAGGCTCTTGCGTTCACCGGGTGCGAGAATGTGTTTGGGCTGTCCACTAGAGTCAAGCAGCATTCTGCACAAACCATAAGGCGCAGTGCCGCCTAACTTGTATCCCAGAGTGGCCAACCGTGTCTGTCCAGCACGAACTTTTACCGAGAGTTCTCGACTGTATTCTCCGGCCATCGTTCGTTTCAGAGCCTTCAGAATTGTGGCTGAGAATCCGCTTTCATCCGAGAATGTCTCGGCGCAGTAGTAGACCGGAGCGCCTGAAGACTTGCACAGAAACTCGTAGTGAGCGGCCTCATCGGCATCTTGAAACCGCCCCCACCGGCTCACGTCGTAGACCAAGATTGCTCGGAAATCCGCATGGCCTTCTACGGTCTCCTTTAACAATCGCTTGAGCCCAGTTCGGTGGTTGATGGACAGGCCGCTCTTTGCCTCGTCGGAGAACGTTTTTACGACCGCGAAGCTGTGGGTCTCCGCGTAGCGCTTAATTGCATCAGCCTGATTGTCGAGCGAATATTGTTGGTGGTCGGTAGACATCCGCAGGTATTGAGCAGCGGGAATCAGCGAATGAGCCATGGTAGCCTCCTGGAATGCCTTATCGGCCAAGAACAAGAACGGCTTTAGGACGCCGAATTAAGTCCAGGCTAAGCTGTCTGTCGACAACTGGGCGGAATCTGGGGAAAGAGAGGTTTTGGTGCTGTCGTCCTGCATGGCTTCTCCGCGAAGTCCTATTTACCGGCCAAGCCATTATGAAAACACGAAGTTGAGCGGCGAGTAATCACGTATACTCGCCGGGTGATCACCTCGGAATCCAAAATCAAATGGTGCTCGTTGGATCAAGCTGTCAATGAAGTACGACGAGCTTTTGCGGATGTGCCTGCCAGCGAGTTGGACAAGCTGATTGACGAAGCCGTCAAGAGCGTTCGCAAAGACAGACGTCGTGAGCGCAAGCGCCGCGAGCGGGCGCAAGAGGCTGATTCACTATAGCCGGACGATGTATACGTCGGCCCGTGGCTCACTGAAAAGACTGTTACCGGTTGTCACAAGCGTGCCTTTGTTGGGACATTGCACGGACGCAGAGCCTGTCACGGAAGGTGCTCACTGGAACGTGTTCAAGTACTTCCGAAGAAGATGTTGCCTTTAGTCGAGGCCGATCGAGTTTGACTAACCGGAGATAGTCGGGATAAATAAAGTCGAATATAGCTTGCGGCTGACGTTTGTTCGGATTTCGTAACGAGATAGAAAGTGGTAAAGAGACTGTCATGAGATTCATGACACACTTAGCTCGAAGGGAAAACAATTGTCATGCCTTCGCGCGAGTCGTATTCGTTGCCACAGCGGTGCTGGAGATCATTCCGCTTGTTCTTCATTACCCACGTCTGTGACTATGATCACATGTCACGAAAAAAGACGAGGTCGGGATCGTTGGAATCGCTTCATGGGACTTTAGACCCAAGTGAGACAAAAGACTGGTTAACTTGGTGTGAACAGTGAGGAGGCGTAGCAGTTTTAAGTTGCTCGCCATTGATGGTGATCCCCAGACTCTGACACTCATCGCAGATGCACTCGTAGACGAAAGGCTCGAAATACTTACTGCAGAGGATCCCGAAGCTGGTTTTCGACTGTTTCAATCAGTCCGCCCCAAGGTTGTACTTCTCGATCTACCCTTGCCAGGGATCAGTGGGATGGACATGCTCGAACGCATCGTGAGGTCTGATCCAGGTGCAAATGTAATTGTGATTTCGGGTCATTACTCAGCAGAATCGGCTGTCGAAGCGATTCAACGAGGCGCGTGCGACTATCTGATGAAGCCCCTCGATTTTAAGAGGCTCCGGCGTAAAATTGCCAGTCTCCTAGCGGAAGCAGAAATACGCAGAAGAACGCTGCTCCTCGATCAAGAGCTGGTGCAGGCATGTCAATTCGAAGGTATGGTTAGTCGAAGTCCTTTGATGCTCGACATTTTCTCAACCATTCGCAGGGTTGCACCTCACTTCAGCACCGTTCTGATCACTGGCGCCACAGGCACCGGAAAGGAATTGGTCGCACGAGCTCTCCACCGGTTGAGCCGGGCCTCTGTGGGCCACTTTGTGGCGTGCAACTGCTCTGCACTGGTGGAGAGCCTCGTCGAAAGTGAACTTTTTGGTTATGTGAAGGGTGCCTTCACCGGCGCGACCCAGGACAAGATCGGGCTCTTCGAGAATGCACAGGGTGGCGTTATCTTCCTAGATGAGATCGGCGATCTATCTCTCTTGGCTCAGGCAAAACTGCTTCGGGTTCTGCAAGATCATCAGATTCGAAGAGTCGGTTCATCCATTTCCCGCAAAATAGATGTGCGAGTAATTGCGGCCACGAATCGCGACTTGATAAAGATGGTACGCTCAGGTGAGTTTCGCGAAGATCTATACTACCGGTTAGCGGTGGTAGAGCTGGCATTGCCGCCGCTGGCAAGCCGTCGGGAAGATCTCCCTCTTTTGCAGAGATATTTTCTGGAACGATTCACTAGAGAGTACAAGAAGCCGATTTCTGGTCTGACCCGGAGGGCGCAGGGTGTAATCAATACATACCCTTGGCCTGGAAACATCAGGGAACTGGAGAATGTTATCGGAAACGCTTGCATGATGGTAGACGGTAAATTCATTGATAGCAATGATCTGCCTGAGCGCCTAAGGGCGCGGTTCACCGGTGATTCCCTAATCGATGAAGAACTCCTTTCGCTCGATGAAGTGCAGAGCCGTCATATCATGCGTGTGCTGAAGAGAGTCGGCGGGAACAAGGCACGTGCAGCAAGCATCTTGGGCCTTGGTCGTGCGACTATCTACAGTATGCTGTCACGGATGAAGATCGGGGGCAAAGACGTTAGTGCGTAGTGCTGCCGCTCGGCATTCTCTTAACTTTCTACATGCGCCATTCCCCCTCTCTTCCAGGAATGATGCTCACCTGGTGTTCGGAAAGACGAGATCAGGTCAAAGAGAGATCAGGTCAGAGGGATAGCCGGATAGGGAGGCGCCGACTTATAACCCAAGCCTTTTCCAATTTTAAGACACTATTGACTGGATAAAGACACCTCACTCAAGATACATTCGATGCGCCTTCTCGAAACTGTCTTCCTAACTTCAATCGCTGCTTAGTCTTGCGAAAAACAAATCCGAATTGGCAATTTGGCAGCCGTTTTGCGACTTGGCACGATGCCGCCGACCTCGCATTCCCCTGGTAAACTCACGCCGGGTTCTGCGTAAGACGGACTTCTGGGTAGAATGTGAGGATTTTGTCAATGCGAGCAGGGAGAGTTACAAGTGTAGCGCTGTCACTGATGTTGGGTATTTTGATGTCCCATGCCCAGGAGCAACCATTGATGTCGCCACTGACTGGGTCCTCGCAAGGCGGGCAGATCAATCCTAACTTTGGCAATCAACCGGTCATGTTTGAAGCCAACGAAGGCCAGATGGACCCACAGGTCAAGTTCGTGTCTCGCGGTGGCGGATATTCCGCCTTTCTAACTGCGGGAGGGATGGTTTTCACCTTACGCCCTTCCGAAACAATTTCAGCCGTAGACGCTTCTCTGGTGCAGGCTCGTGGCGCGAAGCCCTCGACGAGGACTTCTCAAGTTCGTCAGATGGAACGTGCGTTACACCAGGGCAAAATGACCATTTTTTCCATTGATCTTATGGGGGCTGCGCCCCACCCAGCGATTGTCGGTGAGGAAGCTCTTCGCACAAAGGTCAACTACTTCATCGGCCGGGACCCGGCCAAGTGGCGCCGGAACGTCCCAACCTACGGCAGAATTCGCTATCGCAATGTGTATCCGGGAATCGATCTTGTCTATTACAGCGTTAACCGCAGCATGGAATACGATTTTGATCTCGCCCCAGGAGCCGATGCGACCCAAATACAGTTTGACGTGAAGGGTGCTGATGCTCTGACCTTGGACGCGGCGGGCAATCTTGTGTTGACCGAAGGAGCCAGCGAACTCCGTTTTCAGACACCGGTTATTTATCAGCAAATCAATGGAATGCGCGTGCGGGTGCCTGGCACATACGCGTTGCACGGTGCTACGCAGGTGGGCTTTGAGGTCGGAAACTATGACGCGACGAAGCCCTTAGTCATCGATCCAGTGCTAGTATACTCGACCTACGTCGGAGGAACTGGCAACGACTTCAGCAACGGCGTAGCTACGGATGCCAGCGGGGAGGCCTACGTCGTTGGCATCACAGATTCTACAGATTTCCCGCTAGCCAGCCTCGGTTCGTACAATGCCCTTACGTTCCGTATGTTCTTGACGAAGTTCGACCCCACCGGCTCCACTCTGCTATTTGCTGACTATTTCGGCGGCACCAGTGGAGACGATGAAGCTTACGGAATCGCACTTGATTCCGCGGGAAACGCCTACGTCACGGGATCTACGAGTTCTTCCGACTTTCCCGTCCTAAATGCCTACCAATCCACTCTTGCCGGAAGCCAAGATGCTTTCCTTGTGAAGTTTCCCGCCGATGGTTCTTCAATCGTTTATTCAACCTACTTGGGAGGATCGAACTTGACCGACTTAGGTGGGACAACCACGCAGATCGGAAACTCCGTCTCCGTCGATTCTGCCGGAGAGGCGGTGATTGCGGGCGTCACAGCGGCAAGAAATTTTCCAATCGCAAACGCCTACCAGTCTTCGGTATCCACTGACCAGTTTGGCGATTGGGGATTATACGGTTTTCTCACCAAGTTCGCTGCCGACGGTGGTTCCCTAGTGTACTCCACCTATGTGAGCGGCAGCATCCTCAATACCAGCTCTTGCACAGGTTGTTTCCCTGACTCCGAACCCTTGAGCGTAGCCACCGATGCCTTGGGTAATGCTTACATCACCGGCCTTACAACCACGACCGACTTCCCTGTGACGTCTGGCGCCTTCGCGCCCACCTTCCCAGGTAGTGGCCTAAGTGACGTGGGCTTCGTATCAAAGGTCACCAGCTCCGGTGGCCTCGGATATTCCACGTACCTTGGCGGACTTTATGCTAGCTTCTTGAATGCAATTGCAGTTGATTCGAGCGGCGCGGCATACGTCACTGGATACGATATTGCGGGCGACAACTTTCCAATCGTCACAACGAGCATTTGTGATCCTTCCCTGGCTAATTGCAACGGTACCGTCATTGCCAAACTCGATCCGACAGGTACAAGTTTAATCTATTCCACGTTCCTAGGGACGAACAACAACATGGCGGGTCAAGCGATTCAGGTCGATGCGAGCGGCGACGCTTACATTGTCGGCAGCGATCTTCAGTTCGACTTGGCGAACCCGATTCAGGGATACGCCGGTAATGGTGATGTCGTGGTTGCGGAAATAGACCCCAGTGCCTCCACTCTGCTGATGGCGACGTTCCTCGGGGGACAGCAGTGGGAGGCTGTTTCGGGCCTTTCCCTTGATGCAAACGGAGCAGTCTACGTCACTGGAGTGACGCAATCTGTGGACTTTCCAGTGACCCAGTCAGCCTTCCAGAGGGTGTGGGGTGGGCAGACTGACACCTTTGTCACGAAGATTGACCCAAAGACAGATGCCCCCGCGATCGCGATGGGGCCTTGGTCGCTAGAGTTTGGTTCTGAAAATGTCGGGAGTACAAGTCCATCGCAAACCACAGTCCTGCGCAATATGGGCTCGAAAGGGCTTACCATCAGTGGCAAGACCATCGATCCGGATTTCGCAGAGACCGACGATTGCGGTACTACGGTGGCAGCGGCATCGTACTGCACGTTCACCGTTACTCTTGCCCCAACGGTCTCGGGCAGCCTCATGGAAGCTCTCACCATTACTGACAACGCCCAAGGCAGCCCCCATATCGTCACTCTATCAGGGACAGGTGTGAGCGGCCCTGTGCCTTTCATCGCCAGTCCTTCCAGTGTGACCTTTTCGTCTTCGCCAGTGGGCACTGCGAGCAAACCCCTGACCGTCACAGTTACGAACGCAAGCAACGCGACGCTGAGCATCAACGGAGCCCAAGTGACGGGCGACTTCTCAGCGGTCAGGAACAACTGCAGTCCGATGCCGGCCGATGGTACCTGTACTGTGCTAGTGAGCTTCACCCCAACAACGGCTGGTACTCGGACCGGCACGCTTCGCTTGTCTAGCTCTGGGACAACCAGTTCACAGGTGGTTGCACTCACTGGATCGGGAATCGACTTCAATACCGTCAGCATCAACCCTTCCTCCACGGTGGCACCTGGAGAGAGTGCCACTTACCAGTTGATCGTACGTTCAGTCGGTGGCAACTTTTCGAACGCGGTTAGCTTCGCCTGCAGCGGAGTTCCTGCTTATGCCAGTTGTACAGTGAACCCTCAATCGATAATCCCCGGAGGCAAGGCTTCTACCGTGACCGTCACTGCACAAACTGCAGGAACAGCTACGCGGGCAAGCGCGCCGTCGGGAACGCGGGATCGCTCCTTGGCTTTGTGGCTTTCTGCGCCGATGTCTATCTTTGGAATGCTGTTATTAGGACGTGGCGATTATCGCAGGAGGATCGCCCAACACGCAGTTTTCGCGATTGCGATAATTGGGTCAGTCGTGCTGGTCGGCTGTGGGGGAACTTCGCAATCATCCGGGACATCGAAGAAAACTCCATCAGGCACTTATAGTCTCAGCGTCACCGCCACGTCTGGAACGGTGCAACATGTGACGAGGCTCATGCTGATTGTGCAATAAAACGGCCACAATCGTTCCCGCCGGTCCGCGGTGCGCATCTACACAAATCGCTGTGCGGACGCTCTTCGTTGTACTCGGTCCTCCACGCTGCGACCTTCCGCCGCGCATCGAACAGGTTCTGAAACCAACTCACCAACAAACACTCTTCCCGCAGCCGTCCGTGAAAACTCTCTACCCGCGCGTTCTGCGTCGGCTTTCCCGGCTGAATATGTACTAGCTCGATCTGCCGTTCCACGCACCACGCCAGAAAATGCCGGCTGGTCAGTTCCGGCCCGTTGTCGCAGGATTGCTTGCGGTTGCCCCCGCTCGGACACGATCGCATCCAACACACGCGTCACTCTTCGGCTGGCAAAGCTCGTTTCCACTTCCAGGGCTAAACACTCCCGCGTGTAGGCATCCACCACGCTCAGCACTCGAATTGCTCGTCCGCACGCCACCGCATCGTGCAGGAAATCCAGCGCCCACTCCTGGTTCGCCGCCGTCCGCACCAGCAGCGGCTTTCCCACCCGTACGCAGTGTTTCCGCTTCTTCCGTCGGATCATCAGCCCCGCCTCCCGATACACTCGATGGACGCGCTTGTGGTTCACATGCTCTCCCGAGCGGCCCAGCAAAACATGCAGCCGCCGATATCCGAAGCGCGGCTTCTCCCTCGCCAACTCCACCAGCCACGTTCGCAGCGGCTCATCCGAGCGCCTGCTCTGGTAGCGATAGCTCGATACCGCCATCCTCATCAGGCCGCACGCACGCCGCTGGCTGAAGGCATACCCCCGCACTTGCTCGACAGCAGCCTTCAAGGCTACGAGCTCCAGCCGTTTTTTCGGATCACCGACTGCAGCGCTTCTTTGTCCAGAATCAGATCCGCCACCAGGGGCGAAAGGTTTAGGTCGGCCACCAAAAGCGTTCTGGTCCGACAGACGAGCCAGTTTTCATCCGTCAGTCGACCATAGTGACGAGGATGTGTGAGCGACAATTTCTAAGTATACCTTCGACAAGGCTCCGGCGCCTGCTCTATAGGAGGGTCGAGCGGTAGAGCGAGTCGTTTTCAAGGCGTCGTACTCTTCGATCGAGAGGCATTAGCCTGTTCAATGGATGTTACGGTAATTCGCCGCTGTTTTTTGATCCGCCGACGAGCCGGAGACAAGAAGTATCCAGCTTTTCCGAAGTCCCCAAAGGAGAAGTGCTCCCACCGTCACTGCGAGCAAAGCCAAAAAACTGCCGTCGTAAGCGGCCAAAATGTATGCAACGCCTGGGATCACCGATGACACAATCATGAACAGAGAATCCCGGAATCCGTGGGGGCCAACAAATCCCCTTTCCGATGCTGTCGCTGCGAGCGTGATGAACAGTCCGCCCGAGACCCACACGCCAAGCAGCATGGCAGCACCGAGCCAACTGAAAGCTCTCTTAGCCGCAAATGTTCGTGCGACCACATAGGCAAGCAGGAATGTTGCTGGCGCCAGAATCGTAATTGCCCATATGTGACGAGAATCAAGGTTACGCCCCGCATAGATATGGATAGCCACATCAGGCAGCCAAAAACTGAGCGCTCCAGCCATCGCGAACCAGATCGCCAATCGCGGCTGCTTGATTCGAGAGAGCGAGGCCCATGGTCTGACTCGTTTCGTGCCCCAGTGCAAACCACCCTCTTGTGCCATGACAGACCTCCTTGTACTCCCGGGTTCGAGAACTCTGACGAAAAGCTGCGCACCTCAGGCTGCGCCCCAGCTGCGGCGCATCAGCCGTGGTAGAAGGATCAGAATCAGTCCATAGAATAGAAGCGAAACCACCAGGGATGCGGCGTTGCCGAAGCGCAAGTCCTCGAACAGAAGCTTGAGTGTGCCGAAGGCGACTGCGGCGTAAGCCACCCAGCCAAGTTCGATGCGCTTCCCGCGAGAGCCGAGATATCCAAGGGCAAGAGCCAGCGCACAGTTCACGGTGGTTCGGATCACGGACAGGCGCGAGGCGCTCAGTTCCACGCGACCTGCGGCCAGCCATGCGATTGCGACCACGGCGAGAGCCGCTCCCGCAAAACTCCCCAGCACGGCATGAAGCACCCAAAGCAGCCGCCGCTTCGGCGGATCCTGCGCTGCTTGCGCTCCACGGGACCCGAAAACGTAGCAGAGCGCCGACGACATCACTACGATCCAAACTCCCCAATCGGGCGCCCCCGGCACCGTTCGGGCCAGCGCGCTGGTGGCCCAACTCGCAAGCGAAGAAGCTGCGACTGCAGCTGCCAGATAGAACGACGCGTGCAGGCCAAGGCTCAGTTTACCGGTCCGCGCATACACCACAGCGCTGGCTATAGCGGCCAGACTCAAGAACGGCACGCGGAGATTTACCGGCAGAAGCAGGTAGCTTCCCGCCAGCAGAAGCACGGCAGCGTAAGCGGCGAAGACGCGGCGATCGCGCGTGTAGGCTTCGTCGGTGAATCGAGACAGCGCTCCCCAATAGCAGACCGCCGTTAACAACAGCGAAACCGCCCCGAGCGCAGTAGCCGCCGAGCCTTGGCTGGCGCGCATGATGCCAAAGGCTGCCAGGAAGAAGGTCAGCGCGCCCTGCCCAATTTCAAGAATTGTGATGCGGCGGCGCAATGCGAAGCTGCGAACCGCAATGCTGCCACCATAAACGGCAAACAGAATCAAGCACAGCAGAATGATGGCCCGGGCAGAGGCGGGACGATATCCCTCAGGCACTCCGCCGGACGAGGTCATCACATCCACTAGCAGCCACACCGCGAAATCGGCGGCCAGGGAGGGCACGGCTCGCAAGCTGAGCCTGTGTTCCAAACACGCGGCCACTTCCGTAGCAAGGGCTATTGCCAGCAACGCGGCGGTGAAAGGCACGAGTAATCTGGTCGCAAGAATGAGTGCCAGGGCCGTGATGACCGCCGCCAGAGTTGTCACCCACGGAACCAGTTGCAGCTCGCGCCGCCATGACAGGGCCAATGCCAGCACGACAAACGTGACCAGTACGGCCGCGGTGAAAGCTGGAGCCAGCACCTGAAAGCGAACCGTGGATTCCCACAGCAACGGAGAAAGAATCAGCGCAGAAGTGGCACCGTAGGCGCCGCTGGCAAAGCGGTTGGCAGCGTGAGTGCGAACCGCCCAGACCATCCAAAAGCCCGCGTAGGCGATGGCCACCATCAGAATGAGGATTTTTGGAATAGCGCCGGATTCGGCGACGGCACGGAGCAGGTAGGCTCCCGCGATTCCCAGGATCGCCTTGCCCAGCACCGGCACGGCGTCACCCGCCACTTCTACCCCGGGAAATCCCCGCCATGTGGTTGCAGGTCGCGGGCTTTGCAAGGCAAAGTCGATGGATTCAGGAGCAGCCGATTTCTGAGGATCAAGACCGGGTTGGCCTTCGAGTGCTGCAACGCGGCGTTCCAGTTCGCGCACTCGTTCGATCAGTTGCTCTACATCCGATGTGATGCCGTCGACAGCCTGCGCCATTCGCTACTCCGCATCTGCCCCGCTGGACGGGGCTAGCTGGTTCCGTGCGCCGGACTTGCACCGGAGGCGGGAACTGGCCCCGCGTCCGGCCACGGCGGGAGGAGTTTCACCAAGACCCAGAGGATTGGAAAAGGAAGCAGCATGAGTGCGATGGCGGTCAGCAGACCCTCGCGCGTGGCAAAGGCCATTTTATAAGTGGTGTAGCCGAGAAAACTCTTGGAAAATAGCTGGCCGCCGATGACAACGTTCCATCTCATGGCGAAGATGCCGATGACAGTCAGGCATCCGGCAAGCACGTAGATGCGCTTGCGAGCGGTATCGGTCAGCTTCAGAACTTGAGTGAGACCTAGCAACACGATCGGAGTGACCGTGCCGCACAAAATCTGGACGATTACCTGCGACGTCCACAGACGTGAGTGCACCATGAAGTCGAGGCTGCGGAAGGATTCGTCAGCCTCGTAGATGCGCTGCAGCAAGTCCAGCATTTCCAGGCTGAAGTCGATGACGAAGACATAGAAAAGGTATTGCGCGATCTTATCCAGACAGCGAATATCGACTTCCCGTCGGCGCAGGCGCGTGGACAGCATGTAAAGCAGCATGACGGCGGCGATGCCGGAAACCATGGCGGAGAAAATGAAGACGATCGGCATCAGCGGCGACGACCACCAAGGATTGGCCTTCACCGATCCGAAGATGAAACCCACATATCCATGCAGCAGAAAGGCGGACGGGATTCCGATCACGGTAATGAAATAGCCGAGTCTCTCGTCGATGTGCAGCGAGCGTTCACTAATGTTGCTGGAGCCCAGCGTAAGGGCGCGGTAGATCACACGGGTCATGCCGGTCGTGGTCTGGGATTTTAGGACGATGTCGCGGCGATAATCGAGCCAGATTTCTAACAGCAGCACGGCCATCAGGTACCAGAGATAGACGAACCCGAACATGGCCATGGCAGAGGAGCGGTGCGGCGTCAAATACATTTCGAGCGAGCGCTCCGGATGTCCGAGGTGCAGCTGCAGAGGCAGGGGTGCGACGAGCAGGAAAGCCAGCGCTGTGAGTAGGGCGAGGCGGTAGGTTGGCTTCACCGCATCCACGCGAAAGACGCGTTCCAGCGACGCGAGAATGAAAGCGCCGGCCACAAGTCCGGTGATGAAGGGATACAGAACGATGAGAACGCTCCACTGGAGCTCCACTTCGTTCGGATACATGAAACCTTCGACCGGGATTTGCACGAGCCTCCTTGCTTGTCGCAGCAACTTATCGAACCGCAGTCATCGAATAGAACTTATCGCACTGAACCATCCATGCCGTTATAAAAAACCTTTGAGCCCGTGGCCAGATGCGGCTTCAGAACCTGCACAGTATGCGTCCGCAAGAATTCATGAATCGGGTCTCTCGCATTCTTCAGGTCGGCAAGCTGGCGCGCACCCGTCGGGCATACCTCGCAGCAAGCCGTCGTGAGCCCCTTCGTGATGCGGTGATAGCAGAGCGTGCATTTCTCCGCCGTATTGGTTTTGGGATTGATGAAACGGCAACCGTACGGGCACGCCTGCACACAATAGCGGCACCCCAGGCAATAACTCTTGTCGACGAGCACGACGCCATCCGGCGTGACGAACGTCGCGCCCACCGGGCACACTTGGGTACACGGCGAATCCGCGCAGTGGTTGCACAGCTTGGGGACAAAGAAATTCTTGCCGCCGATCTCATTCGGCGGAAAGCCCTGCTTGCCGCCATTCGGCGATTCCACGTCGGGCCGTTCGATCTTCCAGTCGGCAACGTGATAGCGCTCGATCCAGGTGCGGTAATAGCCTTCGGGGACATCGTTCTCTTCCGCGCAGGCGCGCACACAACTGCCGCAGCCGATGCACTTGGGGATGTCGATCAGCATGCTCCACCAGTGCTCGGCGAGTTTGTAGTTAGGGGAGGCCTCGGGCGTTCCTGCCTGAACATACTTCCACGCGACCGCAGCAGCCGGTAACAGAATGAGTAAACGACGGCGGGTGATGTCCATTATCTCTTGCCCTCCGTCGCAGATTTCGCCTCAGGCTTGCCTTCAACTGTTTCTTCAATTTTGGGCCGGTGAGGCTGGTGGCAGGTGTCGCAGGCGAGGCCACCGGAATGATCCGTAGTGACGACCTGCGGGAATCCTTTGGGCTTGGCACTGTTGGCTTCGTGGCAGCGGGCGCAGACGATGGCGGTGTCGAGCTTCGCCGGCTTTACAGATGCGGGATCGTCAGCATGCTTGGCCTGGGCTCCGTGGCAGGCTTCGCAAGGGACAACCACATGCCTGCCCTGCTTTTTGATATCTACGACGTCGGTATGGCAGGACTCGCATACATCGTGGCCCGCGAAGGCGATGGGCCGGGCCGCGATCTCAGCAATGGCAGCGCCGCGATAGTGTCCGTACTGGCCAAAGCTCTGAGGAACGACGAGGGCGCGCAGGGTGACGAATGCGACCACTGCAATCGCCATGACCACCGCGAGCCGGACGAGATGTTCAATGTCCTTGAACAATCTGTGCGCCCTACTCCGGGCGCGAGTCGCGTAATATGGCGCGATGCTCTTGGATACCTAGAAATTGTCCGGAGAACTATGAGCGAAGTCACAGGAAGCTGTGACGGCGCTCACGATGCGCTGTCGCTGAGGTCAAACCCGAAACGTCTCAGGGGCACGCGGAAACGGATCAACAACGGAGCGTTTTTCTGGGAGCGAAAGATACCTTCCTTGGCCCGACCACCGGGTCCATCGGGAGAGGTTACGGTGTGACTTCGCGCACGTCCATTAGTGATCCTGAACGCTCTGCCTCCGGTCGTCTCATCTTAGGGACGCAGGGGCGGCAGCCCGTCAACGAGCGCTCCGGTCCGTGCTTGCCGTGCCCGCAGCCCTTCACAACTGGGTAGCCCAGATGATAAGCTCCCGGTTTTATGCGCCAACCGGAAGTTGGCCCGAAACGGGCTTCGCGGAGATCAGCAGAGCGATAGCACGCTGTGGCACGACATTTCCTCTAAGCTGATTTCTCTCGCAGAATGCCTTCCCCAGAAGGCTGTTCGTGTAAGAGAGAGCCGACGGCTTTACCTTTGAGGAATTTGGTGTCGGTAGCGATACCGAAGGCTTCCAGCAAACTGGCTTGCACTTGCGTTGAGACGGCGTTGATCTCGTCAACGCCGAGGCTTGCGGCGCTAATCCGATACCGGAGATGCTTTTCTCCCGCGGGCGTTTCAATAATGCGCAGAACGGCATCCGCGACTTCTTGAGCGTTGCCCGCCGCGGATAAGAGTGCCCCGTTCAACTTCGCCGGAAACTGCTTGGCAGCGCCATACGTATCGGTGCGAGCCAAATCGGCAGCCGTTACGCTGTTGCCGAAGACAGCAGTCTCATAAGCCCCGGGCTCGACAATCACGGATTCAATTCCCTGCGCGGCAAGTTCGTAGCTGTACGACTCGGCCAGCGCTTCGAGCGCAAATTTACTGGCGCAATAGAAACCCGCGGAAGGAAGAACCACGCGGCCCGCTCCGCTGCTGATGTGCATGAGGAGGCCGCTGCGTTGGCGCCGCATGTACGGAAGCACCGCGCGATTTACGCGCACCGGCCCGAGAAAATTCGTGTCCATCTGCCGTTGCGCTTGTTCAGTGGTGACCGCTTCGGCTAGCCCGCCCAGGTAATAGCCAGCATTGTTAATAGCCACATCGATGCGTCCAGCTTTGGCGACGGCGGCATTCACGGCCCGCTCCACCGAAGAATCATCGGTTACGTCTAATTCAAGGACGTGGATTGGCAGTGACTCCTTTTGCGCAAGCGTGCGTACTTCGGAGGCATTCTTGGCATTCCGACCGTCGGGATCACGCATCGTAGCGAAAACAGTACGCCCTTTACGCGCCAGGGTTTCCGTGAACAGTCTGCCGAAGCCAGTGCTGGAGCCGGTGATGAGAACCACTTGGCTGGAATTCATGCTTATCGCTCCTTGCGTGTTGTGACGGTTTCGTGCTGCAACTTATTCGATGCCGGAAGCAAAGTTCGGATACACAAATGAATTCCACAGATTGCGTTAGCACTCATTGACTTCCTTGCCTGTGGTGCAGGTGATTTCTGGAGACGAAGTCAAGTGAGGTTCGTAAACGTCTCGATTTCTGATCGTCAATCCTTCGCCCGACGAATTTATCGAAGTCGGACTGGTCATTGCTGCGTCAGAGAAAGGGACAAATAGACGGCCCCAGTAGTACAGACAGTCCATTCTCCGCAGTCCGGTTTGGCGGGCAGAAATCGCAGAAAACGGGCATAATTCGCGCGAAGGTTGCAGGAAACTAGGGCAGGATTTCTCTGCAGTCCAGACTGCGTGGCGGAGCGAGAGGGATTCGAACCCCCGGTACGATTTTGGACTCCTAAACCACGGCGTGTCCGTAAGTTGCAGATAGCAAAACCACAGCAGAGAATCTTGCAGTGAAACCCACCGTGCGAACTTTGCGTTCGGTCCGGTTTCCATTCGCCATTCGATCGACTCCAAAGGGCGAATGATCGGCGATTCTGTGGCTGAAAGTGGTCACCTTTGGAGGTCTCATAAGCCTGAGTAGGTTTGCATGTGACTGCGTGCCTAGCGGGCAGTCACAAACAGAAAAGGTTCTCTGGCGAAGGGCAGACTTGACGGAAGTGTTCGGCTGGGAAAAATAAAAGCCCCGCAAACTTCGTTGTTGTGGACGGTGGTGCGGAAATCGACACCGTCGTCACCAGCGCGGGCGGAAGCTAGGGCGTCATCGCAGTCGGCAGCATTGGCAAAAGGCGAACGGCCAAACGCTGAACCCTTGGCTCACCGTCGAGACAGGCTGCACACTGCCGGACATGGTCGAGGACGGACCCCCAACACCATACCTCTGGACTCGGTTGCCAGCCTGTTCAATGCGGGCCGACCAGGGTAACCCACGCGCTAGGGGTTGGGATGCTCTTCGTGCACTTGGCGAGGAAATGCAGCGATCAAATCGTCAAGCTCTTCGCGTTCGCTAATCCACTGCGCCGGGATGTTGACCCACTGATTATGAGATGACATTTGTACGACCAAGAACAAATGGCGCCGGATTGTTCATCCGGCGCCAGATTAACGTTGGAGCTTGTTCCCGACGTCTACCAGAAATACAGCAGTGCAACTTCGGGAAGAAACCCACTCCATGGTCTCCTATTGCACCGTTATCGTCACCGCTGTTGTTTGTTGCATTCCGCCGGCACTGCCTGTCACGGTCACCGTGTAAGCACCTTGCGATGTTCCTGGAACGGTCGTGCCTGACGTACTGGCCCCGGCACATGCGGTCTGCAGCATGCAACCGGTGCAGATGAGGATCGCAATCCCGAAACCGAGTAGTTTTCTACGGTTTGCCTTGCTCATCCCAAGCCCGCTGAAACACAGGCCCGGGATCAAAAGGGCCAGCACTATCATCTTGCTCGGTGCTGATTTTCCCTTAGCCAGGTGTTGCGCATCAGCATGAGGCGCCGTAGTGGTAACGTGCAGCGTCGCAGTGCCGATTCCACCAGCCACAGAGACCGAACTCACCGAGCAACTAACCGGCTGACTAACGACCGGGGTTACTGCGCAGCTCAGGCTAACCGTCGAGGGGTTGAGGCCGCCCGCCGGATTAATGGTGATGGTCCACTGCGCCGAACCTCCGGCCTGAATCGTCGTTGGCGTTAGTGCTGTGGATGATAGGTTAAAGCCGGCAGCGCTGACCACCTCGCTTACCGTGCTTGACGTGCTGGCGTTGTAATTTTCGTCGCCACTATAAACCGCGGTGATGTTGTGCGATCCCGCAGCCAGCGTGGAGATCGAGAACGTAGCCAATCCTCCGCTCAGACTGGAGGAGCCGATTTGAGTCGATCCGTCCAAGAAACTGATCGTGCCCGTTGGTACACCGGAAGTTGCCGGATTAACGCTGGCAGTGAAGGTTACGTTCTGACCGCCGTTCGCCGGATTCGGAGCCGCTCTGAGCATGGTCGTAGTGGACGCGTTCGCCACCACCTGGGCGAGCACAGTCGAAACGCTGGCGCCGTAGTTCGAGTCTCCGCTATAAGAGGCCACGATCGAGTGCGATCCGATCGCCAACGCTGACGTGGTGAGAGTTGCCACACCGCTAGAGACCGTTGATTGCCCAATTTGCTGCGATCCATCAGTGAAAGTGACGGTTCCTGTTGGCGTGCCCGTGACTTGCGGAGTTACCGCGGCTGTGAAGGTCACCGATTGCCCAAAGCTGGACGGATTGCTTGAGCTATTGACTGCGGTTGTCGTTGAGATCACGAATCCGTCGGAGATGTTCAGCAGAATAGTGACTCCGCCAACCGCGAGGTCAGGCCGTCCATCGCCGTTGAAGTCGGCCATCGCTGTGCCGAAACCGGCAGCTCCCAGCGACATCGCAGGTTGGAAGGTACCGTCACCGTTGCCTAGCAGCAACGCATCGGAGCCTCCAGAGGCGACATCCAGTTTGTGGTCTCCATTGAAGTCTCCGATCACGAACGACTGCCAGCCTTGGCCTTGCGGTATGCTCGCCGCGATAGCCGTCTGGAAGGTGCCATCTCCGTTGCCCAGCAGGACGGAAATCACGCCGGTTGAGCAGTTGCCGGTGGAGCATTGGTTCTGGACAACGATGTCGAGCTTGCCATCACCGTTCATATCTGCTGCCTGCACGGCGGTTGTATTACTGCCGCCACTATTGTAGGTAACTGCGGGTTGAAAAGTGCCATCGCCATTCCCCAACAGCACGCTGACGATACCGTTCGGGCAGTTCGAGTTTGAACATTCGTTGGCAACCATGACGTCAGGCTTGCCGTCGCCATTTACATCTCCTACCACCACTCCGAGCGCATAGACTCCTCCCGAGTTGTAACTTACCGCAGTCTGAAAAGTACCGTCGCCGTTTCCGAGCATTACCTCTACGGTACCGTTGGTGCAGTCACTGTTGCTGATGCATTCCGACGCCAGCACGATATCGATCTTGCCGTCGCCATTCACATCTGCAAGGGCGACGGATTGGCCATTGTCGTTTGTTGAGTAGGTGATCGGAGATTGAAAGGTACCGTCTCCGTTGCCGAGTAATACGCCTAGCGAACCCTGCGAGCAATCGCTGCTGCTCGCACACTGGTTGGTCACCACGATATCGGCCTTGCCATCTCCGTTTACATCTGCCGAGGCCACCCAAAGCGCGTCTTCACCGCCTGTGGAATAGCTGCTTCCGGCCTGGAACGTACCGTCGCCGCTGCTGAGCAGGATGGTCACAGCCCCACTAGTGCAATTGGAACTGCTCCCGCATTCGTTTGCGACAATGATGTCCGGCTTGCCGTCGCCGTTCACATCCGTCGTGGCGAGTCCATACGGATAGAAACCCGCCGATGGATAAATCACCCCGGCTTGCAGCGTGCCATCACCGTAGCCTAGGAGAACGCTGACCGAGCCACTGCCGCAGATAAACGAGCCGTTGCTACATGAACTTGTGACCAGAACGTCAGGCTTGCCGTCTCCATTGACATCGCCCATGATCACCGTAGTGACCGATGGTCCTTCGATTTCGTCGAAGTTGGTGGAGCCGGAGGCATAGCTTGCGCTCAACTGAAACGTTCCGTCGCCATTGCCCAAAAGAACGCTCGTAGCACTGCCATTCTGGCAATCGGAGTCAGATTGACACTCATTGCTGACCACCATATCGAGTTTGCCGTCGGCATTGAGATCGGCAAGTGCCAGGGACTGAGCCCACTGTCCACCAGATGCGTACTGGACTGCGGTTTGGAAAGTTCCATCACCGTTGCCGAGCAATACCCCGATAGCGCCAGCGGTGCAGTTTGAGGAGTTATTGCACTGACTGGCGACGAGAAGATCGGCATGGCCGTCGCCGTTCACGTCTCCGATGGCTACAGAATCTGCATAGACGCCACCCGAATTAAAGTTTGCGGCAATCTGGAAGGTTCCGTCCCCGTTGCCCAAAAATACGGTCACAACTCCAGACGAGCAATCGCTGTTGCACTGGCTGGCAATTGCAACGTCGAGTTTGCCGTCGCCGTTGACATCGGCCGCAGCGATGCCTTGCGGCCCCTGTGCCCTCGAGCCATAGATGACCGCCGTCTGAAAAGTTCCATCTCCATTGCCCAGCAAAACGCTGAGCGCGCCGGTCGAGCAGGACTGACTGCTGGTGCAGGGATCGACTACGAGCAGGTCGAGTTTGCCGTCGCCGTTGGCATCCCCGACCGTCAGAAAGGTGGAATACGGCGCTCCGGTGTTGTAGGCTACGGCTGGTTGAAAGGTCCCGTCACCGTTGCCCAGAAGCACGTTCACCGCGCCAGACGAGCAATCACTATTGCAAGCACTCACCGCCAGGATGTCGAGCTTTCCATCCCCATTAACATCGCCGAGAGCGACGGACTCTGCCTCCTGTCCGGTTGCATAAGTCACGGGCGGTTGATACGTGCCGTCCCCATTGCCCAGCAACACGCTGACAATGCCACCAGAGCAATTATTCAGGGCGCACTGGCTGGCCATCACGATGTCCAATTTACCGTCGCCGTTGACATCTCCCGTCGCGCCTCCCAGGGTTTGCTGCCCCCCGGATGACGAAGTAATCGCCGCCTTGAAAATCTGCGTAGTCGAGGTCGGCAATCCCGGCGTCATAGCATGCGGCTTCCCGCTCTTCTGCGCGGCTAAGAGCGCTTTCTCCCCTGGAGTGATCGGGCGGAGGGATGCCGGCTTCTGGGTGTGGAACGAGGATTGTGCGGGGTTGACTGACTTTACGTGTAGGTGACGATCTTTCGAAAATGTTTGTGCACCAGCGCCAGTGGGGCCAAATTCACAAGCGAGGACCGCTGCAAGTACAACCAGATACGACGTAACGCGCTTCGAAAACATGAGTCTTCTCCATTGAGTGGAAATTGGACCGTCTTTGTATTCTTGTGAACTAGCTCTTCAAAACCGCACCGCAGGACAAAGCACAGGGGAAACAGAAAACTGTCTCGGATCCATACTCACATTCTTGAATCCGAACAGTTCGCGGCTCAAACCTGCTACAAATGCTTTGCTGTCGGGGGTGATATCGAGATACTGGCAATCGGAGTGCCATGCGGGACGGTCGACTGATTTGCTGTTAATGCCATTAGTCACTAAGCGTGCGTGCACACTCCATGGAGTAGCTCACAACCGTGGCACCTGCCGCAGCAAAGTACATCTTCCAGAAACCTCGAATGGCCACCTATGAGCCTGGCGGCATGCGTAAGTACGAACCATCGGCTCTCTAAGCGTTCGCGATCTACGAAGATCGACAGGAAATAAACAGTCCATGAACCTGTTGCACGCCCTCTTTACCGGAACCTCTTGATGTCAGGAGTAGCAATCGTTCGCTATATTCCTCGGGCCTTTCGGGTGAAGCAGGTGGATGGGAATCTCTTCTTCACGAGGGGGAGCGGTGACCTGCCTCCAGTTTTCGTTCACACCAATTACGCGTACGCCGCTTGGTGGAAGCGCCATCTGCTCGACCTCTTCAATCGTGAAGGAAGGACCGGAGGTCGCCGAATGCTGATGTTGTGGCAAGAGCGTATCTGCGGCAGCAAAGGGATCCTCGGCCGTGGGCCTAACACGCACGCGCACACTAAGAACAGCGCATATCGGGCTTTCATAGTTTTCTCCGTCAGTAGAAAGACACTTCGGGCTCATGCCCAAGAGAAGCGGGTGAACGGAGATCTGCCTAGACTCTCAGGACCGTTGTTTCACGGAGGTATTCGTTAGGCGGATGGTGGGGAGTGTCCTTATGAGACCAATCCGAGCACTGGGGCGAGGTTGGAACAGGGAGAGCTGCAACGATTTGCAAAACTGGACCAGACTGGTGGTTGTTCGTCACAACCATCGTCGTGCCTGGTCGACCTTCGGTCTGGCAGCAAGAGTGCGATTGCGGCATCTTCGGCGAGCCGCACATCTCGGCCATATGCTTGCAACATTCGTGTTCCAGGGCTGTCATCGGTCATGCACGCGAGCAGCGGCGCGGCAGTCCAGCAGATCACCAGCAACGCGACAGCGATGGCGGCGAAACGTCAACCCGGCATGGCCGCATCTCCGCCTTTTGATCGCATTGCATTCGCCTACCGCCTCCTCGAAACCGGACTGCTCATCTGCCCTCCGGAGAAAAGACGGGACATTGACGCCACTCAGTCCCGAGCAGTCCGTTCTCTCCAGTCCAGTTTGTCTAGGATTATCGCGAAATGCAGGCATGTTTTGCGTATTTCGAGTGGGGGGCGGCGGTATTTCTCTGCAGTCCAGACTGCGTTGCGGAGCGGAAAGGATTCGACCCCTCGGTACAGGTCTGGAACCTGTAAAACCCGACGTTTGCGTAAGTTACTCGGAATCAGGAGCTTCGAGAATTCTCTGCGACTGCCTGCTAGCCGCGAAGTCGTCGCTAACCGGTGTGGTTCCGAAGGAGTTGGAAGGCGAATCCTTGGCGATTCTGTGGCTTAAATTGGTCACTTCGAAACTCTAAATCGGCATGGTTGGCTGGCGTGCGACTCCTTGCCTAGCGGGCAGTCACGAGATCAAACCTTTCTCCGGTGAAAAGGTCTGCCTTGAGCGTGGGGATTCCCAATAATTTTGACTTTCTTGCTCGCACTTTCTCGGCCGTCACAGGCACACTTTCCCATAAAGACGACTTCTGGATCGGAGTCACGTCCGGGTTGCCCGTCAACCAGTAGGAGTCCGCATTAAGAGCCTTAGTGCAGTCGCGCTCGATTGGACGGGGAGCTGAGGGGTCTCTGCCGGTTTGCCTTAGCGCAGTCCCTCCAACGGATACAGTTGGCTCAGAGCGTTGAAGCAGGAATAGGCATAATACTTGCCGTCAGGAGTGAAAACTACATCGACCATAAGAACTCCCGCCGGGTCGGATGGCCCGATCTTCTTGAACAACTCGCGTTTACCGCTGGTTAGGTCCACGCGCGTTACATCCGTCGAGTAGCCACCGAGGACCCCAACCAACGCGGATCGCCCGTCCGCCGACCCAGAGAAAATTGTCTCGTCGGGATGAACGCCGGGCACGGGCCGTGGCGCTCCCTGACCATCCACGGGATAGAGGACTACCGCATCCGAGAAGCCAAACACGAACTTGCCGTCAGCAGTAGGCAGGAATCCGTTCACTCCCTCGGGAGAGATTGGGCGTGCAGTTCCCGAATCGAGAGCTTGCACGTAGGTGCGTGACTTGTGGCCCGGTTCCGTGCCGGCAAATACAACGTTCTTGCCATCCGGAAGAAAGCGAGCGCGGCCACGATCAATGGCGTCATGGGTCATCTGCTTCGTCTCTCCGGGACCGATGGGAATCAGAAAAACCTGACGGGGAATATGTAAGGTGAGAGACGACAGGACCCACTTCATGTTCGGTGAGAAATCGTAACCCTGGCCATCGCCAACGCGTTCTGGCGCTCCGCCATCGCTTGTGCGGACATAAACCGCGTAGTCAGGCCCACTATCAGCCTCCTCATTCAACAGCGTTTGGCGGCCATCGGGGCGAAATGGCCAACGCCTCACTCCAAAGTTGAATCGTCAGATCGCGTTCTTGATCCTGACCGGGTCCTCGTGCGTAGGTGAGGACGCGATTGACAGCTTGCCCAAGAAGAACGCGTCCATCGCGGGCGATATCTTACAGGGTCGGGGTGCCCGGAGTCCGGTCGACCACGCGGGTATGTCCCGAAAGATCGGATGCCTTTAGCTGAAACTCAATGCCCACTGTCGCACCCGTAACCAGACCTCCTTCCCGGAGGGAGCCCAATTCAAGCCTTCAATGGCCGACTGGGGTGGGGACAGAGTGCGCTTGTGCCCGGAAGAGTCCACCACTACCACATTGCCCGCATCATCTCCCAAGGTGGGATGCTCGGCAAGAGCGACCGCGTCTCCCTTGGGCGAGACGCGCACATTGCTTACATACCCGGTTGTCGGCTCATACAGAACATGGCCAATCGGGTACTCAATGCGAAAGTGACCCTCGGCATAGCGAGCGACTGCGATCCGGTTGTCCGCGCCCCAGTCGGCGTCCGCGACATCGTTCATAATAGGACGGGGAGCGGCCCCACTGAGCTGCGCTCGCGCCAGCACACCAACTCTGGCAACACGGACAAGAGAATGCCGCTGCTGAATCAGAAGCATCTCTCCGCTGGAAGAGATAGATTCAACTTCGGCATCTTTCAGGCCGAGGCTTACCGAGGCGTGACTGTCGGGCGCGATCGAGAAGAGTTCGCTGCCAGTCCCGACGCGCGCGGAGCCATAGATGATCGTTCGCTGGTCGGGAGCGAAGCGGGCAGAAGAGATGGACTCGCGAGCGAACGTGAGCTGACGGTAGGAGGGCGGTTCGGGAGCAGGGGCGTTCACTCGAACAATAAGCAACGCCACGGCCACGATAAGGACGGCGATAACTCCCAAGAGCGAGCGAATGAGCCAGGATTTTCGGGATGGGGGAGCAGCGATCGTATGGGCGGGCGTAGCCACAACGCTGGCCGCAAACGACGACACTGAGGCCAGAGCCTCTAACGCGAAGGCGACGTCGCGCACAGACTGAAAGCGCGCGGCCGGATCTTTTTCAAGGCAATGGTGAACAACACGCTCGAGCATCGGCGAGCCATCACGTCCCCCGGCGGATAAATCTGGAGGCTCCTCCTTGAGAATGGAACTGATGGTGTCTGCCGTCGTGTCGCCACGAAAAGCGCGTTTGCCGCTGACCATTTCATAGAGCACCGCACCGAAACTGAAGATGTCGGAGCGCGCGTCGATAGTAGCTCCGCGGCATTGCTCCGGAGACATATAACCGAGCGTTCCCAGCAGAACGTCGCGGCCGGTCACGGAATCGAGTGTCGCCTGTGCGGATAGGCCGGGCGTACCCGGCTCTGGCATGGTCAGCTTGGCAGGCCGAAGTCGAGAATCTTCACATGGCCGTCGCGCGTGATGAAGATATTCTCCGGTTTGAGGTCGCGATGGAAATACCGTGATCGTGAGCGGCAGCAAGTCCGCGAGAGATCTGGAGCGCGCATTCGACAGCTTTGCGCACCGGCAGCGCGCCGCTATTCAGCCGCGCCCGCAGAGTTTCGCCGTCGAGCAGTTCGGAGACGATGTAGGGGGCATTGTCCTGACTGCCAATATCGAAAACGGCCAGAATATTCGGATGATTGAGCGCTGCTGTAGCGCGCGCTTCCTGCTCGAAACGGCGTAGTCGCTCGGAATCAGGCGCAGCGCCCGAAGGCAGAACCTTGATCGCTACTTCGGGCCCCAAGCGCGGATCGCGCGCTCGGTAAACCTCGCCCATCCCGCCCGCCCCTAGTGCGGAAAGAATTTCGTAAGGGCCGAGTTTAGTACCCGAGGCCAGAGCCATAGATGCGTGTGCGTCATTATAGGGCGTTTTCAGAGAATCTGATGGGCCGTTGACGGGTAGTCGGCAATTGGGAAGCTGACTTCCGGCCTGCCCGTCACTCGTTCCCGGGCAAATGAATCGTCTTTTGGTCGCTTCATTACGAAGACGCTTCCGGGAGCCAATGAAGAGGTCATCGCAGGGAACGCATAATTACGAATGGAAGAGATTAGAAAACCGAACTTATTTCACGCCCGCAACCACAAAGAGGTCCGAGAGTTCCCGGTTATATGAATAGGCATAAGTCTTTCCGTCAGCTGTCATGCGCACGTTCAGAACGGCTGTCACCCCAGCGGTATCACTTGGAGCCAAGGTCCAAATTTGCCCCCGTTTGCCAGAGCTGAGATCCAGCCGATATAGTCTCGCCGACGTCTTGTCATCGTCATAGATGTATGCTGATTGGCCATCCGCCGCCCAGTTGACCCACATATCTTCCGGCATCCATCCCGGAATCGATCGCGGTTCTCCACCGGCCATCGGATAGAGCTTCCCGCGCTCGTTCACATCGCGCGCAAAAATGAACTTGCCATCTGGCGATACCAGGTGCGATTCGGAATGATTTCGCTTCACCGAAATCAGCGGCGTAACCTCGCGTGGAGAGCCACCGCTGTCATTCTGCAGATACATTCTCCAGCCCTGTCCGTCGGCGCCCGCAAAGTAGATCGCCTTCCCGTTGGGCATCCATCCCAGCGACGTGGCCTGCTGCATGTGGTTGGGACTGAGACTCTGAGGCTCGCCGACACCAGTCGGCAAGATATCGAACTTCACCGATCCTATTCCTGACTGGTCAAACGCCAGAACCCTGCTGCCATCCGGGGAAAAAACTGCTTGTCCCCATGTTCCTAGTTTTACGGCTGGCGAGCCGTCGGTCTTCCGCAGATAACCCAATCCTGTCGCGCCCGCGGCTGATCCCCAATCATCGAAGGTGATCTCATTGCCATCGCTCGAGAGGTCATGCAGGGCAGCGTAATCGAGCCATGCCAAGTCACGCTCCTTCGCGTCACCCTGGCCGCGGAACTGCAGCCCACTTCTCCACGACTCCTTCGAAATCAGGAGCTGTCCGTCTCGCGATACGTCGTGCAGGCGTGTTATCCCGGGTAGCCGCAGCACAACCCGGTCTTTTTTGTTTGGTCCGAAGCCCAGGACGGCATCGGCCCAGCCTTCGGTGGTAGTGGCAGCGGCCCAGACCTCGTCACCTGAAGGTGACCACGCTACTCCCTCAATACTGATGAAGGGACCGCGGCGCAGTTTTTCTTTCCCGTTGCGGTCGACTGCTACCACCCACCCGGCGTCACCATCAACGTTGTAAAACTCTGCGAATGCCACCGCATCCCCGCGTGGCGAAATCCGAACATATGCCGGGGTGCGGTCGCTCTCGGAGATCACCTTCCCGCGCGGAAACTCAATCCGGTACTTGCCGCTGACCTCGCGGATCACCGCCATCTCGCTGCCATCGGCAGTCCAGTCCGCCCCAAGCGCATCTTCCGCTACCTCTCGTGGCGTGCCGCCTGCCAATGGCACCAGACCCAGAGTGCCTTGGCAGAGTCCGAGATACCGATCCATGCAGCCTACAGAAACCGCCATTTCCGACGAGGATACCGCCCATAAAGTCGAGTTCACCAGGCTCAGCGGACGCGATTCCGGGCTACCAGGAGTGGTGGAGTAGAGCTGCAATGGCTGCCCGTTCCAGCTTGCGCTGTAGTAAATCGAGCGGCCATCAGCAGCAAAACGGGCGGAATACACGAGACCCCGCTCGAATGTCAACTGATGATATGCGGGAAGCGGCACATTCGCAGATTTTCTCGCCAATATCCAGCTTGCCGCAGCGACAAGTATCAACAGCAACACTCCAGCCAAGACCGGCACGATCCTGCTCCCTGATTTGCCCGGAGACGCAGCAACTCCCGTCACACTCGGCGACGAAATTCCCGAAACGCCCTCCAAGTTGAACGCGAGATCGCGCGCTGATTGGAACCTCTGCAGCGGTTTCTTCTCCAGGCACCGTCGCACAATCCGTTCCATGGCGGGCGGTACTGGTTTACTTAGACTGCTCAACTCCGCCGGCTCTTCTTTAAGTATCGCGGTCATCGTCTCCGCCGACGTGTCGCGGTGGAACGCGCGGTTGCCGGAGAGCATCTCGTACAGCACCGTACCCAACGCAAAAATGTCAGATCGAGCATCGGCTGACTCGCCCCTCACCTGCTCAGGAGACATGTATCCAGCGGTTCCCAAAACGACGCCGGCCGAAGTGACCTCGGCGTCCATCGTCGCACCCTCATCGGACGTAAGTTCGGGCCGAGCCAGCTTCGCCAGACCGAAATCCAGAATCTTCACGCGCCCGTCGCGCGTGATAAAAATGTTTTCCGGCTTGAGGTCGCGGTGGACGATTCCGGCGTCGTGGGCTGAGGCGAGGCCTTGCGCGATCTGCATACCATATTCGACGGCACGGCGCAGCGGAAGAGCACCGTTGCTCAATTCCTGTCGCAATGTATGGCCTTCAAGACACTCGGAAACCAGATATGGCACGCCCTCGTATGTACCGATGTCATGGAGCGAAAGAATGTTGGGATGGTTCAGCGCGGCAACCGCCCGGGCCTCAGTTTCAAATCTTCGGAGACGGTCCGCATCGCGTGACATGGATGCGGGTAACACTTTGATCGCGACATCGCGGCCAAGACGAGAGTCCTTTGCCCGGTAAACTTCGCCCATGCCGCCAGCGCCCAGCGGCGCGACAATCTCGTACGGTCCGATCTTGGTCCCTGCCGCCAGAGTCATACGCGTGCGCCATTATAGCCGCAAGCGAAGAATAAGCAGCCAGTCTGTTGTGGTGTGAAATACGCGTTGATCACTTGATTCAGAAGTAAACGTCCGGATTGCCCGTTATCTGCCTAGTGGAAATTTTCCGAGCCTGCTGCTGCATCGCCGGGTGTCACGACTCACTTCCTGAGTTCCGCGGGCCAGTTCGTCAGCAAAGTGATCGATGTGGATTTGGTGTGGTCGGTGGTTTGGACGACGAACTGTTTGCCGTCCGGGCTGACGTCGTAACTGATGCCGGTGAAGTTGGGTAGATCGAGTTGGAATAGAGGTTCGATGGAAGTGACGCGAAAACTGGGTTGCGCGACCGTGTGCGCGGCCATCAGGCGGTTTCCCATGGTGACGAAGAAAAGTTCATTGTTGCGGCTGAAGATGGTGTTCCATCCGCCGGTGGTGGAGACCTGGGTTTTGGCGGCGCCCTCAAATGGCACAACGTAAACTTCGGGCCTGCCGGTCTCGTAGGAGAAATAAGCCAGCCAACGGCCATCAGGAGAGAAGCGGCCGTCGTACTCACTGACCGTCAGGTGAGAGGTGGCGGGCGGCTGGAAGGGCTTGCGGTCGCCGGTTAAGGGCAGAATCCAATTCGAAAAGACTCCATCTTTCGTTTCCAGATCGAGAGAAAGAAATTTTCCGTCGGGCGACCAATCGACGGCTGATCCGTTGATATAAGAGTCGTTCTGAAACAGGATCTCCTCGGGCTGGCTGCCATCGAGGGAGCGGCGTCGGATCGAGTTCTTGCCATTTTCATCGACGGCGTAAGCGATTTGCTTTCCGTCGGGAGACCAAACCGGCCAGTAATCACTCGGCCCGAAGGTGACACGCGTGGGCTGACCGCCGGCGACGGGAAATATCCAGATATCATCATTGCCGGATTGAGGATCTTTTACCGTTACGGCGATGGATTTGCCGTCAGGAGAAAAACGCGGATCCGAATAGATCGCGAGCGGACCAGGCGTGGCGACCGGGTTTCCGCTACGGTCAAATACCTTCAGCTCAGACTGCGGCGAACTTTCGTGATAAGCCAGCACTCCATTCTGGGAGACGGAAAAAGTGCGGGCTTCGCCAAAAATTTGAGGATCGCCGGAAAGCCTGAAGGCGCGCAGGTCGAAGGGCTGAGCCTCGATGTGTCCAGCGTTGACAAACAGCAGACGACCGGAAGCGAACGCCGCGCGATGACCTGGACCAATCACAATTCCATCTTGTTGCGGTTCGCCAATGGTTCCCACTTTGATTTGGGCCGGGCCTTTGAGTTGATAGGAGATATAGAGGAAGTGCTTACCATCGGGGAGGAAAGATGGATCGTAGTTCGCAACTTCGTCCTGGCTAAGGCGGGTCGCGGGCTGGGTAGAACCGCCGGAGGCCGGGATCTGCGAGATGGGGCCGAAGTTTTGTTTGCAGAACAGAATGACGCCGTCTGGACTCCAATCGCCACTGCCGCTGTGAACGTCGTCGGCGAGAGTTTGGGCATCTCCTCCGGAGATGCTGACCTTCTTTAGTTTTCTGTCGGCGACAAAGGCGAGGTACCGGCCGTCGGGAGACCAGAAGGGACTGGCTGCATCTTCGGTGCTGGGAAGCATGGTGGCTTGCTGGGCATCGAGTGGACGAAGCCAGAGGTTGGTGTGGCCTTTGTCGTCGACCGCGGAGAACGCAAGCGTTTTGCCGTCGGGGGAGACCACGACTGGGCCTGCATCGAAACCCGAGGCGCGGAACGTGGTTTGCGGCGGAGGCGGGATGTAGGCGCGTACAGAAAGCGCCGGAGCGTTGGCACGCTGCGAAAAATAGAAGATGATGACGGCCAGCGCGAAGAGAACAGCTCCGCCTATCGACAGCAGGCGCGGGCCGAGCGCGGGCGAGGCCGCAGCTGGCGTGACGGCGGCCGACAACGGCGATTTGGAGATAGCTTTCAGTTCGAGGCGCACATCGTGAGCGGACTGGAAACGTTCTTCGCGATCTTTTGCCAAACAGGCGGCGACCAGATGGTCGAAAGCGGCCGGAGTAAGACGTTTGGTGGCACTGATGGGCTCGGGATCCTTTTCCAGAATGGCGGAGGCTACGCTGATTTGGCTCTTGCCCTCGAAGGCGCGCTTACCCATCGCCATCTCGTAGAGGACGGCGCCGAAAGCAAAAATGTCGGACCGAAGGTCGGCTTCTTTACCTTCGATTTGTTCGGGAGACATGTACTGAATGGTGCCGACAATGCTGCCGGCAGTGGTCAGCGGGCTGACGGGCGTGGGGCCGCTCATAGTGCGCGCGGCGGATAAGAGAGGAGCCGATGCCGAGCCGGTTGCGCCGAGTGAAGCTGGTTTGGCCAGGCCGAAATCCATCAGCTTGGTTCCGGCTTTGGTCAGCATGATGTTGCTGGGCTTGAGGTCACGATGCAAGATGCCGGCCCGGTGCGCGATCTCCAAAGCTTCTGCGACTTCCATTCCAATTTTCAGCAGCTCAGCCAATGGCAGTGCGCCCCTGCGCAAGCGCTCGGCGAGCGTCTCGCCGTCGAGGAACTCCATGACGAGGAAGTCGGTACCGTCCTGCGAGCCGACGTCGTAGAGATGGCAGATGTGCGGATGATTCAGCGAGGAAACGGTGCGGGCTTCGCGCTCAAAACGCTGCTTAAACTCGGGATTGTCGGAGAGGTGAGTGGGAAGAATCTTGATGGCCACAAGGCGATCGAGGCGCGTGTCTTTCGCGCGGTACACCTCTCCCATGCCGCCGGCGCCCAGCGGCGATTGAATTTCATAGGGACCAAGCCTGGTGCCAGAAGTCAGAGCCATGGGTCGGCGCAATTATAGACTGTGCAGCACCTTAGAGTAGACGTAACGATTCTGGACAGTTGGTCGGCAAACCGGAAGTTATTCAGGCCGGGCCGATCAGTAACGAAAAGTCAGCTTGTAGGAAGTGATCGCGATTGCTCCCGGTTGACGGGCTAACCGGCAGTAATTCTGCCGTGCATGTGCTTGGGAGTATTGGTGGAGCCGACATTGCGAACCTCGAGCGGGCGTCCGCCCTAAGCACACAGTGTTTCGGCGCCCTGGTATGCCATTCAGGCGCTCGTGATTTCTGCCTTCCGCTGCTCCAGGTAGACGTCGATCGCACGTCTAATCAATTCTGCGACCGGGGCACCGGTCACCTTCGAGAGGGTCTGCAACTTGGCCATCTGGCCCGATCTCACGAATAGCGCTGTCCGAAGCATCGTGCCCTTCACGACACCACTTTAACCTCTAGGCATATATCTGTCAATGAGATAGACTACAGATTACTATTGATGACTATCGTGCCATAAATATGCCTGTAGGTATATCGTACACTGTGGCTTGGAGGCATATGGAATACCTTAATCGCGACGAACTGGTCAGATTGTTCAAGGTCGCCCGGCAGCACAATCCGCTGCACCAGGTCGCTTTGCTCGTCGGCCTTCTACATGGGCTCCGGGTGTCAGAGACTCTGGCGATTCGTGGGCGCGACATCTGCGACGGCCGGCTCGCAGTGAGGCGGCTGAAGAAGAGCCGCCCGACGCTGCACGCCCTGCGAATTGACAGCGATCCCCTCTTCGACGAGTCTCCACTGCTCGAACTCGCCAAGGCGAGCCCTGACACCGAATTGTTCTCCTGGTCGCGCCAGTACATGGACGTTCTGATCAAACGGTATGCTGCCCTCGCCGGCATTCATCCCGCAAAACGGCACTACCATGTTTTGAAGCACAGCATTTGCATTCTGCTGTGGCAGGAAACGCACGACCTCAACGCGATCCAGGACCACGTCGGCCACCGCAGTTCCTCGAGCACGCTGATCTATTTGAGGGCAGACGCTGCCCAGAAGGCGCAGATGACTGTCGTCGGCATGTCATTCAGCGAGGCGCCCCATGTCTAATCACAAGCGTAGACGATACCCGAACGTCATGGATAGAAAGCTGAAGTTGGACTTGCGGCCCTCGGTGACTACGGTGCTGGGTGCGTGATGACGCTGCCGGGGCCGCTTTCTGTGCTAAATCTGTGTTAGCCCCCGGCGACTCGTGCGAAAGTTGAGAAACGGGAGAACTGAGAACAAAGGACTTCCTTTGTTTTCAATACGGGCATGACTTCGAATCCCACTCTCTCCGCCATGTTTTCAAATCGCAGCCAAACATGCGGGTTCCGCGGACTGGTTACTATTTTTGAGCGGTTCCGGTTACTAAATACCGTGAGAGTTCCTTGATTCGCAGTATTGGGAATCAAGGGATTTTTCATGCAAACCGCAGCGCAACGCTGTACATCCGCATCACAGCCGATAGTGCCGATCAGGTAGATCGAGGTGGTTTCATAGTTTGTGAATACTGAACAGCGGGCGCGAAGTGTTCAAAAATCGCTCAAGCTGCTCTTTGATCAGTTCGGTTGAGGCCGGGTTCGCCTAGTAACTCTTGTCTCAGTCGCTCCATTTGTGCCGCTGCTTCCTTTATATGCTCGGCACATTCGTGGCCGTGGCGTGGCAAGAACCCCCCGTATTCGTCCATCAGGACGCGGGTATTCTCCTCAATGGCAGCCATCTTCACACGGGCTTGATTGGCAAGGGCGGATGTTAATGTTTGCAGCTCAGAATCCCGCACCGCGAGCGCCCGCCTGCTTTCGGCGGCTTCTTTTTCGAGCAAGGACCCGTGGTAGCGCATGAATCCAAACAGGCATGCCGCCAGCAAGAGCAAACAAAAATTAGTCAGAATGGTTTCCGACAGCGCCCTGCCTAGGATCGCCGTCCTCTCTTTGTCGAATCTCGCGAAGCTGCTGCTTTCCGCCGAGGATAGCGAAGACGCAATGCCGCGAATCTCGTCCGTATACTCCTTGCCTTGGTTTGTACCAACAAGCTTAAACGAACGAAGGCGATAGCCCTGTTGGCGGAAACTGATCGTTCGCTCCATCTCAGTTTGTTTGGAAGCAGCCAGAGACTCAAGCTTCGATTCGATGGAACGTTCCTGTTCCGTCCGATTCGCGAGTCCGGCGCGGAGGCCAGCGAAATCCGTGCCGATCCGGCTCTTCCCGTCAGTGTAGGGGAGCAAGTAATCGGAGTTGCCGGTTAGCAGGTAACCGCGCTGACCTGTCTCCATATCCGTCAAATCTTGCAAGACATCGGAGATTTTGGCCTGAGTCGTGGAGCTTCGCAGGGTGAGCGCCGCAGACTTCTGAATCTGACTCAAGCGGTTAATCGCAAGATACGCATTCAATGCCATGAGCACGAGCAGCGTAACGACCGCTAATCGCAGTGCAATTTTTCGAATCATGTTGATTGTGCCATCCTTCGCGTGGACGAGACAGACGATCGTAGCAGAGCGAAGTTCATGTCGCTCTGCCACTGGTACACCCTGCATGAATAAGGTGGGCGCAGGCTTCCGGATTTTCAAAGAGCGATGGCGTCGAGAGCCGCGAGTACTTCGGCCGGGATCTGGAGTCTTGCGGCCGTCAAATTCTCGCGGAGATGTGCCACGGAAGATGTTCCTGGGATCAACAAGATGTTGGGCGAGCGCTGCAGAAGCCAGGCAAGCGCAACCTGCATAGGCGTGGCGTGCAGCAAGGCTGCTGCCGCGTCAAGTGCCGATGACTGTAACGGTGTGAAGCCTCCCAGCGGAAAAAATGGAACGTAAGCGATCCCTTGGGCCGTCAGATCATCGATGAAGGCGTCGTCGTTCCTGCGGGCCACGTTGTAGAAATTCTGCACGCACACGATCTCGGTGATGGTTTGAGCCTCCGACAACTGCTTGGAAGTTATGTTGCTTAGTCCGATATGGCGAATCAGACCCTGATGCTTCAGCTCGGCAAGAACGGTGAGTGGGTTCTCAATCGAACCCTCCGACGGCGCCTCTACGCCTCCAACGCGGAGATTCACAACATCGATGTGATCGAGCCCGAGATTTCTCAGGTTGTCATGCACCCCTTCGATGAGCTCCCGGCGAGAGAGAGCATGAATCCAGGACTTGTCTGAACCGCGGCGAGCGCCGAGTTTGGTGACGATCACCAGACCATCCGGATACGGATGCAGAGCCTGCTTGATGATCTGATTGGTCACATGCGGTCCGTAGTAGTCGCTGGTATCAATGTGGTTCACGCCCGACTCTACCGCCTCGCGAAGAACAGCAATGGCGGCGTCGACGTTCCGCGGTGGTCCCCAAACGCCGGGTCCGGCGAGCTGCATCGCACCGTATCCCATGCGGTTCAAAGTTATCGACGTACCGGGAAAAGTGAAGCTTCCGGCCAGATCAGTCTGCTCAGTCATTCCGTTCCTCCGTTATCACATCATTATTGGATGAAGGATTCTTCGGATTGGGCGCTCGCATGTGCCGGATGACGCGGTCGTTGCATTCGTAACCCGGAAAGAAGCCGTTTTACCGCGCATCTTACGAATTATTTCCTACACTTTCGTGTTCTTTCGACTGTGATGTACTATTTCCCGGTATCGCGCGCGGGCTGAAAGCTTGCGCCTTCGTGGAGCAGCTCATGAATCGACGCAGTTTCTTGAAGTCCACGGCCGCAACAGGACTTGCCGTCGGAATGTTTAAAGCGCAAGCCCAGGCCGCCATTCCGGAACACAACTGGGATAAATACGATTGGGGAGCGGGTCCTCCGGTTCCCGACCGGCTTTATCAGGGGCCGTTCCCTCAATACGGTCCGTGCGCGGTTGTTCCTGACAGCGATGTCTCGATGATCACTTCGCCGTCGAAGGAGATCGTCGGCAATTATGGGATGGGGCTCATCGCCTATCTTTCCGATGACACTGGGCCACTCAATGTCCCCGGCCAGACTGAGGAACAAACTCTGGAGGATCTGGTCAAGCTGCCCTTCGTGCAGAAGGTCTACCTCCGTCCCAATTGGCGCGAGATCCAGAAGCAGCCCGGCCGGCTCGATTTTCCGTCGTGGTGGAAGGTTGCGTTTGATCTGGCTCGCCGCTACGACAAGCGCATCGGCTTTAGAGTTCAGCTGGAAAATCCCGACGTTCCGTATCCTGGGATGCCGGAGTTTCTCCTCGACAAGGTTCCTTACGTAAAGCTCAAAGGCGAGTGGAAGGGCAACCCCGCGGAAACGCGCTACAAGAAAGATAATCGCGTGCCCCGTTACGATCACCCGGCGTATCAGGCTGCGTTTCGCGAATTGAATGAGTTGCTGGCCACCGAACTCAACGGGAATCCGCAGATCGAGTTCATGGATACGATGATGTACGGCTTTTGGGGCGAAGGACATACTTGGCCGTACGAGGGCAATCCCTTCCCCAGCCAATTGGTAGCGGAACAGACCTGGGCCGCCATGTTCGAGATGCAACTCGAACACTGGACCAAAGTACCTCTGGCAACCAACACCCAACCCGACTTCAGCAACGTAGGCAATGCCGATCTGGTGGATCGGACCATGCGCACTGGGAACTGGTTGCGTACGGATACGATCTTCATCGAGAACACACAGATCGAGGCGTTGAGTTATCGTCCGCCGTGGGCGGCCGCGATCTGCGAGGTTGGTTTCACCACCGGCGATCCGAAGCAACTGCAGATTGACGAAGACGGAATTACTTACAACGAGCAAATCATTTCTCACGTAGCCGATGTAGGAGTCAACTATCTATCGGTTTGGAGTTGGCACAACCAATCGGCTCGCAGCATTACAAGCTACTACGAAAAGTTTCCGAAACCAATCGATGAGATAGCTCGCAAGATAGGCTATCGCATCCGGCCGTCGTTTATCTGGACGTTCAAGCGCGACGGAGCTAACGGTCTGGTGCTGGGATTGGCAAATGACGGAATCGCTGCCGTTCCGGGAGTGCTGCGCCTTACTGTGTTCAGCGAAGACAACAACATTCGCGTGTCAGGGTGCGTCGATGCTGGTTATCCGAAACCAATTGGTGTTCACCAAGCCATGCTGATGCTGCCGGTGGGCGTCCCATGGGAGGGACTGCGCCTGAAAGCTGAGCTAGAAGTAAAGAGGGTGCGTTATCCGGTCCGCTGGGCGTGCCGGCAGAAGGTGAATTCTGATGGCTCGCTGACGTTGCGCCACAATTACAAACCCGATCAGCCGCTGGTGTGAAGACGTGGGCGTGGTGCTGGACAAACAAAGAAAACGGATATCGACAATCAGAGATGAGGCGCCATTACGCGCCGGAGTTATAAGCATGAAGGTTTCAATCCTCTTTGTGTTATTTACTTGCGCCGCCGCGGCGCTTGGCCAGACCAACTCCTCCTTCTATGTGGCGACGACTGGGAATGATTCGAATCCTGGCACCGAAGCGGCGCCCTGGCGCACCATCCAGCACGCAGCAGACACCGCGCGGGCAGGGAGCACGGTCAACGTTCGGGGCGGAGTCTACGAAGAACTGGTGAGCATCAACGCCTCCGGTAACGCGAGCGATGGATTCATCACGTTCCGGAGTTTTCCAGGTGAAAAGGCCGTGCTCGACGCAGCGCATTCCACTCCCTCCGGCAGAACCGGAGTGCTCACGATTCAGAACAAGAGTTACGTGAGAATCGAGGGCTTTGAAATCCGCAACTTCCGCACCGCCGAACATCGCCTCGCTCCACTGGGCATAAATGTGATCGGGGCCGGCTCCCATATCGAACTCCTGAAGAACAACGTCCATCACATTGAGAATAATTTCGATGGCCGCGATGCTCCCGGGCGAGGAGGCAACGGCTTTGGCATTGCCGTATACGGTACCGACGCTAAGGCCCCGATCACTGACCTGGTCATCGACGGCAATGAGGTGCACCATCTGAAAACGGGTTCGAGCGAGTCGTTAGTGGTGAACGGGAACGTCACGAACTTCCGCATTACGCACAATGTTGTCCACGACAACAACAACATAGGAATCGACGTCATCGGTTTCGAGCGCACAGCCCCTGAGTCCGCGGTTGACCAGGCTCGCGACGGGATCGTCAGCGGCAATTTGGTTTACAACATTACATCGCGGGGCAATCCGGCATATCGCAACGATGAATCGTCTGATGGTATTTACGTGGACGGCGGCACCAGGACTGTTATCGAACAGAACGTCATTCACAATGTGGACTTCGGAATCGAGTTGGCGAGTGAGCACAAGGATCGTGCCACCAGTTACATCACTGCTCGAAACAACCTTATCTATCACTGCCACACCGCAGGCGTTTCCATCGGAGGCTATGCGCCCGAGCGAGGGCGCACCGAACACTCGAACGTGGTGAACAATACACTCTACGAGAACGATACGTCAGCAACCGGTTCAGGAGAGTTCCAGATGCAATGGAACATGTCGGACAATATTTTCGAGAACAATATTGTCTATGCAGGGCGCCGCTGCCTGATGACGCTGACCCGATCGCAGGTCGACCAAAAACATCCGGCAGCTGTGATTGATCACAATCTCTATTATTGTGCCTCCGGAGCGGAGGCGAGCAAATGGGCAGGCGCCTCCGCCACGGTGACGGGATTCGACAAGTATGTGGAGTCCACGGGGAATGACCGGCATTCACGCTTTCTCGATCCACATTTTATTGACGCTGCCGCAAACGACTTTCACCTGCAATCAGATTCTCCTGCGATCGTTGCAGGCAGGACGGACGGAGTACCTGTGGGGGAACTGGATCTTGAAGGCTCGCCACGCGTCCTATCCGGGAAGATTGACATCGGTTGCTACCAAAGACGATAGGAGTGGTCCATGCTGAAATTGGACGTGAATCGCCGCGAGTTCCTGAAGATCGCCGCCGGAACCAGCGCCGCCTTGGCTATGCCGATTTCCGGTCATGCCGCAGTCTCCCCGAAGATGATCGGCATCCAGGTGGGAGCAGTTTCGTTTGTCGATGAAGGCACGGAAAAAGTCCTGGACGTGCTTCAGGAACGTGGCTGCGTGAATACACTGTTTCTCGCCGTGTTCACCTACGGCCGCGGGATCGCCGGCAGACAGATTCCTGGCCAGCCCTTGCCGGATCATGGCAAGCAGGAATACGACCTCAATTTTCACGGAGGAAATTTCGCCACACCTCATTCTCAGTACTACAAGAACACGATTCTTAAAGACACTCGCGCGCCGGACCACGGAAACCTCGACATCCTGGCCGAAGTTCTTCCTGCGGCAAAGAAGCGCGGCATGAAAGTCATGTGCTGGCTCGAGGACGTATTCCGTACCGACCTGCTGAACATCGAGAAACTGCAGGAGCGCGATCTCTACGGACGGAATGCCGACACGCTGTGCGTTAACAATCCCGACTACCGGAATTTCCTGACCGGCCTGGTCGAGGACTATGCGCGCTCTTACGATATCGATGGAATCATGTGGGGATCAGAGCGGCAAGGTGCGCTTTGCGACAGCTTGGGCGCCACGCATGACACGCCGCCGGTCGATCCCGGCAGCGTCACTTGTTTTTGCCAGTTTTGTCAGGCCAAGGCGAAAGATCGCGGCATCAATGTGGAGCGCGCCCGCCAAGGTTTTCTGGAGTTGGAAAAATTCGTTCGTTCCTCACGCGGCGGCAAACGTCCCGTGGACGGCTACTACGTTCAATTCTGGCGTCTGCTATTGCGCTACCCCGAGCTAGCCGCATGGGAAATGTTATGGACCGACAGCCTGCGCGAGACCTACGCCGCAATTTACAGAACGGTGAAGACGGCGAAGCCGGCGGTGCCGGTGGGTTGGCACATCTGGCACAACAATTCCTTCAATCCGATCTACCGCGCAGAGCAAGACCTTCACGAGATCTCGAACTATTCCGATTTCATAAAGGTAGTGATGTACAACAACTGCGGTGGCGAGCGGATGGCGTTGTATGTAGACAACGCCGGATCGACTCTGTATGCCGACCTCTCGAAACAGGGTCTCCTCGATTTCAACTACGCCGTCATGGGGTTGAAAGAAGGCAGCTACGATCAGATTCCTCATACTGGACTTTCGCCTGACTACGTCTTGCGCGAGACGAAACGCGCGCTCGAGGGCGTTGCCGGTACCGAGACCCTGATTTGGCCGGGCATTGATATCGATATCCCCACCGAGCGCAACAACAGCAAGTGCACTCCGCAAAGCGTGAAAGAAGCTGTCCTCGCTGCTCTTCGCGCTGGTGCAGCCGGAGTGATTCTATCCCGCAAGTATTCCGAGATGCGACTGGCCAACCTCAGCGGCGCTGGCGATGCCATTCGCGAGCTGAAATCGTTAGGATAAACGCTGGTTCGCAGTGCTCGTACCGACGAAACATTCTCTGGAGCAGTCGAGTCGTATTGGTTTAAGGCTGGTCCGAAATTGACCGTCGAGGCGCGGTTCAACGCTTCTGATATGGGTGGAAGATGTAGTCCTTAGCCTTGACTGGCGTGTGGCAGGCGTATCCGCAGTCCGAGGGGCTTTTGGCGTCGGCGCTGAACTTGTCCGACGGGGCGTCATAGTTGAACACCGCGTATCCCCATCCGCCGCTGTTGGCAAACTTCTTATTGTTTTTTTCCATGACGAATACCTGGGAAAAGATGTCTGGCACTTCCACGGCGAAAGGCGCCTCGGTGCTCTTCTTCAGCTTCCACTGGAGCTTCACGATCCGGGATCCCTCTGGGAAAAGCTGGCCATTGACCGGGATGCCGGCCTTGAATGCCTTGATCATGGTCGGATTAGCGACGATGACCTTGAGTATCTGGTCGGTTCGAGCGGACGAGACCACCGCCCAGTCCTCGTATCCCTTGAAGTCAGAGAAGGCGATTCCACCTGGCGATTTCAGCGCGTACTTGTCTTTGTCCTGGCCTTGCGCGTAAACGGCCACGGCGCCGAGCACGGCGAGCACTGCCACAGCTGTCACAACGATAGTAAAGCCGGCGACGCGTTGCGCGGCGGTGTTTGTTTTTATGTTCTGTTGTTGTCGTTCTTGCGCCACAGACTTCACTCCACATTCAGACATGATGTGCTCTCCTTAGAACGGTTTTCTAACTACGTGCGTCTGGAACACTTGCCATTAAGCCAGAGGTGAGGGGATAAAGCCATTGGACCATGGTATCGAACGGAGGAAGGTTCCTTGCACTGATTGATTTCGGGGGCAATACTATGGTCCAATTGTGCAGCTCACTCTGTTCTGAAATGACGACACTTAGTCGCTGAAGGCTAGTGTCTTGAGTTCGCCCGTTGCCTCCCGGAAGGGTTGCACGTGCTCTTCTTTGTCTGGCTGATCCGCTCAGGTCCGGGATGGTTCACTGTCGATAGCGTCGCCTCTGCTCGCTCTCCTTTATGATTTCGCTCAAATCCATAACCGGCCGTATCTCAATTGGCCCAAGCCCATACTTAAAGCCTGGAAGCTGTGAGACCAACTGGACGGCATGATTGAGGTCTCGCGCCTCAAGGATTTGAATGCCGCCAAGCTGCTCCTTGGTCTCGGCATATGGGCCGTCGGTGGTCGCGACTTTGCCATTTCTCCAGTACAAGGTCAACGCAGTCTCCGGAGGCTGAAGAGGTACTTCGGCGACCAGATGCCCGTTGGCGCGCAGACGGTCATTGTGGTCAAAGCATTCGTCGAGCACAGCGTGCCGCTCGTCCTCGCTCATCCCTCCGAATTTCCCTGGCTTGAGGTATCCCAAACAGATATATTTCATTTTTCCCCTCCTGGCGGGCCAGCCTTGTGCGCGGATTCGTTCATCTTATAGTCGTTGCGCAGAGGGAAAATCGACAGCGGAGGCGACCGCCGCCGAGGGTCGGGCCCAATACTTTGGTCTTGCTCAATACGTTCGTCCAATAGACTCATCGTCCCGCTTCTGCCAATCTTGCATCGAACAGTCACTCGCCCCGACATCGAAAGAGGCACTACATGAACGGCACAAATGGAAAAGATGCCCCGCGCGTGACCGCACCGGTCGCGTCGAACATGCTGAGTGTGAACGTTTTTACCGCCCCAGGAAAGGCCATGGTCGGCGAGCGGCCAAAGCCCTTCGGTGAAGCGTTCGGCTTCGACCCCATCACGTCGACGTTAATCCTCGGCGAGTACGACGCGGTGCTGGTGGACGCAATGGGGACCGTGGCTGAGGCCGAGGCGCTCGCGGCTTGGGTTGCTCTGCACAACCGGAACCTGGAGACCATCTACATAACGCACGCCCATTTCGACCACTTCTACGGTCTGAGTATTCTGCTCGATCGTTTCCCGGGCGCTCGGGCGATCGCAACGCCCGAGGCGTTGAAGGCCATGCAGATGTCTTTTACTCCCACGGTGGAGCGGCTGGCCCGCGGGATGTTTCCTGGGCAAGTGCCGACCAAGCTGGTTCCACCTGAACCCTATGAGCACGACACGTTCACTCTCGAGGGCCACGAATTGCGCATCGTCAAGCAGGGTCGCACCGATAGTCCCGACTCGACGTCTCTATACGTTCCATCGATCGGCCTGATCGTCGCTGGCGACGTTGTGTACAACCAATGCCGCATGTACGTCGGCGACACCACCCCCGAAAGCCGACGGAATTGGATCGCGGCGCTAGACCGGTTAGCGGCGCTGAACCCGGCGATTGTTGTGGCCGGTCACAAGAAGACGGGCGCGCCCGACTCTCCCTCGACGATCCAGGACACCAAGCGTTACCTCGAGGACTTCGATCGGCTGCAGAAAACCGCGAAGTCCGACCAGGAACTGTTCGATCAGATGACGGAGCTATATCCGAATTGGGTAGCCAACCAGTCGTGGCTGATGTTCGGCTTCCCGCAGCCATGAACGCATCAACGGCGGCGGCCCGTTTTAGTTCCAAGTGCAGGGAAACAGATTCGATTTCAAAGAGGAGAACAAAATGACAATCAAAGGAAAAGTCTTGGTACTAGTCTCGAGCGGTCGCGGTTTGCCCTTGAAAGATGGCAAGGTTTATAAGGGCGCTGGCTACTACCTCAACGAGCTGACGGTTCCGGTTCGCGCCCTGATGAAGGAGGGCTACGAAATCACCTTCGCCAACCCCAAAGGCAACACGCCGCAAGTGGATGTGCATTCAGAGGTCGCCGATTTCTTCGGCGGGGACGCGGCCAAGCTTGAGGACTATATGCTATTCCGCGACGGACTGACTGGGCTCCGAGATCCAATGCGCATCGCGGATGTCATCGCATCGGGCCTGGATCAATATGACGCAGTTTTCGTCCCGGGCGGTCACGGCCCGATGATCGATCTTCTCGATGATCCCGACGCTGGCACCGTGATGAGGCATTTTCATGAGACATCCAAGCCTACGGCAGTGCTTTGCCATGGCCCGATTTCACTTCTCTCGGCGCTTCCCAATTCTTGGGAGGTGGTCGCTGCGCTGGCGGCGGGCGATGTCGCCGGAGCGCACGCCAAGGCTAAAGGCTGGATCTATGCTGGATATAAGATGACTATCTTTTCGACAGCGGAAGAGCAGCAGCGGGAACCGCTTGAGATTGAAGGGAAGGTTCTCTTCTATCCGGACTTCGCCTTGCGTACGGCGGGCGGCGATGTAAGTGTGCTCGCTCCGTGGTCGAGCTACGTTCTGCAAGATCGCGAGTTGATCTCAGGCCAGAACCCGTTTTCTGATCAAGCGCTTCTAAAACTTCTTCTTCCGGCACTCAATAAGAAGAAGTTGGATTCAGCGGCATAAGAATTGGAGAGAAACCAGGGAAGGAGGGTCGGAATGGCGGCCTTAACTAGTAGGGAGACGAAAATATGAAAGCAATCGTTGTTCACCAATATGGCGGCCCTGAAGTGCTCGAGTTCGAGGAGTATCCTGACCCGGTTCCTGGCTCCGGCGAAGTACTGGTGCGGGTTGCTGCCACGAGCGTGAATCCGATCGACTACAAGCGGCGTGCCGGATTAACGCAGGATTTTTATCCCATGCATTTTCCCGGCCTCATCGGAGTCGATATGGCGGGGACGGTCGTCAAGATTGGGCCGGGAGTGGAAGGCTTTTCGGTCGGCGACCGAGTGTTCGCCATGGCGGACAATACTTACGCTGAACTCTGCGTCGTGAAAGCGGCCGTTCTGGCAAAAGTTCCCAAAGGGCTGGATTTGGTCGCAGCGGCGGCGCTCCCGCTGGTGACGACGACCGGCAACCAGCTTCTTTCCGCGACGGAAATCAAAGCGGGGCAGACAGTCCTGGTCGTAGGCGCTGTAGGAAATGTCGGACGTTCTGCGGTGTTCACTGCGAAAGAACGCGGTGCCATTGTGCTCGCGGGAGTATTGAAGAGGCAGACGAGCGAGGCAAAGACTGCGGGCGCGAACCAGGTGGTGGCAACCGACGACGATACTGCGATTGCGAATCTTGCGCCGATCGATGCCGTGGCGGATGCGGTCGGCGGAAGAATCGCGGAGAAACTGATCGGCAAGGTCAGGCCCGGAGGAGTATATGCATCGGTTGTGGGGCTGCCGCAGAACGCCGCGCAATACCCGTCTGTAAAGGTGGTGCACGTGTTCTCGAAATTCGACAGGAAGACGCTCGAGTTTATGGCCGAAGCGGTGCGAGATGGCAAGCTGGTAATCCCGATCAGCCAGAAACTACCACTCAGTAAAGCGGCCGAGGCTCAAGCAACCGCAGAGAAGGGTGGCGTCGGGAAGATCTTGCTGGTAGCTTGAGTTCTTTGCGTTTGATCAACGGCCTACCAGAAATCGCGCAGCCGAGGGGTCGCGCGATACGTTGGTCCAGTGTTTTTTCGTTCCTCGTCTTGATCGGTAGCAGGTAGGAACACGAAAGAACAGAATCCGCAGACGAAGCATCGTTTATCAGAATTGGAGACAGCCATGAACAGCGTGCAAATTGAACAGAAGAGTTACGAGATGCCTCCGCGGGAGGGGATTAGCATTGCGCAATTTCTTACCGTTGCCGACATCGAGCGATCGGCTCGCTACTACGAGAAGGTCTTTGGCGCTCGCATTCTGACGCTGGGTGACGGCAACGCGCCGGCATACCTTCTGCTGGCGAATATCTGGATGATTCTCAACGTTGGGGGCGGGCCGACCCCAGACAAGCCGACGGTCACACTCAGCGTCCCCGACCCGGATCACATCAACAGCTTCATGAATTTCCGCGTTGCGGACATTCAAGCGTGCTACAAGTTATGGAAAAGTCGGGGAGCTGAGTTCATCACGGAGCCAATCCCCAAATACGGCGAGATACGCTGCTACATCCGCGATCCTGACGGTTACATTATTGAGGTCGGGCAGAGCACTACTGTTACTTACGGTTAAGGGGTGGCGGCGGAAAGAACGAAATGTGAGCGCCTCCGCGGAAACCCCACTTCTCGGAAAGAACTCGAGAAATGGGCACCCGTAAGATTTTTGTGTCACTGTTTCGAGTAGCGAAGCGCAACACATCCTGATCTAAAAGTCTTTGACTCAACAAGTTTTAGTTGGCGTTTTTCAAGCAGGTTGACACCTTCGAACAACCGTCTCCCTTCGCCAACAATGACTGGCGCAACGACAAGACGATATTCGTCAATCAGGCCGAGCTCCATCAGTTGTGAAGGGATGTCGACACCCCCGACCAGAATGTGTTGGCCTGGTGCGTGCTTCAATTTGAGTATTTCATGGTGAAGGTTGGTACCGACAATTCTGGTATTCCCATCATCAGCGCTGGCCAAGGATCGTGAAAAAACAACCTTCTTCTTGGAGACAAAGGCGTCAGCAAATTCTTTATCCGCTTTTGTCGAAGATGGGTCTTTTGCGGCATCAGGCCAATAAGGGACCATCAATTGATAGGTTTTACGCCCATAGACGATCAGGTCGGTATCATCTCGCAAGAGGCGCGTGTAGTGTTCAAGTAAATCGTCAGCGGGATTGAATTTGGTATGGTCGCAGCAGCCATCCAGGGTAAGGTTGATTGCATAGATTACATTTCTCATTTGATTTGTCCTCTCTTGCGCCAGCGATTGCGCGCCCTTGGCACAATTCGGGTTAGTGACATTCTGTTCCATCGGACCACCGTTCGACAGGAATCACGAACTGCGTCAGATGTTCCACCATGGAATGAGCAACTGCAATGACGGGGGAGCTCGGCTGATTCGCTCCCCAAATTGCCGGGTCGGTGTCGGAATGGAAAAACATGAGGTGCGGAGGCCAGTGGGGTAGCGTACCGATCGCGACAAGCAGCGCCAAGCGTTCGACTGTGATTGCCCTGATTTGTTTAGACACTGTTGTCCTCCTTTGCTATATGAGCATTGCCCGCGGCGAATGCTTTGCGCAGCGCATCCTTCCAACTCGCGCTGAATTGCTTGGAGACCTCTGCTTCCGGCACGAGGAGGTCAAATCCATGAAAGGCATCCCGTATGACCAGGAGTTCGGTTGCGACCCCCGCATGTACGAACCGGCGCGCGTACTCCATGTCTTCTTCAACGAACAGGTCTATGGAACCGACGCCGATCCAGGCTGGCGGTAGGCCGGCGACACTGGCTACCCGCGCCGGCACGGCGCCCACTGGCACCCGGGACGAGCCCGCTGGAACACCGAGCAGCGAGCCCCAGGCCAAACGATTGGCACTCGCAGTCCACATAAAGTGGCCGATGGCAGGCGGCGCTGGGCGGGAGCTCCCCGTTCGGTCGTCTAGCTGGGGATAGATAAGCAGCTGGAAGCAGATGGGAACGTCTTCTTTATTGCGCTCGCGCGCGCGAATCGCGAGGCTGGCTGCGTGGCCGCCGCCTGCGCTCTCACCGCCCACGGCAATTCTGGAGCGATCAATGCCGAGCTCCGCCGCATGCGCATGCACCCATTTTAGGGCGGCGTAATTGTCGTCAAGCGCGCCGGGATAGCGCGTCTCCGGAGCCAACCGGTAGTCCACCGAGACGACGACGCAATGGCAATCCGCTGCGATCTCTTGAATCCGGGGCATCAGATTAGGATCGGTCATCATGAAGCCGCCGCCATGCATGTGAAGCAACAACGGCTTGCCCTTCTCCGACGGCGCAGGATCAACCACCCAAAGACGAACCTGGGGTGCTCCTGGAGGCCCGGGGATATGCCGCTCCACAGGCTGCGGAGCGGGAGCCGGTAGCGGTGGCAGGCCGGGCGTTTGCCGGAACTGGCGCACCATTTCTGCTGTGAGGTCAAAGGCGGGGAACTGCTTGAGCACAGGGAGTAGTTCCGGATCGACGAGGGAATATGGATCCGCGACTGCCGGCGAAATTTCTGAGCGCGAGGCTTGCTCAGCCGCTGCCAGCGTGCCGGCAGGCGGGAGTCCTATGGTCAGTCCGAAGCTGGCTAGACCAAAGCCGGCGGTGCGGATGGCGAAGTCGCGACGAGTGAGTGGATGGCTCATAGGATTTATTAGTAGGCGATCCGAAGTCCCGGCCGGTGAGACTATTCCGCTGCTTTATCCGGGGCGGGGAAGAAAAGGAGTTCGCGCACCTCGCCCACTACATCGCAGGCGATGGCACCCTTCTTTGCCCATGCCAGCGCCTCGTTGATATCAGCGCATTCCAGGATCCAAAATCCGCCCATGTGCTCCTTGGTCTCGGTGTATGGCCCGTCGGTGACGAGCACCTTGCCGTCGGGCTGGGTCCGCAGCGTCTTCGCGCTGCCAGCTGGGGAAATGCCGCAGGCGAACTTCCTCACGCCGGCAGCAATCATTTCGCGGTTGAGCGCGTGGATCTCTTCCATCATCGCTTCGGTTACCACGGACGGGTCGAAGTTGTCGGGCATGTAGTTCGCAACCAGATATTGTGGCATGACTTTTTCTCCTTATTTCTGTGGCGCTAACATAGACGTCGTGCGAGGTGTTGCTAAATCGACAAAGCGCGGAGACTTTTTTTACTATTGCCGCATCTCCGCGGCAACGTCGTCGCCGAACTTCTTCTGGATCTCTTTTTGCGTCTCGGGATCGAAGTCGGTCATGTCAAACATCCGGCGAACTTCGACCATTTCAATATCCTTGCCGGGGATGCGCGAGGCCCATTCCAGCGCCTCTTCGCGCGACTTCACCTGGATGATCCAGTAGCCGCCGACCACTTCCTTGGCTTCGGTAAACGGACCGTCGGTCACTTTCGATTTTCCATCTTTGAAGGTGACGCGCGCGCTCATCGTCGCGGGCGGGGTCAGCCCGTCGAGCGCGACCAGCACCCCGGCTTTCCCTAGCTCCTCGTTGTACTTGCCCATTAACTCCATGTCTTTGAAGTCGGGTACGGTGCCGGCCTTTGCGTTTGCGTAGTCTTTCGGATACATGATCATCATGAAGCGCATGGTGTTCTCCTTGAGTTTGTGCCGGTTGTCCGGCCTTCACCATATAGTCGAACGACGGGGCGAAATTCGACAAGTCGTCCGAGAAAAAATTGGGGAACGTCCCGTCCTTCCGATTTTCTCTCCGTGACACCCTGGGCGAACGCTAGGATATTGAAGGTAAACGAGGAATATGATTCACAGCGTTAAAGACCTGTCACCCGACCAAAAGCTGGCAATTGAAAGTCTGCTCGGTCACCCCATTTCCGAAGGGGAGCAAGTCAGCGTGCGCACGGTGCCCGCTTCCCCGGAATGGCTCATGTCCATACAAAAGGACGCCGGGAAAAATGGCACCGATAAATTCACGATGGAAGAAATCGACGCGGAAATTGCTGCGGCACGACGTAAGCGCGGCCAGCGCCCCGGACGATGATTCGGGTTGTCATCGACACCAACGTTTTGGTTTCAGCATTATTGACGAGCGGCGGCTTGCCGGAGGCCGTCATCGACAAATCGTCCAAAACAATCTTTCTTCTTCTACCATCCTTTGCATACGAAGCAGCGGGATTGGTTCGATCATCGATTGGACTTGGTGGATGAGAACATTCGGGGAGCGGGGACTGAGGATTGCTTGGGTGTCAGCGAAAGTCCCCCACTTCTCGCAAAGAGCGCGGGAGACGGGGCCCCTGGCGCTTTTCGAACGCTGCGAATTGATTCTTCCGCTATGTGGCCCAGACGAGCTCAACACCCACCTTTCGTGCCAACCTTCGCCAGACCAGAGGTCGGCACTCCGCCGGTGTCCCCGAAAATGCCCGTGCCGATTTTTCCGTTGACGACCGGGGCGAATAGTACCAGGCCCACGCTCTCACCATTGTCCGAGCCTACCGCGAAGTTCACAAACATCATGTTGCCGAGAACATAGAACTCCCCACCGGTTAGCTTACCGCCTTCATAATCCCCCAGCGTGGCCGTGCCGCTGTGCGGCCTGCCGAAGTCGCCATCGTCGGTCAGCTCCAGGCAGAAGTTTATGTTGCCCCCGATAATGGTACCGGCGATGCCAGCTTTTACCTCAGTCACTGCGACTGGATAGTTGCCGGTGTAGCTCTGCGCCTTGGCTGCGCTCGGCGTCAGGGCGAAAGCCAAAAATGGCGCTGCCATTGCAATCAACGTGCGAATCCTGCTGGTCATTTTTTGTCCCTTCGTGAAAATCCTAAGCTGGTTTACTCGCAGACATTTAACAAGAGCAGACTCCCTCAGTTGTCATGAAAAAGTAAAACTGTTCCAAGAGATTTTCATACGCGGCGGGTGGCCTACAATCTCCCAGTCGCGGCGTATCCCTCAACGAGGCTGGGCGCGCCAAAGGAATGTGGGAATGTGGGGACAGACGGGACGTTCACTGGTTTTTTCCCGAGTGAGCGGAACAGAAAACGGGGTATGTCCCGTCTGTCCCCGGTTTTTTGTCGTCCCCGGTTTTTTCTCCGCTTCTCGTTGGCGATGCGCCACCAGGCATTTTCTATCTCAGCTGCCGAATGCGCTCTTGCAGGAATTGGCGCTCTGGTTCTTGTTGGGTCAGGGCCAGCGCCTTCTCATAAGACGAGCGAGCTTCAGCTGTCCTGCCGAGTCTGCGGTACATATCTGCGCGGGCGGAATGCGCCAGGTAATAATTGGCCAATTCACCATGTTCCAACGCCGCGTCGATATGCGTCAGGCCGGCCTCTGGACCATCGCGCATGGCAATGGCTACGGCACGATTGAGCTCGACAACTGGCGAAGGCTGAATTTGTAGCAGTTGGTCGTAAAGCGCAACAATCTGCCGCCAATCGGTCGCGACGACCGATTCCGCCTCCGCATGAACGGCCGCAATCGCAGCCTGCAGCGTGTAGGCGCCGAAGCGGCGGGACTTCTGCTGGTACTCCAGGGCTTTCTCCAGCAAGGCCACTCCCTGCGCGATTTGCTCTTTGTTCCAGAGCGAGCGATCCTGATTCTCCAGCAAAATCAGCTCACCGGTCGGAGAGGTTCTGGCGGCGCGGCGGGATTCCTGCAGCAACATCAGGGCAAGCAGCCCCATGATTTCCGGTTCGGGCTGGAGTTCCATCAGCAAATGGCCCAATCGAATCGCCTCACTGGTGAGCTCGGCCCGCGTGACCTCCGCTCCCGCCGCCGCGGAGTAGCCCTCGTTAAAGACCAGATAGATGACCTGCAGCACCGCGCCCAATCGCTCGGGCAACTCCTCGGGCGTCGGCACCTCGTACGGAATGCGTTCCTCTCGAATCTTTGCCTTGGCGCGGACGATGCGCTGCGCCAGCGCGCGAGGAGTAGTAAGGAAGGCCTTGGCGATCTCTTCGGTGGTCAGCCCGCATACCTCGCGCAGGGTGAGCGCCACGCGCGCTTCGGGAACGAGAGATGGGTGACAGCAGGTGAAGATCAGGCGCAGCCGGTCGTCTTCAAGGCTGGCATCTGGATTGGATCCTTCCTCATTGGAGCTTGCGGCCGAACTCCATTGCGCTTCGAGATGGCGCGCGATTTCGTCTTGCGACGCATCAACTCGTGCCCGTCGACGCAGAGTATCAATGGCTTTGAATCGGGCCGTCGAAATCAGCCAGGGCCGCGGGTTGCCGGGTACTCCACTTGTCGGCCACAGGCTCAGCGCAGCCGCAAAGGCTTCGTGCATCGCCTCCTCGGCCAGATCAAAATCACCGAGCAAGCGGATCAGAGTGGCCAGAATTCGTCCCGAATCCACACGATAAAGGGAGTCAAGCAATTCGCGGATCGTCTCGGTGGGTCGCTCGGATAAGGCACGCTCAGACATGATCCGACCTTAGCAAATCACCCACCCGGAATCAATTTGGCGAGCGACGGATCGATGCCGGCAGATCGAGGCAATGCTCGTGGCTCGGATATCTGAACAACGGAACGCTTCCTAGATTGATTCGAAATCGGTTGACGGACTGCATTCAGGAGATGGGGTCCCAATCGAACAGTGCTCGCCCGGAGATTCACGATGCGCAGGAGATCGGGATCCCTTGATCCCCCGTCGCGGCTCCGACGGGGAGCCTCGCGGCCATTTTCACCAACTCGGCGAGAGATCCCGCTTTCATCTTTTGCATCACCTGGCCTCGGTGCGCCTTCACTGTGATCTCACTGATGCCGAGTTCCGCAGCCGCCTGCTTATTCAACAGGCCGGCGACCACCAATGCCATGACCTGCCGCTCTCGACGTGTAAGCGATGCGTAGCAATTCCAGAGCGCCCGTATCTGCGCCTGCCGAGCAAGGATTACGCGACTGCGCTCAAGCGCTTGCTGGACGGCGCTCAGCAGCACTGCATCCCCGAATGGTTTTGTAAGGAATTCGACTGCGCCAGCCTTCATGGCTTGGACGGCCACGCGCACGTCGATGACACCTGTGATGAAGATGATCGGCATGTCGGCCCGTTCGACGGCGACCAACTGCTGCAGATCGAGAGCATTGAGGCCGGGAAGAGAAGCGTCAAGTATGAGACAGCTTGGAACAAGGGCCCGGGGGCGGGCGAGGAATTCCTGTGCGGAAGCAAAAGTCTCCGGCCGCCAGCCCTCGCAGGCAATCATCACTTCCAGCGACTCGCGCACGCAGATGTCGTCGTCGACGACGAACACAATCGGAGTGCCGCGCGACCCGGGCCGCGATTCCAATTCGTGACCAAGCATATGCTTTAGGCTGATGGGAGTTTGTCCAGAAATTGCAGTGGTCACAGCTGATGTCATATCCCGCTCCTTAATCTTCGCGCCTTCATCCTCTGCTGAAACTCCACTCGGCCAATCACGGTGCACTAACTGAAGGGCCGTTTTTGTTTAGGAGTGTTGGCGTGTAGGGCTATCGTCGAGCAGCGCAGCCTGTGCGCACAACCTAAGATGGTACAGTTTTCGACCCCATCTATTGTTCAGGCCGAAGACTGTTGTTTTTGAGGGGTGAGATTCAATCCCGTTCCAGGGTCAGAGGCCGTCTTACCGGTTCGATGACGGTCGCTCCGCGCTCGACGAAGTTCGCGTGGGGGGATCATCGAGACACTCTCTCGTTAAGACGACGCACCACGACAAAATTCCGCACTGCGCGAATTCATACGATGGTATCGATCCATACCATCGTCCAATAGATTCCTCTCGTTGAATCTGGCTTAATCGCATCTGCAGTCGCAAACTACCCGAGCCCAACTGCGATTGGGCAGATCAATAAAGCGAGAGGTAACACAATGGCAGCCGCGACACCTTACGAATTGAACCATGCAGCGACAGTCGAACCTTCATTCCTCACACGTGATGAGGCAACCCTTTTGGCGTCTGCCAGGGCCGGTGACTCGGCAGCATTTGAGTGTCTGGTCATGCCACATTGGGGCGCACTCCTTCGAGTTACGCAACGCATTCTTCGCAATCGAGAAGATGCAGAGGACGCCGTACAGACCGCGTTTCTCGATGCTTTCCGCAATCTGAACGCATTTCACGGGCGTTCGCGATTCTCCTCGTGGCTGACTCGCATCGCTATGAACGCAGCGTTCATGCGCGTCCGCGTGAGCCGGCGAAAAAGGGAAACGTCGCTGGACGAGGTAACTGGAACAGGGGAGGATCGAGCTAGATTTCATCCTGTGGAAACGAGGCTCAACCCCGAGCAGGAGTACTTGTTGAAAGAGAGCCGAGTTCTGCTCGCAAAGGGACTCGATAGATTGAGACCACTCGATGGGGAGGTGCTGCATCTGCGCAACGTGCGGGAGTTGTCAGCCAAAGAAACAGCAAAAATATTGCAGCTGCCGGTGGGAACAGTAAAGGCGCGACTGCATCGAGCCCGCACTAAATTAGCGCGGTACATGCAGTCGATTGTTACTCGCAAGCGGCATTGCCGAATAGTTTCGTAGCGCCACCCAGACGTGAAATTCACGAAGAAAGATCCAACTTGCGATTGGGGGTGCGCATCAACAAGGAGATGGGGGCAATTGCGCTTCTGTTTGCCCCTTGCCCGCAATCAAAATCTGGCGTTTGATGATGGATACTTCTAGTAGCGTCCCTGATGCCGGGGAGGTGCTGCGTGACAATTAGCCCTGCTGCCGGGAAGCCGGCTGACCCGTCCATCCTTGTTAACGTCCCAAAGCTCGTCACCGCGTATTACGAGTTGCGGCCCGATCCGAGTGATCCCAAACAGCGGGTTGTCTTCGGCACGTCGGGCCATCGCGGATCGGCTCTGGACGCGGCGTTCAACGAGTGGCACATCCTGGCCATCACGCAGGCGATTTGCGATTACCGCAAAGTCCAGAAGATTGACGGGCCGCTATTCCTTGGGATGGATACTCACGCCCTGTCTGAGCCCGCATTTGCGAGCGCGTTGGAAGTGCTTGCGGCAAATAACATCGAAGTAATGCTCTCCGAAGGCACACCCTACACGCCGACCCCAGCCGTCTCCCACGCGATTCTGCTTTACAACCGCGCACGAAAGTCAGGACTTGCCGACGGGATCGTAATCACGCCGTCTCACAATCCACCCGACGACGGGGGCTTCAAATATGATCCTCCGCATGGGGGCCCGGCGGATTCGAGCGTGACTTCGTGGATTGAATCGAAAGCCAATGAATTTCTCGGGCGCGGCCTCGACGCGGTTAAGCGCACGCAGTTTGCAAAAGCGCTGCGTGCATCGACAACTCACAAGTACGACTTTTTGAGCCCCTATGTCAGCGATCTCAACAATGTTGTCGACATGAATGCGGTGCGCGACGCCAAGATCAAGCTGGGCGTGGATCCTCTCGGGGGTGCCGGCATCGACTATTGGCCGTGCATTGCCGAGCTGTACGGTCTCGATCTGACGATCGTGAACCAGTCCGTTGATCCGACATTTCGTTTCATGACCGTGGATTGGGATGGGAAGATTCGCATGGATCCCTCCTCGCCTTATGCGATGCAAAGACTCATCGCATTGAAAGACAAGTTCGATATTGCGTTTGCCAGCGACACCGATCATGACCGGCACGGCATCGTGACCAAGGGAAGTGGGTTGCTGCCCCCAAACCATTACCTTGTGGTCTGCGTGCACTATCTATTTTCCAATCGAACGAACTGGAGTAAGGACGTCGCCGTCGGCAAGACCGTGGTGAGCAGCAGCATGGTCGATCGCGTCAGCGCTCGTCTGGGACGACGGCTTTATGAGGTTCCGGTGGGCTTTAAGTGGTTTGTCGAAGGCTTGCTCGCCGGCCGCCTGGGTTTTGGCGGCGAGGAGAGCGCCGGCTCCTCCTTTATCCGGCGCGACGGCAGTGTATGGACCACCGATAAAGACGGAATCATTCCTTGTTTGCTCGCAGCAGAAATTACGGCCCGTGCGGGCAAAGATCCTGGTGAGATTTATTGCGACCTGACCCGCGAGCTGGGAGATCCTGTCTACGAACGCATCGATGCCCCCGCAACACCCGAACAAAAAGCCGCACTGGCAAACTTGTCCGCGTCCGACATTCACGCCAAGGAAGTTGCTGGCCAGCCGATTCAGAAGATTCTGACCATTGCTCCCGGAGACGGCAATCCAATTGGAGGAATCAAAGTGATTGCCGAGGGTGGCTGGTTTGCAGCACGTCCTTCGGGCACAGAGGAAATCTACAAGATTTACGCCGAGAGTTTCCTGGGTCAAGAGCATCTACGGCGTATCGAGGAAGAAGCCCAGAGCATTGTTTCGGAAACGCTGGCTCGCAGTGCCTAAGCGGCGTGAGCCGGTAAGCCTGATCCGGTAAGTCACGAGGAGTTTGTGTATGAGTAGCTCAACAGTCGTTGGTCGTCCCATCACTGATCGTTCCCTCGATCCGGCCATCTCCGATGCTCTTACCGACCTGGCCCTGGACCTTCGATGGTCGTTCAATCATTCGGCGGACCAGCTTTGGGCGCAACTCGATCCCGAACTCTGGGAACTGACCCACAATCCCTGGGTTTTGCTGCAGACCGTATCCCGGGAAAAACTGCAAAGTGTTACCTCCGATCCAACATTCCAGCAACTCTTAGCGGATCTTCACCACGAGAAAGCACTTGCCGAAGAGTCGGAAGCGTGGTTTCAAAAGGCGCATCCGCACTCAGGCGTGTCGACGATTGCGTATTTCTCGATGGAGTTCATGTTGAGCGAAGCCTTGCCGATTTATTCCGGTGGACTCGGCAACGTCGCCGGCGATCAACTCAAAGCCGCAAGCAACCTGGGTGTCCCGGTAACCGGAATTGGCTTGCTCTACCAGCAAGGCTACTTTCGCCAGGAAATCGATGTCCAAGGCCACCAGCAAGCCTTGTACCCATTCAATGATCCTGGCCAGCTTCCGATTCGACCGGTGCGCAAGCCAAACGGCGAATGGCTGCGCCTGGCCATCGCTTTGCCTGGCTTTAAGTTGTGGATCAGAGTCTGGCAAGTGCGGGTGGGCCGAGCCAACTTGTATTTGCTCGATACCAACGATCCCGCAAACCTCCCGTCCTTCCGCGGCATTACGACGGAGCTTTACGGAGGTGGTCCGGAGTTACGTTTGAAACAAGAGTTAGTCCTTGGTATTGGAGGCTGGCGGGTTCTGCGAGCCTTGGGATTGCAGCCCGAGGTCTGTCATCTCAATGAAGGTCACGCCGCATTCGCGGTGATCGAACGGGCGCGCTCCTACATGAAAGACAATGGCGCGCCATTCCACGTAGCGCTTACCGTAACCCGTGCCGGCAATCTTTTTACCACCCATACTCCCGTGGAGGCGGGCTTTGACCGCTTTGATCCCAGCTTGATTGAACGATACCTCAGGAAGTATGCCGACGAGAAACTGTCGATTTCGCTGAACGAACTTCTAGCGTTAGGGCGACGCAATCGCGCAGACTCTGCCGAACCCTTCAATATGGCTTATTTGGCGATTCGCGGCAGTGGCGCCATCAATGGCGTCAGCAAATTGCACGGTCAAGTGAGCCGACGACTCTTCCAGACCCTCTTTCCACGGTGGCCTGAAACCGAGGTGCCGGTAACGCACGTGACCAACGGAGTGCACACTCCTACCTGGGACTCTGCTGAAGCAGACCGCTTGTGGGAACATACCTGTGGAAAACATTGCTGGCACGAAACGCTGGCAACTGTAGGAAGAGACTTTCGTACAACCAGTGATTCCAGCCTCTGGCAACTCCGCGCCGATAGCCGCAAGAGTCTGGTTGCCTACGTCCGACGACTTTACAGTCGTCAATTAGCATCTCGGGGAGCTTCGTCGGAAGACCTCGCGCAGGCCGAACAGATACTGGATGACAATATTCTGACTTTGGGCTTCGCCCGTCGCTTTGCTCCGTACAAACGCCCGAACCTTCTGCTGCGCGATCCGGCGCGGCTTCTCAGCATCCTGATGAATCGAGAGCGCCCTGTTCAACTCGTGCTCGCCGGCAAGGCTCATCCCCAGGATGCCGAGGGGCAAGAAATGATCCGGCAGTGGATCGAGTTTTCCCGCCGCCCAGAAGCTCGATCCCGAGTCGTCTTCCTTTCGGATTACGACGTTCTCATGGCCGAGCATCTGGTGCAGGGGGTCGACGTCTGGGTGAACACTCCGCGAAGGCCTTGGGAAGCAAGCGGCACAAGCGGCATGAAAGTGCTAGTGAACGGCGGGTTGAATCTTTCCGAACTCGATGGCTGGTGGGAAGAGGCGTATTCCCCGGAAGTAGGCTGGGCGATCGGAGATGGGCGCGAACATGGGGACGACCATTCTTGGGATGCAGCGGACGCAGAAAGTCTTTACGAGGTGCTCGAAGGAAAGGTGATCCCGGAATTCTATGCTTGCGACGAGCACGGCATTTCACGGCGTTGGGTTGCCCGCATGCGCGAGAGTATGGCCCGCCTGACTCCGGCATTTTCGACCAATCGCGTAGTCCGGCAATATACGGACGAGCACTATCTCTCGGCGGCAGCGGCGTTTCGCCAGCGCGCCGAGAATCGAGGCTCAGTGGGAGCCGATCTCGTGGCATGGGAGGCAGAACTGGCGAAGTACTGGTCAGCGCTGCGATTCGGCCCCGCGACCGTCGAGCAGCAGGGCGAGCGATATGTATTTCACGTTCAGGTTGTTCTGGACGATATCGATCCCGATGCCGTGGGGGTCGAACTATATGCGAATGCAGTGAAAGACGGCGACGCAGTCAGCCTCACTATGAATCGTGGCGAGCGCGTGGTCGGAGCGACAAGCACCTTCACCTACAGTGCTTCTGTTCCGAAGAATCGCCCGGTTACAGACTACACGCCGCGCCTCGTTCCGCGGCATGCAGCAGCCTTGGTGCCGCTTGAGGCTCCTTTCATTCTGTGGCACGATTCTCCGTCCTGGCGATGAACTTTGACATTCGCTGCATACAATAAAGCAATGAGACCTGTGAATGAGAATGTCTTGAAAAACCTTCTGCTTCGTCTTGTTCTTCTCCTTCTTGTCTTGCTGCAATCCGGTTTTGCGCAAGAGGCCAGCTTCCGCATCACACCTCTGCGCCCGGTGGAGGAGTTACGCGCAGAAGCGCTCAGGCAGCCGCCACCACGCGAGCAAGGCAACTTCCTCAAACCTGATCTGGTAGAGTTGGTCAGGCTTGATTTCACCATCAAGCTCGATATCCGTTACGCCACATCGAACAATTTTCTGGGTACGCCTGTCTACACCCAGGCTCGGGCCTTCCTGCAGCGGCCGGCGGCGGAAGCGTTGCTCCGTGTCCATCGCGAACTGAAGGCTCAGGGATACGGTTTGATCATTCACGATGGCTATCGCCCCTGGTACGTCACGAAAATCTTTTGGGATGCCACGCCCGACGACAAGAAGATTTTTGTGGCTGATCCGGCGTCTGGCTCCCGGCACAATCGCGGCTGCGCTGTGGACCTGTCCTTATACGATTTGAAAACGGGCGAAGAGGTGAAGATGCCCAGCGGCTACGATGAGATGACTGATCGCGCCTTTGCCGACTACCCAGGGGGCACGGCCGACCAGCGGGCTCGCCGCGCCGTTCTGCGCGGAGCGATGGAAAAGCAGGGTTTCAAGGTCTACCCGCAGGAGTGGTGGCACTTTGACTACAAGGACTGGCAACAGTACCCAATCCTCAATGTGAAGTTCGAAGATCTGGGACAATAGGATCTCGGACAATAAGTTCTCGGACAAACACGCAGCCACTGCTCAACGCGGTGGAAGCTTAGTCAATTCCGGCAATTTCCACTGATGGATAAGCCTCTCATAGGTCGGCTGGGGTAGCTGTACCAGCAATGGCTTGCGCACCGGATCGAGCCAGGTAAGCAACGCTTCCAAATCGATTTGTGGCATGGCAGTGCAACCGGCCGTGCCTTGGTCATGGCTGTGCCAAATGTGAAGAAAAACACACGAGCCTCTCCCCGGCTCAGGCGGACGGGCGCTGTTCCCGGTCACGGTCCCATTGTCATCTACGACGATCCCCCAGCGGTACGCCTCACCGACGTCTCGCATGTGCTCTGAGCTGTTCCAGTCCGGAGCGATGACCGAGCGGTCCACGATGCGGTTGTAGTGCTTTGACGCGGGATCATCGACGCACTCGATCGTTGGAGTCAGTGTGAGGTAGGGCAGCCTTAATCCCGGCAGCGGCTGAGACGTGGAGCCGAACGCCGTGCCCAGCGCGAATACTCCTGCGGGCGACTTGTCGTCTCCTTCTCTCTTGACCGGGTCGGATGCCATGCGGAAATTGGCATCATCGGTCGCAACCAGGCCGATGCCCCACCCTAAGCCGTTCTTGCCTACGACAATGGCGATCGGTTCGCCCACTGGACGCCAATCTTCATGGGTTGTGGCGCGCTCGTATCGCTGCAACTGCCCTGGAACGGCGTTCCAGTTCGCAGTTATCACCACGAGCATCTGAGTGGAACTCGCCAGAGCATCAGACTGCAAAGTGCGGGCTGGAGTGGAGCCGGATACACCCCCGCTTACGATCAACATAAGAAAGAAGAGAAGGGACGCCGATTTCATCAAGAACAAGTGTAAGCGCTGAAGAAGCGAGTAATTTCAAAATCTATACTTTTTTCTTGCACCATGACTTTAAGACGAAGGGATTCTTGAGTCACTGCAGTCCAACCCTAGTCACTTCCCTCCCGGTCGAAATTATCCAGCAATCCGTTTGACGATTCCTTCCGTACTAGGGCTGTGAGACGGAGTTATGGTCGATTTGCCCCGGGTCGTGGCGCCGCGATTCGGGGATGGTGCTCATCGCTCGCCCCGTCCACAAATCTCAAAAAACAAGAGGCAAACACCATGAAGCAACTCAAGTCATTGGTGGCCCTTGCTATGGCGCTGCTCATGCTGGCACCTCCCAGCATGTTCGCATCCAGTCATCGCGAGGCTCCCATCACGGCCCTTGATCGCACGGCGGACATCACTGACTGGTACGCCTTCGTCAGTTATGACAATCCGAATAACGTCACGTTCATTCTGAACGTTGACCCGTTCCTGGAGCCCGCTAACGGTCCCAACTATTTTCCCTTCGATCCCAACGTGCTCTACGAGATGAAGATCGACAACAACCAGGATGGAATTGAAGACGTCACTTTCCAGTTCCGCTTTAGCACCGAGATTCGCCAGCCCGGATTGTTCACTGGATTCGCGGGTGGCATCGCTGGAGTTCCGCCGATCACATCTTTGTCGGGACAAGGCTCAGCCGGTCTGGGTCTGCGGCAAACCTATACCGTCACCATGGTCAAGAACGGTGTGTCCACTTGCCTGAGCTGCGGGCAGACGCTTTATGCCGTCCCTTCCAACGTCGGGCCGAAGACCATGCCGAACTATCAGGCGTTGTTCAACCAGGGGATTTACAACCTGGGCAATGGAATGAACGTTTGGGCGGGAACCGCCGATGACCCGTTCTTCATCGATCTGGGCGCAGCCTTCGACACGCTGAATTTCCGCATGGGAGTTGGCGGCGTGCTTCCGCCCGCAGAAGATACGGACGATACGCACAACTACGCTCCCGATGCAGTGGCCGGCTTCAACGTCAACTCGATGGTCTTGGAAGTTCCCATCAGCATGTTGACGGTCGACGGCCAGATCCACAACGCCAGCCAGAAACAGGCCGTAATCGGAACTTGGGGCACGACTTCGCGTAACAAAATCACGGTGCGCCGATCGCCCTTTCCGGACAAGAATTACGGTCCATTCCAACAAGTGCAGCGTGAAGGCAATCCGCTGATCAACGAACTGATCATCGGAACTGGATCAAAAGATCGCTTCAGCATGGATCAGCCGAAGAACGATTCACAGTTCGCGCCCTTCGTTCTGAATCCCGTGCTGGCCACGCTGTTCGGAGCGCTCGGCATTCCGGTGGCGCCGCCACCGCGAACCGATCTGCTGATTCTTGCCCAGTACGAAGCGCCGATCTGCCCCGGTTGCGGAGCTGGCGATGCGGGCCCGGTCGCCGATCTGTTGCGCCTGAACACCGGAATTCCTCCCACTGCCGTCGGAAGCCAGAAGCGTCTCGGATTCCTGGCGGGAGACCTGGCGGGATTCCCCAACGGACGCAGGCCGATCGACGATGTTGTTGACATCGCAGCCCGTGCGGTAGCTGGAATCCTGGTCGATTCCACCAAGTACGGAACCGCGATTGGGGACGGCGTTCAGTTCAATCCTGAGGGCTACAACAACTCGTTCCCTTACATTCAACCAGCCAATAGCGGGCGCAACTCGGTGCACATCGGCCCCGGTCAGCCCGGTTGCAGCGGCGATCCGGGAGGAATTTGCCCGGTCAAATAAACAGAGAACGAAAAACACTAAGGTGGCCGTTGCTGCACAAGCAGTGGCCACCGTTTCCAAAAACTTTCTCGATTGAAATGATGATGAGGAGACTTATGAAAAAGCTTCTGGCACTTCCGCTCCTGAGCATGATCCTGAGTATGGCCGCAGTTGGCTTCGGGCAGACTTCGACGCCAACCCCACCTTCGCCGGCAGAGCAGGGCATTGCCGCCGCGAAAAAAGAGATCACCAAGAAACCCGGGCAGTTCGCCGGCTACAACCAGTTGGCCATTGCACTGTCGCGGCGCGCTCGCGAAACTTCCGACGTATCTTTTTACGCGCAGGCCGAAGAGGCCCTGAAGAAGGCTGCGGAGCTTTCTCCCGACAATTTTGAGACTGCGAAGATTCATGTGTGGCTGCTGCTGGGGCGGCACGAATTTCCGGCCGCGCTCGAGGCGGCAAAACTTTTGAACAAGAAAGTGCCCGACGATATCCTGGTCTACGGATTTCTAGTGGACGCCAACGCCGAGCTGGGCAACTATCCGGATGCGGAAAATGCCGCGCAGTGGATGCTGAATCTGCGCCCCGGAAATCTTCCCGGCATGACTCGCGCCGCATATTTGCGCGAACTCTTCGGCGATGTGGACGGCGCGTACGAACTGATGGACATGGCGTACCAGGCTACGGTTCCCACCGAGACCGAGGATCGCGCGTGGATCCTGAGCCAGATGGGCCACCTGCGGTTTGTGGCCGGACGAACTGCTGACGCGGAAAACATTCTGCAGCAGGCGCTGGTGCTGTTCCCCGGCTATCACTATGCGTTGAGCAATCTGGCCAAGGTGCGTATCACGCAGAAACGCTATGAGGACGCTATAACGCTGCTGCGCCAGCGTTATGACGCCGCGCAACATGCGGAGAATCTCTACGATCTGGCGGAAGCGCTGGAACTCGCGGGACATGAGGCCGAGGCTAAGAAGGCGTTCGCCGAATTTGAAACCAAGTCGCTGGCCGAAGCGAGCCGCAAAGACAATTCCAGCCGCGAACTCGTCTTCTATTATGCGGATCACGCTAAGCAATCGGCCAAGGCGCTGGAAGTCGCCAGGCAGGAATTCTCCTGGCGCCATGATGTATACACGCTCGACGCCTATGCCTGGGCGCTGCACGTGAACGGGCAAGACGCCGAAGCGCACAAGCAGATCGAGACCGCACTGGCAGTCGGAATCTGCGATGCCAGGCTATTCGCTCACGCGGGCGAGATTGCTCTAAGATTGGGCGATCGCGCGAGCGCCGAACGTTATCTTAACGAGTCGGTCTCCCTTCATGCCGCTGGATCGGAGCAAGCCCGAGCTTTGCTGGCTGGACTTGATCGGGCCGAAGTGAAAGAGTAGCGGAACCACGATCGGAGAACCACAAGAAGAAAGGAGGAGAACAATATGAGGTCGTCATCAATCTCGGCTGCAGTCGTGGTTCTCCTCCTGAGTATCGCCGGCGTGAGCATTGCGAGCGTGGTTCAGGCTCAGGCTCAGCAATCAGCATCGGTGAGCGGCACTGTGACGGATCCTGCTGGGGCGGTGGTCGCTCAGGCGCAAATAAAGTTGCGCAGGGCGTCGAATGCTTCTGAACTGCGGACTACCTCCGACGCGCGGGGCCACTTTCAGTTCCGCTCGGTCGACAGCGGCGTCTATCAACTTACTGCGAACGCTCCAGGGTTCACCACAACGAGTCGCGAGACTGTCGTCTTCTCCGGACGGGCCAGCAAACAGGACATTCAATTTCGGACAGTCTCGACCGCTGCGGAAGTGACGGTCACAGCGGACGTGAATGACCTAGATGTTTTGTCACCCGATCCGGCGATGAAAGTCTTTGCATCGGAGAACTTGCTCGATGCGAATCCGGGCCGTCCGGGGGCGCCGATTTCAATACCGGGCTACCCGATTGAGACAGCGTCGAGTGGGATCAAAGCTCCGCAATACTTCGCACCCGGCGTCGCGGGCGATCACGGCGAGCCCATCGCACAATACATTGAGGTCGGCAGCTTTCTCGTGCCGAACAATCTGTCAGCCAATGCGCATGGTAACGGTTATGCCGACCCCAATATTTACATCGCGAGTGTGATCGAGAGCGTCCAAGTGGATGGAGGCGCTTACAACGTGCGCGAGGGGAATCATGCGCTCAACCTCGCCGCCGTCTACGGGCTCCGATCCCATCTCGATCCATTCTTGACCTTGACCGGAGACTACCGGGATATTACTGCCGCGGCGGGAATGAGCCCTTCCGCAAGTTCATGGATTGCGATGGAGGGTTCGTTTGGCAACGGCTTTCTGGATCGTTTGGAGCACCGCAAGCAATTCAAGCTCAATGGCGGGCGGGTTCTCCATGCTGGAGATCACACATTTACACTGTTTGGAATTGCCTACCTCGGCTACGGCTATGTGGCCGGGCTGAGGCCGATCTATGGATTTAATTCTGTCGATGCTGCCGCTGGTTGGGTTTCTTACCCGGACACCATCGATCCCAGGCAAAAGGATCAAACCCATACCGCACTTCTGGCGTTGAATGATTTGTGGAAGCTGAACGACCACCAGGAATTGCAGCTCTCGGGGTTCTTCCGAACCTATAACCTATCCCTCTACTCCGATTTCGGGCTGGGGTTGATTCGTCAGAGCGAGTTCCGCACGGTAGGCGGTGGTAACGCGACCTATGTAAACAACATTACTAGGACTTTTACGCTCCTGGCCGGATTAGACTACGAGCGCGAGGCTCCGCGCCGCGACGATCTCGACCATTACAACTTCTACAATCCCGCCGATCCTTCCTACTACGGCTCTTTTATTCGGACTGACGGGAACAATGTCACCATCGCTCCGCTGACACCGTTCGTTGCCGCTGAAGGTGAGTTAGGCAGCCACATTCGATACTACGCGGCCCTACGGCGGGACGAAATCAGCATTGACAATCAGGACTTGATTACTCCAGTCAATTCCTGGAATAAGTGGGTAGGTCTAACCTCTCCGAAAGCTACGCTGACCTTTGTGCCCGGTTCTGGCCGTCTGGCGCCGCTGATCTCCTTGAGTTTTGGCAAATCTTTTTTTACAGAAGACCCTCGGCTGGGCACGGACTTGAACAGCGCTATCAAACCCGATCCTGTTGAGACTGCCCGGTCGTATCAATTAGTAGTCAGTAAGACTCTTCACAAAACAGATATGAAGATTACGCTGGGTCACGAAACGCAGAGCGCGGAGTACGGAAAGATCGATCCGGATCAGGGATTGCAATTTGATCTAGGGCCCGGACGCATTCGTTACCTTGGGGCTACACTGCGCCAGAGCATATCGGGCGGGTCGTTACAGGCGACCTTTGAACAAGCGGATGCGCGTCTGGTGGGCGCATCTTTTTCAATCGTGCCGGAAGCACCACGCCTGATCGGAGATCTCATCGGCACTTATCAAAAACTGCCGTTCCACTTGCAGGCGAAAGGCGAGTTCGAATACGTTGGGCGCAAGGTTGTCGGAAACGGTTGCAGTGAAGCGGCCTACCTCAGTGGTGATCCGAATGCCCTTAACTACTATTGTGTGGGAGTGCCGAACAAAGAATTCCGCTTCGCTCTGGCGCGACCATTCTTTGAGGGAAAATTCAATGTCGGGGTGAACGCCATGATCGCCACCGGTTGGACTGGACAAACCACGGAAACCTTCGCCGTCGCTGGCGTTCACGCACCGGGAAGTGTGGGCGTTGGCGCAAACGGATTAGTTCCCGGAAATCCCGTCAGTGAGGCGGTTGGCGTCCGTATTCCTTCGTATGCAAGCTTGAGCGTGACCTACCGCTTTGGGCGGAGTTCCACACCGTGATGCTCGTCAAGGACAATGACTTTATAGAGAGAGCTCTTATAGCCCTGCTTCTAAGTCACACATCACGCTGAAGCGCTTACCCCTTCGCTCGAGTGAGGTCCCAGATAAAATTGGTTTCCCAAGTCTTGCCGCCATCGGCAGAAAACGCCTGTTCCCAACGGCAAGAATCGGGTGAGTTTACCGTCCAAACGAAGCGAACGAAAATGCCCTTGCCGTTGTAGGTTTCGGAGTCATAGAACTGACCGCTACCGTTCTTGAACTCGCCGACCATCGAGGGGAAGTCGATCGTTCCGTTGGCTTGGCTTGACCAATAGATGCTCCACTGATGAGACTTGGCGTTATAGGTACGAATCGTCATTCCGGCGAGATGGCCGGAAGAAGTCTCAGCTTCGAATTCGTCCATGTTGGCCTTTCCGTCCCAGACGGGATGAACGGTATTGACGCCATCGAACTCAATCCATTGCTTCGATCCCGAGAGTGGCTGCAACAGACGCCGACAATGGACCGTCCAGCGCCCAAACAGAAAATCGAAGTCGTGTTGGCCGTCATGAACGGTGGGCGTTGGTTTTTCCTCGGTTTGCAGTGCTCCCGGCTGCATTTGCCCAGCACTTGCCACCGACAACATGGCAATGGCCGTAACGGTCAGGCATACCCGCATGGAACGGTTAATCGTCATAGCGATCCTCGACATTTTGTTAAGCAACACTTCTCGGTGAGTCGGGTCATGCTTCGATCTCTGCTGGCATGGCCACGCGAAACGCTCCGGGTGTTTTCTCGTGGGGCACCGATCATTTTCATAAGAGACCGTGCAGTCCCGAGCGCGGCCTGCGATGCAGTGACCCACAACTACCGTAAAGTGTGCTACAAAAGATGGTACTTTAAAAGGTCCACTTATTGTGTCACTGGTGATACCACTAGCGCGCGATCGCGGGCCCCTTTTCCGTCAGGTCTATCTCGGCCTGCGCACGGCAATTTTCTCAGGCGTTTATCGCTCCGGGGAGAAGCTTCCTTCGACCCGAGACCTGGCTGAGCAACTGGGAGTGTCCAGGACCGTTGCTCTGATGGCCTACGATCAACTTCTGTCGGAAGGATATGCCGTGAGCCATTCGGGGTCCGGAACCTACGTCGCCCGCGCCGTGGGTATTCGACCCGTTCCTTCCGAAGACCGGCTCAAAGTACGGCTCTCGCATTTTGGAAAATCGGCTGCGTCAGCTTGGGCAAGAATGAACGTCCCGCCGCGGCGCGATCGTGCTCTGCTTTATGACTTCGCCTATGGCAGAAGCGATGTTGAAGATTTCCCGTTTGAGATGTGGAGGCGTGCTCTACTGCGCTGCGCACGGAGAGCTCCGGTTTCGGAACTCGACTATGGCCCCCCCGCTGGAACCGCGACCCTCCAGGCAGCCATTTGTGATCATCTGCGACGCTCTCGTGCTGTGGCTTGCAATCCATCACAGATCATTGTGGTGAACGGTTCGCAGCAAGCATTAGATCTGATTGCTAGAGTGTTGGTCGAACCTCGCCAGCCGGTCGCAATCGAAGATCCGAGTTATCAGGGCACGCGAGAAGTCTTGCGTTCAATCGGTGCCCGGTTGCTTCCGGTCCCGGTCGACCGAGACGGTTTGTTGCCGGCCAAACTGCCCCCCAATGCCCGTCTGGCGTTTGTAACCCCATCGCATCACTTCCCAACCGGCGCGATTCTTCCACTGCAGCGCCGTCTGGCATTACTCGACTGGGCCAGTCGGAGCAACGCAGTAGTTGTGGAGGACGACTACGATGGAGAGTTTCGCTACGGTGGGCAGCCGCTGGAGTCTCTGCAAGGCCTCGATCGTGAGGGGAGGGTCATCTACGTGGGGACATTCTCACGCACGATTTTTTCGTCTCTGCGGATTGGATACCTGATCGTACCGAAAAGATTGATTTCAGCATTTGCGGCGGCGAAGTGGCTATGCGACCGGCAAACGGCTACCTTGGAACAGGAAACGCTGGCAGAATTCATCTCCAGCGGAACCTACGAGCGCTACTTGCGTCGGGTTCGGCGAAAGAATGCTTCTCGTCGTAAAGCGCTGCTTGCGTGCATTGGCACCTACCTGGGGGAGCGCGTCGAGGTGACCGGAGACGGAGCTGGCGCTCACATCGTTTTGTGGCCTCACGGGCGGGTCTCGGAACAGAGCATCATCAATAATGCCGCATCCCGCGGAGTTGGTGTGTATGCCATCTCTCCTTACTACTTGAGACGGCCACCGCGGGCCGGAATCCTGCTGGGATATTCACGCTTGCGGGAAGGACAAATTCGTGAGGGTATCCGACGGCTTGCGGAAGTGATTTAACGAAGATAATTCGCCGCCTTCGCAGAGTCTCTGATCATGAATAGGCCCTGCGACAAGGGGTTGTGAGGGTTATCGCCCGGCCACAACCACTGCGCGCTTGATCGACAAGTTGGCCTGCGATTTCGACTGTGACTTGGCGCGGTGGTTCTCGCGAATCTGTCCTGTTGTGAACACTCGCCCGCACACGCTGCAGCGCCAGGCCGGAGAGGTGGCCTGCACAGTTCCCGGAACGGATTGCTGATCGGTGCACTTGGACCGCACCAGTTCGCTGTCGCACTCTGGACATGGTCGTGGAATCATTGGCCTCCCATGGCAAGAAACTTCTCCCCGTAGAGAGCTAGTTCCCGGGGTGGATTACACGAACCTCATCCGCGGTGAGGCGGGAAGGATCGCAGTAGCCATAACCTTTTAAGCAAGCCGCGTAATTGCGTTTGTGTTCGGCGTCGGCGAACGTCTGGGCTTCAGCTGGAGTCAGTTGTGAGTAATCACAAGTCTCTTCACCGCCCTTGCAGGCTGAGAAGTTGCGCTGATGTTCGGAGTAAGCTGTCTGTTTCGCTTGCAGCGGAGTGAGTCTGGAGTGGTCGCACTCGTCCCAGCCATTTTCGCAATTCTGCGAATTGCGCTGATTTTCGGCAGCACTCGTATCCTTGGATTGCGAAGCAGTCAGCTTGGAGTGATCGCACAGTCCGGCGCCATCCTGACAGTCGGATGCATTGAGTTGGCGTCTGGCGACGCTCACTGCCTGGGTTTCGGATGCAGTGAGTTTGGAGCGATCGCAAGCGCCGGATCCTTCTTTGCAGTTGCTGAGATTACGCTGCCGCTCCGCGACCGCCATCTGGCGGCCTTCTAATGCAGTCAGTTTAGACCGGTCGCAGGACTGCATCCCATCATTGCAGTCGTTCACGTTTCGCTGATGATCGGCCACGGCCAAAGCAATCGCTTCCGGTGCAGAGAGCTTGGAGCGGTCACAGGAGGCATAGCCATCCCTGCACTTGGCGACGTTGCGCACGTGAGCGGCGCGAGCTACGTCCGTCAACTGTGGGGCACTCAACTTTGATTGATCGCAGGACTCGCTGCCATCTTTGCAGGCAGCCAGGTTTTGCGGAAGATTGGAGGACTGAGCCAACGCCAGAACAGGCCAGAGAGTTAGACAGCCAATTAGTGCCCAGCGATATTTCGAAAAAAGAAATTTCGGGAGACTAGCTTTCATTTTATCCACCTTCGGAAGCGGCCGGCCGGAACTTGTATGTAGCTCCGGCCGGTCACAAAAATCCATCTCGTCTGCTTCTGCAACTACTTCGTGTCTTGCTTCGCTTCGGCAATCTTTGCCTGCTGACCTGCCTCGGACACAGCTTTCAAGAACGCGTCAGCGCTGCGCGGAGTCGCCGCTTTTCCAGAAAGGATGTTGCGAAACATCATGTGCTTGCCGTAGATCGATTGCGTGGAATCGTTGTCCTGCTCCACCACTGCACCTTCCAGCGTCAAGCCGGCGAACACGCCCTTGGAGCGCGAGTAGGTCAGCATTTCCGTATTCATCTTCCAGTCGGTTCCGGCGGAAGCATGACGGCCAACCGGGCCGGCGGCCACTGATCCTTCACCCGTGAGCTCAAACTTGCTGGAGAGCAGATGCTGCATGCCCTGATCGTTCATGACCAGCATGACCAGGTCTACATCTTCGATTCCGATCTGCAATCCCCAGCTTCCGCCGCCGACGGAGACGAATGCGGGAGCGCTCCAGCCATCGGCCGTGCGGCAAGTCGCCACACCGCGTCCATGCTTGCCACCAAAGACGAAGCCGCCCTTAATCAGGTCGGGCACAACCAGGATGCACTTCGCACCGTTCAATACTTCTTCCGGAATGCCCTTATCCGGTGTCGACATGATCGCGTGCAAAACGGTGACGGAGCGTTGCAGGCGGTCGACGGAGTCCTCCCGTGCCGAACTGCCAAACGCGTACGTTCCAACCATACCCAGGGCACTCATCAACAGCAGTGACATTGTTTTCTTCATGAAAGGTTTTCCTTTAGGAGTTTCCGAACTAAGAGGAGAGAGCTTCAGATAGCTGACTTAGTTCAGAGGACCTGAAAGAGAGAGAAGAGGTGCTCGTCTCTGCCATCATGATCGCTCAGACCGAAAGGAATAGATGATCTGAATTGCTCACTTCGCGCACTTCAGGCCCAGCGGGTTTCTCGACCCGCCCAGGCGAAGATTTGCCGGGATGTGAGCAATTCGGCTCAGAATCTTCTCTTGTAGCCTGTCATGCTTCACTGACCGCACATGTGGCACAAGACAGAAGAAGGTGAGCCGATGGAATTCGTTCTTTCTCCCCGCCACTCTCGGCTGCGCCGGCGGCTGACTTCCATCGCTGACATGGTCCGGAAGTTTCTGGCAATGGTTCGGCGGCCCGCCGAGGAAGTTCGACTCCAGAGGATATGCCCGTTTTGCGGGCTGATTACTACACGGGCTAAGCGAGTTTGCCAGGAATGCGGGAAGTCGCTCAGCGCTGCTTCCCTGGAGAGAAATGAAGCAAACCAACGATGAGCCGAGGAGACTAATATGCTTTGGACGCTGGTGGCTGTACTTCTGATTCTGTGGTTGTTGGGTTTCAGCTTCCATATAGCTGGCGGGCTGATTCATCTGCTGTTGGTTGTAGCATTGGTGATGATCGTCATCAATGTGGTTAGCGGTCGCCGCGGCGCCGCCTGAGACTAGGGAAGGACCCTTGGAAAAACAATATCTTCACCTCTCCGCTTACCCCTGTGACGCGTGCGCTGGCCCAGTCGTTGCTGGCTGGCTCGGCGTGCGGGAGAATCAAATTTCGAAAGAAACGAACCTTGGGCAAGTGGGCGCGGCTTGCATCTCTTGCGGTCACCGGCAAGATACGGCTACCGAGCCGGCGCGTGCCCGTCATCTGATGCCCATGGAATGGGGTGCAGCAGGGGCCGCCAGTACTCGCCAGACCGGGGCAGATTTAGCCGAAGCTCTCAATCGTTCAGAACTACATTAAGCAGTGAACTGTGGACTTGCAGCGCGCCTTCCGTGCCGCCGGCGTAGTGAATAAAGCCCAGCTTCCGGAAGCGGTTCATAAAGAAGCTCACCCGGGAACGGGTGGTGCCTACCATCTCAGCCAGCGTCTCCTGGCTGATCTTCGGGACTACGGTTTCCGGAATGCCTTCCTTGCCAAAATGCGCGAGCAGTAGAAGCACGCGCGCCAGACGTTTCTCACTGGAGTTAAACAGTTGGTCGACCAGATCCTCTTCGTAACGGATATTCCGTCCCAGCAAATAGGCCACGAACATTGCAGACAGAGCGGGTTCGCGGTGAAGAGCTTCCATCATGGTTTTCTTTTCGACTCGGAGAATCTCACAATCCGTCATTGCCGCCGCTGAGCCCATGCGCAGAAGCTGCCCTGCGAGGGAACCTTCCCCAAAGAAGTTTCCCTCGCTCACGATGGCGATGGTCGCTTCCTTCCCGATTTTGGAAACGACGCTGAGCCGTACTTTACCCTTTTGCACATAGAAGACTGCATCCGCATCATCGCCTTGCGCAAAGATCAGTTGCTTCCTGGGAACAGACAAAATCTTCCGCCCATCGCCGATGGTCGCGAGGAAGGTGTTGGGGTCGAATCGGTGATTTTTCTTGATCGTTACCGCAGGGCTCATCTTCGATCATTATAGTCGGTAGGCATCGAGACCCGCATAAATCGCGCATTCCTACATATTTGGCGGAGTGAGCAATTCTGAGCAGATTGTGAGTGAAGTATCAGGCAAGCTGAAATCCTATGCCAGCAACCATTCAAGTCGGCACGATTTTAATGAAGGAATGGCCCGCGATGAAGCAACGCCTTGGTCTTGAGAGCGAGCCCTGTGCTGGGGAATGGAATCGGCTCACGGTGATGGATGGGTTCACTCTTGATCGCAAGATCCATGCTGCGGGATGGAATTTCTTTTTCCTGGCGACGGAAGTGAAGGTGATGTTCCTCGGCGGGATGGGAGCGGCGAAGATCCAGAACGCGGTGACGCGGATCCTGGCCAAGGTGAAGCCGCTACACTTCAATGGTCTTGAGATTACTGAGATTGCCGCCCAGCGCTTCCTCGGCGTGCCCTACGTAACCGTCACCGCGCATTCCCGGCATGTGCAACAGAGCTGCAATCTCGACAGCCATGAAGCGCGGCGGACCTCTCAGAACGACGCCGCGTGGGCAAGAGGTTAAAAACAACGAAGTCCTTCGTTCACGCATCCGTACGTCGTCTGGCATCGTCGCTCACCGAGTGACGGCTAGTCTGAACTTCCGAATCTTGCCCGCTTCTCCTGATTTTTCCGATGCCGCCAGGCGCCGGTCGCGGTGCGGTTCAGTACGGGGCAGACCAGTGCTCAACTCGCACTTTTCTCCCGGTTGCGCTCCACACGTGGAGCAACGAACCGCCAGCGCCTGCTTGGGTTTGACTTTCATGGCTACACCATGCACTGAAGCGCTCCAACAAGATGGTCAATAGTGCTCAGTTCGGTCAGCCACGAGCCGTTATGCTTGAATCCATGGCAAACGTTAAATTTGTGGTAAGAGTGCAGGGCGGCACGCGCGCGCCGTCGTACGTGCAGCGGATTGATAAGACTCCAATCCAGATGACAACCAATCGGAAACTGGCCCTGATGATGGGAAAATTTACGGCCGAAGATGCCGCAAAGCTCCTGCAAAATTCCCGCTGTACCCCCGAATTGGTGCCCGTTCCGGTCAGTGCCTGAGGTTGAGACGCGGCCGAAGGTGGGAGGGCGATCGCCCTGGCTCGGGCCGGCGTTCGTTCTGTCCTAGATTGGCTGGACGCCAGCGGAACTTGCGAGCGGCGCCAGCGAGCGCAGGATTTATGAAACCGTTCTCGCGGATCTTCCAGTTCTTTTTTGGTTGCAGGCATCATCACCTCAGCCGAGTATTCACCATCAAGAGCCGCACCTACAAGGTTTGCTTCGACTGCGGCAGAGAATTCGACATGCCCTCCGCACAGACGCCCAAGCGGCTCGACAACGCTTCGACTGCGCGTCTGGGTACAAGTACTCGCCGTGCCGGCTGAACGTTCCGCAATCTAGCGCTGCCGGCATCCGGCACCCGGCACCCCTCGTCCCGACTTTAATTCCCATGTGAGCTATCTTGCTCAGACGCGCAACTCTGCATCTGTCATTCTGGTTGTACTGACTGTGGGTACGAGCCGCGACCTTTGTCGCGGTTCTCATTCTTAAGCTGGAGTCGAGGCCAATCAGCATTCTTCATCCGTGCATGCCGCCAAACCTTGCGGCGGACACGATTCGATTCCACGAGTTCCCGAAAATCGAAATCAGGGGCTACACCTCCCGCAGAGGGGTGCGTGAGCCCGTGCAAATCTAGCTCGCCAAGAAAAGGAAGATCACAATGCCTTTAATTCAACTCCTGGAAGTTCTCATCGTGGTGGGTGTCCTGCTGTGGCTGGTGAACCGATTCATCCCCATGCAGGGTTCCATCAAGTCAATTCTCAACGGCGTCGTGGTGATTGCGGTCGTGCTGTGGATCCTGAATATCTTTGGGCTCTTCCACTCTCTTTCTCGCATTCACGTTGGCACTTAAGCACCGCACCATCGCAGATGACATATGGCTAAGGGCAGACATCTGCCTCAAGGAGATATTTTGAACACAAGATTGTTGTTAGCGGTAGGAATCACTCTCAGTTTGAGCGCGTTTGCTCAAACTAATTCGCAAAATCTAACGATCGAGCCGACGAGCGCCACGCCCACGTTCCGCGTAACCGTGATTAGCCGTAGCGTGCAGGCCATCAACTACCAGCATCGCAGCGGAAGTTCGAAGCTCGATTTCGCGGGCACGAGCCTGATGCCGTCCGCGAATGGCTGGGCCGCGGTGAACAGCAAGCGCGGATCGATCGCGATCGAAGCGGAATTCGGCGATTTGCAGAAGCCGACAACCTTCGGTAACGAATATCTGACTTACGTTTTGTGGGCGATTTCCCCCGAAGGCCGCGCCGTGAACCTGGGCGAGGTCCTGCTTGGCGGCAATCACCGCAGCAAGCTGAATGTGACCACCGACCTGCAGGCATTCGCTCTGATCGTCACTGCCGAGCCTTATTATGCGGTTCGCCAGCCCAGCAACTTGGTGATTCTCGAGAATGTGGTTCGCGAGGAGACCAAGGGAAGTACTGAAGCGGTCAACGCAAATTACGAATTGATGGAACGCGGCGGCTATATCCCCACCGGGTACAAGTTTGACCCCGTGATCCTGAATGCCAGGTTGCCACTCGAATTCTTTGAGGCGCGGAATGCCGTGCGCATCGCGCAATCCGAGGGAGCCGAGCAGTACGCGCCCGACAGCTATCAGCACGCCGTGCAGTTGATGAATGACGCAAACACCGAAGCCACCAGCAAACACATCGACAAAAAGCCGCTGATCTCGACTTCGCGCGAGGCGGTACAGACCGCGGAAGATGCACGCGCGATTGCGGTCAAGAAAATGGACGATGTACGCCTGGCCAATGAACGCCGGGATTCAGCCGATGCGCAGGCGCGAACCCAAGGCGAGGCCGATGAGGCGACGCGGCGCAAGGAGCAAGCTGAGTCCGACACTGCAATAGCTCAGGCCGCCAAGGCGCAAGCCGAATCCGACACCATGAATGCCCAAGCTGCCAACGCCCAAGCTCAGTCCGACGCCGCCAACGCACGCAACGACGCTGCAAATGCACAAGCTGCGACCGCAAAGGCACAAGCCGACATGGCCAGCAACCAGGCTTCGTCCGCGACCGCGCTCTCCGCGGCTCAGGCGGATGCCGAACAATCTCGCCTGGCCGCACAGCAGGCACAGCAGGTCGCGCAACAGGCAGAGACTGACAAGGCAACCTTACGGGCAAAGTTATCCGAGCAACTGAATTCCATTCTTCAGACTCGCGATAGCGCCCGTGGCCTCATCGTCAGCATGTCGGATGTTCTGTTTGACACCGGAAAATATTCGTTAAAGCCAGGAGCGCGCGAGAAGCTGGCAAAAGTCGCCGGCATCCTGCTCGCCTATCCGGGCCTGAACATTGAAGTCGGCGGCTATACGGATAATGTCGGCGCCGATGCCATGAATCAAACCCTGTCTGAGAATCGTGCCGGCTCTGTGCGCGACTACCTTGTGCAGCAAGGAGTATCCACAAATTCTGTGTCGGCCAGAGGTTTCGGAAACACATTGCCGGTAGCCTCTAACGATAATTCCGCGGGCCGTCAGCAGAACCGCAGAGTGGAACTTCTCGTATCCGGCGACGCCATCGGCAGCCCGATCAATGCAACCACGGGAAGCTTGCAGTAAAGCAACAATAAACAGTAATTCGATCATGGAGGCAATACTTTATGAAACTCATAGACGCCATTAGCGCGGCAGTTCTCACTTTGTCCCTCGGAATTGGGATTCCAGCATACGCACAACAAGAGCAACACGAACAGCAGGAAGAAAACAAAGACAAGCCTGCTCAGGAAAAAGAGAAGAAAGCACAACCGGAAAAATCCGCTAAGCCGCAGGAGAACAATGCGCGGCAGTCAGAGAAATCCGCCAAGCCGGAGGAGAGAAATACACATGCACAGCATGCCCAACCGTCCAAGCCCGAACAGAAGGAACAACACGCCGGCAACGGCCGCATTCCCGCCGACCGCTTCAAGGCCAATTTTGGTCGGGAACACAGCTTCCGCGTCAGCGAAGGCGATTACCGCAACCACCGCTTCCAATACGGCGGCTATTGGTTCGGTTTCGCCTCGGTCTGGCCGAGCAATTGGCTCTACACCCAAGACGTCTATGTGATTGAGATCGATGGCGTGTACTACCTGTGCAATGCGAGCTATCCGGGCGTGAACCTGATGCTCAACGTAACGCTCTAGCGTCATTCAACGTAAACGAACGGGCGCGGGCCGCTGAGCCCGCGCCTTTTCTTCTCATCGCAAAAGGCTAGGCCCATCAAGCTATTTGCGCCAGCGTGATTGGAGAGAATGTGGCAGACCATCAATGGACTGTGAAAGACCTCACCGAAGCCCTGAAGAGATTCCCATTAGACGCCAAGGTTTATTACGAGATGGGGCCAAACGGCCCCGGGACAATTGGGAAAGCGCAATACGTCAAGGCTTGGGGCGACCCTGGCGAAATGGGGGTGCTACTGGACCGATAAGACTGCCACACAGTCTGCCACGAGATCGGATCCGCATCCTAAGTCATCCAGTGGGCAAAGCCACCTATCCCACGGCGCGCTATCATAGCGAAAGGGATGGCAACGCAGAAATCCATGCTGAGCTCATTTGGCTGGGATGCGCGCTACCGCGTGTCCGCTATCGACGACGTGCTCACTCCTGCTCTGGTGATGTATCCGGATGCAATTGCCTCAAACATCGAGCAGACGTTGAAGTTGGTATCCGGCGACGCCGACCGCTGGCGCGTGCACATTAAAACCGCGAAGGCTAAAAATACTTTGCGGATGCTGCTGGATCGCGGCATCCGTAATTTCAAGTGCGCCACCACGCTGGAACTGCTGGTAACCTGCCGCAGCGGCGCAGCCGATGTTCTCCTCGCTTATCCCGTGATGGGCGCCAATGCTCGCCGCGCGAGCGAGATTGCCCAACAGTTTCCCGACGTGCGCATTTCCGTTCTGGCCGAGAACGAAGAACAGGTGCGGCAATGGCATGGCAGCCGGGTCGGAATTTTTATCGACGTCAATCCCGGCATGAACCGCACTGGCATCGAGCAGAGCCAGAGCGAAAATATTGTCATGCTCGCGCGTGCAATTTCCGAGGCCAGGCTGGAGTTTCGCGGGCTGCACTACTATGACGGCCAATATGGGGGCTCCACAGAGAGCGAACGGATAAAGGCTACGCGTCAGGGCTACGATCGCTTGCTGGAAATTGTAGGAGCGCTTGAGCGCGCCGGCGTGAATGTGCCGGAGGTGATCACCGCCGGCACGCCGACGTTCCCCTGTTCACTGGCCTACGAGGGTTTTCGCCGGGACAATTTCGTCCATCGCGTATCGCCGGGCACCATCGTTTATTGCGACGCCACCAGCCTGGAGCAGCTTCCCGAGGAATTGGGCTACCGGCCAGCCGTGTTGGTTCTGGCGCGCGTGGTCAGTTCTCCGCGTCCGGGGATAATCACCTGCGATGCCGGCCACAAAGCTGTATCCGCCGATGCCGGGGTTCCGACCTGCGTAGTTGTTGGACATCCTGAACTTAGGCCGCTCTCGCCCAGCGAAGAGCATTTGCCCATGGCAGTCGCAGAAGGAGCAACGGCTCCTCGGGTCGGGGAAGTGTTATATCTGCTCCCGCGCCACATTTGTCCTACGGTGAATAATTTCGATCAGGCCGTGCTGGTGCAGAACGGCAAGATCGAATCGGTGGAAAATGTGTCGGCGCGCGGACATGAGGCGCCGCTGCTGCAAACGGCACACGCGATTAGTCCCGTGTAATGTCTATGTTCTGGCCGATTTCTTCTTCGCGGCAGTACGAGTCCTCGCCCGTCCGCTCCGCTTTTTCCCCTCGCTGTAAGCGATGCAATCGATTTCGATCAGCATACCCGACGTGTGGCCGAGATCGCTGCCCACCGTGGTGCGAACCGGATAAGGCTTCGAAAAGCGTTCCGCATACGCTTTGTTGTAGCGCGCGAAGAGGCTGGTATCGCTGAGGTGAACCGTGACCTTGACGACATCGCGAAGCGAGGCGCCATCGGCCTCGAGAATTGCGGAAATATTGTCGATGGTCTGCTCGGTCTGCTGTTCAATCGTATCGCCGACCAGCTTCCCGGTCGCCGGATCGATCGGACCAGTCCCGCTCACAAAGATGAAATCTCCCGCTCGCCATCCCTGGGAATACGCGCCACCCGGCGGCGCTCCCCGCTTGGCCTGAATTTCATATTTCGCCATTTTGCTCCTCCGCGTCACATCTCGATCAAAAATACTCAGGGGAAATTCGTCACCTTCCGATCCACGCGAGGGTGCATCGCGGTCGCCTCACCCGTGTCATCGATGACGTGTTCGATCGCGCCATGATCTCCAAGCGCTACGGTGATGATGTCGTGGAATTTTATGTCGGCCCGCTTCGGCACTTCAATCGCCCGCGTCAACACAACGTCGGGATAAGTAAACACGCTGTACACGCCCAGCCCCCAGGCTTCATGACTCGTGACTCCGTCCGCCACTTTGTAGGAAGCCCATCCATTCACACCTGGCGCGCTCCTGAAACTCGCCTGGTTCGGAGGATCGTAAGGAATCTCGGACTGGTAAAAATAAGTTCTTCCGCCATTGCCGTTCCACACCACTTGAAACTGCTGGTGATGTTCCACGAACAGACCGTAAATTGTGACGTCGTTTCCATTTACCACCAGCCCGTTTTCACTGGTATTCAGATTCCAGCCCACTCCATTGCCATGATCGGCTCTCCAGATCCAGGTGTGGTCCACGATTGTGTCGTTGCTGTTGATCCTCAAATTCACCTTCGTCCGGCCCACACCCGCGCCACCCACCCGGAAGAAAACATCATGCAGCGTGATCGGATCTTTCGCGTGGCGCAACCGACTCCCCTCGGTCCCAACCTCCAGCAGCACGGGAGACTCGTTCGGGCCCGCATCGAAGAGCAGTCCCGCAATCTCGATCCCGTCGGCATCGGCAGTCGTCAATGCCGCCGTACCCTTCACCGGACGCAGCGTCGCAAACCCCAGCCCGAGCACCACCGTATGTGGCCACGTGACGCGAAGCGGAGCAGTCAGTTCGTAGATTCCCGGCGTCAGAATCAAGTTCTTGCCCGAGGCAAGTTTCGCGTTGATGGTCTCCGCCGTGTCTACATCCGGATGCGCAATATAAAATCGCGCCAGCGGAATTGTCTGTCCCGCAGTCTCTCCATCGCGCCACGTAATTCCCACGCTGTTGCGGCGCAGTTCCGGAATGCGCACGCTGAACTCGCCCGCTGCATTCACTTGCAGAAACGGTTTCTCGCGCACCACCGGCGTCTGCGCCACCTTTGTATACGGCGGTGAAGGCCACGTGCCTTCGGGCACGCCTATCACTCCGACGAACACCATATTCCAGTTCGCGCCCGTCCAACTCTTCCACTCGCAATTCCGCGAGATCCACTGCTGCTGGCTGCCAGAGTCGACATTCCCGTCCGTGAGCGAATCCGACATCCAGCCGCCGCTGGCCCATCCATGATTCTGGTGCAGAACCACGTTGCCGCGCACATGCATGCGCCGCAGCGATACCGCCTGCGAGACCGCCCACTGCATAGTGCCGCCCGCCGGCGCTACCGATAAACCTTCCGCATCTCTCCAGAAAGTTGTGGTCGCATTGTTGTTCTCCAGGTTTGCATCCGCATGCACGTTGCCGGCAATCCGTGTCGCGTCGGGCGACGCGCCCAGTCCCATCACCTCCGTATAGAATCCCACCGGCACATCCACGGAATAGTTTCCGGGCAGGAACAGCAGCGCGTTGCGCTGCGGCCCAAACTCGTTGTGCTGCTGCACCGCATACACGGCATCGATCTGTTTCTGGATCGCCGCTGACGGCATCGATGGATTGAAGATCAGTACATTCGGTCCGAACTGCGGTTTCGCGCGCTGCGCTGCCAGTGTCGGCAGAACTGCTGCCAGTGTCGGCAGAACTGCTGCCAGCAACGTCGCTGCGAAGCCAATCTTTTTCAAAAGCTGAAACGCGCGTCTGCGCTCAGATTGGATTTTGTCTATCCCGAGCTCGGTTCCAGAGACTACCTTCATGCGGCGAATTATAGCTGTTCCGGCAGGGAAGATTTCTTAAGGTAAAGAGAAGAAAGACCAAACAGCGCGGACCCACTATTGTTGTTGCTGTTGTTCGTGATCGATGCGCAGACTCGTGCGCGCAGACGACGGGCGGGAGTGAATCACAATGGCGGGAGCAGTTTCTTCCGGCAGCGGCGCGTCGGCAGGGCTCACGGTCACGGCCACGGTCATTTTGCTTTGGGCCTCACCTTTATATACGCCGCGGGTCGGAGGGACGTCGGCGTAATCGCGGCCCACCGCCACTCGAATATGGCGGTCGGCGCCCACCAGGTTGTTGGTCGGATCGAATGCAACCCAGCCCAAACGTGGCGTCAGCGCCTCAACCCAAGCGTGCGAGGCTCCTTCCAGCGAGCGGTCTTTCTCTTCCGCGGCATCGCGATGAAAAAGATATCCGCTCACATAGCGACAGGGAATTCCGAGCGGACGCAGGAGCGCGATCATGATGTGTGCGAAGTCCTGGCACACTCCCTGGCACGAGCGCAACGCTTCATCAATCGGCGAATCCACTTTGGTGCTATTGGGTACGTAGGCAAACAACTGGTAGATGGCTGCGTTCACCTCCACCAGCAGTTCAAGAGGACTGGCGCGCCGTTCGCACTTGAGTTCTTTCGCGAGATTCGCAAGCGCTGCACTGGGCCGTGCGAAGTCGCTGGGCAAGAGCATTTCCCAGTGATCTTCCAGTGCGACCAAGGCATCCAGATCGGCCCAGTCCCCCGCGTCCGAGATGCGCGGCCTAGTTACGGGCTGCACTTCGACCGTCGAAATCGCTGTAACCCTGACTTCAGCGTGCGTTCCCGCGAGATCGAAGTGATGCACGGTATTTCCGCTGAAATCCCGGTACTCATTGATAACAGCCCCCGGTTGCACGTCTAGACGGAAACTCAGGCAGCGCTGGTTCCCCTCGCTTCGGGGCTGCAGGCGCACTTCCATGACGCTCCCGCGAACGGCGGGCTGGTAGAGGAAAGTCGTCGCATGCCGAACTGAGTAAATCAATCGTCTCTCGCCTAAACTCTGCTCTGCGTTCAACGTCAGCGTCTCCTCACGCCACCAGCGCCGATTCCACCGGATAGTCGAAATAGATCTGGTGGATGGAGTTGTGGATCTGAGTACATTGCCAGCGGATGCTGTCGACAAATGCATTCGTCCCCGATGCCATGATCTCGTCGATCTGGCTGAAGCTCAGCATGGCGCTGAGCCGCCCGGCCAGGCGAATCGCTTGTTCCGCCTTCCGGTCGGTCAATTCGCCGATCGCTGTCAACGACGCGTGCACATGGTCGACCGAAAAGCGCACCGAGTGCGGGAAAGTCGGATTGAGAAGAAGAAATTCCGCGACCCGGACCGGCCGCAGCTCCGCCGTATAGGTCTTGCAATAACTTTCAAATGCTGCGCACGACTTCAACAATCCAACCCATTCCAGATATTCTTCGCTCTCCACCGCTTGATTGGGAGCATTATGCAGCCGGGTGTAATGCGTGCCGATCAGCCTCGCCAGCGCGTCGGTGCGTTCCACGAAGTGGCCGAGTTGTATGTATCGCCAGCCCTCGCCATGAGCCATGGTCGAGTCGCTGATACCGTAGAACAGTTGCGCACCCTCGCGCACGGCGCGGAAAAAAACATACGAGTTTAGCTGCCACGATTCCGTCGTTGTCGTGCCGTGCACCTGCAAGTAGAGCCGGTTGAGTTGCTCCCACATCTCCGTGCTGCACTGCTCACGCACTTGCCGCAGGTTTTCGCGCGCACCGGCTACGCAGGAAATAATTGACGACGGATTGGTCTTATCCAGCGTGAGGATGTGGGAGAGCGTCGCCGCGTCGACTTTGCCATCTTCCGGTGGCGGTGCCTGCGAAGCTTCGAGCAGCCGCAGCCAACGTCCCGCGCTCGATTCCGGAGACTGGTCCAGGCGAAGCTGGAAGTCCACATCCAATAGACGCGCAGTGTGAACCGCCCGCTCCAGATAGCGCGCCATCCAATAAAGGCTCTCGGCGACTCGAGAGAGCATGGTAGTTTCCCGGCGTTGGATCATGCGCGCAGCACCCAAGTGTCTTTGCTGCCTCCGCCTTGTGAGGAATTCACGACCAGCGATCCTCGGCGCAACGCCACCCGCGTCAGTCCGCCCGGAACCAGCGTGACATTCTCCCCAAAAAGAATGTAGGGGCGCAGGTCGACATGTCGGGCCTGCGCTTCTCCCTCGAGAAAACATGGCGCGCGTGAAAGGCTCAGCGTCGGTTGTGCGATGTAGTTTCGTGGCTCGGCCTGAATTCTCTGGCGAAAATCTTCTCGCTCCTCGGCCGTGCTGTGCGGGCCAATCAGCATTCCGTAGCCTCCCGATTCTCCCACCGCCTTCACCACCAGTTCGTCCAGATGTTGCAGCACATAATCGCGCTGCGAACGATCCGTCAGCAGGTAGGTCTGCACATTCTTGAGAATTGGTTCCTCGCCGAGGTAATAGCGGATGATCGCCGGCACGTAAGCGTACAGAGCTTTGTCGTCTGCGATGCCGGTGCCGATGGCATTAGCGAGCATCACATTGCCGGCGCGATAGGCATTGAATAATCCCGGCACCCCCAGGCTCGAATCCCGTCGGAAACAAAGTGGATCGAGGAAATCGTCGTCTACTCGGCGATAGATCACGTCCACTCGTCGCAGCCCGGCCGTGGTGCGCATGTAGACGACGTTATCGTGCACCAGCAAGTCGCGGCCTTCCACCAGCTCGATGCCCATCTGCTGAGCCAGGAAAGTGTGCTCAAAATAAGCGGAGTTGAACACCCCCGGCGTCAGCAGCACCACGGTGGGTTCGTGCCGAGTCGAAGAATTCGCGGGACTCAAAGCTCGCAGCGTCGCCAGCAGAGCCTGCGCGTAATGGTCGACGGGGCAAACTCCGTAGTCGCGGAACAGTGTTGGGAAGACTTTCTTCAGCACTTTGCGGTTCGCCAGCATATACGAAACGCCGCTCGGTACACGGAGATTGTCTTCCAGCACGGCAAAGCTCCCATCCGGAAGTCGCACTAGGTCCGTGCCGCAAACGCTGACGTAATTCCCGCGCGGCACGGTCAGGCCGCGCATCTCGCGCCGAAAGTGACGACAGCTATAGACCAGTTCCCGCGGCACGATGCCGTCCGCCAGAATTCTGCCGCGGTGGTAAACATCCTCCAGGAACAGGTTCAGCGCCGCGATTCTCTGGGTCAATCCATTCTCAATCTTCCGCCACTCGTGATTGGGAATGATTCGTGGCAACAAGTCATTGGGAAAAACGCGCTCCGTTCCTTCGTCGTTTCCGTAGACGGTGAATGTGATTCCCTGATGCAGAAACGATAGGTCGGCCGCTTGTTGGCTCCTGCGCATTTCCTCGGGAGGCAGTCCGAGCAGCGTCTGGAATAGCGCCTGATAGTGAGGGCGCGGCAGGCCAGGAGCCTCGAACATCTCGTCGTAAGCTCCGTCGATCTGATAGTTGCGGAATGGAGGGCGAAACAATGCGCGGGCTGATCCTGGCAGGGCCACGGGTCTCAACACACTTCGGGTTCGAGTACGGATGTGCGGCACCCATTGGACTCTAGGGGACGGCCCAGGGCAAGTCCAATCGAAATTGCTTATGGGGAGGATTCAGTTTTTCGCGCAACCAATGGCCTCGCGCGGCGAGGAAAAGATGGTAGGGACAATCTCCTGTATTCGCATTTTGTCGGTGTTTCAAATCACACCTCATGCGTAATGGGAAGCCGTTAGTGAGTTATGACTAATGCGTAAGGGGACTTGTTCCCAATCTGGGAGGAGGCTAAACATAGACATCGCCACTCGCTCGCTTCCTTCTCTCCCCCGGCCTGAATGGCGTAGCTCCTAAGGAGACAATCAAAATGCATAAAACTGCACTGCTGCTAGCCTGTGCTCTTGTCGTTCTGCTTTCGGCCGGGTCGGTGTGGGCAACCGTCACCACGCCTCCGGCTGATGTTTTCAAGGTCGATTATTTTTCTAACGCCAATACTGCGGGAGCACCAGACGGAACGGTACGCGTTACCAACCCGGGCACCGCTGCCGGGAACGTTTGCGCCTCGTTCTTCGTGTTCGATCCTTATCAGGAACTCTCCGAATGCTGCAGCTGCCTGGTAACTCCAGACGGCCTGCGTACACTCTCAGTCAATACTGATCTGACCAAGAACCCGCTTACGGGCGTAACCCTCAGCACGGGAGTCATTAAGATCATCTCGACGATTCCGGTTGCTGGAGCCTGCCCGCTGCCCACCGTCGTAAATTCCACCCCCGCGATTCGCGCCTGGGTCACCCATATTCAGAACGGCACCTACGCCATCACTGAGACCAACGCCACCGACGCGACGCTCAGCATCAACGAAGTAACCAGTCTGCAGCGTGAATGCACTGCCATTAAGCTGGATGGCAGCGGCCACGGAGTTTGCACTTGCGGATCGGGAGACTAAGGGAGGATGACAATGAAAAAAATAATGACAATTGTGATTTGCATCTTCGCTCTGGCCCTCTGCACCGCTAGTGCTTTCGCTCAAGCGGATACGCTGAAGGTCGATTATTTCGCCAATGCCAACACTGCGGGCGCTCCCGATGGAACGTTCCGCGTTGACAACCCGGGCACGTATGCCAACGGCAACATTTGCGCCAGCATTTTCGTGTTCGATCCGTACCAGGAACTCAGCGAGTGCTGCAGCTGCCTCGTGACCCCAGATGGTCTGCGGACCCTCTCGGTGAACGGGGATCTGACTGACAACCCGCTGACGGGCGTTGTGCTCAACACCGGCTTGCTCAAAGTTGTCTCGACCGTGCCGGTTGCTGGCGCCTGCCCGTTGCCCACCGCCGTTAACCCGGTAGCGGCCATTCGCTCCTGGACCACCCACATTCAGAATGGCAATTTCGCCGAGACTGAGACCCCGTCGCAAGACGCCACCCTCAGCAGCGGTGAAATCCGGCGGCTGGCTCAGCAATGCTATGCCGTAAGGCTGATTGGCAGCGGCAAGGGTGTCTGCACCTGCGGCACGGGTGACTAGAACACTCGGCCGATCGTAGTTCGAGGCAAAGTTCGACGCAACGTTCGACGCATTTCGGGGCGGCTCCTCAGTCGCCCCGATTTTCTTGTTACGAAATCAATCCAGACCTATTCACTGCCCGGCGATTTCAACCCCTGATAGACTACATCGCGACCCGAAGTATCCGACCTTTTCTCCGGGAGACGCATGAAGCCGAAGCCCACACTGCTGGCGGAATTGATCGCGGAATTTCTGGGGACTCTCGTCCTGATGCTGTTTGGCATGGGCGTCGTCGCCATGGTCGTGCTTTTCCCCACCAAGAATCCAGGCCAGATGATTCACGGAGGCTACACCAACATCACCCTGGGCTGGGGATTGGGGGTCACCATGGGCATCTACATCGCCGGCAAGATTTCCGGAGCTCACCTCAATCCGGCAGTGACGTTATCACTGGCGGTGTTCCGCGGATTTTCCTGGCGCAAGGTTGTGCCCTATTCCATCGCGCAGACGCTGGGGGCTTTCGCTGCCTCCGCCATCGTATTCTGGAATTATCTTCCCGCCTTCCGCCAGGTTGATCCCGCACTCGAGCACACTGCTGGAGTGTTCACGACATTCCCCGCTTTTCCCGCTCTGCCGCAGGCGGGATTTCTCGATCAACTCATCGGCACTGGATTGCTCATCCTTCTGATCTTCGCAATCACCGACGAGTTCAACGCTCCTCCGGGCGCGAACCTTGCTCCCCTAATGATTGGTCTGGTGGTAGTTGCCATAGGGATGAGTTTCGGCGGCATGCACGGATATCCCATCAATCCGGCACGCGATTTTGGCCCTCGCCTGTTCACCGTGGTCGCGGGATTTCGTAATAATGGTCTGAGCGACGGCACTCGCGTCTGGTGGATTCCCGTGGTTGCGCCTTTGCTTGGCGGGTTGATGGGCGCTGCGGTCTACGATTTCGGAATTCGACGGTTCCTACGCAGATCTTTGCCGATCCAATAAATGCCGGAGGAAATTTGAAATACATTCTCGCGCTCGACCAGGGCACAACCAGTTCGCGGGCTTTATTGTTTGATCAGGACGCGGTGGTTCGTGCCGTCGCTCAGCGCGAATTCGAACAGATCTTTCCCCAGCCGGGATGGGTTGAGCACGATCCAGAACAGATTGCTGCATCGCAAATCGATGTGGCGAAAGAAGCTCTGGCGAAGCTCGGAGCCAAGGCCAGCGATGTGGCCGCGATCGGAATCACAAATCAGCGCGAGACTTCGATCCTATGGCACCGCGAGACTGGCAAGGCCGTATGCAACGCAATCGTCTGGCAGGATCGACGCACAGCCGACTTCTGCCAGCAACTGCGAAAGCAGGGTCACGCCGAGTTGATCCAGCAGAGAACTGGCCTGCTGATTGATGCTTATTTTTCCGCCAGCAAAATCCGCTGGATATTAGAGAACGTTCCCGGAGCGCGTGCTCTGGCCAAGGGCGGAAAACTGGCCTTCGGCACCGTCGATAGCTGGCTGATCTGGAAGCTCACCAGCGGCCGCATCCACGCCACCGATATGAGCAACGCCTCGCGCACCATGCTGTTCAACATTCATTCCGGCGCGTGGGACCCCGAACTGCTTGCTCTGTTTGGTGTCCCCCTATCGATGATGCCGGAAGTGCGCTCCTCCAGCGAAGTGTACGCGGAGGTCAGCTCCGTGCCCGGACTGGAAGGAATTCCGATTGCCGGTATCGCAGGCGATCAGCAAGCTGCGCTCTTCGGACAACGATGCAGCCAGCCAGGACTGACGAAGAATACTTATGGCACGGGCTGCTTCATGTTGCAGAACACAGGCACGCGCGCGGTTCCTTCTTCCCACCGACTGGTGACAACCGTGGCCTGGAAAATCGGAGCGCGCACGGAATACGCGCTCGAAGGCAGCGTCTTCATCGGGGGTGCGGTCGTGCAGTGGCTGCGCGACGGCTTGCGGCTGATTCGCAAATCGGAGGACGTCGAAGCGTTAGCGAAGTCAGTTCCCGACAATGGCGGAGTTTATTTCGTCCCAGCCTTCGTAGGGTTAGGTGCGCCGCACTGGGACTCTTATGCTCGCGGGTCGATATTCGGCATTACCCGCGGTACGACGGCAGGTCACTTCGCCCGAGCGGCGGTGGAGAGCATTGCCTATCAAGTTGCCGACTTGCTCGATGCAATGCGCGGCGACGCGGGCGCGCCAGTCGCGGAATTGCGCGTCGACGGCGGCGCGGCCGCCAACGACAGCCTAATGCAGTTTCAGTCGGACATTCTGCAAGTGCCGGTAATACGGCCATCCGTGACCGAAAGCACTGCACTGGGCGCGGCTTCTTTGGCCGCATTGGCAGTGGGTTTCTGGACGACAGAAGCGGGCGCTCAATCAGCAGGGAAGAATCGCCGCTTCGAACCGCAAATGCCAGCGACCGAGGCGCGCTCTCTGCGCGATCGCTGGAACGAGGCAGTGTTAAGAACAAAAGGCTGGGAGCCAAGATCGTAGTGCGGGTTCCTAGCGCCGCCACTAAGCTCTCCAGCGGGCGTCCCGCCCGCGCGTCGCGTCACCGTTCAATCCAGAACACTGCGCCCTTGGTGATCGCCGGAAGCGTGAACGTGAGTGAGCCCTCGCGGCGGACTCCCTCCACCTCTTGAATCTCACCAAGGAACGGCAGGAAGAATCCCTTCTCACCCGACTTCGATTTCACGGTGACCTGCACTCCACTCTGCGGAGTCTGCACCGGATTCGACCCGCCGCGCAATCCCGCGAAGTTCGCGAAGAAGACATTGATGTGCCCGTCAGAAGTTCGCGCGATCGATGTCGCCACCTGCGGACCAGCGGCGACCTGAACCACAGCACCGGTGCCTTTCAGGCTCTTGAAAAAGTCCGGCTGCGACTCTGGCGAAGTGTGTTCGAAATCCTTTTCTAGGGCCGTGTTGTAGGCCTTGCCCGGGCAGTCGGGGAAGCGCACAACGTTTGGCGACATCGCCAGGCCAGTGGCATCAGTTCCGGTGATGACAAGCCGGTTGTTCGCCGAAAAAGTCTTCAGCCAACTCTTTTCACTTTCGTCCAGCACGCGGACATCAGGCAGCACTAACGTCTTGCCATGAAAATCAGCCAGCGTGCGGGGTGTCACAATCTGAAATTCAAGATGCTTCTGTATCAGCAGAATCAAAATTCCCCGGTACGACGCGATAAAATCCTCCGCATAGAAGTCCCGCGTCTGCGGAGAAAAATAGACTCCAACCGGATCAATCGGCGACCGTGGCAGATAAAAAGTCTTCTCGTTAACCTTGATCCAGTCGAAGATTTTCTTCCGCGTCGGCAGATCGTTCGATCCCGCCATGGAATGCCCCGGCGCATCCCAGAAGTTCGCTCCCGCCATCACCTGTGACATGGCCAGGTTCATCATCGCTTCGCGCGCGTCCACCTTCTTGTCGCCATCCCAGGAATAATTCAGAATCCACGTAGCTTTGCCCTGCGCGAAAGCGCGAAACGAATGCATGCCAACCTGATAGCGAAACCAGTCCAGCGGCGTGCGCGACGAAGCCATGTGATCGCCGTTGCCGAATTCATACTCGTGCGCGATTGCATCCACCACGGCATACAGGCTGTAAACATCAGCCCCCACGCGCACGGACTCGCCTTCAATCCCCGGATAAATTTCGGGAATCGTCTTGATCTTCGGATTTACCGACTTCGCTGTGTGATCAATCTCGCTCATGAAGTCGGTAAACGTCTGAATGCGAAACGCCACCCACTTGCGAAACGCCGGATCAGAAAAATCTCCCAGCTTCAAATCATGCTTCGCGTCCAGCCCCGTCTGCTGCTTGAACGCGGCGACCGTATAGTCATCAAAACTGGCCCAGGTATTTTCCCAGCCGTCGAAATGCGTCATCCAGTAAGGGATGTCGACGTAGATGCCATCAATGCCTGTACCCGCAATCTGCCGCACCCGCTCCATGTACGTCTTTCGCCACTCCGCCGCATACGGAGTCACCCACACATCCTCATCGCCGGGCGCGATCCAGAACGCACTGCCGCCGCCGAAGATTGCCGGCTCGCCCGTAATCTTCCGCTGCACCCAGTCGGGATGATCCTTCGCCAGAGTGTGCGCCACCTGATCGCCGTGCGCGGTAATGCACTCGGTTCCGGCAATGTAAACGAACGCATAATTCCCCGCGCGATGCGCTGCCTCAGCCACTTCGCGGATCGCTTTCAATTTATTGTCTGGATTGAGAAAGCTCTCATACCGCCCAGGTATGTCGTTGTCGACTTCAATCCCGAATACATTGCTCGCTTGTGCCTTGCGCACAATTTCCAGCGCATCGCCGCCTCGCAGCCCGTAGGCTCCTATGCGGACATAATTTGTCCAATTCTGATTGCTGGGTATTTTGTCGGAGGGACCATTTTGTGCGAGCAGAAGAAGTCCGCAAGCGCAAATCACCAGTGACACCACGAGCGCGATTCGAGTCTTCATGCAGATCCCCGGCCGCCCGTCAGAACTCGAACCGCAATCCAAATTGAAAGTAACGCGGCAAATATCCTGGTGCAGTCGAAGTAATCGTGCCGAAACCGGAATCCTCGAACCCCGTGTCCGGAGATGCGAAGCGCGCGTGATTGGCAACGTTAAACACTTCAGCGCGCAGGTCGATCTTCATTCCTTCCTTCGGCACGAACGACTTGTAGAGATTCATGTCGACATTGTGAATCCCATCCGTCCGCAGGTTCGGATAGTACCGCGGGCCATTCCCGGGAATCTGATCGCCAGGATCGGCGAAGCAGTTCGCATTAATGAAAGGCGTGTTGTTGATCGCAGCGCTCTTCGAGCTTATCCCGGTCCTGAGTTGGCCGCAGACCACGTCTGGCCGCTGGCTGCCATTCGCCAGTCGCCCGAATGAATCGCTGATCGCCAGCGGCTGGCCCGATTGCTCCGTAAGATACGCGGCAACTGACCATCCGCCCACAACCGCATCCAGTCCACGATTCATGTTGCCGCCAATCAACTGCTTCCGGCCAAACGGCAGATCCACTACTACGGCGAGTGCGAGTCGCTGCGGCGTGTCATTCCCGCTGATCGAATGCTCCAGATTAAGGCGGTCGAGTTGTTGCGGCGTTCCCGCGCCCAGCGCGCCGACCCAGTTATTGCGGCCCGCGGAAGAATTGTCGGTCGATTTCGATATCGTATAGCTGCCTTCAAAGCTGATGTTATGCGTCGTTCGCTTCTGAAAGCGAACCTGCATCGCGTTGTACCAGGAGCTGGCTTCCTCCAGCATCAGTCCTTCAAAATCGCCCGTGAACTGCGGATACGGATTCAATAGATATCCCAGACCAATTTGCGGGCTTGCGTAGGCCGAATCCGGTTGATTGAAACAAGGCCCCGATGCGCAGGGAGGGTTGAACATCGAAAAAAACGGGTTGGCGACAGTGTTCGCCAGCAACGCGCTCACGCAACTGCTATTCAAATCGCAGTCGCCGATTCCGTTTCCCTGCGTGACGTCATTGTTGTAGTGCTCCGCAGCGGAAACCTGCGCCAGCAGCGCTGACGGAATGAAGTCGCGATTGTTCGTGCCGGCCCACGGCAGATGTGTGCTGCGGTTAGCCACGTAGTCGACGCCGAGCACGATCTGGCTCGGCAGCTCACGCTGAATGCCCACATTCCACTGGTAGATGTCGGCATCCCGCGCCGCGGTTGTTCCCAGGTCATTATTGTTCGAATATCCCCAATCTGCCAGCGCGCCATACTGTGTTCCTTGCGGGCCCGAGAATCCGTTGGGAAATGGATTCGCCAGCGTGGAGAGCGGCTGCGTATTCGCAAAATTGCTCTGCGTGAAGAATATCGAGGATGTCTGCCGGAACGCCGTCCCCGTGTACTGAAAGTTCGTGACCGGGCTCATTCCGAAATAAATTCCGGCGCCTCCTCGCACCACGGTCTTCGCATCGATCCCATACGCAAAGCCGAACCTGGGTCCGATATCTTTGCGATAGACTGGAACGCTTCTCATGCTGGAGTTGGCGAACTGGGTTGTGCCGTGCAGTTCCTCGGATGAGGGGAAATTGAGGCCTATCGACTGCAGCGCCGCCTGCGCGCTGGTCAAGTCGAGATTCACTCCCGTGTCCGCGGTAAAGTTGCTGAACTGAATTCGGTTGTAGCGCTCGTCATAAGGCGTGCTCCATTCATAGCGCAAGCCGAGATTCAGGGTGAGCTTGGAAGTAACCTTCCAATCGTCTTGGACGTAAAAGCCTGTTTCTTTCGACCGGTTGGCCACCGACGGCGTAACCGTGAGCGAAGTCGGCTCCGAAGAATAGGGATTGACGTTATCGCCGTAGCCAAACAGCAGGCTGGCAAAGGGATTGCCGGTTAGGTTGCCACTCGCATCCGTCTCGCTGTTCGGAGTCGGTGAGGTCACGTAATCGGAAAAATTGACAACGCCGCTCGGGTCCGGCGGCTGAAAGAAGTTGTTGTAAAAAAGTCTCTGCTCGCCACCAATCTTTAGCAAGTGCCTGCCCTTGGAAATCACCAGCTGCGACGAATAGCTGACCAAGGTGTGCGCGAAGGTTGTGTTGATGCAGCATTGATCGAAGAGATCGGCATTGTTGGAGCCATTTGTGCCCGCCGCCAAAGCGGCGCCCGTCATATAAAACGCAGGCATCCGGTCGATTCCGTTGGCCTGAGCATAGAGCGGCGAGAGCCCGGTCACGCCGCTGGGCAGCGAAGCGTTGAAGCTCGCAATCGAGGGGATGTTGGTCGTCGCTGCTTCATGCACCCGGTCGAGAGCGGCCCGGCTGGTCCATACGATCCGCGGATTCAGTGTCCAGGAGTACTCCATCGATGCATTTTGTGCCGTAGTCGGGCTGCCCCCAATTCCGTCCCCGCTGCCGGCATTGTCGAAAGCGTCTCCCAAAATGAACGGAGTGTAGTAGTCGGATTTCTCCCGGCTGTAGCGCCCGTTGATGTGCTGCTTGTCATTGATCTGGTGGTCGAGCTTGATATCGAACTGGTAGTCCGGCGCGCGAACTACGTCGCTGAAGTTGTAGTTGTTGAACTCCTGGTCCGGCACGTTCGGCTGGGGATAAAGATTGAGAATCGCCAATCCGATTGGATCAACCTCGTTCGCTGGAATCACGTTCCCCGGAACGGCAGGACGGATGCAGTTGCCACTTGAGCAATCTACCTGCGTGGGGTCGTAAATTGCCGTGCCGGTCGACGAAAAATCGTAACCAGTCCCGGTGAGGCCGCGCTCAGCGAGCGTAGGCACAGTCGCCTGGTTGGTGAAGGCGGCATTGCTGCGCACTTTTTCAAAATCCACGAAGAAGAAAGTTTTATCTTTCCTGATCGGTCCGCCCAGGCTGAATCCGCCCTGATCGCGCTTGCTGTCCGGTTTGGGATTCGGTGCCGGATTGAAAAAATCGCGCGCGTCGAGTTGCGAACGCTGCAGAAAATACCAGCCGCTGCCGTGAAATTTGTTGGTGCCGCTCTTCAGCACCATGTTCACGACCGTGCCGCCGTTGTTGCCAAACTCTGCCGAAAAACTATTGTTCTGAACTTTGAATTCCTGCACGCCTTCCACAATCGGCTCGTAATAAACGTTGGAGTTTCCTCCTTCGCCCTGTTCCGGCGCGCTGATCAGGGCGCCGTCGAGCCGCACTTCTGCGGTTGCATTGCGCTGGCCGTTGGAAACGAAGTTCGTGCCCGAAGGATAGTTGTCCGAGGTGCCCGATCCGGCTACTTCGGTGACCCCGCCGGACAAAAACGTTAGGCCAAAAAAGTTACGGTTGATGAGAGGTATTTCCTTCACGTACTCATTGGTGATATCGGTGCCCAGGGTCGCGTTCTCGGTGTCCAGCAACGGAGCAGTCTCGGTCACCTCCATGGTTTCGCTGACAGTGAGCGGATGCAGCAGAAAATTGACGCTGGTCTGCTGGTCAACCTGCAGCACGACATTGGTTTTTTCGGCCACGCGAAATCCCTGCGCCTGTGCCTTCACCGTATACACAGTGGGTCGCAGTCCGGTAAAAAAGAATTCGCCGTGATCGTTCGTCTGCGCGGTTTGCGCGATATTGGTGCCGACGTTGGTGATGGTGATGGTGGCGTTGACGACCACCGCTCCGCTCTGGTCGGTTACGGTTCCGCGCACCTGCGCCTCGTAGGCTCCTTGAGCGCGACTCGCGGCCGGAACCAGCAGCCCAATCAAGCACGACGCAACTACCGCCCAGAAGTTAACAGCAACCACGGCACGCCACCGGCAGACACGCATAGCAGCCTCCACGCAAATGCCTTTCATATTATTACGAGTCAATACTATTACTTTCGTTTATAGTGGAAAGTCAAGTCAAATCGTAGCCAAATAAAATGCCCAAATTGCTGGCACCATGCTGGATACTCGCGTTTGCCATAGCCGCGCCCATGTGGGCACAGCCGCCCTCGGCGGTCCACTCGAGCGGAAAGTCGGCTGGCTTTCCGCCAGCAGCTTCCACGGTGCGGGCCCTGCGTGAAGGCGACCGCTTTAGCCTCTCCAACGAAGCCATGTCAGCCACATGGTCCATCCAAAACCGATCGCTGCGTTGGCTCAGCGCCACCAACGAATTCACCGGCACAGCATTGCCGATCGATCGTAGCGTCTTCGAGTTGGTTCCCAAAGAAGGGGCACCCCTGCGTTCAGTCGACCTCAAAATAGTTGGTGGCCCCTTCATCGAGGAGATTCCTTCGCCGGCCGCGTCCACTAAAGCCGCGGATCATCTTTCCGGCAAGCAGATTCGCATCGAACTCGAAGATGCCTCCTCTAATATTCATATCGTGTGGCGCGCCCAGCTCCATGATCGCGCCAACTACATTCGCCAGGAAGTAACCATCCGTGTCCTGCAAGAGCCGTTCCTCCTCGCTCGCATCAACCTGATCGATGCGACCATTCCCGGCGCAGAGGTGTCGGGCCAAGTGAAGGGTTCGCCGGTCGTGGCTCCCACTTGGTTTCTTGGCTTCGAGCATCCGATGTCTGAGTGTCGTGTGCACATATCCCACGCGTCCTGCTGGCTCTCCCGCGACCTTCCTTTGAGGCCCGGACAGAGCGTCACCTACTCATCGGTGATCGGCGCGACGCATCCGTCACAGTTACGCCGCGATTTTCTCAGCTACATCGAACTCGAGCGCGCTCATCCTTATCGAACTTTCTTGCACTACAACTCGTGGTATGACCTGGGATTCTTCGATCGTTACACCGAAACCGGCGCCGTTACTGAGATTGAGGCGTTCGGAGAGCAACTGACTCGGCAGCGCGGCGTGAAGCTCGACAGCTTTCTCTTCGACGATGGATGGGACGACCCGACGCACCTCTGGAAATTTAATTCCGAATTTCCTGACGGCCTGACCAAGGTGGCGCAGGCCGCGGCAAAATTCGGCGCTGCGCCTGGCATCTGGCTCTCTCCGTGGGGAGGCTACGACAAGCCGAAGGAGCAGCGCCTGGCCTCGGCTCGCGCGCAGGGATTTGAAACCAATGAAGGCGGGTTGGCGTTGTCGGGACCGAAGTACTACCGCTATTTCCGCGATGTCTGTGTTGCCATGATCGAAAAATATGGCGTGAACCAATTCAAGTTCGACGGCACGGGCAACGCCAACGAGGTGATCGCGGGAAGCGATTTCGACAGCGACTTCGACGCCGCGATTCATCTGATCGGCGAACTGCGCGCCAAGAAGCCTGACCTCTATGTGAATTTGACGACTGGAACTTATCCATCTCCGTTCTGGCTGCTCTATGCGGATTCCATCTGGCGCGGCGGAGACGATCACAGCTTCGCGGGCGTGGGGTCGAATCGCCAGCGTTGGATTACGTTTCGCGACTCGCAAACCTATCGCTGGGTAGTCGAGGATGGGCCTTTGTTTCCTTTGAATTCGCTCATGCTGCATGGACTGATCTATGCGCGCTATGCCGAGCGACTAGGTAGCGATCCGGGGCACGATTTCGCCGATGAGGTGCACTCCTACTTCGGCACCGGCACGCAACTGCAAGAGATGTACATCACGCCATCGCTGCTCTCCGCGCAGGATTGGGATGTGCTGGCCGAGGCGGCGAAGTGGTCGCGCGAGAATGCGCAGACGTTGAAAGATACGCACTGGATCGGCGGCGATCCCGGGCGGCTGGAAGTGTATGGGTGGGCGGCTTGGTCGCCGGAGAAAGGGATCATCACGCTGCGCAATCCCAGCGATCGTGCGCAGGATTTTACGGCCAGCCTTGCGGCGCTGTTGGAACTGCCTGCCGGGACGGCGGCACAGTTCTCCTCGCGCAGTCCGTGGAAGAGTGACAGCCGCAAGCTGGCGAGCATCGCTGCTCAAGAGGGGCACACATTTCATTTGGAGCCATTCCAAGTGCTAACGCTAGAGCTGATTAAGTAGCGTCGCCTGCACAGCCGCCGGGTGAGCCGCGCTGTTGTTTCTTGAACACTGCAAATCGACGAAGTGTTCCTTCAGGAACATGTTTTACCGTATTGTACGTACAAATATATGCGGACGATCTTCTAACGGGCGCTTCTACAGCCAGTTGCAGGCCTACTGATTTCTGTAGATTCAGCGAAATGCAAAAACTGTGATGAAGAGAACGCAGAAGGCAATGGCCTGGCCGAGTTCATTCCAGCCGAGGCGTCGAACTTGCAGAGGTGCTGCTTTCTCGAAGAAGTAGAGCCATCCGCGGAGAAGAAGCGGGGCAAAGGCGATCAGTGCCAGCCACGGCATGAGTTGCAATGCGCAGGCCGCGATTAGAACAGCGGCCATCAGCAATTGGCCCGCTGCGAAGGTCCATCCTCTGGCTAACTTGTCGCGGAGGCCTTCGACGCGCGCAGTATGAATTCTCAGTTGCACGTAGTGAATCTGGTTTCCGGCGAAGATAAAGTTGGCAACCCACAGCATCCATGCGGTCGAATCGAATTTGCCAGTGATCAGGTAGTAGGCGGCGGGAGCTCCGGCGGTCAGGCCTAAGGTGCCGATCATTTCCGACAACATTCGCGTGCGCCTGCCGAATTGTTTGAGCAGGGCTTGTGCGCCAAAGGCGGTTGCAGCGAAAATTCCGATCAGCCACAGCACGGGGTTATGTCCGGCCCAGAGCAGAGTGGCGAGGGCCGCGAACGCGATTTTACCCACGACGAGGATGGCTAGGATGACGATGCGGCGCTCTTCCTTGGTCTGAGCGCGCATGGGGGAAGTGCCCAGCAGGCTCTCGATGGGAGTTCTGAGCCAGAATAGCGCGAGCGCGGCGATCAGCAGCAACACGAAGCGCAGAACATGATGGTTTCCGTGGAAGGCGACTCCGGCGGCGGTGATGATGGGGACGAGGAGCAGTCCCCAGGCTCCGTGCTCGCGGGGAATGATTAAGGCATTGCGGCGCTGGCGGAGAACCTTAACTTCATTGTCTGGTTGGGGCGAAGTTCTGGCCGCCTCGACGCGAGGGGTCGCGGACAAGAGTGTCCGCGCCACATCCCAAGTTTTTTCTCCGGCGGCCATTAGCGCCATCCTGCCATCTGAATGTGGGCCATGCCTTTCACGGCGCGCATGTATTGGGCGCGCTCGAAGGCTTGGGGATCGGGACAGTGTTGCTGGCTCATGCTGCCCTGCATCTGGGCGACAGACTCGTATTCATGCTCCTCCATCCACTCGCCAAGTTCGCGCTCGAGGTGGCGGAGATGGTTGACTCCGTTGCGCATGAGGGATGAGCAGAGCATGGTGGCGTTGGCGCCGACCATGAGCAGTTTGATCACGTCATGCGCGCCGTGCACGCCGCTGGTTGCGGCGAGGTTAGCCTGGATGCGGCCGTAGAGAATTCCGATCCAGGTAAGGGGCAGGCGCAGGGCCTGCGGTGTGCTCAACAGAACGTTAGGACGAATTTCAAGTTCTTCGAGATCGATGTCCGGTTGGTAGAAGCGATTGAAGAGCACGAGGGCATCGGCTCCGGCCTGATCCAGGCGGTGCGCCATTGCGGCCATATTGCTGAAAAATGGACTGAGCTTCACCGCGACTGGAATGGTGACGGTGGACTTCACCGCCCGCACGATGTCGATATAAGTTTTCTCGACGTCGTCCGAACTCAGGGTGGGATCGGTGGGAATGTAGTAGATATTGCACTCGATGGCGTCGGCGCCGGCGCGCTCGATTTCGCCGGCGAACTTGGTCCATCCGCCGAGAGTTGAGCCGTTGAGGCTGGCGATGATAGGGATCTGCACGGAAGATTTCGCCTTGCGGATGTGATTGAGATATCCCTCCGGGCCGGTGTGATATTCGCTGGGCTGAGGAAAGTAGGTGAGCGATTCGGCGAAGCTTTCCGTGCCGGCTTCAAGGTGGAACTCAAGGTCGGCTGCTTCCTGGCTGAGTTGCTCTTCGAAGAGGGAGTAGAGGACGACGGCGGAAGCCCCGGCTTCTTCCAGGCGGCAGATGCCTTCGATGTCGCGCGAGAGTGGCGAAGCCGAGACCACCAATGGAGAGCGGAGCTTCAGTCCTAGATATTTTGTGGTCAGGTCAATCATTTCTTCCTCCTCGGCTCGGCGGCTCAAGCCGCTTATTCCCTTTTAACTTCAGCGCAGCGCTGAACCCAAAAGCTCTGGCTGCAAGCTGCATCGTTTCCCACCCTAACGTCGCAAAGAGCGCGACGTTAGGATGGGGCACCCTCATTCTTCCAATCCATCGCAGCGCTGAAGCGCTGCGCGATCCAAAATCTCTCGCTGCACACAGCATCGTTTCCCACCCTAACGTCGCAAAGAGCGCGACGTTAGGATGGGGCACCCTCATTTTGCTGGCGCCGCCGTTACTGGTTTTACTTCTGTCTTTTTTTCTTCGGGCTGCGTCTTGCGGGACGCCATGTATTCGTACATGCGATAGCGATGGTCCGCATCGGTCTGCGCCATGGCCCATAACTTTTCGGCTTGTTCGGGACGGCTCTTGGTCAGCATCTTGAAGCGGGTTTGCTGCAACAGGTATTCCTGCACCTTGCGCGTGGGGGCACGGGAATCGAGTTGCAAAGGATTTTCTCCGGCGGCCGCGCGCTCGGGATGGAAGCGATAGAGCAGCCACTGGCCGGATTCGACGGCGACTTTCTGATCGCTCATGGAAGTGGTCATGTCGATGCCGTGGGCGATGCAGGCGGAGTAAGCAATGATGATGCTGGGTCCGTCGTAGGCTTCGGCTTCGAGGAAGGCCTTGAGGGTGTGCTCATCCTTGGCGCCGAGGGCAACGCTGGCGACATATACGTTGCCGTAAGTCATCGCCATGAGGCCGAGATCTTTTTTCGGACCGGGCTTGCCGCCGGCGGCGAACTTGGCAACCGCGGCGCGAGGCGTGGACTTCGAGGCCTGGCCGCCGGTGTTGGAGTAGACCTCGGTATCGAGCACGAGCAGGTTCACGTTGCGGCCGCTGGCCAGCACGTGATCGAGGCCGCCGTAGCCGATGTCGTAGGCCCAGCCATCTCCGCCGATGATCCAGATGGATTTTTTCACCAGCATGTCGGCGACGGCGAGAAGTTGCCGGGCGTCGGGGGTGTGAACTTTGCTGAGCCGCTCTTTGAGGATGTCGACGCGCTGGCGCTGCTCGTAAATGTCGGCCTCATCTTTCTGGGTTGCGGTGAGGATGGCCTGCACCAATTCGTCGCCCACCATGACATCGAGTCGCTTGAGCAGTTCGCGGGCGTATTCGGTTTGCTTGTCGACGGAGACGCGGAATCCAAGACCGAATTCGGCGTTGTCTTCAAAAAGCGAATTCGACCAGGCCGGGCCGCGGCCGGAAGTGTTCTTGGCCCAGGGTGTGGTGGGCAGGTTGCCGCCGTAGATGGAGGAGCATCCAGTGGCATTGGCGATGATGGCGCGGTCGCCAAAGAGTTGCGAGACCAGCTTGATGTAGGGAGTTTCGCCGCATCCGGCGCAGGCGCCGGAAAACTCGAACAGCGGTTCCTGTACCTGCTGCTGGCGGATGGCGCCGGGCTTGATTTTTCTGCGATCGAGTTCAGGCAGGTTGAGGAAGAAGTCCCAGTTCTCGCTCTCGGGCGCGCGCAGCGGCGGTTGCGGGACCATGTTGATGGCCTTCAGCCGGACTTCGCTCTTGTTCTTGACCGGGCAGATGTCGACACAGACGCCGCATCCGGTGCAGTCTTCGGGGGCGACCTGGATGGTGTACTTCATGCCCGCCCATTCTTTGTCGCGGGCCTCGGTGGATTTGAAAGTTGCGGGCGCTTTGGCGAGTTCTTTGCTGTCGTAGACCTTAATGCGAATGACGGCGTGCGGGCAGACCATGGCACATTTGCCGCACTGAATACAGATTTTCGAATCCCAGGCGGGAATTTCGAGGGCGAGATTGCGTTTCTCCCAGCGCGCGGTCGCCGTGGGGAAAGTTCCGTCGCAGCCGAAGGCGCTGACGGGAAGTTCGTCGCCCTTGCCGGAGTAGATCGCGCCCAGTACTTCGCGCTCGAATTTCGGAGCGCCGGGGAAGACTCCGGGAATTTCGATTTTGCTGGTTACGCTGGTTGGAATCTTCACTTGAAACAGGTGCGCCAGGGTTTCGTCGACGGCGCGCATGTTCTTCTGCACAACTTCTTCGCCCTTCTTGCCGTAGGTGTGGCGAATCGACTCGCGAATGGCCTCGATGGCTTCGTCTCCGGGCAGAACTTTCGAGATGGCGAAGAAGCAGACTTGCATGATGACGTTCATGCGCGAGCCCATGCCGGCGTCACGCGCGACCTGATAGGCGTCGATGGCGTAGAAGCGGGCCTTTTTGGCGATCAACTGCTGCTGCACTTCGCGCGGCAGGTGGTCCCAGACCTCGTCTTTGCCATAAGGACTGTTGAGCAGGAAGACGCCGCCTTCGACCAGGGAACTGAGCATGTCGTAGCGCTCGAGGAATATCCATTGATGGCAGGCGATGAAGTTCGCCTTCGAGACCAGGTAGCTGGAACGGATGGGGTGGGGTCCGAAGCGGAGGTGGGAGACGGTCATGGCTCCGGATTTTTTGGAGTCGTAGACGAAGTATCCCTGGGCGTAGTTGCTGGTGTTCTCGCCGATGATCTTGATGGAATTCTTGTTAGCGCCCACCGTGCCGTCGGCACCGAGGCCGTAGAACATGGCGCGGATCACGGAGTCGGGCTCGGTGGAGAAGGACGCGTCATAGTCCAGGCTGGTGTGGGTGACGTCGTCGTTGATGCCTACGGTGAAATGATCTTTGATCAGGGGCTCAGGCTTTTTGAGATTGTCGTAGACGGACTTGACCATGGCGGGAGTGAATTCTTTGGAGGACAAGCCGTAGCGGCCGCCGACGATCGTGCCACGGACCGCGTTCGCTCCCCGGACGAAGGCGTCGGGGGCGGCGTATTTTCTGGAGATTCCTTCCTGAATCGCGTTTACCACGTCCTGATAGAGAGGCTCGCTGATCGCGCCACATTCTTTGGTGCGATCGAGGACGGCGATCTGGCGGACGGTCTTGGGGAGGGCCGCGAGGAACGACTTCACGCAGAAGGGGCGATACAGATGGACTTTGAGCAGACCGACTTTTTCTCCGTGCGCGTTCATGTAGTCGATGGTCTCGTGCGCGACTTCGGCGCCGGAGCCCATCATGACGATGACGCGCTCGGCGTCGGGCGCACCGACGTAGTCGAATAGGCGATACTGGCGTCCAGTGATCTCGGCGAATTTATTCATGGCCGCTTGCACTTTGGCGGGGGCGGCGTCGTAGTAGGGATTTGCGGTCTCGCGGATCTGGAAGAATACGTCGGGATTCTGGGCGGTTCCGCGCAACACGGGATGATCGGGCGAGAGAGCGCGCTGGCGGTGCTCGATGACGCGATCCAGATTGATCATGGCGCGCATGTCGGCGTCGTCCAGCATTTCGATCTTGTTGACTTCGTGCGAGGTGCGGAAGCCGTCGAAGAAGTGGAGGAAGGGAATGCGCGTCTCGAGCGTGGCCGCGTGTGAGATGAGCGCGAGGTCTTCGGCTTCCTGCACGGAGTTGGAGCAGAGCATGGCCCATCCGGTGGTGCGGCAGAACATCACGTCGGAGTGGTCGCCGAAGATCGAGAGCGCGTGGGTGGCGATGGTGCGCGCCGAAACGTGGAACGCGGCCGGGGTGAGTTCGCCGGCAATCTTGTTCATGTTGGGAATCATCAGCAGCAGGCCTTGCGAAGCGGTGAAAGTGGTGGAGAGGGATCCGGTCTGCAGGGCGCCATGAACCGCGCCGGCGGCTCCGCCTTCACTTTGCATTTCGACGACATGCGGGACGCTGCCCCAGGCATTGGGCACGCTCTCCGAGGACCACTGGTCGGCCCATTCGCCCATCGGCGAAGAAGGAGTGATCGGGTAGATGACGACGACTTCGTTGACCCGATAGGCGACGTGCGCGACCGCCTCGTTGGCGTCCATGGTCTTGAATTTGCGACTCATTTTGATCCCCCAATACCGGCGGCCACTGGAGTGGTCGTGCGATGTATTCAGGATGCCGGAAGGGGGGTGTGGATGTCGGAGCGTGGGTTCACAGGGGGGTGTGATTAGAATCACACGTTGTGGGGAAGTTGCTGTTGGGGCAGGTGTTGTGGGGCTTGCCAATTTGGCAGTGTATAGCGGCCCCTACATTACCGATGTGATCCCCACTTGTCCTCGGCGGTGAGAAAGAGCTTGGACCACAGAGGGCACAGAGGTTCACAGAGGGTTACAGCTTGAAGAGTTCTCTTAGGCGCTTGGTTTGGGCGCGGCTTACGGGGATTTCGGTTTGTTTCTTGTCGTCCATGCGGAGCTGGTAGCTGCTTTTGAACCAGGGGACGACTTCGCGGATGCGGTTAATGTTGACGAGATAGGAACGGTGGGCGCGCCAGAAAACGTTGGGGTCGAGGTTGTCGAGAAGTTCTTCCAGGGTGCGGCAGTTGGACTGGCCTTCCATGCCGGCGGGGCCTGCGGTGACGACTGAGATGACCCCGTCTTCGATCCAGGCGTAGCAGATTTCCCGCTGATCGACCAGGAACATGCGGCCGACAGTTTTGAGAAGAACCTTCGACGCAGGATGTTTCTGCTGCTCGATCATGCGCACCAGGGCTTCGATCTTCTCGCCGGGAAGGCCTTCGGATTCCTGCTTGGCGCGGGCCTTCTGGATAGCTTGCGCGACGCGCTTTTTGTCGAAAGGCTTGAGCAGGTAGTCGACCGCATTGACCTCGAACGCCTTGACGGCGTACTGATCGTAGGCGGTGGCGAAGACAATTTTGGGCAGCGGGATTTTCTTGTCGAGCAACTTCTTGATGACGCCGAAGCCGTCGAGGCCGGGCATCTGCACGTCGAGGAAGACGAGATCGGGGCTGCGGTCCTTGATCAGGTTGACGGCCTCGAGTCCATTCTTACCCTGGGCGACGACGTTGACCTCTCCAGTGTTTTTGAGCAGGTAGGCAAGCTCATCCCGGGCAAGTTGTTCGTCGTCGACAATGACCGCGGATAAGGACATCTTCTTTTATAGCTCGCTCTGGGCTGAGCCGAGTATAGTGGCCGCGCGTTTCCTTGTGCAATGGCAGCAAATGCACAAAACGATGCCGATGAGTAATAAAATTAGGTGATGCACAAGAAAATCACTTTGCTTTCAGCGCTCCTGCTGGTGATTTCGTTGGCGGCTGGGGCGCAGCAGCGCGGTGCGCATGCGTCTGCGCCGGCAACGGCGCAAGGGGACATCGAGACTCAGGAGAACGTTTTATATGCGACGGTGAAGGGGACGGAGTTGCATCTCGACGTCTATGAGCCCTCCAATCGAGGCATGCAGACTGGTCCGGCGGTGGTGCTGATCCATGGCGGCGCGTGGAGCAGTTTCGACAAGAGCACGATGAGCCGGATGGGACAGTTTCTGGCGCGGTCAGGATTCGTGGCGTTTGCCGTGGATTACCGGCTGTTGAAGGGCGACGAGAATCGCTGGCCGGCGCAGCTGGACGATGTGCAGCGGGCGGTGCGCTGGATTCGGGCGAATGCCGGGAAGTATGGAGTGGATCCGGATCACATCGGCGCGTTCGGGCATTCGGCGGGCGCGCAGCTGGCGGCGCTGCTGGGCATGGAAGATACGCGCGACAATTCGGATCGGGCGCTGGCGAAGTATTCGAGCCGAGTGCAGGCTGTGGTGGACGTGAGCGGTCCCACGGATTTCACGACGATGAAAGATCCGGAGGGCGTGGAACTTCTGACTAGCTTTCTGGGCGCGGAGTATTCCAAGCATCCGGAAATTTGGGAGGAGGCTTCACCGGCATTTCATGTGTCGAAGAAAGATGCGCCGTTCCTGATTGTCCATGGTACCAAGGACGACAGCGTTCCCATCGCGCAGGCGCAGGAGCTTTATGACAAGCTGCATGCGGCGCGCGTGCCGGTGAGCTTCCTCAAAGTGGATGATGTGCATACCTTTGAGAATCCGGAAAATAAGCGGACGATGGCGCTGGAAGCTCGCGATTTCTTTTTCAGATATTTGGCCGGGTCGCAGTAAAACCTCAGCTTGTCATCCTGAGCGCAGCGAAGGACCTACGCAACTGGCAGCATCGATACCGCAGGCAAATTACATAGGTCCTTCGCTTTGCTCAGGATGACAAGCAAACTTCGGCCCTTGCTTGCCCACCACTTCTCATCCCACTTCTACCAGGCCGTAGGTGTGGCGCCAGCGGGCGCGCATTTGGACCAAGGCGCGGCTGACTTCTTCGGGAGCAATCTCTGAGTTGGGCTCGGCGAGAGTGGCTGCGGCTTCGTGCTTAGCGGCTTCTAAGAGCTGGCCATCGCGAATAATATTGGCGACGCGGAAGCTGGGCAGTCCGGCCTGGCGAGTGCCGAAAAATTCGCCCGGGCCGCGCAGTTCGAGATCGAGTTCGGCGATTTTGAATCCGTCATTGGTGCCGACCATGGCGTCGAGGCGGCGCTGGCCGTCTTCGCTGACTTTGCCTCCAGTCATCAGCACGCAGTAGGACTTGGCGGCGCCGCGGCCGATGCGCCCCCGCAGTTGATGGAGTTGGGCGAGGCCGAAGCGCTCGGCGTGCTCGATGACCATCATGGTCGCGTTGGGCACGTCGACGCCGACTTCGATGACCGTGGTTGCGACCAGAATCTGCAACTCGCCTTTTTGAAACATACGCATGACCTGATCTTTAAGGTCGGGGTCGAGGCGTCCGTGAAGCAGGCCGACTTTGAGGTCGGCAAAAATCTTTCCGCTGAGCTCGCGGTACATCTTGACTGCCGCTTTGAGCTCGCTCTCTTCGTTTTCGGCAATCACCGGATAGACCACGTAGGCCTGATGTCCGGCTTCGACTTGCTTGCGAACGAAGTCCCAGACCTTGGGCGACTGGTCGTCGGGGGCGCACTTGGTGACGATAGGTGTGCGGCCGGGCGGGAGTTCGTCGAGCACGCTGAGGTCGAGGTCGCCGTAGAGTGTCAGGGCCAGGGTGCGAGGGATGGGAGTTGCGGTCATGACCAGGACGTCGGGCTCGGGGGATGGCTGTGTGGCGGTGGCCTCGCTTCGCTCGGGGGCCGTCCCTACATGAGTTTCGTCGCCCTTTTTCATCAGCTTTAGTCGTTGCATTACGCCGAAGCGGTGCTGTTCGTCGACTATGACCAGGCCGAGGTTCGCGAACTCTACTTTTTCTTCTAGGAGGGCGTGGGTGCCGATGACCAGTTGCGCGTTGCCTTGAGCGATGTGGCGGCGGATTTCGCGCTTGCGGTCGGCTTCGAGCGATCCGGTGAGCAGGACGATGCGGTATCCGGCGGTTTCGAGAATGCGGCGGGCGGAGAAGTAATGTTGCTGCGCGAGAATTTCGGTCGGCGCCATGAGCGCGACCTGGCAGCCATTTTCGATGGCGATGATGGCAGCCTCGAAGCTGACAATGGTCTTGCCGGAGCCGACGTCGCCTTGCAGCAGACGGCGCATGGGATAAGGCTTTTCCATGTCGGCGGCGATTTCTTTGAGCACCTTCTTCTGCGCCGCGGTGGGATGGAAGGGCAGGATTTTCTTGATGGCGGCACGGGCGCGGTCGTCGAGCCGGAAGGCGATTCCAGTCTGCGCCTTTTGCTGGCGGCGCTTCAGTTCGAGGCCGAGTTCGACGAAGAAAAGTTCGTCGAAGATCAGGCGGATGTGCGCCGCGGTGCGCCAGGACTGCAGGTCGTTGAGGCTCTCGCCAGGTTCGGGCCAGTGCACATTCCACAGCGCGGCGCGCGGCGAGATCAGGCCGAGATGGGCGCGGACGGCGGCGGGAATGGCGTCGGGAAGATCGGGCGTGAGATTGTCAAGCGCGGTGCGAATGACTTTGCGAAACCAGCGCGAGGTGAGGCGTCCAGTGGCCTCGTAGATGGGAACGATGCGGCCGACCTCGAGCGATTCGGCGGCCTTTTTCTCGATCGCATCTTCGCCGTCTTCGTCGGGATCGCCCAGGATTTCGATCTGCGGCTGCATGATTTGCAGTTCGCGGCTGCGCGGATCTTCTTCGACCTTGCCGTAGAGCGCGATCATCTGGCCGGGCTTAAACTTGTCTTGCAGGTAGGTGGCGTTGAACCAGAGGCAGCGCAGCTTTGCGCGTCCCTGGCCGATGGTGAGCTGGAAGATGGGCATGCGGCGGGTACGGAACAGCCCGGAGTTGCGCACTTCGCCGATTACGGTCGCCATTTCGCCGGGACGAAGTTCGGCGATGCCGCGCGGGTTCAGGCGGTCTTCATAGCGGAAGGGAAGATAGAGGAGCAGCTCGCCGACGGTGTGGATTCCCTTAGTGGCGAGCACCTCCGCGATGCGGGGGCCGACTCCCTTAACGTATTTCACCGGAGTGGAGAGTTCGAGCATGCGGGAAGAAGAATGTTAGCAGGAGCGGGAGATTTAGCAGGAAGAAGCCTCGCCAGCGGAGATCCTCCCCGGCGCCTGAAGACCGGCTCCGGTCAGGATGGCACCAACGAAGGGTGGGCTATGAGGAGGGGGTGTGGTGTCTAAAACACCTGTGGTGATCAATCTGCTGCAGGCGTTGCTGGCGATCATCCTGGGAAATCTGGCGTACTTTGGTCTGCTTTCGTCGTTGCCCGCGGTGGCGCGACACCGGCCGTTCCGCATGGATTTGGGGATGGTGATCGATTTCTGGTTCTGTCTGGTGGCTTACGGGCTGATACGGACGGCGCGGAGGTGGAAGTAGCGCGGTTTGGACCGATCGGAGAGGTGGAGCATGAGATCCTTCCCTCCGCCTGAAAAGAGGCTCCGGTCAGGATGACACCCGTTGAAATTTGTGAGCTGCGGGCTCTCTTTGCTAGATGTCCATGCGGTTGCGGAACTCGCGGGTCACTTGTTCGAGTTCCTTCTTCATTTGTTCCTGCTGCTTGCGGAATTCTCTCTGCACCTTCTCGGAAGCATGGCGCTGTTCGCGTTGCGCCTGGCACAGGGCCTTACGGGCTTCGTCCATGGCTTTGCGGGAGGTCTCGGCAGCATGCTCCTTGGCGAGTTCGATGTCAGGCTGAAGTTGGGCGAGTTCGCCATTCAACTGGCTTAATTCCAGGGCGGAGTCGGCGTCGAGAATTTGTCCATTATCATCGAAGGTCTCTTCGAAGAGATCTCCGGATTCCTTGCGCTCGGGCAAGGTCAGATTCAGATTCTGTTCCTTGCGATCGCGCACCACGCCGACGTTGATGGCAGAGCCGTTGCGCGAGCGGACGGCGTGAGTGAAGTCGCTGGTGTCATGTACAGGTTGTTCGTTGATCTTGACGATGACGTCGCCGGCGCGGAAGCCGGCTTTATCGGCACGGCTGCCTTTTTCGACGGCACGCACCAGCACCCCCTGCCCGTTCTTCACGCCGAAAAATTCACCTAACTGGGTGCAGATATTTTCCACCGTCAGGCCGCTGCGGGCCGATTGCGTGACGACGACCATGTTGATGGAGGGCATGTCAATTTCCGGAATGTGCACGTCGATGTTGGGGACGATGACCGGAAAGTTCTTGGAGTACGACATTGCGGGGAATTCGCTGTGCCGGTCGGCCAACTGAACTTTCACCGTCAAGGGCTGCCCATCGCGGCTGAGGCCGAAAGTGACAATGCGGCCGGCGGGAGTTTCGTGGATCATGCGGCGGAGCTGTGCGGCGCTTTCAACCGAGGCGCCATTCATGGTCATGATGACGTCGTGCTCCTTCATGCCGGCCTTCCCTGCGGGGGCGTCCTGATCAACCATGGTGACTTCGACGCCTTTTTCTTCTTTCAATTTCAGCGCGGCCAGGCGCTCGCCGGTTACGTCGGCGATGTCGATGCCGAGATAAGAATTAGAGCCTCCGTCCTCGCTGGAGAAGATGAAGGACTGCTGATCGGGATGATTCACCGACCAGCTCTGTTCGGCATAAGAAAAGCTGAACAGTAACGGAATTAACGCGATGCTGGCCAGAATGTATTTGCGCATATTCGTTTTCCTCGCACGTCAATTCGGAGCCGCATGTCGCTGCGGCCCCGCGATTCTCTAGCGGCTGGCGCGCTTAAAGGTAATGTCGCCAGTTGTGGTGCGAACTTTCAGTGTCGGGCCACCGCCGTTGAGTTTGCCTTCGGCGGAAAGCGTCTTCGATCCCCAATCGCCCTCGCTGTGCACGTGGATGTCAGGGAACTCTGAATTGATGTGGTGCCCGCTGGCCAGGTCAACACTGGCGCGAATGTTGAGCGGAACATCAGGAGCGATGAATACGGTGATGTCTCCGGCGGAAGTTTCGAGATCGGAGTCGCGGCGATCGCCGCCCGTGTTAATGAGCTTCACCGTGATGCCGCCCGCGCCGGTTTCTGCATGGGCGGAAGGCACACCGTAGAGTTCGATGCCGCCGCCGCCGGTTTCCGCGTGCACGAATCCTTTGGCCGAGGTGAGGCGGATGCTGCCGCCGCCAGTATCGACTTCGACCGGGCCGCCCACGTCGCCTAGATCAATGCTGCCGCCGCCAGTGGAGGCTTTCAACTTGCCATTACAGTGCTGCACCTGGATGCCGCCGCCGCCGGTTTCGATACTGGCCGCTTGCTCGGCAGATTGGATTTCGACCGACCCGCCGCCGGTTTCAGCGACGATCTTGCCATTGGCGTGATGAACCTGAATGGAGCCGCCGCCGGTATGCAGGCCCATGTCGCCGCTAACGGTGCCGACATCGATGGGGCCTCCGCCAGTCTCTGCCTGCGCGCCGCCGCCAATGTCGTCGAGGCGAACGCCGCCACCGCCGCTCTCGGCTTCGACGCGTCCGGTGACACCCGCGGCATCGACCGACCCGCCGTCGGTTTCAAGCTTTACCAATGCGATTTCGTGCGGAACGTTAATGGTAAACTCACCGGAAAAATGCCGTGGTTGCTTGTTGCCCTGCCAATCGCCGACGATCCAGGCGGTGTCGCCCTTCACGTAAGCTGCGACCTTGAATTGTTCGAAGTAGCGGCGCGCGTCCTGCTCGGTGGAACTGGAACAGCGGGTATGAACGATGTAGCTAATTTCTTGCTGCGATCCACCGCGCACGACAACCGCGCCCATATCCACCTTGACGCGAAGATTCTTGACGCCGGCGAGCGAGCCGGTGATCTGTTGACCCCAGCCTCCGCCCTCGCGCTCGACATGCGTCTCTTGCGCCATTGCCAGAGAGGCCAGGAGCGCCATTGCTGTGCCCAGCCCAACGACTTGTAGCGAACGTTTCAAAATAGCCACCTCTGTCTCTTACTATGAATTCTGCCGGCAACATGCCGGCGCTACTGCTTAATCAATCTCGGGCAACTGCGCCAGCAGGGTCCGGGCCTGCGAACGGATGTACTGGTTAGAATCTTTTGCAGCCAGCGTCATCAGGACGCCGCGCACGCTGCCATCGGCCTTCACTGGCTCGAGCATGCGCAAAGCTTCAGTGCGCACGCCGGGATTCGAATCATTCACCAGCGCTTGCAGCAGGCTGTCGCGCACGCGAGTGTCATCTTTCACATAAGGGCCAAGCGCGTCCAGAGCTTTGAACCGCACGCCGGGATTGGAATCGTATTGCAGGGCGTACATCAGGGCGTCGCGGAAATGAGTGTCGCTGGGATTCTGCGTCATCAGGCCGACTGAATCCATGCGCACGCCGGAATTGTAGTTATTGCGGGCGGCGTAGAGCAGGAGTTGCTGGATGCGCTGATCGTTGAGCGAGCCCTGGGTTTCCTCGGTGGAAACCGTGTTGTACTTGATGCTGATCTGATTCGTGCCGGGCTGTTGGGTGACGGATTCGATGCCGGTGATGGAAGCGTCATTCAAAGGCTGGTTTGCGGTGGGCTCATTTTTCGCCGAAGTGGGATGCGTTCCGAGAACTTTGTAGCTGGTGCCGACTCCGCCAACGAAGCCGAGAACTAAAATCGCCGAGGCCAGGGCGGGAGAGAAGCGAATTTGCCGCAGCCAACTGGCCGGTTCGAGGGCCAGGCGATGCCACCACGCGCCCTGCGGAGCGGTCTCCAGCGCTTCCTGCAGGCGCATGCGCGACGACGCCAGCAGATTGGGCGTGGGATCGGCAGCGCGGTCCTGCATGAGCTGGTCGTGAAATTCCTGCTCCGCTTTGAGTTCCGCGGCGCAGTCGGCGCAGCGGGTCACGTGCTGCTCGAGTTCGTGGCGGGTGTCGTCGGGCAACTCGCCGTAAACGTGGAGCACGATATTTTCTCGGATCCATTCACACTTCATAGTTCACCTTCAGCAATTCGGCCTCAGGGGCTAAAGCCCGCAAATCTTGACTACTCTTACGGCACGGCTGAAGCCGTGCCCTTCCACCTACCGCATGTCGGCCAGGGCGCCTCTTAATTTTTGCGTGGCGCGGAACAGCGTGTTCTTGGCCGTTTCTTCCGTGGTCTGCAAAATCTCGCCCACCGTGCGCAGCTTCAAGCCGTGATAATGCTTCAGCTCGAAGACCATGCGCTCGCGCGGAGTCAACTTGTCGAGGGCGCCGGCGATCTTCGCGCCTAATTGCCGGCGCATCAGATCGCGCTCCGGATTCGCTCCCGCGCGAACGTCGGGCACCTGATCGAGCAGGTCGTACTCGCCGCCGTTCGGATCTTTCGCGACCGGCGCATCTTCTTTGCGCACATTTTTCTTGCGCAGGTGATCGAGGCACAGGTTGGTCACGATCCGGTAAATCCAGGTGTAGAAGGAACACTCGAACCGGAAATTTCCGATGTTCTTGTACGCCTTCAGGAAGGCATCCTGATAGACATCCTGGGCGTCGTGCTCACTGCCGGTGAGGTGGAGGGCGAGGCGCAAGACCGCGTGATCGTAATGACGAACGAGTTCCTCGAAGGCGGCGCGGTTTCCGCGCTGCGCCTCCCGAATGAGCATCGTGTCATCGATGCGACGATCTTGTTGGCGATCTAACCCAGCCATGCGGCCCTGCGGGGGTTCCTGGTCGCTGACTCTCTCTACTCTCTCACTCTTCCGTTTCGAGTGGGCCCGTTCGCCAATCGCAAGTGAAACCACCCATGCATCGGCCGGCATTTCGTGTCCTGTCTACCAGCCCGGAGTGTCTTAATCCGTATCCGGGCTTGCACTGAGATAGACGGAGAATCAGGGGAACCGTAAGCAGAAATTATAGTGTGTGAGGAGAATTTTTGGGGCAGGTAGGTGACTCTGGGGCAAAGATTTAGGGGGAAACAGAACAGCGGGCGGGAGTGCAGAGGGGAGATTTGGCAGCGGAAGTGCCTTGAGAAGACGTAGAGACGTTACTTGCTACGTCTCTCCCTCGCCACCTAGCTACGTTTTGCTCCCGGCAGAGACGTTGCAAGCAACGTCTCTACGACTAGCTTCTCGATGACAACCCTCAAGAGATCGAATCCGCTCGAAAAAGTGAAGGCAGAGCTCGTCAAGCGCGGACTACTTCGTGGATAGTTATGTGCGCTTGTCATCCTGAGCAAAGCGAAGGACCTGTGCACGTCCCCGCAGCGTCGATGCCGCCGGCGAGTACACAGGTCCTTCGCTGCACTCAGGATGACAAGGCTATCGCAGGACGACAAAGCTACTCGGCCGCGACGGGTTCCTTCTCGATGACCACCTTCAGGTGCGCGGTCACGTCCTTGTGCAGCTTTACTGGGACGGTGAACTCACCCACGGTCTTCAGCGGCTCGTGCAGCTGGATCTTGCGGCGGTCGATGTTGAATCCCTTTTTGGTGAGCCCGTCGGCCAGATCGCTGGAGGTGACCGAGCCGAAGAGCTGATCGTTCTCGCCTGATTTGCGGGTAAACGAGACCGAGACGCCCTCGAACTGCTTAGCCAGTTCTTCGGCCTGCGTCTTTTCTTTGGCGGAGCGGCGCACGGAGGCGGCCTTCATCTGCACGATGACGGACTTGTTGCCTTCGTTGGCCTCGATGGCCAGCTTGCGGGGCAGAAGAAAATTGCGCCCGTATCCTTCGGCGACTTTCACCACATCGCCGCGCGAACCCAGCTTGGCTACGTCTTCTTTGAGAATGACTTCCATAATGGCTCCATTCAAGATCAAATTCTTTCGCCGCGGATTTGCGCGGATTCACACGGATAGACCAAATACTTCAAAGAGCCTTATCCGTTAGAATCCGTGGCCAATGCCTTAACTTGCACGGCCTGCGAACGGCAGCAGGGCTATGTTGCGGGCCTGCTTGATGGCCGAGGACAGGCGGTGCTGATGGGGCGCGCAGACGCCGGTCAGGCGGCGCGGGACGATCTTGCCGCTCTCGGCGACGAACTGGCCGAGCAGGCGATAGTCCTTGTAGTTGATGTCTTCGATTTTCTCGGTGCAGAATTTGCAAACTTTCTTGCGCCGGAAAAATTTGCGTCCACCGCCGCCTTCGCGGGGAGGGCCGCCGGGACCGCGTCCGCCGCCGCCGAAGCGCGGGCGATCACCACCGGGACGATCTCCGCCCGGCCGTGGTCCTGAACTGCGCGGCGTCTCGGGTGCTGCCGCCGGCGCCGACTGCTCTGGTGCTTTGGTTTCGTCTGCCATAACTCTCCTTGAACTCAGTGGCCAGTGATCAGTGGTCAGAGGCCAGTCAAATTTGTGGGCAACAACAGCTGGCCACTGGTCACTAACCATTGGCCACTGCTCTTATACCGTTGCCGGGGCTTCCGCCGCGGGAGTTGGTGCCGCTGGCTCTGCCGCGGGTGCTGCCGGAGTGATGGGCTGCGCGCTTACTTTTTTGCGCGCGTCGCGAAGCTTCTTAATCTTGTCGAGCCGCTTGTGCTCTTCGTCCACGCGCACGGTAAGGAACTTGATCACCGGCTCGCTGACACGCAAGCGGCGCTCGAGTTCGTGAATCACCGGGCCTCCCCCCTCGATGACCAGCAGCACGTAAATGCCGTCGTGGAAGCGGCGTACGGTGTAGGCCAGGCGGCGCTTGCCCATTTTTTCGACCTTCACCAGGGTTCCGCCGGAAGTTGGGATGACCGACTGCAGGGTCGAAATCAGTTTGTCGAGATCTTCTTCCGTCATGTCAGGACGGACGATGAACATCAGTTCGTAAGTACGATTCATGTATTTCTCCAAATCTTTGGCCACGGATTTTCGCGGTTTGCCACGGATAAAGCCTTAAACGTTTTCTTTTCTCGATCCGTGTGAATCCGTGTCGATCCGTGGCTAATCTTTTTCGTCCGGCTCCTTGCGGTTAAACCGGTTCATGGCCGCGGCCGGTCCTTCTTTCAAAATCATTTTCACTGCTTCTTCGGCGGTGTCGAGCATTCCGTCGACGACTTCCAACTCTTTTTTCTTCATCGGGGCGAGCAGATATTCTGCGCCGTCTCCAACTTTTCGCTCCGGCGCTACGCCGATGCGGATGCGCAGAAAATCCTGCGTATCCAGGGCACCGATGATCGACTCGATGCCGTTGTGCCCCGCCGAACTGCGCTTGGTATGAATCCGCAGCGTGCCCAGCGGAAAGTCCAGCTCGTCCTGAATCACAATCAAGTCGGTTGCCGGATTCGCTTCGTACTCTTGCACCAGCTCCCGCACCGAGACGCCACTCAAGTTCATAAACGTTTCCGGCTTGGCCAGCAGCACCATCTGATCGGCAATGATGGTGCGCGCCGTCAGCGCCCGGCACTGCCGGTTCCGCACTTCCACTCCCAGGTTGCTGGCGATTTGATCAATCGCCAGAAAGCCCAGGTTATGCGGCGTGAACTGATACTTGATGCCAGGATTGCCAAGACCGACGATCAGTTTCACGCCCAACTAGCTTTCTTCGCGTGGGGGCCTCGCTGCGCTCGGCTGGACGGGCGAATGCGCCCGTCCCCACACGATTATTTCTTTTCCTTCTTCTCGGGCTTTTCCGCTTTGGCAGGCGCAGCCTCGGCGCCTTCCTCTTCGGTTTCCTGCTTGCCCTTCTTGATGACTTCGGGCTCGGCCGGAGTCGTGCCTGCGGCCGCCACCACTTCTGGAGCAGCCACCACTTCTTCCTTCACCGAGGTGACGTGGGCCACCGGCTGGTTCTCGTCGGTGATGAACTTGATCTTGCCGGAGTGCGGCAGATCGGAAACACGCAGCACCTTGCCAAAGGTCAAGTGGGCAACGTCGACTTCGATCGAACTCGGAATATCGGCGGGCAGGCATTCGATTTCGACTTCGCGGAGCATCTGCTCCATGATGCCGCCCTCCTGCTTCACGCCGGCGGCTTCGCCGATCAAAGTGATGGGCACACTAACGGTGAGCTCTTTGTCCATGGCGATGCGCTTCACGTCGATGTGCAGAAGGCGGCCCTTGATGGGCTCATATTGCCAGTCGACGATCATGGCCTTGGTTTGCCCGCCGCTAAGCGCGAGATCGAAAATCGTGTTGTGACCGGTCTTCGAGTTGAGGATGCGGGTCACCTGGCGGGAATCAACCGTGACGGGAAGGGAATCCTTGCCCGCGCCGTAAACGACGGCCGGAATTTTTCCTTCGCGGCGAACCCGGCGAGCGTGGTTCTTGGTGCCCGCCTCGCGCGGATGGGCTTCGAGGGTGTTGGTTTCAATTGCGCTAGGCATAAAAATTAATCCTTTTTAGCTGTGAGCGACGAGCAACGAGTGCGGAGCAAATACAAATGCGGAGTTGCTCACAGCTCATCGCGCTCTGCTCATTGCTGATTGCTTATGTAAACAACTTACTGACCGAGGTCTCCTCGTGATTGGCCTGAATTGCGCGGCCGATCAAGCCTGCAATCGAGAGGACCGTAATCTTTCCACCCTTTTCGGTCCGCGCCGCGTCGGCTTCCGGGGTGAGCGGGATCGTGTTGGTGACCACCATCTCGCGAATCACCGAGTTGCGAATATTCTCCACCGCCGGGCCCGACAGCACCGCATGCGAAGCGCAGGCATACACCTGAGTCGCCCCGTTATCCATCAAAGCCGCCGCGGTTTTCACCAGCGTTCCGGCGGTATCGACCAGATCGTCGATGATCAGACAAGTGCGCCCGTGGACGTCGCCGATGACGTGCATAATCTCGGCTACGTTCATCTCGACGCGGCGTTTGTCGACGATAGCCAGGGCCGCATCGACCTTTTTCGCAAAAAATCTTGCGCGTTCCACGCCGCCCGCGTCGGGCGAAACCACCGTCAAGTTCGGCAACTGCAGTTTGCGGAAATGATCCACTAGCACCGGTGAAGCGAACAGATGATCCACCGGGATGTTGAAAAATCCCTGCAACTGCGGCGTATGCAAATCCACAATCAGCGCCCGATTTGCGCCGGCGCTGGTCAAAAGATCAGCCACCAGCTTCGACGAAATCGGACTGCGCGGCTTGTCTTTCCGATCCTGCCGCGCGTAACCGAAATACGGCATCACCGCGGTAATGCGCCGCGCCGACGCGCGCTTCAGCGCGTCAATCATCAGCAGCAACTCCATCAAGTGCTCGTCCACTGGACGGCACGTGGGCTGCATGATGAAAACGTCGGCGCCGCGGACGTTCTCTTGAATCTGCACATAGCACTCGCCATCAGCGAAGCGCGTGACTTGTGCCAGACCGCGATGCATTCCGAGAAAATGGCAGACTTCGTCGGCCAGATGCTCGTTCGCGGTGCCGCTGAAAATTTTGAACTTCTCGTCGACCCGCTGGCGCGGCTTGCGATCCAGTTTCTCGTCGGCCACAGGTGGACTTTTCTTTTCTACTGTCTTGTCGGTCGGCGTGACTAAAGTAGCCATGGTTGTATCTGGGCTCCTGGCCTTCAGTTCTTAACCGTTTTGCTCAACCACCCCGCACGCCAGCGGTTTTTCTGGCGACGGGCACTGGCAGCTGAATTCTGGCTGGGCCGCTAGGATTCGAACCTAGACAAAGTGCTCCAAAGGCACTTGACCTACCATTAGTCGACGGCCCAGTAACCTGGCTGTCTGCTATGGCGGTTGAGATCCTTCGCAAAGCTCAGGATTTCGGCTGCGGGCTCTCCCCTTCACTTCGTTCAGGGTCACGCCCGCAAAACGCCTCAACCTACCATTAGTCGACGGCCCAGTAACGCGATTGCAGATCGATTGTCGATTGAGCCCTTGCGGGCATCCACATTGTCAATCAACCAACCCAAATCAACAATCAAAAATTCTCGACCAATACTGCGGTCTGGTCAGGGTCGCCGTCGCCCGTGCCGCCCAGCCTTGCTTCCGGAGCTTGCGGGCCGCTGCCAGCGCCGACGGGCGCGAGGCGAACAGGCCATAGAGCGTTGATCCGGAGCCGGAAAGTGACGCATATTTCGCGCCTGCACGCATGAGCGCACGCTTCCCATCACACAGTTCGGGGTACTCAGGAAAGACGACCTCTTCGAAGTCGTTCTTGATCCCAGCCCGGACAAGCCAGAGAAGCGGATTCCCGGCCCGGCCCCCTCTGGCTACGACATTAGAAGGAGCACTGGAGTAAGGCTCACTCAGCCACGCCGACAACCCGCAGCCAAGCTCATTCATTCTATCGGAGGCGGGGGTGGGCGTCAATTTGTTGCCTGCTCGTGTAGGGACAGCCGTCCCCGGCTGTCCAGCCGAGCGAAGCTCGGCCGGGTTTTGCTTTGCAGTTCTCTCGGACCCAGGCTGCACTGGTGCTGCCTCGCGGGCAGGAGTGCCCGCGCCACATAATCTGTCCCAGTCGGCGAAGGCCCTTGGAGTTGATACGCCTACTTCTGGTGTGACCACTACACACGGCATCGCGGGGAGATCCGGGAGGGGATATACCTGTTCGCCACGGCCTACTCCGAGGACGATCCCGCCGATGAGAAACAGCGGGAGGTCGGATCCGACTTCGGCTGCGATGCGAAATCTTTCCGCTGCCGGCAAAGTTTTCTTCAGCGCGCGTTCGAGAGCCAGCAAAGTTGCTACTGCATTGGTCGAGGCGCCGCCGAGACCTCCCTGAACGGGCAGGTGTTTCTCGATTTCGACGACGACCCGGCCCTTGGCGCGGAGTGCTGACAGGGCGCTATCGACGATGCGGTAACAGGTATTCGATTCGTCGCGGGGAACGCGCGGGTCGGTACAGACAATTTCAATCCCACGTCCGCGGTGCACGCTGACGCGAATGATGTCGTGCAGGGCGATGGTCTGGTACACCGTCAGCAGTTCGTGGAAGCCGTCCGGGCGAGCTGCGCCGATACGCAGCCCGAGATTGATCTTGGCGAACGATCGCACGGTGACGGGCATGGACGAACGATTGTAAAGCAGTGGCCACTGTTCAGTGGCCAGTGGTCAGCGAAAGAATCCGAAAATCGCCGATTTGTGGCCTCGATCCCTGGCCTCAAAGTGCGGCTCATCCCCCACTCGTCGTACCACCTCGGTAATCTCGACGGCCCTATCCAATAGGCGCACGCTAAATGTGATTTCAATCACAAGTCCGTTGTCCCCCGCGACCCGCTTGGTTGAAACCGTTCGGCCCGCAGACACAAAGGCTGCCCCGGAGATCAGGGACCCCTGTGCAGCAGTTCCCACAAAGTTGGGAATGGTCGGTGAACGCGGGAGGGTAGCGCGATCAAATCTCAAGACTCTCGCGAGTAAAAACGGGCGTGCGGCCGTGCGGGAGTTCAAAGGGGATGCAGTATGCAGGGCCTATTTTCGCGAGCAAGGTTTCTCATCTTCTCTTCTCTTTTCGCCACCGCCTCTGTGGCCGTGGCCCAAGGCAACTACAAAGTCATTACCGTCACCGACGGTGGAACGATTTCCGGGACGGTGAAGTGGTCGGGGCCGGTGCCCCGCAGTCTGGAATATCCCATCACCAAAGATCCGCAGGTCTGCGATCCTGACGGGAAGAAGACCGCCGACCTGGAGCGCCTGATTGTCGGGCCGCAGGGCGGAGTTGCCAACGCGGTGGTCTATCTGAAGAACATCACCAGCGGCAAAGCGCTGGAACTTCCCGAACAGCGGCGCCATCTGGATCAGCACTTTTGCCGTTACGTTCCGCACATTCTGCTGGTTCCGGAGAGTGGCACGCTGAGCATGGTGAGTTCCGATAAGACCCTGCACACCATTCACATGGATGGCGCGGCGACCTTCAATCTGCCGTTTCCTTTCACCGATCGCCCGATTACGCGCACCATGTCGACGCCAGGGCTGGTTCATTTGCGCTGCAATGGCGGCCATGTGTGGATGAATGCGGAGATGATGGTGGTGTCGCATCCTTACTATGCGGTGACCGATGAGAGCGGGCGGTTTGAATTCACCGACGTGCCTCCGGGAAATTACCAGATCGTGGCCTGGCATGAAGGCTGGGGCCTGGTCGGCAAAGAGCATGCCTACGATGTCCTGACGGAACACAGCGTGGAGCGGCCGTTGTTTTCGGAGCCGAAGACCTGGGAGAAGCCGGTGACGGTCAACGGCAATCAGGTCAGCACGGTGAATTTTGTGATGGGGAACGGGAAATAAATTAGTGGCCGGTGATCAGTGATCAGTGGCCAGTGAAACGGAATTGGATGTTGTTTGCTGGCCATCGATCACCATCAACTGGACACTGCTTCTATCCGCGCCGTTTGTAGAGAATGGCGAACTCGAATCCTGCATTCGGCGGAAACATTTCCGCCACCTTCCGCAATCGCTCGGCTAAAGCCGAGGGCGCGAGCAACGGGTAGTCGCGCTCGCGCAGATCGTGGTAATCCACATCCAGATAGAGCGAGAGCAGATAAATCGAGATCGTGTCGGAGAAGGTCGCTTCCAGATATTCGTTCTTGAAGCGCTCGGCATCCGGGCCGGTCGCGGTGGCCAGCTTGCGCGCCTCCCAGGCATCGAGCGAAGTTTCGCCGCGGATGCCCGCCTCCACTTGTCCCCAGGCAAGATCGCTGAATTCCTGCGAGACGCCGGCATGCTCGACCAAGGCGTGTCCAACGTTGATGTAAAACTCGAAGGCGACGGAGAATTTGTCGTCCATCAGGCGGGTGGAAATGAAGACGCACTGCGAATCGCCCAGGCTCAGATTGCGATGGCAGACCGCGCTGTCGCTAAGCGCCACATCGTAGCGATCGGCGATCACAGTTTCCTCACCCTGGCTCACGGTCAGAGGAACAAAGTAATAGGCCTTACGATCGAGCGCGGTTGCGATGCGGGTGGGCACGGCGGCGACCATGCGATCCAGGTCAAAGGAGTTGACCGCAACCTCTCCCGCCATGGCATAGCAGATGCCGTTCGGCGCCTGTGAAACCGGCGTGGCGCGGACCACTTCGGCGGGAGTGCGCGTGATGGCTGGGGCTGCCTGCGACATTTCTTTGCCTATTCTACACACAAAATGAAATGGTTCTGCGGGGCAACTATTGGCTGGGAGCTGGGTTCAAATTAGATATATCCATTTTTAGCCTATGGCTTTGGAGGAGTTACGTATGCAACCTGCCAAAGAGAGATGGATGGCACTCTGCGAACAAGCCGCGGTCGAGCAAGACCCCGACGAACTATTCAGAATCGTGCAAGAAATCAGCAAACTGCTTGAGGAAAAAGAAGCGACTACCCAGAAGAAATCGCAATATGACGTAGCTTAGACAGGAACAATTTCCCGCAAGAAAATCTGCGCAGAAAATGCTTCGGGGAACGCAGTAGAATAAGCGCATGCCTGCGGTACGCGCGCCTCGATCGCCTCACTGGTACGGAATTCCGGTGCGAGTGGGACTGGTCACCTTTCTCGGGATGCTGCTGTGCTTCGCGGTGAGCCTGCTGTTTGCTCTTCTGGGCACGGTGGTCACGGCGGCATTGCACAGCGTGCATCCTGACATGCGATTTGCCTATCTTCATATAGCATTACCCATCGCGGTGGTCGCGGGCGCAATCATTTTTGTGCTGTCGCTGACCATGGAAATCCGCCACTACCGGCAGAACAGAACCCTTTCGGCCATCGAGAGGATGGGCTGAGATTTGCCGCCACGCATCGCCATTCCCCTGCCGCACTCGATGGATCCCGAATACGCCGAGCGTTCGATCCCGCAGTACGAGCGGGCGGTTCAACTTGCCGGCGGCGAACCAGTTCGCATCTGGCTGGGCTGGACTGAGCCCGAAATCACACGAGCGATGGAACGCTGCGACGGCATTCTGCTTCCGGGGAGCAAGGCGGATGTGGACCCGGCGAAATTCAATGCGGCACGATCGCCGCATACTGCGGCGGTGGATTCAGTGCGCGAGAGTGTGGACGAACTCTTGCTCGATGAGGCGTATCGCCTGCGCAAGCCGGTGCTGGGGATTTGTTATGGCCTTCAAAGTTTGAATGTGTATCGTGGTGGATCACTGGTGCAGCATATTCCGGACTTTCTTCCGGACGAGACGCGGGACAAAGTGAATCATGAGGCGGGGAAGAAAGTCGCCATCGCGCATGAAGCGGAGATCGATGCGAAGTCGAGGCTGGGACGGATTATTGCCGATGGCGTTCGTGGCCCCGCGGTTGTGCCGGTGAATTCTTCGCATCATCAGTCGGCAGGCAGCGTTGGGGAGGGGTTGAGAGTAGTGGCGCGGTGCCCGGTCGACGGGATTATTGAAGGTCTGGAGGGAATGTCGCCAGATCATTTTGTGCTGGCGGTGCAGTGGCATCCAGAGCGATCGGTGGAAGAGGATGCGCCGTCGATCGCGATTTTCCGGGCGCTGGTAGAAGCTGCGCGGAAAAGAATGGCGGGTTGACTACTTCATTTTCTTCTTACGTTTTTTCTTAGGGGCATTCCTCTGCACTGTTTTCTCGAGTAGCACGACGACGTGCGCCAAGGCAGCATTCTCCAGGTTCAGACCCTCCGGGGTCTTCGCTTTCAGTCCCACGCAATCGATGTGGACGCCGAGCAATTCGGCGACGCGCGCGCGGATCGAGGCGGAATGTGGGCCGATCTTCGGCGCGGCGAGAATCAGGCTGGAATCAATGTTGGCGACGGCGTATCCGGCGGCACGCACACGCTGCAACGCTTCGCGCAGAAAAATCACCGAGTCCGCGCCCTTCCACTTCGGGTCCGAGGGCGGAAATAGTACGCCGATATCGGGCGCAGCGATCGCTCCCAGCAGCGCGTCGGTGATGGCGTGTAAGAGCAGGTCACCGTCGGAGTGACCGCCGAGGCCTCGATCGTGCGCGATGGTCACGCCACCGATCTTCAGCGGAATGCCGGCGTGGAATTCGTGCGAATCAAATCCGTAGCCGATTCTCATGACAGCACCTTGGCCACGGATTCACACGGATTTTCACGGGTGCTCATTTCCGTAAATAGAATTCGGCTAGTTCCATGTCGGCGGGTGCTGTGATCTTTATGTTTATCGGCGAGCCCATGACCACTGCTACTGCGTGGCCGCTGCGCTCGGCTAGCGAGGCTTCGTCGGTGCCCATGAACCCGTCGGCGGCGGCTTCGTCGAAGGCTTTCTTGATTACGTTGTAGCGGAAGCCCTGCGGAGTTTGCGCCAGCACCACGCCTTGGCGCGGAATCGTGGCCTTGATGAGGGCGCCCTCGGCGGTGCGTTCCACTTGTTTCACGGTGTCGACGGCGGGCAGGCCGGCGATGGCGGCTCCATATTTTCTAGCGGCTTCGATGACGTCGTGAATGATTTCTGGCGTTACGAATGGACGCACGGCGTCGTGCACGAGGATGATGTCGTCAGCGCCAGCGTGGATGGCGTTGAGTGCGTGCTCGACCGATTGCTGGCGATGCTCGCCCCCGGTGACGAGTTCGATTTTCTTGGCGAGAAGATCTTTCGCTTCCTTTTGCAGACGCTCGCGGAATCCCTCAATTTCATTTTCGCGGAGGGCGATCCAGATTTCACTCACCGCGTCCACGGCTGCAAAACGCCGCAGCGTGTGAATGAGAATGGGCGTGCCTCCCAGTTCGGTGAACTGTTTGGAGGGGTGAGCCTTCTTGCTTTTGGCGTCGCTGGGCACGGGCGCCATGCGCGTGCCCAGACCGGCAGCCGGAATAATGACGATCACCTTCATAGCGGTGTGTCAGTATACGAGCGCGAGCGCGGGAGTTCAAATGTGGCGCCGGAGGATGATTCGATTCTGATTTCCTACAGGAAATGCCCTAGCCGGGTTTTGACGGGGCAAGGAAAATTCTTCCGGGGGGCACGGCGGCGTGGGCGCACTTCTCGACTCCATGCGTCACGCGAAGCCGCTACAAGCAATGTCATTAGCAGACTAGCCGACGGTGGCCAGCGACTTGCAATGATCCTGGCATGCCCTCGATTCGTCTTAAGAACCTGTGGGTCGAGATCGTAGCGATTGGTACTGCGGGAGCCCTTGCTCTCGCCTTGTTGGTTGCCACTCTTGGAGCGGCCACAGCCGGTTTCGCCGAGCCTGAGCCGGTTCAGGCAGGAAGTTCTCAACAAGTATTTGACGGCACGGTGGAGTGTTCGAAGTGTGGCGCGAAACATTCGTCGACCATGGCCAAGAACGCGGCCGATTGTGTGCGCATCTGCGCCCACGTGGGAGCGGCATTCACGCTGGTCGATGGGGAAAAAGTTTACCAGCTCGAGGGCGACACCAACATTCTGAAGCAGCTCGCGACGCGGCGAGTTCACGTCGTGGGAGAAGCCCAGGGAAACACGATCCGCATCTCGTCCATAGCCCCGACGGATTAAACGCTCGGAATTACGCCGTCGGCTTGGTCTCGATCGCTCCCGCCACTGGACCCGCAGTCCCGCTGGCCGCCACGACCGGCACAGGTGTATGCGTCGTGGGCGCGGCCACAGGCTGAGGCTGGCGGACGTAGGCGCGCTCATCCCACTTGCCAAAGATCATTTTGCCCGCCGTCGTCTGCAACACCGATGTGACCGACACATCGATCGTCTTGCCAATCATCTTGCGCGCGTTGTCGACCACGACCATCGTCCCGTCGTCCAGGTAAGCCACGCCCTGGTTGTATTCCTTGCCTTCTTTCAGAATGAAGACGCGCATGGTTTCACCGGGGAGGACGATCGGCTTCAATGAATTGGCGAGCTCGTTAATATTCAGCACTTCAACGCCCTGTAGCTGCGCAACCTTATTCAGGTTGAAGTCGTTGGTGATGATCTTGCCTTCGTAGAGTTTCGCCAGTTCGATGAGCTTGAGATCGACTTCGCGGACGGCAGGGAAGTCGTCTTCCACGATCTGGATGGTCAGGTTGGCAACTTTCTGCAAGCGCTGGAGAATGTCGAGACCGCGGCGGCCACGATTACGTTTGAGCGAGTCGGCGGAGTCGGCCACGAGCTGCAATTCGCGCAGCACGAACTGCGGGGTTACGATGATGCCGTCGAGGAATCCGGTTTCGGCGATATCGGCGATGCGGCCATCGATGATGACGCTGGTGTCAAGAATCTTGTAGGTTTTCTTGCCCTGCTTCTCGCCACCGAAGATGCCGCCGAGGGCAGCCAGGTTGAGCAAGTCGCCTTTATTCGCCCCGACGATCAGGCCCACGTAGGCCATCAACAGCATGACGAGGATCTGCAGGAAGCTCTGGGTGTGTCCTTCGGGGACGCTGGAGCGAATGACCAAGGCAAAGAGGTAGGCCCCGCAGATTCCGAGAACGCTACCGATGGCCGCACCGATCAGCCGCTTCAGGCTGACCATGCGCAGCTTCCATTCGAACAGGATGATGGCGCAGCCGATGAGCGCGCCGACACCCGCGTCCCAGGTTCGCGGCAGGCCAAAGGGTTCGATTATGAAGCAGGTGGCGGCGACTAGGATGGCAAAAAGAAGACGTACAAAAATAATGTCCACGATAAACCTCCCCGCGGATACACCCTGCCCGCGCAGAAGCAGGTGCGGACCCGTGCCCTCTTCTCACCGCCCCCGGCGAAAAGCGGCCTTGCGAATGCGGGGCGTGCATGAATTAGGGGAATGAACGAACGCCCCGTCCCGGCCCGTTGGGGCTCGGCCGGAAGAACAGGTAAGCCAACGCCAAGAGTATATACCTGCGAGTAAAGGGGGGAAAGGAACCTCTGCCTGCCGATCGCCCGATCCACGAAGAACTTGCTCCTTGGGAACCTTCTCCGCTCCTGTAACGTAGCTCATACAGGAGGTGTCATGGACTGGGGAGCCGTCAGCCAATATTTGTGGAGTGGGTTTTTCGCGCTGTGGATTGTGTGGGCGATCTGGACCAAGCCGACGCAGAAGCGGAGCTCGTTCAGCGTGCAGTCGCTCTATGTACTGGTGACGTTGGCTGCGTTCTATGTCATGTTCGGAGGCCGCGGGCTCGGACCCTGGTTTCGCCTGCGCCTGTTTCCTCCTACGCGCTGGGTCGAGATCCTGGGTGTCGTCCTCATCGCTGCCGGGCTGGGCTTTGCCATTTGGGCGCGGGCCTGCCTGGGCGGCAATTGGAGTGGGACAGTCACCGTGAAAGTCGGACATGAACTGGTTTGCACCGGACCGTACAAATGGGTCCGGCATCCCATCTACTCGGGGATCATTCTGGCCTTGCTCGGCACGGCCTTGGGGATTGGCGAAACCCGCGGATTCGTCTCCGTGGTCCTGTTGTATGTCGGCTTCAAAATCAAAAGCCGGCTCGAAGAGCGCGCCATGCGGGGTGTGTTTGGCGCCGAATACGAACAGTACAGCAATCGCACAGGAGCGATTATTCCACGCCTGAGTTTCCGCTGAAGAAATCGGAAGTTGTCTGCGGGGTAGCCAGTTGCCGAGCCTGCTAGACTTTCTCTATGAAAGCCCTGATCCTTGCCCGACTCTCCGGACCCGAGGCGATCCGCATTCAGGATGTCGCCGAGCCAACCGCGAAGGCCGGGCAGTCGATGGTGCGCGTCCACAGTGGTGGCCTCAATTTTGCCGATCTGATGACCACCAAGGGCGGATATCCGGGAACTCCGGCGCCGCCGTTCGTGGTGGGGCGCGAGTTCTCCGGCGTCGAAGAAAGCAGCGGACGACGAGTGATGGGATACGTGCAATGGGGCGCTTTTGCCGAGAAGGCAGCGGGATATTCGAGCATGTTATGGGCGGTTTCCGAGCGCTTGAGCAATGAGCAGGCCGCGGCTTTCCCGGTGAATTACTTCACCGCCTACCTGGGATATTGGCAGGCGGGAATGACTCAACCAGCCGCCACGGGACGAACTCACCGGGTGTTGATCCATGCGGTGGCCGGAGGAGTGGGAACGGCCGCGGTGCAGATCGGGCATCTGCTCGGCATCGAGATGTACGGGACTTCCTCATCGGACGAGAAGCTGGCGCGGGTGAAGCAACTCGGCCTGCAACATGGGATCAACTACAAGCAGCACGACTATGAAGAGGTGGTGAAGAACCTCACTCACGGCGAGGGCGTGGACGCTGCATTCGAAATGCTGGGCGGAGAGCATACCGCGAAAAGCCTGCGCTGCCTGCGCGATTTCGGGCGCGTGATTCAGTACGGCACGGCGACAGGCAAACCGCCGCAACTGGATATCCGCGCCATGTACGCCAAGTCCGCCAGCGTGCAGGGACTGTGGCTGACCTATCTATCGCAGAAGCGCGAAATCATGGAACCGGCGTGGCAGCAACTCTCGCAGTGGATTGAGCAGGGAAAACTCGCGCCGCAGATTGGCCACGTGCTGCCCTTCGACCGCGCGGTTGAAGCCTACAAGCTGCTGGAAGAAGGAAAGAATTACGGGAAAGTCGTGCTGAAAATCGCGGAGTAAATTTTGGCTCGGTCAGCCACGGTGGGTCGCTTGCCGGAATGGTCGGCATATGTTTTCATGTGCGGGCGGAAGTGTCGCCGCTGGCGCGTCATTCTGAATTCCTGAGGAAGATTCTCCTTGCCCTGGTACTTCGTCTTTTTCCTGATCTCAGGTTTTTGTAGCGTCCTGTACGAAATCGTCTGGCTGCGGCTTTCGATGGCGCAGTTCGGCGTGACCACGGCGATGGTCTCGATCGTCCTGTCGGTTTTTATGGCGGGGTTGGGATTGGGGTCATGGGCCAGCGGACGCTTCATTCGGAGCCACGGAGAGCGTTTGGCCCCGTTCGCGCTCCGTAGTTACGCGTTGCTGGAGTTGTTGATTGGCGTGGCGGGCGTGGTGGTTCCGCTCGAACTGCGATTCGGACACGCAGAACTGGAGCGGCTGGGCGATTTTTCCTCGCCTCTCTATTACGTCGCGTCCGGGACCTGCGTGGTCATCACGCTGCTTCCGTGGTGCGTGTTGATGGGCGCCACGATTCCTGTGGCCATGCTCGCCATCGGGCGCATGTATCCGACGGAGGCGGGAAGATCGTTCAGCTTTCTCTATATGGCGAATGTGGCCGGCGCGGTGGCCGGCACGCGCGTGCCCCTTTATCTGATCGAACTCTTCGGATTCCAAGGCACGCTGCGCACCGGGACGGCGTGCAATACGCTGATCGCGGTCGCGGCTCTGCTGCTCTCTTTGCGGCAATCGCCAGCGACCTCCGAGAAAACCCTCGCCCCATCAGTCAGCGAGTTTCGCTCCGACCCCGGCATTCTGCTTTTGCTCTTCGCCGCGGGCCTTTCCAGCATGGGGATGGAACTGGTGTGGGTTCGGCAGTTCACCCCGTTTCTGGGCAATGTGGTGTACGGATTCTCCGGAATTCTTGGCGTCTATCTCACGTCCACATTCCTGGGATCGGTCGTCTACCGGTGGTGGAGTCGTAACGGCAAAGAAGAGAATGGGATTCTATGGACGCTGCTGGCGCTGGCCGCGGTGCTGTCTCTGGTCGCCGCCAATCCCACAATGAAGTGGACGAACCTGATTCGACTGCTGATTGCCATCGCTCCCTTCACCGGCTTGCTGGGTTTCCTGACCCCGATGCTGGTGGATCGCTGGTCCGGCGGAGATCCCGACCGCGCTGGAACGGCCTACGCGGTGAACGTTGTGGGATGCATCCTGGGCCCGCTGGCCGCGGGCTTTGGACTTCTGCCATGGGTGAGCGAGCGATGGGCAGTGGTAGTTCTGGCGCTGCCGTGGATCGTGATCGGACTGCGCGCGCTACGCCCGATCCAACCGCCAGATCGGCGTGCGCGCATAGCCGCCTATGCCATGGCTCCGCTGCTCGTGATCATCGTTTGGCGAGGCAAGAGCTATGAGGACCTTTACCGTCACGGGCGCGTGCTGCGCGACTCGACGGCCACTGTCATCGCCACCGGCACGGGCATGAGGAAGCAACTTCTGGTGAACGGCTACGGCATGACCGTGCTCACGCCCATCACCAAGATGATGGCGCATTTGCCGCTGACTCTTCTGGATCGCAAGCCGACCGACGTTCTCGACATCTGCTTCGGCATGGGAACTACGTTCCGCTCGCTTCTCTCGTGGAAGGTACATACGACTGCGGTGGAACTGGACCCGAGCGTTCCGCAGCTGTTTGGATATTTCCATGTCAATGGTCCGGAGATTGCGAAGTCGCCTCTGGCCAATATCGTAATCGACGATGGCCGGCGCTACCTGGAGCGCACTACGCAGCAATATGACCTGATCACAATCGATCCTCCACCTCCGGTGGAGGCTGCAGGATCGAGCATGCTGTACTCCGAAGAGTTTTACGCGGCGGCCCGCCGCCGGCTGCGTCCTGGAGGAATTGTCGAGCAGTGGATTCCCAATGGCGATGCGCAAGATCTGGCGGCGATGGCAAGGGCCTTCCGCGATTCTTTCCCTTACGTGCGGGTGTTTCGCTGGGGGCCGCGCTGGCAAATTCACATGTTGGGCAGCGACCAGCCCTTCCTCGATCGGACGCCCGAGGAGATGCTGCTGCGGATGCCGCCGGATGCGGTTGCTGATCTAACGGAATGGGTTCCTGAGAACACGGGCGACCACTCTCAGATCGTTGCCAATGCTTTCGCTTCCATGCTGGCCAGCGAATGGGGCCTGGACGAGATGATCAAAGAGTCCCCGAACACGCCTGCTCTGCACGACGATCGGCCTATCAATGAGTACTACCTGTTGCGGCGCGGATCGGCGAAACTCTCCGAGGTCCATTAAGTATGCGGCGCTGAAGGTTATTCGCCCATCTTTTTCCAGATTCCGCACATCTAAGAGATAAGACAGACACTACGAATTTGTTTGCCTCTGGGGCGTTGCAAGATTTCGCAAGGAGGTAGTGCTATGAAGATAGGTCGATTTTTGGCCGCAGTGGTTGGCCTATTGAGTTTTGTGTATTGCAGCGGAAACGTTTCCGCCCAGGAAGCGCCGGCGGGTGGTGGACTTCCCGCACATATGTTGGTCACAGCCGAAGCGCATCACGGCTCAGAAGTGCCGCCGGTCAATCGCGATGATGTCATGGTGTATGAGGGAAAAAACCGTGACACGGTGACCGAGTGGATTCCAGCCACTGGGGATCATGCCGCGCTGCAGTTTTTTATTTTAATCGATGATGCCTCGAGCACCAATCTGGGTACGCAGCTGGACGACATTCGCAAGTTCATCGAGGGCCAGCCTGCAACGACCAAGATCGGCGTGGCTTACATGCAGAATGGAATCGCGAAAGTGGCGCAGGATCTTACCGATGACCACGCCGCAGCCGCTAAGGCGCTGCGCCTTCCCATGGGGCTGGCCGGGGCCAATGCCAGTCCGTATTTTTCTCTGAGCGATCTGATCAAGCGCTGGCCGGCGAGTAAGGATCGCCGCGAAGTGCTGATGGTCACCGACGGAATCGACCGTTATTACGGCATCGGCGACCTGCAGGATCCGTATCTGCTGACGACGATCGATGACGCGAATCGCGCCGGGATTCAGGTTTCCGCGATCTACAGCCCCGACGCCGGTCACTTCGGCCACAGCTATTGGGCGAACTACTGGGGCCAGTTGTATCTGTCGGAACTGGCGGACAAGACCGGAGGAGAGGCGTACTACATCGGATTTACCGGGCCGCCGGTGGCGTTTGCGCCTTATTTGACCGAGTTGTCGAACCGCTTGACGCATCAATATTTTCTGACCTTCTTGACCAAACCGGTGAAGAAAGCAGGATGGGTGCAGGTGCGGCTGCGCACGGAAGTGCAGAACGTGGATTTAGTTTCTGCACACCGGGTCTGGGTTTCGCTGGAACAATAAGTTGGGTTTAGGATCCCCATTTCTCGCACAGAAAGCGCGCGAGAAATGGGGTACCCCGATTCAAAGCAATTAACAGCAGTGCTCTGAGATTCCGATAAGATTGAGCTTCGATTGAACGGGCCAATCGGGTCTCAATGACGAAACTGCTGCGTTTTCTCCGTCCCTCGCACCAGCACACTGCGATGTCCGCGACCCTGCTGCTGATGGGGACGGTGATGCTGTCGCGCGTAATCGGGTACGCACGCGAGGCCTACATCGCATTTGCCTTCGGCGCCGGATCGCAGACCGACGCATATGTCGCCGCCTTCACTCTGCCGGACTTTCTGAACTACATTGTGGCGGGCGGGTCGGCCTCGATCACGTTCATCTCCATCTATACCCGCTTTCTTGCGCAGAAGCGCGATGCCGATGCGCAGAAAACTTTTTCCATCATTATCACTGTCATGACGACCGTGTTGATTGCGGGGACGGTCGTCACTGAGATTTACGCGCCGGAATTTGTCCGCTGGTTCGTGAAGGGCTTCTCGCCGGCGCAGATCGACCTGTGCGTTTTCCTCACTCGCATCCTTCTGCCGGCGCAGATTTTCTTTTATGTCGGTGGAGTGGTTTCAGCGGTGTTGCTGTCGCACCGGCTATTTCTGTTCCCTGCGTTCGGGCCGCTGATCTACAACGTATTCATCATTCTGGGAGGTGTAATCGGCGGACGGCATTTCGGCATCGCTTCGTTGGCCTATGGGGCGCTGGCGGGAAGCTTTGCCGGGCCGTTTCTGGCCAGTGTGATTGGTGCGGCACGAATTGGAACTGGTTACCGGCCGTCCTTCGAGATAATGAATCCGGCTTTTCTCGAATGGGTGAAGCTATCGGTGCCTCTGATGTTGGGCGTGTCGCTGTTGGCAGCCGACGATTGGATACTGCGGCACTACGCGGCCAGCGGCGTAGGAGATATTGCGCGCCTGAATTATGCGAAGCGGCTGTTCGCGGTGCCGATTGCGGTGCTGGGGCAGGCGACCGGGCAGGCATCGCTGCCATTCTTTGCGCGACTCTTTAATGAGAAGCGCCTGAAAGACTTCGCCGAAACGGTAAATGATTCCGTCTACCGGGTATCGGCCGCCTCCTTTCTCGCCGCGGCATGGATGATGGCGGCGGCGCTTCCGGTCATCGATATTGTCTACCGCCGCGGCAAGTTTCTTTTTGCCGACACGCATGCGACGGCGATTTACTTTTTCTGGTTTTCCTTGTCCTTGGCCGCGTGGGCCGCGCAGGGGCTTTACGCGCGCGCGTTTTACGCTGCAGGCGACACGCTTACCCCGATGACGGCAGTCACGATCATCACAGTTGCGTCTCTTCCCGTGTACTCCACCTTATTTCATACGTTCGGAGTCGTGGGGCTGGCATGGGCGTCCGACATTGGAATAAGCGTGAATCTGGTGGCGCTCGCCTGGCTGCTTCACTACAAGAAATTGGTTCCTGTAGGCGGATTGCGCTGGCGCGAGTTGGGCAAGTCTGCCCTGACCGCAGGGGCCGCAGGAGCCATTGCATTTGAGGTCGCCAGGGTGGTTCCAATCTCCCCCACCGGAGATGGCAGCCGACTGGCGGACCTGCTTCAACTGGCGTTGGTCACGACCACGTGGGCAGGAGCAGTAGCGGCAGGATTGTGGCTGCTGCGTTCGGAGTTGCCCAGCGATCTGCGTCGGCGCAAAGGGATCGCCTATCCGGCCGTGGCCCAGGGCCAGAGCAAAGAGATTCTGGGGGCCGGACGAGAGCCTTGATCGCGAACGCCGACTTCCCACTCCTCTTCAAGGCGATCTCCGCCATCAATTTCCCCCTTTGGAACAAAATTTAATCTAAATGTTTGTCCGTCACAGACTGCGAGTCATCTCTGGCGATATCTTCTGCTACGAGGTTGTGAATGTCGCTGTGGGATCGGACAAAAGCGTTGCTGGATCGACGAGGGCTTCGATTCGCCTTCAGCGTGGCCGCAACTCATCTCGCCCGATCGCAGGGCAAGGGCGTTAACCACGTGTTCTACGATTCCGGAGTGTGGATTCACGACACTACAGAAGGATACTTTGCCTACCATCGACCTTTCGTCCGCCTGGACATGATCAAGATGGACAGAGCAGCGCAGCGTCATTTTTTCTGGGGATATCGTCCTCAACCCGGTGACACGATTGTGGACGTTGGAGCGGGAGTCGGGGAAGAGGCATTGACCTTCGCGCGCGCTGTGGGCGAACAAGGCAAACTGATCTGCATCGAGGCCCATCCTCGCACCTACCGCTGTCTAGAAAAGATGGTCCAGTACAATGGACTGCGCAGCGTGATCCCCGTGCATGTGGCTGTCGGCGAGACCATCTCCGGCAGTGCCCTGATTGAAGACTCTGCTGCCTACCTCCGAAACCGGCTGAATGCCGGGCAGGGAATCTCAGTGCCGGCCACCACCATCGATGCGATTTATCGCAGGCTGGGCTTGGGCAGGATTCAGTTTTTGAAGATGAATATCGAAGGCGCCGAGCGTATTGCGATTCGAGGGATGACAGAGACCCTGAGCCAAACCGAGGTGGTGTGCATCTCCTGCCACGATTTTCTGGCGGCGCCGGGCAGAGATGATGGGCTAAGAACGAACGGCCTAGTCAAAGAGTTTTGCCAGGATCACGGCTTCAACGTTATCGACAGGCGCGATCCGGGCATTCCCTCCTATCTGCGCCACCAGGTCTGGGGCTACAGCAACCAATTCATAAAGATACAAGGCGTCAGCCAGCTAGTCGGGTGACGTGCGGCATCTCGTTCGCTGCATCCAGGCCCAAGCCGCCCTGTGAGCCCGTGAAGTTGGAAGCGCTATACTGCAACCAAGAGAATCCGATGTCGACTGCGACCTTGGTTCCGATTCAAACGCTGATCGACGGACTGCGCCAGCTTCCCGCCAGCGCGTTCGATGAAACTGAAACCGTCCGCCGCTTTCTGCAAGATACGCCGGTCAACCCCGATTCTCTCGCTGCGTATCTTCATTGGGACCGCCAGCACTATACGCGCAATCTGATCGATCGCACACCGCTGTATGAATTGATGACGATCTGCTGGGAAGTCGGGCAGGCGAGTTCGGTGCACAATCATCGCGACCAGAATTGCTGGATGGCCGTTCCCATCGGCCGCCTGCAGGTGGAAAACTTTCATCTGGTTCATCAGGACATTTCCGCCGGTCGCTGCCAACTCGAACCGCTTAACGTGGTAGAGATGAACATTGCGCACCCTTGTGCCGTCGATCCCGCCGACCCGGTGCATCGCGTGGTGAATCCCCGCGCTTTCAACCAGCGGGCTGTCAGCCTGCATGTTTACTCGCGCCCCTTTGATACCTGTGTGGTTTACTCACCCGAGCAGGGCACGTGCGGCGAGATTGGTCTGTGCTTCAACACGGAATTCGGAAAACCGAAGTAACTCTTCGCAACCATAGGAAACTGGATCGCTCGCGACGTGCTCGCTACCATTTCCATGGGGGCGTGTAATGAAGCAGCTTTTTGGCTTGTTGACGGGCGTGTGCGTGACGATCCTGGCGGGTGCCGTCCTGTGGAACCTGCGAACCAAAGTGACCATTCCTGGGGGGACTGGGCCGGCGCCGGCCGCGGCCACGGCGACGTCAAGAACGGCTCCATCCCACATTGAATCGGAAACCGAAGCGCAGGCTGGCGAAATGGTGACGCTGACCGGACCGCTTGCCGGTTACATATCGAGCCAGCCACAAGCTAAGGCCGACGGACAAAGTGCGTCGGATGCTTCGGACGCGCCCTCTTCGGAGCGGCCGTTGAATCCTGCCGATCGCGTCGGGGATTCTCCTGTGGGCACGAGCAGGCCGCTCCTGAAGAAGACGTTCACCGTTGCCAAGGCTGTCGATCTGCCGTTTGAAATTCCGCCGCATGCAGCGAATCCGCAGCTGAAGGGAACGTATCACTCGTTTATCCAGCGCGGCGGCACGCGCGACGAAGCCGACGTGGAATTCCTGCTGATGAACCAGAAGCAATATGAAGACCTGCTCGCCGGACATCCGGCAGATGCGCAGTTTTCGGCCGAGGGCTCGCACAATCAGGAGGTCAACACCAACATGCCTCCAACCCTGGATCAGCCGGTGAAGTACTACCTGGTGTTTCGCAACGATGCGAGGGGCGTGGCAAAAGTTTCCGTGCAAGCGGACTTCCGAGTGGATTTCTAGGCTAGTTTTCTGCTGCTACACTAAATTGGTTGCCCCCGCGTAAAAAATCGTCGTCATCGCAACCGCCCGCGACCGGGTCTTCCGCAGCCGCGCCACAATCCCAGTCGGCGGCCAAGCCCGTGCCCCAGGCCGCGCCCAAACCGGCACCATCAAGCCATGGGCGCATCTTCCTCATCGATACCATGTCGTTCATCTTTCGCGCCTATCACGCCATGGCGCGGCAGCGACCCATGTCCACCAAGACAGGATTGCCCACGGCGGCAACCTACGTCTTTGTGAACATGCTGCGGAAACTGCGCGACGATTTCTCTCCGGAATTTCTGGCGGCCATCTTCGATCCCGCCGGCCCCACGTTCCGCGACGAGCAAGCCGATGCGGTGACCACGGTGCGCAAGTTCGACATCAAGACGCAGACCTTCACCGAGATCGAGTACAAGGGCTACAAGGCGAATCGCACCGCCATGCCGGAAGATCTGGTGCAGCAGGTTCCTTATATTCGGCGCGCGCTGGAGGCGTATCGCATTCCGATGCTCGAGGTGAAGCGCTTTGAGGCCGACGATGTGATCGGCACGCTGGCGCGCAAGGCCGCGGAGGCGTCGTATTCCGTGTATGTCGTATCCAGCGACAAGGACATGATGCAACTGGTGAACGACCGAGTACACATTCTGAATCCGCCGAAGGACAACCTGATCTGCGATGCGGCGAAGGTGGAGGAGATTCTGGGCGTGCCGCCGGAGCGTGTGGTCGATGTGATGGCGCTGCGCGGAGACGCGATCGACAACATTCCCGGCGCGCCCGGCATTGGCGACAAAGGATCGGTCGAACTGATTCAGCGATTCGGATCAGTCGAGAACGCCCTCGATCACGCCGCTGAAGTTGAGCGCAAAACCTATCGCGAATCTCTGCTGAACAATCGCGACACGATTCTGTTCAGCAAGAGCATGGCGACGATCGACACCAATGTTCCGGTGGAATTCGACGTTGAATCCATGCGGGTAGGCGCTCCAGATCTTGAAGGGCTGAGCCAGCTTTTCATTGAGCTGGAGTTTACGACTCTGTTGCGGGAACTGCTCCCCGTTGTTGAGGTGACGGACACTCAATACGGCGAAGCGAAATCGGCGGCTGATGTGGAGATGGTGCTCAAGGTGGTCGCTCCGCGTCGTGCGCTGGCGGTCGCAATCGAGGCGCAGGAATCCGAGCCGCAGATTGAAGAGGAAGAAGAAAAAGACGAGCCGCAAAGTTCGCAGATGTCATTGATCGAAGCGGCGCCAATTGCGGCATCGCCGGCCGCGGCGGTGAGGCGGGCCGCGATTTCCGGTACGGCGGGAACGGCGACGATCGTGAGGCTCGATTCCGGCGCGGCTGCGGACAGGATGCGATCTGTGCTTGCCGATTCTGACGTTCACAAGTCGGTTCACGACTACAAAGCCGCCATTCATGCGCTGGAACCGTTAGGAATTTTGCTTGCAGGCGTGCAGCATGATCCCATGCTGTATTCGTATTTGCTCGATCCTACTTACTCGTCGCATCGGTTGCCGGACGTGGCCCTGCGCCGCTTCAATTTGAAGCTTGCGGGTAATCTCGCCGAATCGGCCGACATCACCTTCCGGCTCGCGACCGCGTTGCGTCGCGAGGTGGAAGAGTCGGATCTTCTCAAACTTTACGATGAGGTCGATCTGCCGCTGGTGCCCGTGCTCGCCCGCATGGAGCAGGCGGGAGTGAAGATTGATACTGCGGCGCTTTCGCAGATGTCGACGGAACTCGAGCGCGAGATTCGTGTCAAAGCAAGAGAGATTTTCGAAACAGCGGGGACGGAGTTCAATGTCGGCTCGCCCAAGCAGTTGGGCGACGTTCTCTTCAATCGCCTCAATCTGCCAAAGCCGGTGAAATACGGTAAGGGGCGGGCTATATCTACCGCGGTCGATGTGCTTGAAGACCTGGCGGAGAATCATCCTATCGCGCGCATGGTGCTGGACTACCGGCAGCTGACCAAGCTGAAATCGACCTACGTGGATGCTTTGCCGGCGCTGATCAATCCATCGACCGCGCGCCTGCACACTACGTTCGGCCAGACAGGAACGGCGACGGGACGGCTTTCTTCCGCGAATCCGAACCTGCAGAACATTCCCATCCGCACCGAACTGGGTCGCGGCATTCGCGCCGCATTCGTGGCCGAACCTGGGCATGTGCTCTTGACCGCGGATTACTCGCAGATCGAGTTGCGGCTGCTGGCACACTTCTCGGGTGATCGGCTGCTGGTGGAGGCGTACCGGCGCGGTGACGACATTCATACGCTCACCGCGTCGCAAGTCTTCGACGTGCCCCCGCTGATGGTCACGCCGGATCATCGCCGCCAGGCGAAGGTGGTCAACTTCGGGATTGTCTACGGACTGTCGGCCTTCGGGCTTTCGCAGCAACTCGGCATTGAGCCCAGCGAGGCCAAGCAGTTCATCGCGAATTATTTTGAAAAGTACAGCGGGGTGCGCGCCTTCATCGACAAGACGCTGGAAGAGACGCGCCGCGAGTTGAAGGTGAAAACGCTATTCGGACGCGTGCGCCCGATCCCGGACATCAACAGCAAGAACGCCAACCAGCGCGGTTTTGCCGAGCGCACGGCGGTCAATACTCCTCTGCAAGGCACGGCCGCCGACCTGATCAAGATTGCGATGATCCGCATCGATGAGGCGATTCGCGAGCGCGACCTGAAGTCGCGTATGACGCTGCAGGTGCACGACGAACTGGTCTTCGAGGTTCCCGAGAATGAAGTCGACATCATGCGCTCGCTGGTGCGCGAGTACATGGAGCAGGTGCACGACCTGGCGGTCCCGCTCCTGGTGGAGATAGGCGTGGGCCCGAACTGGAGAGATCTGGATTGACCACTCGTTTGTCATCCTGAGGCGCGCGCTTTTTGCGCGCCGAAGGACCTCTGTACTTTCCTTCCGCATTGGCGGTGCCGGAGAGTGCAGAGGTCCTTCGCTTCGCTCAGGATGACAATCCAATTTTGAGCTCGGGTTGTTGGTGTAGAATTGCTGTGCAAACCCCTCCGCTGGAGGCTGACGCGAACTAGCAGCGTCGAAATCCACGGAATCCTTCCAGTCGGGACGTGGCTCAGCCTGGTAGAGCACTCGCTTGGGGTGCGAGGGGTCGGCAGTTCAAATCTGCCCGTCCCGACCAATATTTCAACAGTGCTCCGACCGGGAGATGGTATCCGGCTGCATCGCTTCCCACCCTTGCAAAAAAACGCAAGGATGGGGCATCCTCTTCGCGATGGCGCAAGCACAGACCAAAGCTGGACCACCCGCCTTACTTCGAAATTGGAAGATTATTCGAGCGACTGCGCTTGGGCCAGGCGATCGGCAACCACTAAATACGCTGCGGGATTGAACGCCATGCCAATGTGCGTACCGGGGACCTCGACATCTTTCTTTGGGTCGAGGGTCATGCAGTAACGCCAGTCCACGATTCCATCCTGCCGCGTATAGATGGCGGTCTCGGCCAGGGACGCGGGGACTTTGCGGCGAAGCGATCCCAGAAAATTGCAGGTGCAGCGGCCGGTGTAGCAATCGGGCAGCACGCCCTTGCCATGCTCCTCAAGAATCTTCAACCGAACCGCCTCGGCAGCATGCAGCACGGCGCCGTTGACTACCGTGCCGCGGATAGGCGAAGCCAGCGTGATGACGGAAGCGACATCCTTTGGCCGTGAACCTGCGGCCGAGCGGGCGATCACGCCTCCCAGGCTGTGTCCGATGAGATGAACCTTTCGTCCCGTTTCCTCCAGCGCGGTGTCGATGGTCTGTGTCAAACGGCGCTGGATGAGCAGATTGGGACATTCCGCATTGAGGCCAATGCCGGAGAAGTAGGGGCGGTATCCGATCCGGCGAAGCCAGGCGTGGAGTTCGGCGAGATAGAGATCAGTGCCCAGAAAGCCGGGAATAATGATGACCGCGGAACCGTCTCCGCGGGGTACGCCCAGGCCGTAATACACCGGCGTGGCATGCAGGATGAGGATTTCCGCGCCGAAGAGGGCTTCGGTCCAGAAGGTGGCCGTGTGAGTTTGGGGATAGGCCTGCGACATCGACTTGCGTCGTCGGGTCGCGGAACGAGTCGCCGTTGCCTTTTTCTTTTTACGCTGCAAGATCGTCATGGATCTGCATGTGCATCGCCCGTCTAGCAAGCGACCCGGATCGATGCTGCAACGCACAATTATATAGAGATTTTGATTGGGAGCAAGAGGGGTGTACCTGAGTTTTGCAGGAAAATTAGCGGGAGGTCTTGCGCCCCTTGGTTCCCTTTGCCGCGCGCGGCTTCGGTTCGGCCGATTTTCCCAGACGCGCTTCCAGCTCGGCAACCCGCTTGCGCAGGGAGCGGACTTCTTCGCCCTCGCCCGGCGCCGCCGCAGTCGAAGCCTGGGCGGTGCCTAGAAACCTTTTCATCATGTCCACGGGCGAGAGGATGGCGGACTGCACTTCACTCAGCCGGCTTTGCACCGTATCTTGCAATGTGTGATAGGTGTCGAAGGCGGACTTGAGATACCACATCAGAAATTCCTGCCGCACCTCATCGGAGGCGATGATCAACTGCCGCAGCAGTTCCAGCGGCAGGCCGGTTGGTTTGCCCTTGGCGTCTTCGGTGATGATCTGGGTGAGAACGACGCGAGTGAGGTCCTGGCCGGTCTTGGCGTCGACCACCTGCACGTTACGGCCCGCGCGAATGTGCGCCGCCAGATCGTCGAGGTTGACGTAGCGGCTGCCGGTGGTGTCATAGAGACGCCGGTTTCCATATTTCTTGATGAGGATGACGGAAGGCTTCAACTTCCCTCCAATGTTGCCGCGCACAACTATGAAGAATAGCTTGACACAAGTGGCTGCCGCTCGTATAGTTTAGCCAATGCTGCGATGCAGCAATTGGAGGCAATCATATGCCGGTAAAACAGGAATCCGTTCCATCCCATGCGCCGTCGCTGGTTTCCATGCTTTCGGGCTGGGGACAACAAGGAGTGCAAACTCTGTTCGCCACACAGCGTGTTCTACTCGATCTGGCGATGCGCCAGAATGCCAGCGTGATGCACGCGGTACGGCAACAGCTTTCCGATCCACATCGCTCGCCCACAGCCATTCTCAGCGAAGTCGCCGAAGAGGGCATGACAACATTTCTGGAAGGGCAGAAAGTTCTGCTCGAGTTGGGCAAACAACAGAATGAGATCCTGCTGGAAGGAGTAAAGGACCGCGTCGGAGATTGCCCGCGCCGCCGGGCGATGGTCGATATGCTTCGCCGCAGCATCGACACATTTATCGACATGCATGAAGCGTATCTCAAGATGGCAAGCCATCAGACTCATAGCTGGCTGGAGTCCGCCAAGGCAGGCAAGCCGTATCAGCCGGAGCACGTCATGGACCTGGCAACTGACGCGATGGAGAACTTCGCCAAAGCGCAGAAACGGTTCCTCGACGTGGTCGCCGAAGAGACTGCCATCGTTACAAGTGGGAAGCAGACTAATGGCGCCGGGAGAAAGCTGAAACCGAAGGAAATCTCGGAACTCGCGCGGCAAGCGATGGATTCGTTCGTGGAAGCGCAAAAGAGGCTAGTCGATGTTGGTGGGCGCCAAATGAACGCCGGCGCGCGAACTGCCGGGAAGGCGATGGACATGCTGAAGCCGTTCCCGTTGGTGCCGCTGAATGAACTCACGCGAGAAGCGGTAAAAAGCTACGTCGACGCCCAGAAGGCACTGATGGAAGTGATGGTGAAGACGGCCAACAAGCCGAAAACGGCCGTGCCCGAGCGGGGCCCGAAGCGACGGGGAAGAGCCGCCAAAGCGGCTGCTGCCGTTGCCTAAACCACGGTGGATCATTCGGTAAGGTCAGGCAGGCGTCCGCTGCAAGTCTCGGACTCTGCCTGACCGCCAACCCGGAGTAACAGCGGGAGACCAGTTGCAGTTCCGACTGGCTCCTTCCATTTTCCTGTTGCCCAAACACGATGCGTTTTTAAAGGGGAGAGATATGGCTACGCAAACCGTACCGACAGCCAAAGACATTCGCGGCGGCAGCTTCCTGATCGAGGAGCGCGCGCCGGAGGACGTATTCACCCCGGAAGATTTCAGCGAGCAGCATCTGCTGATTGCACAAACCGCCGAGGAATTTGCCACGAAAGAGATTGTGCCCAACATCGACAAAATGGAGCACAAGGATTTCGCCGTGATTCGCGAACTGGTGAGAAAGGCGGGTGAACTCGGGCTGAGCGGCGTCGATGTTCCCGAGCAGTATGGCGGCATGCAGATGGATAAGGTGACGTCCTCCATCATCGCCGACCGGATCGCGAAATACGGAGGGTTCAGCACGACGTGGGGTGCGCACACCTGCATCGGCACGCTGCCCATCGTTTATTTCGGCACGGAAGAACAGAAGAAAAAATATTTGCCGGGGCTAGCGAGCGGCGAGACCGTAGGGGCCTATGCGCTTTCGGAATCGTCATCCGGGTCGGACGCTCTGAATTGCCGCACCCAGGCCAAGCTTGCGGCAGACGGCAAGCATTACCTGCTGAATGGCGAAAAGATGTGGATCACGAATGCGGGGTTCGCCGATCTTTTTATTGTATTTGCCAAAGTGGATGGCGAGAAATTTACGGCATTCATCATCGAACGCAACTTTCCCGGATTCTCCGTGGGCGGGGAAGAGCACAAGATGGGAATCCGCGGCTCTTCCACGTGTCCGCTGATTCTGAATGACTGCCAGGTTCCGGTCGCCAATGTTCTGGGCGAAATCGGCAAAGGCCACCACATCGCTTTTAACGTCTTGAACGTGGGCCGTTTCAAGCTGGGAGCGGGGTGCGTGGGTTCGGCGCGCAATTGCCTGGAGAGCGCGATCGCCTACGCCAAGCAGCGCAAGGCATTCCACAAAGTGATCGCCGATTTCGGATTGATCCGCGAAAAGCTCGCCAACATGGCGGCTGGCATCTTTACCGGCGAAGCGATGGCATACCGCACCGTCGGCATGATGGATGCGGCCATCGAGCAACTTGGCCCCAAGTATGAAGATATGGCTCTGGTGCGGAAGGTGATCGATGACTATGCAGTCGAGTGTTCCATCCTCAAAATCTGGGGATCGGAATTCATCGACTATGTTGTCGACGAGACCGTGCAGATCTATGGCGGATACGGTTTCGTGGAAGAGTATCCTGCCGAACGCAATTATCGCGATGTCCGTGTCAATCGCATCTTTGAAGGCACAAACGAAATCAACCGGCTGCTGATCACCGGCCTCCTGTTGAAGCGAGCCATGAGCGGACAGCTACCGCTAATGGCGGCAATCAAGAAGCTCATGGATGAGGTGCTATCCGGAACTGCGGAGGAGCCGGAAGACGGTCCTCTGGCCGTAGAGCGCAAGCTGGTCGCGACCGCCAAGAAGATCGGCCTGTTCGCTGCCGGCATTGCGACGCAACGATACATGCAGGCGATTCAGGATCAGCAGGAGATCATGGGCGCGATCGCTAACATGACGATTGAAAGCTATGCCATGGAGTCGGCCGTGCTGCGGGCACAAAAGCTGGCCCTGCGGAATGGGGAAGCGAACACGGCTCTGCCCATTGCCATGACTCGTATTTACATGGCTGGCGCGATGGATCGCATCGAGAGCGCGGCCAGGATGGTGGTGGCGGCTTGCAGCGAAGGCGACATGCTGCGCTCGCAGCTGGCGATTCTGCGCCGGCTGGGCAAGTATGAGCCGTTCAATACGGTTGCCCTGCGGCAGATGGTCGCGGTGAAAGTAATTGAACGAGGTAAATACGTGATCGCCTGAGACGCGCCGCTCAAGCGCGAAGGGCGAAGGCTCGGTGCAGACTCGCTGTGGTGGAAGTCCCTGTGACGTCCATCACAGCGCCACGTGACAGCAGATGTAGACCTCACCCGTACCTGGAGTTCTACTTTGGGAACGGAGCTGAGGTATTGTGCGCGCAGCAGCCTACACAGCCGATCCTTCCGAAATGGCCCTCATCAGTATTGTCTTGATCCCCCGAAGGTTCGGCTTGAGCTTTATCGAGATTTCTGCACGCTTGGCTGCGCGCTAACGTTTCGGCGCACAACCTCCCCTCCTTATTTTTGATCCTTGGATGTTCGATCGGGATGTTCGATCGGGACGCTCGATCTTAAGCTGACTTGCGTCCGCCGGTACGTTTTCTCCGCAAGGATGCAAAGCGAGGCTCGCATGATTTCGAAAGAAACAGTCAAAGAGCGTGTAGAAATTCCGCTGGGCGCAGATACCCTGAGCGCGGCCCGAATCGCTTATCTGGAAGGGCTGGTGCATCAGGCTCAGATCGCCGCCGCGGTGTTTACTCAGTTCACACAGGAAGACGTAGACCGCATCGTCAAGCCAATGGTGCTGGCGGGATTGGAACACGCCCAGCATCTCGCGCAGATGGCCGTCGATGAAACCCGGCTCGGCATCATGGAAGACAAGGTCATCAAGAATATGGTGGCCAGCGAATTTGTGTATGACTACGTGAAAGATAAGCGCACGGTGGGCGTGATCCGCGAGGTGCCGGAGCGCAATCTGATCGAAATGGCGGACCCGATCGGCGTGCTCTTCTCGCTCACGCCGATTACCAATCCCACATCCACGGTTCTGTTCAAGTGCATCGTTGCGATCAAGACCAGGAACGCGGTCATTTTCAGCCCGCATCCCAAAGCGTGGCGATGCTGCGCCGAAGCGGTACGCATCATGTACGAAGCCGCGGTGAAGCATGGCGCGCCCGAAGGCGTGTTCACCTGCATGGAATCGCCGACTCTACCCGACAATGCCTACCTGATGCGTCATAAGAATGTTGGCTTGATCGACGCCACTGGCGGACCGGGTGTGGTGAAGGCGGCTTACAGTTCGGGCAAGCCGGCGCTGGGCGTTGGGCCCGGTAATACGCCGGTGTATCTGGAGAAGTCGGCTGACCTGAACGCAGCGATCGTCGACATCATCATTTCCAAGACCTTCGACAATGGAACAATCTGCGCCTCGGAGCAGACGGTGGTAATTGACGACGAGATCTATGAAGCGGCGCTGAACAAGTTCACCGCGTTGGGCGCGCATGTCTGCAACGAGGAAGAAACGCAACGCCTGCAACGAACCGTAATTGATCCGCAGACTGGATTCATGCAGCCCATGGCGGTCGGGCAGAAGGCGATCGATATTGCGCGCTTCGCCGGGCTTTCGGTGAAGCCGGAAACCAAGTTGCTGGTCGCGCCCATTCAAGGCGTGGGACGCGAACATCCGCTGTCGGTGGAGAAATTATTCCCCGTGCTCGCAGTCTATCGGGCGAAATCAGTGAGCGAAGCGCTGAAGGTTTGCGTGGATGTGAATCACGCTGGGGGCCTGGGGCACACGGCAGTGATCTTCTCCCGCAATGATGAAGTCATTCGCAAGTTCGGCGATGTGATCAATGCCGGGCGGGTCATCGTGAATTCTCCGGGAGCGATAGGGGCGCTGGGCGCGGTTTACAACGACCTGGTGCCGACGTTCTCCTTCGGATGCGGCACCGGCGGGGGCAACAGCACCACCGACAACGTCAATATTTATCACTACTTGAACATCAAACGCGTGGCTCGCAGGACACAAAATCATATGTGGTTCCGGGTGCCAAATCAGATTTACTTCAATATGAACGCGGTGGAGAACCTTCGGCAGTTCCGGTCGCAGTCCACCATCATCGTCACTAGCCCGCTGCTGGAGCAGCTTGGACACGTTGACATTGTGCGCCGCCACATTTGCCCCGAGGCTCGCATTCATGTGCAGGTGATTCCCGACGCGGAGCCCGAGGTGCAAGTCATCCAGCAGGGCGTCGAGGCTCTTCATTTTTACAAGGCGGACCAGATCATTGCGCTGGGCGGCGGATCGGTCATCGACGCGGCCAAGATCATGAAGCTGAGGTACGAGTGCCCAGAGGCCGATCTGGAAGAGTTGGCGGCCCCGTTCCTCGATCTGCGCAAGCGCGTTATCGACTATCCGACGGAAAAAACGAATCGAGCGCGGCTGATTGCGATCTCCACGACCAGCGGAACGGGCAGTGAGGTCACGCCCTTCGCTGTGCTGCTCGACAAAGAACATGGCCGCAAGGTTACGCTGGCCGATTATTCGCTCACTCCAGATGTCGCGATCGTCGATCCGCAGTTTGTGATGACGATGCCGAAAGGCCTCACGGCGGACACTGGCATCGATTGCCTGACCCATGCGCTGGAGGCTGGCGTTTCTAACTACGCATCTCCTTACACCGATGCGAACGCCATGCAAGCCATCCGCCTCGTGTTCAAATATTTGCCGATCGCGTATGGCCATCCGGGCGATGAAGAAGCGCGTTGCATGATGCACAACGCCGCCTGCATTGCGGCCATGGCGTTTTCCAATGCGTCGGTGGGCGTGAATCACGCGCTCGCCCATGCTTTCGGAGCGCGCTTCCATGTGGCGCACGGACGCGCCAACGCGCTCATGCTCCCGCATGTGATTGCCTACAACGCCGCAGTTCCCGCCAAGTTCATGCCTTCGCCTTATACGCAGGGATATGTCGCCAACCGGAAATACGCGACGGTTTCGGATCTGCTGGGCTTGGGCGGCGACTCGGTAGAACAGAAAGTCAGCAACTTGATCGCAGCGACCGAGCGACTCCTCGATCAGTTGCAGTTTCCCCGATCGATTGCCGAGCTGGGAATATCCCGGAGTGAATTTGAAAAGGCGATTCCAGAGATGGCTGCGATTGCGTTTGCCGATCCGTCGTGGCGGTCGAATCCGCGCATGCCGCTGATGACGGAGTTGGTCGAACTGTTCTGGAAGGCCTATGAAGGGCGGAGTGCGGCGACCGCGGTCGCCAGTTAAATCGATGGTAGGACGGTGCATATGGTAGCCAGTCCCGTAGTGGTGAATATCGACGAGCAGCGCTTGGCGTTGGTCCTGGATCAAGCCGCGAAGCAACTCGAAAGCGGCGCGGAGGAAATCACTGTGGATTTTTCTGCCGTGCGGCGCATTGATGCCAGCCATGCACGCAAGCTGGAAGGTATGGCCCACAGCGACAAGGGTGTGGAGATCGTCCTGCGCGGGGTCAACGTCGACGTGTACAAAACGCTGAAGCTGCTGAAATTAACCAATCATTTTTTGTTTGTGAATTGACGGGGGAGTTCTCCATGCAAAACCACGCAAGCGACCGCCTTTCCTGGGGAGACACGGTCTTCCTGCATCTGGAGCGGGAAGGCATGCCCCTGAACGTCGCCAGCATATGCATTTTCGATGGGGAGATCTCACTCGCCGACTGCATGCGGTTCATCGAGTCCAAGCTGCCGCTGTTGCCGCGCTACTTGAAGCGAGTGGTGCCGGCTATGTTCAACGTGGGCCTTCCGACCTGGGAATACGATGCGGAGTTCGATCTGCGGCGGCACATGCGCGAAGTCAGCCTTGCTCACGGCACCGCCATCGAACTGAAAGACCTTGCAGGGAAACTCTTCGGCACCGTAATGGATCGCCTGCATCCGCTGTGGGACATCACCCTGGTGCGCGGCCTGAAAGGCGGCCGGACGGGAGTCATCTTCCGCATGCATCATTGCTTGTGCGATGGCATTGCGGGAGTGGGCTTGATGAATGTGTTGCTGGATGCGAATCCGGAGGCGCCGCTTCTGCCCAAGAAGAGATTGAAGTTTCGCGTTCCGTCTCCGAAGGATCCTCTGAGTTCGCTGACCACGGGATTCGTGGACTCCTACTCTGACATGGTGAAGAGAATTCTTTCCGCGATGGCCGACTTGCTCACCATGGCAGAGCGCGTGGCCGCGAACGGCGGAAGCATCGATCCCAAGGAATTTGCCAGCCTGTTCCCGGAAATTACGGCGTTCACCGAAAGGCTGCAATTCAACGTTCTCTATAAAGGACCGCAGAAATTCGCCTGCACCGAAATTCCGCTGGACGACGTGAAAGCCATCCGGAAAGAATGCGGCGCCAGCGTCAACGATGTCATTCTGGCAATCGTCACGGCGACGGTCCGGCGCTATTCAGAGCTGCATGGCGAGCGGGTAAAGGGACGACTGCTGCGCATGATGGTCCCCGTGAACCTGCGCGCGAGCGTAAACACGTCGGAACTGGGCAACCGCATCTCGCTGTTACCGGTAACGGTGCCGCTCGACATCCGCGATCCGCGCAAGCTGCTGGCCGCGGTTCACAAGCGTACCGAGTTTCTGAAGCGCATGCATGCTGCCGAGTTGGTCAGCCTCGCCGGCGGATTGATCGGAATGTTCCCCACTTCGCTGCAAGGATTCGCCGGGCCACTCGCCAGCCAGTTGCCAGTTACGCCCTTCAACCTGGTTTGTACGAATGTTCCCGGGCCGCAATTTCCGCTCTACCTGCTGGGACACAAGATGCAGGAGTGGTATCCCTACGTTCCGGTGGGAGGCGAGATGGCGGTGAACTGCGCCATCCTCAGCTACGACGGCAAAGTGTTTTTCGGTTTCAGCGGTGACGTGCATGCCGCGCCCGATCTGCGGCGCATGGAGAAATTGTTACTCACGAGCTTTCAAGAACTCCGGGAGGCAGTTGCTCCCAGGATCCCGGAGAAGAAACGAGCAGCGAAAAAACGGCGCGCGGTGCCAGCCGCAGCCGTGAAGGCGAAGGTGGTAGCAGGTGACGTTCGGGTTCCAAGCGTCGCTTCGCCGATGGCAGTTAAACGAGCACCTGAACCTGCAACGATGACTGATCGAACGATCACAGAACAAAAGCCCCCCCTCGCTCAGTTCGTCGTCGCATAACAAAACGAAGAACGAAGAACCAAGAACCAAGAACGGAGACCGCGACGTCCCGGTTGGCTGCGGCCGATCGCCCGCTCACGTTTCTCCCCGGTACCGCACGTGACGTCTTTATCAAAATTCGACAATTCATTCATGAGGCGAGAAATGTCATCCCTAAATCGCTTTCTATTTTGTGCCCTCATTCTTATTACTGCTGGCCTACCCACATGGGCACAGCAGAGCGACATCAACCGCTACACGCTCTTTACCGGTTTTGATTACATGATCAGTCCCGCCCGGAACCTGACCGAGCGCGGATTTGAAGCGGATTTCGGAGTGACGGTGAAGCCCTGGCTGGGACTGGGCGGAGACTTTGGAGCGTTAGGCAGTGATGTGATCAGTGGTGCCGGCACCATCAGCGGCGGCGAAACCGTTTATGCGCCAATATTGCTCGGAGTTCCTCCTCCCTTCGGGCCGATTCCTCCAAACTCGATTCAAGTCCCGTTCAAATCTACGACCTACACCTTCGCGGCGGGGCCGCAATTCTACATTCGCAGGTTTGAGAAAGTGACGTTCCTCGTGCGGCCCGGCCTGGGTGGAATTCATGAGAACGCCAATATCGCGTTCCCAACAGAACTGGGCCAACTGTTCCAGCTATTGCAGATCGCGCCTCCCAGCGCTCACCAGACTGATACGGAATTCTTCTTCGGCTTTGGCGGAGGGTTTGACGTCAACGTGTCACGCAAAGTTGGCGTTCGCTTCGCAGCCGATTGGGTGAACACTCATTTGTTTTCGAATTTGCTGGTACCTCGGCAGAACTACATTCGCTTCTCGCTTGGCCCCACATGGCGTTGGGGGCACTACCGCTAGCGCAATGTAGATGCCGGAATCAGCAGTGATCGACGAAGAAACATCTTCCTGTACTCACGTTAGGAGGAGCTTGCGATGCATCCGCAGACATTGAACGACATCTTTTACGCGATCGTTGAACGCCGGCAGCAACGGGTCATGCTGGCGCGGGAACACAACCGCTGGGTTCCCATCAGTGCGCTGGAATGTTATCGGAACGTGGCCGGCATGGCGCGCGCAATGGGGCATTGGGGTGTCGCCAAGGGAGACCGGGTGGCGATCCTGAGCGAGAATCGTCCCGAATGGGCCTTCACCGATTTCGCCTCGCTGCTTTTAGGGGCGGTCGTGGTGCCGATCTATGCGACACTCACCGCCCCGCAAACTTCCTACATTCTTCGTGACGCGGGCGCGAAGGTGGCCGTGGTTTCCAGCGAAGAGCAGCTGAAGAAAGTGCTCTCGATTAAGGAGGAGACCGCGCTGGAAAAAATTGTGATCATGGATCCAGTGGAAATCAGCGACGCGGTGCAGATGCGGCCCCTGATGCACAAAGGTCCGAGCGGATACGATCTGGAATTGGAACGATGCGCGCGAACCGTTGTGCCGGAGGATCTGGCGTCCATCATTTATACCTCCGGCACGACCGGCATTTGCAAAGGGGTGCAACTCACCCACGGAAACCTGACTGCGAACGTGATGAACTCGCTCACCGGATTTGAGGTTCGGCCCGAGCATGTGAGCGTCTCGTTTCTCCCGCTGTCGCACGTAACCGCTCGCCACGCCGATCTGGCCCTGCTCTATCACGGCGTAACCCTGGCCTATTGCCCATTTTTCGATCAACTCTCCGACGTTCTGCGGGAGGTACGGCCCACAATATTCGTTGCTGTGCCTCGAGTTTACGAAAAGATCTTTCTGCAAGTGGAAAAAGACACGCAGAAAACCGCTAAGCACGCAGTTTATCGTTGGGCTCTTTCCGTCGGGCAGGCGCAGCGGCCGAAGGTTCTGAAAGGAAGCACGCCAAATTCTCTGACCTGGAAGCTGGCCGATAAGCTTGTGTTCTCGAAAGTCCGCAATGCTCTTGGCGGCATGGTGGAAATATTCGTCTCCGGAGGCGCTCCGCTCGGGAGAGAGTTGGCCGAGTGGTATGCCAGCATTGGCATTCGCATTCATGAGGGCTATGGCCTGACGGAAACCTCGCCGGTGATTGCCATCAATAATCCGCACGCTCACAAGCTCGGGACCGTGGGCAAGCCGCTGGCCAATGTTGAAGTGCGAATCGCCGAAGACCACGAGATTCTCGTCCGCGGGCCTTCGGTGTTTCGTTCCTACTGGAACCGGCCGGAAGAGACGCGCGACGCCTTTGTGGACGGCTGGTTCAAAACCGGCGATATCGGCCGGATCGATGAAGAGGGATTTCTCAGCGTCACTGATCGCAAGAAGGATCTGCTCAAGACCTCGGGCGGAAAATTTATTGCGCCCCAGCCGGTGGAGAATTCTCTGAAATTAAATGCCTTGATCGGAACCGCCGTGGTAGTAGGCGATCGCAGAAAATTTGCTTCGGTGCTGATCTCCCCGCAATTTTCGCTGCTCGAGGAATGGGCCCGCGAGCACCATGTTCCATTCTCAACGCGCGAGTCACTGGTGAATCATCCCAAGGTGAGAGTGCTCTATGAGGGCATTGTCGGCGAGGTGAATCGCGGGCTGGCGCGCTACGAAACGTTGAAGAAGATCCTACTGGTACCCGATGAATTCAGTGCCAGCGATGGCTCGCTCACTCCCACGCTGAAATTGCGCCGCAGAGCCGTTGAACAGCGCTACCGCGAACAGATCGATGCACTCTATCAGGAAGCCCGACACGTAGCCTGATTCGGATCCGATTCGCGCAGGCGTTTTTCGAAGTTGGCCACGAATTCGACCAGCCGCGGTAACAGGACTGTGACTTCGGGACTAAGCTTGTCCGCTAGCTCAAAACATTCTCCGCGAAGAGAAATCACAAACGCTTGCGGGCACGCCCCAAAAAGCTCGCAGCACAAAGCCAGCAGCGTTTCAGGCGTCAGTTGGTGAGCGAAGAGCTGATCGGGGCTGGGTTCGATTTGCTTAGAGAGAATCTCGCCTGATGGCCCGCTGCGAGCCGCATCGATGAACAACACTGCGTCGGCGTGGCTCATGCGTTCCGCAAGTTCGGGCGTCAGTTGATGGCAGGCGAGTATCTCAACCCCAGGGGAAGGCGCAGATCGAGAAAGAATTTCGGCGGCGCGAAACCCTAAGGCGTCATCCGAGCGAAGCTGGTTGCCATACCCGACGATGAGAACCGTGTCCATAAGCGTCGTTATTCCGATTCAGTGGCAACTTCGTCGAGCAAGTGGCCACTCGGCTCGAGGAGTTGAATCCGCAGCGCGATATCCCCGATGGCATGGGTGGAACAACTCAGGCAGGGATCGTAGGCGCGAACCACTGCCGAAACCCGGTTCAGCATGCCTTCCTGCAATTTCGTGCCGTCAATAAAGCGCTCGGCAACTTGCCGGATGCTGCGGCCCATCGCGAGATTATTGTGTCCCGTGGCCACGATCAGGTTTGCCCACGTGATAGCGCCTTCTTCGTTCACCTTGTAGTGATGAATCAGCGTGCCGCGTGGCGCCTCGATCATGCCCACACCTTCCAGAGAGTTTACTCCGGCAGTGGAGCGAACGTGCTTGTCCAGAATGCGGGGATCGGCCAAGAGCATTTCGATTTTTTCCAGCGCGTGCAGGATCTCGATCAGGCGGGCATAGTGGTACAGGAATGAACTGTGGGCCGGCGCGCCAAAACGCTGATGGAATTCCGCGAATTCCGCGTCCGCCAGCGAAGTGCCGCACTGGTCTGCGGCATTCATTCGGGCGAGCGGCCCGACGCGATAGGCTCCATCAGGAAAGCCTTGCGGCTTGAAATAGGGCGCCTTCAGATAGGAATCACGCAGACTGGCCTCGCCAATCCATTGCGCATAATCTTCCGCCGGAATTCCATCTTCCACAATGTCTCCGGCAGGGCCGCGGAAGCGCAGCGCGCCATCATAGAACTGCAGAGTTCCTTTCCGGTCGACCAGCCCGGCGTGCATGGTGGGCGCGGTGCCAAAACTTTCGATCTCATCTTTGTAGTTGTCGATGGCCTTTTTGAAGAAGCGGATGGTATCGCCGGCAATGGTCTTCGCGGAAGGCAGGTCGGAAAGAATGCGGTCGCGAACCGCGCCGCCGAGCGGAGTGGCCACTCCTCCAGGCACGATCCAGGATGGATGCACTCTTTCCTGCGCGAGACCCTCGATGATCTGCAGTCCGAACTTGCGCAGTTCGATGCCGGCGCGCGCCATCTCGGGATGAGCAGCGATCATGCCCAGCACGTTCCGGTTGGCCGCATCCGAGTCCATACCGAGAAGTAAATCCGGCGAGGACAAATAGAAGAAGCTCAGCGCGTGGGATTGCACGATCTGGGCGCAGTGCACCAATTCGCGCAGTTGCTTCGCCACCGGTGGGATCCGCACCGCCATGATGGCGTCACAAGCTTTCGAAGAGGCCAGCAGATGGCTGACCGGGCAGATGCCGCAGATGCGCGAGGTGATGCCGGGCATTTCGTAGTAAGGGCGGCCCTCGGTGAATTTCTCGAATCCGCGCACCTGAGTCACGTGAAACTCGGTGCTCGCGACCCGGCCGCTGTCATCTAGTTGAATGGTGATCTTAGCGTGGCCTTCGATGCGGGATACCGGGTCGATTGTGAGGCGCTTCATGCGACACTCCTGATCTTTATTCTTTATCTCTAGCCGAATTTCACCGCGAGAGCCCCCTCGCGCTTCTTTCCGTCCACCAGATCGGAAATCACGGCGGCGATGGTCTTGGCGGGCGGCGGGCATCCGGGCAGGGCCAGATCGACCTTCACAAATTCGCGCAGCGGCCGCGCCTGCTTCAACAGTGGAGGCACACCATTGGACGGGACGGTTTTGCCTTCCTCCGCTCCGTCTACGTAGATCCTCTGCAGCAGCTTGTGGACCGGAATAGAATTCCGCATGGCGGGGATATTTCCGGTGACGGCGCAATCGCCGAGAGCGACCAGCAGGTGCGTGCGCTGGCGAATCTTCTGCAACTTGTTCAGATCTTCCTGGGAGCTGACCGCGCCTTCCACCAGCGTCACGTCGACGTCCTCAGGGAACTCCTGCGCGTCGACCAGCGGCCCGTAGACCAGATCGATCTTCTGCGCCAGGGAGATGATGGCCGCGTCCATGTCGAGCAGCGACATGTGACAGCCGGAACACCCGTCCAGCCAGACCGTCGCCACCTTGACCTTCTTCATACCTCGACCTCCCGGCGGCGCACCAGCGAGCTGATGTTTTCGGTGCGCTTGATCATCTCTTCGACGGCGTGGCCTTTTTCCGCCAGCGCTCCCGTCGGGCAAGCCTGCACGCACTTCCCGCAGTTGGTGCAGCTGCGAGACTCGCCCCACTTCTGATTGAGGTCGCTGATCACCTTGGAGTGAATGCCCCGCGCGGAAATATCCCAGACATGCGCGCCCTCCAGTTCAGCGCATACCCGGACGCAGCGGCTGCACAGAATGCAGCGGTTGTGATCAAGCACAAATCGCGGATGAGACAGGTCGATGTCGAGCTTGGGATAGTTGTAGGCAAAGCGCACCGTGCTGATGCCCAGCTGGCTGGCCAGGGATTGCAATTCGCAGTGCCCATTGGAAACGCAGGCGGCGCAGATGTGGTTGCGCTCGACCAGCAGCAGTTCCACCGAGATGCGGCGGTGGCGAGTGAGCCGGGCGGAACTCGTGGTCACCGACATGCCGTCTTGAATCGGCGTGGTGCAGGCCGGGAAGAGCCGGTCGGTCCCGGAAATTTCCACGATGCACAGGCGGCAGGCTCCGACCGGAGTCAGCCCTTCCAGATCGCAAAGCGTGGGAATGTATTTCCCCGCCGCCTTGGCCGCCTGCAGGATGGTCTGGCCTTCCTCGGCGCTGATCAGCTCGCCGTCGATGCGGATTGAAAGTTTCTTTTGCGGCAAGAACGCTCTCCTTTCCGGGCTCGGTTCGCACCTAGCCTAAGCTGGCGACTTTGATATCGCAGCGCAGGCAGCGGCAAGACTCATCCAGAGTTTCTTCTTGGGTAAAACCGGAGACCACTTCCGCGTTCGACCGTACCCGCTCGTTGGCGGCCATTACGTGGCCCTGATGGCGGTGGTTCGGGCTCGGTTCCGCGGGCACTTCATCGCCATAATCGTAGAGCGGCAGAATCGAGGCCCAGCGGTCGATTTCCATCAGTTGGAGATCAATGTTGCGAGCCGCTTGCTTGCCATACGCCATGGCATTCGAAACATTCGATGCGCCCGTAACCGCGTCGCCGCCGGCATAGAAGCGCGGGCGGCTGGTTTCGAGAGTGAAGCGGTTGACCTCGATGGTCCCACTTTCCTTTAGGCTGAGTCCGGAGGCTCGGGCGAAATCGACGTCGACACTTTCCCCCACCGCGAAGATGACGGAATCGCATTCGTAGCGGCGAATCTCGTCGGTCGAGATGGGCTTCCTGCGTCCGGATACGTCGTATTCCCCCAGCCGCGTTTTTACGATTTCGATGGCCTTGACCTTCCCGGCAGCGTCGCCGATGACCCGGTGCGGCGCGGCCAGGAATACGAATTTCGCCCCCTCGTCGGTGGCGGCCTGGGTTTCTTCCTCGATGGCGGGCATATCTTTGCGCTCGCGGCGATAGAAGACGGTGACCTCCCCGCCTTTTCGCAGCGCGGTGCGGGCCGAGTCGATAGCGGCATTTCCGCCGCCAATTACGGCCACTTTGCGACCGATCGGAATGTTCGTTGCGCTGGCCGTTGCCTCCAGAAACATCAGCGCGGCATACACTCCCTTGAGCTCGGTACCAGGCTGGTAGACCCACGATTCTTTCCAGGTTCCGATGGAGATGAATACGGAGTCGAAGCGGTCTTCGAGTTCGTTGAGCGCGATGTCGGTGCCGATGCGCGTGTTGAAGATGAACTTCACGCCCAGCCGTTCGATCAACTCGATCTCCCGCTGCAGCGCGGCTTTGGGCAGGCGATATTCCGGCAAGGCAAAGCGCAGCATGCCTCCGGCCTGCGGCTTCGAGTCATAGACGGTGACGTCGTGGCCGAGTATTGCCAGGTAGAACGCTGCAGTCAGGCCCGCTGGGCCGGAGCCGGCAATAGCGATCTTGCGCCCAGTGGGTTCGCGGCGGCGGACCAGGATACGCTGCACCATATGTTCATAACGATCGGAGAGCAGGATCGAATCCGCAATGAAGCGGTGCACCTCGCGCATATTCACCGCCTGGTCGACGGTTTGACGGCGGCAGCGGGCATCGCACGGATGCTGGCAGACGCGGCCGGTCGATGACGGCAGCGGATTGTCCATGATCACTGCTTCGAAAGCGTCTTCCAGCCGGTCTTCTTTATACAGTTGGAGGAAGCGCGGAATGTTCATGTGCAGCGGGCAACTGTTTTCACAAGGAGAGAGTGCGAGCTCTTCGCAAACTCCGGCCTGGCATCTCCTCGACAGAATGTGATCTTCGAACTCGGAGCGGAAATGGCGCAGCGTGGTCAGCACCGGATTGGGCGCGGTCTGGCCCAAGCCGCACAACGAGCATTCGCGGATGTAGCGGCCCAATTCGTCCAACAACTCGAGATGCTGCATGGTGCCCGCGCCTTCGGTCACTCGATTCAAAATGCGCAGGGATTTGTTCAAGCCCACCCGGCACGGAATGCATTTGCCGCACGATTCCGAATGGGTGAACTCGACAAAGTAACGCGCCACGTCAACCATGCAGTTGTCTTCATCCATCACCACCATACCGCCGGATCCCATGATGGAGCCCAGTTGCGCCAGGCTCTCATAATCCACAGGCGTGTCGAACATTTCCGGCGGGATGCATCCGCCAGACGGACCACCGGTCTGCACCGCCTTGATCTGCCGGCCGCCAATGCCGCCTTCGCCAATGTCGTAGATGAAAGTTTTAAGCGGCGTGCCCAAAGGCATTTCCACCAGGCCGGTGCTGCTGACTTTGCCCACCAGCGAAAATACTTTTGTGCCCGAGCTCTTTGGGCTGCCGGTTTCGCTGAACCATGCCGGCCCTCGAGTCACGATTGGCGCGATGTTGTACCAGGTCTCGACGTTATTAATGTTGGTGGGATATCCCCACAGGCCTTTTTGGGCAGGGAATGGCGGACGCGGACGCGGCCGTCCAGCCTGGCTTTCCAGCGAGGCGATCAGCGCGGTCTCTTCTCCGCACACGAATGCTCCCGCGCCTTCCACGAGTTCGATATCGAAGTTGAATCCGCGGCCCAGAATGTTTTCACCCAGCATTCCGTATTCGCGCGCCTGTTCGATTGCCCGGCGCAGCCGATGGACGGCCAGAGGATATTCGGCGCGTATATAAACGATGCCCTTGGTCGCGCCCATCACATAGGCGCCGATGCACATTCCCTCCAGCAATGAGTGTGGGTCACTCTCAATCTCGTTGCGATTCATGTAGGCGCCAGGGTCCCCTTCGTCCGCATTGCAGATGATGTATTTCTGCTCCGCCTTGGCCCGCGCCATGAACTCCCATTTATTTCCGGTCAGATATCCCGCGCCCCCACGGCCGCGCAGCTTTGAGGCTTTGATCTGTTCGATCACCGACTCCGGCCGTCCTTCAATCAGCACCTTGTAGAGCGCCTGGTATCCACCAATGGCGATATATTCTTCAATGTCGTCGGGGCTGATGAATCCGCAATTGCGCAGGACGATCTTTTTCTGGCCCTTGAAAAATGGCAGCTCATTCCACAAAGGAATTTCCGGATAGCCGCGCCCGTACTTCACCGAGGCCGTGATGTGATCCCACTCTTCGACTTTGCAGTAAATCAGATCGGGCGTCAGCGCTCCGTCGGACAGGTCATGCAGAATCCGTTCGGCGTGGTTGGCCTGCACGCGATGCAGAATCACCAGGGGAAAGCCCGGCAGGCGAATGTTCGCCAGCGGTTCCTGGAAGCAGGGCCCAAAGCATCCCACGCTGGCCAGCGACACGTGCATGCCGTTCCGCTCGATGGCGTCGGCGAAGGCGTGGTATAAGCCCTCCGCGCCGTTGCCGCGACCGCAGGTTCCCATGCCGATGGCGATTCTCGGAACCGCGGGAACCAGCTTCGCCAGGCCGGCTTCCCGGACGGCACTAAACGCGCCAATGTCCTGAATGCGAGGCATCAGTCACTCTCCCCCTCGACGGCGCGAATCTCGCGTTGCAACGTACGCTCGTTTACATGGCCGCATATACGATGGTTGACTTCGACCACCGGGGCCAGGGCGCACTGTCCGAAACAGGCTACGGTGCGGACTGTGAATTTCTGGTCGGAAGTGGTCAGCAGAGTCTTGTCGGCGTCGCCACTCTGGTTCGCATCCTCGATCCCGAGGCCGAGTTCCAAGCGAACGCTCTGCAGCAGATTGCGCGAACCCCGCGTGTGGCAGGCGGTTCCACGGCAAATGCAGATGGTGTTGTCGCCCTGCGGCTGCAGATTAAAGAGCGCGTAGAAAGTGACGACGCTGTAGATGCGTGAAAGCGGAATGCTGGTCTGCCGGGCGATGTACTCCAGCGTTTCCGCAGGAAGATATTTATGAGGATGATGTTCCTGAACCGATTCCAGAATGCCGAGCAGCGCGCCCGGACGGCCTGTGAGGCTGGTCACGATTTGATCGATATAGGCGCGTTCAGCCGCGTTGAGAGATTCCTGACTCAGAGCGTGCATGGTTGCTCCTTTCGCAGAACCAGCCCAGTTGTCTGCGATCCGAAGCTGCGTGGCCGCGGGGGAACGATATAAGCAACTCTTCAATCTAGGCCCAGGCGCCCGACCTCGCTGTGATGGGGGTCACGGGGTGGCTGCCACATAAAAAGGCGGGTCCAAATGGGGAATAGAAATCATTTCGGGAAGGGAACAAGAAAAGAAAAATGATTTCCGCGCTTGATCTGTACGCCGCTGAAAGGCCTACTTGCCGGCGGCTTGCCCGGCCGCCTTCGCCGGGACCGTGATCTTGACCGAATCCGGCTGCGTCCACACTGCCTTGCCGCTGCTCAAATCCACCCGATTCATCGTCACCGTGACCTGCTGCTGATCTACTTCTAACAGCAGATAGTGATAGTTGATCTCTTTGCTTTGAAAGGGATCGCTGGGCGCGCGCTCGATCGGGTAGGCATGGGCCGCTCCGCCTCCCGACACGAAATAGGTGACCCCGCCATGCTCATGACGTTCGTAGTTGTGCACGTGCCCGGAGAACATGATGATGCGATACGGCGCCCGCGATTGGCGATCCTCCAATATCTTCGCCAGTGCGATTTCTTTCGAGCGGGCGGAGTGGCCGCCCCCCAACATCTTTTCATCCGAAGAACTGGTATAGGGTGGATGATGATCCAACAGGAATACGAAATTTACGTCGGCGGGAACATGATCGAGTCGATCCGCCAGCCACAGGCCCTGCGGCCCGCTGACTTCATCGAGCGAACTGTCGACGACCAGCAACAACGTGTTGCCGGCGCGCACCGAGTAGTAGCGGCTGTCTTTCAGGTCAGGGAAGCGCCGGAAATAATTTTCCAACGCGATTTTCTCCGATCCGTGCAGGTCATGATTACCCAGCGTCGGATAAACTGGAATTTTCTTTGCCCGCCAGATGCTGGTCTCGGAGTCGAAGACTTTCCAGTCGTCCTTGTCGTAACCGTTGTAGACGACGTCTCCCGTGAAGCAGATGAAGGCAGGATTGGCGTCGGCCACGGCTTGCACCAGCGCCTGGCGCACCGGAGGATTGGCGGCGCTGAAGTCTTTGGGATCGTGAAAGCGCGTATCCCCGTAAGCCACGAAGCGAAACGGAACCTTGACGTCCAGTTGCAGGCTGGCGGGCGTAGTTTCAGCGTTGGACTTCTTGGTGCAACCAGTCAAGAAAAAGAGAACGACACAGGACAAGACCGCCAGCAGGGCTCGCGCGAGAAGGCAAGGCTTGTTCAAAATCATAATATGGGTTCACTTGGCCACACTCCCCGCGTACTTCGCCGCTTCGCGAAGCACGCAAGCAAAGCTGAGTCGGTGTGCGCCGAACTTCTATTGTCCCACGACCAGCACTTCGAACTGTCCGTTTTCCACAGTGGAGAGAAGGAGGCGATGGGTTTTCGAATCGAGCGCCATGGTCTTGGCGCGCGGCGCGGTCTTCACCGTCTGCACCAGCGAATATTTGTCCGGACTGTCCTGATGAACGATGCTGATCGTGCCTTCACCGTTGGAATTGAAAATCAGCTTAGTCTGCGTATCGAAGGCCGTGGCGTCTACGTGGTCGCCGATCGGAATCGTGGCGATGACTTTGCCGGAGTCGGCGTCGACCACCGCCATGACCTTGCTGCGGCATCCCAGAAACAGCCGCCGGTTGGCGCGATCGATGGCCATGCTGCTCGGCGAAGCGCACGGAGCCGTCGGCCACCGCTGCTCGACTTTCAAATCTTTGGAATTGATCTTCAGAAGCTGGCTCTCATCCTCGAGATTGTCGTAGACGTAACCTTTGGCATCGGCTGTCGCGAATTCAGGGCCGCCGCCGAGTGCGATCGTGCCGGCAACCTTGCCCGATGCCGCATCGATCACCGTGGCGCTGTCGCTGCCGCCATTGAAGGCAAAGACGCGTGACGTAGCGGGATCGTAAATAATCCCGTCCGGCTTCTGCCCGGTGGGAACCTCGCTGATCGTCTTCAGGGTTTTCAGATCAAAGATCAGAACTTTTGCCGCCTGACCTTCGCTGACAAATCCACGCCCCAGTTCCGGAGCGATCGCCACGCCGTGCACGCCGGGAGTGTTCGGTATCGTGCCCACGATGGTGAGCGCATCGATATCGAGTACTTCCACCTGCGTTCCATGCGAAACATATAGGCGCCGTGCGCCTTCATCCACGGAGAGGTAGTCGAAGCTGCCCTGCCCGGGGATGGGAATTTTCTTGATGACGGAATATCCGCCATCGGCCGCAAAAGCGCTGCTCGGCGTAAGCGCCAGAAGTGCAATCAGAAGGAAGTATTTCTTTAGACTGCAGTCGAAATTGGGCATGTGATGGTTTCCCTCGTGATTTCTGAATAGATTTTGTTGCGCACGACCGCCGCGCTCGCAATTGTAGCCAGCGAACCTGAAGACCTCCTGAAAGAAGGCCCCAAGTTGTGTTGCGGTTTAGTCTTCCCGGCGCGGCTGCCAGCGCAGTCCGAAGGAGTAAGTGCGGTTATAGTATTCGCGCTGGATGATGTACCACGGGCTTCCGTTATAAAATCCGAAGACTTCATTGGTGAGGTTCAGACCTTGCGCCAGAACACTCAGGCTTTTCAGAATGCGATAGCTCGCTTGGGCGTCTACCTGCGTGTGCGGGAGAAGATAGATGTCGCCCGCCGGACCCTTCGGCCCCAGGCTCGACGGATCTTCACAACCCGCGCCCTGGTTGGCTTGCGCGCTGGTGCATTGCTGCCACTGATATTGGAAGATGCTGGCGCCGTTGTAGCTGACTCCAAGCCGCGTGGAGAAACGTCCCTTATCGTAGGTCGGGCTGAAGTTCCAGGTTGAAGATGCCTGCCGCTGCAGTGCGGGAGTATCGGGACGCAGCGGCAACGCGCCGGAGTTGGAGCCGGTCCAACTGTAATTAGCCGAAATGCCGAATCCATTCAGAGCGCCCGGAAGAAATCCGAGGTGCTGAATGTAGGCCGCTTCGAAGCCGTAGAGCTTGGCGTTGTGGCCGTTAATGATGTAGTTCAAGTTATAGGTAGGGTACTGGCTGTAATAAGGATCCCCAGGGCTGAGGAACGGGTTATCAACGTAGTAGATCGGGGCGCTAAGCTGCTTATAGAAGAAGCCAGCCTGTAATTCGCCGAACGGTTTCAAGTAATGCTGAAAAAGCAGGTCGTAGCTATTGGCATGTTCCGGCTTAAGGCTCGGATTGCCCACACTTACGCTCGGCGGAGTGGATGACTGATCGAGAGTTACATACGGAATCGTGTCGTAAGGATCGGGCCGGGCGATCCCTCGCCCATAGACGGCGCGAATGTCAGTATTGTCATTGATGCGGTAACGCAGTTGCACGCTGGGCAGAGGATCCCAGTACCACGCGCTCGCAGGCGTTGGAGTGGTCGAGATCCAATTGCCATTAGCGTCGTTGTTCACGATGTATCCGCGAGTATCGAGTTGGGTCGCCTCAATGCGCAGTCCGGTCTGCAGACGGAAACGCCCAAACTCGATCGTGTTCATCGCGTAAGCGGCCGAAACGCGCTCTGTAAGATCGTAGTTGCTGGCATCCGAGCCAAGATGGGTCGCGCCCGAGTCGAAACTCAACAATCCCTGGCTCAGCAGGCCACTGAGGCTATTCGTGATCTTATGAAAGTCCGTGACCGGCCCGAAGGTGTACGCCTTGAAGTAGTAGTTCGGGTTCGTGAATCCATGGTCCAGAAAGCTGGTCATCAACATAGGCCCTGCCGTGGATGTTGGGTTGTCGTAAGTAGGCGAATACGCGTCCTGCCCCTTATGAGCGTTTCGTTCCTTGACTCCGAATTCAATAGTCGATGCGTGCGAGGCTAGGTGATAGTTCCTGGCATAAGAGACTGCCCCTTGTAAGTTGACTTGCGAGGTATTGCCCGAAGTCAGGTTGACGTCGAGTAACGACCATTGGGTCGGATCGAAGATTGGTGAACCAACCGCGTCGCACCCCGGATTGAACTGAGGCAAGTGGATGTTAGTCGTCGCCGCCTGATCATAGGAGCAGGTCGCACTTCCGTTGTACTGAAAGTCGGAGCCCGGATTGCCCGCCGCAGCGGTTTGCCGCGCCCTCGACGCCGAGAGCTCCCAACTCAGCCATGATTTTTCGAAAACGTGCTTGCCGCCGATCGCGAGATCTCCAATGCCATAGTCGGGCGCGCGATTCTCGTTGGAGTAATTCGGTCCGCCTCCATCGTTCAGCGAATACACCCACTTATCCCCGAAGTCCCGGAAATCGGAATAGAAATAATGGAAATACAGACCAGATGCTGGATCCTTCAGCTTGTAATCCAGAGAGCCGGCGAATCCGTAGCGCGTGCGGTAGTAGCGGTATTCGCGCAGGTCAATGCTATCGTAGTAGGGAACGACTTGCCTCAGGTCCGGCGACGGTTCAATGTCGTCGATGCCGCGGCCGTTGTAATCGTAACTGCCGGAGAACAGCGCGCCGAAACGCTTATCGTGGCCGAAGCGCTCGCCCGCGGTCGCGGCCAGATGTCCCGTGTAACGAGTGTTCACGATGGGAGTCCAACCGCCAATCGTTTCCAGTGAAAGCGTCGGTAGTTCGCCTGCCGTCTTCGTACGCAGGTTGACGGAGCCGCCGATGGCGTCGCCATCCTGATTCGCTGAGAGCGTCTTGTTGATCTCCACTGACTCGACGATGTCGGCGGGAATTGTGTCGAGTTTCACCTGGCGAACCGCGGCTTCGGGCGACGGAACATTGATGCCATCGATCGTGACGTTATTCAGGCGTGGTTCCGTTCCGCGCACCTGCACATATTTTCCCTCGCCTTCATCGCGCTCCAGGGTGACGCTGGGCAGGCGGCCAACTGCATCGGCGATATTGGCGTTCGGGAGGCTGGTGATCACCTCCGAGGGCAGCACGTTGAGAATGTTGTCGGAGGTGCGTTCCTCATTGATGGCTTGCGCCTCGCCGTGGGGCCGATCCCCGATCACGGTGATCTCCTCGCTCTTGGTCGCCACCTGGAGAATGGCGTCGACGCGAACGTCTTGCCCAGCCTTGACTTCCGCCTTGGTTGCGAAGGCTTTGAAGCCAACGTACGAAACCTTCACCGTGTACTGTCCGGGAGTGAGATCGGAAATTACAAACTCGCCATGGGAATTCGTTGCGACGGACATGCCTTGGGGCTGCACTTCCACCAGAGCGCCAGGCAGAACAGCATTGGCGCGGTCTGCCACCCGCCCGCTGATGGTGCCAGTTCCGCGCTGGGCCGTTGCAGTGAGGGTGAGCATAAGCATCAGGAGGAGCGTGGCGGGCAAACTGAACGTTGAGTGCGGCATGAATAAAGAATGGTGACGCTTCATCAGGCGGACTCCTTGTCACGAGAGTCGACAATTTGCTGTGACTCGGAATCCTAAGGAGGGGCTATGACGGGCTGATGAACGACAAGTTAATATTTTTTCAGGTTCAAGGATTTTTGCAGGCAGGTTTCAGGTGAAGTTCTTACAGTTGGGATTAGAGTAATCATTTACGGGCCTTGGCTTTAAAGATGAATCTGCTGATCGTCGAAGATGAAGTACGCATGGCTGAACTTCTCCGCAAGGGATTGACTGAGGAGGGGCACACGGCGACTTGTGCGCTGGATGGCGCCGAGGGCCTGGCCATGGCCAAGTCCTACGAATTCGACATCATTATTCTCGACATCATGATGCCCAAGCTCAGCGGATATGAGCTGGCGAAGCGCTTGCGCGCGGAGCAGGTTCGCACTCCAATCCTCATTCTCACGGCCAAAGATTCTGTCCCGGATATTGTGCGCGGTCTCGATCTTGGCGCCGACGATTACATGACCAAGCCGTTTTCGTTCGATGAACTGGTAGCGCGGCTGCGCGCGGTGAAGCGGCGGGCCCTGGCGGCGCAGGATCAGCATCTGCACGTTGGCGACCTGGTCCTCGACCCGGCCAGCCGCGAGGTCTTACGGGGCGAGGAACGCATTTCGCTCACCAAGACCGAATACAATCTGCTGGAGCGGCTGATGTATCGCGCGGGAAAAGTGGTTTCGCGGCGCGCTCTGATCGAAGCGGTGTGGGGCTTCGACCGCGAAATTGAAGAAAACACTCTCGATGCATTCATGCGGTTGCTGCGCAACAAGATCGATCCACCCAGCCGTCCGAAGTTGATTCACACGGTGCGCGGCGTGGGTTACATGATTCGTGACGAGGCGGTCTTACAGAAGGAAGAAAAACGCGGAGGCGATGCGCTGGCATGAGAAGGCTTTCCATCGGGTCGCGGTTGACGCTCTGGTACTTGGCGATCTTCATCATGGCCCAGTTCGTCTTCGGCGCCGGCATGTGGTTTTCCCTTCGCTACCATCTTTACGACCTGGTCGACGATGGGTTGGAAAGCCAGGTGGACGATCTGAAAAACTTCATGGACGCGCAAAAGAAAGGAGCGTCTTTCTCCAAGCTGAAAGAAGAAGTGAATGAGACTTACGTTCTGGAGCACTCCGGCGACTATCTCGAGATGTATGCGGAAGATGGCACGCTCATTTACCGCTCGACCTTTCTGCAACAGCATCCGGTGAAGCTCGTGGCTGGACCGGACGGCAAGCCGGTGTCGCGCAATCTGCGGATCGACGGCAAGTATTTTCGATTTACCCGGCAAACCCTCACCGCCGATGGCCACACCTACACGGCCACGATCGGAGCCTCCACCGATGACGTGGTCGAGACTTTGGACCTTTTCCGATCGTACCTGTTGATGTTCGCGCCGCTGATTTTTCTGGTGGCCGCCGCCGGAGGATATTGGCTGAGCCGCCGTGCGCTCGCGCCTGTGGACGCGCTGGTGCGAACAGCCCGCGAAATTGGCGGCTCCAACCTCAGCAGCCGTCTGGGAAAAATCAATACCGGCGACGAGCTACAGCGTCTGGCTGACACATTGAACGAGATGCTCGACCGCATCGAGACCGCATTCCTTCGCATCACGCAATTCACCGCCGACGCCTCCCACGAATTGCGAACGCCGGTCTCGCTTATTCGCACCGAGGCCGAGTTGGCGCTGCGGCGTTCGCGCGGAGAAGCCGAGTACAAAGAGTCCCTGCGCCACATTCTGCTGGAGGCCGAACGCACGACCGGCTTGATCGAACAGTTACTGGCGCTAGCGCGCACCGACTCGGGTCGCGAGGCGCTGAACCTGCAGCCAGTTGATTTGCGAGAAACCTTGCACGGCGTTGTACAAGGCTGGCAGCAGGTGGCGACGATTCGCAACCTGCAATTCTCCGCCAGCTTCTCGGAGCAGGAGGCTTACGTCGTCGGCGACGAGACCGCGCTGCGCCGGCTGGCCGACATTCTGCTCGATAACGCTTTCAAATACACGCCTACCCCCGGCAGCGTGCATCTTTCCCTGGAACGCAATCATGAGACTGTTCTGATCCGTGTGCAAGACTCGGGAGTCGGAGTTTCGGCGGAAGATCAGGCGAAAATTTTCGAGCGCTTTTACCGCGTCGACAAAGCTCGCAGCCGCGGCCAGGGCGGCGCCGGGCTGGGACTCGCCATCGCGCAATGGATCGTCGCCCAACATCGCGGATCGATTCATGTCGAAAGCCAGCCCGGCGCGGGTGCAACCTTCTGCGTCGAGTTGCCGTTGGCCTCAGCTCCCGCGCCAAGTCCGCAGCCCGCTAAGTTTGCGAATTAGGAAACCCCCGATCTATTGGCTGGCCGAAGATCCTGCAGCAGGGTCGAAGGTTTCCGGAGGATCGAAATAGCATTTGTGCCACAGCGCCGAATCGGACAAGGTTCCGGCGCGCCACTCTTGCAGCGAGGGCAGTGTTGCCGCGATCAGGCCTCCGTCAATCGAATCGAAGATCACGACAATTCCAGCGAATTCCTGCGGCTTGCCAGCCAGCGCCGCATAGTTTTTTTCGAACAGGAACTTGGTGTATTCCAGCCGGTCCGTGGAATTGTCCTTCACGCTATCGTCAACTTTCTGCACGGAAAAAATTTTTACGTTCTTGCCCCGCAGCGGAGCCCAGTCCCCGGGAAACTGCGTCGTCTCCTCCCGCTCGATGTGGAATAAATCCTGCGCGGTCTTGAGCGTGGATGCGGCCGCTGGATCCATGTCTGGAACCCCCTCCGGCATTTCCAGGCTGTTGCGCCAGATCCAGCCGCGCGCGATGCCGGAGATGCGAACGTGAACCCAGTCGGCGTTGTAATCAAGCAACTCGAATTCATCATGCATGTTGGCCAGAAACAGCGGCTTGGCGTTCAGGCTGGGAGACTCCACCACCGGCGTGCCCGTCTTTTTCACCGCAACCAGGTTGTTAGGATGGCTCTGATTCTTCAGAATCTCTTCCAGGCTATCGGCCTCGGCGCGCAGCGCGTTGTCGGATTTCGCCGCGCCGGAAGAACTTCCCCCCGAGGCCGCACTTTGCGCCGCGAGCCCCTGGCTCACTGATGAGCTAAAGGTGTGAGAGTTATCCAACAGTTTCGGAGTTGGGGCAGAGATTTCCGGCTCCGCAGGCTTTGCCGGAGGAGAGGACGCAGCGCTGGTGGCGGGCGCAGGCGCGGCCTGCACGGGCAGAGTGGCCACCGGCGGAGCGGCCGCAATCGCCCGCTCTTTCGCCGCCGGGCGCGAAGCGAGCTGCTCTGAAAGCTGATCCAGCAAGTCGCTTTCGATCCTGCCGTTCGAAGTGAGCAACTGATATCCGGAATGAGAGCCTGCAGGGTCGGCGTACCAGGCAGTGATCTTCACCGAGACTTTCACTTGCGAACCACCAGCAGGCAAGGCGTTGACTTGGACCGACGACTGAAAATATCCCCGCTGATAGCGGTCCAGAGAATGTCCTGCCGGCTGCGCGAATCCTTCCAGCGAGGGCAGCCGCCCGGCAACGCTCGCCTGCAGCGATTTCAGCGCCTTCTCCACCTCAGCTTTCGATTGCGGGAAGGCCCGTTCGTTCGCCGTCTGAGCGTGCACTCCGAGCGCGAGCGCCAACAGGGCCACGCCGCCGAGGACGCTGCGAAAATCCATCCGGTGAAAATGGAGATTAACTGGCCTCACGGGACCTGCTCCAATTCATCACGCAAAATCCAGCCATGCTGCCCGTCGTGGGTTTCGACCCCTAACCAGTAGGGCGTCGAAATGACGATCAGAACGTCAGTGCCCGCGGACAGCGACTGCAAAACGCTGGCAGTGTGGAAGGGCGCGGATTTCAGGGGTGCTCCGGGCGCTTTCACGACGCGCTCGACCTGTTGCTTGAGATTATGGACGCGCTCTTCCAATGTTACCGGCGGCTGCGGCTGCATTGCGCTGGTCGACGCCGCGGGGAGTTCGAGGCTGGGTACGGAATTTGTAACTTCCGCAGTCGTCGACGTAGTCGCAGAGCTGGAGAATTCGGGTTGTCCCGGTTTCTTCCCGGCGTTCGCCGCCCTTTCCTTTTGTGCCTCAATCCCTTGGCTCTTCATCGCTTCCTGGGTCTCGATGCGGTCGCGGATATCCTTGTACTCCGCACCTTCCACCGATCCATTCGACGGATGCGAAACTCGGCGGAAGTCCTCCACAAAGCGCGCATCAATATGGATCACCGTATTCTTATCGCCCTGCGGTTGGAGCACGTAGCGCACCGCCAGCGTGCCAACGTCGCCGCTGTTCTTGAAATTGCGCGGGTCGATTGCATTCATCCGTACCTTATAGAAGACCTGCCCGCCTTCCGTCCACGGGCCGAAGACTTTGCTGGAACTGGCGGCCACGGCTCCCGAGACATATTCGTCCTTGTTGTATTCCTTGGTGCCCCGGATGATCCCGTTCTGCACCACATCTTGTACCACCGGCACGACTTCAGCGACAGGGTAGGGAATATTCGCAATCAGGCCCATGCCGTATTGCGTGGTGTCCTTTTCGCGGGCCGAGAGCGGCCAGGGAAGCGAAATAAAGATTGCAAACAACCAAATCATCCACAACTGAATCGAACAGCGGCTTAACCCTTCGCCGCGGGGGCTGACCCTCCGGAAATGAGCTATCAAGTGACCCACGAACATCTCCCTGTTGGCAAAGAGTCTCAACTATGGGCGACCCCTGTCAACTGCCCGTGAGATGCGCCGGGTACAGCAATGCAAAGGCCGATATGACCGATGGTCGCAGTGGCACCGCAGGGGAATTGTAAAAAAATTGTCAAAAAACTCCTTGAAAGTGCTGACAGACCCGTAGTAGGATTTGCCTCCGGTACGGTGGTAGTACCGATTCGGGAAAATGTGGGTTCCTGCAATCGGTTTGGCCGCGGGTTCCGGCCATCCAATATCAACGCAAGCTGCGCTGCAATATGCTGTCGCGTTCATCATCGGTTTTCGCTAACACATTCGTAGGGAATCGCAGTTCAACATTCGATCGAGAGTCACAACTTTAGGAGTGAGGCATGCGCATGGGAACGCATTGTCGTCGTCTGTGGGGAACGCTGCCGTCCGTGAAGCATCTGGTCGCAGCGCTTCTGGGCATCGTCTTCTTCCTCTTGAGCAGCAACCAGAACGCAAACGCTTTGCCGGCGTTCGCGCGCAAGTATGGTCTGCGTTGCTCGGCGTGTCATGAATCCTGGCCGATGCTGAATTATTTCGGCCAGAAATTCAAAGACAATGGCTACCAACTGATGAATGACCGGGACGCTCCGATCTGGCAGAATCCCGGCTATTGGCCGGTCACCTTCCGCATCACGCCCATCTGGCACCGCGTGAGCACCGACAAAGTTCCGGTGGACACGTACGCGGGCGGAGGCGTATCGGGATCCACGATCACGCGGGTCACCACTTCGGGCTTCGACCTCAGCGGATTGGACTTCCACACGGGTGGCACCCTCGAGAAGAACATCTCGTTCTTTGTGTTGCCGTCTTCCGACAATACTGGGGCATTCCACTTTGAAACCGTGATGGCGCGATTCGACAACCTGTTCGGTAGTCCGTGGCTGAACCTGAAGCTGGGCAAGTTCGAACTGGACAACTTGTTATCTGAAAAGCGAATCCTCACGCTGACCGGGAACGGCGGGGTCTACCAGATCTACCACTTCATTCCCGTCGGGGATGGCAACGTCTTCGGCCAGATGGGCGACAACCAGCTGGGTCTGGAAATGATGGGCCATTCCGGAAATGATCGCACGCGCTACTCGGCGGCCTTGCTGAGTTCAGTCGACGGCAACGTCGGCTTGCCCTATGGCAATGCGTACACCGGTTTCTTCACGGCCAGTCAAGCCTTCGATACTGGCAAGTTGGGGGTGGACCGCATCGGCGGTTATGCCATGATCGGCCAGGCCCCCACCTATTACCTGACCCAGAACGGCGGCACTTCGCCTCTGGCGGGTACCGGCATCAGCAACAAATCATTCAGCCGCGAAGGCTTCTATGGTTTGTTCTACTTCGGGGAGCACATGGATGTTACGGTCGTTACCCAGCACGGCGAGGATAATGCCTACTTCGGTCAAGGCTATGGCGATCTGATCGGCGGGACCGCCCCAAATAACAATGTGCCCGGAACCACGTTGCCGGTCGGTTCGCAGGCGCCAACCTGGAACGGTGTTCTCTTCGAGCCGCATTACGTTTACAGCCCGCAGCTCATCTTCATTGGGCGCTACGAAACCATCCACATGTCGAGGCAGGCCCAAGGTGCGGCCTACACCGGGACGGGCACTTCCGGCATCACCGGTCCTGAACCTTCCAACTATGGCAACCTCTCGACCTACACGGTCGGGTTCCGCTACAACCCGTTCATGACCAGCCGCGCTGGTTTTGCCTGGCACAACGAGTGGAACTGGCTCCATCAGGATGGAACCGGTGCTCTGGTTGGCGCTCCTTCGGGCTCCAACGTCAACACAACCGAACTGCTGATGGGATTTGATTTTGACTTCTAAAAGGATGCTTCCGAGAGGAACCGATATGCGGAGAAGCTTACTCAAGTGGTCACTGCTAATTGGCGCGACTGTGGTTTTCGCGCTTCCACTTACATCTTTCGCGCAGCTTTCGTCGCAGGAGATCGACTCCCGCATGAGCACTACGGAAAGTCATATTGGAAATCTCACCGGCCATGCCAATTCCGGCCGTGTAAAGTATGACTACCGTCGCTACTGTGTGGGATGTCACGGTCCATTAGGAGATGGCAACGGCGAGGTGGCGCAATGGTTAGACCCACCCATGTGGCCAAAGCCGCGCGATTTCCAGTTGGGCATTTTCAAATGCCGTTCCACTCCGACTGGAACCCTGCCTACCGACCAGGATCTGTTCGACACCATTGCCCGCGGGTTGGATCGCTCCGCCATGCCGCAATGGAACACGTTCACCAAGCAGCAGCGCGCTGACCTGGTGGCTTGGATCAAGCATTTCTCTCCGCGCTTTGTGAATGAGAAGCCCGGTACTCCCATTCAGATTCCTCCCGAGCCCGAAGTCACCGCCGAGCGCATCAAAGCCGGACGCGACGTCTTCGCGCGCGTGCAGTGCTGGAAATGTCATGGCGTGCAAGGCATGGCGAACGGACCGTCGGCGTCCACTTTGACCGATGATCTGGGCCGGCCCATCGCGCCCTTCAACTTCACTGAGGGCTCGCGCCCGAAGTGCGGCGACACAGACGTTGATATTTACAGAATCTTCATGACCGGCCTCGACGGCACACCTATGCCTTCGTTCGCCGACAACATCAAGCCGGAAGAAGCCTGGGATCTGGTTTTCTATCTGCGGACCTTCATGCGGGAAAACAGCAAAGAGAAGCAGATGGCCAAACAACTGGGCCTGAAGCCCGTCGATCCCAACGCTCCAGCAGGACAACAATAGCAACCATTACGGAGGATTTAACGGTATGAAGAAATTTTCTCAGCGTCTTTCCCTGGCAGTACTACTGACGCTAGTTTTGGTGGCAAGCGGAATTTTCGTCCGGGGACATAAGGTCCATGCGGCAGGAGAAGGAAAAATCACTGGCAGTGTCAAGTTCACGGGGACGCCTCCGCACATGAAGGGAATCGATATGTCGAAGGATCCCTGGTGTGTCAAACAGCACGCTAACGATCCGGCCCATCTTGAAAACGTCGTTGTTGGCTCGGGCGGCGGATTGGAAAACGTAGTTCTCTACATTTCGGAGGGCTTGCCCGCCAGCGCTCAATCGGTCTCGAAGACGATGCCCGTTTTCGATCAAAAGAACTGTGTCTATACACCGCACGTTTTGGCAATGGATGCCACGCAAACCTTCAAGGTCATCACCAGTGACCAGACGACGCACAACATCCATCCGCTTCCCAACCCGATGACCGGGAACATTCCCTGGAACCAGTCGCAGCCGCCGGGCGCTGCGCCGGTCGAGAAGAGTTGGAAGGCCGTTGAGATGATTCCCGTGCAGTGCAATATTCATCCCTGGATGCACGGCTGGTTTGCGGTGGTCAAAGGACCTTACGCGCAAACCGATGCTAATGGCAATTACACCATCGAAAATGTTCCTCCGGGAAGCTACACCGTGACGGCATGGCAGGAGCAACTCGGAACCCAGACCGCGAAAGTCACCGTAGCCGCCGGCGGATCGGCCAGCGCCGACTTTACCTTCAAAGGTAAATAGTTTCATTTGACGAATGGGCCGCCATGCCATAAGGTGTGGCGGCTCACGAAGTCACTACTCTAGAAAATCTTTGCGGCTTCAGAAGTGACCGCGACTTGGGGGCGTATATGGCGAAGTTCTTCGCAGTCCTGATTGTTCTGATTACTATTGGGTCGGCGATTCCCATCATCATGCACACCTGGCCGACGCCGCAGGACATTTCCACACACGGCGCGCTCATCGACGAGCAGACCAATGAGACCATGATGGAGGCCGGGGTCTGCTTCATCGCCTCGCAGATCATCCTGGCAGCCTTCATCTGGATGTTCTCCAATCGCAAGCCCACCGACAAGGTCAAAACTTTCCCCGGCGGCGCCAAGGCCATGGTCTGGGCAGGATTCCTCCTGGTAGGAACCGAAGTTCTAGCGCTGGGCATCTTCGGAGCGAAGGCGTGGGGCAGCGTGTACTTCACTCCTCCAGCGCCCGATGCGGTCCAAATTCAGGCACAGGCAGGACAGTTCGCGTTCTACTTCCGCTATCCCGGTCCCGACGGCAAGTTCGGCACTATTCACCCCGAGATGATCAACGAAGCGTCAGAAAATTTCTTCGGCATCGACCAGACCAACGATCCCGCCGCCAAGGATGACATCGTGACCGCCGAGATGGCGATGCCGGTAAATCGCGAAGTGCACCTGTTGATGCACTCCAAAGACGTTGGCCACTCCTTCTTCGTTCCGGAGTTGCGCATTCAGCAGGACTTTGTTCCCGGCCTCGATCTCTCGGTGCATTTCACGGCCACGAAGATCGGCCGGTACGAAATCGTATGTACGCAACTCTGCGGTCTCGGGCACTACAACATGAAGGCGTATCTAAGCGTGATGTCCCAGCAGGACTACGACGACTGGCTGAAGAAGCAGGCCGCGCTGCAGTAACCGGTTTTGAGACAAAAATTGCGCACTAGCTGTAGAGCGACGGACCCAATTTCCTGAGGTGAGCCATGCACGATGCTGCACATGCAGTTCAACACGGAGAACCCACGAGCTTCATCAGCAAGCACGTGTTCAGTCTCGACCATAAGGTCATCGGCAAGCAGTATTACGGCATGGCCCTGCTTGCGGCCTACATCGGAATGTTCCTTTCGTGGCTGATGCGCATTCACCTCGGCTGGACCAATGCCGCCATCCCCGGTCTGCAGTTGCTTTCCAAAGCGGGCGCGCCCGGCGGCGTGATCACTCCCGAATTTTATCTGCAGGTTATGACCATGCACGCCACGTTCATGGTCTTCTTTGTGTTGACGACGGCTCCCTTCGCCGCCTTCGGCAACTATTTTCTCCCCATCCAGGTCGGCGCTGAAGACATGCCCTTCCCCCATTTCAACATGATGTCGTTCTGGGTGACCTTCAGCGGATTTCTGGTGCTGCTCTCCTCGTTCTTCGTAAGCGACGGCCCGACCCTTGGCGGCTGGACCATGTACGCCCCGCTCAGCGCCGTGGGCGCGGTGTCCGGTCCCGGCCAGGGCACAGGCGTCGTGCTCTGGGCTGTTTCCATCGGTCTGTTTTGCGTCGGCCAGTTGTTGGGCTCACTGAACTTCATCACGACCACGCTCGACATGCGCGCCAAAGGCATGAGCATGTGGCGTCTGCCGCTCAGCGTCTGGGGATGGTTCATCACCTCAGTGATGGGCCTGACGGCGTTCGCGGTTCTGATGCCCGCCGTCATTCTGCTCATCCTCGACCACGTCGCTGGAACCAGTTTCTTCGTGCCCGGCGGAACGGTCTTCAATGGCCAGGTTCAGCCCCATTCCGGCGGCTCGACTCTGCTCTGGCAGCATCTCTTCTGGTTCTTCGGCCACCCTGAGGTCTACATCGCGATTATTCCGGGCATGGGCATCACCTCGCACATCCTGACCGCCAACATGCGCAAGCCGCTGCTCAGCCATCGCGTCATGATTTATGCCATGGGCGCGCTGGCCGTGCTTAGCTACATGGTCTACGGCCACCACATGTTCGTCAGCGGTATGAATCCGGTTTCGTCGCTGGTATTTTCCTTCCCGACTTTGGTCATCACCATTCCTTCCACCATCGTCGTGCTTATCTGGATGGGCAGCCTCTACGGCGCTAAGCTACGCATCAACTCGGCGTCGCTGTTCGCGCTGGGATTCATCTCGATGTTCATCAGCGGCGGCATCAGCGGATTCTTTCTCGCCCAGCCCTCCATCGATATCATGCTGCACGCCACCTACTTCGTGGTCGGTCACTTCCACCTGGTCATGGGCGTGGCGGCCATGTTCGGCATCTTCGGCGGAACTTACTTCTGGTTTCCCAAAATGTTCGGCCGCATGATGAACGAGACGCTGGGGAAAATTCACTTCATCCTCAGCTTCGTCGGCGCGTATTGCATCTTCATGCCGTTCCACTACCTCGGACTGGCGGGCAATGTCCGGCGCTATCAGGCGTTCACCGATGACTACCTGCAGCCGCTGATTCCGCTGCACCGCTTCATCACCGTGGCCGCAATCCTCACCGGATTGGCCCAGCTGATTTTCCTTTACAACCTGATTCACAGCCGCTACTGGGGTAAGCCCGCCCCGGAGAATCCGTGGGAGGCCACCTCTCTGGAATGGAGCACTCCTTCCTCGCCGCCGCCCTTCAATAACTTCGGTGGAACCTTCCCCGTCGTTTATCACGATCCTTACCAGTACGGCGTAGAAGGGAAGTCCGGCGACTACATCATGCAGACCTCGCCCGAGCCCTCCAGCGGCCCGGATGAGGCCTGATCGTAACCAGGCCTGCGCGAACGCAATTCGATTTTTGAATTAAGGAAGCAGTATCTTTATGGCAACTACCGCACAACCGCCCAAGCCGAGAGTTGTGGAACCACTTCGGCCCGCTGCCGGCAACGGCGGCGGCGCTCCTCTGGTTCCCGCCAGCGGCGACCTGCGCAAGGTGAAGAGATTTTCGCCGCCGCCGGCCGTCACCGGAATGTGGGTGGTTCTGGCATCCATCACGATGACGTTCCTGGCGTTTACCAGCGCCCTCATCGTGCGCCAAGGCGGCGCCCCCGACTGGCACCATCTGACCCTCCCCCGGGTGCTTTATTTCAATACGATGTTGCTGATCGCCAGCAGTGTCACGCTGGAAATCGGGCGCCGCCAGGTTCGTGACTTCATGACTGCAAGACGCATGGTCGCGAATCCCGCAAAGTGGCTGAACATTTCATTGGTTCTGGGCCTGTTGTTCGTGGCCGGGCAGGTTTCCGCCTGGATGCAGCTGCGGGCGCAGGGACTCTATCTCGCGACCAATCCCAACAGCTCCTTCTTCTATGTGCTGACGGTGATGCATGCCCTGCACGTATTTGGCGGGCTGGGCGGCCTGACTCGCGTGCTTCGCAAGCTCAAGGCATCCACGCTGAAGCGCAGCACCCTGGACGCCACCGCGCACTACTGGCACTTCATGGACGCTCTCTGGGTATATCTGTTGTGGTTGCTGTGGGCGAAGCTGTAGCCGTAGCAGACGACTTGCCAAGGAGGCACTTTGCAATACGCCAACTTATCGATTCACGGACACGCCGCAGATGGAGTGCCGCCGGTCTGGTCCATTCCCGCCAAGAAGATGGCGATGTGGCTCTTCATCATCGCCGACTCGGCCACATTCGCCGCCTGCCTGCTCGCATATATGTACCTGCGCACGACGGATCCGAGCTGGCCCCGTCCCTTCCACAGCATCGTCAACGTCGCCATCATGACGTTCATCCTGATCACCAGCAGCTTGACCATGCTCTTCGCCATCGATGCGGCCAAGTCTGGAGATAAAGGCGGCACCGTGCGCTGGACCTTGATCACTGCGGCCCTGGGCGCGGCCTTCGCCTTCCTGCACATCCGGGAGTGGATGGGGATGATCGGCGAAGGCGTGACCCTGTTCCACAATCCGTGGGGCTCGGTGAATTTTGGCGCGGCGTTTTTCAGCGTCACCGGACTGCATCTCCTGCACGTCAGTTCCGGCGTGATTGCGCTAGTGGTGGTGGCGATTCGCTATCGCGGCGGCCGCTACAACTCCGATGACATCGAGATCACCGGCTTGTACTGGCACTTCGTGGATCTGGTTTGGATGTTTGTTGTACCGCTGATTTATCTTCTAAATCTCTCGCACTGAGGAAGACTATGGAAACTAAAACGTCACAAGCTGTTCCCCAAGCGAGTTACAAGAAGTCGCGGTACCTGATCGTCTACCTCTGCATCATGGTGATCGCGGCGCTGCAATTCGTGGTGGCCTACTCCGGCGCCGAGGGCTCGCAATTACTGACCGAAATGCTGGCCCTGGCCTGCGTCGAAGCGATCCTCGCCGTTTTGTTTTTTATGCATCTCTGGGTCGATAGTCGCGGCTTGCTCTTTTTCGTCGCAGTCTTTACGCTTTTCGTAATCTTCGCCATGCAATATAGTTGGCCGGATTGCTTCCGGCAACTGAATGGGGTTCCTTGGGCGCACTAGATGTCGAGAGAAATCAGGATTCCATGAGAACTATGAAATCGCTTCCCTGGATTGGCATTGCGCTGGCTGCGATATTTTTCCTGCTCACGCCCTTGCCCCTGTTCTCGCAGAGTTGCGCTCTCTGTTACACTCAAGCGGCCTCTTCGGGATCGAAGGTAATTCAGGCTCTGAAGAGCGGTATTCTGGTTCTCATTATTCCGCCGACTCTGATGTCGGTGGGATTGGTCTACGTCGTTCATCGCAAGAACGATGAGGTTCGGCGCACTGAGAACGACAGCGACAGCGACGGCGACTCCGGGCAAGATTGGTAAATTCGTAAAAATGGCCACCACACAAGTCCTCGCAAGTCCGGTCCCAATGCAGAGCTTGAAGTCAAAGCTCCGCGACTATGTCACCCTCACCAAGCCCGAAGTCAACCTGCTGATTCTCATGACCACATCAGCCGGTTATTACCTGGCCTCGCGCGGGCCCATGCACGTTCTCGGATTGATCAACACTTTGGTGGGAACGCTTTTAGTCGCCAGTGGAACCGCGACCCTGAATCAGTGGATGGAACGCACCTGGGACGGCCAGATGCGCCGCACCGCTTCCCGCCCGCTGCCCTCCGGCCGCATCAGCAGCTCTGAGGCGTTCTGGCTCGGGCTGGGAATGAGCGTGGCTGGCGGCCTCTATCTCGCCCTGACGGTGAACCGGCTATCGTCGATGCTGGCGATTTTTACGGTTCTGTCGTATCTGCTGGTCTACACACCGCTCAAGCGCAAGACTCCTTTGTGCACGGCTCTGGGCGCCATTCCGGGCGCAATGCCCACCCTGATCGGCTGGGCGGGCGCGTCCGCTTCGGTCACGCGCGGCGGATGGTTCCTCTTCGCCCTCTTGTTCCTCTGGCAGTTCCCGCACTTCCTCGCGATTGCGCTCATGTATCGCGAAGATTACTCACGCGCCGGATACCAGATGCTGCCCCGCTTCGACTTGGATTCGCGTTTCACCCGCGCCGAGATTCTGGGCTTCACCCTGCTGCTGATCGTGGCCACCATGTTGCCGGTGGTCAGCCACGTCACGCCGGTCTATTTGGCTTCGATGCTCGTCGCCGGCGCTTACTTCCTCTATTACGTGATGAAGCTGATGCAGTCCACCTCCCGCACCTTCGCCAGCAAAGTGGTCCATGCTTCCGTGCTGTATCTGCCGCTGGTGCTGGTCATGATGATTGCCTTCAAGCGCTGACCAAGATCTGAATGCGTCAGAAAATTGGATTCGCTTTATCCATCGTGCTCTTGGGTCTCATCATCCTTTCCACCCGCTTCTACGAAGTGGACCTTCCGGTGTGGCGCTTCTTTGGCGGTGGCAAAGGCCTCGATCCGGCCACGTTGCATCTGGCGGGCGAATTCGTTGAGAGCAATCTAGGCACGGCGCGTGAGTCCGATGGTTCTTACACCGTTCGCATGATCGCCCAGCAGTATCTCTTCGTGCCGCAATGCATCGAAGTTCCTGCCGGAGTTCCGGTGCACTTTCGCATCACCAGCGCCGACGTAGTTCACCTGGTCAGCGTCAATGGAACGCTGGACGCCCTGAAGGCCACCCCAGGCGCGGTCAACGAAGCGGTGTTTCAATTCCCGCAGGCTGGGGAATTCGATGCTCCCTGCCGCGAATTCTGTGGCCCCGGTCATTTCGCGATGCGAGCCCACGTCCGCGTAGTTCCGCCCGATCAGTTCGCCAGCCTGGCAGCCGATCAGAGGAGGAGTTGTGATGCGCACTGATTCTTTCCCTCGCGCTTTCGCTCTTCTGTGCGCGGCCGTGCTATGTCTCGTGCTCCCGCTCCTGCTTCTCGGCAGCCCCACAGACAACAATCAGCCGCCAGTGCGAGTCCCTTCCGATGTGGCATGGACCCCCGGCACGATTCAACTTGCCGCGGGCGGAAATGCTTTTCGCGGATCCTTGCTGGCGCGGCAGTGCGCCCACTGCCACGGCGCCGAAGGCTTCAGCTCCGAATCCGCCATCCCCAACCTCGCCGGAATGGACCGCCTATCGAACTGGAAAGAGTTGCAGGACTTTCATTCCGGAAAACGCAGTTCTCCGGTGATGGAGCCCATCGCCGCCCTGCTCTCCGCGCAAGACTCGGCCGACGTGGCCGCATACTTTTCCATGCTGCCGATTTTTCCCGACTCGATGGACAATCGTGCCTTTCCGCAATCCATTCCGGACGAGGCGAAATCGCGGATGGCCGAAAAGTTGATCGTCTTCGGCGATGCCAGCCGCGGCATTCCGCCCTGCGAAGCCTGTCATGGCCCAGTCGGCTATGTGAAAGGAGCGCCCTCGCTCGCGACGCAGAACACCCAGTACCTGCTAGGTCAGTTGCAGCATTTTTCCGACGGCACCCGGACCAACGATATCAACATCGCGATGCGCAGTATCGCGAACCACCTGACCGACCAGGAAAAATCCGCATTGTCGCAATACTACGGCGCAGGCCGCGGACCATCGGCCCAGATTGCCCACCCCGCCACGCTCCAGTGATGTCTGCCAGCCCTATATCTTTGAGCTATACTTTTGCGAGCTCTGCGCCTCCTTTCTCCTGCGAACCGGTTTATTTTTCTTTCAAAGACTGATACATTCGACCAAACTCGAGACCATGACCTCGGGTCCGCTGCTCACCAACCCAGGCAGTCCACAATTCATCAGAAGCTTCACTCACCGGAACGCGGCTGGGCAAGGGATTATGAATTTTCAAAGACTAACGCTCACCACGCTGGCCGCCATTCTCAGCACGACTGCGATTGCTACGGCTGCGTCCGACCCCGCGCCCACAAAGACTGCCGTGCCCCTCGCTCTCGACCAGGTGGTGGACAACCTGGTGCGCCGCAACCAAGAGCGCGCTCAGGCCCTGCGGGCGACCGAGTCCACCCGCATCTATCATCTGGCCTATCGCGGATTTCCCGGCGACCGCGAAGCCGAGATGACCGTCCGTGCCCTCTATTCCAGCCCATCCAGCAAGAATTTCGAAGTCATCTCCCAGTCGGGCTCGAGAATCATTCTCGATCGCGTCTTCAAGAGGCTGCTGGAGGGCGAAATCGAAGCCGCCCAGCCCGCGGTGCATGACCGCACTCTGGTCAATCGCGCCAACTACGATTTCGAACTGGTGCGCTACGAGCCTTCGTCCGCCGGTGGGCAATACGTTCTGAAGCTGAATCCGAAATCCAAAAACAAATTTCTCTATCGCGGCCAAATCTGGGTCGACGCCAACGATTTCGCCATCGCCCGCATTGAGGCCGAGCCCGCGCAGAATCCCTCGTTCTGGATCAAGAGAAGCGAAGTCCGTCACGAGTACATGAGAGTGCAGGGATTCTGGCTGCCCGCCCGCAATCAATCCATAAGCTATATCCGCCTTGGCGGGCGCGCGACTCTCACCATCGAATACAAAGACTACAAGCTGAACACCGGCACAGATTCCGCTGCGATCTCAACGGCGAAACTGCCGAAGTGAGCCGCTGCATTCCCTCCAGGGAGATGTGTATACTCTCATCCTACGTAGCAACAGACACCGAGCCGTAGCGCGCTAACCCGCGCTGGTTCTGGCCTTGAGGAGATCCGCCATGCAAGCTCGCATCACCGGCACCACCATGCCTGTTCTCGAATTTCTGCTTGACCCCAATGAGGCCATCATCTCTGAGGCGGGAGAGCTTTCCTGGATGGGCAGCTCGATCCAGATGACGACCCACACGCAATTCGCCGGCGGCGGAGGCCTGTTCGGCGTGCTCAAACGCGTCGCCGGTGGCGGCTCCATCTTCATGACCGAATACCGCTCGCTCGGCCCCGGAGGCGAGGTGGCTTTCGCCACGAAACTTCCCGGTCACATCGTTCCCGTCGAAGTCTCGCCCGGCCATGAGTACATGATTCACCGCCACGGATTTCTCTGCGCCACGCCGCAGATTCAGATCAGCGTCGGCTTTCAGCAATCGCTGGGCGCGGGCATTTTCGGTGGCGACGGCTTCCTGCTGCAGCGCGTCAGCGGTCAAGGCACCGCGTGGCTCGAACTCTCCGGCGAACTCGTCGTGCGCGATCTGCAGGCGGGAGAGACTCTGCGCGTTCATCCCGGCCACGTCGGCGCCTTTCAGTCCAGCGTTTCATTTCAGATCACGACCGTTCCCGGCATCAAGAACATGATCTTCGGCGGCGATGGAATTTTCCTCGCTTCACTCACCGGCCCGGGAAGAATCTGGCTGCAAACCCTGCCCATCGCCAGGCTAGCCCACGCCCTCGAGCGTTATATGCCGCATGAAGTTTCAAGGCAATCAGTAGAAGGTGGCGTGGTCGGCGGAATCGTCGGCTCCATCCTCGACGGCATGAAGTAAACGGAATCTCGCTGATCAAGACCGTTCGGTCTTACGGGCTCTTGCAGGCGGAAGGAGCAACTGTGCGCTGGTACCATTACGTGGCATATTTTTTTGGGGGCGCATTCCTCGCGAATGCCATTCCGCACTTTGGCAATGGGGTCTCGGGGCACGCCTTCCAGAGCCCCTTTGCATCGCCGCCAGGCGAAGGTTTGTCCTCCTCCACGGTGAACGTCCTATGGGGTTTCTTCAACCTCGCCATCGGATACCTGCTTGTCTGTCGCGTCGGAAGCTTCAATCTGCGCAAGACCCCGCACGTGCTCACCCTCGCGGCGGGCATATTGATCATGTCGCTCATGCTGGCACGCGCGTTCGGACGCTTCCACGGTGGGTTGTGAAACTCGCATCTTCATTGAGACTCATGGCCCCAATCGCCCACTGAGCCGGGCGCAATCTCAGGTAAACTATCTCATGACGGACTTCTTGTCTGCGAAATGATCAACAATAAGCGCATCGCGGTCGTCATGCCCGCCTACCACGCGGAAAAGACGCTGCCTGCCACGGTGGGCGAACTGCCAGAGATGGTCGACATCCGTATCCTGGTCGACGATCACAGCCGGGACAACACGGTTCAAGTGGCGCGCGATCTCGGACTCCTGGTTTTTCAGCACGACCGGAATTACGGCTATGGGCGTAACCAGATGACCTGTTACCGCGAAGCGCTGAATGCGGGAGCGGACGTGATCATCATGCTGCACCCCGATTATCAGTACACCCCGCTATTAGTCACCGCGATGGCCAGCATGGTGGCCTACGACGTGTATGACGTTGTGCTGGGCTCGCGCATCATCGGTGGCCGCGCTTTGCTCGGCGGCATGCCCGTCTACAAGTACATTTCGAACCGGCTGCTCACTGCCTTCGAAAACATTTTTCTTGGCGTCAAGCTCTCCGAATATCACACGGGATATCGCGCCTTCAGCCGCAAAGTCCTGACGGAACTTCCGCTGCTGGAAAATTCCGACGACTTCGTCTTCGACAACCAGATGCTTGCCCAGTGTGTGCACTTCGGCTTCCGCATCGGAGAAGTCTCTTGCCCGACAAAATATTTTGAGGAGGCTTCGTCGATCAATTTCCGTCGCAGCGTGACCTATGGGCTCGGTGTGGTCGGCACAACGTTGCAGTATGCGCTGCAGCGCAGAGGTCTGATCCATCTCGACCGATTTAGCGCCGCAGGCCGCAAACTCGAAGCCGGCTACGACACGTATTACGCCCGCCCGGGTGACACCGTGCGCTCGGCCTGATCATCATTCGGCGTTCGCCTGCGGAAAAGATATGATGACTTCCGCAAGGCATGCCTCCTCCCCAACCGAATCCGATTGCGGCAGCGCCCACGAAAGGCGATTGGTCGATCTCCAATCTCGCGGGAATCACTCTGCTCACCGCCCTGGCCTTCGCGGTGATGGGCTACCATCCCGGCCTGGAAGACGATGCCTTCTACCTCGCGGCGATCAAACGCAATCTCAATCCTGCGCTCTTCCCGCACGATGCAGATTTCTTCCAAATCCAGTTTCAGGCAACGATTTTTGACAAATTAATTGCCGCGTCGGCGCGGGTGACGCACCTTCCGCTGGCGTGGATGGTGCTGCTGTGGCAACTCGCGGCCATCTTTTTTATTCTTCACGGCTGCTGGCGAATCGCTCGCCGCTGCTTTCGCGAGCCATCGGCGCAGTGGGCTGGCGCCGCGCTGGTCGCGGGCTTGCTGACGATCCCGGTCTCGGGAACCGCCATCAATCTCGCCGACCAATATCTGCACCCGCGCAACTTGGCGACCGCCATAATTCTTGCGGCGATTGTCGCAGTCCTCGATCGCCGCCTGTGGCTCGCAGGGTTCCTTCTCATCGTAGCTTTTTCCGTTCACGCCATCATGGCGGCATTTGGAATTTCGTTTTGCCTATTTCTTCTCTGGTGTCAGCGCAACCACCGGCCGCGACAGCTCCACCCTTCTCTCGCAGCCCTTATGCTCATTCCTCTAGGATGGCTCTTCGAGCCCGCCTCCGATGCCTGGCGCAAAGCGGCTACCACTCGCGGCTTCTACTACATTGCTCACTGGGCCTGGTACGAGTGGTTGGGAGTGCTGGCCCCGCTGGCGCTACTCTTTGCGTTCCAAAGAATCCTGCGGCCAACTCAGCCGTCGGATGCAAGCCGCCCCGCCTTGATCCCGCTGGTTTCGAGTCTGCTCTACTATGGCGTCTTCCAATCCGTAGTTGGAGTCGCGATCATGCTGCCCCCGAGCCTCGAGCGCCTGCGCCCGCTGGAGCCGATGCGCTATCTGCACCTGCTCTACCTTCTGTTCTTCCTGCTGCTCGGAGCGCTACTGGGGCAATACGCGCTGCGGCGCCATGTGTATCGGTGGGCGCTGCTCTTTGTTCCTCTTTGCGCCGGACTGTTGTACGCGCAGTTGCAGATGTATCCCGCAAGTGCGCATGTTGAGTGGCCGGGCTCTACTCCTAAGAATGAATGGCTGCAGGCCTTCGACTGGATACGGCTGAACACGCCGGTGGACGCGCGGTTTGCGCTCGATCCGCATTACATGCAGCTTCCCGGCGAGGACTATCACGGCTTTCGCGCGCTGGCCGAGCGCAGTGTGCTGGCCGACTACGATAAAGATGGAGGCATGGCCGCACGCGTGCCCAGCCTGGCCCCGCGCTGGCTGAAGGAAGTGAGCGCAGAGAACGGCTGGCGCGATTTTCAGCCGCAGGACTTGGAGCGCCTCAAGAACGAATTCGGCGTGAACTGGATCGTTCTTTCGCGCGCGGACAAACTGTTTTCGCGCGCACCCTCTGCGCCAATGACGTGCCCATATGAGAACCAGCAAGTGCGCGTGTGCCGTCTATACTGAAAACGTAGCGTCGCCGCTGCTTCACTTCGATATTTTCTGATGCCAGTCCAGCCCACTTCATCTCGCCTTCAACCTTATGTGCTGATGGCCGCGGTCGCACTCCTGGTGCGGCTTGCCGTCATTCCGTTTCTCTACACCGACTGGATGGATCCGTTTGTCCTGCAGCATTGGGCCTTTGGACTCATCGCGCGCTCCATCGCTTCCGGCCACGGATTCGGCTCGCCCTTCGCCGACACCGGCGCCTCGGCGCTGCTGCCCCCGGTCTACTCCTACGTGCTCGCGGGAATTTTTAAAGTCTTCGGAATCGAGACCAAGTCCGCGGTGATCGCCGCGCTGTCTTTAAACAGCGTGTTCTCGGCGCTGACCTGCATTCCTGTTTATCTGATGGCGAAGCAGGCGATGGGCCCTCGTGCAGCGAAATGGGCGGGCTGGGGATGGGCGTTCTCGCCGTACGGGATCTACTATGGTGCTGACTGGGCGTGGTCCACGTGCCTGGTCACGTTCGAGTTGGCGTGGCTGTTTCTATTTGCCTGGCGGCTGGAAAAATCTTCGCGCATCCGCGATTGGATTTTGTTTGGCGCGTTCGGCGGACTTGCCGCGCTCACCGAACCCGTAGTGCTCGCGGTCGTCCCGCTGCTGGGATTGTGGACGGTGTATCGCCGCTATCGGCAGCGGCAGTCGTGGCAGGCTCCCATGGCTGCGGCCGCGCTGGCTGCTATCGCTGTAATGGCGCCCTGGTTCATCCGCAATTACGAATTGTTTCATCGCTTCATCCCGGTGCGCAGCGGCTTCGGGCTCGAGCTCTACATGGGCAATAACGGATATTCCACGCGCTGGGTCAACAGCGCGTTGCATCCCAACCACAGCGACGCCGAGTTGCAGGAGTACGAGCGCGTGGGCGAGATGGCCTACATGGATCACAAGCTCGCGCAGGGGAAAGCCTACATCCACGGCCATCCCGGCTGGTATGCGTGGATGACGGCGCGCCGTATCCTCTACCTGTGGACTGGCTACTGGAGCTTCGCCCGGGACTATCTCAAGGATGAACCGCTGGACCCGCCGAATATTCTGGTCGATACGACGATGACGGTGCTCGGGCTGCTGGGCCTGCGGCGAATCTTTCGGCGCGATTCTTCGCTCGGCGTTCGCTTCGCCATTGTGCTCTTCTTCTTTCCATTGCCTTACTACTTCACGCATCCGGAGACGTATTATTTTCGGCCAGTCGATCCGCTGATCGTGGTGCTGGCCGCAGTGACGATTGCCGGCGGGTCGTGGGTTGCCTCCACCGAAAACCCATGACCCCAGAGGACACGGAGGTTCACAGAGAAAAACCTTTAATGGCCTGTGTGGTGAAGCCTTCTGCGTTGCGCCTCTTCTGCGCGGGGATTAACATCTAATACTCACGATGGCTCCTGCGACCTCTCTACGCTTCGAAACCCAGCGCCGCTTCACCATCGGTATTGATGAGATCCTCAACTTTGCCTACGACGCCTTCTGCAGCAACAAACTGCAATTTACTCTGACGGCCCTGGCCATGGCCGTGGGCACGGCTTCCGTCATTCTCGTCTCCACCATTGGACTCACGGGCAAGCAGTACATCCTGCGGCAGTTGCAGTCGATCGGCACGAACATGATTTATGTCGACTACCAGGGCGGGTCGCTGCGCATCGATTCCACGCCCGATCCCATGACCATCGAGGACGTGCAGGCCGTGCGCGAACAGGTGCCCAGCATTGTCGCCGCATCGCCGACCATCGCGCTCAACGACCGCATCAGCATCGGCAACGGCAAGCAGAGCGACATTCTGCTGCTGGGCGCGGCGCCGGAATATCAGCGTGTGCGCAATTTGAAAGTTCTAGCCGGAAGATTTTTCGATCAGCAGGACACTTCGGGCCGCAACAAAGTGGGCGTGATCACAGAGAAACTGGCCATCAAGCTTTACGGCGCTGTGCAGCCCGCGGTCGGCCAGATCATCAAGCTCAGCGGCGGCCTGCCCTTCACCGTGATTGGAGTTTTCAAGGAGAGCGTCGACACCTTCGGGCAATCCGAGATTCAGGAAGACACCATGCTGATTCCCTACACGGTCAGCCGCTTCTTCATGCCGACGAATGCGGTGTATGAAATTTATTTTTCGGTGGCCACGCCGCAGGACGTGCTGCCTGCGACCGAAGCGATCCGGCGCGTGCTGCACTCGCGGCATCGTCCCGAGTCGGTTTACAACGTGCAGAACCTGACGCAATTGCTGACGGTCGCGGGCAAGATTGCCGACGCGCTGACCATGGTGCTGCTGCTGGTTGCGTTCGTCACTCTGCTGGTCAGTGGCATCGGCATCATGAACATCATGCTGGCGACAGTGACGTCGCGCATTCGCGAAATTGGAATCCGCAAGGCGATTGGCGCCACCAATCGCGCCATCCGTTTTCAATTTCTGGCTGAGGCGATTTTGATTTCACTGGCGGGTGGCATCGTGGGTACGGTGACGGGACTGGCCATTCCATATTCGGCTCGCTTCCTGACGGACTATCGTGTCCCCATCTCAGGCTGGTCGGCCATCATCGCCATTGTGGTGTCGTCGATTGTGGGGATCATCTTCGGGACCATTCCAGCCAGCCGCGCCTCGCGGCTCGATCCAGTGGAAAGCCTGCGCTACGAATAGGTTGGCGGTCAGCGCCGCGAGTTTTCCACAGTGTTCCTTCAGGAACATTCGTCTTACATTATTGTATGTACAAATATGGCATGACGAAGAGGGGGCAAAAGGCGCCAATGCACCCTGGTGCCTCTGCATTGCCGTCGGACTGGTTGTCTCAACAGGTCTTGATTGCGGTGACTTTGCTGTAGGCCACGCGGAATCCCAGGCGCTCGGCATTGCGCTGCGATGTGGTGCCGCCGTTGGTCACGATGACCGCGTACTCGCATCCCGCGTTAGCGGCGGTTTGCATGCGCCGACGCAGCAGCGCGGTTTGGAAGCCGCGCCCGCGATAGGCCGCCAGCGTGCCGGCGCCGCAGAGTGCTACAACTTTGTGCTCTTCGAGGATGAGCCCGGTGCCGCAGGCGACCGGCTGGTCTTCAACGCTGGCCACGAAAGCCACTGCTCCTTTCATCTGGTAGAGCGGAGCAATCAGACCGCGAAATGGCTCGGGCGTGCCGTCGGGAAAGAATGCGCTCTCGACGATCGCTCCGGTGATTTCGGCCTCGTCGGCCGAACTGCGGCGAATCTCGCAATCGGGAGGAGGCGCTGGCCATGTCTCTTCTCGATCAATCTTGCGATAGAGCACGTTGTTCAATTCGGCGATCGCGTAGCCGCGCCGCTTGAACATCTCGAATACTTCCGACCCGTGCAGCGGACACAAGTCCACCTGCACCGGAGCCTCGTGCGCCCGGTAGAAGGCCTCCACCTGATCAAGATCCGATTCGGTGAACGGGCGGTCTAGCCCCAGGGCGACGGCTCGACCCACGGGCGATCCGAGTCCGCAGAAGCTCATGTGGCCGCCGCAAATCTCCTGCTCGGCGGCGCCGATGTCCGGGCGCGTCTGCTGAAACACTCGGGCGTACAACACCTGCGGCATTTCTTCGGCCGATTCCAGACGGCGCGCGAATGCCTTATCTACGAATTGCATGGGAGTCCTTTCCTAATTGGGAACTGCAGTTGGGACTGCGTAAAGACAGGGAGCGCCACGCGCACACCTCTGATGCAGGGACGCTCAATTGCAGCTCGCAGATTAAAGGACGGCCGTCATAGGCAGGAGGCAAGCCTATCCGATTATGCTCGCGCCGGCAAGCGGAACAACTACGAACGGCAAGGCGTCAACCACGAAGGTCACGAAGTCAGTTGAGAACTGACGGCTGACAGCTGACGCTTTTCTTCTCACACCTGCTGCCGCGCTTCGCCCAGGGCGACGCTGACATCCATCTTCTTCTTGCCGCGATAGATGGTCACCTTCACGGTGTCGCCGGCGCGATGATTGTTCATCATCTCGGAGAGATCCTGCTCGTTCTCCACTCGCTGGTCGTCGATCGCGATGATCAGATCACCGCCGAGCATGATCGGAATATTTCCCAGATATGCCCGCTCTGTGCCGGCGCGCAGACCTGCCAGGTCGGCCGACCCTCCCGACGTTACCTGAATGATCAGCAATCCGTAGTCGACCGGCAAGCCAATCTCGTCGGCCAACTCGGGGCTGATGGGAATCGTCCTGACTCCGAGGGCCGGACGCTTCACCCGGCCCAGCGTCATCAAGTCGTTGAGCACGGCCTTCGCGGTATTAATTGGAATGGCGAAGCCAATGCCGGCGTTCTGCCCGACGCTGGAAAGAATCATCGTATTGATGCCGATGACTTCGCCGTGCCAATTCATCAGCGGGCCGCCGGAGTTGCCGGGATTGATGGCGGCATCGGTCTGGATGGCGTCGCCGATGGTCGCGCCGTTGGGCTCGCGTACCGGGCGGATCGAACTCACGATGCCCCGCGTCATGGTTCCCGCCAAGCCAAAAGGATTGCCGATGGCGTAAACCTTCTGCCCAACCTGCAAGCCCTTCGAATCGCCCAGCACCGCCGGAACAAGGTCGGTCGCCTTGATCTGGATGACCGCCAGATCGTGCGCCGGGTCGGAGCCCACGATCGTCGCCTTGTAGCGCTTGCGATTGTGCATGGTCACTTCGACCTGACGGGCGTCGGCGATGACGTGATAGTTAGTCAGAATGTGGCCATCTTTGTCGATCACGAATCCCGAACCTTGCCCTTCCTGCGGCACCAGGCCGTAGAAGAAGTCAAAGGTCTGAGTGCGGGAGGTGATGTTCACGACCGACGGAATGTTTTTCTTGTAGACGGCGATGTTGTTCTGCTCTTCACTGTCGAGCGCTTCATTCGGAGCCGCCTCGGTGATCTCGACCTTGTCGGGATGGCTGAGCCAGTTCGATGGGCGCAACTCACCCAGCGAGTTCGAACGCCAGGTGGTGAAGTAGAAAAAGGCGCCGGCAATCAGAACTGCCAGGATTAAAGGCCGAAGAAATTTCATAAAGTCGTTCACCCACAGTTTAATTCTAAACAACAACGCTTGAGGCTGCCGGATGGTTAGCGGTGCGGTCGCAATTGTTGCCAAACTGTACTGACCTGATGGCGCGTATGGTCCAGGGAGCCAGAATTGTCGATCACGTAGTCGGCGGCTTGGATCTTGTCTTCATCCGGCAGCTGCGCGGCCATGCGGCGGGCGACTTCTTTCCTTGCGGCTTCCAGGTCGATTTTCTGCCGGGCCGCGAACCTCGCCCACCGCTGTTCGGGATCGCAGGTCACCACGATCAGCTTGTCGAAATGATCTTTCGCGCCGGCTTCGAGGATCAGCGCGGCCTCCACGATCGCGACCGCGTTCGGATCCTGGCGGCCCATCTCTCGCATCCACTCATTCTGACTGCGAATCACTCCCGGATGCACGATGCGGTTCAGTTCCTCCACGCGCGAAGCCCGCCTGTCAGGATCGCCGGTCGCGGGGCCGAAGGCGGCTTCGGCTAGGTTGGCGCGGTTAATGCTCATGTCGGGATTCAGGATCTCGCGGCCGAAGTGCTTGACCACTTCGTTATAGACGGGCTCGCCCGGCTGCATGAGCGAGTGCGCGATCCGGTCGGCCTGCACCAGATGCGCCCCCAGGGCGACGAACATCTCTCCCGCCACCGATTTGCCCGAGGCGATTCCGCCGGTGAGTCCGACTTTCAACATAAGTTCAGTGATCAGTGGCCAGTGATCAGTGGCCAGCCGTATTTCGCGAGATTCTTAAGTTGAAACTGGCCCACTAGGCACTGGCCACTGATCATTGATCATTGATCACTGCTCTCGCATTTTTGCCGCTTTCACCGTATTGAACATCAGCATGGCGATGGTCAGCGGCCCCACTCCGCCCGGGACTGGCGTGATCGCTCCGGCAACTTCGGCCACTTCGGGATGCACGTCGCCGATCAGCGCCGAGCCCTTCTTGCGGAACGCTTCCTCTCTCTTGGCATTGCCCGAAAAAAAGCGCTGGAACTCCGCCGCATCGGTGAGGGTATTCATCCCCACGTCAATCACGGTCGCGCCCGGCTTGACGAAGTCGCGAGTAATCATACCGGCGCGGCCAATCGCCGCCACTAAAATGTCGGCCCGCCGGCACACTGCCGGCAGATCGTGCGTCTTGGAATGACATACGGTCACGGTCGCATTCGCATTCAGCAGCAGCATGGCGGCCGGCTTCCCGACAATATCGCTGCGCCCGACCACCACCGCCTCTCGTCCCGCCACCGGAATGTTGCTGCGCTTCAGAATTTCCATGACGCCAGCGGGCGTGCAGGGGACCAGCCCCGGCCGCTGGGTCGATAGGAATCCCACGTTCATGGGATGAAATCCGTCGACATCCTTCGCCGGATCGACTGCCAGCAGAACTTTCTTGGCGTCCACGTGCGGCGGCAGAGGCAACTGCACCAGGATGCCGTGAATATCGTCGCGGCGGTTGAGTTCCTGGATGACTGCCAGCAGTTCGTCCGTGCTCGCTGATTCCGGCGGCGTGAGCTTCTCGCTGTAGACGCCAACTTCCTCGCAGGCCTTCACCTTGCCGCGAACGTAGATCTCGGAGGCAGGATTGTGCCCCACGAGCACCACCGCCAGCCCGGGACGCACACCCTCAGCAGCCATGGCGCGCGCTTCGGCCGCGACTTCGGTGCGGATCTCCTGCGCGATCTTTACCCCATCGAGAATGGTCGCCGACATAAGCACTAAATCTTACACTGTCGGGGAGCGGTGAGCTGCGAGCGTTGAGCCATGAGCGGTCGGCAGTGAGCCACCTGGATTCCTCATTGCGCATTGCTCACGGCTCATTGCTAACTGTCGTACAATGCAGCCATGATCGCCAGAGATCTGCTGGAAATCCTGGTCTGCCCCGCCGACAAGCAGCCGCTCGAATACCGGCAGAATCCCGAGAGCCTGAAGTGCACGCAGTGCCATCGCGTCTATCTGGTCAAGGATGACATCCCGATCATGCTCATCGACGAGGCCAAGATCGAAGCGTAGCGTCGGGCGGTGGGAGAGCCTGGGCCGGCGTCAGAGTTTCATCCGCTTTAACACTCCTTTCACAATTGCGTACTACGATGTGCGCATGCCACAGGAGCCTCTGCAGATTGAAGACGTCACCTCCTCCGTGCCCGGCCAGCGGATCGTTCGGTTGGTCGGCCCGATTCTGATCTCCAACTTTTTCCAGTTTCAGACGACGGTGCGCACCGACGAATCGCGCAGCCTGATCCTCGATTTGACCAAGGTGCCCTATGTCGATTCCGCGGGCATCGGAGCGCTGGTGGGAGCCTACGTCAGCCGCCAGAAGGACGGCCGCAATCTGGCGCTGGCCGGGGTCAGCGACCGGGTCCGTGGCTCGCTCCAGGTGACCCGCGTCGAGCAGTTTTTCAAGTTTTACGACACGGTGGAAGCTGCTCAAAGCGCATGCGCTGCCTGACCTCAAACCGCGCCGTCTCACTCCCACACGCCGGGAAAACGACATATTGTGTCACTTTTGAGATTACCCGCCAGGTACCAATGGCACTGTCGTGCCATCCCCAGCCCTGTAGTTGCCCTCCACAACTTCCGATAAATCCTAGGGTTAATGAATCCAGAAGGCCTTGAAGCACGTATTAGACAAGTAGGGCAAAAACGGCATTTGAGTTGCATGCAACTTTCACAGGCGCCGATGAGTCTAATACGGCAAGGAAGCAACAAGAGGTCGGAGTCGGAGGTGATGACGGCCATGGTTAACGATAGAAAGTTTGACGATACGGGGTTCGAGACAGAATTCGATGATGCCTTCGCGAACAGTGCGGTGGTGGCTCGCGTGGGCAACGACAAAGACCGGTTCACGGTGACCGAACTGGCGGCGCTTAGGAACGATTTGCTGCAGAACGGAATGCTGGATTCGTATGAGGCTGCCGAGCTGCTGCAGGTGTTTTTGACCGGCCGCGGCTATGGCGTGTCGCCAAAGGCAGCGCTCGATGCGGCAGGCCGCGTCGAGATGGCTGGATGCGCATTGCCGGTTCTGCAACACGAACTGGAAAACCTGGCAATGGTGATGTAAGAGGGTCGGCGGAGCGGGTAGGTGAGCCCGCGGAACCGATTCGGGAAACGGACCTGAGTGAGAACACTCGTGGTACTGGGTGAATTTCATGGGTAGAGACAGCCGCTCGCGGCTGTCCGCTGGGAAAACGACATTCTGGAACGGCCGCTCTAAACAGGACGACCGAACCAGTTCCACAACGGGAAAAAGCCGGGCAAACCAGCCCGGCTTTGTGGTCTCTGGACAACTTACTTGGCCGGCGACCATGTGGCGACGGGCGCCTCGCCCGTCAAGCGCAGTACCTGCTTAAAGCAACCTGAGCGGTGGAGACTAGTGGTATTCACGATTCGCCGCGAGACACAAACGACCATCAAATCGTTTCTTCAGGCACGGGGAATCACTTGCGGCTGCGCTTGGGTGAATGCCAGGGCCTGCTATCGAGGCGAGCGTCATAGCGCTCTACGTAGCCGGGAACAGCGACCCCGGCAATCAAATTGTCATCCGGAATTGGCGGCTTAGTTCGCATCTCTAGCGGCAACACCCCAGCCCACACCGGTGATCCGTAGTCCTTCACGTCGTCCAACGGTGGCCCGCTTCTCACTTTTGCTGAAGCTTCATCGATCAAGAATTCCAGCACGTTGGTCGCTTTCAGTTCGTCCGCGCTGGGCCCGCGGACGTCTGCCCAGCGGCCCGAGATCAGATGCTCGGAAATGATCCGCAAGGCCATGACCTTCGCGACGGGGTCCACGATCTTCTTTGCCATTCCAAAAGCGACAACAGAGCGGTAGTTCATGGAATGGTCGAAGGCAGATCGCGATAAGACCAGTCCATCCACCAGGGTGACCGTGATACAGGCGGGCATACCCATTTCCAGTTCCCCAAGCATTCGACTGGCAGCTGAGCCGTGCAGATAAAGCTTCGCTCCTTCCCGTCCGTAGAGCGTCGGGATCACAAAGGGCTGACCTGAGACACAAAACCCGACGTGGGCGAGAAAGCCCACATCCAAAATTCTGGCAACCGTGTCCCAGTCATGCGATCCTCTGACGGGTATGCGACGGAGTTCACTGCGCTTTGTCAGATTCATTACCCACCCGTGTGTCGGTTGCGATCCAGTTGACTTCCCAAGTCTTGCCCCCATCCTCCGAAAATGCCTGCTCGAAATGGCACGAACTTGGAGTCATATCTGACCAGACCTGTCGAACTAAAATATTTTTCCCATTGAATGGTTCGGTATCAAAAAACTCGCCGCGTCCATTCTTGAACTCCCCGCTCGCAGGCACGCTGAGGGTACCGCTCTGGCTATTCGCATAAGTGAGGTTCCACTGGTGGGCCTCGGGATTGTAAAGACGAAGAGATAGCGCTTCGAGGTGGCCCGCTGGGCCCCTGGCTTCGGTCTCCCCCAGGCTGGCGCGGCCATTCCAGATCTTGCGAACGACTGAAGTCCCCTCATAATCCATCCAGGTAGTGGAACCGGACAGGGGATGCTGCAGTCTCTTGATGTGGGTTTTCCACTTACCAAACGAGAAGTCAAAGCCGTGCTGGCCATCCCGTTCCGCGCCATTTTGTGGAAGGCTCGCCGCGGTCGCTGATTCATTGGACACGCGCGTGTCGGTCGCAATCCAGTTTGTCTCCCAAGTTTTCCCGCCATCGTCGGAGAACGATTGTTCGAAATGACCGGAGTCGGAGGTGATGTCGGACCAAATATTCCGAACCAACATCACTCGGCCATTAATTGTTTCCTGATCGTAGAACTCGCCACGACCATTCTTGAATTCGCCAACGGTAGGCACGCCAACGCTTCCAACCTTGCTGTTCGCAAAATTGAGGCTCCACTGGTGAGACTCGGGATTGTAGAGTCGAAGGTTCAATCCCTCGACGTGACCCGTGGGACCATCCACCTCGAGTTCCACAATATTCGCTTTACCTTCCCAAATCTTTCGAACGATCGAAGTGCCGTTATAGTCGCTCCAGGCTTCGGTGCCCGTAAATGGATGCCCCAAACGCGAACTCAACTTGAGTTGCGTTTTCCAGGGACCGATCTCGAAATCGAAGTCGTGTTGACCATCGTGCCCTGATGTTTGCTTCGTGTTCGAATAGCCACTTTGTTGCGCTGCCCCGTGCAGAATCGGAAAGGCTATGGCCAAACAAGACAGTAGAAAACAGCGTTGAATGCATTCGACCGCCTTCATAACTTCGTCCTTTCACCTTTATTTTCACTAATGCTGCGCGACGATGCCGACAGATTTCCGTCTCAGCACTCATCCTGCGGATCGAAATCGACGATGGTTCGCGAGAAACATAATCGCGTTAAGTGGCATCCCACAATAGCCACTTAAGGGTGTTACGCTAAGGCCACTTCAAAATGACAGTTTCATGAAACGCGTACCTGCGACCTTCATCCCGCCGATAATGCAGTCTTTTCGTTTGAATCTGCGGCAAAGAGTTGTGCTTTCTGGAAGGAAGCACGTTACTGGATGCCCGCTCCATATCTGTGGCATAATCGCAGGCATTTTCGGAGGGCCTCATGCTGCGCGTGATCTCCGCTGTCTTCCTGCTGGCCGCATTTTCTTTCGCCCAACAGCCCGCGCCAACTCCGCCTCCAGTGCCCGGCAGCCCGGAAGATCTGGTGCAGCAGGGGCAAAAGCTTAGCCGCGATGGCAAGCAGGACGAGGCGCTCGCGCTCTATCGGCAGGCGCTGGAAAAATCGCCGCGCCTTTTTCAGGCGCATCTGGCCTCGGGTGTCGCGCTCGATCTTAAGGGCGACTACTCGCAGGCACGCGAGCACTTTAGCAAGGCGATCGAGCTCGCAGGTCCGGATACCCAGGTGCAAGCGCTGCGCGCAATGGCCGTTTCCTACGCCTTCGAAGGCAATGGCAAAGGAGCTGAAAAATATGAAAAGCAAGTGATCGACATGGCCATCTCGCTGGGCAAATGGACCAACGCGGCGGAAATCAGCAACGAGGTGGCTCGCATCTTCCTGGAGAGCGGCAACCCGGGCGGCGCCTACAAGTGGTACAAGCGCGGGTTCGAAACCACGTCCCGCAACTCTGACATGACGGATGCGGACAAGAATTTGTGGCTATTCCGCTGGGAGAGCGCGCAGGGCCGGGTCGCCGCCCGGCGCGGCAACGCTGGCGAAGCGCAACAGCATGTGGCCGCCGCGAAGGTCGCGCTCGACAAGGCGAACAATCCAGATCAGATGCGATTCTTTCCTTACCTGGCCGGATATGTCGCGTATTACACGGGCGACACCAAGACGGCCATTGCCGATCTGCAGAAAGCTGACCAGCATGATCCGCTGATTCTGGTTTTGCTGGGTGAGGCTTATGAGAAATCGGGCGATGCGGGTCAGGCCAAGGACTATTACCGCAAGGTTCTCGAGATCAATACGCACAATCCCACTAACGCTTTCGCGCGACCGCTGGCCAGGAAAAAGCTGGAATAAGAAACGCCAACCGTCGGCAGCTGGGGCGCATCCGATTGCCATGCGCATTCGGCTCATCGCAGTGGCGTCGATTGGATTGACGTTGGCCGCCCTTTCAGCCTGCACCTCTCACGAAAGCCCCGACGAGATTCGTGATAAAACTGCCCGCGACACGGCCGCGCTCAAGCGCGATACCAAGGCTGTCGCGGAAGGAATTAAAGAGGGGCTGACGGAGAAGAAGTCAGTCGATCTGAACCAAGCCTCCAAAGGCGAGCTTGCCTCATTGCCCGGCATGGACGATCGCAAGGCCGACCGCATCATCGCCGAACGCCCTTATTCCAGCAGCCATCAATTGGTGACGCGGCATATCCTTACAGAGGACGAGTACTCGCGCATCCAGGACAAGGTCGTCGTGACTCACTAGCCCGTCCAGGCGTAGATCAGGCAATAGGCGGTTTCGCTCCCCATCTTTCCTGGGATATCATCATAAAGATGGCTCTTACGCGCGGTTTTCAGACCCACGCCTTTCAGACGGACGATGCTCGGCTGGCGCCGATTCATGACAAGGTCATGGCTGGCGAGCGCCTCGGCACTGCTGATGCTCTCACGCTCTACCGCACTGGCGACATCCTTGCCGTGGGTTGGATGGCCAACTCGGTTCGCGAACGCATGCATGGCGACAAGACCTATTTCAATGTCAACCGGCATATCAATCCGACGAACGTGTGTGTGGCCGCGTGCCGCCTGTGCGCTTTTGGCCGCAAGAAAGATACGCCCGGCGCTTACACCATGGCGCTTGAGGAAGCCTTCGAGACCGCAGCTTCTGGGTACACCGAGGCGGTCACCGAATTTCACATCGTTGGCGGCTTGCATCCTGACCTGCCATTTCAATATTTCCTCGATCTATGCTCGGGCTTGAAGCAGCGCTTTCCGCAGGTGCACCTCAAGGCCTTCACCATGGTCGAAGTGGCGTACCTGTCGCGGCGGGCCAAGCTTTCGATTCGCGAGACGCTGGAGCAGTTGAAGGCCTCGGGCGTGGATTCGCTTCCTGGCGGCGGCGCTGAGATTTTTGCCGACCGCGTGCGGCACATCATTTGCGACCACAAGATCGACGGCGGCGAGTGGCTCGAAACCGCGAAACTGGCGCATCAGATCGGATTGAAATCGAATGCGACCATGCTCTACGGGCACGTCGAAAATGACGAAGACCGCGTCGACCATCTGATGAAGCTGCGGGATCTGCAGGACGAAACCGGCGGCTTCCAGACCTTTATCCCGCTGGCCTTCCATCCCGACAACACGCCTCTGCAGCATCTGCCCAAGACCACGGGCATGCTCGACATCAAGCAGATCGCGGTCAGCCGGCTGGTGCTGGACAATTTCCCGCACATCAAATCGTACTGGCAGATGATGACCGCGAAGATCGCGCAGATTTCGCTGCGCTTCGGGGCCGATGACATGGACGGCACGGTGATCGAAGAAAAGATTTATCACGACGCGGGGGCGACCACGCCGCAAGGCATGCGCCGCGAAGAGCTGGAGCGTCTGATTCGCGCCGCCGGCCGCGAACCGATCGAGCGCGACACGCTCTACCGGCCCGTTACGCGGACGGAGACGTCGGTCACGGTTGCGGTGTAGTCGTGAGCCTGCGCAATTCCTCGGTGGAAGAATTCAGTAGATTTCTCAGCACTGCGACCTCCGCGGTGATTCCGGTTCTTAGGGCGGGATCCACATCGGGCGCAAATAGCGGCGAATGGTTCGAGGGCAGGGAAGTTCCCGCGGCCTTGGCCTCGGCGAACTTTGCGGGATCGGCGCCGCCCAGACTGAAATAAAATCCCGGCACGCCCTGCTGCACGAATACTGAGAAATCTTCCGAAGGCGCGATGGGCGGAGCGATCACGACGTCATCTTTTCCTAGCGCGGCTTCCAGCGGAGCCTGCAGTCGATGAGCTAGCGCAGGATCGTTGTACACGGCATCGGTTCCTTCCAAGTGCTCGATGGAAGGCTCGCGGGGAGCGCGCGCGGCGGCGGCCTCTGCTTTCGTGATGCGCGCAATCGCGGCCAGCACCTGCTTGCGGATTTCCTGCTTATACGTGCGTACCGTCAGCCCCATCTCCGCTTCGTCGGGAATGATGTTGTTCTTGGTGCCCGCGCGAATATAGCCGACCGTGACCACGGCCATCTCACCCGGCTTCACTTCACGTGATGTGATGGTCTGCAGCGCCAGAATGGTTCGCGCCGCGATCACGATCGGGTCGATGGTGGCTTGTGGCATGGCTCCGTGGCCGCCCTTGCCGTAAATGACGATGCGCAGCGAGTCCGCGTTGGTGTTGTAAATGCCGGGGGTAATCGACACCATCCCCGCAGGCAGAATGTTGCCGACGTGCAGGGCCACGGCCACGTCGGGCTTGGGAAAGCGCGTGAACAGGCCGTCGCGAACCATCCTCTCGGCGCCGGCAATGGTCTCCTCGGCGGGTTGGCCGATCAGCATCAGCGTGCCATGCCAGGTATTCTTGCTGCGCGCCATAATCTCCGCCGTGCCCAGCAGGGAACTCATATGCAGATCGTGCCCGCAAGCGTGCATAACGGAAACGTCGCGCCCAGAGTCATCTTTGGTGTGGACCTTGCTGGCGTAGGGAAGGCCGGTCTTTTCTTCGACCGGAAGCGCATCCAATTCCGTGCGCAGCATGATGGTTGGTCCGGCGCCGTTTTTCATGATGGCGACAATACCCGTGCCGCCGACGTGCTCGGCTACTTCGTAGCCAGCGTCGCGCAGGCGCGCGGCCAGCTTGGCTGCCGTCTGCGTTTCATGTGACGAGAGTTCAGGATTCTGGTGGAGATCGAGGTAGAGTGCGCGAGCGTCGGGATAGACAGCGTCAACTTCCTTGGAAGCCGGAGTCTGCGCAACGGCGCAGCCCGCGGTCAGCAGAGCGAGCAACAACCCAGTGAGTTTCATCGCCCCGGATGATAGCTGCGCCGCAGCTCGGTTCGCAATTGCCCTGGCGATATTACGGTGCCATTTTGAAATACTTCCGAGGAAATATGGATCCTACTCAAAATTCCCGATGCATTACCTCTTTTCTCCGGGTGTACAATTCGAGTTAGAAAGCACTTGGTTGCGCGACTTCGTACTGCAAGGCCGAGGCGCTATGAACGTTCACATCAGCTATCGTCTTCATAAAATTCCCGCCGTCGAAAAAGACCTTCAACATCAACTGGAAAGGCTGCAAAAGCGGCTGCAGGTCTTCCGTCCCGAGCTCATTCATCTGAAGGGAGTTGTGGAGGAAATCTCGGCGCGCGAGGGCACTCGTGTGGCGCTTAACCTGCGCTTGCCTTCGGGGCAAATGGCGGCGCAGAAATCGGCTCCCACGGCGGCTGCGGCGGTGAAAGCGGCCTTCGAGGACCTGCTGTTGCAGGTCAACAAGCACAAGGATTTGCTGCGTTCCTCGCACAAATGGCAGCGTGGCAAGCGCGGCACCTCGGCGCGCCCCGCGGCGACGATGCGCGAGGTTCCGTTCGAGCAGACGCTGGCAGCGGTGTTTCCGCCCACCGTTTCTGCCGACGATGTTCGCTCGTACGTCAACGTGAATCTAGCTCGGCTGGAGCGCTTCGTCGAACGCGAAATTTATTTTCGCGAGGCCCAGGACACAATTCCGCCCGACAGCATCACCAAAGATGAAGTTGTGGACGAAACCATCGCCGCCGCGCTCGATGGCGGCGAAGAGAAGCCGGAGCGTCTGGCGCTCGAACCCTGGCTCTACCGGCTGGCGCTGCGCGCTCTCGATCAACTGTCGCGTTCCGATGAAAGTGACGGTCACGCCGTGCATCTGGAAGATTCCACTCGCCGGCAGAATGTGAAAGCTAGCGACGAACCCGGGCTGCAATTCCATCAGCCGGATGAGTCCATCACGGGAGCGACCGTCATTCGCGACGTCCGCGTATCCACGCCCGAGGATATCCTCGCCTCGGATGAGATGTTGCGGCTCATCGCCTCCGCCTTGCGCGATTTGGGGGCTGGCCCGCGCGAGGCATTCATTCTGTATTCCATCGAAGGCTTCACCGTCGGCGAGATTATGGCCATCACCGGGCTCTCATCCGACCACGTTCTGGCCTCCATCTCTGCCGCGCGCGAACATTTGCGCAAGGCTCCGGCCCTCGCCGGTCAATTCGGGGGACGCCTGGCTCCGAGCGGCGCCGCTTAAACTCAATTCCAATTTTTTGGGGGATCCATGAGTCTTACTCGTGAACAAATCCGAACTTTAGCTCAATTCCATGACAACGATTGTTCTGCTGTGAGCTTCTATTTTCAACCTTTAACCCCGCGCAACCGGGCGCATAAGGAAGAATCGATCCTGATCAAAGACCTGGTCCGCGAAGCCTTGCGTAGATTGGACGCTACAAATTCGGCAGAGAAAAAAGAAGTCAGGAAAGAGGCGAGAAGCGAAGTCAAGAATGTCACGAGTAGAAAACCTCTGGCGGAGCCATGTGAGGGCAAGCCGGGCGAGAACAAGCTGAAAAAAGATTCCGCCCGCGCCGATCTTGATCGCATTCTGCACCTGGCCGGTGAACTGCGCAGCAACGGGACCCATGCCAAAGCCGTCTTTGCCTGCGCCCATCAAGAGATCTGGCTTGAATACGATCTACCCCCATCCCTGCCGGCGACGCAGCTTTTTGTCGACCGTCATTTCCATCTCAAGCCCATCGCTCACCTGCTGGGCGCGTATCCGCGGGTTGGGGTGGTGCTGGTCGACCGTCATAAGGCGCGCATCTTTGACCTGCGGTTGCGCGATCTGACCGAGCGCGAAGGCCTGTTTCAGCCGCTATCGCGCAAAGGACGCAGTGACGGTTTCGCCGGATACGATGCTGGTCATGCCCAGCGCCGCGTGGATGACGAAGCGCGCCACCACTTCAAGCATGTCGCGGATGTGCTGAAAGAATCTCTGGAGAAAGGCATTTTTGAGAAATGGATTCTGGGCTGCCAGGAGGTTCATCTCTCGCAGCTTGATACGCAACTTCATCCCTATGTGCGCCGCGCGCTGCTTGGGCACTTTCCTGGGGATATGGGCCACATCTCTCGTGACGAGATTCGCAATCGCGCTGAGAACATTATTGACGAGTGGCAGGGTGAGCGGCGAAGAGAAGTTGCGAGTCAGGTGCTCAGTCAGGCTCGAAGCCAGGGGCGCGGAGTGACCGGACTGCGCCGCGTCTTGCGCTCGCTGGAATTAGGCGAGGTGCAGACTTTGCTGGTCGGCGAAAAATTTGAGGCGCACGCGGTCGAATGTTCCGGCTGCGGACACATCGATGCGCATATCGTCGGTTTTTGTCCGGTCTGTGGCCATGCGACGCAGGAAATTGTCGATGTCGGCGAGGCCATTTTACCGTGGGTGATTCGTCGCGATATCGAGATGTTCTATGTTCACGACGATCCCGAGTTCGATAAAGTCGGCAACATCGCTGCGTTGCTGCGCTTCCGCTCCGACAACGTGCAGCCCATCACGACCGCCGTGTCCGAACGTCTAGAACAGGCTGGATCGGCGTATCCGGGGCGTTTGCGAAAGTTTGCCAGCCGGTAAGGGCTAGGCGAATCCGTTGCGGGTCAGCGGAAGCTCGCGCACCCGCTTGCCAGTGGCGGCGAAGATTGCATTGCACAGAGCCGGCACAACCGGAGGCACTCCCGGCTCTCCCGCGCCGGCCGGCGGCGCACTGCTCTCCACGATGTGAACGTCGACCTGGTAGGGCGCATCGTTTATCCGCGCCACGGCATAATCGTGGAAATTGGTCTGGTCGATCACGCCCGAAGTAGCCGTGATCTCGCCGGTACGCGCGATGCTGGTGCCGAAGACCGCAGCGCCTTCGAATTGCTGGCGAACCATCTCGGGATTGGCGACGATGCCGGCGTCGACCACCGTTGTGACATGCGGAACGCGCACTCCGCCCTGATCGTCGACTTCGACCTCCGCTACAGTTGCGACGTAGGTAAAGAAGCTGCGATGCACGGCGATTCCCATGCCGCTGCCCTTGCCGGATTTCTTCTTGCCCCAGTTCGCCTTCTCGGCGGCCATCTCCGCGACGCGCCGCAGGCGCGCTATGTCGTAGGGATATTTCTTCGCCATTTCCGGCGGACCCCCAGCATCAATGGTGCGTTCCGAACCGATCAGCATCATTAAATACTCGTAGGGATCACGATTCGCCGCGTAGGCAAGCTCGTTGGCAAATGACTGCACGCCAAACGCGTGATAAATGTTCGCCACCGACCGCAGCCATCCGATGCGCACGTGCGCCACGGCCTGTCCATTTTCTGAACGGAAGTTGGCAATGTCGAAAGGAAGCACGTTCCATCCCATCGACATTTCACCCGCGCCGCCGTAGGTTGCGTCCTTGTCGAAGGTCGATCCGATCGGCGGAAACACGGAGCGTTGCAGCCACGCCTTGGGCTTTCCCGAATCATCGAGCGCAGCTTTCAGATACATGGCAGCGACCGAGTGATAGTAGTCGAACTGAATATCGTCCTCGCGGCTCCAGACGACTTTCACCGGCTTGCCGGTATTCTTGGATAGCAGAGCCGCCTCGACCGCGAAATCGGGTTTCGATTTCCGGCCGAAGCCACCGCCGAGAAAAGTTACGTGGCAGGTGACATTTTCCTTCTTGACGCCCAGCGACTTCGAAATCTGTTCCTGCAATCCTTGCGGATCCTGCGTAGGCGCCCAAACAATAATTTTCTCGCCCTGCACATCCGCCACCGCGACCGGCGGCTCCATCGAAGCATGGGCGAGGTGCGGAGCAAAATACTCCGCCTCCACAATCTTGCCACCCTTGGCGAACTCGGCCTCCGGATCGCCGATGGTATGCACGACTTTCCCCGGCTGGCGCGCCGTTTGCTGCAATTGCTTTTTGTAGTCGGCGGAGTTGTAACCTGCGTTGGCGCCGTTGTCCCATTCGATTTTAAGCTGCCTGCGACCTTTGAATGCGGCCCACGTGTTATCTGCAATGACCGCTATGCCGCCCAGCGGTTGAAACGCGTGTGGAGGAGTGAAGGGGGCGATGGGCACGGTTTTCTTGACGCCGATCACTTTCAGCGCGGCTGCATCATCCACAGACTTCACTTTTCCTCCGAGCACCGGAGGATGCGCGACCGCCGCATAGAGCATCCCGTCAACACGCACATCCATGCCGAATAGCGGCTTGCCTGAGCAAACGTCGGCCACGTCGTATCCGGGAGCAGCCTTGCCGATGTAGCGCCACTGATCTGGCGACTTGAATTTCAATTCTTCTTTCTTCGGCACCGGCTGTTTTGCGGCCAGAGCGGCAAGTTCTCCATAGCCAAGCGTACGACTGGAGCGTGTGTCAGTCACCGTGTGCACCGGATCGGCGGTGCACTGCGACTCCGGAACTCCCCACTGCTGGGCCGCTGCCCGTACCAGCATCAATCGTGCGGTTGCTCCGGCTTCGCGCAGCGTGTCAAAAAACTCCCGGACCGAATGCGAGCCGTCGGTATCCTGCGAGCCGTATTTGTCGTCGCCATCGCCCTGAATGACTTTGACGCGGCTCCAGTCGGCATCGAGTTCGTCGGCCAGAATCCGCGGCAGGCTGGTGCGCACCCCATTGCCCATCTCCGTGCGGTGGGCCACGATGTACACCGTGCCGTCGCTCTGAATTCCAAGAAAGACGCCGGGATGAAACGTAGTTGCATCGACGGATGAAACTCCGCTTGAGGGATTCACCATCGTGGCTGCGGCCCACAGGGGTCTCCGACCGATTCGCACGCAGAGTACGAATGCACTGGCGGAGAGCGCGCCTTGCAGAAAGCTGCGGCGGCTCACATTCTCGATTCTGTTGGAGGCCTTTTCTTCGATCGCGATCATGCCATCTCCTTCGCCGCTTCCTTGATCGCGGCACGGATGCGCTGGTAGGTTCCACAGCGGCAGATGTTCCCCGCCATCGCGTCATCGATGTCCGCATCGCTGGGCTTGCGGTTCGACGCCAGCAGCGACACGGCCTGCATAATTTGTCCGGGCTGGCAGTATCCGCACTGCGGCACGTTCACCTCGGCCCAAGCTTTTTGCGCCACATGCGGCCCATGTCCGTTGGCGGTCGAGATGCCTTCAATGGTCGTGATCTCTAGTCCAGCGGCTGTGCCCATTGCCTTGCTGCAGGAGCGAATCGCCTTACCGTTTTCGAGCACCGTGCAGGCGCCGCACAGCGACATGCCGCAGCCGAATTTCGTTCCGGTGAGTCCGAGGATGTCGCGCAGGTACCACAAAAGCGGCATCTCCGGATCGCCATCAAATGATTGCGCAACTCCGTTTACCTTGAGATAAATCATGGAGAGCTCCTTGGGAGTATGCCGATATTCTACTCGCGCGAGACCGGGAGGAAGGGCGCGAAAAAAAATGGGCGCTGATCGAATCTCGCTGGATCAGCGCCACGCACATTCGGAGGCCGCGAGAGATCTACTTTTCCCAGTGGGTCGCACTAAATTGCTCCGGATCAAACGTTCCGGGCGCCAGTTTCACGTTCGCCTGAATGTCGGTGTAATCCTCTTGAAAAACTTTCTTGCCTTCGGCATGAACTTCAACCCGCGCTGCGATCCATCCGCCGGCCAGCTCGCGGTAGTCTTCGAAGCGGACGTCTTCAGGCTTCGTTGGGTCCTGCCGTTGCGGCTCAATCTCGCGCACAAATAAAAGAGTGTCCTTGGTGACCCAGAACTGTTTCGACTTCAAATCGTCCTTGTCTGCGCCCACGACGTAGACGGGATGGCCCTCCCATGTATCCTCACGCAGTTTCGACAGATCGTAGCCTTTGTCTTTGACAACTTTGATCGTGTCCTCAGGGGCTTGCCGGTAGACGTCGAATCCGAGCACGAGCAGGATGTTGATCTCCGGAACCGTGTTCACAACTTTGTTGGCTTTCACGATCGCGACTTTTCCGTCGACAAACACATAGCCGTTGCCGTCGCTGGGCGTGCCAATATCGATGCGCAATTTTCCCGGCGGCAAGGCTGCTTCGTTCCACGTTTCCGACGTGCTGGTGCCGTCGGGCTTGTAGGTCGTACTCTTCTGAACGAAGGTCACAGTCTGGTACCACGACGGATAGTGATCATGCATGGCGCGCAGCACGGCTTCACCGTTACGAATCTCCTGGGCGTTGGACAGCGTGGAGATCGCGAGCGCACACACCAGCAGTATTTTTCTCATGGATCCTCCGGGCGTTGATCGTACGGGCATTAATGTTAGACGAGGCAAAGGCAAAAAGGCGACCATAACCTTGCGCCGAATCGAACTTGATCGAGTAGAATCGCGCCATCCAATCTAGTTGGAGACGAATGGCGAATCCTTCAGAATCTGAGAGCCAGAAGCGGGAACAGAAGCCGCCAGAAAAACAGAACCCGTGGGTGCAGGTGGGGCGCTACAGCCAGCTTGCGCTCATGCTGCCGGCCGGCACGGTTGCGGGATGGCTGGCCGGGTCCGCGCTCGACCGCTGGCTGCACACCTCCTGGCTCAGCATCGTTGGCTTGTTTCTCGGAATTGCGGCCGGCATGTTCGAATTGATTCGCACTGTATTGCGCGACAGCCAATGAGCGAACTCTCCGCGAATACGAATTCCGATGACTTTTACTCCGGCGCTCTCGACCGCATTCGTAAATTCATGCTCGCCCTGGGGTTGCTGCTTACTGCCGCCATCGCGTGGAAATTTGGCCGCGGGGCGGCATTGGGATTTCTGCTCGGCTGCGTGATCGCGTACCTTAACTTTCAGTGGCTCAAGAGCGGTGTCAGCGGCCTGGCCGACCGCGTGACCAACACCGGCAAAGCGCAGTCCGGAAAGGGAATTGTCGCTCGCTTCCTGCTGCGCTATGTGTTGTTGGGAAGCGCTGCCTATGTTATCCTTACCAGTTTTCCAGCGAGTCTCAGAGGCCTGTTTGCGGGCTTATTTGTGCCCGTAGCGGCGATTGCCTGTGAAGCTGCCTACGAAGTTTATGCAGCCTTGACCCGCGGAGCCTAAGTTAAGACAAGAGCTGAAAGCGAATGCCTGAGCAACTCTGGTTCACCAAAATTCTGAATGCCCTGCTGGGGGGCCAGGTCACCGCATTCTTGCGGACGATTCAGATCGAGCCGAAACATCCCAGCCAGCCCATTTCAGACTCTTTTGCCATGGAGTTGCTGGTCTTTTTCTTTCTGCTGGCTATTTTTCTGATTTTGCGTTCGCGCCTCTCGGTCGAGTCCCCGGGAGGCCTGCAGCACTCTTTTGAAGGGATTCAGGGTTTTGTTCTGGGGCAGAGCGAAGAGATCATAGGGCATCACAGCGAGCCCTACACCCCTTTCTTCGCCATCATTTTCATCTTCATACTGGTCTGCAACCTGATCGGGCTGATTCCCGGGTTCGAATCCCCAACCGGCGTTCCGATCGTTCCGCTGGGCTGCGCCATCTGCTCGTTCCTGTACTACCACTTTCAGGGATTCAAGCACGCCGGACCGAAATATCTGCTGCACTTTTTCGGGCCGCCGATGGAAGGCATGCCGCTGATTGCCCGCATTTTTCTCGCGGCCCTGATGCTGCCCATCGAAATCGTGAGCCATTTCGCGCGGTTGCTCTCGCTCACCGTCCGCCTGTGGGCCAACATTTTCGCCGGCGATCTGATCACGCTGGTTTTCCTATCGATGATTCCGATTGGCGTCCCCATCATCTTCATGGGGCTGCACATCGTGGTCGCGGTTTTGCAGGCTTATGTGTTCATGTTGCTGTCGATTATTTATGTCTCTGGTGCGGTGGCGGAAGAGCACTGAAACCAGTGGTCAGTGGCCAGTGGCTAGTGGCTAGTGAAGAAAAAAGATCAGAGAAAATGTGGAAGCGATCGGTTGCCAGTGATCAGTCTTCAGAGCTGACCACTGACAACTGGCCACTGGCCACGGTCGTTCAGCGTGAGGGCGCCTGCACGGTATGGCGTCAACCACCCACTGGCGGCGATTTACAAAAGGAGCAACACTATGCGTCAACTCAGCCGTATTTTCATGACTCTGTCAGCACTGTGCTTCGCTATGCCTGCATTTGCGCAGGGCGGCGGCGCCGGCGAGACCAACTGGGTCGCCATCACTGCAGGATTCTCGATGGCGATCGCGTCCGCAATCTGCGGCCTGGCTCAAGGCAAGGCAGTCGCCTCCGCCACCGAGTCGCTGGCCCGCAACCCAGCCGCCCGACCGGGGATTCAGTTTGCCCTGATTCTGGGCCTGGTGCTGATCGAGTCGCTCGCCCTGTATACGCTGGCGATCATTTTCTTGAAAGTAAAGTAAGCACGGCGCGCGGGCGGGACGCCCAGGCTACAAGATAAAAGCCTCTGCGGATTGCAGAGGCTTTTTGATTTTGAACGTTCACGGGTCATTGCTTACTGCTCATAACTCGCAGCTCGCTACACTTTTCTGTCGCCACTCCACTCCTGCCCCTTATTCTTCGGAGCGTGATTCAGAGCATCGACCAGCAGGCGCCGCAGCTTGTAACGGCTCTCGAGATCAGTATTAACAATCTCGAATCCAACTTCATTGACCCGCGCGCGCCGCAAGAGCACGTGGGCGCGAATCTTCGAACGCATGCCGATGGAAATTTCCAGATCCGCCTCGCTGCCGATACGCAGGTTGTCTTCCTTTGTTCCCATGCCGCCGCCCAGGCTCAGTTCGCGGATCAGAATCCGCGACTTGCCCCACGAACTTCCGATGGTAGCCGCGACGGTTTTAGCAAGAATGAGCCGTTCGTAACGCCGCTGCCGAACCCACGGGCATGCCGGGGCCATATCCAGGGGCGCGATCGCCAACTCTGCCGGTTCCATTCCGCTGTCGGCCAAAACCTGCGAACTGTACCGCGGATCGGTTTTGGACAAGGCCTGCGCGGCCGCAATCCGCAGTTCTTTGTGGTGGATGAATCCGAAGGTCTTCTTCGCTTCCAGAATTTCCCGCAGCGTGCCCACCGCCTCCGGATCCCTCAACCTCCCTAACGATTCGATCGCCTTCAATTGCACAAATGGAGAACGGGACGCCGCCTCGCCCGGCCGGGCCATGGCAATCAGCGGGGGCACGGCCGTCATGTCACCGCTCATGCCGATTTCATCTACCGCTTCCGGCAGTACCAGCGCATCCAAGACTTCTGCCAGTTCCAGCAGAGTCCGGCCGCGATCGGGCGCATTTCCGTAAGCAATCTGCCGAACAGCAATGTCGTGGTAAAAGCGGTTCCACTCGGGCAAACGTGTGGGCAACAATTCCAGCAGCGTTCCGGCATCGAGGCGACTCACCAGTCCCACCGCGCTTGCAGCCTGCCGCGCCTGCCCGGTGCGCAAGATTTCACGTAACTGCACCAGGACCGGAGATCCCAACTCCTTGACCAGATCGATCATGCGATCGCATTCGTCGCGCCGCATGCAGCGGAAGAAGCGATCGGCAAGATGCTCCGCCCCAGCCTGGCTGGTTCGCCGCAGCACGGAGATGAGGTCGCGCGGAATGGGCTCGAGCCGTTGCGCTTCTTCAATAAATTCGGGCAGCCTGTTCTCCACTCCGACACGTGGCCGCAGATCGCTCATCAGCACCGGGCGCTCCACGCTGACCAGCTCCATGGCCGCGCATACTTCATTGACCGCCGCGTAATTCCGGGCCTCGCTGGCTTCCTGGCTCAAGCGCACAAAGGCCGCGCTCAGCAAACTTTGCAGCTCCGGGTCCTTCTCCACAATTAACTGCGCGCTCAATTGCTTGATCGCCTGCCCCATCGGCTGTCCACCGAGTCGCGTATACAGGTCTGCCAGCTGACTCAACCCGATCGCCGTCCTCCGGCGCGGCTCCGCCTCTTTGGCGTTGAGGCAGCCAGAATAGTTGTTCAGGATTTCGCTTGCCGTCTCGGTGTCTTCACGCTCCAGCAGCATTTCCACAAACTGGCGTACATTGCGCGCCGGCACACAAGGCGCTTCGTGCGACATCAGCACGCTCTTTTTGCCCGACTCCGGCACTTCCGCCCAGAACATGCGGTCCAGGATGTCGGCGTGCGACTCCACCAGAATCCCAGCCTTGCTCATCTTCTCTTCTTGCAACTTCAGAATCTGGCGCAATGAGTCCATCTGCCGGCTCATATGCTCCATCATCTGGTGCACGGCGTTTACCTTGATTTCGCCCTTCTGATAGCGCTCCAGGGCGAAGCGGATCGCCATATGCTCCGCCGCCTTCATCAGCAGCGGCGTATCTTCTTCCCCCGAAGACGCCTTGGCCGCCAGGCTGCCCAGCAGTTGCTGCAGATTCAGCCGTGTGTTGGGATCGGTCTGGACCAGCTCTTTCTGGATATCTTCTTCTTTGGTACTCGGATCCTGCTGCACCTGTCCAAAGCGCGTCAGCAGCCGGATGGCCTGTATGACTTCCTGCTCCTGTAGAGGGACGGTTGTGCCCGTCCATGCCGGAGCGACGCCGGTGCCGGTGCCGCTGCCAGTACCGCCAGATCCTGATCCTGCGCCATGCGGTCCGTTGGGCGCGCTGCCTAGCGGGACCATGTGAACGCCGTCGGCAGCCCCGCCGCCGGTGCCTGACGTAGCCCCTTCCGCGGCTGCAATCAACTGCAAGAGCTTTTGCGGATCATTCAGCCACTGCTTGAACTCCGGCCCCAAGGTCTGCGCGGCAATCTGCGCAGCAATGCTCACATCGCCGGTCAGCGGATCGGCTGCCACAAACTTCACTTCATTAATCTTGATCGTGCTGTTGTGCTTGCCCTCTCCCAGCGCATCTTTAATCTGCTTGGCCACGTCGGTCGCCTTCGACCCGGCCAGGGTGAATGCCCGCACCAGCCGCGTGAAGTCTTCGACCGTTACTTCCTTGGAAAAGTGCAAGCTGGCCAGGCCGGCCGCGCTCAGCAGGGTGGCGAAGCTTTTCTCCGCATTCCCCGCCTCCAGCGGAATTCCATCCAGCAGCAACTTGTTGTCGGAAACTCCCAACAGAAATCCGCTGTCGCCCGTGCAAGGGAGTCCTTGCTGCAACTCACGCCAACAGGTTTCAAACTGCCCCTCGGTCCGCTTGTGGTCATAGCCGTACATCCGCGCATACTTGATCAGGATGTTCAAACTATGGACGAACGCCCGTGCCGAGGCGGAACGCGTAGCTTGCGATGTGTTCGTGGCAGAGATAAAGAGCTCCTCGAAAGCACAATAGTGAACCTCAAGGTTAATGCGGAAAGGTAAGCCCTAAAACGTTACGGAGGTAATAAGACTGGTGCGGCGAACCGGCCGCCTAAATGGGAAAAAAAACCGCCGTCAAAGTGGAGCGGAGCCTGGAGCTCAGGTGGTCCTATCCCTGCAAACGGTCCATTTAGCCTAGCCCACGATGGGCGCGGCTCGACTGATCTACAATGACCCCGTGAAGTCTGCTTCCCCAACCACCGGCTTGCGTTACTGGATGCTGCGCGTACTCAAAGAGTGCGATAAGGTGGCCGCCGATTTCAGCGCCGACCCGGTGCACGACCTGCGCGTGTCGCTGCGGCGCTGCCGCTCCATGGCTGACGGCATGATGGCGATGGATCCCGATCCTGACTGGAAAGTCATGAAGAAGGCTGGCAAGGCCCTGTTCCAGCGCCTGGGGGCGCTGCGCGATGTTCAGATCATGATGGACTGGACCGACCAACTGGAACCCAAGGTAGAGAAGGCGAACGCTGAGAAGCCAACGTCGCAGGCAGATACCAAGGAGGCCAGTGTGGCGCGGGCACTCCCTTCGGCGGGCTCAGGGCAGGCTCTGCCAGCGTCCGGGCAGGAGCCCAGCGCCGTAGCTGAGGGCAGACCTGACCATCAGCCCACAGAAGCAGTCGATCTTCCAACTCGCGATCGCGCCGCTCACGCTCTCCTCGGCATTCTCCGCCAGCGCGAGACGGAGCAGAAGCGGGAAGCCCGTGCGGCCCTGTCGGAATTTGACCGCAAGCAATGGCGCCAATGGAGCAAGACCCTGCCACAGCGCGCCGCGCACATTCGTCCCGGCAGCATCGTCTTCAAGCATCTGGCTCTGGAGCGCTGGACCGCCGCCCGGGAATTGCACAACCGCGCCATGCGCAGTCGATCGCAGGTCGCGCTCCATGCCGCGCGCATCGGGTTGAAACGCTTTCGTTACATCGTCGAGAATTTTCTTCCCGTCGAGCACAAGTTCTGGAGCAACGACCTCAAGCGCATGCAAGACCTGCTGGGGGAAGTCCACGACCTCGACGTGCTCTGGGCCACGGCGCTCTCGTGCCGCATTTTTCCCGATGCCGATTCCCGCCGCCGTTGGCACGATTGCATCGCTGCAGAGCGCAGCCAGCGAGTCGCAGCTTATCGCGACAAAATGGCTGGCCCGGATTCACTGTGGACCGTTTGGCGCGCGGCACTTCCGCAGGGCAAACAAATTCAGCAGATCGCCACCCGCCGCATGAAGCTGTGGGCGAAGGTCCTCGATCCTGACCTCGCGCACTCCGAGCGCGTGGCTCGTCTCGCACTCGAACTCTACGACGGGCTCACCCGCGCCGGGCTTCTGGCCTTACCCGGCTCGAGAAATGGCGCGAATCCTGGAAGAGTCCCGGAGTCGGACATGAGGCCCAGCCTCTATGTCGCGGCTTTGCTGCACGACGTTGGCAAATCGAAAGGCGACAAGGGCCACCACAAGGAATCGCAGGAGCTCATCAAGAAGCACGGAGTGCCGCTGGGTTGGAACGAACATGAGATGCAGCGCGCCGCCATAGTTGCGCGCTTTCATCGCGGCGCCCTGCCTCGCCGAGGCGACAAAGCACTGCGTGATCTGTTGCCCGACGAACAGCGATCCGTGGTTCAGCTGTCTGCAATCCTTCGCTTGGCGAACGCTCTTGATGCCACGCACGACGGCCATATCCGGCACGTAAAAATTGAGAATATCGTGTCACCTCGCCGCCGCGCCAACGGCTTCGTCCGCAAGCCGCCCGCGGTGGGAAAGGACGAAGCCGTGGTCATCGCCGCCGAGGGGTACATGCCCGCCAGTGACACAGCCCAAACCATCGCCGCTGAACGATATCTCCTCGAAACCGTGCTGCGTCGTCCGGTGATCGTGAAGCCGATGAAGAGTGCAGCTTCCGGCTAACCAACTCCCGTTACGCCGTCAGGAAACCGCGCGGCCACTTTCGGCAAACCGCCCTGCGGGTTACAAATATAGGGCTTCTTGGAACTTGTTATGACTCACGCCCAGATGGTGGATCGAGCAGTGCGCTGGCTGCGGTTATATCGCTGCGGAGTGGTTCTGTCGGAACAGGCCTGCGTGAGCGGCGAAATGCCCGACGCCATTGGATGGAAGCAGGCTTCGCATTCCGTGCTGGTCGAATGCAAGGTCACGCGCGCCGATTTTCTCGCTGACCGCGATAAGCCCTTCCGCAAGAAGCCGGAGCAGGGCGTGGGCTGCGAGCGCTTCTACTTCACTCCACCGGCTTTAGTGAAGCCAGAAGAACTGCCCACGGGCTGGGGGCTGCTCGAATATCGCCGCGGCCGAATCGAGATTGTGCACTCCTCTGCGAAGAACCTGCGCACCGCCAAGGGCTTCCGCTACGAGATGAATTTGCTGCTCGCCAGCCTACGGCGCGTGGAAGTGCGCATCGAACCGCAAAGTATCACCGACTTTCTCAAGTGGAAGAACCGGATGGCGGAATACAATCGCGGAACTTTGCCCGAAGGCCTGAGCGGAGCGGAAGAAGAAGCAAATGTTTTTCTGGAACCGGAGTTGCCCTGCTGAGCTACGACAGATTTGTCGTGGCTACATATCGCGTCTGCCTTCCATCGCCTTCAGCATCGTGATTTCGTCGGTATATTCGATGTCGCTGCCAACCGGAATGCCCATGGCGATGCGCGTGACTTTCACCCCAGCGCGCTTGAGTTGCTGCGATAAATAAGTCGCGGTCGCCTCGCCTTCCACCGTTGGATTGGTGGCGATGATCACTTCATCCACATTCCCGTCTTCGACGCGGGAGACCAGATTCCCGATCCGCAATTGCTCCGGGCCAATGCCATGCAGCGGCGAAATCGCTCCATGGAGTACGTGGTAGACGCCGTTGAAGTGCTTGGTCTTGTCGATGGCTGCGATGTTCGTCGGTTCCTCGACCACACAGACCAGGCGCTGATTGCGCGTAGGACTGGTGCAGTACACGCATGGGTCAACGTCAGTGATGTTGTTGCATACCGAGCACAGACGCAGGCTGGCCTTCACATCGCGCACGGCAGCGGCGAGCGCTTCGGCATCGTCATCGCTCGAGCGTAAGATGTGAAACGCCAGGCGCTGCGCACTCTTCGCGCCCACACCCGGCAACTTCTTCAGCTCATCGATCAACCGCGACATCGGCTCGGCAAATTTGGACATGGAGATCTAGGAATTGAGTGATTTAGTACCTTGTAATTGAGTAATGTAAAACCCGCTGAGAACATTGTAGCTGCCTGACGATGCGGCACGACAGAATTACCACTCATCCAAATACTCAATCGCCTTTCGGCAGCGTGTATTCGAGTTCATAAGAATGCTTGCCGTCGGGAGCGATGTTGATGCTCATCTTACCGGTTATTCCCGTGAGTTGGCCCGTGCCGGAGCCGGGGGCTATGCTGATCGTCAGGGTGGGCGCAGCTTTGGTCATGATGCCGGTGTGATGCAGAGCGAACCCACCAGTCTTGCCGTGGAGCGTGCCGGTAAAGGTCTCGATGGCAACATAAACGCCGGAGGATTGAGCGCTGCCGACTGCGAGCATCTGTCCTTTAGATGTGCCTTCGAGGTCGCCCTGATATTGCTTATCAATGAGCATGCGGCTGATGCCGTTGCCAAGTTTGTCATCCTGCGGAGTGATTTTTACGTCGAAGGGTCCGCTGGCGTGCGACATGGAGGCCTCTTTCGTTTTGGACGGGTCTTGTGACGCGGTTTGTGCCTGCAGCGCGGTGGCGAAGATCAGGATTACGCGGGCGAGTACGGAGAGAGATGTCTTCATTGGATTAAATTTCGATTCGGCGTTGACTACATTCCGGGAATGCCCAGCCCACCCAGCATTCCGCCGACTGTCGATTGCATTTGCGCGTCAATTTTTCGCGCGGCCTCGTTGACAGCCGCCAGCACTAGATCCTGCAGCATTTCAACATCGCCAGACTTCACTGCCTCGGGATCAATCCGCAGGCTGAGCACTTGCTTGCGGCCATCCATTTTCACGGTGACCGTACCGCCGCCAGACGTGGCCTCGACCACGGTCTCCTGCATTTTTTTCTGCAGAGCATCGTACTGCGACTTGGCCTTCGACATCAGTTCTTGTAGGTTGAATCCACCCATAAAACTGTTCTACCTCTTGTCTCGGTAATCGATCACGGTCCGAATCTCGGCGCCGAATTTGTCGCGCATGCGGCGAACTACCGGATCCTGTTCCGCGCGCGCCCGGCCTCCGACTCCAGGAAGAGTCTGGGTTGCGCCATTGCGCTTATTTTCTTGCGGAGCGACGTTCGCACCGCCCACTACTTTGAATTTGACTGCTCTTCCGAGAACCCCGCTGGCGGAGGCGATGGCCAGACGTTTCGCGTCGTTGCTGACCGACATGTCGACTACGGTTTGCGATTCGGAAAGCTGAATGACCAATTCGTTTCCCCGCACGCTCCACTCACCGCCCGACAGCATCGAGACCAGGAAGTGTTGGCTGCCGTCGGCCAGCGCTTGCAGCACGGCCTCGCGCAAGCGGTCGATTTGCGGCTCCGCGCCGGATGAGAGCGAGGGCAGCGGGTCCGCGACCGGCGAGGGTTCGAGGACGGCCGCCACGGTGGCAACAGCAGGCGCTGCCACAGGGCCAGTGTCGAGACTTGGAACCGGAGCAGACCCTCGCTGCGGCGCGAGTGCCGCAGCACCCATGTTGACCGGTTCTGGAGCACTTGCGGAAGCCATGATGCGCGGCCCTGACGGGAGCGCCGAATCGACCGAAGCTTCCTGTCGCGGCGTACCCTTGCGCGCCGAATCCGCGGCGAAGGGCGAAACCTGGGTGGGGCGCGATGTAGAAACTGGTTCGGATCGCCGCGGCTCTGCATTCGAGCTTCCGCCAACGATCGCAGGCCGCGCCGTAGGTCTCTGTGCACTCGGAGCCGTTGGCATCCCAGCTTCGCTTAGCAGTTGCTCGATGGGCAGCAGCTTCTGCGCATGCGCCATCTTCAACAGGCCCAGCTCCAGATGAAAGCGCTGCTCCTGCTTGTAACCCAGTTCGTTGTGCGTGCGCAGCATAATTTGTAGATGCCGCGTGAGATCTTCTTCGCCGAACAGATCCGCCACGCGGGCGACGCGCTCGCGTTCCTCGCTGGAAACTTGCAGCAGGGAAGAATCTTTTCCAGCGATTTTCGCAACCGTGGCATTGCGCAGAAAACGCACCATCTGCCGGGCGAAATGGGTCGGGCTGTGTCCCTCGCTGATGAGATGGTCGATCTGGCGCAGAACTTCTTCACTCTTCGATTCCGAGACCGCCTGCATCACCAGTTCAAGAATGTGTGCCGGCGCGGCGCCCACAAGACTGCGAACCGAGTCGGCGGTCAGTTTTCCGCTTGACGACGCGATTGCCTGATCCAGAATCGAAAGCGCATCACGCATCGATCCGTCACCAGCTTCGGCGAGCAGAGCGAGGGCGTCGTCATCCGCTTCGATCTTTTCGCGTCCGACGAGATCGCGCAGCTGGCCGACAATGTCATCGAACTTCACCGCCCGAAAACTGAAGTGCTGGCAGCGCGAGCGAATGGTCTGCGGAATGTCTTCCGGCTGCGTAGTGGCGAGCATAAAGACGATATGGTCGGGCGGCTCTTCCAAGGTTTTCAGCAGGGCGTTGAAGGCGGGGTCGGTGATCTGGTGTGCTTCGTCGAGAATATAAATCTTGAAACGATCCCGTGCTGGACGATAACGGGCGGCCTCGCGCAGTTCACGAATTTCGTCGATGCCGCGATTGGTGGCCGCGTCAATCTCGATGACGTCGACGGCATTTCCCGCGCGAATTTCGGTGCACGATTCGCATACTCCGCAGGGCTCGGGCACGGGATGATCTTCTTTCGGAAGCCCCGACCGGCAATTCAGCGCCATCGCCAGAATACGAGCGACGGTCGTTTTTCCAATGCCGCGATGGCCGCTAAAGATGTAACCATGTGCCGTGCGTCCCTGCTCGAGGGCGCTTTGCAACGTACGGGTGACGTGCTCTTGCCCGATGACCTCGGAGAATTTCTGGGGACGGTATTTGCGCGCCAGGACGGTATAACTCATGGGGGCGAAGAGACGATTATACGGGATAATGGACCGCCCCAAGAGGCGCGCCAGTAAACGTTTTTCGCAGCGGATGGCCCCGCAAATAAGGGAGGATCGCGCTTGCTAAGGATGGCCCGGCGCGATACGCTGGTGCAACCCGAATATGTGGCAGACGGCAACGCTTTCAGGCGGCCGCGAAGGAGAGTCTTTATGCAATTGAAACTCACGAAAAGAACGGTTGACGGAATTCTCGCCATCGAATGCGATGGGCGAATTGTGTTTGGCGAAGAGTCCTCGCTGCTGCGGGATGAAGTGAAGAAGGCCATCGCCGAAGGCCAGAAACGCATCGTGCTCAATCTCGGCGAGATCAACTACATTGATTCCGGCGGCCTGGGCACTCTGGTGGCGTTGCATACCACAGCGCATAATGCCGGCGGCACCATCAAACTCGCGAACCTTACCAAGCGCGTGGGCGACCTGATGCAGGTTACCAAGTTGCTGACGGTGTTTGATGTGCGCGACTCGGAGTATGACGCGCTGGAGTCTTTCCGCCAGGTGGCGTAGCCATTGCTGCGGGACTCATCATCAAGCGGCGAGAGCAGTTGCTCGTTCCAGGAATCTGCAGGCCGGCTCGATATCGAGTCGGCCTGTGGTCGCTCAGGATGAAAAAATCCAGGAAGGCAGATGGGAAGGCGGGCGTGATGCGTTTGCGCATCGAGCGCGCCATTCGCGCCATCCCGCGGGGAAAAGTTTCAACTTACGGCGGAGTCGCCAAGGCTGCGGGTTTTCCGGGGGCGGCGCGCCTGGTTGCCAGAGTTCTGCACCGCGGCTTCGGCCTTCCTTGGCAGCGCGTGCTGGGTGCTGGCGGCCATATCAAGCTCACTGGAGATTCGGCCATCGAGCAGCGGCTACGTCTAGAGGCGGAAGACGTACGCTTCCGCGGCAGAAAAGTTGATATGAAACAGTGCGAGTTCAAATTTCCACGAACTCGCAAGAAACGCTCATCCTGAGCACGCGACGGCTGTGCGCGCTCAACTGTACCGCTTCGCCGCATGCAACGCAGACACGAGTGTCCGAGCCACACGGGCTAGCGCCCGGTCTTGAACTGCACGTCTACTTCCACCTGATATCCCGTGACCATCTTGTTGGTCTCGTTTGCCATGCCCACTACCGCCATCAGCTCCTTAAACATGGCGTCGGTCATGCCCTTCTTTTGCGCCGACACGGTGTGGGATGCGATGCAATAGTTGCACTGGTTGGTGACGCTGACCGCGACGTAGATCAGTTCCTTGGTCAACGGATCGAGCGCGCCGGGCGCCATGATCTGCTTGATGTCTTCCCATGTGCGCTTCAGCGTAATGGGATCGTGCGCAATCGCCTTCCAGAAATTATTGATCCAGTCGGTTTTGCGCGTCGCCATGATGTCGTCATAAACCGCGCGCACTTCCGGGCTGGCGTCTTTGTATTCGATAAAGCCGAGAGTTGACATGAGTCTCCTTGTTCAATAAACCGAATCACCTCATGACTAGAGATGCACTCAGTGATTCTTTGTGGTGAGATCTTGCTTGGATTTACTTGGGCAGTTCGCCGCTGAGCAGTTGCGCGAGGCTCGCCGCCGGCACGCGTACGCCCACATAGAATTGCCCGAACAATGCGTAGATCGCGCTGACCTGATCGAAGCGCATCTCGTAGATGAGCTTCTTGAACACCAGAGGATCGTCAGCGAAGAGATCGACGCCCCACTCCCAATCGTCGAAGCCGATCGACCCGGTAATGATCTGTCTGACTTCACCCGCATAGCGGCGGCCTACCAGGCCATGTTCGCTCATTTGGCGAGCCCGTTCATCAATGGGCAGCATGTACCAGTTCTTATCTTCGCCGCGGCGGCGATCCATGGGATAAAAACACGCATACCGGTTCGGGGGAATTTCTGGAAACAGGCGTGGCCGCATCGCTTCCCTATGACGGTCCAGTTTGCATTCGATCTCTGCCTTCCACTGGTCGGAATGCGGCTCGATGCCCTGATCGGTAAGTTCCTTGTAAATCTTGAGAGTGGAGTCATACAGCCCAAGCTCGATGATGGACAGATATGAAGTCGTGGGCTCCAAATAATCACTGAGCCGCAGATTGGCGAGCGCCAGTTCCGCTTGATTCAGATCTGCAAACGAATTGCGGAAATGAATCAGCATCAGGTCGCCCTTATGCCCAATCAACGAAAAAAGCGCCGACTGACCGGCGGAATTCTTTTCCATCGCGGTCAGAGCCTCGGAAGCCTCCTTCGCGATGGCGGATCTCTCGGCCTCGGGCAGGGCGCGCCACGCCGTTCGGCGAAAGCGCATCATCTGATGAAGGACGCTATATCCTTCGGTGGTGAGCGGGACTGCCGGAACTTCAGTTGCGGCGTGGGGGCGAGGCGGATGAGTAGTCGTCATGAGAATCTCTTTTGTGGTGCAGATATTGTACGCGGAATCCCGCGCCGCCGATTCGTCGGCCGCTCCTCGTTTACAGTTCTACGATATAAATAAGTCCATGCGAAATAGATTGCAAATTCTCGGCTGCCTGCTCCTGCTGGCCGATTGCGCGCTGGGGCAGGGGAAGCGCCTATGGGTGCTGCGGACGTCGGGAGAGATGGTCGAATACGATCCGTCGACGTTCGCGGTGAAGCAGACGATCAAGGTTCCGCCCGAAGCCGCGCAGTCCCCGCAACGCGTTTTCGTAAATCTTGCCGGGCAAGTTTTGTTCGTACCAGCGGTGTCCCTGCCTTTGTCTGACGAAGATGCCGCGGCCCAGCACAAGGCATTTCTATGGAACGGCCAAAAGTCCGCCACGCTCGATTTGGGAGTGAAACGGGAATTGGGCAAAGCGGGATCGAATCAGGTGGTAGACGAATCTGCGCCCACGATTGCGCCTTCCGAAGACGGAACGCGTCTGTTCTGGTTCGCCAATCAAGCGCGGCGCTTGAATCGTGAGACGGTTGACCTATCAACGAGCACGACCTGGCAGTCGTGGACCACTGATCTGAATGGTGAGAACCGTGCAGATCTGGCCACGGTGAAGATGCCGGAGTGCGGCTGCAGCACAGGGTCGTGCGAAGAAACATGTCCGTACGGGATTGTATGGACACCGGTGGGCGGGGTCGCGAGGTACTTCTTCATGACGCAGTTCGTTGCCGGGCAGACTGGTCCCGTATACAAATCGACGACACGCTACGAGCAGGAGAATGGAAAGTGGACCGCCATTCCCACGACGGAGCCGCTACAGCAGTTGCTGGACGCCGCATCCGGAGGCAGCGTTGTGATCGAAGCCATCCCCGACTCGGCCTGTTGCGGATGGTCGAATCAGAGCGACGACCAGACCCTGCTGCTGACCGACGGCAAGAAGCAGACAGTTTTCGACGAAGTGGCCACCTACGCGAACTCCGACTACGACGTGAGTTTTTCGACCTTGAATGCGAAGTTCTCGCCCACTCTCAGTTCCGTGGCCATGACCATCGTCTCGACTGCGAAGGCCAATCAGCCCATTCAATTGGCGGAGCAGGGACAGGCCAACCCAGAAGAATCCAAACACATCCGCACGGCGCTTGCGGATTTGCCTGCCGTCGAGGTGAAGACGCTGGGCGACACTGCGAAGCGAATCGCCTTCGTGCCCCATGCGACGCTCGTCGGCTGGCTCGATGAGAAAGAGATTCTGATCGTGGAAGATCGCGTCCTTGTCGCCTACAACGTGGCCACAGGCGCCAGACGCAAGTCCACAGTGCGCGCGGAGGATGCGGGGAGAGTGTTTCTGCGCTGATGAGAGGCAGGTTACGAATCGCATGGATACTCTGCGCTTTGAGAATGCCGCAAGACTGCACGATGATGGGCTCGTGGAGGACGCAAGACGCGAATTCCATTCCATGGCTGACGAGGCCGAAGATGCGGATGAGAAAGCGGCAATCCTAAGCAGGATTTGGGCAAAGATCAGGTCGACGATGTTCAGTTCGCGGCGGAGAGTGGTCCCGGCCGGCGATGGTGGGCTCGTGGTCAAGGTTTAGGGTTGAGTCCTGGCCATTCATGCCTTTCGCTCTTCATTTTTTTTCGGTAAGCACAGGCTTGAGCAGCAAGTCCTGATAGTCGAAGCTGAAATCGGCCAACGGGGACACCGCCGCCATTCTCGCGCTGTCGATGCTTCCGTCCGGATTCAGCGCGAAGGTGACGAACGCATCTTCAATCGTCCGCACACGCCAGTGTGCCTTGAACGTGTCGTATTGCCAGTGCTCCAGATCACCGACCATGGCCGGCGTGTGATCGAAGCTGATGACCAGGCCGCCATTCTCGGTGCGCACGCTGATCGGGCCATACCATGCGTCGTTGTAAGCGCCGGCGTATTTTTCGAGCGGAAGTGAAGGCTTGGAGTCGGCGGCACGCGCGCCTTCTGCCTTCTTCATGGTCTCCGCTGCTTCTTTCTCTTCCGTGTCTTTCAGCGTCTTGAAGGCTGCGATCCAGTCGGTAGGGGGCAATTGGAAATAGTGATCGAGCACGTGGTAGAGAATCGAATCGAAGGCGCCGCCTTCTTCCGCATTCGTGAGAATCACAACTGCCAGATTTTCATCGGGCACCAGCATTACGCGCGAAACGAATCCACCGACGCCTCCGGTGTGGCCGACTAGCTTGCGGCCGTGATAATCGCGCAAACCCCAGCCCAGCGCGTAATCCGCGAAGTTGGCCTTCAGCCCGGCAAGCGGCGGTGGAGGATTGCCGGTAGGCAGGATAGTCTGAGGCGTCCACATCTCACGCGAGCGCTGCTCGGAGAAGAGATGACCGTCATGATCGGTAAACTTGCCGCGATTCAATTGCAGTTGCACCCACTTCGCCATGTCGGCGGCGCAGGAGTTGATCGAGCCCGCAGGCCCCGCATTGTCGAGATCTTCCTGCGGAATCACTTGCAACTTGCCATCCACCCGCGAATGCGGCGAAGCGTAATCGTCCCCTGGTTTGAATTTTGAATTGCTGGTGACTGTGTGATTCATGCCCAGCGGCGACAAAATATGCTGGGCCACGTAGTCGTCCCATGAGGTCCCGGTCACCGCGGGAATAATCTGCCCGGCGGTCATGTAAAGCAGATTGTCGTAGGCATAGTGGCTGCGGAAACTCGACGCCGGCTTCATGAAGCGCAGCTTATGGATGATCTCGTCGCGGGTGTAGGTGGAATGCGGCCAGAATAGAAGGTCGCCTTCGCCGAGTCCCATGCCGCTGCGATGGGTCAGCAGATCGCGAATTGTCATTTCATGCGAAACGTAGGGATCGTACATCACGAATCCGGGAAGCCGCTGGTAAACCGGATCGTCCCAGGACAGCTTGCCGGCGTCGACCAGAGTGGCCAGGGCGGCAGTGGTGAACGCTTTGGTGTTCGATCCGATGGCGAACATGGTGAATTCATCCACGGGCGTGGGATCAGCCAATTTGCGCACGCCGTAGCCTTTGGCGACCACAATCTTGCCGTCTTTCACAATTGCCACGGCCATGCCGGGAACATCGAATGTCTTCATGGAAGATGCGACATAAGCGTCAAGATCGGCCGGCGGCGCGGTCACCGGGGCGGGCGCTTGCGCGTGAAGAAAATTTACGGCGGCCAAAACGAGCAACCATGCAAATCGCTTCGATGTGCGATGGGACATGTGTGTCTCCGTAGGAAGATTGGTTGCGAGAATTACAAGCGCAGATTAGAACATACCGAAGGCAAATCTTCGAGCATCTTTCGAAGTTCGAAGCGTATGGAGGCCAATGCGCACTTATGTCTTGGAACGTGAACAGTGGCTTCCGAAGCCATTGGACGACGTCTTCTCATTCTTTTCCCGGCCGGAGAACTTGCAGGTCATCACACCGCCATGGGTCGACTTTCGCACCGTCGAAGCTCCACGCGCGCTCGCTGCCGGATCGTTGATCCGGTATCGATTGCGCTGGCACAGGATGCCGATCCGCTGGACAACTGAGATTAGCGAATGGAATCCGCCACGCGGCTTCGTCGACCGGGCACTCTCCGGTCCCTATGCGCTGTGGAATCACGAACACTCTTTCGCCACGGAGAATGGCGGCACGACGATGCGCGATCGCGTGACCTATGCGCTTCCATTCGGCCCCATCGGCAGGCTGGCGCATTGGATCGTAGTCCAACGCGATGTGGAGAGGCTCTTCGATTTCCGCGCTGAGGCAATGCGGCGGCTGTTTCCGGACGAATAAATATCAGTCCTCGTGTTGCGCGGGTTCGCGCATCAGAAACGAAAATCCATCCACTTTGTAGAGAACGTGGCCCGGCGGATCGGGCACGGGTGCGACCTTTCCCGCCCTCACTTTATCGAATGCCGCGACCAGTCGCGGCAGCACTGCGGGCGATGCGAGTGGAACATTATGCGCGCCCAGCACAAGCTTCAACTGCGGAGACAGGGCAGCGATCAGGCGAATCGAAGCGGCATAGGCATCCAGATCAGTCCCGGCCGCGAACAGGTAAATCGGACCGGGATAGTACGTGTCGCCAGTAAACAGAAGTCCGTTAGCGCGGTCGATCAGCGAAATGGAATCGGGAGTGTGCCCGGGCGTGGCGATGACTTCGAGCGTGCGGCCGCCGAGATCGAAGTGGCCTCCGTCGTGCGTGTAGGCGCTAATCTTCCACGGGCGCGTCTGGTATGTCTTCGCATCGAATCCCTTCGGCAGGGTGCCGCAGATGTGCTCGGGAGCGATTTCGAACTGCGCCGCTTCCCGCGATCCCTTCGCGTGCGTGCGCGTGTACTCCGTGTCCATGCCGTAGACGGTGCCGAACTCCCAGTTGCCGCCCACGTGATCCTGATGGGTGTGCGAATTGAGGACGATCACCGGCAGCGGCGTTAATTGCGAGATGACTTTCTTGATGTCGCCGATACCCATACCGGTATCGAATTCGAGCGCCCGCTTCTCGCCGACGACCAGGTAGCCGATCGTCTCTTCCCATTGATGCGGTTCGTAAATGGCATAGACGCCGGGCGCCGGCTTGTAGACCTCGAACCATGGGTCGCTGACCGCAACACGCTCGAGGTTTTTGTATTCGAGGCGTGGTAGAGCGCGGCACCAGTCGGGAACAGCGGTCTGCGCGAAGAGTGAAGGCGCGAGCCCCGCAGCGATCAACAGAATTTGTGCTGATCTCATGAGCATCGCAGCAGTATACGCGGCCAGCGGCGTTCCACATTGTCCACCCGGACTTGAGATGCTACGCTCAAACGTATTCATGCCCATGGTTTCTCGCGATTTCATTCTCTGGGAGGTCGACACACAGGTTGACTTCATGCTGCCGGCCGGGAAGCTATACGTTCCGGGCGCCGAGAAAACTCTCCCCAACATACGCCGTTTAACCGACCTCGCGCGCCAGGGGCAGGCTTTTCTGGTCTCGCATGGATGTTTCCACGCCCCTGACGATCCCGAATTCAAGATTTTCCCTCGGCATTGCGTTAAGGGCACGCCCGGAGCCGAGTTCGTAACCGAATCGATGACGGACAAAGTAGTACGCGTAGCCAATGATCCCGCCGCTCATGTGCCGAAAGATCTTTCACCCTACCAGCAGATTCTTCTGGAGAAACAGACCCTGAACATCTTCGAGTCGCTGCATGCCGAGGAACTACTTCAGCGATTGCCGAAAGATGCCGAGTTTGTAGTCTTCGGAGTGACTACGGATTACTGCGTGGGGTTCGCCGCCAAAGGCTTGCTCGAGCGAGGAAGGCGCGTTGCTCTGGTGAGCGATGCCATCAAGCCGATCGATCCCAAACTGGGGGAAGAAGCCATTGCCGAACTGCAGCGGAGGGGAGCGCGATTCATCACGACGGAGCAGGCTCTCAGCGAAATCTCGGTCCGATGAGAGCCTGACCGATTTCGAGTCTAGTGATGGTCGTGGTCATGATCGCCATGATTGTGGCGCCACGTCCAGTATTCTTTCTGCTCACCGGGAGGCAGTCTGCGGAAGTCGCGATGCGGGTCGCGATGAGTTTCGGCCGCCCAGCGATTGTAGTAAACGATTTCGTCGTTGTTCCAAGTGTGATAGTCCGTATAGTACGGGTCGTAAACGCGATAGTAGTGATGTTCGCAGGCGACGCCAGCCGCACACGAAGCCAATACCGCCGCCAGCAGCATTGTACTCAGGGGACGCGAACCACTGCTCATAGGTTTTTCTCCTTGTGGGTTGCCCTTGCATAAATTAACACGCTGGAAAATGCTTAGTTGCGGAACGCGCCCTGGTGTTTGCGCGCAACGTCTGCCCCGATCCATTTTCTTATCGCGCGGGCCTAGACAACGCGAATCCGGACGAAAACAGCATTCTCCGTTTCCTTGCGAACTGATTTTCTTTTCCTTTCGAATGCTTTTCAACGAACTCGAATTGTTATAGACTACATTGTCTTCGACTGAAGGAGATTCCCGCTTGAACCCTCTGCGCATGCTGCTCGATCTTCCTCCGGCCGAAAAGCAGGAGCGCGGGCTCGAACACACTCCGCGGGAAATTTTCCAGCAGCCCGAGACCTGGCGCAATACCTACCAGCGCAGCCGGGAACGCCTCACCGACCTGAAAGCCCTGCTGCGCGGCACCGTCCCGGACTCTGGGCGCACCGTATATCTGATTGGCGCGGGCACCTCGGATTACGCCGGCCGCGCCCTCGCCCCTCTTCTGCGCCAGAAGTGGAAGTGTGACGCGTGGGCCCTCCCCAGCACGAGTGTGTTGACCGACTTCGACGATTTTCATCGCTCCGGCCGCGAATATCTCTGGATCTCGTTCTCGCGCTCCGGAGACAGCCCGGAAGGCGTTGCCTTGTTACAGCGCGTGCTGGAACAGCATCCGGACATTCGTCAGGTGGTCATCACCTGCAACCAGAACGGACAAATGGCTCAATTGTGCGCGCGCCATCCGGATCGTTCCCTTGCTCTGGTACTCGATGACGCGGTCAACGATCGCGGACTGGCCATGACCAGCTCCTTCAGCAATATGCTGGTCGCTGGCCAGTGCCTCGCGCATTTCGAGAACCTCGATTCCTTTGGCAACACGGTGGCGCAGATGTCGGAGACGGGAGCGCAATTTCTGCCGGCTGCAGCCGAAGTGGCCGCCGCGATCACTACACTGGGATGTCCGCGCGCGTGTTTCGTCGGATCGGGCGCATTGCGCGCCGTCGCCGACGAATCCGCTTTGAAAGTGGTGGAACTGAGCGCCGGCAAGGTAACTACGCTGGCGGAAACTCCGCTCGGCCTGCGCCACGGTCCCATGTCGAGCGTCGACAGTCAGGCATTGTTCGTCGCCTTTCTGTCGAGCGAGCCGCGCCGCCGCGGATACGAGCTTGACCTGCTCCGCGAAATCGACCGCAAGCGCCTAGGCCGGGTCCGGGCCGTGGTGACCGTGCCCGGAATCGATGATGTCTCGCCGCTCAGTGATTATTGTCTGTCGCTCGATTGCCCCGCGAGTTTTCCCGATCTCTATCGCCCTGCGCTCGACGTGATGTTCGGGCAGCTCATCGGTCTGTTTGCCTCCATGCGCAGCGGGCTCAAGCCCGATCAGCCCAGCCCTAACGGCGCCATTACGCGCGTCGTCCAGCCCATCAAACTTTATTCTTAGCCGGGTTTCGGCTGGGAAGATCATCAACTACAAAAAACACGAAGTCACACGCAGGAAATCTCTGCGCAACGCATTCCTATGCCCTTCGTCATGCTCTGGTCTCTTCAACTTTAAGGATGACTTATGTCGGCGGCGCTGGGGACTAGCTGGCGGTATATGTAGTCCGGGACATCGCCGTTCCAATAGCCGGCAGCTTTTGCGTATCCCACGATTCCGAAAAATAAGATGGCGATTCCTGCCGCCATCGCCCATGCCGGGACTGCTTTTTGCCTTGATCCGGAGATGCGCGGCAGCGCCATCTGGAGCGCGCGTTCGGCTGGGCATACCGCGACGCACTCGAAGCATCCCGTGCATTCTGCGGACTTGATTGTGACCAGCTTATCCACCGGCAACGACGAGGGGCATGCCTTGGCGCATTTCGCGCAATCAATGCAAGCCGGCTCGGCGCGCCGAATGCGCAACGGGCTGAGCAGGGAAGTCAGGCCGAGCAACGCGCCGTACGGACACAGATAGCGGCACCAGAAATTCTTCACCAGAAGCGAAGCCAGCGCCAGCAGCGCGAGCACGATGGCCGCAGTCTCGCCCAGATCGCGGAAGAAATTCAGCATGCGCACATCGGCGATCGCCCCGTAGGGGCTGCGCATGAAACCCTCTACCGATTCGGCGGACATATTGCCCACGGCCCACGCGAAGAATCCCAGCAGCAGGTATTTCAAACTGCGCAGAGGGAGATCGAGCCAGTTCGGCAGGGTGAAGTTCCGGTGAAATAGCAGCCGCCCAGCTCGCCAAAGATATTCCGACAGAGTTCCTATCGGGCACAGCCAACTACAAAACGCCTTGCGAAACAAGAATGCCATCGCCAGGAACGTGATCAGGAGAAACATGGCCGCGGGATGAACTCCGGGCAGGTGTCCGCTGGCGATCGAGTACTTCAGGTTCATGAGGCCGGCAATGGGAAGCCAGCCCTCGACCCCCGCGGGACGCAGCGTGCTGCGATCATGCGTCCCCGCTTCAATTTGCCGTACCCAGAAATAAAACTTCGCGCCCAGCCCAAAGTTCAGCAGCAGGAATGCGAATTGAAATCCGCGACGTAAGGCTTGGGAGTGGTTGGCTTGAACACGGCGAACCAGTTTCTTGCGCTGCCCCACGACCGCACGAGTCGCCCGATTGTGCAAGGGTTCTGGCGCTGCAGACAGAACTTTTTCCCGCGCATCACCGACCTGGAACTGAGTCGCCATCGCCGCCCGCCGTCGTCTTGGCTCTTCACTTTGCGTTCATGCGCCTACTGTGACCGCCCCCGGTTCGTAGAGGCAGAAAGGATCAGTTCCCAGCAAATCGCCGGTATGCGCGTAGGCGCGGGCGCGAGATCCGCCGCAAATGTGGCTGTACTCGCAGGCGCCGCACTTTCCGTGGAACAGATCGGGCGAATGCAACGCACGGAAAATTTCCGACTCGCGATAAATCTCGACCAGCGAATTGCTGCGCACGTTGCCGCAGGGGAAGGGCAGAAATCCCGAGGGATAAACTTCGCCAAGATTCGACACGAACACAATCCCGTGTCCGTCGCGGATCTGGAATCCGTGATAGACCGACGAGGTCTTCATCTCCGGCGCGCCCATGCCTGCCGCCTTCATGGTCTCAATCGCAATGCGGCGATAGGAAGGCGCTTCCGTCGTCTTGATAGCAAAAGGCGAATGCGGAGAAAGATCGAATACCCACTTCATGATGTTCTCGCCTTCTTCGGGCGAAACTTCATTCAACGCCTTGCCGCGGCCAACGGAGATCAGGAAGAACAGGCTCCAGCGCATCACCGGGAAACTGGTGCGAAGAAGTTCGTAAATCGCCGGCAGATCGTCGGCCGTCTCTTCGGCAACGAGCGTGTTGACTTGAATCGGCAGACCGAGCCGTCCACACTGGCGCGCCGCTTCCATGGTGTGCTCGAACGTTCCCGGCACGGCGCGGATGGCGTCATGCTTTTCGGCGCACGAGCCGTCGAGGCTCAGTCCCAGGCTCTGAATGCCATGTTCCTTCAGCTTGGTGATCGCTGCATTCGTAAGTTCCGGCGTCGCGCTCGGCGTGATCGAAACTTCCAGCCCCAGCCCGTTGGCATAATCGATCAACGAATAGATGTCTTTGCGGCTCAGCGGATCGCCGCCGGTCAGAATCAGGTGCGGCAGCGGATCGCCGAAGTCGACCAGTTGCTGCAGGAATTTCTTGCTCTGTTCGGTCGTGAGTTCGAGAGGATTCGCGTTAGGCATAGCTTCGGCGCGACAGTGTTTGCAGGCCAGACCGCAAGCCTGGGTCATCTCCCAGTAAACCAGCATTGGATTTTTGGAAAAATCATAGGCCTTGTGGCCCATGTTTGGAGTAGTGCCAGCAACCACCATAACGTCCCCCTTCCGGCGAAAGCCTTACCACAGAACTCCCACAAGCAAGGCTAGGTTACGTTTGGGGCTGGAAAAAGGCTGTGATTTCAATCACAGGGGGCAGTGACGGCTTTCGCAAAAAAGGCAGTTTTGGCGTGGATTTCCAACGATTCCCGGACTTTCTGAGACTGGAGTTGTTGTGATTTGAAACAATAAGGCCCGGGTCGGGGGGTGAGCACCGAGACCCGGGCCAGCTGTTCCCTGATTGGCGATTCGAGGGGGTATCCGGCATCCCGGTTCGCAGCCCGAGCCCTGCCGGTGAGCGGATCACTCACCCTCGCGTGAGTCGCGCCTGCCTCTGTGCAGCCGCGCGTACGCCTCTGGAACAGCGATTCCAAACGGCCTGCGTTTACCGATTACTTCTTCTGCTGATCGCGCAGGTACGAAACCACCATCTTGATCTGATCCGGCGTCAGGCCCTTGCTGGCGAAAGCATGCGTCGTCTTCTTGTCCTTGCCGCCGTTGGCGATCATATCGGTCAGATCGGCATCCGAGAGCTTCTTAGCATCGTCAGAGACCAAGCTGGGCATTTTCGCAGCCGGCTTTCCCGCCAGGTCGGCACCGTGGCAGGCGGCGCATTTCGTTTTATAAATGGCCGCGCCGTCATCGGCCGCCCACGACAGATTGGGCAAGATGAGGAACAACGCGACCGCGATCGTCCCGATCAGGATTGCGAGCTTCGTTATCTTCATGATTGCTTTTCCTTTCAGAACCTGTGTCTCGGACTTGGGCTTGCGCTGAAGCGAAAGTACGCAAGCGAATTCCGAAACTGAATGAGAACGAACTAATCGTGTTGCAGTTTCTATCAGAGGAGGAGGTCAGGCAGTGATTGCAGTCACAGTCGCTCGTGATCATGATTGTGCCCGCAAATGCCTCAAAACTCGGCACATCGCGCCAAATGACCCGGCTCCGCGCTATATGCCGCAGCTCGCCTCATCCGCGTCCGCGCTCGATCGTGCAAATGCCTCAAAAGACGGCCAGTTTCTTTTCATACTTGCGGCCGACTTTTGGCAACGCGCTTGCCCTTCATAGATTGCAGCTTGCGCTCGAGGTGTGATTGTGGAACCTGGACTCATGGTTATCGGTTTGAACCACTGCACCGCCCCGCTGGAAATGCGGGAGCGCTTCTGGATTGGAGAGAATCGTCGCTACGAAGCATTGCGCCAGTTGCACAGCGCGGAGGGGGTCGATGAGGTAGTGGTTCTCTCCACCTGCTCGCGTACCGAATTCTGGTTTTGGGCCGCCGAGCCCACCCTCGCAGCCAATTCTCTCCTGCAATTTCTAGGTTCCGAGCACGGCCTGAAGCTGACCGAGTGGGAACATTTCTACCGCCGGCTCAACGAAGACGCTCTAGCCCATGTTTTCCGCGTGACCTCGGGTCTCGATTCGCTGGTGTTGGGCAATCCTCATATTACGGCGCAAGTGCGAACTTGCCTGGAACAGGCTCAGACGGTGGGCACGGCCAGGCGTTTCCTGAGCCAGATCATCGAACGAGGGCTGCGCGTCCGGGAACGCGTCCATCAGGAAACCGAACTAAGCGCCCTGGCGGATTCCATTCCATACCAGGCTCTCGAACTTGGCCGGCAGATCTTCGGATCGCTGCATGGCCGTAAGGTGCTGCTGTTGGGCACCAGCATGACCAGCGACTTCTCACCGCGCGCGGTCGCGGAGAACGAACTCGGCTCGGTGATCGTCATCGACCAGTCTCCGGCGCGGGCGAAAGATCTGGCGGCGAAGCTAGGAGGCACGTCGGCAACTCTGGCGGATCGTTGGAAATGCATGCTGCGGGCCGACATCGTGATCAGCGCGACTGGATGTCCGCATGTAGTCCTCACTCGCGATGAGGCGGAGCGCATCGCCATCGAACGTAATCGCGTGCCGCTGATGATCGTGGATATCGGTATGCCTCGCGACGTGGACCCCAACGTCCGCAAAGTCGACGGCATCCTGCTCTACGATCTCGATGGTCTGGAGCGGGCGGAGAAGCGGAATGCTGCTGCGCGCAGGGCAGCAGTCAACCAGGCGGAGACAATCATCGCCGCGGAAACACAGGCTTTTCGTACACAGTTACAGGCAGAGCGCGCCGTTCCCACTAGCGTGGCGCTGCGCTCGCGCCTGGAAGAACTTTGCCGGCAGGATCTGGAGTCCTTTATCGCAGAACGCGGGCCTTTCACCCCGGAGCAGAGTCAGTCGCTGCATGCAATCACATCTCAGGTCATACGAAAGATTGCCAGCTCCCTCACCCGTGAACTCAAGGAATTTCCAGAAAAGGCGGAACAGGAACGGATGACGGCAGCCGTGACCCGCCTGTTTCACCTGGATACGCCGCAAGCGACGACTGCCGGCACCAGATCGCAAAAAGGGAGGGGCGAGCGCGGCAAAGAGCGAGTCGCCGCTATGTAGGAGCCTGCACTCCCTTCCGAGATTAGGCGCTCTTCATACCTTTTCATAATGTGCGCCGGAGGGCTTCCAAGTTGGAGGCCCTTTTGTTTGGCGCTCGCGCCTTACCAAGGGGATCCGACTTTTCTCTTCGCAAAATCGCGATCGGCGCGTGAATTTCGCTGAAGTTCTCGTCCGCACTGCCGACAGAGTCTCTTATGGGATCCCTCACTACAGTACTGTCTGGCCGCCGGCGCAGCGACCGCGTGTCCATTGCGTTCCCCCTGGAGATCGCCGGCGTCGACTCCACCGGAGAACGCTTCTCGGAAAAAACCAGAACCACCACAGTCAGCCGTTACGGTTGCTGCCTGCCCTTGCCGCGAAAGTTGCAGCCCGACCAAAAAGTCCTGTTGCGCCGCATGGGCGCGGACGAGACTGCCATCGGACGCGTCGTGGTTGTCATGGGCGCGCACGCGGACGGGCACCTCTACGGCATTGAGACCCACAACTCCTGCGAAGGCTTGTGGGGCATTCAGTTTTCGTCGACGTTTTACGAGAAGCTGCTCGACACCATGCATGAGGGCGTTTATTTCGTGAACCGCGACCGCAAGATTACCTACTGGAACGAGAGCGCCGAACGCGTCTCCGGCTATTCGGCGCGCGAGGTTGTTGGCTCCCAGTGTTTCGACAACCTGTTAGGACACGTAGACGAGTGCGGCCGCCAGTTGTGCATCACCGGCTGTCCGCTCAACCAGGTCATGCTCGACGGCAAGCCGCGCAATGTGGAACTCTATCTGCAACACAAAGAGGGTCACCGCGTTCCAGTCTCGATCCGCGCCCTGCCGCTGCGCAACAATGAGGGCAAAATCGTCGGCGCGGTCGAAGTCTTCACCAACTCCGCCACCAGGAAAGCCACCGAGAAGCGCGTACGCGAGCTTGAAACTCTGGCCTTTCGCGATGCTCTCACGGGTTTGCCCACTCGCCGTTTCCTGGAGATGAAACTCGAACAAGGATTGCAGGAGCATCGCACCTTCAGCCGGCTCTACGGCCTGCTTATGTTCGACCTCGATAACTTCAAGCGAGTGAACGACACCTACGGTCACGAAATGGGAGACGCGATCCTAAAAGCGGTTGCCGAAACCCTGATGCAGGGATTGCGGCCAGTCGATATCGTCGGCCGCTGGGGCGGGGAAGAGTTTCTGGTTCTCATGCCCGATCTGGATGCGGTAAGGCTGGGCGATCTCGCCGACCGCTGCCGCGTGCTGATCTCTCAATCTCACGTGCCCAACGGAACCTCCCACGTTTCGGTGACGGCCTCAATCGGCGCGACCGTGCTCAGCGCGTCTGACTCGCCTAAGTCCGCCCTTGCCCGGGTAGACGAACTCATGTATCAAAGCAAGCACTCCGGAGGCGATCGCACTACTACGGGCTAGCAGGACTCGGGGCTTGGGGTCCAGGGATCAAGGGCCAAGGGGCCAGCATCAGTAAGAGCCGGCCCCTGACCCCCATTCCTAGCCTCTGATCTTCAGCTCTTCCGCCATTACAATTCTCGACAAATTCAATGATTCGTTGACGTTAGTCTGAGTATGATTTCAGGGGAATTGTTATTCCAAATATCTAAGTTATCGACTAGGATTTCTTAGATAGATTGGCTAGCTGAAGTCCTGAGGGGGAAGCAGGCCGATCTGGCTGTCCAGGCTTTACAGTTCCCAGTAATTCGGCATGCACACTGCCCACTGTGCACGCTCGGAGGGATCTATGAAACTGTCCGCTTCGTCTCCCCTTAGCCGTTTTGTTTGCCTTTCAACCTCGTCCTCGATCCTCACGCTTTCCCTTGCGCTCATGCTCACCACCGGTTGCAGCTCAAGCGGAAGCGGGTCGTCTTCGGGCGGCGGAGGCGGAGGACAGCAATTCAGCGGCAACACGCAGGTCACGGTCGCCCTCACCAGCACGGCCAACGATCAACTGGCGGAACTTAACCTGGACTTTCAAGGCATCACGCTGACGAGCCAGTCAGGGAAGACAGTAACACTGTTGGCCGCTCAACAGCCGTCGGAGTTTATCCATTTGAATGGTGCCATCGATCCGCTGATCACGGTGACCATACCGCAGGATGTCTACACCGCGGCAACGCTAGCGATTCCCTACGGTGAGTCCGTTTGCATCGCCAACGGCATGGCGGAAGGCGCAGGACTGGCATTCGCCTACTACAACGCCAACCTGCCTGCGTCGTCGGTGAGTGTAACCTTGCCGGCGCCGATCACGGTAACGGGCACGAGCATGGTACTTGCGCTGAATATGGTAGTCTTCAGTTCGGCGACCGTGCCTGATTGCCTGAACCCGTTCACGGGCTTTTCCCTAACGCCGACCTTCACTCTCGCGCCCCTGACTTTGTCGTCTTCTTCGACAGACGCAGCGAATGGCAAGTTCCTGGGGCTTGAGGGCGAAGTTGCTTCATTAGTCTTCAGCAGCAACGGATTCAATCTCTCCCTCGCCGAGGGACCTTACGGGACAAGAACGGCTTCTGTCAGTACGGGGAGCGCGACCGTTTTTCAGGGGATCAGTAACTTCCCGGCGCTCGCCACCGGAATGTTCGTGAACATGGACGGCACCCTTCAGCCCGACGGGTCGATTGCGGCGACGCGCATCGCGGTCGAGGATCCGACGGCGGTCAATATGTTCACAGGGCCGCTGTTGAACGTCGACTCCGAGGTGCCGGTCTTAATGCTCTACGGCCGGCAGGAGCAGGGTCCGCTGTCTCCCGGACCGAACGGATCTGGATATTATTTCGACTCCCCATATATCGATTTCAGCAATGCAGTTTTCGGGATTTCCGGCCAATTCACGAATGTGCAGAATCTTCCTTTTGTTGCCAGCTTCAATGCGTCGAACATGGTAGCGGGTCAGAATGTGGATCTCTCTTCGGGCGCCCTTTCCGTGATGGGAGGTGTCTATACTCCTGGCAACACGATCACACTAATTCCGCAGACACTGAATGCCACCGTCATTGCATCTTCCGCCTCCGGCAGCTTTGTCGATTACACCGTTTCTCTAGCTTCCTACGATCTATTCGCGACGTTGGCCGTGCAGCAAGGACAGACAACCCTGCTCACAAATCCGAGCCAGGTGGAAGTCTACGTCGACAGCAACACCCAGATGCTAAACACGCAGGCACTCGCAACCGGCAGCACGTTCCGCTTCTATGGGCTGGTGTTCAACGACAACGGCACTCTGCGCATGGACTGCGCGCATGTGAATGACGGTGTGGCGCTCACTCCGCAGGCGAGTTCAAGCGGTCGGTCGAGGGTCGCACAGACGCAGACCACACACCATGCAAGCACTAACGGATTACTGCCGGTGATCACCACCACAACGATCCACTAAGCGGCTGCGAATTGGGAGAGGGCCGTGTAGGAGAGATCGAACTGCCTGTAGTTTCGAATTGAGGTGAAGGTGTCGACAAATTCCCCGCTCTGTCGATTGGTCTTGTGCTTGTTGCTCACGCTGTGCGCCTTCAGTGCGGCGCAGACTGCTTCCGCTTCCCGTATCACTCAACCTATCAACGACGCGTTCCGGTTCAGGCTCAAGGGCAACGTTCACCCGCTGGCGCAGGCACGCTTCGATCTGGGCACCGTCCCCGACTCATTCCCGGCCTCGCGAATGGTGCTGCTGTTGCAGCGTTCGCCGGAACGCGAAGCGGCTCTGCATCGGTTTCTCGAAGATGCACACCGGCCGGGCTCTCCTGCCTTTCACAAATGGATCAAACCCGATCAGTTTGGCGAACAATATGGACTAACCGACTCCGAAATCACTACGGTCTCTGGCTGGCTGCAAGAGCATGGATTCGCGGTCAGCCGCATCAATCGAGCTAAAACAGCCATCGAATTTTCGGGCACCGCCGGTGGAGTGCGCTCCGCCTTCCACTCGCAGATCCACGCCTACCTCGTGAACGGCCAGCAGCATTTCGCCAACGATGTCGATCCGCAGATCCCGACAGCGCTCGCGCCCGTGATTGCCGGCATCACTCCCATCAACGACTTTCGTCCCCAGTCTTACCTGAAGAATTTCGGCAAGGCCGTCTACGACAGCAGCCGCAAGAAATTTGTTGCGGACTGGACCTTTCCGGCGGGTCAGGACTTGCTTGACTTGTCGCCTGGAGACTTCGCTCTGCAATACGATCTGGGCCCGCTCTATGCGGCGGGCATGACGGGCAGCGGCATTACCATCGGATTGATTGGTGCCTCCAACGTTGATCCCACAGTGGTCGCGACCTACCGCTCGTTCTTTGGATTGCCGGCGAATCCGCTCAACGTCGTGATTGACGGAGCGGATCCGGGAGAAAACGACGCCATCGTGGAGTCGTATCTGGACGTCGAACTCAGCGGCGCCGTCGCACCGGGAGCAACCATCAATCTGTACACTGCGGCCGACACCTCGGTGCAATCCGGGCTGTATCTGGCCGCGCTGCGCGCTGTGGATGACGACGAGGCTTCGATCCTCAGTACAAGCTACGGTTTGTGTGAGCAGGATCTGGGCTCGGCAGGAAATCAGTTCTGGTACTCGTTGTGGGAACAGGCCGCGGCGCAAGGGCAGACCTCGTTCGTTTCAGCCGGCGATGGGGGCCCCGCCGGTTGCGACAATTTCAATAACCCTCAGCCTGCGCAGTCTGGGATTGCCATGAACGGTTTCAGTTCCACTCCCTGGAATATTTCCGTGGGTGGCACCGATTTCTATTACAGCAGCTACAATGGAAATTCGTCCGCGCAGCAAACTCAGCTGGAAACTTACTGGGACACCGTTGCGACCATTTTCCCCACGACGTCTCTTCTGCAACCTGTGCCCGAGCAGCCGTGGAATGATTCGTTCGGGCTGAATCTTGCGAGCGGCGGCATTTACAACCCGAGCTTCCCCGATATCGTTGCGGGCAGTGGGGGGCCGAGCAATTGTGCGACCGGCACCGACGCTTCAAATGGTACTTACAGTTCGTGCTCCGCGGGATATCCCAAGCCTTCGTGGCAGACGGGAAAAGGTGTTCCCGACGACGGAGTGCGTGATCTTCCGGACGTGTCATTGTTTGCGGCGGCGGGGGAGAACGATACCGGCTATCCCTTTTGTGCGGCGCCCGGAGACTGCGTGGTTTCCGATGGCGACCTAACGATTGGGGTCGTGGGAGGTACATCGGCCTCGTCTCCGGCAATGGCGGGAATTCTGGCGTTGATCGAACAAAAATATGGGCCGCAGGGACAGGCGGACTACATTCTCTATTCGATAGCCGCCCAGCATCTTTCCGCATTTCACGACATCATGACCGGGAGCAATGTCGTCCCCTGCCAGCAGGGCACGCCGAATTGCACGCTGAGTACAGCCACAGACAATACCAAGGGATACTACACACTCGGGTACGATGCTGGACCGGGATACGACTTGGCGACTGGGTTGGGTAGTGTGGACGCGAACCAATTGTTCAATGACTGGAACGCGCTTAGCTTTAAATCATCCACCACAACTCTCAGCCTCAACCCGACCAGCTTCACCCATGGCACTGCGATCACAGTCAACGTCGGCGTAACTGGGAGCGGCGGAACTCCATCCGGGGGCGTCGAGTTGGTTACTAACTCAACGCCGCAGACTAATGAGGGACTAAAACTTTTGATGCTGCAGAGCGGAGCGGCCAGCTCCATCGTCAACAGTATTCCTGGAGGGCAATATAAGGTGAGCGCTCGCTACGGGGGAGACAGTGTTTTCGCTTCCAGCACTTCTAACTCGGTATCGGTGAACGTCACGCCGGAAGCGAGCGCTCTGTCATTGTTCGGAAGCTATTATGAGTTCACAAACAACAGCACGGGTGTTCTTGGCAACGGTGGGAGCTATCCTGTCGGTACTTCACTTGCGATCGAGGCGCAGGCCGTAGGAGTAAATGCGCCTGCGGGATCCACCGACGGCATCGCGACGGGCACCGTCACCTTTACTGATGCGGCGAGCGCGGGTACGGTGAGTTCCGGCCCGGTGAGTATGGGGTCGGGCAGCACGGCGGAGTGGGTGCCGACTGCCTTTAGTGTTGGCAGTCACAGCATCAGCGCCAGCTATTCAGGAGACCCCAGCTTCAACGCGGCGTCCAGCACAACGCCGCTGAATTTCACCATCACGAAGGCCATTCCTGGCGCTCAACTGGTGGCAAACAATTCATACAATTCTCCGGTCGCGCGTGGTCAGAGCGTCATGTTTCAGCTTATCGTTGGCATCGGCTTAGCTCCTGCGCCCACCGGAACGGTCACGTTCTATTTGGGAAATACTGTGCTGGGAACCGCAACCGTCGCCCCGACGATGTTTACCGCGCCCTACATCAATTCTGCTGCTACCTTGAACGTGACGACGTTGCCCGTAGGAACAAACTCCATCACCGCGCAGTATAGCGGTGATGCGAACTACGAAGCTGCAACCTCCAATGCCGTAACAGTTACTGTGACGCAGCAGCCGGCGGGCATTCTTACTGCCAGTGCGAACGCGTCCTCGCAGCTTCCGACACAGGACCTGATTGTCACTTCTAATGTTGCGGGAGTCAGTGGTCAACCCACTCCCACCGGATCCATCTTCTTATATGCCGAAGGACCTGGCGGGACCTACAGCGCTGGCTGCACTTTGGTGAGTGGTTCTTGCAGCTTTGATTTTGGAAGTAACTACTGGAGTCCCGGCACCGTCACCGTGAATGTGGGTTATAGCGGAGATTCGATCTATGCCGCCAGCAGCACGGTCGTCTCGGTGACGATGCTGAGCATGTTTACCATAACAGCAGCGAATGCCGTATCGTTTGCAGCTGGCGCAACTACGGGCAACACGTCCGCGCTCACGATTACACCGGCGAACGGATTCACTGGGCCCGTCTACTTTGCGTGCACGATCGCCTATTATCCGCCCGGAGCGCAGCATCTTCCCACATGCTCGGTTCCGCACTCGACGAGTGTGGCCGGCCCCAATGCGGTGACCTCTGCGATGACCATTAACTCCATCGCACCGACGACGGTGGCGCGGGCGGATGAAATCAAGAGTCCGCGATGGCTGGCAGCGCAAACCCTTACCTTCGTAGCCGGGATTCTCGTGGTGGGATTGCCGCTGCGAAGGCGGCGACGCCAAGATTGGGCTCCGCTGTTACTCCTGCTTGTGCTCGCGCTCGTCATGGCCTTGGTAAATTGTGGTGGGGGCGGAAGCATGGGCGGAGGCGGCGTTAAGACCGTTCCCGGCACAACTCCCGGCACTTACAAATTTATGGTCGACGGCGCCTATACGCCCAACGTTAGCGGCACGAGTGAGCCATTTTTTTACAGCACACCGCAAGTGTTCGTAGTGACCGTAAATATTCAGTAAGCAGATGGGCATGGGTGAGTTCGACTCTAACCTGCCGGATTTTCCGACGAGACGGAATCGGCAGGCTCATCTTCGCCTGCGGGGACGAGATCAAATTTCTTTAGCTTATAGCGAAGCGCATCGCGGCTGATGTCGAGCAGGCGAGCCGCATGTGTCTGATTGCCGTTGGCCTGGCGCATCGCCAGTTCGACCATGGCGCGCTCGACCTCTTCCAGCGATGTACCTTCTTCCGGAATGTAGAGCCGCGGCAGCATGCGTCCGTTCGCCAACTGCTTGCCGCCATCGGAGGAAGCGCTGCTGTGCTGAAAGGCGGTCAGCCCGCTGCGTGCGGCTTCTCCCACCGCGAACGGCATATACACCGGCCGGAGAATGGTCTCATCCTCCAGAATCATTGCGCGCTCAATCGAATTCTTCAGCTCGCGCACGTTGCCCGGCCAGTTGTGGGCCACGAGCAGTCGCCGGGTTTCCGGACTGATTCCGCGAATAGATTTCTTAAACTTTCGGTTATACCAGCCGATAAAAAACTCGACCAGCGGCAAAATATCTTCCGGCCGCTCCCGCAGCGGCGGAATGAAAATGGCAATGATGGCCAATCTGTAATAAAGATCCTGGCGGAATTGTCCTTCGCGCACCGCCTTCTCGAGATCGCGATTCGAAGCCGCCACCACGCGCACGTCCACCTGCAAGTCGCGCACGCCGCCCACGCGCCGGATCATCTGGTCTTCCAGCACGCGCAGCAACTTGGCCTGCAGCAGGGGAGAGAGTTCGCCAATTTCATCCAGAAACAGCGTGCCCCCATGCGCGGTTTCAAACAGGCCTTTCTTCATGGCCTTGGCGTCGGTGAAGGCGCCTCGCTCATGGCCGAAAAGTTCAGCCTCCATCAACGTCTCAGGAATCGCCGAACAGTTAATCGCCACGAACGGCCCGTTCTGCCGCGAGCTTTCGTAATGAATAGTCTTCGCGACCAGGTCCTTGCCGGTGCCGCTCTCGCCTTGAATCAGAATCGTGGTGGCTTCGCTGGCTGCCACTTTTTGCACGAAGCTCATCAGTTCAGTCATCTTCGAAGACACGGCCACCACGTCGTGATATCCCGTAGTCCGGCGCACTTCGCCGCGCAGGGATTGCACTTCGCTGCGCAATCGGCTCGCCTCCAGAGCGTTCTGAATCGTGACGCGGAGTTCTTCGAAATCGAGCGGCTTACCGATGAAGTCGTAGGCGCCGAGCTTCAGCGCGTTCTTGATGTCGTCCAGTTGCGGGTCGGCGGTGATCATGATGACCGCCGGCGCGTCGGGACTTTTCTTGATCTGTTCCAGAATCTGAATGCCGTTCATATCCGGCAGACGCACGTCGAGCAGAACCAGGTCCGGGGCCTCGTGCTGGGCCAGGCGCAGGCCGGGATCTCCCGCCGCAGCCTCGACCACGTTATAGCCCCACTCCTCACACTTCTGCCGCAGGGACCAGCGCACCAGGCGCTCGTCGTCCACGATCAGTATTTTTTCCGCAGGCATCCAGCATTAGATTACTACGGAAGCTTGGAAAGGTCAGCGGGACCTGCCGGTCGCCAAGGAACTCGTTCGTCGTCCCGTGGCATTCGGCGATGCGCAGGGCAGCAATCAGCGCAGCCAATTCTCGAGCTGAAGGCCTTCGACGCGGGCGAATTCGCGCTCGTTGTCGCTTACGAGGGTGTATGCGAGGGCTATCGCCTGAGAGGCGATGAGAAGATCATTCGCCCCAATGGGTCGGCCAGATTTTTCCAGATGTGTGCGAATCACACCGTACACCTTGTCGGCTGGCGGTTCGAAAGGTAGGACGTCCAAAGTGCCGAGGATCATTTCCAGTCGAGCCGAGAGCCGGGGTGAGTTCTTCTTGGCGATACCGTAGCGCAGTTCGGCGACCACGATGATGCTGGTGCAGACTTTCGATTCGCCTACTTTCTCAATGTGATGGCTGACCTTTCCGAGCGGGTCTCGGAAGAGATCGGAGACCATGTTCGTATCGAGCAGGTAGCGCATTACAGATCGATAGGCTCAGGCAGAGAATCCTCAATTGGAGGCAGGTCCTCGTCGATGGGCCCAAGCGTTTTCAGAACCGCAAGCAATGATTTTGGAGGTGCGGGCTCGAGGATCAGCCGTTTTCCCTCTTTACGGATAACGGCACTGTCCCCGGGAAACTCGAACTCCCGGGGAATGCGAATCGCTCGATTGCGACCGTTGCGAAAGATCTTGACGTGGCGTTCCATGCTCCTAGGCCTATGCCAAAGCATATGCTAGCGACGGGCACCCTGTCAAGCTCTTGTCGGCTTGCGGATGCACTGCAAGCACTGTTTATTAGTAAGCTGGGGGCTCAGAGGCGCGCTGTAGTGGCAGAATGACCACGAATGTAGTTCCGTGGCCCACGGTGCTGGTAACCTCGATCCGCCCGTGGTGATCTTCAATAATGCGCCGGGCCAGAGATAGGCCCAGCCCGGTGCCGTCACCTTTGGTGGTGTAAAACGGCCGGAAGATGTTAGGCAGATGCTTGGGCGCGATGCCGCGTCCATTGTCCGATACCTCGACCAAGGCCGCCGAGCCTTGCGCTCGAAGGCTGACCTTAACGCTCCCATTCGCGTCGATGGCCTGCAGCGCATTGAGCAGCAGATTCAACAGGACCTGGTGAATCTGATCACTGTCGTGCTCGACTTCCGGCAGCGTAGGATCCTTGTGCAGTTCGATCTGCACGGATTTCGCCAGCGCCTGCTGCCGCCCCAGCATGACCGCGTGTTCGACGGTTGTATTCAGATCGCTTTTGCGGACCCGCGGCGGATGCGGCCGCGCCGTTTGCAGAAGATCGGTGACAATGTGATTGATGCGCGCGATCTCCTGCGGCACTTCTTTGACCACTGCCCGAGCCGGGCTGCTGGCCGGCAGATCGCGGCCAATGATTTCGATGACGCCAGCGATTCCCGCCAGAGGATTGCGAATCTCATGCGCCAGTCCGGTGGCAAGTTCGCCCAGCGTGGCCAGGTGTTCAGCGCGTGACATCTGGGTGCGATGCAGGCGTTCAATCTCTTCGCGACTCTCCCGCAGTTGCTCGACCATATGATTGAAATTGTGGCCGAGGTCGCCGATTTCGTCATTGCGTTGCGAGAAGCTCACCGAAACGTTCAGGTCTCCGCGGCCGACTTGAGCAATCTTCTGCTGCAACTCCACCATCGGACGTTGCACCATCGAAGTAAGCACGACCAGCAGCGCTCCGCATATTGCCACCGCGCCCGCACCCGCCACCAGCAGAACTGTATGGCGCTCGGGATCGCGCCACGACAACGTGGCCAGCAGAAACAGGAGCATTCCGCCGAGAAGGAGACACGCGATCGGCAGCAGCGCCTTGATTTCCCAGGTAATGCGCAGCCACGGCAGTTCTGGATCGTCCGGCTGCGCGTTCGACACCGGAGTGAATTCGGGATTTCCGTTCACCGGAGAATCCGCAAGCGAGGTTGCGCTCGAGCCTTCCGTGCTGAAGAAGCTTCTGCGCGCAGGCGCGGGCGCCGGTTCAGCCGGAGGCACGGCGGGCGCTGGCGGACTCGAAATTCGTGCGGTCTCAGGCATAAGCGTGCAATCCAGGCAGCAGGTACGTAACACCGAAGAACGTGAACATGACTACTGCGAAGCCGAGAATGGCGAAGTAAGCCGCCCGCCGTCCGCGCCAGCCGCGGGTGATCCGCATATGCAGATAGCCAGCATAGACCAGCCAGGTAATCGCCGCCCACACCTCTTTAGGGTCCCAATTCCAGTAGGAACCCCAGGCGCGGTTCGCCCAGTAGGAGCCGGCGGCGATCATCAGGGTGAGCAGGGGGAAGGCAATGCAAATCGTTTTGTAAGTGATGCGATCAAGCGTGTCAGCGTCGGGCAGCAATCGCTCCAGATCGCTGCGCCGCCACAACAGCAGCAGATAAAGCAGGTTGGCGAAAATTCCGCCGACCAGCGCCGACAGAATGAACGGGCTTGCGGCCAGGCTGGTGGCAAACAAACCGTCTGCGTCAAGCGAGGGATACTGTCCATTGCGAGTGCGCAGCACGAAGAAGGCTAGCGCCAGAATCTGCAGCAGGATGCTGATGAAGACCGCGCGGTTGGCGACGTTGAGAAAGCCCTCGTTCTTCTTGACTCGCCCAAGAATGTAAAGCGCCAGCGGCGCAGCCACCGCTGCGAAGACCATCACCATGAGCCAGCCCAAGTCGGGGATGGTTACAAACAGCCGCACGCCACGCGAGATGAATAGTTCCTGCTTGTTCTGGGCGTCCCATGCGACCACGTTGAATCCTCCCCAGCGTTCAAAGCGACTCAGAATCGCGGCATAAATTCCAACCGTGAAGATGCTGGTGGTCGCCAGAAAGGTCTCCGTTTTCATCTTGTCCTGGATCAGGAACATCATGGCCAGTGCGAAACTCAGCGCGCACGCCGCATACGCCAACATGGCCAGCGTGACATGCACGTGCAGCCATGTAGATTGCAATGCCGGAACCAGCGGCCGGACCTCGCTGGGCAGAAGCTGCATCAAGATGACGCCCACAATCGCCACCGGCATGGTTACGGTGCCGATGACCTTCACTCCGTAGCGTTTTTCTGCGACCAGGGTTAGGGCGGCCAGGGTCCACACGAAGGCCAGAAGCATTTCGTAGATGCTGGCGAAGGGAGGATGGCCCGCTTCGTACCAGCGATGAGCTACCGCACCCGTGTTGGCGATCAATCCTGCCCACGTGGCGAGCGAGGCAAACTTGATATAGGAATCGGTGCCGGTAACGCCAAAGCCCAGATAGAGCGCTCCAGCCCCCGAGTAGAAAACCAGCGCGGCATAGAGCAGGTTGGCTTCACTCAGAATATTTCCGCTCTTGACCACATTCAGGAAAGCGATGAACAGCAGGAACGTGACGCTCAACCCTACGCCTACGACCAGGGCTGCACCACCTGCGGGATGCTGTTCCACTTTTGCGCGTGCCATACTTTGCTTCCTCCGTAGCCGGACTCACCTTCCGGCGATCGATGCTGTCCCCGCTGAAACCGCGGCCCGTGCTTCTTCGGACGCCGCGCCTGCCGGTTTCAGTTCTTTTTCAATCTCTGCCACAATCTGCTTGAACTTGAGTTCGAAGGCGTCGCGATTGCGATTGACTGTGCCGCCCACCCACAGCGAGCTGCGGCCGTTTCCGTTGGTGACGGGAACCACCCAGATGCGCACGTGCGAGACGTAGAAGACAAACGTCAGGCCGATCGCCATCAAAATCACTCCACCCCATACCGACCACTGTCCGGGTTCATGCGAGACCTGCAATCCGGTGTAGACCGCGGTCTTCAGATCTTTCGGCTCGAAGGTGTAAGGGGAGGACGCATTCTCGGAGATGTTGGGAATCTCCGGCAGCCACACATTGATGGCGCTGTTCGTCTTCGCCGAAGTCACGATCATGTGCACTGCGGGATTCACCACGTCGTTGCTGCGGGCGTAAACGCGACCATCCTGTACGACGAAGTCGGGGATGAACTCAACGATCTGCACCTTGGTATCCGGATCGAGCGCCACGATCTGGTTGATGCCCAACGTAATTTCCTGCGCCGCACCTTTGCCGTTAGCCGGAGTCACGTTGAGTGTCAGCTTGTCGAGTTTCCCGGACTGCCCGTACGTCGCCTGATAGAAACGCACGCCCTGATAGGTCAGCGGATCGTTGACTACGATTTCTTTCTTGAAGATCTCGCGCCCGTTGTCGACTACCGCCAGCTTCGACCACCACTTTTTGGGCGTGCCGTCGGTGTAAGTCTCTTCGCCGGCTCCGTCGCAGCGGATAGAGAACGGAACCGGCTTGTTGATTCCAGTCTTCATCTCGATCTGATTACTGGTGGTTCCCGGAGTGAGCATCATGAAACCGCGCCAGCCGTAAAGAGCGTCCACGATGCCGCCGAGGAAGATCAGCAGCAGGCTGGCGTGCACGATGTAAACCGCCATCTCGGATATGCGACTGCGTTCGGCGAACAAAGAAAAACTATTAGTGCGGACAATCCGGTCGGACTTCAGTCCGAAGTGGCGCAACGCGCGATCCGCCGCCACCAGCCCCTGCTCTTCATCAGAGATAGCAATGTGAGCCTGCGTCGGCAGTACGCGGCGGAAATTTTCGTCAGGACTCTTGTAAGGACGCGAGAAGTAGCGCCAGGAGTTGGGGAACCGCTGTACTGAAGCCGCAATGATGCTCAGGCTGACTAATACCAGCAAAGCGATAAACCAGCGCGCATGAAAGACATCGGTCAAGCCGGCCGCGTCCAGGAAGCGCAGCATAGTGGGGGAATACGCGCGCTCCATGTCATCGGGGTCAGTCATGGGGCGCTGCAGGATGACCGTGCCAGCGGCCGAAAAAATCACGCACAAGATGATGAGGATGACGCCAGTCTTGATCGAACTGAGAAGTTGCCAGGTGTTGCGGGTCACAGACCGGAATGATAGAGCCATGGTGGTTCCTCGTATCCATTCGGCAACAGTGCACGTTCGCCGCCAACCGGAAGATCACGCGCAAACAAAAGCGAATAGGGGACTTAGCATCAGGTAGCGCAACGGTCAGTTGCCTGCAATGAGCCATAACACTCATTCCCAC
>CAVPBQ010000010.1:0-457605 GCA_963701925.1 uncultured Acidobacteriota bacterium
CCGAGTCACCGGCCGCGGAGTGGCGAAATCAACAGCCATCATCGACGATCCCAACGATTGTCTTCGCCAACGAATTCTTCGACGCAATCCCCTGCGAGATCATCAGCCCGCAAGGCTCCCTCCGCATCGACGCATTCGATGGGCGATTCGTTGAGGCCTGGGCTGCGCCGTCCCCGGATGAACTGGAATTTATGGATCGCTACTCAGTTCATCCGGAAGATGGCGAAAGACTGGAAGTTCCGCTGCGAGCACAGGAAGAAATGTCCGCCGCATGCAGCTTCGATCGCGGATTCGCCATCGTGATCGACTACGGCTGCACCCGTGAGGAGCAACTTGCGGGGCGCCATCGCGGAACGCTGAAAGCCATCCGCCAGCATTCCGTGAGCGCGAATCCCTATGAAGCTCCCGGCGAGCAGGACATCACCGCCGATGTGAACTTCACCGCGCTGGCCGCGGTCGCACTGAAACAAGGAATGCACACGCATAAGCTAGTCACGCAATCTCAATTCTTGATGGGGATCGGCGAAGCCAACCAGTTCGCCGACGCCTTCGAGGACACCCGCCTGCCTCAAGAGCGCGCCAAAGTAGCGCTGCAACTGAAACACCTAGTCACGCCCGCAGGCATGGGCGAGAGTTTCCACGTACTGGTCGCCAGCAAAGGAGTTGAGGCAGACAAAGTATCAAACCTCTGCGGGCTGACATTCGGAAGCAGAATGCAAACCTGAATCTCCCTCGACTCGGTGCGCAATTCACAAATCTATACAATTTAGCTGTACAACCTTCAATCTATCCCCAGCTTCCGATTTCGTAGGCAGCTTCGCAACTGCCGCTCGCAGGAGGAATAATGAAGCGCTTTGCCATTGGCGTCGTTTTCCTAGTTGCTGTTCCACTTCTGATGTCGGCGCAAGCCAGCGCACCGGCCGCGCACCGGCCAATTATTTACGTGATGCCCAATGCGGTCACAAGTCCCTCGGCTGCGGACAATTCCCAGGTGGTGGTGGATTCGTCGCACAACGGACGGGAGCCACAAGTCGCCAAAATCTATCAGGAATTACAACGTCAAAAAGAGTGTCAGCCATTTGCCGAAAACATGATTCGAGAAAAGGCAGACTACTTCCTGCTCCTGCAGCATGGTGGCGGCAAGGGGAATCGATGGGCTCTGTCTGACCGCAACGGTGATGTAATCGCCTCGGGCGATTCCATTTTTCTTGGAACCTCGGTGAAGGAAGCGTGTCTGGCAATAGCCAAAGACTGGCAGCAGCATGCAACCAAGGAAGTACATTAACGTCTTATCGGTAGCCGGTGTGGCCGGCGTGGGTTACTTGGAGGCCACGGCCACATCCGGGTACTCATACACCCCGCGCCCCGACTTCCGCCCCAGCCGTCCCGCCTTCACATACTGCACCAGCAGCGGCGCCGGACGATATTTGTCCCCCAGCGATTTGTGCAGATATTCCAGAATGTGCAGCCGCGTGTCGAGCCCCACCAGATCCACCAATTCAAACGGCCCCATGGGATGATTCAGCCCCAGCTTCAGCGCCTTATCAATATCCGCCGCTGACGCGATCCCTTCCTGCAGCATATAAAACGCTTCGTTGCCGATCATGGCATTGATGCGGCTGGTAATAAATCCCGGCGACTCCTTGATGACCACCACTTCTTTGCCTATGCGCCGGCCGACTTCAGCGGCCGTGTTCAGCGTGTCGTCATCGGTCTCAAGCGCGCGTACGACTTCGAGCAACTTCATCTTGTGAACCGGATTAAAGAAATGCATACCCACACATTTCTTCGCCCGATAAGTCACGCTGGCAATCTCGGTCACGCTGAGCGACGAAGTATTCGAAGCCAGAATCGTCGATGGCTTGCAGAGTTTGTCGAGCAGGGTGAAGATCTCGATCTTCGACTCCATCTCCTCCGGCACGGCTTCAATGATGAGATCGGCCTCGCGCGCCGCCTCTTCCACCGAACCGGCGAACTCAATCCGTCGAAATGCCGAGTCGGCGTCGCCGGGCGTGACCTTGCCCAGCTCCACAGCCTTATCGAGATTGGCGCGAATCTCCGTCTCCGCCTTGCGCAGAGTTCCAGGCAACAGATCTTCAAGGATAGTGCGATATCCGCCCAGCGCCGACGCGTGCGCGATGCCTCGGCCCATCGTGCCGGCGCCGATCACAGCAATCGTGTTGACCGACCCCATCTACGCGCCCGCCTTTTCCAGTTCTGCAAGCGCTGCGTGCAGCGACGTGTCCGCCGCGCGCAAGTACTCCGCCAGTCGCTGCCGCTCCTCTGTGTTCATGCTGGAAATTAGAATGCCAACGCGTCGCATTGTCGCGGTAATGTCATCCACATAATTCATCGCGCGAATCAGTTCGCCTGTAGCCACCATGAGTGCTCCTGTCGGATTACTTGGAATGTTTCTTTTCAGGTTCAACGCTTGCCGCGGTACGCGCTCAAGCCGAACTTCCTATTGTGGACGTGGGCGGGAATTTAGTAAAGGCAGTCGGGCCGAAATGTCATCGCGCCTTCAGATCGCCGGCCCAACTGATTCGATTCGCAGCCATTTAATCCATATAATCGCAATCAATTCTTTTTATGGTCCATTCCATGCTGCCGCGAATCGAATCACCATGTCGGAGAAAACTTTGAAACGTTACATCTTCGCCAGCGATTTCGACAAGACGCTCACCTTCAACGACTCCGGCTATGTGCTCTCCGAACTCGTCGGCATTCCGACGGAGGAATTCGAGCGCAAAGCCAAGGGCATGGCCAAGATCAATCTCGTCCAGCAAGGCGCGGAGCTCGCCTACCTTCTGCTGCACGATCCGGAATTCAAGGCCCGCGTGCGCAAGGAACATTTGCGGGAGGTCGGCAAGCGCATCCGCCTCAAGGGCGACATCAAGCTGCTCTACGAAATCCTCAAGAACGGAATCGACGGACACGAATTTGATTTTTATGTGCTCTCCGCCGCACCGGTGGAAGTGATCCAGTCGGCACTCGAAGACATCGTCCCTCAGGACCACATTTTCGGAACCGAATTTCGCTACAAGCCAACCGGAGAAATCGATACGATTGTCCGCGCCACTGCCGGCTACGGCAAGGTTGCAGTGCTCGACCGTTTGGTCGAGAAACAGGTCGCCGGGCCCGATCATGTCATCTACACCGGCGACGGCAGTTCCGATATTCACGTGATGCTTCACATCAACTCCCGCGACGGCCTCACCATCGCCGTTTCCGAGTCGCGCGACGTTTCGCAGATCGCCAAGCGCACCGTGTTAAGCACCAGCGCGCTCGCGGTGCTGGCGCCAATTCTGGAGGAAATCGCCGGCTGGGAGCGTTACCGCATTCGCAGCTTCTTTGAGGCGAATGGAATGCTCATTCAGGAGTGGGAGCGAGTGCGCACTGACTGGCTTACGCTGCGCGCCGCTGCGGGCGAGCCTGCGGAAACCGCCGAAGTCGTCCGCGTCGCGGGAGCATGAGATGATCCGGTATGCTGCGCGATAAGAGCCTGATTCCGCTGTCCCGTCAACATCAGCACGCGCTTGCTCTGTGCGTGCGGATCGACCGTGCGTCGCCCATCTCCGCCTCCGATCTCGCGGCTTGGCAAGCCGAGATCACACAACTTTTTCAGAATGAGATTGGAATTCATTTTGCCGCGGAAGAGTTAGTGCTGTTCCCGGCGGCGGCGCGGATCAACGAATTGGCTCCATTAGTGGAGGAATTGCTCGCCGATCACACCCACCTGCGCGCCGTGTTTGGACAGGCCGAGGCTCACAGCCTGTCAGCCGCGGATTTGTCCGCAGCGGCGCAGCGTCTCTCCGCTCACATCCGCAAAGAGGAGCGCCAGCTTTTCGAACGCATGCAGGAGTTGATCAGCGAGGAAGAACTTGCGCTCTTGGGGACGCGATTGGAAGACGCACTCAAGGACGCTGCGCAGACCTGCATTCTGCCTGCGCCTGCCACCACTCTGCGCTCCTCTAAATAGTCGTCTGCGAACCTGATCCGGCATTGCCCCCATGAATCTGCCGGAACTTTGCCGCTCCCACTTGCCCCATGTATCGCTCGAGCACTGCCGTGTCGGTCTGACGTAGATCGACCATCATCAATCCATCAAGCGCGTTGGAGAATTTCCGGTCCACATTGAAGCCCAGCAGTTTCCCGCCGATCTTGGAATACTGGCGAAGCAAGATCGGCAGTCCCTTGCCGTCCGCCTCCAGGTCGTTGATGGGCTGCGAGAGATCGTCGAGATCGCGCACTGCACGGCGCATCCCACGGCAGTCCCACCGCCGCAGAATAGCAGGGCGAAATGGTCGTCGCGGTTCGACCAGCCCGGACAATTCATCCTCGAGAATGCGCGACTCAAAGAAGTGATAAATCATTTCCCGCGAAGCTTGGCTGTAATCGTTGCTGATGCTTACCGCGCCGAACAGCACTGGAATCTCGGGCTTCAGAGCCACCAACCCCGCAATTCCCTTCCACAACAGCAGCAGCGGAGCATACTGCCGCTGATATTCCGGACGCACAAACGAGCGCCCCAGTTCCAGCGCCGGGCCCAACTTTTTGAACATCTGCTGGTCGTAGTGGAAAAGCGTGCTGGTATAAAGTCCGGCAACGCCGTGTTCCGGCACAATCTCCTCCGTACTTCCCGCCCTATACGCTCCGACCAACTCACGCTTCGCACGATGCCACAGAAGCAAATGCCAGTAATAATCGTCGAAGCGATCGAGGTCGAGCCTCTTGTTCGTGCCTTCCCCAACCTGGCGAAAAGTGATTTCCCGCAACCGCCCCACTTCCTGCAGCAGATGCGGACACTCCCGCGCCGTTCCCAGGTACACGGTGAGATCGCCGTTCTGCGTCAAACAACGCTCCGGAGGAAGCTGCTGAATTTCTTCGTGCAATATTTCAGGCATGACCGCATCTGCAACCGGCTCCTGCATCCTGGTTGCAATCTTCGAGCGCAGAGCCGCTGGCCACGACGATTCCGATTTGCTGCGCCGGGCCAGCAGATAAGTGCGCCAGCGCAAATATTCCGTCGCCTCCGAATCTTGCGCAATGTCAGCGACAGACGCGTGGTCGATCACGCTACCTACGCGTACCTCAATCGTTTTTCCTCCCTGCTTCAAAAATTCCTGCAGCAGGAACGCGGTACGGAGCTTGGGATGAATCATGTCGAGAATCTGGAATTCCACGCCGTTGTGACCGCAAGAATAAATCGGAAGCGCCGCAGCGCCCGTCTTCCGGATCAACCGCACCGCCATATCATTCCACTCCGGATCGGCAATCTCGCCGGCCGGCATCTGCCACCGCGAAACCTCACCGGCGGGAAAGATTGCCAGCATTCCGCCTTTTCGCAGCCACATCACGGCTTCACGCAGGCTGCGCCGGTTCGACTCGATGGAACGGTCGGTATGGAAGGGATCGACAAAAATGCAATGCTGCTGCAACTCCGGTACATCGCTCAACAGAAAATTTGTGAGCACTTTTACATCAGGGCGGATGCGTGTCAATAGAACGGTGAGAATCGCTCCATCCAACATGCCGTAAGGATGATTCGCGACGACCACGACGGGCCCGCTCGCGGGAATACGCTGTTGATCGGCCGCATTCACGCGCAACTCGACACGCATCTCGGCCAGCAGACGCTCTAACCGGAATTCTTCTGGAGACTGCTGCACGCGCCGGTAGAGATCGCGCACTTTATCAACTGGCGCGAATTTTGCCGCAAGGCCGGGAATATCCCCCACACGCGTCAGGACCGCCGGCAGTGCGGATTCCGTGTGCAAATCATGGACAGCCATGACTACACAACTATTTCAATCAGTTTGCAATGGTGTGAAGGCCACATTAAAAGCTGATGAAATCTGCGCTGGAGAAACAGGATAGTAACCTCGAGGTAACTTCGCAGGAACCCAACTGCACTCTAACTCTCCAAACGGAATCGCGTTTCTGCCAGCGCGTAGAGTCTCCGCCACACCAATCGATTGATCGTGACCACCGTCGCCGCCATCATCATGGTCGCAGCCAGCAACAAGTCGAAGTTTCCCTGATCCGTGGCCTGCGAGATAGTCGCTCCCAGACCAACAGTCGTATAGATCTGGCCTTTGAAGTGAAAATATTCCGCGATGATGCTCGCGTTCCACGCCCCACCCGATGCCGTCACCATGCCCGTGACGAGATAGGGAAAAATTCCCGGCAGGATCAGTTTCTTCCAGCGCTCGATTCCAGTCACCCGAAACACCGAGCACGCTTCCTTCAAATCGGTAGGAATCGCAATCGCTCCCGCGATCACGTTGAACAGGATGTACCACTGCGTTCCCAGCAGCAGGAGCACAATCGATCCCAGGCCAAGCCCTCCGCCCAAGCGAATCAGCAGTAAAAGCACAACGGGAAACAACGCAGTCGCCGGCACCGAAGCCGCAATCTGCGCGAGTGGCTGTGCAATGCGCGCCAGCCGCGGATTGAATCCGATCGCCACACCGGCGGGAATCGTCCACAACGCGCCCAGCAGCAGGGTAAGGTTCACCCGCAGAAACGTCGCGCCCAGCCCGATGCCGGCCTCGCGCAGCTCTGCTTTCTGCAGTCCTCCCAAAATCATCGCTACCCGGACCACCCCGTAAGTCACTGCCGCCAGCGCTACGATGCCGATCACGCGCGCCAGCCAGATTTTCCATTCACTGCGCTCTTCTGGCTCGCTGCTCGAATGTTCACGCGAGAAATACAGCATCAGCCGCTCACTGAGAGGATGAATCGTCCTAGCGCGAATCTGCGCCAGCCCACGGGAACGTCCCAGCCAATCAAGCACCCACGACCGCGGCGTGTCGGTGCTCTCGACCTGTTCCACTTTAAATTTCTCTGCCCATGCGATGACTGGCCGCCACACAAACTGATCGAGCAGCACGATCACCGCGATCATCGTCCCCACGCCCCACAAAATCGACCTGGTATCGCCCGCGCTGGCCGCGGTCTGCAGGTAGGAGCCTAGCCCCAGCAATCGGAAGTCGCGCGAGCCGAGCACGAACATCTCGCAGGCCATGAGGAAGAACCACCCACCCGCGACCGACATCATCGAGTTCCACACCAGGCCGATGATCGAGTAGGGCAATTCCATCTCGATGAAACGCTGCCACCAGCTGAAGCGATAAATCTTTGCTGCCTCACGCATTTCATTCGGAATGCTCTTCAGCGAAGCGTAGAAGCTGAACGCCATGTTCCACACCTGCCCGGTGAAGATCAGAAGGATCGCGCCTGCTTCCACTCCCAGTTGCTTGCCCGGAAACAGCGCCACCATGGCCAGCATGACACCGGGAAGAAAACTGAGGACGGGGATAGATTGCAGCACGTCGAGCAGCGGAATCATGAAGCGTTCAGCGCGCGCGTTGTACGCCGCGATGTAGCCGTAGACCAGCGTGAATCCGAGGCTCAGCACGTACGCGATGGTAATGCGGAGCAGCGAATATCCCGCATAGGCTGGCAGCGCCCACGGGCTGTGCGAAATTTCGACTTCTGGCGTGAAGGGGCCCAGCCAGGTTTTCCCTACCACCAGCACGCCATAAAAAACCGCGATGGCCGCGCCAAACATGAGCAGGTCCGGCAGATGAGACACTTCGATCGAGGGCAGTTGCGTCCACAGGCGGTATGCCGAGAATCCCCGCAGGCTGGCTGATTTTTTCATGTGGTCTCTGGCAAAACGCTGTTGCGTGCGAATCAGGGTTTTGGCGCTGCTGCAGGATCTTGCCTGGGTGCGGCCACGGCGGTATCGGCTGACGCTGGCTCGGTCGCCACCAGGCGCCCGTTCTCGCGATCGTAGTCGAAAATTTCCGCGTAACGTCCCCAGTTCATCGCGGTCTCAAACTGCCGCTGCACTTCGTCCTCGGAAAAATGCTCGTCGAGAATGTCGTGGAAGAACTCGTCGGCAATCGCATGATCAGATTTGCGCTTCAAGATGCTGTCAATCTGTTTCAGGATCGTGACATGCTCCAGCGACGCCTGGCGAAACAGCACTTTCCTCTGCTGGATGTCAGCATCAGCAAACGCCATGCCCTGCGGCGAAATCTGCACGTCGCCTTCTTTCAGCCATGCGAATCCCAGCAGCACGCAGGCCTCGAGAATGGGCAGCAAGTCCTCAACGTCCATTACCAACTCTTCCGAGAGTCGGAACAGATCCTCCCGCCCGCCGCGATCATGCAGAAGTTCGAGCAGCCCTGCGATTCCGCCCACGCGCGCATGCGGCAGCATTTGATACCGTGTTTGGCGCACCGGAGGCCCCTGCTTCTTCATCGCCTCTTTGGTCAGCCCGCCCGCCGGCACAATAATCTCCGCAGTCGTCTCCGCATCCGGCAGGATGTGTTCGACATCCGGTTCGGTCATCACCTTGTAGATGTAATCGACCAACTCAACAAACTTCGAAGACTTTCTATCCCGCGGATGCGGCAGCCGAATATTGAAATCAGATCGTACCCGCGCCGGATTTCGTCCCAGCACCATCACGCGATCCGCCAACATGACCGCCTCTTCAATGTTGTGGGTCACGATGAAAATTGCGCTGGTCGGCATCTTTTTGTTGAGCCACAATTCCAGCAATTCACCGCGCAGGTTTTCTGCCGTGAGCACATCGAGCGCCGAGAACGGTTCGTCCATGAACAACACTTCTGGTTCGACCACCAGCGCGCGCGCAAAGCCGACGCGCTGCTTCATGCCCCCCGAAAGCTCTTTGGGATAAGCTGTTTCGAATCCGTCCAGGCCGACGGTATCCAGAGTGCGCAGAGCCCGCTTGTGGCGTTCGACATCAGGTACGCCCCGCGCCTCCAGCGGAGCCTCAACATTTTGCAGCACGGTCAACCAGGGAAACAGCGCGAAGCTCTGGAAAACGATTGCCACATTCGGCGTCTGCCCATTAAGCCGCTTGCCATGCCATGAGATTGTTCCCGCGGTCGGTTGCGAAAGGCCGCTCAGCATGCGCAGCAGTGTCGACTTCCCGCACCCCGAAGGGCCCAGCAGTGCGATGATCTTTCCCGCCTCCACCACCAGGTCGGTCGGGCTGACCACCTGAATCCGCGTGCCGTCCGGCTGCGGATAGGATTTCTCAATCCCCACGGCTTCGATAATCGCATCGCTCACACCACACTCCCGTAACTTCTATACACGATTCGCGCACAACCGCAAAGCGCGGACATTGAAACCTTCTATTAACAATGGAAAATGCGTGAAGCTCAGGCGGAAAAATTCTCTTGCGCAGGAACCGGGCCGGCTTGGGGCAACCGGTCGCTCAATCCCGCGAGTTGCGCCAGCTTCGCCGCGAAATCGCCTTTGAGTTGCCCGTCGCGAAAGCGCCAGGACCAGTTGCCATTGTCCACGCTCGGCGTGTTCATGCGGGCTTCGCTGCCCAAGCCCAGCACATCCTGCAAGGGAACGATGCTCAAGCTCGCCGGAGAGCATTGCACCGCTCGAATAAATCCCCAATGAATGCCGTCCTCGCACCGGCCTACATAGGCCTCAGCACTGCGGCGTTCGTCCTCAGTCGCTCCCGACTTCCACCATCCCTCGACGGTGTCGTTGTCGTGCGTGCCGGTGTAGATTACTTTTCCCGCCGAACGGTGCGGCAGGTAAATGTGCGCACCCTCATCCCCAAATCCGAATTGCAGCACCGCCATGCCCGGAATCTGCAAGCGCTCGCGCAACGCGTGCACTTCCGGTGTGATGTATCCCAGATCCTCAGCAAAAAACGGCAGGCCGCCCAGAGCGTCGCGCAGCTTCACAAACAGATCGTCGCGCGGCCCATCGACCCAGCGCCCATTTACCGCAGTCGCATCGCCCGCAGGAATCTCCCAGAACTGGTCGAATCCGCGAAAGTGATCGAGCCGGATGTAGTCGCAATGCAGCGTCGCCCAGCGCAGGCGCTGAATCCACCATTCATAGCCCCGCTCTTTCATCACGTCCCAGCGATAGAGCGGATTGCCCCAGCGCTGCCCGGTCTTGCTGAAAAAATCCGGCGGCACACCCGACACGACTTCCGGTTCGAGATCGTCTTTCAGCCGGAACAATTCGCGCCGCGTCCACACATCGGCGCTGTCGTAGTTCATAAAGATTGCGACATCGCCCACAATGCGAATCGCACGCTCGGCGCAATAGCGCCGCAATGCCCGCCACTGCTCGTAGAAGGCGAACTGCAAAGCCCGCCGGATGTTTATGTCAGCATCCAGCTCCTTTCGCGCGGCCGCTAACTCAACCGGGTCCCGATGCGCCAAACCGCGCGGCCAGTGATTCCAGCTCTCCAACTTGTAGCGCGCGCGCAGCGCGTCGAACAGAACGAAATCTTCCAGCCACCAGGAATTCTCTGCGCAAAATGCTTTGAACCGCTGCAGCACGTCGTCCGCAGCCAAGCGCAGAAAAGTTCTGCCAGCCTCAAACAGCAACGGCATTTTTTCCGCGAATACGCGGTCGTAATGGGCCTTACTGGAATCGGAATCCGCGTCCTCGACCGTAGCCAGCTTGGCGGCATCGATCCAGCCAAACTGAGCCAGCCGTTCCAGGCTGATCAGCAGCGGATTTCCGGCAAACGCCGAAGTCGAGGAATAAGGAGAGTTGCCGTAACCCAGCGGGCCTAGCGGAAGAACTTGCCACAAGCCCTGGCGGGCCGAGGCCAGAAAATCTACAAAACGATATGCCGCCGGACCAAAGTCGCCTACACCACCGCGTGAAGGCAGCGATGTGGGGTGCAACAAAATTCCTGCGGCGCGCGGAAAAGACATGTCACGCCGCTACATTCCCTGCTCGCTGCCAGACTTCGTCAGCTGCTTCATTTCATCCTGATTGATCTTGATCTTGCCGGATTTTTCCATCTGGTCCCGCAGGTTGTTGATGAACAGGCCGAACAGTTCCTGCTGTTTGTTCTGCATCAGTTCATCGCGAATCTGATCCCGCTTGGCAGCGAATTCGGCTTCATCCGGTTTCTGATTCTCCAGCACTTCCAGAACGGCTCCGTCCTGACCGCTGACAATCGGGCCGCTGATCTCCCCGGGCTTCATGGTGAAGGCCACCGAAGCCTGCCCCGTCATCGAGCCGATGTCGGGCACCTGCCCATCCGGCAAAACAAAGTCGCTGGTCTTGAAACCCGCGCCCAATTCCTTGGCCGCCTTCTTTAGATCGTGATCAGCCTTGGCGCGATCCGACAACTCCTGCAATTTTTGCGAAAGCAGTGTATTCGAACGCTCGTTCTTGAATTGATCTTCCACCTTGCTGCGAATCTCTTCAAACGACGGCGTCGACGCCGGCTTCACTTCCATCAACTGAAACACTGCGATGCCTTGCGAGGCTGACGCAATATCCGGAGGAGACTTTTCCGCTGCCGCGAACACCGCGTCCATGAACTGCGGCGCCGGACCCAGGCCCGGCAGCATGTCCTTGCGGGAGAAGAATTCTGACGTGATGACCGGCACGCCCTGCGCCGCAGCCGCCGCATCCAGTCCCTGCGCCTTCGCCTGCTTCAGCAGCTCTTCGGCTTTTCTCTGCGCGATCTGCTGCGCCTTCTGATGCTGGATGACCGGCTCGATCTCAGCCTTCACCTCGTCTAGCGACTTCATGTGGGCGTCCTGCTTGTCATCCACGCGGATGATGTGGAAGCCGTAACTGCTCTTCACCAGTTCGCTGGTCTGACCTTTGGGCAGCGAGAAGGCAACTTTTTCGAACTCCGGAACCGTCTGCCCGCGCCCGATCCATCCCAGCGATCCGCCCTGCTTCGCGCTGCCTGGATCTTCAGAATATTTTTTCGCCAGATCTTCGAAGTTCGCGCCACCCTTCAACTGCTTCAGCAGATCTTCTGCACGATGCTCCGCTTCCGCCGCACCCTTCTCATCGATTTTTCCATCCGGGCCAGGCAGCGGAGTCTTAATCAGAATGTGGCTGACCTTCACCTGCTCGGGTGTGCGATAGGAATCGCGATGCTGATCGTAATAGTTGCGCAAATCATCCGGCGTTACCTGCACTTTATCGGCAAATTTGCCGGTATCGAACAACGCGTACTTCACCTTGCGCTGTTCGGGAACCGAGTTCGCGTATTGCGCCTTGTGCGTGTCGTAAAACGATTTCAGCTCCTCATCCGTAGGATGAAGCCCCTTCTTTATGTCATCCTGCTTCAGGACGGCGTAGTCGAATTTAACTTTCGAATTCTGCTTGATGAACTGCTCGCGCATCTCGGCCTCGTTTACGGTCGCGCTGCCATTGATGAACGCCTGCAGTTTGGTTAGTAAAAGGTCGTCTCTGACGTCCTGCTCAAACTTCGCGGGAGTCAGGTTCGCCCGCTGCAGCATGTCTTCGTATTCCGACTCGCCAATGAACGTTCCACCCGGAAAAAATGTGGCCCCATAGCGCCCGTGCTCCAGTTCGTCGCGCACTTCCTCGGGACTGGCATGGAAGCCCATGCGCTGCGCTTCATCGAGCAGCGCCTGCTTGGTGATCAACTGCTCGGCTGCGCGCTGCGCGAAGAACGGCAGCAGCATCGCCATGTTCGGGCCGCCATTCGGCATCTGCTGCTGCAGCATCTGGCGCGCCGCCTGGCGCACCTCGTCCGCCGTGATCTCACCGCCATTCACTTTGGCGACGATCCCCCTGCCGGGCGCGCCGCCAAATACGTCGCTGCCCAGACCGCCGGGAATCAGTGTGATCACCATCGAGGCACAAATAATGAGCAGTACACCGCCAAGAATGTACTTGGTGATCTGCCCAGAGGTTTGCAGAAAACGAATCATCTTGCTATCACTCCAAAAGGAAAATACGACCGGAATTTCCTATTATAAACGACCCGCCACGTGGCGCGGGCGCGAGTGTGGCGCGAACTCTATCCACCAGCAATTGCCTTGCATTCTTGGCGCTCATCCTGAGCGCACCCGGTTTCAGGCGGAGCGAAGCCGAAAGGGATCTCCCTAACCCATGCTCCGTAGGCGGATACGCCTTCCCCAAACATCGCAAAATTCAGCTATTGAAACGAATTAATAGAAGTGATATCCATCTTTCGGAGCACTTTCACAACAAGTCTCCATTCTCACGCACCATATTCTTAGGAGCACCATGACCTCACGCACGCGGCGAGTCTTCTCATTTTTCTTCCTGGCACAGCTTTTCATCACACTTCCCCTGCTCGCGCAATCGGCGGATTCGAAATCCGCCCCCGAGAATCGCCTCGTCCTGCACGAAGGCTGGACGCTGCAAACCTCGGCCAAGGTCGACGCCAAAGGCGATGTCATTTCCACGCCGCAGTTTTCGCCCAAAGGATGGCATGAGGCAACTGTGCCCACCACCGTCGTCGCCGCACTGGTGAAGGACAAGACCTACGCCGACCCCGATTTCGGCATGAACCTGCGCGACTTCCCCGGCATGAACTATCCCATCGGCGGCAACTTCTCCAATATCGCCATGGCGCCCGACAGCCCCTTCGCCGTCTCCTGGTGGTATCGCAAGCAATTCGCCGCGCCCGCGTCGTATAAGGGCAAGACCGTCTGGCTGAAATTCGATGGCATCAATTACCGAGCCAACGTCTGGCTCAACGGCAAGCAGATCGCCAACTCCGACGACATGGCCGGAGCCTGGCGCACCTTCGAGCTCAACGTCACCGATGCCGTGAAGCCGGGCGCGGAAAATGTTCTCGCGGTCCAGGCCTTCTCGCCCACCGATCACGATCTCGCCATCACCTTCGTCGATTGGAATCCCGCGCCCCCAGACAAAAACATGGGCCTCTGGCGCGAGGTCTATCTGACCGCCAGCGGTCCGGCAGCGCTCCGCTATCCGACAGTCGTTTCGAAATTAAATCTGCCGTCCGATGACACGGCGCAGCTCACCGTCACCGCGCAGGTGAAGAACGGCACCGATCAGCCGGTCAAGGGCATACTCAAGGGGCAGATCGAAAAAGTCACCTTCGAGCAGGATGTCGAACTCGCACCCAACCAATCGAAAGACGTCACCTTCACGCCCGACAAATTTCAGCAACTCGTCTTCTCCCATCCTCGCCTGTGGTGGCCCGCGCAGATGGGCAAGCCGGAACTCTATCCGCTTCACATGGAGTTCGAAGTCAAGGGCGAAGTGAGCGATCGCACGCACACCGAGTTCGGCATTCGTGAGATCACGTCAGAACTCAACTCCATTGGTGGGCGCGCTTTCCAGGTCAACGGCAAAAACATTCTGATTCGCGGCGGAGGCTGGTCACCCGACATGATGATGCGCGAGAACTCGCAGCGCTTGCATGACGAATTCCGCTACGTCGAAGACATGGGCCTGAACACGATTCGTCTCGAAGGCAAACTCGAGACCAAAGAATTCTTCGACCTCGCCGACCGCGACGGCATCCTCGTCATGGCGGGATGGTGCTGCTGCGATTTCTGGGAGCGCTGGCCGCGCTGGAAGCCCCAGGATTTCGAAATTGCCAAAGCCTCGCTGCGCGATCAGATTTATCGCCTGCGCAGCCATCCCAGCATGGTGATGTGGCTCAACGGCAGCGACAATGCCCCGCCCCCCGACGTCGAGCAAATGTATCTCGACATCGAAAAAGAATTGCTCTGGCCGAACCCGGTGGTGTCCTCGGCCACAGGAAAGAAAACCAGCGTGACCGGCGCTAGCGGCGTCAAAATGACCGGCCCGTACGAATATATAGCTCCGAGCTATTGGGAAGTCGACACGCCCAAAGGCCAGCCCGGCCGCAAGCAGTGCAATCCTGGAGGCTGCGGCGGCGCCTACGGCTTCAACAGCGAAACCAGCATGGGGCCTGCCGTTCCGCCGGTTGAGAGCATTCGCGCCATGGTGGGTAAAGATCACATGTGGCCCGTCGATGACGTGTGGAACTATCACGCCGGCGGCGGCGAGTTCAAAACCATCGGCGTCTTCACCGAAGCCTTAGCGAATCGCTATGGCAAATCGGACAACGTCAACGACTTTGCCAAGAAGTCGCAACTGCAGACTTACGAAGGCGTCCGTGCCATGTACGAGGCCTATAGCCGCAACAAATATGAATCTACAGGCGTCATTCAGTGGATGCTCAACAACGCCTGGCCGTCAATGATCTGGCACCTCTACGACTTCTACCTCCGCCCCGCCGGCGGATACTTCGGCGCCAAACGCGCCCTGGAAGCTTTGCATCCCCTCTACGGCTACGACGATCATTCCATCTGGCTGGTCAGCAGCCAGTACGAAGACGTGAAGGGCCTGAAGCTGACGACGAAAATCTACAACCTCGACATGACCGAGAAGTTCACGCAGGAAAATTCGGCAGACGCGCCCGCCGACAGCACTGCGAAAATCTTCACGCTGCCCGATGTCGTTGGCCTGAGCCCAACTTATTTCCTCGTTCTAAAGCTGCAAGACTCGACCGGCAAACTAGTCGGCTCGAATTTCTATTGGCTCTCCGTCAAGCAAGAAGTCCTCGACTGGGCGAAAACTAACTGGTGGATGACTCCCACCGCCTCCTTCGCCGACTACACCGCGCTTTCACAACTGCCGAAAGTAAAACTGACAGTCTCCGAGCGCACCGAACGCAAAGGCGAAGAATCGATCACGCATGTGATGATCGAGAATCCCAGCAAGAGCCTCGCGTTCTTCGTCCGCCTGAAAGTAGACAAGGGAGCCAAGGGAGAAGAAATCCTCCCCGTAGTCTGGGAGGACAACTACATCTCGCTGCTGCCCGGCGAAAAGCGCGAAGTGACTGCAACCTACCGCGCCGCAGAATTAGGCGCGGCGAAACCAGCAGTAGAAGTCACCGGCTGGAACGTCGAATAGCGACGATACTCATGTAGGGACAGCCGCCCCGGCTGTCCCTCGGGGGGCAAGCCCGAAAAGTTTTCCACAGAAGAATTTCCCCAATGTGACGAACAACCTTTACCGAGAATTTCCATCTGCCTACTGTGGAAGAGTCAAGGTCCGGATGCAAAGCCGCACAGTCCTAGGAAACTCGCGGCCCCCGACACCTTCCCATGCGAGCAAGGGACAGATGGGGCATCTGAACAGGGCGCGTCAGACAGGCTACCTCGGATAGCCCGAGGCTGGCGCCCAGTGTGGGGAGTGATCACTTCCTCTAGATTTGAAAGAGAATAGAAAGACGTGCAGCGAGAACGAAAGGAGGGCCAAGGGTTTCAATCGCGAAATCACCCAATCACCAATTTCTCTAAACGTGCTCGGAAATCGAGAGAATATTCCCATCGGGATCCTTGAACCACGCCACTTTATCGCCCGTCGGCGCGGTCCAGATCCCCAATTCATCCTGCTTTAAAAACCCGAACAATTCAAAGCGCACGCCCTTGTCGCGCAAGGCCGCGGCCACAGCCGCGAGATCTTTCACCTGCCAGCCCAGCACCGTGAACTGCGCCGGCTTCACTTCCTTCATCTTCGCCGCCCGCACCATGATCCCATGCGCATCGAACACCAGCGCGAATCCGTCGTCTTTCACAAACCGCAGCCCGAGCACGCCCTCATAAAACGCCCGTGCCTTATCAGCATCCGTGATCGAAACAAAGGCAACGATGTCCGTCGATCCCAACATGTGAATCCCCTTCGCGCTCCTACTCCTTATTTATTCATCCGGCGGCACGTCGAAATTCACCAGGTCTCCCTGGAAACCGCGCGTCTTCCACGCTCCATACGCGATGCCCGCCACCATCCAGATCGCTCCAACAAGTTTCGCCTTCGAACTCAAGCTGATCCACAGCAAGAAGCAGATCACGAATCCAAGCACCGGCGAAATCAATTGCCCCAAGCTGCGGTCCGCGCCGCGAATGTAGTAATGAGTCAGCGCCGCCAGGTTCACCCCCATGAAGGCGATCAGCGCCCCGAAGTTGAGCAGGTTGGCGCCATCGTCGTAGCTGATCAGAAACGCTCCCACCAGCGCAATCGCACCCACAAAAATTACGTTGTTCGCCGGAATGTGCGTCCGCGGATGAATCGCTCCGAAGAACTTTTTCGGAATCGCGCCGCTGCGTCCCATGCCGTAAAGCAGCCGCGCCGCCCCCAGTTGCGATCCCATGCCCGAGCCCACCGTCGCGATCAGCAGCGTCACACTGATCACCTTGGTCATCACCAGGCCGCCCGCGATGCCAGCCACGTGGCTGAACACGTTCTCATCGCCGAATTCGGAGAAGATGCCGAAGTCTTTTCCGAAATGGCTCAGGCTCAGCAACTGCGCGCCGTAGACTTCGGCCGCAGCCAAAAACCCTGTAATCACGCATACCAGCACGGTCGCCAGAAAAATATTCCGCTTCGGATTCTCGACCTCTTCCGACAAAGTCGAAATCCCATCAAACCCGATATAGGTGAGCACCGCGACCGACGTGCCGTGAAACACGCGGCTCAAGGTGAAAGTCTGCGGGTTGTAGAACGGGCGCAGAAAATATGCCTCGGGATATTGCGGCAGGTGAAAAATGTAGCGGATCGTATACCAGAAAAATGCCAGGATCACCGCGCCCATGATCGCGCACAATGTCTTGTTAATCCGCGCTGAAGTCTGCACTCCGCGCAGGTTGAGCAGCGTGAATAGCGTGGCAAAAATCAGCGGCCACATCAGCCCAGGGTACGGAATCTGATAACGTGTCCCGGCCAGCAGGTCAGCCATCGCCTTCGCGCACCAGATCGTGCAGATCAATGGATTGAGAATGTAATCCATCGTCATGCTCCACCCAGTGACGTAGCCGAGCGAAGGATGCAGTTCGCGCCCCACATAGGTATAAGCCGAACCCGCGCTGGGATACACCCGCGCCATGCGCCCGTAACTCATCGCGGTAAAAACCATCGCCACCATGGCAATCAGAATGGATGTGACTACATGCCCCTGGCCGGCGTTCGAAAAAACTCCATAGGCCGGCATCGGCGCCGTCGGCTGAATCACGATGATTCCGTAAAGGATGAGGTCCCAAAGAGTAAGTGTGCGTCGCAGCCGCGGAGGGGCAGTGGAGACGGTGGTCGAGGTTTCCATCGGTCCGGCTATTGGATTATGGAAGCAGCGAAACTGTCAATATTAAAACGTTTTTATAAACCCCTTGCCCAAACCCAGGTGACCCGGCTCGCTCGGGAGTTCACTATTTCTGACTGCCGTAGTCGAACCAATACCCGCGCTGCTCGTTCCCCGACATGTGCCGCGTGTTGTATTCCAGAAGATAGTTCACGTGAGCATCGTCGAGCGGAAACGACTTCTTCGGCGTGTAAGGATAATCGCCCATGCTCAGGAACGGCAACGGAGCAACGAAATTTCCTTCCGCTGCATAAAAATCCATATCCTTTTCGTAGCCGTTAGCAGCAAAGAAATAATCGCGCACCCATCCCTGTGGCAGCGCCGGCAAGTTCGACGGATCGAAATCCAGACGAACTTCGTCCCCCGATCCGAACACGGCCAGTTTGTCGTCGGTCTCAGTCAGCAGAGGCAGCACGTCGCCGTAGCGCGTGTAAGTTCCAAACGGCCGCGTATAAGGCCCGGTCGCGCTGGTTTGCTGATAGATATAGTTCACATTCCCCGGCGGCGCCCCCTCAATCTTCAGCGGATATCCATGGAACTCGAGATCAGCATGGACCAGCGGCACCTGCGTAGTCAGAGCTGGCGTAGTTTGGGTTGCTTCGGGTCCGCAAGTTGCCTTGTCATTCCGCGCGAGCGCGTTTTTTGCGCGAGTCGAGGAACCTGCTTCTCGGCAGGTCCCCTGCTGCGTGCGATCAATCAAAATGCTGTCCCAATAAATCTGCAGATTGGTCGTGATGCGAATCTTCCGCGTTCCCACCGGCAGTTTGCCGGTAAGGTCGGCCGTCATCGTCCGCGGACCGCCCGCCGGAAATCCCATGTCGTCGACGACGCGCTTCCAATTGCCAGCCGTGTCCTGCGCCTCCACATACGGGGCGATCGCCTGAATCCCCGCCTGCGACGCCGCATACATGCTGTTCGCCGAGAAATATTCCACCTCCCCGTGCATCAGCAACCACAGCGGCCCGCCATCGTACCGCTCACCCAAATCGAGCGTAAGCGCATGCGGCTGAGCGAATCCCAAAAACTGAGTCACCGCAAAATCCCCGAAATACCGATGTGCCCGCAGATCCGGCAACACATCATGCCCATGCTCATCCCAGGCACCCACTGGAGGCCGCGCGTCGCGACTCACCACGACCTTGAACGGCGGGTAAGGCGGACTCGAAGCGAAATATTCGTTGGGATAAACGTCAACATCGGAAGGATGATCGACCGCGAGCAACCGCACCTGATCCAGATAGACGGCCTCTTCCAAAGGCTCCATAAAGCGGAAGCTAAGAGTCTTATCGGAACTCAGAGGGTGCCCCGTCCAAGCTCCGCTTGGGCGGGGACTTTGACTTTCCTTCTCCCGAATTATTCCCCGATCAATCTTGATCCACTCCACCGGCCGCGGAACATCGCGTTGCCCCGGCCCGACCCAATGTCCCACCACGCCCGCGCCCAGCATGTCAGCCACAAATTCGTAGCGCTCGCCATTCCACACAAACAAAGTCGGACAAGAACTCCCCCGCCGATCAATCTCGAGAAAATTCTGCTGCTTGTCGCCCGAGACCCCAATCTCGTCCTGCAGCACGCCCGTCGGCCATAGCATGCGCACAATGTCGGCCTCTTTCGCGTCGCCCAGGCCAACCGTGAGATACGGCGAGTTCTGCCCGAGATATCCATTCGAACCGTAGATCTCAAACTTCTGCCGGTTGCCGCCGGAGAAAACTTCCACCTTCGTCCCAATGGCAGACTTGTTGTCGTTCAATCCCTTGAGCGCCAGCCGCATCCAGTGATTCTGATTGCCGCCTTCATTTTTCAGCAGCACCGCCGGCCCACGATTCTGCGTGATCAGCAAATCAGTCGCGCCGTCGTTGTCGTAGTCGCCAGTAATAATGGCGCGCGGGCTTTCGAGATGAATTTTGTCGAGGCCGACATCGGTGGTGACATCCTTGAAGCCGTCAGGCCCGAGATTGCGGAACAGTTTAATTTCGCCCTTGCCTTCTTTCGTTTCGCCCACGGCAACGAGATCGACCCAGCCGTCGTTGTCGTAATCGAAAGCGGCGACGCCGAAGGCGCGCACCCAATTTGTCTCGGGCAGTTTCACCTGCTCGAACGATTTGCCGTGGTTGTTGCGCCAAAGCGTGAGGCCAGGGGAACCCATGTGAGTGAAGGCTAGGTCCATCCAGCCGTCATGATCGAAATCGAGAACCGCAACGCCGAGTGCGCTGGGCCGGAAATGTCGATCACTCTGATCATGAACGTGCCCTCGCGCGGATTCTCGAAGATCTTTGGCCCCTTGCGTGTCCCGTGACAACAAGGTCGACTGCACGATCATTGTTGAAATCAGTGCCGACAGCATGCGGGCTATAGCCCAAAGCGCCGAGCCCGGTGGCACTCGGTGACATCTGCGTAAAGTTCCCATTGCCATCGTTGCGCCACATCTCATTGCCGCGGAATCTCATGCACTTCCAGATGGGTGATTCCATGAATCGAATCGCCGACATGGCATTGCCGACCTCGTGTCACTCGACCAAGTACAGATCAAGATCGCCGTCGTGGTCGTAAGCGATAAAGCGTCAACCCCGTAGCGACAGAACCGCTGGAGATACCGGTCTAGCCGCTACGGGCTCACAACTTAAATGTTCCGTTCTTCTCGTTATGCAGTAGCAAGACGCATTATCGAGAATCACAGCAAGGTCTGTGGCAGCCGTCGTTGTCGTAGTCGCCCGCGGTGCAGCCCATCCCGTGGGGCTCCTATCTTGATATTCCCGCTATGCCTGGTAACGTCCTCGAATTTTCCGCCTCCCAAATTGTGATAGAGGGTCATGGCCGCCCTGGGCGCCGTCGTCGCGACGAAGAAATCGATGTTGCCGTCATTGTCATAATCGAGAAAGCATGCGCCAGCTGACCAGGATAACTGGGAAGCGGGTTGTCTGAATTCGGCCCGGCAGGAACGGGCCGTAACAAGCCCCGCCTCCTTCGTCACATCCACGAACTGCACCTTGATCTGCGCCGGCGGCTTCATCGGCGCTTGCGGCGATTCCACCGCGCGCGAGTACTGGCCCTGCTCGCCGTAGGCCAGGCTTATGGGCGCGCCGATTTTGTTTTGCGTGATGTACTGAAACTTCTTCAGATTCTCGCGTGCGTGCTCCACGTCGCCGGATTGCTGATACGCCCGCGACAATCCGAACTCCGCCGACGCATGAATTGGATTGATCTCCAGCGCACGCTGAAAGGCCTCAATCGCCTGCGGAAACTGCTTAGCCTGCACATACGCCGCGCCCAGAAAATACCAGGTGTCGGCATCTTTCGCGTCGATCTCGGTGACGCGCTTGAAGTCATCGATCGCCCCCTGCGCGTCTCCCGTGTTCTTCGCCAGCAGGCCCAGGTTGTACCACGCGTGCGGACTCTTGGGATCGAGCTTCACCGCATCTTCCAACGCAACTTTGGCCTCGTCCACCTTCTGCAGGTTCAGATACGCCACACCCTCATTCAGCCGCGCGATCGCCAGCTTGGGATCAGCCTCGGCTGCCTGCTGAAACTCTTTCAGCCCCTTTTCGAAGAGCTGCTGGTTCATGTAGGCGCAGCCCAGATTGTTCCGGCGCGCGGCCTCAACCGGATTCGGTTGCGGTGTTGGGAACAGCAGGCCAAAGCCCACCACGAGCGCGGCGACAAATGCGGCAGAAATTCTAAGATTCATCTGACTACAGATTTAACCACAGACTCAGTGAATCGGCGGGATTCTCCACGCTCCGCACTCCTGTTCCAGCACAGCCGCCACGCTCAAAACCTGCTCTTCTTCCCAAGGCTGGCCGACGATCTGCACGCCGATCGGCAATCCGTCCGACTCACCGGCGACGGACTGGCTCACCGGCACAACCGCCGCCGGATTCCCCAGCAGATTGAACCATTCCGTATAACTCCACGCGTCGAAATAGTTCACGGTCTGCCCGTCGATCGTCCAACTACGCTCGCCATGGCGAAACGCCGGAACCGCCGCCGCCGGGCACAGCAGAATGGGATATCGCCGCATCTGCGCCAGAAATTCGCCACGCACCGCATCGCGGCGAATCCACGCATCCAGCAGCGACTGGGCAGTCAACTCCGGCTCGGCATCAGAACATTCGAGAAACTGCCGCAGCGTTGGGCTGATGTCCTGCTCGCGCCCGTGAAACATGGGACGAATCAGCATTCCTCCGACCTTGACGAAAAATTTCCGCCACAGCAGTCGCGCTTCCTCGAGGCCTTCAGGGCGAAACGCCTCGACTTCGAATCCTGCCCGCCGCAGTGCGTCGGCGGCACTTCGAACCGCCGCTCGAATTTCTGGAGTCACCGGCGTGCGACCATCGTCTTCAAAGTATCCGACGCGCAGCCGGCGAACCTCATCGCCACTCGGCCAACGCAGCGACACCGGTGCCGCGCACGAATCGCCCTCGTCCGGACCTTGCATCACTTCGAACATGGCTTTTGAGTCAGCCACCGTTCGAGACATCGGCCCCACCACGCCGATCAGCGCAAATGGGCCGGCCGACGCGGGGAAATGTCCGGTCGAAGGAATCCGCCCGGGCGTCGGCTTCAGTCCGCAGATGCCGCTGAAATGTGCCGGAACCCGAATCGAGCCGCCGCCATCACTGCCCACGCCGCCCGCCGACATTCCCGCTGCAATCGCCGCCGCCTCGCCGCCACTCGATCCACCCGGCGTGCGGTTGAAATCCCATGGACTGTTCGTGCGCCCGTAGAGCAGGTTGTCGGTCTCCCACGCCATCAGCAGTTCCGGCGAGTTGGTGACGCCGAGAACAACTGCGCCTGCACGACGCAGTCGCGCCACCAGCGGCGCATCTTCCTTGGCGATAACTCCCTGTCTAAGTCGTGTCCCAGTTTCCCAGCGATATCCCGCGACCGCCAGCGAACTCTTGATGCTGATAGGAACGCCATGCAAGGGTCCGAGCGCTTCGCCCTTCATTACCGCATCTTCAGCAGCCCGCGCTTCCCGCCGCACACGCTCATCGTCGACCTGCACGAAGGCGTTCAGTGTTGGATTGAGCCGCTCGATTTTCGCGAGGTGTGCATCGGCCAGTTCGACGGGAGAAATTTTCTTCGCACGAACTTGCTCGGCCATCGCGACTGCGGAGAGAAAAGTAGGATCGTTCATAGGTGCGTGTCATCCTGACCGGTGCCGCTTTTCAGGCGGAGAGAAGGATCTCCCGCATACAACTGCACACGTAGTCCGCGCGAGACCCCTCACCCGGCTGCACTACGCCCGGCTCGGGATGACGCCGGTTGCATCGCGCGATTCAGCGCGAGCTTCTCCTCCTTGGTCAGGGCCCGGTAAGCTCCCTTTGACAAGTCGCCCAGTTGCAACGGCCCAATCGCCACACGTATTAGCCGCAGCACCTCGACTCCAAGCGCCGCCATCATGCGGCGAATCTGGCGGTTCTTGCCCTCGTCCAGAACAATTTCGAGCCAGCAATTTTTCTCTCCAGATCGCAGCACACTTGCGCTCACAGCCCGTAACAATTCGCCTTCTTCTCGCAGGCCGTCGACCAGCGTGGCAGCGATGTGCTCAGCATTCACCGCTGCAATCTGCACGTGATACGTCTTCGGCAAATGCGTCTCGGGAGCGGCGATGCGCGCTCCCCACGCCGAGTCGTTGCTCAGCAACAATAGCCCTTCGCTGGCCTTATCCAGCCGGCCTACCGGGGCGACCCACGGCAGTTTTGCCCCCGCCAGCAGGCTGTAAACCGTCTCTCTTCCCTTCTCGTCGGAAGCGGTTGTGACCAGCCCGCGCGGCTTATTCATCATCAGATAAATTTGATCGTTCGCTTCGACGCGATCACCATCGACTGCAATGCGATCCTTCTCGACCGTCACCGGCGTCTCGGGATCGCGCTTCACCTTCCATTCAACTGCACTCGGCCGGAGCGAATCATCTCCGCCGCCTGCGAGCGCGAGCAGTAGCCCAGTTTCGACAACGCCCGCGCCAGGCCGATTTTCCGCGATGTGCCCGCTGACCTCACGTCCCTCATGCTAATCGAAATGCGGCGAGCATAGGCACGCACCACTTGATAACATCATTCCCATACACCTATAAAGGAGCAGCCATGGCCCACCAGCATCCTCCCCGATTCCTGAAGATTGTCGATGACGCGAAAACACGCGTGCGCGAAACCAATGTGGACGAAGTCAAATCCCGCATGGACCGCGGCGACAAATTTCTGCTGGTCGATGTGCGCGAAGAAAGCGAATACGCCAAAGACCATCTGCCCGGCGCGATTCATCTGGGCAAAGGCATCATCGAGCGCGACATCGAAGCCCGCGTGCCCGAACTCAACAGCGAAATGATCCTCTACTGCGGCGGAGGATTCCGCTCTGCCCTCGCGGCGGACAACCTGCAGAAAATGGGCTACACTAACGTGATTTCGATGGACGGCGGAATTCGCGACTGGCGCGAGAAGGGCTATCCGCTGACCAAAGCATGAGGCGGTTTCCAGTTCCCGGGCACTTGAATCGCGGCCATGTTTAGCAGCGCCACCCACTTATGAATGCTCGCATCTTCTTTTGGTCGCTGACCTCGGCTCTCGCCGGATTTCTCTTTGGATTCGATACAGTCGTAATTTCGGGCGCTGAAAAAACCATTCAAGCACTCTGGGGTCTTAGCCCCAATCTTCACGGCTATGCCATGGCCTCCGCCCTTTACGGCACGGTGGTCGGGTCGCTGATTGGAGGCTGGCCGGCTGACCGCTTCGGGCGCAAGGCCACTCTACTCTGGATCGGCATTCTTTATTTTGCAGGCGCGGTGGGATCGGGGCTGGCGCCCAACGTGGCCACGTTCATCGCGGCCCGCGTCATTGGCGGCCTGGGTATCGGCATCTCGACCGTGGTCGCACCCATGTATATCTCGGAGATCTCGCCCCCAAAGCATCGCGGGCGCCTCGCAGGCATGTTTCAATTCAATATTGTTTTCGGCATCCTGATCGCCTACGTTTCCAACGCGCTGCTGGCGGGCGTCGGCGAGAACGCCTGGCGCTGGATGCTGGGCGTGGCCGCATTTCCTTCCTTGCTCTATGCTGTGTTTTGCCTTGCACTGCCCGAGAGCCCGCGCTGGCTGTTGAGTAGAAAAGGCGATCGCGCGACGGCTCTCAAAGTTCTGCAACGGGCAGAGCCGGAAGCTTCATCCGCCGAAATCGCAGCCGAGGCCGACGCCATCAGCAATGCTGCCGCGGCGGAAACACAAGTCTCCTCCGGCCATTTCTGGACGAAGCGCTTGAGCAAGCCCATCCTGCTCGCTATTCTGATCGCATTTTTCAATCAGATGTCGGGCATCAACGCGATTCTTTACTTCGCCCCACGAATTTTTGAATTGACCGGACTGGCCGCGAAGGCCGCGCTGCTGCAATCCATCGGCATCGGCGTGACCAACCTGGTCTTCACCTTCGTCGGCCTTTGGATGATTGATCGCCTGGGCCGGCGCACTCTTCTTTATATCGGCTCGTTCGGCTACATCGCGTCGCTGGGATCGGCCGCGTGGGCATTTTTCACGCAACACTATTCCGTTGTGCCGGTATGCATCTTCGCTTTCATCGCCGCGCACGCCATCGGCCAGGGCGCAGTCATCTGGGTCTTCATCTCCGAAATATTTCCCAACCGCCATCGCGCCGAAGGCCAGACTCTGGGCAGTTTCACCCACTGGATCTTCGCCGCCCTGCTCACCACCTTCTTCCCCCGGATGGTCTCGTCGTTTCCGCCCGGCTACGTATTCTCGTTCTTCACTTTCATGATGGTGCTGCAACTCCTCTGGGTGAAAACGCTGGTCCCCGAAACTAAGGGCGTGCCCCTGGAGGAGATTCAGAAGCAGTTAGGAATCGCCTGAGGCCGCGGAGCGAGCAGGAACATAAATGCACGGAGAATCCCCATAATGAAAACTCTCGCACTCATCTTTCGCAGGGTTGTCCTCTTCGTCATCCTCTTTTGTGCCGCCGCTCTCTCGGCGCAATCCGCGCGCTGGACCGAGCAGAAGGCGAATGCCTGGTACGCACAGCAGCCCTGGCTGGTGGGAAGCAATTATGTTCCTAAGTCCGCCATCAACCAGCTTGAGATGTGGCAAGCGGCAACGTTCGATCCCGCTGAGATTGACATTGAATTCGGATGGGCCGAATCCATGGGCATGAATACCATGCGGGTTTTTCTGCATGACTTGCTCTGGCAACAGGATGCTGCCGGATTCCAGAAACGCATCGACCAGTTTCTGACGATCGCTGCGCGGCATCGCATCCGTCCCATATTTGTGATCTTCGATTCCTGCTGGGATCCCCTGCCGCACCTCGGTCCGCAGCATCCGCCGGTTCCCGGCATTCACAATTCCGGCTGGGTGCAGAGTCCCGGGGCGGCGGCGCTCGGCGATCCCAGTCAGTATCCGCGTCTCGAAGCGTACGTGAAGGGCATCGTTGGAGCCTTCGCCAAAGACGATCGCATTCTCGCGTGGGATTTGTGGAACGAGCCCGGAGCTGACAACGCCGGAAGTTATCCGGATGAGGAACTCAAAGACAAAGAGGTCCGTGTGAAGGCGCTGTTGCCGCAAGTGTTCGAGTGGGCCCGCGCCGTGAATCCTACGCAGCCGCTAACTAGCGGAATATGGGGATCAGAGGAGTCGTTGGACGGAAAAGATCTCGGCGAACTACAGCAGATTCAGCTGCGCGAATCAGACATCATCACGTTTCACAACTACACCTGGCCGGAATATTTTCAGCGCGAAGTGCACTGGCTGCAAAAAAGCAACCGTCCCATCATCTGCACGGAATTCATGGCGCGCCCCGAAGGCAGCACCTTCGACCTGATTCTGCCGATCGCGAAACGGGAGCACGTGGGAGCGATCAATTGGGGGTTCGTCGCCGGAAAAACGCAAACTTATTTTCCGTGGGAATCCTGGGAGCATCCCTACATCGTCCATCCGCCGCCGGTCTGGTTCCACGAAGTGCTGTACCCCGACGGGACGCCGTATCGCGAAGCTGAGGTCAACCTGATTCGGCAGCTCACCGGAAAAAAGTAAGTGGCACGCTTCTTACTTTTCGCCAATCACAATGGAATCGAGCTTGGCTTCATGTAGTTTCTGGTTGAGTTGCGGCAGGTTCGTTTGCTTGAATCGCGCCCATTCGTCGAGGCGCGCCTTTACTTGCGGGCTCAGTTCTTTGTACACCGCAATCGCCTGCGAGGGCACCGCGCGATCTCCGCTCTCGACCACGCGCAGAGCGGAAACCAGGCCGGCGTAGGCCTCCTGTAGCCCCGGGCCGTTTTTTTCCGCACCCTTGTTCATTACAATGTTCGCGAGAGCGGATTGAGCATCCGCCAGAGCTGACTTGATTGGCGCGTCCTGCGCGCTCGACCCTGTTTCCACCTTCTTCTGCGCGTCGGCCAGATGTTTTTGAACCGACGCGATTTCAGCGAGGGCATACCGCGGCGCGGTGGTCTCGGAAAATATCTGTCGTCCCAACTCCAACTGCTGCGCAAGTGTTGCGGCAGTCGCGGGCGAGCGCGGATCCATCACAACGGTCAGCGGCTGGCTTTCTGCTCTGCCATCGACCGTGAGCCGCACCTGGTAGATTCCGGGCACGACCTTTGGGCCGCTCGGGCGATGGTAATCTGCGTCCTCGTCCGGCGTCGGGCCGCCGGACGCGCCCCAGGTCAAGTTCCACACAAAGCGATGCATGCCGGAAGTTTTCTCCAGAATTTCGGGCTTTGCGAACCAGCGCGCTGCGACGGGAAGAGGCAGGAACTTCCCCGGCACCTGCTCTTCCGAAGTGCGCCGCTCGGAAGAAAATCTCCGCACCAGATTCTGTTGCGCATCGAAAACTTCCAGCAACACCGTGCTCGCCGCAGACGGCAGGAAGTAATCGATCATTGCCCCGTTCGGAGGATTCTCCGCCGCCGGCTCTTCGGGCGGCAGTGGCGTGCCGGCAAACGAATCGTTGTCCACGCGGATCGCAGTCGCCGGAGAGAAAAGCCACGGAGCTTTCATTCCGCTCGCGTCAGCTTTCTGCAGCTGGCGCAGCGGTGTGATGTCGTCGAGAATCCAGAAGGAACGACCGTACGTGGCAGCGACCAGGTCGTCGCCGTGGATGGTGAGGTCGCGCACGCCAGTGATCGGCAGGTTCAATTGCAAAGGCTGCCAATGATCGCCATCGTCAAAGGAAATATATGGACCGAATTCCGTTCCGGCGAAGAGCAATCCCTTGGTCTGCGGATCTTCGCGCACCGCGCGCAAGAATGCGGGCGCGGAGATTCCATTCGTAATCGGCTGCCATGTCGCTCCGTAATCTCTAGTCCGATAAAGATACGGAGTCCGATCGTCCACGCGGCTGCGATTGACAGCGGCATACGCCACCGCGGGATCGAAATGTGACGCCTCGATCAGCGAAATCTGGCTCCAGGCGGCCAATCCCGGCGGCGTGACATTGTTCCAGTTCTTCCCGCCATCGCGCGTCACATGAATCAATCCGGTATCGCTGCCCACCCAAATCAGATCGCGATTCAGCGGCGAGGGCGCAATGGTGAATACGACGCCGTACCCGGCACGCTTCGCGCTTTCCAGATTCGGCGCAATGCGAGTTGCATGAGGATCAGCTAACGCCATCTTCTCGCCAGTCGATCCCGTCAGATCGGGACTGATGGTTTCCCAATGCAGGCCGCCATCGCTGGTCGTCATCACGTACTGTGTTCCGAGAAAGAGTCTCGACGGCTCAATCGGCGAACGAACCAGCGGCGGCGTCCAGGGATCACGATACTTCCGCTGGTTGATCTCGGCATCGAATGCAACTGCCGGCCACGGAGTAATGTCCTGGCTGAAACCGGTTCGCTTATTGAAACGGCTCACCGAACCGTAGGTTCCGCTCAAATAAATAATGTTGGGATCGTTGGCGTCGACGACCAGGTATCCACTCTCGCTGCCGCCAGGAAGAAACCAGTCACGCGCAGTAATGCTGCCGTGATCGGTGCGGCTGAGAACCGCGGCGCTCCCGCTATCCTGCTGTGCGCCATAGACGGTGTAGGGAAATTGGTTGTCGGTGGTCACGTGATACATCTGCGCCGTGGGCTGGTTGTACCAACTGCTCCACGTCTGGCCGCGATTCAGGCTGATGGTTGTTCCCTGGTCCGTTCCGAGCACCATGCGGGAAGAATTTTTTGGATCGATCCACAGCTGGTGATAATCGTCGCCGCCGGGCGCGCCACGCACCACCGAAACCGTCTTCCCGCCATCCTCCGAGCGATAGAGCGCGACATTCGGCATATAGATCACGTCAGGATGGTTCGGATCTATGGTGATGCGATTGAAATACCATGCGCGACTGGTAAGCGGCGGCGCGGAATTCGCAAGCGTCCAGGTATTGCCGCCATCGTCTGAGCGATAGAGCCCAGATTTTCGAGTCGGGCTCTGACCCTGCGCTTCCGACTCCACGGCGATCAGCGCATACACCCGCTTGCCGTCGGGCGCGACATCCACTCCCACTCGCCCCCAGTCGCCGTCGGGCAAGCCTTTGCCTTCGAGACGCGTCCACGTCTTGCCGCCATCCTGTGAACGGTAGAGGCCGCTGCCGGGCCCATCAATCGGAGCGTACGCGCTCCATGGCGGACGCCGCACATGCCACGCGCCGGCGAACAAGAGCTGCGGAGAGCCGGTGCACATCGCCAGATCGGAAACGCCGATTTCAGGTCCGAGATCGAGTACGTGCGTCCAATGCTCGCCGCCGTCGACGGATTTATAAACGCCGCGCTCTTGGTTCGGACCGAACGCGTGTCCCAGAGCGCCCACGTAAACGAAGTCCGCGTTCTGCGGATCAATCACAATGCGGCTGATCTGGCGCGTTTCGTCGAGACCAATGTGATGCCACGTCGCGCCAGCATCCGTCGACTTGTACATGCCGTTGCCGGAGGAGAGATCTTCGCGAATATCGGACTCGCCGGTTCCGGCATAAATCGTCTTCGGATCCGACGGGGCGATCGCCAGCGCGCCGATCGAGGCCACGGGCTCGCTGTCAAAAATCGGCGACCACACTACCCCGGCATCCGTCGTTTTCCAGATTCCGCCATCGACTGCGCCAAAGTAAAAAGTGGTCGAGTCGCCCGGCACGCCCGCGACGGCCACAGCGCGCCCACCCCGAAACGGCCCAATCAAGCGCCATTTGAGCCCACTCATCAGTTCCGGTGGAACCGACTGGGCCGAGGCGGCGATGGTGGTCAACAGAAAACTCAGCGAAAGAAAAGCACAAACGGCACGACGCGCTACCCGCGATCTCGATTTCTGCAAGTGCTGGACCCCGTTCTTGAAACTCAAATGAGCTAACTATTATGCCCGAGACACTCCCTCTGTATCTATCACGCCCGTTTATCGCGCACGCCCCGGATGATAAAGTTGGCCTCATGGCGGGCACGGCAAATCCAGAAACCTTTGAGCAGATTGTGGAGTGGGCCTATGGCACTCTGCCTCAGAAGATCAAAGACCTGCCCGATTTCCCCGGCATTCAAGTGGTCGACGAGCCGCCCGCGGACGTGTTGCGGGACATGGCGAAAAAAAAGAAATGGCGCCGCGGCACTGAACTGCTCGGCTTGTACAGCGGCACACTTCGGACCAAGCGTTCGCTCGGCCAGCTGAATTATGCTCCCGACCTGATTTTCGTTTTTCGTGGGCCCATCCTGCGCTGTTCGCGAGGAGACTTGCGTGCCGAAGTCAAACGCGTGGTCTGGCACGAGGTCGCGCACTGGCTCGGCTATGAAACCGAGGAGCAGGTGCAGGCCCTCGGGCTCTGAGATGAAGCGGCCGCGCGGAAACAATGCGGTGTTCTCTGCGATCCGTATCATGGCTGGGGAAAGGCGTGGGGCGAGGGTTTCAGGCGGATTCGCCTTCGCACCAACCAGATCACAGCGAGCAGAACCATCGTCACGAAGTACAGCACATGGGACGCCGTCCACAGGATAGCTTGCACCACGGCACGAAATCTGTGCATTCTCGCCAACGCGGCGGCAGGAATTTCCACTCCCTGGTTCCAGTCCATCGCTTGCAATCGCGGCAAAAATCCCTGTCGGACGCAACCTTCCAGATTGAATACTCCGACTTGATTTGAAAAATGACTGGCCACAATCGTGTCCCGCGAAAACTCATCCCAATTCAGCGGACCGTACTTCGCATCCAGCGTGGGATTTCCCGAGCCCAACGTAATCCCTACCACTAAGCCCTGGGTATCGTGACCATAGCTCCACACCATGGCAGCTCCCGCTTTGTGGTTGAAGCTGCTGTAGGTCATCAATACTTCTTCATCGCCGCGCACGTCCACCAACCCGAACAGCCGCTCCAGCACCGTGGAATGCGCCTTGCGCTCGTCCGCCATAAAGACAAACTGGCAGGTCTGAACGCGGTAGCCATGGGCTTGCATTTCGTGAATGAGCGCAGCGTACGCCTGTCGCGATTTGCTGACTCGCTCGCTATCAAAACTCCGCCGCAGCAGCGTCCACGCCAGACGCCACTTTGGCCAGTGGAACTCTCTGAAGTCGGGCTCGATATCCAGTCCAACAGCAGCCCATTGCAATTGGTTCTCAGTACTCCACTTGTCGAATTCCGCAAAGTGACGCGCCGTCTGCGGCTCATTGTTCGCATTTATGTAATAGCCTTCTTCTCCGGGCAAAACCATCCACGCACTTACGGGAATCCCTGCTTCGTTTAATTGGCGGATCAGGCGTGCGCGATCAGGGGTCAGATCATCGGTCGGAATGGCCAGCCCGGCGTGGAGTTCTTTCAGTTCGGCGAACACGGCGGGATCGGCGAACAACGCGCTCAGCGCTTCCTTCCCTTGATTGCAACAGGCAAACATTAACTGCGGACGCGTTCCCGGCCCGGGCACATAGATTCCCTGGCGCGGCACGGAACTGCACGACCAGGTGCACGCCAAACTGAGCACAAGAACGAGAGAGACAAGCAGGCCGCTTCGTTTCTGGTTCAATCGAGCCGGCGGCATGTCCTGCGTCATCGTTGCTGGAGCGAACATTGAATCAGGTTTCTCCGCGCATCCTTTACGCTTCTAGCGGGCGGCGATGCTGCTTTGTGAACTCACTGAGTGAAGCGGCGAGTATCCATGCGGCTCCCACCGCGGCCAGGTTGTAGGCGTATCCACCCCAGGCGCCGTGGTCCTTGGGATTGGCAAGAATGAACTGGGGCAAGGCGATCAGGTTAAAAGCCAAAAACTGAAATCCCAGCAGCCACGCCGCCAGCACGGCCTGAACTCCAGAGAGGATGGCAAGCCCCGCGAGTACGAAGCAGGTTCCCGTCAGGATGATCCAGAAATGTGCTCCCAGAGGCATCCACTTCGGCACATACATAACGTTGCCCTGAAGGTCGACCAGGTGACTCAGACCGAAATCGATCGCGGAAAGTCCAAATATCCAGCGCGCGAAAACAATGGTTCGCGGCCACAAAGACCCGCGTGTAACCAGCGACGCGTACACCAGCAATCCTGCCGCGAACACGATGAGTTGTGAGCCGACTCCAGCCAACACGCCGATATAAACGGGAATCCGAAGCCCAAGCATGTGAGGCGCCCAATAAAGTCGAGGCAGCCAGAACACCGTAAACACAAAATAGATGAAGGCCAGCGCAGCCCCACCGGCCCGCGCGCTGCGGCGCCACAGGATTGCCAAGCCCCCGGCGATCAGCAAGGCGGCGGTGATCAGCGCGTAGATCTCACGGCCAGGAATGTGGTCCCCGAAAGCCTGAATTGGCTGGTGGTCCGCATCGAAATCATGCCAGATAATATCCATGACCCCGGCGGCGGCTGATGCCAGGCCATAAACATAAACACCGAGTTTCATAGCAGTTCGCCTCCGGAGCTTTTTCGTACTCAAACACTACAGTTTAACGCCAGCAATAATTTTTCAGCGATCGGAGCATCAATGCCACGCTGATGAATAGTTACGGTATGGTTGTTTTCACATCCACACTTCGCTTAATATAACAGTATGAATGCTGAGTATTATTCGGACGACGCAGTTTCGAAAATTGCCGCGGCGATTGGCGAACCGGCGCGAGCTCGCATCCTCTATTGCCTCGTGGATGGCCACGCGCGGACCAGCACGGAACTTTCCGTAGTGGCGGCGGTAAGCCCGTCAACCACAAGCGTCCACCTGGATCGGCTGAAGACGGCGCATCTGGTCAATGTGCTGGTGCGAGGGAAACATCGCTTCTACAGTCTGGCCGGGCCCGATGTGGCTCGTGCGTTGGAAGGGCTCAGCGTTCTCGCCGGCGGCTCGCGCGCCAAGTTCGTTCCACGGACACCCAACCGGCTCCGCGTGGCACGGACTTGCTACGATCACCTGGCCGGAACGGTGGGGGTTTTGCTCCACGACCGCTTCAAGGCGATGGGATGGCTGTCAGCCAGTTCGAAGCGCAAGCACAAGGTCTACGACCTCACCTTCGATGGAGCGAGGGCGCTGGAGAGTCTGGGGATTGAAGTTGAAGCGACCCGGGCGCTGCGGCGGCGGTTCGCCTACGCCTGCTTGGACTGGAGCGAGCGGCGACCGCACCTCGGCGGCGCACTCGGTGCTGCCTTGTTGACAGTTGCCCTGAAACGAAAATGGGTGACGCAGGATCTCAACAGCAGAGCCCTGGACATAACCAATTTCGGAAGGCGTGAAATGATGAGTCGATTCGGCGTACGCATTTGATGTTACGGAATCGCCCGGAGCGGGCCACTTCTCGACGAGACTCGCCATGTCCTACTTCTCCGCATAATGATCTGCGCCAAGAAAGTGCAGCGAGACGTATGGTTCATCGCCCAGCACCCAACTGTCGTGACCGGGCGGGCCGGGCGGTATGTAAAAGAGCGTACCCGCGCGAAGTTCGTGGATGGTGCCATCCTCCATCGCAGCCGTGGCGCAACCGGAGAGCACCAGACCGACGTGCTCGACATTGCAGCGCAATGCGCCCACACCCGGCCCCACATGAACCGACCACTTCCATCCGGGCTGGTAGGTGGCGCGGCCAATCGTCATGCCCCCAATGTGAACGAGTTCGAACTTTCCTTTTTCAAAAGTCCGCACTTCATCGGGCTCTTCAAAGCGCTTCAGAATCGTTTCAATTTTCGTCATGCTTTCCTCGGCAAGTTCACTCGATGAACCCAGCGTATAACGACTGGGCTGATTTTTGGGGCACTCTAGCGGCACAGCCCGCGCCATTTTTCAGCAGCCCTTTAGTTCTTGAAGATCGCGTTGAGATCCTTGTAACTCACCGCCTCTTCCGCGAAGGCGAAGGTGCCATGCTCGCGCATCTCTCGCGCAGCGCGGAGAAAGGCGCCTAGAGCGGCCCGCGACAGCGCGCTGCCGACGCTGACTCGCTTCACCCCAATCGCCGAGAGAGCCTTCAGACTGAGTTGCACGCCTTGCAACCCCATCACCACGTTCACCGGACGATCTAAAGAACTGACCACGGCAATGATCTCGCCCTGGCTGGTAAGGCCGGGCGCGTAAAGAACATCGGCGCCGGCCTCTTGATATGCCTGGAGGCGCTTGATCGTATCTTCGAGATCGGGGCGGCCAGCGAGGTAGTTCTCCGCGCGCGCGGTCAGAGTGAACGGAAACTGGAGATCACGCACCGCCTCCACCGCTGCGACGATTCTCTCCACCGCAAGGCCGTGCGCGTAAATCGGATCGCCCGCGTCTCGCGACCGGTCTTCGATGGAACCTCCGGCAAGTCCCGCCGCTGCCGCCAACCGGATGGTGTCCGCGACCATTTCCGGGGAGTCTCCAAATCCGTTTTCCAGGTCGGCACTGACCGGCAGATCGGTGGCGGAGACGATCGCGGCTACATGCTTCAAGGTTTCGTCACGATCCATCGAACCATCCTGCCTGCCGGCGGAAAAAGCATAGCCCGCGCTGGTCGTGGCCAGTGCCTCAAAGCCCAGATGCGACAGCAGGTGCGCGGTTCCCGCATCCCAGGGATTAGGAATGATGAATGCATGTTCGCGCTGGTGAAGCGCGCGAAAAGCTCTTCCCTTTTCAGCTTGGGTCAACATTTCCGTTCACCTCGATTTTGCGAGCGTCGATGGAAGTCCGAACGTTCCATCGACGGTCTCCACGAAGTTCCTCTCTTCGCGCAGAATGAACCGCTTGCTCTGCGCCAAGCCAAAATTCTCACGAGCCTCGGGATCCGCCCTCAACCTCGCCTTGTAGGCCTCGTAAGAGGCCAGACTGTCAAAGGCTATCAAACCCCACGCCACATTGTTGGTGCCTTCATAAGGAAGAAAATATCCGACAAGGTGGCCGCCGCAGCGGGGGACGATGCGTCCCCAATTCTCGGCATATTTTTTGAACTCATCCCGCTGGAACGAATCAATTTCATAGCGGATCACACAGGTAATGGTCATCGGTTATCTCCTTCATTGGCGGATCTGCGGTTTCCATGGGCAAGTCTGCACTCTTCCATTCGACCTGCCAGGGATAAGTATTAGTGTGCCGGTTGCTGGACACATATACTTCGTCCATCATCAAATTATTGATGTCTACCGGTGTCCGGACGCAAAGGCAAGTAGAGCGGCGCCGGCGCATCCTCCGAGCCTGCATGGGATGGACAAAGCAGTATCTTGCCCCACCCTGCTCGTGCTACAGTGCCGCACAAATCTGGTTCGATAGCAGCTCTGCAGTTTGGAGGGACCATGAAGCCCCATCTTCGGGCTCGTACGACAACTTCTGTGTCGCGGCGAGAATTCCTGTCGCAATCCGCCGCGGCCGCCGTCGGCTTCTCCATCGTCCCACGTCGAGTGCTGGGCGGCGCCGGATTCGTTGCTCCCAGCGATAAGGTGAATATCGCTTTCATCGGAGTCGGCGCTCAAGGGATGCGTGTCATGTTGCGTTTCCTGCGCGAGGCCGACGTGCAAGGCGTTGCCGTCTGCGACGTAAGCAAATCAGGCGCGAATTATCCGCAATGGAGGACGCACGAGTTCTGCAATTCGGTACAAACGCTGCTCGGCGTCTCGAGTGGATGGGATTGGCTCAGCCCCGATCAGCCCATCCAGTTGTCGCACACACTCAGCGCCAGCTGCGGCGTGGCGGGGCGCGAGCCCTGCCAGAAAATCGTGGAAGCCTATTACGCCACGCAACAGCGCTCCGGGCAATATCACGGATGCTCCGCGTATAACGACTTCCGCGAAATGCTCGAGAAACAGCACGATCTGGATGCCGTCGTCGTTTGCACGACTGACAATCTGCACGCTGCGGTTTCTGCTGCGGCGATGCGCAAGCGCAAACACGTCTTTTGTCAGAAACCTTTGACGCACACCATCTACGAAGCGCGACGCATTGCAGAAATCGCGCGCGAAGCGGGAGTAGCTACACAGATTGCCGTCGGCAATCAAGCCTCGGAAGCAACCCGCCAGCTTTGCGAATGGATTTGGGATGGCGCGATCGGCCTCGTCCGCGAAGTGCACAATTGGTCGAGCCGTCCGTTCTGGCCCCAGGGCATCGAACGTCCCAAGGAATCGGAAGCTGTGCCCGATGGACTCGACTGGGATCTCTGGCTCGGCCCTGCGGCCGCCCGTCCGTTCCATCACGCGTATCTGCCATTTGTCTGGCGCGGTTGGACCGACTTCGGCTGCGGAGCTCTCGGCGATATGGGTTCCTATAGTTATGACACGATTTTTCGCGTGCTCAAACTCGAAGCTCCAGTCAGCATCGAAGCCAGTTCCAGCGATCGCTATGACGAAACCTATCCCCTAGCCTCGATCATCCACTACGACTTTGCCGCTCGCGGCGACATGCCGCCGGTGAAATTCACATGGTATGACGGTGGCCTCAAGCCGCCGCGTCCCGATGAATTGGAACCCGGCCGTCCATTCAAGGGGAATGCGGACGAAGACGAGGGACTTCTCTTCGTCGGGGATCGCGGCAAGATTCTTTGCCGATTCAATGGCGGCGACCCGAAGCTGATTCCACAATCGAAAATGGATGCTTACAAGCAGCCTCCTAAAACCCTGCCCCGTTCGCCGGGCAACGAGCGCGAATGGCTCGATGCTTGCAAAGGTGGCAAAATAAAGCCGGGCGGGAATTTCGAATTTGAGGGCATGGTCACGGAAACGCTTTTGCTCGGCAATGTCGCGGTGCGCACCGGAGAGAAGCTGAGTTGGGACCGCGGCAACATGAAAGTGAACAATTCCGATCTCGCGCAAAACCAGATTCGGCCGGAACGACGTGGCGGATGGGAACTATTATGAAGAGGGGAACTGTAAAGGAGAGACCGATGTCTGCGATTTCCAGACGCGACTTCTGCAAGATCGCCGGCGCGCAAGCCTTCACAGCCAGCCTGCTCTCCAGTGGAATTCTCCAGCTGCATGCCAACCCACTCGGTATGCCCATTGGTTGCCAGACGTGGCCAGTTCGCGACATGATCGCCAAGGATTTTCCCGGCACTATCAAACAGCTGGCAGACGCCGGATTCCAATCCATCGAACTCTGTTCGCCGTTGGGCTACGCCCAATACGGCTTCGGCGGCTTGGCCAAATACAAGGGCGTCGAACTGCGAAGGATTCTCAGCGATGCCGGCGTGACGTGCGTAAGCTCTCACTTCGGCATGGACGAATTGCGCAAGAATCAGCCCGCCAGCATCGAGTGGGCGAAAGATATCGGCCTCACCCAGATGCTTGTGGCCAGCCTCGGCGGACCGGAAAAGCCCACGATGGACGACGTGAAGCGCGCCGCCGACGAATACAACAAGATGGCCGAGCAGGCCGCCAAGGCCGGAATCCAACAGGGACTGCACAACGAAACTTTCGAGCTTTCCACCGTGGAGGGAAAGCGCACTTACGATGTGCTGTTCGAGCTTCTTGATCCCAGGCTGGTTAAATTCCAGTTCCAGGTTTCCACCATCGGCAAGGGCTTCGACGCAGCTGAATATTTCACGAAATATCCAGGCCGATTTATTTCCATGCACGTGCAAGGCTGGTCTGCGGAAGAAAAGAAAGTGGCGGCGGTGGGGCAGGATTCTTTGGATTGGAAGAAAATCTTTACCGCCGCGAAAAGCGGGGGAATCAAAAACTACTTCGTGGAAATGAAACTGGACATGATGAAAGCCAGCGTACCCTACCTGCGCAATCTGCAGGTTTGAATCGCCGGCTGGAATTGGTTGTACCCATTGCCCCGTTTAGCCGCTATTCATGGGGGGTGGTGAGCGCGGTAGGAATCGAACCTACAACCTACTGATTAAGAGTCAGTTGCTCTGCCAATTGAGCTACGCGCCCATTTCGTGGGTATGGGTGTGACGAGACTTAATTCATGCTGCCTGCTTCGTTATTCGCAGGCACTTCTGGGACAACTGTGCCGCTCCGCCGGTTGAGCTTTGCGATCAACTCTGGCAGCAGCATCCGCGAGGTCGCTCGCATCCAGTCGCTCGCATCAACGGTATTGTACCTGTCGAAGACCGATCTTGTCTTCCATCCGCCGATTTTCATGATCGTCTTCGTATGTTGTGCGATCGGCTCTGCGATCGCCAGCCACGCTCGGGCACACGATATTTATTTCACGCTTTTTTGTTGCGGGACCGATGGGTCGATCTTTGGATCGGGACTCCAGATTTGCAGCTGAATGGACTTTACAGAGTCCGGATATTTTCGCAACAGAGCGCACGCATCTGAATAGTGACCACTCGCCTCCGCGGCCATGATCGCTAGAACTGCCGCACGCGGCGTCTGCCGATTGACAAAATTCTGCTGCGCCAGGACCCAAGCGCGCTCCGGATCCCGTCCCGGCCCGAGATAAAACTCCGCGCCGTGGTCAGCAAACGCCAAGGGATCACGACTCAACAGCAACTCATAGCTTGCCTGGGCCTCGGCGATCTCGCGGCTGCCACGCACTGCATCTCCGGTTCTCAAATGCAACACTCCCAGCAGCGCTCGTGCCTCCGGCTCGCGACTCGATTGGACAACCTCTTGGAGTCGATTGATGGCCGATTCGGTGTCACCGCGCAGCGCCTCGATCTCCGCCAGATGAATGCTCGCCGTAACGAACTCCGGGACGTACTTGAGCGCTTGCGTGTACAGGACCGCAGCCCGGGCTTGATCTCGCCCCCGTTCAGACCACATGAGCCCGCGGGCGAAGCAGATCCAGGCATAAGGAAACGGAAGAGTTGTATGGAGACTGGAGAGAGCTTGTGCATACAAGCGATCGGCATCATGAATGCGACCGGTCGCCGCATATGCCACCGCCAGCGCACTACGCGAGGCGAACCCTGGGTGACGGAGCAGATTGGTCTCAAGCTGTGGGATCACTTCCGTGGCATGTCCAATCGCCACGATGATAGATGCGCGCAGCGTAGCTATCTCGTCCGGTTTTGCTCCAGCACGCTCCGCTGCTTCAACGTCGGCGAGAGCATCGGCGAACCGGTGCACCGCGGAGCGGGTTCGAGCGCGTAGCAAGAGTTCCCGGCCGGTCGCGTACCGTCCCTCCCCAAGGGCGCTCGCCCGATCCAAAGCTTCGTAGTCAGCTAAAAACCGCGACCGGAGGAGCAGCAATTCCTCGACGCCGATCTCGTTACCCGCCTGGTGAATTTGTTGATCAAGGTTCGCAAATGCAATCGCACTACTCGTCGTGTCGATTGCGGCGTCAGGGACAATCGATCCATCCTTAGCACCATCCTTGGCACTACAGATCGTCGATGCCAGCGCAACTGCAAGGAATGCCTTCGAAAGCAGGAGAATTCTCATGGCGCCGCCAGGAATGGAAAGTCCGTGGTGGAGTGCACCTTGTCATCGTGATCGAGACCATCAGTGCCGCCTGCAATCGTGCCATTTATCAATAACGATCGAAATATATTGCTCGCATCGTAGCTTGGCGTCCTCCCGCCACAATCGTTACTCATGGCGCCGGGTGTCTGGAAGTATGTGAACTCAACGGCAAGGAACTGGGTACAAACTGCCGATTTGCTGTTCACCCAAACACGATCGTCGGCCAGCATCTTGGCCAGTCGTTTATAACGAAGAGACGCTTCAGTTTCAGGGGCAGCAAGCCATTGATTGCCGCACTTGCCGTCAAATCCGTCGTACAGTCCAAGAGTTTTTCCAATGTCGGACGAGAATTTCGCCCAGCCATTCCGGGCCACTCGGTTGTAGGCTTCCTTGCGCTGATCGCTCTCGTTGTCGGGCGCGAATGGGCCGCCTACAAGGGCGTTCTTGATGAGAGGCCGCGCAGTGCGCTCAATCGGCTCGCCCAGCCTGGGAATCGGCGGCGTTTTGCCTGCTGCGTTTTTCAGGTGGGATGGTGCCGCGCGCGGCAATTTATGAACCGCGCCCCATACTGCAAGCAGATCCCCGCCCTTCCTGAGCACATCGAGATCGATGGAAATCACAATTGACGAAGATTTCCAGCCCGCAAGAAAATTCTGCGCAGCCTCTCCGCCGGTGTGTCGCCATGTGTCGAGAATCGAATGGGATGTCGCTTCGTCGAACTCTGGACAGCCGGCCCTGTCCACGGGGGTTCCCTGCTTGAGAGCAGAACCGGCCACTCCATACATCTCTCTCGTACCCTTCACGTTATTGAAAAACGGATCGTCGCGCAGGCCGGCAAACAGTCGAAAGCGCCGGTTCTTGCCTTCGATGCCAGAGGTGCTGCTGGCATCGCCGTGAACGTAATCCGCGTTGCCGACCCAGCACTCGGCGACGCTGGCTGCGTCGAAACGGCACACAATCAATGTCGTTGCCGTCGTCTTGCCGAAGTTTTTCCCGCTATCCACGTGAAACACATATTGCAGGCGATCGGAGAACTGATGGGCCACAATGTCCATCACCAGATTGAGGCGCTTTCCATCAGACGAGGTCCAAGCAAAGATGTCGCCAATGTCGGCGGCAGGATCCGCGATTACCGTGGGGGTATCCAAGTGGTCTGAGGCTGATAGCGTGTGGAACTCCGAAATGATCAGGGTGCCGACAACCAAAATCACACTGAGCCACGAGATCGTGCTGCGATGTTGAAATCTATTCATGACGTTGTCCTTTCCTTGCATTCCTCCGCGCAAGGTCCCGCTGGAAATCACGAACCGAAATCGATCCTCAGGCGCCCCATAACCGCGTAGCTTCTTCCACAATTACTTCTGGCATCTCTTCTGGGAAGAAAAGCTTCGCCCCTTCCAGTCGCCGAACGCCGCGGGACCTGGAGAATGTGCGATTCAGATAGTCAGGGCTTGACTGGGAGAAGATGTTGTCGCCCATGCCCCAAACGATTCGCGTCGGGATTTGGCACCGTTTGAGTTGGGGCTCGATACCCGCCAAGGGATTCGGGGCGAGGGCGACGGCATATGAATTCGTAAGGGCCTTCCGCCGGGCAGAACTCACGAGCGGGCGCAAGTATATTTCAATTGCCTGGTCGGTCGGATGAGCTGGATTCGCATAGCATTGGCCTCCGAGACCGCTTTCCGAACGTGCCAGCGCCTTATTCGCGAGCCAGGGAACCAGCCACTGGTCGGCAAACTTTCCGGCACGCGCCAATTCGATAACTGGCAACACCGCAGCGGGTGGACTGTCCGGTTCCGTATCACAGTTCGTCAGCAGCAAGGAGCGAACTCGTTCGGGATGATGCGCCGCGAACAGTTGTGCGATTGCGCCCCCACTATCGTTCGCAACGATATCAATGGACGAGATTGACAGCTTGTCCAGAAGTTGCACCAACATCTTCAACTGCGCCCTAGGTGCCACGCTTTGCTTGTCGTCGACGTCTGTGTAACCGAGGGCCAAGAAGTCGGGAGCGATGCAACGCCTGCTTTTTGAAAGTTGAGGGATTACGCCACGCCATTGGAAACTGTTCAGCGGAAATCCGTGCAGGAATAGCGCGGCCGGGCCGTTTCCTTTGTCGATGTATGCAATACGGCCCTGGTCGGTCGCGGTGAACTTCTGCGCCGAATGAAACTCGGCGACCGACATTTCGTGTGGGCGCTTCGCCGGAATATGTGCAGTCTGGCTTGCGAGCCTCTGCACGCTCACAACCGACATGGTGATTGCGCCCGCACTCAAGCAAACGAACTCTCGGCGATTCATAAATGTTCGTCCCCGGTTGCTAATCTGTCTCGAAGACCCTCAGGGTTGCGACGGTTGTTTCTGCCGCGATTCGGGAGGGACCATGCCGCTGATCCGGTAATAGGCCACCAGTTGACCGTAGTGTTCGCCGGAATGTTCGATGACTCGATAGGCGAGATCCAGCAAGCGAACGAGTTGCGGCGAGCCATTGTTTACGCCTTCGTTCAAGCCCGCATCTCCCTTGGCTGCGAGCACGTCGGCACCGTCTTTCACCGAGCGACTGACAAAGGCCACAACATCGTCCTTGGTCACCCACGCGCTGCGAGGCGGGTCATCGCCGTAGCGTGCTTGTTTTCCCTCGGCTACGTCAGTGAAGTAATACATCGATCCGGCGGCGTGAAGTAGTTGCTGAACAAACGAGCGAGATTGCGCATTCGGCTTGTACTCGTATTTGTTCTCGGGCAGATCTTCGGCAATCGCAATCAGTTTGCGACCGATCTCATTCCATTGAGTAAGAACTGCAGTTGCTGGTCGCCCCGTCAGTGGTTTCGCGGTGGCGATCTGATCGATGGACTGCCAAAACAGGCGCAGTTCCTGGTCAAACTCCTGCCAGCGTTCTTCCGGGAAAAAGATTCTGGCGCCCTTGAGTTCGATATATCGCCGAGTGCCCGGAATGATTTCAGACAGCCACCGACCCCATTTCACTTCGAAATACACATCATCAGTTCCCCAGACGATCAGGGTCGGCGCCTTCAAAGTCTTCAGCCGGTCTTCGATGGCGAGCGTGTGCTGATTGTCAAAGGCCGCCAGGAAACGCTGGAAATCCAGCGTGCGCTGCTCGTTCCTTACCAATGGACAGAGATACTTTTCGATGGTGTCGCCACTGACGAGCTCCGGATGCTCATACGCTGGCCCCAGAGCTTGCGGTGAGCGATATACATTCTTGTCCGCGATCATAGCCTTCAAGGTTCCCGGCAGTCCTCCCGCGGCCGCCATCGCGAGAAATGGCTTGAAGACCTCGGGCGGCCAGTTGTCGTGCGTGTCGCCGTCGGTCAGAGTCAGACTGCGAACGCGCTCGGGATACAAAGCCGCAAAGATCTGCGCGATGCCGCTACCGCTGTCATTGCCTACGAGATCAACTTGATCGATCTTCAGAGCGTCGAGGAATTCCTTGAGCATCTTCGCGTTGGCCGTCACCGAAACCTCCTGATCGGGAGCGATTTCGGTATCACCGTGGGCCAGAAGATCCACAGCAATGCACCGCCGCACATCGGACAAGTCCGCGAGCTGGTGGCGCCAAAAATATCCGTTCAACAAAACGCCGTGCACAAACAACGCGACCGCTCCCTTGCCTTGCTCCAGATAACTAATTCTTCCCGAGGGGGTAACCACGCTATGTCGAACCATCCATGTCCCCGCCTGGGCTATTGTCTCGAACGCCCCACCACTCCCGAGAATCATCGCTGCGAGAGCAACGACTCCCCATGCACGATTACGCGCAACGCTGTGACACTCACGAATCATGATTACTGCCTCTCTTGTTGCAAAGCTCAACCTCTCCTCCGTCTTGTGGAGGCGTCGGCCTCCTTCAGCTTCGTCGCGCACTCGTCGCAGCACACCTCCACCGTCTTGCCTCCGATCTTCACCTTGATTGGATCTCCCTCCAGCTTGCAGTCACAAGCGGCGCAAGTCTTCTCAGCCATAACTTTCTCCTCTCCTACTCAAGCTCGGTGCGAGATCAGTAGGTCATGACTGGCAAGGAGCCTGCTATCAGAATCTTTAGCGATTTTTTTTGGGTGTTCCACGCCAGCGAGCATGTTTTGTTAGCGCAAATCCTCGTTGTCGCACAGTCAGTCTTGAGCAGCTGGAGTCGCATATACTGTGCTGATGCAAAAGGTCTTGGTCAGTTCGTGTCTGTTGGGAAATCCAGTCAGATACAACGGTCTGGATGCGAAGCTGCACAGCGACATATTGGAGCGTTGGATCGGCGAGGGACGAGTAGTTTCCGTATGCCCCGAGCTTGCCGCCGGCTTCTCAGTGCCTCGCGAAGCTGCCGAAATTCAGGGGGGAAGCGGGATTGATGTTCTCAACAATGCTTCGCAGATCGTGACCCAAAGCGGCAATCTGCTGACGCCACAGTTTGTTTTTGGAGCCGGTCAGGCACTCGAGACGGCAAGACAACACGATATTAAAATCGCGGTGCTCACCGACGGTAGTCCTTCCTGCGGAAGCACCTACGTCTATGATGGGACCTTTTCAGGGATCAAGCTTCGGGGATCGACAGGTGTCACGACCGCTCTTCTGAGCGCTGAAGGACTGGAGGTATTCAGCCAATTTCAACTCTTGGACGCTGACCGGAGGCTCTTGGAGTTGGATAGGGGTCATACCGTGTAGCATCTGCAATGTCTTACTGGGCAGGGGACCGCATGCCCACAGCCATAAGGCATAACTTCATGCTCAGTCCGGATGCTATGCTTTGGCATTGGTCGTGGGGGCAATCGCGTGAGCGTCAACAACGAGAATCAAGCACTGTCGGAGCTTGACGTTCACTCACTCCTGAAATCTCAGACCGTTAGCATACGGGACACGTACTGCCGAGGAAGTTGTCGATACCAGGGCCCAGAAGAGTACACGGTTACCACTCAGCTCGTGTTCCCTTATCGCGGCGTCTACGTCCGACATGTCGGACAGAACCAGGCCGTCGCTGAAGCGAACCAAGTGCTCTTTTTCAATGCAATGGAAGGCTACCAGATCAGCCATCCGGTGTCGGGTGGCGATGCCAGCCTAACGCTGGTCGTCGAGGAGTCCCAACTGCGTGAACTCGCGCCGCCTTCTCTCCTTCAGGATGGTTCGAGAGTGGCATTTCGTCAGCCCCGCCTCAGAGTTGACGCTCGCACTCAAGCGCTGGTGGCGCTGCTGCGGCACAGCCTGCATGCGAAGACTGCCGAACTTCTGGAGGCAGAGACCCTGGCTTTAACGCTGGTGCAGCGGTCCCTGGGGCCACGCACCACGCGCGCCGCAGGCGCTACCGATGGGCGGCAGCGTCTCGTGGATCGTGTGAAGCTCGTGCTGGCGAGCGATCCGGCGCGACGTTGGACTTTGGCTGACGTTGCCGCTGAAGTTCGGGGATCACCGGTTTATCTCACGCAGGTCTTTCAGCAGGTCGAAGGACTCCCCCTGTATCGCTATCAATTGCGACTGCGGCTGGCTCGCGCCCTCGATCTCCTTGGCGAGTACGAGAATCTGACGTCATTAGGGCTCGATCTCGGATTCTCCAGTCATAGTCATTTCACCGCAGCCTTCCGCCAGATCTATGGCCGCTCGCCATCCGAGTTTAAGCGGTCCGCGTTTCGCCGGTGATTCAACCCTCCATTCAGCCTCGCGCAAATCGCTGAAGATTCTGCCAGCTTATTGGCTGTTCAGCCATGGCCTACTTTGCGAGAGCGGTTTTACGAGGAAGGACGGCGTCATGTCGAAAGCGATACGCGATCCAGAACGATCATCTGATGCATTGGCTTCGTGGAATCCGCGAATAGTTGAGGCAGCAAAGCCTTACATCGAATGAGGATTACGACCTCTGCCGGGCCTCGGCGGCCAGCGCACCGTCGCTGGAGGCGGGACGGCGCGGCGGCAACTGATCGGCTGCGACCGGTGGGCGATGTTCGATGGTACCCATGATCGGGGCTTCGTACGTCCCGTCGGCATAGGGGATCCATGCAAAATTTTGCTCACTGCACATGCGATCGATCATGGCCTGCTGCCGTTTGCTGAGGACTGCGTGCGGCAGAATCGGGAAGTTGCGGAACATCCAGAGCAGGTACACGCGCTGTAAGAATGATGGCATTACGTATCGCGGGCCAATCGGTGTCTGCACTTGCACTACACCGGCCGCGAGTTTTTCAATCCACATACTTGGGCCCACCTAAAACCTGATTTTAACCAGAGCAATTCCAGGGCCGCAATTATTGCACTGCCGACGATGCAAGGGAAAGCTTTTTTTCACAAACTTACGGAGAAAATGGCCGCATTCTCTACCGCCGCGGTCCAGACCATGCAATTTTGGGAGCCCAGGGCGGGAATGGGGCGCTAAAACGGGCCTCGCGCCGGCTGCAGAGTTTTGCGTTCTTGAAACCCTTAGACTGCCCTAATGAAGGTTTACTAATGTGAATTCGGCCGGCGAAGATCGCTTCAGACCGTCATCTCGGGGAGGATATCCATGCGGCGAATTTGGGCCGCCAGGCCGAAGTCGGAGCCGTTCTCTTCCACGCGAACGATCGTCGCCTGGCAGCAGACCCAGCATTTCTGGCCGGAAGTGAGTTCGGGAGGCAGGATCAGGACCAGCTCGACGTCAGTGCCCTGCTCCATGCGGGACTTGGTGTAGAGGTAGATGCCGTTGGCGCTGACGTCGCGGGTTTGGGCGCTGTGGTCGGAGCCTTCAGTGGTGCGCACGCGCGTCGGAACGCGGGTTGCAATGCGGGTACCACTGCGGCGATCAGTGTCGGCTCTCATCGGAATGCTGACAACAATACACTACGCGGGACGAGGCGCAAGAGCCTTTTCCGCAGATTCGAGAACGAGAGTTCCCTAGTTGGAACGGGCGACTCGGCTGCGTTGTCATGCTGAGCGAAGCGAAGGATGACAATCGCTTTCAAGATGCCAGCGCTTAAAGCTATATCTAGATATTCGGTCGCTTGGAGCGCATTGCCGGCACAACCAGGGCCTGCTCGATGGTGGGCACGTTGGTGCCGCGGAGCTTGGCTTCGATTGCTTGCAGCTTTTCGGTCTGCATGGTCTGGTAGTACGCCTGCACCAGCAACTCCATGGTGAACGGATTGTCCTGATCTTCTTCGAGCTGCGCGATGGCGTCTTCGTATTTCTTCTGATCCATCAGCAGCGTCCCGGCCGCGCCGTGATACGAGGCCTGAATCACGCGATTGCGGCTGCCGTTGGCTAAGGTTTCCAACTGTTTCAACGACTGGTCGGCCAGAGCTTGATTCCCGGAGCGTGAAGCACGCACAATCCGCGTGCGGAGAATGCGCGACAGTTCCTCATCGCGATCGGAGGCGGAAATCGTGCTGATGTGATGGAGCGCTTCTTCGGCGAGCTTGAGATGCTTTAGCGCGCCGGCGTCATCGGTCTGATACTCGCCCATGTGGCGTTCGGCTTGCGCTTCCTGCAAGTCCTGGCCTTTGGCGTGACCGTTCTCAGCGATCTCGGAGAAATCTTTATCCGCCTGCGCGAAGTTGCCGTCGCGTACGTAAGTCATCGCCTCCTGCATGCTGTAAGCCAGGCGGTCGGCTTCGTTGTGGGCGAAGCGGATCGCCTTGTCATATTCGACGCGCGCCTGTTCCTGATTGCCCATGAGCGCGTAAGTGTCGCCGAGGCCAACTTGCGAAGTCACGAAATCAGGATCGATCTTGAGCGCGGCGCGATAGTGCTGCAGCGAACTGTCGAAGTCTCCCGCCATGCGCTTGAGTTCGCCGTAGGAATCCTGTGGATTGGGCTCGTTAGGCAGCAGCGCGACGTAACGATCCATGGCGACGAACGCCTTGTCGAACTGGCGATTGCGCGCCTCCAGGTACGCCAGATCATTCAGCGCGGAGGGATAATTCTTGTCGATGGCCAGTGCCTTCTCCATGAAGTGCAGCGCCTGGTCGTCGCCGTTCTCTCCCATCAGCCAGTTCCCCGCGAGATAGAGCAAGTGCTTATCGTGGGGATACATCTCGAGCATGTCGTTCATGGCGGTGATGCCGCCAATGAAGTCGCCTTCCTGTACCTTGACGATCCAATTCACCATCAACTGCTCGCCGTTTACGAGCGTGGGCGCGAGCGCCTTGGCCTTGGCGTGAGCTTGGGCAATTTCCTGCGGATTCGAGCTGTTGAAGGCGATCCAGGCCCAGGCCGCAGCGAGATTTGGATCTTCCTTCACGGCGGCGCGCCAGTCGTCGTTGCAGCGCTCGAGGTAAAGATTCTCGTAATCCGTCATGCCCTTCTGATACCAGTTGCGCGCCTTGGCAGACGACGTGGTGATGGGCATGTAGGTGGAGCCCGCCTTTTTCAGATGGTGCGCCAACAGCGGCGCAGCCAGGGCGAGACTCAGGGCCAGAACAGCGCAAATTCTCACGGCAGGGGACTGCATCGAAGAAGCGCGCATCAGGGATCTCCGTACAACATTGTGGGGAGGGACAACCAAACAAAAGGTAACATCGCCGTAATCAGGGAGCGAGGTGACGAAAGGCGCTGAACGGAAGAGGCAAGGCAGCGATAAGCGATTGGCAATTAGCAGTTAGCGATTAGCAAAGCTCAGGCGGAGCAGGCAGACAGCAGGTTCCTCGCTTCGCTCGGAATGACAAAGTTTGTTGTGGGAGCTGCACAGGCTTTCGAATGAGCCACGGGCGACCGAGTTGAGCCACGCTGGCGCGTGTCGCATATGATCCTACGGATCGCTGATGGAGGGCAAGGTCACATGTCACAAGGACCCTGTGGATTTCCGGGGCTAAGAAAGAAAAAGCCCCTGCCGCGAGCGGCAGGGGCCTGGTAGAGAAAGCAGGTTAGAAGAGTATCTTCAAACCCAGCTGCATGTTGAAGGCTTCGCCAGGGCCGATGCCAGGGGCGCCGTTGAAGTCGCCGATAGTGTCGTTGATGACGCCGCCACCAGTCGTAGTGGCCCCGACGCCCGAGGCCAGATTGACGCGATTGAACGCGTTGAACAGCTCAATCCGGAACTGAGCCTTAAACCGTTCCGTGATCGGAATGTTCTTGAACACGGACAGGTCCACATCTGAGAACCCCGGACCGTAAATCTGATTGCGCCGCAGGGTACCGAGGAACGTGGCGCCTGGCGATACGAAATTCGCGGGGTTGATCCAGGTGACCCCAGACTTGTTGAAGGCATGAGAAACGCCCTGGAAGGCAGGGCCAATTTGATCGATACCCGAGCTGTTGAACTCTCCACGCACTTCGTCGAGCGGCTGCCCGCCATGGAAGGTCATCAGACTGTTGACCTGCCATCCGTGAGTGAGGATCTGGGGGCCGTGCGACGAACCCGGAATCATCCAGGTAAAGGTGGCTGAGAAGTTCTGACGCGTATCGAAGTCGCCATTCCCGTATTCCGCCTTGAGATTGTTGCTGTCCAGCGGAATGGCGCCGCGATATGCGCTGATGTCATCCAGTGCATGGGCCCAGGTGTAAACAAATTGCGAAGTGAGTCCATGCCACTCTCTCAACCGCAAGGTGCTCTGCAGCGCATTGTAGTTCGACGTGCCCGCACTGTTGAGCTGGTTGATGGAACAGGTTGGGCAGGAGAAATTCGGATACGACGCAGCGAACGGGCCGATGGTCCCGCCGAAGGGCGTGTTTGGCAGCTGGTTCAGGTTCAGCATGACCGAGAGCTTGCGGCCCTCGCTGCCTACGTAGCCCACCTGCCATACCGCGAGGCCGTTCCCAAAACTCTTTTGCACATTCAAATTGTAGTTGTAGAAGTAAGGGGTCCGGAAGTTCTGGCTGATCGAGAACACGCTGTAATCGGTCGCGCCACACTCGGCAGCCGTTCCGGTCACGCACGTGGCAACACCAGGAAATATATATTGCTGGTATTGCCAAGTGTACGAACTTTGGCCCAGAGTGTTGGCGTTATACACGGAGACCGGCGAAGGTCCGGCGGGGTTGTTTTCGAGTCCGTCTGTTCCACCATTCGGCGGGCGGAAGTCCAAAAACGGGTTCATGTTGATCTGGTCATAGAAAACGCCAATACCGCCGCGGACAACAAGGTCCTCATGAGAAGTGGGCTGGTAGGCGAAACCCAGGCGTGGAGCAAAGTTGTTCTTATCGGTGGGGAACAGAGAACTGATCCCGTTGCCCTGGATTTCCATTCCCTTCCCTGGGATGAAAACCGCCAGGTCTTTGCTGCCGTTATGCAGCGGCCCAAAGTAATCCCAACGCAATCCCCAATTGAAGTTGAACCGCGGTGTGACCTGCCATGCGTCCTGGGCGAAAAAATCGACGCCGTTGGCTACAACTTTACGCTCCGCGTTGCCGACGGCGATAGAGGACGAGGAGACATCGCCGGCTAGGAAGTCTGCCAGAGCGCAAACACTGGCATCAGACACTACACAGACCGGAGCCGCCACCGTCCCTATGTTCCATGGCCCCTGCGATCCGTCAAAGATGAAGTTGCCCAACGAGTGGCGATAATAGAACTCATCCACGTGGCCCTGGCGCATCTCGCCGCCGAAGCGGAACTGGTGTTTTCCGACAGTGTAGGAGAGGATATCAGCCAGCATTCCAGTAATGTCATTCCGGCCTTCGGGGGGCGTGATTCCCACCTGCTCGAATCCGCTGATCGCAATATTGGGAGCGCCTAAGATCGGCTTGTTGTGGATCAAGGCGTCCTGACTCAGGTAGAGCCCGAGGCTGTGGGTATCGAAGCTATGGTTGGCGTCATCGAAAGTCTGATTGAAGTAATTCACGCCAAACAGAATCTGGTTGGTCATCCGTGGCGACAGCACCGAGTTCAATGTAGCCGCGTAGTTGTAAACGTGAAGGGGCGCGGTTTCAAAGTAGTACTGTAGATTCGAGCTGGCAGTTGCTAACGCGGCGCTGGCTCCCAAAGGTGCGGTCTGACTACCCTGTCCACCAAACCAGCGGATGGAGAAATGGTTCTTCTCGTTGAAATTGTGATCCAGTTTGATGATCCCGTTATAGCTGTAGCCGGTGGAGGGATCGGTGCCGAAGAAGTTATCGGGGCTGGCCGCGCCGCCGTTAATACTGCTAGGCCATAGAGTTGACATCAAGTTGGTTGAAATCTGGCTGGGCGTTACTCCGTCAGCGGAAAGCAGCGCCAGAGCCTCACTCTGATATGCCAAGGATGGCTCAGTGGCCAGACCCGACACGCTGATGACGTATCGTTGCTTCTCAAATCCAATGAACCAGAACGTCTTGTCTTTGATGATGGGACCGCCGGCCGAGAAACCGTAGTTCTGGTTCCGCAGTTCGGGCTTGTGAGCACCAGAGGGCAGGAAGGGCGAGGCTGCTCCGTAGGCTTCGTTCCGGTTAAAGTAATAAGCCGAACCGTGGATCTGGTTGCTGCCCGACTTCAGCACGACGTTGACGATGCCGCCGGCGTTGCGTCCGCCCTCAGCGTCAGAATTGGTCTGGGCCGCGAATTCATCGATCGCGTCCAGCGGCATAATAGTGCCGGCGATGCCGGACACGCCCCCCTGGTTAACGGCGGGAATGTTGTGCCAGAAGTCGTTGTTGTCGACGCCGTCAATCTGCCAGTTCATCTGGTTGGCGCGGGTGCCGTTGAGCGATCCGAAACCACCGACGGAGTATCCACCATATCCCGGCTGTACGGCGGCGAACTGGGTGAAGTCGCGGCCGTTCATGGGAACGTCCTGCACCGCTTCAGTGGTGAGGACGTTATCTTGGGCCGCGGTCGTGGTGTCGAGTGCCAAGGCCGCAGCCGAGACTTCCACGACGGTGGTGCCTGCTGCTCCCGCAGTCATCTTGACGGTGAGGGTGTAGGCGCCTCCCGCGGTGACGGCCACGTTATCAACGACGCTGGAACGGAAGCCCGCTGCCGTCACTTCAATCTTGTAAGTTCCCAGCGGCAAGTCCTGAAATGCGAACTGGCCATCGCTGGTGGTCAACGAATCGATGGCGACCGAAGTCGCTGTGTTGGTGGCTTTCACTGATGCCCCGGCCACCACAGCGCCGGAAGGGTCAGTCACGGTGCCATTGATCGCTCCGCGAAAAGTCTGGGCGAATCCCATGGCCGCGACTAATACGAATACAACGACTGCTAGACGATTTCTCATTTCCGCCTCTCTCGACACAACAAAATTTGAAAATTCCGAAATTTTTTGGCTCGACAAGGAGCGACAGATGGGCTGAATTGCGCTGAGTCAAGCACCTCTGCGTCCAAAGCGAGCCTTTTTCATTTCAATCACTTACGGTTTTGCGTTGGCGAGTGCATACAGGATGCCGGATGGTCTATATGAAAATCCGTATCCCGGAGCTGCAGCGCCGCGGGAGTGATATTTTCTGCTGGGACACGCCCCGTAGTGCTTGAAAACTTAGCGAATCCCGGGCCTGTAGTCAACCAAGGAGTTATGAATGGTGACCATTGATTTTGTTTATGAGGATGGTTCGTCGGTCCGCTGGGAGTTTCGGGGGCGAGCGCTAGAACGAGAACGTCAGGCCGCCGCGGACGCTGCGGGCGGCTTGGACCAGGTAGACCGTCTGGCCGTCCTGAGCCAAGACTGGGACGTATCCCTGCGCTAGCAGGTTGCGCAGATCGATAACGGCTTCCAGATGAGCGGGCAGGAATCCCATGCTGGGGATGGGCTGGTGCACGAAAAGATTCAGGTAGGGATCGCTCTGTCCGGGAGACGCGTTAAACATGTCGACCGGGGTCAGAGCCGAACCACTCACCCAGCGATAGCTGGCGACGCAGCGGGTATGGGTGTGGGGCAGGCTGGCGCTGAGCTTTGCACCCATCGAATGACGGCGCTCGGTGGTGAGCCAGGATTGTGCCTGCTGCAACGAGACATCGGGACGGGCGAGATCGAGGACTCCGCCGAAGGAGTAGTCGAAGGTGGCCGACAGATCGGAATTCACTTTGCGTTGCAGCACCAGGCGCACGCCGTTGGCACGTAGCGTATTTCCCCCATAGCTGAAGGTGCCGGAAGAAAGATCGGGAAGCAGGAATCCGCCGGCAGAGGTGACGTCGCCGGTGCCGGTAAGGACGGTGTCGCTGACATGGTCGGTAAAGACGGCGACCTGGACGCTGGTCTTGCCGTTGCGCTGCGACAGACTCACTTCCTGATGCCGGGCATGCTCGATTTTCGGAGCATAGGCGAGCAGGCTTACCCGAGGATCGGCATCGCTCAAGTCCGATGGGGCAGAGTCGAAGCCTTTATCGTCGCGCATCTGCGGGCGCGAGGTGGCGTACTGATATTCGAGAACCGTGTTGGGCGAGAGATGATAATCCGCCGTGCCATAGGGGCGGAATGCGGTGACGTGGCCGAGAAACTGGATGGCCTGCAGCTCGCTGCCTAATTTGACTTCGAGAATGTCGCCCAGGTTCAGATCATCGCCGGCGGAGAAGGAGAGCGCCTGCAGGGCGGCGTTGTGCAGGTTGGGATCGGCGGCAGCGAAGCGGCGCACGGTCAGCGCCATTGATGGCGTCGAACCGTTGGGAAGCTGCGTGGAGTAGCCGGCGCGCAAGACCGCCGCGGGCAGGCCTTCTCCGTAGCCGACATTGCCGCTGAAGTTGATCTGGCCGCCGGTGAAGATGGAGCGCTCCAGGGTGAATCCGGTGCTCATGTCGGAGCCGTAGCCGTAGCCGTCGGCGGCAGATCCGGCGAGGAACGTCAACGTGCCGCGCAGTTCATGATCCTGAGTCTCACCGGTCAATGCTGGGTCGAAGATACGCAGGATGGGGCGATTGGCGGCGGAACGCAGAGTCCACTTCCAGTCATCGTCTGCGGGAGCGGGATGCGCGGGGCCGAGCTGCATCACGTCGAGCAAGGTGCTGAGGGTAACGTTCACACTCAGCGCGGCGCCAGCCCGCAGGCCGATTTTTTCGCGCAGGCCGGGAAGAAATGCGGGGACGACAACTCGCAGAGAATAGAAACCGGGGAGCAGGCCGGTCGCAGTGTAATGTCCGGCGGCATCGGTGAAGACGGTAAGAGTGCGATCGGCAGAGCCGAAAATTTCGACGAGGGCGTTGACTTGCGGCTCTCCTGATGAGCTACGCACGTAGCCGGAGATCGACCCGGACCGCTCTGCGGCCAAGGCCGGCAGTGACAGCGCCAATACGATTGCCCAGGTCCTGAGCTCGCGCAGTCTCAACCTAAACCACCCCCATTGGAAATCGCCGTTACTCTACTGCAAATACCGCTGATGGATCAACTGTCTGCTTGGAAATATTGTCGTTCACTTTGATCTGGATCTTGTAGATGCCGGGCTGCAGGTTGGCGGCAGCGATCGATTTCTGCAGGGTCACCTGGTCGCCGATGTTGCCCATCGTCTCGGTGGACTCGGTCTTCTGCACGATCTGCTTATTGGTCGCCATGTTCGTGATGTCGAACTCAAAGGTGGCTGAAGGCTTGTGCGTCTTCTCGTCCACGCCGAGATTGTAGACCTGCATCCAGAAATTCAGTTTTTGATCGCGGTCGCGCTTGAACAGGGCGGGCTTGCCGTCAGCAGGAGCAACGCGGGGCCGGATCTTGGTGGCGCCGATGACGAAGTTTCCCGTGCCGATGGCCTTAGTGGGAACCGGCTCCATCTGGTCGGCGACAATCAGCGAAGAAGCGGCCAGCTTGTCGTCGGGGAATTCGCGAACGTCAATGCCGCGCGCCCAGACGCCTTTGCGGTCGCCATTGACGTCCTTCACCGCGATGCTCAGCTTGTAGTGGCCGGGCCGCAGCGGCAGCGCCTTCCAATAGACCGAGGCGTTCTCAGCGGTGCGCGGCAGCAGTTCTGAGGGGACATCCACCTGCACCGTGTCTTCAAACGTCTGCACAACTTTGTCGGTCAAGGTGGAGACGCGGCCAAAGATGTTGACGGTTCCGCGTTGCACTCCATCTTTATTGACGAAGGTGATATCACGATTTCGCAACTGGATGGTGACTGGAACCAGCACCGTATCGCTGGTCACCTTCACCAGATCCCAGCGAACATCGAAGGGCATCGGGTTCAGGATGACCTTAGAGTTGACTACCTCTTCGAGATCTTTGAACTTGACGGGCGGAGCAGCCTGCAATTTGGCGAACTGCTCGAGGCGATCGAATTCCTTGCTGGCGATCATGCTGCTCTCGGGGCCGGCGCCGAGACGTTCGATTCCATTGCCGGTGAAGCGCGAACTCTTGTTGGCCATGCCCATCGATTCCCACATGGTCAAGCCGGCATTAGGAGTGTAGAGCAGCGCATCCTTTTCGGAGCGATCCATGGTCATGTGATATTCGCCGCACATGCAAGGATCGACGAATTCGATAATGACTTCCTGGCCGATATTTTCCAGATAGCGATAGCGCCAGTCTTCGAAGGGGAAAGTCGAGGTCTCGCCGCCGCCCTCTTCCATGGGGCGCTCGTAGGTTCCGCCGGCGGGGTGAGATTCGATCTCGTCCGCAGGGCCATAGACGATGTAGATCCGGCCGCGATCCGTCTTCCAGCCAGGGATGCCGGCGGCGAAGTGCTCGTTCGCATAAGCGATGCGGCGGTAGTGCTCTTCCTTGTACTCGTTCTCTTCGGTGTCGGGCGTGGGATCGCGGCGCTGCCAGAAGGCTTCAATGAAGTTGTCACGCTCTTCATCGTTAGACAGCTGTTTGAAGGCCGCGCGCTCTTCGTCGGTGATGATCCAGGCCACGTCTTCGTCGAGCCACTTCTTATAGGGGCCTTTGATTTCCTTGGAAAAATCCTTCTGCTGCTGTTTCTTCTTTTTAATGTCGATAGGGCGCTTGAGAGGATCGACGGTGTCAGGCGCGGTCTGGGCTGGAGCTGCAGGCCTGGCGCTATCCGTGGAGTTCTGGGCCGGTTGAGCGGGCTGAGTGTCTTTATTCTTGTCCTGATCCTGCGCAGGAGCCGAAGGGACAAAAGCGAACGTGCCGAGGCACACCGCCAGGACTAGCGCAAAAAAATGACACTTTGTGGCATACCTAGAAACCCGGAACATGAGAGGGACTCCTACCAGACAAACCTTTGTCTTCCCATTTTAGGCTTCGTGATCGGTGAAATCAAGGCTAAGTCTTGCTCCGAGAACAAATTGACAATGAGCTATGACCTGTCTTTGTTAGAACCTGTACACCGGCTTCCGAGTTGCCCGCCGAAGAGGCAAAAAGCATGAACCAGGAAGGGTACGGGGGTCCCCGAAAGCGAAAACGAGGTAGGCTATCCCTCGTAGTAATGCTCTCCTAGCGAAAACCGCATCGCGTGGTAGAGGGCGACGGTATAATGATCGGTTCGGGGAATTGCGATTATTGTGTGTTGATCGAGGTAACGCACTTCTTCATTTTCCTGACGGGAACTTTCTCGGAGGCGGGGCCGTAACAATTAGTGTGCCCGTCGCGTAACCGGGAAAATGGGCCTCTCAGCACAGGCTTGGCTGATCGATCGGTCAGGAAGATCAATCCCTCCGGACAGTGGCGGAAAGCATGAAAACCTGGAAAAAGATCGCAATCGGCATCGGCATTGTGTTTGTGCTGCTGATTGTTGTTTCCATCGTGGCCCATCAGGCAACCAAGGGCATTGTCACGGTGCAGACGCGGAAGGTACAGCGCGAGGATCTAGCGACGGTGGTGAGCGCATCGGGCGAGATCAAGCCCAAGACTTATGTGAACGTCGGGGCGAACGCTTTCGGAAAGATCACCCACCTTTATGTGAAGGAGGGGGATCGCGTCAAGCAGGGTCAATTGCTGGCGCAATTGGAGAACGTGCAATCCTCAGCCGACGTGAACGCGAATGAGGCGTCGTTGCAGGCAGCGCAGACAGATTCGCTGGCGGCGGATGCGGCACTGAAAACTTCGCAGGCCGATTTGCAACGGGCGCAGGCCGACTATGAGCGCAACAAGCTGGATTGGGATCGGGCGCAGAGCTTGTTTAAAGACGGGCTGATTTCGAAGTCGGATTTCGACAGCCGGAAAAATGCCTGGGCGACCGCGGATTCGGGACTGGTGCAGGCGCAAGCGCGAGTGGCGCAGGCCAAGGCGCAGAACGATTCCGCGGCCAAGCATGTGACCCAGGCGGCGGCGAATCTGACGCGAGTAACCGATGTGCTGCACAAGGCCAGCTACAACGCGCCGTTTGACGGAGTGGTGACCAACCTTCCGGTGCGCGAGGGCGAGACGGTGGTGATGGGAATTCAGAACGCGCCGGGCAGCACGCTGATGACGATCGCCGATATGTCGATCATTACAGCAGAGGTCAAAGTGGACGAGACCGACATCGTGAATGTGCGCCTGGGACAGCCCGCGGAAGTGACAATTGACGCCATTCCGAGAAAGATTTTTCACGGCACGGTTTCCGAGATTGGCGACAACGCGATTGTGCGCTCGAGCGGCGTTTCCACTTCGCAGCAGGCGACTGCCAGCGAAGAGGCGAAAGATTTTAAAGTGGTGGTGAACCTCTCGGATGCGCCACTGGATTTGCGGCCGGGACTTTCGACGACTGCGAAGATCACGACCGCGACGCGCAGCGGCGCGCTGGCGCTGCCCATTCAGGCGTTGACCTTGCGCAGCAAAGAGCAGATCGAAGGGCAAAATAATCCGCCGGGTTCGGTGCATGCGGCTGCGCCGGCGGCCAGCGAAGTGGCCTCCAAGAAAAAAGGCAACGACGTGCAGGGAGTGTTCGTCATCCGAGCCAAGAGGGCGGTGTTCGTTCCGGTGACGACCGGGATCACGGGAACGACCGACATCGAAGCGCTGGACGGGCTGAAGGAAGGCGATGAAGTCGTGACCGGCAGTTACAAAGTATTGCGCACGTTGCGCCCGGGCGCGAGCGTCAAAATCGATAACAGCGTTCCAAAGAAAGAAGATGAATCGCAATAAACGTTCGCCGGACTGACGCGTCCAATGGAGCAGGTGTGGCGCGGGCCGGTTAGCCGCGAGAAGTTGAAGATGCTGCCAAGCGGGCAGGAGTGCCCGCTCCACACGCGCTCGCAGGGATCAGGGTCAGAATGGTGTAGTTGTAGTCTCATCATCAGATTTGGGGAACCACAGGCACACGGGCGACGTAACCTCTACTGAGCCTTGGCCGCTGATCCCCTGAGAAGGATCGGAGAGGTCTGTGGCAGCGGACGACGCGAGGCAAGGTCAGGAGAGAAATATGGCAACCGCAGAATTAATCAGCATGCCCGCACCTATCACAACGGCGCCGCCGGAATCGTGCATGATCGCCGCCGAAGATCTGTGGAAGACCTACGACATGGGCTCGGAGCAGCAGGTGCACGCGCTGCGCGGAGTGAATCTGCGGATTCAGCGCAACGAGTATGTCGCGATCATGGGACCGTCGGGCTCGGGCAAATCGACCCTGATGAATTTGATTGGCTGCCTCGATACGCCATCGCAGGGCAAGTACTGGCTGAACTCGCAGCTGGTGAGCGAACTGGATGACGACGAACTGGCGCGGATTCGCAACAAGGAAATTGGATTCGTGTTTCAGACGTTCAACCTGCTGGCGCGGGCGACCGCTCTGCATAACGTGGAACTGCCGCTGATCTATGCAGGCATTCCGACCGAAGAGCGGTTGGAGCGGGCGAAGGGCTCGCTGACCGCAGTGGGCATGGGCTCGCGCATGAACCACAAACCGAATGAACTTTCCGGTGGGCAAAGACAGCGCGTCGCGATTGCGCGCGCGCTGGTCAACAAGCCCTCGATCATTCTGGCCGACGAGCCGACTGGAAACCTGGATTCGCAGACCGGTATTGAAATTATGGCGCTGTTCGATCGCTTGCACGCCGAGGGCAACACCATCATCCTGGTGACGCACGAAGGCGACATCGCGGAATACGCGCATCGCGTGATTCACATTAAGGATGGCGTGATCGCCAGCGACGAGAGCAAGGGACCAGGACAGAGAAACTAATTTTCCAGTTGTGAGTTTCTGAGTTGTGAATGAGGAATGCCCAGCCGCAATCGGTTGGGCGTTTTTTTTGGGCGCCTGATGAAGAAACGTCAGTCCGCCAGGGCGACGTTGACCTCGCCGGCAGCGGGGCGCGAGGCGGCCGCGACGACACGATCCCGGCCCTCGCGCTTGGCCTGGTAGAGCGCGGCATCGGCGGCGGCGAGCAGTTCGTGGGTCGAGGTGCCATGGTCGGGAAGCGCAGCGACCCCGACGGAGACGGTAATCATGCCCAGTGACTGGCCGTTATGCGCGACCGCAAGTTGGCGGAGCTTGGAGCGGATGCGCTCGCCTCGCATACAGGCCGCATTCAGGTCAGCCGTGGGAAGAATGATGACGAACTCTTCGCCTCCGTAGCGGCAGACGACATCTTCGGCGCGAATGCTGCGGGTCAACAATCCAGCGGTTTCGCGCAAGATGGTGTCTCCGGCATCGTGGCCATAGGTATCGTTGCAGCGCTTGAAGTGGTCGAGATCAAGCATGAGGATGCCGAGCGGCTGCGCGGCGCGCACCGCGCGACGAATCTCACGCTCCAGGGATTCCTCCAGATAGCGCCGGTTGTACAGACCGGTAAGCACGTCGCGAATGGACTGGGAGCGGAGCGCATCGCGCAAACGGATATTGGCAATAGAGAGCCCGAGTTGTCCGGCGAACGTGGCCTTGAAGGAAACCTCAGCGTCCTGCAGATGCGGTGCCTCGTCGGTGGCCTGCACGTGGAGAATGCCGATGGTCTGTCCCTGGGCAAGAATGGGCACGCAGAGGTAGGAATGCGTGACCGATGCGGCATGGCCACAGGGCGCGGAAGTGTCTCCCTGCAGCACGATGTGCGGCTGGCCGGTGCGCAGCGCCCAGCAACCGGAGGGATCAAAGGCGAAGATGCGTAACTCGCAATCATTCCAGGAGCCCATGACTTCGGCGACGTTGCCCGCGTCATTGAGCAACATTACTGCGCCTCGCCGCGTGGGAAATATTTGAGGGGCAAAACCCAGAGCGGCCGCGAGAGCCTCCTCCCGCGTCATGCAACTTTGCAGGAGCTGCCCCATGCGAGCCAGCAGCGTGGCCCGGTGGGAGCGGTCGGTCAGGTCGCGCATGGTGGCTTCGTTGCGCTGATCGAAGTCATGGCGCACCAGATCTTTGGCGCGCATCTCTTCGTGCAGTTTGGCGTTCGCGCTGGCCAGTTCTTCGGTGCGTTCGTGAATCAGGTGTTCGAGAATCTGCTGATTGTGTTTCTGTTCTTCGATATCGGTGCAGGTGCCGAACCACTGCTGGATGGCCCCCCCTGAATCACGCAGGGGAATGGCACGGTCGAGATACCAGCGATATCCATGGGAGGCGTCGAGCAGGCGGTATTCGATTTCGAAGGTGCTGCCGGAGCGCAGGCATTGTTGCCACTTTTCGGCACAGAGGTCGCGATCATCGGGATGAATGGTTTCCATCCAGGCGGAGCCAAGTCCCGCAGGCGGAGTCATGCCGGTCATCTCGTACCAGCGGTGGTTGATGTAGTTGGTGAGGCCATCGGGCCCGGCAGTCCAGACAATTTGGGGAATGGCTTCGGCCAGGGTACGGAATTGCTCTTCCCCGCTGCGAGCGGCGTCACGCACGGCTCGCTGGGCGTCCAGCAGACGGTCGACGAAGGCGGCGATGAAGGTCAGGGTCATCAGCAGGCAGATGGCGATACTGATGAGAGCCAGTCCCACAGGACTGATGCTGACCGTTCGATCCGTGGTGAAGGGTACCGGGCTGGCGTGGAAGCGGATGGCCCAAAGGTCGGTGTAATGCGCCAACGGCAGCGCGGTGCCCATAATGACGGCGCTGATGACCTTGTCACGCGTGGATTTATTTTCGCTCCGAACCCGAAAGGCCAGGCGAAGAGCGCCAAACGAGGTCACGAACGCCAGCAGGATGGAGACGCGAACCAGGTTCGGGCGATACTCCATCGTGGCGGGCAATCGCATCGCCATCATGCCGGTGTGGTGCATGGCCACGATGCCGGCTCCCATGACCACACTGCCGAGGGTCCAGGAGAGCGCTCCCATGCGTTCGCGGCTTGCCGTGAACAACGCGACGCCAGAGGCTGCAACCGCGGCCATCAGAGACACCATGAGGGTTGGGTAGTGATAGAGGACCGGTACCGGCAGGGCAAAGGCGCGCACACCAACCATGTGCATGGCCCACATGCCAAGGCCGATCGAGGTGGCTCCGCTGATCAGCCAGAAGGTCCGCCAGCCATTGCGGGCGGAGGTGACGCGCCCAGCAATATCCAGCGCCGCATACGAAGCGAAGATGGCGAGCGCCACCGACAACGCCACCAGGCGGTAGTCGTACGTGCCATACAACATGCTGTCGGCCGGCGTATGAATCTCCCGAGCGATGGCAGAGACACGGAAGCACACACATCGCCTGAAGGAATATCGGCAATCCGCGGGCTCATGGAGATTGGAATTTTCTAGGGAGGGCCGACGAGCAGTGTTCCGCAAGAAATTTCTTGCGCACTCAGCGGCAACTTAAACAGTTACGTGGTGCAGTTGGGTCCGGGAGATCCTTTCGGCTTCGCTCCGGGCAGACTCTTCCGTGCGCCTGAAGAAGGGCTCCGGTGCAGGACGGCGCTACTATTCGTCGCTGGGATTACTGGGTGGGGCTGTCGGTTTTGACTGCGGCTTGATCGTGCGTGCCGGCGGGGCCGGCAATAAAGAAGTTGTGATCGTACATGTTGCGGTACATACGGCCGGCAATTTCGGCGGCCTTGGGTCCGAAGGTGGGGCGTCCGCCTTCGAGGAAGATAACGACCACGACGCGTCCCGCGGTGGTGTTGGCGTAAGAGGCGAACCATCCAAAGCGCGTGCCGGCATGCGAGCAGGTTCCGGTCTTGCCCAGAATCTCTTCTTCGTTGAAATTCACGCGCAGACTGCGGGCGGTGCCGTATTGTACGGCGCCGGCCATGCCATCAGAAAGTTCGGGAATCACGGGAGCGATATCGAGCTGGCGCTTGATGCGCGGCTGGAAGTTTGCGACTTCTTCCGGAGTGGTGGGATGCTGCAGATAGTAAAGTGTGCCGCCGTTGGCGATGGCGGAGACCATCGCGCCCAGTTGCAGCGGGGTCATGGAAACGCCTTCGCCGAAGGAGCACATCTTGCCCACGCCGCCGAGTTTTTCAGGAATCACTTCGTCGGGATAAGAGCCCAGCTGTTCGCCGGGGATATCGTAGCCGGCGAGTTCGCCGAGTCCGTATTGATGAGCGTAGTAGGCGACCTTCTCGAAACCGAGCTTGCGTCCCAGGGCCTCGAAGTAGGCGTTGTTGGAGTGCGCCAGGGCGGAGGTTAAATTCATGCGGTAGTGAGCGCCCAGCGGAACTTCGGTTTCTTTGGAGATCAGACCTTCGCTGAGGCCAGCCAGCGCGACCGACAGCTTGATGGTGGAGCAGGGCTGTGCGCCGCTCGACAAAGCCAGGCGCTGATTCACCATGGCAAGAACACGTCCGCTGGTGGGTTCGATGGCGACGACTGTGCCATTCATGTTGCCCAGAGCGTCGATGGCAGCCTGGCGCACCACTGGATCTTCCCCGGTGGTGATATCGCCGGCGGTGAGGCCTTCGGCGAACGAACTCATGTAGAAGCGCTCGTGCCAGCGGCGGCGCGTGCTGACGCTGACGTGAGTCACGTGCGCGGCATGGGTGCTGCGGCTTTGCGCGAGGTGATGCAGGCGACGGCGCGTGTGCTGGCTCTCACTGATTTTCTGGGAAGACTTTTTGGCCGGAGTGTGGGTCGCGATGTGTGCGGCATAGCTCACATCTGCCAGAAGCAGGCAGGCGAGCGCGGCAGTAAATACGCTCGAAAAAAGACGGAGAAGGCTCGTTCTCTTAGACATTCCTGAAATTCACTCCCCGGAATCTAGCTACTACGATGCACGCCCAGTGCCAGTTAGCGTAACCTCGCACATTATTGCTCAACTCTGCGATAGTAAGGGACTTAGCGCAATTCTGACAATCCTAAAGCTTCTATCGCAGCAAGCTCTAATGTCCCTGTAAATCATTGCAGAACCGAGGCATCTGCGGATATTACCTCGGTTCCAGTGTCTTCGGTAATCCATTACTTAGTTACTGGAAAGGCACCTCCCCATGTGCACCGAATTTCACTCTCTTCCGTCTTCCTCATTGCCAGGGCGAACGGAGCGCAAGACGATGTGTTGCATGGAACCTCAATGGTCGGAGCGCTGAAATCAGGGGAGGGCAGCAAGATTAGCGAGTTGCGCGGTCGCGGTCAAGAGGCAAGAAATTGCAACCTGACGGGGCTGAAAGGGCGCGGCTTGAAGCCGCGCCCTTTCGAAGCAATCTCGAAGCAAGCAACGTCTCGAAGAAACAATCAGCGAACTTCGGGTTACATCACGTCGTTGCGCTTGCGCAGGAATGCGGGCACGTCGAGATCGTCCTGCTGAAAGTTTGTTGGCATGGTCGTCAGCACGCTGTTGCGCATGTTGTCGAGTGAGTGGATTTCGGCGGCGACATCTGGCGACGAGACAGGCATCACTGCCGGATTGTCGGCGAAGGCGCGATCGTCGTTCATGCGGAGTTCCGCGGATTCATCGGCCATGATGTGACGAGGGGGATCGGGCGTCTCTTCGCGCGCGCCGTCATCGCGAAAATCGCGCGAGTCGGAAAAATCCATAGCTTCGTGCCGGGCAGAAAACGAAAGACCCGTTTCCTGCTCGCGACGGCGCGAGGTCGGGACTTCGCGGAATCCGGTGGCGATGACGGTAATCTTCACCGCGTCCTTCATCTTGTCGTCCATCACGGCTCCGAAGATGATGTTGGCGTCTTCGTGGGCGGCGTTCTGAATAATCGAGCAGGCCTGCTGCACTTCGGCCAGCTTGAGCGAAGACGATCCCGTGATGTTGATCAGAATGCCGCGAGCGCCGTCGATAGCTCCGGCTTCCAGCAGAGGCGAGGCGATGGCCTTCTGCGCGGCTTCGATGGTGCGCTTGGCGCCGCTGGCGGAGGCCGTGCCCATGACGGCGTATCCCATGCCCGACATGATGGTCTTCACGTCGGCGAAGTCACGGTTGATGATGCCGGGGATGGTGATGATGTCGGAAATTCCCTGCACGCCCTGGCGGAGAATGTCGTCAGCGATGCGGAAGGATTCGAAGAAGCCGGCATCTTCGGCGACAGCGAGAAGTTTCTCGTTGGGGATGACGATGGTGGTGTCGACCGATTCCATCAATTCGGAGATGCCGCGGTCGGCCTGCTGCATGCGGCGTTTGCCTTCGAAGGAAAACGGCTTGGTGACCACGGCGACGGTGAGCGCGCCCATTTCGCTGGCCAGGGAGGCGATGATGGGAGCCGCGCCGGTTCCGGTGCCCCCGCCGAGTCCAGTTGTGACGAAGACCATGTCGGCGCCTTCAAGGGCTTCGATGATTTTGTCGGAATCTTCGAGCGCGGCCTTGCGGCCGACTTCGGGATTGGCTCCGGCGCCGAGGCCGTTGGTCAGCTTCACGCCAAGCTGCAGCTTCACCGGGGCGTGCGACATGCGCAGCGCCTGCAGGTCGGTGTTGGCGACGATAAATTCGATGCCCTCGACGCCAGCGTCGATCATGCGGTTGACCGCGTTGCCGCCGCCGCCGCCCACGCCGATGACTTTAATCTTGGCGTCGTTGCGGGCCTCTTCGTTGAAGCTGATGCGAATGCTTGGATCGTTGTTCATGATGCTGACCTCACTCCCTCAGCGGCTGAAGCCGCAATTCTTTTTCGTCCTGACGGCACGGCCGAAGCCGTGCCCTTCCCGTTCACTTTCCGAACCCCTAGGCTCCCACCAACATGGCTTTCAATCTTGTTCCCCATCTGCTCTCTTGCAGGCCGCGGGCGATGCGGGCGCGCTGGCCGTAGTTCACCATGCCGAGCGCCGCGGCGAACTCGGGCTCGGATAAAGTTGAAGGCATCTTGGCCAGCGGCGCGGGCCAGGAGAGGCGCACGGAGCGGCGCAGCACGGATTCGGCGACGTCGAAGATGCCGGGCAGGCGCGAGGCGCCACCGGTCAGCACGATGCCGGCGATGCAGACGTCGTACATGCCGCTCTGGCGCAACGCGTCGCGCATCATTTCGAAAAGTTCGCGGGCGCGGGGCTCCAGAATTTCGGCGACCAGGCGCTGCGGCAGCAGGCGCGAGGGACGATCTCCGACCGACGGCACTTCGACTTCGTTACCTTCGGGAATCAAGGTGACGATGGCGTTGCCATAAATCTTTTTGATTTTTTCCGCTTCCCCCAGCGGCGTGCACATTCCGACGGATAAATCGCTGGTGAAATGGTCGCCGCCAACGGGAATCACTCCGGTGTAGGCGACGGCGCCCTGCTGGAAGACGATGAGTTCGGTCGAGCCCGCGCCGATGTCAGCGAGGCAGACGCCCAGTTCGCGCTCGTCGGCGCGCAGCACGGAGTCAGCGGCGGCGAGCGGTTCGAAGACGGTGTCGTCGACGTGGACCCCGGCCCGGTTGACGGCGGTGATTACATTTTGCGTGGCGCTGGTGGCCGCGGTGACCAGATGCACGCGCACTTCGAGGCGGGCGGCCATCATGCCCAGCGGATCATGAACTCCGGCTTGATCGTCGAGAATAAATTCCTGGGGCAGCAGGTGCAGAATTTCTCGATCGGCGGGAAGGGCGATGGCGCGGGCGCGCTCAACGGCCTGCTTGATTTCATCACGACCGATTTCGCGCGGACGCGTGCCCAGGCTGATGCCGCCATGGCTATTTACGCCACGCACATGCGCGCCGCCGATGCCGACGATGGCGTGCTCCACGGCGACTCCGGCGACGTCTTCTGCGGCCTCTACCGCCTTCTGAATGGAGGCGACCGCCTTATCGAGTTCGAAGATTACGCCCTTGCGCGAGCCGCGCGATTCGGCGATGCCATGTCCGCGATAGCGCAGGCCGGAGTCGGTGACTTCGGCCGTGAGGGCGCAGGTCTTGGCGCTCCCAACATCGATTGCGGTCAGAAAATTTTGCTGCGGGTTCGCCATGTCGTATGAGTTCCCTATTCCTTAATCGCTAATCACCGGGGTTCGCTTGCTTTGCAATCGCTGCACTGGGCTTCGGAGTGTTGATCGGCGCGGGCACGGACCCCGCGGGCTTCCTAGCTTGCGCTGTTGATTTCGACGCCGCATGCGCTGGCTTGACTGCGACTGCTTTGTGCTTGGCGACGGCTTTCTTCGGTTTTGGCCTCCATGCGGATTTCTTTGCGGCGAGCTTTGCCCCTTCGGTCTTAACTTCGGCTGTCTTTACTTCGGCTAGCTTCTTCTCCGCAGGCTTCTTCTCCACACTCCTGCTGACGGCGGGTTTTACTGGGTTGGGCTTGCTGTGCAAGGTTTGCTGCGAGAGTTCGAATACGGGCTTGGGCAGCGATCGATCATGCAGCGGCAACGGGGTGATGATCGATGCCGGCTTCACGCCCGCTGCCGCGGCTGCCTTGATGGCAGCGGAAGAGAGCGCGGCGGGCTTCGGCTTCCCTTCTAAGTCGGGGTTGACGATGACCTGATTGTCGTAGCGCAGGTTGACGGATTCGAGCTTTTGAAATTGCTGGCGCCATTCCTGCACGTGGCTGGTGTAGGTTTTGAAGCGCTTCAGGTAATCGGACGTTCCGAGTTCGAGCAGAACATCTCCGGCAGGATCATTGACGCGAACTTTCAAGTCGTCGAGATCGGAGAGATCGACCTCGCTCAAATCCTGCGAGTAATGGGCACCGTCGGAGTCGAGTTGGCGGACGAGATCGTTGTAGGCCTTCATGCGCGGGGCGCGGGTGGAGAGCGGTTCGCCGGGATACATTCCCAGAATGACGGGGAAAGAATATTTGCGGTTGCGAGGCAGTTCCATGAGCGTGCCGACGGCGTCGATGAGAAAAATCCTGGGCCCGACGCGGGCGAAGGCGACCGGAGTGCGCTCGTGCACTTCAACTCTCAGGCGGTTGGGGACGAAGCGCATCACGCTGGCGGACTCGACCCACGAAATCTGTTCCAGTTGCAGTTTCTGCTGGGTGAGCGGGATAAAGAAAATGTTGCGACCAATGTCGGCGCCCATGACTTCCATGATTTGCGCCTTGGTCACGTTCTGCATGCCAGAGACTTCAATGTTGTCGCTGGACTCAACGCGGAAGCGCCAGGAATGCTCGCCGTATTGATAAAGAGCGGCGGCGGCGATGGTCGCGACGGCGAGAAGCGCGAGGGCGATGGCGGCCCACAGGAGACGGTTGGCGGTTCTCTTAGGGAGCGAGCTGCGACGGGCAGAGACGCGTTTTTGTCCGCGGAGGAAGGGAGACTGTTCGTCGACGTCGAGGTCGATGAGGCGAGCGTCGTCGATCGACTCTCGGATCTGGTCGCGGTTTTGGTCGCGACTCGACTCGCGGCTGTACTCGCGCCGGGAATGATCGGCCGGGTACAACTCTTCCTGCACGATGGTGGAACTTTCCTTCCGCGCCATCAATTCAGGTCAGTTGTCGTCAGGGAATCGCTTGAGCCTTTTCACTATAGCCGGATTTCTGAAACGCGGATAGATGAAAAATGAATGGATTTGCACAGGAGGGAACCGAAATAGGAATCAGTGTGGCGGCGGCAAGAAAAAAAATCGGGCGCGGCGATCGCGCCGCGCCCTAGGAGGCAAACGTAGATGATCTTACGTTGCGGTCTGCACCTTGCTCACCCAACGTCTCTCCCTCAACTTCACTTACTCAACTTCACCGACGAAACAAGGAGAACTTACACCGGGCCTGCAGCCCCGGCGTCGAAGCGAACCGCGGGAAGCTGCGGCATCGCAATTTGTGGTACGCTGACGCGCACTCTCGGACACGCCACCATCTTCACCATCGGGTTAAACGATTTCATCACCGGATTAAACGACGCGGGCAATCCTTTGAGGGTGCGATTCAGATTGATCTGCACCATTTGCAGGTGTTCAGCCTTGGCGGCGAGGCGAGTTTGCGCGGCTTCCATACGGGCTTGCGCGGATTGCATGCGATCGCGCTGGACTTTGATGCGGGCTTCGATGCGCGCGCGCTGCTGTTCCGGGCAGGCGCTGAGCGCTTCCACCGAGCCTTCTGACGCTTCGCTGACGGCGGATTCGATCTCAACCGGCGAGATCGCCTCGGCGAGGCTAGAGTCGGCCCGCTCATGCGCGGCTACGATCTGGGCCTGAATCAGGAACTGGTCGGCGCGTCCGGTGGCCAGGGCGAGGACTCCGAGGGTTCTGTGCTTCGCCTGCTCGGCGGCGCGGTGCAGGCACTGCAGGTCGCCGTTGTGATAACTCGAGTTCAATCCGGCGGCCACCACCGCTGCCATTAGCCATCCCCATGCTTGATTATGTTTCATGACTTAACCCCTTATGGCTCAATAGACGAATGGCATTTCAATCGGTTAGCAAAGAAAGATACGGATGGGACGAGTAAAAGGTTCCCCGGGTTCGGGACGATGAGCTTAATCGCGATGGGAAAGGATTACTTTACTGTGCTCACCCAGGTATGCTCAATCTTCGGTGGACTCTGCAAGGTTTGCATCACCACACAATACTGCTCCGTTTTCGCCTGCAATGCAGTGAGTTGCTCCTTGGTCGCCTGCGGGGCGCGGACGTCGAAGATGACTCGGATGCTCTGAAATCCGACGGGCGCTTCTTTCGATAGTCCCAGCGTTCCTTGCAGGTCCAGATCGCCCTCGACCTTGACGTCAATACCCTCGATAGGGATTCCCATGGCAGCGGCTACCATCTGGCAGGTGATCTGGGCGCAAGCAGCGAGCGCTCCCAACAGCAGATCTCCGGAGCAGGCTCCGGTACCCGCCCCACCAACGCCCTGGTGTGCTTGCGCGTTGTAGATTGCCCGTCCCAGGTCAATCGAGCAGGAGATGGGCGCGTCCGTCTGGCTGCCGCGCGCGGTCAGGGTGATTCGGGAGCTCGTCGGGTCTTGCCGGTACCGGTCTTTCAGCGGCCGCTGCAACGATCGAACATCCATGAATCGTCTCCTGCGATGTGGGGTATTATAAACGCACTCAGGGGTGCTGCCCGTGGAGTTGCCGACGGCAGCGAGTCAAGATTCGAAGCAAATCACTCAGCGGCGAACACTCATCTTCGGGGCAATGGCCGCGATAACGAGATCTATGAACGCTCGGGAAATTCCGTCATCGGCGCCGTCCACGTTGTCGCCGGGTACGCGCTTCGGCAACTACGAGATCATCGAACGATTGGGCGCCGGCGGCATGGGCGAGGTTTATCGCGCGAGGGATACTCGCCTGGGTCGCGAAGTCGCCATCAAGACCCTTTCTCTGGAGAGCGGTTCTAATCCGCAAGCTTTATCGCGCTTCGACCAGGAAGCCCGGTCCGCTTGCGCGCTCAATCATCCCAACATAGTCACCATCTATGAACTCGGCCATGTCAACGGAACGCGCTACATCGCCATGGAGTTGGTGATTGGGGAGACGGTTCGGGAATTGCTGAATTCTGGCCCGATTCCATTCCGCAAAGCCGTCGCCCTGGCGGCCCAGATCGCCGACGCTCTGGCCAAAGCGCATGCCATTGGCATCGTTCATCGCGACCTGAAGCCGGAGAATCTCATAGTTTCTGACGACGCTACCGCGAAAATTTTGGATTTTGGCCTGGCGAAGCTGAAGGCGGTGAACCCTACTCCGGATTCCGACGCATCGACCACCATCACGGAGCACGGAACGGTGATGGGCACAGTCGGCTACATGTCACCGGAGCAAGCCACCGGCGAAGAAGTAGATTTTCGTTCCGATCAGTTTGCTTTCGGATCGGTGCTCTATGAGATGGTCACCGGATCTCCGGCATTCCGAAAGAAGACATACGCCGAGACCATGGCCGCGATCCTGCGCGATGAGCCGGAGCGACTGGGTTTCGAAATGCTGCAGGCGCCTCCTCCGTTCCTGTGGATCTTGGAACGCTGCCTGGCCAAGAACCCCAAGGAGCGCTACGCCTCCACCCATGATTTGGCTCGCGATCTGGCCGCTGTGCGTGACCGTTTAGCCGAGGCGTCCGTGCGGCCCGTGCAATCTCGTCCCAACAATCTGCCGGTGCAGCGCACCGCATTCATCGGACGGGAGCGCGAGGCGACCGTGCTTCGTCAGCTCCTGAGTCGCACGGATGTACAACTGGTCACGCTCACGGGGCCGGGCGGCATCGGGAAAACTCGACTCGCTCTGCAGGTAGCGGCCGATGCCGCAACCGAATTTCCCGGTGGCGTTTGCTTCGTCCCGCTGTCGGCAGTGAGCGATCCCAGTCTGATCGCTGCCACAATTGCGCAAGCGTTGGGAGTGCGCGAAACCGGGAGCCAGTCGCCGCAGGAAAGTTTGAAAGAGTATGTGAGCATGCTGGATCAACCGATGCTGCTCTTGCTCGACAATTTTGAGCACCTGGTGTCCGGCGCGCCGGTAATCACGCAATTGCTCACGACCGGCCCCAAGCTCAAAGTCGCAGTCACCAGCCAGGCGCCGCTGCATGTGTATGGTGAACATGAACTCCCGGTGCCGCCGCTGGCGCTGCCCGACCTCAAAGCCATTCCACCACTTGAGGTGCTTGCGCGTCTCCCAGCGGTCGCGCTTTTTGTAGAACGCGCACAGGCGGTAAAACGCGAATTCGGGCTCACCCGGGATAACGCATCCGCGGTGGCGGCCATATGCGCTCGCCTCGACGGGCTGCCTTTGGCCATTGAGCTGGCCGCGGCGCGCACCAAGCTGCTTTCGCCGCACGCCATGCTCTCCCGCCTGGAGAGCCGCCTGAACCTGCTGACCGGCGGCGCCCGCGATCTCCCGACCCGGCAACAGACTCTGCGCAGCACTGTGGACTGGAGTTACGGCTTGCTCAATGCCTCGGAGCAGGCTCTGTTCCGCAGGCTCTCTGTTTTTGCCGGGGGATGCACCCTGGAAGGCGCAGAAGCGGCATGCGATACCAAGGGCGACCTGGGCCTCGACATTCTCGACGGCATGGCTTCCATGGTGGACAAGAGCTTGGCGCAGCAGGTGGAACAGGGCGATGCGGAAACTAGATTCTTCATGCTCTCCACCATCCGCGAGTATGCACTGGAACGCCTGGCCGAGAGCCAAGATGAGGCTGCCACTCGACGCGCCCACGCCGCTTACTATCTCGTGCTTGCCGAAGAGGGTGCTGAGGACGTGGTCGCTCACCCGGAGTGGCTTGACCGTTTTGAGATTGAGCATGACAACTTCCGCCTCGCGCTCGATTATCTGATCAAGACCGGGGACGCCGAGTGGGGCCTCCGTCTTGGCGCGGCCCTGTTTCGTTTCTGGGAAACGCGGGAGTATCTCACGGAGGGCCGGGACGCGATTGCCCGGCTGCTGGCTTTGGAAGGAACCGCGACGCGTCCCAAACTGCGCGCCCGCCTGTTGTTCGCCGCCGCCGTTCTCTCGGGTGAGCAGGGCGATTATGCCTCGGCGCGGCAACTGTTCGAAGATAGTCTCGAGACCTGCCTGGAGCTCAACGATCGGCGCGGCGTCGCTATCGCCCTGAACGCGCTGGCCGTGAACTCCCGCGACCGAGGCGACTTTCCGGTTGCATCCTCGCTCTTCGAGCGCTGTGTCGCGATATGGAAGGACCTGGGAGATTCCGGCGATACCGCCCGCGCGCTTAGCAACCTGGCCAACGTGACCAAGTTGCAGGGCGACTACGCGCTCGCATCCTCACTCTACGGCGAGTGCCTGACGATGTTTCGCAAGGCGGGAGACGAGGCTGGCGTTGCCTGGACGCTGAATTACCAGGGCGACATTGCGCGCGAAAAAACTGACCTGGTCGCCGCCCGCTTATTTTTCGAACAGAGTCTGGCGGCGTTCCGCGAACTGCGGGATGGCTGGGGAATTGCCACCACCCTCGCCGATTTGGCCAGCCTAAGCTGCGACCTGGGCAACGACGCCGAGGCGCGTCGTCTCTACGGAGAAAGCATTCAGATGTTCCAGGAGTTGGGTCACAAACGCGGCATCGCCAGGGCGCTCGAGTGTCTCGCCGTAAGTGCCGCGGCACAATCGAAGGCCGAGCAATCGCTGCACCTGGCGGGAGCGGCCGCCGCACTTCGCCAACGCTTGGGAGCTCCGATCGCACCCACCGAACAACCCAGGCTGGAGAAGGCCCTGGAATTCGCGCGCCGAACGCTGGGCAGTGCCGCAGGTCTGACGGCGTGGATGGAAGGCTGGGCTATGCCGGTCGAGCAAGCGGTCCGCGAGGGACTGGATGGCGGAACGGAAGCAAGTCCGCGCCGCTAGGTGAGGGTACGCGAAACTCGGCTTGGCTCAATTGGCGGTGTCGGGGTCGATCAGGCGACGTACGGCTGAGACGCGATTCGCCGGAAGCCCTGCGCGGCGCGCGTGTTCGCGAACCGTTTCCTCGTCCGGCGCCAGGTATACGCAATAGATTTTATCGCCCGTGACGTAGCTATGGAGCCACTTGATCTCCGGTCCCATATCCTTCAGCACACCAACCGATTTCCTGGCTGCGGCTTGTACTTCCGCATCCGACAACTTACCTGCACCGGGGATTTCGCGCTCGATCACAAATTGGGGCATGGGCACCTCACCGAACGGTCATACTAGCAGATTTTTCGCTGGATAACTGCCCCTCCACAGTGTCTGCAATCGCAAGATACTTCTCGACAGAGGCGTTAGCGCCAGCATGCGCCGTTTGTTCGCCGAAGCTTATCTGGAAGTGGCGAACTTCATGCCATGAATCCAGCGGGTCATACATTGTCTTTCCCAGGCAGCTACAGAGCTAACCCCTCATCGAGAATGGTGGTTTCACGCATCCAAGCGAGCGATCCGTGCGAACCGTTGAGTAAGTTCGCGAATGGGGGTCAGAGACACTTCGAGGCTAAGAGACATTTCAGGAGGATGCTTATGCGAGCCTTCAGATTTCCGGTTGTCGCTATTCTCTCGATACTGGTTGGGTGTTCGGCCCTCGTCTATGGGCAAGACGAGAAGCCCCAGCCCGATCAACCGCGGCAGGAAGAACCCAAGGCCCAACCCAAGCAGGATGAGGCAAAACCGCCCCGCCAGGACGAGGCCAAGCCTCCAAAGGCAGAAAAACCGGAAGGAAAACAGCAGCAGAAGCAGGAGCAAAAAGAGTCCCAGGACCAGATGAAGTCGAACCAAATGAAGTCGAATGAGATGAAGTCGAACGAGATGAAGTCGAATCAGCAAGCGCATCCCGAACAGCCGGGCGGGAATGCTCATCCCGCTGGGAAGGGCGGGCACATTCCTGACGACAAGTTCCGAGCTCACTTTGGCCGCAGCCATCACTTCGCTGCAAGATCGGTGATTGTGTCAGGGCAACCCCAATTTCAGTACAGCGGCTACACGTTTGAACTGGTGGATCCGTGGCCGCAAGACTGGGCTTACACCGATGACTGCTACATTGACTACATCGATGGAGAATATTTCCTGTTTGATCTTCTGCATCCCGGCGTGCGCATCGCGGTATTCGTGGTGATGTAGGGTTCGGTTGATTGTGGGCAAGGTGGATCTGGCTCGAATTTGACTCACTTGTTTCCTGGAACTGTTTCCGGGACGAGAGGTCCACCTTTCATTTTTTCGGTGCAGACTCTTCATTCGTGCCGGAGCGCGGCCATCGGATCCAGATGCGTAGCCCGTCGCCCCGGGATGTACGTGGCCACCAGCGTCACTCCAATGAGAAATACGGATACCAGACTCCAGGTCAACAGGTCATAGGCCTTCACACCGTATAGAAAAGCCGCGATCAGAGGGGTCGTAGCAAACGAGGCAGCCACGCCGAGGGCCACTCCCAAGGAAGATAGGATCAATCCCTCCTTGAGCATAAGGCGCAAGACCTGTTTGGATTGTGCACCCAAGGCCATGCGCACTCCGATCTCGTGGCTGCGTTCGAGCACGGAATACGAAATGACGCCGTAAATTCCAATCGCCGCCAACATGAGTGCGGTGATGGCGAAAATTCCCAGCAGCTGTGAATAGAAACGTTCAACGGTTGTCGAATTCAGAACAACATTGCGCACGGTCGTGACCCCGAATACCGGCGAATCTCGATCCATTCCGGCCACCGTGCTGCGCACACTGTCGATCAGCGATTGGGATTCGAATCTGGTTCGCACGACCAGGCTTTTGTGAAGCCGCGTCTCAGTGAACAGGCTCGGGCTTTGCTTCGGTTGCTGCAGGTAGGACGCGTAGATCTCCGGTCCGGAGTCGATACGCGAAGCGAATTGTTTAACATTTCCGACCACTCCAATAATTTCTCGCGGCCTCTCCTCGCCCGGCACCGTGTCCAAGGTGATCAGTTGCCCAATCGGATCCTGGTTGGGCCAGAACTTGCGGGCCATCGCGTCGTTAATGACTACCACCCAAGGCGTCGAGTACGTATCCTGTTCGGCGGGAGAGCGTCCCTTGAGAAGTGGAATCTGCATGACCTGGAAATAGTCAGAGCTGATCGCGCTGTAAAAGGCGTTCGGCTTTTCACCGGCTATCGCGGCAGGCCGGCCAGCAATGGTGAATCCCCGCACAGGGCTGTCTGCCCTTTCCTGCGACATGGGAAGCCAGTCGATCAGCGCGGCCGATTCGACTCCCGGCAGTGCCTTGACCCGTTCCAGGACCTGCCGGCAGAAGGTGTCCACTTGCGGCGTCACGATGTCGAACCCGGTCTTTTCCATGGGAGTGACATCCAGATATTTTGTCCCAGTCAAGCGGAAGTCCAGAGTAAGAACGCGGTCCGCGCGAAACCCCGGACTGGCATGAAGAACTCTGAGGAAGGTGTTCATCATAAGGCCCGCCGAAACCAGCAGAACCAACGCCAACGCAACTTCTGCAACCACGAAGATGCTGCGAGTTCGGTGCCGCGAACCCGCAGAGGAACTCCTGCCCCCCTCTTTCAAGGAATCGGTCAACTCAATCTTGGACGCTCGCAACGCCGGGGCCAGGCCAAACAGAATCCCCGTCAGAATTGAGATCGCAAGAGTAAATGCCAAGACGCGTCCGTCGATCGTGATTTCCTGGGCTTGCGGATACCATTGAGGAACCAGAGACGCGAAAGCCTTTGTACCCCAAAACGAAAGCGCCAACCCCAGCATCCCTCCCAGCAAAGCCAGCAAAACACTCTCGGTGAGCATCTGCCGAATTAAACGGAATCGAGTGGCGCCGAGCGCGGTGCGGACGCCTACTTCCTTGCGGCGGCTCGCTGCTCGAGACAGCATCAGATTAGCTATGTTGGCGCACGCGATGAGCAAAACGAAGGCTACGGCAGCAAACAACGGATATAGAATTTGTCCTGTCCACCCAAAGAGTGCGTCTCGGAGAGGCATAACCCTGATTCCCATGTCCTTATTGGTATCGGGGAATGTTTGTTCCAGCCGACGAGCCACGACATCCATGGACGACTGTGCCTGTGCGAGCTCGACTCCCGGCTTGAGTCTGGCAACAACCAGGAGCCAACGATCATTCATCTCGCTGGCCGAGGCACCTTCAATTGGTATTGGCTGATAAATATCGGTGTCTCCCGTGCCTAATAAATCGAACCCGGGAGGCAAGACGCCGACTACCGCTACCGAGGAAGTGTCCACGAAGAACGTTTTCCCGAGAACCTGGGGATCGTTTCCGAAGCGACGATGCCAATATCCGTAGCTAAGGACGACGTTGGTTGCATACGTCTGTCTCGCATCTTCGTCCAGAAGTAGACGTCCGAGAACGGGCTTGACGCCCAGCAGGCGAAACAGGCCGGGCGTGGCGTATTGGATTCCAACTCGCTCCGATCCACCACCCCCTACCAGAACGTTCTTGCCCGCGAAGGTGTTGGTCACTTCCATTTGATCAAAGACCGTATTCTGCTTCTTCCAGTTCATCAAATCAGCGGGCGAGACGCCCTGATTTCCACCTTCTTTCAGGCTCCGATTCAGAATGCCGACCAGGCGGTCACTGTCCTGGTAGGGGAGGCGACGAAACAGAAGCGTATTGATGGCGCTGAAGATAGTGGTGTTGGCACAAATTCCCAGGGCCAACGACAGCACAGCCACCGCGGTGAAACCACGGTTGGTCAACATGGTGCGCAACGCGTAACGGAGATCTTGCGATAGGATCTCCAACCAGGAAATGCCACGGCGCTCGCGGTAAGCTACGTTGCCCATTGCGGCCCTCCAAGCTGTAGCAGGCGCATGATGCCACACTTCATTGGGGAAGGAAACCTTGATTACGTTTCCAAAACCTTTCGCGTTCCCGCACGGCTTATTCAAGTTCCCCGGCAGAGGACTCCGATTGCGTTCTAGAATCAGTCGTGCTGAGATGGGGAAAATCTCATCGTGCAGTGCTCAAGCCTCTGTCGAGGGGGAATGATGGGGCAATATAGCTTTGTTCCGGTGGAACCGAATGCCGCATCGCGGAGCGATCTGGTCACGCAAGGATTTAGCCGTCAGCCGCTCAGAGTTGATGTCGACATAGCGCGCACCCTGGAAGAGTTATCCCACGCAGCCTGGTCGATTCCAAGAGACAAGTATTACCAAGGAGGCGACCGGTATCGATCCTTAAATCGTCTGCGCGCCGAGATTGTTGAGGGCGGTGTGAAAGTCTGGTCGACAGATGAGAGCACGCCGTATGTACAGCTGGAAAAATACAACACGACACTCGGCGGCCAGCCGCGGGAATACGCTCCGCTGCCACAGGAAATCATCGCGACCACCGGCGTGCACAAGCTGATTGCTTATCATCTTCGATATCTGCCACTGTCGGCGGTCGGTGCGAAGTATTTGGTCAACCTGCATGTGATCCGGTTCACAGCCACACCGGGCCGGCCATGCGACACGAGTCCACCGGGCTTACATAAAGATGGGGAAAAATATATCGCCACGCATCTGCTGGGCCGATGTGGCGCTCAGGGCGGCGAAGTCATCGTCACAGACAATGACAAACACGAACTGGATCGCTTCACCATGCGCGAAGCAGGTGAGTGTTACGTATTCGACGATGATCGCGTCTGGCACATGTTGACGCCAGTGGCAGTGCTGGATGGCAGTCAGTACGCCTACCGCGATACGCTGGCATTCGATATGCTGCCCGAGGGTTGGGAACCGCCGAAGTAATTGCAGGAAGGCGCCGGGCAGGACTGTTTCCGGCTACAGGTTCCGAAGGCTCGAGGAGTATGGCGGCGACTTCGCATTCACGACGCCGAGGATGGTCCCTTGTGCTGCGTGGCGCGAATATCCTCGATGCCGCGGAACATCCTTGCTTTCTCGTAACAGAGATCAGCCAACGCCACGAAAGGTTCGGCCTCGGCGGCAGATCCCGATTCCACAAGATGCTGGGCGAGTTTCATGTATTCGTCGTACTGGGCTAGCTCGTAGTCAATCAGTTTGGACACGAGCACCTCCGGCGAGCGAAATGTCTTGGCACTACCAGTTCTGAGAATTCCCACGAACGGTCCATTGCCGTAGATGGCAAGGATAACAGGCGATTGATTAGCAGCTCGAGTAGGTTGTCAGGATCGCGCTTCTCGAGCGCGCAACTTCCCAGAGCACCAACTCTCGCGGGTACAACGTTACTGCATCGCGTTCAACTTCTGGTAGAACCACAAACCCACGAAGAGCAGGAGAAATATACCAGAACCGATGCTAAGCACGCGCACCGGAATGGTCAGGCGATTCACTTTGGCCAACAGTTCCGTTTGCTCCTCGTGCATGTGCGAGCTCGCGTCATCCAGAAATAACTGATCATCCCTATGCATCGAGAGTGTGCTGTTGTAGATCAGGAGGACGATAAGAGGGATTGCGAAAACTGCGAAGATCACTGCCACGATAGTCAGCGTCATAAACCACCTCGGCCCGATTCCATCCTCGGTTCGGGCGGCGTTCCCACCCGAACGAAGCTATGGGCCTTCACAGTATGCCGCCGCTCGGAACTAATTACTGGTCACTTTTGACCAGATTGGCTTGCTGCAGGCTACCGAAATGGCAGCCTTCCAAAAAGGCGAAGGCCCCGCTTTGGGAGCGGACACCCCGGTCAGGCGAGGAAGGAATGACTACTGCGAGACCACTTCCGTTTCTTTCAGTTTCTCGAGGATCATGGGGCCTAGCTGCGAGACACTGCCGGCGCCCAGAGTGAGGATCATGTCACCTTGCTGGGCGGCGCGGGCGGCGGCCGCGGCTGCATCCGCGAAAGAGGCGACGTAGGTGACTGGCTTGCCGCTGGCGTCGCGGATTTTTTGCGCCAGCGTTTCTGCGGTGATGCCTTCGATGGGCTTCTCACTGGCGGCGTAGATATCGAGGAGGTAGAGCGAATCGGCGTCAGAGAAGGCAGTGGTGAATTCTGCCATCAGGTCGCGGGTGCGGGTGTAGCGGTGGGGCTGGAAGATGACGTGAATCTTGCCGTATCCGCACTGGCGGGAGGCGGCGAGCGTGGCTTTGATCTCGGTGGGATGGTGGCCGTAGTCGTCGATGACGGTGACGCCGGCGGCGTGGCCGCGCAGTTGGAAGCGGCGATCGACGCCGCGGAATTGATCGAGCGCGGTGCGGATGAATTCCACCGGGACATCGAGTCCGATGCCGACGGCGATAGCTGCAGTTGCGTTGAGGATGTTGTGCACGCCGGGAACGTGCAGCGTGAACTCGCCAAAATCTTTCTCCCCGTAGCGAACTGCGAAGTGGCTGAGCGGGCGCCCCATTTCTTGCGCGTTTTGTGCAGGGGCAGTGGGAATCTTGATTTGAAAGTCTGAGCCGCGGCGGGTGCCGTAGGTTAAGGTTCGTCGCTGTACTTCGGGCAGGACGCGGCGCAGCAGCGGATCGTCGTTGCAGGCCACGATCATGCCGTAGAAAGGGATGCGGTCCATGAAGTCGAGAAAAGTTTTCTTCACGTCGCGCATGCTGCGGTAGCAGTCCATGTGCTCGCGGTCGATGTTGGTGATGACCGAAAGTATTGGGGACAATTTCAAGAATGAACGGTCGCTCTCGTCGGCTTCGGCGACCAGATATTGCGATTTGCCGAGACGGGCATTCGATCCCATAGCATCGACGCGGCCGCCGACGACTACGGTGGGATCGAGGCCGCCTGCGGCCAGGACGGCGGCGACCATGGAAGTTGTAGTCGTCTTGCCATGCATGCCGGCGATGGCAATGCCGTATTTGAGGCGCATTAGTTCGGCAAGCATCTCGGCGCGCTGGATGACCGGGATATGCAGCTTGTGCGCGTCGGTGACTTCGGGATTCTCTTTCGCGATAGCGGAGCTGGTGACGACGACCTCAGCTCCGGCGATATTTTCGGCGCGGTGACCTTCGAAGATAGTTGCGCCCAGGCTGGCGAGGCGTTGCGTGACCGCGGAGTTTCTCAGGTCGGAGCCCGAGACTTTGTAGCTGAGGTTGAGCAAGACTTCGGCGATGCCACTCATGCCGATGCCGCCGATGCCTACGAAATGGATGCGCTGAATTTTCGCAAACATAAAATCAGATTCCTGGCCGCGGATTCACGCGGATTTCCACGGATTAAACTAGCAGCTTGAAGAAGAGATATCGGTGAAGATCTGTTTAATCCGTAGCCGCTTCTTCGACTCCTGCCAACTTCGCTGCCATCTGCGCTATATCATGCGCTGCGCTGGGATGCGCCAGTGATCTTGCGGCTGCGCTCATCTCGTGCAGACGTCTTGGGTCTTGCAGCAACACCGCGATTGTCTCCGCTAGCCACACTCCTTCGAGTTTTGATTCTTCGACGACGATGGCTGCTCCGTGACGGGCCAGAGCTTCGGCATTGACGCGCTGGTGATCGTCGGCGGCGCGGGGGAACGGGACGAAGACTGCCGGCTTCCCTGCTGCTGCTATCTCGGCGACCGTGCTCGCGCCTGAGCGGCAGACTACGAGATCGGCATTGGCGAATGCGACGGGCATGTCCTCGATGAACTTATAAACCTGTGCCGACTCTCCGAGCGACTCATATGCACTCAGCGCGTCATTATAGTCACGCTCTCCGGTTTGATGAATGATGCGAATGCCGGGAGCTTCGCGCAGCAACACGGGCAAGCAGCGGATCATGGCTTCGTTGATGGCGTGCGCGCCCTGGCTTCCGCCGAAGACCAGCAGCGTGGGCATGCCTCCGCCCTTGCGTGGGATTTCGAAGAAGGCCTGCCGGACGGGAACTCCGGTGACTTCAGCGTGGCGGAAATAATGTGCAGTCTCTTCGAAATGAACTGCGGCGGCCGAGACGAATTTTGCCACCATGCGGTTGGCGAAGCCGGGGACCACGTTCGGTTCGAAAGCGAGCGTGGGGATGTGCTTGAGAATGGCCGACAGCATCGCCGGGCCGGAGGCATAGCCTCCTACGCCGATGACCACATCAGGCGCGAAGTCGTTCAACATGCGTCCGGCGTCCCAGAGAGCGCGGGGGAGATCGAATGCAGTTTTCGCGCGGGTGAGGAGACTGACATTTTTCAGTGCGCCTACGCGCACCAGTTGCAGAGGAAATCCGGCGGCAGGGACCAGGCGATTCTCAATGCCGCGGGCGGTGCCGATGAAAAGAATCTCGGCATCATAGGCTTGCTTGAGTTGATTGGCGATGGCTAGCGCGGGGATGACGTGTCCGCCCGTGCCTCCGCCCGCCAGGATTGCGCGCATGACTTGAATATATCTCAGCGAAACTCACAGGGAACGCTGCTTCAGCCACAAGCCGGTGGGGACTCGCGAGCATCCACCCGGGCTCTGGCTAACAGGCGGGTAGTGGCTGAATAATTCGGCCACCACCCACGAAGCGTACTGCTTGACTCGGACTCCAATACGTAATAACATTCGTTATTACAATGATTTCTCTCAAACTCACGCAGATCGGCAATTCCATCGGCTTCCTCCTTCCCAAAGAAGCCGCCGCGCGCCTTAAGGTCGAAAAGGGTGACGTCGTATTTCTCACCGAATCGCCCGACGGCTACCGCATTACTCCCTACGATCCTGCTTTCGAAAAGCAAATGAAGGCTGCGGACCGCATCATGAAGAAACGCCGCAACGTGCTGCGCGAACTGGCCAAGTAGCGCCGTGAAATGGATTTGTGTACAGGAGAGCGTCGTCCTCGCCATCCACGAATTCCAACTGGCCGAGCACGGCGGCATCCCCGGCATTCGCGATGAAGGACTACTTGCATCTGCATTGGCTCGTCCATGCAATCTCGATGCTTATGGCGAGGATGTTGATGCAACCGCGCTCGCCGCTGCTTACGCATTTGGCGTCGCGCGCAACCGCCCCTTTCTCGACGGCAACAAGCGCACCGCCTTCGTGGTCATGGAATTGTTCCTGAATTTGAATGGCTGGATCCTCAATGCCGACGACGCCGACTGCATCCTTACTATGCTGTCGTTTGCGTCGGGAGAACTCGGTGAGAAGGCCCTTGCTACCTGGTTGCGCCGCCACATCGAGCGCGAATAAGCCATCTCGCAGCCTTCTTAGTTCTTCTGAAGACTGGCCGGCAGCGGATTGTCGGGGCGCTCGGAATCCCACAAGATCGAAACGATCCACCAGCGCTTGCCGTCATTCAGCAACTGGAATGAATTGACGCCGCGCTGGAATGGCTTCTCGCCGGGAGCGTGGCGCGATTCGTAGCTGCTGAGGACCTGGTTCATGTTGCCGAAGCCGGTGGTCTGATTCACGATGGCGTTTTCGTAGAAACCTTCTTTGGCGAAGTGTTCGCGGGCCCGGTGAATGTAGTCGTCGATGCTGAAGGAGGCGATGTAGGGAGACCCGTCTGGACGCTGGCCGACGGCGGTCAGGCGAACCTGGGGCAGGCAGAGGGAATGGAATCGATTCCAATCACGATCGCCGGCCGGGCCGGAGATCACGTCGTAAATCGCGTGCATGATGGCGTCGAGCGACTTGACGTCGTCAGGCTTGGGCGCGGGAACCAGCGCCGCGAGATCGGCTGCGGAATAGATTGGCCCGGGCGCTGCGGCTGGCGCGGGCGTTTGCGCAGGCTGAACTGGTTCGGGTTTCTGCGCTCCGGCTAAAGCTGCGAGGCTTGCGGTGATGACCACTGCCACAAATAAATTCGCCAGAGATTTCATCGGCCTCCTTGATAAGGAATCGAGCGATTGAGTTGTCGGATTCTAGCAATCGATCAATCGCCCATCACTCAATGCCTTTCATTCTATCTGCTTGGTAATGTTCAGCAGCACGCCCACGCAGGCCAGCGTCACGAAGAGCGACGAGCCTCCGTAGGATACCAGCGGCAGCGGAATGCCTTTGGTCGGCATCATGCCGAGAACCACGCTGATATTGATGAAGGCCTGCAGGGCGACCATGCTAGTGATGCCGACGGCGAGATAGCGTCCGAATAAATCGCGAGTGAGGCCGGAGGCGCGCAGGCCGCGCCACAGAAAAATCGCGAAGAGAGCGACTACAAACAACGCGCCGACCAGGCCAAGTTCCTCGGCGGTGACGGCGAAGATGAAATCGGTGTGCGGCTCGGGCAGGTAGAACAATTTTTGCTTGCCTTCCATCAGGCCGGTTCCGGTTAGGCCTCCGGTGCCGACGGCGATGAGCGATTGCACGATGTGGAATCCGGCTTTCTGGCGGTCGGCGTAGGGGTTGAGAAAGGCGAGGATGCGGTCGCGGCGCCAGGCGACGTGGAAGATTAAAAAATAGAGCGGCAGCAAGGCAGCGCCGAAGGAGTAGGCAAAATATCGCAGGCGCATGCCGGCAACATAAAGGATGCAGGCGCTGATTCCGGCGCAGGCGATGGCGGTGCCGAGATCGGGTTGCAGCACGATGAGTCCGAGAAACACCAGCACCGGCACGGCGGCCGGCATCAGCGTGTTGCGCACGTCGTCGATCGACTTGGCGCGGCTCTCGAGAAAATATGCCAGAAAGAGGATGAGGACGGGCTTGGCCAGTTCAGAGGGCTGCAGAGAAAAGATTCCGGCGTGAATCCAGCGATGCGTGTTATGCGAGCGATCGAGAAAGAATACCGAGATCAGCAGCAGCGTGGTGACGCCCATGAACGAGAAGACGAGGGCCGGATGCTTGTAGCGGCGGTAGTCCAACCGCATGGTAATGACCATGGCGACGAGGCCTGCGACTGCGCAGATCAGTTGTTTGGAGAGGAAAGCGTAGGGCGAACCGAAGCGCTCGCGGGCCATCACGGCCGACGCCGAAAAGACCATCACCACGCCAACAAATACCAGCAGCAGGGTGACGGTGAACAACCAGCGATCGACACTGACGCGCTTCGCCATGGGACATTTATTTCACCACGAGGGCGGGAGGTGGATGGCTTATTGTTGCAATTTGTTGTTGCTTGTTTTGGTGCGGGGGCTCAGGTAGCTAGGGATCAGGTTGTGCGACAAACAAGGCTCGTATGCCCTGTTCTTTTTCGGCGATGCTTTCGCGGCCCTTAGACGGCCGATCTTCCACGGGGCCGCGGGCTGCATCGCAAAGTCTGGAGGTTATTGATCAGGCTGCCTACGCTTCACCCGGCCAACGCCTGCACCGTCTGTTTGAAGATTTTGCCGCGGTGCTCGTAGCTTTTGAACTGGTCGAAGCTGGCGCAGGCTGGCGCCAGGAGGACGATGTCGCCTGGTTGCGCGACCGCGTTGGCCTTGCGGATTGCGTTTTCCAGAGTTTCAGCGTGAACGAGTTCCGGGCCGCCATCTTTCGAAGAAAGGATTTGCGATTCGATCTTCGCGGCGGCGGCGCCGATGGTGTAGACGCGCTTCACGCGCTGGCGGAGCAAGTCGTTAAGGACGGTGTAGTCGCTGCCTTTATCTTTGCCGCCGAGGATTAGGTGGATGTTGGCGGGGAAGGATTCCAGCGCTTTGATGGTCGCGTCTACGTTGGTGGCTTTGGAGTCGTTATAGTAGTCGACGCCGTTGATGGTGGCCACGAATTCGAGACGATGCTCGACGGCTTTGAAATCCTGGACGGCCTGGCGGATTTTTTCAGGAGCGCAGCCCATGAGGACTCCGGCGCAGACCGCAGCCAGCACATTTTCCAGATTGTGGGCACCCTTCAGCGGAATCTCGGAGACTTGCAGAATTTCTTTTTGGCCCGCGTGATCGCGGAACAGGATGTTGCCATCCTGCACGCACGCGCCTTGCTGCACTTCTTTCTGACGGCTGAACCAGAAAACTCGCGCGCGTGTTCTCGCGGCCATGGTTACGCAGGTTGGGTCATCGGCGTTAAGGACTGCGAAGTCGCTGGCCTGCTGGTTCTCGAAGATGCGGGCCTTGGCATTGACGTAGACATCGAGCGTGCGATGGCGGTCGAGATGATCCGGCGTTATGTTGAGCACGACTGCAACTTTCGGGCGGAAGGTTTGAATGGTTTCCAATTGGAAGCTGGAAACTTCGAGCACGATGATGGTTTCAGGCTGGGCGCGTTCGGCCAGTGAAATTGCGGGTGTACCGATGTTGCCGCCGACCAGCGTGGGAAAGCCGGCGGCAGTCATGATTTCTCCGGCCAGCGTGGTGGTGGTGGTCTTACCGTTCGATCCGGTGATGGCGACGATGGGGCCGGGAAGAAATTGAGCGGCGAGTTCGATCTCGCCGATGACGCTCTCGCCCACCGATCGCGCTTGCACCAGGGGTGGCGCGTCGACCGGAACGCCGGGGCTGACCACGATCAGGTCCTGGCCGCGGAAGGTGCGCTCGCCGTGGCCTCCGGTTTCGACGGTGATGCCGTGATCGAGCAGCGCGGGAATTTCGTTGCGCAATTCGTCGCCGCTCTTGGTGTCGGAGACGGTGACGCGGGCGCCATGCGACTTCATGAATAAAGCTGAAGCGACGCCGGATTTGCCGAGACCGACGACCAGCACGCGTTTGTTATTTAGTTCCATTGCACTTGTTTCACTGGCCTCTTGATATGAACCCTGACAGAATCATTAGTCCCATTAGTGCGATCGCGAGGTAACGGCCGTACCGGCTTAAATTCGGCATAACGCTATCCGGATTCTGTTCCGCGTAAAGTAATTCGATCCTTCGGTAATTTCGAGGCCACAACGGCACTTGACGATCCTCGGGAAGTTGCTGGTTCACACTTATCCTCATCACCATTGAGACCGCGCCGATAATGATTCCGACGACGCAGAAGCACACAAACACAGCAAGTGTGGTCCACGTCTCTGCTCCTCCGTGATGAATTCTCTTACCTCAGTTTCAACGTGGTCAGCGCGAACAGGGCGAAGACCAGGGATGCGATCCAGAAGCGCACGATAATTTTCGACTCCGACCAGCCCATCAATTCGAAGTGATGATGGATGGGCGCCATCTTGAAGATGCGCTTCTTACGCAGTTTATAGGAGCCGACCTGCAGAATCACGGAGAGGGCTTCGATGACGAAGACACCGCCGATAAAAGGAAGCAGCAGCTCCTGCTTGATGATCACGGCTACCGTGCCGATGGCGCCGCCCAGCGCAAGCGATCCCACATCACCCATAAATACTTCGGCGGGGTGAGCGTTGTACCAGAGAAATCCAATGGAGGAGCCAACCATGGCTCCGCAGAAGATGGTCAGTTCGCCGACTTGCGGCATGCGCTGCAATTCGAGATAGGTTGCGAAGGTGGCGTGGCCGCTGACGTAGGTGAGCACCGTGAGAGCGCCGGCTGCGATTACGGTGCATCCGATAGCGAGGCCGTCGAGGCCGTCGGTCAAGTTCACGGCGTTGCTCGATCCGACGACGACGAGAGCGACGAACGCCATGAATGGGAGGAACGCGAGCGGCCACAGATGCGGGTTGCGCTCCAGTGTGCCGATAACCAGGTCGGGATGAAACTGTTTGAAGAAAGGCACGATCAGCTTGGTGGAATACATGCCGTAGGTCTGCATGGCGATCAGCATGGAGGCGATGACGATGCCGGCCGCAACTTGCAGGCCGAATTTTGCGCGGCTGGTGAGGCCGAGATTGCGGCGGTGCGTGACCTTTGTGTAGTCGTCGGTGAATCCGATGGCGGCGTAGGCGATGGTGGAGAAGACGGCGATCCAGATGAAGCGGTTGCTCAAATCGGCCCACAGTAGCGTAGGAACGACGATCGAGATGACGATGAGCAGTCCGCCCATGGTGGGCGTGCCGGCTTTTCTCTGATGAGCCTTGGGGCCCTCCTCGCGAATGTATTGGCTGATCTGAAAATCGCGCAGGCGGTTGATGACAATGGGGCCAACGATCAATCCGGTGAAGAGCGCGGTGAGGCTGGCGAATGCGGTGCGGAAGGTGACGTACCGAAAAATGCGGAAGGGGGCTACGTAGTGCTGCAGCTTGACGAACAACAGCCAGTAGAGCAAATAGCCTCCATCGAATCAGTGGCCAGTGGTCGGTGGCTAGTGGTCGGCAAGCAGCGCGCAATTTTCTTCGCTGGCCCCTGATCACTGACCACTGATCACTTCCGATTTGCCTTCCATGTTTCCAGCGCTTTTTCCAGCTTCACGCCGCGCGACGCTTTCAACAGTACTACGTCTCCGGCACGCGTTTCGCGAGCTAACCATTCTCCGGCTTCTTCGGGCGTAGCCAGGAACTCGGCCTTGGTTCCGGCCTGCCTGGCGCCTTCAACCATCGCCTTGGCCAGTCCGCGCACGCCTACGAGCACATCGACCTTGCTCTCACCGGCTTGAGTACCCGCGGCGCGATGCATCTCTTCCGCGGCCGGTCCGAGCTCGAGCATTTCTCCCGCCACCACGATGCGGCGCTTGGCCTTCATGGCGGCCAGCGCGTGGATCATGGCTTCGAGTGCCTTCGGATTGGAATTGTAGCAATCGTTGACGACGGTGATGTTACCCAGTTGGAGAACCTGTCCCCGCTTTTCGGCGGGCGCGAGCGTAGCGAGGGCGGCGACGGCCTCGGCGAGCATCATGCCGCGAGTCATGGCGACGGCTACGGCGGCGAGCGCGTTAAGAACATTGTGCTCGCCTACGAGTTGCAGCTTGGCGGGTTGACGTCCGTCGATGGTGACGATGTCGAACGAAGAGCCTTCAGTTCCCTGCAACCGAACATTCTCGGCGCGCACGGCGGCTTGGGCTCGGATGGCGTAGGGGATGACCTTGCCTTTGAAATCGCGGCCGAATTGAGAGACGTATTCGTCATCGGCGTTGAGGACTGCGATGCCGTTGGGAGGAAGCGATTCGACCAGTTCGTATTTCGCGCGGGCGATGCCGGCGAGGGAATCGAAATATTCCAGGTGCACGGGGGCTACGTTTGTGACCACGCCGATTTCCGGCTGGGCAATTTTGGCCAGGGCGCGAATTTCGCCGGCGTGCGACATTCCCATCTCGATGACGGCCAGGTCGTGGTTGGGCTCGAGTTTGAGAAGCATCAGCGGCAGGCCGAAATGGTTGTTGAAATTGCCCTCGGACTTCAGCACGCGGAATTTTGCGCTGAGCACGTGGGCGATGGCTTCCTTGGTCGTCGTCTTTCCGGCTGATCCGGTGATTCCGATCAACGGCTTGCCCCAGATTCTGCGCACAGCTGTGGCGAGCGACTGCAGGGCGATCAGCGTGTCGTCGACGACTAATAACAGCGCATTCGCGGGATAACGATTCTGATGCTCCTTGCTGATGACGGCTGCGATGGCGCCGCGCTTCAGCGCTGCTTCGACAAAATCGTGGCCGTCGAGGCGCTCGCCCTTTACCGCGAAGAAGAGTTCGCGCTTGCCCACTGTACGCGAGTCGATCGAATAACCTTGGGCCTGTTCCGCGAGCGCTCGTTCCTCGCGGACAGCCGAGGCGGCTGTCTCTACATGAGCGTTTATGAGTTCGGCGATCGCGGAGACGCTGAGTTTCATGCCGGCATCTCCGCGGTTTTCTTCTCGCAGTCGTAGCCTTTAGCTTTCAGAACGTCGCGTGCGACTTCTACGTCGTCGAAGGGAATCGAACCTTCTTTCGTGATCTGCATTTTTTCGTGGCCCTTGCCCGCAATCAGAATGATGTCCGCGGGACGCGCCTCGCTGATGGCGAGGGCGATGGCCATGCGGCGGTCGGGTTCGATGCTGTATTTCGTGCCCGTCTTCTGCAATCCGACAAGAGCGTCGTTGATGATGGCGACGGGATCCTCGCTGCGCGGGTTGTCGGAAGTGAGGACTACGAGATCACTTCCCCGCCCCGCGGCTTCGCCCATCAGCAGGCGCTTGGCGCGATCGCGATCGCCGCCGCAGCCGAAGACGGTGAGCACGCGTCCGTTCAATCCGCCGCGCGAAACGAATTCGCGGGCCAGCGCGGTGAGATTGCGCAAGGCGTCGTCGGTGTGTGCGTAGTCGACTACGACCGTGAAGGGCTGGCCGCAGTCGACGCGTTCGAAGCGTCCCGGCACATGAGTAAGCGATTCGACACCTTGAGCGATAGCCTGCGAACTGCAATGACGCGCGGAGCACGCGGCCGCCGCTGCGAGGATGTTATAGACATTCACGCGACCGATCAGCGGTGAGAAGAGAGGAATTTTTTCCTGGGGAGTTCTGAGATCGAAGCGCGTGCCCCGCGGAGTGATATCGATATTTTCCGCGTGGAAGTCTCCGCTGTTCCACGCATAGGTCAGCACGACCGAACTTCGCTTGCGGCTGAACTTGGCGAGCGTGGTCCCGAACTCGTCGTCGAGATTGGTGACGGCGGCGCGGGGCGCATCGGTGCCGCAGCCTTCGAAGAGCACGCGCTTGGCGGCGGCATATTCGTCCATCGATTTGTGATAGTCGAGGTGATCACGGGTGAGATTCGTGAAGACGGCCACGTCGAACGGAATCCCGTACACACGCTGCTGGGCCAACGCGTGCGAGGAGACTTCCATGACAGCATCGGTCGCGCCCTGTCCCAGAGCTTCATTCAGAATGCGATTCAGTTCGAGTGCTTCCGGCGTGGTGTGGGGCGCGGGAATCACGCGGCCGGCGACGTGATATTCGATGGTGCCGATGAGCGCGCTCTTACGTCCGGCCGCGGCCAGAATCGATTCGATCAGGAATGCGGTGGTGCTCTTGCCGTTAGTGCCGGTGATGCCGGTGATGGCAATGCGCTCGGCGGGATGTTTGTAAAAATTTGCACTTAAGCGCGCCAAGGCGCGGCGTCCGTGGGGCACGAGCGCCCAGGCAACACCTTCACGCGGCTTCTCTGCGGCCGAGTCGGTGATGACCGCGACGGCTCCGGCCTGAATGGCCGCATCGATGAAACGATTGCCGTCGGAAGTTTCGCCATGCATGGCGACGAAGGCGCAGCCCGGCTTGACGCGGCGCGAATCATATTCAATGCCAGTGACGTCGGGATTTCCGCTGGCGGAGAGAATCTCGGCGCCATCCAGCAATTGTTGGAAGGTCATTCGGTGAAATTATAGGTCAGCCGCGACGCTGGCAGAGCTTCGCGAGACCTGAGGACATTAGGGAGAACATTACCTAGGTCATTTTCGGCACGGGGCCAAGCCGCGCTACAGTGGGCGCATGAGCACCGGAACCAGTCCCGCCCGACAACGCTGCGCGCAGTGCGAGCAGCCGGAAAATTCCTGCGAGTGCGAGAAATTCTGCTGTTTGTGCCAGTCAGTCCTTGATATCCGCATCTGCACCGACGGCCTTATGTATTGCGAGCCTTGCCGCACGGCCTGCGACTACAAAACCTCTGACTAGCCGTGATTTACGGCAACTCGATTGCTCTTGGCGCACTCCTACTATAGGGCACGATGCTGCCGAGTTTGCCGGCCACGCCGACGGAGTTCTTCGAGTGACAACCTGACTGTGATCAGGTTCCTTGGCAAGCACAGGCCTTTTAAGGCAGAATAGTGCGTTTTTCCTTTTGCCCCTCTTTTTATGGCTCGGAGGCCTTATGGCTACTACCATGCACGTCAGCGACGTTGCCGAGTTGCTGAGCGAAGGCAGAACACATTTCAATCTCTCTCCGGCACTGCTGGTCGAGCATTCCATCCGGCGGAACGAGTCCAGGTTGGCGGCAAACGGATCGCTGGTCGGGTATACCAATCGTACCGGCCGCTCTCCCAAGGACAAGTTCATTGTACGGGATGAGACTACCGAGCACGCGGTGGATTGGAGGTCGAATGCGCCCATCGATCCCGACAAGTTTGACGACCTATATGCGCGGGTAATGGAGCACCTGCGGGGGCGGGAGCTGTTCGTGCAGGACCTTTTTTGCGGCGCGGACCCGGCGTACCGCCTGCCGGTTCGCATCGTGAACGAATATGCCTGGCACAATTTATTTGTACGGCAATTATTCTTGCGGCCCAGCCCGGAAGAACTGCGGAGTCATCATTCCGAATTCACCGTTATCTCTGCGCCCGAGTTCAAGGCGGATCCGAAACGCGATGGGGTGAATTCGGAAGTTTTCATTCTGCTGAATTTCACCCGGCGCACCGTGCTGATCGGCGGGACTTCGTATGCCGGGGAGATGAAGAAATCGATTTTCAGCGTGATGAACTTTCTGCTGCCGCCGCGCAACGTGTTCCCCATGCACTGTTCAGCCAACGTTGGACATAATGGCGTGAGCGCGCTGTTCTTCGGTCTTTCGGGCACAGGCAAGACAACGCTGTCGGCCGATCCGTCGCGCGATCTGATTGGCGACGACGAGCATGGCTGGAGCGCCGATGGCATTTTCAACTTCGAAGGCGGATGTTACGCGAAGTGCATCAAGCTCTCGAAGAAAAACGAGCCGCAGATCTGGAATGCACTGCGCTTCGGCTGCGTTCTGGAAAACGTTGTGCTCGATGCAGCAACGCGCATTCCGGACTACAACGACGACAGCAAGACGGAAAATACCCGCGCCGCGTATCCGGTGGATTTTATCGATAACGCGGTCATTCCCGGAATTGGCGGGCATCCCAAGAATGTGGTGTTCCTGACCGCGGACGCGTTTGGCGTGTTGCCGCCGATTTCGAAACTGACGCCGGAGCAGGCGATGTATCACTTCTTCTCTGGCTACACGGCGAAGGTCGCTGGAACCGAGGCCGGCGTGAAGGAGCCTTCGGCTACGTTCTCGACCTGCTTCGGCGCGCCGTTTCTGCCGCGGGCTCCGAAGGTTTATGCCGAGATGCTGGGACGCCGCCTGCGTGAGCACAATGCGCAGTGCTGGCTGGTGAATACCGGCTGGCAGGGCGGCCCGTATGGCGTGGGAAAGCGGATGGCCATTCCTTACACGCGAGCGATGGTCGATTCGGCGGTGGAAGGTGAGTTGATCAAGGAAGAGTTCGAGATCGAGCCCACGTTCGGATTTTGCATTCCCAAGTCTTGCCACGGAGTTCCGCCGCAGGTGCTAAATCCGCGCAATGCTTGGGCCGACAAGGCTGCATACGACAAGGCGGCGGAAGATTTGCGTAACCGCTTCGCCAAGAATTTCGAACACTTCGACGCTCCGCCCGAGGTCAAAGCGGCGGGACCTAAGGCGCAGAGATAGTTCCTTCAGCTTGAACCACAAAGGACACGAAGGAATTTCTGCATGAGTTTTGCCTTGTCTAACTTCGCGTCCTTTGTGATCTAGGGCTTGGTCGTGTGAAATTACGGATTCAGGCCCTCTTCATCAACCGGCTGATCCAGATGAGGAAGACGGCGCCGAGGATGGCAACGAGGATCGTGCCGATCAGGCCTCCGGCGTGAACGCCGACCAGTCCCAACAGGAAGCCGCCAACAATTGCTCCCACAATGCCGAGCACGATGTCCATCAAGGTACCGTAGCCGCCGCCTTTCATAATCTTGCCGGCTGCCCAGCCTGCGATCAGTCCTACGATGATCCACCAAATCAGGTTTGAAATCATGGTGATGTCCCCCTCTGGCTTATTCGGATGTGAAAAGTCAGGGCAGATTCTACGACTTTGTGCTGGCTGCGCGGGAAAATTTTGACGGAGGGTGGTTCGGGGTTTTTTGAGCGGAGTTGGAAAGCTGAATTTCCAGGCCTTCGGAGGCGGCCTGAATCTTGGGATAGTAGTTGTGGGCATCGGCGACTACTTTGTCGACGATCTCATCGGTGTGGTCGGGATCGTGATGATAGAGGATCAATTCCTTGGCGCCGCTTTCCATGACGACGTTGACGGCTTCGCGCCAGTGGCTGTGTCCCCAGCCGCGGCGGCGGGCGGCGTATTCCTCGGGAAGATATTGCGCGTCGTAGATCAGAATGTCGGCGCCTTCGGCGAGTTTGCGGACGTTCTTGTCGAAGAGGGCGTCGCCGGGCTCGTTGTCAGTGGCGTAGACGAGGATGCCGTCTTTGGTTTCGAGGCGGAATCCCAGGCAGCCTTGGGGATGGTTCAGGTAGGCCGTCTTGATCTGGACGCCGTCATCCATGGGCAGGCATCCGTTTTCGATGTCGTAGAAATTTCGCTTGGCCTTCATCTGGTCGAGATTCACGGGAAAGTACGGAGCGGCCATCTGCTCGGCCATAACCTGCTCCAGACGGCGGGTGCGGCCGGAGGAATGAAAGACAAACTGGCTGCCCGAATTGTCGTAGAGCGGGCGAAAGAACGGCATGCCCTGAATGTGATCCCAATGAAAATGCGAGACGAAGACGTGCGCGTTGAAGGGACGCGATCCGAATTCGCGCTCGAGTTGGTGACCCAGGACGCGAAATCCGGTGCCGCAATCGAAGATATAAATCTGATCGCCCAGGCGCACTTCGACGCAGGAGGTGTTGCCACCATAGCGCAGATTCTCGGCCTGTGGAGTGGGCGTGGAGCCGCGTACGCCCCAAAATTTAATTCGCATAAATCGTCGTTCGATCAGTCATCTTCGACGGCAGCTAAATTCGAGTCAATTCGAATGCGAGTTCTCCCAAGCACTTGAATGCGTCTGCGCCGCGGGAGGGTCGTGCCCGCAAAATGCAGAAACTACTCTGGATAATCCTGATTTTAGTCGTTGGTAAGGGGGCGACAAGGTGACCAAAGTTTCGCGCGGGGCGGGTAAACGGATGCGGAAACGTGGTGCCCTATAATCGAATCCCGCTGTTTTGAGGCGGGTTCCAAACTATGTTACAGCCCGATTACAAGGAATTCGCGCGCCTGGCGCGCGAGGCCACGCTGATACCAGTAATGAGGTCGGTAAGCGCCGATCTGCTGACGCCGGTGTCTGCCTTTCTGGCGATTGCCCACCAAGAGCCGCATGCGTTTCTGCTGGAGTCGGTGGAACGCGGCGAGCAGATTGGGCGCTATACGTTTCTGGGCGTGCGACCGTATATGCGGGTTCGGGCCTCCGGCGGAAGAGTGCAGATTGAGGGACGGAAGCTCCCCACTTCTCGCAGAATCCAGCAGAGTGACGAAAATATTTTCCAGGTGCTGAAGGGGTTGTTGCGGGAGCAGCGCGCGGCTAGCGTCGAGGGGCTACCTCCATTCACAGCGGGCGCGGTTGGGTACTTTGCCTACGACGTGGTGCGGCAAATGGAGAAGATCGGCCAGCACTCGAAGGATGATCTGTCTCTGCCCGATGCGGAGTTGATGTTCTTCGACCGACTGCTGGCCTTCGATCACCTGCGACATCAAATTCATATTGTCGCTGCGGCGGATGTGTCCCGCGAGAGTCCACGCAAGGCTTACGACCGGGCGTTACGTGACATTGCTGCGCTGGAGCGCAAGCTGGGAGGCGGGCTGAGTCCGGCGGTATGGAAAAAATCGTCGAGGGCGGTTGCCGGTAAGTTGAAGGTGAACGCCGTAACCGCGCGCGCGGATTTCCTGCGCAACGTGGAACGCTGCAAGGAATACATTGCGGCCGGAGACATCTTTCAGGTGGTGCTTTCGCAGCGGCTGGATTTCACGCCGGGGGTCGTACCGTTCGATTTGTACCGCGCGCTGCGGCAGGTGAATCCGTCGCCCTATCTTTACTTCTTGCGCTCGGGGGATACGCACATTTTGGGATCTTCGCCGGAGATGCTGGTGCGGGTTACGGGGCGCAAGCTGGAATATCGGCCGATTGCGGGGACACATCCGCGGGGAGCGGACGAGGCGGAAGATTTGCGTCTCGAGCAACAACTGCGGAGCGACGAAAAAGAACGCGCCGAACATGTGATGCTGGTCGACCTCGGACGCAACGATTTGGGGCGGGTGAGCGAGTATGGCTCGGTCAAGGTGAAAGATCTCATGTATGTGGAGCGCTACTCGCATGTCATGCATCTGGTGTCGGCGCTAGAAGGCACGCTGCGCAAGGACCTGGACGCGCTCGACGCTTTCGCGGCATGTTTCCCTGCGGGAACTTTGAGTGGCGCACCTAAGGTTCGCGCTATGCAGATTATTGAAGAGCTCGAACCGACGCGGCGCGGCATTTATGGCGGCTCGGTGCTATATGCGGATTTCGCCGGGAACCTGGATTCGTGCATCGGCATCCGCACATTGCTTATGCAGGGGAAGAAAGCATATCTGCAGGCGGGTGCGGGAATCGTGGCGGATTCGGATCCGGCGCGCGAATTTCAGGAGTCGATGAATAAGGCGCAGGCGGTGCTCAGAGCGGTTCAGATGGCGAGGAGCAGTGGCCAGGGGTCAGCTAAAGACGTCGCCGCGTCCGGTTTCCGGAAATTCACAGGCCTCCGGTGACGCTCATCACCATTAGGTTTTCCTCTGACAGCGCATGATTGCTGTATGCAATGTTCAGTGGAGGCTATGGTTCGGTCTTATCGTGATTTGATCGCTTGGAAAAAATCTTTACCGGAGCACCCAGACATTTCCCAAGGTTGAGACCTATGGTCTGATGTCGCAGTTAAGACGCGCTGCAGTCTCGGTGCCCAGTAATATCGCTGAAGGGCAATCTCGTCTGTCCACGGGGGAGTTCAGGCGGTTTCTGGGGGCAGGCGCGACTATCCCTGATGGAAGTAGAGACACAGCTTCTCATTGCAAGAGAGTTAGGCTACCTGGGAATTGAAGAAAGCAACAAGTTGCTTCACAGCGCCGCAGAAGTTGGCCGGATGCTGAATGGTCTCTTGAACTCGCTGCCAACCCGAAAGTAGCTTGCTGGCCACTGATCACTGGCCACTGGCCACTTTTAGAAAGTTCTCCACCAGCTTTTTCCCCGCGTCGGTTAACACGCTCTCCGGGTGGAACTGCACGCCTTCGACCGCGTGAAACCTATGGCGCAGGCCCATGATGGTGCGGGTGCCGTCTTTTTCGGTGGTCCAGGCGCTGACCTCTAATTCCGCGGGCAGATTTTTCTCTTCGACAATCAGCGAGTGATAGCGGGTGGCCGTCATGGGCATGGGCAGACCCTGGAAGATGCTTTTGTTGTCGTGGATGACGGCGCTGGTTTTGCCATGCATGATATGGCTGGCGCGGACGACTTTGCCGCCGAAGGCTTCGCCGATGGCCTGATGTCCGAGGCAGACGCCGAGCACGGGAACTTTTCCGGCGAACTGGCGAATCAATTCGATGCTGATGCCGGCTTCGTGCGGCGTGCAGGGGCCGGGCGAGACGACGATCCGCTCAGGCCGCATCTTCTCGACTTGCTCGACCGTGACTTCATCATTGCGGCGCACCTCAACCTTCGCGCCCAGTTCGCCGATGTACTGGACCAGGTTGTAGGTGAAGGAGTCGTAGTTGTCGAGAACGAAGACCATCGCCAGCGCTCCTGATCAGGTTACAACGAATTCGGCGGCGAGCGATAAACTCCACCACGAAGGTCTCAGAGGATCACAGAGAATCACCGAGAGATCTTCCCTTCGAAATTGCTGGCACTTGCACAACCTCTCCCGCCTGAACGGGCTAGTTAGCTGACCCATGGGTGGTATTGACCGTGACGTGCGCGTCTTGGCATCCTCTGTCCAGCGTTTTTGAGCCACTTCGCGCGCCATTAGGAGAAATTGCATGGCTGAGCCCCGGCAGGAGAAGCGGGCTGCACGACGCTTCGCGCTTCGCGTTCCGGTTACGGTGGATCACGGTGACACCGCCAAACATAATGAAACTGCCCTGCTTCGCGACGTGAGCGCGCGGGGCATCTGCTTTTATCTGGAATCCGCCATTGAGCAGGGATCGACGATCGGCTTCACTCTGACGCTTCCGCCGGAGATCACGCTGACCGAAAGCATCCGCGTGCAGTGCAAAGGGCATGTGGTGCGGGTCGAGGACCCCAGCCCGGAAGGCAAGCTGGCCGTGGCCGCGGTGATTGACGAGTACGAGTTTCTGCCGGAAGCATAGAGAGTCGCGGGTTGTGAGCGGCGAGCGGCGACTTTGGGCGTTGACCTTTTGAGCCCTTTCCATCAACTCCCGAGCTTTCTCTTCCATCCTCGCAAGTGATATCGTTCACTCAAGCGTTGCGAGAATCCTTTGTTGCGATTTGGGTCCCGTCTTTTCTTCGGGTTTTCTGTGGCCATCCTGCTCAGCCTGGGATTGGGGGCGCAGAGCTTTGGCCCGCCACCTACCATCACCGCGGTTCACGTCGTGCGGGAGAAGGGGGTGCCTTCGGTGGAAATTCTTACCCGCGGCGGACCGGTCATTCCCGAGGTGCAGACTCTGACTTCACCGCCGCGCCTGGTGATCGATCTGCCGAACTCGAAGCTGGGATTGCTGCAGAAAAAAATTGCGGTCGACAAAGACAACATTGTCGCCATTCGCGCCGACCAGTATCAGCAGACGCCTCCGGTGACGCGCATCGTGCTGGATTTGACCGCGCCCTACGGATATAGCTGGGATGGCGCCGGAAACCGGCTGATGGTGCGCCTGAGGCCTCCGGATAATCCGGTCGCGGCGCAGCCTGTGCAGGCACCCATCGTGAACGATTTGTCGTTAGGCTCGACCCCGGCGGTGGTTCCGGTAACGGGCGGCCCGGGCATGGTAGTGCTGGCTGGAAAGCGGTTCGCCGCGGCATCGTCGGTGACCGCGACTGGCGAGACTGCCGTTCTGCAGCTTGCCCGGGGAGGAGAAGTGCGCGTGTGTCCGGGCACGACGATTTCGATCACGTCCTCTAAGACGAAGCGCGATCTGATGCTGGGCTTAAGCACCGGCGGGCTGGAGACGCACTATTCCCTGGGAGCCTCGGCGGACTCGGTGATGACGCCCGACTTCCGCATCATGTTTGCCGGGCCGGGCCACTTTCATTTCGCCATCAGCGCCGACACCCAAGGCAACACATGCGTGCGGTCGCTTACCGGAAACACTTCTTCCGCAATCGTTTCTGAGCTGATGGGTGAGCGCATCTATCAAGTCAAGCCGGATGAGTCGGTGGTATTCCGCTCGGGGCAGATTGATCACGTGGATGCGAACATTCCGCTGGACTGTGGATGCCCGGCGCCGGTGCAGGTGCTGCGCGCCGAGATCGATTCGACGCCGCCAGTGCCGGACTCGAATCTGCCGCAGAAATTACGCTTGGGTGCAATGTCGACGCCGGTCACGCCCGCCACTGGGACCGTAGCCAGCAGCGCCGCTAGCAGCGGCGTTCCGCAAAGTTTATCGACCGGGCCAGAGACCGCGCCGCTGCCGCCTGCGCAGCCCAACGAAACCCATGTGCGGATCGACGCGCCCTTCGTCTTCACGGGAAAAAAGCACGACGTTGACACAGCGGTTCCTCCCGCACCTATCGAAACCGCGAAACAATTGCCCCCGGCAGTAATGGCAGAACGCCAGCCGCAACTTGAAACCGTGGTTGAGCCTCCGCCCCCGGAGCAGAAGAGGAAGGCCGGCCACCCAGGTTTTCTGCACAAGGTCAAAAACTTCTTTTCCGACATCTTCAGCTAGAGCTAGCTGGGATGCCGCTGCAATGCATTTAGCTGCGATGCACTTAGCTGCGATTGATCGCCTTGCGCAGCGGTTCCACCTTTTCGCGGGCCGCGTCGCGCAGGTCGTCGGCCATATCGGAAGCCATATCCACACCGCGGCTGGCGACATCGCGCACCCGCTCTTTGGCGTCGTCGGCCCAATCGCCGATGCGATCGCGGGCGTCATCGTAACCCCGCTGCAGGTCGCGGCGGAACTGCTTGCCGGTTTTAGGGGCAAGCATCAGCCCCGCAAGGGCGCCGGCGCCCAGGCCGATCAGGAGAAAAGTGATGGCAGTTCCTATATTGCTGTTTTCCGAGGACGACTCATAATTTCCGATGCGCATAGAAAACCTCTTTCTGCCCGGAAGTTCCGGGCTCGATCCAGTGTGCCCAGTTCGCGAGACGAACACCTAGTGCGGTGCAGCGATGACGCTGGCGATCTCCAGCGATTCCAGCTCCCATCGATTCTAGTCCCAATCGCGACGGGGGGCGGTTCAATCCAAGCGGGCTCCATCCCAAGGTTTCGATGAGTCCGCTTCCGGGAAGGTTTCTTTCCCCACGTAGCTGAGTGTAAAATAACAGTTTGCCATCGCGGCGGCGGAACTTGTGGCCTTGCCCGTCTTTCCGCCGGCTCTGCAAACTGCCATCTTAGAGGAGAACTTTTTCAGCAATGTCGATCCCTGCCACGCAGCTCCGTCCCGGCATGATCATCAAGCACAATAATGATCTGCACTCCGTTTTTTCGGTCGAGCATCGCACGCCCGGCAACCTGCGCGCCTTCATCCAGGCCAAGCTGCGCAACCTGCGCACCGGGGCAATGTTTGAGCACCGCTTCCGCTCCCCCGACCCGATCGAGAAAATCAACGTCGACGAAGTCGACATGCAGTTCCTCTACTCCGATGGCGACAGCTACTACTTCATGGACACCGCCAACTACGAGCAGACCCATTTGACGCGGGAAATTCTGGGTGATGCGGTCGAATATCTGATCCCCAACCTCGAGATCAAGGTGGAATTTTTCGACGGCAAGGCAGTCGGGATTGAATTGCCGCAGACCGTCATCCTGACCGTGATTGAGACCGAGCCCGGGTTGAAGAGCGCTACCGCCTCCAGCGTGACCAAGGCCGCGAAGACTGAGACTGGGCTGGTGGTGCAGGTGCCACCGTTCATCAACGAGGGCGAGAAGATTAAGGTGGACACTTCGGAAGGCGCCTACTTGTCGCGCGCGTAACGCTCACACCGTCCGTAGAGACGCAGTTTGCTGCGTCTCTTTCTGTGTAGGGCAAAGCGTGTAAGGCGCGGCCCGTTGTACATGAAAGAGCATTAGCGCCGCAGGCAAGACGTTGCCAGCAACGTCTCTACGACATGAGCGACCATACAACCCAAGCCAAGCGGTTCATCGTGCGGGGACGCGTGCAGGGCGTGGGCTTTCGCTGGTTTGTGGAGCGCGAGGCGCATCTGCTCGGCATTGCCGGATGGGTGCGCAACAATCACGATGGCAGCGTAGAGATCCTGGCCCAGGGCACGCGCGATCAGCTTGCGGGATTGCATTCGCGATTGCGCGAAGGGCCGCGCGCGGCTCGCGTAGATGCAGTCGATGTTTCCGAAGCCACTCCGGCCGAGGGCTTGAGTTTGTTTCGTATTGAAGGAGCCTGGTAGATGCCGTCCGCTGTCGCCACTATGAACGCCGATCAACTCAAGAAACTCATTCGCGAAATTCCCGATTTCCCCAAGAAGGGGATCCTGTTTTACGACATCACAACGCTGTTGAAAGACAAGGCCGGATTCGCGTCACTGATCGACATGCTGTCGGAGCATTACGAGTCCGCCAACGTTGATCTCGTGCTGGGCATGGAGGCGCGCGGGTTCATCTTCGCTCCGGCGCTGGCGTATCGTCTGAAGGCGGGATTCGTTCCCGTGCGCAAGCCGGGAAAACTTCCCGCGGAATGCGCTCGCTACGACTACGCGCTCGAATACGGATCGAACACGCTAGAGATCCATAAGGACGCGATCCAGAAAGGCCAGCGCGTGCTCATCGTGGACGACTTGCTGGCGACGGGAGGCACCGCCGAGGCGACGGCGAAGCTGGCGGAATCGCTGGGCGCGGAAATTGTCGGCCTGGGATTCGTAGTGGAGTTGGACTTTCTCAAAGGCAGAGACAAGCTCAAAGGGTACGACGTGACTTCCCTTCTGCATTACGACAAGTAGCGGAGAAATTTCTGCCCCACTTTGTTGCGTGCAAAGTGGGGCAGCCTGCAAGCAAGGAGAAGTTGTTAGCGCACGGCGCGCGAAATCATCAGACCAATCGCCGTCCAAAATGCGGAACTGATGCCGAGCATGAGTCCCAAGCCCAGCAGGGCATTCCAATTTAGGCGCTTGCCGCCGCGGGGTTCGCTGGTCCGCGAATCGTATTCAAACCAGGATCGCAACCACTGCATATTTCCGCGGCTCGCGGGAGCGGCTGAACCGTCGTCAATCAGAACTCGAATGTTAGTTTTACGGGTGCTTGTCTGGGGGGACAGCTGCGAAATTCTGTAGCTCATGAAGCACCTCCAATCCAGTTTTAGCAACTGGCTAGCCAAATCGCGCCAGTTTGCAACTGCTTGATAGTTAAGATGCGCACCGCTGTCTTCGGGTTACGCGATGGTCAAGAAGTGGGGAAAATTCCACCTTTGTGGGCTGAGCAGGAGCTTTTTGCCCCAGTTGTGGCAAGGATTTCTAACGTTAGGACCTTAGAGAAAGCGCAGAAACGCCCTATTTCTCGGCCAGAATCAGGTGCGCGTCGCCGGCCAGATAGCTCTTTCGCCGGAACCAGTCTTCCATCGCGTCTTTCAGCTGATTGAGGGGAACGTTGGAACCGATCTCCATCTCCCCGTCGGCGACAGGCAACGTATCGTCAAAGACGCTGGCGTTGGTGAAGTTGCGCATGGAAAAACTGTCGAGCCACTTCAGCGGGCAGAGAAATTGGCGGCCGTCCTTCTGGTACTCAACGCGAATCTTGCGGGCGAACATGGGACCATTCTATCGGGTAAGTTCCTTCGCATCATACGGCTCAGGCTGCTTGTCATCCTGAGGAAAGCGAAGGACCAATGCAATTTGCCGGCAGCACCGATACAAGTGCACAGGTTCTTCGCTTCGCTCAGCATGACAAGGCGAATGGGGTGAAGGGGCGATGACAAGCTCGTGGGGGATGACGAACTGGGCGCTGGTCAGCTTGCTTCCCTGCCATCCTGCCTCATATACTCGGAGCGTTTGCTCGCTTGTGGCCGGGAGATGCCCGGCGACTGCTGGTTGTTTTTAGTTCAGACCTGCTCTCATTCCGGAGAAAAATCTCATGTCGACCATCACCACCGCCCCGCACGTGGACAAAGAAACCAATCCGTGGGAGTCGCAGCGCGCGCGCTTCGACCTGGCCGCGCAGAAACTCAACCTGGACGAAGGCCTGTGGCGGGTGTTGCGTTATCCCAACCGCGAAGTCACGGTGTACATCCCGGTGCAGATGGATGACGGCCATCTGGAAGTATTCACAGGATTCCGGGTGCAGCATTCGATTGCACGCGGCCCAGCGAAGGGCGGCATTCGCTACGCCCCTGACGTCACGCTCGATGAGGTGCGGGCGCTGGCCAGCTGGATGACATGGAAGTGCGCGGTGGTGAACATCCCCTTCGGTGGGGCAAAGGGCGGAGTGATTTGCGATCCGCACAAGATGTCAATGGGCGAAGTGGAGCGCATGACGCGGCGCTACACCTCGGAGCTGATTGAATTCATCGGGCCGGAAAAAGATGTGCCTGCGCCCGACGTGAACACCAACGAGCAAATCATGGCGTGGATGATGGACACGTATTCCATGCACATGCGGCAGACGGTGACGGCGGTGGTAACCGGCAAGCCGATCAATATTGGGGGATCGCGGGGGCGGCGCGAGGCCACCGGACGCGGCGTGATGGTGGTATGCGATGAGGCTTGCAAGAAACTGGGCATCGATCGCGAGCGCGCGCGTGTGATCGTGCAGGGATTCGGCAACGTCGGCTCCAACGCCGCGGGGCTCATGCACGAAGCCGGATATAAAGTGGTTGGCATCGCCGAAGTGGGCGGCGGTCTCTACAACAAGAATGGGATTGATCTGAAAGCGCTGGTCGAGTTCCGCCAGAAGAACGGAACGGTGCATGGCTTCCCCGGCGCGGAAGCACACGACGCCGCTGACTTGCTGACCACCGAATGCGAGATCCTGATTCCAGCCGCTACGGAAAACGTCATCACCAGCCGCAATGTTGATCGGGTCAAGTGCCGCATTCTGGCGGAAGGCGCGAACGGGCCCACGACCTCGGCCGCCGATGATGTGCTGAGCGAAAAGAAGGTGTTCGTGATTCCCGACATTCTGGCCAACGCCGGCGGCGTCACGACTTCTTATTTTGAATGGGTGCAGGACCGCCAGGGCTACTTCTGGAAAGAGTCTGTGGTCAACGAGCAGCTTGAGACCATCATGAAGTCCTCGTTTGAAGATGTCGTCCGTTACGCGGAGACGCATCATGTGAACAATCGCATCGCGGCGTATATGCTGGCGATTGATCGCGTGGCCTATACGATCCGGCAGCGCGGGATTTACGCATAGCGCAGGATTCGCTGCCAGAAATTATTCAAAGGCCTCCACTGCGGTGGAGGCCTTTTCGTTTTGCGGCTTGACCGAATCCGATGTGGCTGGCATGATGGTGCACCGTGACTCGGGCCCTGCTACATGTGTGAGTTGGTAGTCGCTCCATAGACCTCGCCACGCCGACTCTGCATACAAAAATCGTAATAACGATCTCAATTTTAGGAGAAATTCCCTTGAACAAACAGACTGCACGCTCCCTTTGGGGCATATCCGTGTGCCTAATTCTCGCCCTGACTGCCAGCATGGCATGGGCGCAATCTCAGACCGGTTCCACCACGTCCACCGATCAGTCCACCACAACCACGAAGAAATCAAAGAAGGCGAAGAAGGCTGCGGCCAAGACGGACGCCACGGCTGCGCCGGCTGCCTCGGGTACAAGCGCGGCGGCGCCGGCGGCGAAAACCTCCGCATCCACAGACGCGGCCTCCAGCAAGACGTCGAAGACAGCTTCGAAGAAGAGCAAGAAGAGCGACTCGGCGATGGCGGGATCGAGCACAGCTCCTGCGGCGAATACGATGTCGGCTCCAGCGGCGAAATCCGCGCCGGCGGCTAGTTCCGCTCCGGCGGCTGGCTCCGCGATGGCGGCTCCGGCGAAATCGGCGGCGAAGAAATCCCCTCCGGCCCCGAGCAACAACGCTTCTGACGCCGACATTGCCGCCGCCAAGTCGGCGGGAAAAGTCTGGGTCAATACCGACAGCAAGGTCTATCACAAGAGCGGACGCTGGTATGGCAAGACGAAGGCCGGCAAATTTATGACCGAGGATGAGGCCAAGGCCGCCGGTTACAAGGCTGCGCAGGGAGACTAAATTTCAACGGTGAAGTCCCCACTTCTCGCGCACATGCCGCGCGAGAAATGGGGCACCCACACAACTTCTACTCGAATTATTAAGGAGGAAATATGAATCGCAAAAATCTGATCACCAGGCTTCTCTTAACGGTGATGGCGCTGGCGCTGCTGGGTTCGCTGAGCTTTGCCCAGGCTGCAGGCTCGAGTGCCAAGGGCGGCGCGATGGCGCAGGCGGCATCCACCGATCTGCTGGACATTAATTCGGCCACTAAAGATCAACTCGACGCGCTTCCCGGAATCGGCGCGGCTTATTCCCAAAAGATCATCGATGGCCGTCCGTACAAGGCCAAGACCGATCTGGTGAAGAAGAAGGTTCTTCCTCAGGCGACCTACAACAAGATCAAGGACAAGATCATCGCCAAGCAGAAATAAGACGCGAAGGGCTGCGCGGAGCTTTGCCACTGCTGCGGCCCTTTTTTTCTAACTTCAACTTTGAAACGGTATTTTGTAAAAGGAGTGCATATGGGTCTTCTCGACAATCTTGAGAGTATGGCGATGGGGAAAGTGGCCGGATCAAACCCTGAAGTGTCTGCAGTGCTGCAGATGATCCAGAACCATCCTGGCGGAATCAATGGACTTGTTGAATCCTTCCACAGCAACGGGCTGGGAGGAGTAGTGAATTCATGGATTGGCAGCGGCCAGAATCAGGCGGTCTCGCCCGACCAGATTCAGCAGGTGCTGGGTTCGGGGCAGGTGCAGGCGCTTGCGCAGAAGCTGGGCGTGTCGCCGGAGCAGGCGAGTGCGACTCTCTCGCAACTGCTGCCGACCGTCATGGACAAGTTGAGTCCGAACGGAGCTGTCCCCGACCATTCCAACCTGTTACAGATGGGCGAGAGCCTTTTGGCATCGTTCGGCAAGACGGGAACGAACGGCTAACCCGCGACACTTACGGCGGGACGCGGCCTCCGCGTCTCGCTCGCACTTTCGTGTGTTCCATTGATTGCGTTCCGTTTGGGCGTGGAGCATAATCGACATGAAGTTCTGGCCGGGAATGCTTCGCGCGTGAATTTGCCCAACTCCATCACGCTCATCCGTATCCTCAGCATCCCTTTGCTGGTCTGGATCCTTTCCAGCGCACGCTTCAGCAGCATCAATGGCGAAAAAGAATTGCTGGCGGCCGCACTGTTTCTGGCCGCGGCAATGACCGACGGAATCGACGGCTACCTCGCGCGTAAGCGCGGGCAGATCACCACCATGGGCATCCTGCTCGATCCCATCGCGGACAAGCTTCTGATTGCAGCGGCATTCATTGTGCTGGTGCAGCTCAATCCCAGCCTGGTGCCGGCATGGGTTGCGATTGTGGTGATCGGCCGTGAATTTCTGGTGAGCGGTTTGCGCTCGATCGCGGCTTCGGAGGGCTTCACCATCGAAGCCAGCGATCTGGGCAAGTTCAAAATGGTGGTGCAGATTGTCAGTGTGATTGCCGTGATTCTGGACCATCGCTGGAAAGAGTGGCCAGTGTATGGCAACTTCATTTTTCCGGTGCACTGGATCGCGGTGGCGGCAATCGGATTCATGGTGTGCTTGTCGCTGGCTTCGGCGGTGGATTATTTTGTCGCATTCTGGTCCAAGATTGACCGGCGGGTAGTGAAGCGCCGCCGTCGCGCGTTTATCCTGAGCCGGCGGAGGAAGCCGGCCCCGGCGCCGCCCCAGGCGGATCGCGATGTCGCTGCCTCGACTTAGTCCCGTCCCCGAAAAATCCGCAGAGTTTTCCGTGGAGGAGCGCGCGCTCTTGTTGCGCCTGGCGCACGACTCCATCCTCTCGGCGCTGGAAAAGCGCTCGATCCCGCTGGTGCCTCCCACGCCTCATCTGGCCGAACTGCGGGGCGCTTTCACTTCTTTATATTTAGAGGGCCAGTTGCGGGGATGCGTCGGCTACGCGCTGCCGGTGACTCCGTTGTATCGCGCCGTGGCGGAGACGGCGCGGGCCGCGGCTTTTGAAGACATTCGGTTCTTCCCGGTCAGCGTGGAGGAGGCGCCGCATCTGCAGATTGAGTTGAGTATTCTGTCACCGCCGCGGGCGATTGCGGCGGAAGACGTGGAACCGGGCCGGCACGGTTTGCTGATCACAATGAATGCTCGACGCGGGCTGCTGCTGCCGCAAGTTGCCCTCGAGCATGGATGGGATCGCGTGACCTTCCTCGAACAAACCTGCCGCAAGGCGGGAGTGCCTTCGGATGCATGGCAAAAAGGCGCGATGATCGAGGCGTTTACCGCCGAGGTGTTTGGGGAAAAGAGCGCGCAGGTTCCCTAAGAGGCTGGGAATCACCCCATGCGCTTTCTCCGGCGCTCCGCCTTGTAATCGTAGGTCGGATCGAAATCGACAGTGCCGAAGTCCTGGAGAATGCTCTGTTGTTTATGGCGGCGAATGTATTCTTCAAGGGGTGCGATCATGGCCTCCGTCTTCGTTTTATGCCCGCCAAGAGCGCGCGCTTCCTCGATCAAACCTTTGTCGATTTTGAAGTGATTTCCTCCAAACGTCATGATCTCACGACCAACTGGGCCGAGCCAAAAACAAAGCCGGGGACGATTTCTCGTCCCCGGCTTCTGACTGCGTCGCTTGCTAACTAAAACAATGTTCGGAACTATTCCACCTGATCGAGCTCGACGCCATCGCCAGCATGCACATCTTCCATGGAGAAGACGACCATTCCGGTGGCAGTGGTGTTGGTAACGCCGATGATGACGATCTCACCGACGGCGCGGCGGGGCAGGTCACGCACGTGAATCACGGGACCATTGCCTTTGGTGAACATGCGCGGATCGACCGAGGGCGTTTTCTTCTGGGTGTCCTCGGCGATGGCGGCTTTGAAGGAGAGCGAGTCGACGGGATCGGTGAGATCCGCCTCGTAGGAGCGGACGGCGCGGAAGAAATCGCCGACCTTTACGCCCTGCGCGGCTCCGACGTTGAGATAAACCTTCTGGCCCGTGCCGAACTGCGAATCGAAATCCTTGCCCATTACGATGCGGCCAGAAACTTTGCTGCTCGAAGGCAGGAAGCGATCGAAGCGAATCGGCGTATGGAAGGTGACTGCCTGCTTCTCGGCAAATGGAATGGCGGTGTCGCCGGGATTGACGCCGTCGCACGCATATTCGATCAGGGCGATGGCCGACTTGCTGCGCGTGTCGATGACCTTGATGCGGCCGACTTCTTCATAGGGCTGGCCAGTTTCCTTCAAGAGCTTTCTCTGGCCGGGGAACATTTCATATTCATTGACGTCACGCAGGGCTCGGACGATTTCATATTCCGCGCCAGCGCTGTAGCCGGTTCCCGTAAGGTAGACCATGTCGCCGCGCGTGAACTTGGTGGTGGTAGGCGTCTGCAGCCCGCCTTCAACGAAGTTGGCGTCGGGCAGGGTTGCCTTGCTGATGAAGCCAGCACAATAGAGATCCGCGTAGGTGGGCGTCTGGACGCGCTCGACGGGAAAGCTGGCCGTGGTGGGCGAAGTTCCCTGAGGAGCCTCGGTCAAACCCGCATCGGTGCCGGACTGGGCCCACGCCGCAGTCGCCAGCAACAGCATTAACAATCCTGTTTTCTTCATGTTACCTCCGGCAGAGGACTGCCGTTCGTCCTCCACACTAGTCAAATGCCAGAAAAGAAAGGCTTCAATCGGAAGGTAACAAGGGGGTAAGGGAGGGTCAAGGTTACGAGGGTGTGGGACTCATTGGACGAAAAGAATTTCACGGAGAGTGCGAATCCGTTGTTGCATAAAGAATTACTCCCCTGTAATAATTCGCGGTCGTAAAACTTTGAACCGAATTAAATTGGGGCCGGGGAACCAGTGTCCGAACTCAGAACGCAGGGATTAAGGGTGCCCGAGACCAGGCTGTCGGATGTCCGATTGCCAGGCGGAAAACCGTCTGGCGGGCGCCTAGGGCCAGCCAGTACGGGCTACGTTCCACGCCTGTTGCCTCTGCGCTTGCCGCGGGTGTGCGTGGCGGTGATTGGCAACGATCCGGTGGAACTGGTCGACAAGGCCGAGACCCTGGTTCTGGATAACTCCTTTCTCGAGTTCAGGTTGGACTATCTTTCAAAACCTGCGCTGGCGATTCCGAAGGTCAAGCGCTTTCTGCAATCGAACCCCGGCACGGTGGTGGTGGCGACCTGCCGGCGAGTCCCGAATGGGGGAAAGTTCCGGGGATCGATCGCGTCGCAACTCGACGTTCTGGCCAAGGCCGCGGCCTCCGGATGCCAGTTGATTGACCTCGAACTCCAGACCGCGGCCAAGTGCAAGCCGGAGCAGCTTCGCAAGCTGCGCGGGCGAGCTGGGCTGATTCTCTCTTTCCACGATTTTAGGGGCACCAAGAAGCTGGATGAGACGCTGGAAAAAATGCGTGCCATCCCCGCCGATTACTACAAGTTAGTGAGCACGGCGACCACGCTCTCAGACAACGTGGAGATGATGAAGTTCCTCAATCGCGAGGGCGACCGGAATTCTCTGGTCAGCATGTGCATGGGGGAACAGGGCGTCATCAGCCGCGTGTTGGGCGTGCGCGCTGGTAGCGTTTTCACCTTTGCCGCGGCCGGCATCGGCCAGGAGACCGCGCCCGGGCAGATCACCGCACAGGAGTTGCGCAATGTGTATCGCATCGACACGGTCGATGCGGCCACGCGAGTCTACGGAGTAGCGGGGGATCCGATTGCGCATTCCCTTTCTCCGGCGATCATGAATGCGGCGTTCCGGCGCGAGAACGTGAACGCTGTGTTTCTGGCGCTTCACGCCAAGACCTTGAAGGATCTGTTGAACTGCGTGCGAGAGATTCCTATTCACGGCATCAGCGTGACCATGCCCTACAAAGAATCGATCCTGTCGCATCTCGATAATACCGATGCACATACCACGAAGATCGGCGCCTGCAACACCGTGGTGCGGGCGCAGGATGGCAAGCTCTATGGTTTCAACACGGACGCTTCCGGCATTGTGAGGCCGCTGGAGCGCCGGCTGGCTACGCTGGAGAAGGCACGCATTCTGGTGCTGGGGGCGGGAGGCGCGGCGCGCGCCGCAGTCTTCGGACTGAAGGAACGAGGGGCTGAAGTTTACATCCTGAATCGCAGCGCGGCCCCGGCCAAAAAATTGGCCCACCAGGCGCGGGCGCGGCTGGCGAAACGGCCCGATTTGAAGAAGCTGGCCTTCGACGTGATCATCAATGCGACCCCGGTAGGTATGGGAAACACGCGTGAAACACCCCTCCAGGAAAAAGAGATCAATGCCCGCTATGTCTTTGATATGGTGTACGATCCGGTCGAAACCAGGCTGCTCAAGCTGGCCAAAGACCGAGGGGCGCAGGTAATTCCGGGGATCGAAATGTTCGTCCATCAAGCCGCCCGGCAGTTCGAGATATGGACAGGCAAACCTGCGCCCTTCGACGAGATGTTACGCGTAGTAGTGCTCGCTTTACAGGAGCGGGCACAGAGGAACGCCGGTGGAAAATGAAAGCGAATGATGCGTTCCGAAAAGAAAAAGTTGCATTTTTGTAGATGCCCAAAGTAATATGCAATTAGGGAATGAGGGACTGTAAGGCATTCCCTGATTGATTGGTTAGGTTCGACCCTGTACCGCCCGGTTTCCAACTTCCAAGATCGTTTCACTTTGGCGAAACACTCGACGTGAGAGGCGACCCTGTTCGCTTCCATCCCGGTTCGGAGAGTTCAACATGGCGTGGTACGCGTACTGTCTGACTGAGCATCAAACCCTCCCCAATGGCACCCGCACTCGCCGCCCTTTCCTGTTAGAAGGTATACAAGGTGTTAATGGCGCTGCGGTCCTGAGCTATCCCAGCGGCGAATTTGCCGTGGTGGTTAGCGAGTACGACCGGCCGACCAACGAACTTGATCAAAAGGCCGCTATCGAGCATGCACGGGTGGTAAGCAACTGTTTCCGCAATTCGACCGTACTTCCCTTCAAATTCGGAACGATTTTCGACAGCGAAGACGCGCTGCGCCATGCCGTCCGCGTCAACCGGCGGGCTTTTGGATTGAGCGTGGAAAGGCTACGCGGCAAGTCCGAGATGCACATCAAACTGGTGGTGCGTGACGGATCGCTGCGCGAAGCCATGATCGACATCGAACTGCCTGACACCGTGGGCGGCGACTACTTGTCGAAGCTGAAGGTGAAGGCCTCGCGCGAGCGCGAACGCCAGACCAAGGCGCGGGCGCTATCGGTCCAGGTGCACAAGCTGTTCAATCCGCTTGAGGAAGAAGTGAGCTGCAAGAAAGTGGCTCCGGAGGGCATGTTGATCGACATCGCCCACCTAATCGACTCCAAGAGCGTGGAAAAGTACCAAAACCGCTATTCGACGGCCGCCAAGCAGTTGAAGAACTGCGAAGTCGCGATCAGCGGACCTTGGCCGCCGTATCACTTCCTGCCTGGGAAGCTGCGGACGGTAGCGGGTAACAGCTAGATTCCATTGAATCAAAGACGCTGGCTGGATAGCTTCTATCCGGCTAGCGCTTTTTCCTCCTTTCTGGTAGGGGAATGCAATCAATGTGCATTGTTGTGCACCTGGGCTGGAGTGGGCTCTGGGCGAGGTTCTAGCCGGAGCTATGCCCAGGCAAGCTAAGTGTCTCTGGGTCATCTATTTATATTAGGTCGGCAAGATTAGCGATGGAATCTCGCTTTTGGCGCGGGAAGTGCTTTGGTTAGAGGTAACAAAGAGGCCGCAACCTAGCTACATGACCATCACTCTCTTTGATACTCCGCGTCACTACCCGAACCGTTCCGATTGGCGGAACGGCGTCTCGCATCGCCTATCCTGACATCACCTACCAATTTGTGCCTCTTGGACTTGGCCCCAGCAATGGGGCCATTTTTACTGCGGGGACAGTCTTCTTCGCAAGAAGTTGCCGACACCGCGGCGCTACTTAGCGGCTGTGCCTGCCTCCGCCTCCGCCGCCCCCATGGAAGCCTCCACCGAAACCTCGGGAGCCGCTTCTCATGGCAAATCCAGAACTATGGAAGCCGCGTCCGATCGAGCCTGATCCGCGGTAGATGCCGTGAGCGTAGTGGTTGCTGGCCACATAGTGATTGCCGGGGCCCCAGTTGTGGTAGTCCATGCTGAAGTGATGGAACGAATGTTGGTAGCCGCGACCGTACCATCCGTATAGAGGCGACTGGTAGACCCAGAAGGGAGAATAAAACCCCCAGCCGAACGGGCTGTAGAAGATTCCTCCTCCCGGAATGAAAGTGAAGGCGTCAAAGTAAGGATCCCAATACCATCCTGCGCCGCCCCAGCCATATCCCCACGGGCTCCAATCGTTCTCGGCGTAGAGGCTGGCGGCGTCAACGTTCGCTTCTGCCAGGTAGCCGGAACGCAGGCTGCTCCAGCGATAAAGATCGCCTTGCTCGTAGTCTTTCTTGTGAAATTTGTGAGTCTTAGCCGCGCCGTTCTCGACCGCCAGTTCGTGATTCCTTTTCACAGTGATGGTCTTGTCTCCATCTTGCACGGAAGCTTTGCCATCGAAGACGCGGATTTCGTCCTGCGCCTGATTAAAGTCGTAGAGGCCGGTCTTCAAGAGTTTCGCAGTGGCTCCGTCTTCAATCACGCGAATGTTATTTTCAGGATGAATCTCTGCGACCTCAACCATGGCATGGCCGCTCTCAATTTGCACCTGAGTATTGGTGAGGCTGGGAGAAATCATCCTGACTGTGCTGTTATTGCCGACGCGCAGAAATACACCAGGAGTTAGCAGGATTTCTGGTTTCCGGTCTCTGTGTTGACGGTCTGGCCCGGTTGTAGTTCAACATTTCCTATCGATTTAGACTTGAGAGCTTCATTCCCGATCTCGGCCTGACCTTCAACGTAGTTGAGAGTTCCTGGTACCGCCGAATTCTTGTTCGTGTCGAGTCCCCAGGCTGGCAGGGTGAGAATTGCTGCCATGAGGAAGCTCGAAGCATAAGTGCCCAATTGCCTCATAATTCGCCTGCTTTCGTGCTTCTTCTCGCACTTTATTGGATGTCGTCGATCGCGGGCGTGATGCTCAATCGTGAAATGGGCCAAGGCACAATGTATCGTGTAACGATATGTATAGCGGACAACCTGGGAGTTGCCCGGAGGATTCCAACTTAACAGGACTTAACAGGAAAGGAGCAGTGAAAGGGGGAGAAAACTTATGCAAATGCGCAATGCGCTCTCAGTGGTCTTTGCTCTCATTTTGATGGGGATGGTATGTTTGCCATCGGCGCGAGCGGATGAGTGGAATGAGAAGACCGAATTTGCGTTCAATCAGCCGGTGCAATTACCGCACGTCGTTCTACCGGCGGGGACCTATTGGTTTGTTTTGTCGAATGACCAATCAAACCGCCATATCGTTCGGGTGTTCAGCGAGAATTGGTCCAAGATCTATGCGACTTTGATCGCGGTACCTACTTACCGGGCCGAAGCGACCAATCGAACCGAAATCCGGTTTGCCGAACGTCCACACAATCGGCCTGAGGCCTTGTTGAAGTGGTATTACCCGGGCCAGTTGACCGGAAATCAGTTTGTGTACTCTCGAAAACACGAAACGGAGTTTCACCACGATGCCCAGCAGGATCTGGTCGCTCCGGTGCTGGTCACGCGCTCGTAGCCGTCGCTTTCGTGTAATCCCTTAGTAGGGCGGCCGGGCGAATGAAACGCTCGGCCGATTTTTGATCACGGAAATTGTCCTACCGCTAGAACCCATCGACTCTTAAGAGCAGCCCGCTGCCGCCGCGAATCACCAGATTTCCCTTTAGCGCCTTTAACGTTATCTGGCCCACGGGGTTGCTTCTGCCGGCGTGAACGATCTTCATGTCGGGATAGCCGAACAGGCCGCATGCGTCCGACGAAAACACCCACAAAGCCTGCATGAGATCGCTGCCGTCAATCTCTGCCCGGCACTTTTCTCCCGGCCCGCTGCGAACGCGGACGAGCGCTCCGTTACCAAGCATGGACTGGCCAACCACCGTCGAGCCATTGGTGACATACGTTCCGTGATAGTTGATATCTCCGCCAACCTGTTCGGTCACCCAGTCTGCCTCGGACGTTCCGCGGTCGGCTCCGCTCATGGGAATCTGTGCATCGGCAACGTCCATCATGTTGGCGAGAGCGCGAAGCTTGGTAACCACGAGAATGCGTCTTTTGCCTTGCACGACTGAGTCGAAGCTGAGAGTGAGCTGCGCCACGGACGAAGCGGAAGCCGGAGTGACTGCCACGACGTGGCCGATCACCTTGGAATTGGCGCGGATCCTGGCTTTGCCGGGCAGAGGCACATCCTGCATGATGCGGGCGGTGATGGCTTGGCCGGGATGAGCCTTGCTGGCGTTGATGGTGGAATCGAGCTGCACGGGCAAGATAGTTCCGGGAGGGATCGCATCCTGGGCGAGAGCGGCGGCCGCAACCAGGACAAGACTGAGTACAAACAGCTTCATGCTAACTATAGCGATGATGATTGAATGGCTTTGGTTGGCTTGCGAATAATAGTAGACGCGGGCATTGAAGCTCCGGTGCGGCCCGCTCTGATAGACTTTCGCGCATGAAGCCGACGAGCAGGCGACAATTTCTAGGTCAGTGTGCGGGAGCGGCAGCGTGCGCGGGATTTTTGCCCGTCCTGGCGCGAGCTGGTTCTACTCCTTCGGTGAAGTTCCCCAGGAATCCGCGGGAGCGGGTTGCGGTGGCGGTATATCCGTTTCGTGAATTTATTGTGGGGTGGAAGGGCTGGGACGGCAAGAGTCCGAGTGCAGTACCGGCCGCGCAGCAAGTCGAGTTGAAGGATTTCGCCGCGCACGTGGCGGAGAAGTTTAATGTGCACCGGATCGAGCCCTGGACCCGCCAGTTCCCTTCGACTGACCCGAAATATCTGGAGCAATTCCGCGCGGCTGTGGACAAGGCTCATTCGGCGGTGGTGGATATTGCGGTCGATGAAGAGTACAGCCAGTATTCGGCGGATGCCACTGAGCGCGCGCGAGCTCTGGCCGCGAGCAAGCGCTGGGTTGACGTGGGCGCGGCGCTGGGCTCTCCCAGCATCCGCACGCACATTCAGCAGGCAAAGGATTCCAAGCCCGATATGGCAAGGGCTGCGGACACGTTGGCGCGTGTCGCGGAGTATGGCGAAAAGAGAAATGTTGTGATCCATCTGGAGAATGATGATCCGGTGAGCGAGGATCCGTTCTTCATTGTGCAGGTGATCGACAAGGTGAATAGCCCTTGGCTGCGGGCGTTGCCGGATTTCGGCAACACGCTGGCCGCGCACGATGAGGACTTCGCCTACAAAGCGATTGATGCCATGTTTGCCCATGCTTACGGCATCTGTCATGTGAAAGCTGGAGAGGTCAATGAACAGGGCAAAGCGGTACACGTCGACCTGGCGCGGACCTTCGGCATTCTGAAGGCGCATGGATACAAGGGATATTGTTCGATCGAGTACGACGCGCCGGGCGATCCGTATAAGGCTACGACGGAATTGGTGGAAGAAACAGTAAAGTTTTTATCTTAGGCAGGGAGGGAGAGAATCATGAACCGCACAACCGTTGTTGCTATTCTGTTTTTCACTTTTTGTATGGGGGCTGGCGCAGCCGATCGGAAGCACATCGTGAATCCGCGGCCGAAGGGTTTCGAAACGCTCCCCTTCAGCGATGGGGTGCTGGTGGGGAACACGCTCTACGTCGCCGGTCATATCGGGGTTGAGCAAAAAACCGGCATGCCGCCGGCGAGCGCGGAAGAGGAGGCTCGGCTGGCGATGGAGGGAATCAAACAGACGGTGGAGTCCGCAGGCATGTCCATGGACGATCTGGTGTCAGTGCAAGTGTTCTGCACCGACATCAAGCTCTACGACACGTTCAACACGGTTTACAAAAGTTATTTTCACGGCGGAGAATATCCGGCGCGAGCCTTTGTGGGAACGGATAATTTGCTACGCGGGGGACGATACGAAGTAATGGGGATTGCCATCAAGAAATAGCGGCTTCTCTTTCTCTTCGCCCAGATTGCGTTTTTGTGGTATCTGTAAACCATGCGGAAGGCAATCAATCATCTGAAGAAATCGGATCCCGTGCTGCGCGGGATTATTGAACGCGTGGGGCCGTTCCGGATGGAGTTTGGGCCGCCGGAATTTTGCAGTCTGGCGGAGTCGATCGTGTATCAGCAACTGAATGGCAAGGCCGCGGCGACGATCTGGCAGCGCTTTGAGGCCGTGGCTGGGGATCCGCTCACGCCGGAAGGGATCTTGAAGTTGACCGAGGAGCAGATGCGCGGCGTGGGCTTGTCGAAGCAGAAATCTTCTTACTTGAAGGATCTGGCGGCGAAGACGGCAGCGGGACTTCTGGATTTTTCGCGATTGCCGGAATTGTCGGATGAAGATGTGATCGAGCATCTGACGCAAGTCAAGGGCATTGGCGTTTGGACGGCGCACATGTTTCTGATCTTCACGCTGCGGCGTCCGGATGTGCTGCCCACAGGCGATTACGGCGTCCAGGCGGCGATCAAGAGGCATTACCGCAAACGCAAACTACCGAAGCCTGAGGTTATGGAGAAGATCGCGCGGTGCTGGTCGCCTTATCGCAGCGTGGCGTGCTGGTATTTGTGGCGAAGCCTGGACATCAAAACTCTTTGAGCACTCAGGGCATTGAGGATCGCGGAAGAAGATCCCTTGCCCCTGTGATCCCGTGTGCCATTGTGTTTAAATGGTGGGCGATGGCTGACATCAAAATTCGTGTGCTGGTGGCCAAGCCCGGACTGGATGGTCATGATCGCGGCGCCAAGGTAATTGCGCGGGCTTTGCGCGATGCCGGGATGGAAGTGATTTATACAGGGTTAAGGCAGACGCCGGAGATGATTGTCAACGCGGCCCTGCAGGAAGATGTGCAGGTGATCGGACTGTCGATTCTCTCTGGGGCGCACAATGCCATCGTGCCGCGCGTGATGGACCTGCTCAAGCAGAACAAGATGGACGATGTGATCGTGGTGGTCGGCGGCATTATCCCGAACCAGGATATCGATGGGCTGAAGCAGAAGGGCGTGGCGGCGATTTTTCAGCCGGGCACGGCGATGGATGACATCGTGCAGTTTATTCGCAAGAACGTGAAACAGCCCAGCGTTCCCTCCGCCGGGTGAGATCGAGATATTCCCCGCAGTGTAAACAACTGACAGCGCGCTCAAATCCCCGCGTCCAAATTACCATGTCCACGATCTTCCAGATTGCCGACCGCTTCGGTGTGCGCATCGTGCGGCTGCGCTCCGAGGATGGCACCAACCGGCTCACGCGGGAGCTCATTCTTTCGTTGACCGAAGTAGTGAAACAGTCGGCACAAGACCCGCTGCCGCTGGTGATCACCGGCAACGACAAGTTCTTCTCCGCGGGCGCGGACTTGGGAGCGATTGCTGCGCTCGATGGGCCGAGTGCTTTGGAATTTTCGCACATGGGGCAGCGGCTGATGCGCCTGATCGACGACTTCCCTGCCCCTACTTACGCGGCTATATCGGGATATTGCATGGGCGGCGGGCTCGATCTGGCGCTGGCCTGCCGTTATCGAATTGCCTCACCTCACGCGGTGCTTGCACATCGCGGGGCGGCGCTGGGACTGATCACGGGCTGGGGAGGGACGCAGCGCTTGCCGCGGCTGATCGGCAAAGCGCGAGCGCTGGAAATGTTTGTAACGGGTGAGAAAGTTTCTGCCGCGTGTGCCTTCAAAATTGGACTGGTGGATGGGATCGCGGATGATCCGGTCGCCGAGGCCATTCGACGGCTGACAGGATGAGCTGCGGCGATGGGCTTCGCGTCCCGCAACCGTTTGCGCCGTTTCATCCCGGTGTTATACGGTAGTCAGGGCGTGTTCTGAATGGTGGCTGACCGGGCGCGCCTGATTCGACCCATGGCTGATCGCAACGAATCTCCTACACTGAACGGGGCTACATCCGCCGACTTGCTAACCAGCAAGATCGATCCGACTTCCGCGCGCTTTGAAGCGAACATGCGCTTTCTGGCCGACCTGATGTCGCAGGTCCGGAATGAGGGCGAGAAGATTTGCGAAGGCGGCGGGAGCAAGGCGGTCGAGAACCAGCACGGCAAGGGGCGTCTGACGGCGCGCGAACGTATGGGGAAGCTGGTCGATCCCGAAAGTTTTTTTGAGCTGGGCCAGTACGCGGCGTACGGTATGTACGAAGAGTGGGGCGGCGCGCCAGCGGCAGGCGTGATCACCGGCATAGCGCGGATTCACACGCGGATGGTAATGATCATCGCCAACGATGCGACGGTGAAGGCGGGCGCATTTTTTCCGATGACCGCGAAGAAGGTGATTCGGGCGCAGAACATTGCGATAGAGAATCGCATTCCGACAATTTATCTGGTCGACTCAGCCGGAGTTTTTTTGCCGCTGCAGGAAGACGTGTTTCCGGACACCGACGACTTCGGGCGCGTGTTTCGCAATAATGCGGTGATGTCGGCGCTGGGCATCCCGCAGATTGCGGCGATCATGGGCATGTGCGTCGCGGGCGGCGGATATTTGCCGGTGATGTGCGATCACGTGCTGATGACCGATGGCAGCGGATTGTTTCTCGCGGGGCCGGCGCTGGTGCAGGCGGCCATTGGACAGAAAGTTTCAGCCGAGGATCTGGGCGGGGCGGCGATGCATTCGGCGATTAGCGGTACGGTGGATTTTCGCGAGCCGAATGATGAGGCCTGCATCGAGCGGATTCGCTCGATTGTGGAGAAGTGGGGATACCGACGGCTCTCGCCGTGGGATCGCAAGAAACCGGTTGAGCCGGTGCTGGCGGTCGAGGAAATTTACGGAATTTACGATTCGTCTCCGGCGCGGCCTTATGACATGAAGGAAATTCTGGGGCGCGTTCTCGATGGCAGCCGCTTCGACGAGTACAAACCGGAGTACGGCAAGACCCTGGTGTGCGGCTATGGCCGAATTGGCGGCTTCGCGGTCGGGATCGTGGCGAACCAGAAATTGCACGCGCAGCAGATCGACCACGAAGGCCACAAGCGAGTCGAATTCGGCGGCGTCATTTATACCGAGTCGGCGGAGAAGGCGGCGCGGTTCATCATGGACTGCAATCAGAATCTAATTCCGCTGGTCTTCTTCCATGATGTAAATGGATTCATGGTCGGGCGCGATGCCGAGTGGAGCGGGATTATCAAGGCGGGCGCGAAGATGGTGAACGCCGTGTCGAACTCGGTGGTGCCGAAGATTACCGTGATTATTGGCGGATCATTTGGCGCGGGACATTATGCGATGTGCGGTAAGGCGTACGATCCGCGATTTGTATTTGCCTGGCCGACTGCGCGGTACGCGGTGATGGGCGGAGATTCGGCTGCGGGAACACTGGTCGAGATCAAAGTGAAGCAACTGGAACGCGGCGGGAAGAAACTGAGCGAGGAAGAACGCAAGGAACTCTACGAGTCGGTGAAGCGCACCTACGACGAACAGACGGATCCGCGATATGGCGCGGCGCGGCTGTGGGTCGACAAGATCATCGATCCCATTGAGACCCGCGAGGCGATTACGCAAGCTCTGGAAGCAGCAGCGCTGAATCCGGATGTGGCTGAGTTCAAAGTCGGAGTTCTGCAGACGTAATTCTTTCGCCGCGGATTTAGACGGATTTAGTCTCTAACTGCCAAGTGCTAATGGCTGACCTGGTCAAACTGATTGAATGTCCGCGCGATGCCTGGCAGGGGCTGGCGGGAATGATTTCTGCTGATCTGAAGTCGGATTATCTGAAGGCCTTGATCAGCGCTGGATTCAAGCACATTGATGCGGTTTCATTTGTGTCGCCCAAAGCCGTGCCGCAGATGGCGGACTCGGAGGAAGTGCTGAAGGAACTCGATCCGCCGGATGATGTAGAGATCATCGGCATCGTCGTCAATGAAAAAGGCGCGCAGCGAGCGATTGATACGCAAGCCGTCTCCACGCTGGGATTTCCTTATTCGATTTCTGAGACTTTTCTGCGCAAGAATCAGAACCAGTCGCCCGAAGACGCGCTCGAGGAATTGGAGAAGATTCAGAAGAAGGCTGACGATGCGAGGCTGGACGTCGTCGTCTACATTTCGATGGGATTCGGGAACCCTTATGGAGATGTGTGGAGCGTAGATGAGGTCGTCGAGGCGATCGGGTTGCTAGAAGTGGAGAACTTGCAGACGATTTCACTCGCCGACACCGTCGGCATGGCCAGCCCCGCGCACATTCGCGAAGTGGTGGGTGCGGTGATGGAGCACTATGACTATCTCGACATCGGCGTGCACCTGCACAGTCGGCCCGATCAGGCCGCAGAAAAGATTTTGGCGGCTTACGACGCGGGTTGCCGGCGATTTGATTCGGCGATCGGAGGGCTGGGTGGATGTCCTTTTGCGCAGGATGCTTTGGTGGGAAACATTGCGACTGAGACAGTAATTGAAACGCTTCGTCAGCGGGGCGCGCAGTTGCCGGAGTTGAAGCCTCTGGACACGCTGGTGCGAGCGACTGCCGGGATTGCCGCGAAGTACTCGAATTCGCAGGCGGCTGATTGAAATGATGATGAGATGAGCGATGGCACGATACAACTCGCATATGACGGATGCCTGGCTACGATCACGCTCAACCGCCCGGACAAGCGGAACGCGATCAGCTTTGAGTTGATCGAGGATCTGTTGCGCACGCTGGACGAGGTGGCGAAGAGCGACGCCATTATTCTGATTCTGACCGGGGCGGGTAAAGCATTTTGTTCCGGCATGGATTTGGAAAATCTGAAAGCGCTGCTGGGGCGTACTGCCGAACAGAATCTGCAAGACTCGCAGACCATGGTTCGGCTGTTTCGGGCGGTCTACGAATTCCCCAAGGTGACGATTGCCGCGGTCAATGGCCCAGCCATCGCAGGTGGAACCGGGCTGGCGTTGCTTTGCGACTTCACGCTTGCCGTGCCGGAAGCCAAGTTTGGATACACTGAAGTGCGCATCGGATTTGTGCCAGCTATTGTTTCCACGTTCTTGCTGCGGCAGGTGGGAGAAAAGCAGGCGCGCGATCTGCTGTTGACCGGAAGGATTTTCGGTGCGGAAGAAGCGGCGCGACTGGGGCTGGTGAATGAGATCGTGGCGCCCGAAAAGCTGATGCCGCGGGCACGAGAATTGGCCGCGCTGTTGATGGAGAACAGCACTGCCTCCTTGCATGCGACCAAGCAGTTGCTAACCGATCACGCGCGCGCGGAAGTGGACGTGCAGATAGAGGCGGCTGTGCGCGAGAATGCGGCGATACGGAGGACGGCCGATTTCCGTGAGGGGATTTCCTCATTCCTGGAAAAAAGAAAGCCAGTGTGGACGGGCAAATGAGCTCGCATCACGCCACGAATGAGACGCGGGTGCGGGTGCGCTACGCGGAGACCGATCAGATGGGCGTGGTCTACCACTCGAATCACCTGATCTGGTTTGAGGTCGGGCGCGTCGAGTTCATGCGGCAAATGGGATTTTTGTATCGCGACATGGAACGTGAGGACGGACGGTTTATCGCAGTCGCCGAAGTAAAGTGCCGCTATAGGGCTCCGGTGTATTACGACCAGGAAGTGATCGTGCGGACGGAATTGAAAAGCGTGCGCGAATCCGTGGTGGTGTTCAGCTACGAACTGCTGCGAGCTGACGATGGTGGATTGCTGGCCGAGGGTGAGACCACACACATCGTCACCGATGCGAATATGAAGATCTCGGCGCTGCCGGAAAAATATCTGACGGCATTTCGCGCCGCAGTCGGAAAATAACCTAGTCGAATAATTATTAGTCCCAGGACCTTCTTCTTGAATGCACTTCATATCAGCGGCAACGATTTAACGCTGGAGGCGGTCCGCGAAGTTGCGGACGTGAATGCGCGGCGCGCCGTATTGCTGTCGGCCGATGCGCGCGAATTGGTGAATCAGGCGCGGGCTATCGTCGATGAGATTGTCGCCAGCAACAAACTGGCGTACGCGATCACAACTGGCGTGGGCAAGCTGAGCGATGTGCGAATCGCGGGCGAAGAGATTCGTGAACTGCAGGTGAACCTGGTGCGCTCGCACGCGGTGGGCGTGGGAGAACCGCTGTCGATTGCGGAGACTCGCGCCATGATGCTGCTGCGAGCAAATTCGCTTGCTAAGGGTCATTCGGGCGTGCGGGCCATCGTGATCGATACTCTCTGCGAGATGCTCAACCGGGGCGTGACCCCGGTGATTCCCTCTCAAGGCAGCGTGGGAGCTAGCGGCGATCTGGCTCCGCTGGCCCATCTGGCGCTGGCGCTGATTGGCGAGGGCGAATGTTTCGACGAGAGGGGCGCACGCAAAATCAGTTCGCAGGCGATGAATCAGGCACAAGTCAAGCCGCTGGTTTTGGAGGCGAAGGAAACCATTTCGCTGATCAACGGAACCCAGGCGATGCTGGCTTCGGGGACGCTGTCGCTGCTCGCGGCAGAAACGCTGGTGGACTCGGCAGATGTACTGGGCGGACTTTGTTGCGATGCGCTCAAGGGCACCGACACCGCGTTTGACGAGCGCATTCACAAGGCGCGTCCGCACCGCGGGCAGATAAAAGTTGCGACCAACCTTCGCCGCATGCTGGAAGGCAGCCAGATTCGCGAGTCGCATCGCGCCTGCGGGCGGGTGCAGGATGCGTATTCGCTGCGCTGTATTCCGCAAGTGCATGGCGCAGTGCGCGACACGCTGGCTCATTGCCGTGAAGTATTCGAGATCGAAGCTAACTCTGCCGTTGATAATCCGCTGGTGTTCATTACGGATGCGAAGAACCTTGCCGGCGACGTGATTTCGGGCGGGAATTTTCATGGCGAGCCGCTGGCGTTTGCTTTGGACTTTCTCGCCATCGGATTGAGCGCGCTTGCCGGCATCAGCGAGCGGCGCATTGAGCGACTGGTGAACCCCGCGCTCAGCGAGGGTTTACCGCCATTTCTGGCTCCGGGCGCGGGATTAAATTCCGGGTTCATGATGCCCCAAGTGACGGCAGCGGCGCTGGTCAGCGAGAATAAAGTGCTGGCGCATCCGGCCTCAGTGGATTCGATCACGACCTCGGGGAACAAGGAGGATTACGTTTCCATGGGGATGACGGCGGCGCTCAAACTCAAGCGCATTGTCGAGAACACGCGAAACGTCCTGGCAATTGAAGCCATGGCCGTGGCCCAGGCATTGGATTTTCTTGCGCCCATGAAAACATCGCAACGCGGACAGGCGGCACATGCGGCGATTCGCTCAGTGTGCCCGACGATGGAGAAGGATCGTGTGATGTACAACGACTTCGCGCGCCTCTCGGCTCTCATTGCGAGCGGCAAACTGGCCGAAATCTTGCGCTAGCGTCGTTGCATTCGCAACCCTCGCGGAATATGAAAACGCTTACGGAATACCTGACATTTCACACCAAAACGCATCGCGCTTACGTTCACATCACGCCGCAGGTCGAAGAGATCGTCCGCAAAAGCAGAGTGCAGGAGGGCATGGTGCTGGTTTCGGCTATGCACATCACCGCGGGCATTTATGTGAATGACAATGAAAGCGGCTTAATTCAGGACATCGACCAGTGGCTCGAACATCTCGCGCCGTTTCGAAAGGAATACAAGCATCACGAAACCGGCGAGGACAATGGCGACTCGCACCTGAAGGCGTTGCTCATTCATCACGAGGTGATCGTGCCCATCACTGCGGGCAAACTTGACCTGGGCACCTGGCAACGAATTTTCTATGCTGAGTTCGACGGCCAGCGCGACAAGCGGGTCATCGTAAAAGTCATGGGAGAGGTGATCTAGTGTCGGAAGAGTTGAGCGAACTGCAAGAACACGCGGAGCATGCCAAGCACGATCCCAGCCTGGCGCCGGTTTCAGTGACGATGGCGATACTGGCTGTGCTGGTTGCGGTGGTCTCATTGCTGGGACACCGAACGCACACAGAAGAAGTCGTGCTGCAAGCCAAGTCGTCCGATCAGTGGGCCTACTATCAGGCCAAGAATATTCGGCGGCATACAGATGAGATGTTCACCGATTTGACTTCCGTGCAAGCAGCAACCGATGCGACCCTGCTGGCCCAGTTGCGCAAGAAATATTCGGAAGAGGCGGCTCGCTACAAAGACGAACAGAAGGAAATCGAAGACAAGGCTCGCGAGTTGGAGAACGACGTGAGCAGTGAACGAAATCGTGCTGACCGATTCGATCTGGCGGAGGTCTTCCTCGAAGTGGGGCTGGTGATCACGTCAATCACTTTGCTTTCCGGGCGCAGGATTTTCTGGTTAGGTGGAATGGGCCTGGGAGTCATCGGCATTGTTGTCAGCTGCACCGCTTTTTTGGTGCACTAATTCCCGGCCGTTCCGGCCGAAGAACCGGCCATTTCCTTCTTCTCTTGTGGCGCCTTCAGAACAAGGAATGGCCCGATTGCGAGCGCATCCATCCGCGTGCGCTGAAAACAGGCAATGGCCTCCTCCGGCGTGCACACAATCGGTTCGTTTTCATTGAAGCTGGTATTCAGAATGACGGGGATGCCGGTCTTGCGGTGAAAGGCGGAGATCAGGTCGTAGTACACCGGATTTTCGTCGCGTGAGACGGTTTGCAGTCGGCCAGTGTCGTCGACATGGTTCACCGCGCAGAGCAGGCTGCGCTTCTCCAGACGGATTTTATAAACATGCAGCATGAAGGGCGAGGGATGGTCGTGCTCAAAGTATTCGTGCTGATATTCCGCCATGATCGATGGAGCGAAGGGACGAAACCACTCGCGGTGCTTGATGCGGGCGTTCAGGATTTCTTTCATGTTGGGCAGGCCGGGATGCGCCACGATGGAACGGTTGCCTAGCGCCCGCGGGCCCCATTCCATGCGGCCCTGGAACCACCCGACGACGTTTCCGGCTACGATTTGCTCCGCTACTTCGTCGAGAAACACATCGTTGTCAAGTCTGCGAAATTGCAGTCCGGCGTTCTGCAGGGCGGACTGAATGCGCGACTCTGAGAACTCCGGCCCCAGGTAAGAACTCTTCAATTCGCAACGGCGCGGCAACTTCAGGACCGAATGATAGGTATGCAAAGCGGCGCCGATGGCCAGCCCTTCATCGCCGGCTGCAGGCTGAATGTAGGTGCGGCGAAACGGAGTTTGGTCGAAGATTTTTCCGTTGGCCACGCTGTTGAGGGCGCAACCTCCAGCCATAGCGAGATTGTCGAGTGGCGCGCGGCCGTGCAGTTGGTTGAGCAGATGAAAGAAGGTTTCCTCGAAACGCCGCTGCAAAGCGAAGGCAAGGTCCATGTCGCGCTGGGTGATCTCCGCATGCAGGCGGCGCGGCTCGGCGAATTGTTCCTCCATGCGATTGGAGAAGTGACGCGCTAACCGCACGGTGCCGTCCGGCAGAATCTGCATGCCCTGATTGCTGCCCAAAGGCTTGAAGTAGCTGAGATCGAGTTGGAATCCGCCGGTCTTCGGCGTCACGATTTCGCTGATCCTTTCCTGCAGAGTGCCCGTTCCGTAGGGAGCGAGGCCCATCACCTTGCCCTCGTCTCCGTATTGGCTGTAGCCGATGAACTCGCAGATCATGCTGTAGAAACTGCCCAGCGAATGCGGGAGAAAGACGCGGTCGAGCACTTCAATTTCGTTGTCTTGGCAGCGCGCCATCATGGTGGATACGAAATCGCCAGAGCCGTCGTAACTGAAGCCGGCGGCCCTTTCCCATGGAGAACAGTAGTAGGCGCTGGCAATATGGGCGATGTGATGTTCGAGGTGATGCTCCTGAAAGCGAAGTTGCGTCGCCTCGATGTCGAGCGCCTTCGCGAGAAGCGAACGCACATCCCGCATGGATTCTTTTCTCTGGCGCAGGCGGATGAAATTCAGAATCTTGGCGGGATTGGCAAGAGCGTATTGAACTTTCTTCGTGAGATTCGCATCGCTGTCCTGGCCGACAGCCACATGCTCCACATCGGAAATCTTCGCGCCGACCGCGTCGAGGCAGGCCTTCACGGCGAGCGCGGGAAATCCGCCGAAATGTTTATGGCGATTGAGCCGCTCTTCGGCGATGGCGAATTTGACTTCGCCGTCGAGAATGATGGCCGCCGACGCGTCGGCATGAAACATGTTTAGGCCCAGAATGAGCATGAACTAAGGTCTTCTCCCATGGATTGCACTCGGCGGATCATTCCACTCTGAGGTTGGTGGCGTTACGCGCGGTTTCGATGAATTCTGCGGAATCGACTTTGAGCCGCTGCCCACTGGCCACAGCATCGTTCATACGAAGTGTCGCCAGCGATGAGCTGATCAGTTCGTCGAAAGAAATTGGTGCATCCCGTTTTCCCAAAACACATTGCACGAAAGCGGCCCATTCGGCATTGTGGCCCTTGTCCTGTCGCCAACGGGAATGAGTAGTCTGTTTGCGGCCATTGCGGACAAGTTCGAGGCGTCGGAAATCTTCGAACACGGCGGCCCTGCCTCCGCCGAATACTTCGATTCGCTCTTTTGAAAATGCGCGGTCACCATTGGCGAGATAACTGATCGTGCCTTGCGAGCCATTCGCAAAGGCGAGCGAAGCCAGCACGTTGTCGCCGCTATAGCGACTCGCATTGCCGATGGAGCGCGCCTCGATCTCGACGATGGGAGATCCGGCGAGGAACATGAGCAGGTCGACAAAGTGGCAAACCTCGCCCAGAATGCGGCCGCCTCCCTGCTCGCGATCATTCACCCAGTGATCGGCCGGAAGAGATCCGGCGTTGATGCGATAGTGGAGAGCAAGCGGCTCGGAAACCGGCGCGAAGAACTGTTTCAACTCTACGATCATCGGGGCAAAGCGGCGATTGTATCCCACCATTAACGCGGGGCGCCTGTGGGGCAGAATTCCAGCGCAGGCACGAACGATCGCTCGCAGCTCAGCTTCGGTAAGACAGAGCGGCTTTTCACAGAAGATATGCTTCCCGGCCGCGAGCGCATTCAGCACTTGCTTGGCGTGCAGGTGATGTCTAGTGGCGATGACGACCGTGTTGATCGACGCGTCATGCAAGAGTTGCGCTTCGTCTGTGGTGCAATTCTGGAAACCGTATTTCTGTCCGGCATGTTGGGCATGCGATCCGGTGGCGGCGCAAATCGCGACCAGAGAAGTGTCTGATGAAGCCTTGAGGACGGGGATAAGTGTCCCGCTGGCGAAGACGCCAGCGCCCAGCACGCCGACTGTAACGCTGGTCTTGGAGTCAGATTTTGAGGGAGATGGGGCGAAATGCTCTCGCGGCACGATGGCAAGCGTTTGAAAGGGGTCAACATTTTCGGAATATCGAATGACGACGCCGAGAAATGGCTCGTGAGATTTCCCGGTGATCAGTTCATACGCGGCGGGCGCGTCTTCTACAGCAAAGGTGTGGGTGATCAGTGGGCCAACAACAATTTTTCTCTCCGCCAGCAGTTGCAGAAATGCTTGCAAGTTGCGGGTTTCGGTCCAGCGCGCGTAGCCAATAGGATAATCGCGGCCCTTCTGTTCGTAGGCTGAATCGTAGCGGCCGGGGCCATACGAGCGGGAGATGCGGAAGTCGAGTTCCTTCTCGTAATAGGTCTTGCGTTCGATCTCCATCCCAACTGTGCCCACCGCCACAACAATTGCCCGATCGCGCGCGACGGATCCGGCAAGATTGACAGGATCGCTGCTCGGAGTTTCCGCCGTGATGAGGACAGAATCGACACCCATGCCCCCGGACAGTTGAGCACAGAGATCGCGAAAGTCCGCGGCGGAACTGGCGACCGCGTCGGCGCCCAAACTTTGCGCCAGTTGAGAGCGCGGCGCATCGATGTCCATTCCGAGAACGCGGCAGCCGGCTCCTTTTAGCAATTGCACCGCGAGTTGACCGAGCAGGCCCAGGCCGATCACGGCAACTAAATCTCCCAGCCCGGCTTCCGCGTTGCGAATGCCATGCAAAGCTACAGCGCCGAGCGTGCCGAACGCCGCGTCTTCGAATGAGACTTCTCCCCCGGCGTTGGGATCGCGGGCGGGAATTTTCGCAACCAGCAATCGAGGCACGCAGGCGACCTCGGCGTGAACGGCAAATCCGGTGCCGGCGCAGGCGACGCGGTCTCCGGGACGAAGATCGGTCACTCCTTCACCGATAGCGATGACCGTTCCGGCACTGCTGTAGCCGGGATTCTGCGGCTGATCAAGACGGCTGCTCACGGTTTGAATCGCAGAATAGATTCCGTCGCGACGAACTTTGGAAATGACCTCACGAACCAGGTCGGGACGGGATCTGGCTTTTCCCAGCAGACTCTTACGCGCAAACTCAGCCGAGGCGCGCTCGGTACCGGCCGAGACGACCGACGCCGCGATCCGCACCAGCAGGCAGCCGGGAAGAAGTTGAGGCGCGGGGACATCTTCGACGGTGATTTCGCCCGTGCGGGCGTGTTGGAGAACTTGCTTCATGCGGTTGCCGCCTGCGTGGGCGACGACTCCAGTTCGAAAGCCTGAGCGCCGCCGTCAAGAAATGTTTGCATCCACAACTCAAGCGTAAGGAACTGCCACAGCTGCATGGACCAGTCCCGGCGGCCGCTGCGATGTTCATCCACGAAGCGGCGAACTGCTTCGGGCTGAAACAGTCCGCGTTTCTTGAGTTGTGCGGGCGAAAGCAGGTCGTCCACCATTTCTTTGAGATCGTTGGCCAACCAATAGTCTACCGGAGCGGCGAAACCGGCTTTCGGTTGCTGCAATACCTCGCGCGGAAGAACGTCGCGCATGGCCTGACGGAAGATGTACTTTGTGGTGGGCTTCCAAAAACCTTTTAGCTTTAGACTGGGTGGAACGTTCCACGCCACGAACTCGGCCAGCTCTCGATCGAGAAACGGGACGCGCACTTCGACTGAACTTGCCATACTCATCTTGTCGTTATAGGTGAGGTTGAGGCTCGGCATGAAAATCTTGGTGTCGAGATAGAGCATCTGATGCAGGAAGTCAGCATCCTCGACACGCTTGAATGCGATTCGGTGCTGGCAAGCAGCGTCAGACGAGAAAACCTCGTCCATGAAAGCGGGATTGTAGAGCCCTGACTTCTGCGCCTGATCCAGATAGCTGCAGTTCGTGATGAAGCGTTCGACAGGATTGAGGGACGCGCTGCGCGCCATTTTCTTTGCCAGGCGCAATCTTCCTTTCATCGACGTACCACGCAGACCAGGCAACGCAGCCAGGGCCGCCTCAGCCATTCTGCGCCCGGCGGACGGCAGTCGCTGGTAAGCCTGCGCCCAGTAATGCGCGACGTGCTTGCGATAGCCGGCGAATAATTCGTCGCCGCCCACGCCAGAGAGCAGGACGGTCGCCTGTTTTCGAGCCTCGCGACAAACGAGATAGGCTGTGATAATCGCGGGATCGGCCGTGGGTTCGTCCATGTGCCAGACCAGGCGCGGCAGCAGATCGGTGACGTTGGGCTCGACCACGATGCGCTGGTTTTCGCATCCCAGCTGACGAGCCAGGCGCGTGGCGACTTCAGGATCATCGAGCGTGGTTTCGCCCACACGATATTTCTTCGGGAACGTGATGGTGTAGGTGCGCACGGGCTGGCGCGGGGTTGCGCCACGCTCATCTGTTCCGCACATCATGGCGACAATGCTGGAGGAATCAAGCCCCGCACTGAGAAATGCACCGATGGGAACATCGCTGACCATCTGCGCTTCCACCGAGCGGCGAAAACGCCAGCGGATGTCAGCGATGAGATCGGCTTCCGATCGTGCATGGGTCTGGCTTACCGGTGGAAACGTCAGATCCCAATACTGAGTGACCTTGAGCTCGCCATTGCGCAGGGTCGCGTAGTGACCTGCAGGGAGCTTCAGGATGCGTCGAAACATCGTTTTCGGATCGGGGACCCAGAGGAACGTTAAATACTGGTGAAGCGACTGCGGATCGAGCGCGGCTTCGATCCCGGGAACTTGCAGAAGCGCCTTGATCTCTGAGGCGAAGGCGAATCGGTCGCCATCATGAAAGTAATAGAAGGGCTTGACGCCAAAGTGATCGCGCGCCATGAATAGCGTCGGAGTCGCACTGCGCAAATCGCAGATTGCGAAGGCGAACATTCCGTTGAGGCGCTTTAGGCAGTCGGGCCCTTCTTGCTCGTAGAGATGGAGCAGCACCTCGGTATCGGTGTGCGAACTGAAGCGACGGCCCTTGAGCTCAAATTCGCGGCGAAGTTCAGCGAAGTTGTAAATCTCTCCGTTGTAGGTGATCCACAGAGTGCGGTCTTGGTTGCACATTGGCATGTGGCCGAGCGGAGAAAGGTCGAGAATGGCGAGACGGCGACTGCCCAGACCGATGTAGGAACCGTCCGCGAATTTGCGATCCCAGAGCCCGGAGTCGTCGGGGCCGCGGTGTGCCTGCACGCGCGTCATGCGCGCCAGCGTCTCCCGATCTCCGCAATTCACTAGACCGTTAATGCCACACATTCTGCCGCCCTGTTTAACGCGCCGTTCTCATGCGTGTTTTCAATTCGTAGATCTTTGCCTTGGTGTGAAACATCTGCACCGCCTGAAAGCCGCAATAGATCAGGCCGGGAACGCCGTCAAGAAATCCTAGGCGCAGGAAATATCGATAGACGAAGAGCAGCACGGGCGAGCCCGGTACGGCATAGAGCTTCTTCTTGAGCCAGCGGCGACGCTGGGCCTGCGTGCCGAAGAATGCCGGGGGCAGTTCCGTTCTGCTTGATTCTGCTTGCAGGAGAACACGCGATTCCCAGTTGGAATATTCATCATGCTTCTGAATGTAGTGAGACAGCGATTCGACGTTGTGATGAATGAGCGGATGCTCCAGCCTCGACGTCGGGCCCTCGGCCACGACGTGCTCGTGGATTTCCATGTCGGCCATGGACGCATCCTGATCGCGAAGGCGGCATTCGTAGCGACCTTTGCCGCGGCGGAAGAGTGCGAGTTTCCAGAAACTGGCATCGCCGTGACGCAGAACTTTTCCGAGAAAATGCATGCGGAGAGAAATGTAGTAGCCGTTGAACGCCGGATCCTGAATCGCCCTGCGGATTTCTTCCGCTAGTTCTGGCGTCAGGGCCTCGTCGGCGTCGACCAGGAGAATCCAGCCGTAGGCGAAATCCAGATTCTCCATCGCCCACTGGCGCTTCTTTGGCCAGCCGCCCTGATAGTGAAATTGCACGACCTTGGCGCCAAAGGTGCGCGCGATTTCCGGCGTCGCGTCGGTGCTCTGCGAGTCGATCACATAGACTTCGCCGACCTCTCGCAGGGCCGCGAGGCAACGGGGCAGATTCTTTTCTTCGTTGCGCGCAGCCACGATCACACTCACCGGCAGTTTCGCCGAAGCGTTGGCAAGTTGCGTCTTCTCGGTTTGTTCAACTTTTTGCATGCGCATCAGAGCTGCAATTCGCACCAGCGTTGCAGTACGTACAAGGACCACGGACGCGACCACGACATCGTTCCGGCCAGGAATTTCTGCCAGACCCGCTGCACGTGGTCGCCATTCAGCAGGCCGCCGAGCGGGCCGGCGTTAACCCGCTTAGCCTGCAACGTCGGCTCGATTTCAGCACGTAGTTCCTGACGCATCCAATGCTCGAACGGCAGAGTGAAGCCGCGTTTGCGACGATGGACAATGTCATCCGGCAACGAACCGGCGAGCGCTTCGACCAGCAGCTTCTTCGGCGTGTGATTCAATTTCGACTCTCCGGACAGAGCAAGGACCGCTTTGGCCAGCTGGTGATCGATCAGCGGAACCCGCACTTCGAGGCCCTGGGACATGCTCATGCAGTCGGCATCGCGCAGCAAGGTATTGAGCATATAACAGCGCGACTCGAGATAGGAAACCCGATTGACCGGGTCGAGTGTAAGCGCCCGTGTAAGCGCAGCGCATTGTGAAGCAGCAGCCTCGGTCGCATAGTTTTTCGAGTCGGGAAACAACAGATCGCATTGCCGCGGGGTGAATAGCATACGAGTGAGAAAGTAGGGGTGCAGGCCCCGGCCATTGTCGTTCGCGAGTGAGAGCAGCTTGCGCTTCTGATCGGTATCGCGAGAAAAGGCATCGAACATCCCCACTAGCGGAGAGCGCATTGCTCCCGGCATTCGATTCCAGATATCCGCGAAGCGCTCCATGCGGGGAACGTCGCGGAAGCTGGAGTATCCTGCGAAAACCTCGTCCCCTCCGAGACCCGATAACGCGACCTTGACGCCGGCGCGGCGAGTCTCACGCGACACGAAGTAGGTGTTGACCCCGTCCATGGTGGGCAGATCCATCGCCCGCAGCGCATCTGGAATCGACGCGAGAACGTCCGCCCGCGCCAGGCTGATCTCATGATGATCGGTGTGGAACTTGGCGGCAATCGCCCGGGAGTATTGCGCTTCGGAGAATTCGGCCTCTTGAAAAACGATAGAGAAGGTGCTGGCGGTGACGCCGCTGCGGCTCAAGATGCTGACCAGCGCGCTGGAATCGATGCCGCCCGAGAGAAATACTCCCACTGGAACGTCGCTAATCAACTGCAGGCCGACGGCGTCTTCGAGCAACGATTGCAGGCCCCCGGATTCTCTTGCACTAACATCGATGCCGACAATGTCCCAATACTCTGACTGGAGCAGTTCGCCACCTTTCCACACCAGGCTGTGACCGGCGGGAAGAGAGCGAACGCCTTCGATCAAGGTGTGGGGATCATAGGCCGAGCCGAACGTGAGATAGTTGAGAAGGCCAGCGCGGTCCGGGACGCGCGGCACGAGCCCGGTCCCAAGAATCGTGCGCACCTCGGAAGCAAAGATGAAATACGGCCCAGCCTGCGCATAATAAAGCGGCTTGATGCCCATGGGGTCGCGGGCCATGAATAGTTGATGGCGAACGGCATCCCAGAGGGCGAAGGCGAACATCCCACGAAACTTCGTCAAACAAGACTCGCCCCAGCGGGCGTAGGCTTTGAGCAAAACTTCGGTATCGGAATGGCTGACGAAGGTCGCTCCAGCCTGCTCAAGCTCGCGGCGAACCTCTTGGAAGTTGTAGATCTCGCCGTTATAGACCAGCCAGTTGCCAGTCTCGCTGTCGTGCATGGGTTGGTGGGCGAGCGGCGACAAATCGAGGATGGCGAGACGGCGATTCCCCAGGCCAATCTCTACTGACGTCGGAACGGACTCACGTAGCAGGATGGTGCCGGAATCGTCAGGGCCGCGATGGGCGAGCGAATCGGTCGCTCGCTGGAGGATCTCCGGCGAAACCGATGCGTTCTTACCAACGATGCCGAAAATGCCGCACATGCAGGATGTCAGCCTAATGTCAGTCTGAGGAGCGCTCCTATTAAACACTAAGGGGCGAGGTGGAAATCGTATGGAAAACTAATCAGAGGACCAGGAGAGATGCAGTTGATGCAACTGAAATTCTATTGTATTGTGCGCTATACCGATTTTGAGGCGCAGTTCCAAGGGCTGAGTTCCCGCATTCCGCTCCACACCGGGCCTTGGACGCCGCACGAACGATTCAGCGATTCTCATGCCCATTGCCACCGACGTAGTCCTTGGCCACGGAGTACAAATCTTCCATCCCGATCTGGTCAACCTTTACGGTTGCTCGGTCGGCGATGAGACCAAGATCGGGGCGTTTGTGGAGATTCAGAAAAATGCTGCCATTGGCAGCCGCTGCAAAATCTCGTCGCACACATTTATTTGTGAAGGGGTCACCATCGAAGATGACGTCTTCGTGGGCCATGGTGTGATGTTCATCAACGACCTCTATCCGCGGGCCACGCAAGACGGGCGCTTGCAAAACGACAGCGACTGGGAGGTTGTGCCCACGCGGGTGAAGCGCGGCGCATCGATTGGGAGCGGAGCAGTTATTCTGGCCGGGATCACCATTGGAGAAGAGGCGCTGGTTGGCGCTGGCGCCGTGGTCACGCACGATGTCGCCGACCGCAAGATCGTAAAGGGAGTTCCGGCGCGGTTGGGCCGTAAGGTGCCGCGTACTCAGATTTCCAGCTAGCCCGCACATCGGGAGGTATCTTGATTCGAATCGGAGTGGTTGGCTACGGCTACTGGGGTCCAAACCTGGTAAGAAATTTCGTGGAGACGCAAGGCGCGCAGGTGGCATGCGTCAGCGATCTACGGGCCGACCGGCTGAAGCTGGTGAGCAGCCGTTATCCTGCGGTTCAGACCACACAGAATTTTCGCGAGTTGATGGAGAATCCCGCGATCGATGCGGTTGCGATCGCCACCCCGGTGTCGACGCACTATGAGCTTGCTCTGCGTGCGCTGCAGGAAGGCAAGCACGTGCTGGTGGAGAAGCCTCTGGCCTCGAACACGGATCAGGTGCAACGGTTGATGGATGTAGCGCGGAAGCGCAACCTGGTGCTGATGGTCGACCACACGTTTGTGTATACGGGAGCGGTGCGCAAGATTCGCGAACTGGTAGATAGCGGCGGGCTGGGCGAAATTTATTACTACGATTCGGTGCGCGTCAACCTGGGCCTGTTTCAGCATGATGTAAACGTGCTGTGGGATCTTGCAGTGCACGATCTTTCCATCATGGATTACGTTCTGCCCTTCCGGCCATGCGCGGTTTCGGCTGCGGGCTTGAGCCATGTTCCTGGAGGCACGGAGAACATTGCCTATCTCACGCTCTTCTTCGAGGGCAGCCAGATTGCGCACATCCATGCCAACTGGCTCGCTCCGGTGAAGCTGCGGCGCACGCTGATCGGCGCCAGCCGGAAGATGATCGTCTACGACGATCTGGATCAGGCGGAGAAGATCAAGGTTTACGACAAAGGCATCACCTTGAACAGCCAGCAGAATCCGGAGAAGCTGTATCAGGCGCTGGTTGGATACCGCACCGGCGACATGCTGGCGCCGCAAATCGATACGACCGAGGCGCTGCGCCGGGAAGCGGACCACTTCGTGGCATGTATCCAACAGAGCGCAGAACCCGAGACCGGCGGAAACGCGGGACTTCGCGTGGTGGCGATTCTTGAGGCAGCCTCGCGATCGATGACGCAACGTGGGCGCCCTGTAGAATTGCGGCTCACGCCGCTCGAAGCTACGGCGTAGTCACGGATCACGCAGGATGCAAATCACATAGGATTTCGAATGACCGATATCAAAGTACCGTACCTCGATTTGAAGGCGCAGTATCGCAGCATCAAGCCGGAGATTGATTCTGCCATCGCGAGAGTGCTGGAGAGCTGCCAGTTTGTGTTGGGTGAAGAAGTGGCGGGCTTCGAACAGGAGTTTGCGGATTACTGTGGCGCTTCGGAGTGCATCGCCCTGAATTCGGGGACCAGTGCGCTGCACCTTGCCCTGCTGGCTGCAAGCGTGGGCGCAGGCGATGAAGTGATCACTGTTCCATTCACATTTGTGGCCAGCGTCGCCGCGATTCTATACGCGGGCGCGCGGCCGGTATTGGTTGACATCGATCCGCGCTCGTTCACCATGGATCCGAAGGCAGTCGAGAATGCGATCACGCCGCGCACCAAGGCGATTATGCCCATTCACCTGTATGGGCAGCCCGCGGATATGGATCCGATCATCGAGATCGCGAAGCATCACAAACTGGTGGTGATCGAAGACGCGGCGCAGGCTCATGGCGCCGAATACAAAGGCCGTCCGGTGGGCAGCATCGGCGACATGGCCTGCTTCAGTTTTTATCCCGGCAAGAATCTGGGCGCGTACGGGGAAGGTGGCGCAGTGACAACCAGCAATCGCGAGTATGCGCACACCATCCGTATGCTGCGCGATTGGGGACAGGACCGCAAGTATCACCACTTACTCCGCGGGTACAACTACCGCATGGAAGGGTTTCAGGGAGCGATCCTGCGGGTGAAACTTCGGCATCTGGAGAAGTGGACGGAAGCACGGCGCGCTGTGGTCGCGAAATATAACGAAACGTTGGCCGATGCCGGAGTGGTTAGGCCGCAGGAGATGCCCTGGGGTCGCCACGTCTATCATGTGTACACGCTGCGTAGCGAGGATCGAAATATGCTGCAGCAGACGCTGACTGAGGCGGGCATTCAGACGGGCATCCATTATCCCGTGCCGGTGCACCTGCAGACTGCGTATTCCGACCTGGGATATTCGCAGGGAGCCTTTCCGCAATCGGAGAAAGCGGCAGCCGAGGTGCTATCGCTGCCGTTGTTCCCGGAGATGACGGATCAGCAGATAGAAGCCGTGTGTCGGGTTGTACAAGCAGGGGTCCATGCCGGATAAGGCAAAGCTCGGAGCCCGCGTCGTGAAAGCAGTTCATGGGCTTAAGACAGTCGATCGCGACCCTGAGTTTGAATTCGGCCTTTCTCACTTCCTGTCGCGCGATTTCAGTCCCGCGGAAATGCTGGATCTGTACCGGCAATTCACCGACGGTGACGATTCATTTTCTCTTGTACTCCGGCGTGCGGTCATTCGAGCAATCGCACGTCGCTGCGGCTATGGCCTCGTGGTCAGCGGCCAGGTCCGATTTAAGCATCTCGAAACTTTCGAACTCGGCAATGGCATCTTCATCGGACCGGGCACTTATCTGCAGGGACGGTTCGACGGAAGATGCAAGATCGGCGACCACGTCTGGATTGGTCCACAAAGTTATTTTGACGCGCGCGAGTTGGTAATCGAGGATTTCGTGGGCTGGGGCCCGGGCGCGAAAATTCTTGGGTCACAACACACCGGAATTCCAGCCGGCATTCCGATCACCCAGACGGATCTCGAGATCAAACCCGTTCGCATCGAAGCGTGGGCAGATATCGGCACCAACGCTGTCATCCTGCCCGGAGTAACGGTTGGCCGATGTAGTATCGTCGGAGCCGGCGCCGTTGTAACCGAAAACGTTCCCCCATTCGCGGTCGTGGCCGGCGTGCCCGCGCGATTTCTGCATTGGAGAGAGGAACGACAGCCTGCGCGGAAGAAGCGAAAAGTCTGACGGCGCGTGAGGACGAAGAATCGTAATCGGCATGAGTATTCCCGAACTCAGCATCGTGATCCCGGTATTCAACGAGGAAGCAGCGATTCCGTCGCTGGTCGCGCGTCTGCGCGCGATCATGGATCGACTTTCTCCGTTGGAGATTGAAGTCATTCTTATGGATGACCATTCCACCGACCGCACTCCGGAAATGCTGCGTGAGGTGAGCCGGCGCGATCCCGCATTTCGCTACGCCCGCCTGGCGAAGAACAGCGGAAGTCATGTCGCAACTCTCGCCGGACTCGGAGAGGCCCGCGGACAGAGCGCGGTGTTCTTGGCCGCCGATCTGCAGGATCCGCCGGAACTGATTCCGCGCATGCTGGAATTGTGGCGCGACGGAAATCACGTGGTGTGGGCAGTGCGGGAAGAACGTCTGGGCGTCTCCAAGGTGGACATTTTTCTCTCGAACGGTTTCTACCGTCTGCTAAATCTGATGGGAGAGGTCAATCTGCCGCCGCGGGGTTCCGATTTTGCGTTGCTCGACCGGAAAGTAATCGAGGCGCTACTGAAGTCGACTGGAAGTCATCCCAGCGTCATCGGCGAGATCGCGCGCCTGGGATTCTCGCAGGCGCAAATCAGCTATACAAAAGAGCAGCGAATCGCGGGAGTGACCAAGTGGACGCTCGGCCGGAAACTGAAGGCCTTTGCAGACGCGTTTGTGCTCTTTTCCTATGCTCCTCTGCGCATCATGTCCTACCTCGGCATGCTCTGTAGCCTGTCGGGCTTTGCCTACGCGCTGCTGGTGATTATCCTGAGGCTGATCCGCTCCACGCCCGTGCAGGGCTGGTCATCGTTGATGGTGGCCGTGCTGGTGCTCGGTGGCATGCAGATGATGATGCTGGGAGTGCTGGGCGAATATCTGTGGAGAACCTTTGAGGCAGCACGCCAGCGGCCAGTTTATTTCCTGGAAGAGAGTTCGGATGTAGATGCAATCTCTGAGCAGCCGCCAGCGCACGCTCAAAGACCAGAAGTGGAGCGGCGTTTTGGCACGTAGGATCCGCCTGCAATCCATGCTGCTGGGCCTGCTGATCGGCCTCGGATGCATCGGGCTTCTGCTGCGCCAAGTCGATCTCAAACAATCCTGGAATGCGCTGGGGAGGCTGAACGGGCCGTTCATGCTGGTGCCGCTCGCCATGTTCATGTTGAATCTTCCGCTGCGTGCGTGGCGCTGGCGACTGATTTTTCCTTCTTCTTCGCGGCCCACATTCAGCGCCTGCCTGACGGTTCTCGGAATCGGCAACATGGCGAATTTTCTTTTGCCGGGGCGCGCCGGCGATCTGTCGCGTTGCGTTCTGCTGGGACGATCCACTTCGATGGCACAAAGCAGCCGCACGCTGGCCACTCTGGCGGTAGAAAAAGTTCTCGACGGCTTGGCGCTGGTCGGCATCGTGATCTTCTCGCTTTCGACTTTGCACCCGCCCCTTTGGCTGCTGGTGCTGCTCCGAGTGGCAATTCTGATCTTCGGTAGCGCCGTGATTTTTCTGATCGGGCTGCGTTACCGGGCGCAATTGCTGGCGATTTATGTTCGCCGCGTCTTTCGTGCAATGCACCTTTCGTCGATCGAAGAACGCTTCGACAATCTTCTGACGTCATTTGCCGACGGGCTCAGCGCCGTAAGTTCCGGCTCGCAACTGCTTTCGCTTCTCTTGATCACGGCAGCGATTTGGACGAGCGAAGTGATGTTGGTCTGGGGGATTGCAATGGCGCTGGGGCTGGCCATCGCACTGAAGTGGGCCGCGGTCACAACAGCCGTGCTCGGGCTCGGATTGATGATCCCCGCAGCACCGGGTGGAGTGGGCACTTACGAACTGTTGGGGACTGAGACTTTCAAACTGGCCGGCATTGCCGCCAGCAGCGCATTAACTCTGACGATGGTGATTCACGCCTGGGTATTTGTCGCCAACATTGCATTTGGAATCTGTGCGCTCGCTGTGCAAGGAGTCAGCCTGGCACAACTCCGGCATCGCCTGGAATTCGCGGCGCCCGCGGAGACTCCCGCGCAACCGTCGCTGTAATCCGCACGGCTTGGTAAAATCGTAATCACTTTTCGCTACATACTTCAGGAGTCATCGAGTGCAGAACCGGAAAACTCTGGTTACGGGCGGGGCCGGATTTATTGGCTCCGAGTTGGTGCGTCAGCTGGCGGGACTGGGATGTGGCGTCCGCGTTGTCGACAACCTGGTCAACGGCCGCCGCGAAAATTTGGATGGAGTGTTGAATGACAAGGTGGAACTCATCGTCGCCGATGTTCGCGACTTGGGTTACATGGCTTCGCTGCTGCGCGACGTGGACATCGTTTTTCATCTCGCATGCCTGGGTGTGCGGCACTCCATTCACTCGCCAATTGAGAATCACGAGGTCAATGCCACGGCCACGCTGGGACTTCTGGACGCAGCGCGAAGTAAGGGAGTGCAGCGGTTCGTGTACATTTCCAGCTCCGAAGTCTATGGAACTGCGCGTACGGCCCCGATTACAGAAGCTCATCCGACGCTGCCCATGACAGTTTATGGCGCGTCCAAACTTGCGGGAGAAGCCTACACACGCGCGTTCTGGGAGACATATCGCTATCCCACAGTCGTACTGCGTCCCTTCAATGCCTATGGTCCGCGCTGTCATCACGAGGGCGACAGCGGAGAGGTGATCCCGAAATTTCTTTTGCGCTGCCTGGCGGGAAAGCCGATGGTCATCTTCGGTGATGGAACCCAGACGCGGGATTTTACCTTCGTCAGTGATACGGCTCGAGGAATTCTGGCCGCCGGTCTCTCGGAGAACTCGGTCGGAGAAACGATCAACTTAGGGAGCGGAAAAGAAATTGAAATTCGAGACCTGGCCAGGACGATTGCACGAGCGCTGGGCCGGCCGGAGACAGAAATCGTTCATATCGAATCCAGACCCGGAGATGTGCTGCGACTGCTTGCCGATAGCTCCAAGGCGAGGACGCTCTTGCAGTTCGCTCCGAGCGTGGGGCTCGGCGAAGGCATCGCGCAGCTTCGCGACTGGTACTCGAGCCAGGCGAAATCGCCAGAACAACTGTTAGAGAACGAAGTTGTGCGCAACTGGGAGCCGCAGCCGAAGCCGACCCATGCCTAGAGAATTCATTCCAGTCGCGAAGCCGCATCTTGGGCAAGAGGAGGCGTCCGCCGCCGGACGTGCAATCCTGTCGGGATGGGTCACACAAGGCCCGGAGGTGGCCGCGTTCGAGCGCGAGTTCGCCGAATTCGTGGGAGCGCCCCATGCTTGCGCGGTCTCCAGTTGCACGACGGCGCTTCACCTGGCATTGCTGGCGGTGGGAGTGCAGCCCGGTGACGAGGTCATCACGGTCAGTCATTCGTATATCGCGACGGCCAACAGTATTCGTTATTGCCAGGCGATACCGGTGTTCGTGGACATCGAACCGAGGACGTTCAACATGAATGCCGGTCAAATCGAAGCAGCGATCGGCGTGCGAACGGCTGCGATTTTGTGCGTTCATCAGATGGGCACGCCGTGCGACCTGCGGCAGATTCTCGAAATTGCGCGCAGGCACAAACTTCCGGTGGTGGAGGACGCCGCCTGCGCCATTGGCAGCGAGATTTGCTGGCAGGGTGAGTGGGAGCGAATCGGCAAGCCGCACGGCGACGTGGCCTGCTTCTCCTTTCATCCGCGAAAATTATTGACCACCGGCGATGGCGGAATGCTGACCACCGCCGATGCCGCAACGGACCGAAAGCTTCGCCTGTGGCGGCAGCACGGAATGAGCGTGCCTGATACAGTGCGGCATTCTTCCAGTGAAGTAGTATTCGAATCGTATCCGGAATCTGGTTTCAACTACCGTCTGACTGATATTCAGGCCGCGGTGGGACGTGAGCAACTGAAGCGTCTGGAAAAAGCAGTCCCGCTGCGTCGCGAAATGGCTGCGAGATATGGCGTGTTGTTGGCAGACTTTCCCGGCTTGATTCTGCCGACTGAACCGGAGTGGGCTCGCAGCAACTGGCAGAGCTACTGCATACGCCTTCCCGAAAATGCGGATCAGAGGCAGGTCATGCAGGCGATGCTCGATGAGGGCATCGCCACTCGTCGAGGCATCATGTGCGCCCACCTTGAGCCTGCATATGCTGACGCGGGGAGTTGGCGCTGCGCGCAGCCGGAATGCAAACCGTCTGGAAGGCGCCCGAGTCTGACAGAGAGTGAGCGCGCACAAAAACAGGGCGTGATCCTGCCCCTCTTTTCGCAGATGACGGAAGCGCAACAAACGCGGGTGGCGATGTCGCTGCGGCAGGCGTGCGCGCCCGCGAACCAGCTATCTGCGAAAACATAGCATCCGTTCACTGAGGTTCATTCCATTAGCGGCAAAACAAAATCATGCTCCAGCTCGTACTGCTAGCGTCAAGCGGCGGAGTTCGTCGGGCGCATCGGTTTTGATGGCGCCGCTGAGACTGGTCCAGCTGTATGCGATGGCACAAAAACACGGCGATGCCGCAGCAACCTACCTTAGGCCACGATCGCGCGGAATCGGTCACGATTCGTATTGCCGGAAGCGTGCGAGCCCATGAGTTCGTCGCAAAGACTAAGAATTGCTTCGACATGCGCCTTCCAGGAAAAGCCGCCTGATCGCTCCGATCCGGCGACCGCCATTTCTCGCAGCTTCTGGGGTGATTGAGTGACTTCAGCGATCTTCTCGGCCAACGCATCAGGCGAGAACGTGGGAAAGTACTCGGCAGCACCCCCGCAAATTTCACGATGCACCGCCAGATCGGAAGCGACCACGGGAAGTCCACTGGCCATCGCTTCCACCAACGGGTGGGCGAAGGTTTCCGTGTAGGCCGGGGTCACATAAATATCGACGCTGCGATACAAATGGTGAAGCTGGCAATACGGGATGCTGCCGAGTTGGACAACGATATCAGAGACGCCGAGTTCTCTTATCAGATCTGCGGCCCTGGACGGATTGTAAGTGCCGGGATTTTCTCCCGCGATCAGCTTGCAAGTAAGGAACAGCGTGATCGACCGGCCGGCCATCTGCCGGCGCAGAAGGGGAAGCGCTCGTAACAGAGTCTCGAAATTCCGGTAGTAATTGTAGTGACTGACGTACAGGAGCTTGAGTGATCCGCCGGCTCGTTCCAGTTCTTGCACTACTGCCGGCGGAAGCGGCCCGGCATCGCGGGCAAATGCTTCCCTGTCGAAGCCATGATGAATGGCTCGAACCCGCGCGCCGGTCCAGCGACCAAGTTCAACTGCAAAAGCCGCACTGGGGGCTACCGTAACATCGGCCCAATGAATCGACTTTTTCGCTAACAGTCCGCGAAACCGCGTATCGAGCCAGGTGCCGTATTCCCGGCGCGAGCGCAGATCGCGGTAGAAATCACGCGAGGTGTAGATGGAGTTACGCGAAAGCAGGATTTGCGGCACGGGAGAATGTCTCAGCGCAAAATTTCCGGCTGAGAGCAAGACATCGGCGCGGCGCTGCCGAAGGAGACCGGGCAGGCTGACCTGCTCATACCAGAAGCGCTGCAGCGCGTTCATCTTCATCGACAGCAATTCCACATTCGAGAATGAGGAAAACTCTTTCGCCACGCCGGCAGGCAAGGCGACCGTCACGCGCAGATCAGAGATACCTGCGAAATGCGGAATCACGTTGCGAATGTAGGTAAGGCCTCCTCCAGCGCTGCTGGCGAGGCTATTGATGAACAGACGCATCATCGACTCTGGGCAACAGCGCCCCAAACGCGGCGCACGGGCGCGGGGGCAAACTTTTCAGAGAAGCGCGGAAGTTGCATACGGGGCGCAACATCCACCAGCACAAACGCCAGGCTCCAGTAGAAGACGCAGAGGTAGTAACCAACTGCGAATAGCCAGTCTTCAAACCCGGCATGAAGCAATCCCGCGAGCAGGACCATGGCCAGCGGAATGGCCGGGTGGTTGGGATTCCCGGTGCGAACCATAAACACGATGGTGCGCAGGATTTTTCCCACTAAAGACAGCACGAGCAAGCCAAAGGGGACAATACCCAGCACTCCAACCCAGGAAAGAATGCTCAAATAACTGCTGCCATTTTCAGAGGTTGTTCCTTCGCTGGTAGCAAGATTGTGGTATCGGCCGAGTACATCGGTGGCGTCCTGTCCATTATCCGTCGTGCCAAAACCAGATCCGAACCAGAAGTGGCTACGAATACTCTGCATGGCTCCCTGCCACGGACTTTCGCGCGATGCAAATACACCCGCCCCCGGATCATTCCCCTTGTAAACAATCGTCGAAGTGAGCGAGTCGATCGTTCGGGAAAAGGCCTCCGGATTAAAGATGGCCGACGAAGCCACGATGATGAGCAGGACCACAATGCCGCGTCCCAACAATTTGTACTGGCGCAAGGCGATACATAGAACACTCGAAGAGAAGAAGGCCGCGGCCAGCCCGGCCCGCGAGTGGCTGTGAAAGGTCAGGTACATTGCAAGGATGTACAGAAGCTGGCGGCGGCGTTGGGCGAAGCTGCCGATATCCAGCAAGGCCCCCCACAGAAGGATCGGGGCAGCCACAACGCCCATAACGGCGCCGAGCGAATTGGGATTCCCCATCGCATCAATACCCATGGCATAACACACGGACATGAAGGCGACAAAGATCTCACACCCTGTGAGTAAGCCCCGGAAGAATCGATCCTCGCGTCCCGTGACTGCTAAACGAGCTCCCGTCCCCGCGTACAGAAAAAGCAAGAACAAACTCAGAGCCTTTAGGGATGCGATGTACTGATAGCGCGAGACTGCTGCAGATACGATGGCTGCCAGCACCGCGAACATCGCGAAGGCATGAAATTGACCCAGAGGATGTCGCCGCTGCTTGAGCATGATGAAGGTGCCCGCACCTGCTCCCACTGCCAGGACCAGCCAGCGAACCCCTGTCCACATCCCCCCCACCGGCAGGTTCGAACCGGCAAGAAGGAACGACATTACGACTAGCGGAAAGAAAATTCTGCGGTACAGGCAGATGGCCGCCACCAGGCACTCAAAGAGCACCAAGCCGCCTACGGTGTTCGAATTGAAATACCCGGGGCGGGAATAAGCCACAAATGCCAGGGAGGGCAGAACCAGAGCGAGCGCCGCACCGATCAAGACTGCTTTGGAGATCCGATCAGTCACGATTGCCCCTTTAGGTTCTCGACCGCCTGCGTGATGCCTTCGGCCCATGCTTCGGGCGAATACTGTGCGATTCTTTCCAGGCTGCGGGCGCCCATAGTTTTCGACAGAACCGGTTGCTGCGCAAGCTTCGTCATCGCGGAAGCCAAGCCGGCGCGATCGCCGGAGGGAATCAGCAGACCGTTGCCGTGATCGCTTACCAGGTCGGACGCGCATCCAGCCGCCCGGCTGAGAATCACCGGCAAGCCGCAGGCCATCGCTTCGTTCACGACCAGACCCCAGGTATCCGTGTAAGTTGGCAAGATTAACATTTCAGCGAGCGCGTAATACGTTGCCAAAGATTCTCGTTGAGCAAAGCCAGCACATTTTATCCAGCCTGGCGAAATCGATGCGGCCTGATCCTCGATGGCACGCCGTGACGGGCCATCGCCGACAAAAACCAGTCCCACTTGTCTGCGCAAGGAATCGTCTAGTTTGGCATAAGCAGAGAGTAAATCAAAAACTCCTTTTTCGGGGACGAGCCGGCCGGCAAAGAGAAAGTAGCGGTCGGGCAATTCCAGTTCCCGCCGAAGTTGCATGGCATCCGAACGGGCTCTTGCCGCAGCGGCCGCGAACAGACTGTTATCGACGGCATTGGGTGCGGTAAAGATGCATTCATCCTTGATTTTCCTCGCGCGCAGATACTCTCGAGCCGAATTCCCAGGTACGACAAAACTTGTGCAGCGCTGCAGGAACCTGTCTTTCAAGAACTCCACCGCCGCGCGGCCGCGGCGCAAATCTTGCAGGTTGCTTTCTGACCAGAGAAGGAAAGGAATGCTGCGAGTACTCGCCCAGAGCAGAGCCCGCCACGACGCAAGATAGTTGTAGCCGCCGCACAGAAGCGCGTGCGGGGCCGCAAACGTCAACGCCTTGCCCAAGCCTGCATTAAGCAGCAGATGGTAGCCTGCAATGCGCCTCCGCCACGAAGGCAGAACCTGGTAGGGGAATTGGATCTCTTCCTTGTAGATGCGCCATTGACGAAGATTCGGATCGGTCTCCGCCAAAAAAATTACTTGCAGATCAACTCGCGGATGTGCGGCGAGGGCGTTGAACAGGGGAATACGGTAGGGCGAGATGATCTCCGTCAGGATGACAAGCCTCCGGCTCATGCCAGAGACTCCCGATAAATTCGGGCCAGATCCTCGGCCTGCCGCGCCAGAGTGAGCCGGTCGAGAATCGTGTCGCGAGCGGCGATGCCAATGCGGCGGCGCAACCCCTCGTCGCGCAGCAGCATTCCCAGAGCCAGCGCCAGCTCTTTCTCATTGTCGGGGCCGACCAGAAATCCGTTGGCTCCCTGCCGGATAATCTCCGCGATTCCCTGCCCGCGGCAGCCGATGACCGGTTTGCCCGAAGACATGGCCTCCAGATAAACGCAACCCAGGCCTTCATACCGGCAGGGCAGAGCGAATACCGTGCAGTGGCGCATCGCTTCGGCGACCTCTGCGCGCGATCTGCGTCCGTGAACCCGCACCCGTTGCGAAATCTGCAGGTCCTGCGCGAGTTGTTGCAGGCGTTGGCGTTCCACTCCGTCTCCGATGATGTCGAGCGTGAGCTGTTTGAACCCGGGAGAGAGCTCCGCGACCGCGCGGATCAAGAAATCATGCCCCTTGATCGGTATGAGATTACCCACGCTAAGCACGCTTAGTTCGCCGGCCGGCTCTGAGCCAGGTAAAAATATTTCTGGATCTACGCCGTTGTAGACGACAGAAGTTCGAGTGGTCTGGCCAGTGCCCTCCAGAACCTGTTCGCGAACTCGCTCACTGATGCAGATCACGCGCCGCGAAGCCTGATAGACGCGTAATGAGATGCGTCGCGCCCAATCGCTAGCCCGGCCCCGCACCTGCTCGGTGGAGAAGGCATCGAGGCCGTGCACCGAGACTACATAAGGCAGTTTTAGTTCGGCGCTCAAGAGCATCGCCGCGTGCCCGCAAGGGAGAGCGGCATGCGCGTGCACAAGATCGATTTGCCCGGTCCGCTGTAATTCGCGAACCCGTGACACGATTCGGGCGAACAGGAATGCTCCGGCGCCAGGCAGCCCGAAACCGCCAGGTAGAGAAAAATAACGAAGCCATTGCGCCGTCGCTTTAGGATTGGCGCGCAGTCTGCCGCGATAAAACGGCTGAACCGCCAGCACCGTATTCACGACTCCAGTTTTGGCCAGCGCGCCGACGGGCTCGGAAACAAAGCAGCCGGCCGCATCATCGCTTTCGCTCGGATAAAAGGGGGTAAGCGTCAGAACCCGAACCGGCTGCTTCGTTTTGTTGGGCGCGGTTTCTTGGCCCAGTGTTTCTTGCCTTAGGCTTCTTTGGCTCAGGATAGGCGGCAGCTCGGGCTTGTCAGTCACGATCGTGGACTCCGCAGGGTCTGGACATCAGTGGCTCCGCCGCCCGGCGACAACCCGCTCGAAAGCGCTCTGCCAGATTCTGCTGATCACATCCCAATCGAATTTTTGCAGATGAGCAATAGCCGACTTGCCCATGGCCAACCGCAACTCGCGATCTGAAATTAGCTGGTCCAACTGTTGCGCTAGCTCGCCGTCGTTCGCAGCCAGCAAACCGGAGCTTCCGTCTAACACAAAATCAGGACGGTAGATCTTCATCCCCACGCACGGAAGGCCGCTGGCAGCGGCTTGTGCGAGCACCTGAGGATGCCCTTCCAGAATGCTGGGAAAGAAAAAAATGTCCGCCCGGCGCATCTGCTCGCCTAGTTTTGCGGCTGACAAATGCCCCAGAAATTCAACGTTGCTGCAACCGAGTTGCGCCGCGAGAGTGGCGCAAGTTTCCAGCTCTTCGCCAACTCCGGCGATACGAAAGCGCACGTCCGGCCGACGCGCCGCCTGCCGCACCACCAGAGGCACGCGCTTTAGAGGCCGCAGAGATCCCGCACAAAGAACGATGGCCGAGTCGTGTTGCTCGCGGTCCGTTTCGGGTGGAAAGAAGTAGCGGCGGTCGACGCCGTCGTAAACAACGCCTGCAACCTCGATTCCCATCTTCTCCTTCAGAAGTTCGGCCAGATAAGTGTTGTTGGCAAAAACCGCGTCGGCTTCGCGGATATGCCGTTCGCGAGCAGGCAAGTAACGCTGTGAATCGAGCCCGCCGGACACGACATAGCTCACCAGCGCAGTCTTCAGTCGCAAATACCGGCGCACACTTAAAAAAGCGGCATCCAGCGGGCCTTCTCGCGGGAAGAAATACACATCCGGAACGTCGCTGAGAATGCGCGCGAGAATGCGGGCAGTGTTTCCGTGCTTATGCCAGCGCAGCAACCGCGTATTGGGCCGCATGGCGATGCGGGGATCGACGGCGCCTTCGTGCAGCATGGTCACGGCGACCTTCGTCGGATTGAGGCGCGCCACAATCTCTTTAACCGAAAGATTTTGCGCATTGGTATTAGCTTCGTCGGCGAACGACGGAGTGAACAGGTTGATCATTTCTGGATGCACGATGGCCAGTCGCAGGCTACGAGGCCACGGCCGAAGCCTTTGCTGCTGGTGCGGACCATTCTAGCCGAAGTTCGTGAAGACGAGCCGGCAGGCGCATGCCATCGTCGATCGGTCTCTGCAAATGCTCGCGTGCAAGTTCGAGCAGGCGCCGGCGGACGGGTTTCTCAACTTCGGGCGGAAGCGGCGCGCGCTCACCTGGATCGGCCTCGAGATCGTACAAGTCATCTGTGGGTGCATCAAAATGTAGAACTAGTTTGAAGCGCGCCTCGCGGACCGAGAGCGCGCGTGGGCCCATTCGGTTCTCGGGATGAAAAGGATTCGTGCATCCGGCAACGCACTCGGAAATAGCGACGGCATCACCGATCGACCCGTCGCACAACTCCGGCCAGTAGCTGCGGCCTTGAAACGAAGCGGGGATGGGCAACTGCGCCGCATCCAGCAGCGTGGGCGCCAGGTGAAGCAGGCTGAACGGCGACTGCCGTACCTGCTTTTTCTCCCTCCCCGGAACCTGCATCAGCAGCGGCACTCGGATCACTTCTTCCATCAGTCGCGATGGTGGGTGAAATTTTCCTCCGTGATCCAGGAATTCCTCGCCGTGGTCGGCAGTGAGTGCAAAAACGCAATCATCCCACTGGCCAGCAGCTTGCAGCGACTCCGCGAGACGCGCAATCTGGAGGTCGACCGAGCGAATGCCTGCGTCATAAAGCGCGACAATTTCTTCGCGATACGATGCCAGTCGCCGAGCGCTCAGATCAGACCGATTCCATGATGAGTTTAAAAAGCGTGCACGATAGGGAGTCACGGGGCTCTGCTTCATCAGTTCCATCGCGCTTTCTTTGGGATAGTAGGGCGCGTGTGGGTCCATGACATGCAGCCAGAGGAAAAATGGAGCATCGCCAATGGAGGCGAGCCAGTTACACGCGTGGTCGACGATCACATCGGCGGAGGGAAAGCGGCGCAGCGCGTCGATGGAATCGGGCACAGGCGTTACGCGCTGGCAATACCTGAAATAGAGCTCATCGTAAATGGCGCCCAGCGGCCCCAGGGAGTTGCTGATTTTCTGCAAAGGACGATTGAGCCGGCTGGTCCAGTTGTGACTCGCGGTGACATTCTCGCGCTCGTTCGATACTGGCTGCAGTTCGTCGCGATTGAAATCGCAAAAGACATCGAAGCTCTGGGCAAATCCGAAGCGCTCCGCAATGTAAGGATTCGCCGCGCTGAAGGCCGCTGTGGCGTACCCAGCCTGCTTCGCCACGGATGCAATCGTCAATTCGCCGGGCGCGAGGCCCAGCACATCGCGCCCTAACGCCAGCGGATAACGCGAGGCCAAAATCGAGGGGACCGAATAATAGGTCGGTGCTCCGGCCACGATCGCCGCGCGAAATACGAAGGCGTCGCCGGCCAGGGAATCCAGAAATGGCGTGGTTGTTCGCGGATAGCCCATGAAGCCAACGTGATCGGCCCGTAGACAATCCACCGTCACCAGCAGAATTGATTTCTGAGATCGCATTTTACGTTTCCATCGGGCGGGCCACGTGGGCCTTGGCAAATTTCCGCCGGCTGACGTTCACCCGCGCCTTACCGTCGGCAGCCCGATAAGTCTCCTTACTCACGATTTCGTAGAGATCCTCATCGTGAAGATACAAGAGATCGGCATGGCGCGATTCGAGGGCACTCAGGAATTCGTCCAACAACCGCAACGTCCGACTGCGAAAATCGCGCACCGTGGAATGAAAGTTAATGGAATGCAACGAGACAATTGCCGGTAGACCGCGCTGAAAACAAGACTCCGCTTGCGCAACACAAACATCTACCGAACAGGAAGGATTGGTCGCGGGCTCGAATTCGACCGTGCGGCAAACTTGCAGCACACTGTGGCGGTCAAAATGCGGCGGGATGAGCGCTCCAGGCCCGTTCTGCGCGACCCGAATACCATGCTGCGCCCACGCCCGATTGGTATTGTCGTCGGCGCGGTAGCCCGGAGCGCAAGCTGATCTGGGCAAAGTTGAAAACAGTCTGGCAAACCATCCGACCGCGTGACCAATCAGCTCCCGCTGACGCTCCTCCGACAAGAATCGTGCATCTTCGGATTTCTCCGCATCCCAGTACTCGTATCCGATCCACGGCATGCGCCAGTGGATGTAAGGGGTGCCGGCCTTCCAGAGTGCGCGCAGAAGATCGGCATGCGGCCCGCATGCGTTGAGATTTCTCTCGACGGCTTTACAGCAGAAATGCGTCGTGCCGTGCAGCGCTGGATAGAAAACCGACTGGGCGATTCCCTCGCGATACGCCGCGAGGAGGCCGGGGCGATTCCAGCCGACAGGAAAGCCTTCCGCCAGCGGAAGGAAATGAATGCGCTGGAACCCGTCCGCAGCCATCTGCGCGAAGTCGAGATTCCCCACACTGAAGTTCATTTGTACGCAGGGATTGCGCCCGATGGCGTCGCGATGCCGCTTCAGCATTGCCGAGAGCTCCGCTAGATCCTCGGCGGTTTCCAGAGTATAGAAATCGTAAGGTCGTTCTCCGATTTCGATTCCCGCGGCGCGGAGCTGTTCCATCCCTACGTGATCGCGCAGGCCGACTCGTCCCCAGTCATCGCTCTGCAGCACGACCAGCGGACGATCAAAATGAAAGCTCTCGACCGGAAGCAGATTCATGCCGCGGCGCCAGAGCTTTCCCGCGGACCTCGCTACAAAGTTCAACATTGATGGATTCGGCGCAGCATTCCAGGTGGAACTACAAATATCCGAGATCGCGCAGTCGTTCTTCAACCAGCTTCAGTTCGTTCTGATCAAGCTGGGCAGCATCGGAGCACGACAAATCGCACAAGATAAAGGTCAACAATTCCTCCAGACTCCCAAACTTGGCAGCGAATTTCTTCTCGACGGCCGCGCACAAATCCGCGGGCAGCCGCAACTCTCTTGTCTCTGTCATGCCCCACCGGCGTTCGGAAACGCGCCCCGAACTCGCGACCAGATCGCGGTGACGATAAGCCTATCATCGTCATCCAGGCCAATGTTGAGCAGGATCGCCGCAAAAACGCCGTATGCGGCCCCCAAAGCGATCGCCACAGCAGCCCAGTCATAATGCAGGATGTACGAATATTTCTTGAATACCAGCATCAACGCCAGAACAGTCAACGTGGGCGGAAGCAGTTGAAGATAGCCGCGATTGTAGGGTGAAATCCCCAGCGCCTTACGCACCTCCATCAGATTCCATACATTCGAGCCGGCGTTAGTCAAGGCCGCCGCCAACGCCGCCCCGACCAGTCCCCACACCGGAACCAGTCCCGCACTCACCAGGACCATCACAATGCTCATTGAGATCTGTACTTTCATCAGCTGTCGCTGGTGGCCCGACATCAATAACAAATAGCCCACGGAACCGACTCCGCAGTTTAGCAATTGACCCAGGGTGCCGATCACCAGGATCGGCCAGCCGGGCTCGAAGGCGGGACCAAAGATGCGCATCAGGGGCCGCGCGAACACAATGATGACGAGGGCCAACGGCAAGGTGAGTGCCAGCACCCACTTGGTCAGAGACTGAAAAAGTCGCGCCAGCAAAGCATGCTCACCGCGCGTATGCAGGTCGGCAATGGTCGGTGCAAAGATCTGGTTGATCGAACTCAAGACCAACGGGACATAGACCACGACCGCGGAGGCGATGGAATATATTCCCACCTCCCGCGCGTTGCGGTAGAAACCCAATGCCACCCGGTCCACTTGGGACATGAAGAATTCGGCCACGGTGAGCGCGATCATGGCTGCCGAGAAAGACCAGACCTGCCTCTCCGGGTAGGAACCGGGCAAGGCGGAGAAGCGCGCAGCGGGCGGGGTAAACTTCCGGACAACTATCAGGAGGAGAACGAATCCCACTATCGCTGTGATGATCTGGGCGATCAGATATCCGCTCAGTCCCAAGCCCGCTGAGATCAGCAGCACGGTGAGAAGCATCTGCAGCGGGCTTCCGAGGAAATTGATAATCAGCGTGCGCAGCTTGACGTCACGGTATCCGGCCAGGACCTTGCCGTAAAAGCTGCTCAGGACATTGAACAGCATCAGCCCGGCAAAAAGAGGCAGGTACTTCACCAGTCGAGGCGAATGGTAGAAATGGACTGCGACGAAGCGCCCGAAGGTCAGCAAGACCACGGCCAGCACAACATTCGCAGCCAGCAGCAACCCGCCGCCTCGCCAGAGCAACGCGTGCAGTTCCTTAAATTTGCCGGCCGCCTGGTAGGAAGCCACGAAGCGAACGGCGGACTGAGCCAATCCCAGCGTATTGAAGATGCCGATGAAACCAATCAGCGTGACGCCGAGAGCGAACAGACCCAGATCTTCCGGCCCCAGAACGCGCGCCAGATAAACCTTAAAGAGATATCCCAGGCTGGCGGTGAAAACTGTCCCGGCAAAAAACACTCCCGACTGGCGTGAAATGTGCCCCACCTGCGATCGAAACTGCTGTGTCCCGGATGCGGTTTCGGGCGTGGCATTGACGGCAGACTCGTTCATGAGGCCGACCTCGCGTCGCGAAGGTCGCGTGATCTTGAGGTCAGCCACTGCTGCAACTCTGCCGGATCTCCGGCAGGCGCCGTGCCCACAAGGTGAGACCCCGGGTCGAGACTTGCCAATCGCGCAGAGATCCCTGCAATCTGACTCGCGTCGTTCAGGACCTCTCCCGCGCCGAAACGCACGTATTGTTCCAGGTACCCATACGGTGAGTAAGCCAACCATGCGCACAGGAAGCAGGTCACTCCGTGCTCCAGGCAATCCAACGCAGCCGAGGATTCTACGGTGACGCCAAACCATGCTTTCGACATCAGTTCGCTGGTGAGTGGGCCATCCACTAACGTCACACTCCTGGCCATATCCGCATTCAGGAGGGCTCGAACGATTCCAGCGCGCAGCGAACGGCTTTCAAAGGGATGGAGCTTGATCGTCAGTGGTCGCCCTTGTTCCTGCGCTAATCGGGCCAGCGTCGGCAGGACTTCGCGATAAACTTCTTCGGCGCGCATATCTGCCAGTTCGTAAGGCTCGGAAAAAAATATGATGGCCGCGCCGGCGCGCGTTCTCAGTTCGAGAGGAACTGCAGCTGACGCGGGCTTCGGTGCGGCCATAAGCAGTCCTTCTTGTGACAGCCCACACACACGCGATAGATAGTCCCGCTCCATCTCGCTCTTAGTCAGATAGACGTCAGAGGCAAGATGCTTGAGCAGATAGCGCCCATCGAAAGCGCCGTGATGAAAATCCGCAGTCGGAATTTCTCTGCGAGCTGCCAGCAAAACCGGCAGCCTCGTCGTCATATTGCTGTCATCGCCGCATAGCACGACCGATACGGGCTCGCGCTCCAGCACCTCACGCCAGGCATTACGGGACCCGAGGCCGTCGCGCAGCCATCCGGAAAATGACTGGAGAATTCCAGCCTGCGCCAGCAGGTGCAACTCGGGAGACGATTGCAGTTCGGCTTGGAGTTTAGTCCAGCGAGCGAGCAGTGACTGGGCTTCGCTTTCCGGAAAATCGGATGTGGCATAAGAAGCCAAGTCGCGAACTTGCACATTCTCCGGTGCCTCGAATTGCCGCGCGCTGTGTCGCGCGGCGACCAGCAAAAAAAGCTGCTCTGGAAACAAATCGGCGTACGCGGACGCCATGCGCGATACGTTCACATAGGCGCTGGGTAACAACACCACGGGTTGCGGGCAAGGTTGCGGCTTCGAAGCAAGTCGCGAGCGCCAGCGGTAGCCGGAATCGTACTTGTCCAGGAATATTTCTTTGATTTGAGCGGACGAGAAACGACGATAGATTCGTGAATAGTGTCCGGCGCGAGTCGCGAGACGTTCAAGCCGGCCGCTTCCAAATGTTCGGATCGGTTTTTTACACAGAGACCGCAGAATTCCCATTTGCCACGCAGCCCGCGTAGCCCACAGCTCTGCCTGCGAGCTGAATTCGCCCGCAACCCGGCATAGCGTGAGAACGGCCAACGCTTCCGGAACAAATCGAAGATTCAGATCCCACCAGTCGATTCCCTGTTCATCGACCAACTGGCCTTGCCCGGCCGCAAGAATTTCGCGGACACGCCGAACATCGGCAATGCCTTCCCGGAACACATCGGCACGCAGAATAGGACATTCGAACTGCTCCTCCCATTCTCGCTCAGAGAAGCGCGAGGACTTACCCAAATCGACGACCAGATCCCAGCGCTGTCGGGACCACGGGCCGCGGCGCGGCGAATCTTCCGGATGTAAAAGGAGAATACGCATGATGCAGGTGAGCTGCGCGCAAACCACAGCTTCACGTCTGAGCCGAGACCTCCGCACCGCGAGCCCCATGAAGGTGCGGCGTAGTGCCTTCAATCCATTGCCAACCGAACAGCCGCTTGCGTACCAACGAATAACGTTGCTGAACGCCTGCCTTGGCGAGTCCTCGCAGCGATGCAACGTTGCTGCCCGCGCTGAAAATCCAGGTTGACTTGCCCTGTTCCCGCAGCAGGCGCGCCACCCCGTTTACGGCCTGCGCGTAGTATCCGCCACCGCGAGATGCAGCCGGCGTCCAACAATCGAAGAGCATGACACAGTTAGCCGACGGCGCGTCCACTCGGGCGTTAAGTTCCGACAGGAAAAACCCGTCGAAGGCAGTGGCCCAGGCAAAATGCACAGGCCTTCCGTTGGCATCGATCAAGGCAAAGCTCTGGCTCTCTGCCTTGCGCAGACGTAACGCCGCGCGCATCAAATATTGCAATGTCTCCTCATCCTCATACGATCGCATCGCGGCGTCGGCAAGCAGTTCGTGAGTGATGGGAACGATCGCACAGTCGGGGCGCTTAGATTCCGCCAGCGATGCGTCGAAGAAAAAGACTTCCTCCCGCGAAGCGATCCAACTGCGCACTCTCGATAGAATCCAGGCCAGAGTGGGCATCAGTCCGTATTTCCGCATTCGCCCCTCCCCGCGATTCGCTTTAGCCCTTAGATTGCGCATCGCCTTTTCGAGCCGTGGCCGCTCGGCAATAGCCGCTGCAACTTGATAGCGGGCGATCTCCTTCCAGTGTTGTAGAGCCGAGCGATGTAGGGTGACATACATGGTGCGGCGGGTCGCATTGGCGAAAGCTTCTTTGTAAGTCTCCGCTCCCAGGCCCAAATCAACCGTATGAATCCTAGCGTCTGTTGCGGCGTCTTCGATCAATTTGGAGAGGAGCACCAAGCCGGGCGAGTACTTTTCCAGATCATTTACAAAAGTTGGTTGATACCAGAACGCAGTTCCAAGAAACTCGAATCCGTAATTCCATGCAATACTTCGCGACCCGACACTGATCTGGAAAATGTAAATCCATCCGTCTGCGGAAAGAAGTCTAGCTAATTCGACGAGGAACAACCGGCGCTCGGGACGAATTAGATTGCTGATGCGTTCGGTAAAAAGAAATCGGGCAACGTGAGCTCGAAAGAACTTCGGCAGTATGGGGCCGATTTCTTGCCATGAGGATTTCTTGGCCAATGCAACCGGAAACTCGCTTCCCAGAGCCCGCAACGACCGCCGCACCATCTTCTGTCGCGGTAGGGCCAGCGTGCCATCGTCTGCGGTGATTTCAGAGAGACGAACCTGCGCGCACAGGTACGCGGTTCGCCGGTAGATGTGCAACTTATTCAACTTCGCCGCTCCAGTCAAGGCAGCGTAGGAAGGCGAATCTTCGGGGAAATTCGTGAGAACTAGATCGCCGCCGTGTCCCTCGCGCTGTAGCACGCGCAGAACTTGAGACACAAAATCGCCCGCGTCCTGCTCTGCTGCAACGAAATCACAGTAATCCCCGGTGTTCGCGCACAGGAACGACACCGGTTGTCCCTTCGGGGCCGCCAACGCAGCTACGCCCATCAATCTGCCTTCTTCGTCATACCCCAACACCAATAGCGGACATAGCATCCTCCCGTAGCCTAACTGCACCGCCCGCGCCCACTCATAGGTATAGAAAACCTGCGGATGGCGCATCTGAAATACCAGCGCATTCCACTGCTCGCGCAGCGCTGAGTCGTCGGGAATCTCATGCAGAACACAGATACGCACGGGGCAGCCTTGGCGAAGTCTCGTTAGAGGATATACGAGCCGGAGGATGAAAAATCGCGAACTGTGAAGCCGGCCGCCTACAACTCAGCAGTTTGCGAGGCGCGGCGAAGCCGGCCGTAGAATCCGGAAACATGTGCGTCGAGATCACTCAGGCTCATCTCGGAGGTGACGTGAGTGCGCGGCAGCGCAAAGGTTGGCAATGACGCACCCAGCCCTCCGCCGAAATTCACAAATGCTGCTTCAAAACCGGCACGATGGGGAAATGTCAGTACTTGGGGCGTTACCGACTGCGCATCGCCAAAGGGATAGGCAAACGCCCACAAACTTTTCTGCAGAGCAGCTTCCAAGAGCGTTCTGCTTTCCGCGATTTCGGCGGAGGCCAATTCCGGCGCCATCTGCGACAGAACTGGATGGCTCAGCGTGTGCGCGCCGATGGTCATGCCCGCCGCTGCGAGTTGCCGTAGTTCGTCGCAAGTCATCAATCCGAACCGGCGGCACGCAACCGGATCGCTGCGGTCGAAACCGCGAAGTGATGCGGACCCGATTCGCTCGCGCAGCGCGGCCAGGAAAGCGTTTCGAGCCCCCGCATCCAGTTGCGAAAGACGTTGCACCGAATTCCACCAGAGCGACCGGCGCTGCTGGCGCGCTCCCACCTCACCGCGAATCTCAATCCCGTCCCGCGAAAACTCGAATGTCCCCTGCGGCATGGAAATGAAGAAAAGAAAAAGATCCTCATACCACAGTGTCTTGCGCTCTTCCCCGGCTGAACCCGCGGTCACAAAGAACAGACACTTCAGTCCCTCTTGCTGAAGAACGGGCAGCATGTCGGTGAGATGGTTCAGCAATCCGTCATCGCAAGTAAGCAACACCGCACGCGGAGGCAATCCTTCTCCGTGCAACCAGGCCAGCGCATCTTCGGGAGTGATTACGTTGTAATGCGATTTCAGGAGGCGAATTTGCTGACCGAGGACTTCCGCTTGAATCAGATTTCCATCGAACTCAGTATCTAGTGGCTTGTATTTCTCCGGCAGCACGCCATGATAGGTGACGATCGCGAGTCCGCGCGGCGCGGTCCGATGAAGCACTCCTGCCGCCGACAGCGAGGGATACACCACTCGTTTCAGGAAAGGACTGACAATCCTCATTGCCGGCTGACCAGTTCCCACTGCAACGGAGTTCCCCGCGCGATGTCGGACGCAGCGCGCCGTCCTAGCACCTCCGGCAGATGGCGCGTATGCAGGCCGTGCCCGGGGCGAATCGCCCGAACATTCTCCGCGGTCAGAAGGTCTCCGCACTTCACGTCTTGCACCACGAACAGCGACCGCCGGAAAATCTTGCTGCTCGCCTCTTTTGAGCTGACTCCGAAATGCACTTCTCCCAAAGCCTGTTCCGCGATGCGTACTGCCTTTACCATCGCGGCGAATTCCTGTGGTTCCAGGGAAAACGCGCTATCCGGTCCCGGCTCCGAGCGCGATAGAGTCAAATGCTTCTCGATAATGCACGCTCCCAGCGCAACCGCCGTCACCGGAGCTTCAATCCCCATCGTGTGATCAGAAAGTCCCACAGGGACATCGAAGTGCCGGGACAACTCCGGGATTGTGCGCAGATTCATCTCTTCCGCAGCCGCCGGATATGCGCTCGTACACTTCAGCAGAGCGATGTGCTTCGCGCCCGCGTTGCGCGCGGCGTTTACGGCTTCCTCAATTTCTTCCAACGTCGCCATGCCGGTCGACATGATCAAGGGCTTGCCGGTGCGCGCCATCTTTTGAATCAGCGGTATATCCACCAACTCGAATGATGCCAGCTTATGGGCCGGCACATTCATCTTCTCCAGAAAATCCACGGCAGTGGCATCGAAGGGAGTCGAGAACAGATCGAGCCCGAGATCGTTCGCCACCTTCTTCAGGCGCGGCTGCCACTCCCACGGCGTGTAGGCCTCGCCGTAAAGCTCATACAAATTCCGCCCTTTCCAGATGGTACCCGCGATGCGAAACTCCGGACGGTCGCATGCGATCGTGATGGTATCGGGTGTGTAGGTCTGCAGCTTCACCGCGTCGACGCCGGCATCTTTGGCAGCGTGAATGATCTTCACCGCCTGCTCGAAATTCTGGTGATGGTTGGCCGACATTTCCGCGATCACATACACGGGATGCGCGATCCCGATGATTCGCCGTCCGACCTTGATTTCCGCGGTCATGTTCAGCTCGTTTTCACTTCCTCTTCGTATAGTTCGAGTCGCAGATAAATCTTTCGCCCCTCTCGGATGAAATACGCTCCGGAATAGGGAGCGAATGTGCGGGCGCGAATCAGGTTAAGCAAATCTTCCGCGCGGTAGGATTTTTGCAGATCGATCTCATCAATTTGCTCAACATCACGCGCGCGATGGTAGCTTCCTGCTCCTGCGAACTGCGGAATCCGCGAATTGCTTCCGGTGAGGATGGATGGCCATGTGGATCTAAAAATCTCCAGAGCCTCGATTTCCAACTTATGGTAGAGGGTGGCACCGGTGTCGGTTGCGGAAACCGCGACTTCTTTTTGCGCGATCACGTCACCGGTATCAATTCCTTCATCGATGTAGTGCAGCGTCACTCCTGCAGGAGTTCCACTCACAATGCTCCAAACATTGGGATAACTTCCACGATTGTAAGGCAGGAACGCGGGATGAAGGTTAATGCAGCCGCGCGGAAAAAGCTGAAGAAAAGGGGGCTGCAGAATGTAGGAAAACAGAATGGAAACGGCAAGGTCCGGCTCCAATTTTCGGACCTGATCCACGACCGCGTCGTCATTGAACGGGGCTTCGATGATAAGGCAGTTCGTGTCTGCGACTTCCTGACGAATCTGACGGCCGTATTTCGCGCGAGCCTCAGGATGAACCGCCAGACCGACAATCTCGACGCCCTGTTCCCGGAGCCACTTCAATATTTGCCAGCCCAGCCAGTTGTTGCAAAGACAGAAGACACGCATGATTCTCCTTAGCCGCGGGCTAGTTCGCTGAGCACGCGATCCGTTCCGCAACCGTCGACCAGTGTTCTACAGCGCCGGGAAAGAAGCTGCCGTTGTTCCCGCGACCCCAACGCGTCGTGCAATTGCTGGGCAACGGCCGAAGCGGTAATCGTGCGATCTCCCACATGCACGGCGCACCCAGTGCGATCTAGTTCTCTTGCCAGCGCAGTCTGATTCGCAGCCACGTCGATCAGCATCGCGGGAAGTCCCATCAGGCAAAGTTCCCAGGTCGTCGAGCCCGCCGCCGAAAGCGCGAGATCGGCTTCGGCCATCAACTCCGGCATGTTGCTCACATCTTCCCGCAATGTGATCGTCTGCCCTGATCGCGCCACCAACTGTTCCAGTTCCGGCAAATGCGGATTGCTGCCGCCCACGACAACTGTGGTCTCAAGATCGTGAAATCCTTGCAAGGCCGAGATCACCCGCGCCGTGATGTTCTCCGGATCACTGCCTCCCATCATCACCAGCAACCGGCGGCACACCGGAGCGATTTCCCGCCTCCATTCACGCCAGCGCCTAAACTCACGCCGCAACAACGCATAGCGCGGTCCCAGCAAAAGCCGAGTGTGCGCTTCCCGGCTTGCGTAAAGGACTTCAGTCGCGCCCACATTCTGATTCAAGACAAGGTCGGCAGAATAATGGCTCGCATGCCCATAATCATCCAGAAACAGAATCTTGCATCCCGCAGCCTTGAGCGCGCGCTGATACTCCGTGGTGAATCCGTAGCCGTCGACGACAATCCACTCCGCTCGTTCTTCGTGAGCGAGAGCGATTGTCTCATCCGCATCTCCAGCGCCTCCGCCAATCGATGAGATTGCGACGACTTCGCAACGCTCCCCCGCCAGCCTGGATTGAAGCGCCGGCGTACTCTCTGCGATCGCAAAGACAGCACGCTGGCCGCGATCCTGCCATGCCTGGGCGAGCGCAAGGCAGCGCATGACGTGGCCAGTTCCGATTGCAACGCTGGCATCGGTTCGAAAAAGAAGTTGACCTGTATTCATCGAACCACGGTCGTCAGCCGAGATGCAGCGGCTTCTGGGAGACGTTCCGGTTGAGTTCTACCAGTTGCGGCTCGCGCTGTAATATCCCCAAAACGTCGCGCCAGCCAAAATCAATTTTGCCAGCCACGCGATCGTAAAGGGAGCGAATTAATTCATAATCTTCACGAACATCAATCGTCCACCGGTGATGACTATAGTCGGCGCTGCCACTGACTGAGGTTAACTGAAACAACTCTGGATGCTGGTAGATGTATGGAGTCACGTGCGCCCGCTGATAGGCTTGGCTGGCTTCCCTCCAGGCCTGGCTCAGAGCGCGGGCGGTAAAGACTTCTGTATCCAGCCCGCGGGGATACATACGTTGTAGGAAATTCGAGGCATAGTCGCATCGGGTTGACAGAAACGCATCAATGGTCTCGCCTGTGACTTCTGGGTCGATCAATGGACAATCGGCGGTTATTCGTACGATTACATCGGCGCCGCTCCAGTTCGCCACTTGGTAGTAGCGGTCGAGCACGTCATCCTCCGAGCCACGGAACACAGCCACCGACTCCCGCCGGCACTCGTCAGTGATCGCATCGTCGCGGACTGAGTCGGTCGTTGCCACTACAACTGCAGTGATTGCAGCGACACGCCGCAAGCGTTCGACAACTCGCCCCAGAACAGTCTTCCCCGCAAGATCTAGCAGCACCTTGCCTGGCAAGCGAGTGCTGCCCATACGCGCCTGGACAATTGCCACCACCCGCAGCGCGCCGGTGGCCCGCGTGTCGTCAAACTCGCTCATTTGCGATAGTGTGCCAGCATCTTGCCCACTGCCGTGATCACGTCGTTTACATCTTGATCGCTCATGCCGTGAAACATGGGAAGGCTGATCAGGCGTGAATAGGCGTCCTCGGCCACGGGAAGTTCTTCGCCGCGATATCGGAACCGGTCACGGTAATAAGGATGCGTGTGCACAGGAACGTAGTGCACGTTGACCCCGATGTTTTCTGCTCGCAGCACGCGGAAGACCTGCGCGCGGTCCGTGGTCAGCTTCGCCAGATCAAGCCGAATCGGATACAGATGCCACGCAGGATTCACTTCGGGTCGTACCGCAGGCGGAATCACGCCGGGAGTTTCAGCAAACGCGTCGGTATAGCGCGCAGCAATCTCACAACGGCGTTCGAGATTCGCATTCAAGCGCTTCAATTGCTCAGTGCCCAGCGCACAGGCGAAATCCGGCAACCGGTAATTGAATCCGAGCAAAACCATCTCGTAGTGCCACTGACCCTGGCTCTGGCGCTGACGCGCCTCGCTGGAAATTCCATGATTGCGAAAGCGCCGCAAGGTCTCGGCGAACTGCGGATTGTTGGTCGTGACCATGCCGCCTTCTCCGGTAGTAATGTGCTTCACTGGATGAAAGCTGAAGACGGTCATGTCCGCGATGCTGCCCACTTTTCGTTCGTGGTACTCTGCGCCCAGCGCGTGGCAGGCATCTTCGATCACAATCGCACCGTGCTGCCGTGCAAGTTTAAGGATGGCAAGCAGATCCGCGGGATGCCCGGCATAGTCCACAGGCAGAATGGCGCGCGTCTTCGCAGTAATTTTTTTCGCGACCTGCTCGGGATCGAGATTCAGCGTGTCCGGGCAAACGTCAGCAAACACCGGCGTCGCACCCTGATACAGAACGCAATTCGCCGTCGCCGCGAAGGTCAACGGAGTTGTAATCGCCTCGTCTCCGGACTTGAGTCCGGCAGCGAACGCGGCCGCGTGCAGCGCAGCCGTCCCCGAACTGAAGCTCACGGCATGGGCCGCGCCTACCCGCGCGGCGAAGGCCTCTTCAAACTCCGCCACCTTCGGCCCAGTCGTGAGCCAGTCTGACCGCAAGACATCTACCACGGCCAGAATGTCGGATTCGTCTACCGATTGGCGGCCATACGGAAGAAAGCTGGCGCGTACGGGCGTCCCGCCATGGATCGCCAGAGTCTGCGAACTGATCGTAGTCGCGCTCATGAGAGTCCTATGTGGGAATGCGTTCTGGCACCGGTTCTTCGTCCGCAGGTGAGATCAACTCCTGCAATTCCTGGTTGGTCAGCCAGCGGTCGTTGCTATCGCTGGCGTAACGAAATCCCTCGGGCAGAAGCCGCGCGTTCACCCAGTTCTCGCGCCGCCACCAGGGATGCGAAGGCTGGATGATGTAACGGTCCTCGACCTCCAGCGTATTGCGCGCTTCGTCTTCCGAGACCAGGACTTCGTGCAACTTCTCTCCCGGGCGTATGCCGATGGTCTCAATCTCACATCCTGGCGCAATGGTCTCAGCAAGATCCACCATGCGCATGCTCGGAATCTTGGGAACAAATATCTCTCCGCCGTGCATCTGCTCGATGCAGGTAACGACGAATCGGACACCTTGCTCCAGCGTGAGCCAGAACCGCGTCATGCGCGGATCGGTCAGTGTGATTCGCCCCGTCCGCCGCTGCTCCTGAAAAACCGGAATCACGCTGCCGCGGCTGCCCACGACATTTCCGTAACGCGCGCAACTGAATCGCGAATCCTGCGCGCCGGCGTATGCATTGGCCTGCACAAACAGCTTCTCGGCGCAGAGCTTGGTCGCGCCGTACAGGTTAATGGGATTCACCGCCTTATCGGTGCTTAACGCCAGAACGCGGCGCACGCCCTGATTGATGGCGGCATCAATCACGTTGCGCACGCCCATGATGTTGGTCTGAATAGCTTCGAACGGATTGTATTCGCAGGCTGGCACCTGCTTGAGCGCGGCGGCATGGATCACCACCGTCACGCCGGCGAACGCCCGCTCCAGCCGCGCCTGATCCCGGACATCGCCGATGAAATAGCGCAGGCTGGGATGATTCAGCCCGGACGCCCGCATGTCATGCTGCTTGAGTTCATCGCGGCTGAAGATGACCAAGCGCCGCGGCCGGTAATCGGCCAGCATGAGCTCGACAAACTTTTTCCCGAACGATCCAGTCCCGCCCGTGACCAGAACTACCTGCTCCGACCAATTCATCCCATCCGCCTTGTCACAAGTCACTTATCTTATCCGGCTGCAGCATGAATCGCCCCGCCCACCCTTCGGCGGGCAATTTTCGCAGCATTTCATGAGAAACCGCAGCCGGCTGGATTTCACGTGCCCGCTAGTATATCGGAGTTCTCCCGATCTGCGCTCTCATGAGAATTGCTCGTCGAAATTCGGACCTGCTTTTCCAAATCCAATGCTAGAATGTCGGACGAACTTTCCTTTTACGAAGTGCGACACAGTTCCCTGCGCGACGATCCAGCCTCTTCGACCCGGGACATACGCATAGTTGCGCGGGATCTTGATTGGATCCTGCGAGTTCTCATAATTGATTGAGGAGCAGGCATGGATTTTGGACCCCTGGTGCAGGCCAACAACCCGATTGTCCGCGAGATGCAACCCAGTCCGGGCCTTGATCCGGGCCGGATCGCGGGGCCGCACAATTATCCTCAGCTTCCCCCGCACGACTCCGCGGTCGGCGAATATGTACGCGTGCTGGTCAAGCGCAAGTGGATTGTCCTGACGTGTTTGCTGACAATTTTTTCCGTAGTCACCATCGCCACCCTGCGCATGACCAAGGTTTATGAGGCGAGCGGCACGATTGCCATCAATAAGCCCGATGCCAGCCTCAACCTGCAAAACTCGGCAACCTTCAGCCTCGACTACTTCGATCCCACTGAACTCGAGACCGAAGTCAAGATTCTGCAGAGCGATCTGCTGGCCCTGCAGGTCATCCGCGAACTGAATCTGGACCGACGCTCCGATTCCGGTATCACGCCCCCGCCCCCCGGTTCGCTCGACCTTGCTCCCGACCCGCTGCAGGTCGATCCCGCCCAGGCGTCCGCCATGCTGGGCGGCTTCAAATCGAACCTGCGCGTCACCCTGTACCCCAATACCCGCATCATCGAAGTGCATTATCGCAGCGCTGACCCTCAGATCGCCGCCAACGTCGTCAACACGCTGATGCAGACCTACGTCGAAAACAACTTCAAGGCGCGCTTCGAATCCACCATGCAAGCCTCCGACTGGCTGCAGAAGCAACTCGTGGATATGCAGATGAAGGTGGAAACCTCGCAGGAAAAGCTGGTGCGCTACCAGAAAGAGCACGAGATTCTCGGCATCGATGACAAGCAGAACATCATCACCGCCAAGCTGGACGAACTCAACAAAGAACTCACCCAGGCCGAGAGCGAGCGCATGGACAAAGAGTCCTTCTACCGTCTGGTGGAATCGGGAGATCCCGACGCCGTCGCCTCCAGTGCCAGCAGTGCCGCGGCCGATAGCGCCGGCGTGCAGACGGCATCCGGGTTGCTCGATACCCTGCGGGGCAAAGAAGCCGAACTGAAGATTCAGATTGCGGACGTCAATACGCAATTTGGCCCGGCCTATCCCAAGCTCGCGCAGTTGAACAATCAGTTGAAGGAGATTAACTCCCAGATTCAGGCGGAACTGAAGAAAATGGTGGGTAAGGTTCGCGGACAATACATGACCGCGCTGCAACGCGAGAATCTGTTGCACGACGCCCTCGAAAGACAGAAGCAGGAAGCGAACAAGCTGAATGAAAGCGCCATCGAATACAACCTGCTCAAGCGCGATGCCGAAACCTACCGCCAGCTGTATGAAGGACTGCTGCAAAAGCTGAAAGAGGCGGGCGTTTCAGCAGGATTGAAGGCCAACAACTTCCACATCATTGACAGCGCCCGTCCGCCGCAATCGCCGGTCGAGCCAAACGTTCCACGCAACCTGCTGTTCTCCATCCTGTTGGGTTCCGCCACCGGCATCGGGCTGGCGTTCCTGCTGGAGGGCATTGACAGCACCATCCGCACCACCGAGCAGGCTCAGCTTATTTCGGGCTTGTCATCGCTGGGCATGATTCCCCTGGGATCGAAGTCTGCGCGCGAGGGCCCGAATCCCAAACGACTGGTGATTGCCAGTTCCAAAGAAGCGGTGGAACTGGTCACCCAGGTGCGTCCGCAATCGCAGATGGCGGAATCCTATCGCGCGCTGCGCACCTCCCTGCTGCTCTCTAACCTTGGTGCGCCGCCGAAAGTCATCATGGTCACCAGTTCGCTGCCGCAAGAGGGCAAGACCACCACCAGCATCAACTGCGCGATCGTGCTGGCGCAGAAGGATGTGCGGGTGCTGCTGATTGATGCCGATCTGCGCCGTCCCAGCATTCACAAGACTCTCGGCATGGGCCCACGCAGCGGCCTTAGCAACGTGCTGACCGGCAGCACGAGTCTTGAGCAGTCGATCACGCGCAGCACCATCCTTCCCAACCTCTTCGTGCTGCCGGCAGGCACGCCGCCGCCAAATCCCGCGGAACTGCTGGCCTCCACCAACATGCGTGATGTGCTGGAGCAGCTGCGCGAACAGTACGATCACATTGTGGTCGACACGCCGCCGTCACTGTCGGTGACGGATGCCGTCGTACTTTCTCCCCGTGCCGATGCCGTGGTCTTGGTCATTCGCTCTGGCCAGACGACGAAGCAGGCTTTGCGCCGGGCACGCGACATCCTCGCCCAGGTGAATGCGAAAGTCGTCGGCGTCCTGCTCAATGCCGTTGACCTCAGTTCGCCCGACTATTACTACTATTACGAATATCAGGGAAAGTACGCTGCCTATTACCGCAACGAGGAAACCTCGGATCACGACGAAGAGAACGACAATGGTGAGGAAGAAGAAACCGCTTCCCCATCTGCTGTCTAGCAACGTCCGCACATCATGAGCATTGCCCTCAACTCCCCGGCTCGCAAGCGACTCGTGGCTGCCCTGGTGATCGTATGCGCGGCCGCTTACTTCCTTCTCACGGCGCGCGAACTGGTTGCGAACTGGCTGGGCAATCGTGTCGAACTCAAGAGCCTGGAACGCGCGGCCTGGCTCGATCCCGGCAATGCTGATTATCGCAACCACCTGGGTCGCTACTATGACCTGGTCGCCCGCGATCCGGCAACCGCCATCCACTATTACAAGACTGCGGTACAACTGAATCCACACTCCGCCCGCTACTGGTTCGATCTGGCCAGTGCGTATCAGGTATTGGGCGACACCGGAAATCAGACTGCCTCGCTGGAGCGCGCCATTGAGGCCGATTCCATGACGCCCGATGTTGCCTGGGAGGCAGCTAATCTTTATCTGGTGCAGGGCCAGAATGAGAAGGCGCTGCGCGAATACCGCGTGGTCATGGCCAATGATTCATCCCTGGCGGGCTCGGCGATTCAATTCTGCTGGCGTATTGATCCTGATGCCGATGGATTGCTCCGCGATGTGGTCCCCCGCTCTAACCCCGACGCCTACATCGCATTTCTTTCGTTGCTCGAGAACAAGCAGGAGACTGCGGGAACCTTCAAAGTCTGGGACGCCCTGATGCAGTCGGGGCTGCCTTTCGAAATTCGTTATGCTTACGACTTCATTCATTATCTGATCCTGCACAAGGAACCGGATGAAGCCGTGCAGGTCTGGCAGCAGGCTACGGTGCGGTTCGGGTTGATTTCTTACCGGCCCTCGTCCAGCAATCTGATCGTCAATCCGATGTTCAACCTGGACGTGCTCAATGCGGGATTTGATTGGCAATATCAGAAACAGGCAGGCGTGGCTTTAACCCTCGATCCCAGCGACTTTCATGCTGGAAGGCGTTCGTTGCTGATCACTTTCGATGGTCCCGGAATCAGTGACGCGGGCTTCTACCAGTTCGTAGCGGTCCAGCCCAACACGACCTACGACTTCTCCGGCTATTACAAGAGCGGAGAAATCGAGGGCGCAGGTGGCCCCTATCTGACCATCCAGGACATGTACACCCAAGCGGTTTACTTTGAGAGCGATGAATTAAAAGAGTCGGGATTCTGGAAATCGGTGGATGGAGAATTCACCACCAGCCCCGACTGCAGACTCGTCGTTCTGCACGTTCGCCGGCTTCCTGCCGGCAGCCCTATCCGTGGTAAGCTCTGGATCGACGATTTTCGCCTCATCCAAAAAAGATCGTAAATCCGGCCTGAAAACGCCTATATCGACGTGAAATCGAAGAGAAAAAAAAACGAGATCGACCCCAAGCTTTTGTCGGCACGGCTGGAAGCGATCCTGCTCCACTCGACCTTCGGCTTGCTGCTGTTTGGTCCGCTCGCGTTTGGCGCTGTCGAACCTTGGTCGATTTTTGTGCTGGAGGCAGGTTCGGTCTCGCTTGTGCTGCTGTGGCTGGCGAAGCAGTGGGTGGATGGCGAAATCAAACTTCACTGGAACCCGCTCTATCTTCCCATGCTGGCCTTCGGCGGCCTGATCGCAGTGCAGATCGTCTTGCACACCAGCGTCTATCGCCACGACACGTTTTCCCAGGCTCTGCTCTACACCGCATATGCCATGCTGTGCTTCTTGTCGGGACAGGTGCTGCTGCGCAGCTCTCAGGCCCGCAAGCTGGTCGTCATTTTCGTCATCTACGGATTCATCGTGGCCGCTCTGGCGCTCCTCCAGGGCATCGCACCCAATGGAAAACTCTTCTGGATTCGCCAACCGCGCCTCGGAGGCTGGATTTACGGTCCCTACGTGAATCACAACCACTATGCGGGACTGATGGAACTGCTGATCCCGATTCCCCTGGTGCTTGCGCTGACGCGTTTGGCGGACGATAAAGAACGGATCGCTTGTGGAATTGCCGCGGCGATTATGACCGCAACCGTTTTCCTCAGCGGATCGCGCGGCGGCATGCTGGCAATCTTCGTAGAACTCGTCGTTCTTTCTGTAGTTTTATTTCGTCAGAAAAAAGTTACCCGCATCGCCATTGCGCTCGCAGCCTTTGCCATAGTCCTGGTCAGCCTGCTGGTGTGGCTGGGTGGCAAGGATCTAAAAGGCCGCGTGGCCAGCATCTCGACCGAGGCTCACACCGAACTCTCAGGCGGGATGCGGCTTTCCATCGATCGCGATGCGCTGCGCATGTTCCGTAAGAAGAGGGTCCTCGGCTTCGGATTGGGAACTTTCCCCGTCGCGTATCCGCAATTCCGCTCCTTCTACACCAATTTCTTCGTCAACGAAGCCCACAACGACTATCTGCAACTATTAACGGAGATGGGACTGCTGGGATTCGGCACCATGCTCTGGTTCATCGTGGTCTTCTATCGCGGAGCGTTGCGCAAGATCAACAATTGGATGTTCGATCTCCCGGGCGCCGTCACCCTGGGCTGCATCCTGGGCGTGACCGGCATTCTGGTGCACAGCCTCTTCGACTTCAATCTGCAGATCCCGGCCAATGCCGCTCTGTTTTATGTCCTATGCACGATCGGCGCCGGGCCCAGGCTGCTGCAGAAATCCCGCAACCGCCGCAAGCCCACTCCCGCTCCCGCCGATGAGATGCTTCCCGCCTCAGAAGTGGTCTAGCTCACAGTACTCACGTAGCAGCCGACACAGCCTGCCCTGAGCGAAGTCGAAGGGTCCGCCCGCGAGCGCAGCGAGCCGCCGCGACGAATCCGAGTATGGACTGCACTGCGTTAGTGAGGATTACTCAAACGGCATGTCGCCGAAATTACGGCTGAGTCGGGCTGGCCGGATTGTCATTCTTCACCAGCACCCAGGCGGTGACGCCGATGATGGCGGCTCCGCCAATTCCAATCGCCACCGGAGAACTCAGAATGCCGCCGCCTGCCGCAGGCGCGGCTCCGGCTGCACGCTTCTTATTTTTCTTCTTGCCCGTCTGATTCTGATCCTGACTATTATCGGCGCTCGTCTCATCCCGCGTGGTTTGCTGGCCTTGCTGCAGCGTGTACGTGCCTGTCCCGTCGGTGATGGTGAGGTCTCCCTTGGTAGCGGCAATCCGAACCGTGCCGTCGGTATCGACCACGTTGAATTCGGTCCAGTTGAACGAAGCCGGCGTGATCTTAACGTCCCCGGCGGTGGTCGCAACTCCTTTCGAAGTCGACACTGTAACGCCACCGTGTTCGATCTTGACCGCAGCGGTATCAAACTGCACCAGCGAATCGGAATGTACGGTGATCGAGGATCCCGGCTCGTTGATGTTGGCCACGGAATCAGAACGTGTCTGCAACAAGTCACCGGAGAAGATGGCGGAGGAGGCGCGCGGAACGTGGGCTCCATTCACCCAGGCGGCTCCATTTGTATAAAGCATGGCTGCGTTGGAATCAGCCGCTAGCAGGGACCCGGGAATCAAGAGCAATAGCACGCAGCTTACCATCTTGCGGAAAGCAGACCCGCTCATTCCCACACTCCGTTAATAACTATGTTGGTGACCGTTGCACGAAATCGTACCGTCCTCCCTGTTGAACGTCAATGCCTTTTGTGCGCTTTGCGGTGGAAAACTTATGAATTGCTTGGGCTTCGGCGTGCTCGCCACCGATCTACGCCATTCCACCAAATCACTTTCATCCATTCTTGCAGGAAGGTCTTGGCCCATTCCCGGTGAGTCCACCAGTGGACTCCGAATTCCGCATCGTTATAGGCAGCCGCGACGGAAAAAGATTTGCCCGGAATCTCGTGGCGGAAGATGCTCAACGCGCGTCGGGTATGGTAGTCCGAAGTGACGATTAGAACTCTGCGGGCTCCCACCCGATCCAAACATTTCTGCTCGTCGTGCGATTCATCTTTGGTGGAAAGGCCTTCAATGGCGCAGATTTCAATGGATCCCGATTCGGGAAGACCGCGCACATATTGCTCGGCAAGCTGCGCGTCGGTGAATCCAAAAGTCCGGGCCTCGGCAGGAACGTCAATGAGCACCCACGGGGCGTATCCTTGATCCAGCAATTCCAGCGCTCGAGCCGGACGGCGATCGGTCTCCCCCGCCAGCACCACGATCACATCCGCTTTCTCGGGAGCGTTCACCACCAGCATACTTCCGGCCTTCGCCGCAAATACCAGAAGCAGAATGACCACGATCGCTGCAACTCGCCACGGCAATGCCCGATTTCTGCGCTCGCCTTTCGTCAATCGCTCGTACCAGTGAGATTCACGAGACCACAGTCCCGAATTGGATTTCCGGCCCTACTCCCGAGCTCCGCCACGAGAATGCAACCACCCTGCATGCTAAAATTGCTTTCTTCCTTTCGTGCATCTTAATTTACGATCTATCCCGGAATCTCTCATGAATCCTTCTTCGACTGCAGATACTTTAATCGATCAGATCAAAAGTAAAATCCAGCAACGCCAGGCCCGGGTGGGCATTATAGGGCTGGGGTACGTCGGACTTCCCCTGGCGCTGCTCTATAGCGAGCAAAAATTTCAGGTCACGGGCTTCGATATCGACGCGCGCAAGGTGGAAACCCTGGCTCGCGGCGGTTCTTACATTTATCGCATCACCCCCAAAGAGATTCAGGCAGCGCGAGCCCAGGGCTTCTCGGCGACGTCGGACTACTCCCAGTTGACCGCCATGGATGCCGTCATCATCTGCGTCCCCACCCCGCTCAACGAACATCACGAGCCCGACATGAGCTACATCACCGGAACCACGCACTCAATCGCTCCTCATCTGCGCGCCGGACAATTGGTGGTTCTGGAGAGCACGACTTATCCGGGCACGACCGAAGAGGTGATGATTCCGATTCTCGAGAAAGAGAATCGCGCCGGATTGAAAGCGGCTCGTGGCAGCGATACTCCTGCCGACAATGAGTTCTTCGTGGCCTTCTCGCCCGAACGGGAAGATCCCGGCAACACGACAGTGGCGCGGCAGGATATTCCAAAAGTTGTCGGCGGTCTGAATTCTCAGGCATCCGAGCTCGCGGCCGCGCTCTACGGATCAATCTTCCACCGCACGGTACCGGTCTCCTCACCGGCTGCGGCGGAGATGACCAAGCTGCTGGAAAATATCTACCGCTGCGTCAACATCGCGCTGGTCAACGAATTGAAGCTGCTCTGCCTGCGCATGGGACTTGATATCTGGGAGGTTATCGATGCGGCCTCCACCAAGCCTTTCGGCTTTCATCCTTTCTATCCCGGCCCCGGGTTGGGCGGCCACTGTATTCCCGTCGACCCCTTTTATCTTTCCTGGAAGGCCAAAGAGTGGGACTTCCGCACCCGTTTCATCGAACTCGCGGGCGAGATCAACACCAGCATGCCCTACCACGTGCTGGCTTCCGTGGGCGGAGCCTTAAATCAGCATAAAAAATCAGTGAACGGCGCCCGCGTGCTTGTGCTGGGCGTGGCTTACAAGAAAGACATCGACGATCTGCGCGAGTCGCCCGCGCTCACCATCATTGAGCTTTTGCAAAACGACGGCGCCCAGGTCAGCTATCACGATCCCTACTTCCCCACCATCGGCCAGGGACGCAAGTACGCTCTGCACATGAAATGCGTGGAGCTCAATGATCTGGGGCAGTACGATTGCGTAGTCATCGTCACCGACCACTCCGACTACGATTATCGTCACATCGTCGAGCAAGCCCAACTCGTCGTCGACACCCGCAACGCCACCCGCGGCATTCAAAGCAGCAAGATTGTGCACTGCTGAAGTTCAGGGCGGAATACTCACTTGGGCAGGAAATTGATCTATAGCGGGGTGTAGTTTCTTGCATCCTTCTTGCGCGGAACATCCACAATCCCTAGCCGGCTCGGCTAAATGACTGAGAACTTTACTATTACAGTTCATTGCCGATAGCGAAAGTGGCCTTAGCCGTGCATTCCATCCAGCGGAATAGTACACTTTGAAAAGCCTGCTCCTCCAGGCATCTCCCAGCGTTTCGCGAAAGATTAGAACAACTTTTCGACAGCCTGGTGTTTGGAACTCTAAATCGACTTCCAATCACCGATGCGACCCGAGTTGAGTATGCAATCTGTATCTTCCGAATCAGGAATGTTCTCCCTGCTTCCCCGCCGTCGTACGCCGTGGTATGACTTCGCCTTCAGCTATGGCTTGCTGGCGATCGCGATCGCCATTCTGGTATGGATTCCAGTGCTCCATCCGGAAATACTCGAACGTCCTAAGCCCGACTATCACGCCATCGAACTGGTGCCCACCCCGGTTCCAGTGAACCACGAACCGCAGCGCCAACTTCCGCGCCCGGTTCTGACTGCGAAGCTCGATCCGCCGACAGCCGCCCTACGCCTGCCCGCACCGCAGCCCCGGCCCAAGCCGGTGGATGAAGAGACGCGCGCGCCGGAAGTAAAGATCGCAGAGAAAAAAGTGGACATTCCCGCAGTAGCCTCGCCGATTCCGAAACAGATCGTGCGCACCAATCTTTTTTCCACCGGAAGCTCGGCTCCGCAGACGATTGATAAGCCGCCGCAACAAGTGCAAACCGGAGGCTTCGGCGATCCCAAAGGAGTGCCCGCCAGGACCACGCAGACGCGAGCCATCAACATCGCGTCTGCGGGTGGATTCGACATGCCCGCCGGTCCGGGAAACGGCAACGGTACTGGCGGCAGCAACGGCGCTCGCGGAGTGGTCGCCAGCACCGGATTCGGCGGAGGAGTGGCCACGCAAGATCCGCATGCCTCCGCGCGCGGCACGGTTCAGCAGGCAGGATTCGGCGATGCCAACGCCGCTCCTGCGAATGCTCCTTCTCGCGCTGCAGCTGTGGCTCCGAAGATTACTCCCGCTGAAATTCTTTCCAAGCCGGTTCCCGTTTACACTGATGAAGCTCGCGCCAAGCGAATCGAGGGCGAGGTACTTCTCGAAGTAGTTCTTGGAGCATCAGGAAAAGTGCAGGTGCTTCGCGTCGTTCGTGGTTTGGGGCACGGTCTGGATGAGGCTGCTGTACGCGCAGCCGAGCAGATCCGCTTCAGGCCCGCACTCAAAGATGGCCAGCCAGCGGATTCGTCCGCCGTCTTGCACATCATTTTTCAGCTGGCATGATTCACTCCCAGAAGGTCTTTATGCGAATTGTAGGTTTAGGCTCGGCATTACTTCTTATTTCTTTGGGCGGAGCTGTAGCCGCCGTCTCCCAGGATGCCGTCTCTCCTTCGACTGCTCCAGTCGTGGCGCAAACTACACCTGCTCCTGCTCCTGCGACCGCTGCGGAAAATCCAGCACTAGCAGCACCCGGCGCACCCGCGCAAAGCGGCCCGACTTCTCTGCCGCCAACCTTCAACGACGTTCTTGATCACGTCGTGCAGCGCGAGCACTACTTCATGGCGCAGATGCGGCACATGCATCCCATGGTTGAGACCTACCTACAAGATCTGAAGAACGACTCGGGCGGAAACGCCATTCCCATCGGCGATCAGTATTATCTGGGGCGCCTCGACATGTCCGATGGCCCGGAAGACACATCCTTCGTCGGCCAGCCCGGATTCGGACATCGCCTGCTGCGCAAGCTGACGGGCATTTATTCCCTGCACTTCCTGCCCATGGGCTTTGCCCAGATGGTCATCCTCGACACCGACTTTCAGAAAAAGTATTACAACTTCAACTTCGTGCGCCGCGAATTCCTGGGCGAAGTGCGCTGCCTCGTCATCGACGTGCAGCCCAAAGAAGGTCAGAAGGAAGCGCGCTTCATGGGCCGCATCTGGGTGGAAGATCAGGATTACAACATTGTTCGCTTCAACGGCACATATTCTCCTCAGCCCCGGAACGCCAATTTCTTTTTCCACTTCGACAGCTGGCGTTTAAACATGCGCACCGGAACCTGGCTGCCGGCCTACATCTATACCGAGGAATCGAATCTGAAGACCGGGCTCACCAAAACCCTACATTTCAAGGCACAGACGCGGCTTTGGGGCTATGACTTGAAAGGTCTCAACAAGAACGAAGAGTTCACCCAGATTCTGGTGGATTCGCCACAGTCGGTGAAGGATGACACCCCAGCCGCCGCCGATGCGACTCCGGTAGTGGCCGAGCGCATGTGGGAGAAGCAAGCCGAAGATAACGTGGTCGAACGCCTGCAGAAAATCGGATTGCTCGCGCCTCCCGGCGACGTCGACAAAATTCTATCTACGGTCGTCAACAATTTGCTGGTCACCAATAACATCGATCTGCAAGGCGACTTGCGCTGCCGTGTGCTGTTGACCTCGCCGCTGGAATCTTTCACCATAGGTCACACTATCGTTGTCAGCCGCGGACTGCTGGACGTCCTTCCGGATGAGGCTTCGCTGGCCATGGTGCTGGCGCACGAAACCAGTCACATCGTTCTGGGACATCGTCTCGACACTAAGCTCGCCTTCAACGACAAGATGTTCTTCCCCGACGAAGATTCGTTCCAGCGCCTCGACTTCAAGCGCAACGCTACCGACGAAGAAGCTGCCGACACCAAAGCGATGGAACTGCTGAAGAACTCGCCCTACAAAGACAAGCTGGGCAATGCAGGACTCTTTCTGAAAGCACTGCAGGAGAAGGGCCCGGAGCTGCCGAATTTGATCCGGCCACACCTGGGAAATTCGCTGGCGCAAGGCAAGGAAATCCGCATGTCGCCGCTGCTCGCTTCGGCCCCGGCGCTGGATGAGAAGAAACTGGATCAGATTGCAGCTCTGCCCCTTGGCGGCCGCATCAAGGTCGATCCCTGGTCGGATCAGGTAGAACTGTCCAAAGCCAAGCCCGTAGCTCTAACCTCGGCTCGCGAAAAGATGGAGTTTGAGATTACGCCGTTCTTCCCGTATCTGACGCGGATCTCGAGCGGCGGAGAGAAAGTCGCGCTCTCCACCACGGAATCGTCGCCGGAACCGAAATAGGTAGGAAATTCGGTCTGCAGGACTAACGGATCGACCGAGCACGATGCAAACCGGGCAAGCAGGCAGATCTGGGCGCAGGACTGAATGTCCCGAGGCGCCGCAACTTATTGCACAATCGACAAACTTATTGCGCGATCGCGCTGCCGACGTTCGAAAATACGTTGTTCGCGTTCGAACCAATGAGTCGCACGGTGCCCACGACAATCACCAGAATCACCGCCAACATCACGGCGTATTCGGCTATGTCCTGTCCCTGCTCATCATTCCAAAGTTGTTGTAAGAGTTTCGCCAAGGGCCCCTCATTCGGTAAATCGATTTAATTCCCCAACCCCAATCCAAGAGCAGAGGGCAATACGTTGCCCGCCTGTCTTTGCATATAAATTGGGGGTTAGTTCCTAACAGTCTAGAACCGGACTAACCCGCCCGCCAATAGCACCAAAGTGCCACCTCACAGTTTCTTGCGGTTACTTAGGTAAGTCTTACTCAGGCAATGCTTTTCAGCGGCAAAGCCTGATTGACAGCAAATAGCGCCAGTTCCAGCCGCGTCGACACTCCCAGCTTGTCAAAGATGTTGCTGAGGTGGTGTTTCACCGTGTCTTCGCTGATTTTGAAATATTCGGCGATTTCTTTATTCGAATATCCAGCCACCACCGCCGACACGATCTCCAACTCGCGCGGGGTGAGGCCGAATTTTCTCTGCCGCGCTTCGTCATTCGAGGACTGCATCAGCGTGCGCAGATACTGCACCAGGTTCGAAACGCTCTCCCGTCCTACCCAGTATTCGCCCGACATCACGGTCTGAATCGCCTTCAGCAACAACTGTGTGGCGGAATCTTTCAGCACCACGCCGCGCGCGCCCAGTTGCAGCGCTTCCACGATCTGGCTCTTTTCCGCCGCAGCCGTCAGCAGAATTACCCGCACCGGTGTGGCGTTGGCCGGAACGCTCAAATCCCGCAGCGCCTCCAGGCCGGGATGCTTCGGCATGGCGAGATCGAGCAGCAGAATATCGGGCTTCAGCTGCCGCGCCAGCTTTACCGCCTCGGCGCCGTCGGAACCTTCTCCGATCACTTTGAAGTCGGACTCGGCTTCCAGCAGTCGGCGCAAACCATCGCGAAAAATTGGATGGTCATCGGCAATCACAATGCGAACGGTTTGCTTTCTAAAGTTCATGAGGGATTTCTCCGCCGCGCGGAATCGTAACTTCCAGCCGCGATCCTTGTCCGGGATTCGATTCTACCGTGAGTTCTCCAGCAATCAAGCGCACTCGTTCCTTGATAATCATTGGCCCCTTGCCCATCTCTTCCATCTGCTGCTGGCTGTAGCGCCCCTCGAAGGGGAAGCCCTTGCCGTCGTCCTCAACAATCAGGTTCCACTTTTCGACGTTGGACCCGAGCCGCACCAGAGCATGCCTCGCCCCGCTGTGCTTGCGCACGTTCACCAGTCCCTCCTGCACAATGCGCAGGAGTTCGCGGCAGACCCGCTGCGGCATGTTCAGGTCGTCGATGTCGGTCACAAAGCGCGCGCTGATCCCGGTCTCGCGCTGGAAGCGCTCCACCGTATCATGCAGCACCCCCAGCAGGCGCGGTGCATCCACGTCGATGGCCTTCATCTGCTGCATCAGTTCCCGCAGCTTCAACACTTCCTCGCGCAGCAGACCCTGGATGCGGCCCAGCTCGCCTGTAGTCGGCTTGCCGGCTTCGGCCTGCCGCCGCAGCACGTCCACCTGCATCTCGACCGCAATCAGCGATTGCACCGCGCCATCATGCAGTTCCCGCGCAACCCGCGTGCGTTCAGCCGCGCTGGCCCGACGCCGCAGCCGGTGCAGAAGATACACGTTGTACACCGCCGGCCCCACCTGCTGCACCAGGTTCAGCAGAAAACGCAACTCCTCCTGCCTCTCACCGCTCCACTCCGGATCAAAGAGGAAGACACGCCCGCGCCAGTCTCCTCCGAAAAGAAAAGAAAGGGCGATCAGCGACTCGAAAGCTTGTATCCCCTGGAGCTGTCGAATCGGATCGGCATTCGCATGGGGAATAGGATTGCCCTCCTGATCGAGGGCGAGAACTGAATCCTTCCCTCGAGCGGTTGAGGCGTAACATACAACCCCGGGAAATTCCTCGAGATAAACTTTGGCGTCGCGCGGCGTAGATTCGAGCCAGCGAAATGCGGCTGGAGTTCCATCCGCGGATTGGCTCAACTCCCCCACAAAAATCCGGTGACTGTGCGTCTCCTGGGCCGCAACCAGCAGTCGCGACGCGCCGTACATTGCCATGGCTTCGCTGAAGATCTGCTGCAGCGTTCCGTTCAGCCCTGCCTCCACCCGAACTCGCGACAAGATGCCGGTGACAACGGCCTTCTCCGCCCGCAGATGTTTTTGCTGCTCCGCCAGATAGCCCAACAGCAGGCCCATCACGATCAGATAAATGGAGAGCATGAACAGACGTTGCGGATCGAACTCGCGAACATTCACCTGCAGGCCAGTCAGAGCGTGCAATTTGGCCGAACCGCCGGGACCCGAAAACAGCTTGAGGACGACCAGGCTCTCCATCCACAACAGGACGACCTCCGCCGCCGCCGTGCCCAGAGTCTCCCACAATCCCCAGCGATAGGCCGCCGCAGCCAGCACGAAAAAAAAGAAGAGAAAAAATGGCGTGCGCGGGCCTTCCGCAAAAATCGAAATCAGCGCTGGCCACACCACATCCCCCGCATGCACCAGCAAACGGAAAGCAGCGGTCGACTGCTGCCGCCGCCGCAGCAGCATGATGATCAAAATGCCATTGGCCAGATAGAAGATAAATAAACCGTAGGCCGCCCAGGAGTGCCCCAACTCCGTCGGATCCATGCGGATCGCAACCAGCGTCGAAATCGCCAGAAACACGCGGGCCGTAGCCAGCCAGCGCTCGATCCGGCGAGTCTCACCGGGATCGGGCGGAATGCGCAGCCTCCACGAAGTTTTGTTTCGCTTATCTTGGGATGGCAATCGCTTCACTCATTGACGATTTGGCGGGTGGTGCGCCCCCGTTGCCCCTGTTGATCCTGCATATTATTGAACGGAAGCAGCTTAGTGCAAGCGCAAGTTGGACCGCGAGCACTGGCGCGGGTTCTCGCTTCCCTTGCATCGGTTGTTCTGAAGGTTACTCTAGTAACCAAGCCTTGGGTGAGATTCCTTCTAAAATCGCTGATGAGGCTGTGTCTTGAGCGCAGGTTCCAAAATCTGGCTGGCTGCCGTGGCCGCGGCGTTGATTGCCCTCATCGGGGCCGCGCTCCTTTTGCCGCAATCGACCGGGCTTAATACCTTTAGCGACCTCGTGCAATGTTTTCTCCTCGCTTCAGGCGCCGCCGCTTTCGTACCCCTGGCTCGGGCCGCGCAGGGCCGCTTGCGGCTCTTCTGGATGCTCATCGCGCTGGGCATTGCCTTCTGGCTTTCATACCAACTGCTCTGGACCTACTACGAAGTGCTGCTGCATCGGGACGTACCGGACTTGTTCGACGGCGACATTGTTTTGTTTGTGCACATCGTCCCACTGATGGCCGCTCTGGCGCTGCGGCCGCACGTTCCGCGCGACGAATATGCCGCTCGCCTGGGACGCCTCGATTTTGGCTTGCTGGTCGTCTGGTGGTTTTATCTTTATGCGCTGGCGGTTATGCCTTGGCAATACGTCATGGCCGACGTGGACGCCTACAACCGCAATCTGAACGCGGTCTATCTTTCGGAGAAAGTTGCTTTCCTCCTCGCGCTAATCCTCTGCTGGAGCAGCAGCAAGGGGGCATGGAGAAAGTTCTACGCCAATTTGTTCGCCGTCGGCTTTTGTTACGCAGCGGGCTCCTATTTCGCGAACTGGGCGATTGCGCGCAATCTCTACTACAGCGGCAGTGCTTATGACATTCCTCTGGGCGCTGCCATGGCATGGCTCACCTGGACCGGCCTGCGAACCAGAGTGCAGGAACCCGCAGAAGATCCCCGGCACGTCTCCACCGCTTACGGTGTGTGGATCGCACGCGCAGGCATGATTGCTGTGTTCTCGTTGCCCGTATTTGCAGTGTGGGCATTGTCGACTTCTGCCATTCCCGGACGAATTCGCGTCTTCCGAGTGGAATTGACTTTGGCAGCAGCGCTGGTGATGGGCATCATGATTTTTGTCCGGCAACATTTGCTCGATGGCGAACTGCTCCGCTTGCTCAACCGCTCGCAGGAGTCATTTGAAAACTTGAAGCGACTGCAGTCACAGATCGTGCAATCGGAAAAATTGGCCTCCATCGGTCAATTGGTCGGGGGCGCCGCCCACGAACTGAACAATCCCATCACCGCCATGCTCGGCTACTCCGATTTGCTGCTGAGTACGCCGCTCACCCCGGAACAGCAGCCGCTCGCCACGAAAATTGGCCAGCACGTGCGGCGCACGAAATCGCTGGTCGCCACCCTCATCAGCTTTGCCCGCCAGGTACCCGCCGTCAAAAAGCCGATCGACCTCAACGCCCTGGCGCGCACCGCGGTCAAGTTGCTAGAGCCGCAATCACAGGCCTTGAATGTTGAGATCGAAACCCGCTTTGCCGCCGACCTGCCCCGGATTCTGGGCGATTCGAATCAACTGCTTCAGATCTGTATGCAGCTCACCGGAGTCTGTCTTCACCGCATGAGCGAGGCAGGCGGCAAACTCCTCATCAGCACGGAACGCCAGGCCGGAAGTACGGTTCTCGAAGTCTCGACTGCCGCAGGCCGTCCCTGGCCAACTCGAAGCGATTCCGACTCGGACGCCAGTAACGATGCCCTGGCTTTAACCGCCTGCGAACGGATGCTGCAGGAACATCATGGTCAGGTTTCACGCCAGCAACGCGAGGATGGATCACTGCTGGTGCGGGTCGTCCTGCCGGGAATCGAAACCCCATCGTCGGTGGGCAAACAACCTACGGTGCCGGTGCTATGGCAACCTCGACCGTTCGCTTGAGTTGGCCGCAGGCCGCGTAGATATCCCGCCCCCGCGGTCTGCGCACAAACGCCGGAATTCCTGCTTTCATCAGCACTTGCTGAAATGCCAGCACGCGATTTTCATCCGGAGTCGAAAACTCAATCCCCGGGCCCGGATTGAGCGCAATCAAGTTCACCTTGGCGCGCATGCCGCGAAGTAACTCCACGACTTCAGCCGCGTTCTGCTGCCCATCGTTTTCTCCGTTGAGCAGCACGTACTCGAATGTGATCCGCTCCCGATGGCGCAGCGGAAACTCGCGCGCCGCAGCCAGCAGCTTTTCCAGATTCCATTTACGATTGACCGGCATCAGGCGCGTGCGCTGTTCGTCGTTCGAAGCATTCAACGAAATCGCCAGCTTGGGGCGAACCTTCTCCAGCCCGAAATCGTAAATCCGCGGCACGATTCCGGCGGTAGACACCGTCATGCGCGACTCCGCGACGCCGACTTCTTCCACCAACAGCCGCACGGCTTGCATGAAATTATCGTAGTTAAGGAAGGGCTCGCCCATTCCCATAAATACAAGGTTGATGCGATCCTGCGGCGGCGACACTTTTTGATCGTTGAGCACCGCGCAAACCTGCCCCACAATTTCACCGGCGCTCAAATTCCGTTTCACGCCCAACAGCGCCGTCAGACAAAAGTGGCAATCCACGGCGCAGCCCACCTGGCTCGAAACGCAGATCGTCGCTCGGTCCCAACCACGCCCCCCCACCGAATCTCCGGCCTCGCTGCCATCTCCCGCCTCGCCCCCATCGCCCTCCGGCATCCAGACTGTTTCCACGCTCTGACCGTCGGCGAATCCAATCAAATACCTCACCGTGCCGTCTTGTGAAACAAATCTCCTCTCAATCGTAGGGAGACCAACAGAAATACGCTGTTCCGACCATCGCGCCCGCAACGGTTGGGGCAGAGTAGAAATTTCTTCAATCGACTGCACTCGCTGCTTGTACACCGCATCGAGCAATTGCTGAACCCGATACGCGGGCTCTCCCTCGCTTTCGATCAGCGAGCTCAATTCAGCCCGGTCCAACCCGAGTAAAGCTTGCGAATTCCGCTCCATAAGATCGCGATTCCAAATGCCGGCCTAAACTTAGACCGACCTCAAACATAACCTGTAAGTCAAAGATTATAAAGGATTAAACTATTCTCGCACACTCCCCTCCCCTGTGTCAGAATAATAAAGATCCTACCGCGGCACGGGTTCCAACAGTCTAATACCTAGTTTCTCATAGCAGGGACGCATTCATGGCTCAGGAAGTACGCAACATTCGCCGGCAGGTGCTGCCGAATGGTCTAACCATCATTACGGAGCAGATGACGCACATCCGCTCCGCCTCGATCGGAATTTGGCTGCAGACGGGTTCGCGCGACGAAGAGCCCGAATGGAACGGCATCTCCCATTTCATCGAGCACATGGTCTTTAAAGGGACCAAGCACCGCACCGCCGAGGAGATTGCCCGTCAGGTCGACTCCATCGGCGGCAACATGGACGCCTTCACCGCCAAGGAGTGCATCTGCTTCAACGTGAAGGTGCTCGACGAGCATATTCCCACTGCGCTCGACATTCTCAGCGATCTGGTGCTGAACCCCGTCTTCGACGCCGCCGACATTGCCCGTGAGCGCGGCGTGATCATGGAAGAGATCAAGATGGACGAGGACAATCCCGACTACCTCGTCCACGAAATCTTTACCCAGAATTTCTGGAAGGATCATCCGTTGGGCAAGCCGATCCTGGGCACCAAGGAGACGGTTAAGCGCTTCGAGCGCGAGCCCATCGTCGACGCCTACACCCACCGCTTTGCCCCCGGCAACATTATCGTGTCGGCGGCCGGCAATCTCGATCACGACAAGTTCGTCGATCTGGTGACCGGTCACTTCGAGCACATGAAGCCGCAGTCCAACGGCTTCCACTCGACTCAACCGAAAATCGTTTCGCGCATTATCCTGCGCAACAAGAAAGCCCTCGAGCAGGTACAGCTATGCCTGGGCGTGCCGGCGCATCCCATTGCGCATGCCAAGCGCCACGCCGGCTACATTCTGAACACGTTGTTCGGCGGGGGCATGAGTTCGCGGCTCTTCCAGAATATTCGCGAACGCCAGGGCCTTGCCTACTCGATTTACAGCGATCTGAATCCCTACCGCGATACCGGATGCATGGCCGTCTATGCCGGAACCTCGCTGGCCTCGGCGTTGAAAGTCGTGCAGTCCGTAGTCAGCGAATTCCGCAAGCTGAAGAATGATCCCGTGCCCGCCGACGAACTGCGCCGCTCCAAGGACCAACTCAAAGGCAGTCTGATGCTCTCGCTCGAATCGAGCACCGCTCGCATGTCGAATCTCGCACGCCAGGAAATGTACTTCGAGCACTACTACGATCTCGACGAGCTGATCGCGAAAATCGAATCCGTAACCGCCGAAGATATGCTCACCCTGGCGAACGAATTTTTCCAGGCCGACTCCGTCGCCGTAACCGCGCTGGGAAATTTGAGCGGCCTGAAAATCACCCGCGATCATCTGGCCTGCTAGCCCCCTCACGGGGCAGCCCCGTGCCCTTCGTGGTTAAGAGTCTTACATACTGATGTAACTTCCTCTGCTGCCGCTCATCCCATCTTCTGCCCGCAGGTACTCTACCTGCCGATGCGAATCAAAACTCATTCGAGGAGACACCACTATGAAGAAAGTTCTCAGCAGTTTGACGCTCACCTGCGTGCTCGCCGCTTCCATGGCCGCATTCGCCCAGGACGCGATGAAACCCGACACCATGAAGCAGGACGGCCAGCAAGACACCATGAAAAAGGATTCGATGAAAAACGATCAGATGAAGTCGGGTGATACCAAGGCAAAGCCGGACTCATCGAAGACCGATCCCAACAAGAAACCCAAGACTAAGAAGGCCGCCAAAGATCAGATGAAGAAAGATCAGATGAAAAAGAACGACATGAAGAAAGATGACATGCAGAAGGACACGATGAAGAACGACCAGATGAAGCAGAACTAGTCTGCCGCCGAATTGTCCCCCGAGTCCCGAGGCGCGGGCGCAAAGCTCGCGCCAATTTACTGACTTACTATCCGACCACCGAGAGCGTCACTTTCCGCCTGGCCCGGCATCCTCATCGTCATCCGCATCGGCCACAACCGGCCCGTCCCGCGGCGTCCCCGCTGTCAGATACTTCCGCAGGCAGCGCGTGCAGGGCACATATCCCTTGTCCAGCGCCTCTTTCGCCGTCAGGCTCTTCACTTCCTTGCCGTGAATAAACGAACAGCCCGCCACATGAAAAAGCTTGCTGTCGGCCGTCACCAGCACCGTCATGTCAGGAGGAATATTCTTCGCCGCCAGTTTCCGGTCGCGCTGCATCTGCGAGAGCTCCACGCGCTCGTTCTGCCACGACCGGGCCCACCACAAGCCGCCGGCGATCAATGCCAACGCCGCCACCGGCACCAGCCACGCTTCCACCGTCAGCCAACGGTTTCGCGGCCGCGCCGTGCGCGCCAGCCTTCGCTCCAGCCGCCTGCCAAATCCCGCCGGCACTTCTATCATCCGCTGATCGCCGTACAGACCGATGACATTCCGCGCCCCCGCCAGCACCGAAGCACAGCGCGCGCAGGTGTGGAAGTGCTCCTCCATCGCCGCCCGCAGGCCGGCATCGACCTCGCCTTCGAGATAATTCGACACCTCGCGCCACACGAGTTCGCAGTTCACCGTTCCGCGAGTCACGTCGTCGCGCTCTACCATGGCTTGGTTCCTTTCTCGAAGGGCACGCGGCTGAACCAGCCATGTTCCCATCCGGAGGCCAGCAGATCGCGCAACATGAGCCGCGCCCGCAACAGCCGTGTTTTTACCGACGCCACCGAAATGCCCAATGCCTCCGCCGTCTCCTGAATATTTAATTGCTCCATATCGCGCAGCATGAAAACTTCGCGATACTTTCGGTCGAGCGAGGCCAGTGCTTCGGCCAGCTTCTGCCGCACTTCTTTGCGCTCCAGCGCCTCGGAAGGAATCTCCCGCCAGTCGGCAAATTCGCGCGGGATGTATTCGCTGCCCTCATCGCGGCCGTCGTCGATGCCTTCCATCACCACGGTGCGCTCCCTTCTGCGCCTCATCAGCGCTTCATTCACCGTGATCTGAATCAGCCAGGTGCTGAAGCGCGCTTCCGCCCGGAACTGCCGGATGTTGGCCAAGGCCTTGAGCATCGCCTCCTGCGCTACGTCTTCGGCATCCGCTTCGTTGCGCAGAATCGCCATCGCGGCGGCAAAGACCCGGCGCTCGTAGGGCCGCACCAGCTCGTAGAAAAACTCGTTCTCCCCGCGCTGCACGCGTTGGATGAGCTCCTGCTCGCGGGTCGCGCCCGGCTGCCCCGGATTGTCCAACACCACGTTCAATTCGGCCATCTCGCCCGCCGCCGCGTTAGTACTCGGGATCTTTCTTCCAACCCGTCAGCATGGAAACGAAATTATTCCAGCCATGCAAAACCACCATGATTAGATGGCCGAACACGAAGGCCAGAATCGCCCACATGGTGATGAAGTGCCACAGCCGCGCCCAGTGAAATCCGCCCATCAGCCAGGCCAGCCACGAAAACTGCACTGGCTTCCACACCGCAAATCCAGTCAGCACCGACAACACGCCCAGCCCGATCGCGGCGGTGTACGCCTGCTTCTGCAGCGGATTGTAGGCTTCGTGCTGCTCGGGCTTCGGCCCGAAGAAAAAATAGTGCCGCACCATCGGCCACACGCCGGGAACGTCGCGCCTGGTGAATAAAACCTGCCGGTAATTTCCGCTGAAAAGTTGATAGCCGACATAGATCAATCCCGTCGCGATGTAAATCCACATAAAGGTCAGATGCCATTGCAACGCGCCGCCCAGCCAGCCCCCAATGGCGAAGGATTTCGGCCAGTCGATCAAATCTTTCTGCGGAATCTTCGCGCCGAAACTCGGGAAGGCCCGGAAAATTTGCAGCCCGCTGCCGATCATCACAAAAAGCGCGACAGCATTGATCCAGTGACAGAGGCGCACTACCAGTGGATGCTCATACGCTGCTCGCGTGACTGGCTCGCTCTCATCCTTCGATCTAACAATCTCGACCACCGCACCGCTCATTCCCGCCTCCGTCGCGACTCGCAGCTCACAATCCGTAAAAATAGTCGTAGCCCTGGTCTTCCCAGTAGCCGACCTTGTCGATCACGTTTGTGACTTTCAGGTCGGTCAAATATTTGGCCTGCTTGTAGCCGATTTTCGTGGGCACTTGCAGCCGCAGCGGAGCGCCGTGCTCCCGAGTTAGCGGCTGGTCATACATCTCCCAGCACAGCAGCGTCTGCGGATGCAGCGCCGTCTCCATGTCGAGCGTCTCGTAATAATCGTCGGCGCACGCCACCGTGATGTAACGCGCGGAAGTGTCCGCGCCAATCATGTTCATAAAATTCGACAGCCGCGTGCCGCCGAAGCGGCCAATCACGTCCCATCCCTCCACACAGATGTGGCGCGTGTTCTGCCGTTGCCGGGGCAAAGCCTGAATCTGCGCCAGCTTGTAATCTCCCGGCTTCTGTACGGAACCGCTCACAGTGAGCGTCCAGTTCTCGAAAATCACGCCGGGATCGTCCACATCGTAATAGTTGAGCGGGAATTTATTGAAAGGCGTAAGTTCCGAATCGCTGAACGTCGTGGCCAGATGTCGCGAGCGGAACATGCGGCCCGAGGCCCAATCACTGAAGCCGAGCCCCTTTTTCAGCAACCACTCCTGCGCGCCCGGAATCGCAAATGCTCCCAAGGCCAGCACCGGCGCAACCTTCAGCAATTCGCGGCGCGACACTTGGGCAAACTTCCGCTGCGCCATGACCGGATTCGTCGTGATTGGGGCGGTCATTATCGGGCCCGTCATCGCCGGATCAGAGACTGGGCTCTCGGGAATGATCCCGGGATCGGTCCCCGTTGCCGCTTCGACGCCCTCATTCGACGCGGGCTTTGCTGGCTCCCCGCCCGTCGACTCGCTGCCCGGCGCGTCGCCCGCTGGTTTTCTATCGTCTGTTTCCATGAAATCCCCACCCGTTCCAGACATGCAACTCACTCATCTGATTCGAGATGCCTCAGAAAGTTACGGCAAAGATAGCATGCAGTATGCAGAAATGGTCTATTGACCGACTGGGTCACTAGTTTTACTGGTTTTTGCCACATTTTCGAGGCATACTTTAGCAGAGTACTTATAGGAGCAGCTCCGATTCCCAGCACTAGTCCAGCCCCGTTATTCCGAAAGAGATCGGGACCATCTTCGCGCCCGACTCCGGAGCCTACGCAGCGCCGGCTGATGTTGATCGCCCTGAGCCTCCTGCTGATAGCCCTCAGCGTCGTGCTATACCGCGATCGTGATTTCTGGTTCCCCGACACCCAGGAAGCCGACGATCAGGAAACGAGTGATCCGGCCGCCGATGGACAGCCCGCACAGGCAATCCCGCCGGTGATCCGGCAGGATCAGGAAGCTACCAAAAAAGCTCCGGCCAAGCGAGGAACCAGAAACCCGATTGCCGAGCGAACGCTCGCCGAAAGCCAGCCCATCGGCGAAGCTTCCGACGGCCAATCTTCTGATGGCCAATCTGACGGTCAATCCTCCGACGATCCGCCATTTGCCACCGTAAGCCAGCGGACCGCGCTTCCCGCGCTTGAAGTGGAAGTGGTCGCCGGAGACACACACAAACAGATTCGACCCGGCTCTAATTCCGTGCATGTGGAGTTACAGCCCGGATCGCAGGCCCACCCCGCAGGAGATATCGACGCGCCGGTCGCATCAGCGGCGAACCGCCAGCCTATCGAACCGAGCAACGCCGCCGAGCGCGTTGAGATGTCGGCCGATACGGCCGAGGTCGTGAGCCGGCCGGTCCGTCCCGGATATCCGCTGCTGGCGCGGCAGATGAAGGTGCAGGGCTCGGTCATCCTGCAAGCTCTGATCGGCCGCGATGGAATGATTCAGAATCTGCGCGTGATGAGCGGACCGCCCATTCTCGCCAGCGCGGCGCGCGAAGCCGTCAAGCAATGGCACTTCAAGCCGCACTATCAGGGCACGGAAGCAGTCGAGACCAAGGCCAACATCACTGTGAACTTCACCATCTCCACCAATTGATTCCCCGGCATTGATTCTGCCCCGAAGACAATTTACTATCTGCGGAGCGCACAAGGGCGCATCCGGTCCGCGGAAAGGACAGAAGTCCACCTGGTCGTAACAACTCGTTTCTTACGAACTAACTTTCGCCCATTCGATGCGGACCTCGGGCACACGAAAGGAAGTTCGTCATGCCAGTCCGACCGCTCCCGTCCCATCCAAACCTCGACCACCTGAAATATCAAGCCAAAGACTTGCTCCGCGATCACGCCGCGCGTGAGCCCGACGTTGCCCAGAAAATCCGGGAATTCCATCCCCGCTTCAGCGCCGCTACCGACCCTGAAATTTTCAGCGCCCGCTTCACCCTCAGCGATGCCCAGCTGATCATCGCCCGCGAAAGCGGCTTTCCGAGCTGGCCCCGGTTGAAGCGGCATATTGAAAAGCCCACTGTTTCCGACCGGCTCGACCTGAAGCATCACGAGCGCATCGAAGACGCCACCTTTCGCCGCGCCGTGGAATTGCTCGACGCCGGAGACGTGGCCTCCTTGCGCGAACATCTGAAGCAGCATCCCAAGCTGGCCCAGCAGCACGTTCTATTCGAGGGCGGAAATTATTTCCGCAATCCAACCCTGCTGGAGTTTATAGCGGAGAATCCCGTACGTAACGGCACTCTTCCGCGGAACATTGTCGAGATCGCCAAGGTGATCCTCGACGCCGGCACCGATCAGGCAGCGCGGAACGAAACTCTCATGCTGGTTGCGACCGGCAGTGTGCCCCGGGAATGCGGCGCGCAACGCCCGCTCATCAATCTGCTATGCGAACATGGGGCCGATCCCCAGACCGCCGCTGAACCCGCCGCTCTGCACCGAGAATTGGAAGCACTCGATGCTCTTCTGCAGCGCGGCGCCAACATTAATTTACCGTTAGCCGCAGCTTTGGGAAATGGAGAACGCTTCCGGGAATTGATTCCATCCGCAAATGCTCGCGATCGACATCTCGCGCTCGCACTGGCATCGCAATTCAATCGCGTCGAAATCGTGCGCATGTTGCTCGACGCCGGAGAGGATCCCGACCGCTACAACCCGGTCGGAGGGCATTCTCACTCCACCCCGCTGCATCAGGCGGCCGCAGGCGGGAATGACGAAATGGTCCACCTCCTGGTGGAACGGGGCGCAAGATTGGATATCAAGGATGTTCTCTGGCACGCGATGCCGGCCGAGTGGGCGCATCATGAAGGCCGGCCGGAAACGGAAGCCTATCTTCGCGCAAGTGAAAAAGAACGAGGCGCAACCGCAAAATCAATGCAGAGGAAGGAATGAACGAAGGATGAGGGGACTGAATCGCGCGACAGCAGGTCACAAATTAGCTCGCGCTCAGAAACTTTTGCCGCAAAAATAACGAGCGTCCTGAGACCCTGACGGATCCAGGACGCCCGGGCAGCCCTCCCCCAGAACTGCTCACCGAAGAAATTAAACTCGGGTGCAGCCTCTTGCCTATAGCACTTCCGTGCCATGAAAATGCCGCCGGGCGCGAGGTCCCTATCTATCTGAAAACACAATGATTCGGCAGTCTCAGGGTCCAACGGCTCCCCCCAGATTTCTCTGGAGTTTCGCTGCCTTTCTGCCGATGAAAAAACGTTGGCAGCCATATTTATTTTCTTTTCCTGACGATTTCCGCCTCATCGGTAAATGCGTCTTCCGGAGCCATGAATGTTCGCGATCATCGGCATCGTCATCGTCTTCGGCTGCGTCCTGGCCGGATATCTGATGGAGCACGGCAATATCAGAGTTCTGATTCAACCCGCAGAGTTGCTCATCATCGGCGGCGCTGGAGTGGGCACGGTCCTTATTGCCAACCCACTGCACATCATCAAGAAAATTGCGGGAGGAATTGGCGGCGTCTTTGGCGGCTCAAAATTCGGCAAGCAAATTTATATCGATGCCCTGCAGATGATGTACCAACTCTTCAACAAGGCACGGAAAGACGGACTCATGGCGCTGGAAGGCGACGTCGAAGATCCGGACAAGAGTCCCATCTTTTCCAAAAACCCGGGCTTCCTCAAGAACCATCACGTCTGCGATTTTGTTTGTGACTCGTTGCGCATGGCCATCACCGGAGTCGATCCCTTCGACCTCGATCAGATGCTCGACCTCGATCTGGAAGTGCAACATCGCGATGCCGAAGCGCCCACTTCCGCCCTGAGCACCATGGCCGATTCCCTGCCCGGCCTGGGCATTGTGGCCGCCGTGCTCGGCGTGGTGATTACCATGGGCGCTCTGGGCGGGCCGCCAGAAGAAATTGGCAACAAGGTCGCGGCCGCTCTGGTCGGAACTTTCCTGGGCATTCTCCTTTGCTACGGATTGATCGGTCCCATCGCGGCCAACATGACAAAAGCCGCCGAGGAAGAGCACGCCTTCCTTTACGTGATGCGCGTGCTCATGGTTTCCTTCCTCAAAGGCAGCGCTCCGATTATGGCTGTGGAGTCGGCGCGCCGCGCGGTTCCCGGACACGTGCGGCCATCGTTCAAAGAACTGGAGCAAGCCTGCCGTGGTGGCGGAGCCGCCGCTGCTGCCGCTGCCGCCGCCGGCGAGGCTGCCGCCGCCGAATCCGCCGCCCCCACCCCAGAATCGAGCACCTGACATGGACAAGACGACTCGCCCCATCATCATTCTCAAGAAGAAAGGCGGTCATGGTGGACACCACGGCGGCGCCTGGAAAGTTGCCTATGCTGATTTCGTCACCGCCATGATGGCGCTGTTCATCGTCCTCTGGCTGATGAATTCCAGCAAACAAATTCAAGTCGCGGTGGGCGGATATTTCAAAGATCCCAACGGCACCTCAAAAAAAGTCGGCTCCAATATGGCGGGCTCGGGAGACAGTTTCACCCTCAACCGCGACAACATGCCCAAGCTGAAAGAGCAGTTGCAGACCGCCATCCGCCAGATGGTGGATTTCGAGAAGCTGAAAAATCACATCGAGATGACCATCACCTCCGAGGGTCTGCGCATCGAGCTGTCGGAATCAGCCTCTGGAACGTTCTTTGATAGTGGCAGCCCCAAGCTTAACGGCGATGGCAGCGAACTGCTGGTCAAGCTTGCCCATGAACTTGGCCAACTCCCGAACAAAATCTCGATCGAAGGCCACACGGATGCCACGCCCTACTCCCCGTCGGCGACTTATAGCAACTGGGAGCTATCCTCTGATCGAGCCAATGCTGCACGCCGCGTAATGCAAGCGGCTGGAATTCGTCAAGACCAGGTCACCCAGGTTCGCGGCTTTGCCGACCAGCGGCTGCGCAAGCCCGAGGCCCCGCTCGATCCCGCGAACCGCCGCATTTCGCTCATCGTGCAGTACGTCGTTAAGAACAACGATGACGATGATGCCAAGCCAGATGCACCCGGCGAACCGAAGCCCGCGGAAACCAACTCAGCGCCCGCGCCCGAAAAGCCTGCCAGCAAACCCTAGAGTCCGGCGCAACATCCGATAGGTTTGGTTTGACCGGCTTACCGGACTGTGCCAAACTTCTCCCGCGTATGCGCGCCCGCAGCCCACTGACGTCTCTATTCGCGCCGCGCTTCCACGCGTGTTTGCTGGTCGCTCTACTCCTCGCGGCCAGTGCCATCGCTCAACGCGGTGGCCTGAACGATGCTCGGCCGCTACAGGATTTTTCCGTTTCCTATAACACGGCCCCGGGCACGGGCGTTCTCGTCTTCACGGTTTCGGCCGAGCGCACCACCATTCACCTGGATCGCCAGGCCCTGCTCAAACTAGTGAGTCTTTCTGACCAGCACGCCTTCTGGCAGACCACCGAAGATACGTCGCAGGGGATATTCACCAACGTTCCCTTCGGAAATTACGACGTTGAAATCAGCGCGGTGGGCTATATCAGCGCCCACAAAGAGGTGCTGGTATCCAGTTCGCTCCGCCCGCAGCAAATCGAGATCGTCCTGCATCGCGATCCTTCGGCGATCAACTTCGATGTGGCTGACCAAGTGATGTCGCCCAAAGCCCGCAAGGAAACCAAGCGCGCGGTGGTGGCCCTGAAGTCTGGAAATCTTAAAGAGGCTGAGCGACACCTGACCGTTGCCCATGCGCTCGATCCCGCCAGTCCCGATTTATCGTTCTTGCTCGGCTACTTATATTTCCAGAAAAAAGATTACGCGCAGGCGGGAAGCTACCTGAGCACCGCCACAGCCGCAAATCCGCGCAACGCGCAGGCGCTCACACTGCTGGGCAGGACGGGGCTGGAACGCGCAGATTATCCCACCGCGCGATCGGCCCTCGAAAAAGCGATACTCGCCGATGACGAGAACTGGCTGCCGCACAACCTCCTCGCCGACGCCTACCTCCGCGAAAGAAACTTCGACAAGGCGCGCGACGAGGCCCAGGTTGCCATCACCAAAGGCAAGATCAAAGCGAGCCCTGCGCAATTAATCCTCGGGCAGGCGCTCGTGGGCCTCGGCCGCAACCAGGAAGGTGTGCAGGCTCTCAATATTTTTCTCACAGAAACGCCGAGTCATCCCCTGGCGGGACGAGTCCGCAATTTGATTTCCGAAATTCAAGCGGAAGCCGAGTCCGAGGTCGCAACTGCTCCAACTGCTGGCGAAAATGTGCCGGCCACGGAACCTCTTTCCGGCGTGGATCCTCTCGACGCGGTTCCTGTGCCCAATCTTTCCCTGAAGTCTTGGAAGCATCCCAGCATTGACGACGTCCAACCCACTCTAGTGCCCGGCATTGCTTGTCCGGCCGACACGGTGCGGGAGGAATCAGGAAAGCGCGTGCAGGAACTGGTCGACGATCTGGCTCGCTTCGCCGCGGTGGAAGAACTCTTTCACCAGGCATTGGATGAGTACGGGCTCCCCCTGCGCACCGAAACTCGTAAGTACAATTATGTAGCTACAATTTCGCAGCCCCAACCCGGATTCCTCTCGGTCGACGAGTATCGCGCGGACAAGCTCAACCTTGCCGGCTATCCCGACCACATTGCCAGCACCGGCTTCGCCACTCTGGCGCTCGTCTTCCATCCGGACATGCGCGACAATTTTTCCTTCACTTGCGAAGGCCAGGGCAATTGGCATGGAAAGGCCAGCTGGCTGGTTCACTTTCAGCAGCGCGATGACCGTCCCAACCGCATGCACAGCTATAGAGTCGGCAATGAGATTCGTCCCGTCGGCCTGAAAGGACGGGCCTGGATCACTGCCGATACTTTCCAGATCATGCGCATCGAAGCCGACATGGTGAAGCCGATGCCCGAGATTCAGTTGCTCAGCGAACATCAGGCCGTCGACTACGGGCCGGTGCCATTCGCCAAAAAGAACACGACGTTGTGGCTGCCCAAGACCGCGGAAATCTACTTCGACTTCCGCAAACACCACTATTACCGCCGCCACAGCTTCGATCACTACATGCTCTATTCCGTCGATTCCGACGAGAAGCGTAAAGAGCCCGTCGTCAAACCCGCGAGCGCCCCGCCCGCCGACGCGAAGAAATCGTAGAGACGTAGCTCGCTACGTCTCTGCCTGCGCCCGCGGCACGCCCCGCTGTATAATCCCCGATTGTTTCCCTCGAGGAGTTGCCTCATGAACCGGTGTGCGCGTCTGACATGTTCGCTCGTCATCACTCTGCTGATTGTTCCCACGGTCTGGTCGCAGCAAAAAGACGAGAAGGTCGATCTCGAGACCATCTCTCGCATCCGTAACGAAGGCTTCCGCAATTCCAAAGTTATGGAATATGCCACCGGCCTGATGGATTCGATCGGTGAACGGCTCACCGGCTCGCCGAATATGAAGCGCGCCAACGAGTGGACTCGCGACCAATTCACCGCCATGGGCCTGAGCAATTCTCATCTCGAATCCTGGGGCCCCTTCGGCCGCGGATGGGCCAATCAGTATGTCAACGCCCGCATGACCGAGCCTGATATCGTCCCGCTCCTCGTTTATGCCAAAGCGTGGACTCCCGGCACTAACGGCACCGTCACCGCCAAATGCATACGCGTCAGCATCGAAAAGAAAGAAGACTTCGATAAATATCGCGGCAAGCTTGCGGGAATGATCGTGATCTTCGGCCCCGACGCCGAACTGAAGCCCATCACCGAAGCTCCCTTCAAGCGTCTCGGCGATGACGACCTGACGAAGATCGGCGATTACGAAATTCCCAGCGAGCGCCCGCCTTTCCGCATGTCAGAAGTGCTGCGGCGCCGGCAGTTCATGAAAGATCTCAACCAGTTCTTCGCCGACGAAAAGGTCCTCGCCGTAATCGATCATAGCCGCGGCACCGCGGGCGGCGGCACCGTCTTTGTGCAATCGGGCGGTTCTTACAAGCCGGGCGAAACCACAACCGTTCCTCAACTCACCATGGCCACGGAGCACTGGTCGCGTATCGCGCGCCTGCTGCAGCAAAAGAAAGACGTAACGCTCGAACTCAATGTCGCCAACAACTTCTACGACGACGATCCGATGCAGTACGACACTATCGCCGAAATTCCCGGCACCGACAAAAAAGATGAAATCGTGATGTTGGGTGCCCATCTCGATTCCTGGCACGCCGGAACCGGCGCGACCGACAACGGCGCCGGCACCATTGTCATGATGGAAGCCATGCGCATCTTGAAGGCCCTCGACATCAAGCCGCGGCGCACCATCCGCATCGGCCTGTGGAGCGGAGAAGAAGAAGGACTGCTCGGTTCGCAGGGTTACGTCGAGCAACATTTCGGCTCGCGCCCGCACATGGAAGATCCGCAGATGAAAGATATGCCCACGCTGATGCGCCGCGAGGCCGGGCCGTTTACCCCCAAACCCGAGCAGGCCAAGGTCTCGGCCTATTTCAATGTGGACAACGGGTCGGGAAAAATTCGCGGCATTTATTTGCAGGAAAACGGCGCGGTCGCTCCGATCTTCGAAGCCTGGATGAAGTCCTTCAAAGATCTGGGAATGACCACCATCACCATGCGCAACACCGGCGGCACCGATCATCTATCTTTCGACGCCGCGGGCATTCCCGGATTCCAGTTCATTCAGGACCCACTCGAATACGAAACTCGCACCCACCATTCGAACATGGACGTCTACGACCGGCTGCAGCCCGAAGACCTGAAGCAGATTTCGGTGATTGTGGCCAGCTTCGTTTATGACGCGGCGATGCGCGATCAGATGCTGCCCCGCAAGCCGATTGAGCCGCCGCTGCCCAAAGAACCTTCGAAGCCGGATAATCAATAGAAAGATTCACGGAGATTTCCGATTATGCCCAAAAACATGAACTGCGAAAGACAGCACGTTCAACACACGCTAGCCGTGCTCGCGATCTGCTGCTTTTCATCCGCCATGCTTCTCGGGCAAGCCAGTTCGCTACCGTCCTCGCAACTCATCAACCCGGAAGAATTGGTCAAGGTCTTGAAGGCTAGCGGTGAAAAGCCGCTGCTGCTTCAGGTCGGCTCTCGCGTTCTCTTTGAGCAGGCGCACATTCCCGGCTCAGAATATGTTGGCCCCGCCAGCAACGAGGCCGGATTGCAAACGCTCCGTCACCGAATTGATTCCCTGCCGCGCAACAAGGCGATCGTTCTCTACTGCGGCTGCTGCCCCTGGAGTCATTGCCCGAACGTCAAGCCCGCCGCCGACGCGGCTCGAGCCATGGGCTTCACCAACGTTAAAGTGCTGTATATTGCCAACAACTTCGGCGCGGACTGGGCGGACAAAGGTTACCCCGTGGCCAGCGGGCATTAGGAGAGCCCAGCTTGCGAAGAGGAATTCTGATCGGCGCGATCTTGGTCCTCGTGGCAGCCGGCTTCTACTTTAAGGTTCATCGCGCCAGCGAAGCGCTTTCGCATCACGCTCCGGCGCCCGACTTTTCCCTCCCCGACCTGAACGGCCACTTGCTTCAGCTTTCCAGCTATCGCGGCAAAGTGGTTCTGCTGGATTTCTGGGCGACCTGGTGTGATTCCTGCCGCGGCGAGATTCCCCACTTCGTCACACTCCAAAATAAGTATGGTGCGCAGGGCTTTCAGATGATCGGCGTGTCGATGGACGACAGCCCCGACCCGGTGCGCGACTACTGCCAGCGCCTCCAAATGAACTATCCCGTCGTCATGGGCAACGCGGAGATAGGCAAGCGATACGGCGGGATTCTTGGTCTGCCCATCGCCTTCGTCATCAGCGCCGATGGTCGCATCTACGCGAAACACACGGGCGCGACCCAAGCGTCCGTGTTCGAGCACGATGTGACCCAATTGCTAGCCCAGAAGCCGCGGTAGTCGGCATGTAAAATTGCGCAGGAGAATCGCAATGTTTTCGCCTAAGCCAGTCGGCCACGTAAAGAGCCCGTACCTGAATACAAAAGAAATTCCCAAGGGCTTCGGCGCCAAGCATGATGCCGAAGGCGTCATCGAAATCCTGCCCGAGTTCGAAGCGGGGCTGACCGATATCGAAGGCTTCTCGCATCTATTTGTGGTGTGGGTCTTCGATCGGGCTGAAGGATTTGATCTGCTGGGCACGCCTCCGATTGACGATCGCCCGCATGGAGTCTTCGCGACCCGGTCGCCGCGCCGTCCTAATCCCATTGGCCTGACCGTGGTCGAACTTCTGCGCCGCGATGGCCGCCAGTTGCACGTGCGCGGCCTGGATATGCTCGACGGCACGCCCATCCTCGACCTCAAGCCATACCTGTCGAGCATCGCTCCCGAACTGCTGCGGCGCGGCTGGGTGACGGACGCCGAGGCCCGCCGTCGCGATTAAGTCGTCGCGCGTAAAATGAGCGGAACTTCCTGCAACCAAGGCCCGTAATTCATCCTGAGATCGGAGCACGACATCTGACCACCATGGAACTGCGAATCGAAAAACTCTCCAAGCGCTATCCCAACGGAACCCAAGCCCTGCAAGACGTTTCGCTCGACATCCCTCTGGGCATGTTCGGCCTGCTCGGGCCCAACGGCGCCGGCAAATCCACGCTGATGCGGACTCTGGCCACGCTGCAGGAGGCCGACAGCGGCCGCGCCGCTTTGGGCAACATCGATGTCCTGCGCCAGAAAGATGCGGTGCGCCGCGTGCTCGGCTATCTTCCGCAAGAATTCGGCCTGTATCCGAAAGTTTCTGCCGAGGACCTGCTCTCGCACTTCGCCGCGCTCAAAGGCATCAGCAACTCCAAGGAACGCCGCGGAGTTGTGCAGGCGCTTCTGCAGCAGACGAACCTTTATGATCATCGCAAACAGGCGCTGGGCAGCTTCTCCGGCGGCATGAAGCAGCGTTTCGGAATCGCGCAAGCCTTGCTGGGCAATCCCAAGCTCATCATCGTCGATGAGCCCACCGCCGGCCTCGATCCGGAAGAGCGCGTGCGCTTCCATAATCTTCTGAGCGCGATCGGGCAGAACATCATCGTCATCCTCTCCACGCACATCGTCTCCGATGTCACCGACCTTTGCCGCTCCATGGCCATCATCCACGAAGGCCGCGTGCGGGTTGCGGGCAATCCTTCGGAACTGGTGGCACAAATCCAGGGACGCGTCTGGAAAAAATCTATCGCGCACGATGAATTACCCAGCTATCGCAACCGTTTCCAACTGATCTCAATGCGCTTGTTCGCCGGCCAGACTCTGGTTCACGTGCTGAGTGAGCAGCCGCCAGGGGAGGGCTTCGAACCTGTGACTCCCGATCTCGAGGATTTCTACTTCGCCACCATCAAAGGATTTCTCCACGCCTCCGCGGCCGGACCGGTGAACTAAAGCATGATCGCCTCGATTCTGGCCTTCGAGTTCTCCCGCCGCCTGCGCCGTATATCGACGTACGTCTATTTCCTCGTCTTCTTCGGCCTGGGATTTCTTTTCGTCCTCATGTCCGGCGGAGCCTTCTCCGATGCCACCGTCGACTTCGGCACGGGCGGCAAGGTGCTGGTCACCTCGCCCTTCGCCCTGAACCTGATCATCATGTTCGTGAGTTTTTTCGGGGTGATCATCGTCGCCGCCATTGCAGGGCAAGCGACGTATCAGGATCTCGACAACAATTCGACCGCCTTTTTTTACACCGCGCCCATCACCAAGTTCGATTACCTCGCTGGCCGTTATCTGGGAGCGCTGGCCACACAAATCGTGATCTTCACCAGTGTCGGCTTCGGAGCTTTCGTGGGCACGCGCATGCCCTGGCTCGATCCGGCGCGCGTCGGGCCGCAGACCTTCTACTCGTACCTCCAGCCTTATTGCACGATGGTGATTCCGAACCTCATCTTCATCTCGGCCATTTTTTTCTGCCTGGCTGCGCTGGGGAAAAAGATGCTGCCCGTCTACGCAGGCAGCGTGATCCTCCTGATCGCCTACTTCGTCGCCGGTCAACTCTCCACCAATCTCACCTTGACGACATTAGCGGCCATGGTCGACCCGTTTGGCGGCAACGCCGTCGCGCGCCTCACGCAGTACTGGACGCCCTTCCAGCGCAACACACAGATCATCCCGCTCGCGGGCGTGCTGCTCTGGAACCGCATCCTGTGGCTGTCGATCGGTGCTGTGATTCTTGTGGTCACTTACCTCCGCTTCTCTTTCACTTACGCTGCCACCCGGAAGACGCGCCCACAGCAGCCGGAACTCGCGCCCGAACAACTGGCCGTGACGGCGCAAGCATTGCCCATGGTGCATCCCACATTCAGCGTGGCCGACTCATTTGGTGAATTGATCTCGCTCACGCAGTTGCAATTCTCCGAGACCGTGAAGAACGTTTTCTTCGGAGTGCTGGTGCTGGCGGGCGCTCTGATGTCTATCTTCTCCGCCTACGGCCTCGATTCGGCGTTTTCCACGCCGGTCTATCCAGTCACCTGGCGCATGCTCGAACTCGGCGGCGACGGTTTTACTATCTTCATTCTTGCCATCATCACGTTTTATTCAGGCGAACTGGTCTGGCGCGAGCGCGACGCGCAACTTAGCCAGATCATGGACTCGCTTCCCGTGCGCCGCTGGGTCTTGTTTGGCAGCAAGCTCGGCGCGCTCATGCTGGTTCAGGTTGTGCTGGTCCTGATGATGATGGCCTGCGGCCTGCTGGTTCAGGTTCTCCACGGCTATCATCATTTCCAGTTTGGCCTCTACTTCACCGATCTGTTCGGCAACCGGCTGATTGCATTCTGGATCTTGTGCGCGATTGTGATGCTGGTGCACACCATCGTCAACCACAAGTATCTGGGGCACTTTGTGATGGTGCTGTATTTCGTCGCCAACGTCGCGCTGCCGCAGATGAATTTCCAGGACTACCTCTACCGGTTGGGACGATCCCCGGTCGTGATTTTTTCCGATATGAACGGATACGGTCCGTTCGCCGCGCCTCTATTCTGGTTTCACCTGTACTGGGCGCTGGGCGCGATTCTGCTGGCCATTGTGACCAACTTATTGTGGGTACGCGGCATGGAAACCGGCTGGAGCAACCGGATCAGGCTCGCAGCAGCGCGGCTTTCCTTCCCTTCCGCAGTCGGGCTGGTTACGACCGCGATTCTTTTCGCCGCCGTCGGCGCACACATCTACTACAACACGCACATCGTCAACCGTTATCTGACGACTTCGAAAATCCAGGAAGATCGCGCCCAATACGAGATCAAATACAAGCAATACAAATCGATGCCAGAGCCGAGGCTGGCGGACGTCGAGGTCAACGTTGATTTGTATCCCGAGCAGCGGCTCGCAGTCTTTCACGGCAAAGAATGGATCGAAAATAAAACCGATGCCCCTATTGATCGCATTGCCGTCACCATCTGGCCAGAAGATGTGGATGTGATTCCGCGCCCACGAATCGACGTAAAGACGCTGCAATTTGAAGGCGGCCAGACGCCGGTTCTCGAAGATCCTGCCCTCGGTTTCTACATTTATCGTTTGCCGCAAGCGCTCGCCCCGCACGCCCGCCTCGCGCTCGATTTCGATCTCGCCTATCCCAATCCTGGATTCGTCAACTCGTTCCCCAACGGTGACATCGTTCACAACGGCAGCTTCGTCAACGGCAGCTATCTGCCGTTCATCGGCTACCAGCAGGATGTTCAACTCGTCGATGACAGTGCGCGCCATCGCCATGGCCTGCAGAAATACCCCGGCCTGCCCAAGTTGGAGGATCCCGCCGGACGCCAGAATAATTACGGCACCATGACTGCCGACTGGGTGAACTTTGAAGGCACCGTCAGCACCACTCCCGACCAGATCGCCATTATGCCCGGCTACCTGCAGAAAGAGTGGGTGCAGGACGGCCGCCGGTATTTCCGTTACAAGGCCGACGCGCCCATGATGGGCGGCATCTTCTCGGTGAATTCTGCGCGCTATGGCGTTCTCCGCGATCACTGGAATGACGTCAAGCTCGAAATCTATTACCAGCCCGGCCATGAATTCGATCTCGATCGCATGGTCGTCGGCATGAAGGCCGCCCTCACCTATTGCACGGCATCGTTCAGTCCATTTCAATTTCGGCAATTGCGCATCATCGAATTCCCGCGCTACGGTGACTTCGCGGAATCCTTCCCCAACACGATTCCATTTTCCGAAGGCATCGGATTCATCACCTACGTCGATCCCAAAAAGAAAGACGCCATCAATCTGCCGCTATTCGTCACCGCGCACGAAACTGCCCATCAATGGTGGGGACATCAGGTGATGAGTTCCAACAACGAGGGCGCAACTGCGATCGTCGAGACGCTCGCGCAATACTCTGCCCTGATGGTCATGCGGCATACCTACGGCCCGGAGTCGATGAAGAAATTTCTGCGCTACCAGCTCGATGGCTATCTTCGCGGACGTGCCCAGGAGCGCGACGAAGAAAAGCCGCTGATCCGCGTCGAGCCGAATCAGGGTTACATCCACTACAACAAGGGCGGGCAGGTCATGTACGCCCTGGCCGACTACATCGGCGAAGACCGCGTGAATCAGGCGTTGGCGACATTGGTGAAGGCTTACGCTTTCAAGGGTCCGCCCTACCCCACCGTGCTCGACATGCAGAACGATCTGCGCGCTGTGACGCCGCCCGAGTTTCAGTATCTCTACGAAGACTGGTTCGACAACATCACGCTCTTCGATAATCGCGCTCTCAAGGCCACTTACTCCCCACTTCCCGGCGGCAAGTATGAAGTGAACATTTCGGTGGAGGCGAAGAAATATCGCGCCGATGGCAAAGGCCAGGAGCACGCCATTCCGGTTCACGACCTCATCGATATCGGCGTGCTCGATGCCGACGGCAATTTCCTCTACCTGCAGAAGCAGCCCATCACTCAGGAGCATCAGGACTTCACCGTCACCGTCGACAAGCTGCCCGCCCAGGCCGGAATCGACCCGCTAATCAAGCTCATCGACCGCAGCCCCGACGACAACGTGGTGAAGGTGGAGAAACAGTAAATCCGATCAGTTGTCGGAGTCTGGCAGAACCGGTAACGCTACCTTGTTCACCGCCGACGGATCGTCCCGCAACTTGACGAAGAGCAGAGTTCCGTTGGGCCGGGGAACGCTCAAACTGGAGTCATCAAAACCCGCGGGAACCGGCACCGTGTGGGCAAACTGCGAGTCGGATGCCACGGAGTCCAGCAGAAATAGACTCTCCCCAATCAACCGGCATGGCTTGTCCGGGCTGTCGGAGCAGCGAACTTCTTTCAGTCTCGGAACTCGGACCAGCTTCACCAGCGGCAGCCAGTCTCCCTTTTCGCCGTCCGCTGCTACCGCGCGAAAGCGCAGTTGCCCGAACACCGACGTGCCCAGGCTCTTCAACGGCTGCAAACTGACCAGTGCGGTTTGTGGGTCTTCCAGAAAGACCGTTCCGTCCGTGAAGCTGAACATCGCGCTGGCGCCTCCGTCCTCCGTGGCCACCTCGATTTTCTCGTCTCGCGGAAAGGCTGCCGGGATTTCCGTTTTCAGAAAAAATGAAATCTGCCCATCCTGCGGCACATCGTCCTGATTGCCCAGGCGAACGGCGGACACCACTGTTCCGCCCCGCTCGCTCTTGCTCAAGACAGTAACTCGCGGCCGTGGCGGATTCACCGTGGTCTCCAGCGTGAGTACCCGGCCATCCTTCAGAGCCACATGCGCCACCAGCTTTTCACCGACCTCAAATGCCGCCGTCGCCGACGATGTCGACAGGCGCAATTCGTCTTTGCCTTCCTCGCGCGAAAGTTCAGCCGGAGTGAAGTGAACATTCTCTATCTCAACTCCGGAAACTTCGTCTAATCGCTTCCCAATCAGAACACCTTGCGAATCGCCAGCATCCAGAGTGAAGCGGTCGGGGTGGGCCGCTTCCGAATAGGTTTGCAGCGAGACCTCGTCGGGAGTGCTCAAACCCGATTGTGCGACCAGCACCAACAGCGGCCCTGATGGCTGGTCCTGCAGCGGCACGCTGACTTCCAGTTCATCGGATTTCTGCACTTTCCAGTTCGCCTTCAAAAGCCTTCCGCGCTCATCCTTAATGGTCACTCGCTCCACGCAGGGCGCCTGCTCCGATTGCAGATGGAAAGAGTCTTCTCGTCCCACGATAAGCGCGGTCGAGTCAGCGGCCGCCAGGCTCCATCGCACTGGCTGCGAAAACTCCAGATGGAACGTCGGTCCCGTGAAAGCCTCGAAACCCCAATCCCCGCGCAGCGTTCCCACCACATCGCCGGCGCCGCCCGATCCCGCAAGCTTCTTCGCATCGATTACAAATCCGCCGCGCGCAGCCTCCGCCTTCGCTGGAAGATCGATCGCCAGTCCAGCCTTGTTTTGCAAATGCAGGACCATGTCGCGCGCATAGTCAGTCGAATAGGCTAAAGGCGCGCCGTCGACGGGAAGGACCAGATCGCTCTGCTGCAGGCACGAAACATGCTTGGGCTCGAGCGCCCGCAGCGGAGGCAGTTGCGCCGCTTCCACCGCGGGCAACGCCGTCACGATCACCGACATCGGCTTGTGAAATGACGGGGGATTGTTCAGCTTTAGATCCAACTCGTCATGCTTTGCAATCGCGAGCGCCGGAATGTATTGATACTGTGCGGTGTGAAACGTCTCCATCAAATGAGCGATGTCAAATAACGCGCCCACATATGGACTGTAAGCGCCTCCGCCGGCGAAGGTCGTAGTGCTCATCGCATTCACCAGATCGGCGGCCGGTCCTGAGGTCAGAGCTGCCACCATCGACTGGCTGTGTCCGTCGTCGAGCACCATCTGGCCTGAGTTTTGCATCAGGCATGAGGCCTGTTCATCGGTGGGCTTATCGAAGCACTGGTTGTCGACTTTGATCTTTAAGCTGCGCGCCAGCAACTGCGATCGTTCTTGCAATACTTTCGTGTCGGCATCGGAGACCGCGCGAATACCCGCCAGATACCGGTCCGAACGCGAACGATCGAGCGCCAGCTGATTCAGATCCTGCGAGGCCCTCACGAACGCGCCCGGCTTGCCTTTCACCGCCGAGCGCAAGGTGCTGAAATCGCCCCCGGTTTCCGGCGCCAGAAACAACAAGGCCTGCTCCGCATTTTCTGGCACGGTGACGACGACGCCTTCTTCCTTCACTTGTCGAGTCCAGGTTTCAGTTCTCGTGAACCACTGGTCGGGCGGTGGATTGGTCGATCCCCGAAGAAACGTGGTAATCAATAAATACCGAACGGACTGGCCTTCCGGAATCTCCGGATGAAGCCAAAGCCGGTCCCCAGCCTGCAGGTTGGGAACTTCTGAGATCGGCAACGTCTTGCCGTTTCGTGTGACCTTCACTTCAATTCGAGGTCCCGGCAAATCAAAGGCAGAATTGTCGGCGCGCGCGCACCCCAACAGCAGAAGAAAAATGGCCAAGCCGCGAAGCGGGGTCAACGCAACAGAAAACTTTCTGAATGGAATTGGCGCTGTGAGCAAAACGTCTCTGGAAATTATCATCCGCAGAATTTATCCTTGTATTCGTGTGGGTTAAGGCAATGGTATCTGCGCCGTTTGTAAAACGCGCCCCGAAAATGCACTTCGCCTGGTCTCGAAAGTTTTACGACCACCGTAGGGTTGGTTAGATGCGACCCAGGGCCTAATGGTTGATGCCGCATTTCCCTCCAGTGCAGAGCAAGCACAGACAATTGGCCAGGAGTCTTCTCCTTACTCTAGCGTTGCCCGCCATGAAGGTGTAGGATTTTGGGGGCTAATTTTGCATATCTGAGTGGGGCTTGATCGTTTAGCGTTTTCGGTCTCATCCTTCGGACTTATCGTAAGAAAAAGAAGCAAGGAAATCCAGGCGGCCGATGAAGCCGGAGCCGGTGCGGCATCCGTGCCGACTTGCCCGGTTCATCTACGCAACGAGGAGGAACCTTGTCACTCGGTCGAAGATCCACGTCGCTCTCCGCCCAGAAGATGCTGCAAGTCGCGCTGGTCGTGCTTCTCAGCGTGGCGCCGCTGCTCAGCCAGAAATCGCAGCCCCCACCGGCTTCTCCCAAGTACGACGCCCAAACCGAAATGAAGACCAAGGGGACGATCGAAGAAATCAAAACTTTTTCTTTGGGGAACCACAAAGATTACACCGAATTGATCATCAAAAGTGGCGCCGATAGCCTGCAGATCTACCTCTCGCCCAAGCCGTTTCAGGACGAGATGGGGATCAGCTTCGCCAAGGGAGATGAAGTTGCCGTCACCGGGTCGAAGATCAAGCAGGAAGACGCCGAGGTCATCCTGGCGCGCGAGATTATCAAAGGCACCGACACCTTCATGTTTCGTGACGACAAAGGCAAGCCGGTGTGGGATGAGCGCACCGGCAAATGATCTCGGATGGGATTTGAAAGGGCGCGGCTTCAGCCGCGCCACAAGTAGCACGAAATGAATTACGGCTTTAGCCGCTGGGGCGACACCCAGGAAGGTGCCCATGAAGATTTCCGATCCCCTATCTCTGCTGCTCCGCTCGAAGGAGAGCAACCGCGTTATTTCGGTCAGCCCCGACCAGTCGGTCTACGAAGCCATCGAGAAGATGGCAGAATTCGGCATCGGCGCGCTGCTCGTCCTCTCAGAGCACCGGCTTGTCGGCATTCTTTCGGAACGCGACTATGCGCGCAAAGTCATCCTCAAGGGCCATTCCTCCAAGGAGACGGCGGTGCGCCAGATCATGACCAGCCCCGTGGTCTTCGTCACGCCGCAGCACTCCGTGGACGAGTGCATGGCGATTATGACCGCGCACCACTTTCGCCATCTTCCCGTGGTGAGCGAGGACAATGTGGTTGGCGTGGTCTCGATTGGCGATCTGGTGAAGTGGATCATCTCCGGCCAGGCGCAGGCCATCCACGAGTTGGAGGGCTACATCACGGGAGCCTATCCCGGCTAGGCGGGGACTCTGCTAGGTGGAAACTCTGCCCCGCAGGTTCAATCGCCAGTAGTCCAACAAGAACGGCGGATCATCCTGCGCGGCCTGCTCCGTCAGGCATTTCATGAAGTGCGCGCGGCTGGCTTCACTGGGAATACTTTCCAGATGCTGGCGCAGAACAATGTTGCGAACGAACTCACTGTACTGCGCGGCACTGTCGAGTATGGTGGGCGCGGGCTCGATCGAGGTCTCGACATCCACAAAGCCGGCGCGCCGCAGCCCCTCCGCGGCGGAATCCGCATCCTGAAACAGCCACGGCTCGCGAAATCCTGTAAAGAACTTCGCATATTCTGGGCTCGCCGCAAGAGCGTCAGCTCTCTCGCGCAAGCGGGCAATGTTGCCGTCTCCGCCGCACTGGGCTTCCAACCATCCACCAGGAACGAGCGCATTCCGCAAATTTAAGAACAGCCGGTCATGATCGAGCACCCAATGAAACGCCGCCGTGCTTACGATGCCGTCGAAGACGCGCTCGAAAGGCAGATGCAGCAAATCGCACTCGGCCAAGCTCAGACGTGCTGCAAACTGTTCAAGGTGTTCGCGCGCCGAGTGCAGCATGTTTTGCGACAGATCAATCCCCACCACATGCCCCTGCGGTAAGGACTCCAGCAATTCTCCGGTGAGGCGCCCCGTGCCGCATCCCGCATCCAGAATGAGTTCATCTCCACGCAGCCGCAGCCGTGACAGCACCTTCTTGCCCCAACTGACTTGCGGCCCAGAGAGACGATGGTAGACAGCAGAATTCCATTCGCGGGCCGACTGCTGTTTATCTTTCACGCGCACATTCCTGAGAAAAATCTTGATCCGTGGAAATCCGTGCAGATCCGTCTCTAGATCGCGCTCAGGCCCTGGTCCAGATCGTCAAGAATGTCGCCAACATCTTCGATGCCCACGGAAATCCGCACCATGCCGTCGGTGATGCCGATGGCCTTGCGGCCCTTTTCGCCAATCCCGGCGTGGGTCATGGTCGCGGGATGCGAGATCAAAGTTTCGACGCCGCCCAGCGATTCACCCAGCGAACAAATCTGCACCTTCTTCAGCATTTTGTTGGCGTTCTTGAGCGAGCCGGTTTCAAAAGTAATCATCGAACCAAAGCCGCTCATCTGCCGCTTGGCCAGCGCATGTTGCGGATGATCCGCCAAGCCGGGATAGAACACCGCCTTCACCTTCTTATGCTTGGCCAGGAAATCGGCCACCACGCGGCCGCTGCGATCGTGAATCTCCATGCGCGCGGCCAGCGTCTTCACGCCGCGCAGCACCAGCCAGCATTCAAAGGGAGACAGAATCGCTCCCACGGTTTTCTGCAGAAAAGCCAGCTTTTCCGCGTGTTCCGGGTGCGCGCACACCACCACGCCGCCCAGTCCGTCACTGTGGCCGTTTAGAAATTTCGTGGTCGAATGCACCACCAGGTCCGCGCCCAGCGCGAGCGGTTGCTGAAAATATGGCGACATAAATGTGTTGTCGACGGCCAGCGCCACTTTGCGGCGGCGGCAGATCGCGCTGATGGCCGCCAGATCGCTCAGCCGCATCATCGGATTGGTCGGAGTTTCCACGTAGACCATGCGCGTGTTCTTACGGATCGCGCGGTCTACGTTCTCAGCGTCGGTCGTGTCGATATAACTGAATTCCAGTCCGAGGTCGGCCATCACCTGATTGAAGAGACGCGGCGTTCCGCCATATAAATCATTGCCGCAGAGCACATGATCGCCGGACTTCAGCATGCTCACCAGGGCGTGAATCGCGGCCATGCCGCTGGCATACACCCGCGCCGCAACTCCGCCTTCGAGTGCGGCGAGATTTTCTTCCAGCCGCGTGCGCGTGGGATTCGAGACGCGCGAATACTCATATCCCTTGTGCTCGCCGATGCCCTGCTGCACATAGGTCGAAGTTGGATAGATGGGAACCGTGACCGCGCCGGTCAGAGGGTCGGGCTCTTGTCCAGCGTGGATGGCGCGCGTGGCGAAGCCAAGGTCTTTATTTTTCTTCATGTCGAATTGGTTTGATCAGTTGTAAATCACGTGGCCCCGTGTGGAGCGGGCACTCCTGCCCGCTTGCCTGCAGCATCCATAAGCCAGCGGGCAGAAGTGCCCGCTCCCACCATTGGAAAACCTGACTTAGATCCCACCGTCAAATATTTTCTTGGATAAATATCGCTCCGCCGAATCCGGAACAATCGTCACGACGCGCTTCCCCGCTCCCAGTCGCTTCGCAATTTTCAGAGACGCGAACACCGCCGCGCCGCCGCTCGATCCTGCCAGCACGCCTTCCTGCGCGGCCAGCGTCTTCACCATGCCAAACGCGTCCTCGTCGTTGACTGCCATGATCTCATCGCACACCGAACGATCGAACGTCTTGGGAATAAAGCTGACGCCGATGCCTTCCACTTTATGCGGTCCCGGTTCGCCGCCGCACAGGATGGACCCTTGTGTTTCGACCGCAACCGTCACGGCGCGCGGCAGCTTTTCTTTGATCATCCGGGCAATGCCTGAAAATGTTCCGCAGGTGCCGCAACCCAGCACCAGCGCATCGATGCGCCCTTCCATCTGTTCAAAGATTTCGTGGGCGGTAGTTTCGTAGTGGTAATCAGGATTGGCGGGATTCTCGAATTGCCCGGCCATGAACGCGGTGGGATCGCTGGCAACCAGCTCTTTGGCGCGCCGGATGGCGCCACTCATGCCCTCGGCATCGGGAGTGCGAGTCACCTCCGCGCCGAGGGCCCGCATGATCATCACTTTTTCCTGCGAAAAATTCTCCGGCACGAACAGCCGCACCTTATAACCGCGGTTCACCCCGATCAGCGCCAGGCCGATCCCGGTGTTCCCCGCCGTGGCTTCGACGATGGTCCCGCCGGGTCGCAGGGTGCCCTGCTCTTCGGCGCGCCGGATGATGCCGATGGCGGCGCGATCTTTCACGCTGCCTCCGGGGTTCAGATATTCCAGTTTGGCGAAGACTTCAGCCGATCCGGCGGGCACCAGCCGTTTCAACTGCAGCATGGGCGTCTCGCCGACCAACTTGGTAATGTCGTCGGCAACACGCAGGCGGGACATTGCAATTTCAGAGCGCACGCTACAGGTTAAGGGCATCCGCAAGCGCGAGTCAATGGAACGATGGAACGGCGGTAATGGCACTCGTCTACGTGGCGCGGCCGCCCCCGCCGGCGACTATTTGCCGGCGCCAGTCGCTAAGTGAGCGCCAGCATAATATCCGCTCCTGGTGCGAACCGTCATCTTCCCGTGGCCTTTAGCCTTCGCTTCCACCTTCACCATGCGGAATCCGCCCGCTCCCTTGGGAGTGGTCGGCTTGTAGCCAATCGTGTATTGCGTGCGGATGTCGTGGGCTACCGTCCTACTGATCTCGTCGACCTCATCCAGCGTCTTGGGAAAGAATGCCAGCCCGCCCGTACGCTGGGCGATAATTTCCAGCGCGCGCTTGGCTCGCTTCGGATGCTCTTCCTCGCCCAGAATCCCAATCGCGTAGACCTGCGGCCCGCTCTCTTCCTGCAGTTGCTTGATGGCCATCTCCAGAGTTTCGTTGCTGGCGTTGTCTTCGCCGTCGGTCACGACGAAGAGAACTTTCTTCTCCAGCCGCGCTTCCTTTTTCAAATGATCGGCGGACGCGACCACCGCGTCATACAGCGCTGTACCGCCGCGCGCGTCAATCTTTTCCAGCGCTTCTTTGAGCTTCAGCAGATCGTTGGTGAAATCCTGATCGAGATAATATTCGTCGTTGAAGTTGACCACGAACACTTCATCCTGCGGATTGCTCGATCGCACCAGGTTCAGCGCAGCCTGATTGACTTTATTCCGCTTCTCGCGCATCGATCCCGAATTGTCGATCACGATCCCCATCGCCACGGGAATGTCTTCGTGATGAAACGAAATGATGCTCTGTGCTTTCCCGTCTTCGAAAACGGTGAAGGCACTGCGGTCGAGATTGGTGACGATGTGCTGCTTATCATCGATGACCGACGCATGCAGCAGAACTTCGTCCACATCTTTCTTGAAGACGAAGACGCCCTGATCCTGCAGTTTCTTGTCGCTGGGTGTTTGCTCTGGAGAAGTTTGTGGGGAAGAAGATTGCGCCTGCGGGCTGGCCGTGGTGGCGTCGAGCCCCAGCGCGATCAAGAGCGTGAAGAGTAGGAAAGCTTTCCCGGCGCTATTGGGCAGGCGCGTAATAACCGGTCCTGGCATACACCCTTAGAGGCGGCAATCCTTTCGGCGGTAGCAGCTTAACTTTTATCTTACGCCATTTGCCGTCCCGCGTTATCTTGCTGGGACGATAGCCCAAGACATATTGATTGCGCAGTTCGACCCCGATTTTCGTAGCCACGTCGCCCAGATCATTCGGATTGTCGATGGTGAACGCCCGCCCGCCGGTCAGTTCGGTGATCTCGCTCAGCAACTCCGGCCCCAGCCGTTCTTCGGTCGAGGCAAAGAAGCGGTCGTAGATGCCGATGGCATAAATCATCACGTCGGCTTCTTTCACCACCGACTTGATTTCGTTCTCTGTGTAGCGACTGTGATTGTCGCCGCCATCGGAGATGATCAGCAGCGCCTTCTTGGCATATTTCGCTTGCCGCATTTTGCTGACCCCCATGTAGATGGCGTCGAGCAAGGCAGTACGGCGGCGCGGCACGGCAAACACCAGCTTGTTCTGGATTTCGTCAACCGAGTTAGTGAAGTCGGTCACTGCCTCCGGTTCGTCGGAGAAGGTGATCATGAAAAATTCGTCCTGCGGGTTCGCCGTCTTGAAGAACTCGACCACCGCGTCTTTGGCGCGATCCATCTTGCTGCTCATGCTGCCGCTGGAATCGAAAATCACGCCCAGCGAAACCGGCGCGTCCTCACTCGAGAAACTCTTGATCTCTTGCTGTGAGTTGCCTTCGAAGAGCTGAAAGTTTTCTTTATCCAGGCCTGTGACCAGGCGATTCAACGGGTCAGTAATCGTGACCGGAACCAGCACCAGGTCGACGTCCACTTTCAGCGGGCGCACGCGCGCGTTCAAGCCTGTGGTGGTTCCATTGAAATCATGCGGGTTGTCCGCGTTGCCTGCAACCGGCTCGATGGATTTTTCCGCCGCCGGCTCCAGCGGAGGCTTCGCCTTCTCTACCTCGCGCGGCTGGACGTGAACATCGTTCACATCAGTTTGCCCAAACGCAGCAGCGGCCATGCACGCCAACATCAGGAATGGAACCAGCAATGCAAAATTCACGAGCCGCATGAGATTCACCGCTGAGAGATTTTGGCGCAGCCTTGTGGAAGTCAGATCCTGAGAGGGATCTGGAGGGGCAAATCGAACAGAACTCTTCATCCAACTTCGAACTAAAAATCGAGCCAGGGCCTTCGTAGACGACCGACGCCCGACTTCTTGCAGGCGGGCCATAAATACCTCTATGCCGCGGATGTTACCACAGCTTTTCTGCGCGGGAACAAGACTTTTTGTCAAAACTTGCTGACAAGTTCCCAAAACCGCATTCCGGGGGCGTCCTTGCCAGACCCCGCGACTGGCGGGCCTTTCCGGGCGCATGCGCCATCTTGTTACAATCTATGGTTTCCCATGGCTGACGTGCTTCCTTTTCGCGCTCTGCGCTATAACCTCGAACGTGTGTCCGCTCAACAGGTGGTAACCCAGCCTTACGACAAGATTACCCCCACCATGCAAGAGCGCTATTACGCTGCCAGCCCGTTCAACCTCATCAGGATCATTTTGGGGCGTTCCGAACCTCAAGACAATACGGAACACAACGTATATACGCGCGCCTCAAACTGCTCGAAAGCGTGGCGAGACGACAAAATTCTGGGACGAGATTCGGAGCCCTCGATTTACGCCTGTTCCCAGACCTTCCCCGCGCCCTCGGGGAGCAGTCGACTTGAGCGCCATGGATTCATCGCGCTGGGGCGAGTCGAGGACTATTCCGCCAAGGTGGTTTTCCGGCACGAGCAGACTTTGGCCAAGCCGAAGGCCGACCGCCTGGACCTGCTGCGCGCGACGCGGGTTCACTACGAGCAACTTTTCCTGCTCTACGAGGACTCTGGCGAAATCGATTCCCAGCTTGCGCTGGCCCGGAACGCGGCGCCTACAATCGAGGTCACCGACGAATACGGTGTTTTAAATCGCCTCTGGCAGATTTCCGACGCTAAAGTGATTGCAGCGGTTCGCGACCAGATGCGCGGCCAAAAGCTGGTAATCGCCGACGGTCACCATCGCTACGAGACGGCGCTGACTTTCCGCAACGAATGCCGCGCCGCGGCCGGCGGCAAGGCCGATTCGCAGGCTCCCTACGAGTTTGTGATGATGACTTTTGTGAACGTGAAGGATCCAGGCTTAGTAATTCTGCCGACGCATCGAGTGGTGCATTCGCTGGCATCGTTCTCCGCCAGCGAATTTCAAACTGCCGCTCGTGCCTTTTTCACCGTCGATGAGATCGATCCGGCGTTAGATGGCAAGGGTGCCATGGAACTCTTGCATGAACGCGGCCGCGATGGAACCGCGCTGCTGGCCGTCACGGCCCATCGCACTTTCCTGCTGCACTCCTCACGCGCATCTTCAGCGCCCGCGCTACGCGGACTTTCTCCGCGCCAGCAATCGCTCGATGTGGTACAGCTTCACAAGCTCGTGCTCGAAGGCGTGCTGCAGTTGTCGGAAGAATCCATTCGCAACCAGCAAAATCTCACCTACATTCGCGACGCGGACGAAGCCCTCGCCAAGGTTCGATCCGGCTCGGCCAATCTTGCCTTCCTCATGAATCCCTGCCGCATCCAGCAAGTGCGCGACGTGGCGCTAGCGGGCGAAGTCATGCCCCAGAAGTCGACCGATTTTTATCCCAAGCTGCTCAGCGGACTCACCGCCTATGCCCTCGACTAGCTGCCCGCGAGTCGCGCTCTTTCCGATCTGCGCCGTTTTCCTGTTCGGCGCAATCCTGCTCCTGGGCGCAGCTCCGGATAAGCATCTCTCCGTCTACTCGGTCGCCGCGAACTATTCGCTCCCGCTGGTGCAGCGCGATGGGCACGAATATGTCGGACTGTTGGAACTGCTCGAACCGCTGGGGAAGGTCAGCGCCAAGTCCGACGGTTCGCGCTGGCGCCTGCGCTACAACAGCGCCGTGGAAGGCGATTTTCAGGAAGGCAAGAGTCGCGCCAGGATTCAGGGCCGCGACGCCGACCTGGGCGCGAAATTTTATCTGCAGAACGATCGCGGCATCGTACCCGTCTCTTCGCTCAGTTCCCTGCTGCCGCGGATTCTCGGCGGCCCCGTCACCTTGCACGAAGAGTCCGGGCGCCTCTTCATCGGCAGCGCGGCTACACACTTCACGGCTTCGCTGTCTGGAGAAAACCGTCTGGTCTTCAATTTCACCGCGCCGGTGAACCCGACCATCGCCACCGAAGCGGGCGCGCTGCGCATGACCTTCTCTCGCGATCCTCTAGTGGGCCCGGCGTCGCCCACGCTGACCTTCGGCAGCAAAAGCATCTCTTCGGCAAACTACAGTGAAACCGGCGGCACCGCGGTGGTCACGGTGAACGCGAGCATCCCCGTGATCGCCAGCTTCAGCAATGATGGCCGCACCATCACCATCGCGCCCGCTCCGTCCGCGGCGCAGAAGACGGCACCATCAGTTCCGCCGTCGACGCCCTCCACTCCAGCGCAGGCCAGCACAACGCCAGTCGCCGCCACGCCTCCCGTGCCTCGCCGATATTTCGCCGTTGTCGATGCCAGCCACGGCGGCGATGATCACGGCGAGACTCTAAACGCCACGCTTCTCGAAAAGGATGTGACCCTCGCTCTCGCCCGCAGCCTGCGCCAGGAACTTGAAAGCCGCGGCATAACCACGCTCGTGCTGCGCGACTCCGACGCCAACCTCGCGGTCGACCAGCGCGCCATCTTCGCCAACGCAGACCACGCCGCCATTTACATCGCGGTGCACGCCAGTTCCGAAGGCCGTGGAGTGCGCATCTACACCGCGATGCTTCCCTACGGAGAAGATGATCGCGGCCCGTTCCGCTCGTGGAGCACGGCCCAGCGCGCGTTCGCGGGCATCAGCCAGAGCAGCGCCTCCGCGGTCGCCGCCGAATTGCAGAAGCGCCAGATTCCCGTGCGCACCTTGCCGGCTCCGTTGCGTCCCCTGAACAACATCACCGGAGCGGCCATTGCGGTCGAAGTCGCTCCCCAGGGATCGGACATTTCCCAACTCATCGCCCCGGATTACCAGCAACTCGTCACCAGTGCCGTGGCCACGGCGATTGCAGCCAATCGAGATCAACTGGGAGCGACGCCATGATTCCACGCCATCTCGCCATTGCTGTGGCCGTGCTGCTGGCGGCTGTACTCGGACTGAGCGCCTACGCCTGGCACATGCGCAAGACGGTCAATTCCGCGCCCGTGGCGTCGAGTGATACGCGGCCGCTCGCTCCACCCGTGGCCGGGCCCACCGCGCAGGTGACCCTGTTCGTCGCCCACGATAACAATGGGAGCCTCCAGCCCGAAGCGGCGCTGATTCCGATGCCTTCCGGCCGCCAAGAGCGCGCCGAGGAGTTGCTGCGCAGCCTGCTTTCGATTTATCTCGATAAATCTTCGCCGCACCAACTCGGGCCGGGCGCCGATATCCGTGGAGTTTTTCTGGTCGATCCGGGAGTTGCCGTCATCGACCTCAATGGCGCCTTCGCCGACACGCACCGCTCCGGCGTGCTGGTCGAGGAACTGACCGTGGTGTCGCTGATTCACACCATCTCGGCCAATACCCAGGGAATTCTAAAAGTGAAGGTTCTGGTCGACGGCCAGGAGCGCGAAACTCTAGCTGGCCACGCCGACCTGACATCCTTCTACGATGTGAGCTCCGTGAACCAGCTGGCAACGCAACTGCAGTCCGGACAGTAAAAGCGGATGTGCGTATAATATTGTACGTACAGTATTGTACGCGACGGCAAGACTCTAACTCCGCCACCCGCGCCCGGCGTTCCGATCCAAATCCACGATGCCCATTGCGGGGCCGGAAGCGCCCCTTACAACGACGATCTCCCGCACAGACGAGCTGACCATCGCCTGGCGGGAGATCGCGTGCGCAGCGCCTTGCTACGCGCTCCTACGACATTTCAATCACTTACACGAGGATCCAACGACTTAGCCGGCTTACGCCTTTTCCAGCGCCTCGATCTCGCCTTTCGTCCGTTCGAGAATCTCGCGAATTTTGTTAATCTTGGCCGAGTCGTGGTACTGACGCGAGGCTACTCGCAGGGCAACCTTCAACACTGCGGCAGCCGGACGCGCGATCTCTCCGCCTTCCGGTCCGATCAGCCAACTGCCTGCCTCCTCGGCGCGAAACCAGATTCGCTTCACCGTTTCAGCTTCCCGTTGCAACTCAGCCTTACCGGATTCAGTTAGCGAATAGGTGCGCTTCCCGGCCGCTGCACCGGAGGTGACCAAGCCCTCATCTTCGAGCTGCTGCAGTGCCGGATAAATCGCTCCCGCACTCGCCTTGTAGGCTCCGCCCGACTTCGTCTCCAGTTCTTTCATTAACTCGTAGCCATGCTTCGGCCCGCTCTCCAGCATCGACAACAGCGCCAGGCGAATTTCGCCAGGCCCAAAGAAACGTCCCCATCGGCCTCCGCGGCCTCCCCAAGGGAAGCCTCCACCCATAAAGGGCGCTCCCATCCCACCGCGCCATGCACTTCCACATCTTCCAAACATTTGAAAACTCCTTCTTTCGACCTCAACTTTGATTTAACTTACGTTCGATCTTGCGTTAACTATATCTATAGATATAACTACTGTCAAGCACTCGATCCGGCTTTCGCCTCAATGAGTTACAATTTCGAAGCATGTTCTACCGCTCGGATAATCGCTCTCCCGACCAGCTTCGCCCGGTGAAAATCACTCCCGAATTCATTTCCACCGCGGAAGGGTCGGTGCTGATCGAAGTGGGCAACACGCGCGTCATTTGCACCGCGTCCATCGAGGAGACGGTGCCGCCGTTCATGCGCAACTCGGGCAAAGGATGGATTTCGAGCGAATACAGCATGCTTCCCCGCTCCACGCTGACCCGCACGCCGCGCGAGGTCACCAAGGGCAGGCCCAGCGGGCGGACGCATGAAATTCAGCGCCTGATCGGGCGTTCGCTGCGCGCCGTGACCGATTTGTCGCGCCTGGGCGAGCGCACGATCTGGATCGATTGCGACGTGATTCAAGCCGACGGCGGCACGCGCACCGCATCGATCACCGGAGCGTTCGTCGCGCTGGGGCTCGCGCTGGGAAAGTTAGTGGAGGCCGGAACGCTGCCGGCAGTTCCGCTAAAAGATTTCGTAGCCGCCATCAGCGTAGGAATCGTCGATGGCGAAATCCTGCTCGATCTCTGCTACGAAGAAGACTCCCGCGCCGACGTCGACATGAACTTCGTCATGACCGCCGCGCAAAAACTCGTAGAAGTGCAGGCCACGGCCGAGCATCAGGTCTTCGACGAAATGAAGTTGGGCAAAATGCTGGGACTGGCCAAGCAGGGTGTGCAGGAGTTGATTAAGAAGCAGCAGGCGGCGCTCAGCGGGATTTCGCTGCGGCAGTAATCGCTAAGCGCGGGTAAGCGCGACCTTCCTGCCTGTTTTTTGCAGGCGGTATTTCAAAAGCTCCGGCACGAGACTCTGCTTGCCGAGATGCTCAAATAGCTCCTCGGGCAAGTCTGTCTCATGAATGGATTGCGATTCAGACGCCCTCAACCTGAGTGAGTTCACCGGATGCACCTTGTTGGTCGTTACCGGAGGAATGAGCGCCCCGACGATCGCCCCGGACTTGTCCACTACCACGCTGATTTTCATCGAAGCATCTCCTCCATGGCCGTTTCAAAAAGGCGGTCCATGCGCTCTTACCCATCGTAGAAAGCTTCCAGCGCTACGGCATTGTCCTGCGCGCCGTCATTGCGCATGGTGACATAGTAAATACAGTTTGATGAGATGTCACTGGACTGCTGGGTAAATTCAAGTCCCACGGACAGAGTCGTGATGGTTTGCATGTACGGGCTAGTGACCAGCCCCGCGAACACTGCAGGACCCCGATAGGCGCCGCCCGCGTTGAAGTCCGAACTATGGAAGATCGCCTCAATCACGATCGTCGCGCCCTGCCGGATCGCGATTTCGCCAGAAAAATGGGTTGTCGCCAAGTGTCCTCCTGAACCTGTCTCTTGATTTGATCGGACCTGAAAATTCAGACCGTGATTGAGGGTGGGCGGAAACCACCATCCGCTGTCCCTTAAACCTGCGGACTGCAGCATTGTACATCTATTGTCGGCCCGCGACTTCACGCGCGCCGCGAGCGGAGTATCTCGATGGTCTGTTCCAATTTTTTCGGGCCGATGGGGCGAACCGGAAAATAAGTTTCCGCATTCTTGCCCGTCTGCAGAAGAGCCTCCGCTTCCTCCAGAGGCGTTCGTCCGGCGTGATTCCGCAGGCCTGGGTCTGCACCGGAATCGAGCAGCAGTTGGACAAACTTCGCCGGGTCCACAACCATGCGGCTCTGAATGACGCGATGCAGCGGAGTATTGCCTTCTTCATCCTGCCAGTTGGGATTCGCTCCATATTCCAGCAGAACGCGCGCGACCTCGGTGGAATTGACCATGGCCGCCGGTCCCCACGCGCAAGCGTCGTAAGGCAGGCGATCAGCGATGGCTCCATGCTGAAACAGGATGGTCGCCGACTTCGGTTGATGGCCAAATGCCGCCCACCCGAGCGGAGAGTTGCCGGTCGTCAAATCGTTTGCTGCGGCGGGATCGTTCTGCAAAATTTGTTTAAGCTGGTCGTGCATCCCGTAGGCTGCGGCCGCGCAGGCGTCGGGCACTGCGCCAGCCTCCAGCAGGATTTTCGCGTGGTCGTCGTGATTCAGCTCGAAGCAATCATGCAGCGGTAAGCGGCCGTCCGCATTGCGCGCATTCAAGTCGGCGCCGCGCGCAATCAACAACCGCAACACATCGGGCTTGGCTTCCGCAATGGCCAGATGAAGCAATCGCATGCTGAGCGTGTCACTCGGCCGGTTCAGCCGCGGCAGATCAGCGCTCGCATTGACCAGATCGGGATGGCGGTCGAGCACTTCGCGAAGCGTAGGCAGATCGGCGTCATAAACTGCGTTGACCAGTTGCTGGCCGAAGTCGTGCAGCGCGTCCACGTAAGACTTGAGCTTGCGCCAGCTGGGAAATCCATAGCTGCGCGCGACCAGCAGTTGCGCGTCCGCCAGCCGGACTTTTTTTGGGGCTTCGGGTCGCGTCGCATCCGGCCTCTGCGAACGCATGGCCTTGAGACGCTGTTTAGCTTCATTCTTCAGATGTTCGAGATTGGCGCGGGCGGGAAGTTTGTCGGCGGAGTAACCCGCGCGACCGGAATTGTCGCTCATGGCACCTTCCTTCCTTGAATGCCCGCTGTCCGCGGTTTTCGGGCTGGAAGTCAGGTTGACGGCAAACTACAAAGGAGTGGGCTGCGCCCTTTACGCGGACCGACGGCCTCTCGCACAGGCCGAGACCAGCATAAGGCAAGGTCGGACCGAGACGCAAGAGCAGGGGTGGAAAGCAGCGGGTCAGGTTGAAAGTTGTCATTGCGAAGCGCGTTTTTCGCGCGAGGAACCTGCTGTGTGCCCGGCAAACAGCAGGTTCCTCACCGGGCCTTCGGCCCGGTTCGGAATGACAAAATAAATTTATTGAAACTGACCCGCTAGCAGATTGGGGCGACTTCACGAAGTCGCAGCTCTACTTCTGTTCCGCCTTCTTTTCCGCTGCCTGTTTCTGCGCCGCAGCCGTCCACGGCGGAACGATTCCGTTTTCGCGCGCGTACGCGATTGACTGTCCGAGATGCTCGTGCGCATCGGCTACGAGGATATAGATCACATCGCCGGCATTGGCCTGGGGGCCGAGTTTGGGCAGCAGCTTGGCGAACTCGGCGTTGCTCATGCCTTTGATCGTCTTCTGCGTGAACTCCCACGACTTCTTCAACTCCTCCACGATCTGGGCGCGATCGGTGGTTGACTTCTCAAACTTGCCGCCATCGAATCCCGCAGGCTTTTCCGCGCCCATCAGAGCAAGGATTCCGTAGCGCTCGCCGGCCACATGGAGAAAAACCTCGGCAAATGAACGCGAATCGGCCGTGGGCCGCCACGTCAGCTTGTCGGCTGGCACGGCATTGGCCAGGGCGACAAACTTTTTCTGCACGGCATCCAGATCCACCAGCGCCTGGCCTTTCATGTCGTAACTGGGAGCGGTATGGTCGGCGTTGGCATCATCTGCGGTCTGGGCGGGAGCTGCGATCGCCGCTGGGATCAGGCTCGTCAAACCAAACAGCAATGCCAAAAACAGTTTTGTCATGTCCATCCTCCTGAAAATACGCTGGTTCTTTAGACGAGGGATGGAACGATTGGTTTGATGGCCAGAAAGAAGTTTTCTCGATTTACATTGCAGCGCGCGTCAGGTTCGACCCCACCAGGAGTTAATTGGTAACTATTCCCCAGATCGGATCGCGGTGGTGTTTTTCAACACTTCGACAGTGGTGGCGTAGTCCCGGCTGCATTTGGTGTGCAAATAGCGCAGTTCGCACATTTTTTCCACAGACTAGACCGGATATTGATCCGGTCTTCTCTTGACAGTCATACCTCCCTTTGCCACACTCAGTCAGCGTTCGTTTGCCGTCCCCCCCACGAACGCGAGACCCAGGTAAGCCCTGACTGCCGAGTCATGCAGCTCAGAACCTACGCCAGTCGTGGAACGTGTACGGAGTTAGGCGCGGCCATGCGAGGGTTCTAAGACCGCATGCTTTTCCGGCGCAAAGTGAGCCGCGTGCGCGCTCTCGGGCGGCGCACCGAAATGGAGTTGTCCGATGAAAAAGATTGCCAGCCCAGCCAACGCCCTATCGTTGCTGAGCTTCTCCTCCCTGACCCTGATGACTCTGTTTCTGCTGCCTTCATTCGCGCCCAGCGCTCAGGCCCAGGTGCAACCCACGCTGTTTTCCATGGGTGTCGCTTCAGCCACCGACCTGCCCAAAGTGACCTACGGAGTCGTCAGTCACCCGGCCGTGGCGTGGAGTCAGATCGAGGGCGCCGGACGAGGAAAGTACAATTTCAAGAGCGTCGATTCGTTCGTCAACAAAGCGCCGAAAGATGCCAATGGCATCGCGCTCATCGACATAGTTTTCGGATGGACACCGGGCTGGGCCGTAGCCGACCAGACCACCTGCTTTCACAACCAGTCTGGTACCATCGCCTGCACCGCGCCTCCGGATAACATTCAGGATTGGATCGACTTCATCACCGAGGTGATCAACCACTACAACGGCGTCACTGCGCCGCACGTGAAGTATTACGAAATCTGGAACGAGATGAGCAACACGAAATTCTGGACCGGAACACCCGCCCAGATGCTCGCGCTGGCGCAGGCCGCGTATCCGATTCTGAAGCAGGATCCTTACTCGATGGTCTTCACGCCGTCGGTGGTGTGGCTGAGCGGCGTCAATTACATGACGAAATATTTGCAGGCGGGCGGATATCTCTACGCCGACGGCCTCACCTTCCACGGATATCCCAGCCAGACCGGCCCGAATTACACCGTGCCGGTTCCGCTGCCGGAGAGTCCGCTATCGACGAATGCGCCCATCATGACCATGCTCAGCACCTTCCGCGGCATTGCCGATACGAACGGACTGCTAGGCAAGCCTCTCGCGACCACCGAAGGCGGATGGGGCACAAACGGCGTCAGTGATCCCGACATGCAAGCGGCATGGATCACGCACTACGAAATCCTGCAGGCGGGGCTCGCCGCCACTAACAATCTTCTATTTCAGACCTGGTATGAATGGGGCATCGTGGTCTCCGGCACGATCGAAACCAATACCGGAGTGCCGACGCCCGCCGGGCTTGCCTATTCCGTCGTGGTCGGCTGGCTGACAGGGACTACGCCGTCGCCGTGTACGGCTAACGGAAACATCTACACCTGCCAGATTGCGCCCATGAAGCAGATCGTCTGGGATACGTCGCAGACCTGCAGCAAGGGAGTTTGCACCACCGCGCCCTATAGCCCCGATCCCTCGTACTTGATCTACGAGAACATCACCGGATTGAAACAACCCATCAAGAACAACACGGTCAATCTGGGAGTAAAGCCGTTGTTGCTGGTGAAGTAATTGCAGGTAACTAATTTCGAACCGGAGGCCTCATTCTGAGGTGATTCAGCTTGGGATCAGGCCTTTGTGCGTTCCCGTTTTGGGACAAGTTTCATAAGCGGACGCGCCCGCCACCTCGGTTCCCTACTTTCCCCATCGATTCTTTACCTCCGCCCAGCCAGCGCGTAGGCTTCAAGGCATCTGCATCTGAATTTCGTTGCGGACGCAGGGAAGCCTATGGGAGACATTCGCATCATTGACCAGCGACGCGAAGAACGGCGAAGTGAAGTGCGCTGCCCGGCGGACCTTGCCCTCATCGTGTGGGGGATCCAGAACCGGGGCGAGCAATTTGTGCAGGAGGCGCGCGCTCAGGACATCAGCCTCAGCGGGGCGCTGCTGACGGGGATCGAGGCCGATCTGCGATCGGGCGATGTCATTGGGATTCTCTGCGCCGGCAAGAAGGCGCGCTTTCAAGTCATATGGGTCCGCTATGACGGCACTGGCGACAAGATGCAGGTTGCGGTGCACCGACTGCAGGACGATCCCTGCCCCTGGGTCGAGTTGCTGGAGACCGCTCCGAAGCAAACTTCGCTCGCCCCGGCCCCGGCTGAGCAGGACGAGAACCGGCCGTAAACGCTGGCAGCCGTCTGACAGAAGAGCGTTAGGCGATCCACACCGTCTTGGCGTTGAGAAACTCGCGCATTCCCACTGCGCTCAACTCGCGGCCGTGTCCCGAGGCCTTCACCCCGCCGAATGGAATGCGCGGATCGGAGGCCACCATCTTGTTGAAGAAGACCATGCCGGCTTCAATCTCGTTGATGAAGCGTTCGCGCTCCTGCTCGTCGTTGGTCCAGATGCTGGCGCCCAGGCCGAAGCGCACGTCGTTGGCAATGCGGATCGCCTCATCCTGATCTTTCACGCGAAAGATCGACGCCACCGGACCGAAAAATTCTTCGCTATAGGCGGGCGAATTCCTGGGAATGTTCGTCAGAACCGTGGGCGCGTAAAAGTTTCCCGGCCCTTTCATGGGATGGCCGCCGGTCAGCAGCTTCGCTCCGGCCTTGATGGTCTTCTGCACGTCGGTGTCGATATCCTTGACTGCGTCCGGCGTGGAGAGCGGGCCGAGTTCGGTCTTGTCGTCGAAGGGATCGCCGACTTTCAGCCCTTCCATCTTGGCGACGAAGCGGCGCTCAAATTCATCCGCAATCGACTCGGCAACGATGAAGCGCTTGGCCGCGATGCAGGATTGGCCGTTGTTCTGCACACGAGCCTGCACGCCGACGGTGACCGCGGCATCGAGATCAGCGCTGGGCATCACCACGAAGGGATCGCTGCCGCCCAACTCGAGCACAACCTTCTTGATGCGCTTGGCGGCTCCGATGCCCACCTGAATGCCGGCCTGCTCGCTGCCCGTAAGGGTGGCGGCCATGATGCGCGGATCGTTCAACAGTCCGTCAACCGCGGCGGAGCCGACCAGCAAGGTCTGAAACACGCCTTCAGGAAATCCGGCTTCGAGAAAAATCTGCTCAATCGCCAGCGCGCACTGCGGCACATTGGAGGCGTGCTTCAACAATCCGACATTTCCCGCCATCAGCGCCGGAGCGGCGAAACGAAATACCTGCCAGAAGGGAAAATTCCACGGCATCACGGCAAGCACAGGGCCGATCGGCCGGTAGCGAACGAAACTCTTCTTGGCGCCGGTGTCGACCACCTCATCGGCCATGATTTTTTCCGCGTTCTCGGCGTAGAAGTGGCAAGCGGTCGTGCACTTGATGGCCTCAGCCAGCGCTTGCTTCAGGGGCTTGCCCATTTCGAGGGTCATCAGGCGCGCCAGCTTTTCCTGGTCGCGCTCCACGATCTGGGCGGCCTTCACCATGCGCTGCGCGCGCACGGAGAACGGCGTGTGTAGCTCCGACCGGTAGGCGCCCACCGCCTTCTGCACTTTCTTGTCGATCTCGATGTCGGACAAGGGCTCGAACTTCTTGATGACTTCTCCCGTAGCAGGATTAATCGTAGCGATAGCCATGATGACGAATTACCCTTTCTGACATGACGCTGCTTCAGACTTCGTGAAAATTCTATTCCCACGGATGCAAACTGAGAACGCAAGCCGGGATACCACCATACTAAATAGAACTGCCCGATTTTGCCGGACTCAAAGACACTGAACAGAGTAAGCCGTTACGATCTCAGCAAACCCGCCAACAGCGGGTGCAGGGCCGAAGCAAACGGATTGGCAACCGTCACGCCGCTGCAAACGAATCCATCCTGCAAATCTTCCGAGAGCAGCAATTGGCATCCCGCCGCGGCGGCGGCGGACAGGATGATCGCATCCCAAATACCGATCTGGTGATCGACGGCGAGGTCGGTCGCTGACAGAAACGCTGAAGCCGAAGTTTCGACGACGGGATACGTATCGCGATAGCGAAGAATCGTAGTACGCGCCAAGCGCGGCGAAATTTTCGCCTTTCGCACGAGAACGTGGAACAGTTCCCCGAGCGCCTGCACCGGCAGAAATGTTTCGGATTCAGACAGCTTGCCAAGAAGTGCAAGCGCAGCCCGTTGCCGCTCCGAGCCGTTCACGCCGGCGGCATAGGCCAGCACGTTTGTATCGAGGGCGATTCGCATGCTCCGCCGTCAGTCGTCGTATAACTCATCCCGCGTCCAGCGGCCGATGTCCTGAACCGGCTGGGCTTTAAGATGGGCCAGCAACGTGGCCTTGGCTCGCCCGTTGCGCTTCTCCTTCACCGGCTCGATGCGCGCCACCGGACGCCCGTGGCTGGTTACGACGTAGCTTCGGCCTTCCTTCACCTCGCGCAATACCTGCGAGAACTTCCGGTTCGCCTCCGCCGCCGAAATCGTTTTTTCCATCATCGTCCGCAGTAGTTATATTACCTACTTTTGAACCGAGGCGTCAAGTCTCCTGATACCCAGGACGCTCCCCCCAGTTTCACGTTTCGCTGCCACGGTACATAATGTGGCAAATCGAAAAGCCGCTGTGCAGGAATACCAACATCTCAGCCAGGATGACTTCTTCACCTCGCCGGGGAGTGGGAGCAACTGACCGACGAGGCACGCCTACTCCTAGATAATGAGCTCAGGCGAAGGAGCCTCACACCGTCGGATGTCGATTCCTGATGGTTCAGGGACCTCCCGTGAAGGCGATCTTCCTAAACCCGGAATCCTGTCTCTCGATTCCCCAAAGTCTGCCGCCGCTTTCCCGGGGGCCGTGGTTTACAATAATCGGTACTTCCAGCACTCATCTTTTCGTATTCAGGAGGAATTCTCATGAAGCTTACCCCCGGGAAACTTGCAGGTCTCAGAAAAGTATCGAACGAACGCGGCGTCATCGCGGCGGCGGCCATGGATCAGCGCGGCTCGCTGCAGAAATCCTTGTCCAAAGAAAAAGGCGGCGGCGAAGTCACCAACCAGATGATGGAAGAATTCAAAACGCTGGTCACCGAGGTGCTCACGCCGCACGCCACGGCCATCCTGCTCGATCCCGAGTGGGGACTGCCCGCCTCGAAGCACCGCGCCAAGAATGCCGGCCTGTTGCTCGCCTATGAAAAAACTGGATACGACAAGACTGGTCCCGGCCGCCTCGGCGATCTGCTCGATCACTGGTCGGCTCGCCGCCTGAAAGAGGCTGGCGCCGATTGCGTCAAGATTCTCCTTTACTACACGCCCGACGATCCCAAAGACGTCAACGACAAGAAACACGCCTGGGTAGAGCGCATCGGCGATGAATGCCGCGCCAATGACGTTCCTTACTTCCTCGAGTTCGTGGGCTACGAAGAGGGTGCGGACGAGAAAGGTCTGGAGTACGCCCGGAAAAAGCCGCGCATCGTCACTGAAAGCATGCGCGAGTTCAGCAAGGATCGTTACGGCGTCGACGTGCTCAAGGTGGAAGTTCCGGTGAATATGAAATTCGTCGAGGGCGTGAAATGCTTCGGCGGCACCAAGGCTTATACGAAGAAAGAAGCGATCGATCTCTTCCACTCGGCGGCAGCCGTGGCGACCAAGCCGTTCATTTATCTTTCAGCGGGCGTCAGCAATGCCGAATTTAGCGAGACGCTGGAACTGGCAGGAGAATCCGGAGTGAAGTTCAACGGCGTGCTCTGCGGCCGCGCGACCTGGAAGGATGGGATCCCGGTCTACGCCAAGCAGGGTGCGGCAGCCTTCCGCAAGTGGCTGGAGACCGAAGGCGTGAAGAACATCAACAACGTTAACGACAAGCTCAAAGCCGCAACCAGCTGGCATTCGATTTACGGAGTGGAACTGGTTCACGCGTAAAAGTGTAGCGCGGGAACTACTGCCCGCGAGATTGGAAGGCGCGGGCGACTAGTCCGCGCCTTTTCTTTTCAACCACTCGCCTTTTACAACTCTCTACCATCTCTATACAAACCTTTACCCCGGCTGCGGATATCCTTTTAGCAGGCCGTCCAGTCCAACGGATTGAACGGCCACTCGAAGTTGTGACCGTCGCGAAATTCGAAAGAGTTGCTTAAAGCTTTCGAATGAGGTGCTGCATGACGTGCCCTCGCCTGTATGGTCCAAGTGCTTCGCCCTCAGCTTTCCCGAAATCCATAACCATCCAAAGAAAGTTCGCTTCACATTCCATCGCCGTCGCTGTTTTTCTTTTAGCCGCGCTCCCCTGTTTCGGGCAGGATGCAACGCCTGCCAGCCCGAACTCGTCGTCCTCTCCTTCCAGCTCTTCTTCCGGGCAGGCGGCGGCCGAGAGCATCATCACAATTCCCTCCGGCACCCGAATGGCGCTGGTTCTGACGCAGCCCATCGAGAGCCGGTACATCCGTCGCGGAGATGACATCTACGCGCAAGTCAACGCGCCGGTAAACTCCGGAAACGAAGTGGTCATTCCTCCCGGAACCTTTGTGCAGGGAACGGTCGAGAAACTGGCGCGCAGAAGTGGCCGCGGGGAAGTACAGCTGCAATCGATGTCGATCACTTTTCCTGACGGATACGTAGCCCCGATCCCTGGCCCGCTCAATCTCGAAACCGACGAAGGATATGCGATCAAAGATCCTGGCCCGGGCCGCACGGGCGCGGCTGTCGCCCTGACTGCCGGTGGGGCTGGAATCGGAGCTCTGATCGGGCACTCCATAGGAGGGTCGTCATCGACCCTAACCAATACCTTGCCACCCGGTTGCACTGGGCCGCCGCCCGGATGTCTCTCCTCCAGTTTGACGGTGCCGGGAAATGCTGGAAGGAACACTGTAATCGGCGCTGGCATTGGCGGGGCCATCGGCGGTATCGGCTCGCTGGTGCTGCTGCTGAGCTCGCATCATTTCTTTCTGGAGGCTGGAGCTCCCGTCGAGATGCGGCTGGAGCAACCCGTCACCCTGCGGCAAGATGAGGTGAGCAAGGCGGTGCAGCATTCGGCGGAACATCCCATAGCTGTGCAGCCAGCTGCGCCTTTGCCGGTCTTCTATCCACCGCCATATGCGCCTTACAACAATGGCATTTGCTTCACGCCCGGCACCCCCGGCACACCATCGACCACCATTCCTGGAGCGCCCGGACCGGACGGCATTCCCGGTCCGCCAACGATTATCCCGGGCACGCCGGCAACCCCGGGCACGCCCTACCCTTGCCCATGAGCGCGGGTTGCATGATGTAATGAAGTAGCAGCCGGATCAGCCGAGCGCTGGTCGAGATAGTCGTTGATCCGGCTGCAAAACAATAATGCCGACCCTGATTCCGCAACCTACCCGCGTCGAAGCCGCTGGCAACAAGCCCAAGCTCATCGACGAATACATCGGCCGCGTCAATACGAAGACTTCCGTGGCCAGCGTGGCCCACATGCGCAGCCCGGACGGATGGGTCGAACCCGGCCAGACTCCGCAGTTCGACGAGTTCACGATTGTTTTGAAAGGAATGTTGCGCGTGGAATACCGCGAGAAAAATGGAGCGCTCGCGTCCCTCGACGTGCACGCCGGGCAAGCGGTCATCGTCCACGCCGGCGAATGGGTGCGCTACTCAACTCCAAACGAGGGTGGAGCTGAATATATTGCCGTCTGCCTGCCGGCGTTCTCGATGGACACGGTCCACCGGGATGGATAGAGCTCACGTTGCGAGAGGCGAAGGTACCGGGAAGGGCACGACTTGCAGTCGTGCCGGTAGCCGCCGAAATGAGGCACGGCTTTAGCCGCTGGGGCGTTTCCAAGGATAAACAGAGAGCTCAAGTAGAATGCCCCCGTGCTGAAAAAACTCACTCTCTTACGCGAGCGGGTGCAAGATTGGGAGATCTACCCTTTCTCAGTTCCAGCGATTCACGAGCTGAAGGACGATCGAGTGATTGCTTTCTGTCGAATCGTTGCGAAAGTTTCCTCCCTCGCGCCCGAATCCGTAATGCCCGGCAATCGCTTCGAGCAGGGTCGATTTGCCTGTACCGTTCTCACCCGAGAAGAAGCAGACCCGCTGGTGAAGGCGCTGCGTCTTTCTTTCGACAATCGAAGTGGAGCCGGTTTTTTCCTGCGTGCCAAGAGCTTCTTCAATACCGCTTCGCACATTGACAAACTTGACCAGGAGCCCGGAGGCGGACCTCCGATCAACGCTTTCTACGGGGGCCGAAGCCTTCATACCCGCTCACACGGCGAGACCTTCTTCACCGTGCTCGATCTCAAGTTTCGGCGCAACGGGCTATTCCTGTTGGACGAACCCGAAGCGGCGCTTTCGCCCCAGCGCCAGTTGTCTTTTCTTGTCTTAATTCACGACGTCCTGCGGGAGTTTAAGGACTCGCAGTTCATCATCTCAACACACTCGCCAGTTTTGCTGGCCTATCCGAAGGCACAAATTCTCTCCTTCGATGACACTAGTATCCACGAAATCGACTACCAGCAAACACGATCGTTTCAGGTCGCGCATCGATTCCTCAATCATCGAGAAGAGTTTCTGGAAGAATTATTCGCGGACACGCCGTTGCTCTTCGATGACGAGTAGTACTCACGCATCGGGTCCCGAAAGCATCGCAATCGCCTACTCGCCGCCCGCGTAGTATCCCTGGCGCGCACCCACGTGCAGGAAATAGTTATGCAGCTTGCGCGGCAGAAGCAGTTTCACGCTGATCTTGTGCCATTTTTCATCGCGATGTTTGACTTGCGGTTCATAGGCCAGCACGTACTGGTGGCGCAGTTGCGTCCCGATCATGCGCGTCACACGCGGCATTTCGTTCTCGCTGCTTAACACGAAGGTTTGGCCACCGGTCATATCGGTGATGGAGTGCAGCAATTCCGGACCCAGCCGTTCTTCTTCACTATCGAAGTAGCGATCGTAAGTGCCGACGGCATACACCAGAACATCCGATTCGCGAATCGCATTCTTCACATCGCGCTCGGTGTAGCGGCTGTGGTTATCGCCGCCGTCGGAAAGAATCAGCAAGGCGCGCCGCGGATAGCGGGCATCGCGCATTTTGCGAACGCCCATGTAAATCGCATCCAGGAGCGACGTGCGGCCCTTGGAGCGAACGGTCACCAGATTATTTTCCAGCTTGGTCGTGTCCGTGGTGAAGTCGGTGTCGAGCCGCGGCGTTTCCGAGAAGGTAATCAGGAAGAATTCATCCTGCGGATTCGCCGCATCAAAGAACTGGGCCACCGCGTCGCGCGCCTGCTCCAGTTTGTACGACATGCTGCCGCTGACATCCAGGATTATGCCAACGGAAACGGGCGTATCTTCGGCGGAAAAGTGTTTGATGGCTTGCGGAGCCTTGTTCTCAAACAATTGAAAGTTATCCTGCTCGAGCCCAATCACGGGGCGATTGTAATTATCAGTGATCGAGACTGGGACCAAAACCAGGTCCGTCCGCGTGCGGATCAGGCCGGCGCCGCTGGGCAGGCTGGCAGCGAGATCCGCCTTGAGGGCAAGACTTTTCTCGCGCGGGGTGACGTGTACGTCATCGATTGAGGTTTGCGCCTGGCCGATCGCTGTGAAGGTTAAGAAAACGAAGACGAGGCAGGAGAGAAAACTTGCCGACCCAAGCATGACTTGCACCTTCCAAAACCAAACTCAAAGTTCGGCAAGTTGGTTGTGCTTGTGGGGCAATGTCGTTGTAAGCAGTTTCGTGTAGCGGACCTTGAAAAATCACGCAGAGCGAACAAAGTTGATTGGAGACGAGGCGGGACGGATCAGCCGCAGACGCGCCTACTCCCACTCAATGGTGCCGGGCGGCTTCGAAGTAATGTCGTACACGACGCGGTTGACCCCTTTAACTTCATTCACAATCCGCGTGGAAATAGTTTTCAAAACGTCGTTGGGCAGCGCAACCCAGTCCGCCGTCATGCCATCCTCAGAACTGACGGCTCGAACAGCGCAGGTGTAAGCGTAGGTGCGCTGGTCGCCCATCACACCCACGGACATGACCGGGAGCAGCACGGCGAACGATTGCCAGATTTTCGTATACAGCCCGGCATTCTTGATTTCGCTGACCACAATCTCGTCGCAGTCGCGCAGCACGGCCAGTCGCTGCGGGGTGACTTCGCCCAACACGCGGACCGCGAGACCGGGCCCCGGAAAGGGCTGTCGCTGCAGGATTTCTTCCGGCATCCCGAGGTCGCGTCCGATCTTGCGGACCTCGTCCTTGAACAAGTCTTTCAGCGGCTCAATCAGCTTGAGCTTCATCTTCTCCGGCAGGCCGCCGACATTGTGGTGCGATTTGATGACCTGCGAGGGGCCGCGCACCGACCGCGATTCGATCACGTCGGGATACAGAGTTCCCTGTACCAGCCACTTAACCTTGCCTTCAGTTTTTTCAATGCGGCGGGCTTCCCGCTCAAAAACTTTGATGAATTCATTGCCGATAATCTTGCGCTTTTTCTCCGGATCGCTGACTCCGGCAAGTTTGCCGAGGAATCGATCGGTGGCATCGACCGCGTCGAGATGAAGGCCGAGCTTGTCGCGCAGCGTGCGCTGCACCTTCTCGAACTCGTGCTTGCGCAGCACGCCATTGTTGACAAAAATGCTGGTCAGGCGCGAGCGCCGCTTGGGATCGCGCAGCGCGCGGTCGACTAGGACAGCAGCCACAGAGGAATCCACGCCCCCCGATAACGCGCAGATCGCCTGCCCTGATCCCACCTGCTGGCGAATCTGCTCAACGGTCGATTCGATGAAATGACGCGGCGTCCACGTCGGCTTCGCGCCGCAAATCTGGAAGATGAAATTCTTCAGAATTTCCGGGCCGTGGTGCGTGTGGTGCACCTCGGGATGAAACTGCACCGCGAACCAGCGCTTCTCGACATTGTGAATGGCGGCGACCGCGTTGGGAGTGCGCGCCGTTAATTCGAAGCCGGGAGGAAGTTCGAGCGCCTCGTCGCCGTGCGACATCCACACCGGCTGGCGCCGGGCGAGGCCACGAAACAGCGCCGATTCCGCGATGATGTCGATCTCCGCATGTCCATACTCGCGCTTGGCTGCGGGGCGCACTCTTCCGCCCAGTGTGTGCACCATAAACTGCAACCCGTAGCAGATGCCCAACACTGGCACGCCGAGTTCGAACAGACGGGCGTCGGCCGGGGGAGCGTCCTTGTCGTAGACCGACCATGGCGCGCCGGAGAGCACGATGCCAGCCGGGGCATAGCTCTTGATCTCGTCGAGCTTGGCAGTGCAGGGCAGCACCACCGAGAACACGTTCTGCTCGCGAATTCTGCGCGCGATCAGCTGCGTGGTCTGCGCGCCGAAATCGAGGATGACGATGGACTGGCTTTCGAGGTCTTTGAGTGGAGATGGCTTGCTGCGGGATTGTTTTTCCACCGATGAGTTTCTCAGATTCGGGGAGCCAGTGTAAAGGGATTTGCCTTTTGGGTAGTGTATCAGTTTGAATTTTTGCGACGCTGGATTGCTTCGCCAATCATTCCAGAAACTCCAACGATAGCGCCTATGGCAAAACAGATGAACATGCCAAGCGGAAAGAATTTGTTAACCCACGCTACGCGATGACCAACGTTGATGCCGATGACTCCAAGAACAATGCCAGCAACGATTATCCGAGCGCCAATCTGTTTGAGGCGCATATCTACGCAACTCTTTTCTTGTAAGGCCCGCGCTTCCCCGACTTCGGTAGATAATTGTCGGCCATTATTATGATTTCCTCAAGAGTCCACACATGATCGCTCAGGCCAGATTCTTGCGCCGGGGGTGCAGCGCAGCGTCTTGTGAATCCGGGCGAAGTTGTAATAGACCGCGTGAATCGCAACCATTGCCACGTGATTCTCAAATTTCTTAGAAAAACCATTTGTTAGGCGAGTAAAGCGACGCATTCCCATCCGCATCGTGAGATTGTGGCGTTCGACGTAGGACGTGCTCACATGCTTGGGATCGGGATCACCGCTGACAACCTTCATGTCAGCGATACACTACCGCCTTTTGTGGTGCGGGCACTCCTGCCCGCAAGGCCTCAAGGATGCTACACGCAAGCGGACAGGAGTGCCCGTTCCACAGCGAGATTTGGCACGTCGCTCAGGATCAGTTCATTGCGATCGATCGCAGTCTGAACCGGAATCGGCGGCACGGGCGGAATCGGCGCGGAGGGCGGGGGCGCCAAGATCTCTGGCGTCTCGGCGATGCAGACGTATCCCGCCAGCCGCGCCATGTAGAGCCAGTCCACCACCGCGAAATACATAAGCGTGATGAAGAGCATGGCCAGAACAATCAGCCGCCACGGCACCACTGCGGCGAAACCCAGCGGCAGGGAGGCCACGGCGGCGGTGGCCACGAAGACGGTTATGTGGGCCAGTCCGGTCCAGGCGCTCACCGTGAATACAGCAGCGGCGCGTTCCCGGCAAAGAGTAACCGCGGCGGAAATTGCATCAATAGCGCCAGCACCCTCGCGCACTGCAAACAGTCCGGCCAGCGAGAGCGTCCAGTTCACCACTATCCATGCCAGCCAGACCAGGCCCGCCAGAAAAAGAAACAGAACAAAAACCACGCCGGGCGCCGGATCCCCGTCCGGTGATGCGAAGCCCGCCAGAATCGCCGCTCCGAAAATTGCCAGGCCCGCCGCTAGGCCCGTGGCAGCGCGCAGGAAGTTCAGTCGAAACAGCGCGCTGGTATGGGGGCTATCCGTAGAGACGTTGCTGGCAATGTCTCTTTGGCCACCCGATGCACTGCCATGAGCTTGGCGAAACTGTTCACGAAAATAATCCAGTAGGGCGTGGACCGTGGCCATCCGCCCGATCGCGGAAGTTGCCGTCCAAAGCAAGGTCAGCGACAGTCCCCCTACAAGCATCGCAATCGAGAGCCGAGTAAAGCTTCCTCGAAAGATATGAGCGATCGCCTGGCCCACCAGATACGGGTGCCGCGTGCCCAGGAACAAGAGGTCGCCCCCTGTCACCGGCAACGTGTCTGTGTATTCGAGGAGGCAGAAAAGGAGAAGCGCCGACGCCGTCCCGCCTACTGCCCAACGCCACGCAATTTCCGCCAGCGTAACCGAGGGGTAGCGGAAGGTGGCGCGAAATCCTTCAGCGGTGTAGGAGACGTGGGGCATACTTCAAGCTAAATGAACTGCCACGCTGTTGGCAAAACGCGCGCATGGATAACGTGTCCCAGCTTTTTTGTATCGTGCGACGATGTATCGTGCAACGAGCCCCACCCGAGCAGCATCGATATGAGTAGGCAAGCAAACAAGAAGACCTATAAGGAGAAACGATCATGCACTTCCTAAAATACCTGGCATCGCTGGCGGCTCTTGCATTTCTATTGTCCGGCGCGGCGTTCGCCGCAGATATGAATTCTGGTAAGTTCGATCTCCAGCAGCAGGCTCGCGTCGGCCAAACTATTCTCAAGCCGGGCAGCTATAAGGCGGAATGGACGGGTCCGGACAATGCTTTGAAAGTTTCAATCATAAAGGGCAAAGAGACGGTCGCCACCAGTTCGGGGAAACTCACGGAACTCCCAGAGCCCGCTCCCTACGACGCGGTCACGGTGAAGACAAAAAGCGGCCGCAGCGACGCCATCGAGCAGATCGAATTCAACCATCGCAAGGAAGCTTTAACCATCTCGGGGTCGTAGCTCGCGAAGTCAGAGGAATCGAAAAAGGCGGGCTGACGGCCCGCCTCTTTCATTGCTAGTTTCTTTACCGCGTCGATTCTGGCGGCGTTTTACGCCACGACGAGATTCACCATCTTGACGGGAACGTAAATTTTCTTGACGATCCGCTTGCCCGCGATCGCTGTCTTTACTTTTTCATCGGCCAGGGCGCGCTCGAGAACGAACTCCTCCGTGGCATCGGCGGGCACAATTACTTTGCTGCGCAGCTTGCCATTCACCTGCACGGGAATTTCGAGCTCTTCTTCTTTGGCCAACTCGGCGTCATACTTCGGCCAGGGCGCGCGCAGCAGACTGCCTTTTTGACCGAGCATCTCCCAGAGTTCGTGCGCGAGATACGGCGCGAATGGCGCGAGCAAGAGAACAAGATCGCGTTGCACGTCGGCCAGGAACGCCGCGGGAACCGCGCCGCGAGTAATCGAATCTTCCGCAGCGTACAGCACGTTCACCAATTCCATGATCGCCGAGATGCAGGTATTGAAGTGCCACCGGCCCTGAAAATCGTCGCTGACGCGCTTGATGGTCTGATGCAGCTTGCGCTGAATCCTACGGGCTTCAGGAGACAATTCCGATTGCCCAGTCTTTCGCGAATCGCCGACCGTTCGCGCGTTGCGCAGCACGAAGCGGTACACGCGCCCCAGGAATCGCTGAATGCCTTCAATTCCGGAATCCTGCCAATCGAGATCGCGATCCGGCGGCGCGGCGAACAAGCTGTAAAGCCGCGCTGCGTCGGCCCCGTAGCGCGCGACCATCTCGTCGGGCGAAACCACATTGCCCAGGTTCTTCGACATCTTTCTGCCGTCTTTGATCACCATGCCCTGGGTGAACAGGCGTTCGACGGGCTCGTCGTTGGTGATCATCCCCAAGTCGCGCATGAACTTGGTCCAGAAACGCGAATAGATCAAATGCAGAATGGCGTGCTCGACGCCGCCAATGTACTGGTCGATGCCGCGATCGCCGAACCAGTACTGCGCGATCTTCCCGTCGAAGGGCGCGTGATCGTTGTGCGCGTCGGTATAGCGGTAGAAGTACCACGACGAATCGACGAACGTGTCCATGGTATCGGTCTCGCGGCGCGCAGGACCGCCGCACTTCGGACACATCGTCTTGACGAATTCCGGCACACGCTCCAGCGGCGACCCACCGGTCAAAGTGATGTCGACATTGTCCGGCAAGATCACCGGCAAATCTTTCTCCGGCACGGGCACGATGCCATCCTTCTCGCAATACAGCATCGGAATCGGCGTGCCCCAATACCGCTGTCGCGAAATGCCCCAGTCTTTCAGCCGATAAGTGACCGTGGCCTTGCCGAAACCTTTCTGCGCGGCGAACGCCGACATCTTCTCGATCGCGTCTTCGCACGAGAGTCCGCTGTACTGGCCGGAATTAATCAGCATTCCCTTCTCCGCGGTGAAGGGCAGCACGGGCTCGGTCATGGTCTCTTCCGGATCGTCGGCCACGGGCAAGATCACCAGCCGGATCTCGATCTTGTATTTGCGCGCGAACTCGTAATCGCGCTCATCATGCGCGGGCACGCTCATGATCGCGCCCGTGCCGTAATCCATCAGAATGTAATTCGCCACCCACACCGGCACCTTCTCGCCATTAAACGGATTCGTCGCGTAGCGCCCGGTGGGCACTCCGTGCTTCTCGATTTCGCCAATGTCGCCTTCCTCTTTGGCTTTGCGCTGCTCGGCGATTAACTGCTCGACCTTGACCCGCAGATCATGATTCGTCGCCACCAAATCCTTCACGATGGGATGCTCGGGCGCGAGTTGCAACGATGTCGCGCCGAAGATTGTGTCGACGCGCGTAGTGAAGACCGTGATGGTCGATCCGCCGGGGCCAAATCCAGTGTGGGCAGGCTCCGCGTAATCCAGCGCGAAATCGACCAGAGTCCCTTCGCTGCGGCCGATCCAGTTGCGCTGCATGGTGCGCACTTTGTCCGGCCATCCGTCCAACTTGTCGAGATCGCGCAGCAATTCTTCCGCGTACTTCGTGGTGCGCACGAACCACTGCTCCAGTTCGCGCTGCTCGACCAGCGTATCTTCATGCCGCCAGCAGCAGCCGTCGACCACCTGCTCGTTGGCCAACACCGTCGCGCACTTCGGACACCAGTTCACTTTGCTGTTCTTGCGATAGGCCAGGCCGCGCTCGTAGAGCTTCAGGAAGAACCACTGGTTCCAGCGGTAATAGTCGGGCAGACAAGTCGTGACCTCGCGCGACCAGTCGTAGCCGAAGCCGATGCGCTTCATCTGCGCTTTCATGTTGGAGATGTTGCGAAGCGTCCACTCGCGCGGCGGCGTGTGGTTCGCGATGGCCGCATTCTCCGCCGGCAATCCGAACGAATCCCAACCCATGGGATGCAGCACGTTGTAGCCGTTCATCCACATATAGCGCGCCAGCGCGTCGCCGATGGAATAATTGCGCACGTGCCCCATGTGCAGCGCGCCCGAAGGATAGGGCAGCATCTCGAGCACGTAATACTTGCTCTTCGCCGAATCGGGCTCGGCCGCATAGAGCGAGGCGTCCTGCTGCCAGCGCTCGAACCACTTCATCTCGACACGCTGCGCGTCATACCGCTCGTCGTTGGGACGCTCGGCAGGGGTTATGGTGGATTCCATTTTTTCTTCTGGCGACATAAGATCGGCTGCGTTTGCAGCGATTTAATCCCAATAGTTTACATTGCAGAAGGCATACCGAGAGCAGCAGTTCGTCGAGAAGATCAGCGGTAGACGTCTTTGCGGTGCCCGACTTCGAGTACCAGTACGATCACCCGTTCATCTTGAAGGTCGCAGATCAGGCGATAGTGGCCGACCCGGTAGCGCCACAAGCCTTGTTTCTCGCCATGGAGAGGCTTGCCCCATTGCCGCGGATTTTCTGCCGGCATAAGGCGCTCCCGCAGAAAACTCCGAATCGATTTCTGGGCTGCACGATTGAGCTTTGTGATCTGTTTTTCAGCGGTGCGGGTAATTTCGATCCGCCAGTCTCGGGTAGACAAACCTTACTCGCTCAGACCCAGGCGCCGTTCCAGTTCTTCGAGCGTGATGGTCGGTTCCCGCCGCTCCAGGGCGGCAATTCCCTTTAGATAGTCCTCGCGATCTTCGAGATACCGGCGAATCGCTTCGCGAGCGTAGTAGCTCTTGCTGCGGCCAGTCTCTCGGGCGAGAGAGTCCAATTTCTTTTCCAGTTCGGGTTCGAGGCGGATTCCCAGCATGTCAGATCCTCGCGTTTTACATGTTAAACATGTTAAACATACCAGATTCGAGGCGCTTGGGCAAGTCTCAGCGAACCAGCTTCTTGAGCGCCTGCACATTTCTGCGGTCATCTCCGGGCGTATCAATCGGAGTCTCGGCGATGAACGCGGCATGTGCCAGCCGCAGATCGTTCAGCAGGATTTGAAAAGGCTGTTTGCCGATCGTTCCCTTCCCAATGTGCTGATGGCGGTCCAACTTCGATCCGCGGGCAGCCTTGGCGTCATTGCAATGCCAAACCTTCACCCGGTTCAGGCCAACGGTCGCATCCAGATGCTGCAACGTTTGGTCGAGACCATCTTCGCTGACAAGGTCATAGCCAGCCACATGCGTGTGGCAGGTATCAATGCAGGCGCCGACCGGAACAATTCCCTCCAACCGCTCCAGAACTTCGGCAACCTGCTCAAAGCTGCCGCCGAGCGAGAACTCGGCGCCGGCGGTGTTCTCGATCAGAATGGTCAGCCCGCCCTTCGCTAAATCCAATCCCTTTGTGGCGACTGCGATTGCGGCGGCCGTACGTACCAGTCCCTGCTCCCGGTCGGCCCCGCGGAATGATCCCGGATGAAGCACCAGATACTCCGCACATAACGACAGCGCACGCTCGACCTCGCCCCGAAACGCCTCCATCGACTTCTGCAGGAACAGTTCATTCGAACTGGCCAGATTGACCAGGTAATTCGTATGCACCACCAGCGGCTTGAGATCGTAACGCGCACGCAAGCGATTCATCTCATCGCACTGCGGCAGGCTCAGCTCATACGGAGCCCACTGCCGTGGGCTGGATGAAAAAATCTGAAAAGTATTACAGCCCAAACGGTAGGCGCGCTCGGCGGCATTGTGCACTCCCCCAGCTGATGACGTGTGAATGCCAATGCGTCGAGAAGTCAGCCGCGGAGCGCGCTTCGGCGCAGCCTGCCTAAGAATGTCGCGCTCCATCCGCATACATCGATATTAATCGTACGGCAGGTCTCGTTTTGTGACTGGTGCATCGTAGTGTTATTAGTCTCCTATGCCTGAGGCCCCCACCGCCTACGCGGATTCCGCTGTAGCCACCGCGCCGCGGGAGCATGTCTATGCGCGCTACTCCTGCTACTTCGCGCTCTTCTTAAGTCTGGTCTTCTTTGCCGTGCTGCGATTTCACTTCCGCAATATGCCTCTGGAGCGCGACGAAGGCGAATACGCGTATATGGGCCAGCTTTTGTTGCAGGGAGTCGCTCCCTACAAAATCGCATACACCATGAAGCTGCCCGGAACCTGCATTGCCTACGCGGCAATGATGGCGGTCTTCGGGCAGACGGCGGGCGGCATCCGCCTGGGCATGATCGTGGTTACGACGCTCTGCGCGATTCTGGTTTTCCTTCTGGGCAGAAAACTTTACGGATTGCTGGCCGGAACCGTTGCCGGAATCACTTATTCCTTCCTCGCGGTCCGGCCGGGCGTGCTCGGCATGGACGGCCACGCCACGCACCTCGTCATGCTGTTCGCCCTCGCCGGCGTTTTGCTTCTGCTGCGCTACCTGGAGAATGAACGGACCGCTCTGCTCTTTGCCAGCGGCCTGTCGTTCGGACTTTCATTCCTGATGAAGCAGCCGGGGATTTTTTTCGCAATGTTCGCCGGCGCCTACTGGCTGTGGCACGAATGGAAACGCGGTCTGCAGTGGAAGCGCATCGCGCTCGCGGGATCAATCTTCTTCGCCGGCGTCATGCTGCCCTACGTGCTGACCTGCCTGTGGCTGCTGCAAGCCGGAGCGTTCGGCACCTTCTGGTTCTGGACCTGGTCCTACGCCCGCGCATATGGCCGCATCATGAGTCTCCGCGATAGTTGGAACCTGTGCCTGCGGTATACGCTGCCCTGGGCTGTGCGTCCGTTCATCCTGTGGGAAATCGCCTTGGCCGGACTGGCCGCCCCACTCTGGAGCCGCTATGCTCGCGTTCATGGCGGATTCGTCGCCGGCTTGTTCTTCGCATCTCTGTTCGCGGTTTCGATCGGACTTTATTTTCGTCCGCATTACTTCATCATGTTGCTGCCTGCCTGTGCGCTGTGCATTGGCATCGCAGTGGACTGCGCCCGGCGCGAACTTCAGCGGCTTAACTTCCGAAGTCTTGCCTTCATTCCTCTGCTCGTGTTCGCCATCGCCTATGTGGCGTCTGTTCGCGGGCAGTGGAAAACCTACTCTCACCTTGATCCGACGGCCTTGAGCCGAAGAATTCACTACGATCAACCTTATGCCGATTCCGTCCTTGTCGCCGATTTCATTTACTCGCACTCGACTCCACAAGATCAGATCGGGATCATAGGCTCCGAGCCCGAGATCTGTTTCTACGAGCGCCTGCGGTGCGCTAGCAGCTACTTGTATATGTATCCACTGATGGAAAACCAAGTGTTCGCGCGGCAAATGCAGGACGAAATGTTGGGACAACTGCAGAGAGCGCGCCCGCGCTTCCTCGTCTATGAGGACGACGAGCGCGCCTGGAACTGGAGCAGCACTTTGAACGAGAATCGCCTCTTCTTTGACCGTGCTTGGGATTTTGCTCACACCTACGATTTAGTGCTCCGGATTGCCGCTCCTCCAGTCGACGCTTCCTATCCAGTCCACCTTTGGGGGTCCGAGCCCATGCTGTACGTTTTTCAGCGCATCGACTCGCCCGCTCCCTCCCCTTGATGGCGGACAGACTGCTCCATTTGCTGTGCATGCTTCCGGAACGATAGACTTTGTCTGCGGCATCTCCTGCAGCCGCAGTCGAGCTTTCTCTTGACGAGCCGGTTCGACGGACGGGCGTGTCGCCCGTCTCCACACAGGCAGTTCCCAAGGGTGAACCTATGCTGGTTGTGATGAAGGCGCACGCCACCGAAGATCAGGTGCGCGACGTTTGCCAGAAGATCGAGAAGATGGGATATCGCGCGCACTCCATGCCAGGCGCGCAACGCACTGCCATCGGCATTACCGGCAATAAGGGCGAGGTCGAGCCCGGCACCATCGAAGAAATGCCGGGAGTGCAGGAAGTCATCGTAGTTTCGAAGCCCTACAAGCTGGTCAGCCGCGAAGCCAAAGAAGACAACACCATCATCCGCTTCGCCGGAACCAGCGCGACGATCGGCGGCGCGGGGCTGACCATCGTCGCCGGACCCTGCGCCATCGAGAGCCGCGAGCAGGCCTTTGCCGTAGCGGAGCGAGTGCAGCGCGCCGGAGCGCAGTTCTTTCGGGGCGGCGCCTACAAGCCCCGCACTTCTCCGTATTCATTTCAGGGACTCGGCGAGGAAGGCCTGCGCATCATGGCCGACATTCGCCAGCAATTCGGCATGCGCATCATCACTGAGGCCATCGACCACGAATCGCTCGACCTGGTGGAAGAGTATGCCGACGTGATCCAGATCGGCGCCCGCAATATGCAGAATTTTTCTTTGCTCAAGCGTGCCGGGAGATCCCGCAAGCCGGTTCTGTTGAAGCGCGGCATGTCGGCCACGCTGGAAGAATTTCTCATGGCCGCCGAATACATTCTGAGCGAAGGCAACTACAACGTCGCGCTATGCGAGCGCGGCGTGCGCACCTTCGCCGACCACACCCGCAACACGCTTGATCTGAGCATCGTGCCGGCGATTCAGCGTCTGAGCCATCTGCCGATTCTGGTCGATCCCAGCCATGGCACCGGCAAGCGCAACAAAGTCACGCCGCTCTCCCGCGCCGCAGTCGCCGTCGGTGCCGACGGATTGCTCGTTGAGGTACACAACAATCCCGACCAGGCGCTCTCCGATGGCCCCCAATCGCTCTTCCCCGACCAGTTCGACGAGTTGATGGTGCAGGTAAGGCAGATCGCTGCCGTGGTGGGAAGGACCGTGCCCGCGCTTCAGCTGCGTGAGACGGTGACAGTGAGCAAGTAGGCCGCCGCCGATTTACGCGGTGGACCGCGTGCCCCGCATCTCGCATCCTTTGCGAGATGTGGAAAGGCGGGTATTTGGAAATCCACACAAAATCTGATAATCTGATTTTATGAAAACGACCTCCATTTCGGTCACCGAGGCGGCGCGCAACTTTGCCGAGTGCGTGAATCGAGTCCGCTATCAGAATGTGAGCTTCGTCCTGCTCAAGAACGGTACGCCTGTTGCGCGGCTTGTTCCCGAAGCTAAGAAGAGATGCACCGGCCCGGAATTAGCAGAGGCATTGCGGAAGGTGGATCTGTCGGAAACTGAGGCCAGGGCCTGGCATCGGGACTTGGTGGCGGCACGCAAAGCGTTGAAACCACCCAAAGACAAATGGCGATAGTTCTCGATGCCGACGTCATCATCAAAGGCGAGAAGGGCAACTTCGACCTCATCGCTTGGCTGGACGCGCAGACGGACCAGGATTTGGAAATTGCCGCCATCACCGTCGCCGAACTGTGGCACGGAATCGAACGTGCAACGATACCTCATCGTGCAAAGCGCGAGCGCTATCTCCGCACCATTGTCGAGAGACTGGAACCCATACCCTATACCGAAATCACGGCTTTGATTCATGCTCAGCTTTGGGCAGAGCTTGAGTCTTCCGGCAACCTGATTGGGGCACACGACATGATTTTGGCCAGTTCGGCGTTGGAGCGCGATAGCGCGGTGGCAACTTTCAACAAACGGCACTTTGGTCTGGTTCCCGGTCTCAGAGTCATCGAACCGAAGTGAGGATTCCGCAGGCGGTCTCTTCTGCTAAGCTTTCTTTTCTCTGCTGAACTGGACCTTTGAGAAAGCTCCTCTTCATCGCCGCTCTGGTCCCCGTCTTTGCCGGCGCCGGCTGGTGGTATTTTCGCGAGCGTACTCTTCCCGACTATGGGCCTGCCTTCCGCGAGTATGCCTACGTGAGCAACGGCAAGAGCAACACGGTCAGCGTGATCGATCTGCGAACCTTCGCGCTGGCCAAGACTCTCAAGGCGGGAAGCGAGCCCACCGGCCTGGCCGCTAACAGCAAGAAGAACGAAATTTACGTCGTCAATAGCGGATCGAGCAATGTCAGCGTGATCGACGCCGAGACGAATACCATCGTTGCGACCATCGGAGTACACGGCCGCCCCTACTTCATCGACGTCTCCGAAGATGGCAAGCGCGCCTATGTGGCCAATTCCGGCTCGGCGGACGTGAGCGTGCTCGATCTGGATAAGCGGCAGGTGATCGGCAACATCCGCGTCGGCGTCTCCCCAGGATTGGCGCGGGTTTCGCCCGACGGCGCCACGGTCGTCGTCTCCAATCGCAGCGACAACACCGTCTCGCTGATCGACGCAAAGAAACTCCTCGTGCGCGCCACCCTCCCGGTCTGCAAGCAGCCGGAGGATATCGCCATCCTGCCCGACTCCACCAAGGCCTTCGTTTCCTGTTCAGGATCGTCGCAGGTCGCATCCATCGCTCTGGCGAGCGAGAATACGAAGACCGGCGAGAAGAAAGCTGACCGTGTGCTCGCCCTGCTCGACGTCGGACGCACGCCCGTCAGCCTCACGCTCAAGCCCGACGGCGGCGAAATGATCGTCTGCAACTTCGACTCCGACAGCATCTCCATAGTCGAGACCTACAACGACGAAGTCGGCAACAGTCCCGAGATTGGCCAGCATCCCTCGAAGGGCGTGGTCACGCTCGACAACTCGCGGTTGTATGTCTCGAATTTCGGATCGAACAGCGTCGCTATCTATGACATCGACATGGGTCGCCGCCTAGCGACGCTGACCGTGGGCAGCCGTCCGGACGCGCTCGCGCTCACGCCCGATCAGAATTATTTATTGGTGGTGGATACGCAGTCCGGCGATGTGACCGTGATTCAGAAACGCAACCCACGGAAGCTGGAGCCCAGCGAATATTCCCTGCTGACGCTGATTCCAGTCGGCGTGCAGCCGAACGCCATCGTGATCAAGGCGTTCATGGCGAGCCAAAAGAAATAGAAAAGTAGAGACGTAGCTGGCTACGTCTCTCTCGCTGACCACGCACGTCTACGATTGCACTGGCACGGTCTTTCCACAAAGCCGGTCGAATGCGGCTTTCAGATCGGCAGCAATGGCCGGGGCTTCGCGCGATTCGATGTCCCGCCGCTGCATCATGTAAACCAGTTGCCCATCGCGCAGAATCGCGATCGACGGCGAGGACGGCGGATAGCCTGTGAAATAACTCCGCGCCTGTTCGGTCGCTTCCTTCTCCTGGCCAGCGAACACAGAGTAGGCCTGATCCGGCCGGACAGAATTTTGAAACGCCATGCGAACCGCCGGACGCATGCGCCCAGCCGCGCATCCGCAAATCGAGTTGACGACCACCATGGTCGTTCCCGGACGATTCTTCAGCGCCTGATCCACTTCGTCCACCGTGTGCAGTTCTGCAATGCCCAGCCGCGTCAACTCTTCGCGCATGGGCACAACCATAATTTCCGGATACATAGGCATAAGTTAAGTCTCCCCCGGTCAGTATGCATCCATTCTACCGTGCCCTCGTCGTAGAGGCGTAACTGGTTACGTCTCTCTCGCCACGAGCCGCGCCGAATCGATCACCCAATATGCTCACCACGGGTGAAGGTTTTTCCTGCCGTCAGCGACGTTGCAAGCATCGGCTCCACGACGTATCGTGAGCATTCGCATGCTTCTGCAGGAAAACATTCCGCTCGCTCCGATGACGACATTGCGCATCGGCGGCCCGGCCCGATTTTTGGCGGAAGCCCAATCGCGCGCCGAGATCGAAGAAGCAATCACGTTCGCTCGCGCAAAAAAGCTGCCGCTCTTCGTTCTCGGCGGCGGCAGCAATCTTCTCGTCTCCGACGCCGGCTGGCCCGGCCTGGTTCTCAAAGTCGCGATCACAGGAATCGAGCGCCGTCCCGGCGAAAGCGACGGCCGCGTGCTCTTCGACGCAGGCGCGGGCGAGTCCTGGGATCGATTCGTCTCCCACGCGGTGATGGCGCGATGTGCCGGCGTCGAGTGCCTGAGCGGCATTCCCGGAAGCGTCGGCGCAACCCCCGTGCAAAACGTCGGCGCCTACGGGCAGGAAGTCTCCGAGACCATCGAATCCGTCGAAGTCTTCGACCTCAAAGACAGTCAAATTCGCGAACTTTGTCGCGGGGCCTGCGGATTCGCCTATCGCTCCAGCATCTTCAACACCAGCGAGCGGGGACGCTTCATCATCCTCAGCGTTACCTATGCGTTAACACCCGGCGGCGCGCCCTTCATCGAATATGCCGACCTGAAGCGTCACTTCGAAGGCCGCGAGACTCGCCCCAATCTTGCCGAGACCCGCGAGGCCGTGCGCCACATCCGCGCCCGCAAAGGCATGTTGATCACGCCCGGCGATCCCGACTCACAAAGCGCGGGATCGTTCTTCAAGAATCCTGTACTCACCGAGCTGCAGCACGAAGAATTGAACGAACGAGCGGCCGCGAAGAGGCTGAGGATCCCTAGTTACCCCGCACTCGATCGCACCCACAAAGTCTCCGCCGCGTGGCTGGTCGAGCACTCCGGATTCGCCCGTGGATACTCGACAGGCCGCGTCGCCATCTCCAGCAAGCACGCGCTGGCCATCGTCAATCATGGCGGAGCGACGGCCGCCGAGGTGCTAGCCTTGAAAGATCAGATCCAGCACCGCGTCGAAGAAATCTGGGGCGTGCAGCTTGAACCTGAACCGGTAATGGTAGGGTTTCAGCCTTCGTAGAGACGTAACTTGTTACGTCTCTCTCACCACCTGCACAAAGGCCTGACTCCGGTGCGACTTTCTTCCTCTCGACGAAAGAAAGACGTTGCAAGCAACGTCTCTGCGAAACGTTCTCTACATGAAAATTCTGAACAAAACGGGCTGCAGGCAGGTCTTCATGATTGAGGGCAGACGATTGGTGGCGGGAGAGGCGATTCTGAGCCGGGCAGCGACGTTCGAGCGCAGTCAGGTTGAGAGCGGTGAGGACGCGCTCACAGGGCTGGTTCGGGAGTACTCACGGCTGGTCTATCGCATCGCCTATGCCGTGCTTCGCAGCCACCACGACGCCGAGGATGCCACGCAGGAGACTTTTCTGCGAGTGCTGCGCTCCAGCTCGAAGCTGGCGGGCGTGGACGATCCGAAAACGTGGCTGGCGCGCATCGCATGGCGCGTGGCAGTCGATCGCAGCCGGCGACGCGGACGACAGCGGGAAACTCCGCTCGACGATCCTGAGAAGCCGGCGATCGATCCAGCTTCTTTCGAAGCTCCCGCGGATCAGACATTGCACGGCGCTCAAGTCGGTGCGGCTTTGGAAAAATTGATCGCCGCGCTGCCCGCAAAGCTGCGCGAGCCGCTGATTCTGTCGACCATCGAAGAAATGTCGCCGCGAGAAGCTGCTGCGACCTTGGGGATCAACGAAGCCGCAGTGCGCTCGCGAATCTTCCGGGCACGAAAGATTCTGCGCGAGAAGCTGGCAGCACAGATTGGTGCGAAGTAGAACTTGTTTGGCAAAAGGTTTTGGGAAGGGCACGGCTTCAGCCGTGCCGCAGGAAACTGAAAAATGATTCGGGCTTTAGCCCCTGAGGTTTGAACACAGCCATAGGCGGAGTCATGAGAGACGAAAATAAAGATCGCAACCGCGCTGATTCTGGCGAGCAAGGCGCGCACGAACTCGACCCTGTGCTCGATGCGGCTCTGGCGAACTACACAGCCGCCGAGCCGCGTGCGGGCCTTGAAGCTAGAGTTCTGGCGAATCTGCGAGCGCAACCGGAACGCGCGCCGCATCGCTCCTGGTGGAACTGGAGAGCGGCCGGAGCCGTGGCTACGGTTGTCGTTGTTGCGCTGGCTTTCGCCTGGAACTCCGGCAGGCCCTCGCATCCCGCCGTGACTGCGAATCATGTATCGCCCCCGGCGCAGTCCCCGATGAAAGAAGAGAAGCAAGCAGTATCGAACCTAAGCAGCAAACAGGTTCGCCCACGACAGCCATCGACCGCGGTAAACGCTCGCGTGAAAGCCGTTGCCGCGGCCAATCCCAAGCTCGATCAATTCCCATCGCCGCAGCCGCTGAGCGAGCAGGAAAAGCTTCTGCAGAATTATGTGGCGCAGTATCCCGAACATGCAGTGCTAGTGGCGCGAGCGTTGACCCGGGCCATCCCTCCCGACCAACTCAAAGGGGTGACCGCCTTCCCTTCCAGCGACGAGGCTCCAGATTCGCCAGATCAGAATGACGACACGAGAGAACGATAAACTTTAAGGAGAACGAACCATGCGCAAGGCATCAGCACTTTGTACGGCTTTAATTCTGGGATTCATGATTTGTTGGGGAGCCGCGAGTGGCGCACAAGACAAGGCCCCACAAGCCGCCGACAGCGCGAAGACAGAAGCAAAAGCCGAAGCTGAATCTTCGGCTGCGGCCCAGCGAGACAGGCCGGTGCACGCTTACCGGCTGGATTTTTCCATGAACGAAATGGAAAACGGCAAAAAGATCAACACGCGGCAATACTCGCTCAACTTGAACGCGGACGAATCCAATGAGATCAAGATTGGCACACGCATCCCTGTCGATAGTGGGCAAAACGCGTTTCAATACATCGACGTGGGCACAAACATTTGGGCCAGAATCAGCGAACGCTCCGATGGCGTCGACTTATTAGTGCGCGCTGAGAACAGCAATCTAGCAGTTCCCGAGCAGGGAGAATTACGTTCAGATCGCCCAGTGATTCGGCAACTCAAGATCACCGCCAGCACGTTGGCGCTGCCAGGAAAGCCTATGATCGTGGGCAGCGTAGATGATCCCAACTCCAAGCGGCAGTTCCAGCTCGAAGTGACGGCAACGAAGCTGAAGTAGGTGCGGGACACTCTCGGCAAGGTCAGGGTAGGCTCTGTCCGCCGACCTTAAAGACCGCAAGCTGGCGCCTGTGGAGGCTTTCCGTGAACATTTCACACGCCAGCGTGGCAGTCTGAGTATCCTGACTCGAGGGGTAGTACGCCAATGGGAGAACGGTGATGACCACTCGCCTGAGGATACTCTTGTTCGGAGCGCTTCTTCTCGGCGCTGCTACTTCGCTCGCGCAGGTTCCTCGCGCGCCGCTCGGCGACAAGCAACTCGCGTCCATCGACGATTTCATTAATCACGAGATGGTCCGCCAGCGCATTCCAGGTCTCGCACTCGGCATCTACAGTCGCGGTCGCATCCTGCTCGCCAAGGGGTACGGCCTAGCCAACGTTGAGCTCAATGTGCCGGTCAAACCTGCGACCATCATGCAATCCGGCTCCGTCGGCAAACAGTTCATCTCTGCCGCCATCATGATGCTCGTCGAAGAGGGCAAAATCTCTCTCGATGACCGCATCACGAAATACTTCGCCGATGCACCCGACACTTGGAAGCCTATACTGATCAAAAACCTGCTGTCGCACACCTCGGGTCTGTCAGAGTACGAGAGCCCCGACCGCACTGGTCCGAGCGGCCCGTTCTATTCCCGACTCGATTTCACCGAAGATGAGTTGGCCAAGAAAGTCGAGGCCCTCCCCATCGAGTGGGCAGCGGGTAAGAAATGGGACTATCGCAACACAAACTACCTGCTGCTGGGCATTATCATTCACAAGATCACGGGCATGCCGTACGCTGAGTTTCTCAGCGAGCGCATCTTCAAGCCGCTGGACATGACCTCAACCCGGCTCATCAGCGACCGCGACATCATCCCTAACCGCGCCGCGGGCTACGAGATCGACCGCAATGGCGAGCTTAAGAACCAGGAATGGGTCTCGCCAACCTTCAACTCCACCGCCGATGGTGCGCTCTACTTCAATGTGCTCGACCTTGCCAAGTGGGACGAGGCGTTGTACGGGACGAAGCTGTTGAAGCAATCGAGCCTCGACCGGATCTGGACCGTGTATCTGCTCGATAACGGAAAACCCAATTCCGCGGGTTACGGCTTCGGTTGGATGATCGGTGCGCAGGACCGTCACAAGCGCATCGAGCATGGCGGCGCCTGGCAGGGATTCACCTGTCGAATCTCGCGGTATCCCGATGACAGCCTCACCGTTGTGGTGCTGACCAACCTCGAAGCCGGCCCCTCCAATCCAGGCGTAATCGCACACGTGGTCGCTGGCCTGGTCAATCCCGCGCTGACCGTGCCCAAGCTGGAGGCGATTGCTGACGACCAGCCAGAGCAAGCTGAGCGGCTCAAAAAGCTTCTGGAGGAAATTGTTGCGGGGAAAGACATCCGTCCCGAAACAACGCCACAACTGGCGGCAGGCATTACGCCGGCCACGTCGAAACATTGGCAGCAGAGCCTCGCGAAGCTCTGGCCCGGAGGAGCACTCACGCTTGTGAAGCGCGATAAGGGAACAGAGGGCGAGCCGCTATGGATCTCCACCTACCGCCTGAGCAAAGGCGGCGATGCCATGTTGCTGGTGTTCGGCTCGGGCGTCGATGGAAAAATTGCCATCTTCCACCTGTCGCCGAATCGCGAATACCAGTGAATTCATTCGCCGTGCAAGAGCCGCGCCGCCTCGCAAGCTGCAGGAACAGATATTGGCCAGACGCCCCTTCGACTTCTCGGATAGCCCGGTCCGCCACCGCTTCTAACGATCGGCAAGCTTGCGCGCCTGCCGAAAGATTTCCGTGAACATCTCTCGCGTGAGCTTGCCCGTTTGCGTGTTTTGGTTCGAGGGATGGTACGAGGTCAGCAGAATCTTCCCATCTGGAAGTCGATAGCTGGCTCCATGCCGGAACACAAAAGCTTTCCGGCTCGACAGCAACCCACGGCGCTTCACATAATTCAGATACGCATCGAAGCCGATCTTCCCCAGCGCGACCACGACCTTCACTTTCACCAGTCCTGCAACCTCACGGTCCAGAAACGTCGAGCAATTCGCCAGTTCTTGCGGTAGCGGCTTGTTATCCGGCGGTGCGCAGCGCACCGCGGCGGTGATGTAGAGATCGGTCAACTTCATGCCGTCGTTGCGATCGACAGCCTTCGGCTGGCTGGCGAACCCGGTCTCGTACAGGATCGGATACATGAAATTCCCCGAAGCATCTCCGGTGAACGGCCTCCCGGTCCGATTCGATCCATGCGCGCCGGGAGCGAGCCCCATAATCAGCACCCGCGCCTGCGGATCGCCGAATCCGGGCACCGGCTTGCCCCAATATTCCCAGTCGCGATAAGCCCGCCGCTTTTCCCGCGCGATCTGCTCGCGATACGCGACCAGTCGTGGACAGCGGGTGCAAGCTACGACTTCGCGATTGAGAATAGTCAGCCAGGACACGGTCATCATTACATCACAGCTCAGTGAAGGGTTTGGTGTATGGGTCTTTCATAATGCGCGTATGAAAGAGTTTTCTCTTCTTGGCAAGAAGTCTGCCAAACACGCGGCCCCACGCGGGTTTACGGCCAACCAGAGGGCGTATTTCATCAACCAACTTGGGGCCGCGCAAGCATGCGCAGCACAGGCAGCGAATGGCACCTCGCTTGCTCTCTCTAACCTGAGTCGCTCGCACGCCAGCGCCAGGATGGGCAGGTTATGGCCGGAAAAGCTCCAACCCGGATCAAGTCGCTGATGCTGTTCTATCTGTTTGGGACAGCGTCCGTTGCGCTGTGCCAGCAGCCTACCCACCCGACTGCGGCGACCTTCCTACCGGATGCGCCCTCGGCCGTTTCCCAGGCGCAAACCCACACATGTATGTGTCCAATTTTGGACGCGCCGCGTCTGCCCGGCGACTCAGCGCAATTTGACTTCACTCCTCTGGAATACCGCACTCCGGCAGGTGAAGAGGAACGACACGACCCTTTTGCCAGGCTTTTTTCATCCCACACCGCACTTAGCGCCAAGCGGAGTTTTCATTTCTCGACCGGAGACAGCCTGGTGGGTCGAGCGACCTACGCGGCTTCCAAAGTATTGCTGACCCAGGACGATTCCGGGAGAAGCCATCCCAACACATCCTACTTCGTGAGAGTGCTGGCCTCCGCCGTCGCACATAGCGCTTCCCGGCCCTATTGGAGGCGCACCCTCTCGCAACCCTTCAGCGATTTCGGAGCGACCATCGGCAACGACGCCGGCATGAACGTGGTGCACGAGTTCGAACCCGGCATCCTGCAGGCCATGAAGAACCACGAACCGAAGTTCGTCTCCCACATCGAAGAGCATTTCCATCACAAATAGGTGAGAGTTGTTTTGCTCTTCCTGCAGGCTCCTTAACCAATGTCTTCCGACCGCTGGCCCATCGTGCCTGCGTCTTGCCAGACCATCCAATGATCGTTCAGCCGCTGCGCGCCGTACTTCTTATATAAGCCGAGAGCCGGAACATTGCCAGGGGCAACGTTCACGCAGATTCGGCGCGCTCCCTGCTCCAAAAACCAGTCTGAGACCGCTTCCATCAGCAGGCCAGCGATTCCGTGTCCGCGGTGCTCGCGGGCAACATTGATCCATTGCAGTTCGCCGTCACATCCGTACCGCCGCGTGAGATGTCCGGACACAAATCCCACCACCGTACCGTCATCGTCTGCAACCAGCGCCGTCCGCGTGGGCAGAGCCTGTTGCGGAGAATGCTCGCCTCGCAAATACCGCGCAATTCGGTCCTCCCAAAAAGCCACGGTTTGCCATTCCTCTGCGCGCAGGACTGCCATGGTCGTGATATCCCGGTCTTCCGCCGGCCTGATTCTGATCGACAATGTGAGTTACGCCCGCACCGCGATTTGTCCTTAAACTAGCGCCTTATGGCCAGGTCCCGCCAGCAGAGACGTTGCCAGCAACGTCTCTACGACAAATTCCAATAATGGGATGAGACTAACGTCTTCGTCCTTATATGTCCTGCCCGCGCAATTGACGCTTCTCTCCCTTAGTCTTTACACTCACATTAACGGCGTGTAAATTCCCCAGCGCAACTGACTGCCGCTCCTAAGCGCGGCGCTGGGCGAACTCGAACATTACAGATCAACGCCGCAAAGGAAATCGTGAGTCCTACAGAAACTACCGATCTTCAGAAGAACGAAAAGCAAGACAGCGTCAAGCGCGAGATCTCGGTCGAGATTCCTGCCGCCGAGGTCGCCCGCGAAACCGAAATCATCGTACAGAAATATCAGAAGGTCGCGCGCCTGCCCGGCTTTCGCTCCGGCCACGTGCCCGCCTCCATCATCAAGCAGCGTTTCAAGGAAGACTTAAAGAGCGACGTGGTTGAGGCCCTGGTTCCCCGCTACTTCCGCCAGGAAGCCGAAAAGCTGGGCATGGTACCCGTCTCGCAGCCGCGCGTCACCGACCTGCACATTCACGATGGCGAACCCCTGCGCTTCAAGGCCAGCTTTGAGATCATGCCGGAGATCAAGGTCGAAGGCTACAAAGAGCTGCGCGCCGACCATCCTCAGATTGAAGTGAAAGACGAAGAAATCGAAGAGGCGCTGGCGAGCGTCCGCGAGCAACATGCCACCTTTACTGCCATCGAAGGCAGCCCGCTCGGCGACGGCGATTTCGCCCAGGCCTCCATGGACGGCCGACCCAAGGAAGACGACGGCACCGCCAAGCCTGTCCACATGGACGAGGTCATGATCGAGATCGGCGGCAAGAACACGGTTCCTCAATTCACCGAAAATCTGCGCGGCGCTAATGCCGGAGACGAACGACAGTTCGAAGTCATCTATCCCGAAGATACCAACGACAAGCGCCTTGCCGGCAAAACCTTCGTCTACACGGTGAAGGTGCAAGCCGTGAAGCAGAAGAACCTTCCTGAACTCGACGACGAATTCGCCAAGCAGCTCGGCGAGTTCACCAGTCTCGACCAGGTGCGCAAGCAGATTCGCGACAACATGCAAGCCGAGCGCAAGCAAACCGCCGAGCGCGAAGCTAAAGACAAACTTGTCGCCGAGCTGGTTAAGCGCAATGATTTCGAGGTGCCCGAGTCGCTGATCGACCGGCAAATCGATTTGCGCCTCGAACGTGGCCTGCGCGCACTGGCGGCGCAGGGCATGAAGATGGAAGACATGAAAAAAATGGACCTGCCGCGCTTGCGTGCAGGCCAGCACGACCAAGCGGTGCAGGATGTGAAATCATCGTTGTTACTGGAACGCGTTGCGGAGCTGGAAGGAATTTCGGTCAGCGATGACGAGTTGAATCACGAACTCGAAGCGCTTGCCGCACAGACCAAACAGACTTCGGAAGCGGTCCGCGCTCGTTTGACACAGGATGGGGGCCTCGATAGAATCCGGAACAGAATCCGCAGCGAAAAGACCCTCGAATTTTTGTATCACCAGTCCGCGTAGTCTCCTGCAAAGCCGCGCGGACCACTTCAACCCTCCCCATCGCTAGACGTCGAATCGGGGCGGAGTGTGGCAGGTGAACGTGAACTCTAATGATTCCAAGAAGAACGACCCGCAGATGATGCTGGTCCCCATGGTCATCGAGCAGACTGGGCGGGGCGAACGCGCCTACGACATCTATTCCCGGCTGCTTAGAGATAACATTATTTTCATTGGCACGCCCATTGACGACAACATCGCCAACCTCGTCATTGCGCAGATGCTCTTTCTCGCCCAGGAAGATCCGGAGAAAGACATCCAGCTTTACATCAACTCTCCGGGCGGCTCCATCACGGCCGGCATGGCAATTTACGACACCATGCAATACGTAAAAAACGATGTCATGACGCTGTGTGTGGGGCAGGCGGCCTCGATGGCGGCGTTACTTTTGGCATCAGGTGAGCCCAAAAAGAGATTGGCACTACCCAATTCGCGGATTCTAATACATCAGCCGTCTATGGGTGGATTGTCGGGCCAAGCTACTGATATCGATATCCATGCCCGTGAAATCCTGCGCATGCGGGAGATCACAAACCAGTTACTGTCGAAGCATAGCGGGCAGAAATTGGACAAAGTGGAGAAAGATGTCGAGCGCGACTTCATTATGAACGCGCAGCAGGCTAAGGAATACGGAATCATAGACGATATCATCTACAAGACGGTAAAAGCAGTATGATCTGCCTTCGCCGCCGACGAAAAACAGCGTCGGACAGCGAACGATTAAGGTAAAGATCGGGGGGCTGGGGTCCCCGATCCGATCATGCCCACGAGAAACGAAGGAGTAGCCGAGTGAAAACCAAGTCGGGAACCGACGAGATTCTACGCTGTTCGTTCTGCCATAAGTCACAGGACGCGGTGGCTAAACTGATCTCGTCGCCCAGCGATTACCCGCGCGCTTATATTTGCGACGAGTGTGTGGCCGTCTGCAACTCCATTCTCGAAGACGACCGCACGGCAACACCCGCGGCCTCGACTCCCAATCAACTCCCCAAGCCGCAGGAAGTCAAAACCTTCCTCGATGAGTACGTCATTGGTCAGGAACAGACTAAGAAGAAGCTGGCGGTCGCGGTCTATAACCACTACAAGCGCATTTTCATGAACCGGCAAAAAGCCGCCGGGGACGGCATCGAGCTCAGCAAGTCGAACATCATGCTGATCGGTCCCACCGGAACCGGCAAGACCCTGCTGGCGCAGACTCTGGCCCGCATGCTTGATGTGCCCTTCGCCATCGTCGACGCCACCACGCTCACCGAAGCGGGATACGTCGGCGAAGACGTAGAAAACATCATCCTCAAGCTGCTGCAGGCCGCCGATGGCGACGTCAGCCGTACTCAGACTGGCATCATCTACATCGACGAAGTCGATAAGATCGGCCGCAAGGACGAGAATCCTTCCATCACCCGCGACGTTTCCGGCGAAGGTGTGCAGCAGGCGCTGCTCAAGATTCTCGAAGGCACCATCGCCAACGTGCCTCCGCAAGGTGGCCGCAAGCATCCTCACCAGGAATTCACGCCCGTCGACACCACCAACATTCTCTTCATCTGCGGCGGAGCCTTCGTCGGTCTCGACAAGATCATCTCCCGCCGAATCGGCAAGAAGTCGCTCGGCTTCCGCACTGGCGAGGACGCGGAAAAAGAAGACATGGCCGTCTCCAAACAGCGCAGCCAGGAACTGATGCAGGAAGTGCAGCCCGAAGACCTGATCAAGTTCGGCCTCATCCCAGAATTTGTCGGCCGCTTGCCCGTCGTCGGCATGCTTGAAGATCTCGACGAATTCGCCCTGATCGAAATTCTTACCCGTCCGAAGAATGCCATCGTCAAGCAATACCAGCGGCTGTTCGAATTCGAGAACGTACGCCTGAAGTTCAACGATGAGGCTCTCCGCGCCATCGCGCGTCAGGCTATGGCTCGCAAAGTGGGCGCCCGCGGCCTGCGTATGATCCTTGAAGAACTCATGCTCGACCTGATGTTCAACCTGCCTAGCCAGAAGAAAGTAAAAGAGTTCGAAGTGACCCGCGAGATGGTGGAGAAGCGCAGCGCTTCCTTCGCCACCATCATGGAAAAGGCCGGATAACCATTCGCCGGACAATCATTCGTAGAGACGTAGCTTGCTACGTCCAGGCAGCACCTGTGACCCTTGCTGCAACCGAACCGCCAGCAGTATGTTTAGCTCCTATAAAAATGGACCCTAAGAGCCATGCCGAAACCTTCCCGAACAAGGTAGAATAACGTTTAGTTGACGGGGCAGCCCTTTACCCAGGGAGATTCTGTGACCACATCCAAAGAGAAGTTCGAATCCCGGAAGATGCCGATGATGCCCATTCGGGACGTGGTCATCTTTCCTTTCATGATGACCCCGTTCGTTGTGGGCCGCGAGTCGAGCGTGCGCGCTCTGGAAGAAGCACTGGCGGCGGATAAAAAGATATTCCTCGCCACCCAGCACGATGCTTCCATCGATGAGCCCAAGGCCAATGAGATTTATCAGGTAGGCACGATCGTCAACATCGTGCAGAGCCTTAAGCTCCCTGACGGCAACATCAAAGTTCTGGTCGAAGGCATCGAGCGCGGCAAGATTCTCGGCGTCGTCGACACCGACGGTTACATGCAGGCCACCGTCCGCGTGGCGCGCTACTCGACCGAGGCGAATCCCGCGCTGGAAGCCGGAATGCAGCGCGTTACTTCCCTGTTCGAGCAGTACGTGAAGCTGTGCCAGGCGCTCAATTACGAAACCATGATTTCGGCCGTGCGCATGGAAGATCCAGCCAAGCTCACTGACGTCATCGCCGCCAACCTGCAACTCTCCATCGAAGAGAAACAGGAACTGCTGGAAATTTTTGATCCATCCGAACGCCTGACCCGCATCGCCGACGTGCTCGACATCGAAATCGAAAAGCTGAACGTCGACCGCACCATCCAGTCGCGCGTCAAGCGGCAGATGGAGAAGGCGCAAAAAGAGTATTACCTTAACGAGAAGATTAAGGCCATCCAGAAGGAACTGGGCCGCGGCGAGAAGAGCGAATTCGACGAGCTGAAGAAAAAAGTCGAAGCCGCCGGCATGCCGAAGGAAGTCAAAGAAAAGGCGCTGCAGGAACTCAAGAAGCTCGAAGCCATGCCGCCCATGTCGGCCGAGTCCACTGTCTCGCGCAACTATCTCGACTGGCTGCTGGCCGTGCCGTGGAAGAAGCGCTCCAAGGAAATTCGCAACATCTCGCGCGCTGAGAAAGTTCTGAACGAAGATCATTATGGCCTGGAGAAAATCAAGGAGCGCATCCTTGAATTTCTCGCCGTCCGCCAGCTCGTAAAAAATCCCAAGGGCTCGATCCTCTGCTTCGTCGGACCTCCCGGCGTCGGCAAAACGTCTCTGGGCATGTCGATCGCCAAGGCTACCGGACGCAAGTTCGTCCGCATGTCGCTCGGCGGCGTGCGCGATGAGGCCGAAATCCGCGGCCATCGCCGCACTTACATCGGAGCCCTGCCCGGCCAGATCATCCAGATGATGAAGAAGGCTGGCACGAAAAATCCGGTCTTCATGCTCGACGAAGTCGACAAGATGTCGATGGACTTCCGTGGCGATCCGTCGGCTGCTCTGCTCGAAGTGCTCGATCCCGAACAAAACTTCATGTTCGTCGATCACTACCTCGACGTCGAATACGATCTCTCGCAGGTCTTCTTCGTCGCCACGGCCAACGTCATGCACACCATTCCTCCTGCCCTGCAGGACCGCATGGAAGTGCTCCGCTTGCATGGATACACTGAGCAGGAAAAAGTCGAAATCGCGAAACAATTTCTGGTGAAGAAGCAGATGCTGGCTGCGGGCCTTTCGGAAAAGAACATCAAGTTCACGGACGAGGCCATCACCGGTCTCATCCGCTCCTACACGCGCGAAGCTGGCGTCCGCAATCTCGAACGCGAAATCGGCAACGTCTGTCGCAAGGTCGCCCGCCGCGTCGTGAAAGAAGGCGAGAACTACAACATCTTGATCACCGGGGAAAACGTCAACGACTTCCTGGGCGTGATCAAGTACCGCGACACGCTGGCTCACGAGCGCAGCGAAATCGGGCTCGTCACCGGCCTGGCGTGGACGGAAGTCGGCGGATCGATTCTCTCCACCGAAGCCACCGTAGTCGACGGTAAGGGCAAGCTCACTCTGACCGGCAAACTCGGCGACGTCATGCAAGAATCGGCGCAGGCAGCCATGTCCTATGTGCGTTCGCGCTCGTCCCAACTCGGCCTGACTCGCGATTTCTACCGCAATCTCGATCTGCACGTGCACGTGCCCGAAGGCGCCATTCCAAAAGATGGCCCGTCGGCCGGGATCACGATTGCCACCGCGATTTCCAGCGCGCTGAGCCGGATTCCCGTCCGTCGCGATCTCGCCATGACGGGCGAAATTACACTTCGCGGCAAGGTTCTTCCTATCGGCGGTCTGAAAGAAAAGCTGCTGGCCGCGCATCGTGCCGGATTGTTCGAAGTCATCCTGCCCAAAGACAACGAAAAAGACTTAGCCGAAGTCCCGGAGAATCTGCGTACCGCGATGAAGCTACATTTCGTCGATACCATGGACCAGGTGCTGGCGATCGCTCTCGAGGGCCCGCTCCCCAAGAGCGAAGAGATCGTCGAACAACCCATGGCGCCGCTGACCACAACTACCGAGGCCCCAACCGCTCACCAGTAATCAAGCTTGCAGCAAACAAAGGCCCGCGAAAGCGGGCCTTTGTTTTTGCGTAGAATTTTGTAGGGACAGCCGCAGCCGGCTGTCCAGTCGAGCAAAGCTACGGGCTACTGAGTCTTCACGAACCGCCGTCAGACAGCAAGTCAATATGCTCATCAGGGTGTGTGACCTCCAACGTTAATTCCCTCAATCTCCAGCTCGACTTGTCTTTAACTGCTGCGACTCGCAGATTTCCGTTGCGTCTCGAGCCCTTAACCGGGATTAGCAACTCAGCCTTTGCACCGCGTCCAATCTCGGTAATGCCTTCCGAGAACCATGCCTCCCTGACTGGAATTCCCAAGGTATTATTGAACTGAGTTTTTTGATGTGCAGTAGCGACCGCTAGCTTGTAGACATCCTCGTTCGTCACTATGAAATGCGGCACGGTTAGCATGAGCACTACGAATAACGTAGCACCCACTAACCAGGTTCTCGATCTTCGGCCAGGCAATTCAAGTATCGACATGACGACCGATTCCTCTTACTGCAAGACTCTACGCCAGCTCGTTCTGGGTTTCCATCGCTAGTCTTCGATCTTCCCTGCTAGCCGTGGGCGGCCCCAGCTAAGACGCCGCTCTTGCCAACTCCCCCGCCCGCATTGCACACTTGAGCATGAGGGTTCTTTCCCGATTCATGGCTGCTGCCACCGATGCAGCCCACTTCCCTGTCGCCGGCCTGCCTGAGATCGCCTTCCTCGGCCGCTCCAACGTGGGCAAGTCCAGCCTCATCAATTCTTTGGTCGGCACTAAGCTGGCGCGCACCAGTTCGACTCCCGGACGCACGCGCAGCATCAACTTCTTCGAAATTCGCTGGGCCGGAAAGCCGCGGCCAGAAGTCATCTTCGCCGATCTCCCCGGCTACGGGTACGCCAAGATTTCCCGCGAGATTTCCCAGGAGTGGCCGAAATTTATCGAGCCCTACCTCAACGACCGGCCCACGCTGGCCTTGTGCATCGTGCTGGTCGATCCCAACGTTCCACCGCAGCCGCCGGATCGGCAATTGCTCGACTTCCTCAGCGCCTCCGGACGCAGCCTCCTGCTAGTCGCCACCAAGAGTGATCGCATGTCCAACAACCAGCTCAACAACGCGCTGCGCACACTAGCGCAGGAATATCCCACGGCGCAAATGCTCTCCTACTCCTCGAAGACCGGTGTGGGACGAGAAGAGTTGTGGAAGCAGATCCGCCAGGCCGCATCCCAATCCCCGACCGCAGACTCCGCGCCACTTGAAAAAGAAGGCTAGCCCGGTTACCGTTCGTTTTCATTCGAAGGGCGTCATCCTGAGCGTAGCCGCTTTTCAGGCGGAGCGAAGGATCTCCCCTACACCAGACCTCGGCGTTAGTTAAGAGTCTGTCTGAAGTGTCACCCGCCGAGTCCCTATAATCCGTGCCAGTTCGCTATGATGTTCGAGCATGGCTTTATATCTGATTACAGGCGCAGCCGGCTTCATCGGATCGTCGCTGGCCAGGGCAATCCTCGCTCAGGGCGACCAGGTTCGCGGCGTAGATAATTTCTCCACCGGCAAGCGCGAAAATCTCACTGACATTCTTGACCGCATCGACTTCCGCCAAGCCGACATTACCGACGCGGACGCGATGCACCGTGCCTGCGCCGGAGTGGATTTCGTTTTCCACGAAGCCGCCATTCCCTCGGTTCCGAAATCCGTGCTCGATCCGCTAGGCAGCAACCGTGCGAACGTCGACGGCACGGTTAACCTGCTGGTCGCGGCCCGCGACGCCAAGGTCAAGCGCGTCATCTACGCCGCCTCGTCCTCCGCCTACGGCGATACGCCCACGCTGCCCAAGCACGAAGCCATGAAGCCCGATCCCATCTCTCCCTACGCCGTGGCCAAGCTGGCCGGCGAGCACTACATGGTTTCCTTCTACCGCTGCTACGGGCTCGAGACTGTTTGCCTGCGCTACTTCAACGTCTTCGGACCGCGGCAGGATCCCTCGTCGCCGTACTCGGGCGTGCTGGCCAAGTTCATCACGCTGATGCTGCGCGGCGAGCAGCCCACCATCTTCGGCGACGGCGAACAGAGCCGCGACTTCACCTACATCGACAATGTGGTGAACGGCAATCTGCTGGCCTGCAAGGCTCCGGCGTCGCAAGTCGCGGGGCAGGTCATCAACCTTGCGACTGGCGACAGAACCACGCTGAACGAGACGTTCAAGCTGCTTTGTGGATTGACGAACTACTCAGGCAAGCCCAAGTATGAGGCAGAGCGCGGCGGCGACATCAAGCATTCGTTGGCCGACATCGCAAAAGCTGAAGCCGCTCTAGGCTATAAGCCGTCGGTGAATTTCCAAGAAGGCCTGCGGAAAACGGTGGAGTGGTATCGCGAAAGCCGATAACGCGCGAGCCCAGACTTGATCTCAGGGTCAATAGGTGTCGCAGTCGATCACGGCAGTAACCGGAAAGCTACCTTGCTCAGGAGTGTTCTCTTGGGCGTCGTCACTTTTACTTTGCCGGTGGTCGCGCCAGCCGGAACGATAGTTATGACTTCGGTGTTCGACAAAACAGTAAACGTGGCGGCAGACCCATTGAAGCTAACCTGAGTCGTACCACTCAAATTATTCCCAAAGATTGTAACCTTGGCCCCCACCTTGCCGAGGGTAGGCATTGTTTCCACAAAAGAACCGAGGCCTGCACCGAGTCGAAAGATCGTACCACACCCCACTGTACAATTAACGAAGTCAGTGCCGCCGAATGAGGTTGTCCCGTAGAAGTTCCCATCGGTGCCTTGCAGCAGCCCTGATTGAGGTGAATCGCCGTCACTGCAGTTAGTCGCGGAGCAGAAGCTGTAGAGTGTTGTCAGTGTGTCCGTTGAAGTAATTTCGAAAATAGTGCCACAGCCGAAATGACCTTGCGGGCAGTCGGAGCTGTTGTTGGCGCCACCCTGATAGGTTGTTCCGTAGAAGTTCCCATTGGTCGCCTGAACGAGTTGGCCATATGGCTGACTGCCGTCAGTGCAATAGGGATAATCTTGTGAGCAGAAGATGTAGAGCGTTGTGAGCACCCCGCTCGGAGTGATTTCGAATGCTGTGCCTCCGCTGTTAACGCCGCCGCTGGATGTTGTTCCGTAGAAATTCCCGTTGGCGGCTTGGATTAGGCCTGTCGCCGGAAACGCGCCGTCCGTGCAGAAGGATTGGGAGCAGAAACTGTAAAGTGTATTTAGCGTTCCGCCCGAAGTGATCTTGAAAACTGTCCCATAGTTACCTGCTCCCCCGCTGGATGTTGTTCCGTAAAAATACTGGCCAGCTTGAACTAGCGTCGCGGAAGGCCTGCTGCCGTCAGCGCATGGAAATCCTGCGCCACAGAAGCTGTAAAGAGTGGTCATCTTGCCCGAAAGGGTAAGCTTGAATACCGCGCCGTAATCGTGCGCGCCTCCGCTGCTTGTTGTGCCGTAGAGATTCCCGTCCCCGCCTTGGACGAGTCGGCCCGACGGTTGGCTACCGTCAGGACAGTTTAGTTGGGGACAGAAGGAGTACAAGGTATTCAGCTTACCCGACGGGCTGATCTTGAAAACCGTACCACATCCCGTCGGGCCGCAGTTTTGCCCACTGCCTCCACTCTCAGTAGTTCCGTAGAAGTTGCCATCGGTGGCTAAAACCAGTCCATAAAAGGGCTGGGCTCCGTCAGCGCAGTTCGTGCGAGCGCAAAAGCTATAAAGTCTTGTTACTACCCCTGTGGGCGAGACCGAAAATACTGAACCGGAGTTGTGTGCGCCACCGTTTGCTGTTGTGCCGTAGAAATTCCCGTTGGTGCCTTGAATTAGTGACACGTAGGCCGGATTAGCACCGCCAGCTCCGCTGAAACTGTCAAGGGTTTTGAACGTTTGCGCAATCAAAGAAATGTCCGTCCCGAGACAAAACACGAAGGCAAGGCCTACCGTTCTCGACAAAGTTAGGGCCATCCCTTACTCCCTCTTCGAACGCTGCACTAACGCTTTATACACTACCTACATCCCGCTGCCAAGCTATGATGCGGTAGTGGGAAAACGCTGCGCAGCCACGAGTTCGGGCAACTAGCCGGAGGAAGGAGTAAGTCGGTGAAAGCCAGGTAGTTGGCTGCGGCTCAAGGGGATCGTTGACCTAATTTCGCTACTCCCCTCAGCGAAGCCGCACAATCGCACCTACTCGTGCCGTAGCGCCTCAATCGGATCCAGCCGCGAAGCGCGAAACGCGGGGATCATTCCGCTGATCAGACCGACTGCTCCTAGAATCAGCGTGGAGGCAATCAGCGTTCCGGGAGCGATGATCAGCCGGATGTCTCCCGCTTCGCCATTCTTGGCGAAGGCGCTATACAAGGTGAGACGGCCCACCGACAAAGCTACCCCGTAGGCCAGCAGAACTCCCAGCACGCCGCCGATTGCGGTGATCGTCAAGGCCTCGGCGAGGAACTGCATCAGGATGTATCCTCGCTTCGCGCCCAGCGCCTTCTGCACGCCGATCTCGCGCGTACGCTGCGTCACCGACACCAGCATGATGTTCATCAGCCCCACGCCGCCGATACCGAGCGTCAGCGTGCCAATGAATCCCATCAGAATCTTCAGTCCGAGCGTAATGATTTCGAACTGGTGCAACTGATTCATCAGGTTGAATACTCTGACCGCTTCGTGGTCGGACTCGTTGAACTTATGTTGCCCGGCCAGAATGGAACGCACCGCCGGCTCAATCCGCTGGTATTCCGGAGTCTGATAGTTGAACCAGATCGTATCGAGGTAATGCGTGCTCTTCAGATCGCTCATGGTGCTGAAGGGAACGTAGACCATGCGATTGATGTCGTCGTTGCCTTCTTGCATCTTGGCGCTCAACACGCCGACGACTTCAAAGCTTAACCCATCCACCCGGATGTGCTCGCCCAGCGCGTTGCGGCCGGAAAAAAGTTTCTCTTTCGCTTCCGAGCCAATCACCGCGACCCGCGCCCGTTGCAGCTGATCTTCCATGTTGTAGAAGCGGCCCTGGCCCAGCTTGAGCGAGCGAATGTCATACACGTCCGGATCGTTCCCGCTGGCCGTCAGCGTGAACACGCGATTGTCATACTGCACCGTGGCCTGCTTCTCGACCGAAGGCGTGATGTGCGTGATTTGCGGAAGATTGGTAGTCAGCGCGTCGACGTCGTCCTGCGTGAAGCGAACCGCGACTCCCGCTTTCTGACCACCGGCCTGCATGGAAGTCTGCCCCGGCACCACGATGACGAGCTTCGTACCAAAATTCGCGAAGATGTTCGCGCACGCCTGCCCAAAACCGTCGCCATAGGCGAGCAGCATCACTACCGTCGCGATGCCCCACGCCATGCCCAGCATGGTCAGCGCAGTGCGCCGCCGGTTATGGCGCATCGCCCCGTAAGCTTCGTGGAGTAGATCCTTCATTCGTCTACATCTCCTGCCGCAGCGCTTCCACCGGTTGCAGCAGCGCGGCTTTGCGCGCGGGATAAAGCCCTGCGACCACGCCCGCGAACGTCAGCGTGCCAATTGCCAGCATCGCCGACATGGGCACCAACTTCGGTGGATCAAATCCGCCCGGCCCCTGCACTCCGCCCATCAACCCCATCAGCCCGCCCGCGAAGGCCATGCCGATCAACCCACTGCCCAGCGTGAGCAGCAGACCTTCCAGGAAAAAGTGCAGCAGGATGCTGCGGTTGGTCGCGCCCAAAGCCTTGCGCAGCCCAATCTCTCGCGTGCGTTCCGTGACTGCGACCAGCATGATGTTGATCACTCCAATTGCACCCAGGGCCAGTGTCACGATGCCTACCGCTCCTAGAAACATATTCATCACGTCGAAAATCGTTCCCACCATTTTCGATTCCTGGATCGAATCCCATTCGTCGAAGGCATTGATGTCGTTCGAATCGAATCCATGATTGTGGCCGACGATCTTGTGAACCTCATCCCGCGCCAGCACGTGCGCTGCGGTTACGCGCGGCTGATACTCAACAAACGAGATGGAGTTTTGATGGTTCTCGCCCTTCAGCGGAAAATTCGCCGCCATCACCTCAAACGGAATGTAGGCGCGATTGTTGAGCCACATGTTGTCGCCGCGGCCCAGGTGCGGCATGCTGCCCACCACCTCAAATCGCAGCCCGTTGATCAGGATGAACGCACCCAGCGCCGGACGCCCGGGAAACAAGACCTTTGCGAGTTGGTTGCCCAGCACCACCACATTGCGCCGTTGCGCTCCGTCCAGTGCGTTGATCCAGCGGCCCTCCTGCAGAGGCAGATAACTGATCTCGTTCAGTTGGGGCTCGGTGCCGAGAACTTCTCCGCTGCTATTGGAAAACTCGCTGATCTCATGCAAGTCGGTCCGTGAAATGATGGGACTCGCATTGCGCACGTCCGGCGCGTGACGTATGTCGGTGTAGTCCTGGTAGGTGAGCAGATAAGTCCGGGCAGAGTTCATATTTCCGCTGACCGCCGGCGCCCGCCCGGGAAATAGAAACATGATGTCTTTGCCGAACTCGGCCAGTTCGCGCTTGTTGCCCGAGCGAAATCCTTCGCCCACACCCACCAGCAAAAGGAGCGATCCCACGCCCCACGCGATGCCGAACATGGTTAGAAACGAGCGCAGCTTGTGCGCCCACAGATTGCGGAAAATCTGCCCGAAGATGTCACCCACCGTCCGCATAATTGAGATCCTTTAACAGGCAGTATTTCGGGCGCCAGCTATGTCACAAGAGGATACGAACGCCGAGGGCTGAAAGTTCCAGGAAATGGACTTGCCCTTAAGTGTTAGACGCGGACGCGGAGCCATTGGTTAGCCCGAAGCAGGCTGAAATCAGGCCAAGAGCCTGCTGGATCGGAAGAGTAGCCGGGTCAGAGAGCGGTTAGATCAAGAAGTTCAGCCGTTGGAACGAAGCCTTCCATCGAAATGGTTCTCCGAGTCCGCCTCAGATGAACCCTCAGCCTCGAAGTCATATCCGGCCAGCCGCGCCAACCGCGTGCCCGGGCTGGCGCCTCCGAAGAAGCGAAAGAATCCCCAATACAGCGCCGCTACACAAACTGTTGCGCCCGCCATCAGCGGCAGCGGCCATCTCGGCAGCTCGCGCGTGACGAAGAGAAACACCAGCGCAAACAGCAGCAGGCCGGCCACAATCACCAGCGAGTTCACGGTCCACGTCAAGCCGCGCTTGGAAAGCGGACGCGAAAGCCAGTCCAATTCGTCGCGCGTGGAGGGGGTCGGGTCTTCAAACAGAAAGTCGGCACTCCGGGATGATGACGGTGGTCTCGGCGGATCTGGCCTGGCCGGCAACTCGATCACCTTCACCGCCGTGGCGGAAATTGCGAGCCCATCGCTCTCTGCGGCCTGCCGCCGAGCATCATCAGGAATTCGTGCACCCGCCAGCACTGGACCGCTCGCTGCAATGGTCTGCTCGTGCAGGTCCACGCCCTCCAGCAGGTTGCCGAAAATCCATTCGTCAATCTGTCGCGACAGCCGCGGAGAAAGATCCAGAAACCGAATCCCGCACTGCCCGGAGAACGTCGCCCACATTACCTCGCCGCGCGCCTCAACCCGCAGCCGCGGATAGCGCAACTCAAACCGCACTCGCAAAATCTGCCGCGGGCGCACTGCCGCCACTACCTGCGCCCCAAACCCATCATGCGTCAGGTTACGGACGATTCCGCCGTTCGCCTGATCCAGCGTGACGTAGGTCAGAGTGCGGAGTTCGTATCTGTGGCGAGTGCGTATCTGCCGCGCAGCAGTGACTCCGGTTTGCATGCACCTTCCTCGAAAACTTTAAGTTCTGACGGCTGACCGCAACTCTAAGCGGAGTTTAGCTCCGCGTCGCACACTCTCTGAGTACCTGAATTGGTTCGGGGAGCGATGCCGATGCGTTTCCTTCGTGTGAACTTCGCGATCTTCGTGGTAATGGTTTTCCAACCGCCATCTGCGTGATTCTCCCCCGAAGTACATGTCCGAAGGGGCATGGTCGTGCAATTGCCACTTGGCCTAAAGACCGATACCTTTAAAGTGAACGTCTCGCGCCCTGGTAACAATGATTTCGAAGCCGGACATCGAAACCGTTTCGCCGTTGAACGGCGGAAGTGTGCCTGCATGGCCGCTCGGCGATGAAGTTCCGACTCCGGTGGAGGCGCCGCTCGGGTCTTATCCACCCTCGCACCTCGACGCCCTGCAAGCCCTGATCGCCTTTTCAGCCCTCCACGAGCAAGTGCGCAAGCGAAAAATCTTAGCCGTCCAGCATGTCGGCTTTGATCAGGTCGCCCCTTCTGCGGAGTTTGAGCCGGGCGAACTCTTTGTTCTCGACGAAGTGCTGCAACTGGTCGCCGAGCGCGCCGTAGCCATTACCGGAGCCGACGGCCTCGCGATCGCGCTGGCAGAAAATAATGAAATTGTGCTGCGAGCCGCTGCGGGCGCGGTTCGTCCCGATGTCGGCGCGAGGATTGATCGCGACTCAGCATTCTCTGGAGCCTGCTTCCGCACCGCGCAAGTTGTCAGTTGTCATGACACTGAGACCGACGCTCGCGTGAACCTCGCCGCCTGCCGACGCCTGGGCGCGCGATCCATGGTCGCGGTTCCCTTGTGCGGACGGCGCCGCGTCATCGGTTTGCTGGAAGCATTTTCTGCCGAGCCCTACGGGTTCAATGACAGCGACGTTCGCAACTTGACCCTGCTGGCAGAACTGGTTCTCGGAGCGCTCCGCCCGGAAGACGAAGACCGCTTCGCAGAGTCGGCGCAGGTCGCCGAAACCAGGTTGGAAGCGGCTGCCATGCAGGCCACTGGTCCGACGCAAATTCCTCCCATGCCGCAGAGCATTGTCGAGACGAATGCTCCTCAGGCAATCACGCAAGCTGCGCCTCTTGAGCTGAAGCTCGATTCCAAGTCCGCGCCCGAGGTTTCGGCCGCACCTGCGCCCAAAACCACGACGCCCGAAGGGCCAGCGACCGCATCGATCGCAATCGAGTCGAAGACGCCAGAAGCTGGAAAAGAGGCTGCGAAAGTCGACTCCATCGCCGCGGCGGAGAGGCCTGCAGAAGTCACCACCTCCGAAGTCATTTCTGGAGTGTTTGCCCAGACGGAGGAATTGCAGAACGCTCAAGCGCCTCGACGCTCGCGCGCCTTTCTTCTTGTGGCCTGTGCCGCAATCGTGATCGCAGCCTTCGCCGTAGGCGCGTGGTGGAAACTCAAAGCGTCCTCGTCTGCTCCTGCTGCAGCGCAGACCGCAACGCGTGCGCCGGAAGCTAACGCGACTTCGTTACAAACGGCGAACTCAAATCCACCGAAAGACGAAACTTCCAACGGCGCTTCCGACCAGCCTTCCGACGCCGACACGGCGGAAGCTCCGGCCTCATCGCAGGACGCGGGAAAGTTTCCTCAGGTCACAGGCATCCGGCACTGGTCGTCTTCCGATTCGAGCACCATCGTGCTCGATCTCGAAGATCAGGTGCAGTACGAGGCGCACCGGCTTGCCGGCCCGGATCGCATCTACTTCGATCTGCATGACACACAGCTTCCGCCGGACCTCATCGGCAAATCCATCGAAGTCGGAGACGCACTGCTGAACCGTGTTCGCGTGGCGCAGCCCGTGTCCGGCATGACGCGCGTCGTGCTTGAGACCAAAGCCAACACGAACTTCTCCGTCAGCCTCGAACCTAATCCGTATCGCCTGGTCGTTGAGGTCCGCAAGATTGGCGCGGCGCCCAAGACCGCCGTGAACCTTTTCCCCAACGCCGAGAAGAACAAGCTGGCTATCGTTGTGCCTCCGCCGACCAAGGAGGATTTGCAGTTACGCGCCCGCGCTCCCAAGATGCGCATCGTGGTTGATGCCGGACATGGTGGGTGGGATCTCGGCACCGTCGGCCGCCGCGGCCTGCTGGAAAAAGATGTGGTCCTTGAAATCGCGCAGCGATTGGGCAAGCTGCTCGAAACTCGTCTGGGGTCGGATGTGATCCTCACCCGCAGCGACGATACTTACATTCCGCTCGACGAGCGCGCCGAAATCGCCAATCAGTCGCAGGCCGATCTGTTCATCTCGGTACACGCCAACTACAGCGACCTGCCGTCGGCCCGCGGCGTGGAGACTTATTACACCAACACTTTCACCACACCGGGCGCGAAGGATCTCGACACACGCGCCGGAGCAAAGCCCGCAACCGCCGCATCACTAACGCCTGCCGATCTGCATGACCGCATCGAGCAATCGCGGCGGCTTGCGGCCAGCGTGCAGCGGTCTATGTATGGAACTCTGTCGGCGGAGAATCCGGGCTTGCGCGATCGCGGAATCAAGGAAGCCGGGTTCGTAGTGCTGACCGAAAGCTCGATGCCCGGAATTCTGGCGGAAGTTTCGTTCGTATCGAGTCCCACCGACGAGCAGAAGCTGCGCAGCGACGGCTATCGCGAGCAAATCGCGGAAGCCTTGTATAAGGGCATCGCGCGTTACGCGGTTGGGTCGAAGGGCGTGAAGGTCGCAAGCGCCGCGAAGTAGAGAGCTGCGAGCTTCGAGTTGCGAGCTTTGACTTAACTGCTTACCTCAGCGGCTAAAGCCTCTTTCTTCTACGATCCTGATCGGCACCAGTGAAACTCGCGCCCTTCCCGATTCGTCTCGCGCGCCATTCATAGGAAAGGAAAGGTCAGGACTTCCGGTCGTGCCAATCCGCTCTCACAAAATAAAACTGGCTTCACTGTGGATTTCCTCGACAAATAAAGTTCAACCGCCAACCCTCCTGGGTGACGATTCCGGCGGACCGGCCACACATTTTTTTTGATACCCCTCTGGGAGCCTTGCTGGGCGCGGGCTCCGCTAAGCGGACTTGGCAAAATATTGATGTCAAAGAACTTAGATACCAAAATATTCAAAGCAAAGAGCTTAGTCGGGGCTGATGCGATCTCTGCGCATTCTCACCGCTTCGGCTAGGATGACGCGATTGAAATTCACAGTCAAGGTTGGATGTCACACCGGGACTGTGGAAAAGGTTGAGCTTGGTTAGGCTTTTCGTGCCGGCGGTTGCGGCTCGGCGCTCAATGCCCGCGACCTTCGGTGACGGCAGCACGCTATTGGGCTTACCCCGGTCTTCAACAATCACAGCTACTTCTGCGAAGGTGCGCTTTCTTTCTCGTAGGAGGAACTCAGCGTCCCCTTCTTCTGCGCGATCGGTAACAGCGTGGGATAGAACTGGACGAACGTGGTGTCTACGGCGGCGTGTTGGGCGTGGCAGGTGTAGCACTCCATGTTGGTGGGAACCATCTTGGCGGTTTTGTCGTTGCCAAAGATGAAGAAGGCCCACTTGCCGGGGAAACGGGCTTCGTCCTTGACGTGGGCCTCGATGCCCATGATCTCGGTGCCCTGGTAGCTGCCTTTCTGGTTGATCGAGCCTTTATCCTGGCCCATGCGGCCTTCGAGGACGAGCACGGTCTTGTCGGGCCAGGTTCCGGTCTCGACGAATGACTTGTAGGACTCGGGGTTGACGAAGACGTTGTCGAACATGTGGTGGTCCATCGAGAGGGACGGGTTGTAGCTCATGTCGAATCCAGTGGTCAGGTAAACCCACTGACGATAGTTCTCGGGGAGTTTGAGTTGGGCGTCACTGGTGTACTCGGGCCCCGAAGCCGGCGGCGTTGCGGATGCGAGAAATGCGGCGGAAGATAGGAGCAGGAATGCAGACAGCAGTAGAGCCGGAATCTTGGTCATTCGTGATACCTCTGATGGCTGCTGCAGTATACGCTGGGCTTTTGTAATTTTTTTTTCACGCCGGGCTTGGGCTACAAAAAGCGCAGTCGAAAGCCTCACTTTTCGAGCCGAAACCGCGCGAGAAATGGGGCAGCCTCGGACAGCCGAGGGCGGCTGTCCCCACATGATTCAAATCACTTCGCTGCGGGAACGCCTCCGTATTTTTCCAGCCACTTTAGTTCTTCGCGGACTTTTATTTTTCCGTGCCATGGATTTTTGCTCAGGCTGTGGCCTTCGCCGGGGAAGATGAGCAGACTATTCGGAATGCCCAGCGAATAGAGGGCGTGCTCGAGCAAATAGTCTTCTAACACTGCGACGCGAATGTCGTCGGCGCCGGCGACCATGTGGGTGGGCGTTTTCACTTTATCGATCTGGAAGATGGCGGCTTCGTCGTGATAGCGCTGCGGCGCTTCCCAGGGGCGCCCGCCCAAGAAGTAGGCGTCGTCGAAGGTGGTGTCGTCGTTGCCCCAGTTGGCGAGGTGCTCGACCGCGCCCGCACCCGTGACCGCGGCCTTGAAGCGCGTGGTCTGGGTGATGAGCCAGTTGGTCATGTATCCGCCATAACTGTAGCCGCCGATGGTGAGGTGGTCGGCGTCGGCGATGCCGTCTTTCACCAGCGCGTCGACGCCTTCGAGAATGTCTTTGCCGGGGCGGGAAACCAGTTGCGGGACGATCTGCATCAGGAACTTGTCGCCGTATCCGGTGGAACCGCGGTAGTTGGGCTCGAAGACTAGCCATCCGTTAGTGGCCGCGAGGCGCGACCATTCGTACCAGTCGGCTTCGAAGTGATTGCCGTCGGCGTCGGCAGGCCCTCCGTGGATGAAGGTGAGCATGGGGAGATGCTTCTGCTCGAACTTGCCGGGAGGGTAGATGAGCATGCCTTCGATTTTGGTGCCGTCGTCGGCGGTCCACTGGTAAGGCTTGCCTTCGGGAAGATCGCGCTCGGTGAATTGCTTGTTAAAGGAAGTGATGGCGCGGGCTTTGTCGAGCAAGTTGGGGCCTTCGGCGAGATAGACCTCTGCGGGTTGGGTGAGCGAGGAGTAGACGAAGGCGACGCGGACGGCGCGCTCGGCCGTGGCGAGATTTTCGTAGGTGCCGGGATTGCCGGTGAAGGGGTGAAACGAATCTCCCGGCTTGGCGGCGGTGTACATCTGAACTTCGGTGCCGAGACGCGCGGTCAGGGCGACTCCGTTGCCGTAGGTGTTATAGGTGACGACCTGACCGATGAAGTCTTTGCCCCACTGCTCGGCCAGGCCCGTTTGAGAATCGACCCAGTAGAGATGCGGCTGCAGATCACGATAGGGGCCGGAGACGTCGCCGACTTCCACGGTGAAGAAGATGTGGCGGCTGTCGTTAGCCCAGCGGAGATGGCCTTCGAGGGCCTGGTTGTTGGTGATGCGGCGGGGAACGGCTGGTTTCGTTTCAGCCCCGGCAGTCGCGGGCGTGGGCGCCCGCTCCACATTCAAATCTACTTCGTAGATCTCTGTGTCTTCGTATTTTTCCTGGCGCTGGTTGATGGAGTTGGTTACGAAAGCCAGCTTGCGGCCGTCGGAGGAAGTTACCAGTTGATCGACTCGCAGCGGAATGCTGGCGATGGGTTTCGCGCCGGGGCTGAGGTCTTCTTTTTCTTTGTCGGAATCAGTGTCGATGTGCGCGGGAGCGGCGGCGTGGCGGGCTACGGCGGCGGCTACGTCGAGCGCAAAGATGGAGTCGCCGCGCTCGGCGGCGCGATATTGCACCACGTCTTTCCATGCTTTTTTGTAGTCGTCTTTCTGAGCTTTCGTCCAGGGCTGGCGGGTGGCGAAGTAAATCGTCCTTGAATCGGCGGACCAGGTGAAAGCGTGGACATCTTCCGCGCCTGCGGTGATGGGGAAGGCTTCGCCTCCGTTGGGGGAGATCAGGTAGACACGGGTGGTGCCTTCGTCTTTATCGTTGTCGTCTTTATCTTTCTTGTCGGAGTCGTCGGAGTCGGCGTCGCCGGATTTTGCGGCTGGAGTTTTGCGCTCGGAGAGGAAGGCGATCCACTCGCCGTCGTGGGAAAACTTGGGCTCGGAGTCGTGGCCGGATTGCGTGAGTTGAATGAGCGAGCCGTCTTTGTCTTTATCTTTTTCTTTGTCACCGCGTTCGCGGTAGAGCCAGAGATCTTTGCGGAAGATGCTCTGGTCCCAGTCGGCGCGCTCGGCGACGATGACGACTGACTTGCCGTCGGGCGCAATTTCTACGGAGTCGTAATTGACGGAGTCGAAAAATTCGTCGAGCGTCAGCTTCGGCTTGGTGGACTGCTGGGCTGAGGCTTGGCTCGGAGCGAACGCGAAAGAAATGCTCAGCAGGACTGCTGCAAGGAAGTGCGATTGGCTTGGCATAGGTTCCCGGGAGAAGAAGCGTTATACAACGCGGGGTTCGTTGTGGGCAAGCTTGGTGGGTGGGGTAAATCCAGGCCTTTAGCCGCGAAGGTCGCTAAGGATTCGCGAAGATCGTTGAGGAAGCATGCTCGGTGCTCTCGCGCCAGAGCAGCCAGAGCAATACTACGAAGCCTATCACCGAGAGCTGAATGTGCGTCCATCTGGAGAGCGGACCCAGCAGCGGCAGGACAAACGCCAAGTATGTGAGCCCGCGAAATTGATCCAGGAAAATTGAAGAGAGGCTCAGGGTCCAGTCGGCGAGCAGCAGCAGTACGGGCGCCAGAACGAGCAGATCATAGACGAACAGATGCGGATTGACCAGGACCGCAGCCAGTGTCAGCGCTGAGAAACGTACAGCCATATCGGACGATGACTTCCAGATAGCCGCTGCGAGGATTACTACTGCGATCGACGATGCGACATAGATTATTTTCGCGATCGTTGGCTCAGGAATCAGGAGCAGCCAGAACGAGCGCAGCGAGTGCATCTGAATGGCAGCCCGCCCCGGTTCGACGGCTTCCATGTAACTGGACATGTGCCACAGAGTGCTGAAGTAGGCGCGCATAATGGCCGAGCCGAAGATCATCAAGGCGAGACCGAGTTGCGCGGCGGCAGAGAGGATTGTTCCGGCTAGCGCGCGCCACGCTCCGGCCAGTAGCAGAATGACTGGAATCGCGACCAGAAATTGCGGCTTGCAGACGAGCAGGCCGAGGGCGAGTCCCGCGAGCAGGGGACGATCTGCGCGGAAGGCCAGCCATGCGGTGGTGAAGCAGGCGAGTAGCAACACTGTGATCTGTCCGCGAATGAAGGTGTGAAAGATGGGCGGGAATGCGACGGCAGCCAGAGCCACGATTCGCGGATGCTCTCGGAGGTTCGCGCTCGATTTCCAGACAACGTAGATGCAGGCGAAGTAGGCGAGCAGACTGAGCGTCGACCAGATCGGGGCAGCGGTGAGGAACGCCAGGCGCGTGAATGGAACGAACAGTAATCCCACTTGCGGGCCGTAAACCGGCGGCAGGCGAACGTGCGAGGGCGGAAGAATGCTGGTCTGAAAGACAATGCGGCGCAATTCATCGAAGGTGACCTGATGATCGAAGAGCTGGCTGGCACGGCCTTGCGTGATCAGGCGGGCGGCGACGTAGAACTGGATGAAGTCCTGATACTTGATGTTTCCAGCGCGATCGAACATACCCGGAGTTGCAAGGTCGAAAGCGCAGATGCTCCACAAACACAGGGCAAGAACAATGGCCTGGGCGCGCAGGCGGCGCGGAGTGAGCCAGGCAGCGAAGGCCGCCGCTGTCGATGAGAGCCCCCGGGCGCTTTGGCTCACGGGACCGGCTCGGCGCTTCTGAGTGAATCGTCGAGCGTCTGGCGGGCGCGCGGGACGCTCTGGATCACGCGCCAGCCATCGTCGAACTCGCGAAATCCTACGGTGCTGCGGTAGTGCACGTCGGGCGAGTACAGCGCGGCGCCGATTTCATTCAGCGGAATCCACTTCCAGGTGAACTCGACGTCGGCAATGATTCCCTGCTTGCTGATGCCGGTCACATGCACCAGATCTCTGCGCGCCACAGGAATGGCGATGGACGGCTTCTGAGCCTCTTCCTGCGAGACGATCGTGCGAACGGTTTCTCCTCCGGCGGGAGTCAGCAGAATGTCCCAGCACGGCGGCGGGCCGAGGCCGGCTGGGCATGAGGAGGCGGTGGCGTTGATCCAGCCGCGATGTTGCAGGGCTTGATATTCGGATGCGAGATAGTCCTTGTTGGAGATGACTCCGGTGTGCAGCACGTACTCTTGCTGAGCTTTGAAGAAGTCGGCGTTGGCGATGAGATCTCCGGCGAGACGGCGGGTGAGGAAGTCGCGCGGAGAGCAGGCGGTGAGGAGGAGCAGCGTGGCTAAGGAACCAATTCGTTTCTTCGACATGCGATAAGTTCTGCTCGTGAGTATCTCTATCTCTCCCACTCCAGTCGCAAAGAATGCGACTAGAATGGGGCCCCCGCTATCATTGCAATTTAATGACTTGTGATTGTAAACAAACGGGCGCGCCGGGTTGTCGAAATTTTGTGTGGGCGGAAAGGATGGGAGGCGATCTGGCCGTCGAATTCGGCGGCCCAGCGGCCGGGAATTTGCTCGGAACAGCGAGCGCAGCGGCCTTCGGGAGTCAGCTTGTAGTTTGCGATGCGGTATCCGTGGCGGCTGATCAGGGTTTCGTGGCATTGCGGGCAGCGCGTGTCTTCGCTGTCGCCGACCATGCCGGGAAGATTTCCGGCGTAGATGTAACGCAGGCCGGCTTTGCGGCCGATTTCCGCGGCGCGCAGCAGATCGTCGACAGTTGTGTCGCGGTCGGCGGTCATCTTGTAATCAGCGTGAAATGCGGTCACGTGCCAGGGAATGTCGGGGGAAATTCCGGCGAGGAATTCTGTCAGCTGGCGCAGTTCGCGATTGGAATCGTTGAAGCCGGGGATCAGCAGCGTGACGATTTCGAGCCACAGGCCCATCTGGTGAATGCTGCGAATGCTTTCGAGAATGGGGCCGATGCGGCCGCCGAGTTCGTGATAGTGACGATCGTCGAAACTTTTGAGGTCGACTTTGTAGAGATCGAGCCAGGGGCGCAGGTATTCGAGCACTTGCGGCGTGGCGTTGCCGTTGGAGACGAATCCGGTAACGAGGCCTGCGGCTTTGGCTTCTTTGAAAACAGCGATGGCCCATTCGCTGGTGATGAGCGGCTCATTGTAGGTGCTGACGAGAACCTTCGCGCATTGATCGACGGCGTCGCGAACCAGTTCTTCCGGCAAAACTTCGAGCGGAGGCGAGACGGCATTCGGATCGCGCAGGGCTTGCGATGTGACCCAGTTCTGGCAATAGCCGCAGTGCAGATCGCAGCCGAGCATGCCGAAGCTGTAGGCGAGTGCGCCGGGATAGGCGTGAAAGAAAGGTTTTTTCTCGATGGGATCGCACTGCGTTCCGGCAGTGTATCCCCAGGGCGCGTAGAGCTTGCCGCCGCGGTTAAAGCGCACTTTGCAGACACCCGGCTGGCCCTCGGGAATGGGACAGCGATGTCCGCAGGAGAAGCAACGCACGCGATTATTGCCAAGAGTTTCCGAGAGCGAGGGATCGGCCTCGCGAACTCTGGCATCGAGGATGTCCCGCAGGGTGTGCAACTACAACCTCAAACTACATTCTATTTTAACGCGAGTCCGGCGGGCGGTTTGGATGATGCCAACTGGTGCCGCTGAAGCCAGACTTCGGCCTGTTGCTCGATGGACGCGGTCTGAGAGCGGGTCATTCGGGAGGCCAGGACGGCGGCGAGATCTTTGCTGCCTTCGTCGCCGCGAGCGCGAGCGAGCACGGTCCAGAAGTAAGCTTTATTGACGTCCTTGGGAACGCCGCGGCCGGACCAATAGAGGAAACCGAGTTTGGATTGCGCCGCGAGATTGCCGCCTTCGGCTGCCGCGGTAAACCAGCGGAAAGCCTGGCGCTCATCCTGCGGAACCTGATTTTTTGCATCGCCCTGAAAGTAGCGAAGACCTATCGCATTCTGCGCGGCGGGGTCGCCGTTGTCAGCCATCTGCTCGAGCTGATCGAAACTCGCGGTCTCCACGGATGGAAGCTTCGGCGCTTGCGATGAGGCCAGCACGGTTTGCATCTGAGTATGTTCGCGGGCGTGGATTTTGCTTTGCAGCCAGGGAGCCACGTCGGATTGAATCCACGGGGCGAGGCGATAGCCGAGCGCGAGCGCGATGGTCGCGGCGGCACACAGGAGAATGATGAGGTGAGAACGGGGCAGGGTGATGCCGTGCGATGGCTTTTCTTCGGCTTGTTGTTTGGCCTTTTTTTCTTCCTCGGGTGTGGACGCAAAGAGAACGCCGCCGGGTGGAGTGAACCTGGGTTCTTGGGGCTGAGGGCGCAGCGGGGGCAGATTCTCGGCGACGGCGGAGCGGTTCACGGCAGCGACGACCGTGTCGGCAAGACGCTGCAGCACGCGGCTGTCATTTTCGGTGAAGGCGTTGGCCTGAGGCGCGAAGGCCTCGAGAATGCCGACGGATTTGTCACCGAGGCGCACGGGAGCGGCGAGGATGGAGCGCACGCCCAGGGCGCGGCAACTTTCACGATCGACGCGCGAATCTTTTTCGGAATCGTCGCAGCGCAGCAACATTCCTGACTTCACGCACTCACCGGAAAATCCAGAGCCTACCTGCAGGCGCACGCCGATGGGCGGAGCGACGTCGCCGGAACTGGCACGGCAATCCATCACGTCGGGCTCATTGGCTGCGAGGGCGATGGCGGCGCCCGAGGCGCGAATTAAATTCCGCGCGCGCTCGGCGATCAACTGCAGCGCGGCGGGAAGATCGTGGCTGAGAGATTCCACCTGGCGTTGCACTGCGGTGACTGCGGCCAGCGTATCGGTGTAGTTAGGCTGCGTGGGAACTTGCAGAGAGGCAGTCGAGGACGCGAGAGCGGATTCATTCGCAGCCGCGCCGGTCATGGCGTTGAGGAAGAGCCATTCGCGCAGACGGAAGAGCGAGACCGGAGGAAGTTCGGAGAAGAGCAGTCCGGCGCGGCCGGAGGGATCACTCCAAACTACTTGCGCGCTGGTGTAGATGTGATCGTCGCACTCGGCGAGATCGAGGCAGAGTTCTACCTGGCGATTGACCTCGAGCGGATTGCTGCATTGAATCGCGACGCCGTCTTCGCTGACGTTGACGATTTCGTGGAGATCGAGCATGGCGCTCGTGGACTCCGCGGTGAAGCTGGCATAGGCGGGCGTTTGAATGCGATGTCGCACACGCCGGCGACGGTTGGGAGAATTGGACTGCAGGACCGAATTAGTAGCCGCCATCGGAAGAGGCCCGAAAATCGTGCAGCACCATATTAGCGCGGTATGGTGGAAAAGTAAGTAAAGAAGAGAAAGAAGAGAGTAAGAAGTACGACAGGGCCCCGGCGTTGCGGGCTCTCGGGAAGCCGCTAGCCGGCCCGGCGAAGCGAGTCGGCTTGGTGCAGGCTGGAGATGCGGGAGATGGCGGCGACCATCATGCTGGAAAGCAGCTGCATAGTGGCGACATCGCGGTCGTCGAATGCGCCGGGGGAGGAGGACAGCACCTCGAAGACGCCCAGGGTGCGGCGGTAGTGGCGCAGAGGGGAGACGAGGATGGAGCGGACTCCAAGGCGGCGGCAACTGGCGAGATCGACGCGCGGATTGCGTTCGGCATCGTGGCAGAGCATAATTTCGCCGGAGCGGACGGCTTCGGCTGATATGCCGGCATCGGTCTGCAGGCGAACGCCGAGGTCGGGAGCGGTGCGCCCGGCACGGGCGCGGCAAACGATTTCGTCGCCGGCGCGGAGGGCGATGGCGGCTCCGGTTGCGCCGGTAAGTTGCTGGGCGCGCTCGGTGATGGCGCTGATGGCAGGCTCGAGATCAAGTTCCGCGGGATGAATTTCGATTTCTTCGGGTACGCTCACGGCGCGAAATCCTGAAGCCGGATGGGCGGCATTGGCTACGCGAAGCTGGCTGCGTAGCGCGAGAGCCGGCATGCGGGAATGATCAATGGACGACTCGACCAGGGGATCGGGCACGGTGCGGAGCAGGTCGCGGACAAGGCTGTCGAGTTCGGCGTCGAGGATGAGGTGCGCGTTCTTCTGGTTCAGCAACGAGCCGCCGAGCACGCGGGACAGGCTCACCAGCGCCTTGCTGCCGCAGGCCAGGCAGAACGAGCGGCTATTGTTGCTGATCAGCTCGCATTGAACGCAGAAAGTGGCTGACTGCAGCGGGACAAAATTGACGTCCCGAAACGTGGCGCCATACACAGTTTTGCTGAACATGATTGCCGATCCTCGCTGACTGATCCTTGCTGATTCTCATTGCCGATCCGCACTTGCGGGAGTGCCATCCAAGGTAAATAGATAGCGAAGGTCGCAAAAGTGACGGGACTGGTTCCGCATGTGGAAAAAGGGGTTGAAACCGATGTGCAGTTTCTTGCACCTATAGGGAAGGTCGAAAACCCTTGCTGGACGCCCGTTTCTGCGAATAATTTTCTAATCGCGACGATTGATTTCAAGGCAGGGGTGGGCTACACTTACACCACGTTCGGCACTCAATGCCGAAGCAACTAGGGGAAAATCATCATGCAATGGACAGCTCCTGCTTTTGAAGAAGTTTGCCTCAACTGCGAAATCAACTCCTACGCCAGCGCGAAACTCTAAACTGTAACGCTCCCCCCCGTTTCACCGCTGTCATATCAGCTCGGCAGCATGAAGGTAATGGGCAGCTGTACCAGCTCTTTTTTCAATCCCACCTGAACTGTTCCGCAAGTTCCAATAGCTAAAAAAACTGATGTCGCGGGTTTATCCGGCTTGAGCGGCGATCAAATCGGAATCCTGATCCGACAGTGGAATGACCTGCGCCGAGCGGCTAAGTATGCGATCGAGAGCATCGGCGAGGGCACCGGGAAAAGCGGAGGTCAGAAGATTGATATCCAGTTGCACGTCGCGGTGAGAATAGAGGCGATTGATGAGGAGCTTACCGCGGCGATGATTGGCGGAACTCAGCAGGTCGAGATTGATGGTCCACGCTGCCAGCGTGTCGAGAGTAGTGGCGACGCCGGGCTTATTCCAGCGGAAAGAATGACCGTTGCGGCGCACAGTGGTTGGTTCCGACAATTCAAAGGGAACAGTGTCTCCGGCTTGCAAATCGATTTTCAGTTCAAAGGAGTCGAAATCGTTGTTGCTGAAGGCGGCGACGAGGATGCGGCGCAACTGTTCGAAATCGCGCGCGACTTTTAGTTCTTCGGTGGCGCGGCGGATGGCCAGATTGTTGACGAAAATCTGCGGCTGGTTGAGGGTGCGCTGCGCGACTCGAGCCAGTTCCCCGAACTCCAAGTAGCCGAGATGCTGGACGCCGATCCAGATGCCGATGCCCAAGACGGCTAGAACCAGGCCGAGCGAACTTCCGGTCGGCCAGAGTAGAAACAGGCTGAGCATGGCAAACACGGCGGAGACGCCGTAGAGAAGAATCACGACCTGGCGATGAGTCATGCCATGTTGCAGGAGTTTGTGATGGATGTGCTCGTGATCGGCAGTGAAGACGGGACGGCCGCTGATCAGGCGGCGAATGATGGAGAGCGATGTCTCAAGAATCGGAAGTCCAAAGGAGACTACCGGGATCGCGACCGCAACGATGGTGGGCGCCTTTTGGGCTCCGGCCAGGGCGAGGGCGCTCAGAAGAAATCCGATGAAGAGGCTGCCCGAGTCGCCCAGAAAAATGGTTGCCGGATTGAAGTTGTAGCGGAGGAACCCGAGAATCGCTCCGGCCAGCGCGATAGTCAGCACGGTCACCAGCGACGGTCCGTTGAGAAGCGCGACCACGAAGGCAACCAGAGTCGAGAACAACGCGGAGCCGGCTGCCAGACCATCGAGGCCATCGATCAGATTGAAGGCGTTGGTGATGGCCAGCACCCAGAGCACGGTGAAGGCCCATCCCACAAACCAGGGGAGTTGGTGATCGCCGAACAGGACTGGAATATTGACGATGCGCAGGCCGCCGAGGAAGAGCATGGTGCCGGCGATTCCCTGGACGGAAAATTTGAAATAGGGGCCAGCGCCGTGAATGTCGTCGTAGACGCCAAGGAGAAAAACCAGGGTGGCGGGCACGAGCATGGTGAGCAATGTCTTGGGCGAGAGGGCGGAGTGCAGGCGCGGATTGTACAGCGACCAGATTGCCGCTATGACCATGCACGCGGAAAACGAGAGGAAGATGGCCACTCCGCCGAGGCGAGGCAGAGGGCTCGAGTGCATGTGACGCTCTTGCGTCGGAACTACAACCCAGCCGCGGGCAGTAGCGAAATCACGCACGTAGCGCGTGAGGACGAACCCGGAGACGAGCGCCACGAAAAATGTTGCAAGGAATATCCCCGTCAACTATGCCACCTTTGAAGGACACGCCGACCAGGCATGACGCTCCCCAAAAATTATTGCAGCAATCAATCAGGGTTAATAGTTAGTGAACAGATTCCTAGCGTTGATTTGAGGGTGCCGAGAACTCTAGCAGCAGGATCGAGAGAGATGCAATTCACGAGAAAAAGAAAACTGTGGAAAAGTCCCTTTCGAGTGCACAAACGTTGGGGCGATGCAGGGGAACTACTGTGCTAGACTTCTGGCATTCTTGCTAACAACATCAGGGGCCTTCCAATGGAGTCCGGCATTCCGAGCGTGAGTCGCCGTCTGAGCAATTTTTGTATTCACTTCACGGCGGTGTTTCTGCTGGCCGGAGCCGCGACTGGGCAAGAGCCGGCGAAGAGCCCTCAACCCGATCCAACGAACGCCCCGGCGAACACTTCCCCCACCGCACTTCCGGCGGCGCAGCCGATGTCGCAGGCGGCGGTGAGCGCGTCGGGAACGACGCAAGCTCAATCGCAGGATACGGCCAAAGATACTTCGGATCAATCCGTGATGACGAAGTTGGGGCCCGGCGATTTGATTGAAGTAAACGTCTACAACGTGCCCGAACTGACCACCAAAGCGCGCGTCAGCAATTCCGGCGATATTTATCTGCCGCTGATCGATTATGTGCACGTGGAAGGGTTAACGCTAGAGGAAGCGCAGGCTCTGATTGAGAAGCGGTTGACGGATGGCGGCTTTGTGCGCAGTCCGCATGTAACCATATTCGTCGACGAAGCGGCTTCTCAGGGTGTGACCATACTGGGTGAAGTCAGCAAACCGGGCATCTATCCCGATATTGCGGACCACAAACTTTACGAGATTATTTCCGAAGCGGGCGGCTTCACGTCGAGCGCCTCGCGCAAAATAGCTATTATTCGACAGAACAACCCTGACCCCATACGAATCGATCTTCCGCGAAACCTGGCCGACGATCTGAGCGGGAACGTGGAGATCAGGCCGGGCGATACGATCAACGTGCCGCGGGCGCCGATCATTTATGTGGTGGGAGATGTGGGCCGGCCCGCCGGATTACTGGTGGATAACGGAACGCTTACGGTGCTGCAGGCGATTGCGCTCGCGGGGGGCGCGAATAAGACGGCAAAGCTGGGCGGAGTGCGGCTCATTCGCAAGACTCCGACCGGAATGACCGAAACTCGGGTTCAGCTGAAAAAGATGCTGGAGGCCAAGGCCCCGGACGTGACGCTGCAGGCGGATGACATTCTATTTGTTCCGGTCAGCGGCGGACGCGTGCTGGCGGGGCGGACGTTTGAAGCCGCGATGTCGGCGGCGACCGCGGTTGGGATTTATTCGATTCACCCGTAGAGATCGGGCGGAAAGTCTAGGCGTCGATCCCCATTTGCTTCAAGACCTGAAGGTATTTCTCGGCCGTGGTGTCGCGGGAGAAATGCTGCAGAATGTAGTTCCTTCCTTTTCGTCCCAGAGATGGGCCAAGTTCGCGATTGGCGTTCAATTGACGGATGGCGGCCGCAAGCGCGCTGGCATTTTCTGGTTCGATGATCAAGCCGGCTCCGGCGTCATCCACGATCTGCTGTGCCTGACCTTCAACTCCCAGAATTACCGGCCGGGCGCAGGACATGAACTCCAGCATTTTGGTGGGAATGACGGTTTTGAAGACGTCAGTTTTTTTGAGAAGAACGAGACAGGCGTCGGACGCAGAGATGAAGGCGGGAATTTTTTCGCGGGGCTGCTGGTCGAGGAACAGGATGTTCTTCAGATTGCGCGATTGTGCCACGGATTTTATGCGTCCTTTCTCAGCTCCTTCGCCGACGAGCAGAAAAAGCACAGTGGAGTCTTCCTGCTGAAGTCGAGCGGCGGCATCGAGCAATGTTTCTAGCCCATGCGCCATGCCCATGGTGCCGACGTAGCAGACAAGGAACTTCCCTTCCACGCCTAATTCTCTTCGCAGAGTCTGATCGGACTCCTCGGACAGCGGTGCGAACAATGCTGTCTCGACGCCGTTTTCGACGACTGTGATCTTATCAGCGGGCACGCGCCAGTGTTCGATCAGATATTCGCGAAAGGCCGGAGTGACAACGACGATGCGGTGCGCGCGCTCATACAGAAAACCCGCAATTCCAGCGAGGGCGTGGTGCAGCAAGGAATCTTCAGTACCCACTCCGACGGCGGTTAACGATTCCGGCCATAGATCGCGCACCTCGAAAACGAACGGGACCTGGCGGGCAAAAGCGAGCCACCATCCGGCAAGCGCGACAAGAAGTTGAGGCGAGGTTGCGATGACGACATCGGGACGAGGGATGGTGAGGCCGCGTAGCGCGGCTGAGATGCAAAAGGAGGCATAGTTGCGCATGCGCTCATGCGCTTTGCGGTTGGGCAGCGGCCAGAGCCAGGTGCGGAAGACATCGACCTTGCCGGCTTTCTCGTGGTAAGTCAGACGGTAGAGGCGGGGACGCCATTCTTGTGGAACCACGCCCGTGGGGTGATTGGGAAATCCCGTCAGCACCGAGACCTCGTGCCCAGCTTGCGCCCAATGCTGGGCGAGTTCGGCGGCACGAGCGGCGGGTGCACCCATCTCCGGTGGAAAATATTGTGAGACGTAGAGAATCTTCACGCGAACTTTAGGCTATCAGGCTATCGCAAGAATGTAAGGGGATCGGTGTCGCGGTCGCCTTTTTCGGTGGGCGACACGGCCAAGGCTCCTGCTAGAATCCGCATCTGGAGGACGTTCCTTTATGTCTTCTGCCGAGCGCCGGGGCCTCGTCAGCTGTCTGTTACTCCTCTCCATGCGACTCGTGGTGGCAGCGGACGAGCCTAAGGCGGCATCTGTCGCCGTGAACCTTGCCGCAGCTGACGAGCTTTGTCGACTTGGAAAATTCGCCGACGCTGAGACTGGCTATCGGGCTTTACTCAAGACTGACTCCAAGCTAGTTCCGGCTGAAGCTGGGCTCATTCGGGCGATGCTGAATGAACAAAAGATTGATGAAGCATTGGACACGGCGAACGCAGCGTTGGCAGAACAGCCCAATTCTGCGGCGCTCATGGCGGCCAAGGGAGACGTAGAGTTTCGCCGAGGCGAAATGTCGGACGCTGAAAAGTTGTACTTCGCGGCCGAGAGGGTTGACCCAAGAGAAGTACGAGCTCATCTCGGACTGGCATTGTTGTATAACTCATATTCCCTTCACCGCAAGGCATACGACCATCTTCAGACCGCCCGTTCCATTGCTCCCGAAGATCCGGCAGTGCAGTTGGCTTGGATTCGCATGCTTCCTCGGGAACAGAAACTGGCTGCGATGACGTCCTACTTTGCTGCTCCCAGCCATCAGGAGGAAGCGAAAGCGTTCAGTACATATGTGGACTTTTTGAAGAGCGTGATGGGTAAGGCTGGGCACGTGTGCAGGCTTGTGAGCAACGTGGAACACACCGAGACAAAGCTGGAACCCTTCTCGGCAGCTAACGCGCGGCGCTCCCGAGCTATCGCTCTGACGATCACGATCAATGACCAGAAAGCACTCCTGCCGCTCGATACTGGAGCAACTGGGATAGTACTGGGAAGACAACTCGCCGAAACCCTGCGGCTTCCGCGTATCTCAGCGGCGTATGTGGGGGGATGGGGAGATCGCGGTCCACAAAATGGATATAGGGCAGTGGCTGACCGCATCCGAATCGGCGAACTGGAATTCCAGGATTGTGTCGTCGTGGTGGCTGATATACCGGGAGCCGACGGGCTAATAGGTACCGATGTGTTCGAAAGGTATCTCGTCGACATCGACCTCGCGCAAATGCAACTGCGCCTTTCTCCGCTACCAAAACGCCCCGAAGAATTGGCGGCTTCAACTTCGCTTAATAGCGAAGGCGAGGAAGCAATCACGGGGGAAAAAGACGGCCCCGGGCGACTCTCTACGGAGCAAAATCCCTCACGTTTAATCGACGAACTGGTTCCTAAGGACCGCTATATTGCGCCGCAGATGGCCGACTGGACACGCGTCTTCCGCTTCCGCAACATGCTTCTCGTACCGACCACCGTGAATGATTCGGAACCCCTCCTGTTTCTAGTCGACACTGGTTCGGTCGGCAGTATGCTTTCACTAGGTGCCGGACGCACGGCCAGTAAAGTTCGTTCCGAGGATAAGGTGCGTCTGAAAGGATTGAGTGGCAGCGTAAACAGTGTTTACTCTTCCAGGAGCGCGAAGCTGCGCTTCGGACACTTGGAACAGAAAAACAAAGACATTCTTACCATCGACCTGTCTAATATGAGTCGCCAGGTAGGAACGGAGATATCTGGCGTTTTGGGTTTTCAGGTCCTCATGATGCTCGACGTGAAGCTGGACTACCGTGATGGCCTAGCCGACTTCGAGTACGACCCAAAAGCCCGAAAGCGATGACGTATAAAGCGGGCTAACTATTGCCACAAAGGACGCTCCGTCGATCCTTCCCGACAAACCAATGATCACTAGTAGTAACAGAGTTTAAATGCGCTTTTGTAGCACAGGGCGCGAGCGCGGTTGGCGCGGTTGCTAGCGTAGCCCTGCCAGCGATCGGCTACTTGAGCAAAGGCGTCTTCGCCGGTAAGGCGATGCATGATGCGCAGTTGAACGATATGCAACTGATGATAGAACGGGCTGGCCACCATCGGCAGGCGCGTGCCGGACTGCTCGTAGAGCGACCAGAATCCGAGGTCGTAAAGATCGAGATTGCGCAGCATGGTTTTGACGGCGCGCGTGAATAATTCTTGCGCGGAGTTTTCTTTGGTTGCCAGAAAATAATCGTAGATGCCCCACGCGGCCCAGATGAATCCGTTCAGGATGTGCGTCGGCGGCGAGACGATGTACTCCTCGAACCACAGATCGCCGCGTGCGTCGGTGAAGGCAACACCGCCCGCGTCGACTGATGTGTAGAAGCTGGCGAGCGCGCTTCTCGCGGCATCGAGATAACGTGGATCTTGCGACTCATTGTAGGCGCGTACCAGAACGGAGATTCCCTGCCCCTGGGCCAATGCCGAGTACCAGGGCGCTTTGAGCGTGTTGCGATATTCCCAATCGAAATGGTGATGCCAGACGGCGAGGCCGTGTGCGTTTTTTTCGAGATGCGCGCAGAGCCAGTCGACTACAAGAAAAAAAATCCGCCGGCGGCCCGGGTCTTCCGTACGGCGCCACAGGTTGTAATTTCCTAAACCGTATTGCGCAATGGCGATCGGGTTCGACTGCAGGCCGATCTGTCCGTGATAGTTGAGCAGAGGAATTCCGGACGAGTCATAGGCGCCGTGGTAGTCAGCCTTCTCGGTGAACGGCATGTAGTACTGGCCGAGTTCGGAGGGAGACGCGCTCGGATTTTCTGCAGGAGTTTCGTGCCAGAAGGTGAGTTGGCTCTGGCCGCCGAGGATATAGGCGCTGGCGATGCGGCGATAGTAGTTGAGGCTGGGCAAGGATCGGCTCTGCGCAATTCATATTACGGCAAGGCTCATTATCGAGCTTCGCTCGACGATAGCCGAGGGCGGCTGCCTAGCAGTTCACATCGTAGAGCGAGGTGACCATGTCGTCGCCTTCAACGGCGATTGTAGTCACCGCCAAATAGGGTGTGGAATTATTTCCATCGGGAAGAAATGCGTTGCCGTACTGGAAGAACTTCGTCGACCAGGAATCTTTTCTCCAGGCCAGTAGTGGCTTCCAGTCTGGCGCTGTGCTGGCCGAAGTATTTCCGAAGATGCGGACGTGGGGGTCGCGGTTCACCTCGCTCGGTTCCACCATGGTGGAAAAGAAAATACGGCCGGCGACCTGGCAGGCGTAGATAGAGGAACTGCTGATCTCCACCAGACGCGCGAGCGTTTGTTGCCGATCGGCTCCCTTACGGTCAAGGCGATAGATGAAATTGTGTTCGAGCGGCGTGTCGGAAGAAAAATATAGGCCTTCGGCCGTGGGAACGAGCGCCACCGCGCGGGCCTGCTGGTTGCCTTGGAGCACGATTTCGACCTGGGTGAAGCCGCACGAGGCGCGAAGGATGCGGCATTCATCGCCATAGTCACCGGTCGAAATCCAGAGACAGTTTTCCCAGGGATCGTGGACGATATTGTGGACGTGGCGGATTTCTTTTTTAGCAAACGTGTAGGCGACGGCCCAGGTGAGGCCTCCATCGGTCGAGCCGTAAATATGGACTTCGTCGCGCGCGGGATTGTCGAAGTATTCTCCCCAATAAACGGCGCCCTGGGGAACGGCAGTGATGTGCAGCGGGCGCGTGCCCCGAGTAATGGCGTGAGAGATGTGGAATTCGGTTTCGTTGGGGCGCAGGGTGATGATGGAGCGCGGCACTGCCGCCACCATGCCACCTGAGCTCAGAACTGCCAGAGCATGAAAGCCATCCCGAAACAGCCGCGCACTGAGCCGGTTGGATGAAGAAAGCTCGCGGGGAAATCCCGGGTGGAATGTTGCGACCGGGTTCCAGGTCAAACTTTTCGCGGGCCGACGACTCTGCGCGCGCAGGAGATCATAGCCCCGAGCGGCGTAAAGCTGGTCTCCGGACCACGCCAGTACGCGCAGATGCGGAAATCGCGCAACGAGAGCCAGATCACACGACTGCGCGCTGTGGGACTGAGGCTGTGCCAGCATGGTCAGGGCAGCACCGTCTTGAGGCAAAAACAACTGCCGCCGGCTTTCTCGAATTCTGAAGTATCCACGATCACGGGGACCAGACCCTCCTGCTTAAGAATCGCTTCCAGCGGAGGAGTTACGTAAGGAGTGATGTAGCTGTTGTTGGCGACGATGCCGTTCCCCATAAAGCGGTGGGCTTCTTCGGCCGTGAGCAGATGAACCCGCTTCCAGAACTTGTGGAGAGATGCCAGAGCCTCGGTGGAAAATGCGCCGGGGAAGATGAGTGCAGCTTCGTTGTTGAGAGGACAAAGGCAAGTGTCGAGGTGATAGCAGTATGGATCGATGAGCTGCAGGGGAACGACGGCAATGTCGAGCTTCGACATCTCGGCGGAGAATTTATCGATTCCTCCGCGCGTGCTGCGAAAACCGTAGCCTGCATAAATACGGAATCCGTCGGGATGCCAGAGCAGATCGCCGTGGCCTTCGAGGCGATCCTCTTCGGCAAAGTCAATATCGATAATCTGGTAGCCATGCTGACGGCACCAGTCCGCGTAGAACGGAACTTCCCGCTGGCGTGATTCGTGAACCATGTGGCCGGGAACGGCGAATTTCCCGTATCCGGACTTTTCGCCGAGGAAGAGCTGATTGGCCGCGAACACCATGTCTTCCAGTCCCGCTACGGGAACAACTGTATCGACTTCAAAACCATTTTGTTGCAAAACGCTACAGAGGGAATCCCATTGCGCGCGTGCTTTTACTCGGTCAACTGCGTGTTCTCGCGACATGTATGGATTTTTTTGATCGATGACGTCGAAATAATCTGGCGGACACATTAAAACTTTGGGCATAGGAAAATGGTAGTCGTCGATGTCGATGGGAGCAAGCCGGATTCGACGCGAGAACGACGACAGATCGTCGTCTAGTGCCGATTAGGCGGCAAACATTTACGCCACAACGATCAGACTGGCCGAAACTCCCCTCTTGGGACTGCAAGGCAACTCTAACTCCGAGTGGCCGTTGACCTGCTCGCGTAATTCGCACCGTTCCGCAGTATCCCCTTCGCAAAGATGGAGGAAAGTCATGCTGAGCCGATGTGCCAACCCGGAATGTTCCAAGCCGTTTCTAAGATTGCGTGAGGGCAAACTATTCTTGGTGGAAACCGACCGGCTCGCCAAACCGGGAGAAGCCGCCGTGCCTCCATTCATTCGCGCCCGTCAACTGCAAAGGCAGGTCGAGCACTACTGGCTGTGCGACGAATGTGCCCCGAAGTGGACATTGATTTACGATCGCGATCGCGGAGTAGCGCTGTCTCCGTTACGTAAGCCGGTAGTCAGCGTGGCCGCCGCTGCCGCCGCCGGCGGAGCCCGTGATGGCGTGGCATAAATGAATCCTCAGATGTAGCCTGCTTTCCTCCACATCTTCCAATCATCTCGCACCGTCTTGAGCATTTCTGTGGCGGATTGCTGGAGCCACTTCGCTTTCTGTTTATCCAGATGATGAAGAATCAGCTTGCGGGCCGACTGCGTTCCTAGATGAATGTTCGCCGTCTCCCATCCCATGGCGTGGAGCAGTCGTAGTTCTTCCCCTGCGGGTTTCATAGCGGTGAGTTCGATGCGGGAACAGTGAGGACTGAGGCGGCGCACGATCCAGCGGCCGCGCAGTTGAACGAAGGGATCAAGGCAGCGAACGGCGCGCGTAATGATGGCCTGATAGAGAATCTCCGAGGGGCCCTGGTCGGTTTTTGCCCAGAAGCAAGCGGAAGAGACCAGGGCCTTGGCTTCGCGGGCAATTCTGCCTCCCTTCCAGTTGGCGATCGCGACAAAGCGAGCGTGCCCGAGACTTCCTAATCCGCAAACGCGATGGGCCAATCGATATTTCAAATCGCGCTGTGGCATAAGGTGCTCAATCGCGTCGGTTGCGCTGATCGGGATCGGGCCTTTCATTTCGCGGAGAGCGTCCATCTTTGCCCAGAAGTGGACGGGATCGCGCAACTCATCCTCGGCGATTTTGCGCAGCCAGGTGTGCTCTTCGCCGAGCACGAAAGGAAGGCCATGTTGGTTGAGGGACTCACGGTAACCTTCGAGCACCGCCTCACAAATCTCGGAGGACTTTAGCGGAATATGCCCGGCCTCTGCCGCCAGTTCAGCACTCACAACCAAGCGCACCAAGTCATTGGCGTAAGCGAGCGGGAAGGCCTCATCGAAATCGTTGACGCCCCAGATCAGGCGCCCGTCGATGTCGCGCCAGGTTCCAAAATTCTCTATATGCAGGTCGCCAACTGCGAGGACGTGCGGCGCCTTGGCTAAGTCCGGACACAGGCTCGGCCAGACCTGAGCCCAGCGATAGAAAGTTGCGCGCAGGAAAGGAAAGACCTCCGCCTTCATATTTTTGTGCTTGAGGTGGAGATCTTTCTGCACAATCTCGGTGCGATGGCCGAGCCAGGCTTCGAACGCGCGAGTGGCTTTGACTACGTTCATAGGGCGCACGATAAGAGCATGCGGGGCAGAAGTCAACGCGAGCCAGGCTGCCCACCGGGCACGCTACTACGGCTTGCTCACGTGTGTTTCGCGGACTTCACGGCTTCGTTTGCCAAGGTGCGCGAAGACAACCCGTATCGCCTATGTCTTCACCTTATCGTGATCGTAGTATTCGAACGCCGACATCGGCTTCTCTCCGCCTTTTTTCCAGATGCGAGAGTCTTCGGGCAACTTGCCGAGCACACGGGCCATCTCGCGAATGTGCATGGCGACGGTGCCGCAGCAGGCGCCGATGTAGTTGATCCCGATGTCGCGCGCGTTGACCGCATAGTCGGCCATTTCCTTGCGCGTGAGTTGCAGAGGATCGAGCGCGTAAGGAAACTCCGGTAGGCTGGTGAAGTCGGGTCTGTCGCGCGGCGTGCGATAGGCGACCGGCTGGCAGGCTAGATATCCGCTGACGGCCTGGCGCATCTGCTCCATCGGGGCAAGAATATGCTGCGGTGGGCGCAGACAATTCATGCCGACGATGTCGGCTCCGGCGTCGAATAGTACCTTGGCCGCGTCGGCGGCACTTTTGCCTTCGGCCGTTTCGTCTTTGTTCTCGAAGCAGATGGTGACCATGGTGGGTAACCCGGTTTTCTTGGCACGCTCGACGGCAATGAGCGCCTCGCCCAGCCACGAAAAAGTTTCACCGATCATGAAGTCGACGCCTTCGTCGACCTGCACCGCGAGTTGCTCGTCGAAAGTCTGGCGGACGCGATCGGCGGCCGAAGCACTGCCCGGTTCGTACATCCAAGTCAGGCTCAGATTGCCGGCGACGAGGCACTGATCTCCAGCCACTTCGCGGGCGACGCGCACGGCGGAGCGATTCATTTCTTCCAGGCGGTTCTCGAGGCCGACAGTCGCGAGCTTGTCGCGGCTGGCGTAAAAAGTCAGCGCCTGTAGAACTTCGGCTCCGGCTTCGCGAAATTCGATGTGCAGTTCGCGCAGGGCCTCGGGGTAAATCAGCGCGACTTCCGGAGTGAACGGACCCGCGCGCACCCATCCGCGTTTTTCGAGTTCGAGCAGATAGCCGCCATCTCCGAGGACGGGACCTTCCTTAAGGCGTTCCAGAATACCTTTCTTCTTTGCGCCTGGCTTTGTGTTTGCGTTCATACTTGCTCCTCATCTTCCAGCTGTCCACAATACGATCTTTCTGTTGGAGCTCATGCCGCGGCCTCTTGCAAGCGGCCCTTCTTCCAATCACGCATGACTTGATGCGCGGCGTTGCGGCCGGGCGCTCCGGTGACGCCGCCGCCGGGATGCGCGCCCGCGCCGCACAAATAAAGTCCGGCGATGGGCGTTCGGTACTGCGACCATCCCGGCACCGGGCGCATGAAGAAAAGTTGTTCGAGCCGCAGGTCGCCGTGAAAAATATTTCCCTCGGTGAGGCCGTAGGTTCGTTCCAGGTCAAGCGGAGTCAGCACCTGGCGCGCGATGATCGCGGCTGGAACGTTAGGCGCGTATTCGGAAATCTTCTTTACGACGCGGTCACCCAGCAATTCGCGATTAGCATCCCAGTTCCCTTCGCGCAAGTGATACGGGACATACTGTACGAAACAAGTGAGAATGTGCTTGCCCGGCGGCGCGAGTGAGGGGTCGGCGTTCGAAGAAACCACACAATCGACCCAAAGTTCCTCAGGAATCTGGCCGAATTTGGCGATGTCGTAACAACGCTCGGCAAATTCGAGCGAGGGGACGAGCGTGTAGAAGGTGCGTTCCAGCGCGGTGGCGTGGCGCGGGGTTCCGGTGAAGTTCGGTTCTTCCGCGAGAACCATGTTCACCTTGGCGCACGGGCCCTGCATTTTAATGGCGCGGACGGATGCGACGAAATCCTGGGGTAGTTCCTTTGGGTCGACCAATTTCAAGAACGTGCGCTTGGGATCGGCATTCGACAAGACCAGTTTCGTGCGGAATTCGGTACCATCTTCGAGGACCACGCTGGCTGCGCGTCCGTTGCGAACTTCAATGCGCGCGACCGAGGTCGAGGTGCGAATTTCGACTCCGAGCTCTTGACCGGCGGCTGCCATCGCCTGCGTGATCGAACCCATACCGCCCATCACGTGACCATAGAAGCCTTGCAACTCGTGTTCACCGCCGCTGAGCAGATGGAAGAGCAGGCCGATCGCAGTTCCCGGCTGGTACGGCCCACCATGCTTGCCGTAGACGTTGTTGGCCAGGAACATTGTCTTTATTTTCTCGGATTCATAATTGTGATCGAGAAATTCGCCGAGGCTTCCGGTGAGAAAAGAGACGAGGTGCGAAATTTCCGCGCTCGATATTCCTCGGAAGCGCTTGCCCACCCGAAATAAGTCCGACCAGCCCTTGAGCGTGGAAGTATCGACCTCGGGCGGGGGCTCCATGAAAAACGGCTGCAGATAGCGCGCCAGCTTTTTCAATTGATCGTCGACTTGCACAAAACGCTCGGCGTCCTTCGCGGAAATCTTCGCGAATTCCTGCCTGGCGCGTTCGCGGTCCGCCCACCACGGCACGACGTGGCCGTCGGGGAACGGAACCTGAATGGCGGGATCGCAGGGGATCATGCGCAATCCGTGATCGGCGAGACGCAATTCGGAAATCACTTCGGGGCGCAGCATGCTGGCGATGTAGGAAGTTGTGGAGACGCGGCAGCCCGGCGCGATCTCCTCAGTCACACAGCATCCGCCGACGATGTCGCGGCGCTCGAGGACGAGAGTCGAGAGACCAGCTTTGGACAGATAGGCAGCGGCGGTGAGGCCGTTGTGACCGGCACCGACGATGATGGCGTCGTAAATTCGCCCCGATTTGTTTTGACCTGTGGTCACGAGCTTAATTTCTGGCCCGATAACGCTATCGCAGAAGGCTGTAAAAATAAATTGAAATCGAAATCAGAGCCGTGTATGCTCTTGTGACTTCAGGTCATTCATATGCCAGGAATCGCCAGTAATCGGGTTGCACCACCGCTGTATCAGGGACTGACTCCGCCGCGTCCGCGCTCGGAGGCCAAACGCACACGCATCATCGAAGCGGCCACGCAACATTTCGCGGAGCACGGATATCACGCAGCGCGGGTGGGGGACATCGCGGTCGTGTTGGGAATCGCGAAAGGATCGATCTTCCAGCATTTCGGCAGCAAGGACGGCCTGTTTTTCGAAGTCTACAAACGGGCGGTGCGCTCCTTTCCAAAATATCTGGATGCACCGACGGAAGTCCGCAACACCGGATTCTTTGAGGTGTTGCGCTACTGGCTGGTGCGCACCGAGCATCTGTTGCACGAAGACTGGATTCCGTATCGCATTTCTCTGCTGGGAAATTACGGAACCGATCTGGTGCTCAAGCGTGAGATCAATCGTTTCCTGATCACCGAAGATCCTTATGGCACGGTGAGTTTTGTGCGCTTCGGACTGGACCGGCGCGAACTGCGCAAGGACATGGATATCGAGATGGTCGTTTCGATTCTCGACTGGATGATGGAACGCTTCCAGGATGCGCTGCTTACGGCCGAACTCGACCCCGGATTATTTCGGCGGCAGGGCGAGTTGGCGGAGAAAAAAGAAGCGCGGATCCAGCAGTTTCTGGCGGTCTTGCAGCGGGCGATCGGAACCAGCACTCTTGCGTTGCCGGTCGGGCGCAGCGTGGCACGAATCGATCATCGCCGCTAGCGCAGTGGGCGCTGCATTGCGCTAAGATTCATTTCTAGAGCTGAGACCATGAACATGCAATCTTCCATTGAACAGATTCTCGCCAGTTATGACGATCGCGCCTCGTTGGCTAAGGCATCCACGATTCCCGCGCCATGGTATGTCGATCCGCGAATTGCCGAACTGGAACGGCTGAATGTTTTCAGCAAAACGTGGCAACTGGTGGCCCGCACTGATCAATTGCAGAAGCCGGGCGAGTTCATTTCAGCGCGGCTGGCGGGAGAGCCGATCGTTGTGGTGCGTGGCAGCGATGGAACTCTGCGAGCTTTTTACAACGTGTGCCGGCACCACGCGGCCGCGGTCGTGACCCAGCCGTGCGGGCAAGCGGCGATTTTGCAATGTCCTTATCACGGATGGAAGTATGGGCTCGATGGATCTCTGAAGGGCATGCCCGAATTTGAGGGGGTGTTGAATTTCGAGCGCGCGGAGAATGGGCTGGTTCCGATTCGAGTCGAAAGCTGGGAGTGCTTCGTGTTCGTGAATCTTGACCCGCAGGCCGCGCCGCTCCACGACTTTCTGGGCGCCCTCGTGTCGCGCATGGCACCCTTGGGCATCAGCGGGCTGCATTATTTTGACAGCCAGAGCTTCGACATCAAGTGCAACTGGAAGGTGTTCGTCGATAACTATCTCGACGGCGGGTATCACGTGCCCTATCTGCACAAGGCGCTCAACTCGGTTCTGGATTACAAGCAATACACCATCGAAAACGAAGACCGGTATTGCCTGCAGTCGAGCCCGATGGTGGCCTCCGACGAAGATGCGGCCACGGGAGCGACGCGCAAGGGCGATCGCGCCTGGTATTTCTGGCAATATCCAAATTTGATGATCAACTGTTATGCAGGGTATATGGATACGAATTATGTGATCCCGATCGACGCCGATCGTTGCCGGGTGATTTTCGATTTCTACTTCAGCGATGTGAGCGAGGCCGCGCGCGCGTACAACACCCAGTCAATGAACGTCGGCAACAAGGTGCAGGATGAAGATCTCGGAATTTGCGAAGACGTGCAACGCGGGCTGAAGTCGCGGGCTTATGGCGCGGGGCGACTTTCGGTGCGGCGCGAAGCGGGAGAACAACTGTTTCATCGGTTGCTGGCCGCGGATCTGAAGGGCATGCCGGCACCACACACAGAGGCTCTCGTAGAGACCTAGTCGGCTACGTCTCGTTTTCCACCAAGACTTTCCGTTGTGTAGGCAGAGACGTTGCAAGCAACGTCTCTACGGCATCATTGATGGTCTCGCGGGATGGTTTCCTGCCAGGTTTTTGATTTCACGATCTGCCCATCTTTCAGCAATTCTCGCGTGTATTTATAGTAAAAATTCTTCTGGTCGGTCGTGACCAGCAAATGCCCGCGCCAGATCAGGGTGCGGCCTTTCAGGGCGAAGGTGCTCTCGGCCTCGCCCCGCACAGAGCAGGTTTCAGGGTGAGCGTCGTCGCCGTCGTAGGTGAGGCTTTCGAGATCCGTTTCCGTTCCCCAGGGATATTCGTAGCCGTCTTTGCCCTTCCAATGCACGGTCGTTTTCTGGCGAGCTTCATCGCGTTCGACTGTCCAATCGCCGGGCCAGGGGAAGCCTTTACTCTTGATATCCTTGCGCTCTTCCATGGGCTCAGGGGCGGAAAACTGTGGAGGCGCCGCACCCTGTAAAGGCACGATCGGCAACACGAGACGTGAGCCGTCGAGACCTCCGAGTTCAAGCGAAGTGGTCATCGCGTAGGGCGTAGGCAGCATCATGGGCCAGAGCGCGTTCGAAATCGCAACACGAATGCGGTGGCCTTTTGGAAAGACCCATGACGTCAGATGCATTTCGATGTCGAGCGGATAGACCTTGCCCGGAATCAAATCTTTGGGTTCGGTCATCGAGTCGCGCTGGGCGCCATTGATGCCGGCGCCGGTGATCTGCGTGACGGTGCCATCAGGGGAAACATCGGAGAGTCGCGCCATCCAATTCGCCAGCGGAGCCGTCGCGGATGCGCGCAGCAGCGCGTGCGGGCGGCCAAGAATCGCGACTTCGTGATCGAGGGGCGCGGAATCATATACCAGGCTGAATGCGTCGACCGGGCGGGGGTCGCTTAGTAGCTCTCCCCACCAGAAACCGGCTTCGACGCCGATGGTGGGAACATATTTCAGTTCATGACGATCAATGGTCGCGGCAGAGTCGGATAGGGTGTGGTTCGACTGCAGGAAGAAAGTCGTATTCGCCGCGTCTTTCGGCGGCCATGCATCTTCGCGGCGCCATTCGCCGGGCACTTCCCGCAGATTCGGATCTGGCGGATGCCAATGCTGCATATAGATGACGAGGCGAGGATCGTCGCGAACCCCGGTGTCGCGGCCTTTGAGCCAGTAATCAAACCAGCGCACGGCCTGATCGCGCCACTCCACGCGCGGACCGAAATCGGCATCGTTGGGAAACGAGTGGTTCCAGGGGCCGACGATGGCTTTGATCGGAGCCTTCGACTTCATCAACATGTCAGGCACATTGTCGCGATAGCCGTCCTGCAATCCGCCAATCAGAAAGCTGGGAGTCGTGATCTCACTCAGAGGCCGCACGCGATCCCGCCAGAAGGGGCCATCGTGCTGGTGCTTCAAATAGAGGAGCGACCACGGGGGAGAATCGAAGCGTGGGCCGAGAGTTTTTTCGTCGAGAGAATATTCGGGAGCGCCCACCCAGCCCTCGGCCATATCCATGTTGAGTTCGAACTCGTCGATGTGCGCAATACCGTCGATGTAGTGAACATCGTCGTGGAATAACTCGCCGGTAGCATGGATGGCGACGATCGCCTTGAGTTCGGGAGCATGACGCATGGCCATTTGCAGCGCGGTGAAACCGCCCCAGGAGATGCCGAACATGCCGACATTGCCATTGGACCAAGGCTGGTGCGCGAGCCAGGCGATCACTTGCTCGCCGTCTTGTTGCTCCTGCTCGGAATATTCGCGCTCGGGCGGAACTCCCTCACTCGCGCCGAAGCCGCGAATGTCGACGCGCACACTCACGTAGCCACGCCGCGCGAAATAAGTGTGCTTGGGATAATCTCCGGCGGCGGTGCCGTCGTCTTTCCGGTAGGGCAAGTATTCGAGCAAGGCGGGAAACTTCTCGCCCACTTTCGCGCCGTCCGGCATGTAGAGAGTCGCGGCCAGCCGCACTCCGTCCTTCATGGGAATCCACGCCGGTTCCATGCGCACGCCGTAGACCGGCGGCGACGGGGGATCACTGGCGAACAGCGAAAGTGGAATGAGAAGAAAAAAAGACAGAATGAAAACGTGTTTCGCCAAGCGCGCTCCGGGTAAGTGCAGTGAGTTGAGTTCAACTTTGCGCATCTTGTTCGCGGCGCATTGCACGCAGATCGATGCCCAACTGCTCCGCCTTCTTATACAGGTGACTGCGCTCCAAGCCAAGCGCTTTTGCGGCCAGGCTCATGTTTTGATGGCAGCGCTTGAGTTCAGCCAGAATGACCTCGCGCTCGTAGGATTGCATGCGGTCGGCGAGCGGACCGGACGCGGCGACGCCAGCGGGTTGCGGGCCGACAGAGTTCTTCGGTAGGGCCAGTTGCACGGTTGCGAGATCAACCTGACCCTCGGTGGCGAGGAGCATCAAGCGTTCGACCATGTTTCGCAACTCGCGAACGTTGCCCGGCCATGCGTACGATTGCAGAGTTTCCATCGCTTCCGGGCTGAACGGGACCGGCTTCCATCCATTCTGGGCGCAGACTTGCGCGGCAAAGTGCTCGACCAGCGGCGGAATATCTTCGCGGCGTTCGCGCAACGGCGGAAGCACGAGAGGAAAAACATAGATGCGATGAAACAAATCCTGGCGGAACTTTTCCTCACGCACGCGCCCCTCGAGATCGCGATGGGTTGCGACCACGACGCGAACGTTGACGGTGACCGGCTTATCGCCGCCGATACGTTCGACTTCGCCTTCCTCAAGCACGCGCAGCAGTTTGGCCTGCATATTCAGAGGCATGTCCCCGATTTCATCGAGAAAGATCGTGCCTTGATCCGCCTGCTCGAACTTGCCGACGTGCCGCGCGGATGCACCGGTGAACGATCCTTTTTCGTGGCCGAAGAGTTCCGATTCGATCAGTTCAGCGGGGACGGCGGCGCAATTGAGCGTGATGAAAGGTCCAGCCGCGCGGGAGCTTTTTTCGTGAATGGTGCGCGCGACTAGTTCCTTGCCGGTTCCAGTTTCGCCCAGGATGCACACGCGGGACTCGCTGGCCGCAACCCGCTCCAGTTGCGCCATTACGCGGCGCATGGCTTCGCCCTTCCATATGATTTCGTGCTTTCCCAAGCGCTGGCGAAGCTGGCGGTTTTCGCTTTCGAGGCGCTGCAGCCTCAGCGCGTTCTCGACCGTGAGCAACAGCTTTTCGCTGGAGATCGGCTTCTCGAGAAAATCGAGCGCGCCCAATCTCGTCGCGCGTACTGCCATTTCAATGTGCGCCTGCCCAGACATCATGACTACCGGCGCCGTCACGCCTTGCTTTTTCATTTCCTCCAAGAGAGTCAGGCCATCTTTCCCGGGCATTACGACGTCGGAAAGAATCAGGTCGAAATTCTGCGCCTTGGCGAGATCCAGAGCCTTGGCCGCGTTGTCGCACACGGTCGCTTCATGCCCGGCGAGGCGGAAAGCTCGTGAGAGCGAGGCCAGCGTGTTGGCTTCATCGTCGACGATCAAGAGATGTGCTTTGATGGGCAACCTGTCTCCTCGCTTTTCTGGACGGGTTAGCGGCCGGCGTTTTTGCTTTCCAGTCTCGCTGCGCGATGATTGGCCAACTCTTCGCGATTCGCCGGAAGTTCGATAACGAAGATCGTGCCCCGTCCCGGGTTGCTGGCCACGGTGATCCGTCCATTATGATCGCTTACCACCGATTGCACGATCGCCAGGCCGAGGCCGGTTCCGTGCTGTTTGCTGGTGTAATACGGAGTGAAGATGCGCTCGCACTCCTCGGGCGTCAGACCGGTGCCGGAGTCGGCAACTTCGATGATAGCTTTACCATCGCTACATCGCGTGCGCAGCGTCAATATCCCGCCCTCGGGCATGGCATCCATCGCATTTAGAACCAGATTTGAAACTGCCCGATGTAACAGTTCGGGATCGGCCGCGATCGGGCTAAGCATCGGATCCAGTTCGAGCTTACACGCGATCGGCGCCCGTCCTGGGGCCTGCAATTGCGCCTGAAACAATTGCGCAATGCCAGTGAGAATTTCATTCAGCTGCACGGCCTGTCGTTGGGGATGAGGCATTTTCGAGAAATCGCTGAAGCGTCCGATGATCCTCTTGAGATTTGAAATCTCCGCGAGCAACGTGCTGGAACTTTCACGAAAGACTTCGTCGAACTGCTCCGGACTTTGCGAGCGAGCGCGCACGAGATTTTCAACTGTCAACTGCAGTGGGAACAGAGGATTTTTCAGCTCATGGGCCAGGCGCCGCGCCAGTTCGCGCCAAGCGGCAACCCGTTCGGCCTGCAACAGCCGTTCCTTTTGCGTCAGCAATTCGTTGGTCATGCGATTGAATGATTCCGCCAGCTGCGCGATTTCGTCATGACCCTGTACGTCGACGCGCGTGTCCCAGTTTCCGGCGGCGACTTCCCGCGCCGCCTGTGCCAGTTGCACCACGGGACGCGTGACGCGAGCCGCGACCCAGCTACTGAGCAAAATTGCCAGCAAGATTCCGGCGCCTCCCACAAGCAGCGCCGATCCGCGAATACGGCGCTTCAGTTCGACGTAAGGGCGCCGCGAGTTGCCAACCAGCAGAACGCCCAGCAGGGGGCGATCATTGCCCAATCCCCGCAGAGGAATCGCATGAAACACTTCGTCGTCGGCCTGATCGGAGCTCCAGTGAATGATGGCGGAGGCCTCCTGAGAGTTTCGCCGAACCGCATTAACGATCGGCGCAAAGTTGTCAGCGGGACGGCCCTCGCTGGCGTGATCGGAGGAATCGACCAGCCAGGCGGACGAAAAATGATCGCCACGATTTTGATAGAGGAGGGCACGCATGTCCGGGGGCAAGTCGAGCGAGGAAAGAAAGTTCCTGTCCAGTCGACGGCCGCCGATCACATAGACCGGACGCTCGCTCACGCGCGCTGCCCGCGCGGCAAACACCCCCAGGACGGTGGAGTCCTGCAATTCCTCCAGCTTCAAAAATGCGCCGGACTCGAGGGCTGAAGCGTAACCGCCAAATCCGGAGTCGGGATAGCCAAACTTCGCCGGCCATTGCGCCGAGGAAATAATTTTACCGTCGGCGTCGACGATCTCCAGAAAATCAAGCTGGTGATTCTCCGCGATGACTCGCGCCAGGTCGAAATTCTCAGCCAGTTCCGGCGAGCCATGCTCCAGCGCGACCGCGATGCGAGACACCGGTTCTGAAGCGGCGATCGCCTGCAGGCGGTGCACGACTTCATCACCCTGGCGGGCGAACTCGTGTTGAAACTGTGCGACCAGCGCAGCGGTACGATCCTCTTCAGTCTGCGTGAATGCCTTCCCGGCGACGAAGGAAACGAGGTAGCCGACCGCCGCGACGGAAAAAAAAACCGTGAGCGCCGAGGTGATCAGCAATTTGCGGCGGAAAGTCATCGCGAGCCGTTCTCCAGCCACGCATTCTCGAGATTCCAGGTGCCATCGGGTCGAAGCGTCCAGCCTCGCAGGTTGGCTGCGGAGAGATACGAGACCGGAAGATGGAAGAGCGGAATCAGGCGATGGGTTGCGAGGACAGACTGTTCACTGGTGTAAAGATCCTCCGGCGAATCGGCTCTTCCTTGCCGAGGCGCAGCTCCGATGAGGGTTGACACACCGTTGAGGGCGATGCCAGGATTCGCCGATGCGAGAGGAATCCGGACGACGCGCAGATCGGAGGCCGCGGTCGTTGGCTGGAGCGACAAGCCTGAATCTTTGGCATTGAGAGCGATGCGCTCGGCGAGGAGCCTTCCTATTGGGTCGTTGCTGTCGTAGCCGACAGTCCATGCGGGTAGAGAGTGAACCTGCCCGCGCGCCTGTTCGCAGATTTGTCGTGCCCGCGCTAGATCGGCGTCGGCGGAAAAGACAAACGCGTAACCGCTCATCCAGTTCGGAAGAATGCTTGCGGCGGCCTGACCCGCGCCCTGCAGGATCACGCTGCGGATGGAACTGCGGTCGATGCTAAGCCCCAGCGCCTCGCGCAGCAAGTTCTCGTCGGGCGAGGCGGCATCGCGAGTGAATACCAGTGCTACTAATTCGATGGGCGGCGAGCTGACGATGGGGATGCGAGTGGGCGCGGCGCGATGCGATTGCTCGGGAGCGACCTCGGCCAGATCAATTTTGCCGAGTTCCAGAGCGGTCGCCTGATCGCGGAAATTTCGACCCATCTCAATTTCAACGCCGTCGATGAACGGGCGGCCACGCCAAGAATTTTCTTCCGCCGCCAGAGTCAACTTTTTTCCTGGTTGCCACTCGGCGATGTGAAACGGGCCGGTTCCGCTCAGAACACCATCTGAATTGCGCTTGCTGATTGCGTTTCGGGGCAGCGCTAACCGCGCCGGCATTTCTGGATCAGGAGCGTCACGATCAATCGTTATCACGTCGGGGTTCGCAGTTATGCTCCATGCCGGATTGGCCGTTCGCAATGACGTGGCAACGGCTTCGGGAGTCAAAAGTGTGCCATCGTGAAATTTAATTCCTTTGCGCAAGTGGAATTGCCAGCGCTGATCGTTCGAAGAGGCTTGCCAGGAAATCGCCAAAGACGGCTGCAGGCGGCCATTGTCATCGAGCGTCACCAGAGTGTCGAAAATCAGCAAGGTCGCGCTGCATCGAGCGAAAGAGTCGGGCAGGAGGTTGTTAATGGGATCGAGATCGGCGGGATCGAGCGTAGTGGGCGCGGCACGCATGGCAACGTGGAGCGTGCCGCCATATTGCGGACGCGTTTCCGCGATCGCCATCAGCGATAACAGCAAACTACTGGCTGCAAGCCAGTTCCAGACGATACGCTTCATAGTTCCCTGTTTCTTGATTCTTTGCCACGGCGATTGCCCCGTCACCTTTAGTTTCAGTCCAGAGTGCGGTGACCGGCCCGGAAAAATCGACCGCGCCGCTCACCGCGACTGGATCGCGATCGGGAAACTCATAGGCGCGAATCGAGTCCCGGTTGTCTGCTGAAGTTGTTGCCAAAACTTGCCATCCAGCTCCGCATGGCGTGCGCACGCCGGTGAGATCGCTTCCCCATCCCAGCCTGGCAACTTGATCGCTGACGCCATCGATCATGTGCACCTGTCCATCGGTGGCCGCAAAGAGCCACAGAACATATTTCTCGCGGGGAATGGCGGCTGCGGAATAGAACCTGGGAATGCTGCTGAACTTTCCAACCGGAGGAGTTACGGTGCCGGTAAAAAAGTCGCGCGCGGGAGCGAAGAAGGCTTTCATGAAGGGCACGCCCGGAGAAGAGATCGAATTCGGCCTGGGAAAAATATTCGGTGTGTTGAAAGATGGCGGCACAAGCGGCCAGGGATCGTCGTTCTCATGACAATTCAAAGTTAATGCGGCTGTGCTGCTGCAAATCACGCCGGGAAGAAAGACCTGCAGCAGATGATCTCGATCGAGAACGAGCTTACCGCGCAGATCGCGCGGCCAAGGCCGAGAGTGGCTGATGCTCATGGATTGTTCAAGTTGCCACTTGGCACCTTGTACGCGATAGAGCGAAACTTTCTCCGAATCGAGGACAGCGATGTGAGCGGGGGACGTGCTCTCCTCGATAATGGAAACATCGAGAATGGGCTCGCTTTGTGAGTAGAGCAATGTCTTATGCAGAGTCAGAGGCACGGAATCGCGAAGAGAAACTGAACTCTCCGGGCGCGACGTTGAGACGATTACAACGGCGGCCTCGCCTGCGCTCTGATGAATTTCTGCGACCCACACATAAGAGGTTACGTTCTCCGACAGAGCAATGGTCACTGTGGCCGCGGCTTGCTCGGATTTCGCGAAGCGGATTCCGAGATTGCCGAGGGCAACATGTAATCCGTTTTGGATGATTTCGTTCTCGCGTGTCCCGAGTGAGGAGCGGTTCTCGATGGTCAGAGCAATCACTCCCGGGCCAGTCACGCTCACGATCTTGCGCGCGAGTTCCTGCTCGGGCACGCTCCAGTCGACGGCGCGGGCTGGAGCGGCGAGCAAGGAAAGTACGAGGAAAAAAAGGCTGGCGATGGGGAGCGACTTCGAGCGCAACGCGCGATTCACCGAAATCAGAATGGGTGCTGGGATGGCCGAATTATAAACCGCTCTGCCCATAGAGCTTCCTTGCCTGCTCTGTACTGATTAGACACCGGCGAGCCGGATGCCCCACGTCTCATGGGTTTAAGGAGGCGTGGGGATTCCGGGTGCGCCACCTATTTGTCTTTATCTTTGCGTTTCTTGCGGCGGTTCACTCGGAGCGCCCTGGCCCGGCACGTTCATGCTGCGCAGCACGTCGTTCATGAAGAACTTGCCGTCGGACGGGACCATCATGATCTGCAGCTTGTCCGAGAGACGCTCGGCCACGATTTTGTTGATCAACAGCGGATTCTGTTTCAGAATCGCCGCCTCACTCTGCATGCGTTCGGCGTCGGCCACGGCGGTAACGCGAATGCGGTCAGCCTCGGCTTCGGCCAGCATTTTGCGGCGCTCGGTCTCGGCCTTGCTGTCGATCACCTTAGCCTGCGCGGCGGCCTCGGCGTTCTGGATGGTCGCCTCCTTGCGCGCTTCGGCTTCGAGCTTGCTTTGCTGGATCTGCTTTTCTTTCAGCGGCAGCGTGTATTGCATGGCGTCTGATTCGCCCTTGGCCTGCAGCACGTGAACCTGGGCCTCACCTTCGGCCTGCTTGATCTGCTGCACCTTGGTTGCTTCGGCTTCCAGTTCGGAGATCCTGACCTGCTTCTGCTTTAATTCCGTCTCGACGCCCATGCGGTCATTTTCCTGTTCTTTCAAGAGCAGCGTCTCCAGGCCCTTGGCGTAATCTTCCGGCAGTTGAATATCGCGCAGCATGACTTCTTTGACGATGATGCCGTCGACGGAGAGCTTCTGGGTGATCAATCCCGCGGCCCGCTGGCGCACCTCCTCACGCTTCGCAGAGAACACGTCGCGTACCGTGTAGTTGGGTACAAGTTCCCGCCACACGCTGGCGACGACCGGGGGAACGATTTCCATCTCGACCGGATGCGGCAGGTTGTTCTGGATATAGTCGAGGTGCTGGGGATCGAGGCGGTAACGGACGGTGATGGCGAGACCGAGCGTGAGGCCTTCCTTCGCCTGCACGTCCATCAGTTGCGACTTGGCGGAAACATTTGCCGCGGCGTTCCTGCCATCTTCTGAAACTCCGGTGGTGAAGACCTGATCGCGGGTGTCGAAGAGGGCTACATCGTCCACCAGCGGAGTTACAAAATGCACGCCAGGATACAGAGTGCCGGGCAACGTACCGCTGGTTTGGCTGACGCGGACGCCAGCCATTCCGCTGGGAACAACGATGATGCTAAACGCCAGCAGAATCGGTCCCCAGGCCAGAAGTGCAAAGGCCAGCGATGTACGCCAGCGCAATTGGGGAGGCACCGGCAACGCGCCTTCACTTTCCTCCCCGCCACCTCGGGGCGCGGCCAGCGCCTTGCGGTACAGCAGTTCGCGATACAAGTCATAAGCCAAAATGCTCACAGCCGCGAGAATCATCCCGAGGCCACCGGTAATCAGCAAGTACCTCAACGCCAGCATCGTCGTTCTCCTTGTGAATTAGTCGCGAGAGTTCTGGTCGAACTCAACGTCTCTGCTCTGCTTTCACCGCCACCGTCTGCTGCGCCAGCTTGGCTGGTGCGAGCCTCTGCTGAGCGAAGAACAGACGGAACACTTGCCCGAAGATCAACTCCTCCGCCAACAGCGCGATCGCCAGCGAAAAAATCAATCCTCCAACCACCGCCATGAATGTGATTGCCATTTGCATGATGTCCTCCTTGGAAATCTGAGCTCGTTGCGTTAGTGGCCGCTGACTTGAATCGAATCTTGCGCGTCCGCTACGGTGTCGTTGTCGTTACTGCCGCCGCCAAAGACGCGAGCCACGTCGTCATCGCGCTCGCCATGAATCCGAACTACATCACCGACCTGGAGCATGGGGAACAAGCGCTCCATGTCGCGATTGCGCAGGCGGATGCACCCATGCGACGCGGCGCGACCGATGGAGCGCGGCGCGTTGGTGCCATGAATTCCGTAACCCTTCTGACTCAACCCTAGCCAGCGGGTTCCGATGGGATTGTCCTTGCCCGTGGGGATCACGGTGCCAGGTCGGTAGTAAGTGGGATTGGCGACGCGGCTAACGATCTGAAATTCACCGGTCGGGCTAGGGCTGATTGCGGCGCCCACTGCGATCGGAAACGTCGCGATCACCTTTTCCTGTTCCAGCACAGCCAGCTTGCGATCCGGAATGCTGATTAGAACGACGCGGCGGACGCGATCGCGAGAACTAGACTCTGCTGTCTGCGCCGCAGAGCGAACCGCGAGACTCAGCGTGACCATCGCCAGCAGGTATCCCAAGCATTTCGCTTCGTTCTTCCGGCTCATATCGTCCTCCCGTGTTGCGTCGTGCACTTACACTGGTGGCAGGCTGAGAGCCAGACCCTATCTGATTGAAATTGCGCTAGTTAGCCTAGATGGAGCCGAGGGATCGCGTGGGGGCGTGACGACAGTGTGTGGGCAACGACACAGCCGGAGCGAGGAATTAGTTTATTTCGAAGAAGGAAGGGAGGGGGAGGCTGCCTTCAAGCGCCCGGCTCCCGCCGTCTGGGGTAACGGCATTGTGGGGTTCTGTGGGTGGAGCCGGGCGATCCTATGACTAGAAGGCCTAGTTCAATTGTGCCTATTTAAACCTGATCGCCCGAGTAATTCTGTGACGGCCGTCACAGTTGCTTGTGATTTTTATCAATAGGGAGCCGCGCCCACGACCGCCCCATGATTTTTCACTTACTCACACCCGCATGTGATGAAGATCACGGCCCGGCTCTCGATGGGATCCTAAAATCCTGATTGAGCGAGCCGGGCGCGTCCATTTCATCGCCCGCAATTCATTTGGAGAGACTGACTTATGGCCTACGTAATTACTGATACCTGCATCAAAGACTCCCTCTGCGTCGACGTCTGCCCGACGGACTGTATCCACCCCAAGCAAGACGAGCCGGAGTTTGAAGCCTCCACGCAGATGTACGTGGACCCGGAGGGCTGCATTGACTGCGGAGCCTGTGTACCGGCATGCGGTTCCGACTCGATCCACGCCCTCGAAGACGTGCCTGAAGACAAGAAGGAGTTCATCGAGAAGAACGCCGACCACTACAAAAAATAGGTTGAGTCAGTCTAGCTGCCAGTCTTTCGCAGACTTGGTTCTTCGGCCTGCACTAGAGGCATATCGACCAGGTGTTCGCTGAGGAACCAGGACTCGAGTTCATTGGTCCGCAGAACATCGCTGATCGCCATATCGTTGGTGCCATCGTCGCCCAGGTCGTCGGCGCGCTTGGCCAGTTCGCGGCATTGCTCGATGATGATCTGGTGGGCGTCTAACAGACGGGAAATCTGAACCGGCACTTCTTCCCTGCCCCTGGGAGGCCGCTCGATCTGAGTGGTCTCGGCGACATCGGCCGCCATGGCAATCGAAATTCCACCCAGCAACTGGATGCGCTCGGCGATGGTATCGACGATTTCCACCTGCTCGCCAAAATGCTTGTCGAACAGCAGATGCAGTTGGTAGAAAGTTGGCCCGGCCACCTGCCAATGGGACTTCTTATAGAGGTCGCGCAGGGTCATGGAGTCGGCCAGCAACTGGTTGAGTTTCTCGGTCATTTCCAGGCGGACAGGCTCTTCAAGCTGCAGTGGCAGCGCGTGGGAAACCGTACCGTACTGCTGGATTTCACGGGCGCGCTGGTGAATGCGAGGTTGGGCATTTAAGGTGCGATGATTACTGGAAGTATCTTTCTTCGCCATTTGTAGTCCTCCGGTTGGGTGGGGATGGTTTCGCCATGCAGGCCATGGCACTCCGTCCCTCGTCAGGTTAGATACCGCCATCCCGAAAAGGATGCCGCCCGTTTGTGGGCGGACTTCTTTGGCGCGACCGCACCGTCTATGGCGGGATGGCAGCGGCCATCGAGCGGCAAGGCTCACGCAATCGGGTTGCAAGGTCACACGGACTGGCAGAGTGAGCGGAGTCGTTCGGCTGCCGATTCCGGCGAGAAGTCGCGCTGCGGACTGCCCAGCATTTCAAAACCGACCATAAATTTCCGGATCGTCGCCGAGCGCAGCAGCGGCGGATAGAAGTGGGCGTGCATGTGCCACTCTACATGCGCTTCGCCGTCGACCGGTCGCTGATGGAATCCCATGGAGTAGGGGAACGGCGATTGAAAGATTTGATCGTAGCAGCGGGTGAGCTTCCCCAGAGTCGCGGCAAGTTCTTGCTTCGCAGACGGATCCAGTTGCGTGACATCTGCTACGTGACGGCGGGGGATGATCATGGTTTCGAAGGGCCAAATCGCCCAGAACGGCACCACGACCGCGAATTCGTCGCCGGCGAAGATGAGGCGTTCGCTGTTCAGTTCGTGTTCGACATAGCGGCATAGCAGGCAGGAGTTGCGCTGTCGCTGGTAATCAATGAATGCGCGTTGCTCTTTGGCCGGTTCATTGGGGATCGATTGGCAGCCCCAGATCTGGCAATGGGGATGGGGATTGCTGGCACCCATCATCGCTCCGCGGTTTTCGAAAACCTGGATGTAATTGACGAAGTCGATTGAACTTAATTCTTTGAATTGCTGAATCCACATCTCGATCACGGGCTCAATTTCCGCGATGGACATGCCGGGCAGGGAAAGGTCATGACGAGGAGAGAAGCATCCGACGCGGCAAATTCCCTGCTCTGCGCGGGCTACGAGAAGGTCATCGACGCTAGAGGCTTGTGCGCCGGCAGGAATGTTCTGCTGCAGGGCCGCGTAATCATTGTCGAATACGAAGGTCGTGGGGTACTGCGGATTTCTCGCTCCACCGGCACGCAGATTCCCGGGACACAAATAACAGGATGGATCATAGGGCTGTAATGTCGCGACAACTGCGGGTTCAACCTGTCCCTGCCATGGCCGCGCCGTGCGATGCGGGGAGACCAGCACCCACTCTCCGGTAAGAGAGTTCAGGCGACGATGGGAGACGGCGTTCAGAGTGAACATGCTTATTGCGCCTACTTCGTTAGATCACTGGGCCGGCGCCATCGGCCAGCGTGGTGACGAAGATATCAGGGCGGATGCTGGTCGCGCGTTCATACCCTGATTTCATCTGCGCAGTGAATTGGTCCACGGTGCTGACCTCCACCAGGCTCACGGTGCATCCGCCGAACCCGCCTCCGGTCATGCGGGAGCCGTAGGTGCCAGGAATCGCCGCTGCCAAGTCGACCATGAGATTGAGCTCGGGACAACTCACCTCGTAATCATCTCGCAGGCTGGCGTGCGACTCGTACATCAGTTTGCCCACAGATTTGAGATCGTTGGTCTCGAAGGCACGCGCCGCATCCAGGACACGGGCATTTTCAGTAACGACATGTCGCGCCCGGCGAAGTAAGGTTTCCGGCAAACCGGAGCCATATCGTTGCAAATCTCTCTCCGTGACATCGCGCAGGCTGGCGATGCCTTCGCGTTTGCTTCGAAAGTGTTCCATGCAGCGCTCGCACTCCGCGCGCCGCCGGTTGTATTCCCCGGTCGCAATGGAATGCCGGACCATGGTATTGCAAATCACGAGCGCAACGCTGGCGGGGAGTGGAACGTAAGTCGCCTGCAAGGAACGGCAATCGAGCATTATGGCGTGGCCAGCGCGGCCGTGGATGGAGGAGAATTGGTCCATGATGCCGCACCGCGCGCCCACGAATTCATTTTCCGCGCGCTGGCAGAGCTTCGCCAGATCAGCGGTGTCCATTGTCTGGCCGCAGACATGCAATAGCGCTAACGCCGACGCAACTTCCAGTGCAGCTGAGGAACTCAGGCCTGCGCCCATAGGCACACGGCCGTCAATGAGAAGGTCGGAACCTGGAATGCGGCAGCCAGCGCGGGTCAACTGAATGTGAACGCCGCGAACGTAATCGGTCCAGTCGTGCCGAGGCTGGGGATCCAGATCGTCGATCGCGAAGGTGAAAGACTTCTGCTCCTGCAGAGAATGGACGGTCAATTTGCGAGAATGGTTGGAAGCTACGGCCAGGCGATGCTCGAAGACGATGGCCCCGGGCATGACGAATCCTTCGTTGTAGTCGGTGTGTTCGCCAATCAGGTTCACGCGGCCCGGCGCGCGGAAGACGCGGACATCGCGAGGAGGAGTATGCGGAAACGCTGCGGCGAATTGGGGTCTCAGAGCTTCGATCGATTCTCGCGATGGCATCTGGAAATGCACCCACTTTAAGAGAGAAGCAACATAGTACATCAGTCATTTTTGAGGCTGGGCGCGCACCTGAGCAGACTGCGAATCATTTACCACGTAAATCACGAAGCATCACGAAGGAAACCGCTGCGGCTTTGTCATTACGGCCATCCGCAGCGCTGAGGCGGCCTATGCAGTTAGAATAACCACGCTGAGAGCTGGACTAGATTCTGCAATAAGAATTGTTCGGGAGAACACTTTGATTGCTGCGGTAGACATTGGCGGCACCAAGATCGCGGTGGGGATGATCGATCCCCATGGCAAAGTTCTTTCCCATCGCGAAAGCCCCACCGACGCAGATCGCGGCTATGGGGAAGGCCTACGGAGAATCGTCGATATGCTGCGCGCCGGCGCGCTGGCGGCGAATGCAGAGATCACCGGGATCGGGATTGGATCGACGGGGCCGATAAATCCAGTGACGGGAGAAATCGGCGCGCTTAGCTTTTTCCCCAGTTGGAAGGGAGCGAATCCAGTCCGCGATCTGACGCAAGCTTTCAACGTAAAGGTCGCGTTGGAAAATGACGCCGATGCATCCGCATTGGGAGAAGCCGGCTGGGGAGCCGCCAAGAATAAGAGCCGGCTGATTTATGTGACAGTTGGAACCGGAATCGGAACCGGAATCATTCTCGATGGTGAAGTTTATCGCGGCGCCGACCAGGCGCATCCCGAGATTGGCCACCAGTTGATCGATCCTTCCGGACCGCCTTGCCTGTGCGGCTTTCACGGTTGCTGGGAATCTCTGGCTGCGGGCCCGGCGATGGCAGCCTGGATGGAAGGGAATGTTCCGCCGGACTATCCGCATCGCGCGAATCTCACCGCCGCGAATCTAACCGCCAAGAGAATTTGCGAACTGGCGCAACAAGGCGACGCATGGGCGACGCGTGCGGTTGAGCGTGAAGGCCGTTACCTGGGACTTGGCCTGGCAAATCTGGTCACCACGTTTGTTCCCGAGGTCATTGTGCTCGGGGGCAGTGTGATGAAGAGCGCAGATTTGTTTCTCGAAACCATTCGCAGCACGATTGCGAATTGTTGCCGCTTCGTACCTTACGAAAAAACGGAACTCACGCTGGCCTCTCTGGGCGAGGATGCGAATCTGATCGGGGCGGGACGCGTGTGGTATCACCGCTTCGGCGCCAGAGATTGAGCCCGCGAACTCATCGAGACCACAGAAACAAATCAGGCGATCTCTTTCGAGACCGCCTGAGAAAAGTTTCCAGGTGACGCTGAGCTAGAAACTGAACTTCGCGTGCAGCTGCATGAGTCTGCCCTCCACGCCAGCGCCCTGGAAGGCGCCGTACGGAGTCGTGGGCTGTACGGCCATTGCATTACATCCTGCGGCGAAGCCCGCACTGCAGTTTTGTCCAAACCCTCCCGTGAAGGTCCACGGATTCGGCAAGCCAAAGTTGGGATGGTTGAGAATATTGAAGAAGCTGCTGCCCACTTCCAGTTTCACCCGCTCTGTGATGGTGAAGTTTTTATTGACGCTGAGGTCGGTGTCAAAATATCCCAGCCCGCGGAAACTGTTGCGGGCAACGTTGCCGAACCCAGGCTGGTTGGCTCCTCCGGTGAAGTTCGAAGCAGAGAAATCAGCCGGTAGTACGCAGGTTCCCTCCACTCCAACGATACCCGGATTGCTGTTCGAGCAATTGGTGCTGGCACCGCCCAGATATTGAGCCGGGATCAGCGGGAGTTGGAAAGGCCCGGGCACAAAGTTGATGCCCGACTGAATTCCCATCGGGGTGTAAGGCAGACCGCTGTGGGCAAATAGCGTGCCTCCAATGGTCCATCCACCGATAACTTCATCCAGCATTCGGTTTCCGTACTTGAAAGGCAGTTCCCAAACGTAGTTGGCAGTGATGTTGTGACGAACATCCGAGTCGGAATTGCTGTAGTTAAGGCAACGCAGGCAATTCGGATCGAATTGATAGACGGCGCTTCCGAAAAGATTGAAAGGCGTTCCGGGATTGGTCGTGGTCAGGTCATCCAAGGCATGGGACCAGGTATAGTTCAGGCTGCCCTGAAAGCCACGGGTAAATTTCCGGGTGAAGGTTGTCACCAGGCCGGCATAGTTTGAGGAACCGACACTGGCCAGCTCTCGCACCCAGCCAAAGCGCTGGTCGGTGCCGGACAGAGGAATGCCGGAGGCAGAAAAAGTGCCGGTGGGCAGTTGTCCGAATGGCGCGCCAGTAAAGTTCGAGGCATTGAGGTTGCCGTTCTGAATGAGAACATCGTAGCCGTGCGTTCCCACATAATCGACGCTCAACGACATTTTCGAACCGAAAGCCTGCTGCATCTCGAAGTTCCATTCCAGATATTTCGGATTGGTGATCTGATTCGCGATCGAAGTATAGTTCGGTGGAGTAAAGAAGGGATTACTTTGCAACACTTGGCCCACCGTTTGTCCCGTAGCAAACGCATTCAAGAATGAAGAGTTGGAGTTGGCTCCCAGCTGTGCCACGCTTCCGGCGACGCCCGGGGCGAGCGCCGCGCCCGTGCCCGTCGGCAGGACGGTGAAGCCATTGGTTAGAGGCGCGTTGCCGATGAGTTCGTCCATCAGGATGCCCTGATAGAGATCCGAAAAGACGCCGACGCCTCCGCGCAAGACGGTGCTGGTATGTCCCAGCGGACTCCAGGTAAAGCCGAAGCGGGGTTGAAGGGCGACTTTCTCAAGCGCGGGAAAAGCGCTGTGCGTGCCCGCGTCAATAATCTGGTTGTAGGGAGTGAGCGGATCGTGGGTCAATCCCGAAAATGCGGTGTTCAAGCGCGAGAAGCAGTTTTGCGAACAAACTGGATTGGAGTTGCGATCGCCACGAAGCGCGAGGGTTAGTTTCAGATTGTGGGTTGCACGATACTCATCCTGGAAATACATGCCCAGGCTGTAAAAGCCAAAGCGAGCATCACCCACGGTGGTGTAGGTCTGAACCAGGTTGTCGCCGTTAGCGCCGATCAAAATACCGTTGGCGAAATCGTTCTGTGAGCCAAAGGTCACGCCTCCACCGGTGAAGGCTTCGGCGTCGTAATCGATGAGCACATCGCGCCGGAAATTAATGCCGGCCTTGAATGTGTGCGCGCCACGGGTGATGGAGAGATCATCGGTGAGCTGCGCCATGCTGGAGTTGCGGCCTTGCGGAAAATTGGAATCAGCGGTTACGGTGCCGCCGAGATTCGACAATGATCCCGAGCTCAGGCCGATGGTGCTGTATCCGTTCGCGGCCAACAGCGCCGCCTGGCCGCTGTCGGGAAGGAAAACCGCGGAGTACCACAGGCCGGAGAGGATGAAGTTGTTGACAACCGTGGGCGAGAAAATGTGGGTTTCGTTAATCTGACCTTCATACTCGGGTTGGATGCTCTTGGTGCTGAAAATTGCCGGCAATACAAGATCGGTGGACGTGGGCTGACTTCCCCGATCCATCTTGAAGCGGCCAAACAGCTTGTCGGAATTGCTGATGTTGTAATCGATGCGTTCCGTCAGCAGCCACTCCTTATTATGATTCACTCCGGCGGCCGTGGCCGACATGGTGCATCCCACACCTCCGGCGCCTCCGAAATTGATTCCGTTCAGGGTGGTTACGTCATCACATCCGCCGCCTGTAGGGACCGCGATGCCGGCTACCGGAGAATTCGCATAGAGTGCCAACTCTTGTTGATAGAACGGCAGCTCGGCCGCGATGGTTGGATTATTGCTGGGCCCTCCTACGGCAATGTTCGCCAGGATTGCGGCGCTGTAGGCCGGGGTCGGCAGATTCACTGTCTGAATGCTAGGCAATGCATAGTACAAGCCTTCCTGGTCCACGAAGAAAAACAATTTGTCCTTCTTGATGGGTCCGCCGAGTGATCCTGCCCACTCGTGGTTGACGGCAAAGGGCTGCTGATTCTTCAATCCATTGGCAATTTCATTTTGTTTCTGGAACCAGTCGTTGGCATTGAAGACGCTGCTGTTGTACCAGAAAGCTCCATTGCCGTGGAATTGGTTGCTGCCGGATTTCGTGGAGTAGTCGACCTGCACGCCGGCCTGGCGCCCGTATTGCGCGGTGTATCCGTTACTGACGACCGCGACCTCCTGCACTTCATTTTGGCCGAGCAACAGGTTGCTCGATCCAGAGTTGTTCAGGTTTAGAAAGGGATCATTCTGGTCGTTGCCGTTCTCGGTGAACAAGTTTGAAGTGGACGGCAATCCAAAGGCACTGAAGTTGCCGTAGGCCCCGCCGGTGTTCATCAGAACGCCGGGAGCGGTCTGCGCATAGCTCGTGATGTCGCCGCCCGGAGCGGGTAGATTGGCAATCTGCGATGGAGTAAATGTGGTCGAGATGTTGGCATCTTCGGTCTGCAGCAACGGCGCTTCACCCGAAACTTCGATAGTCTCGCTGGTGTTGCCGATGGACAATTTGATATTCGCAGTAATGGTCTGACCCAGTTGCACGTCTGCATTCTCATTGACCGTGCGGAATCCAGTTTGCGAAACGCCCACGGCATATGGCCCAGGCTTCAGCAACGAGAAAGTGTACAGACCAGCAGCACTGGTCTTGGTGGTCTGAACTTCTCCCGAAGATTTGTTGGTGAGCGTGATCTGCGCATTCGGTACGACAGCGCCGCTTGAATCGGTGACTGTCCCGGAGATGCCGCCAGTCACGATGTTCTGCGCCAGCATCAACCCGGAAACAAACATAACCATAATCACAAGATGTGACAGGAAGCAGTTTAACTTCATGAATCGCATTTTGTTTCCTCTCTGTTTAGAAATCATTGGGAGGCTGATCACTGAACCAACCATGCCTCGCTCTCAACCACACACCGATGGGAGCAGGAGTCGTGCCGATTGGGGTGAGGTGACGAAGAACTGGTATGTGTAGCGACTAGGCAGGGACAAGAACACGCGAATCGACATCGAATGCGCGCGAATCAGAGATGCTGAGAGGCGAGAACGCCGCTCGCGCCGTGCTGCAACGTCCTGAAAACCGTATCGACCGTTTTTGCTTTATGGTTTGTTGGAGCGAGCGTGCGTGCTCACGACGTCATCTGCCAGTGCGTGGAAGTCTCTAAACAAATCTGCGAACAACAGTACTAACAGAGAACACGTTGAAATATTCTTGCCTATCCTGAGCCACGGTCAGAAGTCAGATCTGCGAATTCGTGACGCTCGATTGTCTGCTGATCCCACGAAAGATGGCGTCAATCCCATCCCCGGTCGCGATACAACCAAAGCGTGCTATTCAGATTCTATGAATCAAAGACGGGCATCGGAGACAACAATGTCGGGCTTAGCGGCAATTCATACAGCGGGCGACAGCAATGGACACGTGATCAACGTGATGCGGCAGGCCGAGTTGGAGTTGCGTCAGTTGATCGTGGAACGAGCGCAAGTTACTAAGCGTATCGGCACGGTGAAGCGGACTATCCTTGGATTGGCAAAGCTTTACGGCGACGACATTCTGGACGCGGTCGGTTTGAATATCGATCGCAAGCCCGGTTCGCGGCAGCCCGGCATCACGCGCGCCTGCCGCAAGGTGTTGATGGAAGCACAGCGGCCGATGACCGCGCGGGAAGTGTGCGATGAGATTCAACGTACCGCGCCGTCGTTGTTAGCCCACCACAAAGATCCGCGGACCACGATCTTTACGATCCTGGGGCGGCTCGCGATGTACGGGGAGGCGACGGTGCTGGCTGAAGATCGTGGGCGACGCAGCTGGATGTGGGCGGCAGAGCAAAACGGCGGATCAGGCCAAGTATCGGACGAGGGGAACCAATTGAACGCTTAGCATCTGTTGTGCCCCGGCGAAATCCGTTCTGCTGACTGCGAATCAAGTAGTTCGTCCCTGAATTCTCTGCGTCCGTCCCGGTTGTGATATCCCTTGCTCCTCTGTCTCGTCTGTGAACGCAGGCATCACTATGTCCACAGCTCGATTTAAAACTCTGCCCGACCTCAACGAGAGCTCGGTCGCTGAAACTGTGAAGCACGTCAATGCACAAGCCCTTGATCTGTTGAGCCGGCGCACTGAAATCAACCGGCGAATTCGGCATCTTCATCAGGTGATGAAGGGATTACGGGATCTTGCAAACAAGGCCGCCTGCAATGCCTCCGATGAGACACTGGCCACGTGCGCGCCGGACCGGAACTGGCTTGACGAAAATCGCATTCCGCGCGCGCCTGCGTCCAGCGAATCCCGGCCTCACGCCGGCAGCAGATCAAGGAATCAAATCGAAGAACTTACGCGGGCTTGCCGCATCGCGCTGATGGAGGGGGAAGGCACCGCGTCCACGGATGAGATCCGTCGGCGCATCATTCGTAGAGGATCTTTTTCGTTCGCTGATTCCAAGCTTGCGGAGACATCGATTCTGGAAAGTCTGCAAGCGATGATCAATGGTGGCGAAGTGAGGCAAGTAGAAAACAACTCTGAATCGTTGTGGCAGAGAAGCGTGGCTGAGTGCGAGCCAATCTGATTCTGATTCGTACGAATACATTGCGAAACGAACCTGCCCGGACTGAACCCCAAGTTCACAAATTCTTGCCCAAGAGAGGTTGCAGGTTGGAGCGATAACCGCGGCTACAGGACAGTTCTTTTCCGCCATGGAGAACGACCACATATTCTCCACTGTTGACCGGGATCAATTCCTTGATCCGGCGCACGTTCACGATCATAGAGCGGTGTATGCGGACGAAGTCCGCCGGATTCAGCCGCTCTGACACGCGCGATATGGTCTCACGAAAAAGATAGGCTTCCTTCGCGGTATTGAGGCGAACATAGTTGGCTGCGGCTTCGATCCAGTGAATCTCATCGAGGTTCAAGAACACCACTCGGCCATTTGTTTTGATGGCCAGGCGATCGTCGAAGGGAGAGATGGTCCGCTTCTCGGAAGTGATGGAAGAGAGCATTTCGAGAACGCGATTCGTGAACTCTTGATGCCTCGACTTGCGAATTTCAGTACTCGCTCGCTCAACGGCTGCGTGCAATCGATCCTGATCGAAAGGCTTGAGCAGATAGTCGAGAGCGTGCGCTTCAAAGGCGCGAACCGCATATTGATCGTAGACCGAAGTGAAGATGACTGTGGGCATCTCCGCGGAAGGTATCTCGTTCAATACTTCAAAGCCGTTCAGGTCGGGCATCTGAATGTCGAGCAGCACCATGTCAGGTCGAAAACTGCGAATCGCGGAAACCGCCTGCCTCCCATTCGGACACTCCGCAACGACTTCGACTTGCGGCTCCGAATCCAGCAGGATGCGCAGCTTCTTGCGGGCAAGGCGCTCGTCATCGGCGATTACGGCGCGAATCGCCGAGGGGTTGGGCGGCTCGCGCAATACATTCACGGAAGGCTCGGACATTGGGGTCGACTCCGCGCTCGTTCTGGCCTGAGGGATAGACGAGCGTGTCGAGAAAAGGTCTACCGGAGAGATGGGTAACGGATCGGGATCGCGCTCCGCCTCACAATACAGATCGCGAGTGTGAGTCTGCTTAATCTTGCAATGACATCATGGTAGATCCAAGGCTGTTCGGGTTTGGAAACGTCCCAGCTCTGAGTGGAGGATTTTTCGCTCCACGCAATGAGGCGGCTAGGTCACGGAGGCAGTTCGTGGCCGCTGTCACTATTCATTATGCGAAACGGAATGCGAATGTGAGCTATTGTGCCGCCTTCCGGCATGTTGCGAAGTTCGAGGGTTTGATCCTGGCCATAGAGCGATTGGAGTCGTTCGCGCGTAATTCTCAATCCCAAACCGCTCGACGGTAGTGCTCCTTTTGCCGAAAGCCCCGGCCCGTTGTCACTGATCTCGATCTGTAGTTGACCAGCGTGATTTTTGGCGGCGATCCGTACCTCACCACCGTCGGGCAGTTTGGCAATGCCGTGCTTCACGGCGTTATCCACCAGCGGCTGTAGCAGCAAGTGAGGAACTGACGCATCGAGCGTCTCCGGAGAAATGTCGAGCGTGATGTTTAATCTCTCGGCGAAGCGAACCTTCTCGATTTCGAGATAGCAATTCAGGAACTCGATTTCGCGGCTAAGGATAGTGATTTGCGTGCCGGCTGATTCGAGGCTCATCCGGAGCAGATCGCCAAGTCTGGTCATCATTCTGTCCGCCGCTCTGACGTCGGTCAGCATGAGCGATGAAATCGAATGCAATGTGTTGAACAGGAAATGGGGCTGCAGTTGGCTCTTCAACGCTTGCAATCGTGCCGTTGCCAGTTGCGCCTCCAACTGCGCGGCGCGCAATTCTCTTTCTCGAAGGGTTCGGTTGTAGGAGACGAGATGGGCCGCCAGCACGATCGGAATGAATGTGTCCGCAATGTCATCCGATAGGCTGGTCAGAAAAAGCTCGGGCAAGACGGACCACTTAACTGCCAACCTATGCGTGTGGGAGTCCCAGAGGATCGACCTCCACTCGTGATATTGCCGATCCCAGAAGCCAAACGGAGTCACGGATTTCAGGATGACGTGCAACCCAGTGAAAACCACGCCGACCGCAAGATACAGCAGCCACCGGCTCCGCCAGTTGTTCCGGCGAAATGGATAGCGGCTAGCGAATGCGAAAACAAATGGAGTCAGCGGAGCGTAGGTGAGGATCTGGCAGGCTTCCAGGCTCAGCGCGCTGGTGAAGGCCATTGGAGAACGGCCGGTCAGATACAAGCGGTAAACCGTAATCCCAGCGGCCAGCGCCACCAGCGACCAGACTGCGAAGCTCGCCACCCAAATAAGCCAGGGACGATTTCGGGGAGTGTCTGGTTTTCCGTCGTTCACTTTTCCCGTCCTCGCATCCGCGGCGCCGCCGCTAAGCTACCAGACTCTGCATTGTTTGGCATGAACCATTGGCTGCCCGCTGTGGCAACCGAACGCGTGGTCAAACTCAGGCATATTGCCGAGTACGTTGTTGACGCGATAGTTGTCCAACGAGTGGCCTTGCGTCAGGACGGCGGTGCGCGCGGCCTCGGGACGAAGACTGCTGCACCAGATTTCGGAGTAGGACAAGAAGAAAGTCTGCAACTGGGTGAGACCATCCTTCGCCGGGCTGTCGAGGGTTTCGCCTTCGGATTTCAGAGAGGTCTCCAGAGCGGCCAGCGCAATGTGGATTCCGCCATTATCCGCAGTATCTTCACCGGCCGAAAGCGCACCATTTTGTCTCACGCCGGCTTCTGGCACGTCTTGCGTGTATTCGTCCTGAATGCATTTGTCGCGCTGGTCGTAGTTGGCCGCGTCCTGCGGAGTCCACCAGTCCCGCAGATTTCCTTGCGCATCGAACTTGCGCCCCTGATCGTCGAAGCCGTGAATAATCTCATGGCCAATAACCGCGCCGATGCCGCCGTAATTCACCGCGTCAGAGGCGGAGGCCTCAAAAAATGGAGGCTGCAGAATACCCGCGGGAAAATTAATGGTATTCGTCGGCGTATCTTCGTAAGCGTTGACGGTAGGTGGACTCATGCCCCACGCCTGGCGGTCGGTCGGCTTACCGAATTTACTCAAGCGGTGGTCGATCTCGAATCGACTGGCGCGTGAAATGTTGCCGACGAAGTCATCTCGGGTAATCTCAAGAGATGAGTAATCCCGCCAGCGGTCGGGGTAACCGATCTTGTCGATTTGTGCGGCCAGTTTGATGTGAGCCGCTTGCTTGGAGGCGTTCGACAGCCAGGTTGCGGCATCAATGTCTCGGTTAAGTGCGGCCTCGATGGCATGCACCATCTTCAGCACACGCTCTTTGCTCTCGGGGGGAAAGTATTTCGCGACATAGGCCTGACCGACCGCCTCTCCCAGATCCGCATCGGCGCTGAACGAGCAACGGCGCCAGCGGGGAGAAATCTGCTGGGCTCCTGCCAGAGTGCGTCCGAAAAAGTCGAACTGTTCCTCGACAAATGGTTGGCTTAAGAATTGCGCCGTAAAAAGGAGGGTCTGCCAGCGCAGGTAGGATCGCCATTGATCGATGGACTCGGAGGCGATCAGCTTGTCCAGTCCTCGGAAGAAGTCCGGAGTGAGCACCAGATATTGGGATGAAGCGGGCGCGTGCATGGCAGTCAAATAGCGCTCGAAATCAAAGGATGGAGTCAGCGCCTGCAGTTGCTGCAAAGACATTTTGTTGTTCAAGTTCTTGGGATCTCGACGGGCAACGATATCCATGGCGGACTTTGCCAGCGCGGTCTCAAAGGCAAGTATGGCTTTCGCGTCGGCCGCAGATTGTTGTGCCGGCTCTCCACTAAGCTCCATTAGTTTTGCGATGTGCCTTTGGTATTTGTCGCGAATGTCCTTCGATTTTGCGTCGTCGTCCAGATAGAAGCCGCGCCCCGGCATTCCCATACCGGCTTGATCAAAGGCCCCAATCGTCCGGCTGGCATCGTCAAAGTCCGGCTGCTGAAATAAGCCGAACAAAACTCCGTTGTACTCATTGTCGGTAAAAATGAGATCGGCGGGACGAACGAGTCTGATGAAGGTATGCAATCAGCTCGGGCAGTTGCGATTTGTCCTTCAGCCTGGAAATGCGGTCAAGCGCGGGCTGAAGAGGCTTGATGCCAAGCTGGTTAATCCTGTCCTCATCCATGCAGGAGGCATAGTAGTCGCCGACTTTCTGCTGGATGGGAGAGCGATCTTTCGCGCCGGCAGCTTCCTCCAATGTGTCGCGAACCGCGGCAATATTCCAGATGGCTAGCTTGCCGAAGGCGGTTTGACCCGGTAGGTCTGCGGGGATGGGGTTGGCTTTGATCCACTTCGAGCAGGCGAAGTGAAAGAAATCAGCGCAGGGATCCAGCGTTTTGTCGACCTGATCGACATTGAAGTGGTCGATCGGCGGCATTGGGCCGTGGGCAGTCGCCGTCTGCGCCGGACAGACAACAGAGAGAATAAAAATGCCCATGAAACCTACAAGCAGAGATCGCATTTGCTGATCCTCGGTACAGGGATGTTATCTCACTCAGAACCATACTGCGTGAGGCTGCCAGCCTAGCAGCCGTGGCGCAACCCGATCCAAATAAAGGGACGGATACCATGGGATCAGGTATTAGTGCATTCGGGCATGCCCCGCCCGAGGCTGATTTCAATTCTCGGCGAGATGCTTACGGCTCGTAATCGCTGGCGTCTCCAAGTATCCAAGAAATCGATGATTTGCAGCGATAATTCGAATGGCCCGGAAGCCATACAACGATTGACCAGCCTTATCCGCTCGGCTAGAGTACGCACAGTGCGTAGAGGAATCGCTTTTTAGAATGCACTCACTGGCATCCAACGCGAACCCGGTTTTGAGCGAGGTACGACTGCGTTTACTCGCCCTTAGCGTGGCCATTCTTGGCCTGGTGCTTGCACCCCTAGGACGCGTCGGATGATCTAGCCATAAGACAAAGAAATTTCCAGAAAGGGCCATCATCCATCAACGATGATGGCCTTTCGTTTTGAGCGGAAACATTGCGGCACACCTTACGAAGTGGGAGGAACAATTTGCCGGAAACAGAGCAGATAGTGATATTCGACACCACGCTGCGCGATGGGGAGCAATCCCCGGGCTGCAGCATGACGGCAGATGAGAAGCTGCGCATGGCGCGACAACTCGACCGCCTGGGCGTGGACGTGATCGAGGCGGGATTCCCGGTCTCTTCCGAGGGCGATTTTCACTCCGTGCAACTGGTGGCCCGTGAGATTCGGCGGCCTGTCATCGCAGCCCTGGCTCGCTGTTGCCCGGCCGACATCGAGCGAGCCTGGCAAGCCGTGAACCCGGCAGCGCGGCCACGTATCCATACTTTCCTGGCCACGTCTGATATTCACCTGCAATACAAGCTGAAGATCACCCGTCGAGAGTGCCTGGAACGTGCGCGCGACGCAGTGCGTTTCGCCAAGGCTCTCTGCGAAGACGTGGAGTTCTCGCCTGAGGATGCGACGCGTTCGGATCCAGATTTTCTCTGTGAAGTGCTGGGAGCTGTGGTCGAGGCGGGCGCGACCACCGTCAACATTCCTGATACGGTGGGGTACGCCGTGCCGTCCGAGTTCGGCGACCTGATTCGGACGATCCGGCGAAAAGTACATGGCATCGAGCAGGTCACGATTTCGGTGCATTGCCATGACGACTTGGGCTTAGCGGTGGCAAACTCCCTGGCTGCAGTCGACGCTGGAGCACGGCAGGTGGAATGCACGATCAATGGCATCGGTGAACGGGCGGGCAATGCTTCGCTGGAAGAATTGGTCATGGCGATGCGCGTCCGCCCGGACCACTACCCGTTTCGCAGCGCAGTTGTCAGTGAAAAGATTTTCCCTTCGAGCCAACTGTTGAGCGAAATCACGCGAGTGCCGGTGCAGCCAAACAAGGCCATTATCGGCCGCAACGCCTTCGCGCATGAAGCGGGGATCCATCAGGATGGCATGATCAAGAACCCGCTGACCTACGAAATCATGACTCCGCAGTCGGTGGGAGTTCCACGCACGCGCCTGGTGCTGGGCAAACATTCTGGACGGCACGCGCTCGGCCTGCGCTGCGAGAAACTGGGCTTTCACTTGGACCGTCACGAACTGGATCAGGTCTACCGCCGATTCCTTGCGCTGGCCGATCTGGAGAAAACGGTAGAGGACAATCAGATCGAGGAAATGATCAGGACCATGCCAGGGCCTTTACGTTCGAGCGCGGCTGGAGCGGCCGTGCGCGATTTCATCCTGAGCCAGAGCAATGCGAACGGGAGCATAACTCCGCAGCTGAATGCACGCGAAAATGAGCAGCAGGAAGATTATCTCTGGGGTGTGTGACGCCGCGATCCAGGTGGTGAGGGTTTGCTCGTGGCGCATCCGCAAGCGCTGGATATGGCGCGGCCAAAAATCATCGCATACGGCCGCCTTGTGATCTCGCTCACTTGAGCGCGGGCCCCATGGGTAGTGATGGCTGTCACAGCGACAGGTGACAGGAGTTGCTGCCCCAGTCCCGATCTGGAGTTCTACTTTGGGAACGAGGTTGACGTCACGTGCTCTCAGGAACCAAACCCAGCAATACTCTTGAGATTTTTCTGACCCGCCTGCACGAGTCCCACGAACTTTCTGTTTACGAATCCATCGACAGACTGGTACAGGCCGGAGAAGCAGCGGGGTTCAGCAGTGACGCTCTCCTGCGGATGCTCGATCAAGGCAAGACCTTTGAGGAGTTGCTCGAACTGATCGAATCGAAATTGCAATCATTGCAGAAAGCAGCGTAATCGCCGGCCAGAAGATGAGATAGCGGCAGCGAAGTCACTGCATCGGGAGACGGCCCATGAATATTCGCGAATGGTCAAAGTCCAGCGTCGATTACGGACGCAAGCTTGTGGATTCGGCAGTGGAAGGAGCGCACACAGGAGAAGACAAGTTTCTGAAAGAAGCGCCGCTTGCATCATATCTAGCTCAGTCCGCCCGAGAGGCGCTGGCACCGGCCGCAGTGGGCGCGTGCCTGGGCGTACTGGGTGGATACCTCGCGGACAGGCGCCGATCGTCGACGCGAGCGCTAGCCGGTGGCTTGATCGGTGGTGCCATCGGTTTTGGTGCAGCCCTAATTTGGGAAAACCGGGAATTCACGAGCAGTGTGTTTTCCGGAGTCTGGAAAAGTGTTGGCAAAACTCGGGATGAACATTGGTTCGAGAAGAATCCCATTGACTATGCGTAGTGATCCACACGCATTGAACAAGAAAGCGTTGTGGCGCCTTTCGTCGTCGCGTACGTAACTCAGTTTCGGGGAGTAGACCGTGGTAGGTCACTATTCACCCGCGCAGATTACAGACTGGCTGGTCCCAGGTCGCAACCTGTTTCTGACCATCCACGTACTTGGAGTTGCCTGCTTCGCCTACATCGTGGCCAAGCGTGTGGCGCCGCTCACGCGCGCCCAGCGCGACTTTCGTTTTGACCGGCCACTGACCCGCCTGGGGAATGTCCTGAAGTTCTGGTTCGGACAGTGGAAACACCCGCGCTACAAGTTCGCGGGAACTCTCCACATTCTGATTTTTGCGGGATTCCTTCTTCTGGCGGCGCGGGCTTTCACGACGCTGCTGGTCGGAGTCTCGGCGAATTTTGTAATGCCAGGCCTTTCAGGATGGACCGGCCATATCTACAACTTGATTACGGATTATGCCGCGACCATCGTCTTCCTCTGCATGGTGGTGGCGGCGATTCGGCGGTTAGTCTTCAAGCCTAAGCGCTATGCGGTGCCGGCAGAATATGGCAAGGGCCACAGTGGCGATGCAGTATTTCTTCTCGGGTTGATTGCGCTTCTGATGGTGGCAGACAGCCTGTTCGCCGCCAGCGAAGCTGCAGGGCATGCTCAGCAAAGTCAACCGTTCGAAACTCTGGCGGTGTTATCGCTGCCGTGGATTTTCCAAACCTTGATTGGCTCAGCGTCGATGGCCACGCTCTGGACGCTGAACGTTACCGCATATCTCGTCCATGCTGTGACGTTTTACTTCCTGCTTTGCTACCGGCCGTTTGGAATCCAGTTCCATGTCGAAACATCGTTATTCAGCGTTTACTTCGCAAAGTTGGATCGCGGAACTATAAAACCGGTGCGATGGGGTGTTCCCGACGAGCATCTGGACCAGGTGAAATCTTTCGGGGTGAAGAAGTTCGAGGACTTTACCTGGAAACACATGCTGGATTTTTATTCCTGCGCCGATTGCGGGCGCTGCGCCGACAATTGCCCAGCCAACGCGGTAGGACGTCCGCTGGCGCCGCGATTCCTCAGCATCAAGGCCCGCGATTATGCGTTCCAGCATTATCCGGTGCTGGGCCGAGCCAAGGAAGGCGCGCCACTGGTCGGCAGCATTTATTCCGAAGATGAAATCTGGTCGTGCACGACTTGCGGAGCATGCGAGGAAGAATGCCCCCTGCTGGTCGAGTACATCGACAAAATCGTCGATCTGCGACGGGGCATGATTGATGACGGGAAGGTTCCGCAGTCGCTGCAAAAGCCGCTGAAAGCGCTGGAGAGCCGTGGCAATCCCTACGGCAAGCTGGAGAAGAAGAAGGCCGACTGGGCGAAGAACACAGAGTTTCAGCAAACTTGCGGCGTCAAGATACTGGGCGCGAAAGACTGCGCCGACACTCTGTATTTCGTCGACAGCATCACGTCTTACGATGACCGGATGCAGTCGATTGGGCGATCGACCGCGAGGATTCTCGATCAGGTTGGAGAGAACTTCGGAGTCCTGGGCGCGGCGGAGAAGGATAGTGGGCACGAGGTCCGTCGCTTCGGCGAGGAGATGCTGTTCCAGTCTCTGCGCGATCACAACACCGATGCCATTAAAGCGTCGGGTGTAAAGCGCATCGTCACCGCTGATCCGCACGCCTATAACGCTCTCAAGCACGACTATCAAGGTGTTCCGCCGGTCGAGCACATCAGCCAGTTGATCGCCAGGGAAGTGGCAGCCGGCAACATCGAGTTCAATCCGGTCGAAAACAAAGGCAACGTATACGCCTACCACGATCCCTGCTATCTGGGACGCCACAACCAAGTTTATGACGAGCCGCGGTCGGTGCTCGACGCGATTCCGGGATTGCAACGCGTGGAAATGAAACGGTCGCGCGACCGGTCATTCTGCTGCGGTGGCGGCGGACTCATGCTGTTCTACGAACCGAAAGAAGAACAGCGCATGGGCGTGTTGAGAGTTCGTATGGCTGCGGAGGCGGGAGCGACCGTGATGGTGACAGCTTGCCCGTTCTGCATGGTGAATATCGAAGATGCGATCAAGGTGGCGGGCCTGGAAGGAAAGATGTCGGTGGTGGATCTGACTGAACTAGTCGACCAGCAGATGGTTCGCGAGACCTCCACCAAGGAATTGGAAACTGCAAATTGTGGAGGTTGACATGGAAATTCTAGTTTGCGCGCGCAGAGTGCCGGATACGTCGGAGAACGAGATCGAGATCAATGACGCGGGAAACGATATTGAACGCGATGAGCTCGTGTATTCGGTGAATGAGGCGGATAACTATGCGGTCGAGGAAGCGCTGCAGATTCGCGATCGCGTCGGCGGCAACGTCACCGTGGTGACGATCGGCGAAGAAGACGACGAAGAGATCCTGCGGCGCGAGCTGGCCATGGGCGCGAACCTCGCCGTGCTGATTTCGGATAACGCATTGGACGGCTCAGATGGCCGCGGCATTGCAACCGGGCTGGCGGGCTTCATTAAGAAGGGTCACTACGACCTGATTTTGACTGGGGTCCAGGCCGAGGACGGAGCTGCACAGGTCGGCGGAATGCTCGCAGCGATGCTCGACTACCCGTTTGCTTCGCTGGTGAATTCCATCGAGGTGGAAGAAGACGGGAAGCTGCGGGTCAGTCGCGAGATCGAAAGTGGAAATCGCGAGATCAATGAGATCGAACTGCCCTGCGTTCTCTCCATTCAGACTGGCATTAATGAGCCGCGATACGTCGGGATGCGCGGCATCCGGCAGGTCGCGTCCGTTCCCATCCCCACAATGGGCGTGTCCGGCATCGGTGTCGAGTGCAGCGCGGTTGGCGAAGCGGCCGCGAGAGTAAAGCGGGAGGAGTACTTCGTTCCTGTGGTTGGCAAGGGAGCGGAGATTCTGCAGGGAAGTCGCGAAGAAAACGCCGACAAGGTTCTGGAGTTGGTCGCAGCGAGAGGAGGGCTGAAATAATGGCGCGCATTTTTGCTTACATTGTGCACCGAGGCGACGTGGTTGACGATTCCGCAGCTGAATTGCTGGCGGCTGCGAAGAAGCTCGACGGCACAACATCGCCCGTCGCGATCCTTACAGGCTGGGGCGCGGAACTTGATGCTGCCTGCGATTCGCTGCGGTCTTTTTATAGCGAGATTTGGAGGGTTGGGCAGGAAGCTCTCGCTTATCCAAATGCCGAACTCGTCCGGCAGGCTCTGGTGAAAATTCTGCCTCCAAAGAGCATCCTGCTGGTCCCGCACAATCATTTCGGAATCGATTTATCGCCGGGCCTTTCCATCAAGCTAAATTCCGCTTTTGTGTCCGACGTGGTGGGCATCGAAGGCGTGGACGGCGAATCGCTGCGGCTTGTCCGCCAGGAATTTGGCGGACAGGTGAGTACGCATGTTGTTTGTGACATTTCTTCGGGTGCGGTGATCAACCTGCGCCCCGGCGCGTTCAAACCGGAAGCGAGCGCACCGATCTCCGGCGTAGTGGTTGACAAGTCATCGGCCGTCGGTGCGTTGGCCGCGCGACGCCGCTATGTCGAGACAATTGTCGCCGAAGCGGGTGATGTCGACATCACCAAGCATAGCGTTCTGGTCTCTATCGGCCGCGGGATCCAGGAAAAAGAGAATATCGCCATTGCCGAAGAACTCGCTGAGGTGCTGGGCGCGGCCGTAAGTTGCTCACGCCCGGTGGTCGATGCGAAGTGGCTTGAAAAATCCCGGCAGGTCGGTTCGTCGGGAAAGACGGTGAAGCCCAAAGTATATCTGGCTCTCGGCATCAGCGGAGCCTTTCAGCACCTGGCTGGGATTAAGGGCAATCCGTTCCTCATCGCCATCAATAAGAATCCCAAGGCCCCGATCTTTCAGGTGGCTGACGTCGGAATTGTCGACGACATTTTGGAATTTCTGCCTGTACTGACGGAAAAAGTTCGTGAACTGCGCGGCGCTGCCGCCAAGTGAGGTTGAGCCCATGCTGGCATATAAGACATTGAAATTGAGCGTGAAGTCCTTGAAGGAATTCGCCAAGAAGCGCCTGCCCGACGAGACGCTGATTGAGCTTGACGAGCGCGACGAGTGCCCGATCGAGATCGTGCGCGACATGTGCGACCCGGACAAGCTCGGCATTCAACTGCTGTTTATTCCCGAAGAATTCGGCGGCATGGGCGGTGGCACGTTCGACGTCTACTGCATTTGCGAAGAGATGGCGCGCATCGATCTGGGCATCGCGACCTCGGTGCTGGCCACTTTTCTAGGAAGCGATCCCATCACCGTGGGCGCAACTCCCGAGCAGAAGAAATTCTGGCTAAGCCGCATTGCGAACGAGGGATTGCTGTTCGCCTACGGTGCAACCGAGCCGGAGGCAGGTAGCGACCTGGGAGCTCTGCGCACGACTGCGGACGCCGTGAAGCAAGACGGCCGCATCATCGGCTACAAGATCAACGGCAATAAACAATGGATCAGCAACGGTGGAGTGGCCGGAGCTTATACCGTGCTGGCCAATACGCCCAGCGGTCCGAGCTGGTTCGTCGTCGAAAAAGGTGCAAAGGGTTTCGCCCATGACGAACCGGAGGACAAGCACGGCATCCGCCTCAGCAACACCGCCGCGCTGGCTTTCAATGATGTCTACGTTGACGCGGATCGCCTGATCGGCGGCGTAGAAGGCCAGGGATTGCTTCAGGCACAGGCTGTGTTCGGCTACACGCGCCTGATGGTCGCGGCGTTTGGCCTGGGAGCGGGATGGGCTGCGCTCGATCGCGCAATTCCCTATTCAACCAAGCGCATTCAAGCTGGAGCTCCGCTCTCGGAAAAGCAGGGCTACACCCACAAGCTCATCGTGCCGCATGTGGCGCGACTCGAAGCCGCGCGCGCTTATATCGAAGAAACCGCGGAGCGGATTGACGCCGGCGAAGGAAGCCTAAATACCGAAGGCGCCATCGCGAAATACATGGCCACCGAGGCCGGCAATCAGGCTGCCGACGCCAGCATTCAGGCGCTCGGCGGATACGGTTACACCCACGAATACATAGTGGAAAAGATCAGCCGCGATGTGCGCATCACAACGATTTACGAAGGCACTTCCGAAATCATGGAGATGACGATCAGCCGCGACCGCTGGCAGCTTCACCTGAAGACACGTGGACAGCATTATCACGAGCGGGCGCGCGAGTTGGAGGCGCTGCATGCGCGCCATCCGAATGTGGGCGCGAATATTGCTGCACTGGCTCACCACGCTCTGGCTGAGCTCATGGAGAAATCTCGCGTCGCCCGTCTCACCCGCTACCAGCACATTCTGCTGCGCCTGGGCGAATGGATCGCCTATGTCGAAAGCGCCGGCAGCCTGGCTCATCGCGCCGCGCGTCTGGCAGAAGGAAAGCTCAACGAAAAATCCAACCGCCGTTTTGATGCGGCGACGCTTGCTGCATTGAGCCGGACTTTTGCTCGCGACGCGGCGCTTAAGGTTGCCGAGGAAGGCCTGCGCTGGGTTTGCGGCGCAGGCGGCGTCAACGATGCCGAGATGTCCGCCTTCGAATTGAGTTTGCAGTTGCCCGCGATTCATCGTGCACAAACGGGCCTGATCTCTGACATGGATTTCATAGCCGACGTCCTCTACGCCCGTGCAGCCAAGCCTGCACTCGCCGCATAAACACCAAGGCGCCTGACTATTCTGTCGCGCAGCCGGCCACCCGGTTGCACAGGAGCGTCATCATGGAAGACACAGCCTATCGAGCCATCGCGATCGTAGGAGCGGGAGCTATCCTGCCCGATGCCCCCAACGTCGCAGCCTTCTGGGAGAACATCAAGAACGGCCGCTACAGCATCAGCGAAGTTTCTCGCGAGCGTTGGGACCCATCTTATTATTACGATCCCGACCATTCCGCACCAGACAAGACTTATTCGAAGATTGGGGGCTGGGTTCGCGATTACCCATGGGATCCGTTGAAGTGGCGCTTCCCCATTCCGCCGCGGGTTACGGACGCGATGGACCAGGCGCAGAAGTGGGCGATCGCAGCCACGCGTGAAGCGTTGGAAGACTACGGTTATCCGAAGCGACCGCTCGATCCGGACCGCGTCGCCGTAATCCTGGGCAACGCGATGGCCGGCGAAAAGCATTATCTGACGGCGCTGCGCGTGCAGTTTCCTGAATACGCTCACGAGCTCGGCGAAATCGCCAGCTTCGCAGCGCTGCCGGAAGCGGTGCGAACCGACATCACGAATCAGCTGCATGAACGCATCGGCAAGCATCTTCCCGAAATTACCGAGGACAGCATGCCTGGTGAATTGGCCAACTGCATCGCTGGGCGCATCGCCAACCTCTACAACTTTCACGGGCCAAACTTCATTTGCGATGCAGCCTGCGCCTCGGCTATGGCCGCGATGAGTGCTGCTGTCGAGGGACTGGTCGCCAACGATTTCGATGCCGTTGTAACAGGCGGCATCGACCGCAACATGGGAATCCAGACATTCGTTAAGTTCTGCAAGATCGGCGCGCTATCGGCGACGGGCACTCGTCCTTACGCCGAAGGTGCCGACGGCTTTGTTATGGGCGAAGGCGCTGCGATCTTCCTGATGAAGCGCCTAGCCGATGCCGAACGTGATGGAGACAAGATTTACGCGGTGCTGCGTGGCATCGGTGCGTCGAGTGACGGCAAGGGCAAAGGAATCACTGCGCCCAATCCGGTCGGGCAGAAGTTTTGTCTCGATCGCGCCTGGCAGAACGCCGGCTTGTCGCCCGCCACTGCGACTCTGATCGAGGGTCATGGAACATCGACCAAGGTCGGAGATGTGGTTGAGGCGCAATGTATGACGGATCTGCTCAGCAACCAGCATCTTCCCGTCCATTCCGTGGCGCTGGGCTCGGTCAAATCGAACATCGGTCATCTCAAAGGCGCGGCGGGCGCGGCGGGGCTGCTTAAAACCGCACTGGCGCTGCGCGATAAAGTGCTGCCACCCAGCGTGCATTGCGAACATCCCAGCCCGGACATCGACTTCGCCCACTCTCCTCTTTATGTGAATACCGAACTGAAGCCGTGGACGGTTCCGGCTGACATTCCGCGACGCGCTGGCGTCAGCGCTTTCGGTTTTGGCGGCACGAACTTCCATCTTGTCCTCGAAGAGCACATCCCCCACCGCCTGACCGGAAATGGAAAGCGGTCGGTTGCCGTCGGCACTGTTCCACAATCTGCGATTCAAGAGGTAGTTATGAACACGAAAGAAATCTCCCCTGCTTTGGCGTCGTCTGCTTCTCCGGCCAGCAAGGCACCGTTGCGCGGTGCGCTCCTGATTGGTGCCGCATCTGAGGCTGCGCTCGTCGAGCGTCTCCGCGCGGTCATGAAGGATGCACAAGCCGGCCGAGTTCCCGCGCCCGCAGCACCGGCAGAAGCCGATTTGCGCGCGGCCTTGCGCATCGCCATTGACTATGCCGACGCCGCTGACCTGGCGCAGAAGACGGCCAATGCAATCAAAGCCCTTACCGCAAATCAGCCCGCGGTTTGGAAAGCTCTGCGGGCGCAAGGCATTTTTCGCGGACAAGGTCCCGCTCCTAAAGTTGCGTTCCTCTATACGGGCCAAGGTTCACAGTATGTGAACATGCTGCGGCCGTTGTTCACCGCCGAACCGATTGTCGCCGAGACTTTTGCGCAGGCGAACCGTGTGATGACCCCGCTGCTGGGCAAACCTCTGACCGACTTTGTGTTCGTGGACCAGACTGACGAGGCAGCCGTAGCCAAGGCCGATGAAGACTTGCGGCAAACCGCGATTACTCAGCCCGCGGTGTTGGCAATCGATCTCGCACTCACCCGACTGCTGGCGGCTTATGGCATCCAGCCGGATATGACGATGGGACACAGCCTGGGAGAATACGGAGCATTGGTTGCTTCGGGCGCTCTCCCCTTTGAAGACGCGCTGGAAGCGGTCAGCGCCCGCGGTCGCGGAATGACGCGAGTCGCGGTGGCGGACAAAGGGAAGATGGCGGCAGTGTTCGCGCCGCTGGATGAAATCGAGCGAATCCTGAAGACGATCAACGGCTACGTGGTGATCGCCAACATCAACAGCAATCGCCAGGCAGTCATTGGTGGTGCGAGCGATGCGGTCACACAGGCCATGAACGTTCTCGGCAAAGCCGGGTATGACGTTTCGGAACTGCCCGTGAGCCACGCATTTCACACTTCGATTGTTGCGCCGGCCAGCGAGCCGTTGCGTCAAGAACTGGCTCGCCTGCGCATGGAATCGCCGCACCTGCCCATCGTCGCCAATGTAAATGGGGAGTTCTATCCCAGCGGACCGGGCGTAGTGCCGCAGATGCTGGATCTGCTGGCGAAACAAGTTGCATCTCCTGTGCAATTCGTCAAAGGCTTGCACACATTGTATGAAGCGGGCGCGCGCATCTTCGTCGAAGTTGGACCAAAGAAAGCGCTGCAGGGATTCGCCGAAGATGTTCTGGGCGACCGCGGCGACGTGGTTTCGCTGTTCACGAATCATCCAAAGTTCGGTGACATCGCATCGTTCAACCAGGCGCTGTGCGGTCTCTACGCGGCAGGACTGGGTCGCGGCACGGCTGCGGTTGCAACCGAGAAGCCGTTCGCTTCAGTTTCGGCGACTCCGGCATCGGTCGGGAAACCTAAGACCATCGCAGTAACCCTTCCTTCAGAGAGTCCCTTTGCCCCACAGTCGCGGAACGGAGATCAGTACGCTGAACTTGGCCACTACTTTGCAGATGTCCTCGAGCGTGGCTGGCAGATGTATCGCGGCGAGGAGTGGACGCGCGCCATAGCTCCGGTTGGGATCACCGGCGCAGCCCTCGGTCTGCCGGGGACCGAACACATTTTTGACGACGGCAATCTGGCGCGCATCCTGCGTGGTGATCAGTTCATCGATCTCATCCCAGCACGCTTTCGCCGCGCCATGCTCGACAAGAACATCACACGCCTGCTGAAAAGCGATAACGGCGGACCAACTTTCGAGACTATTAACAATGTCGCGGACGTCATCAAGCTGGCGGGCCGCGGTGGTGCCTTCGATCTGGAAAAAGAATTCGGCATTTCCGCCGAGCGGCTGGCGGCTCTCGATCGAGTTACACAACTAGCGATTGCGGTGGGCATTGATGCCTTGCGCGATGCCGGCATCCCGCTGGTCATGCGCTACAAAACCACAAGTAAGGGAACGCAGCTGCCGGATCGCTGGGCTTTACCCGACGCCTTGCGCGACGACACGGGCGTAATCTGTGCTTCGGCATTCCCCGGCTATGACTCCTACGCCGATGAAATGGAGCGCTACTACACCGACCATGCGCGCCGCGAACAATTGGGCCTGCTGGAGAGCTTGCTGGCGCGTTCCACCAAATCGAATGGCGATTCCGTGCTGGAACAGGAGATGGAACGGCGCCTGGAAGAGTTGCGCGACACATTGGAGAAGAATCCTTACGTCTTCGACCGGCGATTCCTACTTCGAGTCTTGTCGATGGGACATTCCCAGTTCGCCGAATTCATCGGCGCGCGTGGTCCCAACACGCAAATCAACTCGGCCTGCGCCAGCACTTCGCAAGCAGTCTCACTGGCAGAAGACTGGATCTGTGCCGGACGCTGCCGCCGCGTGGTCATCATCTCGGCCGACGACGTCACTTCCGATCACTTGATGGATTGGTTCGGCGCAGGATTCCTGGCCAGCGGCGCCGCCGCCACCGACGAAGTGGTGGAAGAAGCGGCTACCCCCTTCGACCGGCGCCGTCACGGATTGATCGTGGGAATGGGTGCGGCGGGGATCGTGGTTGAGAGTGCCGAGGCTGCACGAGAGCGTGGCATTCAACCCATCTGCGAAGTGTTGGGCACGGTCACGGCCAACAGCGCCTTCCACGGTACTCGCTTGGATGTGCAGCACATTGGCCAAATGATGGAGAACCTGGTCTCGCAGGCAGAGGCTCGTCGCGGGATTTCGCGGCAGGAAATCGCGCCTCGTACTGTATTCGTTTCGCACGAAACCTATACACCCGCGCGGGGTGGCAGCGCGTCGGCCGAGATTCACGCACTGCGCAGCGTATTTGGCGACGCGGCTGATCAGATTGTTATTGCCAACACAAAAGGGTTCACCGGTCACGCCATGGCGACCGGAATCGAGGACGTCATCGCCGTGAAGAGCCTCGAAACGGCATGCGTCCCGCCAGTCGTGAACTTCAAGGAAGTCGACCCTGAGTTGGGCACGCTGAACCTGTCCAAGGGCGGCGTGTATCCCGTGGAATATGCGTTGCGCCTGGGCGCGGGGTTCGGCTCGCAGATCAGCATGACCCTGCTGCATTGGGTGACGACGAAAGACGGGGTCCACCGGCGGCCCAACGCTCTGGGATATGCCTATCGCATCGTCGACGAAAACTGCTGGAAAACCTGGCTGAATCGAATGGCTGGATATCCCACGGCAGAGTTGGAAGTGGTGCACCGCACGCTGCGAGTCCGTGATCAAGCAGCAGCCAACCGAATTGCAGAACATGCGCAGAAATCCGAGCCTGCGGTTGCTTCCGCGCTTCCGGCAGAGCCGGTTGCCACGATCGAAATTGCGGCGCTGCCTCGGCCGGTGGTCGTAAAGGAACCTGTGGAGAAAGCACCTGCTCCAGTCGCGCCTCCTGCACCGCCGCAGCCCGCTGTGGCCGGCGATCCGGTGAAAGATCGAGTTTTGGCCCTGGTAGCGGAGAAAACTGGATACCCGGTGGACATGCTTGATCTGGATCTCGATCTCGAGGCTGACCTCGGCGTCGATACGGTGAAGCAGGCGGAAGTGTTCGCAACAATCCGCGCAGCTTACGGCATTGCGCGCGATGACACCATCAAGCTCCGCGAATTTCCTACGCTCGCTCACGTGATCCGCTTTGTGTATGACGGGCGACCTGATCTACGTCTCGATGTGGCCAGCACGCGAAACCCCACGGCGACGCCAGTCGTTACACCTCTCACCCCAGAAAAATCCAAGGTCACCGTCATCACTCCCGCACCGGTGGCGTCAGTCCAATCGAATGCCGATCCGGTGAAAGAGCGCATCCTCACGTTGATGGTAGAGAAAACTGGCTACCCGCAGGACATGCTGGACCTCGACCTGGATCTGGAAGCTGATCTCGGCGTCGACACGGTGAAGCAGGCAGAGATGTTCGCGGCGATCCGGGAGATTTACAGCATTCCGCGCGACGAAGACCGCAAGCTGCGAGATTACCCCACACTGGCGCATGTGATCCGATTCGTGTACGAGAAGCGGCCTGACTTGGCAGGCAAAGCGCCGAAAGATCAAGCGTCACCCTCTCCAACTCCAAGCATGGTTGTGGAACAGGCGCCCGCTCCGGCAACGGCCTCGGCGAGCTTGGATGATCCGATCAAGAAAAAAGTGCTGCAAATCGTCGCCGAGAAAACGGGCTATCCGGAGGACATGCTAGACCTTGATCTCGATCTGGAAGCGGACCTCGGCGTCGATACCGTCAAGCAGGCGGAGATGTTCGCAGCCGTGCGCGCGGCTTACAACATCCCACGCGATGAGACCATGAAGCTACGCGACTTCCCTACCCTGGCTCATGTGATTCAGTTCGCGCACGATAGGTCGGCGCGGCCGGCGACTCCGACGACGTCCGTGAAGGAACAACCTGCCGAGCCAAAAGAACAGAAGCCGGCTTCCTTCCCCGAGCGCGTACGCCCAGCCCTCGCGAGTTTCGATGCGGCAGATCGTGTGCCACGGCGAGTGCCCACCGCGATCCTTCGCCCACCGCTCTCCTTCTGCAAAACAACCGGCGTAAAGCTCGAACGCAATAGCCGCGTCATCATCATGCCCGACAAAGGCGGTGTCGCCGATGCACTGGCGAAATGTCTTGCAACGATGGGAGTGGCAGTTCTCCGCATTGAGGGCGCACCGGACGCCGACGCGCTAATCAGCCTTCTGAAAAATTGGATCGCTGCCGGACCTGTGCAGGGAGTTTACTGGCTGCCGGCGCTGGATCAGGAGGAAGCTATTCGCAAACTCGATTTGCAAACCTGGCACGAAGGCTTGCGCGTGGGGGTGAAATCGCTCTACACAACAATGCGCGCTCTGTATGAGAACGTGTCGAGCAAGGGGACATTCCTCGTGTCGGCAACGCGGCTGGGTGGGCACCATGGCTATGACGACGGGGGAGCGATTGCCCCGCTGGGCGGCGCCGTAACAGGCTTTACCAAGGCTTACAAGCGGGAACGCCCGGAGTGCATGGTCAAAGCAGTCGACTTTGAAGTGAACCGCAACGCCGTGGAAGTGGCCGGCCTGCTGATCGAGGAGACGCTGCGTGACCCTGGCGCGGTTGAGATTGGATACACGGGAGACCAGCGTTGGACGATCGGTCTGCAGAAACAGCCTGCCGCCGATGGCCAGCCCGGCTTTGTGCTCGACAAGAACACTGTCTTCGTGATCACGGGCGCAGCGGGAAGCATTGTCTCGGCGATAACGGCTGATTTGGCGGCTGCATCCGGCGGCACGTTCTATCTGCTCGACATGGTGCCGCAACCCGATGCTAACAATCCTGATCTCAAACGATTCATAACCGACAAAGAAAATCTGAAGCGCGATTTGTTCGCACGGATTCAAGCCCGCGGCGAGCGCGCCACTCCGGCGCTCGTAGAAAAGGAACTCGCCGGGCTGGAGCGAGCGCACGCCGCGCAGACCGCCATCGATGCGGTACGCGCCGCAGGTGGCACGGCACATTATTTCAGCGTCAATCTCGCGGACGCTGAGACCGTCGCCCAAGTGATCGACCAAGTCCGCCGGCGCAGCGGCCGCATCGATGTGCTGCTGCATGCCGCCGGAATTGAGCGAAGTCATTTCCTGCCAGAAAAAGATCAGCAGGAATTTAATCTGGTCTTCGACGTCAAGAGCGATGGCTTCTTCAATCTGCTGCGCGCCATCGGCGACATGCCGCTCGGTGCAACGGTCGCATTCAGTTCCATCGCGGGCCGCTTCGGCAACGCCGGCCAGACCGACTACTCTGCCGCCAACGACCTGCTTTGCAAAATCACTTCCGGCTTCCGCACAACTCGCCCGGCCACGCGCGGTATCGTGATCGACTGGACGGCGTGGGGCGGCATCGGCATGGCCACGCGCGGTTCCATCCCAAAGATTATGGAAACTGCCGGAATCGACATGTTGTCACCCGAAGCCGGCGTTCCGCTGATCCGGCGCGAACTCACCGCCGGCGGCACGCGGGGTGAAATTGTTGTAGCTCAACGCCTCGGCGTTTTCTTGAATGAATGGGACACGACTGGCGGTCTTGATTCGACCGCCGCCGAGGCCGCCATGAAGTCCTCACCAGTCGCCGGACCGATGATCGGTCGAATTGCGTCGCTCGGCCTGTCTGACGGTTACACCGTGGAGACGACGCTGGATCCCCACGAACAGCCGTTTCTTCATGATCATCAGATCGACGGCACTCCGCTGCTGCCGGGCGTGATGGGCATCGAAGCTTTTGCCGAGGCTGCTCTGTGCGTGCTTCCGGGATGGCACGTCGAAGCCATCGAAGACGTCAACTTTCTCGCGCCTTTCAAGTTCTATCGCAACGAAGCCCGCGCGGTGAATATTGTGGTCCAGATTCATCCCCGAGGAGATCAGATGCTGGCAGAGTGCCAGCTCATCGGCCATCGTTCCCTGCCCACTCAGACCGAACCTCAAACTACGACCCACTTCACAGCGCGAGTGCGCCTTGCGAAAGGGCCGGTACCGGCAAAAGTCGCGAGTGCCTTCGTTGCGCCGAGCACGGACGGCATCCAAGCGGGTGATATCTACCGCATATACTTCCACGGCCCGGCGTACCAGGTGTTGGACGAGGCATGGTGGGATGGAACTCGGGCTATCGGTCTATTCGCAAATGCGCTTCCGCCCAATCATCATCCTTCGGAACGTCCCACTCTGATGGCGCCGCGGCTGATCGAGCTTTGTTTCCAAACTGCGGGAATCTGGGAACTGGGCGCAGAGAGCCGCATGGGCTTGCCGCAGCATCTTCTCGAAGTCTCACTGCTGAGAGAGCCGAGCCTGGCTGCAGGTCGTCTGTATGCCGTGGTCACTCGCGGCACGGTCGAAGGAACTTTCAATGCGGAGGTTTTGGACAAGAAAGGAAATTGCTACTTGCATCTCACCGGCTACCAGACGGTTGCGCTTCCAGACGCCATTGATGCACAGCGTCTGGAGAAGCTGCGCGCCATAGTGCCGGAAGACGCCCTGGTAGCGGTCTAAGCCAAATCTTCTCGCAAGACGCGATTCGTCTTATTGAGGCGCTCATGCCAAACGAATTCCAGCGCATTGCCATAGTCAACCGGAGTGAAGCCGCCATGCGCTTCATTCATGCAGCGCGCGAATTCAGTCAAGAGCACGCGGTGCCGCTGCGCACCATCGCCCTCTTCACTGAACCCGACCGCCATGCCATGTTCGTCCGCGAGGCAGACGAGGCAGTCTCTCTCGGTGCCGCCCATTTCACGGATCCGGATACGCATCGAGCTAAATGCAGCTACCTTGACTACAAGCGCCTGGAACAGGCCATGGCGTCGGCGCGCGCGGATGCGGCGTGGGTCGGGTGGGGCTTCGTGGCTGAACACGCGGCATTCGCAGAGCTGTGCCACGAAATGGGAATCGTATTCATCGGGCCCAGCGGCGATGTGATGCGGCAACTCGGCGACAAGATCGCCGCGAAACGTCTAGCAGAGCAGGCTCAAATTTCGGTGGCCCCCTGGAGCGGCGGGCCCGTCGAATCGCTCACTGATGCTCTGTCTCATGCGGAGCGTCTCGGTTTTCCCCTCTTGATCAAGGCTACGGCCGGAGGTGGTGGTCACGGAATTCGCCGCGTACTCACAGCCGCCCAAATGCCGCAAGCCTTCGAGCGCGCCCGTACTGAAGCCTTCAAAGCCTTCGGCGACCCAACTGTCTTCTTGGAGAGCGTGGTCGAGGCCGCGCGCCACGTCGAAGTCCAAATCATCGCCGACCATCACGGCACCACCTGGGCCGTGGGCGTAAGGGATTGCACGATTCAGCGCAGGCATCAGAAAGTAATCGAAGAAGCGCCTTCTCCGGCGCTCACTCCGCAGCAGGACCAGTACCTGCGTGAAGCCGCGGTTCGCCTATGCAAGGCCGCCGGGTACTGCAATGCCGGCACAGTTGAGTTTCTCTACAAGCCGGAGTCGCAGCAGTTTTATTTCATGGAAGTGAATACCCGCTTGCAGGTTGAGCATCCGGTGACGGAGTGCACGACCGGAGTCGACCTGGTGAAGCTGCAGATTCACGTTGCGCGAGGCGGCCGCCTGGAAGGCGATCCCCCTCGAACTACAGGACATGCCATCGAGGCGCGCCTGTATGCAGAAGATCCTGATAACAATTTCGCTCCCGCGCCCGGGACGTTGTCACGGTTTCGAATGCTGACCGGCCCCGGAGTGCGCGTGGACACTGGCGTCGGAGAGGGTGACAGCATCGCGCCCGAGTTCGACGCCATGGTCGCCAAAGTAATCGCCTATGGGCAGAACCGGAAAGAAGCGCTGTCACGCCTCCAGCGGTCGTTAGCCGAGAGCGTCATTGTGGTCAAGGGCGGCGCCAGCAACAAAGCATTTCTCCTCGGAATGCTTGCCCGGGAAGAAGTGCAGCGCGGGGACGTAACTGTCGAATGGCTTGACCGGATCGCAGAGGAGGGCGGACTACTCTCCAGAAAGCATGCCGATGTCGCGCTGGTGCAGGCGGCGATCGATGCCTACGAATCAGAGTTAGCCGTCGAGCAAGCCCAGTTCTATGCATCCGCGGCGCGCGGTCGGCCACAGGTGCGCAGCGAGATTGGACGCGTCGTAGCACTCCGCTATCGCAGCCATCTTTACTCGATGAGGACTCACTGCCTCGGGCCGCAAGACTATCGAATCGAAATCGATAGATTGCGGATCGAAGCTCACCTCGATCGCCTGGACGAGTTTGAATCCTGGCTCACAGTCTTTGGCCGGCGCTTTCACATCGTCTCGGTGAGCCACGGAATAAGTTCGCGCATAGAAGTGGACGGCGTGTCGCACCACGTAAACCGAGACGATGGAGGCATGGTGCACGCACCGGCCCCATCTGTCGTGGTATCCATCGCGGTGAAGGCGGGAGACACGGTTGAAGTCGGGGACCGCCTGGCTGTGCTCGAGGCCATGAAGATGGAGACCCAGGTGGTCTCGCCATTTTCCGGCAAAGTTCGAAAAGTGTTGACCATGGCAAATGTGCAGGTCGACGCGGGCGCTCCGCTGATGCAAATCGAAGCGAGCGGGACCGACGATGCGGCCGGGGCGCAGAAGCGAGTGATTTTCGGCGAATTCGAAGTGCAGCACGACTCCCAGGAAGCCACATGTCTAGCGTCGCTCAAAGAAATCAGGCAAGTGATGCTGGGCTTTGATCTGGACCCGGCGGTTCATGCCCGCCGTCTGGCAGCCTGGAGCCAAACCTGCCCGGCCGGCAGCGACGAGATCACTCAGTTTGAAGATGAGGTTCTTAACATATTCGCTGACACGTGTTCGCTGTTCCATCGCGAACCGGAAGTAAACCATCGTGCCTCGGGAGAAGAGCCCAGCGCGGAGTCTTATCTTTTTTCATATTTACGGATGGTCGAGACCAACGGAGACGGGTTGCCCCCGGCCTTTGTCGGCGCGCTGCGCCGCGCACTGGCCCACTATGGCGTGCGCGAACTGGATGGCTCCCTTGCACTGAAAAAGACCTTGCTCTGGATCTGCAAATCGCACCAGCGCATGGCGCAGCAAACGGCTCTGATTCTGGATATTCTCGAACGCCGTTTGCACCGAGCCAGAGCGCCAAGATCACCAGCCAGCAATTCGTTTCGAATTCTGCTGGATCGCATGATTACGATCGCTCATGAAAGTTATCCTTCAGTGAGCGAACTCTCCCGTGAAGTGCGCTATCGTTGCTTCGATCAGCCGCTATTTGAGACTACCCGCGATCAGGTCTACGAGGAAGCTGCCAACCATTTGAACTACCTGGCGGCGCATCCTGGCGCTGCCGACGGAGCAGCCCGGATACATGCGTTAATTGAATGCCCTCAGTTGCTGGCTGGGCTGTTTGCCGGCCGGTTCCTATCGGCTGATCTCGACTTGCGCCGCATCATGCTGGAAGTACTCACGTGGAGGTATTACCGCATTTCTGCGCTCCGTGACCTTCACTCCTCGTCCGCGAGCGGGCATTGTTATGTTTCCGCTAAATATGACGATGAAGGCAAGAGTGTTCACGTATTCGCGTTGTATGCCGATTATTCCGCTCTCGCTGCGGCGGCGTACGCCATGCTTCCGGTGATCGAGGAAGTTCCGCTTGATCATGAGGTCGTCATGGATTTTCACGTCTGCCATTCCAGCAAACTGGAGGATCCTGACGCTACGCAGCGGGAAGTGCAGGCGATGCTTAACCAAGTTGCATTCCCGCGCGCCATTCGGCGGATCGTAGTGGCGGCTGCCGGCCCGAGTTGGGGCCCGCGTGCCAGCGCTATGCAGTACTTCACTTACCAACCCACAGAGAACGGTTATGAGGAAGACGTGTTTTATCGCGGATTGCATCCCATGATGGGGAGGCGTCTGCATCTCTGGCGGCTGAACAATTTCAAGATCGACCGCCTCCCCTCGGTCGAAGACGTCTATCTCCTTCACGCCGTGGCTCGCGACAACCCGAAAGACGAACGCCTGTTCGCCGCGGCCGAAGTGCGGGACGTGACGCCGGTGCGCGATGAAGCGGGACATATCGTGCAATTACCGCATCTGGAGCGCATGTTGATGGAAGCGCTGGCGGCGATTCGACTTTTTCAGTCTCGGCGCCGGCCTCAGGAGCGCCTCTACTGGAACCGCGTATTTTTGTACGTCTGGCCAACACTGAACCTGAAGCCGGACGAACTGCGAAACATTGTCCGCCGCCTCGCACCTGCGACCGAAGGATTGGGACTGGAACAAGTCGTCGTCCGCGCTCGTATTCCGAATCCTTCCACGGGAGAATTGCGTGATCTCGTGGTGCGCATCTCCAGCCCGGTCGGCAGCGGCCTGATCATCACCTTCCGTCCCGCCGACAAGCTACTCCCACTTAAATCACTGTCAGAATACGATCAGAAAGTCGTTCGCGTACGGCAACGCGGATTGGTCTACCCGTACGAAATCATAAAGATGCTTACTCCCAGCCGGGAAGACACGCGCGCTGAATTTCCGCCCGGCGATTTCGTGGAGCACGACCTCGACGCGGAAGAAAGATTGGTTCCGGTCGATCGTCCCCACGGCAAGAACCGCGCCAATATTATTGTCGGCGTGATCCGTAACTACACCACTCGCTATCCCGAGGGTATGACGCGCGTCCTGCTGCTGGGAGATCCCAGCAAAGATCTGGGTGCGCTGGCGGAGAAAGAGTGCCGACTGATTATCGCTGCGCTCGACCTCGCGGAAGAGAAAGGCGTTCCTGTGGAATGGTTCCCCATTTCCGCCGGTGCCAAGATCTCGATGGAGAGCGGGGTTGAGAACATGGACTGGATCGCCCGCGTTTTGCGGCGCCTAGTGGAATTTACCCAGGCTGGCGGCGAAGTGAACCTGCTGATCAACGGAATCAATGTCGGGGCGCAACCTTACTGGAATGCGGAAGCCACCATGCTGATGCATACCAAAGGCATTCTGGTGATGACGCCGAAAGCTGCGATGGTTCTCACCGGCAAGCGCGCCCTCGATTACTCAGGCGGCATTTCGGCAGAGGACAATCAGGGTATCGGTGGATACGACCGCATCATGGGAGTCAACGGCCAGGCTCAATACTGGGCGCGGCACATTCATGAAGCATGCCGTATTTTGTTCCGCCATTATGACCATACCTATGTTGCGCCGGGCGAGCGCTTCCCGCGACGGGCTCCGACCGCCGATCCCATCGACCGTGACGTGCAGACTTATCCGCACAATCGCGATGGAGAGGAAGGCTTCGCATTGGTCGGAGATATTTTGTCGGACGAGACCAATCCAGGCCGCAAGAAGCCCTTCGATATCCGCAAAGTAATGATGGCAGCGGTCGATCAGGATCATCCGCCATTGGAGCGTTGGGCGGGAATGCGCGCGGCGGAAACGGCCGTCGTCTGGGACGCACACCTGGGCGGCTATCCCGTTTGCCTCCTCGGCATCGAATCCCGATCCATGCCGCGAATGGGGTTTGTTCCGGCCGACGGCCCGGATCACTGGTCGGCAGGAACTCTTTTCCCGCAGTCCTCCAAGAAAATCGCACGGGCCATTAATGCTGCCAGCGGCAATCGTCCTGTGGTGGTCTTGGCCAATTTGTCTGGCTTTGATGGTTCGCCGGAGTCGATGCGCCGCTTGCAACTGGAGTATGGCGCGGAGATCGGGCGGGCCGTCGTGAACTTCAAAGGCCCGATAGTTTTTTGTGTGATTTCGCGCTATCACGGCGGCGCTTACGTAGTTTTCTCGCGTGCCCTCAACGAGCAGATTGAAATCGCCGCACTGGAGGGTACATATGCCTCCGTCATTGGCGGTGCTCCAGCGGCGGCCGTGGTGTTTGCCGGAGAGGTTGAGGCCCGGACTCGTAAAGACCAGCGCCTACAGGTCCTGAACCAGGCCATGCAGCAGGCTGACGCAGCGGAGAAAGGGCGGTTGCGCGTCCAATGGAATGATCTTTACAACCTCGTGTATTCCGAAAAGCTAGGCGAAATGGCGGGAGAATTCGACCGGGTGCATAGTGTGTTCCGGGCGCTGAAAGTGGGGGCTCTCGACCATATTATCCCTCCGGCAAATCTTCGCTCTTATCTTATCAGCGCGGTGGAACGCGGTATCGAGCGCGAGGAGACTGGAATCAGAAAGAATTTCAAGATCGAAGAAGTTGCAGCCTAGGCGATTTTTTGGAACGCACTTCGACGAGACAATTCTTATGGACGTCTACTGGCTGGAGCAGACCGAAGCCGACGTGCCCGCCGGGAATCACTGGCTAAGTCGGAACGAAGCGATTAGTCTCAGCGGCATGCGCTTTGCCAAGCGGCGCGCCGACTGGCGGTTGGGACGGTGGACGGCAAAGCTTACAGCGGCTGCTCGCCTGAATCTATCGACGGATTTGCACGCGCTCACGAACATAGAGATCTGCGCTGCATCGTCCGGCGCGCCCGAAGTTTTTGTCCACGGGCAACCAGCCGGCGTCGCGATCTCACTCAGTCACCGCGATCGCACGGCGTTATGCGCAGTCGGGCCTGCGGGAGCCAGCCTAGGTTGCGATCTGGAGACCATCGAGGCGCGCAGTGACGCCTTTCTTGCAGACTACTTTACGGACAACGAGAAAATGCTCGTCGCGCGGGCCCCTGTGGAAGCGCGTGCTCTGCTCCTGGCGCTGCTTTGGAGCGGGAAGGAAAGTGCTCTCAAGGCTCTGCACGTGGGTCTTCGCCTCGACACTCGGTGCCTGTGCGTCACTCCCGACGATGGATGGACGTCGTCGCCGGGCGAAGCGCCACTGGATCGGCCTCCAGTTCCCGGATCCACCAACCCCGAGGGCTGGTGTCCGCTACAGGTTCGTTATTCCGGAGGCCGCGTCTTCCACGGCTGGTGGCGCTCTCAGGACGGGTTCGTGCGAACCGCGGTCTCTGATCCCGGAATGAAATCGATGCTCAGAACGGGTGTGGCTGTTGATGGAGAATCAGGCTGGACCTGGGTAACTTGCACTACGCCTGCCCTTCCGTAACCTTCTGCTCTTTACACTAATGGGCCATACTCGCTTTGGCACATGAACTACCTCCCCCAACCGCAAGAGAATTGGCGAAGCCCGCGCGTACAGCTGGCAGACTCCACGATCGCTGTTCTTCGATTGCCAGACGGACGCCCGCACCGTGGCCAGTTAGAGACTCTTTCTCTGACTGGTGGACTGCTCAGCATGTCGAACATGCTGGATCGCGGCTGCCGCATCAAGCTGATGTTCATGACTCAGACGGGCCCGGTGCTTGGTGCCGCGGAGATGCTAAGTCCTGTATCCACGACCAAGCAGCCTTTTCGCTTCGTTACGTTAGAAGAGGGCGATCAGCGCAGGCTCCGGACTGTAATTCAGTCGACCTTGCACCGCGGAGAACAGGAATGGATTGAGAAATACAGAGCAGCGATGGCCAATGAGAGTCCGAAGCCACGCCGACTCTTCCGCTTCGTTCTGGGATCGCTGACGCTCCTTACGCTCCTGGGCAGTACCCTCTACCTGCTGAACCTTCATCTGCTGAAGTAATCGTCGACCCTCAAAATTTCCACGCGTAAAGACAGGCGCTTCTCCAACGATTCAGCGGCATGCCCGGGTTACCTTTTGGGCTGCAACTCCGCCCCTACAAAAGCCCCAATTCTGGGCTAAATCGAGTAAAATTCTAGGGCCTCACGCACCGGGGCAATGCCATGGAGTCACCCTCTTCGCCGAAAAAACTGGCAGGCCGCTACGAGGTTCGGGAGATCCTCGGGCAGGGCGGCATGGGTCTCGTCTATCGAGCCTATGACACCGTGGTGCGCCGCGAAGTAGCGGTCAAGACGATCCTCGACATTCCCGACCCCGCCTCCCTGCAGTTGTTCTACAAAGAATGCGATGTGCTCGCTTCCATGAGCCATCCCAACATCGTCGAGATCTTCGATATTGGCGAATTCGAGGAAGAAGGCAAGAAGAAGCCGTATTTCGTGATGCCTCTTCTTCCCGGCACCACGCTGGAACATTTTGTCCGCAAAGCCAGCCATCGTCTGACAGTCGAACGCACCGTCGACATCATTACGCAGGCCTGCCGCGGCTTGCAGGCGGCGCACGAACGCGGGCTGATCCATCGCGATTTAAAACCGAGCAACATTTTCGTGATGGAAGACGATTCGGTGAAGATCATCGATTTCGGCATTGCGCACATGTCTGATACGCACACGACCAGGGCGCAAAAAGGGACGTTGCTCTACATGTCTCCGGAGCAGATCGAATTGAAGGCGCTGTCTCCGGTCTCCGACGTTTTTTCGCTCGGCGTCGTGTGCTACGAAGCCATGGCTGGCCGGCATCCCTTCCAACGGGCGCGTAGCGACGAGGTGGTCGATGCCATTCTCCATCAGATTCCTCCCCTGGCATCGGAACTCAACTCCACCATAAGCCAGCCCGTCAGCCGGGTCCTTCACAAGGCAATGGCTAAGCAGTCGTGGCACCGTTTCGCGAGCGCGCGCGATTTCGGCGACACGCTGAACAAAGCGCTGCGCAACGAGCCGATCGAGTTTTTTGATCCCGAGCGCACGCGGCCCCGCCTGCAACGTGCCACCAAGGCACTCGAGGAGGGCGATTTTCAGTTCGCGGGAGAAATCCTGGGAGAACTTGAGGCCGAAGGCCACATGGATACTTCCATTGGCTCTCTGCGCCGTCAACTCGATGCCGCGGTCCGGCGAAAAACGCTTTCTCAGTTGCTCGATGCCGCTCGCGCGCGATTTGAGGAAGAAGAAGATCCGCTCGCGCTGCAGAAGTTGCAGGAAGTTCTGCAGATCGAACCCGACAACGCAGTCGCACTGAGCCTCAAGAGCAGAATTGAAAACCGGCGCAGCGAACGCCAGATAGATAACTGGTATCGGCTGGCCCGGCAACACATTGAAAATCACGCCTACGGCCATGCCGGCGAAGCTTTGCAGAATGTTCTGCAACTCCGGCCTCAGGAGGCCCGCGCCCTGCAGCTGCTGGCGGAGGTCGATCGTCAAGAGCAGGAGTACAAGAAGCTGCGGCAGGAGAAAGAGCAACTCCATCGCTCGGCCATGGACGCATGGCACAAGGGCGACGTCAGCAATGCATTGGCGAAATTAGGCGTCGTGCTCGATCTCGACCGGCGCGCCCCCGATTCTATGAATCGCGAGAGCGGCGCCAACTATCAGAGCTTTTACAACGAGGTCCGCTCCGAACACGACGCTATGAACACTGCATATGCCGAGGCGCGCAGAAACCTCACAGAACACAATTTTCGCAAGGCCATGGAGGCGTGCCAGACCTATCTGGCCAAGTATCCGAACAACGCAATTTTTCAGGCTCTCAAATACGATATCGAAGAACAGCAGCGGCAGGAGCTCTCGGCTTTCATCGCGTCGATCGATCGTCAGGTGGAGGCCGAGCCGGACCTGGATAAGCGCGTAAACATTTTGCGCGAGGCGCTCGATCTCCATCCTGATGAATCGCATTTCGAACGCGCCCTGCGGCTGGTGCAGGACAAGCGCGATCTGGTCAACTCCATCGTCGCTCGCGCGCATCTGCACGAAGAGCAGGCAGCCTATGGGGATGCGCTGAACGATTGGGAAATTTTGCGCACTATCTACAGCCAGTATCCGGGATTGACCTTCGAAGTCGAGCGCCTGCAGAAGCGCCGGGATCAGCAGGCGCGGGTCGAATCCAAGACTCGACTGGTCGAGCAGGTCGACGCCTATTTGCACTCTGGCGACTACGCACGGGCACTGGATCTGCTGCAAGCTGCCGCTTCGGAATTTCCCAATGATGCGGAATTGACGGAACTGGAAAAGTTCGCGCAGGACGGCATCAAGCGCAAAGCGGAAGCGCATCGCCTCATGACAGAAGGCCAAACTCTGTTCGCGGATAAGCCGCCCGATGGGATTCAGTTGCTGCGTCAGGCTTATGAGCTGGACGAAAACAACTCTCTGACGCGCGCAGTTCTGGCCAACACTCTGGTTGAACTGGCCCACTCCACAGTGGAGCGCGATTGGCGGGAAGCGGAAAAGCTGGCGCGCGAAGCGATGGACTTGAACCCGGCGCATCCCATGGCCAAGACCATTCGGACGCAGATCCTGGATCGGAAGCGGGAAACCTACGTAGAGGAATGCGTCTCGCAGGCGCGCAAACTGCAAACCTCCACTGATCTTGCCGGCGCCTTATCGCGTATCGAAGAGGGATTGTCGATGTATCCGCGCGAGCCCCGGTTGACTCAGATTCAGGAGACTGTGCAGCGCGACCTGCAGGCTCAGCGCCGTCAAGCCCGCCGTCGCGATGTCGAAGAACTGCGGCGCGCTGAAAGCGAAATCGATGCCGCCACGGATAATGCATCGAAACAGGCTCTGGCACAAAAGGTTCGATCCGTGGCGGTCAAGTATCCGAACGATGGCGAGGTCTTGTCCATCGCGAATAGCATTCTGCACCAGCTGGGATTGCCGGGGATCACGAATGAGGGTCGTGCGACTGGATCGCCCGCAAGCGAAAGTCCCACTATCACTTACAGCACTCCTCCCGCGAGTATTTCAGAGGCAGCAGCCAAGCCGACCGGCAAAGTTTCCGGTGCGACCCCGAAGAATCAGCCTTCAGCGACAACAGTTTCGTTGCGCACCCCACCTGTCCCATCGATTACGAAGCCAGCCCCTGATTCCGCTACGACGCCTCCATCGCGCCCTAAGGATTCTTCGTTAATCCTTAAGCAATTGGCAGGGTATGCAAAACGCTACGCGAACATCATCCTCGCTTCGGCCGCGGCAATCATTCTGGTGGCCGCGATTTTTATCTTCCGAAAACATCCCGCGCCTCCCGTTGTGCAAGTTCCTGAAACGGCGCCGGCAGCCTCAGTTCCGATAACTCCGCCGCCAGCACCGCTGCTGCCGACAATAAGACTGTCCTCTGATACAGGCACAGGAAAAGTGACTTTCGATGATCAGCCGCCCGTCGAACTTCAGAATGCACAATGGTCTTTGGACGCGATAAACGCTGGCGAACACAAGCTAAAATTCGCCGGACCGCGGGGAGAAGCATCCTTCACTCTTTCATTCGACGCAGGATCGGTACCCGTCGTCAAGGATTTCGTCGCTTCTAAAGGCGTGCTGGCCATAATCATTAGCGCGATGTCTGATCATCTCCACGTGTATTCGAGTGATTCAGCAGCTAAGGTCAGCCTCGATGGCCAGGCCGCCGTTGGCGTGCCGCAGGAGGGGCTTGATCTTCCTTCCATCCCTGCAGGCGCTCACGAACTCGCTGTCACTCGCGGCGGCGATCGATACAAACTTGACGTCGACGCCGGCGCCGCACCTACCCTGAACACTTTTCTCGAGACTGGACAGAACCTGGGAACGCTGGTTGTCATCACGGGGCAAGACAAGGCGAAAGTTTTTCTTGATGGAAAACTTCAGCCCTATCCGACTGAGGGCGGCCAGTTGCGCATCCCGAATCTTGAGCTCAAAGAATATTCTGTGCGCGTTTCGAAGAGCGGATTCCAGGATCTCCCAGATCAAAAGATACGAGTTCGCAAAGGCGAGCAGGCCAGGCTGATCTTCAACCTGCAACCCATCCCTCATTTGGCTTCGCTGACGATCCAGGGCGGAGTCTCGGGAACTGCAGTGCTCATAGACCAGGCTTTAGTGGGAACCGTGCAGACTGATGGCACCCTCACCGTGGCCACCGTCAATCCCGGAGACCACACCATCGAATTTCGTAAAGATAAATTCAAGCCCAAGCAGATCAAGAAACGCTTCGTAGCCGGAGCTGTCGTTGCCGTAACCGCTGCGGAAGCGACATTGGAATCGGCTCCGGCAGAGTTGAAGGTCACATTCACTCCTGGCGACGCCCAGGTCAGCCTCAACAAAGCTGGCGAAGCTCCCCTAAAGGTGAGCAGTGGGAGTGCGCTGAGTCTGCCCGCCGGCTCCTACACCGTCACCGCTAAGATGGCCGACACGTTCACTCGTTCGTCAATCATTGAAGTCACAGCTGGCCAATCTCGCAGTCTGGATTTATCTCTCTCACCGAACGGCATGTCGAAGTGGGAGGATCCATCCGGTTGGAAGCAAGATAAAGGTGCGTTCGTTCACAAGGGCGGCGACTTCGTGATGTACGGTGTTACTCCCACCTCCGGTACTTTTGTTTTCTCCGCGATGCTCACCAAGGGTCACCGCCTGCAGTGGATGCTCAATTGCATCAACGCCAACAACTATGTCCTCTTTCAAATGGACGACAACAACTTTTACCGCTCGGCAGTCCGAGACGGCCGAAAGGGAGACGAGATCAAGATTCCCCATAAGGCCGACAAAAAGAGTTATCGCACACTGCAGATTCGCGTTGATGCGAATCAAATCGTCCACCAGATCCGGCAGGGCGACAGTTGGGTGGTTCTGGATCGCTGGACTCAGCCGGGAAACAATTTAAGTCTGGGCCGATTTGGTTTCTATATTCCGGGCAGCGATCAGGTCGCGCTTTCCAGCTTCAGCCACTATGTCGATTTGAACCTTCACTAACATGTATTGGGTTCGAGCCATCCGCGTGCTGTTTGACTCGGAGCATGGGCCCAGGAACCGCTTCGTTCCGCGCTGGCTGTTCTTGCGAGCTCTCGGTTGCATCTATTTTTCCGCCTTCTTTTCTCTCGTCTTTCAGATTCGCGGGCTGATCGGCCCCAACGGAATCCTGCCGGCAAACGAATATCTGCGAGCCGTAGCACACTCGTTTGGATACAGCCGCGGATTGTGGTTCGCGCCTTCCCTTCTATGGATTTCCGCCGGCCCGCATATGCTGGCTGCTCTGTGCTGGGTGGGAATGGTCGCATCGTGTTTGTTGATTCTGAATGTATGGCCGCGCGGAATGCTGCTGATTTGTTTCGTTTGCTTTCTTTCGTTCGTGACGGCGGCCCAGGATTTTTCCGCCTACCAATCGGATGGAATGCTGCTCGAAGCAGGATTCATTTCGCTGTTCTTTGCACCAGCCGGATTTCACCCTGGCCTTGCAGCGGCGTCACCGCCATCGCGAGCCAGTCTGTTCCTGCTGCTGTGGGAATGGTTTCGCATCTACTTCGAATCCGGAGTGGCGAAGATCGCCGGTGGAGATCCCGAGTGGCGTCAATTTACCGCAATGGACGAGTATTACCAGAACGGTCCGCTGCCCACGTGGATTGGCTGGTACGTGCAGCATTTGCCGCACTGGTTTCACGCTTCGACGGCGGTTGCAACCCTGGCACTCGAACTGGTTGTAGTCTGGATGTTTTTTCTGCCGTGCCGCTGGCGCATCCTGTGCTTCCTGATCGTTACACCCTGGCAGATCGGCATCATTCTCACCGCAAATTACACATTCCTGAATTACCTCGTCCTGGCATTGGGCGTTCTCTTGTTGGATGATCGCGCTTTGCTGCGATTTATTCCCCAGGGCTGGAAGAAATCGTTGGTTAATATCCCTACCGTGGACATGCAAGCCGTGACACAACTCGCAGAACCGTCAACTGGTCCAGAAGAAATGACCCATGCCCAGACTACAGCCGGGTTCCGTCGTCACTTTCACACAGTGAAAGTTTGTATCAGCACGATTGCCCTCGTCTGGATTTTTTATGCAACGATGGCGGAGTTGATGGCGATGTTCTCGCTTGCGCTGCCAACCGCGCCCGTCGAAGCGCTCGATCCCTTTCGCATCGCCAATCGGTACGGACTTTTCGGCATTATGACCCGCGGCCGATACGAAATCGAGTTCCAAGGTTCGGACGACGGCAAGACCTGGGTGCCGTACCCGTTTCGTTTCAAGCCGCAAGACGTGAGCAAGCCAACCGGCATTTATGCGCCATATCAGCCGCGCTTTGACTGGAATCTCTGGTTTGCTTCTCTGGGATCATGGCAGGAATATTCGATCGTGCCTCGGACCGAAGTGCAGTTGCTCTCCAATAACCGCGACGTTGTAGAACTCTTTGCGAGAAATCCATTTCCGAATGGTCCACCACGCGAAGTGCGAGCCGTGGTCTGGCAATATTGGTTCACGACCATGTCAGAAAAACGGACGCAGGGTCTGTGGTGGCGCCGTCAATTCGTCGGCCTGTATGCTCCAACCATCGAGCGCGAGTCCGATGGCAAGATTCGCGCCATTGAATGGCCGACGGCGTCTGCACGTGAGTAAGTGGCTGCAATCTTTCGCCGCATGATATCCGTTCGTGCGCATTTGCGTTTATATCGCGCCCCACCAGTATTCCGTTTCGCCATTTAACATAAGGGAAATGCGTTCACGAACTTCCCGCACAGGCAACGCCGCGATCGGCATCGACTTTGGAACCACGAACAGTTCCATCGCATGTGCCGGCGAGTCCGGCGACGTTCGACTCGCCAAGTTCCCTTACCTGGGCAGCTTGACCGATTCGTATCGGTCACTGCTATATCTTCAACGGGATAGAGAAGGTGGGGTGAATACTCTGAAGTCGTCGACCGGCCCTGAGGCCGTTGAGCAATATCTCTCAGCCGATACGAAGGGGCGCTTGATCCAGTCATTGAAGTCGTTTCTAAGCAGTCGCACCCTACAAAGTGCGGAGGTTTTTGGCCGAAGATATTCGCTCGAAGATTTGATTGCAAGGGTGCTGAATGATCTGCGCCAAAAAGCGGAACAGCAGTTTGCGATCAAGATCAAATCCGCTGTGGTCGGAAGGCCGGTTCATTTTGTGGGCGCAGAGAAAACAGAAGATGACGATTACGCGGAGGGTCGACTTCGATCCGCCTTCGAAGCGGCTGGATACGATTCCGTCGTTTTAGAAATGGAACCTGTAGCCGCGGCGCATTATTACGAGTCCATGCTCGACCACGACGAACTCATTTTGATTGGAGATTTCGGAGGCGGCACCAGCGACTTCTCGTTGCTTCATGTGGGCCCGGGAGTTCGACGAAGGAACACCGAGTCGGGTAGCATTGTCGGCAACGCCGGAGTCGGCATCGCCGGCGATGCCTTTGATGCGAAGATCATCCGCCATCTCGTGTCTCCCGCTCTCGGAGCGGGGTCAGAACTGCGTTCGCTGGGCAAGATCTTAACGGTTCCGAACTGGGTGTATATAAAACTGGAGCGATGGCACCATCTGTCGCTGTTGAGAGACCGCGATGTGCTAGAGATGCTGAGAGGCGTGCACGCGCAATCGCTGGAACCAGAGAAGATCGCAGATCTCATTCACTTCATAAAGGAAAATCTTGGCTTTCACCTTCACCGCGCAGTGCAGAAGGTGAAAAGCGATTTATCCTCCAGCCCTCGCGCACTATTCCAGTTTTCAGACGGCTTCGTGGATCTTGAAGCCGCGGTCGAACGAGCATCCTTCGAGGAATGGATTTCTGAGGAGATCGGGCGGATCGAACAATGTGTCGATCGTCTCCTGACTTCCTCAAGTGTTCTGCCCAAGGACGTCGACATGGTGTTCCTCACGGGTGGCTCATCCTTCGTTCCAGCAGTAAGAAGAATCTTCGAAACACGATTTGGAGAGCAGCGAATCCGGGGAGGAAATGAATTTACATCAGTAGCGCGCGGCCTGGCGTTGAAAGCGAGGGACCTGCATTTCAGTCCGTATCGCTGAGAGTGGCGGACTTTTCTCGGCAATTAAATGGATCGCTTAGAACGATCCGCCCTCGTGCGCTTCGATTGCGCTGCTCCCAATTCTCGTTTCTCAATTCGCGCTGCGTCTAATCGGGCCGACCACTCGTCAAAAGCGGCCGCGGGCCCATTCCATCTCAGTTCCTCCACATCTTTGAACAGGGCTATATCCGTCCGAAGCGTCGCCAATCGTCGAAATAGCAAAGCCTGATCCCACTCGCGGTAAAGGGTGTCGGCGAGTGCGCTTGCGCCGGCAGCGTTGACTCGCCATTCGCTGTAATCCTTGGGTATCGATTCGAGATGGCGGAACTTGGCGAGCACTGCGGAGGACGACTTAGCTCCCCATCCGCGCAATCCCGGGTAACCATCGGCCGCATCGCCCACCAGAGCGAGATAGTCGGGAATGGATTCGGGCGAAACTCCGAATTTCTGAATCACTCCATTTTCGTCCAGCGTCACACGCGTGCGTCGATTTAGCTGCACGATACGGGATCCGGACACGCACTGTGCGAGATCCTTGTCGGGCGTGCAGATAATCACGCGGGTGACATCTTTCTGCTTGCCGGCCGCGACTGCAGCGGCGGCAATGGCATCATCCGCCTCGAACTCCACCATCGGCCAAACGACAACGCCAGGCGCGGCCAGGACCTCTTCGAGAAGCGGGAACTGCGCCCGGAGATCGGGATCAATGCCTTCACCGGTCTTATAGCCCGCCCACAGCCGGTTGCGGAAAGACTCGATGATGTGGTCCGTCGCGATTGCAATGTGTGTGGCGCCTGCCTTAATCATGCCCAGCACCGAACTCAGAACGCCGCGAACTGCGGCGACCTCACGCCCGTTCTCATCGCGAGCGGAGGGCAGCGCGTAGTAGTGGCGAAACAGTTCATAGGTGCCGTCTACCAGATAGATTTCCAACTCAAAGGTCTCCGGTCATCGGCATCATAATAAAAGAAGTTTGCGATCAAGTCTCGCTCGCTGGACGATATGGAAAACGCTCGGCGAGGGACCGACAAGAGCAGAAACTGCACATCTGCTGTTTGCAAAATCGAAATCTCTCCAAGTTGCTCACTCTGAGTCTGTATAGGCGATGGTCGTGAGCAAAGCATTGGCACTCTGGCGCCCCGAGTCCAGTCGTGTGTGTTGCACGACAATTGGGACATCAGACTCGATCACGCTTGCATAGTCGGTTCCTCGCGGTATCGGTGCCGGATCTTTCAGATCGTTAAATCGCAGGTGCTTTGTTCGGTTCGCCGGCACGATGACCTTATACGGGCCGACGGATTCCCGGTCTGAAAAGTAAATCATAATTTCAACATGGGCATCCCGGTCGGAAGCATTGAGCAAACAAGCCGTTTCGTGGCTGGTCATCTCCGGTTCAGGCCCGTGGCTGAATTCTGGGATGTAGCCCTCAGCAATTGCCTAGCGCTTGTGACCAATGGGATTCTTCATTTTGCATCTCCATTTTCAACCAGAACCACGGTTTCAGTGCTCATCGTCGCCTGCTCTTTATCCATAGGAAGGCCAGCGCCGCAAGCGCCACGCCGCTGACCATCGCCGCCCTCGCCATCGACTTCTTCTGTGCATCCTTGCGCGGTTGCACAAAATAACTCTCGGGATACATAGTTGGCGGTTGTTTCTCGCTGCCCACGAGGCCCAATCGCAATACTTCGGCCAGATGCAGCGCATGGCGCCCGGTTTCCTGGGCAATCTGCTCTTTGCAACTGAAGCCATCAGCGACGATGATCGACGAGACTGGGGCCTTACGCACTTCAGGCAAAAGCGCGCGCTCGCCACAGGCGACTGAGACCTGATATTTGTCCTTTTCGTATCCGAAGGCACCCGCCATACCGCAGCATCCCGACTCCAGTACGTGATGATCGAGCAGCATTTTGTCCATCAACGATTGTTCTTCCTTCATCCGCATCACTGCTTTGTGGTGGCAGTGGCCCTAGACAATCGCTTGACGGCGTATCCTTGGCGGTTGATAGCCGGGAACCTTCTTTTCCAGAAATTCCGAAAGTGTAAAAGTGTTTTCGGCTAAGCGCTTCGCTTCGCTCGAGTCGGGAAACAAGTTGCGCAATTCGTCACGGAAGACGGAGCAGCAACTCGGCTCCAAAACTACCATTGGGGTATTCGTCGAGATGTAGGGCCGGAGCGCCATTAGATTGCGGCGCAGATATGACTTAGCCATGTCGAGGAACCCGTAGTCATAAAGCGGCCGGCCACAGCAGAGATGCTGATCCAGAACCTCGACCTCGAAACCTGCATCTTCCAATACATCCACCGCTGCCCGAGCCGTTTCAGGCATGAAGTAGTTATTGAACGTGTCGGCCCAGAGAAGTACTTGCGAGCGAGTCGTAGGCTGCGGTTGACGGTTATGAAATCCGCGGTTACGAAAATTGTGCGTGCGAAACCAGGGTGCGGCCAATTCATGCCTATGCCTTCGGGTGGATCGATAAGTGGGCTCGGCTGGCGTCGATTGCGCCGGGCTTCGCCAACCTGTTCACGCAGCTGCCGGGCTTGCGGGATGTGGCCAAGATGTCAGTAGGTGTCCCGCCGCAGCGACAAATCCCTGCCTTCGCCGCTCAAACATTCCAGGCATGGGCGCGATATCAACCGCAGAGATCGCCATTGAAACGATTCCCGGGCGGCCCAGGTTGCGAGTGCCTGACACCATTGCATTCCAGCTTGCCGCTGGCGCCATGGCGTTCTGGCCCGCCACGGTTTTGGACAACATGTCTCTAATGAGGATGGCAGTTGCCGTGTCGGCATAGGTGTAGCCCAGACCAACTTTATTGCCGGCGTACGCATGAACCAACACTAAGGTTGTGGAATTCCACCGCAGAGTCCCATCTGACTCAGGGAAATCTGTAGGCACCGTATAAGTGGATACCTTGATTCGATCAATCGCGGCGCGCGCGAACGTGACCACTACCTCCATGCCTTCTCTGCGAGCCGCCGCTCAAGTGAACACGGTATTGATCCGCGACAATCCGCAGTCGAATCTATCGATATAGAGATGACTTTTTCAGCAGAAGAGGTGGGCTGACAAATCCTAACTTTCTATAAAACGCTTTGCCACATTTGAATGATTTTGGCGCCTTTCTATTCATGCCGCGAAAGTACTCCAGTGACATCGACCACATTGCTTCAGATTGCATCTGAACTACGACCATCTCTTGCGATAGGGACAGAGAGCTACTTATGACAGCAGCCGATGTACTAGTGGAAACTCTTTTAGATTGGGGTGTAGAAGTCGTCTTCGGTCTTCCCGGCGATGGCATCAACGGCATCATGGAATCGCTCCGCACTCACGCCGACAAGATTCGTTTCGTTCAGGTTCGGCATGAAGAAGCGGCAGCGTTTATGGCGTGCGGGTATGCAAAGTTCACTGGCAATCTCGGCGTCTGCCTCGCCACCTCCGGCCCGGGGGGAATTCATCTTCTGAACGGCCTTTACGATGCCAAGCTCGACAACCAGCCCGTGCTGGCGATCACGGGGCTTCAGTTCCACGATCTCATCGGCACGTTCACACAGCAGGATGTGGCGCTCGACAAGCTCTTCATGGATGTCGCCGTGTTCAACGAGCGCATCATGGGCCCCACGCATGTTGAGAATATTACTGAGCTGGCGTGTCGAACCGCTCTTGCCTACCGCAGCGTTGCTCACATCACATTTCCAGTCGACCTTCAGGAACAGGATGTTAAAAAGAAGCAAGCCTCCAGTCGAAACATTCCGCACCATACTTCCGACGTTGACGCGCGCAGCGCACGCCTTCCAGATCACGCGGATTTGGAACGAGCCGCTGACATTCTGAATCGGGGGAAGAAAGTCGCGATCCTAGCCGGACGCGGCGCATTGAACGCAACTGAGGAACTTGAAAAAACTGCGGAACTACTCGCTGCGCCCATCATCAAGGCATTACTTGGCAAAGCTGCGGTACCCGACGACAGTCCATACACAACTGGCGGCATCGGCCTTCTAGGAACGAAGCCTTCGCAAGAGGCGATGGAAGACTGCGACACGCTGCTGATAGTTGGATCGTCATTCCCTTATATCGAGTTCATGCCGAAGCCAGGTCAGGCGAGAGGAGTGCAAATCGAGCTCGATCCAAAACGCATCGGACTTCGTTATCCGGTAGAAATTGGACTGGTGGGCGATAGCCGCAATACATTGCGTGAACTCCTGTCGCTTCTAAAGCACAAAGAGGACAGAAAGTTTCTTCAGGGTGCGCAGGCGGGAATGAAAGATTGGTGGGAGTTGATGGAGAAGCGCGCCACGCGGCAAGACAAGCCCATGAAGCCGCAGGTGGTGGCATGGGAACTCGGCAAGCGATTGAGAAACGATGCCATCGTCAGCTGCGATAGCGGGACCATTGCAACCTGGTGGGCGCGCCACATTTTGGCCCGTCGCGGCCAGATGCACACCCTCTCGGGAAATTTGGCGACGATGGCTCCTGGCTTGCCTTACACGATCGCCGCGCAAATCGCTTTTCCCAACCGGCAGTGTATCGCCTTCGTCGGCGATGGCGGTTTCTCAATGTTAATGGCAGACTTCGTCACTGCAGTGAAGTACAAGCTTCCAATCAAGGTGGTGATCATCAAGAACAACACACTCGGACAAATCAAATGGGAGCAGATGGTCTTTCTGGGTAATCCCGAGTATGGGGTTGATCTGCACCCCATCGATTTCGCCGCGTTCGCTCACGCCTGCGGCGGGATCGGGTTCAGCGTCGAAGATCCTGCCGATTGCGGCCGAGCCATGGAAGAGTTTCTCACGGCACCTGGTCCCGCAATCCTGCAAGCGGCAGTGGATCCATTCGAGCCGCCCATGCCTGCCAAGGTGAAGGCTGAGCAAGCACTGCACTTTGCCGAATCGCTGGCTCGGGGAGAGCCCAACCGAAAGAAAATCGCGCTAACCTCAATTTCCGATCAGGTTCGAGAACTTATTTAGATCCCAAATCTGGCGCAGAACGGATGGTCTTGCATTGAGAGACGAAGTCGTTGTGATCACCGGAGCATCGGCCGGCCTTGGCAGGGCCACGGCACGAGAATTCGGAAAACATGGCGCGAAAGTCGGATTGATCGCGCGCGGTGTTGAAGGGCTCGAAGCTGCTAAGCGGGAAATCGAATCCGCCGGCGGGCGTGCCTTGGTGCTTCCCTTGGATGTTGCCGATGCGAATGCCATGGAGAAAGCCGCAGCCTCCGTCGAGCAAGAGTTCGGACCGATTGACATCTGGGTGAATAACGCGATGGCCTCGGTCTTTTCTCCGGTAAAGGAAATGCAGCCGGAGGAATACAAGCGCGTCACAGAAGTCACATACCTCGGCGTGGTGTACGGAACTCTGGCCGCTTTGAAACGGATGTTGCCGCGCGATCATGGGACCATTGTTCAAGTTGGATCAGCGCTCGTCTATCGCAGCATCCCTCTGCAATCGGCTTACTGCGCGGCCAAGCACGCCATCGCCGGATTCACCGATTCCCTCCGCTGTGAACTGATTCACGACAAGAGTAACGTGCGGGTCACGGTGGTCCAGATGCCTGCGTTGAACACGCCGCAATTCGGCTGGGTAAAAAGCCGATTGAAGCACAAGGCGCAGCCCGTCCCGCCAATCTTCCAACCGGAGGTCGGCGCGAAGGCGATCCATTGGGCGGCACATCACAGCCGGCGCGAAGTGTATGTAGGCTTGCCAACGGTTGAAGCCATCGTGGGAAACAAACTCGCTCCCAGCCTGCTAGATCGCTATCTGGGAAAAACTGGATTTGCATCCCAGCAAACCTGCGACCCGGAAGATCCCAATCGCCCGAACAATTTGTGGGAACCCTTGCCAGGCGATCACGGCGCCCACGGCTCCTTCGATGAGAGAGCCCACGGACGCAGTTGGGAATTGCGGGCCAGCCTTGACCGCCGTTGGATCGGCGCAGGAGTGGCGGCAATCGCAGCGGCCGTGTGGCTCGCCTCGAGGCGCGGGTGAGGACATCTTACCGCCCATGCGCGAACATTCTGTTCGTCATCGCAACGCTTCTACTGTCCACTCAGTTCGCGGCCACACAAGATGACGCGGCCAGCATCATTCGTCAATCCGCTGAGGCGAACGATCGCGACTGGGACGCAGCGCCCAAATTCGATGATTCCGAGCGCGACCGCACAAAAGACGGCGACAAGACATACGCCGTCACCATGTTGGACGGTTCACCCTATGAACGCCTGATTGCGGTGAACGGGCATGATCTCAGCCCTGCCAAAAAACAGGAAGAAGAGAAAAAATACGAGGATGCAGTAGCGGAGCGGCAACATGAATCGCCGGACAAACGCGCGGCCAGAATCGCGAAATATGAGGCTGACAGGAAACGCGACCACACGATGCTTGAACAATTGACGACGGCGTTCGACTTCCACCTGGTTGGCGAACGTATGCTCAACCGTCACAGAGTATATGTACTGAAGGCGACGCCTCGCGCAGGCTACAAGCCGCCCGATCGCGACAGTCAAGTACTGACCGGAATGGAAGGAACGCTATGGATTGATCAGAAAACGTTTCAATGGGTGAAGGTTGAGGCGCACGTCAGGCATCCGGTGAGAATCGAAGGCTTCCTTGCAGAGGTGGAACCTGGCACCCGTTTCGAAGTTGAGAAACGGCCCGTCGCCGGCAATATCTGGCTGGCATCGCATTATTCGATGAAGTCGAACGTCAAGATCATGCTGTTCATACCGCACCGAGGCGCGGAAGAAGACACATTTTTCAACTATCACAGAGCAGCGCCCTCCGCAGACGAATAGGTCCGTGAAGTCATGCACGTAGAGCAAGTCTGCCAGCGTAGTAGAGCGCATATTTTTGGAGAATACTGGATAGGCATGGCTGTTCAAAGCGGAGCGAAATCTCATCCTTTCTCGAATCCGACGGCCCTCTTGTCGGATTGCCACCGGCGAATCGAAATGTTTCTGGGATCGCTGCAGCGCGTAGGCGAATTTGTCGACCAGCCTTTGTCCAAGGATGCTCGATCGGCGCTGCAGTCGGCCCTGCGATATTTTCGCGAAGCCGCGCCCAAACATACGGCGGACGAAGAGCAATCTTTATTTCCTCGCCTACGGCAGGCTCATCTTCCAATCCCTGAAAATGCGATCCTCGCCCTAGAAGCGCTGGAATGCGAGCATCAGCAAGCGAACAATCTGCATGCTGAGGTGAATTCTCTGGGAATTCAATGCCTTGAATATGGACCGCTTTCGCTTGCCGGGGCGTCGCGCTTTCAGCACGCGATCTCGGAATTGGCGAAAATCCATAAGGAACATATTCGCGTGGAAGACGAAGTGGTGTTCCCCGCAGCCGACCAGATTTTATCTGGGGGTGAAAAGGCGGCTAGTCGCCCGTGAGATGGCTGCCAGACGCGACGTGCTCACTGACATTTCCCTCTTTGCGAGAATTACGCAAGCAATTCACGCTGCCTTCGCCGTAATTTTTCCCAGGCGAGGCAGCACTTCCTTGCCATAGAATTCGATCACTCTTCTCTGATCGCGCTGGCCGGAATGGATGTGAACGCCCGTCGCCCCACTGGCAAATAGGTCAGAGAGAACTTTCACGTGAGTTTCCGGATCCGCTCCCACCGGCCATCCTTCCATCACTTTCTCTAAAGGGACTTCCGCGTCAGCACGCTCTTGAATAATCTTCGGATCGCGAATATTGAAATAAGGCTTCCAGGCCTTCGGGCCGAAGCGCCAGAGTTCCGCCGCTTCCTCCGCTTCTTTTTTCCCTCCAACCACGACATACTGTTCAATAAATACGGGCATGCGAGCCATGTCTTTGCCGGCGTCAGCCGCTCCCTTTTGGAATTCTGCTTTATGATCCTTCCAGGTTTTCGGATCGGTAATGAGGCCATCGGCATACTTCCCGCAACGATGCATCGCCTTTGGACCGTTCCCCGCCATCATGAGAGGAATGGGCTTGGACGGCGGGTCGTAGAGCCGGGCGTTGACCTTGTAGTACTGCCGGCGTGATCGATCTGCTGCCCGCCCCAAAGATTACGAATAATCTCCGCCGCTTCCACCAAGCGTTCGGAACGCTCCGGCCACTTGGGCCAGGAGCCGACCGCAGCCTCTTCATTCAAAGCTTCACCCGAACCGATGCCGAGAAAAATGCGTCCGGGATAAAGCAGACTCAGCGAGGCGAATCCTTCGGCGACGACGCCCGGGTTATAACGAAACGTCGGGCAGGTCACGGTGGTTCCCATGCGAATCCGTTTTGTGCGCTGGCCGATAGCGCTCATGGTGACCCATGCCTGCCCGGAATGGCCTTCGTTGGCTTGCCACGGCTGAAAGTGATCACTCACCGCGAGCAGATCAAACCCGGCCTGATCTGCAGCAACGCCAAGTTCAACGAGTTCGGGCACGCGAAACTGTTCGTGCGCCAGTTGGAAACCAACCTGCCGTATAAACCAAGAAGACTCGATTTGATCTTGCGTATTCATATTTGTTTGAGCATCCTGCGCGGGCCTCGCCGGCGATTTTTCCGATCCTCGTACTTATACCTGCCTGAAGCATGCCCTCAAGCCTCGTGACTCCAAGAAGAGAGATCACTCCCTTCAACAAACTGCGACGATTGATACAACCCAAGCGGATCTCCTGCTTCACGGGCCTGGCAAGCCTTTCATGACGAGTTCAGAGCTTAGAGAGATAGAAGAGACGAAATGTTGGCTCCAGTCGCATGACATCCATCACCGCAAACGAGTCAACGGATCTGCCGTTGGAATTGATGAGCCAATTCGCCTGGATCATGGCGAGGCAAGCGGCAAGGCCGACAAGCAGATTGGTGCGGAGATCGGCTGGCCGGCCTCGTTCGTCGCGATTCCAAGCCAAGGATCCCCGCACACAGAATCGTCAGCGCCAGCCGCACCGTGATCGATTGCCACGTCAGGATGGTTGGCATACTGTCTCTCCATTATTGCGACGACTGCGCGACATTTTTATTTTGATGTGTTTTGGCTTGTCACTGCTCACCGTTTCCAAGTCAGAAATACTCCGGCACACACCCATGCCATTACGGCGGCGGCGAGCCAGCCTATCCATAGCAAATGTGGGGGCAGCCTGAATTTTCCCATCACTTTCCGACTCGATGCCATCAGCATGATGACGATCATCAGCGGCGCTGCGACTATACCGTTGAGGACTGCGGCCCAGACCAGCGCCTTCACCGGATCGATGTGAAGAAAGTTCATGACCAAGCCAATCCCGGTAGCGGCGCAGATCGCGCTATAAAAGCGCGGGGCCTGGAGTGGTGAGTTTTCCAGACTGGCTCTCCACTTGCACCCCTCTGCTATCCCATACGCCGCCGATGCAGCCAGTACGGGCACGGCGAGTAAACCGGTACCGACGATGCCGCAGACAAAAAGCAACGCGGCAAAGCCTCCCGCAATCGGCTCTAGCGCGGATGCCGCCTGCGCACAGGTCGAAACATTCGTGATTCCGTGAAGATGCAACGTTGACGCTGCGGTCAGAATGATAAAGAAAGCGACTGCGTTGGAGAACGCCATGCCAACCATTGTGTCCGCATGGATTCGTTCCAGCTGTTTATGCGCTTGTCCTGGCGCATGCTTGAGTGCCTTTTCTCCTCGATTGTCCTTCACCTCTTCCGCTTCCTGAGAAGCTTGCCAGAAAAATAGATAAGGACTAATGGTGGTTCCCAACACAGCAATCAAAGCAACCAATGATTCCCGGTTGAGAGCCATGCGAGGAATCAGCGTCGCACTCAACACCGTGCGCCATGGAACGTGAACCAGAAATGCAACACCGACATAGGCGAACAGTGAGAGCGTCAACCATTTCAGATATTTCGCATACGTGGTGTAAGGAATGAAAAGGACCCCAAGAAGTGAAATAACTCCGAAGATGACAGTGAATAAAATCCCCGTACCCGGAATGAGCAGCGCCACGGATGAGCCCATGGCGCCGATGTCTGCGCCGAGATTGAATACGTTCGCCGCTGACATCAGCAACAGCACCGAGAACAGCACAGGCTTCGGGTAGTTCTTGCGAAGATTGGCGGCGAGACCGGAACCCGTTACGCGCCCAATCCGGCCGCAGACTTCCTGTATCGCGGCCATAAGTGGATACGATACGAGCATCGTCCACAGCAGTGCGTACCCGAACTGAGCTCCTACCTGCGAGTAGGTTGCGATGCCGCTAGGGTCGTCATCCGACGCTCCTGTAATCAGTCCTGGACCAAGTTTGGATAGCCAACTGCGAAGAGAAGAAGAAGGATGATTTCCCCGCCGAGAGGAGCGCCCCTCGACCGAGCGACCCTCATCCATCGCGAGCGGAGTTGTCATTTGCTGTTGTGCCGCCCGGAGGCTCGCCTTCTCTTGCTCGGTCTCCCCTTTATGCACGGCTCATACCATGCTGCACACTTCTGAGGCTTAGTTGCCGTGATTCGGTCCCTGGTTGGATGGCTTTTAGATTGATTCCTCTAATACTGTCCAACTCTTCATGACAACTGGAAATTCCGAAGACTGACCAAGATCCTCACCCTAACCTGCGAGTTTCACAATGAAAAGCTTCTTCAGCCAGGCTTCGTCCGCGTTGCGCGAAGTCGGGCGCCGATCACAAACTGCTTGACTCCGCGGATGTTTCGCTATATTACGAATCATTACGTTTATTTTCTATGCGCATGACTGGATCTCACCAGAACATATTCAGCGCACCACTAACGCAGACCCTGAACCAAGGGCTCGGGGCTTCGAATGCCCACCTGCGAGAGGTTCTACGGCGCAATCGCCAGGCAGGAGTCGGTGGAACTTATGCGGTGTGCTCCGGTCACCCGGCGGTAATTGAAGCGGCCATCCAGCAAACGTTAGAAGATGGTTCCGTTCTGCTTGTTGAGTCGACTTCGAGTCAAGTCAATCAGTTTGGTGGCTACACCGGCATTACACCCAGTCAGTTCGCCGGTCGCCTTCACGCCGCGGCTAGAAGCGCCGGCTTGCCCGAAGAGAAGATTTTGCTCGGCGGCGATCACCTCGGTCCCTTCCCATGGCGACAGGAAGCGTCGGCTTCGGCATTGAAAAGAGCCTGCAGGCTCGTGCACGATTGCGTGGTCGCCGGATACCAGAAGATTCATCTCGATGCGAGCATGCCTTGCGGCGATGACCGGAAGGAAAGTTTTACGGAACAAACAGTTGCGGATCGTGCTGCTATCTTGTGCCAAGCCGCAGAAGAAGCGCGTCGTGAGTTGCCCTCGGGCTCGGCGCAACCCGTTTATGTGATTGGAACCGAGGTTCCCGCGCCCGGCGGAGAGTCTGTCGACGCACATTCCCCTGCAGTAACCAACCCTCACGACGTTCATCGAACACTGGAGATCTTCCGGTTGGCCTTTCAGGAACGAGGACTATCATCCGCATGGGAGAGAGTGGTCGCGTTAGTTGTTCAACCAGGAGTCGATTTCGGATCCAATACAATTTTCGATTACGATCGCGCCCAGGCTCAGTCATTGTCTGCGGCTCTGTCCAAGCACGCCGGAATTGTTTACGAAGCGCATTCCACAGACTATCAATCTCCTGCAGCCTTGGCCCGAATGGTTGAGGACCACTTTGCGATCTTGAAGGTAGGCCCTTGGCTGACGTTCGCGTATCGCGAAGCAGTGTTGGCTTTAGGTTCGATTGAGCGCGAACTGTTTACAACGTCGTCAAAACGCCGGATCTCCCAGGTGCGCGAAGCCTTGGAGTCGGCCATGCTGCGCGACCCGGTCCAATGGCGATCTTACTATCATGGCGATGAAGACGACGTGCGCCGCAATCTTATATATGGCTATAGCGATCGCTGCCGATACTATTGGAATCAGCCCGCGATCCAGGACGAACTTGTCCGGCTGTTCGGGAATCTTGCGGGAAAATCGATTCCCCTTACACTCGTCAGCCAGTTTCTGCCTCAGGAGTACGCAGAGATTCGGTCCGGGGATCTACAACCTATCCCCGAACGGATGATCCAGTCTCACATTAGACGTGTTCTACGGATATATTCTGGCGCGTGTGCAAGCAACAGGCCGGCGTAGCCATGCTTATCGCACCTCGTTTTTACTGGAACGACATGGCTCTTGGCAGACGAGAGAGGTCCTCCATGCGTACGACTGGGAAACCCGATACTGAGCGCCAGGGCAGCTGTCACCGGATGGTAAGAGCAGCGATTGGCGCTCTCGCGATTCTGTGCTCATCCGGTTTAAGCGCCGCCGCTGCGGAATTGCTTTTGAGCACGCCTCAGATTCAAGGGGAGCACTTAACGATTCAGTTCAATCGCTACCTGTATAGCCGGGTGGTCGCGCGTTTTGACGGCAAAGAGACCATTTTGGGTTCATTTGTTGCCAGTGAGACAGTGGTGATCGGGGATAGAGTGTGGAACGAGTTTTCACTGGTCTCGCAAAAGAAAGAACGGGTTCGTGATGATCTTGGAGCGGGAGAGCGGCTCACGATGTTGGGCAAGTGCGGACCACTTACGAAAGAAGTTTCGGTCACAATCTACGATGAATTCCCCTCGATGGCATTTTTCGATGTGCGTTACACCAACACTGGTGCGGCCAAACTCGCTGTCAAAGGCTGGACCAACAATGCCTACAGGGTGAACGCGCTGCCTAACGGCACGACGACAGCCTTCTGGTCATACCAGAGCGGTTCCTATGAGAAGCGTCCGAACTGGGTTGTGCCGTTGCATGCCAAATTCCATCAGGAAAATTTTCTCGGTATGAATGCTAGCGACTACGGTGGCGGAACTCCGATCGTCGACGTTTGGCGTCGGGATGTTGGCATCGCGGTGGGGCACGTGGATACGCGGCCCCGGATGGTTTCACTGCCGGTTTCGATGCCGGATTCCATCCACGTTAATATCGCCGTCAAATACCGGCATGCGGAAACGCTGGAACCGGGAGAAAACATTTCTACACTCCGTACTTTCGTGGCCGTCCACCAGGGGGACTACTTCCGCACTTTGGCCGACTATCGTCGCTTCATGATAAAGCTAGGCTTCCAGACAGCAGCGCCGCCGGATAACGCCTTTGGCGCAATCTGGTGCGCCTGGGGATACGGACGATCGATGCAGCCGCAGCAGTTGCTCGATACGCTGCCCACTGTCAAGCGCTTAGGATTTGTCTGGGTCACCCTTGACGACGGATGGCAGAACAACGTAGGGGATTGGGCGCTCGATCCCAAAAAATTTCCGCATGGCGACGCAGACATGAGGGCCCTGGTGGACCGAATTCATCAAGAGGGTTTTCGCGCGCAGCTCTGGTGGTCCCCGCTCAGCGCGGTGCCAAATTCCGAACTACTGAAGGATCACCCCGACTACGAACTGCTGAACCGCGATGGTTCCACGCGAAAGATTTCCTGGTGGAACTCCTATTACCTCTGCCCCGCAGACCGCAGGGTCGTGGAGTATCACAAAGCTTTGGTAAAGAAAATTCTGGTGGATTGGGGATTCGATGGTCTGAAGTTGGACGGTCAACATATGAACGGCGTTCCGCCGTGTTACAACCCGGCGCACCATCACCAACGGCCAGAAGAATCGGTGGAGGCCTTGCCGGATTTCTTTCGCGCGATCTACGAAACCGCGCAAACGGTGAAGCCCGGAGCGTTGGTCGAGTTCTGCCCTTGCGGCACCGCGTATTCGTTCTTCACCATGCCGCATTTCAATATGTCGGTTGCCTCCGACCCCGAAAGTTCGTTTCAGGTCCGCTCCAAGGCTAAAACATTGAAAGGTCTGATCGGAGATTCGGTTCCGTACTTTGGCGATCATGTTGAACTCAGCGATGGGGGAGATGATTTTGCGTCCACGCTCGGTGTGGGCGGTGTGGTGGGCTCGCAGTTTGTTCTTCCATCCCTGGCGGAAAAGCCAAGCAAGTCTGATCTCAGGCCCGAGCGGGAAAGAGAATTCGAAAAGTGGCTTCGCATCTACCGTGAAAAGATGCTCTCGCAAGGTCAATACCTGGGACAGCTCTACGACATCGGTTTCGATGTGCCTGAGACGCACGTGATCCGCAAGGATCACACTCTCTACTACGCTTTTTATGCCAGTCACTGGAAAGGCTCGGTTGAGCTTCGTGGCCTCGAGGATCGCAACTATAGCGTGGTCGACTACGTGAATGGAACGAAGCTTGGCATAATTTCAGGACACACTGCGCGCCTGCCGGTTGAGTTCAGCCGACATCTCCTTCTGGAAGCGCGGCCACAATGAAAGAGTCGCAATGCCTATGCGTTCTGCCCGTAGCGCCGTGGAAAAGCGGCCGTTCGGAACCTGCCCTGAGTAAGCGAAGCGCGCCGACGGGGTCGCCTTAGCCTGGCCAACGCGCGCCGGGCTTCAGCCCTGAGTTAAGCTATTCATTATGAAGCTCCTCATTCTCGGCCGTGGTAAGACGGGAACATTAGTTGCCGAAGTTGCTCTCGCGCGCAAGCATCACATCACAATCGCCGGAGCGAAAGAAAATGTCCACTGCGCCGCTCTCTCCGCCGAAAAACTCGCCGGCATCGACACAGTCATCGACTTCACCGCGCCGCACTGCGTCATAGAGCACATCGAAGCCTGCGTAAAAGCCGGCAAGAACATGGTGGTCGGCACGACGGGCTGGTACGGCGAAGAGGATCGCGTTCGCCGACTGGTTGAGCAGCACGGAACCGGATTCGTCTACGCTGCAAATTTCTCGGTGGGCGTGAATCTTTTCTTCGATGTCGCCCGCGCGGCGGCTGCGGCCCTCCACCATGACTACACCGGACAAATTTTCGAGCGCCACCACGTTCACAAGAAGGACGCGCCCTCCGGCACAGCAATCCAGCTCCAGAAAGTGATCCGCGAGGCCAGCAGCCACGGTTCTCACAAAAACGAAGATCTCGAGATCACCAGCTTCCGCGAAGGCGATGTGGTCGGCCTGCATGAAGTCGTTTTCGAATCGGCGAGCGACCGCATCTACCTCTGTCACGACGCCAAGTCTCGCGGCGGTTTCGCCGAAGGCGCAGTCCTCGCCGCCGAATGGCTCGCCGGCAAAAAGGGTTTCTACGATTTCAAAGACATGTGGCGCGAGTTGTGACGTGGAAGAGCAGCCCTGTGGAAGCGCAGCGCTGTGGAAGAGCGGCCCTTCAGGGCCGCGAAAGAAGCTCGCATAGAAGGGCTTTAGCCCCCGTGGGCAACGGCAATTTGCACTGATATGAAAATCGGCGACAAAGTTCGCATCCTGACAATCCCTGCCGATTTGCCGGCAGGCGAGATACGCACGAAATCCTTGTTTGAAAAGTGTGTGGGAAGGATTTTCACGATCGTCGGATTTCAAGAACATCTGCTAGAACTTCACGTCGGCAAATTAAGGGGCGATGCCCCATATATGCAATCGATCTGGATCGAACCAGAACACGTCGAACTCATCACCGTCGCCGATTAGAGCGCTCTCTCGTTTCACACCCAACCTCATTCGCGCTATCCTTATATCTATGCAACTCCGTGGATGTGGCACCGCCCTTGTCACCCCATTTCATCAGGATGGCTCGATCGACGACGCGGCCCTGCGCAATGTGGTCGCGTGGCAAATTGAATCGGGCATCGACTTCCTTGTTCCCTGTGGCACGACCGGCGAAACGCCTACGCTCACCCACGACGAGTGGCTGCATGTGATCGACACAACCATCGAAGTTGCCGCGGGCCGCGTGCCCATCCTCGCTGGCGCCACGTCCAACGCAACCCACGAAGCGGTTGGAAAAGCGAAAGAACTCGCTGCCCGCCCCGGCGTCGACGCCATCCTCACGGCTTCGCCCTACTACAACAAGCCTACGCAGGAGGGCCAGTACCGCCATTTCGCGGCCATCGCCGAAGCTGCGGCCGGCAAGGCGATCGTTCTGTACAACGTACCGGGCCGCACTGCCGCCAATCTGGAACCGCCAACGCTCGCCCGCCTCGCCGAAATTCCCAACATCATCGCGGTCAAGGAAGCCAGCGGCAACATGACGCAGATTGCGGAGGCGATCAATTCGGTACCGGAGACTTTTCTCGTTTTCTCCGGGGACGACGCGGTCACGCTGCCGGTCATCGCTCTCGGCGGCGTCGGCATCATCTCCGTCGCGTCCAACGAGATTCCGCACGAAATGGCTGCGCTTACCCGCGCCGCGCTCGACAACGACTGGACCACAGCACGCCAGTTGCATCGCAAATATCTGCCGCTCATGCAGGCCAACTTCATCGAGTCGAGCCCGCTGCCCGTGAAGGCCGTGCTGGCGATGATGGGCAAGATCGAAGAGATTTATCGCCTGCCGCTGCTGCCCATGCGCCGTGACACCCGTTCGCGCCTGCAAAAAATCGCAGTCGAAGTTGGATTAATCAGCAAGGCCGCCAGTCCCGCTCCCGAGGCCGCCGACTTTTTTATCTACGAAAACTGGGCCGCCGGTCCGAAGAAAATCGTTCTACACCGCGGCTCCTGCGGGCAATGCAGCCACGGCAAAGGACGCCCCGCCGGCCACGACGCCAACCACGCCCGCTGGCACGGCCCCTACGGCACCCTGACCGAAACCCGCGAGGCCGCCCAAGCCATGACCGGTGTCCTGATCCGCAGCGAATGCAAGTGCGTGTAAGAGGAAGTTGATTCTGCAACCTTGTCATTCCGAATCGGCGCGAAGCGGCGATGAGGACCCTGCTGTTCCTGCTTTGACAAATCACCAGCCGCAATCAACAATCGAAAATTCATGCCAAACTTGAAATCCGCCATCGAGCGCCTTTCCACCCTGGGCGAAATCGAGCAAGAGCCCGAAGCGCGAAAAACATTCCTCGAATTCCGTGACCAGCTCACACAAGGAAAAATCCGCGCCGCCGAAAAACTTGGTGACGCCAAAAGTGCCCGCTGGATCGTCAACGCCTGGGTCAAGCAAGGCATCCTGCTGGGATTTCGCCTGGGCGTGCTCGCCGATATGACCGCAGGCCTCTCCTTCGTCGACAAAGACACCTTCCCGGCACGCCAGTTCAACCTCGCCGAGCGCGTGCGCGTCGTTCCCGGAGGATCGTCGGTGCGCACCGGAGCCTATGTTGCGCCCTCGGTAATCTGCATGCCGCCCATGTTCATCAACGTCGGCGCCTACGTCGATGAAGGAACCATGATCGATTCGCACGCGCTCGTAGGCTCCTGCGCGCAGGTCGGCAAGCGCGTTCACTTGAGCGCAGCCGCGCAGGTCGGAGGCGTCCTCGAACCAGTGAACGCCGCGCCCGTCATCATCGAAGATGATGTCCTCGTCGGCGGCAACTGCGGAATCTACGAAGGCACGCTGGTCCGAGCGCGCGCCGTGCTGGGCGCGGGAACAATCCTCACGCGCTCCACGCCCCTCTACGATTTAGTAAAAGGCGAAGTCTACCGCGCCACGCCCGAAGGTCCGCTCGAAGTGCCGGAAGATGCAGTGGTCGTGCCCGGCTCACGTGCCATCAAGAAGGAGAAAGGACCTTGGAGCTGGAACCTGTCGCTCTACACACCGGTGATCGTGAAGTACCGCGACGAAAAAACCGACCGCGGCATCGAATTAGAAGACTGGCTGCGATAGGTACCGCCGCTTTTCTTCGGCGAATGCGAAATCAGTTCCCTGGCGCAGGCAGGCTCGGCTGTTCCGCCGCGTTCCACTCCGCCTGCCGCGCCGGCCGCACTGCCAAGTACCGCGCCCGAAAATGCGCCCGCGCCCGCTCGCCCCAGGCGCGCACAAACCAGTAATTCAGTCCCGCGCCAATCGCTGCACTGGCAATCGGAATCACTCGTCCCGCCCACTTCTCCACCACTTCCCTGCTGGCCTGCGCCGCAACGCGCTCGATCACCCGCGGAACAAATTTGTTCACCACTTCTTTTTCCAGCAGATCGCGGCTGATGTCGACCCCCGCTGCGCTGGCCGCGGCGATCCACAACTCGGCAATCTCATTGTCGGTATTGAACTCGAAGCCGTAGACGAGACTGAGTTTCTGAATCGTGCGCATCGTAATCGCCGACAGTATCCCGAGGTCGGGAACAATCGTGATCAAGCCTCCCGCGCCGAATCCCGCGCCTTCGACTGCAGCAAATTTCATCCCGCTGCGAATGACAGACTGGGCTACCGCATCGAGTTCTCCGATATCGAGCGAGTACACGCCGTGATATCCGCTAATCGGCAAGCGGTACGCGGTGCGCAGTTGCAGCAAGAACTTTTCCGGATCCACGCGCACGCTCGAATACGCCCGAGTCAATCCCTTGGTAAACGCAGTTTCCACCCGCCGCCGCAGCCACGATTTGCGCTCATCCGCCATTAATTCCACATTACCGCAGCCGGCAGCAGAATGCCATCGGCAGCAATAAGCAATGAATAATGAGCAGTGAGCAACAGCCCTGGCTGACCACACATCGCTCATTGCTCGTAGCTCACTGCGCATTGCTGACTGCTCACGGCTCGTCTCCCTGTGCTAGCATTCTCCTTACTCAATGCCAACCGGAAAACTGCAGGTTATCCCTCTCGGCGGCCTGGGCGAATTCGGTATGAATTGCATGGCCGTGCGCTGGGGAGACGACATTATCGTCATCGACGCCGGCCTCATGTTCCCCGAAGCCGAGCTTCTCGGCGTCGACATTGTGGTTCCCGACATTTCATATCTGCTGGAAAATCGCCAGCGTGTGCGCGGCATCATTCTCACCCACGGCCACGAGGATCACATCGGAGCGCTTCCGTGGATTCTCTCCGAACTCAACGTGCCCGTCTGGGGCACCGAGTTCACACTCGCCTATGTTGAAGACAAGCTCGACGAGCACGGCCTGCTCGATGATGCCGACATCCACGAGATGCGGGCCAACGAGCGCTTCAAGATCGGGGCGTTTACCATCCATCCGATTCAGGTCACGCACAGTCTGGTCGATTGCGTTGCGCTCGCGATTCATACACCGCTGGGGGTCGTGATCCATACGGGCGACTTCAAAGTCGATCCCACGCCCACCGATAACCGGCTTTTCGATCTGCACACCTTCGCCGAGTACGGCAAAGAGGGTGTCCTCGCCCTGTTTCAGGATTCCACCAACGTCGAGCGCAAGGGATACACGCCCAGCGAGCGCGCCGTCCGGCGCAAGTTCGACGAAGTTTTCGCTCATACCAAACGGCGCCTGTTTATTTCTTGCTTCTCGTCGTCGATTCACCGCATCAATCTCGCGGTCCAACTTGCCTACGAGCACGGACGCAAGGTCGCCTTCATCGGCCGATCGATGAACAATTCCGCCGAGATTGCCGAAGACCTCGGCTACATTGAAGTTCCCGAAGGCCTCGTCATCAATCCCGGCGACATGAAAAATTTCCCGCCGGAAAAAGTTTGTGTGCTCATCAGCGGCACCCAGGGCGAACCTATGTCCGCGCTCTCACGCGCCGCCGTCGACAATCACAAGCATGCGAAAATTGAAAAAGGCGACACGGTCATGCTGTCGTCGCGCATCATTCCTGGCAACGAGAAAACGATTTACCGCATGATCGACCACCTTTTCCGCCGTGAGGCCCACGTCATCTATGAAGATGGAACCTCGCCCCCGGTGCACGTCAGCGGGCACGCCAGCCAGGAAGAACTCAAGCTCATCATCAATCTGGTCAAGCCGCGCTATTTCATCCCGGTGCATGGAGAGTACCGCCAACTGAAACTGCATGCCGAAATGGCAGGAGCGATGAAGGGCTCGGTTGGAAAAGTGATGCTCATCGAGAGTGGAGACGTGCTCGAGTTCGACGAACTCGGCGCGCGAAAAACCGCCCGCATCAAGATCGGCCGGGTCTGCATCGACTCCGGCAACCGCACTGACGTGGTCGAAGATCTGGTCATCAAAGATCGCCGCCATCTCAGCGAAGACGGCATCGTCCTGCCCATCATCGCGATTAACAAGTTGTCCGGAGAAGTCGAGACCGCACCCGAAATCGTTACCCGGGGCTTCAACGTCGGCGAAGACGGATTCATGGATGGCGCCAAGCGCATCGTCGAAGACACGCTTGCCCATTCCAGCGAAGAAGAGAAAGCCGACTACGGCGTAATCAAAGAAAAAATCCGCGCCGACCTGAAGCGCTATATCTCCAAGCAAAGTCAACGCCGCCCGCTGATCATGCCCGTAATCCTGGAGATATAATTCAAATCGCGTGGGGACGGACGCATTCGTCCGCCCAGCGAAGGCGAAGCCGAGCCAAGCGACAATATGATTACTCTCTCCGACCTCCGTGCTGCGCAATCTCGCCTCCGAGGCATCATCACCCGCACCCATCCGATCGAATTCAACCTCTGCGCCGAAGACCCGCGCCGCTTTCTGCTCAAGCCCGAGAACCAGCAACCCATCGGTGCCTTCAAACTTCGCGGAGCCTACAACCACATCGCGTCCCTGCCCGAAGCCGAAGGCAAGCGCGGAGTCATCACCTACTCGAGTGGCAATCATGCCCAGGGCGTCGCCTACGCGGCGCGAGCATTAAAAACCAAAGCAGTCATCGTGATGCCGAACAATGCCCCCGCCATCAAGCGCGAAGCCACCACCAAGTTGGGCGCAGAGATCGTCTTCGTCGGCCCCGGCAGCGATGAGCGCAAGGCCAAAGCGGAAGAACTCGCTTCCGAGCATGGATACGTGATCGTCCCGCCTTACAACGACGAAAGAATCATTGCCGGACAAGGCACCATCGGCTTGGAGATCCTCGAAGACATTCCCGAAGTTGAAGCGATCCTGAGCCCCGTCGGCGGAGGAGGCCTGATCAGCGGCGTCGCCGCGGCCATCAAGCTCACCAATCCCAAAATAAAAGTGATCGGCGTCGAGCCCGAACTAGCCGCGGACGCGCAAGCCAGCCTGCGCGCCGGAAGAATCGTCCAGTTCCCCACGGAGCAAGTCTCCCGCACCATCGCCGACGGCCTCCGCACCCAGAGCATCGGACCCATCAACTTCGAGCACATCCAAGCCTACGTCGACGACATCATCACCGTAACTGAAGATGAAATTCGCCAGGCAATGACGTATCTAAGCATGAACCCCGCCACGGTAGCCGAACCCAGCGGCGCGGTCTCAGTAGCCGGCTTCATCTTTCACGCGGCCCAATTGCCGCGCACCAAGCTGAACATCGGCATCATCAGCGGCGGCAACATCGAACCGAGCATGTTGGCATCACTACGCGAAAGGCCATCCTAGAGATGTAGCTTGCTACGTCTTGCCTGCAGCTCCGACGATGGCAAGACAAACGTTGCAAGCAACGCCTCTACGGCCAATAATCAGAATATGAAATCGCGCTCGCTTCTCACCGTCGCCAGCCTCTGTCTTCTCACGACCCTCGCTTTCGCCCAGGCCCAGCGCGGAACCCTGGTCCACGAAGAGACCATCCGCGTCGCTCCCAGCAACGATGCCGCCAAACTCGGCGAGGCTGATCGTGGACACGAACTCATCATCATCGAAACCACTCGCGACTGGACGCACGTAGAAGCGATTCTCCGTGAGCCCCGCAAGGATGTCGATGAGGACGATCCGGCGTCGGAAGGCAAAACCATCACGGGATGGATTCACAACAATTCCCTCGTCAGCATGACAACGCAAGACGGCGATCGGATCGTGTTCGGCGAGGCCGCCAACTCCGAGGATGAAGCCAGCCGCCGTCGCGGCCGCCGCGATGCCGCTCAGGAAGCCATGCGTCTTTATTACCGTGTCTACGATCTCTTCCCCACGTCGCCCCTGGCCGCTGAAGGACTCTATCGCGCCGCCGACATTCGCTGGCAGATGGAACGCTCCGATGTAATGACGCGCCCCTCAGCCCGCGAGCGCGAAGCCTACATGCGTGGCCAGATCAATGAAGACTGGATGAAGCAGGTCATCAAGAAATATCCCAGCACGAAGTGGGCCGATCTTGCCGCCTTCCATCTGATCGAAAACAAGTTATGCGGCGATTGGCAAGGTGCATCGAAGTGTCCGGAAAAAGAAGCCGAGATGTACGAGAAATATGCCAGCGAGCATGAGCAATCTCCCGCCGCTCCGGAAGCCTTATATGACGCGGCTTTTCGTCGCTCCGCCCTGATCGAAATTTACAAAACGGAAGCCAATCAGAAAAAATCCGATGAGTCGAAGAGCCGCGCGCTGTCGCTGGCGCAAAAAATTGTCAGCCAATATTCCCAGAACGACTGGGCCTTGCGCGCGCAGGACCTGATCTTTTACATTCAACAGGCCATACCAACCTACGGCAACGCCAGCGACTAGTTTTTTGGCCTGTCATCCTGACTTTTCTGTCTGTCATCCTGAGCGAGAATTGATCTTTGCGCGTCAAGCGCAAAGATCAACCGCAATCGAAGGATCCCTATCGGTGCCGGTGCGCCGTGAACTCCGAGAGGAATTTTCCCAGCGGTCCAATTGCTCTCCACACGAACTGCGCAAATCGGCCACGACCTGCGATACTGTACGCTTGTTTTCGGAGGACGATTGAACGACTACTTGCTGTCTCTCATTCTAGGAATTGTCGAAGGCTTAACTGAATTTCTGCCGGTAAGTTCGACGGCACACCTGCGCCTTTCGGAAGCGTTGCTACACGCCTCAGGCTTAGCCCCAGGTCTCACTCTCGACAACGGCTATTGGAAGATGTATTCCATCGTGATCCAACTCGGCGCAATCTTGTGTCTTCCCGTCTACTTCTGGAGCCGCATCACTAAGTTCGTATCCACTTTCCCGCAGGGCGAGAGCGGCAATCGCAACGCGCTCACGCATCCGTTGGGACTAACCGCAGTGGCCTTCGTAGTTACGGCAGTTCCGGCGTTCCTGTTCACGAAAGTCATCGGCAAGCATCTGGAAGACATCACCATCATCGGCTGGGCGTTACTGATTGGCGGCGTCGTTATGTGGATCGTCGACGCCATGCACGCCAAGTCCGAAGCCGCCGGTCCTGGCGCGAGCGACAGCCGCATCCACACCTGGCGTATGGAGGATATGAGCCTGAGACAATCGATCTGGATCGGCTTCTGCCAGATTTTCTCGGCAGTCTTCCCCGGAACCTCTCGCTCCATGTCGACGATTGCAGGCGGCCAACTCGCTGGGATGTCGCGGGCCTCGGCACTCGAATTCTCGTTCTTCCTGTCGATTCCGACGATGGCCGCCGCTACTTTGTACACGTTGTATAAGTCACTTCGGGGCAAAGGGGAAAATCCAATCGGCGTCTCGCAGATTGACGCCCATGAATGGATCGTCCTGGCTATCGGCTTCGTGGTTTCTTTCATCGTGGCCTATGGTTCGGTTGCGTGGTTTATGGCCTATGTGCGCAAGCGAGGCTTCACGCCTTTTGCGGTCTACCGAATCGTCGTCGGCGCACTCGTCCTCGTTTTCGCGGCGAAACTGATCTAGGGAAATTTAGGCCGGAAGCCAACTGAACACTACCGGTGATTTCCGCGATTGTCGGAACCCCGGCTTCTTGGCATAATGGTAGGGCTCTGGCCGATTGAAACGCTGGACTTGGGAACGAGTTTGGCGGGCGAATCTGGCCTCATGGATTATCTCGCTACAGTTTTTGCGCCCACGGGCAACCGCCGGCTGAATGAGCTGGTCGGATTCCTGTTGTGCGTCTCCGCGCTCCTCCTTTTTCTCGCACTCGCTTCCTACTCTCCGCTCGATCCTTCGTGGAACAGCGCCTCAGTTTTGACGGGCGCGCATTCCGCCCGCAACTGGATCGGCGTTGTCGGCGCCTACACTGCCGACGCCCTGCTGCAGTTCTTCGGACTCGGCGCGTTCTTGCTCGTGGTCTTCCCCGCCATGCTGGGCGTGCGCTGGTTCCGCTCCAGCAAGGTGCAATCTCCGCTGGCGAAAAGTCTGGGCGGAATCTGGCTGATGATGTTCGTTCCCGCTCTGCTTGCCCTGCTGCCGGGGCGTTTGCTCTGGATGCACGTCATCCCCATCGAGGGCCTGATGGGCCGCGTAGTGGGCGACTTCCTCATCCACTACCTGAATCTCGTCGGCGCATACATCGTTTGCGGCAGCGTTCTGGCCGTCGCCCTCTATCTCTCGACCGCGTTCTCCTTTACCAGCATTCGCCTGTGGGCTCCGACGCGCTTCGCCTTTGTGACCGCACTATGGAATCGCTACCAGGATTGGCAGCAGGAGCGCACCAAGCGTCGCCAGCAGAAAGAACTGGACCAGCGGCGCATCTCGAAGCCAGTGGTCAAAACGCAATTGATCCAGTCGCGTGCGCAAGGGTCAGAGCAGGCATTCGACCAGGCTCAGCGAGCCGTCGAATCGCGACGCACCGGCATCGAGCGCATGATGGCCGAAGAGGATCCCGCACCCGCAGCAAAATCAGCCAGCGGCGGAATCCTGGCGGAATCCCTGTCTGCGCAGGCTCCAGGCGCGGCCGATCCTGAAGTCACCGAGCGCGCCGACAGCGGTAACAAAGCCAAAACGACAATGCCGCGCATTGCCGGCGGGTACAAATTACCGTCCAGCAGCCTGCTGCAGCGTCCCGACGAGCAACAAGCTGTCGACGCCGAGGAACTCAAGCAACTTGCACAGGTGCTCACCGAAAAATATGCCGAGTTCGAAGTCCACGGGCAAGTCACGCAGATCAATCCCGGCCCCGTGGTCACGACCTTCGAGTTCAAGCCGGAAGCGGGCATCAAATACAGCCGCGTCACCAATCTGGTCGACGACCTCTGCCTGGCTCTCAAGGCCGAAAGCATTCTGGTCGAGCGCATGGCGGGAAAGAGCACCGTCGGCATCCAGGTCCCGAACCGCCAGCGTGAAATCATATGGCTGCGCGAGAACATCGAGTCGCAGGAGTTCATGGGATCGAAGTCCAAGCTCACCATGGCGATGGGCAAGGACATCAACGGCCGTATCGTGACCGCCGATCTCGCGGGCATGCCGCACCTGCTGATTGCCGGATCCACCGGCGCCGGCAAGAGCGTGGCCATCAACGCCATGATCATGTCGATCCTGTATAAGGCGACGCCCGATCAGGTGCGGCTGATCCTGGTCGATCCCAAGCGGCTGGAACTCGGCAACTACGAAGGCGTTCCGCATCTTCTGACCCAGATCATCACCGAACCCAAAAAGGCGGCCAACGCGCTACGTAACGCCGTGCGTGAGATGGAGCGCCGCCTGAAGCTGCTCGCGGCCAAAGGCGTGCGCAACATTGATCAATACAATCGCCTGTTCGACCAAGGCGCAACGCCGAGCCTGTTCGCCGAAGAATCCGACGACAAGCCGATTCCCTACATTGTGATCATCATCGACGAGTTGGCTGACTTGATGATGCTCGATTCCAGCAACGTGGAGGAATCGATCACACGCCTGGCGCAGATGGCCCGCGCGGTGGGCATTCACCTCGTTCTAGCGACGCAAAGGCCGAGCGTCGATGTGATTACCGGCCTGATCAAGGCAAATTTCCCGGCGCGCGTATCGTTCCGCGTGGCCACGAAAGTGGATTCGCGCACCATTCTTGATGCCAACGGCGCTGAAGCCCTGCTTGGCAAAGGCGACATGCTCTACCTGCCGTCAGGATCGGCGCGCGTGCATCGCCTGCACGCTCCATTTGTTACGGAGAAGGAAATCGCCGCCGTGGTCGAGTTCTGGAAAGCTCAGGGCCTGGCGGAATATCAGGAGCACTTCCTCGAGGCGCCGGCCGGAGAGCGCGAAGCCGGAGCGGAAGGTGCCGGCGGCGAAGCTGGCGCCAACGCTGAAGGCGACGACGATCCCATGTACGGCGACGCGGTGAAACTGGTGGTCGAGTTCGGCAAGGCCTCCACTTCCCTGCTGCAGCGGCGGCTGCGCATCGGCTACGGCCGTGCGGCGCACCTCATCGATCTGATGGAGCAGGATGGCATTGTCGGCGCGGCCGATGGCCCTAAGCCGCGGGAATTGCTCAAACGTCCTGACTGGATTTCTGAAATCGAAGAGTCGATGCGGTAGGAAACTTGTAGCCGCCTAGAAGCCGAACCAGTTCAACACGCGGCCTTTTACCCGGCGGAACCATCCAGGAAGCCAGCTCTTGTAGCGCAGCCAGACCGAGGCGCTCACGCTCTTGCCGGTTTTCGGCGCGAAGCGGTTGTTGAAGACGAGGTAGTAAATTCCTGCGCCGGCGGGAACGTCGGCCTGCAGCTTTCCATCGGCGACTCGCCCGCTTTCATACACCGAACTGGTCGCGTATCCGTTTTGCCAGACAGTGAATGCTGGCTCGCTGAGCACGTAGACCTCGATCGTGTTGTCGGCGTTCGCAGCCTTGCTTTTGGTCTTGTCCCCTCCGCTGGTCGCTGAGAACTGGCCCACGACGGCCACATTCAACGATCCTTCGGGCAAGGCGAATTTGTAATAGCGAAAGGTGTGCGCCCCGACCAGGAATGGCGTCTCGGTCTCGATGATGGTTTCATCGTGCTTCAGTCCGACCATCTCCTGGATCTGCTGCGCGAAAGGGTTGTCGCTGATCGCCATCCACACCAGCAGGAGCAAGAGGATGCCCAGCAAAATCCACAGAATTGCCAGACGGCGCTTGCGCCGTACCTCTGGAGATTTGGCCTCCGGCAGACTTTTTTGCGCCGCTTGCTTCGCTGGCATTCCGACGGGCTTGCCACATTGCAGGCAGAATCTGGCTTCGTCGGGCAGATTCGCGCCGCAACGGCTGCATCCGAGCAATACCTTGGTTGACGGCTCGCTTGTACTATCGGTCGGCATACTTAACCGGCCTCCGGTTGCAAAATACGAACGCTACGGGGGACGAGAAGACTAGGAACCTGTAAAACGTTGAAACGCTAGCGATGTTAGCACACGTCTGCGCAGGAAGATGAGTCGTAAATCAGCTTCTGGTTACTACAGATTCGCAGACTGCGGCGGAGCCGTTGTGCCGTGATCAGCGCTGCCATCCAGCCCTAGTTCTTTCGCGATTGGCTTCAATGCCTCAATGCAGAAGCCGATGTGTTCGTCGAGATCGACCCCAAGATCCGCCGCGCCCTGAATAATGTCGTCGCGGTTCACCTTGCGGGCAAAGGCCTTATCCTTCATTCTCTTTCGGACGGACTTCACGTCGACCTCAACCAGCGACTTTCCCGGCTTGATGAGAGCGACAGCGGTGATGAATCCGGCCAGTTCGTCGCAGGCGAAGAGCGCCTTTTCCATGGGAGTATCGCGCGTCACGCCGGTATATTCGGCGTGCGACATGATGGCGCGCCGGATTTCGTCCGAGTATCCGCGCTCCTTCAGGATTTCATTGCCCTTGTAGGGATGGTCTTCAAGGCTAGGCCACCGATCGTAGTCAAAGTCATGGAGCAAGCCGACGATGCCCCAAAGATTTTCATCCTCTGGCGAGCCGCTGCCCCATTTTCGCGAACAAGCGCGCATGCAAGCCTCAACGGCGAGCGCATGTTTGCGCAAGCTTTCGGACTGAGTGAACTCCGTGAGTAGCTGCCAGGCTGCCTTTCTATTGTTGGTTTCATCCATGGTTATAAATTGGGTTCCTTTCATCCGGATGGATGGGGTTGGGCTTTCTTTCCGCCACCAACCTGAATAAATGTGAGGGCGCCCGTGCAACGCGTCTCTATTTCTTTTCATAGACGAACGTACCCTTGTCTGCTGGTCGATCGGGATTCCACCAAGAGTAGGTAATGGCTCTCCCGTCTTTGCTCAACTCCAGCGAGTCTTGGAGAGCTTTGCCGTTGCGTTTCGTCAGACCGAGAATCTGGCGTCGTCCAAGCACACGTACCGCGTAAGTCGTCCCCGCTGGGGCGTGGGGCCCCTGCACAACCGCATCGACTCCACTGAGTGGTGCGTCGACATACTGGCCGGCGTTCGGATAACCGAGATGCAAGGTCTCGCTATCGAGCCTCAGTGTCAGATCGGCATGCCGCTGAAGGTAGCCTGGATCCCGCCATTGGCCAGCAAAACCGCTAGAACCCGAGACTCGTGAGTCGATGACCTGGCTGGTAGTAGCCGGGCCACTCGGACGAAAGGCGGTCGCCGTCGCCGTAAGACTCTTCCCGTCTGCCGAGAGCTCCCAATGACTCGTACTCGTCTCTACCCCGTTTTCTTTCCGGGTCAAGTCCAGCCCACTGGCGCTGCTTTTCACACAAGCTCCTGTGCCTGTGCGACTGTCTCCTATCGGTCGATCCACCCCATCACAGCGAAAAGTGAAACTCGAATATTGATCGTCGTAGCGATACTCACCGTCAGCCGAAATCGAGATAGTAATAACCGGACCTAGGAAGTTACCCTTTGAGGGATTCAATTTCCATGTGCCGTTCCAGTCAGGGGAAGGTTGCCGATCATTGCAAGCGGAAGTGAGCGCGGAAGCGAGAAAAACGGCAAGCACCTTTCGAGTTGATCTCCAATTCACCGCAAAACTATAACAGGACTGGGCTAGGAGAAGCCGAAGCGGATAGTCGACACTAGCAGGCGACGCTCAAAGACACTCGATCGCAGCATCCTCGAATGAATCCAGTTAGTTAACACTCCGCAGACTCACGCTCGCTCATAGCTTCCCGTGTTCCTCGGGCCTTTCGCGTATTTTATTTCTTTCTCTCCCAACCACTGCCGCAATTTCTGTGCATTTTTCTGTTGACTTCCACAGCCCCGGTGCCTCAGATTGACCCTGCGCAGGAGCCACTCCCCCCAGATGGTCCCTGCCGATGTAAGGAGCGCTCGCTCTGGCACTCCCACAACCCGATGGCCACGACTCTTGCCCCGGTAGACTCTAGGGAAGTCGTTCGTTGCGATCATTGCCTGTTGGTTCAATTCCGTACCACGAATAACAATTGCCGCCGCTGCCACGCGTCGCTCGATGAGGAGCCTGAGCCGGAGCCCATGCCGGTTGCTGTTCCCGTGATGATGCCGGTGCCGGGCAATGGTCGCGGACACCTGAACCTCGCCACATCTATTCGTTCGCTGCGCCTGCGTAATGGGCTCAGCCAGCGCCAACTCGCGGGCCGGATGTCCGTACCGCGCACGTACGTTTCAAAGATTGAAAACGAGAAGGCCACGCCCACGCTGTCGTCCCTCGAACGGCTGGCGCGCGCACTGGAGGTGTCCGTGCCCGAACTGCTCAGCGGCGGAGAACGTACCCGTCAAGAAGAAATCTGCGAACTGATGAAAGATCAGTTCATCGCCGAGATCTTGCCCTTCGTTTCGCAACTCAACGGAATGCAGATGTCGAGCATCCTGATGCAGGTGCGCGATCTGACAGTCAGGCCACGCCGCAGCGCGTAGCACAGGAGCTCGTAGTGCTGAAACGCGCAATACTGGACGCGCGGTTCGGGAGCTCGCAGTGGTGGAAGAGCGGCGCTTTAGCACCGCGTAACGCCACAATGTTCTTGGGGCTTTAGCGCCTGGGCACAAACAATCTTATCCGGGCAACCAGCCAACACACTCCGCCGGGACCGTCCTTGGTCCCGGCTTTTTTGTTTATGTAGGGACAGCCGCCCCCGGCTGTCCAGCGCAGCGACGCTCCGTCTCCATGTTCCGCCGCCTGAATCCAACCCAGATCGACCTTCATCTATCCATCATGAATTTCGAACAGGTGGAATTGTCTTCAAATCTGGAGAATGCCGGGGCTCTGGAGCATCGCTCTGCCGGAAACGTCGAACGCGATGCTACCCTGCTCGATGCATATTCGACTGCAGTCACCGGCGCGGTAGAGCGCGTCAGCCCGTCGGTGGTGAATATCGAAGTGCACCAAAGCGCAGGCCGCACGCGCTCCGGCGAGCCGCGCGAACGGCAGGGTGGAGGATCCGGCTTCGTATTCACTCCGGACGGCTTGATCCTGACTAATAGCCACGTGGTGCACGATGCCGCGCGCATCGCGGTCACCATGACGGACGGGCGTCGCATGCCGGCTTCCCTGATTGGCGACGATCCGGCGAGCGATCTGGCCGTCATCCGATTGGAGCGTCCCCAGTTCGATGAGCCGGGGTTAGTGGCCGCCGAATTGGGCGATTCGCAGCGCCTGCGCGTGGGCCAGATCGTGATTGCGATTGGCGCGCCCTACGGCTTTCAGTCGACGGTGACGGCCGGCGTGGTCAGCGCGCTGGGGCGGTCGCTGCGCTCCTATTCCGGACGGCTGATCGATGACGTGATCCAGACCGACGCGGCGCTCAATCCCGGAAATTCGGGTGGTCCGCTGGTCGACTCCGCCGGGCGCGTAGTGGGCGTGAACACAGCGACGATCCTGCCCGCACAAGGCATCTGCTTTGCTATTGGGATCAACACGGCCAAGTTCGTAGCCAGCCGCCTGCTGCGCGACGGACGCATCCGGCGCAGCTACATTGGCCTGTCGGGGCAGACCGTGCCGGTGCACCGCCGCGTTGTCCGCTTCTACGACCTGCCGAACGAGACCGGCGCACTGGTGTTGTCGGTCGAGGATGCCAGTCCGGCGAAGCGATCAGGATTGCGCGAGGGCGACATCATCGTGGCCCTGGAAGGCCAGCCGGTAGCTGGAGTGGATGACCTGCATCGATTGCTAACGGAGGTCCGCGTAGGCGTGGGCTGCTCGCTGACGGTGCTGCGCTGGACGGAGAAAGTGCAATTGAAGGTCGTGCCCGAAGAAACGCGCTAGTTCCTGTGGCACGGGCGCTCCTCTTCGTCTTCGCGATACACTTCTCAGTTTGACGGCAAGAAACGGATGGCTTTGCCTCCATCGCCGGTCCTATTCTGACCTGGGAGTGAATCGCTTATGGACGCCAAGGAATTTCGCGATCTCGGCCACAAGACTGTCGATCTGCTGGCCAGCTACCTCGAACAGATCGAAGAAAAGCGGGTTTTCCCCGATGTGGAACCGCAGATCGTGAACCGGCTCTTTTCCGGGCCGCTTCCGGAAGCGCCCAGTGCTTCGGACACCGTCCTTACGGAGCTTGAGGAGAAGTTGCTCCCGTATTGCACAAATGTGGGGCATCCCGGATACATGGGGCTGATCACGCCCTCGCCTACGCCCGTAGGCATCATCGCGGACTTCATCTGCTCCGCTCTGAATCAGAATGTCGGCGCATATTCCATCGGCCCTTCCGCGGTGGCCATGGAGAGGACTGTCGTCCGCTGGCTCACCGATCTGTGTGGTTTCGGCAAGAATGCCGGGGGCAATCTCACCAGCGGCGGCATGTTGGCGAATTTTATCGGCCTGAAGGTCGGGCGCGATGCCGTGACTCATGACCAGGCACAGCACATCGGCATCCAGGAGCGTTGGGCCGTATATGCCTCGGAAGAACGGCACGTATCCGTGGACAAAGCCGTCGACTGCATCGGTCTTGGCCGCAACGCCCTGCGCGCGCTGCCCACCGATGCCGAATTCCAGGTTCGTCTGGATGCTCTCGAAAACGCGATCGCCCAGGACAAAAAAGATGGCATGCGGCCGATGTGTATTGTCGGAATGTTTGGAACCACGAACACCGGCGCAGTCGATGACATTCGAGCGCTGCGGCGGATCGCCGACCGTGAGGGCATGTGGCTGCATGTGGACGGGGCGTATGGCGGCGGGATGCTGCTCTCGCATGCTTCGCCGATGCGCGACCGCGGTCTCGAGCTCGCCGACTCCATCACCATCGATCCTCACAAATGGTTCTATGCACCGCTCGATGCCGGCGCGGTGCTGGTAAAGGATGAGCTTCGCCTCACCGCCTCATTCGGAATGAAGCCGTCTTATCTTACCGACGAATTCGACCGCGGCAACGAGCGCTACCAGTACTACGTTCACGGCCTGGAGCAATCGCGCCGCTTTCGCAGCCTGAAAGTCTGGATGAGTTTCAAGCGCTACGGCGCGCGCCAGATCGGCGAATGGATCGACAACAATGTCCGCCAAGCGATGCATCTGCACACGCTCGCCAGAAATGATCCCGACTTCGAACCCGCCAGTGTTCCGCCCATGTCCGCGATTTGCATTCGCTTCAAGGGATCCGACTTGGGCGAAGGGGAGTTGAAGAAGTTGCATGCCGAAGTTGCGCAGCGCGTCGAACAAGGCGGACGCTTCTGGATTTCAACCACAGAACTCAAAGGGAAGACATGGTTCCGCATCAATCCGGTTAACTTCCGTACGCGGCAGGAGCATATGGACGCACTGTTTCAGCTGCTCCGGCGCGAGTGCCTCGCCTGGGTAGGGACGGGAATTGCGTCCCGCTGACGATTAGACTCCTGGTGATTGCATCCCCTAGCCGGCTGTGTTAGCCTCATATCGCATGCCCACTTTGCAGGACAAAGTAGCTTCCCCGGCCCCCGTGGGCCTCGACCGCAAGGAAATGGAAGTCTACCGCCATCTCGATCCGAAGCAACTTCCGCGGCACATCGCCATCATCATGGATGGCAACGGGCGCTGGGCCAAGCGGCGCCATCTGCCGCGCGCGGCGGGGCATCGAGCCGGTGTAGAGGCAGTGCGCTCGACCGTGGAAACCGCGGCGCGCATCAACATTCCGGCGCTCACCCTGTATGCGTTCTCCGAAGAAAACTGGAAGCGCCGGCCAGCAACCGAAGTTTCTTTTTTGATGCGGCTGCTCTCCCGCTATCTCAAGGGCGAAGTCAAAACACTGAACAAAAATAATATTCGCCTCGACTATATCGGGCGTCAGCACGAACTGCCCGAGGACGTGCAGGAGCGCATGCAATGGGCGCATGAGGCGACGGCCAAAAATTCAGGCATGGTGCTCACCCTGGCCCTGAATTACAGCGCGCGCACCGAACTCGTGGACGCCTTCCGCTCGATGGCGAACGCGGCCTCGCAAAACGGCGGCTTCGATCATCTGCGGATCGACGAAGAAACGGTAAGCCGGCACTTGTACACGCGGCATCTTCCCGACCCGGATCTGGTCGTTCGCACCTCGGGCGAGATGCGGCTCAGCAATTTCCTGCTGTGGCAGCTGGCGTATGCCGAAATCTATGTGACGCCGACGCTCTGGCCAGATTTTCGCGGCCTGCACCTGCTCGAAGGAATCGCGGAATATCAGAAACGTGAACGGCGCTACGGCGGCCTGAACCACGCGCATGAAGCACCCGACGGCTTAGTAGTCCGAAAAACTTAGCCGTGCTGAGTTCTCTGTGGTTTAATCTTCTGTCGCTAACTCTGCGAAGACATCTCATCCCTTGCTCAAGCGCATCGCGACCGCGGTAGTTCTGATTCCGATTGTGCTGGCGCTGATTCTGCGCGCGCCCGTGCCCGTGCTGGCTGTGTTTGCCGCGATCGTGGCGCTGCTTACGGTTCGCGAATTCCTCCAACTCACCGAATTTTATGGCGTGCAGCCCATCCGCATGCCGACCTATATTTTCGTTGGCATCTTTTTTCTTTTGCTGGCCTTGAACGCCGGAAACGAGAAGCCGCTGCTCTCGACCGCCATCTTCGTGTATTCGATGGGATTCGCGGCGGCAATTGCGCCCTTTCTGGCATTGGCCATCGCCATGCGCCGCGAAGACTTGCGCGGCGGATATCCTGCGGCCGCAGCTTCAGTGTTCGCCTTCACCTACATTGCACTGCCCATGGGAATGCTTGTGCAACTGCGCCAGCAGTGGGCGGGCGCATTCTATTTGTTGTATCTGCTGCTGGTCGTCTGGGCGGGAGACATCTTCGCGTACTTCGTCGGCAAAGCGATCGGTCGGCATTTGATGGCCCCGCGCATCAGCCCCAAGAAAACCTGGGAGGGCGCAGCCGCCTCGGTGATTGCCAGCGTCGCAGTAGGATGGCTGCTCTTCCAATATGCGCTGCCCATCAGCACCGCCCTCTTGCGTGTGGGACTGATCCAGCGCCGCGATGGCTTATTCGGCCTCGAACAACCCGCAATGGCGCCCGTCATCGTGATCACCATCATTTTGAATATCGCGGCACAACTGGGGGACCTGGTGGAATCGTTAATAAAACGCGGCGCGGGCGTGAAAGATTCCGGCGCGCTGCTGCCCGGTCACGGCGGCATGCTCGACCGCATCGACGCGCTGCTCTTCGCCGCTCCGGTGCTGTGGTATTATGCGGCTTGGCGCGTAATGCAGTAACAGCGCTCCGATGGCTGACTCACCGAAGTATCCTCCCCTGAAATCTCTTCATCCGGAAAGCTCTCTCAATGCCGTTAAACTGGCGCAGAAAGAACGACTTTCGACGGAGGCTCTCCTAGCTTCGTTGCTTCCCGGTTTAACAGACTGTCTCAAGGCTCGCCCCGATGGCACTATACTGGATGGGCATCATCGTATTCACGTTCTTCGTGGGCGGGGCGTGGATGTCGACGTTCTACCACGAGACGTCGTCGTAAAGGAGAAACTGTAGGATGGCTGCGGGACTCTATTGGCTCGATGGGCCTTGGGCCGGGAAGATAGCTTTGGCCGCCCGACCGCGCGGCGGGGACTGGCTCGGCGACGAGATGGTCCGTTGGAAGCGACTGGGGATAGACTCCGTGCTTTCACTGCTAACTCCCGACGAGGAAAGGGAGATGGAACTCGGTTCCGAGGCGAGCGAAGCCCAAGGGCACGGCTTGGAGTTTTCCTCATTTCCAATTGCGGATCGTCAAGTTCCGACCTCCGAAGCCGACTTGGTCAAGGAACTCGACAAGTTGAACACTAGTTTGTCTGCTGGCAAGAACGTCCTCATTCATTGCCGGCAAGGAATCGGGCGAACCGGACTGATCGCGGCCTGCCTTTTAGTACGAAAAGGAATGAGCCCGGGGGCAGCAATAGAAAAAGTATCGATGGCACGCGGAGTCCCCATTCCCGAAACCGAAGAGCAGAGAGAATGGATCGATCATTACGCTCCCGCACTTACAAAATGAGAGAACTAAAGCTAACGTGGTTAAGATTGCAATGAAGTGCATTGCCATCCTCGGTTCGACGGGCTCGATCGGGCGCAGCACTCTCAGTGTGGCCGAGTCCTATCCCGATCGCTTTCAGATTGTGGCGCTCGCGGCTGGGTCGAATCTCGATGCCGCATTTGAGCAAGCCCGGCGCTGGCAGCCGCGCGTGATCTCGATCGCAGCAGAAGCTGATGCCGATACACTCCGCGCTCGCCTAAAGAGAGATGGCCTGAGCGACATCGAAATCGTCAACGGCCCCGCTGGCACGGTTCGCGTTGCCACCCATGCCGATGTCGACTTCGTCGTCAGCGCAATCGTGGGCGTGGCTGGCCTCGAAGCCACTTACGAAGCCGTGCGGGCCGGGAAGACTGTCGGGTTAGCCAATAAAGAATGCCTCGTCGCCGCCGGAGAATTGATCACCGCTGAAGCCCGCAAGCAAGGAAAGCCGCTGCTGCCCATCGACAGCGAGCACAATGCCGTGCACCAGTGCCTGCGCGGCGGGCGCATGGACGAAGTCGAGCGCGTCTGGCTGACCGCTTCTGGCGGCCCGTTCCTGCACACTCCCGCGGCAGATTTCTCTTCAATCACTGTCGAGCAAGCTCTGAATCATCCCACGTGGAAGATGGGGCGCCGCATCACCATCGATTCCGCTACCCTGATGAACAAGGGATTTGAAGTCATCGAAGCCTGCAGACTTTTTCACATGCCGCCGCAAAGAGTACAGGTGATGGTGCATCCGCAGTCGACCATTCATTCCATGGTCGAGTTTGTGGATGGCAGCATACTTGCTCAGTTTTCGGTGACCGACATGCGCCTGCCGATTCTGTACGCGCTCACTTACCCGGATCGCATCCAATCGGATTTGCGCTTCCCGGTCAGCGACTTGCGTCATCTGGACTTCTGTCCACCCGACCTGAAAAAATTTCCTTGTCTTCGTCTGGCGTATGAAGCGGCGGAGGCGGGCGGGGCCAAGACAGTCGCGCTGAATGCAGCCGATGAAGTCGCTGTGGCCGCGTTTCTCGAGGGCAAGATTCGATTTGATCAGATTCCCGCGATTATCGAAGAAGTGTTGGCGGGAACGAACTCTCCCAAACCGCAATCGATTGCACAGGTTCTTGAAGCTGATACCGAAGCCCGCCGATATGCTCAACAGCGGGTTTTGGACACACGGAAAATTGAGCGCCCCCGGGCTACATCGTTCGCATAATTTCGGAATCTAATCAGTTGGAGATTACGTACTTCGCATATGTCTGATTTTCTTACCTCTCTCGTCGCCGTCGTCGCGGTTCTGGGTTTCATGATCCTCATCCACGAGTTCGGCCATTATGCCGTGGCCAAGTGGCTGGGCGTACGGGTCGAACAGTTTGCCATCGGATTCGGCAAGCGCCTTATTGGCTTTCGCCGCGGCGAGACAGACTACCGCATCAATGCTATCCCGCTGGGCGGCTACGTAAAAATGAGCGGCGAGAACCCGCTGGACGAGCGCTCCGACGATCCCCGCGAGTTCATGAACCACTCGCGCTGGCATCGCTTCCTGATCGCCATCGCCGGTCCGGCGATGAACATTATTCTCGCCGTTGTTCTGCTCACCGTGGTCTACACCATGCACTACGAATATCCCGCGGTCTATGACGAGCCGACCGTGATTGGATGGGTGCTGAAAGATTCGGCCGCCGCCAAATCCGGATTTCAGATTGGCGACCACATCACCCGCATCGGCGATGTGCAGAATCCGACATGGGAGCAGGTCGACTTGAACGAAGCGATGAATCCCGGGCAGCCGCTCGACGTTCAAATCGAGCGCAACGGGCAGACGCTCGATAAGACTATCGTTCCAGAAGCCAGCGGCGTCGACAAGATCGGATACGCAGGCTGGGCTCCCAAAGAAAAGACGGTCATCATCACCGATCTGCAGCCGGATATGCCCGCCGAAAAAGCCGGCCTCAAAGAGGGCGACCAGATCATCGCGCTCGATGGCAAGCCCGTACCCGCCCTAGCCGCGATGGTGGAGAGCCTGGAAGTTTCTAAAGATCAACCGATCAAGCTGACCGTGTTGCGCGACGGCGAGCAAAAAACATTTACCGTTCAGCCGACGTTATCCGACAAACGCTATCGCATTGGCATTGGCAGCATGCAGACCAAGGTAGAGACTCTGCCCTTGGCGGCCGCCTTCCAACTGTCACTGCACGAGAACCGGCAAAACGCATTACTGATTCTGGAACTGGTTAAGAAGATGGCGCACGGCAAGATGTTGCGCTCAATTGAGGGCCCCATCCGCATCGGTCAAGCAGCCGGCGAAGCCGCGCGGCGCAAGGGCTGGACTCCCCTGATGGGACTGACCGCGGCCATCAGCCTGAACCTCGGTATCTTCAACCTGCTGCCCATCCCGATTCTCGATGGCGGCGTAATTCTTTTCCTGCTAATCGAAGGCCTCATGCGCCGCGACATCAGCATGAACATCAAGGAACGCGTTTATCAGACGGCGTTTGTCTTCCTCGTGCTGTTTGCCGCGATGGTCATCTGCAATGACCTGATCAAGACCATTCCCGGCCTGGCCGACAAGCTGCCCTAAACTGCTCGTCAGTTCTGAAATTCCCAGGCGGTTACAGCCGAGTCTGAATCGGCGGTGAGTAGCATCCCTTTGTGGGCCGGCGATGTTCCGAAGCCCACGAGATGAGATCCATCGACCGGAAGCTCTCGCTTTGAGCCTGACTTTATATCCCACAACAATGCCGTGTATTTCTTCAGGCTCATGGCGTCAATCTGCAAACTGCATAACGACTTGCCATCGGGAAGGGCTGCAACCGCAAAGGTCGGGTCGGGCTGCTTCGCGAACTGGCGGACCACGTGCGCATCGGACACATCGAGTATCGTCAACATTCCATCCGCTCCACCGACGACGATCTGCTTGTTATCAATGAAGGCGATTGCGAAGGGCTCGAGCAGGAAGCCGGAATACTTGACCTTCAGGTTGCCGTTGCGATCGTAGATCCGGACCGCCGTGTCGCCATCCACCGTCGCGAATAACGAACTGTCGGGAGAAAATGCCATGCCTGCGCTGCTGCCGAAATCAGTTTTCAATATCGCCAACTGCGTTCCCAACGCCGGATTCAACAACCGAACCGGTGCGCCCGCGACTCTGGCGGCAAGCACAGACCCATCCGCTGAAAACGCAAGCTCGTTGATCCTCTGACCGGTCGCGGCAAGCGTCTTCGCAGACTTTCCCGCGACCTCGCCAACGGTCACCGAACCGTCACCCTTGCCAATCGCCAGCCACTTTCCATCAGGCGAGCACGCCACGGCGCTAACTCCACTTTCGGCAGGCTGGCTGGTCACCATTTCGCCCGAGGGCAGCTGCCAAAGGTAAACCGCCCCAGTCGCGGTACGCCCCGCCGCCAGCCCGCTCGAACCACACACCGATATATCAGCAACTCGTCCTGGCGTTGTGAAGGTGACCAGCTTGCGCAGATCCTGCGCATGTAAGGAAGTCGCGAACCACAGCAACATCACCAGCCCTGCGGCGCGTCCTCTCATAGCACCCCCAGAACCGGCTCGAAGCGGACCGCCGCGTGAATGTCTTTCGGATCGCCCACTAAGGTTACGGGACGAATCGCCTCCGGAGTCGCAATCAGTGGGTCCCGCGCAAAGTTCTTGTCGGGATCGCCCTCGAACACCGGATCGGTCGCAAAATACATTTGCGTGACCAAGGGCTGGCAGCCGGGTGCAGTCACCAGGAAGTGCACGTGCTGGCAGACACGCGCAGGATAGTGCCCTGGCATCACCGAGGCAAAATCGTAAGCGCCTTCCGCATTAGTGGTCAGCTTCGCGCGATAGTGGTAACCGTCGAGATCGTAGATCCCCAGGTGATTCGTCTGCCAGACTTCGACCGTGGCTCCGGCAACTGTCGAACCACGCGTATCGAAAACCTGCCCGGCAACTACCAGCGGCATGCCCGGATCCCCGGGTTCGCGCAGCATGTTCGTCGTAGGAGCAAGCCGCTTGTAGAACGGCCCCAACCCTCCGCCCGGCGGCGTCGGCTTGCGTGCGTTTTCTTTTTGCCGCCAGGCTTCCGCGAGAAGCGACGGTGCAAAGGTACCCGTGCTGGTTAAAACGCCCAGAGCCATGCACTTGGCAACCAGGTCACGACGACTAAGCGGCATAGGTTTCCCCCAAAGAGTGAGCCGAGTCTAGCACCTGAGAGCGGCGGAAACAATGAGAGCAGTCCGTCGCCGCTCCAGCGTTTCTTGAAAAGCCGCTGACTGAATTTCAAAGAGCACAGCGCCCTGTGCTATCGTTTCCGCCATGCCAACCGCTCTGATTACTGGAACCAGCACTGGAATTGGACTCGAAACCGCCCTCCACTTCGCGCGCCAGGGATACCGCGTATTCGCCGGGGCGCGCAAGCCGGAAGTGGTCGACCGTCATGCCAATATCGTCCCCGTTAAACTCGATGTCGATCAGGACGAAAGCGTGCGGGCCTGTGTCGCAACCGTCCTCAAAGATGCGGGCGCCATCAACGTCCTGGTCAATAACGCCGGATTCGGCATTGGCGGCGCCATCGAGATGGTTCCACTCGAGAAGGCCCGCGCCCTGTTCGAAACCAATTTCTGGGGCGCGGTGCGCATGATGCAGGCAGTCTTGCCCTCGATGCGAGAACACCGCGGCGGAACAGTAGTGAATGTCACCTCGATGCTGGGCCGCATTACGTTGGGATGCCACGGATTTTACGCTGCGACGAAGTTCGCACTGGCCGCCGTGAGCGAGTCTCTCGCCATCGAAGCGAGGCCATTCAACATCAGAGTCGCAATCATCGAGCCCGGCGTCATTCTCACCCCGATCTGGAATAAGGCCGAAGTGGTCATGCCCGCGGATCACCCCTACCAGCAAGCAATGGGCCGGTTATGGCGGTTGTTCGGAGCGCAATTGGAAGGCGGCACCAAGCCAGACGTGGTGGCGCGATGCATCTATGACGCGGTTCAGGAAGGCGCGACGAAGTTGCGCTATCCAGTCGGCGCCGATGCGGAAGTGATCGCCGCAGCCAGAGATCGCTTGACCGCGGCCGAATGGACGACGTTGCTTAACGAGCCCGACGAGCAAATCTTCGCCAAGAAGGCTGAAGCGGCGTTCGGGGTCGATTTGTACAATCCGCCATCGCTGAATCAGAAAAGGGCGCAAGGAAAAGCGTAGCGACCGGTTCGACTGATTCTGTTTTTCTTCGCGTCCTTAGAGGCATGTCTCCGCGATCTTCGCGGTTAAAGGCCTTTGCCAGCAGAAACCCCTGTTTTCACGTGCTAAAATTAAATATTCCTATGCCTAATATTCAACGCAGAAAGACCGTCACCGCCGTCGTGGGCGGCGTGCGCGTCGGCTCGAATGCACCGGTCGTGGTGCAATCTATGACCAACACGGATACCGCGGATATTCCCGCGACCGTGCAGCAATGTGCGGCCCTGGCCCGCGCCGGTTCCGAACTTGTGCGCGTGACCGTCAACAACGACGAGGCCGCAGCTGCAGTGCCCCACATCGTCGAGCAACTCGACAAGCAGGGCGTACGCGTACCCATCATCGGCGACTTCCACTACAACGGCCACATTCTGCTGACCAAATATCCCGAGTGCGCGCGCGACCTGGCGAAGTACCGCATCAATCCCGGCAACGCCAGCATTGGCAAGACCGGCGATTCCAACTTCCGCACCATGATTGAAGTCGCCGTGAAGTACAACAAGCCAGTGCGCATCGGCGTTAACTGGGGCTCGCTCGACTCGGTGCTGCTGACCAAAATGATGGACGAGAATTCGCGCCTGCCCGAGCCCAAAGACGCCCGCGAAGTCACCATGGAAGCCATGGTCGTCAGCGCCCTGAATTCAGCGGAACTCGCGCAGCAATTCGGCTTGCGCCCCGAGCATATTATTCTCAGCGCCAAAGTAAGCGGAGTGCAGGATCTCATTGACGTTTATCGCGCCTTGGCCAAGCGCTGCAACTATCCTCTGCATCTCGGACTAACCGAAGCCGGCATGGGCGCGAAGGGCGTGGTTGCGTCCAGCGCGGCCATGGGCGTTCTGCTGCAGGAAGGCATCGGCGACACGATTCGCGTTTCGCTCACCCCTGCTCCCGGCGGCGATCGCACCGAAGAAGTCCGCGTGGCCCAGCAGATTCTGCAGTCGATGGGCATTCGCAGCTTCACTCCGCAAGTAACCGCGTGCCCCGGATGCGGACGCACCACCAGCACATTCTTCCAGGAGATGGCGGAGCAGATTCAGTCCTACCTGCGCGAGCAGATGCCCACGTGGAAGGGCCGCTACGTCGGCGTCGAAGAAATGAAGCTCGCCGTCATGGGCTGCATCGTCAACGGGCCTGGCGAGTCGAAGCACGCCAACATCGGCATTTCACTCCCCGGCACGTTTGAAGAGCCGAAGGCTCCGGTTTATGTCGACGGGCGCCTGTTCACCACCCTGAAAGGCGACCGCATCGTCGCCGAGTTCATCGGGATTCTCGACGAGTACGTGGACTCGCACTACGCAGCGAGAGAAGCCGTGAATGAAGAAGTTTCCGCCAAGGTTTAGTTCTTCCTCACCCAAAAAGCTGAAGGGCACGGCTGCAACCGTGCCCTTTTAAATTTCACTCTGATTCGTTCCTATTGCCCAGTGAGCATAAACGTCGGGTTTTGGGGCAGGGGCTGGCCGTTGCTTCCGATGCCAGCGGCGCCGAAGGGCGCTGCTATATCCGAGACCAGCGAGTCGGGAGTATTAGTTCCGGTGTACGAAATCGAACTCGTCGAGGTGTCGATGTCCGCAATCATCCCCGCATCGCAGATGCTTGCATACACGTGACTGCCGTCTTCGGCTGACGCTGCGAAAATGCGGAAACGGGGCATAGCGGCCGCGGGTACGTAGGAAGCGGGAGGAGCGGCAGGAAGGCAGGCTGCGTTCGGAGCCGCCGCAAAACCTGACGTCGCCGTCCCATTCACAAACAGGGGAAATACCGTGCTCTTCACGGTCAGGGATTCCGCATCAAAGACGGTCACCTGCGGAATGACGCATCCCGCAGCGGTCACCGTGCCATCAAGGCACGCCACACCCGTGGGCACCGTCACATAGCTCGCCACGTAAAAACGGCTGCCGTCGAGCAAAGTCGTGACTCCTGACGGCGTCACCGGACCGCACGAACCAGCGGCGGCGGTAGCGCACGGCGGCGGCGCTGGGATGCTCACCGTCCCCGACAAAACCGGAGTTGGCGGGTCGGTGGTCGCGTCAAACACATACACCGCTCCAGCGGTTGGGTTGGTCACGTACAGCCGGTTGCGGGGACTGTCATAGAGCACGTAATTCGCGCCCGCGCCCCCTACTGGTTGATTAGCAACCACCGTGTTGGTATCGGTCCGGATGGTATGGAGCTGGCCATCGCCTTCCGTCACCACATACACGCGCTGCCCGTCGGGACGCACCGCAATCCATGCGGGCTGCTTTCCGACCGCAATCGGCGTCGCGGTCATCGATGACAAATCTACGGGCGATAAAACTGCGACCGAATCAGTTCCCTGCTCCAGCACGTAAAGAAACTGCTGGTTCGGCGTCTCCGCCAGTGCCACCGGATGTGTGCCAGCCGGCAAGTATTGAATGTTGGTGATTGTGTTCGATGTGGTGCTCAGCAAGGCTACAGAATCCGTACTGGCGTGGCTACAGTTCGGGTCGTTTTCCGCGCCATAATTGGCCACGAAGACAGAGGTGTTCTGCGTAGTGCCGACGTAGTCCGGGAAGTACGAGCAGAAGGCCGGAGTGGCTGCCGCTCCGCCGGTGGTCGCCGCCAGACCTGGCGTTGGATTGACATACTGAATCGTCGAACCGGCAACCGACGTAACCGCATAGCACCCGTTGTATGAAAGCGCATTGGTGCCGCCGCCGGGAATCACGACGTTGGTAAGCGTAACGAACCCGCCCACCGCAGCGCCGCTCAGCGGTGCGTTCAGCGTAACCGTCACCAGGTTTCCAACTTCGCTGATGGCGGTAATAGTGGAATTTTGAGTTCCCGGGCCAACGTTGGGAAAGCTGAATATTGCCGCTCCGCCCAGCCCGGATCCCGCCGAGCTATCGTTGGCGGGAACGAATGCCGTCACCAGGTCCGTGTCGCCGGCGCACAAGTTGGCTCCGGCGCTGGCCACGAAAACGCGGGAATTGGTCGGCAGGATCGCGGCGTGGGTGGGATTCACCCCCAAACTCACCTGGCCAATGTTGGAATCTCCCGACACATCAATCTGAAAAGCCGCTCCCACGTTGAAAGCAGTATTGCTGCTTAGGACAAAGACAGCATGGAAGTTCTGCGTATTCGGAGGCGTGGTGCTGATCGGAATCACTACCGGACGGTAGACCTGGCCGCAAGACATCGTCACCATCGTCGCCAAAACCGTGGCGGCGATTCTATTCAAACGTCGAAAACTCATCGGCACTCCGCAGGAGAATTGCATTCCAAATGAAATGAAGCAGAATCGGCTATTGTAACGATTGCCGGCAGTATGCGCCAGAGAACGGTACCTCAGGTTTCTCATCCGTCCCAGCGATCCAGCCCTACTGCGACGGATACAGACCGTCAACAAAGGTCAACTGCAGCGGCGGACTCGAAACCATTAACGGTGAACCTGACTGTGTGAGTTCTCCGGTGGTCTGGTCTACGTCCAACGTCCAGATAGCGCTCGCTGCGGTATCGGCAACAAAAAGCTCGTATACAGGCGAAGAGCTGTCAAATACAGCGAGCGAGCTACCGAACGCGATTCCTCCGCTCGCAGTGCCGACCGACAACGGAGAACCGATTGCGGTCAGCACGCCGTTGCTGCCAAGATTGAACGACGAAACGGTGTGGTCGACAGCGTTCATGACAAACACATGATTCGACTGGTCTGTTGCAAGACTGCTGGGGCCATCGCCCACGTCGAAAGGCGATCCTGGAACTCGTGTTAGCGCACCGGTACTCGAATCAATTGCGAAGACGGCGACCTTCGCAACAGCGCCTAGGGAAACGAGAAGAAATGGCGTACCCTGCGTCTCCGAACTGGGGAGGTAAGGATCATAAAGAACAACCGAAGGGTTGGCATTCGGCAAAGTCGGAAAAGGCGAGCCTTGAATCGGAGAGAGTGATCCGGAAGAATCAGCTGAGTACGCTAGGATGCTGCCGTTGGCATCTCCCGGGTCAGAAGCATACAAGAAAAAAGCTCCCGCATTGCCCTGCGCTGCAATTGCGATCTGCGAGGGTGCGACCCCGGCGGGAAATGGCGAATTCTGCAGGGGAGATGAGAATGTGCCAATTCCAGAACTGCTCGAGAGGCCGACGATCGTGCCGTTGGGTTCGGTGGCGTAGAGATACCCGTATTGGCCCCCAACCGCGATGCCGGTTGGGCCTCCGCCGGGTGTACCGAGGGAAAATGGAGATCCCTGGATGGACGTCACAGCACCGGTAATTAGATCGACCGCGACGCTGTCCACTGAATTTTTCGATGTATCGGCGAACAACAACGTGTTGCCACCGTCAATCGCTACGCTTTCGGAATTAGCCGGGCCAGTGGTCGAAGGCAGCGCGGTCAGCGCTCCCGACGAATTAATGGAGAAGCCGAGTATCTGGTTTGAGGTCGTCGTCGCATAGAGCAGAGGAATAAAGTCCGCCGGACAAGCACTGCTCGGCGCGCCGCAACCGCAGGTGGAGTTTGAAGAGCCGGCACAGACGGTGCGAGATGTGGTGCCGCATCCCGTCCAGAAAATAGATAATGCGAGGAGAAAGACAGCTGTGGGCCCGGAAGCGCGTCGACGCATGCGAGTCCTCCTGGCACGATCTAAGTTACGCGCGCCTGCACTGCATAGAACCCTGACCGCGCTGAAAAGTTGCCCTCGCGTTACAAAAAGCCACTTAACGCCCGCGGCGTCCTTTTGCGGCTGCGGCACGGGGTTCAGCCGGGGCAGTAGCCGCCGGCTTCTTCTTCCCTTCCATCTGCGCCAGGCTTTCTTTCAGAGCGGCCATCAGATCGACGACTGGTGCCAGTTTCTTCGGCTTCTCGACCGCGGCCACTTCTCCGCCCTCGAGCTTCGCTTCGATTAACTGCTTCAGGTTTTCCTGGAACTCGTCTTTGTACTTTTCCGGATCCCACTCCGCCGCCAGCGCTTCAATCAACTGGTGCGCGACTTTCACCTCAGCCTCCTTCAACTCCACATCCGGCGCGCCGAATCCTTCCACCTCTTTCACTTCGTCGGAGTAGTACATGGTGTGCAGCATCATGCCACCTTCATGCGGGCGCAGAAACACGGTGTACTCGCGATTGTGCATCGTGATCTTAGCGATGGCGACGTATTCACTTTCTTCCAGCGCCTTGGTCAGCAGCGCATACGGGCGCCGGCCAGCTTCCTCCGGCAGCATGTAGTACGACGACTCGAAATAGACCGGGTCGACCTCGCTGGTCTTCACGAATTCGAGGATCTCCATCGTCTTCGCGGTCTGCGGCTCGATCTTCTTGATCTCATCCGGTTCGATCACAATGTATTCATCTTTGCGGAACTCGTAGCCCTTCACGATGTCCGAGCGATCGACCACCTGGCCGTCGGCCAGGCAGACATATTGCTGCTTCAGCCGCGACTTGTCGGTGCGGTGCAGCATATTGAAAGAAATGCCCGAACTGCGCGCGCCAGAAAAAAGCCGCACGGGCATGGAGATGAGTCCAAACGTTAAGTGACCTGACCAGACCGAAGAAGGCATAGTTCCCCCGAAGCATCCTCGGAGTGCCCAGCACCCAGATTCGAGGATTCAGCAGCTAACCTCCACAGCAGGGAGAGTTTAGCTCAGAACCACTTTGGATGCACGAAACCCTGGGCATGGGGGAATCGAAATTCGAAGCCGCAGGTGGTGGGTCTCTTCCCCAACCGGCACAAGATATTGTATTTACTCTGCGAGTTCGTGAGATTCTGAAGCCTGCTCGGCGAGCCAGCATCTCTCGATGAACTCTGATCGCCTGGAGGCAAAATGACCGATCCGCGCTATCCGGTTGGCAAATTCCACTACGAAGGTCCACCGACCGAGGCACACAGGCAGGCTTTCCTCGATGAGATCGCAAAGACACCTGCCCAGCTGTGCGCGGCCGTGAAGGGGCTCTCCGACGCGCAACTCGACACGCCGTACCGTCCCGGCGGATGGACCGTTCGCCAGGTCGTGCATCACGTACCCGACAGCCACATCAATTGCTATGTACGCTTCAAGCTTGCAATCACGGAAGACGATCCGACGATCAAACCTTACGCGGAGAATCTTTGGGCGGAACTCCCGGATTCAAAGGCTCCGGTGGAAGTCTCGCTAACCTTGCTCGATTCTCTTCATGACCGCTGGCTGCGGCTGCTACGCTCGCTCGAGCCGGAAGACTGGAAGCGCACCTTTCGCCATCCCGAACTTGGCCCTATGACCCTGGAGAAGACGCTCGCGCTCTATGCCTGGCACGGACGTCATCACGTGGCGCACGTCACCGAACTGCGAAAGCGGATGAATTGGTAAGCACTCCAGCGCGCTAATTCATTCCCATCTTCCACAGCAGATAACTCAGAGTCTCGCGCAAGACGGCCTCGAGGCGCGCCCTCTCGGTGTGAGGAGTGGAGTCGGTGCGCGGCGCGACATAAACCAGCATGCCTTCATGCTCCAGCAATTTTCGTATCCGGAAAACATGATAGGCATCGCTGACCGCGACGCAGCTATGCAGCCCGTTCGCGCGCATGATGACAGCGATCCGACTCGCCGATTCCGCAGTATCCGAGCCCTGCGTCTCCGCGATCAGCGCGCTTTCCGGAATGCCGCGTTTGTGAAGATAGCTGTTGCCCACTCCGCCTTCGCTGAAATTAGGATCAGCCGCCGCGCCTCCGGTGGTGATCACGACGGGAGCGAGATGCTCTTGATAAAGGTCGAAGGCATGGTCCAGGCGCGCCCGCAGGACGGGCGACGGCCGGCCGGAATATTCCGCCGCGCCGAAAACCACGATCGCATCCGCCGGATGAAGTTCCTGCAACGACGCTGTGTGGACGATCCGCATGGCAGTAATCGCAAAGAATGTAACCACTGCCACAACCGCAAAAATCAGAAGGCGAAGCCACCAGCCGCGCCTGGACTGCCGGTTTTCCGGTTTCACTTCCGCCGCGGACGGGCTTCGCTCACCCTCGGACATTGATCCCCTGAACAACGCTCCTCTGAAGAACGTTCCGCTGAGAAACCGCGCTCCGACAGGCTCCTGGGAGTGGCATCGTGGAACATCATCCTTTGGCGAAGAAACTCGAAATCTCGTCAGCCGGAATGGCGCCCTCACGAATCACCCGCCAGCGCGCGACCTCATCGCTGAGATCGACAATGGTCGAAGCCACGTCCCGCGGAGAGGCTCCGCCGTCCACGATGATGTTAATGCGGCCCTGCAGTTGATCGCGCACCTGCTCAGCGCTGGTGCACTCCGAGGCGCCGCTCAGATTCGCCGATGTCGCGGTGATGGGAATCGCCGCCGCGCTCACGACCGCCAGCGGAATCTTCGCGTTCGGAACGCGCAGCGCAACATTCCCGGTATTGGCCGTTACCTTAAGCGGAAGACGCGATCCAGCCTTCACGATAATGGTCAGCGGGCCCGGCCAGAATCGCCTCGCCAGCGCATGAAATTCGTCGGGCAGTTCCTTCGCCAGTTCTTCCGCCTGGTCCACGCTTTCGATCAACAGTGAAAGCGGCTTGTGCCGCGAACGGGTCTTGATGTCGTAGACGCGGTCGACCGCGCGCAGGTTGAAAGGATCGGCAGCCAGTCCATAGAACGTGTCGGTCGGCATGCCCAATACTTCGCCGGACCGGATCTGATCGGCGGCATATTTAATAAGCGATAATTCCGGAGTCTCGCTACTGATTTTTACGATCTCGGCGCGCACAAGCGCCCCCTTCCCGATGGCTACTAGGATTTTAATTGGATCGCGAACCTAACATAATACGGCAAAACCCTGCAACGCAAAGCAGCGGCGTATGATGCGATAACACCATGGCTCTCAAAGTATGACTCGAACCGCAGAATCAGCCAGCCCCTCGGCCTCCAGACTACGGCGGATTGAAGGACGTCACAACGCGCTCGTCAAGACCTTGCGTCAGGCTTTTGGCCGCGCAGAACGCACAGAAGAAGGCGATTGCGCGATTGAAGGCGTGCGCATTCTCGAAGAAGCGATCCGAAGCGGGCTGAAGTTCCGCGCGATTTTTTTCAAGGAATCCGCCCAGAATCTGGCCGAGCGCCTCCTGCCCCAAATCGGCGCCCATGTGGAAACGCTTCTGCTGCCCGACAAGCTGTTTGATAGCGCAGTGGCCAGCGACACGCCCCAGGGAGTCGCAGCCCTGGTACGCCTGAAAGAATTCTCGGTCGAAGATGTGCTGGAGCGCTTGCAGGTCGGGCCAGTGGTGGTCGCGATCGGATTGCAAGATCCCGGCAATCTGGGAACCATCTTGCGCTCGGCCGAGGCTTTCGGCAGCGCTGGCGTGGTGGTTGGTGAGGGCACCGTCAGTCCTTTCAATGCCAAGGTGATTCGCGCATCCGCAGGATCGCTGTTTCGCCTGCCCGTCGTCGTGGCGCGCGGGGCCAGCAACTTTCTCGCGAAGTTTCGGGCCCAAGGCTTGCGCCTGATCGCAACTTCTTCGCACAAGGGAAGTCTACTTCACGAATCGAAACTCGACTCACCCTGCGCGATTCTGATCGGCGCAGAGGGTGCAGGCCTACCTCGCGACCTGCTCGCGCAGGCCGACGAGACGGTCGAGATTCTCCATTCTCCGCAGGTGGAATCTTTGAACGCGGGCGTGGCCGGAAGCATCATCCTCTACGAAGCAGCCCGCCAGCGGCGGGGCTGAAAACCAGCCGGCTACGCCAGGCCTCCGCCGTCGACCACCAACGCCGCACCCGTAATCCAGGCAGACATCGGACTCGCCAGAAACAAAACTGCATTGGCCACATCGTCCGGAGTGCCGACCCGCGCCAGCGGCCGGTTGGCCGCTTCGCGCATAAATGCTTCTTTGTCTTCCCCCAGCTGCGTGCACTCGCTATGCAGCATGGGCGTGTCGATGTCTCCAGGACAGACACAGTTCACACGAATATTGTGCTTGCCGTGATCGATCGCCATAGCACGCGTCAAATTGACGACCCCGCCCTTCGCCGCGCAGTAAGCGGCCGCGCGCGGCCCACCTTTCAGCGACCATCCGGATCCGATGTTAATGACGCTGCCCCCTCCCGCACGGATCATGTGCGGCACCACTTCGTGCGAGAGCACATAAATGCTCTTCAGCGTGACATCGAGAGAGCGGTCCCATTCGTCTTCCGTGAGATCAACGACATCTTTGCGGATCGCAATGCCAGCGCAGTTACAGAGAATATCGATCTTGCTCTTAGTTTGATTTACGGTCTCAACCGCATGAGCGCAATCGGCAGCGCTGCGAACGTCGCACTTGAGTGCGATAGCTCCCCCGCCCTGCTCTTGAATCTGTACGGCTGTTTCAACAGCCTTAATTTGGTCGATGTCGAGCGCAGCGACGAACGCGCCCATCTCGGCGAGCCGCAGCGAGATGCCGTGTCCAATGCCGGAAGCCGCGCCTGTCACCATCGCGACCTTGCCCTCAAGGGAGAGAAGATGAGCGGCACGATCTTTGATCTTATTGGACTGCATCTTCGTCGCGATGCGTGAGGCTGTAATTGTTTACTTAATTCCGTCCTACACGTTCGACGTATTGGTCGGCGGCGTTTTGAAAGCCCCCAGCCTCCGACTTAATCAAAAGGAAAAACTCTTTATCGAGAACGTCCAGAGAAGCTTCTGGTACTTGCGACAGGCGCGCCTGTCTTTCTCCTCGATCACGAGGATAGGGAGAGCCCAATAGGTCCGTCGCAGACTGTATGAGCGCCGCAATCTGTAGCTGCCCAATCTCTCGAAAACCCTCGACTGCCTCCGGGGCCAGGACCCCGGTGCTATTCCAGAAGAATTTGATGGAAGCCGCCATTACAAACTTCAGATTGGCAAAAATGAGCGGCAAACATCAAGCCCGATAGGCTCGGAGCAGAGTCGAATGTCTGCCGAAAGACCTCCGGGCCATCATAGTTATTGATGGCCTGCCAGAAGGGCTTAACGATACTCCAATAATCGCCCATGCTCCCAAAGTATATCCTTAGCTTTAGCCTCGCTTTTCCGGTGTCTTGTTCGCCGCTGCCAGCGTCAGATCAACGTCATCATCGTTGTGAGCCAAGGTGACGATCGAATGCAGCGCCGCCGACGGCGAAGCGTAGACGCCTTGCGGAAACAGTGACAGCACGAATCTCTGAAATGCAGCCCGGTCGACGTACTGGCAGAAGTCGCGGTAGTCGCGGATCGCCGGCCTGTCGGTGAACATGATCTGAAACATCGGGCCCACGTTCTGAACCACGGCAGAGATGCCCTTCTGGCGGAACAACTCGCGGTATCCCGAACACAGACGTTCCGCAATTCGCCAGGTATGTGCGAACGACGCATTCTTGTCGCGGGTAAGCACACGCAAATTTGCCCGCGCGGCGTGCATGCCGATGCGTGACCCATTATGCGTGCCGTAATGCAGGACGCCGCCCCACTGCAGCGCGTCCATCACCTCGGCGCGGCCGACCAGTGCGGCCACCGGCAATCCACAGCCAAGCGCTTTGCCGAAGGTCACAAGATCCGGCGAAAGCTTGTAGTATTCCTGGCAGCCCCCGGGCGCGATGCGGAAGCCGGTCACAGTTTCATCCAGGATGAAAAGAATGCCATTCGCCCGCGCCAGTTTCTGCACCCCCTGCAAATATCCTTCAGCCGGAGGGATCACACCCATGTTGGCCATGATGCCTTCGGTGATGACCGCCGCAATCTGCCCGGGATAATTTTCCATCGCCCGCTGCAATGCGGGCAGATCATTCCACGGCACCACGAGGGTGTCGGCGAGAGCGTTTCGATTCAGGCCGGAGCTATCGGGAATTTTCACCGGATCGCTGCGCAGGCCGAGGGCGGCGGCCGGCATCACGTTAGAACTAACCAGCACATCATCGTGCCAGCCGTGATAATGGCCTTCGAATTTTATGATCTTGGGCCTGCCGGTCACCCCGCGGGCCAGGCGAATCGCGGCAATCACCGCTTCCGTGCCCGTGTTGGCAAAGCGCACCCGCTCGGCATTCGGAACCATCTTCTGGAGCATCTCGGCAACTTCCAGTTCCACGGGATTCGCTGCCGCAAAGTGCGCTCCACTCGCCGCCGCCTGCGTAATCGCCTCAACAACTTCAGCGTGGGCGTGCCCCAGTGGCAGTGCGCCGAAGGCCATCATCCAGTCGATGTACTCGTTGCCGTCGACATCGTAGATCCGCGAGCCCCGGCCACGCTCCATAAAAATCGGATACTTGCCAAAAGTAGCCGGCCCGCGCGACGAAGAACTGCTGCCCTCGATTAGCACCCCCAAGGTGCGCTCATAGAGCTGTCTCGATTTTTCCGTGCTAAACACCAAACTTGCCTCCGCCTCGTATACTTTCCGCGACTGGCTATGGTAGCGCAGAAGTGCAGCTGAGAACCGCAGCGGCTCGCGGATAGCATAGAATGTGACTTTCACATGAGGTTCGCCACCAGCATCGAAACGTGGAGAGCGTGGGAAGGGCGCGTTCTCGATGGGAAATTTACACTCGGCCGGTGGCTGGGCGGCTCCGATCATAGTGCGGTCTTTGCCACCGACCAGTCTCCGCAACCCCCGTCCCAGGCCGTGATCAAGCTGATCGCCCCCGAGCCGGGACAGGCGGACGTTCAGCTTTCGCGCTGGCGCGCGGTGGCCCAGCTTTCTCATCCGAACCTGATCCGCATCTTCGAAACCGGCAAATGCAAGCTGGATGAAACTCCGCTGCTCTACGTGGTGATGGAACAGGCCGAAGAAGATCTGTCGCAGATTTTGCCGCAGCGCGCTCTTTCCGGCGGAGAAACCGCCGATCTGCTTCCACCGTTGCTGGACCCACTCGCATACTTGCACGGCAAAGGTTTTGTACATACACGCGTGCGGCCCTCGAACGTGCACGCCGTCGGCAATCACGTCAAGCTTTCCGCAGATCAGATCACCGCAATCGCCAACACGGGTTCTACGCGCCGGCGGCGAGACGTCTACGACGCGCCCGAAACGGCGGCCGGAATTCTTTCTCCTACAAGCGATATATGGTCGCTGGGCGTAACGCTCATGGCCGCGCTCACCCAGAATGTGCCCCAGAACGGCGAGGCCACGCACGGAGATCCCGGGCTGCCCGCGAGCATTCCCGAGCCCTTCCACGGCATCGTGCGCGAGTGCCTGCACCTCGACCCGCAGCAACGCTCTACGATTGCGCAAATTCGGGCGCGACTTGCCCCATCCGCCGCTCCTGCAGTCGTCGAATCGAAAATTCCTCAAGCCTCAGGCGCCAAACCAAGTCGCCCGCCAATGTTTGTTGCTGTGGCGGTTCTGCTTGCGCTGATTGGAATCTTTGCCTTCTGGAAGAGCCGATCGTCGTCTCCGGTTGCCGAGCAGCCTGCTTCGCAATCAACATCGTCCCAGTCCGCCCCCGCACTAACTGGATCCTCAGCCGCTCCTGCCATTTCACCATCTGCGAAGCCCGCGGAAACGGCACCCGCTTCCCACGGCGCCGTCGTGCGCCAAATTCTACCCGAGGTCTCGCCGAGCGCGCGACGAACGGTCACCGGCACAATCAAAATCAAGGTGCGAGTGGAAGTGGATGCTTCCGGCAAAGTCACATCGGCAAAACTTGCGGCTCCGGTCGCCAGCCGGTACTTCGCGGATCACACACTGCAGGCGGCGAAGGCTTGGGAATTCTCTCCGGCTGGAGTCGACGGGCAACCCGCCCCCAGCGCGTGGATGCTGCAGTTCCGCATTCAGCGCAGCGGAACCCATGCTTCCGCCGATCCAATCAGCCGCTAGTCGTTTCTCTACTTCCTACTTCTGGTGCAGCTTCCATACGATCTGCCGCACCATGCCTAAGAATACCTTCGCATCGCCGGCACTCAGGCCCAGGCGAAGTACGAGCCGCCGCACCTTCTTCTCGCTCACCGCGTGATTTCCCGGCTTCACATATCCGCTTTTATCCAGCGCCTCGAAGATGCACTCCGTGATCTGCTCATTGACCGCGGCGGTCGCCGGCTCCTCGTCGATCTTCTCGGGATCAGAACTACTTCCTCGCGCCAGCTCGTATAAACATACGGCTACAGCCTGCGCCAGGTTCATCGAAATATGATTTTGCTGAGTCGGTACATGCAGCAATCGATGGCAATGCGTGAAGTCTTCATTTGTCAGGCCGATTTTTTCTGACCCAAACAGAAGTGCAACGCGCCCCGATTGAAGCTGGCTTCGAATCGCAGGAGCCTCTTCGTCAATGCGTCGCAAGGGCTGATGCAGAACGCGATTGCGTACCGCCGTTGTTCCGACCACCAGAACGCAATCGCCAACCGCCTCCGCCACAGTCTTGAATTCTTCTGCCCCGCGTAAAAGTTGTAGTGCACCCACGGCCGACCGCGCCTCTCGAAATGCAACCGGATAGGGATTGACCACGCGCAGCCGCCGTACACCGAAGTTGCTCATGGCCCGAGCGGCCGCGCCAATATTCAGCGGATTGCGCGGACGCACCAGAACCACAACCAGACCATCCAACTCAGAGGAAGCAGGCAAGGGAACGATTTTACGACAAGAATCCGCCGGCGCGAGTGGTGCCGAATCCCGTAGTGCCTTAGCAAGTGGGCTGCCGCCAGCTTTTTACCTGCCCGTGAAATTGTAAAAAATATGTCAAAATTCCCCGCTTTTCGGCGGTTTTCGCGTCATATCGTTGTAAGCTTCAAGGGTCGAATTACTTCCGGCAGGCGCTCTTGGGGGCCGGAAGTCTTCCCCGGACAGGACTTTTCGTTATGGGCAATCTTTCTGCTCCGCTCAACCCGCTCAGAACCATGACTCCCGCCACTGCCGTCAAGCCGACCGGCCGCATTCTGGTAGTCGAAGATGATCCCGCCGTTCAGAAGGCGCTGCGCCGGCTCTTTGAAACTGAGGGCTATACCGTCGAAGTACAATCCGACGGCCAGGCTGCCCTCGACAGTTTCCATACCCTCGCGCCTGCGGCCATGGTTCTGGATTTGCGCCTGCCGAAAATTTCCGGCGGAGACGTTTGTAAAGAGATCAAGGCCTTGACTCCCACACTGCCGATCGTGGTCCTGAGCGCGGCCAGCGACGTCTCAGACAAAGTTCTGCTGCTCGAGTTGGGCGCCGACGATTATGTGACCAAGCCTTTCAGCCCGCGCGAACTTCTGGCCCGGGTTCGGGCTGCGCTGCGCCATACCGCTCGCGCCCCCGAGTTGAACGTGGTCAGCTTCGACGGAATTTCGGCCGACTTCCGCAAGATGGAAGTGAAGCGCGATGGAGTTCCCGTAGTCCTGACTGCGCAGGAGTTCAAGACATTTCAGTTTCTGGTGCAGAATGCCGACCGCGTGATCAGCCGCGACGAGTTGCTGAACGAAGTCTGGGGATACCAGAATTATCCTTCCACGCGTACCGTGGACAATCACATTCTGAAGCTGCGCCAAAAACTTGAGAGGGACCCCTCCAGTCCGGTTCACTTCCGAACCGTGCATGGGATGGGATACAAATTCGTCCGCTGACCCGCGTGAACCCTTCTCCCCAGGCCGTTTCCCGGTCCCAACCGACCGAGCCGCAGGGTGCATTCCTGCCCCGTCTCCGCCTGCGCACGCGCTTTCTGCTGTCCATGCTGCTGATCACGGCGGGCCTGACCACCACCAGCCTGCTGCTGGTGCGGCACAGTGTCGAGGCCAACGTCCGGCAGAGCATCGCGGTGAATCTGCACAACTCCGTAAGCGCCTTCCAGGATTTTCGCCAAGAGCGCGAAACCATGCTGACCAGCGATGTGGCACTGCTGGCCGATCTTCCGCTGACTCGCGCCATCATGACCAGCACTGACCCGGTCACCATCCAAGACGCATCCCAGGACGTGTGGCAGCATGCCCGCAGCAGCAGCGATCTGTTTGTGCTGGTCGATCGCGGCGGCCGGGTCGTCGCCATGCACACCAAGACCGACGGCTTCACCCGCGACGCCGCGGAAAAATATTTTCAGCAATCCCTCGACGCGGAAGCCGCCGACTCCAGCCACTGGTGGTATGGCGGACATCACCTCTATCAGGCCTTCGTGCAGCCGATCTATCGCGGCTCAACCACCGAAGGCACTCTGCTCGGTTTCCTCGTCATCGGCTACGAAATCAACCAGCCGCTGGCGGCGATTGTCAGCAAAGTCGCGGGTAGCCAGGTCGCGTTCTCGTACGCAGGCGAGGTAGTAGCCACGACCCTGACCTCGGCTCAACTGCAAGGAGGAGATGTAAAAAATCTAGTCGCGGGATCCTTGCAGAGCGATCCCCACGATGTCGAGATCGGAAAAGAACATTTCCTCGCCACTTCGATCGGACTCTCCGGATCACGCGATGCCGCCGTTCGCCTCAGTGTGCTTGGCTCGTACGATCAGGCAACCCGATTCATCAATCAACTGAATAGTTACCTTCTGCTTCTCGGTATTGCCGCAGTGCTGGTGGGAAGCGCGCTGGTCTTTTTTTTATCGCATACTTTCACCCGCCCGCTGGCCAATCTGGTGGACGGCGTCCGCGCGCTTGAAGCCGGCGATTTCAATCACCCGCTCGATTCCAGTGGAGGAGATGAGGTCGCGGAACTCACCCGGGCCTTCGACCGCATGCGCAGCAGCCTGTTGAAGAGCCAGCGCGACCTGCTGGAGGCGGAGCAACTCGCGACCATTGGCCGCATGGCCAGTTCGATTTCGCACGACCTGCGGCATTCGCTGGCTGCGATCGTCGCCAATTCTGAATTCCTCTGCGACAGTCACCTGTCGTCGGTGCAGCGCGAAGAGCTTTACCAGGAGGTTCGCACCGGCGTGAACCTCATGACCGATCTGATCGATTCTCTGCTCGAGTTTGCCCGCACCCGCGAATCGCTGAGCCCAGCGTACGGCGGCGTGGCAGAAGTCATTCAGCGCGCGGCGCAGGCCGTGCGCTTGCATCCCCGGCATCATGCGCGCAGCATCGATGTGGTTTGCACCGGACCGGTGATGGGATGGTTTGATTCGCGCAAGCTGGAGCGGGCTCTGTATAACCTGCTGCTGAACGCGTGCGAGGCTGCTCCGGCGCTGGGAGGAAATGTGGAAGTGAGGGCAACCGAGTCTGCAGGCTCGATTTCCATTTCGGTCGCCGACAACGGACCTGGCATCGAAGATTCGATTCGCGACCGGTTGTTCCACCCTTTCGTGAGCTTTGGAAAAGAAAACGGCACCGGGTTGGGACTCGCAGTCGTGCAGAAAATCGTCCAGGATCATGGCGGCGAAGTTTTCGTGGAACGCACCGTGGAAGGAACTACGGTTTTCCGGCTCGTCCTGCCCGGACGCGTGGCGGAGAAATCGATTCGCCCCGACCATGCCGAGGTCGCTGCGACCTCTGTTCCTGCCAGGCGCGCCCGTGCTAACCAGAATTCAATTTCGCATCTTGAACCCTAGCGGCGCAAACATCGCGCTCGATTCGGATGCCAGGAGGACTTTGTGAACCACTTCACGACGTCTGCCACACGCGGCGCCGCTTTGGCGGCAGCCACTGTCGTTTTACTTGGCGGGCTTAGCTGGTCCCAGGATGCAGCCAACACCTCTGGCCCCTCTGAGACTGCGCAAGCTGTGCGCAATCTGCAGGATCAGGTCCACGAACTGCGGGAACTGGTGGAGGAGATGCGCGCCGAAAACGTCCAGTCTCGTGCAGAAATGCAGAAGCTGCGGCAAGACCTGCAGACCACGCGCGCACTGCTGGAGCCGCCGGATAAGGCTGCCAATAGCGCCGACTCAATCGCCAGGAACAGTTCTGCAGCAACCGGCCCCGAAGCCTCGAACGCAACCTCAACTCCACCAAGTTCGGCCCAAGCCAGCCCCTCGATCGAGCAACGAGTGGAGAAACTAGAGGAATCCACATCCCTCATCGGCTCCAAGGTGGACGAGCAATATCAAACGAAAGTTGAAACCGCCTCCAAGTATCGCGCGCGCCTGCATGGCATCGTGTTGATGAATGCATTTCGCAGCGTGGGTGGATCGGACAACCTGGATTTTCCCGATTACGCCGAACCTGTCTCACCCGGATCGCCGCAAGCCACGCTGGGCGCGACGTTGCGGCAATCGGAGATCGGACTCGAGCTTTTTGGTCCGAATGTCGCAGGGGCAAGAACTTCCGCGGATATTCAGCTCGATTTTTCCGGAGGTTTCCCCGCCACGGGAAACGGCGTGAACTTCGGAATCGTGCGCCTGCAAACCGCCAGCCTGCACCTCGACTGGGAACACACGTCGCTGATCGCAGGCCAGGATTCCTTATTCATCTCCCCGCTCTCGCCCACTTCGTTTGCCTCGCTGGCCACGCCCGCATTCGCCTTTAGCGGCAACCTCTGGGGATGGACGCCGCAACTGCGCCTGGAGCATCGTTTCTCCATATCCGATCGGGACACTGTAACTGTGCAGGCGGGCGTGCTCGACAATCTGGACTGGGAGTATCCTAGCAATTCGTTTTATCGCGCAGCCCAAGCCGGAGAGCAGTCCGGGCAGCCAGCCTACGCGTTACGCACGGCATGGTCGCGTGCGGTGCGCGAGCATCCCTTGAGCTTCGGCGTCGCTGGATATTATGCCCGGCAGGATTGGAATTGGGATCGCTTCGTCGACGCTTGGGCAGGCATGGCGGATTGGCAGATTCCGATCCTCTCTCGTCTCGGTTTGTCGGGTGAATTCTATCGCGGTCGTGGCATTGGCGGTCTCGGCGCGGGAATCGGAACGTCGATTCTGTACGGTGGCGATCCGACTTTGTCTTACACGCCGATCCGCGGTCTCGACGCCGCGGGCGGATGGACCCAGCTCAAATTTCAATTAACGCCGAAACTGGAGATCAATGGCGTGATCGCGGAAGATGATGCGTTCGCCGGCGATGTCCGCGGATTCGCGACGGATCAGAATAACTTTGGCCCAATCCTGGGACGCAACCGCGGCGCGCTGGCGAACTTCGTATTCCGCCCCCGTTCCGATCTTTTGCTTTCGGCCGAACTGCGCCGGCTGCGAACCTTCCCGGTGTATAGCAGCAGCAGCGTAACGAACCAGCTCAATTTGTCGGTGGGGATGCTGTTTTGAAAACGACATCGCTCAAATCGCGCTGTACGCCTTCCTGGCTTCTGTATGTAGTCGGAGCGTTATCAATCTGCGCGTCGGCGCAAAGTATCTCCCTCAAGGCACATGTCGAACTGACGAAGAATGGTCGCGCCGTGAAGGACTCATCCCAAGCGGTGATCTGGTTGACGCCCATCGGCGCCACCGTCGATGCCCCACAACAAAAACCGTCCCAGATTCCGCAACTCGTCCAGCGTGACAAGGCATTTCACCCCTCATTGCTCGTGATTCCAGTGGGCGGCAAGGTCGAATTTCCCAATCACGATCCCTTCTTCCATAACGTGTTTTCACTCTTCGAGGGCAAACGTTTCGACCTGGGCCTCTACGAGAGCGGCAGCACTCGCTTCGTGCAATTCGACAAGCAGGGGATTTCCTTCATCTTTTGCAACATTCATGCGGAGATGAGCGCAGTCGTAATGGCGCTGCCCACGCCTTATTACGCCATCTCCGATGCTCGTGGCGACCTCAGCATCGCAAACGTGCCGCCGGGACGCTATCAGCTTCAGCTTTTTCACGCCTCCGTCGCCCCCGATGCGCTGCAGGCTGCAAGCCGCGAGATCACCGTCGCTCCCGGAAAAAATTCTCTAGGAACCTTCACCCTGGCCGAGTCCGATGTAACCCAGGCCCACAAAAACAAATACGGCCGCGACTACGACCGCCCCGAACCCGACAGCCCGGCCTACGCCAGACCGTGAGTTTCTAGTTTCGAGTCGCGAGTTGCGAGTCGCGAGTGTTTCTAGGCCCCTATTCAACGGTGCGAGAGTTCGGCTCCTAAATCTCGAAGCTCAAAGCTCATAGCTCGAAGCTATAAAAGAGAAAGGCGCGCCGTTTAGCGCGCCTCTCTCGCCTCTGACCTTCACTTCACTTACATCAACTCACAGGAGACATCTTTACAATCCCAGCCCGCTTTTTAGCGATGCCCGCCTCCCGAATGTCCGCCGCCACCACCGGAGTGTCCACCACCACCGCTGGCATGGCCCCCGCCGCCACCACTGCTGTGTGGAGCGCTCACATGGCCGCCACCGCTGGAACCGCCATGCGAACCTCCGTAGCTAGGTGCGCTGTGCGATCCGCCGTAGCTTGGAACGCTGCGCGATCCACCAGGGTAGCCGTAGCTCGGTCGCGAGGGCGTGGAATATCCACCACGCGGGTAGCCGCCGTAAGACGGTCCGTGGGCGATGGGCTGCCGCATATCCAACTGCGGACGCGAAGTGCTTCCACCGGAATACGCCCCGCGAGACGACATCGATCCCGAACTCGGCGCGGTACGATTCCAATAGCTTCCGCTTGGTCCGCGTGACGATGATTCGCCAGCGCCGCGCGACGCTTCACTCTGCGACGGCGGCGTGAACGGCCGGAAGCCATCGCGGCTCGCCGAACCGCCGGACTGGCTCATACCGCGGCTAGCCTCACTGCCAAAGCTCCGCGACGATTCCGTATTCACCCGCGTGTTGCTGTTGTTCGGAGGAGTGAAAGCACGGGTTCCACCGCGATTTGCGTTCTCCCCGGGCGAAGCATTCCCGCGATTAAATCCAGCGTTATTCGTCTCTCGTCCGCCCTGCGCCACGCCCGCACTCGGCTTGCCGAAGCTGCCCGAGGAACTTCCCGAAGAAGTTCCGCGAGCGGCGACCTCACTTCCGCGTCCACCAGCAGTGAATCCGCTGACGTGGTTCGATTGCATCGACTGCCGCAGACTTGCAGTCTGCTGCTGGAACGACGCTGGCCGCACGTTGTTGTGCGATCCAAAGAAATGTTCGGAGCCGCCACTACGAATCGTCGACGAAGCGGCCGCCCGTCCGCTAGCAGACAGACTTGCATGCGACGGAACCACCGGCAGATTCCCCGCCATCATGCGCGCGCCGCCGATCTGTTCATGCGTAGCTGCCATCGCCGAGACCCGGCCCGCACCGAAGTGTCCGGCATTCACGGTCGACAACGCGCCCCCAACATGGGCATTATGCATGTTCGCAACGTTGGAGAACCGCGTTCCGCCATGCAGCGGCGCGAAGCCGCCAAATCGTCCGCCGGCAAAGCCTCTGCCCGCCCAGCCAAAGCGCCCGCCATATCCACCCCACCACGGATGGAACCAGTCACACGGTCCAAGCGGGAGCCAGCCGAAGCCGCCCCATCCGCCAAATCCGAATCCAAATCCAAAGCCGCCGCCCCATCCCCAGAACGAAACGTACGCCGGCGCCCAGAACGGACGGTACCAGCCATACGTCGGTCCCGGCCACCATGCCCACGAATTGCCGTACCACAACCAGCGCCCATAGTGATAAGGCGCCCAGCCCCAAGGCTCATAGCCGACCCAGGTCCATCCGTAGTAAGGCTCGTAGGTCCAGTTGCCGTCGCGATACGGAACCCATCCAGAGGGCTCATTCGGGACCCACACATCGCCGTAGTCAGGAACATTGCTCCAACTGCCGTAGGCATCCAGATCCTGCGCTCCCCCGTAGTAGCGGTTGGTGTGCTTCCAGGATTGCGCGTTCTCAATCATGTGATCGCGATCGGCATTCCAGCGATCCCAGTCGTCGCGATCCGGAGCATCAGAAATTTTGTACTGCGCCGAGTTGCTGTCGCCGCGCACCGTAGCCATTTCCCCGGCACGAACCACCGTGCTGCCTTGCGGAGTCGCTAGCTGCGCCTCGCCCTTGCGTACGATGATGATGGTGTCGCCATCCGCCCGCACTTCAATGCGAAAGACGCCATCATGATGCGCCGGATGCAGAGAAACATTCGGCGTATCAATCTCCGGCTCCGCTTCGCTGTCTTTCGAAACCGTGTAGTTAGCCAGCCCTTGGCCGAGTTGAATCTGAATCGTCTTCTGCGTCAGGTTCGCGATGTTGGCCTTGGCGTTCGAGCCCAGGCGAAGAAAGTTCGCGAAATCCAGCTGCACTTCGGCGCGTGCATTGTCGCCCGTAGAAACTTTATCGCCGCCCATCACCGGCTGGTTGAGCGTTGCAGCCGACCAGTCGCCGGAATCACCGCGCTGCGTCGAAACATCGCCATGAATCAAGCTTATGCGCCCCACACCCTGGTCCGTCTTCGCCGGACCCTCGCCGGTCGGCCCGCCAGGCTGTGCTTCCGTGGGCTGCGCATCAGGCCGCGAATTCTGGTCTTGTGGATATTGCCCTTGCGGATATTGCTCCTGAGCCCCTTGCGCCGGTGGCTGCCCTTGCGGTGCCTGCGGCTGGCCCACTTCCATGGGAGCGCTGGGCTGCTCGGTCGGACCCGTGCCTTCGTCCGTGGTCTGCGCGAATGCGCTGACCGAGAACGCGCCCGCAAGCGCTAAAAACATGATTGCCGAACCAGCTAAAAATCTGTTTTTCATAAACCACCCCGTGCCACAAACCCTACTCACATAAACCCGCATTTCGAGGAAACTCTCGTGAATAGGGATGCACCTGCCATGCCAAAGAGTGTGCCCAGGATGGTTCCACAACTCCTGTATTTTCAACTCGCAAGCCGGAGCCCGCAGTACCGTCTTTCACGTTTCGGGAGGGAACTGGCCCTCTTCGGCCAAGCCTGGTGGTTTTCAGCCACTTCAAACAAACCAAAGAGCCAGCGGCATTTGCAAGCCTCTCTGATCCTCTGTCCTCTGTGGTGAGGCCGTTGACGTCGGCCATCACCCGCTAAAATCAATCTTCGGATGAGCCCAGATCGCCAGCCCGAAAGTCGAAAGCCGCCCAAGCTGAGCTGGCGAGTGCTAGTCCGCGCCCTCGAGCACCGCAATTACCGCCTCTTCTTCGGCGGGCAAGGCATTTCGCTGATCGGCACCTGGATGACTCGCGTGGCGACTGCTTGGCTGGTTTACCGCCTTACCGGATCCCCGTTCCTGCTGGGACTGGTCAGCTTCGCCAGCCAGATCCCAATTCTTGTGCTCGGACCTTTCGCCGGTGTCTGGGTCGACCGCTGGAACCGGCATCGCGTGCTGGTGGTGACCCAGATTCTCTCCATGCTCGAATCGTTTGCCTTGGCAGTTTTGGCGCTCGCGCATGTGATCACCGTGCCCGAGGTGATCGTGCTCAATTTATTTCAAGGTGCGGTAAATTCGTTCGACATGCCGGCGCGCCAGGCATTCGTGATCGAGATGGTCGAGAACAAAGAGGACTTGGGCAATGCCATCGCGCTCAACTCGTCGCTGGTAAATGCCGCCCGCCTGATCGGGCCCTCGGTCGCAGGCCTGATTATTGCGGCGGTCGGCGAAGGCTACTGCTTCCTGATCGACGGTTTCAGCTACATGGCGGTCATCGCTTCCCTGCTCGCCATGGTAGTAATCGCCCGCCCCAGCGAGCGCGCTCACCAGAGTGTTCTCTTGGAATTGCGCGAAGGCTGGAGCTACATCACCGGCTTTCGCCCGATCTGGTCAATTCTGCTTCTTCTGGCGCTGATCAGCCTGGTAGGAATGCCCTACACCACGCTGATGCCGATCTTCGCCGGGAAAATCCTGCATGGTGGGGCGCACACCTTGGGCTTCCTCATGGCCGCGACTGGAGTCGGCGCGCTGGCGGGTGCAGTCACGCTCGCAGCGCGGCGCAGCGTACTAGGCTTAGGACGCGTGATCGCGATGACCGCCGCCGGATTTGGAGCAGGACTCATGGCATTCGCCGCCTCGACTCATCTGTGGCTTTCGTTATTGTTGCTGGTCGGAACCGGATTCTGCTTCATGCAGCAAATGGCGTCCAGCAACACCGTGCTTCAGACCATCGTCGAAAACGAGAAGCGGGGTCGCGTGATGAGCTTCTATGCCATGTCTTTTCAGGGAGTCGCGCCCTTCGGCAGCCTGATCGCCGGCGCGCTGGCCAGCCGCATTGGCGCGCCCCATACGCTGATGATGGGCGGAGCGATTTGCGTTGGTTGCGCGGCGCTGTTTGCCTCGCAATTGCCGAAGCTGCGCCAGTTGGTGCGTCCCATCTACCTCAAGATCGGCGTGATTCCAGAAGTCGCGACCGGCATTCACACAGCGTCGGTGCTGCAGGAATCTCCACCGGAATAATTGGGGAGTTCTACGAATCTTTTTCGGCATCGTCGGCGATCCCGATCTTCGACAGCCGGTATCGCAGCGCGTTGCGCGACAGCCCCAGCAATCGCGCCGCCTGGCTCTTGTTGCCGTGAGCGCGGCGCAGCGCTTCTTGGACCATTTCATCTTCCCACTGTTCCAGCGTCATCCCGTCGGGAAGAAATCCGCCTGCACCGTTCGTCGCTTTCGACGGCCGGATGTCGAGATGAATATCGCCCGGCTCAAGCACACTGCCCTTGGCCAGCGCGGACGCGCGTTCCACAATATTCTGCAGTTCGCGCACGTTGCCCGGCCAGTGATAGTTCACCAGAATCTGCATCGCCTCGGGCGTAATGCCCTCGACCGGCTTGCCCGAGTCGCCCGCGAAACGCGAGATAAACAGATTCACCAGGTCGGGGATGTCTTCCCTGCGCTCGCGCAGCGGCGCAATATCGATGGGCACAACATTCAAGCGGTAATAAAGATCTTCGCGAAATGTGCCCTGCTCCAGCGCCTCACGCAGATCGCGATTCGTCGCCGCGATCAGCCGGACGTCGACCTTGATGATCTTCGTCCCCCCCAGCCGCTCGAATTCGCGCTCCTGCAAAACGCGCAGCAACTTCACCTGCGTCGCTGGAGGCACGTCGCCGATTTCGTCAAGAAATAAAGTTCCCTTGTCGGCAAGCTCGAATTTTCCCGGCTTGCTGGCGACCGCGCCGGTGAACGCTCCTTTTTCGAAGCCGAACAATTCGCTCTCCAGCAAGTTTTCCGGAATGGCCGTGCTGTTAATCTTCAGGAATGGTCCCTGCGCCCGACGCGATTTTTCATGGATCGCGCGCGCGATCAAATCTTTTCCCACGCCGCTCTCGCCGCCCAGCAGCACCGTCGAGTTCGTTGGCCCCACGCGCTCAACCGTCGCCAGCACTTCCTGCATCTTCGGGCTGCGCGCAACGATATTGGGATGCGAATACTTTTTCCCCAACGCCTCGCGCAGCGACCGGTTCTCTTCCCGCAGATCGCGCACGTCCAATTCTTTGTGAATCACCATCCGCATCTCGGTCAGCGAAAACGGCTTCAGCACATAGTCGCTGGCCCCGGCCTTCATCGCTTCTACGGCGGTTTCGACGGTCCCGAACGCAGTCATCAACACCACGGGCAGCGCCGCATTCTGCCGCTTCACCGCCTGCAGGAATTCCAATCCGTTCATGCCGGGAAGTTTCAGGTCGGTCAGCACCAGATCGATGGAGTTCTCACGCAGCAGCTTCAGCCCGCTGTCCGCGTCGCCCGCCGAAAACGTAGTGAAGCCGTCTTCGCCGAGATTCAACTCGAGCAGCCGGCGCATCTTGGCCTCATCCTCGACAATCAGAATCGCAGCCATGAGTTCTTACTCAACCCAAATGTAATCACGAAATCATCTGGTGCCCAGTCGTCTCCACTGAGTCCTGTTCGCTCGCCGCCGGGAAGTACAACACGAAACATGCGCCCTTCCCCTGCGATCCATTCCCCTGTCCATTCCCAGACGCGGGCTCGGCCACGCGAATGTACCCGTGATGCCCATCCATGATTTTCGATACGATCGACAGCCCCAGCCCTACTCCGGTTTTCTTGGTGGTCACAAATGGATTGAATATCTGCTCGCGCAACTCCAGCGCTATTCCCGCCCCCGTGTCCTGTATGCGCACCTCAACCCCATCGCGCCCGTCCGCCCGCGCGTTCGCAGCCTTCACCCGCAGCACGCCGCCGGTCGCGCTCATCGCGTCATAAGCGTTCTGGATAATATTGAGGAAGGCCTGCTCGCACAAATTTTCATCCAGCGGGACGAGCGGCAGGTTCGCCTCGTATTCCTTTTCCACGCGAACCGCTTCGCCCTTATACAACGTCGCCACATCGACTAGCGCCCGATCCAGCACGGTAGTGATGTTCTGCGGCTCCAGGTCCGTATGCAGCGGGCGGGCGAAATCCAGGAAGCGAGTGACCAGCGCGCTAAGACGATTCGTCTCGCTCGAAATATATCCCGCCAACTCCATCGCCAGTGGATTCGAATCTTTCAGCTTCTGGGTCAGCATCTCTGCCGATCCCTTAATCACGCCCAGCGGATTGCGAATCTCATGTGCCAAGCCGGCAGAAAGCTGCCCCAGCGCCGCCAGTCGCTCCGATCGCCGCGCCTCCGCCTGCGCCTGTTCCAGCCTGCGATTGGTCTCCGCTAACGTCTCCGCGAGTTCTTGGTAGCGCTGAGTCTGGCGGCGGCTCTCTACTATGAAGCGATTGACCACCATCGCGGCCAGAAAAAAAAACAGAATCCGGATCGCGAGCCGGCCGTAGTCTTCCGGCGTAATCTCGAACTCCTGCGCCGCCGGGTAAAGATACGCGCAATAAGCCCCCGATGCGATCGCCGTCCAAAGCAAAGTAGCCCAAGGTCCGAAATATTCCGCCGCAGTGAGAATCGGCAGAAAGAAAATCGGATAGTAATAGCTGTTGATCGGAATCTCTTCGGTATGGCCGAGAAGTAGCGCTGCCAGCGCGATCTTTAGCAAAACCGCATAATATGGGCCTCTCTGCGGCACACGCGCCACCAGCCAGCCCTCGCCCAACTGAATTACGCCAAAGGCCAGCAGGATGACTTGCTTGTGCCATTCCCTCACCGGCGGCAAAAGCGCCAGCAAAGCCAGGAACACCAGCCACAGAACATCCATCCAGTTGATCGCCGGCCGTTTCGATTCGTTCATTGCTTTGCCAAGTTCATTGTTCCATCAGACAATGTAGCGCCACAAAGGGAACGCCGGGATCGTTTCCGCTCCCGGCGTCACCTGCATTCGTTATTGAGTCCGCATGCCCATCTGATGCGAACCTACCACATCGCGCGGAACCAAGTCAGCGTCAATGGCCTTTCTTCGACGGCTCCGATTTGGGTGCTGGTGCAGGCTTCGGGGCCGGCGCAGGCTTAGCCGCAGGAGGCGGCGGAGTCGGCCGCTGCTGCTGCCATTGATTGAACTTCTGCTCCTGCTGCTTTTCCTGTTGCTCGTTGCGCTCCCGCACCGGAGGCGTCGGCTTCACCAGCGGATGCGTCTCCTGCTCCGGCCTCTGTTCCGCTTGCGGCGGTCGGAATCCGCGGTTCTGCGGCTGCTCGTTATTCTGATTCTGCGCAGGCTGCGTGTTCCGGTTCTCCGGCTGCGGAGTTCCCTGCATCTCATAAGTCCGCGGCTGCGCCTGCGGCAGTTGCCGGACCTGCGAATTATTGTTGGAACTATTGTTGTTATTGTTTGCCGGATTGTTATTCGCCGGCGTAAACGGCTTGAATCCGGGCTGCGTCTGCTGCGGCTTACCCTGATTCATCTGCGCCGGTTGCGCCGGACCTGCCGGACGCACCAACGCCTGCTGGTTCAAGTGTCCGCCAGCCTGCGCCTGCCGCTGCTCAATCGGACGCGGCGGAGCTTGAGGCGTTCTCACCGCAACCACTGGCCGGCTGATAACCGCCGCCGGAGGCCTCGCCGTCACCGGCCGTCCCGCTCCAATCACGCTGGCGCGAACCGGCTCAGCCGCCACCATGTGGCTGATCGGCGCTGTGGCAACTTCATGCGCGTCCACTCGCATGATATTCTGCGCCACTGGTCGCGCATTCACAAACGCATCGTGCGACACCACAGTCACACCGTTGTTAACGTGCTGGTTCACATAAGTGACGTTATTGATGGTCGTCTTATTCACGATCACCGTGTTATAGACGTTCGTCACCCGCGTCACGTTCACCGTCGTATTGGTGATGTTGACGTTGTTCACATACGCGCGGCTCACATGATATCCAGGAACAAAAACTTCTCCCGGAGCCAGGGGGAACCATCCCACGCCGACGCCCCCCGAGAATCGGAAGCCCGGCCCGCCACCCACAAACGCAACCAGCGCCGGTGCCCACATCGGACGCACCACCACTGGACCCGGAACCCACGCCCAACCGCTGTTTACGAATGCCCAGCGTCCATAGTGGAATGGCGCGAATCCCCACGCCTCATCTTCAACCCATGTCCAGCCCCAGCGCCCAACAAAGACCCAATGGCCGAAGCGGTAAGGAGCCCAGCCTGCGACCACGCCGCGTGGCCGCCAGCATGGACCGTATCCGGCGACATAATTCCAGTCGCCGTATGCGTCGAGATCTTCGTAACCGGTCATCTCGCGCGAAACATAATTCGCGGAATCGGCACGGTCCTCATTCCCATCGCGATCGAACGCCCAGCCATCAAAATCATCCTGCGCCGGAACCTGCTCCAGGTCGTAGTTCAGCTGATCGCTGCCGCTGAACGTGGCCGACTGGCCTGCCACCACGCTGTAGGTATATCCGCCGCCCGTGACGCGGCCGCGGCCGTGCCACACTGTCGTGATGGTCTGGCTTCCGTCTTCGCTGACGTCGACGCGATATTCACCCGGCTGCAGCAGCGTGAACGCAATGTTGGGCGTGTCGATCTCGTAGGTATCGTCATCATCCACGTGCCGCACGCGCACGATCATGGAACCCTGCGCCAGGCGGATCTGCGTCGTGTTGTCATCCAGCGCCAGGAACGTGATGCCGGTTTTCGGCGCCATGCGGACGGCGGCAGAGCCCACGTGAACTTCGGCCCGCGAACCGTCATCGGTCCACAGATCGTCGCCGGTAACAATGGGACGGTTTGGCACCGCGGTGACCCAATCATCCTCGCCCGCAGGCCGGAACGAAACCGATCCCTGCGAAAAATTCAGCCGCGCGACGCGGCCCGGAGGATCTTGTGATTGATCGTCGTACTCATCTTGTGCCTTGACTGCAGTCGAGATTTGCAACAGGAACGCAAAACTCGCCAGCAAAGCCATCCAGACGTAGCAATTGCGTTTTTTCATAGCATCGCCCCAAGTGAAATAAGTTCAGTGCATTGATCTTACCGCATCGGTGTAAACCCGCTAGGGACGCTTTAGTTTCCGCCCACACGATAGGGCTGAGCCCGCTACACTTCCGCGCCCACGCCATGCCGCACAAACCGCCACAAGAGACTGCTATCCATTTGGCGAAGCTGCAGTCTCATATTAAGATTAGGGTCATAACCCCAGGAGGGATCCATGCGCATCTTTGCAAGGTATCTCGTGGCAGCGGCGGTCGTGCTGCTATCGTCTGGTCTCTTCGCGCAACAACCCGTGCCGCAGAAAAGTCCCGACCTGTTGGCTCGCCTGTCCTATAACATTTCCGGCAGTTTGGCGGATGGAATTTGCCTTTCCGTTTCTCGCGACGGCGCGTTTCGCATCATTCGCTCCGACTACTCTGGGCAAATGCAGCACTTGGAAGGCCAGCTGCCAGAGAAAGACTTGCAGCAACTCAAAGCCCTGCTCGACGCTCCTGACTTCCGTACGCTCTCCGGAAATCACGGCGGCCTGATTCTTCAGCATTCCGAAAGCTTCGCAGCCGAGATGCCTGTGCAACAACCGAAACCGGGCGCAATTTCGGTCGCCCCTGGAATCTCAATCGAACCTGACCTCCAGCAAGCGCGTCGCTTGCAGTGGCTCAATGGCGACGGAGAGAATCCGTTCCCCGCGGCGCTCGCAAAAGTAGTGGAATGGATGAAGCATTTCGCGCCCAAAAACACGAAGGAATTCGAATATGCCGAATTTCCCGATGTCTGCCCGTCGACCGGAGTCCGCCTCCTACAGCCTGCCATCGCAGAGAACGAGCAGCGCTAACGTAGCTCCGGACTCATTCGTCCGGAGGGAAAAAATCGAAAGGCGCGAGCCGTAGAGCCCGCACCTCCGCATTCCCGCTTCAATTTAGCTTTTCAGCTTCGGCCGGGCGCAGGCATCCACGATCTTCTTGGGATCGATCGCGTCCCGATCCACTTGCTCTTCCATGATCTTGCCGTCTTTTCCGATCAGGAAGTTTACGCGGCGCGGGGCCTGATATTCGTCTTTGTAGATTCCGTACTCGTGGGTGATTTTGCCGCCCCAATCGCTCAGCAGGGGAAACGTAACTCCAATTTGGTCGGCGAAGGCTTTATTGGCGAAGGCACTATCCATGCTCACACCCAGGACCTGGGTGTCGGCTGCTTCCAGGGCTTTCAGATTCGCCTGGAAGTTTTTCATTTGCTGGGTTCAACCCCCGGTAAAGGCGAAAATGTAAAACGCCAGCACGACGTTCTGCTTGCCGCGAAAGTCACTGAGTTTCACATCCTTCAGGTCGTTGCCGTCAAAATACTTCAGCGTGAAATCGGGCGCCATCTCGCCAACTTTAGGCATAGTGGAACTCTCCTTCTTGCTCTGAGCGGCTGTGTTTTGGGCGATCAGCGCGGACGCCATTGTCACCAGCAACGCGGCCGCCAGAACGCCTGAGCGTCTTTTTTTCATTGAACTCCTTCCCCACGGAGTGTGGTGTGATTCCAAGCATATCCCTGCCACGGCCTGGCGGTAAACCCGTAAGTACCCATTTGATGTGATCTTCGTCATTGCCCAAGCTCGCCCGAAAACAGTACATTTCTGTCGGAGCCTTGATGGTGAAGCGTCCGCCTGCCCGTCCAAGGCTCCCGGCAAGCCATGAGCATCGCGACCCTGAATGACATTTATTTCGCGGCGGTCGAGCGCAATCTCGAGCGCATGATGCTGTACCGCGAGAACGGGCAGTGGCTTCCAATATCTTCGCGTGAGTTCGGGACCAGAGTGTCCCGCATCGCGCGCACGCTGCACGCCTGGGGAATGCAGGCCGGAGATCGCATCGCCATTCTCAGCGAGAATCGCCCGGAGTGGCCCATGGCCGATGTGGCCAGCCTGCTGCTCGGCGCCGTCACCGTCCCCCTTTACACCACTCTCACGCCCGAGCAGACTGCCTTCGCGCTCAACGACTCCGGCTGTCGCGCAATTTTTGTCTCCTCCGCTTCTCTGCTGGAAAAAATCGTTTCCATTCTTCCGCACACTCAGTTGAGTTACATCGTGGTAATGGATCCACTCGAACTCAGCGGCAATGCGCCGTCGGTCACCAAATGCGTGACCATGAATCACATCACGCTGCAGGGTCCCAACGATCTCGGCCCCGAGCTCGAGAAGCGCGCCCGCGCCATCGGGCCGGACGATCTGGCGACCATCGTCTACACCTCCGGCACCACGGGCACATCCAAGGGAGCGATGCTGTCTCACGGCAACATCGCGTCGAACATCGCCTGCTCGCTGCTCGGATTCAGCATCGAGCCGGGAGAGATCAGTCTTTCTTTTCTCCCACTCTGCCACATCACGGCGCGGCACGTCGACTTCGCCATGCTTTATCACGGCGCCACCCTCGCCTACTGCCCGTTCATGGACCGCCTTCCGACGGCGCTGCAAGAAGTAAAACCGACGCTGTTTGTGGCCGTGCCGCGGGTATATGAAAAAATTTACGCCCAAACCGAGCAGAAAACGAAGGGCGGACTGAAGCGTGCCATTTACCAGTGGGCGCTGCGCGTGGGCCGCACCTATAAGCCAGAAATTCTCGCGGGTGAAACTCCAAACGCGCCAAGCTGGAAGCTCGCCAACCTGCTCGTATTTTCCAAGATCCGCGCGGGACTGGGCGGGAACATTCGCACCTTCCTTTCCGGCGGCGCCCCCCTTGGCCGCGAACTGGCCGAGTGGTATGCCACCGTCGGCATCCGCATCCATGAGGGCTACGGGCTTACCGAGACCTCTCCCGTGATCGCGCTGAATACGCCGCTCGCTCATCGCATCGGCACGGTCGGAAAGATTCTGCCCAATCTCGAAGTCCGCATCGCCGAGGACGGTGAAATTCTGGTGCGCGGGCCCTCAGTATTCATGGGCTATTGGAATCGTCCCGAAGAAACCAAGGCAACGCTCTCCGACGGCTGGTTCAAGACCGGAGACATCGGCCAGATCGATGTCGATGGATATTTGTCAGTGACCGATCGCAAAAAAGATCTGATCAAAACTTCCGGCGGAAAATTTATCGCGCCGCAGCCGATCGAGAATTCGCTCAAGTTGAATCCGCTGGTGGGTGTGGCCGCCATCCTCGGCGAAAAACGGAAATTCCCCGCGGTCATGATCTCGCCAAATTTTGCCGCGTTGGAAGATTGGGCGCGCACGAACGGCGTTGCTTTCGCCTCGCGCGAAGAACTGGTCGAAACTCCCAAAGTCCAGGCGCTCTACGAAGGAATCGTCGAAGAGGTAAACCAGAACCTCGCCCGCTTCGAAAAGCTGAAGCGCGTGCTGGTGGTCGCCGACGAATTCACCCCTGACAGCGGCATCATGACGCCAACCCTCAAGCTGCGCCGACGCGTGGTCGAGGAGCGCTACCGCAGCCAGATCGAAGACCTCTACGCCCAGGCCGAAGCCGCAACCGTTCCATAAGCTCGAAGTCGATCTCAATATTTCTGAGGCCAAATATGTACCGGTCAAGCACTCCGGGGGTATTGAAGTCTCTCCTGCAGGGACTATCGAAGTTCCTGTTGGTAGTTTGCGGAGTGTGCTTCCTGTTCGGAGATCGTGTTTTCATCGCATTCGGCAAGATGGATTTTATTTTCGCGGAGTTGTTGGGAATTGGGCTGGCCTTTCTGTGCCTGATCGCATCGGCTGTCGCCCAACACAAGATCGAAGACCTCGATTGGAAAAAGGCGAACGAAGACGCAGTGAAGGAATCCGAGAAGCCCACGAAATCATGATCGCAGACTGATATTTATCCTCTGCGGGAATACAATATCCGCATGTCGGACTCATTGATTATCGCTGGTCGTTCTTTCCGCTCCCGCTTGATTGTTGGCACCGGAAAATACAAGTCATTTCAGGAAACCGCGCGCGCGCTCGAAGCCAGCGGCGCCGAGATGGTCACAGTCGCGGTGCGCCGCGTCAATCTCGATCGCAGCAAGGAATCGCTGCTCGATTACATCGATCCCAAGAAATACTTTCTGCTGCCCAACACCGCCGGTTGTTACACGGCGGACGAAGCCATCCGCGCGGCGCGCCTCGGCCGCGAAGTCGGATTATCCGATTGGGTCAAGCTCGAAGTCATCGGCGATCAGGCCACGCTCTATCCGGACGTGCAGGCCACGCTCGAAGCCACGCGTGTTCTGGTCAAAGAGGGCTTCACCGTTCTGCCCTATACCTCCGATGACATCGTCGTCGCAAAACGGCTGCTCGATGCCGGGGCGGCGACCATCATGCCTCTGGGCGCGCCCATCGGCAGCGGCCTCGGCATTCAGAACCAGGCCAGCATCCGCATCCTGCGCGAGATGATCACCGGCGTGCCGCTGATCGTAGACGCGGGGGTGGGCACGGCTTCCGACGCGGCCATCGCGCTGGAACTAGGCGCCGACGCAGTGCTGATGAACACGGGCATCGCCAATGCCCAGGACGCCGTGTTAATGGCCGAGGCCATGAAGAACGCGGTGCTGGCAGGACGGCAGGCATACCTCTCCGGCCGCATGCCCAAGAAGTTGTACGCCACCGCCAGTTCCCCGCTGGAAGGCGTCGTCCGCTAGGAATCAAATCGCAGAGACGTTGCAACGTCTCTTCTCGCCACCATTCGCACTGCTTCCAGCAGAGACATAGCAAGCTACATCTCTACAGAACTAAGGGCGGCCGCAAGGCCGCCCCGTCTCAAATCCATTCAGAAACAGTTCACATCATCTTGACGCTCTCCACATGGATCGCGTCGCCCTTCATGGTTCCCGTCACGGCCACGTGATGTCCCTCGTGCCCCTTCAACGCTTCGGGATTATCGATGCCCACGATTTTCTGATCGCCATCGGTCACGACAACCATCTTCGCGCCCGCCGCCAGGCACTTCTTCGTGCAGGCTTCCGCGCCGGCATTGGCGCCCTTGGCGCCGCACTTGTCGTCGACCACCCAGCCCTTCACGGTTGCGCTCTTTCCCATGTCATCGAACGCCATAGCCGACAGGGCGAGCAGGAAAAACAATGCCAGACAAATCGCCAGTACTTTCTTCATAACTAAATTCTCCTTTGAATTCAGGTTGCGGCCCCACACCGCAATTCACCACGTGACGAAGACGGGATTCACCATTCCCATTCCACGCTCGATCGGGAAACCGAACGGAAATATACCACAAGAACAATGGCGGTTTGTCAGCGCCAACCGGTCGCTGGACCTGCACCCGCCAGTGCTCAGCAAGAAAATCGCACAACTATTTTTTCGTGAAATGATTCGCCGGCGGCGCAGCCGGTTTCGCCGCGGGAGGGCCAACGTAGACGACCTCACCCGGCTTGGCGTAGCCCAGTTGTTCGCGAGCCTCTTTTTCGATTGACTCCCGATCGCTCTGCAGCCCCTGTATCTGCTGGGTATAGCGGTCATTCTCCCGCTGCACGCTCGCGATATGTTTCTGCAGCGCTTCGTATTCAGCACGCTTCTGCTTGTAGACGACCATGCCGTTGGCGCCGAACATCACGTGCACGAAAAGCAGGGCTGCCAGCGCGCCTACGGCTCCGGTAGCAATACGCCGCCGCAGCCCATAAATCCGCGTCGCTAGCGGACGCGCGCGCTCAATGTACGACGCGGCCAGCGCCTCCGCCTGCGGAGCATGCTCAGCCATGGCGCGCAAGCCATCCTCCGGCCGCCGGAACTTCGCGAGTTTTGAAAACCGTTTCAACGACAAGGGAAGTGCTTCTATTCGAAAATCCAATTTTTCGCTGCGGTGTTCAATTTCTCCGAGCCGCGCTCGCTGCGCGCTTCGGTATACACGCGCACCACCGGCTCTGTGCCCGACAGCCGGTAGCAAACCCAGGATCCGTCGTCGAACACCAGCTTCAATCCGTCAGTGCGCACCACCTGGCTCACCAGGTGCCCGACAAACTCCTTCGGATCGACCCGCAACTTCTCAGTGAACTTCCCCTTCACCTCGGCGGTCAAGCGGAAGTTCTCGCGCTTCGGATAATAGGAACCAACTTGGTTACTGATGACCTGCAATTGTGCGCCCAGGGACTTGCCCCGCTTCGCCACCGCTTCGCAGCACAACAGGCCCGCCAGCACCCCGTCTTTCTCCGGAACATGGTGCCGTATGGAAAGCCCGGCGCTCTCCTCGCCGCCAATCGCGATCTTGTCCTGCATGATTAATTCGCCGATGTACTTGAATCCCACCGGAGTCTCGTGCAGTTCGACGCCATGCTTTTCCGCGAGCGCATTGATGAGGTTCGTGGTCGCAACCGACTTGGCAACGCCATTTTTCCAGCCGCGGCTTTCCACCAGATAGTCGAACAGCAATGCGATCACGTAATTCGGCTGCAGAAAAGTCCCGTCCGCGTCGACGATGCCGAAACGATCGGCGTCGCCATCGGTCGCAATGCCAATCTGCGCGCCCGTCTCGCGCATTTTCGCCCGCAAATCCTCCAGCAGGTGATCATCCGGTTCTGGAGCGTGTCCGCCAAACAGTACGTCGCGGTAGTCATGCACCGTAGCGACGTTGACGCCGCCGCTGCGCAGCACTTCATCGGAATATCCGCGCGCCGCGCCCCACATGGGGTCGAACACCACCCGGATCCCCGCCTTGCGGATGGCCTCGAGGTCCACGATCTCCGCCAGCCGTTTCACGTACATCGCCTTGGGATCGATCGCGCCCTTCTCGACGGCAGCTACGGTCTTCGTGGGGGGCGCGCTATCGCCAGCAACGATCTCGGCCTCAATTCTTTTAGTCACCTCGGGCAGCGCCGGGCAGCCATCCGGAGTGGAAAACTTAATTCCGTTGTATTCCGGAGGATTGTGCGACGCAGTGAAATTGATCACGCCATCCGCCCTGCTCTGAATTACCGCATAGGCAAACGCCGGAGTGGGTGCGGGTTCCGCCACGACCAGCGGCATGATTCCGTGTGCCGCCAAAATCTCCGCCGCCATCGAGCAGAAGGTCTCGCCCAGAAACCGCGGATCGCGACCCACAATCACTCGCGCCCCTTGCGGCTTCTGCGAAACCACGTAGCGCGCGATTCCTCCCACGGCACGCTGCACGTTGGCAAAGGTAAATTCCTCGGCCATCACCGCCCGCCAACCCGATGTGCCAAACTTTATTTGCGTTAGCATTGAATCGTCCCTTGTGCGCGGAGCCCTTCAGAAATTCCCCGCGCCGTTCGACCGCTGATTTTATATGACTGGCAAACAAATCGTATTCTCGACCACAGGCAGCGAAGAAGAAGCCCGCAAGATCGCGCAGTACCTCGTAGAGCAGCGGCTCGCCGCCTGCGTCAACCTCGTGCCGCACATTACTTCCATTTATCAATGGCAGGGTAAGATCGAGGAAGGCCGCGAATGGTTGCTGCTGATCAAAACCAGCGCGGAAATGTTTGGCCGCGTCCAGGCCGCGATCTGCGAACTACACTCCTACGAACTCCCGGAATGCATCGCGGTCGATATTGCCGAAGCCAGTCCCGCATATTTGAAGTGGCTGGAGAGTTTGGTCGGGCGGTAATTACGCACTGTGTGGCGTGGGCTACGCGAGTGTGGCGCGGGCACTCCCGCCCGCGAGGCTAACTGCGAGCAATCACCCCCGCGAAGAACTTCGTCGAACTCTACGCCCCGAAGAGCAACTCCCCTTCGCTGACGACGTGCAATTCGATCCATCCTTCCAGAGGCAGCGAATCCACGGGCAGCCGGTTCTGCCAGAGACTGAAGCGAAGCCGCAGTTTGGTCGTAGCTGCGGGGCGGCTGGCATCTCTTGACGGAGCAGTCGCCACAGTTTCGGGGACATCCAACAACCAAACCAGCGGAAGCTTGAACTCAAAATTTCGCAGTAGGGCCGCCTTAGCGCTGTCATCCGGTTTGGCGGATGACGCCAGCAATTTCGCATCCGCGCTTTCCGCTTGCCACGCTTTAAGCGCGCCCCCAGACGCTTTCGCCTCCATTCGAATCGCCCGCCGCGGCCGCGTATCGGCCCACGCCCACGATTCCAGGTTCACCACGATCTCAAAATCTTCGTGCGGAACCTTGTCACAAAAGTCGAGCCGCCCATACACGTGCGTCGAATCGATGCCCGCGTACACTGAGTCGAGCAGGAACTGCTTGCCGTGCATCGCGCCCGCGCGATGGTCTGCCGTATAAACCGCCGCGCCCATCCATTCGAAGTAACGTACCTTGTCGCCCGTGACCCGCGGATGAATGTACGCGGTCTGGGGCACGAATGAAGGCCGCACCTCCGCTCCCGAAATCGGCTGCGCCAAGTAATCGGGCGGAGCCGCGCCCAGTGCCTGATACACATTCGACAAATGCTTGCGATAGAGTTCGTCGAAATCGCGATCATTGGCCGAATGATGCTCGGGCCCGTACCACCAGTTCCAGTCGCTGCCTTCGGCGATCAGAATTTCTTCGAACGCCAGCTTGCGCTGGGCTTCGCTGGCGCGGGCCGCATTCTGCGCATAGAACTCGCGCGCGTGGCTCAGATAGTCCCAGGCGCGATTGTCTTCCGGCGCGCCAATCCACACGTTGAAATTCGCACTGATCCACGAGCCCGGCACCAGCGACGTCAGCTTGCCGAAATCTTTGTGCCGCGCAATCGCCTCTGACACCGTCACCGCTTCCACTCCCGGCTCGTTCTGCAACTTGTCGTAGAAGCGGCGCAGAAATTCCCGCCCCGACTTTGGGTAATATTCCCAGGCATTCTCGCCGTCGAGAATAATGGATAGGACCGCGTCCCGGCCCTTATCCAGCACGGGGCGTGCCGCATCCTTGATGCTGTTCAGCAAATGCTGCGCCGCCTCCGCCGGTGGCATGCCCGAATACACAAAGCCGATCAGGTCGGAAATGGTGTGATCGCGAAACACCATGTGCATCGCCGCCGTGCCTTTTTCATAGCGATGGATGTTGTAGAGTTTTTCGCCCAACTGCGCGGGCATGCGGCCGTTCCCGTCGCGGGCAAAGAACACTCCCGTGCTGCGGCCGAGGACGCCTTCATCGGTCGCCATCCAATTAACGCCCAGGCTCTGCGCAATGGCCAGCACTTCCTCCGAAACGCTTCCCTCGGAGGGCCATACGCCTTTCGGGCGCAGGCCGAAGACCTTCTCCTGAAAATCCAGGGCACGCGTCAGTTGCTCGCGAGCGTCCTCCGGATGCCGGAATCGCCTCTGCGGCAGCGGCAATCCCGGCGACGATACCGCCCCCACATTCGTATCGCAGACCAGCGGCAGAATCGGGTGATAGAACGGCGTCGCCGAAATTTCGATCGATCCCTTTTTCGCCGCATCGCCATAAGCAGGCAGCACGCGGCCCAGGAATTCCTTCTCCCGCGCAATCACCAGCTTCTGATCGTCCAGCGAATAGCCACGCCCCTTCGCCACCAGGGCTGCAATGTCTTTCTCTTCGAGAAAGAATTCGTCGAACCATGCGATCTGTGACAGAACCTGCAAGTCGGTAAAATCCTGCGTCTGAAAGTACCGCTCCGCCCGATCGGGATGATCGCCGTGCTCGCGAAATCGCTGCCACAATTCCTGGTAGCGCGGATAGCGTCCAATCAGATTCTGTGGATTCGCCTGAAATAAATACTGCAATGCGAATCGCCGTTCTTCCTCCGACAAATCTTTCGCCGGCTTCGCCGCCACACTCAGAAATGGATCCTGAGCCGTCCCCGCCACATAATCCTGGATCTGCAACATCAACGACGGCACCAGATTGAAGTTCTGATGAACCCGGGGAAATTCGTCCAACAACTTCACCATGCCGTAGTAGTCTTTCAGGGCATGCAGCCGTGTCCAGGGCAGCCGGTATTCCCCTGTAACCAGATCCTTATAGAAGGGTTGGTGCTGGTGCCACAGCAGAATGACGCGGAGTACAGGCATGGCTGGAGAAGCCAGAATAGCATGCGGTTTCCCACGCATTGTGCGCGGGGACCAAGCTTTCTGTAAACTAAGCCCACAACCGGAATGCTATGAGCCCTGATTCCACTCTCGCCTCCCCACAGCTTCTCACCGACCAGGACCTCTATCTTTTCAACGAGGGCAGCAACTACCGCATTTACGAAAAAATGGGTGCGCATCTCGCCTCGCAGGACGGAAAGGCAGGCACCATTTTCAGCGTGTGGGCGCCCAATGCGAGATCCGTTTCGGTGGTCGGCAGCTTCAATGGCTGGGACCCCAAGACCCATCGCCTCAGCCCACGGGGCTCTTCTGGAATCTGGGAAGGATTTGTTCCTGGCGCCGAGCACGGCGCCCTCTATAAATTCCACATCGAATCACAGCGCCACGGATATCGCGTCGATAAAGCTGATCCAGTCGGCCTGCTGCATGAGAAGCCTCCGCGCACCGCTTCAGTCGTTTGGGATCTCAACTACGAGTGGAATGATCAGCAATGGATGCAGCAACGCGCCGGCCGCAATTCTCTGCGCGCGCCTCAGGCGATTTACGAAGTGCATCTTGGCTCATGGATGCGCGTTCCCGAAGAGCACAACCGCCCGCTCACTTACCGTGAGACTGCTCCCCGCCTTGCCGAATACGTCGGGCAAATGGGATTCACCCATGTCGAATTTCTACCCGTCATGGAGCATCCCTTCTTCGGCTCCTGGGGATATCAAACTACCGGCTATTTCGCGCCCACCTCGCGCTACGGCACCCCGCAGGATTTCATGTATCTGGTCGATTACCTGCACCAGCACGGCATCGGCGTCATCCTCGACTGGGTTCCGTCGCACTTCCCTTCCGACGCGCATGGACTCGCCTACTTCGATGGCACGCATCTGTACGAGCACTCCGATTCGCGCCAGGGATTTCATCCCGACTGGAAGACGCACATCTTCAACTACGGCCGCGCTGAAGTGCGCAGCTTCCTCATGTCGAGTGCCATGTTCTGGCTCGACAAATATCACATCGACGGCCTGCGCGTGGACGCGGTCGCGTCCATGCTCTATCTCGATTACTCCCGCAAAGAAGGCGAGTGGATTCCCAACAAATATGGCGGCCGCGAAAATCTCGAGGCCATCGACTTCCTGCGCCGCTTTAATCAGGAAGCCTACAAGGAGCATCCCGAGATTCAGACCTGTGCCGAAGAATCGACCTCGTGGCCCATGGTTTCAAAGCCCGTCTACGTGGGCGGACTCGGCTTCGGCGAGAAGTGGGACATGGGCTGGATGCACGACACTCTGAAGTATTTTCAGAACGATCCCATTCACCGCAAGTATCACCACAACCTGCTGACCTTCCGCATGCTGTATTCGTGGCACGAAAATTTCGTGTTGCCACTCTCGCATGATGAAGTTGTGCATGGCAAAGGATCTCTCATCGGAAAGATGCCGGGTGACGAGTGGCAGAAGTTTGCCAACTTGCGGCTGCTGTTCGGCTACATGTATGCCCAGGCCGGCAAGAAACTGCTTTTCATGGGCGACGAATTCGGCCAGGTACGCGAATGGGCGCACGATTCCAGCCTCGAATGGCACGTGCTGCAGTATCAGGTGCATCGTGGTGTTCAGGCCTGGATGCAACAGTTAAATCGCTTCTACCGCAGCGAGCCCGCCATGCACGTGTTCGACAACGATCCCGCGGGTTTCGAGTGGGTCGACGCCAACGACAACGCCACCAGCACCATTTCTCTGTTGCGCAAGAGCGAATCACCGCAAGACTCCGTGCTAGTTGTCTGCAACTTCACCCCTGTGCCTCGTATGGGATACCGCGTCGGCGTTCCTCACGGCGGCTACTGGCGCGAGATGCTCAATAGCGACGCCCGCGAATACGCCGGCAGCGGTATGGGCAACCTGGGTGGCGTACACGCGGAAGAAATTCCCCAGCACGGCCGGCCGTTCTCGCTGAAGCTGACCCTGCCCCCGCTAGCGGCGCTGTTCTTCAAGGCAAGCTAACCGCGGCGTCTTTTGTGGGGGGGTGGGCACGTCGCGCCCCCACTCCCTGTCTGGCCGCACCGTGCTCTCCTTGACCCTCCCCGTGCTATCCTCGCCTTTAGCGCGTCTCCATGCGGATTCTTACCCGCTACATCCTGCGCGAGGTGTCGGCCCATGCCCTGATCGGCGCGGCCATCTTCACCTTTGTCCTCTTTACGCGCGACCTCGGACACATTCTCGAACTCGTAGTGCGCGCCAGCGCTCCCCTGCCCAGCGTGGCTGAGATTTTCTTTTTCACCGTGCCGCTCGCGCTTACCTACACCATTCCCATGAGCGTGCTGCTGGGAATCCTGATCGGCCTCAGCCGCCTGGCCGCGGACTCGGAAATTACTGCCATGCGCGCCAGCGGCATGGGCGTATGGACATTCCTGCGGATACTTTCCATCTTCGTCATCGCCACCTGGCTGTTCGCCCTGGCCAACGGACTCTACATTGCGCCCCGCTCCCAGGCCGCGCTGGTCCGCCTGGAAGATCGCCTGAAAGGCTCGCAGGTTTCGTTTGAAGTCCAGCCGCGCGTCTTCTACGAGGGATTTCCAAAATATGTGTTGTACGTGCAGGACGTGAAGAGTGCGCAGGGTGCCGCCCTATGGAAAGACGTTTTCATGGCGGATATTTCCGACGCCAGCAATCCGAAAATTACTCTGGCCAAGGAAGGCATCATTGTCAGCGAGGGTCCCGATCGTCTGCATCTGCATCTGATCGACGGTTCCGCCCACGAAACCGATCCCAAGGATCCGAATCACTATCAGATTTCAACCTTTCAGCAAACCGATATTCCCATCGATCTGCCTTCCCCCGAGAGTAGAGCCGATCAATCCGTGCCCGCTGCCGTCATGGACACCGGCGCTCTGCGCGCCAAGGCTGCCCACTCGGATGCCGTTTCCGGGCAGTGGTATCTGATCGAATTTCATCGCCGTTTCGCGCTGCCAACGGCCTGCCTCGTGCTCGCCCTGGTGGGCATCCCTCTCGGCCTCTCCTCGAAAAAAAGCGGCAAGTCTGGCGGCTTCGTGCTCACCATTCTGCTGGTCTTCACCTACTATGTGATTTCCTTGGTGGGCGTGTCCTTGGCCCGCCAGGGCCGCGTCTCTGCTTGGTTTGGCGCCTGGATGGCCGACTTCGTTTTCCTCGCGCTCGGACTTTTCCTGCTTTTGCGTTCCGAAAAACGTCCGCTGGAACTGGCTTCGCTGCGCGCCGCCTGGAAATCGAAACTGCCTTCGCCCCAGTTCACCTCGCGCGGCAAGCAAGATGCCTTTCAACGCGCATCTTCTCGCCATCGCCTGTTCAGCGCCCGATTTCCCACCCTGATCGACGACTACGTCCTGCGCGATTTCTTTCTTTACCTCACTCTGATTCTCTCCACTTTCCTAGTGCTGGTGCTGGTTTTTACTCTTTTCGAGCTGCTGGGCGATATTCTCCGCAACCAGGTTCCGGCCAAAGTTGTCGCCGAGTATCTGCTCAACGTAACGCCTTATCTGCTCTACAACGTTGCCCCGCTCGTAATGTTGCTAGCCGTTCTCGTCACCTTCGGGCTGATGCAGCGTTCCAACGAAATCACCGCCATTAAAGCCACGGGCACGAGCATCTACCGCATCGTAACGCCGATCATCGTAGCGGCGGCCGTCCTCGCCACCGGACTTTTCTTCGCCGACCAGTTCTACCTGCCTCACACCAACAAGCGGCAGGAGGCCCTGCATAACCAAATCAAGGGCAAGCCCGCGCAAACCTATCTGCGCCCCGATCGCAAATGGATTTTCGGCGAGCACAACGACATTTACTACTACCAGTTCTTCGATCCCGATCGTGACCAGTTCGGCAACATCACCGTCTTCGAGCTTGATCGCAAGAGATTCACCATCACGCGCCGCATTCACGCCGACCGCGCCCACTGGGCCGAAAGCCTGAACCGCTGGATTTACGAGCAAGGCTGGGACCGCACTCTCAACGTCTCCGCCATCGAGAACTATCATCCGTTCGAAGTTGCCACGTTTGCCGACCTGCCCGAGACTCCGTCGTATTTCAAAAAGGAAGTCAAGCAGTATAGCGAGATGAATTACGAAGAGCTCCGCCGCTACATCCGTGACTTGCAGCAAAGCGGATTCGACGTCGTGCGCCTGCGCGTGCAGCTCAACAAGAAGCTCTCCTACCCGCTGGTCACATTAATAATGGCGGTGCTGGCCATCCCCTTCGCGCTGTCAAGCGGCAAGAAGGGGGCAATCACCGGCATCGCGGTCGCGGTGAGCATTGCCGTGTTCTACACAGTGGTCTCGCGGCTATTCGAAGCGATGGGCGATCTCAGCCAGCTACCGCCGGCCTTGGCGGCATGGTCGCCCGACCTGATCTTCGTTCTGGTGGGCGGGTATCTGATCTTGAAAGTGCCGACCTAAGCTCTACTTCACCGCCACGCCATACGGATAGTTGTCGGTGTTGATGGGGAGTTGCGGCGAAAGTTGTCCAGTGCCCGGGGCGATCGAATACTGCGACAGTGTGGCCGCAATGAAATCAGTCACGAACATCCAGTTGTCGTCAGGCCGGATCGCGATCGAAGTCGCGCCCTGTCCCGTCGCCACCGTCGCCGGACTCATGATGGACAGAGCGCCTGTGACGGCGCTGATGCGAAATGGCGAAATCGTATTGGAGATCGTGTCCAGCACATAAAGATAATTCCCGTAAACATCCACCACCAGCTGGCCCGGTCCCTGCGCCCCGTTCGTCAAGCTGTAAGGCGAGCCAGTAATCGCAAATAATTGACCATTATCCGCGATACACGGCGGGATGGTGTTAGCCGTAGCGCTCGTGCATAACCGATAGGCACTGATGTTGTTCGAGATGAAATTGGAAACGTAAACGAAACGGTCGCAAGGATCGACGGTCACTCCCGAAGGCCTTGCCCCCGCAGCAATGGGTTGCGGAGAGCCGAATCCCGGAGGAGCACTCAGCACTCCCGTAGAGGTGTTCACGGCGAACTCCCAGACGACGCCGTTATCGCTGGAGTCGACCGCATACAAATATTCTGAAGTGGGGAACGGATTCGGAGCAGAGCACACCGATTGGGATTGTCCGAACAGAAGCGGCGGAGCAACCGTAGGAGTCGGCGCAACCCATGTAAAATTGCTCGGCGGCGCGGCGCACGAAACCGGCACCGTGAAGGGCGAGCCCGCCACTTCGGTCAGGCCGCCACCGCTGCCAATCGCAAATACTGAAACCGCGCCGGGCGCCGCGACCTGAACAAGTGGATTGCTGGAGATGGTGTATTGCGTCGAACTGTCCGCCACAAACAGGAACTTTCCAGTCGAGTCCATGGCCAGCGTGCTGGGATTCGCCGGGACAGTCTCTATCGTCGGACTCCCGCCCTCCGTCAGGCAAACTCCCACCGTTTCCGTTGCCAAGGGGGTCAGCGAGCCGGCTTGCGTCAGTATTCCATCCGAACCCACAGTAAAGGTCGCAATCCCGTAGCTGGTGATTGGATTGGTGCCAGTGCTCCCGGTACAAGCGGAAAGGTCTGGACTCAGAAGCGTGTAGGCATACGCGCCGCCCGGAACCACAACGATCGACGACGGGATACCATTCAGAACGCAGGTTTGATTAGCGGTATCGATGGGAGGATTCTGCACGGTTGCAACGTGGCCGCTCCCCAGGCTAAAACTGAATGTCTCGACCAGTCCCGCCCCCTGGCTGGTGATCAGCACCAGCCCGTCGGTCGATGAATTGTAGATGGTCCCGCAAGCCACCAGGAACCCGATCGCAACCAGCACCACCAGCCCGAGCAGCCACGCCCATGTCTTCGACATCCTTAGCTTGTTCTCCATCTCTCGTAGAATTTGCGCGCAGACCTGCCCCGCCGGCCGCGTTGTACTCATCAAGGAATGCGGGAAAATGTCAATCCATGTATGTATCAGGAAAGCGCGGGAAGAGCAAACTCCCGCAATCAGTGATTGGAACGTAGAGAGGCTTCCGGAGTTGCCTGAGCGCGCGCGAATGTTGATTCAGGTTAGCTGGTCCGCGGTCAGGCTTCGGTAGGTGCCGGAACCGGCTCCGCCAGCCGGCGCATCCCCCGCCCACTCATCGGAAGTCGAATTTCCACTCGCAGCCCACCCTCCGCGCGGTTCGCCGCCGAGACTTTTCCGCCATGAAAGCGTACCGCTCTCTCGGTGATGGTCAGGCCCAGCCCGGTTCCTCCCGTGAGCCGTCCGCGCGAATCATCCAGACGATAAAACGGCTCAAAGAGTTTCCCCAGGGCATCAGGAGGAACTCCCGGCCCCGAGTCACTCACCGCGATCAGTGCCTCAGGACCTTTGTCGCCGTCAGCGCTGCTCAACGCAATCTCAACCGTGCTTCCTTCCTGCGTATAGCGAATGGCATTGCGGAGGACGTTCTCCACCGCGCTGTGCAGCAGCGACGCAATCCCCCGCACCTCCCAATCTCCTTCGGGAATTGTGGCATGCACGTGACAATGCCGCGCCTGCGCTTCGAATTCAGCATCCTCCGTAATACCCAGCACCAATTCATCCAGCGGAACGGGAATTTGTGGAACGCGCTGTTCTCCGTCCTCCAGCCGCGCCAGCGTGAGAATCCGGCCGATCATCTCGTTCAGGCGCGCTGCTTCCAGCTCAATTCGCTCCAGCATCTCTGCGCTCTCCGGCCCGGAACGCTGCCGCGCGAGTCCCAGAGCCACATTCAACCGCGCCAAAGGAGAGCGCAGTTCATGAGAAATATCGTTGAGCAGGCGCGATTGTGCCTTCACCAGAATCTCCAGCCGCTCCGCCATAGCATCAAAGTCACGCATCAGGCCTGCGATTTCGTCGCGCTTGCCTCGAATCGGAGCGCCACTGCGTGCCGTCAAGTCTCCTGCAGCCAACTGGCGCGTTGCCTTGCGCAGCCGAATGATCGGCTTCGTCATGTACCAGGAGACCAAATAACAGACAAGGCCGGAACAGATCACCGCAATGATAAGCCATCGAATCGGCATGCCGCGCGGTCCCAGGAACACCCGCGGCCCCGGCGGCAGACCCAGCACCAGCGTGTAACGATGCTGCCCGTTGGTGGATGCGCGCGAGTCGCGTTGCACTGGCGGCGCAGGAATCAAAAATCCGTCGCGCGGCGCACGCGGACCACCTTCCGCCACCCGAATCGCCCAATCCGGAGGCGAGCGATGCGATAGCTCCGTGCCCTGCTCGTTGAATAGATAGGCGCGCACGTGCTGCGTCGCATCCAGCTCGTCCATATATTTCCGCAGCTGCCCGTCGCCGCCCTGCTCGTAGGCGTTCACTGCATCATTCAGCGCGGTCGTGCGCAAGGCTTCCCACGTCGAACTGCGTGGCCGCAACGCCAGCGTGATCAACACGGCCAGCACAATAATCAGCGCCTGCGCCAGCCAGAACGATAAAAAGATTCGAAGAAAGAGGCTTTTCATGCTGCGTCTCTAAGATCGCGCATCCTTGGATAATTCTACGTCGCCTTCGACTTCTCCCGCGGACGCGCAAAAATATATCCCACCCCGCGCACCGTCTTGATGTGCTCGTCGTTCTCCGTGTCGCCCAGCTTCTTGCGGACCTTGCTGATGTGCATGTCGATGCTGCGGTCAAACGGAGAAAATTTCCGGCTCAATACCGCATTCACCAGCCGCTCGCGCGGCACGACGCGCCCCGCTTCGCGCAACAAAACTTCGAGAAGGTTGAATTCCACTGATGTCAGATCGACCGGCTTGCCTTCCATGCGGACTGTGCGCGATGCCGGATCAAGCTCAACTTCTCCCACCCGCACAATATCCGGCGCCGGAGGCGAACCGTTGCCATCGGCCCGTGTGCGCCGCAAAATCGCCCGAATTCGAGCCACCAGTTCCCGCGGATTAAATGGCTTCGGAAGATAATCATCCGCGCCGATCTCCAGCCCGACTATGCGATCCACGTCTTCCCCGCGCGCCGTCAGCAGCAGCACCGGAAGCCGCGAAGTCGCCCGGATGCGCCGCAACACTTCAAATCCGTTGATGCCCGGCAGCATCACATCCAGCACCGCCAGTAAATATTCTCCGGCCGTGGCCTTCTTCAAGCCGCTCTCGCCATCGTGCACGCAGTCGATAACAAAGCCCTCAGCTTGCAGATACTCCACCACCAGGTGGCACAACTCCACATCGTCGTCGATGACCAGAATTCGTTCCATCACAGCTTTCATTTTGCACCATATACAAAACGCCTCGTGGTAAAGAATTGTCAAACTCACGAATGACGTCAATCAAGGGCTCTTCCGCTTTGACAAAACTTTACTCCGGTTGACCGATTTTTTACCGCCATTGCCTCCCCAACCGTGTTTCCATAATCGTACGCATACTTACCCGAGAATCCGGGAATGAATTCAGAAAGAGGACTCACGATGAGAACCATCCGTTATCGCCTGCTGGCCGCCGCGGTGGCCGTTCTGCTGGCCACAGCGCTCGGCCAGGCGCAGACCTCCGAAGATGCTACGCCTCCGCCGCCTCCGGGCCACGAGTTTGGCATGGGTCACATGATGCAGTTCTGGGCCAAGAAACTGAACTTGACCGACGAGCAGCAGACCCAGATGAAGGGCGTCATGGAAAAGGAACGGCCGAACCTTAAGCCGCTCATGGAACAGGAACGGCAGATCGACACGCAGCTTCGCCAGTATGTGGAAGGGACTTATGATGCCGCGAAAGTGCAGGCTTTGGCGACCCAGAAGGCGCCCATCCAAGCTCAACTCGATGTCGTCCACACCCGCATGATGAGCGAGATGTACCAGTTGCTCACCACCGACCAGCGCTCCCAGTTGAAGCAGATGGAAGCCAATCGTGAAACCCGTATGCAGCAACACATGGGGCAGGAGCCGCCGCCTCCGCCCGAGCAATAGCTAGAGCAGTAGTACTTGACTTGTCATTCCGAACCGGGCTGAAAAGCCCGGGAGGAACCTGCTGTTCCGGGCAAGCAGCCCGCAAATTTTTTCCACAACCCCGTATCCGCTGTACACCATTAACTGTATTGCTCAGGTCAGCCAGGATATTTATTTTCGCGAATACTGCCGCATTCGGTGAGGTTTACGGAGAGTTTTCAATATGTCCACCCCGACGCTTCAATCGGTGAAAGCAACCGCAAAAGAATGGAAAGATCTTTACGTCGCAGCCCTGCTGGAAGGCAATGCCGACCGAGTTCCCACCCTGATCGCCAACGCTGAGCGCGCCATCGTAGAGCGCGCGCGTGAATTGTTTGCTGCCGCAGGCGACCACATTCAGGAAGAGGAAGCCCTCGATGACGCCCTCTACGCGCTTCACGCCCTCAAGAGCTGCATTCAAATTCACGGCCGCTTCGCCGAAGCCGCATAGCCGCAAGGCGCCTCCTGCCCGAGGCGCCCCATCCTCCTCACATTCTTATTAAAAGCATTTAGTGGGCAGTCATTTCTCCGGAAGGGTCGAGAACCTAATCCCTGATCCCTTCCCCCCGTCCGTCTCTCTGAACCCCGCCCTGCTAAAATTTCATCTACAACTCTCCATGCTTAAGCACCTGCGTCCGCTTCTGCCCCACGTCAAACGCTACCGCTGGAGCTACGCCTTCGGCACCCTCTGCGTTTTCCTGACCAACGGAATCTGGATCCTGTTCCCCCTCGTCCTGGGCCGCGCCGCCGAAGACTTGCACCTCGGCGTCACTCGCCACAAACTGCTCGTCTATGCCGGATTGCTGCTGGCCATCGCCGTCAGTAAGGGCATCTTCCAGTTCCTCACGCGCTGGGTGGTGATCGGCATCTCACGAGACGTTGAGTTCGACCTGCGCAACGACCTCTTCGCCAAGCTTGAAAGCCTCTCCTACTCCTACTACCAGCGCCATCGCACGGGCGACATCATGGCCCGCGCTACCAACGATTTGAACGCCGTGCGCATGCTGCTCGGCCCCGCCATCATGTATTCGGCGAACACGCTGGTCTACACCGCCGGCGCGCTCTCGTTCATGATCGCCATCAGCCCTAAGCTCACGTTTTATACCTTCCTTCCGCTACCCATCACCAGCGTCGTCATCCAATCCTTCGGCCGGAAAATTCACGACCGCTTCGAGCGCATTCAGGCCATGTTCTCGGATATCTCGGCCCGCGCTCAGGAGAATTTTTCCGGCGCCCGCTTGATTCGCGCCTACGTGCAGGAAGACGCCGAAATTCGCTCCTTCGAGAAAGAAAACAAGGAATACATCCGCCGCAGCCTGAAGCTCGTCCGCCTCATGGGCATGCTCTGGCCCACGCTCGAACTCATGCTCGGCTGCGCCGTAGTTCTAGTCTTATGGCTGGGCGGACGCGAAGTGCTGAACGGCCGCATCACGGTCGGTCAATTCGTCTCCTTCAGCACCTACATGATGCAGCTCACCTGGCCCATCATCGCTCTGGGCTGGGTGATCAATATTTTTCAGCGTGGCACGGCCTCGCTGGGGCGCATCAACGAAATCATGCAGGAGCAACCCGAGATCATAGATGAGCCAGCGGCGCTCGATCGTGAAGTCGAAGGCGAAATCGAATTTCGCCACCTCAACTTCAGCTACGACGGCAAGCCGGTGCTGCACGACGTGAATCTGACGATCCGAGCCGGCAGCAGCCTGGCTATCGTAGGCCCCACGGGCTCCGGCAAGACGACTTTAGTCAGCCTCATTCCGCGCATTTACGATGCCGCGCCGGGCTCCGTTTTGATCGACGGCCGCCCCATCCGTGAGTACTCGCTGGCTTTGTTGCGCCGCAGTATCGGATTCGTTCCCCAGGAAACTTTTCTGTTCAGCGATCGCATCCGCGAAAATATCGCCCTCGGCGTGGACTCCGCCACCGACACAGAAATTCACGACGCCGCGGCCGCAGCCAACATTGCCGCTGACATCGAAGGCTTCCCCGAAGGCTACGAAACTCTGGTCGGCGAGCGCGGCATCACCCTCTCCGGAGGCCAGAAGCAGCGCACCGCCATCGCCCGCGCCCTGATCCGCAATCCGAAAATTCTGATCCTCGACGACGCGCTCTCCAGCGTCGACACCAACACCGAAGACAAAATTCTCAACCAGCTGCGCAACGCCATGCGCGGCCGCACCACCATCTTCATCTCCCACCGCGTCTCCACTGTGCGCAACGCCGATCGCATCGCCGTCCTCCACAGCGGCCGCATCGTCGAGCTTGGCTCCCACGACGAACTGCTGGCCTTGAACGGCTATTACACCGACCTGTATAACAAGCAACTGCTGGAAGAAGAGCTGGCCGAAGTCTGATGGCCCGGTTCATATAGGGACAGCCGGCTTCGGCTGTCCGGTCGAGCGAAGCTCGACGGGAGACATTTGTGCCCGAAACATCTGCGCCTCAAACATCCGAAGCCGTCCACCACCCCAGCCGCTGGCAAGGCGGACACTTCCATCCCCACGAAACTCAGCGCATTCTCGCCCTGGATGGCGTTGAACTGGCGTCCTTCCGCCGCCGTTGCGCGGCTATCGCCATCGACATGTTCGCTGTCATCGCGATCTTCACCGCCTGCGTCGCTCCCCTCGCGCTCTGGTACGACCATCATCACATCGACGCCAAGATTGAATTCAATCCCTTCGAAAACTGGTACAGTACTTTGTTCCCCGTCGTCTACTGCGGGCTGCTGGTCTGGCGAACCAACGGGCTCACGCTGGGCAAGTGGCTGACCGGGATTCGCGTCGTCTCGCTGACTCGTGAACGCATCAGCCTGTGGCAATCTGTCGAACGAGCCTTAGGCTACGGAGCTTCCTTGCTGGAAGCCGGTTCGGGATTCTTGCAGTACGCAGTTCATCCCAATAAGCAGACCGTGCACGACCGCATCGCCGAGACCATCGTGGTGCGCGTACGGCAACATGAAACGACATGAAGATTGAAGCCGTCACACTCCGCGAAATTCAGATGCCGCTCGTCCACTTCTTCGAGACGAGCTTTGGGCGCACTTATACCCGCCGCATTCTACTGGTCACCGTCCATTGCGACGGCGTCGATGGCTGGGCCGAAAGCGTCGTCGGCGAAGATCCGTTTTACAGCAGCGAATGGATCGAGAGCGCCTGGCCGACCATGACCGAATATCTGATTCCCTCGTTGCTGGGCCAGCGCATCGAATCGGCCCGCGAATGCCCCGCGCTGCTCGCCCGAGTTCGCGGGCATCGCATGGCCAAAGGCGGCTTGGAAAACGCTCTCTGGGACGCCGAAGCCTCGCAGAAGCAGCAGCCCCTATGGAAGTTGCTGGGTGGCACCCGCCGCGAAATTCTCTGCGGCGTTTCCATCGGCATTCAGGATTCCGTCGAGCAGTTGCTCGAAAAAATCCAGATCGAACTTGCCGCCGGCTACCGCCGCATCAAAGTTAAGATCAAGCCCGGCTGGGATGTGAACGTTCTCGAACGCATCCGCTCGCGCTGGGCCGACATCACGCTGAGCTGCGACGCCAACTCCGCCTACACCCTCGACCAGGTCGAGCATCTCCGCACGCTCGACCAATTTAATTTGCTGATGATCGAGCAGCCGCTATGGAACGACGACATCTACTACCACGCGCGCCTGCAGAAAGAATTGCGCACCGCGATCTGCCTCGACGAATCCATCGAAAGCGCGCGCGACGCGGCTGCCGCCGTTGAAACCCAAGCCTGCCGCATCATCAATGTCAAAGTCGGCCGCGTCGGTGGATTCAGCGAAGCCCTCGCCATCCACGACGTCTGCCAATCCAACAATATCCCGGTCTGGTGCGGCGGCATGCTCGAAACCGGCATCGGCCGCGCCCACAATATCGCGCTCTCCACGCTGCCCAATTTCAAGCTGCCCGGCGATGTCTCGGCCTCCAAGCGCTACTGGAAGGAAGACATCATCGATCCCGAAGTGGAAGTTTCGCCGCAAGGAATGATTGCCATCAACAATACGCCCGGCACCGGCTACCGCGTCAAAACCGATTTCATCGAGAAGTTAACCGTCCGAAAAGAAACCCTGCGCGCCAAGTAATTTCGGCACCAGAACCGATGTTGTCACTCCGAACCGGGCTGAAAGCCCGGAGAGGAACCTGCTGTTCGTCGCAAAAACACCTGACTTCTCACGCGAAAAGACCGCGCGTCGGACTGACTGCTTTCAAATCGAACCACTACGGTTTGGATTGCGCCGTCTCGTGCCCATGCTCATTGCGCGCGTACTTCTCCTGCTCCGCCTTAAGCAACTGCACTCCCTGCGCAAAGCTAAGATTCTCCGGCACGCGCTGAAAGTCGCTGAGAATCTCACTCGAAATCATGCTGAGCGACTTGATCAGAAGGATCTTGCCCGTGATCTGCAGATTCATCTGTGTGATCTCCCAGGAATTTTCCCCAACATCTCCCTGGCAAACCAGGAAGTGCCCCCCCTTGTCGAGATGCCCCAGAATGCCCCACCCAAATTCGACATCTCTGAACAATTCGCCATCAATCTTCGCCAGCCGCTGCGCTCGCATGTCCACCAGCAAATATCCCCGCATTCCGGTCAATACCTGCTCCTCCCTCGAGGGCGGCTGGTAGCCGGGATTGGGCGTGAACTTCAATTTCACCAACTCATCTCCCGCCGCTCCCAGCCCGGGCTTACCTTCCTCTACACCCGCATACTCGAAATGAAATGCGTAGGGCAAAGCTCTCACAATCCGCAGCGAACGGTCCGAGTCGTCTTTTTCGCGGGCTCGCTTCCTGCGCAGCTGATCTGGATTATTCTCCAGCCACTGCAGATGGCCGTCTTCGGTCTGCAATTGCGCCTGCGTCAGTGGCGCTCCGTTCAACGCCACCAGCATCCCCGCCATGGCGTCGTTAGTTTCCACGTAGATGTGGGTCTGCGTACCCTTGGGATTTTTCTTGAACGAGGTGAACAAATGTTTCTCTCCCGGCCCCGACGCAGCCGCCACTTCGTTCCGCACTACCGCCTTCACCAGTTCGTCCGCGTTCTGCATTTCCGAATTCTGGGGTGACGCCGTGCCCGTTTGGGCGCTGAGCCCGGCCACTGCGAACATCAGCGCCAGAACTTCCGAGGCGCCACGTATCCACCAACCCGCGAAGATTCGCTTTCCATCAGCCATGGTAAGAGTTAGTGTAGCAATCTGCCCTGCGGGTTGTTCGCTTGCCGCATATGCGCGGGGTTGCGTATATTCGTAGTCAGCGATGCGGCCGTCCGGTACCTGCCATTCCTGAGTCATGATCGACAGGCTTCCCGCTGGTTTGAAGGAGAACATCCATGAGCGCTCCATTGACGGGCGATTTGGCCCAGATCGGCAAATCGGTCGTAATCAAAGGTGATCTGTCGGGCAGCGAAGATCTATACGTTGATGGCCAGGTGGAAGGCAGTATTGCCCTCAAAAACAACAGCTTAACCGTCGGTCCGAACGGTCAGGTCAAGGCCAGCGTTGAGGCTAAAGGGATCATCATTCAAGGCAAGCTCGAGGGCAACGTGCAGGCCAGCGATCGCGTCGATTTGCGCAAAACCGCCGTCGTTACCGGCGACATTACCACCCAGCGCATCTCCATTGAAGAAGGCGCCTACCTGAAGGGCAAGATCGATATACAGGGTCGGGCGGAAAAGGCGGCTGGAAAGTAACTTTCCTGAAAGTAACTTTGCGACCACCCGCTAGCGATTTAGAGTGATGTCATCAGTCTCGCAGAATTTCATGAAACTGTTTCGCGGCTCATCCGGTAGCTCCGAGACCCAGTCGGCCCAAGCCGAGCAAAAGCTCACCCGCCGCTCCAGCGGCATGGGCGAACTTTCCCGCGTCTGGGAGTCTGACTCTCCGCTCTGCGTGCTCGATCTGGGCTCCACCTCACCCACCAATATTCGCCATTTCACCGAGCGCAGCCATCGCATCTATAGCGAAGACCTGCTGGTCGCTTCGACCGATCCCGCCCTCGTCACCAAAGACGAAGAAGGCAACGCAATCCTCGACAGCCGCAAATTTCTAGCCGACAATCTCGTCTATCCCGCAGCCCACTTCGATGTTGTGCTGTGCTGGAATCTTCCCGACTATCTCGACGAAAGCCTCGTCCGCCCGGTGATGGGACGCCTGTGGTCCGTGCTGAAGCCCGGGGGAATGCTGCTCGCATTCTTCCACACTAAAGATGCCGGCCCCGACTCGCCCTGCTACCGCTTCCACATCATCGGCAAAGATACGCTGGAGATGCAGCGCATCGTGCTACGCCGCGAAGCTCGCCGCGGCCCCACGGGCGCCGTCCACACCGCCATCTCCGAAGGCTTCCGCCTGCAGCGCGTCTTCAACAACCGCCACATCGAAACCCTCTTCCGCGACTTCGCCAACATCAAATTCTTCCTGGCCCGCGACAACGTCAGAGAAGTCCTCGTAGTCCGCTGAAATTGTACTCCGCCTCTGTGCCCCTCTGTGACCTCTGTGGTGAAAAGCTTTTTACCGCCTCCACACAATCACCCCCATCCGAAACAAATAATGCCGCGAAATTTCCACCCTGCCCGCGGCCCCATCGCCGTTCGTAATGATCTCCCGCATCTCCTCGGGAACATACGCTCTCTTCACTGAAACCACGCCATCCACCCGCGAAACATAACTCCGCATCAGCGGAAATCCCGCATACACCAGCGCCAGATGCAGTGGATGCCGAATCAGATCGTTAATCAGCACCGCGCACCGGCTCACTCGCAGCGCCTCATGAACAAAGCGCGTCAAATCGTCAGGCTCCAGATGATGAGCGAATAAACTGCAACTCACCAGATCAAACGAGTCGTGCGCAAACGGCAGCGCCAGCGAGTCCGCCACCAGCGATCGATTCCCCCGCAGCAGATGCGAGGGCAGACGATCCAGCAGCGTCACCTCCAACGTGATGCCCTGCCGCAAAAGCTGCTGGCCCGCAACTTTCGGCACTTCGCCAAATCCTGAAGCCACTTCCAGCAGAGAAAAATGTTTCTTACCAGTCTCCGCGGCGACCTGCTCAATCAATTTGCGCGTGGTCGCCACTCCGCCGAACCATCGGTTGATCCGGCTAAGATCGCGCAAAGAAGCCGCCGTCTCCTCCGCAGGACAATCGTCCCCATCCAGAAGCTCCGGCCTGCTCACCCGCTTCATTGTGAAATGGACCTCCGGGCGGAATTGAAAGGGCGCGGCTTCAGCCGCTGCGGGAAACCAACCCACTTCGAAAACTAGCGCGAATCAGCCGCAACATTGTCATGAATTTGTAGAGCCCTTTAATGCGCGTTGCCTTCCGAAGCGTAGGACCACGCCTCATCCCAGCGCCCCAGCACAAACTTGCCGCTCCCTTGCTCATCGCGGTCATATCCCAGAACCGCCAGCCCGTTAGAAAATGCTTTCAAAAACAAATCCCGGTTGCGCTCCTGCACTGCCTGCGCCTGGGCTCGAGTCTCCGGCGCCGCCTTCCACTCATAAATTTGCGCCGGCACCGCAATCTCACCCTCTCGTCGAAACACCGCATTCTTCCCGGCGGCCAGCAGCGTCTCCACCCGCTTCGACTTCAGCCACCATTCGGCGATCAGCCGGTCGCTGGGCAATCCGCCCTGCAGCGGCGATGAAGTCCTCCCGTACTGATTAATGTTGTAGCGCCGCACAATCGCGCCTAGCCGCTCGATATTGAGAAACGCATTCTTGATCTCCAGCGGATCAAACGTCCATTCAATCAACTCGATTCCGCGCGCCAAAGCATCGTCCCGCTGCATGAACTTCAACCGCCGCCCCAGCCCGCCATTGCGATATTCCTTGCGCACCGCCAGCATGTGCGAGTGCAAATAAATATGTCCCGAGCGCGTTCCCGGCACCGACAGTGCAAAGCCGACCATCTCGTTGCCATCGAACGCGCCCATCACCTGCCCGCCGACCTTCTCCGCCACCACGAACATGCGCAGCGGAACCAGATCCGCGTCGCTGAAATTCCACACTTCCTTCTGCAGAGTCACGCAGCTCCGCATCTCTTCAATACCCTGGCAATTTCGAATCACAATCGAGTCCCCGCTCACGCTTTCTCCTCGCCCTTGGCCTGTTGCCACAACGCTTCCATCTCTTCCATTCCCGCCTGATCGGCCGACCGCCCGCTCTGCCGCAAGCGTTCTTCCATCCACTGAAACCGCCGCTTGAATTTTCGATTTGTCTGGCGCAAAGCCGACTCAGGATCAACCGCCAGGTACCGCGCAATGTTCACCAACACAAAAAAAAGATCGCCCACCTCGTCTTCCAACCGCGCCTGCAACGGTTCCGGAACCGCAGGTCGTCCCGACCCTGCGACCCCACGCCCATGCGGACGCGGTCCCGGCGCCGGATACTCCCTAAGTTGCTCGCGCAACTCGTCCGTCTCTTCGTGCAATTTCTCGAACAGACCCTCAACATTCGGCCAATCGAATCCAATCTGCGCCGCGCGCGAGCTAAGCTTCTGCGCCTCCAGCATCGCCGGCATCGCCGAAGACACCCCGTCGAGAATCGACCGCGGTTCCTTCGCGCTTTCCGCGTCTCGATTCTTTCTCTCTTCCGCCTTCAGCGCCTCCCAGTTGCGCTTCACCTCATCCGCCGTATCAGCCTTCACCTCACCAAACACGTGAGGATGCCGGTTGATAAGCTTGGTCGAAAGCCGTTCAAGAACATCATCGATAGAAAACGACCCCTGCTCCTTCGCCATCTCCGCATAAAACAAAACCTGCAGCAGCAAATCCCCAAGCTCCCCGGCAAGTTCCGGCCAGTCCCGATTGTCGATCGCCTCAAGAACCTCATAAGTCTCTTCCAACGTATACGGCTTGATGGAATCAAAAGTCTGTTCGCGGTCCCATGGACAGCCGCCCGGCGCCCGCAGCCGTTCCATAATCGCAACCGCCCGTTCGAATCGTTCCCCTGTGCTTGGCATTCGGCAATCACTCTAACCGACCGTCGCCGAAGGAAGCAACGCGCCGAGCCACCGCGACGAATCAGTACGCTTTCCTTCGTGTCACTTCGTGTTCTTCGTGATGATCTTCTGACCTCACTACCCGCCGTTGGCCGATCCCGCAAGTCGCCAACCACCCTCCCCCGACTCGCATCCAAGCTGCACGAACTTTTCTTCGCTCACATTTATCAAGCTCGTCTCAATCCAAATTTCATCAAGGAGAAAAACTCACATGCCAACCTCTACTCTGCAAGGAAAGAAAGTCGCAATCCTGGTCGCCGACGGTTTCGAGCAGGTCGAACTGCTCAAGCCCAGAAAAGCCCTCGACGAAGCTGGAGCCACGACTCAGGTCGTTTCCCCCGCCGACAAGAAAGTAAAAGGATGGAACACAAAGGAGTGGGGCAACGAAGTCCGGGTCGACGTTCCGTTGAAGTCCGCGAACCCAGGAGAGTACGACGCCCTCCTGCTGCCCGGCGGAGTTATGAATCCCGACCACCTCCGCATGAACCCCGAAGCGGTCAAGTTCGTGAAGGCTTTCGTGGATTCCGGCAAGCCCATCGCCGCCATCTGCCACGGCCCCTGGACCCTCATTGAAACCGGCGCCGTGAAAAACCACATAATGACTTCCTGGCCCTCGCTCAAAACTGATCTCAAAAATGCCGGCGCGGATTGGGTCGATCAGGAAGTCATTCACGACGGACGCATCGTAACCAGTCGCAAGCCCGACGACATTCCCGCCTTCAACCGCGAGATGATTCGCGTATTTTCAGAAGGAGCGGTCGGGAAACACGCAACCGCAGGCCAGCACGGATCAACCTCAACCCGCAAGACAGCGTAGTTTCTCATCGCCCATCGCGGGCACAGGGTTACAGGCGAGGGTCAGCTGTGCAACTCTGTGCCCACTGTGGTCCAGCTTTTCTCGTCAAACCCGGCAGCCAGGTTACTTTAGGTATCATTTCAAAGAGCCGTGCCTGTGGACCATCGTTATCTTCATCTGCCTCGCACCAAGGCTCACAATGGACTCCGGTGAGCGTGTACCCGAAATCTGCCTGCTGCACGATTGCGCTACCGATATAGCTCTTAGCTATGACATTAGCCGTCAAACCCCGCCCCTCGCTGGAAGCCCAGCATTTCCACGTGGTGGTCATTGGCGGAGGCATCAACGGAGTCGCCGTTGCCCGAGAGTGCGCCCGCGCCGGAAAACGTACCCTACTGCTCGAGCAAAATGACTTCGCCTCCGGCGTCACCAGCCGTTCCACCCGCATCATCCACGGCGGTCTGCGTTATCTGGAACATTGTCAGCTGGACTTGGTCCGCGAATCTGTGCGCGAGCGCGAGCGTCTGCTGCGCGAGCGCTCCCACCTGGTCCATCCTTTGCGCTTTCTTTTCCTGCTGAACGAAAGAAGCCAGCGCAGCGCCATGAAGGTCCGCGCCGGTCTGTGGCTCTACCAGCGCATCGCCGGCAAAAAGGCCGCCGATCCCGGCGAAATCGAACTCGCGCGCATCGAGCGCGCCCTCGACGCCGGACATCAATGGTCGATCCTCAACTACGAAGACGCGCAATGCGAATTTCCCGAGCGCCTCGTCGCCGAATGGCTCACCGAGGCCGCCGACGCCGGTGCCACCATCCGCAATCATTGCGAAGTCCTGGCTGTTAACGTCACCCAGGGCCGCGCCCGCGGCGTCCTGTTCCGTGATCGCATTTCCGGAAAAGACCAGCAGGTCGACGCCGCTTGGATTCTCAACTGCACCGGCCCCTGGGCCGACCGCATCTGCGCCCGCTCTTCCGTGCGCACCGCCAAGCCTATGCTCGGCGGTGTGCGCGGCTCGCACATTGTTCTGCCGCGTTTCTCCGGTTCCCCGAGTGCCGCGCTCTACACCGAAGCCGCCGATGGCCGTCCTATTTTCATCCTTCCCTGGAACGATCAAGTTCTCGTCGGCACCACTGAAGTTCCCGACGGCGCCGATCCCGGCAAGACCGTTCCGTCGAATGACGAAGTCCAATATCTTTTTCAAACCGTGGCCCAGCTCTTCCCCAAAGCGAAGCTTTCGCCCCGCGACATCAAATATGCGTTCGCCGGAGTTCGTCCGCTTCCCTATTCGCCTTCGGAGAAACCCTCCGCCATCACGCGCCGACACCTGCTTCACGATCACGCCGACGACGGCGCTGCGCGCCTCATCTCGGTCCTCGGCGGCAAGCTGACCACGGCCGCCTCTCTGGCTCGCGAATGTGCGCGCAAGATTGGCCTGCCGGTCCCAGAGCCCAACGCGATCGCCGTCGGCCCCGGAACTTCTCTTGATCCCATGATGGACGAACAAGTCATCGAGATTGCCCAAGCCGGCTCCATCAGCCAGGAATCCGCGCGCGGCATGGTCGAGTGGCACGGCAAGCGCGCGATGGAGATCGCCCGTATGGCCCTCGTCAGCTCCGATCTGCGCGCTCCCATCTGTCCCCACACCTCGCACATCGTCGCCGAAGTCGTCGAAGCCTACCGCAAAGAATTCGCCCTCACCATGGCCGACGTTTTACTGCGCCGCGTTCCGGTTGCGCTCGGACCCTGCTGGTCGGAATCCTGCAGTCGCGAAGCCGCCTTGCGCATCGGCGCCGTGCTTGGCTGGGATGACCAGACTCTCGGTTCCAATCTCGAATCGTTCGAGATCGAGCGCACCTCTTTCCTGAACCGCCCATCACTCAACACCAACGCCCTCGAAGCCGCCGCCGACTGAATCCTTACGACTCTCAGCACCCAGTTACCAAAGATTGCCCACGGCCCTCGGTCATCTGGGAACCAACCTCAAACCTCCTTACACTGGCGCGGAGTACTGTGCGATTTTTAGGGACGTTCAATGCTGCTTCCCATCAAGCATGAAAACATGTCCGCCCGGCGCTGGCCGCTGGTCACCCTGGCCCTGATCGCGATCAACACCGTTGTGTTCCTTTTCACCACCGGCGCTATCGACAACGAGGCCCCGCAGTTGGGAGAAGTGAAGTCGCACATCCTCATCCTCGCCGCCCTTCATCCCGAGCTGAAATTACAAACCCAATCGCAACAGCTGGTGGATGGCTTCAAGCAAAGCCACGCCGACGATTGGAAGGCAGTGCAAGATCCTTACCGCGACATCCTTAATACCTACGACGCCAAAATCAAAATGATGGGAGACACGTCGAAACTTCAGGCGGAAATGGATTCCCTGAACGACCAGTTCGTGAAGCTCTCGGCGGTATCGATTACGCAGCAATACGCATTCGTCCCGGCGAACCCCGCGCCCATCAGCTATCTCACCGCCAATTTCCTGCATGGCGGCTGGCTGCACCTCATCGGCAATATGTGGTTCCTCTGGCTCGCCGGATTCGTGCTCGAAGACGTCTGGGGCCGCTGGCTTTACTCAATTTTCTATCTGATCGCCGGCGCCGCCGCGCTGCAACTCTACGCCTGGTCAAATCCCGGCAGCATCACGCCAACTCTTGGCGCGTCCGGCGCAGTCGCCGCTCTGATGGGAGCCTTTCTCGTCCGCTTCCCCAAGATGAAGATCGAGATGGCGTGGATTTTCTTCCTCAAGCTTTATCGCTTCAAGGCGGCGGCCTACTGGCTTCTGCCCCTATGGCTGGGCAGCGAAATTTTCTACGGCTCTCTCTTCGGCAGCACCAGCGGCGTAGCGCACTGGGCCCACGTCGGCGGATTTATTTTCGGCGCGGTCGCCGCCCTCGCCATTCAGCACTCCGGCATCGAGCAAAAGGCCAACCAGGCGATCGAAGAAAAACTAAGCTGGAACACCGATCCCGAACTCGGGCAGGCCAGCAGCATGATGGAACACGGCCAGCTCGCCGAGGCCTTGCCGCTCCTCACCAGCTACGTCGCCGCCAAGCCGCATTCGCTCGATGCCTGGACCATGCTGCGCCAGCTCCACCAGCGCCAGAACAACACTAAGGAATATCTCGAAGCCATCGCAAAAACTTGCGCCCTGCACTTGAAAGCGCACGAGATTGAAGCCGCCTTCCAGGACTATGCCGACTTCATCGATTCCGGCGGCAGCAAAATGCCGGCCGCGGTCTGGCTCGAACTCTGCAAAGACGCCGAAGAACTGCACGACTACGATCGCGCCTTTGCCGAGTACCAACAACTCGCCCAGTCCTATCCCGCCGACCGTCAGTCGCTGACCGCGCAACTAAGCGCCGCGCGCCTCTGCCTGAAGCGCCTGAATCGCCCGCAGGACGCTCTCGCCCTCTATCAATCTGCGGCAGCATCGCCCATCCCGCATCTCGATTGGGAGCAGCACATCCAGTCCGGAATCAAAGAGGCGAAAGCTGCCATCTCCACCGGCAACGCAAGCGCCGCCGCCGCCCAATGATCTTCCACCAGCAAAACAGGCCCAGCCATCTGCCGGACCTGCTTCGCCTCGTGCCGTCACCGCGCAATCCGGCCTTACGGCGCATACCGCGTGAAGACAAGGTCGGTCGCTTTCGTCTTCTCGTGGCAGGGGAAACAGCTTTTCATAAACGCCGCGTCGCCCGCTTTTCCATCCTGAAAGTGTCCGAACCCCCACCCGCCAGTTGCAGCGTACTTGATCGAGTCCTTCACCATGAACTGAATGTTCGTGGGAGCGCCCGGAACATACGACTGCACCTGGCCAAACACTTTATTATTTTCGTCCGACGCGACGTTGCGATAATGCAACGCAGCAATAATCGTGCCGTCCGGAAATGGAAGCTTCCCGTCACGATAGGCCTTGATCGCGATATCGTTCCCCAGCACGGCACCCAAACTATTGAGCTTGCCTGCCTCATGCGCGCTGGAAACCCACCTCCAATCACGATACCCATTAGGAATTTCGGTGACCCAGGCTGGTGCCGCCTGCCCATCCGCATGCCCTGGGACGGGCGCGATAAGGATGACAAGACCGGCCACCGTTGCCAGTCCAACCAGGAAAAATGTGCAATGTTTCATAAGCCTTCCTCCATTCATGTCGCTTGGGTAAACCGAAATCAGAACTCCTGACGATGCACTGCTCTCCGGAAGGATTTACTCAGCGTTCACACAACAATGAACGCGATCAGAATTTACAGCTACCCCAAACTCGACAGTATTTGCCCTGTATTCTTCTACAGGCAGCCGCAAAAAACACCGCGAAGCGACGAATCGCAGGGCCGGCACGGCATCGATGCCGCTCACAGGCGCCTCCGCAAAGAACGGGGATCGCTCGTACAATATCGGCAATACTTTCGCTGGTAGACGCGCTGGCGCGGGAGACTATCAATGCTCGTAATTCGCAAGGCCACGGCGGCAGATGCAACTCTCATCGTGGATATGATTCGCGAACTCGCCGATTTCGAACATGAACTGCACCAGGTCGACGCCACTCCGCAGGATTTGTTGCGCGATGGCTTTGGCGCCCATCCAAGTTTTTACGCCTCGGTCGCAGAGTGCGACGGTCAACCCGCGGCATACGCGTTTTATTTCTTTACTTATTCGACGTGGGCCGGCCGCCCCAGTTTGTTCGTAGAAGACATATTTGTGCGCAGCCAGTTTCGCAGCCAGGGTATCGGCAAGGCACTCTTGCAGCACCTGGCTGTAATCGCTCGCGAGCGCAACTGCTATGCGATGCACTGGGAAGTACTCGACTGGAATAAAACCGCCATCGACTTTTATCATTCGGTCGGCGCCACGGTTCGCAAAGGGTGGTCGCCGATGCTACTCATGGGACCAGCCTTCGAGAAACTGGCATCGCCAGAACCACATTGATGCTGCTCCGTTACTATTCCCGGACGCCGCTCACCCCATCCGAATGTGATTTTCACCGACCGATTGAAGGATAGACAGAAGATGGGTCACCCCAAGCAGGTTGCGGATGGATTTGCCCATATTGGCGACCTCCAGCGTGCAGCCCGCCGATTTAGCGTGGACATAGAGTCGAACCAGCGCACCCAGGCCGCTGCTATCCATGTGCGTGAGATGCTCGAAGTCGAGAACGATTCGCTTCGCTCCTGGCAGCAACTTGCCGACCTCGACATTAAGTTGCTGGTTGACTCCAGAGACCAGACGGCCCGAGCAGTGCACCACGATCAAGTCATCGTAGCGCTCAATGGCGAAGCTGAGGTTGGACGCGCGCTGATCAGACATTCCAGGAATCTGCCCCTGACCGATTGAGATTTTTCGTCGCGCGATTGTCACATATTGCAGCCCGGAGCGGAAGAGCCGCTTGCGCCCCTCGTGACTAAGCGTACACATCAATCAGCCGCCCGCTCCAGCCACCGGGACCGCCCGCATAGAAAAGGTATTGCGCGATCGCCGTGCTTTCGACCGGATCGCTCCCGGCCCACCCAGATACATACTCCCCGCCCCAGCCCGTCTCCTCGCTCTGGGAGCCCTCCACAGGCGTCCCGTAAATGTAATTCGCCTGCCCTCGCCGCGTCGCAGGCGACCATGCGAAAGCGTCGCCGGAGGGCACAAGACTAATTTGTCCAGCCCGCGCTGCGATCCCTGCCTGCGTCACCGGCACGAGGCGCGTCGACCCATCCGTCTGTGACGGATCGACCGGATTCACCGACGCCGGAAGCAGTTTCATCGACATAGAAAATCACTTCGCCAACTCTCAATCTATCGGCACTTCCGGCCGATCTAAACAATACAGCGCGATAAAAGCGGCGATAGGAGCAGTTTCCGGGTTGCCGACCCTTCGCGGGTAGGCCCGTCATTCACCAGAAGCGCCTTTCCCGGACTGAAGAGCTCACCCTATCCGAGGTTGCGACCGACGTTTAAACATCACAAACACTCCGTAGCCGGCCATCACGCCGAATGCGTTCAGGGTCACGTCGTCAACGTCGAAGATCCCCACCCGGAAGACAACCTCCATCACCTCGAAGCTTAGCCCGGTGGCAACTCCGAGTACGAGCGCCTTCTGCCACGACATGGATCGAACCACAAGTGGAGCGAGAAGTCCTATCGGCATAAACGGGATGATGTTTCCGAACAAGTTCACCATCGCTATCAACTGATTCCCCTGACCGCTGAGTAGGGGAACAATGCTCTTGAACGGGACGAAGTTGCTAGGACCCGTGTGAGTACCGGCAAACCTGAGCCTCACGTGTCCTATGCGAATGACAGGTATTTTCTTGAAGACCACGAGCCTGATCAGGAGTGCACCATATGCGCTGAGAGCACACCCCGCCAGCCAACGAGTTTGCTTCGCCGTCATCCCACTCCCCGAACAGCTGCTAGTAATTCTCAGAGTGACACATCATAGTTCCACAGTCTGCGTGAAACATCAGTACCGCCCTGTCGGCTTATTAGAAAGTCATCCCCTCATGGAAGAGGTACGGAACGGCCCCCGCTCGTATCAGGCGATTTCACTTATCGTCCCCATCACTCGCTTCGCCCCCACCCAAGGTCCCGCACAGCAGCTCCGTATCATCAGAAATAATTCCGTCGACTCCCCACTCCCGAAACCGCAGCATCGCCGCCGCGTCGTTCACCGTCCACACCAGCACCTTCTTCCCCGCTCCCTTCATCTTGCGAACCAGCTCCGCTTCCACCAGCTTCTGTTCCAGAATCACATACGCAACCGGAACTTCGTTCCACAACCGCAACTGGTTCTCGAACTCGCAGATCATTCCAAGCGGAATGCCGCTGTCCTCCGCATGCAAAGACTTCAGCACTCCGGGGATAAACGATGAGACCACAAATCCCCGCCGCGGCTTGTGCCGCAGGAACAGGTCGAGCATGATCCGCTCCAGACCCTTGACCTTCAGTTCAATATCAAGAAATGAATCGCGGTAGCGCTGCAGGATGTCCCGCAACCGGGGCAGTTGCGCCAGTTGCTTCGCCGTCCTCCGCGAAATTTCCGCGTGCCCCACCTTCGCGTCATGGCAGATGACTGCTTCCTCATCCTCCGTAAGCCGCACATCAAATTCAAATCCGTCGCAGCCGTCAGCCAGCGCGCGGTCAAATGAAGCCACAGTATTTTCCGGAATGTTTCGTACCGCGCGCGCCCCGCGATGGCCCAGCAGAAGAGGTCGGCTCATGCGCGCTGTCAGTCGAGATCAAAATCGCGGATCGGCTTGCCCGTATCCGGAGTCTCTTTCGCCTTCTTCACAGCTTCCTGAAACTTTTTCTCCAGCAGGTCCGACGCATGCCTCTGCGCTTCCACCGATTGCTGGAAGATCGACTCGCGCCGGCTGTCCTGCTCGCGCATCGACTTGGCCGCAGCTTCCATGTCGGCGAATGTCTTGGGCTTAACCGCGGCAGTGTGGGCAATCACCGCGCGGGTTTCGGTATCGATCTTCAACACCGCGCTGCAACATGGGCACGTCACTTCGAAGTTCGAGGGAGTCTTCGCCATTTGAGCGAATCATACCGCAAAAACCTCCATGTAGGGACAGCCGCTTGTAGGGACAGCCGCCCTCGGCTGTCCAGTCGAGCGAAGCTCGACCGCGTCAGCGCCTGATTCTGATCGGAAAAATGTGCAGCAGGTTGAGCATCTCCCATCCCAGCAGGAAAATCGAAATCAGCACCACCATCACAGCCATCAATTCGCCAAACGAAAGCCCGCGTCGCGTAGGTTCGAGGTGCCGCGCCGCCAGCCCCAAAATGTTCAAAGTCGCAAACCCGAACACCACCGCCCACAGAATGTTGTACAGATTGTCATGCGATGCGCGAGAAACCAGCGCCGCGGCCATGACGACCACAGCACCGGCCGGCGTCCGCGCGAACGCCGCCCGCTGCGAAGCACCCGAGATCAGCGAGATGGCATGCGTCAAAGCCATATCTATCAAAACCACGCTCAAAATTCGCGCCGCCCTTTCGAACTCCTACCCGCCGCCGCACGAACTTTGGATTTTATATCCTCAGCCCGCTTGGTCACCATTGACAACATGCATCCAGCCAAATCCCGAATTCGTTACTATGGATTCATGCCTCGCCCACGCTTCCTGTTCTTTGACGTAGGCAACACGCTGCTGTTTCCCAACCGCGCCCGGATGCTCGCGCCGCTTCCCGTCCACTATCATCCCTCACTCGAGCAGTGGCAGGCCCTGGAACGCCGCACCAAACGTGAGTTTGATGCCGGCATGATCAGCGGCAAGGTCGATCACGGCTTCTGGTGGACCTTCCACACCTACTTGCTTCAGCAAGTCCCCAACACCACCAACGGCTCTCACGACTTCATCCGCGACCAGCTCGTCGAAAACACGCAGAATTCCGCCAACTGGGACCAGATTCTTCCCGGCACCTTCGAAGCCCTCGATCACCTCCGCCAGCGCTACGCCATCGCCGTCATCTCCAACGCCGACGGCAAGATCGACGCCGTGCTCCGCCGCTGCGGCATCTGCGACTGCTTCGCCACCATCACCGATTCCGGAATCGTCGGCCACGAAAAGCCGCATCCCGCAATCTTCCAAGCCGCTCTACAAAAAATGAATGCCGATCCCGCCGACAGCCTCTACATCGGCGACGTCTACTCCGTCGACTACACAGGCGCTACCCAGGCCGGCATGCAGGCAGTTTTATTTGACGTGGCGGGCGCCTACAGCGAGCAGAATTTTCCCCGCGTAGAATCTCTCATTGAACTCGAAGAATGGTTGACCCCTAAACGCTTGTCATCCTGAGCAACGCGAAGGATCCCTGCACTCACCGGCAGCCCGCCGCCGGATACTATAACCATAATCTCGCTCGGAGGAACTCATGTTCGACGCGCGTTTCTTTCTTTTCCTGACCGCAGCGCTCTTGTTGGCAGTCGCACCCGGCCCGGGCATGCTCTATGTCCTGGCGCGCTGTCTAGCCGGCGGCAAGCGCGAAGGCGCGCTCTCCGCCCTGGGCACATTTCTCGGCGGCATGGTGCATGTCCTCGCCGCCGCCCTCGGAGTCTCGATCATCCTCGCCAAGTCAGCAGCCGCGTTTGCCGCCGTAAAATACATCGGCGCGGCCTACCTCTGCTTCCTCGGCGTGCGCATGATCCTCGATGCCCGCAAGAACTCCAACGCCCTCAATGTCAGTAGCGACGCAGCCCGCCCCACGCGCAATCCGCTCTGGCAGGGCGTCGCCACCGAAGTGCTCAATCCCAAGACCGCCCTGTTCTTCCTCTCCTTTATTCCGCAGTTCGTTGACCGCGCCGCAGGCCACGTCTTTCTACAGTTCGTAGCCTTGGGCACAATCTCCGTCACCTTGAACACGACCGCCGACTTGATCGTGATCGCATTGGCCGGGCCGCTCGGAGAACGCATCCGTTCTTCCGCAACCTTCCGCCGCCGCCAGCGCACCGTGACCGGCGCCATCATGATTGGCCTGGGAACCTATCTCGCAACCAGCGAGAGCAAGTAGCGAAGAAAAGTACCTCCGCCGCCCCGGCTGCTGGCGCGGAGGCGTCTCGTTTCCGCGCCGCACGCAGGCGCCAGATTGACGAAAAATTCTCGCAGCGATCACGGTCGGGAAGGGCACGAGTTCCACTTGTGCCGTAAGTCAGGCGAGAATCAACGTGGCTTCAGCCGCTGAGGTGGGCTCTCCCTTCCCCAGGCGACTATTTCCGCAGTCTGAAAAAGACGCGCCACCACATCCTACAAAATTACAGCTCGACGATCTGATGGTCGTGGCAGTCGGTGTGAATCGTGGAATAGATCTGCGGCAGCAATTCCCTTCCGTACCGGGCAATGAACCATAGCCCGCCAATCGCCCGCTCCTGCAAGCCTTTGTCGGGATGAAGCGCATTCATCAGGCCTTCCGCATGGCGCGAGATTAGCTCACCCTTCTGCGCCTCCGCTCGCGCCGCCTGCGTATAGAGCTTCTCCAGTTGATGCTGCATCTTGGAGCCCGACGTCTCAGCGGCATCCAGCAACGTCCGATCCAGGGCCGCAAGTTTTTCTTTGATGCTCGCCAGATTGGAATCCAGAGATTTCTTCGTGGCCTCGAACGCCGCCTGCAGATCGTCGGGAAGACTGTGCGCGGCCAGCTTCTGCCGCAGCGATTCATAGCCTCCAAAACAATCCTGCACACTAATGCTGTAGCGCGTCAGCAGTCGCTGCACCCTCTGGTCAACGATGGTCGCGGAATATCGCGGAATAATCGGCGTTACCCGCCCCAGCAGAAGTTCATAGACCGCTCCGGCCTGTGCGAAATATGCAGTCTCGGCCGCGCCTCCGGTATAAACCAGCGTGGGCAACAGATAATCTTCCACGATCGGCCGCAACAACACATTCGGACTGAAGAGTTCCGGAGCAGAAGCAATGCGGTTCAGCAATTCCCCACGGGAAAGTCTTTCGACGCTCCCCTCCCCGCCCACATTGAACGTGTCCTCGCCATTCTGCGAGCGCTTATGAATCGCGCTGCGCGCGCCGTTGTGCAGAGTGAAAAGCAGCACCGACGACTCGGCGACTTTCACTTGCTGGTGATAACCCGCCGCTTCAAGACGTGCCCCGCGCGCCACCAGCGCTCCGGAAATTTCGCTCGACCGCTCAATCGCAGCTCGGTAAATCGGCTCGGCAATCCGGTGCAACTCGGGGTCGGACGCATCAAGCACGATCACGCCCCAATCCGCAAACAGCTTCGCAAACAGCCGCGCGAACGCCGTGCCCATCGTCTCTCCGGGCCGGTAGCTCTCGCGCAAAAATTGCGTCGCCTCCGTGTCCCCCAGCAGCCCAGCGGCCTGTTCGACCGCCGGCACAATCTCTTCGCCAAAATGCACAGCGCTTACCGGCGCTCCCGGCGCAGCATGACTTGGGATTGAAATGATCTGCAATTCGCCGCTAGGCCCCGGCAGCGCAACGTGATTCACTTCCGCCAGATCGTGATCGTAGGTGGCCAGCCAGAAAACTGGAACCGCCTCAACTCCCGCCGCCGTGGCCTCTTCCGCCAGCTTCACCGCGCTAAGCGCCTTGTAGATCGAAAACATCGGCCCGCCCAACAGTCCCACCTGTTGGCCGGTAACCACCGCCGCTGCGCCCTTGCGAAAACGTTCCAGATTCCCCAGCGTTTTCGGCGAAGCCTCCCACCTTTTGTTCTGCCCTTCCAGAATTGCCGCGACCCGCTCCCGCCGCGAACCGTCGTAGGAAATTCTCCCAGACTCTTCCTTGACCCAGTCCGCAAAAAACGGCGACCGCGGATAAAACTGCTGAACATTTGGGGAATACGAAAGGAAGTCGGCGAAAAGCCTGGTGGTATGCGGGATCTGCGAAAACGGAAGACAGTGCGCCTTCACCGGCAACGCTCCTTCGACACTCTCCTGGGTTGCCGTATCATCATGGGTTGGACGGGAAACATCATCCCTCGTCAACAGCCGCCATTCTTCAGATGCCCGGATCAGGCACGCGATGCAAAGATATCATCCTTGCAGGCTCTTCTTCGCGTGGGGACGGACGCATTCGTCCGTCCGACGAGCGCAGCAAGGCTCCGCGCCGGCCCGGCTCCGGAACATTGACGCTCCCTACTCGCAGAAAACCCTGACCTTCACCTTCGCGTTGGGATCGTTCTGATCCACATCGACCGTAAGATCATTCAGATGCTCGACCAGGTCCTCCAGATTTTCCGGCTTGATTTGCGACAGATCGATGGGGATACCTTTGTCCTGCATCGCCTGATTCGCTTGCCGCAGCGCTTGCGGCGGAATCAGTCCTGCGAGCTTCACTCCCGCGCGCAACAGTTGTATAGGGACACGCACATTCACTTTCGTCGGCCCCTCGTGTTTTCCGTTCTCCTCCGCGTCGACCTGCACCCGCAGAAATTTCGGACGGCTCTTCCCTGCCCCGGCCGGTTCCGATTCCGATGCCGCCGCGCTGGGTTGCTCAACTGCTGAGATCAGCCGCTCCGCTTCGTCCGCGGTAATCTTTCCTTCCGATAGCATTTGTAAAATCTGGCGACGATGTTCGTTCATAAGTCCTCCTAAAGAACGTGAAACGACATTCCAGCGCTGCGATGTTCGAAATCGAATTGCGTTTGCGTCAGGGCGTTCAGTATCTGCCATAAAACGGCCACCCCGTGAAACGGGTTGACGCGGCACGCCAGGCACGCGATAAAAATGAAGGGCGACAACAGAACCGCCAGCGGCAGCAGCAACAGCCACACTAAGAACAGCGGAATCCACAGACGGAACGTGCGGCTCTCCTGGTTCCGCAGGCTCACCACCGCAACAAACGGAATCATTTCAGTGTCTCCATCTCGCGGATCGCATCCTCCGCGCTGATTTCTCCCTCTTGCAGCCGCTTCAAAACCTCAGCCTTCGAAGCCCGAGGATTACTCTCCACAAACTCCAGGCTGTCGGCAATGCGCGTCAGCCGCGACTTGATGGTCGGATAACTCACTCCGAAAACGCGCTCCATCTCTTTGATCGAACCGTGCGTTCGCACAAACGCCGTAATGAAGATTTGATCGTCCATGGCAAGTCGGGCCAACTGGGGAAGCTCGAAGCTGCCCTCAACGGCGATGTCTTTGTCCGTCAGCCGAACCCGTTCGACTACGATTGGCCGACCTTGGGTAAGGCGGGAAAGTTCCTGCCAGTCGCTCGGTCTTGAATTAGAGGTCATGGACTATGCTTTCAAGATTTTTATAGCTTTATTACTTAAATTTGTCAAGTTTTAAATTAATAAATTTAATGTTTTGACTATTAACGGCTCCCACGATATCTCTCCCGATCTCTCCCGCGAAATCCAGAAACTATTTATTGAAACGACTGTTTCATTTATTATACGATCACTCCCTGTGGGCCGCCCTCCCAACCAGCAGCGTCCAGAAGAGCTCTGTGATGCCATCGTGCAGTACCTCGTCGTGCACGGATTGGCCGACCTTTCCCTTCGCCCCCTGGCGCGCGCCATCGGTTCCAGCCCGCGCGGATTGCTGTACCACTTCGGATCGAAAGAGAAGATGGTGGTCGAGGTGATCGCGGCTATTCGGCGACGGCAACACACCAGTTTCGATCAGATCGAGGGTGCCACGATTTCCGAAACTTGCTGGAACGTCTGGAAGCACATCAGCTCGGAGGAATCGGAACCGCTATTTCGGCTCTTCTTCGAAGCCTATGGCGTGGCTCTGAGAAAGCCCGACGTTTATCACGCTTTCCTCGACACCACGGTCCAGGACTGGCTTCAGGATGTTGCCCGGCCGCTGCTAGCAGAGCAAGTCAACCGTGAAGACGCGTTGGCCTTCGCCACCGTAGTACTGGCCGGCATGCGCGGCTTCATGCTGGATTTCTGCAACACCCGGGACCGCCAGCGCCTCGATCGCGCAGTTGCTTTGTGGGCGTCGAGTCTGGATGCAGTGCTGCCCACGAAAAAGCAGGAGTGACCTATGGCACCTATTCGAAAAAATCGCTTTCACTCGCCTCTTCGCCAAACAGCCATCGCGGCTCTGCTAACCCTTCCGTCTTTGCTGAACCCTCAGTTTGCGTCGGCTCAACTTTCGTCCGGCTCGCTCGACGTCCACTGGAATGAAGGTGCAGCCAATTGCAGCGCGCAGCCCGAGCCGCCGCTGCAGGTGCATGCCTACAATCCGCAGACTTACATCTTGCGCGAAGGCTTGTGCACCACCTTTGAAGCTCCATTCATGTATTTGCTGATTGGATCGACCAAGGCATTGCTGATCGATAGCGGCGACATTGCAGATCCGAAGCAGGCGCCACTAGCCGCTACCGTGCTGCAGTTGTTGCCCGCGAAGGATGCGGCCAAACTTCCGCTGCTGGTCGTGCATACGCATCGCCATCTCGACCATCGCACCGGAGACGCTCAGTTCGCGAATCTGGCGAACGTGCAGGTAGTCGGATATGAACTCGACAGCGTGAAGAAGTTTTACGGATTTCCCGACTGGCCGAATGGCGCTGCAGTGATCGATCTAGGCGACCGCCTAGTGGACGTGATTCCTACCCCCGGCCACAACGAGACCGAAGTATCGTTTTACGACCGCAACACGGGACTGCTGTTTTCTGGCGACGCTCTCATGCCGGCGCGTCTACTGGTCGACGATGCCCGGCAATACCAGGCCAGCGCGCAACGCCTCGCCAATTTCGTGCGCGACCGTCCAGTCACCTATGTCCTGGGCGGACACATCGAGAAGGACGCGAACGGAACGCTGTTTCCCTGGGAATCGCAGTATCACCCGCACGAACATCAATTGCAATTAAGCAAGCAAGATGTAATGGCTTTGCCGGAAGCGATCGGCCGCTTCAATGGCTTCTACAGCCAGATTGGCGATTTCGTTTTCATGGATTCGATCAGGATTCTAATCGCATTCGCAATCCTGATCGTCGTGGTGCTCGTGGCCCTGATCTGGTTGTTAGTGCGATATCTGAAACGCCGCCGAGCCGCAAAGCGCCTACGCTCCGCCGCAGAGGGAATGTTAAAGACCTAAGACACAGTGAAGCCGGCGGGTGGACGCGTGGCCCGCTCAAGCCATCTTTAGCCTTGAGTGGTGCAGTTTATATGCACTTTGTCATTCCGAATCGGGCCGAAGGCCCGGTGAGGAACCTGCTGGCTGGGCCAACCTCGCCCTTGATTTGTCTCGACATATTTCCAAACGAGGGTGGCCCACCCTCTGCGGTTTTCAGAGGGTGGGAACCTACGCGGCCTGCATCGCGCAGGTTTTCTATCCGTTTGCGTCATGCTGAACGCGCCAAGGACAAAGTCAAAATCGCAAGAGGTCAAGAGGTTGAGAGCATCGTCTTCCACCCTCTGAAATTAGCAGGAGGACGGGGCGGCGTTAGTCGGTTTGCTGGAAGGGTGGACCAGCCCCAGGGCGGGTGAAGGGGGTGAAGGTTGATTACTGATTATCCACAGCCTCCACAGATGCACTAAATTTAGGGCTTGCCTTTCCTGCAGGCACAGGGAATAGAATTAAAGCGCTGGAAGACGGCTCCTTGGAAAGAACGTCAACCAGCGCTAGGCAATTGGCGTGCGGCCTGTTTGCTGCGTTTATATGTCTCGTGTCCAAGACCACGGCACACGGACCGCATGCCATTTGAATCCATTTTGATTTTGCAGCTGATTTAGCAACTCAAGTCAAGTCCTAGGACTTTGGTACTTTGGTGCCATGGGGCACGATGTACTACACGGGGCGGAGAGAAGGCGAACATGGAAGACAGAGATCTTGCGATAAAGTACCTGACCGAGCATCGGAAGGATCTGCTCGAAAGGCGAGAGAAGATGTACAAACCACTGCAGGAACTAGATCAAGAAATCGAGCATCTGAATGCGACTTTGCGCTCGATTCAGAAGCCGGGACCAGCAGTAGGCTTCAAGGCTCTAGTGACCTTTGAGTTCCCCATTGCCAAACTGCGGAACCTGACGCAAGTGCAAGCTCTGACAGTGATCGCCAAGCATTACGGAGGAACGTTCAAGGCACAAGAGGCAAAGCGCCTTCTGATTCGCGCAGGCGTGATGCGCGAAACTAAGAACTCAACAAACACTATTCATGCAGTCATTCGCCGCAGTGAAAAATTTGATCCGGTTCGTCCCGGTGAATATCGGCTCAAGGAGTTAGCGCTGAAGCCGGACGGAAGTCAGCACCAACCTGGGATTCAGTAAAAATAGGGCCTCGTTTTAAGGAAAGGCTTAGGCGCGATGAAGAAATTCCTGCGGTGGTACCGAACTGCTAAGGATTCACGAGAGCGCAAAGAGCGAGAAGAGCGACGAGATGAGTTGCTGAGTATTTTGCGAAACTTGATAAATGTTGGAGGATACGAAGCGGAACCAGAATACGTAGAAGTCGTAAAGCAGATCCACCGCGAGCAGTTCGGAATAGAAATCGGCAAGGACGAACTAAAAGATAGAATCAGGCAGTTCCGCGCCGCCGTGAGTGAACGACAGTCGCGCGCTCAAGAGTCTTCTTAGCTTTTTTGGTCACCTTCATAAACTTGTCGTGAGGCATGCTCTTTGCTGCGGAGTCGATCAACTCCCCAAAGCTTTCCAACAATTCGTCTTCGGCGGACTTATGGCGTACTGGGGTGGTGCTACTCGTAGTCGTAGCCATGTGTGGTCCTTTCTTTGGGGGAAGCTTGTTGGCCATTAAGTGTACCCTAGATGTCAAGGCACGGTTTTCCCATGTCACTAAAGTCACACCTCTTTTTGGATTCCAAAACATGACTGTAGGGTTTCCTTTTTCACAGGTCAGTGATCTCTGTCATGGCCCTTTATGAAAACCTATGAGAACCGGGGACAGGAGGGACGTACGCCATTTTCGGCAGGTCGCCGGTTCAATCCTGGTTTTGGCTTGAGCGGGAATCCGCGCGCTGCGACAGGCCCCTCGGTCCGAGATGACGCCGATCCTCCCAATCCTCACTTTTCCACAGCAATAAATTGTCCGGATGTGACGAACGACCTTTACTCAAACCAGCCATCTCTGCCAGCCTTAAGGAGTGCGAGAAAACTCTCTAACAGACGAGCGCGGCGTACGGCCTGGCGGCCACTGCGCCCACCACAAAACATCCGCTAACTCCTTACAATCGAATATTTTGTCCGCAAGTCCTTATTCCGCAATATTTTGCCGGGAATCTCCTCGATCCGACCATGTTAACCATCATGGATTCAGCAAGTTACGAGGAGCGTGCAAAAAAATGTGAGCCAATTGCGTCGAGGCCCCCGAAACCGAAGGCCCCATCCCGCCATCTAACGAATTGACTTCTAGCCGGGCTATACCTAGTCTGGAAGTGGATCTTTTTA
>CAVPBQ010000011.1:0-74194 GCA_963701925.1 uncultured Acidobacteriota bacterium
GTGACGAACGACCTTTACTCAAACCAGCCATCTCTGCCAGCCTTAAGGAGTGCGAGAAAACTCTCTAACAGACGAGCGCGGCGTACGGCCTGGCGGCCACTGCGCCCACCACAAAACATCCGCTAACTCCTTACAATCGAATATTTTGTCCGCAAGTCCTTATTCCGCAATATTTTGCCGGGAATCTCCTCGATCCGACCATGTTAACCATCATGGATTCAGCAAGTTACGAGGAGCGTGCAAAAAAATGTGAGCCAATTGCGTCGAGGCCCCCGAAACCGAAGGCCCCATCCCGCCATCTAACGAATTGACTTCTAGCCGGGCTATACCTAGTCTGGAAGTGGATCTTTTTACGGCCATTCCCACCAGTGGGGGCGTCACGGCTTCGACGGAGATGCTTGCGGCCAGGAGGCATGCCGGGGTGCACACACCCGTAATCGCGTGCAAAACGATAATTGCCAATCAAACCATGGCATACGCAGCCTAACTAGTTTAGGCAGCCGTCCGAGGAGGCTTCGCCCGTGGGCCTCCAAACGACGTCACACAGCGGGCTGCTCTTTCCGTCTACGTCTGGGGCGGAAGGCTAAGACCTCAGGCTAGCGGCACCCGTTTCTTGTCCGTTCTGAGCGGAGGCCGCGAACGTCCCAGGGTAATGCCTGGGGCATGAACGCGAATAAGCATGTAGTCTCTTGACCAGTAACATTTTCGGACGCGGGTTCGACTCCCGCCGCCTCCACCATACTTCACTTACCGTCCGGGCTTTGCTTCGAGCAGAACCAGCCCCTGCGGCGGAATCATGACCAAGATCGATCCATTCGTCACTTCCACCGTTTCGGGAGATGACAGCCGGGCCGCGGCCCGCAGGGTTTCGATCTGCTCCCGACTCGGAAAACGCGGCGATCCCATGGCTTCATAAGCTCTTCTCGGATCACCATGATCGGCATCGACGCGCATCAACTCGACGCTCGAAACCTGCGCGTGCCGAAAGCGCAGTTCGATCTCTTTGCTCGGTCCTTGTGATCCGGGAGTGGTCAGATTCCACACGGCGAGCACCAGAGTATGATCCGCGCGGCGCGTGACCAGCACATCCTCTGACTGCGCCGCCAACCGCTGATCGCCCAGCTTGTGCAGAAGTAGAAACACGTTGAACGCGGGCTTGGGAATCCCATCCTCCGCAATCAATCCATAGCCCCCGTAAAACGGCTGCTTCACCACTCCCTGCTCTTCGAAGACGTCAGAGAAACTCCAGTACGCCATTTCGTCGACCAACCCGTCGCATTGCCGGATCGTGTTGGCCAGCCACGGCCCCATGTAGGGCGCGTCGGTCACATCCGTTTCGTTCTTATAGCTGGCGTTGAATTCGGTCCAGAGCAACGGCAGGTTGGGCAGCGGAGAAGCCTTGATCTGGTCATGCACCTTGCCCACAGCGCGGCATACCATGCGGTCGCGCGGAATGTTTTCATGCGTTCCGAAGACGTCTTCAGCTGTGTCATTGGCGTAGACGTGCGTGGAGACGAAATCGACCGGTACTTTGTTGTCGGAGCAATGGCGGATGAAAACATCGGCCCACGCGGCCTGCGCAGTCGCGGGACCGCCAACTCTCAACCGCGAACTGACTGCCTTCAGGTCGCGGGCGGTGTGATCGTAGAGTTCGAAATACGTCGCCTGGGCAGGTTTGCCGGCCCAGAAATCGAGATTGGGCTCATTCCACACTTCGAAGTACCACTGCGAGACCTCGTCGATTCCGTATCGATCGACGAGATGCCGCGCCAGTTGCGTGATCATCGCGTCCCACTTGGCATAGTCCTTGGGCGGAGCCACATTCGGCTTGTAGAAGAAAGCCTGATGCGTCTGGCTCGCGGCCAGTTTGTTCGGCATGAAACTCAATTCGACGAACGGACGAACACCGCTGGCCAGCAGGCCGTCATAAATCTGATCGATATAGGAGAAATTGAAAACCGGATTGCCCTGCGCATCTTCATCGTAAAGACCGACCTCGTCATCGAGAATGGCGTGGAAGCGCACGTACTTCATTCCAGTGGCTTCTTTCACCTGGCGAAGATCCTGGCGATAACTCTCACGCAGTGAGAGTATGGCGCGGCCGGAACCAAACATATGCTCCCAGAAGTGAGGCAGAGGAGTCGCTGGCGCGGCGGCATCGACCACTACTGTTTCGACGGCTGGAGATTGTGCGTGGAGTTGCGCGGGTGCGGAAACAAGCACCGTGAGGGCGAAGATTGTGATCGACAAATAGGCCGCGTGGAACTTTCTGGTCAGCATAGCGGTAATGATAAGGCAATTATCAGATGCGGAATGCGGGATGCAGGTTTGGCAACGACACGAGTGGCCATTGCTGGCGACCATGGCCGTTTCCGTCTACTTCGTTTCTTTCATTCTCGGCAGTCAGATACACTAACTTCCTGCCATGACCAGATCTGACGCTGCGCTCGCTCCGCTGTTTCTATTTCTCTCAGTGACATTCGCTTTGGCGCAAAACCCGCCATCCAAACCGCCGCCGCCATTCTTTCGCTCGATACCAAGGATGTCGGATGCGCAGAAAGCGAATTTTCCTGCTCAATTGCTGGAGGAACTCGCCGCCATCAAGACGGCCGCCATGAGTGACGATTACGCCTATCGCCAGGTGGCGCATTTGACCGAAAACATCGGCGCGCGACCCAGCGGTTCAGCGCAAGCGCAGGCCGCCGTCGATTATGTCGCTGGTGAATTGCGCAAACTCGGCCTCGAAGTGCAACTGGAAGAAGTGAAAGTTCCGCACTGGGTGCGCGGAGTGGAGACAGCACAACTGGTGGAGTATCCGGGACAGGCTCCCAATACCACGCAGAGAATCATCCTCACCGCTCTGGGCGGCAGCACAGGTACGGCTACCGAAGGTATCGTTGCCGACGTCGTCGTGGTGAACAATTTCGAGGAGCTCGCAGCGCTCGGTCGCGAGAAGATTGCGGGAAAGATTGTGCTGTTCAACGAGATTTTCGACAAGCAGAAATCGGCTGCCGGAATGGCGTTCCTGGCTTACGGGGAAGCCGTGCGCTATCGTGGCGCAGGGCCGAAGGCCGCAGCCGATCTAGGAGCGATTGCTGCACTTGTGCGCTCCGTGGGTGATGCCGACTTTCGCCTGCCGCATACCGGCTTCAGCCTGCCCTCGGGCATTCCCGCCGGCGCGGTCACTGCGGAAGATGCCCAACTGATCGCCGATCTCGCGAGCCAGGGCAAAGTTCGCATGCACCTGACGCTCACTCCTCAGAAGTTGCCCGACGTGACATGCTACAACGTGCTTGCCGACCTGAAAGGTAGCGTACATCCCGAGCAGATTGTAGTGGTCTCGGGACATCTGGATTCATGGGATCTGGGTACGGGAGCGATCGATGATGGCGCGGGAGTCGCCATCGCCATGGAGGCGGCGGAGCTACTGCAAAAACTGCACCTGCATCCCAAGCGCACCCTACGCGTCATTGCATGGATGGATGAAGAAACCGGCGGGTCGGGCGCGCAAGCTTATGACAAAAAACATGCGGCAGATTTCTCTCATCATGTGGCTGCGATCGAAAGCGACTCCGGGGCCGCGCATCCACTGGGCTTCGACACAAAAATGACCGCACAAGCAGGCGAACTCCTGCGGCCCGCGCTGAATGTGTTGCAGAGCATCGGAGCCAACGGCACGCGCGAGAGTTCCTACCCACCGGGAGCCGATATTTCTGGAATGTCAGAAGCGGGCGTGCCAGCGCTCGGAATCCTGCAGGATGGGCGAACCTATTTTCACTATCACCACACCGCCGCCGACACGCTGGACAAGATTGTTCCGGCCGAACTTCGCGAAAACGCAGCCGCCATGGCAGTGATGGGCTACGCGCTAGCGAGTATGGAAAGCCCTCTGCCGCGTTGAGCCGGGACCTGAGTGGTGAACGAATTAGCCGCTCGCAAGGTGAATTTGCAAGCCTTACCTGAGGCGGAGCAACCCTGGGGCGGTTGACGCATCTCAATTTTCGCGCTTATCATTTTCGTTTGGCCTTTACGACGGGGACGCCTATAGCGGGCGTCCCAAGACTTTTATCGCCGGGGCCCATTTTAAGAAGGCACTTATGGAAAAGAAGAAACTGGAAACTTTCAAGAAACGGTTAGAGACTCGGCAGCAGGAATTGCGCCGCACCGTCCATCGCACGCAGGCTGATGGCCGCAGCGCGGACGAAGATACCGCGGCGGCTGATATCGCGGATCGCGCGGCGAGTTCCTACACCAAGGAATTCCTTTTCAGCCAGAGCAACAACGAGCGGCAACTGTTGCAGATGGTCGACAATGCGCTGGTCCGCATTCGCGAAGGCAGCTTTGGAGAGTGCATCCACTGCGGCAAGGAGATCAACGCCAAGCGCCTGGAAGCCGTGCCGTGGACGCGGCACTGCATCGAGTGCCAGGAAAAACTGGAGCAGGGATTGCTGGAGGAAGCTCCGCGGTAGAGATTTGCGCTTAAGATTCGTTTGGAAATAAAGACGCCGCCGAGCACTCGGCGGCGTTTTGTATTTTTCGTAGGCCTTGTCATCCTGGGAGAAGCGAAGGACCTGTGTACTTGCCAGCAGCATCAATATCGCCATCGAGTCCATAGATCCTTCGCTTCGCTCAGGATGACAAAGCCGTTCCCTTAGTTTGCCGGCTTCTTCGTCTCCTCCGCCGCAGCCGTCGCTCCCGGCATTACATTCTTCAGCGGAGCTTTGCGCCGCTCGTCAGTTTCGGGATGCGGCAGTGGTTTGCGCGGCAGCATCTGATCGCGCATTGCAGTGTTGTAGACGAAGATCGCTTCGACTGTGGCCGCCTGTGCCAGATCGTCAGGCTGCAAGCGCTCGTACACATCCTGATTGGAGTGATGCGTGCGCGAGCTGTAATCCAGCATGTCCTGAATGAACTGGAAACCGGGAATACCGACAGAATCAAATGCTTCGTGATCCGTTCCACCAGTGTCGCGCATGGTGATGGTGGAGACGCCGAGGTCGCCGAGCGGCTGAATCCATTGCTCGAAGATCGGGGCTATGGCCGCATTCTGCTGCAGATAAATTCCGCGAATCTTTCCCGTGCCGTTATCGACGTTAAAGTATCCGGAAATTTTTTCCTGCTCCGGCTTGAGTTCAACCGGGCCGGCGGGCTTGCGCAAAAAGTCCGGCAGGGCCAGTTGATCGGGCGCGGTCGAAAGCGGTACGTGCCCGAAGTGCTGCTTGACGTATCCGTAAGAACCGTACTCGCCCTCTTCTTCGCCCGTCCAAAGGCCGACGCGAATGGTGCGGCGCGGCTGGACATGAAGCGAATTCAGAATGCGCATGACTTCCATGGCGACGATGGTGCCCGCGCCGTTGTCCGTCGCTCCCGTTCCGGAGGCCCAGGAATCCAGATGGCCGCCGACCATGACAACTTCGTCTTTCAGTTTAGGATCGGTGCCGGGAATTTCTGCGATGGTGTCGAAGCCATGTTCATGATCGCCGGTGAATTCGGTTTCAACATCCATCTCCACGCTGACCGGCACGTTTGCCTTGAGCAGGCGATAGACGCGGCCGTAGCTTTCGATCGCCATCACGGCGACAGGAAGCGGTTCAGCGTGCTCGCGCTGGTAGGTGAACCATCCCATGCCGCTGCCGCCATCGTCGAAGATGGTTCCGCCGGAGCCACCGTTGTTGCGGCCGTCGCGGCTGGGAACAATAATGGCGAGGGCGTGCTCATCGGCGAAGAACTTTCCCGCCTTTTCCTTGAACGAGAGTTGTTTGATGAACTGCTGAAAGAACGCCTGCTGTTCGCCCACGTGAACCGGATACTCCACGATCTTCTTCAGGTCGTCGGCGTCGCGACGCTCGAAGAGCGGCTTGTCGACCGGCTTAACGTCGCGCATCGCGCCAAAGAAAACGATCTTGCCCGCCAGCTTGCCCTTGTATTGGTCGAGATCTTTTTCGTCTTTGGCGTCGACCCAGATGGCAGAACCGTTCACCGCACCGTGACTCGAGGGCGACCACGGCAGCGCCTGCGCGATGAAGACGGCCGTGTCCGGGGCCGACATGCGCACCCAGGTATTCAGTTGCCGCCAGCCCATACCGAACTCGCCCCAATCTTCGAGATGCGCGTTGCTGCAGCCCATGGCGGTGAGCTGGTCGCGCGTCCATTCGTTGGCGCGCTTCAGATTCGGAGAGCCGGTCAGGCGCGGGCCAATTCCATCCATCAGCGCCGAGGCGTATTCCATGATGTGCGAGTGCTGCAATCCCTCGTCGCGAATGCGGTTGTACATCTCGAGATCAATCGTCTCGGTCGCGGGCTGCGGAAGTTCGTAAGAAGGTTTGGTGGCTTCGGCGGCGTCTTTCGATTTCTTATCCGCCGCAATGGTTGGCAGGGTCATGCACATGAGAAGTGTGCACGCAGAGAGTTGAAGTTTTTGAATTCGCATTGTTTCCTCGTGGAATGGAGCAGAGTAGCAGAAGGCGCTCGCCAGATGAAAGAAGAACGATGCGGCGAGAGCATCACAAACGCGGCAAGGTTGTTAATGTTTGGAAACATACCTCGCCTGTGCGGAGATGCTTCCCCCCGCCTGAAGAACGGCTCCGATCAGCATGACGCAAAGGTCAACTCGCAACTTTGACCCTGCCCCTATCCCCTGCTAAACTGCTAGTTTGTCCAGCCATTCTTAACCGGTAGAAGGGAAGTCCGTGCGCGCAGAAACCCGCCATCAACTGAAACAGGATGCATTTAGCCGTGTGACCATTGACGCCGCCGAGAGAACGGCTCACTGGACCGTCGAGCACCGCTCGACCGTCATAATCTCTGGAGCTGTTATCGTCGTGGTTCTGGCCGCCGTGCTGGGTGGCTGGTACTACTTGACCGCACAGGATGAGAAGGCCAGCCTGGAGCTTTCGCAGGCCGTGCGCACAATCGACGCTCCGCTGCGCCCCGCCGGCGCCCCCGCTCAGCCGGACATTCTGACTTTCGCCTCGGGCAAAGAGCGCAGCGAAGCCGCCAAGAAACAGTTGCAGCAGATCGTGGACAAGTATCCGCACACCCACTCCGCGGACATGGCAAATTATTTTCTGGGGGTGACTGCGGTCAATTTGGCGGATAACGCCACTGCCGAGCGTGACTTCAAAGAGGTCGCATCGTCTCGCAATCGCGATGTGGCCGCAGTCGCGAAGTTCGCGCTCGCGTCGCTATATGGCCAGACCAACCGCATCAAAGATGCAGCCGCGCTCTATCAGGAACTGATCAACAAGCCCACCACGTCAGTGAGCAAGGTAACCGCGCAGTTGCAACTCGCCGATCTGTATCAGAATTCGAACCAGCCCCTGGATGCAAAGCGCATCTACGAACAGGTCAAGAAGGAAAATCCCGGTAACGAAGCTGGACAGTTGGCCACGCAGAAGCTGGCGCAGCTGAAGTAACTCGCCGCTAGTCTCAGTTTCACCTCCGGTGCCCATTTCCCTTTTCCCGCCAGTTGAGTACCATGTTCTCCGGTTTACAATTCCCACCATAGGTCCCCATGGCCGACATCACCGTACGCGTCAATGGAAGTGAAAAGAAAGTCAGCGTCTCACCGGAGACGCCACTGCTGTGGGTTCTGCGCGACACGCTCCAACTCACAGGAACGAAATTCGGATGCGGCGCGGGATTGTGCGGCGCCTGTACGGTGCATGTCGAAGGCAGCGCGATTCGCTCCTGCTCCACGCCGGTGTCGCAGGTTGCGGGAAAAAATGTGACCACGATTGAGGGTCTGAGCGCGAATGGACTCCACGTGCTGCAGCAGGCCTGGATCGAGGAAGAAGTTCCGCAGTGCGGATACTGTCAGACCGGGCAGATCATGTCGGCCGCGGCCTTGCTGGCGAAAACGCCGAATCCCACGGACGACCAGATCACGCAGGCGATGAACGGCAATTTGTGCCGCTGCGGAACTTATGAGCGCATTCGGAAAGCGATTCATCGCGCGGCTGGTGGCGGAGGCGCGCGATGAGCCCGCTCTCTCGCCGTGAATTCGTCGCCGCCGGAGTCGCGGCCGGCGCTGGACTGGTCGTCGGCTTTTATCTTCCTCACCACAACAACGCGCAGGCGGAGTCGTTTTCGCCCAATGCTTACTTGCGCATCACGCCCGACAACAAAATCACCATCGTGGTCGCGCGCTCGGAGATGGGCCAGGGCGTGCGCACCTCCCTGCCAATGATTTTGGCCGAAGAACTGGAGGCCGACTGGAAGCAGATCGAAATCGAGCAGGCGGGAGCGAGCACGCTCTTCGGCGATCAGACTACAGGCGGCAGCGCCAGCATTCGCACCACCTGGGATCCAATGCGAAAGGCGGGAGCGGCCGCGCGCGAGATGCTGATCTCTGCCGCAGCGTTGACGTGGGCTGTGCCGCGATCAGGATGCACTGCCGAGAACGGGAGCATCAAGCACAGTGCGTCCAATCGCAGTCTGACCTACGGCGAGCTGGTTGGCAAAGCTGCGACGCTGCCGATCCCCACCGACGTTCCGCTCAAGCAGAGCAAAGACTACAAAATTGTCGGGCAGCGACTCGCGCGAGTCGACTCGCCGGCGAAGGTGAAGGGCGAGGCCATCTTTGGCATCGATTACCGCATGCCGGGGATGAAGTTCGCAGTGCTCTCACGTTGCCCCACGATCGGCGGAAAAGTTGCCGGCTTCGACGATAAGGACTCGAAGAAAATTTCCGGAGTAAGTTATGCCGGCAGAGTCGGAGACAGAGCTGTCGCCGTTGTCGCCGACAGCGTATGGGGCGCGATGGAAGGCCGGCGCACGCTGAATGTGACATGGGACGACGGCCCGAATAAAGGCCTGAATACCGAAGCGGTGATGGCATCCCTGAAGCAGGCGGCTGCGAAAAAGGGAGTGACCCTCTACGCAGCAGGCGATCCGACAAAGGTCACCGGACGCAAATTTACCGCTGAGTACGAATTGCCGTTCATGGCGCACGCGCCCATGGAGCCGGGCAACTGCACTGCGTATTATCAGGGAACGAAATGCGAACTCTGGGCGCCCACGCAGGTTCCGCAAGACTGTCGCGATTCAGTGGCGACCGCCGTCGGACTTGATCCTGATCAGGTAAGAGTAAACGTCACGCTGATGGGCGGAGGCTTCGGCCGCCGGCTGGAGCACGACTACGCTGTCGAAGCTGCACTGGTTTCCAAGGCGATCAACGCACCTGTGAAAGTGATCTGGACGCGCGAAGATGACATGCGCTCTTCCACTTACCGGCCTGCAAGCTTGCACCAACTCACAGCCGCGGTGGACGGCTCCGGATTTCCTGCGGCGCTCATGCATCGCCTCATCGCGCCTTCAATCAGCGGCCAGAAAGGCCAGCCCACCCCCGGCAACGTTGATCCCGATTTGCCCGACGAAGCTGGGCCGGTCTATGGAATTCCCAACTACTCCATCGAATACGTCATGAGCGAGACCCCGGTCCCACTTGGGTGGATGCGCTCGGTCTACGCGCTGCAGGCTGCGTTTGCGCTGGAAAGTTTCGTAGACGAACTCGCGGTGGCCGCAGGAAAAGATCCTCTGCGGTACCGTTTGCATCTGCTCGCGAAAGATCAGGACCTGCCGTACTTCACAACCACATGGAAGACAGCGCGCATGCGGGGAGTGCTGCAGCTTGCCGCGGACAAGGCAGGATGGGACAAGCCACTCGCTCCCGGGCGTTATCGCGGGATAGCCTGCTTCGGCTGCTTCGCGTCGTACATGGCGGAAGTGGTCGAAATCAGCATGGAAAACGATAAGCCGCGGGTGCATCGCGTCGTCGCGGCGGTCGATTGCGGGCAGGTCGTGAACCCCAGCATTCTCGAACAGCAGATACAGGGCGGAATCGTCTATGCGATGAGCAATGCCCTGCGGGCGAAGATCACAATCGAGAATGGCCGCGTGGTGCAGGGAAATTTCGACGATTACGCGCCGCTGCGCATGGAAGAGACGCCAGTTGTTGAGGTCTACGCCGTGCCCAGCCAGGACGCGCCGTCGGGAATTGGGGAACCGTCCGTGCCGCCGCTTGCTCCGGCGCTGTGCAATGCGATTTACGCGGCGACGAAGAAAAGAATTCGCAAGCTCCCGATTCTGGGCTAGCGTTCTTGCTTTTCGTAGCGCCGCCGTCCCGGGCGGTTACTTTCCAAGGAGAAGTAATGTTCCGAACGCTCGCGATTATCTTGTTCCTCTCTACCCTATCGCTTGGCCAGAGCGCGCCCGCCTCCTCCGTGCCCGCGGCACGGCTCGCTCATCTTCGACACGGCATCAATCTCAGCGAATGGTTCGCGCAGGTGTGGGATCCCAAGGGATATACGAAGGAGCACTTTCAGAACTGGACGACGGCGTCGGACATCGCGCTCATCAAGTCCGCCGGCTTCGATCACGTTCGCTTAAGCGTGAACCCGCAGCCCATGATGGACGCGGCTCGCCGGCAGAACGGCACCGCGGAATATTTTAGCTATCTCGACGCCGCCGTGAAGATGATCCTCGACGCGGGGCTGGCAGTCGAGTTCGACATGCACCCCGATTCCGATTTCAAAGCGAAGCTCGGGAGAGACGACGACTTCGTCGAGCGCTTCGCGGATTTCTGGCGCATGGTGGCGCGGCACTACTCTGTACCCCCCTGGGACTCCGACCGCGTCTTTTTCGAGATTCTGAACGAACCGGAGATGCACGACGCGTATCGCTGGTATGGAGTCGAAGCGAAACTGGCGGCGGCAATTCGCCAGGCCGCGCCCGCGAACACCATCATCGCCGCCGGCGCCAAGTGGGACGACAATGACGATCTCGTTTTTCTCGAGCCGCTGCGCGATCCCAACGTGATTTATGTTTTCCATTTCTACGAGCCGCACATTTTCACCCATCAGGGCGCGACTTGGAGCGCGTATTACTGGTCTTGGATCAAGGGCTTGCATTATCCCTCCTCGCCAGAAAATGCTGCGCAGGTGGCCGCTGGCGTCCCCGACGCGCTCGATCGACTCTACGTAATTCGCTACGGCGAAGATCATTGGAACGCATCACGGATCGATTCCGAGATCAACCAGGCTGCCGATTGGGCGAAGCACAATGGCGTGCCGCTGATCTGCAACGAATTCGGGGCCTACCGCGCGGGTGTCGAGGCGCAAGACCGCACGGCCTGGCTCGCAGATGTGCGGACATCGCTGGAGCGGCACGGCATCGGCTGGGCCATGTGGGATTATTCCGGCAGCTTCGGAGTGGTTACGAAGAGAGACGGCAAGGCCACGCTAGACGAGGCTACGGTGAAGGCGCTCGGACTCAGGTGAATATCAGAACGCTCCGAGCCACTTCACCGGAAAGCGCGCGGCCAGGGCATTCGCGAGGCGTTCATCGGCGGTAATGAGGTCGGACTTGGATTGAACAGCCAAAGCTACGTACAGGCAATCGTAGACAGCTCGGTCGCAGGTGAAAGCAATGGTCATTGCCTCTGGCAAGAGCGCCAGGGATGAAACTGTCATGAAATCCCGGGTCTTCATTTCATTCATTACAACCTCGGCTTCTGCCCTCAGCCATCTACGTTGCCGTGCGCCCTTCCACAAGACATTGCCTAGTTCCGCCCAGAAAATGTCAGGCACAATGAATTCGATTTCGCTGTCGATATGGCGCTTCAAGAGTCGAACAGACTCATCAGTCAGTGGCTCGAGCGCTGAGGGAATCGCCCACTTGATGGCAACACTGGAGTCAAGAACCAGCGTATTCAACGCTCACGGTCCTCGCGAATCATCTCTTCAGCCGATGGGAACGGCCCTGGGGTCAGAGGAGGTTTGGCACGGAGTTCGGCCAGACGATCGTAAAACTCCCGGCGACGCTTGAGTTCAGCCTCGGTTGGGATGTTCCGCTGCAAAAGTGCAATCACTTCGGCCGCCATGGACTTATGATTTGCGCGGGCGCGCTTGCGCAAGGCTTTGTAAATATCCTCCGGAACATTCTCGACATAGAGCGTTGCCATAGGAAGCTCCTAGGAATATCCTAGCACATCCATAGGGATCAGTTCGAGCCAACTTTCTTGACATGGCAGCCTCTAGCCCTTTATCCTAACTCTTGCTCCTTGCGGTACTTACGCCCCTTGGCGTGCTCCGCGGGCTGATCCAGTCAGGTTGGTCCGGCATGAAGTGCCGCGGAGGTTTCGCGCTATGTTCCTCAATATCAAAGATTTGGAATTGCATCCTCTGGACTATGAGGAACAGTTTCAGGCTGGAGTGATTGATTTTGGGGAAGAGATTCGCCAGCGCAATACCCTAAAAACCGCTGGCCGGGCCGAAGTGGTCGAAGAGCATCACGGCAAGCACGAGAGCATTACAGACCTGCGGCTGCGCGGACGTTTGTCGGCCGAGTTTGAGTTGCTGTGCGCGCGCTGTCTAGATCCGGTGCCGCAAAAGGTCGACCGCGAGTTCGACTTGCTGTATCGTCCCCTGGGCGCGGATGCCGGACGCGATGAGCTTTCGGTCACAGTGGCCGAAGCGGAGATTGGGTATTATCAGGGGGACGGAATTTTGCTAGAAGATGTGTTGCGAGAGCAGGTTCTGCTCGCGCTGCCATTGAAGGTGACCTGCCGCGAAGATTGCAAGGGCCTGTGCCCGCATTGCGGCAAGAATCTGAACCAGGAACAATGTTCCTGCTCGGTTCCAATGGAGGATCCGCGCTGGGCGGCATTGAAGGAAGTCCGCGACCGGCTGGACCACTAGAAGTAATAGCAGTTGGCAATCGAGAAATTCGCTAACTGCAGTTATTCACAAAGGAAATTTAGAACATGCCAAATCCGAAACGGCGACACTCGCAAAAGCGCACCTCAACCCGGCGCGCCCACGACGCACTCAAAGGCCACAGCCTTTCCGAATGCCCCAACTGTCACGAGAAAAAAATGCCGCATCGGGCCTGCCCCAAGTGCGGATACTATAAGGGACGCGAAGTTCTCGACGTCGAGGAAGCCAGCTAACTTCTAACCACCATGCCTAGCGTTATCGCGCTGGATGCGATGGGTTCGGATCGCGCGCCCAAACCTGAGGTTGAAGGCGCGATCCAGGCCGCCCGCCAATACGGCGTGCGCGTCCTGTTGATCGGTCCGGAAGAGATAGTCAGGCCCGAACTCAATCGACACCTGTCAGCGTCGCGGTTGTCCATCGATATTGTCCACGCCAGCGAATACATCACCATGGAAGACAAGGTGGAGGCGATTCGCGCCAAGCGCGATAACTCCATGCGGGTCGGCCTGCGCATGGTGCGCGAAGGCGAGGCCAACGGATTCGTAACCGCCGGCAACACCGGCGCCGCCATGGCCACGGCGAAAATTGTGCTGGGCGCTGTGCCCGGCGTTGATCGGCCAGCGTTAGCCGCGGTTTTCCCGACCGCCCCTGGGAATCCTGCCATGCTGCTGGACGTGGGCGCCAACGTCGACTGCAAGCCCCACAACCTCGAACAATTCGCCGTCATGGGCGACGTTTATTTTCGCGCCATGTTTGGGAAGCGACCCGGCACTCCGGGACCTCGCGTCGGATTGCTCTCCATCGGAGAAGAAGAAACCAAGGGCAACGAACTCACTCGCGAAGCCTTTCAATTGCTCAAGCAGCTTCCCTTGAACTTCGTCGGCAACGTGGAAGGCCGCGATTTGTATAACGGGCAGGTCGATGTGATTGTAGCGGACGGCTTTGTCGGCAACGTTGCGCTGAAAATTTCTGAAGGAGTGGCCAACCTGGTGCGCTCGGCGCTCCGAGAATCGCTCAAGGCTACGATCACGCGGCAAGTGGGAGCTCTACTCTCGCGCAGCGCCTTTGCTGATTTCAAGAAGCGCCTCGATCACACCGAGTACGGCGGCGCTCCGCTGCTGGGCGTGAAGGGCATTTGCATCATCACGCACGGATCGTCCAACGCCAACGCGATGAAGAATGCGATTCGCGTCGCGTCCGAGTTTTCCGGGCGCGGAATCATCGACTCGATTGAACGCGGTCTGGCGGGCCTGCGGTCCACTCCGGCCGAGACCGTCATGACGCACTCGAGCTGATCGAAACAGAATTACGAACAACAGACTAAAAATAACAATGACCGACATCACACCCATCTCTCTACTCTTTCCCGGTCAAGGTTCGCAGGCCGTCGGCATGGGCAAGGATCTGGCTCAGAACCACGAAATTGCCCGCCGCACCTTCGAAGAGGCCGACGATGTACTCGGCTACAAGCTCTCGCAGCTTTGCTTCGATGGTCCTGAAGATCAGCTGCGGCTGACCGAAATTACGCAGCCTGCGATCCTCACGGTCTCGATCGCCGCGCTGCGCGTGCTGGAAGGAAGCATGCCCAAGCCATCCTTTGTAGCCGGGCACAGCCTGGGCGAATATTCCGCGCATGTGGCCTCGGGAACGATGAGCTTTGCCGACGCTGTCCGTACCGTGCGCAATCGCGGCAAGTATATGCAGGAAGCTGTGCCCGTAGGCGTAGGAACGATGGCGGCAATTCTGAGCATGGACCTGGCGGCGGTCACTAGTGTGTGTAACGACGCGGCGCAGGGCGAAGTCTGCGAGCCCGCCAACATTAATTCGCCGGAGCAGATCGTGATTTCGGGGAACACCGCCGCCGTGGAGCGCGCCGTCACGCTGGCGGACGAGCGCGGCGCAAAAAAGGCCAAACTGCTCCCCGTGAGCGCGCCATTCCATTGTTCGCTGATGAAGCCCGCGCAGGATCGCCTGAAGGTCGATCTCGACGGGCTGACTCTGAACAAACCGGTCTATCCGGTCGCCTGCAACGTTGATGCGGAGTTGGTCACGGAAAACCTGCGCGCCCGCGACACTCTGGTTCGCCAAGTAACGGGCTCAGTGAAGTGGGAGCAATGCATGCGCCTGCTCATCGACCGCGGCGTCCAGACCTTCATCGAGGTCGGACCGGGAAAAGTTCTTTGGGGCTTGATGCGGCAGATTGACCGCTCGAAGACCTGCCTCACGGTCGGCGACGAAGCGACGCTGGCAAAAACTTTAGAGCGGATGGCACTCGATTCCTCTAACAAACTCAGCCATGCGTAACCCGCGCGTCACCTCGCTGGTGATTCTTGGCTAAAAGGATCAGCGGAAGATGAGTTCACAGGGCGGAAAGCTGAGCGTCTTGTCTGATCTTTCCACCCACACCTGCGCGTGTTCGGCGCGATCGTTCACCACGACGTCGACCACGACTCCGCTGCCGCCGCCGGGGCACGTGCTCGCGCCATAGACTTTTTCGGTTTTGATGAGGCCCCACTCGCCGCCCGGTCCCCAGTCGCGGTAGAAATCGGCAAAAGGATATTTCGGATGCTCCTGTGGATGCTGCTCCCAGGCGGGATCGTGCATCCAGATCCCGTATGCGGACTTGTAATCTTGTCTCTGCAGGTCCGCAAAGAATTTGCCGACGATGTGTTCTTCCGGCCAATACCGAAACCACCAACCGAGCGCCGCCACAATAAGAACGACGATGATGGCGGTAATAATTCTCTGATTCCGTCGCCGGTCTCGTTCCGGATCGTACTGCTTAGCATCAAGCAAAGTCATACCCCACTAGCATAACGGACACAGGGGATATGGGAAAAGTTCCCGAGGGCTCGAACCATGGGCCCAAGCAACAATGACCGCCGACTGGAGGCTTAGCCTCGGCCTAGTCTGGCAAGCCCATGCGACGCAACAGGTCAGAAAACCGGGGATCGCCACGGAGATTCTTGAAGAAAGGATCGCACTTCAGCATCGTAAGAGACTGCCCTTCCCGCTGCCGGAAGGCCTTATCCAGCCACTCGAACGCCTCGTCTTTCTCGTCTGCCAGGGCATAGTCCGTCGCGATTACACTCGCGGGAAAAAACGCGCCGCCCGATGCTTTCAGCGCTTTCAAATCCTGCTTGAGATTCTCCTGCCCGAAGCCCTTCAACCCTCTGGTCTTAAGGACTTTGAGCAAGGCGTTGGCTCGCGCGGCTGCCAACTCCGGAGCGGCCCCAAACAGCAGCTCGGCTTGCTCGCGCTCCTTGACCGCTTCCTCATATTTCCCCATGACGATCAACAGATCGGAAAAATAAGCGTGGGCCAGGGGGAAGGTTGGATCCATCGCGATCGTGCGCTGGAACTGCTGATAAGACTTCTCATAGTCCCCCGCCAGAGAATACGTCACTCCCATGAAGTTGTTGATGGGCAAGGACAATGGGTCCAGTTCCAGGGCCTTCTGATTTTCGACAATAGCCTCTGGAATTCTACCCATCGGGGCAAGGTAGCAGTTGGAATAGAAGAGGTGGGCGTAGGAAGAGTTCGGGTTGAGTTCAATGGCCTTCAGAAATTCCTTTTCTGCGCCCGGAAAATCAAACTCATAGTGCGATTTCTCCATGCCCAGAGCAGCATGGGCCTCGGCAATCGACGGGTCCAGCGCAATTGCCTTGTCTGCCGCTGCCCTGGCTTCCGGGAAGCTCTCCTGCGGCGAGTACGTCCCCATAATGTTGCTGATATTGTAGGCATCGGCCAGACCGACGTAGGCCAGGGCGAAATGGGGATCCTTGGCTGCGGCCTGCTGGAAAAACGGGATGCTCTCCTTAACAGCGCGAGGCGTTCTCTGGTTCCAATAGAAACGGCCCTTTAAATAGAGATCATAGGCTTCGTGATTCAATGCGCGGCTCTGGGACAGAGCGATTTGCTCTTGCGCAGTCAGACTGAGTTGGACCTGCTTAGCAATCGCTTTCCCGATTTCATTCTGAACTTCGAGCAGATCCTGCACCTTACGTTCGTAGTTCTCCGCCCAAAGATGGGTTTGATCACTTACCCGAATTAGCTGCGCGCTGACGCGAGCTTCGTCCCCCTCTCGTCGTACACTTCCTTCCAGGATGTAGTCGACACCGAGTTCACTTCCAATCTGCCTGATGCTCTTGCTGGTGTGCTTATAGGTCATCGCGGAGGTGCGAGCGATCACTCCCAGCCGCTGTGGGCTCAGTTGACCTAGATCCGTAATCGTCTCTTCGGTCAGCCCATCGCTGAAGTATTCTTGCTCTACATCATCGCTCAGATTCACGAAAGGCAGGATCGCCAACATCACTCGCGTGTGGCCGGTCGGGTTCGACGGCGGCTTCGAGTGCATGAAGTACGCGGAGCCTGCCGCAACGGCGAGTATACTTGCCGCTAGGAACGCCCAGCCCACCGAGCGGAACCGTCTGCCTCGGGCTTCCGTTTCCACTTCAACGGCCGGGCCAGCCCCCTCAGCGGACCCTGGAGCCCGAGGGGCTTCCACGATGGCCTCTTGGACGGGGGCAACAAAACGATATCCTCGACGCGGAATGGTCTCGATGAACCGTGGGTTTTCCGGAGAATCTCCCAAAGCAATCCGCAGCTTGCGGATCGCGGTGTTCAAGCCTTCATCGAACCCGACATAGGTGTCCGCTGGCCACAGCTGCCTCTGCAACTCTTCGCGCGTGACCACCTCTCCAGGACGCTCCACCAACAGAGCCAGAACCCGGAAAGGCTGCTCTTGCAGCGGCACTCTTCGCCCTTCCTTGTGCATTTCGCTTGTGCCAAGGTTGATCTCGAACAGGCCGGTTCGAACTCGGCGCCCGGGACTGACGGGTCGGTCCATAGCTTCCCCTAACGGGGACATGATTTTACCCCAGGAACGCAGTTCAGCAAACCGATGCAAGTGCTTGTGGGGCTCTGTGTTGGCAAGTCAGAAATGATTCATGGCGGGTCGATTGACCGCACTCCCGCCGCGCGCTAAGAAAGCACAACGCTGCCGTGGTTCTTCCGCTCGGGGGAGGGAGGGACCGCTGGGCGAAAACCAACATTACAATGGAGGAAATATGAAGCGAGTCGTGAACATCTTCGGCTTGGTCGCGCTGGTGGCTTCTGGAGTGGGATACGCACAAAACAGCTTTTCGGTCTGCAACAACAAGTTGATTGCCGGCAACTATGGATTCACCATCCAAGGCACCAAGCTGGGTGGCGCTGGTTACACCGGGCAACAGGTGGGCGTGGCCATGACCCAATTTGACGGAATCGGGGCCTTGTCTCAGATCGACACGGTCACCGTTGCCGGAGAAGTGGTCGCTGATTTCACACACACCCCTGCTACCGGCACTTACGTTGTCAACTCCGATTGCACGGGCACCTTCACCATCAACTTCACCGACGGACGGCCGCCTATCACGGCAAGCTTCGTCGTCGTGGATGGGGGCGCCGAAATCGACACCGTGGTTACCAGCGCAGGCGGAGCGCAGGGAATCATCGCCACTGGCAGCATCGGGAAAAGGCGCGTTTCCAGACAGGGAACATCGCCTCGCTGATGGGGCCGAGAATCGCAGGATCGAGGACAGATGAACAGGCCGTCCCTATGTCCCGCTGGCCCTCGGGCTAGCGGGGCGTCGTGGATTGGATATCTGAGGCAAGCTCGTTCCAGCCCAACGATGAGATAGATTCATGCCTGGACGGGTCACGAAACATCTAGAGGGTTCGCTTAAACAACGGAATCGCGATGCCCAGCGTGACGGCCGCGAAAATGCTCAGAAAAAGCACATCGGGCCAGACCGCCGACAAGCTGGTCTCTTTCAGCAATAAACATTTGAAGCCGTCAACCGCATAGGTAAATGGGTCGCACCGTGCGATTGCCCGCAACCACGGCGGAAAGGCCTGAATGGGGTATACCGAACCACTGGGGAAAAACAGCAGCGTGTTGAGAATGCCGAACATAGCGCGCGGGACCAGCGGATCTTCGATCCGCACCATCAGCAGGAACATAAATGTATTCAGACCCAGCGACGTCAGGATGATCATCAGCAGCAACCCGACAATGGTTGCCGGATTGAAAATCGTCCCCACGCCCGCCATCAGCGACCCGATCGCCACGATGATCACACCCGTCATGAACGCCTTGATGGATCCCGCCAGGTTCAGGCCCAGCACCAGTTCCAGCTTCGTGATCGGCGTGACCAGATAGCCCTCGTGCACGCCGCGCGCCTTGTCGTCGATGTAAAGCATGCCCCCGCCGATCATCACCGAAACGAACATGGCCAGCACCAGCGATCCGGGCAGCAGGTATTTCATGTATTCGATATACGGGTAGAGCTCGACAATATCGAGCGCAGTCTGCTGCAAAATTCGCGGCGAGACCGTGGGTTGATTCAGCGCATTGGTGAGATCGGTGAGCTCGGATTCAACTGCCGAGCTCATGAAATTGTCGCTGTTATCGACCACCAGCGCGATGCGCGGATGATTCTCTTCATACACGCGCCGGGAAAACTGCGGTGGTATGATGACCGCGCCCTGCAACCGTCCATCGCGAACGTCGGCGACTGCTTTCTTTTCGTCGTCGTAGGGAATGGTGGAAAACGTTTTGATATTCGCCTGCACCGCGTCGAAGGCCTGGCGAATGCGCAGAGCCTGCGGGCCGCCGTCCTGGTCGACCAGCGCAATCCTGGCGTCATGAATTTTTCCGCCGAAGGCGTTGCCGAGAATAATCAGCTGCACCAGCGGAAAAATCATCGAGGCCAGCATCAGCGCCGGCGAGCGGAAAAATTTCCGCATTTCCCGCTCGACAATCGCCATCATTCGATTCATAATCAGCCCTGAGTCCCGAGCCCTGAGTCCCGAGTTCCTTCGCGATCTTTGCGGGAGTTGATGAGGCCGCTCAATATGCGGCCCAGTTCGTCGAGTTTCTGAGTTAATCTGGCCGTGATTTCGGCGCCAAGATATTGGCGCTGGTGTGCGATCAAGACTTGCGTTTCGATCTCAGCTAGAGAACCGCAGGCGTGGCAAAGGAATCTGACAAAATCGCGGTTGGAGTAGTGGGCCTTTCCCTCGGCGATATTGCTCGGAACAGAGATCGCGGCACGACGGAGCTGGCTGACCAGCCCGAACTGCTCATTCGCCGGATATCTGTCCGTAGCGTCGTAGATCATCGCCACCAGCTCCATCCCTTTCTGCCATGCAATCAAGTCTTTGTAACTGCTTTGTCGGGGCTCGCGACTACTTACGGTTGCAGTCCCGGCCGCTGCGGCATCACGAACGCGTATGCCTTCTGCAACTCATCGCGCAGCTGCCGCCCGGTGTAGTGCACAAACACGTCGTCGAGCGTCGTGTTCTGCACCGAGAGCGACTTCACCTGCACGCCGCCAGCGACAGCCATTTCCACTAACTGCGTCGTGGTGCGCGAGCCATTGCCCGTCAGCACTCGATACATGCCGGCGCCTTCGTGCTGCACCGACGTCACATCGTCGAGGGCGTGCAACCGCTGCTCCCAATCGCCCGGCGGATTTTCGAATTGCGCCTCAATCACGTTCGACCCCGGCACGCTGGCCTTCAGGGTCGCGGGCGCATCCAGCGCCACCAGCTTGCCGTGATCCACGATCGCAATCCGGTCGCACAGCCGGTCAGCCTCATCCATGTAGTGCGTCGTGATCAGAATCGTGAGTTGCCGATGCTCTTTGATATTGCCCAGCATCTCCCACACGGAGACACGCGAGACCGGGTCCAGTCCTGTAGTCGGCTCGTCGAGAAAGAAAATCTTGGGATGATGCACCAGCCCGCGCGCGATCTCGAGCCGTCGCCGCATGCCCCCGGAAAGCGTCTTGGTGGCGGCGTCGCGCCACTTCGTCAGATCGACCAACTCCAGCAACTCGTTAATCGATTTCTTGCGCTCCTTCGCCGGCACGTCGTAAAGCTTGGCGTAAATGTTCATGTTTTCCTCGACCGTAAGGTCGAGATCGCTGGTCAACGCTTGCGGAATCACGCCAATCATTCTTCGCGCCGCGTTCGGTTCCTTCGCCACATCATGTCCGGCTATCCGCGCCTTCCCCGAAGTGATCGGGATCAGCGTGGTCATCATGCGAATCAGCGTCGACTTGCCTGCCCCGTTCGGTCCAAGCAATCCAAAAATCTCGCCTTCTTTCACGCTGAAAGAAACGTCATCGACCGCGGTGAAGTCGCCGTATTTTTTGACGATGTGTTCGACCTCGATCGCCGATGGCGCGCTGGGATCGTAGACCGGCTTCTCCAGGCTCGGCGCGGTTGTCGCGGAGTTTTGCCTATCGGCCATCACTGCGTCTCCGTCGCCGCGGCGCTCTGCGTGACTTCGCCCTTCAACTGTTCGGGCGATACCAGAACTTCCGCCGTCATGCCCGGCACGAACGCGCCCTTGGGATTGTCCAGTCGGACCTTAATGATGATCGTCTTGATGTCGCGCTTGCGCCGGCTCACATCGCGCTGCGTCGCGTAATCACCTTCCACGCCCTTAAAGAAAACTTTCCCGCTGGTGATCGTGCCTCCCGGCAAACGAACGCGCATCAGGTCGCCATAGCCAATGTGATCGGCGTAAGTCTCCGGAATCGCCGCCCGCGCCCATGTATCGCTGAGATCGACAATAGTCACAATGGGCGCGCCGATATTCACCACTTCTCCCTGTCGCGCCGCACGCACGGAAACCGTTCCCGTCACTGGCGCATAAACATTGGTGTAACCGAGGCGAACCTCAGCCTGATTCTTCTGTGCGATCGCATTTTTCAAATCGGATTCAGTGGCCGCGACTGTGCTCTTAGCCGCGTTCGCCTGATAGGTGCGCGCCACGGCGGCGTTCAAGTCGGCTTGCGCCGCGGTTACCATATCCTTCTGCGCCTGCACCGTAGCCTGCGCGGCTTGCAGATTCGTTTCTGCCTGCACGCGTTCCTGATCAGAAGCCACGCCCGCCTTGGCGAGTGCGACGGCGCGGCGGCTGTCGCTGTCGGTGCGATCCAGCGCGGCCTGTGCCTGCAACAACTGCGCCTTCGCCGAAGAGAGCTTGGCCTGCGCATTGGCCACATCGCTCGACGTCGACCCTGAGGTCGACCTCTCGGTGTGCTCCATCTCCGCCACTTTATGTTGCAGGCTGGAAATATTGGCCGCGGCCGCCGCTTCCTGTGTCTTCAATTCGGAAGGATCGAGCACCGCGATCAGGTCTCCGGTCTTCACCGGCGTGCCTTCGTCGACCAGCAACTTCTGAATGCGCCCTTCGACCTGCGCGCTCACGATGACCTGGTTGGCGTCGACGGTGCCAATCAGCACGAGGTCGCGGGAATGATCGGTGGAAAAATAATAGTAGCTGGCCGCGATGACAAAAATAATTCCGATAAGAATAAAGAAACGGTTACGCGCGCTCATGGGCGTGCTCCTTGCGTGAGGCTGCTTTCGAAGCAAACAGCGCAGCCGAAATAAAATCGAGCACCGCGGCCCGGCGTTCCGCGATCCGCTCCGGCGCGAGCGGATTGAAGCCGACTATCTTCTGCATCATGGGCGCGCTGCTGAAATAGAAAACGATCATGGCAATCATCGACGGCACGAAGTGCGCTGGATTCACTGCCCGAAACTCGCCCTCTGCAATTCCCTTCCGCATGAGCTCGGCGACGCGCCCGAAAATTGGCCGGATGTAGTTACTGATGATCTTGTCGATATGCTGCGACTGCCCTTCGCGCGCTCGCATCATCTCGCGCTGCATCAGCCGCGGGTAGAGTTGATTGGCAGCGATGAAATCGAAATAGGCGCCCGCATAGGCGAGCATCTTTTCGCGCGGCGCCAGATCGCCGTCGAGCACCTTAAAGACAGTGGTCTTCAGGCCCGAGAACGCCTCATCGAGCACTGCGCTATAGAGCGTTTCCTTGTCCTTGAAGTAGTAGTAAAGCAGCGCCTTGTTGACGCGGGCTTCGCGGGCGATGGCGTCGGTGCGCGCGCCGGCAATGCCGTGCAGGGCGAACTCTTGCGCCGCGGCCTGCAAGATGGCGGCGCGGGATTCCTCCGGCTGGCCGCGGGATCCCATGCGGCGATGCTGAGCTGGACGGTGACGAAAAAGACGCGCCATATAGACTAATTAACCAGTTAGTTACATTATACTCCAACGACTGGCGGCGCAGGAAATTTCTTTTTTCAGGCCGGCAGGACAATAAAATTCCACCACCCTTCGGAGAGCTGGAAGAGTGGGCCCTTTTGCTGATTAAAAACTACGCGCCTACGCTGGCCGCCGCGTTGGCCGCGGCAATCACCTCGGGCACATCCGCTACATCGATCACATGCTGCTGCAGGTACGCCTCAAACTCCGTCAGCTTGGGAGCAATCGGACGCTCGACGCGATACACGCCCGCCAGCGCATCGGTCGTTTTCAGTCCGTTGCCGGTCACGCAGATGACCGTGGTTTCGTCAGGCAGGATGCGGTCCTGGCGATACAACTTTGCCGCCGTGCCCACCGTAACACCGCCGGCAGTCTCGGTGAAGATGCCTTCGGTTTCAGCCAGCAGGCGGATCGAATCAATCAGTTCAGGATCGCTGACATCTTCGCTCCATCCGCCGCTGTTCTTGATGGTCCGAATCGCGTAGTGCCCGTCGGCCGGATTACCGATGGCCAGCGACCGTGCAATCGTGTTCGGCTTCTGCGGCTCGATCTCCGCGCTTCCGGTCTTGACCGCTGTCGAAATCGGTGAGCATCCCGTAGCCTGCGCGCCGAAATATTTCACTTCTTTCGCCTCGACCAGGCCGAGTTTCACCAACTCGTCGAACGCCTTCTTGATTTTGATGATCAACGAGCCGCCGGCCATGGGGCAGACCACGTTGTCGGGCAAGCGCCAGCCGAGTTGCTCGGCGATCTCGAGCCCGAATGTCTTCGATCCTTCGGAGTAGTAGGGACGCAGGTTCACGTTCACAAATCCCCACGGATGCTCTTCGCCGATCTGCGAGCAGAGCCGGTTCACCTGGTCATACGAGCCCGCGACGCGAACTACTTTCGCGCCGAAAACGTTCGTCCCAAGGATCTTCGCTGGTTCGAGATCAGCGGGAATGAAGATCCAAGCCTTCAGGCCTTCGCGTGCAGCATGCGCCGCAACGGCATTCGCCAAGTTACCAGTCGACGAGCACGAAACAGTATCGAAGCCAAACTCCCGAGCCTGCGACAACGCGACCGCGACCACGCGATCTTTGAAACTCAACGTGGGCAGGCAGACCGCGTCATTCTTGATGTAAAGATTCTCCGGCCGCGCCCCCAGGCGCGCAGCCAGCCGCGGCGCCTGCAGCAGCGGCGTGAATCCCACGGGCAGGCGTGGCACGAATCCCTGCGGCAGCGGCAACAGTTCCGAATAGCGCCACATGTTCGGCGGACGCTCGGAAATTCGCTCACGACTGATCGACGGCTTAATCGCGTCATAGTCGTAGGCAACTTCCAGAGGAGAGAAACAGTCGTCGCAGATGTTGCGCGGTTGATTTCCCCAGGTCCGTCCGCACTCGCGGCACCGCAGTTCGTAATGAGACATATCGCTACTCGCTTTCTCTTAAGTGCTAGCGAATAGCCGAAGACGAGCCGGAAAATTTGGCCTCAAAAAGTAAAGGCCTCATTTTCCAGGAAAAAAAGGAAAAGAGGCTATCGGATGGAGCTACGCTCTCAGCCGAATCCCATGTTCCCTGTTTCCAGGAGAGAGTTGGCACCAAGCATCCGGGATATATGATCCCGGATCGGTTGCCGTGGCGTCTCAGGGCTCGTCCCTCAGCCACTCTGCATGAAATTCAGGTCCGCCCCTCGAAATGAATCGCAGGGCGAACTTGTGACCATAATCTTACGGAAACCGACGTGACGCCGTCAAGCGAAAGTTCATCCCCGCGACTCGGGCCCCTAGTCCTCCTTGAACGCGCGGCCGAACATGGGCTGGCCACCCAGGGAAACGAAGAAGCTGTACGCCAACAGCGCCAGCGGAAGCACAAGCGCAATGAGGGCACGACTCGCATACCACCGATTGAAGTCCAGAGGTGGCGAAGTATCCAGACTCAGCAACATGAAAAAGAAACTGGCCCCGGCGACCAGCCCTACTCTGAGCAGCACTGACAGGAATATAGAGACGAACAGGACAGTGAGGGCGAAGTCTATGACATTGGTTCTTTGCGTATTCAGCAGCAAGATAATCAGCGCGGTCGCGGCCAGTCCCAGCCACCGTCGTCGCAACAAGGCAGTCATGATTGACAGCAGGGCGAAGTAGAAAAGTGCATAAAAGCACGCAGCAAAGAGCAGCAGGAAGCAGTGGGCGATCGAGGGCAGCACGCCCAGACCGAAGTATCGATCCACAGCGTTGCCGCCCGTGGCGCCAGTCAGTACATTCACACCCTGAAAAGCTGTCCCCACGACAGAACCAAAGACTAGCCCCAAAAGCAGGTCCCGTCCGACGAGTGGGTCGCGAAGGCGCCCGCCCAAAAGACGCTGCCACGAAACCAGCAGCCTCGGCCAACTGCGCCGGCCGTAAGGCTCGACCGCCATATACCCAACCCATCCCAGCAACCCAAAGAAGAGTGGAGCGCCGAACAGAATCACTTGCACCGAGACATACTCCGGATCTGGGACATAGTGATAAGTAAGCACGGCGTAGATGCTGTTCGCGACAATGGCAAAAATGGCCAGCCGAAATGCTCCCTTACGGTCGCCTCGGCCACGGCGAAGGTTCGCGCGCGCAAAATAGCCACCCACGACGAAGTAGATGACCATCAGCAATGGCCAGGCCACCGAAAAAATGTCGGAGGCAGCCGGCATTTCAGATTGACCCGAAGCCGCGCCTCGCCAGGGCCGATCCCATGGCGCGATCACCTGAAAATACACAGGCACGCCGTGATATGCGGCGGCAGTTATGTGCACAGGCAGATCGGGGTGATCCGCGAGACGACCTTCCCAGTCGGCCCGGGCATCGAAAGCATCCGGCGGCGTCCACTTGGGTGGGGCGGGAACAAAACGCGCGGGGTCGAGTCCCGCTTCTTTGAACAGCACGTTCCAATCGGGCTCGCGGTTCTGGCCGGCAGTTTCGATTTGCGAAGCGATGCCGCGCATGAAGAGCAAGTTCCCCTGCATATCGAGCTTCATGCCTAACATGCCCGAAGCTTCATAGGATGGATTCGAGTCGGTGACCGTCGGCGGGCCATCCGGATTTTGCGCGCCCGGCTTCATCCACTGTGGACTCTGCCGGTACCAGAAGGCGACGGGAGACGGCCATGTTTGCGTCGGTGACGTGCGCTTCCAGTCCTTGCCGGAAGGATCGTGCGCTGCGTAGCGCCGATATTCTTTTTCCGAAGCGATCCAGTAGGCTCGATCAACCGCGTGCTCGTAGCCCAACTTCTGGGCCAATTCCTCGGCGCGGTCCGCCAGCACTTCGGGCGACTTCTTCATGGGCGCGAGGCCCCAGTCCATGTTGCGCGGAGCTAGGAAAATGAAAACTCCGAACATCAGAACCATGGTGACGAGCAGATACGCCCAAGCCACAGATGGCCGGAGCGAGCCCTGCGGACCCGCGGCGGCCACCATCTCTGGCGACGGAGTCTCGCCCGCGGCCAGCGCTGCCGCCAACGGATCTCCTCCCGGCAGTCTCGCGGCCACGCTCAACGCAGACCGGGGACGCAGCGCCGGATCGCGCTCCAGGCAGCGCAGAATGGCTTTCTCCACCGCTGGATCAAAATTCTTGACCACGCTCGAAGGCGGCGTGGGATTCGTCTCGCTTTGCTTGCGGTGAAACTCGGCTGCGCTCGAGGCTTCAAACGCCCGCTTGCCCGTGAACAACTCGTACAGAACCAGTCCCATCGCGTAAAGGTCGCTTTGCACCGACGGCGTCGCCCCGCTTAGCAGTTCCGGCGCAAGGTACCCCGGCGTTCCCGCCGGGCTTTTTTCTCGATCCGCCTCCCCAGTCGCGATGGCGAGGCCGAAGTCCGTAATGCGGGCGCGGCCTTTACCGTCGAGCATCACGTTCGCCGGCTTCAGGTCGCGGTGCAGCACTCCGCTGGCGTGAGCAGCGGCCAGGCCGGAACAGAGTTGCTGCGCAATCTCCACCGCTTTGTCGTCGGGCAGCCGCCCTATGCGCCTCAGCAGCGATGCCAGATCTTCCCCGTCGACATATTCCATCGAGAGAAAAAGCCGGCCCTCACTCTCGCCCACGTCATAAACGCGACAGACGTTGGGGTGAGAGACCTGCCGCGCCAGGCGCACTTCGGCATAAAACTGGTCGCGCCAGCTTGCATTCTTGGTGCGGTCGCTGGGTAGAAACTTCAACGCCACGCGCTGGCCCAGCTTCAGATCATCTGCGCCGTAAACTTCTCCCATCCCGCCGCGGCCCAACAATGACGCGATGCGGTAGCGCTCCGCAACCACGGTTCCGGGAGCAAATCCGAGTGACTGAGAAGACGAAGCACCGGCGGAGTGAAGGCGCTCGGCCACTGGCATGGACGACGAGATCGACATCGTGGGCGAAGCGATCAGCGCGGCGCCGCAACGCTGGCACCGTTCCGCCGTCTCCACATTCTGCGTTCCGCACGCCCCACAAGCAGTCACGGAGAATCCCCACGGACTTTGAAGTCCACCGATTCTACCGCACGGGGCCGTGCGCTTTCGGAGGCGGCGCTACCTGCGCTCTTTTGTCCATGGGATCGAGGCCAAACGATGGATTCTTGTAAGTACCGGTGATCTGCACGGGAAGGATTTCTCCTCTTTTCCGCTTCTTGAAAAACGGGTCCAGCATTTTCAGCAGAAGGGCCTTGGCGCCGGTGCTGGTGTTCGAGGCCTTCGTCTCTACATGCATCTGACCGTGCAGATCGATCTTGTAATTCAGCACGTCGAAGGTGCCATGCATGCGCGCGGCCGCGCCTGGAACGCTGAAAGACAGATCCCAGAGGTGTGCGAGTCCCTGATCCAGCCGCACGCGACCGGAAAGATCAGTGAGCGCAGTCTCGGGATCGCTGGCGTCCTTCTCTCCACTGGCTCCGGCACTCAACTTGTTCACTTCTTGCTGCGTCGAGGTTTGAGAAAATTCACCGCCGGCGATTCCGAAGGTTCCACGCAGCCTAACTTTTCTCAGGAATTCTCCGGCAGGAATCTCGACGGTCGCCCGCAAGGTCACCGCACCCGACATGGGCGGGCGCTCATCTTCGACGAAGAGTCCCAGAATATCTTCGATGCGTCCGATCCTTGAACTCAGCTCCAGCCGCGCGATCTTGCCGTTGGCGTCAGCTGATTTTGCAATGCTACCCGCGCCGTTGACTTGGGTCTTGCGAAAATGCGCCTCCACGCGGTTTAGAAACGTATCGCCGTTGGTGCCGTCCACGTAGGCGCTGAACTCAGTGGTCAGATGCGTGTGATGGCCATTGTTGTTCACCTCAAAGTCGGGAACGTCGGTTGTACCTGAAATGTCTATGTGCTGGATCTCACCGCCAAATTTTCCTGCCGAAGACAGCGTGCCCGCGATGCCGCCATAAACGCTGAGGTCGGCCTTCTCAAATTTGTACTCGCCGGAGATCGGAGTGCGCGTGGGATCGTTGCTCTGCCACGCCCCGAATTTTCCGGATGCCGTGACCTCACCCGGCGGCTCAGGATTGCGCACCTTGACTCGATAGTGGAATGGTTCGCCGGCAGCCAGATTGCTCAGTGACGCCTCGTGGACATCAAAGCGCAGCGGAGGATTCTCGCGGTCGCCTGATTCGAACTCAATGCTGGCGGCGTTGGCGACCAACTCGTCCACAGTTAGCGTCGAGGGCTCGCTATGAAAAGGTTGCAGGGTTCCGGACGGAGGAATCATCACGCGCAATCCTGCCGCATTCATCAAGTTGATGTGGCGCCTCAGGATTCCGAAGTATGTGCTCTGGATCGTCAGCCGCTCGATGGTGATCAGCGGCTTGCCGGCGTTTGCCCCGTGCACAAAGCTGACGTTTTCGAGGACACATCCGGGATGCGGAAAATAAGTGCGATGGAAAGCCGCCGCCCGAACCTGGCTGTCGCTGACTTCGCGCAATTCTTCGAGGACGCGCGCTTGCCGGAAGGCCCAGACTCCGCCGACGCAGAAAATTGCTGCGCAACCTACAGCCAAGATGGCCACCGCGAGGACCAGCGCCCGTCTCACCAGCCAGGGGCGACGCCCGCCGCCATGACTAAGATTTGCGGACGACGGCACCGTCACAGAAGCCATGTGACTTGGAGTCCGAAACAGATTGCGCTGTTGCTCTGGAAATCTCGGCCGTGATGGAGTGGTGGGTGCGGGAGAACGGACGGGGCAAGGGATACCACTTCTCCCGCTCCCGCTATCGGGTGAACCGGGTAGCGTTCAACTCGCGGGAATCGCACAATCCGCCACTTGCTCGTTTACCGGCTGTACTGATTTTTCTTCTTGTCCTCGTGCCGCTCCATGCCGAGTTCAATGAGGCGGTCGATCAAGTCCGTATACTCGATGCCGGACGCGGCCCACAGCTTGGGATACATGCTGATCGAAGTGAACCCGGGCATGGTGTTGATCTCGTTCACATAAATTTTCTTGGTCTTGCCCGGCGGACCAGGATCCATCAGGAAATCCACCCGCGCGAGGCCTGAGCAATCCACCGCCCGGAAAGCCGCCACAGCCAACTCCTGCACTTTCCTGGTTTCCGCTTTTGTCAGTTTCGCCGGAATGATCGGTTGCGAGCCCTCGTCGACATACTTCGCGTTGTAATCGTAGAACTCCTTGCAAGGCACGATCTCGCCGGGCACAGACGCGATCGGCTCGTCATTTCCCAGAACCGAACATTCGATCTCGCGGGCTTTGTCTTTCTTCCCGCCGACGCCTTCTTCAATCACAATCTTCCGGTCAAATTTTCCCGCTTCCTCGATCGCGGGACCCAGTTCCTTGCGCTCGTGCGCCTTGCTGATGCCGACCGATGATCCCAGATTCGCGGGCTTCACAAACACGGGATACTTCAGTTTGCGCGCAACCAGCTTTTCCACTTGCTTCGAATCCTTTTCCCAATCGCTGCGCAGGATCGTGACATGCTTCACGATAGGCAATCCCGCCGCAATGAACAGCGACTTCATAATGTCTTTGTCCATGCCCGCGGCCGATCCAAGAACGCCTGCTCCGACGTAGGGAATATCCGCGAGTTCCAGCAGGCCCTGAATCGTCCCGTCCTCGCCGAAGGTGCCATGCAGGACGGGAAAAATAATGTCGACGTTGATGGCGCGATCGCTGGCCCGGCGCAGCAAAGCGTCCGACTGAAAGGGGACGAGACCGCCTTCGCGATGCACCGGCTCCGGTGGAACGACAACCGCCTCGCCCCGCATCAGAACAGCCGCAGCGGAAGTAGTCTCGGGATCGCCCGCCCGCAAGTGGCGCGGCTCGAGAACTAGCTTACCGCTGAGCAGATTCTCAGCATGTTCGGCGGTGAGCCAGCGGCCTTCCTTGGTGATGCCGATGGGAACGACGTCATATTTTTCACGATCAATGGCGTTGAAGACCGATGCGGCCGAGAGCAGCGAAACTTCGTGCTCCCCACTGCGGCCCCCGAATAAGATGCCGACACGAACCTTTTTCATGAACCTATCCTTCTTGCGATTAACAGTGTGGACGCGGAGAAAGCGCCGAGTCAATCGCAGGGTTGGTACACTGGTCGCGAAAGTTGAATTTCCCAAAGGCGCGTCCGAGTCATGATATCGAACCACCCCTTCGCATGCGTGTCGTTGGCGGTGAGTTTGCTTGCCGCATGCCGCAAGTCTTCCGAGAGCGGCGCCTCGGCAACTGTCCCCGCGCAGAATCTTGCCGCCCGGGAGAATTCGGCATCTGCACCGGCATCGCCGACGGAACGTCACCACGTTCTCTTCCCGCGTGGAGCTTCGCCTCTCATCGTCAGCATGTCGCCGGAAACGATCATGGTTCACGAAGGGCACGCTCCCATGCGGCGTTTCTCGCTGACCTACGAGATCCACGATGCGGACAATGCCACTCTCGCCTACATTTCTGTCTGTGCGAATGGGATCGGTGAGGTGCAGAAGTTTGATGTGGATGTGCAGCCTAAGAATCAGATCGAATTCCTTCTCGACGGTTCGCAGTTCGATTTCGGCCCGACCGTGCGCGTCCGCGCCCATTGCGACTCTGGATATACCGAGTGGTACAGCGTGGGCAGCAAGCCTCCAGTTTTCTTTATGCATTCTTCCGTCCGGCAAATTTCCTCCGTGACCGCTCCGGCAGGCGTGTCAGGAGAGAGTGGCGTGCTGCTCGACATTCGGGGGGGGTGATTACCCGCGACTGTACGCCCGAAGTGCAAATTGATGAGGCGACGCAGAGTCTGGAAAACGTTGCGGTCACCGACCGCGAGATTCGCGGCGTGCTTCCTTCCAGCGCCTTGCAGGGCCGGCCGGTTCTCGCGCGCCATCTGGAAGTAAACCTAGTGGTCGAGGGCGCGGATTTTCGCAACGGAAACGTCCACTCCTTGGATTTCTCGCAGCGATTTTCACCGCTCCAACAGGCCTTATTTCGCGAGGAAGATTTGAGCCTGAGAAGTTCTACAGAATCTTTTTTCCAAACGCTGAGAGCGCCAGTTCGACCGCGAGATCCGCCGTCTGATTGTGCTCGTCGATTACCGGGTTCACCTCGACAATTTCAAAACTCAGCATGCGTCCGTGGTCGGCGATGATTTCCATGGCCAGGTGCGCCTCGCGGTAAGTAGCGCCGCCGCGTACGGGAGTTCCAACACCGGGCGCGTCCTCGGGATCGACCCAATCCATGTCGAGCGAGATGTGATATCCGGCGGTGCCGCGTCCAGCCATGCGCAGAGCCTCTTCCATCACCGTGCGCATGCCACGCTCATCAATGTCGCGCATGGTGAAGACGCCGATGCCGGCGCGGCGCACATTTTCTTTCTCGACCGCGTCGATATCGCGCACGCCCACGAGCACGCAATTTTCCGGGTTCACCTTCGGAGAGAAGTCGTAGATTTTGGCCAGTTCTCCCGGCCACAATCCCATGATCGCGGCCAGCGGCATGCCATGCACGTTGCCGCTGGGAGAAGAATCCGGCGTGTTGATATCAGTATGAGCATCGATCCAGATCAAGCCGATGCGCTGGTTCTGGCGACGATAGAATTCAGCTACGCCGGAAACCGTGCCCGCCGCCACGGAATGATCTCCGCCCAGCGCCAACGGAACCTTCCCTGCTTCCAGAGTCTTGACGACTAGCTCCGCATGCTTGGTGCACGTCGCGGTAATTTCCTTCAGGTATTTCGCGTTCGCCGCGCCTTCTTTTTTCTGCTCGGGAATTGCGACCGCGACATTGCCGCCATCCTCGACCTCATGGCCGAGGGCCTCGAGCCGAGCTTCGAGTCCCGCCACACGCACTGCGGACGGCCCCATATCAACGCCACGACGCGACTGGCCAAGATCAAGCGGCACGCCAATTACGCGAATTCTCTTCGGAGACATGCTTGAAGTCATGGTCATAGAAAATTGGGCGATTGAGCGACCGCGTGATGGTGTGATCTCAGGAACCGCAAAATATTTTCAGTGGCACAGTCGTGCAATCACGCATTCACTCAATGGCTCGGTCACGGATACAGCCGGTACAGCATTCTGGGAAACGGAATGGTTTCACGCACGTGTTCGAGGCCGCAAATCCAGGCGACGGCGCGTTCAATTCCCATACCAAACCCGCCGTGCGGCACGCTGCCAAACTTGCGCAGGTCAAGGTACCACTGGAAGGCCTCTTCTGGCAGACCATGCTCGTGAATTCGCTGCAGGAGCAGATCGTGCGAAGCCATGCGCTGCGATCCGCCGATGATCTCTCCGTAGCCTTCCGGAGCAAGCACGTCGACGCACAGCGCCAGCTCCGGGCGCTGCGGGTCGGGCTCCATATAGAACGCCTTCACCTTCGCGGGATAACGATGCACCATGACGGGCTTGTCGAATTGCGCGGAAAGATAGGTCTCGTCGGGCGATCCCAGATCGCCGCCCCACTCGAACTTCGATTCCAGCGCGCCCTTGGCGTTGCCCTCCTGCAAGTTCTTTACCGCATCGTCATAGCTGATACGGGGAAACGGAGGCTCGATTTTTTCCAACTTTGAAATATCGCGCCCGATGATCTGCAAGTCGGCGCGCCGCCGCTCCAGGCAGCGCTTCACAATAGACGTGATCAGGCCTTCGGCAAGATCCATCACGTCATCGAGCGTGGCGTACGCAACTTCGGGCTCGACCATCCAGAACTCAGTGAGATGCCGCCGCGTCTTCGATTTCTCTGCGCGAAAGGTCGGGCCAAACGAATACACCTTGCCCAATGCCATCGCCGTCGCTTCCACATAGAGTTGGCCCGATTGCGTAAGGAAAGCCTGCTCATCAAAATAATCGACAGGGAAAAGAGTCGACGTACCTTCGCACGCCGCCGGCGTAATGATCGGCGGATCGGTCAGGGTGAAGCCGCGGTCATCGAAGAAATCTCTCGTAGCCTTGATAATCTCGGCGCGCACCCGCAAAATCGCTGCCTGCCGCTGCGAGCGCACCCAGAGATGGCGATGCTCCATCAGGAAATCTGTGCCGTGTTCTTTGGGCGTGATGGGATAAGGATCCGATTCGGGCACGCGCTGCACGACCTGCACATTGATCACATCGAGTTCATAACCGCCGGGCGCGCGCTTATCGGCCCGTACTTTTCCTTCGACGATCACGCTCGATTCCTGGGTCAGCGTCTTGATCGCATCGAAAACTTCCGGCGTGACCGCATTCTTGGGCACTACACCTTGAATAATGCCGGAACCGTCGCGGAACTGCGGGAACAAGAGCTTGCCACTCTCGCGCAGGTTATAAAGCCAGCCGCGAATGGTGACCGCCTGGCCGTCGTGCTTGCCAATCTCTGCAATCGTTGTAACCGGTGAGGACATAGATGTGATTCTTGAAATTAAGCAATTGTGTAATTTGGTGATTGAGTAATTGAAAAGCCTTCGTGCGCCCTCAGTCTTCAATTACACAATTCCAAATTTCTCAATTACTCGATTAGGAAGTTCCCTCCAGCTTGGCAAAGGTCTCCCCCAGTTTTTCCAGCGGATTTATTTTTTCATCCTCCGCAAGTTCGAGCAGCAGGGGCGGCGTTTGTGGCGCCGAGCGCAGCAGTTCGATCGATTCCTTCCAGTCGATGGTTCCCTGCCCCGGCCACAAGTGCGAGTCTTTATCTTTCGCATTGTCGTGGACGTGGGTGGACTGAATCTGACTGCGCAAAATTTCGAAGGCTTCCCGCACTGATCCCATCATGTGAGCATGGCCGAAATCGAAGCACACGCCCACGTCATCGAAATGCGACTGGCGAATCAACTCAACCAGATGGTCCGGCGTCGAAAGATCGTTCGGAATATTTTCCAGCAGAATGCGCACGCCCAGCGGTTTCGCAAACGCCCGCAGGTGCTCGATAGAAGTCATCGCCGCCTCGAATTTTTTCTCGCTGAAACTCTCGTTAGGCGTTCCCAGATGCTGCACCAGAAAACGGAACGGAATCTGCTCCGCGATCTCCAGCGCCCGTTTGATCTCATCCATCGCTTCCACCCGGTGGGCACGATCGGTCGACGCCACGTTCATCGGAGGCGCTCCGGCGCGGCCCCATTCATAGTCGGCATAGAGCGGCGAGTGCACCGAATGCAAAGGAATCCCGCTGCCCCGAAACCACTCGGCAATCTCTTTCACGTGCTGCTTGCGATTGGCGTAATCAATATGCTGGCGCGCCGCGAAAATCTCAATGGCCTGCACCCCGCTGCGCGCAAGTCCATCCAGAATGCCCGGATGCAGGCGCTCTTTCACGTATAGATAAGTTGAGACTGCTTTCTGCATGCCGCTCCGAACGGAATTATGGATTCACTCAACAGACTGACTGCCTAATACCCCAGCGCCTTGCCGTCACTGCGAAAGTCCGCCGCGCCCAGCCGCTCGCCCGTCTTCTCGTCGACCGCGACGCACTCGGCCTCGCTCCAATAGCCGAATCTATCGTCCTTGTAGAGGCCGGTCTCGACGTCGTATCCCATTTTACGCAAGACGCTCACCGTATCGGGTGAGAACCATTTCTCAACATTCACCACATCCGGGATCCATTGATTATGGAAGCGCGGAGCATTCACCGCCTCCTGAATATTCATTCCATAATCGATGACGCCCATCAGCACGTTGGCCACGGTGGTAATAATCTTCGAGCTTCCCGGCGAGCCCAGGACCAGCACCGTCTTGCCGTCGTGGACGACAATCGTCGGAGTCATGGAAGACAGCGGGCGCTTGCCCGGCCCAATCTCGTTTGCCGGCCCCTGAATCAGGCCGTCACTGTTGGGCACGCCGGGCTTGGCCGAGAAGTCATCCATTTCGTCGTTCAGCAGGAAACCCAGGCCCTCGGCCGTCACCCGCGATCCGAACCAGTCATTGATAGTGGTTGTCACCGCAACCGCATTGCCTTCCTCATCGATAATGGAATAGTGCGTCGTGTGATTGGGCTCGCGCGGAGCCGTCGCCGGCGCATGCGTCGATGCATACTGTTCCAGTTGGCTGAAAATTTCCGGGCGCTTCAGTTCTTTGCTGACGCTGGCGTGTTGTGGATCAATGGTGTCGCGCCATGCCGTGGCATAACGGGTGTCGATCAATTGAGCCACCGGAATTTTTCCGAAATCCGGATCGCCGAGAAATTCTGCGCGATCGAAAAACGCGCGCCGGTAGGCTTCCACGATGTAGTGAATTCCCTGCGCCGAACGGTCGCCCATCTTGGCCAGATCGTAGCCCTGCAAAATGTTGAGTGATTCGATCAGCACCGTCCCGCCAGACGATGGCGGCGGGGCGCTGATGACTTCGTACCCACGATAGGTTCCGCGCACCGGCTCACGCTGTTTCACTTCATAGTGCGCCAGATCTTCGGCGGTAATCAGCCCTCCGCCTTTTTGCATCGCGGCCGCGAGTTCGCGCGCCAGAGCGCCGTGATAAAAGTCGTCCGGCTTCTCCGCGATGCGCTCGAGCGTGCGCGCCAGGTCGGGCTGGCGGAAGATGTCTCCCGTCTTGTAATAATCGCCGTTGCGCTGGAAGATGCGGCGCGACTCGGGAAACTTCGCCAGGCCCTCATCGTGAAAGTCTCCGGCCTCGATCCAACTGAGCGCGAAGCCCTCGCGGGCAAGCTTGATGGCGGGCGCCATCACTTTTTTCAGCGTCAGCTTGCCCCACTTCTGCTCGGCGTAAGCCATTCCGGCCACAGATCCCGGCACTGCAATCGATTTGTACCCAATATCGCTGGCCCCTTCGATCACGTTGCCGTTCGCGTCGAGATACATGTCGCGGGTCGCGCCGCCCGGGGCTTTTTCGCGGTAGTCGAGGAAATGCGTCTTGCCGTCGGCCATGCGGACCAGCATGAATCCGCCGCCTCCCAGATTGCCCGCCCCCGAATGCACCACGGCGAGCGCGAATCCCGTAGCCACGGCGGCGTCGACCGCATTGCCGCCCTGCTTCAGAATTTCCAGCCCGGCCTGCGAGGCCAAAGCCTTCGAGCTCACCACCATTCCGTGCGGGGCATGCACCGGCCCAGCGGCGGCGAGCAGCCAAGGGCCGCAGGCCATCGCGATCGCCATGACCAGAGCAAAGACCAGCGTGCCGGTAAATTTATGCGGAGATCGCATCTAGATCGAGAGAGTCAAACTGCAACGGGACTCTTGAGGCTAGCCGAGTCGGACGAAGCGAGTCAAATCCGGCTGGACATGGACGGTTATGACGACCATAGAGACGTAACTCGTTACGTCTTCTCTAACCACCGTCGCAGCCGCGCATCGGATTACCTTCTCTTTGCACGCGGTTTCGGCCTGCCTGATTTTTTTTGGGCGGATTTCTTCTTCTTACCCTTGGCGCTCGCGGCCTTCGGAGCCTTAGCCGCAACCATCTCGTAGGATTGGCGCAGCAAATCTCTCAGTTCCTCGCCGCCGAGCGCGTCCAGTCGATCCAGAAGGACCCATTTGTAGCGGCCGACGTAGGGCGCCGGACCGATATCCGGCCGTTCGATAAGCTCCGCGAAGATTTCAGGAGTGCATTTGAAACACACTTTGTGCGGGGGAGCCGTGAGCGCGGTTATGGCAAAAATTTTTCCGCGAATCTTGAAGCAGAGATCGTCGCCCCATTGCAGATTTTCGGTCGCACCCGGAAATTTTAGGCAATACTCGCGAATTTCATCCACGTTCATCGCGAATTCTCCTCGAATCAGCCGCTACATTTTATCGGCTTTTTCGTCGAATAGACCATTGGGAGTAATTCGCTCGTTTGATAGTATGCCTTCGCCGGAAGGAGGGTCGCACCCCTTATGGATATTCACGGCGTTGCTCCGCTGCTGCAAGTTTTCGACATGCCGACCGCCATTCGTTTTTACCGCGACGTGCTTGGTTTTACGGTCGTCAGCACATCGCAGCCCGGAGACGACTGCAATTTCTGCTGGCTGAAATTGAACGGCGCCGAGGTCATGCTTAACACTGCATACGAAGAGGATAGCCGGCCCCCTGCGCCCGATCCGGCGCGAGTTGCGGCCCACGATGATACTTGCCTGTTTTTCGGCTGCCGCGATTTGGACGAGGCTTACCGGCACCTGCGGGATCAAGGCGTCCATCTGAAAGAGCCAAAAGTCGCGCCTTATGGCATGAAGCAGCTGTGGTTCAAGGATCCCGATGGTTACGGTCTGTGCTTGCAGTGGCCTGCAAGCCAGAGGATGCACGACGAGTGGGTAAAGGCCTACGGGATCAAGCCCGAAGTAGTCACGTAGTGGCGGACGCATTCGTCCGCCTGCGCGCGCAGCGAGCCCCCGGACGAATGCGTCCGGGGCTGCGCGTTATCGGTCGACCATCTGAATCAGCCGCTGCTTCACCGCCGGCCACTCCGCTGCCACGGTGGAGTAACGCGCGGAATCCCGCGAAATGAAATCGGCGGCCATGCGGTGCGCCCGCAGAATGCCTTCGAACCTGCAGCCGATTCGCTCCATGGCAGCCCGCGACCGCTCATTGCGCACATCCGTGTGCAGGCAGATGCGCAGCATCTGCCAGACCTCAAAGGCATGCCGCAGCATAAGCAGCTTGGCCTCGGTGTTGGCCGCGGTGCGCACGGCCGAGTGACTAAGCCAGGTATAGCCGATCTCGCAAGCGTCCGGCACGCCGCGGCCGTGTAGGGGATGACCCTTGGGCCAAGCCCACCACTCCATATTGAAGAAGCGAGTGGACCCAATCACCATGCCATCACCGGCCCGCACTATCGCGAACGGAACGGCCGTATCGGCATCCCGCCATGCCAGCGCAGTCTCGATATAGCTCGTCACCGCTGCCTTAGTCTGCGGGACCGGGCTCCAGCAATAGAGTGCAGCATCCCCCGCGCTCGCAGCCACCAACCCATCGACGTGGCAATAATCGAGCGGCTCCAGGCGAATGTGCTTGCCCTGTAGCGTAGGACTTTCCACCGGCATGCATTCCACTATGCAACGAGAACTGATGCCGTCGCAATCCCCCGCAGCCAAGTCGGTTGGCTTCCTTTTGATTTCGAGACGCGCCGGACATCGTGCAACAGGCAAAGCGCTACTTCTTGTCCAGTCCGCTGCCCAGGGAGCGAAGCGCCCAACGAATGCGTTCGGGGCTCGGTGCCCCGTTACCTGCGCAGCAGTAAATCCCCAGCCACGAAGATGAAAAACAGAACGGAGATGATGCCATTCATGGTGAAGAACGCGGCATTCAGTTTTGAAAGATCGTCGGATTTAACCAGCGAATGCTCGTAAAGCAAAAGCAGAACGACAACTCCCACGCCGCACAGAGCGAGCGCGCCCATGTGAAACGACATCACCAAAGCGACCAGGAGCGCGATCATCACGGCATGAAATGCGCGCGCAATCCACAGCGACTTTCCGATGCCGCAGTAGCGCGGGATGGAGTGCAATCCGGCTTCGCGATCGAAATCAAAATCCTGGCAGGCGTAGAGCACGTCGAAGCCTCCAACCCAGAACGTGACGGCAGCGGTGAGCAGGAGTATGCGGGGATCAAGCGATCCGCGCACTGCGATCCACGCGGCCGAAGGCGCGATTCCCAGCGCAAAGCCAAGCACGAGATGCGACCAACGCGTCACGCGTTTGGTATAGGAATAGAGCAACAAAATTGCCAGCGCAACCGGCGAGAGCCACAGCGACAAACGATTGAGCCGCGCGGCCGCGAGCACGAAGATTGCGCTCGTGACCACAATAAAGGTTGCAACGAATGCGGGACTGAGATGTCCTGCAGGCAGCGCCCGGGTGTGCGTGCGCGGATTGGCCGCGTCAATCGAGGCGTCAGCAAGACGATTAAACGCCATCGCGGCGGAACGCGCGGCCACCATGGCGATGACGATCCACAATAGCTGGTGCAGGCTGGGGAGGCCGCCCGCGGCCAGCATCGCTCCGCACAGCGCGAAGGGCAATGCGAACACGGAGTGCTCCCACTTGATCATCTCCAGCGTGACGCGTAGGTTGTGGAGCACCGGCACAGAAAGATTCTAGCAAGATGCGACTGGCCGATGCCGGTTTAGCGGCGCCCCGTCCGCTTCTGCGCCACTACCAGCCCGCGCGGCGTGGGCAGCAACACAGCGGAAATTAATCCCTCGGACTCCAACCGCAAAGCTGCTTCGCGTACCGTCTTCTGGTGTGAACTGGCGTCATGAATCAGGATCAGGCCATTGGGATTCACCTGCGGCAGGAAGCGCCGCACTTCTTGCTCGCGAATGTTCTGATCGCTGTCGCTGAAAAGAATATCGATGGTGCCCGTGATCTTCATCTGCAGGCTGGATTCGTTGCGGCATTCGATCCAATCAGCGAGCCCGGAACTGGCGATGCGCTGTTTCGCGTTGGCATAAACGACGGGATCAAATTCGCAGGTGATGATTTTGCCGCGGCCATTTTGTTTTAGTCCCTCGGCCATCCAGAGCGTGCTAATGCCGCTGAAAGTCCCCGTTTCAATAATCAGTTCAGGCTTGATGGTCGTCACCAGACAGCGCAGAAATTCGAGCACCTCAATTTCCGCGGTCATGGAGTCGTACATGCTCCAGCGCTCGGGATGAGGACACTCCGGCGTGGCGCGATGGTATTCGGACTGGAGCACGTCGCCGCTACGCTCAATCTGGCGTAGGATTTTTCGCTCCTGCTTTTCTTTTTTCTTGAAGAGGCGCTTCAAGCTGAGACCCATAGGCGGCAGTATACAGGCGGGCTCGGGCGGGGACGCTTTCCGCTCAACATGACAGTACCAGCGGGACGAAGCGGCACAGCTCACGCAATTGGAGCTGAGGTTGCCCGTTCTGCATGTGGATCAGTTGCAGCTGTTGCGAGTCTGCAGTACCCACGGGAATGATCATGCGCCCGCCCTCGGCGAGTTGTGTGAGCAGAGCTTGAGGGATTCTCGCGGCGGCCGCTGAAACCAGAATCGCGTTGTAGAGTGCCCGCGGCGGATAGCCCTGACTTCCGTCGCCGGTCATCACTTTCGGCTGGTCGTAGCCGAGGCGCGAAAGCAATCGCCGTGCCCCATCGGCGAGAGCGGCGTGGCGTTCGATGGAGATCACCTCTGCCGCGAGTTCGGAGAGCAGAGCGGTCACGTAGCCCGAACCAGTGCCCACCTCAAGGACTCTATCGGTCGGCTTGAGTGCCAGAGCCTGCAACATGGTGGCAACGATGAACGGCTGGGAAATGGTCTGCTCCTCGTCGATCGGCAGAGGATGATCTTCGTAGGCTTGACTGCGAAAGCGTTCCGGAGCGAACTCGTGTCGTGGCACGCGTGCCATCGCATCGAGCACGCGTTCGTCAGTGATACCGCGGCCGCGCAGCTGGAATTCGACCATACGTCGGCGCAGTTCGTCGAATTCAGCGATTTCGGCTGCGAACATGGCTTCGGGGCGAAAATCTGTTTTCTAAAATGCCCGGCAGGATGATTGTAGTTATTTCTTGCGCTGGCGTATGCGGACGTCGAAGCTGACCACGCCGTTCCAGTCGCGAGTGCCGACAGCGGAGATATTCCGGTTAAAAAAATACTCGCCTTCGATGATCTGCTCGGTGCTCTGCGACACGTTGGTGCTGTAAGTCAGCGTGAGGTTGTTGGCGAACTGCTGCTCGATGGTGACCTGCGGCCCGCGCGCGGTGGGGTTCGTCTCGGTGGTCAGGCCCTGCGGATCAATTTTGATCCGACTCACTCCGAACAACTTCTGCATGCGGCTGCTGACCGTCTGATTGATCGCCTGGTTGATGATGAGATTGCTGGCCTGATCGGTGAACGGTACCTGCCCTGACTGCTCCTGCAACTGCTGCGACTCTTCGTTGGTACGGCCCAGCGCGAGCAGCGCGATGATGTCGGATTTCGGCAGAGGCGGCTCAGAGCGATAATTCACCGCCAAACGCTCCGGAGTGCCGGTCACCGTAACATCAAGGTCATAGTTGCGCACGTGCGTGGTGGCCTGCAGATTGACTTGGGGCTCGATGGCCACCGGATTGGCGAACGTAATGTCTCCACGCTCCAGACGGAATTTAATTCCGTTGAAAGTGGCATCGCCCTCGAGAATGTCGGCGCGTCCGAGAACGCTAGGACGCGCAACCGAGCCGCGCAGGCGCAGGTCAGCATCTCCCGAGAGCCGAGCCACCGCGGTTTTCATCTGCAGCTCAGGCGCGGTGCGAACAGCTACGTCGAGCTTCACGTTATATAGCGGAGAGTTAGCCGGTGTGATTCCCGCCGTCTGCCGGCTGCGTTCGAGGTACGATCCAAAATCGAAGCCGGGAGTCACCGCCAGCTTGGTCACCATCACATCGCCCGATACGGTCGACGCCGAAGTAGTCCCGACCCAATGCAGTTCGGCATTCGCCGTCGAACTGACCCCCGGCGGGTAGCGCAAGCGAACTTCTTTGCCGGTCGCGGTCAGATTGAAATTGAGCTGGCGATTGTAGCGAGTGGCGTCGCCTTTGAATTCGATCGATCCGCCGCCAGTCCGCGCCGCCAGCCGATCGATGTGCATATATTCTCGAGTGAAGGTCAGCGAGCCGTTCATCTCGCTCAGGCCACTGGGCATGCCGGCATAGTTAACGGCTGCGTCTTTGATCTGGATCGTTCCGCGCGGCAGCGGATCCTGCCACGTGCCGCCGAGTCTCATGTGGATCGACATTGACCCGGAGCTGTTGAAATTTGAATCGACGCTGCTCAACAGCTTGAGGTCGACTTGACCGTCGGCTGCAAGATCAAGATCGTCATTTCCAGTCATGCCGATCCACCCCGCCCCGGTCAGATCGGTTCCTTCCCCCATCATGTGCAGCGGCTCGATTTCGAATCTGCTGCTCGAGATGTTGAAACGCACTGGCCCCTGGTTGTGCAGCTTGGCATATTCCACATCGACGAAAAGATCGCTCAGGTCGCCGTTAAGCGTCCATTGCTTCGGATGCCGCAGCGGCCCGTGCATGACGAGCGTGCCGCCGACCGCCGAATGTCCGGTGAGTTGCGGACCAAGATAAGCGCGCCACAGAGCATCGAGATCGACGTGATCGGTACGCGCCGTAATAGTCGCGGGATAGTCGTTGCGCATGTCGACAGCCCCGTCGATGGTCAACGAGCCACGAGTCAGCTGAGATTGCCCGGTCACGCGCAGTTGACTGCCCTGAGTAACGGCTTGCAGATCGAGCGCGCCAGAAAGTTCGCGGTCAAGGGTGAGATCGCGAACGTGAACCTCCGCGTTGAGCTGAGGAGCATCGAGCGTGCCGGATCCCTTGAGAGTGAAATCGCCCCGGCCCTCGATGGAGAGTCGTTCGAGATGAATCTGGCGCACCCGAGACAGGTCGAAATCTTTCCCGCTCAGGTCGAGTTGAAACGAACGTGTCTCAGGCGTGTACGCGGCGCTCCCGGCTACCGTCGCATCCTGATGGATGAGTGCCATGTTGGTGAGTGCGGTCTGGTTGTCGACAATCTGAAGATCGGCATCGAATTTCTCGATGGCCTCACCGTAGGCGGAAGCGTTCGCCGCATGGATGTGCCCCTGCACGCGGGGATTGGCGCGGGTTCCCGAGATTTGGAGAGCGACGTCAGCAGTTCCGGTAACTGGATAATCGAAGCCGGTCAGAGCAGCGGTCGAAGCGACGTCTACATTGTGCAGGTTGACGTGCGCTGTGTACGGGTTGTCTTCGGAAAACTCTCCATTATTAAGGACGGCGCTCACGTCAAAATTGGCGCTGGTGTTGCCGCGTTGCAGCGAGCCGCCGCGCAGTTGCAGTTCCCGCGGAGAAAACTGAATGTTAGCCGCAAGAGTATCCCAATGCACCTGCTGCTGCGGACGGCGCGATGTCGCGGGCAAAGTGAATTGAAAATCCTGCGCCACCAGGGTTCCGGAAAGAGTAGGCGCGGAAAACACGCCTCCCGCGAGGCCGTTAAATGTGGCATTACCGTCGACGCGAAATGGCAGATTCTTGGGTCCGCCCAAAGCCTCCACCAGCGGGCGCCATTCTTCCAGGTTCGAGGTGGAAACGGAGAGATGAACGGAAGAAGTTGCAGATAGAGTTCCCTGCGCCTGGATTCTGGAGTCCGGCGTTGACATGTCAAAGTGCGCCAGATCGAGGGAATCATTGGCGACGTGATATTTCCCTTGCAGATGAGCGGTCACAGGCAATTCGCCGCGAGCCAGGTGAACCGCTGGAACTACATCCAGCACGAGGGTGATTTCGGCGTCGTTGGGTGACCCGCGCCAGAAGGCCTCCACCGTCCCGGTAGCCAGGCCCGCGGGATGAAAGCCGTTCAGCGGATGCGCGCGGACGTCCAGGGAAGAAGCAATCTCGCGGGCTGACAAGTCCCGAACTTTCAAGTGAATCGTGCCGGTTTGCACGCCCGCCATCCGGGGCTTGTCGCCTTTCTTGAGCGGAGGCCGGATCGCCGTAATGACGGCCTGTTCGGCTCCCCCCTTTCTTGACTTGCCAGCCGACGCTGGAGGAATGTTGTGCAGCCAATTGTCGACCTGGGCCTCTCCGGCAAAATTTCCCGCCAGTACTTTGCCCTGCAGTTTTGAAAGCTTGATCTGCTGGTCGTTCACCATGTAGTCGCTGGTGGCGCTGACGTTGGAGAAAGCAAGCTGGTCGCTCTGCCATCCGAATTCGTGCAAAGAGAGTGAACCCGTGGAAGCGAACTCGTCTTGTTCCGATGACCACTGGCCGCTTCCCTTGAATTCGGCCATGCCCTGCCGCAGATCGCGGCGCCGGGAAATGGCGGCTGCTTCCTCAAGATCAATGAGCCCGTCGTAACTGGCATCGATGCGCGGATGGTTGAAATCGCTGATGCGTCCGCTGGCTTTCAGAACGGAGCGGCCGGAACTCCATTCCAGTGAATGCACATCGATGAAGGTTGTGCCCAGGCTGAACTCGATGTGAGTCATCCAGGAAAATGGGCGGAAATCCTGGTAGGTGGTGTCGACCTTGCCCAGCGTGAGCCGGCTCTCGTAGCGGCCACGCAGAAACGAATAGTCCATCTGCAGCGCAGTATCGTGGAGATCGAAGTCCAGCGGGATATGGCGATCGGCCCAAAGCAATTCCCCGTGGCGCACGAAAAGGTTATCGATCGAAAGCGCAAACAGCTGTTCGATGGAAGGCCCGGCAGAGGTGCTCACCGGCGTTTTCAACTCGGGGATATTCGTGGTGCCATCTGATGCGACGATCACGTGCACGAGTGGATTCTCGAGGGTTAGCGAATGGAATCCAAACTCAGCACGGAGAAACGAGATGACCTTCATCTCGGCATAGAGATGGTCGGCATGAAATAGCGGGATATCACTGGGGCCTTCCCGGCCATGCACTGTGATGTTGCGAACTTCCAGTTGCAGGCGGAAGGGAATGACGTGGAAGCTGCCGATTTCCGCGTGGCCGCCGGTTATGCGCTCCAGTTCGGCGACCATTTTGCTGCGAACATAGTTTTGAAAGGAATCCGTGGTGACGTACCAGAGGGTCGCCAGCAAGATGAGAATGAGGGCGCCGCCCGCAATCAACAGGTATTTCCACCAGCGGCGAGGTCTGGCCGCGGATTCGGTCACCTGGCTTGCACTCCGTCCGCCACCGAATCGTTGGTGAAGCGGACTTTGCTTTCCGAGCGCAGGGTTTGCAACCAGGAGACCAGCAACTCGTTGACCTTCTCTTCGGTGAGCAGTTCGCGAATCTTGCCGGACACATCGGCCAGAGGCACTTCATCCGATCCCGACTGCCTCAACTGCGGAACAAACTTATCGCGGTAGTAGGATTCGATGGTCTTGGAATCGATCTGCACCGCCGGGCGCAGGCGCGCATCCACCAGCCGCATCAGGTCGATCTGCTGCTGCACATGACCGACCAGGTCTTTCTCGGTCACGCCAAACCGCTCCAGCACTGCATGCCAGCCATCGTCGGTAGCGGCTTCTGCATAATGCTTTCTCGCGTCGGTGATGCGGGCTGCGGCTTCAGCCTCCGAAGCATGGTCGAAGATGGAAGACCTAATTTGCTCACCGAGCAATTCCTGGTCGACCAAGCGGTCGAGAACGGCGCGCCGTTCGTCGTCCGTAAATTCGCTCAGCGAACGGCCATTCAGCAGCGCCTCGTAGCGCAGAGCTTCGTCCCAATCGCTCTGCAGGATGATGTGTCCATTGATGGTGGCCACGATGCGATCAATCACTTCCCCGCCCCAGGCCGGCGGCGGCAGAGAGACCGTAGCCAGCAGACTTGCCAGCAGCACCGTCGCCGACATAAGAATGGTTCCGATTCTTCGCATCAAAATGGCTGACCGATACTGAAAAAAACGTTGAAATGATGTAAACGCTGCGTTTCGTAGCTTGTCGCCTGCCCGCTCGTGCTAAAGGTAAGGCCTTGAAAATAACTGGTTGGATTCAGATCGTATCCAAAGTCGAAGCGTAGAGGACCGATCGGAGTCTTATACCGCACACCAACGCCGACTGCGTGTGAAGTGTAATCATATCCTGATTCATTGAACTGGTTGAAGCACGAAGTGGGAGTTGTACCAACGGGCAAACAGAGATTGGGATTGGCCTGGTGCCAACGTAACAAGCCCTTGACCATATCATGCGGCGCTGTAAATACGTTGCCCATATCGTGAAAGATGGCGAAACTGAAGCCTTCGCCCAGATACGGCAGCGTGGTCGGAGGCAGGCGCAGTTCAAAATTGTTGACGAACAGCGCCGTGCCACCGACAGGAAAGCCGGACGACGGGTCGCGGGGGCCTGCCTGATTTAACCCAAATCCGCGATGGGAGTTGCCGCCGCCCGCGAAAAATTGCTCGGGCAACGGAATGGAGGAGAATCCGGTGCACTCGGTCTCATTGGTTTTAGGGTCCACGGGGCAGGCTCCCGGCGGCACCACTCTGGTCCCTGCAAACGGCTGCTGCAAGCCAATCGTGGTGGAACGCGCGAATACGAACTGGTGTCCCGGCTTTCCCTTACCCAGAACGTAGTAGGTCGAATATTGGGCCAGGGCCCGGCCGAAATCGGTTTCCGAACCGAAGTAGCGGGAAGAGGCGAATCCATCGAGCGTGAAATAGTTTCCCTTGGTGCTTTCCAGCGGATTGTCCCGCTTGTCGTGGATGAGCGTGAATCCAGGGCCACCGATCGTCACCGGCAGAGACAGCAACTGGAATTCGCCGGGAGAAAAATCGGAGGCAAAATTGCTCGCTTTCACGCGGCGAAATTCAAAGCGGTACGTAATGGAATTCGGTCCCGGCCGTGTACCGGGCTCGATGCCGGAGTTGCCGAGCTGTTGCCGGAGATCGATCTTGCCTTCGAGCCTTTGTGAGGTAAAAGTCGCAACATCCAGACTGTTGTCGTAAAAGATGCTGTAAATCAGCCGGAACTTGTCGCTGTCAAACAGCTTGGGCACGGTGTAACTGATCAGCCCGCGCTGCTGCAAACGCCCGACATGCGACTGGAAGGTAAGGGTTTGATCGCGGCCGCCAAAGTTCAGCCGGGTCACATCAAACTCCACTCGTGGGCTGACTCCGGTGGCTCCCTGCGGCGCGGTAGAACCGGAAGGCAGCCCGGTCTCAAACTCCAGCCCCACGCCGTAAGTGAAAGTATAGCGTTTCGCCTCCTGCAACTGCACCAGGACATTCTTCTGCGGATCGTTGCCTTCGGGATTCTGCACGGCGGTATCGACCTGGCTGAAAATGCCGAGATCGTAGAGCCGCGTCTGCGTGTTCAGAAGAGCCTGCTGGCTCAGCGCCTGTCCGGAATGGACCTGCAATTCCCGATCGACGACGTAGTCGTGAGTATGTTCGAGTCCGGCGACCAGCACGCGGTCGATGGAAAAAAGTTCGCCTTCATGAATAGTGAAGTTCACGTCTTCCCGATCGGGATCTTTCGGCGAAGCCTGCGTGGTGATATCCAAAGTCGCGTTGGGAAATCCGTGATCGAAGTAATAGTTGAGGATTTCCTCGCGGTCGTTGGCCAGGTCCAGTTCTGAATAAGGCTGACCAACTTGCGTGCTCATCTCGGGCAGCGATTGGGTCGGCACCTGCTCGTTCCCCACCACGTGCACCTCGCCGAGCAACGTGCGCGGACCCTCCTCGATCTGGATACGAACCGCAAGATTATTCTCGCCGCGATAGTTGTCCTGCACGACCGATTGGATTTGCACTTTGCGGAAGCCGTTGGCGCGATAGAGGCTCTCGAGAGTGGCCACATCGCCTTGCAGCAAGCTTCCGCTGTAACGGCCGTGGCTGACAAAGCGGCTGGCGGGCTGAATTTGCAGGTAGCTGCGCAGCTTGGCCGTGTCCAGGAAATTTTTGTTGCCGGTGATCTGCACCAGCGCCAACTTGTGCACCGGTCCGGGATCAATCTTGTAGATGATCCGCATGACCTTCGGTTCGAACTCTTTTTCGATGTCGACCGTGGCATCGAAGTGGCCCTTGGTCTGCAGGTAATCAAGCAGGTTCTTTTTGCCCTCGTTAAGCAGATCGTCGTCGACTGCGTTTTCCTCGTAGACAGGAATTTCTTTTTTTAGAACACTGCGGCTGATGTGAAATCCGGTGGCGAAAATTACAACCACGGGTCCAGGATCAATCTGAAAGATGAAATCCAACGAATTGTTTTCAGGGTGATACTTCTGCTGTGCGATAGAAACCTGGGCCAAAGCCCGGTTCTGCTTTTGAAATCGCTTGCGTAACAGGCGAAGCGAGCCGCTAACCCGCGCCGAAGTCACCCGGTCGCCGCTCTCCATATGCGCAATCACCGAGACCTCAGCCGGAGAAAGTCCCGAGGTTCCGGTCACATCCACCTTACCCACATGCGCCTGGGCGCCGGGTGTAACGTGGAAAAGAACGCTGATCTGCTGGGTAGTAGAGTCGGCCGTGCTCTCTGCGGTGACGCGCGCCTGGTAGTAGCCATTCTCCTGCATGAGCTGGCGCACGTTTTCAATCGCCCGAGTCAACTTTTCGCGCGTATAGCGCTCGCCAAAGTCGAATTTTGAGGCGTTGATAATCTGGTTGGCGTTGGGATGCGCGGGTGCGCCCTCAACGTTCACCGCGCCGACAAAAAAGTTAGGCGACGTAGTAAAGGTGAGAACAATGCCTTCGCCCGAAGGTACGACTTCAGCCTGAATGTCGGCAAAACGGCCAGTGCCATACAGCGCGCGAATACTGTCGCGCACCCGGTTGTGCTCCAGCGCTTCCCCGCCCTTCTGGGGAAGCAGTTGCAGAAGATGTTCACGGTCGGCCTCCGCTACGCCGGGAAGTTGAATGGATTCCACCACCTTGCCCTCGTAGCGAGCGGTGGCGGGGGGCGCCTGGGTTTGTTCCTGAGGCTTGGCAGCAATCGGCTGAGAATTGGCTTGCCCAAAAATTCCTGACGGAATTGCCAGCCCCAACAACAGAGCTGCGGTCAGGATCGCAAACGGTCTCGGCAAACGAATGTCCTCGGTTTTCGGGCTTACTTGACTTCGATGGAGCACGCCCGGCTCTCGTTGTACGGTGCCCGAAAGCTCTGCTCTGGGGCAGGGCTTCCACGAGCAGAATTTCCCGAAAATTCCAGCCCCTTATAATAAAGGTTTCGCGGCACAAGACTGGTGATCTCTTTGGCACAGGAGCCACAGGCGGGTAATACACAGCCGGACCTCACGGAACGCAAATCTGCCGGCGAGTTGCTGAATCGCGGTCTCCTGGATACGGACCGCTATTCGCGGCAGATTTTGTTTCGCGGCATCGGCGAGCAGGGCCAGGCCAGCTTGGGAGCGGCCCGCGCGGCCATCGTAGGCTGCGGCGCCACCGGATCGGCTCTAGCCGGATTGCTGGCGCGCGCCGGCGTAGGCACGTTGCGAATTATCGATCGCGACTACGTCGAGCCCAGCAACCTGCAACGCCAATCGCTGTTCGATGAGAACGATGCGGCAGAATCCCTGCCCAAGGCCATCGCCGCTGTCCGCAAGATCGCGGCCTTCAATTCCGAAATTAAAGTTGAAGCGAAAGTCGAAGACCTAATCCCGAGCAACATCGAAACATTGCTCGAGGGCATGGAACTGATCCTCGATGGCACCGACAATTTCGAGACTCGCTATCTGATCAACGACTACGCGGTCGACCGGTCGCTTCCCTGGATTTATTCCGCCGCGGTCGGCAGCTACGGTGTCACGATGAATATTTTGCCTGGCGAGACCGCCTGCCTGGCTTGCATCTTCCCCGATTCCCCAAGGGGGATGGTGGAGACCTGCGAGACCTCGGGGATACTGAATTCCGCGGTCAACCTGGTTGCGTCCATCGCCGCCACCGAGGCCCTGAAGCTGCTGATTGGCGACCCGGCTGCCAGAGCTTTGCGGCGGACGCTGCTTTCGTTCGACGTCTGGACGAACGAGCACGCGGAAATTTCCGCAGCCCAGCCGCGAGCCGGATGTCGCGCCTGCGGCCAGCGCGATTTCATTCATCTCGCCGGAGAGGGCCGCCCGCACATCACGTTATGCGGTAGGAATTCCGTGCAAATTCATGAGCGGCAACGTCCCATCGACTTCGCCGAATTGAGCGCCCGCCTGCAGCCTCACGGCACCGTCCGCCACAATGACTTTGTCCTGAAGTTTTGGCGCGATCCTTACGAGATGACGCTTTTCCCCGACGGCCGCGCCATCATTAAGGGCACCACCGACACGGCCGTAGCCCGCAGCCTGTACGCGCGCTATGTCGGAAGCTGAGGTGCGACTGCTCGCTTCTAACCGCCCGGAAGAGCCCTTCCGCAGCGCAGTGCGGGTCTGTATAATCCCGGCAACTGAAAATCCAGTCGCACGAGAATCCAAATAAGGACACGTGTTCAATGGGAAATGGAAATGCGGACCCGGAAGAAAAGCGGCTGATCCAGGAAGATCAACCGAAACAGCCCTACACCAAACCGGCCTTCCGGTTCGAAAAAGTTTTTGTGACCACTGCGCTGAGCTGCGGAAAAACTGACCCAACTCAAATCCAGTGCACACATAACACCAAGGTTTCCTAGGCAGATCCCTTTCGGCGGAATTCGAAGCGCTCTCGCATCAGTTCAAAGCCGACTGCGTAGCTTTGACCAACGCCACCCCCGTCTTGGTTCCGTAATAAATGCTCGAGGCTCCCGTGGAACTGCTGTTGTTATCCACGATGATGCCGGTCGTGCCGCCTGCGGCGGGCAGTGCAACGCTGTTGGCATTGACAGTGGGAAATCCGCCGGTGATGTCCAGACTCATGACGCAGCCGGCGGTTAAGCCGCCCACCGTGGCGATGCAGTTGTCCGTCACCCCCACGAACAAATAATCCTTGGCCGTCACCGCGTCGTAGAACTCCGTGAGCGGCGATGCATCGGCTGTGCCAGTCGTCAGAGCCGCAGTCGTCGCGTCGGCTGTGCTGTTCATCACTCCACTGCCATTGAACCCCACGCTATATAGAGTCGGAATCGTCCCGGTCAGCGCATCGGTCCCAGCCACGTACATCTCCGGCGTTCCCGATCCTGTGAACCACGCGTGGTTGAAAGTCGGCTCGTAGGGCCCGGTGTAGACCGTAGTTCCACTACCCACAGGAACCGAGACAAAGCTGGTCAAACTCGTGGGTGCCTGCACTACCACAGCGTTGGCGCCGTTGGTGTTAAAGAAAGCGTAGACCATTTGGTTCACGCTATCGACAATCACCGGATTCTCCGACGTGGTCCCATTCGCCAGGAACTCGCTGTAGACCACCATCGGCGTACTGTTGTCGACCACATAATCAAGACGCCCGGCGCTATCCGTAAAGAAGACAGTGTTCGATACGGAGTCATAAACCGGACTGGACGGAACTGCGGTGACGGGAACACTCCAGGCAATCGTCGGAGTGCTGCCGTTAAACACGTTCGTGATTTTGTAGAGACGGCCGGTGCCCTTCGTTGGACTATAAGTAGTCGCGTACGCGACATCAGTGGCATCTCCGTGGGTATAAACCACGAAAACCGTATTCGTAGAACTCTGGCTGGTCAGGCCACCGTCTGGCGAAAGCAGCACACGCTGATCGACGGCGTTATTTCCGCCGGCAGCACCGGGCACTACGGAAACGAGTGCGCTGGCCCCGTTCGTCCCCGTGGTGCCAATCGTCAGAACGTGGAAATAGGAACTACCCGTGGGGAGACTTTCGATGTAAGCAACCTGAGTCCCATTCTGGGAGAGAACCACCGACGCTGGCACCTGTCCTGTGCCGGAAGCATAAGCGAACATCACGGTTGGCCCGGCCGGGCAGAGCGCGCCAACGCCGCCGCTGTAGAGATTATTGACTCCAACAATGTTGGCTTGACCGCCTATGATCGGAGTCGCGGGAATCCCGATCACTACATAGTCGTTGGTGCAATCGGGAGCGGCATTCACGTCAAACGAAAATTTGGCGGGCGCGGTCTGACCTCCGCCCGGGGCGGCGTTCAGGGCGAAAGGCGCTGCGGTGACACTATTGGCGTTGTTGGTGAAAACCGTGCCGTTCCAATCCTCGAATTCATAATTGCCAGGACTCGGAAAGTTGCTCCAGAGGTTGAACTCGAAGCCGCCGCCGAGGAAGAGAAGCCCATAATGATCGATCAGCGGAGTGGCGGAAGGGGAAAGAACATTGTCGTATTGGAACATCCCGCTTGGGCTGAATGTCACCCCGGGCCCACCCGGAAGCAAAGGATACGTGCCACCGCTGGGATCGTTGGTCCCCGTAGCGGTGATCGTTAGGAAGCCGGAAGTGGCGAGGTACTGCCCACTGCCATTGTCAGTTGTGTTGACACTGCCGTAGCCCGTGTCCAGATTGTCCACGTAAGAAAAATCAAACAGCGGCTCAAACGCGGCCATCGATGGATTTGAGGAGAGCGGAACGCTCCAGTCTCGGTGGCGACGGCGATAGTGCCGGCGGCGATGCTCTGGCCACCACGACTCCTGATGACGCAGATACCAACTCTGCACCCAGCGCGGGTCGTCCTGATTTCGCCCGTTCTGATTTGGCTCGTTCGGATTTCGCGCCGCCGCGGAACCGTCTTTCGATTCCGGGTAGAGCACATGATGGCTCGTCCAATCCGAAACCACTCCCTGTGGAACGTGCTTCTGAACTTGGGGCGCGGTCTGGCCCGCGAGCAATGGCGCCGTCACGGCAAACACAAAACCTAAAACGATCCCTCTCATAATCAGCTCCTGGGGCTTGCCGGGGATACGCATCAGGATAAGTCCAAGCTCCGCCCGCGAATAGCTGCCTGTTCTTGTTCCGCCCCGCACGCGCTGGCCATTGTGCAGTCGGGAAGCAGTTCGCGACAAGGTTACTCGAGTTCCTGCAGGAATTTTCCACAGGCAGATTCTGTCATGTAGTGGCGCGAAGTCGAAGCACCCCTACCCGACCCTGGCTCCGTCCACGGGCGAGACTCAATGCCGAAGCTAGGAGCTACGCGCCGAACTCTGCTAATCTTCTCTGCTCGCGAATCCCCAGAACTCGGAGAAGAGCCCGCATGACCGAACCCATCCGTCCCCTGCCTCCCAAGTTCTACCGCTGGGCCGTCCTGATCTTCATTAGCGTGGCCATGGGGGGTAATTACTACATTTATGACAGCATCAATGCCCTCGAACGCATCTTCATCGACCGTCTGGGATTTACTGCCACACAGTTCGGCTGGCTCAATGCCAGCTACAGTGTGGCCGCGGTCGCCACGCTCCTGGTCGGCGGAATCATTATCGACCGCATTGGTACCAAGAAATCAATCTTGGCCTTCGCGGCGCTTTGCGTACTAGGCGCGGCAATCACCGCCGCTCAGGGAAACGCCGTCATGATGATCGTCGGGCGCACGGTGTTGGGCCTTGGCGGTGAGTCCATGATTGTGGCAGTCACAACCGCGATCGCAAAATGGTTCAAGGGAAAAGAACTGAGCTTCGCCTTCGGTATCAATCTCACCATCGCACGTCTGGCCTCTGTTGCCGCCGATAATTCTCCGACCTGGGCAAGCCGGGCGTTTTACCCGCAAGGTCCCGCCGGTGAACCCAGCTGGCAGCGGCCCTTGCTGATCGCCGTCGGCGCCGGACTGCTCGCCATCGTCTGCTCCATGATTTATTGGGCGCTGGAAAGCCGGGCCGAAAAACAATATGCACTCGGCAGCGCTGGACAGACCGACAGACTGGAGTTCAAGGGAATCTTCCGCTATGACACGTCTTATTGGCTGGTGGTAGGCCTGTGCTTCACGTTCTACTCTGCGATCTTTCCTTTCCGCACCTTCGCCATTGATCTTTTCACCAACAAGATTCTGGCCGCGCACGGAGGTCTAGCCGCCGCAGAAGCAGTGAGGCTGGCCGCACTAAAGCAGGCTGGCAGCCTCAATAGCTTGCTTCCGCTGTCGGCCATGATCGCGACACCCCTCTTCGGATTACTGGTCGACCGCGTCGGCAAGCGCGCCTTGTTCATGATGTTCGGCTCACTCCTGCTCATGCCGGTGTATCTCATGATGGCTTATTCTCCCACCTCGCTGTATGTGCCGGTGTCGCTCATGGGTATTGCCTTCTCTCTGATTCCGGCGGTCATGTGGCCTTCAGTCGCCTACATCGTCGATCAATCGCGGCTAGGAACGGCCTATGCCCTCATGACGCTGATCCAGCAGATTGGTTTCTTTGCCTTGAATCTGCTTATCGGAAAGGCCAACGACTATTCGCATGCGGGACTGGATAATCCTGGCGGGTACGCGCTTGGCATGTGGATTTTCTCTATACTCGGATTCGTCGGAATGGGCCTTGCGATTCTGCTTCGGTTGCGCGAAACAGGGCCTCATGGCCATGGATTGGAGACGATTACCACAGCCAAATCAGCGGCCTGAGGCGCCAGAAAAACTACCAAATTTTGAAGATCGCGACTCCAAATTTAGAATCGGGTTACAAGGTCAAAGGCGCATCATCCTTCAACCTGGAGCAGGCAAAGGATTTTCTCGCTTCCAGAGGAGCCTGGAAAGAATCCAAAGAACGGAAGAACGGTTCCGGTATTTTGCATACAGAGCTTACTTTAGTTTCGTCGCGAAGGCTTGCAAGCCATACAACGCACACATAGTTAGCCGCATCTGACGGAGTGCGGCCGGAAAAGGCAACTTGACCGACCCGGAACGACAGGCGAACGAGTTTAACGAAGCCGGCGCCATCGAAAGAGCCAAGCACGGAGACGCAGAAGCGTTCCAGGCACTCTACGACAGGCATAAACGGCGGGTGTACTCGTTGTGTCTGCGCATGACAGCAAATACCGCCGAAGCCGAGGACTTAACGCAAGAGGCCTTCCTGCAGCTATATCGCAAGATCGCCACCTTCCGCGGCGAATCGGCATTTTCCACTTGGTTGCATCGGCTTTCGGTCAACGTCGTGCTGATGCATTTGCGCAAGAAGAGCCTGCCCGTGGTTTCGCTCGAAGAGACCACGCAGGGCAGCGGCGAGGAAGACGCGCCGAAGAAAGATTTTGGGGCGGATGATTTAGCGTTAGCCGGATCTCTGGACCGTCTGCAATTGCAGCGGGCCGTGGACGATCTCCCTCCCGGCTATCGCATGATCTTCGTGCTCCACGACATTCAAGGCTACGAGCATAACGAAATCGCAGCCATGGTCGGATGTTCAGTCGGCAACAGCAAGTCGCAACTGCATAAAGCCCGCATGAAACTGCGGGACATGCTGAGGATGCAGCGCGCCGAGAATGCCGCGAAATCCTGAGCCCGGAATAAGTAGCCAGCACGGACTGGAACTTCCGTAACTCTAAGCAGCTGCGGCTTGAACGAAAGAGCGACGAGAACGCCGGACGAACGGCGGTACACTGAGCGCTATTGAACTGTCAGGGGCCTTGGGGAGAGCGGTATGACGTGCGTTGAACTGCAAGAGAGTCTTGCGGAGATCGAGAGCGGCGGCAGCGCCGAACAATTGGCTCATCTGAAAAACTGCCCGGAGTGCTCGGCTCTGGTCAAAGAGCTAGTCATGATCGCGTCCACGGCAGCGGAATTGCGATCCGCAGACGAACCCAGCCCCCGGGTATGGAACTCCATTGAAATTGCACTGCGCCAAGAGGGATTGATTCGCCCGCAATATGGCCGGTCCCCGCTTGTTCCCGCGCACTCCGCCTGGAGGTGGGCTCGCCGGTTTGTGCCCGTAGCCGCTCTGCTGGCCGTGGCTGTGGGACTGCGCGTGCATCAGCGGCTGCAAACCCGTCCGGTGACCTCGGTCCCGCAAGCAGCCTACGAGGCGGCCCCGGTGGTGACCATCGCCAGTTTGAATGACGCCGGCGCCGGGCTCAACGACGAGGATCTTTTGCAGGAGGTCTCGACCCAGGCGCCTGCTCTGCAAGCGCAATACACCGAGAATCTCCGCCGAGTGAACGAGTCCATCCACGACGCCCAAGGCTTCGCGGATGCCAATCCCAACGACGATGAGGCCCGGCGTTCGCTGCTCGAGGCTTATCAACAAAAGGCCATGCTTTTCGAACTGGCCATGGATCGTTCTCTGCCATAATGTATGGCAACGTGGACACGCATCAATCGGGGAACTTTATGAGCGGTCACACAATTACCCTCGTGGCGGTCGGCGCAATGGCAATGATGGTAGGCACACTGGCCGCCGAAAGCCGAAAAGAACTTCATTTCAATGTCGGCCCCAAGGCCGGGATCTCCGTCAACAACCCTTACGGGTCCATTTCGGTCAAGCCTTCCAGCGGAAACACAGTGGTAGTCAATGCTGTGCTGCATTCCGACCGGGTGGAAGTCGATAACAGCCAATCCAGCAATCGCGTCGAAATTCAATCGCATCTTCTCCCGGGTGCGGACTCCGACTCGGGACGCGTGGACTACGAGATCCTGGTTCCGGCGGATGCCAGCATTACCTTGCATTCGAGCACTGGAACGCTTCACGCGGAGAAATTGCATGGTGACGTTACCCTCGAAGGCGCGGCCGCCACGGTGGATGTCCGCGACATCAACAGCGCCCACGTGCACGTCAAAACCCTCAATGGCCCAGTCACTCTCACCAACGTGCAGGATGGCCATGTGGAAGTGGATTCACTAAGCGGCGCGGTGACGCTCGACCGCGTAACCGGACCGCTGGTCCAAGTCGTCTCCACCAGCGGCGGCATCAGCTACATCGGTGACTTCGGCTCGGGCGGCGAGTATCGCTTGACTAGCCACAGTGGCGACATCGAAGCCACTGTGCCCGAATACACTTCCGCCGACGTGAGCGCCCGTTCGGTAAAGGGCGAGGTGCACGACGACATCCCTCTGCAACCCACGAGTCATCCCTGGTTTGTCATCCAGGAAGGCCGTGCCTTTATGGGTACCATGGGCAGAGCTGCAGCCTCTTCCACCGTAGTGCTGCGCAGCTTCAGTGGTAAAATCCACCTCAGAAAACGCGCGGCAAAATAGCAACGAAAAAGAAAACTGGATCAACGCAGAAGCGCTCGAAGAAGCGTTTGGCGGGGCTTCGTGCCGTCAGCGCGGCTAAAGTTCGCAAGCGTGTGGCTGCGCGGCCGGCTGATTTGTCCCATGCCATTTTTCTCGTGGGCTTTATGGGCGCCGGGAAAACCAGCGTTGGCCGGCTGCTGGCGCGGCGATTGAACTGGATCTTCGAGGACCTCGACGATCTCATCGAGCGACGCGAAGGCCGCAGAATTGCCGAGATTTTCCGTGATTCCGGGGAGACCGATTTCCGACATGCCGAACACACGGCCCTCCGGCAAGTTCTCGACACGCTATCCGTCAGGCCGGGACGAATCGTAGCTTTAGGCGGCGGCGCATTCGCCCAGGCAGGAAATGCGGCTTTGCTGAAGCGGCACGGTGTGCGAGTCGTGTTTCTGGACGCGCCCTTTGATGTTTTATGGGAGCGCTGCCAAGAGCAGGCCCGCAAAATGGGAACCGACCGGCCGCTCCTGCGCAGCATTGAACACTTTCGCGAACTGTATCAGGCAAGACGCAAGAGCTACAGCAAGGCTTCAAAGACGGTTCAAACCGAGGGCCGCGACTGCGAAGAAATCGCAGCCGAAATCGCTGAGTTGCTGGCGTTGAAAAAACTTAATATCAGTGTCGAGACGGGAGAAGTCGAGTGAGACTCAGAATTGTAGCGGGCTGGGAAATCGCGGTCGTAATAGCGATCTTTCTGGCTGTGCCCGCAGGTCGGGCTGGAGACAAGAAAGATAAAGAGAGAGAAAAAGAAAAAACTGAGGCCGTCGACTCTGGCTCCTTCGGCGTGTTCATCAAAGGCCAGCGCGTGGTCACCGAATCGTTTCAGATCGAACAGAATAATGGCATGAGCACCATCAAATCGCAGCTGAAAGAAACCGGATCGGCCGACGCGGCGCAGAAATCGGAACTCGAAATCACGCCCAGCGGTGAATTGTTGCGCTACGAATGGAGCCAAGCCTCGGGCGGTTCGCTGACCGTCGTCACCAAGAACGACTTCCTGCTCGAAAACATTTCAACCCCCGGCATGACCAAGCCCGCCGAGCAGCCGTTCTTGATGCCCAGCACTTCGACCATTCTCGATAACAATTTCTTCGTGCAGCGCGAAGTCCTGGTGTGGCGTTATTTGGCCAGCGACTGCAAGCCCGAGGGCGGCAATCTAAAATGTCAGCAGGGCCCGGCCGAGTTTGGCACGCTGGTGCCGCAGGACCGCAACTCGGTGCGCGTACGTCTCGAACTGGTAGGCCGCGAGAAGGTGAACATTCACGGCACCGACCGCGATCTGCTGCGCCTGAATCTGAGTGGGGAAAATTTTCTTTGGAACTTGTGGGTGGACGATCACGATCAGTTCAAGCTGATCCGAGTCCTGATTCCTGCCGATAACACCGAAGTAATCCGGGATTAGCTACACGCTCGCCCGGCGGGCAGAATCGAGATCGTCCCTGGAAAACTTATTGCTGCTGGCTGACTCACGCACGGCTCGGTCCATTGTCACAGTGCTGTTGTTCGCGCTGGGGCTGGGCTTCCTTTACGTCGCGCGCGCTACGCTGATGGCCTTTCTCTTCGCCATCTTCTTCGCCTACCTCATGAGCCCCCTGGTCGCGCATCTGGCCAAGCCGCTCCGCGGACGAGGACGCGCCATTGCCGTGATCTACACGCTTCTGCTCGGGCTGGTGATCGTTTTCTTCGTCCTGGTCGGCCCCAAAGTTACTCGCGAGGGCAGCCGCCTGGGCCAGTCGCTTCCCACCCTGCTCGCGAAACTCAGCTCCGGACAAATCGCCCAGCAACTAGGCGAGGAGCATGGCTGGAGCCGCGCCAGCACTGAGTTCGCCCAGAACTTTCTCAGCAATCACAGCGAAGAGATTTCGCAATTCGCCCAGCGCTTCGGCCTGCGCGTCGCCGATGTCGCCAAGCAGGCGTGGCTTCTGATCATCGTGCCCCTGCTCTCGATTTTCTTTTTGAAAGATGGCCGCACCTTCAGCGACTTTCTGTTGGCGGCCATCCAGTCGCGCCCGCAGCGAGAGTTCTTGGAGAACGTGCTCAATGATCTCAATCGCATGCTCGCCCACTTTATCCGCGCCCAACTGACTCTCGCCGCGCTCAGCCTCATCGTCTACTCGGGCGTTCTATGGATCATGGGCGTGCCCTATTTCCTGGTGCTGGGCACAATCGGCGGGCTGCTCGAATTCATTCCCGTCGTCGGTCCGCTCGCCGCCGGACTGATCATTATTAGCGTTGCCCTCCTGACCAGCTACCAGCACTGGATCGCCCTGCTAATCTTTCTTCTCGTGTGGCGCGGTATTCAGGATTACGTTTCCTCTCCGCGCATCATGGGCGACAGCATGGAACTGCATCCCCTCGCCGCCATCTTCGGCGTGATGGCCGGAGGTGAAGTCGCCGGCATTCTGGGCATCTATCTCTCTATCCCGGTGATGGCGACCCTGCGTATTCTTTTCCGCCGCTGGCGCCTTTACGCCGAAAAAAAGAAGTTCGGCCCGCTCACCACCGACTATTCCTTCGGAAGCCCCGAGCCCCGCCGGAAGTAGCCAGAGCCAGCGATTTCAGCTGCTTCCTCGTGTCCCTTTTGTGGCTTAAGGGTTCGTAGGCGCGTGACCTTAGTTCGTCGGCACTCTGCGCGGCTTGTTATAAAATTCCAAGTACTTTATGAATCAGAAAATTCCTATCGGAATCCTTGGCGCTACCGGTGTCGTCGGACAGCGTTTCATCCAGATGTTGGAGAATCATCCCTGGTTCGAAGTGGCGTGGCTGGCCGCTTCTGACCGTTCGGAAGGCAAGACATACGGCGAGGCCGTGCGTTGGCGGCTCAAGACTGCGATTCCGCCGCGAGTCGCTGCCATGAAAGTTTCTCCAGCCACACCCGAAGGCGCGCCCAAAATAATTTTCGCCGCCCTCGACTCCGCCATCGCGGCCGAACTCGAACCACGCTTCGCCGACGCTGGATGTGCTTTGGTCTCGAACTCAAGCGCGTTGCGCATGCAGGAAGACGTTCCGCTGGTCATCCCCGAAGTTAACGGCGGTCACATCAAACTGATCGACGGACAAGCCTGGCGCAAGAAATCCGGTGGCTATGTGGTCACCAATCCCAACTGCTCTGCCATCGGCCTGGTGCTCGCGCTCGCCCCGCTTCATCAGCGTTTCGGCCTCGAGACGGTCATGGCCGTCACTATGCAAGCGGTCAGCGGCGCGGGATATCCCGGCGTCGCCTCGCTCGATATTCTGGGCAATGTGATTCCCTTCATCAAGAATGAAGAAGAAAAAATGGAAGAGGAGACGCGCAAACTGCTCGGCCAGCTGAACGGCAGCAAAGTCATTCCTGGCGCATTCGCCATGAGCGCGCAATGCAACCGCGTTGCTGTCGAAGATGGACACACTGAGTCCGTGGCCATACGTATCAAGACCAAAGCCAAGCGGCAAGAAATCATCGACGCCTGGAACAACTATCGCGCCGAGCCGCAAGAGTTGAAACTTCCCAGCGCTCCCGAAAAACCCATCGTTTATGTGGAAGCTAACGACCGCCCGCAGCCGCGCTTCGACGTCGACATGGGCGCGGGCATGACCACCGTTGTCGGACGCCTTCGCCCCTGTGGCGTGCTCGACTGGAAATTCACGGTGCTATCGCACAACACGATCCGCGGGGCCGCCGGAGCCGCCGTCCTCAACGCCGAACTGCTAAAGGCCAAGGGATACCTGGGATGAACCCACGCGCGATTCTGGGTGCCCCATTGCTCGCGCGCTTTTTGCGCGAGCGGTGGAGATTGTCGACGGGCTCGCTCTCCTCAAGGGAGTCGCGCCGATGATCGTCATGAAATTCGGCGGCACTTCGGTCGAAGACGCCAAGGCGATCGACCGCGTCGCCTCCATCGTGCAAGGCCGACTCGCGCAGAAACCTGTGGTCGTGGTCAGTGCAATGGCCAAGGTCACCGACACGCTGCTTACCATGGCCAAGGCCGCCGGAGCCGGTGAGCGCAAGACCGCCCTCAAGCTCTGCCGCTCGCTGCAGGAGCGCCACTACAACACCGCCAGCGAACTCCTCGGCACGGCGCTGTTCACTGATTTTCACACCGAGATCGGCGCCGATTTCGAAGCTCTCGACGAACTTCTGCGCGGCATCTCCGCCGTCGGCGAAATCACGCCCCGCACTACGGATCATGTCGCCGCCTTCGGTGAAATGCTGTCCAGCAAAATTGTCGCCGCGGCATTTGCCGCCCGCGGACTCAATGGCGCGCACGTCGATTCGCGCGAGGTGCTGGTAACTGACAGCAGCTATATGGAGGCCGTCCCACAATACGACGAAACCAACGCGCGGCTGCAGGAAAGAGTTCAGCCCCTGCTGCAAGCCGGCAAAGTTCCCGTCATGGGAGGCTTCATCGGGGGCAGCCGCGCCGGAATCACCACGACCATCGGTCGCGGAGGATCTGATTTTTCCGCCGCTATTTTCGGCGCTGGCCTGAGCGCCGACCGCATAGAAATTTGGACCGATGTCGACGGCATCCTCACCACCGATCCCCGTATATGTCCGGACGCTCGCCGCATTAAAGTTATCGGTTTCGACGAAGCCGCCGAACTCGCCTATTTCGGCGCGAAAGTCCTGCACCCGGCGACGGTACTGCCGGCCATTCAGAAAAATATTCCGGTCTACGTGCTCAATTCGCGCAATCCCTCGTGCGAGGGAACCCGCATCACCACGCGCGGACCGCAAGGCAAGAAAAACATCTTCAAAGCCATTGCCGCCAAGAAGCGCATCACCATCGTCGACGTCGCCGCCCCGCGCATGCTCCTTGCTCACGGATTCCTGCGCGCCATCTTTGAGGCCTTCGATCGCCACAAGGTCGCCGTCGACGTGGTCTCCACTTCCGAAGTCAGCGTCTCGCTCACCGTCGATTCCAACCAGGCAATTCCTGCTCTGGCCGCCGATCTCGCCAAGCTGGCCGATGTGAAATATGAAGGACGCAAGGCGATCATCTGCCTGGTCGGAGAGAATCTCCGTGACACGCCCGGAGTGGCCGCCCTGGTCTTCCGCGAACTCTCCGACAAAAAGATTCGCATGATCTCGCAGGGCGCCTCGGAAATCAATCTCACCTTCGTCATCGAAGAAGACGAAGTCCCCGAAGTTATCCAGCGCCTCCACAAAACCTTCTTTTCCGAACTGGATGAAGAAATCTTCGCCTGACTCACGATCATCTTGTTTTTCTGAGCGGCGATTCTATTCCGTCCCTTCCCGGTAAAGAGACTGGAGTGCCTCTTGTCCGCCCGGCATTCCGATCATTCTGCATTGCGCTCTACGACCTCCATGGCGGCCCGCTCGGCGGACCAACATTCGGATTGACAAAAAGGCAAAACGCAAGTAAAAGTAATCGTTCGTAATATTTCACAACGTCTATTCGCAACTAAGTGTTAGGGAGGCTAGCCATGCCCGTTTCTTTTCATGCCCGAACCATTCTTCTGGTGCTGTTGCTTCTGGCAGTCATTTGTTTTGTCCCACCGCTGTGGGCACAAAAGGATGCCGGGACCATCGTGGGATTAGTGCGCGATCCGACAGGTGCAGTGGTAGCGGGCGCAAAGGTCATCGTGGAGGATGTGGATCGCGGCGTGCAGATGACTCTTTCCACCAGCGGTGAGGGAGAATATGTCGCGAGTCCGCTGCACGTCGGCCGATACAAGGTCACCGTGGAGAAGGCAGGCTTCAAGAAGGCGATATCAGAGGTTGTGGAGTTGAACGTTCAGGACCGCGTCGCGATCAACATGACCCTGCAGGTAGGGCAGATATCCGAAGAGATGGTCGTCACGGGAGCGGCCCCGCTCCTGGAAACCGAGACTTCCGAGTTGGGACAGGTTGTGGACCAGAAGCGGGTGAGCAACCTTCCCCTGAATGGAAGGAACTTCGCGCAGTTGGCACTGCTCAGCCCAGGCACGACGCCAAGCGAACCTGGCGCACGCGACGAGGGCGGATACGGTTTCAGCGCCAATGGAGCGCGCTCGCTGCAGAACAATTTCTTGCTCGACGGCGTGGACAACAATTCAAACCTGCCTGACCTGCTCAATGAAACGAACTTTGTAATTCAGCCTCCGGTGGAAGCCCTGCAGGAATTCAAGGTACAAAGCAACGCTTACAGCGCGGAGTTCGGGCGCGGCAATGGCGCGATCGTTAACGCCGTCATCAAGTCGGGGACCAATCAGCTTCACGGCTCGGCGTGGGAGTTTCTTCGCAACAACAAGCTGGACGGGCGGAACTACTTTGATGCCCTGGGACCCGTTCCGCAGTATCAGCAGAATCAGTTCGGCGCGACCTTTGGCGGGCCCGTTCTGCTTCCCCACTTGTACGACGGGCGAAGCCGCACGTTCTTCTTTGTGGACTATGAGGGATACCGCGTGCGCCAGGCGCAGACCCAAACCGCGTTCGTGCCGCCGACAGCTTGGCGAAGTGGAGATTTTTCCAGCCTGATTGACTACACGACTGTGACCGGCACCGATTGCAACGGAGCGCCGACGTATGCCGGAGAGATCTTCGATGCCAAGCTGGCGCAAGTGAATTGCGGCGTACCCTTCCAATATGACGGATCGGGAAAGCCACTGAATATCATTCCCGCGACGCCGGTCGTTGCGGGCGGCGGTTCGCTGGATCCTCTGGCCTTGCGGCTGGCAGCGTTGTATCCCACGGCGGGGCCGATCGACTCGAGCGGAAACAACTTTCTTGCCAATCCTGTCCGCAAGGAGACCCGCAACAACTTCGATGTACGTGTCGACCAGAAATTCGGTGACCGAGACAACACATTCTTTCGATTCAGCTTTGAAAACCAGCCCAGCTCTATTCCTGGAACCTTCGGCGGGCTGGCCGACGGTGGCGGATTTTTCAGCGGCCAGGAGGACTTCGCCTACCGCAGTGTTGCGGGCAGTTGGACGCACGTTTTCAGGTCCGATCTGGTGAACGAATTCCGCCTGGGGTACAACCGGGTGAATGCCCATCGTCTCGAACTCAACGCCGACACCAACGTGTCCGCTGAACCCAATATCAATTTCCCGGGAGTGCCTTTTTCGCCCGGAATTGGTGGGTTGCCGCAATTGACATTCAGCGACGTCAACACATTGGGCAGCCCGACGTTCCTGCCTTCGGTCGAACTCCAGAATTCCTACACTCTGTCCGAAAATCTCACGTGGGTGCGAGGACGTAATACCTGGAAATTCGGCACTGAGATCCGGCGCGAGGAGTTCACAATTTTCCAACCAGCCGCGGCGCGCGGAGATCTCGCCTTCAGCCCCACACTAACGGATAATCCGGCGGCGATTGGCACCGGTGGAACTGGGTTCGCTTCTTTTATGGCAGGGCTCACCAGCGGGGGCAGCATTAACAATCTTCACAATGTGGATTATTTCCGCAATACCTACGCCTTTTACGCGCAGGATGATTGGAAGCTCACTCCGACTCTGATATTGAATTTGGGATTGCGCTACGAACTATTCGGCACCGTTTCGGACCGTCACAACGACGTGGGAAACTTCGACCTCAGTAATCCCACAGATCCGACTATCTTTGTGCCCAAGGGCCAGACGGCTCAGCTTACGCCCTACATTTCGCAATACGTCCAAATCAGCGCCACCGGCAGCCGCGGATTGATTAACTCGGACCTGAACAATTTTGCGCCTCGCATCGGCATGGCGTGGCAGTTCGAGCCGAAAACAGTGCTGCGAGCCGGGTATGGAATTTTCTACGGCGGGCAGGAGAATGGACCCTACTCCAATCCGAGCCCGGGATTTAATCCTCCGTTCTTCACCAACCAATCGTTCATCTCACCCTGCGGCGCGCCCACGGCGAACGCTGCAGCGGGAGACTGTCGCGTAAGTCAGATTCCCGCTCTGGCCGGCGGGTTCCCGGCCAACTCGCTGGTCGATCCCAACACCCCCATCTTTTTCTCCGTCGATAAAAACCTGCGCACTCCCTATATGCAGCAATGGCACTTGAGCATCGAACGTCAACTGCCTGCGGATAGTGTGTTTACGCTGACCTATGCGGGTTCTAAGGGGACGAAGTTATACACGTTCTTTAATGGCAACCAGGCTGCGCCAGATCCGAATCCGAATGACGCGACCGCGCCACGCAGGCCGGTATTCGCGACACTGGTGAATCCGCCTGACCCGCATACCTGCTCCTTGCAGTATCCCGAGGATTGCACGCCGGTATTCGATACCGGCATCGATTGGTTCCGTTCGACTGGAGAGTCCAATTACAACTCTCTGCAGACAAGTTTTGAAAAGCGCTTCGCGAAGGGTCTGCAGTTCCAGATCGCCTACACATATGCGCACTCGATCGACATCGCCTCCAACGCGAACCTCGGTCCGACGCAGAACAACAGCGACTTCCGCTACTTCCGAAATCCTGGGGCGGAATACGGCAATTCTGATTTCGACGTGCGGCACCGCCTGGTGTTGAATTCGATTTACGAACTGCCTTTCGGCCATGGCAAACGCTTTCTGGGAAATGCGAGCGGGTTCGCCAACCAGGCAATCGGGGGCTGGCAGGTTGCAAATATCGTTTCTATTTCAACGGGCAACTGGTTTACGGTGCTTGATTCGAATGGAAACTTCGCCAATGCTGACGGCGGCGCAGGCGGCGTCTCTCAACGTCCTGACCAGGTCGGGGATCCGAACCGTGCGGGCATTGTTCCGGGCAACACCGAATTTTCGGGATGCCAGGTCCTGGCGTCACAAGGTGGACTTGCTCCCGACAAGATCCACACGCCGACCGCATGGTTCAACACTTGCGCTTTTCAGGATCCGCCTCTAGGTTCCTTCGGCAACGTTGGCCGCAACACCATTCAGGCGCCGGGATACAAGACCTGGGACTTCTCAGTATTCAAGTTCTTCCACACTTCGGAGCGGACGGACCTGGAATTTCGGGGAGAGTTTTTCAACCTTCTGAATCATACGAACTTCCTGTTCGCGGACAGCGGCCCGCAAAATGGAAACAACGCGACCAGTCTTGGGACGCAGCAATTCGGGAACTTAACGGCGGCTCGGCCACCACGGCTGATACAGTTTGCCCTCAAGTTTTCGTTCTAAATGATTTTGTTCCTCGGGTTCACGGGGCAAGGCTCCCCACGCCCGAAGATGGGCGTCCGAAGCGCGCAGCAAAATGCTGGCTGTCACAACAGGGTCAATTCACGCGCTCTGGGCGTGATTACTTTGCTCCAGCTTTGACATAGATTTCCCATCGTTCCAGCACGGCCATACAATCACGATCGTAGGCGACTATTTTTGCTGAATGGACTCGACGTGCTTCGTGATGGCCTCCATCCTTACCTCGCCCCAATCTTGGTCCGCGTCGACTTCATGGAAGATTGATCCCCAAGCTGGCATCTCTCGATCGCTTTGGGAGCGCAGCCCGTTTTCCCTTCCTTCGATGATCCCCTTCACATACTGGTACGGGAATTTTCCGCCGCTTTTTTGTGAGATCAGGGTCAAATCGGCAACCGGATGCCTTAGGACAACGGAGTCTGGACCATGCCCGCGTCCATCAGCGCCATGACAAATGGCGCAGTGGTATCGAAAAATCTTTGCTCCTTCGACTGGACTACGTTCCACCCCAATTGTCTTATCTTGCCTCTGAGCTGCAGGCAACAGAATAGCCAGGAGAACCACCAGGAACAGAAGTAGCTTTTGCCATCCTTCTTTCTGGCGCATGCGCACCTCCGTGAACCACATCGCTTTTCGGCTTTGGAATACGGTGATTAGAAAGTCTTAGCGCCGCCTGCGGGCTGTTGCATCCCAATGGCGGGGATCGCGCTTCGGGAGGCGAGACCGAGTTCGTAGACGACTTCATCCTGCGCGGATGATTAAGTCGTGTCAGTGATGTGGGTCACAGCTGAAGCGCGTGCCCTAGGCCAGCAAGAAACTGAAGGGTTAGATCGACCGCGGAGGCACCGTGCCCAACCCTTCAAGCTGTGATGGCGATGACGCGCAGCGGGCTGCCGGAGCCACCTACGATTTTCAAAGGTGCGGCGATGACGATGGCGCCCGTGGGCGGAAGCTGATCAAGATTTGACAGACCTGCCAGCCCAAACTTACCACTGCCGTGCATTAGGTAGTGATTCGGGAACGGTGGGTCGAAGGTGGCAGCTTGGCCGGCATCGGTGCCGACGGTTTCGACGCCGACGCCCAGCACATCTCGCTGTTGCGCCAGCAACGCAGAGCTTTCTTTGGCTAAACCGGGTGTGTGGGGCCCATCCTGCTTCAGGTTGATGTAGTTTTCCGGATCCTTTCGCTTCGACCAGTCCGTCCGCAAGAGAACCCATGCGCCCGTCGGGATTCGACCGTATTGTCCCTCCCACTCTCGGATACGCTCAGGAGTCAACAGATAGTCGGGATTCTTCCCTGTCTCGACGCTGATGTTGATCACGCAAGCTGGTCCAATAAATTTCTTCGGCGGAATAATGTCAACGGAATTGTCTGGAAGGTCTTTGCCGGAGATCCAGTGGATTGGGGCATCAAAGTGGGTGCCTGTGTGCTCGCCGGTCTCAAAGCCGTTCCAGTACCAGGCGGGGCCGCGTTCATCGTAGTGCGACAGCTCCCAGATCTTGAATGCAGGCGTGTTGTTAAACTGGGGTGGCAGTGGCAGTAATGGCGTTTGCGGACTCAACGGCTGGGTCAGATCCACGACCTTCAGCCGCCCAGAGCTGAGTTCTTCGAGCAGATTATCCAGGACCAGAGACATTGCGCTCCTCACAAGATTTCGTTCGCTATTTCCTCTTCACATTCCCTTGCGATTGAATGTGGCGGCGAAATTGAAATCGATTCTCAAGCAACGTCAGGTCGGTCACAAAAGCGGATGGACCTTTGGCATCGACCTTGGCAATGATGGTGGTCAGTTCATTGCCGTGCATTGCATCAGCAACGGCCGCTTTGAAATTCTCCACGCTGCGCACCGTAGCCACGCGGGGAATGCCGGCGGCGCGGGCAACGCCTTCCAGATCCGTACCTGTGCTCGTCGCCGTCGGAAAACCTCCAACCGAGAGCAGGCTTTCGTTGTCGAAAACGACGTGCGTCAGATTCTTCGGCCGATAACGGGCCATGGTGCTCAGTCCGCCAAGGTTCATCAAGAGCGAGCCATCGCCGTCGAAGACGACGACCCTTTGCTCGGGCAGGCACAGAGCCAAGCCCAGCCCGGTCGATGATGCCAGTCCCATCGCATGTTGCAGGTAGAAGAAATTGGAACGGTGACCTAGCGACTGCAGCTCCGCCGCAACTGCTCCCATGATGGTGACGGCCAGACAGTTTTCCAGGTCCGAATAAATTGACCGAAGGCAATCAATGCGGAGCATCACTCCTCCCACATTAGATCGCGCGTCAAGAGAAGCACGATGGGTTGCAAACTGCTTTCGGCGAGCGCCTGCGCCTGTCGAATGCGCTTCTTGGCAGTCTCGACCGCATCCAGAAAAAAGTAAGGAATGTTCAACGCCCGCAACACGGGCTCGGTGGCGTTGCCGCCCTGCGTCTGCCACGGGTCGCGCTCGCCAAGGGAACCGCGGTAGCTGATGAGCATCAAGAGAGGAATCTTATATAGATGTGCGAAAGAGACGATGCCGTTAATCGACGCCAAAAACCCGTGATTCTGCATCAGCATGGCAGACTTCACTCCGGCAAAGTGTGCCCCAGCAGAAATGCCGACGCCTTCCTCCTCCTTGGCCAGCCGCACCAGAATCATTTCCGGATCATCGTCCGCCAATCGAACCAGGTGCACCAACCACGTCTCTGGCAAAGCCGAAACCAGGCGGACGTTCGATTCCTTCAAACCTTCATAGATCAGCTTGGAACTGGTCAGAGAGACGGGCATAGATGTTCGCTTTGGATTTGTATTCTATCCTGCAGAGGCGGGAAAAGTGTCCTTGACGACCGTTTAGAGCGGGGTGTAGCTTGACGCTGCTCGTGCATCAGCACCAGGGACACTGGCGTTTCTGCGGCACTGGCGCGAAGGCTGGAGGGCGACATCGCAACCGATTCTCAATCCCGCACCTCACCGGTTTCAACCCCAACCTTCCCCGTGGAAGCGCTTCGCACGAAGTTTCCTGGGTTGAATCGGACTCCGGGATTCGTCTTCTTCGACAACGCAGCCGGTGCTCAAGTGCCGCAGGAGGTGCTGAACGCGGTAAATCATCACCTCCTCGAGTGCAACGTACAAAGAGGGGGACGCTACGCGAAGAGCCGTGAAGTGGATGAGACGATTTTACGTGCGCGGCATAGTGTTGCTGATCTGGTAAATGCGCGCGATTCGAGCGAAATCGCTTTTGGCATGAATGCCACGTCCTTCATTCGCCTGATGAGTTTGGCCATCGGACAAACCCTGGGCAAACGGAACGAGATCGTCGTCACCGACATGGACCATGAAGCCAACGTCGCCACCTGGCTGGCTTTGGAGCGGAACGGAGCGAAGTTCCGGTGGTGGAAGATGAGGGACGATGGGAATCTGCATGTTGACGACCTCGTTCCTCTCCTGTCGTCGACGACGCGTCTCGTGGCATGCACCCTAACTTCAAACGCCATCGGCTCCATCGTGGATGTAGCGGCGGCGGCAAGCGTGACTCATGCGGCCGGGGCCGAAATCTTTCTCGATGCCGTGCACTACGGTCCTCACGGACTGATCGATGTGCAGGCCTTTGATTGCGACTACCTGGTATGTTCGGGGTACAAGATTTTTGCTCCCCACATGGGATTTCTTTGGGGACGCCGCGAGTTGCTGGAAAAGCTCCCAACTTTCCGTGAAGATTTCATTCCCGACGAGCCGCCGGGAAAGATTGAGGCGGGCACGTTCATTTACGAAAATGTGGCCGGGATGGACGCCGCTGTCCGCTACCTGGAGGCTCTGGGCAACGCTGCTTGCCGCGAATCCGAGAGGCCACAACCGGCCAGGGCCGCTCTGCGATGTGCGCTCAAGTCCATCCGCGCCTACGAAGAGTTGCTTTCGTTCGAAATGCTTCGGGTTCTCACCGATTGCGGCGCCACGGTGTACGGCCTCACGGAGCAGAAGCGGATCGGTGAACGAGTGCCAACGCTGTGCTTCAATTTGCCTGACATCTCCCCGGCAAAAGTCACCGACGAGCTCGCCAGACAAAACATCGGCGTCCGCGATGGCCATATGTATGCGCCCCGTCTGATGAAGCGTCTGGGGTTAACCAAAGAGAGTGGCGCCGTCAGAGCATCATTGGTGCACTACAATACGGTCGAAGAAATTCATCAGTTCGAAACTGCGCTGGCCAAAATAAAAGCCTAATGCTGACTGACAAGCAGGTTCAGGAGATTCGCTCTCGATTCAATATCTTCCAACGCAAGATCTATCTCAACAGCTGCTCACAGGGAGCGCTCTCAGATGTGGTGCAGGCTGGTCTGGAGGAATTCATTGCCAGTTGGCACGCGCAAGGGTCGCCTTGGGAGTTATGGGTTGATCGATATGAGGCGGCGCGAGCGGCGTTCGCGAAATTCATCAACGCCAGCCCGGATGAAGTTGCGATCGTGACCAGTGTTTCGGCCGGCGTCAACGGAGTGGCAAGCGCCCTTGATTTCCAGGAACGAAAAAAGGTAGTGATGGGCGAGTTCGAGTTCCCTACCATGGGCCACATCTGGCTGGGGCAACGCGCTCGCGGGGCGGAAGTGCACTTTGTCGCTGCAGAAGGCCACCGCATCTCTGCTGTCAATTACGAAGAACTGGTTGACCGCAACACCCGCGTCGTGCCGCTTACTCACGTCTGCTTCAAAAACGGATTTCGCTCCGACGTAAGAGCCGTCACCCGACTCGCCCACAACTGCGGCGCCCTTGTGATGCTCGATGATTACCAGGATTGCGGAACCCGCCCGGTTGACGTCAAAGCTCTGGACGTGGACTTTTATGTGACTGGGACGCTGAAGTATCTCCTCGGGCCGCCGGGCCTCGCTTTCCTGTACGTGCGCAAAGAACTCATTTCATCGTTGGCGCCCACGGTTACAGGATGGTTTGGCCAGGCAAATCCATTCGCCTACAATCCTCAGCATTTCGAACTGCATCCCACCGCGCGAAGATTCGAATCAGGATCTCCTTCGGTCCCCAATGTGTACGCCGCGTTGCCAGGTTTCCAGTTGCTGCAGGAAATCGGCATGGAAAATGTGGCAAGCCATATCAAAACCCTCACGCAGTCACTGCTGACCAGAGCCCTGGACCTTGGCCTTTGTCCCAAGACGCCGACTGATAGCACCGGGCCATTGGTGGTTCTACTGGCCAAGGATTCGACCCAGCTAGTGCAAAAGCTGGCTGAGGCCGGCATCGTCGCATCCAACCGTCATGACGGCCTGCGCATATCCTTCCACGTCTATAACACTATGAACGACGTTGAGGCGGTGATGGCGGTTCTCAAGAAAAATATCGATCTCATGGTCCGCGACTCTGCCAGCGTCGTCAGTCTATGACTGATGCTCCCCGGCCAGATGGACTGACGACGCTCGGAGGTGAGGCTCCTGCGACGCAAGAGGTAGACGTACTCCACCGCCGACTAGGCCAACGCCAGCTCACCATGATGGCCATTGGCGGCGCCATCGGTGTCGGATTGTTCCTGGGGAGCAGTGTCACCATTCGCCTAGCCGGACCCGCTGTCATCCTCTCTTATCTTCTAGGCGCTTGCATCGCTTTAATCATGTCTTACGCGCTGGCTGAGATGGCGGTCGTTCACCCGGTGGCCGGCGCATTTGGAGTTTATGCGGACAAGTACCTGAATTCCTGGGCTGGTTTTTCAGTTCGAGCCACTTACGGAGTGGCGCAGATCATCGCGATCGGCGCTGAAGTCACCGCGGCAGGCATCTACATTTCTTTTTGGTTTCCAAATGTACCGCAATGGATTTGGGTGATGCTGGTTTCAGTCGCGCTAGTGGCGCTCAATGCCATGCAGGTCAACCGCCTGGGTGAGTTTGAGTATTGGTTTGCCATGATCAAGGTAGGAGCCATCCTGGCCTTCATCGTTGTTGGCCTGTCTTTGATTTTTGGTATTGGGCCCCGAAGCGCGATTGGCTTCGCCAATCTGACTCAGCACGGAGGATTCCTTCCCGCGGGATGGAAAGGGGTCTGGCTTTCGCTGACCATCACCGTCACCAGCTACATGGGAGTTGAAATCATTGCCGTCACTGCCGGGGAAGCGGAGAATCCCGAAACTACGATTCCACACGCGATGCGGAGCATTGTCTGGCGGCTCATTCTGTTCTATGTGCTGGCGATTGCGATTATGGTGACGATGGTTCCCTGGAACCAGACGGGCGGCGGTTCGTCGGCGCTTTCGGGGAGTCCGTTTGTAATTGCGTTCGCTGCGGCTCATATACCATTCGCTGCCGGGATCATGAACTTCGTCGTTCTTACGGCAGCACTATCTAGCGTAAATACGAACCTGTATCTCTCCACTCGAATGCTCTTCTCACTGGGACGCGGAAGGTATGCCCCAAGATGGATGGGCCGCGTCAGCGCCAACGGAGTGCCGCATCCCGCGCTGCTGGCTTCAAGCGCAGGCATTATCGCGGCAATCCTGCTTGCAAAGTTTGCTCCCAAGAATGCTTTCCTCATGCTGTACGGCACCGCGGTCGCCGGAATGCTTTTCGTTTGGTTGGTGATTCTCAACACGCATCTTCGCTTTCGGCAAGTCATTGAAACCGAGCGTCTGAGGCGTTTGCCCATGCGTCTGCGGGCCCACCCCCTTTTCACGGTGGTTGGGATTATCTTATTGCTTGCGATTTCGGGTACGACCTTCTTCGTTGAAGGTTTGCAATGGTCGGTCCCGGCGTTTTGCGTCTTCTTCTGTTTGATCTCGCTCGTATACGCACGAAGCCGGCGAAATGGTGGCGAGCCATTTTCGCAATCGGACAGGGAGACCTCCTGAGCCGTTGCGCCTCAGTTGAAGGTTTCGCAAAACAACTCTAAGGAGAGCGCCACATGGTCGAACTCAGCGAAGAGGTCTACTCTTCGCTCCGATCGCAATTCAAAGGTGATCTGCTGCGGCCCGGCGCTGGCGGGTACGAAGACGCGCGTGCCATCTGGAATGGAATGCACGCGCGCAGGCCAGGTCTTATCGCGCGCTGTGCGGATGTAAGTGATGTACAGAGCGCGATCCGAACTGCTTCTTCAGCCGGAATCCTCACCGCCGTCCGATGCGGAGGGCATAGCCTCGCTGGCTTCAGCACCTGTGATGGCGGGCTAGTCATTGACCTTTCGAGAATGCGCGGGGTTAAGGTCGATGCCGAAGCTCGGCGTGCCAGGATCGCTGGAGGCTGTCTGCTGGGATCCATTGATACGGCAACCCAAAAAGCAGGGCTGGTTTTTCCTTCCGGCGTCGTCTCCCACACGGGAGCTTCGGGACTGATCCTTGGCGGCGGGACCGGATGGCTTACGCGGCGATTTGGATTGTCATGCGACAACGTCGAGGGGTTCACCCTCGTAACTGCGGACAGTTCAGTCGTAACCGCCAACTCAAAGGAGAATTCGGACCTATATTGGGCGTTACGTGGAGGCGGCGGCAATTTCGGGGTGGTGACAGACTTCGAGGTGAAACTCCACCCGCTAATCGCGGTTGTGCTGGCGCAAGGATTGACGCCTCAGGCCGGTATTCGTGGGCTTCTTGAGTACTGGAGAGATTTTATGGCCGAGGCGTCATTCGACTTGAAGTGGAACATCGATCTCCGCCTTGCGCCGCATACCAGGGATGTGCCCGTTGCGCTCCGGGGACGCCCGGTAGCAAGCAGTTCCCTGCTTTGGACCGGTGACGCTGACGCGGGACGTCCAATCCTTCAGCGCGGGCTTTCCATGTGCAATTCCGATTCTGTCAACAGCAAGGTTGTGCCATTCCTGGATTTGCAGAAGATGGCGGATTCAGATTTCCCACATGGCCGGCGCTACTACACTAAATCCGGCTATTTCACTCATCTTGAGGACAGCACTGTCGATCGACTGGTAGAAGCAGTTGAGGCCATTCCGTCATCGCAAACGCAGATTGAACTCGCCTATCTTGGTGGCGCGGCGGGACGGGTGGCTGCGGACGAAACCGCATTCGGTGATCGCAGTGCTCCTTTCATCTTGAATCTGTTGGCGAATTGGTCAGACGCTTCCACAGATGCCGACAACATTTCTTGGGTTCGCCGAGTCTTCCACACAATGCAACCAGCTATGAAACCGGGTGTGTACGTCAACTTCATGAGCGGCGATGAACAAGACCGCGTGCTCGAGGCTTATCAGGAACGCTGGGATCGTATGGTCTCGGTAAAAACACGCTATGATCCCCACAATTTTTTTCGACTGAATCAGAATGTGCCGCCAAGGTAAACCACGTGCGGGCCTCTCAGCGCCGCGCGGGACCACACTTTTCCTTCCGATTGAACGCCGAGACCACCTCAGCCGACGCGGATCGAAGCGCCGCGCTCGCGTTAGAGCAGGCGATTTTCGGCGAACTGTTCCAACTTGTTCCACGTTTTGCAACATCGAACAAGAACGCCGTTCCAAACTAGAACGGCCATGCACACGGCTCTACTCGCAACTTTAAGAATCCGGGAAGCTTGCAGGAAGGAATCGCGGAGGAGGATGGTTGCGGGGGGT
>CAVPBQ010000012.1:0-295277 GCA_963701925.1 uncultured Acidobacteriota bacterium
GGATTTGAACCACCGACCTTTGGGTTATGAGGGGAATTCCGCACTACAAACCAACCAACAGCAACCGACAGAGTACAGAAAACAAAGGAAAAATCGGGCCGCATTCTTGGCCCTTGTAGTCCCATTTTGTACCCTGTTCGCGCACAGAACAGTCACAGTCCACCGCTGTAAGGGAATCCGTTCCCTCCGCAAGAAAAACCACAAAAGGAAAGGGCCGCACCCGGCTACCAAGCAACGGGTGCGGCCCGAACTGTCTCTATGTCCGCAGTCAGTTTGCCTTCGGGCACAAACCTAGTCAACGCCAGAGCACAGAAAATTCAGTCATCCACAGCCGAACTCAAGCGGAGCTTGCAAGCCTATCTCTTGCGCCCAATAGGACGGCACTCGAATGAAGTACCACCGTCCAAGCTGGCGATTGCCCGCCGTTCGCTGGAAGCGCTTTGCCTGATTGAAAGCGCAATGCAGCGGGTGGGGGTTATCGGGGGTGATGACAATGCTTAACAAAGCCCTGCTACCACCACCCCGAAGTTTTTACGAGCAAGAGCTAGGGCGCTTGTCCCGTCCTGACCGCAAGGGCTGGGCGAAGGCGAATTGCCCATTTCACGAATCGAAGTCCCACACGTCGCTAAACGTCAACGTGGATCACGGCGGTTTTATTTGCTGGGGTTGCGATGCCAAAGGCGGCGACGTAATCGCATTTCTGCGGCTGCGTCATGGCCTTTCGTTCCGGCAGGCTTGCGCGAGTCTGAATTGCTGGACCGACAGGGCTGGGATCACCGAAGCGGATAAGCGAGAACTGGCGCATGCCGCGAAAGAGCAGGAGCGGCGGAAAGCGCTGGCCGAACAGATTGACGCGGAGATTCATAGCATACGAATGCACACGCGGGACACGATCCACGCGCTACACAAGGCGCGGCGGGACTCTACACCAGAAGGCGCTTGGAGTGGCGATCTGGAATGGGAGCTTCGATTAGAAGAGGGGCGCTATGACTTGCTTTCGTTCGCGGATCGACCGCAGCAGGTTCAATATCTGGCCTTGCCAGTCGAGGAGCGAGACTCATTCATTTTCGATTGCTTGGCGGAGGGCCGGATATGACCACTACCAAGCCGATTCCACAGTGGGAAGAAGTCGGACAGAAGGCCGAGAAACCGAATGGTCACGGAGCATCGAAACTGAATTCGGCAGACTGGCGCGAGATTTTTCATTCTTACACAGACTTTGAGAATGCTCCGCCGTTGCAGTTCGCCATTAACGGGTTCTTACAAGAGGCGGGAATCACCTTGATCGGCGGGCTGGCCGGACACGGCAAAACCCTAGTCATGCTTGCGATGGCAAAGGCTCTACTCGAAGGCTCGCCGCTGTTCGGATATGAAGCCTTTAACGTGCCGCGTCCTTCAACGCGGGTGCTCTATCTCACGCCAGAGCTTCCCATTCCACCGTTCTGGGCGCGCGTCAATCTGTTCGGCCTTGCCAATTTCGTGCAAAATGACCGCCTGTTAGTGCGTACTTTGTCCCATCGGAAGGCCGTTCCCTTGAGCGATCCGCGACTCTTGCAGGCCGCGCAAGGTGCGGACATTTTTCTAGACACGGCAGTCCGGTTTATGGATGGCTCCGAAAACGATGTTGAAAGCACGCGGCCCTTTGCCGATGACCTGTTCCGACTGCTGGCAGCGGGAGCGCGTTCGATCACGGGAGCGCATCACGCTCCCAAAGGCTTCGAGAATCAGGAACACATGAGTTTGCAAAACATTCTCAGAGGCAGCGGCGACATTGGCGCAATGCTCTCGACCGCATGGGGAGTGAGGCAGATTGAAACGGAGCGGAATCAACTTTTCATCGAAAACATTAAGCCCCGCGATTTCCAGCCGTGCGCTCCATTCATTGTCGAAGGCCGACCGCACTTGGACAACGGCGGACAGTTCCACATGCTGCGTAGGCCGGGGAGTGCGGGCGAACTGCGGGATTACGTTCACCGCAGGAACGGAGAATCAGGGCGGCCAAGCCGTGATGACAAACAGGCGAAGCTAGCAGAAGCCTTGAGACTGCGGGCACAGGGCAAGAGCGAAAACGCGATTGCGAAGGCTGTTTCAATACCTCGAACCACTCTGCAAAAGTGGATTTTTGATCACGACTCGCAACAATCGGCCAATGCCTAAAAGGAGGAATGCACCCAAAATGACAAACGATCCATACACAATTCTGTTGAATGGCGTACGGTTTTGGCTGGGCAACATTACTGAGCCCTCGTTGTCGGAAATGCTGTGGGAATACGCGAACGCGTCCACTCCGCACGACTTTTACACATCTGCGCTGCGACTTGTTCACCGTTCGTTGCGCTTCGCTAACGCGGAAATCGAAGACGATGATGGTTCCATTTCACTCCTGGCCTCATTGGTCACGAGGTTATCCCCCGAGGACGTTAACGATACGGTTCGCAAGATCGTTGAATTCTCCAAGCTGGCAAACGCGCGGCTCGCTGGAATGGTGGTGCAATGATGCGGCAAAAACGGATTCGCTTGAGCAACGCCCCAAAAGGACCGCCTGTGCTATAGTTTCCCCGCTCGAAAAAGTCGCCACCCCCGATGGATGCTGCGCTCCATCTCGCCGCGTTGATCGTTTTCGTAATCTGGTTGCAACTCTCTTTAGATTGGCTCAGGTCGAAGCGAAGACACTGACGGGACGGATTATCGCTTGAGAGACGACACCTCGCTACACGCGATTCTTGATCTATTGAGGCAGATGGAAGTTACTTTGCTTGGTCTCAGGCAATTGCGTGGCTATATGCAGAAGGGTCCCGGTCTGGAAATATTGGATACGTTGATCCGCGAAGCGGAGACTAAACTGGCAGAAATCAAGCTCAGGATGCAGTAGAGCAACGCACTCTTAGGACACCTCCTCCGATTCGCAAGCGACGCCATACCGTCAGCGACCTGCCCGAAATGCCCGAAACCCTAGTAAAAACAATTTCGGGCAACTACCCTGCCCAAAATACACGGGCAGTAAAACCCACTAAAGGGGTGGGATTTTACGTGCCCGATTCCCGCGCTTGCCCAAAATACTTTCGGGCATATTTCGGGCCACCCTCTCTAGAACCTTCAGCCGCTAGGCGCTAAGGCTTTCTGTTTGTCCGCGCGGCTCGTGGCGGAGTTTGTTGGGCGATCTGCGATGACTTCTCCCACCTTTCTGCTATGGCCCGTTCCTGTAGCGCTGTCGAGGCTACATTGCGGGCCGAGTAGAGGCACATAACGCATTCGGTAAGCTACCCAACGTCCCCCAGTAAGGGCTGTAGAGTCAATCACCTTCGGGCCGCTGTGCGCGTACTGTGCTGCAACTGTGCGCCGATCTGCGGGGGCGCATAGCATCACCACTGCATAACTCGCCAGAGTAAGCTCTGTTGCGATTGCGGCCTTGTTCTGCCACTGCTGGGGGGGTAGGTGAACAGTTTATAGCGGGCAATTCGCAGCCAAGGGACGTTCAAGAATGCTTAAGAATGCTTGCCGCTTGGCGGGCTCGGGCTCACCCTGGCCCTATCACCAACTTATCGGTCGGTGCCAAGCGTCGCGTTTTTGTATTGCGACTCGAAATACTTGTGCAGCGGGCTTGCGTTCTAGGGCTGGCATTTCATAATGCGGACATGGCGACGATGACAGAAGAGAAGCGGAAACCGAGAGCCAAGAATCCTCACGCGGTAGCGCTGGGCAGGCTTGGCAGTTCACGGATGACAGAAGGGGAAAGGATTGAGCGGGCACGGAACGCGGCGCTAGTGCGCTGGGCCGCGCCACGGGAGAACGAAGCGGAAAGGCAGCAGACCTAAGTTAATGAAGTCGGCGCAAGTGTTGGCGTTAGAGAAGGCGATGCGCCGGGAAAGGTTGAAGAGGCAGACAGCGATGACGAAAGAGCGGGTGAAAGTTATCGCAGCGCGGCGGGTGATTCGGCATCCGGAGTCCAAACCTTCGCAGATTTTGCGGGCGCTCGAATACTTGGAGAAGCGGGACACAGAGCAAGCGAAGCCCCAGAGCGAGGCGGCGAAACTGGCGGAGGAATTAAGTGTCTGAGGACAAACTTACGCGGCTGGTAGAGATAGCGAACGATCCGCAGCGGGACAAGTCAGAACGTGCGGAAGCGCTCGCGACAATTCGGAAGGTTGCACCCCACTTGATTCCGCCGGGGTACGGAGCGTCATGGGAGATGAAAAACGGCTGCCTTCCATCTGGGGAGAAGGTAACAACGCATTGGATTTTGACTCCAACGCAGCACGAACGGTTTGAGCGCTTGTCTCTGAAAGTAGGGGCTTAAATGGCGCAGAGAAGGAATCCGCAGAACGTGCCGATTAGTTTTTCGGCGGCGAGCGGCCAAACGGTTTTCACGAATGCGGGGGCGGCGTTTGCTTACGTGTGGCAGTGCAATATCTCCGGTAATGGGACGACGACCCTGACGTTCTCGAATGGAGCCGGGGTGTTGGCGACGTACAACGTGGGTGCGACGAGTCCATTTGCGCCGAAGGCTGATGGGGCGATGCCAATATTCGTGATTGATCCGGGCGCGAGTTTTTCGATCACGCAATCGGGGTCAGTTACGTGCTCCGGGTTCGTGATTTGGTCAAATTAGGCTAGGGGCAAGGTTTTGAAATCGTTGCAGGTTCGGCGGTTGGAACTCCGCAGGTCTGGCGATTAGATGAAAGGCGACGATGTATGAGGATCACTTATTGCAGGATGCCAGAGAGAGGAATGCGGTGAAAAACGGAAACAAGATTTTGCCAACAATAATCAAAGCAGCATCGGAGCCAAGTTTGAGCGGCGATGCGCCAGCGGGCAGAGGGCAAGCGCTCTTGCATGAGGCGCGAAATAACCGCGAAGCGGCAGAACGGTTGGAGCAGAGCAGGCAGGCAAAAATCTTGAAGGGAGTTAAACACCAATGAGCCAAAAATCGAAATTCGATAAGGATGCGGACCCGCAGACCGGGGCAGTCGGAGCGGGCGCAGTTGAGTACCGCGAGACTGGGCCCTTGGACCCTGCTTACGATCCGGAAAAGGAAACGGAAGCCAGACTCCAGAAGCAGCGGGACCAGGTGACCCTTCGCAGGGCAGCGCCGGGGCAGGCGGTTGCGACGTGGGCGGAAAGGAAATAAAAACGATGGCGGACGCAGCACTACCAAAACAGATGACACCGGAGGCAACCGCCTACCACGAGGCTATGGCGTGGATGGCGCAATGTCCGCAGTATTTTGTCTGCCGGGAAAATGCGGACAAATTGAATCACTGGCTTGCCATGCACGATCTGCCAATCACGGCGTCGAACCTGCAAGCGGCTTTTGAGGAATTGACCGAAGCGGGAGAGCTTTATCAGTCCGCGCCAGATCCGCGACAACCTGGCCCGCCGATCTATAAGAAGGTCAAGCCCTATGTGTATCACGGTTCGATCTATGACCGGGCTGCGCTGGAGCGCGTGAGAGCGGACGTGGCTCTTATGACGGCGGAACAAACGGCGGAGATGTACCGACTCAACCCGCGTCTTGCACAGATGAGAGCGATTTAAGGAGCGCAATCGAATGGCAGATAACAAGCAATTCACAGACAAGCAACTTCTCGAAGTGACTACCACGGATCACCTCAGCGTCGAACAAATTCAGCGGCGCAGTGCGCTACTGCAGATGCAGTCGCAAGAAGTGAGTCTCGACAAGGCATCAGTCGAAAACGAGAAGTATCAGTCCGAGCGCGAACAAAAGCATCGGCAATGGTTAGCGCGAATGGCCGACATCAAAGCCAACGATGAGGAACAAAAACGGACTCAGGCTTTATGTAAACACAATACCGGGGGCAAAGATAAGAAGGGATTTTTCGACGGTGACGGCGACATTTACGGCGCGTGCATTGATAAGGAAACTTTGCCGACTGGCGAAATCTATGCAATGTGTTTCCGCTGTCAGCGCGAGTGGCATCATCCACGCTGGGTCATGCGATGGTACGCAGGCCACAGCGAACGCCAACTCTCATGCACTGAGGCTGTGATGCTGGGCCTTATGCCCCTGGCCGAATACTTTCAGATGGAAGCGGAATTCCGTAAGGCGATGGGGGCGAAGGCGAAAACCTTTGAGACGAACAGCGGAGAACTTCCGGGCTCTATCAGGTTCGGAATTCCTCTGCTGATGCAGCGGATGGACCGCGAGAAAGCGGAGTTTCAGAAGTATCTCGAAAAACTGCCGGAGAAGGAATTGAGGGCGGCACAGATGCAGGCCGCAACAATTCAGTAATGCCGATGAACCGGAACGCTCCAAGACAGCGAGAACGGGGCGGCCTTAGAACTCCGCCGCTGGCGATATTGATGGTCATTGCGACGATTGGCCTTGCTATCGTTGCGATGCTGATGAGGCACTAAGCCGGAGGAAAAAAATGCCAAAATTGAAAGACTTGATGAAACCGCCAGCCTTACCGCCGGGGAAATCGTGGAATTATCTAGGGCCGCTTTCAATGCTGCAACAGCCCACGCAGGCGCAACCGAATGACCCGCACGCAAAGCCGATGCCCACTCCAGTTGAGCCGATCTATAAGCCGACTCCGGGCATTCGCTGCCCATTACCGCCGACCGGAATCGTGAACCCGGACAATCTTCGGCAGTTGCATCAACCGGGGGTACAGGTGAGCCGGATACTTCCTCAGCCCGCAGCGGCCAGTAACAACGGCCTAGCGATAAAGAGAGTTTTCTAAAAATGTCGGGATACGGCGGCATCGTCATTTCAGGGAATGGGGGCGGGGGGAATTCGACTCCCGCCAAGCTCAGTCCCGGCGATGTGGCGATCAGCAACAAGACTTCCGCAACTGCGCCATTCAACGGCAGTGGTGGGGCGGTCCCACCGAATGCTGCGGGATACTTGCACGCCAGCATCGGCGGTACAGAAGTCAAGATTCCATATTTCCCTGCGAGCAAGACGCCAGCTCCCGCAAGCGAGAGCAGCGGGTTTAACGCCACTCAGTTGCAGGGCGTGAATATCAGCAGCACAGCACCAACAGCGGGCCAAGTGTTGCAGGCGACGGATGCAAAAGACGCGGCCTGGGCCACACTCAACACTTTAGTTTTGCCTGCTACGGGATTGCGGCTGCAATACGGCGCGGCGGTGGGAAGCGGATCAAACTATTCGGTGAGCTTCCCGGTGGCCTTCTCAGCAACTCCCGCAGTCGTTCTCGGTAACAACACAGGATCGTGCGATATTCACACGGGCAGTATCAGCGATTCTGGTTTTGCGCTCGATTTCAGTTCCGGCAGTCAGACGGTGTGTTGGGTTGCGATTGGGCCATCATAGCCGATGAAAGGCACTGAGAACGCGATTCCAGAATCGGCAGCAATGCGGGCTTACGCGAGCTATCGGGAATTCTGTGAGCGGGTAGGAACTCCCTGCCCATCGTTTGAGGATTATTCGTTTATGACGCGCGGCTTGACTTCGGTTCCGACTCAGGGCGGGATTGAAATAAGGGACAAGCGGCACAGGATGGCGAACGAGTGATGAAATCAGAAAGCGCATTCACAACGCAACTAGTCAAACGTGCAATCAAACTTACCCGCGAAACTCAGGAACACGCGGACGGTTGCCAATGTGCCGACTGCCTAACTCTGTTTGCTCTTTCGTTGAGTCTCAACTGCGAGGGCCGGGAAGCGATCCGGGCGGAAGTATGCGATGTGGAAGCACGACGGCGGCGAATCAGCGAAGGCGCGGCGCTGGTATTTGAAACTCGAACCCATCCGATCGAATGCCCTTGCGAACGGTGCGCCGATTGTCTGCGACTTCTCCGGGCCATGCAGCCGGAAGAACGCGCGGAACTCAAGGCGCTGGCCTTCTCCAGTGTCCAAGAATTTTACGATAGCGAAATCCGCAGGCGGGACGATGACCTGTTGACGGCGGCGATCCGCGAAGTTGTAGAGCGCGCGGATTCGGAAAACTTGCCAGATGTTTCCACGCAGGTTGTAGCGCTGATTCTTTCGTCGGACGATTACGAACCACTCCGCGAACGCATCTATCGGAACCTGTTCGACTGCTGATTTCTGCCGGGTTCATTCAAATCGCTAAAGAAAACTCCGAGCATGGCGGCTGGAGGAATCACAGTCACGTTTGGAGCGTAAGCTACCTGTTGTCGTAGTTACCAACGGTGGACATGCAATTGAAAACAAAGGCTCAATAAGCGACTGAAATGAGCCCGACGACGCGCTATAATTAAATGCCGGATGGGTAAATCCTGAGCCACCCGCGACGCCACGTTTTGGTATCGTAAGCGCGGTCTAAACGCGCCGGATTCAGGGACCATCCAAAATTTCGAATTTTCACAAAAGGGCTCCCTGCTACGGGAGCCTTTTTTATGAGTTCAATCATTTACATTGATGAAAGCGGCGACCTCGGCTGGAACTTGGCTGCCCCCATTGGAAATGGTGGCTCTAGCCGCCATTTAACGATATCCGCTGTTTGCATTCCATCCGCCAAGAAACATATCCCCAAGCGACTTGTCAGGGAGTTGTACACTACGTTCCATTGGCCGACTGATAAGGAAAAAAAGTGGAACCAGATGTTGCCGCCAGAAAGAACCGAATTTGCTAAACTCGCATCGAAAATATGCTCCGCGCACCCCGACGTTCACCTCCGTGGAATAACCGTGCGAAAAGCAAACGTTGAGGTTCACATTCGAAGTGATGCCAATAAGCTCTACAACTACATGATTCGCCTTTTGCTGCTCGATGTCATGGCGGCAGAGAACGATGTTTTGCTAGTTCCCGATCCGCGTTCGATTAAGGTAAAAAGCGGCAATAGTCTGCACGACTATCTGCAAATGGAGCTGTGGTTCACGAAAAAGGTGAAAACAATTTTGACTACGCATCCACAAGACAGCCAATATTGCATGGGCATCCAATGCGCGGATATGGTGGCCGGATTAGTACAAAATAGATTCGAGGAAGGATGTTTTGATTATGTTCGAGAATGTGCGAAACACTTGAAGCTAAAGAGCCTTTTCTTCAGCAAGTGATTCAGACGAATTTCAGCAACGCACTCTTAGGACGCTACGGAAAACACGGCTTGTTGCTAGTCGGCACGTCCCCAATGCGAAACGGGACTGGCAGAGGCGACGCCAAATCCCTCACTTGTTTCCCCTTGGATTCCCCGAAAAAAATCGCGCTGGTGCTAGTCTAGGCGCGCGCCCGCTTGTCGGGAATGAACCGCTCACCGCATTCCGGGCATACCACCGTCTGAAAGTCTATGCGGCTGAGTTTGTCGGGCGTAATCGAGCACCCACAGTTCGGGCAGAGGGTATTCAGGGACGCCATGACCTTTTCGAGATTGATCTTTTGTTTTCGGGGCACGTCAATGAGTGCAATGGCCTGATTTCGACAGGCCTTGTCCTACGGTAAAATGAATTCCGGAACGAAAGCGAATGTTTCATGGGTGACACTTCAAGTATTCAAAAACCGCGTCTTGAAACAATCAAGAAACTCCTCGAAGAGAAGGGCTTTCCTGATCCCGTCACGAATATTGGGAACTATCTGGAGGTTATTCGGGAGACCTCAGAGAGGTGGCAACAGGAGGACTGGAAAGATACGGAGCGCGATGAAGAGGCGCTGTTAAATCATGTACGCATCGTCGGGCAAGTTTGGTTCCGGGGGCATCGGACTTGCGATCTGAGTTTGAGGCCTGGTCTCTACCGCGATGACATAGTAAAGGGCCTGTGTAAGCAGACTAGCAGTCCGATCCCAACTGATAAGAAAGCCTCACTCCTTGATGAACTCTTCGATCTGGAGCATGAACTTCGCGTTGATTTTACTAGCTACGGCCATCTTCTCAACGAGGCCAATCAAGCAAAGACGCCGATAGATTGGTATTTCCTGATGCAGCATCACGGCATTCCGACAAGGCTGCTCGACTGGACGACCAACGCACTTGCTGCGCTCTTTTTCTCGCTGGATGAGGTCCGCAGAAAGCGAGAGCAGTGTGACGGCTTGAGCGCAGATTCTGAACCGGACATTGTTGCTGTTTGGATGGTCGACGCGTATTGGCTTGCGGCTAGTCTGAGCACCGAATGGAAAAGTCCGCTACTGCCGTGGTCAGCCGATGCAGTCCGATATATTCCCCCGCTGGAGACGCTTATCGACAAGATGGGGGAATCGAAGGCTCTTTTACCCCATCACGCAATGCCTATTGAACCGCCGGCGATGCATCCACGAGTTGCTGCGCAGGAAGGTCGGTTTATCATTTTTGGTGGGACACAGGATCTCGTAGAAGAACGCCTACGACTAGAGCAAAGGGAGGACTGCTCTGGTATCGAGGAGCTGCGTCTGGCCCAGATTAGGTTCAAGGTTGATGACATTGAATCTCTGCTCCGTGAGTTAGCGCAGCTCGGAGTTTCGAGGAGGACACTTTTCCCTGACCTGGCTGGACTCGCAGATTTCGTCCGCTGGAAGCACCTTCATAAGGTGAGCGGATATTCACTTTAATTGCCACCCCAAAGGGCGTGGCGTTATTGTCGCAAAATCGCCATCACACTCATTGACGGGGAGCAGACTGCGCAAGAAGGGTTTGCTCTGAAGCGGCGCACCGGGGTATGATTTTTCCCAGTTGCCCACACCCCCTCCATTTGGAGGGACACGCAAATCTGGGCCAAGTCATAACGAATCGAAGCGAGCCGTGAGATTTGCCGGCGGACTCGCCCTTAAGACTCAATTCCACTTATTTTTTTAGGTTGGTTTCAGCCCGACTAAACGTCGCGGTCCCTCGCCCTCTATTGCCAAGATTCTGTAGAACAACCTGGCCTTGGCGTCCGCAGTAGATTCATAGTCAATGAAGTTGTACTGGCGGGTATCAAAATGAACGTCGTGCAGTTCTTTCCTGTCACACATCCAGATCACGTTGCGAGTCAACCCCAGCATTAAACCCGCCTCAAAATAGACCCCAGCCCGCTGACCTGTAAAATCGGCAACCATAAACCGGGACCGCTTGATCTGACCGATGATCTCATCATCGATTCGATTTACATGCTCAAACTTGTCAATCCTTAACGGCTGATACCCCGCATCGACGATTGCCGGGGCGATGGCATCGTCATAAATCGAATTCCTAGAAGGATCGAACCACATGGCGACAAAGGCAAATACCGATTGCCTGCCCATTTTGTTTATTTGGTCCAGGCGCTCGTAACCGGGCATCGTCACGACAGCGGTCACATTCTCCAGCCGCAAGTAGCCCTTCACCTCAAGCTCTCGAAGGTAATAAAACGCCTCGTCAGGACTGGCGGCAGACGCAAGCGGATAGTCTTTCTGATGTGAAAATCGAGAAAGCGCTCCCGGACGATCACTCATGTGCGCGACAGTCGCAAGGGCAATGTCGAGTTTCTCCAGCACAGTGAAAACAGGCGCGTCTTTCAGTATCCGGTCCACGTCTTCTAGAGTGATGGTTCTGTCCTCTTGGTCCGCCGGGCGTCTCTTGAGAGCTGCGGAGAGTAGATAGCCTTTCCCCGAGCTTCGTGCATGATCGGCTGCCTGACGCGTAATATTCATGTCCCCGCAAACCTCACACCACCCCACGAGAAGCTCGGGGGCCTTCAGGGGCCGATATATGTCCGCATTAGCCAAGCAGACAGGACACTTCGGAGCGTTATTTGGAAAGTACACGCTCGGATCGAACACTACTCTAGCCATAAAACCCTTCGTTGCCACTGGTGAGAGACTAGGGCCGATTCTAGCGCGCATTCCAGCGTCCTGCACGGTGCCCTCGAACCGGCCCCGAACAAAACCCTTGACTTCTGCTAGCGTAAGAATTTCAATAAGATTTCACCCAGTCGGTTGTCCCTTCGATGGGGCCGACAGCAAAAAGGAACCGCGCGACTTTCGCCGGTTCTCCGAGAAAAACCACAAAAGGACGGCGCGGACTATGGCGGCTGCTGGTTTTTCTTTATGCCTTCTCTTCCCTGACACACAAGCCCTGCAACCCTATCGAACGCGCATCATCCCATGCGCAACGAACTTGCTTCCCTGCTGAATTGTATTGCCGATCTACCCGCGACTGAATTGCCGGGGCTGCTGGGAGAACTCGAAATTATCCGAGCAACGGTATGGCTGAAAATGGCTGCCCCTGGCCCGATTCAAGCTCCCGATCAATTGCTGCCTGTGGGAGATGCCGCGCAGCGCTTGGGCGTCTCAAAAGATTATTTGTACCGCCACGCCGATCAATTCCCCTTCACCCGGCAGATGGGCCGCAAACTTCTGTTCTCCTCGCGCGGCATAGACTCCTACCTTCAGTCAAACGGCAATGGACACAAGAACAGCTTGACAGCAAGACAGCGCAAACGTACTATCGGCATAGCAGTATGAGGAGAAACCGATGGCAGCGAAACAAGAACAGATTGTTCGGACCACGATTCGAGTACCGCAGTGGTTATGGGACAAGGCCCGTCACAAGGCTATCGACGAAAAATTGTCTTTGCAGGATTTAGTGATCAGGGCGCTGGTGAAGCACGTTGGCCGAAAGGGGGAACAACGATGAGGGGCGACGGAAGAATCTATCGGCGGCCAGGTAGCTCTCTGTGGTGGTGCGCGTACTACCTTCGCGGAAAACAGTACCGCGAAAGCACGGAGCAATCGGACGAAAAGAAGGCTTTCAAATTCCTTCGGGACAAACTCAAGGAAGTGGGAGCCGATCAAATTGGCAAATGTGTTTTTGTAGGGCCACAGCAACGGCGGGTCACCGTGGGCGAATTGTTGGACTCGCTAGAGACTGACTACCGAATCGAGGGCAAGGACAGCCCGCAGTTCAAGAGCCATGTAAAGGCGATCCGGGCGCACTTCGGAGACTGGCGAGCAGCGAATGTGACCAGTGACGCAGTAGATGGATTTATCGAGGCACGGCTAGGAGAAGGCTACAAGCCCGCAACCGTCAATCGTTCCTTGCAATTACTCGGACAGAGTTTCAAGCTGGCCGTGAGAAACAAGAAACTGACGAGCGCTCCTTACATCCGGCACCTATCCGAGAAAGACAACGTGCGACAAGGCTTTTTCAGCGTTTTGGAATTTCAATCTGTAGAGAGCAACTTGCCCGCCTACCTTAAGGACTTCGCCAGATTCGGCTATCTCACCGGCTGGCGACGAGGAGAAATTGCTTCGCTGCGATGGTCCGATGTTGACGGCGACGTAATTCGACTCCGGGGCGAGAACAGCAAGAACGGCGAAGGGCGGAGTGTGGCGCTAGACGGCGAACTTGCCGAACTCATGGAACGCAGGCAGAAAGCGCGGGCCGTGAAAACGAAAGCGGGTGTCATGCTGGCCGATCTGGTTTTCCATCGCGACGGCGGGGCCATCGTCGATTTGAGGAAAGCCTGGGCCAGCGCTTGCAAACTGGCCGGGTGTCCGGGGCGGCTATTCCACGATCTGCGACGGAGCGCGGTGCGAAACATGACGCGGGGCGGAGTACCAACAACTGTAGCCATGAAAATCTCGGGCCATAAAACCGATTCGATGTTTCGGCGCTACAACATTACCAGCGAGGCCGATCTGAGGGACGCCATGCAGCGGACCCAAGCGTATCTGATTACAGCAGCAGCAGAGGAAGCGAAACGCAAGCCAACGACCCCGACAGTAATGGTGCAATGATGAGGAATTTTCCAAAACCCGCACAGAATAGGCACAGTGGAAGGGGGTTGGCGGTTGCGACTCCCCGTAAGCTGTTGAAAGGATGGTTGCGGGGGGTGGATTTGAACCACCGACCTTTGGGTTATGAGCCCAACGAGCTACCAGACTGCTCCACCCCGCAGTTCGATCATAACAACCACTGCAAGGTGCGTCAAACGCGCTTGAGTTGCGCCGGAGGATGCTGTCGCACATGAACCTGGAACCGTTGCCACATTCATTGCGCGCCTAAGAATTTTGCCGCATAAAAAAAGCCCGGGCAGCGATGCCGCCCGGGCCAGTTATTGTCGAGTACACGTTTATTGCACGGAGTTATTGCACGGAGAACGTCAACGTCGAAGGCGTAGTCGGATGCGTTGTTCCGTTCCCTGTGCCGGTCACGGTGACGGTGTAGCTTCCCGATGGCGTTCCGCTGCTACCGTGGTTTCCGCCGCCGTTTCCGTTGCCTCCGCCGCAAGCCGCCTGGAACATGCAGCCTCCCAGGACCAGCATGATCGCGCAGCACGCCAGCAACTTTCTACGTTGCCCGGTGCCTCGTCCGGTTGCGCCCAGCAGAATCGCGGGAATCAGCAATCCGAAAGTCAGCGCCATTCCGGACGGGTGCAGTCCAGAGGCAGGCACGAGCGCCGCGGTTGGTCCGGTGGTCGTGACCGTGAGCGTCGCAGTACCCACGCCGTTGGCAACGGCTATCGTCCCGACTGAGCAGGCCGGAGCCGGGCTGGCCGCTGGGGTGATGCTGCAAGTGAAGGTAACGGTTGTCGGATCGAAGCCATTCGTCGGCGTGATTGTGACGGTGGACGTCGTAGACGAACCGGCCGCAACCGGCGACGGCGTCAGCGCTGATGCTGCCAGCGAGAAGTCCGGCTTCGGCATCACCGTCTGGACAAGGGTCACCGTATGCGGCTGGAAGTGGCTATCCCCGGAATAGACCGCCGATATCGTGTCCGAACCGGCTGGCAAGCTGGACGTGCTCGCTGAAGCCGTTCCGCCCGTCAGCGTACCAGAGCCGAGCACCGTGCTTCCGTTCATGAAGGTGACGGAGCCCGTCGGAGATCCAGCTTGCGCGATGCTGGCCGCAACTGTTGCGGTGAAGGTGACCGACTGCCCGGCTATTGAGGGACTGCCCGAAGTCGTAAACCCGATCTTCGTGCCTTGAGTATTCAGCAGCACAGTAACGGTGTTGCTATATCCGTTGGCCACGGCAAGATCAGCAACTCCGCCCTGATCGAAATCCCCGACGACCAGCGAGTACGCTTGTGATCCGGTGCCGAAGAGTGCAGGCGTGCCGAATGTGCCATCGCCTTTGCCCAGGAGCAGGCTGACCAGATTTCCTTGCGAACCGTTGAGAGGGGTGCTCGCCAATGCCAGATCCAGTTTGCCGTCGCCGTTGAAGTCGGCCGAGACCACCGAAGATGGATTGGCGCCAGTGTCGTAAGACACTGGGGCGGCGAAACCACCCAGGCCGTTCCCCAACAATATGCTGACCTTCTGGGTGTGATAATCCGCAACCGCCAGGTCAAGTTTGCCGTCGCCGTTGAAGTCGGCCGCAGTCACCGAGAGTGGATTTCCTCCCGCTCCAGTGGAATAAGCGGTCTGAGCTCCGAAGGTACCGTCGCCCGCTCCCAGGAAGATGCTCGCGCTATTCGAGGTCTCATTGATGACGACGAGGTCAATTTTTCCGTCACCGTTGACATCGGCGGAGAGGACTGCGGTTGGACCAAACTGCGTGGTGTAGTTGACAGCCGGTTTGAAGGTGCCATCGCCGTTGCCCAGCAGCACACTCATGGTGTTGCTATTGAAGTTGGTGACGGCCAGATCTAGTTTGCCGTCGCCGTTAAAGTCGGCGATCGCAACTGAGGTTGGTTCGCTGCCCACGGGATAATCCACATGCGAAGGGAAGGTCCCGTCCCCTGCGCCCAGCATGACGCTCACTGTATTCGTCGCGTAATTGGCTACTGCCAGATCCAGATTGTGATCTCCGTTGAGATCTCCCACAGCGACTGCATAGGGATCGGTAGCTGTGCCGGTCGAGTAGTGGGAAGGCGCCTGGAAGGTGCCATCACCGTTGCCTAACAGGATGGAGACGGTGCTCGCAGCGCTGGTGGTGGCGACGAGATCTGGAATGCCATCTCCATTGAAGTCGCCCTTGGCGACCGATTGCGGGTTCGGGCCGGCAGCGTAGTCGATGCGCGTCTGGAAACTGCCGTCGCCATTGCCGATCATCACGCTGGCATTGTTGCTACCGGAATTCGCCACAATCATGTCGAGTTTGTGATCGCCATTCACATCCGCTGCGACCACGGCATAAGGAATATCTCCGGTACCGTAGTTGTTCTGCGTCTGGAAGGTTCCGTCGCCGTTGCCCAACAGCACGCTAATAGTGTTGCCGTTACCCGCCGCCACGGCGATGTCGAGATTACCGTCTCCATTGAAATCGCCCAAGGTCACCGAGGTGGGAAACGCCGCGGTGAGGTAATTGACCGGCGCTGCAAATCCGCCAATGCCGTTTCCAATCAGCACGCTGACCATGTTGCCCTGTTGATCGGCGACAACTAGATCCATGTGCCCATCGCCATTTACATCGCCGGCCACGAGCGCAAATGGAGTGTTGCCGGTCGCTGATTGGGTTTGCCCCTGGAAGGTACCGTCGCCCTTGCCCAGAAGCACGCTCACGATATTGTTGTTGTTGTTGTTGGCAACTGCCAGGTCGGCTTTTCCGTCGCCGTTGAAGTCCGCGACAACCACCGCGTATGGATTGAAGCCGGTGTTGTAGGTGACCTGCGCAGCAAAAGTTCCGGTCCCTTTATTCAGCAAGACGCCAACGTTTCCGTCGATGGCATTGGTCACCACTAAGTCAGGGTGCCCATCGCCGTTCAGGTCGGCTGCAGCGATTCCCTGCGGCTGCCTTCCGGTCGCGTAATCTACCTTCGTTTTGAAGGTTCCGTCGCCATTGCCGAACAACACGCTGACCGTATTGCTCTTCGAATTAGTTACCGCGAGATCGAGGTTGCCGTCGCCGTCGAAATCAGCGATAGCGACCCCCTGAGGAGTAGTCCCTGTGGCATAGTCAACCTTGGTCTTGAAGGTGCCGTCACCGTTACCAATTAGCACACTCACCGTGCTGTCGGTGGAGTTTGCGACCACGAAATCGATATGGCCGTCGCCGTTCAGATCCTGCGCAGCGATGGCTTGGGGATTCGCGCCGCTGGCATATTGCGGCGCTTCAAGAAATTGCCCAACCTGGGCGGTCAGAATGCCGGTAAGTAAGAACAGGGAAAGTGCAAGAGCGAGCGTGCGCCTCGACATGAAGCCTCCTCAATCAATTCGGTCCTCCGGCCATGCGACATTCGCGTGCGGCTCGCCTGGGAGCATCGTTACTGCCGCAGATGCGACTCCGATTGTCGACACACGCCGGACGCAGGAGAGCGCAAGGTGCGCGATCGTCCCGCAGTATTAGTCAAAATTCAAAAGGGGAGTAGCCTATCAGGGGAGTTCGCACTGGCGGTCGGTGGGGGAAACAGCTGAAATACCAGCGCAAAACGTAAGTTATCCCAGAGTGCCTAACTCTACAATCACCCATTTGGGTTAGTCAGCATTAGCCCGAGTGTCGTAGTCGTTTTGTCCCACTGGGATTGTTTGGGGGTATAAAAAGAGGAGAATCCCGGAAGCTCAGAACATCAATTCAGTATTTCTGAGCTCCGGGAGAGGCCCGTACATAAAAACGGGGGAGGGCGAGGGCCTACTTTCCTCCGCTGCTGGCCGCCTGCGTTGGCGTGGCTAATTGTTGCTCAACCACTTGCCGTAACGCGGCGTAGTCCAGCGCGCCACTCAAATAGTGGCCATTGATGAAGAAGCTCGGCGTGCCCGAGATGCCAAGACGGATACCTTCCTTCCTGTCTTTCTCGACGGCCGCAGCCTCCTCGCCAGAATCCAGACACTTATCAAACAGATCCGTGTCCAGCTTCAGGGTCTTTGCCTGGGCTTTCAGTTGATCCACGTCGAAACTCTTGCTGTGGAATATTTCGTCGTGGAACTCCCAGAATTTGTTCTGCTTGCTGGCACAACGAGCCGCTTCAGCCGCCTTTTGCGCGTGCGCATGCATGGGCAAAGGGAAATCGCGATATTCGAATGTGACCTTATCGCTGAGGTCCGCCATAAGTTTCTTCATATCCGGCGCAACCTTCTGGCAATAGGGGCATTCGTAGTCGGCAAACTCGACGAGCGTGACGGGCGCGTTCTTGGGGCCGTAGGCGAGCGCTTCAGTCGCCGTAACCTTCGCTTGCGGGGGGGCAAGGGCGATGGTGACGGTGGACTTTTCGCGCAGAGCTTTCACATATTCGGCCTCAACTTTTTTCGTACGCAACTCGCGAATCTTGTCGAGAATCTTCTCTCGTACTTGCTCGTACGGCTGGTCGACTTCCAGACCCTCGTAGTAAACCTTCATCTGGTCTTCGGTAGGATCCGTGACTTTCGACTTGATGTCGCGGGCGACGAGCTGATCGACTGTGAGATTTTCGCTTTTGGCTTTCTGCTCCAGCAGTCGCTTGCTGATGAGATCTTCGAGCGCTTTGCTTTGGGCTTGGTAGTACTGATAATGGGCGGTTAAAAGTTTTTGCGATTCTTCCTGTTCAAGTTCTCCCAGCGTGACCTTTTGGCCTCCGACTTCAGCCACAACGGTCTGGTCACTCTGAGCTAACGCGGATCCGGCGCCAACCATAAGAAGCGCGGCGCTGATACCGAGTCTTACGAGTTTCTGTGAAACAGACATGAGATCCCCCATCTCAAGATTGGAAAACAGCGTGTTTGTTACATCCATACTCAGGTAAGGCCAGACAACCGATCTTCCGGCTGTCTGGCCAGCCTGATAAAACAAGTGAGGCGAAGCAACTACCTCACTTTAATCCGACGAACTAGTCGCCAGAGCCGCAGGAGCAGATACCCTTGCCGCTACCAACAATCGCAACCGCCGTGCACTGACGAGCAAGGCGCGTAATTTCACCGGCGCTGAGGGTAGCATCTTGCGACGCGGTCTCAGTCTCGGCGAAATTGCTGTTTTGAATGTGGGTTCCCCAAGAGCGAATAGCAGCCACTGGGTGAACGGCGGTGGGCAGCGGGCAGTTGCCGGCAACCGGAATGGTCGAGACCACTTTGATCAGACCGGTGTTCAGCGTGACGCCCGTCAGCGGGTTGCTGGTCAGGTCCGAGTTGGTCGAGAGGGTCCGGAGACCATCTGGAGTCAACAGGCAGCTGCAGCACTCGCTGAGTTCCTGGAACGGATCGAACACGAAGATGCTGGCGCAGATGTTGCCACCAGCGTACGTGCCCGGATCGTCAATGCGGAACGTTCCATCCGGAGCGCCCGCGGTGTTGGCGTTAGCAAAATAATCGACCTTCAGCGTATCCGCCTGCGCAAAAGCGTTTGCGGAACAGAGGGCCAAAGCGAGGGTGCAAGCTACAACTACGATTAGTTTTTTCATGGTTCCTCCCTTAGTCTCCCGATCCGCAGGTGCAAATGCCGCGGCCGCTGCCATCGAGTTTAATTGCAGTGCACTCACGTTGCAGGCTGATAACCTCGTTAGCGCTGAGGGTCGCGTCGGAAGAAGCGGTCTCAGTGATCGCGAAGGTGCCATTCTGAACGTGGGTGACCCAAGCGCGAATAGCCGGGGTCGAGTTAACTACTGTGGGAAGCGGGCAAGTTCCAGCAACCGGAACGGTCGAGACGACCTTGATCACGCCGGTGCTGAGAGTTACTCCGGTGAGCGGGTTCTTGGTCAGATCCGTGTTGATTGACAGGGTGCCCAGACCGTCTGGAGTTTGCAGGCAGCTGCAGCATTCAGACAATTCCTGGTACGGATCAAACACAAAAATCGACGCGCATACGTTTCCGGCAGCCGTGCCCGGATTGGTAACGCGCAGCGTTCCATCCGGCGCTCCCGCAGTGTTCGCATTGGCAAAATAGTCGACCTTCAGGGTATCAGCCGGGGGCGTTGTAACAGCAAACGCAGATCCAGCACAGAGGGCCACAGCCAATGTACACACTACTAGCATTGTGGTTCGACGCATTTAGTGTCCTCCTTGCAGAGTTACGCCGCCAAGCTGGGGAGGGAGGTGCTTGGTTCTTTGGCGCACGATAACTCTACCGTTAAACCACAAATCAACAAGTCTCCAGATGTACTAACCCAATTACACTAACCCGCTGAAATCCGTCGCCAGGCGCCGCTTTAAGCACGAGGTCCCACGATTCGCCCAATAATGCCGGAACGGGTCGACACATTCATCTTCACCATGACCAGCCGGAGGAAGGCTTTTACCGTATTGGGGCTAATTTTCATCCGCTGCGCGATTTCCTTGCTGGTGAGTCCTTCCAGCAGGTACTGAACGGTTTCCTGTTCGCGAGCCGTAAGCCCGAACCGCTCGGAAATCTCAGTGATTTTCACGGCTTCGTTACTTCTCCGCTCCAGCATCACGACCTGCAATCCCCCGATCGCGGTGGCCCCGTTGTTCGGGTGCCCCTTCACTTCCAGAGGAAAGCAGCGACAAACGTACATGCGTCGCGCGGAGCGAAACGCCTCTACAAAGCGGGGAGGGGTCTGTTTCCCCACGAGATCGGCGCGTATTTTGCTGTTGAGCCAGGTATCGACGTGGCGGATTCTATCCGGTTGATCGGGATAACTGAGGATTTGCACTGCCTCCCCGTTATAGGCGACCACCCCCAACGACGTGTCGACCACAATCAGACCCGGTCGGGTCGCAGCAGTTTGCACTTGGTTCCCCTTTTTCAAGCGCTCCCCACATGAGGATGCGCCTCAGACTTAAGTTGGCTCGGCCTCAAATAGGGCCAGTTTTTTTGGGGGTCCCTTGCTCCACGTCGGCACAAGGCAAGAATTCTCGCTTCAGCGTTCCCGCCGTAGAGCATACAAAGGTTGAATTGCACTTAGCGCAGCAGGCAAGTTCTTCCAAGGGGGTGAAAAAACTCAACAAACGCTTCCGGGGGAGGAAGTGATCGACCGCCCACCATTCTGCCACATTAGAAGGCGATGTCAACGACAAAATGAAAAAATGGGCTAGTTCTATCCGGCCTAACCCATATTTAGTCCATATGCACTAGCCCAATCGGGCTAGCCGGCCTTCTCGGAGTGGTTAGGCTCTGTGGCGATGGGGCTGGTTTGTCGTCGAACGGGCACTGGGATCGGTTGCGCAGCGGTCAAAGCAGCTGAAAGCCGCTCCTTCGCTGAAATCTCTGGCTTGGTTCCAGCCATTAATTTGTGAAGAACGGCGGCCACAAATTTGCTCATTTCTCTAAAAACGGTGCGCAGTCTTGCCGTGCGAGATTGCGGCATTGCAGTGGAGGCGACGGCGGCCCGGTACTTGGCGATCCATTCTTCCTCGGCGGGCCCCCTTTGATTTCGATCCAAATCCATAGAAATCTGCATTCGCCGACGGAATAATTCTTTGCATGCCTTATACTCCGTCTCCCGCCGTGGACGCAAAGCCCCAAACGAATTAGTCACTCGGACTAACTAACAAATACGCAAAAACTCAGCGCAACTGCGAATCCCCAAATACGTGCAATTCGACCTTAAGCCGTAGAACTCCGATGCTAGAATGACGGCGGCGCCAAAATACTGACGCCAAAAAAATCATTTCCGCGAGCGATCATTCCATGAAAATCATGCCGAGCGCAGCCTGTTTCATGCTTTTCTTCGCTATGGCCGGAGCGGCCCAGACGCCCAAAGACTCCAGGACATACCAGAAGGAAGCGACTGTTTCCGAAGCCAAAGGAATAGTACACATCGTGGCCAACAGCCCTCGACCACTCGATCAGGTCCTGGACGCACTGCGACTAAAGTATGGATGGGCCGTTGGTTACGAAGATCCGCGATACACTGCGGCGCAAGATCTAACGGAAGGAACTTCTGGCAATGCGGCGGGCGTGAAATTTCCCAGCGGAGGCAATTTCAGCGCTGAATTTTCCGCGAACGCGCCTGACGAAGAGAAGATCCTGCGCCAGATTGTAGACACTTATAACCACAGCAAAAATCCCGGACAGTTTGAGGTGCGGCCCAGCGCAGGCAAGCAATTCTCCATCGCAGGCGTGGCCGCACACGACGATAAGGGAGCGATGACGCCGCAAACCCCGCCACTCGATGTCCAGGTGACCTTGCCCAGTGAGGAACGATCCCTGACCGCCACGTTGGATCTTCTTTGTCAGGAAATTTCCAAACAGAGCCACATCGATGTCGCAGTTGCGGTCACGCCCAGAAGCTTATTATCGAAGACTACAACCAAACTTGGCGGAAAGGCTCAGGCCCGAGAACTTCTGATTCAAATTATCGCGGCGACAACCCACAAGCTCTACTGGCAAGTGATCTACGATCCAAATTCAAAGGCATATCTCCTTAACCTACACTCGCTGCGGGCCGCGGAACCCGCGGAAGCGAAACCGGCGCACTGATCCAACTACCTGCACCGTTTGCGCTTGGCGCAGGTGAAATGGGGGCCGGTTGCTGCTCGAACTGCTGCCGGGTTCCAACGAGAAATTCCTCGTATTTCCGCGTGCCGGCGGATCCGCTGGCTTCGCCGTTGATTTTCCCCCAGATCAAACTTCCTGCGCCGGAGTCAGGCAACCGGCGAACACCCGAGCCGGCGGAATATCAACTGATCTCTACGAGATCAGCTTGATAATGTCGCCCAGCTTCTTCACCGAAAAGTCTGCTGACCGGCAAAGATCGACTACTTTCTCTTCCTTGCGCCGCAATTCGACAGCGACCCCCGGCACTCTTGCGGCGACCTCGATCGGAACCGTCAAAACACCGTGGCGGTCGCCATGCAGCAAATCTCCTGGTCTTACTTCCATGCCATCTACGTTGATCCGCGCACCAATATCGAAAATGTGCGCATAAGCGTGGGAGACGGCCAAGTTCCCGGCAAACAACTGGACGCCAGAATTCCGCACCGCCGGCAATTCTCGCGCAGCTCCGTTGGTCACGTATCCGACACATCCCAGCGCATTCAAAATGGCGGCGTGCACATCGCCAATAAACGCGCCGCGCCCGGGGGGATGATCCATGTCTTCCAGAACCAGAATTCGTGGCGCGGGAATTTCCAGAACCTGGTTCCAGAAATCACTGCGGTCGCGAAAGGTACCGCCTCCCACCGGCGGTTCGCCGCTGCGCAACCGCGCCGTAGCTGCATAGCCGACCATGGGCGGAAAATCCTCGAACAAGCAACGAATGCTGCCATTGGTGAACCCCGTATTGCGCAGCCTTACATTGAACTTTTCCACTGCATTGGCCACCATGCAAGTATCAAGCTGGCGAAGAGCATCTAATTCCTCCCGAGTGAGTGGGGGTGCGGCCATTCCGGTCCTTTCCGGCGGAGCCCTGCGCCGCGCTAATCCATTGGCGCAGCTTTGGAGTCACCGCCTGGCAGTGCAGGTTCCGAGCATGATGACACGCATCACTGCTTAAAAGCCGAACGGCAGTTTGCCTAAACCCTAACCGTACAAATCCCAGAAATTAGTGCTTTGGACAGCCCCATTGTGATGCCGGGAATTGCCCGGATGATTACTACAGAAAAAAGTCTGAGTCAGGAAGGGCTAGCAGGACGGCGGAGGTCGGTTATAAAGACTTTCTTCGAAAATGGATCTGTGCTGCGGAGGGCCCGCAGGCGCGATGCGGGGATAGGCCGTAGGTACTTGCTGCCCTGCAGAACGGTCCACCGGAGGTACCCAGACAGGCGCGGTTTTGGTCATCCGCTGCCGGGTGGAGTCCAACGAAGCGTGCTTCCGTACCACGATGGTCGAATCGGAAGAACCGCGAGTAAAACAATAGCGCGTAGCTACAAAAGCGGTGAGCGAGCATACCGCCAGCAGAACGAAGATGACGCACAAGCGCCTTCGCCGCGGATCTGCGAGATTGATCAGCTGTAGCATCCCATCCCGTACGTTACTAATCGCCCTCCGCGCAAACGTACCACGATAACCAAAGAGCAGCCCTTTCTTTGGAGATGCTTTTGTGCGCAAGGGTTGTATGGTCAAGCCAAGACTGTGTTTTAGAAAAGGAACCTCCGGGCAAAGCTGGAAGAACTTCGATTTGGAATAGCCAGGAAAAAACTATCTAGATCTCCCCCTTTTTCATCTGGCCCACGGCATAGTCGCACGCGCGAGCGGTCAGCGCCATATACGTCAGAGAGGGGTTCACGCACGACGACGACACCATCGCGCCGCCGTCGGTAATGAAGAGATTTTTGACGTCGTGCGCCTGATTGTAAGCATTCAGAACAGAGGTTTTCGCATCCCGGCCCATGCGCGCCGTACCCATTTCGTGGATGGAAAGTCCGGGCGGATAGTCGTCGGCAAAGGGGCGAATATTGTGCGCGCCCGCCGCCTCAAGCATCTCTGCCGCCGACAGGGCCATGTCCTGGTGCAGGGCGATCTCGTTTTCGCTCCACGCACAATGAATCTTGAGCGCCGGAATTCCCCACGCGTCCACTTGTTCTTTATCAAGTTCCACGAAGTTGTTGTGATTTGGAAGACACTCGCCGAACCCGTAAAAAGTGAACTGCCAAGGCCCGGGCTGTCGCAGCGATTTCTTAAAGTCCGCGCCGAAGCCAGGCTGGGTAATGCCGCGCTCCCATGCATCACGCGAACCTTCGCCCTGGAAACCGTACCCGCGCAAAAATCCCGGCTGACGCGTCTTCACATTCCGGAATCGCGGAACATAGATTCCGTTCGGACGCCTGCCCAGCATCACCCGGTCTTCATTGCCCGGAATAACGCCCGCGGCGCCGCCAGCCTTGATGTGGTCCATCAAATTGTGGCCCAGTTCTCCGCTGGAGTTCGCCAGGCCATTGGAAAATTCCGGAGTCGCGGAATTGAGCAGGATTCGCACCGACTCCAGTGCCGACGCGCACAGAAAAATAACCTTGCCGCGAAACTCCAATGCATCCCGTGTGCGCGAATCAATCACCCGCACGCCAGCTGCTCTGCGCGTGCTCGAATTGAAGCTGATGCTGTGCACGACGCTATAAGGCCGCAGGGTCATGCGTCCGGTTTTCTCCGCCGCCGGCAAGGTTGCATTCACGCTGCTGAAGTAAGAGCGCGTGATGCATCCGCGTTCACAGGGACCGCAGTAGTGGCAGGCGGCGCGCCCATTGTGCTCCCGGGTAAGAATGGCGGCGCGCCCGATGGTGAGGATGCGTTCTCCTCCAAAGTGTTTCGCCAGCGCCTCGCGCACCACTTTCTCGGCGCAGTTGAATTCCATCGGCGGCAGAAACTTACTGTCAGGCAACTGCGGCAGGCCCAGCGCCTCGCCCGAAATGCCCACAAAATCCTCCACGTAGTCGTACCAGGGCGCGATGTCGCCATAACGGATCGGCCAGTCAACGGCCACTCCATCCCGGAGGTTGGCTTCGAAATCTAAATCGCTCCAGCGATAAGTCTGGCGCCCCCACATAATGGAGCGCCCTCCAACCTGTCGCCCGCGAATCCAGCGGAACGGTTTACCGGCCGCTTGCGTGTAGGGATTTTCTTTGTCGTTGACGAAAAATTTCGCCGACCACTCGTCGCACGCATAACACGACCTCTGGATCGGCTGCTCGGCCAGTTGTTTGCTGCGATCGCCGAGTCCGCGAAACTTCATTTCCCACGGCGGCACGTGCTCCACGTAATCTTGTTCTGGAACGATCGGCCGTCCGGCCTCGAGCACAAGCACCCTGAGGCCTTTCTCCGTCAACTCCTTCGCGGCCCAGCCGCCGGTCATGCCGGAGCCAATCACGATTGCGTCGAAAGCGGTTTCGTCCTTCAATTGCTCCCCTGGTTCGGCCCCATCGATGGCTCGACGGCGCAACCCTCATGTCGCTCAGGGATGATTTCGAAGCCCTGCTCTTTAGTGGCTCCATCCTCTGAAGTGTAATAAGCGGTCAACGTAAGCCGTCGGAACATAAGATAAAAACTTTGATCCGGCTCCGGTTGCGACTCCGCCTCGTGCGCTTGTGGCCGCGCCAACTCCTCCAGCATGGACTTTCCCAACTGGTTGAGAATCTCACCTTGCTCGGCCGTCGAACCTTCGACAAATTGTTTTGCGAAGAGCGCTTGCGCGCGCTTATCGACATCGTCGACTCCCGCAACGAACATGGAACGCTCTTTCTCCTCGCACCATACAGTCAGAATCAAATCGATGAACGCGGCCACGCCGACGTCTGTCGCGCCGGGTGTATCCGTGCGCGGAATAATCATCTCCGCCATAGTCTTCAAGGTAGCGAATTGGTGCGCACTCAAAGTCCGCAGATCCGCTCCCGCTGCCGCACGAGAGCGCGCCTCACGCAGCAGCGCTAGCAACCGGCTGCGCGGCGTCAATTGCAACGCCGTGCCCGTCGCCAGCATCTTCAAGACCTCGCGTCTCTGCATACGTCTCTAAACCCTCATGATGCGGGCGATCCCGCGGTGATCTCCGCCGCTTTGCCATTGTGATAGACAATCACCAAGGGATTGCCACTGTTCGCATAACGAACGGTCTTCTCGTACGAACTGCCGCCCGTATCCGGCACTCCGATTCCGAGGGCAAAGTCCGCCTGCATTTCCGTCATGCCCGGCTTGGCTTCGTGTCGGTCGATCGCCTGCCACACGTCCGCGGGCCAATGATTGTATAACTCATGCGGATCCTCGATGAAAAACAAATCGTCGGAATAGATCTTGTACTGGTCGTCGGCCTCCGCTCCAATCGGTACGGCATAGCTCTTCCCGTCTTTTCGAAAAACGGCCATTACCTGCGGCTGGGGCGCGCCACCCGGCGGCGTCGCCATCACCACATCCTTGATCTCCAACTTCTCGATAGGATGCAGCAATCCAGCGCTGTGCGCGAAGTCCACCTTCTTGCTCGCCCCATCGTAGGGGTAGTACGTATAAGCGTACCCCTCCCGAACCCACACCGGCTGCTGCGTAAGCTGCTTGGCGCTTTTGAGATCGTAAGGATGCAGCTTTTTCGGAACGACGTAATAGTCCGGATTGGAATATCCCAGATCACGGGCCTTCTTCTGCTTCTCGGCCTCGACCCGATCCTCATGCCGATGGTACAAAATGTAGCCGGTGCGTCCACCCGAAATCACCAGGGCCGCAATCAGTGCCAGCTGAATTTTCTGTCTCGTCTCTGTCATCGATGAACCCCGAAGGCCCACTCCGACGGGGAATGTTAAACTCTACATCAATCTGCCGCGCGCCGGAGGCAAGTATGCTCAAAGCCCTTCCCGCTCACATCGTGGCTGGCCTTGCGCTCTGCGTTTTAGCTTCTCCCACTCGGATTCATGCACAGTCTACGCCGTGTCCGCCGCCCGCGGCCCTGATTGCGCCTGACGACCCCGCATACGGAGACGCCATGGACTTGGCAAATCGCCTGGAGAGCCGCGGCTTCATGATTCGCTGTATTTACCCAACAAAACTCGGGAGCATCTTCGAGGTCGCTGACGGCGATGTCATGCGCAGCACGGTGGAAGGCGAAGCGAATTTCACTACGAATTTCGGCGGATTCGACGTGATCTTCCTGCCCAAGCCGCAAACCTTTGCCGATCTCAAAATCACAGAGCACCGCAAGGGCGGAGGCTATCTCTATCGCTTCACCGGAACTCCCCGCGTGGGGGCCGGCGATAAACTCAAGTTCGGCACGGCATACCGGAATTACTTCTTGAAGCGGGATAATTATCTTTTCATCTTGAGCGATCAGACGCTGATCCCACGCCTTGAAGAAGCTTTGCGAACCCCATCGAGCCGCTAGAGCGCACGGCCGTTGTACACTGAACCTGGAAGGAATGCCCGAAATGCCCGTCAACGAAGAAGATGTCCTGAGCGCTCTGAAGAGTTGCTACGACCCCGAGATTCCCGTCAACATCGTGGATCTCGGCTTGATCTACAAGGTGAATTTCGCGCCCGTGTCAGAGGACAAGCAGGACATCGCCGTCGATATGACCCTGACTGCGCAAGGCTGCCCGGAACATGTGAACATCAGCGCACAGGTGAAGTCGCGCCTGGAGCAGTTACCCGGCATTCGCAACGTTACGGTGAATGTAGTCTGGACCCCGCCGTGGAGCCCGGAGCGCCTGAGCTCCGACGCCAGAAAACAGCTCGGCATCGAATAGCTCGCCCTGCTACTAGATCGGCCTAGGCTCCGAACTCTTCCCAAAGGTCAGCCGCGCCCTGGGTGGCGTTCGCAGTGATCTGCTTTCCGGCGCGTCCGGCCATCTCCATGATGCGCATGCCGCGCTCAAAATATTCCGGCAGCGCCTGGCGCACACTCTCGAATTTCTCCGGATACTCCGAGGCCAGCAGCGCCAGCCCCACTCCGCTGGCCAACACGCCCGCCGGATATCTCTTTCTCATGAACAACAGGGCTGCCCCGCCGATAGATGCCATCACCACAGCCTTCTTCCAACCGTCCATTGCGCTCTCCTCGGAACCGCTTTTTTTTGATTGTAACCCGCAAACCCGTATGAGATGCGGATCAGGGCGATCGCGTTTCCGCATCCTGTATACTGCCTCGTTCTTTGGAGAACCCCATGTCAACGCTGCGCCGAAATCAACCTGTTGCCGTCGCCACGTTATTTCTTTTCGCCGTGCTCCTTTCGGCGCAGACCAAGCCCCGGGCTCGCGATCTCGGCGTACCCTTCGATGGCGCTCCCGGACCGAATAATGCCATCACTGATGTGACGGGCGTCGAGGTCGGCCACACGACATTGATCTCCGGCGCGGGCAAACTCGAAGTCGGCAAAGGCCCGGTGCGCACCGGGGTAACGGCCATTCATCCTCGCGGCAAGACCAGCGGCGACGCCGTTTTCGCCGCCTGGTTCACGCTCAACGGCAACGGCGAGATGACGGGCACAACCTGGGTCGAGGACTCTGGATTTCTCAACGGTCCCGTCATGATCACCAACACCCACAGTGTTGGCGTGGTCCGCGATGCGGTGATCGCATGGAAAGTCAAGCATGGTACGCCCGACATGGAAGGCTACTGGTGGTCCCTGCCGGTGGTCGCCGAAACCTGGGACGGCTGGCTCAACGACATCAACGGATTTCACGTCAAGCCAGAGGACGCCTGGCGCGCCCTCGACGTCGCTCATTCCGGACCGGTGGAAGAGGGCAACGTCGGCGGCGGTACTGGCATGATCTGCAACGAATTCAAGGGCGGCATCGGAACCAGTTCCCGCGTGCTTGATGCGAAAGCTGGCGGTTATACCGTGGGTGTTCTGGTGCAATGCAACTACGGCCGCCGCGATCAACTTCGCATTGCGGGCGTCCCGGTAGGCAAGGAAATTCCCGAGCATCCTGCTTACGGCAATGACACCGGCTCAATTATCGTGGTGGTGGCCACGGATGCTCCATTGATTCCTACGCAACTCAAGCGCGTCGCTTGCAGAGTTTCCCTCGGCCTGGGCCGCGACGGCAGCTACTCGGGCGACGGCTCGGGCGACATCTTCATCGCATTCTCGACTGCGAATCCCGGCGCCGTGGGATCGAAGGGCCTTCATCAACTCACCATGTTGCCCAATGACTCGCTCGACCCGCTATTTCTCGCCACGGTTCAGGCCACCGAGGAAGCAGTCGTCAACGCCATGGTCGCAGCCGAAACTATGACCGGCATCGATAACCACACCGTCATCGCTTTGCCGCACGATCGACTGCGCGAGGTACTAAAGAAATACAACCGGCTGGCTAAATAACAACTCGAAAATGGGGCCTCGAAATGGCGATCTCGAAGTAGCGACTCAATGCGGCCCGAACGTCCCCGTGCCGCCGCGCTTGTATTCGCTGGGTTCGATTCCGAATCGCTTGAGCATCGATTGCAGCGTCGTTCTTTTGACGCCTAAGCGGTTCGCTGCTCCGTCCGCCCCGGAGAGTACTCCTTTCGTTTCGCGCAGGATGCGAACAATGTGTTCGCGCTCCATTTCAGTCAAATTGTCCTGCAAGAATTCTTGCACTTCACTAAGTTCGATGGGAGGGTCGGCAAGGATAGGACCTTTGCTAAGGATGATCATTCGCTCCAGCATATTTTCCAACTCCCGAATATTTCCCGGCCAGTTCCACTTCTGCAGCAATTTCATGGTTTGACTGGGAATGAATTCAATGTGCTTCCCCATGCGCTGCGCATGCTTGCGCATGAAGTGATGAACCAGCATGGGGATGTCGCTCCGCCTTTCCCGCAGTGGCGGCAATTCGATGGGAAAAACATTCAGTCTGTAGAACAGGTCTTCGCGAAATTTCTTCTCCACAACATCCTTCTGCAGATCGCGGTTGGTGGCCGAGATGATTCGCACATCAACCTTCACGGTGCGCACCCCACCCAGGCGCTCAAACTCCCGGTCCTGCAGAACCCGAAGAAGTTTGGGTTGCAGTTCCGACGGTAACTCTCCAATCTCATCCAGGAACAGCGTGCCTTTATCCGCCAGTTCCAACCGGCCTGCCTTTTGGGTTATAGCTCCGGTGAACGCCCCCTTCTCATGGCCAAACAGTTCGCTCTCGAGCAGCCCTGATGGAACCGCGGCACAGTTCAGCTTAATGAAATTTTTGTCCTTCCGCGTGCTGAGTGAGTGGATGGAACGCGCTACCAACTCTTTGCCCGTTCCGGTCTCTCCCAGCAGCAACACCGTCGAATCGGTTGTCGCCACCACTCTGGCCTGCTTCAGGACACTTCTCAGGGCCGCGCTCTGTCCAATAATTTCCTCGAATCCCAGTTCTGCCTGAATCTCACTCTCCAAATAGGATTTTTCCTGAGTCAGCATTTCCTTGGCGATCTGCAAGCCGTCGAGCACTTCATGCAGCCGCGCAATGTCCATGGCTGCGCAGGTGATTCCCGCAATTTTTTTGTCCGCATCGAACAGAGGTTCGATGCTGATGTCGAAGGCGCAATTCGCGCCATTGTGCGGGACTTCGATTTCTTCTCGCGCGCTAACCCCGGTCTGCAAAACTTGCCGTTTCAGCGCAGTCAGTCGAAGCCCTCTGGATCCAAGCATCTCCTCATCCGTCTGGCCAATCATCGAATCCCGCCAGTAGCTTCGCGGATTGTAGAGCCAGGTGTAGCGCAGATCGCGATCCTGATTGAATACCGTAATCGGCGAATCCTTCAGTGCTACGCGAAAACGCTCTTCGTTCTGGCGCAACGCTTCCTCGGACTTCTTGCGCTCGGTAATGTCGTAGTCCATGCCGATGGCACGAACCGGTTTCTCATCCTGGCCGAGGAACGCCCGCCAGCGGCCCGCAATCCAGTGCACCGAGCCGTCGGGCCATATCACGCGCCATTCACCCTGAACATCTCCATGCTCCATCGACCGCTGCACCAGTTCCGCGACGTGATCGCGGTCTTCAGGATGAATCAGCTCGAGGAATTCTTTCATATTCCTGGGAGAACCTCCTGGTTGCAAGCCATAGATGGCTTCCATTTCCGGAGACCAGCGGCCTTCTCCAGTAATGAGGTTCCGCTCGTAGGTCCCCATGCGTGCGACTTCCTGTGCCAGCCGCATGCGGTGCTCGCTTTCCCGCAATGCCGCCTCGGCTTGCACTTGATCTGTAATGTCGATGGCGGCCCCGATCACGCCTATAACCTTGCCGTGTTCATCAACCAAGGGCGCCGCATTGCCCAGTTCGTACTTCACCGTTCCATCTGCAAGCACCAGCTGGGTCGCTACTCCGCGGACCGCGGCGCCGGTCGCCGCCGCCATCTGCATGGGCAATTGCTCCGGCGGAATTTCCCTGCCCTCGCCCAGAAGACGGTGATAGGGCCGCTGATCGGGCAAAGCGGAGAGCGATGCATTCATGCCGGGGCATAATCCGAGATGCTCCTGCCCGGCGCGATTGGCTATGATCTCGCGGCATTCCGGATCTCGGGAAATCAGCACCGGAATCGGCAACGTGTCCAGGATCGTCTCCAATTCCCGTACACGCGCACGCTCCCGTTGCTCCGTCTTCTGCAACGCCACTTCCGTCTGTTTGCGCTCGCTAATGTCAATGACTGTGGCCTGGATCAGCGGCTGTCCATCATCTCCCCGTCGAATCGCACAGTTAAGCAGTAAGCACACTTCCCCGCCGTCTTTGCGTCTCAGGCGTACCTCACGACCTAAAGACGCGCCGGTCTGCTCCAGTTCCTGTAGCAGATGATTGCGATCGCCGAGATCGACATAGAACTCCGTCGTCTTTCGCCCGCAAATCTCCTGGGCAGATTCGTAGCCCAGAATGTGCGCCCAGCAATCGTTGCATTCCAGCACCACGGCATCCATACTGACGACCGCTACGCCCGCGATATTTCCCTCGAACAGCATGCGATACCGATGTTCCGAACTCACCAGCGCTAGTTCTGCCCGCCTCTTTTCCGTCACATCATGCGCCATTCCGCGCACGATCGGTTTCTCAACCCCCTCCGTACGCAGGCTGTTGTAGTACTCCCACGTTCTGACCTCCCCGCTCCGGGTCATCACACACAGCAATCCGTGCTCCGGTTGGCCGGTCGTCCTCAATCTCTCTAAATAAAGGTCGAAGTCCTCCCGCCCCTCCGGGATAATCAAATCCCGCATCGGAATTTTCAGCAGTTCCGCCACTTCATATCCCAGAAGGCGAGCCGGCGCCGGATTTACCGACAGCAGTCTCCCCTCCAGATCATGCGTACACACCAGATCTTCGCTGTGCTCGACTAGATCCCGATACCGGTCCTCGCTATCCGTCAGCGCCTGCTCTGCCTGCTTGCGTCCGCTAATGTCCTGTACGACGCCCACTGCTTTGGTCGGGCGCCCGTGCGCGTCCCACTCCAGGGCTGCCTGGACGTGAACCCATCGGACGCTGCCGTCTGTTATGACGCGGACTTCGTCCTCAAACATTCCGCTCTTCTGAGCAGCCTGCCATTGCTGTAGCACTCGGTCGCGATCCTCCCCATGCAGCGTCTGCTCGGCCTCCTGCAGCGGAATTGAGGATCCTGGTGGACGCCCCAGAATGCGACAGGCTTCATCCGACAGCCTAAGGATTCCGGCTTTCACGTCGTAGTGCCAACTCCCAATCTGCGCCACCGCCTGAGCGCAGTTCAACTCATACTCGCTGACCGCTAACGCATGTCTTGCACGGCTGCGGCTCGCAGTGAGCACCGTCAGAGCTACGCCGATAATTGCGAACAGCGCCGGCCCGACCACATCCCCGACCGTGGGGATGGCAAATGTATTTTGCGGTTCCACGAAGAAATATCTACCCGAGATCGCCGCCAGCACGGTGGCCATGATCCCCGGCCAGAATCCGGCGCGCATCGCCACCAGCACCACCGCAGGATAGAAAAGGATGAAAGGAAAATGGAATGGACCCATCCGCTGCAACTCGAAGCGCAGCGCGGTAGCAACCGCAACCATTACCACGGCGAAGGCATACTGCGATGGCCAACTCCGCAGCAGCTTGGTTGCATTGAAAATGTGTACCCGCGGTTCGGCTTTACTCATTAAGCCAACTTCTCACCCGGTTCCCCGGGATCAAACGTAGAAAGGAATAGAGGAAAAATTCAGGCTGCTGTCGTCGCCTCGACACAAGAGCGAAAACCGTGACTTCACCTCCGGCCGCCAGGGGGTGCGGCCAATCAGCATCCAGAATTAAGGCAGGATGAAAATCAGTCTGTGATGCTACTCAGAATGAGGGGTCTAGGCAAGACAATGTTGATTTTCAGAATTTCAATCCTTCACCGCCCGGTCGGTAATCTCCAATCCCTTGTCGATGATCGCGAATGCCTCGCGGAGTTGCTGTTCGTTAATGCACAACGGAGGATTCGTGAAAAACGTATTCCACCGTACCAGCGTGTAGAGTCCCTGCTCGCGGAAGAACTTGCCTAGCGCGGCCATCTCCTCAGACGTCCCGTTGAACGGGGCCATAGGCTGCTTGGTTTTTCGGCTGCGCACCAGTTCGAAGATCCCAAATAATCCGATCGACCGGACCGCGCCCACCGACGGGTGCTTCGCCGACATCTCAGCGCCGAGGTCCTTCATGATTGCGCCCATCCGGCGCGTGTTCTCAATGAGCTTGTCTTCTTCGTACACGCGAATGGTGGCCAACGCCGCGGCGCACCCCATGGGATGCGAGTTATACGTCAGTCCCCCGTAGAACACTTTGTCCTGGAAATGCTGCGCAATGTGATGCCTCATCCCGACCGCACCCAGCGGCAAATAGCTTGAAGTTAATCCTTTTGCCATCGAGATCAAATCCGGCACAATTTTCCAATGATCGATCGCGAACCACTCGCCCGTGCGGCCGAATCCCGCCATGACTTCGTCAGCGATCATCAGAATGCCATATTTGTCGCAAAGCTTCCGCACGCCTGCGAGGTAGCCATCGGGCGGCACGAGAATGCCGTTCGTTCCTACTACGGTTTCGAGAATGAATGCGGCAATTGTATGCGCGCCCTCGAGTTGGATGGTCTCTTCAATCATGGCCAGCGAACTGTCGGCCGATTCCCATCCCCGCTCGATGCCGTGATAAGGATCGAGCACATGAACCACGCCGGGAATACCAGGCTCGGCAGGCCAGCGGCGCGGATCTCCGGTGAGGGTAATGCTGCCGCTCGTCGCGCCGTGATAAGACCGGTAGCGCGCCATAATTTTTTGCCGACCCGTGAAGAAGCGGGCAAGCTTGATGGCATTCTCGGTGGCCTCGGCCCCGCCGTTGGTGAAAAAGAATGTGTCGATGTCGCCGGGAGTGATCTCGGCGAGTTTGGCTCCCAGCCGCGCCCGCGGCTCATGCGCCATGAAAGGATTGGCGTAGCAAAGCGTCTCCGCCTGTTCCTTGATGGCGTTGATGACGCGCTCGTCGCCATGCCCAATATTCACGGACATCAACTGGCTGTTGAAGTCGATGAAGCGCTTACCTTCCGGCGTCCAGAAATAAATGCCCTTCGCTTTCGCGACCGGGATCGGGTCCACCTTCGATTGCGCCGACCATTCAAATAGCGTGTGCTTCCGGGTGAGATCGACCATCTCCTCGCCGGTCATGGCAGGAGTGGTAAGGGTTGTAGTCATATAAGTCCTCGGTTCTTGTGTCGAATGCAGGCAGATGATTGAGTCATTAGCGATTGGTGATTGGTTCATTGGATCTTCAATCGCCCAATGACCCAACCACTCAAATTCTTAAAATTTCCGGCTGTGCTCTTTCGCCCAGCGTTCAACCACAACTTTCTTGTCGGTATAGAACTCCACCGAATCACGGCCTTGCCCGTGCAAGTCGCCGAAGAAACTGTTCTTCCACCCGCTGAATGGGAAGTACGCCATGGGCGCGGCAACTCCAATGTTGATGCCGACATTTCCCGCGGGCGCCTCGTATCGGAAGCGCCGCGCCGCCGCACCACTTGAAGTGAACAGCGATGCCTGATTTCCGTAGGCGCTGCGTTCCAGGAATTCCAGAGCCTCGTCCATATTGTCCACGTGCACAAGGCTGAGCACCGGGCCGAAGATTTCCGTATCCGTAATTTCGCTGGTCGCCGGAACATCGTCGAGTATCGTCGGCTTCACGAAATTGCCTGATTCGTACTTCGCAATCTTGGCATTGCGTCCGTCCAGCAGGACCTTCGCGCCCTGTTTCTCTCCGACGCCGATCAGATGTTCCACCCGCTCCTTGCTCTGCGGCGTAATCACCGGGCCCATCTGTACCCCGTTTTCCAGTCCGTTCCCAACCTTGAGCTTCGAGGCGGCATCGGCAATCGAATCGCGAAAGGTCGTTTGCGCCTCGCCGACCGTGATCGCAACTGACACAGCAAGACAACGCTGCCCCGCGCATCCAAATGCGCTGTCGCTGATGATCTGCGTCGCCATCGGCATATCCGCGTCCGGCAGCACGATGACGTGGTTCTTCGCGCCGCCCTGGCATTGGCAACGCTTCCCCTGCTCCGCTGAGCGCGAGTAGATGTACCGCGCCACCGGAGTCGAACCCACAAAGCTGATCGCCCGCACTTTGGGATGATCAATCAGCGCATCGACTACAGCCTTGCCACCATTGACAAGATTCACCACGCCCCTGGGCAATCCGGTTTTTTCCAGAAGTTCGTAAATGTAGCGCATGGTCAGCGGCACGCGCTCGCTCGGCTTCAGAATAAAAGTATTGCCTGTAGCTATAGCGTAGGGCAGATACCAGAATGCGATCATCCCGGGAAAATTAAAGGGCACGATCGCCGCCACTACGCCCAGCGGCTGCCGGATCATCATCTCGTCGATGCCGCGCGCCACATCTTCCAGGTTGTACCCCTGCATCATCATCGGAATGCCGCAAGCGACTTCCACATTCTCTATGGCACGCCGCATCTCAGCCTTCGCCTCGGTAAACGTCTTGCCGTTTTCCATAGTGATGATGCGGGCGATGTCGTCGATATGTTCTTCGAGCAGCACCTTCAGCTTAAACAGCGGCTGGATGCGATCTTCCGGAGGCGTGCGGCGCCATTCCGGAAACGCAGCGGCAGCGGCTTCGACAGCCGCGTTCACATCGGCGGCGTCGGCCATTGGAACGCTGGCCAGAACTTCGCCAGTGGCGGGATTGATCACATCGCGCCATTCCGAAGCGTGCGAGTCAGCCCATTGGCCGTTGATGTAGTTAGTCAGCTTATTGGCGGGAGGTGCTGCCACAGTCATGGTGAAGCCTCGGCTGTCATGAAGAATTTCTTGCGTTAATGATACATCCGCTAAAGGAATCATCGGGCTAGGTATCGACGGCCGCGCCACGACTTAAACCAGTTGTGCCACCGCGCCCTTCTTGTCGCACACCGCGGCAATCGCAGCCTCGAGCACGTCGAGCGCCTCGTCCATCTGTTGATTCGTGATGACCAGAGGAACCAGCACTCGTATCACATTCGAGTAGGAACCCGCCGTAATCGTGATCAGCCCGTGCTCGTAGCAATATTGCGTGATCTTCTTAGTTTCGTCGGCGGCTGGAATTTTCGTTTCCTGAGACTGAACCAGCTCGATCGCCTGCATTCCGCCCAAACCGCGTACGTCGCCGATAATCGGCCACCGCCCCTGCCATTCACGGGCACGCCGCTGGAAGTGATCGCCCAGTTCGTTGGCGCGAGTCAGCAGATTTTCTTTTTCAAAAAGATCGAGCACAGCAAGCGCGGCCGCGCACGACAGCGGATTCCCCGCGAAAGTCCCACCCAAGCCACCCAGGCCGGGCGCATCCATAATTGCAGCGCGCCCCGTAACCGCGGCCAGCGGCAATCCGCCGCCAAGAGATTTCGCGGTGACGATCAGGTCGGGCTCGATCCCGTAACGCTCGCTGGCAAACAGCGCGCCCGTTCGGCCGAAGCCGGACTGTACTTCATCAGCAATAAAAAGAATCCCGTGCCTGTGGCACAGCTCGATCAACACTTTGAAGTAATCCGGCGGAGGCGCGACGAATCCGCCTTCCCCGAGAACCGGCTCAGCGATTACGGCCGCCACTTCTTCATTCGCGACTACGCGCTTGAATGTGTCCTCCAGATGACGAGCGCAGTAAAGATCACATGATGGATATTTCAAGTTGTACGAACAGCGATAACAATAGGCGAATGGAACGCGGTAGACCTCGCCAGGAAAGGGCGCGAATCCCGCCTTGTAGGGATGCGTTTTGCTGGTCAGCGCCAGCGTCATCATGGTGCGTCCGTGAAACGCGTCTTCAAAAGCGATGATGCCAGGGCGCTTGGTGTAAGCGCGAGCAATCTTGACCGCGTTCTCCACGGCCTCGGCTCCGCTGTTCACGAAGATTGTCTTCTTGGCGAACTTGCCGGGAGTCACTTCATTCATGCGCTCGGCCAGCCGAACATAACTCTCGTACGGAGTCACCTGCACACAGGTATGCAGGAAGCGATCAAGCTGATCCTTAACCGCATCGACTACTTCATCGCGACGGTGACCGACGTTAATGCAGCCAATGCCGCCGGCAAAATCAAGATAGCGATTGCCGTCGACGTCTTCCAGCCAGGCATCTTTAGCCTTGGCGACATAAATCGGAGTTCCGTGAGACAGGCCGCGGGGCACGGCTTTCGCCCGACGCTCTGAGAGCGCCTGCGACTTCGGGCCGGGGATTACTGTGCGAACTTGAATCGTAGACATCGTAGAATCCTAGTGGCCAGTGGTCAGCGATCAGTGGCCGGAAAATCAAGTTTACAAACTTTCCACTGGTCACCAGCCACTGGCCACCGGCCTTCAATACCAGCCGATTGGCGCTTCGTTCAAATTGATGTGAACCTGCTTCGTCTCGAGATATTCTTCCATTCCCCACGGCCCCAACTCGCGTCCGAATCCGGATTGCTTGAATCCGCCCCACGGCGCTTCGACGTAGGTAGGCTGCATGTGGTTCACCCAGACAATTCCCGCGCGCAAGGCTTTCACCGCGCGCATGGCCTTGAAAATGTCGCGCGTCCAGACGGCCGCAGCCAGCCCGTACGGAGTATCGTTGGCAATCCGCAGCGCGTCCTTCTCGTCTTCAAACGGAATCACTGCAGCGACCGGCCCGAAAATTTCTTCCCGGGCAATGCGCGCGCTGTTGTCGACGTCGTAAAAGATTGTGGGCTGAACGTAATAGCCCTTACCAAACTTCTCCGGCCGCCCGCCACCCGAGGCCAGTTTCGCCTCTTTCTTGCCAATTTCCAGGTATTGGCCCACGCGATCGTACTGCTCCTTGCTGACCAGCGGCCCCATCTTGGTTTCGCGCTCTAGCGGAGGCCCGAGCTTGATCTTCTTCGCCTTCTCGGCCATGGCATCGACGAAATTCTTGTAGATCGACTTCTGCACCAGGATGCGGCTGCCCGCCGAGCACACTTCGCCCTGATTGATGAAGACGCCGAATAGCGCTCCGTCAATGGCCGCTTCGAAATCAGCATCCGCAAAGAAAATGTTCGGCGATTTACCGCCGAGTTCCAGCGTGACTCGCTTCACCGTGTCCGCAGCCTGCTTAACGATGATCTTGCCCACGGCGGCGCTGCCCGTGAATGCAATCTTGTTGACGTCGGGATGCTTCACGATTGGGGCGCCGCAAGTTTCACCGAAGCCGGTAACAATGTTGACCACGCCCGGAGGCAGCCCGCAGTCGGCAAAGTGCCTGGCAAATTCTAACGCGGTGAGCGGAGTTTGCTCCGCCGGTTTCAAGATGCAGGTGCATCCCGCAGCCAAGGCTGGCGCTAGTTTCCACGCTGCCATCAGCAACGGGTAGTTCCACGGAATGATCTGTCCGGCCACGCCGACCGGCTCTTTCAGCGAAAGCGACATCGCATTATCCGGCACCGGATTGACCTGGCCAATAATCTTGGTCGCCAGACCGCCGTAATATTCGAAGCAGGTCGCGACATCGTTGAGGTCGTACTCGGCTTCGACAATCGGCTTGCCGGTGTTGCGGCATTCCAGTTCCGCGAGCGCGGGTAGATTCTGGCGAACTTTGTCGGCGAGGCGGAACAGAACGCGTCCGCGCTCCTGCGCCGTTGTCGTTGCCCACGGGCCATCTTCGAAAGCCGCCTTGGCCGCGGCCACGGCGTGGTCGACATCCTCGGGTCCAGCGTCCGGCACTTGCGCGATCACTTCTTCCGTCGAAGGATCGTAAACCGGGAACGTTTTCGTCGACTGGCTTGCGACCCACTCGCCGTTGATGAACATCTGATATGTCTTCACTTCCGTCTGTACTCCGCTAGGCATCGTGGCCTCCGAGGACTAAACTTTTTTATCTTGTTGGCGCTTCAATCGGCGCGCGTGACGCTGCCGCAAGGATTTTCTTCATCCCCTTGCGGCGGCCGTAAACAAAGAAGAAGAATGCGGCCAGCCCTATGAAGAACAGCGTGCCGCCGAACATCCATAGTTCATACTTCCACAGCGACGTGATCTGCTGCGTCGGGAAAAATACAAGAGCGATGCCTAGAATTGTGGTGAAAAAACCGCTCAATCCGGCGATGAGGAGTGTGGCCCGGTTGTACTGGCCTTTGGGCACGGATTCAGTGATCCCAAACCTTACCAGCGCGGCGAACATGTAAACGAAGGGAATGAGATTGAGAACCACGGCCAGAGAAAGCAGTTTTTGAAATGTTTCCTTCACGCCTGCGCCAGAAAAATTTAAGATCACGAGCACAGCCGAGACCACGCCTTGGACTATCAAAGCCGCGTAGGGCGTCGCGTAGCGCGGGTGAATATTTCCCAGCCAGGAGGGCATGTAGGAATCCAGTCCCGCCACGAAAGGAATGCGGGCGCAGCCCCCGATCCAAGCCGAACCGATGCCCGCGATCGCGAGGCTCAGCATCAGAGCGAAGGGCACGGCGATCCAGTTCAAGCCGACGCGCGCAGCCATTCCCGTCACCGCCTGCACCACTCCTTGCAGCACGTCAACGCTCTTGCCCACCGAAACCAGCAAGGTAAGCGTGACCGCAACATAGAGCGTTCCAGCAATCACGCCGCCCCAAGCCACCGCTCCGGGCAAGGTGCGGGGGGGATCCTTGATTTCGTCCCCCATCACGGAAGCGAGTTCGAGTCCGATCAAACCGAAGCAGACGACGCCGAACGAATTGAGAACGAAGCGCGGGTTGGCGGGAATCTTGAAATCGGATGCGGTGAGGGTAGTTCCGAAACGCGACCAGATGACGATGCCGAGGCCGACGAGCACGCTGGCGGCGATGAAGGTTCCAATCGCGCCCAGGTTGTTGATCCACTTGCCTACGCCAAGACCCAGGATGTTAAGGAAGGTTAGAAATGCCAGCAGCGCGAGAGAAACAGAGGCCGCGAACATCTTGTTATCAGGGAGAGCCTGGAAATGGGGCCCGAGCACATAGACCGACACGCCGACGAAGTACAGCATGATGGTCGGCACATACAGCATGTTGTTGGTCCAGTAGCACCACCCGGAAAGAAATCCGTGAAAGTCACCAAAAACTTCCTTAGCCCAAAGATATACTCCGCCTTCGCCAGGATAACGGTGCGCCAGTTCGATCACCGCGATGCCTTGCGGCCAGAAAAAAAGAAGCAGTGAGATGCCCCAGAGCCAGATGGTGACGCCGCCATTGGCCGCGATCGAGGGAACCACATTCAGGTTGAAGACGGCGACCACAAACAGCAGCACCAGATCGCGGCGCCCGAGGGCGCGGATCAGGTGAGGCTGCGCGGCGGATTGTGACGCTTCAGGCAAGTCTCCTCTTTATAAGGCGTCTCGCTTCGGACGGCGCTGAGGGCGGCCATACCAACCTTGGCAGATTGTGCAAGCAGGAGCGGACGAATGCGTCCGCCCCTACACGAACATTTCTAGTGCGCGACTTCGGCTGGAACACGATCGCTGCGCTCCTGCTGCGCTTTGGCCAGCGACTCGGCGATGTCATCGAAGGCAGCAAGGTGCTTATCGATATCGGCATCCGTATGCTGCACCGAAATCGTCCACTGCTCGTCCCACCAGTAAGGTTGCGCCATCACACCGCGGTTGACCATGCCGAACCAGTAATGGCGCCACAGATCGACGTCAATCGGTTCCCAGTCGCGGTAGTTGACGATCTCCTTCGGATAGAGCATCAGTGCGCCATTGGCGCCTGCCTGCATGATGTATGCCTGCAAGCCAACTTTCGCGATGATCTTGCGATATCCGTCGGCAAGTTTCTTGCTCAGCTTTTCGACATGCGTGTAGTTCGCCCGCGTGAGCACCTCGCGGAAGGTCGCCAGGCCCGCCGCCATCGATACCGGATTCGTGTTGTAAGTGCCGCCGTGGAAGACCTTGTGCTCGCTGATCAAGTCCATCACGGATTTGCTGGTGCCGAACGCCGCCAGCGGCAATCCGCCGCCAATCGACTTCGCCAGACAGATCATGTCCGGCATGACGTTGAAGTATTCGCTGGCGCCGCCCCAGCAAAGCTTGGCGCCGGTCTTTACTTCGTCGAAAATCAGCAGCGCGCCGTTCTTCTTGCAGATCGCGCGCAGGCCCTCGAGGAATCCAGGCTGCGGCATGCATAGTCCGACGTTCATCAGAATCGGTTCGAGAATAATCGCGGCAATCTCGCCCGGATTTTCCTTGAAGCGCCGCTCCACGGTCGCGAGATTATTAAAGGTCGCGATCAGTACGTTCGCGATGGCTGACTTCGGCACTCCCAGTCCGCCCGTAACTGCGGTGGGATTGTTGATGTCGCCATAATCCGGCGCATGCGGCTTGACGCTGACCAGCGCGCTATCGTGCAGGCCATGATATGCGCCTTCGAATTTCACGATCTTGTCGCGCCCCGTAGCGGCGCGGGCAAGACGAATCGCATGCATGGTCACTTCGGTTCCGCTGTTGCCGAAGCGGCACATCTCGACCGGGAAGCGCGTGCAGATTTCCTCGGCCAGTTCCCACTCCATATCGTGCGGCATGCCGAACATCGTCCCGGTAGAAAGCCGCTTCTCGACGGCCTTCATCACCGCCGGATGGCAATGCCCCGCCATCAGCGCACCAAACGTCAGGTTGTGGTCAATGTATTCGTTGCCATCCAGGTCGCGAAACTTGCTGCCGCTGGCCTCTTTCACGAAGATCGGCCAAGGATCATAGGCGCGATAATTACTGGCCACGCCCAAAGGAATGCGTTTGAGATTTTTCTGGTGAGCTTCGTGGGATTTGGGCGTGCGGCGCTCAAACGTCGAGAGCTCTTTCTGCAGGTCGGGGTACATCGAATTCTCCAGGGATACTCAAGCCCGCACGCGGTTCCACGTCCGCGGGCCATTAGATTACCGGGATTGCGGAGGCATACGCCCGGTTTGAAAACGTTCCTATCAGTCTACTGCATCGCTCAGAAGAAGAACTTCAGAGCGAACTGCACCAAGCGAGGATCTCCGGCGCTTGAGATCCTGCCGAATGACGTCGGACCATCTGAGAAGCCGCCGTCGGGGTTAGAAAAATTAGTGTGGTTGAACAGATTGAAAATCTCCGCCCGGAATTGAAAGTACTTAGTCTCGCTCAAGGCGATCTTCTTGTGAACTGAGAAATCAAAATCAACCAGCCCAGGGCCGCAACAGATGGTGCGCTGCGTGCCGTTGTTGAAGCTGCCCAGAGGCGGATCCTGAAAATCACCCGGATCAAACCAGTATCCGGCTCCGGAGATGCCCTGCGAATTATCTGTAAGTGTTTTCCGCGGATTGAGTTTCTGGAACGGCGCCACCAGACTAGGCGCTTCGGTTCCCAGGAAGAACAAGCTGTTGATCAGTTCGTTGTCGTCCTCAGTATTCAGACGAATGGGAAACCCGCTTTGGAGCTGCGTGATGCCTGAGACCGCCCAGTCGTCGAGGACCTTGCCGGTAAAGCCGCTGTATTTGCGGATCGGCAGTTCCCAATCGTAGCTGATGACAAAGCGTTGCTTAGAGTTGAACAACGACAACGCCCGGCTGGCGCGATAGTTGAACGGATTGAGCGTCTCCTCAAAAGTAGAACCGTCATCAATCGACTTGCTCAAGGTATAAGCCGCCTGGAACTGTAAGCCGTGAGAGAAGCGCTTTTGCAACATCATCTCCAGCGCGTTGTAGGCAGAACTGGCGATGGTGTCCTCGGCGAAGACATCGGTGAAGACGGGCACTCCATCCACCGGACATCCAGTGCCGGGAGTAAACGCTGCCCCGGTGGGATTACAGTTCGGCGAGGAATAGGGGCGAAGGCCTACGAGGTTGAGAGTCTGGCCAGTACCGTTCACGACGCTGCCATTGGGCATGTGGAACGGGAACCCAGAAGGGACGGTCACGCTCCATTGCGAGTCCTCAACCGTAGGACCGCAGGTCCCCGGGCTGCCATAAGTACTCACATTGCCAGGGTTCGCGTTCGCAATGCTGATGATGTCCAGGCAAGTTTGCGGATTGGAGGGATTGATGTCGTGGGAGGCCAGTAGGCGATGGCCCTGCGAACCCACGTAACCAATCTGCAGCATCATGTCGTTGCCAACGTCGCGCTGAATGGTGAGGTTGTATTGGCTGGTGTACTGCGAGCGCAAATGCGGCTGGAATTCGCCGTAGAGAAGAATAGGCCGAAACAGCGACAGGTCCGTGGGCTGACCCTTGGTCGGCAGGATGATGCCGTTGAAAGGATTCGGACTGGTGAATTCGCCCTGATTCACAAATGGGGTATTGAAGAAAACGTCAGCGAGCGAGGAACTGCCGCCGAAGGGCGGTTCCGCGCCGAACTGCGCCAGAACTAATTCTTCGATCGGGTTATAGAACAAACCCCAGCCCGCGCGGATGCTGGTTTTGCCGTTGCTCCCGAACAATGCCGCCAACGGTCCACTGGTGAAATTAGGACTGTAGGCAATGCCAATGCGCGGCGCAAACGCCTTGTAATAGGTTGAGGTCATTCCCTTGGGGACGCCCGCATCTCCCGGCACCACCAGGCCTGTAGGTTCCGCGCCGGTGTTGGCACAAGTTGGATTGGCTACTCCTAGGCCCTGCCAATAGTTCGTGCTGGTCGTGATTCCACAGGGATAGACTGTGGAATTCTGTCCGGGCCGGAAGGTTTCCACGTGCCCGCTGATATCCGTCGGAGGAGGAGTGTATTCCCACCGCAGCCCGTAGTTGAGGGTTAAGTTGGGCTTGATCTTCCAGCTATCCTGAACGAAGGGGTAGACTGCCGTGCTGCGAACGTCCTCACGCTGGCCGGAGCCCTGCGTGTACCCATCAGCCAATCCCAATAAAAACTCGGCATACTGGTCGCCATCGCCAGGAACGATCGCGTTGGGTCCACTATTGTCGAATGTGTACTCGCCATTCACATCGAAGTAGTAGTACTGGTCGAAGCGGGCGCGGCGGATATCAACACCGAATTTGAAGGTGTGCGCGGCCTTCACCCACGTCAAGCCATCGGACCACTGGAAACTATTTCCCACCTGGGGCAGAAAGCCTTCGTAGTTATTGCCGAACGCGGAGCCGCCTGAAATGTTGACGTAAGGCACGCCCGTAAGGCTTGCGGGAAGTCCCGGCGTGATCCCCAGATTGGGGGCGGTGCCAAACTCACCGGTAATCGCCGAGGAATCAGACATGCCCGTAAAACAAAAATTTGTAGCGGCTCCGCTGCAAGTGGATGTGACCAGACCCGAAGTCTGGGGCTTGATAAATCCGAGCTCTCCCTCACGCATATACGTAAAGTGGGCCTCATTGACGAGAGCGCTGTTAATGGTCCACGTGTGGGTGAAGTTCCATTGCTGGTTGCGCAGATTGTTCAGGTTGCCAAATCCCGGGACAGTCGCGCCGCTGGCCTCAAAGGTGTCATAGGGATCGACTTCATGCCCATCATTAAAGTAGTAGTACGCGGTGAAACTCTGGCGGTCATTAATCCTGTGGTCGATGCGAACCGTAAACTGGTTGGCATTGTTGGTCCCGACCGGCACGACCTGATTTTGGCTACTCCCAACATTGGCCTGGGGAACGAACTTCTGCAGCAGGTTCGCCGCCACGGGATCCTGGCACGGCCCAGGAATCACGTTGTTCGGAAAAATCGTAGACCAATCCGCAAGTCCATCCGACCCAGCCGCGATTCCAGCGACGCTATAGCCCAGAGCGGCGTCGCATCCCGTGCGGCCATCCAGCACGTTTGCGATAAAACCGTTGGGCTGTATGCCTCCTGCGAAGGCGCCTTGATCTGAGAAATCTCCCCCGAATTCCTGTGTGGTGGGCACATTCAGCAACTGCCCCGGCACGCCGTCACGAATTCGCCGGCCTTCATACGAGAAGAAAAAGAATGTGCGGTCCTTCTTGATCGGTCCGCCAAAGGTTCCCCCGAACTGGTTCTGATTCAGCTGTGGTTTGCTGGTGTCCGGATATCCCTGCGAGTCCAGAATCGTGTTGCGGAAATATTCGTACAAATTGCCGTGGAAGGCATTGCTTCCCGACTTGGTGATCACGTTCACCACCGAGCCCGAGTTACGTCCATATTCCGCATCGAACGTATTCGTGATAACGCGGAACTCTTCGACCGCATCGGGAGTGGGCTGGATGGTCGGAGTATTTACGAATTGATCGTTGGCGTCGCCGCCGTTGACGCTGAAGTTGTTGGCCCGGGTGCGACCGCCGTTGACCGAGACTGAGCCCGCATCATCGGACCCTGCGAACAAACTGCCGCTCGAACCCAGCTGCGCCTGCACGCCTGGCTGCAGTTGCAGGAACTGATAAGTATCCCGCGTGTTCAGCGGAAGTTCGTTCACGGAGCGATCGTTGACCACCGCGCCCAACTGCGTGCTGGTGGTGTCGACCTGTGGCGCCTCGGAAGTGACGTCGACGACTTCCTGCGCGGCGCCGATCTGCAGCACGGAATTCAGCGTCAGCACTTGGTTCACATCGAGGATGACGTCCTTCTGCAGGTTCTTCTTAAAGCCCTTGAGCTCGAAACTCGCCTGGTAAGTGCCGGGCACGATGTTCACGAGGGAATAATCGCCGCTGTCGTTGGTCTCCGCTTGAGCGCTGACCCCCGTCGCCTGATTGGTCAGAGTTACCTTAACCCCGGCCAGCACCGCGCCCGAGGGATCGGATACGCGACCGAGAACGCGGCCGGTGGCGCCCTGCGCGCTCATGAATACTGGGAACAGAAGGCAAACCGCAAATACCGGACACAGCTGAATCAAGCGGGATCGCAGTGACGGCATGACGCCTCCGAACAGCCTGGGAGAGTTTTTTCTTCTGAAAAAGGATGCATTGTCTACAGCCCTAACCTTGCTATAATCCCGCAAGGTTAGAGAAGGTGGCTGGGAACTGTCAAGGGGAAAAACGACTCCCTTGCAGCGAAATTGGTGATGGTAATCACTCACATTTCCCATCCTCAATTCGACCTCAACGCATAGCTGGATGGCGCAGGCGTGCAGCAATGGAAGCGGCGAGCAGTAAATCCTACTTGAAGATCGGAGACGTGGCCCGCAAGGTGGGCGTGTCGCCTTCGGTGATCCGCTCATGGGAAAGCCTCGGCTTGACGCGCCCGCAGCGCACCCAAAGCAAATACCGGCTGTATACCGCTGAAGATGTAAAACTGCTGAAGCGCGCGCGGTTTCTTCGCAAGGTGCGCGGCCTGAATGCCGCCGCCATCGTGCAGTTGCTCAAGCGCGAAGGTAAGGTCCGTCCCGCCAGCGATGGGAATACGGCCGCGATTGGGGCGCATCTGCGCCAGTTGCGCGAACGGCGCCAACTCTCGCTCGCTGAAGTAGCGCGAGCCGTCGGCATCTCTGTCGGATTCCTAAGCGCATTGGAACGCTCCCATATGAGCGGATCAGTTGGAACGCTGCGCAAGCTGGCGCGCTTCTACAAAACGAATATCCTCGACTTCTTTGACGCCAGCGGCGCCAGCGGCCGTCATGTTCGTCCAGCCGAGAGAAAAATCCTCGCGGCCGGCGAAGGCGTCCGCATGGAACTGCTGGCGTGGGGCAACACCGTCATGGAGCCGCACCTGTTTCGCATCGCCCCTGAGGCTGGCAGCGGCGATCCTTACACGCACGAGGGCGAAGAGTTCATCTACGTACTGCGCGGCGATCTGGAGATTGCCGTCGAGGGCCTGGAATACCGGTTGAAGCCCGGCGACAGTTTTTATTTTGAAAGTGCGACTCCCCATCGCTGGCGAAATCCAGGACGCAAAGAAACTCTGGTTCTGTGGGTGAACACGCCCCCAACTTTTTAATAGTCGAATTGCTGACCGTACGATTGCGACCGTGCTTTGGGAGGAACGATGAACTGGCGCCTGACCCCGCGGCTTCTGCCCCTGTTAGCAATGATGCTGCTGGTTGGATCCTGCACGAAGAAAACGCCCATGCTCAACCTGCTGGTGTGGGAGGGCTATGCCGATCCTTCCTTCATAAAGGCTTTCGAGGAGCAGAATCACTGCAAAGTTTCGGCGTCGTACATGGGGTCCAGCGACGAACTCATGGCTAAGCTCCGCGGCGGTAGCGCCGGCAACTATGACGTCATCTCGCCCTCCAGCGATGTCGCGACTTCGATTGCAGCCGCGGAACTCGCGGCTCCGCTCGACCTCAGCAAGATTCCCAGCTACGCGCAGCTCTCGTCGCAGCTGACTTCCCTGCCGCTGGTGCGAGTGAACGGCAAAGTCTATGGTGTCCCCTTCATGTGGGGGCCGGACCCGATCGTGTACGACACCACTGTCTTCCCGCATCCGCCGGATTCATGGAGCGTGCTGTGGGATCCGAAATACAAAGGCAAGATTTCCGTCTGGGACGATCTTTCGACTGTGTACATGGCGGCGCAGGTGCTCGGCTACGACAAGCCCGACCCCTCGCAGCTTTACAACCTGTCCGACGCGCAGTTAGATGCAGTCAAGAAGAAACTGCTCGAATTGAAGCCGAACATTCGAAAAATGTGGGCGACGGGCGGCGAGTTGACCAACCTTTTTGAAAATCACGAGGTCGTGGTCGCCATGGGCTGGCCGCTGAACACGGCCGAACTCAAGAAGGCCAAATTTCCTGTCGGCGAGACTATTCCCAAAGAAAATACGACGGGCTGGATTGATCACTTGATGATCACCGCCGGCAGCGACAACAAAGAACTGGCCTATCAGTTCCTCGAATACATGATTCAGGCCAAGACGCAGAAGCAGGTCACCGACGTCACTCACTATGAACCGGCGAATCCGCAAGCCGCACAGTTTATGACGCCTGATGAAGCCAAGGTGCTGCATCTGGACAACGTCGACAATTACCAGGAACACCTCTATTTCTGGCAGAATGTTCCGCGCCGTCAGAAGTACACCGAAATTTGGAACGAGGTTAAAGCGGCTCAGTAGCGCGACGCTCACATCCATGAACCCAGCCGCCATCACCGAAGCCGCCAATGCGACGTCCTCGCCCGACGCGAAAACCACTCTGCTGAGCGTCCGAAACATCGCGAAGACGTTCGGCCAGAACGTCGTGCTCCGCGATATTTCCCTGGAGATCGCTGCCGGTGAATTCCTCACCATCCTCGGCGAAAGCGGCTCGGGAAAGACGACGCTGCTGCGCATCATTGCGGGATTCGAGAAGGCAACATCCGGAGAGTTGTGGATGGGCGCCGACCGCCTCGACGCCCAGCCTCCGTACCGGCGCCAGGTGAATACCGTCTTCCAGAATTACGCGCTGTTCCCGCATTTGACGGTCGAAGAGAACGTCGCCTACGGACTGCGCGTGCTGAAGCGGCCTGACGGAGAGATCGCGCAGCGCGTCGCCGAGGCTTTGGAGAAAGTAAAAATGTCGGCGCACGCCAAGAAAAAGCCTTCGAAGATCAGCGGCGGGCAACAGCAGCGCGTGGCGCTCGCTCGGGCGCTGGTTAATCGTCCGCAACTCTTGCTGCTCGATGAACCGCTCTCCGCGCTCGACGCCAACTTGCGCCGGCAGATGCAAGTCGAATTGAAATCACTGCAGCGCGAGGTCGGAATCGCATTCGTCTTCGTCACCCACGATCAGGAAGAAGCGATGGTCATGTCCGACCGCATCGCGCTGCTGCGTTCTGGGGAACTCGAACAGGTCGCCACTCCGCGCGAAATCTACGCGCGTCCGGCAACCGCCTACGTGGCTCAATTCATCGGACACACGAACTTGCTCAAGGCCGAAGTGCGTGGCGGCCTCGCATCCTGCAGGTCACTCTCATGGCCCGTGTCGCTCCCTGATGGTCCAACTCTATTTTCTTTGCGGCCCGAGAAAATTCAGATTGCGAGCGGCCCCATAACTCCCGAGGCCGTCCGCATTCCCGGCCGAATTCTGCACCAGGCATTCCACGGCGCGACCGAGCTGCTGCGTATCGAATGCGCTGGCGGTTTGGTCCTGGTGGCGAGAACCGCCGCCACAGCCTTCGCCCTGAACGAAGTCGAACTCCAATTCCTCCCGGCGGACGCAATCCCTGTGCGCGAGTCTCCTGAAAGGAACTGATGTTTTCGCGTACATACAAATTAGCAGTTACACTTCCGCCGCTGATTTGGGTTGGGGTGTTTTTACTCGTCCCATATTTACTGATGCTGTGTTACAGCTTCTGGTCGGTCTCACCCGCGCAGGCCATCGTCCATTCCTGGAATCTGAATAACTATCAGGAACTGCTGGACAAGCCCGTCTACTGGCAAACCCTGCTGCGCTCCATGTGGATCGCCGCGCGGGTGACCGCGTTCTCCCTCTTGCTCGGATATCCGCTCGCTTACTTCCTCTCTTTTTATGCTGGCAAGAGGAAGGACTTGTTTTATCAATTGGTAATCATTCCGCTGTGGGTCAGCTACCTGGTGCGTGCCTACGCGTGGAAGACGATCCTGGGTTCCGATGGCGTGCTCAATACGCTTCTGCAATTTATTCACCTCACCAGCCATCCCCTCGACTTCCTGCTCTACAGCCCATTCGCCGTAGTGCTTACATTGACGCACATCTATACGCCATTCGCGTTTCTGCCCGTTTACGCCGCCCTCGAGCATATTCCGCGCAATCTGGTTGAGGCCTCGCACGACCTGGGCGCAACCCCGTCTCAAACCTTCTGGAAGCTGATCTTCCCTTTGTCGATTCCGGGAGTTCTCGCCGGCGCGACTTTCGCCTTCGTCCTAAGCCTGGGAGATTTTCTGGCTCCGCTGCTGCTCGGCGGCCCAAGCGGCGTCATGATTTCCAACATCGTCGTCAGCTTGTTCGGCGCAGCCTACAACTGGCCGCTGGGCGCGGCAATTTCACTGGGCATGCTGGTACTGGTCGTGAGCTTGCTTTTCCTCTCCGAGCGACTGGAGAAGAAGTGGAGCTTCTCGTGAGCGAGCCGACGTCAATTTCAGCGCGCTCGCCGTGGCTGCTGGCGCATGCCGCCGCGGTCTTCGCGTTTCTGTATCTTCCGATCGCAATCCTTATTCTGTATTCGTTCAACCGCGAGGGCGTCGGCGGATTTCCTCCCCATCACCTCACGTTGTCGTGGTATCAAATTTTGTTCAGCGACGGCGCCATCTGGGATTCAGTCCTCAACAGCCTCGAAGTCGCGCTGGCTGCGATGGCGATCTCCCTGGCCTTCGGCATCCCTGCAGCGCTGGCGCTGGACCGCGCACAATTTCCCGGCAAAGCAATCTTCCGCCGACTCGTGCTGTTGCCCCTGATCCTGCCCGGAATCATCACTGGCCTATCTCTGCTCATGTTGTTCAATCTGGCCAGTGTGAAGCTCAGCCTGATGACCATTATGCTGGGCCATGGCACCGCTCTCATTTCGGTGGCGACCACAGAAGTCTTCGCCGGGCTGCAAAAGCTCGATCGCGCCCAGGAGGAAGCCTCCCTCGATCTCGGCGCAAACTACTGGCAGACCTTTTGGCGCGTCACCGTGCCGAATCTGAAGCTCTCCATCATCGGCGCGGCGCTGTTGATCTTCACCCTCTCCATGGACGAAATCGCAGTCAGCTTCTTTCTGATCGGCCGCGAAAACACGCTCCCACTCGAAATCTGGGGCCGCCTCCGTCGAGGCATCACCCCAGAGATCAACGCCGTCTCGACCATCATCTTTCTCTTCTCGCTGGTGATGATCGTGCTCTGGTACCGCTTGCGCGCGCGTTCCGAGGGCAGTGCAGAACTGGGAGCGGAACTGTTGGAAACCGCAGCCGAATAGGTTCTTCAGAAGGGGCGAGGCGTCAGCCGAGCCAAGACAAAACCAACGCAGGCCGCCCCCAGCATAGTAGAGTAATAGAAGGCCTCATTCCCCAAAATTCAACCGCCTAAAGGAAATCAGATTTTGAGTTCAGGCATTCGCAACATCGCCATCATCGCGCACGTCGACCACGGCAAGACCACGCTGGTCGACGCCATGCTGCAGCAAAGCGGCACGTTCCGCTCCAACGAGCACCATGTCGAGCGCGTGATGGATTCCAATGAACTGGAGCGTGAGCGCGGCATCACCATTCTGGCCAAGAACACAGCGATCTTCTATCACGACGTGAAGATCAACATCGTCGACACGCCCGGCCACAGCGATTTTGGCGGCGAAGTCGAACGCGCCCTGAAGATGGTCGACGGCGTCATGCTGTTAGTCGACGCCAGCGAAGGTCCGCTGCCGCAGACGCGCTATGTTCTCGGCAAGGCTCTCGAAGCCAAGCTGCCGCCGATTGTCGTCATCAACAAGATCGACCGCTCCGACGCGCGCGCCCAGGAAGTGCTCAACGAGATATACGACTTGTTCATCGATCTCGACGCCAAAGAAGAGCAGTTGGATTTCCCCGTCCTCTATACCAACGCCAAGACCGGCACGGCGACCACCGACATCAAAGTCCCCGGCGAAGATCTGCGCCCGCTATTCGATGCGATTATAAAAACGATCCCCCTCCCGAAGGGCGACCTTGCCGGACCGCTGCAGATCCTCGTCGCCAATCTGGATTATTCCGATTACCTCGGGCGCCTCGCGATTGCCCGTGTCTTCAACGGAAAGATGTTCACCGGCGAAGAGGTGGCCATCGCCAAACTCGACGGCACCCTCCACAAAACCAAGATCACGAAATTATTTTCCTTCTCCGGCCTCAAGCGAACTGACATCACGGAAACCGAACTGGGCGACATCGTTGCCGTCGCCGGCGTCGAAGGCATCACCATCGGCGAGACCATCACCGACGCGGAAAATCCCGCCCCTCTCCCCCACATCGCCATCGACGAACCCACCATCGCCATGCTCTTCACGGTGAACACTTCGCCATTTGCGGGCAAGGACGGCACCTATGTCACCTCCCGCAATCTGCGCGAGCGTCTCGAAAAAGAATTGCTGACCAACGTTTCGTTACGCGTTGAAGACACCGGCACCACGGATTCATTCAAAGTTATGGGCCGCGGCGAGCTCCAGCTCTCCATCCTGATTGAGATGATGCGCCGCGAAGGCTACGAACTCATGGTCGGCAAGCCGGAGATCGTCACCAAGCGCGACAAAGAAACTGGCAAGCTCATGGAACCGGTCGAACATCTGACCATCGACGTGCCCGAAGAATTCGTCGGCGTGGTCATGGAGCAACTCGGCTCGCGCAAAGGTGAAGTCACCAACATGCACAATCACGGATATGGACGCGTGCGCATTGAATTCCGCGTGCCCAGCCGCGGGCTCATCGGATTGCGTAGCCACTTGTTGACCGACACGCGCGGCACCATCGTCATGAACTCGTTGTTCGATGGCTACACCGAGTGGCAGGGCGAAATCCCGCATCGCCTCACCGGAGCCCTCATCGCCGATCGTCCCGGACCCTCCACCGCTTACGCTCTGTGGGGATTGCAGGAGCGTGGCGAGCTTTTCGTCGGGCCGGGCATCGAACTCTACGAGGGCATGATCGTCGGCGAGAACGCCAAAGATAACGACCTCGACGTAAACGCCGTCCGCGAGAAAAAGCTCACCAACATGCGCGCCTCGACCGCTGACGAAGCCATCCGCCTGGTGCCATTTCGCCCGCTCAATCTGGAGCAGGCAATCGAATTCATTGCCGACGATGAGTTCGTCGAGATCACGCCCAAGTCGCTGCGCCTGCGCAAAAAAGTCCTGCAGGCGAACAAGCGCAAGAAGCATCAGTTAGCCGCTGTAGAAGAATCGTGAAACCGCGCCGCAAATCCGCTGCCGACAAAACCATCGATCCTAAGCTACGCATGTTTCTGGTTCCGTGCAGCTGCGGAACCACCTTCGCCGTGGCTGAAAATTACGACCGCCAGGGCACGGCGTGGAACCGCTATCTCATCTGCCCGGGCTGCGGCAAGCGGCACGATCCTAAAAACCGCCTATTGCAGATGGGATTCCATCCCGAAGGCTACTGGAAAGTCGATGAGTGCTAAGTCAATTTTCGCCGGCACTACGGTGGAAGCCTATGACAGAGGAAGGCAGTAGGGTCGGCGTGGTCGATAGAATCGTGATTTAAGTGGCGCGCGAACTGTTCATACTCGTTTTTGGTGCGACGGTGGCCTCCCTCCTGGGATACGGTTATTGGGGATCCTTTCGCAGTGGTGCCCTTACAATCAAAGGCCGCACCTCTCGCCGGGACAAGGAACCGATCAGGTACTGGATTGGCATGGCTTTAGGGACTCTCGCATTTCTCGTCGTTGTGTCCGCGACTGCGGTTATGGCGTTCCTGGTATGGGTGAGGTGATCCGGTGCTTCAAAGTAGCCCACTACCGTGAATCCGATTTGACAAGCGGTTTTCCGCAAACCTGCTATACTTCTGGCCGCAATTGACTGTTCGCCAGCTCCGGTTTCGATTTCCAGGAACGGCTTTTCCGACCTGCCAGTCCGCCGAGTTGCTCGCACTTCGACAGCTCAATGCAGAGGCAGACGCGTGAAGAATATTTTCGTGGGGAATCTCAGCTTCAACACCAATGAAGACGAGTTGCGGCAGATCTTTGAAGCTCACGGCCAGGTCGACCGTGTCAGCATCATGACCGACCGCGATACGGGGCGCTCGCGCGGCTTTGGATTTGTGGAGATGGCCAGCAACGAAGATGGGGACAAGGCCATCGCGGCATTGAACGGTTCGCAAGTCGGCGGACGCACCATCAACGTCAATGAAGCGCGGCCCAAGACCGAGCGCGGCAGCGGTGGTGGCGGAGGTGGTGGCGGCTTCCGCGATCGCGGTGGAGATCGCGGCGGGCGCGGCGGCGGTGGTGGTGGCGGCGGACGTCGCGACCGCTGGTAAATTCCATTCTCAAAACTCAGCACTGCCCTCGACAGCCGTCTCAGCACGATTGAGCGCGCCCGCGCTGACGTGTAAACTGTGGTCATCGCTTGTGCGCCCGTAGCTCAGCTGGATAGAGCGGTTGCCTCCGGAGCAACAGGCCGGGAGTTCGAATCTCTCCGGGCGCACCAGAGTCCCTCCCTCGTCTTTTAACAGCGGGTAATGTCGGTATTGAACCGGTCGACTGTGCTTTTGTAACCGGGCCGGATTTCTGAAAGCTTGTGATCTGGAGTGTTCATGTCTATGGATCGGTTGGCCGCCTTGCGGACCGCAGTAATATTGTCATGGCTTGCGGTCGCGGTGTGTTTCGCCTCACCGGAAGGAACGTTCGCCGCCGAGAATCCTGCAGAGTCCCCGTCGACCGGTCTGTATGTGAAGGTGCGACTGGCGAAGCCTTTTAGAGCATCGAAGCTGAAACCCGGCGAAACCGTGGAAGGCACTCTGGCTCGCGACGTATACGCCGCCGATCACAAGCTCTTTTCTGCGGGAAGTGCGGTTCAACTCACGGTCGATCATCTGGAAAAACGGCGCCGCTCTGCGAATGACCACTGGCCCGGAGTGATTCAGCTCTTCACCCCGCGCCACGAAAAATTCCCAGTATTTACAAAAGGGTTGATCCGTCAGGGAGAACAGGAAACTTCGCTTGACGTTTCCCTCATCACCATCAGCCGCATGCGCGATGTCCATGCCCAGGCAAAGAAAAAGAAGCCCGGAGAAAGTGAAGACCCTGGGGCCGTACAAGTAAGCAAGGAGAACAGAGCAAAGGCCGCCACTCCCACTCTCATCCTCGAAGCGAGGAACACTGAACCAGCAAACAATGCCGGAGAAGACAAAGCCGAGGACGAACAATCGCATCCTGGGCCCCAAACCCTGCCCATAGGAACCCGATGCAGGATCCTTCTTCTCGGCAGTGTCAGCGCATCCAGGAGCAAACCCGGCGATACCGTGCAAGCACGGCTGCTCGAGCCCGTGATGTTGAATTCAGCCGTGGCCCTTCCCGCGGGAACAATCTTTGAAGGACGGGTCATGAAGAACAAGCCCCCGCGCTGGTTGAGCCGCTCTGGGTCCCTTTACCTGGCTTTCAATCAACTCACCCTGCCCACAGGACAGAACGTAACCATTGCAGGATCGATCGCGGGAGCGGAGTTAGACCGGCGCTCGCATACGCGGATTGATTCCGAGGGCCAGCTCCACGGCGAACGGCCCGGCAACGTCTGGATGGTCATCAATGCTGGCGTCACCGCCGGCATCGCTAAAGAAGTGGATGATGGTGTCCAGTTGGTGATTGAGGCCATCGTTTCCACGGCCACGGACGCCTCCACCGCAGGCACGGCGCGAATTATCGCCAGCTGTGCTTCTGGCCTCTATATGGCGACTCGCAAGGGACGAGATGTCGTCCTGCCACGATTCACTGAGGTGGAAATCTCTCTCGACCGTCCCGTCTTTCTCGACACAACGCCACACCCGGCTGTCGCCTTGAGTTCAGGTGGCAAATAGCAGCTAGAGGACCTGGATCGCTCTTATCTCATCTCATGAATTACGACGCCATTCTGATTGTTTCCTTCGGCGGCCCTGAGTCGCGGGAAGATGTAATTCCCTTTCTGGAAAATGTTCTGCGCGGTAGAAACATTCCCCGCGACCGCATGCTGGCCGTTGCCGAGCACTACTATCACTTCGACGGCAAGAGTCCGATCAATCAACAGATGCGCGAACTCATCGCCGCGGTGAAAAATGAACTCGCCCAGCACGGTCCGAACCTGCCCATCTATTGGGGCAACCGCAATTGGCATCCCTTACTGCCCGCAACTCTGCTCCAGATGCAGCAGGACGGCATTCGCCGCGCGCTCGCCTTTGTGACCTCCGCCTATAGTTCCTATTCCGGGTGCCGGCAGTATCGTGAAGATATCGCGCGCGCTCAGCGCGAAGTTGGAACGGGCGCGCCCGAAGTCGACAAGCTGCGCGCGTTCTTCAATCATCCAGGATTCATTGATGCCACAGAAGATCGCCTGCGCGAAGCGCTGGCCCAGCTTCCGAGCGGCGCAGGCGGGAATGTCCAACTCGTATACATCGCGCACAGCATCCCGGTCTCAATGGCGAATTCGTGCGACTACCTGAAACAGCTCGAGGCAGTTAGGAAGCTGGTCTCTGCCCGGCTCGGCATCGCGAACGACGCGCTCGTCTATCAAAGCCGCAGTGGTGCTCCCGGGCAGTCGTGGCTTGAGCCGGACATTCTGGACTACCTGCGCGAGGTGAAGGCGCGCAACCTTGCGAGCGCAGTCGTGCTCGCGCCCATCAGCTTCATCTCCGATCACATGGAAGTGCTCTACGACCTCGACATCGAGGCCCGCCAGCTTTGCCACGAACTCCAACTGCCCATGGCGCGCGCAAAAACGGTGGGCGTGCATGCAAAATTTATCGCGATGATTCGGGAGCTAATCTTGGAGAGAACGGATCCGACTCTTGCCCGCCGAAGCCTGGGCTCTCTCGGCCCGCGACCGGATGTTTGCGCAGAAGATTGTTGTCCAGTTCCGCCACGCCCAGTGCGGCCGCAACCCGCACCCTCATCCGCATAGGCGCCGGCTCGAATCAGTGAGCCGTTGCCGGAACTTTCGGCGTTTCGTAATCGGTCGCTTTCGGCCGGCCTTCGACCAGCCTCATCGTGTCGAGAATTGTCTGGATCACCGCTTCATTCCCCACCGCCGTATTGATCATCATGTGATAGAGCGAACGCGTGGGCCAGTCGGCATTGAAGTAGTGTTTGATATACGCCGCCCGCTCGCGATCGACCGAGTCGACCATCAGTTCAGCCTCATCAGCCGAATTTCCATCCGCGATCGTCCGGCGAATTTTCTCTGCCCGGGGCGCATAGAGAAAAACGTGGAACGCGCAAGGATGCTCTCGCAGCAGATAGGGACCGCCTCGCCCCACAATCACCGAGTCCCCTTCCTTCGCAATGCGGTTCATGATCTCCTGCATCATCGCTACCATGCGGTCGGCATCGAACATCTGGCTGCCCAGTGGAGCGCTCCGCTCGTAGCTTCCACGCCAGAAAGTTTTGGCTAAACGATGAAACGGACTGTCCATGCGCTCATCGCAGCGCATCACCGCCGCGGGATCGACCTTAGCGATGCGTGCGATTTCTTCTGTGAGTAAGTGATCCCAGAGCTTCCAGCCCAGACGTTGGGCGAGCTGTGCGGAGATCGCGCCGCCTCCGCAACCGTACTCGCGTTCAATGGTCACAACGCGAAACATATGCAGATACCTCCTGCCGGAAGTGCTTCCCGCTGCCATTCGACCCTAAAATGGCCGAGAGCCAGGGCCAAAAAAGCTGTGTTAGTGTACCGCCATTCCGCCGGGTTTGCCCTTTTTAATCAGAAACACCATCGGCACCATTAACATGATGGCCACTCCCAGAAACCAAAAGCAATCGATATAAGCCAGCATAGTTGCCTGGCCCTGCACTGTAGCCTGCACCAACGCATACGCACGGTTCGTCGCGTCGGCGGCGCTGGCGCCCGCCGCTACCATGGCGCTCGTCGCCCCTTGGATCATCCTCTGCAAGGCCGGATTCGTCAGGCTCAAGTTGTTGGCCAGGCTATTCAGATGGAATTGCGTGCGCCGATCCAGCATGGTCGTTACCACGGAAATTCCGACACTTCCCCCAATGTTGCGCGCCAGGTTCATCAATCCGGAAGCAGCATTGTTCTTCTCGCGGGGCAGGAAGGCGTATGCCGCCGTGTTAATAGGCACAAACAAAAATGCCATTCCCACTGCCTGGAAAATTCGTGCCACGACTACCGTATGGAAGTCGATGTCCAGGTCGAAGTTGGTCATGTGAAACAGCGATCCCGACAGCATCACCAACCCGAAGAGCAGCAGCCATCGCGGACTGTATTTCGACAACAGAAATCCGACCAGCGGCAGCAGCAGCATGATCGCGAATCCCCCCGGCATCAGCGCCAACCCCGATCGCTCGGCGGTGTAGCCCAGCATTGTCTGCATGAACAATGGCAGCAACAACGTGCTGCCCAGGAGAGCGAATCCCAGCATGAACATCAGCAGGTTCGAGATTCCAAACGTTCGATCGCGGAAGAGATGCAAATCGATAATCGGATCCTTATGCCTCCATTCCCACACGATGACGAAAATCAACGATGCCATCGAGACGATTGCCAGGCTCGTGATGAAGTGAGAGGCAAACCAGTCATCGCGCTGGCCCTTGTCCAGGACGACCTGCAGTGTCCCCAACCCCAGAGCCACAAAACTCAGGCCAATGTAGTCGATCTTCGTCTCGCTCAGCTTGCGGCGTCGGAAATATGGCGGGTCCTGAATCAGCCGCGACGTCAGCAGGATGGAGAGAATGCCGACCGGAATATTAATGAAGAAAATCCAGCGCCAGCTGAAGTTATCGGTGATCCATCCGCCCAGGGTGGGCCCGATCGCGGGCGCCGTCACCACCGCAATGCCATAAACCGCAAACGCCATGCCGCGTTTCGCTGGAGGAAAAGTATCTGCCAGGATTGCCTGTTCGCTGGGCTGCAAGCCGCCGCCGCCAACTCCCTGCAGAACCCGGCAAAGGATCAGGATTGCCAGGTTCGGCGCCAGCCCGCACATGAATGAACTGATCGTGAACAGCGCCACGCAGCTCATGTAGAAATTCTTGCGGCCCATGATGGAGGAAAGCCAGCCGCTCAGCGGAAGAATGATTGCGTTTGAAACCAGGTACGAGGTCAGAACCCACGTGCTCTCGTCCTGCCCCGCAGAGAGGCTTCCCGCAATGTGCGGCAGCGCCACGTTGGCAATGGAGGTATCCAGCACTTCCATGAACGTGGCCAGCGTGACCGCCATGGCGATGATCCATGGGTTGATCGCGGGCCGCCCCGCGCCGGCCTGATCAAATGTGGCTGTGGCGCTGCTCATTCACGGACCCAAACCTTGGGATCGACCGACATTCCCGGACGCAGTAGGTGATCCTTGTTCGAGTCCCGATCCAGAACGATTTTCACCGGAATGCGCTGTACCACTTTGACGTAATTTCCCGTCGCATTCTCCGGCGGCAACAAGCTGAAGCGCGCGCCGCTGGCTCCAGCTACGCTCTCGACTTTGCCGTTATAGGTCTTGTCATAGGCATCCACCTTGATGGTGACCCGCTGGCCAACTTTCATCTCGCGCAATTGCGTCTCTTTGAAATCGGCGGTGATCCAGACGTCGTCGAGGTTGATCACCTTCATCAGCTCCTGACCTGGCGCGATATTCTGGCCCACATCCACCGTGCGGTTGCTGACAATGCCATCCATCGGCGCAACAATCTTGGTGTATTGCAGATTCAACGCAGCCTGATCGAGCGCCGCCTTCTTCTGCTGCTCTTGGGCCAGCGCCGCGGCCGCCCGAGCTCGTGTCACCTGCATCTGCTTGGGAGCGGTTCGCGCGTAACTGAAATTAGCCTCAGCCCCTACCAGCTTGCCCTGCGCCTGCGTCACCTGCTGTTGCGCTGCATCCGCATTGGCGCGCGCTGCTTCCACTGCGGCCGCACTGGCCTGCGCAGAGGTCGTCGCAGTATCGAATTCCTGCTGCGAAATTTCCTGCTTCTCAACCAGTTGCTTATAGCGCAGAAGATCGCTCTGCGCCTTCGCGTTGTTGGCCTCCGCTTCCAGGAGTTGGGCCTTGGCCGCGGCGAATTGCTGCTTCGCTCCCTGAATTGCCGCCCGCGCGCTGCTCACGTCGGCCTCCGACGATGAAATCGCGCTGGTCGTATTCACGTCATTAATAGGAACATTCACTCCGGCTGCAACTGCCGCGGCTTGGGCATCCTCGAAATCCGCCTTGGCCTTTTCATAGGCCACCTGATAATCCGCCGGATCGATTTCCAGCAGCAGAGCTCCTGCCTTCACATATTGATTGTCCTGAATGTCCAGCTTGATCACGTGCCCCGCAATGCGCGTGCTGATCGAACTGATGTGTCCATCCACCTGGGCGTCGTCGGTGGATTCATAGCTGGTCATGTAGCGGTAGACGAAAAATCCCACCACCAGCAAGACCAGGATCCCGATCACAATCGCAATCCGAAATCCTGACGTCTCCGTGCGCGAGCGCCGGGTGTGAAAATCCCTCTCGCTCGAGGGCAACGGCTTGGGTTCCGTCTCTGTTTTCGCCGCTTCGGGAGGACTCTGCGTCGTCTGATCCATACGTTATTGATGGCCTTTCAAGAAGCGTCTGACGCCCTCTTCGGCATCGCCGATGGCTCGCGCCAGTTCAACTTTTGCCAGATTGTGCGCATAAAGACTCTCGATATACGTTTCGTGCGCGCCGGCCAGCGACTCCTGCGCCTGCACCACTTCCAGATTGTCGGTGACGCCGGCCGCGAAGCGGTCGCGCGATTGCGTCAACGCCTGCTCCGCGAGATCAACCGAACTCCGCGCCACCTCGACCTGCTCCGCCGCCGCGTTCAGATCGAGCAGTGACGCTCGCACTTCATAATCAATCTGCCCGCGCAAGTCAGCCAGCCGCGATCGCGCCTGCTTCAACTGGCTGTCGGCCTCGAGCACATCGCTGTGAACCTTATTACCCGCGAATATCGGAATGTTCAATCCGCCCGTTACCTGCCACGTCCCATTCGACTGGCTGGGCGTCACTCCAATGTCCCCCAGGTTGGCATTCACTTCCAGCGTCGGATAGCGTCCCGCTGAAGCCCCGCGTTTCGACAACTCCGCCGCGTGCACCTGCGTCAGCGCTGCCTGATAATCGGACCGCGAGATGTACGCCTTTTGCAAATACACATCCACCGGAAGTGGCGTCAGTTCCTGGTAAGGAGCCTTCTCGGTAAGAACGAATTCCTGGCCCGGTGCCAGGCCGATCACCCGGGCCACCGACAATCTCTGCTTTGCCAGATCATTTCTCGCCGCAATCAACTGCTGCTGCCGCGTCTGCAACTCCACTCGCGCCCGCAGCGCATCAATGCTTGGAGTCAGCCCGGCTTTCAACTGGTCCGCGGCTTTGTCGGAAAGCGCCTGCGCATTCGTCACCTGCGCCTCGGCGGTCTCTACTCGCGCCGCTGCGGCAATGGCTTGCAGGTAAGCATTCCCCACCGCCAGCACCACAATCTCCCGCGCGTCCTTGTAGTTGTACTGCGCGACTTTCACGCCCTCGGAAGCTGCGCGCGTCTGTTCCAGCGACTTGTAGTTAAAAAGCGATTGACCCAACGAAACCCGGGCATCGAAATAGTTGAACGGCGGAATCACTCGCGGAAACGCCGCCCCCGAACCCGCTCCAAAAAACGGAGCCAGCTTGTTGAATCCCAATGCTGCCAGGCTCTGATTCTGCACATTCTCAATGACGTGAGCGCTCAGGCTCGGCAGCAGATCGCTCAGTTCCTTCCAACGCTGTCCCCGCGCGCTCTCCGTCTGGTCGCCGGCCAATAGCAGTCCGAGATTGTTGCGCAATCCCCGGTCAATGGCGTCCTTGAAGTCGATCTGCAAGACCTCGCTGGTGGCCTTGGCCTCAGCAGCGCTCCCCTGAAACGGACTTTGCGAGCCCGGCAGCGAGATGCTGGGGGTAGGTGACGGCGTTGCAGTCTGGGCCGGCAACTCGGCTACGCTCAAAAGCGCAACGCCCAGAATAGGGATCAGTGTCCTCAAAGCTTTCAATGAGCACCGCATTCTTTATGATTAGAGACGTCGACCGCGATAAAGGAAGTAAATCTTGCGCGGACTGCCAACGTCCTACTTTAAACCTATAACATAACTATTCCGTTGCAATTGGATTCGCAACCTTCGCCCGGCGATGCAAAACGATCCCGCCAAACTGCCGGGGGCCTTCGACTTCCCTGCCAGCCGCCACTTCCACCCGTTCGCGGAAGTGCAATACCTTCGGTGCGTTGCCGGGCGCAGAGGCTGCCTCTAATCTATTCATGAGGAAGGTTCATGCTGAAACCCGCCATTTTCGTCATCGCCCTATCGCTCTGCCTGGCCGGATCGGCGCTGGCGCAGAACGCACCCACTTCCAGTAGCGCGGAACGGAAGGTCACGAGTCGGGTCGCCCCCAGCTACCCGGAACTCGCCAAGCGTATGCACCTTCAGGGCGTTGTGAAGATTGAGGCCATTGTGCGCCCGAATGGAACCGTTAAGTCCACCCGCGTCGTCGGCGGAAACCCGGTTCTGGTCGATGCTGCCACCGAGGCGGTCAAACAGTGGAAGTTTGAGGCCGGCTCCAGCGAAACCACCGAACTGTTGCAGTTAACTTTCATACCGCAGTAATCGACCTCATGTCTTCTCCCGGTAAAGCCATCCAACGCGCACTCGACCGCCATCGTCGCCGCCATCCCCGCTATCGCGCCGAGTTTCCGGTGGCGGTCACGCTGCTCTCAGCGGGCGATCGGCAGCGTCTCGATGGCCATTGCCGCGATGTTTCGCAGGCTGGTATCGGCGTGCTGGTCGCCGCCGAATTGACCATGGGTGAGGTCGTTACGCTGAGTTTTTCGTTACCGAAAGCGCGCGAGACGTGGGAGATGCGGGCCGTGATTCGCCATCGTCGCGGCTATCACTACGGCTTCGAATTCCTCTCCCCTTCTGCGGAGCAGACTCATGCCGTAACCTCTTATTTGCGCGAATTGGACAGGGCCGATTCCGACGAATCGGACCCCACGACGAAATGATGGCGAGTTGGACAATAACTTAGGTCATCTTGCGCAGTGGTAACTGCCCATTGATCCTAAAGAGCGCGGAATTTGAGTTGGTGCGCAAGAGTTGCACAATTATGACTGTGGCCACAGGCACCGATTGGACGCACATTCTCTCCGACCCGGATCTTGTCCGGCACGTAGGCAAGCTGCTGCAAGCCTACCGCGAAGCTGCGCCCGATCGTCGCGAGGAAGCGCTGCTCAAAACGATGCGCGAAATCAAAGACGGCAAAGTTTCCGGCGACGAGTCTCCTGCGCAGCCCGCTGCCCCTGCACCGCGCCCGATTCCTACGCCCGCGTCCGCGTCTCCTCCCTTTGAGCCCGATCTCTTTACTCCAAATTGGGGCAGCGACCGCCGCCGCCATCCGCGCATGAAATGCTTCGTCGCGGTCGAGATTCGCGTCGACGAAATCCCCACTCCAATCTGGGGCAACCTCTCCAACACCAGCGTCGGTGGATGTCTCGTCGAAACCGCGACGCCCATCAAGCCTGGATCCAAGGTCGAGATTGGCCTCTGGCTGCCCAACGATAAAATCTGGGTGAAGGGCTTCGCCATTAGCGGAACCATTACTCGCAGTGGCCCCGCCAATGGCGTCCGCATTCGCTTTGACGGGATGGTGCCCGCCGAACGCGATGCTCTTCGCCAGTTCCTCAAATTCGTGCAGGACACTACCCGCACTTCCACCACCGACAACGGCTACATGCAACTCCTGAAATAACCGCTTCCCGCCATTAGCGATTTTTTACCTTCCCTCAATCCAACCCTCCGGGGAAATTGATACACTTCTCCCTATTGAACCCTTTCTGTAGTTGGATACTCTAAACTTTTTGAATGGGTAATTGCGTGCCGGAAGCAGGCTCCGGCTGGAGGAGAAGGGTGACATGGTAGCCAGCGAACAGGTTTTGGCAACAGGACAGCAACTCGACACATTGTGCGTGAACACGATTCGCACCCTGGCGATCGACGCGGTGCAACAGGCCAACTCCGGCCATCCCGGCGCCCCCATGGGCCTGGCGCCAGTTACCTATTCTCTCTGGCAGAAATTTTTTAATTACGATCCTGCCGATCCCAACTGGCTCAATCGCGACCGCTTCGTTCTCTCCAATGGCCACGCATCCGCCCTGCTCTACGCCATGCTCTACCTGACCGAAGTTCGCCAGGTCGATCATGACGGCAAGGTGACGCACGAGCTCGCGGTCTCCATGGAAGAACTGAAGCGCTTCCGCCAGCTTGGCAGCCGCACGCCCGGTCATCCCGAGTCGCACCTTACTACCGGCGTCGAAACCACCACCGGCCCGCTCGGCCAGGGAGTCGGAAACAGCGTCGGCATGGCGATCGCTGCCAAATGGTTTGCTGCGAATTTCAATCGCCCCGATTTCGAAATCTTCAACTACAACATCTACACCATGTGCAGCGATGGCGACCTGATGGAGGGCATCGGTGGCGAAGCCGCGTCGCTGGCGGGACATCTGAAGCTATCCAACCTTTGCTGGATGTACGATCACAACCACATCACGCTCGACGGTCCCGCCGATTGGTCGTTCAGCGAAGATGTCGCGACGCGCTTCGTAGGCTATCAGTGGAACGTTACGCGCGTCGCCGATGCCAACGATCTGGAAATGCTCGACCGCGCCTTCCAGGTTTTCCGTGATACCAAAGACCGCCCCACGCTGATCATCGTTGACAGCCACATCGGCTACGGATCGCCGCACAAACACGACTCCAGTGCTGCTCATGGCGAGCCTCTCGGCGAAGAAGAAGTGCGGCTGACAAAGAAATTCTACGGTTGGCCCGAGGACGCAAAGTTCCTCGTGCCCGACGGCGTTCGCGAACATTTCCGCGAAGAGTTCGGCAAGCGCGGCCGCGACCTCCACGCCCAGTGGACGAAGACGTTTCAAGCCTACTCGCAAAAGTATCCTGACCTGGCCGATCGCCTCGATTACATGCAGCACCGCGAATTGCCCGCCGGATGGGACAAGAATCTGCCTACATTCCCCGCCGACGCGAAAGGCATGGCCACACGCGAAAGTTCCGGCAAGGTTCTAAACGCAGTCGCGCAAGATATTCCCTGGCTTATCGGCGGATCCGCCGATCTGGCGACCTCGAATAAAACTACCTTGAAGTTCGATGGCGCCGGCGATTTCAGCGCTAAAAATTACGCCGGACGCAACCTCCATTTCGGCGTGCGCGAACATGCTATGGCCGCCGCTGTGAATGGCATGGTTGTATCGCGCCTTCAAGCCTTCGGCGCCACCTTCTTCAATTTCAGCGATTACATGCGGCCCAGCATCCGCCTCGCTGCGTTGATGGAGATCCCCTCGATTTTCATTTTCACCCACGACTCCATCGGGCTCGGCGAGGATGGCCCTACGCATCAGCCCATCGAGCAACTCGCGGCGTTACGCGCCATGCCAAATCTGCTGGTAATCCGGCCGGGCGACGCCAACGAAGTCGTCGAATCCTGGAAGATCATCGCGCAATTAAAGACTTCTCCGGTGGCACTGGTTCTGAGCCGCCAGAATATGCCCACTCTTGATCGCGCGAAATACGGCCCGGCCGCGGGAGTGGCCAAGGGCGCCTACATTTTCGCCGACGCGCCCAACGGCAAGCCCGACGTTATTCTGATGGGCACCGGTAGTGAACTCTCGCTCTGCGTCGATGCTTACGAAAAATTGAAGTCCGAAGGCATCAACGCCCGCGTCGTCAGCATGCCCTGCTGGGAGATTTTCGAGCAGCAGGACGCGGCCTACAAAGAAAGCGTCCTCCCCGCCAACGTCACCGCCCGCGTTTCGGTTGAAATGGCGGCCACGTTCGGCTGGGATCGCTACGTCGGCCCCAAGGGACGCATGATCGGAATGCACCGCTTCGGCGCCTCAGCTCCACTCAAAGATCTGTTGAAGTATTTCGGATTCACTGTCGATGCGGTCGTTCGCGAAGCCCACGCCACCATCGACAGCAAATAGTTTCGCCGGGCTAATAGTTTCGTCCGCAACGGCCGGGTTTTTCCCGTCATCCAAGAAGTATGGAGGCTATGATGCAACCCACTGGAGTTCTCGAAACCGCGAAAGCCAACCCTCTCAAGCAACTTTTGAACTACGGCCAGTCGATGTGGCTCGACTATATTCGCCGCGATCTGTTCACCACCGGAAAGCTGAAGCAATACATCGACGACGACGGCCTGCGCGGCATGACCTCGAATCCGGCCATCTTCGAAAAGGCCATCGCCGACAGTTCTCTGTACGATGACATTCTGAAGTCGCTCGCCGGCCGCAAGGATCTAAACGCGACCGCCAAATTCGAAAAGATCGCTGTCCGCGACATTCAGGATGCCGCCGCCGCGCTGCGCGGCGTCTACCAGGAATCGGATTTCCGCGACGGATACGTCAGCCTCGAAGTCTCTCCCTATCTGGCGCGCAAAACACAAGAAACCGTCGAAGAAGCCCGCCGGCTCTGGAAAGAGGTTGGCCGCGACAACGTGATGATCAAAGTTCCCGGCACCACCGAAGGCATCCCGGCCTTCCAGCAACTGATCTCCGAGGGCATCAACATCAACGTGACGCTCCTGTTCGCGCAGGACGTTTACGAGCAAGTCGCGGCGGCCTACATCACGGGCCTCGAAGGCTACTCCAAGCGCGGCGGCAATCTGAAGAAAATGGCCAGCGTTGCCAGCTTCTTCATCAGCCGCATCGATACCCTCATCGACTCCCTGCTCGACACGAAAATAAAATCGACTTCCGACGCCAGTCAGCAAGCCTTCTTCAAAAATCTGCAAGGCAAGGTCGCCATCGCCAACGGCAAATTGACCTACAAGGCCTACCAGCAGATTTTCAGCGGTCCGCGCTGGGACGCGCTCGCCGCGAAAGGCGCCCAGACACAACGAGTTCTTTGGGCCAGCACCAGCACCAAGAATCCCCATTACCGCGATGTAATCTACGTCGAAGAATTGATCGGGCCCGACACTGTGAACACTATGCCCCCGGCCACCATCGATGCCTTCCGCGATCACGGCAGACTGCGCAACAGCCTCACCGAAAACGTCGACGGCGCTAAGAAAGTTATGGACGATCTGGCACACGCCGGCATCTCCATGAAAGAAGTGACTGACAAGCTGACCGACGACGGAGTGAAGCTGTTCGCCGACGCCTTCGACAAACTGCTCGCCGCCATCGACAAAAATACACAGGCGAAAAGCTGATCGCACAACGGAGAGTAGACCGTGCGCGCACTGAAGATCGCAGAATGAATTCGCGTTGACGACCCTAGCCTGCTTCGTTGGCTGTCACCAACCGCAAGGAGAACGTTATGCAATTAGGAATGGTGGGTCTCGGGAAGATGGGCGCGAACATGACGCGGCGCCTGATGCGCGGCGGACATCAATTGGTCGTTTCCGATCTCAGCCCTGACTCCGTCAAAAAGCTTGCCGGCGAAGGTGCGACCGGATCGTCGTCGTTGCAAGACCTTATCTCAAAGCTAACTCCACCGCGCGCTATATGGATCATGGTCCCCGCTGGGGGCCCGACGGAACAGACCGTGCAGGCGCTCGCCCAGCATCTGCAAAAAGGCGATGCAATCATCGACGGCGGCAATTCCTACTTCAAAGATGACGTGCGCCGCGCCCAAGAACTCGATCCCAAAGGCATCCACTACCTCGACGTCGGAACCAGCGGCGGCGTGTGGGGGATTGACCGTGGCTATTGCATGATGATCGGAGGCCCCAAAGAGGCCGTCCAGCGCCTCGATCCGATTTTCAAAACGCTCGCCCCCGGCATTGGCGACATTCCTCGCACCCCCGGCCGCGAAAAACTCGGCGGCACTTCCGAAGAAGGCTATATCCACTGCGGCCCCTCTGGCGCGGGACACTTCGTCAAGATGGTCCACAACGGCATCGAATACGGCATTATGCAGGCCTACGCCGAGGGCTTCGATATCTTCAAAAACGCAACCAGCAAAGAATTGCCAGAAGATATACGCTACGACCTGAATCTGCCTGATATCGCGGAAGTCTGGCGTCGCGGCAGCGTCGTCAGTTCGTGGCTGCTCGATCTCACCGCCATGGCGCTGGCGGAAAATCCCACGCTCTCGGAATATGAAGGCTATGTGCAGGATTCCGGTGAAGGCCGCTGGACCATCCAGGCGGCGATCGAAGAAGCCGTCCCGGCGGATGTGCTAACTGCCGCCTTGTATGTTCGCTTCCGCTCGCGCCAGCAGCACACTTTCGCGGAAAAAATGCTCTCCGCCATGCGGCAGAAGTTTGGTGGACACATCGAAGCGGGCGCGGCCAAGGCTCATTAACCGCCAGGCCAACGTAGAACGACACAAGGTTCCTAGAGGATTCCAGTCATGGCTCAATTAGCAGAACAGCCCACCACAGCGTTACCTAAGGTAGGCAAGCAAGGCGATCCCTGTGTGATGGTCATCTTTGGCGCGGCGGGCGATCTGACCGGCCGCATGCTGATCCCAGCGCTCTACAACCTCGCCCGCGCCGGATTGCTCTCGCGCGAGTTCGCCATCGTCGGCGTCGCCCGCAGCAAGATGTCCAACGAAGAATTTCGCCAGCGCGTTCACGACGACATCAAAGAATATTGCGGCGAGTGCGTCGACGATGCCCTCTGGGATTCTTTCAGCCAGCGCTTCTTCTATTTCACCGGTGACTTCAACGACAAAAATCTCTACCCGCAACTGAAAGATTTTCTGGCCAAGATCGACGCGGACCATAAAACTCAGCAGAATTTCTTTTACTACCTCGCCACCGCGCCCAGTTACTTCGGGCCCATCGTCGAACAACTCGCCGGCGCCGGTTTGATGCAACAGGACAACAACCACTGGCGCCGCGTCATCATCGAGAAGCCCTTCGGCCACGATCTGGATTCCGCCAAGACCCTGAACCAGCAACTCCTCAAAGTTGCCGAAGAGACCCAGATCTACCGCATCGATCATTACCTCGGTAAAGAAACTGTTCAGAATATTTTGGCCTTCCGCTTCGCCAACGGAATTTTCGAGCCGGTCTGGAATCGCCGCTATATCGATCACATCCAGATTTCTGTCGCCGAAACCGTCGGCGTTGAAGGCCGCGGCAGTTATTTCGATCATGCCGGCTCGCTGCGCGACATGGTCCCGAACCACATCATGCAGTTGATTTCGCTCACCGCCATGGAGCCGCCCATTTCGTTCGAGGCCAACGCCGTTCGCGATGAGCAAGCGAAAATCCTGCACGCCATTCAACCACTCGGCGATGAAGAGGTCCTGAGCCGCACGGTTCGTGGTCAGTACGGCGAAGGCACCGAGGATGGCAAGCGCGTTCCCGCCTACCGCTCCGAGCCCGACGTTGCTCCCGACTCGCGCACCGAAACTTTCGTCGCCATGAAGCTGCTCATCGACAACTGGCGCTGGGCCGACGTTCCTTTCTACCTCCGCACCGGCAAGCGCATGCCCGTGCGCAATACCCATATCGTGATACAGTTTCGTCGGGCGCCCTTTGTACTCTTCCGCGACACGCCGGTCGAACACCTGATGCCCAATCAACTCGTTCTGCACATCCAGCCCGAGGAGGGCATTTCGTTGCAGTTCGCGGCCAAGGTGCCCGGCCCGGTGATGCGCCTGGGCACGGTCGATATGAATTTCGAATATCAGGAATATTTCGGCAAGCAGCCTAGTACCGGATATGAACGCTTGCTGCATGATTGCATGATCGGCGATCAGACGCTGTTTCAGCGCGCCGACATGGTGGAAGCAGGATGGGCCGTGGTCAGCCCCGCGCTCGATTTGTGGAAAGCTCTGCCTCCTCGCAACTTCCCCAACTATGCCTCGGGCACCTGGGGACCGAAGGAAGCTGACGAATTGCTGGAGCGCGACGGCCGCCGCTGGAGGAATTTCGAGAAATGATCCTGGCCGGCGATATTGGCGGCACCAATGCCAGGCTAGCTTATTTTCAGGCCCAGAACGGCCATCTAAGCCTGATCTGCGAGCGTGTGTTTCCCAGCCGCGAGCATCATGGACTGGGAGAGATTGTCAGCCAGTTCCTCAAAGATTCCGGCACTCGCCCGGAGGTGGCATGCTTTGGCATTGCCGGCCCCGTGCGCAACGGCCGCGTCGAAACTTCGAACCTGCCCTGGGTCATCGAGCAATCCAAACTGGCGAAGCAGATTCAACTTCCCGCCACGCTGTTAATCAATGACCTTGAAGCTAGCGCCTGGGGAATCGGCGCGCTGAGCGCCGCTGATCTCGTGCCGCTGAACAAAATAAGTGGCCCGGCGATCGGCAACCAGGCCGTGATCGCCCCCGGCACCGGCCTCGGTCAGGCCGGATTATTTTGGGACGGCTCGCGCCACCACGTTTTCGCCTGTGAAGGCGGCCACTGCGACTTCGCTCCGCAGGGCGACCTGCAGATCGCGTTGCTCCGCTTTCTTGAGGCCCGCTTCGGCCACGTGAGCTACGAGCGCATTCTTTCCGGCCCCGGTCTCGTCAATGTGTACCAATTCCTGCGCGACAGCCAACACGAAAAGGAAACTCCCGAAGTGGCGGCGCAGATTCAGAAAGACGATGCCGCCGCCGCAATCTCGCGCGCTGCTCTGGCAGAGTCCTGCCCGCTATCAGTAAAGGCGCTCGACTTGTGGATCGCCGTTTACGGCGCCGAGGCATCCAACCTGGCGCTGAAGGTTATGGCCACGGGCGGCTTGTTTCTGACCGGAGGCATCTCACCCAAGATTCTTCCGAAGTTGACTGGGCCCGCGTTCATGCAGGCCTTCCTCGAAAAAGGACGCTTGCGTCCGCTGGTGGAAGCGATTCCTGTTCAGGTCGTGATGAACCAAAATGCGGGGCTTCTGGGCGCAGCCCGTTGCGGCGCGCAGTGGGCACAGAAAAGTTGAAATTCGCTGAGGCGTCTTCTTGGATTCTTCGATCGAAATCCGCAAGCTGACCACGCCGCAAGAGTTGTTTGCCGCAGCGGCCGACGAAGTCCTGCACGCCGCCGCAGCAGCGGTCACTGATCGCGGCCGCTTCGTCATCGCACTCTCCGGCGGGTCGACTCCGAAAGCTCTCTACAATCTTCTCGCCACCAACGCGCGCACGGCGCTGCCCTGGGATCGCACCTACTTCTTCTTTGGCGATGAACGCCACGTCCCGCCGACCGACCCCGAAAGCAACTTCCGCATGGCCGACGAAACCATGCTCTCAAAAATTCCCGTCGCCCCCGGCAACATCTTCCGCGTGGAAGCCGAGAATCCCGATGCCGCAGCCGCCGCCGAAGCCTACGAGCAGGTCTTGAAAAAGTTCTTCGCGCTTCAGCCCGGAGAATTCCCCCACTTTGATCTCATTCTTCTCGGCCTGGGTCCCGACGGCCACACCGCATCACTCTTTCCCGGAACCGCAGCGCTCGAAGAAAAAACTCGCCTGGTAGTTGCCAATTGGGTGGAGAAATTCAAGACGCACCGCATCACCTTCACCCTGCCCGTGCTGAATGCCGCGCGCGCGGTAGCTTTTCTAGTCAGCGGCACCGATAAGGCGGACGCCGTAAAACAGGTTCTGGAAGGAAATGCTCCCGGCGAACAATATCCCTCAAAGCTGGTCCGCCCGCAGAATGGCAAACTTCTCTGGCTCCTGGACCGCGCCGCCGCCAGCCAACTCTCGGCGTAAACGCTACTTGCGTCAAAGAATCAAAGAAGAAAATTCCTTTGTCGGCCTGTGTTTTCTCTGTGACCTCTGTGGTGAAAGGTTTCGCGGAGGTGAGACGTTACTCGCGCCAGTCGCCAATCTCTTTCAATCCCTTGCCGCGGGCATGCTCGAACAGCCGCACGCGATGGCGCGAGTGCTCGAACTCGTGGATATCCGCCCACACCTCGGCTTCCCAGCCTTTATCGTGCGCCGCTGATTCGCCGCAGGTGGCGCAGCGCGTATGCAGCGTCACCTGCACCGCCTCCACGTTCACCGGAACCGCTCCCGGCAACTCGATGAAAATGCAGCGCACTTCCCTGATCTCTTCGTTCTCGTCGAGCAAGTGCTCGTAGCGCAGCAGATATCCGAAACCCAGCTTCTTGGCCTCCGACTCAGCTTCGGCTCGAGTGGGAAAAGGACCATACTCGGCCCGCAGCTGCTCGGTTGAATCGCACGTCATCCAGAAAGTCTCTTTGTAGGCCATCGCCGTCGCCCTGGGTCCGAAATTACGCTGCGACCCAAATGGCCTGGGCCGCCGAAGCTGGCTGTGCCGGCTCTTCACTGCAGTTGAGCCGGCGAGCCACATCAGATCCCATCGTGCAATTGCGCTGCCTTTGACGTGCGATCGACAAGTCATTGAACAGAAATGACTTTGCCGAGTTCGTCTCCACCTGGCCCGCACTCCTACGTGAAACTGATTGCAGCAGTTGGAGAGTTACCCCGGTTACCGCGACAGGCCGCCCGCCGCCGTAGCCAGATAGTTGCCCACTTCTTGCGGCTTTCCGCCGGTCAGTGTCGCACCCTGCGCGACCTGCCCGTCGCTGTTATCAGGCCAGTTCTTCCCGCCGTGGCTGGCCACGTACATCGCCAGTTCCAGACGACTCCACACGCCCAGCTTGTCAAAGGCGCTGCGCAGGTGGTTCTTGATGACCTGCTCGCTTGTGCCGATAATCTTGCCGATCTCGCGGTTGGTCAAGCCCTGCCACACCAGAACCGCTACCTGCACTTCTTTGGGAGTAAGACACTCGCGCGGCATCATGACTGGGCCTCCTCTTTGCTGAACATGGCGATCGCTAACTTCACCCGCTTGCGGCCATCCCGAATGCCCGCCCGCAGAAACAGCGTGCGTAGATGTTGTTTCACTGTGCGTGGACTGATGTTGAGCTGGCCCGCTATTTCCTTGTTGCTGCAACCCTGCACCAGCAAGTTCAGAACCTGCTGATCACGAGGCGTCACTTTCACTTGATCCAGATCGATCATGGCGTTACCTCCTCCGATTCACTACCCTCCTCTCCTAAGCACCTGTTTCGCCATTTCTTCGATCCACTCCTCCCTCCCCTCTAACACTTTGGTATGCAGCCACTTGCCTTCCCTTCCTTCCTTTTCATGCGGCTTTCAGGATCACCGTGATAGCCTGTGCAAGTTCCAAATTGGTCCAACCGCCAGACCCGTGACCGGCGCTTTCATCATGTTCACTCCCGTACATCGTATCTATACCGGCGTTCCAACAGTCCACTTCGTGCCTGTCCAGCAACTCGCGATTCAACCGGATCTCTTTTGTCATCAGGTATCTTCGTTCCGCCGATGGCCTTCCCCTTGCCCGAGGTGACCCATGAAGCTCGCTCCCCAAACTCGATTCATGCCACTGGCCGCGCTCTCCCGTTTTCGCACTCTTCTCCCCTACCCATTTCTCGTTTTGGCCCTCCTCACCTTTGCATCCACGAGTTTTGCACAGGAGGCGTCATCGTCCTCCCTACCATCCAGCCTGACCGCCGCAGGCGCCCCGCTGACCATCACTTTGCAAGACGCTCTGCAGCGCGCCCGCCTCAACGACCCGGAGTACCGATCCGCAGTCACCGATCTCGGTCTGGCCCGCGAAGACCGCGTGCAATCGCGCGCCGGAGTGCTGCCCAACCTGAACTACACCAATTCCTTCATCTATACCCAAGGCGAGGGACGCTTGCCCACCAGTTGCGCAATGGCCACCGCCAGTTGCCCGGCCTCACGCTTCATCGCCAACAACGGCGTGCACGAATACATCAGCCAGGCCGATGCGCACGAGTCCCTTTCCCTGACCAACGTAGCCGACTACCGGCGCTCTTCGGCTCTGCTGGCGCAGGCCCGGGCCAAAGCCGAAATCGCCACCCGCGGGCTGGTCGTCACCGTGACTCAGGCCTACTACGGCCTGGTCGTTGCTGAGCGCAAGTATTCCACCGCGCAGCGCGCCGATGCCGAAGCCGCTCACTTCCTCAAGATCAGTCAGGATCTCGAGCACGGCGGCGAAGTTGCCCACGCTGACGCCATCAAGGCGCGCATCCAGGCGCAGCAGAAGCAGCGCGATCTGCAGGAAGCTCAGCTCGATATGCAGCGCAGCCGACTCGATCTTGCCGTCCTCCTGTTCCAGGATTTCAATCAGGACTTCACTGTGGTCGACGACCTGCAAACCACCGAGCCGCTCCCAACGTTTGCCGAAGTCGAAACCACGGGCAGGAAAAACAATCCCGAACTGCGCGCCGCGCTGAGCGCCTACCAGGCCTCGAAGCACGAGGTCACTGCAGCCTGGGGAGGTCTCCTGCCATCGCTCACCCTGGACTTTTTCTACGGCATCGATGCCAACCGTTTCGCTACCCGGACTGATGGCATTCGCAATCTCGGTTACTCCGGCGTGGCTACTCTGCAGATTCCCATCTTCAGCTGGGGCGCGGATCGCAGCAAGCTCAAGCAGGCTGAACTCCGCCGCGATCAGGCGCGCGTCGAGTTAAGTTTTGCGCAACGCCAGCTGCTCAGCCGTCTGCGGCAGTTTTACAATGAGGCCGCCATTGCGCGCGACGAAATGGAAACGCTCGCCAGCTCGGCCGACCTGGCCGCCGAAAGCCTGCGCCTCACCAACCTGCGCTACCAGGCAGGAGAATCCACCGTGCTCGAAGTCGTCGATGCGCAGAACACGTTGACCCAGGCTCGCGGCGCCTACGACGACGGCCAGTCGCGCTATCGCGTCGCCGTCGCCACCTTGCAAACCCTGACAGGAAACTTCTAGAGGAATGAACTACTCCCGCTCACTTCCGAATCCGGCCGGTCGCAACCGTCGCCGCCCGCACAGCATACTCGCCCTGGTTTTCGCGGTTCTGACTGCATCGCTGCTCTCCGGCTGCAACTCCGACAAGGGCGACAAGGAACCCACGGTCAGCGTGCAAGTCGCTCCCGTGGAAAAAACCACCATCCAGCACACCATCACCACGCAGGCCATTTTATTTCCGCATGCCCAGGCCGCGATCGTTCCCAAGATCAGCGCTCCCGTACAGAAATTCCTGGTCAAGCGCGGCAGCCACGTAAAAGAAAACGAACTGCTCGCCGTCCTCGAGAATCGCGATCTCACCGCCGCCGCGCAGGACACCAAAGGCGCCTACGATCAGGCCCAGGCCAACTACGAAACCACCACCGCCGCCAGCCTGCCGGAAGAAATTCAGAAGGCCGAAGCCGACGAGCAACAGGCCAAACAGGCGCTCGAGGCCGAAGAACTTGTCTTCCAGAGCCGTCAGAAACTTTTCGAAGAAGGCGCGCTGCCGCGAAAAGAACTCGACCAGTCGCGCGTAGACATCATTCAAGCGCGCAATCAATATGCCATCGCCAAAAAGCATCTCGATGCGCTGAACTCCATCGGAAAACAAAACGAACTCAAATCCGCCGCCGGACAACTGGAATCCGCCAAAGGCAAATATCTCGGCGCGCAGGCCCAACTCAGCTACTCCGAAATCCGCAGCCCCATCGATGGCGTCATTACCGACCGCCCGCTCTATCCCGGCGAAATGGCTGCGGCCGGAACGCCGCTGCTCACCGTCATGGATATATCTTCCGTCATCGCCAAGGCGCATATTCCGCAGAGCGAGGCCGCTTATTTAAAAGTTGGCGATGCCGGAACCATCACCGCCCCCGGCGTCGAACATCCCATCGCAGGCAAGGTCACCGTCGTCAGCCCCGCGCTCGATCCCAACAGCACCACCGTCGAAATCTGGCTCGAGGCCAGCAATCCGAAACATGAATTAAAGCCCGGCACCAGCGTCCTGCTGTCGCTCACGGCGCAAACCATTCAAGATGCGCTCGTCGTTCCCGCCAACGCCCTGCTCACGGCCCCCGATGGGACAACTTCCGTGATGGTTGCCGGGTCCGATGGTCGCGCTCATCAAACCGCAGTGAAACTCGGCATTCGCAACAACGACGATGTGCAGATCACCCAAGGCCTCAGCGAAAACGATAAAGTCATTTCCTCCGGAGCCTACGGCCTCCCCGACAAAACTAAGATTCAGATTCAAGCCGCGGAACCGGCCGAGAGCGGCGCAGAAAGCGCCAAGCCGCCCGCCTCGAAGGACGCTGCCAAAACTCCCAATGAGGCGTCGAGTGACAAATAACGGCTGCGGAGCCTCGGCGTGAACTCGCCTCACCTCGAAGCCAATCCCACGAATGGCTCTCATCCCACGGGCCGCGCTGTCGGCTCCCGCCACTGGATGGAGAAGCACGCGCGTCCCCTCATCTTTCTGATTCTGACCCTCGCCCTGTTGGGCGCGTACCTCGCCTTCACCATCCCAGTCTCGGTGTTCCCCCAAACCAATTTCCCGCGCGTGCTGATCGGTGTCGACAACGGCGTGATGCCCATCGATCAGATGATGGTCACAGTCACACGCCCTCTCGAAGAGGCCGTCAACAGCGTCCCCGGATTGCTCAACGTCCGCTCCATCACCAGCCGTGGCTCCGCCGAAATCGATCTCTACTTCCGCTGGGACGTTGACATGTTCCAGACACTGCAATATGTGAACGCCGCCATCTCCCGCGTGCAGCCCGAACTTCCCGCCAGCACCAAAATCGAAACCCACCGCATGACCTTCGCCAGCTTCCCCATCCTGGGCTACAGCCTCACTTCCGACAGCATGCCGCAGACCGCGCTGTGGGAGATGGCGACCTACGAAATGAAGCCGCGGCTCAACCGCCTCGACGGCGTTTCCACGGTGATCATCCAGGGCGGCCAGGAACCCGAATTTCACATCACGCCCGATCCCGCCAAGCTGCTCACCGCCAACGTCACGGTGCAGGACATCCTCGACGCCGTGCAGAAAACCAACCTCATCGATTCTCCCGGCCTGATCGAGAAAAATCATCAGCTCTATCTCGGCCTGATCAACGGCCAGGTCCGCACTCCGGAACAGATCGCGGATACGGTCATCAAAAGCACGCCCTCTGGAATTCCCGTCCGCATCGGCGATATGGCCACCGTCGCGCCCAGCGTTAAGCCCATCTACACCGTCGTCACCGCCAACGGCAAGCCGGCCGTGCTGCTCAACATCAATCGCCAGCCCGACGGCAACACCATGCAGGTCGCGCAGGAAGTACATGACGAAATCGACCAGATCCGCAAGACGCTTGCGCCCGGCGTCCACATCGAGCCCTTCTACGATCAGTCGATTATCGTCGGCGAATCCATCAAGAGCGTGCGCGATGCGATTTTGCTCGGCCTCATTCTCGCATCCATCATTCTCGTCGTCTTCCTCCGCGATTGGGGCACATCGCTGGTCGCCGGCCTCGTCATCCCGGTCACCGTCATGGTCACCTTCATCGCCCTGAAGATGATGGGCGAGACCTTCGACCTCATGACTCTAGGCGGCCTCGCTGCCGCTGTCGGACTCGTCATCGATGACGCCATCGTCGTCGTCGAAAACATCGTGCTCCATCGCGACATGGGCCAGACACGCCTCCAAGCCATTCAGAGTGCGCTGCAAGAAATCACTATTCCGCTGATCGGCTCGACCATCACACCCATCGTCGTATTCATTCCGCTCATCTCCATCACCGGAGTTACCGGCGTTTTCTTCCGCGCGCTCGCGATCACCATGTCCGTCTCCCTGCTCACCTCGCTCGCGCTCGCCCTCACCTGGACTCCCACTTTGAGCCAGTATCTGATTCGCGGCCGGAGAACAGGCTACGCTGCGGAAGAAACTCCCGCCGCGCCGGTCGAGACTCCGCCCCCAGCCGCCGAAACCAAATCAGAAACAAAAGTTGAGCAGAGTGCAGAACTTCACCAGCTTCTCGCTGCCGAAGAAAAACATCTCAGCGGATTCTTCCTGCGCGTTGTCAACTTCCACGAACGCTGGCTGCGCCGCGCCCTCGATCGCCCACGTCTGCTCGCCCTCTTCAGCGCTGGCCTCATTGCTGTGGCCGTGGTCTGTTACTTTTTCTGCGGCTCCGACTTGCTCCCGGAAATGGATGAAGGCGGATTCACCGTCGACTACATCATGCCCGCGGGCAGTTCCCTGGCGGAAACCAATCGCGTCGTAAGCCACGTCGAGCAGATGCTGCGCGCTATGCCCGAGGTCGAGAGCACTTCCCGGCGCACTGGGCTGCAACTCGGCCTCGCCGCCGTCACCGAAGCCAATACCGGCGACATTCTGGTCAAGCTCAAATCCAAGCGTGACCGCGGCATCGACGAAATCATGGCCGACGTGCGCGCTCAAATCAAAAGAGAAGAGCCCGCCCTCGATGTCGATCTGATTCAGGTCCTGCAGGACATGATCGGCGATCTCACTTCCTCGCCTCAGCCCATCGAGATCAAACTGTTTTCACCGGATGCGAAGCTGTTGGAAGAATGGGCTCCGAAAGTCGCCGATGCGATTTCGAAGATCGACGGCGTCGTCGACCTTCTTAACGGCATCGACAATACGATCAGCGGCCCCGCCGTCACCTTTCAGGTTGATCCCAGCGTCGCTGCTCGCGCCGGATTCACCGCCGAAGAAATCGCGCTCGATGCTTCCGCCATTCTCGAAGGCGAGCCCGCTCCCACGCCGGTCGTGGCCAACGACCGCGCCTACACGCTGCGCGTGCGTTTCCCCGCCGCCAATCGCGCCTCGCTTGAAGCCATGCGCGACACTCTCCTGGTCAGCAGCACCGGACACACCGCGACCCTGGGCGCATTAGCTACCATGGTCGAGGTTCCGGGGCAGACCGAAATTCGCCGCGAAAATCTGCAGCGGGATGTTGCCGTCACCGCCCGCCTCGAAAGCCGCAGCCTGGGCAGCGGCATGGCCGACGTGAAAAAAGTCATTGCCGTTTTGCACATCCCATCCAGCATTCGCATTGAATACGGTGGCACCTACCAGGAACAGCAGAAGTCGTTTCACGATCTCGTCATCGTGCTGATCCTCGCCATTCTTCTGCTCTTCATCGTACTTCTCTTTGAATTTGGAAATTTCGCTGCGCCGGTCGCGATCCTGTCCTCCGCGCTGCTCTCCACAGCCGGAGTTTTCATCGCCCTGCTCATCACGCAGACCACGTTCAACATCTCTTCGTTCATGGGAATGATCATGGTCATCGGCATCGTGGCGAAGAACGGAATCCTCCTTCTCGATTCCGATCAAAAGATGCGGACCCTGGGACTCTCACCGAAGAATGCGATTCTGCAAGCCGGTCGCCGCCGCTTGCGCCCCATCGTCATGACCGCTCTCGCCACGGTCGCCGGTATGGCTCCGCTGGCGCTTGCCCTCGGAGCCGGATCGCAAATGCTCCAACCCCTCGCCATCGCTGTTATCGGCGGCGTGCTGATTTCCATGGTGCTTTCGCTCATCATCACTCCCGCGGTGCACTTTTATCTCAGCGCGCAAAAGCAATCCGCCGCCGCGAACGTTTCGGAATAACTCATCGTCACGCGGTTACCATGGTCATCACACTCCGCAGGAAGTGACTCCCGTTCCGCATCCGAAGATCACTCGCCCCGCTTTCCGCCCGGCGGTACACTAACCGCGCAGTCGAGGCATCCCCGCGTGGGGAGCGAGCGATGCGTGTTTTCAGGGCGATTTCCCGGCGCGGATCGCTTCTGCCGGCGCGAGTTTGCACTAGAATAAACATACCTTCCACCGGGAAGCGGCCGTTGGAGCCCGGCGCGCCACGCCTCACGCTCGGGGTGGAAATAAGAATTGTGTCGGAAGAAAAAGACAATCCAGGGTTGCACGAAGCAGGGCTGAACCAACCGGGTTTGGACAAACCAGTTTCGGATAAGCCAGGCTTGGACAAGCCAAAGTTCGACGAGCAGGCACTCGCCCGCCTGCTGGAAGCGGCCTATGTGCTGCAAGAGCACAACCGCCGCTTGCAGGCAATGGAGCTGCGCGTCCCGCATCGCCCTGAAGTGACCGAGCCGCAAGTGCCCGCTCCTCCCGCTCCACTCGTCGAAGGAACATCCGAGCCCAAGCCCGCTCACGAAGCCGATTACACCTACACCCTCGGCCAGATCGTCGATCTTCAACACCAGATCCAGGTGCGTCATCTGGAACTTGCCGAAGTCATGGCGCTGATCACCTCCCGTGTCACCGAAATCGCGCAGGCCAGCGGATCCGCCATCGGCATTCTGGAAAGTAAGCAGGTTCTCTACCGCGCTGGCTCGGGAGAAACCAGTTTGCCCGCTGGCACTGCCGTTCCTCTGGAGAAGGCGCTCTGTGTTGCCAGCCTCAGAACCGGCCAGGTCGTGCGCTGCCCCGATGTGAATACCGAGTTCCTTCTCGACGCCGACGAATGCCGCCGGCGCGGCATTCAATCTCTCATCGCTGTTCCCATCTATCACGATGGCGGCATCACCGGGGGCCTCGAACTTTACTACTCCCGTCCACAGGGGTTCGGCGAACAAGACGTTCACAGTTGCCAGCTGATGGCCGGCCTCATCACCGAAGCCCTGGCGCGCGACGAAGAACTTACCTGGAAAAAATCTCTCGCCACCGAACGCGCGGTCATGATGGAGGCCCTCGAAAAGATGCGGCCCGGCATGGCCGCGGGCCACGCCAACGCTTCCGCGACAGCCCCCGGAGCATTTGTCTGCGTCAACTGTGGAAACGCCCTCATGGCGGAAGAGCAGTTCTGCGGCAAATGCGGAACCGCCCGGCGGCTAGAGACGGCCAGGCCAGGACCTCCGCCAGTCGATCCGTATCCCGACGAGCTTCATCAGCCCAATGTAGATCCCGCGGAATTAGAGCCTTTGCCAACCGAACCTTCTGAGCCCGTCGAAGTGGACGACTCGCTCGCCCAGTTCCTCGCCCCTACGAAACGCGATTCCGGATCCGCCGACGCAACCCATGAGGAAGCTGTCGAACGCGACGACGCGGAGAAGCCCGAGGATTCCACCGAGATCGCGGTCACGCAACACGCGCTCGTAAAAAAAGCTCCCGACTGGAGCTCGGCCGTCGCAGCTCGTGAATATCTCGAGCAGATGGCTAATGTACCCCCCGGAGCCTTCGCCCGCTTCTGGGCCGCACGTCGCGGCGACATCTATCTCGCCATCGCCGTCATTCTCGTCGCCTGCGTAATTCGCTGGGGCATCTGGTCCAATCACTCAGTCACCGCGACCGGCAATCCCAATGCGCCCACGACCACTCATCGCAGGCCCGCACCCGATGCCGATCTTTCATTCTTCGACCGCATGCTTATCAACCTCGGTCTCGCAGAAGCGCCTGAGCCCGTGGAATACAAAGGCAATCCCGATACGCAAGTCTGGGTCGACCTGCAGACTGCGCTCTACTACTGCCCCGGCGCCGATCTCTACGGCAAAACCCCTAAGGGAAAATACAGCAGCCAGCGCGACGCCCAGCTGGACTCGTACGAGCCCGCCCTGCGTAAGGCCTGCAATTAACAGCGGTTGGAACTGGGAATTGCCTTTGCCAGATCCTCTATTGCAACCTTGCACTGGGAGGTGCAATCATATTCGAAAGCCCGCTTACCGGAGATCCTATTGGCGCACCGGACTGACAGTTCCGATTCCTCCCGCACGGCGCCCAAGCCCGAGTTGAACCCGCTGGTGAATCCTGTTCTCGGCGAGCACATGGGACGCTGGGCCGAGGTCTACTACACCAATCCTCCAGAAAAGCGACAGGAGGCGGTGCTGGAATTACTGCGCGAACTCGAACTCGAAAATCCTCCCCGGGAAGAGGTGGTTCCCGAAAATGTGATTCCCGTTGAGAGAGAAGAATCTGCGGCGCCCATTCCGTTTCGAGATCTCGAGCTTCGAGAAGAGGTTCGAGAGGAACCTCAAGTTGCCAACGAATTGCATATCTCGCAGGTCTGCTGTGAAGCGTGCGGCCACGAAAATCCTGGCGATCAGAGATTCTGCGGCATGTGCGGCGTGCCCCTCGCAGGGTTGACTGCGCCGGATCGGCCCTCGCAAATTACGCAGCCGATTTCGCAGGAAGAAAACTTCGACGCTCACCCGCAGAGCATCTTTCGGGAGCGAGTGTCCGCCCCATCGGTTCCCAGCGAAGAGCGGCCTGGCTTCATTCCTCAACCGCGTTACGACGATTATCCGCGGAGCCTCAGTTTCCTCCAGCCTCAACAAGAAGAGGAAGAAGGCTCGCGCTCCTACCGGTTCTATCTTGGCGCCGCGCTGGCAGCGCTTCTTCTGGTTCTAGGATATGTTGCCTGGAAAGACGGGCAGACCCGTTCCAGGACTGCGCTGCCACCACAAACTCCGCCCGCAGTTGCTGATCAGCAGTCCGCTCAACCGGCGCCGGCGCAGCAGCCTGTCGCTCCGCCGAAATCAGCGGCGCCTGTGACCGCTCACGAGCAAAGCACGACAGCGCAGCGCGCCTCTGCCGGTGAAACGGCAAAGGCGGAGAAGCCGCGCCCCGCCGTCCTCACCCGCGCATCGTCTGCGCCCGCCCTGACTGCGCCGCCTGTTTCCACAGCCGCAGGCGCGCAGGAACTCGCCGTTGCTGAAGGCTATCTGAATGGAACCAACGGGCAGCAACGCAATTCCGCTGCGGCTGCACAGTGGTTATGGAAGGCGGTTGAGAAGCGCAATACCGAAGCGACGCTCCTGCTCTCGGACCTGTATTTGAAAGGGGACGGGGTCTCGAAGAATTGCGACCAGGCCCACGTGCTGCTGGATGCTGCCGCCAGTCGCGGAGTTCGGGACGCGGCCGTGCGCTTGCGGAACCTTCGAGCTTTCGGCTGCGAGTAGTTGGCCGAGCGGACTGACATGCTCTCGCAGCCGCCACCTCGAAAACTCCTACTGCATCATCAGCGAAGGCTGAATGCGCCGCGACTCATACCACAGCGCCAGCTCCACCCGATTCCACAGTCCGAGCTTGTCATAAATCACGCGCAGGTAATTCTTCACCACGTGTTCCGTGGTTCCGATCTCCTCGGCGACTTCGCTGTTCTTAAGGCCCTGAGCGACTAGTTGGATGACTCTCTGCTCTCGCTCATTGGGGACCCGGGTGCCATACCGTTCGTTTCCTGACATGCTTGCCTCCGATACAACAGGGTGGCGAGTTTGACTCGCTTGATACCGCCATTGATGCCGAAACGAAGAAATAACCGGTTGAAGTGAGCCTTCACCGTGCGCCGCGCCATTTTGAGCTGGCTGGCGATTTCCGCATTATCACAACCTTGTAAGAGCAGTTCGACGATCTGCTGTTCGCGTGGACCCAGCCGCACTGTCTGCTCTTTCATGCGATCCTCCCCTATTTCAATCAATGTCGTCACTGCCTCACCTGACCTGCGATGTTTAACTTCCATAGCATCCACGTTGCCACTGTGTGACAAATTTTGCTCTTACCTGCGAACAGCTTTTTCCACAGCCACTTGCGGGTGATACCTTCGCCTCTTGCCGATGCGGGAGCTCTCCCGAATTCCGTTTCGGAACTGCGATGGCGTGATCCTCCCCAGCAATGATGCGGCGAAACACTCAATCGCGCGCTCGCCTGGCGCGCGCCTGAAATTCAGTCCTGTGAACTCTTTTTCGAAAAATGCCGCAAAAAAAATTCGCGTCGCAAATCTGGCTCCCAGAGCCTGTTTTCATCAACTCGGGTAAACACCTTAGACAAAATTTCCCGCTCTACAGAGAAGACCCTGCACAAATTACACAACAGTGCACCATTCTGGGAATCGTAGAGAAAGAGTTGCACGTCAGAATCCAACCAGGCCTGACGAGGCGCAAATGCCCGCGGTAACGCCTCTTTCACATAGAGGCGTAATTCGGGCTAGTTCGTATTTCACGCTAATTCAGGAAGTACTGGCGGTAGAGGGTATCCCGTTGTGCGGGCCGGAATCCGGCATCGCGAATGATGCGGCGCAATTCTTCTTCAGTCGTGCAATTGGTCACGCCCGCGGCGCGCACCACGTTTTCTTCCAGCATCACCGAGCCCACGTCGTTGCCGCCGAAGCGCAGGCCCATCTGGCAAACCTTCAACCCTTGAGTCACCCAGCTCGATTGCACATTGAGGAAGTTCGATAAATACAGGCGCGAGATGGCGAGCACTTTCAAATATTCCACTGCAGTCGCTTCGTCCCAATGACGCCCGCCCAGCGCGGTATTCTGCGGCTGAAAACTCCACGGGATGAATGCGGTGAATCCGCCGGTCTCCTCCTGCAACTCGTAGAGTTTCTGAAAATGGTTGATGCGATTTTCGTAATTCTCGCCGACGCCGAACATCATGGTCGCAGTGGTGCGCATGCCGATCTGGTGCGCGGTGCGATGTACATTGATCCAATCTTCGGTCAGGCATTTCAGGCGAGCAATTTTGTAGCGCACTTCGTCATCGAGAATTTCCGCGCCGCCGCCGGGAATCGAATCGAGTCCCGCATCGCGCAGCCGCAGAATCGTGTCGCGAATCGAAAGCCCGCTGTACTCGGCAATCGCAATAATCTCTGACGCCGAATAGCAATGCAGATGAATTTTCGGAAAACGCTCTTTGATTCCGCGCAGCATTTTCTCGTGCCAGTCAATCTTCAAATCGGGATGCAGTCCGCCTTGCATGAGCACGCCGGTGCCACCGAGCTCGACGGTCTCGCGAATCTTCGCGTAGATGGTGTCGAAGTCGAGAATGTAGCCTTCCTTTGCCGCCGGCCCTTTCAGCGGCCGGTAGAACGCGCAGAAGGTGCAATACTCGGTGCAGAAGTTGGTGTAGTTAATATTGCGATCGATGATGTAGGTGACGGTGCCCTCGGGATGAAGCGAGCGGCGCACCGCATCCGCCTCCATCCCAATGCCGATCAAATCATCAGACTCAAACATTTCCAGCGCTTGCGCTTTAGTCAGGGACATAAGAGATTTCCACAGAACACTTAATTTTATCAGGCAAAGTGTAGAGCGGATGCCCCCGTCGGCTGCCCTTGAGGTTGGAGTTAGAATCGGGCGGTTAATCAATTCGACATCATTATTTTTTTTGCATGGGCGGCCGAAGATCTTGATTCGATTGCACTTGACTGGGGTGGATCGGGGAATTCTGCGGCAAAATATTGAGACGAAAGCAGTTGCGCGCAAAATATTCCAGCACAGGGACTTAGCTGGACGCAGCATCGCTGGCCTTGCTCCGAGCCGTGACTGAGATGTTGTGCGCACGGTCCCAGTGTGAGCTTTCTGTATCCTCGGTCAAGGTTGTTCGTCACAATGGGGCGGAATATTTTGTGCGGGCCTGTGGAAAAGTGCCGGATGAGGGTGACTGGCTTCAGAACCGCCCCACCCTTTCGCAGAAAGCGCGAAAGGATGGGCCACCCGCCCGCGATGGTGCTGTGAGGTTGGCGATGCTCTCTTGAAATTTTCGACCTTATCCTTGGCCGCTCGTTCTAACGCAGGCGGACAGAAACCTTCGCGATGCGGGCTTCGTCGGTCCGCCTGTCCCCGAATCTCAGTCCGGAATCTTTACTTCGCCTGTTCCGAGGTCTTCTTGGTCTTGTCACCGTTTGAGTGTGATTTAAGCCAGTCGAGCTCTTTTTCTCGCCACTGGCGATCGTGTTCGAGTTCGGCGGCCAAGGGTGGAATGGCTTGCGGATCGAACTGGTCGGAGAAGCGCGGAATCGTTTGATAGTCGAGACCATCGAGAATCTTCAGGGTCACATCAGATTCCGCGCGTACGAGATCGGTGAGCAGACTTGCGCCCAGGGCTGCGCTGGCCAAACGGGGCGCGCCGAAATAACCCGGCCAGTCCTTTGCGGCGGCAATGCGAAAAAGATCCTCCATACCTTTGGCCGTGAGCGATGTCGCGTTCTTGTAGGCAGGATCTACAAGTTCAGGATGCAAGAACAATATCTGGCTATGTTCATCCGCACCGGCGTGGACAGTAAATCCTTCCTCAGCTAGCTGCGCCGGCGTAAACATTTTTTCTTCCCCGTCACAGCAGGTCGAGATTGGAAGCAAGTCTCGGAGATAAACCATGGTTCCGCCGTAAACTTCATGGAAGTATTCAGACGCTTGATTCAGCGCTCGGGCGTGCAAGGGATCACCGTAATCGTTAAGCAGGAAAATCCAGCGGAAGCCCTGCTCCCCCAGTTCGCTGCAAAGGTCCATATACACTGCGCGCAAGGTTTCTGTCCGAACTGCATAAGAACCGGGGAAACTCCACTTTCCGCCGATAGCGTTAGCTGCGCCCGAACCTAGCGGAACTTGCGGGAAGATCACAACCGCCCAGCCCGGGCGGGCTACGATGGCGCGAGCGAGTGCCTCGGTCGTGAAGGCGTCCACATATCCGTCCGTAAAAGACGGAAGATAAGGTCCGTGCAGCTCAAGGATACCGCCGGGAATGAGAACGACGGTCTTAGCCCGGTCTAGAGCGCGGATTTGGTTGCTGTTAAGCTGAGCAAGCTGAAAAATCTGAGCTGATGCGGCGGTCGAGAAGAAGACGATCGCCGCAAAATAGATGCGTACCTTTAGAGCTCTCATGATCGACGCCAATCCCTTTCCTGTGACCGGGCGCTAACGGAGATAGAGTTTATACTGCCGGGCATCGGGCGGCCCAATAGTGTCCATTTTTCTGGTCTTAGGTGGCTGGCCCACCCTCTGCGAATTTCAGAGGGTGGGAGTCGGTGCACTCAACGTCTTGAGATTTTGACTTTATCCTTGGCACGCCTGGTGTAATGCAGATGGGTAGAAACCTCCGCGATGCAGGCTTCATCGGTTCCCACCCTTCGCGAAAAGCGCGAAGGATGGGCCACCCTCGGTGTTGATGGTGCCGGGCGAGATCAAGAACTGCGCTGGCGCTTGCTACTTCAGTTCCCTTACCCAGATATTGCGAAAGCTGATGGGCTGGCTGGGATCGCCGTGGGCTTGCAGTTTGATTGGGACTTCGTCGTACTTTTTGTAAAAGGGCTGGCCGATGTAGCGGGTCTCGCCCTTGAGTTCAAAGTGATTCTGCACCAGCACGCCGTTGAACAGGACGGTGACATAGGCGGGAGATTTCAGGGAGCCCTCGGCATTGAAGGTGGGAGCGGTCCAAGCCACGTCGTAGGTTTGCCACTCGCCGGGCTTGCGCGTGGGATTCGCCAGCGGAATGGCCTGCTTGTAAATGCTGCCCGCCATGCCGTTGACGTAGGTCGCGTTGTTATAGGAATCGAGAATCTGCAATTCATATCCCGCGTCTTCAGGGCCGGTGGAGGCGAGAAATAATCCGCTATTGCCGCGGAGCTGGCCCGATCCGGTGATGCCCTCGGGAACTTTCCATTCCAGATGCAGTTGATAATTTTTGAAGGCGCGCTTGGTTTCAATATTGCCGGCGGATTTGTTTACGGTGATGACGCCGTTGGCCACGATCCACCTGGCGGGAGATTTATCCTGCGCCGAAACCCATTGGTCGAGATTCTTGCCGTCGAAGAGAATAATGGCGTCGGAGGGAGGGGCTGCGTTGGTCGCGCCCGGCGTGACTACTGGGGGCACGGGCTGCCAGACTTCGGTGTCCTCGGGCTTGGCAGCGGGTGATTGCTGCGCGTGAAGAAGAGTGGTCATAAAGAAGAGAGATGCGATCGCGAAGAACATCGAAAGTGGAATTCGCATGATGTGAAAGAGAATACACCCGAGGCGGCGCGATGCCGCGCCGTTGCGTTGTGGGATAGGTTGGATCATGGGGTAAAATGTCGAACCGAATGGGAGCATTGAAAATGAAAGCTGAGCGTATTTTGATTGCGGCGGTCGTGTTTCTGGCAGTCGGGCTTGGATTGATTTTTGGATATTCTCACGGCACCGCGGGATTCAGTGCTGCCTATCCGTTTTCCGGCGCGTCGCTGCAGATCGCAATCAACACGACCGGGCTGCCGGCCATGACCGGCTTCGCAGCGACCATGCTCGGAGTCATTCTGCTCGCGATCGCGTTGGTGCAGGCAATCTTCGCGGAGCTGTCCCCGGGTGAAGCTGGGAAATAAGTAATTCCTGCGGCCTGAATTTACGACCAGCCCTTACGGCCAGATCACGTTTGCGATGGGATCCTTGGGGGAGGCGACGCGGGGGTTGCGGGCTCCGGGATAGGATCCCCAGAGTTCGTTGTGAAACTGGATGCGCTCCAGGGCGCGGTCGATGACCGCTTCGAGTTCGTGGAAATATTTCACTTCGCGGCCCTTGGCCAGGCGCCGCCGGGCTTCTTCGGGGCTGACCCACGTGGGCTTGCGATTGGATTCGTCGGGCTTGCGCATCTGATGCACTTCCATCAGAAAGGCCTTCACCACAAATTCCTGGACGCCGCCGGGCTGCCAGAAAACGCCCTTGGAATGCAGATAGAGATGGAAGTGGCGCGGCTCGATGGTGCCGAGGGCTCCGGCTTCTTCGGCGGCCTCGCGCTCGGCGGCCTGACTGTGCGACAGGCGCGCTTCGGTCGAGCCTTTAGGGAAGGTCCACTTGTTGCCGCCGTTGGTATTAACCAGAAGGAACTCAATGGACGTGCCGCGCCTGCGATAACAGATGGCAGCGACCTGCAGCGGCAAAGACTTCGCGACGCGGGCTGAGCCCATGAGCGATCTCCTGAAGATAGGTTACTAGGAAGATATTTCAGGAATATTAAAGTGCAGCAAAAATTGTGCACTGGAGGGTTACGAAAGAGTTACGTGCCCCCATAGACCGTGATCAAAGCGGAATATCGCGGCGCTGCGGCTCCTTACGAGTGGCTGGTCCGGGTATAATCGCGCGACATATGGCACTCACGTCCGGAACCAGACTCGGGCCCTACGAAATTGAATCGCTGATTGGGGCCGGCGGGATGGGCGAAGTTTATCGCGCGCACGATTCGCGGCTTGACCGCACGGTTGCGATCAAAGTGTTGCCGGCATCGTTCTCAGCCGATCGGGACCGGCTGCAACGGTTCGCGCAGGAAGCGCGGGCGGCGGCGGCACTGAATCATCCAAACATTCTTTCTATCTTCGATATTGGCGAAGAGCAGGGCGCGCCGTATGTCGTTTCAGAATTGCTGGAAGGCGAGACCTTGCGCGAGCGGTTGCGCAACGGGGCGCTGCCGGTGCGACGAGTCATCGACTACGCGGTCCAGGTGGCCAAGGGACTTGCTGCGGCGCACGAAAAAGGCATCGTCCATCGCGACCTGAAGCCGGAGAATCTTTTTCTCACCAGCGACGGCCGGGTTAAAATTCTTGACTTTGGATTGGCCAAGCTGACGCGCCCGGAAGCGCCGGACCGCAGCGGAGACGCGCCCACAATTCAGGTCGCCACCGAAACCGGCATGGTCATGGGCACTGCCGGATACATGTCGCCGGAACAGGTGCGCGGCAAGCCCGCCGATCATCGTTCTGACATTTTTGCCTTTGGCGCAATTCTTTACGAGATGATTTCGGGCAAGCGCGCGTTCCATGGAGAAAGCGCCGCCGACACCATGAGCGCGATCCTGAAGGAAGAAGCTCCGGAGCTTTCCGAAACCGCGCGCAATGTTCCTCCTGGACTGGAACGCATTGTCCGCCACTGTCTGGAAAAGCATCCGGCACAGCGCTTCCAGTCGGCGGGCGATTTGGCGTTCGATCTGGAAGCGCTCACGGAAATTTCGTCCAGCACAAAATCGGGGGCGCAAGCAGCAGTGCAGCAGGCAGCATCGTCAAGCTCGCGTCGCTCGCTGGTCATGGGGGCCGGCGCGATCGTGCTGGCAGCAGCGTTGCTTGCAGCCGGTTGGGGGCTGGGACACGGCTCTGGCGCCGCGCCTCCGGCGGAGTACAAGCAGATCACGTTCCGCACTGGATCGATCGGCAATGCACGCTACACTCCCGACGGCGGCGTCGTTTACAGCGCTACCTGGGAAGACGGCACCGATCAACTCTATCTCGCGCGCACCGATGATACGGTCTCGCGCGAATTCGGGTTGAAGAACGCTGAACTTCTTGCCATCTCCAAAAATGGAGAACTGGCCGTTCGTCTCAACACCGTCTTCATGTCCGGCTATGAACGCGTCGGCACCCTGGCTCGCGTTCCGCTGGGAGGTGGCTCGCCCCGCGAGGCTCTCGAAAATGTGCAGGACGCCGACTGGTCGGCCGACGGCCAGAGCCTGGCCGTAGTTCGCTTCGTCCCCGAAACCAGTCACTGGCGGCTGGAATATCCCATCGGACACGTGCTGCTGGACAGCATCAACTGGATGAGCCATCCGAAAATTTCTCCTGATGGAAAATGGATCGCGTTTGCCGATCACGAGAACCCCGTGGGTGATGACCAGGGCTCGATTGCCGTCGTCGACATGCAGGGTCACGAAAAGAAGCTCTCGTCAGGGTGGATATCCGAGCAGGGGATCGCGTGGTCTCCGAGGGGCGACGAGATCTGGTTCACTTCCTCGGATACCGGTTCGGCACAAAATCTGCGCGGCGTGACATTGTCGGGAAAGTTACGCACCATCACCAATGTTCCCGGTGGTATGTGGCTGCAAGATATCCGCAACGGGATGCCGCTGGTTCTTGCAGTTCAAAAGCGGCTTGGGCTGCGGGGCGTGGCTCCCGGCGGAAAAGAGGAAAAGGAACTGGGTTGGTTGGGATGGGCCATCCTAGGCGACATCAGCCGGGACGGCAAGAAGGTTTTGTTCGAGGAAGAAGCCGATGGAGGCGGTCCAAATTACACGGTTTTCTTACGGGATACGAATGGATCTCCCCCGGTGCGAATTGGGGAGGGCCGGGGCTTGGCTCTGTCACCCGATGGCAAGTGGGTGATTACAAAACCGGCCAAGGAGGGCCCGCTCAGCGTGGTTCCAACCGGCGCGGGTGAGGCTCGGCAGTTAACCCACGACAACGTAAGCTACAACGGCGTTCGCTATCTGCCTGACGGGAAACAATTGCTGGCGGTAGGCATCGAGTCCGGACACGGCGCGCGGGATTATCTGATCGATGTGAGTAACGGCAGCTCAAAGCCCATCACCCCGGAAGGTGTGGCAGGCGCGGGGCTGTCCCCTGACGGCCGCAGCAGTGCGGTGATTGGCTCTGATGGCAAGTGGGGAATCTGGCCGCTGGATGGCAGCGGCCTGCGCCCGCTGCCGGGCCTCGATGCCAAGAACTATTACGTCACGGGGTGGGCGCCGGATAGCTCCGCCATCTACGTCGTGGACTCGCACGCAAGCTCGCGGGCGGTAATCGCTTATCGCGTGAGTCTGGCCACGCAGAAACTGGAGCCTTGGAAGACGTTCGGAGACAAACTGCCCACAGGAGCCAATGCGTTCGCACCGGTGCCTTCCGACGATGGCAGCGCTTATGCTTATGGCTACGTGCAGATTCTGTCGCAGGCGTACGTGGTGAAGGGACTGAAGTAGGAGATGCTAAGAGCGCCTGATCCACTTCTGAAGAGCAATCGCAAGAATTGAGGCCTCTACTCTCAGCCGACAATTTCGAGCACGGCTCCGCCGCTGGTTTGCAATTTCTCGGACGCGCCGTCGCTTTCGATCACGATTGAGGCCGATGCCAGGCTGTTGTTGATGACGTCGAACGTTCCTGAGCAATCGGTCTTCATATAAGGAAGGCGCTGAAGGCTGGGACCGCGGCCATCGATGGCGACTTGCAGGCGCAAGCCCTTTTTCGAGTCACAGGAAAAATCCCATTGCAGGTCTTCCCCGACGGGGCCCTCTTCGCGCAGGTTTCGAAAGACATGCTCTGTGCCGTCATGCCAGAGCACGGCTTTGCGAAACACCAGGCCAAATGGCATCTCGTAGACGAGCGCTTCGAAGGTGCTGGCAGGAGACGTTCCCCCGGAAGAGTTGTTGCGGGAAAAATAGGCATGCGTCCAGCGCCAGAAGTTGCGATGCCGGTATCCGCAATTGTGGCCTTGCAGCCCGAAGCCCAGCGGATCGCCTGCGACGCGGTTGCCATCGAGCGTGATTTCGCCCGAAAAAACGGCGTCGGAATGCGGCGTGCGCGAGAAGCCGATCCAGCCCTTGCTGCTTAAAGTCACGTGAAATGTGGATCGATAGCGCAGGTTCCAGGCGATGGTGTGCCCGTCGACGTTCAGATCGCCGCGACAAAAGTCTTCGCCAATTTCATTCGCGCCGGCTTGAAAGTGAAGCGGGGACTGGCCTTTGCCGCTGATCTTCAAATCCGACAGCGGAAGTTGCTGGATGAAAGTCTGCGGCTTGCCGCCCGCAGGAAACCAGGTCGCCCACACCTGCACCGGCAGGCCATGAATAGCTCCAGCACAGCCGCCACGGCCGGGATTAGTGAGCAAGTAGCGGAACCACCACGCTCCGCTGCCGTCGGCCAGCGCGACGCGCAGGAACCAGACTTCGTATCGGCGCCGCATGGACAGCCGGGAAAACGCTTGGTTCAGAGTATGCACAGTTCCTCTTGGAAAAATGGCTGAGGCTGGGACATTGGGATTCCCTTGCTGCGGAGACTATCTCACAATCCTGTGACTCGTCCGGTGATGCCGGTCACTGCGCAGGGCGCTGGGCGGGAAGATAGTTTTAATCGGATCCCTTCCATGGAAAATGCGGCCGCTATCGCAACCAGCGCGGAACCACCCGCCCCTCCACAGTGGCGGGATGCCGTCGACCGTTTTCTTCCGCAGGGTGCAAGCACTGAAGAAAAAGTCAAGGCTATCGAAGCTGGCCTGCGCAGTCCGCTGGGTGAATCGCTGCGCGAGGCGATGGCGCGCTGGATTGTCGACGAAATCGTTCCGGTGGAGAGATTAGTTCCGCAGGCTTACCTGGAGTGGCGGCGTCCGGTACGCGATTCCATGATGTTTGTGGTGGCGCATCTTTCTCCGGCGCGGCTCGCTCCGAAGATTCTCGAGCAAATTGAACTTCCCCCGAACACTTCGCCCGAAGTGCGCTTGCTGCGCCTCATCGCAAGAGTGCCCGGCCTGCAGAAATTAGGACAGGTCATAGCGCGCAACCAGCATCTTCATCCCGCGCTGCGCAAGGCGCTGGCGAAGTTGGAGAACGGAATTCGTGATGTGCAACCGGAAGACATGCGCGCCATCATTCATAAGGAACTGGGAGAGAAGATCGCAAAGTTTTCGGTGGAAGTTTCGTCGGACATTCTCAAGGAAGCCAGCGTCAGCGCGGTGATTCGCTTCACTTGGCGCGATCCTCAGAAGGGACGGCGCCAGCGCGGGGTTTTCAAAGTACTGAAGCCGCACATCCCCGAATACTTCACGGAAGATATGGATTACTTGCAAGGGCTGGCCGATTATTTCGGAGAGCGGCATCAGGCGTACGGATTTCCCGCGCATTTGCTGCCCGATACTTTTCAGAAAGTGCGACGCCTGCTGCGGCACGAGGTGAACTTCCGCCGCGAGCAAAAGACGTTGATCGAAGCTGGAGCTCTCTACCGTTCCTATCGCCACATTCGCGTGCCGGAGGTGATTCAGCCATTGTGCACATCGGCCATCACGGCGCTCACAGAAGAGCAAGGGATCAAGGTGACCAGCGCCGCGGCCCGCTTGCCGGTTGCGACGCGACGCAAAATTGCCGAGCAACTGCTGGAAGCGTTAATCGCGGTTCCGCTGTTGTCGTCGGTGCAGGAAGCGGTTTTTCACGGCGATCCTCACGCCGGGAATCTGCTCTATCACAGCCGCACCGGCAAACTCGTCATACTGGATTGGGCGCTGCGAGAGCATCTGGGACGCGAGCCGCGACGCCATTTGGCACTTTTGTTTTTGTTCGTCGCCTTGCGCGACCCGGTGGGAGCCTGCAATGAAATTCTCGCGCTCAGCCGCCCGGTTATCCGGATCACATCGCGGCACGGGCGCATTATTCGAAAATCGGTTTATGAATTTCTTGAAGGCTTGCCGGCATCGCATTTGCCGGGCGCGGCCGACGCCATGCGTCTGCTCGAACATGTCGCGATGCAGGGCATCAAGTTTCCCGGCGCACTGATCATGCTGTCGAAAATCATGTTCACGCTGGAAGGAATTCTGGGAGAGATGCTGGGCGCGGACACGGAGATCGGTTTCACTATCGCTCGGCACGTGGCCATGCACTGGCTGGCTCACCGCGCGGAGTTCCGTTCGCCTCTGAGAAAGCGGGACTGGATCACGCTGCAGTGCAGCGCGCTGTTACTGCCGGGCCGGTGGGGAATTCGATGGCAGCAGACGATGCTGAACCGCTGGTTGACGGAGCGTCCAACATCGCCTGCCACCATGTGAACGCGGCAGCGAACAGGTTTCACGCGCAGTGTTCTTGTCCTGTCCCCTCGCGTTCCAACTTAAACCGCAACTGCTCTTGCCCGCTTGGGACGAGCAGCCTTCACCCGACCGACCGCCTTGGGCTTGCGCGGTTTGACCAGAGAACCGATCAGGGATTTCTCCAAATCGAAGAAGTTCTTCACTTCTTCGCCAGTCAGATTGGCCATGGGCAGGAGTTGTGAGGGATTCATCATCGCCATCGACCGCGTGGTCAGATCGAGATTCACGTTCATCTGCTGGCCAATCACATCGAGCAAGCGCTTCTGGGCTTCGATGAAGGCGTTGCCGGCTTCCTTCGCCAGTTGCTGCAACTCCGTCTTCTTGACTGGCTTGGTTGCATGCGTATGCTTCCCGCTGGTCACGCGCGCGGCTTCCTGCGCGATCATGTCGAGAAACTTTTTTTGCGCACGGGTGAACGTCTCGACGCCCTCGCGGGCAAACTCTACCAGGTGGGCGGAGTGGTCACTCTTCCCGGCTTTCGCCGCTTCCACCCAATCGAGAGTCTGCTTGCTGGTGGTGGTCAGCAGTTCTTGCTGCAGTCCGATGACCGCGCCCAAGCTGCGCTGGACGAGATCCGTCATGACCACACCGGGCAGGAAGCTGCCGATCCGTTCCTTGAATCCGTCGAGCACAATGTCGTTTTCTTGTTGAGCGAGGTGGAGAAGGGTGCGCTGCGCTTCCACCAGCGTCGAGGTTCCTTCCACTGCCATTTCCGTCAGAATGTCCAGCGGAGAATGTCCGTCTGGGGTATGAGTTCGCATAACCGCCTCCCATGCTGCATTGCAGCAATCGTCTTCAATATAGGAGCCGGATCGCTTGCAGTCAATGGCTGTTGCGCCCTTTGTGCTTTGCATCAATATGCAGCGTGATTGGAGTCACTGGAGGCTGCCGCTGCTGCGCAGCAATCTATCCTTGGAAGTACGGCGATGGAAGGCTGCGATGGAAAAACTCCCCGAAGTCGAGACGGCGAAAGCGCTAATGAACGAAGCCATGCGGTGGTCGGTGATGAAGTGGCTTCGCGAAAAGAAGAAAGTCCGGAAAACCGCCGATCAAGCCAACGCCGCATTGGACAAGTTGAGCGCATCGGTCAAACGGGACTGGCCGGATTCCGTGCGCACTGCCTATGCGGCGCTGCTGCCGGAGCCGGCGTCGGGCAATGGCGGCGATCGTAAGCCGACTAAGCCATTGGCCGCCAAGAACGGCGAGGCATCCGCGGTGGCCGGCAAGGTGAAGCAAGCCGACGACGAAGCCTACCGCGCCCGGATGCTGGCAGAAGATACGTTCGACGAAGCCGAAAGAGTTCTAAGCACCAGCCTCGCCCGCGAAGGCTGTGTAAAAGCCATTCAGTCGTGGGAACTGCACGAGAAAGCCATCCGGCAAGCCGAGGAACTCCGCAAAAGGCCTGCGCAATAATTCTGCGCAATATTATGGCGGACCTTTCTACTTGCAGTTCTTGTCACACTTGGCGTCGAGCACCAGGTCGAGGATGGTCATGTAGGTTGGCTCGGATATGTTGCGGCGCGGATCCTGATCGATGTTCACCTTGTGCACGACCAGCAGGTTATAGGCGGGAAACGCCGTAATGTACTGGCCACCCGCGCCCATCGCCGAGAACGCTCCCTGGTAAGGACCGGTCCAGACACGTTCAGCGTACAGAGGAACTTCCCACGCCCACCAGAGCATTCCGTAGCCCCACCGACCGGTCCAACCCTCGGCCTTGAACTCATTGCGCCCGGCAAAGTTGGTGCTGGGATAAACGCTGAAGTCGATGAATGAGGGATCGCCCCACAAGGTTTTACCCCACATGCCGTGGGAAGTGGCGAGCAGCCCGAGACGAGCCATGTCGCGGGTGGAAAGATAAGTTGCATACTCGAAGTGGGTGGAGTTTTCGATGAAATTCTTCTTCTGGCGGGAGCGGTCGAAGTCCTGGAAACGCAGCGGGACAGCGAGATCGTCGCGCAAAGCGTCAAAGATATCTTTGTGCGCGATCTTTTCGAAGGCAAGGCCGGCGGCATCAAAATCCCAGTTGTTATAAAACCAGCGAACGCCGGGGGCAGAGGATCCGCGCTTGGGCGAAAGATTGTCCTGCTCGTTGTTGCCACTGCGGATGTAAATGCCGGAGCGAGACATCATCAATTCCTGCAGGGTGGCGTGCGTTTCCAGTTCGAGGAACGGAGTCTTGTCCTCGAGTCCGAGTTGGACCACGGTCTGGTCGAGATCGAACTTCACACCCTTCTGCATTTCGACCGCATAAAGAAGACTGAGCATGCTCTTGCGGACGGAGGCAACCTTGCTGACGAGTTTGGTGTCGCCATATTCGAATACGACGTGGCCGCGCGAGATGACCATCATGCCGTCGGTCTGATGGGTCTTTAAAAAACTCCGCAGAACTTCGAGCCGTTCGGCGGAGAAGCCCTCAGATTCGGGCGACACACGCTTCCATTCCGTGCCCGGCCAGGCCCAGCCGTTTTCGTCGGTGTAACCTTCCGGAGGCAGAAGCGGCGCGGGAGTCGCGGTGGGCGCGGCATTGCCGGAGACATTATTCTGGGCTGCCGCTTGCAATGAGACAGCCAGCAGGCAGATCGACAAGGCGGGCATCAGCCTTTTGGTCAGCATCGCAGAATTTTACCAGCGCCTCATTCCGCGCATCGCCGGTACACTCCGTCGGGGGGCGAAGATTTACGCGGATTGAACGTCCGCCGCGTTGACTTTGCTGGCGATCGACTCCTACCATGAATCTCCCGGCAGCATCCCAAATCCTATGATCGGCCAGACTATTTCTCACTACCGCATTGTCGAACGGCTGGGGGGCGGAGGCATGGGTGTGGTCTACAAGGCGGAGGATATTGAGCTTGGGCGATTTGTGGCGCTCAAGTTTCTGCCCGAGCGGTTGTCCCACGATCAGCATGCGCTGGATCGATTCCGGCGCGAGGCGCGGGCAGCATCGGCGCTGAACCATCCGAATATCTGCACGATTTACGAGATCAGCAAGCATGATGGGCATTCGTTCATTGCCATGGAATTTCTCGATGGCATGACGTTGAAGCATCGCATCGGCGGGCGCGGCATGGACCTTGACCAGATTCTAGCGATCGCCATTGAAATTGCGGACGCGCTCGATGCGGCGCATGCCGAAGGCATTATTCATCGCGACATTAAGCCGGCGAATATTTTCGTGACGCGACGCGGGCGCGCCAAGATTCTGGATTTTGGATTGGCCAAGGTTGAGGCCGGGAGAAGGTCGTCCGACGATGCAATCGCACTCGATGATGAGACCGTGAGCCCGGAGCACCTGACCAGTCCAGGGACGATGGTGGGCACGGTCGCGTACATGTCGCCGGAGCAGGTGCGGGCGCGGGAACTGGATGCGCGCACGGATTTATTTTCGTTTGGCGCGGTGCTCTACGAGATGGCGACCGGGCAGATGCCGTTTCGCGGTGAGAGTTCGGGAGTGATCTGCAAGGAAATTCTCGATTCGATTCCGGAGACTCCGGTGCGTTTCAATCGCGATTTGCCGCCGCGGTTGGAGGAAATTATCGGCAAAGCGCTGGAGAAGGATAGAAATCTGCGCTACCAGCATGCGTCGGAGATGCGGACCGATCTGCAGCGGCTGCGGCGGGATAGCGAGACGGGGCGTGTGGGCATTGGAGGGTCGGGGTCGGGGATCACCGTTCCGGGGAGTGGACAGGGTTCGCGGGCAGGAGTGCCCGCGCCACACCCGCCCGCGCCACACCCGCCCCCGCCACATGTGCCCGCGCTTCCGTCATCTGCTGCGGTGCCGGCTACCTCGACGAGAAACTTTCTCATTCCCGTCGCGGCAGTTCTTGTGACGCTAGCCTTGATCGCGGGTGGACTTTATTTTCGCTCGCATCAGAGCAAGCCTCTTACTGAGAAAGACACGATCGTGCTGGCGGACTTTGCCAACAGCACGGGCGATCCGGTGTTTGATGATGCGTTGAAGCAGGCGCTGAATGTTTCTCTCAGCCAGTCGCCGTTTCTGAATGTGCTTTCGGAAAACAAAGTTGCCGCGACTCTACAATTGATGTCGCGGCCTGCAAACACCGCCCTCACTCCAGAGGTGGCGCGGGAACTTTGCCTGCGCGCCGGCAGCAAGGCCTACATCGCGGGGTCGATTGCTGCGCTCGGTAGCCAATATGTATTGGGGCTCAAGGCGGTGAACTGTCAGAGTGGAGAGCCACTGGCGCAGGAGCAAGCTACGGCGCCGGCCAAAGAAAAAGTGCTCGACGCGTTGGGAGGCATTGCGTCGAAGCTGCGCGGCGAGATGGGCGAGTCACTGGCCACGGTGCAGAAATTCGATGTGCGGCTGGAACAGGCGACGACTTCGTCGCTGGAGGCGCTGAAGGCCTACAGCCTGGGCGAGAAGGCGTATCGCGATCAGGGCGCGGCCGCGGCTCTGCCTTTTCATGAGCGCGCAATTCAGCTCGATCCGAACTTTGCCATGGGATATGAAGCGGTGGCATCCGATTATTACGCTAAGGGCGAAGTGGGGCGGGCGAGCGAATATTTCTCCAAGGCGTTCGAGCTGCGAACGCGGGCCAGCGAACGCGAGAAGTTAACCATCACCGCAGATTTTTATCAAAACGTTACCGGCGAGTTGGGCAAGGCGGAGCAGACGTTTGAAGAGTGGATCGAGAGTTATCCGCGAGATTATCGCGGGCACCTGAATCTGGCGAACGTGTACACGTCGCAAGGGCGATATCAAAAGGCGGTGGAGGCGTATCGCGACAGCTTGCAACTCGCGCCGGATAATTTCGGGCCTTATGCGAATCTGGCGAACGCGCAGATCGCCTTGCAGCAGTTCGATGAGTCGCGGCAGTCGATCACGCAGGCGCTGGCGCAGAAGATGGACAACTTTATTTTTCACGACACGCTGTATGCGCTGGCATTTGTGCGCGGAGATACGGCGGCGCTCGCGGAACAGGACAAATGGTTCGCGGGTCAGCCAGAGGCAGAAACTTTTGGGCTGGCGCTGGCGGCGGATTCTGCGGCGTATGCGGGGCGGGCCGCGAAGGGGCGGGAGCTGACGAAGCGTGCGGTGGAATCGGCGATTCGAGCGGATGCGAAGGAAACGGGAGCGATCTGGCTGGAAATTGCGGCGCAGCGCGAGGCTGCGTTCGGTGATCGCGCGAGGGCAGGCGCGCAAGCGGTGGAGGGGTTGAAACTTTATCCCGACAGCCAGGGCGTGCAGGCGGAGGCGGCGCTGGCATTCGCCCTGGCGGGCGATACGGCGCGGGCAGAATCGATGGCGGAAGATTTGAACCGGCGCTTCCCGCTCGACACGCAGATTGAGTCCATCTGGCTGCCGGCCATTCGGGCACAGATCGCGCTGGACCGAAAAAATCCCACGGCTGCGCTGGAGGCGTTACCGGCTGCGGGCGATATTGAACTGGGGCAGATTTCATTTGTGGCGAATCTTTCTTGCCTGTATCCGGCATATGTGCGGGGAGAGGCGTATCTGGCTGCGGGGCAAGGTACGCAGGCCGCAGCGGAGTTTCAGAAGATCATCGATCACTCGGGCATTGTGTGGAATTGCTGGACTGGAGCGCTAGCGCATCTGGGGGTGGCGCGGGCGAATGCGCTGCAGGCAAAAACATCGCAGGGCGCGGATGCGGATGCGGCGCGGGTGAGAGCTCTGGCAGCGTACAAGGAATTCTTCGGGCTGTGGAAAGAGGCGGATGGAGAGTTGCCGATGCTGAAAGAGGCGAAGGCGGAATATCAGAGGCTGCAGTAACTAACCCCTGGCAGTGTGCATGGGAGATCGCTTCGACTTCGCTCAGGGAAGGTTCTTCGCTCCGCCTGAAAAGCGACTGCGCTCAGAATGACGCCTCGTTGAGGAGTAGATTGGCTACGGACTTTCCTTTCGTTGACTTTGTTTCCCCTTCGCACCTAAGATGGCTCACCTGAATTCTGGGGACATTCTCTGGCGCGTTGCGCCGGTGCGGACTACAGCCTTGGACACACAATGATCGGCCAGAACATCTCTCATTACAGAGTGATCGAAAAGCTCGGTGGTGGCGGGATGGGCGTGGTTTACAAAGCCGAAGACACGCGGCTGCGGCGCTTTGTCGCCCTGAAATTCCTGCCGGAAGATGTGACCCGCGACCCGGCCGCGCTCAGCCGCTTCCGGCGCGAGGCGCAGGCCGCGTCGGCGCTTAACCATCCTAATATCTGCACGATTTATGACATCGGCGAAGAGGGCGACCAGGCCTTCATCGTCATGGAATATCTGGAAGGTGAGACGCTGAAGCACCGCATCGAAAACCGGCCCATGGATATTGAAGTGTTGCTGGGAATCGCGATTGATGTGGCTGATGCGCTGGATGCGGCGCATTCCAAGAGCATTGTGCATCGCGACATTAAGCCAGCGAATATTTTTGTAACGCAGCGCGGGACGGCGAAGATTCTGGATTTTGGTCTGGCCAAGGTGACGAGTGAGGCCAGCCGGGTGCTCGATCCTTCCGAGGCGACCAAGACCGAGGGCGGGACTACGGATCACTTGACGAGTCCGGGATCGGCGCTGGGCACGGTCGCGTACATGTCTCCGGAGCAGATTCGGGGGAAGCCGCTGGACGCGCGCACCGACTTATTTTCGTTTGGGATTGTGCTCTACGAAATGGCGACGGGCACGCTGCCCTTCCGCGGAGAAACTTCCGGCGTCATCTTCGATGAGATTTTGAACCGCACGCCGGTGGCGCCGGTGCGGCTGAATCCGCGGCTGCCGGCCAAGCTTGAGGATGTGATCAACCGCGCGCTGGAAAAAGATCGCGATCTGCGCTACCAGCATGCCGTGGATATGAAATCGGAGTTGCTGCGGTTGCGGCGGGATATGGACTCGTCGCGCAGTGTGGCGGCGGCGCAGTCGGACTCGCAGGTGAGCATGGCCGCTGAAGTTGCGCCCTCGGCGACGCATCCTGCGCAGAAGGAGAGCGGTTCGGCGCGGGTGGCGGCTGCGGGATCGTCGGGCCACATTTACGCTGCCGCCGAGATCCCGCGGCGCAGTTGGATCAAGTGGATGATTCCGTTGGGTGTCGTGATTGCGCTGGCCGTGATCGCCGCGAGTTTCTACATGCGTCCGCGGCATACGGTGCAGTTGACCGACAAAGATCAACTGATTCTGGCCGACTTCACGAACCAGACGGGCGACGCGGTCTTTGATTCCACGTTGAAGGAAGCGCTGGCCATTCAGCTGGAGCAATCGCCACTGCTGCAATTGGTGAGCGATGCGGAACTGCACAGCAACCTGCAATATCTGGGGCAGGCAAAGGATCAGAGGATCACGCCGGAACTGGCGCAGCAACTGGGACAGCGGCTAGGCGTGAAGGCGTATCTGGCGGGGACGATTCAGAATCTGGGATCGTCGTACGTGATTCAGATTAATGCGGTGAATGTGGCGACCGGCGAAGTGTTCGGGCGCGAGCAGGTCACGGCGAATGATAAGACGGGCGTGCTGTCGGCGGTTTCGCAGGCGGCGACGGCGATCCGCGCGCGGCTGGGCGAGTCGATGGCATCGATCCAGAAGCTTACGACTCCTTACACCAACGTGACGACGGCATCGCTGCAGGCGTTCCATGCGTTCTCGCTGGGCGAGGACGAACACCGGGTGGGCCGGGATTTTCCGCAGGCGGCATCGTTTTATCAGCAAGCCATCGATCTCGACCCGAACTTTGCCATGGCGTATGCGCGGCTGGGAGTTTCGTACGGAAACGTCAGTGCGATTGCGAAAGCGACGCAATATCTCAAGAAGGCATACGACCTGCGCGAGCGCGTCACCGAGCGCGAGCGTATGTACATTGAGTCGCAGTATGCGCTGCAACTCTACGATGTGCCGAAGGCGATCGAATCCTACAAACTGTTTGTGGCGACGTATCCGCGTGATCCGGCGGCGTGGAATAACCTGGCCAGCGCTTATGCGTTGGTCGGCGACCTGGAGCAAGCAGCCACCGATTTTGAAAAGACGTGGGAGATTGCGCGCTGGGACAATGTCTCCGCCGAGAACGCAGCCGGAGCGCTGCTGGGCGTGGATCACCTGCAGGAGGCCGAGCGTTATCTGAAGGAAGGCTACACCCAGGGCGGCGGAGAGGATGCGGCTTACAACAGCGTCGCGCTAACTTACGACTTCCTGGCGGGAAATGCGGATTGGGAAAAACATATCCAATGGGCCGTGGGACGTCCCGATGGATTCACGGTGGAGGCTGGCGCGGCGACGATCTACCTCTATCTGGGACGCATGCACGAGGCGGACCAGCAGTGGGGACATGCAGCGCAGCGAGCGGAACAGCAGCATTTGAACGACGCCGCCGGAGCGATCTACGCGATCAAGGCTATGGAAGATGCGATGGCCGGCAATTGCGGCCTGGCGCGCGAGGCCGCGCATAAAGGGCTCGCCCTCGACCAGTCGGTAGGGACGGTCGCGGATGCAACCTTGGGAATGGCGTTTTGCGGCGAAGGAAACGCTGCCCTGAAAGAGCTGGAACGCGCCTCGGCTGAGAACCCGACCAATACCTTCATTAGCGAGATTTACATTCCCGAAGTGAAGGCGGTCACCGCCTTGAACGAGCATCATCCCGACCAGGTGGCGGCGCTGCTGGCCTCTACTGCTCCCTACCCGCGTGCGTCGAAGGCAGCTCAGATCATGGGACGTACGTATCTGGAATTGAAACAGCCACGACAGGCCGTGAATGCATTTGCGCCCGGAATTCAATTCAAGGGCTTGGCCATCGGCGAAGCGGCGCCCGGCGGCAATGGTATGGAGCAGGCTCCTATTTATCCTCTTTGTCTGCTGGGAACCGCGCAGGCGCAGGCGCAATTCGACAAGGCGGCGGCGGTGAAGAGCTACCAGAACTTGGCCGATATTTGGAAGAATGCCGACGCGGACTTTGCTCCCGCACAGGAAGCGCGGCGGGAGTTGGCCGCGCTGAGCGCGCAGGCGAAAAACTGAGCTGCGCCAGCCCCGGCGGCTAAAACTGATTTCATCTCATCTCCTGAACGATTGTTTTAGACTGCGTGTGCAGTTGTGTGGGGGAGATCCTTCCCTCCGCCTGAAGAACGGCTGCGGTCAGGATGACACTCTCGAAAGTTGGTCACGAGTCACTCCATGAGGGTTTGCCCATATCTTGCGCGGGATGGGACAATGAAGGTCTATGCAAAAACCTTCTACCATTGTGTCTTCTATCCTGGCCGCGGGAATGCTGCTGGGCATTGCGTGGGCGCAGCAGAGCTCGGGCACCGCGCCCGCTTCCTCCGCTCAAACCTCGGGACAAACTTCCTCGGGCGCCAAGTCGAGCACTCCGAGCAAGCCCGCGACCGGCGCCGCGCACAAGCCCGCCACTGCCGCCGCGCACAAGCCCGCGACTGCCGCCGCGCCTATTACGCTCAAGACGGATCTGCAGAAACAGAGCTATGCCATGGGCATGAACCTGGGGACCGGCTTGCATCGGCAGGGGATTACGCTCGATCCGGCGCTGGTGGCGCGCGGGTTGAAGGACGCGCAGAGCGGCGGTAAGACGCTACTGACTGATGATGAGGCGCGCACGGTACTGACGCAGTGGCAGGCCAACATGCGCCAGAAAATGGAGACAAAGTCGAAGGAAGAAGATGCGACCAACCGCAAGGCGGGCGAAGATTTTCTGGCCGCCAACAAGTCGAAGCCGGGAATTGTCACCCTGCCCGATGGGCTGCAGTACAAGATTCTGAAAGAAGGTACCGGGCCCAAGCCCACGGCCAGCGACACCGTCAGCTGCGATTACAAAGGAACGCTGATCAACGGCAAAGAATTTGACAGCTCGGCCAAGCACGGCGGTCCGGCCTCGTTTCAGGTGGGCGGAGTGATCAAGGGATGGACCGAGGCGCTGCAGTTGATGCCGGTAGGCTCGACGTGGCAACTGTTCATCCCCGCCGATCTGGCTTATGGGGATCGGGGCGCGGGCGCGGATATTGGGCCGGGCGACACGCTGGTCTTCGAAGTTACTTTGAACTCGATTGAGGAGAAGAAGGACGAGAAGAAATAAAATAGCTGTTAGTTGTCAGCTTTTGATCTTGGCCGTCTGCTTTGGCAGGCGGCCTTTGATTTTTTATGCCCGATTTTCAGGCAATTAAAGTCGCGCGGTGCGATGCCGATGTGCTGGATAAATGTGTGGGAGAAGAACGTGAGAATTCTCTTAGTGGAAGACAGCAAGCCCATCCGGAATGAGAATCACGCGGCGTTGGTGCAAGCGGGCTATGAAGTGATCTGCGCTGAGGATGGAGAGAGCGCGCTGGAGATGGCGCGGAGCGAGGCGCCAGAGTTGATCCTGCTGGATATGATCCTGCCCAAGGTCAGCGGCCCGGAGGTGCTGCGGCGCTTGAAGAGCGATCACGCTACGGCCGGCATTCCAGTGGTAGTGCTGAGCAGCCTTTCGGAAAAGAACCGAGAAAAACTGGTGGAAGATGGGGCTGAAGATTACCTCGAGAAAGGCAGGCTGATGCCCGTCCGCGGGGTGAATCGCTTGCCGCAGGAATTAGAGAGCATCATTTGCCGCATCCATCGGCGGCAAGGCGTGGCATTTTCTGACGTGCCGATCCACAAATAAAATTCTGAAATCCCGCTAGAACTTGCGCCGCAGATGTTCTTCCGCCGAGAGATTCGCTCCTGCCAGCAACAGCAGGCCGGAGAGAAATGCCCAGAACATCATGCTCACGGAGAGCGCGAAGGGGCCGTAAACTTCCTGAAAATTGAGCCATGGCAGCGCCAGAATGTAGGCGTACTTCAGCGCTTCGGAGAGCAGTCCCATGATGATGGCCGCGGGCAGGACTGCTTTCGCAGGAACTTTGCCGTTGGGCAAGAGCCAGTAGATCAGGAAAAAAATGGCGATGCTGGCGGCCATGGCGAAAAGCTTCATCATCAAAAATCCTACGACGCGAACGAAGCCTGATCCGTAGCCGCGCAGCAGGAATTCCATAAATGCGACCGGGCCCGCAGTCAGCGCGATGGAGAGCAGGGCCAGCGCGCCGCAAGCAAACGCCAGCGTAAACGAGACCACCTGATTCCCCAGGTAAGAGCGATTGTTCTCAAAACGCCAGACGCGGTTCAGGGCAACTTCCAATGGCAGAAATACTCCCGAAGAAGTCACCAGCAGAATGACCAGGGAGACGGCTTGCACACGTTGCCGCGAGTTGACCATGGCGTTGAGATTGCGGATGACAAAATCCTGACCGGCGGGCAGATAATCGCGCAGCAGTTGCAGGACAACGTCGTACATAACGCGGGAGTGGAAGACGCGGCGGATGAGGGTCATCATCAGGACCACGAAAGGAAAGAAGGAAAGAATGGCATTGGCGGCGACCGAAAATGCAAAAGTGTGCACATCGGTGCGCATGAGGTAGGTAAAGGTGGAGAGAATCAAGTTAGGAGGGCGGTTTGGGCGAGTGGCAGGCTGCGCAGGCGCGGACGAGGCATTGGGATCGCCCGCATGGCGGTCCGCCGAAATGGGGATATTGGGCACGGTGGAGGCGAGTTTTCATCGTATCAGAGGGCGGAGAGGATGCCGATGACGGGAAAAACCGAGGTTTTGGAAGAAGAAACAGGTGTTTCAAGAGTTTCTTTATCTAAGTTAAAGCTATTTTGTGATGACTTTGGGTCATTTTACGATTCCCTTCTAATTCTTCTTGCGAATCGTTTCATTAGTGCTTATTATCTCTTGCTCATTACCGGATTTGGTCCGGCGGTGAGACCAGGTAGGTAGGTTGAAGTCGAGTTGAAGTGGTGGAACAGCATCAATTTCCGAGCTCCGAGTGTTCACTCCGCGCAATCTCAAATCAGCGGAGGGCGACGGAGCTTTTTCCTTTGGGACGGAAACGATTCTGATCTGCTGCGAAGGCAGGCGCAACCGAAATTCTGCCGGCTTCTTTGAGGGGGGCTTCGGTCGACCGGGGCGACGATCGGGGACGCTGCAGAATTATTCTTCGCGATAGGTGAAAGGAGTTTTTTCCGTGAGAGAGAAAGGAACAGTGAAGTGGTTCAACGGGGCGAAGGGATATGGATTCATCCAGCGCTCCACGGGGGAAGATGTGTTCGTGCACTTCTCTGCCATCCAGGAGAACGGCTACCGCACGCTCAACGAAGGAGAGACCGTGGAGTTTGACTTGCTGAAAGGCCCCAAGGGCTTTCAGGCGGCCAACGTCGTCCGCGCATAACCTGCGAACTACTTAGGAAACCCTCCCGTTCCCCGGGAGGGTTTTTTATTTCTGGGATACTAAACAATAGACTAGAGATTCTGCGCGGTCCCTCACACCGGTCGATGGCGCAGAGTTCGCGACACCAGCCAGATACAGATGGCGCCACCGATGGTGATGATTGCCCACCAAAGATAGATGGGCCACTGGGCCAAGAAATTCCAGCCGGAGGCATATTGCGGAATACGGCTCAAGATGATGACATTCAGAATTGATTCCTCATCGGTTGCGGCCGGATTGGCAAGGTAGGACCTGTAATACTCGGCGTATGGGTGGTAAGCCCATAGGAGTCCGGCGCTACTCAGAACCAGCACGATGGGCGCGTAGGTGATTCCCAACCGCGCGAACCTTGGGGCGCGCCGCAAGGCGAAGGTAAGTAGCAGGACCGCCATGAGCAGACCCGAGGCCTCGAACACAATCGCGCAATAATGCACCAGAAGACCGTTCGCGAAATAGATTGTGAAGAGCCGTTGCCTCTGCGAGTTGCCGTGAACTCGAGTTTCGTTGTTCTCTGCGTTCTGCAATTGTGCTGCATAGGCGACGGTTTGGGATTCCTGTACGCGGCCGAGTTTGAGCAAGACTGGCTGCAGATGCTTGTAGGCCACTTCCTGCAAGGTTCGGGCATTTGCGGTTTCGGCATCCCCTTTTGCGCCTAGACGCATACGCTGGCCGAACTGGGCAATAAACCAATAATCGGCTGCCGCATTTTCCCACTGACCGGATTGCTCGGCCACGTTGCCCTCCGCAAAGCGCAGAGCCGCATATTCGCGCAGATTGCCGAGGGGTGGCGGCCACCAGCTATACAGGTAGGTACCTGCGGCCAATTGAGGATCAAGCACTCCGAACCGCTGCATCACGTCGAGATCCAGCTGCAAGCGGCGGGTAAAGTACGCGTCATAGACCTGCGCCGCAAAAGCGCGATCCATGGGCTCGCGCCATTGCGGACCACGTCCGCGAATGCGAGCAATGTCTTCTTGCCGGAATGGAGCATCGAAAGTGAAGCCGGGCAGCCCGCGCCATTGCGGGTCGCCGCGATGAGCGTGGACAATCTCATCCGCAGCGAGCAGGTAGGGCACTGCATTCTGTGGATCCCAGTGTTGCAGACGCTCGGTCAACTCGGGGTGCGGGGAGGATGCGTGAAATCTGGTATCTTCGCTCCTCCGCACCAGGAAGTAGTAAATCCAGGTAAGGCTTGGATCTTTGGCGGTGGCGCAACCAGCCAGACGCACGGCTTCATCGAAACGAGCGCCCTCGGCATCGGGCAGGCGCATGGCAGCGAACGCCATCGCGGGGGCGTCGCCTTTGATCTCAGCCTCGCGGGCAATCTTCTCCCACCATGCGGTTTCGTCGCGCGGTACGAATTCGTCGGTCCAACTGGAGTAGGTGACGCTCAGTGCCTGACGCAGATCTGGAACGAACAGCAACGCTCCTGAGATCGCTACACAGATGACAGCAATCTTCCACGGAACCGGCGGAGGAAGTTGTGCCGGCCCGATAAACGCCAGTTCGCTACTCGCTGACTTGCGCCGGAGTCGGCGCGAAAAGTAGGCGCGAAAAGCGACCATGAGACCTCCTAACATCCAGGACAGCGCAACGCCGGTTTCGGTTGCTAAGGCAGATTCCGCAAGGATGGCCTCGCCCCACGCGCGCTTCTCGGCCGGATATAGCAGCACCGCCCACTTGAGAACGCGGCGGGCGATCCAGGTTGCGAGATTTTTCGGCATCAGCGCTCTCCGTAGGCCGGTTTGAGTGCGCGGCGTTTGCTTGTGGTCGACAGGGTCTCGCGAGCCCATTTGTGACCGAGTGCGGTGAGCCGATACATGTGTCGAGGAGGCCGGCCCGGAACGGTGGCTTCTTCCCATCGGGTTGCGAGCAGTGAGTTATCGGTCAGCCGCATAAGAATCGGATACAACGTTCCAGACTTCAACCCGGTTTCACGGGAAAGGTCGTAGCCATAACGCCACTCGCACGGACTTTGCAGCAGGGCCTCGATCAGGAGCAAGGTCTGCGGGGATGAGCGAATACGCTTCACCCCATAAGTCTACATATGTAGACTTACCCCGTCAACCTTAGTTTTTGTTCTTAAACTCATCAACTCTTCGCTCGGGAGGGTTTTTTGCTGGGCGGGAACTGGCGTATCATTCGGGCGGGCTGGGGCGGCCCGGAGAGAAGGGACTTTCATGCATAGGCTTCGATTCTTGGCTTTACTTTTCCTCATCAGCTTTCTGGCCGGCGGTATGGCTCTGGCGCAGGATAGCTCCGGCGGAAAATCGCAGGAGATTCCCCAGCAGCTTCCCATGTTTGATGCGACGGCGCTGGACCGGACGATTGATCCTTGCGTCGACTTCTACCGGTTTGCTTGCGGAAACTGGCTGAAGAATAATCCGATTCCTGCTGACCAGTCGCTTTGGGGACGCAGCAGTCAATTGTCGGAACGCAACCGGCTGGTGCTGCGCGAAATTCTGGAGAACTCGGAAAAGATCACGGCCAATCGCTCGACCAACGAGCAGAAGATCGGCGATTACTATGCCTCATGCATGGATGAGGGAACCATCGATGCGAAGGGCGCCGCAGTGCTTAATGCCGACTTCGATCGTATTGCCGCTCTCAAAAGCAAGGAGGAACTTCCGGCGCTGCTGGCACATCTGCATCGCGAGCAGATTGGCGCCTTGTTCAGCTTCGGCTCCGGTTCGGATTACAAAGACGCGAAGATGGTGATCGCGCAGGCCGATCAGGGCGGACTTTCGTTGCCGGATCGCGATTACTACCTGAAGACGGATGCGAAGTCCGTGGAGCAGCAGAAGCAGTATGTGCAACATGTCACCAACATGTTCAAACTGCTGGGCGATTCTCCGGAGAAAGCCACGGCGGAGGCAGATGCGGTGATGAAGATCGAGACCGCTCTGGCCAAAGGGTCAATGGATCGCGTAGCACGGCGTGATCCCACCAGCATTTATCACAAGATGTCGGAGGCAGAATGGCAGGCGCTGACTCCGCTGGTTTCCTGGCCGAAATTTCTCACGGATGTAGGCGCGCCGCCGGTGGCGTCGTTGAACGTGGCCGTACCTGATTTCTTTAAGGCTCTCGACAGCGAACTCAAAGACGTGAGCCTCGACGATTTGAAAACGTATTTTCGCTGGCATGTGGTGCATGCCGGCGCGGCTACGAACACTTTGCCGGATGCTTTCGTGAACGAGAATTTCGAGTTTTTCGGCAAAACCCTGCGCGGGACCAAAGAGATTCAGCCGCGCTGGAAGCGCTGCGTGGCGGGCGTGAATGGCGATTTAGGCGAGGCCCTGGGGCAGGCTTACGTGGAGAAGGTGTTCCCGCCCGAGGCCAAAGAGCGCACGCTCGAAATGGTGCACTATCTGGAGGACGCGTTGCGGCAGGACATCACGACCTTGCCGTGGATGACTGAAGCCACCAAGAAGCAGGCGCTGGTGAAGCTGGAAGCGATTCGCAATAAGATCGGCTATCCCAACAAGTGGCGGGATTACAGTTCGCTGACAATTGTTCGCGGCGATGCGATGGGAAATTCGCTGCGGTCCAACGAATTTGAAGCGCAGCGTGAGATGAACAAGATCGGCAAGCCGCGCGATACGCAGGAGTGGGACATGACTCCGCCGACGGTGAACGCGTACTACGATCCGACGGCAAACGACATCAACTTCCCTGCCGGAATTCTGCAGCCGCCGTTCTATAACTTCAAAGCGGATGATGGCGTGAACTTTGGCGGGATTGGCGCGGTCATTGGACACGAGTTGACGCACGGCTTCGACGATGAAGGCCGTCAGTTCGATAAGGATGGCAATCTGAAAGACTGGTGGACGCCGGAAGACGCCAAGGCGTTTAAGGAACGGGCGGAGTGCGTGGTGAAAGAGTACGACAGCTTTGTCGCGGTGGATGACGTTCATATCAACGGCAAGCTCACGCTGGGCGAGAATACTGCCGACAACGGCGGGCTGCGGATTGCTGACATGGCGCTGCAGTCGGCGCTGGCGAAGAAGCCGCAGGAAAAGTCGGAGAAGATCGACGACTTCACCGAAGAGCAGCGGCTGTTTCTGGGCTGGGGACAGGTCTGGTGCCAGAACGTGACCGATCAGTTTGCCCGGCTACAGGCGCTCACTAACGAGCATTCGCTGGGCAAATATCGCGTAAACGGAGTAGTGCGGAATATGCCGGAGTTCCGCCGGGCCTGGGGATGTAAAGCGGGAGCGCCGATGGCTCCGGAGAATGCCTGCCGGGTTTGGTGAGAGTACGAAAATCAAAAGCCCCACCCTTCGACTTCGCTCAGGGCAAGCGTTCTCGCGCACAAACCGCGCGAGAAATGGGGCACCCGGTTCTTACTTGAGCCAGAAGGGAATCCTCGAGAGTGGCGAGTCGAACGCGAAGAATGTAAGTCCTGCCAATAGGACTCCCACGTAAACGGTGAGGACAGCATACGCTGGCCAGACAGGCCAGCGGCGATCTCTGGCGAGATGGCGGTACTTCTTATATGCGCGAAAATTGTCCCAAACGTTAGCGAAGTACTTGACCCTGACACCGGCGCTTTCTAGCCGAAAAAGAATCCAGAAGTGTACCAGCGTCCCGAAAGAAAGAGCTAGAAGCGACAGGCAAATCAAGACCACTGTTGTCATGGGCGCCCCATCCTTACTCCCGCTTAGCGCTGGGCCGTCATCAGATCGTTCTTGAGCAGGCTTACTTCTACTCTTGCTGGGGCGTGTTTGGCGCCGTCTTCCGCAGGGGCGTTGCCCATTCCGAGCATGTAAATACGATAGACCGGAATGTTGTGGGTTAGCACCAGATATCTCACCACCGAGTCCGCCATCTTCTGTGAATTGGCAATCGCACCTTGACCGCGGCCGGGAGAGAATCCGCGAATCTCGATGACGTAGCTGCGCTGATCTTTCAGCGGCGTGGCCATCTGGTCGAGAGCATCTTTCGCCTGCTTGCTCAACAGAGTCTGGCCGGGACGAAATCGAATTTCAGTCTGCGTGCTGGCTTTGTACTGGTCGAGACTGCCGACCATTTTCTCGGTATCGGAGACGCGAGTCGAGGCCTGGGTGGCGGCGGTCTGAGCTAGCTGCGCACTGTTAGCCGCATCGCTGGCATGCTTATCGGCGATATCGCTCTTGTCGGACGCGATGTGAAGACCGCTGGTGGCGCGAGCGTCGACATCTTTGATAGCCGATGTGTTGTAGGTGGTGATCTCATCGAGTTCGTTGAGGCGGTCTTTGATGGGCCGGGTCAAGCGCTGCACATACTTCTTGCTGGCAAAGGGATGGGTCACCAAGTTGGCCAGATTGGGATCGTCGCCGTCCCAGAAGTTGGTCTTGGTGGCGGGCGGAAGTGGTTCCCGTTCGGTTGCGGTAACCATGCTCGACTGGGCGGACGGCATCGGCTGCTGAGCGGACTGATTTGAGGTCTGATTGCTCTGGGCGAGGAGCGACAGCGACGTGCCGAACGCAAGAGTGGCGATCAGGAGCGATGGCGCGATATGGAGCTTCATTGGAACCTCCGTGGCAGATAAGGCTCTCCGGGCCAGGTTGCGCCGGAAAGCGCGTTTCCTTCAACGCTAGATTCTGCACTCTGGACGGCAAAGCTGCAAGGGCAAGGAAGAAAGATTTTCGTAGAGATATGGCTGGCTGCGTATCGGCTGGCAGCGCCCATGACACGGACAGAGACGTAGCAAGCTACGTCTCTACGGCGAGGTTTTAGCGGACTTCGAGCGAAACCAGGTCGCCGTCGTTCAGACCGCCGGGCTTGTAGTTCACGCTCACTTTGCGGTCTTTCCAGTCGCAAGAGAACTCGTCGGCGCCGATCAGGAGCAGAGATTTGTAGTCGAGAGCGCGCAGTTTCAGGACGACCCCTCCTTCGGTGACGGTCAGGATCGCGGTGGGAGTCTGGGAGCAGTCGACCGCGATGAGCCGGCCCTCGAAGAATTTCGCCGGAGTGTTGTTGGCCGGCTTGGAGGCTTGCGCGGCCTTTTTGGCGGCGGCGCGTTTCGCGGCGTCCTCTTCGAGCACATCGAAGGGCGACTTCTGCGGGGCAAACTGCGGTTGCTGTGAGGCGGCGCCGATGGGAATGCCGTATTTGTTCTGCGCGGTCGCCTGCTCCATCTGCTCTTTGGCCTGAGCCGCGAGTTGCGGATTGCCGCTCTCTTTCAGACGCACGAGCAGGGCCTGTGCCGCGTCCCACTTCTTGCTGGCGATGTAGATCTGCGCCAGATGGTAGACGTACTCCTCATCCCGCGGGCTGAGCATCATAGCGGCGCGCTCGGCCTGCATGGCGCCGGGCGTGCTGCCGCCTTCTTTGCGGGCCTGCGCCAGCAGATCGTAGGCGCTGGCAAATTCGGGATACCACTCAAGTACGCCTTTCAAATCCTGCATCATGCTGGCGATGCCTTGCATCTCGATTTTTTTCGACGTGGCCATGCGGTACTTAAGCACTGAAAGGTAATAACGTACCCACATGTCCTGACGATCGAGAGCAGCAGCATCGCCGAGTTCAGAGAGCGCTTTGTCGAAGTCGCCGTGCTGGGTGTAGTCATAGGCAAGAACACGATGGGCGACTTCAATGCCGACAGAATTTGTGGGCAGCTGATCGGGATCGGTGGTGGGATTTTTTTCTTCCTGTTGTTTCCTGGTTTGATAACGGGTCTCGGCGGCCACGTCTTTCGCAGTGGGTGTGTCGGCTAGTGCCAGCAGGTCTTTCAGTCCAGCCTCGCGGCGTTCTGGAATGCGAATCTGCACTTCGGCGTAGAGGGCGCGCGCATCGGCCTCGGGCAGCGGCTTAGCTGGAATTGCGGAATCATCCGGGCCGACGGGAGTCGGAAAACGGTAGCCCTGCTGCAGGTCAGCGACGGTGGTGGGGTGATCGGGATCCGCACTTTTTTGTCGGGCCGCATCCAGCGCATTGAGCAGCCACGACAGAGAATGGAAGTAATCTTTCACCGCCTTCTCCAACTGGTCGGCGCTCATGCCGAAGGCCTGCGTAATCGCATCCTGCACTGCGACATGCTGGTTTAGAACAAGATTGAAATAGTTTCCAATCTCGGCCAGCTTTTTCTCGTGCAGCAGGTAGTGCATGACCATCCATGACTCGGCATAGTAGAGGGTGTGGTGCGTGCCTTCGTTGAATGTTAAGGTGTCATGCTTCATGGTGAAGAGGTCGGGGAGCGCGATCCAGACCTCGGCGCCGAGCAGTTCGGTGAGCGATTTCTGCGGGTGAGTATCGCTCTGGTTGCCGATTAGATCCTCTTTCACCGTGGTCTGGAGTTCGGGATCGCTGCCCAGTTCGACCTGCCGGTTGTCGAGACGAATGGAGCTGAAGTACTCGGCGAGGCCTTCGTCGAACCATCCCTGTGCCGGTGGATAGTTGTAGTTCAGAAGCATGTGGGCGAAATCATGCGCAACCGCATGCCAGGATTCGTCCACCGACAGGTTCAGCGCGATGAATTCCTGATCTTCGCCGGGAAGAAAGAATCCCGGAACGTCGATGGGCTGTCCGCCGCGCAGGGGCGCAAGCTGGTAATACGATTTGTCGTCCCGGAAGGCGAGGATAGTCAGGGGCACGGGCTGGTTGAGGCGCTCCTTGCCCAGCAGCGTGCCGAGGACGGCGCGCATTTGCTCGAAACGCAGGGCCACTTCGCGGCCGCGCTTTTCTCCTGCGTCGGTGATAACGGTGAAGTGCGCGGAATTGAGCTGGAGCCAGGGATTGGGCTCGGAGCCGCCAGGAGCGGGCAGGGCGCACAGCATGAGAGCCAGCGCTGCGACCGACGAGATGGGGCGGATGCGGAGCATAGCCGCGAAACAGGGGAGGCTTCAAGGAAATGGTAGCACGGTGAGACGAGCGGGGCGGTCGTCGTTATAATGCACGGTTCGAACGGATTGGGGCTGGAATGCGGATTCATGCCTTCGCTCTTGTGGCTGTCGTGCTGGCTGTCCTGCTGCCAGGATCGGCGGCGGGCGCGGATTCCGGGGCATCGTGGAGCGGAGTGCTGATCGACGCTGCGGGAAAACCTGTGGCGGGAGCGTTGGTGAAACTGCATTCGGATAGCGGCAATCACGACTACTCTGCGACCACCGACGCCGACGGAAAGTTCTTATTCCCGGCGATCGAGGCGGATCGCTACAACGTGTCGAGCTTCATCAATGGACAGGTGTGGACCGCCAAGATTCCCCTCGCGGTGAAAGCTGCAACGTCGCTCATGCTGTCGCTGCAGTTGCCGTCCACAGGATCGGAGTTGCAGATCGTTGTTCCGAGTGGAACCTTGGCGCAGGCCCGCGGCGGCGAACATCTTTCGGGCACCGAGGTATCGAGCCTGCCACTCAACGTGCGCGACTTCAGCAAATTGCTGTTGCTGGCGGCGGGTACCATGACTGACACCAACGGCGCGGCCAACTTCACGCAACAGTTTGCGGTGAACGGGCAACGGGGATCGGCGACGGTGTTCGCCATGGATGGCTTCGACACGACCGATGCGGAACTGGGCGGCGCAACTTTTTCCAGTTTCAATGTCGATGCGATTCAGGAAGTGCAGTCGAGTTCGGGAGTGATGCCGGCGGAAATCGGTGCCGGAGCGGCGGGCTTCACCAACGTGGTGACGAAATCAGGGGAGAACCAGGTTCACGGCAGCGTGTTTGAATTTCTGCGCAACGCTGCGCTCGACGCGCGCAATTATTTCGATATCGTCGCCAATGGCAGGCGGATTCCGCCGTTTGTGCGCAATGAATTCGGATTCACCAATGGCGGGCCGATCGTGCTTCCGGAAATTTACGATGGGCGCAATCGAACTTATTATTTCGGCGAGTACCAGGGATTCCGGCAGGTGTTGGGCACGACGCAGGTGATCCCCGTCCCAACGCAGGATGAACGCAACGGAATTGATACCACAACTTTTCCCGGCGATACGCTGACGGTGCCGCAGCCGCTGAATCCGGGAGTAGCACAGATTCTCAACGGATATCCGCTGCCCAACGAGCCGGAGGGACCGTTCGGGGCGCGCACCTACGCTGCGTCGTCGAAGGTTGTGACCCAGATCGATCAGTTTTCCGTCCGCGTGGATCATCAGATTTCGAATAAGGCCTCGCTGCTGACGCGCTTCAGCCTGAACCAGATCAACGGGCCGCTGACGAATCCGGATCAGACCGCGATCAATCCCAGTTTCGCAGTCAGATTTTTCGACCATCAGCGCAATGCGGGGGTGAAGTATACGCGGACAATTTCTTCGCGCCTGACGTCGGAGACTTCGCTAAGTTTCATTCGCAGCACGCCTTTTTTCCCCACTGCGAATCACACGCAGCCCGCGATCGGCTTCGCCGACGGCTTGTTTCAGGCCTACAACCTGCCGGGCGGATCGATCTTCGGATCGTACGGAAATGTTTCTCAGTTCAAAGAAGACATGGCGTTCACGCGGGGATCGCACGCTTTCAAGTGGGGTGCAGAGATTCGCGTGAATCGCGACGCGACGATTTTCGGGACGAATCCGAACGGGGCCTACGATTTCGGCGGTGGCTCCGCCTATTGCTGTGGCAACGGGCAGCCGGTTATTTCTGCGAGCGGCACACACGACATCAACGTGGGGGAACCGCTGCCCGATTCGCTCACCGGATTGCTTACGGCGACGCCGTACTCCTACAACATTACAGCACCGGCCGCCCTCACCCCGGTGGGCAACAAGTTCGATGAAGCGGGCGTGCGGCGCGAGGCTTACAACTTTTATTTTGAGGATGCCTGGAAAGGGGCTTCGCAGCTGACGGTGAGCTATGGCCTGCGTTACGAAGTGAACAGCCGCATTCACGAAGCGACCAAGCGAACGTCGCTGCCGGTTTTTCTGGGCGCGGATGGAAAGCCTACGTCATATGAAAATCATGCGGTGCAGCAGCAGGTCGTGATCAATCCGCAGCCTCCGTACGATCAGGACTGGAATGGCTGGGGCCCGCGCCTGGCTGTGGATTACGGTGTGGGTAAGCACACGGCGCTGCACGCCGGCGGAAGTATTACGACGCTGCTGCCGAACTTGTGGCAGGACAATTTTCTGACGGCGGCGATTCCTTATGCGTTCACATTGAACGTTTATGCGTTGCCGGGCGTTTCGGTTCCGTTCCAGAATACGTTCGTGCCGGTGGATCTGCCGACCGCGTACAGCGTGCAGGGCCAGCCGATTTTCGCGACCGGGCGCACGCAGGATGTGCTGGCGAATACGGTGATCGACCTGAACCGGTTTCAAAGTGATCTGGCGGCGCTGACGCCAGGTGATCAGGTGCAACTGCTCACAGTGGCGGGCATCGCGAAGAATTTTGGGAACGGCTACATCGCGAGTTGGACGGCGGGCGTGGATCATGATTTCGGCGACTTCAAATTCAACGCGTCGTATGTAGCGACGTCGGGGATCCATCTGCCGCGCGTGTATTCGCCTAATAGCTATGGGGGCGCGACCGCGGGGTTCGCGCCTTTCACACAATTCAATGCGGCGGGGCAGGCGACCGGCGGATATGGGCCCGAGGCCATCATCAGCAGCGGTTCGCATTCGACGTATCACGCGCTGCAGGCCAGCCTAACTAAGAATTCTCCGCGCTACGGACTTGGGTTGCAGGCGAGCTATACCTACGCGAAGTCGATTGATGACACCAGCGCCGTGCTGGGCGGCCTGTTCGGGGCAACGGGGACGATCCTGCAAACCGTGCCGCAGAATCCGTGGGATCCGTCGGCGGAGAAAGGGCCGTCGACGTTCGATGTGACGCATGTGTTTGCCGTCAGCGTGATTCAGTTGTTGCCGTTCGATCGCATCGGTTGGATGCGGCCTTTAGGAAAGACTCTGACGCGCGGATGGCAGGTGCTGAACATCACCACGCTGAACACGGGGTCGCCGTTCAGCGTGTTTTCTGGGATTCAGCAGACGGGCGCGGGCAACGGGGGATCCGACCGTCCGGACCTGGTTTCGACGCCGCATTTCTCCACCAGTCGCGCCGTGCGCAACGATTATTTTGGGCTGGGCGCGAACAATCCATCGTTCTTTAAAGTTCCAATCAATATTCCCGGCGGCACTGGGCCGAACAGCGGGCGCTTCGGCACGCTGGGGCGCGACACATTTCGCGGGCCGGACTTCCATAATTTCGATTTCGCTCTGATCAAGGACACTGCCTTCGGGCATCGCGGAAAGGCGGAATTCGGGACGCTGGAATTTCGCGCGGAATTCTTCAACCTCTTCAACGTCGTGAATTTCGGTCTGCCCTCGAATATTGTGCGGGGCAGCGGTTTCGGGATCATCAGCAAGACCGCAGGGAATTCACGGCAGGTACAGTTCTCGCTGAAGGTGATTTACTGACATCCTGGGCGACGCTTCACTGAGGCGGGAGATCCCTTCGACTTCGCTCAGGGCAGGCTCTTCCCTGCGGCCGAAGGACGGCTACGGTCAGGATGACCCTGCGCGCCTTTTTTTTTATAATTATTGGTCATGGCATTCCCTGTCAAAGTCTGTGCGGTTTGCGGAGAGGAGTTCGAACTGAAGCCCGGAAAGCCCGGCTTCGCGAATCGCTGCCCATCGTGCAGTGAAGAAGAATCGGCCGGTCCGGTCACGAAGCGAAGCATGGACGCCGATGAACGCAAGGCGCAGTCGGAAGCCAACGAAGCTCGCAGAAAAGCGATGCGCGACCTGCTTTATCGCAAAGATAGCTGACCCTTAGGGAGCTCGCGGGGTCACGGTTTTGTAGCAGATCAGGGCGTCGTAGGCGTCGGCCCAATAAATCAGATTGGCCTCGAGGGCAGAACGTTTCTCCTCAGGAATCCTGTGCAGCAGCGGACGCAGCGGCCGAAGATCAAAGAGCGTGGCTTGGTATTTAGCGCTAGCGGCGAGCAAAGCGAATGTGGGCTCGTCCTGACGCTCGTCGGCGTCCCAGGTTTCTCCCATCAGAGCGGCCTTGCCCCCCGCGCCGAACGCGCCCACATTGAATACTCTTCGATTCTGCGCAACAGCGAACTCCGCAATGAAATTGCCCAGGGTCGAGATGCCACGGGCATCGTAACCACGGTGCAGATGGTTGCGTCCGAAGCGAAACAGTACCTTCGGTGGAGAGCCTTGCGCTGATGCCTGGCGGTAGTGGACGAGGAATTGCTGTTTCATCAGCCGCTCACGCTCCTCCTGCGCTTTCATTTTGTTGTCTGGATTGAGGCGGTGGGATTCGATCTCCAGTGTTGCGAGCAGGTTCTGATGAAGAGAGAGTCCGTTGAGCTGTTCGTCAGCGCCAGCCGTGCTTTTCCGGTATAGGTCAAGAAGATTGGGGGCGATCTTTCGGTTGTATCCATCTTTGGTGAGCAGCACCATCTCTTTCAGGTTCGGGTCGTCCGGATTCTTGGCAGCCAGCTCGCGGATAAGGAATTCGGGTTGTTCCTCCTCCATGTCGCAACCCCAGAGGACATTCGCCTTGGGATTGGCGGGCGCGTCGACATCGGCTGCTTCTTGTCTCGTCCACAGGCCGCGAACCTCGATGTTTCCTCGCGCGGGCACAAGCTGCAGTTGGTAAGCGGCCCAGGGGCTGACCTCGGCGGCGATTTGCCGATAACCTTGCTTCCACATCTCGGGCCAAATGGTTCGGAGGAGCCTTGGGATTTCGTTGTCCCCGTGCAGTTCGCCGAGAAGGAAGAAATCGTTATTCCTGGATTCATTCAGCAGAAATCCGCGGCCTTCGTCATCCAGAATGTATTGACTGCTGCCTAGAACCGCGAGGATTTGGTTGTCGGCCTGATCGGGTCCGCCACCTGACATCGCGCTCGACGCTGTCACAACAAGAGCGAGACCAAGCATCATCCGAAGGACATGTCGGCGCATATCCCTCTTTACGTTGATTTATGCGCTGAGGTTCCGTGGAAGCGGCGCTGCCAGCCTCGCAAAAAATGCACAATACGGGCACCCTGAAGTTTGGATGGTGGGCACAGAACAGAAATTCAAAAGCTAGGAGGCAGAAGATAGAAGGTTCGAGCTACGCTCGACGGACAGCCGAGGGCGGCTGTCCCTACAGACTCTTAGTCGCCGCTGGCGTGGTTTTGCGTGGGGACTAATACCAGGCGTGGACGGGCGACGGCCGGCTCAAGCTGCCGCGAGGGGCGGAAGGTGAGCAGGATTGCCATGATGGCGAGGTAGGCGGAGATTACTCCCAGGCTGACGGAGGCGACGACGGTAACGAAGAGAGCGAGAGGCATCAGCAAAGCAATCACGATCATTCAACCTTTGGCTCGGCCCTGGTTCGAAGCGGCCTGATTTCAATTCAGCTTTCGGTCCAGCTACCCTCACAGGCCCTAATCAGATGCGCGGTTGGGCAATCCGTATACCGGCAATCTTTTGCGTGCAATCTCTATCGTCGGCGCGGCAGGAAACTTCATGTGCTACTTGCAGACTTGCTTTCCTGTTCCAATCTACCCGCGTTGACGCTCTCCGCTAGTGACGAATAAGATACGGAGTAGAGCTGTGCACTTCCACTTTCAAACATTTCTGGTGCCCTGTCGATGTTACGGAAGGCCACCCCAGCGCGGATTCTAGGACGAATTACCGAATGGCGATTACCAAGATTTCTGTCCGGGGAGCCCGGCAGCACAATCTAAAGAACATCGACGTCGAGATTCCGCGTAACACGCTCACTGTGGTTACCGGGCTGAGCGGGTCGGGCAAGTCTTCGCTGGCGTTTGACACGATTTATGCCGAAGGGCAGCGACGCTACGTGGAAACGCTGTCAGCCTATGCGCGGCAGTTTTTGGACCAGATGGAACGGCCGGATGTGGACTCGATCGATGGGCTGAGCCCGTCGATTTCGATCGAACAGAAAACCACCAGTCGCAGCCCGCGCTCGACCGTGGGAACGATCACCGAGATCTACGATTATCTTCGCCTGTTATTCGCCTCGATCGGGGTGCCGCATTGCCCTAAATGCGGACGGGCGATCAGCCGGCAATCCGCTGACCAGATTGTGCAGCGCGTAATGGCGTTGACGCCGGAGGATCGCGTCATGGTGATGGCGCCGATCGTGCGCGGGCGCAAGGGCGAATTCAAAAAAGAGATGGAGACGCTGGTAAAACACGGCTACACGCGGGCGCGCGTCGACGGCGAGCTGGTCAGTCTGGATGATGACGCTCTCATCCAGCTCGACAAGCGCAAGAATCACACGATCGAGGTAGTGATCGACCGGCTCCTGGTGAAGCCGGTAATTGAGCATCGCCTGGAACAGTCGGTGAATCTGGCGATGAAGCTCGCCGGAGGACTGGTGCAGGTTGCGGTGGTGAACGGCGAAGAGACTTTGTATTCGGAGAAGCTGGCGTGTCCGGATTGCGGCATCAGCGTGCCGCAGTTGGAGCCGCGTTCGTTTTCGTTCAACAGCTTGTATGGCGCATGTCCGGAGTGCCACGGCCTGGGCAGCAAATATGACTTCGATCCGGCCAAGGTGATTACGGATTGGTCAAAGCCGCTGCTCGATGGCGCACTGGGGCCGGGATCGGCGTCGCAGAATTTGATTCATCAATTGCAGATTGTTTCCGCAGCGTACGGGATTGATTTGAGCACTCCGTTTGAGAAAATGTCGGAGAAGACGCAGGATTTTCTGCTCAATGGCGAGCCGGGGCGCGGGGGGAAAACGGGATTTCACGGCATCTTCGGATATCTGAAACTGAATCTGGAGGAGTCGACATCGGAAGGCTATCGCGACTGGCTGATGGATCACATGTCGGCGACGGATTGTCCGGCGTGCCAGGGGAGACGTCTGCGGCCGGAGAGTCTCGCGGTGAAGGTGAATGGGATGTCGATTGCCGACTTCACGGCGATGCCGGTGGAGCGGGCGCTGGCCGTGGCGCAGGGCATCAAACTGGCGGGGCGCGAGGCGATTATTGCCGGACGCGTCATGCATGAAGTCGTGGAGCGGCTGCAATTTTTGAATGCGGTGGGGTTGGGATACATCTCTCTCGATCGCTCGGCGGCGACTTTGTCAGGCGGCGAAGGCCAGCGGATTCGACTGGCCACGCAGATTGGATCGAAGCTGCGCGGCGTTTTATATGTGCTGGATGAGCCGTCGATCGGGCTGCATCATCGCGATAACGGGCGCTTGCTGACGGCGCTGGAGAATCTGCGCGATCTGGGCAACACGGTGCTCGTGGTCGAGCATGATGAAGAGACGATCCGGCGGGCGGATTATGTGGTCGATCTCGGGCCGGGTGCTGGGCGGCACGGTGGAGATCTGGTGGCGCACGGCACGCCGGAGGAAATCATGCGGGCTCCGCAGTCGCTGACTGGGGCGTACATCTCGGGGCGAACGCAGATTGCGATGCGGCCGGAGCGGCGGCATGCGAACGGCGCCGCGCTGACGATTCTGGGTGCGAAGGAAAATAATCTCAAGAATCTCGACGTCACGTTTCCTCTGGGTGTGATGACCGTGGTGACGGGCGTTTCCGGTTCGGGCAAGTCGACTTTGGTGAATGACATTCTGTATCGCGCGCTGGCGCGGCAGCTTTATCGCTCACGCGAGAAGGCGGGCGAGCACAAGGCGATTTCGGGCGCGGAGAACATTGATAAGGTCATTCGCATCGATCAGTCACCGATCGGGCGCACGCCACGGTCGAATCCGGCGACCTATACCGGGGTGTTCACAGCGATCCGCGATTTGTATGCAATGCTGCCGGAGTCGCGGGAACGCGGATACAAGGCAGGACGATTTTCCTTCAATGTGCCGGGCGGGCGCTGCGAGGCTTGCCAGGGTGAGGGGCAGCGGCGCATTGAGATGAATTTTCTGCCTGACGTGTATGTGCTGTGCGAGGTGTGCGGCGGGCGGAGATACAACCTGGAAACGCTGGCGGTGAAATATAACGGGCAGTCGATCGCCGATCTGCTGGAGATGCCGGTTTCCGATGCGCTTCCGATTCTGGAAAACATTCCGCAGGTGAAGCAGAAGCTGCAGACGCTGGTGGATGTGGGCTTGGGATACATTCATCTGGGACAATCGGCGGTGACCTTGTCCGGCGGCGAGGCGCAGCGCATCAAATTGGCGCGGGAGTTGAGCAAGCGGCAAACCGGCAAGACGCTTTATCTGCTGGACGAACCGACGACGGGGCTGCACTTCGATGATGTAAGAAAGCTGCTCGACGTACTCCACCGGTTAACAGACCTGGGCAATTCTATCGTGATCATCGAGCATAATCTGGATGTGATCCGGAATGCGGATTGGATCATCGATCTGGGACCCGAAGGCGGCGAAGAGGGCGGGCGCATGGTGGCGCAAGGGACGCCGGAGCAGGTGGCGAAGGTGAAGAAGTCGTATACCGGGCAAGCGCTGGCTCACTTTTTTAAATCTGTACCGAGTAATTCAGTATCCGCATAATGCGGTTACGACTTGGTGAAAGGCGATTCTCCTGGCATCTACTGAAAATCCGCGGTTTGAGCCTCAGCCGCAGGCCGGCGATCCGGCTGATCTTGCTGCTCGCGATTTGACGGTGGCTGCGCCAGCCGAGGTCCCCACGCCCGTTCCTCCGCGCGATCCGGTCTGGACCGGTTGGGACGTCTTGCTGATTGCCGGCCTGACGGTGGTCAGCATTGTGGTGATCGGGTTTTTCCTGGCGCTGTTCACGCATTTTGTTTTTCCCCGCCAAAATCTGACCTCGATTGCGCCCGAACTCGCCATTGTGGCTCAGTTTCTGGCTTATGTAGCCATCGCGCTATTCATGGTGATGCTGATCGAGGGCCGTTATCACGTGCGCTTCTGGCAGGCGATTCATTGGAACTGGCCGCGAGCGTCGTGGAAATGGGTTGGCGGGGGAGTATTGCTACTGCTTTCGATCAACGTAGTGGCGCGGTTTCTGCCCATGCCCAAGAGCACTCCATTTGACCAGTTCTTTGTAAAGGCCAGTGATGCTTATCTGATTTCGATTTTCGCGGTGACGCTAGGCCCGCTGATGGAAGAATTGTTCTTTCGCGGTCTGCTTTATCCTGTGCTGGAGCGGCGGCTGGGAGTTTTCTGGGGCGTGATTTTGACTGCTCTGCCGTTCGGACTGATGCACATGTTTCAGTATGGATATGCCTGGGGCGTGGTGTTGCTCATTTTTCTGATGGGCGTGGTCTGCACCGTGGTGCGGGCGAAGACCGGATCAGTGGCGACGAGCTTTCTGGTCCATGTGGGCTACAACGGTACGCAGATGTTTCTGTTGGCGCTGGCTACGCAAGGCTTTCGGCACATGGAGAAGGCGCTGGTTTTTTATCCGCGATGAGTTTTCCCATTTTGGAACCGTGCTTCCGCCCGGGCTATACTGCGCGCGGGATTTCCGTGGTAGTATCCATGCCCGACCCGCGAAATCGGTCGGAAAATGGATTCATCAGCAGTAAATCAGCAGAACATGGGCGGCCAAAAAACTGTGGCTGAATCACTGTTGTCCCCTTCCATTCTCGAGGCAATTCCCGACGCGCTGGTTGCAGTCAACCGGCAGGGCGTGATCATCCAGGTCAACTCTCAGACTGAGGCAATGTTCGGCTATACCCGCGACGAACTGATTGGGCAATCGATAGAAATGCTGGTGCCGGAGCGCCAGCGCCCGCATCACGACCTGCATCGGGCGCAATATCACGAACGGCCCAAGATCCGGCGGATGGGTACGGGACTCGATCTCTACGGGCGGCGACGGGATGGATCGGAAATCCCGGTCGAGATCAGCCTCAGCCCCGTCAGCCATGAAGGCGGAACGATCGTGCTGAGCGCGATCCGCGACATCAGCGACCGCAAGCGAATTGAAGAGGAACTGCGGCGGGCGAACGAGGAACTGGAACGCCGGAAGACGCGCGAGTTGCGCGATTCGCAGAATCGCATGGCGCTGATCGTCAATTCTTCGCAGGATGCGATTATCGGCAAGAATCTCGAGGGCATCATCACGCAGTGGAACTCGGGCGCAGAGGAGATTTATGGATACGCGGCGCAGGAGGTGATTGGGCGGAACATCTCACTGATTGCGCCCAAGGATCGCGGCGACGAGATTCCGGAAATTCTGCGCAAGATTCGCGCCGGCGAGCGGGTGGAATATTTCGAAACGGTGCGCGTCACTAAAGACGGGCGGCGGCTGAACATGTCGGTTTCGGTGTCGCCGATTCTCGATGCCGAGGGAAGAGTGATTGGCGCCTCGACCATTGCGCGCAACATCACCGGGCAAAAAAAGACAGAAGAGCAGCTGCGGCAGTCGCAAAAAATGGAGGCCGTGGGACGACTCGCCGGCGGGGTGGCGCACGACTTCAACAATCTGCTGGGCATTGTGACCGCCTGCACCGAACTGCTGCGCATGCACGCCGATGCGGGAAGCGTGGAATACCTGGACAACATCCGCGAGGCGGCCAAACGCGGCGCGGCCTTGACCAAGCAATTGCTGGCCTTCAGCCGGCGCCAGCCGGTGCAGATGCAGTTGCTCGACCTCAACGAGCGGCTCAAGGAAGTGAGCAAACTGCTGCGCCCGCTCATGGGAGAGGATGTGCAGATTTCGATTCCAACGCGGCCGGCCAACGGAATCGTGGAGGCGGATCCGAGCCAGATCGATCAGATCGTGATGAATCTGGCGGTGAACTCGCGCGATGCCATGCCCAATGGCGGCAAGCTCATTATCGAAACCGGGGTGTTTGATTTCGACGAATCGTTCGCGCGCGAGCATCCCGGCATGAACGCCGGACGCTACGTGATGCTGGCGGTCAGCGACAACGGCGTCGGCATGAACGAGGCGACCCGGTCGCATATTTTCGAACCCTTCTTCACCACCAAGGAAATGGGCAAGGGCACCGGACTCGGACTCTCGACCGTTTATGGAATTGTGAAGCAGAGCGGCGGGCATATCTGGGTCTATAGCGAACCCGGACGAGGAACAACGTTCAAGATCTATCTTCCGTCGGCCGATCACAAGCTGGAGACGTCGACCGCGATCGAAACCGAGACCCTTCCGGCACGTCGCGACGGAACGACCATCCTGCTGGCGGAAGACGACGCCATGATGCGCAAGCTCACCCGGAGAATTCTGGAAGAGCACGGCTACAAAGTCTTCGAGGCGGAAGACGGCAAAGCAGCGCTGCAATTGGTGGCGGAAAATCACAAGACCATCGATCTGGTATTGACCGACGTAGTTATGCAGGGCACGAGCGGGCCTGAGATGGTCTTGAAGCTGCTGGATAGCTATCCCACCATGAAGGTGGTCTACATGTCCGGGTACACCGGAGAGCTAGTGGCGCACCAGGGAGCGGATGCCTCGATTCGCCTGCTGGAGAAGCCATTCACGCGCGCGTCGCTGCTGAAATTGCTGGATGAGGCGCTGGGATAAGCGCTCCGGTTTCAGGCTTCCCTCAGACATCGGGCAATGTGAGGACACTTCTAATCAGATTCCCGCGGGCGGGGGCGCCCGCGCACATTGGCCTCAAGTGCTATACTTGCGCCGCTATGAAAGGTAATCCTAAAGTCATTGCTGAATTGAATAAGGCTCTGCGCGAAGAGCTCACCGCTATCAACCAGTATTTCCTGCACGCCGAGATGTGCGAGAACTGGGGCTATCACAAGCTCTCCGAGTTCATCAAGAAACAGTCGATTGGTGAGATGAAGCATGCCGAGACGCTGATCGAAAGAATTCTGTTTCTCGATGGCACGCCGTCGATGATGCCGCTGGAGTTGAATGTCGGCGGGACGGTCAAGGCCATGCTGGAAAGCGATCTCGCGCTGGAGCTCGGCGCGGTGAAGCAATATAACGATGCGGTCGCGCTCGCCACGAAAGAAGGTGACAACGGATCGCGCGATCTGCTGGTCACCCTGCTGAAAGATGAAGAAGAGCACGTGGACTTTCTCGAAGCCCAGATGCATTTGATTAAAGAAGTTGGCTACGAGCGGTACCTGAGCCAGCAAATGGGCGAGGACGAGGAATAAGAGCGAGTAAGTGTAGTGTGGCGCGGGCACTCATGCCCGCGGAATCTAGCCACAACCTCAAGACTTCTCGGCTCGACAAGTTGATTTAGCGTTCAGGTTCCTGCTCATGGTTAGCGCTTCGGGCAGGAGTGCCCGCGCCACACGGTTCGATCCACAGCCAGGGGTACTCTTCCGCGTTGCTCACTAATCCCTTTCTTGCTGGGTTCTGTCGAATGTACTCGACCGTTCTCGCAGGCTTTCGCTTCCACGTAGTACATGGTCGAAGGACTCGTCTTGCCAGACGGGACCGGACCGACCCAACAGCTTATTAATGCTGCGGGCTGAACATCCCTTGATTGCTTTCAGGATCTCAGGCAGGGCGAAGGTCCATCCTTCTGCGTCGCGCAAAGCCGTGAAGAGAAGATGGGCATGGTCCGGCATGATGACTGCCGCGTGAAGACGGATCGTCCTGTCATGGTCGTGAAGGCAATGCTGCAGCACCAGACTGCGGGCTTCAGGCGGCAGAACCAACATTTTTAAGGTGCGAAACGTCACAAAGAGCGGGCGATCATCTTTCTGATAATGAGGAAGCCGGCGGCGATACTCGTAGCGGTGAAAGGTTGCGTTGGGCAAGTAGCGCCTCAACCTAGATCGTACGAGGTCTCGAGGTGCGCACTTGTTGCAAGGCAGAGAAATTCTGCTGGGCTGGTTTCAAAATGGCACCGACTGCAGTGATCGTGGTTAGAGCCGCGGGCAGGAGTGCCCGCGCCACACTACTTCACCGTGACGGTCAGCAACTGCGCGCCGCTTACCACGTAGTCGAGGGCGGGCGTAGCCGTTTCGTCTACGTTCGATTCCCCGCTCACGATCATTTCCTGATTGCCGCGCATGCCGTCCATTACATTCATCACGCTGATGGGCAGCGTGGGCATGACTTTGTCGGCGACGCGGGCTTCGGGGTCGGCTTCGAGGAGCGAGACATAGAGGCGGTTGTTGGCGTGCTCTTTATTGAGCAGGGCGATGGTCGAGGCCAGATCAAGCTTGCGGCCGAAGGCGGGATTCGAGCGGTTAACGCGGTCGAGCGTTTCTCCGTCGCTGACCAGAATGCGCAGCGTGCCTTTGCTGGCGGAGGTCGGAATCTTGACCGGAATCTGACGTACGACGCGCTCCCCGCGATAGGGAGCAAGCACCGTTTCCACGACAATCTCATCGCCGGGACGAGCTTCGGTCACGTCGGTGCGGGCGCTTTCCAGGCGCGCCCAGCGGCGCTCGCGCACTAAATCGAAATCGAGCTTCACGCCATTCACTGCCGGCGCGTTGTACGGGTTGTCGTAGATGCGTCCGAAGCGCTCGCCCAGCGACTGCGCTGCAGCCATGGCGGCGGGCTGGCCGTTTTCGCTGGGCACGAACATGTTCCGCAGCCCGACCTCGGGGAATCCTTTTACGTCGATGCTGCCGGTCAGGCGATAAGTGATCTCTTCGCCAAATTCGTTCACGCCATGCAGCGCGTTGAATACCGTTGCCATAATCGCGACTGGACTTAAGCGCGGATTATTCAGCACTTCGTAGTGAAATTCTTTGGTGCCCACGGCGCTGTGGATGGAGAGCGTCACCGGAATCATGTCGGCCTGTTTGTTGAAGACGCCCATGATGCCGGTGTGACGATCCTGCACGAAAACTCCGGCTTGCTCGGTGGTGTTGACGATTTTGAATGCGTTCAGCGGCGACGGCAGCGTGGCCAGCACCTGCGCCTTGTCCATGGGCAAGTCGACGGAGCCGAACTGGAGCAGCGGATGCCCGCAGGCGAGCAGGCGCTGCGGATCGATGTAAGTGACGGTGCAGGTGGCGGCGATGTCCATGTCGCCGCGAACGAGAATCGCGCTCACGGCCGACCCGGGCTCCAGGGGCTCGGGCTGCTTGTCATTGCTGACGTATCCGGCGCCCATGACGGGCACAATTCCTGCCGCGGCAAATTGCGGAGCGAACTGGCGGACCGCTTCTTCGGAAAATCCATTGAAGACCAGCGGCGTATCGATGGGCTTGAGATAATTCGCGAAATTCTGCGTGGACGAGGCTAGCGTCGCGCCATCTCCGGGGGCAGCAGTCTTTCCCGCAACATTGGTGATGGCTGGCTTGGCCGCGGCGGTCTCTTCGGCTGGAGACTTATCGAGCGCGTTGATTTCGAGCATGTCGGCGATGGGGGTCACGCCGGCGATGGGCTCTTTGGAAAATTCTCCGATGCGGAAGGCCAGCGCCCCGGCGAGTTTGCCGTCGAGATAGACCGGGCTGCCGCTCATGCCGGCAACCACGCCCGTATATTCCACTTTCGCGCCGTGCAGGCGCACCAGGATCACGTCGCCCTTGGGTCCGTTGACATTGTGCAGGACGCCGAGAACCTCCACTTCCATCGACTCCGGCTTAACCCCTTGAAAAACCGTGTACGCCACGCCGTGCATTCCGGCGTGAATCTCGCTGACGGGGATGGTCGGCTGAACAGCCTGTGCAGCCAGGGAAACGCATAGGGATAGAGTGAAGGCGCAAGCGGCGAGCACAGCTTTTTTCATTGACAACCCTGAGGACCCGAAAGGCCCCGATATCGGATTAGACTCGACCAACTTGGAACTCGTTGCCCGGAGGGTGGATCGGGGGACCGGAAACATCCCAATTGCGAATCCTTGCGTCTATACTAGCACAGAGAGTTTTCGGGGATCATCATGTTTTGTGGTTCTAATCAGCAGTGTAAACGCCTTCCCTTTGCGGGTTTCGGGCTGGCTATCATCTTCGTTTTTTCTTTCCTGACAGGGGGCGCCGTGGCCGCGCGGGCGCAGGATCAAAGCCAGACTCCGCCTCCGAGCCAAAGCTCGTCCAGCCAAAGCTCGCAGCAGCCGCAAGATCAAGATAACGGCAAGCCCAAGCAGGACGCCCCTGCCGATGCCGGCGGTCCGGGCAGCGGCGTTGGTCCTTACGCCATTCCGAAGAAGAAAACCGAGGAGGCGCCGCCGCCCCCTCCGCCTCCGAAGAAAATGGACGATAACCCGGACTACTCGCTGAAAGTGAACGTTCCCCTAGTGAACGTGGACGTGCTGGTCACGACCAAAGACGGACAGTTCATTCCCAACCTGAAGAAAGAAAATTTCCGCATCCTCGAAGATGGGGTGCCGCAGTCGATCAACAAATTCGGCGTGACCGAGGCACCGATTACCGCTGTGCTGGTGGTTGAATTCGCATCGACCAGTTATCCCTTTATTATCGACGCCCTGAATGCGTCGTATGCCTTCGCCAGCACGCTGAAAAAGGAAGACTGGATTGCAGTCGAGTATTACGACATGCAGCCGCACATTCTGGTGGATTTCACGCAGGATAAGCGGGCGGTATTCGGCGCGCTCAACCAGTTGCGCATGCCCGGATTCATCGAGACGAATTTGTTCGACGCCCTGTATGACACGCTCGATCGCCTGGACCGAGTGGAGGGAAAGAAGTACGTGATTCTGGTGACCACGGGCATCGATACGTTCAGCAAGCTGACGCTGGACAAGATGATGAAGAAGATCAAAGACACGAAGGACATCACCATCTTCCCAGTCAGCATTGGTTGGCAATTTCGCGAATATTGCGAGGTTCATCACTGTACGGGCTTGACCCACGGCATGGGCATTCCGATTTCGCAGATGGATTACCTGCAAGCCGACAACGAGATGAAAACGTTCGCAGCCATGACGGGCGGGCGGGCTTATTTCCCGCGCTTCCAGGCGGAGTACGGCGAAATCTTCCGCGACATCGGGGACGACGTTCGCCACGAATATTCCATCGCTTACACTCCCACCAACACCAAGCTGGATGGAACCTACCGCAAGCTGAAGGTGCAGGTCGTCGCTCCCGACGGGGGACCGCTGAAGGTGCGCGATCAGAAGGGTAAGGACGTGAAGTTCGAAGTCGTGGCGCGCGACGGCTACACAGCCAAGCACTCGGTGGACTGAGAGCGGCGAAAATCATCTACCACTAAGGGCACGAAGGGGCTGACTTAAAGGCGCTTCCTGCGTGCGATTTCGTGGCCGTGATTCAAATTCGTTCTTTGCGCGACAACCGCCTGCCTCCCGGCCGCAACCAAAGAGCGGCCACATGCGAACAGTTGCCCATTCCTGTAGAACCCATGTTGCGGTTGGGGTGTTGTTATGCGGGTCGCTCCTCATTTTTGGCTGCGGAGGCGGTGGCAGTAAAATGCAAACGTCCATACCCCCTCCGGCGGACCAGCCCATGTTCTCGCACGTAGTGCTGATCGTGGAGGAGAATCATTCCTTCGCGGATGTGATTGGCAGTTCCTCGATGCCCTACCTGAACAGCCTCGCTCAGAAATACGGGTTGGCAGCGCAGTATTACGCCAATGCTCATCCCTCGCTGCCCAACTATTTCATGCTGACCGTCGGGCAGACGGAGACGACGGACGACAATTTTGCCGGCGTCATTAGCGATGACAATGTAGTGCGGGAATTAGTGAAGGCCGGAAAAAGCTGGAAGGTGTATGCGGAGAGTCTGCCGTCCGCTGGATACATGGGGAACGACGTATATCCTTACCTGCGCCACCACAACCCTTTCGTCTATTTTTCGGACGTGCAGAATAGCAGCGCTCAAACGGCCAACATCGTCCCGTTCACGCAGTTCGCGACCGATCTCGGCAACAATGCTCTGCCGCAATATTCCTTCATCGTGCCGAACGTGCTGGATGACGCGCACGACGGAACTCTGGCGCAGGCCGACGCCTGGTTGCAGCAGAATATTGCTCCGCTGCTGGCCAGCTCAGCGTTTCAGACTAGCGGCCTGCTGGTGATCACATTCGATGAGAGCGACGCCAGCGACAATGCCAATGGCGGTGGGCACATCGCTACGGTGGTGGTGAGTTCGAAAGCGAAGACAAATTACACGTCGCAGACCTTCTTCCAACACCAGAGCACCTTGCGTCTAACCTTGGCGGCGTTGGGAGTTGACGCATTCCCCGGCGCGGCGGGCACGGCTCCGGACATGACGGAATTCTTCAATGGGCAGTAAATATGTTTAAGTGCCCGAACCTCAGTGGACGTGAAACAGCGTGTCGAGCAGGAAGAAAACGGCCGCGCCCACGAACACCAGCAGAGCCATTTTCATCGCCGGCTCCTTGTTGACCTCGGGAACAAGGTCCGACGCTGCGACGTAGATGGTGACGCCCGCCGAAAGCGGCAAGCCCGCGCCCACATGATGCCGAAAGAGCGCCATGGTCAGCACTCCGGCCAGAGTTGAACCACCTAAAATCACCGAGGCTCCCCAGGCACGGAAGCGACTGAGGCCGCTGGCCAGCATCACCGAACTCACCGTGAAACCCTCAGGAATTTTGTGCAGGAATACGGCAAAGAAAATCAGCCAGCCCAGCCAACTGGACACCAGAAATCCTGATGTGATCGCGATGCCGTCGAAGAAGGTATGAATGATGAGCCCGAGCAGCACGGAATATCCCTTGTGCGCGTGCATGAACTCGTCGACGTGCGTTTCCTCGCCGAAGTGAAAATGGGGCGTCACCGTGTGCTCAAAGAAATGGATAATCAGATAACCCAGCAGCACAAGCAGTGCGGCGCGGCGGCCGCCGAGTTCAAAGCTCTCCGGAATCATCTCCATGATGGCGGTGGCCAGCATGAAACCCGCCCCCAGCGCGACGAAATAGCGCAGGTAGCGGCGCTCCCAGTTTCGCTGGACGATGATGGTGCCGCCGAAGACGTTGGCGGCCGCGGCCGTTAAGCCCAGAAGGATGCTGATTGCGATCGGGTGCATGTGGCGAGGCAATAGCTTACATCCAAACCCTCGGTACTCGGTACTCGCGACTGCTATCCCGAATGCCGGATGTGCATTACGTCGCCGTCTTGCACGATGTAGTCCTTGCCTTCGAGGCGCAGCGTGCCTTTGGCGCGGGCGTTGGCTTCGGAACCGGCTTCGAGGAGTTGGTCCCAGCGAATGGTTTCGGCGCGGATGAAATGTTTTTCCAGGTCGGAGTGGATGGCTCCCGCAGCCTCCTGGGCGCGGGATTTGGCGGGAATGGTCCAGGCGCGGCATTCGTCTTCGCCGGCCGTGAAGAAAGAAATCAATCCCAGCAGCTTGTAGGTGGTGCGGATCAGGCGCGTGAGGCCACTCTCGGTCAGGCCATAACTTGAAAGAAAGTCGGCGGCGTCGGCGTCGCTCATCTCGGCGAGTTCGGCTTCGACCTTGCCGCAAATGGCTGTGGCGGCGGAGTTGGGCCGCGCCGCAATTTCGGTGAGCCTGTACTTGGTGACCGCTTCTTCGAGTTCTTTGCCGAGTTCGGTGGACTCGCCGATGTTCAGCACGTAAAAGATCGGCTTCTCGCTGAGGAACATGAAGCCGCGCAGGCGTTTCTTGTCCTCGGGCGTCATTTCCATTTCGCGCAGCGGTTTTTCTTCCCCGAGATGGGTATTGGCGCGCTTGAGTAAATCGAACTCTTTTTCAAGTTCGGGCGTCTTCATCTTCTTCAAGTCTTTTTCGACGCGCTCAATGCGCTTTTCGATCTGGCCAAGATCGCTTACCATGAGATCGAATTCGACATTCTTGATGTCCCGCAGTGGATCGATCTCCCCGACGTGCGGGATAGCGGGATCTTCGAAAACGCGCACCACGTGCGCCAAGGCGTCGACCTGCCGCAAGTGGCCGATGTAGGCCGATTCCTTCAGCGCATCCTGCCCGATGGCACCGACGTCGACATAATCCACGGAAGCGTGCGTCAATTTCTTCGGGCTGTAGAGGGCGGCCAAGCGATCGAGGCGGTCGTCGGGAACTTTGGCCACCCCAACGTGCGCCTCGCGCGGGTTGGAGGACTGGGCCGAAAGATGGGCTTTCGTGAGAATTTGAAACAGCGACGTCTTGCCTACCTGTGGCAGGCCGATGATTCCAGTTTTCATAAGATAGCTTCGAGTTACAGACTGACAGCGGGGAGCTGAGAGAACTTTTCAGAATAAATGATTCGGCGGATTTGCCCAAGCCGGGGCGTGTGGAGCAGGCCCTTTTGGCCGCTGGCCTTGGCGATGCTGCCGGCAAGCGGGCAGGAGTGCCCGCTCCACACGACTAGAGTCCACACTACCAGGTGTAATGCGCCGTGTAGGTGACGACTTTCTCGCCATCCGGGGCAACGGTAATCGGGAATTCGATGGTCTGGCTGTCTTTTTTCTGGAAGTCGTCGGACTTGGCCGTGATATCCCAGTTCCTGCCGCGATAAAGATGTTCGACAACTTGTACGTTCACCGGCTCTTTCTTGTGATTGCGGACTTTGATGGTGAAGATTTCATTGGCCTCGCGCTTCCCGCGCTCGATGGAATAATTGGTGCGAACGCGTTCGCCTGTCAGATCGAAGGAGTTTCCGGTGTAAACGCGAACCTTCTCATCGCGGGGCGTGTGGTCGATCATATTTTCGCCGGTGAATTCCACCTGTCCATCATCGTTGCGGCGGTAGAAGCGCAAGCGACCTTTGGGTAACGGCATGCCTAGATGATTGGCGTCGGAGTTCTGGAACTCGCGCATGACCCAGATTTTCGAATTGGACTCGGTACCGTAAGAGTCATCGTTGCGAATGTTCTCCCAGCCCCAGCCGTTATATCGATTGGGATCGATCTTCAGGCCGTCGTAGATATAGAGCTGTTTGGTTGCAACATTGGTAGCATGAATAAATTCCACCTGCTTGGTCTCGCCATCGCGTAACGTGGTGCTGCGCTCGAGAGTGTAGAGGTGATATTCGTCGAAAGTTCTCTCGGTAACAGGCGGCGCGACGTTCACCGCCACTGCCTGCGCGCTCAGGCGAAAAACGCCACCGCCTGTGCCACCGCCTTGGGGTTGGATCTTATTCACATCTCCAGCCATGAGCTTGATGCGGGCATTCTCAAAGGTCTTGCCGCTGCGATTGTCCATCGTGACCCAGCCGACGATGTCGACGAGATCGCCCTTCTCCGGTGCGACGATGTTGTAATCGGCCTCCCAGTTGAAACCTCCCGTGACGTAGGAAAGCTCGGCGGGAAACTTTCCCGCACGATCGGTCGCCAGCAGCCATTCCAGGCGCGGCTTGAGGATCGTCTCGGCGGTCAGGTCGGGAAAAATCGGCGTGCCGGGAAGACCGAAGCGCAGCTGGCCGCCCACCTCGATGATGGGTTCTTCCTGACCAGGATAGTTCTGGTTGTAGCCATTGATATTGAAATAATCCGGGCGTACGAATCCGCTGCGCACGACTTTGCCCTTCACGGTCGAGTGATCCGGCTGCTCGAAATCGATAGTGCGGCCTTCATAGAGCGACAGCAGCGAAAACTGCGAGACCGGATCGGCGCGATAATTCTGCTCCAGCACATTCAGCACGTGCTTACTCGAGGGATCGCGCAGGATTACGGAGTCAGGCTCGAGGTGCATAGTGATTTCATCGATCTTGACCTGGTTTTCTCCGGATTTCAGATCCAGAGGAAGGTCCTGACGCACTACGGCAAAATTCTGGTTGTAAATGGTGAGAGAAGGCTGCGAGGTTTGCTGCGCCGTAAGGCTGGCGCAGAAAACAAAGACACAGACGAAGCGAGCGATCATGAGATCCCTCCGAAGACGCCTGAACGAGATTTCGGCGTTGGATCAAGCCGAAAGATCTTTCAGCTTGACCCAAGGCTACTCTCTCAGAACGCCGTTCGGAATAACTCTTGCGGGGAGTTATGTGGGGATTACTCGGCCGGGCTGAACTTGATTTCCCCGCGATCAGTGGCCGTGCTCCTCAAGGAATTTCTCTACTTCAATCGCGGCCATACACCCTGTGCCCGCAGCAGTGATGGCCTGGCGGTAGCGGCGATCCTGCACGTCGCCACACGCGTAGACACCTTGCACACGGGTGTGAACGTAATCGTGCGTCTTGAGATAGCCGTCAGTGTCGGTGTCGAGCTGTCCTGCGAACATCTTGGCGTTGGGATCGTGACCGATTCCGAGAAACAGCGCGCTGGTGGGATAGTCCCACACTTCACCGGTCTTCACGTTGCGCAGCTTGAGCCCGGTGACTTCGTTTTGATGGACGTCGTGAACATCTTCCACCACGGTGTCGAGCAGGAAATGAATTTTCGGGTGAGCCTTGGCGCGCTCCAGCATGATCTTGGACGCGCGGAAAGAATCGCGGCGATGAATGACGGTGACCTTGGTCGCGAAGCGAGTGAGAAACAGAGCTTCTTCCATGGCCGAGTCTCCACCGCCCACCACGACGATTTCTTTGCCGGAGAAGAAGAATCCATCGCAGGTCGCGCAGGAAGAAACCCCATGCCCGATTAACTGCTGCTCGTGCGGCAATCCCAGCCAGCGCGCCGAGGCGCCGCTGGCGATGATCAGAGTGCGGGCGTGCACCACGTTGTGTCCCAGATGCAGCGCGAAAGGGCGCTGGCGAAGATCGGCGCTGGTGAGGTGCGCCATGCGGTATTCCGCTCCGAAGCGCTCGGCTTGCTTGCGCATATTTTCGACCAGCTGGGGTCCGAGAATTCCTTCGGGAAAGCCGGGAAAGTTCTCCACCAGCGTGGTGAGCGAGAGTTGTCCGCCGGGCTCGTGGCCCTCAATCACCAACGGTTTCAGGTTGGCGCGCGCCGTATAGAGGGCGGCAGTGTGTCCGGAGCATCCGGAGCCGATAATGACTACGTTGCGAGTTTCGCTCATGGTTATTAGATCAGTCGAGAATTAGATGGACGGATTCGAGTTTCGATGCAGACGGCAGCCAGGTCCCACACTTACGGGCGGAGGCATTCCTCTGCTGGCGAGCGGGCGAGTTCTCCGGACGAATGCGTCCCGGGCTACGTACGTCGTTTTATTTCTTGACATCGGGTTTCGCAGTTTTCGGCTTGGAGACATCCGGCGATTTCTTAATCCCTGCGATTTTGGTCAGTTCCTCAGGGACAATTTTCTTCACGTCCAACAACGAACGATAGTTTGCCAGCACTTCAGAGGCGCTGCGGAACAGCGGCTCGTATGCGCTCTGATCAGGCGCGGGACCGCCTTCGCTGGCCGAGCAACGCGCCAGCGCGACCGACGACTTTCCAAAGCGCTCGAGGCGCACCCGGTTGACCGGAGTATTAGCCGTAAGCATGGCCGAGGCCGAGGTCACCGAGGAGGCGCTATCTTCGAGCGAGACCTGGATCAGATCCTTGGGATCGCGCACGTGCAGGACCAGCGTCTCGATCATGTTCTGCCCGTCATCGCTAAACGAATACTGCACGCTGGCGAACAGCGCCTGCACCGAGAACTCGCGACGGATGCGCACATAACCCGCGACCGAGGGATCGCCGGAGATGTGGGCCCTTTGCTCCACCGGCATGAAACTGGGCAGATCGGTGAGGGTCGAGCGGCCGCGCGAGACTTCGAAGTCCGCGGTGAATAGCGGCTGCTTGGGAATGCGGGCCAGGGCCGAAGCGATTTCTTTCTGCTCGTCGGCCGAAGGCGTACACACGTTCAACACATTGACTTTGACCTGCGGCTCTGAGGGCTGTTGCGCCGCCACAGTATGGGGCGCCGCCAACGTTAGAGCCACGCCGAGAATGAGAATCCACGAGCGAACCGGAATACGGAGCACGGCGGTAATTCTAAACGAGAAGGAATGAAAAATCTCGGCGGATGAAGTCAGTTCGCGAACTTTCCTCGTAAGAACGCCAGGCCTGCATCGAATCCCGAGCAATTCGCAAAGCATGCCGGGAAAGACTTAGAATTCTTTTATGGCAAATCTGACGCTGGTTTATGGCATGCGGCTGCTGCCCTCTGAAGATGTGACCGAAGTGGGGCAGGCCCCGGTAAAATTGAAGAATGGGCGAGAAGCGCACGTCACAATGCACGTGCTCGAGGGCAGTAAGGAAGAGATCGAAAAGCAGTTGCGCACCAGTCTGGAAGCGTTTTTCGATCTGTATCCGGAAATCTGAAGGCCCGTAGAAAATTCGTGCGGTGATGGGCTCACCTCGTGGGGGCCGGCACCGTATAATCCTATCCCTTAACAATACGTCCGGCGAATGCTATGCAATGGTCCTATCCAGAAATCCGGCAGCGGCTGATTGAGGCCGAACTGTGGCCGCAGCGCCGCATGGCGCGGCTGGCTTGCTATCTCGCCGGGCTGGCGGTGGTGCTTTACGCGCTGGAAAATTTGCTGCGCCTCTTCGGCTCTTCCTGGGGTGAGCATCTCTCGGGCTGGGTCGATTTCCTTGCCTTCATCGCTGGCATTTTGTTTGTCGTGCTGGGTTTTGGCTGGATCCGGCGCAGAATTTTGTGGCGGCTGCGCAACCGGCTGATCGTTACCTACGTCTTTATCGGGGTCATCCCAGCGGTGTTGCTTATCGCGATGGCGTTGATCACGCTATATGGATTTGGCGGGCAGTTCGCCGTCTTCGTCCTGACTTCAGAAATTCACGCCCAGTTGCGCAGCCTGGAAGCAGCAAATTCCGCTATCAGCAATGAACTGGCAGCTCGAATTGAGCGCGGACAGCCGGCAACGGCCGAGTCTTTGCTGGGACTGCGGCGACGCGATCCGGCGTGGAGCCGGCGCCAGATGTGCGCCTGGTACGCGGAGAAGCCGCTGCCTCTGTGCGACGAGTTCAAAGGCCCGGCAATCAGCTTTCCTACATACCTGACGGGGCCATTTCGCGAGATCGCCCGCGATCACGGCGAACTTTATTTGCGGGTTGCGACCCAAATCCCCATCGGGAAGTCCCAGCTCACAGTCGTCGGCAGCGAGCCTTTCGACAAGCAACTGGTTGGCAACATCGCCGCCGATCTTGGGGAGATCACCCTCTACGTCTCGCATATCAATCTGGACGACACCAAGCTTGAGGGCAGTGCGGGCAAGGGGAAAACGACCGCCAACGGGGATCAAGCGGGAGTGCCTGGGATCAAAGTGGAAAATTCGTCAGCCAGCCCGCAAAAACACGGCGATCTGAATATCAATGTAACCACGAAGGCGAGTCCGCAAGGCACCACGGAGCGACCGGAGGAGCAGTTCACGGTCGGGACTGTGCCCAAAGCGACGGCTGTGCTCGATAAGGAAATCTGGTTTCTCACCCCGCTGTCAGTTGCCGACTGGAAAACCGGGACGCCGGAAGAAGGAGGAGCCGTGGTGCGGGTCGGCACCCGCCCTTCGGTGCTGTATGCCCGCCTGTTTGCAGCACTGGGAAGTTTCATCCGTGGGGTGACTTACTTCCTGCTTGGAATCGCCGTGATCTTCGCGATTATCGAACTGATCGCGCTGTTTATCGGCACACGCATGACGCGCACGGTTACGGCCGCAGTGGCGCAGTTGCACGCGGCCACGCGGCATGTGGATCGCGGCGACTTCAGCCATCGGATTCCGGTGAAATCGAACGACCAGCTGGCGGATTTGGCCGTCAGTTTCAATTCGATGACCGCTTCCATCGAGAAGCTGATTCTGGAGCAGAAAGAAAAACAGCGGCTGGAAAACGAGTTGGCCATCGCGCAGGAAGTGCAGGCGCAGCTGTTCCCGCGGCAGGTCTCTGAGCTCGAATCGCTGGAGGTGCATGGCTTCTGCCGCCCGGCGCGCACGGTCAGCGGCGACTACTACGACTTCGTGACCGCCAGCTCGCACAAACTGATTCTCGCGGTCGGCGATATCAGCGGAAAGGGAATTTCCGCGGCGCTGTTGATGGCCACCATCCACTCGGCAGTGCGCGCCTACAGCATGGAAAATATGCCGCAGCTGCGCGAGCCGGTTGCGGTGGGCGCAGTCGCCGGGCGCGGCAGGGTGATCGGGGCGTGGCCAGAAGGTGTGGAGGTTTCTCCTGGAGCCTTGCTCGGCCTGCTGAATCATCAGCTCTTCGAGAGCACGCCGCAGGAAAAATACGCGACGCTTTTCCTGGGAATCTATGACGGGATCTCGCACCGGTTGACCTACAGCAATGGCGGGCACCTGCCGCCGATCCTTATCAGCGAGAGCGGAGAAGTTCGCCGGCTTGAGGCCGGGGGCACGGTCGTCGGCCTGTTCGACAACATGAGCTATGACGAGGGCACGATCGAGATGCATCCTGGCGAAGTGTTCGTGGCCTACAGTGATGGCGTGACCGAGCCGGAAAATGATTTCGGGGAGTTCGGCGAAGCGCGGCTGATCGATCTGGTCCGCACCAACCGCCATCTGCCGCTCGCGCAGATCAGCCAGATTGTCACTCAGGCCGTCGACGACTGGATCGGCGATAAAGAGCAGCCCGACGATGTGACGCTGGTGCTAGCGCGGGCAAGATGATGTGCAGCGGGCAAGCATGCCCGCTGGCCGTATCGATGCTGCCGGCAAGCGGGCAGGAGTGCCCGCTCCACACTCCCGCTCCACTCTGCTTCCACCATCTGTCTACGGATTGACAGAAACATTCTCTTACAATAGCTTGGTGCATCGGACTTTCAGTCGCCGACGCGGGAGTAGCATAACTTCGGCAATGCGCCGGGGCTCCATCCCGGAGATGACGGTTCGATACCGTTCCTCCCGCCCCAGTTTTTTTCTGGCTGCAGTCCCCATTCTTCAGATTTTTTTCTTCTTCCAGCGGCCCTGCTTGAACAGAATCGCGCTGGCCACGGCCATCGACGATTCCGCTATCGCGATGGAGAAGAAAACTCCGTTCGAGCGCATGTGCAGCGGAATGGCCAGCGTGTAGGCCAGCGGAATCTCGAACAGCCAGAAGCCGAAGAAATTCACAATGGTCGGCGTAATGGTGTCGCCGGCGCCATTGAAGGCCTGCATCATCACCATGAAATAGGCATAGCCGAGATTGCCGTAGCTGACGATGCGCAGGCAGGCCGCGCCCAGCGGCACGACCGCTGCATCGCTGGTGAATACGCGCACAATGGGCTCGGCGAAGACGATGAAGATCACCCCGAGTGCACCCAGGAAGATCACGTTGTAGAGGCCAGTCCGCCAGACAGCTTTTTCTGCGCGGTCGGGATGGTCCGCGCCCAAGTTCTGCCCCACCAGCGTCGCCGCAGCGTTGCTCAAGCCCCACGACGGCAGGATGGCGAAGACCACGATGCGAATCGCGATGGTGTATCCGGCCAGCGCCGCCGCCCCGAAGATACTGACGATGCGCACCAAGCCGATCCAACTGGTGTGCGCGATGGCGAACTGCAGAATGCCCGTCACTGAAACGCGAATCAGGCGCAGCAGCACTTCGCCATGAATGCGAATCTGCCAGACGAGAATGCGAATGCGCTCCGTGCCTTTCAGCAGGCGGTAAAACTGGTAAAGCACGCCAATGCTGCGGCCGGTGAATGTGGCTAACGCCGCCCCGGTCACGCCCATCTTCGGAAACGGTCCCCAGCCGAAAATCAGGCAGGGATCGAGAATCAGATTAATGATGTTCGATACCCACAGCAGGCGCATGGCGATGGCCGCATCGCCGGCGCCGCGGAAGATGGCGTTGTTGAGGAACAGCAGCAGCACGGCACAACTGCCTCCCAGGCAGATGCGCGTATAGCTGCTGCCCACCGCGATGATCTCCGGGGTTGCGCCCATCAGGCCCAAGAGCCGTGGAGCAAACAGAAAACAGGGCACACCGACGGCCACGGAAACGACCAGACCAAGCGCGATTGCCTGCACGGCGGCGTCGGCTGCGCCCTCGGGATCTTTTTCTCCGATGCGGCGGGCGACCATGGCGGTCGTCGATAGACTCAGGCCCAGGCCGATCGCGAAGACGAGGCTCAGCATCGACTCGGTCAAGCCCACCGTGGCCACGGCGTTGGCGCCGAGCCGGCCTACCCAGAACACGTCGACCACGGCAAACAGCGATTCCAGCACCATCTCCAGCACCATGGGCACGGCGAGCAGGAGAATCGCGCGGTTCAGGTTACCGGTGGTGTAGTCCTGATGCGAACCGCGAACGGCCTCGACCAGCGACGACCATAATATGCGCCGCGACTCGGCAGCGATAACAGTTTCCATAAAATCCTGGCTCTCTGCGGCATCTCCTCAGGCGGGAGTGGCGCAGCTCTCAAAAATTCCAATGAAGATGGATTGCGCCCGGCAATGGCAGGCGAAGCAGGGATGGCGGACTTAGCGAGGGATGGGCATGTTGTTCCTCAGCGCGGATCGAATGAAACTGCAGGTCCCCACGGGAAACGTAATACTTAACTTCAGTCGTGCTTCCGAGATTTTATCGCAAGGCGGCGGGTGGGTGCCAGCAAAAACAAGAGCGGCGGATGGTCGGAGGTCCATCCACCGCTCTTACAGGAGGTGTGAGTGATCGCTCACTAACAAGCCCATCCTAGCGTGTCTTCCGCGATTCGACGAGATCACGAAGGTACTGGCTTACGAAAATGAGCGCTCTTTAATCTAGCTCATTATTTTTTGGGCGGTTCCATCACTCGCGCGGTCAGCGACTGGTTGGAGACCATTCCGCCCACGATCAGGGCCCCGATCGGCGTCGTGACAATGCCGCGAGAATCGCTGCGCGCATCGAAGGTATCTTCGCTGATTTCTTCCCAGCGATTCCCCCGAATATCGAAGGCGAAGGTCTCGGGAGAAATCTCCGAAGGCTTGCCGTCGTAGCTCACGCCCTTGAAGTTGTGAGGAGTGGTGGTGCCTCCGGAAAATAGAATGCGATGATCCTTCACCGCTCCGGCGACGATGGCAAAGCGCGCGTCTCCGGGATGCGCGGGCAACTTGCTCCACTCAATCTTGTTGGGATCCTTGTGATCGATCTTGCCCATCCAGCATTCGTCGGACGCCACATACGCGGGGCCCTCGCCCGAGTTTTTCTTAGCGCCATCCACGACGACGATCACGCCATCGCTCAGCCCACCCGCATGGCCGAAGACCGGAGTTCCGGGAAAGGGCGTGGCCTCGCTCCAGGTATTTTTCTGGGTGTCATAAACCTGCACTTTATTGACGGGACCATGCTTGGACCGGCCTCCCACGAGATACACATAGCGTTCGTGATCCAGGCCAATCACCGCGCTATCGACGGAGACGGGAATGTCTTCGGCGCGATACCAGCGGCGCACGTCGGTCAGATAAGAGTTCACGTCGCCGACGGTGAGTTCGTTGCCTTGGGCGTCGACCACATATCCGCCAAAGATGAAAATCTGCCCTTTGATACCAACGGCGGAGGATCCGAGCCGACCCGCAACGCCAGGCACAGCGCGAATCTCAGTCCATTTGCCGGAGGAAAGGCGCAGCATATAGCCCTTGCTGCTGACGTCGTCCCACGTCTTCTTGGGCCCGATGCCCATGAACGAGTAGATTTCGAGGCCGCCGTGAAGCGCGACCACGGCATTGCCGGCCACTTCAACCGGCATGGGGGGGAATTTGGGTTTATCGGTAGCTAGCAGGAACACCGCGCACAGCACCGGGAGCAGGAGCACAGGGAATCGTTTCATTGCAGAAGATATTACGTCTTCCGACGCAGGTAGGGCAAAAACCTCAAAGCGGCCATCACCGGTCTAGAACCACGTCTTACGCCGGTACTCGCGGTACTCGTCGCCGAAAGCCGCCTCCAGCACGCGGGCTTCCCGACGCGCGCGAATCGTCTGTCCAATCACCAGAACCACCAGGACAATCCATAGTGCGGGCAATTGCAGGACCAGAATGAATCCCGCGAGCATTACGATTCCGGATACGTAGATGGGATTGCGAATCTTCGAGTACAGGCCCGTGGTAACCAGATGATGAGCCTGCGGCGAAATTGAGAACGACCGGCCGAGTTGATAGCGGGCCAGAATGATTCCACTGACTCCGACTAGCGCCAGCACTGTGCCGGCGTAGCGTTCGCCGTTCCACGGGGTCTTCCAGGTGAAAACAAGCCAGAAGACCACGCCGACCGCAAGAATCTGCAGCGCCGTGAAGACGAAATGTTGGCGATCGTTCATGGGCTTATCCCCTAGCTATTTCACCAGACCCTGCCGGATGCCGTGAATGAAATCCGTATAGGCGGGAGTGAGTCCGCTGGCCCGCATGTGGCTGGCAATCTGCCCGCGATGATACGCCGAATGCATGATCACGTGCGTGAGGATATCGAGCGCGTTGCTCGTCCAGGGCTCGCCTTTACTGTTGGTGTAGCGGACTTCATGCGCGAGATCCGGCTCCGTAATCGCCCGCAGGTACTCGCGCCAGGCGGCGGCGATCTCTCGCGCCTTGGTCTCGCACTCCCCCAGATCGATCGCAGGCCAGACGCGCATGCTCTGCGGTTGCTGCTTCAGCCGTTCCAGCCAGAGAATCTCGGCAGAGATGATATGCCCCACCAGTTGCAGAGAGCGCTCGTCAGGACCATGGCTGCTGATCGCAGACAGCACTTCGCGATTGGCCCATTCGTTGTAAGCAAACTGCCGGCGTAGATAATCAGCCAGATTCACTGCGACCCTCCCATTCGAACCGTAACCCTATGCAAACTTGGGTAGTGGGTCAGTTTGAATCTAATCGCGAAAGAAGCTCTACTGATCCACTACCCAAACTTGTAACGATCCTGTCACAATTCAAGAATAGACTACCGTTTTTGGATTCACGCTCGCGGTTCCGGGTGCGAATTATCCAACGACCTGAAAATGCCATCTAAAGCGCAACCCCGCCAGCCCAAATCCGCTGCGAAGTCTTCATCTGCCGAGGTCAAACTCGGCGCTCCGGACGATCTGGCGCGCCTTGCACTCAAGGCCTGCCTGATTGCCCGCGATGCCGCCTTCAACGTCCGCGACCTGCTGACCAACTCCTCGCGCATGGCGTTTCTGGCCATCAAAGATTGCGAAAAAGAGCTCGACATTATCGAGCGGCAGATTGACGAGCGCCTGCCCGCAGCCATCACGCGAGTGGGCGAGGTGCGCGCCCGACAACTACTCTCCAGCCTGAAGTCGACCACCGACCTGGAACGCATCGGCGACCTGGTGATGAGCGTCGCCATGCGCGTGCAGGCGCGGACCGAGCGCATTCCAGCCTCCGATGTGCGGCACCTGGTGGAAATGTCAGTCATCCTGCACGACATGCTTGACTTGACCCACAAGGGCTTTTCCACGCTCGATCTGGAATGCGCTCGCAAGGTCCTGCATATGGATAAAGAAATCGACCGCATCTGTCACGGGATGTTCCAGAAACACTTGTCGGAGAGCGGCGCCGACCCCGGCGGTTTCGAAGTGCTGCTGATGGCTCAGGCCCTGGAGCGTGCCGGGGACCACACGACCAATCTGGCCGAAGATCTCTACAGCCTGATCGAAGGCCGTAGTTTGCGGCACGTCCCCAAGAAAAAAGCAGCCAATTGAGGAATTCCGCCTCACAATTCATCGTTCGTTAACAATCGAGCAACATCCGCGCAACATTTCCTCAATACAGTCGAAAGTATTCCCCATATCTCAGTATGTGCCAACGACTGAGGAGCGAACTGAAACGGAACGAATGCACTTTCGATCTGACCCCTACAGAGAGACAGAGGGCACGAGCCGTCCCGTGCCGCTTCGCCCTGTAATTTTTGTGGTGGAAGATGAAGAAGACATCGCTCGCCTCATCTCTCACAATCTGCAATCGGCAGGGTTTGCAGTGCAGAGCTTCGTCAGCGGCGCGTCGGTGCTCGCCGAGGCGGTGCGCGAAATGCCCGCGCTGTTCCTGCTTGACGTGATGCTGCCTGGCACCGACGGCTTCGAACTTTGCCGCCACATCCGGCAGACACTGGTTCTTTCTGCGACTCCGATCATCTTCCTGACCGCGAAGACCTCCGAAGCCGACCGCGTCAAAGGACTCGAACTGGGCGGGGACGACTACATCACCAAACCGTTCAGCCCCCGCGAACTGGTGGCGCGCGTCCGCAGCGTGCTGCGCGGATTGGGCCAGTCTCCCACGGTTTTGGAAGTGCTGCGGCTGGGCGATCTGGAAATCGACGTCTCTTCCATGACTGTGCAAGTGCAGGGACGAAATGTGATGACCACGGTTCGCGAATTCCGCCTGCTGGAATACCTGGCCGCGCACCGCGGCCGCGTGCTGACTCGCGATCAACTGCTCGACGCCGTCTGGAAGGAAACTCCCTTTGTGACGCCGCGCTCGATCGATGTCTACATCCGGCGTCTGCGCGAAAAGATCGAACCTGATCCCCGCCATCCGCAATATCTCAAGACGCTGCGCGGCATCGGCTACCGCTTCGAAGTGCCGAAATAATTTCAAAAAACATTAGCCACGGATCGACGCGGATCGTCACGGATCAGGAAATCCTCATTTTCCCTGGTTTATCCGTGGAATCCGTGGCTAAAGGTATGGTGGTCGTTTATTCTTTCCTATCCTCACTCGCATGGCTGCGAATCAACCTAAACCGCTGTGGAAGGCGGACGATCAGCGGGCGCGTCTCGCCGATCTGACGGCGCGCTCGGACCAGGCTGCAAAAGATAAAGCGCTGCGCCGCGATGTGCGCTCGCTGGGCACAATCCTGGGGCAAGTCCTGCAGGAACAGGCCGGGCAGAAACTGTTTGAGTCGGTGGAAGAACTGCGCCGCTTCATGATCGAGCATCGCGACATTGTGCGCCGCAGTCCGCGGCGAGCATCGCAAGCCGAATTGATGAGCAAGGCGCAAAAGATCGTTTCGCAAATGGATCTCGAGCGCGCCTACCAGGTCACCAAGGCATTCGCGATTTATTTCGAGCTGACCAACCTGGCCGAGACCAACCATCGCAAGCGCCGCCGGCGCGCCGGCAAGCTGGAGCGCGAAATTTCTCCCCTGCCCGGCTCGTTTCGGGGCACGTTGAAGCGCATGAAAGGGGCTGGAATCTCGGCCGACGCAGCCCTGCAGACGCTGCATCAAATCGTGATCACACCGGTCTTCACCGCGCACCCCACCGAAGTGGCGCGGCAGACTGTGTTGTTGAAGCGGCGGCGTATCGCGGAACAACTGGAGCGGCTGGACCGGCTTCCGCTCACGACCGAGGAGGCCGAAGAGTGCGAGCAGAGCATCCGCGCCGAGGTGACATCGCTCTGGCAGACCGACGAAGTCCGCCTCGCCAAGCCCACCGTCAATGACGAAATCCGCATGGGCCTGCGTTATTTCCGCCTGTCGCTGTTCGATGCGATCCCGAAAATTTATGCCGAGATGGTGGAATCGTTTCGTGATGTCTACGGTCTCGATCTGGAAGAGGCGAGGTTGCCGGAAGTTGTGCGGTTTGGGTCGTGGATCGGCGGCGACCGCGACGGCAATCCGCTGGTGAAACCGGAATGCACCCACAACGCACTCGAGTTGGCGCGCGATCTCATTCTGCGCGAATATGTGCACGACGTGGAGGCGCTGAGCGACCGGCTGAGTTCTTCGCAGCAGCAGACTCCAGTCGCGAAAAAGTTGCTCGCGCAGCTGGATCGCTATGAACGGGCGCTTCCCGGCATTCATTTTGCCTGGGGAAGCCACAATCAGAGCGAGACTTATCGTCGCTTTCTGGCGTACATATTTCATCGCTTGCAGCAAAGCCGCGACCAGCAAGGAACTGCGGCAGCCTACACCGACGCCGCTGAATTTGAAAAAGATCTGCAACTTTTGCGGGAAAGTCTGCGCTCTCATCGCGGCGAACGTCTGGCCCGCACCTGGGTCGATCGACTGCTGCGCAAACTGCGCACCTTCGGCTTTCAGTTGCACACGCTCGATGTTCGCCAGCATGTCCGTGTGCACGCGCGCGTAATCCAGGAACTTGGGCCGGAGTTGCAGAATGAACCGATGTCGCCCGAAGGCCGCGAGTTGCTGGAAACGCTGCACACCATTGCGCAACTGAAGCGCAAGTATCCAGCGAGTTCGATTCGCCAATATGTCATCAGCGGGGCAGAATCCGCGGACGACGTGTTTGCATTGATAAAGCTAGCCAAATCCGCAGGCGTGCAACTCGCGGGCTCCAGCGATGATCCCGGCCTAATGCCCGTGCCGTTGTTCGAATCCATCCAATCGTTGCGCGGCGCCGACGGCATCATGCGGCGCTTGTGGAGCGATCGCACCTACCAGCCGCTACTTGATTCCTGGGGACGCTGGCAGGAAGTGATGCTGGGCTACTCCGACTCGAACAAAGATGGCGGCATGCTCACCAGCACTTGGGAAATCTATAAGGCCCATCGCGAACTGCATCGCGCGGCAAAAGAATTCGGCGTGAAGCTACGCCTGTTTCACGGCCGCGGAGGCACTGTCGGACGCGGTGGAGGGCCCACTCATTCAGCCATCCTGGCTCAGCCACCGGGATGTTTCTCCGGACAGATTCGCATCACCGAGCAAGGCGAAGTCCTGAATTGGAAGTATGCGGACGCCGTGCTGGCGGAATGGAATCTGGAACTGATGATCGCGGCCAGTGTGGAGGCCCTTACGCGCCCCGGAGCGGACAAGACGCCATATCCGGCACGCTGGGAAGAAGCGGTGGAACAAATGTCGGCCGATGCTTATGGCATTTATCGCCGTGAAATCGCGGAGAACCCTGACATTCTCGAGTATTTTGAGCAGGCAACTCCGGTCAATGAACTGGACGCAGCCCGCATCGGCTCGCGCCCGGCCCGCCGCAGCAAGGGCCGGCAGCTGGAAGACTTGCGCGCCATTCCCTGGGTCTTTGGATGGATGCAGAGCCGGCATGCCGTTCCCGCATGGTTTGGCGTGGGGCACGCCCTCGAGAAATTTTCCAAGAGCAGCCGCAGTCACGAGAAACTTCTGCGCGACATGGTGAGCGGCTTCCCGGTCTTTGGCGATCTGCTGCGCAACGTGGAACTGGGCATGGCCAAGGCCGATCTCGACATTGCGCGGCTTTACTCTGGACTGGTGAAAAATGCCGCGCTAGGCCAGCGCGTCTTCGCCATGCTGGAAGACGAATTTTTGCGCACGCGCCGAATGCTCTTGCGCGCGACCGGCAGCCGCGAATTGCTGGCCCGCAATCGCGTTCTCGCGAGGTCGATCCGCCTGCGCAATCCGTACGTCGATCCCATGAGCCTGATTCAGGTGGAACTCATGCGCCGCAAGCAGGCCGGACACTCGACTCCCGAGCTGGAATACGCGCTGGGCGCCACCATCAACGGCATCGCCGCCGGCCTGCACAATACAGGCTAAGGAAGAAGATTTCAGATGCAGATGCAGATTCACATCACCAGTCAACATCAATCTGAAATCTACAATCCGAAACCTGCTCCCAGCTTACTGTGACTATTCCTTCGTCGCTTCACCGGCCGTACTGCCAGCCGCGGGGCTCGAGACGTCGCGGGGTGACTTTTTCTTCGCGGGCTGCTTGTCTGCTTCAGCTCGCTTTCGCTCCTGGTACCGCCGGTCATGAGATTGTTGATCGGATGCCTGTTTCTTCATATACCCATCATGTCACACATCTCACGACCGGCGGTCTCGGTTAGCGGTTGATGTCGTCCTTCGACTGCAACCGCTTCACATAGCTTTCTAGATTGCCTTTGTTCGAATCGGGCGCGGTCGCCAGCGAAAGTTTCACTTCCTTCACCGCGTTGTCAAAATCTCCCTGCGAACTATAAACCCGCGCCAGCCCCATGTGCGAAGTCCAATAATCCGGAAACTTCTTGGCCGTCGAGCGGAACACCGCAAAGGCCTCATCCGACTTTTTCTCCGACTGCAACTGCCGTGCATAAAAATAAAGTTGCAGCGGGCTGGCCATGCCGAGCGCCTTGGTGCGGAACATCTCCGCGTCCTGCTTGCGCCCCATCGCATCCAGAATTCTCGACTTGTTCAGCACATTGTCGTAACGCTCTTCCGCCTGGATGGACTGCTCCTCGTCCTTCAATGCTTCATCCAGATTGATTTTGTTGGCCAGGAAGTAGGCGGCCGCATCATCCCAACCTTCCCAGTAAAACTGATTCGGACCGTAAACTTGCTGGTGAATGCTGGCGGTTACAAGGTCGTTGACGTTCACCTGAACTTTGAACGGCACGGCAACTTTTTCCCAGCGCATGGTGACGAGGGTCGAATCCGCCTTCACATCGTCAAAATCGTAGGCCAGGGCGTCGTGCATCTCGGCGGCCTGTGGCTTCACCATAACCCGCAGCGCGTCGTCTTCCTGCTTGTAAGAAAAACTCCCCCAAGCCTTCGCGTCTTTGGAGAAGATCACCGTCCACTGGCTCTCGCCGGGAATCATGTGCAGGCCGTACGTGCCCTTGTCGAGCGGCTGGCCTTCAATGGTGACCGGATCGCTGAAAGTGATGGTCGTATTCTCATTGGCGCCCGCGCGCCACACTTTGTCGTAAGGCACGACTTTGCCCCAGATCTGGCGGCCATTGGCCAGCGGACGATGATAGTTCACTGTAATGTCGGTGATGCCGATGCGCTGCGTCACCAGCGCGTGCTGGCTGGCCCGCGGCAGATTGAGCATCAAGGTTTCGTTCGTGGCAGTCTGGCCGAGAGTGAAAGTGGCCATCAACAAAATGCTGGAAGACAAAACGAGCAGACGAACGTTGTGCATGGAAGAACTCCTTATGAGTTGTGGGAAGAGCACGCTGTGCACGTGGACGTGTTGATTAGACGAAGGACCACCGCGCAGGTAAGCAATCCGGTTGGTGATGGGGAAAAATGTCGGACGACCGCTTGACAAGAAGTACCTCCAGGCGCACAATTCCCCAAGGCGAATAAAAAGCGAATACGCCTCCGGGCTTCAGCCTCGGTGCTCCCTGAAATTATTCGAGGAATTTTATGTCTTCCGCAGTGGTTTCCACTTCGGCGGCCCGGGGCCGCCCTTTTGTTTTTGATGCCGAAACATGTGGGGACAGCCGCCCTCGGCCGTCCCATCGAGCGAAGCTCGACGGTCAGGACGGCCCGCCAGCAAGAATACTGCCCTCGAGCGTAATCCCGGCCTCCCGCCTGGAAATTCGCCCTGTCCCGGAGATGGTTTCCAGCGGCATCCCCGCCTTAGACACCCTCACCGGCGGCCTGCCCCGGGGATGTCTCACCGAAATCTGCGGCCCGGCTTCCTCTGGACGCACGACGTTATTGCTGGCCACGCTGGCCGCCGCCACCCATCGCGGAGAATTCTGCGCGGTCGTGGATGCCAGCGACGCGCTCGATCCGCACTCCGCAGCCGCTGCCGGAGTCGATCTGGAAGGTATGCTCTGGGTCCGCTGCGGCGAGGCTGCTCCGACTAATTCAGCGAAGAGGAAAAGCGGGATCCCTATTTCCCGCGCGCCTTTTGCGCGACCAGTGGGGACTTCGCAGCGATCGGAGCACAGCCTCGAGCAGGTACTCCGCGCCACCGACCTGCTGCTCGAAAGTGGAGGCTTTGGCCTGATCGTGCTCGATCTCGCCGACCTTCCGCCGCAGGAAGCACGCCGCGTTCCGCTGACCACATGGTTCCGCTTCCGCCGCGCCATTGAGCAAACGCCCACGATTCTGCTTGCGATCGAGCACCAGCCTATCGCTGGGAGTTGCTCGTCCCTGCTGCTGCAGTTGGAAGCCGCGGAGCGGCGCAAAAATGTAGCCCACGGCGTAAGCCGTGGGTCAGAGGCAGGAGAAGACAAAGCCCGGGAAGGGCGAAAGATGGGCGGCTCCATAGATCTGAAATTGGATCAGCCTGCGCATGCGCTCTTGCTTTCGGGATTGGAAATCCGCGCGGAATTAATTCGCTCTCGACTGGATCGCAAGCCCACGCGCTCGGTCGCATTCGAAACCAAAACCGCATGGGCGGGATGAATCAATGACTCGATGACTCAATGACTGAATGACTCAATCTTGCCATGCCGTTCGCCTGCATTTACGTTCCGAATTTTCCAGTGGCCGCAGCCTTGCGCGTCGAACCGGAACTGCAGGCGCGCCCCATCGCCATTCTCGAAGGCACGCCGCCGCTGGAAAAAATAATCGCGGTCAATGAAAATGCTGGAGCCTTCGGCATCACGCCGGGCATGACCAAAGCGCAAGGTGAACTGTGCGCGGAGCTGGCTTTGCGCCCACGCTCTGCGCTGCAGGAAAGTTCCGCCCATGCCGCTCTGCTCGATTGCGCCCAATCATTCTCGCCTTGCGTAGAAGACTCCACGCCGGATACTGTCTTCCTCGATCTCGCCGGCATGGAATCCCTGCTCGGATCGTTGCCAGAAATTCTCCGCGCCATTTTCAATCGCGCCACCGCACTCGGGCTGCAAGCGAATGTTGCCATCGCGTCCAATCCCGACGCCGCGTTGTTAGCCGCTCGTGGCTTATGTGGCGTAGGTACTGCGTGCGCTGGCATCACCCTGATTCCCGCCGGTAAAGAAGCGGAACAACTGGGACCGCTACCGGTGGAAGTTTTATTTTCTGACCAGCTTGAGGCAGATCAGAAAAAAGAAGCGGACCGTCTGCTTGAAACTCTCGATCGGTGGGGCATTCGTAATCTGCGCGCGCTGGCTGCTCTGCCGCAAGTGGCCCTCAGCGAGCGTCTCGGACAGGAAGGCCTGCGTCTGCAACGTCTGGCATGCGGCGCCGCTTTGCGCACGCTGGTTCCGGTCGAGGCGCCACTGGTATTTGAAGAAGCCGTCGAACTGGAGCATCCCATCACCCTGCTCGAACCGCTGGCCTTCCTGCTGAATCGCCTGCTCGAGCAACTCTGCGCGCGCCTGGGTTCGCGCGCACTGGCTACGCAGGAACTGCGACTTACGCTGGAACTGGAAAGTTATTCCTCGTCCTCATCGCCGACTTCGAAAAATAATTTTGTACGCACGCTGCGCCTGCCTCTTCCCATGCTCGATGCCAAAGTATTTCTCAAGCTGTTGCAGCTGGATTTAAGCGCGCATCCACCGGGAGCACCCATTATGAAGATTCATCTCGCCGCGGAACCCGCACGGCCGCGTTCCGCGCAGGGTGGATTATTTCTGCCCCCATCGCCGGAGCCAGAAAAACTGGAACTCACGCTGGCTCGTATCGCCGGCATGGTCGGCGAACACAAAGTAGGCGCGCTGGAAATACTCGACACGCACCATCCCGAAGGATTTCGCATGCGGCGTTTTGTGGCCGAAGTCGCGCGTAGCGTTCCACAGAAACAAAATCCGGATGCCGCGCAGGCAGCATCGGCCATCACCGGCCTGCGCCGTTTCCGTCCACCCTTGCGCGCGAGTGTGACTCTGGAGAACAGCCAGCCCACGCACGTGGCCTGCAACAAAAAAGAAGTTGGTGGCGAGGTGCTCTGGAAGGCCGGCCCCTGGCGCTTTTCCGGCGACTGGTGGGAGCGCGAGGTCTGGTCGCGCGACGAATGGGACATCGCCCTGAAGAACGCCGAAACGATTTCCCTGTATCGTCTGGTCCACGATCTGCTCGGCGGCAGCTGGTTTGTAGAAGGTACATATGACTGAAGAAATTGAGCCATTGCGTGATCGAGCCATTGAGTCATTAAAACCAATCACACAATCGCTAAATGACTCAATGTACATCGAACTTCACGCCCGCTCCGCATTCAGCTTTCTCGAAGGCGCGTCGCTGCCCGAGGAATTAATCGCTGTGTGTTCGCATCTGAGTATGCCTGCCATGGCGCTGATGGATACCGACGGTGTCTACGGTGCTCCGCGCTTTCATCTCGCCGCCGACAAGGCCAAACTCAAAGCGCACATCGGCGCGGAAGTCAGTTGTGCACATGCCATCCGGAATGACAACGCTCAAAGTTTTCGTCTCCCCCTGCTCGTTGCCTCGCGCACCGGCTATCGAAATCTCTGCCGCCTGATCACACGGATGAAATTGCGCGCTAAAAAAGGCGAGGGCGCAGTCAGGACGCAAGAACTCGAAGAGCATGCTGAGGGCCTGATCTGCCTGACCGGCGGCGATGAAGGCCCGCTGGCAGCGGCTTTAAAGCAAGGTGGCATCGACGAAGCTCGTCGCCACATCGATCAACTCATCGGCATCTTCGGGCCTAATAACGTTTACGTCGAATTGCAGCGCCATTTCCATCGCGAAGAAGAATCCCGTAACCGCGCCGCCATTGACCTAGCGCGCTCGTTCAAACTCCCTCTAGTGGCCACGAATGGCGTGAACTACGCCGCCGCCAAAGCCCGCGAACTCTGCGACGCCTTCACCGCTATCCGCCATCACCGCACGCTTTCCACCGCAGGGCGCCTGCTCTCGCGCAATTCTGAGCGCTTCGTCAAATCGCCGCAGGAGATGCAACAGCTTTTCGCCGATCTGCCCGAATCAATCGCCAACACCGTCGAACTTTCCTCGCGCCTCGAATTCACGCTCAACGATCTTGGCTATGAATTCCCGCGCTATCCCGTGCCCGAAGGCGAGACCATGAATTCCTTTCTGCTCGAGCGCGCCTGGGAAGGTTGCCGCCAGCGCTATGGCCGCAAGCCGCCTGACCTGCAAGCCCGCGCCCGCCGCCAGATCGAAAAAGAACTCGCCCTGATCGAAAAACTCAAGCTCGCGGGATACTTCCTCATCGTCTGGGACCTCATCCGCTTCTGTCGTGAACAAAACATTCTCGTGCAGGGCCGCGGATCGGCCGCCAACAGTGCCGTCTGCTACTCGCTCGGCATTACCGCCGTCGATGCCGTGAGTATGGAATTGCTGTTCGAGCGATTTCTTTCCGAAGAGCGCGGCGAGTGGCCCGACATCGATCTCGACCTACCCAGCGGCGACGAGCGCGAAAAAGTTATTCAATATCTCTACAAGAAATATGGCGAGCGCGGCGCCGCCATGACTGCCAACGTCATTACTTATCGCAACCGCATGGCCGCGCGCGAAATGGGCAAGGCCCTTGGCTTCGATCCGGAAACGCTTGCGAAAATTTCCGCCGCCGTTGCCACCTGGGAATTCCGGGATGAGAACGACGCGCTCGACCGCCGTTTCCGCGACGCCGGACTCGACCTCGCCCACCCTCGCCTGCGCAAATATTACGAACTCTGCATTGCGGTGCAAGACATGCCGCGCCATCTCGGGCAACACTCGGGCGGCATGGTCATCTGCCAGGGACAACTCGATTCCGTCGTTCCGCTCGAACCTGCATCTATGCCCGGCCGCGTCGTCGTGCAGTGGGACAAAGAAGATTGCGCCGACATGGGCATTATCAAAGTCGACCTGCTCGGCCTCGGCATGATGGCCGTGCTCAAAGATTCCATCGAACTCATCCGCGATCACTATCGCGAAGAAGTCGACTTGGCGCATCTTCCGCAAGATGATTCGCAAGTCTATTCCACGCTGCAGCAGGCCGATACGATAGGAATGTTTCAGGTGGAAAGCCGCGCGCAGATGTCGTGCCTGCCGCGCCTCCGGCCCATGCGCTTTTATGACATCGTGGTGCAGGTCGCCATCATCCGTCCGGGGCCAATCGTCGGCCAGATGGTGAATCCATTTCTGCAACGCCGCCAGGGAAAAGAAGAAGTCACCTACGCGCATCCGTCGCTTGAAACGGTGCTGCAGCGCACGCTCGGTGTGCCCTTGTTTCAGGAGCAACTACTACGCATCGCCATGATCGCCGCCAACTTCACCGGAGGAGAAGCCGAAGAACTGCGCCGCGCCATGGGATTCAAACGTTCGCAGGCGCGCATGCGCGAGATCGAAGCCAAGCTCCGCGCGGGCATGACACAGAATGGAATCTCGCCGAAAGCGCAGGAAGAAATCATTCTTTCGATCACTTCGTTTGCGCTCTACGGATTCCCCGAATCGCATGCGGCCAGCTTCGCGCTCATTGCATACGCCAGCGCCTATCTGAAATGCCACTACCTGGCCGCGTTCACCGCAGCGTTGCTCAACAATCAGCCAATGGGATTTTATTCTCCGGCGACGATTGTCAAAGATGCGCAGCGCCACGGATTGAAGCTGTTGCCGGTGGACGTGACAAAATCCGATTGGAATTGCACGTTGGAAACGGTGGCCAGCAAAAACTTTGTCATTCCGACTCCCGAGCGAACTCGAGGGGCGGAGGAATCTTGCTCGGAACTCGCAACTCGCAACTCGCAACTAGGGCCGGCGCTACGCATGGGACTGCGTTACGTTCGCAGCCTGCGCGAAGAGGCCGCCCGATCCCTCCTCTTGGAACGCATGCGCGTGCCCTTCACTTCTATCCACGATCTCACCTGTCGAGTCCCCGAACTGCGCAAGGAGGAATTGAACACGCTCGCCGAAATTGGCGCGCTGAATTCGGTGGCTAGTGGTCAGGGGTCAGGGGTCAGTAAAAACGTTGTCATTCCGATCCCCGAGTGCACGCGGGGAGCGGAGGAGTCTCGACCTGACTCGCGACTTACAACTCGCAACTCGCAACTCGCAACTCGCCTTCACCGCCGCGACGCGCTCTGGCAAGTCGAACGCGCCGTCCGCGCCTCCGGCCCTCTGCTGGAGCAACACGCCGAGCCCGATGAAAGTTCTCCGCTCGCGCCCATGAATCACGAAGAGCGCCTGGTGGCCGACTTCCACGGCACCGGACTCACCGTCGGGCCGCATCCCATGGCCTATCGCCGCGAATGGCTCAATGCCATGGGCATTCGCCGAGCCAGCGAATTGCGCGACCTGCCTACCGGGAAACGTCTTCGCATCGGCGGCTGCGTCATCGTCCGCCAACGCCCCGGCACTGCCAAAGGATTCGTCTTCCTCAGCCTGGAAGATGAAACCGGCGTGGCCAATGCCATTATCCGGCCCGACCTGTTTCACCAGAACCGGCTGCTGCTGGCCAGCGAGCGCTTTCTGGCCATCGAAGGCATCCTGCAGAATCAGGATAATGTCATCTCCGTCCGTGCTGAACGTGTGCAACCGCTCTTTGTTACGAAGGCGGAAACGGTATCGCACGACTTTCACTAGGCTGCGTATCCTCCCGCACGGCGGACCTTGTAGGCGGACATGTACAATGTTTGGCTCCAGGAAAGGCGTCTTATGTTTGTCTTCGCGCGCCGCTCGCTACTGGCCCTGTTCTTCAGCCTCATCTCAGTTATCACCGTAGCCGTTCCCGCGCATGCCGGTGAAGAGTGGCTGCCCATTAATCCGGAAGAACTCGAGATGACCAGCGAGCCGAAGGCTCCCGGCGCGCCGGCGATATACCTGTACCGGCAAGTGGACCGTGACGACCAGGAATTTAAAGAATACGTTTACGCGCGCATCAAGATTTTTACCGAAGAAGGCCGCAAATATGCCGATGTCGAGATCCCATACGTGAAGGGCGAGGGTGACATTCGCGGTATTGCCGCGAGAACCATCCATGCGGACGGCAGTATCGTGAATTTCGACGGCAAGGTGTTCGAGAAGACGATCGTCAAAGCCAAGGGCGTGAAGGTTCTCGTGAAAACCTTTACCCTGCCCGGGGTTCAAACCGGAAGCATCATCGAATACCGTTATACCCGGCATCTGGAGGAAGATTATATTTTCGATTCTCGATGGGTTCTCAGCGAAGAATTGTTTACCAAGAACGCCAAGTTTTCCTTGCACCCCAGCCACGCCTACACGCTGCGGGTGAGTGCGCCGCGGGGACTGCCTCCCGGCACCAATCCTCCCGCCCAGGAGCACAACCTGATCAAGATGGAAACCGCGAATGTGCCGGCATTTCAGATTGAAGACTACATGCCGCCCCTGGAAGAAATGAAATATCGCATTCAGTTCATCTATGGTGGGAACGACGAGAAAGAGCCCAGTAAATTCTGGAAACAGGAAGCGCAGGCGCTCTATCGGGGGATCGATGCCTTCACCGACCGGCACAAAGCCATGGAAACAGCGGTGGCGCAGATCGTGGCACCGGGCGATACCCCGGAGGTAAAGCTGCGGAAGATTTACGAGCGGACCCAACAACTCCGCAACACATCTTTCGAGCGCACCAAGACAGAGAAAGAAGTAGCGCGCGAAAAGCAAAAGGACACGAATAATGTCGAGGACGTGTGGAAGCACGGCTACGGCGACGGATGGGACATCACATGGCTCTTCCTCGCCCTGGCGCGTGCGGCGGGATTCGAGGCCAGCCCAGTTCTGGTCTCTACTCGCGACCAGCATTTCTTTAATCCGGCAATGATGAATGCCAAGGATCTCAATACGAATGTTGTGCTGGTAAAACTGGATGGAAAAGACCTCTACTTCGATCCCGGAACACCGTTCGTTCCTTTTCTTCTGCTGCCATGGTACGAAACCGCGTCAACCGGCCTTCTCTTGACCAAGGATGGAGGCACATGGGTGACCACCACGGTGACCACCGCCGAGCAATCCCGCGTGGAACGCAAAGCGGTCCTGCATATGACCGATGCCGGGGCTTTGGAAGGCAAGCTAACCATCACTTTTTCCGGCCTCGAAGCTTTCCTCCGGCGAATTGATGAACGACAGGAGGATGACGCGGCTCGCAAGGCCTTCCTCGAAGACCAAGCCAAGGAATACATTCCGTCTGCGGCTGAGATTGAACTGAAGAACAAGCCGGAGTGGAACAGTTCTGCGCCCAGCCTTGTGGCGGAGTTCGACCTCAAAGTGCCGGACTGGGCGGCGTCCGCCGGGCGGCGGACCTTGTTATCGGTTGGATTATTCGGCGGCGCGGAAAAGCATGTTTTCGACCATGCCGTCCGAGTTCACCCAATCTATTTTTCGTTTCCCCATTCGACCGTCGATGACGTGACCATCGAACTGCCATCCGGATGGCGTATAGGCAGTTTGCCCAGCCCACAGAGTGTCGATCTGAAGGCTTGCGCGTTCAACTCTAGCGCACAAAACAGTGGCGGAACTCTGCATCTCATAAGAGATCTGACGATGAATCTAGGAATGGCTGAAGCTCAACACTATGGAGCGTTGCGCAGCTTCTTTCAAACCGTGAGAACGGCCGACGAGCAACAGATTATCGTCTCTTCGCGCGCCTCGGCCGCGCAGAATTAGTGCCTCATTTCGCCGTAGCACTCACCCGCCACACCGAGTTGGAGCCATCATCGCTCACCAGCAGCGATCCATCGGGCGCGGCCGTCACACCAACTGGGCGTCCCCAGACTTTGCCGTCCGGCAGCACGAAACCCGTCAGAAAATCCTGATACTCGCCTGTAGAGTGACCATCGCCATGCAGGGGCACGCGAATCACTTCATACCCGGCGCGCACAGCCTTGTTCCACGAGCCATGCTCGGCGGCGAAGATGTCTCCCTTATACTCGGCGGGAAATTCTTTACCCTCATAAAACGTGATTTCGAGCGACGCATTATGCGGCTGCAACAGCACGTCGGGGACAATGGCTTTATCCTTCAACTCCGGATGCTTCCCCGCATGCCGCGGATCCTGATGCGGACCTATGTACCACCACGGCCAGCCGTAGAATCCGCCCTCTTGCACATGCGTGATGTAATCAGGGACGAGGTTATCGCCCAGCGCATCGCGCTCGTTCACTGAGCACCACAATTCTCCAGTCTCTGGATCAATGGCAATCCCGCCGCCCGCGTTGCGAATACCGTAGGCATAGACTTTCAATTCGCAGTGCGCCGGATCGCATACCAAAATATCTGCGCGATCCTTCTCTCCAGGATGCGTGTCGGGATCATCGACATTCGAGCCCGATCCCACCGCGACGAACATTTTCTTGCCGTCTCGAGAGAATGCGATCGAGCGCGTCCAATGGCCGCCGCCGGCAGGCAGATCGGCAATGTGCTGCGAAGGCCCAGTCGCCTTCAAATCGCCGTTGTGATACGGAAAGCGGATGATCTCATTCGTATTGCCGACATACACCCACTGCGGATCGGGGCCCGGCGGATAGTAGGCTATACCATACGGCCGGTTCAAACCTTCGGCGAAGACCGAGGACTGCGTCGGCTTGCCGTCACTCGTCATGCCGCGAAAAACTCGGATGCGTTTGCCCTCGCTCTCAGACAGGAAAACATCTCCGTCGGGAGCGGTGACCATCCAGCGCGGATTGTCGAGACCCGAGGCATACAGATCCACCTTGAAACCCGCGGGCGCAACCGGCCACACGTTGTCCGGTCGCGACACCATATCCGCGCTGTTCCCTGCCGACTTTGTGGCATAAGGCTGGGGAAGATCAGCTACCGTGATCTTGTGAGTACGGCCTGGAGTTTCATAGCGAAAATCGGTGAACGGTCCAGACGGAGCGATGCCTTTCTCCGATCCGCTGGCAGGCTCGTTCATGGGATGGCTCGGAGCAGCGCTCGTGACGGCACTCGCCTTGCCCGACGCCAGCGCCTCCACATAGCTGATGATCTGCCAGCGCTTGTCCTCCGCCAAAAAAGACCAGGAGGGCATGCCGTTATCCTTGTCGCCCTGGGTCACGAACCAGAACACTTCGCCGGGCGCCACGCCCTTCAGCTTGCCGTCGACCAATGAGGGCACGTTGCCGGTTCCCTGCCCGGTCTTTCCATGACATGCCAGGCAATTCCGCGAGTAAAGAGTCTTGCCGGCGTCGACCGCGGTGGCCTGGCCTTCATAGGGATTCCGTTGCTCCTTGGCGGAATCGGGTGCGTCGTGGAAATTCTTGTCGTTGGCGCGTAGTTCGTTAGGGTGCAGCGCGGTGGCGAGAAAAACGGCGGCGAAAAACACAATCAGGAAAACTGCTGGGACACTTTTCGGGAGACTCCAGCGCATAGTCGATCCTCACGAGGAAATTCTTTCCCCTTAGATTATGCACGAAGCAATAAGGATGGAATGAAAATGGCGCTCGCTCCGCCGTTGTGCAATTACGCCTTTTGTGCGGCGCGCTTCAAAGCCCGTTGCAAGGTTTGGTCGAGCGCCGACTTGGCTGACTCGTATTCCTGCTGCGAGATGCGGCCTTGCTTGTGCTCGACTTCGAGTTCAAACAGTTCGTCTTTCAGCCCCTGCAGCAGCATGGAGGAAGGCGCAACATAGGACACCGTGGAAGAGGAACTCGCGGCTGGCTGGAGCCGGCTCTCACTCGGCCGCACATCCCGCACGCCGGCCGCGCCTGAGGCCAGCACTTCCACTTCCTCGTACTCGTTCTGAGCGTCGGCCTCGAGTTCGGCATTCGTTCTGCCGCGCGCGGCGGCACGATTGGCCGCCTGCTGGCGCGAGGCCACGAACACTCCTCCGCAAACCAGTGCGACGGCGAATCCGAGCAGGATCCAGATTTGATATTTCTGCAGCGGGGGCGGAGCATCAATCGGCGGTCCCAGCCCGCCGCCCGGACGGCTCTCACTCTGCGCCGGAGCAGCTTCGCCGGGCGCTCCTCCATTTTCCTGTCGCGCCTGCAGCGTGCCTTCGCCAGAAATCTTGAATGCCAGCGACTGTCCCAGCGCCGCACCCGAAGCCACCTGCACATTTGCGTCCGGCTGCTGCGGATCGTTCATCGGCTTGTAGGTCGTTCCCGGCGCCGCCGAGAACTCAATCGTCTTCGGCAAAATAGCCACAAAATGCTGCAGCGGATACACGCTCTTGGGATCGATATTCGCGCTGCCGGTGTAAGGAAGCTGGTAGGCAACCTGGAATTGCGTTGTGCCCGGACGCAGCGGAAACACAAACGCGTAGCGCGTCTTCTTTTCATCTTCCGGCACCGGCGCAGTGCTCAGCGGTTGACCGCCCTCGGTCATAGCCTCGCCCTGAATCATTTGCGCGCCGTCCGGAACGTTGAACTCGAGGTTGTGCTCGTTCATCTGCGTGCGCGGCGGCTTCGAAGTATTCTGCACTGCGAAGGCGCGCATGATTTCAAGTTGTCCCTGCTCGACCTGCACGCGCATGATGTCGGCGACGACTTGAACGCCGTCGATCTTCTTGCCAACATCGTAGACTTCGACTTCCACCGACGTCGTTCCCGGAGGCGCCATGCGGTGATAGGTCACGCCCTCATGAATGACGCGCACCAAGTGCGGGCCGTCGTTGTTGTCGAGCTTCAAACTGAAGTTGCCTTTGGCGTCAGTCTTGGTGCGCCCGGCCTCTTCCATGCCCTGCCCCAGGCTGAGCAGAACGACATCGTCGCCGGCGGCGGGCTTGCCGGTGGTCGCATCCTTCACGTTTCCGGTAAGTGTCTGGGAAAATGCTCCGGAACTGGCCAGGAGTAGCACCGCGAGGACTACGACTTTCAAAGTGTGGCGCTTCAACCTCGGGCCCTCCCCGGCGCGACCGCCGCGTTGGCCTCAAGCCGTGAAATCTCCGCCAGCAACGCAGCCGCTTCATCCTGTAACGATGTCTTCAGGGAACGATAGTCCGCTTCGGGGAGCTTTCCCGCGCTGTACTCGAAGTTCAAGTCGCGCAGGTTCTCGTAGACCGCATCCTTGCGCTCGCGCAGGTACGAGGCACGCGTTTTTCGAGCGCCGATGTAGAGCCGGTCGGGCAGATAGAAAATATAAGCGGCCGACGCCACCGTGAGCAGGATGATGATCGCCAGTTCAAAAGTCATAAGTCAGTCTCCTTGCGCGCCTGCTCGCGAAATTTCTCCAGAGCAGTGCCACCTTCGGGGCGGACGCCATCGGCGATGGCCGGCACCGGACGATTCTTCCACGCGCGCACTACGAAAATCACCAGCCCAAATCCCAGCAATGCCGCGACACCCGGGAAAATCCAGGCCGCGCGATCGAACCCGGCAGTCGTCGGCGCTGCCAGCACTGTCGGCCCGTATTTCTGTACGAATGTCTGCTCGACCAGACTGTCGCTGTCGCCACGGCTGACCGCAGCCATCAAGTCATTGCGCATGCCGTCCGAAAGCGGGCAGCCCACGTGATTGCATTCGAGCAGCACCTGCCCGCAACCACACATGCACATCAACTGATGCCCGATCTCGCTAAAGCGCGTAGCTGGATCGCCCGCGCCCATCAAAGTGAAAACAGCGATGCAAAGTAACGCCGCAGTCGCGACCCTGCCCCGCAGGCCGCGATACAACCGATAAGTTCCCCCTGAATTCATCGACATCAATCTCCTGTCACCACCGGCGCAGGAGATGTGGCCCGCTCCAGCACTCTCGGCACTCTCACCGTCACTGGCGCGGGAGCGCTTTCGATCAGGCCCAGTCCGGTACCCATCACCATCACGAAAGCGCCAATCCAAATCCAGATCACCATGGGATTCACGTGCGCTTTAATCACCGGCTGGCCTTTGTCGTTCTGGCCTTCATACACCAGATACAAATCTTCTTTGAAGGTGGAACGAATGTCCGGCTTGGTCGACGGTTGGTTGCTGGCATGGTAGACGATGCGCTGCGGCGTCATGCTGTCGATCTTCTTGCCGCCTTGATACACATCCAGAATCGCCCATTCGGTGAACTGGTTGGCATTGTCATCCTGAGTGTAGGAGCGGCAGACGAGCTGATAGCTGCCAATATCCATCTTGTCGCCGTAGCCCATCTCCATTTCTTTTTCCTGATTGAAAGCTGCCCCGGAGAATCCGATCATGGCCAGAACCACGCCGACGTGGACAATGTATCCGCCATACCGGCGCGTGTTGCGGTGCGTCAGTTGCACCATTGACGCGAACATGCCCTGCCCAGTCTTTTCGGAAATGACACGTCCGCCGCGATAAAACTCCGATGCCACAGTAAATGCGACCAGCGCTGACAGGAAAATCGTCATCAGCGAATAGAAGTAGCTGACGTCATGCCAGGGCTTGAGACCGAATATAGATCCCCAAGACTGCGGCGTGAACATGACAAACAGAGCGATGGCTATTGCGCCGAACATCGGCCACTTGAAATTCCGCTTCAAGCTCTCAAATGAAGTTTTGCGCCATGCCAGCAGTGGACCCAGCGCCGTCAGCAACAGAAGGAGAAGCGCGACCGGAATGGCGACGCGGTTATAAAACGGCGCGCCCACTGTAACCTTGTTGCCCTGCACCAACTCGGAAATTTTCGGAAACCACGTTCCCCACAGCACATCGAGCATAAGCAGGAGGAATAGCAGGTTGTTGAACAGGAAGCTCGACTCGCGCGAAACCAGCGACTCCAGCCGGTGCTCGCTACGCAAGTGATCCTTGTTCAGGAAGAAGAAGAAAACGAAGACCGCGAAGGTAATCGCCAGAAAATACGCGAACCATGTCCCGATGGAAGACTGCGCAAACGCATGCACCGAGCTGATAATTCCGCTACGCGTGAGGAACGTTCCCAGAATCGCCAGCCAGAACGTGGCGAACACCAGCCACATGTTCCACACTTTCAGCATGCCGCGTTTTTCCTGCATCATCACCGAATGCAGAAATGCGGTGCCCACCAGCCACGGCATCAGCGAAGCGTTCTCGACCGGATCCCATCCCCAATATCCGCCCCAACCCAATACGTAGTAGGCCCAGTGCGATCCCAGAAAAATTCCACAGGTCAGAAACGCCCAGGTCACCATGGTCCAGCGCCGCGTGATGCGAATCCACTTTTCGCCGGGATATTTCATGATCAGCGCGCCCAGGGCGAAGGCAAAGGGCACGGTGAATCCGACGTAGCCCAGATAGAGCATGGGCGGATGAATCACCATCTCGGGATACTGCAACAAGGCATTCAAGCCGCTGCCATCGGCCCGAGGCGTGCCTTCGATCAGGCCAAAGGGATTCGCCGGAAAGTTCACCAGCAACAGGAAAAATATCTGCACTCCAGCCAGGACGACCGACGCGTAGGCAAAGAGCCGGGGATCGGTTTTGTAGCGCAGCCGCAAAACAAATCCATATCCGGCCAGCAGCAGCGACCAGAACAGCAGCGAACCTTCCTGCCCCGACCACAACACGGCAAATTTGTAAGGCGCAGGCAGGTCGCGGTTGCTGTGATGGAAGATGTAGGCAATTGAGAAATCGTTGCGGAAGGCTGCAGTGACCAGCGCCACCGCGGCGAGCAGCACCGCCACAAAGACCACAATGCCAGCGCGGCGCGCAGTTTCGCCCACCCGCTCCGACATCTCGCCCGTAGTCACGAGGGAAAATATTCCGGCCACGAACGCGTACATGCTCAACGCCAAGGCGAGGAGCAGGGCATAATTACCTATTTGCGCCATGTTGGGGGAACCCCGGCCTATTTTTTCAGAAAGCGACCGTGGAGGCAACCAGAGAACGCAGTGAGAGGGACATAATTTCGCCGAACCGTCATGAGTTCACACACTTTGGGCTCACACGACAGCACGACGGCAGGCGGCCATAATTCCGGCCGCCAGCCCGTTAATCGCTTCGATTCCTTCGCTCTATGCGCTCTGCTGGCGATAGCGTTGCAGCACTTCGCGCTCCGCCGCCAGCCAGTCTTCGCGCTCATAGCCCGGCGCAAATCCACGCCGTTCAGAAAGCAGATATGCCACTTTGCGAATCTCGTCTTCCAGATTGATGGGCACCACGTTGCCCCGACCTTCGTTACGGCTCGGCGCTTCGCTGTTCCGCGCTTCTCCATTTGTGCGGCCCTCGCTGGGCACAGCCAGTTTAGGGACAGCAGAAGTTTGGGGCACGGACGTCGGCGCAACTGCCGGCTTGGCAGCACGGTTTCGGTTCGCCTTCGGCTTCGCGGATTCCGCGTTGGTGGTAGACGTGGCGGGCGAGAAAGTCGCCGCAGTTTCATTTATGTGAGACTCCTGCGCACTCGGCTGCGCGGCGATCTTGGAGGCCGCTTCGTTAGGGTCGTTAGTCTTGGGGGATTTGAACTTAGCCATACTGGTTACTCCTCGCTATTGCTAGCCTTCTAGGATGATTGGATGGTTCGAAGAATCAGCAAGATACACCTGTCCGCGAGAACCTCATTTTTTAGATTCGGTGGGTTCGCGTCTATATCTCTACTATAGCCTGTTCAGGCTGTGGATGGGGCGAGGTTGCAGCGAAAAATTCCGATCCGCCGGCGCAAAATTCCCGAAGCGGAAATACCATCAGACCAATTTACTCTCGCGAAAAAAGCTGAGAGCTCTATTCTTTCTTCGTGGCGACGTCGAGCCGGGCCTCGGCGCGATGCAGAGAATCCAGAGAGCGCTCAACGTCGACATTGATATCGCCGCTGGTCAGCCGTTGTTCCGCGCGGTCTTTCGCTTTGCGCGCGCGCGCGACATCAATTTCAGCGGGCCGCTCCGCGGTCTCCGCCAGAATCGTGACTTTATCAGGCAGTACCTCGGCAAATCCCCACGCCACCGCCAGATGCCGCTCGGTCGCATTTTCCTTGTAGGTGACTTCCCCGACCGCCAGCTCAGTGATCAGCGGGGCGTGCCCCGGCAGAATGCCCAGATACCCATTCTTGCCGGGAATCTGCACTTCCTCCGCCGCCGTTTCCACAACCTTCTTTTCCGGTGTAACGATCTCGAGTTGAAATGTGTCTGCCATCAGTTTGTAGAGACGTAGCTTGCTACGTCTCTCTCACCAGGATTCGAAACGCCGCCAGCAAGATGTTGCAAGCAACGTCTCTACGCTGCTGCCTTCATCTTCTCGGCCGCCTGCAGCACTTCCTCGATCGGCCCCTTCATATAAAACGCCTGTTCGGGGATGTCGTCGTACTTGCCTTCCACGATCGCCTTGAAGCCCTTTACGGTGTCAGCAATTTTGACGTAACGTCCCGGCGCGCCGGTAAACTGCTCGGCCACATGGAACGGCTGCGACAGGAAACGCTGAATCTTGCGCGCCCGCGCGACCGTCACCTTCTGGTCCTCGCTCAGTTCGTCGATGCCCAGAATCGCGATGATGTCCTGCAGGTCTTTGTAAGTCTGCAACGTCTTCTTTACCATTTGCGCCACGTCGTAATGTTCCTGACCTACAATGCGCGGATCAAGAATGCGCGACGTAGAAGCCAAAGGATCGACTGCCGGATAAATTCCAATCTCGGTCAACGCGCGCGAAAGCACCGTGGTCGCGTCGAGGTGAGCGAACGTAGTCGCCGGAGCCGGATCGGTCAAATCGTCGGCGGGTACGTAAATCGCCTGCACCGAAGTGACCGAACCTTTTTTCGTCGACGTGATGCGCTCCTGCAGTTCGCCCATCTCCGTCGCCAGGTTTGGCTGGTAACCGACCGCGCTGGGCATGCGGCCCAGCAGCGCCGAAACTTCCGAACCCGCCTGCGTGAAACGGAAAATGTTGTCGATGAAGAGCAGCGTATCCGCGCCCTCTTTGTCGCGGAAATATTCTGCGACCGTCAGTCCGGTCAGAGCCACGCGCAGGCGCGCCCCTGGAGGCTCGGTCATCTGTCCATAAATCAGCGCCGCCTTCGACTCTGCCGGCTTGCCCGGCTTGATCACGCCCGACTCCGTCATCTCCAGCCACAAATCATTGCCTTCACGGGTGCGCTCGCCCACACCCGCAAACACAGAATAGCCACCGTGATTCTTGGCGACGTTGTTGATCAGTTCCATGATGACGACGGTCTTGCCCACGCCTGCGCCGCCGAACAATCCGATCTTGCCACCCTTCAAAAATGGCTGGATGAGATCGATGACTTTCACGCCAGTCTCAAACATTTCGGCGGTCGTAGCCTGCTCGTCAAATGCCGGAGCCAGACGGTGAATCGGATCTCTCTCTGTGTAATCGATGGGCCCCAGCTGATCGACCGGCTCGCCGATCACGTTCATCACGCGCCCCAGCGTGCCGCGGCCCACGGGCACGGTGATCGGCCCGCCCTGGTCGATGGCCTTCATGCCGCGCACCATGCCGTCGGTCGGCTCCATAGCGATGCAGCGCACGCGCCCTTCGCCCAGATGCTGCTGCACCTCGAGAATCACGTTGATGGGCGAAGGCACCTTGAAGCCCTCGTCGACAACTTTTACGGCCTCATAAATCGGAGGCAGGTGTCCTTCGGAGAACTGCACGTCCACCGCCGGCCCCGATACTTGAATTACATGTCCTACGTTTGGCATAAGTCTTCTCGTAGAGACGTAACTTGTACGTCTCTCTTTCCCTCGCACAGAAGACGTTGCAAGCAACGTCCCTACGAATTACATCGCCGCCGCGCCGCTGACGATCTCGATGATCTCTTTCGTGATCTTCGCCTGCCGCGCCCGGTTCATGACCAGGGTCAGCGAGTCGATCATGTCAGTCGCGTTGTTGGTGGCCGAATCCATCGCCGTCATGCGTGCTGCATGCTCGGCGGCCACCGACTCCAGCAGCGCGCGGAAAATCTGGATGCTCACATACTTCGGCAGCAACGCGCGGAACAATTCCGCCGGCAGCTGCTCGTAAATGTAGTCCACCTGCGCGGTTCCAAACTGCGTCGTGCCTTCCGGAACTACATCGGTAGCGCGCAAGCCCACGCCCGCGCTGATCGCCGCTTCTTTGGCTCGCTTCTTTTCTTCCTCGGTCATTTCCTCGGCCAGACGCACCGCGCGCTCGCCGATCTGTTCGATGGGAAGAATCTGCTCGACCACTAGCCGCTGCGCGATCACCGACTTGAATTCGTTGAAGACCACGTAGACGGAATCAACCTCTTCGCGGCAGTAGCGTCTAATCACGCTCCGCGCCATTGCCGAAGCCTGCGCGAACTCCACCTTGCCGAGAATGCCCACGTGCTCGCCCGTGATCTGAATCGTTCCCGCGCGCTCCCCCGGTTCCGGCTCGACCTCAGTCGAGTCTTCCATTTCGGCGAGACTGCGGGTTTGCACCTTCGCCGCCGGATAGCGCCGACGCAAAAAGTCGCGCCCCTTGCGGCCAATGGCCTCGATGTCAACGTTCTCGCCCGCTTTCGACTCCAGAAATCGCGTTGCCGCCTTGGTGATGTTTGCGTTGAACGCTCCGGCCAGCCCCTTGTCGCCAGTGACCACAATCAGCAGAATATTCTTCTCGGGGCGCTGCGCCAGCAGAGGATGCTTGGGCTCACCGGTCTCCGGATCGTAAATCTCGGCGCGCGCCACCAAAGACTTCAGAACATTGGTCAGCATCTGCGCGTACGGACGCGCCGCCAGCGCGCGCTCCTGCCCGCGGCGCAGCTTCGCAGCCGAGACTACTTTCATGGCCTTGGTGATCTGCCGCGTGTTGATCACGCTGCGAATCCGCCGCCGAATATCGAGAATGTTAGGCATTCAAAACTTTGTCATCCTGAGCGGAGCCGTTCTTCAGGCGGAGCGAAGGATCTCCTCCAACCGCCGCCCTCGCTATTTCGCCACTGCCTCGCGAGAGGCTACAAACTGCTGCTTGGCTTCTTTAATCAAGCCCTGCAACTGCCCCTTCAGTGTGTCATCGAGAATTTTCTTCTCCATGATCTGCCGCAGCAGCCCGGGATTGGTCGCATCCGCGTACTCGTACAGCGCTTTCTCGAAGTCGCGCACCTGGTTGACCGGCATATCATCCAGAAATCCACCAGTGCCCGCCATGATGATCAGAATCTGCTTGGAGAACGGCAGCGGCGAATACTGATTCTGCTTCAGCAATTCGACCAGGCGCTGGCCGCGATTCAACTGCGCCTGCGTGGCTTTGTCGAGATCGCTGCCAAACGCGGCAAACGCCGCCAGTTCGCGATACTGCGCCAGTTCCAGTTTCAGCGTGCCAGCCACCTGCCGCATGGCCTTGATCTGCGCGCTGCCGCCGACACGGCTCACCGACAATCCCACGTTCACGGCAGGGCGCACGCCCTGATTGAACAAATCGGTTTCCAGATAAATCTGGCCATCGGTAATCGAAATGACGTTGGTCGGAATGTACGCGGAAACGTCGCCCGCCTGCGTCTCGATGATCGGCAGCGCCGTCAGCGATCCGCCGCCGTTCTTGTCGCTCAACTTCGCGGAGCGCTCCAGCAGCCGGGAGTGAAGATAGAAAACATCTCCGGGATACGCCTCGCGTCCCGGCGGCCGCCGCAGCAGCAGCGAAATTTCGCGGTACGACGCCGCATGCTTCGAAAGATCGTCGTAGATGACCAGCGCATGGCGCTTGCTGTCGCGGAAATACTCGCCCATCGCGGTGGCCGCGTACGGCGAGATGTACTGCATCGGCGCGGGCTCCGAGGCCGAGGCTGCGACGACAATCGTGTACTCCATCGCGCCCGCGTCTTCGAGAATCTTGACTACCTGCGCGATCGACGATCGCTTCTGTCCGACCGCGTTGTAAATACAAATAAGATCGTTGCCCTTGGAATTGATGATCGTGTCAAGCGCGACCGCGGTCTTGCCTGTCTGACGGTCGCCAATGATCAATTCGCGCTGGCCGCGGCCAATCGGGATCATGCTGTCGATGGCCTTCAGTCCGGTCGCCATGGGCTGGCGCACCGGTTGACGGTCAATGACGCCGGGTGCGAGACGCTCCAGCGGAATAAACTTGTCGGTCGAGATCGGCCCTTTATCGTCGATGGGCTGGCCGAGCGAGTTCACCACGCGGCCAATCATGTTGTCGCCCACGGGCACGCTCATGATGCGCCCCGTCCGCTTGACCTCGTCGCCCTCTTTTATCTCGGTGTATTCGCCGAGCAGCACCACGCCCACCTGGTCTTCTTCCAGGTTCATGGCGATGCCAGCTACGTCGTGCGGGAACGCGAGCAGCTCCCCGGCCATGACCTTGTCAAGTCCATACACGCGCGCGATGCCGTCGCCCAGCGTGATGACCGTGCCGGTTTCATCCACTGAGACTTTGGTCTCGTAGTTCTCGATCTGCTCGCGGATCAGTTTCGTAATTTCGTCTGCTTTGATTTGCGCCATAAGATCAGCTCTTAGCCTCTAACCCTGTCATCCTGAGCGGAGCAAATGATTCACGAAGTGAATCACTTGCGCAGTCGAAGGATCCCGTGCACTTCCCTACGACCGGCGGCCTGAAAGGGAGTTCTTGTAGCAGTTCATTGCTCAAGAACTTATCGCCTCTTTAATTCTCTCCAACTGCCCCTTCACCGAACCGTCGTAAATCGTGCTGCCGACGCGGACGATCGCGCCGCCCAGAAGCGATGGATCCAGTCCATACTGCGCCCGGACCTTTTTTCCGGTCGCCTTTTCAATCTGCCCTTCGAGCGTCCGCTTCTCGGCGTCACTCAAGTCGCGCGCACTCGAAATCTGCGCCTCGGCAAATCCCATGCGGTCGTTCAATTCCTTTTCCAGTTGATCAATAATGCGCGGCAGAAAATGCAGCCGGTGATGATCGATCAGCACCGCAACCAGATTTCGCACCGGCTTCTCGATTTCTTCCTGCATCACGATTGCATCCAGCAGCCGGCGCTTCTGATCCGCCGGAACCGCCGGATTTTCCCAAATCCGCCGCAAGTCGATACTGTCGTGCATCAACCTCGCAATGTCCCGCAAGTCGGCGATGGCCCGGTGCGCGTCGAGATGTGCGCTGAACACCACATCCGCAAACGCCCGCGCGTAAGTGCTGGCCACCGAAGCCACGCTTAGTTCCTATCCTTTCCAGCGTCCGAAATCCCTTCGGAAGACGCAGCACTCAGCTGGGAGGCAAAATTGCGCACCAGATTCTGATCGGTGGCAGCATCCACATGAATCTGTTTCTGCGCCAAGCCCACGGCCAGATCCGCCGCATGCGCCGTCAGCAGACGCCGCGCGGCCTTCGCCGCCGCCGCAATTTCCTGCTCGGCCGACGCGACAATCTTCTTCGCATCCTCCTCGGCCGCCGCCTGAATACGCGCCTCTTCCGCCACGCCTTCTTTTTCGGCAGCGTTGCGCATCATCCCAATCTCCACATCCAGCCGCTGCAACCGCGATTCAATGTCCGCCAGCTTTCGCCGCGCCTCTTCGCTGGCTTTCTGCGCTTCCTGCATGGCCCGCTGAATCGCCGCTGTGCGGTCGCGGAAGATTCCCGGCAAATACTTGCGTCCCGCCCAGACGATGAGGCACAAGATCACGGCGAAATTAGTGATCACGCTCAGCCAGTACGCTTTCTGCAGATCCAGCCCGGTGATGCGCGAGATTAATCGCACCGAAGACGATTGCTTGAATTCCTCCATCTCATCTTTTTCCTGGCCCGCCGCCTCGCGGCTCTCATGAACCAGTTGCCGTCCGGGACCCGCGGGCTCGACTTGCGGCTCGCTCTGCCTTGGATCGGGAGCCGGCGCCGCTTCCTGCGCTCGGGCGATCGCAGCCAGACAGCCCGCCAGAATGACGGCTACGCAAAACGCCCGCGCGATTTTCACGGAATCCTTCATCGCCGTTGCCATTACCGGGCAGCCCCCGCCGGCTGCAATACCCGCCGGATAATCTCCTCCGCCAGAGCCGCAGCTTCGCCGGCCAACCCTCGCTCGGCCGTGACGCGATCGGCCTCGATATCCTTCTTCGCGGCCTCTACCTGTGCCTGCGCCTTGCTGCGCGACTCATGCACCGCGTTGGCCCGAGCCTGCAGGGCAGCCTGTCGCCGCGCTTCCTGTGCGCGAAACACCGCCGCCCGCGCCTCCCGCAGCCGCTGCTCGTACTCGGCGGTGCGCGCCTCCGCAGCCGCGATGTCCGCCTGCGACTTCTCTACCGCCCCCTCGGTCTTGCTGTGCCGCTCGGCCAGCACCCGCTGCAGCGGAGTGTGCACGATTGCCTTATACAGAACATAAAGCACCGCCACCAGAATTACCGTCGGAACCGAGCCGAGCAGTAATTCGCCTAGTTGTCGTAGAGTCTCGTCCATTTGGAGCTGATATACGAAAAATGAGGGCTACAAAAACTGTTAAGTCTAACCTTCCATACAGGTTGTGTCAACGCAGAGAACGATGTGAATTCATCCTAACCGGAGCCATTCTTCCCGCCAAGGGAATATGCTGCCCGGCGCGAAGCCGCAGCGTCTCCCGGCGACCTTTTTGTGCGCTCGTGTTTCGTTTGGGCGACTTCATCTTCGTAGTTTGGTAATGATGTTCGAATTCGCCTGGACGGAAACATGAACCCCGGTCACATCCGCACTTCGCAAAAAATCAAATGCAAACGATTCAACTTGAAAGTCGCTATTGAATCGATTCACAATAGCGCCCCATCGGGGGTTCAAGGCGCTGCCCAAGCCTTGTCCGCCTTGAGTGTAACTCGCACCGAAGCACAGCTTTTGAGGAGACGAACATGTGTACTTCTTTCCCCGCTGTTGCCGCGATTCGCCGATCCGCAGTCAGATTCGGACAGGATTCTCCCACGAACGAATTGAGATTCGCGCCGTCGTCCAGAACAGCCTGGCGAATCAGCGTGCTGGGACTCGTCTGCGCAGTGATCTTCTGCGTCTTCGCCACTGGACTCCGGCTCGAAGCGCAACAGGCCACCGCTCTCCTCACCGGAACGGTGCGCGATACCAGCGGCGCCGTGGTCGTGGGCGCGAAAGTTACGCTGCGCAATGCGCAGACCAACATCTCGCGCAGCCTGAACTCTGACAAAGATGGCAACTACCTGTTCACGCTGATCCCCATCGGCACCTACGAAGTCATCGTCGAACAGCAGGGATTCGACAAGTATGTCCGCAAGGGCATCACGCTCGAAATCAATCAGAACGCGCACCTCGACATTCCGCTGAAAATCGGCACCACCAGCCAGGTGGTCGAGGTTACGGGGGACGTCACCCAAGTCGATACCGTCAGCGCCACTCTCGGCAAAGTAGAGACCACGCAGCGCATCCTCGACCTGCCGTTGGTCGAGCGTGACACGCTGCAACTCGGACTACTGCAAGCCGGAGTGTTCCCACCCGATCAGGATGACGGCTCGGGCAATCCCTTCTCCGTCAGCGGCCAGCGCTCCGAGTCGATGACCTTCCTGCTCGACGGCGCCGACAACAATGACTTCCTGGGCAACAATATCGTCGTCAATCCTAATCCTGATGCGGTCGCCGAATTCAAAATCCTCACCAACAACTACACCGCCGAGTACGGACGCACCTCCGGCGGCATCGTCAACCAGGTCATTAAATCCGGAACCAACTCCATCCACGGCAGCGCCTTCGAATTCTTCCGCAACACCGCCCTCGACGCCAGCGACTATTTCCTGCAGGAAGTACCCGTCCTCCGCAGAAATATTTTCGGCGGCACCATCGGCTTCCCCATCAAGAAAGACAAGTTATTCTTCTTCGCATCGTACCAAGGCACAAAGCGCAGCGAAGGCCAGAACCCCGGCGCTCTTCCCGTCCTCAGTCAGGCCGAACGCGGCGGAGATTTCAGCGAACTTCTGCCCCAGGGCATTCAGTTGGTAGACCCGACCACAGGCAATAACTACTTCAATAATCAGGTGCCGGTCGATCCGGTCATCGCAAACTACATCACTAACTACCTGCCGCTGCCCAACCGTCCGAATAATCAGTTCATCTCTGACCCGGTTGCCAACATCAGCGAAACCCAGTTCATCTTCCGTCTCGATTACAACATTTCCAGCAAGGACACTTTGTCGGGCGTATACATCTTCAATGACACGCCGGATCGCTATCCTTTCCAGATCATCAACGGAGCGTCCAGCGGCGGCGACGTCCCTATCGGATCAGGATTTACCGATGCCAGCCGCTTTCAGACTGGCAATATCACATGGACGCGCACCATTACTCCAAAACTACTCAACGAACTTCGCTTCGCCACCAATCGCTCGGCCACCTACGACGCCGTACCCACTACCACAACATCGCCTTCCTCGCTGGGATTCCTCACCGTGAACCCAGACGACCCAAAAGGCACCGCTCCGCCGCTGATGAGCATTACCGGCAACTTCAGCCTGGGGCCCTCACCGCAGGGGCCGACCAAGATTCACGACACTACCTTTCAATATCAGGACACACTCTCCTGGACGCATGGACGTCACGATCTGAAGTTCGGCGCCGATCTGCGCTGGGTCGAGAACAATTTCAATTTCGATTTCTATAACAACGGCAGTTTCTTCTTCGGCCAGGGCGGAACCTACACCGGCAATGCGCTCGCTGACTTCGTGGGAGGATTCTTCGATAACTACTACCAGTTCTCCAACGCGGTCTATGGCATCCGCACCCACTCGCTCTATTTCTTCGGCGAGGATGCATGGAAGGCGACCAAGCGGCTCACTCTGAATTTGGGCGTGCGCTACGAGTTCAACTCGCCTCAAAAAGACCCACACAACGAGATCATCGGCTGGGATCCCGGGCAGCAATCTACGGTATTCCCGCTGGCTCCTCCGAACTTCGTCTATCCCGGCGATCCCGGAACGCCGAACAACGCTCTGGTTTATCCCGACCGCAACAACTTCGCTCCCCGCTTCGGTTTCGCCTGGGACGTCCTGGGCAACGCCAAGCTGGTGACGCGCGGAGGCTTCGGCATCTTCTATGACATCGAAGATGGCGCGCTCAATCTGCAGTTCGGCGGACAGCCGCCCTTCGGCTACGTAGCCAATAATTATCCTTGCTTCGGCACTGACCCCACGAACTCCGATGGCTGCCTGGCTGCGCAAGGTGGATCTTTCGTGGCCGATCCCTTCCAATCTCTCTATTCCGATCCCTTCCCCTTCGCCGGAAAAAAGGGAACGTTCTTCAGTCCCGCAATTCCGTTTGCCTACGTGGCCACGCCGCACTTCCGCACACCCTACGCCGAGAATTTTAATTTCGGATTCCAGTACCAGCTCGACAATGCCACGATGGTCGAGGCCGTCTATGTCGGCAGCCTCAGCCGCAAGGCCATCGGCTCGGTTGAAACCAATTACCCGCTGCTCGCCACTCTTCAGCAGCAATACTTGGCGAATGGATATGACAACATGAATCCGGAGTGCGCCCGTCCCTTGGCCGCCTGCGACAGCGCGCTCGATCCGGGAGGTGTTCCAACTGGAGCCCAGGAGATTCTCGCCAACGTTAGCGCGGTGAATTCATCCAGCAATCAGTTCCAACTCACGGTGGATCGGCGTTTGAACCATGGGGTGCAATTTCGCCTGGCCTACACCATCGCCAAGACCATCGACGAGAGCTCTGGATTCCGCGCTCGCTCCTCCACCTTCACCGATCCGACCAACCCGGCTTTCGACCGCGGCCTGGCCGATTTCGATGCGCCGCAACGGCTGGTCGTAAGCCCTATCTGGCAAATTCCATGGGATAAGCCCTTCCGTGACAATGCGATCATGCGCAAACTCACCGAGGGATGGACTATCGCCACCATCGCCAGCTTCCAGTCCGGCAATCCCTTCACGCTCTTCTCGGAAAACAATTCCGCGGAACTCGACAATTACCTGGAGCGTCCGGACACGATCGCGCCGGTGCAGATTTATCACAACCCCAGACAGATCCAGACGCTTTCCGGAAATTGCGGAGGCGGCATCCCTGGGCATTACTATTTCAATCCCGCGGATTTCGATTGCTCGGTAGGCCAACCTATCGGCCTGCCCGCCGATCCCAACCTGCCCACCACTGGCGGCGTTCCGCTTTTCACCTTCGGCAACATGCGGCGCAACGCCTTGCGCGGACCTGGAATCAACAACTGGGATTTCTCCATCCAGAAAGATTTCAAGTTTTCTGAGAACAAGTCCTTCGAGTTTCGCGGAGAGCTGTTCAACGCCTTCAATCACGTGCAGTTCTACAGTCCCACTTTCCAGGATGGCACGATAGGGGGGGATTCGCTGTTTGGGCAGATAACTTCAGATCGCGGGCCGCGCGTGGTACAGTTCGCGGCAAAGGTATATTTCTGATGGGTCCCCCGTCCAAGCTTCGCTTGGGCGGAGATTTGATGTGGACGTTTCGTCCCTAACTCAGCGGCGAGTCGCTCATGCGGAAGCGTGTGCGCACGTGTTCGGAGAGCAGTTCGATGGCGCCACGGTTCTTCACCGGGTCCTCCTGCGCCAGATACTTCATGGCTTCGACCAGCAGACGCTGCCCGTCGACGTAGCGAGGATCGGAGGTACGCTGTTTCCGCTTATTTCCTAAACGGGGCGGGACTGGAATCGTAAAGACCTTGGCCATGAATGAACCCAACTGACGATGCCCACAGTATATCGTCTCTAGTACATTTGTCTGTATAGTTCGTTGACCTTTGGAATCAATGAGTTAACTGCCAGCCGAGACGGTTTTCGTCTTGCCCGTCGTCTTCAGCTTAAAAACCTCATCGGAAATTTTCTTGCCTAATTGAATGTTGGTGTACTTGGCCAGCCGGTAGTCCCCCTGCGGCTGGAAGAATTGCTGCTGCACGGAAATGCCTTTATCGAGATCGATCCACAATAGAATCTGCTTGAACGTGTTGCGCACCCGCTGGGATTTCGGGACCAGTTGCAGCTTCGCCGTGGCGACACCATTGATCGTTTCCGGCCCGAGGAATGTCACATCAAAGGCCTTCTGGAGATCCTGCCCGCTGCCGCCAAAGCCGAGCACCAGATAACTCTCAAAATCGGATTTATTCTTTCCCAGGTCCCACTCCGTCACCTGTTCGAGTTTGGGCTGGTACATGCGAATCTTGCCGCCGCTCAATAGCACCGATTTCTTGTCCGGCTTCGTGATGTCGAGCATCATCTCCAGATCTTTGCCGGCGCGCCGGTAATAGATCTCGCCGTACTCGGTCTCGTCCACTTCGTTGATGACCTTCTCGTAATTCTGGGATTCGATTTGCGCCTGCGCGGTATGAAAAGTGGCCGAGACCGCATCCATCTTCTTGAGCACGTCGTCCAGCGTTAGCGGCTTCTGCTGCGGCGCCGCGCTCATATGCAGATGGGCCAACAGGAGCGCGAGCGGGAAGAACATCGAATAGGCTTTCATCGAGATGTAAAAAGTCCCCGAGACGATTATTCCCTGGTGACCAATACCTTGTAGCCTTGCACTTTTCCTTTCGAATCGTAGACCGGGTCGTATTTCACGATCGACACCGCCCCGGAAATCGGCTCGATGATGCGCAGCAACTGGTCGCGCACCGCATGATCGTCGCCGGGAGTAACGGCGCTCGCCGAAACCTGATAGAGCAACTGGCCCGCACCATCGGTGGTCACCACCACATCGGTGGGATGCGAGTTGCGGGGGATGGGTTTATCGTTAAAGTGGATCACGCGTGGTGAGAAAAAAATGAAAAGCAGAATCAGCGTGACCATGATGTCGTAATGCAGCGTGCCCCGCTCGTACTGCCACAGAATGTACCCGCGAATTGTTCGCCACACGGAGGTCATCGGCAAGGGCGCAGCTGACACGACTGAGTTGATTTCAGCTCCCTGCAAGTCTAGTGACGGCTCCTCATCTTGGCAACGCCTAGCTGCGAGTTGTGAGCTATGAGCTACGAGTAGAACCTTGCGCTCAAAGCTCACGACTCAAAGCTCATCGCTCGAAGCATCACATCTTCCGCGCTGTAATCCTCTCCGCCCCAATGTACGGCCGCAGCACCTCCGGAATCACCACACTTCCATCGGACTGCTGATAATTCTCCACAATGGCGACCCAGGTGCGCCCAACGGCGAGTCCGCTGCCATTCAAAGTATGCACAAATTCGGTCTTGTTCTTCCCTTCCGGCCGAAAACGGATATTCGCCCGCCGCGCCTGGTACGCCTCAAAATTCGAGCACGATGAAATCTCGCGATAGGTATTCTGCCCCGGCAACCACACTTCAATGTCGTAAGTCTTCGCCGAAGCCGCACTCATGTCGCCCGTCGAAAGCGCCATCACTCGGTAGTGCAGGCCTAGTCTCTGCAAAACCTCCTCGGCATTGCGCGTGAGTTTTTCGTGCTCCTCGTACGAATTCTCCGGATGCGCGAACTTCACCAATTCCACCTTCTGAAATTGATGCTGCCGGATGATACCGCGTACATCTTTTCCGTACGATCCCGCCTCGCTGCGAAAGCAGGGAGTGTAAGCGGTCAGCGAAATCGGCAACCGCTTTTCTTCTAGCGTTTCGTTGCGATACAGATTCGTGACCGGAACCTCAGCCGTAGAAATCAGCCAGAGATCTCTTTCTCCGTGCGGCACGCGAAACAAATCCTGCTCAAACTTCGGCAACTGCCCCGTGCCATACATCGATTCCGAATTCACCAGATATGGCGGGAGAACTTCGGTGTATCCATGCTCGCGCGTGTGCAGGTCGAGCATGAAGTTCGCCAGCGCGCGCTCCAACTTCGCGCCCATATCCCAGTAAACGACGAACCGCGCCCCGGTCAGCTTGACCGCGCGCTCGAAATCCAGCACGCCGAGTTCCGGACCAAGATCCCAATGCGGCTTGGGGGCGAAATCAAATTTTGGCGGCGTGCCCCAGCTTCGCACCTCGACGTTCTCCTCTGCGCTGCGCCCCACGGGAACGCTGGCGTGAGGCAGGTTGGGCAAGCCGGTCATGATGCCACGCAGGCGCTCGTCGAATTCGACCGCAGATTTTTCCAGCGCCGTGATCTTTTCGCGCAGGTCCTTGCTCTCAGCCATGGCCGCGCTCGCGTCCTGGCCGGATTTTTTCAGCTTGGCAATCTCTTCAGACGCCCGGTTGCGCCGCGCCTTGGCCGTCTCCGCTTCATTGATCGCCTGCCGGCGCTGCGCGTCGACCTCGCGAAAATTTCCCAGCACCGCACCCGGATCCATGCCGCGCTGGCGCAGCTTCTCTTCCACCAAAGGCAAATTTTCACGAACAAAACTGAGATCAAGCATGGGAAGTCAATACTGTATCGGAAAAGTATACCGGGGTCATCCTGAGCGGAGCCGTTCTTCAGGCGAAGGGAAGGATCTCCCAACCGACAAGGCTCGCGTGCTCGAGATCCCTCGCCCCGCTGGTAAAATCGCGGGCCTTCGGGATGACTCCTTCCATCGCGGCGCTTTATTTCGGCTCGAGCGACTTCAAATAGGCCACCACCGCCTCGGCGTCCTGCACGTTGAAGCGAAATTGCGGCATGGGAGGCCGTCGCGGAAGCCCGTTGTATCCAATGCCAGTCATGAAAAATCTGATGGCCGCGTCCTTCTGCCAGCCGGGAAGACCGGCAATATCCGGAGCCTTGTCAGCCCACACCGGCACAGGAACGGTCGGCTTGAAATCAATTGCCGCGCCGCGCAGGTATCGATCTTTGATGGGCTCGCCCTTCTCGTTTCTCGGAGTGTGGCAATCGCCGCAAGTTGAGACGTTGTCGACCAGATATTTTCCACGAGCCACCAGCGCGGTCGCGCGGGCGTGCTCCGCTTTCTGCCCGCTGACCAACGCAACCAGGAATAATGGAAGCACCAGCAATGCAATCCAAACTCTGTGCACGAGACCCCTCCGCTTTATGCGAGCCAAGGATGAAAGCCGAAAAATAGTAGCACGCCATTCCCGCATTCCTTCCTGTAACTTCGTGTCCTCAGTGGTTATGATTTTTGCCCTTCGTTTTGGTGGATTCCTTATCCTCTGTGTAAACTACCATCGCGATGAGGATGCGATCCTTCCCCCGATCTTCCGCCGCGCGTCTCCTATTAGTGTTGACGTGCCTCGCGGCCATCGTCAGCCAGCCGTTGCCGAGCGCAGCTTCGGCCTATAACGGCCGGCCCAAGCTGATCGTGGTGATCGTCATCGACCAGTTCCGCGGCGACTATCTCGAGCGCTATCACGACGAGTTCGGAGATTCCGGCTTCCGTTTTCTCACCGATCACGGCGCATACTTTCCTAACTGCAATTACAACTACGCCGACACACGCACCGCGCCCGGGCACGCCACGCTCTTCACCGGCGCCTACACCATCGGGCACGGCATCGTCGGCAACGAATGGTGGGATCCAATTAGGAGGAAACGTGTCACCTCGGTCGAAGATGAGACCACAAAGCTCGTCGGAATTTCGTCCGACAAGCCGGGCGCGTCTCCGCACAACCTCATGGCCGACACTCTCGGCGATGAGATGAAGCTGGCCACGCAGGGCAAGTCGCGCGTCTTCGCAGTCTCGCTGAAGGATCGCGCCGCCATCCTTCCCGGCGGATTTGCCGCTGACGGCGCCTACTGGATCGATCCGTCAAGCGGTCAGTGGATCACTTCGACGTACTATCGCGATCAACTGCCGCGCTGGGCACAGGATTTCAACTCCGCGCGTCCACAGAAATATTGGGATCGCGAGTGGAAAGACCCGCAAGGCACGCTGCTGCGTTCCACTGCGCACCGCAAAGACAAGAGTGGCAATGACGCTGGCTTCTACGAAGTCGTGGGCCAGACCGCCTTCGGCAACGAGTACGAATTTGATTTCGCCAAAGAGCTCGTGGTCTACGAAAACATCGGCCGCGGCCCGGCCACCGATCTTCTCTCGATTAGCCTCTCGCCCAACGACATTCTCGGGCACCAGGTCGGGCCGGATTCGCCCGAGATGCATCAGATGGCGCTCGATCTCGACCGCCAAATTGCCGACTTCATCAACTTCCTCGGTCATCAGATTGGCCTGGCCGACGTCTGGATCGCACTCTCCGCCGACCACGGCGTCTCCTCGCTGCCCGATCAGGTGAAGAAGCTTCACATTCCCGCGGCGAATCTGAGCATGGGAAAATTCGAAGCGCAAATCAACGCCGCGCTCACCGCAAAATTTTCTCCCGGCCATCCCGCCACCTACGTAAGACTCGACTACCCCATGGCATTCCTCGACGATGACGCGTTTAGTGCAGCGCACGTGCGCGAGCGCGATGCCGAAAATGCGGTCGGCGAGCAGATGAAGCAAGTCGGCCTGCGCGATTACTACACTAAATCGCAACTCGCAGCGGGCGAGGCTCCCAACACCGCGCTGGGACGAAAATATCTCAACAGCTACTCCCCCGAAGGCGGCTGGTATGTGATGGGCGTGCCCGATATCTACGCTGTGGGCGGCGCCAGTGGCACCGATCATGCCTCGCCTTACAACTACGACACGCATGTCCCACTGGCCTTTTTCGGTATACCGTTCCAGGCCGGCGTTTATCGCACCAGCGTCGAGCCGATTGATCTTGTGTCCACACTCGCCTCCTTGCTCGGCATCAACGCCCCCACACATTCCACCGGACGCGTGCTGACGGAAGCCCTGGCAACGCACCACGAAGCCACCGCCGACGGCCACCTCGAGAAAGGCAAGCCATGACCGCAGCGGCCGCCGATCTCAGCGTGAGCTTTGCGGGAATCTCGCTCAAGAACCCGATCATCGCGGCCAGTGGCACCTTCGGCTACGGCGTCGAGTTCGAAGACGTAGTTCATCTCAGCAAGTTGGGCGGACTGATCGTGAAAGGCCTGTCCAAGGAGCCGATGATCGGCAATCCTCCGCCGCGCTTGTGGGAGACCGCAGCCGGAATGTTAAATGCGATCGGCCTGCAGAATATCGGCGCGCCCGCATTCCTCGAAGAAAAACTTCCGCGCCTGCGCCAGATCAAAGACATCGTCGTGCTCGCCAACGTCTTCGGCTACACGCGCGAAGATTACGAACACACCGTCGAGATTCTGAACGAAGGCGAAGGCATCGCAGCCTACGAACTCAACGTCTCCTGCCCCAACACCGCCCACGGCGGCCTGCAATTCGGCAGCGATCCGCGTACCCTCGACGAACTGGTCACAACCATTAAGCGCGTCGCGCGTCGCCCGCTCATCGTGAAGCTCTCGCCCAATGTCACCAGCATCGCGCAGATGGCCTACGTCGCGCAGGAAGCGGGCGCCGACGCGCTCTCGCTGGTGAATACGTTCGTTGCCATGGCGATCGATCCCGAGACGCGCAAGCCGCGCATCGCCAACGTAACGGCCGGCCTCTCCGGCCCGGCCATCAAGCCCATCGCCGTGCGCATGGTCTACGACGCGGCGCACGCGGTGAGGATTCCCGTCATCGGCATGGGCGGCATCTCCACCGCCGCGGATGTGATCGAATTTATTCTGGCCGGAGCGACGGCCGTAGAAATCGGCACCGCCAGCTACTGGGATCCCTGCGCCACAGAAAAGATTGTCGATGAACTCGCCGAGTGGTGCGCCGAACACCGCATCCCCCGCATTGCCGAACTCACTGGCGGCATGTTGATGGAATAATTTCTATCTCCACGCGCCCAGAATCGCGCCCATCGCCACGTAGCACACCGCCTGATATCCCGTGTTGATCATGTAAAGCTTGTTAGGCTGGCGGCTGAACAGCGCATTCGTGAATTGCACCGTGGTCACGAATCCCAGCCACACCACCAAGCCGATCTTCAGCCCATCGACAGCCCCAGCCGTGCCTGAGACTTCGATGATCTTCCCTAGCACCAGCGCCGACATCAGGCTCGCCACCAGCGACATCATGTAGGAAGGCCCGGCGCTCTTCTGCATCTCCGCCATCTTCGCCTTGTCGTTGGGGTCGTAGCCCATCAGGATCGTCCAGGGTTTCGCGAACAGCATTGGGGAATACCACACGAAGCCCACCACCATCGTGGCCAGCGCGGACACGAGTACAGCCCAAAGGTTCACTCCCAGGAAGTGCATGGAATCTCCTTCAGACTACCAATTGAATTTGAACTGGATTATCGGCCGCGAGTGTACCAGATCGACCCAGGAGCTTTGAAGTCCTTACCTTCACCCCACACCGCGTGGGTGTTGCCCTCGCTGTCGATGGCTAGCGAGAAGTAGTCTCCAAAAGGAAAGCGGAATCCGTTGGGCAGGATGTAGTCGTAGCCGCGAGCCGGGCTGGAGAGAACGCTTTCACCGCTCCAGGTCGCGCCGCCATTGGTCGAACTGCGGTAGAACGTATTCCACAAAGCGCGGTCGGGATGGCCCGCTTCGGTGGTTCGCGCATCCATCCACGCGATGCGCACATCGCCGGAACTTCCGGCGACGACTGCGGGGAAACAATGCTCCACGCCCGTCCCTGCGCTGGATACACCGATGCGCGACGACCAGCTAGTTCCGGCCGTAGTCGAAGATGAGAAGTAAATCCGCTCCGGCCCGCCATTCAGCGACCCGGCATTCCACAGCACATAGAGTGCTCCAGTCGAGTCAGAGGCAATCGAAATCTGCGGGCCCAGATATCCCGTCTCGCACTCTTGCGCTTCGCACTCCGGAGGCGCGCTCGAAAGATCGAGCAGAACCGTACTCCAGGTGCGCCCCAGATCGGACGAACGGCTGACGTTCACGCTGACCGGACGGCTGGCCATCTCGTGGCGCGCATAAGCAGTCCAGGCGAAATAAACGTTGCCCGCGGGATCGACCGTAGCGCCGCCCGCCAGCGACGATCCGGGCTCAGCGTTCGGATTGACTTGCGCGACGCTGAAGGTCTGCCCTGCATCATGCGACGAGGCAACCAGGAATTCCTCTTCGTGGTTGAAGCCGACGTAGACATTAGTTCCGCGGACCGCTAAAACCGGCTTATCGGCCTCTTCCCCGCCGCGCTCAGCCACGGAGTAGGACCAGGTCCGCCCAAAGTCCAGGGATCGCGCCACCACGACATCCTGCTTATGATTCTGCAGCCACGACGCATACACCGTCTGCCGGTCGACTGGATCGACCACAATCTGCGGATCGAACTCGCCCGTGGCCAGCGGCAGCATCACTTTGGAGGGCTGCCAGGTGACGCCATTGTCATCGCTGATGGTCAGCGCCATGGTCGGGGCAGTACAGGAGGGGCAATCGGCAACCGAGCCGTATTGCGGGTACAGAACGTAGACGTGCCCGTGGCCATCAGCCGCCATGGCAGGCTCCCACTGGTCGCCCTTCGTATAACCCAATCTGGTCTGAGGAGGGAAGCTGGAAACTGCCTGCGCGGCGCCCGACAGCGTCAGCGCCATCAAAACAAAAAGTGCAAGTTTTTGCACACTTTTCGTTCCTATTTCGAACCTGGCTAGACGGTGGCGGCTGGGCGAACTCACACACTACTCCTACCTATGAAACCTAGCTGACTTTACCGTGATCCTGCGGGAGCGTCAATTGCCCGGAAGGGTCATATCCCATGGTTTTAGAACTCTGTGACTTTCCTCGCCCTTCCCCATCTAATAGACTGCATTACACGGAGAACGTAAGCCATGGAAAAAGCTACATTTGCAGCAGGATGTTTCTGGGGCGTCGAAGCCACCTTCCGCCAGATCCCCGGAGTCCTCGCCACCCGCGTCGGCTACACCGGCGGGAAGACGGATAATCCGACCTATAAAGAAGTTTGCACCGACCGCACCGGCCACGCCGAAGCGGTGGAAGTCGACTACGATCCAACGAAAGTTCACTACGCCGATTTGCTCAAAGTTTTCTGGGAGAACCACGATCCCACGCAGCTGAACCGCCAGGGCCCGGACTGGGGCACGCAGTACCGCACGGCAATTTTCTACCATTCGCCGGAGCAGGAAGCCGAAGCCAAGGCGTCAAAAGAAGCGCTCGAAAAAACGCATCGCTACTCCAAGCCCATCGCCACCCAGATCGTCCCAGCGGTCACGTTCTATCCCGCCGAGGACTATCACCAGCAGTATCTCGAGAAGCGCGGCCTGGCCAGTTGCCACATCAAAGCCTAGGACGCGGAAAAGGTCGGCGTGACGCCGTTCGGTATTCCACCCTTGTCATCCTGAGGCGGGCGCCTCTTGTCCGCCGAATGGATCTGTGCACTTTGCCGGCTGCATCGGTACCGCCGATGAGTGCATGGGTCCCTCGCTTCGCTCAGGATGACAGATTGGAATCGCTTGGTCAATGGCTGTGACCATGCTCCGACTTTCCCGGCCGCATCCTTAGAAAAATCTCAAATGACACCGGAAAATTTCCATACGCCGCATCCAGCACGCTGGGCTTCGAATACACCGTCATATCCGCCCCCATCCCGAGCTGCCACGCAGGATTGTGAATGAAATCGCGCACTCCTCCAAACGTATACGCCCCAATTCGATACCAGGGATGTACCGCCGCCTGCGGAAACAGTTCGTCCTTGTCCACCAGTTCCACTCGCGTAAACGCATAGTTGAACCGCCGAAAATTCAAAGTAGATTCCAGCAGATAGCTGTTCAGGTGCGCGTCCGTCGCGATTTTGTGCACCCGTCCCCAGACCGCCGTCGTTGCCCAATTCCCCCGGGCGAGAGAGCGGTTGTATTCCGCCGACGCGGTCTCCCGCCACTGGCTGCCCGGCTCCAGCGCCTCAGGATGTTCCAGCCGCCCAATGCTGTATTCGGCTGTCCAGTTGCGCGTGGGAGCGATCCAGGCGCGTCCTGACCACGAATCCAGCGGCGCCACCTGAATGCTCCAGCGCTCCTCGTTCGGCTCGCGGCCATTGAACGCCGAAGCTTCGAGCTTCACGCGATCGATCGTGAACCCCGTCGTCACTACCCCAAAGCTGGTATGCGTGGAATCCTGCAAGTGATGACCGAGCGGCGCCATGGGCAACTCCGCCGCTGACGCGCGATGCAAATACGTCACTGGCCCGAGCGCGGGCTCAGCCGATGGTCCGCCATAAAGCTCCCAGGAAACTTTTTTCGACAACGGCAGAGTATAGAGCGCGGCCAGTTCGGCAAACACATTATGCGGATGCTGGTGATCGACCAGCGGCTGGTCGTGATAGGTCTCCCCCGTCTGAAAGAGCTCAGGGAATCCGGGATGCGGCGAGGTCAGCGACTCCGCCGAAAACATCTCCCGCAACAGAATCGTTCCCGCGCCCAGTTTGTGCTGTTCCATCAGCATGGCGAAGTTCACCGACTCGGCCTTGCCTTCGCCGCGCGGCCCGCGCTGCTGGTTGTAGTCGACGAAGATGACTCCGTGCGCCATCCATTCCCATCCCCCGCGCATCCCCATCCACGCTGGCGCAGACACGGACGCCGGCTGCCACGCCGTGCCCGACCCTTCATGCGGCGAGGGCAGAGTAGACGGCGCAGGCATGTCCCTCTGCATCCCCGACATGTTCATGTCGTGCTGTTGCATGTCTTGTCCCTGAATGTCTTGTCCATGCGTATCTTGGGCAAATGCACGCTGCGCGGAGTCGCCCACCAGAAATGCGACCGCCAGCAGCGCCGCCAGAAATGGCACACGCCTCATTCAGAGTCCTCCCTTATTCGTTGCAACGTGACAGCATGCCTGGAGGAGGAATGGAAACTCAGATTCGCAAAGGGGAGAAATCGGGAGGGCTTGCGGAACTACCGTCCGGGGTCGGTGACGAAATCAGATTCGAACTCATTGCGACGCACTCCGTACTCGAAGCCATCGCAACCTGCACCACCAACGGTTTCGGACTATAAGCCGCGCTTGGAATAGCGGCATTTTGTCCGGCACAGCACTGATGACTGACCGGACTATGCGCAGGCCGCGCCGGCATGTGCTTCGCCGGGAAGTGCATGTGGCATGCGGCAGCCGCCGGAGTCACCGAAGCGCCAATTATTTCCACGGCTGGAAATGCAGCGATCGCTAACACCAGCAACCAAACCGCGAATGTGCGCTCCAAAGTCTGCATTTACGTTCCGGTAATCTTCATGCGCAATTCTTCCGGCAGCCGCTGCCGGATCTCTTCCGGCAAGCGATCATGCACCCGCCGCGCCCCTTCTTTGGCGGCATCCAGCATGGTTACCGGCGCCGGAGTCGCCACCGCAACCACCAGCCAGATCAGCGCGGAGAGCGCAAATCCGGCCAGGGCCGCAATCTCCAGCCAGAAGGCATGCCGCGGCACAAAATGCCAGATCACGCCAAACGCCAGCAGAAATACCGCTCCCGAAACCGAGGCCAGGAAGATCAGCCCCACGTCAATGATGCGGTGAATTTGCTGCAGGCGGTGACATCGTTCGCAAGCTTCCAGATGCTTTTCGTAATCGCCGGACATCTCCGGAGCCAGGCCGGAAATGTCATATCTCCAGCCCGCCAGAATCTTGCCCACGATTGGATCAATGCACTGCTGACTCATGAATTAGGACCGCGCCGCCAAAACCTTCCCACAGCCGGATTGCCCTACAGCCGGATCGGTTCCAACGCCTCAGTCTGTGTCGCCAGCAACACGCGGCTGGAAAACAGCGTACCCCGCGTCGCCAGCGCCTGTTCGGCCTCTCTCCGGGCTATTTCCGGATGGTTATTCTGCTCTGAGAGATGCGCCAGCACCACAAACGTTGCACTATTATCATAGTCGTTACTGAAGAAATCCGCGAGCGCCAGGTTTGATAGGTGCCCCACGCGGCTCATCACCCGCTGCTTCACCGACCACGGATACGGCCCCACGCGCAACGTTTCCAGATCATGATTGGACTCGATCACCAGTATGTCGCAGCGCTTCAGATTGTCTTTCACGTTGGCCTGCATACATCCCAAATCGGTGACGAAGCCGACCTTGGCTCCTTCGGCAGTGAAGGTGAATCCCACCGGATCTGCCGCATCGTGCGGGATGGTGAAAGGCTTCACCTCAATATCGCCAATCTGGAAGCGATGGCCGGATTCAAAGCGCTCGTACTTTTCCAGTTGCGGCTTGACTCCGTTTTCATCGCGCAGCGCGCGTCCCCAAGCCTGGTGCGTCGCGCCCGTCATGAACACCGGAATGCGCAACTTCTTGGCCAGCGTGAATAATCCGTAGATGTGATCGGAATGTTCGTGAGTGATAAGAATCGCGGAAAGCGTATGCGGATCGTCGCCAATCGCCTTCATGCGCTTGAAAGTCTCGCGCCCCGAAATGCCGGCATCCACCAGAATGCGGGTGCGCGCACTAGCTACCACCGCACAATTGCCGCGGCTGCCCGAAGCCAGCATGGAGACGGAAACGCTCATACGAACCCTTGTTGGGCAGCATACGCGTCCCTCCTGTGGATACGGGAGTTACTTTTTGGTTAAGCCAAAAGCACAGCCAGAAAACCATTCCCACGAAGGACACGAAGTATCAGGAAGCAAATCGCTTGGTGCGGGTTTCCTTCGTAATCCTTCGTGCCCTTCGTGGTGCAAGCTCTTGGCCCTGACGTTCGCGGCGAATCCCGCGCCGGACGAGGCCATCCGTGATATAGTGCCCCGACCCGAAAAGCCTGGGGCGACTCTTTGGCGCCGACTTGAAAAACTCAATTAGAAGTCGAGAAGGAGAATCAGGTATGCAACTGCAGCCGTTTTCCGTCCGATTTTTCCGCACTGCTCTCACCACTCTGGCCGCGCTCCTGGTCGTAACCGCAATCGCCGGCGCCCAGGAAACCTCCATCTATAGTTTCTACAGCCCGTTCGGCGACGCGCTGCCCATTGGCGGCCTCACCGCCGACGCCTCCGGCAATCTTTATGGCACGACGTTTTATGGCGGCGCTAACGGCAATGGCATGATCTTCGAGCTCTCTCCCGGTGCCAGCGGCTGGACGCTCTCCGTTCTCTACAGCTTCAATCCCAACGGCGTCGACGGATTCGGCCCCACCAGCGGCATCATCTTCGACAAAGCCGGCAACATTTACGGCACCACGGAATTCGGCGGCACCGGAAGCTGCACCAACGGCTTCGGCTGTGGAACGGTTTTCGAACTGTCCCCCACCGGCGAGCCCACCTGGAAAGAAACTGTCCTGCACGATTTCGTCGGCACCGATGGCTGGCAGATTCATCCTGGGCTGGTCATGGACTCGAACGGAAATCTTTACGGCATGGCCACCAACGGCGGCTCCTACAAGAACGGCACCATCTTTGAAATGTCGCCCGGCACCGGCGGATGGACCTTCAACGTGCTCCATCAATTCACCGGCGGCAGCGATGGCGGCGTTCCCTTCCAAGGCCTCACTCTCGACGGCGCTGGCAACCTGTATGGCGCGGCCTCGCTGGGCGGCGGCAAATCAACCGCATGCCGCTACGGCTGTGGGCTGATTTTCAAATTAAGCAACGCCAACGGCTCATGGAACGAAACCGTGCTCCACAACTTCACCACCAACCCGAACGATGGAGCCGTCCCGGCCTGCAAACTCACATTCGACGCGGCCGGCAATCTTTATGGCACAGCCGGTTCCGGCGGCGGTGCGCTCAGTGCCGGCATCGTCTTCGAACTATCGCCGGGCACGAAAGATGCGTGGACCGAAAAAGTTCTGCACAACTTCAACCAGCATGCTGGAGACGGAAACGGTCCCTCCAACAGCGTCGCCTTCGATGCCTCCGGCAATCTCTACGGAGCCACCATCGGCGGCGGCAATCACGGCCGCGGAACCGCCTTCAAACTCGCGCCCACCACCAGCGGTCCCTGGACTGAAACTCTGCTGAACAATTTCAGCGGCCAGGGCGCAGGCGGATATTTCCCCAACGCCGGAATGATCTGGGGCCTGGACGGCAATCTTTACGGCATTGCCGCCTCCGGAGGCCGCGACAAACAAGGCACCGTCTTCGAAATCGCGCCCTAGGCAGCGCAGTGGTGGCCAGTGATCAGCGGCCAGTAACTCGGGAATCAGTTACTCTGGGCACTGACAACTGGCCACCGGCCACTGCTTTTCACTTCCCTTGCCGCAAGTCGTCCACCACACGCCGCATGACGGCCCCGCCGTATGCGCCTGCGATGCCGGGAAAAAATGCCAGAAACGATCCGTAAATTTGCGCCCGCGTGGGCTTCACTGTCCTGACCACATAAGCCGCCAGCTCGGTCAGCGGAATAAATGCTCCGACCATCACCACCCATCGCCACGGCCAACGCCGCCGCAAAAGACCAAGCAGCATGCACGCCATCAGCACCAGCAGCGCCGTAAACAGCAGATCGTCGACCACCACATCGGCCCAGCCAATCCCCATGCCGCAGAGCGCGGCCAATAGATAGAACCAGAAATCATTGGTGCCAGCCGCGTTTCCCGTCTCCGTCATAACGATTTTCAGTACGTGTAGAACCCGCGCCCGCTCTTGCGCCCCAGCCAGCCCGCATCGACCATCTTGATCAGCAGCGGACACGGCCGGTACTTGGGGTCACCCAGCCCGCTCAGCATCACCCGCATGATGTCGAGGCAAACATCGAGCCCGATAAAATCCGCCAGCGTCAGCGGCCCCATGGGATGCGCCATGCCCAGCTTGAACACTTCATCCACCGCCTCGGGCGTGGCCACACCCTCCATCACCGCATACATCGCCTCATTCAGCAGCGGCATCAGCACCCGGTTCGAAACAAATCCCGGCGCGTCATTCACTTCCACCGGAGTCTTCTCCAGCTTCACCGACAAATCGCGCACTGTTGTAAACGTCTCCTGCGAAGTCGCCAGCCCACGAATCACTTCCACCAGCTTCATCACCGGCACAGGATTGAAAAAATGCATGCCAATCACTTTATCCGGCCGCTTGGTCAGCGCCGCGATCTTCGTAATCGAAATCGAAGACGTGTTCGACGCCAGAATGATCTCCGGCCGCGTCAGCCGGTCGAGATCGCGGAAGATCTCCGTCTTAATCTCGAATTTTTCCGTCGCTGCTTCAATCACGAAGTCGCAATCCGCTAAATGCTCGCGCTTGGTCACCGGCTGAATGCGGTCCAGCGCCACCGCCTTGTCATTCTCGGTGATCTTATTTTTCGCCAGTTCGCGATCGAGATTCTTAGTAATGGTATTGAGCGCCCGCTCCAGAAACTTCTGCTCCACGTCGCACAAGATCACGCTGTACCCGCGGCGCGCGAAGACATGCGCGATGCCATTGCCCATCGTCCCCGCGCCCACCACCCCTACCTTCTGAATATTCATAATCCCCTCAATGAAAACGTTCGAGTCTACCACTCAGCCTGAATGTAGGGACAGCCGCCCCCGGCTGTCCGGTCGAGCAAAGCTCGACAGTGCCCGTGCTCACGGAATACTCCACGCGCCAAGCGTATTATGAAGGGTTTTCATCCCGACTCATTGTCTCGAGGCCGCATGCCCACAAAAACCATCATCGAACCCTTCCGCATCAAAAGTGTCGAACCCATTCGCTGGACCACTCGCCGCGAGCGCGAGCAACTGCTCGAAGCCGCGCACTATAACTTATTTCTTCTTCCCGCCGACGACGTCCTCATCGACCTGCTCACCGACTCCGGCACTGGAGCCATGTCCACGCACCAGTGGGCCGCCATCATGGAAGGCGACGAAAGTTACGCCGGCAGCAAGAGTTTCGATCGCTTCAAGAATTCTGTGCAGGATATTTTTGGCTATCGCAACGTCATCCCCACGCATCAGGGACGCGCCGCCGAGCGCATCCTCTTCGGCGTGGCCTGCAAAAAGGGCGACGTCGTCCCCAACAACACTCACTTCGACACGACGCGCGCCAATGTCGAATTCGTGGGCGCCGAAGCCGTCGACCTCGTCATTGAAGAAGGCCGCCATCCCTCGCTGCAGCATCCCTTCAAAGGCAACATGGACGTCGCCGCCCTTGAAGCCCTGATCGCCCGCGTGGGCCGCGAGAGAATTCCGCTGGTCATGCTCACCGTCACCAACAACTCCGGCGGCGGCCAGCCCGTCTCCATGGAAAACGTCCGCCAGGTCAGCACCCTCTGCAAGCGCCACAAAATTCCGCTCTACTTCGATGCCTGCCGCTTCGCGGAGAACGCATGGTTCATCAAGCTGCGCGAAAAAGGATACGAGCACAAAACGCCGAAAGAAATTGCCCAGGAAATGTTTCGCCTCGGCGACGGCTGCACCATGTCCGCCAAGAAAGACGGCATGGCCAACATCGGCGGATTCCTCTGCACCAACGACGACCTGCTCGCGCAGCAGGAAAAAGATCTGCTCATCCTCACCGAGGGCTATCCCACCTACGGCGGCCTCGCCGGACGCGATCTCGAAGCCATCGCCGTCGGCGTGCAAGAGGCCCTCGAAGAAGACTACCTGCGCTACCGCATCGCCTCGACCGCCTATCTCGGCAATCACATCGCCAGCCAGGGAGTGCCCATCGTCCAACCGCCCGGCGGCCACGCCATCTATCTCGACGCCCGCGCCTTCCTGCCCCACATTCCGCAAGATCAGTTTCCCGCCGTAGCGTTGGCCGCGGAACTCTATTTAGAAGGTGGAATCCGCTCGGTAGAAATTGGCACGCTGATGTTCGCCGCTGCGGCCCAAATGGATTTAGTCCGCCTCGCGATTCCCCGCCGCGTCTACACCCAAAGCCACATCGACTACGTGGTCGAGGTAATTCTCGAAGTCTGGAAGAATCGTGAAAAAATCCCCGGCATGCACCTGACTTACGAAGCCCCGTTCCTGCGGCACTTCACCGCGCATTTGGAGCCGGTGAAAGTGGGGGTGGCCACGAGCTCATAGGTTTCGGGGATTTTGATTTGAAGTAGAGCGATTTGACCCGGGTGACCCTAATCACGGACCTGCTTCGCCGCTCCGGTGTAAGTTGAGTCCGCGCTCCAATATTCCCGAACCCATCCCAAGGACACCATGCGAAAAAACATCATCGTGCTCGCCCTCGCGCTGCTCGCCCTCGCGTCGATCTCCCACGCCGGCACGCTCGCCAACGTCACCCTTCCTGACAAAGTCCAGGCCGGCGGCACGACTCTGGTCCTGAACGGCATGGGCCTGCGCACCAAGTACATGGTGAAGGTCTATGTCGCCGGACTCTACCTCGCGCAGAAATCATCCGACCCCGCCGCGATCCTCAAGGCCGACGCGCCCAAATGCATCGTCATGCACTTCGTGCGCGGCGTCAGCAAGATCCAGATCACCGACGGCTTCACCGAATCGTTCGAAGGCAACACGCCCGATGTAGCCAAAACGCTGAAGCCTGAAATCGATCGCCTGTTCGGCGCGCTCGACGCCGTCAAAGACGGAGATGAGATCGTCTTCACCTACCTGCCCGGCGCAGGCACTTCGCTCGCCATCACCGGTAAAGACAAGCTCACCATCGCCAGCCCCGCCTTTGCCGAGATGATCTTCTCCGTATGGCTTGGACCGAAGCCGCCCAATGCTGCACTGAAAAAGGGAATCTTGGGTCAGTGAAATCGGGACACTAAATTCCAACGTCTTTTCCCAGAACGGATATCCGCGCAGTGTCACATTTCCTCGATCTTCACTTTTTTGCTTCGTGTCTCCATAAAAGGAGTACACTCGCCGAGACCTGATACTTACCTGTATCAGTGAAACCAACACCAGCAAGACTGCCGCCTTTTTTTTGATCGTGACGGCACGATCGACTCGTACCTCTCTGGAAAGGCGACAGACATGCGAATTCTGCTGTACAACCCCGACAACGGTGTAACTCGCAATTTTATGCCGCACCTGTGGATGTTCCTGCTACAGGCGCTCACACCCAGCGGTCATGAAGTCCTGCTGATCGACGGCAACGCCCAACCCATGGACGAGGCTCAGATCGCGCAATACGTCCGCGACCAGAACATTGGCCTGGTCGGCATCGGCGCCATGACTCGCATGATCGCCAAGGCCTATCGCATCGCCGACGCTATCCGCACCACCGGAGTGCCCGTCGTCATGGGCGGCCCGCATGTCACGGAAATGGCCGATGAAGCGCTCGGCCGCGATGGCGGCCCACGCCACGCCGACGCCGTCGCTCTCGGCGAAGCTGATGACACCTGGCCGCAGATCGTCAATGATGCCGCCGCCGGTAAGCTCAAAGAGATTTACACGCCCGTCGATGTCTTCGGCCAGGAGCAGAAACCGTCTCTGCAGAAATATCCCGTCGTCCCCTGGGACAAGATCGATCTCCATCAATTTAACGTTCTGCCCAAAGTCGTCTACCCGCTGCTCAGCAAAGTCGGCGAAGGCTGGGGAACGTTTCGCATCATCCCCGTCGAATCCGGGCGCGGCTGCCCCTACGGCTGCGAGTTCTGCACGGTCACCGGATTCTTCGGCGACTCCATCCGCTTTCGCACCAATGAAAGCGTCGTGAATGAACTGCTGCTGCTGAAGAAGCGCGCCCGCAGCGAAAAGGGCCAGATGGCCGTCTTCTTCATCGACGACAATTTCGCCATCAACGTGAAGCGCACCAAGTCGCTGCTCCGCGACATCATCGCCTCCAAAGCCCAGGTGCACTGGGTCGCCCAGATCAGCGCCAACCTGCTGCGCGACGAAGAACTCTGCGACCTCATCGCGCAGTCGGGCGGCAAGTGGATTTTCATCGGCATGGAATCCATCGATCCCGCCAACCTGAAAGATGTGAATAAAGGATTCAACAAGCCCGGCGAGTACGCCACCGTGCTCGAGCGCCTCGCCAAGCGCAATGTCTACGCCATCACGTCATTCATCTTCGGCATGGACAACGACACCACCGGCGTAGCCGAGCGTACGCTGGAGCAAGTCCGCACCTGGCCGCCCGGGCTGCCCATCTTTGGCCTGCTCACGCCGTTGCCTGCGACCCCGCTCTACAAGCGCCTCGAAAGCGCTGGACGCCTCACGCGTCCCAAGCATTGGCAGGAATTCATCCCCTTCGCCATGGCCCATACTCCGCTGAAGATGACCATCGACGAAGCCCACGCCGAAGTGAATTACGGTTGGTCGCAGGCCTACAGCCCGAAAGCGTTGGCGGACGCCGTTGACTCCCTCGACGACCAGCCCCTCGGCTATCGCATTAACATCTTCCTCGCCCGCCTCTGTTTCCGCGGTATCTATTTCCCCATGATGGGCCGCTTTGCCTGGGTGAAAGTCATCGCGCAAAATCGAGCCACCATCTTCAAACTGGTGAAAGAAGCCATCTTCGGCCGCGGCCGATGCCGTCCCAGAAATCCTGACCTCGAAGTCCCTTATCAGGAGGCCGTCTTGCCGGAAGTCACCGGCGAGGCCAGCGCCTAGCCCGCCCTCACTCCCAAATCACTTCGCAGAAATCTCTTGACATCTACTACATGTGTAGTAATAATGCACACATCGATAGGAGATGGGATGACTCAGGCCAAGCTCACCAAATTGGAACTGCAGATTATGGAAGCCCTGTGGACTCGGGGCAGCGCCTCCATCCGCGAAATCCAGGAAAGTTTCCCCGAGAAAAACCGCCCCGCCTACACCACCATCCAGACCACGGTTTACCGCCTGGAGAGCAAAAAGGCTGTCCGCCGCGTCCGGAAGATTGGCAATTTCCATATCTTCGAAGCCGCCGTCAGCCGCGACATCGCGCAGCGCCGGCTGATCGATGACCTGCTAGCCTTGTTCGGCGGACGAACCCAGCCCGTGATGGCCCATCTCATCGAATCCGGCAAACTTACGCTCGCCGACGTGAAAGAAGCCGAGAAGACCCTCCGCCGGCTAGAGAGAAAGGAGCACTCCTAACCATGACTCTCCTGACCATGACTCTCGTGAATATGAACCGCGAATCTCTTACCGCGCTGTGGTCCGCGCTCGCGCCCGGCGTGGGCAATCATCTGTGGCAGTCGACATTGTTCGCCCTCGCAGCCGGTCTGTTGGCGGTGCTTCTTCGCAAACACAACGCGCGGGCCCGCCATTGGCTCTGGATGGCCACGTCTCTAAAATTTCTGATTCCGTTTTCCGTGCTCGTCAGCCTGGGAAGTCGCCTGCCATTCGCGCACTCCGCCGCACCGTCGGTCCGGCCGGAAGTGTACTTTGCAGTCGAGCAGATCAGCGGGCCGTTCACCCAGATCGGCGTCCGCGTCACTCCCGCGACTCATGCGCATTCCATTTTCTCTGCGATTCTACCGCTGATCATTCCAGCGATCATCGCCCTCTGGCTGGTGGGATTTCTTGCCGTCCTTACAGTTTGGATCGTGCGCTGGCTCCGCATCTCCGCCCTGATGCGGCATGCACGAACTCTCAACGACGGCCGCGAAGTCGCCGTGCTGCGCCGTGTCGAACAGATAGGAGGAATCCGCAGGCCCATCGAGCTGTTGCTATCGCAAGCCTCGCTGGAGCCGGGAATCTTCGGAATCGCCCGCCCCGTGCTGATTTGGCCCGAAGGAATCTCGCAACACCTCGACGACGTGCATCTCGAAGCCGTCCTCGCCCACGAAGTCTGGCACGTGCGCCGCCGCGACAATCTCTTCGCCTCCCTGCACATGCTGGTCGAAGCCGTCTTCTGGTTCTATCCCCTGGTGTGGTGGCTCGGAGCCCGGCTCATCGACGAGCGCGAGCGCGCTTGCGATGAAGAGGTCGTGGCTCTCGGCAACGACCGCCAAATCTACGCCGAAAGCATTCTGAGAGTGTGTGAATTTTGTCTGGGTTCGCCGTTGCCTTGCGTGTCGGGCGTCACCGGCGCTGATCTTAAGAAAAGGATGGTTCATATTATGAACGACAGCATCTTGCAAAAACTCGGCTTCGCCAGGAAGCTCCTGCTCACCGCGACCGCCTCCGCTGCCATCGCCGTGCCGGTGCTGTTTGGCGTGCTCAAAGCAACGCCCAGTCACGCTCAGTCACAAGCCGCCGCAACCGCGACTCTGCCCGCCTCGTCCTTTGCATCGGTTTCGATCAAACCGTACGAACCCCCCGACAACGGCCCACAAAAATCGAACGCGATGTTTTCGCTTCAAGTCGGCGGTTTCTCCGCCCGAGGCATCACGCTCGAAACCCTGATTCGAATGGCCTATCACGTACAGGGCAGTCAGATGGTGGGCGGCCCGGACTGGCTCAACTCCACCAAGTTCGACGTGAACGCCCAATTGGATGATGCCGCCGAGCAAGCGCTCCACGCCCAACTGTCGGATGGATCCAAGGTTGACGACCAGATCATCCTGAAGTCGCTGCTCGCCAACTATTTCAAAATGGCAAGCCACTCCGCAGCCAAAAATCTTCCCGCTTACAACCTGGTGGTAGACAGCAACGGCTCCAAACTCCAGGCACAGCAGTCACACGAACTCCGCATGCTGCGCATGAACCGTGGAGAACTGGTCTCCGAAGGCGTTCCCTTGGAGCTGTTGACCCAGGATCTGTCCATGCGTCTCGGCCGCACCGTGATCGACAAAACCGGGCTCAAAGGGAACTACGCTTTTAACCTTCACTGGACGCCTGATCCCAGCGAAGACGAAATGTTCAAACAGCATGGGATGCCCGTAGCTCCCTCATCTCCCGCTGAAGCAGGAGGCCCTGACATTTTCACTGCCCTACAGGAACAACTCGGTCTGAAACTGGAACCGGTAACAGCCTCCGTACCGGTCCTGGTAATCGATCACGTCGAAATGCCCACGCAAAATCAGTAACAGTAAATTTCAGCCAGCCTTCGGGTGCCCCATTTTTCGCGCGTTCTATGCGCGAGAAGTGGGGATTTTCTCCGCTCTGGATCCTTGGCAAGCATTCCTCCGTGTGACTCTGTGTCCTTTGTGGTGATGATCTTGAACTGATCCATGGACACTGAACCCCCGTTCCGGAGGTGTAAACTATCCACATCACGACCTAATATTCAACCTCTCACTTCGAAAGGATCTCTCCCATGGCAACGTTGGAAGCCCCCGTCCGGCCGCGCACAAATCTGCATGCGGGACCATTCGTCACCGAACCATTTTTCGATTTCCGCAACGAGGAGAACGCGCGCCGCATGCGCGCCGCCATCGCCAAAGTCCGCGCCCAACTGGGACGCGAGTATGACCTGATCATCGGTGGCAAGCACCTCAAGACCCCCGACAAGATCAAATCACTGAACCCGTCGAAGCCCTCCGAGATCGTCGGCATCCACCAGAAGGCCAACAAAGATCACGTGGAGCCCGCCATGAAGGCCGCGCTCGCTGCCTTCGAATCCTGGAGCCGCACCACCGTCGAAGAGCGTGCTAGCCTGCTGTTCCGCGTCGCCGACACCATGCGCCAGCGCAAGATGGAATACATGGCCTGGCTGGTCTTTGAAGTCAGCAAGAATTGGGGCGAAGCCGACGCCGATGTTTCAGAGACCATCGATTTCGCCGAATTCTACGCGCGCGAAGCCCTGCGCTTCGCCAAGGCGACGACTCCGATCCAGCTCCCCGGCGAGCACGACACGCTGCACTACATTCCCCTCGGCGTTGGCGCAGTCATTCCGCCGTGGAATTTCCCCTGCGCCATCATGGCCGGCATGACCATGGCCTCGATCGCCAGCGGCAACACTGTAATTCTCAAGCCATCCAGCGATTCGCCCACCATCGCCGCCAAGTTCGTCGAGCTTCTCGAAGAGTGCGGCATGCCTGAGGGCGTAGTGAATTTCTGCCCCGGCGCCGGAGCCAGCTTCGGCGACGCCGTCGTTGCCCATCCCAAGACCCGCTACATAGCCTTCACCGGATCGCGCGAAGTCGGGCTGCACATCAACAAAGTCGCCGCCACGCAAGCTCCCGGCCAGATCTGGATCAAGCGCACCATCCTCGAAATGGGCGGCAAGGACGCGATCATCGTCGACGCCGATGCCGACATCGATTCTGCCGTCGAGGGCGTCGCGCAAGCCGCCTTTGGATTCCAGGGACAGAAGTGCTCCGCCTGCTCGCGCGCGATTATCGACGAACGCATTTACGACAAGTTCCTCGAACAACTGAAAGCCCGCGTCGAGAAAATTAAAGTGGGCGACGTCGCGGAGAACGCCGCCATGGGCGCAGTCATCAATGAAGGCTCGATGAAGACCATCCTCGAATACATTGCGCAGGGCAAAAAAGATGGACGCCTCATCACCGGCGGCGAGCGCGTTCAGGAAATGGGCGAAGGCTACTTCATTCAGCCCACGGTTTTCGCCGACATTCCGCCGAAGTCAAAGCTTGAGCAGGAGGAAATCTTCGGCCCCGTGCTCGCAGTGATCAAGGCTCGCGGCTTCGATCATGCCCTAGAAATCGCCAACGACACAGAATTCGGATTGACCGGAGCGGTCTACACCAAGTCGCGCGACAAGATCGATCGCGCCATCCAGGAATTCCACGTTGGCAACCTCTACATTAATCGCAAATGCACCGGAGCGATGGTGGGCGCGCATCCCTTCGGCGGATTCAACATGTCGGGCACCGACTCCAAATCCGGCGGCCCTGATTATCTATATCTCTTCACGCAAGCCAAAGCAGTCGGAGAGAAAATTTAATTAGCCCCCGACAGGGACTTCCAAAATAGAAAGGCCGCCCTCGCAGGCGGCCTTCCTCATCACAAAGGAACCAAGCTCTACGGCGCTACTCCCGCCGGAGCCTGCGGCACCGTTCCCGCGGCCGTCGCCGCGGCAGCCTCGTTCAGAATCCGGTGGTGAATGGTGAACAGCGCCAGTTCCAGCCGGTCCGACACGCCGATCTTGTCGTACACGTTGCGCAGATAATTTTTGATCACCTGCTCGGTTGTGCCCAGCTGCGTGGCGATTTCTTTATTCTTGTACCCCTGCACGATCAGCGCGACAATCCGCAGTTCCTTCGCGGTCAGCCGGTCGCGCACGCGCAATCCGACCATATCGTTCTCGGTGAGCTCGCTCGGCACAGCCACATCCTGCACCCAGGTCTCGCCGCGCGCCACTTTGCGAACGCAATCCACCAAAGCCGCGCTGGTCACGTTGCGATACACGACTCCGTGCGCCCCGCTCGACATGTGCTTCTGCGCGCTCTCGCCGGTGTCGGCCAGCACAATCACGCGCGTCTTGGCTTTGTTCGCCGCCACCACGATCGCGGCAAAGTCTCCATGGAATCCCGCCGCCACCACCAGCACCGCGGCGCGAAACTTATCCAGAGCCATGAACATCTGTTCGGGCGTTTGCGCCTGGGCCACAATGCGCATCTCATCTTCGACGGCAAGCACTTTCGCGATGCCCGCCCGGAAGATCGCCTGGTTGTCGGCCAGAATCAGTTTGAGCATTTTTCAGCGCTCCAAAAACTCAAGAATTTCTCGTGAACTCGTACGAGTCGATCACACACGCTACGCCGCGATCTCCGCCCTCAGCATCGTCGGCCCGCACCACTCGGCCTTTGCATTGGATAGTCACATTCTCCGGACCACCCGTCATCTCCGGCGGCAACGTAATTTCAAATTCTACCGGCGATCCCACTTCCATCGAGGCATCCGCCTTGATGTACACTCCGGCCGCGCTCAGATTGCCGGTCATTCCCTTCGCGTCTCCACCGGCATCCTTATGAATCTTAATCGGCAATTCCAGGGGAAACCTTTTTCCCGTCCGCGCTTCTTCGCCCACAGGGCCTCCTCTTTGCTGGCCGATACTTCTTATGCTCTCTGAGGATGAGGCCAACGTCATCAAACTAAGCTCCCGGCGGGGTCTTCGCCCGCATTTGTGCTCAGGGGCGGTTATATCACGAAAGTTATCGCCGTAAAAGCCTGATAACCCATTAGTTAACGGTAATATCTAGGTTCCCCCCTGCGGCCTGGAGGCGAATTTTCAGCCAGCAACGCCTAATTTTATTGATAACGCCGGTCGAAATAAGGAGGCCAGTCGCCACGCTTGCCGGTCACAATCAGTTCTGCGCCGAACCGCCCGCCGTAGTTCACTCCGAACAATCGGTGGCGTAATTCATTGTGCTTCAGGACTGGCCAGCGCAGCAGAATGCCGAGCCTCTGGGTCAGGGTGGGCGCATAGTTTTTGAAATCGAGCACGCGAATCTCGTCGAAGCCGCAAATATCGAGCAATGAGGTCAAGTTGGCTCCCGCAAAGCCGTACTCGTGTGACAGCGTCACGTAGAGGCTGGAATTTGCGCATGGCCCTTCCATGTTGGGCGTACGCAGCAACAACGTCCCCCCGCGCTTCAGCGCCCAATAGAGCGCATCCACTACCCAGAACAGCGAGTACTTAGGCACATGCTCAATCACGTGCGACATGTGGATGAAATCGTACTGCTCCTTCTGCTGGCTCAGAAACTCACCAATGTTTTCGTGAATCTCGTGTAACACGATTCGATCCGGCGCCCACTCGCCAATGTAGTTCTTGTGCGTGATGCCAAAGTCGGCCCCTGCCAGATTCCGATATCCCAACTTCAAGCACGCAGCCAGGAACCATCCTCCACCAAAACCGATATCAAGTATGCGGGCGTCCTTGTCCTTGGGAAGATACGGCGCGTACTGCCGCGTCGCCGCCAACACCGTAACGTCGTTTTCAGTCTTGCTCCAACTTGGACGGCACTTTTCCGCTGCATGGCGCAACGACATGCGGCGATATACTTCGGCAATAAAGGCGTGCGGATCCAAGGGAACCGTTTCTGCGGACGATAGCGAAGCAAGAATAGTAGCAGAGGCCCTTATGGCTCGGCTGGTTCGATCTGGAAGACACATTCGCCGTGCTGGCCTTCTCACCATCTCACTCGGGGTTTAAATTTGCGGGACGCGGAAGCGAAGTCGAACCAAATGTCATCGAAAGTGTGCTTGAGAGTTTCCATTCTACAACCGCGCTCCCAGGGCATCGACCGGCCTGCTTTAGAGCGCCAGCCGTCTGAACGCGTAAGTATCCTCGACGAAAGGGAATTTGATCCGATGACGACCTCCTCTCACCGCCGCTTGCATGCTGCTGCCCGGGTCTTTTCTTGCACTCTCATTTTTAGTCTTTTTATCAGAGCGACCGTTGTTCTGGCCCAGACCCCACCCCAAAAGCCAGCTCAAACCTCGCCGCAGAAAACTCCTGCTACGCCAGAGGCAGCGGTCAATTCTCCTGAATCTCCCAACGTCCTGCTACAGCTCAACAGCGCTTTACAGGACCTGGCCGCCCGAGTCTCCCCCGCAGTTGTGCAGATTCTGGTCACCGGATACGGCCCGCTGCACGAGGGCGAAGACAAATCTCAGACTGCCTACATCGTCCGCCAGCACGCCGTCGGCTCGGGCGTCATCGTCGACTCCGACGGCTACATCATGACCAACGCCCACGTCGTCGAAGGTGCGCAGCGCATTCGCGTTGCCCTGCCGCTACCCATGGGAGACTCCGCGGGCCAGGTGCCCATCGGCAAACGCCGCATCGTCGAGGCCCGCCTCATCGGCCAGCATCGGGAAACCGACCTCGCCTTGCTGAAGATCGAGGACTCCGCTCTTCCCACACTTCCTCTCGTCAGCCAGCAGCGGTCTCACGTCGGGCAACTCGTCTTCGCCATCGGCAGCCCCGAAGGCCTGCAGAATTCCGTCACCATGGGCGTGGTCAGTGCGTTGGCCCGCCAGCCCGATTCCACGAAGCCGCTCACTTATATTCAGACCGACGCTCCCATCAACCCTGGCAACAGCGGCGGCCCGCTGGTCGATATGAACGGCGCCGTGCTCGGCATCAACACATTCATCCTGTCGCAAGGCGGAGGCAGCGAAGGTCTCGGCTTCGCCATCCCCGCTCGCGTGGTCGATTTCGTTTACCATAGCCTGCGCAAATATGGCCACGTGCACCGGGTCGAGATCGGCGCCACCGCGCAGGAGATCACCGCCGACCTCGCCGACGGCCTGCAACTTCCGCAGCACTGGGGCGTCATCGTCTCCGACGTCAAGCCTGATGGCCCTGCCGGCGCGGCTGGCCTGAAGATCAACGACATCATTCTCTTCGCCGACGGTCGCCGCATCGAGACTCTGCCGTCACTCACCGCCGCTCTCTACCTGCACCGCCTCGATGAGGTCGTCAAGCTGGAAGTCCTGCGCGGCAGGGAAAGAAAGACGCTCTACGTTCCGGCCATCGAACGCCGCGACCAGATGGACCAGCTTCTCGATGCCGTCAATCAGGAAAACAGTCTTGTCTCGCGCCTGGGCATTCTTGCCATCGATCTCACCGACGCCTTGCGCTCCCAACTAAGCTCCCTGCGCATTCCGTCTGGAGTGGTCGTGGTCGGGCGCGCCGCCGACCTCATCCTGCCCGATAACGGCCTGCAAACCGGAGACGTCATCCACCAACTAAACGAAACTCCAATCGATTCGCTCGCCAAACTCCGCCAGTCCGTGAACGCACTCAAAACCGGTGACCCGGTAGTCTTCCAGGTCGAGCGCGACGACGGCCTGATGTACGTAACCTCAGAGATGGAATAGATCGCTGCCTGGGAAAGTTGAGAAAAAAGGGATGTCATCCCGAGCGGAGGCGTTCTTCAGCCGGAGCGAAGATCTCCCGCGCAACCGCTCTCGGGGGAGAGCTAGAACGCGCTCCCGCCGCCGCCGCCGAACCCGCCGCCCGAAAATCCTCCGCCCCCTCCGCCGAATTCTCCGCCGCCGCTCCAACCTGATCCCGTAGAACTCGCCCGCGGCGCGGAGATGAATACCTGGTGCATATCGCCCGCCATGCTGTGCATCGAGCTCGAAAAGAAAATCGGATTAAACCCCATCCCCGGCCCGTAGCCCGGCCCCACGTACCAGCTCGGCGGATCCTTTACGATCCCCGCAAACGCCTGCGCCCAGTGATGCTCCACGCCCAGCGCCATCGCGTACGGTAAATACTTTTCAAAAGTAGTCGGCGGCATCTTTTTCAACCGCTCGCCGTCAACGCGATTCATGAACTCCTGAAATCCCAGCACCGCGATCCACGCCCGCGCCCCCTTCACCGTCTTCGCCGTCATCACCCGCGCGAACAGCCACCAGATCACCGCCGAGACGATTCCTGCCCCAATCAGCAGCGGAATCGAATCGAGAAAGTTCGCCCATCCCAGAAACTGAAAAGCCACAAACAAACTGACAATGACGACGCCGGCGCCAACGCTATATCCATTCGCCGATTCGGGATCAAGCAAGTACATCCCTTTGTTCTTGAGCGCCGCCATAATGTCCTGGCGAATGATGGGCACCGCCGTATAAAAACGGTTCTTGAGCTCGGAAAGCCGCGTCTGCTGGCCTCCTTCGAACACATTCTCCAGCATCACCCGCTCGTGCGGCGCCAGACCGGCGTCATTCCATTCGGCCCGCGGCTTCAGCAGGTGGAAAACATAGTCCTTGCCGGTGAAGATGATTCCCTTCTCCGCCGTCTCTTCAATCTTGATATATCCCCGCACCGCTAGATCGACCATCGTCGATGTAATGTCCCGTGGCTGGATCTCGTCTTCCAGCAACGCCCCCGCCTCCGCCGGAGACATACCCTCCGGAGGCTCGTACATCGGTGCCACTGACATCCCGGGATCGGGATCGCGCCCCTTGTACCACCACAGCAGAAACATGACCGCGACCGTCAACAGCGGCAAAAGAAGAATCGGATTGCCGCCCACGAACCAGAAGAAGCGCGCAATCGCGCTCGGCTGATGCAGAATTCCCTGCGGAATATAAACGTCAATCGTCAGCCCGCCGCGCATCGGCAAGGGATTGTTGGTCTCAAATTCCGCTTCGGCCCCGTTCACCTTCGCCGCAGCATCGCGCTCGGTCGATCCGTAAACCCCGGTAAACGCCTGCGCGCGCAGCGAACCAGCCGCCCCGTCCGGAAACCGCACCATCGCCGAAGCATGATCAATCGGCACCGGCCAATCGTTCCCCGTAACATTCCAATAAAATTCGTCGTAGTCTTTGAAATATCGCGTGCCATTCCGCACCCGATACATGATCTCGACCGTCCTAATCGCATCCACCGCGTCCGCAATATAAATCTTCAGATCGCGCTTGCCGTCAGATGTCGAAGACTCGTACTTCAACGCATTCCCCTGCCCATCGGTCACGCTTGCTACGTCGAGATACAGCTTGTAATTCGTCCCATCCGGCCCCGGGTATTCCACCGGAATGGTGCGATGAATCCCATGCCACTCGCCCTCAAAATGCAGCGTGATCCGCTCGGTAACCACCGCGCTCCCGTCCGAAGCGACAGAAATGTTGTCCTGAAAATCGGCGACCCGCCAGGACTTGGCCCAGGCCAAGCTTGGAATCGCGCTGAGAAGCAGAAGAGCAAGCCAAGCCTTCTTCGGCATTTTCAAATCACCCGATCACCGAATCACTCAATCACTAGAACTTCACCTGCACCGGCTCGCGATCCGCCGCATCGGTCTCAAAGAACTGCCGCGCCGTGAACCCGTACATGCCCGCAATAATGTTTGTCGGGAACGATTGAATCTTCGTATTCAGGTCGCGCACCACCGCGTTGTAGTAACGCCGCGCATTCTGAATCGCATCTTCGGTCTGGCTCAGCGATCCCTGCAGCTGCGTGAACTGCTCCGAAGCCTTAAGCTCAGGATAGTTTTCCGCCACCGCAAACAAGCTTTTCAGCGCCCCAGTCAGCTGATTCTCCGCTGCCGCCTTGTCCGCCGGACCCGTGGCCTGCATCGCCTGCGAACGAAACTTCGCAATGTTCTCGAAGGTGCCCTTCTCGTGCGTGGCGTAGCCTTTGACCGTTTCCACCAGATTCGGAATCAGATCGTGCCGCCGCTTCAACTGCACATCAATGTCGGACCAGGCCGAGTCGCAGCGCACTCGCAGCTGCACCAGACTGTTGTACATTCCGATCAGCACAACCGCGATCACGACCAGCAGTACGATGACAATAATGCCCGCCATGTGCGCCTCCTCAGCGGCAAGATGGAACTGGATTTGAATGGGAAGTTACCACAGCCGCAGAACCCCAGCAATGATCGCAAGGGTGCAAACCCGTGCAGCAGGGCGGCGAGACCTGAGACGACGCCGGGTGAAGCGATGCCAAGCCGAGAGGCCGGGGCCAGGTGGAAGGTGGAAGGTGGAAGAGCGGCCCTTTAGGGCCGCGTCAGGAAGTCTAAGGGGAAAGGGCTTCAGCCCTGGTTGTTACGGCTGCGGCGCGAAATATCCCTTGCGCGCCCGCACCTGCAGATCCTTCTTCGAAGAGGAAATCTCAATCGTGCGATACCGCCCATCGGCGTTGAAATCCGCGGGCTTGTAAGAAACCACATACTGGCTGCGCAACTCGTCTTCAATCGCCGCGAATGAATGCGTAATGTCCTTCATCTTGAAGGGAAAGAACGCGCGCCCGCCGGTCGCTTCGGCCAGCTGTTCCAGAACTTTGTCGCCGCGCATCACCAGGCCGCTATCGTCGGTCGATATTGCGTAGATGATCACCTCTGACCGTTGCGCCATCTCGATCGCCTGCGCCTTCGACACTTCGCTCTGATTATCCTCGCCATCGCTGACGATGATGATCGCCTTGCGCACTGGATGGTCGGAATGATCTTTCACGAATTTCTCTTTGCAGGCACGATACACGGCGTCATACAGCGCCGTTCCGCCGCCGTCGTGCAGCCGGCGAACTCCGGCCGCCAGCAACGGCACATTGTCGGTAAAGTCCTGCGCCATCTGGCTGTGCGTGTTGAAGCCGATAATGAACGCCTTGTCAAAGCCCACGCGCAGCGTGTGTTCTAAAAATTTGGTGGCGGCATCCTGCTCAAAATCAAAGCGCCCGTCGACCGATCCGCTCACATCCACCAGCAATCCAAGATGCAGAGGCAGGTCCGTCTCCCGCCGGAAGTTCTCAATCACCTGCGGTGGCTTGTGATCGTCCAGAATCGTGAAATCACCTTGATTCAGATCGCGCACGAATTTGCCGTGCTTGTCGGTCGCGATGAAGAGCAGGTTCACTTCATTCACCCGCGCCCGGAAAGTGGCCACGGTGTTCTGATCGTCAGGGGTATCGATGGAAGCGTTGGCAGCGTTCGCGTCGGCGTTGAAAGCGGCCATTCTCGGAGCATCCAAGGGCAGCACGGCCTGGGCGCGCATCTGGGCAACTCCAGCAAAGGTTGCCAGCAAAAGGGCAAAAATCCGCAATGTCCAGTTCGTGTACTTCATGCCTAGATCATCCAAAATTTGCACGCAAAATCCCGCCCACTGACACTTCCAAGGTACTCGATGCACGCGACATGCCGAAATCCGGTCGGCGGCCCAGTTGTGCATCAGATTGACTCTAGGAGCCTCCTCCAGCATGTGCCAAGTTACAAAAGGAGCACACGTTTGGTCATGGCAGAAAGCCCGCCACTTCGGCCCTTTCGCACGCCCCGGCATGCCCTTCCATCCCACAACAATCTGACAAAAGACGAGAACAAATCTTACCCTATTAGATTGCCGGAGTTGGTATTCAGATTCCGCTTCGAATATAGTCATCTCCAACGCGGCGGCGTTTCCATAAAATCGCACCGGAGGCAACCCATGCGCAAATTCATTCTCTGTCTTCTTTGCATCCTGCCCGCAATCCAACTCTTCGCAGCCGAGGACGATCGGGTCGACGATCGCGTGAAGGACGCCGGCGTGGTCATGAAGGAAATCCTGAATATCCCCGACGACATTCCGCAGGATCTGCTCGACAAAGCGGAATGCGTAGCGATTCTGCCCTCCGTGAAAAAAGGAGCCTTCGGAGTTGGCGGCAGCTACGGCCGCGGCCTCATGACTTGCCGCACCGGCCCGCACTTCAAAGGCAAATGGAGCGCTCCCTCGATGTACGCCCTGGAAGGCGTCAGCATCGGATTTCAATTGGGCGGCCAGGCCACCGACTTCGTCCTATTAGTGATGAACCCCAAAGGCGCGCAATCGTTGCTGAGCAGCAAAGTCAAACTGGGCGCGGACGCTTCCGCCGCTGCGGGTCCCAAAGGCCGCACCGCCGAAGGCGCTACCGATATCGTCATGAACGCCGAGATTCTCTCCTACTCGCGCAACAAAGGCCTCTTCGCCGGCATTTCCTTGGAAGGATCAACCCTGCGCTCCGATAGCGGCGCCAACCTGAAGCTCTATGGAAGAAAGCTGTCGGCGAAAGAAATTATTCGCGAAGGCAAGGCCGCAGTACCCGCCAGCGCCCGCGGCCTGATCTCTCTCCTCGACGCCAAGTCGCCGGTGAACAAGTCAGACCCCAAATCGCTGGAATAAAAAGTGAACTTCAGTGACCGCCGTGGTGAAAGCTTCGCCAACCCGCGTCCGTTGCCCATGGGCCAGCGGCGAACTCTCCATCCGCTACCACGATGAAGAATGGGGAGTGCCGGTTCACGACGATCGCGCGCTCTTCGAATTCCTTATCCTCGAAGGCGCGCAGGCCGGCTTGAGCTGGATCACGATTCTCAACAAGCGCGAAAATTACCGTAAAGCCTTCGACGGATTCCATCCCAAGCGCGTCGCGAAGTATGACCGCCGTAAGATGCAACTGCTGCTGCGAAATCCCGGCATCGTGCGTAACAAACTGAAGGTAGCCTCAGCGGTAGAAAATGCCAAAGCATTCCTCGCCGTGCAGCAAGAGTTCGGCACCTTCGACCGCTACATCTGGCAGTTCGTCGGCGGCAAACCTCGAGTCAACGCCCCCAAATCGCTGCTGCAGGTTCCCGCGCGCACTCCCGAATCCGACGCCATGAGCAAAGATCTCAAGAAACGCGGCTTCAAATTCGTCGGATCGACCATCTGCTACGCCTTCATGCAGGCGACGGGCATCGTGAATGACCACGTGATCGCTTGCTTCCGTTACAAGGAGCTCACGTAGCGGCGGACCCTCCGCCAGTAAGCGCAGCCTTCGGCAGGGATTCGTGTGGCGACCCGATTTCAGCGCGGCCCGTGCAAAACGTTCGCCGTCATATAGACCGCGATCAATCCCAGCAGCAGCACCGCCCCTTCGACACGCGTCGACCAGACATGCAGCGCATCGAACTGCGCCCGCGCCGGATTATCCAGCGGCACGGTGCCGAAGTCCGCGACCTGGGCGCGCAACGTATCCATCCGGGGAATAATCCAAAACTGCGAGATCAGCGTCAGCGCCAGCATCAGGCAGATGAGCACGTGGCGAAGCGCAAACATATGTGCATTGCCGTCAGTCAGCCGGCTGTAAAGCAGCGAACTCACCAGAAACACGATCCCCGAAATAATCGCCAGCCAGTGCAGCTTTCCCAGCGCGCGTCCCACCACATTTCCGGCCAGATGCGTGTTGGGCAAGACCTGAAACGCCGTCGGCGCCAGCACAAACGCGAAGAAAATTAACCCGCCGATCCACACTACCAGCGACAGCAGCATCAGATAGCGAAGGAATGACATGACGGGAGCATTATAGCCAGCCCTGCCGACGAAGTATTGTCGATGAAGGGAAGCCACTCCTTTAGACCGGAACCGCAACACTCTCCACAATCTCGCGCAGCACCTGGTCAGACTGCTCAGACTTTTTCAGCGCGGAAGCATAGTGTCCGTTCACCACCACGCGGTGCGCGAACACCGATACCACCAGCGGCTTGAAATCTTCCGGAGTGCAGAACGCGCGGCCTTCGAGAAAAGCCATCGCCTGCGCCGCGCGATAGAGCGCCTGCGATCCCCGCGGTGAAACGCCCAGCGACAAAAATTCCGACTCGCGCGTGCGCCGTACAATTGCCAGCGCATAGCTGACCAGCGACTCATCCACGCGAATCTGCTTAACCGCCTCCTGCATCTCGATCACATCTTCGCCAGTGAGCACCGGACGAATATCCTGCATGCGCGACGCGCCCGCCTCCGAGCGCAGAATCTCCCGCTCCGCCTGCGCATCCGGATATCCCATGCGCACCCGCAGCAGAAAGCGATCCAGTTGGGACTCCGGCAGCGGGTATGTTCCATGATGCTCCACCGGATTCTGCGTGGCGATCACCAGAAACGGCTGCGGCAATTCGTAAGAATGCGCATCCACCGTCACCTGGCCCTCGTTCATGGCCTCAAGCAGCGCGGACTGCGTCTTGGGCGTGGTGCGATTGATCTCGTCCGACAACAGAATGTTGGTAAACACCGGGCCGCGCTTGAATTCAAACCGCTGTTCCAGCGCCGAGTAGACAGAAATTCCCAGCACATCCGACGGCAGCATGTCGGAAGTAAACTGCACCCGCTGAAAACTGCAATCGATGGCGCGGGCCAGCGCCTGCCCCAGCGTAGTCTTGCCCACGCCGGGAACGCCTTCAATCAGCAAATGTCCCCGCGCAAAGATGCTGACCAGCGCCAGGCGCACCACATCGTCCTTGCCGCGAATCACGCGGCGAAGCGCCTTTTCCAGTTCCGCCGCTTTCTCAAATACGGCCTTGTGGGACACTACGCTGGCAGTCTCAGGAGACATTCTTTGGATTCTACTATTGCACGCTGAAGGGGCCGAGTTACCTACGTTACTTAGCAATAAAGCTAAGAGTTACGAACAACGAGCAGAGACAGAACGATACCCGAAGCCAAACTTGCCGTTAATGATTCGCGAAAAAGATCAGGGCTAGCTCACAGCTCGCTGCTCTCTACTGCGTAAACTCCGCCGGCCGCCCTGTCAGCCGCTCGATGCGCTTCGCGATCGGTGGATGCGTCGAGAACAAATTGGCAAACATGCCCGCATTCACTCCCAGGAACGGCTGAATGATGAACAAATGCGCCGTCGAAGGGCTGGCCTGCAGAGGCGTGCGCCGCGCATAAGCGTCAAGCTTCTGCAGCGCGCTCGCCAGCGCATAAGGATTGCCCGTAAAATGCGCTCCCGTAGCGTCCGCCTGATATTCCCGCGAGCGCGATACCGCCAGCTGAATCAGCGTAGCCGCAATCGGCGCCACGATCAGCATAAACAGCGCGCTCAATCCCCCTCCACGATCGTTGCGGTCGCGGCCTCCAAAGCCGCCGAAGAACATGGCCCAGCGTCCCATGCTGGCCAGCATTGTGATGGCTCCAGCGAGCGTGGCTGCCACTGAGCTGATCAGAATGTCACGATTGTTCACGTGGCCGAGCTCGTGCGCCAGCACGCCCTCAAGCTCCTCGTCAGTCAGCAATCCCAAAATTCCGTGCGTCACCGCAACCGAAGCGTGGCTCGGATTCCGCCCCGTGGCAAACGCATTCGGCGATTCGCTCGGGATCACGTAAATCTTCGGCATCGGAATGCCAATCTTCTGCGTCAGCCGCTCCACCGCCGCATAGGCCCGCGGCAGCTGCTCCCGGGTCACCGGCTGCGCGCGATACATCGCCAGCGCAATCTTGTCCGAATAAAAGTACGAGACGAAGTTCATGACGGCTGCGAACACCAATGCGATGAACATGCCGTTCTGTCCGCCAAAGTAGCGGCCGAACATCATCAGCAGCAGCGTCATGAGCGTCAAAAGAAACGCGGTCTTGAATGTGTTTCCCATAGAGTTGTGAAACTAGCTTAGTCCATTTCATTAGATGGTGGGGCGACGGCGGCGATGCAATGGCTGCGGTACGTGGCGGGCCGATTGGAATCACAGGCTTAGAAATGACAAGTGGAGGGCGCCGGGTGCCCCGCCCAAACTCGGCTTGGCAGGGATTTTGACTCACAAAACCGGGAAGGGCACGACTTCCAATCGTGCCAATCCCGTTAACTCATTTACCGGCATGGATTTAAGTCGTGCCATCGCGGCTCGCCCCGATACTCGATGAACTTTTCCACAGCCCACCGCGAATAAATCCCGTTGGTGTGACGAACGACCTTTACTGTGGATTTCAAAAAGCAGAAGCTCGATTCATGCGCGCAAGGCCTACGCACGTCATCACCATAGGACAATGCCCCACCCCGCTAACTCCTTATTCCACAATATTTTGCCCGCAACTCCTTGCCGCTCAATATTTTGCCCGCCCGCAACGCCACCTGTTCCCGCCAACTTCGCAGGAACAAAGAATTTACAAGAAGTGATTAAAAAAAAAATGAGTGCATATTTGGTAAACCGTCTTACCCAAGCCAGACTCTCGAAAACGCGACTGCGGCCTGCGTCACTGCACCACCACCGTACCCGTCATTTTGGGATGGATCGTGCAGTAGTAGTTGTATGTGCCCGGCTTAGTGAACGTGTAAGAGAACTTCTCGTCCGTATCCATCACCTTGGACTTGAAAACACCTTCCGTGCTAACCGCGGTGTGAGGAATATCGTCGTGGTTGGTCCAGGTCACGGTGGTCCCGGCGGGCACGCTGATGATCTGCGGGCCAAAACTGAAGTTGTCGATCTTCACCTCGACCATTTTCACCTCGGCCGGCGCCGCCGGGAAATTGCTGTTAGACGCCTTAACCCGCGATGATCCTGCGAACAGCAGCATCGCCATCATCACCGGCATCGCAAAACGCACCAGGAACAGATTCTTGCCTGTCATTTTCTTTTCCTCTTGATTGGATGTTTTGGGTTCTACCCCAAAGTCGAGTCCACAACCGCCAGCGAATGCTGGCGCCGAACGTAATTCACATCGGTAATTCCCAGCACTCTTCGCAACTGTTCCGCCGGAACTTTCATCGGTCCCGGAGAATCCGCCTTCCCCGGCTGCGGCTGCGGGAAAGCCGTCGACATTGCGGTGTGAAAGGTCACGTTGCCTTCCACCTTTTGCATGATCTGGTGAATGTGGCCGTTCAGCACCGTGACCGAACCAAACTTCTTCAGATAGCCCAGAGCTTGTGCGCTGTCCTCGGTACCCCAGCCCCAATCCGGATACACCGACCAGAGCGGGATGTGCGCGAACACAACCACAGGTGTGCTGTGCTTCAGTTGCTTGACGTCTTTTTCCATCCATTCCAGTTGCTCGCCGCCGAGCGAACCCAGGCCTCCGGCCTTCAGGTTCAGCACATTCACCAGGCCGATGAAGTGCACGCCCTTGTGATCGAAGCTGTACCATCCGGCGCCCTGGGCATTCTTTCCGTAGCGTTCGAGATACGACTTGCCGTTGTCGTCCAGCACGTCGTGTTCGCCCGGCACGAAGAAGACAACTTTGGCGCTCGCGCCTTTCAAAACCTGATCGACGGTATCGAACTGCTCCGGCCGCGAGAGATGGCTGATATCGCCGGTGTGCAGCAAAAAGTCGGGATGGTTGGGCAGTCCGTTGATCTTGTCCACCGCCGCTTGCAAGGTCGCAACCACATCCGGATTCGCCGGCTTGTTGAAGCCCATGTGGCTGTCGCTGATCTGGACGAAAGAGAAGTCCGCACCCTTGCCCGCGTTGTGGTCAGCGGCTTTGCCGAAAGCCCGCGAAACGGGAATGCCGCCGCTCATAGTCCAGACCAATCCAGTACCAGCCCAGGCCATGCACTTCAGAAATCCGCGACGGTCAATTCCGTCGGGATCAATACCGTCGTTGTTGAGGTCTTGCATTCCCCGATTAATGAGATTCTTCATCTGCTCTGTCATCTTGCTCTCCGTGGCATGTCGCGTTCTGATGGGATAACCGGCGGCGCGTCGTTTTATTCCCGGCGCGAATCACAAAACTTCCTCAAATTAACCGGGTCCGTTTACGCCACTCAGAAAGCCACCCAAATGCCCGGTAAGGGCGACGACCAGAACGCCGCACAACTCAACCACAAATCTGAAACGGAGCGACCCCTCACCCCGCTTTCGCGCGCGGAAGTGAAGCCAGCAGACCAGCCAGATCAGGACCGCCGAGAAGCAGGCGAGGATCAAATGCATCCGCAGGACTCCCTTGAGCCTCTGACCCTCAAGTTGGAATTGCCACGCGAGGAGGCCGGTCGCGAGAACGGGTACGGTCGAGATCGCGGCGCCCACGAAGTTGTAGTAGGCGGCGTCGGCAAAGCTGCGCCGCTTCGTCCATTGCGCAATCAAATCGAACGCTACGGCGGCCATGAACAGCGCGATCGGAAAATGGATCAGCACGACATGCTGCGCGTGTTTGGCCAGGAGTGCCGCTTTTGGATCAAATGGATTTGTCATTTTGCTGCGTTGCGCGTCGGTGATGCGGCGGTGATCCGTCGTCCCGCGCTCACAGGGATAACCGATGCGGATGGCTTTTATTCCCACGCGACCAGGTCTTGTGAGAGGGAAAGGAAACAGCGGGAAGGAACGGCTGGTAGCCCTGACGGGAATCGAACCCGTATACCTGCCTTGAGAGGGCAGTATCCTAACCGTTAGATGACAGGGCCACGGTCTCTTCAAATTTACACTAAAATTTGCGGTTTTTGGGCGGCGGGTAGCGCAGCGCTGAAGCGCCGCTCAACTACCATCCCGGATCCGGATGCGAAATCGCTATACAATTCGGCTTTCATCGGAGGATGCGCCATGCGAACCTCTCTTCTGCTGACTTGGTTGATCATCTCGCCTTGTTTCGCCGTGGCTCAGTCTGGGTCCGCATCGCCGCCCAAATTGCCGGAGTGGTTGGATACGCCCGTCGTGCATGCCGATGGCAGCGTTACGTTTCGCTTTCTGGCGCCGAATGCCGTGGAGGTGAAGTTGGAGCGCGAGGGCACAGACCCCGTGGCCATGGAGAAAGATGATGCGGGCATCTGGACGGTGACGACTGCACCGCTGCCTCCGGATTATTACGGATACTCGATCTTGATGGACGGCGTGCGCATGATCGATCCGTTCAATGCGCTGCTGAAACCGAATTTGATTGAGACGGAAAATGCGGTGCACGTTCCCGGTCCGCCGTCGCTACCTTGGGAATTGAACGACGTGCCACATGGCGAAGTTCATCATCACTTCTATAAATCTGCGGTGGCAGGCGACAATCGCGATTATTACGTCTACACGCCTCCGGGATACGATGCAGCGAAGAAGAAAACTTATCCCGTGCTGTATTTGCTGCACGGCTACAGCGATGACGCCAGCGGATGGACGGCCGTGGGGCGCGCGAATGTGATTCTCGACAACCTGATCGCGCAAGGCAAGGCTAAGCCGATGATTGTAGTTATGCCGCTGGGCTACGGCACGATGGAGATGATTCGGGGGCGGTGGAACTCCTGGGATCGCCACGAACTGCGCGATCGGAATTTTTCGAAGTTCCGGGAGGCGATGCTCGCCGAAGTCATGCCGCGAGTGGAGAGCGAATATCGCATCAGCAAAGATCGCACGCAGCGGGCGATCGCGGGGCTTTCGATGGGCGGATCGGAGTCGCTGCTGACGGGGTTGAACAATCTCGACAAGTTCGCGTGGATCGGAGCTTTCAGTTCGGGTGGAATCCCAGAAGATTTTCCGGCAGACTTTCCGGGGCTCGATGCGATTGCGAATGATCAGATCCGCCTGTTGTGGATTGCTTGCGGAACCGAGGATGACCTGATCACGGTGAATCGAAATTTGCGTCAGTGGCTGAAGTCGAAGGGGATTCGACACGCAGATATCGAAACTCCCGGCATGCATACGTGGATGGTATGGCGGAGGAATCTGGCGGAGTTCGCCCCGCTGCTGTTCCGGTGAGAACGATTGGTTCGTGGATCATTGAACGTTAACGTGGTCGTGGGTTTCGGCGGGCACATACTTCACTGCGGCGGTGCGCTCCAGTTTGTCCCAGGCAAACTTGCGGCCTTCTAGGGCGCGCTTCAGCGTCTTGAACAGGACAATCGAAAACAGCTGGCGGTAGGCGAAGCGCTGCAGCCATACCTGGGTGAGCAGCCACGGGTCTTCCCTGTCGTCGGGGCGATGGCGCTCCAGCGCAAAGGCGATGGCCGACGCGATGAAATCGATGACCAGGAAGGCGAAGAAGAAGAGCACAAGTTTGTGGAAGTCCTGCGGGTCGGTGGAGTCGGGATGGAAGTGTTTCTGGATGAAATACCAGATCGTCCCCACAGCGAACATGATGTCGATGAGCGGCGAGACCAGCGGCAGAAGAATCTGAAAGATGACGATGTTGGGCAGAGCCACCCATCCCAGCGCGCCTTTGCGGGCGAAGACCGCCATGTGCTTGTAGACGGCCTGCAGGATTCCGAACGACCAGCGGAAACGCTGGCGCATCAGGCCATTCGCGTTGGTGGGAGCTTCGGTGTAGGCGAGTGCCATGTCTTCGTACTCGACGCGATAGCCGAGGCGCAGCAACGCCATCGTCAGATCCGCATCTTCGGCGACGGTATCAGTGTGGTAGCCTCCAGCCTCGCGCACGGCGGAGACACGCCACGCGCCGATCGCGCCGGGAACGACGCTGACCGCGCCTAGCACATCGAGGGCGCGGCGTTCGAAATTCTGGCTGGTGATGTATTCCAGGGCCTGCCAGCGCGTCCAAAGATTCACGCGATTGCCGACCTTGGCATTGCCGGCCATGGCGCCAACTTTTGGATTCACGAAATGCGGCACCAGGCGCGAGATGGCGTCGGAAGCAATGATGGTGTCGGCATCGATGCCCACGAAAATCTCGGCGTCGCCGATGTGCTCGATGCCGTAGTTGAGCGCTTCAGCTTTGCCTGAGTTGGGCTTGCCGAGGATGATGACGCGGCCTTGAGCCTCTTCCTTCGCGAAGGCGTTGCGCGCGACTTCGAGTGTGCGATCTTTGGAGCCATCGTCGATTACGACTACGCGCAGGTTCGGATAGTTCGAGTTGAGCGCGGCGCGCACGGTGCGCTCGATAACTTTCTCTTCGTTGTAAGCGGGAATGAGAACCGCGACTTTCGGCTTGTAGTGGGCGATCTCGGCGGGCTTGCCGACAATTTTCTCGTGCACGCGATCATAAACGGCAGCGGTGCCGATGAAGATCAGTCGTCCGGTCATGAGCAGATCGCCGATGAGGAATATCCACGTGATGCCCACGACGCCGGCATCGAACATCCAGAAGCCGAGGCGATCAAGCCTGGCGGCCCAAAGTTCCGCAGGCGGAAGCGGAGCCATCACGTCGGCGCGGGTCTTGTTCAGCAACTCATAGACGGGCACGACCTCGTATCCGCGGGCGCGGATGCCGTCGATAATCGCGGGCAGAGCTTTTACGGTTTGCGAGCGATCGCCGCCGCCATCATGCAGCAGCACGATGTTGCCGCAGCGCAGGTCTTCCACGCGGCAGGGCGGAAGATGATCGAGCACGTAGGAAGAAATCTGCTCGGCAGTATGGCGCGGATGGTCGCTCCAGTCGTTGGGATCGATGCGATTGCCAACCGTGATATAGCCCATGTCCTGCGGGAGTTCGAGGGGACGAACTTCGTCGGCGGTGTCGGGCTCTTCGTCGATGGCGTAGGGCGGACGCATAAGCGTGGCGCGCACGCCAAGCAGGCTGCCAAACAAGCGCTCGGTGAGATTCAATTCCACCTTGAATTGCGCGTCGCGGATGTTGCTGATGTCGGGATGGGTAAAGGTATGGTTCCCGATCGTGCTGCCTTCGTGATAAATGCGTTTCGCGATACCGGAATACTTGTCGGTCTGAATGCCGATCAGAAAGAAAGTCGCGGTCGCCTGCTTCTCTTTCAGGACGTCGAGAATCTTGGGCGTCCACTGAGGATCGGGGCCGTCATCGAAGGTGATAGCAACTTTGTTCGGGCTGTAGCCATAGCGGCCCACGCGATAGGGTTCGGGAAGATTCTGAAAAACTTCATCGGTGATCAGCTTGCTGCCCGCGTCGATGGTGAGATCGCGAGTTCCGTGCGCAGGTTTATCTTCGATGCGGAGAATTTCTCCCTGGCCCTCCATGTCGACGTCATTGCCGGGAGGAACATCTTTGATCTTGTCAGTCGCGGTCTGGTCGCCGGGCACGTCCCAGATGCGCCACAGGGAGCGATCTTCACCGCCGAGTCGCCACAGGGCGAAGGTCTGAATGCCCAGTGTTTGCGCCGCCCGCATGGCATTCAATGCGGTGACGGCATCGAGAAACCAGATGTCGTGCTGCACGCTCTTTTCGTCCAGGTACCGGAAATGCGGATTCATGGCGTCGTCGTCGAAGTCGACGTCGACTTCGGAGTCGCGCGCGGCCAGCCAGGCGTCCTGCACGCTGACGGTGTGATCGCGCTCGCCGGCGGGCAGCGGGCCTTTTTTCGGCTTGAGCGCCCAGTCGTAACCGTAGTTGGCGATGGCGCAGATAATCTTCTCTTTGGGAATGACGCTCTCGGCGTGTTTCAGGTTCTCGACGAACCAGTCCTGCGACGCCACCGGACCGGAGGCTGCACCGGGATAGTGCTCGTCGTAATTCATGAGCACCACGCCATCAGCAGCCGCGGCGATGGCGGCGTAGTTGTATTCGTCGTTGTGCGCTTGCACTGCTACGTAGAGCTTCATGCCGCGTCCGTGAAGGTCGCTGGATAATTCCTGCAGCAGGGCCACGTAACCATTCTGGCCCGCGGGCGGAAAAGCTTCGAAGTCAACCATCAGGCCGTGATAGCGGCCGGAAGAAAGAAATTGGCCTGCCTGCTGGCAAAATAAATCGCGCGCGTCCGGATCGTTCAGGAACTTGACGATGTCGCCCACCCAATTCGCGCCGTCGGAATTGTTCACCATGGGGAAGACTTCCATGCCCGGATCTTCGGTGTTGAGCAGGGGCATGACGCGATCGTCGACGGGTTGCACGGAGGTACCCTGCACGACGTCGAAGAATTTCCCCGTCTGTTCGTCGATGCCTTGCAGACGGCCATCGGCAGTCAAGACGTGCAGCCAGTCGGGATAGAGAATGTCGATCTGGTGGGCGAAATCGCGCAGCGAGGAAAAGCTGGCAGCGTCCCAGGGCACATAGAAGGCCGCACGAATGCCTTCCTCCTGATTCAGCTTGACCTGCGAAGCGGCGAGCTTGGACTTGCGATGCGAGCGCGCGGCCAGCTTTTTCTGACGGTCGCGGGCCTTCTCCTTTTCACTTTCTTTCAGAGCCTTGAAGGCGCGCTTCTGCGGAGAGAAGAGGAGTTCGGGTAAAGGCTCGTCGCGCAGTGCGGTGTAAAAGAAAAAAATGACTAGAGCGGAGACCACGACTGCAGCCACGTCAAAGGTGCGCCGCAGTCGTCTCCAGCGGGCGCGTTCAGGATCATAAAAGACGGGTTCAGGCATGGGTTCAGGACTGTTCATCGTATGCTGCTGGGAGCACACGGTCAATTGTGGGCGGGACAGGGATCTGCTAGCCGCGTTGCTCATTATGATGCAGAAACGGGCCAGGGGGATTGCTGGCACGCGATTCCCTGCGCGGTTGGGGGAAACGCGCTATAGTCGGCGGTTACAAAAATGTCGGCTGACGAGTTGCAGGAATTCGGGTTCTGGCGGCTGGTGCGAAGGCACGGGTGCTTCTTCGCGCTGGCGGGACTGGCCGCGCTGGGGCTGCGGCTGTTTTTCGTTTTCCGGTTCCCTGCCGTGGTGGACGATTCGCGGCTTTACGCGAACATTGCCGAGAACTGGATGCGGCACGGCATTTACGGCGTGACCAACTCCGGCGTGATTATGCCGACGCTGTCGCGGCTGCCGGGGTATCCCGCATTTCTGGCGGCGATCTTCGCGATTTTTGGCGTGGAAAATTTTCGTGCTGTCTTGCTGGTGCAGGTGCTGTTTGATCTGGGCACATGCTTTCTGATCGCGGATATGGCGCGGCGGATGTTTTCCGGGCGGGCGGCGAAGGTGGCATTTCTGCTGGCGGGGATTTGTCCGTTTCTGGCGAATTATGCGGCGACGGCGCTGACCGAGACGCTGGAGATTTTCTTTACGGCGCTGGCTCTGGATCTGGCACTTTGCGGGCTGGACAGGCGAAGCGGGGCAAGATGGATTTGGCTGGGATGCGGGCTCGGGGTGGGCGCGGGGATTTTGCTGCGGCCTGACGGCGGCATTTTGCTGATGGCGATTGGGGCGTACCTGCTTTGGTTGCTGCAACGCAGCTTGCGGGCTGGTTCGAACGCGTCGCTGCCGGCACGAGTTGTCGTTTGGGCGGGAGTGCTGGTGCTGATTGGCGCGCTGGCTCCGCTGATTCCGTGGACAATTCGCAATCTGCATTCCATGCATCGCTTCCAGCCGCTGGCGCCGCGGTATGCCAACGATTCCGACGAGGCGCTGATGCCGGGATTCAATCGCTGGGTGAAGACATGGCTCGCGGAATATGTTTCAGTGGAAGAAATTTATTGGAATGTGCCGGGACAGGAAATTGATTTATCGCGGCTGCCGAACCGGGCGTTCGATTCTGCCGAGCAGCGCCGGGAGACGGCGGAAATTTTCACTGACTACAACCGCGACCACAATATGACGCCCGAGTTGGATGCCCGCCTGGAGGCGATTGCCGCGCAGCGAGTGCACGCCGCTCCGCTGCGTTATTACGTGTGGCTGCCGGCACTGCGCATCGCCGACATGTGGCTGCGTCCGCGGTCGGAGTTGTTCCCTTCCGATCCGCGATGGTGGGAGTTCAATGATGACGGACGCTGGCTGGCGGCCAGCCTGGCCTTGGGAGTGATCAATTTGCTGTACTTGGGCGCGGCGGCCGGAGGGTTTATGCGAGGGCGTGCGGTCGCCGGAATCGGCTTGCTGGTTTTGTTTGTCGTGGTGCGGTCGGCGTTCCTGGGCACGCTGGAAAATCCCGAGCCGCGGTATACCCTCGAAGCTTATCCGGTAGTGATTGCGCTGGCCTCGGCGTTATTTGCAAGTATCGGGAAAGAGAAGGCTTAGGGAACGCTGGTTTTCTCGCATTCCACATCGCAGATTTCTGCATATATCACTTGACTTAGCCCTAAAGTGGATTAGCATAGAGATATCACCTCCGATCCAGTTCAGGATCGAATGGGCCGATAGCCAAGGAATGTCACCGCTTCTTGGTTGCCGGCCCATTTTGATTTTGCCGGCTTTATCCCGGAACTACTTCCCGGCTGTGAAGACGACTTTTCCCGCCACCATGGTCGAGAGCACGGTGGTCTTGCCAATCTCTTCCGGCTTCACCGAGAAAATGTCTTGCGAGAGGACGGCGAGGTCCGCTTCCTTCCCTACATCGAGGGTGCCGAGGCGATCCTCGGAGAACCGTGCGTAGGCTGAACCTTGGGTATAGGCGTTCACGGCCTGCTCGACGGAAATGCGCTCCTCGGGAGTGTAGGAGGTTGCGGTGGCGACGCTGCCGGCCTGACCGGCGCCATCAAAAACTCCTCCAGGAAAATCGTTGCCTTTGGCTGGACGCCAAATCTGGCGGGTGACGGCCTCCTGGATCGCGACGAAGGGATTCGGCGGCCAAGTGCATGGCCAGTCACTGCCAAAGGCCAGCGTAACTCCATTTTTTTCCATGCTCTGCCAGCGGTCAGTTGTGGTGCGATCGCGCGGATCGTAGTTCGCGCCATTTTCATCGCAGCAGAAGCTCGGCTGCATGCTGGCAATCAGGGAAAGTTTCGCCATCCGCGGGATGTCCTCGGCCGGAACAAAATCTCCGTGCTCGACGCGCAGACGGCGGTCGCGCGGGCCGTTGATCTTCTCAACTTCTTCGTAAGTGTCCACCACTAATCGCGAGGAGTCGGGACGGTAGGTATGGGTCATGATCTGGAAGCCACGCTTGTCCAGTTCGAGAACCAGCTTCTTGTATTCCGCCCGTTGATAGGTGAGAGGCGGGACCAGGCCAGTGCCTCCGTCGACGAAGAACTTCACCAGATTCGCCGATACCCAATCGTCGTGGTAGAGCGAGCGCGCCTTTTCAAGGTCGGCGAGAAAGTTCGGGGTCAGATGATGATTCACGGCGACCGCACCGAACGAAGTTCGCGTTCGGACCGTAAGTTGGCCGCGATCACGGAGCGCGGCGTAGAGCTGAATCTCCGCCAGATTGCCGGTGGCGTTGGTGACGCTGGTGATGCCGAAGCTGTTCAGGTGATGGGAAGCATCGCGCAGCAACGCGAGCTTCTGATCTTGCGAGAATTCGTTGGTGAGGGCGCGCTCCATGATCGCCATGGCGGCTTCCAGCAGCACGCCGCTGGGATGCCCGCTGGCGTCGCGGATAATATATTTCTCTTCCGCCGGATCGGCGACGGGGTCATCGGTAATGCCCGCCAGAGCGAGTGCTTTCGCGTTCACCCAGAGGGCGTGCTCCGCCGTGTAGTGCACGACCACAGGCCGGTCTGGAACCGCGCGGTCCAACAATTCATGCGTCGGCGTCGAAGGGGGAGTGGTGCTGAAGTCAGCCCGGACAATCAGAATCTTGTCGTTGGGATGGGTCGCGGCGAATGCCTTGATGCGGGCGACCGCGGCTTCGGGATCATCTTCCGGAGTGATGCTCCCCTCTGGAGTCGAGAGGTTGAGGCCATGCAGTTCGAGCGCCCCGAACCACATATGAGTATGCGAATCGGAGATGCCGGGAATGACGGTGTGCCCGTGCAGATCGATAACCTGCGTCTGCGGCTGCTTCAGCTTCAGAATTTCGACGTCGGTTCCGACCGCTTCGATCCGCGTACCGGTAATGGCCAGCGCCTGCGCCCACGGAGCTTTCGCATTGCCGGTATAGATGTGGCCGTGAATCAGGACAGTGTCGCTGGCGAGAACTGCGGGTGGAAAGAAAAGAACGATAGCTGCAACGCAGAAGCGGACGATATAACGTAGAGCCATACTCCCTCCACACTTGAGCGCTCATCGTGAGACCAATGCGGGGTCGTCACGAGCACACAAAGGTCTTAACTTTCCTCACCACCGATTCCGGGGCATCGACTTCCAACTCCACGGCGCCGTCTTTGTACTTTCGCGAATAGATTCGGGCGCGGGCCTCGAGCAGAGATAACAGCTTGCCTTCGCCTTGCGGGATGCGAAGATGAACGAGGCTTACGGGATCTTCCTCGATCAGGGTATCGATGCGGGCGAGCAAGTTATCTAGGCCCGTCCCTTCAACTGCGGAAACGTAGACCGTGTTTCCTGCGTGAGCAGAGTCGGCGATCAGGCTCTGCGCGACTTCCACGTCGAGCAGATCGACTTTATTCATCACGCGCAGGCGAGGCTTCTTCTCGGCTTCCAATTCTTTCAAGACGATCTCGACCTGGGCGTCTTGCTCGGCAGAGAGTCGGCTGCTGGCGTCGGACACGTGCAGAATCAGCGAAGCACGCTGCACTTCTTCGAGCGTGGCGCGAAAGGCAGAAACCAGCGTGTGCGGCAGGCTGCGAATAAATCCCACGGTATCGGAGAGAAGCACTTTGCGCTTCGAGGGCAGATCGACGCCGCGGATGGTGGGATCGAGCGTGGCAAACATTTTCGGAGAAGAAAGAACTCCGGCTTGTGTCAGAGCGTTGAACAGAGTTGATTTGCCCGCGTTTGTATAGCCGACGAGCGCGACGGTTGCGACCGGGGCGGACTCGCGGCGCTGGCGTTGCTGGGCGCGAATGCGGCGCACATTTTCCAGTTGCTGCTCGACATGGCGGACGCGACGGGCAATCTTGCGGCGGTCCGTTTCGAGCTGGGTTTCGCCGGGACCTCGGGTGCCGATGCCGCCGCCGAGTTGTGACATCTCGACGCCATGTCCGGCAAGACGCGGCAGCATGTAGTGCAACTGCGCCAGTTCGACTTGCAGCTGGCCTTCACGAGTGCGGGCATGCCGTGCAAAAATGTCGAGAATGAGCTGGGTGCGATCGATCACGCGGCGGTGAACAATTCGCTCAATGTTGCGCTGCTGCGAGGGGCTGAGGTCGTGATCGAAGAGAAGAACATCGGCGTTCACCGACGCGGCCGCTCCGGCAATTTCTTCGAGCTTGCCTGCGCCGATCAGCGTTGCGGGATCAGGCCGATCGCGGCGTTGCAAGATTTGTCCAGCGATGGAAGCTCCGGCGCTCTCGGCGAGCGTCCGCAACTCGGCCAGCGATTCTTCGGCATCGAACTCGGGAATGCTGGGCTTGCCGTTGGATTTCGGAGCACCACCGGCTAGCCCGACGGCATCGCGCGCAGCCGCGGCTTGCGCCGTAACAGCGCTCTTGGCCGAGCGGCCACGGGTGCGCACATCGATGCCTACCAGGAAGGCCTTCTCGCGCTGTGGCGGATTATTTGCGTTTTTCGCTTGGGCGAGTGCAGCTTCCGTGGCGAGAGGCACACGTCCGCCGGCGCGTGAAGGTACGCGGGATTTCTTGGTATGAGGACTTCCCAAGCCGAAAAGGCCCTAACCTTCGGTGCCCGACGCGCTCACCGCTGCGCCCGACGAAGCCGCGGCAGCACCCACCGCCGCCTTGTCGGTATGCGCCACGTGCGGTGCATGCGACATTGCCACCCGGCCCATGACCACGGTCGAAATGGCGTGCTTGAAGATGAGTTGCTCTTGACCGTTCGCCTCCAGCACGACGGAGTACTTGTCAAAAGAACGGATGCGGCCCGTTAGCTTCACCCCGCTGAGCAGGTAGATCGTGATGCTCGCTCTCTCCTTGCGGGCCGTGTTGAGGAAGGAATCCTGAATGTTCTGCGCCGGCTTATTGCTGTCCATAGCCGATCTCCTTATGTGTCAACAACAGATGTGCCCAACAACGTTTCCCGGATAACATGTTCGGAAACTGCACCGTCTTACACCACACTTGCGTGGGTCTGCGGAACTGACTCGCAGGCCAATGCAAAAACTACAACAGGTTCCCGTAACCTCCCCGCGGCCCAGGAACTTGGGGGGACAAAATGGGCCAGGCAGAGCCTGGCAGCCAGACATAGGTTAACGATACTCGCGAACTCTGCTGCTTTTCAACTCGGAACGTATGCCAAACTGCGCCCAGCCGACAATAGGGCGACGTTGTATGGCAATCGCTTACAGGTTGACAGGGGCCGCGGCGAACGTGCAGACTTCCCTCGACCTATGAACCACTTAGCTGCCGTCGCGTTCGTCATGCCCTCCCACACGGGAGCAGAAGCCACTCAGCTGATCCTGCGCTGGTTCCATTTTCTAGCCGGAATCACCTGGGTTGGATTGCTCTACTTCTTTAACCTGGTCAACGTGAACTTCATGAAGCAGGTGGACGCGCCCATGAAGCCGAAGATCCTGCAGTACATGACCTTGCCGGCGCTCAACTGGTTTCGCTGGAGCGCGCTGGCCACGGTCTTTATCGGATTCTGGTACTGGGGCCAGTTTCTGGTCGCGCCCGACGCCCAGCGGGACGGCGGCAGCGCGGGCGCAACCATCGGATTCTTCCTGCTGCTTTGGATTGCGGTGTGGTTCGTTCTTTTCATGGTGATCAAGAAAATGGCGCCCAGCGGATTCGTCCTGGGCACGGTCACGACGATTCTCTGCGTCGCTGCGGGCTGGCTGTTCGTGAACTACACGCCGGTGGGCCAGAGCGATAATCACGTGCTCTCGATCGGCGTAGGCGGCGGCTTTGGCATTGTGATGCTGTTCAATGTGTGGGGCATTATCTGGCCGAATAACAAGAAAATTATTCGGGGGACGCTGGCTGGAACGCCTCCGGCGAACGCGGCCGCGATGGCGCGTCAGGCATTCCTGGCGTCACGGACGAATTTCTTTCTGTCGGTGCCATTGCTGTTTTTCATGGCCACCAGCGCGCACTACGGAATTCTGGGAAAATAGCGACGGGAAGCGCAAGTTGGAAAGCTGGACTCGTTCCCTCGCCCGAGGGGCTTGTGAAATGTGTGTAAAATTCTATAGACCGTGCCGGAACTATCACTTCGGTCCCGGGTTGGATGGGTGTAGAATTTTGTTTTTCCTCAACGCTCAGGGTTCATCGGCCCCGGAAGGTAGAACTAGGAGTCTAAGGGGTGCAGGATGAGAATCTTCTCTGCCTTAGCTGCCGCTTTGCTGTTTGGAACGGTTGCTGTCGTGGGTCAAACCGCTGCGCCTCTGCGGTGGGCGGAAGGCGCTCCCAATGCCACATCTGAGGTGAAAGACAACAACGAGGTTGAGGGCCTCAAGACCGATGACGCTCATGTCTTTGTCAGTCTGGCCGACCTCAAAGATACCGAATTCAACCGTGTCTGGTTGCAAGTGGCCAATCACAGCAAGGCACCGATCGATTTTGATCCGCAGTCGGCGATGCTGGTGAACGAGAAAGACAAGGTGGTGCGCTCCGAAGTGGCTGAGAAGGCAGCCAACTCCATTCAGAAGTACGGTGAAGCCAAGTCTCAAGAACTCTCGGGCGCACACTGCAACTACCTGGGCGCGGTTCAATGTGAACCAACAGATACGCAATTTCGAATGTCAAAACAAATCCTCGTTGACACTGCGTCTCGAGCAGAGTGGGTTCGAGCTAATGCGGCGAGACGAAGAACGCTGGCTCCCGGCGAGGAAACTCAGGGCGCAATTGTTTTCCGTAAGGACAAGAAACCGGCTAAGTACTTGCTACGCATCTCGGTGGGCAGCGAGACTTTCGAGTTCCCGCTGAGTGCGCAGAACAAGCATCCTTCGTATGATTAGCAGGTAGTGCGTTGCGGACGAAAGGGCGGAAACGTGTGGCAACTTTTCGATACTAATGGGGCAGCACGGCGAAATGAAGATTCGCCGGGCCCCTGCGAGAACTAGCAACCAATATTTAAGGAGACTTGAAATGAAGGGTGGATTTCTCTGTACGGTACTGGCGTTTGCGCTGTTCGTTCCGAGTGGTGCTTTTTCTCAGGCCCCTCCGTCCGGTGCGCTGCGTTGGGCGGAAGGCGCGCCCAATGCCACGTCTGAGGTGAAAGACAACAACAAGATTGAAGGCCTCAAGACCGATGACGTTCACGTCTTTGTAAGTCTGGCCGACCTCAAAGATACCGAATATAACCGCGTCTGGGTGCAGATCGCCAATCACAGTAAGGCACCGTTGAATTTTGATCCGCAGTCGGCGGTTCTGATAAACCAGAAGGACAAGGTTGTACGAGCCGAAGATCCTGAGAAAGCGGCGAAGTCTGTACAGAAATTTGGCGAAGCCAAATCTCAGGAACTCTCGTCGGCTCACTGCAACAACATTGGAGCGGTGCAATGCCAGCCCACGAACACGCAGATGCAGATGTCGAAGCAGGTGGCGGCATTCACGTCCCAGCAGGCGCAGTGGATTAAGGACAATGCGCTGACCCAAAAAACGCTGGCACCGGGCGAAGACGTTCAAGGCATCATTATGTTCAAGAAGGAAAAGAAAGCGGCGAACTACATCTTGCGCGTTCCAGTGGCGGGGCAGACGTTTGAGTTTCCGCTGAGCGCGCAGAACAAGATACCGTCGTACGACTAACCGCAGTTTCACTTCAAGCAGGGCGGCGCGGAATATTCTTCCGCGCCCCTGATATTTTTTCCTCGAACTTCCTGGCAAACGGGTGTATCCTCCCGCCTACTTCGCCGTCGGCGAGAAGGAGGTTCTTATGAACGCCCGTCTCGTGTTCGTGCTCTCTCTGCTCGTTATCACTATCGTCCCCGGCCCCACCTTCAGCCAGCAGTCTCCCATGCAACAGAAAATTCAGCAGAGGTACTCGGCGCACGACAATACCCTCAGACCGGAACCGCTGCCGGAGGCGGACCAGCGCGCGATGCGGCAGAAGGCCATTTTCCAGGATGTCGCGGAGCTTTCGGATTTGAGTGCGTCGCTGCAGTCGGATTTGCAACAACTGCAAAAAGGCATGCTGGCGAAAGATCTCAATCAAAAGCTGAAGAAAGTAGAGAAGCTTTCAAAGCGGCTGCGGCAGGAGATGTCGCAGTAGGTTCTGCGCGCTGGACGCACCGCCCCCACTTCTCGCGCGGCTTCGACCCAGATCCGCGCGAGAGAGATGGGGCCGCAGACTGTTTTAGTGATCGTGATCGCGGTCATGGTCGTGATCGTCCCAGTCCTGCTGGTCGTGCCAGCGATGCTGGTCCTCATCCCACCACTTGTGAAATTCGTTCCAGCAACGCTCCCGGGCTTCGTGCAACTGCTGCCGGCGGCGTTGTGCGTCCTCACTCTGCGGTCCGTTCTTCTGAACCGCGATGTGTAACAGCTGATCGGCGCGGGCCACGCGCCTTTGGCAATCCGCTTCACTCTCGGCATGCGCCCGCGGTACCGCCGTGAAAAACAACATTCCCGCCAAGAAGGCGATCGCGATGCCCAGCTTCACAAACGACCGCCGCCCACGTTCCCTCTCAAAGTTCATATGCCAATCTCCTATTCAACTCCGACCTGAACCTCTGTCCGACAAATCACGCTATCGAATCCCGCGGCAAGGGAGCGATACTGTGGATTCTGTATGAGGGGAAGAAAACAGTTTCAGAGCAGCGAGGAATCGCCGCAGGGGATCGGCATCATCTAAGATGAGAAGATCGGAGTTCCGCTATGCCAGGCGACGAGATCACGATTTCTCCGGGCCCCAGCTTTCGCACTGCGATGCTGGTGGCCGTTCTTGCGGATGCGCTGCAACTTGTCGTCTTTCCTATGTTCGCTGCAGGCGCTTTTTCTCCTGCCGATGACCTGCTCGATCTCGGCGTGGCCGGGCTGATGGTGCATCTGCTGGGCTGGCACTGGGAATTTCTGCCGTCGTTCCTGGTCAAACTCGTGCCCGGAGTCGATCTAGTCCCCTTCTGGTCGCTCGCGGTGGCGAGCGTGTGGCGGAAAGCGAAGAAGGCGGCGCAGGTGCCGGGAGAGAAACAGCCGCTGCTGCGGTAGTGCCGAGGGCCACTGGTTCCTTCGGGATGGCCTGGCAAAAAAGCCAGCGGCCCGAAACTTCCGGGCCACTGGACAGCCGAAGGCGGCTGTCCCTACATGTTCCATCGTATCGGCGCTTTACGCGCGCTAAAGCGCCGCTCTTCCACCTGCCCTACCTTCCATCGCTTATGTTCCTTCGTTCCAGCCGGCTAGATATTCTTCCTGCTCTGGGGTGAGGCGATCGATTTTGATTCCCATCGACTCCAGCTTCAGCTTGGCTACGCGCTTGTCGAGTTCGTCGGGAACTTTGTAGACCGTCTTCTCGAGTTTCTTGGCTTGCCGCACCATGTACTCGACCGAGAGGGCCTGATCAGCGAAGGACATATCCATCACCGATGCGGGATGACCTTCGGCGGCAGCGAGATTGATGAGGCGGCCATCGCCGAGGAGATTGATCTTGCGTCCATCTTTCAGTGAAAACTCTTCGACGAAGTTGCGCGTGGTGCGCTTCGAGGACGACATTTTCTCCAGCGCGGGAATGTCGATCTCGACGTTGAAGTGGCCGGAATTGGAGATGATCGCGCCGTCCTTCATCAGATCGAAATGTTCTTTGGTGAGCACGCTTTTGTTGCCGGTGACGGTGCAGAAAACGTCGCCGAGCTTGGCGGCTTCGGTCATGCTCATCACACGGAAGCCGTCCATCACGGCTTCGAGCGCCTTGGTGGGATCAATTTCGGTGATGATGACTTCGGCGCCGCAGCCGCGAGCGCGAGAAGCGAGGCCGCGACCGCACCATCCGTAGCCGGCGACGACGAACTTGGATCCGGCCAGCAGGAAGTTGGTGGCGCGGATGATGCCGTCGATGGTGGACTGCCCAGTGCCGTAGCGATTGTCGAACAGGTGCTTGGTGTCGGCGTCGTTGACAGCGACGATAGGAAATTTCAGTACGCCCTCTTTGGCCATGGCGCGCAGACGGATGACGCCCGTTGTAGTCTCTTCGGTGCCACCGATGACAAATTCCAGCGCATCAGTGCGCTTGGTGTGCAGGATGCCGACGAGGTCGGCGCCGTCGTCCATAGTGATATTCGGCTTGTGATCGATGGCGGCGAGGATGTGGTTGTAGTAGGTGTCGTTGTCCTCGCCCTTGATGGCGTACACGGGAATGTTATGGTCGCGGACCAGCGAGGCGGCGACATCATCCTGCGTGGAGAGCGGATTCGATGCGCAGAGGACCATGTCGGCTCCGCCATCGCGCAGGCAGATGGCGAGGTTGGCGGTCTCGGCGGTCACGTGCAGGCAGGCCGAGATGCGGATGCCCTTCAGCGGCTGGTTCTTGATGAACTCTTTGCGGATAATCTGTAGGACCTTCATCGACTGGTTGGCCCACTCGATGCGTTTCTTGCCCAGATCGGCCAGTTCGATGTTCTTGATATCGCAATTGATGGCGGCGGTTGACATACGTCTCCTGTTTTGGCGCGCATACAGCGGCAGAAAATTTGTTTGATTACCGGTGGATAATTATTTGCTCAATGAGTATTTTCGCAGAATACATGAGATTCGGGAACAGGTCAGGTTCCGAATACTCACTTTCGGATTACGGCTTTGGGACACGACGGAGTAGCCCTTTTGATTCCGTAAAAAGCTAAAAACTCGACCACAGAGGTCACCGAGGAAGAGCGAACTTCTCGGTGATTCCTCTGTGTCCTCTGTGGCGAATTATTTCCGCGCCGCTACTGGCTCGCGCAGGCCGGCGTCGCTGGCCAGTTTGGCCGCTTTGTCGGTCGCCTCCCAGGTGAAGTCGGCGTCGCTGCGGCCGAAATGGCCGTAGGCCGCGGTCTTGCGATAGATCGGACGGCGCAGGTTCAGTGCCTCGATGATGCCCCGCGGCGTCAGCTTGAAATGCGAGCGAATGATGTCCGGAATGATGGCGGGATCAACCTTCGCGGTGCCGAAAGTTTCGACCAGCACGCTGACCGGGTCGGCTACGCCGATGGCATAGGCAAGCTGCACTTCGCAACGATCGGCCAGCCCGCCGGCGACCACGTTTTTGGCGATGTGGCGCGCCATGTAGGCGGCCGAGCGATCGACCTTGGTCGGATCTTTGCCGCTGAAAGCGCCGCCGCCGTGCCGTCCCATGCCGCCGTAGGTATCGACAATGATCTTGCGGCCGGTGAGGCCCGTGTCGCCCATGGGGCCGCCGATGACGAAACGTCCCGTGGGATTGATGTGATACTTCGAGTCTTCGTCGAGCAGGTGGGCGGGAATCACAGCTTGGATTACATGCTTCAGAATTCCGGCGCGTAGTTCGTCGTTGGCGACGGTCTCAGAGTGCTGGGTCGAGATCACGACCGCATCGACCCGAAGGACTTTGCCGTTGGCGTCATATTCCACTGTGACCTGGGATTTGCCGTCGGGGCGAAGGAAAGGAAGGAGACCGGACTTGCGGACTTCGGAGAGGCGCTGGGTCAGCTTATGCGCCAGCGAGATGGGAGTTGGCATCAACTCCTGGTTCTCGTTGACGGCGTAGCCGAACATCATGCCCTGATCGCCGGCGCCGCCAGTGTCCACGCCCATGGCAATGTCGCCGGACTGTTTGTTGATGGTGGAGATGACGGCGCAGGTGTTGCAGTCGAAGCCATAGACGGCGTTGTCGTATCCAATGGCGCCGACGGTGCCGCGCACCACATTCTGAAAGTCGACGTAGGCCTTGGTGGTGATTTCGCCGGCGATGACGACCAGGCCGGTTGCGGTCAGAGTTTCACAGGCTACGCGGCTGACGGGATCGTCAGCGAGGCAGGCGTCGAGGATGGCGTCAGAAATCTGGTCAGCGATTTTATCGGGATGTCCTTCGGTCACAGATTCCGAGGTAAATAGATAACGATTCTTGGAAGGCAAGTTGTGTCTCTCCTTATGAGAGGGCGCAGCGATTTGAAATAGCGTGCGCCGCTCGAAACGCTCAGGACTTTAATAGGGCGGGACTACGGATTTTCCTGCGACTGCGCTGAAGCCATACAACCGGTGAAAGTCCTTCAAAAAAGGCTAACAGACCGCATAGGGGCGCGCAATGGGTTTGGGGCCAAGGGGCGGAGGATGAATTCAATTGCGGAAATAGGGCTGTGGACGGGAGCGATTGAAGTTTAAGTGGCGCTGACCGCTGAATCGGCCAGAGCTTTTGCTTCGTAAGCTCGGACGAACGGGAAAAAGAAACGTTGCCGCGGAAGGCCAGGCATCGAGGGTTCGCTCGAAGCTTTTTAGCTTTCTAGCTTTCTTCAGTGGGCCTGGGCCGGCTCCGGGGTTGCGGCCTGGTGCATGCCGCTGGAGTCGAAGACGTAAGTTTTGACTTCGGATTCGCCGCCCGAGGCGGGAATGTCCTGATCATTGAAGAGGAAACTGACCCCGGCGGCGTTGCCGATGCGGACCACGATCTCGCGGGTTCCGCGCACCGAAAACGCGGCCGGAGCGATCAGGGTCTCATGCGCGACCGGCTGTCCGTCGGCGGCAACGGAGATCCATGTGGTCTCCGACGCGCGGATGATGAGCTTCAGATTGGCGATGGTCTTGGCCTTAGCTACAGGTTTAGCGGCAGGAATCACCGGCTTGGCTGCCGGGAAGGTGCGCACCGTTACGTCGTTCGCATCGTTGTCAGCGGCTTCCGTCTTGGGCGCGGAGGCCGGTTTTTCCGATGCGGCCGTGGCCGCGTTGGCTACGGTAGGGCTGTTTCCCTGGGGGACATTTGCCGGACCTGCATTCGGTGCCAGAGAACTGGCGGGGGCAGAGGGCACGGCGCTGGCGGGCTGCGCTGATTTCGCCAGCGGTGCGGATTCAGCGGTCTTGCCGCGCGAGCGATAGAACCATAATAGGGCCAGCAGAACAATGATCACCGCTGCGACGGCCGGAAATCTCCAGGAAAATGCGGGCTCGGTGCGGATTGCAAAATTCTTTCGCGGCGGACGCACGTCTTCGGCGCGCGGCAGTTGCAACTCTGGCAGTTCTTCCTCGACCTCGACCTGACCATGTTTGGTGAGGTTGGGCTTCTGATAATCGGGCCTGGCTTGGGGCGCGGGACGCGGCATGGCGGGCTGGCGGGGCGCGGCTGCTGGGCGGTCCGACCATACTTGTTGGGCATCGATCTGCGCCTGGCGCAGGCAGGCGAGATAGTCGGTGACGGCTTCTTCGTCGTTCAGGCCGAGATGCTTGGCGTAGGCGCGAATGAATCCCTTGTTGAAAACACCGCCAGGAAGCAGGTCGAAGCGCTCCTCTTCGATGGCCTGCAGCATGCGCGAGCTGATCTTGGTGACGTTGGAAACGTCATCGAGCGAGATATCTTTCTTCTCGCGCGCCTTGCGGAATTTGTCCCCGAACTCTCCCACTTAGAGCCTGTCGAGCGCCTGCTCGCCCGTGATGACCGGATCATCATAGGGCAAGCCGCGAGAACGCGCTACAGCCATGAGTCTAACGAGCAGGTAACTTGGGGAGTGCGCCCAGACCCGCTTTTCGCGGCAAAGACGCGCGAGAAATGGGGCACTCGGCTCGTGGCTACTCTTGGGCGGGTACGTCGCCTTTTCTTAGTGTGATGGCGAACTGCTTTTGGCATGTTTGGGCGGGATCGTCGAAGGCTTCGCCGCTGCGGTCGCCTTCGGATGCGTGGAACAAGAGTCCATGCTTGAGATTGTTAGGCAGTCCGGTAAAGCGGGCTTTGCCGTCGGCGTTGGTGTCGACTTCGAGATCGAGCTTGCGGACGTTCATAAATCCGTAGGCGATATGAACTTTGACTCTGGCGTTGTACACCGGCTTGCTGTCAGTATCGGCGATGAGGAAGTCGGCGGTGCATGGGCCCAGACCGGCGTCGAGACTGGGGACGGTTTTGGAATCCGGCTGCGCCTGCGGACTGCTTTGCGAAAATGCCAACAAACCTAAAACGCACGGTAACAGGAATGCTAAAAAAAAAGAACGCTGCGATAGTTTCCTCGGCATGCTCGATCCCCTGCCAGATTTACTTCTTATCCCTACTTTATCAGCACTGGTTAATGGGGCCCAGGCTTGGTTGAGGGTTTCACTTCGTAGCGGGCAACCATTCCTGCCAGCATGTGGTCGCTGATGTGGCAATGGTAGAGCCAGATTCCAGGCGCGTCGGGCACCATGTCGGCGGTCACCATTTGCGCGGAGACCACCGATACGACATCCGTGCGCTGGCCGGCGACGAGCACGGTATTGCCGTGCCAGTGGGGCGTGTGGGCGTTGTTGAAGTCACCGAGTGTGGCCACGTACCAGCGCACGTGGTCACCCTGGTTCATAGTCATCATCGGCATGTTGCCGTAGATGTAGCCGTTGATGGTCCACTTGATGTTGGTGTCGACGAAGCCAGTGCCGGCGATGGTGCCGGCCATTCCTCCAGGAGTGATGAGCCTACTTTGGGTGCGGTCGACACCGCCCGGATCACCGGTGTGAGCCCGAATGTTGTCGTCCAGGTACCAGCTTTCGTTCTCATTGAGTGCGATGTACATGCTGACGAATTCGTGATCCACGTCTTTAGGCCGCCCGTCAGGCAGGGCCATGCCGCGTTTCGTGATGACGATAACTCCGAACAAGCCCGAGGCGATGTCCCGCAGTTCGTCGGCGTGAGAATGATAGAGCCAGAAGACGGAACTGGGATCGCCGGGGCCCGGCCCCGCCCGCTCCGGTACTTGCCAGACATAAGTGTGGGTCGCTCCGGGAGCGACTCCGCCGTCCGCTTTGTCGGCGCCGGACGTGCCGTCGTTGTAGTCGGCTCCTTCGGAATCTTTCTGGTAGAGAACTCCATGAGGATGCATGCTGAAGGGATGCGAGCCGTTGTTCTTGAAAACGACCTTGATGGTATCGCCGACCTCAGCACGAAGAATCGGGCCGAGCAGGCCGAGATATTGATCTTGGGGGACGAGCGGTTTCAGCGTGGAGAACGAGGTGTCGGTGTATTCGCGGAAGATGGCTTTTTTGTACACGCGGCCGATGTGATGCGAACCGGATTCGGCATAGCCTTTTTGCAGCTCATCGAAGGGCATCCCCATGGCTTCGTCGCGACCGGTGGGAGCATAGTCCCAGTCGATCTCGTCAGCAGCTACGTAGTAGATGCGTGTCTTGCCGGCGGCGCGGGCTGGAACTGGAGCAAGTGCGGCAAACAGGCAGGCAACGGCGAGCAGGGTGCCGATGGGTCGCGTCATCAATTTCCTTGGGAATGCAGGGTTTTTGGATCGAAAGTCCAACCGCCGCACAACTATACGCTGAATTGCCGGCGCCGCGGAGACCGGAAATCGCTTGATGACATTAGCGTTAGGGGTTCCTATTACCAACGTTCATTGCCCCTACACGAAGGTGGTGCATATAATTTTTGAACTGCCACCCGTCCATCGAGGTACAACGGAAATCCATGCCTGAGGCCGGCACTCAATTGACACGCCAGAGCCAGGAGTTAACGATCTTTCACGACGTGGCCAAAGCGCTCACGTCGTCGCTGGATCTCGACTCCATTCTGCAGACCATCATGGACAAGATGGCGGAATATTTTCGTCCGGATACCTGGTCGCTGCTGATGGTGGATGAAGAGCACGACGATCTCTATTTCGCTATTGCGGTGGGCGATCGCGCCGAGGCACTGAAGGATGTCCGGCTGAAGATGGGCGAAGGCATTGCCGGATTTGTCGCCAAGAATGGCGAGGCGCGGGTGGTACCCGATGTGCGCAACGATCCCTTTTTCGCCAGCCGCGTGGATGAGACTACGAAGTGGGAGACGCGCTCGGTGATTTGTGTGCCCCTGCGCTCGAAGTTGCGCGTGCTGGGCGTGATCCAGTTGGTGAACGTTGAGATGGAGCGCTTCGGCGCGGCAGAGTTGTTCTTCCTGCAGTCGCTCTGCGATTACGCCGCGATCGCCATTGAGAATGCGCGCTCGGTCGAGCGCATTCAGGAACTGACGATCACTGATGACTGCACCGGTCTTTACAACGCGCGGCATCTCTATAAGACGCTGGAGACCGAGGTTTACCGCTCATCGCGCTTTGGCTATGAGTTCAGCATCTTGTTTATTGATCTCGATCATTTTAAAACCGTCAATGATACGCATGGGCATTTGATCGGCAGCAAGCTGTTGGCTGAGATTGGATACCTGATCAAGGCGCAGCTGCGGTTGATTGATTTCGCCTTTCGCTATGGCGGCGATGAGTTTGTAGTGCTGTTGCCGCAGACCGCGAAGGATCAAGCGTTGGTGGTGGCCAAGCGCCTGCTGGATGCGCTGCGCGCCAGCAAGTTCTGCAAGGATGAAGGATTGAATCTGAATGTGCGGGCCTCGATTGGTCTGGCGACCTATCCGCATGATGCGCGCACGGCGCATGATGTCATCCGGCAGGCCGACGGCATGATGTACATGGTGAAGAATTCGACCCGCGACAATATCGGGATCGCGCAGCGCGGCGTGTTGAAGGCGGAGTTGGAAGCGCGCGAAGATTGACAGGCAGCAGCTAAAGCCTTATTCCCTTTTCAAACCTCTACGCGGCCTTGGACGCCGCTTTTCCACAACAGACCTATTTCGGTGGTTCGTCGGCCTTCTTTGGCGGCTGCGTCGCCGGTGCCGTATCCGGCTTCCAGGGGTTCGCGTTGGCCGGAGCCTTCGGGTTCACGCCGAAATCCCAGAGATAAAGATTCATCTGAGTTCCGTTCATTTCCACTAAGGCATATTCGCCAGGGCCAAGGCTCTCGATAGGCGTGACTTTAAGCCAGCCTCCGCTGACGCGGCTGATCGTGGTCTTAACGAAGTGTTGCTCTTCGCTCGTCCTGCCCGTGACTTGACGCTTCACATCGCCCACAATGCGCTTGCCGCCTTTTACTTCGGCCCGCAGAATGCGGAAGCGGTCGAAGGGCACGCTGGGTTGCTGGGGTTGCTGAGGCTGCTGGGGAGATTGAGTTGTGGGTTTGGAATTGTCTGATCGCACCGGCTGGTCCGGGGAGTCGTCGATATTGATATACAGCGAAGGAACGTCGACGTGGGCCTGCACGGCGGCGTGGGCACCCTCGAGTTCAATGGTCTGCTTCATGCTCGCCACCGGGTTCAGCGCGCCGTGAAAGATGTTGCCTTTGGTGTTGCGATTGACGTCGCCCGGGGTCTGCTGGAGTTCAACGATCTGAGATTCTCCTTGAAAATTGTCGAGCAGAAACACTCCGGAGTCTTCGGGCAGGCGTAGACCGGGAGCGACTTGCGGACGCTCCATGGCCTCGAGTTCGCGATCGTGCTCGGCCTCTTTGTCGAGCTGCACGGCTTCGGGGGCGGCGACGCCGGCGGCGCGATCCTTTTCGTATTTCTCGGTGGCAGGCCAGTCGACGAGATCGTTGGGCAGTTCCTCCCACTCTTCGCGCTCCGTGCTGTAATAGCGGACGCGGTCGCCCTTCACTTCATACTTTGTGACGGCTTGATACGAGCCGTCTTTGAGAATGAGCCGGCGGGCAAGATCCTGGGCGTCGACGCGGTGAGAGATCGCCAACAGTAGAGCTGCGAAGGCCAGCAGAAGGTGGGATCGGCGAAACATAATCAAATTTCATTATCGTCTCTACCGGCTGCGGGCGCCAACGGATGCGTGAAATGTTAGTGTTCCCAAAACTAAAATCCCCTGGACGGTCTGAGAACTCCTCGGGAAAAGCCCTGATCTTCGGGCGAGCATGGGTTGTAGTATGCTATTGCCGCCACCATTAAAAAATGAAACGCACGTACATTTTCTCAACCGGCTTGTGCCTCGTCTTATCGGCAGGCAGCTTCGCTCAAGTGCCGGCCGCCGGATCGCCAACAACTCTATCGGCTTCGAACTTGGCCACAGCCAACCCTGCGACCGACGGTCCGGTACAGCAGGGCGGAGCGCCCGTCTCCTATGCTTCGGTAACGCAGTTGAACGGCATGATGGCGCAGCTCGAGGCCACGTCGAAGAGCACGCAGGCCGATTTGGGCAAGCTGCGCATTGAACGCTGGAAGACGGACGGCGCGATGAAGAAGCAGGCGCTCGAAAACGTGGATTCGATTCAGCGCAATCTGCAGGGAGCACTGCCGGAGATCATCGGACAGCTGAAGGCTGCGCCGGAAGATGTGCCGGCGACGTTCAAGCTCTACCGGAACCTGGATGCCTTATATGACGTGCTGGGGAGCGTGGTGGAATCGGCGGGAGCGTTCGGATCGAAAGACGATCTGCAATCGCTGTCGAACGACTTGAACAGCTTTGAGGGCACGCGCAAGCAACTGGCGGAGAGAATCGAAAATTTGTCTACCGCCAAAGAGGCAGAGATTGTTCGCTTGCGCACCGACTTGAAAACGGCACAGGCAGCGGTTCCAGCAGCGCCGCCCAAGAAGATTATCGTAGACGATAACGAGCCGGCGAAGAAGCCCGCAGCGAAGAAGAAACCGGCGACCACTAAGCCGTTGAGTATAAAGCCGGTGCCAGGACAGACGCAGACGCCGCCCGCGCAGACACCGGCTCCGGCCAAGCCGCAGTAGTTTGTCGAACCGGCGTCCCGATCAAGGCCCCCTCTTCGCGAATCTGTTACCCTTCCCTGCGCATCTACTTGGCAGTTCGAGGGCTGGACTTGCATACCCACATTTACATCGTTCCGGTGCTGGCCGGGATCGTCGTTATCTGGTCGGTCCTGCTGGACGCATTTGAGACGGTCGTGCTGCCACGCCGGGTTCTGCGGAATTTCCGGTTGACCGCATATTTTTACCGGCGCACGTGGATTCCGTGGCGTGGCATCGCAACCCGCATCAAGAAGGCATCGCGGCAGCATAATTTTCTAGGATATTTTGGGCCATTGTCGCTGATCCTTCTGCTCGCCTTCTGGGCAACTGGTTTGATTTTTGGATTTGCGCTGATCCAGTACGGCATTGGCGGACACGAACAACTCAACCGCGAGCCGCTCACCTTCGGCAAGATTGTGTATCACAGCGGGGAGACTTTCTTCACCCTGGGGTACGGTGACATCGTGCCCACTTCGGGAACGGCGCGGGCGCTTTCAGTGATTGAAGCAGGAATGGGATTCGCCTTTCTGGGCCTGGTGATTGGGTATATCCCGGTGGTGTACTCGGCATTCTCGCGCCGCGAGATTCAGATCTCCATGCTGGATGCGAGGGCGGGATCGCCGCCCTCGGCGGTCGAGTTGCTGGTACGGCTGGCGGGACGGTCGGAGGATCCCGGGGTTGATCAGAAAGTTTTCGACGAGGTGCTGCGCGATTGGGAGCGGTGGGCGGCAGAGCTGCTGGAGAGCCAGATTTCGTATCCCGTGCTCACGTTTTTCCGCTCGCAGCACAGCAACCAATCGTGGCTGGCGGCGTTGACCACCATGCTGGATGTGACTTCGCTGGTGCTGACCGGAATTGATGGAGTGCATCCCGGGCAAGCGAAGCTCACATTTGCCATGGGGCGGCATGCGGCGGTGGATCTGGCGCAGGTAGTCAATGCCAGATACGACGCGGCTGAGCCAGAGCGCATGACCGATGAGGAATTGAATGCAGTGAGCGGGGCGCTGGGGGCGGCCGGTTTAAAGCTCAGAACTGATGAGGCCGCGTGCGGCAAATTGGCGAAGTTGCGGTCGATGTATGAGCCCTACGTATGCGCCACAGCGCGAAACCTGATGTTGACCCTGCCGCCGTGGCGACATCCGGAGAAGCTGCGGGATGACTGGCAGGCCGGACCGTGGGATCGCATCATTCAGGCCAAGGGGCTGGCGATTCTGGGACAGAAGTCGCAGGCGCCGGTCCCGGTTGTGGACGCAGATCATTTCTGAATTTGCGTGGGCGCGAAAGAAGCTTAGTCTGCGTGCTAACATCCATCCTTCCGAATCTGATTCCCTAGCGAAATGACCAACACTGGCGAGCATGTGGTGCGGATTGAGGCGGAGGCGCTGCGGGCGCTGGCGGATCGCATTGGAGGCCCCATGGCAGTGGAGTTTCAGCGTGCGGTCGATCTGATGTTTGGGTGCGAAGGGCGCGTCGTCGTTACCGGGATGGGCAAGAGCGGATTGATCGCGCGCAAGATTGCTGCGACTCTGAGTTCCATTGGAACGCCGGCTCTGTATCTGCATCCGGTGGAGGCGCTGCACGGGGATTTGGGGATGGTAGTTCGAGGGGACGTGGTGCTGGCGCTTTCGGCGTCGGGAGAGACGGAGGAGATTCTGGCGCTGCTGGCGACGATCAAACGACTGCAGGTGCCGCTGATCAGCATGACCGGGGATGAGATTTACGAGGCAGCAAAGTCAAAGGCAGCGGGCATGAGTGCCCGCTCCACAACTTCGACCCTTGCGGCTGCGGCGGACGTGGCTTTGGATTGTTCGGTGGCGCAGGAGGCTTGCGCTTTGGGATTGGCGCCCACGGCTTCGACTACGACCATGCTCGCTTTGGGCGATGCGCTGGCCGTGACTTTGAGCGAGCGGCGCGGATTCAAGGAAGAAGATTTTGCCAATCTGCATCCCGGTGGGAAGTTGGGCAAGCGACTGGCGCGCGTGGACTCATTGATGCATAGCGGAGAAGCCCTGCCCTGTGTTGCGCCTTCGACCAAAATGCCGGATGTGATCTACGAAATGTCGCGCAAGAAGCTGGGCGTGACGGCGGTGGTGGAGGGTCAGAAGCTGGTGGGCATTATCAGTGACGGCGATTTACGGCGACTGCTGGAGAAGCGCGGCAAGGATGTGATGGATCTGAGCGCGGGCCAGGCCATGACGCGCAATCCAAAGACGATTGGCGCCGGCGAATTTGCCGCGACCGCGCTGGCGGTGATGGAAGAGAAAAAAATTACGTCGCTGATGGTCGTGGACGGTGCCGGAAAGCTGGAAGGAATCGTACATTTGCACGATCTGTGGACCACGGAGCTGGTCTAGCATTGAGTCGTTGCGTGATCGGGTCATTTGGTGATTGTAAAATCGCACCTTTATTCTCGCTTCTCAGTCACTCAATGACCCGATCTCTCAATCATTCAATGAGGTTTCCATGTATCACTATGATCCCAAAACCGCGCTGGAAGAATTGACCGAGGATGCAACCCTGCCGAACCCCGTGCATGTGCGCGACATGATTCTGCGCAAGCATCCCTCGACGGACAAGGCTCTGGAATTGAACCGGATGTTTGTGGAGTATCAGAAGTTTTTTGGCGAGGCGCAGAAGCTGGGGAAAGAAATACTCAAGCAGTTGGCGAGGTAGGCCGCCAGATTTATGTAGGGACAGCCGTCCTCGGCTGTCTAGCGGGCAATCCCGCGTGCTTTGCCGCCGATAACTCCTCAGATTCTACTCAGAGCCGAAGCCTACCGAACTGCGCTCGGCGGACCGCCGCGGGCGGCTGTCCCAACAAGAAGCGTTCCACTGCCATCATTTACAATCATCAATTCAACTTTCCATCGAGAATTCCACTATGCATCGTTGGTCAGAGCTGTTTATTCCCACATTGCGCGAGGCGCCGGCGGATGCCGAAGTGGCTTCGCATAAATTCCTTGTGCGCGCTGGATATATCCGGCAGCTGGCGGCGGGAATTTACTCCTATCTTTTTCTGGGCAACCGGTCGTTCAACAAGATCTCTGCCATTGTCCGCGAGGAGATGGACCGGATCGGGCAGGAATTTTATTTGCCGGCGCTGCATCCCCGCGAACTCTGGGAAGCCAGCGGCCGCTATGCGTTGATGGGCGACAACCTGTTTCGCCTGAAAGATCGCAAGGGCACTGAGATGTGTCTGGGCATGACCGAAGAAGAGGTCATGACTTCGATTGCCTTGAAAGAACTGCGCAGCTATAAGCAGTTGCCGCAGATCTGGTATCAGATTGCGCCGAAATTTCGCGACGAGCCGCGGCCGCGGTCGGGCCTGCTCCGGGTGCGCCAGTTCATGATGAAGGACTCGTACTCCTTCGACATCGACGCAGCGGGACTGGATGTTTCTTACAAGAAGCATTACCAGGCCTATTGCCGGATTTTTGATCGCTGCGGGTTGAAGTACATAGTGGTCGAGGCCGACTCGGGCGCGATGGGAGGAAAGGAATCGCACGAGTTCATGGTGCGCACTCCGGCGGGGGAAGACAAGATAGTGAGCTGCGACGGATGCAATTACGCGGCGAACATGGAGAAGGCAACGTCGAAGCTGGAGCCGTGGGGAGATCTCGCGCCCGAGGGCGATGGCAAGCCGCTCGAAGTGCACACGCCCGGTCAGAAAACGATTGAGGATGTAGCAAAATTTCTCGGAGTGTCGCCGAAGAACAAGATCAAGACGCTGGCGCTGATGGCAGAGGAGACGGACGCCAAGGGCAAAAAGAAATCCCGCCAGATTGTGGTGCTGATGCGCGGCGATCATCAACTGAATGAGGCCAAGTTGAACGGGGCCGTGGGCGCGGCTACGCGGCCGATGGATGAGAGCGAGATCAAGGCGCTGTTCAAGTCTCCGGCAGGATATTTGGGGCCGATTGGAATCGAGTGGGCGCGCGACGCAAAGAAAGATTCCGACAAGCCAGTGCTGCTGGTCGACAAGGCGCTCGAAGGCCGCGCGAATCTGATTGCGGGCGCAAACAAAGAGGACTATCACCTGAAGAATCTGACGCCGGGGAAGGATTTCCATCCGACGTCGTACGCCGATCTGCGGGCGGTGGCAGCGGGTGAGGCTTGTCCGAATTGTGGTGCGCCGCTGCGCATCGATACGGCAGTCGAGATCGGGCACATCTTCAAGTTGGGATATCGTTACTCGGAATCGATGGGGCTGCGCGTGCTCGATAAGAATGGTAAGGAAGTGATGCCGATCATGGGCTGCTACGGAATCGGCATCGAGCGCATTCTGACGGCTGCGGTCGAGCAATCCAACGACGCCAATGGATTCTGGCTGCCCACGACGATTGCTCCGTTTGAGATTGATGTGGCTCCGGTCAACGTGAAAGACGAGTCGGTGCGGAACGTGGCCGAGGACATTGCCAGGCGGTTGGAGGCCGCCGGGTTTGACGTTGTCCTCGATGATCGCGATGAACGTCCCGGCGTCAAGTTCAAGGACGCGGACCTGGTCGGTATCCCCTTTAGAATCACGGTGGGAAAGAAAGTTACCGAAGGTACTGTGGAGGTCGTTTTACGTTCGACCGGCGAGGTGCGCGATGTTACGATCAGCGCAATAGTCGAGCATTTTCAGGCACTGCTCGGGCGGACGGGGTAGCTTTTCAGCCTTAGTTCCGATCCCGCGCAGAGCGGATTGTGGGACATGGGAACGATTAAAGCCCTTATCGGGTTTCTCGCCATCATCGGGCTGGTCTACGCCGGATTTCAGATTATTCCGCCGGAGATGACCAATTACTCCTTCACCGACGACCTGCGAAATGTCGCCCTGACGGGAGGTGCGAACCCACACGAGACCGATCAGGAACTGGTGGCCGCGGTGATCAAGGCGGGACAGGAACACGGACTTACGCTGGCTCCTGAGCAAGTCACCGTGCAGCGCATTGGAACGCCGGGCGCTCCAGCGGTTTACGTCGCCGCCGATTATACCGTTCCGGTGAGCCTGCCGGGCTACTCGTTCGCAATGCACTTCACGCCTTCGAGCGGCAACAAGGCCTTCTAATTTAAGGCGCAACCTCCCCGGCATATCTCTTTACGGTGCATATCCGGTCCCGCGCAGAACTTTTCCTGGACGCGCGTCCGTCATCTTCCCTGCCTCGATCACCGGGATTCCATTCACCAGCACGTATTCCATGCCTTCGGAAAGCTGATTGGGATTGTCGAAGGTGGCTCGATCGCGCACCGTGGCAGGATCGAAGATGACCATGTCGGCCCACATGCCGGCCTTGAGCACGCCGCGATCGGTGAAGCGCATGCGCTGCGCGGGCAGCGCGGAGAACTTGCGGATGGCGTTTTCCAAGGTCAGAACTTTTTCTTCGCGAACATACTTAGCGAGGATTCGCGGGAACGTACCATATGCGCGGGGGTGCGGATGCGCCTGGCCGAGAATACCTTCCGGCGACGTGCCTTCGGAATCGTTGTCGATGGAAACCCAGGGTTGCTGCAGCGCGAGCGTTACATCGGATTGCGACATACCGAAGACCGCGACTCCGGTGTTGGGGTCTTCGATCAGGAAATCGAAGAGCGCGTCCATGGGATCCTTGTTCCACATTTTCGCGATTTCCGAGAGGCGCTTGCCTTGTAACGGCAGCATCTTCGGATTCTGCACCGCGCCGATCATAATGGCCTCAGGGCCGGGAACTTCCTGCCACTCGTTGTCCCAATCGCGCGAGGGAGTGAGCAGGTCTTTGCGAATGCGCTCGCGGGTCGCGGGATCTTTGAGGCGCTCCACCAGTTTGGCGTTGCCGCCATCGTGCGCCCACGGTGGAATGAAGGCCGAGTAATCGTTGAACCATGCAGTGTAGGCGTAGGTGTTGGCGCTGACGTCGGCGCCGGCGGCGCGGGCCGCATTAATTTTGGCGACGACTTCGGGCATGCGTCCCCAGTTAGCTTTGCCGGCAACTTTGATGTGCCAGATTTCGACGGGAATCTGCGCCTCGCGGCCGATGCGCAGCGCTTCGTCGATGGCCTCGAGCACGGAGTTGCTCTCATCGCGCATGTGGGTGGCATAGATGCCGCCGAATTTTCCCGCCTCGGTGGCTAGAGCGATCAGTTCGTCCGTCTTGGCGTAGGGTGCGGGCGCATATTCCAGAGATGTGGAAACGCCGACTGCTCCATCTTTCATGGCGTCGCGAACCAAGGATTTCATTTCATCAAGCTGCGCAGGCGTAGGCTGCTTGTCGTCATCGCCGAGAACCATTCGGCGCACCTGCGTGGCACCGACGTAGTCCGCGACATTGATGCCGATTCCCTGCTTCTCCAGGCGCGCGAAATATTGCCGGAAGGTGCGCCAGTCGGGCGTGATGTTGTAGTGATCGTATCCAGCGCGGTCGCTCTGGATGATGGCATCGTTGAGCGGAGCGATGGAAGTGCCTTCGCCGGTGACTTCAGTCGTGATGCCCTGAAAAATCTTCGAAGGCAGGCGCGGGTCGACGAGGATGGTCAGTTCGGATTGCCCCAGCATGTCGATGAAACCGGGAGCGACGACTTTTCTCGCGGCGTCAATGGTGCGCTTGCGTGGGCTGGCGGAGAGGTTGCCGATGGCGGCAATTTTGCCGTCGCGAATGCCGATGTCGCCCGAGTACCACGGCGAGCCAGTGCCGTCGATAATGTGGCCGTGGGTGATAACGAGGTCGAAGCCGGGAGATTGGGCTAGAACGAACGAGGCGAATAAAGCAAATGCTGAAATGAGAGCGAGACGAAACGTGGTCGCGAAACTGATGTTCATTTATCCCCCGATGGCTAAAGCCCGGAATCTTCTAAAGCCTCACGCAGCCCGGAAGGGCTGCTCTTCCACTTTGCCGCCGCGCGCTGCGGCTACACCGATTGCGACCCAGACTGCCAGCGCGATCCATTCGTAAATCGTGAAGTGTCCGGGGATCGCCGGAAGCAACTTCATGAGCGTCATAGCAATCCCGACCAGAAGTCCGAACGCCGCGACTACATGTTCGATTGTCGATAGACGGATTCCGCTGTTGCGATCATGGCTTAGCGCTAAGCAGGCCGCGCAGGTTGCGGACCATCCTATCGCACAGGCCACTGATCCGACTTCGGTGATAGGAACGAGGATCGCATCGCCCAACAGCATGCAAGCTCCGGTGGCAATGCCGATGCACAGCACAGCGGTGGACGGCGTGCGAAAACTCGCATGAACCGTGCCCACGGAGGAGCTCACCATGTTCCGTCGTCCAAGCGCGAACAGCAGTCGGCTGGCAGCGACGAAGTTTCCGTTGAAGCATTTGAACAGCGAGAGCAGCGCGGCCACGAGAATGACGTTGACGATCCAGCGCGCGCCCACGGCTTGCTGGAATGCGACCGCTGTCATGAATTGTCCGCCCGTCAGCAGATGCCAGGGAGCAACGAACGCCACTGCGGCGACGATAACGGCATAGAAAAGAGTGGCCACGATAATTGCGGCCCAGATAGCAACGAAAAAACTTTGAGAGCGAAACTCCGGGCTGGATTCCTCCGCAGCCTTTCCGACCGATTCAAATCCTGCCATGAAATAAGGAACGATCTGCGTGACCAGTAGAATCGACAGCCACGGGGTGTGCGTGAACAGCGGCGGAAAATTCGCGGGTGAGCCGCGGCTTACGCCGACGCCGACAAAAATCACGAACAGGCCGAGCGTGCCGAAGCTGGTCCAATTCTGAAAGCTCGCACTCAGCCGCACGCCTCGGTAGTTCAACACGGTGAGCAGCGCGGTTAGCGATAGGCCGATGATCAGACGCGGAAGAAAAACCGGACGACCGGCGATGCGGTAGAGTTCGAAGGAGTCGAGTTGAGGAATGATGTAAGCCGCGATTCGGCCCACAGCGACGGCCTCCCAGGGGCAGACGATGAAGTAGGTGAGCGTCATCATCCATCCGGTGGCGAAGCTGATGCGGCGGGAGAACACGGCGGAGGTGTAGGCGATCTCGCCGGCGGCGTCGGGCATGGCGGCGACGAGCTTGCCGTAAACCCATCCGATGGGCAGCAGCGCGGCGCCGCCGATCACGAAGCCGAGAACGGTGCCGAGCGCGCCGCCGCGGAGCAGCCAGTCGTCCATGATGACCAGCCAGCCCACCCCGACCATCGATCCCCAGCCCAGCGTGAAGTAGTCGACAATCCGCAGCTTACGGGCGAGGCTGGGCGATGACGAGGCCGATGAAGTTGGCGGGGGCACGAGCCGCGAATTATAAAGCAACGGCGCTTGCCTATGCCCCAGCTCAGTGGCGCCATTCTGAACTGAGCTGGTTTTCAGGCGGAGTAACAATCTCCCGCGCCCCGCACTCAGTACTGCGACTGCCCTTTTCGCATGGTAGTATCGAAGATCATCTGCATGCCATTCCAAATTTCGATCGGCCCCGGCGGAGCTATACCCGCGGGCTTTAGGTTTCAGAAAAAGCAATGACATCTCCCCCCAAACCGCGCAAACGCGTGCTCAGCGGCATGCGTCCGACCGGAAAATTACACCTGGGAAACTACGTAGGCGCGTTGCAGAATTGGGTGCGCATGCAAGACAAGTACGAATGTTTTTTCATGGTGGCCGACTGGCATGCGCTGACCACCGACTACGCGGATACTTCGCAGGTGAAAGAGAACTCTTTGGAAGTGGCCTATGACTGGCTCGCGGCGGGGCTTGATCCGGTAAAATCAGTGATTTTTATTCAGTCGCACGTTCCCGCGCACGCTGAGCTGCACTTGCTGTTGTCGATGATCACGCCGCTGGGCTGGCTGGAGCGCGTGCCAACGTACAAAGAGCAGCGCGACAACATCAAGGACAAGGACCTGGGAACGTACGGGTTTCTAGGCTATCCCTTGCTGCAGGCGGCGGATATTCTGGCCTACAAGGCGGACGCGGTTCCGGTGGGCGAGGATCAGGTGGCACACGTCGAACTCACTCGGGAAGTTGCGCGGCGCTTCAACGGATTTTATGGAGATGTGTTTCCCGAGCCGCAGGCCTTGCTGACTCCGGCGGCGAAACTGCCCGGTACCGATGGTCGCAAGATGTCGAAATCGTACGGGAATACGATCCTGCTGGCCGATCCCGAGCCGGTGGTGAGGCAGAAGTTGAAGACCATGGTGACCGATCCGGCACGGGTGCGGCGATCGGACCCCGGAAATCCGGACGTTTGCCCGGTGGGCGATCTGCACAAGATTTTCTCCAGCAAGGAAACTCTGGCCAAAGTTTATGACGGCTGCCGTTCGGCGGGCATTGGTTGCATCGAATGCAAGGGCTGGGCGGCGGATGCGCTGGTGCAGTTGCTGAATCCGATTCAGGAGAGGCGCAAGAAATTCGAGGAGAATCCGCGGCTGGCGTGGGATATTCTGGAAGACGGCACCAGGCGGGCGGCTGCAGCTGCGGGTGAAACCATGAAAGATGTACGCGCAGCCATGGGAATGTCGATGGAATATGAAGCGCCGAAGGTTTCAGGATGAGTGAAGAAATTCGAGTTTCGGAAAATGTCGCGACGGCCGTCTCGCCTGCCGCGGTAGCGCCTTCGCAAACCTCCAGAGAACAGGCGAAGAAGGATCAAAGCGACTTCCCTTTTGCTGTCTCCGTCGGCGACGTCTACGAAGGGCCGATGGACCTGCTGCTCGATTTGATCCGCAAGCAGGACATCGACATCTACGATATTCCGATCGCGAAGATCACCGCGCAGTACCTGGCATACGTCGAAAAGATTCGCGAGCTCGACGTGAACGTCGCGGCGGAATTTATTTACATGGCCGCTGTGCTCATTCACATCAAGTCAAAGATGCTGCTGCCGCGCGATCCGGATGCGCCGGCTGAGGAGCAGGAAGATCCACGCAACGAGCTGGTGAACCGGCTGCTCGATCATGAGAAATTCAAGTCAGCGGCGCAGATGCTTTTGCAGAAACAGCAGATCGAAGATGCGGTGCTGTCGAATCCGTCGATGAAGGAATTCATTGACGCCGAGGGCACCGAGCCGGAACTCGCCGTAGATGTGATCGATCTGGTGAAGACCTTTCAGCAGGTGCTGGAGCGGGTGCGCACGCGTCCGGTGTTGAACGTCGACGAAGAAACGGTCACCGTAGGGCAGATGATTGATTATCTGCGGCGTCGGCTGTCGCTGGAAGACCGGCCGATCCGGCTGAAGCAACTACTCATGCGGATTCCATCGCGGCAGGCGCTGGTGTGCATGTTCCTGGCTTTGCTGGAATTAGTTCGGCTGCAGGCGATCCAGGTGCGGCAGGAGAAATTATTCGGCGAGATCGCGGTACGCAAGCATACGCACTTCGAAGAGATCATGAAGGAGCAGTCCGCGGTCCGAGACGACTGGAGATGAACCGCAGTACCGATTTCTTATGTCTTTAAAAGCTCAACTCGAAGCGATTGTTTACGCGGCGGAGACTCCGATCACGCTGGAGCAGATGCTCACGCTGGTGAAAGACGGCATCGTCGCTGAAGGCGTCTCCGACGACGCGGAGATCAAGTCGCGCCTCCGCTCCACGCTGGAAGAACTGATGGCCGACTATGGCGCGCCCGATCACGGCATCGAAATTCGCCAAGTGGCGGGCGGATACCGCATGTCGACCAAGCCCGAGCAGCACGAGATGGTGCGCGCCTTTGCCAAGAGCCTGAAGCCGCCGAACCGGCTCTCGCTGCCGGCTTTGGAGACGCTGGCGGTCATCGCTTACAAGCAGCCGGCCACGGTGCCGGAGATCAACGATATTCGCGGCGTCGATTCCGGCGGAGTCATTGGCACTTTGCTCGACCGCAAGCTGATCACCACCGCCGGGCGCAAGCAGGTGATCGGCCGTCCGATTCTTTACAAGACGACGAAAGAATTTCTTCTGCGCTTCGGGTTGAAGGATGTGAACGAATTACCGAGCATGGAGGAATTCGAAAAGTTGGTGGCAGAGTCGTTCCAGGCAGAGATGGCGCCCGCGGACAGTGGCTCCGCGGAGCCTGTTTCTGCTGTTCCGAAGAATGTCCAGGAAGACACACAAGCAGTCGAAGCGGATTCTGTAGACGATGGGGCTCCTGCAGAGCAAAAGGCTGGTTAGTACGCGCGGGGCTAAAGCCCTCACAAACTTAAACGCTCAGCGCGGCGCTGAAGCGCCGCTCTTCCACCGTTTCGCTGTCGCGATCCAGAACGAAACGGTAGCTCTTCCACATTCATCATGCCTCAGGAACGCCTGCAAAAAATTATCGCCGCTGCCGGGATCGCTTCTCGCCGCAAAGCCGAGGACTTGATCACCGGTGGCTTGGTCCAGGTAAACGGGAAGACCGTCACCGAACTCGGCACCAAGGCCGATCCGGAAACCGATCACGTTCGCGTAAATGGCAAGCTACTGCAAGGGGCCCAGCGGCATCTTTACATTTTGCTGAACAAGCCTAAAGGTTATGTCACGACCATGAGCGATCCGGAAAAGCGGCCGACGGTGATGGACCTCATGCGTGGAGTCAAAGGTCGCGTGTATCCGGTGGGCCGCCTGGATTATGCCAGCGAAGGCTTGCTGCTGATGACGAATGACGGTGCTCTAGCGCACCAGTTGATGAAAGCGGCATCGCACGTTCCGAAAACCTACGTCGTGAAAGTTGCAGGGACGCCGAAAGAAGAAGCGCTGACAAAATTGCGCGCCGGAATTTCGATCGCGACCGACGACGGCAAGCGGGTGAAGACCGGGCCTGCTCTCGTGCGCGTGGTGAAGGAAGCGGCGAATCCGTGGTATGAGATCACGCTGATCGAAGGACGCAATCGTCAAATCCGGCGCATGTTTGAGGCGGTCGGGCATCACGTGGAAAAGATCAAGCGCGTAAAATACGGTCCGCTCAGCCTAGATGTTTCTCCGGGAGAATTTCGCTCGCTCACGTTGCGCGAGATCGAGCGGCTGAAGTCGGCAAGCAAATTGGGGCCGGCCAAGGGAAAGCAGGCCACGTCATGAGGGCGAACGAGATGAGGGCGAGCCAGGATGAGTCGCTTTTTTGATCTGGTCTCCAAGCCAGCGCGTGAGATGGAAGGCTACCAGCCGGGCGCGCCCGCGCCGCAGGGTTTGGCCGATGTCCAGCCACGCCTGATCCGGCTCGATTCCAACGAAAATCCATTTGGGCCTTCGCCGCGAGCGGTTGAGGCAATGGTGCTGGAGTTGACCGCGTCGAATTCCTATCCGGATGATAACTGCACAGAATTGCGGCGCAGGCTGGCGGGCTTGCATGATGTGGCGCTCGAGCAGATTCTGGTGACCTCAGGTTCGACTGCACTGCTCGGCCTGCTCTGCCAGACGATGCTGGCGCACGGCTTGAATGCGGTAACCAGCGAGCGCTCGTTCGTCGTCTATGCGATGGCAGTGCATGCATCGGGAGCGCGGCTGATCGAGGCTCCCATGCGCGACGACACCTTTGATCTCTCCGCGATTCTGAACGCCATCAACGAAGACACGCGCATTGTATTTCTGGCGAATCCCAACAATCCTACTGGCACGATGGTCGCGGCCTCCGAGTTGAATAACTTCATGGCGGAGGTACCGAGTCACGTCGTGGTCGTGCTCGACGAGGCGTATTACGAATACGCGCATTATTTCGCGGCGCATCGCAGCACGGAATTTTCGAACTCACTGGAATATCTGCGGCAGGGCGCCAGCGTGGTCGTGCTGCGAACTTTTTCAAAAGCTCACGGGCTAGCCGGGCTTCGCGTGGGCTATGGCATCGGTCCAGCCGAGTTGCTGGGATACTGCTCGCGCATGCGCAACACATTTTCGGTCTCATCACTGGCGCAAACCGCGGCGCTGGCCGCGCTCGAGGATCCTCACCATATCGAGCGCACCATTGCTGCCAACGCGGCGCAGGCGCAAATCGTTGGTGTCGGCCTTTCCGAACTCGGATACCGCGTGGTCCCGACATGGGCGAATTTCCTGTATTGCGATGTAGGCGACGATGCGGCGGGCGTCGCGGAGCGGTTGCGCCATGAGGGCGTGAGCGTTCGTCCGTTAGGCGTGTGGGGCGCGCCCAATTGCATTCGCGTGAGTATCGGAACCCCGGACCAGAATGATTTTCTACTGAGTGCCATGCGCAAAATCGGCGGCCAGGGCAGGCCCGCCAACGCGAACGGTTAGAGCGCCGTGAGTCTCGCTCCTCCGAATAGTCCTGCGTCGCTTCCCAACAGAGCGCGAGTGATGATGGTCCGCCGAGCGGGCGGCGGAGCGGCCGAGGTTGCCGCATAGATGGTCGAACGCTCGTTCAACTCCTTGAACATGCGGGGCGCGAAGGCGTCCCACGCGCTGGAGACGCCCCCGCCAATCACGAACATCTCGAGGTTGAGGACATTGACGATGTCGGCAAGCATGATTCCTAAGGCGCGGCCAAAGCGGTCAAATATGTCTTTCGCGACAGGGTCGCCTTGCATGGCGAGGTCGTAAATCGATTTCGCGCTCAATTCCGCATCGGAGCAAACTGCGAGCGCTGCGGCCTGGCCCGACGCGATGGCTTCACGCGCCATCCGCACGAGGGCCGTTGCCGAGGCGTAACGCTCGGCGCACCCGCGATTGCCGCATCCGCAGGGCACGCCCTCAGGCTCGACGGTGACGTGTCCGAATTCGCCGGCCATTCCGTTCATGCCGTGAAAGATTTTTCCACTGAGAATGATGGCGCCGCCGATCCCGGTGCCCAGCGTGATCATCGCCATTTCGCTGACGTCGCGGGCGGCGCCTAGCCACTGTTCGCCCAGAGCAGCGAGTTTGGCGTCGTTGTCCAGACAGATCCGAGCGCCCAGTCGCCGCTCGATTTCATGGCGCACCGGATAATCCTTCCAAGTCGGCAAGTTCGCCGACGTGCGCACGACTCCCGCCTCCAGATCGATGATCCCGGGGATGCCGATGCCTGCTCCAATCAGTGCGCCATTGCTGCGGTATTGGCTGGTTAAGCGAAGAATCGCCTCGCACATCTCATCGATCACCTGATCCGGGCTCGACGCAGCCTTGGTGCTAACAGCGACTTTGTCGAGAAGCTGGCCATCAGTGGTGATGGCCGCAATGCGCAGGTTGGTGCCGCCAAGATCGACCGCGATGGAGAAGTCGGGCATGGGGGAAGGTTAACAGATCATGACAAGCTTCACTTCTGGCACTTCGGGCAGTAGTGGCTGCTGCGGCCGGCGATGACCACGCGCTTGATCGGCGTTTTGCAGACCAGGCACGGCTCGCCCTCGCGGCCGTAGACACGATGCTGGAGTTGGAAGAATCCTTCGGCGCCGTCGGCGTCGACGTAATCGGAAATCGACGAGCCTCCCAGGGCGATGGCTTCTTTCAGTACTTCTTTGACGGCGGCTGACAATCTGGCGAGTTGATCGCGTGTCAGGCTAGCGGCGCGCCGGCGCGGGCGAACTCCGGTGCGAAACAAAGATTCATCGGCATAAATGTTTCCGACCCCGCGCAGCAGTTTCTGATTGAGCAGCGCGCTCTTGATGGGCGTCTTCCGTCCATGAAAAAGTTCCGCAAATCGATCGGCATCGATCTCCAGGGGCTCGATGCCGCTGAACTCTGCCGATTTCGTGACGCTCAAGCGTCCGAAGCGGCGGGGATCGACGAAGCGAAGTTCCCTGCCCGATTTGAGTTTGAGAATGGCGTGAGTGTGTTTGTCGATTTCGGCCTTCGCCTCGCAGAGTTGCAGGCGTCCGGTCATGCCAAGGTGCACGATCCAGTGGGCTTTCCTGGATTTTCTCTCCAGATCAAACACAATGTGTTTGCCCATGCGGTGAACATTGGCGATCCGCGTGTGTTCCAGCGTTGCGGAGATTTCGTCAGCCGGAGATTTCAGCGGCTCTTTTTTTTCGCCCAGCCATACGGATTCAATCACGTCTCCGGTGACGCGCTTGGCCAGACCGCGGGCGATGGTTTCAACTTCGGGAAGTTCGGGCATGATTGGATGGACGCCGACCGCGTGCCCGATTTCTCGCGTTCTTTGCGAGAGTGGGGATTTTGTGCAGTCCCTGCCGGACTCGTTCCTCGTTTGATTCGTCTACCCAGGACATACGTCTTGGGCTAATGAATCCCGCCCCTTCGGGGCTGCGCCTCGGCGATTCTACCCTGTCCCGCGATCGCACAGCGTACCTGCTCCTACTTCTTCAAAAAGTTTCCCTGCTCCAACTCTTTGAAAGCTTGCTGCAACTGCTCTTGCGTGTTCATCACGATGGGCCCATACCACGCGACCGGCTCTTCCAGCGGCTTGCCTGATACCAGCAAGAATCTTATCCCGTCCTCTCCTGCGGTCACACGCACTTCGTCGCCACGATCAAATAAAATTAGCGACCGATTGTCGGCATCGGTCGGCGGATTCGTGTCGGCCCACTTCACGCTCTCCGTGGGCACGGCCAGTGGTGCGGAGGCGTTGCAGAATTTGCCATCTCCGCCGAATACGTAGGCGAAGGCGTGGCGCGTGGTCTCGACCGGTAGCGTCTTGGTCTCGCCCGGCGGCACCGATACATCGAGATAGACCGGGTCGGCGGCAATTCCATCCACCGGGCCTTTCTTGCCCCAGAAACTTCCGCACACGACGCGCACGTTCGTGCCGTCATCGTCGGTGATCTCGGGGATGTCTCCCGTCTTCACTTCCTGATAGCGCGGCGGCGTCATCTTCAGCGACGCCGGCAGGTTCGCCCACAACTGAAAGCCATGCATGCGGCCGGTGGGATCCCCCTTCGGCATTTCCTGATGAATGATGCCGCTGCCTGCGGTCATCCATTGCACATCGCCCGCGGCAATTGCGCCGTGATTGCCCATACTGTCACCGTGCTCCACGGTCCCAGCAAGCACGTAAGTGATGGTCTCGATGCCGCGATGCGGATGCCAGGGAAATCCCGCGAGATAGTCCTTGGGAACATCGTTGCGGAAGTCGTCGAGCAACAGGAAGGGATCAGTCTCCTTGGTGTTGCCAAAGCCAAACGCGCGGCGGAGATGCACTCCGGCGCCCTCGAGGGTCGGCTTCGACTTGATCACACGCTTAATCGGTCGGATAGACATGGTGGCCTTTCTGCATGGATGACTTGCTTTTGATGCGGCAAGGGAGTGGTTGGACGCAAAGGGGCCTCGGAAGCGCGCGACCACAACAGTTACTTCCAGAGTAGCCCGTTTATCGGAAGGCTACGGCCGGCAGTGCTTATTTCGACCCGCCGTAGCGCTCAACCAGTTTCCTTGCCGCCAGTCTCGGCCCATCCCATTGTGCGACAACTTTCGCAAAGGTGGCAGCCTGTGATTTGGCTCTTTCGTCGTTCAACAGTTTCGCAATCGCCTCTTGAACCTTTCGGGACGGATTGCGTGATTTCCGCACGCGTATCCCGAATCCTAATCTCTCCAAACATGCCAGGTTTGCAACCTGTTCTATCTGCATACCGACCCCGACAACGGGTTTGCCCGCCAGCGCGGCGGTCATGACTGTACCGATTCCGCCATGAATCACCGCGAGATCCGCCATCTTGTTGACCTGGACCGCCGGAACCCAATCGACGACCAGAACATTCGATGGGATCTGTACGTTCGGAAGCTGAGAAAGTTGGAACCTCACCGGAGCGATCACCCGGTATGGCTTACCTTCGAAACTCTCGATGATTCTCGCGACAATTTCGCGGGTGCCCGAGCTGCCCATGGCGAAGTAGATCAGTGGTTTGTCCCTTGGAATGTTCCTGACTTCTTCGGGCATCGGAAATTCGTCTTGAGGAATCAACGGGCCTATGAAGAAATGATTGGGCGCCAGTTGGACGCCGGAAAATCCGGGAGGCTCCGCGACCAGGGAAATGTCGCCGCGCCAGTAATCGAAAATCGATTTGTACCCCGGAACGCCAAAGCGTTTGGCGGCATGATTCACAGAATCCAAAAAGCCGCGCTTGATCCAGAAGTTGATGAACGCCAGTATGCACCAGTCGGCAACGGCCTTGATGGTGGCAGGCCGCACGTGGTCCGTCATGCCTGCGCCGTGCTCAAAGAAATCGGGGAGCCAAGTGGACTGCACGACCCAAACGAGCGGAATCTTGAGCACGCGGCAGGTGACCGGAATCGACGGGTACGAACCGGTAACGACGGCAACCGGTGCGAGCCGCTTGAGAACCGCAACTTCGTTCTCGACGCGCTGAATCATCTCCTCATCGGTGAACGCCGGCGTGAACTTCTCTCCTCGATCCACTTTGGCGATATGATCGATCTTCTCCGGCGTCAGGCGCGGCTCCATCCGAGTTAGGGCAAAACCGTGCTTCTCGATCAGCGGCTCGAAATCACCGCCATCGGAGATGAAGTGGCTTTGAAACACTTCGCTGCCAACCGGGTCGCGCGCTACTCCCAAGGCGATCTCCAACATGCGGCTCGTTTCCGCCAGGTTGAAGGCGCAAGGAGCAAACAGGAGCGTTCTGGACGGCTTCGTCCTGCTGTCGCTTACCTCAGCCATTGAAATGCTCGCTCTACGAAAGCCTTCGCGCTTGTCTCGATGCAAACACCGTGAGCGATGATCAGCTTGTCGAAATCCCAGGAAAGCAGTTTTTCGAGTGATTGCCGCGCCAGGTCTCGATGAATGAACGAGAGTGTGATGTCGAGCCCAACGCCCCCATGCGGAGATACCACACCCTCCAGTTTCAACACGGCATTGCGAAAGGGCCTGCCTTTGACCATGGGATGAATCTGGATCAGATCATCTAGAATGACCGTGCGCGACTGTCTGTGATAGAACAGCACTTCTTCGATGAAGGGATTGCCCTTGAAGGCAAGCTGGTCGAAGTCGTTCTTCCAAGCTTGAGGCGGTTCATCTCCCAAAATACCGGCGAAGGGCAACGTCCCGTTCCTTAGCGTAAACGGAGTGGCACGTGATGCCCATAGCTGTGCGTCGGGAAAGAGCGTGTGCCAAGCGGTCAGCCTCCAGACATGCCTTGGCGTCGCTGCGAGAAGGTATCTCACAGGCCCAAGTTCCGTGATGCGTTTGAGCATGTCGAACGACACCGAGACGGGAGAATTTACCCAGACTGCACCATCAGAGAGCTTTGCGACGACCATGCGGGTCGTAAACATGAAACCCATATCGCGGACGTTCGGCCCTTCCACGACCCAAAGGTCATTCGCAAATTGCTCCCACTCCGCCATGAGGTACGCCTTTCGCGAGAATACCAAACACGCAAGCGAATTTCTCGGGGGCCGAGAAGCGCTCTGAAGCAGCAGATGGGTCCTAAGTGTATGCTCGGGAATCCGGACACGCGGTGGCGTAACATCGGGATTGCACTCATCGGAAAAAGAAGAACTGTGAACGACCAGACGTTATTACAAGGAGCGATCGAAGAGGCCCGCGCCGGCCTGGACGAGGGTGGTCTGCCCATCGGCTCAGTCCTGGCCGATCGCGCCGGGAACATTGTGGCGCGCGGGCACAATCTGCGGGTGCAGACGGGCGATCCTACGGCGCATGCGGAGACGGTCTGCATTCGCAATGCGGGGCGGCGGCGGGATTGGCCGGAGCTGACGCTGGTCAGCACCCTGAGTCCGTGCATCATGTGCACGGGGACGGCTTTGCTCTACCGAATTCCGCGGGTGGTGATTGGGGAGAATCGCAATTTTCTGGGTGCGGAGGATTTGTTCCGCGCGCGCGGAGTCGAGGTTGTGGTGCTCGACGATGCCGCGTGCGTGCGGATGATGGCGGCGTTCATCCGCGAGCATGGGGATTTGTGGAATGAGGATATTGGGAAGTAGGGCTTCTCAGCTGGCTCGCTTCGCTCGCTGGACAGCCGAGGTGGCTGTCCCTACATAGTTCGGACCGCGAATGCGCCCGTCCCAACATGATCTATTGCGCTGCTAATTTCTTTAGCGCGACTACTCCGTTTTCGTTGGTCGGCTTCAGTTCTACGGATTTCTTGTAATTCTTTATGGCTTGTTCTTTGTCTCCGTTTTTCATGTAGGCCTCGCCCAGGCTGTCGTAGGCGTTCCAGGAGTCGGGGTGCAGGTCGACATTCTTCTGCAGCACGAGAATCGCGTCGGCGAATTTCTTGCTGCCCATCAGCGCGTATCCGGTGTTATTCACCGTCGATTCGGAGATCGCTCCGCTAGCGATCTCTTTGGAAAATTCCGCCAGCGCCGCCGCCCCGCCCTTCATCACGGCTGTCCGCGTGAACAATACTCCCGGCGAATCGTAGTTGTCGTACTTGAGCCAGTCGAAGGGCGGCTGCTCGCCGCCCATGGTCTCGGCCAAAATCTCGCGTCCGATGGAGAGGCCATTCTCGCTGTTGGTCATGTAGACCACGCCGGACTTTGACTGCGGGCGCACCACGAAGAATGCCTTGAACACTCCGTTGTCGCCCCAATGCCAGAGCGACTCGCCCTCGGCCGTCCGCTCAATGCCGAAGCCCAGGCCCCAGAAGATCGTCGTCGACAATTTGCCCGACGGCGTGCCCTCGACGCAGTTCGAGCAGCCAATGTCGACCGCAACCTGCGAAGCTTCCATATCGCGCAGCGTGGCTGCCTTCAATCCTTTTTTCTGCAGGACGGCGTCGAGAAAAATCGCATAGTCTTCGGCGGTGGTTTCCAGACTCGCAGCGGCGTTAGCCTGATCGGCCTTGAACAGATCAACGGGAGTGCCGCCGACATCGTGTCCGATGGCGATGTCGTTCTCGAACGCCGCATTCCATACATAGCTCGAGTGCTTCATGCCCAGCGGCGCGAAGACAGACTCCTGCATGTAGTCGTTGAGCGGCTTGCCCGTGATCCTCTCCACTGCTCTCTGCAGAAAAACCATGCCGGCGCCGGAGTAACTAAAGCGTTCTCCGGGAGTGAAATGGATGACCAGCGGCTGGCCATCTCCTGGCCAGTTGGGAAATCCGGTGCGATGGCTAAGCACGATGCGCGCCGTAATCTGGTTGAAGCGCGGGTCACCCGCGGTAAATTCCTTGGGAAGATAGGGCGCAAGAGGCTCGTCAAGTTTCAGCTTTCCGGCGTCGACCAGCTTGAGCACTCCGTAGGCGAAGACCGGCTTGCTCAGCGAGCCTACGTTGAACATCGTGTCTTTCGTTACTGGCTTCTTGCTCGCCTCGTCGCGTATGCCGAAACTCTCGTCCCAAACTGTCTTGCCGCCGCGGATTACGGCGATCGAAAGTCCGGGCACTCCAGCCTTTTCCATCAGCGCGGGAATGTCTTTTTCGAGGCGAGCTTCGGTCGCGGCATTTACGGGGACAGCGGATCGCTGGGCCGTGCTTATGGCTGCGCTCAGCAAGAGAAAAGTCGCTATCCGACGCCAGGCTTTCATGAACACCCCGATCAGGGATCAGTCTATCGCTTAGACGGGGACGGGCGGTGATGGTGAGGAATTCCAGGCGGAGTTACTCTGGCTGGCTCGCTGCGCTCGCTGGACAGCCGAGGGCGGCTGTCCATACATGGGATTCGCCGGACTACATGCGGATACGAGGTTTGTAGGGAGCGTTCCCCTGCTTCTGCTCTTTCGGCTCAACTTTCACCGGGTCTGGCGACTCGTAGAGCGGAACCACGGCACTGCCGTCGCGGCAAAGGCTGGCGACTCGCTGCAAGGAGCCGTTCGCGTCCGGGATCGTCATAACTGGACCGTAACAATAGACGGCGTGGCCGCTTGCGGCCAAGTACCAGCGTCCACCTTTGGCGCGCTGGGCGGTGTGCATCAGGGGCTCGCGCAGCAGTGGCTTCGGTGGCGTCACGTGGGCGACGTTCACACTCAACAACAAGGCTAGGGTCAAGGCCTTCATTAGGTCACTTTCTTATCGCGAACCATTTCCTGCAATCTTGCCTTAGATCGTAATCAGCGACCGTTCCTGGTCAGCCAGATCTGACGCTGGCTTTGACGGCATCTGGAACTGGGGCTTCTGCGACTGTTTCTGCGCGCGTTGCTGTGGTACCGCCTGGGAAGACGGGATTTGCTTCGATGGCGCCTGGGTAGACGGAGATTGGGTCGGCTTAGTTACTGCATTCTGTGTCGACGGAGCCTGCAACTTGCCCTTCGCGGTCGTAGCAGCGGCGTTGTTGTTGGCATGCATTTTAAGGGCACTTAATTCCGTGCTATCGCGAAACAACTCGCGAATCAGCGCGCGCTGCGATTCAATGGTCGCGCCTTGCTCGATGATGAGCATGGTCATCAGGCCATATGAAATCAGAAACAGCACGGTCAATAGCGGCAACCAGCCGCGCTTCTTGGCAGCAACCGGCTGCTCCAGAGGATTCACGACAGTTACGGTGGCACTGTTCAGAGACATCAAATGTCACCCCGATCTTTCGCCCAAAGGCCAGCAGGCACCGACATAAAGTGCATCCCATCAGCCATCGCAGGCGGTATTAGCAAGGCATTGATAATGCGGGGCTTATCCAATTGCCGACGAGGCGACTGGACTTCCTCAAGTGCAACTCGCTGCACAAAATGAGCAAGCGGGATTTGCCCAGGCGGACGGCGCAGCTTAGGAATGAGCGCCCAAGGTGGGCTGAAATCCGATTACTTCGGTCACTGTCCTGTAAGCGTAATTATTCTTAAGATTACAAAAAAGGCGGAAGGTTTTGCCTTTTCGAGGATCGCAATCATGCGGATGCGATACTTTCTGGTTCTGCTCCTGCTGGGGTCCTGCGCCTTTGGACCCGGAGCACAAAGCCAGCAAGCTTCGGCGGACGGCGCACGCAAGGTCGTCCAGAGAATTATTCCAACCTATCCCGAGGTCGCCAAGAGAATCAATCTGAGCGGCACGGTGAAAGTGCTGGCGGTGGTCGCCCCGGATGGATCAGTGAAGAAAGTGGAGCCGCTGGGCGGCAGCCCGCTGTTGCTGCAGGCCGCCCAGGAAGCCGTCTCCAAATGGAAATACGCCCCGGCCAGCGCCGAATCGCGCGAACCGGTGGAGATGCGTTTCAATCCTCAGTAGTGGCGGCCTGACTGACCCCGCTTACTTGCTGAGCACCAGTTTGGCGATGGTTGCCAGTTGCATGTTCGACGTGCCTTCGTAAATCTTGCCAATCTTGGCGTCGCGCCAGTATTTTTCCACGGGATAATCTTTGGTGAATCCGTAGCCCCCGTAAATTTCGATAGCCAGCGACGTCACCCGTTCGGCGACCTGCGACGCGAAGAGCTTGGTCATGGCCGCTTCCTTCACAAAGTTCACGCCGGCATCCTTCATTCGCGCGCAGTTGTAAACCATCAGGCGCGCGGCCTCAATCTCAGTCGCCATCTGCGCAATCTGAAACTGAATGCCTTGGAACTCAGAAATAGCTTTGCCGAACTGCTTGCGCTCGACCGCATACTTGCAGGCAAATTCCCACGCCCCGCGGGCCAGTCCGATCATCTGCGCGCCGATGCCGATGCGGCCTTCGTTCAGCGTCTCGATCGCGATCTTGTAGCCCTTGCCCGGATCACCCAGAACATTCTCTTTGGGCACGCGGCAGTCTTCAAGAATCAGTTCACAGGTCGATGACGCGCGAATGCCGAGCTTGTCTTCTTTCTTGCCCACCGTAAATCCGGGGAAATTTTTCTCCACCAGAAATGCGGTGATGCCCTTGTATCCGGCGCTGGGATCGAGCGTGGCGAAGAGCACGAAGAGTCCAGCTTCCTTGGCGTTGGTAATCCAGAGCTTGCGGCCATTGAGAATGTAATCGCTGCCCTTGAGTTCGGCACGCGTCTGCAGCGCGAAGGCATCAGAGCCCGACCCCGCCTCGCTGAGCGCGTAGGCACCCACGGTCTCGGTGGCCATCTTCGGCAGGAAGCGCTGCTTCTGTTCTTCCTTGCCCCAGCGCAGCAGGGCATTATTCACCAGCGTGTTCTGCACATCGACGATGACGCCGGAAGACGCGTCGACGCGGGATAGTTCCTCGACCGCGAGGATCGCTTCGAAGAATTTCGCGCCGCCTCCGCCGTATTGCTCTGGAATCTCGATCCCCATCAGCCCGAGCTGGAAGAAATCGTGGATCAGGTCTTTTTCGAAGACGCCTTTCTCATCCATCTCTTTCACCAGCGGACGGACTTTCTCGTCAGCAAACTGCCGAATGTTGTCGCGGAAAAGAATCTCGTCTTCGGTGAGTGTGTTCAGGGGGGCGGGAAGAGCCGTTTGCAGAACAGTCTCAGGCATGGGACACCCTTCAAAAGTAAGATGCCAAACCCGCAATTCTAGCACTCCTTAAAATAGGGAGCCGAAAGACATCAACCACAAAGGTCACGAAGGTCCACGAAGGAAACTCGTTTCTTCAATTCCTTCGTGATACTTCGTGCCCTTTGTGGTTGATGCTTGTGCGGTGGGTTCTAATCACGCTTGGGAACCAGTTTCAGCCCATCCGCTTGCAGGATGCGCTTAATCTGGCTGCGGGCGTGGACGGCCCATGGGCCGGTGGTGTCGAGCTTAACGTAGGCTTGCCAGTGCTTCAACGCCTTGCGAGGTTCGCGCGTCTTTTCGAAGGCCAGCGCGAGATTGTAGTGCGCATCCGCGTAAGTCGGAGCCAGTTGCAGCGCGGTCTTGTAGGTCTGGATCGCTTCGTGAACCCGGCCGGTTTCATCGAGCACATTGCCCAGATCAAAGTAGGCCAGCGCGTAGCGCGGATCGGCTAGCAGCGCTTCGCGGTAGTGCTTCTCGGCCAGCGCGAACTCCTGCCGGTTGTAATAGAGCGTGCCTAGATTAATGTGGGCGGCCGCATGCGCCGGGTCGAGATCGAGAACCTTGTGATACGCGGCGATGGCTTCGCTCTGGCTGCTTGGATCTTCTTCCAGCGAGATGCCGCGCGCGAACCAGGACGCAGCCTCGGCTTCGCGCGGGCTAGGTTCGCGTCGCGGAATGGGCGTGCTGGTCACTACTTTTTCGCGTTCGGAGAAATCCATCAGGAACTGCCCGGCAATCGGTTCGAGAAGTTTGCCATCATGTCGGAAGGCGACGCGATGCTTGGCCGTAGACCATGCGCCCGCCTCAAGCAGCGGCTTTTCCACGCCGGATGCCTGCTTGCGCATGGCGTCCAGGGACTGGCGAATCACTGCCGGACGCACGCTCATGGCGCACAAATCGCGAACCTTTTTAATTTCCAGTAAGTCGGAGAAGGAATAGCTCTCGACCGAAGTCACCAGTCCGATGCGCTCCCAGTTGGCTAACTGGCGCGGGGTGACATGAAGAATTCTCAGTAAATCGGTTCGGCTGTACACAATGACACAACGCTCGCGGGCTGCGCGAGAACGCTCGCGCCATTATCCTCAACTTGCCCCAGTTTACGCAACTGCAAACCATGTGGAAAGCTGTGGAGAACCTGGTTGATTTACATGCAGCGCGGATGGTGCAAGTGCCCTAACCAGCGCTGCTGACCGCGACCGCGGCTGCTTGATACTCCTCGTACGTACCTTTGAAGTCAGTAATTTTGTGGTTATTCTCGAAGTGCCAGATGCGCGTGGCGACTTCGTCGATCAGATCGTGATCATGCGTCACCAGCAACACCGTTCCGTGATAGCGCTGCAGAGCAATATTCAGCGCGTTAATCGATTCCAGGTCAAGGTGATTGGTCGGCTCGTCAAAGACCAGCACGTTCGGCTTCAGCAGCATCAGTTTGCAAAATAGCAACCGCGCCGCCTCTCCACCAGAGAGCACGCTGGTGGATTTATTGGCGTCATCGCGGACGAACAGCATCTGGCCCAGCACGCCGCGTAATTCTTCGGTCACGGCCGCCGGATCCCACTGATGCAGCCATTCGATCACCGTGGTGCCGTCTTCGATCAGGCTGCGATGATCCTGCGCGAAGTAGCCGATCGAGGCCTCATGTCCCCAGAGAACTTTTCCAGCGTCGAGGAACGATCCGTTATAGCCGCTGGTCTTGCGCAGTTCAGCGTCGGGAGTGGTCGGCGAACTCGCCAATAGCGCGTTCAGCAGTGTGGTCTTCCCTGCTCCGTTGCGTCCCATCAGGGCAATCTTCTCGCCGCGGGTGATGCTGGCGGTGAAATCGCGGATGACATGATTTTCGTCGTAGCTCTTGTGGAGATGTTCGAGTTCGAGAATGTGCTTGCCCGAAGGCCGCTTCTGTTCGAACTTGATGAACGGCCGCGCGATGTTTGATTTCGCAAGCTCCGTCACCTGCAGACGCTCCACTTCCTTGCGTCGCGACTGCACCTGGCTTGAACGCGTTCCGGCCGCGAAGCGCGCGATGAATTCGTTCAACTGTGCGATTTTCTTTTCGCGCTGCGCATTCTGCGATTCGATCTGCGAACGCACCTGCGTCTTCGCCACGACCATGTCGTCGTAGGTGCCCGTATAGGTAATAATCGTCTGGTAATCGATGTCGGCGATATGCGTACAAATGCTGTTCAGGAAATGGCGGTCGTGCGAGATGGTGATCACGATGCCGTCATAGTTATTGAGAAATCCCTGCAGCCAGTGAATCGAATCCAAGTCGAGGTGGTTCGTAGGCTCGTCAAGCAACAGAGCCTGTGGATGGCCGAATAGCGCCTGCGCCAACAGCACGCGAACTTTTTGTCCACCCTGCAGTTCGCCCATCTTGCGGGTGTGCAGCTCTTCCGCAATGTCGAGGCCTTGCAACAGAATGGCGGCATCGCTCTCGGCCGAGTATCCATCTTCTTCGCCGACAATGCCTTCAAGTTCGCCCAGTTTCATGCCGTCTTCATCGGTCATGTCATGCTTGGCATAGATGGCGTCGCGTTCGTGCATCGCGGCCCACAGCCGCTTGTTGCCCATGATGACGGTATCGATCACCGAATGGGCGTCAAAGGCGAAATGGTCCTGGCTCAAAACACCCAGCTTGCGGGGACGAACCACAGTGCCTTTTTGCGGCTCCATCTCGCCGCTGAGCAACTTCATGAAGGTGGATTTACCTGCGCCGTTGGGCCCGGTCAGGCCGTAGCGCTTGCCCGGCGTGAATGCCGTGGAGACTTCGTCAAACAGAATCTTCGCGCCGTAGCGCATGGAAACATCACTGACTGAAAGCATGGTTCTGGCTTCTCTTCTTTCGTGCTCTGTGCTTCTTCTGGGAAGCGCTTCAGGAACTGCGGGGAATTTCCGCCAAGACGGTTACGCAGCTGGAGTCAATAGAATATCATGTCTACCGCTAGCCTCAGCCGCTGTAAAGTGCTACAGTCTTACCCCGCGAAACGTTTTGGGAGGGTCGGCAGGACTATCGGACCATGACTATCAAACCAGGCTTGCAGCGGGCAATTCGCAGTCTTCTTATCATCATGGCGGCAACCACACTTTCTGCTCTCACCTGGGCCGCCAGCACGACAAAATTGATTTACAGCTTCGCCGGGGGCGGCGATGGCGAGTACACCGACACCGAACTTGTGATGGATAGAGACGGCAATCTCTACGGCACGTCGGTGCAGGGCGGAATCTACGGCGGCGGAACGGTTTTCCAGGTCACTCCGGCCGGAGTTCACACGGTGCTCTACAACTTCACTGGCGGTGCCGACGGCGGAGAGCCGTACAAGGGCGTCACGCTCGACGCCCAAGGCAATCTTTACGGAACGGCGGTCACCGGTGGCGGAGGCTCGTGCGAGGGCGGCTGCGGGGTTGTGTTCAAGCTGAAGAACGACGGCGGCATCTGGACGCAGAGCGTGATTCACAGCTTCACCGGCGACAATGACGGTTCAGGCCCCGGCAGCCCGATGTCCTTCGACAAGCGCGGAAACCTGTATGGCACTACTCCGACCGGCGGCAGCCAAGGTCAGGGCGTCGTATATCAACTGAGGCCGAACGGGAGCGCAGGTTGGCAGCTGCAGGTGATTCACACTTTTACTGGCGGTGCGGACGGCGGCGGTGGAGGCGCGGGCCGGCTCCTCATCGACGCGGGCGGAAATCTGTTTGGCGTATGCACGGTCGGCGGCGCCAACGGATTTGGCAACGTGTTCAAACTCTCGCAGACTCAGGGAAAATGGCGGCTCTCGACGCTGTACTCCTTTCAAGATCAGCCCGATGGCGCGCTGCCTTATGGCGGGGTTGTGTTCGATAAGTCCGGCAATCTGTATGGCACGACGTACTATGCCGGCGCCAACGATGTGGGCACGGTGTACAAGCTGACACACAACGGCGCGACATGGACGGAAAGCGTGCTCTACAGCTTCAAGGGCGGTACCGACGGTGCCAGCCCCATCAGCAGCCTGGTCGCGGACGCATCTGGAAATTTCTACGGCACGACCAGCGATGGCGGCGCCGCCGCGTGCAGTTGCGGAGTCATTTTCAAAATAACGCGCGGATCGAGCGGCAAGTGGAGCGAGAGCGTCGTCTATCGTTTTCCCGGCAAACCCAGTCCGGGCTTTGCCTACAACGGCATAGTCGGAGATGCGGCCGCAACTACCTTCTATGGTGCGACTGTGCATGGGGGATCCGACAACGATGGCGCCATCTACCAATTCACGCCCTAGGATCGTTAGGCGGGATTTTAGATTGATTAGTGCGACGCCCCAGCGCTCGCCTCGACCAACTGGCGCACTGGAGCGGCCACCATCAATAGCAGATTCGCGTTCGGCTTGGTCGCTTGATCGATGGCCGCGAAGTGCTGCGTCTTCCATTCATCGGGCGCGGGCTGGGACTTGTCGAGATAGTCGAGGGCCTGCAGTCCAGCCGCTCCCAGCGCCGATAGTTCCTGCGACAACGGTGCATCTTCCTGCAGCAGAGAAGATTGTGTGAGCAGCGGTTGCAGTTTGGCGTCGTTATCGCGCCACAGCGTAAGCCAGTTGCGAATCTGCGCTTCTGCATTCTGATCTTTCGCGCCGCTCTGCACGAACGTCTGCACCAGCGCCGCGAACTGCCGCGCTGTGTCGCTCTCGGGATAGACCGCGTCAACCAGCTTTGTAAGCGGGGCCCGCAGGTCGATGGGAGACTTCGTCAAGTTCTCGCGGCTGTAATCCTTCACCGGTTCGACAACGTCGGCAAGCACGCGCAGCGGCGTAATATCCGCGCTACCGGCCATGCGATGCAGCATGTGCATGCGCGCCGAGCGGTGGGTCACGCCGAGCCATTCCAACTCAAGGCTGACGGCGTTTAACCGCGTGTACATCGAGGCAACATCAGTCAGATTTTGTGGCGACCAGAGCCGTTCCGCAATTGCCGCATTGCGCGGCCAGATGTGCGAGTCCACATTCTCCGGAGTAATCCACTCCGCCCACATGCACGCTTCGCCGCCCAGAATGCGGCGCGCGTCATCCGCCGCAAGGCTCAAGGCCGGATCCGCGTTGGGCAGGACCATCGGGTCGACCGCATAATGCCGTGCCGCCGACCACATCAGATCCAGATAGTACCCAGACGAAAGCAGGCCGCTATAGCCCTGTTTGGCGGCAGCGGCGAGCGACGCCTGCCCACGCCACGACTGTATGACGATCGTCTTCGGCAAATCGGGATGCAGGATTTCGTCCCATCCGACCATGATTTTGTGATTCTTCGCCACAATCTTCTGCAGGTGCTGATTGAAATAAGCCTGCAGGTCCTGATTGGTTTTCATGCCGTGGGCGCGCATGAATTCCTGAATCTTCGGATTCGCACCCCACTGCTTGCCGTTCACTTCATCGCCCCCGATGTGGAAATACTCGTCGGGAAATAATTTGGCCATCTCCGCGATGAATTCCTCCAGGAACTTATACGTCGATTCACGCGTCGGATCGATGGCCGCATCGTAGACGCCGATTGTCCGGCCGATTTCGTATGGGCCGGGCGCGCTCGCCAGTTCTGGATAGGCCACGAACCATGCAGTCGTATGTCCCGGCATATCGAATTCCGGAATCACGCGGATGCCGCGATCATGGGCGTACGCGATCAGTTCGCGCGCCTCATCCTGCGTGTAGTACAGTCCGTCGGAGCACATTTCCTGCAGCTTGGGAAATTTCTTGCTCTCGATGCGGAAGCCCTGATCGTCGGACAAGTGCCAGTGGAAGACGTTCATCTTCACGGTCGCCATGGCATCGATGTTGCGCTTGAGCACGTCGAGCGGCACGAAGTGGCGGCTGACGTCGATCATCAACCCGCGCCAGGGAAAGCGGGGCTGATCTTTAATGGTCACGGCCTGAGCGGCAAATCCGGAGGGAGTGATCTGCACCAGCTGCAAGAAGGTTTGCAGGCCGCGCATGACGCCCAGCGGGTTGGGCGCGGTGAGATTTGCGCCAGAACTGGCGACGGTGAGTTGATACGACTCATCCTCGCCGAGTTTCTGCACTGACTCGCGGCGGTGGTCGGCATGAATCTGCAGCGTGGGAGCGGAACCCGGCTGGCGATAAAACGTCATGCCCGTCTGGCGGGATAGCTGCGTCTGAAATCGTTGCACTTCTTCGTCGAGCGACGCGTCACGCACGCCGCTGACCGCAACGGCGAACGATTGCATGATCGGCAACTGTCCCGCACCCATCTGCACGCTGGCCGGCATGGGCATGAGGTTCAGCGGTGGCTGAGATTGAGCGGCGGCGCCTAACGACACCGCAAGAATTGCGATCGGGATCAGAGTTCTCATGAATGTAAGTATGGCTTTCCGGGTCATCGATCGGCGATGGTCAAGCGCCAAAATCTAGTGTCCTCCGCTCAACTCGCGCACAATCCCGCCCACGAACTGCTTGGCATCGCCGAAGAGCATGATCGTATTGTCGAGATAGTAGAGCGGGTTGTCGATGCCGGCAAAGCCCGGATTCATACTGCGCTTGATGACCATCACGGTATGAGCCTTGTCGACGTCGAGAATCGGCATGCCGAAGATCGGACTCGACTGATCAGTGCGAGCAGCCGGATTGGTCACGTCGTTGGCGCCGATGACCAACGCGACATCGGTCTGCGGGAAGTCACCGTTGATCTCGTCCATTTCGATGAGGCGGTCGTACGGAATGTCCGCTTCAGCCAGCAGCACATTCATGTGGCCAGGCATGCGTCCAGCCACCGGATGAATGGCGAAGCGGACCTCAACACCCTTTTTGCTGAGTTGGTCGTAAAGTTCGCGAACCTTGTGTTGCGCCTGCGCCACGGCCATGCCGTAACCGGGAACGATGACAACCTTATTCGCCGCCAACAGAATCGCTGCGGCTTCTTCCGGCGAAGCGCTGCGCACGACTCGCTCTTCTTTTGCACCGGCCGCAGCCACCTGCACCTGTCCGAACGCTCCGAACATCACGTTGGAAAAGGAGCGATTCATGGCCTTGCACATGATCAGCGACAGAATGAATCCGGAAGATCCATCGAGCGCGCCCGCCACCACCAGCACTTTGCTGTTCAGAACAAATCCCAACAGCGCTGCCGAAAAGCCCGCATAGGAATTCAACAGCGAAATCACCGTCGGCATATCCGCTCCGCCAATCGGAGTAACCAGCAGAGCGCCAAAAATCAAGGCCACGACAACCATGATCGGAAACAACAGCGCATGTGCAGGATTGACCACCAGCGCAATCGCCAACCCCAGCGCACCCCCAAGAACCGAAAGGCTGACAATATTCTGCCCGCGATAAACAATGGGCCGTTGCGGCAGAAATTCCTGCAGCTTTCCCGCCGCGATCAGGCTTCCAGTAAAGGTGAGCGATCCAATAATCACTTCGAGCGCGATCTCGCCCATCTGAAAGCGCGTGACCGGCGCCGTCCCCACGTAATACTCGGCTATGCCGATCATGGCCGCCGAAAGCGCGCCAAAAGCATGGCTCAACGCGGTTCGCTGCGGCACCGCCGTCATGTGTACCAGGCCCAGCGGGACGCCAACTCCGGCGCCCACAATCAAGGTGATCAACACCCACTTGTATTGCACAACCTCTGGGTTGAAGAGCGTAGCGGCAACGGCCAGAGCAGCGCCGATCTCTCCCGCCAGCACACCCCATCGCGCACTCGTCGGCGAACTCAGGAACTTGAGTGAAAGAACGAAGAGAATGACTGCCACAATGTATGCGAAATCGAGATACTGCTGCAGCGCCAGTGCGTTCATTGTTGTTTCGACCTGGACTTGAACATGCGCAGCATGCGGTCGGTAATCAGGAATCCGCCCACCATGTTGCTGAACGATGCCGCCACCGCAATCGCACCCAGCACCGTCGTGAGCCGCGTCTCATGCCGCCCCGCAATGATGATGGCTGCCACCACCACGATCGCATCCAAAGCGTTGGTCAACGACATCAACGGCGTATGCAGCAGTGGTGAGACTCGCCGGATCACCTCGAATCCCACAAAGCCCGCGAGGATAAAGACATACAGGTTAGAAATGAAATCCGCTGGCATGATTGCTCCTTTGCATTGCTTCAGAAGTCAATGATTTTCCGCAGTCGCGTTCGGCTCACTGACTGCTGACCGCCAGCGCCGGCAGTTTGTAAAACTCCCGCACGCGGGCGTTCATGATTTCTCCGCCGCTGGTGATCATCGTCTCGCGGATGATTTCATCCTGCAAATTCCGCTGCAGTTTTCCATCCTTCACCATGTACGTGAGATAGGTCGTGAGGTTGCGCGCATACATCTGGCTGGCGTGATACGGCACGCTGCTGGCCAGGTTGATCGCGCCAATGATGGTCACACCGTATTCCTGAATGGTCTCTCCGGTGCGCGTGAGTTCGCAGTTGCCGCCGCGCTCCGCTGCCAGATCGACAATCACCGACCCGGGTGCCATGCCCTTCACCATGTCGGCGGTGATGAGCACCGGGGATTTTTTGCCGGGAATAACCGCGGCGGTGATGACGATATCGCTCTCACCCACGACCCGGCCCAGCAATTCGCGCTGGCGAGCGTAGAAAGTTTCATCCTGTGCAGTGCCATAGCCACGGGCGTCCTGCGCATCTTTGGCTTCGATGGGCAATTCGATGAAGCGTCCGCCCAGGCTCTGCACCTGTTCTTTGGCGGCGGGACGCATGTCGTAGGCCGACGCGACCGCGCCCAAACGGCGGGCCGTCGAGATCGCCTGCAGCCCAGCCACTCCGGCTCCGATGACGAACACGCGCGCCGGCGTAATCGTTCCAGCTGCCGTGGTCATCATGGGGAAGATGCGCGGTGAGGTTTCTGCTGCAAGCAGCACCGCCTTATAGCCGCAGCACGTCGCCATCGAAGAGAGCGCGTCCATGCTCTGCGCACGCGTGGTGCGCGGCATAAATTCCACCGAATATGCCGAGACCCCGGCCTGAGCGATTTCCTGTATAACTTCCAGGGAACCCAACGGTCGCAAAAAGCCAATCAGCGCCTGGCCACGCCGCATCAGCGGAAGGTCTGCCTTGCCGGTCGCGTCATTCGAGCCGTAGCAGAGCACCTGCAGAACCGCGTCAGCCGTGGCAAACACAGCCTCGCGGTTGGGAACGATCTTCGCGCCCTTCTCGATGTATGCAGAATCAGGATAGCCGGCTTGCGCACCGGCGCCAGCCTCGACAATGACTTCGATTCCGGCTTTCGCGAGTGTGGGGATCACAACTGGAACCAGCGCCACGCGCCGTTCCCCGGGATAACTTTCTTTTGGAACTCCGACGATCACGCGGGTTTAATTCCTTCCCTGCCGATCGGACATGCTTTCGTTCGGCCCATGAAGCAAACAGAAAACACTAACAGATCAGGGAAAGAACTGGAAGATCAAGCCAATGCGGGTAGTGGGTCAGTTTCAGACTGACCCACTACCCCAATGCGACACATCTGGCACTCTATAAACACCCGGCATCCTGCAACAGCCTTTTCATTCCCGCCCAACTCTTGCGCGAGGACGCTTCCGGCGAGCCCTGGCGCCAATGCGTTTCCAGGCTCACCGCGAAGTCGTAGCCGTCGCGCTTTAATGCCTTAAACTGCCCCGCCCAGTCGATGATTCCCGCGCCCATGGGCGCCCACTCGTAGCCGTGGCCTTTCTTAACGGCGTCTTTGCAATGGCAGTGGCCGATGCGCTCTTTGGGCAGCAGATCGTAGCCGTTGGGGAAGGGCGTTTCGCCGCTGGCAGCAGCGTTGCCCGGATCCCAGTTCAACATGAGATGCGGCGACTTCACCGCCTCCAGAACCTTGGCGGCCTCGGCGCCGGTGGCTGTGTTGTTGGAAGAATCGTTCTCCAGAACCAGCGTAATTTCCTGCTGGCCGGCCTTGTTGGCGGCCTGCAGTAACTTTTCATTCATGGCCGCGCGATAAGGGGCCTGATTCTCTAGCCGCCAAAAATCGAAGCAGCGCACGCGACCGGTCTTGAAAGCTTTCGCCATCGCGATGGCACGCTCGAAAACTTCGTCCTGCTGCCCGAAGCCAAAGTTGGCGCGAAAATCGTTGGCCGTGCTGAATTTCGATTTAGGAGCGCCCGCCCAGTCGACCTTGAACAGCGGGCTGGCAATGTCGGTGACGCTGAGTTTGTATTTTTCGAGAATGCGCTGCGCCTCCGCCACTTCCTTTTCATCCAGGCTGACGACATTCTTCTTCCACATGCTGCGCAGTTCGATCCAGCCCATCCCGAATTCCTGCGCGGCCACTTCGCAAGCACGGCCGAAATCCTGCGAAATTTCATCGTTAATAACGGAGACGCGGAAAGGCGACGCAGAAAGAGGTGTGGAGAGTCGGGACGTGGCATTCGCCGCGGTCATGGCGGCCATTCCTGCGACGAATTGGCGACGATCCAATTGGGCTGTCATTCGACCACCCCGGCGGCAAGCGAATTACGGAATGGTCAAATCTACCACTTCCAAAGGAACGGAAGCCTGCTGGCGTCTTGTCATCCTGAGCGAAGCGAAGGACCTGTGCACTTGCCGGCGGCACCGACACTGCCCGGCTAGTACAAGAGGTCCTTCGTTTCGCTCAGGACGACAACGGGCTGAAAGGATGGGGATGAGGAAAGGTTTTCGCGCGCAAAACAAAACGCCCCAGACTCAGTTTGAGTCTTGGGACGTTTGTCGATCAGCCCTCCCCCAAGTGCTGCTCGAGAACCACTCTAAACCTGCCCCTCTATCCGGTAAATGGCTCGGGGGTGCTAAGGAATAGCACTCCGGGTCCATGCCCCGAAACCGTTTTCAAGCGCAAAACAAAACGCCCCAGACTCAATTGAGTCGTGGGACGTCTGCTGATCAGCCCTCCCCCAAGTGCTGCTCAAGAACAACTCTAAACCTGACCCTAAATCCGGTAAATGGCTCGGGGGTGCTAAGGAATAGCACTCCAGTACCACCGGCAGGACGCTTTTCAGCGCAAAACAAAACGCCCCAGACTCAATCGAGTCTTGGGACGTCTGTTGATCAGCCCTCCCCCAAGTGCTGCTCGAAAACTACTTTAATACTGCCCCAGGAGTCGGGAAATGGCCCGTCCGTGCCATAGGCTGCACGAACGTGTAGGGTCCAACATCGTCCCTCCGAGTGCGCATTTGATGCCCTTCTGAAGCCCTCGGGATGGCATCGTGCAAGCCAGGCTGATCCGCTCTCGTTGACGGGCTGCGACGGCGTCCGTAAGATGAGGCGACCCGCAGACTGACGCGCCAAAATATGATCGGCCAAACCATCTCGCACTATCGCATCGTGGAAAAGCTCGGCGGCGGCGGGATGGGGGTGGTCTACAAGGCCGAGGACATCAACCTGCACCGCTTCGTCGCGCTGAAATTTCTGCCCAATGACGTTGCCCGCGACCCTCAAGCCCTGGCCCGTTTTCAGCGCGAGGCGCAAGCTGCTTCCGCGCTCAATCATCCCAATATCTGCACCATTCATGAGATCGGCCAGGAAAATGGCCAGCCCTTCATCGTCATGGAATTTCTCGATGGCATGACGCTGAAGCATCGCATTAGTGGGCGGCCGATGGAGACCGACGATATTCTCACCCTGTCGATCGAAATCGCCGACGCCCTCGACGCGGCGCACTCCAAGGGCGTTGTCCATCGCGATATCAAGCCGGCAAATATTTTTGTGACCCGCCGCGAACACGCCAAGATTCTCGACTTCGGCCTTGCCAAGGTGGTGATCAGTCCGCAGGTCCAGCCCGACACCGGGGTGACCGCAGCCACTGCCGCTGTCGATCTTGAGCACCTGACCAGTCCCGGCAGCACCGTCGGGACGGTGGCCTACATGTCGCCGGAACAGGCGCGAGGCAAAGATCTCGATCCGCGCACCGATCTGTTCTCCTTCGGCGCGGTGCTCTACGAAATGGCTACCGGCAGCGTGCCCTTTCGCGGCGAAACCTCTGCCGTAATCTTCGAATCGATACTCGGCCGCGCTCCCGTCTCGCCCGTCCGCATGAATCCCGATGTCCCCGCCGAATTGGAGCGCATCATCAACCGCGCTCTGGAGAAGGATCGCGAACTGCGCTACCAGCATGCTTCGGAGATGCGCGCCGAATTGCAGCGCCTGAAGCGCGACACCGATTCCGGAATGTCTGCGGTTGCCGCCGTCGCCGAAGAACCGGCGGGCATTGCGCCTGCGTCGGGTGCGATTCCACCAACTTCCCGGACCTCGGGCTCTGCCAAATCGGCGGTTCAACCCTCAGCCGTCGCGGTGCAGGCTTCCATGCCAGCACAAAGCGCCATTACCCCAGCGAAGCCGCGATGGGTTCTCCCTGCGGCGCTGGCAGTCCTTGCAATAGCGATCTGCGCGGCGGGCGCATTCTGGTACACGCATCGCACTCCCGCGCTAACTGAGAAAGATTCGATTCTGTTAACCGACTTCACCAACACTACCGGCGATGCCGTGTTCGACGGCACGCTAAAGACCGCGCTGCAGGTCAGCTTGGCGCAATCTCCTTTCTTGAACCTCGTCCCGCAGCAGGATGTTTCGAAAACTCTGAAGTTGATGGGGCGCGAGCCGGATGCCCGAGTCACGCCCGAAATCGGTCGCGAAATTTGCCAGCGCAATGGCATCAAGGCCATGGTCCACGGCTCCATCGCCAGCCTGGGTAGCGAATACGTGCTCACGCTAGAGGCGATCAACTCATCCACCGGCGCGTCCGTGACCCAGGAACAGGCGCAGGCCGCCAGCAAAGAAAAAGTTCTCGACGCCTTGGGGCATGCCAGCACCTCCCTTCGCGGGAAACTAGGCGAATCCCTGGCCTCGATTCAGAAGTTCGACACGCCGCTCCCCGAGGCCACAACCTCTTCGCTCGAAGCCCTCAAGATGGCGAGCGAGGCAACCCTGCGTAACAATAATGGCGACTTTCTGGGCGCAACTACGTTCAGCAAGCGCGCCGTCGAACTCGATCCCACATTCGCCATGGCCTGGCGCAGTCTCGCCGTCGAATACGGCAATCTCGGACAGCTCGAAACTTGCCTCGGGTACATGAAGAAGGCCTTCGAGTTGAAGGACCGCGCCAGCGAGCGCGAGAAACTGGCCATCACCAGCGACTACTACCAATACGGCGGCCAGTTGGATAAGGCGATCTCAACCTACGAGATCTATAAACAGGTCTACCCGCGCGACAACCGGCCGCGGGTGAATCTTGGCGTCACCTACCTGTTCCTGGGAAATTTCGACAAGACGCTGGAAAACGGGTTGGAAGCCACGAAGCTCGCGCCCAATACTTACAACGGCTACGCCATTGCCGCTTGGGCTTATATCGCCTTGAACCGCCTGGACGATGCCAAGGCGATCCTCTTGGCTGCCCAGCAGCACAACCTGGGCTCATTCCTGATTCACGAGCACTTCGCCACCATCGCGATGTTGCAGCACGACTCAGCCACCCAGATTAAGGAAGACGCGTTAGCTAAGGCCAATCCCCAGGGAGAACTGGACTTGCTGCAACGCGATGCCGCGCTGGCGGTAGCACATGGTCAAATGCACAAGGCGAGAGACCTGTTCAAACAAGCTCAGTTGAAAGCCGCGGGACTCGAACTCAAGGAGGACATTGTCAACTCGATTTCCGGCGAAGCGCAGGACGAAGCGCTGGCTGGAAATCGCAACGAGGCCATCGCCGGAGCGGCGGCCGCACTGAAGGAATCGCAGACCCCGACCGTCCTGAGTTTCGCGGCCGACATTTACGCGCGCGCGAGCGAAGATGCTAAAGCGCAACCGCTGATCGAGCAGGCACTGAAGCAGCGTCCCGATGACACCAACCTGCAGTCGGTATACGGGCCCATGATTCGCGCCGTGCTGGCTATGAGCCATCACGACGCGGCCAAGGCTCTGGAACTCATGAAAAGCGCCGAGCCCTGGGATCGGGCAAACCTCGAATCCCGCTACACACGCGCCAGCGCCCTCTTAATGGCAGGCCGCGCCGCCGACGCCGAGCAGGAATTTCGCGCCATCCTCAACCTCGAAAACTACGCCCCGACGGACATAACCCTGCCCTACGCCCAGCTCGGCATCGCACGCTCCTGCGTCGCAGCCGGCGCAAAAGATAAAGCCCGCGCCGCCTATCAGGATTTTTTTGCCCGCTGGAAAGACGCCGACCCTGACCTCCCCGTACTGAAAGAGGCCAGGGCCGAATACGCCAAACTGCAATAGCCGCTACTGCACCGGGTTTCCATCGGCGTCGATCTTGTGCACTTCGCCGATATTCAGTTCGCGGATGCCGGCTTCCACCTTGCTCATGTCGCCGACCACCACCCAGACCAGATGCTCGGGCAGAATGTATTTCTTGGCGATTTCATTGGCGCCCTCCGGCGTCAGCGCAAGCGCCTTTTGCGTGAAGGTGTTGTAGTAATCCTCCGGCAAGCCGTATTCGAGGATGTTGCCGTAGGCTCCGCTCAGTTGCTGCACCGTTTCAAACTGCCCGGCCAGCGCCAGCGTCACGTTGCTCTGCTCGTCTTTCAGTTCCTCCCCGGTGATTGGCTTGTCGCCCGTGATGTTCTTATATTCCTTCATCAGTTCGACCAGCGATTCTTTCGTCTTATCCGTTTGCACCGGCGAGAGGCTGATGTAAGGCCGCTGGCCGCGCGCCGAAGCCAGCACTGTGCGCACGCCGTAAGACCAGTGTTTGTCTTCGCGCAGGTTCATGTTGATGCGCGAGCTGAACGTACCCCCAAAGATGCCGTTGACCAGTTGCAGCGCAATCGCGTCGGGATCATTCTGCGGGGGCGCCAATTGCGCGCCGAAGATTATGCTCTGCCCCGAGCCCGGCCGGTCGATTAGATACACCACGTCTTTCGCCGGTTCGGCCACCTTCGGAATCGATTTCTTCGGCACATCTCCCGGCTTCCACGCAGCCAGCAGTCTCTCCAGCTTCGGTTTGAGCTCTGCCATGGTCGTGTCGCCTACCACCAGCAGAGTCGCATTGTTGGGTTTGAACCAGGTGTCATGGAATTTGGCCAGATCCTCCCGCGTCATCTCCTTGACGCTGGCCTCGGTACCCGTTCCAGTGAATGGCACGGCATACGGATGTCCCTTGCCGTAAACCAGAGCCGGAACCACCCGCAACGCCATGAACTGCGGTGTCACCTTCTCACGCTGGATGGCTGCAATGCGCTCCTTCTGCAGCCGCAAAAACTCCCTTTCAGGAAAAGACGGATGCAGAATCAGGTCGGCATAAATGTCGAGCGACCGGTCCATCGTGCTCTTCAGCGTGTTCAGGCTAACCAGCGAATAATCCAGATTGGCGCCGGCATTGAAGTTGGCACTCAACGATTCGAGCTCTTCGCCAATCTTCAGCGAGTCCCGCGTGGGCGTGCCTTCTTCCAGCATGCGCTGCTCGAAGCTGTCGGTGCCCGGCGCGGCTGAAGGATCGGCCGCGTATCCGCTATCGACCATCAGGGTGAAGTTCACCACCGGAGCCGCATGCCTCTCCGCCAGCACGACGTTCAGTCCATTGACCAGCTTCGTCTTCTCCAGCGCAGGCAGATTCAGCGATACGGGCTCGCCGGGCGCGGGCTCTTTCGACCGGTCCAGTTTCGCGGTCGTCTTCAAGTCCGCGGGATAAGGATGCACCTCGAGAATGTAGTCGCCGTCTGACAGCCAGTCGACGGCGGCTTTCTTCACGCTGGCCGGAGTCGCGGCCTTCACCCACTTCAAATAATCCTTGTAGCAGTCGGGATTACCTTTGAACGACTGGCAGCGCGCCAGCAGATCGCTCGTGCCGCCGAAGCCGCCGATACGCTCCACAATGCGGACGTAACGGCCCAGAATCTGCGTCTTTGCCAGCTGCAACTCCGCTTCCGTCGGACCATTCTTAAGGAAATTCTGCAATTCCTCGTCTCCAGCCCTTTCGACTTTGCCCAGATCGCCGCCGGGATTCGCCGTCAACTCCAGGTCAAACTGCCCGGCGATTTCGCTGGTGTCATTTTCCGCAGTGGCGCTGGTCGCGATCTGCTCCTTGTAGACCAGTCGCTTGTAGAGGCGCGAAGTCTTCCCGCCGCCCAGAATCTCCGACGCCAGATCAAGCTGCGCCTCTTCCGGCGAACCATATTCCGGAACGTTCCAGATGCGATAGAGACGCGCCTGCGGCACGCGATCCTGTACCCAGCCGCGATGCGTGCCCGTGCGCTTGGCAATCCACGTTTCCTGCTTCGCGATCGGCGGCCCGGGAGGAATCTCGCCGTAGTATTTTTCGACCTTCTCCTTCGCGAGTTCCGGCGTGATGTCCCCCGCGATCACAACCGTTACATTGTTCGGCCCGTAGTACGTCTTGAACCACTCTTGCACATCGCTGAGCGACGCGGCATTGAGATCCTCCATCGAACCAATCACGGTCCATGAATACGGATGCCCCGCCGGATAAGTGTTATGAGAGATCAATTCTTCGGTCACGCCGTAGGGCTGGTTCTCGCCCTGTCGCTTTTCGTTCTGCACCACGCCGCGCTGCAGGTCGAGCTTTTTCTGATCCAGCACGCCGAGCAAATGTCCCATGCGATCGCTCTCGGCGAACAGCACGTAGTCGAGCATCGACTTAGGCACGTTTTCAAAATAGTTGGTGCGATCATTATTGGTTGTGCCGTTCAGATTGGTGGCGCCAATCTTTTCCATGGCGTTGATGTAGGTATGGTTGAAGTCGTCACTGCCACTAAACATCAAGTGTTCGAACAGGTGGGCGAAGCCCGTCTTGCCCTCCTTCTCATTCTTCGACCCCACGTGATACCAGGTATTTACTGCGACGATCGGCGCCTTGTGATCTTCATGGACCAGCACGGTCAGCCCATTGTTGAGCACGAACTTCGTGTAGGGAATATCAGGGATGGGAATGTCCACAGCGGCAGCCGCCGGATGTGCCTTGGGAGCGGGAGCAGTTTTCTCCTGCGCCAGCGCGTTGGTCGCGCCTGTAATTGTCAGCAATGCGAGCAGGATGATCGCGGTGAGTTGCAGCTTATTTTTCAAGAACTCCTCCAAAAGGTTGCAATTTCGTATCTTCCACGGGAACGGAACACTGTAATCCAAGCACCCGTGTGCCGTCACGTTGGACGCGGTCAGGACCGGAACATCACCAGGCAACGCTGTGATTTTCCAGGCGGAATGCGGCTTAGGCATAATCTAGCGACAAGGCCTTGACAGCGCGGCGATGAATGCCGTCCAATGACAGTTATGAGTTGCGACTGAGTTGCAACTAGCGCATAGTAGGGGGATCATGCAAACCGAGGCCATCGTTGCCAGTGACTCGCATCTCGGAAGATCGAAAGGCGACAACATCACCCGCTCCTCCCTGATGAAGGAGTTGACGGCGCGTGGAATCCGCATGACCGTGCAGCGACGATTGCTGGTCGGCATTATTCAAGACTCACCCCGCCATCTTGATGCGGCTACCCTGCTGGAGATTGCGCGGAAACAGGATGCGGCTATCGATCGCGCCACCGTCTATCGCACCATTGCATTGCTGAAGGAACATGGATTGATCGACGAACTGGATTTAATGCACATCGAAGGTGAGAAGCACTACTACGAGGCAAAAACCAGCCGCGATCATTGCCACATGGCATGTTTTCGGTGTGGCGCCATCATGGAATACGTGAGCCCATCTTTCGAGAAACTAAAGAAGGAAATGGTCCGGCAGAGCGGCTTTCAGATCCGGGTCGTGCGCCTGGAAGTGGGCGGAATCTGCCCACGCTGCCAAAGGGCCAGGGAGTAGTCGTTATTTTTTGTCATATAGTTGCGACTGAGTCGCATCTAGACAAGGATTCGCCGCAACCGTCCGAGTTTTCTTAATCTCATGAATCGCCGCACTTCATTTCTCTTTTTCGCGTCGGTCTTGCTCGCCGCTGTCGGTTCGTGGGCCGGGACGGGCGGAAGTGTTTCCGGCACGGTGAAGGACGCAAGCAGCGCTGTCATTCCGGATGCAACCGTGAGCGCCAGGAACCTTGATACCGGACTTCAGATTCGCCTCGCCACCAACGCCCGTGGCTTCTACTCCTTTCCCGAACTCCCCGTTGGACGTTATACCCTCGCCATCGAGAAGGCCGGCTTCCGGCTCTACCAACGAACATCGATCGTCATCGATACCAACAGCGCGTTGACTGTGGACGTTGTCCTTGAAGTGGGCGCGGAACGCAATGCGGTTACCGTGATGGACACGGCGGTTCACGCCGAAACGTCCGAGTCGCAAATGGGCGAAGTAATCAGCGCCAGGAAGATGGCCGCCGTGCCCTTGAATGGGCGCAGTTACACTGATCTTCTCGCGCTTCAGCCGGGCGTAGTTCCCACCACGTCGCTCACTTCGAACACACAGCAGGACGTGGGTGTAAGCGCGCTTTCACCCTCCGGCGGGCTGAATCCCGGCACGATTTCGATCAATGGACAACGCGAGTTCGCGAATGCCTTCACCGTAAACGGCAGCGATGCCGAGGAAGACGCGAATTCGGGAACGGCGATCATCCCCAACCTCGACTCCGTCGCCGAATTCCGCATTCTTACCAGCAACTTCGATGCGGAATATGGAGGACACAGCGGAGGCCAGATCAACGTCGTCACCAAGTCGGGCACGAATGCCTTTCACGGCGACGCTTTTGAATTCGTTCGCAACACCAATCTCGATGCCCGCAACTATTTTTCTCCGACCCGCGGAGCATTTGATCAGAACCAATTTGGCGGAACCTTCGGCGGCCCGATTCGCAGCAACAGCACATTTTTCTTTACGGACTATCAGGGCACTCGATTGACGCAAGGCGTCGACACCGGCGACATCGCAGTGCCCACTGTGGCCGAGCGCAGCGGCATTTTTCCCAATGGCGACACGATCCCGCAGAGCGAATGGTCTGCCCCGGCCCTCAATCTGCTGCAATATATTCCGCAACCCAACGTCGGCCCGAATGAATTCGCCACCTCCGCCTACAACGAAACCCTGCGCGACGATAAGGTCGCTCAACGACTCGATCACAACGGCCACTGGGGAACATTTTCGGCCTATTACTTTCTGGACGACTATACCCTCAATAACCCATATCCCGTGGCCCAGAGCGGAGCATCCGTTCCCGGCTTCAACGCGCTCTATCTTGGCCGCGCCCAGTTGCTCAGTTTGAGCCATACCAAAACGCTGGGATCAACGGCGGTGAATGAATTTCACTTCACCTACATGCGCGATCACAGTGATCTCGGAAAACCGGTGGGCGGACTCGGCATCAGCCTGGCTTCGCAGGGATTCGTGACCGGGCCCGGAACGCCCGGCATCGTACCTCTCAATCCTCAAGGCGAAGGAGTTGAAAATATCGTGTTCAATGCGTTCTCCATCGGGACCAACGCCAACGAACTCAGGCAGGCCAACAATACTTTTCAGTGGACTGAAAACTTCTCTAAAGTTGTCGGCCGCCACACCTTCAAATTCGGAGCGGAATTTCACTACGACCAGATCAACACCAACGCGATCTCGCAATTCAACGGCAACTTTCTCTTCACCGGCAACGACACCGTTTCTGACTTCGAAGGTTTCTTGCTGGGGCTTCCCAGCCAATACAATCAGAGCCAGCTGCAACCATTTTATGGTCGCAATAAATACTTGGGTCTCTACGCGCAGGACGCCTGGCGCGTGCGTTCCAACCTCACCCTGAACTACGGCTTGCGCTGGGATCGCATTGAGCCCTGGTATGAAAAGAGCAACGGAATCTCCACGTTCGAACCCGGCAAGCAGTCGCTAGTATTTCCTGGAGCGCCCGCCGGAATTTTGTTTCCCACCGACCCCGGCATTCCTCGAACCCTCGCGCCTCCCGGCAACCTCGACTTCGCTCCGCGCTTCGGCGTGGCTTATTCGCCCGCGGGAAAGGACGGCACTTTCCTCGCAAAGATTTTGGGCGGCCCCGGAAAAACCAGCATCAGAGCTGGCTTCGGAATGTATTACACCGCCATCGAGGCGCTGACGATGGGCATCCTCGCCGGGAACGCTCCCTTCGGCATCACCTATTCGAGTCCGGCTCCGCCGCTATTCGCTACGCCGTTCATCGCCGCGTCCAGCGGACGGTTTCAAGGCCAGCCATTTCCCGTCGCACTGGTCACGCAGAAGGCGTCCAGCAGCTATCCCGATTCGAACATCGATTGGCCGCAATACGAACCGATCAGCGGCATCCCCGGATACGCCGCCACGAACCGAATCCCGTATGTCGAGGAATACATGCTCTCGCTGGAGCGTCAACTCGGAACGAATACGGTTCTTAGCGCCAGCTATGTGGGAACACAGTCGCACCGCCTTCTGGTAATGGAGGAAGCCAACGCGGGCGATCCGCTGCTCTGCCTGAGGTTGAGTCAGCCCAGCGACGTGTCCCCCACTTCTCCGACCTGCGGCCCGTTTGGAGAGAGCAATGTATTCACCACCGCCTCGCATAAGGTAATCGACGGAACGCGAGGGCCGCTCGGTTTTAATTTCGGCAGCGACACGAACCAGACAACCATCGGCATATCGAATTACAACGCGCTTCAACTCAGCCTCCGGCACTCCAGCGGACGACTCGAACTGTCTGCTGGCTACACGTACGGCAAGTCGCTGGACGAGTCCTCCAACCTCGGGGAAGAGGTCAATCCGATAAATCCCGCTCTCAGCTATGCCTTATCTTCCTTTGACGTCAGGCACAACTTTGTTGTCAGCTACAACTACAGGATTCCGCTCGAGAGTCTTTTACGAATGGCAAATCGCTGGACACAGGGATGGGAAGTCTCGGGAATCACCCATTTCAGCTCTGGTCTGCCGGTCACGCTGCTCAACTACGGCGACAATTCCCTGCTCGGAGCCGAACCGAATGGCATCAACAACTATGGAATTGATGAGCCTGATTACTCGGGAGGGCCGCTGGGGTTGAATCACGATTCCAGTAATGGACGGGCTTATTTCAATACTTCTCAATTCAGCGAGAATGCCTTGGGCACGCCGGGCACCGCCAAACGGCGTTTCTTCTCCGGACCGGGATTGGATAACTACGATCTGGCTCTTCTCAAAAACGTCCACTTGTCGGAATCGAAATCGATCCAGCTGCGAGTGGAGGGATTCAACCTCTTCAATCACTCGCAATTCTTCGGGCCGCAATCCGTCGACGGCAATATCGGCAGTTCCACCTTCGGGCAAGTGCTGAGCGCCAATCCCCCGCGCCTCGTTCAGTTGAGCGCTAAGTTCCTTTTTTGACGCCGCTGGGCTGAGTCAGAATTTCGCGGCTGCGTCGGCGTTGTCCCGCCGCCGACTAAGGCACCAGCGCGAACTCTTTCAGGTGGTCGAGCAACTTCGCCGTGTCGACCGGTTTCAATACATAAGCATCACACAGTGCCTTAAACGAGCCCACAACGTTCTTCACATCGTCGAGCGCAGTAATCATGACGATCTTCGCTCCCTTGCTCGAGAACGTCCCTCCACCTTCTTCCAGGGCGCGGATTTCTGACACTGCCGCCTTCCCATCCTTCTCCGGCATCATGATGTCCATGCAAATCAGGTCGTAGGCCCGCCCGTTCTGCCGCGCCGAGCGGAAAGCCTCCACCGCCTCTTTGCCGTTGACCGCAACGTGACACTCGCCATAGCGGGAGAGAAAAGTCTGCAGCAGCAACCGGCTGGTAAAGTCGTCCTCAACAATCAGCGTATACATTGCAACTCTTCCTTCCTCTCGCTGGGTTAAACCCAGCCGGACTGGCTCAGGGTAGCCTTGAGCCGCCCGAATTCCTCATCCACCGCACTCAGCAGCGCGGCCGCGCGCGATAATTCTCCGTCGCTTGTCGCCTGCTGAATCTGGCGGGCTAATTCCTGCAAACCGGGAGCTGAGACTGTGGCCGCTGCGCCCTTCAGCGTGTGCGCCTGCATACCGGCGCCGCCGGAATCTCCCTGCTCCATCAGTTGCTTCAGTTTCTGCAGTTGTGCCGGAGCATCGCTCATAAATCCCGCTACGATGGTTCGAGCCAGAGCATCGTCGCCGGAAAGACGAGACACCAATTCCTGCTCCCGGAAAATTTCTGTCGTGGGTCGACCAACCCTGCCGAGGCCCGCTCCTCCGCCCTGCCCGCGCACGCTCAGCCACTTCGCCAGGACTACCTCGAGTTGCCGGGGCTCGATGGGTTTGGCAACGTAATCGTTCATGCCAGCCGCAATGCACTTTTCGCGGTCTCCCACCATGGCGTGGGCCGTCAATGCAACGATCGGAATCTCCGGATTGCGCATGCCGCTGGAAGCACGGCGGATGCGCCGCGCCGTCTCGTAGCCGTCCATTCCGGGCATTTCGCAATCCATCAGAACGATGTCATAATCAGCGCGCCGCAGGGCCTCCAGAGCGCTCGCGCCATTCCCCACCGTGTCCGCTTTGTGCCCGAGCTTGCGCAGAATGGCCAAAGCAACCTGTTGATTGGTGGCGTTGTCCTCGACCACCAGAATTCGCGCTGCCGCGTTTGCCAGAGACTGACTTGGGACAGAAGTGCTCACCGGAGCCGCACTTGCGGGAGACTTACCCGGAGCACTCGTCACAACCGCAGACTCCGGTCTGGCCACTCGCAACGCCCGCGCCAGTGCCTCATGCAGCGACGACTCCCATACCGGCTTTGACAATCGTCCGGCGAATCCAGACTTCGTCAGCAAGTCTGGATCGTGCTCCTGCCCCAATGGGGACATCAACACGAGCGTCAATCCATCGCACTCGGGATCGGCCGCAATTCGCCTCCCCATTTCAAACCCGTCGTTTCCCGGCATCTTCCCGTCGAGCAGTGCAACTCGAAACGGATCTGAGGTCTTGGCCGCTGATTGCAGCAAGGTGAGGGCTGAACTTGCATCCCCCGTCTCTTCGCTGCGACAACCGCAGCTGGTCAACAGCGTATGCAGGAGCGCGCGGCTGGTAGGGCTGTCATCGACCACGAGCACCTTGGGTTCCTGCAGGCTCAAATCAAATTTCTTCGCCGGCGTTGCCGCCTCGGTCTGGTTCTCTAGTGCGATCGTGAACCAAAATGTCGACCCTTTCCCCGGAGCGCTGTGCGCGCCGATCGTCCCCCCCATCATCTCCACCAGCTGTTTCGAAATCGTCAGGCCCAGCCCCGTCCCGCCGTACTTGCGCGTCGCCGACCCATCCGCCTGCACGAAGGGCTCGAACAGGAATGGAGCCTGGCCCTCGGGAAATCCAATGCCCGTATCTTTCACCCGGAAGCGCAGAATCGCAGCCCCCCTGTATTCCGCCTCGAACTCCACTGTGAGGTAGATCTCCCCCGCATGCGTAAATTTGACGGAGTTAGCCAGCAGGTTGACCAGAATCTGGCGCAAGCGCCCGGGATCGCCCTTCAGCCGCCGCGGAACTTCCCGAACCACTTCGCAAATCAGTTCCAGCCCCTTGCGGTGCGCCTCGACCGCCACCATCTCCACCGCTTCGCGCAGCGGAATATGCAGATCAAAATCGGTAACCTCCAGGGTCAGCTTTCGCGCCTCGATTTTGGAGAAGTCGAGAATGTCGTTGACCACGGTCAGCAGAGTCTTGCCGCTCGAGTTCGCGATCTCGGCATACTGCTGCTGCTCAGGAGTGAGCGACGTGCCCAGCAGGAGCGAGGTCATGCCGATCACTCCATTCATCGGAGTGCGGATTTCGTGGCTCATGTTGGCCAGGAATTGGCTCTTGGCGAGGTTGGCCGATTCCGCGGCATCTTTGGCTTTCCCGATTTCGCGCTCGATCCGCTTGCGCTCGGTGATCTCGATGCAGGAGCCTTCCACCAGCGAGGGCCCCGCCGGGTTCGCCACCCAGATTAAGTTGGCCAGCACCCATACTCCGGCCCCATCCTTGCACTTGATGCACACTTCGTGGTTGGCCAGTATTTTGTCCCGTTTCAAGCGTTCCCATGCTTGTTCGGCTTCGCCGGCGTCAAAAAAGAAGTCGACTCGCCGCAGGCCCACCAGTTCCTGGCGCGAGGCATAGCCCAGCATGGTGGCGCACGCGTCGTTGGCGTCAATCAGAATGCCGTCCTCGGAATAGCGGAAAATTCCGCCCAGGTTCCGCTCAAACATCAGCCGGTAACGCTCCTCCGAAGCTTGCAGCGCTTTCTCCGTCTTCCGGCGCGAGCTGATGTCCAGCACCGAAGCCAGGACGCCGGCAATCTCACCGGCCTCAGACCGAAGAGGAATATAGCTGCACAGCCAACATTGTTCTCCGGCCGCCGGAAGGACGGTTCCGTGAATTTCGACGTCGAGTACGGGCTGGCCGCGCTCGAAGATCGGTCGCCAGATTTCCACCAGTTGGGCCGCTAGATTCGGCACCAGGTCGACTATCTTCCTGCCGATCGCCTGCTCCGCCGATAAGCCGCTCACCGCGGCCAGGCGTTCATTAATGCGTAGTACGCGATACTCCCGATCCATAAACGCAAGACCCAGCGGAGCATGCTCGTAGATCTGTTCAATTTCCGCTACATGCTTCCGCAGTTCGTGCTCCTGCCGGTGCAGCGCTTGTTCGGCGGCCCGGCGTTCGGTCACATCCTCTTTAATGGCGATGTAGTGGCGGATGGCGTTGTCCGCGTCCCTCACCGGCGTAATCGTCATCTTCTCGGTGTAGCAACTGCCGTCCTTGCGCCGGTTGATCAGTTCGCCCCGCCAGGTATTTCCCGCCGTAATCGTCTTCCACAGATCCCGGTAAAATTCCGGGTTCTGCTGCCCTGACTTCAGCATGTTCGTTTTCTGGCCGCTGGCCTCGTCCACGGTGTAACCGGTGAGCCTGGTGAATGCAGGATTGGCATATTCGATGCGCGCGGCGCTGTCCGTAATTACGATGGCTTCCCCAGCCTGCTGGATCGCAGTAATCAGGAGAGGCAAGTTGGCCGGGCTAAGCGTGGACGCCATCATGGTGGCTATGGCCCCGGCATCATTATTCTGCGAAGTGCTCATGGCATATCCCCTGTCACGACGGGCATGACGGTCAGTTACTTGACCAGCTTGCGGATCACCGCAATCAACTGCTCGGCATTGAAAGGCTTCACGATCCAACCGGTCGCCCCCGCCTTGCGCCCCTCATCTTTCTTTTGCGCTTGCGATTCTGTGGTCAGCATGAGAATGGGAATAAAGGAATATCCCGGCAACTTGCGCGCGGCCATAATCAGCCCAATGCCATCGAGGTTCGGCATGTTGAGATCGGTGATGATCATGTCGAACTTGTCTTTGCCCGCCTTGGCGAGGCCATCCCTGCCATCGACCGCGTCCATCACTTCATAACCCGCATTGCGCAAGGTGAAACCAACCATCTGCCGAATGCTGGCGGAATCATCCACGGCCAGGATTTTCTTCATCGCATCCTCCTCGCTAAGAAAGGGACGCAACCGCGTCCTTAGCAAACCTTTCTTGTCTCAAAACAGTTCCACCGCATTGCCCGCAAACGATTGCTCGACCACCGGCAAGGCCGTCCCATGCAGCGCGGCCTGCATCACACTGCGCTCGATCTCGGTGGTATAAAACCCGGAAAGCCAGCTCTCGACTTCCCCCGCATCGCAGAGCCTTGCCGTCAGATCGCTGCTCTCCCAGTCGCGAGCCAGCCCCTCGATTTGACCGCGCACAGAATCAAGATTGCCAAAGCAGATTTCCAGCCGCTTTCCGGTGGCCGCGACCTCCGCCAGATGGGCGTGCATGTTTTCCGTAACGGTTTGCATCTGCGCCGCCTCGCTGGCCACAAATCCGGCCGTGCCGCGCACGCTGTCCAGAGCCACCCGGGTCTGGCCCTGTTCTGCGCGTAGTTTCTGACAACTGGCTTCGGAGAATATTTCCATCAGCGCCGTCGTGCGCTCGACCAGCCCCAGGATTTCGCTGAGCGCGAGCTGCGATTGCTTTCCCAGCGCGTCCCACTCCTCCGATACTTCTTTAATCAGCCGGGCGATCGCCCCCACCACCACTCCCCGCTCCCCCAGCCTCTGCGCCTCTATGAGCGAGTTGAACATCAGAATCTGCAGGCGGCCGCGAATCAACTGCGAGCGCTTCAAGTGCATATTGGCCAGGTCCACCAGGCTCGAAAGTCCGCTCAGCGAGACTTGCATTCGCCCGCTATACTCCTCGCTCTTCTGTTGCAGTAGCTCGATGTGCGCCAGTTCCGCGGACAGTTCCTGTTCCTGGCGGAGCACCTTGGGACCGATGCCGGCCACGCCTGAGGCGCTCAGCTGCTGAATGCCCTCCATGCATCGTTGCACCTGGGAAGTCCAGTTGGTCACCGTCTCCTGAATGGTTTGCAATTGCAGGATCTGAATCCGCAAGCCGGCATGAGCGATCGCCAGGTCATCGCCCCGCGAAAAATCAGCGGCGGTGATGCGCGCGGCGATCAACTGCAGCGACTGCTGCACGTGTTCGATCTGCTGGCGGGTAATATCGTGGGCCTGGATGGCGGCCACCACCCCCGCAATCTGCTGCGCCGTCTCTTCCGCGCACCGCCGGAACTGCGCCGGAACTTCGGCCTGCTGGCTGAGACCGGCGTCAATCACCTGCAAGGTCTTGCCAATCCCGTCTTCCAGGTGCGTCATTTCGCCGCGCAGCCGGGGCAGGCTCGCGGCCAGTTCGTTGCGAGTTTCCACCATCGCCTGACTACGGCTTTCAGCGTCGCGCGCCAGATCCAGAGTCTGCTGGGTCAGGGACTTCGAGAACGCGGATAATTCCTGCGCCAGCAGCTGGAAGTTGCTGCCGTCGCGCCCCAGATGCGGCACCTCAACATTAGTCAGCACGCTGAGGGCCCGCAGATGACGGGCAATGGCTTCCTGCTTCTGGGTGACGCGGATCAATTGCCGCAAAAATTTTTCCTCCTCGCCCATGGCCTCCAGAATCGTGCTGGCCGCCTCCAGCCGCCTTCCCAGAAAATCCTTTACCGTAAGGCACAACCCCTGCACGCTGGAAAAAACCGTCCCCATGCTCTCTTTCCCCACACACTCGACGATCGCGGCCGCCTGTTCGAGAATCGTGTTCGCCTGGCTGGCCAGGTTCTTGAAGGCATCCGCGACCGCCTCAACTTCCTGAGCGCTCGAGCGTTCCAGGCGCTCCAGGTCGGCAAGGGCGTGGTCGAGAATGCTGAGAGACTTGGCTTGGCAATTGGCCGTCATGATTGCCTGTTCATTCGTTGGTGCCGATTTCCTGTCCTTCCCTTGTCAGTTGGCATGCGCGAGAATGGCCCGGGCAATCGCCGGCAGGGGCAGCACGTGCTCCACCGCATCCCGTTTAATGGCCTCGTTCGGCATTCCGAAAACCACGCAGGTCTCTTCATCCTGCGCGATGGTGACCGCTCCCGCCTCTTTCATTTCCAGCATGCCGTTGGCCCCGTCATCGCCCATTCCGGTCATGATCACGCCCACGGCGTTTTGCCCGGCATAGCGCGCGGCGGAGCGGAACAGCACGTCCACCGAGGGCCGGTGCCGGCACACCAGCGGCCCGTCTTTGATGTCCACGTAGTAGCGGGCTCCGCTGCGCTTCAGCAGCATGTGATGATTTCCGGGTGCCACCAGCGCGCGCCCCCGCAGCACGGTGTCGTTGGGCTCCGCTTCCTTCACCGAGATTTCGCACAAACTATCCAGCCGCTTGGCGAAGGCCCGGGTAAACATCTCCGGCATATGCTGCACGATGACCATGCCGGGAGCGTCCGCCGGCAAGGCTTCCAGCAGAACCCTGAGGGCTTCGGTTCCCCCGGTCGAGGCTCCGATGGCCACAATTTTTTCCGTGGTCGCAATCATGGCTCCGGTGGCCCGCGAGAGTACTGAATCGGCGGTCAGCTTGGGTTCGACGGTGTGACTGGAATGTGCCCGGATGCGGGCCTGCGCCGCCGCCTTCACCGCCTGGCACAGCATCACTTGCGATTCTTCCAGAAACTGTTTGCTGCCCAATCGCGGTTTCGTAATGATCTCGACCGCTCCGTACTCCAGCGCCTTCAGCGTGCTTTGCGCGCCCTCTTCCGCCAGGCTGGAACAGATCACTACCGGAATCGGGTGCTGGGCCATGATCTTCTGCAAAAAGGTCAGGCCGTCCATGCGCGGCATCTCGATGTCGAGGGTGATCACGTCGGGCAGTTGCTCGGCAATGCGCTCCGCCGCCACGAATGGATCGCCCGCCGTTCCGATCACTTCGATGTCCGGATCGGAGGAGAGCACATCCGTCAAAGTCTGGCGAACCAGCGCGGAGTCGTCCACGATCAGGACTTTAATTTTCGCGGTGCTCATGGGCTCAGCCCTTCTTTTCGTCCGTCGTCAAGCGCGAGAGCCGGCGCAGCAGCACTTCGCCAGTCCCGGTATGAAATTGAATGGTGCGCCCCACCGACCCGCCCAGGTCCGACGCCAGCACGGTGAAGCTCTGGCCGCGCAGAACTTCCAGCGCGGTGTACCAGTTCTGGTGGCCCACCGTCGCCTTCCAGGAAAGATTGGAGTTCACCGGAAGCACATCCGCTCCGCCAAACACCTTGATCTGCACCTCGCCGCGCAGGGCGCCGAAATTTTCGAACTGCCGGGCCAGATCGAGGATGGCGAAATCCACGTAGCGATAGCCTTCGGCGCCACGCACTCCCGCCGGGCACTTCGGCAATATGCCGTGGCAGAGCGCGCCCAGCCCCAGCCGCGGGCTCCAGAAGGTGACCCCGACGCACGAACCCAGAACCGTTTTCAGGATCGCGGGGCTGCGCGCCAGGTGAAACTCGCCCGGCTGCAGGTAAAATTCCGGTATTTCAATTTCGACTTCGGCCATCGGCTTTCCTGTAGAGCGCGGGAGCCACCGGCACCAATGGCACATCCATATGGTGCAGGCTCTCGGAGTGGCCCACGAACATGTACCCGCCCTCCACCAGCTGACGGCTGAACTTGAGGAAGAGCCGTTCCTGGGTGGGCCGGTCAAAATAAATAATCACGTTGCGGCAGAAGATGGCGTCGGCCAGCTCCGGCAGCCCGAACTCTTCCATCAGGTTCAGGCGGCGGAATTCGATCATCTGGCGCAATTCCGGAATCACCCGCAGCAGGTTGGACTCGCGGTCCCGGCTGCGCATGAAATATTTGCGCTGCCATGCCACCGGCACCGGGCGCACCACCTCGGCGGAAAAGACTCCCCGTTCCGCCTTGGCCAGCACCGCCGTCGAAATGTCGGTCGCCAGAATCCGGAAACGGAAGGCGGGATGCGCCAGCCGGTATTCGCTCAGCACAATCGCCAGCGTGTAGGGTTCTTCGCCGCTCGAACAGCCCGCGCTCCAGATCATCACTTCCCGGGCGCTTTTTTCTCCCGCCGTGAATTCCGGAACCGCCCGCTCGATCAGGAAGTCGAAATGCGATTTCTCCCGGAAGAAGTCGGTCTTGTTGGTGCTGACCGCATCGATCAGGTGCACCATCTCCTCGACGTCGTGGTGATTGCCGTCGAAAAGGTAGTCACAATATTCCTGGTAGGAAGAAAGTTGCAGAGCGCTGATGCGACGCTTCAGCCGGCCTTCGAGCATGACCTTTTTTTCCACGCCGAGAGTAATACCCGACTGCTCGTAGATCAGGCGGCAGAGCCGGTTCAGATCGCGGCTGGAGAGGCTGTCGGAATGAGTGCTCATGGCGTCATCGTCCACCTTCGAAAAAACAGGCGGGGAACCGGCCGGCGTTCCCCGCCCCTTTCAGGCGGTTGCTTCCGCCAGGGTCCCGGTCCCTTCCGCGCCTCGTACCGCCGACAACTCGTCGGCGGAGAAAACGCGGTCGATATCGAGGATCATGATGAACTGCGCTTCGCGTTTGCCCATGCCCTTGATGAAATCGGTGCGGATCTGGGTGCCGATCCGGGGCGCGGGCTGAATCTGGTCGGGTTCGAGATCGATGACTTCCTCGACCGAATCGGCCAGGGCCCCGATCACCGTGGCTTCCCCGTCCAGTTGCACCTCCACCACCACGATGCAGGTATTGCGCGTGCGCACGGTTTTCGACATCTGGAAACACAGCCGCAGGTCCACCACCGGGACCACGCTGCCCCGCAGGTTGATCACCCCGCTCATGAAGTCGGGCGTCCGCGGAATCTCGGTGATGGTGGTGAAGTCGAGCACCTCCCGCACCTTCGCCACATCGATGCCAAAGACCTCATTGCCCAGCTTAAAAGTGAGATACTGCCGCGTCTCAGTAATTTCGTTGACACTCATCATCGTCTCCTTTCGAGGCCGAAGGATCAGGCGCGCCTCCCGGGCGGAACGCGCGCCCGCGCCCTAGAAGCGCTCGAACTCCTTGTCAAGGTTGTCGCCCTTGTCCTTCAGCTTGAGGGCGACTCCGGATCGGGCAGTGGTTTTGCTGGCCGGGGGCGAGCTGTGACCGTCGGCCTTGGGTCGCGCGGGCGCAGGCTCGGCCGCGCGGGCCGCCTTGGCCGCCGGCCGGGCAGCGTGCGCCGGCGCATCGTTTCCGGTGCGGAAGAATCCCAGCGCGCTCACCAGCTGGTCGGACTGCCCGGTCAGCTCTTCGGTGGTCGACGCCATCTCTTCCGAAGCCGATGCATTCTGCTGGATCACCTTCTCCAGCTGCTGCAGCGCCTTGTTGATCTGCTCCGCCCCGGTATCCTGCTCCTTGCTGGCGGCCGTGATCTCCTGCACCAGTTCCGCCGTCTTCTGGATATCGGGCACCAGCTTTTCGAGCATCTCTCCCGCTTTCTCCGACACTTTGACGGTCGTGCCCGAGAGTTGATTGATCTCGCCCGCGGCCTTCTGGCTGCGTTCGGCGAGCTTGCGCACTTCCGCCGCCACCACCGCGAATCCCTTGCCGTGCTCCCCGGCCCGGGCCGCTTCGATGGCCGCGTTCAGGGCCAGCAGGTTGGTCTGGCGGGCGATTTCCTCGATGATCGAGATCTTGCTGGCAATCTCCTTCATCGCGGTCACCGCTTCCACCACCGCCCGGCCGCTTTCCTGCGCATCCTTGGCCGACTTGTTGGCGATCTTGTCGGTTTGCTGCGCGTTGTCGGCGTTCTGCTTGATGTTGGAAACCATCTCCTCCATCGAAGACGAGGCCTCTTCCGCGGACGCTGCCTGCGTGGTCGCGCCATTCGATATCTGCACCGAAGCGGTCGAGATCGACTGGCTGGCCGCGCTGACTTCGCCGGCAATGTTGCGAATTTCGCTCACCGTGCGCGTCAGGTCGTGGACCATGGCGGCCAGGGCCTGCATGAGCTTGTCCTGCGGGGACCGTTCCTGAATGCTGACCGTCAGGTTGCCGTGGGAAATCTCATCCGCGGCATGGGTGATCTCGTTCATGGCGGCGATCAACGTGTTCAGGTTGTTCTTGATGGTGTTGAAATCGCCGTGGTAGGTGTCGGTGATCTCCGACGGCACGTCCCCTTTGCTGATGCGGTCCACGTAATTGGCCGAAACGTTCAAGGGCCCAATCACGGCGTCGAGAACGTTGTTGACCCCGCGCACGATTTCCGCATACGCTCCCCGGAACTGGTCGTGATGCCCGCGTTCGGATAGTTCCCCGGCGCTGGCCGCCTCGCTCAGGCGGGCCAGTTCCTTCTGCAATCCCTGCAGCACGATGGCCACGTTGTTGATGGCCTGCTTCATTTTTTCGTGATCGCCCTTGTAGGTCTGGGCAATCAGTTCGTCGATCTTGCCTCCGGACACTTGCGCCAGGATGCGATTGCCTTCCCCGATGGGCAGCAGGATCGCGTCCAGCATGGCGTTTACCCCGCGCACGATCTCGGCATACGCGCCCTGGAACTGCTCCGGCTTGCCGCGGTCGCTGAGCTGTCCTTCTTTCGAAGCATCGGTCAGCCGCACCAGTTCCTTCTGCAGATGCTGCAGCACGATGGCGACGTTGTTGATGGCCTGCTTCATTTTTTCGTGATCGCCCTTGTAGGTCTGGGCAATCAGTTCGTCGATCTTGCCGTTGGAAACTTGCGTCAGGATGCGATTGCCTTCCCCGATGGGCAGCAGGATCGCGTCCAGCATGGCGTTCACCCCGCGCACGATGTCGGCATAGGCGCCCTGGAACTGTTCGGCTTTGCCGCGCTCGCCCAACTGCCCTTCTTTCGAGGCATCGTCCAGGCGGACCAGTTCCTTCTGCAGGCGCTGCAGCACCAGCCCCACATTGTTGACCGCCAGCTTCATCTTTTCGTGATCGCCTTTGTAGGTCTGGGCAATCAGTTCATCAATCTTGCCGGCGGAAATCTGCGCCAGGATGCGGTTGCCTTCTCCGATGGGCAGCAGGATCGCGTCCAGCATGGCGTTCACCCCGCGCACGATCTCGGCAAATGCCCCCAGGAACCCATCCGGGTTCCCGCGATCCGCCAGGTTCCCATCCCTTGCGGAATCCGTCAGCCGCCCAAATCCCTTGTGCAGGCGTTGCAGTGCCACGGCCACGCTGTTGATGGCCTGCTTCATCTTTTCGTGATCGCCCTTGTAGGTCTGCGCGATCAGTTCGTCGATCTTGCCGCTGGAGATCTGCGCCAGGATGCGGTTGCCTTCGCCAATGGGCAGCAGGATCGCGTCCAGCATGGCATTCACGCCCTCCATCATTTCGCGCTGGGTGCCTTCAAACTTTTCCGCCCGGGCGCGCTCGTTCAATCGCCCTTCCTGCGAAGCCTCGACCAATCGCATGATCTCCTGCGAGACCAGCAGGGCCTGCGTATCCTCGTGCTGTGCGGTGCCTTTGGGGGTCGGCTTGCCCGGCCCATCTCCGGCGCCGCGGTGAATTTTCTGTTTGCTGACTGCGGTTGCGCTTGCCATGACTTCATCTCCTTTGAATTTTGGAACTCGTGGAATCCCTGCCCATCTCCGGCTTGCCCTCACTTCGCGGCCTGCGCGCACGGGGCGCGCGCCTGCATGTGCGGGCTGATGGCGTGGCTGCGAATCACGTTCTGCGCCAGGCGGTGTAAATCGAGAATCAACGCCACCGTCCCGTCCCCCAGAATGGTTGCGCCCGACACTACCTGCACGTTGCGATAGAGCCGCCCCAGATTCTTGATCACCGTCTGGTGATCGCCCAGCACCTGGTCGACGACAAAGCCAAAGCGCCCGTGCTCGGTTTCCGCCACCATGATCTGCTCCCGTTCCGGCTGCTCCGTGCCCGTCTGCAAGTACTCGCTCAGCCGGATGTAGGGAATGATCTCGCCCCGGATATTCGCCAGGTGCTTGCCGTTGGCATTGGCAATGTCCTGCCGGGTGAGTTCGACGCATTCCACGGTGTTGCCCAGTGGCATGACGAACCGGCCTTGCCCCACTCGCACCAGCAGGCCATCGATGATGGCCAGAGTGAGCGGCAGCCGCAGCGTCACCGTGGATCCCAAACCCGACTGGCTGGCGATCTCAATGCTTCCGCGCAAGGCTTCCACGTTGCGCCGCACCACATCCATGCCCACTCCCCGCCCGGAAACATCGGAGACCGCCTGCGCCGTCGAGAAACCCGGCTCCAGGACGAAGGCGAAAATTTCTGATTCGCTGAGCCGCGCATCCGCCGCCGCCAGCCCCTTCTCCACCGCACGCGCCCGCACCGCCTCGCGGTCAATGCCCTTGCCGTCGTCGGAAACGCAGATCAGAACCTGCGCCCCGGCATGGCGCGCCGAAAGATGAATCGTGCCCGTCGCTGGCTTGCCCGCGGCCCGGCGCACTTCGGGAAGCTCAATGCCGTGATCCATGCTGTTGCGGATCAAGTGCATCAGCGGATCATTCAACTGGTCGAGCACGGTCTTGTCCAGCTCCGTCTCTCCGCCATCGAAGGTGAGTTCCACTTCTTTGTGCAGGCTGCGCCCCAGGTCGTAGACCAGGCGTTTGAAGCGCTCGAAGGTCGATCGTAGCGGCAGGGTCCGCATGCCCATCGAGGTCTCGCGCAGCTCCGTAGTCAGCGCTTCAATCTCTTCCGCCACGGCCTGCATGTCGTGATCCTCGTGGCGGGCCGCGACCTCGACCAACCTGGCCTGCACCGTCACCAACTGGCCGACCAGATCGACCAACTGGTCGAGCTTGGCCGCGGCCACGCGAATGCTGGAGGCGGGCGCTACCTTATCGGCTGGCTTATCGGTTGGCTTATCGGTTGTCCTATCAGTGGAGCGGCGACCTTCACCCGTGCGCTTCTCAGGCGGTGACGCGGGCTCGGTTTCGCTCTCTGGCGACGAGGGCGGGGCCGCGGGCTCGACCTGCAACTGGCAACTGCCTTCGACAAAAATGAAGACGTCGCGGATCGCGTCCGCTCCTACCGCGCTGGTCAGAACCATGTCCCACGCCAGGTAGCAGCGTTCGGGATCCAGTTCGCCGAGGGCCGGCATGGCCGACAGGTCGGCCTTGATCTGCAGCGATCCCAACTGGCGCAGTTCGCGCAACAGCAACAGAGGGTTGGCCCCGCTGCGCAGCAGATCGGCTCCCGGAGCGAAGCGGATATGCCATTCACAGCTCGCGCCGGGCGCTGCTGGCGCGCTGCTGGCTTCCGCTGATGTTGTTGCCGCTGCTGGCGACACCTTCGCCGGCGTCTCGGGCGCTCCCGTTAAGACTCGCAGTTTCACCAGGATTTGCGCCGTGATGGCCGCGCTCCCGTTGTCCTGGCCGGAAGTCTCCTCCAGCATGGCTTTGATCTGATCGACCGCGGCCAAGGCCAGGCTGATCAGGTCCGAGGTCGCCTGCAGCCGCCCATTCCGTATCTGGTCAAAAGCATTTTCAATGTCGTGGGTGAATGTCGCGATGGCGTCAAATCCGAACATCGCCCCCGAGCCCTTGATGGTGTGCAGGGCACGAAAGGCTCGTCCCACCAGTTCGCTGTCGTCGCGGTGCTCGTTGAGATCCAGCAGGGCCGATTCCAAGTCCAGCAGAATCTCCCGCGCTTCCTCCCGGAATGCCTGTTTATATTTGTCAATCATCGGGAGTTCCCGTGGGCAAACCCGCCGGATTCGCCGGCGTCCCCTTGAGAGTCACGGCCACCAGAAAGTTCTCCACCCCGGCCTCGCTCACCGCGCGCCCGATCTTCTCGGGCACATCCCCGGCCACCGCGAACGGCGCGCCCGCCTTTTCCGCTTCCCGCCGCGCCGCCCACAACAACTGGATAGCGGTCACGTCAAGATCGCTGGCCTGCGCCAAATCGAGTTCTACTTCTCTTCCCGACGAGATGGCGTCGATCAGCGCCCGCTTCAGTTCCGCCGCGCAGGTGACGCCAATCTCGCCTTCCAGCCGGAGCACGCAACGCGTCGCACTATCGTCAAACGTTATCGACAAAATTCCGCCTCATCCTCATGCCCGAGGTCGCGTTTAGACAGAGATGTTGAAAGTAATTTGCGTACACACCACTCATCGGCACACGCCTCGGGAACGTGAACCCTCAACCGAGCCCCGCGCCTGTACTTTGTGAGGATTTCTGAATGAAAGCGGGCTGCAATCGTTTCCCAAATCACTGGCACAGCAAACCAGCAGCCAGAGTGGCGGCCGCAGCGGAAACCGATGGTCGGTGCGAGCACGGCACTGTCTCGCACCAATAGACGCAGCCCAACCAGCGCCCGCCTAAGAGGCCGCCAGAATCCGCGGAGCCCGACGCTAAAAGTCTTTCCCGATAAAAAGCGATTGGAAGAAAAAATTCTGCTGCGGGTGCAGCAGGGCTGCAATCGATGTTCTGCAGCTCGGGTGAACTGATCTGTAACCTTGCGGAAATAATGGAGCCGACGAGCGGACTTGAACCGCTGACCTGCCGA